>CAWAJM010000001.1:0-4165000 GCA_963782445.1 uncultured Gammaproteobacteria bacterium
CTTACATTTATGCGCTAGGATGTCTACTCCACGATCTGTTTAATCTGGATTTCCTTTATTTCCGATTGCTCGGTGATCGAGGTTACGTAGACTGCCGCGCTGCCTGCGAGAAGCATATGATGTCAGTAGTAGGAAAAGTCGCAGGTGACGAGGAGAGGCTGTTGTCTGAGTGGCGCAGAATAATTCGGCTCACGAAGGGTCAGATTACGCAGCCAGGAATCGGAGACGCCCCTGGCAATACTGTCCCTGCAGCCGCTAGGGATACTTTAGAGCAGCTTCTAGCATCAATGGTTGCAATAGACCTTGACGACAGACAGATGAACTCCAATACGCTTCTGCGCCGCATCGACACGGCGATCAAGATCCTTCGAAACGAACTCTCTGACAAGCGCGCTCGCGAAATACGCCGACAACGGAAGCAAGCTCGCATTGATAGAGCACAACGGAAGGCGCAGATGCTTCAAAAGTATTTAGATAGCGGGACGTAGGCACCATGGCCACTAGTTCCATAAAGGCGGATCAAAAAGAAGTCGCGATTGAGCAACGCGACCTTCAGATTGACGTCATTGACGAGGGACAGCGCCGGGCCACGGTTGCGCTTCCTCCTGCACGTGACATGCGGGAACTACACGGTCGCCCGGTTAGAGCACGAAGAGTCGCCTTTGAAACAGAGATGCTCTCGGACCTCGAGCAGCGAGCAATCGAGGCTGAATTCGAGCGCCTCCACGCCCAATATGAACGTTTCAAGACGGCACCAACCTTTCTTTCAAGGCTTTCGTTATTGGCACGGCTCAGCGGGAGAAGCAGGCTGGCTCTAGAGCTAGCCGAAAGTGCTGCACAACTAGGGAGCTCTCCCGAAATCAAGTTCAAATTGGCAGACGAGCAATTGGGCTCAAAGGAAGTTGAAGGAACTCGGCTATTGGTCGAACTCGCGGCAGAAGGATATGTGCCCGCAAGTTTGCGACTCGTTGAACGGGCGCTCCTCCGCGAAGACTGGGACCAGGCGCAGCGCCTAACCGGCGAACTGTTAGATTCGGACTATCAGGACTGGCGCATTCATTTGGTTGCTGGCGCCATCGCTCTTAATCTTGGCCACTACGCACAAGCGGTGCATCACTTTCGAATCGCGCAACAGGAAAGGCCAAGGTCCGCGGCTATTAGTCAGAACATCGCTATCGCTCAATATGCTTTAGGGAACACGAAGCAAGCTATTCAAGCCGCAAGACGATCTATTGCTCTCAATCCGTTCAAAGAGAGTGCACTCGTCTTCTTGGCCGACGTCCTTACGAACGAACGCATTGCTGCGGGCGTACCGATCCGGTTGTTCGATAGATTCCTCGAACACCGTCCCGATTCCCAAGCCATAGCGGGCCGCGTTGCGAATCTCTATCTATTGACTGGCGATGCTCCTCGCGGGATAGACGTATTGAGGAAGCTCCAGAGTGAGCAACGAAGTCCCGCACTCTTGAACAATATTGGCGTCTTATATTGGTCACAAAAGAACCTCGGGACTGCGCAGCGTTATTTCGTTGCGGCGATAAAGGAACTTGCTGCGGACAGCCCGCATGCAGCCCTTGTAACGGCGAATGCCGTGACTGTATTGCTTGAAGCCGGCGAGTTTAAGAACGTTGAACAGATAACGGCATCGATTCTAGACGGGCTAGAAGTTCGTGCAGCAGTGTCTGACCGCCATTTATCGAGGATCTTCGGAGTCAGAACTGAAGCACTATTTCGCCAACGCAACTACGGGAAAGCAATCCCTCTCGCGGAGATGGCACTCAGGCAGCAGGACGCCTACCCTCGCCTAAGGGCAATGCTCGCCTCGCAACTCGTCTGCTACTACGCACTAGTCGAGGGCAACTACGAGATTGCACTTACATGGGCGAGGCAGGAGGTCGATTCCTCGCGGATGGTCGGGGAAGACGTCGTATTGAATACCGCTCTCAATAACTTATCCTTCATACTGCTAGAGTTAGGCCGATCCGATGAAGCTCGAAAGTACATTGAGACGTTGCGGTCCGATCTAGGCGACTCTGCCATCGTTCTTGCGACGCGAGGGTTGTATCAGATTCGCGCTGGAGCCATGTCGCGCGGCGAAGCCAATTATCGAAAGGCAATCCGAATCTCGGCGGATTCCGCACTTGCTGAATCTTTGCGGCAAAAGTTTAATCTCGAATTAGCCAAGTATTGGAAGACCCGAGATCGCGCCAAGGCGATGCGCTTCGCTCGTGCTGCTCAAAAGGTGAAACGCAGCGAAACGGGATGGGATCACAGAAAGATGCGCGCAGATATCAACAGAATTCTCGAGGAACTGGCTCATTAAAGGACGGGATCGCGGTCAGCCGTTCCATGAGATCCCGGTCACTGGTTCCATGGGAAGGCGGTCACTGACTCCTCGCGATCCCGGCCACTTTGGTGGCCCATAGGGCCGAAGCGACGCACAGGGCAACCTCGGCACCTTTCGCTCTTTCAGCCAATTGGGCGAGCCGGTACCGAAAGCGAGCGCGTCCATGCGCACGATTCGAAAGGTATTGCCTCGAAGGTATTGCCGCTAGGGCAGGGAAAAGCCACAACGCCAACACGGCGCCTACATCACAGGACAAGCTCGAACGGCAGCAAGTATAACTTCTTGATTTTATGGCGCGCCAAAGCAGATGAATCTGGGCACTGGCAGGTTGCGGTGGTTTTCGGGCACCACGGAAACCAGATCTGATCGCTAAAGGCGCGCAAGTATCCCTTCAAAATGTCGCAGTTCGCGGTCTAGATCGGGATCAAGGATCTGGTCCGAAGCGTCGCGCATCTTACCTGTTGCTTCCTCTAGAAAGTAGCGCGACTCTCCACGCTGCGCGAGCGCAACAGCAACGTCACAAAGTACGCGATAAGAGTGCTTGTCGACACGATGCCTTTCGATGTTCTTGGATGCCAACTCGTATGCTTGACGGAGAAGCGCGAGTCTGTCTGATTCGGAAATTTTGGGCGTACGCTCTGCACGCGCCACCAAGAGGCGAACGCTGTATCGGTCAATCGGCCCGTCAGCGCCAACCGCCTCCTCCGCGTCTCGGATAGCAAAGCTAGCTTGTTCAAAGTCGCCTTCAATCAAGAACTCCCGGATTAGTCGGTGCCACGGAATCCTCTCCGCAGGCGCGGCTTCTATCAATTTACGGTACAAGGATCTACGCACGACGCTCTCTCCGAGACGACCAATTCCAAAATCTGCATCGCAAAGGTCACGGATGCTCTGTAATTCGGTTGGTACTGCGGGATTGATGTTGTCGATGATCCGCTCGAATAAGGCTCGAAGCTCGTCGAGCGAAGAAAACTTATACTCGGTAATCTTTCTGGCTATGACGAGATGCCGGGTAGCCCAGCCGTATACACCTTCCTTTGCGTTAATTTCGAATTCGTCAACGATGCCTGTTAGATTAGAAAGAATCGCACCTACCGCATCAGCTCGCAGGCCCAGCATTCGCATAACAAGCTGCCTGTGGACCCGCATGCCAACAGATTCGAGGGCTGCGATATATCGGTAGTACTCCTGTGCGGCCTCGTCTAGCTCTCCGTATTCTGCGAGTAGAATATTGTCTAAGCTGTCGTTCGCGAAGATGTTCTTGAGGCACACGAACATATCTGCGCCACACCTTTCGCGGAGGCGAGCGAACTGCTTCTCTCGCGTAAGTTGTTTGAATTCCGAATGAACGAGCGTGGATACGGAATCGTTATAATCCACCAGATTTATCAACGCGTTGATGTCTGCGTCTTCTAATCTGCTTAGCTCCAATACCCGGCCTCCGCGAAAGAAAATCGGGCTCTTCAATCTAGGAGTCCATTGAGCCGCATTGGCGGTCGCAATGACGGCTAAGGCTACGCCCTCAACGGTTGCCAAATGGTCAACGAGCAGGTTGACCTGCCGCATATAGCGGGTGCATTCGTCGAGCAGAAGAACAGCGCGTTTACCATTTGCGCGCAGTTCCGCCTCGAATGCTATCCAGTTCTTGCTATAGAAAGGGAAATCGTTGCGATGCTCGGCAGCAAGGTAGCCCTTCTGATGCAATCCATAGAGAACTTGGCGCGCGAAGGTCGTCTTACCAACACCGGCGGCACCGACGACGGCAAGCAGCGATAAGCCCCCATCGACGAGTTGTTCGAGTTGCAGCTCAAGTGACGCCCGTCGAAATACGTTGCCAGCGTGTATATCAGGATAGCTGGCAGGGCTGCCGTTGAACATGCGAACGACATTAGTATCTCTTGTCTTTAGGTGTTCTACATTGTCGACAACGCTTACCAATGCGACGGGTAACGTGGGGGCTGATTCTAGCGCTTCCGGTGTTGCCGACGGTGCATTTCCCGCCATAGCGTGGACAAATGCATCTATTCCTCCAAAGGCAATTCTGGCGCCGCGATCCTCGAGGAGAGGCGCGCGGAGGTTATCTTGATCGTAGATCAGGACGAAAACCTCGCCTGGAGCGCCTTCTTCGCTCTTATATTTTAGTACGCGCTTTATTAGATCGCTGAGATGCCTGTCTGTAAGCGATTGGCCGACAATGAGAACGTCGCCCGTTAGTAGAGCGGTTTCTAGGAGAGAGAACATGGATTGTCGATACTTGCTGAACTCCTCGTAGTCGTGTTCAGAAAGGATCATTGATGCTTTATCTCCCAGGGAACGGTCCTGCGATATACATCCATGCATCTTGTACAGAGTAGTGTCCTGCCGCGACTCTTGGTACGACAGGTCGTAGTTTGACCTTATTCGAATGAGAGGGACGTTCGCTTTCTTGTATGCGGCTTCGACGAGGCAGTCGAAGTTTGTGCTGAAGAGGTTACGCCATCCCAATAGCGGGAGCCCGAGGAGACCCCCAGTGGGTTGAAGTGGCTTTAGGATGGAAACGATCGCATCAACCACAGCCCGTCGAGAATGGCGACGCTCCAAGATACTTGCTGTTTCGGGCAGATCCGAGCTTTGCGGTTCAGTTTGAGCCACCTTTTTCCAGAGCTTTGCGGCGAGTTGCGAGCCGGTAGGAGCCCCGGAGGGTACTGAGGCCCCGGCACCAAGTAGCAATGTTGTCCTGGCAGGGGCGATACGGGCGCAGAGTGCTTCAAGCTGTATTGGCATTCTTCCTGCTCCGAATGCAGTGCCATTCTGGAAAGTTCTGAGGAAGGCCCGTGTAGGTAACACGGGGGCCTACGAATACACGGCCGAAGTGTAGCTTCCCTACGCACGTCTGGCGAGTAAACGTGGAGGCTTGACGGGTTCGGACTTGTGTGCAAATGTTGCGCGACATTTAAGTGGCGGTCGGGGTCGCTATGAAGTCGGCGGATTTGCACAAGGTCTGGGGTGCCCCAGATAACTCACGGTTGACGTTGAAGCAGCAGTCGTTTCGGCTGCCGACACACGTCGCAGCCAAAATCAACGCGTTATGCGATGTTTTCCCTAACAAGACGAAGACTGAGATCGTCGGGGACCTCTTGGCGGCGGCCCTTGAGGAATTGGTCCCTCAATTGCCATCCGACAAGGGCGAAGAGATCGACCACCACCCGGAGTTCGGGACGATCTATGCGGCCGAGGGCCTCGCGGTGGAGTTCAGGGAGCGAGCCAACAAGCATTTCAAGGACTTAGAGCGAGAGCTGGGCAACAAGGCCGCTCCGAACCTGTATTCCGGGCAATTGACCATCACCGAGGAATAATCGCAGTGGATGGTGGGTTTCGGCGCCTCGTTCACGGTCTGGACACGTTGCAGGTAGCGTATTACCTCACCTGCGACCGAGAAGCGGAGTTTTCCTTTGAGCGCCTGTTACTCGCCAAGGAACGATTACGGGCGAGCAAGCAGCGAGCCGGGACACCGGTCGAAATCGCCGGCCTTTCGTTCCTGCTCCGGCGCTCCGGGTCGGGCTCAGGCTACCCTCTTGTGCTCGACGGCCGCCAATATACGATCGAGTGCGGCGAGTCCAACAACCCTTCGTTCTTCGTTACCTTTCGTAGCGAGGGGTTGTGGCACGCAGGGGCGGCCGCGATCCATCGTCAGTTTTTGGAGTGGGCGCGATCGGCAGGGCTTGCGCCGAGACGCGCCGAAGCGGTTTCTCGGGCTGACTTCGCCTTCGACTATCAGGTGGCTCCGGTCGACTTCGACGCGGACGACATGCTCTCGCTTTCAGCCAAGGATGCGGTCTACCGGGAGGATGGGCGGCTGCAAACGCTGATGTTCGGGAAGGGCGACGTGGTGCTACGCCTTTACGACAAAGTCACTGAAATCGAGCAGCAAAGCGATAAGGTCTGGCTCTTCGATCTTTGGGGCGTCAAGGCGGACGTTTGGCGTATCGAGTGGCAGGTCCGTAAAGCGGTGCTACGACGCTTCGGGATTCGTTCCCTGGAAGACCTCTTCGAGAACCGTGCCGATTTGCTCAGATACCTTGCCACTGAGCACGACTCCCTGCGACGGGCGACGTCGGATAGCAACCGCTCCCGCTGGCCCTTTCACCCGCTTTGGAAGGACCTTATCGGCCAGATCGAAGCCTTCAACGCCCACGGTCTCTACCGGGAGTGTAACGAAGCCGCCATTCTTGGAGAGCGGGAGCTGCGGATTGCAATGAGCATCTACGGATATCTCAAACGCTCGGCGGCAATTCTGGCTATCCGTGACGCGGAGGAAGACGTCTCCTTGGATCGAGCGTGGCAGCGGCAAAGAGAGCTACTTCGCGATATTCATGAGCCGCTAACGTGGGAGTTGGACGTTGCGGCCAAACGGCAGCGGATGCTCTTGGGTAAGGATTGATGAGCGAGAAGCCGCCAGCCTATCTGGCCAACCTCCACTGGCGGGCGGAGCCTTCGCCGGATAGCGTAGGCGAAATGGAGCTTGCGGCCCTGAGGCCCTATCTCGGGGAGATTATCCGGGAAATGCTGCAGGCGGCAGAAGAAGAGCAACAGAGCGAATAGCAGAATGACAGTAGCACTTTATGCGCGCGTGTCCACGGCGCGCCAGGCCGAGCAGGACCTGTCGATTCCCGATCAACTCAAGCAGATGCGTGACTGGTGTACCGCTCATGGTCACCTTATCGCGAAAGAGTACGTCGAACCGGGCGCGTCCGCGACGGATGACCGTCGGCCGGTCTTTCAAGAAATGATCGGGGACGCGACCCTTACGCCGAGTCCGTTCGAGGCCATCATCGTCCATAGCCTATCCCGGTTCTTTAGGGACGTGGTGCTATTCGGCATCTACGAGCGGCGACTGAACAAGCAGGGCGTCAAGGTCGTCTCGATTACCCAGCAGACCGCGGAGGACCCCTCGGGAGAACTGGCTCGAATCGTCTTCTCTGCTTTCGATGAGTACCAGAGCAAGGAGAACTCGAAGCACACGTCGCGGGCGATGCGCGAGAACGCCCGTCAGGGCTACTTCAACGGCTCCGCTCCACCCTTCGGCTATCAGGCTGTGGCGACAGAGGCACTAGGCAACCGGGGTCGACGCAAACGGAAGCTCGTCCCCGACGAGACCGAGGCGGCTACCGTGCGGAGAATCTATGAGCTGTATCTGGAGGGGTACGAGGGGCGATCCCTCGGAATCAAGGAAATCGCGAAGTTCCTGAATCAGCGGGGACAGCTGATGCGCGGCAAGCCCTGGGGCATCCACAAGGTTCACAAGATCCTCTCCAGCGCAACCTACCGGGGCGAGCATCACTACAACGTGATCGACTCGAAAGCGGGCAAGAGGCGGCCACCCTCGGAATGGATCTCCGTGGCCGTCGAGCCGATCATCGACGCAGAAAGGTACGAGCGCGCGCGGCAAAGGCGCATCGCGCGTTCGCCGCGCGCCGTACCACCTCGGCGGTTGACGTTTGCGGTCCTGCTCACGGGTCTGCTCAAGTGCGGAGAATGCGGAAGCAGCATGACGCTCGTTACGGGGAAGAGCGGCCGCTATCGCTACTACAAATGCACGTCCCGGAACAGTCGGGGGAACGCGGCGTGTTCGAGCCGCAATCTGCCGATGGAGAAGCTGGACGAGCTGGTGCTCTCTCACGTCGCCGACAAAGTATTCACCCCCAGCAGGCTCCGCGCCATGCTGGCGGCGGCCCGGAGAGAACTTAGCGAGAGGAACGGCACGGACCGCGCGAAGCTGGCCCGCCTTCAGGCGGAGCTTAGGAAGGCCGAGAAGCGGCTGGCCCGCCTCTACGAGGCGCTGGAGACCGGGCTCGTGACGCTCGACGAGACGTTCCAGCAGCGGTTACACCTCGCGAAAGCTAACCGCGAGGCGGTCTTGCTGGAGATGGCGACCCTGCGCCGGCGTCAGCTCCTGCCCATTGCCAGAATCACGCCGAGTCAGGTACAAGCGTTCGCACGGGTCATGCGCGAAAAGCTGCAGGACCGCGAGTCGGGTTTCGCGAAGGATTACCTGAGGGCAGTCGTTGCGCAGATCGTTGTCCACGGAGAGACTGCGACCGTCTCTGGCAGCAATGCCCGCCTCATGGAGCTGGCGGCGAGGGGAAAAGTGGACGCCGATCAGGTGCCCAGCTCCATGCAAGAATGGCGCGCCCGGAGAGATTCGAACTCCCGACCACCTGGTTCGAAGCCAGGTACTCTATCCAACTGAGCTACGGGCGCGGCTTTGAAAACAAGAAGTTACAAAAGAGTAACCGAGGGTTCTGTCCAATAAAACCGAAACTGTCCAATAAAACGGCCTTCCGGATCGAAATGATAAGTCAAAACGGCACGCCGTAACGAGAGAAAGACGAGCTGCCGTACGGTCCTCACTTAGACTGTTGATTTGCGTTTAAAACTGACCCGCCTAGCCTAGATATTTGCATCCAATTTTGACCCACGTGTAAACCCTGATCCTGCCCGTGGAGGGCAGGAGCGAAGGAGTGATCGACGTGGCGTTATTGAGTGTGATTAGGCGCTGGCATCTGCGCGAAGGGGGCAAGTCCGATCGTCGGCGCAGGATCCTTCGCGACCTTGAACGGACTGCCCGTCAACTTCCGAGCAGGAAATATGAGAACGTCGCTCAGGATTTGCTTGCGATCGTCAACGCCCTCGACTGGAACGAATGGCGCGCAGTGAAGGTCAAGAGCAAACTCGCCCGCCTGATAAACCCCAGGCTGGCGGAAGATGTGAAGGACGAACACGCACTGAATGACGACGATTGGCGTCGGGAATGAGTCGTTCGGGAAACTAGCTGGGCAGATCTTCGCGTCGAGTCGGTGTCCCTCGAAGCGCCTCGTAGGCAACGCCCTCCGGCCTCGGTCCACTAGGGACCACGATAACGAGGACATGATCGTCGTCGAGTGATGCGGCCGTCTCCGACAACTTCCCTCGAAGGTCGACCGTATCAACTTCCAGCCTCGACTCAGCCGCTCGACTAATCTGATACTCCGAACACGTTGGGCAATGGAAGTGTTTCCGGTTGTCGTGGTCCGCGGTTGTATACGTAGCCGGAGTGCCGCAAAGCACGCAATCCTGGTCCATTGCCTGATGCCTCACCTAGAGCCTCTTTGCCTACTTTTTCTTGGCGCGGGCTCTGGCCTCTCGGGCGGTCTTCTCGGCGTGTTGCTTCTTCGTCAACAACTGTAGGTTGCTAACCTCATCCTTGCCGCCATCCTCAAGCGGCTTGATGTGATCGACCTCCTTTCCTGCCGGGACTTCTGTTAGACCCTTCTTCTTTAGAAATTGCTCAACAACCTTCGGATCGCGCTTATTTGGCATCAGAACTCTCCATAGGTTAGCGAGTGGCGAAATACACGGCGGCCACACCAGCGAGCCCGCAACCCGCGATGACCCACCATCGATTTTCTTTCCGGACTTCGCAGATCTCCGACAAGACGTAACCAGCGCCACAACCGACGGCAAAACCGCCGATCATCTGCCATTGAATCCGTTCGGCCCGAGACATAGGAGCACGACTGAAGCCGTACTCCGCCCGAGCAGTCCTCGAGCTTCGTGTTCCCTTCTGCTGATTACATCGGGCATGTGCGCCGTAGAGGTTGTTGAGGCGATTGGTTCCTCCTCGCGCCCGCGGAACTGAGTGCTCTACGTGCCAGCCTCTCGGTCGTCCATACGATCGGCGCGACATCGGCTGATGACATATATGGCAATTGCCATCGGTCCGATTGAAGATCACTTCAAGTTGTTCGTCACTGAACATGATCCGCTCCCACTGCGATCATACCACTAGATATAGAACAGTGAGGGCACTACCCGGGCCACAAAGAGCCTCGAATGGAAGGCGTCGCCCTGAAAGTGGCGGACGAATTGGCCGTGTGTGGATCCGCCATGCGGTCGAATAGCGCATTCATCAATGTGCGGGCGCCGCTGTGCGGCTCAGACTCAACCAGCGCAGGGAATTGTGGGTGCTGTTTCTCGCGCGGTACCACAGCCGCAAATAGATCGGTCGCTGCAGGCTCCTTCATAGTATCGTTCTCTTTCTCATGCCCACGATACCGTAGCCTTGATGGCGATCACGGTAAGGCGAGGATCAAGCGGCGCCAGACTCGGAGGCACTGGTGCCTTGGAAGAGATCTCGGCATTCAGCCTCCGCCTCCCTTGTCGCCCGGAACGTACTAGGAGCACCAGAGGTTTCCTTGGCCGAGGCGGCTGTCGTGTGACCGTAGGAGTAAAGCGCGGAAGTACAGGGTGACACTTCAATGTCCTCAAGCGCTGCCGTGCACGCTGATAGGATCTCGAACGAAACCCCGCCATGCAGACGCCGTAAAATCTCGGCTATCGCCGACGCGGCCGCCATCAAACCCACAAATGGCACGCCGACCGTTCTCGAGGCCAACTGAGTCAGGCCGCACTCGTCGAGCGAAGGATGCTGCTCAGCGCGATAAGCCGGTTGTGACAATGCCTTGCTCGCTTGATTCGGAGGTGCCACCTCTGCCCAAAGATCGGCAGCCCGCAGCGAGCTCGGGAAGGTGTGCAGTGAGAAATTCTTGAAGGCGGCAGGTTCCGCGCCGAGACCCGTTTCGATCACCCACTCAAAACCTGCTCCCTCAAGATGACGACGTGCCAATGGGTTATCAACTCCACAGAGTGCGACCGCAGGCTCATCGGGGCCGCGGTGAGAATGGGCACCAAAACGCCGCTCTTCCAGATACGACCGAAAGCCTTGGCGTTCCAGCCACGCGCTCATCGCCCGCGTCTTCATCTCACCGACAAGCTCCAGATTCGAGAGCAGCGATGTGCTGTCGTTCGACTCGGCGACGCGGTCAAAGTCCTGAAGGACCAATTCCACCTCATTGCGGTTCGCATAATCGAGCGCCCCCAGCATCCAAAGGTACGCCTGCCCCAGATTGCCGAGCCCAATGAGCCAAAGCCGGCTGGGAAGATAGGTGATCGCAGGTTCAGTATCATCGTTCAACGTCCAGTCGGCGCCAGGGCACCAGAGCGACAGGCCGCTGGCACGTCGGCCCGCCATCGGATGATCGCCCGCGTGATAAAGGAACGCCTCAGCCGCACAGGCGGCGGCTGCCACCGAGGGACCGAGTCCGCATGAGTGTGTTTCAGAGAGGCGATTACCGCTCGATGGCATGACACCGCCCCGCCACCCACTCCAGGTCAACTGCCATGCAGGACGAGCACGTGAGCGAACGGGCACCGAGCCAAGTAGGGCGGACGGCCACATCGTCGCGGGCGTCTTGACCAACACGCCTCCCAGCGCCGCAACAGCCTCATCGAGCCGCTTCGCGGCGACGAGGCCCGGCAGCAGGGGGACCGAGGGAACAGCGGCTACATGCACACCGCCGAGAAACATCCGCCGGGCACAGTTGACCAAGGTTAGAAGTGCGATCTGATGGTCGCGCGAGTCGCGAACTTCGGGACCCACTTCAATCGTCAGTCCAAAGCCGCCGAGTATTTCAAGCGCGTGGGATACGGACTGTGCGCGACCGGCATCCATAAAATACTTGGCGCCGCGATGTAGGGTCTCAGGCGTGGTCGTGATTGTCATGATCCGCTCCACCATCCAACGTAGAAGAATCGAGCCAGACCTTTCGCGCTGTGATTGTGCCATTCATGATTGCCGCGATACTCATAGATCCCGAGTTTTCGCAGGCGAACGGGCGCGCGCGCGAGGTCGGGAACGATGAGGGCCACGTGTCCCGCGCGCGCGATCATGGGGTTTGTGCGATCGGCCTCGCTTTGACGGGCGAGCCCGCCGTGGGTATGGACATCAGCGACCACCGTCAGCTTTCGCTCCCGACAAAGCGCCCAGAGCTTGGAAAAGGCCGGCGCCTCGAGAATGCACACACCACTGGCATAGGCGTGTGCGTCGAGCTCATCGTAGAAGACCACGTTCGACACAGCGCGAGCGCCGTTGACCACCGATCCGAGGAGAAACGCACCCGCCTCGTGCCAGCCTTCGCCGCGTCGATTGAGTTCGCTGCAAACTGACCGCCAAAGCCCTTGCGAACAGCGCAGCCGATGCTTAGGGGCGACGAGTGCCCGTATAATCGTTTGAGTTGAGAAGTTCATACAGCTGCTCCAGGTAGCAGACGATTCCGCGCGAAGCGTTCCACAGGCGGGGGGGGTGCTCGTTTATCCAGGTGGGATGTCCCTCGATAGACAGCCGATCGCACGGCAGGTACACACACCTGCCGCGTTTCCACTCGGGTCGGAAGACCGACGGCAGGATCGAGCGGCCGGTCGGCCAACGATCCGCGGCAAGCGGCGCGTTGGCCGCGAGGTCCCACGGCTGACCGGTCACCGGCATTTGCCGGTAGCCCGAACACTCGAAGCGAAACCCATACTCCGCCGGCGCATTGGGACGTGGGGCGGCGGTTACGATGACGACCGAGTGGGGCCAGCTCGTTGTCGCGTGCCGCCAACGCCCTTCAACCTCCCCGCAACGGAACGCCGGCGCCTTGAGGTCCATCTCGAGTAGCGCCTCGCTCGGCGACATCACGGCTGCCATCGTTAGCCTTCAACCCGCTTTTCGGGTACTAAGTCAAAGCACAGGCGACACTCCTGACCCTGGAGGAGCGTATGCAGGGGAGTGTCGCTCGTCGGCCGTTCCGTCGAGTTACAAAGCTGCAGGACGTGCTCCACCGCATCCTTGTGATCCAGACCGAATTCCTTCGTCGCCCAGGCTTTCACCGCGCGCACTCGACGCGAGGGCCCAAACGGGTGGTGGGCCTGCTGTTCCAGGTAATTGACCGTGACCTCGATGTGGCGGCAACGGCACACATGGATTCGGTGCCCGTGGTGAAGCGGCCCGACGGGCTCATCCTCCTTGAGATCTAGCGGAGAATCGGCCTCATCGAGAAATAGGAGTGCATCGTCGGTCAGCACGAGACCCGCGGTGATGAGCGCGGCATACAGGCCCCGGCTGGTGATGGTTTCCTCGACGAGGACCTCTCGGATGGTGGGCTGTCCGTGCTCCTGGACAAAAAGAGTAAGCTTTGGCATGGAAGAACTCCTGTCGGCCAAAAAAGCTTGGCCTCATAGGTAGTTCAACCGGCGCTCGCGCCAATCCGGAAATGAGTCGGACAAATAAAGTAAAACGGACACTGTGGGCAGTACTGATTGGGGGACACGGGGAACCGGCCCGCAGCAATGTCGGTCAACGCCCCCTCGATTTTCCTGATCGCCTCAGCGAGCGCTTTCTCGTTTGGTTTGAGGGTTGAACGCTCAGAGGTCAGGAGGGAAACGTGTTCGAACTGGACCGATACGCCGCCATAGGCTTGGCGCGCGGCTGCCCGCAAGACGGCGTAGCGCAACTTAGGCGTCTCCTTCTTGGCGAGTCGTCCTTGCTTGAGTCGTTGTATGAGGACCTGTCCGTCCTGCAGACTGACGTGATCGGCACGCGCTGTCACAGTGATACCTCCCCGCATGGACAGCGCCATCTCGACCGACAGGACCTTGCCTTGCATCAGCGCGGCGGCCGTCTCGACCATCTGTTCGGCAACTCCCCGATAGAGGGGTTCGAGCGGGTGCCCCCGCGGTCCCTTGGCCTCCCAGTCCGCTTTGAACTGTTCAAGCATTTTGGCCGTGCGTTCTTTGGCGGAAGCGGTCTTTTGCAGCCATTCAATGCTCGAGCGAAGCGCGGAGTCTGTTTTCTGGAACGGGCTGCGCGCCTCGCGGGGCCGCAGATTCAATACCTCGGCGTAATAGAACTTCCGCGGGCACTCGAGGTAGGTCTCGACCGTGCGCGCCGGCCAGGAGCTGCGGGGCGGGGGCGGCGCGAATTTCTCCGGTGGCTCGGCGATGGCCGCCCCCTCGCTGCTCCAGGTTGGGTTGGAATCGGGAGGGATCGGAAGGTGCGCACGAATGCGGTCCAAGAAGTCCGACGGTTTGCAATTCTGATAAGAGCCCGCGCCATTATTGACTGCGCGTGAGAGGTGAAGCTCGTCCCGGGCCCGAGAGAGGGCGACAAAAAAGAGGGCCTCCTCTTCGGCCTCGCGCGTCATCAGCGCGCTGGAGTCGGATAACCCCGGGGGCAGCGTATTGAGGTCCTTGCGGTTGTTCGGGAAATGGCGAGCCGTCAGCGTCGGAATGTGCACGATGGGAAACTGCAAACCCTTGCTCGCGTGAATCGTCATCAGCCGTACGGCATCGATGCCCACAGCACCGGCGGGCAGGCCGCGGAGCTGTTTTTCTTCGTCGAGCAGCTCTAAACGACGCACATGCTCGAGGAAGGACCGCTTCGGGTCAGCCTTCGGGGTCGCGTGGAAGTTGAAACAGAACTGCAGTAGCTGATAGATCGCGAGGCGCCGCTGCTGGCCGGCGACGGTCTTGTCGCCCAACAGTGCGGACAGATGGTCACCGCGACGGAACAGGAAGTTGATGAGGAAGGCGTGGGGCGTCTGAGGAAAATCGACATCCCGAAGATCACGTGCGATGCAGCGAAGGATCTCTTTGCCCGGCACAGAGAGGTTCGGCACGATATCAATGTTGCGCAGAGTGTGGAGGATCGATTTCTCTTGCTCCGCTTGCCAAGCGAGCAGCGTCGATAAGTCGGTATCGGACAGCCCATACTCCGGAAACTTCGCGACTCGGACGAGTCCGACACCCGACCCCTCTGAGGCGAGTTGCAATAGCGCGAGAAGATCACGAATCTCGGACCGTTCAAAAAAATCGCCGAAGTACAGGCACGGCACGCCGCGGGCTTCGAGGTGCCGCGATAAACGAGCAAGCGTCGTATGGGAGCGTGCGAGCACCGCGTGATCGCCGAAGTGCCCGCTCTGCTTCACCGCGGCGAGAATGGCATTGGCGATGCCTTCGTACTCTGCCTTTTGCGTCGTAGCGACCTTAAGATCGACCTTTCCGCGATCTTCGCGGCGGAAAGCCTTGAGCGGCGAACCACCGCCGAACGCCTCGAAGGTGCGGATGATCTTGCCGCCCGAGCGGTAGTTAACCTCGAGTTTCTGCGTCTGGGCGGCGGGAAAGTCCTTCTCGAAGTTTTCCAGATTCACCGGTGAGGCGCCGCGAAAGCGGTAGATCGCCTGTCGCACGTCGCCCACCACCCAAGGCCCTCGTTGAGACTCCGTCAACCATGTCAGGAACACACCGCTGGCGCGGTTCATGTCCTGATATTCATCCACGAGGATATGCGTGTACTGAGCGCGCACCTGGACGTGGATGTCGGGATGCTCGCGCAAGAGTTCCACCGAGCGGGCAATCAGATCCCCGAAATCGACCCAGCTCCGCTCGCGCAACGCGCGCTCATAGAGCGCGTAGGCGCGAGCGACTTCGAGTGACCGTTCCGCCGCTTCCGGGTCATGGCTCGCCTGCGCCCGAGCGGCTCGCTCGTAGTCGCTCGGTGTGGCGAGTTCATCTTTGGCGCGGGAGATGAGCTGAGCGACGCTGCCGAGTCTTCGAAGGGGTTCAGTCAGGTCAAGGAAATGTTTGAGTTCCAGATCCGGCAGAAGCTCCAACAAGAGGTTCAAGGATCCCGAGCGGTCGATGAGCCGGATATCCTCCAAACCCAAGGCTTGTCCGCGCTTACGTAGGAGCTCCAGGCCAAAGGCGTGAAACGTGCCGACCCAGAGCCCGGTGGCTTTCTCCCCGACCGCGAGGCGCAAGCGCGCCGCCAAATCCTGGGCGGAGAGGTTTGAAAAGGTGAGGATCGCGACCGACTTGGGGTCTGTGCCGCGTTCGAGGAGATGCGCCACGCGGCCGACCAGGGTGCGAGTCTTCCCAGTACCCGGCCCCGCCAACACGCGCATCGGTCCATCGGCGGCTTCGATCGCTTGGCGTTGCGTGTCGTCCGGATCCCTTTCCGGCTCCAACTCCTCCGCCGCATCGGCCGCCACGGGCAGCAGCAGCGCATCCGCCAACTGCTGCAGGACCAGTTCCACCGGCAACTGGACCTTCTTTGCAATCGCCTCAGCATTGAAGGAGCCTCCCTGGCAGAGCGCCCGCAGAAGCGGGCGCGGCAACAGGAACTCGCGGGCGAACACGTTGGCAAGGGCTTCGGCTCGTTCCTTCGGGCTGTAGGCATCGGGATCGCCGACCCACGACATTTCAGGCTCGCCGACCGTCGCGATGTTGATGTCATCGCCCGCGCACTTGTTGTTCTGCTCCTCGAGCTTGTGGTGCGCAAACTCGTGCGCGATGTGAAAGTTGGCGAGATCAGACTCCGTGGCCGCGGAGTAGTAAATGCGTTTGTTCAGGCGATCATGGGTCGCTTCCGCACCATCGAGCAGTGCGTCGCCCCCCGGGCGCTTTTGGACGCTAATACCGGTGTCCGTCTCGGCGGCCGCCAGCAGGACCGGAGCGGAAACAAGATCCGTTGACTCGGCAGTTAGGCGCCCGTGCCATTCGGCGGCTTCGCGTCTAACCTCACTCCAGATGCTCATTTTTCTCCGGCCGAGCTTTTTTCGGCCGCGACGATTCGGACCCAGTCCTTTTTCTCATCGTCTGACAAGGATGAGTGTTGGACGGCGGTCAGAAAGTCCTCCTGCGTCGCGACCGGCTTGCGCTTGGCCTTATGACTCATCCCCGCCAAGAGCGGCGGCCCCGTGATGAGCTGGACGACGCGCTCGAATGTGTCGTTCAACACGAGAGCGAGTCGGCGCACGCATTCGCGCGGTATGCCGGTGAGGAGATGCCGATTGAGCTTTTGTAGCATCGAATCATCCAGCTTTGCCTGCTGAGCGAGCTGTTTTTGGGACACGCCAGAGGCCGCGGCGCGATCGAATAACGACTGCGCCGCGTCGCGCTTATCCAAAAGATTCAATGCATAGCTCACTCCGCGGCTCGCGAGCGCCTCGGAATCGAGGGCCGGGGACTCCACCGGTTGCTCCGCTTGAATCGCCCACGTTCCGAAAAAGCTGACGAGCTGCGTCTTGTATTGCGGGTAGCGCGCAATCCACCGGGTCATCGCTTCGTAAGAAGGCTCCTCTTCCTCGATGATGATCGTCTCGAGGACGTCATCGAGAGTCAGTTGGTTAGGCATCATGAGTGTTCTCCAAGGCAGCGCGGATGGCTTTGAGCCCATCCTTAATCCAGTTTCGAATCTGTCGTTCTGACACTCCAAAGAAATCCTGCAGGGACTGCTTCTCGGGATCAGTGTTGGAGGAGTAGGGCCAGCCGAATCCGTAGAACAGAAGGATCGCCTCGTAATGTCGAATGTCCTTCACCGCGGCCTGGGCGCGTCGTAGCAGTGGACCGCGGCGCGCTTGGTCCTGCAGCATCGAAACGATTTCCTCCACTTGCGGTCCTTCATTTGCGACGCGCTCTGTAGGGCGCTCGGCATCCTCGTCTTCGCCCTCGAGGGCAGCGTGTTGTTCGGCGCTCAGCGGCAATGGGGCGTTGCGGCGCTTTGCGACGGCATTGAGCGTGTAGCGCTTGATCGCTTGACTGAAGGCCACTTCGAGGAAATCACTTTGGCGCGTCGGTGGTGAGGTGAGCGTGATGTCGATCACCCTCTTCTGGACGCCGTCGATGATTTCCTCCGTTGTGTCCTTGTCGAACCCGCGCGCCCATCGTTTTGCCGCCCGCTCGATGCGCAGGTGCAGCTCCCACACCAGCTTTCCGAAGAGAGCCTTGTCGCTCGCGGAGATCTTGATCAGAAAGACCAATGCCTCGCCGGGGAGCCGACTGGCATCAGACCGGGTGGCCCCCTCCACCCACTGCGCCTTGGGGAGCGAGAGCATGCCGGCAATGGCCGCGGTCACGTGCGCGCGCCGGGTGTAGGGTGTCCCGTCCAGCTTCGAAGACGAGAGCGGTGGCACGCTCGCCGCATTTGTTGGCTTCATAGGCTATTCAACCGCCGAATTCGGCAAACCGGAAATGGATCTGAAAGGAGTGTGCGAATGCCTGGGCCGCAGATCTCGCCCCACGATACGCCTATAGAGGATTACAAAACCATCTATGAAGCAAATAGTTACGCCGTTGTGAAGGTAGAGGCGCCAAGCCTGGGAAAACCGAAGGGGCCGCAATTCGGCCTGATGCGAATAAAGGGAGCTTGAGGCGCGCCGAGCGCCGCCTGTCCGGCCCATGATGATCGGGCCTAGGCGTGGCTAAGACCCGGTCCGCTGCTGCCAACAAGGCCAACGGGTGCGGCGAGGCAGCGGCGAGCGACCAGCGACCAGCGACCGGCAACAGTCCCTGACCCGGGCGCAACGCCTCAAGCGGGTGTTCGCCATTGGCATCGAGATCTGCCGCTGCTCTGGCGGGAAGCTCCGGGTGATCGCCAGTATCGAGGAACTCGCAGTGATTGAGCGGACTCTCGAGCACCTCGGATGCCATGCGGAGTCGGTCGATCCAGCCTCGACCAGTCCATGCGCCCGGTTTCAGCTCGCCCCAACGGTTTCGCTGCTGACATAATTCCGGCTTGTACGCACTATCCGCTCGAAGAAGGTATTCCAGCCGGCCAGCGCATCCAATAGAGAGTTCGAAGTTTGTCCTCCCGGGCGCGCCAATTCCAAGGAGGTCCAATGGTGTCCAGTAACGTCTTATCCGGTAGTGGACGGCCACCGGTCCGCGCCATTTGTTCGGTATGGCTCGCCTTGCTCAGCGCGTTCATTCCATGCTAGTTCTTCCGAGCGCGCCGATTTCACCGGCGTATCCACCCGCTCCCGGCTTCCCACTGCTGGTCTAGCTGCTCACTGCGGGCAAGTGAACGGAGGAAGGGCAGCACGAAGACCCGGAGCTCATTGATGACCGTATCGAACGCATCCGTGAGCTCGTCCTCGCCCATCTTTTTCACGAAGGCATTCCACTGAACGCGGTGCTGGTCGGCGAAATCTGCCGTCAGCGCGTCGAAGTCATCGGCGGGTACGGGCGTTTCCCGATGCTTGAACGTAGCGCCTATGGCGTCGAGAAGCGTGTCCGTGTCGAAGTTCAGATGCTTCGAGCAGATCCACACGTCGTAAAAGTCCTTCATACGACTGTTGGCGCTGCCCAGCGCCACCATCGCCTGCAGCTTCTCCGCGATTGCGGACTCAATCGGGTAGGCGCGCAGCCGGATCGTGTCGCTGTCAAGGAGAACCGGGTATTCGAGCACTCGCGGCCCCGGCCTCATGACATCGCCCACGCCGAAGTCGACCTGAATTCTCAGCCGTACATTATCCATGCGTGCATCCATCAGGATTCGCGTTCCCTGGTACTCTGAATCCTTCGTGATCTCCTCGGCTGTCACACTCTCGGCGAGGAAGGTGAGGCCGTCTGCCTGGACCTCGAGCGTCGCACAGTCCTTGACGAGCGCCACGAGACTTGCCTGATCGGCTTTGCCCTCGCGCAACATGTCGATGTCCATCGTGGGACGTGCGCCGGAGATACCGATTGTCTTCAGCAGCAGGGCACCTTTCAGAACGACGGTTTGCGCATGCTCCGACTTCGAGATCCGATACAGGAACCGCTCGATGGCGTACTGTTGAAGCACCTGTTGAAACGGCTGGCCACGCGACCTCGAATGATTGCGCAGCCTTGCAAGCACAGAGGCAACGACGTTTTTCGTGTCCTTACTGCTCATTCGATGGCCTGCAGGTACGGTGACATCGGTCTTTCCACGCGCAGCAGTCGTGCGTAGCGGAGCAGTTCACGGTTCTGTACGCGCTTACGTTGCCGTGCCAGACGCAGTGCCTCCAGGGCAACATCCAGTCCGATCTTGTTCCTGAATTTGAAGCAGTCCACTACGGTGCGTGCGATGCCGTAGACTTTCAGCGACATGCCTCCCATGCGATGCGTCTCCAGCCCGTCTTTGAAGGTTTTCGGATCGAAGCGGTACACGGTCACGGGGATCGACAGCTTGATTCGGTGATAGCTGCCGCGCGGCACGGCCAGGTGGACGGAGGATGGGATCTGGGTTGTGATGCCGTGATACGAGAGTGCGCTGATCAGGCAGACGGCTGCGTTCGGCGCGCGCGCTGCAACCTCCACGAGGTCGGGATGCTCCGCCTCGCTAATTTCGGTCAGGCGATAGAGTCCGCGGCCAAGCTCAGTGACTCGGCCGCTATCGCGAAGGGCGTAGAGTGCGTCCGTATGCACGCCGAGCTTGATCAAATCGCGGGTGCGCAGCGTGCCGCCTTTCTCGCGGAAGATCCGTAGTGCTGTGTCGAGATCCCGAGTCTTCATGGTGGGTAATCATAGCACCATAAAACATAAAAAGGTGATGGTATTACCCGGACCGCCTGTCGGTTGGGCTTGCTACCCCGCACAGCGGCGGTATGCGGCTTTGAGAACCTCGTTCCAGCGAACGAGCATGTCGACCAAAGAGTTCGAAGTTTGTCCTCCCGGGCGCGCCATAAAATCAGTGGGTTACGACGTAGGCGCCGAATAGGGGAAACTCTTGTAGGCGCGGTGTAGTTGCCCGTTGGGTTGGGGGGGGGTATTTCCTAGGCCTAAACACGCCGGGTGATTCGCGTCTGCGATTCGATCGCTAACGTCTCACGGTACCGCATGCAAATAACGGCAGACTCAAACGTGGAGTCGGACACAGATTGAGCCAAATGGTTGCTTTCCCTCTTATCGAAAACCTCATAGTGGAAGACTACGGTCTATACCCCGGCAAAGACCGCAGAGGCTCCCTCAAACTGTCTCTCTCATCTGGGCCTTGGATAATCTTGGGCGTTAATGGCCTGGGAAAGAGCACGTTACTGCTACTGCTGAAACACCTCCTTTCAGGGCCCCGAAAATCAGTTGCGGCAGGATTCCGCGGGGACCGTGCGGAAACAATGTCGGTAAATCCCCGGCTCTTTGCCATGAGGGTTGCGGACGAAGCCGTAGAGGCAAAAGGGAAGTTGACCTGCAGCTTTGGGAAGACAAGGCTTACGGTTACTAGGCGACTGTCAGACCTGTCTTTGATTAGCGCGCATATCGAACAGGGTGGCCGGTCCGAAAGCGTCGAAGAAGAGGGCCTATACCTCCAGAAACTTGCGGACGCCATGGGACTTCCGCGATACGAGGATGCAATCCGCGTTATAGACCGGATTGTCTTCATCTTGGAAGAAGAAGCGCCGCTGATTTGGGATGTCGCGGCGCAGTACGAGATATTTCGTGCACTCCTTCGGCCCGCCATTGCCGGAGAGCTTAGAAGCCTAGAAGCGCAGATAGTCTCGGCTGACAGTTCAGCACGCAACCTTAATGCTGTCATCACGCGCGTCGAACGCCGCCGAGATAACGAAGTTCTGAAGGAACGTGGCTCAGGCGATACCCGAGCGCAGTTGGCTGCTGCAACCGCAGAATTGGAGATAGCGCAAGCGGAGGAGCGACGCGCCCAGCAGGAGTTAGAGGATGCTGACCAAGGCCGAGTCGACGCAAGGATAGAACTAAAGCGTGCAGAGCACGCAGTTGACCACGCATCTCAAGAATATGAAGCAGCAAATACCTGTTGTTGCAGAAGGCGTTTGATGGGATGCGGCTCAATGAGCAATACATTCTTCTGAAAATTGCGTCGGACGGAACCTGTCTCGTCTGCGGAACTGAAGGGACTGCAGTATCGCCAAACGTCGAGAAGAGTCTGGAGGGCGGAAATTGCATCATCTGCGGCAACCCGCTAAAACGAAAGCCAAGAAGTACCGCTTCAGCTGGCGAACTCCGCTCGAAGGCCGAAGATAGGTACAAAGCTCTACAGCAAGCCCATGCAAGGAAAGAGGTTTCCCAAGCACGATTCCGGCACGCTATCCAGCGCTGGGAAGTGGCCTCTCTGGCTCTGGAGATCGGGCGCACTCTTATCTCCGCTGTTCAGGAAACAGACCCGGCATCCAGCGTGGAGCGAGTTTTGCGGGGAAGTGGATGTGCAGCGAGGCTTTCGAGCTTTCCGAGGTGACGACCTCGTGATCGATGAGGCCGGACACGACCCGGCTTGCCGTCCGTGAACTGGAGCCAAGCAGCTCGGCTGTATCGCCGCGCGGCAGTTCGCCGCGATAAAGGATCGCTTCGAGGATGAGCCCGGACTTTTCGTGCAGGGTCCCGAGGGCGATTTCTTCATCGACCCAGAGCTTGATTCGTGTTCGCAGCTTCTCCGGCTGGACGAGGTCTTCCATGAACCTGACCTGGTCAAGGCAGGTCTCAAGGAAAAAGCACGTGAATTCCGCCAGCATTTCCTCGCTGAGGTGGCCCCTGCCATCGAGATCGTTGCGGCGCTCAAGATCGCAATTTGCAAGGTGCTGCTTGTACGCATCGACGTTGCGGGCAAGCCCGCGCGCGATCGACCACACGCCGCCAGTATCGAGTGTATCGAGCAGCGTTGCATAGGACATTAGCCGCACGACGCGCCCGTTGCCGTCAAGGAAAGGGTGTATCCAGGCAAGGCGGTGATGGGCGGCGGCGGCGGCGAGGATCGTTTCCGACTTGCCAAGCCTGCTGTAGACCTCTTCGAAGCGCGCGAGAAAACGCGGCAGGGCGCCGGGGCTGACCGGGACGTGCCTGCCGACCTCGACATCGTGCTCGCGCAGCCCGCCGGGCACGACGCGCAGTTTTTCCTTCGTTGTGGGGCGCTCGACGACCAGCAGCGACGGGGGCAGGAGCTCGCAGAAGCGGCGGTGGATCTCAAGGATAGCGTCCGTGGTGGTTGCATGGCCTTTGAGACCGCCGTCATCGATCCATTTTTGGACCGTGACATGTGCCTCGGCCTCGAGTTGCAGGTTTCGCTTTTCCGGATCGGCGCTGTAGTCCTTTTTGAGGGCGCGCTCGATATCGATCGGGTGGGTTTCGTGCCCTTCGATCAGGTTGCTGTAATAGCAGTTCATCGCCCGCACGAGATCGGCGAGCGCTGCGACCACGCCGTCCGGCAGGCTGCGCCGGAACCCCGCGGAGGCGGTCGCGAGCTCGATCGCGAGGTCGTTCAGCCCGGGCCGGTGCCGCGATCCGTCCGAGAGGACAAGGGGCTCCATCAGGCCGGTGCTCTCGCCCCGGTCCTGGGGCTGTGCTACCTTGTCCTTTGGTTTGGCGACGTTTATGTCGGGTTCAATATAATCCATATTGTCAATATTAACATAGCGTTAAATATATAAAAAACACAAAAATGGCCTCTTTTTTGGCGTGATTATTGGCCGGATTCGTGGTTGTGGCCGGGCGCGCCGGATCAAGCAATGCCGGTATCGCGGGAGAACGCCTTCCCCCTGGCCTCAACCGCCGTCCTGCTTCGCCGCGGCTACGCAGGACCAGCCGGCGTTTTCGGCACACCCTCTTCGAGCGGGGACACCCCGCAATGCCCCGGTTAACGCCGCGCCCGAACGAGGGGTCGGATCGGCTCTGGCCGGACCGCGGTCTTGATCTGCCGTGATCCGCCCGGTTTCAAGCCGATCCAACGGATTCCGCCGCCGACTTACGGCCCATCAGAGCTATCCGTACCTGGCAGGCAGTTATAGTGCTTGATGGTCGATGAGGCGGCGCGATCTTTGTTGAAGATAGAGATTCCATTCAGTCAGCATATCGAGCAAAGAGTTCGAAGTTTGTCCTCCCGGGCGCGCCAATTCCCGAACGGTCCGAGACCACTCCATACCCCCGGAGACCGCATTCGTATGCGGTTTGCTCTCCGCCCGTGTGTGTTCTCTGTTGGTCTCTAATGGTCGGGATCGGGCTCTATTGGGTCACAGTCAGGTCACACGGACCTTGGGCACGAACTCTCGGCAAGGCATTGCCGCCGATGAGGGGACCGAAACAGCAAGGCGTGGTCCCGGAGCCCGCTGAAGGCGTCACCTAACTCCGGAACCCGCCGGTTTCGACTCCAGGACGGGGCGTACGCGGTTAGACTCTGAACGACGTGGACCGCCCGATTCTGACTTCGACCCAATTCCATGAGTGAATGTGAAATGTCCAGCTATATCGTGAAACGTGAGCAGTGCTCGCACCATAATCTGTTTCCCGGCGTCGATATGTTCACTACGGTCGGCATGGGGATGACTCTGTCGCTCGTGGAGTTCGAGCCGGGCGCTGTGGTCGAATCACACTGCCATCCGCACGAGCAGATGGGGATGCTTCTGGAAGGAGAGTTGACGTTCATCATAGGCGGCGAACGACATGTCCTGTCACCGGGCGACATGTGGCGGATACCGGGAAACGTTGAGCATAGTGCGATCGCCGGTGACTCGAAAGTCAGGGCACTGGACGTGTTTCACCCGATCAGAGAGGACTATCGGTAGCTTGGCGAGCGAGTGTTCGTCCTCCCGACGCAACGATCACGCCCGATCAATACCTCTGTGAATTCCCATGAGCAGATCTATGCGATGCTGCAAGCCTGTGGCCTGACTGCTGCCGGTGACCGGCCCGCATTGACACCGCTGACGGGTGGCGTGTCTTCAGAGATTTTTCGTATCGATCTGCCGTCAGGACCCGTCTGTGCGAAGCGAGCTTTGCGCAGGCTAAAAGTCGCGCAAGACTGGTTCGCTCCCGTCGAGCGCAGCGAAGCCGAGGTTGCCTGGATTCAGACGGTGCAAGCGATCCATCGGGGGCTGCGCCAAGGCTGATCGCGGCCGATGCCAGCCACCATGGTTTCGTGATGGCCTATCTCGATCCGAACCGGTATCCGTGCTGGAAGGGTTCGCTGCGTGACGGTGTCATCGATCCGGCATTCGCCAAGACGGTTGGCGAGGTGATAGGCAAGATCCACGCCCGAACGGCGAAGAATGGCGATGTCGCCGCAGCTTTTCCGAACCAGGCGCTGTTTGAAGTGCTGCGCATGGAACCGTATCTGCGGTCGACTGCTACGCGCCATCCGGATTTTGCGGGGCGATTGAACGAACTGGCGGATACGACGCTCGCCACCAGGCTCGCGCTCATGCACGGCGATGTGAGCCCAAAGAATATTCTGCAGGGACCCGATGGGCCCGTGTTTCTCGATTCCGAAGGCGCGTGCTACGGCGACCCGGCATTCGATCTCGCCTTCTGTCTGAACCACCTGCTTCTGAAGTCGGTTTGGCGGCCGCAATGGCGCGACTGCTACATGCAGTGTTTCGAGTCGCTCTTCGCTGGCTACGGAGACCAGATCGATTGGGAAAGGCCGGCAGACTTGGAGGCGCGTGCCGCTGGTCTCTTGTCCGCGCTACTACTGGCGCGAATCGATGGAAAATCGCCGGTTGAGTACATCACCACAGATGCCCAGAAGGCGAATGTAAGACGGATTTCGCGACGCTTGATTGCCGAGCCGGCCGATACGCTCGGGGAAATCAGGGACGCCTGGTACGAAGGAATCACCGAATGAACCGCTACGCGATCGTCGACGTGAAAGGCCGCCAGGTCTGGGATTCGCGGGGACGTCCCACAGTCGAGGCCGAAGTAACACTGGCCGGCGGTGCGCTCGGCCGAGCCATCGCTCCGGCAGGCGCATCGCGGGGCATGCACGAGGCAGTCGATCTGCGGGACGGGACTGCGAGCTTCGGTGGGTTCGGAGTCGACTCGGCGGTAGCGCATGTTAATGATGAGATTGCGGCCTCCCTCAAAGGTCGCGACGGCGCCGACCAAGCAAATATCGACGGCACGCTGATTGCACTGGACGGAACCGTCAACAAGTCGCGCCTCGGCGGCAACGCCATGGTCGCCGTGTCGATGGCGGCCCTCCACGCCGCAGCCGCTGGTTCCGGCGTGCCTCTGTGGCGCCATCTTGCGGGTGAGAGTCGAGTCCGAATCCCGATGCCGGAAATTCAGATTTTTGGCGGCGGCGCACACGCGGGCGGCCGTACGGACATTCAGGACTATATGATCATCACGCCGCGGGCAGAAAGCTTTCGCGAGGCGCTGGCCATCACTTCCGAAGTGTACCGCGCGGCCGGAAAGCGAATGTCGGAAACGGGCCGACTTGCTGGCGTGGCTGATGAGGGCGGCTGGTGGCCAAGCTTCGCATCGAATGAGGAAGCACTTGAAGAACTCGTACGTGCGATCGAGCACGCCGGATATAGACCGGGCGAAGACGTATGGATTTCCCTCGACATCGCCGCTAGTGAGTTCGGCGGTGAAGGAAGATACCGGCTGGCCCTCGATGATCGCGAGATCGAGACCGAGGCGATGATCGAACTGATCGAAGGCTGGATCGAACGATTTCCGATTTGCTCGATAGAAGACCCACTCGCGGAGGACGATCCGGACGGCTCTTCCCGACTTCTGGCGCGCCTGAAAGACAGGGTGCAGTTGATTGGCGACGATCTATTGGTGACGAACGAGAAACGTGTCGAGTCGGCAGCCAAGGTTGGGGCGGCAAACGCGGTGCTGGTCAAGGTTAATCAGGCAGGGACCGTTACGGAGGCTAAGGCTGCGCTGGATGCGGCTCGCACTGCGGATTGGGGGACGATCGTATCGGCGCGTTCCGGCGAAACGGAGGACGTGACTATTGCACATCTCGCCGTCGGATGGGACGCGGGACAGTTCAAAGTGGGCTCCTTCTCGCGCTCCGAGCGAATGGCTAAATGGAACGAGATGCTTCGTATCGAAGAAGCCCTCGGCGCCCAAGCGTACTTTGCCGGTGCGGATGCTCTGCCTTCAGGTGCTCGGCGACGAGTTGCTGACAGTCAGTGATGATTCGCGCCGTCCTGCACTACCGCGCCAGTCCAGGGTTGACCGAGCGCCTAAGAGTTGCCGAATCAGATTGGCTTTCGATTGCTGTCGTTGATGAAGCAGATGACGCGTCGTTTGCCGAAGGAATGCAGAGTGCCGATGTACTGTTGCACGTATTGAAACCCGTAACTGCCGAAGTGATAGCCAATGCGCCAAGGCTTAAGCTGATTCAGAAGATCGGCGTTGGCGTCAACACGATCGATCTAAAGGCGGCCGAACAACACAGTGTCGCAGTTGCAACCATGCCCGGAACAGACAGTCGGGCAGTCGCCGAGATGACGTTGACACTCATGCTGGCCGCACTAAGAAGCACGACCTACTTCGATGCTATTACGCGGCGCGGTGAGGGCTGGTCTCGGGCTCCCCACGATCTATACGGCGCGTTCACCGAAGGGTAGCGTACCGGGGCGATTCGTTTCTCTGGACGAACTGATTCGCCTGGCGGATATTATTTCCTTGCATGTTCCGCTGACGAACGAAACCGCGAGAATAGTCGACGAGGCACAGATCGCCAGAATGAAGCGTGGAGTGGTCATAGTGAATACCGCGCGCGGCCAGCTCATTGATGAACGGGCTCTCGCGCACCTCGGCCGCGACGGCGAATGTGTCGATCCGGCGCATCCGAGCCGTGCGCCGCCCCAGGGGGATCTGTCGCTCTGACCGGCGCTGGCGCTCTTGGCCGCCCGGGCCACTGGGCCGCGACGGGCGGGTCTTGGCTTGCGCCCGGCTTGGGGCCGGACGCGCCGGCATTTCCAGCTCAAAGGGGAAGATTCAGACGCTCGAGCGACCAGGGCTAGGATCGGCTCAGCCTGGATCACGGCCTCGATCGAGCCGCACCGCCCTCATCGGCCCGGCCCGCCGCTAACATAAGGCCCATTCCGCGCATCGCTGCGAAAACGAGGGGCGCCTTAAACTCCCTATCCGCCGTCGGCTTCCCGCTAGGCCTTCACGACACCCGGCACCACATGCCCGTGGTAGGGCATGCGGTGGTCGCTTCGTCCTTTGGGCTGCGATTTCAGGGGGAGGGCTACTTCCTGACGGACGGGCGGACGCACCGGGGAAGCAGCGGAGCCCCGGTCGTAGCGCGCGTTGCCGCCTCGGACGCGATCACGGGCGACCTGCCGTGGATGCTGCTCGGCGTGCACTCGGCTCGACTCGATGTCGGCGGCCGCGATCTCGAGCTCGACGAGGCGCCGGGGCTCAATTGCGCCTGGTATGCCGATATCTTGCTGAAGCTGACCGAACAACCGGGCCGGTCCTCGCCGCCTCCCCCGCGCGGCGAAGGCGCTTGATCGACACGAGCGTCTCGCGGCCGTGGCTCTCCCCAAACAAGCCGCTCATTGACCGGCCAGCAAGCTAGGCCGCAAGCCCTCTCAGCCGCCGAGCAAGCCGCTTTGCTCGATGCCGTCGAAGACGAACTGCACGGCCATCGCGGCCAGCAGTATGCCGAAAACTCGCCCGACGACATGCATCCCGGTGACACCGAGAAGCCGAACGATCTCGCCCGCGAGCAGCAGGGCAAGCAAAGTCAGGGCCAACATCAGCAGCAGCGCACCGAGGACAGCAGCCTGCAGCATGATCGAGCCGTGGGCGTTGCTCATGAGCAGGATCGCCGCGCCCATGGCGCCGGGGCCGGCGATGAGCGGCGTCGCGAGCGGAAACACCGCGATATCGTCCTTGCCGGCCGCCTCGCGTCGTTCCTCCGGCGTCGCCGACGTGCTCCCCGAGGTGCGTCCGAACACGAGCTCGATACCGATGAGCAACAGCAGCACGCCGCCCGCCGTTCTGAGCGCCGGCAACGAGACACCGAGCGTATCGAGAAGCGGTTTGCCAAACAACGCCACGGAGACGAGGATGATGGTGGCGACGGCGGTGCCGCGCATGGCCATGGAGCGGCGCGCCTGCCGCGAAGCGCTCGGCGTCAGCGCCGCAAAGATCGCCGCGACGTCGAGCGGACCGATTGTCGCGAAAAACGCCGTGAAGGCCGCGGCGCCGGTAGCGAGTGCATGAGCGTTCAAGCGATACCTCATACTGCGACGACTCGGGAATCACTCCTTCACGAAAGCCAGTAAATCGGAGTTGATACGCTCCGCGTGGGTCGTGATCATGCCGTGCGGATAGTCTTCGTAGGTTATCAGTCTGCCGTTCTTCAGAAGGGCCGCCGATCTCGGACCGGAGGTGGCGTAAGGCACCACCTGATCGTCCCGGCTATGCATGACCAAAACGGGCACGGTGATGCTCTTCAGATCTTCGGTGAAATCGGTTTCCGAGAATGCTTTGATGCAATCGGTCTCCGCCTTGATGCCGCCCATCATGCCCTGTCGCCACCAATTGTTTACGAAGCCAGTGATGGTCTTCGTACCGGGCCGGTTGAACCCATAGAAGGGCCCTTCCGGCACGTCGCGGTAGAACTGCTGGCGGTTGAATGCGTTCTGATGACGAAAAGCGTCGAACATCTCTACCGGCAAACCCTCTGGATTGGCATCCGTCTTCAGCATCAGCGGCGGCACGGCGCTGATAATCGCCGCTCTCGCGACGCGCTCCTCGTGGCGCGCAACGTAGCGCACCACCTCGCCGCCGCCCGTCGAATGGCCGACATGAATGGCGTTCGTAAGGTTGAGGCGTCCGGTCAGTGCCGCCAGGTCGGCTGCATAGTGATCCATATCGTTGCCGGTATCGGTCTGCGTCGAGCGGCCATGCCCGCGGCGGTCATGGGCGATGACGCGATAGCCGTGTTGCAGGAAGAACATCATCTGCGGATCCCAGTCGTCCGCCGACAGGGGCCAGCCATGGCTGAACACGATCGGTTGGCCCGACCCCCAATCCTTGTAAAAGATTTGAACGCCATCGTCCGTGGTCACATAGCTTCCGCCTTGATGGGTATTGTCGTCCATTTCGGTGTCCTTTCAGCGATTGAACCGAGAAGCGGGACCGAGGCTGCTTTGTCCTGGCCAGTTGGGAACCGGCGCGCTCTGGATCTTTGGCCATACACGCGAGGCCAAAGCGCGTCCGCGCCTGGGACGAGGAGCGGTTTTCACTCTAGCAGGTATTACTGGCGGGAGTTGCGAAATCCGACGCATAGGAAGCGGGCGGTCTTTTCAGTGGCTGCCCCGAGTCATGCATGCCGGCCGAGATGGCCCCGCCCGCGAGGCAGACCGGCCCGCGTTGGCGCCCGGCGATCCAGAGTTCTTGCGGCTGTCGATTTCGCGGGCCCCGGTTCGACGAGTAGATGAACACCCACTCAACTTCCGAAGGAGCCACGCCAATGCGATACATGATGTTCATCAAGCACACAGAGGACTACCGCCACGAGGAGGTTCCGGCGTCCCTTTTTCAAGCAATGGGCGAGTTCGTCGGTGAAGCCTTGAAGAGCGGTGCGATCGTCGACACTGCGGGCCTGCAGCCGACCGCCAAGGGCAAGCGCGTGCGTCTGGAGCGCGGAAACATTACCGTCATCGACGGCCCGTTCGTCGAATCGAAAGAGGTTGTCGGCGGCTACGCGCTCGTCGAAGCGAAGTCCGAGGCCGAGGCGCTCGAGCTCGCGCGGCGGTTCATGGAGCTGCACCGCATTCACTGGCCGAAATTCACGGGCGAATGCGAGGTTCGGCCGCTCGAAGCGATGGAGGCGCCGGAGTAATCAACGAGGAGACTGGTCTCATTCGCCACACAGATCCATTCCCACGTCTTGGAGGACAATCGCATGAGAGCGGCGCATCCCTACTTGAACTTCAATGGCAATGCCCAAGCGGCCTTCGACTTCTACAAGTCCGTCTTCGGCGGCGACTTTCAGATGCTCGTGCGCTTCAAGGACTTCCCCGGCGGCGCGGGTAGTCTTCCCGAGGGCGAGCGCAACAGAATCGCACATGTTGCGCTCCCCCTGGGGGAGACGATGCTCATGGCGAGCGACGTCCCGGCTTCCCGCGGCGAGTCGCTCCACACGGGCAACAACGTCTACATCATGGTGACGGCGGATACGGCCGAAGAAGCCGAGCGGCTATTCGGCGGGCTCGCCGCGGGCGGTCGCATAGAGATGGCACTTCAAAAGACGGAATGGGCGGAGAAGTATGGCATCTGCGCGGACAAGTTCGGCGTGCAGTGGATGGTGGCCTACACCGGCCAGGTGCAATTCACGCGATCGTAGCCGCCCGAGGGCTGGACGCCCCACGATATCCCCTGCCCGGCGTCCGCCCGTACCGAGGCCGGGCTTGGCGGCTGTGGGTGAAAGTTGAAATTCGGGCGAGGCGCGCTAACGGCCCTGAGCTTGATCCGCGCGATCTTTCGGCGCAGACGGTCGAGGGCGAGCTCGACGAGGAGGGTGGTTGGATTCGGGGGCAGCAGCGTATCGTGCGCGCGTCGCATGGGCAGCGCGGGGCCGTGTGCTCGAGATCGGCGCCGGCTCGGGCTTGAATCTCGGCCTGTATCCGCCGGAGGTAAGCGAGATCCTCGCGCTCGAGCCCGACGGCAAGCTCCTCGAGCTCGCCGAGCGCAACGCGGCCAAGGCCGGCCGTCGCGTAACCTTCATCCAGGGCTCGGCCGAGGAGATCCCTCTCGACGACGAAAGCGTGGATACCGTCGTGACGACCTGGACGCTCTGCACGATTCCGAATCCGGACCGCGCCCTCGCCGAAATGCATCGCGTCCTCAAACGGGATGGTCGGCTGGTTTTTGCCGAACACGGCCTCGCCCCGGAGCAGAGTGTGCGCAAGTGGCAGAATCGCCTGACGCCCGTTTGGATGAAGGTCGCGGGCGGCTGCCATCTGAACCGGCCCATCGCCGAGCTCGTCAGGCATGCAGGCTTCGAGGTCGATGAGCTCGAGACGGGTTACCTGCCAGTCGCAGCTGATGAAGCTCGGCGCACTGCCGCGGCGCGAGCAAGCGGCGGTCGCCGCCACCGACTTCATTCCGGTGCGGTTGGAGCGGCCCCCGCGATTCGGTGCGGTGTGTCGCGTTCGCTACGCCGGGTTGTGGGAGGTCGAGTGCGAGGAATGGCCTGACGCGCGCTGGTTGGCGACGCTCATGCAGGGTGCACGAGGCGATGCTACGGCCTGATCGGAGCATCGAGCGGGTGTATCTGCACCGGGCGCCGGTCGATATGCGTAAGCAAATGGACGGTCTGGCCGCGCTGGTCGAGGGCATTCTGAAAACCGATCCATTCTCGGGCGCGCTCTTCATCTTCATCAACAAGCGCCGCGACAAGCTGAAGATGCTGGCGTGGGATCGGACGGGGTTCATCGTCTGGTACAAGCGGCTCGAGCAGGAGAAGTTCTCGTGGCCGGTGCGCTCGACCGAGACGATGGTGACGCTGACCGGTGAGCAGCTGCACTGGCTACTCGACGGTTACGACGTGTGGCGGATGAAGCCGCACAAGGCGCTGGATTTTGCTCGCGTAAGTTGAGCATCGAAGCATCGGTATCGAGTAAAATGCATGTGTGCCGTCGCTCGCCGAACAACTCGAACACTCTCGTCGCGAGCTTGAGGTACTCAACGGCCGCCTCGAACAGATCGAGCGCGCGCGCAACGAGCGCATCACGCTGCTCGAGGAAGAGAACCGCTGGCTGAAGCAGCAGCTCTTCGGCCGCTCCTCAGAGAAGCGGCCGGCCGAGGACCTTTCACCCGACCAAGCGAAGTTGCTGTTCAACGAGGCCGAGGCGCTGGTGCCGCTCGCCGATGACAAGACGGCGCCGGACACGGTCAAGATCCCTGAGCACGCGGGCAAGAAGCGCGGCCGCAAGGCGATCCCCGCCGAGCTCCCGCGCATCGAGGTCGTGCACGATCTGCCGGAGGCGGAGAAGGTCTGCCCGCACGACGGCACGACGCTCGAGCGTATCGGCGAGGAGACGGCCGAGCAGCTCGACTACGTGCCGGCGCAGCTGCGGGTGATCCGCCACGTACGCCCGAAGTACGCCTGCCTCTGCTGTAAAGAAGGCGTGAAGATCGCGCCTGCCGCGGCGCAGCTGCTGCCGAAGAGCAAGGCGAGCCCGGGGCTGCTGGCCCATATTACGACTGCGAAGTACGTCGACGGCCTGCCGCTGCACCGGCAGGAGCGCCAGTTTGGCCGGCTCGGCATCGAGCTTGCGCGGGCGACGATGGCGAGCTGGATGATCAAGCTCGGCGGCACGTACGTACTGCCGATCGTGAACCTGCTGGCTGATCTGCTGCTCGAGGCGCCGCTGATCCATATGGATGAGACCCGCGTGCAGGTGCTGCGCAGCGCCAAGGCGCCTACAGCCGATCACTGGATGTGGGTGCGATGCGCAGGGCCGCCCGGCCGCCGGATCGTGCTCTTCGACTACGATCCCTCTCGTGGAGGGCAAGTGCCGAAGCGGCTGTTGGCCGGGTACGAAGGTATCCTGCTGACCGACGGCTATGAAGCCTATGCGGCGACGGCGAGCGCCGGCGGCATGCTCCACGCTGGGTGTTGGGCTCATCTACGCAGAAAGCTCGAAGACGCGCGCAAAGCGGCGCGCGGGGAGAGCTCCGCTCGTGCTGCACTCGACTACATCGGCCGACTGTATCGGATCGAACGGCAGCTGCGTGACCGCAGCGCGGACGCCGATGCGATCCTCGAAGCACGCGACCGAGAGAGCGCGCCGATCATCGAGCAACTCCTCGGCTGGCTCAACGAGATGGCCGGCCGGGTGCTGCCGCAGAGTGCGCTTGGCAAGGCCGTCCATTACGGACTCGGTCAGTGGCCGAAGCTCACGGTGTTCCTCGAGCACGCCGAAGTGCCGCTGGATAACAATCGCTGTGAGAATGCGATCCGTCCGTTCGTGGTCGGACGCAAGGCATGGTTGTTCAGCGACACGGTGAGCGGCGCGGCCGCGAGCTCGAACCTCTACTCGTTGGTCGAGACGGCCAAGGCGAACGGGATCGAGCCGCACGCCTATCTGACTCATGTCTATACGAAGCTGCCGACAGCCCACGCCCTCGAAGACTTCGAGGCGCTGCTGCCGTGGAACGTCAAGGCTGCGTTGATCGCTCGCTGAAAACATCCGCACAGGCTGCCATCATCCTGGGACTGGCGGAAGGACGGGGATTAGCGAGCGCTTACCTATCAATACGAAGGCCGCGCGCGGCCGTCGCGAAGACCGCCGCAGCGCGCGGAAGAGCGGCCCGAGTCATCGGAGCCGGACGAGCCCAAAGAAGAGCTCAAACGCCGCCTCGAGCGGGAGCTCGACGAGGGCCTCGAGGACACCTTCCCCGCCTCCGACCCGGTATCCGTGACCGAGCCCGCGGGGACTTTGCCGGGCGCAACGGGCGGGCATGGGGGCACGAGGAGACCGCCCATCCAGGGCCGCTGGCGATTGGCGGCGGTCAGCGCGCCTTGCGCAATATGCGATGCGCGATGGCATTCAGGGTCGGCACGCGACCGTTTCTACTCGTCGGCTTGACAGGGCGTGGTGCCGTGATACGGCAATGCGGACAGATAGACCGTGTCTTCGCCACGGAACTCTCCTTCGAAGTACTCCGGATCCACGGCCACGTAGGAGCGATGCAACGCACCCGCCTCCGGATCGAAGTCGAACTTCTCGGTAACGCGCATCTTGCTGCCGTGCGGGAGACGGCCATCGGCGCTCAGAATGCCCGGGAGGAAAGAGGTCGTTTCGACGACGAGCGTATCGCCTTGCCAGTGCCCGATCGAATACCCCGATCTCGTCAGGGGAACGTTCTCGGGTGGCGAGTCGCGATCCAGATGGATAGTGCGATCGAGGCCCCAGGACCCGTACAGCAACCGGATTTCGGTGTCGCTCTGCGCGATGCGGTTGATGTCTTCCTCGAAGGTCCAATCGAACAAGATATTCGTGGGCTTGCAGCTCAGGCGCGGGTTATCGGCGGAGGAGCCGTCGAAGTCGCGCATGACAGCCTTGCCGCGTTCCGTCAACGGCAGCATGCTGCCTCGCTGGTTCCAATAGGCGTTGACGGGGTCCTTGGCAAGCGAGATCGCCGTACCGCGAGCGCCGGGGAATGCCTGTGCCCCCTTCGGCACTTCGCCGGGCTTGAAACGACCGGCGGTGCTGAGGGGCACCAGGGTGCCGCTCTGCCCGCGAGGATCGGTCATGACCACCTGCTCGCGCGCCCAGTCGCCGGCGATGTTGGGCTTACCATCCGCGCGCCGCGCCAGCCTGTTTGCGGGGACGACTCGCTTCGGCGCCGACTTCAGCTGCCCGTAACGATCCACGGACGAGCCGTCCGGAAAGAAGATCGTGCCGGTGTAACAGGTGGTCGGGTCGCGGCGATCGGGCGAACCGGTTACGCGAATGTGCATCCCGGCCGGAAACATGGCCTCTGACCAACCGGAGCGCTTCAACACCGTCAGGCCGCGTAGCTCGCACTTGTACGCAACCGTCCTCCCATCGGCCCCGGCGACGTTCAAATAGAGCCAGGAATGGGGATTGACGAACTGCACGCGGGTAACGACACCGTCGAGCTCGATGTTCGTATTCAAGTCGTAGTTGGCCAACCCGTGGTGCGCTTGGGCTGCACTCGTCGCCAACAGACCGAGGACGACTGCTGCTCTCATGTGCGCACCTCCGGACTGAAGCTGTCAGTTTCCAGGTCAGGCTGAAGTGTGGCTGAGCGACAATCTTCTGCTTCGAGGTGTTCCGGAGCAGCGGCTTGCCCGAAGTCGAGATGGGTCATCGCTCTTCTCGCATCGACGACAGATGCAGCATTATAGCGAACCAGCAGTGAACGCGGTCGCCGGTCTCCGGCGCGCCGCACGACGCCGGCAAGCCCGTTATTTCCCGAGTCTGAACACAACCGTCGTTTTCACGCCGGGGACGTCCACGGACGTGCCGTCGATGCGGCGCGGCGCGAACCGCCATCGCGTGACGGCCGCCACGGCGGGCGCTTCAAAGAGACTGTTGTTCGAAGCTACGGCGTGCGCATTCGCGACCCCACCCGTCGATGTGATAGTGAATTCCACGCGTACCCACCCTTCGAGGCCTCGCTGTAAGGCCCTCTGAGGATACTCGGGCGGGATGCGAACGATCGGACGTGAGGCCCTTTCGGGGGCTGCCCTGGGTTCGACCGGCGCCACGATTCCGCCAGGCGGGTCGGCTCGATCTCTCGACGGATACACCATGGCCCTAGGCTGCTTAACGGGTTCCAAGTCCGCGCCGGAATCTTTCGGCAATTTCACTGCAGCCACCGCCGCAATCGCCACTGCGGCGGCGGAAGCGATCCCGCCTAGCATCAAGAGTGAAGCAATGCGGCGGCGAGACCCGGCGGAGGAGCGGGCGGACACAAAATTGAGCGTCTGCTCCAGCAGATGTGGGGGCGTGGCGGGTAGCCGCAGCGCGGCCATGGCTTCGTGCGCATGCCAAGCGGCAGCGCAGCTGTCGCAGGCGGCCAAGTGCCGGTCGACCGAGCAACGTTCGGCGGCACTGAGACGCCGCTCCGCTCGCTCATCCAGGATTCTGGAAATGGCTTGACAGTCCATGCTAGCTCCTCGACAAGAGCACCGAGCCGCTCTTGCGCGCTCCCAAGAGTTTTCTAAAACGGACGCGGGCGCGGTACAGACGCGCCTTGAGCACATCCGTCGACAGGTCGGTAATCGCCTGCATCTCCGCAAGACTGTAGCCCTCTGCTTGCAGAGCGAGCAGCGCGCGCTGTTGCTTCTCCAAGGCGTTCCAGGCGTCTTGCATTCGCTGCGCTTCGATGATGCGGTCGACGATCTCTTCGGGTCCCGGCTCGCCGCTTGGCACGTCGCTGGCCCATGCTTGCTGAGAACGTCCGAGCGGCGCTTCGGTAACGGGTGCGCTACGGCTCGCCGATTCGACGTACCGACCAAGACCAGCCCCGGGGGCCGGTCTCAGTTCAGCGCCTCTAATGCTCAATGTATAGCATTCACCGCGCCGCCGAACTCAGAGTGAGCAGGCCAGCGTCGCTGGCGTCCGCCGGATCTGAGTGGCGAATCGTGTGGGCGGTACTTCGGCCCCAGAGGCTTTCGTTTATTCGCAGAACTGGCTTCAGCACCTGACGCGGGCGTCGATGCTGCTGTTCATCCTGAGCCGCGGCCCGGGCGTCATCTCCGGCGATTACCTGATCGCTCGCTGGGGTCCGCTACCGATTGACAGGCGCTCCGTACACCTCGATGCGACCGACATTGACGTAGCCCCCGGGCCCGTGGCCGCTGCCGGGCATCAGATCGGCGAAGCCTATCTCGTCGACCTTGCGGAGGTCTGGATGCTCGATCCAGTTGCCGACGGCCACCACGCGCTCGATGTCTAGCTTGAGCCATCGCAGGTCTGCGATCGAAACATCGGAGACGTTGAAATCGAGCTCCGGTCCCGTCGCATGATCCCCAACGAGCCAGGTGCCGTCGGCCAGCTTCACGACGGGATGAATCTGGTGGAAACCGGATGTGCGAACGACCCAACGGATCTTCGCGAGCGGACTGGAGAGATCGACGTAATGGTCGCGGTCACGCAGCGTCGCTGCGCTCGGCGATGTGGTCGTCCCCGTCCAGAGGTTGAGCGGGTAGACGTCGCTCGAGCCCCGGACGCCGACAAGCTGGATTTCCTTCCCGGAGGGGCCATACAGCCCGAGCTCGAGATTCGGGCTCGCGACTCCCGCCTGGGAGGCGGGCCACGCGCCGTGGTCGTCGGCGGAAGTCGAAAGCGCCTTCCACCCTTCGCTGAAGAACAAGGGCGGGCGCATCGCACCACGTTGGGCCAGTGCGTTTGCCGCCAGCAGCCAAGTGACGAGAGCTACGCCGATAGAGAAACGTCGCATCATTGCATCCTTCCCTGCCGGGTTCGGACGCCATCCTAGCCCAAGATGGCGCCTCGAGGCGACAAAGCGTGACAAGGAACCCGCAAATGAGGCCCTGCGTGCTTCCGCCGGGAGTGATTGTCGGTGCGGATCGCGATCAGCTTGGAGACCGCGTCGAATACGTCGGCGCCGATTTCTTCGAGATGGTGCCGAAAGGCGGCGATTCCCATTTGCCGAAGCATGTCACACGCCCACTCACTTTTGTGGCATGGAGCAAGGGACGAGGGACGAGGGACGAGGGACGAGGCAGGACAGCCGACGGCCGCTGGGTGCCGCCCGTCAAGCTCCGCTAAGTGCACGGTATACTACCGGGCTTTGATTTCACCTGTTCGTGAGAAGACATGAAGAAGGCCGGCCCCGCCAGCGCGCGCCGTACACCGACGTTCTGAATCCCGCTCCAAGGCTGCCGTCGGCCGGCGCGAGCGCAACAAGCTGGACAAACTGCAGCGGATACGCCGCGCGGCCGCGGCGCTGTTCAAGGAGCACGGCTTCGAAGGGACGACGACTCAGGCCGTCGCCGAGAAGGCGGACATCGGCTCCGGCACGCTGTTCCTGTACGCGCCGAAGAAGGAAGACCTGCTCGGGATCGTGATGTCGAACGATCTCATAGAGACGGTCAATGCGCTCGAGGCATCTCTTCCGCGCAATCGCCAATTGCCCGACCAGGCCTGGCATATCTTCAGGGGGCTGCTGCAGTATCACGCGAAGGACAAGAACCTGTCCCGCTTCTACGTGCGCGAGTTCTCTCTGCCGCGCCATCCGAAGTCCGCAGGCTCCAAGACGGGATCGCCCGCCTTGGTCATCATGGAGACGTTGGCCGAGGTCGCCGCTCGGGAACAGAAGCTCGGCCGCGTCCGCGAAGCGTTGCAGCCGAAGGAGATTTCGCTGGCGCTATTCTCCCTGTACTACATGGCGCTGTCGCATTTCCTAATGGGCCGCTTCAGCTTGCCGGAGTGCTCTGCGTATCTGCGGACCACGCTGAAGACCTATTTCGAAGGCGCGCGAGCCTCGAAGTAGCCGCTATTCGAGACGGGCCGCCCATTCTGACGGAGCTTCACAAAGTCTAAGGGAACACCGTCGTCAACAAGCTGTAGATCGTCTCCGAGCCGGTCACGAACTGGCCGATGCGCAGGTTCTCGTCGCGGGCATGCTGATTGTTATCGGGGTTGACCGTCGGCACGAGCACGAACGGCATATGCAGGGCGCCGACCAGCACGTCGGTCGGTACCGTGCCCCCCATCATGCGAATGCGCACCGGCGCCTCTTGCGGCTCCGGCGCGGTCGGCGCCCGCAGTGCGCGCAGCGCCCAGCGGCCGATCGGCGAATCCATCGGCATGCGCTCGGCGGCCTGCGCGGAGTGGAGCGTGAAGCGGGCAAGCTTGTCGTAATGCGCGCGCTCCTCGTCCGTCGGCGCGCTCTCGACGAGATGATAGCCCTGGTGCTCGATGTGCCGCCTCACGAGATCGAAGAGCCGGCGGCCGTCGGTCTCCGGCGTCGTCCTGAGATCGATCTCTGCGATGGCCGTGCTCGGAATCACGTTCGCGGCGCTTGCGCCGACGCCGCCGGCCGCCATGCCGCGAACGTTTAGGGACGGATACTGCAGCGCCTCCTGGTAATTGGCGCCGACTCGCTCCGGGCGCGCGATGCCGGCTCGCCGGCGAAGCGCGGCCTCGTCGTCGCCGACGGCGGCGAGCGCAGCGCGGTCCGCGGGCGTGAGCGTGACGCCATCGTAGTAGCCTGGGATCGTTACCCGGCCGTCATCGTCCTTCATGCTCGCTAGCAAGGCAGCGAGCCGCTGCGCGGGGTTCGGAACGTAGTTGCCGAAGTGGCCGCTGTGCATGGGTGCGCGGGGCCCGAAAACCTCGAGCGTAGTCTGGGCGAGACCGCGATTGCCGAACACGAGCGTCGGCCGACCCGACGCATGCAAGGGACCGTCGAGGACGACGAGCGCGTCCGCGCGAAACGCTTCCGGGTCGGAAGCGATCGTAGCCGCGAGGCTCGGCGAGCCGATCTCCTCCTCGCCGTCGAGCAGCACCTTCACGCCGAAGGCCGGCGCCGCATGGCGCGCCGCCAGCAGATCGACCGCCGTCAGAAACATCTCGATCGGCGCCTTGTCGTCCGCGGCGGAGCGCGCGAACACCCGCAGCTCCGGATCGAGCGGCCGCGCCTGCAGCGCCTCCAGGCCAACGTCCTGCCAGCTGCCTTCGGCGCCGCGCCGGCGCACGACGGGCTCGAATGGATTCGGCTGCGACCATTCGCGGGCTGTGACGGGTTGACCGTCGTAATGGATGTAGAAGAGCACGGTCGGGAGGCGCCGTGCACTCGTCTTAAGCTCGGCCAGCACGACCGGGCGTCCGGCCGCGTTCTGCACCAGACGCACGCGGAATCCGCGCCGCTCGAACGCCCCTTGCAGGAATTGCGCATTGCGAACGATGTTCGCTGGGACGGCGGCGACGTTGGGGATGCGCAGCAGATCGATGTACTCGGCGAAGTTGTGCTGCGCTGCCTGCTGCGCCTCGGCGTCCAGCGTACCTGCCCTGGCACTGCCGGAACTCACGGCGCTTACGAGCACCGACAGCGCGGCGGCCGGGAGCACAGCCGCGCGCAACGACCGCTTTCCGCGCCACGACTTGATCATTGGCCTACGGTTCGCTCCTCTTGAGTTGAACGTTCTTCATCATGCTCCCAATCCTCTTTGTCGGAGGTCTTTTCCGGGACGGCAGAGCTCGGCTATCGCCCTGGGGCGGCGCGTCATAGAGCGGCGTGTCATAGGCAGCGGGGCTCAGTCCTTGGTCGTGCGCAGGTGCTTCGGCCAAATCCCGTAACGGCCCGCGGCCAGAATACCGTTCGGATCGACGGCGTCCTTAATCATCTCGTGCAGCCGCCGCAGCGCATGATCGTTGAAGGAATAAGTATCCGCAACGAGCGACTGGAAGGCCGGCGCCGCTCGGTATTCCCCCCAGCCGTGCGAGGCGCAAAGCGCAGCCACTTGTCTGAACGTCTCGCGCATCTTCCGGTTGGCTGCAACGTCGTGCCGGATCGGAAACCCGAACGTGAAGATGAAGGAGCGCTCAAAATACCCCGCGGGCAGCACGTAGAGCGCCGCAGAGGGCATGCCCAGTTCGCTGAAGTGCGGCCGCAGCACCCGGTTGATGTCGAGAATGGCTTGGCCGGTCCTCGGAATCAGCGGCGAGAACCAGAGGTGGCCGTTCGTCGGGTCCTGGTTCGTTGCCGAGCGAGCGCCGATGACGAAGCGCTGCAGGCTCGGAGTCCCGAACCGCGGCAGATCGAACATCGTCTGCTGTTCGGGCTTGAGCGGCAGATCGTAGCTGTCGCCCTCTTTGAACTCGGCGCCCGGGATCTCCGCGAGCTTCTGCTTCGAGTATTCCCAGTTCGCAGCGTTCGTCGCCTTGCCGCCGTAGAAGCCGAGGGTGCAGCTCCATACGCCGACGCCCCGTTGCGCTGCGTAGCGGTTGATCTCGCCGGCCGGCGGCTCGCCGTGCTCGTACATCGCCGCGAGAGTCGTATCCGGCTTGCCGCCGCCAAGGAACCCTCCCCGGAAGAACAGCGGGCTGCCGAAGGCGGGCATGCCGTTCGTGATACCCAGGTTTTCCAAGTAATTCACAATATCGACGAGCCGGTGGATGTCTTCGAAGCGGTGAACGGTAACCGTTCCGGAATGATACGCTTCGGGCGCCGGCATGAGCCAGAAGCCCATCTTCGTGACGACGCCGAAGTTCGATTGCGAGAAAATGCCGTCGACCCAGGGGCCGATGCCGAACTTGTACTGCTGCCACGTCTCCGCGCCCGGCAGCGCACCCATTCCCGTACGCACGATGTCGCCGTTGCCGAGAACGACCTCCATGCCGCAGTGCGAGTCGAAGTGGTTGCGGAAACGGTTCGTCGTATACCCGACGCCGTGATCGAGCGCGTTGCCGATCGGGCTGCCCCAACCCGGGTCGGGACAGTCTATCCAGAGCTTGAGACCTTTCTCGTTGATGTATCGATAGAGGTCGAAATAGCTTACGCCCGGCTCGACGAGCACGTAGGCCCTCGCCTCGTCGACATCGAGAATCCGGTTCATGCGCTTGAGGTCGAGCACGACGCTGCCGGAAAGGTTCGGCGCCGAGCCCCCGTAGCCGAGGTTCTTGCCCGTCGAGATCGGATAGATCGGAATCCGGTAGCGGTTCGCCGTCTTGACGATTTTCTGGACTTCCTCGGTCGTCGTCGGCGCCACGGCCGCGGACACCGTGATCTCCTCCGGCTCGCCGTAGAACGGGGAATAGGCGTCCTTGTAGAGATCGACGTCCTCGTCGCTCGTGAAGACCCACTCTTCACCAACGGTCGCGCGAAACTGCTTCAGCGCTTCGGCCCAGTCGCCGGCGCTCACCCCTGGCGGAATCTGCATGGCATGCCTCCGGTCAGTCGGTATGATTGTTGCGCGTCAGGTAGGCGGCGATCGCATCGAGATCGGCATCGCTGACCTCGGTCTTGCGAAAGAACGGCATGACGGAGATACCGTTGCGCACCATGGCCTTGACGAGCGCCGGCGTGAGGTCCGTGCGCTCCTCGAGCAGCGCAGGCTTTCGGCCGCCGTATTTCGCGCGCAGCGCCTCGGTGCCGGGCCGCTTCTCGGGACCCGCTCCGTGACACGCAGAGCAATACTCTTGGTACTGAACGTAGCCGCGCGGCTTCCCGGCGGCGTCGATCGGCGCCCTGACCCAGGCCGGGCCGCCGGGCGGAAGCTCGGGAGCAGCGCAGACGGTGCCGCACAAGACGAAAGAGCCGACGAGAGAACCGGCTAGCCACAGCGGCGCGGCGGCGCTTTTCATAGTCATCCCCCTTCGAGTCATCCGCTCCGTCTCCCTGTGCCGCGCAGCCGGCGGGCCGCCCGGGACCCTTCCATGGCGAACAGCGTTTTGCGACGGTCGCCGCTGTGTTCTTGCTCCGTTGCTCGGTCCGTTGATTATGTGCCGCGGTGGAGGTAGATTCGTTACTGAGCGTACTCAGAATCTAGCCCACGGAAGATGCGATTGCAAACGATGGTGCATGGCCCCTCGTCACGACAATCGTTCGACGCGGGCGATGGGCCGGCGCCGCAAAATGTTGCAGCCGCATCGCAAGAAGAAGCCCAAGTCGGGCGACAGGAGTCGCGCATGTCGAATCGACGCGAATTTCTCCGGACAGGGGTCGCCTTGACGGCGACCGTCGCCTCGTCGGCCGTACCGGGATGGGCGACGGAGAGGGCCGGCTCATCGAGCCCAACCCCTTCCGGGCAGCAATATCGGCGGCCGGCTGGGGCGACGGGTGACCGGCTTTGGCCGGTCAAGGTGGTCTTCGACGAGGGCTTCGCGGAAAGCCGCGCTTTCGCGAAGGCCGCAAGGGCGCTCGGCATGCGCACGCACGGGATCTCCGGCGACGTAACCGCGCTCTGGTACGACGATCTCTACCACCGCTGGCGTGGGGGTCCGGCCGTCATCGCGGGCCTGACCGGCGCGAGCGGGCTGTTCTGCCTCGAGCGGCTTGCCTGGGACGCAAGTCATCGCGTGGTCCTGCGGGTCGAGCATACCCGCACCCCCGACGGCCGCGTGCGCCATGTATTCGCGGGCCCGGCTCAGCTCTCGGAGCATGCCGTGCTGAGGCCCGACCGGCTGCGTGCCGGCTGGCCGGCCGCCATGGCGCAGCTCGTGGCCGGCTGCCCGAGCGGCCAATACCTCCGGCAGATTCGTTCCCTTGTCGCTACACGCGCGTCGTCGACGCACTGGAGCGAGCCGCTCGCTTCCTGGATCATCGCGCCGCGCGCAGCGGTCTCCTCCGCATGATGCGCGCACGGCTCCGGCGGACGTCGATCCTGGAGCACTAATTGCACCGATTCGAACATCGGCGATAGGTTGGTTGGAATCCAATCCTTCGAACGAATCGTAGCCCCAATAGGCAAGGTCAGCGCCGCACAGCGTCTGCCGCGACGAGCCCGGAGCTTTCGGAACCCACATATATTCTCTGGAAGATCGTCATCTGGAGCGAGCACTTCACGCGGTCGCGGCGGTGGCTCCGGGACTTCCCATCGGACAGACTCGCACGCTTGCGGAGGTCTATCGCGCCTCGATGGCGCGCACATCGTTTGCGCTTGTCCTGCTTGGAATCGCCGGCGCGATGGCGCTGTTGCTAAGCGTCGTCGGCATCTATGGCGTACTCGCGTACGCTGTCATGCAGCGCCGCTGCGAGGTCGCAATCCGGATCGCGATGGGCGCTGCGCCTCGGACGGTCAAGCGGATGTTCGTTTATCGAGGGATGGTGCTATCCGGGGTCGGGATCGCGCTTGGCGCGGTGGTCGCGGCGGCGGTGACGCGATTGATGTCGTCGCTGCTCTTTGGCGTTACGCCGGTCGACGCGGCCACGTTCGTGGCCGCGGCCGGAGTCAGCGGCCGCGATTGCCGCTACTTACATCCCCGCGCGTCGCGTCGCCGACCTCGATCCCGCTAGGACGCTAAAAGGAGAGTAACCCGCCATCCCTCCCTCAACGCCACGACCGGATCCATTCCGTCGGAGTTATCAGTGAGAAACAGGCCGCTATTGGTCGAGCGGTATGCAGTGCATTCGCCGGCCTTCGGGTGTCTCCCGGAGGTCCGAAAGCCACTGTTCGGCTAGGCCCGCTCCTGTAACATGAGAACAACGGAGAAGGTCGGCTAGAATGCAGACGCTCTGGTGCCATATTCTTGGCCGCGCCGGGACTTCTGAAGTCGACCCATTTTAGACAGTCGGTTACGCATCGGTCGCGGATGCAAGCTTATGCTCATTCTGTTCGATATCGACGATACGCTGGTCGATCACTCCGTAGCGTTTCACCAGGCGTTAGCTGCCCTTCACAGGCACTGCGAATCCGAGCTTTCGCTAGATGGCTTCATCGATGCTTGTACAGCGGCGCACAGTCGGCACTTTGCCCGGTATGTGGCCGGCACGCTGTCATACGATGAGCAGCGCCGCGCTCGAATTCGGGAGACCTGCGGCGGTGCGCTTTCCGATCAAGAGGTGGACGAGCTGTTTGCTGTCTATCTACATCAGTACGAGGAGTGCTGGCGACTATACGATGATGTATTGCCTTGCTTGGACCGCCTTGCTGACCATCAACTTGGCGTCATATCGAATGGGCAGTCGGAGCAGCAGCGGAAGAAGCTCGCTCGTCTGAACATTGCAGACAGGTTTGACTACGTCTTGATATCTGAGGAATGCAATTGGGCTAAACCGCAGGTTGAGATTTTTGCGCATGCGTTATCGTGCCTGCGCCAGGATGCAGATGCTGCGCTTTACGTCGGAGATCGCTACGAGTTGGATGCGGCCCCCGCTCGAAGGGCAGGCTTATGTGGCGTCTGGCTTGACCGGCACAGGAGCGCTTCCGAACGTGACCATCTGCCAACAATTGGATCACTGCTCGAATTGCCCCAACTTGTTGGAGCGAGCTGGCCCTGATTGAGGCCGGTCGAGAGCGAAAGCCGACGGCCGCGCGAGAATGGATGGGTAACTATTGGGATCGACGCAACTTGGGATGATGGTTTGCGATCTGGACGAAGCCGTTCGATGTCGGGCATACGACACATAACTGAATTGGGCAATAACGCGCGCTTGTTGGCGGCCTCGTCTCGCCAAGAGGGATTCGGATTCCTCGACCGGCTGCTGCGGGAGTGGGAAGACGGCACGAATACGGTTGATCAGCCGGGCGAAGCGCTGCTCGGCTACTTCGACCACGGCCTCGTCGCTGTCGGTGGCCTGAATGTCGATCCCTTCGTAGCTTCCCGTTCTATTGGGCGACTTCGTCATCTGTACGTTATCCCTTCGCGACGGGGATGTGGTTTGGGTAAGGCTATCGTCGTTGCCCTGCTCGACCATGGGCGGCGCAGTTTTAGTCGCGTGAGACTCCGCCGAGATGTCTGGTTCGGGGAGATTTGGACTGCTTGGCCGAACCGGGTGCTGCAAGACGACGGTCAAACGTTGACTACAGCAATGTGGCCTGGCTCGAAAGGACTTTCTCCGTCCACTTGGGTGGAATCGCTGATAACCGGATGTCGCGCGACGCGTGAGCGGGGTATTCGCAATTTGGCTAGGGGATCTTGGGAGCTTTCTCCCTGGACTTGGCGATCGAACATCTGCATACGTCAGGTCGTGCAGGATCGTTGGTTTGCTGTAACTGCATTTCTTAATGCCAGTGACCACGCGTTCACAGGTTGGTAGATCGACTTCGAGAAGCCGCCAGCGCGTACCGGAATCGGGATCGATACGCGGGACCTTTTTCTCGACGCGATGGTATACCCAGATTCTTCAATTCAGTGGAAGGATGAAGAAGAATACGAAACGGCAGTGGCACTTGGACTGGTTACGGACGATGAACGCAGTCATATCGCAGATGCCCGTGACGAAGTCCTAGCGCTCGTTCGAAAGAAAGAACTCATGCGCGGAGAGTGGAACGGCTGGCGCCTGAACCCTTCGTGGCCTGTCCCGACGCTTCCCGCCGATGTCGTCCAATAAGGATGAACATTGGTAAGCGCTCGTTCATCCGCGTCCTTTCGCCGGCGCCATGATCATGGCAGCCTGCGCGGATGCGTTCAGCGAGCAATCAGGCCAGCCTTGACGTTCCACGGCAGCAGCGCCTCGAAGTCTTCGAGGGCGTGGGCCGTCGGCAGCTTCGTGTAGACATGAGTCAGATAGGCGTGCGGTTCGATCCCGTTCGCCTTGGCGGTCTCGACCAACGAGTAGAGGTTCGCGCTCGCCGCCGCGCCGCTCGGCGTGTCGCTGAACATCCATGCCTTGCGTCCGACCACGAACGGGCGAATCGCATTTTCACAGCGATTGTTGTCCAGCGGCACCTCGGGGTGATCGAGGAACACCGTAAGCTTCGGCCACTGACCGAGCCCGTAGTGGATGGCCTTGCCGAGCGCGCTCTGCGGCAGCACCTGGCCAGCCATCTCGTTCAGCCAGCCGTAGAGCTGCTCGACGATCGGCGTGCTCTCTCGGCGCCGGGTATCGAGGATCGCTACAGCGTCGGCGCTGCGATCACGCAGCGGCCGTTCGATTCGATACAGTCGGCCGATGTAATCGAGCGCCGTGCGAGCGGAGCTCTCCCCGTTCGCCGCTTTGCGCGCGTCTTCGAGCTTTCTCCGTAGATGGGCGAAGCATCCAGCGTGGAGCATGCCGCTGGCGCTGGCCGTCGCAGCATAGGCTTCATAGCCGTCGGTCAGCAGGATACCCTCGTACCCGGCCAACAGCCGCTTCGGCACTTGCCCTCCACGGGAGGGATCGTAGTCGAAGAGCACGATCCGGCGGCCGGGCGGGCCTGCGCATCGCACCCACATCCAGTGATCGGCGGTCGGCGCCTTGGCGCTTCTCAGTACTTGGACGCGGGTCTCATCCATATGGATCAGCGGCGCCTCAAGCAGCAGATCGCCCAGCAGGTTCACGATCGGCAACACATAGGTGCCGCCGAGCTTGATCATCCAGCTCGCCATGGTCGCCCGCGCAAGCTCGATGCCGAGTCGGCCGAACTGGCGCTCCTGCCGGTGCAGGGGCAAGCCATCCACGTACTTCGCAGTGGTGATATGGGCCAGCAGCTCCGGGCTCGCCTTGCTCTTCGGCAGCAGCTGCGCCGGAGCAGGCGCGATCTTCACGCCTTCCCTGCAGCAGGGACAGGCGTACTTCGGGCGTACGTGGCGGATCACGCGCAGCTGCGCCGGCACGTAGTCGAGCTGCTCGGCCGTCTCCTCGCCGATACGTTCGAGCGTTGTGCCATCGTGCGGGCACACCTTCTCCGCCTCCGGCAGATCGTGCACGACCTCGATGCGCGGAAGCTCGGCGGGGATCGCCTTGCGGCCGCGTCTTTTGCGCGCGTGCTCGGGGATCTGGACCGTCTCCGGGGCCGTCTCGGCGAGCGGCGCAAGCGCCTCAGCCTCGTTGAACAGCAACTTCGCTTGGTCGGGCGAGATGTCCTCGGCCGGGCGCTTCTCTGAGGAGCGACCGAACAGCTGCTGCTTCAGCCAGCGGTTCTCTTCCTCGAGCAGCGCGATCCGCTCGTTGCGCGCCCGCTCGATCTGTTCCAGGCGACCGTTGAGTGCCTCGAGCTCACGGCGAGAGTGTTCGAGTTGTTCGGCGAGCGACGACACGCGCGCATTTTACTCGATACCGATGCTTCGCTGTTCAACTTGCGCGCGCAAAATTCAGCGTCTTGTGCGGCTTCATCCGCCACACGTCATAACCGTCGAGCAGCCAGCGCAACTGCTCACCGGTCAGCGTCACCACCGTCTCGGTCGAGCGCACCGGCCACGGAAACTTCTCCTGCTCGAGCCGCTTGTACCAGACGATGAATCCCGTCCGATCCCACACCAGCATCTTCAGCTTGTCGCGGCGCTTGTTGATGAAGATGAAGAGCGCGCCCGAGAACGGGTCCCTCTTCAGCACGCCCTCGACCAACGCGGCCAGGCCGTCCATTTGCTTACGCATATCGACAGGCGACCGGTGTAGATACACCCGCTCGATGCTCCGATCAGGCCGAAGCATCGCCTTGCGCTCCCTTCATGAGCGCCGCCAGCCACCGTGGGTCGGGCCATTCCTCGCACTCGACTTCCCACAAGCCCGCGTAGCGAACCCGGCACACCGCTCCAACCCTTGGAAGCGCCTCGAACCGTACCGGGACGAACTCGGCCGCGGCCACCGTCACTTCATTGCGACGCGGCACCGCACCGAGCTTCATCAGCTGCGACTTCGCGTGGTATAGCGCGCCGATAGACAGCCGACGCCGTTTGGCATACGCCTTCAACGTCTCGCCCCGCTCTTCGGCACGCTGGATGTGCTTCAGCCAGTATCGCTGCCGCCCCGTCAATCCTTCCGTCATCGTTTGCTCCGCACCCAAGACGGCGCAGAGCTTGTCTCACGGCGGGGCAACAGGGAAGAATGTGGTTCGTCGAGCGCTTACGAACATTGGGGATCTCGCGACCGCAATTGGCCGAAGGCGGTCGCTCACCAACGGCCGATGCTGCGAGCCCCCGATGATTGCGATAAGCGAGAAAGCGAACGTCCAGTTTTGGCACTGTATCGGGCGCCGCACGATGGGGCCCATTGCCCGGATTCATCCGCTTTCGACCAGAAGTGGCGGCTCTGCGAAAGGGCAAGTATTTCGGGTACCACGAGTTAACATGCGCAAATGAAAGTCGTCACCCTCCTCGACGGCGGCGTGGGCCAGGAAGTGTATCGGCGTTCCGGTCAACCGGCCCATCCGCTCTGGTCCATCAAGGTCATGCTGGACGATCCCGGGCTGGTGCAGGCCGTGCACGAGGATTTCATCCGCGCCGGGGCGCGTGTCATCACCCTGAACACCTATGCGGCCACGCCGACACGGCTGGCCCGCGACGGCCAGGCCGACTGGCTGGAACCCCTGCAGCGCACCGCTTACGAGGCGGCCAATGCTGCCCGCACCAAAGCCGGCTCGCCCCACGGACCGGTCCAGCTGGCGGCCTGCCTGCCGCCGCTGGTGGCCAGCTACAGCCCGGAGACCACCCTCTCCAGTGAGGACTGCCTGCGGGAATACCAGGCGATCGTCGATCTGCAGCCAGATGTGGACCTCTTCCTGTGCGAGACCCTGGCCACCGTGCGCGAGGGGCGGGCCGCCGCCCAGGCGGCCACCGCAACCGGCAAGCCGGTACTCTTGAGTTTCACGCTCAGTGACGACGGCAGCGATACGCTGCGCTCGGGGGAATCCATCCGCGAATTGCTTACCCTGGTCGCGGAATTCAACCTGGCCGGACTGCTGTTCAACTGCTCCCTGCCGCAGGTCATCACGCGGGCGCTGCCGGAACTGCACGGACTGCCCATTCCCTACGGCGCCTACGCCAACGGCTTTACTGCGGTGGACGCCTTGAAACCGGGCGGGACGGTGGACAGCCTTTCGGCCCGTGAAGACCTGGACCCGGCGGCGTACTCGAGCATCGTCAAACAATGGCTGGATGAAGGAGCCCACATAGTGGGCGGTTGCTGCGAGGTGGGGCCGCCCCATATCGCCCGCCTCTACGATGACCTAATTCGTGAGGGCTACACGGTATCGGGGATGGCCTGATACATCGTCACCGTGGGTCGGGAGCTCGAATCTCTCCTGACGGGCCACTAATTGAAGCTGCCGCGTGCTGCGTTATTGGTGGCTGCGGCCGGGCCTCTTTTCCGGGCGCGACCAGCGGTGATAATTTCCCGCGCCGCTGGCACAATTCGTTCGGTAATGTTTCGACCAGCAGCAGCTGGCGGGGGCATTGCATGCATTGCCTTTCCGCACCGGAGCGCCGTTCATGAGCACTAATCGCCAACCGTTTCCGTCGTCCCGCCGAGCCTGGGTCGCAGCCATCGCCGCAGCCATGGCGCTCCTCGGCATCGCCGCAGCGCCCGCGAGTCGCGCGGCGGACTCGTGCCCGGCCGGGCGCGACTGGGTGCTCACGAATGGCACGATCCTGACGATGGATGCCGCCGATACGACGGCCGGCACCGTCCGCATCCGCGGCCGCCGAATCGTCACGGTCGGACAAGCCGTCGATCCCGACGAGCCCTGCATTCGCATCGTCGACCTGGGCGGCCGCACGGTGATTCCGGGGCTCATCGATTCGCACACCCATTTCGTGCGCACGGCGCAGGCGCCCGGGCCGTTCATCGAAGGCCTCGAATCGGCCACTTCGATTCGGGCGCTCCAGGACGCGCTCGCCGCCGCCGCCAAGAAGGCCGAGCCCGGCCAATGGGTCGCGGCAATCGGCGGCTTCACGCCGATTCAGTTCAAGGAACGGCGCATGCCGACGCGCGAGGAGCTCAGCGAAGCCGTCCCCGACCACCCGGTCTACATGCAGGTCGGCTACTCGGCCGCGGGGCGCGTGAACGACGCGGGACGCCGCGTGCTCGACGCCGCCGGCATCCACGTCTCGGACACGGGCGACGTGCCGCCGGGCGGGGCGGCGCTCACGTTCGTGCTGCGCACCCGCACCGACGCGCGCATGAAACGGCGCTTCAAGGACTACGTGAACTACGCGATGTCGCTCGGTCTCACGACGGTCGTCGATCAGGCCTGCTGCGATTGGCTCGGCGCCCATCTCACGACGGCCGATCGGCCGAACATGCGGATCGCGAAGTCATTGTGGCGGGCCGGCCAGCTGCCGATACGCCTGCGCTTCCAATACGATCACCGCGATACGCGGGACCAGAGCGACATTCACTCGGCCACCGCGCGGCTTGCCAATGCGACCTACGATTTGGGCGACGACATGTTCAAAGCCGTGCGCTTCGGCGAGCAAGTCATCACGCCGGGCGCAAGCGATGACGAGGTCTATCGAGTCTACCTGCGCATTGCCGAGGCGGGCTGGCCGCTCTCGCAGCACACGATTCGGCACGACGAGATCGAGCGCTACCTCCGCATCATGGAGCGCGTCGCGGCGAAGACGCCCGTGCGCTCGCTGCGCTGGACCTTGGAGCACGTCTTCGAGATCACGCCGGACCAGATCGAGCGCCTGAAGGCCATCGGCGTCTCGGTCCGGGTTCAGGACCACGACTACATCCGCAACAAGTACTCGCGCTGGAATCCGGGGCCGCCGTTTCGCACGCTGCTCGAGAGCGGGATCCGGATGGGGGCGGGCACGGACTCCGGCGTCGTCGGCGCGCTGAATCCATGGCTGTGCATCTATTTCATGGTCACGGGCAAGGACGCGGGCGGCGACGAGATCCTCCCCGGCCAGCAGATCGGGCGCAAAGACGCGCTGCGGCTCTATACGGCCGCCAACGCGTGGTTCAGTTTCGACGAGAAGGACCTCGGCTCAATCGAGCCGGGTAAGCTCGCCGATCTCGTCGTGCTGGATCGCCCCTTTCTAACGATCGATGACGAGGAAATTAAGCAGATCAGGCCGGTTTTGACGATGATTGGCGGCCGCGTCGTCTACGCGCAAGCGCCGTTCGCCGGGAAGTAGCGGCACCGGGTCATCCATCGTCGTCTCGGGCGTCCTCGTCCCGCCAGCCTTCGACTCCCTCCTTCACGAGGAGCGGCAGCAAGAGCGTCGCGCCGACCGCATCGACCCACCAGGCGTGAATGAACGCCTGGGCGGCGAGGTGAAGCTTGGCGCGGGCCAGCAGCGTCATTACGGGTATGGCCATCACCGCGATCGCGAGCCCGGGGGCCGAGAATGATTGGCCCGCGCCACTCCTTAGGCGCCAGGTGGCGCTGGCCGCGATGACGAGCGCGAGGCCGAGCAGCAGGCTGCCGGCGATCCGCGGCGCGAGGCGTTCGGCGCCGTCCGGAAAGCGTTTGCCCGCTATGTGTTCGACGCGGAGCCGGCCCCACGAGCACAAGTGCCCGTGGGGCGTGAAGTGGCGGAGGCGGATGGGAATCGAACCCACCGCTCGGGGTCGCCGAGCCGCTGGTTTTGAAGACCAGGGAAGTCACCAGACTTCATTCGCCTCCTCCGACAAGCGAGAGCGGCCGCGCGTCGCTTCCTTAAGGGAGGATACCGGAACTCGCATGCGACGGCCCGATCGTGGCGAACGGTCGTCGTCTCGGGCAGCGCCTGGCGGTCGTGCCGCTTGGCCGAGCCGCCGAACCGCGTCTCTCATCGCTTCGCCGCGTCCGCATTCGGTACTCTATCGAACACGAAGCGATACTCGACAGGTTCGCCTTGTCGGTTCCTGCCGGTCGACGTGAAGGTCAACGTCCGGCCGTCCGCCGACACCCATTTCTTTCCGCTCGCGACGACCTTGCCGTCGTATTTGTCCTGCCAGGCGACGGTATGTGCATCGATGGGCGTCTCCGAATACGTTCGGGGAGTCTTGCTGCCGTCGATCTGCAGCGCCGCGAGGAAGCGCGAGTTGAACTCGGAGTAGTCCTTCCCGTCGCTCTTTGCCGCGAACTGCAGGAAGTCCGGCTTGCCCTTGGCATCCACGACGACGGCGAGGCCGATCAGCGTGCCGTCGGGCGCGAGGCTGTATCGGCGTACGTGCGTTTGCGGGGCCGGTCCCGCGAGCCGCGACGCGGCGACGTCGAGCTTCCAGGTGCCGAGGATGTAGGGCATTTGCGCCGCTGCGCACGCCGAAAACGCCGCGGCCGCCAGAGCAACGATGATCGCAACCCGCATGATGTCTCCTCGCGATGTCCCTGCGACGAGTATAGCCCGGCCGCCTGCTGCCGAGGTCAATGCATGGTTGCCCCTGAACGTTCGGTTCCCGTGCCGGTTTCGCGTATGCTGAGCGCGATCGGCTCGAGCAAAGGCGTGGAGGGCGAGTTGGCGTCGGTCGAACTGCTGTTTCAACCTTTCGAGACCCGCAACCTTTCGCTGCACAACCGCATCGTCATGCCGTCGATGACGCGCGGGCAGGCGCCGGGCGGCGTGCCCGGCGATAAGCACGTTGCCTATTACGCGCGCCGTGCGGCCGCCGGCGTCGGTCTGATCCTCACGGAGGGCGTGCCGCCGGATCACGAATGGTCGTTCCCCGACCCCAATATGCCGATTTTCCACGGCGAGGGTCTGGCCGGCTGGAAACGCGTGTGCGATGCGGTCCATGCCGAAGGCGGCAAGATCATGCCGCAGATTTGGCACATCGGCGGCGTCAAGTATCCGACGACGCCCGACCACATCCCGCGCACGACACCGTCGGGGATCGCGCCCGACGGCCAGCGCGTCGGCGAGCCGCTGACGGACGAGCAGTTGGAGGACCTCAAGGCGTCCTTCGTGCGCGCCGCCGTGCATGCCAAGGAATTGGGTTTCGACGGCGTCGAGATCCATGCATGTCACGGCTATCTGCTCGATCTATTCTTGTGGGCGCACACGAACCGGCGCACCGATCGCTGGGGCGGCGATTTGGCACGGCGCGCGAGCTTCCCGGCCGAGATCGTGCGCAGTGCCCGCGCGGCCGTGGGACCGGAGTTTCCGATCTTCGTGCGCCTCTCGCAATGGAAGGAGCAGGACTACGAGGCGAAGATCGCGCGCGATCCCAAGGAGCTCGAGGCGCTGCTCGGGCACTTCGTCGACGCCGGGGCCGATCTCCTGGATTGCTCGACGCGCCGATTTTGGGAGCCGGAATTCGAAGGCTCGGAGCTCAATCTCGCGGGCTGGGCCAGGAAGCTCACAGGCCTGCCCGCGATGACGGTGGGCAGCGTCTCGCTCTCGACGGACGTGATGTCGTCGTTCACGGGCGAGGATGCCCGACTCACGTCGATCGACAATCTGCTCGCGCGGCTCGAACGCGAGGAGTTCGATCTCGTCGGCGTCGGGCGCATGCTCATTGCCGATCCCGATTGGCCGCGGAAAGTGCGCGAAGGGCGGCTGGCGGAGCTCAAGCCCTTCGAGCGCTCGGGGCTCATGTCGCTCGCGTAGGCGGCGGACGGGCTGGGCACACGGCGGGCCGCGCCGTCCGACGCCCGGCGTCCGCGATCCGGCGGCCCTCGACGGGCCGCCGGACGCTCCGATCCTCGGTGGGCCGCGGAAACTCAGCCGGTATTCGCGATGGCGTAGCCGCGCTCCTGGGCGCGGTTCACGGCGACGATGCCCGCCGGCACGAGGCGCGAATCCGGCACCAAATGCGCGCTGAGCTCCTTGCGGATCGTCTCGGCGTCCCCTTGGTTCTGGCCGGCTAGGAACTCGGCGAATTTCTGCGTCGCAAGGCCGCACACGGCGAACCGCACGCCGCGCTCGCCGAGCTTCGAGATCGTCGCGCCCATGTTGGGCAAGCTCGACCCGTAGCTCTCGGCGTCGAATAAGTTGCGGTCAGGCGCCTTTTTGGTCTTGGGGTCCGTGAACTGGGCAAGGCTGGAGAACATCGGGCCGTATTTCGCCCACATCGCGTCGTCGTAGGCGAACACCGTCGCGAAGTGGCGCAGGATGACGATGTTCGCGAGCTGCGAAGGCGCAAGTCCATACGCGCTCATGTTGAGGTCGAGATAGTTGCTCGCGAAGAACAGCGCTTCGCCGGCGCCGTTCGCACTCGTGGCATCGAAGACGAGGCGGTGGCGCCCGGGAAGCTCCATCCAGTCGTCCTCCTTCTCGAGCGCGGGCTGCCAGCGGGCGCCCTTGGCGGACGCCTTCTGCGCGCCCGAAGCGGCGGCGAGGGCCAGAGCCCCAGTCCCCAAGGCGGTCAAGACCCCACGGCGTGCGATAGGCTGCTTCTGCTCTGTCATTGTGTCCTCCTTCCGCTCGAGGAATGAGCGGCCATTGAGACGACGATGAGTCGGGAAGACCGGTCGCGCCCGGAGCGGCCTTCGGTTTCCCGCGGGAAAGCCGAGGCCTACGGCGCCGTTCCAGTCTGCGCGCCCTCCGCGTGAAGAGCAAACGGCCGAAGCCTTAGGTGGCGATGAGGCAGCCTTACACGTGCTATCGTTGATCGGCTCGAAAGGTCACTGCAAGCCAAGCACAACGAGGATAGGCTCATGTCACTAAGAATCAACGATATAGCGCCGGATTTTACGGCCGACTCCACGGCGGGCAAGATCAGCTTTCACGATTGGATCGGCAACGGTTATGCGATCCTGTTTTCGCATCCCAAGGACTTCACGCCCGTGTGCACGACCGAGTTCGGCGCCGTGGCGCAACTGGCTCAGGAATTCGCGAAGCGCAACACCAAGGTCATGGGTGTCTCGGTCGACAGCGTCGAAGACCACAAGAAGTGGAAGCGGGACATCGAAGCCGTTGCGGGCAAGCCGGCGGATTTTCCGATCATCGACGACAGCTCGCTCACGGTCTCCAAGCTTTACGACATGCTGCCCGCCGATGCCTACCTGCCGGACGGGCGCACGCCGGCAGACAGTGCGACGGTGCGGACCGTGTTCATCATCGGCCCGGACAAGAAGGTCCGCCTGACGATGACGTACCCGATGTCGGTCGGCCGGAACTTCGCCGAGGTGCTGCGCGCGCTCGACGCCGTGCAGGCGACGGACGGCGTGCCGATCGCCACGCCCGCGAACTGGCAGCCCGGTCAGGACGTCATCGTGGCGATGAGCCTCAACGACGAGCAGGCGAAGCAGAAATATGGCGACATCGACGTCAAGCTGCCGTATCTGCGGTTCGCCAAGGATCCCTCGCGTTAGGCGGCCGGCCGGTGAGAGAGGCCCGCCCGGCTGTCGGGTGGGCCCTCTGGCCGCCTGCGCGTGAAGTTACCGGTCCGGCTGCGGTGAATGTCGCTCCACGGGGCCGGGTTCCCGGCCCCCGCTCGGCTGATCCGGTGCCTGAGGCTCGATGCCGAACGGCGCCTCGATGCCGAGGGCCGTCGGGCTGACGGCGGCCGCCCTGGGGCGTCAGCCCTTGCGCCGGAACCGGCCGACGTAGGCTGCTTTGCCGACCACCTTGCCTTCCATGGCGGCGAGCAGCCCCTCGCGTGCTGACGTTGCGGGCAGATCGAGCTTCGAGTCGAGTGCGAAGAGCTCGAAGACATAGTGGTGGAAGCGTGGCCCGGCTTCGAAGAATTTGAATCCTGGCTGCAGATTGTCGCCGAAGCAGCCGTACCTGGGCGGCACGATGCCGCCGTCTTCGAAGGCGTCGCTTTCCATGAGGAGGGGCATCGCGGCTCCTATGTGCGTCGTTGGTTTTTGGGCCGCACCGGCCGGGGTGACGAGTGCGCGCCGAAGCTTTAATGCCGAGGCGACGCGCGGAGGTCCGTCTCGCCTGCGCCGCCCGGCCGCTTACCCGTTTGGTGCCGAGTAAGCTGCGCATCCTTGCGCGCGTTTGCCCTGCAATCGGCGTGCCAAGTCGCGCGCAGGGTAGCGGGCGTCAGTCGAGATCGAGCTTGAACAACTCCGCGGCGTTCGTCCGGCCGATCCGGCGCTTGTCCTCGGCCGAGATCGTGCTCGTCGCGTCGAACCAATCGGCCGCGTCCTCCATCGTCTCGAACGGATAGTCGGCCGAGAAGTAGACCTTGTCCGTGCCGAGCACTTCGAGCGTGCACTTGAAGGCGGGGTCGTTGAAGTTGCCGCTCGTCGTGATGTGGAAATGATCGCGGAAGTAGTCGCCGAGGGGGCGCTTGCCGCGGTAGCCGCGCGGCGAGAAGCGCATGCGCGCGTCGAGCCGCCACAGCCCGAACGGGATGTTCTCGCCGAGGTGCCCGATGCAGATCTTGAGCGTCGGATAATCGTCGAAGAGCCCCGAGCCGCAGAGCCGCAGGGAGTGAATCGAGGTCTCGACCGCGAATCCCCAGGGTGCGCTCATGAGCCAGGGGTGGCCCTCGTAGTTCCTGGCCTGCGACGGTATCTGCATGCGGGGATGCAAGTAGAACGGCACGTCGAGCTTCGCGACCGTGGCCCAGAACCCCCGGTACTCGGGCGCATCGTAGTAGATCGCCGAATCCGGCACGTCCTTCTGCGTGAAGCCGTTGACCATGCACCCCTTGAAGCCGAGCTGCTCGACGCAGCGCGTGAGCTCGGCGGCGGCGGCGTCCGGGTCCTGCATGGGCAGCGCGGCGAAGGCCGCGAAGCGGCCCGGATGCCGGGCGACGGCGGCGGCCATGTGATCGTTGGCCTTGCTGGCCAGATCGACGGCGCGGCGCGGATCGAGGACGGCCTGGATCCCCGGAGCGTTCAGCGAAAGGATCGCGAACTCGATGCCCGTCTTGTCCATGATCTCGAGGCGCTCGTCGCCGATATCGAGGATCTGGCGGTTGAACGCCGTGAGCCGCGCCGAGTCTCCAGCGAACGCCCGGGTCTGTTCCAGGGTCTCCTCGATCGCGATGTGCTCCTCGAACGCTATCTTTCCTCGCATTCCGATTCCTCTGCTGCTGATCGCTTGATGGGTGGGCCGGCCGCGGACGCGGCCTTCGGCCGGCGAGGCCGCGACTCGCGCGGGCCCTGACCGATTATAAGAGGTAGTCCGCGTTGTCAAAGGGGCGGTCGAGCGTGCCTCCAGAGGTGCCGTGTCCTCCGTGCGCGCGGGGCGGCCCGCGGGGCCGGCCGGCCGAGCGGCCCGCGGGCGCCCTGCAGAAGCCATTCATTCCGGAAAGTGCTAACCTTGCGCGACGACTAGACTGCCGACGGGCAGCAAGGGGGACTTTCAGAATGGCTGCTGTGAATACGGATCCGCGCGACGTCATCGCTCGCGCCCCCATGAGCATGCTGCAGATCGTGGCCGTGGCGATCACGATCGGGCTCAACGCGCTCGACGGTTTCGACGTGTTGTCGATCAGCTTCGCCTTGCCCGGCATCGCGAGCGAATGGGGCGTCAACAAGGCGGTGCTCGGCATCGTGGCTTCCATGGAGCTCGTCGGCATGGCCATCGGCTCGATGCTGCTAGGCAGCGTCGCCGACAAGATCGGGCGCCGGCCCACGGTGCTCGGCTGCCTGTGCCTCATGCTGCTCGGCATGATCATGGTCACGACGGCGTCGACCGTCGAGATGCTGTCCTTCTGGCGCGTCGTGACCGGTCTCGGAATCGGCGGCATGCTGTCGTCGATCAACGCGGTCGCCGCCGAGTTCTCGAGCAACCATCGCCGCCATCTCAGCGTATCGATCATGTCGATCGGTTATCCGATCGGCGTCGTCGTGGCCGGCAGCATCGCCTCCGAGCTGCTCAAGGGTCACGACTGGCGGTCCGTGTTCTATCTCGGCGCGACGATCACGGCGATCTTCCTGCCGCTCGTGTACTTCTTCGTCCCCGAGTCCGTGCACTGGCTCGCGGGTAAGCAGCCGGTCGGCGCGCTCGAGAAGATCAACCGGACGATGAAGCGCATGGGGCATGCGACTGTGAACGCGCTGCCGCATATCACGGCGGAGGCGCGCAAGCGCTCGGTCTCCGAGGTTGTCTCGCCGGCGCTGCTGGCCACCACTATCATCATGACGGTCGCCTACTTCCTGCACATTACGACCTTCTACTTCGTCATGAAGTGGACGCCGACAATCGTCGTCGGCATGGGCTTCCCCGCGTCCGTCGGCGGGCAAGTGCTGGTCTGGGGCAACGTGGGCGGCGCGCTCGGCGGCACGGTACTCGGTCTGTTGACGTTGCGCTTCGGCGTCAAGGGCCTGACGATCGGGGCCCTGTTGCTTTCGACCGTCGCGGTCATCCTGTTCGGGCACTCGCCTGCAAACTTCGTGCACCTGGCCTTGGTCGTCGGCTCCGTCGGCTTCTTCACGAACGCCGGCATCGTCGGCTTGTACGCCATGCTGGCGCATGCGTTCCCGACCCATGCGCGGGCCTTCGGAACGGGCGTCGCGATCGGCTTCGGCCGCGGCGGTGCCGTGCTCGCGCCGGTGCTCGCGGGCTTCCTGTTCAATGCGAACATGCAGCTGCCGAGCGTCGCGCTGATTCTATCGTTCGGCTCGTTGATCGCGGCCGGCGTGCTCCTGTTCCTCAAGCTCAAGGCGGAGCCGGCTGACATCGAAGGCGAGGTGGAGGAAGCGGCGCTCGAGGGCGCACCGGTCCCGAGTTGACCGGAACGCGCTCGCTGCAGTCGCCGCTTTTCGGTTCTTTGGCCAGATGCTAGGAGGGATCTATGCTGGCTAGGCGAACGCTCTGTGGAGTGAGCTTGGGTTTGGTGCTGGCCTTCGGGTCGATCGTGTCCGTGCAGAATGCGAGCGCGGCCAAAAAGCAGACCTCGGCCAAAGCCGATTCGGAGGCGGCCTCGACGCGTGCGAAGATCGACAAGAACAGCCGCGAGGCCCTCGACAAGCTGTTCAAGCACAACGCGAGTGCGAAGAAGCTCTACGACCGCGCCGCGGGCTATGCCGTGTTCACGGGAACGAAGGCGGGCTTCGTAGTCTCGGGCGCGGGCGGCATGGGCGTCGCCGTGGACAAGGCGACGGGCAAGCGCACGTACATGAAGATGGGCTCGGCCGGCGTCGGCCTGAGCTTCGGCGCGCGCCGCTTCGATCTCGTGATCCTGTTCGAGAACCAGGAGCACCTGAACAACTTTGTGCACGGCGGCTGGGACTCGAGTGCGACGGCCGAGGCGACTGCGGGCACGCAGAGCAAGGGCGTCGGCTCGACGTTCTTCGACGGCATCGCGATCTTCCGCATGACGAACCGCGGGCTCATGGCCAACGCCAACGTCTCCGGCACGAAGTTCTGGGTGGCGGACGACTTGAACTAGGCGCCGGGGTCAGAGCCCTTTTTTCATTCTGAAAAAAGGGCTCTGACCCCTCTTAATTCTTAAGCCGTCCCAAACTTAGTCTCCACCTCGATCCCGATCTCCTTCAGGAACTCCGTCGGCAAGATGCCGCCGGCGCTCACGATGACGGCGTCGTTCGGTACGCGCACGCGCTCGCCGCGCTGATCGATCAGGGCGGCGTCGGGGTCGATCGCCTTGACGTTCGACTCGAGCAGCACGGTCAGCCGGCCGGCTGCGCTGGCGGCCTCGAGCCGTTCGCGATTCCGCTTCTTCGCGCGGTCGAATACGGCCCCGCGGTAGGACAGCGTCACGGCCGTGCCGGGCTGCTCGGCCAGCGTGACGGCCGCCTCGAGCGCGCTGTCGCCGCCGCCGACGACGAGCACGCGCTGGCCGCGGTACTGCTCGGGGTCGATGAGCCGATAGGTGACTTTGGGCAGTTGCTCGCCCGGCACCCCCAACTTGCGCGGTGTGCCGCGCCGGCCGATCGCGAGCACGAGGGCCGGCGTTCGGTACTCGTCCCGCGTCGTCTTGACCCGGAAGCCGCCCCCGTCACGCTCGACGCCGACGACGCGCTCGCCATAGCGGATCTTGAGGCCCGTTTTGCGCTCGATGTCGCGCCAGAACGCGAGCAGATCCTCCTTCGTCGTTTCGGCAAACTTGACCCGGCCCACGAGCGGCAACTCGGCGGGTGACGTCATGACGAGCTTGCGGCGCGGGAAGCTCGCGACCGTGCCGCCGAGCGAGTCCTGCTCGAGCGTCAGGTAGTTGAGCCCCCGCTGTTGCGCCGCGAGCGAGGCCGAGATTCCGCTGGGACCGGCGCCCACGATGACGACGTCGATCGGCCCGCGCCGCCGTCCGAGACGCGCGCAAACCGATTCCACGGCTTGGCGGCCCTGCTCGATGGCGTTGCGGATCAAGCCCATCCCGCCGAGCTCGCCGGCGATGAAGATGCCCGGCACGTTGGTCTCGAAGTTGGGTTTCACGTTCGGGATGTCCACGCCGCGCCGTTCGCTGCCGAATACGAGCGTGATGGCGTCCACGGGGCAGGCCGCCCGGCAGGCGCCGTGACCGATGCAGTCGGTCGGGCTCACGAGCGTCGCTTTGCGATGCACCATGCCGAGGACCTGATGCGTGGGCATCTCGGGGCAGGCAGCGACGCAGGAGCCGCAGCCGATGCAGCGCGTGGGGTCGATCTGCGGATGGAGCGAAACCGGCTCGGCCAGACCTGCCTCGCGATTCTCGCGCAGCGCCGCGACGCTGCGCGCGTGCTGCCGACGTCGATTGCGCAGATAAGGCACTACGAACAGCGCGAGAGGCGCCGCGTAGAGGGCCAGGTCGGCGGGCGCCAGATCCATCATTGCAAATACATCCTAATCGCGTTTGTAGGAACGGCCGAGCGGCTCGACGATGCCGGTCCCGGCGGCAGCAAAGCCGAAGTGTGCCCTGCGCCCACCTGGCCGGCACCCTGTCTGCCTATGGCGACGCATTGCGGAAATTCCGTATGTGAGCGAAAAAGGCACATATACGGCAGAAACGGAATGGAATCTCAATTGTGAGGCAATACCGTGAATTGTGCCTTGCCGCTCCTCATGATCACCAGGAACCGGCTCACGTCCGGAACCAAGCCCGCAGCCTGGAGGATGAAACCGTGCTGTTAGCGCTTTTGTCTTGCCTCTTCGTCGTTGTCTTTGCCGCTGTGTCGTGGTGGGCCCTTCGGGTCCTGAAGGTCGACGCGAGAAATTGGGCCGGCGCCTCGCTGCTCGTGCTCTGGGTGGCCGGCGTCGGCGCCAAGGCCCTGTACGACTCCCGCGCCCACGATGCCGGCGATCTGGAGGCATTGGCTAAGGCCGCGGGGCTCGCGCCGGTACGGGGGGGCGGCTGGTCGGAGGGCGCCGTGCGCGTCGCGGCCGCGCAGGCAAGCGCCCCCGGCGCATCCCAGGCAGCGGCCGGGAAGGACGCCCCTGGTGCCGTCGCGTCGGTCGAGTCGTTTATCGCCCCCCTGGAGGCGCGGCTCGAAAAGCACCCCGACGACGCGAAAGGCTGGGCGCTGCTCGCGCAGTCGTACGCGTTCGTCGGCGACGACGCCGGAGCCGAAAAGGCCGTCGCCCGGGCCGCGGCTCTCGGCATGGATGCCGACGCGCTGCGCGAGCGCGTCGCGGCCGTACGCCTGCAGAACGCGCATGCCGGCCTCGTCGCGGCGCCGGCTGCCGCGCCGGCTGCCGCGCCGGCGCCCGGGCCCACCGAGCCCGGCGAGTGAGCGCGGTGGCCGCCGTCACGAGCGAAGTCTCCGCCGCCGGTAAGCGCGCACGGCGGCCGGGACGGCGCGGCCTCGCTCCGGCGGGCTATACCGTCGCCGCGGCCGCGGTCGCGCTCGGCTGGCTGCGGACCCGAGGCGCGCCGCTCGTCGACTCGGGGCACGGGCTCGGCTACGCGCTCGGCATCGCAGGTGCGAGCCTCATGACGATCCTGCTCCTGTACCCGTTGCGCAAGCGTGTGCGGCTCCTGCGCGCGCTCGGCCCGACGAAGCACTGGTTCCGCATGCACATGCTGTTCGGCGTCGTCGGCCCGATCCTGATCCTTTATCACTGCAACTTCAGGCTAGGTTCGCTGAACAGCAACGTGGCCCTGTTCTGCACACTGCTCGTCGCGGGCAGCGGGCTCGTAGGCCGCTACCTGTACGCGAAGATTCACGTCGGGCTCTACGGCCAGCGCGCGACGCTCAAGGAGCTGGCCGCACGCGCTGCGATCGGCGCCGAGCAGCGCCGCAGCACGGCCGCCCTCGTGCCCGAGCTCATCGAGCGCATGACGGCTTTCGACGCGCTCGTGCTGAAGCCGCCCCAGAGCCTCCTTGCAACGCTCGTGCTGCCGTTCCGTCTGAGTATTCAGACGCGCCTAGCCGCGTGGCGCCTCGTGCGCTACGCGCGCCGGCACCTCAAGGAGCAGGCGCGCCGCTCGCCTGCCGTGGCCGCCCAGCACCGGCGCTTGAGGGCGGCGACGACGCGGTTTGTCCGCGAGCATCTGCGGCAGGTGCGGCGAGCCGCCGAGCTCGGCACCTACGAGCGCCTATTCGGTCTGTGGCACGTCTTTCATCTGCCGTTCTTCTACATGCTGGTGCTGACGGCGCTGCTGCACGTCGTCGCCGTGCACATGTACATGTATTAGCAAAGGAGCCGCGCAGTGGAACGCTTTCGCGAAGGCCATCGCAGCGCCGACCGGCTCCCCGGAGCGGTGTCGGGGAGGCAATGAGCGCGGGATGGTGGACAGGAAGCACCTCTTGCGCTGCGCGGCGGCACTCCTGCTCGCAGCGGCGGCGGCGGTCATGACCCCGGCCGCGGCGCAGCTCGGGCCGTTGGACCGCCTCGTCATGCCCGGTCCCGTGGCGAAGGCCCATGCGGACATCGAGAAGGACTGCAAGTCCTGCCACGTGCGCTTCAAGCGGCAATCGCAGCAGCAGCTGTGCCTCGGCTGCCACAAGGACGTCGCGGCGGACATTGCGGCCGGCAAGGGCTTTCACGGCCGCTCGCCCAAGGTCCAAGCCGCGAGCGGCGGCAAGGCGTGCGCGGCTTGTCACTCCGAGCACAAGGGCCGCGACGCAGACATTCTTGGGCTCGACGAGAAGGCCTTCGATCATTCGCTGACAGATTTTCCCCTGCACGGACGCCATGTCGGGGTCGCCTGCTCGAGCTGCCACGCGGCCGGCAAGCCGTTCCACGAGGCGAAGGCCGACTGTGTGGCCTGCCATGCCAAGGACGATCGCCATCGCGGCAACCTCGGCCGCCAGTGCGCGGACTGTCATAGCGATGCGGGCTGGAAGGCCGCGAGGTTCGATCATTTCGCGAAGACGGGCTACCGGCTCACGGGCGCGCATGCGGCCGTCGACTGTGCGGGCTGCCACGCAGACGAGCACTACGCGAACACGAGCGAGCGGTGCGTGGCCTGTCATCGCGCCGACGACAAACACAAGGGCACGAACGGCAGCGAGTGTCAGAACTGCCACACGACGATCAAATGGGCCGACGTGCACTTCGATCACTTCGCCGCGAGCCGCTTCGCGTTGACGGGCGGCCATGCGGGACTCGAATGCGGAGCCTGCCATACGGGCGACAAATTTGCGCGCAAGACACCGCGCGTCTGTAACGACTGCCACAGGAAGGACGACGTGCACCAAGGCGTCAACGGCGCGAACTGCGAGCACTGTCACCGCGCGACGAAGTGGAAGGACGTGAGCTTCGACCACGCGCGCGACGCCCACTTTGCGCTCTTGGGCGCGCACGCCGCGCTCAAATGCACGGACTGCCACGTGCAGCCGGCGGCCGTTGTGAAGCTCGGCACGAAGTGTATCGACTGCCATCGCAAGGACGATCCCCACGAGGGCCAGCTCGGCACGGACTGCGCGAGCTGTCACGGCGAATCGAGCTTCAAGAAGCACGTGCGCTTCGACCACGACCTGACCACTTTCCCGCTGCTCGGGCGTCACGCCGCGCTGGCCTGCAGCGACTGTCACGCGACCAAGGCGTACCGAGGCACCCCCGAGCGCTGCATCGACTGCCATGCCAAGGACGACGCGCACGCCAAGCGTCTCGGGACGAACTGCGGGCTATGCCACAACCCCAACGGCTGGCGGCTCTGGATCTTCGATCACTCGAAGACCGGTTTCGTGCTCGACGGCGCCCACGCCAAGGCGGATTGCCTCGGCTGCCATCGGCAGCCGCTCGCGACCGCGGCCGGCCTGCCGAAAGACTGTGCGGGCTGTCATCGCGGTGACGACGTCCACCACGGCGAGTTCGGGCGCGACTGCGCCCGGTGCCACACGACGGAGTCGTTCAAGGCGCTGCGGAGGCTCAGATGACGGGTGAGATCGCCGGCCGTCGGCGCTGGTGCCTCGCGGTGTGGCTCGCGGCCGTCTTGGTCTGCGTAGCCTGGCCGCTCGCGGGCCGCGCGCAGTCGAGCTTCAAGTCGAGTTTCGACCACTTCACGACGGGCTTCCGGCTCGACGGCGCGCACGCGACGACGGACTGCGAGTCCTGTCACGTCGACGGCGTCTTCAAGGGCACGCCGCGCGACTGTGCCTCGTGCCATTCGCAGGGCGGGCGTATCCGCGCGACGGCCAAGCCCGTCGATCACATCCTGAGCACGAACTTCTGCGAGGACTGCCATCGCACGCGCTCGTGGCTGCCGCTCGTCGAGATGAATCACGATTCCGTCTACGGCAGTTGCTCGAGCTGCCACAACAACGTGCAGAGCCCCGGTAAGCCGCCGGGCCACATCGTGACGCAGCTCGAGTGCAATGCCTGCCACACCACGACTTCGTGGACGACGGCCCGCTTCGATCACTCGAACGTCGCGGGTAACTGCGTGAGCTGCCACAACGGCATAGAGGCGACGGGCAAAAATGTCACGCATATCAACACGACGAACGTCTGCGAGGACTGCCACACGACGGTCTCGTTCGTGCCCGCGCGCGTCGATCATACGCAGGTGCTCGGCACCTGTTCGAGCTGCCACAACGGCGCGACGGCGACCGGCAAGAATGCGATGCATCTGCCGACCACGGCCGAATGCGACACGTGCCATACGACGATGGCCTGGACGCCCGCGCGCTTCGACCATAGCACCGTGCAGCCGGGCACGTGCTCGAGCTGCCATAACGGCACGACGGCGACCGGCAAGAATGCGATGCATCTGCCGACGACGGCCGAATGCGACACGTGCCATACGACGACGGCCTGGACGCCCGCGCGCTTCGACCACAGCACCGTGCAGCCGGGCACGTGCTCGAGCTGCCATAACGGCACGACGGCCACGGGCAAGAGCGCGAACCATCTGCCGACGACGGCCGAATGCGACGCGTGCCATACGACGACGGCCTGGACGCCCGCGCGCTTCGACCACAGCACCGTGCAGCCGGGCATGTGCTCGAGCTGCCATAACGGCACGACGGCCACGGGCGAGGGCGCCAGCCACTTCATGACGACGCTCGAGTGCGATACCTGCCATACGACGACGGCTTGGACTCCGACGACGTTCACGCACACGGCCGCGACGTATCCCGGCGACCACCGCGTGAGCCTCGTCTGCACCGACTGCCACACGACGAATGCGCAGACCGTGCCCTGGCCCTTCGCGGCATATGCGCCGGATTGTGCGGCCTGTCACGCGAGCGACTATCGGCCGGGCGAGCACGGCGGCGCGACGGTCTCGGAGAATCGCAACTGCGCGGGCACCTGCCATGGCGGGACGCGCACCCAGCACAGCGTGCTGTCCCGTGGCTGGTAGGCGGAGAGGGCGCACGGGCGCCATGCGCTTCGGACGCCTCACGGGCCGCGCGATCCTGTTGCTGCTCGCCGGGCTGCTTGCCGCCGAACGTCCGGCCGCCGCGGCGGGGCGCTACGTCGAGAATATCCTCGTTTCGCGCAGCGGCGGCGAAGCCACGATTCGGATCGAACTGGGCTGCCCGATGCGGCTCGCTTCGGATTTGGCCACGCAAGCCGGCAGCGTCGTCGAGCTCCACTTGACGCCCGTCGACGGCTGCCGGGAAGTGGCCGCGGACTCGTTGGCCACGGAGGCCTACTCCCCGCCGGGCGGTGCGCTGGCCGGTCTCGCCGAGGTCGACTATCAATCGATGGGCGGCGGCGAGAATGTCCTCGTGCTGCGCTTCGACGGGCACGTGGACTATCGGACGGCCCAGCGTGCGGATCTGCGGTCGCTCGACGTCATCGTCCGGCTGGACGCAAACACCGCGACGGTGCCCGATGCCGGGTCCGCGCAAACCGCTTCGGTACAACCCGGTTCGGCACGAGTCGCGCCGCGCGCAGCCGCATCGACCGCGGCCGCCGCGCCTCGCTCCCGGCGCGCGCCGCTGACCTTGCACGTCGCCGCGCCGACGACGGCCGCGGACTACATCCTGAATCTGCAGTCCACGCGGGCGTCGCTTTCGCCGGGGTCGCTGGCGGCACTGGCCGTGCCGGGCGAAACGAAGGCCTACATCTCCGACATCGATGTGGACGGCATCACCTGGCACCGGATTCGCATCGGGTTCTTCGCCTCGGAAGCGGCCGCGCGCAAGGCGCTCGCCCCGTTGCGCGCGCGTTTTCCCAAGGCCTGGATCGGGCGAGCCGAGCCGGCCGAGGTGCGCGCCGTGGACGGCGCCTCGGCCGGGGCCGCACCGCGCGTCGAAGCGCCCGGCGCCGCAGCGGCGACGGCCGCGCCCGCGCAGCCGGCTGCGTCTGCCGCGCCGCCCGCCGGCGCCGCTGCAGACCTGCCCGCGCCCACACGTGTGCCCGTGCCAGCCGAGCCGCTGACCGCAGCGCGCGCCTCCGGGCTGTTCGACCAGGCGCACAACGCCACGCTCGACGGCGATTTCCCGAAAGCGATTTCGCTCTACACGCGGTTGCTGGCGGCGCCGGCGCCGCGTGCCGCCGACGCCCGCGAGCTGCTCGGTGTGGCGTTCGAGAAGAGCGGGCATCCGCAGCAGGCGCAGGCCGAGTACCGCGCCTATCTGGATCGCTATCCCTCGGCCCCGGGGGCGCCGCGCGTACGCCAGCGCCTCAACGGCCTGCTGACGGCTTCGGCTGCCGCGGCGCAGAACGCGGCTGAAAGCGCCCAGTCGTCTTCGGCGGGCGCCGGGGCGGCCGGCAATGCTCGACCGCCGTCGCGAGGCGCGGCCGCCGCGTCCGATCTCGACGCCGAGCAGCCCCGCTGGCACCTCGACACGGGCATCTCTCAGTACTACGAGCGCAATGTCGATCAGCTCGACCCCGCCGCGAACCAGGTCGTCACGCTCTCGGCGCTGGTCAGCGACTTCGATCTGGACATCTCTCGCACGGGGGGCAAGCTCACTTTCGGCAGCCGTCTCTCGGTCGATCACTTCTACGACCTCATGGGCACCGCCCCGGGCTCGAGCCTCGCGGGCCGCGGCGACCGGAGCCGGCTCTACTACGCCTACTTCGACGTCGGCGCCGCCGAAGGCGCATGGTCGCTGCGCTTCGGACGGCAGTCGCTGCATCACTGGGGCGTGCTCGGCCGCTTCGACGGCGCCCACTTCGCCTATACCTGGGCCCCGAACCGCAGCATCCACGTGACGGCGGGCTCGCCCGTCGAATCTCCGTACGACTCGCTGAGCTCGGCCCGGCGGTTCCAGGGCGTCGCGGTCGACTTCGACAAAGTCGGCGGTGCCTGGAATTTCAGCGCGTTCCTGAACGCGCAGACGATTGGGTCGCTCGAGGATCGCCGCGCGGCCGGGTTCGAGGTCGGTTACCTCGGCGATCGCCGCAGCCTCAATACGATCGTCGACTACGACCTCGGTTACTCGAAGCTCAACACCGTGCTCGCGCTCGGAACCTGGCGACTGCGCAACCGGACCACGCTGACGGCGCTCGTCGATCTGCAGACCAGTCCCTTTCTGACCACTCGTAATGCGCTGATCGGCCAGGGCGTCACTAGCATCGATACCTTGATGCAGACATATACCGAAGAGCAGATCCGCCAGCTCGCGCTCGACCGCACGGCAGACAGCAAGACAGGAACGCTCGGTATCTCGATGCCGTTCGGGCAACGTTTCCAGCTCAATGCGGACGTCACGTCCTCGCAGTACGGCGGCACCGTGGCGTCGGCGGGCGTCCCAGCCGTGCCGGATATGGGCACGCAGATATTCTACTCGACGAGCCTCGTCGCTTCGGGCCTGTTCGGCGGCCGCGACGTCAGCCTGTTCAGTCTGCGCTACGGCGAGGCGGATACGTTCACGAGCGACGCGGCGACCTGGGATACGCGCTTCGCGCTCGGCCGCTCTTTGCGTCTCGATCCGCGCATCTCGTACTCGATATGGACCTCCCGAGCGGACGGCCGCCGCCGCGAGCTGCTGAGCCCGTCGCTGCGGCTGCTCATGATCCTCAAACGACGCTACCGGCTCGAGCTCGAGGTCGGCCGCAATCAGATCACCCGCATGCAGTCCGGAGACTCGGTCGTGACCCACGGGAACTATCTGAACGTCGGCTATCGGGCGGACTTCTGAGATGGGCCTGCGCAACGGTACAGGGCGGGGCTCGGCGACGGCCGAATGCGGCGCCGGAGCGATCGCGAGAGCGCCGGTATGCGCGCGGCGCGTTGCCCTGATCGCTGCCGCCGCCTGCCTCGCGGCCTGTGCCGCAGGCGGCGGCCGCAGCGCTGCACCGCGGGCTGCCGACGGCGGGCGCGGCGGCCCGATCCAGTTCCTCGACGACGCTTCGGGCGTGACGATCTCCCGTGCACGCACGCCGCTCGCCTTTGCGCACGGCGAGCGCCGCTATTCCGTCAGCGGCCGGGACTACCTTTACCTCGGCCCCGTCGAGACGGACCGGCAGGGGGTGCACGAATACTACTTGTGGGTCGGAACGGGCACGACGCTCGACCGGGGCTATCTCGCGCCGACGACCGCGGCGCCGCGGACGCTATACTTGCGCCTGCGCGGCGAATGGATGGAGCTCGAGCTGCACCCATGGGCGGAACGCGTGCCCGAGCGGGCCGCGGCGCACCCTTATCGGACGCCGGTGGCGATGCGGTCCGAGCTCGCCGCGCGCGTGACTCGGGATCAATTGGAGCTCATGACTCAGGAACCTTTGGCAAGCGTCCGCGTCGTCGACGCCGACGGCCGCGCCGCGGACTACGAGCGCTGGGACCGCGGCCCCGCCTGGCCCGGTTTCGCCGCGGCCGCGGCGGACGGTGCGCCTTGAACGACGCGCTCAAGGAAGCCGCCTTTGCCGCCTTCACGATGCTCATGCGTCCGCTCGCCCGCCTGTTGCTGCGCTGCGGCGTCACCTGGAAGGAGCTCGCGGAGCTGCTCAAGCTCGTCTACGTCGAGACGGCCGCGGCGGACTACGGCAAGCACGGCCGCCCGGCGAATGCTTCGCGCATCGCGATCTTGACCGGGCTGAGCCGCCGGGAGGTCGCGCGCGTGCGCCGGCTGGGCGAGTCGGGCGGCCAGGGACGGTTCGCCGAGCTCGAGCGCATCAATCGCGCGACCCGGGTGCTTTCGGGCTGGCATCAGGACCCGGATTTCGTCGACGCGAAGGGACGGCCGCGGCTGCTCGCGCTGCAGGGACGGCCGAGTTTCGAGGGCCTGCTCAAGCGCTACGCGCCCGATATCCCGCCGACCGCGATGCTCAAGGAGCTCAAGCGCGTCGGCGCGGTGAGGGAGACGCCCACGGGCCGGCTCCGGGCGCTGACTCGGCACTTCGTGCCGGCCGGCCTCGCGCTCGACAGCGTGGCGCGTACGGGCAGCGTCATTGCCGACGTGGCGCACACGATCACCGAGAATCAGCTCGGCGAAGGCCGCCGCCCCCGGTTCGAGCGCCGCGCCTCGAACCTGCACGTGCGCCGCTCAGCGCGGCAGGCCTTCCAGGCCTTCGTCGAGGCTCGCGGCATGCAATTTCTCGAGGAAGCGGACGCATGGCTGACCGCGCACGAAGCCGCGGAGCCGGACGAGCGAAGGACGCGGCTCGGCGTCGGCGTCTATTTGATCATGGACGACTGACGCACGGCGGGCAGGTCGTCGAGGGGATGAATATCATGCATTTCAGGCTGACAAACGCGCTCGGAATCGGCGTGATCGCCGCGACGCTGTTCGCGTGCAGCGGCGGCTCCAACATGACCGCCGGGATCGACGGGAGCGGCGCACGGGTGCCCGTCGTCACGCAGGGGCCGATTCAGGGCTTCGGCAGCGTTATCCTGAACGGCCGGCACTACAGTCTCACGAGTGCGCAGATCAACGTGGACGGCGCAGCCGCGACCCAGGCGGACCTCGCCGTGGGCCAGGTCGTGACGGTGGCGGGCTCGGTCGACGCAAACGGGGCCGCCGGCGTCGCCGATACCGTCGAGCTCGATGTCAACGTGGAAGGGCCCGTGCAGTCGATCGATGCATCGGGCGGCACGTTCGTCGTGCTCGGCCAGCGTGTCGCCATCGACGCGGACACGGTCTTCGACACGGCCACGCTCGGCACGGGCCTGGCCGGGCTTGCGGTCGGCGACTTCGCGAAGGTAAGCGGCCTCGTCGCGCCGAGCGGTGCCATTCGCGCCACTTGGATCGCCCGGGATGCGGCGCCCGGAGTCATGCGGGTCGTCGGCCGGGTCGCGGCGCTCGACGCGGCCAACCTGCGTTTCACGCTGGGCGGGCTGACGGTCGACTACAGCGCGGCCGGCCTCGTTGACGGGTTCGCCTCGGGCGGACCGAGCGATGGGGACCGCGTCAGGGTGCAGGGCCAGCGCCTCGCGGCCGACGGTGCGCTGCTCGCGGACAGCGTCACAAAACTGCCGGTGCGCTTCGAGGAGCACGAGGGGCAAAGCGCCGAGCTCGAAGGTTTGATTACGCGCTTCGCGTCGGCGGCGGATTTCAACGTCGCCGGCCACGGCGTGACGACGGATTCGGGAACGGTCTACGAAGGCGGCAGTGCGGCTAGCCTCGCGCTCAACGTCAAGGTCCAGGTCGAGGGCACGGCCGATGCGGCCGGCACTATCGTTGCACGGAAGATCGAGATCAAGGACGGCGGCAGCGTGCGCGAGGGCGAGGACTGAAGGCTCCCGAGCGCAGCCGCGCGTTCGCAGAGGTTTGCGACACCCGATGCAGCGAGGGATTTGTGTACGCGGCGCTGAAGAAGCTCTTTCACGATTACGAATGGATTCACACGGTTCTGGGAATAGTCGGGAACACAAGCTTCCTCGTCGGCAGCATTCTCTTCTTCTGGAAGCAGACGAAGGACATCGGCGTGTGGCTGTTCGTTTTCGGAGCGAGCGGGATGCTCGTCGCGCCGCTAGGCTCCGCTTTCGTCAGGGCCTACGAGCACGAGCACAAAGACTGAGCGGTCGCCGCGCCGCAGCGCACGCCGGCGAAACGAGCCTCGGCCCGGGCGCGCCCCTCGTGTGGCGCGCGCACGACGACGGGGCCCGATGCGTGCTGCCCCGCCACGCCGGGTCGTCGAGATCTTTGGGAGTCAATTTGTAAATCGTGCGTCGGTCCCCCGTCCCGGGGACCCTTCAAGCCGGCGGGGGGTAAGGTTTGCCTACGACGTGAACCATCGTCGCCTTAGGGCCCTCGTCGCCGTCTTCTTCATTGAACCTCACCTCGGATCCGGTTTCTAACCTATCAAAATCAGCGTTGGTCACGCTGTTTCGATGGAAGTAGATTTCCCGGCCGTCGGATGTGGTGATCCAGCCGAAGTTCTGGTCCGGGTGAAGAGCGGTAATCGTACCGTGGGGCGGCACATCGTGAACCTTGATCTCCCCCCGCCGGGAGCGGACGTAGTCCTGGAGTTGGCGACGGGCGGCGTTGAAGGCGTCGCGAATCGCCACGTAGAACGTCCTCATGGGCATGATCGGCCCCCGGGTCTCGGCTCGCGACGATTTCGCCGCCCGGAACTCGGATGTCCACGGCGACGCGGTAGGTCTTACCGTGCCGGTGATGCCGGTGCGGCGCCTCGACGCTGATGCGGCAGCTCACGATGTCTTCCGCGAAGCGTTCGAGTTTGGCCACGCGCTCGCGGATGTCGTCTTCGACGGCCGTGGAGCGGTCCATGTTGTGAAAGCGAATTTCGATCGGTACTTGCATGATAAAAACTATATGCCTCGAGGGCCGAGCGCTCCATCAGTATTTTCCGGGATACGCCCTCGCTTGCGGCGCCGAGGGTTCGCGGGGCTTAGCCGCCGCACGGCCGCCGTCCCCGCCTTTGTCCGTATCAATGCGCATGTTCGTCTTCGCCGCATTCTCAACGATCTCGGGCACGGCGTTTCACCGGAGGCAGGACTCGGGGTTTCTACGCATAGCCTACTCCCCCGAGCGTCCGGACACTGGAACTTACTCTTGATATCGCATGCTTGCTCTTTGTGCACACATCTTGCAGGGACAGAAGCATCGCACTGACCAACGCTTTCTTTAGTTGTATATGGTAATGGATTAATCATGGCTACTGCGTTAAAGAAAAGACCACGGTCCAGGAAAAAACCACCGTCGGAGGCCGCGCGCGATTTCGACGCCGAGGGCGTGCGTCGCGCGATGCTCGCGGCCCTGGAATGTATCTACGAGAACTATCCGCATATCACGCTGGCGCAGTACCTCGTTGCGCTTGAAGTGTTGGTTGCGGAGACGGACGGGCATCCGCACACGCTCGTGTCGCTGGTCAAGAAGCTGAACATGCCGTTCTCGACCGCGTCGCGAGTCGTATGGTCTTTGACGCGCGAAGGCGGCAACGTCGGCGTCATCAAGTACGAGCGTCACCCGACGGACCGGCGCATGAAGTACCTCGTGATCGACAAGGAAAACAAGAACAACTGCGTACCGCGAGCGTTGAACCGCGCCATGGTCGACTACTACGGGGAGACCGTGCAGAAGCTCAAGCGCGCGCCGCATTAGCGGCGCGCGCCGCGGCGAACGGTGGTGAGACGGGCTAGAGGCCGATGCGTGCGGCGGCGTCAGATGGCGTGTAGGGCGTCTTTGACGCGCTCGGGCGTCAGCGGAAACGTCTGCATGCGTACGCCGGTGGCGTCGAAGAAGGCGTTCGCGATCGCGGCCGCGGCGGCGGCCATGACCTCCTCGCCCGCGCCCGACGGCGGCGCTTCGATGCGCTGCACGACGACCGGGGTGACCTGCGGACAGTCCTCGAAGCGCATGACCGGGTAGCCGTTCCAGTCGAGGCTCGTGACGCCGTGCTCGTCGAAGGTGACTTCCTCGAACAGCATGCGGCTCGTGGTCTGCACGAGCTGACCGACGATCTGGGCTTCGACGTTGCCGACGTTCACGACTTGGCCCGCGTCGATCGCGCCGTACAAGTGCTTGATCCTGACTCGACCGCTCTTTTTGTCGACCTCAACGTCGGCGACGGCGCCCCCCCAGGAGGCGAGGTGCGTGCCGAGGCCGATGCCGCGGCCGTGCACGACGTCGCCCGCCGCGGCGCGGCGGCTTTGCTTAGGCCTCCAGCCCGCGGCCTTGGCGGCCGCGTCGAGGACGCCGAGCCAGCGCGCGTCCGCGATGTTTCGCCGCCGGAATTCGTAGGGGTCGGCGCCGAGGCGGAATGCGAGCTCGTCGATAGCCTGCTCGGACGTGAACGACATGGCGAGGTCGAGCGGCGAGCGCAGCCAGGCTGCGCGCAGGTACTTCGCCGTCTCGAGCCGGTGGTTCACGAGCCGAATGTTCTCGAGCGCGTACATGCCTCCGCAGTTCGTCGGGCTCACCTGCTGAGAGACGAGAAAGGCCCACGCGGCGGGCGCGCTGCCGAGCGCGAGCTGCTGCGAGGGCTCGATAAGACTCCAGTTGTGGTGCCAGCCCTGATACTCGTAGGCGACGAGCTTGCCGGCCGCATCCGCGGCCGCGCGCACTTCGCCGACGTGGGCCGGCCCGTAAGGGTCCCAGCCGAGCTCGTCCCAGCGCATGAACTGCAGACGCACGGGTGCGCCCGCAAGCTGCGAGAGCAGGGCGGCGGCCTGCGTCGCGTCGTCGTAACAGCTGTGCCCGTAGGTGCCGGAGCCGTCGCAATACTCGACGCGGATCGCGGATTCGGGCAGCCCGAGCAGCGGCGCCAGTGTGCGCCGCGTGGTGTAGACGTCCTGAGAGCTGCAAATGACGAGGGCCGAGCCCTTTTCGACGTTCGCGAGCGCACAGTTCGGCGCGAACGTGCCATGTGACTGATAAGGCGCTCGGGCCGCGAACGCGACCGTATGCGCGGCGTTGGCCAACGCTGCGGCCGTGTTGCCGCGCTCGAGGACGACCTTGTCGTCCGTCTCGTCGGCGCGCATGCGCGCATGGAGCTCGGCGAACGGCGGCAGCGTCGGGGCGTCGTCCCAAGTGACCTTGAGCCTTTCGGCCGCGCGCACGGCGTCCCATTCCTTGGGCGCGACGACGCCGACGAAGTCGCCGCGGCGCAGCACACGCGCGCCCGGAATGCCGCGGATCGACTGCTCGTCGACGGCCAGGACCCGGGCGCCGGCGCCGTAGGCGCGCTGCCCCCGCGGGCGTACGATGCGGCCGTGCAGCATGCCGGGCAGACGCCGATGCTGGATGTAGGTGTAGGTGCCGGCGACCTTGGCCGGCAGATCCTTGCGCGGCGGGCGCGTGCCTACGAGGCGGTATTCGGCGGGCTTCTTGACCGGCGCCTTGCCCGTGAAGGCGACGTCGAAGAGCTTGCCGCCGAGCAGGCCGCCGTAAGTGACGCTGCGGCCCGTGCCCGAGGCGGTGACGACCCCGCGCTCGACGGTCAGCCGGTCGACGGGCGCCCCGAGTTTTTCGGCCGCAAGCGCGAGCAGCGCTTGGCGCGCTTCGGCTGCCGCCTTACGGACCTGCGGGCCGCCGCGCGCGATCGAGGAGCTCGAGAAGGTGCCGCCCTGGTTCGGGCTCACGTTCGTGTCCACGGGCTCCGTCCGGATCTGGTCGAGGCCGAGATCGAGCTCCTCGGCGGCGACCTGCGGCAGGGCCGTCGTCGTTCCCTGGCCGAGCTCCACGAAGCCGATGTAGAGCGTCGCGGTGTTATCGGCATGGATCGCGAGCCAGGTGTCGATCTGCTTCGCGTCGGGTGGGCCGGCGGCCGTCCCGCGGGCCGGCGGCGCTGCGGCCGCGGATTCGGCGGGTAGGCCCAAACGCAGGCCGACAATGAGCACGCCGCCGGCCTTCAGGAAGGCGCGGCGATCGATGCCGAGCGAGTCGGGGGCCGTCATGCGGGCTGCGTCTGCATGGCGGCCGCGGCGCGCCGGATCGCGGCCAGGATGCGCGGGTAGGTGCCGCAGCGGCACAGGTGCCCGTTCATGGCCTTGCGGATCTCCGCGTCCGTCGGCGCGGGGTTGCCGGCCAGCAGCTCCGCCGCCTTGACGATCATGCCGTTGTAGCAATAACCGCATTGCGGCGCCTGCTCGTCGAGCATCGCCTGCTGCACGGGGTGCAGTGCCGGCGCATGCCGCAGATTGTGGCGGGCCGCATACCAGGCCGGCAGGCCCTCGAGCGTCGTGATTTCCTTGCCCGCCACGGCGGCCGCCGCGGTCACGCAGGCGCGCCGCTCGGCGCCGTCGACGAGCACGGAGCATGAGCCGCATTGTGCGAGTCCGCAGCCGAAGCGCGGGCCGCGCAGCCCGAGCTCGTCGGTCAGCACGTAGAGCAGCGGCGTATCCGCGGCGGCTTCGACGCGCTGGCGCCGGCCGTTGACGCGGAGCTCGATCTCGTCGGTCATCGATGTCCCTCCTGAGGTGTGCGGCCTATGACAGTCCCGGGCGCGGCCCGGCGTCAAGCCCCGGCCGGCGGCCGACGTCGAACGACTCGAGCAGCGCCTGCAGGGCCTTGATGTCGATGGGCTTGACCAGGTGATGGTCGAAGCCCGCGGCGCGCGCGCGCCGGCGGTCCTCTTCCTGGCCCCAGCCCGTGAGCGCGACGATCTTGGCCGCGCGGTCCGGGTGGTCGGCCCGCAGGCGGCGCGCGACCTCGTAGCCGTCGATGCCCGGCATGCCGATATCGAGCAGCACGACGTCGGCTGGGCGGCGGGCGTAGGCCTCGAGCGCCTCCTGGCCGCCCAGGGCGACGCCGACTTCGGCCCCGAGCAGCTCGAGCAGCGTGCCGAGGCTTTCGGCCGCATCCACGTTGTCGTCGACGACGAGGATCGAGCGGCGGCGCAGCGAGGCGCCGAGCGCCGGCGCGGGGACCGGCGCGATCTCGGGCGCGGTCGCGGCGACCGGCAGCCGCACGACGAACTCGCTGCCGCGGCCGACGCCGGCGCTGCGGCCCTCGATGCTGCCGCCGTGCATCTCGATGAGCCGCCGCGCAAGCGCGAGGCCGATGCCGAGGCCGCCTTGCCCGCGGTCGGCCGCCTCGGTGCCGCGGCTGAACATCTGGAATAGCCGCGGCACGATGTCGGGCGCGAGGCCGCTGCCGTTGTCGGCGACCGAGATCGTCGCGACCCGGCCCGCGCCGCTGGCCGCGATGCGGATCAGGCCGCCCGGGTCGGTGTATTTGGCCGCATTGTTGAGCAGATTCGAAATAACCTGCGCGAGACGGACGGGGTCGCCGTGCACCCACAGAGAGGCCTCCGGCAACTCGACCTCCAGCCGATGGTTCGCCGCGTCGATGAGCGGGCGGCTCGTCTCCATGGCGTTTTCGACGATGGTCGCGACGGCCACGCGCTCCTTGCGCAGCTTGAACGCGCCGCGGCTGATGCGGGACATCTCGAGCAGGTCGTCGACGAGCCGCACGAGGTGGTTGACCTGCCGATCCATCATGTCGAGCACGGCTCCGCTTTCGCCCGGCACGGGGGCCGTCATGCGCAGCAGCTCGACGGAGTTGCGTAGCGGTGCGAGCGGATTGCGAAGCTCGTGCGACAGCGTTGCCAGGAACTCGTCCTTGAGGCGGTCGGCATCGCGCAGGGCCTCGGCCATGCGGCGGAAGCGCTCCTCGCTCGCGCGCAGGGCCCGCTCCCAGGCGCGCCGCTCCGTGATGTCCGTGAGCGCCACGAGCACATGCCGCATCTCGGGGTCGTTTTGCGGAAACGCAACCGTGCAGAGAACGTCGCGGCGCTCGCCCCGCAGCGTCTGCATGGCGGCTTCGGATTCGTAGACGCGCTCGCCCTCGGCGATGGCCGCGAGCTCGTCCGCGAAACAGTCCAGATCGCCGTTTACGAAGACGTCGCCCAGCGCCGCGAAGAACTCGCGTTTATCGCGCGCATCGAACATCCGCAGCGTCGCATCGTTCACGTCGACGACGCGGACGAGGCCGACGGCGTGGGCTACGAACTCGGGATGCTCGGCGAAATAGCCGCGAAAATCGCGCACGCCGGCGGCGGTGAGTTCGTCCAGGGCCTTTTTGACGCCGGAAAAGTCCTCTTCCCAGATCGAGACGTTGACGGCTCGAAAGATGTTGTGGTAGCGCGCCTCGCTGGTGCGCAGGCTTTCGCGCGCGCGCACCTCGGCCGTGACATCGTTGCAGGTCACGATGACGCCGTCTACGTCGCCTGCGGCCGAGAGCAGCGGCGAGTAGACGCACGTCAAGTAGCTCTCCTCGACCTCGCCGAGACGCTCGATTCTCCAGAGCACCTCGCGCGTGATGCTCGGCTCGCCCGTTTGCAGGACCTCGCGCATCAGGACCTCGACGCCTTGCTGCGCCAATTCGGGCAGCGCTTCGAGCAGCGGACGCCCGAGCAGTCGTCGGCCGCCGACGATCTCGATGTAAGCCGGGTTCGCGAGCGCGAAGACCAGGTCCGGGCCGCGCAGCACGGCCGTCGGCACGGGCGTCTGTGCGAAGAGATTGGCGAGCTCGGCCGCGGACACGAAGCCGCGGCCCGGGTTCTCTTGAGTGGTGGCCGCCATAAGGAATCGTCTCGAGGTCAGGCGTGCAAGGCCCGCTAGTCCAGTGCCGCGTTCGTTTTCAGAGTGGTCCCGGTCCGATCTATGTCTGACGCAAGTCGGACGCCCGTTCCCCGGCTCCACCCTCGGGATGTTATCAAAACTCGCGCCGTCTGCGCGGTGCTCAGAGCGTCGCGAGGCCGCGACGCGGCTGTGAGGGAAACGCTTCGTCGACCGCGCGCATCTCGTCTGGCTCGAGCTCGGGCTCGGCCGCGCCCGCGTTCTCCCTCGCGTGGGCCGCGACCGCGGCCTTCGGGATGACGAAAGCGCCGGCGCGGCGCATGAGGAAGGCCAGCGCGATTTGCCGCGGCGTGGCCTCGTGCGCGGCCGCGATCTTCGCGAGCACCTGCCCGCCGGGACTGTCGGGCGCCGGGAACCGGCCGCTGCCGAAGGGGCTGTACGCGACCACGGCGATGCCGCGGGCGCCGCACCACGGGACCACGGTGTGCTCGATCGAGCGCTCGCCGAGGTGATAGAGCACCTGGTTGCACGCGATGCGCTCGGCGCCCACGACGGCCGCGGCGGTCTCGAGATCCGCCACGTCGAAGTTGCTGACGCCCCAAGCGCCGATCTTGCCGTCCGCCTCGAGGGCTTCGAAGGCGCGGACCGTCTCCTCCAACGGAACGCTGCCCGGCCAATGCAGCAGATAGACGTCGAGCCGTTCCGTGCCGAGCCGCGAGAGCGAGCGTTCGCAGGCCTCGATCGTGCCGCGGTAGGAGGCGTTGCGGGGCATGACCTTGGAAACCAGGAAGAGCTCGTCGCGGCGGCGCGCGACGACGCCGCGCAGCAGGCGCTCCATGCGCCCGTTCCCGTAGAGCTCGGCCGTGTCGACGTGCGTCATGCCCGCTTCGATGCCGGCCTCGAGCGCCTCGACGGCAGCGCGCTCGTCGTCGAGCTCGAGGTTCCATGTGCCTTGGCCGACGCGGGCGACGTCGATCCCCGTGCGTCCGAACGCGGCGGTCTTCATGGTTCGGGCTCCGTTGCCATCGAACGCAAGCTATTGCGCGCGGCCGGCGGGGTCAACTCGCTCGTCTACGGGCGAGGTCTGGGTACGGGCGTCTGCCCATGGCACGGAAGCTGCACTGCTTCCGTATTTCCTGGAGAACCCGCTGCATGGCCGCCGTCAATCCGCGCGAGTGGCCCCGTACCGTCTCGATCGCCGCGCGGCTCGCGAGCTTCGCGGTCGTCTGCGGACTGCTGTATTGGGGCCGCATCGTCCTGATTCCCGTCGCGCTCGCGGCGCTCGTGAGCTTCGTGCTCGGCCCGTTCGTCGTTCGCCTCGACAAGCTCGGACTGCATCGCGTCGTTTCGGTCGTGATCGTCGCGAGCATCGCGACAGCGGCCGTCGCAGGCGTCGGCTGGGTCGTCGGCGGCCAGGTCGCGCAGTTCGGCAAGCAACTGCCCGCCTACGAGCAGAACATCAAGGCCAAGATCGCCGATCTGCGGTCGATGTTCGGCGGCGGGACGCTCGAAAACGTGCAGAACACGATCAAAGACATCAACAAGGACATCGAGAACGGCCCGAAGTCGAGCGGCGCACGGCAGAGCGCTTCGCCGGCCCCGGATGCGAGCGACGCGGACCAAAAGCCCGTGCCCGTTGAGATCAGCCCTTCGCAGGGGCTCGTCGGCGAGGCGAAGCTGCTCGGCCCCGTCTTCGACAGCGCCGCGACGGCCGCGCTCGTCATGCTGCTTTCGATGTTCATGCTCGTGAAGCGCGAAGACCTGCGCAACCGCTTCGTGAGCCTCGCCGGGCGGCCCGCGCTCGCGAGCACGACCAAAGCCTTCGCCGAGGTCGCCTACGTGATCAGCCGCTATCTGCTCACGCAGTTTCTGGTCAACGTTTCGGTCGGCGTCGCGGTCTGGCTCGGGCTGTACTTCATCGGCGTGCCGTACAGCGCGCTATGGGGTCTCGCGGCCGCCGTGCTGCGCTACGTACCGTACGTCGGGCCGGTCATCGCGGCCGCGCTGCCCATCATGGTCAGCATTGTGACCGCGCCCGGCTGGGAGCAGACTCTGCTCGTCGTGGGCCTGTTCATCGTCGTCGAGGCGTTCGTCGGCTATGTCCTCGAGCCGCTGGCCTATGGGCACAGCGTCGGGCTCTCGTCCATCGCCGTCATCGTTGCGGCCGTCTTCTGGACCTGGCTCTGGGGACCGGTCGGCCTCGTGCTCGCGACGCCACTTACGGCTTGCCTCGTCGTGCTCGCTCGCTACTTCCCGGCGCTGTCGGCGCTAGATCGACTGTTGGGCGAGCAGCCCGCGCTCGCGCCGCACGAATCGCTCTACCAGCGTTTGCTCGCCCGCGACGAAGACGAGGCCGAGGAGATTCTCGAACGCTTCCGCGCGGCGCACGGTCTCGCCGAGACTTGCGACGAGCTGCTGCTCGGCGCCTTGCTGCTGGTTAAGCGCGACTGCGCGGCGGGCGCCATCGTCGATGCGGACGCTGCCGCCGTGGCCGCCACGCTGCGCGAGCTCATCGACGAGCTGGCGCTGGGGCCCGGAGACCGGCCGCTGCCGACGCGGCCGAGCGTGCTGCTCGTCGGCTTCCCCGTGCGCGACCGGTTCGACGAGATCGCGCTCGCGTTGCTCGGCGTGCTGCTCCAGGAGGAACCGTGCGGGCTCGAAATCCTCGCCGCCGACAAGCTCGTCGGCGAACGCATCGCCCAGGTCGAAGCGCAACGGCCGAGCGCGGTCTGCATCCTCTCGCTGGCTCCCGGCGAGCTCGCGGCGACGCGCTATGTCGTCAAGCGCCTCCGTGCGCGGCTGCCCGAGCTCGGGCTCGCGGTCGGGCGGCTCGGCGCGGACAACGCCTCCGAACGCGGCGCCCAGCTCGCGAGGGCCGCGGGCGCGGCCCGCGTCGCCTCGAGCCTCGCCGAGCTGCGCGACCTGCTCGTGCCGGTCGTCCATGCCGTGCAGCCGCCCGTCGAGGACCGCGCGGCCGCGACCCCGCTCTGAGCGGCGGCTTGCGGCGCCGCCGCCGCGCTTTCGGAAAGTGCGGATCGTTACCGATTGCGAGACTGTTATGGTCGCCGTACGAACGGTAATCGAAGGCGGCCTAGCGACATGCAGGGCAGCGGCAACCAGGGACGCGGCGGCCCAAGTTACGAACAGCTCGAGGCGCTCCTCGCGCTCGCGCCCGAAGCCGTCTTCGTCGCCGACGAGGACGGCCGCTATACGTTCGTCAACGAGGCCGGCTGCGGGCTCCTCGGCCATGCGGCGGAGGAGATCGTCGGCAAGCACATACTCGACTTCGTTTCGGCCGAGGAAGCCGACCGGCTGCGCGCCGCTCGACAGAGGATGCTCGGGGGGGAGACGCACGTCGCCGAGTGGCGGCTGCGCCGCAGGGATGGGGCCTGGGCGGAGGTCGAGGTCAGTGCGCGGCTCGTGCCCGGCGGTCAGTGGGTCGGCTTCGCGCGCGACATCGCCTCGCGCAAGGCGCACGAGCGCGAGCACCGGCGCCTCGAGGAGGCGATCCGCGCCAACGAGCAGATGCTGCAGCTGGTTTTCGAGCTGCTGCCCGTGGGCCTGTGGATCGCCGACGAGACCGGGAGGGTGGTCAAGCAGAACCCGGCGAGCACGCGGATCTGGGCCGGCTCCCGCCAGCTGCCGTCCGGCCGTCGAGGCGAGTACATGGGCTGGTGGGTCGAGACCGGCGAGCCGATCGCGCCGGACGACTGGGCACTCGCGCGGGCCGTGCTGCGCGGCGAAACCTCGCGCGGCGAGCTCATTCGCATCCGCTGTTTCGACGGTTCTTACCGGACCATCATCGACTGGGCGGCACCGATCCTCGGACCCGGCGGTGCCGTTGTCGGTGCGGTCGGCGTCAACGAAGACGTGACGTCGCTGCAACGCACGCAGGAGCAGCTGCGCGAGGCCGTGCGCGCGCGCGAGCACATTCTGGCCGTGGTGGCCCACGACCTGCGCAGCCCGCTGCATCAGCTCATGATCGCCGGAAGCTCCATCGAGCTGCGGGCAGCGGAATTGGCAGGCAGCGAAAAGGTCCGCGAGTTGGGACGCTCGATCGGCGCCATCACCCAGCGGGCGGCGCGCCTCGCCGACGACCTGCTCGCCGTCGCGGTTGCCCGCGACGGCGGCTCGCTGCCATTGCAGCTGGCGCCCGTGCCGGTCGCGTCGCTCCTGGCGCAGGCAGCGGAGGCCGCCGAGCCCTTGCTCGGCAGCGCGTCTTTGGAGCTCGTCGTCGAGACCTTCGGCTGGCTGCCGGTTCTGCACGTCGATGGGGACCGCATCCTGCGCGTCTTCGCGAACCTCGTCGACAACGCCGTCAAATTCACGTCCCCGCCCGGGCATGTGCGCATCGCGGCGGAACGCATTCCGGGCGGCGCGCGCTTCTCCGTGGAGAACAGCGGCCCGGCCCTCGAGCCCGAAGCGCTCGCTTCGATGTTCCGGCCGTTCTGGCAGCCGAGCCCGGATACGCGCGGTGCCGGTCTCGGTCTGTCGATCTGTCGGGAGATGGTCGAGGCCCACGGCGGAAGCATCTGGGCCGAGCCCGCAGAAGGTGCGCGCGTGCGCGTGTGCTTCGTGCTGCCGAGGCGCGGCTTCGCCCCCGTGAGCGACGCGCCGACGGCGCAGTCGAGCGAGTCGGCCGCCGAATGATCTGCCGGGTGCAGGCCTTGAACTCGCCGGCCTCGAGCCCCCATAGTGACCAGGCATGGACGTGACCACCGCAACGTTCGAGCACGAGGTGCTCGAGGCCTCCAAGACGCTGCCCGTCGTCGTCGACTTCTGGGCGCCATGGTGCGGGCCGTGCCGCACGCTGGGACCGATCATCGAGAACGTGGCGGCCGATCTCGGCGGACGCGTCAAGCTCGTCAAGGTCAACGCCGACGAGAATCCGGATCTGTCGGCCGCCTTTCGCGTGCGCTCGATCCCGAACGTCATCGCGTTCAAGGACGGCCGGGCCGCGGCCCAATTCACCGGCTCGGTGCCGGAACGGCAGGTGCGCGCGTTCTTCGACAAGCTGCTGCCTTCCGAGTCGGAAGAGGCGCTGCAGCGGGCCGAGGCCGCGTTTGCCGCGAACCGGCTCGACGAGGCCGAGCGCGAGCTCGAGCATGTCGTGCGGGACCCCGATCTCGACGCGCGCGTCGCGGCCGTGCGGCAGGGCATCGCCTATGCGCGCGCGGCCGAGCACGGGCCGGACGAAGAGGCGCTGCGCGCCCGGCTCGAGCGCGATCCCGCCGATCACGAAGCGCGCCTCGGCCTCGCCGGTCTTTATGCGTCCCGGCATCAATACCGCGAGGCCATGGACGCCCTGCTCGAGATCGTGCGGCGGGCAAAGGATTGGCGCGACGGCGAGGCGCGGCGCCAGCTGCTGGCCTTGTTCGACCTCGTGGGCGCGCCCGAGCTCGTGGCCGAGTATCGGCGCAAGCTCGCGAACGCGCTCCACTGACGTGCGGCCTGAGGCGTCAATGCGCGCCGCTTTCGCCCGCGCGCTTGGCGATCGCCGTTCTCTCGGCCTCGTCCACGAGGCGGCATTTCACGCCCGGGGTCGAGTCGGCGCCCGCGGCTAGGGCCGCGGCACGCTGTTGCGGGCTGATTGGTCCGCACAGCGGGCGCTTCTTGAGGTAGGCGGGCCGGATCGGCGAATCGAGGTCCGGGCCCGAATCGCTCGAGCCGCAGAGGCTGAAGAGGCCGAAGAAGTCGCCGCCGCCGAGCAGGGCCTGACATAGACCGGCCATCGCGCGTCCGACCTTCGTCCGCTGCTGGCCGGCGCGCATGAGCGACGGCTCGGCGCTGCCGCCGCCCAGCCGGCCCGCGAAGGCGGCCTTCCACACGCCCTGCCACGGATTCGGATCCGCCGGTGCCGCCTTCGCCGTGACGTCGTCGAGCGAGAAGCTGTGGTAGCCGCGGTCGCGTGCCTGTTGCGCGACGACTTGCTCGACGGCCCGGCGGCGCAACGCTTCGAGCTCGGAGACGGTAGGCCCCTTGGCGGGCGGCCGTGCTCCGCGGCGAGAGCGCGCCGTCGGCGGTCGGGCGCGCGTTGTGGCCGCGTGCGCGCGCGGCGCGTCGGCCGGCCGCGGCGGTGCCTTGTCGGGGGCCGGTCGCGGCTTCGGCCGATGCGCCAACGTCGCCGAAGACTGCGCGGACGGTTTCGCGGACGACTGGCCGGCGGGCTCGGGCGGGGCCTGGGCCGCGGCACCTCGCGCCTGCGGTTCCGGCGGCGGGGGCCGCTCGGGCGGCGGCGGGACCGGGCGCTCCGTGCGGATCTCGCCGAGCCACACGATCGCGGCCGGCACCGGGGCCTCCGGCGCGGCGCCCTGACGCACGAACCGAACCAGCGCCAGGATCAGCAGCGCGTGCAGGAGAATCGAGAACGCGAGCGCGCCGCCGCTTCGCAGCGCCAGGTATTTGGGCGCCGCGGCGCCGGATGGCGGCTGGCTGGAGGCCGTCATGGCTGAAGAGACTCGCAGGATAGTGATCGCCCGCTACGGACCGTCGAGCCGGAAACGCGCGTTGAGCGATCGACGGTCTTCCCGTCTCGATTAGAACCGATGCCGGGGTTCGGCGAAAAGCGCCGCGCGGCCCGTCGAGCAGTGCCCGAGGGCGGTTGGCCGATTCGGGGTGTGCCCGGTAGTGGCCGCCTCCGAATCCGCGCAAGATGGCGGCCGGGAACGGCGCCGTCCGTTCCGGAGGACCCTATGCGCGTCTTGCTGACACCCGTCGGATCGGCCGGCGACAATCTGCCCTTCATCGGGCTCGGGGCCGAGCTCGCCCGCCGCGGTCACGACGTGAGCATCGCGACGAGCGCGCACTTTGCCGCCACGGCCCGGGCCGCCGGCCTCGAGTTCGTCTCGATCGCGACCGACGCCGAATACCATGCGGCCATCGACGACCCGGACCTGTTTCACCCGCGCAAGGGCTTGGCCGCGGTCCTCGAACGGGTCGGCGAGTTCGACCGACGGCTGTTCGAGGTCATCGCGGCGCAGCGTGGGCGGGGCCCGGTCGTCGTCGTTGCGCATTCGCTCGACTTCGCCTCGCGGGCGTTCGCCGATGCCCAGGGCCTGCCGGTCGTGCGCGTGCATCTGCAGCCTTCCATTCTCAGGACCGTCCACGCGGTGCCGATCACAAACACGCTGCTCGATCTGCCGCGCCTGCCGCGCTGGGCCAAGGCCGCACTGTGGGCGCTCGCCGACCGCAGCGTCATCGATCCCGTGCTGGCCCCGGTGGTCAACGAGCTCAGGGGGCGCCTCGGCCTCGGCCCGGTGCGGCGCGTGTTCGCGAGCCAGATCAACTCCGCGCTGCGCACGCTGGCGATGTTTCCGGCTTGGTATGCGGCGCCCCAGCCCGACTGGCCCGCCAGTCTCGTGCAGTGCGGATTCCCGCTCTTCGATGCCGCGCCCGGCGAGGGCTTGGGTCCGGCGCTCGAGCGCTTCCTTGCCGACGGCGAGCCGCCGCTCGTGTTCACGCCCGGATCCGCGATGCGCTTCGGCCACGCGTTCTTCGCGGCGGCCGTGGAGGCCTGCCGCGGGCTCGGCCGCCGCGGCGTGCTGCTGACGCGGCATGCCGAGCAGCTACCGGCTGCGCTGCCGCCGGGCGTCGCGCACTTCGACTATGCGCCGCTCGGCAGGCTGCTGCCGCGCAGCGCGGCGCTCGTGCATCACGGCGGCGTCGGCACGACGGCGGCCGCCCTCGCGGGCGGTGTGCCGCAGGTCGTCGTGCCCTTCAGTCACGATCAGCCCGACAACGCGGCGCGCGTCCTGCGCCTCGGCGTCGGTGCCCGCATCGCGCCGCGCTCGCTGGACGCAGGCCGTCTCGCGGTCGCGCTCGGCACGCTGCTCGGCGCCCCAGCCGTGGTCCGGCGCTGCAGGGAAGTGGCCGCTCTTTGCCGCGCCGATCACGGCATCGTGCGGGCGTGCGATCTCATCGAAGCGGCGGGATCGCGCGGCACGCGCGCCGCTTGAACCGTTGCCAATTTCAATTCGCTCGCGGCCGCGCGGCGGGCCGCTGACGCCGATCGGACGACCGCTTCGGCCTGCGGGCGGCACGGATGCTGCATGGTTGTGCCTCGGGCCTCGAGAGCCGAGCGAGCGTGACCCGCAATGCATTTATCCCAGGCCGAAGCGCTATTGTCCGAAAACCTGCCCGGATGGACGATGGCCGGTGCGGGCGGCTTCGACTACGTGGGCGACGGTACCGTCGAGAGCCACGGCGGCCCGGGCCTTTGCTGGTATGCGCGCGCGGTCTACGAGAACCTCGTGCTCGAGGTCGAGTGGCGCGTCGCGAGCCGTACCGATAACTCGGCTATCTTTCTGCACTGCCCGCCGCTCGCCGCGGATCCGGGGCCCGCGGTCGAGCGCGGCTACGAGGTCCAGATCGACGAGCGCGGCTTCGATCCCGAGCGCTGTGTCGAGGACAGTGCGCTGCACGCCACGGGCGCGATCTACAAGCTCGCGCCGGCGCTCGCGCCCGCGTCCTATCCGATCGGTGAGTGGAACCGCTTCCACATCGTCGTGCGCAGCGGGATGCTCCAGGTCACGTTGAACGGCGAGCTCGTCTCGCGCGTGCGCGATGTCTCGCGCGCGCCGCGCGGCCACATCGCACTGCAGGCGCATCACGACGGCTCGAGCGTTCAGTTTCGCGAGCTGCGCGTGCGGCGCCTCGAGGAATAGCGCGGCGCCGGCGCGGCTATCGCATGCCGCGCCGGTGGCCGCCCGCGGCTACTTCGCGGTCGTGAACGGATGCACGTCGAGGATCGCCGACTGCGGGTCCGTGGCGTGCCGCGGGGACATGCCCGTGACCCAGGCGCCGGGCTTGAGCGCGCCGATCTTCGCGGTCGCAGAGGCCGGCACCTGTACGCGGTAGACGACGTAGCCGTCATCGAGCTCCGTGCGCACGAACTCGGCGGGAAGCGTTATCGCGTCCGCCGCGGCGGCGCTCGCTCCGCGCGGGGCGATGGCCCGGATGCCGGCGCCCCAGGTCATGCCGGTCCAGGTCAACGTAATGGCTTGGCCTTCGCTCAGGTTGGCCAGCGGCTTTTTGTCCGCGTACGTCTCGATCCGCGACTTCAACGTCAGCATGTGCGAGCCCGGATCGAACGAGACGAGCTCTGCGGACCAGGTGTAGTCCGCGTTCGCTTTTTGCTCGGCCGCGGCGAGCGCGCCTTGTGCGAACGCCCCATTGATGAGCAGCAGCGCGGCGATGACGAACGTCCGCGCGACCGGATTCGTGCTGTTCTCGTTCTTCTGTCTCATGGTGTCCTCCTCGGAATTCTCCCCGCGCCGGCAGGGCGTGCCGCCGCACTCCGTCTCGGACCACTGCAGCGGCGGAAAGTTTCTCGACGCGGGTGCAAAAAAAACGGGCCCCGCAGCTGGCCGCGGAGCCCGTCCGACGAGGCCGTCCTCGTTACTTGACGCCGAGCTTGTCGAGCGTCGCCTTGTTGACGTGGCCGCTGGCCTTCAAGCCGTTGTCCGCCTGGAACTTCTTCAGCGCCTCGCGCGTGGTCGGGCCGATCTGCCCGTCCACTTTCAGCTTTGCGCCGTGCTGGTTGAGCGCACGCTGCACGGCTTCGACGCGCGCCGAGGCATGCTGCTTGCGGGCAGAGGTCGTCGCATGGTGCGCGCTCTCGGCCGGCTTGTTGCTGCCGGACGCGGACGCGCCGCTCCCTCCCTGCGCCCAGGCGCCGCCGCTCACGGCGGCGCCGAGGGCCAACGCGGACGCCAAAGAAACCAACCCACGTCTATTGATGCTCATTTTAACGACTCCAGAAGATCGGAACCGGTGATGCGAGCGCCGTCGTGGCGCTGCTCGGGCACCGGCACCACGAGCCGCACGTGCCCCTCGCCCGAGGGGCCGGCGTGCCCATAAGACATCCGCCAACCGAAAAAGTCACGCGGTTCGAGAACATTTTTCGGGCGGCGGCGACGGGCATGAGACTTGCACCTTTCCCGTGCGCGAAGACTCGGTTTGGGCGAGCCGCAAGAGGACGATCATGGCGAATCCGGAAGCAGGCGGCGTGCAGCTGCAGGTTGCCAACGCGCGCGCGCAGGATGCCGGCCGCGGCATCGCGCGCATCGACCGGCGCATCATGGACGAAGTCGGGGTCCACGAGGGGGATTCGCTCGAGATCATTGGCCACCGTCACACGACGGCGATCGCCGTCCGTCACTCTCCCGAGGACGAGGGGTTGCGGCTGATTCGCCTGGACGGCCTGCAGCGCGCGAACGCCGGCATCGGCAGCGGCGACCACGTGGAGGTTCGTCCGGCCGATGCGAAACCCGCCGCCCGCGTCGTCATGGCACCCGCGCAGAAGAACGTCCGCCTGCAGGGGCCGGGCGAGGCGCTGCGCCGCTCGTTTCACCGGCGTCCGCTCATCGCCGGGGACGTCGTCTCAACGTCCATCTATCAGCGCGGCGCCGATCCCCGGATTCCCGAGGCAGTGCGCGAGATGCTGAACCTGCCGGCCTACGGGCTGCAGGAGATCCGGCTCGTCGTCGTTTCGACCTCGCCGAAGGGCATCGTGCAGGTGACGGCGGACACGGAAGTCGAGCTGCGGCCTCAATACGAGGAGCCGAGAGAGGCTCGCCGCGCCGACGTCACGTACGACGATATCGGCGGCCTCGGCGGCACGATCGACCATATCCGCGAGATGATCGAGCTCCCCTTGCGTCATCCGGAGCTGTTCCAGCGGCTCGGCATCGATCCGCCGAAGGGCGTGCTGCTGCACGGGCCGCCCGGGACGGGAAAAACGCTGCTGGCGCGCGCCGTGGCCAATGAGGCCGAGGCCTCGTTTCACCACATTGCCGGTCCGGAGATCATGGGCAGCCGCTTCGGCGAGTCCGAGCAGCGACTGCGCGACGTCTTTGAGGAGGCCCAGCGCGAGGCGCCTGCGATCGTGTTCATCGACGAGCTCGACTCGATCGCGCCGAAGCGCGCGGATGTTTCGAGCGAGGCCGAGCGCCGCGTCGTCGCCCAGCTGCTCACGCTCATGGACGGGCTCGACCCGCGCCAGAATCTCATGGTCATCGGTGCGACGAACCGCGTCGACGTCATTGACGAGGCCCTGCGCCGCCCTGGGCGCTTCGACCGGGAGATAGTCATCGGCGTGCCGGACCAGGAAGGCCGGCTCGAGATCCTCGGCATCCATACGCGCGCCATGCCGCTCGGCGAGGACGTCGAGCTCGACGAGTTGGCACGGATCACATACGGTTTCGTCGGCGCGGATCTTTCGGCGCTGACGCGCGAGGCGGCCATGGACGCGGTCCGCCGCATTCTGCCCGACATCAACTTCAAGGAAGGCATTCCGGCCGAGGTGCTCGAGGGCCTGCAGGTTACGGCCGTCGACTTCCGCAACGCGCTGAAGCGCGTTCAGCCTTCGGCTCTGCGCGAGATCATGATCCAGATCCCGAACGTGACGTGGAGCGATATCGGCGGCCTCGAGGACGCGCAGGGCCGCATGCGCGAGGGCATCGAGCTGCCTCTGAGGCACCCGGAAGCCTTCCGGCGCGTAGGCATCAAACCTGCCAAAGGCTTTCTGCTCTTCGGGCCGCCGGGCACCGGCAAGACGCTGCTCGCCAAGGCCGTCGCGCGCGAGTCGGAGGCGAACTTCGTCGCGACGAAGTCATCGGATCTGCTTTCGAAGTGGTACGGGGAGTCGGAGCAGCAGGTCTCGCGCCTGTTCCAACGTGCGCGTCAGGTCGCACCGACCGTGATCTTCATCGGCGAGATCGATTCGCTCGTTCCGCAGCGCGGCGGCGGCCTCGGCGAGCCGGCCGTGACCGAGCGTGTCGTCAATACGATCCTCTCGGAGATGGACGGGCTCGAGGAGCTGCAGGGCGTGGTCGTCATCGGCGCGACGAATCGGCCCAATCTCGTCGATCCGGCGCTGCTGCGCCCAGGTCGGTTCGACGAGCTCATCTTCGTGGGCGTGCCGGATCAAGGCGGCCGCAGGCACATCCTCGACATCCAGACCAAGGACATGCCCCTGGCCGGCGACGTCGACCTCGATGCCATGGCGGCCCGGACGCAACGGTATACGGGTGCCGATCTGGCCGATCTCGTGCGTCGCGCCGGTCTAATCGCGCTGCGTCAGTGCCTGACGGCAAACACGGTTGCGGCTGAGCACTTCGAGCAGGCCCTCGAAGAGACGCGCGCCTCCGTGACCCCGGAAATGGAGCAGGAATACGCGCAGATGCTGAACACGCTGAAGCAGGAGGGGCCGCGCCGACAGCCGATCGGCTTCATTCGCGAACGGTAAACCGCTCCGACGCGCCTCTCGATGCGCAGGCCGTCACGCGCGCGGTGCCGGTCGTCGCGCTGCTTTCGGTCGGCGCGAGGCTGCTCGAGCCGCCGTTCGCGGGCGGCCCCGGCCGACCGAAAGCGGGCGCGCCGCCGTTATCGGGCCGAGAGCTCGCCGCGCGGCGGTGACTCCGCGCGCTTGTCGACGACGACACGGCCGCCCTTGAGCACCATGCGGACGTTGAGCATGTTCCAGAAGCCGTCCATGGGATTGCCGCGGACGAGCACGATGTCCGCGAGCTTGCCGTTCTCGAGCGTGCCGAGCTCATCGCCCATGTTGATGTAAGCGGCCGTGTTCGGGCCCATGAGCTTGACGATGTCCTGCATCGAGAACATGACCTTGTAGGACTGCAGCTCGTGCTCGAGGCCGGCCAGCGGCGCATACTGCGTGTCCGTGCAATAGCCGAGCGGGACGCCGCGGTCCCAAACGGTGCGCGCGTTGACCATCGCGTAGCCGGCCTCTGTGCCCATCGCGTTGCCGTTCGCGTCCCGGTTCGCGCCGTCGATCGAATCGGGCCACGGCTTGCCGTTCCGGAAGCGCGGCTCGTCGTCGTTCGCGAATACGCCGAAGATGGGTGCCCCGAACCCGACCGTGCCCAGGATCAGCGTGTGCGTCGCCGCCAGCTTCTCGGCAGCCTCGCGGCTGACCCAATCTTTGTTCGGCAGATGCACGAGGCGCCGCACGCCGGCGTCGACGGCCGCGACCATGGCGGGCGTACTGACGGCGTGCACCTGGACCGTGACGCCGACCTTCTTCGCTTCGTCGACGACGGCTTTGAGCACCTCGATCTCGTGATCGCTCGGGCCGGGGACGGGCGTCAGCGCGATCTCGCCCGTCCACTTGATGCCCATGGACGCGAGGTCGCGGACGCGCTGCCGTGCGGCTTCGGGTGTGATGTCGCCGATGCCGATGCGCGGGCCGCCCGGCTTGAAGGCGGGCACGCGGCCCGACGGAATGATGCGCGGGCCGTTGATGAGCCCGCGCTCGATGTGGTCGCGAAGCGTGATGTTGCCTTCGGCCGGACCGCCGCCCGAGAGGATCGTCGTGTATCCGGCCTCGAGCAGCGCCTGCATCTGCTCCTTCTCGTCGGGCCCCGTATTGATGTGCTTGTGCGCGTCGATGAAGCCCGGCATTGCCGTCATGCCGTGCGCGTCGATCTTGAGCATGCCGCGCGGCTCCTCGTCGCCGGCCGTCACGGCGACGATCCTGCCGTTGCGTACGACGATCGTCCCGGAGTCGATGACGCTGCCGTTACCGACGATGATGCGGGCGTGGGTGATCGCGACGTTTTGCCCCAAGGCCCGCTGGGCCAGGCCGAGGCCGGCCGCCTGCAGGACCACGAGGCTTACGAGCAGCCCGCGAATTTTCGTTGTTCTCATCAGCTTTCGCTCCCCCGAACGTTTCTGGATTGCGCGCCCCGGGGTCCCCGGACTCTCCCGCGCGCCTGGTCAGGAGCAGGCCATAGAATTCGGCAAGACGCAAGCTCGCCGAGGCCCGTTGCCGGGCTTCCGGCACGGCTCTATAGTCGGGTATGAGCCGTACGGTTTCGGAATCCCCGCCGCCATTGCCCGCGTCCTCGGCCCACGCGGCCTCAGGGCTGCCGCCGGCGCTGCGGGCGGATTGCGCGCGCTGCGCAGGGCTGTGCTGCGTGTTGCCCGCGTTCTACGCCGTACAGGGGTTCGGCTTCGACAAGCCCGCCCACACGGCCTGCCGGCATCTGACGCGCGAGCGCCGCTGCGCCATTCACCCCGACCTCGCCGCGCGCGGCTTCGCGGGCTGCATGAGCTTCGACTGCTTCGGAGCCGGGCAACGGGTCACGCAGGCCCTGTTGGCCGGGGGGGACTGGCCGGCGTCCGCGGCCGCCGCCGACGAGCTGGCCCGAGCCTACGACGCCTGCTTGGCACTGCATCGGCTCATGGCCCTGCTCGTGACCGCACAGACCGCGTCCCGCTTCGCGCTCGACGACCGAATCCGCGCGCAGCTCGCGCGCCTGGACGCGCTGTGCGGGTCGGCTGCCGCCCTCGCGGGCGAGCTCGACCTGCCCGCGCTCGAGAAGGAGACACTCGCGCTCGCCCGGGAAGCGCTACGGCTTGGCCGGGCTCGGCCGGAGCAGGGCGCCGAGACCGAGGCGCCCGGGCTCAGTTCAGCGCGAACACGTGCAGCACGCGCTGGTTGCCGATCTTGATCTCCGGTGTCATGCGCCCGAGGCCCATGGCTTCGGGCGACGGTCCCGTGGCCACGGCCACGAACTGCCGCCCGCCTGCGGCATAGGTAATCGGAATGCCCGAGACGGCGGCACCCAGCTTGGTCTTCCACAGCACCTCGCCCGTATTCGCATCGAGGGCGCGGAAGCCGCCCGCCGCATCCCCGTTGAACACGAGGCCGCCACCCGTGGCGACGATCGCCATGGTTCCCGGCCGCTGACGGTAGGTCCACGCCGTCTTACCCGTCGAGACCGAGATCGCGCGCACCTGGCCGACCTGCGTCTGGCCCGGCTCCAGATGCGCCGTGTAGTTGATGCGCATTCCGAGCTGGCCCTTCCCGGTCTTGGGGCCCGCGCTCGTGACGGTCGAGCAGAGGTTCTCGAGCGGCATATACATGAGCCCGGTTGCGGGACTGTAGGCCCCCGGCGGCCAGTTCTTGCCGCCCGTGAAGGCCGGACAGACCGCGAGCGCCTGATCGGGCCCCGTGAAGATGGTGGCCGGATTCATGTGCACCTTGCCCGTGGCGCCGTCGATCGAAACGACGACGTTCTGTTTGACGGTCGGCTCGGCCCAGAGGAACTCGCCCGTGCGCCGGTCGAGCGTGTAGACGATGCCGGTCTTGCCCGGAATGCCCGTCACCACGTCGCGCCGCTCGCCGGGCTTCACGTTCGGGTTGATCCAGGGGACCTGCTTGGGATCGGGCGCGACGACGGCGTCCACGAGGATGCGGTCGAACGTGTGGTCGAAGTCCCACTCGTCGACGATGTGCTGGTAGTGCCAGACGATCTTCCCCGTGTCCGCGTCGAGGGCGAGCGTCGAGTTGTGGTAGAGATAGGCCTTGTCGGCGCCGGCTAGCAGATACTTCGGCGTCGGGCCCGTGACCGAGGTGCCGATGTATACGAGGTTAAGTTTCGGATCGTAGCTTGCCGGCATCCACGTGCCGACCTGGTTGCGTTTCTCCCAGGGCACGCCGCCCCAGGTCGCGTTCGCCGGCGTTCCCGGCTTCGCGATGGTCCACGTGCGCCAGAGCTCCTTGCCCGTGCGCGCGTCGTTGGCCACGATCACGCAGCCCATGGGCCCCGCGTCGGGTGCGCAGGCCCGGCCCGAAATGACCTTTCCGCCGGCGATGATGGGCCCGCCCGAGGTGTTCGCCGGGCCCGTGATCTTGACCTCCCAGGCCTGTTTCCCCGTGCGGGCGTCGACGGCGAACAAGTAGCCGTCCGCGGAGGTCGAGATGAGCAGATCGCCGTAGATCGCGATGTTGCGCTTGATCGCGCCCGGCGAGGCGCCCTGCGGATATTTACGGGCGAAGGACCAAAGCGGTTTCCCGCTCGCTGCATCGAACGCGACGATCTTGTCGGCGGGCAGCGGAACATACATGACGCCGTCGTGCACGAGCGGCGTCGTCTCCATCATGAAGCCCTGCAGCGGTGCCGACCACACCTCGTGCAGGTTTTTCACATTGTCCTTGTCGATCTCGCGAAGCGGGCTGTAGCCCCAGGCGTTCAAGGTGCGTCGGAAGGACAGCCAGTCCGCGGGCGGCGGGTGCTGCAGCATGGCGTCCGTGACGGGTCGGAACGTTTCCGAGGCCGTCGGGGCCGACTGCTGCGCCGGCGCCGTGCCCGCGACGGCCGCGCACGCTGCGAGCGTAGCCAGCAGCGGACGCCGTAGGGCCCGGGAGCAGGTGTTGCGTTGCTTCATCGCGTCTCCTCGCGTCCGCCCGGCGCGCGCGCCGCACATGTTTCTAGCATACACGCGTCATGCGGTGGGCCGGGCCGCGGTGCTTGCCCAGTCGGCAGCGGGGCCGGGACGGCTGCAGAGCACGCGGGGCGTCCGGTATCATCGGCGGCTAAAAGGTCTTAGAGTGCGGAAAATGACGGGGCGAACCAAACTGCTGGCCGACGAGGTCTATGCATACCTGCTCGGCTGCTCTTCCCGAGAGCCCGAGGTGCTCGCGCGACTGCGGGAGGCGACGGCACCGCTGCCCCAGAGCATGATGCAGATCGGTCCGGATCAGGGCCAGCTCATGGCCTTCCTCGTCAAGCTCATCGACGCGCGGCACTGCCTCGAGGTCGGAACCTTCACGGGCTACTCGGCGCTCGCGGTCGCCCTGGCCCTGCCCGCAGACGGGCGGCTGGTCACCTGCGACGTGAGTGCGGAGTGGACGGACATCGGCCGGCGCTACTGGCGCGAGGCGGGCGTCGATGGGCGCATCGATCTGCGCCTCGGTCCGGCCCTCGAGACGCTCGAGCGGCTGCTCGAAGAGGGCGAAGCGGACCGGTTCGATTTCGCGTTCATCGATGCGGACAAGCCCAATTATCCGGCCTACTACGAGCGGCTCCTGAGGCTGGTCAGACCGGGCGGGCTCATCGCCGTCGACAACACGCTTGCTCTCTCCGGCGCGCCCATCGTGAACCAGTCGGAAACGAACGCAGCGGCCATGCGCGCGTTCAACGACTTCGTGCACGGCGACGAGCGCGTGGACCTGGCAATGCTGTCGGTCGGCGAGGGCCTCACCCTGCTGCGCAAGCGCCCGTGACGCCCGGCCGCGCGCGGTATCGCACAGCCAGTCTCGCATCCAGCCGGAGTCGTTCGTGAGCACACCTATTTATAAGACAGGGCTCGGCGAGCACGCCGTGCGCTACCGCTACCTCCAGCTGCTCAAGCACTGGCCCGTACCGAGCGAGCGCCTGCGCGTGGCGACGCGCGAAGGGGAGACGCACGTCATCGCGAGCGGTCCCAAGGGGGCGCCGCCGCTCGTGCTGTTGCACGGCGCGAGCTTCAACTCCCTGAGCTGGATCGGGGACGTCGCCCTGTGGTCCGAGCGCTTTCGCGTCTATGCCGTCGACATCATAGGGCAGGCCGGGCTCAGCGCACAGAAGAGGCCGCGCTATACTTCGCAAGCCTATACACTCTGGCTCGACGATGTGCTGAACGGCCTTTCCATCTCGGCCGCTTCCTTCGTGGGACTTTCGCTCGGCGGCTGGCTCGCGCTCGACTACGGCATCCGGCGGCCCCAGCGCTGCCGCAGCCTCGTGCTGCTGGCGCCGGCCGGGCTCGGCCGCGAAAAGATGAGCACGTTGAAGCTGCTGTTCGTCATTCTGCCGCTGCTCTCGATGGGGCGCTGGGGCCGCCGCAAGGCCATGGACATGATCCTCGGGCCGCGCCAGACCGCCGGCGGCGGCGCGGCCGCGATTGAGGACTTCCTTTCGCTCATCGCCAAGCACTTCCGCCAGAACCGCGCGAAACCGAGGCATTTCGAGGATGCCGAGCTCGAGGGGCTCACCATGCCGATTCTGCTCATCGTCGGCGGGCAGGACGCGATGATCGACTCGGACGAGTCGAAAGCGAGGCTCGAGCGCACGGCCAAGGACGTGACCGTGCACTATCTGCCCGAGGTCGGTCATGCCGTCGTCGGCCAGTCTCGGCCCATATTCCAATTTCTGACCGGGAAACTGGGCGTTTGACGGGCCGCGTTCGGCCCGCGGGCCCGCGCGCGCAGCGCCGGGCGGTGATAGGCTCGGTCATGCGAGGAAGCCGCAAAAGGGGGGGCGCATGCCGCTCGATCCGCAAGTCCGGCAAATGCTGGACGCGTTGAACGCGCAGGGGCTCGAGCCCCTCGAGACCTTATCCGTCGAGGCGGCGCGCGGCCGCTCGCAGGCCCTCGTCGATCCGGCGGCGTTTCCGGCCTATGAAGGCCGCATCGAGGATCGGGTCCTGCCGGGCCCGGGCGGCGAGCTGCCCGTGCGCATCTATCGGCCGGCGGGGCCGGGCCCGTTCCCGATCGTCATGTACTTTCACGGCGGCGGCTTCGTGCTCGGCAACCTCGATACGGCTGAGACCGTCTGCCGCGCGCTGTCCACGGGGTCCCGGAGCGTCGTGGTTTCCGTCGACTACCGGCTGGCGCCGGAGCACAAGTTCCCCGCCGCCGTCGAAGATTGCCTCGCGGCCACGCGTTGGGCGGCCGAGCACGCCGAGGCCATCGGCGGCGACCCTGCCCGGCTCGCGGTCTCGGGGGACAGCGCCGGCGGCAACCTCGCGGCCGTCGTCGCCCTGCGCTGCCGGGACGAGGGCGGGCCGCCGCTGCGCGGGCAGCTTTTGATCTACCCGATCACCGATCATTACTCGGCCGGCGCAGCGTCCTACGAGGCCAACGCGGACGGTTATTTCCTGACGAAGGCCGGCATGCGATGGTTCCTCGATCACTACCTGACGGGCGCCGAGGACGCCGTTCATCCGCACCTCGCGCCGCTGCGTTCGGAGGATCTGGGCGACCTCCCGCCCGCGTTCGTGATCACCGCCGAATACGATCCCTTGCGCGACGAGGGCGACCGCTATGCAGACCGTCTGCGCGCGGCAGGCGTGGATACGGTGCATCGGCCCTGCCCGGGCATGATTCACGGCTTCTTTGCCCGCATCGGAGTCATCGACTGCGCCGACGAGGTCGTCGGCGAATCCTGCGCCTGGCTCACGCGCGTCCTCGCGGACTGACGAGGATCGGCGGGGCTCGGCAACGCGGACAGGCACGAAGAGCGCGCCGTGCCGGCGCCGCCGGATGCCGAAGCCCGCTGCCGAAAGCCCCGCAGCGCGGCCCCCGCAGCGCGGCCGTCAGAATCGCGCGTTCCAGGTGACGGCCAGCGAGGGCACCGTGATGCCGGCCGCCCGCTGCAGCTCGAGCTTGAACGCGACTTCGGCGGCCCGCTTGAACGCGGACCACGCGTGGTCGTAGGCGAGGGATGTGCTGCGGCCGTCGGGCACGGCGCTGCCGTTCAGCAGCCGCAGCTTGAGCTCGTCGCGGCCTGGGATGATCGAGGGCATGAAGCCCGCGAAGTCCGTCTCGAAGCCGATTTTGACGGCGGGTGGACCGCCGGCCGAAACGCTCTGCTCGAACGTCGCTTTGCCGCGAATCGAAAGAGGCGCGCGGTCGCGGCCCGTGACACCGAAGCGTTCCGAGAACCCGAACTTCAGCGATTGCAGCAGCGCACCGTCGGTCGTACGGCGGATTCTTCCCTCGAGCGCATCCACGAAAGGCGGCAGGCCGTGCAGCATGAAGCGCGTATCCAGGACGGCTCGCCTCGCCCCTTCGTCCTCGACGGTCAATGCCGTTTTGACGTCCATGATGTTCCGGCCGAACAGATGCGTCTTGTCGAGGAGATCCGCGAAGCCGACCTTCAGCGACGACGTCGACGCGCTGCCCGGCGTGCGGCGGACGTGGCCCTCGAAATCCTGGATGAAGGCGGGCAGTCCGCCGAACGAGATCTTCGTGTCCGAGGCCGTGCCCTGCGAGTCGGTGTCGCCCCAGTCTGCGAAGCGCAGATTCGTCTGGACCCGCACGTCGTCGCCGAGCGCGAACGACGATTGCACCTTCGGGCGGGCCTCGGCGCGGCCGTCCGCGGCGCGGAAGGTCAGATCGGCGGCGACGTTCAAGCCGCCCTCGCTGACCTCGAAGCCGGTGCTGCCCTGCGCCTGCTTACTCTCGGAGAGCTGCAGGTAGGAGCTGACGGGTGCAGCCGCGACACGCGCCGCGAACAGCGCCGTCAACGCGAGCGCGAGGCCTGCGAGCAGGCGACGGCCGTCGGCCGGCGAGCCCTGCGCAGCTCCGGGATGCCTCCGAGTGCGTACCAATGCGCGAACCCCATCGTGCGCCTGCGTCTCCCACGATCCCGGAATGCGAGGTCCCACCCCCGTCGCCTCAAGGCGGCATTCCGGTCGGCGCAATCAGCGAGGATGCTCGCAGAGGCGGCAGGGCGGATCAAGGATGCAGGTCACGCTCGCGAGGCCGGCCCCTGGGCCGAGCGCGGCCTATTTCCGTGCGCCGAGGCGCGCGAGCATCGCGGAGAGGGCTTCCGGGCTGATGTAGAAGTGCTCGCATACGCGGCCCCACAGCATCGCGGTCGTGACGTTGCGTCCGCCGCGTTCCTGCTGCGTTTCGTGCAGCACATGCAGGACGATCCGTTCTCTGCGCGTCAGGCCGTCGCGCACATCGGGCACCAGGTCGCGGAGATCGACGAGGTCGGAGCGTGAACGGTCGGCCGGCATGGGACAGATTGTACGCCCCCTGGCCGTCACAGCTGCGGCGGTCGGCGAGCGTGGCCGCCGTGCGTCGACGGCCGTGCGTCCCGGGCCGCGAGCTGGCGGAACAGCAAAAACGCGCGGCCCGCGGGCGTCAGCGCATACGTGCTTTCGTCGTCCGCCCCGCCGAACGCGGTTGCCAGTAGATTGAGCTTTCTGAGGCGCGTCAGCAGGCGCTGCACTTCGGTTTTGCCGAGACCCACCGCGGTTGCGATGTCGCTCAGGGGCAGCGCGAAGCCCGGCCGCAGATTCGAATGCACGTGCAGCACCTTGAGCTCGGCGACGCTGACCTCGACCTCCTCCGTGAGCTCGAGCACCGGCTCCTTGCGCCGCTGCGGCAGGTGCTCGCCGCGCAGGTGGCGCAGACGGTACGCGGCGAGATTGATCCCGATGCGCAGCCGGGCCCGCCCGTCCTCGTAGAGACGGGCGATCCGCTGCGTCAGGGCCCGGTCGAAGTCGCGCACGGCCCCGTATACGGTCCCGACGACGACGAAGGCGGCGAGCCACGCCATGGCCGAGACGATACCGGAGAATACGCCGCCGTAATCCGTGCTCGAGAGCTGCAGCAACGCAGCGAGTTTCGGCGCGTGCGCCGCGACCGCGTAGATGAGCCGGTCGCCCGGAGCGAAGAACAATTGCCCCAGCCAGGCGACGGCCCCCATCGGCGGCGCTGTGCTCAGGCCCTGAGACGCGAATAGCGCAGGCGGCTTCGGAATAGCGTTCATGCATCGGCAACCCCGCTGTCCTCGACGGCCGTCGCGAAGGCGCGGACGTTGTCGGACCGGAAGCTTTGCGTCCCCGCCTTGCGACGGGTTTGCCCTTGTCGTGACCCGAGTGTGCGGCCGCGCCGGCGGCGCGGCAACCCGGATTTGACAGAAGCCGCGGCCCGGCGGGCGCCGGCAGCCTTCGTAGATGCTCGACGGCCGCCGCGGCGGCTGCATTTTTGTACAGCCTGGGCCATGATATCCGCATGGATGCGAGCACAGAGGCCTGCGCGGCCGCACACGCGTCGCCTGCGCCGCCGCAGGCCTTCGGGCAGGACTTGAATCCCGCGCAGCGCCGCGCGGCCACCTTTGGAACAGCCGGAGAACGCGGCGTCGCGGCGACACCCTTGCTCGTGATTGCGGGTGCGGGCACGGGCAAGACGAACACGCTCGCCCATCGCGTCGCGCATCTGCTGCTGCACGGCGTCGCCGCCGAGCGGATGCTGCTGCTGACCTTCACGCGCCGCGCCGCCCAGGAGATGCTGCGGCGGGCCGAGCGCATCACGCACGAGACGCTGCAGCAACGGCGGGGCGCGCGCGCCGCCTCGATCGATCCCGCGCGCGGACTGTGGTCCGGCACTTATCATTCGATCGGCAACCGCCTGCTCCGCGAGTACGCGAACGTGCTCGGGCTCGACGCCGCCTTCTCGGTGCTCGACCGCGGCGACGCCGCAGACCTCATGGATTTCGTCCGCCAGGAACTCGGCTACGCGAAGAAGGACAAGCGTTTCCCGCGCAAGGACACGTGCCTTGCGATCTACTCGCACCGCGTCAACGCGGCGCGGCCGCTCGGCGCCACCCTCGAGGAGCAGTTTCCCTGGTGCGCGGAGTGGGAGGCGGATCTCAAGGCGCTGTATCGCCGCTATACCGAGGTCAAGCAGCGCCAGCACCTACTCGACTACGACGATCTGCTTCTGTATTGGAGCGTGCTCGTGCGCGAGCCGCGCGTCGCGCGCGAGCTCGGCGCGCGGTTCGACCATGTTCTCGTCGACGAGTACCAGGATACGAACGCGCTGCAGGCGGAGATCGTCTACGCTATGAAGCCGGACGGCGCGGGCGTCTGCGTCGTCGGCGACGATGCGCAGGCCATCTATTCGTTTCGGGCCGCGACCGTGGAGAACATCCTCGCGTTCCCGGAGCGCTTCTCGCCCGCGGCCGAAGTCGTCAGGCTCGAGCAGAACTATCGCTCGACGCAGCCCATCCTAGATGCGGCCAACGTCCTCATGCAGGCCGCGGAGCGGCAATATCAAAAAGGGCTGCGCTCGGACCTCGTGTCGAGCCGCAAGCCGCGCTACGTCAGCGTGCAGGACGATCGCGATCAGGCGTTTTACGTCGTCGAGCAGGTCTTGGCTGCGCGCGAGCAGGGCGTGCCGCTGCGCCGGCAGGCCGCGCTCGTGCGCAGCGCTCACCACAGCGACGCGCTCGAGCTCGAGCTCGTGCGCCGCAACATCCCTTACGTAAAATACGGCGGGCTCAAGTTTCTCGAGGCGGCGCACGTCAAAGAACGTCTTGGCCGTGCTGCGCTGGGCGGACAATGCGCGCAACCGGCTCGCGGCCTTCCGCACACTGCAGCTGCTGCCGGGCGTCGGGCCCGCGACGGCCGACCGGTGCCTCAAGGTCTTCGAGGCCGGCGGCTATTCCTGGCCGCTGCTGCGGGAATACAAAATGCCGGCGGCCGCCGCGGCGGACTGGGAGCGCCTCGGGACGCTGCTGGAGACCCTCGTGGGCCGCACGGAGTGGGCCGGTCAGCTCGGCCTCGTGCGCGCCTGGTACGAGCCCCAGCTCGAGCGCCTCTACGAAGCGGCCCGTGTGCGGGCGGCCGACATCGAGCAACTCGAGCGGCTGTCCGTGCAGTACGGCACACGCGAACGCTTCGTGACCGAGCTCACGCTCGATCCGCCCCAGGTCACTGGGGATCTCGCCGGCGATCCGCTGCTCGACGAGGACTACCTGATTCTCTCGACCGTGCATTCGGCCAAGGGCCAGGAGTGGGACTCGGTCTACGTGCTCAACGTGGCCGACGGCAACTTTCCGAACGAACATGCGGCGGGGCGCCCCGAGCTCATCGAGGAGGAGCGCAGGCTGCTCTACGTCGCAATCACGCGCGCGAAGCAGGACCTGCACCTCATCGCGCCGCTCAAGTACTACGTCACGCGCCAGAGCCGCACGGGCAACGTCCACGTCTACGGGGCGCGCAGCCGCTTCCTGACCGACACCGTTCTGGCCCGCTTCGAGCAGACCGCCTGGCCGGCCGCGGCCGACGCCGCACCCGCACCCGTCCGCGATGCCGGCGTACGTGTCGATGCGGCGGCGGCGTTGCGGGCCATGTGGGAGTAGGCCCTTCACCAGGTTTATTCGGCCCAGGCCGTGCCCTCCGCCCAGCCGTCGAGGTCGTAGTCCGCGAGGCACCGCTCGACGAGCTCCGTGCAGCGGTCGATCGCGCCCGTGCGGCGCGCGAATCTGAGTGCGTCCATGCGCACCTGCTCGTGGTTGCCGGCGTAGTTGCGCTCGTAGAGCTCGTGGCGCCCGCCGAACTCCGTGCCGATCGCGTCCCAGACGAGCTTGTAGAGCTTCACGCGGTCGAGCGCCGAGGCCGCGGTGCCCCGGTAGTAGCGGTCGATGAGCGGGCGCAGGGTCGGGTTCAGCAGGTCCTCGCGGCCGGACGGGGCGACGATGGGCGCGCCGCCGAGCACGTTCTCGAAGATGCCTTTGACGACCGGCCAGGCCGACGTCGAGAAGACGCGCAGCGTCGCTGCGTAGTCGGCGCGCGGAACCAGGGAGTCGCCCGGGCCGGGCTGCGGTTCGGCGGCCATCGCAGTCGTCATCGTCCACAGCAGCGTGCGCCAGGCGACGACCTCGCCGAGCGCGGCCTGCACGCCGCGGAACTGATCCGTGCCGTTCATCTCGAGGCCGCGTGCGAGCAGCCCGGTCATGAAGTCCAGCTTGACTGCTAGCCGCGTGCCGGCCTGCAGGTTGTAGCGGTTGAAGAACCCGGAAGCCGGATAAAAGGCGTTGGCGCGCTCAACGTCGCGATAGACGAGGAAGTTCTCCCAGGGGATGAAGGCCTCGTCGAAGATCAGCACGGCATCGTTCTCGTCGAAGCGGCTCGAGAGCGGGTGATCGAACGGGCTGTGGGCGTTCTGCTCATAGGATGGGCGGCACAGCAGGCGCGTCCCGGGCGTGTCGAGCGGGGCGATGAACACCAGAGCGTAGTCTTCGGCCTTGCCGGCCTCGAGCGTGACGGAGCTGTTCTGCGCGACGAAGGTCGCGTGCGTGAGCGCCGAGCCCGTCGCGAGCATCTTCGCCCCGCTGACGACCGCGCCGGCGTCGGTCTCGCGCACGACGTGCAGGTAGACGTCGGCGACTTCGTGCACGGGCTTGTTCCGGTCGACCGGAGGATTCACGAGCACATGGTTCAGGAACAGCGCTTTAGAGGCGTAGCGCCGGTACCAGCGGCGGCCGTTCTCGTCGAAGGGCGCGTAGAACTCGGGGTTCGCGCCGAGCGTCGCCATGAACGCGGCCTTGTAGTCGGGCGTGCGGCCCATGAAACCGTACGTCAGCCGAGACCATTCCGCGATCGCTTCGCGCGCGGCGAGCAGCTCCGCGGAGGAGTAGCTGGGACAGAAGAAACGGTGCGTCCGAATGCCGAGGCGATCGACGGTCGTGAGCTTCTCGCGCCGGGCGGGATCGTGCAGCGCATCGTACAGCCGCGCGATCGAGCGCGCGGCGTTGCGGAAAGCGGCGTGGGAGGCCAGGTCGCGGACGCGTTCGCCGTAGAGATGGACCTCGCGCCCGTCGCGCAAGCTTGCGAGGTAGTCGTCGCCCGTCATCAGTTCGTCGGTCGGGACAAGGGGGTCGACGTTCATCTCGTGCTCCTGCGGACCGTGCGCGAGGCTATTTCACCACGGTCGGACGGCGGCCGTCACGGAGGCCGCGCAAGCGGCGCGAATCGGTCCAACCGCCGCCGGAGAATTCGACATGCGGAGGGGCAGGCGGCTATCTTCGCGCATACATTGGAGGGGACTCATGCTCAAGCTCATGCAGCGTTTCGAATCTATGCGGCCGTGGACGGCCGCAGTGCTGCTCGCCGGCCTCGTCGGCGCCTGGCCCCCGGCCTCGCGCGCGCAAGCCGGCGTGACGGCCGGCGCGTTCGCCGTCGAGCGCCCGACCCTGGTCTCGCTCGGCTTCGAGTGGCGCATCGCGGGCGACGAGAACCGCAATGCGACGGTCGAGGTCAGCTACCGCAAACGGGGCGAGGCCGCGTGGCATCGCGGTCTGCCGCTGTTCCGCCTCCAGAACGAGCCGGTCACGGGCGGCTCCGGCCGGCTCAGGAACGGCACCGGTACCTATTACACTTACACGGCGCCGAACATGTTCGCGGGCAGCATCCTGAACCTCGCGCCCGGAACGGCTTACGAATGCCGCTTCGTGCTCACCGACCCGGACGGCGTGAGCGGCCCGGCCGAGCACACGGTGACGGTGCGCACGCGCGAGGTGCCGCGCCCGGCGCCGGGCGGCCACGTCTACCACGTCTATCCCGTCGGCTTTAAGGGGCCGAAGCGAGCCCCCGCGTTCACCGGCCTCCTGGCCGCTTATTACACGGGCTCCGATGAATCCGACCACGCAAACGTGTTTCCCCCGCGCGTGCAGCCCGGCGACGTGATTCTCGTGCATGCCGGCGTCTACAAGGACAGCCGCCTGCATTACGGTGGCTTCGACCCGAAGATTCCCGCTTACGGCACGCCATTCGACGGCACGTACTACTTGACGCAAAGCGGGACACCCGCGAAGCCTATCGTCATCGCGGCGGCCGGCGACGGCGAGGTCGTCTTCGACGGCGACGGCAATCACACGCTCTTCAATCTCATGGCCGCGAATTACACGATGTTCGACGGGATAACGGTCCGCAACACGGATGTCGCGTTCCTGCTCGGCATCAAGCGCATCGCCGGCGCAAGCGGCTTCACGCTCGTGCACTCGCGTATCGAGGACGTCGGGCGCGGCGTCCAGGACGATTGGGCCGGCTCCAAGGATTTTTACATTGCGGACAACGTCTTCATCGGCCGCCACGATCCGACGAAGCTCCTCGGTTGGTATCCGGCCAGCGTCTGGAGCCGCTTTCCGGGCTTTCCGCAGCTCATCGACTCCGAGTATGCCGTCAAGGTCTACGGCCAAGGCCACGTCGTCGCCCACAACTACGTCGCGAATTGGCACGACGGCATCAACGTCGCGACCTACGGGACGCCGAGCGCCGCGGCCGACGAGGTGCCCGTCTCGATCGATTTCTACGGCAACGACTTCTCGAACATCGACGACAACTGCATCGAGGCCGACGGCGGTGCGCACAATATTCGCGTCTTCGAGAACCGCTGCTTCAACTCGGCGGCCGGTGCGCTGAGCGCTCAGCCGACGTTCGGCGGTCCGGCCTACTTTTTCCGCAACATCGTCTACAACACGACCTCGGGCGGTCCCCTGAAGCTTTTCGACGGCGGCGCCGGCATCCTCGTTTATCAAAACACGTTCTTCGGCCAGGGCGGGCTGCTCGGGCCCGTGTCCAACGTTCATTTCCTCAACAACCTGTTTCTCGGGGACGGTTGGGCCGACCCCGTTTTCAATCTGCGCACGTATACGAACTACTCGACCTCCGATTACAACGGCTTCCGGCCGAATCCCGGCGTCGCCGACGCATTCGAATGGGTCTCGCCGGATTTTGCTAAGAAGGCGGACTTTGCGCACGATCTCGTCGTGCGCAAGTTCGCGTCGCTTCAGGCGTACCGCGCGGCGACGGGCCGCGAACGGCACAGCGTGCTCGTCGACTACGGCGTGTTCGAGCATGTCCCGATGCCGCACAAGTCGGACCCGCAGCGACTCTATGACCCGAAGAATTTCGATTTCCGCTTGCAGCCGGGCTCCGCCGCCGTCGACAAGGGCGAGGTGCTGCCGACCATCACGGACGACATGACGGGCAGTGCGCCCGATTTGGGCGCGCTCGAGCTCGGACGGCCCGTGCCGCACTACGGGCCGAGGACCCGGTCGAGCGCGCCGGGATCGACCGGCTTGGTCAGGTGATGGTCGAATCCTGCGGCCAGCGCCGCTCGCTTGTCCTCGTCGCGGCCCCATCCGGTCACGGCTATCACCCGCATGCGTTCGCCCCAGGGCTCGCTGCGCAGCCGGGCACACAGCTCGTACCCGCTCATCTCCGGCATCCCGATGTCGAGCATGGCAACGTCCGGCTTGACCCGGCGCGCGACCTCCAGGGCATCCGCGCCGTTGTGCGCGACGTGCACTTGGTGCCCGGCGAGCTGCAGCATCATGGCCAGCGTGTCCGCGGCATCCGCGTTGTCGTCCGCCACGAGAACGCGTAAGGCCCTGCCCCCGGCGGCCGCCGCCGGCGCCTTCCATTCGGGACCCGTCTCGTGCGGCCGCTCGAGGACCACCGAGCGCGGCAGGATCACGCTGAACGTGCTGCCGCGGTCCGGGCCCGCGCTTTCCACCTCCATGCGGCCGCCGTGCATATGGACGAGCGCGTTCGCCAAAGCGAGCCCGATGCCGAGCCCGCCCTGTCCGCGTTCGAGCACGGGCGCCGATTGATAGAACATTTCGAAAACATGCGCGGCAACGTCGGGCGCGAGCCCGATGCCGTTGTCCTCGACGCGGAGGATGAGCGCGTCCGGCTCGAGGGCCGTGCCGAGCGTGATCGTGCCGTTCGGTTTCGTGTACTTTGCGGCATTGAGCAGGAGATTGCTCAGCACCTGCGTCATGCGCACGGCGTCGAACGTCGAGCACGAGAAGCGCCGAGGGCACCTCGAGCCTGAGCGTGTGTCCTCTGTCGCTGATCAGCGGGCGCGCCGCTTCGATGGCCGCTTCGATGATTTGCTCCAGCGATGCCCGCGACTTCTTCAAGGCGAGCCGGCCGCGCGTGAGTCGGGAGACGTCGAGCAGATCGTCGAGCAGCGACGCAACGTGGGCGACTTGCCGTGCGATGATTTCCTTGCAGCGTTGCAGCGCCTCCGGGCCTATGCGAGGCGACGCGAGGATCTCGGCGGCCGCGCGAATCGGCGCCAGCGGGTTGCGCAGCTCATGCGACAAGGTCGCGAGAAAAACGTCCTTGCGCCGGTCGGTTTCGCGCACGGCTTCCTCCGCGCGCTTGCGCTCGGTGATGTCCCGCACGACCGAGACCGAGCCGACGATCGTGCCGTCCGCATCGCGCACGGGGGCGGCGCTGACCTGGCGGTGACGCATCTCGCCGCTGCGGGGCGTCAAGACGATCTGCTCCTCGCCGCGGACGATCTCTCCTTGGAGGGCGCGAAGCGGCGGCGCCTCCGCCATGGGGCGCGGGCTGCCGTCCGGCCTCAGGACCGTGAGACCGCGAATGACGTCTTCGACCCTGCGCCCCTCGACCGAGGCGTGACCGAACTCGGACAGGGCCGCGGGATTCGCGTAGGTATAGCGTCCCTGCGCGTCCGCAAAGTAGACCTCGTCCGCAATGCTGCCGAGGACCTGTGAAAGCCACTCCCTCTCGGCCTGCGCCGCAGCCAGGAGCCGACGGGCGGCCTCCTCGGCCTCCCGGCGCGCCGTATCGTCCCGGAATGTGAGGACGACGCCGTCGATGCCGCCTTCCTCGCGGCGCAGCCGCTGACCGCTGAGATCGAGCGGAATCTCGCTGCCGCCGCCGTGGACCAAGGTGACGCGTGAGCGTTGCGGCGACGGCAGCGAGCCGGTCGCGAGCACGAGCTCGACGAGATTCGTCAGGGGCTCCCGGCGCTCGGCGTCGACGAACGCGAACGCCGAACTCAAAGGCTGCCCGATGACGTCTCGAGCGTCGCCCCGGACGAGTGCCGCGGCCGCTTCGTTCGTGAAGACGATGCGGCCTTCGAGGTCGGTGACGACGACGCCTTCGCGGATGCTGGCCATGGCCGCGCGCATCACGGCCGTCCGCTCCAGCGGCACTTGCGGCACGGCATCCGAGGGGTTGCGGTCCATGGCGGCTCTGCATTTCGGGATCGTTGGGACTAATGTACCAATTTGCCCCTTGGCGGCGCCGCCAAGCGCCTCGGGCCGGCAGGCTCGAGAGGAAGACCTCGTGCGTGAAGGCGAGCCTTTCGGCTCGCTGTGCGCGTGTCTGCGCGCGGCGACTGGCCGGGGCCGAGCGACGCCGATGCTTCAGTGTGGCTCGAGGAGCTGCGGGTGCAACGTCCCCGACTGATCATCGAGGTCGCCGACCGATCGCGGCCGCCGGACGCGCGCCCGGCGGCCGCTTCGTGTCTCAGAAAGTCAGCCGCACGCCGGCGCGGAAGCGCCGGCCCAGCGTATCGAAGAACACGGGATTCGTCGGGTAGGAATTGCCGCCGGGCGCGATCGGCGGATCTTTGTCGAGCAGGTTTTCGACCGCCCAGAACACCTGCAGCTGGTTGCTCACATCCTGCGGACGAATGTCGTAGGACCCCGACCAGTTGAAGTACGTGCGGCTGGGCACGTTGTTGTCGGTCACGGAGTTCGGCAGCAGGTTCGTCGCCGCCCCCGGAGGGCTGTCGAAGTACAGCGCGTTGAGCTTGCCGGCGCCGATGTAGCGTGCCTCGAGCGTCGTCGTGAAGCGGGACCTCGCGTAGGTCGCGAACACGGTGCCCTGCCAGTCCGGGGAGGTATTGAAGCCGCCGAAGGAAGCGACGGGACCGGTTTGGCCGTGGAAGTTCTGCGGCGGATTGCCGAGGCCCGTGTCGACGATCAGATCATAGAGATAGCTCGCGATGACGCGCAGGTTAAGGTTGTTGCCCTGGCCGAACGGAATATTGTACCGGCCCTCGAAGTCGATGCCGCGCGTCAGGAACGAGCCGATGTTGATCGAGCTCGTATCGACGGACTGGATGTCCGAGGTGCCGGCGCCCACGATCGAGTCGCAGGCGCGACTGCCCCCCGCATAGCAGGCGTCGACGAGCTGTTGAGCGCTGAGGCCGCCGAGGCCGCCGGCCGTGATCGCGTCGTTGATCTCGATCTGATACCAGTCGGCGGAGAACTGGAAGCGGTCGAACGTCAGGACCGTGCCGAAGCTCGAGGTGTCGGCTTTCTCGGGTTTGAGGTTCGGGTTGCCCCCGGTGATGCTCAAGTAAGACTCGGGTGCGTTGTTGTTCCACGGATTGTTGATGCCGGCCGGGAACGATCCGGGCACGCCGACGGTCGATACGCGCGGCAGAAACAGCTCGCGGAAGCCGGCGGCGCGCACATCGCGCGAGCGCGTGGCGCGGAAGCGCAGCCAACTCAGGGGATCGTAGACCACCGAGGCTTTCCACGTCGGGAAGTCGTGCCTCTGGGTCTCGCTGCCGGCCGCATCGCTCGTCGCCTCATTGCGCGTCTCGCGCAGAGCGAAGTCGGTCTGGAGCTTTTTCGTGATCGGCACGCCGACTTCGCCGTAGACCTCGGCCACGTTGATCTTCCCGCCCCGGTCGAGCCCCCATGTCAGGAAATAGTCGTTGTACCAGGGCTGGTTCGCGAGATCGTGAGTCGCCTCGTTGCGATCGCTGCGCAACTCCGCGCCGAACGCGCCGGAGATGGGGCCGGCCCCCCAGCCTTGGGCGAGGTCGGCGCGGAAGTTCCCGGCGAGGACGTTCCTGCCGGTAGTTGCCGTCCTCTTTGAGGGTTCGGAACGCGTAGTCGAGCGCTGCGGGATCGGCGTTTTGAACGCCGAAGAAATCGAGCGGCACGCAGCCCGCCGCGAGCGGGTTGTAGGCGGGGCCCGGCAGGGTTGCGCGGCAGACGATCGGGCTCGTGGGATCCGCGGGGTTCGAATGCACGGCGTCGAGCGCCCAGCCGAAGTAGTTGTAGGTCACGGGCCTGACCGCAGGCGGCAGCAGCCCGCCGACGACGTTGTGGAACAGTCGCTGCTGGTAATTGCTGCGGCCGTGCTCGTAGTAGGCGTCGTAGCTCCACTTGTCCGTCAGATCGCCTTGGACCGACGTGACAAAGCGTACGACATCGGACTGCGTGGTATTGCGGGCAGAGAGGACGCCCGGCGCGAATATGCGCGCGAAGATGCCCCCTGCGGGAAGCTGCGCCTGCTCGGTGGGCGTCAGATAGGCGTTATCCGGAGGGACGACGACGGCGATGGGCCCGAGCGCGCCGTTCGCCGGGTAATTCAACGTCTCGCTGTGCGCGTTCGCGAGCTCGAAGGACAGCTTCAGCGAGTCGCTGAGGTTGTAGTCCATGTGGCCGAGCACCGAGTAGCGCTTCGTGTCCGGCCGGATGTTCGAAAGGTCGTAGGCCAGCAGCGAGCCGTCGCCGCCAATGCGCGAGAAGGCGCCGCCGAACCGGCCCGGATCGTAGGGCGAGAGCTGCGTGCCGTCCGCGTTAAATGTGAGCGGGGTGCCGCCGAAGGGGGTAATGACGCCGTTTTCCGAGGTCGGCAGCTTGGCGTCGGGCGCGACGACGTAGTTAGGCAGGCCGTTGCCGACGCCGGCCGGCGTGTTGAAGTCCGGATTCGTGCCGACGGCCCAGGACTGCTTGCACCAGTCGCGCGTCTTCGAGCAGGGGCCGATGGCTTCCTGATGCTGATACTCGCCGCCGATGATGAAATGGATTCGGTCGTCGTTGAAGCCCTTGCCGTAGGCGACGGAGACGTGGCGGTCGGCGCCGTCGCTCTGGCCCGTCTTACCGTAATCGAGCTGGGCTTTGAGGCCCTCGAGCTTCGTATCGAGAATGACGTTGACGACGCCCGCGATGGCGTCCGAGCCGTAGGCGGCCGAGGCGCCGCCGGTCACGACCTCGGTGCGTCCGACGAGCATCGACGGGATCAGCGAGAGATCGACGGCGCCGCCCTCGGTGTTCGGCACGACGCGCTTCGTGTCGACGAGCGTCAGCGTGCGCGTGCCGAAGAAGGGATTGAGTCCGCGCAGGTTCGCGAGCTGCGCGCCGACATTGAAGTTGCCGATGCCGACATTGGTCTGGGTGAAAAAGGCCGTGTTCTGCGGCATCTGCCGCAGCACGTCGCCGACGTTCACGATGCCGAGATTCTGGATTTGACTCGAATCCATGACCGACAGCGGCTGGGGCGACTCGAAGCCGCTGCGCCCGATGCGGGATCCGGTGACGGTGATTTCCTCGAGCTTTTGCGGGCCCTTGGAGGCTTGAGCGGGGGGCTGTGCCGCGGCCGCGCTAGGACCCTGTGCCTGCGACGGACTCTGCGACTGGCCCTGCGCCTGGGCGTTGGCCGTCCCGATTCCGCCGGCCACGAGAGCCAGTGCCGGGAACACGAAATTTGCACGTCTTGAATGTTTCACAACCCCCCCTTGCGGCGTTCGCCGCCCGAGTGAACGGGCCACATCCGTGTAGGCGCCGAGCCAAAGTTTCCAAGCAGGCCGCGACTTAGCGTCGCGAAGAAGGCACGTTGGCACTTTTATCTTCCGTAGGCAAGGGGTTAAGAAGTTGTGTTTCAACCACAACTGAACAAGAATACAGGGGATCGGCACAGACCTGTCGCCGCTCGCGGAACTCGGGGGGTCGAGACGGGCGCATTCCCGGGGAATCCAGGCCGCGCCGAATTCCGTGCCGGAGGGCGAGGCCCGACCGCGAGAGCCGCGGCGGCGCGCCAGGCGATGTAGATCGTGCGCAACATTGCGGTCGCAGGGCACAGATAGAATTGTTGCGATAGGGACAATAGAACGTTCGTTTGTACTGGAAAATTGCCACAATAGAATATAACAACTTGAAAACACTGCATCTGTAAAGGCAGGTCAGAGCTGGTTTGAGATGGAAAGATTGTGGCGCATTAGACAATTCGACTTGATAGGCCATCTGACTCGCTGTTAGATTCACGCAACATCGGTCCGTCAGATGGACATCGGAATTGGCCCAAGTAAGCGATTTAGGGGGTAAGCGGGTTATGTTTCAGCAGTCATCGACTGTCCGGCCGCGCGTCTTGGCCGTGTCGATTGCGTCGATTCTCGGTTTCGCCGGCGCCTTTGCGATGCCGGCCCAGGCGCAGCAAGACAATTCGGCTGCCGCGCAAACGCCCAAGGGCAAACCGCTCGAAGAGATCACCGTCACGGGCTCGCGCATCCAGCGCCGTGACTATACGTCCAACAGCCCGCTCGTCACCGTCAATACGCAGCAGCTCGAGAGCCAGTCCGGCGTGAACATCGAGTCGTACCTGAACCAGCTGCCGAACTTCAATCCGGCGGCCGCGCCGACCACGACGAACGGCGACGTGCAGGTCACGCCCGTGAACTCGGTCGGCATCGCCTCGATCTCGCTGCGCGGCTTCGGGCCCAACCGGAACCTGGTCCTCGTGGACGGCCATCGCCTCACGCCGGTCAATCCGCTCATGGTCACGGACGTGAACGGCATCCCCGCGGCGCTGATCAAGCGCGTCGAGGTCATGACGGGCGGCGCTTCGGCCGTTTACGGCGCGGACGCCGTGAGCGGGGTCACGAACTTCATTCTCAGGGACGACTTCCAAGGCGCGCAGTTCGATGCGCAGGACAGCGTCAGCGCGGCCGGGGACGGCCAGGAATCGAAGATCAGCGCGCTGCTCGGCACCGACTTCGCCGATGGCCGCGGCAACATCACGTTCGCCGCGGAGCACTATGACCGCAAGGCTGCACTGGAGAAGAACCGCGACTTCTACGTGAACTCGTGGTCGGATCCGACGGTGGGGGGCGACCTTTTCGTCTTCGGCTACAACGGCTACAACACCGGCTTCAGCGTGCCGAACTCGAACGCGCTGAGTGCGGTCTTCGCGAATCGGCCCAAGGACAGCAGCGGCAACTATACGACGGGCGTGCTGCCGCTCGGCCCGGGCTTCGTTTCCGGGCTGCGGTTCAATGCCGACGGCACGATGTTCGATCTGGCCGGCAACAACATCAACAGCTACAAAGGGCCCGTCAACGGGCGCGAATACGCGCTGCAGAACGTATACGACAACACGGTCGCGCAGCCCGGCGTCGTCGTGCAGCAGTTGAAGTGGAACAACCAGCAGGCGCTCGTGAGCTCCCCGCAGGAGCGGTACTCAGCATTCGCCTCCGGCACTTACGATTTCAGCGACCATCTGACCTTCTTCTCGCGGCTCATGTGGGCGCAGAACCAGACGCGCACGCTGCTGCTGCCGACCAACGCGAGCTTCGGCTGGGAGGCGGACGTTCCTTACAACCCGACGACCGACAGCCCCGTCGATCCGTCGCTCGACTATACGGATCCGACGGTGCTCTCCAACGTGCTCGCAAACCCGTCGGCCTATGCCAACCCGAATTTCATCGGCCACGGGCTGGCGGGTGCACAGCACCCCGTGCCGACGCAGTTGGCCGTGCTGCTGAACAGCCGTAGCCCGGCGAACACCTACTGCCTGCAGGGCGGGGCCGGCTGCGGCGCGCCGTTCAGCGGCTCGACGGCCACGACGAACCCGACGCTGGTCGGTCAACCGGTGCCCGGCACGGGCCGCCTGGGTCCGTGGATCGCGGAGACCTTCCCGACGAAGAGCTTCCCCCAGCGCTCGACCGTCGACACGAATACAGTGTGGCAGCTCGAAAGCGGCCTGCGCTTCAGGCTCGGCGATACCTGGAACGGCGAGTTCTACGTCTCGCACGGCGAGTCCACGAGCTACAACCTCGCTTACGGCGACAACTCGCTCTCGCGGTGGCGCGGGCTCGTGACGCAGCCCGACTACGGCTACAACGCGACGGTGCAGGGCAACTCGGACGGTGCGGCGCCCGGCTTCGGCACGGTGCCGGTCCATTGCACGAGCGGCTTCTACGACACCCTGTTCCACGGCGATGCCGTGCCGAGCTCGGACTGCCAGTACGCCGTGGAGGCGACGCTGCAGTCCCGCACGCAGAATCAGCAGGACATCGTCGAGCTCAATGCGAACGGCACGCTCGCGACCATGAAGGCCGGCGACCTCGGCGCGGCCGCGGGTATGCAGTACCGGAAGAACTCGGCGCAGTTCTATCCGGACATCCTGCAGTCGACGGCTTCGTTCGCGGACCAGGTCATCGGCGTCTACCCGACGGCGTACATGGATGCGTCCATGGATGTCATGGACTACTACGGAGAGCTGCTCGTCCCGGTCGTCAAGAGGTTCGATCTCGAGCTCGGCGCACGCTACTCGAAGTACCAGTACTCGGACAGCGAGTGGACGTATAAGGCGCTCGCCAACGTCAAAGCCAATTCCTGGCTGCGCTTCCGCGGCGGCTACAACCGCGCGACGCGCGCGCCGAACCTCGGCGAGATGTTCCTGAACCAGCAGGAGATCTTCACGATCGGCGGCGCCAACTTCGGCGATCCCTGCGGCCTGCGCTCCAACGCGCCCTACGGCGCGGGCGGCGCTGCGCCCGACCCGGTCCAGACCTATGCCGGCGAGCCGCCGGATCATCTCGCGAGCGGCCAGACGGCGGCGGGCGCCAACAGCACCTATCTGATCTGTCAGGCGCAGATGGGCGCGACGGGCGCGGCGACGTACTACAGCCAGGACGCGACGGGCAGCTCGGGCTCGCTGTACAACTGGGTGCTGCAGAAAGGCAATCCGAATCTCCAGTCGGAGAAGGCCGATACCTGGACGCTCGGCGCCGTTATCCAGTCGCCGTTCCACAGCGCGGGCCTGGCCGGCCTGCAGGCCTCGATCGACTGGTGGAAGATCAATCTCAACGACGCGATCCAGCAGTACTCGATCGACTATGCGCGTTACCTGTGCTATGGCACGGTCACGGTGGCGAATGCGCAGGAGGCGGCGGCCCAGGCCGCGACGCCGGCCTGCCAGAACGTGTCGCGCAACAAGGGCACGGGCGGTGCGCAGACGATCCTGCTTGCCTACGCCAACCAGGCCTCGATCGCTACGTCCGGCATCGACCTGGCCGTAAATTGGTCCGCGCAGTTCTCCGACCTCGGCTTCGACCGCTTGCCGGGCGGGCTCGGCATCAGCCTGAAGGGCACGTGGCTCGACTACTACAAGACGAAGCAGTCGCCGGCGAGCTTCGACGTGGAGACAGACTGGAAGGGTTCGCTGGGTCCGACGCTTTCGGGCACGAACGCGGGCGCTTATTCGTACCGGCTGTTCACGACCTTCAGCTACTTGCTCAATAACAAGAGCATCAGCCTGCGCTGGCGGCACCTGCCCTCGGTCTGGAGTGCCGCGTATGCCGCGCAACAGGCCGTCATCGCCAACAACGAGCGGGTTGCGAACGGCGGGGCCGGCGTGATTCTCGACTACACGCCTTCCACGGCCGTCAAGACGGGCAGCTACGACATCTTCGATTTGTCCTTCAATTGGGACTTGAGCCAGAAGATCTCGATCCGGGGCGGCATCAACAATCTGCTCGATACGAGCCCGGCGATCACGGGGGCCTCGGCGGGCTATCCGTATCCGACGGACCTGACGGCCGTATGCGGTGCTCAGCAGGAGGCGACGGGCTGTCAGGACCCGACCTCGTACAGCCTGGCCAACGACGGTGCGGGTTCGACGAATCCCGGCTACTACGACACACTTGGGCGCCGGCTCTTCGTCGGCATGAAGATCAGCTTCTGATCGCCGCGCAGCCCCCAGCCGGACGGCCCGCCGTCCGGCTGCTTGCCGCCCGGCCAGCGCGAGTTGGCCGGGCGGCGCTTCTCGATTAGCATGGCGATCTACTCATCGCGGAATGCGTCGCCCTCGGTAGCCGCGCTATCGAGCGCTCGGCGACGCGACGGCGGCGCCGAGGACCCTGCGGCTCGCGGCATCCTGAAGGAAGGCGACGACCTCGACGGCGTCGAGCTTCCAAGCTGCCGCCGCAGGCACCGCCCGCGTGAACGAGCGTTGCCCGGGCCCGGGCTCGATACGAGCGATCGTCTCGAGGCGGCGTACGACGGCGGGATCGTCGAGGGTGCGTCCTGCGTTCTCGCCGCGCTCGACGGCCGTCGAGAGCCCGTCCTCGATGACGGCCACGAGCACGTCGGCAGGCGCGTCGAGCAGGGGCGACTCGGGGATATCGACCTGTACCGCCAGCCCCGCGTCGGTATGCCGTGCCTGCAGGCGGATCGGGGCCTTGGGCGCGCGGGCCGCGCGACCGATGGCGCGGCGCAGGGCGGTGCCGTCGCTGCCGACGGCCTCGATCGCGCCGTCGACGACGGCCTGCGGCGTGTAGATCGCGCTGTTCCGAAATACATCCGCGCGGTAGCGGACTTGCCGATCCGAGAATCGGCTCGAGGAGAAACGATCGCGCCAGCCGAGGTCATTCCAGTAGTCGACGTGCTCGCCGAGCCCGATGACGCGCACGCCGGGAATGGACTGCGCGGCGACGAGCGATTTCAGCAGCTCATCGGCCGGCGGACAGCTCGAGCAGCCCTCGGACGTGAACAGCTCGACGAGGACCGGCTTGGCGGCCGCCGGGCGGGCGGCGGGATCGGCTGCGGCGCCGAGCACGGGCAGCGCGAGCGCGGCGCCGGCGAGGGCCGTGGTCAGACTGCGGACTTTCATGGTCCATCCTCCGCGTCGAGGCACGCTTGCCATGCTAGGGGCAGACGCCTAGCGCCGCATTCGCAGCACTGCGCCTCCGAAAAAGCCCTCGACCGTGTCCAAGTCGATGATCAGCGGCACCCCTTTGCGCTCCTTGTCGAGGCTCTGCTCGATCTCGGGCGAGTGCTCGTAGACGTGCCGGCGGACCGCTTCGCTGTTATCGACGCGCGCGCGCCCGCGAAACGACATAAAGCCGCGCTCGTCCGGGTTCAGGTTGCCGTAGATCAGGGAGACGGCCGGCCTCGTCTGGACGGCCTTGAGGATGCCGCTCTCCGGATTGCGTACCCAGATCGCGAGCTGGTTGTCGCTGTAGGCCTGGGTACTGCCCCGAAAGGACAGCGCGGGCTCGCCGGCATCGTTGACGTAGGCGACGGTGATCGGCCGCCGCGCGGCCGCGGCCGTGTCCACGGCCCGCTTCATGTCCGGCGTCAGCGCAAGCTCGGTCAGCACGGGCGGTTGTTGTTGTGCGGTCATATCGTCTCCTCCTCCCGGAGCCGCTCAGTCTAGCAGTTTCCGCCGTTTCGCCGGTCATTTCGTGGCGCCGCCGCGGGGCCAGCGGCGCGCAGTTCGGCACGCGGGCAGAGGTCTCTGCTCGCCGCGCGGGCAGCCGCTGCCGCAGGGGGCAAGGCATTGCGGCTTAGGCGCCGAGTTTTTCGCCGCGGGAGATGCACTTATGCGGGAACATCGTATATCCTGCGGCCGTTTTGTGCTTAAAGCATCGCGGAGATGCCGAGCCCAGGTTTATGTAGTGAATTCCGCCAGGCCTGACTTAATGGATCTTGCACCGCTATCCGAAACCGACGAGTCGGAGCTTGCCGGCGGGCGCACGCCGCGACCGAGCATCTTTGACAAGTGCGCTGCGTACACCCGGGCCGACGAGACGAAAGCCCAAGGTATCTATCCCTATTTCCGGCTCATCGAGACGGGACAAGATACAGAGGTCACGGTCGACGGCCGCAAGATGCTCATGCTCGGCTCCAATTCCTATCTGGAGCTGACGACACACCCCAAGGTCAAGGAGCGGGCCGTCGAAGCCGTGCGCCAATTCGGGACGGGCTGCGCCGGCTCGCGCTTTCTCAACGGCACGCTTCCGCTCCACGTGGAGCTCGAGAAGCGGCTCGCGGAGTTCGTGGGCAAACCCGCCGCACTGCTCTACACCACGGGCTATCAGACGAATACCGGCGTCATTTCCTGCCTGGTCCAGCGCGGCGAGTACGTTCTCTCCGATAAGTTGAATCATGCATGCATCGTGGAAGGCGGGCTGCTTTCCCCGGGCACGATGATTCGTTACGACCATGGCGATATGGCGGATCTCGAACGGCAGCTCGCGGCGCTGCCCGCCGAGGCCGGCAAGCTCATCGTGTCCGACGGCGTGTTTTCGATGGAGGGGAAGATCTGCAAGCTTCCCGAGATCACTCGCCTCGCGCGCAAGTACGGCGCTCAAGTCATGCTCGACGACGCGCACTCGATCGGCGTGCTCGGCACGGGCGGCGCCGGGACGGCCGCGCATTTCGGCCTCACGGACGAAGTGGACCTGATCATGGGGACTTTTTCCAAGTCCCTGGCTGCGATCGGCGGCTTCATCGCCGCTTCGGAACGGGTCGTGAACTACCTCAAGCATCACTCGCGGCCGTTCATCTTCTCGGCGTCCGCGGCGCCGGCGAACGTCGCCGCGGCGCTGGCGGCCCTCGACGTCATACGCGACGAGCCGGAGCGCATGGAGCGCCTGTGGGAGAACACGCGGTTCATGAAACAGGGGCTGGATGCGCTCGGGTTCGACACGGCCGGTTCCGAAACCCCGATCATTCCCATCGTCGTCGGCGATCCGGAACGCTGCTTCCGCATGTGGCGCTGGTTGCACGACGCAGGCATCTTCATCAATCCGGTCGTGCCGCCTGCCGTGCCGCCGCGCCGTTCGCTCGTGCGCCTCTCGCTGACGGCCGGGCACACGCGCCAGCAGCTCACCTGGGCGCTGGAACAGCTCGCGCTCGCAGGGCGCGAATTCGGCCTGATCGGCCGTTAAGCGCATGCCAGCGGCCGTGGCGATCGAGCCGGCCGATACGCCGGCACAGATCGAGCAGTACATCCGCTTCCCGTTCGACCTCTACCGCGACTATCCGCACTGGGTTCCGCCTTTGCTCATGGAGCGGCGCGACTTTTTGAATCCGCGCAAGAACCCCGTCTACGAGTACGCGCAGATTCAACTGTTCATCGCCCGGCGAGGGGACGTCGTCGTCGGCACGATCGCGGCCATCGAAAACCGGCGCTTTGCGGAATTCCACCCGGACGAGGCCCGAGTCGGCTTCTTCGGACTGTATGAATGCCGTCCGGATGCGGAAGCCTCCGCCGCGCTGCTCACGGCCGCCGCCGACTGGCTGCGGCAACGCGGCGCCACCGTCATGCGCGGCCCGACGAACTTCACGACGAACGACGTCCTCGGTCTGCTCGTCGAGGGCTTCGACGACGATCCGGCCGTCCTCATGCCCTACAATCCGCCGTACTATGCCGAGCAGTTCGCGGCTTGCGGCCTCGTCAAGAGCAAGGATCTCTACGCGCTCGAAATCAAGGCGGAAGGCTACACGGGCCAGCTCGACCGGCTCGCGAGCTCGGTGCTTTCGAGAGGGCGAGCGACGGTCCGTCCCGTCGCCCTCTCGCGCTGGCACGAGGAACTCGCCTTCGTCCGGCGCTGCTACAACGAGGCCTGGGCGAACAATTGGGGCTTCGTGCCGTGGACGGACCGCGAGCTAGCCGCGCTCGCCAAGGAGCTCAAGCCGCTCATCGATCCGCGGCTCGCTTTCGTCGGCGAGGTCGACGGGCAGCCGGCGGCGATCTCCATCGCCGTTCCCGACGCCAACGAAGCGCTCAAGCTCGCGAACGGCCGCCTGTTTCCGCTCGGTCTGCTCAAGATCGTCTGGCGCATCAAGGTTTCTCGGTGCACGCGGGTCCGCGTGCTGGCGCTCGGGGTTCTACCGAAGTACCGCAGGCTGGGCCTCGATGGCCTGCTCATTCACCGCACCATCCAAAGCGGGCTTGCGCTCGGTTACCGGCGGGCCGAGCTCGGCTGGGTTCTGGAGGACAACGAAGCCATGTTGCGGCCGCTCGAGCATCTCGCTGCAGAGCGTACGAAGGTTTATCGGGTTTACGACCGGGCGCTGTAATGCGGGGTCGTTTCGTATCCGCCGCCTAGGCCATGCTGGCCCTGGTGACCGGCGGGCAGGGCTTCGTGGGGTCGCATCTCTGCGCGCGCCTCGTGCACGCCGGTTATCGCGTGCGCGTGCTCGCGCGCCCATCCAGCCGCCTCGATAACCTCGCAGGGCTCAACGTCGAGGTCGTGCGCGCCGACATCAGGCGGGCCGAGGGTCTTGCGGCCGCCGTCGCGGGCTGCGGCCTCGTCTTTCACGTTGCGGCCGCGCTCAAGGGGCTGCGCGAGGAAACGCTCGTGCGCACGAATGCCGAAGGCACACGCAATATCGCCGCGGCAGCGGCTGCCGTCGCGCCGCGGCCTTCCCGTTTCGTCTACGTCTCGAGCATCGCCGCGGCGGGTCCGAGTCCGGGCGGCCGCACACCGCTCACGGAGGACATGCCGCCGAGGCCGCTGACCTGGTACGGGCGCAGCAAACTCGCGGGCGAGGAGGCCGTGCGCTCGACGACCGGACTCGAGTGGACCATCGCGCGTCCGCCGATCGTCGTCGGGCCGCGCGAGCGCGACGTGCTCGGCTATTTCCGCATCGCGCAGCGCGGGTGGCTGCCCGTCGTCGGACGCGAGGACCGATTCTATTCGCTGATCTACGCCGAGGACCTGGCCGAGGGCCTCGTGCGCGCCGCCGAATCGCCCGCGGGCGCAGGGCAGACCTACTTCCTCGCCGGGCCCGAAGTCGTGAGCTGGGCCGAGCTCGGCCGGCTCATCGGCGGCGCCCTCGGCGTGCCGGGCCGCGTGCTGCGCGTTCCGGAGGCCGTCGCGGCGGCGGCGGGCCGGGTTGCGGACCTGGCCGCCCGCCTCCGGGGCGAGGCGGCGATCTTCAGCCACCAGAAGGTCGTGGAAATGCTGGCGCCGGCTTGGGTATGCAGCGCCGGCAAGGCCGAGCTCGACTTCGGTTGGCGGGCCGCGACACCGCTTGAGGACGCGTTGCGGGCGACGGCGAGCTGGTATCGGGACCATGGCTGGCTGTGACCGTGCCATGCCTTTCGGGCTGCTGCGCCCGCTCGGTGCGCTGCGACCGCTCGATGCCGTCGTCGCCGCCTATCTCGGCGCGGCCCTCGTGCCGCTCTCGATCGGTGCCGTTCGCGGTCTGCCGGGCTGTGAACGCGAGCTGGTCTTCGACGTCTCGGTGCTCGCGGGCGTTGCGCTGCTCGCGGCCCTGTCGCGTGCCTCGAACAACTCGCTCCTGCTGCTGCTGCGGCTCGCCTATGCGCCGCTGCTGTTCGCGCCCCTGTACCGGCAGACCGCGACGATCTGGCCCGTGCTGCATCGGGTCTCGTTCGACGGCGTCATCGCGCATGCGGAGCAGGCGGTCTTGGGGCTGCAGCCGTCGCTTGTCTTCGCGCAGCACGCGCCGTGGCCCTGGCTTTCGGAGCTCTTCTGCCTGGCTTATTTCATTTACTACCTGTTCGTGCCGGCCATGGTGATCGTACCGCTACTGACCCGCGGCTATGCGGCCGCGGAGGACGTCATGTTCGCGGCCGCGCTCTGCTTCTGCGCCTGTCTCGCTATCTTCTGGCTGTTCCCGACCATCGGGCCCCTGTACTGGTTCGCGCCGCACACGGGCCCGGAGCTCTATCCCGGCTTCGTATTCAATCACGCCGTTTACGCGATCACGTCGCGCGGCGAGGTTCCGACCGGCGCTTTCCCGTCGTCGCACATTGCCCTCGCCGTCCTGCTCACGATGCGCGCGCGGCGTCTGGTCCCGCGTTTGTTCCCGTTTATGCTGGCCGTGACGGCCCTCATGTGCTTCGCCGTCGTCTACCTGCGGGAGCACTACGCCGTGGACGTGCCTGCGGGCGTACTCATGGCGCTGCTCGCCGACCGCGCCGCTTCCGCTCATGCTTAGGGAGTAGGCGCGCGACGCAGACCGGATTCACGCGCGGGCGGGCCGGAAGTGCTAGATTCGGATTCGCGGCATTTCGCCGGCCGCTCCGGGAGAATCGGGAGGAGATCGGTATGGTGCCTCGACCGCGGCGATTCACCTCGGCGGGCGTGCGCGCGGCACGGCGCCTGGTCCGTGCCTGGCTTGTCGTGCTCGCGGTCCTTTCAAGCGCTGGAGGCTATGCCGTGGCTCAGGACGATCCCTATGCGTGGCTCGAAGACGTGCACGGCGCGAAACCGCTCGCCTGGGTGGCCGACCAGAACCGAGAGTCGGCGGGCGAGCTCAAGGGCGACCCGCGCTATGAGAAGGACTACAAAAGCGTCCTGTCCGTGCTCGATGCGCCCGATCGCATTCCCTTCGGCCGCCTGCATCATGGTTGGGTCTACAACTTTTGGCAGGACGCCGCTCATCCCAAAGGGATTTGGCGCCGCACCCGGGCCGCCGATTACGAGCGCCCGGAGCCGCACTGGGACGTGTTGCTCGACGTCGACGCGCTGGCCGCCGCCGAGAAGGAGAACTGGGTCTTCTCGGGGGCCGAGTGCTCGCCGCACGAGACGCGCTGCCTCGTCGCCTTGTCGCGGGGCGGCGGCGACGCGGTCGTGGTCCGCGAGTTCGACCTGAAGTCGAAGCAGTTCACGGCGGACGGCTTTCATCTCGCCGAGGCCAAATCGGACGCGACCTACCTCGATGACGATACCGTGCTGTTCTCGACGGATTTCGGCGCGGGCACGCTGACCAAGTCGGGTTACCCGCGTATCGTCAAGGAGTGGAAGCGCGGCACGCCCGTCGCAGCGGCCAAGACGCTCTACGAAGGGAAGGTAGAGGACGTTGCCGCCTCGCCCGTCGCCCTGCATACGCGGACGGGCAACCACGGTTTCGTCGCGCGCGGCGTGAGCTTTTTCGAGACCGAGCTTTTCGCGGTCGGCGAGGACGGCGTACGCAAGCTCGCGATACCGCGGTCCGCCGCGCTCAAAGGCATGCTCGACGATGCGCTGATCGTGACGCTGCGCAAGGACTACGACGCGCAGGGTGTGCAGCTGCGGAAAGGCTCCCTCGTCGCGTTCCGGGACGGCACCCCGCCGCAGGCGATTTACGTCCCGGACGCACGCAGCACGGTCGAATCCGTCGCGGTCGGCCGCGACAGTATCTATGCGGCCGTGTATTCGAACGTGGTCGGCGCCGTGCACGTCTTCGCACCGAAGGCAGGCGGCTGGACGGACACGACCCTGCCTTTGCCCGCCAAGGGCTCGACCGACATCGTTTCCGTGGACCCTTTCGGCCCCGACGCGCTGCTGCGCTACGAGAGCTACCTGACGCCGCCGACGCTTTATTTCGAAGCCGGCCAAGGCAGCCCGCGTGCCATCAAGGCCTTGCCGGCGCGGTTCGACGCTTCGGGGCTCGTCACGGAGCAATACGAGGCGACCTCCAAGGACGGCACGCGTATTCCGTACTTCGTCACGCGTCCGCAGACGCTGCACGGCCCCGCGCCGACGGTGCTCTACGGCTACGGCGGCTTCGAGATCTCGCTGACGCCCTCGTACTCCGCGAGTATCGGCCGGCTCTGGCTCGCGCGCGGCGGAATCTACGTCGTCGCGAATATCCGCGGCGGCGGCGAGTTCGGCCCGGCCTGGCACGAAGCGGCGCTCAAGATGCACCGCCAGAGGGCCTTCGACGACTTCGAGGCAGTGGCGGAGGATCTCGAGCGCCGCGGCCTCACGTCGCCGAAGCGGCTCGGCATCATGGGCGGCTCCAACGGCGGCCTGCTCGTCGCGACGGTCATGACTCAGATCCCGGCCAAGCTCGGCGCCGTCGTGTGCCAGGTGCCGCTTATCGACATGATCGCCTACACGCACATCGGCGCGGGGGCGAGCTGGGAAGGCGAGTACGGCGACCCCGCGGACCCGGAGATGCGCGCGTACATTCTGAGCTATTCGCCTTATCAGAACGTGAAACCGAAAGTCGACTACCCGCCGGTCTTCTTCGTCACGGCGACGAGCGACGACCGCGTCACGCCGGCGCACGCCCGCAAGATGGCGGCCAAGATGGAGGCCCAAGGCCACGACGTGCTCTTTTTCGAGAACACGGACGGCGGCCACGCGGCCGCCGCCGATCACAAGCAGGCGGCCGAGATGACGGCGCTCTCGTTTGTCTTTCTTGCCAGGAAGCTGGGGCTTTGAGTCGGGGCGACCAAGCACGCTGCGGGCCGCGACACGGGAAGCTTCCCAGAGGAGAATGCCCATGAGGCTGCGAATTTTGGCGAAAGCTCGGCGTATTTCGCGTGCTGTGGCGCAGGCACGAGCGCAATGACGATGCGAGCCATCAGGACCTACGCGACGCACCCGGAAGCCGATCTCGACAGGATCGAGCTCGATGCAGCCGAGATTCCGTGCGTCGTCCTCGGCGTCGACGCGGCCATGGAGGGCGGCATCTCGGGGGTGCGCCTCCTGGTGCCCGAGGACGACGTGGAGCGGGCCCTGGAGCTTCTCGAGCGGCGCTGAATCGACTCGCCCGCGAGCTCAGCGCGGCGCCATCGTCTCGTAGGCGTCGAGCAGTGCCTGTCCCAGGGCCGCGTGGACGCGGGCCGTCGGATGGATCGCATCCCAAAAGAAGTAGGCGTCGAAGCGCGGCCCGCCGCTGGGCAGCGGCATACAGCCGGGCGAAAATCGCCGCTCCGCGGTCGGCGACGAGCGATAGGCGTCGCTGTCGAAGCAGGCCTCCGTAACGTCCACGCCGGCGGCCGCATCGGCGGCACGCAGCGCCTGCAGCGCCGAGAACAGGTCGAACGGGGCGATGGTCGCTTCGGGGTGGGCCGCCACGACGACGGCCAAGCGCGCGGCAAGCTCGTCGTTGAATGCGGCCGTCACGTCCGTCGCCGCCGCTTCGGCCTCGCCGAGCGTCAGGCCGAGGTCCGCCGCACGCTGCTTCACGACCGGCAGCACGGCGAGGTTCGGCAGGTTGGTCACGACGATGAGGCGGGCGCCCGAGGCGGCCAGCGTCTCGACCGCGTCGCCGATCGCGCTCACGGCCGCCGCGACGACGGCGCGGGCGTCTTCGCCCGGTTGCAGTCCTGCGCGCGCCTCGGCGGCATCGTGCAGCGCCGCCAACGCGTCGTTGCCGCCGATCATGACGACGTACAGGGCATCGGCGGGCAGGCCCGCCCTGTGGTCGAGCCGCAGCCGATCCACCTGGCTCCGAAGATCGTCGATCCCGGTGCCGGCCGCCGTGGCGCCGGCGACGGCGTAGTCGCTGCCGACGGTAGGACGCTGCGGCACGGTGTGGAACGAAGGCTCGAGCGGCGCGAGCCCGAGGCCCGCGGCCAGGACCTCGGCGGCGACCGGGCCGTTCGTCGCGCGGCTTCGCTCGTAGATGAGGTCGTCGCAGCCGTGCCCGAGGACGAAGACGTCGATCGGGTTGCAGAGGCCGACGGTATGCATCGGAAAGTACGGCTGGCCGAGCAGGACATCGATCGAGGCGGCCGCATTCCCGACGTCGGAAAGGCTGTCCCCGAGCACGAAGAGCGCGCTCGGTGCCGTGCGCGGCGGCTCGCCGCCGGCCGGCCGGCAGGCGGCCGCGAGGCTCAGGCTCGCGATGGCGGCGGCGAAAGCGGCGCGTGAAGCATAGGCGAAGTTCATCTCTGAAGCGTGCCTCCCGTGACGGCCGATGAGTGGCCCTGGAACTACAGCGCACAAGCAACGGTTGTGCCATGCGTGCTGCCGCGAGCAGCGGTCTGCCCCCGCCGCGGCTGCGATGGCGCCGGGCCTCCTGCGCGCGGGCCGACGTTGACACGGTTCGGGACCTCGGTTAAATTGCGCAAGACGCGATACGAGAGCATCTCGGAGGCGAAACACTCGCGCGGCGATGGCCGCGTCCGTGCTTGCGCCCATATACAGTCAGAAAAAAGAACAAACAGGGGACAACGATGAAGTCGACGATCGCTCTCGCCGCCGTGCTGACCTGCGCAGCGGCCACGGCCGCCGCTCAGCAGCCTGCCTCGGCCTTCGACCGCGGCCACAGCCTGCAGTCCTGGCAGGATCCCGGCCATGCGGCGCTCGTCGCCAAGTGCCGTAAGCCGCCCAAGCCGTTCTCGATCGGGGGCAGGGCGTCCGCCGATGCCGTACCGCCGCCGCCCCCCGCGCTGCCGACCTCGACGGCGATCCCCGGCGTGATCGCGGCCGGGCAATCGTGGAAGGTCGTCTGGTCCTGGGAGGGCAACAACGTCGACGGCATCATCGCGGCCGACGACGGCACGATGCTATGGGCGAACAACGACGCGAGCAACGTCATGAAGCTCGACCCGGCGACGGGCCTTGCGCAGGTCATCTACGGGGACGCCAACACGGGCGGGGCCCTATCGCGCAGCAAGAACGGCGCCTTGTTCCTCGCGACGCGCGGGCTGCATTCGGCCGTCGTACAACTGGAGCCCGAGCGCAAGGTGCTCGCGGACTCGTACCGCGGCGAGCCGCTCGACTGCGTCGGCGGCGTCGTGAACGACATCGCGGCGGACAGGCACGGCGGCGTCTACATCACGATCTCCGGCGCAGGGCTTTACTACGCGAATCCCGAGGGCGTCGTCTCGGAGTACGGCGACGGTCTCACGTTCACGAACGGCATCGCGCTGAGTCCGGACGAGAAGACGCTCTACGTGACGAACGGCGCGGCGGTCGTGGCATTCGACGTCGGCGCCGACGGGGCGCTGACGCATCAGCGCGAGTTCGGCAAGCTGCGCGGCGGCCGGGGCGGCGACGGCTCGGCCGTCGACTCCGAGGGCCGCCTGTATGTCGCGACCGGCAGCTCGGCCAACGTCTTTGCACCCAGCGGCGAGTTTCTCGGCAGCATTCCCGGGCCGCAGGGCATGCACGGCGTGGCTTTCGGCGGCCGCGACAAGAAGACGCTGTTCGGCATCGTGTTTTACGGCGGCTGGGGCACGCCGAGCGCGCGCAACGAGGTCGTGGAGATTCCGACGCTGGCGCAGGGCTATCTGGGCCGCGCCAAATAAGCCGGCCTGCGTAAGCTCGCGACCGGCAGCCAAGCACGGGGAGGCTCCGAGCCATGAAAATCACGAGATCGTTGACGCCGTGGGTCGTCTTGCTTCTCGCCGCCGTCGCTCGAGCCCAAGGCGCGGGTTGCGAGCCGAGCGGCGGCCTGAAGTTCGTGTGCGGGCCGAAGAACGCGGAAGATCTCGTCCGCGTGCCGGGCACGCGGTGGATCATCGCGAGCGGCATGGCCGAGGGGGTCGGCGGGCTCTCGCTCATCGACGCGCGTGCTCACACGTGGGCTCCGCTCTATCCCGGGCCGGCGCCCAAGGCGGCCCACGCTGCGGCCTATCCGGATTGCGCGACTCCGCCGGACCCTTCGAAGCTGCAGACGCACGGCTTGAACCTGCGTCCGGGGCGCGGAGGCCATTCGATGCTCTACGCGGTCGCGCACGGCGCGCGGGAGTCGATCGAAGCCTTCGACGTCGACGCGAACGGCGCGACCCCGACGGTCACGTGGAAGGGTTGCGTGCCGATGCCGGACGGCCTCGCCGCGAACAGCGTCGCCTCCTTCGCGGACGGCTCGCTGCTTGCGACGGTCCTGCTGCTGCCCGGCAAGTCGTTCGCCGATTCGATCGCGAAGCGGCCCACGGGTGCCGTCTTCGAATGGTCGCCCGGGCAGCACGGCTTTACGCGGGTCGAGGGCACGGAGCTGCCGGGGGATAACGGCATCGAGGTCTCGGCCGACGGGCGCGAGTTCTTCGTCGTCTCCTCCGGCTTCCAGACCATCGTCGCGTTTTCGCACACGAACCCGGCAAAGCAGCTCGGCACGACGCGCCCGCTGCCGTTCACGCCCGACAACGTCCACATGGGCCCCGACGGCCGGCTCCTGACGGCCGGGATGAAGAACGACGAGCCGGCCTGCGGGGGGCCGCCCGGGCCGCAGCACACGCTGGCCAAGCTCTCTTCCTGTCCGCGCGGCACGATCGGCATGGCCATCGATCCGGCCACGATGATGGATACGCTGCTGCTTGCGACGGAGGCCAATCCGAAGTTCAGCAATGCGACGATGGTACTGCCGGTCGGCGACGAGGTCTTCATCGGCACGTTCTCGAGCGATCGTGTCGCGTACGCGCCGTTGCGCTGAGCACGCACCATGAACGCGAAACTGCTTTCGGCGGGTCTCGTCGCGATCGTGCTCGGTTGGACGTGCGCTTTCGGTCAGGAGCCTTCGCAAGCCCGGGCGCTGCTCGAGGCCGCCGCGGGCGCCATGGGCGGCCTCGAGCGGCTCGAGCGGCTCGACAATTTCGTCATGACGGGCTTCGGCCAACGCTATGCCTCGAACGGCAACATCAGCGCCGATCCCAACTCGCCGCCGAAGTGGCAGGCCATTGCCGAGTCCGAGCGCTATTTCGACCTGCATCATGGCCGTGCGCTGAACCGCGAGCGCGCGAGCAACATGTTCCCGTTCGCGGCGCCTTTCGGCATGTCCTGGAACGCTCGGGAGCGGGTGCAGACGGGCCTCGGCGCGCTCGATCATCCGCTGCCGGCCCTGCTCGCGGCGCTGCGGCCCACGACGAAGCTCGGCGCCGTGCAGATCGAGGCCGGCATGGCCGTCGTGCCGTTCACGCTCGAGGACGGCACGCCGCTCTGGATCGCGATCGATCCGCATACCCATCTGCCGTATTGGACGCGCTGGATCACGGGCAGCGCGACGCTCGGCGACGTCACGAATACGGCCTACTTCACGGGCTATCTGCCGTTCGACGGCGTCTGGCTGCCGACCGGTCTCATGGACAAGATCGACTGGCGCGATCAGGTCACGCTGATGTTCCAGGTCGACTCCTACCGGCTCGATGTCCGCGACCGGCCTGCGTTCCCCGCAGCGGCCCCGGGCGCGCGCGACACGGCGCCGCTCGAGGTCCGAACGACGAAGATCGCCGACGGCGTCTGGGACGTGCGCATCGCGGGAGGCAGCGGCGGCGCCGTCATCGAGTTCGCCGACCACCTCGTGATGTTCGAGCCTTACGGCAACGAGGCCCAAACCCTTGCGCGTCTCGATGCCGCGGACCGGCTCGTGCCCGGCAAGCGGGTCACTGCGGTCGTCGTCTCGCATCACCACGAGGATCACGCCGGCGGCCTGCGCGCGGCCGTTGCGCGCGGGCTCACGATCGTCGCGCAGCGCCGGACACAGGCGCTGTTCGAGGACTGGGTCGCGCGTCCGGCCGTGCACTTCCCGGACGCGCTGGCCCGCAATCCGCAGCCGCTGCGTTTCCTGCCCGTCGACGAGCACCTCGTGCTGCAGGACGCCGCGCAGCGCCTCGATCTCTACCATGCCGTCGGCGACCTGCACATGGCCGACGCCCTGATCGCCTATCTGCCGAAGCAGAAGATCCTCATGGAGGGCGACTTCACGGACGAGGGCTGGGCGTGGAACTGGTGGGCCGGTGCGCTGCAGGCCAACATGAAGCGCTACGGCCTGGACCCGAAGCTCGACATTCCCGTGCACGGCACGCCGGGCACGATTGCGCAGAAGCTCGCGCGCACGGCCGAGCAGGTCGCGGCCGCACAGCGCTTCTGCGCGGAAAGCGCGGCGCGCGGCAGCTATCCTTTCGGCTGCCCGGTGCGCTATACGACGAAGGGAGCCATCGGCGAATAGCAGGCTGTCGAAACGGCCTCCGCAGGCGCGCTACTCGCAGCGAAAATTCGCCGCATCCTCGAGGCTGCCGCGGCCCAGGTAGCGCGCCACCTCGGGATAGGGACACAGCGGGCGAGTGCGTCCGGGCCACGGACTCGAGGGCCCGGCCGTCGCGAGGATGCGGTCCGGCGGCGTGCCGCGCTCGACCCAGCCGACGAGCGCGTCGAACGCATCGAACTGGTCTGTTGCGGGTCCGCCGCCGCAGTGCGCCATGCCGGGCACCGGAAATAGCCTGACGAAGTCCGCCGCCTTGCCTTGGTTCAGGCGATTCACCTCGTCGTACCAGGCCTTGGTGTCGTTGATCGAGAAGACGGGGTCCGAGACGCCCTGCGGCACGATGAGCTTCGCGCCGTGATCGCGGAACGCCGAGAGGTCGGGCGAGCGCGCGCCGATGTCCCGCCAGGCCGAGCGCTCGAAGGGCGGATACGTCGCGTAGATCTTCGGTGCGTCGGTGTCGAAGTCGAAGTGCAGCGCATAGGCGAAGGCGTCGGCGGGCGCGGCGCCGACGACCGTCGGCGGCGTCGTGAAGATCGAGGCGAGGGCCGTCGCGCCCATGGCGACGTTGATGCCCGGGAAATTGCCGTCCTCGGGGCCGATCTTCCAGGCGCGCCAGCCGTCGCTGCCGATCCCGGCGTCGAACGGCCAGCTCGCGTAGAGGGCCTTGCCGCGGCTGTTCTTCGCGCCGCCGTAGACGCGCTCGATGACGTCGACCTGCGCCTGGCTCAGACAGTCGGGCGCGCTCGTGCATACCTGGTCCCGCAGCTTGCGGTCCACGCGGTGCGCGTCGCAGCGCGTCCAATCGGCCGTGATGCCGTCGACGGCGCCGTCGTCGGCGTCGCAGGCGGCCAGCACGGCGGCGCGCACGCGCGCGAACTGCCCCTTGCTGAACGTGGCCGGCAGGCGCGAGTACGTATCGCCCGGAGGCGTGTGACCAGGGTCGATGAGGCTCGCGAACGCCTGCGTGTCCCAGGCCTCGGCGACGGCGGCGCGCGGCAGCGAGAAGCCGGGCGAGGCGGCCACGATGCCGTCGAACACGTCCGGGTCGCGCTGCGCGAAGAACATCCCTTCCTGGCCGCCCTTGGAGCAGCCGACGAAGTAGGAGTGCTGGGGACCGCGGCCGTAGTAGGTGCGGATCAGGGCTTTCGCGGCCACGGCCACGGGCTTCAGCGACGTCCCGCCGTAGTCGGCGCGCGCTCGCGGGTCGAAGCCGAACGCGCTCGGACCGCCGCGGGCGGGATCGGTATTGCGCGCATTGTCGTGGCCGGAGTCTTGGGAGACGACGGCGAACCCGCGGTCGAGCGCGTTCGGAGTGCCGGCCTCGATGCGCCCGAGCGCGTCGCCGATGTCGCCGTCCGTGCCGCCGCCGCCCTGGAAGAAGAAGCGTTCGTTCCATGCCGCGGGCAGCCGCACGTGAAAGTGAATCGCGTAATGCTGGCCCGCCTCGCCGATGCGCTCGTGCATGACGGCCGTGATCTCGCAATGGGCCGGCAGTGAGATCTCGCCGGCCGGCGTGTTCACCTTGGCCCCCGCCGCGCGCCACACGACGGTTTCGATGTGTGTCGTCGAATCCGGCCAGCTATTCATGTTCGTGGCCAGTCCGATGCAGCGCCGGGCCATTGCGGACGGCTCGGCCGCGGCCGCATGGGTCGCTTGAGCCATGGCGGGGTTCGCGCCGTGCCAGAGGCACAACGTGAGGAGCGCGCCCCCAGCGGCCAGCGCTCTTTCTCGGCAGCCCGCGCTACGATAGTCCTTCATGCGATCCCCCGATCCGTGACAGGCGTTTTGCGATGCTCCGAACCTTAGCGTCTCCCGCAGACGTTTGCGACACGCGCGAGCGCGGCCTCGGCCGAGGCGGTGGGCCTCGGCGATCAGCGAACCTGCCTGCTCTAACCGTCGGACGCGTCGCCGCGCGCGAGGACGGCGGACAGGACTCGGCCGAGCCCGCCGTCGGTTTGGGACGGAGGCCCGCTCGCGCGCCATGCGACGAAGGCGTCCGGACGCACCAGCACGGCGCCGCCCGGAGGCAGCTCGTAGGCTTGGAGGAAGCGCTCGTCGACGTTCTTCGAGGCCCGTGCCTGCGCCGATCTCCCAGGCATCGACAGGCACGGCGAGCGTCTGCGCGGCCGTCCGCGCTGCGGCGCGCCAGGCACCGCCCGCGGGGCCCGAGAGCAGGACGAAACGGCGGCCGAACAGATCGAGCGTCGATACGAGTCTGCCTTCGCGCCGCAGTGTGACATGCGGCGCGCGACTGCCGGGCCGGGCGCGTAAGGCGTCCGGATGCGCAAACGAAGGATCCTCGGCCGCTCCTGGGTCGACGACCGCCGCCGACGCGTATCGGTAGCCGATCTCGATCGTCAGGTCGTCTACGAGCGGCCGCGCGTCCCCGATCCCGCGCTCGGGCACGACGCGTGTGGCGTAGCGCGCGTACGCCTGATGGACCGTGAACTCGCCGACGGGCCGGCGCTCTTCGCCATAGGTCTCGAGCAGGCCGGGTCCGGCTTCGCGTTTCAATACCATCGCTAGCTTCCAGGCGAGATTGTGTGCGTCCTGCACGCCCGTATTGCCGCCGAAGCCGCCGTTCGGCGGCACGACGTGCGCCGCATCGCCGGCGAGGAAGACACGACCCTGCCCGTAGCGCGAGGCGACGTTCGCCTCCGCTTCCCAGGGGACGATCTGCCGTACCGTCACGGCCAGATCCGGCACGCCGATCGCAGCCCTGAGCAGCTCGAGCGCGCGCGCCTGCGTCATGCCGGCCCAGACGTCGACGGCCGCGTCGCGCGTCACGTCGGCGCCGACGGTGTTGACGGCCAGAAAGCCCCTCCGGCCCGCACGATTGAGACGGAAGAAGCCGCGCAGGGTCGGATTGGCCACATAGAACACGCCGGAATTTCGGCCCTGGAGCAGTCCGGAGCAATCCGCCTCGAAGTAGATCGTGACGCTTCTCGAGTGGAGCCCGTAGCCGCTCATGTCGATGCCGAGCGCGCGGCGGACGCGGCTTCGGTTGCCGTCGGCGGCGACCATGTACTCGGCGCGGATGTCCTGCTCCTCGCCCGTGTCGAGGTCGCGGACCCGTGCGTCGACGCCGTCCGCGTCCTGCTCGAAGGCGATCATTTCCGTGCGGTAACGCAGCGCCGCGCCGAGGGCCTCGGCGCGCCGCCTCAGGAGCGGCTCGAGCACGTCCTGGTCGATGAAGATGCGCCCCGTCGGGCTGCGGCCGTCGACCCCTTCGTTGAGGTTGCCGATGAAGCGGGCGAGCTCGCGGCCCGCCAGGGACTCGACCGCAATGATGCCGCCCTCGGGGTCGTACGTCTCGCGCGATTTCGCCCTGACCTCGGCCTCGAGCCCCAGCTCGCGCAAAATTTCGACGGTGCGGATTTGGAAGTGGCCGGCCCGGGGGTGAATCGCCGTTCCGGCATGGCGCTCGACCGCGAGCGTGCGGATGCCGTACGAGGCCATGAGCGCGGCCGTCGTCAGCCCGACGAGGCTGCCGCCGACGATGAGGACCGGTACTTGTTCCGGTCCGGATTTGGACGGGGTGCTCATAGGCGCCGGCCTTTTGTCCTTTTGCTACGCGCTATAGTAACGTCGAGCCACCGGCCGGCCGCCGGGGGAGGGAGGGCCTCATGATGCCGTCGTTGCGGGCAACGTGCGCCTGCGTCACCGTAGGTCTTCTCGTCGCGGCCGCCCCTTGCGGCGCGCAGGGTCCCGCCATCGCCGGCGCCTCCGAGCTTCTGAAGCCGAATCCGAGCTGGCCGCTCTACCGCCATACCGGCGAGCAGTACCGAGTCTACGACTTTCCCGGCACGGGCGAAGCAATGCCTTATCGCCTGTTCGTGCCCGCAAGCTGGCGCCCGGGGCAGCATCTGCCGATGCTCGTCACGCTGCGCGCGGGCACGAGCGTCAACAACAACTACCGTGCGGGCAACGACCTCGTGCGCGTGGCGGCCGAGCGCGGCTATATCGTCGTCACGCCCCTCGGCTACCGTCCCTACCGCCAGCCTTACTACAACAGTCCGTTTCCGATCGCACGCGAGCCGAAGCCCACGGTCCCCGGAGCGGGCTGGACGCGCGAGGAGGACGCGCGCGCGGAGCAGGACGTCACGAACGTCGTCGGCCTCGTGACGCAAGAGTATGGCGCGGATACTTCGCGAATTTACATTCACGGCCAGAACCCTTCGGCCTCGGGGGCGATGTATCTCATCGAGAAGTACCCGAACCTGTTTCGGGCGGCGGTGATCAGCTCGGGGCCGATCGTGACCCGGAATTACCCGTTCGCGAGGCTGCGCGGCAAGGTCGCTCTGCTCGTGATTCACGGCGAGAAGGACACGGTCAATCCCATCGCGGGCTCGCGCGCGCTCGCGGCGGCGGCCCGGGCTGCAGGCGTCGAGGCCGAGTTCGCCGAGGTGCCGGGCGGTACGCATCTGACGGCGTACCTCGACTACGCCGACGAAATCTACGATTTCCTCGACGCGCACGGCGGTACGCGGCGGGCGCCCGAAGGCGGGCGCCAATGAAGGCGCGGTCGCCGCGCGCCGCGCCGATGCGCGCTCAGTCGTGGTCCGCGGCGAGCTTCTCTGTCACGGTCTTTTTCAAGCCCGTGACGCCGGCCGCCACGCCGAGCGCGAGCGCCTGGCTCTGGTCCGCGCCGTGCAGCTTCGCGCGCAGCGCGAGCAGGGCGCCGGCGCGGTTGCCGCTCGCGCAGTGCAACAGCACGGGACCCTTGAGCTTCGCAAGCAAGTCGTCGAGCGCGGCCGCGTTGGCGTAGGTGACGCCCGCGGCATGCAGGACGGGGAGATTCACGTAGTGCATGCCGAGCTTCTCGACGGTCGCTTTCTCGTCGAGGCCGCGCTTCTCGCTCGGGCCGCGAAGATCGATTACGGTCTTGTAGCCCTCGGCGGCCGCCGCAGCGAGCTGCTTGGCCGTCGGCTGGCCGGCCGTCGTGATGCCCGGCAGCGGGTCCTTCCTGTTCGGGAATTGCGTCGACTGTGCGGTAGCCAGCCCGGCCAGGAGCCAGAGCGCGAGCGCGATGCCGGCCGAAGCCGCGCGGGAGCGTGGAGATAGGCGCAGGTTCATGTGCAGTGCCTCGCTTTTAAGTCCGGTGTCGATCCGGAGGAATGTGCGTTCTCGAACTCAACGTCACGTCAACGCCGCCCGGCGGATGCTGCCGTGCCGGCCGCGCTCAATGTACCTCCGTCGCGCGCGGACGGCCAGCGTGCCGTGCGCGGCCCCTGCAGCGCGAGGCGCGCGGCGGTGATATTCTCGAGCTCATGATCTTTTTCGGCCAGCGCGGAACGGGCGGCGGCCCGACTGCTCGCGGCGCGCCCTCGCAGACGCGGCGCCGGCGGCTCGGCTGGCTGTTGGCGCTCCTGGTCGCATCGGCGCCGCTGGCCGCTCCGGCGGCGGCGGCCTCGGCATGGGCGCCCGGTGTCGGCCCCGGCGCGCCCGCCGGCAGCCGGCAAGATCCCGAGGCGCCGCGCGCCGCGTCGCTGCAGCCGTCCACTTGGCTGCCGCCGCAGACGCTGCCCGGCGGCGACCCGCCGCGGTACGTCCCCGCGCCCTGCCCCGTGCCCTGCGACGTTCCGCCGCGCCGCGGCCTCGTCGAGCGCCTCGCACCGCGCGCGCCGCCCGCCGGCGCGCGGCCGCTCTACCTGACGACCCAGCGACTCCGAATCTGATTCCCGCCACCCGGCGGACCGGGTCCCCGGTCCGCGCTCGCACGCTTCGCGCGCCGGCAGAGCGGGATCCGCGGCCGCGCGCCTCGCCGTCATGCGGATCCCGCTGCAGTTGGGTGCGGTCAGATGAGTCGAAAATCGAAACGGTTACTCCGTGACCTCGGCGTGGCCTTCGTGGTGCTGTTGGGGGCGCTGCTCGCGGCGCCGACGTTCTTTCCCGTCGATCCCGTGATCCAGGTCAGCAACGAGAACGGTGCGCCGCTCGATGCGGCCGCGCTCGCGGGCGTGAAAGCGGCACTGCATGCGGACGCGGCGCCCGCGGGGCCGCCCGCGCTCGAGCAGGGCGCCGTTCGCCTGCGTTTCCCGACGATCGACGCGCAGCTGCGGGCCGGCCACGAGCTCGCGGCGGCGATGCCGGGCCGCATCGTCGCCTTCAATCTCAGGCCGCGCCTGCCTGCCTGGGTCACGGCCATCGGCCTGAAGCCCGTGACGCTGGGCCTCGACCTGCGCGGCGGCGTGCGCTTCGTCTATCAGGTGGTGCTCGACGCGGTCTCGCGCCAAGTGCTCGAGGGCGAGCTCGACGCTGTGCGCGCGGCACTGCGCGCGGCGCACATCAGGGCCGAAACCCGCATCGAAGGCGGTTCCGTCCTCGTCGTTGCGTTGCCGGGCCAAGCCCTGGGCCCGGCCCGGCGCGTCCTCGACCGCCTCGCTGCGCCCGGGGCGCCCGGCACACGCCCCGAGGTCGGCGAGCAGATCCGCGACGGTACGCGCGTGCTGACCGTGACGCCGCCCGCGGCCTTGCTCGAGGCGCGGCGCAGGGCCAGCGTCGAGCAGAACATCGCGACCTTGCGCAACCGCGTCAACGCCCTCGGTGTCTCGGAAGCCGTCGTCCAGGCACAGGGGCCGGACCGGATCCTCGTCGAGGTCCCCGGCGTGCAGGACCCCGCGCAGCTCGACCGCGTCCTGGGATCCACGGCCACGCTCGAATGGCGGCTCGTGGACATGGAGCACGACGCCGCCCGCGCCGCGCGGACGCACGTTGTCCCGCCGGGCAGCGTGCTGCGGTACGACCGGGCCGGCAATCCGCTGCTGCTGCATCGCGAGATCATCGCCTCGGGCGAGCAGCTCACGGACGCGACCTTCGGCTACTCGCAGGGCCGGCCCGCCGTGTTCGTGCGGCTCGACGGTATCGGCGCTGAGCGCATGCGCGCCGCCACGCTGCCGAACGTGGGCAAGCGCCTCGCGGTCGTCTACGTCGAGGCGAAGCGCGCACCGGTGCCTGCCGCGCCCGGAGCCGCGCCGCAGTATCGGATCGAGCGCCGCGAGACCGTGATCTTCGCCGGCCGCATCGACAATGTGCTCTCCGACCGTTTCCAGCTCGCGGGGCTGCCGCCCGTCGAAGCGAAGGACCTCGCGCTGCTGCTGCGTTCCGGCGCACTGGCCGCACCTTTATTCAAGGTGGACAGCGGCACGGTCAGTCCGACCCTCGGCCGGGCCAATATCGCCAAGGGCCGCCTCGCGCTGATCGCGGGCTTCGTCGGCGTCGTCGTGTTCATGGGCACCTACTACCGCGTCTTCGGCCTCATCGCCGACGCGGCCGTGTTCGCGAATCTGCTCATCGTCATCGGCCTGTTGTCGCTGCTGCCGTCCGCGCTCACGCTGCCGGGCATGGCCGGCATCGTGCTGACCGTGGGCATGGCCGTCGACGCGAACGTGCTGATCTTCGAGCGCATCCGCGAAGAGCTGCGCCGAGGCTGCTCGCCGCTCGCGAGCATCGAGCAAGGCTATTCGAAAGCGTTCGCGACGATCGCAGACTCCAACGTCACGACGTTGATCGCCGGCGCCGTGCTGTTTGTCTTCGGCACGGGGCCCATCCGAGGTTTCGCGGTGACGCTGAGCCTCGGAGTGCTGAGCTCGATGTTCACGGCCGTCGTCGGCACGCGCGTGCTCGTGGATCTCGTCTATGGAAGGCGAGCGCCGAAGCGCCTGCACATCGGCGCCCGCGCTGCGTCCTCGGCGTGATGCGAAAAGACCTCGATGGAGGGTGTCTGCGCCGCCGAGCTCGATAGCGAATGCGCGTATACTGCCGGCATCGATCACGGGTCTTCGGGGGAGGGCGTGTGAACCGGCGAAAATTTCTCGTGCGAACGGCGCAGTGTGGCGGCGCGGCCCTGCTGGCAGGGCCCGGGGGCTCGATTCGCGGCGCGCCGGCGCGCAAGCGGGTCATCGTCGGCGGACGGCCCGCAAAGGTCGTCGACGTGCATGCACACTGCGTGATCCCGGATCTCGAGCGGCTCGTGCCCGATGCCGGCGCGCCCCGGAACCGCATGGCCTCGCTGGTCCTCGGCCCGGCACGACTCGAGCTCATGGACGCGCGCGGCATCGACGTGCAGGCGCTCAGCATCAACCAGTTCTGGTGGTACTCCAAGGACGAGGACGTCGCGGCCCGCATCGTCGCGGCGCACGACGCGGCGCTGGCCGCCTGGTGCCGAGCCCACCCCGATCGCTTCGTCGCGCTCTCGTCCGTCGCGCTGCAGCACCCGGAGCTCGCGGCCCGGCAGCTCGAGCACGCCGTGCATGAGCTCGGTCACCGCGGTGCGGCCATCGGCGGCAATATCGCCGGCGAACCGCCGACTTCGGGCAAGTACGATCCGTTCTGGGCGAAGGCCGAGCAACTCGGCGTGCCGGTGTTCATGCATCCGACCAATGCCGAGAACCTCGTGCGTGCAGGCGCGCTCGCGGGCCGCGGCGATCTCGCCAACATCATCGGCAATCCATTCGAGACGACGGTCTTCCTGTCGCACATGATTTTCGACGGCACGCTCGATCGCTTCCCGGATCTCAAGCTCTGCGCGGCCCACGGGGGCGGCTTCCTGCCGTCCTATCTCGGCCGAACGGACGTCGCCTGCAAAGTGCGGCCGAACGCGCAGTGTGCGAATCGCCGCGCGCCGAGCGAGTACTTCAAGGACCGAATCCTCGTCGACTCGATGGTGTTCACGCCGGAGGGCCTGCGCCATCTCGTCGCCGAGACGGGCCCGACTCAGGTCGTCTACGGCTCGGATATTCCCTACGCCTGGCCCGATACGATCGATCTCATCGCCTCGGCGCCCTCGTTGGACGCGGGCGAGAAGACGGCGATTCTCGGGGGCAATCTCGTGCGTCTGCTCAGGCTGGCGGGCTAGCCCCGCCCCGCGTCACTCGGACCGCGGACAAGATCATACTGGAGAAGAGATCGTCAGCCGCACGGCGCTGCGATATACTCGGGAACGTGAGGTAACGGGACGGCGTAGGCGCGCCAGCGTTGGCGTCCCCATCGTCGAACAATCATAACCTCGTGAGACGCACCCCGGGGGACGCCCGCGTAGCCTCCACGTCGCCGCCGGTCGTAGACATCAACGGTGATGAGGGGAACGACTATGCGAGCGATTTACAGAGCATTCGCTCTCTCGGCTGCGGTTGGCTTCAGTGCGTCCGTCTCGGCCCATCACGGGTTCGCCACCGAGTTCGATCGGGCTCGTCCCGTCGAGCTGACGGGCACGGTGACGCGGGTCGAATGGGCCAATCCCCACGTCCGGTTCTTTCTCGACGTGCGCGACGCTCAGGGTAAACCCGAGAACTGGGCCTTCGAGCTCGGCAGCCCCAATAGACTGGAGCGCCGGGGCTGGACGCCGACTTCGCTGCGGATCGGGGAGCTCATCAGGATCGACGGCGTGCGCGCCAAGGACGGCGCACGCAGAGCCGGCGTACGCACGCTGACGCTCCCGACTGGAAAGAGGCTCTCCGGCGCGATCAGGGCATTGCAGTAAGCGCGTCCCGCCCGCCGGCGGGCGAAGCCGCCGGCGGGCGAGACGCGATTCGAGCCTCTACTTCTTGGCCAGCTCTTCGTAGGTCGTATCGACGAAGCTCGGGAACCGAGGCTTGGCCTGGCCCGGCGCCGGCATGTCGTGCAACGCTTTCTTGATCGCGTCCAGCGACTCGCCCTGCTTGACCATGGCCGCGATCTCGCCGCGCTTGGCCTTGGCATTGGCGAGCCGCGTCTGGACCTGCGCCTTCGTCTGCGGGTCGCCGTGCCCGGGGACGTAGGTTTCGGCATCGAGCGCGACGAGCGCGGACACGAACTTGATCCAGCCGGCCGAGCTGCCGTGCTTTTGCAGGTGGATCAGCGGGTCCGGCAGCGTGGTCGCGATCAGGTCGCCCGTGACGACGAGCTTCTGGTTCGGCAGGTAGACGGCCAGATCGCCGCTCGTGTGCGCCGGCGCGATGTGGATCAGCTGGAGCGGCACCCCGTCGATCGTCTTCGACTGGCGCATCTTGCTTACGACCATGGTCGGCATGGCCTCCTTGGGCGGCGCGCCGCGGCCGCCCGCGGCTGCGGCCTGCTTCTGCTCCATCTCGTTGTTCTTCGTCGCGATAACGGTCACGCCGTGCGGAAAGGCCGGCAGGCCGTTGATGTGGTCCCCATCGCTGTGAGTCTCGATGACGGTCGTGATGGGCTTGCTCGTGAGCTTGGCCACCTCGTCGACGACCTCCTTGCCGTAGGCCGGAGAGATCTTCGCATCGACGACGATGACGCCGTTGTCGCCGATGACGATCGTCGAGTTGCCGCCGCCGCCTTCGGCGACGTAGACGTTGTCCCGGAGTTTCTTGACGGTCAGCGGCTGAACGCTCGGTTGCGCCAGGACGCCGGTTGCGAATACGCCCGCGACTGCGAGCAACGCAAACCGCAGAGAGACATTTCGGTGAAGCATTGGTAACGCCCCTATTTCGAGAAGGAATCGAAGCTGATCGGCGGCGCCTGGCTTTTTGCTGATTGGAGGGCGCCGTGTGCCGTTGCCGGCAGCACTTCGACGTTATCACAGCGCCGGCTGCTGCGCGATCCGCGCTGCAGTGCTATAACGTCCTGCAGCCGAGAATAAGAACGATCGGGGGGAGCTATGAGAGCGGGGCAGCCGCCGACCGAGCGCAGCGCGGCAGCCGCCGCGCGCGATTCGAAGCGCGCGCGGGCGCGCGGCCGTTTCCGGCGGGCGGCGTGCGCTGCGGCGCTGGGGCTCGGCGCCGCGGCCGGCGCGGCCGTCGGCCAGAGTGCCGCCCAGACGCCCGGGCCCGACGGCGGCGCCGTCTTCGCCAAGACGTGCGCGGCCTGTCATTTGAGGCCCGCGCCCGATTCGCGTGCGCCGAGCCGGGAGATCCTGGCCGAGCTCGCGCCCGAGGCCATCGTCACGACGTTGACGACCGGCAACATGTTTCGGCAGGGCAGCGCGTTGACGCCCGCGGAGCGGGACGCCGTTGCGGCGTACCTTGCCGGCAGACCGGTCGGCACGGCGGCGCCGCCCTCGGCCGTCGGCCGATGCGAGGGCACGGCGCCGCCGATGACGGGGCCGGAGCAGGGGCCGGCGTGGAACGGCTGGGGCAACGGCCCGAGCAACACACGCTTTCAGCCCGCGCGGGCGGCGGGCCTGGCGGCCCAACGGGTTTCGCACCTGGAACTCGCCTGGGCTTTCGGCTTCCCCGGCGTCAACTCGGCGCGCGCACAGCCCGCAGTCGTCGCGGGCCGGCTGTTCGTCGGCAGCGAGAGTGGCGATCTGTACGCACTCGACGCCAGGACGGGCTGCACGTGGTGGACCTACCACGCGCGGTCGGGCATTCGCACGGCCGTATCGGTCGGCCGCTACGAGACGGCCGCGGGCGCGGGCTACGCGGTCTACTTCGCCGACATGGGCGCGACGGCTTACGCCGTCGATGCCGCCACGGGCACCGAGCTCTGGCACCGGAGGGTGGACGCGCATCCGTACGCCCAGTCGACGGGCGCGCCCACGCTCTATGCCGGCCGCCTCTACGTGCCGACCTCGGGCGTCGGCGAGGAAGGCCGCGGGGGGCAGGCCGGATACGCGTGCTGCACGTTCCGCGGCAGCGTCACGGCCCTCGACGCGAGCACCGGGCGGGTGGTTTGGAAGTCCTATACGATTCCGGAGGCGCCGAAACCGCGCGGCCGCAATGCCGAGGGCATCCAGACCTTCGGACCGGCCGGCGGCGGGGTCTGGTCGGCGCCGACCGTCGACGCGAAGCGCGGCCTGATCTATGTCGCCACTGGCAATGGCTACGCCGATCCGCCCCAGAAGACGACAGACGCCGTGCTCGCGCTCGACATCGCCACCGGCCGCATTCGCTGGGCGAGTCAGCCGATCCCCGACAACGTCTGGGCCGGCGGCTGCAAGGCGGATGGGAAACCCAATGCCAACTGCCCGGCCGAGCTCGGCATCGACGCGGATTTCTCGGATTCGCCCGTGCTCGCGACGCGCGCGGACGGCCGCGACATTCTTCTCGTCCAGCAGAAGGCCGGCCTCGCTTACGGCTTCGATCCGGATGCGCGCGGGGCGCTCGTCTGGCGTTACCGCACGGGTCACGGCAGCAGCCTGGGCGGCCAATGGGGCGGGGCCGTCGACGGTCAGCGCGCGTATTTCGGCGTCGCCGACACGTTGTCCCCGATGCCGGGCGGCATCCGCGCCGTCGATGTCACGACGGGCCGCCAGCTCTGGTCGCGCCCGCCCGCGAAGAAGCTCTGCGGCACGCAGCGCGGCTGCAGCGCCTCGCAGGGCGCCGCGGTGACCGCGATTCCGGGCGTCGTGTTCTCGGGCTCGAGCGACGGCGGCCTGCGCGCGTATGCGGCCGCGGACGGTTCGCTGCTGTGGCAGTACGATACCAACCGCGCGTTCGAGACCGTCAACGGCGTCAAGGCGCACGGCGGTGCCATGGACGGGCCGGGCGCCGTCGTCGTCGACGGCATGGTCTACGTCGAATCGGGATACGTGAGCCTCGTCGGCCGGCCCGGCAACGTGCTGCTCGCGTTCAAAGCGCCGGATCGACCTGTGGGCGCGAGCGCCGTTTCGATTGAGTAAGTGGTTACGCGGAGACGAACGATGACGATCTATCGAGCCTTCCTCTCGCTGCTCCGGTGTCTGCCGATCGCGATGCTTCTACCGGCGGCCGTGCACGCGCAAGATGCGGCCGCCGAGAAGATCATCGTCTCCGGTGCTTCGGGGCATCTCGGCGGCCTCACGGTAGAAGCCCTGCTGGCACGCGGCGTCGCGCCGAGCCGGCTGATCCTCGTGAGCCGCACGCCCGAGAAGCTCGAGAAGTACGGAGCCATGGGCGCGAGCCTGCGCTTCGGCGATTTCACGAAGCCCGAGTCGCTGCCCGCCGCTTACGCCGGCGGCGCGCGCATGCTGCTCATCAGCGTGGGCGGCACGAAAACCGAGCCGGCCGTCACGCTGCTGCGCCGTGCCATCGCGGCCGCGAAGGCGGACGGCATCAAGCAGATCGCCTACACGTCCTACGTCGGGATCTCGCACGGCGATACGGCGGGTCTCGCCGCTAACCACCAACAGACGGAGGCGGATCTCAAAGCGAGCGGCATCCCGTGGACGATGCTGCGCAATTCGATCTACATGGATGGGCTCGTGGGCCAGGCGGCGCGCATGATCGCCGCCGGCCGCGCCACGATACCGCCCAACGAGCATCCTATCGGTTACATCACGCGCGCGGACTGCGCCGCCGCCGCGGCGGCCGTCCTGACGACGCCCGGGCACGAGTACAAGGCCTACGACATCACGGGCCCCGAGCTGCTCGGCGTGCGCAAGATCGCGGCCGTCGCCGCGGACGTCACGGGCAAGCCCGTCGAGGTCGTCCAAGGCGGAGCCGATGCGAAGCCCGGTTTCGGCCGGCCGCAGATGAGCTTCGTGAGCGGCGATTTTCGCAAGCTCACCGGCCGCGAGCCGACGAGTGTGCGGGAACTGTTCGAGAGCCACAAGGCCGCCCTGCTGACGACCGGCCGATGAGGCGCGCGAACGTGCCCGTACCGACCGTGACTGATAGACTCCGAACGCATTCGGCTCCGCCGAACGCTACAGAAGGATCCAGTCATGAAGAAATTCGCTCCAATGATCGTTTTCCCTATTGCAATCATATTGATTCTGATAGCAACGGGTTTCTATACCATTCCGGCAGGTGAACGCGGCGTTCTCTTGACGTTCAACGCCGTCCAGCCCGGCGTCGTTCTGCCCGGCGCGCACGTGAAGATTCCGTTCGCGCAAGCCGTACGGACCATGAATATCCAGGTGCAGAAATTCACTGCGCAGGAGTCGGCGGCCTCGCAGGATCTGCAGGAACGTCTCGACGACCGTCGCCGTGAACTTTCACCTCGACCCGACGAAGGTGGACGAGCTCTACAAGAACGTCGGCTCCGCAGCCGATCTGGAGCAGAAGATTTTGAACCCGGCGGTATCCAACGCCGTCAAGGCCGTGACGGCGCGCTACAACGCCGAGGACCTCGTCAAGAACCGCGACGAGGTTCGCAAGGGAATCGAGGAGGAGGTACGTGGTTCGCTCGAGAAGTACAGCGCCGAAGTGGACGCCGTGAACATCACCGACTTCAAGTTCTCGAGCGAATACTCCCACGCCATCGAGCAGAAGCAGGTCGCGCAGCAGCGGGCGCTGCAGGCTCAATACGACTTGGACAAGGTCAAGATCGACGCGCAGCAGAGCGTCGTCAAGGCCGAGGCGAGCGCCAAGGCGACCGTGGTCGCCGCCGAGGCCGAAGCGAAGGCGCTCGAGCTCAAGCAGAAGGCCGTGACGCCCGAGCTCATCATGCTGAACGCCGTGCAGAAGTGGAACGGCACGCTGCCGACCATGATGACGGCGGGCTCGGGAACGACGCCGATGTTCGACTTCAGCCGCTTCGTGCCGGCCCCGGAGCCGGCGGGCAAGGCTCGCGCGGCCAAATAGACCGCGCCGCCGAGCCGTTCGTGCCGGCGGCGGCGGTCCCCGCGCGGTTGCCGAGCCGCGCGGGGGGCTGCCGCGGCCGTGCCCCGGTTATTTTGCCGCGCCTTTCGGCACCGCCTCGTAGAGCTCCAGGTTCAGGCCGTTCGGGTCCTGCACGAAGATGTCGCGAATCGTCGGCGAGAACCAGATCGGCTCGGGCGTCACCGTCGCGAGTCCCTGCGCCTTCACTTTCGCGACGATCGCGTCGAGGTCCTTGACGCCCATGACCATGCCGCCCGCGCCCGGATCCGGGACGCGCAAGTGGAAGGGCTTGCGCTGCATGCCTTTCCATTCGAAGAACTCGATCTCGGCATCGCGTTCGCCCGGGAACGTCGCCCGCGCGTAGCGGTATTCGCTGCCGACCGGGGCGCCGAAGAGCTCGGCCATGGCCGGATCGTTCGTGAACGGCTTTTGCCCTTCGACCTTGAACCCCAGCACCTTGTCGTAGAACGCGACCGTCTGGTCCATATCCCTAACGGCGAGGGCGAGCGAGGTGCCGCGCTGGATGTTGCCCGAGAGCGCGCCTTTCGAGACCGGCGTTTCCACTGCCCGGACGAGATAGCCGTCCGGATCGCGAATCAGCAAGGCGCGGACCGGGCCCATCGAAGTCTCGATCGAAACGGGGCGGCCGTTGCGCGAGAGAATGGGTGCGCCGCGCCTTTTGACGGCGGCCAGCACGGAGTCGAGATCCCGCACGCGCAGGATCAGCTCCACGGCGCCTGGGTCCGTCGGCCGCGCCTGGCCGCCCTGGCGATCGACGTGCGAGAACTCCGTGAACTCGAGGCCGTATTGCTCGCCGGGCAGAATGGGCCGCGAGAGCCGCAGCCCGAGCCCGGGCACGTTGTTGAGGCGCGCGGCGCCGGGGCTCTTGAACGGCGCGGGCGGCGGGGCCTGCAGCCCGAATACGTCCCGATAGAACGCGAGCGTCGTATCGACGTTCTGCGTGGCATGGATGTAGTGCATGAGACTCACGGCTCGAGGCGCACGCGTTGCCGGCTCGTCGGCCGATGCAGCCGAGCCTCCAAAGGCGAAGATCATCCCCAAAGCAGCGATGCCGAGTCGGCGCATGGCCTCTCCCCTCGTTGTTGTTGTCCCTGGCCGGGAGTATCGCATCAAACGGCCTGAGCCGTCTCCGGCCGCTCAGCGCTCGGCCCAGTGCGCGATCAGGTGATGGGCCACGGCCAACGCGGGCGGGACTCGGAACCCAGCCTCCGGTTCCCCGCGCAGCGCGGCTCGCACGGCAGCGCGCTCGAACCATCTCGCCTCCGCGAGCTCGTGACCGTCCACGGCGATCTCATGGCCGAGCGCCTCGCCGAAACAGCCGATCATGAGCGAGGACGGGTACGGCCAGGGCTGGCTGAATGCGTAGCGCACGGCGCCCACGTCGATCGCCGTCTCCTCCTTCACCTCGCGGCGCACGGCTTCCTCGACGGTTTCGCCGGGTTCCACGAAACCGGCCAGCGTCGAGTACCAATCGGCCGGGAAGCGGTCCTGGCGGCCGAGCAGACAGCGATCGCCGTGGGCGATCAGCATGATCACGACGGGGTCCGTGCGCGGAAAATGGTGCCGTCCGCACGCCTCGTGCGTGCAAAGGCGCACGTAGCCCGCCTGCCTCGATACGCTCGGATGGCCGCAAGCCGCACAGAAGCCGTGGCGGCGATGCCAGTCCGTCAATGCGCGCGCCGTCGCGAGAATCGCGGTTTCGCCGGCCGGGACCTCGGCATGAACGGACCTGAGCTCGGCGAAAGTCCCGAACGGGGCGAAGCGCTCGCGGGCCTCGCGCTCGTCGAGGTTCGAGACGTCGATGGCGAAATGCGCCGTTTCGCCGTCGAGACCGAGGCTGACGGCCGCGGCCTCGGCGCCCGGCGGGCCCAAATCCTGTCTGCGCACCCAGGCCGGGTGCTTGATCTGCTCGCCGCGGACGAGCGTCTGCAGGTGCCAGACCGGCAGGAAGCGGGTTGCCGGATCGGCGAGCTTCGCCGCGACGAGCGCCTCGTCCCGGCGCCAGTTGCCGGTCCGGTCCAGGGGATTGCCCACGTAGGCCATGGGCTTCGGGACGTCGGGCGAGCTCATTCGGGACGCGTCCGAAGCTCAGCGCACGTCCTGGATTTCCTCGCTTCGGTTTTGCTCGTACGTGCTCCACCCGGAATTCATGCCGTAAGGGGCGCGGATGAAGATGGCCTCGATGCGGCGGATCTGGCCCTTTTCGATCTTGAACAGCTCGCCGAGCTCCCAGGTCCAGTTGATGGGCCGGTGGTCGAAAAAGGCGAAGGCGAAGACGATGCCGCGCTCGCGGTCGACCGCGACGAAGCGACGGTCGCGGATGCTCGTGACGACGCCTCGCAGCCCCGTCTCGAACTGTGCCTTGCAGGTCTGCCGCGCCCCGGTGCTCGGCGGCCCGGCCGTGATGATGCCGTTCTCGTGCCGCAGGCAGTCGGCCGTGAACGGATAGTAGCCCTTACCGTCGTTGCGCTGCAGGCCCTCGAAATAGTAGTTGGCCGTTCGAATCAGGCTCGCTCGGCTCATGCGTTCGTTCGCCGGGATCGCCTGCAGAAAGACCGGATCGGGCGAGCCCATCTTCTCGACGGCCGCGCCCGTGGCAGGGAAGGGGCTCGTGCTTTTCGCGCCGGGGGTCAGCGGCTTGTCGGGACGGGCGACGATCTGCTCGATTTCGCTGATTTTCCCTGCGGCGTCGATGCGCAGGCGCAGGGCGAGGCCGACGGGATCGGGCGGCTGCTTGGGCCCCGTCGAGCGGTTCGGCGCCTGCTCGAACACGGTGCCGAGGAAGGCGATCTGCTGCGTCTCGACATCGGGTATATAGAACTTGTAGTGGCCGAGGGCGCTGGTGTCGACCCACAGGCCTTCGTTGCCGAGCGGCAGCCGCACGCCGTTTTCCGTGAAGCGCACGCCCCTGGCGAACAGCGAAGGATCGACGTTCTTGTCGCGCATCGCCGCGAGGTATTTGTCGACGTAGCCTTGGAGGCATTCGCGCTGGCAGGCATGCACGACCTTGGGCGGGCCGTCGGCCCGGGCCGAGGCGGCGAAGGCCATGCTCGCGGCGACGGCGAGGACGGCGGCCGCGAGCGCGGTGCGGATGGAACGGCTCATGCATGCTCTCCTTCTCTGCGGTGCTTCTTCACGCGAAAGAATTCCTCGCGAAAGGAGAATAACGCAAATCCGCGCGCCCGCGCCGCGGCCGCCGGCGCCGAGCGCCTGGCCGAGCCGGCTCGACGCGCGGGGCGCAGGCCCGCCGCGCTTACCGCGTGCAGGTCTGCAGATAGGCGATATAGCGCTGTTGGAACGCGGCGCTGATCGCCAATTGATCGCTTTCGTCCAAGCGCGTCATGGCGCGGAAAGGATTCTTCGGATCGACGGGCGCCGGCTGACTGAGCCCCTGCGCGGCCGCCGCCCGCGTGGCCTCGATGTCGGCGACGAAATCGGCGCGCTGTCTGGCCGAGAGGCCTTGCGCCGCGTCGAGCTTCTGCTGCAGCCGGTCGGCCGTCGCCTCGAGCCGGAGCCGGTTCGCGCCGCCGAGGCACTTGGCCATCTTCTTCTGGGTATCGGCGCGCTGCGCCGCCTCTGCGGCCGCGCGCTCCTTCGCGAGCTCCGCCTGCGATTTCGGAAACGGGCTCGGCAGCGGCTGCAGCGGCAACGTCGAGATATCCGTGGCCTCCGGCATCTTCGCGCGCAGGCTCGCGATGTACTTCTGCTCGTCGGCCGGCGAGCTCAAGCCGTTCGGGTGCTCTTGCTCGCATTCGATGAAGACCTTCTGCCGATTGCGGGCATTCATCGACGTCACGGCGATTTGTTCCTGGCGGGTCAATCCGTCCGCATATTGAAGCTCGTTTTTCGGATCCGGCGCCTCGTATCGATGCGCGTACGTCACGGCGCGCAGTGCCGCGATATCCGCTTGCCACACGGCACGCTCCTTGGCGTTGAGCTGCGGCGAGATGGCGAGCTTCTTCTCGAGGCGATCCGCGGTCACGTGCTCCTGATAGCCGTACATCTTCTCCTGACACGCGGCGAACTTGTCGAGAAAGTGGTGGTCGCAGACGGTGCTGAGCGGCGGGCAGTTCCCGCTCGCCGAGGTGTCCTGCTTCGTGTTCGTGTTCGTGTCTTGGCCCGCGTCCGCCGGAGCGGCGGACCGGCTGTCGCCGACATGCTGCAATGCCTGCTTCGCCGCCTTGAGCTTGTCCAGGAATCCGGCCGACGCATCCCGCGGAACGCCGCCCGTGAATGCGACGATCAGCGCTCCCATCAATACTAGGGCTGCCCTTTGCATAGTGTTCGTGCTCTGCTGCTTCGATGCCAGCGGGCATGGTGGAATATCCGCGGGTCGCGGACACTCCTCATTTGGAGGGGAACGGCGCGAGACTGTTTCAGCGGCCGGCCGGGCGGGCCTCGGCCGGCGCGAGCACGTCCCAGCGCTCCGCCGCCTGGCTTACGACGGCCGGCACGTCGGCGGCGAGCAGGTAGCGGCCGCGGACGAGCGCGGCGGCGGCTTGCCGGATCTTGGCCAGATACGCAGCGCGCGAGGCATAGCGTGCCGCAATGGAGGGCCGCGGGTCGCCGCTCCGCTGCCTGGCCTCCCGCGTCGGCGCGAACGGCACGAACGAGCCGAGCAACGGCGCGAGCGCGTCGTCCGAGCCGCGCCGGAAGTTCCAGCCCGTGAGCGTCGCGAGCGGCACGGCAACGTCGGGCAAACGGATACCGGAAGTCTCGTTGCCGTCCGCGTCGACCTGCGGCACGAGCAGCGGCAGCGGCGCGCCGGCGCCCGCGCCGCCGGGCTGCAATGGGTTCGGCACACGGACGCCGGCCGTGAGCCCGCGCGGCGAGGCGACGCCCGGGATGGCCGGGAACGCGACCTGCGCGGCCGGCACGAGCGTCCCGTCGGCGAGCCGCGGGTAACGGCTCGCGGGCGGGGCGGTTCCTTGCCGGACCCAGGCGTCCATGGCCGCGAACAGCGCGCGCAGGGCCCACCAGTAGTCGGTTGGATTGTTGCGCTGCTGCCCGGCCGTGGCCGTCGGCGGAAAGGGCGCCGGCCCGTGCTGCGTGCCGGCCAGAAAGTAAACGCGGACGTTGGCCGGGGGCGTCAGGTCCGCCGCGCCGTCGGGCGTCGTGTGGATGAGCGCCGCGACGCGGCCGCCGCCCCAGTACTCCACGCCCGTGTTCGTGTAGAAGACTTTCGGCGCCTGCGCGCGGGCCCGGGGGTTGTCGAGCTCGCCGTCGACGACGCCGCTGACGGGATCGCGCAGCGCCGCGTCGGCGAACGGAAACGAGGTCGCGGTGAACATGGCGAGTGAGCTCGGATCCGCGCCGAGCGTGTCGAGGTTCGTGCGCGAGGCGCCGGCGATGTGCGCCATGACGGCGTCGAACACTTGCCGGCCATGCTCGTCTTCGTTGAATCCTCTATACAGAAAATCGCGTAGGAATCGGCCGCTCTGCGACAAGCCGAAAGCGTAGACGTAGCGGCCGTGGACGACGGCGTCGCGCGCGTGCCGGATCCATGCCACCGCGTCGCGCACGGCCGCGAAGCCGACGCCGCCGACGGGCGTGCCGTCGGCGCTCGGGGCCGCGAGCCCCATGAGCCCGTCGCGCGGCGGCACGTTGAATTGCCAGCCGATCCACACGAGCGTGACGCCGCGTTGCAGCAGGAATTCGTCGCCGAAGCTCGCGGCATCGGCGGGATCGTTCGAAGGCGCCGCGTGGTCGAATCCGGCCAGCGCGACCTTGCGGCCGCGATTGAGGATATCGATGAGGACGGGCGCGTCCGGCCGCGGATCCTTCGGCGCCAGCACGTAGAGGTCGGCGGCGAACGGGACCCGGCCCGATGCGTCGCGGGGCGCCCGATCGAGACCGGCAATGACGGCGTTGTGCGGATCGCGCGGGTCGATCGCGAAGTGCAGACGGCCGACGATCCGCTCGTAGGCGACGCCGGGCGCGGCAACGGCCTGGCGGCTCGCGATCTCCACGGAGGTGACCTCGGCGCGCGCCGGCGCTGCGACCGCCGCGAGAGCGAGCGCTGCGGCGGCAACGGCGGCGTGAAGGTGCGAAGCTCGAAGACGCGCCATATCCCCATCCCCCGTACGGTTCTCCCGCCGCAGTCTAGCCCAGACTCCGGCGCCGTCCCAACGCGGCGCGGTGCGCTTCGGGGCCGGCATTGAAATGCATGCGCCTCCCGCCGATACTCGGGGTCCGGACACGAGCGGGTACACTTCAATGAAAACAGCCTCTCTCCGTCCCTTCAGCCGTCTCGCCGCCTGCTTTCAGGCAGGGCTCCTGGCCCTGTGCAGCCTCGCGCTCACGGGCGTTGCGGCCACGAGCGGCGCGGCCGAGCCCGTGAAGATCGGCATCATCGGTGCCGGGCACATGGGCGGCAATTTGGCCGAGCTGTGGGCCAAGGCCGGCCACGAGGTCATGATTTCCTCGCGTCACCCCGAAGAGCTCGAGGCGCAGGCCAAGGCCATGGGGCCGAACGTGCATGTCGGCACGGCGCGCGAAGCGGCGGCTTTCGGGTCCGTCGTGCTCATCGCGATGCCGTACGGGCAATGGCCGAACGTCAGCAAGGACATCAAGTCCGAGACGGTCGGCAAGACGGTCATCGATCTCACGAATCCGTACCCGAAGCGCGACGGCCCCATGGCCGAACAGGCGCGCAAGGAGGGCACGGGCGTCGCGGATCCGAAATACCTGCCCGGCGCGCATCTGGTCCGCGCCTTCAATTCCATCATCTACACGGATCTGCGCAGCAAGGCGCACCGGGCCGGCGAGCCGGTCGCGATCCCCGTCGCGGGCGACGATCGGCAGGCCGTCGCGGTCACGAGCCAGCTCGTGCGCGACGCGGGTTTCGAGCCCGTCGTCGTCGGGCCGCTGTCGAGCGCGCATCTGTTCGATGTCGGCTCGCCCATCTACGTGAAGGTCATGACGGCGGCCGAGCTGCGGGAGAAGCTGGGCCTGAAGAAGCCATGAGTTCGCCCGCTGCCGCGCGGCGCGCCCGATTCGGTGAGATCAGACAATGAAGTTCGACGCCCGTCTCTTTACCATCTTCGTGGTCGCGCTCGCCGCCTTGGCCGGCGCCTCTCGCGATGCGACGGCGCAGCAGGCCGCGTCCTCCGCGCAGGCCTGCGCCTCGATTGCCGACAACGCCCTGCGCCTGGCGTGCTACGACCGCCTGCTCGGAGCCTCTCATGCCGACGGCGGGCAGGCACAGCGCAGCGAGTCGCCGGCGGCGCCGCCAGCCGGGACCTCCGGGCCGGCCGCGCCGGCCGCCGAGGCAGCGCGAGCCGCGCAGACGCCGGCGGCGCCGCGCGCCGTCAGCGCGGCGCCGGCCGCCGAGCGGGAGACGCATACGCACCGCGAGGAATCGCGATCGAACCGGGAGGCGTCCGGGGAGTTCGCCATCAGGGTCGTCGACGTGCGGCGCTACCGACAGCGAGCGAACGCCTTTCTCATTACCGACGACGGCGACGTATGGCGGCAAACGGACGGCAAGCGGATCCAGTTCCCCAAAACGCCGTTCAGGGCGGTCATCACGCACGGCTCGTTCGGCAGCCACTTCCTCCAGCCCCCCGGCTCGAGGGTGTTGATCAGCGTGACCGAAGAGCGGCGGCACTGAGCCTCGGCGCAGAAGCATAGACGCCGGCCGAGGCGCCGAGACAACCGCAGAAGGGGGCTCTAGATGCAACACAGCCTGTTCCGCGTGCCGGTCCTGCTGGCCCTGGCGGCGCTCGTGACGCCCGCGTGGGCGCAGATCCTGACCGCGAAGGTCACGGGCGGCGAGGTGCGGGGCATCGCGGCCGAGGGCCTCACCGAATTCAAGGGAATTCCGTTCGCCGCGCCGCCGACAGGCGCGAACCGCTGGCGCGCGCCTCAGCCCGTCGTGCCCTGGACGGGCGTCAAGCAGGCGGACCACTTCGCGCCCGGGTGCATGCAGGACGCGTCGATGATGAAGTTCATCGGCTCGGACGCCGGCGTCAGCGAGGATTGTCTGTATCTCAACGTCTGGACCCCTGCGAAGGCGCCCCGCGCCAAGCTGCCGGTCATGGTTTGGATCTACGGCGGCGGGTTCGCCGCCGGCGCGACGAGCTCGCCGACTTACGCGGGCGCCGAGCTCGCGAAGCTCGGCGTCGTGCAGGTCAACGTCTCCTACCGCCTCGGCGCCTTCGGGTTCCTGGCCCACCCGGAGCTCAGCAAGGAGAGCGGCACGGGCTCGGGCAATTACGGCCTGCTCGATCAGATCGCCGGGCTGAAGTGGGTGCGCGACAATATCGCGGCCTTCGGCGGGGATCCGTCGAACGTCACGATTTTCGGCGAATCGGCCGGCGGCATCTCGGTCAGCATGCTGGCCGCCTCGCCTGCCGCCAAGGGGCTGTTCGAGCGCGCGATCTCCGAAAGCGGCGGCTCGTTCGCGCCGCCGCTGCGCAGCCCGAACGGCAGCGCTGCCGGCGAGAACGTGCCGACGCTGGCCGTCGCCGAAGCCAGAGGCCGGGCGTTCCTGCAGAAGCTCGGCGCGAAGACCATCGCTGAGGCGCGCGCGATGCCGGCCGCGGCGATCCTCGAGGCTCAGGGCCAGGGGCTCGGGACCGGCTTCTGGCCGGTCGCCGACGGCCGCGTGCTGCCCGGCGACCAGTACGTGCTCTACCGCCAGGGGCGTTTCAACGATACCCCGGTCCTGATCGGCACGAACTCCGACGAAGGTGCGTCGTTCGTGCGAGGCAAGTCGACGCCGGCCGCTTTCGAGGCGAGCGTGCGCGCCCAATACGGCGCGCGCGCCGAGGCGATACTCGCGGCGTATCCGCACGCGACGGAGCGGGAGGCCTCGCGATCGGCGCAGGACCTCATGCGCGATTCGCTGTTCGGCTGGTCCACGTGGTCCTGGGCGCGGCTGCAGGCAGCGCAAGGCCGGCACAAGGCGTTTGTCTACTATTTCGATGAGCGGACGCCACAGACGCCGGAGGGCGCCCCGCACGCGTCCGAGCTTCCGTACGTATTCAAGACGCTCGACGCGCGCGGCGGCAAGCCGCGGCCCGAGGACCGCGCGGTCTCGGACTTGATGAGCCGGTATTGGACGAATTTCGCGAAGACGGGCGATCCGAACGGCCCGGGCCTGCCGAAATGGCCGGCCTTCGACGCTGCCCATCCGCAAGCCATGGTGTTCGGCGAGCACGGCGGCGCGCAGCCGTATCCGAACCTCGAGAAGCTCCGAGCCATGGACGCCTACTTTTCCTGGCGGCGGGAGCGCGGCGCGCAGAAAGATTAGCAGCGCCGACAGGGAATCACTGGGATCTACCGATCTACAACGTCGATACGACCAAGCCGCGTTGCGCGAGGGGGGGCGAGTGTGAGAGCGATAGCGGGATGGGTGTGCGCGTTTGCGATAGCGGGGCCGGGTGCCGCGCTCGCCCAGTCGGCGGCGCCGGCCGGCCCGCCGGCGACGGGCCTCGTCGTGGGTGCGGGCAACTTCTTCAGCCCGATCATCGGCGACATGGACAAGGCCGTTGCGTTCTATCGCGACGGTCTCGGCTTCGAGGTGCAGGGCGGCCCGAGCGATGCGGACGCGAATCCTGCGCTGCGGAACATGTTCGGTCTGCCCGGCGCGCACATCCGCTGGACGATCGCGCGGCCGCCGGGGATGACGACGGGCGTGGAGATCGTCGAGATCGAAGGCGCCGGCGGGCGGCCGCTCGAACGGCGCGTGCAGGATCCGGGCGCCGCCACATTGGTCGTCTACGTCCGCGATCTCGAGACGACGCTCGTGCGCCTGAAGGCGCTCGGCGCGCCCGTGCTCACGAGCGGCGGGGCGCCCGCGAGGCTTTCCCTCGACGGCCGCGTGGCGGCGCGCATGGCCATGGTCGAGGATCCCGGCGGGCACTTCGTCGAGATCGTGCAGCCGGCACGGATGCCGGCCACGCGGGCCCCGGCGGACGCGAACGTCGTCGACGTGCGCGTGCGCCTCACGGTCGACGACGTGGACAAGGCCGTCGAGCTCTATGCGGGCGGTCTGGGACTGGCGCTGCTCACGAAGCGCATGCCGGCCGACGACCCGGCCATCGAAGCGGCGCTCGGCGGCGGACGATATCGCGCCGCGCTCATGGCGGTGCCGAACTCGGGGCTCAAAGTGGAGGTCGTGGACTTCGCGGGCGTCGAGCGCCGGCGCGTGCGCGGGCGCTTGCAGGACCCGGGCTCGACGCGCATGCAGCTGCGCGTGCGCGATATCGATGCCGCGATGGCGACGCTCGTGCGCGCGGGCGGGGAAGTCGTCTCGACGGGCGGGCCACCGCTCGCGCTGCCGGTTCCGGGCGGGGCGCCGCTCAAGGTCGCGATCGTGCGCGGACCCGACAACTTGTTCGTGGTGCTCATCGAGGCGCCGCCGCGCGGATAGGCGCCGGCACTCGACGAGGAAAGGCCCGCGTCGAGGCTCCGCCGAGCCGTTCGCGGTTCAGTCGTAGTACTCGGGCGCCTTCCTGAGCTTACGGAAGCCCGCGAGGTCGTGCTGAATCCACAGCGTCGCGCCCGTCGCTTGGAGAAACGCCTCGATCTTCTTGCGCGAGCGCGCGGTCTCGGCGGCGTCGAACTCGAACGTGGGCAGCCGGCCGAGCCGGCGCTCGGCGGGGTAATGATAGAGGTCGCCCGAGAGCACGATCGGGCCCGTATGGGCGAGCTTGACGAACAGCACCTGGTGACCGGGCGTGTGACCCGGCGCGCTTTTCAAAATCACCGTGCCGTCGCCGAAAACGTCGTAGTCCTCGTCGCCGAGAAAGATCGTCCGGCTGTGCTTCAACGCCGAGTAAGTCGACGGCCGCGCCGGTCCGTGCTCGGCCGCGGGCGCGAACATGGTGTCCCAATCCTTCCTGCGCGCGAGCCAGGTCGCGCCTGCGAAGACATTCGCGTTGGCCGTATGGTCCCAGTGATAGTGGGAGAGGGCGAGGTACGTGACGTCGGCGGGCTTATAGCCGGCCGCGGCGAGTTGGGCGAGCAGCGGCGGCCCGAGCGCGACCGTGCGCGGCTCGCCGTCGGCGAGTACGAGATGCTGCGTGGCGCCGGCTTTGGCCGCAGCCCGCTCCGCGTCGGGTACCGCGCCCGTGTCCCAGAGCAGCACGCCTTTGGGATGCACGATTAGGAAGGCGGCGACCGAGAGAGAGGTCGTTTCGACGTCGGCGGGGGTCAGGTGGTAACGCGTGGGATCGGAGGCGAGTATGCCGCCGTCGAGCACGTAGACGCGCGGCGAGGTCACGGCTTCGGGCTTCGGCCTCGATTGCGCGAAGGCGCCGGCGGCGCCGAGCGCGGCAAGGCACAGCGAAGCGGCCAGCAAGAAGCGTCTCTTCGTAGCGGTCGGCATGGCGGCGGTCCCGTGAATCTATTGCTCCCGGATCGGAGATTACCGAAAAAACCGTTAGGCGGCGAACCGGGCGCACGCGGATGCCGCGGCTGCTACAGTTGAGTCGATGAACGTTCGAAGCCTCGCCGCCGCCCTCGCGTTGCTGCTCGTTGCCGAAGCGCCGGCCTGGGCTCAGAAGCCGTGGCGGGAGTACCCGGCCATCGAAGACTGGTACGGAGGCAGGGCGAAAGCGCCCGATCACGTGGCGCCGGCCGAGTTCGTCATCGGGCGTCTCATGTATCCGCAGACGCGCCGCCGCCGCGTGCTCGGCGCCGGCCGCGGCGATTGGCGGCAGGGCGGGACGGCCTGGACCGTGGATTACCCGGATGCCGACCGGACGCTCGCGCGCGTGCTCTCGCGGCTCACGACGATCAACGTCCGCGCCGTCGAGCAGCCCGTAAACCTCGATGACGGCATCGATCCTTACTACTGGCCGTTCCTGATCTCGGGGCTCGTCGGCGCGTGGGACCTGACCGATGCGCAGGCTGCGAAGTTGCGCGAGTATCTACTGCGCGGCGGCTTTCTGCTCTGCGACAGCTTTTACGGCACGGTCGAGTGGGTCGGCTTCGTCGAGAGCATGAGTCGAGTCTTCCCCGACCGCCCGATCGTCGAGCTGCCCAACGATCATCCAATATTTCACCTCGTCTACGACCTGACGAAGCGCCCGCAGGTGCCGACGTGGCAGCACTTGCCGCGGGGCTATCGCAACGACGGCGCCGTGCCCCACTGGCGCGCGATCCTCGACGACGACGGCCGCGTCATGGTCATGATCACCTTCAACAACGACATCGCGGATGGCTGGCAGCGCGCGGACGAGCCGCGGTACCCGCACGCGGCGGCGAACGCCGCGCTGCGGCTCGGGGTGAATTTTGCGGTGTATGCGTTGACGCATTGAGAGAGAAGAAGGGAAAAAAAGGGGTCAGAGCCCTTTTTTGAGAAAAATGGGCTCTGACCCCTTTTTTTCCCTTCTTCTACACAAACCGCGTCGCCACCTCGTCCCCGAGCACCATACCGCCGAGCTCCTCGAGCACGCCGTCGTTGAACAACAGGTGCTGATTGATCGTGACGGCATCGCGCAGCAGTCGATCGAGCGGTGAGCTCGCGTAGACGGCCGCAGGGCCCGCCGTGTCGAACATGAGCCGAGCGACTTCGCAGGCCATGCGGTGCGCATGGATCCGCGCGAGCCCGACGTCGCGGCGTGCCTCCATCGAAGCCTCGCCGCGCTCCTCGACTTGCTGCCACAAACGGTTCACGGTGTCGTAAACATACGCGCGCGCCGCGCCCAAGAGGCTCTCGGCCTGCGCGACGGCCAGGCGCGCGCGCGGCAGGTTCTTGAGCAGCACGGGCGGCGGCGGAATCGCGACGGTCTTCTGGCCCGCGAGCGCACAAAGCTCGTCGATGGCGCGCCGCGCTAGGCCGAGCGGCACGCCGGCCATCGGAATCGAGACCGAGGCCGTGATTGGCAGCCGGTAGAGCGGCTCGTCGCGCCCGGACGGCGCCATGAGATCGAGCACGTGGTGCTCCGGCACGAAAAGGTCCTTGGCCGAGTAGTGGTGGCTCCCGCTGCCGGCGAGGCCCGTGGAATACCAGGTGTCCTCGATCTCCCAGCCGCGCGCCGGCGCGAGCACGTGCACGACCTCGGGAGCCCCGAAGACGGAGCCGGCGGCGGCGTTGGTCCGGCCGTTCTCCACGACGCAGCCGCCGAGCATGACGTCCGCGTGCGTGCAGCCGGAACCGAAACCCCAGCGGCCGTTTACGCGATAGCCGCCTTCGACTTCGAGCGCGCGGCCGTTCGGCGGCGCCTGGCCCGCCGTCACGAAGTCGATATCGGGATACAGCTCGCGCGCTGCCGCCTCGTCGAGCCAGGCAGCGAACAGCCCGCTGTCGGTGCCGATCTTCACGCACCATGCCACGGCGGTGTCGGCGTGCGCGAGAAGCTCGATGAGCTCGAGCTGGAGCGGCAAAGACATCTCCGGCCCGCCCCAGCTCCTCGGAAACATGACGCGGAAGCAGCCCGCTGCCTTGAGCTTGTCGACGAGGTCGCGCGGCAAGCGCCGAAGCTGGGCGGCTTCCGCCGCCCGTGAGGCGATCTCGGGAGCGAGCGCACGGGCATTGGCGAGAATTTGATCGGCGGTCAGGGATTCCGTCACGCTTGCTCTCCTTGCGGTCTTGGCGCCGCGCTTTGCCGCTAGTCTAGCCTCGCGGGTCTCGAGTTCGCCACGCCCGCTGTGCGGCCGGCCCCTGCGATGGCCTATCATGAGTCGCAGTGAGCCGGCGCGGTGTCGGCCCTTCGGGAGGAGAACACGAATGCGGAGAATCTTGACGGCGCTTGCCTGCGGGGCAGCGTTGGCGGCGACGACGGGCACGGCCGTCGCGGGCTACGGCGACGACCGGGCGGAAATCGAGAACCTGCAGGCCCGCTACGTGCTGGCCATGGACTTCCATAATCCGGATGCATACGCTTCGACGTTCACGAAGGACGGCGTGCTCGACTGGGCCGGCGGCCAAGTCGTCGGACGCGATGCGATCCGCAAGTTCATGGCGAGCGGTGCCTACAATCCGACGCGCGGCGCGAAGGAGGTGCCGGGCTGGCCCGCCGCCTATCGCCACTTCCTCACGAACCGGGTCATCAAGGTCGACGGCGACCATGCGACGGCCGTCACGTACTGGTTTCAAGGCGGCAATCTCCAGGATCGCCACAAGTTCGAGTTCGGTCTGTTCGGTACCTACGAGGACGAGCTCGTCAAGGTCGACGGCCACTGGCTGTTCAAGAAGCGCTCGATCTACAACGAGGGGCTCGAGAAGCGGCACCGCGCCGGCATGAAGGACCCGGACCCCTTCCTCGCGGGGTCCGGCTCGGGCAACTGAAACTGCCGCCGGCTGTGCGCTTGCCGCGCAGCCGGCGGCCGCTCGGCATCTCAGTGCGGCGAGCCCATGGAGGTTTCGTAGGCATCCTTGAGGTCCACGAGATGCTTGAGCGCCTTTTGCAGCTGCGGGTCCTTGGCGATGAGCTTGCGCATTTTTTTCTTCAGCAAGCCTTGCTTGTAGTTCGCGCGGTTTTCGAACTGGCCCGAGCCCCGAGCAATGCCGCCCTCCAAACCCTGAAGCTCCGCCGCGGCTTCGCCGGCCTGTGCTTCGAGCTCGAATCTCGGCCGGCACTCCCGGCGCGGAATGTGCGTGCCGGTCTGTAGCTCGTCCCTGCAAACGATATCGTATGCGTGGTCGCCGTCGATGGCGTTGAATCGGTCGTAGAAGGCGTCCTCGGCGAGCCGGATTTCCGCGCGCAGCTGGGCTGGACGGCGGCCTTGGACGACGATCTCGTCGTCCCCGGATAGCGTCGGCGAATGCGGCGCGCCCGACGTGCCGGCGCCGGCCGCGGCCGGCGCCTGTGCCGCGGCCGGCGCCCGCGCCGCCTGCGGCGTGGCCTCCTCGGTCAGGGCAGGCGCGGCGAGCAAGACCGGGACGGCGCACACGGCCGCGACCACCGCGGCTTTCGATAAGGTTGCGGACATCATCGTGCGAACCTCCGCGTCAGCTCAGCTCGATCCACGTCGGCGCACGATCGCTCGGTTTCTCCCAGCCGCGCACGTGCCTGTCGACGCCGGCGCGACCGAGCCGCGCGGCCGCGGCCGCATTCAATAGGAGATGGTCGATGCGCAGCCCGGCGTCGCGCTGGTACGCGTTGCGGAAATAATCCCAGAAACGTATAGATCTGCTCATCGGGATGCAGCCGACGAATCGCGTCCGTCCACCCTTGCGCGACGAGGCGCCCGAACGCTTCGCGCGTCTCGGGCCGGAACAGCGCGTCGTCGACCCATCTCTCGGGCTTGTACACGTCCTGCTCGGTCGGAATGACGTTGTAATCGCCGGCGAGCACGACGGGCGCCTCGCTCGCGACGAGCTCCGCGGCGTGGCGCGCGAGCCGCTCGAGCCAGCGCAGCTTGTAGTCGAACTTCGGCCCGGGCGCGGGGTTGCCGTTCGGCAGATACAGGCAGCCGATCAGAACGCCGTCGATCGTCGCCTCGATGTAGCGGCTGTGCGTGTCCTCGGGGTCGCCCGGCAGCTCGCGGCGGATCTCGGCCGGCTCCGCGTTCCGCGCCAGGATCGCGACACCGTTGTAGCTCTTCTGGCCGTGCCAGATGGCCCCATAGCCCGCGTCCCGAAGCGGGGCCTCGGGAAATTTCTCCTGCGGCGCTTTGAGCTCCTGCAGGCAGACGACATCCGGCTGCGTCTGCTCGAGCCAGGCGAGCACGCTCGGGAGGCGGGCATTGATGCTGTTGACGTTGTAAGTGGCGATTCTCAACCTGTGCAGCCCTCCGCGGACGCGTTTCATGAATGAGAAGCGTTCAAAGAATCCCTCCGCGGACGCGTCGCCCGCGCGCGCCCAGCGGAGCGTACCCCGGCGCCTCGGCGCGGGGAAAGCATCGGGCGTCGGCGGTGCGCCCCACGTCGCCGGATGCCGCGGGTGTCGTTATGACATAACGTAGGGTTTCGGGTCTCGAAGGACCGGAGCGTCGACCGGTTCATTCCGCGTTCAGCGCCCGCGTGGGAGGCTGGTGCCCATCGACGAGCGGATCGTCGCAGACGGAAGGAACTCGCGCATGGCAAGACAGGCGTTTCCGCAAGGAGCTGGCCGGAGCACGGCGCGGCGTGCGGCCTTCGCGGCGCTGCTCGCCGTCTACGCACAGGGCTTCGCGTGTGGCGCGGAGGCGGCCTCGGCGAGCGTCGAGCGGCAGTGCCTCGCGCAGGCGATGTACTGGGAGGCGAGGGGGGAAGGCCGCCGCGGCATGATCGCAGTGGGATGGACCGTGTTGAACCGCATGCGCAGCCCGCGCTTCCCGGCGACGCCCTGCGGCGTCGTCCACGAAGGCGGGGAGCGGCCGCCCTGTCAGTTCTCCTACTGGTGCGACGGCAAGAGCGACAGGCCCCGCGACCTGCGCAGTTGGCAAGAAGCGCTCGGCATCGCGGCCAAGCTCTTACGCCACCCGCCGCGCGATCCCACACACGGTGCGCTGTACTTTCACGGCCCGGGCGTACGAACGCCGCGGCACCGGGTCCGGACCGCGCACATCGGCCGGCAAGTGTTCTATCGATGACCGGCCCGCGCCGCTCACTTGCCGTCGAGCAGGCTCTTGCCCGCCGCGCGCGAGAATTGCCGCGCGGACTCCACATTGCAATTGTACGGCACCCAGCGCGCATCGTCGGGCACACGCGCGAGCTCGATGCGCGCGTTATGCGGCTTGCTCATGTACACCGGATCGAAGAGCGTGTACTCGTAAACGAGCGTGAGGCCGTCGGGGCTCACGGAGAAGCGTTCCGTGACCGTCTTGCGGGCGCTCGAGGGCACGTCGGCGCCGCCGCCGTTGATCTGCGTCGCTGCGCCGAGGCCCCAGCGCGAGGGCGGATAGTCCCGGCTCTCAACCACGAGCGTCGCGCCCTCGATATGGCCGCGTACGCGGCCCCATTGGCCCTTGGGATCCGCGGGCGCGAAGTCGTCGCCGAGCGGAACCTTGCGGTTCACGTCGTAGGCTTCGTTCCGGATGACGACGTTGTCCTGGCCGAAGCGGATATCGACGTAGTAGCCCGGCGCATTGAACACGACCGGGATGCTCATGGGCTCGCAGGTGTTGGCCGGCGAGAGTGTTTGATCGTAGCCGCGCCAGGCGGCGAGTCCGGCCGCGTTGAGCGGCAGCACGGAAGTCTTGCCTTCACGTTGATACGGCGGGCGCCAGCGGCCCGCGGCGCGGCGGGCGCCGACGGCATCCGGCGCGACGACCGGCTCGGCGGCCACCGCCGTGGCGGCGCCGATGGGCTTGCGGTCCGGCGTCAGGAACTCGCTCGAATTGGCGCGGTGCAGGCCGCGCCGGCTCGGCGAGCCGACTGCAATGATCGAATCGCCGTACTTGATCGAATCGGCCGCGATACCTTTGGCCACGAGCCCCTTCACGGCGCTCGACTCGATCTCCCAGTCCTGCGGCGATGCGTCGAGCGGCTTGCCGTTCTCGTAGGCGACGCCGCGGACGACGAGCGAGGAATGCGGACTGCGCAGCTTGAAATCGAGCACTTTGCCGTGAATCTCGATATGCCGGCTCGGGTCGAAGTTCGCCGAGACCGAATGATGCGCAAATGCGGCGCCGGCAATGCCGGCCAAGGCCGCCAAGAACATGCTTCGAAGCCACCTCGACGTCGTCATGGCATCCCCTCGTTCTCGTTGTTATGCCCGAATCGCCCGCTCGAGGCTCCAGTTTACCGCGTTTCCGATAATGCGACCGCCTTGACGCCGTCTCGTCCCTGAGACGGCGTGCGTCGAACCGGCGGCCGCGGCGCCGCCGCAAGGCTCAACGGCAAACCCAGCTGTCCGCCGAGTCGGGATCGCCCTGGCCCTTGTAATGGGCGACCTCGGGCTCCGCGCACAGCGGCCGCGTCAGCGTCGTCTTCCCGTTCTCCTCGTGACTCGCGATGATGCGGTCCGGCGCCTTGTCGTGCTCGACCCAATCGACGATCGCGGGCATGAAGTCGAAGTGATCGGGGCCCACGCCGCCGGCACAGTGGCCCATGCCCGGCACCATGAAAAGCCGCTCGTGTTTGCGCGTATCCGCGAGCGGATGCGAGGAGCCTTGCGACTGTTGACGGAACCTCTGCAGCTGCTCGTAGTACTCGATCGTGCGCATCGGCATGACGCCCGGGTCGGCCCAGCCATGGTAGATGATCTGCTTGCCGCCGTGCTTCTCGAACTCGCGCAGATCGGGATTGACGGCGTTGAGCACGCCCATGAGCTTGTCGTCGATGGACTTCACGTCCTTGTCGTAGTCGAAGTGATCGAGGTCGAAATGCATGTTCTCGAAGCCCATGCCGTCGAGCACTGCGGTATCGAGAAAGAAGGGCTTGTCGCCCATGATCATCGACCAGCCCGGGTTGTGCGGCTGCGGACCGGAGCTGCCGGGCTCGAGGCCCGGATACACCTTCGCGCCCGTCCGGGGATTGGCGGGGCCGGCGTAGATCTTGCGGACGGTCTCGACCTGTGCGGCGCTCAGGCAGTCGGCGGTCTGGCCGGCCTTGCACTCGAGCACGGCCGGATCGAAATGACAGGTGCGCGGATCGGTGATGATGCCGTCCTTGACGCCGTCGTTCATGTCACAGGCCGCCACGGCGCCCTTCATGACGAGCGCGAAATCGTCGCCCGTGAGGTTGGCGCCCGGCTCGCGCATGCGCGCCTGGTAGCTCCACAGCTGCCCCATGTGCAGATGCGTGAAATCGAAGACCGGCGCGCCCGAGACGACGCCGTCGTAGTCGTCCGGGTAGCGCTGCACCTCCATGAAGCCCTGGCGGCCACCCGTCGAGCAGCCGTTGAAGTAGGAATAGGCCTGCGGCTTGCCGTAGTGCGCCGCGATGAGGTCCTTGGCCTTGAGCGTCATCTCGTGGATGGCCCGGTAGCCGTAGTCCTCGACGCGGCCGCGGTCCGAGAGCCAGCTCAGGTCGCTCGCCACGTGGCCCGTATCCGTCGAAGCGCTGGCGTAGCCGTCCCGGACGGCCTCGGCCATGGCCGAATAGCTGATGACGCCGGCGAGCCCGCCGCCGCCGACGGCCTCGAGCCGGCCGTTCCAGGCCTCTGGAAGCCAGACCTCGAACCGTATCTGCGGCGAAATCGTGCCCGCCACGCGGCACATGGCCGGCACGTGGAGCTTCGCGTTCGGGCCCCGGCCGCCCGTATCGAGCATGCCCGCGCTCACGTCTTCCGCCTTCGTGATCACGGCATTGTGGAGCCGGACGTTGAGCAGGTCGCTGCAGGCGCCCGCCGCGCGGGCCGAACCGGTGAAAAAGCAGACGGGCAGCAGGCAGCCGGCCGCCACGGCAAAAAGTCGTTGGTATTTCATTATTACTCCCCTTCGGACGGGCTTCGCGCGGGCCGTTGTACCGCTCCCGCGCCACTACGGGACGATCAGATCGATTCTTCCAGCTGCCAGCCCGGCGTCCAGAACCCGTGGACCTGGCTGACGACGCGATACGGCATCTTGACGCGGGCGACGGGCCCTGCGGCGAGATCCTTCGTATCCGCAATGATCAGGTCGGAGCGGCCGTTCTCCTTCATGTTGTCGCCGATCCCGATCAGGTAGCCGTCCGCCTCACCCGCATTCCTGTTGCGCGGCACGAATGTCATCTCGGCCAGCCGCACGTCCTTGCCGACCGAGAAGATCTTCACCTGCTCCATGTCGTGATCGAACATGGCCCAGCCGCCGCTGGCGAAGGAGTTCAGGAAGCCGTAGCGGTAGGGTAGGGTGTGATAGCGGTCGTCCTGGCGCGACAGCACGCCGGAGACTTGCGGGTAGAGCACCTTCATCTCGTAGGTATCGGTGCTCTTGCGGCGAAGGTCGACGGTGAAGCGGCGCACGTTGCCCACGGCCTTGGCCGGATCGAATGCCTCGTGCACGTTCGGGAAGAACGGGAACTGGTTGCCGGCGCCCCCGTCCATGTCGACGACGATTTTGCCGTCCTTGTCCTCGCGCACGCCCATGACGTGGGTGCACATCGTCTGTTCGCCCTTGAACCAGCGCAGGTCCTTGCCGTCGCCGTCGCGGCGCATGATCCCGAGATAGGTCGGCATCGTCGAATCCCAGGCCCAGATGACGCCGCCCTTCTTGATGTTGGCCTCGTTGAACGCGAGCGGCACGGCGAGGAAGATGATGTGGTGCTCGCTGACGGCGAAGTCGTGGATCATGCCGCAATACGGCGCCTGCACCCACGCGTCCCATTTGATCTGGCCGTATTTGGGGTCGGCCTGGTAGATGTAAATGTCGCGCGAGCCGAAGCCCTTGGCCGCGTAGCCGAATCCGACCATGTCGCCCGTGTGCGAGTCGATCTTAGGATGCGCCGTATGGGTCTGGGCCGGGTACTGATCGCCGAACAGGTAATAGTCGTCGGTCGTCTCGAGCGTGAGCGGGTCCATCGTCACGGGCGGGCTGTCTTCCTTGTAAACGAGCAGCTTGCCGTGATGGAAGAACAGTTGCGTGTTCGCCGTGCCGCGGCTCAGTCCCTTGACGCTCGGATCGTCCGTAGAGGGATTGCGGTACATGCCGAACAGCGACCGGCGCGCCTTGTGCTGCGCCTTCCAGCGCTGCGTACGCACGAAGCGCGTCTTGTAGTCCACGTGACCGTCCTTGATGCGGAACATGCTCACGTGGCCTTCGCCGTCGAAGCCGATGTCGTTCTGGTACTGCTCGGGCTTCGGATACTGCGGATCGGTGCCGACGCGGAAGAAGATGCCGTCGAGATCCGCGGGGAGATCGCCCTCGACCTCGCAGTCGTAAAGGTCGTTCTCGGAGCGGTTGACGCCGCCGCGTTCCGCCCCGCCGCCGCCGAAACTCCGGGGGTCCGACGGAAACGTGACGCGCGGGGCTTCCGTCGCCGCCGCGGCGGCCGCCGAATGGACGCCGGCCGCCAAGGCTCCAGCGCCGAGCGTCACGGCGCCGAGAAAATGACGCCGGTCGAGTCCCGCTTCGGAACGTCCTTCGTTGTCGATTTTGGCCGCGTCGTCGTTACGCGCAGCCGGCGTTTCCTTGTTCATCGCTTCCGCCCCTTGTTTGCCGATCGTATGTTCTGGATTGCGTGCGTTCTTCGCCCGTCCAATCATCGTGCGCCCGCACGGGGCGCGTCAAATGCGTGCCGCGGGGAGCTCCCTGGGCCTGAGCCGGGCTTCCAATAGGCGGGCCGAGGCGCCGGCCGGCCGGCCGCGCTACTGCAGCATCCAGCCGCCGTCGACGACGAGATTGACGCCGTTGACGCCCCTGTTGTTGAACAGGAACTTGACGGCGTCCACGACGTCCTCGGTCATCGCGAGCCGGCCACCGGGCGTGCGCTCGCGCACGCGCTCGAGCGCCTCGGGCTTGTCGGCCCAGGCGGGCGTATCGGCGATGATGCCGGGGTGGATTGCGTTGAAGCGGATCGGCGCGAGCTCCACGGCCATCGTTTTGATCATGCTCCGCACGGCGCCGTTGACCATCGTGATCGTCGTCGAGCCCGGATAGGGCCGCTCGCTCGCGAGTCCGCCGAAGATCACCACCGAGGCGTCCTTGCTGAAACGGCCCAGCAGCGTGTGCACGATCTCCGTGTAGCCGATGAGCTTGACCGTGACCCCGCGGCGCGCCTTGGCGATGTCGTAGTTGCGCACGCTGTTCTGGTCGCGCTCGACGGCGACGATGAGCAGACGATCGATCTGGCCGACGCTCGCCAGCATCTCGGCGATCTTTTCCGGCTCCGCGACGTTCGAGCGCGATGCCGCGGACGTTCGGGCCGATCTCGGCGGCCGTAACCGCCGCGCGCTCGGCCGAGCGGCTCGTTATGATCACGTCGCTGCCGAGCGAGGCGTATCTTTCGGCCAGCGCGCGGCCGATGCCGCCCGTGCCGCCCACGATCAGCACGTTGGCCTTGAGTTGCTCGTTCATCACGCCCTCTTCTTCTTCGAAGACGCCTCTGCCGAGGCCTCCGCCTGCAGCTGCTCAGCGAAATATTCCCAGTCCCGCGCGAAGCGATACGAGTGCCGCGCGGGCGGCTGCGGCGACTGCGTCTCGAGCCAGCGCACGGTCGTGCCGCTCTTATTGTAGAAGGCGTGTGTGCAGCCGACACCGGCCCAGAGAAAGTCGCCCTTCTTCATGAGGTACTTGTCGTCGTCGGCCCAGGCCTCGACTTCGCCATCGACGATGAAGTAGGCCTCCTCGAGCGGGTGATCGTGCGGATGCGCATTGCCGTTCGGCTCGTACTCGACCATGAACATCGTGTGCAGCGCGGCGTCGAGCCGCTCGTCGACGAGCATTTTGAGCGCTATCCCGCTGTAGACGAGCAAGGCCGTTGCCATGCTGGCCGAGACCTTCGGCGCGTCCTTCCTGAGCCCGGTCCGAAGGGCATCGACCTTGATGTCGTCGTCGGCCATGCGGAACAGGTGCCGCGAGGTCGGGTCCCGGATGTCGAGATCCTCGACCGGCAGTTCGGGCGGCGCCCCGAGGAAATAGGTGTCGTCGGCGAAGTTGACGCCCTTCGGCACGGGCGTGTTCATGTCGATCCATTTCGCCGTGCCGCTCTCGGGCCCGAGCCAGGCCTGCCTCATGCCGACCGGAATCAGCCCGCAGGCGCCGGGCGCGAGCCGGAAGGCGCGGTTGTCGAGGATCAACACGGGGTGGCCTTCCAGCACGTAGAAGCTCTTCTCGAACGACTGCAGATGCCGGTTCACGTGGCCGCCCGCGTCGAGCTCGGCCAGGCCCCAGCCCGAATGCACGGCGCCACAGGCGCGATCGGACAGGGAGAAGCGCCGGTAGCCCTTTGATTGGTCTGGGAAAGCCTTCTCTGGGCGAATATCGCCCGCGCGCACGAGGTGATGCATAACGGTCTCCGCTAATGGCCTGGAGAGTCGCCGCGAAGGCGCGCGCCGACTCGACGATGCCCTCGACGGCATCGGATTGCGGCTAGTTTACCCCTCCTCCCGTGACTCGAATACGTGCACGCGCTCCGAACGCCGCACCCCATCGGTGCGCGCCGGCCGTCGCGAGATGCGCGAGCCCGTTTCAGGTGTCGCATCGATAAACATCAAGTATGCGGCGGCCAACGCAGCTGCGCAGTTTAAGTAGTTGTTGTGTCATAGAAAGCTTACTGACGGCAGAACAAGTGGCGAGCATGTCTATGTTTTGCGTCGCGACAACCGACGGTCCGTGGCTCGCTATCTGCAGTATGTCCGCGGCAAGAAAAGCTGCGGAATCGCGGAGTGGTTTCGCGGCGGCCTCGAAGCAAGGCGCGAATACATTCAGGGAGACGCGAAGATGAAGAGACCGGTATCTTGCAGACAGCGAAGCGCAGTGAGCGCGCTGGCCGCGGTGGTTTCGGCAGTGGGCGGGATCGGCCAGTCGGCGCTCGCGCAGTCGGGCGCCGATTCCGCGGCCGTGCAGCCGGTGCTCGAAGAGGTCGTCGTGACCGGCGCCCGAGGCCGTCCGCGCACCGTGCTCGACTCGCCCGTACCCGTGGATGTGTTCAACGCCGACGAGATTCAGTCCGTCTCGCTTTCGGACACGAATAACGTGCTGCAGACGCTCGTGCCTTCCTACAACGTCTCGCGCAACCCGATCTCTGACGGGGCGACGTTCATCCGTCCGGCATCGCTGCGCGGACTGCCGACCGACAAGACGCTCGTGCTCGTCAACTCCAAGCGGCGCCACCGCGCGGCGCTCGTAGAGGTCGGCGGCTCCGGCACGCAGGGTCCGGACGTCGCGACCATCCCGACGATCGCGCTCAAGAACGTCGAGGTGCTGCGCGACGGCGCCGCTGCCCAGTACGGCTCCGACGCGATCGCCGGCGTCATCAACTTCATTCTCAAGGACAACGCCCAGGGCGGATCGCTGACCGTGAATACGGGCCGGTACTCGGCCGGCGACGGCAAGCAGATCTCCATCCAGGGCAATATCGGACTGCCGATCGGGCACGACGGTTTCTTCAGCCTGTCCGGAGAAGCCATGACCGCCGACGCGACGTCGCGCGGCGTTCAGTACTGCGAGCCCTGGTTCTGCCTCGACAAGTCCAGCCCGATTTACGATCCCACGGCGTCGTACACCAAGTACACCGAGGACCCGAAGTTCGTGAGCGGCGTCGCCGCAATGGGCGACGTGGTCCAGCCTTGGGGTGCGCCGAACCAGGATGCGCAGCGCATGTTCTTCAACTCCGGCGTGCCGCTGGCGGGCGGCGGTGAGTTTTACGCCTTCGGCAACTATTCGCACAGCAACGCCGACGGGGCCTTCTTCTACCGCTATCCCGGGAACGGCACGATCGAAGACCTGCGCACGCCGGGAGGCGGGATCTACAATCCGCTCGAGAAGTTTCCCGGCGGCTTCACGCCGCGCTTCTTCGGCGAGGTCTCGGACGATTCGCTCGTCGCCGGCATTCGCGGCAACTGGCAGAGCGGCCTGACCTACGACTTCAGCGGGCGCTCCGGCCGCGACGAGATCGACTATACGCTGAAGAACACCATCAATCCTTCGCTCGGGCCCGATTCGCCGACCACGTTTCACCCCGGCAACCTCATCAATCAGGAGAACGAGTTTCAGGCCGACTTCACGAAAGCATTCGAGGTCCACCTCTCGAGTCCGCTGCAGCTCGCCTTCGGCACGAGCTATATGCAGGAGACGTACAAGATCGTTCGCGGCGGGCTGCTCTCGTACGAGGCCGGACCTTACGCGGTCGCGGATCCATGGGGCTTCTGCAACTCGGACGGCACGGCGACCGCGGAGGGGCAGGGCGTGATCGCGGCGGGATCGACGCTCGACTGCGCGAATCCCAAGGATCCGGTCTACCGGGTCGTCGGCGTCGGCTCGAACGGGTTCCCCGGCTACTCGCCCGAGTTCTCCGATACCTACGATCGTGACTCCTATGCCGTCTACGGCGACGCGAGCGCGAACGTCACGGATGCACTGTTTCTGCAGGCGGCCGTGCGCTACGAGGATTACTCCGACTTCGGCAGCGAGACCGTCGGCAAGCTCGCGATGAAGTACGACATTACGCGGGCCTTCGGTCTGCGCGCCTCCGTCGGCACGGGTTTCCGCGCGCCGACGCCGGGCCAGCAGGGCACGACGAACGTCTCGACGCGGCTGCCGAACGGTTTTCCGGTCGCGACCGGACTGTTTCCTGCTGGCAGTGCGGTGGCCCAGGCCTTGGGCGCCGCGCCGCTGAAGCCGGAGACGGCGAAGAACTACACGTTCGGCATGACCGCGAACCTCGAGAAGCTGAGCCTGACGGCCGATTTCTACCGCATCGACCTGACAGACAGGACGCACGCAGTCTCGACGCTCAACGTCTCGACGGACCCGTCGGCCGGCTCGGCCTATGACAACTATCTGGCCCTCGTGAACGCCAATGTCGTCGGTGCCGACACGATCGGCGGCGTCTTCTACTTCACGAACGCCTTCGACACGAAGACGCAGGGCGTGGACGTCGTCGCGACCTACCCCGTGACCTGGAGCAACGGCTCGACCACGAGTTTCACACTCTCGGCCAACTACAACGAAACGAAGTTCACGAGCGATCCGAGCAAATACCTGAACGCCGAGGATCGTTTCGATTTCGTGAACGGGGAGCCGAAGTGGCGCGGTGTGTTCACGGCGAGACACGAGGCGGACAAGTTCTCGGTTCTGGGCCGTGCGAGCTACTACGGCCCCTACAAGAACTCGAACAACGGCCCGGCGACCGTGCAGACCTTCTCTCCGATCCTGTTCCTCGATCTCGAAGGCCAGTACAAGCTGAGCCAGACGTTGAGGATAACGGTCGGCGGCCGCAATATCCTCGACGAATACCCGGAGCGCGACACGATCGGCGACTACTGCTGCGGCCGGGTCTATTCCTCGGCGACGGATGTGAGCTGGCAGGGCCGGTACTACTACCTCGGTCTCAACGCGACTTTTTAAAGAAGGCGTCGGGCAGGCGCCGACCCGGTGCCGAACGCCGATTGGGGGGCGGCCCGCCCGAGGCCGCCCCGCGTCTCATTCGCCGCCGGTCTCGCTTACTGTATAGCGGATCGAAATCGGGGCGCCGTCGACGGGGGTGCCGTCGTCGAACAGGGGTCGGAATTGAGCGTCGCGAAGCATCCACACGAGGCGGCCGCGCACGGCCTTGTTCCGGGACGCGGAGCCGCCGGTCACCTCAACGTCCTGCGCTCTGCCGTAGCGGTTGAGCGTGAAGCGCACGTCGATGAAGCCGCCGGCGGCCGCGCGCTCGGGCGCCGCGGCGCCGAACTCGCCCGGGCTATGCGGCGCCGCGACGAAGGTCGGCAGGCGCACGGGGACGTCGGGCCGCAGCAGCCGAGCGATCGTCTCTCGAGTCGCGCCGCCGGACTCGAGCGCCTCGAGAGCCTTGCGATACGTCGCGAGGGCATCGGACCTGTGCCCGAACAGCATGTACCAGTCGCCGAGACCGACGAGCGTACGGCCGAATTCCTCGGCCGTCGCGTCGGGGTCGTGCTCGAGATAGCCGAGTATCCGCTGGTAGGCCGCCTCGCCGTATCCGAAGCGGCGCGGATCCGGACGGACGCCGAACTGCCCGGCGATCGATTTGGCCTCGAGCCGTCGGGACGCCATATACTCGACGGGGTTCTCGATGATGTTGCGGCGATAGGCCTGCAGGAAGTAAGTCTCGACGAGCTTGAGCTCGAGTTGGCGCAGACGCGCGTCGCGAAACCTCTCGTGGGCGACGAGGCGCTGGATCGCTTCCACGTACGCGGACTGGGCCGCGCGCAGGAGCTCGAAAGCGTTGCTGCGGGACTCCGTCTCGGTCGGGGAGCTCAGCTTGATCCCGAAGGTCTGCACGGGCACCTCGGTCTCCGGCGAGGGGCCGCCGCGTACGGCACGATTGAACGCGTCGAGCTTGAAATCGCCGAGCTCGATGAGCGCCGGGACGACCTCCGTCGCATCGGCGCCGTAGTGATTCTTCGTCAGCCGAACCAGTTTCTCATAGCCGCGGTCGGCGGCGTGTAGTCGGCCCGTGGCGACGAGGCTCGGCAAGCTTCGATCGAGCGCATCGATCTGGTCGAGCGAATAGAAGCCGGTGTCGCGGCGGCTGACATAGCGGGCGCGCGCGAACGCCGCGAGCGCCTGCAGATGCTCGCCGCGCAGCTGATAGAGGCTGCCGAGACGCATGAGATCCCGGTAGCGCCCAGCCGAGTCAGGCGCCGCGTCGGCGTCGCTCGAGCCGATCGACTCGGCGAGCGCCTCGAGCTGGCGCTCCGTCCCGGCCGCGAGGTCTTTGCGTCCGGTGCCCGGTTCGGCTGCCTTGCCGGCGCCCGCGAAGCGCGCGTGACCGGTGGAAGGGGCCGCCTCGAACACGAGGCGGTCGAGGTCCGTCAACGGCCGTGCATGACTCGCGACCACCGGCAGCAAAGAGCCCAGAGCCAAGACAAGCCTGCCGGAATGAACAATGCCGGCGCGCAGTGATCTGATCGCCATCGCGCCCCCCGCGATTGAAAGTCGCAGCCATCTTGGCACCGGCTCACAGGGGCCGCAAGCGACGGTTTGGGCACCTATAACGCGCGCACTGGCGTCGTGCAGCGCGTGAGCGAATGCGGGGCAAACGAGCGCTGCGATGGTGCGCCAAATGAAGAATTTTCATCTCTAGCTCGCCCATGACTGCGTGCGAAAGCCGCGCGGGAGCAGCCATGCCGTCGCGAGCAGCACGCCGGTCGCGGCGATCCACAAAGTGCTGCGGATAACGATCCGTTCGGCCAGCAGACCTGCCGCCAGCGCGCCGAACGGCGTGAACGCCCATCAGCGTCCCGCTGCCGGGGGGGCATGATCGCACAGCGCCGAGCGTCGAACATGGTTCGCGCTCCCGAGAGCCGATGCGAAGCCCGCTTGCGCACGAAGCTCCATTTTGCGGTGTTGCCGCGGGCGCGAGACCTCGTTATTCTTTTCATCTCTTCAACCCACCGAGGGGAGGCATCGCATCATGAGTGTCCGCCGCTTCAACCTCGGCTCGGGGTTCGCCAGCGTCTGATCGCCCGCGCGTATGCGCGGCCCGCCTCGCGGCGATCCCGGCCTCAAGCGCGCACGCCCGCGCGTGCGAATGCATGGCCATATTGGGATCGCAGTCATGTCCGAATTCCCTGCCTATTCGTCGGCGGCGTCGCCCGTCGCGATCGCTTTGCCGCGCCTCGGCTGGCGGCCGTTCTTTCAGTCCCAGCTCGGACTCGACGAGCTCGGCGCCCTGGTGCCGGCGCGCGTCGTCGCCGTGCATCGATCCGGCCCGGCCGTCCTGGCCGAGAACGGCCTCCTCGATCTCGCGGTCACGGGCAGTGCCGCCGCGCAGCTGCCGAGCGGCGGTCTGACCGTCGGGGATTGGATCCTGCTCGAACCGACGACGCTGCGGCTCGCGCGCGTGCTCGAGCGTGAGTCCCTGTTCGCGCGCATGGCGGCCGGCGAACGCGAAAGGCCGCAGGCCGTGGCCGCGAACGTCGAGACGCTGTTCGTCGTGTCCTCGTGCAACCACGACTTGAACCCATCGCGGCTCGAGCGGTATCTCGCGCTGGCCGCCGAGGCGCGCGTGCAACCCGTGCTCGTGCTCACGAAGAGCGATCTCGCGGAGGCCGACGTCGGCGACCATGTCCGGCGCGCGCGAAGCGCCGCCCCGAACGTGGAGATTCTGCCGCTCAATGCGACCCGCGCCGGCGAGGTCGTCGAGCAGCTGTCGCCCTGGCTCGGGCCCGGGCAGACCGTCGCCTTCGTCGGTTCATCGGGCGTCGGCAAGTCGACGCTCGTCAACGCCCTGCTCGGGAGCGCGGCACAGACGACGAGCGCCATCCGCGAGGACGACAGCAAGGGGCGGCACACCACCACGGCACGGCGCATGCTGCTGTTACCCGGCGGCGCCTGGCTCATCGATACGCCGGGAATGCGGGAGCTCAAGATCGGTGCGGCCGAGGCGGGCCTGGCTGCCGCGTTCGAGGATATCGCTGCACTCGCCCGTCGCTGCCGATTTCGCGACTGTCGTCACGGCGACGAGACAGGCTGCGCCGTGCAGGCCGCCCTTGCCGAGGGCCGTCTCGAGCCGCGCCGTTTCGCAAGCTATCTCAAGCTCGAGAAGGAAGTGCGCCGCGCCGCCGAGACGGCCTGGCAGCGGCGCGAGCGGGCGCGAAAGCTCGGGCGCCTGTACCGATCCGTGCAGCGGCGCCGCCTGGACGAGCGCGAGCCCTAAAGACCCGCCGCGGCCTTATCGTCGGCATCGTCGGCGACGTACGTTAGGGCGGCTGATCCCCCACCTCGGCACCGGCTATGGGCGCCGGCGCGGAGGGGGAGAGGCCGGCGATCCTCGGCGCGGACCGGCCGGCCGTCTCCGCCATCCGTTGTCGTTTGGGAGAGGTTGGTCTACTTTGCTTCTTGAAGAACCCGTCCATTCGCGCTGCCTCGAAGTCGCCGGCGTCCATAACAAGAGGGGAGTCGGATGCAAAGTCCACGCGCGATCCTGGGAGCGGCACTCGTCGTGTTGGCCGTCTGTCTCGCCGCCTTGGCCCAGGCCCTCCATGCGCAAGGCGCCGCCGCGCCTTGGATGAACACGAAGCTGGACCCGGATACCCGGGCCGATCTGCTCGAGAAAAGGATGACGCTCGACGAGCGCATCGGCCTGCTGCACGGCGTCATGGCCGTGCCGCTCCGCGGGGCTCCGGTGCCCGCCGGCGCGATCGGCTCGGCCGGCTACATCGCGGGCGTGCCGAGGCTCGGCATCCCGGCCCTGCAGGAATCGGACGCGAGCCTCGGCGTCGCCAATCCCCGGGAGGTGCGGCACGGCGAGGGCGCGACGGCGCTGCCTTCGGGCTTGAGCGTGGCCGCGACGTTCGATCCCGCCATCGCCTATAGGGACGGCGTGCTGCTCGGGCAGGAGGCGCGCCGGAGCGGCTTCAACGTCATGCTGGCCGGCGGCGTCAATCTGGCCCGCGATCCGCGCAACGGCCGCAACTTCGAATACCTCGGCGAGGACCCGCTGCTGGCCGGCACCCTGGACGGCCAGGCCGTGCGCGGCACGCAGTCCCAGCACGTGATTTCGACGGTCAAGCATTTCGCGCTCAACGATCAGGAGACGCTGCGCCACTCGATCAGCGCCAAGATCGGCGACGCCGCCATGCGCGAATCGGATCTGTTGGCCTTCCGGATCGCCATCGAGAGCGGCCACCCCGGCGCCGTTATGTGCGCCTATAACCGCGTCAACGGGCACTACGCCTGCAACAGCCGTTTCCTGCTCGACAACGTCCTCAAGGGCGACTGGGGCTACAAAGGCTGGGTCATGTCGGACTGGGGCGCCGTGCCGAGCCTCGACGCCGCCCGCAACGGGCTCGATCAGGAGTCCGGCCAGCAGTTGGACCCGGCCGTCTTCTTCGCGGCTCCGCTGAAGCAGGCCGTCGAGAATAAGCGGCTCTCGAAGCGTCGAGTGAGCGACATGGTGCATCGGATCCTGCGCTCGATGTTCGCCGTCGGGCTGTTCGACGATCCGCCCCAACGCGGACCGATCGATTTCGACGCCGACGGCGCGATCGCCCAGCACGCGTCCGAAGCGGGCATCGTGCTGCTCAAGAACGACGCGGGGGCGCTGCCGCTCTCGAAGCACGGCGAGCGCGTCGCCGTCATCGGCGGCCACGCCGATCTGGGCGTGCTCTCGGGCGGCGGCTCGTCGCAGGTGCTGCCGCCGGGCAGCACGGCGATACGGGTTCCCACGGATCGGGGCGGCATCGTGCCCGGCTTTGCGCGCAGCGTCATCTACGAGCCTTCGCCGCCGCTCGCGGCCATTCGCGCCATCGCCCCGAACGCGACCGTCGACTACTACGGCGGCGCCTATCCCAGCGCGGCCGCACGCGTCGCACGCAAGGCCAACGTCGCCATCGTGTTCGCGACGCAATGGATGACCGAGGGCGCCGATGCCCCGGACCTCTCGCTGCCGCGCGGCCAGGATGCGCTGATCGTGGCCGTGGCCGCCGCGAATCCCCACACCATCGTGGTGCTCGAAACCGGCGGCCCGGTCCTCATGCCGTGGCTCGACCGCGTGGCGGCCGCGCATTTCTAAGCGGGACGGGGCGGCATGACGTCCGAAAAGGGCCAGAATGCGCGGCCCGAGTGGCGTTAAGCTGCGCGGCATGCAGCTCGATTCCGAATCCTGTTACGAGGCCGTCAAGGCGCGCGACGCGCGCTTCGACGGGGTCTTCTTCGTCGGCGTTTCCACGACCGGCATCTATTGCCGGCCCGTCTGCACGGTGCGCACGCCGGGCCGGGATCGCTGCACGTTCTACCCCAATGCCGCGAGCGCCGAGGCGGCCGGCTATCGCCCGTGCCTGCGGTGCCGGCCGGAGCTGGCCCCGGGGCGTGCGCCCGTCGACTCGGTGCGCCGCATCGCCCATGCTGCCGTGGCGCGCATCGAAGCGGGCGCGCTGACCGAGGGGTCCGTCGAGGCGCTCGCGGGCGAATTCGGGATCGGCGCGCGCCAGCTGCACCGGATCATCGAAGCGGAGTTCGGCGTCAGCGCGTCGGCGCTCGAGCAGACGCGGCGGCTGCTGCTGGCGAAGCAACTGCTCACGGACACGCCTTTGCGCGTCGTGGACGTCGCGTTCGCGAGCGGGTTCGCGAGCGTGCGGCAGTTCAATCGCAAGTTCCGGGAGACGTACCGCCTGAATCCGCGCGCGCTCCGCAAACGGCGCGCGGAGCACGCGGCCGAAGGCATCGTGCTCAAGCTCGGCTTCAGGCCGCCGCTCGCGTGGCTGCCGCTGGTCCGGTTCCTCGCGGCGCGCTCGGCCGTGCGCAGCGAAGCGTTGATCGGCAACACTTATGTCCGCAGCGTGCGCCTCGGCGGACGCGTCGGCTGGATCGCCGCCGCTCCCGCGGCACCCAACCTGCTGAGCATCCGCATCGCGCCCGCGTTGCTGCCCGTGCTGCCTCAATTGCAGGCGCGGCTGCGGCGGTTGTTCGATCTCGAAGCGAATCCGCTCGTCATCGAGCCGCGGCTCGCGGCGCATCGGACGCTCGAGGCGCTCGTCGCGCGAACGCCCGGGCTGCGCGTCCCGGGCGCCGTCTGCGGCTTCGAGCTCGCGCTGCGCGCCGTGCTGGGTCAGCAGGTCTCCGTGCGGGCGGCGACGACCGTCTACGGCCGCTTCGTCGAGACTTTCGGCGGCGCGCTCGAGACGCCGTTCGCGGGCGTCGACCGTGTGGCGCCGAGCGCGGCCGACGTCGCGAACGCGACCGAGGCACAGATCATCGCCCGCGGCGTGACGCGCAAGCGCGCCGCGACGATTCGGGCGCTGGCGGTCGCCGTCGCCGACGGCGTCCTGCAGCTCGAACCGCTCTCGGATTTCGACGCGAGCCGGCAGGCCCTGCGCGCGATTGCGGGCATCGGTCCGTGGACGGCCGAGTACGTGGCCATGCGCGCGCTCGGGGATCCGGACGCGTTTCCGGGCTCCGATCTCGGCCTGCAGAATGCGCTGCGGCTCGCGAAGCCCGCCGAACTGCAGGGCCTCGCCGAGAAGTGGCGGCCGTGGCGCGCCTACGCGGCCATGCATCTTTGGCACAGCTTGGGGCAGGGCGGGTAGGCGCCCGCGGATAGGAGCGGAAGCACCATGTCGCAAAACGGACTGTCTTTCTTCAGCCGCATCGACTCGCCGGTCGGCCCGCTGCTGCTGCTCGGCGACGGCGAAGCGATTACGGGCCTGCAGATGGAGGGCCAGCGGCACGCGCCGGATGTCCCCGCGGGCAGCAGGCGGGACGACGCGCCGTTCCGCGCGGCACGCGAGCAGCTCGAGGCCTATTTCGCGAGGGAATTGCGCGTCTTCGATCTGCCGCTCGCGCCGGCCGGCACGCCTTTTCAGCAAAGCGTCTGGAAGGCGCTGCTCGAGATCCCTTTCGGCGCCACGGAAAGCTACGGCGGGCTCGCGAAGCGCATCGGCCGGCCGGGCGCCGCGCGGGCCGTCGGGCTCGCGAACGGGCGCAATCCCATCGGGATCGTCATCCCGTGTCACCGCGTGATCGGAGCCGACCGCTCGCTGACCGGTTACGGCGGAGGGCTCGAGCGCAAGGAATGGCTGCTGCGCCACGAGGCCAGTCTCGCCGCGGCGTAGCGCGAGCCCGTTCCCGTTCAGCGAAAAGTGCGCCCGCCGTGCTGCAGCCAGCCGGCCGGGTGCCGCCCGCGCGGGTCGTGGTGCGTCCAGTGGATGACTCCGCCTTGCGAGTTCCACTCGTACTCGCCCTTGAACTGCACGGCGTCGCCGATCTTCAACGCCGGCACCCGCTCGGCCAGGGCGGTGTTGTGCGCGACGAGCAAGGTCTGGCCGGAAGGCAGCTGCAGTATGAACCGTTGATGCGGGCTGCCGTTGCTGTCGTCGGGCAGGATGCGTGTCACCGTGCCCCGGCCCGTCACCTCGATGCCGCTGCGATGGTCGACGAACGCCCGGGCGATGGCGTCCGGAGTGACGGCCGGCGTGCCGGAGGAGACGGGCGCGGCAGGGGCGACGCGACTCGGCTCGAGAAAATGTCCGCCGAGCAAGGCGGCCCCGGCCAGGGCAAGCACGGCAAGGAGCCTTTTCACGGCGACGCGTACCCCTCGACGAAGCCGAGCGCCGATCCGGTCGTCTTGATCCCGCTCATCCTCAAACCGCCTGGGCCCGCGCTTCGATCTCCCCCTCGACCTCGGTCCACTCCGATTCGAGTTCTTCGATCGCGCCGCGTAAGGCCGCCTGCCGTTTGAGCAAAGGCTCGAGCTTCGCCTTGCCGCTCGCCTCATAGAGCGCGGGATCGGCGAGCTGGCGCTCGATGTCCTCGAGCTCATTCGACTTTGAATCTATCTCGCTCATGAGCCTGTTCGAGCGGTTGCGCAACGGCTGAATCGCCGCGCGCTGCTCGGCCGCCGCCTTGCGGGCGGCCTTTCTGTCGACGGCCGTCGGCTGGCTCGGCGCCGTGCCGCGCGCGTCGCCGCGCTGGCCTTCGAGGCGCTGCCGATCGAGCCAGGCCCGGTAGTCGCGCAAATCGCCGTCGAACTCGCGCACGTGCCCTTCGGCCACGAGCAGGTAGCGGTCGACCGTGCTTTGGAGCAGATGGCGGTCGTGCGAGACGGTCATGACTGCGCCCTCGAACCCCTGCAGCGCCATGGTCAGCGCGTGGCGCATTTCGAGATCGAGATGGTTCGTGGGCTCGTCGAGCAGCAGCACGTTCGGCGCCTGCCACGTGAGCAGCGCGAGCACGAGGCGGGCCTTCTCGCCGCCCGAGCGCGGCGCGACCGGGTCCGTGGCCATGTCGCCGCGGAAATCGAAGCCGCCGAGAAAGCGCCTGAGTTTCTGCTCGGGCGCGTTCGGCGCCAGGCGCTGCAGATGCAGCAGCGGGCTGGCCTCGAGGTCGAGTTGCTCGAGCTGGTGCTGAGCGAAGTAGCCGATGCGTACATTCGCGCCGACCATTAGCTCTCCCGCCCTGGGCGCAAGCTCGCCGGCCAGCGCCCGCACGAACGTGGACTTGCCGGCGCCGTTCGGTCCGAGCAGGCCGATGCGGTCTCCCACGGCGAGGCTCGCCGTGACGCCGCGCAGGACGTCCCGCTCGCCGTAACCGAGGCTCACGCCGTCGAGCCGGATCAGCGGGTCGACCGCGCGCGGCGCTGCGGGAAACTCGAAATTAAACGGCGAATCGACGTGGGCGGGCGCGATCTTCTCCATGCGCTCGATGGCTTTGATCCGGCTCTGGGCGGCCTTGGCCTTCGAGGCTTTGTAGCGGAAGCGATCGACGAACTTCTGCATGTGCGCGACTTCGCGCTGCTGTTTCTCGTAGAGGCTCTGCTGCCGTGCCAGGTTCGCGGCGCGCTGGCGTTCGAAGTCGGAGTACCCGCCTGTGTATTGATTGAGCTTATGCTGCTCGATGTGAAGGATCTCTCCGACGACGCCGTCGAGGAACTCGCGGTCGTGCGAGACGAGCACGAGCGTGCCGCGATAGTTCTCGAGCCAGTCCTCGAGCCACATCACCGCCTCGAGGTCGAGGTGATTCGTGGGCTCGTCGAGCAACAGGAGATCCGAGGGGCACATGAGCGCTTGGGCCAGCCCGAGCCGCACGCGCCAGCCGCCCGAGAACTCCGCGACCGGCTTTGCGTGCTCGACGGCGGCGAAGCCGAGCCCGTTCAAGAGCTCTCCGGCGCGGGCCCGCGCGGTGTAGCCGTCCGCATTGTCGTAGCGGACGTGGGCGTGACCGATGCGCTCGCCGTCGCCCGAGGCTTCGGCGGCCGCGACGGCCTCTTCCGCGGCCCTGAACTCCCTGTCGCCGTCGAGCACGACCTCGAGCGCGGGCTTGCCGAGCTCCGTGAACTCCTGCGCCATGTGGGCGACGACCCAGTTTTCGGGCACCGAAACGCTGCCCGCGTCGACGGATAACCCGCCGCGCAGCAAGGCGAACAGCGAGCTCTTGCCCGTGCCGTTCGCGCCGACGAGGCCGACTTTGTGGCCGGGGAAGATCGTCGCGCCCGCGTCTTCGAGCAGCACGTTCGTGCCGCGGCGCAGCGTCACGTTGGAGAGTTGGATCATGGGGGCTCATTTTAAGGCAACCGCCGGATAGGGCGGGCACAGGGACGATTGCGGCGGGGCTGTCCGCGACGGGCCGTTCGCCCGGCTCAACCCGGCCGGCGCGGGTCGCCGCTGCTGACGACCGCCTTGCCGATCGGCCACAAAGACACGCCCGCGAGCTTCAGATGGGCCCAGGCGAAGGGCAGACCGATGACCGTGATCGCGAGCAGGAACGCCGTGACGAGATGGCCGAGCGCGAGCCACCAGCCGGCCAGCACGAGCCAGATGAGATTGCCGAAGAAGCCCAGCGTTTTGCCGACCGGCGAGCCCGGCCGGTCGACGACCGTCTGCCCGAAAGGCAGCAACGTATAGACCGCGATAGTCAGCGCCGCGCGCGTCCAGGGTAAGCCGATGATCGTGATGGCCATGACGAACGCGGCCAGCAGCCAGCCCGCGGCCATCCAGATACCGCCGAAGACGATCCACAGGACGTTCAATACGAGGCTGAGCGGCGACATCGGCTTCCTCTGCGAGCGTCGATGGCCGCATGATAGCCCGCAGCGCAGTCGATGCGGTCGCTAGACCGGCCTGTGTTGTGTCCCGCCGCCGTCCGTCAGCGCGAGCAGCAGGCACGCGCGGCTCATGCGGGCCGTGTGCCACACGCCTTTGGGAACGACGGCGAGCCGGCCGGCCGTGAGCTCGACACAGCGTTCCTTGCCGTCTTCATCGAACACCAGCGTGAGCGCCCCGCTGACCAGGAACAGGACCTCGTCACCGCTGGGATGCATCTCCCAGTGGGTCCAGGTCGTGTCCATCGGCAGCGCCGAGAGCAGGCGGCCATGGTTCGCGTTCATGAGGCGCTGCACGCCGGTATCGGTCGGGTTGCCCGACATCAATTGCTTCCAGAACGCTTCGCCGCCTGGCAGGCGCACGGCCGTGCCGTCCGTTTCCAGCAGCAGGTAGTTGTTTACCGGATTCAATGTTTCGGACATGGCGGTGTCCCTCTCAAATGCCTGCAACCCGAGTATAGGGGTCGGTGGTCCGCCGGGGCAGCACCTGACGTCGGCCGTGCAGCGGGCGCCCCGGGAGCGGCGGCCGTCCTCGCGCGCAGGCGGCTGCCTGTGAGGCCCGTGCCGGCCGGCATGGACGGGGCCGCGGCGCTGCGCGACTGGGGGCTCCTACGCCGCGCTGCCCCACACCTTGCGGGCCGTCGCCACGACGAGCTCGAGCTTGCGCCGCTGCGCGTCCTCCGAAACGGGATTGCCCTCGATCGTGCTCGCGAAGCCGCATTGCGGGCTCAGGCAGAGATTGTCGAGCGGGACGTGCTTCGCCGCCTCGTCGAGGCGCCGCTCGAGCGCGTCCTGCCGCTCGAGCTCGGGCGACTTGGTCGTGACGAGCCCGAGCACGATCCGCTTGGCCGAGCCCGCCGGAAGAAAGCGCAGCGGCTCGAAGCCGCCCGAACGTGCGTCGTCGTACTCGAGGAAATAGCCGTCGACGTCGATGTCATTGAGCAGCGCTTCGGCGACGGGCTCGTAGCCGCCGCGCGCCGCGAAGCGGCCGGCGCGGTTGCCGCGGCACACGTGCAGGCAGACGGTGACGCCCGCGGGCCGCGTCGCGATCGCGGCGTTGATGAGCGCGGCGTAGCGAGCCAGCACGGACTCCCGATCCGTGCCGCCCGGCAGCACGCTGGGACTCAGGCTCGGATCGCAGAGATAAGCGAAGTTCGTGTCGTCGAGCTGCACGTAGGTGCAGCCGGCGTCGGCCAGGGCGCGGATCTCGGCCGCATAGAGCGCGGCGACGTCGCGATCGTAGGACTCGAGGTCCGGGTAGGCCTCGCGGCTGATCGCCTCGCGGCCCGCGCGCAGCAGCATCGTCGGCGAGGGCAGCGTGACCTTCGGCACGGCGTGCGAAAGCGAAGCGAGATACCTAAAGCCCTCGACCTCGACGGGCCCCGAGCGGCGCAGCTTGCCCGTGACCTCGTAGGTGCGAGGCGCGAACGCGGCCGAGGCCTCCGGCAGCGGCTTCGACACGCTGACGGCGTTCTCGACGTGCTGCAGGAAGTGCTGGAACGACTCGCGGCGGAACTCGCCGTCCGTGACGACGGGCAGGCCGACGGCCTCCTGCAGGGCCACGGCCTCGCGGATGCAGAACGTCCTGGAGCGCGCGCAGCGCGTCGTCGGCGCCGATGCGGCCGGCCCGCGCCTGCGCGACGGCCTCCTTGAGGCGCGGCGGCCGCAGCAGGCTGCCGACGTGCTCGGCGCGAAACGGCGCTTTCGGGACGCTCATACCCAGCAGTCTAGCCCATCCCCCGCCGGTCGCGGCCGCCTTCGCGGGTCGTGCCGGGCGGCGGGGCCGGTTCCCAGGCCGCGAAACCCATCGCGCAGCCCGTGCCGGCCTCGGACCGATAGCACGGCACGTAATCGAGTACGCGCATCGCGAGGTGCGTTTCCGCGAGCATGCCGGCGGCGACGAGCCAGTTCTTGATTTCCGAGGTGCCCGAGCGGAACCAGCGGTCGTCGAGCGCGCGGACGTAGGCGGCATCGCGGCGCTCGAGCGCGGCCAGGAGCGCGCGGTCGAACGGCTCGTCGATGACGAAATGCGAGAGGCCGCCCGAGCCGCCGACGGCCACGCGCTGCGCCCCGTCCCAGCTGCGGATGGCCCGGCCGATGGCGAGGCCGAGCGCGTAGCAGCGCTGCGGGGACGGGCGGTTGGGCGCGTAGAACGTGTTGACGAGCACGGGCACGAGCGGCACGGGCCGGTCCTCGAGCAGCTGCCGGTAGACGAAGCCCCAGGCATGCCCGAGCTGGCGCGTCCGGCCGTCCGGCCCGGTCGGCTGGCTCGCCGATGCGGCGACGTCGAAGCCCGCGGCAACGACCTGCTCGATGATGTGCACGGCCAGTGCGGATGCGACGGGGTAGACGTGGTCGCGGCCGGGCGCTTCGGTCGCGCGCAGGCGATAGGCGATGCTCCGTTCGCGCGCGGCGCGCGCCGGGTCGAAGGCCAGGTTCGTGACGGACTCGCCATGAAACACCGTGAAGGCGGGCTGCAGGTCCGCCGTGATCCACTCGCGCTGATCGTCGCCCGCGACGACGAGCACGTCGGGCGCGGCCGCGCGCAGCGCCGCGCCGAGCTCGGCGATTCGGCGCCGGCAGCGCTCGAAGCGTTCCGTCTTGGCCGCGAGCGTCAGCGCCGGCGCGAGCGGTGTGTCCCGCTTGCTCCGCACGAGCTCGTCGAATGTATAGGTGCCGCCGCGGAACTCGTGGCGCGGCTGGCGCCGGTCCCAGTCCGCGCGCAGCGCCCACTCGGCCGGCGGCGTCACGAGCAGCGGGCCGTGGGAGACGCCGAAGCCGAAGACGATCTCGGACACTACCGGCTCGTCCCCTCGACGCCGAAGCGAGGCTCGACGGCGCCGAGCTTGAACAGCGCGATCGCGTTTTCGTAGAAGATCTTGTTCTTGTCCGCCTCGGAGAGCCACGCGATGCGCTCGATGTAGCCGCCAACGTCGTCGAACTGCCGTCCCGTGCGCGGGTCGATGGCCGTGCCCGTGCCGGGCAGCTCCGAGCCCATGAGCAGATTGTCCGGCCCGATCTCCTTGATCAGCAGCTCCATGGCGTTCTGACTGTAGAGCACGGTGTCGAAATAGAGCTTCCTTAGCTTGTCACTGAACAACGGCCGCTTGCCCTTCGTCTTGACGGAGCTCGCCGCATCGAAGCGGCCGATCTGATACGGAATGCCGCCGCCGCCATGCGAGACGACGAGCTTCAGGCTCGGGAAGTCCGCGAGCACGTCGGAGTTCACGAGGCCGAAGACCGCGGCGGTCTCCTCGGCGATGAAGTTGATCGAATACGGCTCGCGGCGGCTGCGCGAGCCGCAGGCATGAATGTAGCCCGGCACGTCGAGCTCGCAGAGCTTCTCGTAGAGCGGATACCAGTAACGATCGCCCAAGGGCGGCGGCTCGACAGCGCCATGCTCGTAGGGGTCCGGGTTGATCAGCGCGCCGACGAACCCGAGCTCGGTGACGCATCGCTCGAGCTCGGCCAGCGCCGCGTCGAGCGGCTCGCCGGCCGGCTGCGGCAGCGACGCGATGCCGATGAAGCGGTCCGGCCAGAGCCGGCACTGCGCGTGCGTGACGTTGTTGCATTCCTCGGCAAACATGACGACGACTTCAGGCGGGCTCTCCGAGTGCATCATCTGATAGGGCCGCGGCGAGAGCAGCTGGATGTCCGTGCCGGCCTCGTCCATGTACTCGAGGTGCCCCTTGACGCCGTGTACCGAAGAGCCGCCCCCCTCGACGTGCGCCTTGATATTCTCGAGCGAGAGCTTCTTCGGAAACTGTCCCTTGCCGGCCGTGCCGCGCGAGGCGAGCAGCATGGCCTTCAGGGAGTAGAGCGAGTCCGGCGCGCTGAAATGAGCGTGGCAGTCGATGCGCATGGGCGGCTCCCTTCAAAGCACGGCGATGAATTCGATCTGAATGCAGCGGCCGGGCGGCAGCGTTGCGGCCGACGTGTGCCGCACGGGCCGGTCGTCCTCGTCCGGGAACATCTCGATCCAGTGCGGATTGATGAGCTTGCGATCCTCGCGGTCGGCGACGTAAATGGTGACCTTGCCGATATTCGCGGGGCTGCCGCCGGCGGCCGCGATGACGGCGCGCACGTTGCGAAAGGCGTTGCGGATCTGCGTGTCCTTGTCCGCGGGCAGCGCGTGGCTCTCGGGGTCGTCGCCGCCGATGGCCGAGGAGAAGACGAGGTTGCCGATCTTCACGGCGGCCGGAAACGGCTGCGAATGCTCGGGAATGCCGGGACCTTTGATTCTTTGCCTGACTGCCATCTGCGGTCCTCTCGTCGCGCACCTCCGATGTTCCCAGAGTATAGTACCGAGACCGTCGCCGCTCGCCGCGGCGCGGCGGCTCGAGGGGGAGGAGAATGGCAGGCACCGTCGTCGACGTGTCCGCGCTCATCGACCGAAGCCGCATCGGCCGGTTTCAGATTGCGCTGTTCGCCCTGTGCGCAACGTCGCTCGTCATGGACGGGTTCGACGTGCAGGCTATGGGCTACGTCGCGCCCGAGGTCATTCGCGAGCTCGGCATGTCCGGCGGCCAGCTCGGCACGCTCATCGCCGCCGCCAACGTGGGCCTGCTCATCGGCTCGATGCTGTTCACGGTCGTCGCCGATCGCGTCGGCAGACGCCCCGTGCTGATCTTCGGCACGTTCTTCTATGCCGTCATGACCCTGGCGGCCGCGCGCGCGAAGACGCCCGAAGCGCTGCTGTCACTGCGCTTCGTCGGCGGCCTCGGGCTCGGCTCGGTGCTGCCGAACGCGAGCGCACTCATCGGCGAGTACAGTCCGCGCGCAAAGCGCATCACCTTGATCATGACGATCACGCTGGGCTTCACGGCCGGCGCGGCGCTCGGCGGCTTCGTGGCCGCGGCGCTCATGCCGGTCTTCGGCTGGCGCGCGGTGTTTTACTTCGGCGGCGTCGTGCCGCTGCTGATCGGCCTGCTCATGGTCTTCTGGCTGCCGGAGTCGCTGCAGTTTCTCGCGCTGCGCCGGCGCTTCGCGGAGCTCGCGCGCTGGCTCCGGCGCATCGATCCGGGCGCGCACATCGCAGCGGACGCCGAGTTCGCCGTCGGCGAGCACAGCCGCGGCGGCGTGCCCGTCGTGCATCTCGTGACCGCGGGCCGCGCGCCCGTGACGTTGCTGTATTGGCTCGTCAACTTCACGAATCTCGTGAATCTGTATTTCCTCGCCGGCCTGCTGCCGACGATCCTGACGCGGCACGCTTATTCGGCCTCGCTGTCCTCGTCCATCGTCGCGCTCATGCAGGCGGGCGGCCTCGCCGGCACGCTCGCGCTTGCGTGGCTCAGCGCCAAGAAGGGCTTCACGCCGACGCTGGCCGCGGCGTTCGCCGTCGCGGCGCTGGCCGTCGCGCTGATCGGCAGCCGACCTGTGCTGGCCGCGCCGGCGCTGCTGACGGCCGTCGTGATCCTCGCCGGCGTCTGCGTCATCGGCGGCCAGCCCGGGCTCAACGCGTTCGGCGCGACCTACTACCCGACCTATATGCGCTCGACGGGCGTCGGGTGGGGGCTCGGGATCGGGCGCCTCGGAGGCATCGTCGGGCCCTGGGTCGGCGGTTACCTGCTCGACTTCGATTGGTCGACGCAGCGGCTGTTCCTCGTCTTTGCGCTGCCGGCCCTGGTCTCGACGTTGGCCATGGTGCTGCTGAACAAGCTGCTGCGCACGCCGCGAGGCGGCGAGCTGCCCCTCGGCGAGCGCGCGGTCTAGGCGCCTGGCCGGCCGGTTCGGGCTAGCCGCGCTCGGCCGGCGCCTTGAGCGCCTCGAGCACGGCGTCGGTCGCCGGCCGCGGCTGATCCTTGAACTCGGCCAGGCGCGCGTAGATGTCGCGCGCCGCGTCGTGAAAGCCGCGCGGCATGTGCGCGAGCTCGAACGTCGAGGCGATCTCTTCCATCTCGCCGACCCACCGCCAGGCTCGGTCCGTGATGCGGGTGACTCTGGGTGCCGCGGTTCGGTCGAGACCCGAGCCGTCGTCGGCCCAGCGCCGCATCAAGGCCTCGTGCACGCCGAGATTCTCGGCCGTGCCCAGCACGCCGGCGATCAGCGCCGTGAGCCCTTTGGTATAGGCGCCGTAACACATCTTCAACGTCGACGCATCGCCGGCACGCTCGCCGAGGATGTCCGTCTGTAGGGGGCCGTTCGTGAAGCAGTTCGCGATGGTGTCGGCATGCCGCCCCGACAGGCACAGCCAGGTCGTCCTGGGCCGCCACGCCGGCGGCCCGACGATGCCGCCGTCGACGAACTCGATGCCGGCGCCTTCGAGGCGCGCGGCGATGCGTTGGGCGCGCTGCGGGGAGATCGCGTTGAGGTCGGCGAACGTTCCGGTGAACTTCCCGGCGATGACCTCTTCGGCGACCTTCTCGGCGACGCTCGGCGGCACGACGCTCAGCATGATGCGGCATTGCCGGCACAGCTCGTCCAGCGTGCCTACGTCGATGAGGTTGTGCTCTGCGGCGCGTTGGCGGGTGTCTTCGCTGCGGCCTGCCGAGGCCCAGTAGACGTGATGGCCGTTGTGGATGGCCGACGCGGCGATGGAGACGCCCATGTTGCCGGGACTGATGAGGCCGATCGATTCGCTCATGGCGTCACCGCTCGATGCCGAATGTCGGGCCAGGGTAGCACTTCCGATGGGGCCCCTCCAGGCGCTCGGGAGGCCGCCCGCGGGCGGTTACAGCGTCGCGGACAGGGACCGGCCGAGTCCCTTTAAGTGATGAGCCCACGGGCTGTGGGCCTCGGCATCGGTATTCGTCGCCATGCAACCGCCCTGCTGGGGAAAGCGTGTTGTTTGTACATGAGCCGCGGATGTCTGCCGAGCGCGAGGCCGGCGGGCCGCGAGAGAACGAACGGAGGAGCCGGCTATATAAGCCATGGACGGCTTCGCCCCGCCGGCCGGAGAAGGAGATCGAACCGCCCTACTGCGAGTACGCCAAAGTGTTCGAATGCCGACACGGGCCGTTGCGCGCCCGGCGGCGCGTGAAGCGCCTGCTCGTCCTCCTCGGCGCTTGGGCCGCGCTGGCCGTGAGTGCGCCGGTGCTCGCTGCGCTCTCGTTCACGAGCCAGCCGCCGTCGAGCGCCACGGTGGGGCAACGCTACGTCTATACGATGACGGCGGCGAACGTCGCCGAAGGCGGCGGCTCGGGCGGCGGGGATAAGCCGGATTCGCGGGGCCGGCTGCACTTCATCGCGCGCGTCCTGCCCGTGTGGCTGCAGTTCGACGGCTACGACACGATCTACGGCACGCCGGGTCCCGGCGACGTTGGCCAGCAGCACGTCAAGCTTCGCGCCCAAATCAGAGGCGACAAGGTCGACCAGGATTTCACGATCACGGTCGTTCCGGGATCGAGCGGTCCGCCGCCGACCGGCGCAGACCTCGCCGCCTCCGTGGCCGTAAACCCGAACCCGGTGTCCGTCGATACGCCCGTAACCTGGAAAGTAACCCCACGCAACCTATCCGCGCGCGACGTCGCGAACGCCGTGCTCGAGACGGTGTTCTCCGGCGATGCGCCGCTGACGCTCGACGGCGTCGACGACGCATCGTGCTCGACGGCCCCGCGCGGCGGCGACACCGCCGTGACGTGCCGCTGGTCGCCGCTGCCCGCGGGCGCTTCGAAATCGGCCGTCGTGACCGGGCACGCCAGCGCGCCCGGCGAGATCGTCGCCGATGCCCGCGTCTCGGTTGCCGATGCCAGCCCCATTGATTCGAACCCCGGCAACGACGCGGCGCGCGCCGTCTTGAGCGTGACCGGCGCGCAGAGCGCCGCGCCGGCGCAGGTGCTCTCCGCGCCCGGTGCGGCGGCCGTCGCCGTCGCGGACTTCGACGGCGACGGCCGCGACGACCTCGCCGTGGCGACCGGCGCCGGCGAGCCCGTGCTGATCTTCCGCAACGATCGGACGCAAGACCCGGCGCATCCGTTCGCGACCGCAGCGATCCCCGTCGGCGGCGCCACGTCCGCCGGGACGGCCATCGCGGCCGCCGATCTCGACGGCGACGGCGCCGCCGACATCGTCGTCGCGAATGCCGACGGCCCCAGCGAAGTGCTGTTCAACGACGGTGCGGCCGCCTTCGTCCGCGCGGCGCTCCAGGGCTCGGGGGGCGGCAGCCGCGGCATCGCGATCGCGGACGTGGACGGCGATTCGCTGCCCGACATCGTGCTGGCCAACGACGGCCCGAGCACGGTTTATCGAAACCTCGGCAACCGCGAGTTCGCCGCCGAGCCCCTGGCCGTCGAATCGAGCACGTCGGTGCTCGCCGCCGATCTGCTCGGCGACGGCCGTTCCGCGCTCGTTTTCACGCATGCCGATCGCGACGCCGACCTCTATGCCTGGAGAGGCGGGGCCTATGCGCCGGCGGGGACGCTCGCGACGGGGCCGGCGGCGGCCGTCGCGGCCGCCGACTTCGATGCGGACGGGCGGGCGGACCTCGCCTTCGCGCGCGGCGGGGCCGATCTCGTCCTGCTCAACGCGGCAACCGCCTCGCCGTCCTTCACGGTAGCGGCGCGGCTCGGCGAAGCCGAGAGCGTCGCCGTGCTCGCCGGCGACTTCGATGGGGACGGGCGCAACAACGTCGTCACGATCGGCGCCTCGGGAGCGCATCGCCTCTACACCAACGACGGCTCGGCGCCGCCCGGGTTCGTCGGCGCAGAGGGATTCTCCGGCCCGCCCGCGACCGGCGCGGCGCAGGGCCTCTTCGATGCGGGCGCCATGCTCGATGTGGCGGTGGCCGGCAGTGACGTCGTCGATGTCTTTCTAAATATCGGCGGCGCGGGTTCCGGGACGGGCGCCTCGGGGGCGGCGCCCGTGCTGACCTTGAACGGCGCGTCGAGTGTCACGGTCACCGTCGGCGCCGCCTATCAGGATCCCGGCGCGACGGCCACCGACGCCGCCGACGGCGATCTGACGAGCCAGATCGTCGTGGACAATCCCATCGACACGAGTGTCATCGGGCGCTACAGCGTGACGTACGAAGTTGTGGATCGTGCGGGTAACATGACGACGGCCACGCGAACGGTGGTCGTCGTGGCGCGGAAGCCGAGCGGCGGCGGAGGCGGCGGCGCGGCCGGTCCCCTGCTGTGGCTGCTCCTATGCGGCGCGGCCTGCGTGCGGCGGGCCGGCCGGCCGGACATGCACATGCATGCCGGCCGGCCGCCGAAGCGCAGAAAGGACTAGAAGGTCACGTTGGCGCCGACGTAGAACTGCCTCCCGAGGATATCGTAGAACCCCGCCTCCGTGCTTCCCGAGCCGTCGCTCGGATGGTTGTCGGCGGCGGTCCGACCCCCGGTATAAACCGGCGGCGTGTCGAGCAGGTTCGTGATCCCGAAGCGCACCGTCGTCTTGGCCGTGGCGTTCCAGGCTCCCGTCAAGTCGAATACGTCGTAGGACTGCTGCGCGCCGACGTGCGTCGAGACGGGCGACACGACCTGCGTCGCGTCCAGCGCACTCGGCAGATGCCGCCACCGCATCGCCATATTCCACGCGTTGCGCGTGTAGCTGAACGTCGTGAACGTGCGGTAGTCGAACGCGCCGTTGGTGAGCGAGGTCCCGGGCGTCGGCCCCAGACTGCCTTTCCAATCGTAGATCGGCGAGTCGGGCGTGGCCCGCGTCTCCTCCTTGAGCAGATCGGTGATCATGAAGTTGATACCGAAAGTGCCGTTGACGAGCCGCGTCTGCCAATTGGCCGTGAAGTCGATACCCTGCACCTTCGCGAAAGCCGCGTTGATGTAGGTGACCCGGCTCGGCGCCTCGGATCCCGTCGTCGGGTTGCGGAAGATCTGCTGGCAGGCCGGCGTCGTCGGGTCGGCCGTGGGGTTGGACGACGCGCTCAGGCATGCCTCGTAGACCACTTCGACGGGCTCGATCGAGATCATGTCCGCAACGTCGATGCTGTAGTAGTCGACGGTCAGGTTCAGCGCGTCCAACTTCTCGCGGCCCGACTGCGGCTGCCAGACGAATCCCGCCGTCCAGGTCGTCGCGGTTTCGGGATCGACCTTCGGGTTGCCCGTGGCGTTGTAGAAGGGCGTCGAGAAGAAGCCGTTCGGCTGCAGGGAGCTCGGGTCGTAGAAATAGCCTGCGCCTACGGGCCCCATGCGCGCCGAGCAGAGATCGATCGCCTGCTGGTAGTTCGGGTTCACGTTCTTGTTCGCGCCATAGGTCGCGTTGCTGTTCAAGCCGCAGGGATCGCCCGTCCCGGAGACGTACCAGTTCTGCGTCGCGGCCTGGAACATTTCGGCGATGTTCGGCGCACGCGTCGCGCGCTGTTTACCGCCGCGGAAGCGCAGCGTCCTCGTGATGCCCCAGTCGAGCAGGGCTTTCCACGTCGTGACGCCGCCCTGGATGTCGTAGTCGGAGTAGCGATAGCCGAGCTCGAGGTTCAGATGATTCGCGCCGGGCTTGTCCTTGACCATGGGCAACAGCATCTCGCCGTAGAGTTCCTTGACCGACGTCTTGCCCTGCGTGTTGTTGCCGAGGTTCGTCGCCATCAAGTTGTCGGTGAAGGCCTGGTCTCCGGCAAGCGAATCGAACAGGTAGTAGTAGTCGTTCGAGCGCGTCGTCGCGCCCGCCGAGAAGCGCGCCTCGCCGGCCGGCATGTTCACGAGATGGCCCTGGAAGTCCAACTCGACGAAGTTTTGCTCCATCTGGGACTGCTCTTGGGCCGTGATGAAGATGGTGTTCAAGCAGTCCTGGCTGACCTGGCTGTGATTGCGGAACGTCGGGAGCCCGGTCGTGCACGTCGCCACGCCGCCCGAGAAGCCGCCGCCCTGACCGCCGCCGTAGTCGCCCGCGTTGCCTTGCTGATAAAAGCCCGTGCCCCAGTTCGGCGAGGTCAGCAGGGTTCGAACGCGAGCCAGGGACGCCATACCGTTCAGGTGCGCATCCATCTTCGATACGCCTTTGGAGACGACGAGGTTCCAAGTGCCGTCGATGCCCGGGAGATCGCCCTGGAGGCCGAAATTCAGCTGCTGCGACCGCGTCGCGCTGTGAATCTGGCGCTCGTAATCCGGGATGCCCCAGTCGGAGAAATCCAGGTTGTAGTTAAAACTAAAGTCCGCGTTCGGATTCGGGCGCGAGTCGAGCAGTTGGGCGAGCTCGGGCGATACCGGGAAGACCTGCGAATTCGTGCAGCCGCCCGTCGGCGCGCAGTTGAGCCCGAACCGGCCGCCCTGCAGGTAGGCCGGGTTGGTCGTCCCGTCCGATTCGAGCGACGGCGCGTAGGTACCCGTTCCGTGCGGCACCATGACGCCCCAGCCGCCGAGCGCCGGCGACACGAGCGTGTGGCGGTCCGTGCTCGAGCTGACGCCCAGGAACTGCACGGAAGCCTGCACGTGGTCCGTCAGATTGTATTGAGCGCGGCCGAACAACGAAGTCCTGTCGAGCGGGATGTTCGCGACGAAGTACGGCATCTGCTCCTGAATCCGGCCCTGCGCGTCGATTTTGCGCCAGGGGTAGGAACCCGGCAGGTTGGCGTTGCCCTGCGTGATATTGAACGGGCCGTTATAGCGGTAGACACCGACCGTCGAGCCGGGACCCTCGGGCGAGCCGCCGTTGAACGAGGCGCCGCCGGTGTAGATCGTGCCGTCGTTGTTCCAGTAAGCGCGGCCCGTGACCGGACCGTTGGTGCTGCTGCGCAGCACGACGCCGGCCGGCGCCTGGTTGAAGATGTTGTCGATGGCGGCGCCGCTCGGCGCGTTGGTCCGATCGATGTTGTAGTAGGGGTCCGTCTCGAAGAAGGCCGTGCCCTCGACGGTCGGGTCGTTCATTGCGTGCTTGTAGAACGCCGTGTCCTGGCCCAGGACGGCGGCGCGCTTCGAGCGCTCGACCCCGACCATGATGTTGCCCTTGCCGTCCGCGGTATTGACGCCGAACAGCGCGGAAATGTGGCCTTCGCCGGCGCCGCCGTTCTGCATGGCGCCGTACTGGGCGTCGATGTCGACGCCCTCGAAGTTCTTCCGGGTGATGAAGTTCACCACGCCCGCGACGGCATCGGCGCCGTACACCGAGGAGGCGCCGCCCGTGATGGTCTCCACGCGCTGGATCGCCGCCGACGGGATCGAGTTGATGTCGACCGCCATCGTCGCGTTGACGGGCACGGCCCGGTAGCCGTCGATGAGCACGAGATTGCGGTTCGTCCCGAGGCCGCGCAGGCTGATCGTCGCGGCGCCGGCCGTGATCGTCGGGTCGTTATCGGTGAGGTTGGCCTGATCCTGCAGCTGCGTCAGGCCCGTCGCCGCGGGCACGAACTGCGGCAGCTGATTCAGGGCCGTTTCCAGGCCGATCGAAGTCTGCGACTGCAGAGCCGATTTATCGACCGTTTGAATCGGGCTGTTGGCCGTGTAGTCCTTGCGCACGATGCGCGAGCCCGTGACCACGACTTCCTCGAGCGCCGGTTTCGGCGCCGGCGCCGCGTCCTGGGCCCGGGCCGTCTGGATGCCGACTGCCGGAATCGCCAAAGCCAAAGCCACGGCGCTCGCGAGCTTGTTGCGCCCGAGCGCGGAAAAATAGACGGATCCCATCTTCAATCCTCCCCCGAAGATTAATATTGGATATGAACGCGTCGGTCCTTGTGTTTCTCCGTTCGGGACCCGACGGCGGTGAGTGGTGCCCAGCGACGTCCTAGATGAATCGTCCTCCGTGCGAATCATGGCTCCCCGAGCGAGGGCGTGTTGCCGGCGCTAGTGCCGTCACTGCGGACGGACCTGCCGATCCGGCAGCGGCTGTAAAGAGTCGCATAGGCGCAACATGTCCTCAAATAGGGTGGTCGCGAGGCAGGGCCGATACGTAGCGGTTTCCACCGTACGCCACGCCGGCGCCAAAGACAAGCCAGAGCGAGGAATATCTTCCGAATCGGCCCGAGCGTGGCGTCGAGGACACGACCCGCCGGAACGCGGGCCGAAGCGAGTGCCTCGATGCGGCGGGCGCACGCCTGCGGCGTGCCCGTACGGGCTATCAACGTATCTTTCGACCGGCCGGCGCGCGGGGCAACGCGAGTCTCACGCTTGACAGAACGACCCCGCCGCGTGCGGTAAGGTCCCATATTGTAGAGGGCTTGCACCAACCGAAACTGCTTAAGGTGTTGCTCGTCGCGGAGCGCGGGAAGGGCGGCTCCGCCCACATCGATAGAGAGGCCGAAAAATGGGCGTTTTGCGGGAAAGCCCGGACCAATTCGTGCTTCGCCTCGCGAATTGGGTCATCGAGGGCGGCCGCTTTCCGGCGCTCACGCCGAGCGATCGAAGTTGGTACCGGAATACGCGCCCGGCCTTCGGTTTTGCGATTCGATTGCCGATGTGGGACGCGGCGTTGGCGGTATTGGCGGGTGTTTTGGCGTTGACCGCTTTCCGATTGTTCTCTTTGGCGGCGGGTCACCCGGCGGCTTTGAGTTTCGGCGCGAAGCTCGCGTGGGTGCTTGGGGTCGGCGCTGGCGCGGTCACGCTCATGGGTGTGCTGCGAGGCACGATGCGGATGCGAGCCCGCCCAATGTTCCTGATCACAATGAACGTCTTCCGCCGGCGCTGAGACGCGGTAGACGCCTTGAGGCTCGCGCACCGACGTAGGGCCATGCCCTGACCGGTCGTGCTCCATCGGCGTGCGAAATCCCTCAGCGGAGGGCGCCGCTGACCCCTCCACACACATCGACTCGTCGGCAGTATCGTCGACGATGTCCTCGCGCCGATAGCCCGAACGCGGAATCACCCGCCCGTCTGCGCGCCGAAACTCCAAGTGCCCGTCGCGCCGGCGCATGCTGAATCGGCCTTCGTGCAGGAGCCGGTGATGCCATGAGCAAAGGAGGACCGTGTTGTCCGCGTCCGTTTTGCCCCCGTCGATCCAGTGCTGCACATGGTGAGCATCCACGTAGCGATCCCGCCGCCCGCAACCCGGGAACGTGCAGCCGCGGTCACGCGCCCACAGCAAACGCCGCAACGACGTCGTGACGACCCGGCGCTTGCGACCGAGCGCGAGCGGCGTGCCTTGCGCGTCCTCGACGACGGGCATCAAACTTCCATCGCACAGCAGCCGCTTGACCGTTTCGATAGGCGCATCCGATCGCCCGGGCCCTCCGCGGAGGGCGTGCTCGTCGACATGCACGACGACCTGGTAGTGATCGGGCAACGAGCTCGCGCGCACCTCCGCGGAGGGCTTCGGCGACGGCTCCCCGGCGGCAGCCGCGGTAGCGGCGAAACTTTGCGCCGCCGCCTCGGTCGTGCTCGGAGACGCTGCCGGCTCCGATGCCAGACCCGACCGGGGACCGGCCGCCGCCCGCCCTGCACCGTTGCGGCGTCCCCTGGCCGCCAGATACGCGCGTGCCACGGCGACCAGGGCATCGGCCTGCTGTGCCCGCCAGCCGTCGAGCGCCCGGCTTCGATCCCTCCCCGCTCGGTCCGCGCCGTAGGCGCCGATGTACTCCGCCCCGAGCGCCACCTCGCCGGCCCCGACCGCCGACTCCAGCGCCCGGACGATGAGCTCCCCGTCCTCGGCCGGCAGCTCGACCGAGATCAGCAGCGTGCTGCGGCTCGGGTTGCGTGCCACTGTCAGCGCGCGCCGTTCCCACGCCCGGCGCGCGGTCTCGGTCGACTCCGGCGTCACGTTCCTGATCTGGCGGCACCGCTCCTCGACCTGCGCCGCCGTGGCTTGCAGTGCGTAATCGAGCAAATCGTTCTCGTCCGCCAAGTGCCCCACACGCGTCAGCGCCCGAACCTTCGAGTACGAGAGCTTCCCCGCGGCCAAGGCCGCCGAGACCGCCGGCAGCTCGCGCAGCGCATGGGCCGTGCGGACCTTCTCGCGCGCGGCCGAGATCGAGAGCTGGCAGCGCCAGGCGAGCCACTCCGCGCAGTTCTTATAGCTCCACTTGGCCCAGCCCAAGCGCTCGTCGAACTCGAGGATCAGCACGAGCAGCCGGTAGGTTTGGCTGTGCAGATGGCGGGCGAGGCGGCAGATGGCGGCATCGAGCTCTTCGATGGCGCGGCTGTCGACGGCTGCGGAGGCCGGCATCGGCGAGGGCGCGGCTTCGCGAGCGTCGAATTCCGGACCAGAAGATGCGGGAGTCTCGTTGGACATGGGCTCTCCACCAATACCCATTGAAACTGGTATTGTATACAGTATGCCGACGGCTCTCAATTCTGTTTCGGGTGGTTACGCATGGATTTCGGTATTGCGCTCCTTGCACTCCCGTCGCTGGGTGCTGATCGTCGATGCAGTCTCCACGGCGTGACCGGCGGCCTTTTAGCCGCGGATACGAAGCCGCCCTAGCGGCGCCGGCGACAGCGGATCGTCGCTATCCGCGACGACGTAGAACTCGCTCGCCGTGTCGGGCCGCGACTCGATGCCCTCGAGTTTGAGATGCGTGGGGCGGCCGCCTTCGATCACATCCGTCATACGCAGCAGGCCCTCCGGCTCCAGCCAGCCGAATCGGCAGCCGAGCACGGGCCCATCCGTGAGTGCGTCCGGAGAATCCTCGGCACAGGCGACGACCGCGATGCGCCCCTCCGGCGTTGCGGCCGCGTCCGTGAAGCCGAAAGGCGAGCCGCCGATCTCGCCGAGATCGAATGGCGTCACCTCGAGCACCGGGGGCAACGGGCCGTGATCGTCCAGCCAGCGAACGAAGCGCTCGAGATCGAGCGTCGCGACGGCGTTGTTCGCGGGGCACCCCTCGCGCGCCGCCCCGTTGCCTCGCTGGAAGAGCAGCAGCCTATCGTCGCCCGCGAGCGCGCCCTCGATGTTGAGCTCTGCGCCTGCGAAAACCGGCAGCGCGCGCAGCGACCGATAGAGCTCGCCGCCGTCGCGCACGACGGGCGGCGCGCGGCGCGACAGGACCACGAGGCTTTCGCGCGCCGGGCTCGCGCCCGAGCCGAATGCGACGAGCCGCTCGTCCGGCAGCAGCGCAAGCGCCTCGAGATCCATCTTGTCGTGCTTGTTGCCGATGACGTCGTCGAAGCTGCGCCGACCGCCGGGGCCCCGGGGCAGCATGATCGGAAACGCATCGCCCTCCTCGCAATCCACGATCGCGAAGGCGTTCACGTCGTCCTGCACGATGACCAGGTGCCGCTGCGACCGGCGCACCGCCGAGGCGGAGCGGACGTGCGCCGGCAGGTCGTGATGCGGGTCCGGAGGCTCGGTGTACGCGAGGGGCCGCAGCTCGTCGAGCGCGGCGTGCAGCGTAGGGTCGAGGACGGCTTCGATGCGGGCGTGGACGATGGTCATGGTTCGGCGTCACGTTTGGGCACTCCGCCACGTTAGCCCCATCGAACGCGCAGCGCTGCTCGCATAGCTCGCGATTCCGCAAGGATTCGTTGCGATCAGTCCTTCACGGAACTCATCGGCCATCGGCAACGTCGTGGCCGAGCGCGCGACGGTGATGGCCGACACGCACGGACCTAGGCCTGCACGTTCGCCGGGCGTGGGTTGTCCATGGCTTACCGTCGCGACCGTTTCCCCTTCGCGGTGACCTTTTTCAAGGCGTGCTTCTTGGCCGGCGCCTTCTCGGCCGCCGACGCCGACGCTTTGGACCGCCGGCGTGGGGCCTTTTTCGCTGTCTTCCCGGTCTTCTCAGTCCTGCGATCCGCGGTCCCGGTCTTGTCGGCGGGCGCGAACGCTTCGCCCGACGCTACGCCGTCCATATCGATGTCCACGCCGAACACCGACGACAGCTGGTCAGCCGCAAGCACGCGCCCTTTGGGTCCTTTGCCGTTGCCCGCCGGCTGATCGACGGCGGCCTCGACCATCTCCGCGGGGTCCACGCCGCGCAGTGTGAACAGCAGCTCGGGCTCGTGGTCCAGCCGTGCTCCGATGGCATACAGCGTCGCTGCGACGTGCTTGCACATGCCGGCCCAGTCCGGGCAGGAGCAGTCCAAAGCGATCTCGCGAGGCGACGGAAAGAGCCCCTCGCCCTTGCGTGTGACGATCTCCATGACGCTTCGGGAGATCGAGCCCTGGAGCAGCTCGACCAGCGAGTCGATCTGGCCCGCGCAACGCGCCTTGATCTGGGTCCAATTCTTCTTGCCGAGGGGCTTGATCGTGATGTCGACGGTGTACAGCTCGGTGCCGCTGACGAGCGTGCGGACGCGGCCGGCGTCGATCTGCAGATCGACTACGCAACCCTGGCGTACGTAGGTCCGCCCGCGAGGAAGACGGTTAGCGAAGTCGCTGTACGCTTCGAGGTTCTTGCACCAGGCTTCGCCCCAGAAGGTCGTGGTGATCTTGCGTCCCGCAATCTCGACCGGCGCAACGTTGCGCCCGGCCTTCCTCATCGACGCGATCTTCTTCGCCGCCTTCCGTCGACGCTCGGCGGCCGTCACGTAGCGCGGCCATTCGTAATCGTAGTATCTGCTCATGGCGCGTCTTGTGCCCTCGTTCGGACGAAGCGCGGCCCGTCTGGTCCGGTCCGGCTATCCCTCTATGGCGCTGCCCAGATCGAGCGACACCATCGCCATCAATTCCTCGTTGCTCATATTCGTCAAGGAGGTCTCGACGCCTCCCTCCAGCAACTCATCGGAGAGTGCCTGCTTGCCCGCGATCAGCGCGTCGATGCGCTCCTCCACCGTGCCGCGACAGACGAACTTATGAACCAGCACATTCTTCCGCTGGCCGATGCGAAACGCGCGGTCCGTGGCCTGGTTTTCCACGGCCGGGTTCCACCAGCGGTCGAAATGTATCACGTGCGAGGCCGCCGTCAGATTCAGGCCGGTTCCGCCGGCCTTGAGCGAGAGCACCATGAACGGCACGCGGTCGTCGTCCTGAAAGCGCTTCACCAAGTCGTGGCGTTGCTTAACCGGCGTGCCGCCGTGCAGCACGAGCCCGCCTCTGCCGAAGACCCCGGCGAGAAAGCCGGACAGCGGCTCGGTCATCTCGCGGAACTGGGTGAACACCAGCGCCTTGTCCTGGCGGGCGTCGATCGCTTCGCACAGCTCGCGCAAGCGGGCAAGCTTGCCGCTGTCCGAGGGCTCATAGGCGCCGTCGCCGAGCCACTGAGACGGATGGTTGCAGATCTGCTTGAAACGCATCAGGAAGGCGAGGACCACCCCGCGCCGCTCGATGCCGTCCCGCGCCTCGATCGCCGTCCGCATTTCGTCGACGGACTGCTTGTACAGCGCCGCCTGGCGCTTCGTGAGCAGGCAGTAGGCCGTGACCTCGGTCTTGTCGGGCAGATCGGCGATGACGTTCTTGTCGGTTTTGAGCCGGCGCAGGATATACGGCCGAACGAGCCGGCGCAGCGGCGCGTAGCTGCCCTGCTTGCCCGATGCCATCGATTTGCACGCGCGGCTGAAGGCTTTGGCCGAGCCCAGAAGACCGGGATTCAAAAAGTCGAAGATCGACCACAGGTCGCCGAGGCGGTTTTCCACCGGCGTCCCCGTCAGCGCCAGGCGCCACTGCGATCGCAGGGCTTTGACCGCCTTGGTCTGCTGGGCGCCGGGGTTCTTGATCGCCTGCGCCTCGTCCAGGATCACGTTGCGCCATGCATGCGACTTCATCCACGCCGTCCGCATGGCCGTGCCGTAAGTCGTGATTACCGCGTCGTGGGCATCCACCTGCCGTTTCGAGAGCTTCTTGAGGTCCGCCGACGGAATCCGGGACGGGTGGGCGACGAGCACCTTAAGCTCCGGCGCGAAGCGCTCGATCTCGAGCCGCCAGTTGTCCACGAGCGACGCGGGCACGACGAGCAGATCCGTGCCCGGAGCTTCCGCGCGCCGGCTCATATTCAGGAGCCCGAGCACCTGAATGGTCTTGCCGAGGCCCATGTCGTCTGCCAGACAGCCGCCGAGCCCGAGGCAGCGCAGCGTCCATAGCCACTGCACGCCCAACTGCTGATAGGGACGCAGATCGGCGCGCAGGCCCGCGCCCGCGCCGATGCTCGAACGCAGCTCCGGCGACCGCAGCGCGTCCAACCGCGACGAGAGCCACTTGCCGGCGACGACCTCCGACCACTCGGGCGTCGCGTCCTCGAAGCCTTCGTCGCTGCCGTCGATGCGCACGCCGGCGAGCATGCGCATGGCCTCGCCGAAGCCGATCCCGCCCGCGCGCGCCTCGCGCTCAACGTCGCGCCACTGCGCGAGCATCTGCGAAAGCTTGTCGCCGTCGACCTCGACCCATTTGCCCTTGATCAGAACGAGCCCGTGGCTCGCGCTGAGCAACGCTTCGATTTCGCGCTTCGTGAGCTTCTCGCCGTCGAGCGTCAGACTGACATCGAAGTCGAGGAGCGCGTCCATTCCGAGGACGGACGGCGCCTTGCCGCCGATCGTCACGGATACTTTGGGCCGAGGCTTGTTCCTGGCGCTCCACCAATCGGGCACGCGTACGATGAGGCCGGCCTGCTCGTACAGCGCCGTTTCCGAAAGGAACCGGTGAGCCTCCTCGGCCGTCCACGAGAGCGGATGATAGATGTCGCCGGCGTCGAGGAGGCCGCGGATGAAGTCGCTCTGCTCCGCCGCTCGAGACAGCGGTGCCAACAAGGCCAGCAGCTTCTGACGGTTCCTGGCGCCCGCGTAGTCCTTGAGCGCTCTGCCGAGCGGCAAGTGCTGCGGCTTGGCTTGATTCGAAACCTTGTGGATGTAGGTGGCCATGAACGCGAACGGATACTCGGGATCGCGCTTGTTCTCCGCCAGGTGGAAGCAAACGCGGCCGACGACGTGCCAGACCGAGCCCTGGGCCCGCAGGTAACCCTGAACGCCGTCCTCGTACGCTTCGGCTTTCGCCGCGAGCGCCGTGCCCGCATCGGACCAGATGCCGCGAAGCACCTCGGTGCCAAGGAGCTCTGCGCCCTGCATCGGCGGCACGGCCTCGAAGAGGGCCGCGAGCTCGTCTGGATCCGGATCGGGGAGGGTGAGCGACTTCGGTTCGGTCGGGTCGAGCCCGGCGCAGACCCGAGCGACGAACGCGCGCCCCACGTCGCGCCAATAGGACAGCGACGGAGGAAGCTCCGTGGAAAGCTCCGCCACGGCCAGGTGCAGCACGCCCGCGCCGCGGCCCTCGGCGAAGGCTTTCATGATCCGCCCGGCGGTTTTGCTCGACAGCGCGCAGTCGTCCTCGGCCTGCGCAGGCTGGACGTCGATGCGGCCTCCGGGCGTGAACCGGCAGACGAGGGCCTCGGTGCGGGAGGCCTCGCCGCGGGGAGCGTTGCCGCGCGGAGCGTCGTCGAGGGCAAGGCGATTCAAGGAGCGTTCCACTTCGGGGTGCGCGGCCGAAATCGGATGCCCTTGCCCGGGTTCGTGGCTGCCCGCGTCTCCAGGGTCGTCATCGACAAGTGCGGGGCACTACCCTCGTGAGGCGTCATTCGCCGCGCGGTGATTGCGGGATTCTAACATTGGGTGACGTGAAGGCGGCCGCCGGACATTTGCCTGAGTCGCCTTTGCCGAAGATGATGAATCTCCCTTCCTCCAAAGAGTCGTCTGGGTCGGGCACGGCAGAGCGGCGCTATAGCGATACTACGAGGATTCGCAGTTTTCGCGAATTTACGACGTAGGACTATGCCGGCAGAAAATGCGGGCCTTCTTGGTCGTGCCGGAGGCGTGTTCGCAGCCGAGATGGGAGAACACTGCGGCCGAACGGTCAGGCCGCTACCTCCACGTACTCCACGCAGCTCGTCGGCAATGGAATGGGTAGGCCGTCATCGCGCAGGCCGTGCAGGTGCAATTCGATCGCCTCGCGAATGGCGCGTTCTGCGTCTTCGACAATGCGACCCGTCGCCACGCAGCCTGCCAGGTCCGGGACGTAGGCGGAGAAATTAGCCTCGGCCTTTTCGATCACTACTGCGTATCTCATTGGCGGACCCGGTCCTTTAGTCCGCTTGCTCGAGGATACTGTTCACTGTCCCAGGTGCCAAGTCATCTCCGTCGGGGCCGGCCACAGTCACGCGCCCGGGTTTGACTGGATGCTTCCTGACGGTGGCTGCCGCGCATGCGAACGATCAACCACCCATCCTCGCGGAGCATGCGGATCATCTCCCTGACCTTCACGTCGCCAGCTTAGTCTGGGTACTGGTTGGGCGCGACTCTCTATAGTGGAGGTCTCACTCAGTTTCGCGCCAACGCCAATATCTCATGATCCGCCAACTGCTCTGCCAGCACCGCCGAGCGCCCGCTGCGGATCCCCGCCGTATCGCCCCCGTGCGCCAGAAAGAACTCCGCGGTCTTCTGCGACGCGAGCTCGTCCGAGATATCGGCGCCGAGATCCGCCAACAGCGGCCGCAGCTTCTGGATCGCCGGCACCTGCTGAATCTTCCCCAGCATCCACGTGCCGATGTTGTCGCGTGCCCGGTAGTCGAGGTCCCCGGGGCTCTGCGTCGCGAGAAACACCCCGAGCCCCGCCGAGCGCGCCCGGCGCAGCAGGCTCTCGAGCGGCTCCTTCGTGGCCGGCTTCGCCGAAGCGGGCAGGTAGAGATCGGCCTCGTCGAGCATGACGACGGCCTGCAGCTCCGCGGCGGGATTGCGATTCAACCAGCGATGCAGCTCGAGCAGGAACTGCGCGACCCAGAACTGGATGTTCGTGGTGTCGCCGAGGAACTTAGTGCTGATGATTGAGAGCCGGGTCCGATTCGGCACCGCCCAGCGACCCCGTCCGAACAGCACGTCGCCGTTCAGCGGATCGCCCTCTTGGGCGAACAGCGGCTGTTGGTTGATGTGCAGCATCTGCAGGTCCTCGACGACCTTCTCGCAGTGCCGCTCGAGCCGGCCGAGCTCGGCGATCAGGATGTCGTCGGGCTCAGCGATGTAGTCCGCGAGCCGCGGCAGCGTGATCGTGCCGCCGCGCTGGGCGAGGATCTCGACGGCTTTAATGATCACGGAGATGCGCGCCTGGGCCTGCGACGAGCGGCCGTAGTTCAGCATCGATCCCAGCGACTCGGCAGCGCCGCGGGCGATGTTCTGGAGCTCCGCCTGGTTGAGCTCGCCGACGCCGTCGGGCACGACGGAGAGCGACAGCGGCTGCCCGTCGCTGCGTCCCGGCGTATAGAGGCTGACGGCGACGGATTCCTGGAGCCGCCGGCGGCGCGGCTCGAGCTTCGGGTCGCTGCAGGGCGTCGCGAGCGCCGAGGGCTTGGCGTAGGAGGCGAGGTCGCCCTTGCGGTCGATGAGGATCGCCGGGATGCCACCGAGCAGGAGCTGCTCGATGACGTTGAGCGCCGCAGTCGTCTTGCCGCTGCCCGTGCCGCCGAGGAAGGCAGCGTGGCGGGTGTAGGCGTTGCGATTCAGCACGACGCGCGAGGCGTCCGTGCGGCGAACGCCGAGCGCGACCTGCGTCGGATCGTCGGTCGGTGGGGCGTCCGGCTCGTCGACGGCCGGCGCGGCGGCGCCGCCGCTCGGCGTTGCGCCGGCATCGTCGCGCTCGGCGGGCGCAGAACCGCCTGCGGTCGTGATCTCGGCCTCGGCTTCCGGCGCCGCCTGCGGCGCCGCGAGGTCCAGGATGCGTTGCAGCGACGCCACCCGGCCCAGCGGCTGAAGCTGATCGAGCCAGCGCGCGAAGGCCGCGTGGCGGCCGTGCCGTTCGCGGAACGCGCGCATCGCGTCGAACCGCCGCCAGTCCGAGTCCTCGACGGTGACGGCTTCGCCGCCGCGTTTGTTGACCTCCGCATAGCAGCGAGCGATGCCGCTGCCCGACAGTTTGGGCTTGTACTCCGTCGAGCGCACGATGATCGGCACGCCGTGCGTTTCCTCGGCGACGTTCAGAAGCTCAGCCACCTGGCGCGTCAACGCGCCGCCGCGCCACGAGCGGTTGCAGATGCCGATCTGCCGCCCGCCGGAGGCGCTTTGCGGCCCCGCGAGCACGGTCAGGAATCGGCCGCGGCGCCGCGTCTCGAAGCCGCGATCCGGACGCTCGCGACCGACGAGCTCGACGGCGCTCTCGAGCAAGGCGGCGAGGGCGTCGTCGTCTTCGGGCGGCGCCTCGCTCCATTCGGTGCTGAAGTCGTTCCAGAGCTGCTCGAGGTCGGTGACTTCGAGATCGGGCGGCGTTGGGACGATGTCGGGGCGCGGGCCGGTCAGATTCGGCTCCACAATGCGGCCTGCCGCGATGCATCGCTCTCGGAAGTCCTTACACGCTTGGAGGACGTTTCGCGTGGTCGTCCCGGCCAGCGAATCGAGCAGGGCGTCCGGTAAGGGCCAGTGGCCCTCGGGGTCGCCGTCGTCGGCGTCGAGGAGCTGTGTGAGGTGGCGGCGGACGAGTAGTTCGATCTCGTCGCGCGTACGGCGGGCTTCCAGGTTGACGGGCGCCGGGTTGTGCTCGATCCGGTCGAGCTGAGAGCGATCGAGCGCCTCGCGAAAGTGGTTGTAGTAGTCCTCGAGGCACGAGATGACGATGATGGAGGTCGGCACGTGATCCGAGATCGAGCGCAGGGTCAAGACGGCGCGGCGGAACATGTCGCGCATCGAGCTCATGCGGCCTTCTTCGTACTCTCGGAAGATGTCTTCGAGCTGATCGACGCAGATCACGAGCGCCGCCTGCTGGGTTCGCGCCATCAGCGCGCCCAGCCGACAGATCATGTCGACCGCTTCGCTGTCGCCATCGAGGGGCGTGACGCCGGCGAGGTGTTCGCTGTCGCGCCTCGACAGGCGCTCTCCGCGTAGGTATTTCATGACGCGCGAGTGCACCGCCGGGTCGCCGGTTTGCACGAAGAGCAGCGCCCGCACGAGGTCGATGGGAGCGTCGTGCAGCGACGGGTGGCGGAGCGCCGCATCGGCCAGTTCGCTGACGAGATCGCTCAGGGCCTCGGCATCGAGATCGCCTTCGCGAAGCTGCTCAACGTCCACGCGCGCCATGCCGGCGCACTCGGCGACGGAGGTGGAGAGCCGCATGAGCGCCAACGTCTCGTCCCCGTAGGCGTTCGGGGAGTACGGTTTGTCAAGCGACTCGATGAGTCGGCGCAGGATGTACGGCCCGTAGCTCTGCGCCGTCGTCATCTGCATGTAGCCGAAATAGCCGTCGCCCCACTCATGGGTGCGAGTCCGGAAGGCCCGCATCAAATGCGTCTTCCCCGAGCCGGATTCGCCGCGCAGCAATAGGATCCGTCCGACCGCGCTCTCGCCCTCGCCGGCCGTCCGCAAGAGATGGTCGAATCGCTCGCGCGCCTCGGCATGGATCGACTCAACGTCGCACGGGTCTGCTTGCCAGACTTCCGTGGGATAGGCCACGGAGCGAAAGATCTCGCGGTTGCGGTCGAGAAATCGGTTGAGGAGATGGTCGCGTTGCTCGGTCATGGACGCCTCCGGGAGCCGCCTCGGCAGTCGAGGCGATGGGGTCAGGATCGTGAGCGGTCGATGCGCACGAAGTGGACGGTGCCGCCGTGCGGCAAGCGAACTTCCGAGGCGCGGACATCCTCGGGATCGACGGGGACGACCAGATCGGCTCGGCTCAGCGCGAGGAGGTTGCGCCGATTGGCCTCGATCAGGCGAGCGTCGAATTGCTCGCGCGTCAGGCTCGCGGTTGCCGGATCTTGCCGGAAGCGGTCCCATACGTGGCGGATGAACACCTTCTCGCCGCCCTTTGCCGTCGGCGCGGCCCGGGCGACGCGCAAGACGTAACGGGCGAACGTTTCGAGGTCGCGCTCGGCGAGCCCCGCGGACGAAGGCGTCGGCGGCGCGGGCGCGGCGGCGGGCGAGGATAGGGGCGAGACGTTCCCGGCCGAGGGCGCCGCGGCGGGAGGCTTCCGGTCGGCTTCTTCGACCGATGTACGTCCGCGCTCCTCGACCCAGTGCCGGAGGGTCGCCTCGCGCAGAGAATTCACATCGTTGCGCGCGGGGTGCAGCCCGCGCGACGCGGCCAGCGCGGCAATCACCTGGTTCAGCGTCGGCAAGCCATTGACCGGGAGCTCGAACAGCTGAGCCAGCAGTGCCGCCTTGAAGCCTTCTTTGCCGTCGGCCAGGCGGTCCCAGTCACGCCGGCCGCTCGGCTCGATGCCGAGCGCGCGTGCCATCAGGTGGCGGGACTTCAAGGTGCTCCAGCGGCAGTTTGCCGGCGGCGAGTCGAGGCCGACGAAGCTCAACGCGCGCTGTCGGCCTGCGGGTGTCAGCGCATAGGGCCGCTTGGAAAGGAGGCCGGCTTCGACGAGCGCGGTGAGGCGAGCGTCCAGCAGCTCGCCCCACGCGCCGTCGGAGAGGCCCTGCGGAATCGCGAAGTAGGGTTTGAGGTCGCTCAGCAGCGTCGAGCGCGTCGGCGGCGTCTTGCCGGGCAGCATCCGGGCCAGGATGAAGGAATCGAGTAAGTCGGAACGTGCAGGGTTGCTTGGAGGAATGTTCGGCGTGCTGTCTTCGTTCACTAGTCCTCTCTCTCGTCCGCGGCGCCGGACGATGATACGCGGACGCGTACGGCCTCTAAAATGACGGCGCGCACAGCGAACATCTCCTGCACAACGTCCTCGGCGAGGAAGCGGAGCACGAGGTAGCCATGGCGCTGAAGCAAGAAGTCCTTTTGGCGATCCCGGCGATAGCGCGACGCGTCGGTGAAATGGTAGTGACCGTCGATCTCGATCGCGATGCCAAGCTCGCGCGAGGCGAGGTCGATTTCCGCGGCCCGCGGTCCGAAGGGGAAGGATTCCACGAGGTTCAGCTCGAACCGGCCCGCCGTTTCGGGCAGGTGCTCGAGGAGGTCGAACAGGAACGCCTCCGCCGCACTGCGGGCCGCCGTCGCTTGCTCGGGCGTTTCCGCAGTGCGGCGCGTCGCCTCTGTAGCGTGGACGAAGGCGTCCAGCAACTCCTCGCCGCCGCCGCATCGAACCAGTTCCTCGGCGGCCGCGGAGAGTCGGTCGCTGTCGGCACCGAGGCGGCTCTCTATTTCACGTTTGGTGCGCTCGCGGTCTGGCCTCGGCAGCCGGATGACGGAGTCGCGCAGTACGGCTTTCTGGAACGATTCCGGCGCGCTCCGACAGTAGGTCGCGTGCGCCGCTTCGCTCACGGCCAGCCCTAACGGGAGTTGCGGGAGTTCGCAGCTGACTTGGGCCAGGAAGCGCGCCCAACGGTCCAGCTCGTCCGGCGATTCGCCCGGGGAGAGATCGCTGGGCACGGCCAGCACGGCCGGGAGCTGCTCGACGGGCACCAGGCGGTGAAGGGCCGTGAGGAACGCCAGCGGACGTGTCGTCGGGCAGGCGGGGGTATTGATGAGATGGCGCAGAAGCCGTTGCGCCGTGAGCGGTCGGCCGCCTCGGCTTGCGTCGAGTACCGCAAACACCAGCCGGTCTCGTGGGTCCACCGCGGGCTCCCGCCCTGCCCCTGAGCACAGCAGCTCGAGCTCGTGTGTCGTAGCGCGGGTGAGGCGGTCGCGCAGGGCTTCGACGGAATACGAGAGGGAACGGCTCAGGAATGCCAGCGCGGCGTCGAGGAGCTGCTGCTGGGTACACAGCTGTTCGATCAGCCGAGCGCTCAGTGTGGCAAGCGAGGGCTCGCGAAGGATGACCGTGCTGCTCTTTGGTCCTCGCTGCCAGTGTCGCCAGAGATGGACCGCGCGGCCCACGGGTCCGACGAGCACGCTGACTAGAGGGCGTAGGCCCCTTCGATGAAGGCCGTGATCTTGAAGCTGCGCGAGCGCTGCGCTGAGGCCATCGGCCGGCCACTGGCCGGTATCTTCGTTAGTTGCGGTGTCGCCAGACTCCCCCATGGCCCGAATTCTTCCGGTATGGTGCCCCGATCACGGTGATACCCCACCTTGCGCCGCTGTGGCAATAGTCGCCTTTCCGGCCGATTGCCATTATGCGATTCGTTAGCAGGGTAAACCTTGAAACGCGTCGCAGCTCCCGGTCGCGGCACCCGTGAGACTGGCCGCATCTTCGCCTTGCCCTGAAGCCGCTCCAGCCAACGGGAAGCCGATCGTCCGCGGCCGCGCGTTGTAAGCGTGACCGTTCCATCCAGGCGAATCATGATGGAGGTCTTGACTCGTCGGCCTGCATCGAAATGCAGCTCTCCGCGCCGGAAGCTCAGACAGTCGAGGAAGTCTATGATCGACAACTCGTCGCCCTCCCTGGTTGGGACTGCCCTTCGAAGCACCACAGCATTCCTTTGCGACCGGGGTTCCGGGGCGGACCGCCTCTCGGCGGGAGGCGATCGAGGAGCGTCAGCGCCCATTCACTTGAGCAACCAGTTCTCGACGCGCAGAGAAGGAACGCGCTCGAATTCGCCCGAGTTGGCAGAGCGCGCGCTGATTGCCGTAGGCCGCGAGCACGCGCTCGCGGAAGCTCTGCCGGTGAACGGGCCTGCACGGTCCTCGTGATATAGGCACGCCGGGGCTGACTCCTCATCGGCCACGGCCGCCGCTGCGTCCCCGCGACAGCGTATCGGCGATCGTGTCCTTCTTCCCTGCCCGGATTGATTAGCGCCGCAGCGCTGCGCGATACTCGGCGCATGAAGGCTCGGGAATTGCCGATCGATTTGGACCCACGCGCTATTGCGGCATTCTGCCGCGCGCGCGGCATTCGCAAGCTCAGCATCTTCGGCTCGGTGCTTCGGGAGGATTTCGATCCTGCGCGCAGCGATGTCGATGTTCTGGTCGAATTTGGCCCCGATGCTCACCCGGGCTTGAAGTTCTTCGGCTATGGCGACGAGCTTGCCGACATCATCGGCCACAAGGTCGATTTAAATACCCCGGCGTGGTTGAGTAAGTACTTCCGCGACGAAGTGCTGCGTGAGGCAGTCCCGATTTATGAGCAAGCGTGACGTTCGTATCACGCTCCGGCAAATCGCGGAATACGCCCGCCATGCGCAGGCGATTTGCGAGGACAAGTCGCCTCACGAAATAGCGGCGGATTGGCGGGAGGCGTTTGCCTTCGAACGCGTCACGGCTACGACTCGGTGGATCATCAAGTGCTTTGGGATGCGGTACGAAACGATTTGCCGGTGCTGTTAGAAGCTGTCGATCAGATGCGGCGCGAGATCGACGTGCTGCCGGGGAATTAGGGCGCACTTCGTTGTCCTGCAGCGGGTGCTGCGCCGGTTGAAGTCGGACTATAAAACACCTCGACGCGAGCTTGTCCGAGATGTCGGCGCCGAGACCGATAAAGAGCGGCCGCAGTTTTTGAATGGTTGGCGCCTGTTGAATCCTCCCCAGCATCCACGTGCCGATGCTGTCGCGGGCTCGGTGCAGCAGGCTCTCGAGCGGCTCCTTCGTGGCCGGCTTCGCGGAAGCGGGCAGGTAGAAATCGGCCTCGTCGAGCATGACGACGGCCTGCAGCCTTGATGCCGGATTGCGATTCAACCACGGATGCGGCTCGAGCGGGACCTACGTGACCCAGAACTGGATGTTCGTGGTGTCGCCGAGGAATTGGGTGCTGATGATCGAGAGCCGTGTCCGGTTCGGCACCGCCCAGCGCCGGCAGTCCGAGTCCTCGGCGGTGATGGCTTCCCCGCGGCGTGAATTGACCTCGGCGTAGCGCGGAGCGACGACCGACAACGAGCTCGCGCCGCCGCGCGCGCTCTGCCGGGTGCAGACTGCAGGGCCGGCATGAGCGGCGACGCGGCGGAGAGCCAGGTGAGGGCTCCGCTCGGGCTGGTCGCCGCTGATGTGAGCGCGACGGTTAGTTGATCCAGACCACGAACGCGCGTCGCAGGCTCGCCTGCTCCGGCTGAGTCAGGCACTCGAGCAAAGATCGCACGACGACGAGTACCTCGGCGTCGGTGCGACTGTTTTCGAGCCTGAACAGCGCCGCGACCAGGTTGCGAAGCGGCGCGAGCTCGCCTTGCCCGTAGCGGCCCTCGTCGAGGAGGAGGTATCGGGCTCGGGGCTGGTAGCGCTCGAGCGCGCGAGGCCCGGGTTGGATCAGCGCGGCCCGCTCCTCCGGTGCGCGCCAGCGCGCGGCGCTGCGCTCGCGCAAGTCGTCGCTGACGTAGCTCCCGGCGACCTTCTCGAGAGAAGCGTAGTCGAGCTGGCTCAGCCGCTCCTCGTTGACGAAGCCCTCCAGCACGTCGCGGACCATTTCGGAATGAGAGAACAGCAGCTTGTAGGCATGGTCCTGCTCCGCCATCGCGCCTCGTCCTTGTGTTCCGCGCGTCCATCCCTCCTCGGCCACAGAATACGTCGATCACGAAACGAAGCGATCTCCGATTCCGATCGATCCGCTGAGATTCGCCTCGCTCTCCCCGTAAACATGCGTTATCGTTCGCTCGGCTTTTCGACCGGCCGCGGCGGAGACACCGCGCGCCGAATGCCGCGCCGCCGCGAGATCGACCATGCGCTTCTGGTGGGTCAATCAAAACCAAACCTTCGAGCAGGAGACGCGCGGCGGCTACCTGTGGTCCCCGAAGCGCAATGCCAACGACCACCGCAATCCCTTCTACGAGTTCATGCGCGAGGTCGCGCCGGGCGACGTCGTGTTCTCGTTCCAGGGCACGTACATCCGCGCGATCGGCATTGCGGAATCGCACTGCTACGAATGTCCGAAGCCGGCCGAGTTCGGCTCGGCCGGGCCCAATTGGTCGAACGTCGGCTGGCGCGTCGATGTTCGATTCACGCCGGTCGAGCGGCCCCTCCGGCCGGCGGACCACATGGACGTGCTCGCGCCGCTACTGCCCGCCAAGTACTCGCCGCTGCGCCCCAACGGTCATGGGCTGCAGGGCATCTACCTGACGGCCCTCAAGCCGTTCCTGGCCGAGACGCTCCTCGGCCTCATGGGCCGGCCCGCCCGGGCGATCGTCTCGGCTGCTTCCGACGTGCTCGACCGAGCGCTCGATCCGAACCGCTCGCCGGCACAAGGGCAGGTCGAGTGGGAAGAGCACCTAGTGGACAGGATACGGCAGCAAAATATCGAAGAGACGCAGAAGGCGGCCCTCATCATCGCCCGCCGCGGCCAAGGCCTCTTCAAGCAGCGCGTCCGGCAGATCGAGCGGCGGTGCCGGATCACGGGCGTCGACCGCATCGAGCACCTGATCGCGAGCCACTGCAAACCCTGGCGGGACAGCGACGACACAGAGCGCCTCGACGGCGAGAACGGCCTGCTGTTGACACCGAGCATCGATCACCTGTTCGACCGCGGCTTCATCTCGTTCGAGCGCAGTGGCGACCTGCTCGTCTCGCCCGTCGCCGATCCCGAGACGCTCGAGCGCATGGGCGTGCCGGTGCGGGGCAGGCACAACGTCGGGCGGTTCAGCGAAGGGCAGCGGAGCTACCTCGAGTTCCACCGGGAGCGGGTGTTTCTCGCCTCGAGCGTGGAGCGGGAGCGGTGAACGCCGAAATCTTCATCCGTCGCGCGCGGCGGCCGCGTGCCCTCGCGCGCCCGATGCGCCGATCGTGCCAGTCCACCAGCACTCCCGACGGCGATGGACCGAGTTTGCACGGCCGACCGTCACCCTCTAGAATTTACCCCGTAAATATAACGCGTAAAGTTAAAATTGCGGGGTAACCTTTGGCGACCATAGCCCGCCGCCTCCGGTCACGGATCGAGACACGACTTCGCGAGATGCCGGCGGTCGTCCTGCTCGGCCCTCGACAAGTGGGCAAGGCCACGCTCGCATTGCAGATTGCCGAGAGTTTGGCCGACGCCGCGGTGTATCTCGACCTGGAGCGGCCGGCCGACCTCCGGCGCCTCGACGACGGCGACGCCTACCTGCGGGCCCAAACCGGCAAGCTCGTGATCATCGACGGGATCCACCGCGCTCCGGCCCTGTTCGAGCCGCTGCGAGGGATCATCGACGAGCGTCGGCGATCCGGTGAGCGAGCGGGACATTTTCTGCTCCTCGGATCGGCATCGTTGGATCTCATGAGACAAGCGTCCGAGACCCTTGCCGGTCGAGTCGACTACCTCGAGCTCGGGCCCATCGACCTCCTCGAGCTGACGGAACCGGTCGGAGATGCGGATCGGCTGTGGACGCGAGGCGGTTTTCCCGAAAGCCTCCTTGCGACGGACGACACGCTGAGCTTCGCCTGGCGGCGAGCCTTTATCCGCAGCTGTCTGGAGCGCGACGTGCCGATGTTCGCGCCGAGACTTCCGCCAGAGACGGTCGGCCGCCTCTGGACGATGCTCGCTCATGCACAAGGCACACCGCTGAACCAATCGCGATTGGCAGCGAGCCTGGGTGTCTCGACTCCGGCGGTTGGCCGTTACGTCGACTTGCTCGTCGATCTTCTGCTCGTGAGAAGACTTCGTCCATGGAGCGGCAACGTCGGCAAGCGGCTGGTCAAGACGCCGAAGACTTACATTCGCGATAGCGGCCTTACGCACGCGCTTCTGGAGCTCGAGACCTGGAATCAGATTCTCGGGCATCCCGTTGCCGGAGCGAGCTGGGAAGGGTTCGTCGTCGAGAATTTGATCGCCGCGGCGGGCGAGCGAAGAACGCCCTACTATTATCGAACCGCCGAAGGCGCCGAAGTGGATCTCCTGTTCGAACGGGCCGGCGAAGTCGAGATGATGATCGAAATCAAGCGCTCGTCGGCGCCGACGCTGTCGAGAGGTTTTCACTTCGCGCAGCAGGCGCTGAATCCGACGGAGGCTTACCTCGTGCATGCCGGCAGCGACTCATGGCCTGCCGGGAAGGGCGTGACGGCGATTTCGCCGGCCGAGCTCATGGAACGTCTGGCGCATCGGTGAGGAGTTGAGCGCCGGCGACGGCGCCGTCTCGTCTCGCCCGTGCTCGAATGACCGACTCCGACTCCATCGGCTGGTACGACGGCCACGTCCGCGAGGTCGCGCCCGCAATCGTGTCCTTCGCGTCGGCCATCACCGTGAAGCACAAGCCGAGCGGGTCGTCGCCGACCACAAACACGGGCAGGATGGCGAGTCCACCCGAAAGCTGATCATCTGCTTAAGCCCGGCCGTCTGATTGCCTTCACGCTGTGCGACCGCCCCGCGGAGCCTTCCGTGGCTTCCATCCGGTCGATGCCGAGGAGCTGAACCGACCCTGCCCAAACTAACTAAAACAAGGCGGCGGCCTTCCGTCCTTGTTAAAGGCAGCCTATCATATGGATCGCATCTTGCCCCATACGAAAGGCAGGCATCTGCATGGAGACTGGCGGTGAAGCCCGGACCCGGGCGGGACGCTACATCACCCAGCCCATGGGCTACCGGGCGTTCATGCCGGCACCGCTGCCGCCGCAGCCCGCGCTCGCACTGGGGGGTGAACTGCAGGGCCTGCTCTCCGCCGCCGACCGGGCGCTGGGTCGGCTCGATGGCTCGGTGCTCACTTTGCCGAACCCCGACCTCTTCGTCTTCATGTACGTGCGCAAGGAGGCGGTGCTATCCAGCCAGATCGAGGGCACGCAAAGCTCGCTGCAGGACCTGCTCGCAGCCGAGGCGCAGCTTTTCGAACAAAGCTTGCCGCGCGACGTGGACGAGGTGATCAACTACGTCCGCGCATTGAACCACGGACTGGCTCGACTCGCCGAGCTGCCGGTTTCGGTGCGCCTGATCCGCGAGATCCACGCGGAGCTGATGCGAGGCGTGCGCGGCGGCCAACTCCAGCCCGGCGACTTGCGCACGAGCCAGAACTGGATCGGCCCGGCCGGCTGCACACTGAACACCGCGACATTCGTGCCGCCGCCGCACGACTCCGTGCCTGCGGCGCTGGGAGACCTCGAGAGCTTCCTGCACGCGCAGGACGAGCTGCCGCCGTTGGTGAAGATCGCCCTCGCGCATGTGCAGTTCGAGACGATTCATCCGTTCCTCGACGGCAACGGACGCGTTGGGCGACTGCTGATCACGTTCCTGCTCACGGAGCGCGGTGTGCTGCACAAGCCAGTGCTCTATTTGTCTCACTACTTCAAGCAGCACCGGCAGACCTACTACGAGCACTTGCAGGCGGTACGCGACGAGGGGGCCTGGGAAGCGTGGCTCGCGTTCTTCCTGCGCGGCGTGATCGAGGTGGCGGTCGAGGCAGCCGAGACGGCACGGCGCATTCTGCAACTGGGAGAGCAGCACCGTAGTGCGATCACGGCGCAACTCGGCCGCGCAGCCGGTAACGGTCACAAGGTGCTCGAATCGCTATTCGACCGCCCGATTGTCGCCGTGAATGACGTGCAGACCATGACCGGCACCACGTACGCAGCGGCCAACAGTCTGGTGTCCCGGCTGGTGAAGCTCGGCGTGCTCAGCGAGATGACCGGCTACGCGCGGAACCGACGCTTTCGCTATGCGCCCTATATCGCTCTGTTCAATGAGGCAGGGAGCACCTGATCGCGAGCCGCGCCCATCGCGCCACGCGGCCCCCGTGCTCGAATGACCGACTCCGACTCCATCGCCTGGTACGACGACCACGTCCGCGAGGTCGCGCCCCGCTACGAAGCGCTCGCCTTCCCGGACGTCCACGCCTGGCTGCGGCCGCGCCTGCCGTCCGCGGACGGCGCGCTCGTGCTCGACGTCGGCGCGGGCACCGGCCGCGACGCGGCCTGGCTCGCCGAGCAGGGCTACGAGGTCGTGGCGGTCGAGCCCTCGCGCGCGATGCGCGAGGAAGCCGAGCGGCGGCATCCGCATCCGCGCATCCGCTTCCTCGACGACCGGCTGCCGGCGCTCGCCCGCGTCGCGCGGCTCGGCACCGACTTCGACGTGATCCTCCTCTCCGCCGTCTGGATGCACGTCGCGCCGGCCGACCGTGCGCGCGCGTTCCGCAAGCCCGTCAATCTGCTGAAGCCCGGCGGCTTGCTGGCGCTGACGCTGCGCGACGGCCCCGCGGAGCCCGAGCGGCGCTTCTACCCGGTTGGGAGCGAGGAGGTCGAGCGCCTCGCCCGCGAGCACGGCGCGTTCATCGAGCACGTCGGCACGGCGCCCGACAAGGACGGGCGGAGCAACGTCCGCTGGACGGAGATCGCCGTGCGCCTGCCCGACGACGGCACGGGCGCGCTGCCGCTGCTGCGGCACATCATCCTGAACGACGCGAAGAGCTCGACCTACAAGCTCGCGCTGCTGCGCACGCTCTGCCGGATCGCGGACGGCACCGCCGGCATGAGCCGCGACGCGGGCGAGAGCCACGTGAGCGTGCCGCTCGGGCTCGTCGCGCTGACGTGGGTGCGGCTCTTCCATCCGCTGATCCGCGGCGATTTTCCCCAGGCGCCGCGGCTCTCGGACGGGCGCGGCCTCTCGTTCGTTCGGCAAGGGTTCCGCGAAGTCATGAAACTCCCGGCCGGGGATCTGCGGATCGGGATGCGCTTCACGGGGGAGGGCGCCCGCGCGCTGCACGCGGCGCTCAAGGACGCCCGCCGCGCGATCGTCGATCAGCCCACCTTCTACATGACGTATGCGGACGGCAAGCCGATCCTCCGTCCGGTGCCGAGGCGCATGGCCGCAAACCCGGCCGAGCTGATGCTCGACGAGCCCTATCTCCTTTCGTTCGGCGAGCTGCAGGTGCCGCGCGAGCTCTGGCATGCCATGCAGCGGTTCAGCGTCTGGGTCGAGCCCGCGATCGTCGCCGAATGGCGGCGGCTGATGCGCGAATACGCCGAAGCGCAGGGCCGCCGGCTCGACGAGGCGCGCATGATCGAAGCGATGACGTGGTCGGAGCCGACGAGAGACGTGCAGCTCACGCGCGCGCGGGCGCTGGAGCTGCTCGAGGAGGGGCGCGTGATTCGCTGCACATGGAGCGGAAAGGCGCTGACGCCGGGCAATCTCGACATCGACCACTGTTTTCCGTGGTCGGCCTGGCCGTGCAACGACCTGTGGAATCTGCTGCCCGTGCGCCGCGACGTGAACGGCCGCAAGGGCGCGCGGCTGCCGGCCGCGGCGACGCTACAGAGCGCCGCCGAGCGGATTATCGGATGGTGGGACGAGGGGTACCGGCGCGCGGCGAATTTGATCGTGCCGGAGCGATTCGTGCGGGAGGCGGCGGCGAGCTTGCCGACGTTGGTCGGGGAGGGGGAGCCGGCGTTGGAGGATATATATGAGTCGGTGAATCTGAAGCGCGTGCGGCTGAAGCACGATCAGCGCGTGCCGGAGTGGGCGGCTAATTAATTAGGGGCGGCGGGGGCGAGGACGTCCAAGTCCGCTCGTCCGCCTCGCCGTGATAGACGATCTGCTTGCCGCCTTTCGCAACGCAGTGGACGCCGCTTATTGAATCGCGAGCGCGAGCTTCTCCCGCAGGAACTCCGGCGCCAAGTCCGCGCCGTTCGGCCAGACCAAGGTTTTCAGCTCGGGGTGCAGCCGGATTTGCGGGAAGAACGCTACATCGCGCAGCGGCCCGAAAACGGGACCGTGCAGCTCCCGCGAGAGATCCACCTCGCCCTCGAGTCCGTCGTCGAAGCGAAGCCAGACCGTGTACCCGGTCACGTACTCCGCAGCAGTAATTCGAGACATCACCCGCGCTACTCCAGGGGCTCGATCTTGCCGGGCGGCAAGCCGGCTTGAGCCCGGCTCTAAGCGACCCAAAGGTCCGCCTCGTGCAGCTGACGCCACTCTTCGATATGGCCGAGCACACATGGCGGCAAATATCCGGTCACGCCGCCCGTCCGAATATCAATCGTCCCTTCGTGCTCGCCATACACGGCATGAAAATGAGGCGGGGCGTGGTCTCGATAATATATCGCCACCACTATCCCGAGGAAGCGTCAGCTCGGGCATCGGTCGCACTGCTGACACTGGGCCCGAGCAAATCTGACAGTGCCGCTGTATTTCCGCGAGCTACATTTGGGACCCGAGTGGCGGAAAACGGCCCCCTAACTTCTTCGCAGCAGCCCTACGCTTCGCCTTCCCCATCGAACCCGCCCCGCTCGAAGCAATGCTCGTTATGCCACCGCAAAAACTCCACCGCGGGCCGCTCCCGCGCCTCGCTCGGCATGATCGCGAGCGTCTTGCCGTGGTAGGCGTAGTACTCGCGGCCGTTCGCGAACTCCTCGCGGATCCGCCGGCTGACCTCGATCCGGAGCTCCGGCGTCACGGTGACGTAACCGCGATCGAAAAGAATGTGTAGATCGGAGCGGAGCAGTAGCCCGTTCGACACGCGGTGCGGTCCCGCCGCCGCGTACGCTTGAATGTGGGCTGCCTGCAGCACCGGCAGGGTGCGCTCGCCGCTGATCGCGCAGCGCTTCTGATAGGCGTCCGTTACGAGGACGCGGAACGCGCCCTGCCCGAGCCGCGCACGCGCGAGATAGTCCGCGCCGTATCGAGGCCCGCCGTCCTTGATCTCGCGGAGCCGCGGGTCGAGCGCGAAGCGGGCGAGCACCTCCTGCCAGAGCGCACGCCCCGCGGGCACCGCGTCGTCGTAGCTCTTGCCTTGGACAATGTTCGGCGCCCAGTCGGCCGGGACCGGTAGCCACTCGTCCTCGCGCCAGAAGAAGGGCTCCGTCAGGACGTTGCAGCCGACGGTCGGATCGGGCTCCGGGTCCGCGTCGCGGCGGTAGCGCCGGATGCGCGCGCGAAAGGCGCCCGCATCCGCGACGCCGTTCTTCGCGCCGAAGGCCGACCAGGCGAGCGAGCACGGCAGCGCCGTGTAACGCACGAAAAAGCCGCCGCCGACGATGAAGTTCCGCGGGCTGTGCAGCTTGAACAGAAACGGTTCGCCGGGTTGGAGGAGCTTGAACCGGCGGCTCCCGCTCGGCTGCCAGAAGTTCACCTCGTCCGGCGCGAACTCGCGCAGGAACGAGAACCAGTCGTCGTCGGTCACGCCGACCCAGATCTTCATGGCTCGTCGCGCATGACGATGCCGACAGCGCCGCGGCCGGCACTTCGAAACAGCTCGTAACGAAGCTCGAGCGCGTCGGGATCCGGCCGGTGCTCGCGATGCCCCGGCACGTGCAGCCGTTGCCCGTGCATGCCTTGAAGACCGTGCCGAAGCATCGGCCCGTCCTGCTCTTCGAGGATGTCCGCACGAACCTCGATCACGGTGTCCGGCTGAATGCCGATCAGGTTGCGATCGAACGCGGCATGGTGAATCGAGTACGCCGCGAGCCCGTTCCGGATCTCCGGCACGCCCCGCGGATCGCTGTCGGGGATGATGTGGCTCGCCTCGAGCAGCTCGCAGCGGCGGAGCCGGCAGAGCGCGCACTGATTGCCGTAGGCCGCGAGCACGCGCTCGGGGAAGCTCTGCTGATGAAGCCGGGCCTGCACCGTTCTCGTGATGTAGGCGCGCCGCGGCGCCGACTCCTCGGCTGCCACGGCCGCCGCCGCGCCCCGCGAGAGCGTATCGGCGATCGTGTCCTTCGCGTCGGGCATGATCGTGAAGCAGAGGCGGACCGGGTCGTCGCCGACAACGAACACGGGCCAGATGGGCAGATACCGGCCCTCCATGAGGCCGAAGAGATAGACGAGCGGCGTGCGTCGGCGCATCGCTTCGCGCAGGCCGACGTTGTCGCGATGCCGCGGGTCGGTGCCGCGATAGCGATAGAGGAGCCGATGGTCGTCGGCGAAGCTGTCCTCGTACGGGCCGTCTGGAGAGGTACGGAAGGAGAGGGGGATCTCTGGCAGGACCTTCGGCTTGAAGATGCCCTGCATGCTGACGAGCGCCACGCGTTGGCCCTGCCACTCGGGGCCGCGGCGCAGGAGGTCCCATGGGAGGACGTCGCCGTGGAGCGCGGTCTGGCGCTCGAGCCAGTCGAAGGCGGCTCTTCGGACCAAGGCGTCCTGGGCGTCGGGGGACATGATCGCGAGGATAAACGAATATAGCGAGACGTGGATGTTTCCAAGGCGCGGAGCAGTCAACGTCAGGACCTGTCCTGCATGGGCCTAGCCTTACATGTAGTACGCGTAGCGGATCTCGGCCTTGTCGTGCTCGGGGAGGTATTTGAGAATCTCGCCAACCTTTCGTGCACAGCCCAGCGTCACCGGGTACTTGCCATCGAACTGCGTATTATTCCAGTTCATTTTCGTCAGGCCGAGTATTTCCCCGGCAAGAAAGCTTGGGGATTGTTCCGCCTCCGCGATGCGCATTTCGATCGGCTCCGGCACATACTGTCCTGGATATGTGCGGTAATACCAGACCGAGCCACGGGAGTAGAGTGCATGTCGTCCATCCTCGAGATGCACAAGCGTTCCGCGGTAAGGCGGATAGCTGCCGCTGCGTAGCAGGCGCAGTTTCGAGTCGAGAACCGTTACGAAGTCGATGGAATCGATTCCGAGTTCTTTGCTCGCGGCTTTCGATCCAGCCAGTTCGTCGTCATTGAAATGCGAGGACTTGTGCACGACGAGCCGAGCCGGGTAGGTCTTGAGCGCAATCCGGTATTCGTTAAGGGCGGCCTTGAGCAGGTCGTATGCTTGCTGCTCCTTCAAATGCGGAATGCGGTCGTCCTTGCCAAGATCAATTGGCGTGCCGCGCAGGATGATTCCCGTGCCTATTTCATCGAAAAGCTGCGCAAGGCTGGTATTCGTGACCTGGTAGTCACGGCTCCTATAGAAGGCAATCCCGATAGCGCACGTGGTGAAGCTGGAGCTGCGTGTCTTGAGCCGCCAGGGCACGACGGGTCCAGACTTGTAATAGATCGCCGTGCATAGGTTCCATGCCTTGACGCAGTCGGCCTGCTGGTCCTTCCGGTTCGTCTTGAGGGAGTACTCGCGGAGGAGCTGCAACGGCTTGCCAAGATGCATAGCCTTCGCCTTCAGAGCACGCCGGAAATTCAGTTCGCCCGCCGCGTCGACGACCTCCTCGAGTTCTTCATCCTCGCCCCGCCGTTCCTTGACCGCGATCTTGTTATAGAGCGCCGTCGGGATGACGGAGACGATCACGTCGACCTGCCGGTTCTGAGCAAGGAACTTGATCTCTTCGTAATATAGATCGAGTGCCGCTTCGATCCGCCTGCGTTGATCCTCGATCTTCAGCAGCTCCTTGAGTTCGCTCTCCTTGATCGTGCGGCTGAGCTCATCGCCGTAAACAAGCTCTACCGCAAACGCACGGTTCTTGCCGATCCCCGGAAAGGGAAAGGTCAGGTTCGGGTGCCGCGCGTCAGACGGCGCTTCGATACCCGCCGCGCAATAGCCAAACCACCTGAACAAGCCCTCAAGGCATTCATTGGTGCTGACAGTGCCGACGTTGATCGTATCGCGGCGCGTCTTCCCTTCCCTGTCATACACGCCATAAGCAGCAATGCCTCGGCGCGGGCAGACGTGCTCGCCGGCTGCGAATGTAAGGCGCGGCTCTCTGAGATACTCGAGGTTCATCCCTCTTCGTCGCGGTCCGTGAACAGATCGCCTGACTCCCTTTCCTCATCCAACACACGGACCGGGAGCCACTCTTCATCAGGCAGCGTCGGATGCCCGAGCAGGGCCGTCGGATCGCCGATGCTCACATTGGGACGCGCGTCTTTGCGCTGCGAAAACAAATCGTCGGCATCCAGTTCCTTAAGCCAGGAGACGAGGAAGCGGAAGTGCTTTTCCACTATTGCGTTATTTTCTCGCCGCTTGAGCCATGAAATGCTGTCAGCGGCATATAGAGAAGGTCTGAAATCCGGCCCGTAGCTGAAATACCAATCGGGCGTCAGGGATAGGTACCAATCATTGTTCAGTCGGTAGAAATCCGTTTGAAATGCGAAGTGCTTTTGCATGAAGACCTTCCCTTCGTCCTTCTTGCTCAGCTTGCGCTCATACACATGCCGTTCGCTGAGCTTTGCGCCCTGCCACGGAATCTCCCGTTCTATGTCGTCCTCGTTCAGAGGCATAAATGCGAAAAGCCTCTCTTGGTGCCGCCACAGAACGCGCTCGCGATAGAGTTTAACTTGGAAGGCATAGCGCAAGAGCGCCTTGAACACGCGCTCCTGCGCAGCGTCAATTTCGTAGAACTCCTTCGGCTCGAGTTCGACGATTGTTCCAGCGTCCACGGCCCAAGCGAACGGATTGTCGTCGTCATTGAGGTCATGGAAGGTGAGAAGCTGGCCGCCGTGGATGTGAAAGTCTGATGGGAGGACTCTGTTCCGCTCGCGGCCGTGATGGCGCAGGACGTCCCGCTCGGTCTTGTGCCGTCCGAAGCCCCTCGGGCGCTCGAGGCACTCGGGCACGATCTCGGCGACATATAAGATCTGCGGAAAGTAGAACGGCACGAGATTGAGGGTCGCCTCTTCAATTTGGTCTTGGGGCGGGTCGAAATCCTGATCAGCAAGGCCGATTGGTACTCCCCGGTTATAAGCTTCAACTACGCGCAGCGCGGCTGCGAGGCGCGCGGGCTCCAAGTGGAAGGCGGCTTCGAGCAGGTCTGTGAAATCGAGAATATCCGAGACGCCGTCAAAGGACAGGCGCTCCGCCGCTGCCTTGGCGATGGCGGCCTGGCTGTACGAGCCTTGCTTGCGGCCTAGAACATAGAGGATCAACCGATCAAACGATGCGTCGAGACCGTGTTTAAGGAATTTTCCGATTGTGGTCTTAACTTTCTTGAGATCGGAACTCGCTGTGACCTGCACGGCAATCCGCTCGTGAAAGTCTGCAAGGTCGATGGCCGGAAAGCTCTTCCGTTCCGTCGCGTTGAGATTACTGAGTCCCCGATATCCGAGGATCTCGCGCATTAGGCCGCAGACGAGGTCCTCGGCGATCCTGTTGTGATCGGTCAGCCCCATTGCCGCATTGCCGTCGGTCTGCGCGACGATATGCGCGAGTTCGTCGCGAAGCCGGTTTATTAGGTCCTGCTGCTTCAATAGTCTCCCGGCCTCAGCGAATGGATCGAATGCTTCCCGTGATGGCCGGTAATTGGTCTGTAAGCGCTCGTTCATCCGCGTCCTTTCGCCGGCGCCATGATCATGGCAGCCTGCGCGGATGCGTTCAGCGAGCAATCAGGCCAGCCTTGACGTTCCACGGCAGCAGCGCCTCGAAGTCTTCGAGGGCGTGGGCCGTCGGCAGCTTCGTGTAGACATGAGTCAGATAGGCGTGCGGTTCGATCCCGTTCGCCTTGGCGGTCTCGACCAACGAGTAGAGGTTCGCGCTCGCCGCCGCGCCGCTCGGCGTGTCGCTGAACATCCATGCCTTGCGTCCGACCACGAACGGGCGAATCGCATTTTCACAGCGATTGTTGTCCAGCGGCACCTCGGGGTGATCGAGGAACACCGTAAGCTTCGGCCACTGACCGAGCCCGTAGTGGATGGCCTTGCCGAGCGCGCTCTGCGGCAGCACCTGGCCAGCCATCTCGTTCAGCCAGCCGTAGAGCTGCTCGACGATCGGCGTGCTCTCTCGGCGCCGGGTATCGAGGATCGCTACAGCGTCGGCGCTGCGATCACGCAGCGGCCGTTCGATTCGATACAGTCGGCCGATGTAATCGAGCGCCGTGCGAGCGGAGCTCTCCCCGTTCGCCGCTTTGCGCGCGTCTTCGAGCTTTCTCCGTAGATGGGCGAAGCATCCAGCGTGGAGCATGCCGCTGGCGCTGGCCGTCGCAGCATAGGCTTCATAGCCGTCGGTCAGCAGGATACCCTCGTACCCGGCCAACAGCCGCTTCGGCACTTGCCCTCCACGGGAGGGATCGTAGTCGAAGAGCACGATCCGGCGGCCGGGCGGGCCTGCGCATCGCACCCACATCCAGTGATCGGCGGTCGGCGCCTTGGCGCTTCTCAGTACTTGGACGCGGGTCTCATCCATATGGATCAGCGGCGCCTCAAGCAGCAGATCGCCCAGCAGGTTCACGATCGGCAACACATAGGTGCCGCCGAGCTTGATCATCCAGCTCGCCATGGTCGCCCGCGCAAGCTCGATGCCGAGTCGGCCGAACTGGCGCTCCTGCCGGTGCAGGGGCAAGCCATCCACGTACTTCGCAGTGGTGATATGGGCCAGCAGCTCCGGGCTCGCCTTGCTCTTCGGCAGCAGCTGCGCCGGAGCAGGCGCGATCTTCACGCCTTCCCTGCAGCAGGGACAGGCGTACTTCGGGCGTACGTGGCGGATCACGCGCAGCTGCGCCGGCACGTAGTCGAGCTGCTCGGCCGTCTCCTCGCCGATACGTTCGAGCGTTGTGCCATCGTGCGGGCACACCTTCTCCGCCTCCGGCAGATCGTGCACGACCTCGATGCGCGGAAGCTCGGCGGGGATCGCCTTGCGGCCGCGTCTTTTGCGCGCGTGCTCGGGGATCTGGACCGTCTCCGGGGCCGTCTCGGCGAGCGGCGCAAGCGCCTCAGCCTCGTTGAACAGCAACTTCGCTTGGTCGGGCGAGATGTCCTCGGCCGGGCGCTTCTCTGAGGAGCGACCGAACAGCTGCTGCTTCAGCCAGCGGTTCTCTTCCTCGAGCAGCGCGATCCGCTCGTTGCGCGCCCGCTCGATCTGTTCCAGGCGACCGTTGAGTGCCTCGAGCTCACGGCGAGAGTGTTCGAGTTGTTCGGCGAGCGACGACACGCGCGCATTTTACTCGATACCGATGCTTCGCTGTTCAACTTGCGCGCGCAAAATTCAGCGTCTTGTGCGGCTTCATCCGCCACACGTCATAACCGTCGAGCAGCCAGCGCAACTGCTCACCGGTCAGCGTCACCACCGTCTCGGTCGAGCGCACCGGCCACGGAAACTTCTCCTGCTCGAGCCGCTTGTACCAGACGATGAATCCCGTCCGATCCCACACCAGCATCTTCAGCTTGTCGCGGCGCTTGTTGATGAAGATGAAGAGCGCGCCCGAGAACGGGTCCCTCTTCAGCACGCCCTCGACCAACGCGGCCAGGCCGTCCATTTGCTTACGCATATCGACAGGCGACCGGTGTAGATACACCCGCTCGATGCTCCGATCAGGCCGAAGCATCGCCTTGCGCTCCCTTCATGAGCGCCGCCAGCCACCGTGGGTCGGGCCATTCCTCGCACTCGACTTCCCACAAGCCCGCGTAGCGAACCCGGCACACCGCTCCAACCCTTGGAAGCGCCTCGAACCGTACCGGGACGAACTCGGCCGCGGCCACCGTCACTTCATTGCGACGCGGCACCGCACCGAGCTTCATCAGCTGCGACTTCGCGTGGTATAGCGCGCCGATAGACAGCCGACGCCGTTTGGCATACGCCTTCAACGTCTCGCCCCGCTCTTCGGCACGCTGGATGTGCTTCAGCCAGTATCGCTGCCGCCCCGTCAATCCTTCCGTCATCGTTTGCTCCGCACCCAAGACGGCGCAGAGCTTGTCTCACGGCGGGGCAACAGGGAAGAATGTGGTTCGTCGAGCGCTTACATTGGTCTGCCGCTATGGGCGCTGAACACCAATTCGCGGAAGTATAGCAACGTTGGCTACCTCTTCATGTTCATGCGGACTGTCTACCTAGTGAACCGGCACGGGAATCCCGGAGACTCCGCGTTGTGAGTCAAACCACCATGGGCGACTCGAGCGAAGCAAGTGAAACGCTTAAGTCGAACGTTCTACCTACTCTTCTACACCCTCTTTGGCATAGACCCCGAGAGCCAGCCATTGCCCTCGAAGAAGCTAACGAATCTGGAAACAGTTGCATATGCGTTCCGGGATCTCGCTTTGTCGAGGCCCTGCCTGGTAAACGAAGCAAAGAGTGTCGCCGGCTCTTAAGAAGTCGCCCAATCTGCTGGATAGGACAATTCCCGACTGTGCTGAGAACGTGCCCTGGAACATATTCGCGCCCGCCCCAAGTTCCCTGTATACGATCTCGCCGAGGGCAGTTTGGTCGATACTTCGGAGGACGCCGGAGCGCTTTGAAACGACCGGGTAAGGTTCAGGAATGGTCAGTGCACGGAATGGATTGGTAAAAAGGTCTTCAATTGTGGAAGGCGGCACTCCGTGGGCCCGTAAGATGCCAGCGAAGCCTTCGAGGACTGCACCAGACTGGAAGAGCTGGAGAGCGATTCTGGACCACTCTTGAGCAGTCTTGTCGAGAAATTCTGCCGCCATAAGCTTGGTGAAGAAGTCGAGAACTATCAGGCGCTGCGCGATGATGCCGCGTTCGTCCCATCGATAGTCACCCCCTCCCATGACTCTAATGGCCTCTGAAACCTCGAGTGCATTGCCGATTGTACTTCCATCAGGTTGGGTATTCTCAGTCAAGGTGAAGGTGGTGGTGACACCAGCCGGCTCAAGATGTGACGCAATAAGGTCGCCGACCTTTGTCGCTTCATCCTTTGTTTTAAGGAAGGCGTCGGCGCCCATGCGTACGTCAAGCAGTAGGCGATGCACAGGGAATGATAGCTGCTTGCTTGCAATGCTCGATACGATTAAAGGAATGCTCTCAACAGTGCCCGTTGCAGACCGCAACTGGTACATGATCCGATCTGCCGGATTTACGTCCCCGTGAGCAACCGTCATCGCGATTCCGCAGGCGAGTAGCGCTCGCACGGTTTCGTCTCCCGGCAGCGGGAACTTAAACCCTGGTATTGCCGAGAGCTTGTCCCAAGTGCCGCCGGTATGACCCAGGGAACGGGCAACCAGAAAGGGTGAACATACGTTTGCGGTGGCGCGCGCCGCGCCAATTAACGCAGGAAGGATGAGGGCCGTCTTTTCTGACAGCGCTCCCGTAGGATAGCGGCGGATGAACCTAACGTGTTTTAGTTCTCGACATTGTCGGTAATCGTAAGTAGCACCGGAGTTGGCCATCGCGTCGGTAAGTGCCTTGGTATCCTCAGCACCGAGGCCCTTAGCGCAGATCAGCATCATGAGGCCAGCGGCCCACCTGTGCGCCTTCTCAACGGCGACGATATCGTGCACGATGTGCTGCAAGGACTCGGGACCGACGGATCGACCCTCGCGGACTGCGCTGTAGGCATGTCGCCAAGCGACCGGTACGGAGAGTCCACTATCCGTCGCGTTCGACTCCGATGAAGCTAAGGAGGCTACATCTTGATTATTCTGACGGAGCGTGTCGAGAAGACGGTATTCCGAATCAGTTCGGTCGCTAAGCAGCGATAAACCGACGACTACGGCGCATTGCTGTTCCGGCTTGAGGTGACATTGAATGAGACCCTCAACCTGTGCATCCGATAGATGTGAGCCATCGCGCAACCTAGCGAGCGCTTTTCCTAGCGAAAACGAAGGTCGAGGCGCTTTTGCCATGGCTCCCCGCCAGCAACCTCATCGCAGAGCTGTCCGACGATATCGACTAGGAAAGGGCGATTGCCCTTCAATCTAATCTGATCTGGCTCCACGAATGTCACATCTGATAGTTTATGAGGCTCTAGGTTCCGGGCATCGTGTTTGCACGCTTCTCCCACGAAGTAATATCCGTGCCACTTTGATGACTCCGTAGAAAACTGCTCTTCCTTGAAAAGCTCGACGGAGCGGAGTAGTAGGCCGGTCTCTTCCAACACCTCGCGTTTGGCCGCATGCTCAGGATGCTCGCCCTCTTCCACTTTTCCGCCCGGCAAGTTCCAAACTGATCCACGATGCCGTCTATGTGAAACGAGGAGAATGCGACCATGTTCGTCGCGAATAAGGACCCTTACGAAAATCTTCATGAGTGCTGCTTAGGGAGGACGCGATGGGAAACAAGTGCATCATGGAGCCAGCTAGCGCACTGCATCAGCGAAGAATAGTCGTTTCGGAAACGCACGTGCGGTATTCCTTTTTCCCTGCAGTACTGCTCGGACGCGGCTAACATCGCGGCCTGGGAAGCGTAAGTATTTGCGACATCCGCAGATTTGTCTAGCTCTCGCCCGCGCTGACGCAATTGCTCTTTCCAGGCGCTTTCTTCGACTTCGATAAATACAACGCAATCAGCATCAGGGAGATGAAAGTAGTCCAGGGCGGCGATGGTGCTGAATGGCTCCCAGTACGGATCATCACGACTAATGAGCCACGACATAGCGGGATCATCCATGTATCTGGCGACAAGTTTGTCGTAATAGCTGTCTATTAAGCTAACAAAGCCCGGCCGACGTAGTTCTGCTGCTTTATGCAGCATAGGCACTCGTGCGGCCCGAAACCATGTTATGGCCGTGATGTGTCCACACTTGTCCCTCTCAGATACCGCCTCGGGCCAATCCGCCTCTTCCGGCTCCAGGAAAACTGCAACGTCGGTTCCCTGCGCCTGCACCACCTGCGCCAACTTTCGAAACAGGGTCGACTTGCCACACGCAGGTAAGCCCATTCCAGCGATTAGGGCGCCCCGTCTTGTCGCTATGTCATGCATGACGCTCTTCTAAGTTCGAGCCCCGACATGTCCAGCGAGCTGGTCGGACACGCGTGCTGCAAACCCGTCCGTCATCCCTGAAACATAGTCTATGACCCGACGCGCGCACTGATAGTGCGTCCACTTTTCTCCGGGAGGTTCGTTGCCACGTTGTGGCCGACGATCTCCCAACATCTCCAATAGAGCTTCCCATTTCGGTTCGATCCTAATGCGGCCTCCTTGATCATAGGCTTCCGCGAAGGACATGCCTGCCTCCATAAATTCGTCCAATAGCCGGCCTATCACGCCATAACTGGCAAGTTCCAAGCTAACCTTGTCGTTGTATAAAAAGACCTCCGCCTTTGCCTTCGCCTTTGCGTCCAGGACAACGCGAGCGGCGATACGACCGTTCTTGGCGGCAGTGTCCAGCAGGTCCTCTTTGCAGTTCCCCGCCATAATCTCATCGTACTGTTTGACGAACGCAGAGGTGACTGCTTCTATTGCCTTCCGAAAGATTTTGCCACGCATGCGAGCGAAAATGATACGGTGAGACCTTTCCGCCTCCGTCGGCTCGAACTGCGAGCGAACGGTCTTCGGCAGCGCGCTAAGCATTAGCGTCGCGACTTCCTTTAAGGGGAGGATGCCCATTTCAACTGCGTCTTCCAGGTCGAGGAGGCCATAGCAAATGTCGTCTGCGGCTTCAACAAGGAATGACAGGGGATGGCGGCAGTATCCAGAGCCTTGGCGCAACAAGCCAACAGCTCGAGCTGCGTCCTCTACGATTGCGAATTCGCTTTGGAAGTACCCTCGTTTTGCCGATGGTGCGTTGTCCGCATTCGGATATTTAATGTAAGCGGCCAGCGTTGTGTAGGTCAGGTTCAGTCCGCCTGCGAAAGCGTTCTTTTCTAATTTAGAAATGCGTCGGAAGCCTTGTGCGTTTCCGTCAAAGTCTCGAAGATCCTCGAACTCCTTCTCAGACACCCGTGATTTCAGTTTTGCTGCAACGCGTGATGTGCCGAACCAGTGCCGGAACGCTTTATCACCAGCGTGACCGAAAGGCGGGTGACCAATGTCGTGTGCCAGGCTGGCCGCCTCGACAACGGCTCCAAAATCGTGGGGAGTAACGCTGGTTGGTCGAACGTTCACGAATCGTTCATCAGAACAGATTCTAGTGCCGATCTCTGTGCCTAAGGTTCTGCCGACTCTCGAGACCTCCAAGCTGTGCGTCAGGCGATTGTGAACATGGTCATTTACGGCGAGTGGAAAAACTTGCGTTTTGCGCGCGAGCCGACGAAACGACGGGCAGAACGTAAGTCGATCTACATCAGAGTAGAATTCAGTCCGAGCAGAACTTGAGCCCGTAGAGGTAGTGTCTCGGGGTCGTGCTAGCCGGTCCTGGGAGAAGAGCTTGTCCCACTCCATTTTTTGGGGCGGCGTGACCATTAGATGTTTGGCGCAGCGTCTCTCACTTAGCGGTTCAAGGGGAACTTAGAGGCTACAGTATATGCGATAGCGGGATAGTGCCATGATCCGATTCCCAATTTCGACCGTGGTGGCCGTAGCATGTCCTCGGAATTCTGCCCAAAGTCCGTCTGCCGCCGGCTTCAGGCACTCTCGCCGATGTCAAGTCCGGGGCGCTCATGATTGTCATCTCACACTAATCGCTGCGATGCGAGATTAGATTGCGAGCCTTGGGGCGGGGGCATCTGGAGCTGCGCGCCCGAGGTGGGTCGGGACGGCCGCGAAAGTACTCCTTCGCGAAGAGAAGGGCCACGTTCGTTGCGCCGGTGTGTCGCGACGACGACCCCTGGGCGGGGGGTGCGGTGGCGAGCGATGGTGAGAGGCGGGTGGCGGAAGAAGCCACTTCGCAGAGCACGGCGTGCCGGAGTACCTGATCGGCTACGCCGCGCGAGGGCCGAACGGCGCGCTCGAGTACACGCCCCTCTGGGCCCGCACGTTCGAGGAAGAGCGCCGCGCGTTCGAACGCTTCATGGACGTCGCGACGGCGACGCGCGAACGCAATCCCGGCGCGCACATCTATCATTTCGCGCCCTACGAGCCCGCGGCGCTGAAACGCCTCATGGGGCGCTTCGCGACGCGCGAAGTCGAGCTCGATCGGCTGCTCCGCGGCGGCGCCTTCGTCGACCTTCATTCTGTCGTGCGGCGGAGCCTCGTCGCGAGCGTCGAGCGCTACTCGATCAAGGATCTGGAGCCGTTCTTCGGCTACGAGCGCGAGCAGGCCCCGCGCGAAGCGGCCGCGAGCCGGCGGCTCGTGGAGCACGCGCTCGAAGCGGGCGAGCTCGACGACGCGTTCGACGCGCATTGCCGCATCGTCGAGCACTACAACCGGGAGGACTGCGAGTCTGCGGCGCGTCTTCGCGATTGGCTCGAGGAGCTGCGCGCGGAGGCCGCCGCCGAAGGATACGCGATCCCGCGCCCGGAGCCCAAGGACGGCGAAGCCTCCGAGAAGATCAGCGAGCTCGATCGTGCGCTTCAAGCGCTGCGGGACGGCTTGCTGCGAGACGTGCCGGCCGATCCGGCGGCGCGCTCGGGCGAGGAGCGGGCCCGATTCCTGTTGGCGCACATGATGGAGTTCCATCGGCGGGAAGATAAGGCGAGCGGGTGGGACTACTATCGCGTGCGCGCGCTCGAGGAATCGGCGCACGCCGAAGAGCGCAGAGCGATCGTCGGGCTCGAATTCCTCGAGACCGTCGAAGCGAAGGCGGCGCCGCTGCAGCGCTATCGCTTCCCGGCCCAGGAGCTCGACGCGAGGCGCGGCGACGAGGTCTACGACTCGGAGGGCGCGGAGGGCGCGGAGGACGCGGAGGACGCGGAGGGCGGAAAGGTCGGAACGGTCGTGGACGTGAGCTACGCCGAGCGCACGATCGACATCAAGAAAACGAAGGCGACCGCGGCAGTGCATCCTTCGACGGTCCTGCTGCACGGCCACGTCTCCAGCTACAGCGCGAAGGCGAGACGCCGGTCCGGGCGCGAGTCCATGCGCGAGCACGTGCTCGCCGACGGCGGTGAGCCACAAGGTCATCGACAACGTGCTCGGAGGCGATGAAGGAGGCCGAGGCGCGTGGCCGAGGCAGAGCCGCCGAAGTACCCCCCGCAGGGGCGAGGTGAGGCACGAGAACCCGACGAAGCTGCGAGAAACGGCGATAGGCGATCGACGCCAGAGGAGGCAATCTCGATGAAAACCTCGAGCCAATCGACCACCTGTGCAAGCTGAGCCGCTGTCGTGCGCTACAATCCCGCGATGCAGAACGAATACACGGCCGTGGTGCTCCAGGACGGGAGCTCGTGGATCGGTTGGGTCGAGGAGATCCTCGGAGTCAACTGCCAGGGCGCATCGCGCGAGGAGCTAGTGGAGAATCTCCACTCCGCCTTGCGGGAGATGCTGGCCATGAATCGCAAAGAAGCGCGAAAGGCGGCCGGCGCCGGCTTCGAGGAAGTCCGGATCTCGGCGTGAAGCGCCGGGAGCTCCTGGCGCATCTCCGGGAGCAAGGCTGCGAGCTGCTTCGCGAGGGCGCGAAGCACTCGTGATGGGTGAATACCGAGACGCGGGCGCGGTTCGCCGTGCCGCGGCATGCTGAGATAAGCGACGTCCTTTGCCGTTTACTCGACCGAGCTTCGGCCCTTTCTCCGAACCGCAAACAGGGCCAGAATACGCCCGCATGCTGAAAACAAGGAAAGAAGAGCAGTTCGATCCTCGAGAGGTCGCCGCCTATACGATTGCCGATGCCGCGCGGTACCTGCGGCTACCAGCAGCGACTCTTCGATCCTGGGTCGTCGGCCGCGAGTATCCAAAAGGAGAAGGACGTGCTCGCTTCGAGCCCTTGATCGAGCCGCCCTCGCTCGATCCGCCATTCCTATCGTTCTGGAATCTCGTCGAAGCGCATGTGCTGCGTTCGTTACGTACCGAGCACGGCGTTTCTTTGGGTGACCTGCGCGCCGCCCTGGCGTACGCCGAGCGCAATCTCAATATCAAGAGACTGCTGTTAAGCAAGGAGCTGCGGACCGACGCCGGCAAGCTGTTCCTGGAGCACTACGGGAAGCTCATCAATCTCTCCGCCTCCGGTCAAATAGCGATGCGTAGAATGTTCGAGGAGCACCTCAAACGGATCGAATGGGGAGACCTGGAGCTCCCGACTCGCCTCTACCCGTTCATTTCGACCACCGCCGAGACGACTGAGCGGCCCATCGCAATCGACCCACAAATCGCCTTTGGGCGGCCCGTCGTAGCCAGCAGAGCGATCTCCACGCGAACGATAGCCGATCGCATCGACGCCGGCGAGAGCATCGCCGAGCTTGCCGAAGACTATGGGCTCGAGCCGCGCGAAGTCGAGGAGGCGATACTGTACGAGCGGGCGGCTTGACCTTCGTCTTCTTTGCGGACCGCGATCTCGGTAGACAGTTTCCGTCTGTTCTTGCGGACGCTGGTATCGCGGTAGAACGGCACGACGACCTATTTTCTCCGACCGCTCCCGATGAACAGTGGCTGGAGTACGTTGGACGCAAGCGAAGGATCGCGATCACACACGATTCGCGCATCCGCTATGCTCCGAACGAGCTCAACGCGGTAATCAGGCATCGTGTCGCCCTTCTGATCGTGATAGGCAAGGCCCGGCACTCACAGCTCGCGGCAAACTTCGTCAACACGATGCCGCGCATCCTCAAGTTCTTGAGCGAGCACGAACCCCCGTTCATCGCCAAGGTCTATCGTCCATCGCCTAGGGAATTGACGAAGGACGCTAGCGCCCCGGGCAAAGTTTCGCTTTGGTACCCTGCGGCTCGTTAACCACGAGCCGAGCAACCGGGCTTGGGTTTCGCGCGGCTCACAGAAGTCCGTCGCCCAGTCCATCTCATCGCAGGCGCGACCGTGGCTCACCGGCGTCGTATAATGTTCTGGTGAGGAAGCTGCGATGAACGACACCACTGCCCGACGACCCTCAGCCGAAACGCTGGCAATACTTTCTCGAAGGCTTCGCACGGCGCTCGCGCTCTACGAAGGCGGCATCGCCATGAAACGCGCGCAACTGCGTCGGCAGGATCGTTCCGCAAGCGAGGAGGAAATCGGGCGACGTCTGGCCACTTGGTTGCATACCCGGCCCGGTGCTCCCTTCGGTGACGCCGAAGGCGTCGGCAGGGCTACTGCCAATTCCCTCTGATGCAGCTTTTCGAAGCGCTCGAGCAGATTCTCTCGCATCTCGACGATCAACGTGCAAGAGCGGCAGTGCTCGGTGGCCTCGCCGTTTCCGTGTGGACCGAGCCCCGCTTTACTCGCGACGTTCGACCTCGCGGTCGCCATTCGCGCCGATGCCGATGCGGAGCGGCTGGTCCATCAGCTCACTCAGCGCGGCTATCGCCTTTTGGCGACCGTGGAACAGACCGCCCCCGGCCGGCTCGCTACCGCACGGCTACTGCCGCCCGGCGAGAGCGAGGAAGGTATGCTCGTCGACCTGCTGTTCGCCTCCTCCGGCATAGAGCCCGAGATCGTGGATGCGGCGGTGGAGGTCGATATCGGTGCCAGCACGCCTGTCCGTGTCGCGCGCGCAGGACACCTCGTGGCGCTCAAGCTGCTGTCGCAAGATCCCGCCGTAAGGCCGCAAGACACCCTCGATCTTCATGCTCTGCGATCGGTGCTCGACGCCGCTGAGACACAGCTAGCCAGCGAAGCCTGCGAGCTCATCATGCGGCGCGGCTTTCATCGGGGTCGGGACCTCGAAGAGCTTCTACGGGCTTTCCTCGCGTCGACGAGGTAGCCGGCTTCGGTCCGCCAGATCCGAGAGCAACGCCTCGACGCGGACTTCTCGTGCACGAGCACGCCTCTGCGTTCCATGGTGTCGGCGAGCTTGCGCCCGGGCGCTGAGTAAGCGTCAAGCGGCCGCGTACCTTTACCGCCGCCGCCCGATCCGCAGCGCCGGCGAAGTGGATCACTTCATCGCCTGCTCGCGCGGCGTTGATCCCTCTCAGTGCCGCACGCGCCTTGGCTATGGCGCAAGCCCGGGGGCGAAAACGCGGCATCCCACTTGATTCGGACCGTTGACCTTCGGCCGCGTCGATCCTAATGTGTCGGCATGAATCCCAAAGGCAACAGCATCGAAGAGCAAGCGGCCCGGTTGCCCCGCCGGGATCGGGCGCGGCTGGCGCTTAGGCTGCTCGAGAGCCTGGAACCAGGGCAGGACGAAGACGCCGACGAACTGTGGCTGCAAGAGGCCGAGCGCCGGCTCGAGCGGTATGACGCAGGAACGGCTGAAGCCCAGAACGCGGAGGAGGCAATCGCCGAGATCGAGCGCGATCTCAAATGACGTCCGTGCGCCTCCTCCCAGAGGCGCGCGACGAGCTACGAGCCGCGGCTGGGCACGATCCGCAGCGAGTTCGGCCCCGCTGAGTTCGGCCCGTCCTTGACGAGCGGGCCTGGTAGTTGCCTAAAGGCCATTATTCACACAAGTCGTATAGTAACGGGAACGAAGCGCAAGACTGCCGGTGACCACGTGAGCGCGTATCGATCCAGAATGAAGAACCGCGGTCTGCGCCAGGTGAGCCTCTGGCTTCCCGACACGCGATCACCCGAATTCAGGAAGGAATGCCGACGGCAATCGCGCTTGGTGGCCGCAGCCGAAAGTGCGCAGCCGATCGACGCGCTGCTGGAAGACGTAACGGGCGCCGTAGAAGGCTGGACGTGAAGCGCGGCGACGTGGTCACTGCGACCGTGCAGGGTGACTACGGTAAGCCGCAGCCAGCCGTAGTAGTGCAGTCCGATCTCTTCAACGAAACGCACCCGAGTGTCACGGTGCCATTGACCAGCATGATTGTCGATGCGCCGCTGATTCGACCCCACGGTCGATCCTGGTGGATCGGTTGGGCCGAGGAGATCCCGGGAATCAATTGCCAGGGCGCATCGCGTGAGGAGCTGATGGAGAATCTGCGCTCCGCACTGCGGGAGATGTTGGCCATGAATCGGGATGTAGTGCGAAAGGCGGGGGGCGCCGGTTTCGAGGAAGTCCGGATCTCGGCGCTCTACTCGCGTTTCTCCTGAAGGCACCGAATGGAAGCTCGAATCTCGCGTTGATGCTGCCGTCTGGCTCGGTAGTACGCCATCCCGCATTCGATTTGATGCGCGCGAGGGCGGTCGGCGGTGCCATAGACCAGCGCGCCGAATAGCCCGACCAACCCCGCCCGATCGGGATAATCGTGAAGCGCCTTCCGGTACGTCTCAATCCGTTCGTCGACTTCCCTCTCGACGTGTGCGCGCAACTCCTCGTCGGTCTTGTCGACAAGGTCGAGATTGGCGCCGCCGAGATGCCGAATCGTCTCCCAGATGTGGATCGGGACGGGAAGCATTACGCGCCCGTAACCCGCTTCGAAGTTCGTCGTCTCCAGTTCCAGATACACGTGGTCCTCATCGAGCGCCTCGTGATAGAAGTGGAAACCGGGGCCGTGCGCGATCGTCGATTTCGTGGACATCGTCGTTCCTCAATCAGAGTGCTCGCCGATCGCCCGAAACACCTCCGCCAGCGTCGCCGCGCGTCCCTCGGCCGCTAGCGCTAAGTCGGCGAGCTTCTTCGCCCGATACTCATCGCCATCGCACAGTCTAAGGAGCAATCGGACGGTCTCGTCCCGCTCGAGCCCGCGGGTCCGCACGACCCCGAAGCAGCGCCCGGGCCGCACCAACGCCTCGTCGATGTCGCCGACGTTCGGCAGGTTCGTGGTAAAGACGATCTTCCTGCCGAGTGCACGCACGACGCCGTCGGCGACGGCGAGAAATCGATGCAGATCGACGTTGCCGTCGGTGCGGGCCGAGAGCACGTGATCGGCGTCCTCGATGACGAAAACGTCGTGCGCGCCGGTGATGAACTCGACGAAGATCGCGTCGTTCTCGAGCGCCCGCCGATCCGCCGTGTATAGCACCTTCGCGCTCTCGCCTTTTCGGCGCGACAGCGCAGCGAGAATCGCCCGCACCAGGCGCGTCTTCCCCGTGCCCGGAGGGCCTTGCAGGACGAGCACGGTCTCGGCGCCGTTCAGGAAACGATCGATGAAGGATGCGACCGGCACGCCCAGCGCCGGGTACGCTTCATCGAGAAGGTCAGGATCGGCCAGCTCGTCGAACTCGACGTTCTCGAGGCCCATGTGCGGACTGTAGAAGTGCCAATCGACCGTGAAGATCTGCTCTCGAACTTGTTGCTCGTCGATGACATCGAGCAGCCGCGCTCGCACCTCGGCGAGACGGTCGAAGCTTTCGGCCCAAATGTCGAACCTGCCGGAGCTGTAGCCAGGCTTACGCCGCCCTTCGGCGCTGACGAGAACGCCAGGGCCCTCGAGCAACAACGAGGCGGTATCGAGCCGCTGTGCGATGAGCTGCGAGCAAAGCGCCAGATCGTCGAACAGCGACTCCAGCGGCCGGCGCACGGCGAAGCGAACGCGCCGGTGAATCGGGAAACGTGCCGCGCCGCAATCGAGCGCACGCAGCGCCCGAAGCTTCAAGACAGTATCGGGCAGGTCGCGAAGGTCGCCCTGCAGCGCGATGCGCAGCGGCAGAGCGAGATGCTCATCATCGGCGTCGGCAATGTCGAATTTCATGCGTTTCATCGGCGCAGCGTGTCAAGACACGAAAAAGCCTCCGGGATCGCTCGCCGGAGGCTTCGCGTCATCCGCCACGCCCGCCGGCCCAAAGCTTTTCGCTTCGAGCCGGAAGCCCGAAGCGCGCTAGGTTATTTCATCTATGCTTGCTGAAGATCGGACAAAAGCACCGAACATGGGAAGGCCTCGAAAACGAAGCAGGCCAGGATACGTTTCGGCGGGAAGATGTCAAGTGCAGATCCTAACTCGTCCGCGGTCCGCGGAGCGGCCTCGCTTCTTCGTCATGGCAGCTGTTAACCAATACGACGACGGCATCCAAGGCCACCGCGACGGACTGAAATTCAAATTTCGCGTAGAAGTCTTAATATACGCCGGCGCTATTAAGACTTCGTCCACAGCTCAACTATGAAACGCGGCGCGACCGGCAGGCACGAGACGACCGGTTCGCGGCGACGCGAAGGCCGTAGTCGCGGACCAAGGGCTCTGAAATCCCTGCAGTCTCAATCGAGCCCGCCGGCGAGCCAGCGCGTCACGAACTCCGCCGCCGCGCCCCCGCCTATGACCTCCCGGATTCGCCTGCGCGTCTCATCGACGCGCCCGGCGTTCTCGGCAGCCGTCATTGCATGCGCATATGCTGCTCGCACGTCCATGCTCGTCACCTCGTATCCGTAGCCCAGAGCAAGCCAGTGCAGTGCGGCGATGCCGGCCTCGATCGCGAAGTCCGGGCGCTTCGCGGCGAAGTCGCGGGCGGCGCGCGTCAGCGTTTGCGGCGAGCACGGCGACCGGAACGCGAGCGCGATGGCTTCGTCGTAGAGCTTCGCGCTCTTGGCGGCCGCAAACCATTTGCCTTCGTCGCCGGGCGTGTACGCCACGAGATCCTCGAGAATGTCGGCCGGAGCCTTGTGCGGATACCTTTTAGCGACGGCACGGAACCAGGCCAGATGGGTTTGGGCCCGGTTCGCCGCGAGGCCGTAACGCGCGTAGGCCTCGTCGGCAAGATCCGAGTCGAGCAGGATCTGCTCGCAGGCGCGCGCGATTGCAGTGGGGCTCTCGTTGAGCCCGCGGGTTGCTTCGGCGTAGCGGATCGCCTCGACCGCGCGCCCCGAGGCCGCGAGTGCCCGCACGCCGAACTTGCGGTAGTGCCACATCCGATGGGGCGCGAGCTCGAGCAGCTCGAGCAGCTCGTCGTAGCGCTCGGCCGCGAGCAGTGCGCTCAAGCAGCACGTCGTGCCCTTGAAGAAGCCGCCCGGCGGGCCGCGCCATACGTGCCGGGTCAAGTCGATCAGCTCGTCGGCCCAGCGTCCGGCGAGCGCCTTCGAGCGGCAGAGCTCGCCCCAGTAGTCGCCGAGCTCCTCGATGTAGGGAATGCCGTCGTTCTGGTACGCGTCGAACAGCCGTTCGAGCCAGGCCTCGCGCCGTGCCTCGTCAACGGGAGCCGCGACGATGATCGGGACCAGCGCGTCGATCGCGTTGTTGACCGCCGTGCCGATGGCGCCCGAGGAGCTGTCCACGTGCTCGAGCGCCGGCGAGACGCGCTCGAGAAACGCGATCGCCCCCTCGGCTGCGAGCACGGCGTCGCTGCGGGCAACGCTCCGTATCTCCGTGACGGCTTCTTTGACGCGCTGAACGGCGGTTCGCGATCCCCGCCACCCGAAGGCGTGGCTGCGAAAACGCGATTTGAACTGCCATTTGTGCGTAGGGGGCGCAGTGCGTTTCATCACAACCGGCTGCTGAATCACTCGACGTCGCGGCGCGCGATCGGCCGATTATCGCGCAAACAACGTCCGCTCGGGGACGGCGCCGTCGCGCGGGAGGCCATATGCCGGTGCCGGCGCCCCGAACATTGAGAAGCGTATGTCGAGCTGGCATACTGTACGCAATACGTACTGTCATACGAAACGCAATGCCACTCGTAAGCATCAGGCTTTCTGAAGAGGTCGAGCTGCAGCTCGCGCGCGAAGCCGAGCGCGCTGGACGGCCGAAGTCCGAGGTCGCCCGGGAGGCGATCGTCGATTACTTGCGACGCCTCGAGCGTGAGCGTTTTCTAGCGGAAATCGCGAGAGCCGCGCGAGACGGCGGCGACGCGGAAGCGCTTGCGAGCGCGGAAGAGTCGCTGCCGCTCGACAACGAGTCGCTGACTTTGCGCGAGGGCAGCGCCGTTCATGAGACTCGAGCCCGCTATCGCGGCAAGAAGAAGCCGAAAAAGCGCCGATGAGGCGGGGCGAAATCTGGCTGGGGAACCTCAACCCGAACCGCGGCTCGGAGGTGGGCAAGGTTCGGCCTGTCCTGATCATGCAGGCTGATTTCCTCATCGCGCAAGGCGACCCGACGATCATCGTCTTGCCGCTGACCACCCAGGTTCGCGCTTCGAAGGAGCCTCTCCACGTGACTGTCACGGCGCGCGATCGGCTGCCGGATGACTGCCAGGTCATGCCGGAACAACCGCGCACTCTGGATCGGCGTCGACTGATAGACGGCCCGCTCACTCGCCTGACAGAGGAGGAGCTCGCGCGCGTCGAGCGCAGCCTGAAGGCAGTGCTGGGCCTGTACCAGTGAGTCTCGGGGCTGCTCGTGACTCTCGGGGCGGCTCGGACCTAGCCGGACGGTGAGCGTCCTCCGAGCCTGCCCTGTTGGGCGAGCTCGATCATGGTCTCGATACGCACGAGGCGGCGCTCGTGGTCGATCACCCGTGCTTCGATCTTCTCGACACCTGCGATGACGCGCTCCATGCGCTCCTGCATGAGAATGGCGCGCCTGATGCCTTCCCGCAAATCGTTCCAGGCAGTCACGATGAGCACCCACCCATGGGAAACGCCGGAAACGGCCAGCGCTCCGCCGACTCGCGAACCTCGTCGCGAACCTCGTTGCCGTTGCGGTCGAGATTGTCCTCGAGGCTTTCCAGCCGACGGACGGCGGCATCGAGCGCCTGTTCGGTCCGCGCCACGGTCTCCAGAAGCTCGCCGGCGAGGGCCTGCAACTCGGCATCGTCGGCGGCAGGCTCATAGCTGGCCACGGCGCGCCGAATCAGCTCGCTTGTCGATAGATTGAGCGCCGCGGCACGGGCCACGATCTCCGCTTTGGCCTGCGGGGAAATCAGTAGATTGAGCCGCTCGGTCTTCATTCGCGGAACAATATATGTATACGCATGCGTAGATCAATGCCGACGGACGACGCCGCTCGGCCCACGGGCGGCCGCCGGTGGGGCGGCCCATGCCGCAACGAGCGCCGCGATCGTTTTCGTGTCGAAGCTCGTCTCGTTCCCGATGACCGCGATGGCGCGGCCGAGGCGCGGATAGATGCGCAGCTCCGAGCGAAACCCCATCCCGCCGCCGAGGTGATGGGCGTACGGCTCGCCGTTCGCCTCGGCGAGATGCCAGCCGAGACCGATCGGAAGCGGGCGGCCATCGCGCGAGCGCATCGGCGTCAAGGCCAGGCGCACGGTCGCCGCGTCGAGCACCTGACCCTCCGCGCCGCGGCCGCCGTCCAGCATCGCGCGGCCGAGCGCGACCATGTCCGTGACCGGGCCGACGAGGCCGCCGTAGGGCGCCCCGTCGAGCTCGAACGGCCGCAACTCAGTGAAGCGGCCGCGCGTCGGCCCGAACAGCGACCGGTCGACGAGCAGCTTTGCGGCGATGCCCATGAGCGACCGCCGCCTGCTGTAGCCGCGCGCGGCGTCGGCCGGCAGCTCGAAGCCGGCAGCCGTCGCGCCCAGAGGCTTCAGCACGTTCCGCGCAACGTAGGCCTCGAAGCCGAGCCCGCTGACGCGCTCGATGAGGAGCCCCAGAACGAGGTAACCGAGGTTCGAATAGGCGTAGCGCGTGCCGGGCGCGAAGCGAAGCCTGCGGTGCCGCGCGAGAAGCCGCCTCGTCATCGACTCGAGATCGGGGCCGGGTTCGGCGGCCGGATGCACCCATCGCAACGGCATCGGGTTGGGAAGCCCGGACGTGTGCGCGAGCAGCTGACGCGTCGTCGTCGTTTCCGCAATCTCGCCGGGCAGATCCGGCCGGAGCGAGGCGATGGGCGCGTCGAGGTCGAGCTCGCGCGCCTGCGCGAGCTGGAGCACGGCCGTCGCCGTGAACAGCTTCGTGACGGAGAACCAGGGGCAGACGGTTTGCGCGGTCATTGGGCGTGGCGGATCGAGTACGGCATGACCCGCGCTTGCGAAGTGCACGGGACCGTCGCCGACGCTCCACGCGGCGGTGACGCCCAGCGCGCGGCGGCGGTCCGTGGCGCGGACGATTCTAGACTCGATGCCGTCCGCGACGGTCACGCGCGCAACGCCGCGACTCGGCGCGCGATCGTTTTGGGTATGCCGTTCCCATAAGGCGAGGACGATAGCGAATGTCGTCGTATCGGCTCGATACCGGTAGCGTCGCGTGCCGTCATACGCCTGTATAAATCATCACAACGGAAGTACGTCTTGGTGAGGTCTCAAGGAAGTGGCGACATCGGCAGCCGTATTGGCACGACTGCGATTCAGGGGCACCATACATGCACGATCTGATTTTCGAGTCTACGCGAACTGTGACGCCGGACGAATTTGCAGCGTTCGTTGCGACCCGCGAGGCCGCCGGGGACCTTGGCCATTATGAGCTGCTCAATGGTAGGGTCGTCATGAACCCCCCGGCGGGCTATCCGCATGGAGAGGTCGGCAGCAACATACAGTGGCTGCTGGGCCGCGTCGTGCGCGCGCGCGGCCTCGGCAAGCTTTTCGATGCGAGCCAGGGGTTCGAGCTCCCCTCCGGGGATACGGTCGAACCCGATCACGCCTTCGTTTCGAAAGAGCGTTGGGCGGCCGCGCCCACGCCTGAGCCCGGCCGCTTCCTGCGCGTCGTTCCCGACTTGATCGTGGAGGTGCTCTCGCCGAAGACGGCGTCTCAAGACCGCGGCGAGAAGAAGGCGATCTATGAGCGCAACGGCGTAACCGAGTATTGGCTCGTCGACTCGCGGGCGGAAGAGGTTACCGTTTTTCATCTGGAGAACGGCCGCTTCGATACGGGCGAAGTCTACGGCTCGGCGGATGCATTCTCATCTCGCGTCATCGAAGGTATGACGGTGGCCGTGCGGGAGCTCATGGCCTCAACCTCAACCTCAACCTCAACTTCAACCGGACCCCAACGGCGCGCTTGACAGATGTTTCCCCGACGAACGTCGCGAGTCGATCCGCATGATCGAGCCGACGCCGTTGTCCCTCTGCAGCGGTGCGCGTGCGATTCGCTGAGCGTGGTCGTTCAAGCACGAGTCTGCCACCGACTTGGATTCTGGCGGCCGTGGACGGCGAGGACAACAATCTCATCCGCCGAGAGCCGAAAGTAGACTGCGTAAGGGAAGCGGCGAAGTGTAGCTCGTCTGACCTCGCCGTAGACTCGCGGAAAAGCGAATGGATGATCCGCTAGCCGCGTGATCAGATCTACGACGGCTCTCGCAAACTCGGCCCCGAGCCCCTCGCGTTTCTGCTCGTACCAGGCAAAGGACTCGAGAGCTCGCGGTCGGCTTCGGGACGGAACGCGACCGGCCGCGTCACTCAGGATCCAATAGCTTTCGACGCACGTCTTGCCAGGGAACCGCCGATGAAGGATCACGGACGTGTTCTGCCCATCGACGGTCGAGTTCGGCCTCGTCCTCTCTGGTAAGCGCGAATTGTGCGTCGCGCTCGGCGTCCGTTAGGCTCTCCCATAGGGCTAAGGCGAGCTCTGCCCGCTCCTCGAAGGGAAGCTTAAGCAATTCAGACAGCTTGGGAACGGCCATGGAACGATACTCCCACGCACGCTTGCATCCGACAAGAGCCCCTTAGCGGCTAAAACGCTCGGATTACGGCGGTCGCCCGCTTCGCGCCACCTCTCCAGACGACCTCTGCAGGCCTCCGCCGCCCATGCGGCGACCGCATCGGACCCGCAACGTCCCGACGCGTCGCGTCACCCCGCCAGATCCGCGATCAACGCATTCACGACAGCCTCCTCGTGCACGACCACGCCTCTCAGGGCCATGTCGTCGGCGAGCGCAACGTCCCACACGGCCGCGGGCGGCGTGCAGGCGGCGCCGACCGCATCGGCGGCGACGGCGACGACCGAGGCGTTCTCGCACACGTGCACGGCGCGGCCGGCAACGTCCCAGCTCGGCGAGTCGCGAAGCAGGGCGCGCAGCGTCAGGTGCATCGGGCTGCCGGCCTCGGCGGCCGCCTCAGACAGGCGGCGCGGGGGCGGAGTCGCCGCGGGCCCGAAGGTTCAGGATCAACACGGGGGCCGCGAGCTCGTTGAGCGTGACGCCCACGCTCGCCGATTGGTCGCGGCGCGACACGCGTTGCGACGTGGGACCGTCCGCGTCGAAGCCGGTGTAGTCGGACTCGGTTTGGTCGGACTCGGTATCGTCGAGCTCGGTTTCGCCGGAGCCGGTTTCGTCGGTGCCCGTCTCCCGGGAGCGGGCTCGCCGCTCGAGGCGGGCCCGGCGAGCGGGCGCCACTGCCCGTCGTGCAGGCGTTGCACACGGAACCGATGCCAGCGGCGCTCGTCTTGAGCAGCCGCCGCCGCGCCTCGGTCAGACCGGGTACGCCGTCCTGCGCGTCCTCAGGTATCGGCTGCCAGAGCACGCGGTAGCGCACGCCCGTCGAGGTCGGCCGCGCGGCGAGCTCGTCGTTGATGGAGGTCACGCGCCGATCGGTGTCCTGGATCATGCGCTGCAGGTTCGCGGCGATCTCCTTCTCGAGATGCTGCTCGAGCACCTCGCGCTCGCGCGCCGTGAGCAGGCGCCGGCGCTCGGCGAGCTCGGCTTCGATTCGCCGCTGGAGCACGTCCGGGCGCTCCGGCCGCTGCTGATGGACGATGCGCACGATGAGGCCATGGTCGCTCGGCTCGGCGGTCGCCGAGTGACCGCGCACGGACATGGCGTTCTGCAGCTCCGTGAGGTCGCGGCCGACGTCCGCCTGCACGCGCGCCCAATCGGCATCCTCTGCCGCGACGCGCGCCAAGGCCTGTTCGGCACGCCGGGCGACGCCGAGCGCGGCATCGATGCCCCACGGCGCCTCGGGGAGGGCGGACGTCGCGGGCACCGCGGGCACCGCGCGCGCTACGGGCGCCGCGGCCGTCGCGGTCAACGCGAGCGTCTCGATTGCCCCGGGCGCTCCCGGCGCCGCGTGCGCCGCCGGCACCGCAGGCGTTTCGAAGTCCTCGCCGAGCGCGACGGCCAGCAGCTCGGTTTCGCGCGCGAAGGCCTCGAGCGCCTCGACGGCTGCCTTGCGCGCCTCCACACGCTCGGCGAGGCGTGTTTCCTTAGCCTCGCAATCCTTCTGCGCCTCGCCGCGCCGGCTGCTCGCGACGATGAGCTCGGCGCGCGCCCGCTTCTCCGCGTCCTGATCCCGCGCGAGCGATTGTTTGGTCTGCTCGATGGCGCCGAGCAGCTCCTCGACCTGTTTGCCGACGGTGTCCTTGAGCGCCGCGACCGTCTCCTCGGCCTGGCGCAGCGCGATGCGCTTCGCCTCTAGGTCCGCGGCCGCCGCCTGCGCGTCCTCGCGCGCCTCGGTCTCGCGCTGCAGCTGCTCGTCGAGCTCTTCGAGGGCGCGGCGATGGATGCTCGGTGCACGCGATCGAGGCGAGCACGGCCGCCACGGTCGCGGCCGTCACAGGCGGAATTGGCGCTTCGCGGCCGCGAAGCTCTTGAGGATGGCACGGTACAGCGCGGCCTTGTCGGCTGTGACGTGCTGGAACAGGCGGGCCGCTTCGGTCATGCGGGGCTCGGTGCGGGCGCGGGCTGGGTTAGTTGGTTGGGCAGTTTAGCGTAAGGCGTTCTGGGCCTCGTGGGCCTTGTGGGCCGGGAGAGCGCTTTCCGTTGCCGTTGATGTAGCCGAGTAAGGACCGCCCTGGGCGAGAAACCCGTCGCGGAGGGGTCAGAGCCGTTGCATGGACGTCCGGAGCCAGCCGTGAAGCGCCTCGAAGTTGCACTCGCCGCGCTCGAGCAGCCCGATGAGGTACGAGTGCGCCGCGTCGGCTTCGGCCACGATGCGCCAGCCGTTCAGGCGTAAGAACACATCCGTCGCGAAGAACGCCACTCGCTTGTTGCCATCAACGAAGGCGTTCATGAGCAAGGACTCGAACAGCGCCGCCGCCATCTCGGCGAGAGCTCGGTAGTAGCCGGACTGCGGCCGGTGGAGGGCGCTGTCGAGGAGCCCGCGGTCTCGAACGCCTTCTGCTCCGCCGAAGACCTCGATGAGCCGCCGATGAATGGCCTCGACTTCGTCGAGGCTCAAGAACTGTACGTACGCGGCCTGCTCACTCGGCAAGACGCCGTCCCAGCTCGCGGTTCTGCTCGATCGAGTCCTCGAGATGTCCGAGCACTCCGGCGCGCACTCGGCGTCGTTTGACGTATTCACGAATCGCCTCGGTCAGGAGGCCGGAGATGTTCTGGTGCGACTCGCGCGCTAGCTCCTGGAGGGCCTTCCACTCCGCCTCTTCGACCTTTGAGCTGACCTTGATGCTAGCCATCTCGTTATTGTCTTGACAGATCTTGACATGTCAAGCGTACGTTCTGCCGAAATCCGTCTTCCCCGCGGTTATTGACGCGCGCCAGACTATGAGTCAATCTTATCTCTCATACTTAAAATTAAGCGCAAGAAAGATGAGCACAGAAAGCGACGATCTCAGGGACCGCTTGAACCGCCTCCTGAGCGAGCCTGTTCGCCGGCCGGAGGACGCCGACCGGGCAGCGCGCGCGGCGCAGGCTTTGGCCGAGCTGTTGAGGGCTTCGGAAAATGCGGAACGCGTGCTCGCGGGCGCCAACGTCGGCTCGTCCTCACCCCAGGGGGCCAATCTGGCGGGTAGAACGCTCCAAGACGCAGCCGAAATAGTGCTGGAGCAGGCCGGCCGGCCGCTTCATGCGAAGGAACTCGGGAACCGCATCAAGGCCCGTGGCTGGCGACATCCCCGAGGTGCCCCGTCTCGGCCCGACCAAATCGTCTATCAGTTGGCGGCGCGACTGCCGCGCTTTCCGGACCGGTTTCGCCGGGTGGCACCTAATACCTTCGGATTGGCGAAGTGGGGAGAAGGTCGGCGCCTCGAAAGTGCGCCGCGTCCAAGGATGGGATTGTTTACGGGGCCCGGCGGCAACGTTGGCCGACGAATCGGCGAATCCCCGGATGAGGCGGCCGGAGCCGAAGAGTGGCGCTCGTCGTAGACACTGGCGTCATCTACGCGGCCTTGGACGAAGGCGATCGCGACCACGAGGTTTGTGCCGACCTCATCAGCCGATGCGAGGAGCAACTCGTGGTGCCCGAGCCCGTGCTCGTCGAACTGGACTACTGGCTTCGGAAGAACGCGACCACCGATGTCTGGCTCGCGTTCGCCGAAGACGTGCAGGCGGGCGCGTATATCCTGTGGCCGGCCGACGCCTCGCTCCTCGTCGCCGCTGCGAGGCTGCAGGCTCGGTTCGACGATCAGCGCCTCGGCTTCGTCGACGCGGCCGTTTTCTGCACCTGCGAGGCGCTCGCGGAGCGCAAGGTGGCGACTCTGGATCATCGACACTTCGGCGTGCTGCGCAATAGTCAAGGCGAAGCGCTCGAGCTCCTGCCCGTGTGAGCCGTGCCGGAAAGGTGCTGGCCGAGGAGGCACGCAAGATCGTGCTCTTCTCGGAGTGGACGACGATGCTCGATCTCATCGAGCGGCAGCTCGAGCGTTTCGGTGCCGACTACGTGCGCCTCGACGGCTCCGTGCCGCAGAAGAAGCGGCAACAGCTCGTGAATCGCTTCCAGCGAAACGCCGCCTGCCGGCTCATCCTCATGACGAACGCGGGCTCGACCGGGCTCAACTTGCAGGCCGCGGACACCGTCATCAACGTGGACCTGCCCTGGAATCCGGCCGTGCTCGAGCAGCGTATCGGCCGGGCGCACCGCATGGGTCAGCGGCTGGGCAGCGGCTCGCAGCCTCACGCGGCGGGCCTCGGAATAGGAGGCCCGCCGCCGCTATCTGAAGAGCCGATATTCAGAAATCGATGGTCGCGCCGACATAAGCGCGGCGGCCGTTGATGTCGTAGTTGTTGGTGTTGAACGAGCCTCCGGGCAGCGTCGGCGGGACCGGGTTCGTATCGACGAGCGTGAGCGGGGGCGCCTTGTCCAATACGTTCTGGACGCCGAAGCGCAGCGAGACGTTGTCCCGCAGCTGATACCGGCCGTATAGGTCGAACAGGTTGTAGGCCGGGGCGCCGGTGATGGTCGTATCCGGGTTGGTCGCGGCAACTTCGGCCTTGATGCTCGGCAGGTCCTGCCAGCGCAGACTCACGTCGAATTTGTCGAGGCTGTAGGTGAACGTCGTCAACGCCCGGTAATCGTAGGAGCTGCCGTTGAGGCCGTTCTGGCTCGGACCGAACGTGCCGGCGTAGTCCGTCAGGGGCTCGGTGGGCAGTTCCGCCGATTTCATTTGGATCAGTAGGTTGACCAGCGGATTGATCGTGACCCGGCCGGGGCCGGCCGCGAAGCTCCAGGTCGCCTGAAGGTCTACGCCGCTGGTGTCGAAGCGGCCGTTGTTGAAGAACGTGCGCTGCAGATTGCCGATGGAGCCGGTCGCGTTGCGCCTGAACCCCGCGCAGTACGGCGAATTGGGATCGAAGGTCGGATTGAAGGCCGCTGAGGTGCACTGGCGCATCACGATATCGGGCGACTGCTCGCCGATCGCGTCGCTGACGGAGATATCGTAGTAATCGGCCGAGAGCTGCAGGTCCGACGACAGGCCGCTGTCGAACGACAGATTGATGACGGCGCCCAGCGTCCACGTATCGGCCTTTTCGGGATTGAGGCTCGAATTACCGACCGTCGTCGGAAACAGGAACGAGGGGCCGGCAGGCTGCGTCGTGGTCGGCGCGGCCCCAGCCGCAACGTCCGCGGCCGGGATGCCGTAAAACGACTGGTCCGCCGTGGGATTGCCGGAAGCCCGCATGAGCTCGCCGCACAGGCGGACAACGTCCTGCCAGTGGGCCGGATCCTGCTTCGCGTTGGCCGACCAGGACTGAGCGTTGTTGACAGAGCAAACGTCGCCGCCCGGAGCGAACGCAAAGGTCTGCTCGGGCGCCAGGTACAGCTCGGCGATGTTCGGCGCGCGCTCGGCACGGTTGAAGCCGCCGCGCAGTCGCAATATGTCGTTGACGCGCCAATCGCCCTCGAACTTGTAGGTGTTGCTGGTGCCGGTCGTGTTGTAGTCCGAGGTGCGCAGCCCGAGGTCGAAAGATAGCTGCTGCACGGCGGGCTTGTTGCTCAGGACCGGGATGGAGAACTCGGCGTAGGCTTCGTTGACGTCGATGTTGCCGGCGGAGCTGCCGGCCGGGTACAGGCCCGCGGCCTGCTCGAGGAAAGACACGCCTTGACTGACGAGCGTGTCGTTCTGGAACGCGTAGTCGTTTCTCCGGTAGTTCAGGCCCGCGGCGAGTCGCACCTGGCCCGCCGGCAGGTTGCCGAGGGGGCCCTCGAAGTTAGCCTGCCAGATCTGCTGCTGCATGACCTCCTTGGTGCTGATGTTGGCGCCGATGGCATCGAAGCAGTCCTGGCTGACCGAGCTCCAGGCAAACGGATCGAGACCGGTCGTGCAGGTGGCCGTCGCACCGCCGAAGCCGAAATCGGGCGGGCCGGAGTTGCCCGTTTGCGTGAAGCCTTGTCCGAAATTGGGCGCTTCCATGACGGCGCGCATCCTTTGCAGCGAGGCGAAGCCCTGCTGCAGCACCGTCGTCTGGGCCTTCCCCTGCGAGGTGAAGAGCTCCCAGGTCCAGTCGCCCCCGAGCTTGCCGTTGAGACCGGCCGTGATGTTGTAGGTGTCAACGTCGGTGTTGGACGTGCGGTCGAACGGCAGCACCGTGCGCAAGGAGAACGGGGCGGTCGGCACGGGCCGCGAATCGAGGATGGTGAGCAGACTCGGAGGAATCATGGCGCTATCGATCGTCGGGTCGACGGTGACGCTCCACCCGCTCGTGATCGGCACCGGTTCCTGCGTGGTCTTCGTCGATGTCCTGCTGAAATAGCCTTCGGCAAAGGCGCTGACGGAGTCGTTGATGTCGTAGCGAGCGTGCGAATACATATTGATGCGCGACAGCGGCAGGATCAGGTAGTTCTTCGTGTTATTGATACCGATCTGTCCGTTGTCGAGCCGCACGTATCTTTCGCCGTCGATGAATTGGGCGCCGGAGGCGCCCGGCACGCCGGCGCTGTCGAAGCCCGAGAATGCGTTGCCGTTGGCGTCGCTGTAAATCACGGCATTCGTCGGCGGGGCCGTGAACGTTGCGCCGCTGATCTGGGCGTTCAGGACGGCCGGATCGGGCAGGTTCGTGAAGCCCGTATAGTAGCCGGTGAAGTCGGGGAAGAACTGCGTGCCGCCGATGCTGGGGTTGGCCCATAGGTTCCGATACCACGGGCGATCGCGCTGCAGGGCGGCCTCGCGTTTGTTGGACTCGAAGGCGAATGTGACGTTGCCCTTCCCTTCGGCAAAATTGCTTCCCATGATGCCCGACGCCCGGTATTCGGAATCGTCGTGCCGTTGCGTGGAGCTCGATTGCACGTTGAGCTCCATGCCCTGGAAGTTGTCCCGCAGGATGAAGTTGACCGCGCCGGCGACGGCGTCGGCGCCATAGACCGCGGAGGCGCCGCCCGATATGGCTTCGACGCGCTGGATGGCCGCGGCCGGAATCGTGTTGATGTCCACGACCATTGAGGCGTTCGAGGGCACGACGCGGCGGCCGTTGATCAGCACGAGACTACGGTTCGCGCCCAGCCCGCGCAGCGACACCGAGGCGATCCCCGGGGTGTTCCGCGCGTTCGGCTGAATATCGCCGCCTTGCGTCGGGTTATCCAGCGTCGGCGTGAACTGCGGCAGCTGATTGAGCTGGGTCTCGATCGCCGCCGTGGACGACTGATTGAACGTCGATTTGTCGATCGTCACGATGGGACTGTTCGAGGTGTAGTCCCGCCGGCGGATGCGCGTGCCCGTCACGGTGATTTGCTCGAGCGCGGGGCCCAACGTCTGTGCTTGCCCCTGCGTCGGCGCGGCCTGGTCCTGCGCGAAGGCCGTACCGAAGCCGCCGCCCGCCAACAATGCGGCGATCGCGGATGCGAGTGCGCTCGACGATATGCGGCCCAAAAGCGGTGATTTTTCCGTGCTCATGAGAAGCCTCTTCCCTGAGTTAATGGGGGTGCCGTTCCTCTGGGCCGCGCTTGCGCTCCAGCTGTTGCGTATACGAAACGCGGCCAACAATAGAGGGCACTAGAGTGTCGCAAGAATGCACTCCAAGTATCATCGGTGCGTTCCCTAGCTAGGGTTTCCGCCTTGTTGGGGCAGGGCGCCGCCTCGCCGAGCGGTTCGATGCGAGCTAGGAATTCGAGGTTGGTGCCGCGGGGATGCCGCGGCGCACGGAGACGCGCGCCAGGGGAGGCGCGTCCTGCGGATGAGCGCGACCGTTATGCGGAGTCTTTTGCGAGGGAATCCAGAAAGCGCTCGATTCGGGTTCGCGTCAGAACGAAACCGGATAGCCTGCGGCCTCCGGAGACGAGGGCAGGGACCGCTCTGACGCCGTCGTTCCGGGCCTGATGGGTGTGCGTCAGCACTTCGACTCGCGCCAGGTCGATATCGGGGCGCCTTCGCAGGACGGCGCGCAGCACGATGCCGGTATAGTGGCAGCGCGGGCAGACCACCGAATGATAGAACGTGAGCTTGATCTTCTCGCCGGGCATCAGAGCTCCCCGCGCCGCAGCGCAATGCGTTTTCGCTTCGGCCGTGCATCGGCCTTGCTCGCGGCCTCGATGCCGAACCGCTCGGCGAACCCGAGCAATGCGTCTTCGAGCACCGACATTCTGAGCCGGTAGTAGATGACCCGGCCGTTCTTCTCCGCCTCGATCAAACCCGCTTCCTGCAGCACCGAGAAATGCGCCGACATCGTCGGCTTGGAGACGGGAAAGCGCTCCGCGAGCTCGCCCGCCGTCTTGGCGCCGCCCCGAAGCAGCTCGAGGACATGTCTGCGCGTGGGGTCGGCGAGTGCCTTGAAGACCTTGTTGTTCGTCATTTCTCCCCTTCGACCGGACGCGCGTTCATCCACCCGATGGTGCCCGCGATCGTCGTCAGTCCGGCGATGAACGACCAGTGCTCCAGCGCCTTTGCCAGCGTGAAGGGCATTGCCGTGAACGCGATTGCCATGGCGACGCCGAGCGCGAACCAAACGGTTCCGACGAACCGCCGCGCGCTCGTCACGCGCTCGGCGAGACGCAAAGGCAGGATCGACAGCGGCGTCAGGATCTTGGGCAGCGCGTTGCCGTAGACGATGAACACGGCGGCCGACGCGAGGCCCAGAATTCGCCGTTCGACTTCGAGATCCGCGCTGTGAACGCCGGCCCGGACCCAGATCTCGAGGCCGAGCAATGCGATCTGCCGGATGCCGAAGGCGAGCGCCGGCAGCGTGAGGGCCTTCCGGAGCCAGCGCAGCGCATGCTCGGGGGCTTGGATCCAGTTCATGCCGGCCAGCACCAGAACGGCCAGCGCCATCGCGACGGCGAGCCGCTGCCCGCGGAGGAGATCGAGAAGCGACCGGTGTAGCGGTGCCATAGCGGTTCTAACGTTAGCTAACCATCGAAGTATTGTCAATGCCGCATCCGGGGCGTGGCTCGTGCCGCGCTGCGATCTGCTACGGTTAGGGCCATCGTAGTTGCATCCGGGTGCTTCTCGTGACTCGACAGATCCGGCTCGGGTCGACTCGACCCATTGGGTTCGTCGTCGTTCTCGGTATCATGCTGTTGGGGGCCGGCCGCGCCGGCGCTCAAGACACGGCGCCCACCGGCGACCAGGGCGCGGCGCCGACCGCGCCCGCCGGCAACGAGGCCGCCCAGGCGCAGGCGGCCGCGCCGCGCGCGAAGCTCGTGATCGGCACCAAGGTTGCGCCGCCCTTCGTGATCAAGACCGATAACGGCGGGTTCGAGGGCATCAGCATCGATCTTTGGCGCCGCGTCGCCGCTGATCTCGGGCTCGACTTCGAGTTTCGCGAGACGGACCTCGACGGGCTCATCACCGGGCTTGAGGACGGCACGCTCGACGCCTCGGTCGCCGCGCTGACGGTCACGGCGCCGCGCGAGCAACGCATCGATTTCACCTATCCCTTTTACACGACGGGGCTCGCGATCGCGGTGCCGATGCGCGGCGGGCGCGTGCTCGCGGCCCTCGAACGCCTGCTGTCCTGGCAGTTCTTCGCGGTCATCGCCGGGCTCGTCGCGCTGCTGCTCGCCGTGGGTTTCGTGCTCTGGCTGTTCGAGCGCCGCAAGAATCCCGAGCAGTTCGGCGGCAGCGTCGTGCGCGGCATCGGCTCTGGGCTGTGGTGGGCGGCCGTGACGATGACGACCGTCGGTTACGGCGACAAGGCGCCCTCGACGCTCGGCGGGCGCATCGTCGGTCTCGTCTGGATGTTCACGGCCGTGATCATCATCTCGAGCTTCACGGCGGCCATCGCCACGTCGCTGACCGTGACGCAGCTCAATACGGGCATCCAGGGCCCCGACGATCTGGCGAACGCGCGCGTGGCGGCGCCGACGGGCTCCGCGACGGCGGCTTATCTCGATGCCCGCGGGATTCGCTACACCGGTGTCGCGGATCTTCCGGCCGCGCTCAATGCGCTCGCGGCCCACAGCGTCGACGCGGTCGTCTACGACGATCCGATCCTGCGCTACGCGGCCAACGCCGAATATCCGAAGCGCACGCGCGTGCTGCCCGGCGTCTTCCAGCGCCAGGACTACGCGATCGCGCTGCCGGCCGGCAGCAAGCTGCGCGAGCCCATCAACGTCGCGCTGCTGCGGCTCGTCGGCAGCGACGAGTGGACGGCCATCAAGCGCAAGTATCTCGGCACGGCCGACGGCGCGGACTGAGCGGGCAGACTCACGTGCGCGGCGCGCCGGTCCGAGCGGCGCGGAGCCGCTCGGCCACCGTCTGCGCGACGTTGCGCGCGTCGCGGCCGACGCCGTGAATCATCCCCGACGACATCGAGTGCTGAAAGTGCATGCCGACGAAGTAAAGGCCGGGCTCGCTCTCGACGATGCCGCGGCGTTGGCGGGGCCGGCCGTCCGGGTCGAAGACGGGCAGCTCGATCCAGTCGAGCCCCGGCTCGAAACCCGTGCACCAGACGACGTTCGCAACGTCGAGCACGCGGCCGTCCTCGAGACGCGGGCGGCCGGCATCGACGCCCGCGACGCGCGGCACGCGCCGCACGCCGGCCGCCTCGAGATCGCGTGGGCGCTGTCGCAGCAGGGGGCCGCCGTGACCGAGGATTTTCGGCTGCAGCCGGCGCCCGATCGGCGTATCGAGGGTCACGACGCGATGAAACAGCACGCGCAGCACCAGCCTCACCATGAGGTGCCGGCCCAGCCATCCTTCGATGCGGAACGGGATGTGGCCGACGTCGCGGCCGGCGAGCCATACGCTGTGCCGGTCCGCGAGGTCCATGGCGATCTCGGCGCCGGAATTGCCTGCGCCGACGAGCAGGACGTCGCCAGCGCGCAACTGCGACGGGTTGCGGTATTCGCCGGCGTGCAGCTGCACGATGGCCGGGTCGAGCTCGGCCGCGAACGCCGGCAGGTGCGGCCTTTGGAAGCTCGCGGCGGCAACGACCACTTGGCGCGCCTCGATGCGCCGGCCGCCGGCCGTGACGCGGTAACGATCGCCGTGCCTCGATACCGCCTCGACGCGCGCCCCCGTGCGGACGGGCAGATGGAGCTCGGCCGCGAATTTTTCCAGGTAGTCGGCCATCTCGTCCTTGGTCGGAAACGATCCCGCCGGAGCCGGGAACGGCATGCCGTCGAGACCGTCGAAGCGGGCGGGCGTGAACAGCCGCAGCGAGTCCCAGCGGCGGCGCCAGGCGTCGCCGACCCGCGCGTGGGCGTCCAGGATCACGAAGTTCACGCCGCGGCGGGCGAGGTGGTAGCCGACGGAGAGTCCCGCCTGGCCGGCACCGATGACGACGACGTCGGCGCGCTCCTGCGCGCCGGGCCCGCGCCGGCCTTCCGTGGGGCGCCCGCTCTTCGCCCGTCCCTCGATAGGCCCGCCTTCGAGCGCCGCGACGGCCGCGCCCGGCTCGATGAGCGCGTCGCCCATGGCCGGCGCTTCCGGCCCGTAGGCGCTTTGCGCCCGCCACTGTCCATTCTCGGTTTCGCTTTTCATTGTGCCTCCCGTTGCGTCGAGACTCGGGAGCGAGTCTTGCAGGTCGGGGCGCGGCCCGCTTCGGGCGAATGCCCCATCCGGCCGCCTGGGAGGCATGGGGCAATCGGCCCATGCTGCAGCGGGCCGCGAGCCTAGAGGAGCTTTGCTTCGTAAGCGAACGCGGTGGCGGCCGCACGGGACGAGACGCAGAGCTTGGCGAAGATATTCTCGACGTGCCGATCGACCGTCTTGCCGCTGAGACCGAGGGTCTCGGCGATGGCCCGATTCGTTTTCCCCGAGGCCAGCAGGCGCAGCACCTCGAGCTCGCGCTGTGTGAGCCCGCGAGGCGTTTTGCCCGTGCCTGCCGGCCGCAGCGCCGCGAGCTCGGCGAGGTCGGGTTGCGCGCACAGGCGCTCGAACACCTCGCGGGCGGCGTCGAGCTCGAGCGTCGCGGTATCCTCGTCACCGAGACCGCGGCAGGCGGCGGCGATCGCGACCCTGAGCCTGGCGGCGATATAGGGCGCATCGACCTTCTGCCAGATGGCGAACGCGTCGCTGAGGGCGACGAGCGCCGTCTGAAAATCGCCGCCCGCGAGGTGCACGCCCCCTCGCGCCTGGGCGGCCACGGCACGCAAGACTTCGGTCCCGTACTGCTGCGCGATGGCTTCGAGCTCTTTCGCGCCCGCGTCCGCGGCGTCGAGTTCGCCGAGACGCAGCATGATCTCGACATAGGCGGGCAGCAGCTGCGCGCGCCGAAGCGGGTCGGCGCAGCCGCCGAGCACGCGCCGGATCGCCGCGCCGGCCTGCTCGCGCCGGCCTTGAGCCAGGCGCAGCAGCGCGAGGCCCGGCTGGGGCTCCCGGCCGAAGCGGTTCGCGTCGCGATAGGCGGCTTCGGCGGGCCCGAATTCGCCGCGCAGGCGATAGATCTCCGCTTGCTGATAGCAGGCGGCTCCCGCGGCATCCCGGTCGACGGACTCGGCGAGCTGGCGATACGCCCCTTCGGCCTCGGCCACGGCCTCGGGCCAGGCGCCGTTCCATTGCATGATCTCGGCTCGATGAACCATGCAGATGCCGGTGAAGGGGACGAGTTGGGGCTGAGCGTCGCACCAGCATGCCAGCGCCTCGGTCCACTCGCGCGCTCTGTCCATGGCATAGACCTGGCAGCAGGTCGCAATCATCGTGCAATAGACGAGCCCCGTTATGATCGGGGCAAGCTCGCCGTTCGCCGCCGCGAGCATGGCCTCGTCGAGCAAAACGAGACCCTCCGCGATGCGGCCCCGGCGCACGAGCGCGCGGCCCTCGAGCGTGCGCGCGAACGCGACGAGGTTCGGATCGGCGAAGCGCTCGCCGATCTCGGCGGCGCGTGCGGCCACGCCGCGGGCGGCGCCGAAGTCCCCGGCGCCCATCTGCCGGTGGGCCTCGGGCAGTAGCAGATAGCCCTCGAGCACGCCGGATTCGGGCCCCGCCCGTTCGAGAGTCCGGCGCGCGCGCTGCATCCACGCGGCGGCACGGGCCGGCTCCCCGAGCGAAAATAAGCGAAAGCCCGACCAGAAGGCCGCCCGCGCCGCCTCGCCATGACGGCCCCCGTCGGCGTGGAGGTGATGCAGCCGCTCGAGCGCCGCGATCATGTCCTCGTCGCGGCCGCACAGCGCGGCCGACCATGCCAGCGACTCCAAGTCGTCGGCATCGAGCGGGGTCAACGCGTCGGCGCGCCCGAATGCGTCGAACGCATCGCGCCATGCCCTGCATCGATAGGCCTTTCGGGCATCGTCGAGCAATCGCTCGCGTTGAGCGTTCATATCACTCGCACTATAGCGCGAGCGAGCCGCCAGCGCGGGACGAGGGCGCGCGAAACGCGAGCAGTGGTGGCGCCGGCCCGCTTGCTGGCACAATCCGGACCAGGGCCGAAATTCTTTTCCAGCGTCGCGTTCGAGGGGGGAGTCATGCGTCGATCGGCGGCAACGAGAAACATCTCGACATTGATACTTGGCCTTGCGGCGATCGGGTTCGCGGCGAGCAGCGCGATGGCGCAGTTCGGTCGGGGCGGCCCGGGCGGCCGCGCCCGTGCGGACGCTCCGCTCACGCCCGAGGCCGTGCGCCTGCCCACGGCATGGAAGCCGGTCACGGGCCCGGGACCCATGTTCGACTCCGCGCCCTCTCAGGCGCCGGGTTACACCACGCTGGATCTCGGCTACGAGACGCTCGAATACTTCGTCTCCGGTACCGCGGACGGCAAGCCCTACACGACCCGCGTCGTGATCCGGCGTCCGAGCCGCGATGCCGACTTCAGCGGCATCGTGCTCGCCGAGGCCATGCACATCAGCGGCGCCGCCCACGTGTTCGAGATGACGAGCTACTACACGATGGCATCGGGGCACGCCGCCGTCGAGATCCTGACAACGTCGCCGCAGCAGTTCGTCGACTTCAACGCCGCCCGCTATGCCGCGCTCGAGGTCTCACCCGGCCAGACCAACGAGATCCTGTCCCAGGTCGGCGCGCTGATCAAAAGCCCGAAGGGGCCGCTCGGTCTTCGGGTCCGTAAGGCCGTGCTGGCCGGGAGCTCGATGAGCGCCGGGGTGCTCGTCAACTACCTGCCGGCCCATGCCCGTTACCGCACGCCCGAGATGCAGCACATCTACGACGGCTTCTTTCCGACCTCGATCGGGGCGACGATCGGGCCGGTCGACGTGCCGCTGATTCAGCTGCCGACGCTGCGTGAGGTCGAGACCAGCGTCTCGCGGCGCAACGACGGCGACGCGCCCGGCGATCAGTTTCGTCTCTACGAGTTCGTTCCCGTCGGCCACGTCGATTCGCGCGACAACGTGAGGCTGATCCCGAACCCCTGCGCGCGGCCGCTGAGCACGCTCCCGCTGCAGGCCTACTATGCCGTCGGGCTCGATCACCTCATTCGCTGGGTGGACAAGGGAGTCGTGCCGCCGCGCGCCGACCGAATCTGGCTGGACCGCAACGTCGAGAACGACGGCTCGCAGATGCTACTCGACCAGCACGCCAACCCTCGCGGCGGCATCCGCACGCCTTACGTCGATGTTCCGACCGCGACCTACAAGCCGATGAACGAGGCCGCGGACCCGCTGCCCGCGAAGGTCAGTGCCTATGTGCGGGCGAACGGGCCGCGCGGCGCGAGCCTGATGTGCAGCCTCAGCAACTACCAATACTCGTTCTCGAAGGACGAGCTCAAGGCGCTCTACGGGACGCCCGAGGCGTACCGCAAGGCCTTCGAGCGGCGGCTCGACGAGCTCGAGGCCCAGGGCTGGTCGCTGCCGCTCTACCACAAGATGATCATGGCCGACGCGGAGGCGATCGACTTCTAGGATTCTCCGTCTACGGCGACGTGCCCTGGCTCGATCCGGCGAAGAGGCGCTTGCCGTCGGCCGTCGTGACGACGCGGGCGTTGCCGTTCGTGCTGCTGTCGCGCGCGCGGAATCCCTCGATCGTGACGTGGTCGCCTTGACGCAGCGACTTGCGCGTCCAGCCCTGGCGCATGAGGCCGTTGGGGCTCGCGAGCTCGAAGGCCCATTCGGCGGCCTCGTTCGCGCCGAGCGTCTTGCACGACCAAGGCGCCGCCTTTTTGTCGCCGCCGCGCGGGCCCTTGCTGCCCGGGCGCTCGCAGAGCTCCTTCACGCTCACATGGATCCACCCGTGCGGATTCATCCATTCGAGCTTGGTCACGTCGCCCGTGACCTTGATCTCGCGGCTCGCGTCGAACTCCGCGGAGAACGAATGATGGGCCGCCAGCGGCAGCGGTGCCGCGAAGGCGACCAGGGCGGCGGCGCACGCGAGCGTGGCTGCGCCTAACCGGGTGCCGACGCGGCGGCGGCCTTTGAGTGCGAATGCATTTGTCTTCATGGCCCGTATCTCCTACTTCAAATCGATTCGGCGGCCGAATTGCTGGTTTTCGTTGCAGATGAACTCGATCAGTTGCTGGTCGGGCAAGATCCGCTGGTCGATGCGCACCGTCCACGGCTTGGTGTAGGCCTTCGGGTCGTCGATCGTGAAGTCGATCTGCAGATGTCCGAAGGTCGGACGGCGGAAGCGCTCGGTGATCTTCGCCTGGCGCGAGTACGGGCTGCCGTTCACGTCGAGCCAGCCGTCGTGAGGGCCGTCCTCCGCGCCGCGCAGGTTATTGGTCTCGACGACGAGATCCCCATGCTCCCAGTGACCGACCGAGTAGCCGTACCACCACGGCTGCGGATCGCCTTGCGGCGGCAGCTTGCGGCCGTCTAGGTAGATCTGGCGCAGGCCGTAGTTCGCCTCGTACTGGATGAGGATCAAGTTCTTCGTCTGGACGATCTTGCGCGGCTGCGGCTGCTGGTGGAACTGCAAAAAGCCCATCGGCAGACAGTTGGCGTCCGGATTGTCGCGCGCCTTGAGCGCGAAGCGCTTGTCCCTGAGCGCCTTGGCCCAGGGTGTATACGGCAGGCCGCCCTTCATGTTGCCGCCTGCTTCGAAGAACGTCGCGACCGGCGGGCCGTTGGGATCGAACGGGAAGCGCGCGGTGACGATGTCGATCGGCGCGCCGCCGCCGCCGGCGGGGCCTTTGCGCGGCGGTCCGCTCTCGGCGCGCATCCATACACCCGACAAATCGGGCGTCCCGTCGGGCATTTTCGGCGGCGGCGCATCCATGAGGACTTTGCCGTCGGCGTCGCGCGGCACGGAGGCGTCCTTGAAGACGGGCCATTGGGCGTGAGCCCCCGGGGACCAGCCGAGCGTGGCGACGGCGCCGGTGAAGGTGACGATGGCGGCCGCCGTCCAGGCCGCGCGCGGCCGGCGGGAAGGCGTGTCCACACTCGAGGAAATTGCGGTTTCAGGCATGTCAGGTCTCCGTTCTCAAGGCACAGCGACGCCGCCGGTCCGGTCGTCCCCGGCTCGAGAATGACGAAGCGCTGCTTAGCGAGGGAATCGACCGAGAGACGCGAGCGCCGGACGTCGCGAAGACGCCCGGCGCCCGTACTTCGCCGGTTCTACTTCTAGTGGTGAATCTGCTCCGTGATGTCGTCCAGCTCGTAGGATTGGCACGTCCCGCGCTCCGCGCCGAGCATCTGGCTGCGATCGCCGAACGGGCCGGTGACTTCGCCGCCCGTCGTCAGCAGGATCGGATCGAGCGTCCAAGGCTGGAGGAGCACGTCGGGGTCCTCGACCTTCACCTCGTAGAGCATCTGATTGCCCCGCCGCGTGAAGCGCTCCGTGACCTTCATGTTCTCCGAATGAAAGAACCCGCCGCGCGCGAGCCAAGTCGCCGGCGTGAAGCCGCTCGACTCGATCACGAGCGTGTCGCCTTCCCAGTGGCCGACGGAGTGCCCCGTGTACTTGGTCTGGATCAGCTCCCGCTCGCTGATCTTGCGGCCGTCGGTCGGGATCACGCGGAAGTCCGTATAGCCGCCGCCGCCGTCGCCGCCCGCCGGGTACAGGAACGTGATGTCCTTGGCCGTCGCGAAGACGCGGCTCGGCGGACCTTGCCGCGGAATGCCCATGGGCTGACAGGTCATGATCGGATCTTCTTTGTTCGTCCACATATCGAGATAGACGACCTTGTCCCAATTCTCGGGCTTATAGAGCGGACGATTCGGCCCGAAGCGCGACGCGGCCTCGAACTCGAAGTCGATCGTCTGATTCCACTGCGTGCTGCACCCCTCGAGTTGCTCCGGTGCGCAGCGGCGGCTGCCATAACGCCAGATGAAGAACTTGGTGGGGCCGCGCCAGGCGCCGGTCAGGTCCGGCTTGCCGTCGGCCAAGCGCGGCGTCGGGGCGTCGGAATCCAGCACCGGGGCTTTTTGATCCGTCCCGTACATCTTGACCGGCATCGTGGGATGGCCGCTCACGCTCTGCGGCACGGGCACGACGACGTAGACGCTGCCCGTCTCCGTCTGCTTCGTCGTCAGGTCGCGCATGACCTTGCCGTTCTTGCGCTCCGTCACGCGGCCGGCCGTGAGGACTTCGATACGATTCAGGGGATTGTTGTAGTCGTTGTATTGGCTGTAATCGAACTCGTAGGTGTCGCTTCCGTGCTTGACGACGACGGATTGGGTCATGAAGCGATCGTCGAGCCGGGCCACGGCCGTGGCGCCCTCGACGCCCGGAATCGGATACGTGACGACCGGCGTCTTGCCGTCCCAGGTCACGGAGGTCTGGCCGATCTTCTGCGTGCCCGCCTCGAGCAGCCCGCCGGGGTTGCGCCACACCTTCCGCAGCGGGATGCCGGCACCGGCCAAGGCGGCCTTCGGCGCGCCCTGCGGGCTGGCCCAGAGACGGATCAGCCGCTCGTCGAGCTTGTCCGGCGTCGGCGTGGCCGTGCCTCTGCCGGGCTCGAGACCGGCGCCCGGCACGTCTTCGTCCCAGGCGTACTGGCCGCTCGCGACCTCGATGTTGGAATACGTCCGACCGTTAGGCAGGGTGCACTTGATCTCCGTACGGTAACCGGGCGTCTGGTAGCTGACGTCCATGCGGTATCCCGATGTGCCGAGCTCGCCGTTCCGCGCGCCGTTCTTGAACGGCGCGATGGCACAGGGCTGGCCGTCGACCTGGATCGTGCCTTCGGCCCGATACTCGAGCGAGACGATGAGCTCGTGCTCCTCGATGCCGCGCAGCATGCCCTGGTGCCATGGCCAGTTGAACAGCACGGACTTCAAGTCTCTGGCATCGGGTTTCGGCGTATAGACCTTCACGGGCGGGCCACCGAACTGGGCGCTTGCCGAGAGCGACACGCCCATCGTAAGCGCCGCCGCCGCGGCCAGCGACTTCCTGACAATCCCCTTGTCCAAGGTCATGATCATCTCCCCCTAAGTCCTTATTAGAAACAAGCGCTATTCTTGCTTGAACTCGATCGTGCGCTTGTTGGCCAGCGTAATGGACCGAATGAAGCCGATCGGCTTGCCGTTGCGGGCCGGGAAATATTTGATGGTGACCGTATCGCCGGGCACCACGTTGTTCGCGCCGCCCTTACCGAAACCGAGACTTGCCAGGGTGTTGGCCGAGCCCGTCGTGAACACCCACTGCGTCTTTGAGCCGTCGGCGTTCGCCACTTCGAGCGTCATGGCCCCGTGGGGGTTCGAGAACTCGATCTTCTGGACGACGCCTGTCGCCTCGCCCGATTTGCGGATATCGTACACGCCCGAGAGAGAGTGATGCGCGAACGACTGGCCGCTCGCCAAAAGCCATCCCGAGAAGACGACTGCTGCTAAAGTTCGCTTGATCATTTCCTTGTCCCCAAAAATGAGTAAGCCCTGAGTGGTCGGCATTCTTGCGTGCTGTACCGCACGCTCCGGCGAGCCTACCACCGGGCCCAGCCCCCGACAATCGGCCCGGCAGGAGGCCCAGGAAAGTTGACAATTCGGGGGGCGGAGCGGGAAAAGTGGCCCATGTCGAACCTTTGGAGCCGGCAAGCCGTCATGCGAGTCTTCGTCTCAGCCGCCGCCATTCTGTTGGGCTTGGCCCTGGCCGGGTGGCCGCCATCCGGTCGAGCCCAGTCCTACCGGGATTTCGTGTTTACGGACCTGCAGGGGCATCTGGTGCTCAGGTTCGCGGGGCTCGGCCCTGCGGGCCTCGACTCGTCGCAGCTCGACGAGTTTCTCGATTCCGAGTTCTCGACGATGGTCCACGACCACCTGCGGGCGGACCTGCTGTTCGAAGACGAGCCTCCCGACCCTCGATGGGCCGCCTCGATGGAGCCGCAGCTCGCGCAACGTGTTAAGCATGCCGGTCCCGCGTTCTCCGCCATCGCCGCCGAATGCCGTGCCGCCTCGTGCCGACTCACGATGGAGCAGCCGGGTCACTGGAGTGTGGCGGCGCAACTGGACGTGCTCGAGACCGTCCAGGCATCCCTCGGGGCCTTCATCGCGGCCCACCCGCGGGACTTCGAGCGGGCCTTCATGATCACAGCCTACGACAAGCAGTTCGAGACCGCGCACATCAAGGCGTTCCTGCGTAGAAAGGGGCGCGTGGTGGTCGATCGCGTGGACCGATGAACTGCATCGGACGAAGGGGGCGCCCGCGCATCCGCTCGCGGCGGCGGCATCGAACTTGCACTCGTTTTTTCAATCCAGTGAGTCTACTCGGCAGAAGAAACGATGGCGTCACCCTTCCAGCGTCTCGTCAGGACGCTCGATTACCCGCTTTACATTGTCACGACGGCCGTCGAGAACGAGCCGGCGGGCTGCCTCGTCGGCTTCGCGACACAGTGCAGCATCCACCCGCCGCGCTTCCTCGTGTGCATCTCCGTCAAGAACCACACGCTCGCGCTCGCCCGCCGCGCGAGCAGGCTTGCCGTGCACGTCGTCGAGGAGCGGAACAAACGCATCGCCGCGATCTTCGGCGGCGAGACGGCGGACGAGGTGGACAAGTTCGAGCGTGTGAGCTGGCACTATCAGGATCAAATGCCGATCCTCGACGCCTGTCATCGCTGGTTCGCGGGCGCGGTGCTCGAGCAGATGGACCTCGGCGACCACGTGGGCTTCCTACTGGAGCCGATCGACACCGAGGCGACGCGCACGGCGGAGCAGCTTACGTTTCAGCAGGCTCGCGACATCGAGCCCGGGCATAAGCCATGATAGAAGCCGCATCGGCGGCCGCCCGCGCCGTAACGGTGCCTGCGCATGCAAGTCGAGGTCATCTCTGGACACCATGCCCGGCGAATATGTGCTGCGACTCTTCCCCGGCCCGGGTGAGCCCGTGCCCCTGCGGACGCTTTATCTGAGCGATCGGCTGCGGCCGGCCGGGCGGCCCTCGCGGCCCTTCGTCTACACGAATTTCATCGCCAGCCTCGACGGGCGCATCTCGCTGCCCGATCCGCGCACGGCGCGGCGCACCGTGCCGGCGGCCATCGCGAATGCCCGCGACTGGCGGCTCTTTCAGGAGCTCGCCGCGGGCGCGGACGCGCTGGTCATCAGCGGCCGCTACGTGCGCGATCTGCCGAATGGCGTCAGCGGGCGCAGCTTCCCCGTCAGTACGAAGCCCGAGCACGCGGATCTCATCGAGTGGCGCCGGCGTCGAGGTCTCGCGCCCCAGCCTGCCGTCGTCATCGTCACGGCGAGCCTCGAGCTGCCGCCGTTGGCCGGGCTGGCCGCGTCCGGGCGGGCCGTCTACGTGGCCACGGGCCGGGCGGCCGATGCGGCCAAAGTCGAACGCATCGAGTCCGAGGGCGCGCAGGTGCTGCGCGTCGGCGCGGGCCGCCGCGTCGAGGGCCGTCCGCTCGTCGAGAGGCTCGCGCGCGAAGGGCACGGTAACGTTGCCATGATCGGCGGCGGCGAAGTGCTGAACGCGCTGCTCGTCGACGACGTGCTCGACCGCTTGTATCTGACGCTCGCGTGCCGGCTGCTCGGCGGCGCGTCGTTCGATACGCTGTTGTCGGGGCCCGTGCTCGACCCTCCGAGGCGATTCACGCTCGACGCGCTGCATTACGACGCGGGCACGGGGGCCGCGGCCGACGCCGAGCAGCTCTTTGCGCTCTTCGATCGCTGCCCGCCGGCGCCAGGGGAGGCGGGCCGACTATAATGGGGTCGCTCAACGGCTGGGTGGGTGGGAGAAGCGATCGATGGACGACAACCAGAAAAAGACGGCCCTGCGCATGATCCCTTACGGCCTCTACGTCCTGACCTGTGAAGGCGAGGACGGCAAGGTCTCTGCGGGCACGGTCAATTGGGTGACCCAGGCCTCGTTCAAGCCCCCGCTCATCGTCGTGGGCGTGCAGAAGGACTCGCTCGCGCACACGCTCATCAAGGACCGCGGCGTGTTTGCGTTGAATATCCTCGGCCGCGGGCAGGGCGATTTGGCCTTCGCATTCTTCAAGTCGGCGGAGCGCGAGGGCAACACGATCGCGGGGCGCGGTTTCGCGCCCGGTGTCGCGACGGGTGCGCCCATCCTGGACGACACGACGGCCTTCCTCGAGTGCAAGCTCGTCGACACGGTCGAACGCGGCGACCACTCCGTCTTCGTCGGCGAAGTCGTCGAGGCGGGCGTGCGCAAGCCCTTCGACGGGCGGGCCGATCAGGCCGTGCTCGCGATGGCGGATCTCGGCGAGAAGGTGTACTACGGCGGCTGAGGAGGACGGTCGCTTGCTGCGCGTTGCATGGGTCGCCGTCGTTCGTCTCGCCCCGGTCCTGATGCTGGCCGGCTGCAGCTCGAGCGTGTATCTGCACGACGGCGTGACGGATGGCGACACCTTCTATCTCGCTCCGGCGGCCCTGACGGACCACGATCCCGTGCTGCAAAGTTGGGTCGCCTATAGCCTCATGCGCAGCGCCTGTCAGCTCGACGTGGGCGGCGCGGATCCGGCGCGGGTCAGCACCTACGCCTGCGAGCTCAAGGCGCGCCGCAGTCTGCTCGATGCCTGGCAGGAGTATCGCGAGCGGCCGGATCCTTACCTCGACACGCTGCTTGTCGTGCGCCGCGCCGGCTTTCTCGAGGAGTACGTCGCTTACTACTTCGGCAAGCCGGCTTGGCACGTGCCAAGCGGCCTCCGCATGGACGCGTTTGGGGCCTGGCGGCGGTCGCGGCTCGCAGGACACAAGCCCAAGACCCGGCTCGTCGGATCCTGGGGTTACGGCAAAGGCGGCGGGCCTCGGGCGGCGCGCTCGGCGCCCATAGAGTCCGGTCGCACCCCGGGCGTGCATCCCAAGAGGGGCTGACGGAGAATCTGCAGCCGCTTTCCTAAGAGCGTTCCGGTGATGCGTATCGATCCCCATTCCTATGCCGACGATCTGCAGCCCGTCGTCCATGAGCTCGACTGGCGAGCCTCGGTCGACTTCGACCGCCGGGTCATCGACGCGACGGCGCGGCTTGGGCTTTCGCGCCCCGGCGCAGGGCCGCTCGATCTCGATACCCGGGACCTGAAGATTCTGGCCGTCGAGGACGCGCGCGGCGCGCCGCTCGACTACGAGCTCGGCGCGCCGGAGGCGATCTATGGCCAAAGACTCCGCATCCATCTCCCCGAGGCCGGCGCCGCAATCCGCATCCGTTACGAAACCTCGCCGCAGGCTTCCGCGCTGCAATGGCTGACCGCCGCTCAGACGGCCGGCGGCGAGCTGCCCTTCCTGTTCAGTCAGTGCCAGGCCATTCACGCGCGCTCGGTCGTGCCGCTGCAGGATACGCCGCGCCAGCGCATTCGCTACACGGCCGCGCTCGAGGTCCCGCGCGAGATGCGCGCACTCATGGCGGCCGGCTTCGTCTCGCGCGAGGAACGCGGCGACCGCGCGCTCGAGCGCTACGAGATGCCGCAGCCGATTCCGCCTTATCTGCTCGCGCTCGCCGTGGGCGATCTCGTGTCGCGGGACCTCGCGCCGCGGTCGCGCGTCTGGGCCGAGCCGGAGACGATCGCGCGGGCCGCGTACGAGTTCGCCGAGGTGGACTCGATGCTGCTGGCGGCCGAGCGGCTGTTCGGACCCTACGATTGGGACCGCTTCGATTTTCTCGTGCTGCCGCCCTCGTTCCCGTACGGCGGCATGGAAAACCCGCGGCTGACGTTTCTCACGCCCACGGTGCTCGCCGGCGACCGCTCGCTCGTCGACGTGCTCGCGCACGAACTTGCGCACAGCTGGGCGGGCAACCTCGTGACGAACGCGACGGCCGAGCACTTCTGGCTCAACGAAGGCCTGACGGTCTACGCCGAGCGGCGCATCCTCGAAGCCTTGCACGGCCCCGAGATCGCGACGATGAGCGCCGCGCTCGGCTGGCAAGCGCTCGAGGAGGCATTGCGCGACTTCGAGGAGCACCCCGAGCTCACGCGGCTGCGCACGCGCCTGCAGGGCGTCGACCCGGACGAAGCGTATTCCACGGTGCCCTACGAAAAAGGCTATCTGCTCTTCAAAGCGCTCGAGGAAGCAGTCGGACGGGAACGCTTCGACCGCTTCCTACGCGAGTATCTCACCCGCTTCCGGTTCCAATCGATCACGACCGAGGAATTCGCCGCATTCGTCGAGGGCGCGCTTCCGGGTGCGCTGGGGAAGATCCATGCCGGCACCTACTTCGATGGCGAAGGCATCCCGCCCGCAGCGGTTCGCCCCAAGTCCGCGCGGCTCGCGGCCATCGCCGCGCTCGGCGGGCGTCCTCCGAGCGCGGAGCAAGCGCGCGGCTGGACCGCGAGCGAATGGCAGTTCTGGCTGCATGGGCTCGACGGGACACTCACGCGCTCCGAGTGCGAGGTCCTCGACTCCCAGTTCGGCTTGACGCGCAGCGGGAACTTCGAGGTGCTCGTCGCTTGGCTCGAGCCCGCGATCCGGGCGGGCTACGAGCCGGCCCGTTCGAGAGCCGAGACGCTGGTCGGCGAAGTGGGGCGCATGAAATACCTGAAGCCGCTGTATCGTGCGCTGGCGGCCCGCGACGCGGCGCGCGCCCGCGAGCTGTTCGCGCGCAATCGGCCGCGCTATCACCCGATCGCCGTTCAGGTCGTGGACGCGGTGTTGCGGCGAGCCTGACGCCCCGTCCGCGGCCCTCGCTAGTTCTCCCAGCCCGTGGGCGAATCGTAGGGCACGCTGATGCCGATCGCCTCGATCTCGTGGATCTGACCGCCCCAGATCTTGAAGATGTGCATCGCGGGCAGGTCGAACGGTTTGAAGTTCATGGTCACGCTGTCGCGGTCCGGATCGTTGAGGATCTTGAACTTGTGCTGCGTGAACGCGTGGTGGAAGTGCGAGAAGCCGATCGCGAGGCCCGTGACGGTGTCGGCTACCTCGACGCGCCGGTCGCCGATCGTCGTGATGTACGTGAACGTCTGCGAATTGATTTGGCTCTCGCAGGTCTGCATGCCGAGCAGGCTGGGCGGCCGCGGCTTGGCACCGGGAATCGTGCCGCTGGCCACGCCGCCGAAAGGCGCCGTGCGCAGGCCGTTCTCGTGGCGCTCGCAGTCGCTCGCGAACGGCGCGAGCGAGCCGTTGTTGAGGTCCAGCGCGTCGTAATAGGACTTCGCGATATGGATCAAGCGCCCGCGCGAGTCGGCGTATTCGTAGGGAATCTTCATCGGGATGCCGGGGCGCACCTTCTGCAGGCTCGGCATCGAAGGATCGCGCGGGACCGCGATCAGGTGCTCGGCCTCGACGATCTTGCCGTCCGCGAGCTTGAGTCTGAAGCCGACCTCGGCGGGCTTGCCGCCGGACCCCATCATGACGAGGCCGCCGACTTCCTGCGAGACGGGGTCCGGCACGATGATCTTGAACGCCGTGGGGCCGGAGCTCGCCGTCTTCCAAAGGCCCTCGCCGACGTCGATGCGGTGGATGTTCTCGACGGTCCTGACGTTCGGCGCGAGCGGCACGCCGCTCGGATCGTGCGCCACGAGCGCCGCGAGATAGTTGTCCGCGAGATCCATGAGGCAATCGCGGTTACAGTCGGCCGCGGCCGCCGCGCCCGAGAGCGCACATGCGCACGCGAGCGCGAGCGCGAGCAGCGAGGCCGGGAGGGTCATTGTTTTCATGGCGTTGGTCTCCCCATCGTGAGTCCGGATCGAACTGCAACCGTTACATAGCCTGGCAGCCAAGGCAGGTTGGAATCCGCGTCGAGCGATGCCTCGCGCCGCGGCGTTTGACTCCCGCGGCGGGCCCGGCCAAGACTAACGCCCGCGGGTCGGATTGGGGAGGGGCGATTCATGCCGGGATCGGTCTGGCGGGGTCTCATTGCCGCATCGCTGACGAGCGCATTGGCCATGGCGGCGGGCGTGACCGAGGCACAGATATCGGGCGCCGCGGCCCTCTGGGGCACGCAGGGCGCCGATTGCAGGGCGGCGCCGGGCGAGGCCGAGCCGTGGAAAAACCGCGCGTATTCCGCCGCGTGCCGAGCGCGGTTCGTGTTGCGGCAGTTTCATACGGTCGAGCAGAAGCTCGATTTTCTCGATCCGCCGCCGCCGAACCGGCCCTCCGCGGGGCGCAAGGTCGCCGATGCAATCGGCTTGCCCCGGATCGCAGGCTCCGACGGGCCGGCCGGCGTGCGCGCACCGGCGCACGGGAGCGGGGGCCACCCGACCGCGTTTCCTTCCCCGCTGGCCGTCGCCGCGAGCTTCGACCGCGACGTGGCGAGCCGCTACGGCGATCTGCTCGGAAGCGAGTTTCGTGCGTCGGGGCTCGGGATGATCGGCGGTCCGGCCATGGACATGGCGCGCACTTGGCACTTCGGCCGCTTGTCGGAAAGCTTCGGCGAGGATCCGTTCCTGACCGCTTCCATGGTCGCCCCTGAAATTCGGGCGATTCAGGCACACGAGGTCGTCGCGACGATGAAGCACTTTGCGGTCTACAACCAGGAATCCGGCCGCGTGGGCGATCAGCCGAGCGGCAGCGCGCAGGCCGTGGACAATAGGGTCAGCGAGAAAGCCCTGCGCGAGATCTACCTGCCGGGGTTCGAGGCGGCCGTCGAGCAAGGGCACGTCGGAGCCGTGATGTGCTCGTTCCCGCGCATCGATGGCGTCTACGCCTGCGAGAATCCCCACCTGTTCGACATCCTCAAGCGCGAGTGGGGTTTCGACGGCTTCGTCGAGCCCGATTTCCCTTCGGGTCAGCGCAGCATCGTGCGCGCGATCATGGCCGGGCTCGACCGCGCGAGCGCGCGGCCGAATGCCTTCGACGCGGCGCTCGCAGGCCAACGCACGCTGCGCGAGGCCGTGGCCGAGAACGTCGTCCCCGAAGCGCGCCTCGACGACATGATCCTGCGCCGGCTCATACCCAATTTCCGCATCGGCACGTACGACGATCCGCCCGTGAACACGGGCAGCGCCGTCTCGACACCGGCGCACCGCGCCGCCGCCGCGGACATTCTCGCCGCCGGCAGTGTGCTGCTGAAGAACGCCGGCGGCATTCTGCCTTTCGGCGCGAACGTGCATTCGATCGCGGTTATCGGCACGCAGGCGACCGACCACGCCGTCGTCGTCGAGCAAGGCTCGCCGTACGTCGATCCGGTCCACTTGGTCCCGGCGCTCGCCGCGATCCGCGCCCGTGCGGGCGCGGGGGTCAAGGTCACGTACGCCGCCGGCACGCTCGGGCTCGGCTCGCTGCCGCCCGCGCCCGCCGGCGCGTTCGTTACGCCCTCGGGCGAACCCGGTTTCCGCGCCGAGTACTTCGCCGATCCGAAGCTCGATTTCGCGGGACCGCCGCTCGCGGTGCGCAGGGTCGCCGATCCCTCGCTGGCCAAGGCGCCCGACGTTGCGGGGCTGCCGGGTGCCAACGCCTGGTCGGTGCGTTATACGGCGCGCTTTACGCCCGCGGTCGGCGGCCCGCAGCTGTTCAGCCTCGACGGCTCGGGCACCGCGCGGCTGCTCGTCGACGGCAAGCGCGTGGCCGGGTTCACGTGGTCCGACTTCGCCTCCGTCCGTTTTGCCCGCGTGTCGCTGCCCGCTGGCCGCCCCGTCGATGTCGAGATCGACTACACGCCGCGCAGCGCGCTGCGCGACCGCCGCACGACGATGTTCGGCGTGACCATGGGGCTCACGCTCAAGCTCGGCTACGCCCCGCCGAACGACCTCATCGCCAAGGCGCAGGCCGCCGCGCGCGCGGCCGACGTGGCGATCGTCTTCGCCGGCGAGCGTGTCGGCGAGGGCATGGACCGCGAATCGCTCTCGCTGCAGGGCGACCAGGATGCGCTCATCGAGGCGGTTGCCGCGGCCAACCCGAACACGGTCGTCGTGCTCAGCACGGGCGGCGCCGTCGCGATGCCGTGGCTCGCGAACGTCCGCGGCGTGCTCGAGACGTGGATGCCCGGCGATGCGTTCGGCCCCGGCATCTCGGCCATACTGTTCGGCGACCGCGAGCCCGGCGGCCGGTTGCCCGTGACCTTCCCGGCCAACGCGGCGCAGGGGCCGGGCACGCGCGCCTCCGAATGGCCCGGCACGACGGACCTTGTGACCGGCCGGCTCGAGAACGCGTGGTTCGACGAGGGCGTGCTCATCGGCTACCGCTATTGGGACGCGCACGGCCAGCAGCCGCTGTTCCCTTTCGGCTATGGCCTCGGTTATGGCGCCATCGCCATGCAGGGGCTCGGCATCGCGCGAAACGCCGACGGCGAGCCTGTCGTTCGCGTGCGCGTACGCAACGAGGGCGCGCGGCCGGGCAGCGCAGTGCCGCAGGTCTACGTCGGTTTTCCTCGCGGCGCGCACGAGCCGCCGAAGCAGCTCAAGGGCTTCGCCCACGTCGAGCTCGCGCCCGGCGCCGACCGAGAGGTCGAGATCGCGCTGCCGTCCAGGGCGTTTCGCTATTGGGACGCCGATGCGGCCCGCTGGGCGTCGGGCGGCACTTATGAAGTCATGGTCGGCCGTTCCTCGCGCGACATCGTCTGGCGCGGGACCGTGAAAGTACCCGCCGGCTGACCGCGCCGGCGCGGCTCGTTCCGCGCTTGCCTCAGGCGGCCGAAGGCGTGTGATTGAACGTGTAGTCGCCCAAGAGGCGCTCGCCCTGAGCGTCGACTGCGAGCAGTCTCAAGCGCAAGGTGAACGCCACCGTGCGCAGCTTGACGATGCCCGGGCAATACAGGACGCTGCCGCTGGCTGCGACGAAGGGCAAGTCCTCCTGACGGGATTGGATATTGCCCGCGGGATCGAGCACGACCATGTCCACGCGCTGCACGCCGGCGAGCGGCGCCTCGAGGCGTCCCACGACGAAATCGTCCTCGGCGGTGGCCGTGCAGTCGACCGCGCCGCCGGGCGGCACTCGATATTCGCGTACGCGCAGGCCGTCTCGGGTCAGGCGGCGCACGAATGCGTCGTCGACGGCCATGTCCACGCCGCTTTCGCGGGCCGTCGATCCGAGTCGGCGCGCCAACGCCGCCAGCTCTTCGAGCCGCCGCGAGCACTCCGCACAGCCGAGGTAGTGTTCCTCCACGCCGGCCTCGGCGCCGGGTGCCAGCTCGCCGAGCCAGTAGGCGATCAGCGTCTCCCACGGCACGGGCGATGCGCAGGACGACCCGCTCACGCGGATTCTCCCGTCACGCAGGCGCGCAAGCGCGCCAGACTGCGGTGCCGGATCACGCGCACGTTGGCCGGGCTCAGGTCCAGCTCCCGCGCCAACTCATCGGCCGGCATGTCGTCATAGAAGGTCAGCAGCAACACGGTCCGTTCCCGTTCCGCCAAGTGCGCAAGACACTGCGCAAGACGGCTTTGATCGAGATTCGGCAGCGGGGCCTCCGGCGGCGCGAGCGCGTCGCCGTAGGTCTGCAGCAGCCGATCGCGCCGCGCGTGTCCGCGCCGCAGTTCGAGCACCACCCTTCGGCAGATGCCGAATACGAACGAGGCCAAGCGCTCGGGCTCGCGCAATGCGCCGGCGCGCAGCCGCTCAATCATCACGAGCATCACCTGCTGCATGAGATCGGCCGCGGCCGCCTCGTTGCGTAGGTGCCGCAAGCCGTACAGCCGCACGCGCGGAGCCAGCCTCCGGCAGAGCTCGGCCTCGGCGGCTCGATCCGCGGACGGGGCGGCTTCGACGATGCGGCGCACCAAAGCCGCATCGTCGTCGGCCGCGGCGGCGAGATCTGCAGACAACATGCCGGCAGCATAGGCCGCCGACGTGCATATCGGAAGTGTAACGACTCGCCGGGTCGTTACACATCCTGTCGGAAGCGTGCAAACAACAACCTGAGGAGACCGTACCGTGATCACCAATCCGCAATCCGGCACCAACGTCCACGAGATCGCCGAGGGGATCTACCGCATCAATACGCCCGTCCAATTGCCGGTCGGACGCTTCAGCTTTAACCAATACCTCATCGCGGCCGAGGCGCCGATGCTCTTCCATACGGGCCCGCGCCGGATGTTCGGACTCGTGCGCGAGGCCATTGCCGCCGTCCTGGCGCCCGAGACACTGCGCTTCGTCGGCCTCTCGCATTTCGAGGCCGACGAATGCGGGGCGCTGAACGAGTTTCTGGCACTTGCGCCCGAATCGGTGCCGGTGTGCGGCCGCGTGGCCGCCATGGTGTCCGTCGACGACGTGGCGGACCGGCCGGCGCGCGCGCTGGCCGACGAGGAAACCCTGGACCTCGGGGGGCATGCCGTGCGCTGGTTCGACGCGCCGCATCTGCCGCACGCGTGGGAGTGCGGCTTCCTGATCGACGATACGAGCGGGACGCTGTTGTGCGGCGACCTCTTCACGCAGCCGGGCCCCGGCAAGGATGCGCTGGTCGAGCACGACATCCTCGGGCCGAGCGAGGTCTTCCGCGCCGGCATGGACTACTTCGCTCACAGCCCGGATACGAACGCCATGTTGGAGCGCTTGGCGAACGAGGCACCGGCCACGCTCGCCTGCATGCACGGCAGCGCATGGCGAGGCGATTGCGCCGGGCTGTTGCGCGCGTTGGCCGCGACGCTCGCGAGTCAGAAGCCGCAAGTCGCTTGAATGCGGGAGAGAACGCCATGACCACTCCCACGACCGATAGAATCAAACTCTTCGCCTTCGGCAGCGGATGGGGCGTGCCGTTCGCCACGAGCGCGCCGTTTCCTCTCAAGCTCGCCACGTGGCTGCGCATGGCCGGGCTGGCTTTCGAGTTCGTCGTCGCCAACGACCCGAGCAAAGGGCCCAAGGGCAAGTCGCCATGGATCGAGTACGGCACGGTGCGCATGGGCGACAGCTCGCTTATCATCGACCACCTGCGGGAGCGGTTCGGCGTCGACCTCGACGCGCATCTCGATGCAAGCCAACGCGCGCTGGCCTTGGTCGTTCAGCGCATGCTCGAGGAGCATTATCACCAGTGCTTCGAGCAGCAGCTGTTCTTCGGGCGAGGCGCGCGGGAGCGTCTCCGCGAGTTCGCCGCCGGCATGCCGGTGCCCCTGCGCTGGCTGGTCCCCGCCGTCCTCAAGCGTTCGTTCCGCAAGCAGCTGCGCGCGCGGGGCATGGGCCGCCACTCCGAAGACGTAATCGTCGCGCAGGGGAAAGCCGACCTCGACGCCTTGGCCGAGTTGCTCGGGGACAAGACCTATTTCCTGGGCGCGCAGCCTGCATCGGTCGATGCCTGCGTCTTCGGCTTTCTCGGCGTTACGGTCTATGTGGCCGGGGACAACCCGCTCTATCGTCACGCGGCCTCGCTCGAGAATCTCATGCGATATTGCGAGCGCATGAGGGCGACCTATTTTCCGGAAACGCTGAGCAGGCTCCCGATGCTGTACGGGGACGACGTGGAGACGGCTGGCACGCATGCGGCCGTGCACTAGCGAGCCGGGCGCTCGAGTAACGTCGCGTCGATGGTACTATGCGTTGGCGTTCGCGCTCGAGAACGCCCAACCAGGGGGGCGCATGAGCACCGATATTTCACCGGCCGCAAATCGCCGGGCTCCGAAAGGTTCCTGGCTGAGCTACGAGAACGGCGTGCTGCTGTTGCTCGGCTTCACGTTCGGGCTCGTGTTCTTCGATCGCAATGCGGTCGGGGTGCTCGGCAGCTTCATCATCGATGACCTCGGTCTCACGAACGAGCAATATGGGCTGCTGGGCTCGGGACTGGCGTTGGCGTGGGCGCTCTCAGCGTATTTCGTCGCGGCGTGGTCCGATGCGCTGCGCGCGCGCAAGCCCTTCGTCCTCGTGTCGATCCTGATCTTCTCCGTCTGCTCCGCGCTCTCGGGTCTCGCGACGTCGTTCGTCTTTCTGCTCGGGGCCCGGCTCATCATGGGAACGGCCGAAGGGCCGTTTCTTCCCGTCTGCCTGTCGATCATGAACGTCGAGTCCTCGCCGCACAGGCGCGGGCTGAACGCAGGCATCATGCAGAACGTCTTTGCCGCACTGATAGGGACTTCGCTGGCACCGATCGCGCTGACCTGGCTCGCGGAAGTCTTCAATTGGCGCGTCACGTTTTTCCTGTCCGGCATCCCGGGTTTGATCTGCGGCCTGTTGGTTTGGCTCTATCTCAGGGAGCCCGAGCGCAGCGCGGCCGAAGCCGGCCTGCCGGCGCACCGGGCCGGGACGGGCGCGCTCAGGATGCTCGAGGAGCACAACATCCGCGTCTGCTGCGTGATCTCGGTCTTCATGGTGGGCTGGTTTCTCGTCGTGCTCCAGTTCATTCAGCCGACGCTCGTGACGTTTCGCGGCTTCACCGCAAACGAGGCCGCCTTCGCATTCAGCATCATGGGCTTGAATGCGGCGATCTGCGGCTTTCTCGTGCCGGCGTTCTCGGACTACATCGGCCGCAAGCCCGCGATGATTCTGTTCTGCTTCATGGGCATGGTCGGCCCGCTTTCGGCCCTTTATTTCGGCGGCCCGATCTGGGCCATCGCGGGGCTGCTGTTCGTCGGCTGGAGCGGGACGGGCGCGTTTCCGCTGTTCATGGGCGTCGTGCCCGGCGAAACGGTCTCGCGCAGTCTCGCGGCCTCGTCCATGGGGCTCGTCGTCATGGTCGGCGAGCTGCTCGGGGGCGTCGGGATGCCTTGGGCGGCCGGCCGGATCGCGGACATGACGAGCCTGGCCGCGCCTATGACGGTCGCGGCCGTCTGCGCGTTCTGCGGCGGCGTCGCCGCCCTGTTCCTCAAAGAGACGGCGCCGCGGAAGCTGGGCGCGACGGCAGCGGAGATTGCGAGCGCCGGTACGACGACGGTTTGACGGTCAGGGCCGCGGCCGGTTTCAAGGCCGATTCGGCGAGGCCGGTACCGCGGCGGAGGCTTCGTAGTAGAAGCGGACGAAGTAGATGACGCGACCTGTGCCGTGCTTGGCCGTTTTGAGCAGATCCGCGACGTTGGCGAATCCGGACGCCTTGGCTAACGGCTCGGAAATGTCCTCGAAGGATATTTCGCGGATGGACGTGACGACGATCGTTCCATCGCCGACGCGGTAACGCCCACCGACTTTGACATGCGGCTTCTGCCAGATGCGGATGCTCGTCGTGATGGCACCGCTTTCGACGCCGGCTCTGAGCTTCTTCGTAAACTGCATGCCGCGGCAATCCTTGTCGCACGGACGCGGGGCCGCCAGGCGCTCGTAAGAGGTCGCATCGCCCGCCGGCCGATCCGGCGATCGGCACGCCAAGCGGCGGCCGATGCGCGGCCGCCGCTTGGACACATTCCTAGTGCGGGAGGTGGTCGAGTCCTTTCGGCAGCTCCATGACCTCGAGCGTATTGCCATCGGGATCGATCATCGTCGTAATCTTGATCGGCGTGCCGCCGATCGGAACCGAAGCAACGGCGCTTTTGATCGTAGCGCCCGCGGCTTTCGCGGCGGCCACGGTCGCGTCGATATCCGAGACCCGAAAGATCGCATGGGCGAGCGAGTCGCCGGCCGCGGTTCCCTCTCTTTTCGTGACCAGGAATTCCGGCGATGAGCCGGCCTTGGCCGCGGCGACCGTGCTGCCGTAACGCATGATGATCTCGGTCGGCGGTTGACCGACGCGGTCGATCTCTTTCAGCCCGAACGCCGTTTCATAGAACTTGGCGAGGGCCGGGACATCGTTCGCGCCCAGCCGCACGGCGAGAACCGTGCTGTCCGCCTGTGCCAACATGAACCAGGCTGCCGCAGTGAGTCCCAGTACCGCCGTCATCGTGCGTCGCATTATTGTTCTCCTCGCTGTGGTCGAAGGATGCACGGCGCCTTCGCGCCGATCTCGTCGGAGTCTATGCCAAAACTGTCCCGGCGGCGATACGGCCGAGGGCGTCCCGGCGGGCGTGGTCAGCGACGCTTAAATGATCAGGCAAGTAGACGCTGCACCACATCCGGCGGCGCCGGCTTTGTGACGTGACTGTCGAACCCGGCCTCGATCGCCCGCGCGATGTCGTCGGGCATTGCGTAGCCGCTGACGGCAATGAGGCGGATGCCCTTGTGCCTGGCGCGCAAGGTCCGCGCCACTTCGTAACCCGAAATCCCGGGCAGACCGAGATCACAAAGCACGACGTCCGGTACGCACGATTGCGCCTTGGCGAGCGCACTCGGCCCATCGTAGGCGACGTCGGCCTCATGGCCGAGCACTTGCGCCAGCTTCGCGAGGGAGTTCGCGGCGTCGCGATTATCGTCCACGACCAGCACCTTTCGGGCGGCAGCCCGAGCGGACACCGGAGGCGCGCTGGCCCTCGCGGCGGCGTTGGCGGAGGCGAGCGGGAGGCGAATGGTGAAGGCGGCCCCTTTGTTCGGGCCGGCGCTTTCGGCCCGAATCGTACCATCGTGCAATTTCACTATCCCCTTCACCAGAGCCAAGCCGAGACCGAGTCCGCCCTCGGTCCGCGCAAGGGTTTGTCGCCCTTGAGTGAACGGTTCGAACAATCTGGGCAATAGGGCGGGATCTATGCCGACGCCCGTATCCCGCACGCGAATCTCCGCCATCGTGTCGGCGACGGTCAGCGTCACTGCAGTTTCGCCGTCCGCCGGCGTAAATTTGGCTGCATTATGCAGCAGGTTTCCCACGACCTGTGCCATGCGCGTGGCATCCACGTTCGCGTAAACGGGACCTGCGGGCAGATCCGTTACGAGGCGGACATGGCGCCGCTCGAACACCGAGCGGTGGTCCGCCACCGTACGGGCGAGAAGTTCCGTCAGATCGACGGGCGTACGCCGGAGCTCTATTCTGCCCTGTTCGATGCGGCTGAGATCGAGCAGGTCGTCGACGAGCCGCGTGATGTGCTCCGTCTGGCGGTCGATGACCTCGATCGCCTCCCGTCCTTGCGCGCTGCCGGGGTCGCTACGGCCGAGAATGAACAGCGAATTGCGAATCGGAGCCAGCGGATTCCTGAGCTCGTGAGAAAGCATGGCGAGGAAGTTGTTCTTTTGCTGGTCGAGCGCTTGCAGCTCCGCGGTGCGCTCGTTGACGCGGCTTTCCAGCAATGCTTTCTCGCGTTGCAGGTCGCCGACGAGATCGCGGTTCTCGAATCGAAGGCGCAAGGATTCGTCGATCGTCGCATGGATGTGCTTGCCGATTATGAGCATCGCAGCGAGGAAAATGGCCGTCAGCGTCGCGAGACCGTAGTGAACGTCATCGCCGCCCGCTGCGAGGCGAACGACGATCGGCAGCAGCGCGACGATCGCAAAGACCGCGAATATGCGGTAGACCGGAGTCAGAACCGTCATGGACCCGCCGACCATGCCGCCGACGGTGAAAGCAAGGAAGACCTGGTGCACGACGTTGTCGGACGGATAGAGGAATACCGCGGCCGAGCCCCATACGAGCGCCGAGATTACGGCACTGGCCGAAAAATAAGTGCGCCAGCGGCGGGGGTCTCGCCGCGATGCCCCCCTGCGCGCGTGCATGACGCCGAGCACGGCTCGCGCAAGGGTCACCAAGATGAGGCAAGCGAGCCATGCCGCCAGGCGACGCTTCCCGACAACGGCGCGTTGCACGATGACCAACAGCATGGCGTTGGTCAACGCCACGGCCTGCGACACCGGCAGCTGAGCGTAGAGTAACTTGACTTGCTCGGCCGCGGGCGACTCTTCTATGGGCGCTCGACGGCGCTGCGCGAACTGTGACTGCGTTGGTGTCGATTCGCTCATCGGTGCCACCAAAGCCATTCTGCGCGCCCCTGTCGGACGGCACAAGCAACGCGCCGGTCGGCTACGACACGCGTACGGGAACATCTTGAGCGCCGGATGGCCGGCCGCTCCCGCGGCGGCCCAGGTAGGCGCGGCAGCGAGACGATTGGCGTTGCTGAATCGCGGCCTTGACGCCGCGCTTGACTGCCTGCGCCTGCGTCGTCAACCTGAGATGCAGAAAGGCTGTTAGATGCGGGTTAGAAGCGGCCTCTTGCGCCGCGCATCTACCGTGACGGCATGACGGCGAATACGAGCGCGCCCATGATGAAGCGCAGCCTCCGATCGGGCCGGCCGTTGGTGTGGGCCGCCATGGCGGCCGTCATCGGCCTCGGCTGGTTCTATATGGTCCGCATGCATTCCGGCATGGCGGCCGTTGGGAGCATGGCCTCGCCGGCCGCGACGGGACTCGCAGCCCTGCTCGCAACCTTCATTATGTGCGTGGTGATGATGGTCGCGATGATGCTGCCCTCGATCGTTCCCGCGGTCTATGACGCACGCTGCGGTTTCGCGACGGGGTTCAGCTACGCGGGTTAGCGGCCCATGATCTTGGGCTCCGCTGCGGACGCAGCGTGCCCATGCCCCGTCACGCGGGCGCGGCGACCCCGCTCGCCCGCTGGTCCGAGCCGGGCGCGCTCGCGGCCGCCAGCGCTGCGGCTGCGGCGAGCTTGTGTTTGGCCTGCCAGGGCGGCCCGGCGGATCGGCCCATCGCCTGCAGGCTGCTTTGGATGTCCTCGCAATCGAGCGCCGCGGCGGCCGCGGCGAACACGTCCTCGCGGTCGTACGCGTACACCGACCAGCCGAGCGCCTCGGCTGCAGCCGCGAGCGCTCGTCGGTACATGACGGAGTCGGCTTGCGTGCAGACGCGATTGTCGCGGATCCGTGCCTCGATCGTCGGCGGAAGCGCGGGGCAGACGCGGATCGCGATCCGGCCGATCGGCACGGCCACCCCGGCGGCCAGCGTCTCGAGACCGGCGCGCGCGCCGCGCGCAGCGGCCTCGTGTACGCGCTCGACGAGCGCGATGGCCTCCGGCAGCGAAATCGGCTTGGCCCAGGCGCTGTTCAGGTAGCGGCCGACGGCCCAAGCCCCTTCGTGATGATAGGGGTGCGTGGGCAAACCTTCGGTGAGGTCGATGCGCCGCCGATCGAGGAGCTCGCCCGCCGGCCCGACGGTGACGAGCACGGCCGAGTTGCCGTGCTCGGCGACGCCGACGCTCGCGACAGGCCCCGAGCGTGCGCGGGTCGGAGGCGCCTTACGACGGCGCGGGTTCGTGCTCGTGCGCTCGACCATGATCGGCGTGATCTCAGGGGTGAGAGGGCGACGCTACCACAGCGTATCCCGTCCAGAGAAGCCTTCGCGCGGCCGCAGGCGTTCAGGCGCAATTCAGCCTTTCGGCGCAGACTAGACGCGGATCGACGGACGGAGGGAGTGCGATGAAGCAACTCATCTGCCTCGCGGCGGCCGGGTTGGCCGTCTGCACGAGCACCACCGCCATTCGCGTCTCGGACCCCGGCGCCCGCATCTACGTCAACGGCGAATACGTCGGCACGGGCAAGGGCTTCTACAGCGACCGCAAGCCGGCGTTCACGAAACAGAAGGTCACACTGCGCAAGGACGGGTGTGCGGACGAGACCTACAGCTTTCGCCGCGACGAGCGTCCGGCCTTCGGCGCGCTCATCAGCGCCTACTACCTTTATGTGCCGATTGTTTGGTTCATGCGCTACAAGGATCACCGCGCCTACGAATTCGACTGCGAGCCGCGAACGGACGATCGAGGCTCGCGATAAGGGGGCTGCAGTCTAGACCGGCGCGCCCGAATGAAAGCGAAACGTCGCGTCGGGCGCCGTCGCCAGCTCCGCCTCGTGTGCCGCGAGCGTCGCGAGTCGCTCGTCGCACTCGGCGTCGCCGTGCGCCCCGGCGGCCGCGCGGGCGAAATTCAGATAGAGCTCGAAGTGGCGGGCCTCCGAGCGCTCCAGCGCCGCATAGAATTCGGCGAGCGGTTCGGGAAGCCGAGGCACGAGCAGTCTGAAGCGCTCGGCCGAGCGCGCTTCGATGAGCGCGCCGACGAGCAGCCGGTCGAGCTTGCGGCCGGGCTCCGACGTGCGCATGAGCGTGCGCAGCCCGCTTGCGTAGCGGCCCGGCTTTTGTCGGACGCTGCGCACGCCGAGTCTGTCCATCATGCGCTGCACCTGCTCGAAATGGCGCAGCTCCTCGCGCGCGAGCCGCGACAAGGCGCCGCTGAGCCTGCTGTCCTCGGGATAGGCGAATATCAGAGAGAGGGCGGAGGACGCGGCCTTCTTTTCGCAATTGGCGTGGTCGACCAGAAGCGTGCGCCATCGTTCGACGGCGCAGTCGACCCACGGCGCCGGGGTCGGGGCGAGCAGGACGGGGTGCGGCGAACTCATGCTCGACGGAGGCCTTCCACGGAGGCGAATCGGACGCGCATTGTATGTCCCGACACAGCGCCGTGCAGGCCGCAACAGCCTCGCGGGAGCCGACCCGAAATCGGGCGGCTGGCGGCAAAGGGACGGGCCTGCGCGGTCACGCTGAGCTAACCACGCATCAATCCAGCTCGGCCCGCTGCTGCAGCCGGCGGGTCTGCGCGCCGGCCTGGGCGAGCAGACGCGCCTCGTCGAGCGTCGTGAGCTTGCGGTCCTCGAGCACCGGGTGGCCGTCGACGAGCACCGTGCAAACGTCGCCGGCCTGGGCCGAGTAGACGAGCAGCGCGACGGGATCGTGGCGCGGGGCGAGGTGGGGCTGCGCGGCGTCGATCATGATGAGATCCGCCTGCTTGCCGACTTCGAGAGAGCCGATGCGCGCGTCGAGTCCCAGGGCTTTCGCGCCCCGAATCGTCGCCATGCGCAGCACCTGCCGCGCCGGCAGCGCCTTGGCATCGCGTCGCAGCCACTTCTGCAGCAGCGCGGCGAGGTGCATCTCCTCGAACAGGTTGAGATTGTTGTTGCTCGCCGCGCCGTCCGTGCCGAGGCTCACGTTGACGCCGTCGTCGAGCAGCGTCTGAACGGGCGCGATGCCGTTGGCCAATTTGAGATTGCTGCCCGGGTTGTGAGCGACGCTCGCGCCGCCCTCGCGCAGCAGGCGCCGATCGTCTGCGTCGACGTAGACGGCATGCGCGGCCACGACGGGCACGTCGAAGCACCCGGCTTCGGCGAGGCGCGCCACCGGGCTCCGCCCATGCGCCCGGCGGCTCTCCTCGACCTCGCGCTCGGTTTCGGCCACGTGGATGTGCAGCCCGCAGCGCAGGCGCTCGGCTTCCGCGCGGATTTCCCGCAGATAGCCAGGGCTGCAGAGATACGGCGAGTGCGGCCCGAGTCCGACCGTGACGCGGCCTTCGGCCCGGCCGTGCCAGCGCTCGTGCAGGCCGACGGCGGCCTCGAGCAGCGCTTCGCCCTGCCCGGCGTTGTCGAACAGGGCACCGCAGAGGCAGGCGCGCAGGCCCGCATCGGCCACCTCGGCGGCGACCTCGTCCATGAAGAAGTACATATCGTGGAAGCAGGTCGTGCCGCCCCGGATCAGCTCCGCGATCCCGAGCCGCGCACCGATGCGGACGTCTTCCGCGACGAGATGGTCCTCGAGCGGCTTGATCCGTTCGAGCAGCCAGGGCCAGAAGGCCAGATCGTCGGCGTAATTGCGCATCAAGGTCATCGAGAGGTGCGTGTGCGTGTTGACCAGCCCCGGCAGCACGATCTTGTCGCGGCCGTCGAGCACGCGGTCGGGCGCGAAGCCCGCGGGCGCTGCGCCGACGCCGACGATCTTGTCGTCGGCGATCGCGAGATCGGCCTGCTCGAGGACCTCGTCCCGGTCGTTGACGGTGACGAGCGTCGCCGCGCGGATCAGTTGCCTCACGGTGACCTCACACCTGCCAGTGCGCGAGATAGGTCTGTTGGTCCGCGGTCAGCGTGTCGATTTCTACGCCGTCGGCGGCGAGCTTGAGCCGCGCCACTTCCTCGTCGATTTCCGCCGGCACGGGGTGGCAGCCCACGGCCAGGGCGCCGGCCTGCTCCACGACGCGGCGCGTGCACAGCGCCTGGAGCGCGAAGCTCATGTCCATGATCTCTGCCGGATGGCCGTCGGCACACGTGATGTTGACGATGTTGCCGCCGCCGAGCAGGTTGATCCAGCGGCCGTTCGGCAGGCGAAAACCTTCGACGTTCGCGCGCAGCGGCTTGCGTTCGACGGCCTGCTCGGTCAGGCTCGCGACGTCGATCTCCTCCCAGAAATGCCCCGCGTTGGCGAGCAGCACGTTGTCCTTGAGCAGCGGAAAATGCTCGGCGCGCAGCGTGTGCCGCACGCCGGTGACGGTCAGCACGACGTCGGCGATACGGCACGCGTCCGCCAAGGGCAGCACACGGCAGCCGTTCATCTGTGCATCCACGGCCTTGATCGGGTCCACCTCGCAGACGACGACGTTCGCGCCGAGCCCGCGCGCGCGCAGCGCGCAGCCCCGGCCGCACCAGCCGTAGCCCACGACGACCACGGTCTTGCCGGCCAGCACGAGGTTGGTCGCGCGCATGACGCCTTCCCATGCCGACTGCCCCGTGCCGTGCACGTTGTCGAACAGGTATTTGCAGCGCGCCTCGTTGACGAGCACGACGGGGAAACGCAGTTCGCCGGCTTTGGCGCGCGCGCGGGCGCGCAGCACACCCGAGGTCGTCTCCTCGCAGGCGCCGAGCATGTGCGCGCCGCGCTCGCGGTGGGACTCGTGCAGCAGCTCGACGAGATCGCCGCCGTCGTCGACGACGACGTGCGGCTCGAGCTCGAGCGCGAGCCCCATGTAGCGGCGCATCTCGGCCGGGTCCGCGCCGTGGCGCGCATAGACGTGCAGCCCCTCCGCGGCCAGGGCCGCGACGACGTCGTCCTTGGTCGATTCGGGATTGCTGCCCGTGACCGCCACGCTTGCGCCCCCGGCGCGCAGGACGAGCGCGAGATACGCGGTCTTGGCCTCGAGGTGGATGCAGACCGTGATGCGCTTGCCGGCGAATGGGCGCTCGGCGGTGAAGCGCCGTTCGAGTTGCCGGAGAATCGGCATGTTGCGGCGCACCCAGTCGATCTTGAGGCGTCCTTCGGCGGCCAGATCGGGCGCGGCGACGATATTGTCGTGCATGAGCATTGTGAGCGTAGCGTTGCGTCGGCTCGTGAGTATAGACCGGATGGCTCGTACTCATTGAGCAGGCCCTGGTTCGAGTAACGCGCGGCGGTCGCGTCACTTCGAAGGCCGTAGAGGCCGTCCCGCGCGCTACGTTTCGACTTTGCGCGACCGTGCGCGCGCGACGAGGCCCAGCAAGAGGAGCAGCGCGATTTCGATGGGGCTCATGGTCCCGCCGCCGCCGCTGCTGGAGCTCGGAGATGCCGGCACGGAGCCCGCCACGGTCACGTGGACGTTCGGCCGCCATGGAGTAGCCCTGCGCCGATTCGCATGTGAGCGTGTAGTCATAGTTGCCGCCGGCGTATTCGGTGACGTCCATCGAGCCGCCGGCACTCGAAATCTCGCCGATCCAGCCGTCCGCCCGACTCCCGCCGGACGCCGTGCAGGAGTCGGCGCCCGACACGGTCCAGATCAACGTGACCGGGGTGCCCACCGGGGCCAGCAATGCGCTCGCCGCGAGCGTCACTTTCGGAGGCAGGACGGGCTGGACGTTGACCACGACCCGTGCCGGAAGCGACTGGCCGCAGTAGACGATGAACTGAAACGAGCCCGCCTGGGCCTCCGTGACCTGCGCGCTGCCGCTCGCAGCGAGCTGCCGGCCGGTCCATCCATCCGACGGCCCGCCCTGATCGCCCATGCACGCGGTCCCGTCGGCCGAGGACCACGTCAGCGTGATGGGCTGGCCGACCGTCGCATCGGGGCTGCTGGCCGTCAGCGTCGGGGCCGCGACTTGCGCATAGAGGACGTTGACACGCTTTGTCACGTTCGCGTAGCCGGATCCGCAGCTGATGTCGTAGGCGACGTTTCCGGACGTTTGCTCGGTCAAGGTCATCGAGCCCTGCGTATCGACGCTTCCGTTCCAGCCGTCGCCCAAGGCGCCTTCCTCGAGCATGCACGGGGCCACGTTCGAATTCCACGTCAGTGTGACGGGCTGGCCGATGACCTGCCCCGTCGTGTCCGCCGTCAGGGTGACGTTGGGCGTCGGTACGATGTCCACGCTCGCGCTGGCCTTCGCCGTCCAGGCGCCCGAGCCGCAGGTCACGGTGAAGACCTGCGTGCCCTCGTTCTGCTCCTCGAGATTGATCGACTCGCTGGTATCTATCGGGCCGGCAGTGCCCGCCCAGCCGTCACCGGAAGCGCCGCCCGATCGGGTGCACGGCAGGACGTTGGTGCTGAAGGCAATCTCGAAAGGCGTGCCGATCGGCACCTGCGTCGGCGCGGCGAACTCGATCGAGGGCGTGCCCGTCCAGTCCACCGTGGTCGACGCCTGGGCGGTGTCCGCGCCCGTGCCGCAAGTGAGGGTGTAGACATACCGGCCGATCACGCTCGTCTGGAAATTCGTTTCCGATTCCGGCGGGGCGGCCGCATCCGTGAGGTAGACGCTACCCGTCGGGATGTCGGCGCTCACCTGACAGGGCCTCACGTTCGACTTCCAGCTCAACGTGAGGATGTCGGTGCCTGCAACGGGGCTCGTCGTGCTCGGCGTGATGGACGCCGCGGGCGGATCGTCCGTGAAAGTGACGGCCGCCTGTGCGGTCGCGACATAGGCGCCGCTGCCGCAGGTCAGCACGTACGTGTAGGTACCGGCGGTTGATTCGCTGATCGTTGAGCTCAGGGTGCCGCTCGAAGCGAGGCTGCCGGCCCAGCCGTCTCCGGCCGCACCGCCGCTCTTGACGCAGGGGCCGCCGCTCCAGTTGGCCTGGATTTCGACACCCTGTCCGATTCTGAGCGTCCCGGCGTCGGCGTGAACGCTGGCCGTCGGCGCCGCGACGTTCACGCCCCAAAGACCGGTCGCCATGCGCGGGGCCGTGCCGCAGGTCAGTTCCAACGTCACCCTGCCGACCGTCGTCTCGGTCACCGAGGCCGATCCGCTCGGATCGACGGGGCCGCTCCAGCCGTCGCCCGCGGTTCCGCCGCTGGCCGTGCATGGACGCACGGTGGATATCCAGCGCACCTCGAAGGGCACTCCGTACTGAGCGAAGGAAGGTGCAGATATCGCCGCGGACGGCGTGCTGAGACTCCAGTGAACCGTGACGCTGTCGGACGCACTTCGCGATCCGCCGTCCATGCAAGTGACCGTGTACGTGATGTCGCCGCCGTCGAAGCTCGTCACGCTTTGGCTGCCGCTGGCCGCCAGCGAGGAGCCCGCCCAACCGTCGCCGGACTCGCCGCCCGATGCCGTGCAGGTCTGCGCGCCCGGGCTGCTGCGCCAGGTGATGGACAAGGGGTTGCCCGTGTAGGCGGTTCCGTTGATCGGGTCCACCGTCACGCTGATCGGGGACCAATCGCCGTCCAGGATGAGCTTGCCCGTGCCGTTCGGGTCGAGCACCGACTGCATCGTGACCGTGCCGGTCGTGCTGTAGGGGTCGGCCGTCGAAGCGAAGATGCCGGAGAAGGCCGTGGCAAGCGTCGTCGCCGTCTCTTGCGTGGGCGCAGGCGGCGGATCGGTCGGGCAGACGCCCCCCGGACCCGTCGTCGAAACCTTCTCGCGGATCAGCGTGCCCACGAGATGGCCGGTTGCATCGAAGACTCCCGAGCCCGAGGCACCCGGACCGCCGGCACCGACCGCGTTCACGGTGCCCCACAGCGTGGAGTCGAACCCGACGTTGAGCTCCGAGGCGGAAAGCATGAGGTAGGCGGCCTGGCCGTACCAGCCGATGAACTGGCGCGCGGTGCCGAGCGCGTGGTGCGCCGTAAACCCGCCGACGAACGTGGCCCCGGTCGCATCCCATCCCGCGTAGTAGGCGTCGACGACGGGCGTCGCGTTCAGCCGAATGAGCCAGGCGTCCTGCTGCTCGACCATGGTCTGCGCACCGTACTGCGTGCGGATGGCCGGGTCGTAGATGCTGCCGAGCGCCTGCCCGCAGGGTGTCGTCGCGTTCCAATACACGCTGACGCTGGCCGCCTGGCCGGGCGCCGAGCCGTTCGGGTCGCCGTTCTCGCAATGCCGGGCCGTCAGCACGTAGGGCGTACCGTCCCCGGGCACGTCGTTGAGCAGCACGCCCGTGCACTGACCGATATTGCCGATCACGAGAGCGACGGTCGCATCGCCGGGACCGGCGTCGGCCGACGTGACGTTGCACTCCCAGTTCTCCGCGCAGGACGAGGAGTCCGCGGCCGTGCTCAGCGATTGGATTCGGAGGCTGTCGTAGTGGGGATGATCGGCCACGCTCGGGCCGAGCGCGCGATAGCCCGCCTGCAGGCTCGTGATGTCGAGCTGCACGCGGTCCGCGTCCGCGCTCGCGACGTTCGAGCTCGAACGAAAGGGTGTCGCCGCGCGCGATGCGGCTCCAGAACTCTGCGCCGCGCATCTGCGCCGGCGTGTATACGTAGCGGTCGCCGCCGGCCGTGACCGTGAGCGTCGCGCCGTCAGGCAGGCGCGCCCGCGCGGCGTGGAACGACATCGAGACGGCGCCGGGGATTTGGACCGTGTACGTCCATGTGCTCACGTCTCCGGACGCCGACCATTGACCGGATGTCGAGGGCGCGACGGCGTGGGGCACGTCCACGGCGAACCGGTTCGGCGATTTGGCCGCCGCGTCGATGAGTGGCGCGAGATCGACGGCGAGGACGTTGACGGGGGGCGCGGCCCGCAGCACCGCGGACGCGGCGCCGAGCATCAGAGCGAGAGCGAGGCGCGCGAACGAGCCTTTGCGAAACGATGCAAGCACTCTTCGTCCCCCTTTCGAGGCCACGTTGGCCGTGGTCTTGTAATCGTTCGCGGTCTCTAGGCGCTCGCTCGCGCCGCGGCGCCCGTACCGATCGCGTATCCAGAAGGTACTACAAGCCGGGAAAGTGCGGTAGCCGATACAACAATAAAAGACGAACTAAATATTTCTCGTGGCCCATCGGTCATGCCCTCGACGGCTGCGACGCTTCGCTCCGCGGCCCTGGTACCGCGCAGCGCGGGCCGTACGCTCGGCCCGGACCTTCGGCCTCGTCTTGCGGGTGCGAGGTTATCGGCGTAAAAGACGAAGTCGGCGGCATGCGCTTGGGGAGGCGAAGGCGTTGGCACAAAGCACCTGCGATCGCGGCGGCCGCCGCTCGCCATGAAGCGCGAAATCAACGTCAGCGACGTCATCGACGCGGGCGGCCTGAATCGCTATCAGCTCGGCGTTTTTCTGCTCTGCGGCCTGTTCCTGGTCATGGATGGGTTCGACGTCCAGGCCATGGGCTTCGTCGCGCCCGCGCTGATCTCCGACTGGAAAATCTCCAATGCGGCGTTGGGGCCGGTCTTCAGCTCCGGGCTCGTCGGGCTGTTTCTGGGCTCGCTGCTGTTCGGCATGCTCGGGGACCGGATCGGGCGCCGGCGCGTGCTGCTCGGCGCGACGGTCGTCTATGCGCTGTTCACGCTGTGGTCGGGGCTCGCTTCGTCCGTTGCGGAGCTGCTGCTCGTGCGCTTCGCCGCGGGCCTCGGGCTCGGTGCCGTGCTGCCCAACGCGACGGCCCTCATAGGCGAGTTCAGCCCCAAGCGCCTGCGCGTCGCGACGATGATGATCGTGACGAACGGCTTCACGGTCGGCGCCATGCTCGGCGGCTTTCTCGCGGCCTGGCTCATTCCGCTGCACGGCTGGCGCGCCGTGTTCTATGTGGGGGCCGCCGTGCCGCTGGTCCTGCTCGCGCCAATGCTGCTCTGGCTGCCGGAGTCGCTGAAGTTTCTCGCGTTGCGCCGCAACGATGTGCGCGAGATCGCGAAGTGGCTGACGCGCATCGACGCGAACGTCGCCGTTGCGGGCGACGTCCGCTTCGTCGTGCCCGAGGCGCCCTCTAAGGGCGTGCCGCTGGTCCAGCTTCTGCGCGGTGGGCGCGGGCCGGCGACGACGCTGATCTGGGCCGCGAATTTCATGAACGTCCTGAATGCCTATTTCATCTCGAGCTGGCTGCCGACCGTCGTGCGCGACGCCGGCTACGCCACGGCCACGGCCGTGCTCGTCGGCACATCCGTGCAGGCCGGCGGCGTCATCGGCACGATCGCGATCGCGGGCGTGCTCGGGCGGATCGGCTTCGTGCCCGTGCTCACGGCCTGCTTCGCGGTCGAAACCGTCGCGATCGCGCTGCTCGGTCAGTCGGCCTTGCCGCTCGCGCTGCTCTTCGTCGTCGCGTTCGTCACGGGCTGGTGCATATTCGGCGGGCAGCCGACGCTCAACGCCTGGTCGGCCACGTATTATCCGACCGACCTGCGCTCCACGGGCATCGGCGCGGCGCTCGGCGTCGGGCGCTGCGGCGCGATCGTGGGGCCGCTCGTCGGCGCGGCCATGATGCAGCGGCACTTCACGAACGAGTCGCTGTTCTATGCGGCGGCCGTGCCCGCGATCGTCGCGACGGTGTCGGTTCTGCTGCTCGCGAAAGCCGGCGGGTCGCTCGAGGCGTCCGCGCCCGTGCCGCAAAGCAGCTCGTAGTCCGAAGCTCGCAGGAGTCTGCATTTTGAAGGCGATTCGAATCCACGAGTGCGGCGGCCCCGAAGTGCTCCGCTACGAGGACGTCGCGACCCCGACCCCGGGCGCCGGCGAGGCGCTCGTGAAGATTGCCGCGGCCGGCGTAAATTTCATCGACGTGCAGCATCGCGAAGGCCGTTACAAGCCGCCGGCGTTCCCGTTCACGGTGGGATCGGAGGCCGCGGGCACGGTCGAGGCCGTGGGTCCCGACGTGCGCAATGTCGCCGTCGGCGACCGCGTCGCCTATGCGATGATCCTGGGCGCTTATGCGGAGTACGCTCTCGTGCCGGCGCAGCGGCTCGTCGCGGTGCCGAGCGGCGTGAGCCTTGAGAGCGCCGCCGCCGTCATGCTGCAAGGCCTCACGGCCCATTACCTCACGCACAGCACGTTCCGGCTCGAGCCCGGCGCGACGGCGCTCGTGCATGCCGCGGCCGGCGGCGTCGGGCAGCTCGTCACGCAGGTGGCGCGGCTGCGCGGCGCGACCGTCTACGGCACCGTCGGCAGCGGGGCGAAAGCCGCGCTTGCGCGCGAGGCCGGCGCGGCCCACGTCATCGATTACGCGCGCGAGGATTTCGAGGCGGAGGTCAAACGGCTCACGGGCGGGCGCGGCGTCGACGTCGTTTACGATTCCGTCGGCAAGAACACGTTCGACAAGAGCTTGAATTGCCTGCGGCCGCGCGGTTATCTCGCGCTGTTCGGGTTCTCGAGCGGTCCCGTGGCGCCGTTCGACCCGGCCCTCCTGGGCGCGAAGGGCTCGCTGTTTCTGACGCGGCCCGGGCTCAACCAATACATTGCGACGCGCGAGGAGCTGACCGAGCGCGCACGCGATCTGTTCGAATGGCTCGGCACGGGGCAGCTGAAGCTTCGTATCGACCGCGTGCTGCCGCTCGCGGAGGCGGCCACGGCGCACCGCGAGCTCGAGGCGCGGCGCACGGCCGGCAAGGTGCTGCTGATGCCTTGATGGAACCTCCGCGGAGGGGTTTACGAAACGAGAATCGTTCCACAAACCCCTCCGCAGGCGGCGCATCCCTCCGCCGGCGGCGCCCGACGCTTCGTGTCGGCAGCCGTAGGACGAGGCGCCTTCAGCTGCAAAGGTCTTGCCGCTCCCGGCAGCGGCGATACTCGCGCTCGAGCGCCGCCCAAAGGCGGCCATGATCCCCTCGAGCGCGGCCGCGGGCCATCGCGTACGAGCCCAGTGCCTCGCAGGCCGCCTCGTCCGTGAGCCGGTGCAGCCAGACGGCCGTCGCGATCTGGACGGCGAAGTCGGAATCGGTCCTCGTCAAGGCGAGCGGCTCGCTTGCGACCGTCGCCTCGTGTCTCGTCGAGCTTGCATCCATGGCGCGTTCCTCGTGGATTGACCGAGCCGATGATCGCAGGCAGTTATTTCCGCGCGCTGGCGAGATACTGGCGAAATATGGCGCTCGACAAGGGGGACCGTCATGGCCGAGCGGCGCGAACGCTATCCGCATTTCCGTCTCGATTTCGAGCAGCAGCAAATGCGCGCCGAGGACTTGCTCGAGGCCGCCCGGGCCGGCGAGGCGGCGGTGCTCGCCCGATTCCAATCGTCGCCCGGGCTTGCCGAGGCGCAGTATCTGATCGCGCGCGAGCTGCGCTTCGAGAATTGGGAGCAGCTCGAGCGGCACACGGCGTCCATGGCGCGCGAACGCGAAGCGGCCGCCGCGGGCCGCGGCGCCCACGCGCTCGACGGCGAGCTGCGCACGCTGCACGTGCGCTGCGGCAGCGACATCGAATCGACCCTCGCGCAGGCGGGGTTCGGCGGGGATTTCTACGAGCACAGCTATCCGTATCTCATCGGCCCCGTGCGCGAGGGCCCCGGCTGCCTGGAGCAGCGCGCGCGTTTCTTGGCCGCAGCCTACGGCGACGCCCGCGAGCCGCCGCTCGATTATGCGCGGGCGCTCGAGGGACTGCGGCACGAGGAGCGGCGGCTGCAGGATTCCGCGGACTACGAGCGCGTCGTCATCTGGTCGGAGGCCGACTGCTACGATCAGCTCGTGCTCGTACGCTTACTCGCGCACTACGCGACGCATCGCCGTCCGCCCCGCCTCGAGCTCGTCAATGTTGCGGCCTTCCCGGGCGCCGTGCGCTTTCTCGGCCTCGGCCAGCTGCCGCCCGAGGCGCTGCGTCTGCTGTGGGCGCGGCGCGAGCCCGCGACGCCCGGGCAGCTGCGGCTGGGCCTCGATGCCTGGCGCGCGCTCGCGAGCCCGGACCCGTTGGCGCTCGCGGCTATCCTGCGCAGCGGCACGCTGCCGCTGCCGCTGCTCGCCCCCGCGCTCCACCGGCACCTGCGCGAGCTTCCGGCCGTCGAGAACGGCCTGTCGCTGACCGAAGCGCTCGCGCTGCAATTGCTGGCGGAGCGTGCGCTCAGCCTCGACGAGCTCTTCGCGGCGCTGACCTACACGGCCGATCCCCTGCCGGGACAAGGCGATTTTCAGGTTCGCGACCGCGTGCTCGGCATGGAGGGGGCCAGCGCGAAGGTGTTCACGCGCAGGGTCGGTCTCGATGGCAACGGGAAGGCGCGTTCGCCGTGGACGGACGTGCTCGCCATCACCGAGCTCGGCCGCGCCGTATTGCGCGGCGAATTGGACTTTCGCTCGCTCGACCCGCCGGCGCGTTGGGTCGGAGGCGTCGAGATCAGGCCTGGAGCGGCGGCTTGGCGCTGGAACGAGGGGTCGAGGGACGCCGTCCGGGCCTGATCGAGGTGCTTGCGCGAGGCGCGCTCCAAGCCCCTTAATGCGGTCCCAGTTGGAACACCATCTTCGTGCGGACGCCGGTCATCGCAACCGGCACGCCGGCGACGATTTTCGGCGCGTATAGCCAATGGGAGACGGATTCGGTCGCGCTCTTGCCGAAAGCGTCGCTCGTCGCACTGACCACAGTGACGTTCGCCGGCTTACCTTGATCCGTGATGGTGAATTCGAGGACGACCGAGCCGCCGAGGTGCTGCTTCATGGCCGCTTGCGGGTAGACGGGAGGCTGCCTGTACAGCGGGATCGCGTCGCCGTCCTTGTAGGCGACGGTGGCATCCGGTGTCAGCACGCGTTTGACGATGTCGTCGCGTTGCGTGATTTTGCGATCCAGCGTCGCGATCACCTTCTTCAATTCCTTTGACTGGTAGAGGGTCGAGGAGGCATCGTCGTACAGGCGCTGCGCGAGCTCCCTGGCTTGCGTATCCCAGCCCTTGTCCTGCAGGAACGAAATTGCCGCAAAGTCGGACGTTCCGGTCAAGTGGCCGAGGCGGAACCCTTCGATCAAGTAATAGGACCCGCGGTCGATCGCGGCGGGGCTCTCGCTCATGGCGCAAGTTGCGGCGAGCCGAATCAAGAGATTTCCGTCCTGGGCCTGGCGGGCACGGGCCTCGACTTCGTCGAATGCGGCCAAGAGCGCGTCGACGATTGCGGCGCTCGCGTTCGCGTCTTCCCCTCGGTTCGCGAGCACCTTCCAGCAGAAGCGGCAGGTGGTCGCCATCCACCCGTATGCGCCGGCAGGTGCCTTCACGTCCCGAGATATATAGTCCGCCAAAATTTGCGCAGCTTCGGCGTGCTCACCGGCCGGAACGAGCGTCTCGACGATCCGCTCCAGTTCGCCGTCGTTCGCGGGCCCTCTTTGCAGCAGCGCACGAAACGCTGCATCGCCGGGATTGGCCGGGCCCGCGTTCGCCGGCTCCTGCGACTTGAGTGCCGCCACGGGCAGAACCAAGGCCGCCGCCAGGATCGAAACGCAAAACGCATATTTCTTGCTCACGGTCGTTCTCCTCGTCTTCGGATTGAGGATCGATGCGATACGTAGCCCCACGGCCGAGGACCGCGCCATGGCCGTGGCCGCAAGCGGCCGCCCGACGCGCTTGATGGCGCGCGCCGTCTCGAGCAGCTGCGTCGCGTAGCGGGTTTCGGCCGCGCCGGCCAGCAGCACGCGGTCGTCGCAGGCCTGCTCGCTCTCGCGCGCCATGCGCCGCAGCGCCCACCACGCGAGCGGTTGGAGCCAGTAGAGCGCACAGACTGCCGCACCGAGCAGGGTCGTCGCGAAATCGAAGCGCGCGACGTGCGAGAGCTCGTGCACGAGCGCGTCGCGCTGCGCGGCCGCCGGCACCGCGGCAAAGTCGGCCGGTACGACGACCGTGGGCCGCAGCAGGCCCCAGGCCCAGGGCGTCGCATCCGCCGCCGAGATCTTGAGGGTCACGGTGCGCCGGATGCCTTGGGTCCTGCGAACCTCGTCGAGCAGGGCGAGGACGCGCGGCTCGGCGGCGGGCGCAAGCCTGCGCAAGGAGAGGGCGACGCGGACAATGCCCGCCGCCAGATGCAGGAGCAGCCCCGCGGCGACGACGAAATAGAGGCTGACGAGCACGCGGTACAGTGACGCTAGGGCCGAACGGGCGGCGGAGGCCGAGCGCGCCGGGCCGGCACCGGCGGGCGCGCGCCCCGAGGCCGCCAGCGGGCGCGCGGCCCGATGGCGTGCCGTTTCGGCGTTCCGCGCGGCCGCGGCGGCGTTCGTCTCGCCGCCGCCTGATCGCGTCGCGGCGCCCGGCGGCCGCGCGCCTTCGGCCGTCCGTGTGGACGGCGCGAGCGCGCGGAGCGCCGCAACGACGCCGTCCGCATCGGGCACGCGCAGACCCGGCCCCGAGACGGCCAGGACCGGCAGCGCGAGCAGGCTCGCGAGGGCGAGCCCCCACACGACATGGCGTTCGGCGGCGGACAGCCGGCGCGCGAGCTTCGCGCCCGCGAAGGCCGCGGCGAGAATCGCCGTGCTCTTGAGCGCGAGCTCGACCAGGAGCCCCGCAGCCGGGCTCATTTGCTTTTCTCCTCGGCTTGCTCGATGGCCTTTGCGAGCGCCTCGAGCTCTTCGGCCGAGAGCTCGTCCGCGGAGAGTCCGAGCAGCGCGTTCATCGTACGCAATGGCGAGCCGTCGAAGAACGTATCGACGAGCTTCTTCAGCGCCGCTTGGCCGACGCGCTTTTTCCCCGCCGCCGCCGTATACACGTAGCGGCGGCCCGATTCGCGATACCGGAGGTGGCCTTGCTCGACGAGGCGAGCCAATACCGCGCGCACGGCCGAATAGCTCGGCGGATTGGGCAAGCGCTCCAGCACTTCCTTGCCGCTCGCCTCCCCGAGGGCGCAGACGGCGTCCATGACTTGGCGCTCGCGGCGCGTCAATGTTTCCGGCTTGGCCATGCGTTCTCCTCCAGGAAGTGCTAAAAAATTAGCAGTAGGCTAGAAAAATAGCACTCAGGAGAGAGATGTCAAGCCCGTACGGAAACTCGTTGAACGCTGCGGCCTGCCCGAGGCGAAGCCACCGCTATGCAAGGCGCGAAGGGTCGGTCGGCCGCCGCTGAGACTGCCGTCGACGCCAGCCGCTGCGTGCCGACGTTCATGAGCACGAAGCAGCCGGTGCCGTAGGTGTTCTTCGCATAGCCGGGACGAAAACAAGTTTGCCCGACGAGGGCGGCCTGCTGATCGCCGAGAATGCCGGCGACCGGCACGCCGCGCAGCGCCCCGGCCGAGACCTCGCCGTAAACCTCGCTCGAGGCGGCGATGCGGGGCAACACGCCGCGCGGTATCGAGAATGCGGCGAGGAGCCCCTCGTCCCATGCGCGCGTTTCGAGGTTCATGAGCCGCGTGCGGCTCGCGTTCGTCACGTCCGTGACGTGCAGTGCTAACCCCAGACGGACCTCGCGACGTCGACGACGAGCCGCAGCTTCGCCTTCTGAACCTCGGGCGTGATGGGATTGCCCGGCGCCGTCGAGGCGAAGCCGCACTGCGGGCTCAGTGCGAGCCGCTCGAGATCGACGTGCGCGGCGGCCTCGTCGATGCGCTGCTTTAGATCTTCCGGGCGCTCCATCGCCGGCACCTTCGAGGAGATCAGGCCGAGCACGATGACCTTGTCCTTCGGCACGAAGCGAAGCGGCGCGAAGGAGCCCGCCCGCGGGCTGTCGTATTCCATGCAGAAGAAATCCAGATCGAGCTCGTTGAACAGCCGCTCGGCGACGTAGTCGTAACCGCCTTCGCCGAGCCACTTGCCCTGATTGTTGCCGCGGCACAGATGCATGCCGACGGTCAGACTCGCGGAACGGCCTTCGAGCGCCGCGTTCACGAGATCGATGTAGTGCCCGACCCACGCGTCGGGATCGTAGCCGCGCGCAGCGAAGCCGGCGCGCAGCTTGGCGTCGCAGAGCAGCGGCAGCGAGAACGTCGTCGAACTGCACTTCGCCGGCACCGATCTCGGCCAGATCCCGAAGCTCCTCCCGGTAGACGGCGGCAACGTCGGCGAAGAATTCATCGATATCGGGATAGGCCTTCTCGGAGATGCCCTCGCGCCAGCGGAAATAGTGCTGAGAGCACGGCGAGGGAAGCGTGACCTTCGGCATTTTGCTCGTCAGCGATTTGGCGAACAGATACTCGTCGGTAGCGATGCCCTTGAGGCGCTTGATCTTCCCGGTGACGACGGGCGTCGTGTACTGCATGCCCGGGTCCTGCTCGTTGCGGAACAGCAGTGCCGAGCCCATCTTCGTGAAGCCGCTGACGGCCGCCGGGAAATGGTCGAAGTAGTAATAGCGGCGGAATTCCCCATCGGAGACGATTTCGAGCCCGACTTCTTCCTGCAGTTTGACGGCCGTCCGAATGTGCCGGTCCTCGACCTCCGCGAGGGCCTCGTCCGAGAGCTTGCCTGCGTCGTGGGCTGAGCGGGCCTCGAGCAGCTCGGGCGGTCGTAACAGGCTGCCGATGTGCTCGGCATGAAACGGTGGATTGATCTTCGCCGCCATTTTCTTGTCTCTCCTATTGCCGGCCGAGATAGACCGGGCCCCACGGGGTCGGCAGAGGATAGTACGTTCGGAATGCGAATTGCATCCTCGGCCGTGGGGCGGGCGAGCGCTGCGAATGGAGGGCTTGAAGCATGGAGCGGATCGAGAAGACGATCGAAGTTAATCTTCCCATCGAGACCGTCTACGCACAGTGGACGCGGTTCGAGCAGTACCCTCGCTTCATGTCGGGCGTCCGCGATGTGCGTCGCTTGGATGAGACGCACCTGCGTTGGCGCGGGGACGTCGGCGGGACCGAGAAGGAGTGGGACACGGAGATCACCGAGCAGGTTCCGGACTGCGCCGTCTCCTGGCGCAGCACGGACGCCGATGCGCCGAGCACCGGAACCGTGCGGCTCGAGCCTTTAGGGACGACGCGCACGCGCGTCCGCGTCGCGATCGCCTACGAGCGCCGCCGCACGAAGGCCGTCGGCGGCCTCGAGAACGCCTCGCAGACGGTCTGTGCGCGCGTCGAGAGGACCGCGCGGGAATTCAAGCGGTTCATGGAAGGCCAAGGCGCGGGCGGCTGCAGCGGCATCATTCAAGGGCCCGTCACGGCGCCCAATGCGCCGGCCCCTTCCGAGCCCCAGACGACCGAGCGGCCGCCGCGAGCCGAGCGCGTTCCGGAGCGCGCCTCCCTCGGCACCGAGGGCGACGACAAGCGCTCCGGGCCGAGCCGTCCGCAGCCTCGTGCGCCGAGCCGCGAAGGAGGCGGGTAAGGGGCCTTCAGCTCTTGCGCGCGATGACGAACAGCGCCGCGCCCGGTCGCGGGCGCCACTCGTGCTCGATCGCGAAACCGGCCGCCGCGATGCGCTCGAGGAGTTCGCTGCTCGAGAAGACGTCGACATAAGGCAGCAGCCCCGTCACGGAGGCGGCCGCGACGGCGCGCCCGATTGTCTTCGTGACGGCCGCGTCGCCCATACAGGCCGTGCTGCTCACGAGGAGGCCGCCCGGCACGAGCATGGCGTGAGCCTTCGCGAGCGCGGCGTCCTTATCCTCGAGCAGGTGCAAAATGCTGTGCGCCATGACAACGTCGTAGGTCGCCGCGGGCGCTTCGATATCCTCGATGCTGCCGACCTCGAAGCTCACGTTAGTCACGTGCTTTGCCGCGGCCTTGGCCCGCGCGATCTCGATCATGTTGGGCGAAACGTCGATGGCCATAATGTGCTCGACGTAGGGCGCGTGGTAGAGGGCCGTCGAGCCCGTGCCGCAACCGAACTCGAAGAGCTTCGTCTGCGGCGTGAGGTACTCCCGAGTCTTCTCGAGCTTGGTCCGATAGGCGGCTTCGTCGGCGACCGGGCTCCGAGCGTAGCGCTTGGCGATCCAGTCCCAGAACCTTGCGGAGCGCTTCATGGTCCGGAGTATGCCCAGCCGCGGCGCTTCGCGTCGAGCGCGCGCCGCGCGGTGCTGAGCCCGAGGTTCGGGCCGAGCAGGTCGTCCGCCGACGCACTCTCCGTGGCGGCCACGGGTCCCGCCGGGAACGTCTCGACGGGCGTGCGCAGCGCCAGCACGGCCTGCTGATCGGCGATGGCGGCGATCGTATCCGCGGCACCCGGCGCCGCGATGACGTGGATGAGTTTCATGTGTGCTTCCCCGTGGTGCCGCGGCGCAGATGATCGAGCGGCAGTGCCGTCCGCCCCATGACGCGCTGCAGCGCGAAACTCGTCTCGACATGATCGACGCAGCCGAGCTCGAGCAGCGCCTCGCGGAGGAAGCGGTTGTAGCTCTCGAGATTCGCGGTTACGACGTGCAGCAGGTAATCGTAGCTGCCCGACATGGCCCAGCATTGCATGACCTCGGGCAGGCGGTGCACCGCCGATTCGAACAGCGCCACCTCCTTTTTGCCCTCGCGCACGAGCCGCACCTCGGCGAACGCATTGACGGGCAAGCCGAGTCGATTCTGGTCGAGCACGGTCACGTAGCGCTCGATGTAGCCCGCGGCCTCGAGCCGCTGTACGCGCCGAGCGCAGGGCGTCGCCGTCAGCGAGACGCGCCCGGCGAGCTCGCTGATGCTCATGCGGGCGTTGTCCTGTAGTTCCTTGAGAATCCGCACGTCGATCGCATCCAGGCTCATCGTCGCGCACCTGTCCAGTCTGCAGAGAAGCACTATTCTCGGTGCTTCTTGTAGAGTTTTCCACTATCTGATGCGGTGATGGATCTTATATTTGGCTAAAACGGCTAGGGCCATCGAGCTATATTGAATCAACGGCCGGCAGCCGGAGGACGGGCATGGAAAGCCGACAATCGCACTTTGGAATTCGCCTCCGAGACGAGGTGCTCTCCCACCCGGTCATCGTCGGGAACCCGTATACGGCCTGGTTCGAGCGCGGCGAGGCCAGCCTCGAGCAGGCGCGTGCCTTCGTGATTCAGTTCTCCGTGTTCTCGAACCAGTTCCTCGTCGCGCAGCTGCGCAAGATGCTCAACGCCGAGACGGTCGAGGCGATGCGCGAATCGAAGGAGATCCTGGCCAACGAGATCGGCGTCGGTTTCCGCTCCCCCGCGGCGCCGGCAGACGCAGAGCTCGGCGATACGTCCGGCAGCATCGAGGGCGGCACGTTCCGATTCCGCGCCGCGCACTTCGAGCTGCTCGTGCGCATGGCGGCCGGCCTGGGCCTGCACTTCGGGGAACTCGGCAAGCGGCGCTTCGGGACCGCATCCACGCTCTATTTCTGCGACGAGCTCGTGCGGCTCTACGGACACGAGGACTACCAGACCGCGGCCGCCGCTTCGTGGGCCGTCGAGAACTGGGCCGCGGCCGGCTTCTGGGACCAGCTCGTCGCCGGCTGGGAGCGCTTCCGCGCCCGCCGCTCGCTGCCGCGGCTCAACATCGGTTTCTTCACCTGGCATGCGCGGCTCGAAGCCAACCACGCACAGCACACCTGGGACGAGCTCGAGCAGTGGTACGCCGAGCAGGACGTCGACGAGGATGCGTTCGTGGCTCATGCCCTCGAGATGCTCGACGCGGTCCACGTGTTCTGGAGCGGGCTCGATCGACAGCGCCGCGAGATCGCCGCGGCCGCCACGCAGGGAGTGCGATATGGGGCGAACGGCTGAATCCCTTTTCGACCGCAAACGGGATGCACGCACAGCGTCGCATGCCGTCGCGCGCTTCGAGATTCGCTACACACGCTACGTCGACGAGCACGGCTGCCCGGTCGCGGATCTCCCTGCGTTCGCGCAGGACCCGGCCGAGCTGCGTGCGCTGTACCGCGGCTGCGTGCTCACGCGCCGCTTCGACGCCAAGGCCGTCGCCCTGCAGCGCACGGGCCAGCTCGGTACGTATCCGTCGAGCCTCGGCCAGGAAGCCGTCGCGGTCGCGATCGGCACGGCCATGCGGCCGGACGACGTGCTGCTGCCGACCTATCGCGAGACCGGCGCCATGCTCGTACGCGGCGTTCGGCCGACCGACCTGCTGCTCTATTGGGGCGGCGACGAGCGCGGCATGGCGTTCGCGCGGCCGGCCCAGGACTTTCCGATTTGCGTGCCGATTGCGACGCATGCGCCGCACGCGGTCGGCGTCGCGTTCGCGATGCAGCGCCGCGGCGAGCGGCGTGTCGCCGTCTGTGCGCTCGGCGACGGCGCTACTTCCAAGGGCGATTTCTACGAGGCGCTGAACGGCGCCGGCGTCTGGCAGCTCCCGCTCGTGTTCGTCATCAACAATAACGAGTGGGCGATCTCGGTGCCGCGGTACCGGCAGTCGCACGCGCAGACGCTGGCGCAGAAGGCGATCGCGGCCGGCGTGCCCGGCGAGCAGGTCGACGGCAATGATGCCGTCGCCGTGCGCCACGCGCTCGACGCGGCGCTCGCGAAGGCGCGTGACGGCGGCGGGCCCCAGCTCATTGAGGCGCTGACGTATCGGCTCAGCGACCATACGACGGCCGACGACGCGCGCCGTTACCGCGATGCGCACGAGCACGCGCAGCGGAGCGCCCAGGACCCGGTCGAGCGGCTGCGCAAGCTCATGGCCGGCCGCGGCGCGTGGAGCGACGCCGACGAGGCGGCGCTGCAGGCCGAGTGCGAGGCCGAGGTCGAGCGGGCCGCGGCCGAGTACCTCGCGACGCCGGCCCGCGCGCCGGCGACGATGTTCGATCACCTGTTCGCGACGTTGCCTGCGCGGCTCTCGGCGCAGCGCGACGAAGTCACCGAGCGGAGCCGCTCCCATGGCTGAGGTGACGCTCGTCGAAGCCGTGAATCTCGCGCTCGCGCACGCGCTCGAGCGCGACCCGGACGTGCTCGTGCTCGGCGAGGACGTCGGGGCCAATGGCGGGGTGTTCCGTGCGACAGTCGGCCTGCTCGAGCGCTTCGGCGCGGACCGCGTCGTCGATACGCCGCTGGCCGAGACGCTGATCGCCGGCATGTGCGTCGGCCTCGCGGCGCAGGGTCTGAAGCCCGTGGCCGAGATCCAATTCCTGGGCTTCAGCTACTCCGCCGTCGATCAGATGCTGAGCCACGCGGCGCGGCTGCGGAACCGCACGCAGGGTCGGCTGAGCTGCCCCATGGTGCTACGCGCGCCCTACGGCGGCGGCATTCATGCGCCGGAGCATCATTCGGAGAGCACGGAGGCACTGTACGCGCAGATGCCCGGGCTGCGTGTCGTGATTCCGTCCTCGCCGGGGCGGGCCTACGGGCTGCTGCTCGCCGCGATCCGCGATCCTGACCCGGTCGTGTTCCTCGAGCCCAAGCGCATCTATCGGGCCTTCAAGGAAAGCGTGACCGACGACGGCGCGGCGCTGCCGCTCGACGTGAGCTTCGTGCTGCGCGAGGGCAGCGACCTCACGCTCGTGAGCTGGGGCGCGTGCATGCAGGAGACGCTCGCCGCGGCGGACGCCCTCGCGGCCGAAGGCGTGGCGGCCGAGGTCGTCAACGTCGCGACGATCGCGCCGCTCGATGCCGAGACGATCGTGCGCTCCGTGACGAAGACGGGCCGCTGCGTCATCGTGCACGAGGCGGCGCGCAACGTCGGCGTCGGCGCCGAGATCGCGGCCGAGCTCGCGGACCAGGGCCTCATGAGCCTGTTCGCGCCGGTCAAGCGCGTGACGGGCTACGACACGATCATGCCTTTGCACCGACTCGAGCGGGCGTATCTGCCGAGCACGGACCGCATCCTGGCCGCCGCGCGCGAAACCCTGGAGGCCGCATGAGCCTCTTCACGCTGCCCGATCTCGGCGAAGGTCTGCACGAGGCCGAGATCTCGGCCTGGCACGTGCGCGTCGGCGATCGCGTCGAGGCCGGGCAGCCGCTCGTCTCCGTCGAGACGGACAAGGCGATCGTCGAGGTGCCGAGCCCGCGCGCGGGCGAAATCGTGCGCCTCTGGGGCCGGCCCGGCGATATCCTCGAAGTCGGCGCGAAGCTCGTCGAGTTCGAGGGCGAGACCGAAGCGGGCGACGCCGGCACGGTCGTCGGCGAGGTCGAGCGCTCCGACCGCGTCGCGACCGAGGGGCCGACGTCGGTCGGGCGTCCGGCCGCCGGCCTCAAGGCGGCGCCGGCCGTGCGCGCGCTCGCGCGGCGCCTCGACGTGGATCTCTCGATCGTGACGCCGACGGGCCGCGACGAGACCATCACGGCCCGGGACGTCGAGCGCGTGGCGCGAATCCTCGAGGACTTGGGCCCCGTCGAGCCCTTGCGCGGGGCGCGGCGCGCCATGGCGCACAGCATGGCGCAGGCGCATGCCGAAGTGGCGGCCGTGACGGTCGTCGACGATGCCGACGTCGACGCCTGGCCCGCAGGCACCACCGTCATGCTGCGCCTGATCCGTGCCATCGTCGCCGCGTGCCGCGCGGAGCCGGCGCTCAACGCCTGGTTCGACAGCCGCGAGCTCGGGCGGCGCCTGCTCGCGAAGATCGACCTCGGCATCGCCGTGGACACGCCGGATGGGCTTTTCGTGCCCGTGCTGCGTAACGTCGGCGAACGCGATGGCGAGGACCTGCGCCGTGGGCTCGAGGCCATGAAGGTCGCCGTTCGCAGCCGCAGCGTTCCGCCCGAGGAGATGCGCGGCTATACGTTCACGCTCTCGAACTTCGGCACGTTCGGCGGCCGCTACGCGCAGCCGGTCGTCGTGCCGCCCACGGTCGCGATCCTCGGCGCGGGCAGGCTGCGCGACGCGGTCGTGGCCGCCGCGGGCGAGCCCGCCGTGCACCGCGTGCTGCCGCTGTCGCTGAGCTTCGACCATCGTGCCGTCACGGGCGGCGAGGCGACGCGGTTTCTCGAGGCCGTCATCGGGGACTTGGAACATGGTCAGTGAGCGTGCCGCCGTAAGCCCCTCCGCCGCGCGCGTCGATTTCGACTTCGGCCTCGGCGAGGATGCGGATCTGCTGCGCGAGCAGGTGGAGCGCTTCGCGGGCGAGCGGGTCGCGCCGCGCGCGGCCGATGTCGACGCCAGCAATCGCTTCCCGCGCGACCTTTGGCCCGCCCTTGGCGAACTCGGCCTGTTCGGGATCACGGTCGAGGCGGCCGACGGCGGCGCCGGGCTCGGCTATCTGCACCAGGCCGTCGCGGTCGAGGAGCTGAGCCGGGCGTCGGCATCGATCGGACTCTCGTACGCGGTGCATGCGAGCTTGTGCGTGAACCAGATTCGGCTCTGGGGCACGGCCGAGCAGAAGCGGCGCTTCCTGCCGAAGCTGCTCGACGGCACGCACGTCGGCGCGCTCGCGATGAGCGAGACGGGCGCGGGCTCGGACGTGCTGGCGATGCGCACGCGCGCCGTGCGCGACGGCGATATGTACGTGCTCGACGGCGCGAAGATGTGGATCACCAACGGGCCCGTCGCCGACGTGTTGCTCGTCTATGCGAAGCTCGGCACGGAACGCGACGCGCCGCTCGGCGCATTCCTCGTCGAACGCGGCCTGGCGGGCTTCTCGACGGCCCCGAAGCTCGACAAGCTCGGCATGCGCGGCTCGGATACGTGCGGCCTCGTCTTCGACGGCTGCCGCGTGCCGGCCGCGAACAAGCTGCCCGGCGACGGCCTCGAGATCCTCATGACGGGTCTCGATCTCGAGCGCGTCGTGCTGGCCGCCGGTCCGCTGGGGATCATGCGGGCCTGCATGGACCTCGTGCTGCCGTATCTGCATGCGCGCAAGCAGTTCGGCCGGCCGATCGGCCGTTTCGAGCTCATGCAGGGGAAGGTCGCCGACATGTACAGCACGATGAACAGCGCGCGCGCCTACGTTTATTCGGTCGCGCGCGCCTGCGATCGCGGGCGGCCCACGCGCTTCGATGCGGCGGCGGCCATTCTCAAGGCGTCCGAGGGCGCAACGTGGATGGCGCTGCAGGCGATCCAGACGCTCGGCGGCAACGGCTACACGAACGAGTATCCGGCGGGGCGGCTGTTGCGCGACGCGAAGCTCTACGAGATCGGCGCCGGCACGAACGAGATCCGCCGCATGCTCATCGGCCGGGAGCTGTTCGCGGCCACGGCCGGGTAAGGCGCGGGCCGTGAGCGTCATCAAGAGCAGGGTCGAGCCCGGCGCCGAGGAGTTCGAAGCGAACGCGGCCGTGAATCGGCAGCTGGCCGCGGCGCTGCACGAGCTCGAGGCGCAGGTCGAGGCCGGCGGCAGCGAGCGCGCGCGCCGGCGCCATACCGAGAGAGGCAAGCTGCTCGTGCGCGACCGGCTCCGCGCGCTGCTCGACCCCGACGCGCCGTTCCTCGAGATCGGCAAGCTCGCCGCGCACGAGGTCTATGCCGACCCGGTCCCGGCGGCCGGCATCGTCTGCGGCGTCGGCAGGATCGCCGGCACGGCCTGCGTCGTCGTCGCGAACGACGCGACGGTCAAGGGCGGAGCCTATTACCCGCTCACGGTCAAGAAGCACCTGCGCGCGCAGCAGATCGCGCTCGAGAACCGGCTGCCCTGCGTCTACCTAGTCGACTCGGGCGGCGCTTTTCTGCCGCTGCAGGACGAGGTGTTTCCGGACCGCGAGCATTTCGGCCGCATCTTCTACAACCAGGCGCAGCTCTCGGCGCGCAACATCGCGCAGATCGCCATCGTCATGGGCTCGTGCACGGCCGGCGGCGCCTACGTGCCCGCGATGTCGGACGAGACCGTGATCGTCAAGGGCCGCGGCACGATCTTTCTCGGCGGCCCGCCGCTCGTCAAAGCCGCGACGGGTGAGGAGGTCGACGAGGAGACGCTCGGCGGCGCCGACGTGCACACGCGTCTATCGGGCGTCGCGGACTATCTGGCCGAGGACGACGCCGAGGCGCTCGCGCTGGCGCGGCGTATCGTCGCCCACGGCCGCGCCACCGTGCCCGCCGCGGCGGCCGCCGCCGCGGCCGCTGCCGAGCCGAAGTACCCGGCCGAGGAGCTCTACGGCGTCGTGCCGCGCGATCTGCGCTACTCCTACAGTGCGCGCGAGGTCATCGCGCGCGTCGTCGACGGCTCCGAGCTCGACGAGTTCAAGGCGCGCTACGGCACGACCGTGGTCTGCGGCTTCGCCGCGATCGGGGGCCATGCCGTCGGCATCGTCGCGAACAGCGGCATCCTGTTCTCCGAGTCCGCGCTCAAGGCCGCGCACTTCGTCGAGCTCTGCAACCGCCGCGGCATCCCGTTGCTGTTCCTGCAGAACGTCGCCGGCTTCATCGTCGGCAAGCAGTTCGAGCGGCGCGGCATCGCGAAGGACGGCGCGAAGCTCGTCACGGCCGTCGCCTGCGCGCGGGTGCCGAAGCTGACCGTGATCACGGGCGGCTCCTTCGGCGCCGGCAATTACGGCATGTGCGGCCGCGCCTTCGAGCCGCGCTTCCTGTGGACCTGGCCGAACGCGCGCATCGCCGTCATGGGCGGCGAGCAGGCCGCGAGCGTGCTCGCGGACGTCAAGCGCCAGGCGCACGGCGACGACTGGCCGGCCGAGGAGGAACAGGCCTTTCGCGACACGATCCGCGCGCGCTACGAGGCGCAATCGAGCGCGCGTTATGCGAGCGCGCGGCTGTGGGACGACGGCGTCATCGATCCGATCGACACGCGCGCGACCCTGATCGCGAGCCTCGAGGCGACGCAACACGCGCCGCTGGCCGAGGAGGGACCGTATGGGATCTTCCGGATGTGACTCGCGGGCGCCGAGTGCGCCGCGGCCCGCCTCCGCGCCGGTGCCGGTCGAGGCCGCGCCGCGCTCGCTGCTGTTCGTACCGGGCGACAGCGAGCGCAAGCTTGCGCGGGCGCTCGAGGCCGGGGCGGATGCGCTGATTCTCGATCTCGAGGATTCGGTCGCGCCCGCGCGCAAGCCAGCGGCGCGTGGGCTCGTGGCCGAGTTCCTGGCGGCGCAGCGCTCGAGGGACGGCGGTCGCGAAGATGCCGGCGTCGAACCGGCGCTCTGGGTCAGGATCAACCCACTGGCTTCGCCCGACGGCGGCCAGGATCTAGCGGCCGTCGTCGCGCACCGCCCGCGCGGTCTCGTCGTACCCAAGCTGTGCGCCGCCGATCTCGGACCGGTGGCCGCCGCGCTCGACGTGCTCGAGCGGCGGCTCGGCTTCGACGCCGGCGCGATACGGCTGCTGCCGATTTCGACCGAGACGCCGGCCAGCCTGTTCTCGCTCGGCGGATATGCCCAAAGCGGTCCGCGGCTTGCCGGTCTGACCTGGGGCGCCGAGGACTTGAGCGCGGCGCTCGGCGCGGCGACGGCCGTCGACGAGGACGGCGCCTGGCTGCCGGTCTACGCGCTCGCCCGTTCGCTGTGCCTGCTCGCCGCCCGCGCCGCCGGCGTCGCCGCGATCGATACCGTATACACGGACTTTCGCGACGCGGAGGGACTGCGCCGGCAGACGCTCGCGGCGCGGCGCGACGGATTCGACGGCAAGCTCGCCATTCATCCGGATCAGGTCGGGGTCATCCACGCAGCGTTTCGGCCGAGCGCGGCGGAAGTCGAGGCGGCGCGGCGTGTCGTCGCGGCGTTCGAGGGCGGCGACGGCGGCGCGGCCGGCGTCGACGGACGTATGGTCGATCGGCCGCATTTGCAGCGCGCCCGGCAAGTTCTGGCGCGCGTCGTGGACTCGGAAACGGGCACGGAGCGGGCCGGCGGCGCGGCACGGCCCGGAGGACCCGGCAAGGAGGTTACGGCATGACTTGGCTCAGAAAAGTGGATCACATCACCTACGCCTGCGCGACGGGCAGCATCGAGAAGTGGGCGTGGTTTCACATCGAGGTCGAAGGCGGCAAACTCATCAACCGCATCGATGACGTGCGCCCCGAAGATCCGGACAGCAGCATGAAGATCTGGTGCATCGACTACGGCGACTTCGGCGTCGCGCTCGTCGAAGGCATCGACCGGCGCGGCAAATCGCAGGTCACGAAGTTCGTCGAGCGCCACGGCGATCACGCATGCCAGCACGTCGCCTACGACTGCAACGACCTCGAGCAATTTCGGCGCCACCTACAGCAGATGGGCGGGCATCCGCGCGGCGAGGTGCTCGAGCGCAACGACGGCTTCGGGCACTTGAAGCAGATGTTCGCCAAGGGCTACGCGGGCGGCGATCCGGCCGAGGCGAGCTTCCCGGAATACGTCCAGCGCCCGCGCACGGGCGCGGCGGGCACGGAGACGCGTATCACCTTCTCGAAGCAGGCCGGGCGCGGGTTCTACGATCAGATCGAGGATGCGATCGAAGCCGGGGACGCGGAGCCGTTCTTCGATTTCTCGGCGATGCCGAAGAACTGGCGGCCGCCGGCGCCGCGGACCTGACCCAGGGCGGCGGAGGCACGGCCCGGAGATTTCGGTCTGGTAGCATGGCGGGCAGCCGCTGGGGAGAGCGCCGTTGGACCGTCCTGCCGAATCGAAAGCTTGGAAGCGCCGCTTGCGGCGCCGAGCGGGGGCGCTCGCGGCCGCCGCCGTGTGCCTCTGGGCCGTCGGCTCGGCGCGCGCCTTCGATTCGGTGCATGACGACCGCCTTTGGGCCGTCACCCACGTTGCGGTCATCGACGTGGCGTCGGGCGAGGTGGGCCGAGACCGGACCATCGTCGTTCGCCATGGCCTCATCCAGGCCGTGGTGCCCGCCGCATCGGCCGCGCTTCCTGCCGGCACGCTGACCGTCGACGAGCACGGGCGTTACGCCATCCCCGGCCTCTGGGACATGCACGTTCACCTGCGCGGCGGGGCCCGGCTCGCGGCCGCGAACGGCCGCTGGCTGCCGCAATATCTCGGCTTCGGCATCACGGCCGTGCGCGATTGCGGCGGCGATCTGCCCGATGCCGTGCTGCGCTGGAAGGCCGAGGTAGCGAGCGGCAAGATTCACGGGCCGCGTATCTTCACGTCGTTGCGCAAGATCGACGGTCCCGACGGCGCGTGGGCGGGCTCGATTCCCGTCACATCGGCGCCGGAGGCGGCCGGGGCGATCGACGCGCTCGAGGCCAAGGGCGCCGATTTCATCAAAGTTTACGACGGCTCGATCCGCCCGGACGTTTACCTCGCCGTGCTGGCCGAGGCCGAGCGCCGCGGGCTGCTCACGGCCGGGCACATTCCGCTCTCCGTGCCGTTCGAGGACGCGATCGACGCCGGCCTCGACAGCGTCGAGCACGCTTATCACTTGCTCGAGGCCGCGGACCCCGACGATCGCGCGGCGGCCCGCCGCTTCGCTCGCGGGGGCATCCCCGCGGACTTCGAACCGTTTTTCGTCGCGGTGTCCGCGCTCGGCCGGGCGGCCGACGAGGCGCACGCGCGCAAGCTGTTCCGCAAGATGGCCGCCCGCGGCGCCGCGCTGACACCGACGCTCTACATCCGCCGTGCCTGGGACCGGATCGGGCCCGACGACATGGGCCAGGACGATCCTCGGCTCGCCGCCGTTCCGCCCGCGATCCGGGAAACCTATGGGCCGGGCCTCGATATCCTGGCCTACCGGACGGCCGCGCAGCGGGCGAGCGACGCGCGGCTCGAGCAGCTCGAGATGCGCCTGACGCATGTCGCGGCCGAGGAGGGCGTGCGTATCCTGGCCGGCACCGACACGGGGGCCGAGAACCCGGGCGTCTATCCCGGCGATTCGCTGCACCGCGAGCTCGAGACGCTCGTCGCCGCGGGCCTCACGCCGCTGAAGGCGCTGCAGGGTGCGACCATCGAGGCGGCCCGGTGGTTTCACAAGGCGGACGAATTCGGCACGATCGCAGGCGGCAAGGCCGCGGACTTCGTGATTCTGACCGCGAACCCGCTCGAGGACATCACGAACACGCGTTCGATCGCGGCCGTGGTTCAGCAAGGCGTCTACTTCGATAGCAAGAAAGTCGAAACACTGAGGAAGCTGCCGCCCGCGCCCGACGGCGGCGGCGAAGCGGATTGAGGGAGAGGAGTCCGACATGCAACGCAAAACAACAACAACCAAATTCGGCCGCTCGCGCTGCGCGCGCGGCGCCGGGCGCGCGAGCGCGGCCGCCGGCTTCGGCGCGCGCTGCGTCGCTGCGGGAATGGCGGCCGGCGCGCTCGCGGCCGCGGCGCTCGTCGCGGCGCCGGTGCTCGCCCAGGCACCGCAGATGGTGGCCGTCGACCGCTTCGTGGCTCACAAGTCTACGGTGCCGGCCAACGCGGGGCGGGAAGTCGGCCTGTTCGTACACGAGAAGCTCTCGGCCGATACGGCCGCGGCCCTTGCGGCCGGCCGCGGGAAAGCCCGCGTGGTGCTGTTCGTGCACGGCCAGTCGGTGCCGACCGTCCCCGACTTCGACCTGCCCTATAAGGATTACAGCTGGATGGCCGATCTTGCGGCCGCGGGCTTCGATACCTTCTCGGTCGACCTGACGGGGTACGGCTTCTCGCCGCGGCCGGAGATGGACAACCCATGCAACCTGAGCCCGAAGGATCAGGCCATCGTGACGCCGAACCCGCTCGCGAAACCCTGCAAGCCGAGCTATCCGCATCGGCTCACGTCGTTTCAATCGGATTGGGACGAGATCGACTCGGTCGTCGACTATCTGCGCAAGCTCCGCGGCGTCGAGCGCGTAAGCCTCATCGGCTGGTCGATGGGCGGCCCGCGGGCCGGCGGCTACGCGGCGCAGCATCCCGAGAAGGTGGATAAGCTCATTCTCTACGCGCCCGGTTATTGGCGCACGGGCCCCTCGGAGCCGCCGAGCGCGGCGCCGGGGCCCGAGGTGCCGATGACGCTGCAGACGCGCGCGGCGCTCATGCAGGACCGTTGGCAGGCCAACGTCGCCTGCGAGCATCAGGTGGACCCCGGCATCCGCGATGCGATCTGGCGCAGCATCATGGGCTTCGACTCTTACGGCTCCGTTTGGGGGCCGCCCGAGGGCGTCATGCGCGTGCGCACCTTCACGCTTTACGGCTGGAACGCCCAGGCTGCGGCGAAGGTCACGGCGCCGACGTTGATTCTCGTGGGGCAGCAGGACGCACTCGAGCCGTCCGCCGAAGCCCTTTACGCCGATCTCACGGCGGCCCCCAACAAGGTCCTCGTCGAGATGGCCTGCGCGACGCACTTCGCCGTCTGGGAGGCGACCGAGTATCGGTTCATGCACGAGGCCTCGAAGGAGTGGCTCGAAGGGGGCCGGGTGCGCGGTAAGAAGAACGGCAAACTCTCCGTCGCCGCCGCCCACGTCGGGGACGGCTGAACGGCGAGCGGCGCGGACCGCCGAGCGGCGCGGCATCGGGGCGCCCGCAACGGGCGCCCCGGATCGGCCGCAGCACTTCGGCTCTGGGCGCGGATTAGTCGGACGTCTCCGCGGAACAGCCGGCCCCGTTCTTTGCGCATCACGTCCTGCACGCCGTCGCCCTGTTGGGCGGCGATCATGAGATCGAGGAGCTTGCGCGTCTCGTCCCGGCTGTTGACTCTCGGGAACGGCGTCGCGGGCACGGGCACGCCCAGAAACTCGCAGAGCGGTTCCCAGCCTTCGCGCACGTCGAAGATCAGCAGCCGCTCGGCGGGCACGGCGTCGCGAATCGCCTCGATACGCTGCCGGTAATAGGCGACCATGTAATCCCGGTCGAAGATGTGCGGCTCGAAATCGCGCCACACGCACAGCTCGAAGAACTCGCGCAAAGGCCCTTGGCGCAGCCACGCCGTCGCATCCGGCGCCATGATCGTCGCATGGACGGAGTCGAACCAGCCTTCCGCATCGCGCGTGGAGACGACGACCTTGGCCTCGGGAAAGTGCGCCAACTGCTCCCGCCAGAACGAACAGGACGGGTAGTCGACGGCGGCGCCGTAACCGGCCAGCAGCGTGTCCCAGTCGGGACGGCCTTTGCCTGCCTCGATCCAGAGCGGAACCGCGTCGAGATTCCCGAGGACCTCTCCCATGTGATAGCAGCGTCCGAAGCCGAGCTGCTCGAGCGCGACCTTCAGCGAGGCAGTGCCGGTCCGGCCGAGGCCGGCGCCGATGACCTGCAAACCCATAGAGCTGCCTTTCTCGTTGTTGCGGCTCGCGGAGCCGAGGTTGCCACTATACTGCGAGGCGCGCCCAGAATTGCCCTGAACGGCACCCTCGGGCGGCCTTGAGTTCGGCGTGTCCCGCCACCATATCCAACTCCGTCTGCGTTGATGGATCGAGTCTCGATGAACGCTCTGCGCACCACGCTTCTGCTCGCCGGATTGACCGCGCTGTTGGTCTTCGTCGGCCGCGCCCTGGGCGGCACGACGGGCATGGCCGTCGCGCTGGTTTTCGCCGCCGTCATGAACATCGCGAGCTACTGGTACTCGGACAAGCTCGTGCTCTCGATGTACCGCGCCCGGGCCGTCGGGCCGGAGGAGTCGCCCAAGCTCTACTCGGTGGTCGAGGAGCTGGCCAAGCGCGGCAACATCCCCCTGCCGCGGGTCTACATCGTGAACAGCGAGACGCCCAATGCCTTCGCGACCGGGCGTAATCCGCAGCATGCGGCCGTCGCCGTCACGACGGGTCTGCTGCGCCTCATGGACCGGGAGGAGCTGGCCGGCGTGCTGGGCCACGAGTTGAGCCACGTGCGCCATCGCGACACGCTCGTCAGCGCCATTGCCGCGACGTTGGCGGGGGCCATTGCCATGCTCGCGAGCATGGCGCAGTGGGGCTTTTTGTTCGGTTTCGGCCGAGGCGACGATCGGGACGAGGGCGGCGGTCTGCTCGGTATGCTCGCGATGATGTTCCTTGCGCCCCTCGCGGCCTCCCTGATTCAGTTCGCCGTCTCGCGCTCGCGCGAATTCGGCGCCGACGAGGGCGGTGCGCAGCTGACGGGCAATCCCCTCGCGCTCGCGAGCGCGCTGCGCAAGCTGGAAACGGCGAACCGGCAAGTTCCGATGCAGGCCGCCGACGCGCATCCGGCGACCGCGCATATGTTCATCGTCAATCCGCTGAACGCGCAGAAGCTGGTCCGCCTGTTCTCCACGCACCCCCCGACCGCCGAGCGCATCCGGCGCCTGGAGGCCATGGCGCGCTGAGCCGGGGCGAAGGGGCAGTCTCGCCGCCGGATCCGAGCCCGCCGCGGGTCGGCGCCGGCGATTGATCACAATCTGCTCCGCGGCGGCCGTCCCGGTTAACAAGGATCAGGCCCAGAGCAACGTGCGGACGCTCGAGCAGATCGAGCGCCAGTCGCTCGTCGGCAACCGCATCCAGAGCCTGCTGCTCGGGCTCTTTGCGGCCATTTCGGCATCGTCGGCTCGCTCGCGGTGACGCGCGTCATGGCCTCGATGCTCTACGGCGTCGGTGCGCGCGATCCGGTGACGATGGCCGTCGTCGCGGCCGCGCTCGCGGCGATCGCCGGGGCCGCGTGCGTGGTGCCGGCGCGCCGGGCGACGAGAGTCGATCCCATGGTGGCGTTGCGCTATCAGTGAGCCGGCCGGCGCGGGGCAGGCGGCGTCCCGTTGCGGGGCGAATCGGGCCACGCGGAGCCTTCCTGCGGTAGGATTCGGCTGTGCCGCAATCGAGGAAGGCTGCCATGAGAATCGATTTCGTCTCCGATGTCGCCTGCCCCTGGTGCGCGATCGGTTTCAGTGCGCTCGAACGGGCGTTGGAACGCGCCGCCGCCGACATCGGCGAAGTCGAGCTGCACATGCAGCCGTTCGAGCTCAATCCCGCAATGGCACCGGAGGGCGCCGATCTTGCGGAATACCTGACGGGCAAGTTCGGCATGAGCCGGGAGCAGCTCGCCGTCAATCAGGCCCGCATTGCCGAGCGGGGCGCGGCCGAAGGCTTCGCCTTCGGCGAGCGCACGCACATTTGGAACACGTTCGACGCCCACCGGCTGCTGTTCTGGGCGGGGGCCGAAGGGCCGCCGGGGAGCCAGCGCGCCCTCAAGCGCGCGCTCCTCGCGGCCTACCACGGCCAGGGCCGCAACCCCGCCGCCCACGAAGTGTTGCTCGAGCTCGCGGGCCAGGCGGGCCTGAATGTCGAGCGGGCGCGCGAAGTGCTCGAGCGCGGCGAGTTCGCGGACGCCGTGCGCCAGGCGGAGGGGTTCTGGCAACAGCTCGGCGTGCACGCCGTGCCCGCTGTGATCATCGACCGCAAGCATTTGATTTCCGGTGGCCAGCCGAGTCAGGTGTTCGAGCAGGCGCTGCGGCAGATCGCCGCCGAGCCGCAGGGCGAAGCGGCCGCACGCTGACCCCGCGGCCGCTGCATTCTTGGGGCGCACTACGTTTCCCGCTCGCAGGAGAGCCACGACCATGAAGAAGAGCACCGACCGCATCCTGACCACCCACGTCGGCAGTCTGCCGCGCCCCCAAAGCCTCATCGAGGCCTTCCGCGACGGTGCCTCGAGCGAAGCCATCGCCGCGCGCCTCCGCTCCGCCGTCGCCGCGATCGTGGACAAGCAGGCGTCCGTCGGTCTCGACGTCGTCAACGACGGCGAGTTCGGCAAGCCCATGACCGAGTCCGTCGACTACGGGGCGTGGGCGACCTACGTCTGGGGACGGCTGGACGGCTTCGAGTTCCGCGAGGTCCAGGATCGCAGCGAGGCGGTGAGGCGGTTCATGGGCCAGAGCAAGGACCGTCACGAATTCGCGACCTTCTACGCCACGGGCGCGGACGGCACTGGCTCGAACCGCTCGCGGCCCTTTCGCGTCCCGATCAACACCGGGCCCATCAAGTACACGGGTCACGCGCTCGTCGGGCGCGACATCGACAATCTCAAGGCGGCGCTCGCCGAAGTCGAGGTCGAGGATGCTTTCCTGAGCGCGGTGTTCACGGGCATCCAATTCGGTGCCAGCGAATACTACAAGTCTAGAGAGGAGCAGGCCGTCGCCCTCGCCGAGGCGATGCGCGAGGAGTATCGGGCCATCGTCGACGCCGGTCTCAACGTGCAGATTGACGACCCGCTACTCGTCAACGTCTACGAATTCGATTACTCGATGGACGGGGACCTGGGGGCGTTTCGCAAATGGGCCGAGGGCCATGTCGAGCTCTTGAACCATGCCCTCGAAGGTCTGCCCGAGGAACGCATCCGTTATCACCTGTGCTGGGGCAGCTGGGCCGGGCCGCACAGCTCGGACCTGCCGATCAGCGAGATCGTGGACCTGCTCGTCAAGATTAACGCGAGCCAGTATTCGTTCGAGGCCGCGAACCCGCAGCACGAGCACGAGTGGAAGGTCTGGCGGGACGTGAAGCTGCCCGAGGGCCGCGCCTTGATTCCCGGCGTCGTCACGCACAAGACCAACGTGCTCGAGCACGCGGAAGTCGTCGCCGACCGCATCGTGCGCTTCGCCGAGGTCGTCGGCCGCGAAAACGTCCTCGCGAGCACGGACTGCGGCATGGGCGGGCGCATCGACCCGCAGCTCGCGTGGGCGAAGCTCGCGGCGCTGGCCGGCGGGGCGCGGCTCGCGACGGAGCGGCTTTGGTAGCTGCCGGCGCCGCTGCGCCTCGCGGCGGATGTGCCTACTTGGCCGGCGGCTTGGGCAGCGGCGGCTGAGGCCCGACGACCTGCTCGAGCGCGCGCCACGCGCAGATCTCGTCGCTCCACGCGGGCGTCGGCCTTTGGCCGCCGACGCCGATGAAGCCGATGATCTGCTTGCCGGCCCAGATCGGCAGGCCGCCGGCGACGGGGAAGAAGCCGATCGCGAGTTCCTGCGGCGCGCGGTCCGGATTGCGAGTGACGTTGTTTTGCCTGAGCGACGTCGGCTGCCGCGTCAGGAACGCCGTGTGCGCCTTCATCTCGGCCGTATGCATCGCGACGAAATGCGCGGCGGCGTCCATGCGATGCGCGTGGACGAGGTTGCCGAAAGGGTCGAGGACGACGACGGCGACGGCCTCGTCATGCTCGGCCGCCATCTTCTCGCACGCGTGCGCGGCCGCCTCGGCCGTCGCGCCGTTGATGATGCTCGAATCGCCCATGGCCTCGGCGTCTTTGCCGCCGATGACGAGCTTGGGGTCGACACCGGACGGCGGCTGGGCTCGGCCCTGCAGCGGCGCCGCGCCGAGGCCGAGCCCCAGGAGCGCACCGGCGAGTGCCGCCGGGAACAGTCTTCGAAGGAGCATGGGTCACCTCTGTGTTGCGTCGGTAGATGGTAGCAGCGGCGATCGGGCGGGCGCGGGCGGCGACGACGGTGGGCTGGAGCGCGGCCATGGAAGCGACATCGGCCCGTGGCACGGGGCATAATCGCTCATCGGACCGCCGGAGACAGGCCATGACCCGTAACTGCACGGCCGCCTTGCGCTTCCGCCATCCGAGCATCGATCCGGACGAGATCACGCGGCGTCTTCTCATCGAGCCGCTGCATTGCTGGCGTGCCGGAGACGCACGCGACATGGAACCGGAGACGCTCGGCGAAGGCGTGTATCGCGAGACGTACTGGATCGGTTCGTTGCCGCCGATCATCAGGTCGCGCGATCCCGTGGCGCTCGGACCGGCCGGCGCCCCATTGCCGGCCACCGTATTGCCTGCACTCGATTCCCCCGAGCTGCTGATTTCGAGCGCCTACGTGAGCATGTGGCGCGAGCGCGATTTCTGGAGACGCTTCGCGGACGAGGGCGGCACCATCGACGTGGTGATCAACGTCGACAACGCGGAGGGCCTGCGCCTGGACCTGCGGCCGGACCTGATTGCCGTGCTCGCGGAGCTGCGCATCGGCTTGTCCTTCAACGTCGAAGCCGAGCTGGACGCGGTGGCCTGACGCGGCCGTTGCCCTTGCCGCGGCGGGATCGCGCGGCGCCGGAAGCGTTTCATGGGCCGTTCAGACCAGTCCCAGACGCAGGACGTCGTCTCGGAACCAGGGCGTGAAGTCGTCGGGCCGCGCGGCGAAGGCCGCCGCGAGCTCGCCCAGCGTAACGACCTGCACGGCGGCGACTTCCTCGGGATCGGCGCCGAGCGGCCCGTCGTAGGCGCAGCGAAACGACTGCTGGAACTCGTAGTCCTTGATGCCGCGCTCCGGCAGCTCGAGCCGGGCGGTTGCGGTCGCGCCGATCGGCTCGAGCACAACGTCCGCCGTGACACCGAGTTCTTCGCGCAGGCCCCGCCGTGCTCCTTCGGCGTAGCTTTCGCCGGGCCGCAGATGTTCGGCGGCGCTCAAGTCCCAGGCGCCGGGACAGATGTCCTTGTCGAATTGGCGCTGCTGAATCAACAGCCGTCCGTCGGGGCGGAAAACGAACACGTGCACGGCGCGATGCCAGAGACCTTCGCGATGCGCCCGGGTGCGCGCCGCGAGTCCGACGGGCGTGCCGTACTCATCGAGAATCTCGAACTGCTCTTCGCTCATGCGCTCGGGCCCATGCCGTCGTCCTCGCGGTCCTTGCCCGGCCAGCCTGCGCCTGTCGTGCCGCGCTCAGCGCGGTGGCGGATAGGCCGCGTATTGGGGGATGTCGTCCGCGATGTCGAACCACGGCGCCTTGTCTGCGACGAAGATGTGGCCCTGCGGGCGCATGCCGGGATCGGTCTCGAGGACGCCCGCCGGAATGACGACGAAGTTCGCCGCCGCATGCAGAGTCGGGACCTTGGCGCCGCAGCGCGGGCAGAACGAAACGGCAAACCTTTCAGCCTCGGGAACCTTATAGCCGCGAACGCCGTTCTGACCGCGCAACCAGCGGAACTGCGCCGCCGCGACGAAGACGTTCGTGGCGTGCGCGGCCCCACGGGACCGCCGGCAGCGCGAGCAGTGGCAGTTCATGAAGCGGGTCGGCGTGCCCGTGAATTCGAAAGCCACGTCGCCGCAGAGGCACGCGCCCCGGACGGCGCCGTCTTTCCGCGGCTGCGGCACGGGCCCTGCGACGGCATGGACCTTCCTGAACGTCGCGGGATACTCGGCATGCTGCGGTAAGCCGTCCGTGATGGCGTACCAGTCAGCCTTCGAGGCCGCGAAGATGTGGCCTTGGGGCCGGATGCCCAAGTCGCCTTCGAGGGCGCCGGCGGGTGCGAACGAGAGTCCGATCTTCGGCGCCGAGGTCGCGACGGGCGCCCCGCAGCCGGTGCAGAATGGCCGCTCGAAGCTGGCCGAGGAGGCATAACGGGCGATGCGGTCCTCGCCCGAGAGCCAGCGCAAGCGCTCGAGCGGCGCGGAGACGAACGTCGCGAAGGCTGCGCCGTGGTGCTTGCGGCAGATCGAGCAGTGGCAGGACAGCAGCGTGCGGAACGGGCCCGCGATCTCGTAGCGCACGGCGCCGCACAGACACGCGCCGCGGCTCACTGTCCGGCCTCCTCGGCGGCGGCCGGCGCGTCGTGATCGACCTGCAGGGCCTCGAGAAAGCGCGAAACGAGGTTGTAGCCGGCGATCGTCGCCGTGAGCTCCACGAGCTCGCGCTCGTCGAAATGCGCGCGCACGCCCGCGAATACGGCCTCCGGCACCTGGGGCCGGCGCGTCATGGCCTCGGCGTAGGCGAGGACGGCGCGGTCCGCCTCGGTGAGCCCCGCGGGCTCGCGGCCGGCGCCGAGCGCCTCGATCTGATCGGCGTCGAGGCCCGCTGCACGTGCATAGGGGATGTGCGCCGCAAACTGATAGTCGGCCCCATTGACGACCGCGATGCGCAGCGTCGCGAGCTCGCGATAGCGGGCCGGCAGTTGCGCGCGCTGGCGCAGTGCCGTGAACAGCCCGAGCCAGCCCTCGGCGACGGGCGGGCTGTGGAGCAGCATGCGGTAGAGGGCGAGCAGGCGCCCGCGCTCGCGCTCGATCCTCGCGACGAGCGGTGCGAGCTCGGGCTGGTCGAGATCGGGATACGGAAGTCGAGCCACGGGCAGCGTCCGTCGAAACGAGCCCCGCAGTATAGCCCCCGCGCGGCCGGCCCTTGAAATCGGCGCCGGCAGCCCTAAATCCCGGCTCTGAGAACGACCAGCATCGCAGCCAAGGAGGTCGATATGGCAGTTGTACGTTATGCGCCCTGGAGCTTCGTGAACGCGCTTCAGGACGATATCGATAAGGTATTGAGGAGCAGGTCGGCCGGCGAGCCCGGTGCCGCCGCGGCCGAGTGGCAGCCGGCCGTCGATGTCGAAGAGTATGCGGATCACTTCGAGCTTTACGTGGATATGCCGGGCGTCTCTGCGGATCAGGTCGAGATCACGCTCGACGCCGGCGTGCTGACACTCGCGGGCGAGCGCCAGCCGCGCGAGCTCGCTGACCAGGCCCTGTATCGCCGTGCGGAGCGCGGCTATGGCCGCTTCCATCGCAGCTTCGTGCTGCCCAAGACCGCGAATGCGGAGGGCGTCGAAGCGCGCGCCAAGGACGGCGTCCTCGCAATCACGATTCCCAAGCAGGCCGCGGCCCTGCCGCGGAAAATCGAGATCGCGGCCTAGCCTCGGTTTCGAGACACTGATTCGGGCGCCGCGCCGGCCGTTCAGGCGGGCGCGGCCGCTCGGTCTTCCGTGGGCCGTCCGACTTTCTTCCTTGCGCGGCGCGGCGCTTTACGTACGGGACGTTCCGGCGAAGGATAATGTCGATGGATTTCGTCTGAATAAGGGACTGCGGCGTGCTGCCGCGGCGCTCGTCAACGGTACGGAAACGCAGCTCGATTCGCGGCCTCCCGCGCCAGCCCCATGACCCAACTGCAACGCTCCGGCTGCATCGTGCTGCTCGCGGTGCTTTATCTCGGCGTCGGTGTATTCGATCATACGCTCTGGGCGCCGACGGAGCAGGCCGTCGCGGGCGTTACGTGGGAGATGTACCGCGGCGGCAATTTCTGGGTGCCTGCCATCGACGGCCTGCCGTATCTCGAAAAGCCGCCGCTCGCGTATTGGTTTTCCTGGCTCAGCTTCGTCGCGGCCGGCCACATGAGCCCCGGGCTCCTGCGTCTCCCGGCGGCCCTCGCCGGCCTCGGAGCCATCGCCCTCGTTTATTGGACGGCCGCGCGGCTCTACGGCGAGCGGACCGCGTGGCTCGCCGCCTGGCTCTGCGCGTTGACGGCCAATTTCTTCGCCATCATGCACCGCGCCTCGACGGACAGCGTTGCGATCTTTTCCACGTTCCTGTGCCTCGCGCTGTTCATGAGAACGATTCCGGTCGAGCCGGGCACGCAAGCTGCCGCGGTGGGCGGGGTCGCCGCCTCGCGCCGGCCATGGATCTGGGACGCGGCGTTCTGCGCCGCCCTTGCCGTTTCGTTCTTCGTCAAGAACTTCTACACCTACCTGCTCGTCGTTCCGGGCGTCGCGGCTTACCTGCTCGTGACGAATCAGCCCAGGCGTCTGGCCCGGCTCGCAATCGTGAATCTACTCATGCTGGCGGCACTGCTTCTGCCATGGTGCGAGGCGCTCAATCGCGCCGGCGGGTTCGAGTACCTTCGGGTCGTGTTCTTCGACAATACGCTCGGCCGATTCACGCATGCCGTGCTCCCGGCCGGCGCCCATCTCGGCAGGCTCGACGATGCCTTCGTCGTTCACAAGGGCGCCTCGAGGCTCGGGGACCTCTCGGCCGTGGCCCTGCAGACGCTTCCGTGGGTGATCATCTATCCCCCCGCGCTCTGGGCGTTCTTTCGGTACCGGGCGGCGCAGCCCGCACACGCATTCATCAAACTCGCGTTCGTCGGGATGATCGTCGCGCTCATGGCGTCCGCCTCCCGGGTCGAGACCTACTACCGCCCCGTGATCTTCCTGCTCGTGCTCGTCGCCGCCGACTACCTGCGGCCGCTCTTCGCGGCGGTCCCGGCCGCGCCGGCCGCGCGTCGCGCGCGCCGCCTCGTGGCGGCCAACTTCTTGGTCCTCGGCCTGCTGCTCGCGGCGGCCCCCGTGTTTATCGCGATCCGCTTCGACACGCCGTCTGCGGCCTGGTGGTCCGGGCCCGAGCTTGCGGCGCTGGCTCTGCTCGCCCACGGAACCCGCGGGCGCTGGCACGAACCGCGAACGCTCGTGAGATGGTCGGCGGTTCTGGCTGCGTCCTGGTGCGTAATGCTGGCGCTCTTGAATCCTCGGCTCGAGGCGCTCAAGTCATCGCGCCCGTTCTTCGCGAGCGTGGGCCGCGAGCTCGAGCCGCAAACGGACCTGTGGACCTCCGTCGCCGACGACAAGGCCCTGCCGGAGATGACGTTTTACCTCGATCGCCGCTTGCGCCTGCTCGACGACGCGGGGCGGGTCCCCGAGCTGCTGAGCCGCCGCCGCAAAACGGCCGTCATCCTGCCGCTCGCGCAATACGAGGCGCTTGCGCCGCGCCTTGGCGCTCGCGCGCGCCGCGTCATCAGCGCACACGGCGGCCGCCGCCAGCTCGTTTACGTCGCAAACTACTCGCGCGAGGCCTCGGGACCTTCGTAGTCGCGGGCCGATTCCGCCACGCACCCCCGGCCGCCGCCGCGCGCATACAGCTCGCCGGTTGCCGCGCGCTCGGCCGAGATCGTATGCTCGGCAGCCGAGAACAGCGAAACCCGCGGTCCACGCGGGCGGGGGAGCCACGATGCCTGGGTTTGCACTCTCTTTCTGCGGCCGCATCGCGGCGCGCGTCGCGCTCGTCCGCGCATTGCCGATCTGCGCGCTCGTCGCGGCCGCGGTGCCGCTGCACGCGCAGCAGGCCCCGGCGCCCGCACCGGCCGGCGAGATCGTCGGCGTCGGCAACTTCGGCCACATCGTCGCGGACCTCGACCGCTCGCTCGGCTTCTATCGAGATGTCCTCGGGCTCGAGGTCGTCGCGGCACAGCCTTTCGCGCCCAACGACGCGGTCGCGAAATTCGGTCACACCGAGGGCGGGCAGTCGCGCGTCGCCGTGCTGCGTGTCCCCGGCTCGGCGCTCGGCGTCGAGCTCATCGAATACAGGGGCATCGAGCGCGTCGCGCAGCACCCGCGCTTCTACGATCCGGGTGCCGGCAACCTGCCGCTGCGCGTGCGCAACCTCGATGCGCTGTTCGCGAAGATCGCCGCCTATCCCGGCGTCAAGGTGCTGACCGCGGGCGGCAAGCCCGTCACGCTCAAGACCCCGAACGGCGAGGCGCACGCGGTCTTCGTGCAGGACCCGGATGGCTTCGTCGTGGAGCTCGCCGACGCGGCGCAGGGTTCGGCCGTCGGCGGCGGCACGTTCGAGGCCACGGTCGCGGACAGCGAGCGCAGCGTCGCCTTCTTTCGCGATCTGCTGGGCTTCGATATGAAGCTCGGCACGGCGTTCAACGCGAACGCGCAGATGGCCTCGACGGCCGGCGCGGCCGGTGCGAGCTTCAAGCAGAGCTCGGCAACGATTCCGGGCACGAACGTGAAGTTCACGCTCATCGAGTTCAAGGACATCGACCGCAAGCGCCTGTCGGGCCGCACTCAGGATCCGGGCACGACCGTGCTGCAGCTGCGCGTGCGCAACGTCGCCGCGCTCACGAAGCGGCTGCGGGAGGCGGGCGTGCCGATCGTCTCGACGGGCGGCGAGCCCGTGCAGGTCGCGCCGGGCCTCAAGATCGCGATCGCGCGCGATCCCGACGACATGTTGCTCGAGCTCGTGGAGTCGACGCGCCGGTAACGCGGGCGCCGCCTACAGGTCGGCGCCGTTATCCATGTCGTTGAGCGTGACGGTGACCTTGCGCGTCGCGTCGCCGCGCCGCAGCGTCAGCGTGACGCGGTCGCCGAAATCGTGCGTGTCGAGAATCGCGTCGAGGTCGGCCTTGGACTGCACGGACTTGCCGTCCACGGCCGTAATGACGTCGCCGAGCTCGACGCGCCCGAAAGCCGTCGCGCGCGCCGGGCGCAGGCCCGCGCGGGCCGCCGGCGAGCCGCGCGCCACGCCGAGCACGACGATGCCCTTGACGCCGGTGCCGTACAGGAGCTGGCTGCTCACGTCGTCGTCGATCGTGATGCCGAGCGTAGGCCGGACGTAGCGCCCGTAGGCGATGAGCCGCGGCACGACGCGGTTCACGGTATCCACGGGCACCGCGAAGCCGATGCCCGCGTAGGCCCCCGAAGGGCTGTAGATCATCGTGTTGATGCCGATGAGCCGGCCCGCGCTGTCGATGAGCGGGCCGCCTGAGTTGCCGGGGTTGATGGCCGCGTCGGTCTGAATCAGGTTGCGGATCAGGCCGCCGGCCTCGTCGTCGATCGAGCGGTTCAGGGCCGAGATCACGCCCGTCGTCAGGGTGTGATCGAGGCCGAAGGGATTGCCGATTGCGAGCACGGTCTGGCCGACGCGCAGGTCCGCGCTCGTGCCGATCGGCAGCGGCGGCGGCGGATTGCTCGGGACCTTGATCTCGAGCACGGCGATATCGTGCTCCGGGCTCGCACCGACGAGCGACGCCGGGTAGCTGCGTTGGTCGGCCAGCGTCACGACGGCCTCCTGCGCACCCTGGATCACATGATAGTTCGTGACCACGTGGCCCCGCTCGTCCCAGATGAATCCGGAGCCCGTGCCTTGCGGTACGCGCATGATGTTGCGGCTGAAGAAGTCGCGAACGTGCTGGACCGTCGTGATATAGACGACCGAAGGGCTCGCGTGCTGGAAGATGCGGATGGTCTGCTGCTCGTCCGCCGAAAGCGGCCCGCGCGGCGCGACGGCGCGCGGCTTGGCGCTGCCTATGGCATGGCCTTGCGGTGCGGCCCAGGCCGGCGCTGCAGTAAGCAGGGCGGCGGCGAGCCACACGAGGGCCGAGGGCGTTCGAGCCTTGCCGAAGGCCGTCATCGAAGCCGCGCCCGTGCCGGACCGCGAGCGGCCGCGGTTTCCTGTCGAATCATTCGTGTCCCTCCGCCGGTGATGGGGCGCGCACCCCCGAAACGCTAGTTTACTACCGTCGCTCGAGGTCGCCGGGCGCTGCGACGCGCGGATCGCGTGCCGACGACATTCTCGTCGCGGCCGGCGCGGAGTACGATGTTCGAGTCGGGCACGTCGGCCCGTCGGTACCGGGAGCAGTGGCATGACGATCGACTGGGCCTCGTTTACGCCGGTCGCCGCCGTCGCGGGCGGCGTGCTGATCGGCGCCGCCGCCGCGCTGCTCGTGCTGCTCACCGGCCGGATCGCCGGCATCAGCGGCATCGTCGGCGGGCTGTTGCGCCCGTTCCCGGGCGATGTCTTCTGGCGCGTGGCGTTTGTGGCCGGGCTCGTCGGTTCGCCGTTGATCTATGCGGCCGCGGGCCGCGTCTTCGCGGCGACCATCGATGCCGGCTATCCGGCGCTGATTGCCGCGGGCGTGCTCGTCGGGCTCGGCACGCGGTACGGCGCCGGCTGCACGAGCGGCCACGGCGTCTGCGGGGTTTCGCGGCTTTCGCCGCGCTCGCTCGTCGCGACGCTGTCGTTCATGGCCACAGGCTTTCTGACGGTATTCGTCGTCCGTCACCTGGTCGGCGCCTGAGGGCCGAGCTCATGTACGCGATCGTGTCCCTCCTTTGCGGCATCGTCTTCGGCCTCGGCCTGCTCGTCTCGGGCATGGTGAACCCCGCCAAGGTGCTCGGCTTCCTCGATCTCGCGGGGCGCTGGGATCCCTCGCTCGCCTTCGTCATGGCCGGCGCCGTCGCCGTCGGCGCGGCCGCCTTCTTCGCGGCCGGAAGGCGCAAGCGTGCCCTGCTCGGCGCGCCCATGCGTATTCCTTCCTTGCGGGCCATCGACCGGCACTGCGTGGTCGGCAGCCTGATCTTCGGCGTCGGCTGGGGCATCGCAGGCTTTTGTCCGGGCCCCGCGCTCGTGGCGCTCGGCGCGGGCCGCCCGAAGGCCCTGGTCTTCGTCGCGGCCATGCTCGGCGGCATGGCGCTGTTCGAGCTCATCGAAGGGCTGCGCCGGGCCGCAGCCCGCGAGCGGCTCGCCCGCGGCGGCGGCGAGCGAATTAATGCCGATGGGTGAATCGAAAGCCGGCGGCCAGCCGCGCGGCTGCCGGCGCGCGCGGCGCCTTCCTCAGCCCCGGTCGTCGTAGTTCTTCGCGCCGGTCGGCTTGATGCCGCGCTCGTAGCGCGAAGTCACGATGTAGTTACGCACGGCCGTGTTGCCTTCGTGGCAGGCGTATTCGAAGAACTTGTACTTCGAGTCCAGGAACATCGGATAGCTCACCGTCCACTTGTCCGTCAGCACCTGCGGATCGAGGACCGTCATCTCGTAGTCGATGCGCTCGGGGCTCACGCGCGTGAACCGCTCGGTGATCTTCATATTCGGCGTCGTCGGCATGTTCTTGCGCGGCGCGCCCGGGATGCCGAAGATCGTCATCGCGACCTTGCCGTTGAAGTTCGTCGTCTCGACGACGAGCGTCGAGCCTTCCCAATGGCCGCGCGAGGAGCCCATCCACTGCTCGACTCTCGAATCGAGCGGGGCGCCGTCGAGCGGCACGATGCGGGCCTCGTGAACCATCTCGAGGCGAATCACGACGTAACCCGGCGCCTGAATGATCTGAATGCCGTTGTTGTAGTTGTAAGGCAACATCGACGAGGGCAAGCCGCGCGTGATGCAGCGGTCCCAGGCGTCGAAATCCTGCGGCGAGTCGAAAACCTTGCCCAGGTCGTCGCTGTGGAACTGCTTGGACAGCTCTTCGCCGTACGGCGTAAGCGCGGGAATGCGGCCGTTGGGCGGATACGAGATCAGCGAGGTCAGGCGCGCGGCTTCGACGCGCAGCGTCGACTCGGCCCAATGGCCCATGCCGATCTCGTTCTTCTCGTTCTCGACCGTGTAACGTTCCGCGCGGCGCTTGAGCACGGCCTCCGCCTTCTTCCATTCCTCGTCGTTGAGATAGCGCCGGTCGCCGTACTTGGGATTGCGCTGCAGCGGTGTCGCGATCAGATGCATGATCGGCCACATGCCTTGCAGGTTCGGGTCGCCCCACGGCGTCGTGGGCACCTTGTAGGAACCGCTGGCGCTTTGTCCGGCCGCGGATTCCGCGACGGGGACCGAAGTCTGGGCGTGAGCCGAGCCGCCGACGCCCGAGCACGCCGCGACCGCAGCGCTCGCGAACAGCAGGCTCTTGAGGCGCTGGGCGATAGGTCGCTTGTTCACGGGGATCCCTCCAATCGGTATTGCGGGGCGCGCCGTCCGGCGCCCGTTGGCAGTATAGGATGCAGGCGCGAGAGCGGTCGAGGCGGGGACTCCGCGCGGCTGCGCTGGCAACGGGCCGCGCCGGCGGGTAATCTCGTGTCGGAGACGGGATCTCCGCGGGGCGAAGAACGTTTAGCGACGGAGGGCGTGCCCGAGCAGGGCGCGGCGGGTGCCGTCGCACCTCGGCCTGGCGGGTCGGCATGGACGCACCGGACAGGCGCTTGGGGGAGACAACATGGTCCGTACGGCTTTGGGGTCGGCCATCGTGATGGCCGCACTGTGGTCGCTCGGCGATCCGGCGGCGGCCCAGCCGCCGTCGCTGGCCGACATCGAGTATGCGCGGGCCGGCGGCGAGCCGCTGCTGCTCGACCTCTACCTGCCGAACGCCCGCCGGGACGCGCCGCTGCTCGTGTGGCTGCACGGCGGCGCATGGCAGTACGGCTCGAAGCGCGACATGCCGCTCGCGGCGCTCGTCGAGCGCGGCTATGCCGTCGCGAGCGTCGAGTTTCAGCCCGCGGCGGCCGCGCGCTTTCCGATGCAGATTTTCGAGATCAAGGCCGCGATCCGTTTCCTGCGGGCGCGGGCCGCGGAATACGGCTACGACGCCGAGCGCATCGCCGTGCTCGGCGCCTCCTCGGGCGGCCACCTTGCGGCCCTCGTTGCGACGAGCAACGGCGACGCGGAGCTCGAGGGCTCGCTCGGCGGCTACGCCGGGGTCTCCTCGGCCGTGCAGGCCGCGGTCTCGTTTTTCGGTGCCTCCAATCTCACGACGATTCTCTCGCAGTCGACGCCCTTCGGCTTGCGCGTGCGCGAGCCCGCGCTGCAGCGCCTGCTCGGCGACCTCCCGGAGCGCGAGCCCGAGCTCGCGCGCCGAGCGAGCCCCGTGTTTCACGTCGACGGTTCCGATCCGCCCCTGCTGCTGCTGCACGGCGACCAGGATCGGCAGATGCCGGTCAATCAGGCGCTCGAGCTCGACGCCGTCTACCGCGAGCACGGCCTCGACGTGCAGCTCGTCGTCGTGCACGGGGCCGGGCACGGCGCGCCCGTGTTTTTCGATGCGGCGCATCTCGAGATCGTGGCCGAATTTCTCGGCCGGCATCTGCACGCAGACTCCTCCTGAGCGCAGCGCTCGGCGGTCAAGGCACTGCGGCGCGCGCGGTATAGTGACCGACGCGGCCGGCGGCAGGAGACCGGAAAATGTTTACGACGGAAAGCATGCTCGCGCGCCTCATCGCGTTCGACACGACGTCGACGCGCTCGAACCTCGCGCTCATCGAGTACGTGGCCGACTACCTCGACGGCCACGGCGTCGAGACGCAGCTCGTCTACGACGCGGCGCGAGAGAAGGCGAATCTCTTCGCGACGATCGGTTCCGATGCGGACGGCGGCGTCGTGCTTTCGGGACACACCGACTGTGTGCCGGCCGGTCAGGGCTGGTCGTCCGATCCCTTCGCTGCCGAGACGCGCGACGGTCGGCTCTACGGCCGCGGGAGCTGCGACATGAAAGGCTTCATCGCGGCGGCGCTCGCGCTCGTGCCCGAGATGCTCGCGGCCGAGCGCGAGATTCCGCTGCACCTGGCCCTCTCCTACGACGAGGAACTCGGCTGCTGCGGCATACCTTCGCTGCTCCGGAAGCTGGCGTCGGACGGGCCGCGGCCCGCCATCGCGATCATCGGCGAGCCGACGGGCATGGAGCTCGTCAACGCGCACAAGGGCATCTACAGCTTCGAGACCGTCGTCACGGGGCTCGCTTCGCACTCGAGCCTCACACAGCTCGGCGTCTCGGCCGTCGTGCCGGGCGCCGAGATCGTCGCACGGCTCGACGCCTTCGCGCGCGAGCTTGCCGAGCGTGGGCCGTTCGCAGAAGGCTTCGCGCCGCCCTATTCGACGATCAACGTCGGGCGCATCGCGGGCGGCACGGCCGTCAACATCGTGCCCGCGCGGTGTCGTATCGAGTGGGAGTGCCGGCCGATTCCGGGGCACGGGGCGGACGAAATCCTCGCGAAGCTCGAACGCTTCGTGCAGGACGAGCTGCTCGAGCGCATGCGGCGCCGGTTCCCCGAGGCGAGCATCGAGACGGCGCAGGTCGTCGCTGCGCCGCCGCTCGTGCCGGCGGCGGGCTCGCCTGCCGAGGCGCTCGTGCAGCGCGTCCTCGGCACGCGTGCCACGGCCGGTGTCTCGTTCGCGACCGAAGCGGGGCTGTTTCAGCAGGCCGGAATGGCGGCGGTCGTCGTCGGGCCGGGATCGATCGAGCAGGCCCACAAGCCGGACGAATTTGTGTCGCTCGCGCAGCTCGCGAGCTGCGAGCGGTTTCTACGCGGCGTCGTCGAAGCGGCGTGACCGCTCGGTCGAATCGAAGCGGTGCCCTCGTAGGTGATCGCGATACCGTCGAAGAAGCGCTCTTGCCGGCACGGCGGCCGCGTCTGGCGACGCAGATCCTCGCGGCGGCCAACGTGCTGACCGCGGCCCGGGCGCTACCCGCCGCAGCCTTTGCGGGCCTCGTCGAACCCGTCGAACAATCGCGCGGCGTGGCTCCCGGCGAGCGTCGCGAGCCGGTGGGGCTGGCCCTGCTCGACGGTATAGCGCGCGACGCCCCCCTTCGAGCGCAGAAACGCGGCTTCGCGCCTCATCTCGTCGTGCCACATGTACGGATCCAGCTCGCCCACGTACATGAACACGCACATGCCGCGGAGGGCTTCGAGCTTGCGGTCGGTCGCGCGCCAAAGGTAGCCCGGAAATGCGGTGATCGAGCGGAAGTACCGCGGGTGCGCTGCCGCGACGTAGAACGCGGCAATGCCGCCGTTCGAAGGCCCGGTCACGTCGAAGCGCCGGCCTTCGATCTTGTAGTCCGCGAGAATCTTATCCAGAAAGGCGGGAAAGATGCGTGCACCGCCCTCGAAGAACAGCCCTTCGGGAGGCGCGGCCGGGGCGATGACGATGTAGCCGCGCCGCTCGGCTTCGGTGCGCAGGTAGCGGTCGAGCAGCCCATCGACGGTTTCCATCGTCTGCGGGCCGCCGCCGAAAGCGAGAATCGCGGGATAGGAGTTAGCCGGGTCGTAGCCTCTCGGCAGGACGACTTTGTAGCGCACCGTCGTGCCGGCCACGGCCATGCTCTTCTCGAGCACCTCGGCCCGCGCCCGGGCCCCGCTCCAGACCGCGAGGACGAAGGCCGCCGTCAAAAGCCACGTCGGTTTCGGTCGTCTCATGTGCTTATCCTTCTTGTTCTCGATGGGCCGTGCGCCGCTTTCAACCAAGCCCCCCGTTGGGCCTCCTATCGAGAGTATAGGCCGAGCGGCCCGCATCGGCGGCTGCGCCCCGTGCACGGTGACCCGAAGCCGTCCGAGCGGGACAATTCCGCTTTCCGGCCGGTGCCTCCCGGCCCCGACAGGCTCTGCCAATGACCCGGCCCGCGCCCCTCGTCTCCGTCGTCCTGCCGGCCTTCGACGCGGCCGAAACGATCGCGCGTGCGGTGCGCAGCGTGCTCGCGCAGACCCTACCGGATTTCGAGCTCATCCTCGTCGACGACGGTTCGACGGACGGCACGGCGCGAGCCGCGCTCGCCGCAGCCGCGGGCGACGAGCGGCTGGGCGTCCTCGCCGTGCCGCACGGCGGCATCGTGCCCGCGCTGAACGCGGGGCTCGCCGCGGCGCGCGGCCGGCTCATCGCCCGCATGGATGCCGACGACGAGATGCTGCCGCGCCGCCTCGAAGCTCAGGCCGAGTTGCTCGCCGCGCGTCCCGACGTCGGCGTTGCGTCGTGCCGCGTCGAATTCGGCGGCGATTCGCGCGAGGCTTTGGGCTACGCGCTGCACGTCGATTGGCTCAACGGCTTGTGCGAACCGGAGGAGATCGCGCTGCACCGTTTCGTCGAATCGCCCGTCGCGCATCCGAGCGTGACGTTCCGCCGCGAGCTTCTCGAGCTGCACGGCGGCTATACGGACGGCGCCGAGCCCGAGGACTACGAGCTTTGGCTGCGCTGGATGCAGGCCGGCGTGCGCTTCGCGAAGGTGCGCGAGGTGCTGCTGCGCTGGAACGATCCTCCCCAGCGGCTCTCGCGGACGTTCGGGCCGCTATTCGCCCGAGGCGTTCTATGCGTGCAAGTGCCGTTATCTGGCGCGTTGGCTGCGTGCGCGCGTGGGCGCGACGCGGCAGGTCTGGTTGTGGGGCGCGGGCCGCATTACGCGCCGGCGCTTCGCGGGTCTCGAGGCCGCGGGGCTCGAGCTCGCGGGATTCATCGATGTCGATCCGAGCAAGGTCGGTCGACGGCTGGCCGCTCGCCCCGTGCGCTCGCCCGAGCAGCTGCCCGCGCCCGGGGCCGCCTTCGTCGTCGGGGGCGTCGGTGTGCGCGGTGCGCGCGACCTGATTCGGGCCCGGCTCGAGGCCCGCGGCTACCGTCACGGCCGAGATTTCGTGCTGGCCGCCTGACGGCGCGAGCGACCGTTGCGCGGCGACCTTCGTGGCGTACACTGAGTCGCGAGGTGAGAGGCTTGCGGCGGTCGCAAGGGGAGCGACGGATGGTTCGCCGAATCGTGAAGGCATTCCGCACGGACGCCCGAGGCGGCCTCGCTTTTCGCGCCGCCGCCGCCCTCGCGCTCGCCGTCTCGCTGCTCGCCGGCGACGGCGCACGGGCGCAGCAGCCGTTCCGCGTCTATCCGAGCTTCGAAGGGGCCGATGCCGCCGCGCCGCTGCCGCCCGACTACAAGGTCCCCGGCGAGCTCGTGATCGGGCGGCTCATGTATCCGGGGGGGCGCTTCGGTTTCTTCGGCGGGGATTGGCGCAACGGCGGCACGAGCTGGACCGACGACTATCCGCGCGGCGACCGAACCCTGATCAGGATGATCCGCCGTTTCACGCGTACGAGCGTGCGGGCCGTAGAGCAGCCCGTGAACCTCGACGACGGCAACGATGTCGACTATTGGCCCTTCATGATCGTCGGCCTCGCCTCGTATTGGCAGCTCACCGACGAGCAGGCCGCGAATCTGCGCGAGTATCTGCTGCGCGGCGGCTTTCTGTTCTGCGACAGCTTCTTCGGCTCCCGAAATTGGGCCGGTTTCGTCGAGAGCCTGCGACGCGTCTTTCCGGACCGCCCCATCGTCGACCTGACGGACGACAATCCCGTGTTTCATACGGTTTTCGATCTGCCTAACATGACGAGCGTGCAGATCCCCAACATGAACTCGCTCATGGCCGGCGGTCCGGGCTATCTCGGCGATGGGGCCGTGCCGCGCTGGCGCGGCGTATTGGACGACCACGGCCGGCTCATGGTGCTCATCGCGTACAACAACAACGTCGCGGATGCCTGGCAATGGGCCGACGACGTACGCTATCCCGCGCAGAAGGCGAATCTCGCGTTGCGGCTCGGCGTCAATGTCGTCATGTACGCAATGACGCACTGAGGCGGGGCGCGTGGACGAGGTCGGTCGTAGAGAGGTAGATGAGGCTTGCATAAGGACGGTCGTCGTACACGGGTCGACTCGCGCGCAGGTCCGTCGGCGTGAAGGCCTGGATACCGATCCGCAGGGCCGGCGTACGGGCGCCGCGCCGGCTCGGGTCCTTGCGCCGGGTGCGCCCGTCACCCCGACGAAGCCCCTACTGCTGGACGACGAGCGTCCGCCGCATCTCGTCGAAGCGGGCGTTGAGGGCGTGGCGGTCGAACGGCCGAACCGTGCCGGACGGAAAATTTCCGAGCACGCTGTAGTGGATCCGATAGCGCAAGGCCAGGCACGGACTCGTGCCCGGCAGGGCATAAACCGTGTCCTCGTAGCGGTTGCCGGCCGCGGCATCGCTCGCGTGCCCGATCGAGTACGTCGTCGCGTTCTCGGTGATCTGCTTCGGCCGGGCCGAGCCCGCCGGCAGGAAACGCTCGGCCGTGCAGGACGGCGCGTACGGGATGGCTTCGACGGCGAGGTAGCTATCGGCGGCGAGGTTCGTGCCGGACGCCGTCGCGGGTCCGACCGTGAATTTGACGCCCGCGATGGTCACGCCCGGCCCCAGGCCCTCGTAACGATAGTCGGAGTCGACGCTGAAGCTCGCGGGATAGCGAATCGAGAATCCGCGGCGGCCGTTCTCGTAGACATGCGGCAGATCGCCGGGATCGGGCGCGCCCGCGATGCAGCCCGTATACGTGCGCACGCCGTGCTCGATGAAGAACGCGCCGTTGCCTTTGTTCCAGAACACGCTCTCTTCGTTGCGCGAAGCGTAGCGTGCGCCGTCCGCGGAAACGGTCTGCCGCAGGTCGAGGCCGCGCCCGTCCGAGAGCTCGAGATGCACGTGGCCGCCCGGCGAAGGCGGTGCGCCGGGCACGGCCGAAGGCCGGCTGTGCGCCACGTAGAACTTCGCTCCGATGTGCTTGCCTTCTTCGCAGGCGAAGCTGGCCGTGGCGATCGGCTGTGAGCCGCCCGAGCCCTGCCCTGGGCGGTTGAGGGTGAGCATCATCCAGCGCCCGGCGGCAATGATGAAGACGGAGAATCCGGTGATGATGAGAATGCGCGCCAACATGTCTTGAGTCACCGCCCTGCGGGTGCGCCGGCGACGGCTGCCGCCTTCGGGCCCGCGGCTCGGCCGGCCGGCACTCGCGCGGAGGACGGCGAGAGGAACGGCGGACGAAGGTCGAGGCGGCCATCCTAGGCGAAGTCGGGCGCCTGGGCAAACGGCACTCGCGGGCCGGCGGGCTTGGGCCGCCCGCCGCGGCCGCGGCGTCAGCGGGACCCGGGCCGCACGACGCGGGCACCCGCCGGCGCCTGCTCGACGAGCCGAAATCCGCTAGCGGCGACGGCCGCCCAGGTTCTGACTGCGCGCGGGACGGCCGCGTCGTAGCTGGAACCGGCCGTGCGATCGGCGTCGAGATAGATCGTGATGCGGCCGGCGCTGAGCAGCCCGACCGTGACGGCGCCCGAATACAGGTTCACGTCCAAGATCGCATTCTCGAGTCCGCCCTGGTGCTCGGCGTTGCCCTCCAGCACGAGGTGGCAGGACACGAGGTCCACGGGACCGCGCACATCGAGATTGCGCTGCAGATGTTCGCGGACGTTGTCCGGCAGTCTTCGCAGGTGCCCTTGGACGGCGGGATCGGTATCGAGCTGGCCCGCGCCGCCGAGGGCATCCCGACCGGCATAGCGCAGCAGACCGGCCAGCGCGCCGTCGGCGGCGCAGGCATGGCTCGCCCGTGCAGCGAACACGGCGACGGCAAGAATCAAGACGGCGGCAAGGCCCCTCGGCCGGGGCCGCGTTTCGCGTCGGTAAGCATCATCCATTGCAGCGTCAGCCAGCGACCGGGAAGAAACCGATCTTGCGCGTTCGAGCGCGGCGCTTCACCCCTCATTCGGAGGGGCGCCGCGCGACGCTGCAGGCTCGCCGGCCGGGTCGGCATCGCTATCGGTCAGCGTCTCCAGAAAGGCGAGCACGGCCTCGATGTCGGCATCGCTCCAGAGCGGCGGCGCCCCGCGGGCTCGGTTCAGCGGCGCATCGTGAACGTCCACGTTTCGGCGCAGCGGCGCCGGAAGGTCGTCGAATGCCTCGACCCGCCCGGAGGCGTCCTTCGGGTACCAACGCTGCGGATTCGAATCGCGGCTCGCGTAGAAGCGCAGCACATCGCGCAGCCGGTGGAACCGGCCGTTGTGGAAGAACGCCTTGCGCGTGGCGACATTGCGCAGGGTCGGCGTCTTGAAGGCGCCGCAGAACCGGGTATGGGCGGCCTGATCGTGCCGCAGCGGGCCGCAGAGCCCGAGGTCGTAGTGGCTCGGGTCCGCGTTCGCGCGGATCTCCGGGTTACGCGGCACGCCGAGCGCCTCGAACTCGAAGTCCGTGAACAGAGGATGCGAGCCGTCCGCGCCTCGCGTGTCGGGATGACAGGACGCACAGTTGCCGCCGGCCGGATCGTCGAACAGCTCGAGCCCCCGGCGTTCCTGCGCCGTCAGCGTCGCTTTGCCGTCGAGATAGGCGTCGTACTTGCTCGTGAACGGATGGAAGCTCGGATCCTCGAGCTCGAAGCGCTCGATGGCGCGCAGTGCGTCGGCGAACGCGCGCTCGGGCTCGGCAAAGACGCGCCGACCGAACAGCTTGCGAAAGCCGCTCGCGTACGGGGCCGCGCTAAGCTTCGCGGCGACCGCCGCCGCGCTCGGGTTCGCCATTTCCTCCGGTGCGAGCAGCGGATACGCCGCTTGCGCCCGCAAGCTATCGAAGCGTCCGTCCCAGCCGAAGCCGCCCGACGGCGGCTCCGGCCCGTCGCGGTAAAGCTCCGCGGGATCGGCCGTGTAGGGTGCATGCCAGCGCGGCGTGCGGTTCAGCGTGTAGCGCAGCGAGGGCGCGGCGCGCAGCCCTTGCCGATCGAGCCCGGGCCCTCCGCGTTGGACGGCGAGTCCGTTCGGCGGCCCATAGGCCTGCGCGGGGCTGTGGCAGCTCGCGCAGGCGAGCCGCCCCGAGGCCGAGAGCGAACGGTCGAAGAAGATCTCGCGTCCGAGCGCGGCCAGGGGCGAGACGGCATGCGCCGGCCGCGGGCCGGCTCCGGCCGCGAGCGGCGCGAGCCCGGCCGCCAGGGCGAGCAGCGCCGCGGCGGGCACGGCAACGCGGCGCCCCCACCTCATGCGGGCTCACTCGGCTTCGAATACTTGCCCATCGTTGCCGAGCGTGGCGAGCGTGTAGCCGGTAGCGGGGTCGTCGGCCGCATACCCTAGGTGGTCGAGTCCGAACAGGTCCTCGATGCTGCGCAGCATCGAGTAGTGGTTATACGGTGTCGCCGAGCGCGTGCCCGGCTTCACGAACGGCGACAGCAGCAGCGCGCCGATGCGGTCGCCGCCGTAACCGTGGAACACCCAGCGCGTCAGCGTCTTGCCGTCGTCCGAAAGCACGACCGTGCCGGGCCTCGCTTGCTCGAGATTCGGCCCGCGCGGCTGATTGCAGCAGGACTTGCCCGAAAAGCGGATATCGACGATGTGTTTGCCTGTCTGCGCGTCGACGTGCCGGCTCAGCGTCGAGGCGCTTTCGTCGAACGTGACGACGAGCAGCCCGTCCTTGCGATAGGCGGGCGAGGCCAAAATTTTCGGGACCCAGCGCGCGAGAAAGGCGTCGGCCGACGTGAGTCCGCCGGGATCGCCGTTCGCGCAGCGCGTCCCGGGCGCGCCCGTGCCCGCGCCGTCGTGGCCATCGTTGCAGAGGTTCGGCGAGATCAGCGAGAAGTTCGGCGTGGTCGCGGCGTTCTCGAGATCGTTCTGGAGCGCATCGAGGTTCACGACGTGCATGTCGCAGCGCGGCGAGTCGATGATCGAATGGAAATACATGAACGGGTTGTGCCGCGTCGCGTAGGCGTCGCCGAGCGGCACCGCGGCGCTCGGCGCTTCGGCGCGGCTCGTCCCGTCGCGGCCGCCGATGGACGGATGGCCGCAGGTCTTGCGTTCGCGCGCAGGGTCGTTGCCCATGTCCTCCATGTAGCCCTTCCAGCTGTAGCCCGCGGCCTCGAGCTGGTCGGCGAGCGTGCGGACGCCGCGCGGATAGATGCACCCGTGCGCCGCGACGACCTGACCGTTCGCGGCCGCGCCCGTCGGATGCATGTCGAGGTAGCGCGGGCCTTGCCCCGGTATCAAGCAGTCGTTGTCGGTATCCGGTGTCGGCGCCTGGCCGCTGATCAGTGCGATGTAGTTGTCGAGGCTCACGTGCCCGGTGCCGTAGTACTCGGTCAGCAGCGCGCCCATGGGCACGAGGGTGCGGCGCAGATAGGGGTCCTGCGTGCTGGCCTCGAACGTATCTTCGTAGCTCTTGTTCTCGAGCATGATCACGAAGACGTGGCGGATCCGGGCTGCCGAGGTCGCAACCGGTGCGCGCGCGCCGCGCCCGGGCGCTTGGGCGAGGGCGCCGAGGCTCGCGAGCCCCGCGGCGGCCAGGCAGGCGAGCGAAAGGAAAGGCATGGGCTTGGGCATGTCGTCCTCTTCGGCGATCTGTGGCCGCAGTGTAAGGCCTCTCGGTGAATTAGCCGTGAACGGTACCGGCGTCCGCGCAGTAGCGGCCGAAAGCTCGCAGCAGCGCGGCCGACTCGGGCGCGTCGCGGCACGCCCCCAGGAGGGCGTCCGCGTCGAGGCCTTCGGCCTCGGCCGGTTCGCGCAGGGCTTCCACGTAGCCCGCAATGATCGCCCCGTTCATCTCCGGGTGAAACTGCAGGCCCCAGGCGCGGTCGGCGAAGCGCAAGGCCGCGTGGCGATCGAGCTGCGTCGAGGCCAGCCGCTGCGCCCCCGGCGGCAGCTCGAGCACGGTGTCGAGATGCGTGGCCGAGGCGACGAACCGGCCCGGCCCGCGTCCGAGCGCCGTCTCGGTGCCCTGCCACGATACGCATACGCTGCCGAGCTCCCGCCCGCGCGGATTGGGGCCCGCGCGACCGCCGAGCGCGACGGCGAGCAACTGGTGGCCGAAGCAGATCCCGAGCACGGGCACGGCGTCGGCGACGAGGCGGCGCAGCCCGTCCTGCACGGTCCGCATCCAGGCGCTTTGCGCGCCGATCCGCGCGGGTGAACCCGTTACGATCACGCCCGCGACGGCGTCGCTCGAAGGCAGCGCGGCGGTGGGCGTCGTGCAGTCGACGACCGACCAGGGTCCGGGCCAGGCGGCCCCCGTGGTTCGCTCGATCATGGCCGCGAACGTGCCGTGCGCGCGCTCGACGGCGGGAACGGCGGCGCCCGTGACCCAGATGCAAAGAGGACGCGTCGACAGCGGTCGCATGCGGCCAGTTTAGTCGTTTGCGTCACGTTCTTGGCATGGCGACCGGCCGCTGGCACGGATTTCGGGGAACCTCCCGAATTCTCACCCGTGTTTCAAGACAGCCCGGCGTGGAACGGTGCGAGGAGCGAACGCAATGACGACTTTCCATTCGGCGGCCGTGGGGGCGATGCTGTTGGCAGCGGCCGCCGGATCGTCCGCGCAGGCCGGGCCCCCGCGGGCACCGGCGCCTGCCGACGCCAACGTCACGATGACGCTGATTACGGATTCTTCTGCGACCCTCCCGGGCCAGGTGACGCGGCAGATCGTGCTGCCGCCGACGGCTTCGGCCGTCGCCGCCGAAAAGAGCGCAAAAGGGCTTGCGCAGGCGAACGCGGCGCGCGCCCAGGGCGACGGCGTCGAAGAGCCCGAAGCGGCCGCGGGGGCCGGCCACGGAGCCGCTCCGCCCGCGGAACGGCCGGGCGCTGCGCCGCACCTGCCGGACAATGCTTCGGTCGCCGCGGCGCGCCGCGATGCGCGCGATGCGCTCGGTGCGGGCACGCAGTGGCTGCCGGCCGTGCCCCATCCCGAGCGGCCGCCGCAGGTCACGCAGCCCGTAGTGCCGGCGCCCGTCACGCCGCCGGGCCTCGGCCATTGACGGCCGGCGGGACGGACTGCGGACGGACTGCTAGGACGGGTGCCTAGCCCGAAGTTCCAGCCGACTTCTTGTCCTCTTGCCGTGATAAGTGGCGGGAATTGCGGGGTTTTGTGACTCGGCGAGGGCGTATCGGCTTTGCATAATGTAGCCATGTAATTGCCGGTCCTGGCTTGCATTCGTTGGGCATCAATGCCAGAATGTAGCCATGCACATCGATACCGTCCCGAACCGGACCTCGCGCCCGACCTACCTTCTGCGCGAGTCGTACCGCGAGGGAAAGAAGGTCCGCAAACGCACGCTCGCCAACCTCTCGGCCCTTTCCGACGAGCAAATCGAGGCCATTCGCACCGTGCTCTCCGGCGTCAGCGTCCGGCCCGTCGAGGAGTTGTTCGAGACGGTTCGCTCGCCCCACCATGGCCACGTTCAAGCCGTCCGTGTAGCCATGCAAAGACTCGGTTTCGAGTCGCTGATTGCCGCGCGCCGCAGCGCCGAGCGCGATCGGGTCTGTGCAATGGTCGCGGCCCGGATTCTCTGCCCCGACAGTAAGCTTGCGACCACGCGCTGGTGGCATACGACGACCCTTGCCGAGGAGTTCGGGGTGGAGCGTGCGGACGAAGACGATTTGTACGCGGCGATGGACTGGCTGCTCACTCGCCAGGACCGGATTCAGAAGAAGCTCGCGCAGCGGCACCTGAGCGAGGGCGGGCTCGCGATGTATGACCTGAGCTCCAGCTACTTCGAAGGCAGCTGCTGCCCGCTCGGGAAGATCGGCCACAGCCGGGACGGGAAGAAGAACAAGCTCCAGGTCAACTATGGTTTGCTGACGGACCGTCGCGGGTGTCCGATCGCCGTCTCGGTGTACCCCGGCAACACGAACGATGCGAAGACGCTGATGCCGCAGGTGAGGCAGCTGCGCAAGGAGTTTGGGCTCGAGCGCATCGTGCTCGTTGGGGACCGCGGCATGATCTCGCACAAGGCGATCGGTGAGCTGCGCGAGCTCGAGGGGCTGAGTTGGATTACGGCGCTGAAGAGCTCGCAGATCCGCAGCCTCGTTGAGGGCGAGGCGCTGCAGCTTGGGCTGTTCGACGAGCGCTCGCTCTTTGAGTTATCCCATGAGGAGTACCCGGGGGAGCGGCTAATCGCCTGCCGAAACCCCGAGCTTGCGAAGCTGCGCGCATACAAGCGCCAGCAGTTGCTGGAGGCGACAAAGAGGGAGCTCGAAAAAGTACGGGCAAGCGTTCGGAGCGGTCGGCTGAAAGGCGAAGACAAGATCGGCGTGCGCGTCGGGCGCGTCGTCAACAAGTACAAAGTCGCCAAGCACTTCGAGCTGAAGATCGAGGAGGCAGGCTTCGACTTCACCGTGCTCGAAGCGCAGGTTGCCGCCGAGGCGGCGCTTGATGGGATCTACGTCATCCGCACCAATGTGCCGGAAGCGAAGATGTCGGCGCCTGAGGCGGTGCGCAGCTACAAGGGCCTCTCGGCCGTCGAGCGCGCCTTCCGCTCGCTGAAGAGCGTCGACTTGAAGGTGCGCCCGATTCGGCACTGGGTCGAGAACCGAGTCCGTGCACACATCTTCCTGTGCATGCTCGCGTACTACGTCGAGTGGCATATGCGCGAGGCGTGGCGAGAGCTGTTGATGGCGGATGAGCAAACGGCCGCGAAAGCAGAGCGCGATCCCGTCGCCCCTGCTCGGCGCTCCGCCAAGGCGCTGCAGAAGATCGCCGAGCGCACTCTGGACGACGGCAGCCCCGTGCACAGCTTTAAGACGCTTCTCGAAGAGCTATCGACGATCGTCCGCAACACTTGTGCTACGCGCAACGCCGCCGCCGCGGCCACCTTCCAAATGGTGACGACGCCCAACCCCACTCAGCGCCGGGCGCTGGAACTCATCGAAGCGATCGCCGTGTAGCCACTAACACAACGGACGGTTACGGGGTAAGTAACGGCCCCGCAAGAAAATTGTGCGCGATCGGTGTGGGAACTTCAGCCTAGCGGTAGAGCGGCTCGAGGGCGGCACTTCGGCCCGCGGGCGCCTCGCCGCCCGTCGGCAGCTCGCCGAAGGCCGCGGCGAACGCCTCGCCCTGCCACGCGCCGCCCGCATAGCAGGCACGGTCGAGCGCGCGCAGCAGGTCGCGGCGCGAGGGGTCGGCGAGCCGCTCCGCCAAGGCGTTGAGGCCGGCCGGCGGTGAGTCGGGCCAGACGGCAGCACCCCAGTCCAGCAGGCTGCGCCGCGCTGTGCGCGCATCGTTGCCGCGGCATGCCGTGAGGAACGCCGCGCGCGCCTCCGACGCTTTGGCGCGCGGCGGCCTCGCAGGCCCCGCTGCAGCCGCCAGCGGCGTTGTCGCGGTGCGCCCGCGCCGCCGTGACCACAGCCACGCGCCGACCGTGACGAGCCAAAGCCCGACGGCGCCGACGCTGATCCACGGCCACGGCAGTCCGCGTTCCGGCGCCGCAGCCGTCGCCGCCTGCGGCGCCGAGCCCGAAGCGGGCGTTGCGGCGGCCACTGGGGCGCCCGGCGCTGCGCCGAGCCCCGGGGGCCCGGTCGCGGCCCGCGGCGTCTCGGTCGGGGCGGCGATTTGCGGCGCCGTCGGCGGCGGGCTCGCCGCTTGTCCCGCCGCCGGCAGGATCGTGAGCTCGCGGGCGGGCAGTATCGCTGCGCGCGGCGCATCGGCCTTCGTGTCCCACCATTCGAGCTTCAGGGCGGGCAGTGTGTATCGACCGGGCCGGTCCGCGATGAGCGCGACGCTCTGATCCCGCGTGCCGACCACTGTGCCGCCGCGCGCGGAATTTTTGAGCTTGGCTTGGTCCGGGTAGTCCTTGATGCCCGCCGGCGTGGAGAGCAGCTTCGCAAGGTTGGGCAGCTGAGCGGCCGTCAGGCCCTCGGCCTCGAGGTGCAGGTCCACCGTCAGCGGGTCGCCGACGTGCGCCTCGAGCCCAGCGGGATTCCATTTCCCGGAGATCGCGACGTTACGCGCGGGCAGCCAATAGCTCGCCGTCGCGCCAGCCGGCCGCGGGCGCACGTCGAGCGCGATCGGATCGCCATGCACGCGTATCGGTCGCGTGCTCGTGAACGCACCGAAGGGTGAGCCGCCGAAAAAGCCTTTGAACGGGTCATTGCCAAAGAACGGATCGTTGCTCTGCCCGGCCGCGACCTGGGCGCTGAGCACCGGTCCCGGCAGCGTCAGCTTGCCGCTGCGCTGAGGAAAGACGAGGTACTTGCGCGTCACGACTTGGTAGGAGACACCGTTGCGGTCCGCCGTGGCGCGCTCGTCCGAGCCGATTTGTTGGACGAGGATGTCGTTGTCGTCCGGCAGCTCGAGATCGGCGCGATACAGCCGCTCGCGCGTAAATACCCGCACGGTGACCTGCACGGCTGCCTGCACATAGGGCCGGCCGAACGTCAACGTCGGTTTTGAGGAAGACCTTGCCCGGATGCCCGGCGGTGCCTGCGGACGTCCCCGTACTCCCGTTGCCGCCGCCGGCCGCGACGTCGAGCGTCAGCGCCGCCGTCCGTTCGCCGCCCCAGTCGATGCGCGGCACGGTAATCCGCCCTTCATGCTTCGGCGCGAGCGTCACGACGACCTGCGTATTCGAGCTCGTCCTGCCGTTGATGATTTGGATGCTCGAGCTCCGGCTCGTGCCGAGGATGTCGAAGTCCCGGCGCAGCGGTGTCAGGTCGGGGTCGGCGCCGCTTTGGCCGTCGCGCTCGAGCGTGAGCTGCACCGTATCGCCGGGCGCGACCCGCTGGCTGTCGAGAGAGGCGCTGACGGCCGCATCGGCCCGCAGGCCGAGCAGCGCGAGCGGCGCTGTGCAAGCGGCCACGAGGAGGAGGCGGCGACAGCGGCTGGCCAGATTCATTGCGCGTTCCTTTGCTGTTGCCTCAGCGCATGCTCGATGAGGAACTTGCGGCGCAGCAGGCCGGCTGGATCGTCCGGAATGCGGCGCAGCCACTGATCGAGCGCCAGGGCCTGCTCCGATTCGGGCTTCTGCGCTGGCTTGCGCTCCGGCTGCCGCGACCCGAGTTGATCGGCCGTGCCGAGATCGGCCGCCTCGCTCGGCGTGCCGTCGGCGGGCTTCTTCCCGGCCTGCCGATTCAGCGCGACGGCGGCCTTGGCGTCGCGCTCGGCCTGCCGAGCGTCGTCGCCGGGCTTGTGCCCGGCCGCGGTTTCCTTGCGGCTCGAAGCCGCTGTCCGGCCGTTCGGTGCGCTCGCCTTCGAATCGCCGCCCGCGGGTTTGCGGTTCGCGCCGGTATTCGCATGCTGGTCCGCGTTCGGGCCTTGGGCGCCGGACTGGCCGGCTTGCGTGCCTGTCTCGCCGCTATGGCCGCGATTCTGCCCCGCGCGCTTCGCTCCGCCGCCCGCCTTCTGAGCTTGCCTGCCGCCGTGAGAGGACGACTGCGAAGACGGCTTCTGCTTCTTCTGCTTCTCGAGTGCGCGCGCGACGAGATCGCGATTGTGCCGCAGGTCGTGATCGTCGGGTGCGGCCGCGAGACCCGCATCGTAGGCAGCCAAGGCCGCCTCGAGTTTGCCGGCGCGGGCAAGGGCATTGCCGCGGTTGTATTCCGAATTCGGATCCTTGTAGGGCGCAAGCAGTTTTGCGGCATCCGCGTAGTGCCCGGCCTCGAGCTCGGCGTACGCGCGGCGGCGCGGATCCTTGAACGTCCGGGCGGCTTCGTCGGCGCGGCCCGTATCGAGCAGGTGCTGGCCCTGCTGCGCGGGCGTGCGCCAGAGGTTCGCCCACTCGCCGGCCTGCGCGTGCGCGGCGGCCAACAGGCACAGCGGCAGCAACGCGAGCCCGAGCCTCACAGCCACCCCCTGCGTGCAAGCAGCGCCGCGAGCAGCAGCAACGGGGGCAACAGCCAGACGCCATCGTTGCGCCAGTGCGCGACCTTGACGCTCGCGACGGGCGTGCTGCCGCCCCCGAGCGTGCGCGCGCTCGCCGCCTGCAGCGACGCGACCAGTCTCGGCAGCTCCGCAAGCGTGACGTAGCGGCCGCCGCCGGCCGTCGCGACGCGCTCCAGCGGATCCGGCTGCAAACGCGTCAGGACGCTGCGGCCTTTCGCATCGTGCACGAAGCCGCCGTGGCCGTCGGGCTCGGGCGCACCGGCCGCTGTGCCGATGCCGACGACGTCGACCGCCGCGCCCTGCTTGCGCAGGCGCTGCGCAACCAACATCGCCTGCGCCGGGTCGGCAAAGCCGTCCGTGAGCACGACGACGTGGGGATGGCGCGTCGCACCGGCCTTCAGCAGCCGGCCCGCGCTCGCGAGTGCCGGAGCGAGCGCGTCGCCGGGTGCGGGCATGATCTCGGGTGCGAGGGGCTGCAGCAGCGCGCGGATCGTTGCGACGTCGGTCGTGAGTGGCGCGACGGTGTGCGGCTCGTCGCCGAACACGACGAGGCCGACGCGCGCGTCCTCGGCGGCGGAGAGAACATCCTCGATCGCGTAGCGTGCGCGCGTGACGCGATTCGGCGCGAGGTCCGCCGCGTCCATCGAGGGCGAGAGGTCGAGCACGAGCATCCAGGCGGCGTGGGCGCGGAACGCCTGCGTGCGTTCCTGCTCCCAGGTCGGTCCGGCGAGGGCCGTGACGCCCAGCGTCCAGATCAGGCCGACGAGGAGCCAGGGCGACTCCCGTCGGCCTTCGCCTTCGCTGAGACGCAGCAGCGGCAGCAGCTGCGCGTCGACGACTCTCGACCATCCGCCGTCGCGGCCCCGCCGGGCTTTGAGCCACAGCGCGGCGAGCCACAGTACCGGCAACGCGAGCAGCCAGGCCGGATGCAGGAAGTGAAAGTCGCTCAAGCGGTCAAGGCCCATGCGCGGTCTCCGAGGCTGGCTGCGGCCGGCAGGCTCAGCAGCAGGGCCAGGCCGAGCGGCCAGGAAAAGTACTCGGTGGCCGGTCGCAGCCATTGCTTGCGGCCCGCGGCCGGCTCGAGCTTGTTGATCTCGCGATAGACGCCGGCGAGGGCTGTCGCGTCGGTCGCGCGAAAGTACTTGCCGCCCGTCGCCTTCGCGATCGCCTTCAGGGTCGGCTCGTCGAGATCGACGTTGCCGGCCGTGCCGAACAAGGTCTGCCGCGGCGGTGCGCCGACGCCGATCGTGTAGATGCGGATCCCGGCGGCGGCCGCGAATTGGGCGGCCTGCTTCGGCGGCATCGCGCCGGCGTCGTTCTGGCCGTCCGTCAGCAGGACGAGCACAGTCCGATGCGCGGCGTCCGAGCCGCCTCGTGAGCCCGGGCCCTCGGCGCGCAGCCGCTTGATGGCGAGCCCGATCGCATCGCCGATCGCCGTGTTCGTGCCGGCCACACCGATGACGGCCTCGTCCAGAAATTCGTGGACGGTCGCGAGATCCGCGGTCAACGGCGCCTGCAGGTAAGGCTCGCTGCCGAACAGGATGAGCCCGACACGATCGCCGTGGCGCTCGTCGATGAACCGGCCGGCCACCTGCTGCACGACCTGAAGACGCGTCGCGCCATTGGCCATGTCCTGCGTCGCCATGGAGCCGGAGACGTCGACGGCGAGCAGCAGCCGGCGGCCCGTGGTCGGCACGGGCACGGGTGCGCCGAGCCATTGCGGCCGCATGGCGGCGCCGACGAGCAGCAGCCAGACCAGGCCGAACAGCACGCGGGCGCGCATGGACCCGGCACGCGCGCCGGGCGCCTGCGGCGCGAACGCCGCGGCAAACGGCACGAACACGGTCGCACCCTGCGGCTCGACGGCGCGCCGCAGGCGGTAGAGCAGCCACGGCAGCGGCGCGAGCACAGCCATCCAGGGCCATGCGATATGAATCATGCCGATTTCCTCGCAGGCTCGTTGCGTGCGGCGGCGCGGACGAAGGCGGCGGCGCCTTTGAGCCAGCGTTCCCGCTCGTCGCGCACGCGGCCGCCGAAGGCCGCCGCGAGCAGCGAGCGGCCCGCGTCGCCCGCCAGCAGCTCGCCGCCCTCGCTGCCGACGAAGACGAGCCAAGCCTCGCCGCCGAGCCGCGCGACGCGGTCGGTTCCGAACACGGCGATCGCGAAACGCCGCAGCAGGTTCTCGACGGCCTGCGCGAGCGCGGGCGCTTCGGCGTCGGCGGCTTCGATGCGTTTGAGCTCGCGCAGCGCGAGGCGGCGGCGCAGCCGGTAGGGGTCGCGCCGCCACCACCAGGCGAGGCCGGCCGCGGCCGCGAGCGCGACGCCTGCGGCCGCCCACCAGCCCGGCGCGAGCGGCCACCAGCCGGGCGCGGGCGGCGCGTGTGCAGGCGCAAGCTGCGACAGCCAGTCCGTGCTCATGCCGCGTAGCGCCTCGGCGGCAGCAGCTGCCGCAAGGTATCCTGCGCGTCCGCCGCCGTATCGAGCCGCGCCGCGGGCGTGACGATGCGGTCGGCGAGCCGCTGGACACAGGCTTCGCGCTCGCGCCACGCGGCAAGCCAGCCCTCGCGCAGGCGCCCCCCCTCCACGATGCGCGCGCGACGGCCGGGGCGGCCGACGCGAAAGCGGCCGTCCGGCAGGCCCTGCTCCTCGAGCGGGTCGGTGATCCAGAATAGCCGGCACTCGCCGTGCGCGGCGAGCTGTGCGCACAGCGTCTCGGTCCGCTCGCCGGCGTCGGCGAAATCGCTGAGCAGCAGCACGGTGCTGCCGGGCTGCACGAGGGGCAGCAGCGTCTGCAGCGCGGCATCGACGTTACCTTCGACGGCGGGCCCCGGGGCCGTGGGCTGCGACTCGAGCAGGGCGGCCAGTAGGGGCAGCACGCCCGCTTCGCGCGCGCGCGGCGCGAAGATGCGGAAGTCGGGGGCGGCGCCGATCACGGCGCCGATGCGGTCGCCGCCGACGGCCGCCGTCCAGGCGAGCAGCGCGGCCGCGCGCACGAGCAGCGCGGATTTGGGCTGGCGTCGGGTGCCGAAGAACAGCGCCGGCTGCAGATCGGCGAGCAGCCAGACGGCGCGCTCGCGTTCCTCGCGAAACAGCTTCGTGTGGGGGCGGCCGCGGCGGGCGGTGACGCGCCAGTCGATGGTCCGCGGATCGTCGCCCGCCACGTAGGGCCGCACCTCCTGGAACTCGAGGCCGCGGCCCCGGTGCGCGCTGCGGTGCCCGCCCTGCAGTGGGGCGCGGGCGAGCCCGCGGCCGCGCAGGGCGAGGCCCTGCGCGGCACCGCGCAGAGCGAGCAGCTCGGCGAGATCCGGCAGGATCATGGGGCCGGGACCTTGCCGAGCAGTTCCTCGACGCAGGCCTGGGCGCTGACGCCGCGCGCGACGGCACCGTAGTCGAGCAGCAGGCGGTGGCGGAGCGCGTCGGGGGCGATGTTCTGCACATCCTCCGGGCTCACGTAGTCGCGCCCGTCGAGCCAGGCGACGGCACGCGCGCCGCGCTCGATGGCGATCGCGGCGCGCGGACTCGCGCCCCAGCGCAGCCACTCGCCGAGCCGGGTGCTGTAGGGCTCCGGCCGGCGCGTCGCGTCGACGAGCGCGGCGATGTATTCGGCGACAGGCTCGGAGAGCGTCACGTCCAGCACTTCCCGGCGCGCGACCATGACGGTCTCCTGGCTCAGCCGCTGCGCGGGCGGCGGCAGCTCCTGCTGAGTGATGGCTTCATGGCGCGCGAGGGCCATGATCTTCAAGGTCGTGGCGCGATCGGGGTAGTCCACGAGCGCGTGCAGCATGAAACGGTCGAGCTGCGCCTCGGGCAGCGGGTAAGTGCCCTCCTGCTCGAGCGGGTTCTGCGTCGCCATGACGAGAAAGAGCTGCGGCAGCGCGTAGCTCGAGGCCCCGACGCTGATCTGCCGTTCCGCCATGGCTTCGAGCAGGGCGGACTGGACCTTGGCGGGTGCCCGGTTGACCTCGTCGGCCAGAATCAGGTTGTGGAACAGGGGGCCGCGCTGGAAACGGAAGGCGCCTTCCTCGGGGCGGTAGATGTCCGAGCCCGTGAGGTCCGCGGGCAGCAGATCCGGCGTGAATTGCACGCGCTGGAAGTCCCCTTCGATGGCATGCGCGAGGGCCTTGATGGCGCGCGTCTTGGCGAGGCCGGGCGGCCCCTCGACGAGCAGGTGACCGTCGGCCAGCAGCACGATGAGCAGGCGCTCGACGAGCGTCTGCTGGCCGATGATTTGCTGGGCTAGATAGTCTCTTAGGCGCACGAACGCGTTTTGCGCGGCACTCTCGTCCCGCGCGTCCTGCGCAGCGGCGGGGTGGCTGCTGCCAATGTTCATTCTGAGGCTCCTCGCTGTCATCGCGGCCGAAGGCACGGGCCTGCGGCGGGATTGGGGGTCCGGTCGGGATCGCGTTCGCCGGCAGGCGGGAGCACGCGCTCAGGGTGGAGCGAGCTGATGAACAATAAGGCATGTGCAAACGCTCGGGTTCATGGCCGGGCGTTCTCGCATGGTTCCATTCGCATCTCTCGGGTGCGGACGCGCAGGCCCGCTTTTCTCCTGTTTGCCCGATGGACCGCGGTAAGGCCCCCTAAGTTCCGACAGCGGCGGGCCGAAGGGGTTCGGCGGGCGGCGTTCCAAAGCCGCTCGCCGGCGGCCCGAAGCATTTTGCGACGGCCGCAATTCTGCGGCCGCGATCGCCGCGAGCACGGCTTCGGGCGTCGAGACGGCAAAATTCGCGCCGTGATGCTCGCCGGCGCCGATGAAATTGACGCGGGCGCGGTTCGGCGGCTTGCAGGAATGCGTCATGGGCCCGCCCCGCGCGCGGCAGGGGCGGGCACTCAGGCATACGCGCTCAGCGGCGGTTGCCGAGGAAACGCAGCAGGAACAGGAACAGGTTGATGAAGTCGAGGTAGAGACTCAGCGCGCCCATGACTTCTTTGCGGCCGGAGACCGTGCCGTCGTCGTTGACGTCGTACATCGCCCGGATTCGCTGCGTATCCCAGGCCGTGAGGCCGGCGAAAATCAGCACGCCGACGGCGCTGATGACGAAGTCTAGGCCCGAGCTCTTGAGGAACATATTCACGACCATGGCGAGGATCAGCCCGAACAAACCCATGACGAGGAATGAGCCGATCGGCGAGAGATCGCGCTGCGTCGTGTATCCGTAGAAGCTCAGTGCGCCGAACGAGGCCGCGGAGATAAAGAATGTCCGCGCGATGGAGGCGTGCGTGTAAGTCAGAAATATCGACGACAGCATGACGCCGAGCAGGCCCGCATAGAGCAGGAACAGCCCGAGCGCCGTACTCGGCTGCAGGCGATTGATCCGGAAGCTGATGAAGAATACGAGGCCGAGCGTGCCGAGCAGGAGCACCAGCATGAGTGGGCCGCCGAAAATCGTCCGTCCGAAAGGCGTCAGCGCCAGCTGCCCCGACGTGGTCACCTGTACGGCGGCGCTGTAGGTCAGCCACGCCGCGATACCCGTCAACGCCACACCCGAGGCCATGTAGTTGTAGACGCGGATCATGTAGGCACGAAGCCCTGCGGCATCGCGCACTGTGGCCTGCTGCCGGCCGAAGGCCGGGCGGGCGGGGAAATTGCGGTCGTAATCAGACATCGCGCTACTCTCTCTTATCCGGTTCGTCCGGGCCACGAAGGCTTGACTCATGCGGCGGTGCGGCCGCAGAGGCCGCGCCTGCCAAGCCCAATGCTACTGTCCGCGGCCCGGGAAGGCCAGCAAACAGGCCGTCCTTCCGCCCCCGAAGCCCGGCTCGTCCTGCCTTTCGGGGCCGACGATCGCCTTATAAAAGACACGTCTCGATCCGTAGAAGTTCCGCCCGCCCGCAGCCCTCCTGCCTGCCGGCGCGGCGGGGTCGGCCGGTGAGTGCGCGCTTCGCGAGGCGCCGTCCCGGCGCGCGCCGGGACGGCCGCCCGCTCAGCGGTTCGGCCCTTGGAGCTGTTCCGCGCGTGTGTGGCCGTGCGGACCCGAATAGCTGTTTTGCCCGAAGCGCCCGTACGAGTAGCCGGACTCGCGGGGACGAGAGAGATTGGGGAGGGACGGCTGCGTGACGGCCAGCGCCGGCGTGGCTCATTACTATATGCGCGGTCCAAGGATCGAATCGGCGCACGCGCGCCCATGCATTGCGCGCCGAGGGCCGCACGGCCCTCGGCATTGCGTTCGAACGGAGTCGGCTCGGCCGGCGGCCGGCGAGGTCGGGCGGACGCCTAGGGGGTCGTAGCCGACTGAAGCTCCTGGTGCGCGCCCAGCTCGCGTGCGGCGCCCGAGACGGTTTTGACCGGCGCTTCGGCGGGCGGCGGCTCGGGATTCGAGAGCTGCGGCGCGGGCGGCGAGATGCTGGGCGGCGCCTCGAGCAGCGGCGGCGGGGCCACCTTGTGCGGCAGCAGCGGCACGGGGTCGGGCAAACGCGCTGCGGCGACGATTTCTTGAATCGGGCTGGTGTCGCCGGCCGCGTTCTTGGCCTTGACGCCGTCCGTCGGTTCGCCCGCGGCCGCCATGCCGCAGCACGCGGCCGCAATGAGACCGAATAGGACATAACCTGCTTTCATGGCAGTGCTCCCTTGTCCTCGGCAGGAATCGATGTTCGGTGCGACTGCCGCACCGGATCGGGAAATGTAGCCGACACAATAATATCTCATACGAGATGATAGGCATGTGAATCCGGTCACGAAATGCCGGCCGCCGGCATGCCGACGCATCGCGCCCGTAGACTCGATTTTGCGCGGCGTACAGTGCGAAAGGACCTGCCTCATCGGCTTTCGTCCCGCCGGGCGGCCTCTGGAGATGCCTGTGCTACGATTCGCACCGTCACTGCCCGGACAGACGCCTAGCGAAGCCGTGAATCGATCGGTTTATGTCAACCGTGGGGTCGCCTGCATCCGCGGGGTCTCGTTTTGAGCCGCTCCCGGCGCACACTCCTGGAAACCTCGCTCTCGTTGCTCGCCGCACCGCCCTGGTGGCTGTCGGCGCTGCTCGCTTTCGCCAGTTTCGCCGTCATGGGGGCGCTCGCGCGTGCCGGTTCCGCGGCCTTCGAGAATGCGCATCGTGCCGGTACGGCGTTCATTTTTCAGACCCTGCTGATCGCGGCGAGATTCGGGCAGGTCGTCATGCCGTGCCTGTTCGTTTTCGGGGCGACCCTTGTAGTCGCGCGCAGGCTCAAGGCCGCCGGGGCCGGCGCGGGCCTTACGCCCACGGGCGTTCCCCCGGGCGCTCCGCGTCCCTTCACGAGTCCGCTAACCGCAGGCGGCGCCTTGAGCCGGCGCGAGTTCGCAGCCTTGGCCGCGGAGGTCTATAGGCGGCAGGGCTATGAGATCGAAGCGACCCTGGACCGGGAGGACGGCGGCGTCGACATCGTGCTGCGTCGAAAAGGGGCCCGTTACCTCGTGCGCTGCAAGGCCGTCTCGGCCCGGGGCGCGGGAAGCGCTGCCGGCGATACGGAAGCCTCAGAAGCCGACGTGCTGGACCGCGCGGCCGCTCATGATCACGAATCCGCTGGCACGCTCGACTCCGCCGACGGCATAGTCGAAGACGTAAGTGCGCTCGATGCGCAGCGCGCCCCCGTCGAGTCGCGGGCGCAGCTTGGCCAAGGCAACGGTTCCATCGAGAAATTGTAGATCCCGCCGCTCGCAGGCATCCATCGCCACGCGGTTCGCCGTCTCGCGCGCGCGCATGCCGTCGTTCCAGATGCCCGCTGCCGCGATCGCGAGCGCGAGCAGGGCCAGGGCCGTGAAGCTCAGCGGGGCGTCCTCGGAGTCGCTTCAAGCCGGCGGACCTGCCGCGAACTGCGGCAGGTCGTCCGCGATCTCGAACCACGGCGCCTTGGAGGCGACATAGATGTGGGCCTGCGGCCCCATGCCGGGGTGCGTATCAAGCGTGCCCGCCGGAACGACGGCTGCGCCGCGGGCCCGCGAGACTTGCGGCGCCTTGCCGCCGCAAACCGTGCAGAACGCGACCGTAACTCGTAACGGACAGCGCCGCACAGACAGGTTCCACGCGTCACGGCCGGCCTCCCCGGAGCGGATCTCGAGCGCATAGTACTGCCTCGGCGCCGCGCGCGGCGACTCGCGCGCCCGGGCCGCGCTCGCGGCCGTTCGACAAGGGCGCGCACAGCCGTCAAGCTGGGCGGAGAAGCGCCCAAGCGGGAGTGGCGACGAGGGTACCGCCCCGCCCGACTCGACGAGCATGTGCCGATCGAGGACACCGTCGGCGCCATCGCCGAGCTCGTCCAGGCGGGCTATGTCCGCTACATCGGCCTTTCGGAAGTCTCGGCCGCGACCGTCGCTCGGGCTCGCGCCGTGCATCCGATCGTGGACCTGCAGATCGAGTACTCCGTCTTGGAGCGCAACGTCGAGCGGGAGACCCTGCCGGCCCTGCGCGAGACGGGCGTGGCCGTCACGGCCTACGGCGTACTGTCGCGCGGGCTGCTGAGCGGACACTGGCGCGGCGCGGACGCGGCCGGGCGCGGCGACATGCGCGCACGGTTCCCGCGTTTCGCGGCCGAGAATCTCGCGACGAACCTCGAGCTCGTCGATGCCCTGGCCGCGCTCGCGGCGGAGGTCGGCGCCACGCCTGCGCAGCTCGCCATCGCCTGGGTGCTCGCGCGCGGCGACGACATCGTCCCGCTCGTCGGCGCGCGCCGCCCCGATCAGGTCGAGACGGCGCTGCGGGCACTCGAGCTGCGGCTCGAGCGCGACGTCCTCGCGGCCGTCGAGCGCGCGGCGCCGGCGGCTCAGGTCGCCGGCACGCGCTACCCAACCGAGCACATGGCCGGGCTCGACAGCGAGCGCTGAGCCCGGGTCTGGCCCTCGAAGGCGGGCGAGCCGGCGTCAGCGCGCCGCGGCCCGTTCCGAGTCCGCCGCTCGGCCCGGCGCGTTCCCGAAGCGCGAGGTCGCGAACGCGGCGCGCGTGGCCGGCCGCTCGCCGATGCGGCGGAGCCAGGCGGTCGTGCGCGGCACGAGCCGCTCGCAGCAGTAGTCGGGATAAAGGCGCGCCGCTCCTTCGACGTTCGGGTAGGTATTGATGTCGGCGAGCGAGTAGCGTTCGCCCGCGAGCCACGGCGCGCCGGCGAGTCGGCGTTCCATACGGTCCACCGTGAGGCGGATACGCCGCCGCGACTCCTCGAGCTGCGCCTCGGTGAAGCCGGCCCCGTGGATCGTCGACCACTTCTCGCGCATCTCCTTGAGCGGCACGCGCGTCATGCTCTGCGCGAACTCCTCGCCGGGCAAGGTCTGCGCGAACGCGCGGAATCGATACTGCCAGCCGAGCATGCTGACCGACGCCATGAGCACTTCGTCGACATGCTTCGACCAGATCCGCATATCGGCGCGCGCGACCGGATCGGCGGGGCGCAGCGGCACTTCGGGGAAGACGTCGTCGAGGTATTCGTTGATCACCGTCGACTCGGTGATCACGGCGCCGTCATGGACGAGCACCGGCACCTGACCGTTCGGATTCAGCGCGACGAACTCGGGGTCGTGCTGCTCGAAATTCAGCAGGTCGACGTAACGGCTCTCGTAGTCGAGACCCTTTTCCGCGAGGCACAGCATGACCTTCATGGAATTCGCGTAGGGCTCGTAGTGATAGAGCGTCAGCATGGCTCCCTCCGAGCGGCCGGCAGGGCTCGGCCGCGGCGTTCGGGTCAGTGGGAAGCGGCGGGCGGAGCGGGTTCGGCAGCGAGCAGCACGAGCGCGCGGTAGCGATCGTAGGGCAGCAGGCCGCTGTCGTAGATCGTCGTGAACCGGGTGATCTTGCCGTCGGCGTCGAGCTCGAGTGCCGTGTTGCCGCGCCGCATGGGCGCGGCCGAGGGCGCGGCGTGCCACTCATAGCCGCCGCCCATCTTGCCGCCGACGACGTGCGCTACCGAAGCGCCGCGGCCGTAGGGCACCTCGGCGAGCGCGCGGCGGAGGTAACGGCCGATCTGCAGCTGTCCGACGAGGCGCGTGTGGGCGGCCATGTCCTCGTAGACGGCGTCGAAGCTGAACATTGCCGTGGCTGTGGCCGCGTCTCCGGACGCGAACGCCTTCTGCAGCGCGTTCGCCGTGTGCACGATCTGCGGGGCGGCGTTGACGACCCCGTCGTGGAAGTCCTTGGGATAGCTGGCCGTCATTTGCGTCTTACGCTCGGCGCTGCGGCCGTCCCAGTAGTCGATCCAGCGCACGATCCGGCCCTTCGCGTCGAATGTGACGGAGCCGAGGATGCGCAGCTCGCGCCCGAACAGTGCCGGCGTGTCCTCGAACTCGACGACGGCGCTGTGCTCGTCGCCGACGATGCGCAGGGGGTAGGAGAGCGCGTCCGGCCGCGCCGAGGGCAGAAAGCGATGGAAGACGTTCCTCCAGCGACTGATACGTCGGCCACTGGTTGCCCGACGAGGCATCGATGTAGAGCACCGGATCCGGTGCAAAGTACGTCATGAGCTTGTCGGCGTCGTGCGCGCTCTTGGCGCTGAAGAAGCCGCGGAATATCTCTGCGGCCTTGCGGCTTGCATGCGAGGTATCGGCGATGTCCGGATAGGGCGGCTTGGCCGCGAAAGCGCTCATCGAGCCGAGCGCGATGAGCGTGGCGAGGGCGGCCCCCGCCGCGGCGCGAATTTCGAGGCAAAGCCGTCTCATTGTCGTTCTCCTCAACTTCTTCTCACTCCGGTCCGCTGCAGCTCGTTCATGAGCTCGACCTGAATCTCCTGCACCTCCATGAGGCGCTCCCACTGTGTCCGCGTCAGATAGTCGATCTTTTCGTGCAGATGGCGAATCTCGAGCTCGGCCTTGAGATTGACCTGATAGTCGTTCTGCGAGCGCAGCCGGTCGCGGGCTTCCTGCCGATTCTGGCTCATCATGATGATCGGCGCCTGGATCGCCGCGAGGCAGGACAGCACGAGGTTGAGCAGGATGTAGGGGTAGGGATCGAACGGCCGCGCGGCGAGCAGGTAGCTGTTCACGATCATCCAGAGCACGATGAAGCCGCCGAACAGCCCGATGAAGGCCCAGCTGCCGCCGAAGTCCGCGACGCGGTCCGCCATGCGCTCGCCGACCGTCAGCTTCTTCTGAAACTGCTCCTCGACGTTGCTGGACAGCGTCTCGTGACGCGCTAGGCTGTCGACGACGGACTGCTCGAGCGTCGAGAGCTCGCCCTTTTCCTTCTCGAGCAGGGACTGGACGTACTCGGCGCGGAAGCGGTTGAGGTCCGCGAGGCAGATGGTGTCCGCGGTCGACCAGTCGGGACGCTGCAGCCGGATGCGCTCGACGATCGCGGGCCGCACGACGTCGCCAGGGACGAGCTCGGCGGCGGGCTTCGATTTGCCGCAGACGCCGCAGGTGTGCTGGGATGGCGCGCGCTTGGCTCGGCTCATGTGCGGCTCGTGCGGGAGGGGTTTGCCGATGGTACGCTCTATGGCGGTCCAGGCAACAATCCGCCGGGGCGCGGGTTGGCCACTGGAAGTCGCCACTTGCGCGAAGGCGAGGGCTTTGCCATGCCGGAGCTTCCGGACGTTGAGAATTTCGGCCGCTTCCTGCAGCAGCGCGGGCTGCACAAGAAGATCCTGGGCGTGACCGTGAGCTCGGCCAAGGTCCTCGCCGGGGTCTCGGGCCCCGCGCTCGCCCGCAGGCTCGAGGGGCATGCGCTCGAGTCCGTGCGCCGGCACGGCAAGCACCTTCTGGCCGCGACCGACGACGGCCATTACCTGGCTTTTCATTTCGGGATGACCGGCCGCTTCGCGCAGTTCAAGGACGGCGAAGAGGACCCCAAGCACGATCGTTTGCGGCTCGATTTCCCGCATGGCGAGCACCTCGCCTTCTTGAATCAGCGGCTGTTCGGCCGCGTGGAGTGGGTCGAGGATGCCGACGAGTTCATCCGCCGCCGCAAGCTCGGCCCCGACGCGCTCGCCGTCGACGAGAAGACCTTTCGCGAACGGATCGGCGCGAAGCGCGGCGCGCTCAAGGCCGTTCTCATGGATCAGAGCGTGCTGGCGGGCATCGGGAACGTCTACTCGGACGAGATCCTATACCACGCCAAGCTGCATCCGAAGCTCACCGTCGCCGACCTCGACGACAAGCGCGCGAAGCGCCTTTTCCGGCAGATGCGGCGGGTGCTCGAAAAGGCCGTGGAGAAGGGGGCCGGGGCGGAGGACCTCGAGAAACGCGTGCCGCGTACCTGGCTGCTGGCGCATCGGGCCGAGGGCGCGGCCTGCCCGCTCTGCGACGGCAAGATCGCAACGCTCAAGATCGGCAGCCGGACCGCCTACTATTGTCCGACCTGTCAGCGCGCGCCCGCGCACGGCTGAAGCCCGCGGCCGTCCCTGGCGCCCTCCGCTGCTTGCGTCGGGACGGCCCGAGCGGCACTATCCGGTGCCGCAGCACAGTGCCGCGCCGCTGGGGCCGGCTGCAGTTTAGGGGGGATCGGTGCAGACGAAGGCAACGCGCAGGACCGCGAGGTGGGCCTGGTATATCGGTTTGGCCGTCATCTACGGAGTGACGCTGTGGGTGCCGTTCTATAACACCGTCGAGCCGCGGCTGGCAGGCGTCCCGTTCTTCTACTGGTTCCAGTTCGCATGGATCGTCGTGGCGGCGGCCGCGACCGCGCTCGCCTATCGCGCGCGCCTTTAGCTTGCGGAGGGATGCACCGATGAACTGGCCCGCCCTCAGCGTCTTTCTCGTTCTCTTCGTGCTCGTGACGGTGCTCGGCTTCATTGCCGCAAACTGGCGGCGCGGCGACCTCGACCTGCTGCACGAATGGGGTCTCGGCGGACGCCGCTTCGGCACGCTCGTAACCTGGTTTCTGCTGGGCGGCGATTTGTATACGGCCTATACGTTCATCGCCGTCCCGGCGCTCGTATTCGGCATGGGCGCGATCGGCTTCTTCGCTCTGCCGTATACCCTCATGGTCTACCCCTTCGTATTCATCGTGTTTCCGAAGCTCTGGGAGGTCTCGCACCGTCACGGGCACATCACGGCGGCGGACTTCGTGCGCAGCCGGTTCGACAGCCGCGCGCTCGGCCTTGCCGTGGCCGTGACCGGCTTGCTCGCGACCATGCCCTACATCGCCCTGCAGCTCGTCGGCATCCAGGTCGTGATCGCCGCCATGGGCTTCAAGGGCACCGGGCTCGCCGGCGATCTGCCGCTCGTCATCGCGTTCCTGATTCTTGCGGCCTATACCTATAAGAGCGGCCTACGTGCGCCGGCTGCGATCGCCGTCGTCAAGGATCTTCTGATCTACGCGACGATTGCCGTCGCCGTCGTCGTGATTCCGGCGCACCTCGGCGGCTTCCGTCACATCTTCGACGCCGTGCCCGCCGACCGGCTGCTTCTGGCCAAGCCCACCGAGCACGGCTTCGGCGCCTACAGCGCCTATGCGACGCTCGCCCTCGGCTCGGCGCTCGCACTGTTTCTCTATCCGCACTCCGTGACGGGCGTGCTCAGCGCGAGCAGCGGCAACGTCGTCAAACGCAACACGGCCATGCTGCCTGCGTACTCTCTCGTGCTCGGGCTCATCGCGCTGCTCGGCTATATGGCCTATGCGGCCGGCGTGCAGGACATGCCCGAGTACGCAGACTATTTTGCGCGCTACGGTTCGAACTTCGCGGTGCCGGCGCTGTTCCTGCACGAGTTCCCCGCCTGGTTCGCGGGCTTTGCGTTCGCCGCCATCGCCATCGGCGCGCTCGTGCCCGCCGCCATCATGTCGATTGCGGCCGCGAATCTGTTTACCCGCAACATTTATCGGGAGTTCCTACGGCCGGACTGCACCGATAAGCAAGAATCGCGCAATGCGAAGCTCGTCTCGCTCGTCGTCAAGGTCGGCGCGCTCGCTTTCATTCTGCTGCTGCCGACGGCCTACGCGATCCAGTTCCAGCTGCTCGGCGGCATCTGGATCATCCAGACGCTGCCGGCCATCGTCATCGGTCTCTACACTCGCTGGCTGCACCGCTGGGCGCTGCTCGCCGGCTGGGCGGCGGGCATGACGACCGGCACGCTCATGGCGGCGTCGACGCACTTCTCGAGCTCGACCTACGCGCTGCACGTCGGCGGCTTCACGATAGCGGGGTACGCGGCGCTCTACTCGCTCATCGTGAACCTCGTCCTGTGCGTCGGGCTGACGCCGGTGCTCAACCGGCTCGGCCTCGGTCTGGCGGCGTCCGCGGTGGGCGACGGGGCCGTCGCCGAGGAGTCCACGCTGTAGCGTTCCGGCCGCGCCGCGCTTCCGTTGCTGGGCACGGGGCATCGGCCTATTTGTCAGCGGACGTCGGTGGCGGGGCTTCAGGCTCGGCGCAAGGGCGGTGTCGGGACCGCCGTGAACCCGTCCCTGGGGGCTCGCTGACCGCCATCCCTGGCGGTCAGCGTCCCGACACCGCCCGTGCGCCGAGCCTGAAGCCTGGATGCCGACGCGGCCATGGCCCGAAGAGCGCACTGAGCGGCGTGGTGGCAGCCATTCGGCGGAGAGCATACGGCCTCGATGGCTGCCGCGATGCGACGGACGCGCCGCACTTCGGTTGCCGCGATCGGCGCGGTATCGCGAAAAACGCACGGACCGCCGTCTTTGCACCAACGACGACCCGGCCGACCGACTCGGGCCGCGCTATTCGGCCGCGCCCGCCGGCGCCACGTCGGGATGCAGGCCCTGCCGGCGCCGGATCGTCGGGAACAGCAGCATCCACAGCGCGACGACGACGAGCGTGCCGGCGCCGCCGACCGCCGCCGCACCGACGGCCCCGATCCACGCCGCGAGCAGTCCGGACTCGAATTCGCCGAGCTGATTCGAGGTGTTGATGAAGATGGCGTTCACGGCGCTGACGCGGCCGCGCATCGGGTCGGGCGTCTCGAGCTGCACGAGGGCGCTGCGGATCACCATGCTGACCATGTCGAAGGCGCCGAGCGCCGCGAGCGCGAACATCGAGAGCCAGAGCACGTGGGAGACCGCGAAGATCAGCGTCGCCACGCCGAAGCCGGCGACCGCGCCGAACATGAGCGTGCCGACCCGCCGCTCCATACTGCGCCGCGTGAGCCAAAGCGACATGAGCAGCGCGCCGACGGCCGGCGCGGCTCGGAGCAGGCCGAGGCCCCAGGGCCCCGTGTGCAGGATGTCGCGGGCGAAGATCGGCAGCAGGGCCGTCGCGCCGCCGAGCAGCACGGCGAAGAGATCGAGCGAGATCACGCCGAGGAGCACGGGGCGGGCGCGGATGAACGCGACGCCCGCAAACAGCGTTTTCAGCGTGGCCGGCTGGCGCGCCGGCGGGCGGTGATCGTAGCGGATGGTGCCCATGAGCCCGACGGCCGCGAGGTAAAGCACGGCGGCCGTGCCATACACGATGCCCGGTCCCGCGACGTAGAGCAGACCGCCCAGCGCGGGGCCCGCGATCGCGGCGACCTCGCCGGCTGAGGCGTTGGCGGCGACGGCTTGCTGGAGCAGGCGCTCGGGCACCAGGGCCGGGACCATCGCCTGCCGCGCGGGGGACTGGAACGCGCGGGAGAGGCTGATCACGAAGATCAAGGCCAGGATCGCGATCTCGTTGACGCGGTGCGCGAGGCTCGCGCCCGCGAGCAGGGCGACGCCGAGGCATTCGACGGCCTGGCACAGCACCACGATGCGGCGTCGGTCGAACTGGTCCGCGGCATGGCCGGCCGGCAGCGCGAGCAGCAACGAGGGCACGAACTGCGCGAGGCCGACGAGGCCGAGGTCCAGCGCGCGGCCCGTAATCGCGTAAATCTGCCAGCCGACGGCGACGGACAGCATCTGGAAGCCGAAGCCGGCCGCGAGGCGTGCGGCCCAGAACGAGCGAAAGGTCTTGTGGCCGTAGAGCTCGTGAGCCCGGGGAGCTGCGGAAGTCATGCGAACGCGTATCGAAGCGGCCGTCGAAGGCACGGGAATCAAGGGCGGCCAAGTTTAGCGCCTCTGCCCGCAGGCCGTGAGGAAAGGCGCTCGCCGACGGCTTTGCGCGTCTTCGCCCGCGCCCTGTCTTCGGGCGGTTGCCGTGGGGAGCGTCCCCGGTTGTGCACGAATCATGCAAGGACACAGGTCCCGGGCACGGCAGCTCGGGCGCCGCCCCGCGGCGCAGGATTTCGCGACGAACGCACAGGGACGCTAGCAGCAGACGGCATGGACGAGAAGGTTGACAGATCGGCCCCGCCGCCGGAGGTCGAGGCGCCGCGCTCGCGCCGCCGGCCGGCGGTACGCCGGATCGTGCGCTACCTCCTCGGGTTCGCGGTGCTCGTCGCCGTCGCAGTCGTCGGCTGGCGGTATTGGCAGCACGGCCAGCATTACGTCAGCACGAACGATGCTTACGTGAACGCAAACGTCGTACAGATCGGCGCGCAGGTCGCGGGTCCGATCACGCAGCTGGCCGTCCAGAATCAGCAGCACGTGAACCAAGGCGAGCTTCTGTTCGTCATCGATCCGCGCCCGTACGAGGCTGCCGTGGCCGCGGCCGAGGCCGAGCTCGAGCTCGCCCGCCAGCAAGTCGCGGAGCAGACGGCTGCGGTGGCGGCGGAGCGGGCTCAGCTCGCACAGCGCCGGGCCGAGCTCCAGAATGCCACGGCCAACAACACGCGCATCCAGAATCTCGTCGAGCAGGGCTCGGTCTCGGCACAGGCGGCCCAGCAGGCGAAGACGGAACAAGAGACGGCCGCGGCGGCCGTGACGGCGGCCAAGGCCAACCTCGAGCAGGCCCGGAATGCGCTCGGCGAGTCCGGCGAGCAGAACGCTTCGATCCAGGCTGCCCAGGCCAAGCTGCGCCAGGCCAAGCTCGACCTCGGCCACACGCGCGTGACGGCGCCGGCGACGGGGCGCATCGCCAATCTCTCCCTGCGGCCGGGCACGACCGTGCAGGAGGGTATGCCGCTGTTCGCGATCGTTAGCGACCGGAACTATTGGGTCGACGCGAATTTCAAGGAGACCGAGATCGGGCGCATCGAGCCTGGACAGAAGGCGACGATCACGATCGACACGGATCCGGGCCGTGCGTTCGTCGGCAGGGTCGAGAGCTTGAGCGCCGGAAGCGGCACGGCGTTCTCTTTGCTGCCGCCGCAAAACGCGACGGGAAACTGGGTCAAGGTCACGCAGCGCGTGCCGGTTCGTGTGCAGATCGTCGACGCGAACCCGCACGTTCCGCTGCATATCGGCACGTCCGCCACGGTCGAGATCAGAACGGGCTGAGGCCGGGAGACGGTGTACCGGCGGATTCTGTTGAGCTACGACGGCACGGCCGAGGGCCGCAAGGCGCTGCGCGAGGGCGCGGATCTCGCGCAGGCCATGCGCTCGGAAGTGCATCTGCTCGCCGTCTGCCGCAGCATGACGTCGACGGCCGTGCCCGAAGCGCTCACGCCGGAGTTCTTCGTCTGCGAAGAAGACGCGGCCCGTGCGTTGCTCGAGGACGGCGTCCGCAGGCTCGAGGCGCGGGGACTCGCCGCCCGTGGAGAGCTCGCGTTCGGCGATCCGCTCAAGCACATTCCGGAGGCCGCCCGGCGCATCCGCGCCGATCTCGTCGTCGTGGCGCACCGCGCCCGCGGGCGCCTCGCGCGCTGGTGGAGCGATTCACCGGAGCAATCGCTGCTCGATCTCGTCGAGTGCAGCATCCTCGTGGCGGCGAATCCGGAGCCCGATGAGTAGCGCGCCCGCCAGCGAGGCGTCGGCCTTCTCGGGTGAGGTCGGCTTGACGCAGCGCCTGCTCATCACCATCGCCATCATGTCGGCGACGCTGTTGCAGGTGCTCGATACGACGATCGTCAACGTGGCACTGCCGCATATGCAGGGTTCGCTCGGTGCCACATCGGACCAGATCAGCTGGGTTCTGACGAGCTATCTCGTTTCCTCGGCCATCCTGATGCCGCTGACCGGCTACTTCTCGGACGTGCTCGGCCGCAAGCGCTATCTAATCGTGAGCATAGCGGGCTTCGTCACGGCCTCCGCGCTGTGCGGGTTGTCGCAGACGCTGACGCAGATGATCGTGTTCCGGCTCATGCAAGGCATCTTCGGCGCCGCGCTCGTGCCGCTCTCGCAGGCCATCATGGCCGAGGCCTATCCGCCGAGCGAGCGCGGCAGCGCCATGGCGCTCTGGGGCCTCGGCGTCATGGTCGGGCCCGTGCTCGGCCCGACGCTCGGCGGCTGGCTCACGGAAGTCGCGACGTGGCGATGGACGTTTTACATCAATCTTCCGGTCGGCGTGCTCTCGTTGCTGCTCGCGCTGCGCTACGTTCCCGACACCGAGCGGCGCACGCGCACGATGGACTGGACGGGCTTCGCGCTGCTCGGCGTGGGCATTGCCGGCCTCCAATACTTCCTGGACCGGGGCAACCAGGCCGACTGGTTCAACAGCGACGATATCCGCATCGCGGCGGGCATGGCATTTGCCGGGCTCGTCTCGTTCGTCTGGTACAGCTTTCGGCGCGGCGAGCGCGCGGTGCTCGAACGTCCGCATCTTCAAGGACCGCAACTTCGCGATGGCCTGCCTGCTCATCGTCGTGATCGGCCTCGGCATGTTCGGCGGCCTCGTGATTCAGCCCATCCTGCTCGAGCGCCTGCTGAACTACCCGATCGTCACGACCGGCCTCGTCATGGCGCCGCGCGGCATCGCGACGGCGTTCACGATGATCATCGTCGGCAAGCTCGTCGCACGCATGGACGCCCGCTGGCTCATCGGCGCCGGCGTCGCCGTAAGCGCCGTTGCCTCGCACGCCATGACGCGCTATTCACTCGACATCGATACGTTCTGGATCGTCTGGCCGATATTCCTGCAGGGCATCGGGCTCGGACTCATTTTCGTGCCGCTCTCGACGATGGCCTACGCGACGCTGGCGCGCTCGCGCATGGCCGAAGGGGCCGGCATTTACAGCCTCGTCCGGACCGTCGGCTCGGCGATGGGGATCTCGGTCGCGACGACGGTGCTGACGCGCCAGAGCCAGGTGCTGTGGAACACGCTCGGAGGCCGCATCAGTATCTACAACCCGGCCTACCTCGCCTACATGCGCGCGCTCGGGCTGGCGCCGACCTCGCATGCGGCGATCCAGGTGGCGGGCCAGCAGATTGCGCAGCAGGCGGAGATGGCCGCGATGGTCGACGTCTTCCAGCTCATCACTTGGAGCTTTATCGCCATGGCGCCGCTAATCTTGCTCATGCGTTCTTCGCGCGAGGTGCTGGGGCAGGCAGCGGCCGAGGAGGCGCGCGCCAAGGCGGCGCGCGACACCAACAAATAGCGCTGCCCCAACGGCAGGCCTTGCGTTAGCATCGGGCGTGCGGCCGTCGGCGCCGTGGCAGTCCCTCGAGAATGCAGACCTCGAGCGTGCCGGCGGGCGCGTCCTCGCGCTCGTCGAGCTCGCCGCGGTCGCGAGGCGGCGGAGCGGATCGCGGTGCAGGTGTGAGGGCCGGAGGAATGAGTCTACGCCCGTTGATGAATCCGACGCTGGCCGTGGTCGCCGTCGTTTACGGGCTCCTGCTGGCCGTGGCCGGTGCGGCCGGCTTCTTGGGCATCGCGCTCGCCGTGTCCGTGGTCCTCTCGCTGTGCCGCTATGGTTACGAAGTCCTGCGCAACACTGCGCGCGGCCGCAACAACGAAGCGGCCCCGGATATCGACTCGATGAATCCGGTCGGCGACTACCGTCTCGTGCTGCACTCGATCCTGTTCGCGCTGTTGCCCGTGCTCGCGGCGCGTGCGTCGCTGCTGCCCGTTTCGCGCGCCACCGATATCTTTCTGACGCTCGGTGCCGCCGCGGCCGCGTGCGCCTATCCGGCTTCGGCCGCGTGGCTCGCGCTCACGAACGACCTCGCCGGCGCGATGAACCCGCACAACGTCTGGCGGCTCGTTCGAATCATGGGTCGGCGCTACGTGCTGCTCGCGGCCATCTGCGCGGCGCTGCTGCTGCTGGCCGACAGTCTGCCGGCGTTGCTGCCCCTGCCGTGGTTCCTGGCCGGGCCGGTTTCGCGCATGCTGTCGGTCTGGGCCGCACTTGCCGTATTCGCGCTGACCGGAGCGCAGATCAGGGCGCACCGGCAGCACTTCGAGATTCCGGGCGAGCTCGAGCCCGAGGAGGAGCGCCGCGCGCGTGAGCTGCGCGCCGATTGGCAACGGACGCTCGACCTTGCCTACGCCTCGCTGCGCAGCGGGCTGCGGCAGCAGGGTTACCGCACGATCGGGGGGCTCGTCGAGCGCGAGCGCGGGAGCCTCGAGGTCCAGCAGTGGATCTTCGAACGCATGCTGACCTGGGAGGACAAGCGCGACGCGCTCGCATTCGCGCATCGCCTCATCGCCTCGCTGCTGCTGCAGCGCCAGCGCTACGACGCGCTCGAGATCGTGACCCGGTGCCGCCGCGTCTCGCCGGCCTTCGCGCCGCGCCGCGAGGCGGCCGGCGTTCTGGCCGAATTCGCACGCTCGATCGGCCGCGACGGGCTCGCCGACGAGCTCGTGGCCGTCATACGCGGCGCGGCGCCGGCGCTCGACGAGTAGGCGTCGCGGCGACGGGCGTGCGGCGCGGGCGGCCGCGCCGGCGACCGCGTCACTCCGGCAACAGTGCCGCCTCGGGGCTTGCGCTCGCCGTCGGCTCGGCGCCGGCCGTCAGGACCGCGTCCTTGGCCTCGTGCCCGAAGGCCGCGAGCACGGCGACGAGTGCGGCCGCCGCGACGGCGACCGTCGCGAGCGCGACCGAGTAGGCACCGCCGAGCGCGGCCGCCATGGTGGCCTGCAGCGGGGCGTTCGACGACGCGATGAAGTTGCCGAGCTGATAGACCGTGCCCGGGAACGTGCCGCGGGCCTCGGGCGGCGAGATCTCGTTGAGATGCGCCGGGATGATGCCCCAGCAGCCCTGCACGAACACTTGCATGAGGAAGGCGCCGAGCCCGAGCAAAGCGGCCGTAGGCGCGAAGGCCCAGAGCGGGGCCGCGAGGATGGAGAGCAGGGCTGCGATGACGATCATTCGGCGGCGCCCGTAATGCTGGGACGCCATGCCGAAGCCGATGCCGCCCATGATCGCGCCGATGTTGTAGACGATGGCGATCGTCGCGACCGTTGCATGCGAGAACTGGCGCTGCTGCTGCATGAAGGTCGGGTACAGATCCTGTGTGCCGTGGCTCAGGAAATTGAAGCCCGTCATGAGCGCGATCGCGAACAGCGCGAGCGGCCAGTGGCGTGCCAGCACGGCCACGGTGCCGCCGGCCCCTTCCTGCTGCGGCCGCGGCGTCCAGCCCGGCGATTCCGGGACGCTGCGCCGGATATATAGAATCAGCAGCGCGGGCAGCACGCCGACCATGAACATGCCGCGCCAGCCGATATGCGGATAGAGCACCGCGAAGACGATGGACGCGAACAGGTAGCCGCAAGGGTAGCCCGATTGCAGCAGCCCCGAGACGAAGCCCCGCGAATCCGGGCGCACCGACTCCATTGTGAGCGACGCCCCGACGCCCCATTCGCCGCCCATCGCGATCCCGAACAGCGCGCGCAGGACCATGAATACGGTCAGGTTCGGCGAGAAGGCCGTCGCGAAGCCCAGCAGCGAATAGGCCGCGACGTCGGCCATGAGGACGGGGCGCCGGCCGAAGCGGTCGGCGAGACGGCCGAACACGAACGCGCCGAGGGGCCGCAGCGCGAGCGTCAAGGTCACGGCGACCGTGACCGCGGCGACGCTCGTCGCGAACGCCTTCGCAACGTCGCCGATGACGAAGACGAGCAGAAAGAAATCGAACGCATCGAGCGTCCAGCCGAGGAAACCGGCCGCGACGACGTGTTTCTGCGTCGGGGTCCAGCCTTTGATCGCGTCGAGATTCATCGTTCCCCCCATGTTTGCGCGCGGGCCGCTGCCCCGCCCGCCAGCTTGTCGAGCCCGATTCTACTGCATCGTCGCGGCCCGACTCGGGCGGGCCGTCGCCGGAGGCGTCGGCGGGGCGCCGCGGATCGCTCTAAGGGGACGTTTGCCGGCAAGGCCGGCGGCGCGCGCGGCTACCAGGGCTCGGGTCGGCCGTCGTAGCGCAGGAAGCGGCCGGTGTCGGCCAGGGTGAGCTTGGCGATCGTCGCGATCATGTGGCTCACGGTGAACGGCATCTCGACCATGCCCTTGACGCCCTCGAGATAGGATTGCCGCTCGGTGACGACGGCGCCGGGATGCAGGAGCACGACGGTGACGCCGGCGGGCTTCTCGGCCCGCGCGACGAGCTGCATTTCGCGGTTCAGCGCGGCCTTGCTGGCGCGGTAGAAGATGGCGCCCGAGCCCGCGAGCTGCTTGGTCAGCGAGCCGTTCGTCGAGCTGATCGAAACGATCTTTTTCTGCTTGCTGGCCAGCACGTTCGGCAGGAAGGCTTCGGAGACGACGAGCGGGCCCTTGACGTTGACCGCCATGACCGTGTCCAAGAGCCGGAAATCGAGGCGGCCGAAAGTCTGTGTGCTCCAGTCGCCGGGACAGTCTTCGGTGTGGCAGCCGCGGCGGTCGTTGTAGACGCCCGCGTTGTTGATGAGCACGTCGATGGGCACGGCCGCGAGCTTGGCGGCCAGGGCACGCACTCCGGCGATGTCCGTCACGTCGAGGTGCTCGATGCGCACGTTGGGATACTTCCGGCGCACCTCGGCCAATGACGCCGGCGTCTCGTGGTGCCGGTGCGTCGCGATGACCGTCCAGCCCTTGGCGGCGTATTCCTTCGTGAACTCGAGGCCGAGCCCCGAGTTCGCGCCCGTGATCAGGACGGTATCGGCGGCGGCCGGAAGCGGTGCCGCGGCGAGCACGAGGCCGGCGACGCAAGCGGCGGCCAGGACGAGCGCGCCGGCCGCGCGCGGGGACGACAAGAGGCTCAACCGTCGCGTCATTTGATTGCTCTCCGGCAGGCGGCTGCGCTCGCGGAGGCTGGCGGGCCGTCGTGTATTTTGCGGGGATGATCGCACAAGCCGTCGCTCACTTACGAATCCCGCGGTTCTAGCTTGCCGGCCGCGGCGGCCGGCCCCAGAATGCGTCTCTCGCCACTCCAGGCTGCGCCGAGCCGCGGTCACTCATGCACAATCCGTGTCTTTCCTGCGGCGCGTGCTGCGCCCATTTCCGCGTTTCCTTCCACTGGTCGGAGGCCGAGCCCTTCCTCGGCGGTCGGACGCCTGCGGAGCTCACCGTCAAGGTCGCGCCTCACCGTCTGGCCATGGCCGGCACGGCGAGCACGAAGCCGCGCTGCACGGCGCTCGAGGGCCGCATCGGGCGGGCCGTCTGCTGCTCGATCTACGACCGGCGCCCCTCGCCCTGCCGGGAGTTCGAGGCGTCCTGGCACAACGGGGTGCCGAGCGAGCGTTGCGACCGGGCGCGGGCCGCCCACGGCCTGCCGCCGCTCAATCCTCCGCGCACGCGCTCGCCGCGGAGGCGGGCGGGCTGAAGCCGTCCCGGGCGGCGAGCGGCCGTGTTATCGTTCCCGGACCGTCGAACGGTCCGGAGGGGGAGCATGGCGCGCAGGTCGATATCCATATTAGCCGTGGCGATCGGAGCGGCCGCGGGCGGTGCCCATGCGCAGACGGCGGCGACGGCCGCAGCCGCGCCCGTGAGCGCGCCTGGCAACCGAGCGCTCGAACAAGCCGTCGAGCGCGCGCCCGTCACGAACGCGATGCTCCTGCATCCGGACCCCTCGGACTGGCTCATGTACAGCCGGACCTACGACGCGCACCGTTTCAGCCCGCTCGACCAGATCAATCGCGACAACGTCGCCCGCCTGACCCGGGCCTGGTCGGTGCCGTTGCCGCAGGGCACGATCGAGACGATTCCGATCGTGCACGCCGGCGTCATGTATCTCGTCACGCCCGGCGGCAGGGGCCAGGCCAGCGGCGTCTGGGCGCTCGATGCCGCGACGGGGCACGTGCTGTGGAAGTACCAGCCCGAGGGCAACCTGTCCTCGCGCGCCAAGACGCTCGCGATTTACGAGGACATGGTCTATTTCACGGCGCAGGCGCCGCGCGGCGAGCCGAGCCCGATCGTGGCGCTCGATGCGGCGACGGGCAAGGTCCGCTGGCGTGCGCTCGCCTCGCCCGAGAGCCACACTTCGGGCGCGATCGTCGTCGACGGCAAGGTCCTCTCGGGCCGGACCTGCAACACCGTGCGCGAGAACTGCTACATCCAGGCGAACGACGCGCGCACGGGCAAGCTCCTGTGGCGCTTCCACACGACTCCGGGCAAGGGCGAGCCGGGGGACGCCTCGTGGGGCGGGGCGCCCGCGCAGGGCCGGCGCGCCTCGACGTGGGGCCTGCCCGGCACCTACGATCCTGCCCGGCACCTGCTGTTCTGGGGCATCTCTAACCCGATGCCCAATACCCGGGCCGCGCGTCACGGCGGAAACGCGGCCGCCGTGCCGCAGACGGCGCCGGCCGATCTGTACAGCAACTCGACCGTGGCGCTCGATCCCGATACGGGCAAGCTCGTCTGGTACTACCAGCATCTGCCGGGCGACGACTGGGACATGGACTTCAATCACGAGAAGACGCTGATCCGCACGTCGCTCGACCCGGATCCGCGCTACGTGAAGTGGATCAATCCGGACCTGCCGAAGGGCCCGCACGACGTTGTGATCACGGTCGCCGAGGCCGGCGGCATCTGGGTCAACGACCGCGAGACGGGTAAGTTCCTCTGGGCGACACCGTTTCCCTACGACACCTCGCACTACGTGCTCTCGGGCATCGACGTCAAGACCGGCATTACGCATATCAACTGGGATCTCGTCCTCGACAAGCCGGGCAAGGAAAGCCTGATCTGCTACTGGAACACCCGCAGCTTCTGGCCCACGGCCTACGACCCGCAGCTCAACTCCCTTTACGTGCCGTACTCCGACATCTGCCTCGACATGCGCCGGGCCGACGCGAACGGCAAGGGGGCCGTGCGCCGCGGCGCGCTGCGTCCGGGCGAGGATCCTGCGAAGTTCGCCGGCCTCGCCAAGATCGACATGCGCACGGGCAAGATCGACCGGCTCTACCAGGGCCGCGCGGGCGGCCAGGGTGCCGTGCTCGCGACGGCCGGCGGGCTCGTGTTCTGGGGCGACATTGCGCAGGTGCTGCACGCGTTCGACGCGAAGACGGGCAAGATGCTGTGGCATTCGCAGCCGCTCGGCGCCACCGTCATGAACAGCACGATCACGTACGCCGTGAACGGCCGGCAGTATGTCGCCGTCGTCAACGGGGAGGCCGTCACGGGGACGTACTACCTCGCGTCGACGGCCGGCATGAAGGTGCCGAAGCACATCGGCAATTCCATCAACGTCTTCGCGCTGCCGGACGCCACGGGCCAGGCAGCGACCCACTGACAACGCGAGGCACGAAGTCGATGACCACGGCATTTCCGAACTCGCCGGACTTCACGGGCTTCAACGAGCCCATGCGCATGGAGTGCGACATCTTCGATCTCGTCGTCGAAGGGGAAATTCCCGAGGAGATCCGCGGCACCTGGTACCGCTCGGTGCCGGACCCGCAGTATCCGCCGAGGCTGGGCTACGACGCGTTCATCAGCGGCGACGGCATGATCAGCGCATTCACGTTCGCTAAGGGCCACGTGGACTTCAAGATGCGCTACGTCCTAACCGAGCGTCTGCGCGACGATCGGGCGGCGAGACGCTCACTGCACGGCCGTTATCGCAACGCCTATACGGACGATCCGTCGGTGCGCGGCCACAAGCGCGGGGCCGCCAATACGACGCCGGTGTGGCACGGCGGCCGGCTTTTCGCGCTCAAGGAAGACAGCCGGGCCATGGAGCTCGACCCGGTCAGTCTCGAGACGCTCGGCGAATGGGATTACGGCGGCAAGCTCCGAAGCGAGACGATGACTGCCCATCCGCGCTGGGACCCCGAGACCGGCGAGCTGTATTTCTTTGGCTACGAAGCTTCGGGCCTTGCGACGCGCGACGTGGCCTGCTGCGTGGCCGACGGCGAAGGCCGGCTCGTGCGCGAGGAGTGGTTCGAGGGCCCGTATTGCGCCCTCATGCACGACTTCGCGGTCACGCAGGAGCACATCGTGTTCCCGTTCATGCCGATTACGGCCGATCGCAGCCGCATCGAGGCCGGGGGGCCGCACTGGGTTTGGGAGCCGGGCAAAGACTCCTACATCGGCATCATGCCGCGCGACGGCAGCGTCGCCGACATGCGCTGGTTCCGGCGCCCGGCCTGCTCCGTGTTCCACTTCATGAACGCCTATACGGAAGGCAGTAAAGTTTTCGTCGATGCCTGCTTCACGAAGGTGAATCCGTTCCCGTTCATCACCGAGGAGTCCGGCCTCGCGTACAACCCCGAGGAGCTCGACGGCGCGCTCATGCGCTGGTCTTTCGACCTCGCCAAGCCGGGCGAGTCGTTCGACGAAGATGCGGTCGGCCCGGGCGGCGACATGCCGCGCGTCGCGGACAAGTACCTCATGCGGCGTCACGACGTTGCCTACTATGCGAGCTTCGATCCGACGCTCGGTCCGCCGCAGCTGCAAGGTCCCATCGGGCCGGGCTTCAACCGGCTGAACCGAATCGAACCGGCCAGCGGGCGGCTCACGTCGTTCACGATGGGGCACCTGTGGACATTCAACGAGCCGATTCACATCGCCTCGAAGCAGCCCGGGCACGAGGGCTATCTCGCGCTCGTCATCGACGACCACTCGCGGTTCCTGTCCGAGCTCGCGCTGCTGAACGCGGGCGACATCGAGGCCGGCCCGATCGCGCGGATCAAGCTGCCGATTCGGCTACGGCCCCAGGTCCACGGTAACTGGGTCGGCGCGCCGGCCTAGCGCGCCGCCTGCCGCCCGCGCCTCGCGCGGGCGGGCACCCTGCCCGCGGGCGTCCTTTCGCGCCCGCCCGCAGACGTTCTCGCCGGCGCCGGAAGCCGCCGTGCGCAACGGGAGTCGAAATGAGAAGCATTCAACAAACGCGTCCGCGGACGCGCGCCGCCACGCCCCTCGAGCGCGGGCCGAGCCGAGGCTGTCTCGCCCCTACCACTATCCCGACGCCGTATACCATGATATTTAAGGGATAAGCGCACCGCCCCAGAGTGCGCGGAAGGGGGATGTTTTGATGAGGATGAATTCCAGCCTGGCCGCAATCGGCCTCGGCGCGGTCTTGGCTGCGGCCTTGCCCTTGTCCGCTTCGGCGCAGAAGCACGCTTTCGGGGCCGGTTACGGCCCGCCGCTCAAGGTCGTGCCGCCGCCGAAGCAATTCGCGACGTTGGACGAATACTACGAATACCTTCTCAAGCAGGCGCACGGGGGCACGCAGCACACGCTCGCCACGGTGCCGCGCTGGGACGGGCTGTGGGTCACGGCCGGCAATACCCATATGGATATCTTCATCGATACGGGGGACTTCGGCGGCAAGGTCAAGGAAGGCGTGCTGACACCGGCCTACGAGAAGGCCTACAAGGAGCGCTGGCGCCAGCAGAACGAGGAAGGCGGCGTCCGCTACGATCGCCTGACCGATTGCGAGCCGCCCGGCATGCCGCGCTTCCTGCTCGAGCCCTATACCCACGAGTTCATCAATCTGCCGAACGAGTCTTATCAGATTCTCGATTACGGCCCGTCGATTCGCCGGGTCTACATCGGCAAGCAGCACAGCAACCTGCTCGGCACGCACTCGTGGTATGGCGACACGATCGGCTTCTGGGACGGCGACAAGCTCATTACGAGCACGAAGTACCTATATCCGGCCGACTTCACGCGCTGGTCGCCGATGACGAGCAACGCGTTCGAGGACGTGGAGATCTGGGAGCTCAAGCACTATCCGGGCGACGAGAAGCACCCGAAGGGCTATGAGCGGCTCGAGGTGCAGGCGACGTTTTGGGACAAGTATGCGTTCGTCAAACCCGTGAGCGCCGTCTATGCGTTCCGGCCCGCGGTCGAGCTCGAGAAAGCCGATTACCGTGTGCCGCAATGGGAGTGCGAGCAGAGCAGCAACTCCTACGAGGACAAGAGCGGCCGGACGAACTTCCACCTCCCCGGCGATCCGGGCTTCAAGGACGCCCGCGGGACGAGTCAATTCCCGAACCTGCCGGGCCAGACTCGCGATCCGGTCTACAACACCACACTTCCCGAGGGGAGCACAACGAACCAAGGAGATGCACAATGACCCGAAGATTCCACGTCTTCTCGGCCGCGCTCGTTGCAGCGCTCTTCGGCGCCACGATCGCCCAAGCCCATCATTCCTTCGCGATGTTCGATAAGGCCGACGAGACGGTCGCGACGGGCACCATCGTGCGCTGGGCCTTCAACAATCCGCATTCCTGGCTGTACATGAAGGTCAAGGGCAGCGACGGCAAGGAGACGCTCTGGAGCTTCGAAGGCTCCTCGCCGACGGCGCTGATTCAGCGCGGCGTCACGGGCAACACGTTCAAGCCCGGCGACAAGATTCAGGTCCTGTACTGTCCGCTGCGGGACGGGCGTCCGGGCGGCGGCCTCGGCTGGGCGAAGCTCGCCGACGGCACCTTCGTCGATCCTTCGGACGGCGGCTGTAACGGCAGCGAGGCCAACCAGACGCGCTGGAAGGCCTGGCTCGCAAAGGGCTTCACCTCGGAGAAGGCGGCCATGAAGGCCGAGCACGCGAACTGAGAGCGGCAGCCGACGAAGCGCCGGTGCCGTAAGGCGCCGGCGCAGCGGTTCGGCGGCACTGCGTGCCCCACGGGCACGGGACCGGGACGGGGGAGGGAGCGGTCATGTTCACGAACATCGCGCGGGTCGCCGCCGCGTTCGCGGCGTCGGTGTGTCTGGCCGAGAGCGCGGCAGCGCATCACAGCACGGCCGCAATCTACGACACGAGCCGGACCGTCGAGGTCAAAGGCGTCGTCGAAGAGGTCTCGTGGCGTAATCCGCATGGGCGGATACGGCTGCGGGTTCCGGACGGCGCGGGCGGCAATGCGCAGTGGACGGCCGAGACGCCCGCCGTCGTCGTCCTGCGCATCCTCGGCATCGGCCAGGACTTCATCGCGGCCGGCGATACGATCACGATTGCGGGCTTTCCCGCGCGCCGCGAACCGCACTCGATCGAGGCCCGGAACGTGCTCCTCGCGAGCGGCTACGAGCTCGCCTTCGGCGCAAACAAGCCGCATTTCGCGGCCGGCAAGAACGGGAACCTCATCAAGCGTTCGTACGACCAGTCCCACGCGGCCGAGGCCGTCGCCGCGGCCGACGGCATCTTCCGCGTCTGGAGCACGAACATGCTCGACCCGAAAGCGTTCCCGATGTTCAAGGGCGGTTATCCGCTCAACGACGCCGGACGGGCGGCGGCCGCCGAATGGAATCCGCTCGACAACGCGCTGCTGCACTGCGGCACGAAGGGCCAACCGCTGATCATGATCACGCCCGCGCCGATCCAGTTCGTGCGCGACGGCGACACGATCGTCATGAAGATCGAAGAGTACGACTCGCGCCGCGTCATCCATATGAACGCGGACGCGGTCGCGCCCGAGGACCGCACGCAGTTCGGCTTCTCGCGCGGCCATTGGGAAGGCAAGACCCTCGTCGTCGAGACCGACCACCTTCGGCCGCAATACTTCGATCCGGACGGCGTGCGGCAAAGCGAGCGCATGCGGACGGTGGAGCGCTTCATCCCGAACGCCGCGTACGATCGGCTGGACTACCGCATCACTGTGGACGATCCCGTGTATTTCACGAAGCCGTTCGAGCTCACGCGGTACTTCGTGTGGAATCCGGCCATGACCGTTCACCCCTACGATTGCCTCGACCGCGAGCCCGAAGCCGCACGTTGAAACGCGGCGCTCGGCGCCGGGCGCGGACGCCGCTCGCCTCGCCCGGGAAGCGCTTCAGGGGCGCCAGATCGTCGGCATGAGATAGGGCACGAACGCGCCCACGCCCTCGATGCGGTCCACCTTGCCGCCGCGCAGCTTGATGAGCTCGAGCAGCGCGTAAGAGTTCGGATATTGGACCGTGATCGTGTGCCGCTTCCCGTCGCGCGTTCGATACTCTGCGGCATGCGCGGCGTGATCGAGGAACGCGAAGGCGACGACGACGCCGCGGGCCTCGTCGACGATCGGAAAGCGGCGCGCTCGCACGCGGTCGACGGGCCGGAAATAGCCATTGCCGAGCAACTCGCCGCAGCCGGCAGGCCCGGCGGCGGGGCTGGCCGGGCTGGCGGAAGCGCCCGTCTTGCCGCCTCCGTCCGTCGCGCCGTCGTCGCGGGACACGACGCCGTTGGTGACGCGCCGGCAGGCGGGATCGAACGGCACGAACAGCGTGCCGTCGTCGAGTTGAAGCGTGTTGTAGTAGCCGTCGGCCAACGCAAGAAGCCGCGCGCGCGGTTCGCGCTCGCCCGCCGCGAGCGTTTGCCCGAAAGCGGAGTCGAACCTGTAGCCGGCCGGTTTCGCGAACGGCATGGGCGTGCCTTCGCGGCCGACGACGGACTCGACCTCGGCGATGCGGCCATCGATGACCTTGAGGCGCACGCCGAAGTAGGCGGGCTGGCCGTGCTCCTCGACGATGCCGTACCAAAGCGCATTACCGGTCTTCGGATCGGCCGCGGTGAACGGCGAGTCGGAGATCTTCGTGACGGTGCCCCAAGCCCCGTCGCCGATCATGAGCGGGACCTCGTTCTCGGTGAACCGCACCCTGTCCGCCCAAGGCAGCGAGTCTGGGGCGTGGGCCACGAGCGCAGACATGTAGCGGGTCGCGAAGCCCACGAGGCAATCGCGGTCGCAGGTCGGCGCTTGCGCGTGCGCTCGCTCGGCGAACGGTCCGCCGGCGAGCGCGGCGCACGCCGCGAGGGACAGCGCGGCCGTCCGCGCGAGCCGCAGTATGCGCGCAGCGCGCAGGGGGCGCGGCAGGGTCGGAGCCTCGGTTCTCATCGCGTCTGGTAGTCCGGGTTCGGCGCCGCGAACGGCGAGTGCATGAAGTAGGGCACGTAGGTGAAGACGGCCTCGATGCGGTAGATCTTGCCGTTGCGGATCTTGAAGGCTTCGAGCAGCGTAATCGAGTTCGGCCACTTGAGCACGGTCTTCATCTCGCGTCCGTCCGTGAGCTTGTAGTGGTCGAAGTCGTTGGCATGGTCGAAAAAGCCGGAGGCGACGACGACACCGCGCTTCACATCGACGATGGGATAGCGCCGCTCGCGGATGCGCTTGTTGATGCGGTAGATGCCGAGCTTGAACTGCTCCTCGCAGCCCGGTGCGACGGCCGCCGCGCCGTGGCCATTGCGGCGCGTCGTGCTCACGCCGTTCTCGGTGCGCTGACAATCGGCGTCGAAGTCGGTGAAGATCTGGCCGTCGTTCTGTTCGACCGTGTTGAAGTAGCCGTCGGCGACGGCGACGAGGCGCTGGCGCGAGCGCCGCTCCTCGGGCGGCAGCACCTGCGTGAACGCGGGATCGTGACGCAGCGCCTTCGGGTCGCCGAAAGGCTTGGGGGCGTCCGGCAGTCGATTGACGACGGATTCGACCTCGGTGATCTCGCCGCGCGCCACTTTGATGCGCAGCGCGAGATAGGCGGGGTTGTGGTGCTCCTCGACGATGCCGAACCAAGCCGCGTTCCCGGTCTGCGGGTCCGCGATCTCGAGCGCGTTGGGCCAGACGGCGTCGACCGTGCCCCAGAGGCCGTCATTGCCGATCGGCATCTCGACGTCGTTCTCGGTGAAGCGCACGTGCGGCGACAGCGCGACCTGCGTGGGATCGCGCAGCGAGAGCGCGTGAACGTAAGCACGCGCAAAGCCGATCAGGCAGGCGCGGTCGCAGTCGACGCGCACGTAGGCGCTGGCTCGGCCCGGCGCCTGCGCATGGGGTGCGCGCCCGAACGGTGCCGCAGCCAGGAGCAAGGCGCCGAGCAGAAGCAGCCCGGCCCGGCCGTGCCGTGTGCGCGGCCTCATCGCGTCGGCCCCTGCGCCGCACCCGGCCCCGGCGGCGGCGGCGCGTCCGGCCCGGGCTGAGGCATCGGCACCGCATAGATCATGAACGGCCCCGGGTCCTTGCCCTTGAGCGCCGGGTCCGTGAGGTAGCGAATGTTGCTCTCGATCACGTAGGCCGTATTGCCGACGGGCGTCGCCCCCGGGGAGGAGACGAGCTTGTCGGTCAGCACCTCGAGTTTCGCCTCGTCGCCCTCTATGGTCACGATACTGAGGCGGCCGATCGTGCCCTCGGCCTGCAGGAAGCGATGCCCGGAGATCAGGCGGAAGCCATCCGGGCCGCCGAGTTTCGCGTCGATGTGCAGTGGCGTGAGACCCGTCATGTGGCCGTCACGGTCCGTGTCGACGCGCAGAATCTCGTTGCTGCGTACGTTGTTCACGTAGAGCACGCCGTCGCCGCTGAACGCGAGGCCGTCGATGCCGACGAGCGAGGGGTCCTCGCCGTAGAGCGTCAAGTCGTTCGCGCCCTTGGCGAGCTTGAAGATGCGGCCGTTGCTCGTATCGGAGACGTAGGCGCTGCCGTCGGCCGCCATCGTAATGTCGTTGCAGACCGAAGCGGGCGGCGGGAACGGATAGCTGTCTTTGAACTCGCCGGTGTGCAGATCGAAGGCCATGAGGCTCGCGACGCCTTGCGAGCGCTCTGGGCCGAAGAAGTTCGGCGTCGAGCACAGCCACAGCGTGCCGCTCGCGTCGTCGGCCAGCACGCCGAGGATGGAGAGGACGCCGTTGCCGGCGTCGGGACGTATCCAGGGCTCGGCTTTGGCCGAGCCCGGCTGCGCGCGGTAGACGATGCCCTTGACGCTGCCGACATAAATCGTGCCGTCCGCCGAGGCCGTGACGCTCTCCGGAAACACGCCCTTGTCGTCGATGCGGATGTTTGGCGGCGAGGCCGCGACCGCCGCGCACAGGACGAGGGGCGCAAGCGACAGACCGAGTAGCGGGCCAATGCGGCGAATCGTCATGGCGATCGGGGCTCCGTGGCTGCGGGTCGTTTTCGGGCGCCCGAGGGGCAGGCCGAGGCTCGATTGTATAGGCGCCGAGCGCCGGCCGCAGCCGCGGTTGATATTCGGCCACTGCAGCGGCCTAATCGAACCGGGCCGCCGGGCCCGTTCGGAAACGGGGATTGGTAGTTTCGGGAGGGAGCTTATGGAAAACGTCATTGCGGAAATGGTCGAGGGCTTCGAGAAGGGCGTGCTGTCGCGCCGCCAGCTCATACAGGGGCTCGCCATGCTAGCCGCGGCCGGCGGTGCCGGCACGGCGAACGCGCAGCAGGCACCGTTCAACGCCACGCGTGTCGATCACGTCAGTGTGCAGACGCCGGATCTGCCCGCCTCCATGGAGTTCTACAAGAAGGTCTTCGGCTTCAAGGTGCTCAACGCGGACAAGCCCCACGAGATCGTGCGCATGGGCACGCAGCGGATTCTCGTCTCGCTTCACCACAAAGCGCCGACGGGTATCGTCGATCACTTCGGCATCGCGGTCGAAGGCTTCGATCCGAAGTCTGCCGCCGAGTCCTTGGCCCAGCTCGGTCTCGAGGCTCACGAGAACCTCGACTACGGCTTCTATGTCCGCGATCCGGCTGGGATTCCCGTGCAGCTCGTGCGTAGTTGAATTCCATGTGGCATGCATCTTGCTGCTTCTGGGCTAACACCCATGTGCAAGGAGGCATGGCCATGACGGTAAGGAAGAATCCCGACACGAACAGGAACGAGGGCGAAGGCAACCGCACGGCGGCCCGCCGTTACAACGAAGCCGTCCGCGGGACCGCGGCCGAAGGCAGCGACGCCGGTTCGCGCGTGGAGTCCGACGACGAGCGCCGCGAGCTCGAGGACGCCGAGGAAGTCGGTCGGCGCCGGGCCAAGGAATTCGATCCGGGCGTGGATCGGGACTTTCGCAAGGGCACAAAGTGAGCGGCCTGCGCCCCCGCCCGTAAGTTAGGCGGAATGTTCCTTCCGAAGGGAGTCTGGGCGGCGGCCGTGGCCGCGGTCGCTGCCGTCGCTCTCGTTCGCGTAGTGCTGCCGTCGGTCGAGTCGCTGTGGCCCGGGGCCAGCTCCGCCCCGGCGGCGCGGCTGCCGCTCATCTTGCAGCCCTCGCACCACGAGGCGAACGCGCTGGCCGTCTTTATCTCGGGAGACGGCGGTTGGGCTCCCCTCGACGTCCGGGTGTCGCGGCAGCTCGGGCGCGCGGGCTATGACGTCGTCGGCCTCGACGCCGAGCGCTATTTCAAGGACCGCAAGACCCCCGAAGAGCTCTCGGCCGATCTCACGGCCATTGCCGAGTACTACCTCCATGCCTGGCACTGCCGCCGGCTGCTGCTCGTCGGCTACTCGCGCGGCGCCGAAGTGCTGCCCTTCGGCGTGACGCGCCTCGGCGAGACGCTGCAGCGCAAGCTGCAAGCCGTGGTCTTGCTCGCTCCGTCTCTGTTCACGGGCTTCAAGTTTCATCTCACCGACCTTTGGAGTAACCACCGGCACGCGGACTCCGTCGATACGCTGCCCGCCGCCAAGCGTGTCGTGCAGCGGCTCATCTGCTTCTACGGCGCCGCCGAGAAGCATTCCCTGTGCCCGGCATTGAGCCCCAGCACCGAACGTACGATCGTCGAGCTGCCGGGCGGCCATCACTTCGACCACGACTATCGGGCGCTCGGGCGGCGGCTGCTCGCGTTGCTCGGGGGCGGCGCCTCGACTCGTCCTTAGGGGCCGCACGTACTGGCTGCGCGAGCGTCGAAGAGCGCGCGGCTTGCCGTCTTCGCGAGACTCCGCCAACCACCGGCGTCGACCCCGTTCAAGAAGCATGCGGGCTAATTACGCGGTCGCACTCCGCGAATGGCTTCGGCGCTCCGAGGGTCCTCGGGCCAGTAGTGCTTCGGATAGCGTCCCCTGAGATCCTTGCGCACGTCCGCGTAGCCGCTGCGCCAAAAGCTCGCGAGGTCGCGCGTGATCTGGACGGGGCGTCGGGCGGGGGACAGGAGCTTGAATGTCACGGGCACGCGGCCTCCGCCCAGGCGCGGAGATTGTTCGAGCCCAAATACTTCCTGCAGGCGCACGGCGACGGCCGGCGCGTTCTCGTCGCGATAGTCGATGCGGATTTTGGAGCCGCTCGGCACCTCGAGCCGGCTCGGCGCGAGGGCGTCGAGCCGGCCGCGCCGTTCCCAACCGATGCGCGCGAGCAGGGCCTCGGTCAGCGGAAGGCGGGCCAAGTGCTCGCGGCGCGTCAGGCCCGCGAGCCAGGGGCCGAGCCACGATTCGAGGTCGGCGCCGAGGGCGGCGTCGTCGACGGCCGGCCAGCCGGCCGCCTCCTCGAGCGGCAGGGTGCGTACGAACTCGATGCGCGCCTGCAGATCGCGCGCCTCCTCGGTCCACGGCAGCGCGGCGACGCCGAGCGAGCGGAGGCCTTCGAGCATGGCTGCGCGCGCGGCTTCGGGCGGCACCGAGGGCAGCGGCTGCTCGGCGACGAGCAGGGCGCCGAAGCGCCGCGTCCGGCGTGCGACGACGGCTTGCTCGCGGCTGCTCCAATGGACTTCGTCGCGGTCCTCGAGCTCCGCCGCGAAGTGGGTCTCGAGATCTTCGCGGCGCAGCGCGGCCGCGAGGTGGATGCGGGCGTCGCGATCGCGGTCGTCGAGATCGACGGCGACCAGGAACTCCGCGCGCGCGAGCCGCTCGCCCTCGGGCAGCACCGCGCCGCGCCCGTTCGCGAGTGTGTACCGGCCGCCATCGCCGGGCCGGCGCCGGCCGATCCGGTCCGGATAGGCGAACGCGAGCAGCGGGCCGACCAGCGCATCGTCGCGCGCGCCCGGCCGCCGCGCCTTGTGCGCCGATGCCGCGCCGACGCGCCGTTCGAGCTCGGCCGCGATCCGGCGCACCCGGGCGGCGCTGACGCGGCGCGCGGCGCCGCGCTCGAGCAGCTCGAGGCGCGTAGCGATGTCGGCGTCGCGGGCCGCAGCACCGGCGGCGAGGTCGCGTTCGGAAAGGATCGCCGCGAGCTCGGCGCCGAGCCGCAGCTGCCCGAGGCGCCGAGCTTCGATGAGCATGTGCGCGAGCCGTGGATGCACGGGGAGCTCGGCCATGTCCCGGCCCCTGGCCGTGACGCGGCCCGCGGGGTCGAGCGCGCCGAGGCGGCGCAGCAGATCGCGCGCGCTCGCGAGGGCCGCGGCCGGCGGCGGATCGAGCCACTGCAGCGATGCCGCGTCCGCGGCGCCCCAGCTCGCGAGCTCGAGCGCGAGCGGTGCGAGATCGGCGTCGAGGATCTCGGGCGGCGTGGCGGCCGCGAGCTGGGCGTGGGCACCCTCGCTCCAGGCGCGATAGCAGACGCCGGGGGCCGTGCGGCCGGCGCGCCCGCGCCGCTGCTCGGCCGAGGCGCGCGAGATGCGCTCGGTCTCGAGCCGCGACAGGCCCCGGGCGGGATCGAAGCGGGCGCGGCGCACGAGCCCCGAGTCCACGACGACGCGCACGCCTTCGATGGTCAAGCTCGTTTCCGCGATGTTCGTCGCGAGGACGATGCGCCGCGAGCCGGGCGGTCGAGGCGCCAGCGCTGCGTCCTGGGCGGCCGCGTCGAGATCGCCGTAGAGCGGCAGCAGGCGTGTGCCTGCCTCGAGTCCCGCGGCCTCGAGCGCGCTCTGCACGTGCCGGATCTCACGTGCGCCGGGTAGGAACACGAGCACGTCGCCCGGCGCATCGGCCAGAGCTCGGCGCACGATGGCCGCCGTGAGCCCTTCAGCCGTCGCCGTGCCCGGGCCTTTGCCGCCTGACCCGGATGGCAGCGGCGGCGGCCCCTTCCCGACGAAGTGCGTCTCGACCGGGAACGCGCGGCCCGCGGCGCTGACGACGGCGGCGTCGCCGAGCAGCCGCGCCACCGGCGCCGGGTCGAGCGTGGCCGACATCACGAGCAGACGCAGCTCGGGCACGAGCACGGCGCGGGCGTCGAGCGTGAAGGCGAGACCGAGGTCGGCCTGCAGACTCCGCTCGTGGAATTCGTCGAAGATGACGAGGGCGATGCCTTCGAGCGCCGGATCGTGCTGCAGCAGGCGCATCAGCACGCCCTCGGTCACGACCTCGATGCGCGTTGCGGCTGACACGCGGGTCTCGAGGCGCATGCGGTAACCGACCGTGCGCCCGACGGGCTCGCCGAGCGTGGCGGCCATGCGCTCGGCGACAGCGCGGGCCGCGAGCCGCCGCGGCTCGAGCATGACGATACGCCGGTCCCGGACCCACGGCTCTGCCCGCAGGGCGAGCGGCACGACGGTGCTCTTGCCGGCGCCGGGCGGCGCCGCGAGCACGGCCGCGCGGCCCGCCGCAAGCGCGTCGCGCAAGGCGGGCAGGGCTTCGTCTATGGGCAGTCCGGACGGTGCGGGCGCCGGGCGGCGCGGCACGCCGTCCTCGCTCGACGCGTCGCTCAGAACGTCCCCCTCTGGGGCGCGGCGCCCTGCACGCGCGCGTGCAGGGCCGGCGCCCTCCGGGTCCGCCGGATCGAGCTCAGCCGAAGTACACCGTCTTGAGCTCGAAGTACAGCTCGAGCCCCTCGATGCCGCCTTCGCGCCCGATCCCGGACTGCTTGAACCCGCCGAACGGCATCTTCGGATCGACGATCATGCCGTTGACCGTGATGCTGCCCGACCGCATGCGGCGCGCAATCTCGTAGCCGCGCTCCGGGTCCGCCGTGTAAACGGCGCCGTGCAGGCCGTAGTTGGTGTCGTTCGCCTTGCGGACCGCGTCGTCGATGTCCCGATAGCCGATGAACGAAACGACCGGGCCGAAGATCTCCTCGCGCGCGATCGTCATCTCGGTCTTCACGTCGTCGAAGACCGTCGGCTCGATGAAATAGCCGCGATCGAAACCCTTGGCCCGGCCGCCGCCGAGCACGAGCTTCGCGCCCTCCTGCTTGCCCTTGGCGATGTAGCCTTCGACGCGATCGAGCTGCCGCTTCATGGTCAGCGGGCCCATCTGCGTGTCCGCTTGTTCCGGATCACCGACCTTGACCGTCTTGACGGCGGCCACGTAGGCGTCCAGCACTTCGGTCTTGCGGGACTCGGGCGCGAGCACGCGCGTCAGCGAGAAGCACACTTGGCCCGTAATGGGCATCGAGAACGGCACGAGGCTCTGGAGCGCCTGTCCGATGTCGGCATCCTCGAGCACGACGGCAGCGGATTTTCCGCCGAGCTCGAAGCTCGTGCGCGTGAGACGGGCCGCGGCTGCGGCCGCGATGTGCTTGCCGGCCGCCGTGCTGCCCGTGAAGCTGATCTTGTCGATTCCCTCGTGCCGGATCAGGTAGTCGCCGGTCTCGCGGCCGGCCGGGATCACGTTGAAGACGCCCGGAGGCAGCCCGGCCGCCTCGATGCACTCCGCGAGGAGGTAGGCGTCCATTGGGGTTTCCGGAGACGGTTTCGCGACCACCGTGCAGCCTGCGGCCAGCGCGGCGGCGACCTTGTAGCACAGCAGGACCAGCGGTGCGTTCCAGGGCGTGATCGCCGCGACTACGCCGACCGGCTCCCTGACGACGCGTACGAGCCCGCCGTTGTCGCGCCGGCGCTCGTCCACGAGCGGATAGTCCTTGATCAGCGTGCCGTAGTACTCGAACAGCTCCGGCGCCTGCCCGGACGCATAACGCGTGAAGCTGATCGGGGCGCCGACCTGCGTCGTCCACGCCTGGGCGAGCTCCGGCAGGCGCGCCTTGAGCCGCTCGGCGACGTTGAGCAGGCGCGCGCCGCGCTCCTCGGCGGACATTTTGGGCCAGGGGCCGTTGTCGAAGGCCTCCCGCGCGGCGGCGACGGCGCGGTCCACATCGGCCGTCGAGGCCTCGGCGAACGTCATGACGACCTCCTCCGTGACGGGAGAGATGACGTCCAGCGAGCCCTGGCCGGCCGGTTTCTCCCATCGCCCGCCGATGAAGAACGCTTTGGGCGCCTTGATCGAGAGCTCGGTTCGAGCTTGCGGCACTGCATTCATCGAAGTTTCTCCTGCGAAGAGGGGCCTCGGCACCGCCGCGTGGCGGGCGGCGCCGCGTAGACTTCGAATGTTGAGCCGGGTGCCGCGGCACGTCAACGCGCCGGGGCGAACCGCGCCCGCGGCTCGCTACAGCGATTCGACGAATGCGATCATGCGCCGGCGCTCGGCCGCGTTCGGCAACCGGCCGCGCAGCGCGCCGATGTCGTCCTGCATGTGCTTGGGATTGCTGGTCGCCGGCGTCACGCACGTGATGGCGGGATGCGAGGCCGCGAACTTCAGGAAGAACTGCGCCCAGCTCGCCGCGCCGAATTCCGTCGCCCAGGCGGGGACGCTGCGGCCGGCGACCTTGTCCCAAAGGCGCGTGCGGCCGAAGGGCATGTAACCGAGGACGGCGATGCCCTTGTCCTGCGCAAGCGGCAGGATCTTGTCCTCCGCGCTGCGGTTGTCGACGGCGTAATCGACGCCGACGAAGTCGAGCGCCTCGCGGCGCATGACGCGCTCGAACTCGCCGTATTGCTGCTTGAATGTGGAGGTCGTGCCGATGTAGCGCACGCGGCCCTTGTCCTTGAGCTCGCGCACGATGGGCAGCTGGTGCGGGATGTCGGCGAGGTTATGAACCTGCAGCAGATCGATCGGCTCGCGGCCGAGCCGGTGGAACGAGGTCTCGGCTTGGGCGAGGGCCTGGTCGCGGTCCGCGGGGCCGCGGCCGAAGAAGCCCACGACATTGAGCTTGGTCGCCCAAAAGACCCGGTCGCGCAGAGCGAGTTCGCCGACGACCTTGCCCGCCACTTCCTCGGAGGCGCCGTAGGCAGGCGCCGTGTCGAATACGCGGCCGCCGCCTTGGAACAGCGCGCGCATGACGGCGCGGATCGCCGCGTAGTCCTCGTCACGCGCGGTTTCGCTGAATGTCGCCGAGCTGCCGAGGCCGACGATCGGAAGCTTCTCGCCCGTGGACGGGATCGCACGCGTCAGGACGGGCTCGGCCTCCTGGGCACGGAGCAGCCGCGGGCCCAAGACCAGCGCGGCACAGGCATTTGCGGTCAATGCAAGACATTGGCGGCGTGTCGGCATGCGTCTCTCCCTCGATTCGCGCGGCGCCCGGGCGCCTCAACATAGCATCGGGGCCGCGGACCGGGAAGGCTGGCACTGGCTCGTTTCTTGCCTCTCGTACGCGTCAGCGGCGCGCGCCGGGCGGTGCCGCGGCCTGACGATTCGGGTCCCGAATGCATACGCCGATTCGCAAAACGCGGGGGCGGTCTCGGTCTGCGCGCCGGGCCGCCGCGCCGCTGCTCGCCGCCGCCGCGTGGGCGGGGACTGCGCCCGCGGCCACGTTGCGCGTGCCCGGCGACTACGCGACGATTCAGGCTGCGCTCGACGCCGCCCAGCCCAACGACGTTGTGCTCGTCGAGCCCGGTACCTACAAGGAGAATCTGCGCTTGCCGAGCGGCGTGGATCTCGTCGGCCGCGAGACGGCACGGACGCTGCTGACCCCCGCCGACGATACGCTCGCAATCGTGACGTTCCCGACCGTGCTCGGTACGCGTCTTTCGAATTTCACGCTGCTCGGCGCGCGCGTCGGTGTCTCGGTCGTCGCGAGCTCGGGCGCCGAGATCAGCAATGTCGTCTTCTACCGTATGGGCGATACGGGCCTGGTCTCGGACGTGAGCTCGGCTGTCGAGGCCGCGAACGACGTCTTCTTCGAGAACGCCACCGCCATCGTCCGCGGGTCGGCCGCAACCGAGGCCGTCAACGACATCTTCGCCGGTAATACGGTGACGCTCTCGAACGCGTCTACGCTCGTCGACGCCTACGCGGGCGTACGCGCCGACTGCTTCTTCGGCAATGAGGATCTGGCCGTCAACGGCATCGACTCGGGCATCGGCGCGGGCGCCGTCGTCGGCGATCCCTTGTTCGTCGATCCGGCGGCTCACGACTTTCACCTGAAGTACGGATCGCCCTGCATCGACGCCGGGACTGGGATCGACATCATCGACGCCACCGTCGCCGATGCGGGGGTCTACGGCGGACCGTACGCGGACGTGTATCCGTTTCCGGTCGGCCGGCCGACGCTCTCGGCGACGACCGGCGCGGGCGCGGGCATCACGGTCGATTGGTCGCCGAATCTCGATTATCGCGTGACGAACCCGGTGACCCCGGGCGGCTACAGGCTTTATTACCGGCAGGGCGCAGCGCCCGACCCCAATGTCCCTTCGGTCTATACGGGCACGGATGCCGCCGGGGGGCGGTCGCCTTCGCCCATCGACGTGGGCGACGTGACCTCATACACGTTGAGCGGCCTCGCGCCCACGACGCAGCGGCCGCTGCCGCCGGCGCCGCCGCGGGCCGCGGGCCGCGATGGGGCCGTCGTGCTGACCTGGGATGCCGTTTCTGGTGCCACCGGTTACCGGGTCTACTACGGTTCGGCGGCCGTCGACGAGCATCGCGTGGAGGCGGGCGCGGCCACGAGCTACACCGTCACGGGACTTACGAACGGCACGGCCTATCGTTTTGCGGTCGCCGCACTGCAGCAGGCTGCCTACGCGATTGCCGTGACGGCCGTCGACAACACCCCGACCGGCCACGAGAGCGCGCTGTCGATGCCCGCCACGAGCGGCGTCGGCGACCCTGCGCAGAGCTCGCTTTCCGCAACGGTTTCGGCGACGCCCGAGGCTGTCGTGCCTTATCCGGACCTGCCCGCGAAATCGACCTGCCTCGCCCATGCCGCCTTCGGCGCGGAGGCGGCACCGGAGCTGCTCGTGCTGCGCGATTTTCGCGACCGCATTTTGCGCTCGCTGCCGCTCGGCCGCCTCGCCACCGCGGCCTACTACGCAGCCAGTCCGCCGGCCGCGCGCTTCCTCGAGCGCCATGCGGCCCTCAAGCCCGCCGTGCGGGCCCTGCTCTGGCCGTTCGTCGTCTTGGCCCTCGTCACCCTCGGCGGGTCGCCCGCCAGCTGGATCGCCGTTGCCGTGCTCGTCGCGGCCGAGATCGCGCTGCACCGCCGGGTGCGGCGGTTCGCCCGCGGACCTATGCCGGGCGCAGCCGAGCAGGCCGAATGAGGGGTGGCCGGCAGCGGCGGCTCGGCCTGCGCGGTGCGGTCTTCCTGCTGGGTGCAGCCGCCGCGTTCGCCGCGGCCGCAGCGCCGCCGCAGCCTCGCTGGATGTACGAGCTCGGCGTCGGCGAGTTCCATCCGCGGCTCGATGAGTTTGGAACGTACTACGGGGTCGACGCCGCGACGACGTATTCGCTGGCCGCGGCGTACCGGTTCAACGGTTGGCTCGAGGCGGGGGCGCGCCTGGCGTACCTGCGCGAGGACGGCGTCGGGGCCGCGGCCGGCAGCGGCGGGACGGGGGGACAGGTGCGCTACGCGCTCGTTCCCTTCGAGCTGTTCGCGAGCTTCATGCTGCCGGGCCGAGACCGCCGCTTCGTGCCGTACCTCGGGCTCGGTGTCGCCACGGCAGCCTACGACGAGCGCATCGAATTGCAGCCCGATCACAAAGGCCGAGGGGGCTTCGGGCCGGCCGTCGATGCCGGTCTGCGCTGGCGCTTCGCTTCGAGCGGCGGCCCGCGATCGGGGGAGTTCTGGCGCGGCTACGTGTTCGGCCAAGCTTCGCGCTTCTCGAGCCGCGCGGCGGGCTACGATCTCGGCGGGACGCTCTACACGCTCGGCGTCCGGGTCGAGTTTCAGATCGGGCGCACGCCCTAGGACTTCCAAGCGACGCCGAGGCGCACGAGGTCGAAGTCGGCGGCGCCGCTGCATCTCGGCGGCTCAGCGGACCATGCGCGCATTTGCTCCCGATTGCCGTAAAATGCGCCCTGTGCAAGCGCCCGACCCCGAATACGACTACATCATCGTCGGCGCCGGAACCGCGGGCTGCGTGCTCGCCAACCGGTTGTCCGCCGACAAGGGCAAGAGCGTCCTGCTGCTCGAGGCGGGCGGCAAGGACGACTATTTCTGGATCGACGTGCCCGTCGGCTATCTCTACACGATCGGCAATCCGCGGACCGACTGGTGCTACGAGACCGAGCCCGATCCGGGGCTCAACGGCCGGAAGATCGGCTATGCGCGAGGTAAGGTCCTCGGCGGCTGCTCGTCGATCAACGCAATGATCTACATGCGCGGCCAGCGCAGCGACTACGATCATTGGGCCTCGCTCGGCAACCGCGGCTGGGGCTGGGACGACGTGCTGCCGGTGTTCAAGCGCTCGGAGGACTATCAGCACGGCGCGGACGAAGCGCACGGAGCCGGCGGCGAGCTGCGCGTCGAGGAGCGGCGCGTGAGCTGGGAGATCCTCGACGCCTGGCGCGACGCGGCCGAGGCCTGCGGCATCCCGAAAATCCCCGAGTTCAACCGCGGCGATAATTTCGGCAATGCCTATTTTCAGGTCAATCAGCGCCGGGGCGTGCGCTGGAGCGCCACGAAGGCGTTCCTGCGGCCCGTCATGCACCGGCCGAACCTGCGCGTGCTGACGCACGCCCAGGTCGAGCGCATCGAGGTCGAGGACGGCGAGGGCGGCAAGCGCGCGACGGGCGTGGCCGTCGTGCTGGACGGCAAGGAGCGCCGGAGCTTCAAGGCGCGGCGCGAGGTCGTGCTGGCCGCCGGCGCCATCGGCTCGCCGCAGATTCTCCAGCTCTCCGGGATCGGCCAAGGCGAGCTGCTCGCCCGCCACGGCATTCGTCCCGTGCACGAGCTGCCGGGCGTGGGCGAGAACCTGCACGACCATCTGCAGGTGCGCATCATCTATAAGGTCTCGAACACGGTCACGCTGAACCTGCGCGCGCGCAGCCTGCTCGGCAAGGCCGGCATGGCCCTCGAGTACCTGCTGTTTCACACGGGCCCGTTGACCATGCCGCCTTCGCAGCTCGGCGCCTTCGCGCGCAGCGATCCGGATCAAGCCGCGGCCAACATCGAGTGGCACGTGCAGCCGCTTTCGCTCGACAAGTTCGGCAACGTCCTGCATCCGTTCAACGCGATCACGCCGTCCGTCTGCAACCTGCAGCCGACGAGCCGCGGCCATGTGCGCCTCAAGAGCGCCGATCCGGCCGCGGCGCCGGCCATTACGCTGAACTATCTGTCGACCGAGGAGGACCGGCGTGTCGCGATCGCAGGCGTCAGGTTCACGCGCCGCATCATGGCCGCCGAGCCGCTCGCGCGTTTCGAGCCGCAAGAGTGGAAGCCGGGGCCCGAGCTGACGAGCGACGAGGATCTCATGCGCGCCGCCCGGGATCTCGGCACGACGATCTTCCACCCCGTCGGCACGTGCAAGATGGGCGGCGACCCGCTCGCCGTCGTCGACGACCGCTTGGCCGTCCACGGCATAGCGGGCCTGCGCGTCGTCGATGCGTCGGTCATGCCGCGCATCACGTCGGGCAATACGAATGCGCCTACGGTCATGATCGCCGAGAAAGGCGCCGAGTTCATTCTGAGCTCCGAATAGGCCCGTCTCGCAGCCTCGGCGCGTGCCGGATCGTTGCCCCGACCGAAGAACCATGCGGTCGATGTCCCCGCCCGCGTAGTGGCTGAAGGTTTCGCCGACCTCACATATTCTGGCGGCCGCAACCCCTTCCCTGAGCCCGCGGCCCCGGGACGTCCTCGGACCGGCCCGCCGCGTCGCGCGCTACTTCTCCGGCAGCGGTATGAACTCGTCGTCGCCCGGCACGGTGCCGAAACGCATCGCGCGCCAGTCGTCCTTGGCGCGCTCGATGCGCTCCTTGGAGCTCGAAACGAAGTTCCACCATATGTGCCGCGGCCCGACGGGCTCGCCGCCGATCACGACGAGGCGTGCGGTCTCGCGCGCTATGAGCGTCGGGGCTGCGCCGCGGCGGGCCACGAGCATGACGTTCGGATCGTACGCTGTGGAGCCTTCCTTTTCGCTTTGCCCCGTCGCCTCGACTCGGCCGGAGACGACGTAGACGGCGAGCTCGCTGTGGCCGCCCGGCAGGGAGAACGCGCCTCCGGCCGGCAGGCGCACCTCGAGATAGACGATCGGCGAGTACGAGACCACCGGCGAGCGGCGCCCATAGGCTTCGCCCATGACGAGACGCACGCGCGCGCCGTCGACGTCGAACTCGGGCAGGGCTTCGGCCGCATAGTGGACGAAGCCCGGCTCGATCTCCTCGGCGTCGTCGGGCAGGGCGATCCACAGTTGCAGGCCGTGCAGCCGCGCCTCGACGGCCCGATCGGCGCCCGAACGCTCCGAATGCACGATGCCTCGCCCGGCCGTCATGAGGTTCACGGCGCCGGGACGGATCGGCTGCACGGAGCCGAGACTGTCCCGGTGCATGATCTCGCCCTCGAAAAGGTAGGTCACGGTCGCGAGGCCGATGTGGGGATGCGGCCGCACGTCCATGCCCTGGCTCGGCGGCAGCACGGCGGGCCCCATCTCGTCGAAAAAGATGAACGGGCCGACCATGCGGCGCTCGGCCGCGGGCAGCACGCGGCGGACCGAGAAGCCGCCGAGGTCGCGGCTGCGCGGCCGGATTGTGAGGTCGATGGCGCCGGCGTGGTCGGCGCAGGTCGGCTCGTAGTCGGGCAACGTGCTCATGAGGGTTCCTTCCAGCCGACGGGACGGCTGGTTTCGCTGGCGACGAAAATTCGCTCGATGTGGCGGCGCCGGATGCGCCAGCGCCCATCGTCACAATACAGGTAGGCGTCGATGAAATCGGCGACGAGGATCGGTACGGCCGGCGCGAGCGGCGGCAGGCCGTTCTGCGCGAAGGTCATGCACACGCTCGTGCCGCGGGCCTGCGTGCGGCTCTGGATCTCGAGCTTGAGGCCCGAGTAAAGGTGCCGGGCCGTGCGAGGCCCCGCGGCCGTGCGGTCGCGGAACAGCGCGGCAATTTCCGCCCGGCCCTCCGAGCGCCGCGGGCCATGCGTATAGAGCGCGTCCTCGGTGAAGAGATCGACGAGCGCGTCGAGCTCGCCGTGGTCCAGATGATGCGTAAACGCGGTGTTGAGGTCTTCGAGCGCGGCGCGAATCTCGAGCCGCTCGAGTGGGCTCAGCGGAGCCGCCACCGGCCCATCTCCCGATCCTCGACGACGACTGGATTGCTCTGCGTGCCGAGGCCCTCGATGCTGATCTCCACGGGGCCCGCAACGCGCTGAAGGTCCGCATGATGAATCGAGCGCCGCGTCGCGCCGGGCTTGAAGGCCGTGCCGAGCGAGACGACATCGCCGGGCTCGAGCGTCTGGAACTGGCTGATGAAGCTCACGACCTCGGCGACCTTGAAGTTGTAGTAGCGCGTGCTGTCCTCGGCGATCGTCTCGCTGCCGACCTTGCAGACGACGCGCAGGTCGTCGGGATTGGCGATCGCGTCGCGCGTGACGAGCCATGGGCCGAGCACGCCGAAGGTATCGCTGCCTTTGTAGCGGCCCGCGTAGGAGAGATGCTGCTCGACGCGTTCCGTGACGTCCGGATCCGTCTTGGAAGGGTAGACGGCGTAGTAGTGGAAGCGGTCCTCCGAGCGCATGCCGCTGCCCGTCACGTCGTCGAAGATCGAGTAGCCATAGACGCTGTCTAGCGCGTGACGCGCGTCCACGTCGCGGGTCGCGCGGCCGATGACGACGGCGAGCTCGGGCTCGGGGTGAACGGTGCCGTAGTAGCGCCTGACTCGGATCGCGTCGCCGTGGGCGGCGAGACACGACGAGGGCTTCAAAAAAAATGCCGGATGGTCGGGCGCACTGATTTTGCGCTCGTTGCTGGCCGAATTGTTCATCGCCACGGCGCAGATCTTGCCCGGGTGCACGGGCGGGCGCCAGCTCACGTCCGCGCAGGCGATCTGCGGGGCCGTGCCGGGCGCCTCGCGCACGAGCTCGAGGGCGCGCGCCAAGTCCTCGCGCAGCGAATCGCCACCCTCGATGACGGCCGCCATGCTCGTGAGGGGCGCACGCCGCGGCACGCCCTGGCGCTCGGCCGCGACTCGCTGCAGCACCTCGAGGTCGACGAGGTGGTCGTCGTCGATGCGCGCCGCAACCCGGTCCTCGTTCCCGTAGCGAATGCTCGCGAGCTGCACGTCGATCTCCTACGAAGAAAAAGGGGTCAGAGCCCTTTTTGCCGGCAGGCCTTGGCCGTCCCCGCCGATCCGACGCACGCGAAAAAGGGCTCTGACCCCTTTTTCTTCATTTGTGCGTCGGCATCGTGAATTCGGGGCCGCGGACCGCCGCGTCCGGCCAGCGCTGCATGACGGACTTGTACCGCGTGTAGAAGCGTATTCCTTCCTCGCCATAGATGTGATGATCGCCGAACAGGCTCCGCTTCCATCCGCCGAAGGAGTGGAAAGCCATGGGAACGGGGATCGGTACGTTGATACCGACCATGCCCGCATGGATGCGCCGGGAGAACTCGCGCGCGATCCCGCCGTCGCGTGTGTAGCAGGCCACGCCGTTGCCGAGCTCGTGGGCGTTGACGAGCTCGACGGCGGCGGCGAAGTCGGGTACCCGCACGACGGCCAGCACGGGCCCGAAGATCTCCTCGCGGTAAATCCGCATCGAGGGCTGGACGCGGTCGAACAGCGTCGGCCCCAGGAAGAACCCGCCCTCGCGGCCCTCCACGACCAGGCCCCGGCCGTCCACGACGAGCTCGGCGCCGGCGCGGGCGCCGTCCTCGACGTAGGCCGCGACCCGCTCGCGGTGCGCGGCCGTTACGAGCGGCCCCATCTCGGCGCCCTCGAGCCCGTCGCCGACGCGCAGCGCCCGGGCGCGCGCGGCAAGCTTGGGCACGAGCGCATCGCCCGTGTCACCGACGGCGACGGCCACGGAGATGGCCATGCAGCGCTCGCCGGCCGAGCCGTACGCGGCGCCCGTCAGTGCGTCGGCTGCCTGATCGAGATCGGCATCCGGCATGACGACCAAGTGATTCTTGGCGCCGCCGAGCGCCTGCACGCGCTTGCCGCGCGCGGCGGCCTCGCGGTGAATGTACTCGGCGACGGGCGTCGAGCCGACGAAGCTCACGGCCGCAACGTCCTCGTGCGCGAGCAGCGTGTCGACGGCATCCTTGTCGCCCTGGAGGACGTTGAAGACGCCGTTCGGCAGGCCGGCCTCGCGCAGCATCTCGGCCAGCATGAGAGACAGGCTCGGATCTCGCTCGCTCGGCTTCAGCACGAAGGTGTTACCGCACACGAGCGCGATCGGGAACATCCACATGGGCACCATGGCCGGAAAATTGAACGGTGTGATGCCGACGCACACGCCAAGCGGCTGGCGCAGCGACCAGTTGTCGATGTTCCCGCCGATATTGTCCGCAAACTGCCCCTTGAGCAGTTGCGGCGCGCCGCAGGCGAACTCGACGACCTCGATGCCGCGCACGACCTCGCCGCGCGCATCGTCGAGCACCTTACCGTGCTCGCGTGTGATCGCGGCGGCGAGGTCGTCGCGCCCCGCCTCCAGCAGCGCCTTGAACTCGAACATCACGCGGGCGCGCCTGAGCGGGGAGGTCTCGCTCCAGGCCGGGAAGGCGGCTTTGGCGGCCGCGACCGCGGCGAGCGTTTCCTCGCGACCCGCCAGCGCGACCTCGGCCGTGACCGTGCCCGTCGCCGGATTGAAGACGGGCGCGCGCCGGCCGCTACCCGCGACCTCGCGTCCGCCGATCGAATGGCCGATGACCCTTGCCGCCCGTTCGCCGGGCGCGTGCGTAATGGCGCTGCTCATGGCGGCATTGTAGCCAAAAAAAGCGCGCCGGCCCGCCCGCCGGAGCGCCGGTCTAGAACCGGAACGTATAGCTGAACTTGACGGCGGCCTCGGCGAGCGCGGTTTGGAAGACGCCGTCGCGGTCGAAGTCCTGGAGGTCGTGATTCAGGACCAGGAACGCTTGGCGGCCGGCCCGCGGCGTCCACTGCAGCCGGCTGTTGATGCCGATGATCTGCGAGACGTTGTCGTACTGGATCAGGTTCGCCCAGCTCAGCTGCGCCGAGAACACGACCTCGGCCCGCACGGAGACGAGCCGCGTCGTGAACGCGCCTTCAGGGAGGACGATATCGTTGACCTGATATTCGAGCCGCGAGTTGAAGTGGCCGGACGGCCGCCAGGCGAAAACACCGAAGAGCTTGCGGCGCGTGCCATCGTAGAAGTTCCCGCTGCTGACCCCGAGAGCGCCCGAGACGCTGCGCTGGCGAGCGCCGAAGAGGTCGAGCTCCTGCTGGTCGAATGTATACCGCCCCGGGGGAATCACGACGCCCGGGGAGATCTCGAACGGCTCGGTGAGGACCTCGGTGTCCGTCCACCAGTCGAGCGAGAGGTTGTCGCCCTCGCGGTCGCCGAAATGCGCGACGTCGACGCGCAAGGTCTCCGACTGCAGCCCGCCCGTCAGGCCGTCGATGCGTTGCCAGTGCACGCCGCTTTCGAAGGAGCGCAGGAAGCCGCCATCGGGTCGATACGTGTACTGCACGCCGGCGTTGCTCTGGCGCACGCCGACTCGGTTCACGAAACCGAGGCCCGGATTGAAGTTGCGCTGGAATTCACTGAACCGCATTCCGCCGCGCAGGCCCGTGCTGTTGGGCGAGCGCAGGGCCCAGCCAAAGGCCTTGTCGTGCCCGAGCAGGCCGGTGGTCCGGCTGCGCTGGGCCCAGGCCTCGCCTTCGAGCAGCCGGCCGCCGGGCAGGCGGGAATTGCGATAGAGAAAATCACCGCCGATCAAGGTGTTGTCGCCGATGCCTTGCGGGTTGCCGTGCGTGACGATGACGCCGGCCGTCGATTCTTCGAGCACGTTGGCAGAGACGCGCGCGACCGTGGCGGTGCTCGCCGGGGAATCCGCGGAAGCGTCCTGGCGGATCGACAGCGCGCCGATGTTCCAGCGCCCGACGCGGCCGCTGAGCTTGGCGCCCGCACGGATGCCGACGGGCTGACCGTTCACGTCGAGCCCGATGCGCCGCGAGAAGAACGGCCGCCCGTTCTGGTCGATGTGACCGAACTCGAAGATGTCGGAATCCTGCAGAAAGAAGTTGCGCTTCTCCGGGTAGAACAGCGCGAAGCGGGTCAGATTGACCTGCCGGTTATCGACCTGAGCCGTCGAGAAGTCGGTGTTGACCGTCAACGAGCCCGTGAGGCCCGGCGTGATCTTGTAGAACGCATCGACGGAAGGGGTCAGGCGCGAGGAGCGCCGGCCCAGTTGCACGTCTCTCCTTGCGTCGGCCGAGATCGACGGCACGACGTCGAGCCCCATGCCCTGCTTGAGGCCCCTGAGGCCGATGGCCTCGCCAGCCGTGCTCGGGTCGACGGACCGGTCTCGGGAGATCCAGGCCATGCGCTCGTCGCGGCGCGCGATCGAGCGGCTGAAGTCGATGCCCCAGGTGTCGTTCCGAGGGTCGAACGACAGAGTCTTGAACGGAATCTCCATCTCGACGGTCCAGCCGTCGTCCGTGATCCGCGCGGCCGTGTACCAGATACCCTGCCAGTTCCACTGCTCGTGGCTCACGTTCTGGAACAGGGCCTCGCGGCGCAGGCCGTTCGGGTTCGTCTCGAAGCGATAGCCGCTGCGGCGGTCGTGAAATGGGTCGACGACGACGGAAAACCAATCGTCCGCGGAGATGTTCGCGCCCTGCCGCAGCACACGTGCCGTGATCTTGCTCGGGTCGCGGTCGTAGAGGCGCGCCCCGATGTATAGAGCGTCCTTGTCGTACATCACGTAGACGACGGTGCGTTCCGAAGGCGGGTCGTACTCGACGGGACGCGTCTCGTGGAAATCGTCGACGACCGCAGCCTTGGACCAGGCGGCTTCGTCCAGCACGCCGTCGATGACGGGCGGCTTGGCGATGCGCACGAGGTGAATCTCGCTCTGAGCCGCACCTTCCGACGCGGGCTGCCCCGCGGCGGGGGCGGCGGACCGCGGCTTGCCGGGCGTCGCGGTCGCCGCTGCGGAAACGGTGAAGGCCGAAACTGCGAGACAGAGGCATGCGCTGGAGAGTCTGCATTTCACGAGAAACCGGGCCCCTGTCGCGTCCGCCCGCCACGGCTCTCGCGCGCCGCCGCGGGTCCCTCCGCGCAAGCCTGCGGGCCGCGGGAGTCGAGTCGATCGAGGCGTGCAATGATAACCGCGCCGAGCAGCGAGGCCCACCCCAAGAAGGCCCGCCGGCGGTTTTGCGGCCGCTCGGCGTGTCAACTACACTCGCGCCCGTTCGTATCGCCCGGGGGGGCTTGTCCATGACGGCGCGCACGCCTACGGCCGTGCTCCTCGCGGCCGGCTTGAGTCTGGCCGCGCTCAGCGCATCCGCTCACCATTCCGTTCACGCCGAATTCGATCGCGGCCGGCACGTTACGCTGGTCGGCGTGATCTGCGAAGTCGAATGGGTGTATCCGCACACGTATTTTCAGATGGACGTCGTCGACCACGGCAACGTCGAGCGGTGGCGGCTCGAATCGCTGCCGACGGCGATGTTCCAAAAGCTCGGGTTGAGCCGACATAAGCTCATGAGCGGCGACACCGTGACGATCGAGGCGTTGCGGTCGAGGAAGCCGGGCCAGCGGCTCGGGTGGATCCTCAGCGTCGCCTACCGAGACGGCAAGCGTTACCAGGTTGACGATGGCTGAGAACGTGAAAAAGGGGTCAGAGCCCTTTTCCCCTAGCCGCGACGGCCTTACGTGCACGAAAGAAAAAGGGCTCTGACCCCTTTTCCGTCTTTTTCGTGTTCTTTCAGCCGTGCCCGCGCGCCTCGCGGCGGCGCTCGTGCTCGGTCAGGAGCCTTTTGCGCAGCCGGATCGAGACGGGCGTGATCTCGACGAGCTCGTCGTCGTCGATGAACTCGAGCGCCTGCTCGAGCGAGAAGCGGACCGGCGGCGTCAGCAGAATGTTCTCGTCCGAGCCGGCGGCCCGGATGTTCGTGAGCTGCTTGCCCTTCGTCGGGTTCACGGGCAAGTCATTGGCGCGGCTGTGCAGGCCCACGATCATGCCCTCGTAGACCTCGGCGCCGTGGCCGATGAACAGGGCGCCCCGCTCCTGCAGGTTGAACAGCGCGTAGGCCAAGGCCTTGCCGTCGACCATGGAGACGAGCACCCCGTTGACCCGCTGCGCGATCTCGCCCGGGATGCGCGGTGCGTAGCCGTCGAAGACATGGTAGAGCAGGCCCGTGCCGGCCGTGGCCGTCAGGTACTCCGTGCGGAAGCCGATGAGCCCGCGCGCCGGTATCCGGTACTCCAGCCGCACGCGGCCGCGGCCATCCGGAACCATGTTGCGCAGTTCGCCCTTGCGTTCGGCGAGCCGGCTCATGACGGCGCCCTGATGGGCCTCCTCGAAGTCGACGGTCACGAGCTCGAAAGGCTCGTGCACGACGTCGTCGACGACGCGCTCGATGACGGCCGGCCGCGAAACCGCGAGCTCGTAGCCCTCGCGCCGCATCGTCTCGATGAGCACGGACAAATGCAGCTCGCCGCGGCCCGAGACTCGGAATCTGTCCGGGTCGTCGGTGTCCTCGACGCGCAGCGCGACGTTGTGCGTGAGCTCCTGATCGAGGCGCGCGCGGATCTGCCGGCTCGTGAGGAATTTGCCCTCGCGCCCCGCGAACGGCGACTTGTTGACTTGAAACGTCATGCTGATAGTCGGCTCGTCGATCTTGAGCGGCGGCAGCCCTTCGGGCTTCCCGCGGGCGCAGATCGTGTCCGAGATGCCGAGATCTTCAATGCCGCTGAAGGCCACGATGTCGCCGGCGCCGGCCTCGTCGACGCGGATGCGCTCGAGACCGTCGAAGCCGTAGAGCTCGCCAAGCTGCGCGTTTCTGACGCTGCCATCGCGGCGCACGAGCGTAACGGGCGCGCCCGCTTTGACGATGCCCCGGGCGATGCGGCCGATACCGAGCACGCCGACATAGGCGTTGTAGTCAAGGCTCGAGACCTGGAGCTGCAGCGGGCCCTCGACCTCGACGGGCGGCGCCGGCACGTGCCGGACGACGGCCTCGAACAGCGGCTGCATGTCGCCCGAGCGCGCCGCAGGGTCGAGGCTTGCGAAGCCCTGCAGCGCCGACGCGTAGACGACCGGGAAATCGAGCTGCGTATCGCTCGCGCCGAGCCGGTCGAAGAGATCGAACGTCTGGTCGAGCACCCAACCGGGCCGCGCGGCTTCGCGGTCGATCTTGTTGATGACGACGAGCGGCACGAAGCCGCGCGCGAAGGCCTTCTGCGTCACGAAGCGCGTCTGGGGCATGGGCCCGTCGACGGCATCGACGAGCAGCAGCACGCCGTCGACCATCGAGAGGACGCGCTCGACCTCGCCGCCGAAATCCGCGTGTCCAGGCGTATCGACGATGTTGATGCGCCAGTCGTTCCAGCGGATCGCCGTGTTCTTCGAGAGGATCGTGATGCCGCGCTCGCGCTCGAGGTCGTTCGAGTCGAGGGCGCGCTCGGGTAGTACGACCCGGCGGTCGATCGTGCCGGACTGTTGCAGCAGCTTATCGACGAGCGTCGTCTTGCCGTGGTCGACGTGGGCGATGATCGCGACGTTGCGCAGCTTCTCGGTGGGGAACATGGCTCGGGCAGCGGGAGAGGGTGGCGCATTATAGGGCCGCCGGGCTACAAGAAAAGGGGCGGGTCATCGGCCCCTCGGTCACTGAGCGTTCGACGTTCGCATTCGCCCGGGGTTCCGGGCCGCCGCGGGCAGGCAAAGAAAAACCCCGCGCGAGGCGGGGTAAAGGGGGGTCACGCGGGGACGGCCCGGGAGCCGCCGCACTTTGCGCTCAGAAATTCACAGTGCTTTCCTTGCCCGTGTCGATCGTCACGTCGACGCCGGCCGAGAAATTGACCTTGTCCGTGGCCGGGTCGCCGGTCGTGTCGTCCGTGTCCGGATTGTCGTTGCCGGCCTGGCAGGTGAAGGCAACGGTGTAGTCCCCCGGCGACAGCAGCGCCTTGTAGGCATAGTCGCCCGCCTGGTTCTGCGCGACCTCGAGCGTGGCGACGGGATCGGGCGCGTTGCCGTCGATGTCGTCGGGCGTCACGCCCTTGCCCGCGTACACGTAGACCAGGTTGCCGACGCCGAGATCGCCGGCGTCGTCGGCTTGGCAGTTGTTGTTCGCGTCGGTGATCGTGCTCGTCGCGACCGTCCCCGAGAGCGTTCCATACTGGGTCATGTCGACCACTCGGAATGCCGGGCGCAGCATGTAGCCGCCGCCGTGCCCGGGAGGCCGAACGAGGCCCATATGGGCGTTCCAATCGACGAGAAACTGCGTCGCTTGGTCGGCCGTGATCGTCAGGCCGCTCACGAGGCGCACCCGGCCGCTCGGCACGTTGAGCTCCTGCTCGGTGCCGGATTTCGTCAGAACGTAGCCGTCGGCCGTCGAGCCGTCGAATTTCGAGGCGACATCCATGGCGAGCCAGTTGTAGCGCCCTGCGGGGACGTCGACGCCGTCGAGCAGCGTGACGGCATCGGCGGGCGTTTTGAGCGACATGAGATCGACGAGGCGAGGCGGGTTCAGCGGAAAATCGATGGCCGCCCCATCGCCCGCGGGCTTGAGGCTGACGTTCGTGATTTGTATCCAGATTTCGCTCGCGTCGGTCGCGGGTGCATCGGCGAGCTGCAAGGTCAGATTACCGTTGACGCCGGTACTGGCGCCCGCGCTGCCGCCGGCACTGCCGTTTCCGCCGCCGGAACAGCCGGCCGCGGCGCAGACGGCGAGGAGGATGGCGCGATGCGCCGGAATTGCCTTCATATATCGGAGTCCCTGCATGGTGCTAAGCTGATCGGCCGAGAGGGGGCGGCGAAGCCCTTCGCGCCTCCGGTGCGGCTCAAGGGCTTACACGGTCCGGCGGGCAATAAGTTCCATTGCGGGGCGGGAGGGAACCCGACGGGCGTTCATCCGTGTGTCTGGCAGTAGAGCGGAACTTTCGATGGCGAAACTCAGGATCATTCCCGGCGGCAAACCGGACACGGAAAGGTTCGAGGCGCTGATCGGCCGGCACTACGCGCTGCTGTATCGGGCCGCCTATCGATTTACGCGCTCCGTGCACGACGCGGAGGATCTCGTGCAGGAGGTCTGCGTTCGCGCTTTTCCGCGGCTCGACGAGCTCGAGACGCTGGATCAGCCCCACAGCTGGCTGCTTTGCGTCATGCGGCGGCTGTTCATCGATCAGCAGCGCAGGTTCGATCGCAGCCACGTCGACTCCATGGAGTCCCACGACGCTTCGGTTTTTGCCTCCGACGCGCCCGGCCCGGTCGAGGAAGTCGAGAAGGCCTTGCGGGCGCGCCAGCTGGACCAGGCGTGGCGCGGGCTCGACCGCGATCAGCGTGCGCTGCTGGCGCTGCACGACGTCGAAGGCTACTCGCTCGCGGAGATCACGAGCATGACCGGTCTCAAGGAAGGCACGTTGAAGTCGCGCCTGCATCGCGCGCGCGTCAAGCTCGGCAAGCTCATCGAGCGCCAGGAAGCTCGCCCGGTCCCCGCGACCGGCGCCGGAGGAGAGCGATGAACTGCATGGAGGCGATGGATTTGACGGCCGCGCCGCCCGTTGCGGGCGCAATGGACGAATGGCAGGCTGCACTCGAGCACGTGCGCGTCTGCCCGTCTTGCCGCAGCGCGAGCCGCGCCTTGGCCGCGCTCGGCGGCGAGCGCGAACGCGCCTGTCCCGAACCGCCGCCGCGTGCGCTCGAGCGGGCCGTGCGGGCCGCGGCCGAGGCGGCGCGCGGGCCGTCGGACCGCGGGTGGCCGCGCTCGTTCTGGGTCGGCATGGCCCTCGGCGCCTCGCTCGCCGCTGCCGCGGCCTGGGCTTTGCTGGCCGTATCGCCCTTGCTGCCCGGCGCGCGGCACGGCGCCGCCACGCCCGAAGTGGCCCTGGCCCTGAACGAGACCCGCAACGTCAATATCGCCGTGCAGGCACCGACGGACCTCCCCCATGCGGAGATTCACGTCGTCCTGACCGGCGCGATCGGCCTGGCCGGCTTCGGGAGCCAAAAGGAGCTGCGCTGGAACACGGATCTCGCGGCCGGCGCCAACGAGTTGACTCTGCCGGTCGTGGCGCTCGGCACGGAAGGCGGCCAACTGCTCGTCGAGGTTCAGCACGGCGCCAAGCGCCGCAGCTTCATCGTGGACGTGAGGACGGCCCCCGCGCGTCGGCGCGCGGAGCCGGGCGCGGTCTGATGTCTCCCAATGCGCATTTCGTCGAACCGGAGCGCCCGCGCCCGCGCGCGCCAAAGGTTCGGCGGCCGCGCCGCGGCGCGGCCGTTCGCCTGGCCGCGGCCGTCGCAGGGCTTGCGCTCGGCCTCGGGGCCGTTGCGGCGGCGGCGCAGCCGCCCGCGCCCGGCTCCGCCGAGGACAACCTCGACGTGACCATGACGTTGCTGCCGCAGAACGCGACGGGGCCCGAGGACGTGACGCGCGTCATCGAGCTGCCGGCGACCGTGCACGAGCACCAGCGTCGTCCCGCGACCGCGACCGGTACCGGCAAGGCTGCGGCCGGGGGCAACGTTGCGGCGACCGGCAAACCCGGGCCCGGAGGCCATGCGGTCCCGAGCGGCCAAGCTGCCCGGGGCGATGGCGGCCGGCCCGAGGGGGCCGCGGCCGCTAAAGTGTCTGCGGAGCCGCCGGCCCGGGACCGGGCAGCGGCGGCCGCGGCGGAGGGTGCGCGCGAGCTTGGCCGTCAAGTCGGCCGGGACTTGGCGCAGGAGGCCCAGGAGAACCGCGAGAACCGCGGGCGCGGGCACGGCGGTATCACGCGCGGTGCGCCGCCGGCTTCGAACGCCTCGCCGCCCGACCGAGGCCCGCCCGCGTCGCCGCCCGGACTCTCGCAGGGCAACGGCGGCCACTGACCTGAGACGCCCGGCGGCGGCGTTCCCCGAGTCGCCAATCCGCGACGCGTCGCAGGCTGCGCGGGCCTCGGTATACTCGATGTGATTGGCCGTTGGCCGGGCGCTGCGTCCGGCGCCCTCGGCACGGTCGAGGATGGACAATCGCGTGAGGCGCTTCGTCGAACTGGTTTTGCTGGCATTGGCCGTCTGCCACGGGCCGGGCGTGTCGGCGCAGTCGGCCCCGAGCGCCGGCTCCGAGGCCGCGGCGGCGCCGACCGTGCAGGACGGTCTCCCTTCCGAAACCGATCCACACGGGCTCTTCAGTGCCGGCAGCCAGGCCTTTTCCCGCGGCGATTTCGCTGCCGCCGTGGCCGCTTTCGAGGCCGCTCGGGCCGCGGGCCTGCGCGGCCCGGCCGTGATCTACGACATCGGCGTCTGCCAATACAAGCTCGGCCGATATGCCGATGCGGAGCGCACTTTCGCCGAGCTCGCGGCGAGCTACGAGACGATGCGCGAGCTCGCAGAATACAACCGCGGGCTGGCCTTGACGCGCCAGGGCCGCTCGACGGACGCGCGCGTCTCGTTCGAGCGCGCCCGCCGTGGCAGCGACGCGAAGATCGCGGCGCTGGCCGATGCAATGCTGGCGAGACTCGCGGCGCCGGCCAGGCGCCCGAGCGCCGTGCGCGGCGCCGCGGACCGCGTAGCGACCGATACCTATCGCCTGCTCGATCTCAACGTCGGCTACGACGACAACGTAGCACTCGTCGACGAGGCGGCGCTGCCGGTCGGCATCTCTGCCAAGAGTCCCTTGCTCGAGGTCTTCGGCGCCTTCCGCGGGCGCCCGCACCCATCGGGGCCTTTGCGCGTGGACGGCAGCGCCTACGTCGTGCGCTATGGCCGTGCCGGCGACTTCGACCAGACAGCCGTGCGCCTCGGGGCGGGATACGAATGGGACGCGAGCGCCTGGCTGCTCGGCGCGGAACCGTACTATACGCGCAGCTCGCTCGCTGGCAGCGCCTTCGAGCGCCGCTTCGGGGCCGCCGTAACGGCACGCCGGCCGCTCGGTTCCGGGTCCGTGCAACTCGAGCTCGCGCACGAATCGATAAACGATCTGGACGCGCGTTTCGACTACGTCGCCGGTACGCGCGACCGCGTCTCGGTCGACTTTCGTGAGCGGCGGGGCCGGGGGCGGCTGTCGCTCGGCGTCGCGAGCGAGCGCAACGACCGGCAGGGCCCCGGCGTTTCGCCGCACCGCAGCGAGCTTTACGCGGGCTTCGAGTATTCCCTACCGTTGCGGTGGCGCGTCGGTGCGCAAGGATACTTGCGCTCGAGCCGCTATGCGGACCTCGCCGTGCCGCGCAACGAGGACCTCACGCAGTTCAGCCTCACGGCGAGCCGCGATCTCGCATCGGGGTGGACCTTCGAGGGCGAATGTCTCGTTGGCCACAACGACTCGAACGACCCGACTTTCTCCTACGAGCGCACGCGCTTTGCGTTCGGCCTCAGCAAGCTTTTCTGAGGGGGGCGGTCGCGGCGCAGGCGGGTGTCGGCGGCTGCGCCGGCGCGTTATGATCCGGGAAGGGGAACCGCGGGAGGCAAGTGTGATCCGTCTGCACTCGACGATGGCTTCGATCAACGGCTACAAGGTTCGCATCCTGCTGTCGATGCTCGAGTTGCCCTACGAGCTCGTCGATATCGACATGTACGGCGGCGAGCACAAGCGCGAGCCGTTCCTTTCGCTGAATCCTTTCGGACAGATGCCGGCGCTCGAGGACGGCGCGTTCCACATCGCCGACTCGCACGCTTGCCTCGTCTACCTCGCGCGCAAATACGATAAGCCATCGCGCTGGCTTCCGGAGGACGCCGAGGGCGAGGCCAAGGTGGCCGAGTGGCTGTCCAAGTCCGCGAACGAAGTGCATCAGGGCCCGTGGATGAAGCGCGCCAAGATTCGGCGGCCGGACGCGATCAAGCTCTCGGACGAGGAAATCGACGCGCGCTGCGACCATATACTCGGCATCATGGATGCCGAGCTCGCGCGCCGCGACTGGCTGGCTCGGCCGCACGCGACGATTGCCGACATCTCGTGCTTCGGGCCGATCTCGCTCCTCGCGGTTTCGGGCTACGACACGGGCCGCTGGACACACGTAACGCGGTGGCTCGACCGCCTGCGCCGTCTTCCGGGCGCCATCGACATAGAGGGCCGCGGCTTCGCAGAAGCTTCCTAGAACGTTCCCTTCGTCACGATATTGAGCTGCAGGCTGTCGATCGAGCGGCCGCCGTCGAGCGGAAACGCGAGATCGATGTGCACGATCGTACCGCTGCTCGCTCGCGGCGAGCCGAGCCGCAGCCCGAAGCCCACGTCCCGCAACAGACCGAGGCTCGGCGTGCCGCGCGGATCGCGGCCCCAGGTCCGGCCGGCGTCGAAGAAAGCCGCGTAGCCGATGCGCACGAGGTGCCAGGGATACCAGTCCGTGAAGAAACGCTCCTCGAGCGTGACAACGGCCCGTTTGGTCCCGCTCTGGTAGCGCAGCGGATAGCCGCGCACGCCGCTGTCGCCGCCGACGAGAATCTGCCGATCGAGATCCAGGCCCCCCGTCGTCGTGGCGCTAGCGCCGACCATGAAGAGCTTGTTGCCGAAGTTGCGCAGGTAGTAATGCACATCGGCGCTCACGATCGAGTTGCGCAGACGGCCGTGCTCGCGGCGCGACGACGCGGCCGTGTCGAAGAGCAGCAGCCGGCCCGGTCCAGGCTCCCAGCCTTTGTGCGCCGCGACCTGCACGAGCCAGGCGTTGCGGTCGGCGCCGAGTCGTTGTGAGGAGTAACCGATACGGCCCGTGAAGCTCAGGCCGAGGTGCACGTCCTCCGTGCGGCCCATGTCGTTGAGCTCCTCGAGCTCGCGGAACTCGTCGCCGACGATCTGCACGCCGAACCATGGATACACGAGCTTGCGGTCCGCCGGCAGAAAGAGAGGCGCGAGCCCAGTATCGGCGGGGCCGAACCGATCCTCGGCGTCCGTGAGCCCGAAGAGCCAGCGGCGCGTCCGGCCTCCGATGAGCCCTCGCGACCAGCCGCCTTTGATCGCCACCTGTCTGTCTCGATGCTCGAATTCGTCGACGGTTTCGCCGAGGTCGTACATTCGATCCACGCGCCGTTCGTCGAGCACGTCGCCACTCAAGGACCAGCGCGTATCGAGGGCGAAGAACGGACGGCCCGCGGCGAGCGCCTTTCTCAAGCCGTCGCTCGTATCGGCGTAACTTGCGTCGAGCCGGACGCGGCTGCCGAACACGTTATCGTCGCCGTAGCCCAGAATGTTCTGCGTGCGGTCGACGTTGCTCGTGTGCGACAGCAGGAGTTTCTTGCCCGTGCCGAGCAGGTTCTTCTCCTCGAATCCGAACCCATAGTCGTTCTTGCCGCCGCTGCGACCGAATTTCAGATCGAGCGACAGCGACCACGAATCGCGCGTCTCGACGAGCACGTCGACCGTATTCGTGTCCCGGTGATAGGCGCTCGTCACGACGGAAGCGTCCGCGATCCCGCGCTGCTTGCGCAGCAGTCTTGCAGACTCTTCGAGGACGCGCGGATCGAAGCGGTCGCCGGCATGGAACAGCAGAATGTCCGCGACGACCTGGGCGTGCGTCTTAACGTGGACCTTGTCGGCCCAACGATAGAGCCGCTTGTTCTCGTCTGGCTTGGAGGTGTCGAAGACGTTCGAGACCACGATGCGGACGCGGCCGATGCGCGCGCCGCGGCGCACGATTTCGGCCAGTGCGGCCGCATCGAGCGGCGTCTCCGGGGCGGCTCCGTGGAGCTGGGCCCGCACGAGCGCCGGGCAAAGGAGCGCGCTCCCCGCGAGGACGGCGAGCGCGGCCGCCGCGAATCGGGCGCGGCCCGGGCGCTTTCGCCGGATCCCGCGGTCCGCGGCGGTAGGCACGGCGTTGGGCATCAGAACGAGCCTGCTCCGCGGCAGGCGACGAGCTGGGCCAGCGCGACGGCTCGCCCGTCGGGGTCTTCGAGCAGCGCTTCGCGATAGAACAGCACCCGCAGGCCTGGGCTCGCCGACGCCATGGCCGCGTGCAGGAGCTCGTTAGGGGCGTAACGGAACTCGGGCGTACGCGGCCCGGCGACCTGGGCCTGCGTGAGCAGGTGCTGCTCGACGAGCAGACAGCCGCCTTCATTCAGCGCGCCGACGAGCCGCGGCAGCAGCCCCCGATTCACGTACCGGAACATGACGATGAGGGCGTAGCGAGGCGCGTCAAGCAGTCCGGGCGGCGGGCGCTCGAGGTCTGCCGCAATGAAGTGCACGGCGACGCCGTGTCCGGCCGCAGCGCCGCGGGCACGCTCGAGGCCCGCCTCGGAGATGTCGACGCCGTCGACCGCGTAGCCGTGCTCGGCCAGGCAGGCGCTGTTTCGGCCCGCGCCGCAGCCGAGGTCGAGTGCGCGGCCGCGCGGCAGCTGCGGCAGCCATTCCGCAAGCAGGGCGCTTGCGTTCGGCCGCTCCGCGTAGGCGCCGGCGCGGTAGCGCTCGTCCCACTTTCGCCTGTCCGCATCGCTCACTTGTCGGCCACCCGATGGGAGTCAAAGGGAAACCGGCTGCGCCTCGGCAGCGGGATTCATTGCAGGGAGTGTGTCACCATGACGATGGCCTTGGCGAGGTTCCACCGCCCTACGAGTGTCATCGCTCGGACAGACTCATGGCGTGGGCAGCTGCGACCAGTGCCAGGGCTCGTAGACGAAGCCATAGCGGTTATCGCGGCCGTACGGCATCCGGAAGTCGAAGCGGTCCGCGTTCGTTCGCATCCACGAGAAAGCCTCCGAGTGCTCGAAATCCTCCGTAACCGGCCGCGTGCCGGGCGTCGCGACGTCGATGGCGAGCCCGGAGTGATGCTGGCTGAAGCCCGGCGCCGCGGTCGTCGCGAGCACGGACTCCATGGTTCGACCGGCGCCGAGCTTGCGGCGGATCAGGTCGATCTGATCCATGTAGCCGCGGTAGCCGGAGACCAGCAGGATCGTGACCCCGTCGGCGGCCGCCGCGGCCTTCATGGCCCGCCAGGCGCTGGCCGCGCTCGGCGCGAGGCGCTGCATGTGCCCGAGGATGTTCGGCTCCACGTCTTCGAGCGCTTCGGCCTCGGCATAGGCCGGCCGGGGCGGATCGATGCCGTAATCGGGAGGAATGCCTAGCTTGGCGAATAAGTCGGCGACTTGCATCGGGGCGGGGCGGTACCTGTCTCCATATCGCATACTAGTGTACAACCGGCGCAAGGCTTGTATTAGGGTACTCGGGCTCGTGGCCACGGGGCCGACCACTACGGGGGCGACAACGCGATGGCAGGGACGCCGGAAACGACGCAGGGCGCGGACCCGTTTGCGCGGGGATTTGCGCCCGTGGCAGCGGCGAACGCGGAAGTGCTGATCCTCGGCAGCCTGCCGGGCAGGCGCTCGATCGAGATGCAGCAGTATTACGCGCAGCCCCAAAACGCCTTCTGGCGAATCATGGGCGTGCTCTGCGGAGCGGGCCGGGAGCTCGAGTATGCCGAGCGGTTGCAGCGCCTGCGCAGCAGCCGAATTGCCCTCTGGGACGTGCTTGCGGCCGGAGAACGACCGGGAAGCCTCGATTCGGCGATCGTCTCTTCGACCGTCATCGTCAACGACTTCGCGCGGTTCTTCGCTCGGCATCGGCGGATTCGGCTCGTCTGTTTCAACGGTCGCAAGGCCGCGGAGCTTTACCGGCGCTGGGTACTGCCGACGCTGCCGGCCAGCGTCGCCGACCTCGAGATTCGCCACCTGCCATCGACGAGCCCGGCGCATGCGGCGCGCTCGTTCGACGAGAAGCTTGCGCTGTGGCGCGCGGGGCTGGACTCGGCCTCCGCCCCATCAGAGTAGCCGCGTAATTTCTATGCACAGACCGCCGCCGCTTTCCGGCCCGGAGCGCGGCCGCGAGGGTGTCGGAGACGGCCGCGAGCTCGGCGAGCCTCATGCCGTGGCGCCGGGCTCCGGCCCGGGCGCGGTCTCGGTTGCGTCTCGGCCCGCGCGGCCGACGGCGGCCGACGGAATGCGCAGCGTCACGACGAGGCCGGGCCGGTTGTCGCCGAGCGAGAGCTGGGCGTCGTGCTGCTCCGCGATGGCTTTGACGAGCGCGAGGCCGAGCCCGTTGCCCGGTAGCGAGCGGGAGCGGTCGAGCCGGGCGAAGCGTTGCAGCACGCGGTCGCGCTCCTCGGTCGGCACGCCGGGGCCCGTATCGGCGACGCTGAGCACGTAGGCCGCCGCGTCGAGCTGCTTCGTAAGTCTCAGCACGATCCGGCCGCCGCTCGGCGTGTGCTTGACGGCATTGTCGAGCAGGTTCGTCAGTGCCTGGGCCAGCAGCTCGCGGTCGCCGAATACGGGGGCCGGGCCCATCGGCAGCCGGCAGTCGAGCCGGACGTGCCGCTCTTCGGCCGCGGCCTGATACAGATCGCCGACGTCATCGACGATCTGCGCGAGGTCCACGTCCGCAAACTCGCTGCGGTAGGCGCCGGACTCCACGCGCGCGATGCGCAGCAGCGCCCCGAAGGTCGCGAGCAGCGCGTCGGCCTGCGCGACGCACTCCGCCAGCCCATCGCGGCTCGGCGTCTCCTCCGCGGCCAGCGTATCGAGACGGTTCCTGAGCCGCGTGAGCGGCCCGCGCAGGTCATGCGCGATGCTGTCGCCGACGTGCCGGATGCCTTCGAGCAGCGACTCGATCTGATCGAGCATCGTGTTGAGATTGCGCGCGAGCTCGTCGTGCTCGTCGCGGCTGCCCTGCACCGGCACGCGCTGGCTCAGGTTGCCGGCGATGATCTGGCGCGTCGTGCGGTTGATCTGCGCGATGCGCCGCTGCGCGCTGCTCGCGAGCAGCAGACCGCCTGCGAGCGCGAGACCGAGCGTCAGGCCGAGGCCCCAGAACGACGCGCGGTGGAACACCTCGTTGATGCGGGCGAGGTCCTGCACGTCGCGGCCGACCATGAGGTGCAGCCCGGGGCCGAAAGTGAACACGCGCGCGCGAACGGGCGTCGTTCCGCTGCGGTCGCGGCGCGAGGCCACGAGATCGACCCAGCCGTCGTCGACGTCGAGGCCCTGCGGCCAACCTTCGAGGTTGCCGGCCAGGCGCACGCCGGCCGCGTCGACGAGCAGGTAAATCGAGCGGCCGTCGGTGTCGCGCTGGACGCGCTCGTTGATGACGTCCATGAGTCCGAGCAGCGCGCCGCGCTCTTCCTGCTCGCGCAGGCCCGCGACCTGCGCGCGGATGACCTCGTCCGTCTGCCGCTCGAGGTAGCCGATCGTCGACCAGTAGATGAAGGCGAACAGGGCCGCGACGGAGACCGCGAACAGCGCCACGTAGGCAATCGTGAGCTGCAAGACGCTCGTCCTGAACAGGGCCGGGAGCCGCAGGCGGCGCGCGATGCGCCGCAAGGCCTCAACCCTGCTCGTCAAGCCGATAACCGACGCCGCGAACCGTGTGCAGCAGCGGCGTATCGAAGCCGCGATCGATCTTCGACCGAAGCCGGCTGACGTGTACGTCGATGACGTTCGTTTGCGGATCGAAATGATAGTCCCAGACTCCTTCGAGCAGCATCGTACGCGTCACGACCTGCCCGGCGTGCCGCATGAGGAACTCGAGCAGCTGGAATTCGCGCGGCTGCAGGTCGATCTTAGTCCCGTTCCGGTGCACCTCCCGGCGCAGGAGGTCCATGTGCAGGTCGCCGACCTCGAGCACGGTCTCGGCCGCGGCCCCGCCCGCCTTCGCACGCCGGATCAGAGCTTCGAGCCTGGCTATGAGCTCGCTGAAGGCGAATGGCTTGACGAGATAGTCGTCGCCGCCGGCCTTGAGTCCCTTGACCCGATCGTCGACCTCGCCGAGCGCGCTCAGGATCAGCGCGGGCGTCGTATCGTTCGAGGCCCGCAGCGTGCGCACGACCGTGAGCCCGTCGACGCCCGGCAGCATGCGGTCCACGATGAGGGCGTCGTAGGCTTCGGTCGTGGCCAGAAACAGGCCGTCGCGGCCGTTGCCGGCCACGTCGACGTTCCAGCCCGATTGGGCGAGTCCCTTCTGTAGAAACGAGGCGACTTCCGTGTCGTCCTCGATGACCAATACACGCACTTTTCGGCGGTCTTCCTCTATTCCGCCGACTCCTGCGGCGCTCAGGAGTCGCGGGTCCTGCGAGTCCACTCCTTCGCGTCTGCGCGGCTCAGCTTGTAGATGCCCCGTATAGGGTAACTAAAACCGCGCACTTTGACCGAGTCGAACTTGGCGTAGATGCGGCTCCCGAAGGACGTCACGCCGATCGCCTGGGCCCACTTGAGGTCGGGGCTCGGCCCGTACAGCTCGACGAGATAGGGGTCGAACGGCGTCGCCCAGATGATCAGCGAATGATCGTCGACGACGCTCCAGCTATCCGGGTGCGTGAGCGCCGGGATGCTGTCGACGGGTTTCAGGGTCGAGATGGCGGGCGCGGCGGCCTGCGCGTGCTGTGCCGAACCGGCCTCGGCGGCCCCGGCCGTGCCGGCGGCCGTAAGCGCGAATGCCAGCGCGGCGGCGGTAACTAGCGTTTTCATTGGCTCACCTCCTTAGCTGTGAGAACGTCCGGATTGCTCCGATGTTGCACCAAGCGTAATGGGCGGCACCTGAACGCCCCATTAACGATGTGTAAGCCGGTGCACATGAAAAAACCGTAGGAAATTCGTGAGGGGCAGGTAAGGAGCCCGGCCGTACCGTGGGCAGCACTGAAGCTCATTCGGAATTCTTTTCGGTTCAGGAGGACCTGCGATGAACTCGAGGCAAATTCGATCCAGACGTTGGCGGTGGCCGCTGGCCGGCATGACCGCGGCGGCGATCCTCGGCGGTGTGGCCGTCGAGTTCGCACCCATTCCCTACGCGGCCCCGGCCTATGCGGCCGAGCAGCCGCACGCCCCGGCCGCCCGCGCGGACGGCCCGGTCTCGTTCGCCAACGTCGTGGCCAAGGCGCGCCCGGCCGTCGTGAATATCGTTGTCGACAAGGTCGAGAAGACCGCGGCGCCCGATCCCCAATCCTTCGGCCAGGCGCCGGGCGGGACGCCGTTCGACCAGTTCTTCGGCCGCTTCTTCCAGTATCCGCCCCAGCAGGAACGCCGCATGCGGGGCGAGGGCTCGGGCTTCGTCATCGACCCGGCGGGCTATATCGTGACCAACAATCACGTGATCAGCGATGCCGACAAGATCGTCGTGACGTTCCAGGACGGCGAGAAGCTCAATGCCAAGCTCATCGGCCACGACCCGAAGACGGACCTTGCGCTGATCAAGGTCAACGCTTCTCACAAGCTGCCGACCGTCTCTTTCGGCGACTCCGATAAGGCGCGCATCGGCGATTGGGTCCTCGCCATCGGGAATCCGTTCGGGCTCGGCGGCACCGCGACGGCCGGCATCGTGTCGGCGCGCGGCCGCGACATCCGCTCCGGTCCCTACGACGATTATCTGCAGATCGACGCGCCCATCAACCCGGGCAATTCGGGCGGCCCCGTGCTCAATGCGGCGGGACAAGTGATCGGCATCAATACGGCCATTTACTCGCCCAACGGGGGCAACATCGGCATCGGATTCGCGATTCCGTCGAACGAGGCCGCCTCGATCGTCGCGCAGCTGCGCAACAGCGGCGTGGTCGAGCATGGCTGGCTGGGGGTGCAGATTCAGAGCATGACGGACGATCTCGCGAAGTCCCTCGGTCTGGACGATACCCATGGCGCGCTGGTCGCGGATGTGGTGAGCGGCAGTCCCGCGGCCCGCGCAGGCTTCGCGACGGGCGACGTGATCACGCGGTTCGGCGGCACCGAGATCAATTCCGCACGCACCCTGAGCCGGGCCGTCGGCGAGCACAAGCCCGGCGACAACATCAGCGTCGAGGTTATCCGCGACGGCAAGAGGCAGACCCTCGACGTGAAGCTCGGCAATGCCTCGGACGATGACGCGCTGGCGGCGGCCGGCCCGGATAACCCGGCCGACCATGGTGCCTCGCTGGGGCTCACGCTCGCGCCGCTGACGGCGGACGAACGCGCCCAGCTCGGCCTGCCCGACGACGTGCAGGGCGCCCTCGTGACGGATGTGGACCCGAACGGCCCGGCGGCCGACGAAGGGCTTCGGCCGGGCGACGTGATTACGCAAATCAACCGCCATGCGGTGGCCTCGGTCGGGGCCGCCGTGGCCGAGCTCAACAAGGCCAAACGGGCCGGTTCGGAAGCCCTCGTGCTCGTGCGCCGCGGCGATGCACAGCACTTCGTGGCCATGAGTTTCTCCTGATTCTCCTCCTGAGTGGTCGGCTACCGATGGTGTAGCCCTTGGGCCCCGGCGATCCCCAACGCCGGGGCTTTTTTTTGACCGCGCTTCGAGGACCGAATCTGCGCAGCAACAGCGCGTTAGGTCGGGTTTATTAACCGTTAAAGATCGGCTATCGTGAGCGGCTTGGAGCGGCTGCCCGCCGCCTGCACCCCGAAAGTCGATTGCATGCCGGAACACACTCCCGAGCAGGAATTCATCCGCGACGAAGTCGAGAAGATCGCGCGCAGCGGTGCGCTTGGCCGGTCGCGTTCCTATCCGCGGCTGCTCGAGTTCCTCATGACCTGCACGCTCGAGGGCCGGACGCCCAAAGAGCACGAAATCGCGACGAGCGTTTTCAATCGCGGCGCGGACTTCGATCCGAGCCAGGACGCGATGGTGCGGGTCTACGCGCATCACCTGAGGCAGAAGCTCGAGGCTTACTACGCGGCTGACGGCCAGAGCGAGGCGCGCCGCATCGCGGTGCCGAAGGGCGAGTACCGGCTCGCGGTCGTCGAGTCGGAACCCGAGACTGCTCGGGACGAGGTGCCGATAGAGCCCCGCCGTCCGCGCCTGCCCCGGTACGTGGCCGCGGCCGCGCTCGTCGCTTTCGGGGTTCTCATCGGGGCCGCGGCCATGCTCACGCTGCGCCCTGCGGCTAAAGCGACGACCTCGGCTTCGCCGTACGTCGCAATCGCGCAGGCGCCGATCTGGCGGGCGCTGCTCGACGACAACCTGCCCATCACGGTCGTGGTCGGCGACTACTACATCTTCGGCGAGTTGGACTCGCACGGCAACGTGAAGCGGATGATCCGCAATTTCTCGATCAACTCGCCGGGCGACCTCGATCAGTTCATCATGCAGCAGCCGGATCTGGCCAAGCATTTCATCGACCTGGATCTCACGTATCTGCCTCTGGGCACGGCGTTCGCGCTGCGCGATCTGCTGCGCGTGCTCTACACGTCGAACAAGCCCGTGCGCATCGAGGCCATGTCGCAGCTCAAGGCCGAGGACCTGCGGACGCACCACATCGTCTATGTCGGCTATGTCAGCGGCCTCGACAAGCTGCTCGATTTCGTCTTCGCTTCCTCGGGGCTCGCCATCGGCGAGACGTACGACCAGCTCGTGGACCTGTCCACGGGCAAGGTCTACACCAGCGAGGCCGGACTTGCGCAGAACGACCGAGGTTACCGCGACTATGGTCTGTTCTCGACGTTTGCGGGTCCGGGCGGCAATCAGTTCATGATCGTCGCCGGGACGCGCGACGCAGGCCTCATGCAGACGGCCTTCAACGTCACGGACCCGGCGCACCTGAAGGCCATGGCGACGGCGCTTCCGAAGCAGGCCGAAGCCAAGAACCCCTCGTTCGAGCTTCTCTACGAAGTCGCCGGTTTCGACCGGACTAACCTCGACTCCGTGATCGTGCACGCGGCGCCCCTCGCGCCTCGGCATAACTGGGGCGCGGACGTCATGCCGCCCGGGTAGGGCGGTTCCGCGTCGGGGCCCTTCCCGCCGCCGGACACCGCTGCGCGCGATTCCGGCTGCGCCAGCGCGAGCACGCGTTCATGAATCGTGCGGACCGGCGGGCAGATGGATCTCCGCCAGCATGCAGCGGACGCCGCCGCCGCCGTAGGTTTCGATCGTGCCAACGTCCGCGGCGACGAGCTCCGCGTGCCGTTCGAGGCGGCGCCGCTGGAAGGGCCGCAGGGAGGCCAGGGCGCGGGTCGAGAGGGCCGCGATCGGTCCCCTGCTGCCCGCGAGCTCGAGGACATTGCCGGCGAAGGCGGCGAGCTGTGCGAAGTCGATAGCGATGAGCTCGCGGCCGCCGGCCTCAAGCGAGGCCTGGAGGCCGCGCCGTGCGTCTGCGTCGGGCACGGCCGCCGTGCAGAGCACGGCAAAATGAGTGCCGAGCGCCATGAGCACGTTCGTGTGATAGATGGGACGGCCCTGGGGGTCGAAGGCTTCGAAGGCATACGGGTCGTACCCGAGCTCGGCCGCGAAGATCTCGAGAACGGCCGGGGCCGTGCGCGGCGACCGGCACGCGTAGGCGACGCGGCCCGGGCGGTCGAGCACGAGGCTGCCTGTGCCCTCGAGGAAGGCGCCGCGCCGCTCGTGGGCCGTGAGATCGACGCGGCGTGTCACGTGAAAGCGGGCCTCGAGGGCGGCGACGATGTCGGCGCGCCGCTCGAGGCGCCGGCTCGGCGCCATGAGCGGATACAGCACCAAGGCGCCGTCGCCGTGCGTGCTGACCCAGTTGTTCGGGAAGACCTCGTCGGGGCTGACCGACGCGCCCGCGCCGACCGGCTCGGGGGCGTCCGCCGCGGTGCGCGCGGGCGCTCCCGCGGATTCCGCGCCGAGGGCTTGGGCGCGGCCGGCGAACACGTGGACATCCACGCCGGCGCGCACCAGAGCAAGGGCCAAGCCTTCGCATTCGGCGACGGCCGCGGTGCGGATCTCGTTGGAGACCGCGGCCGCCCGCTGAAAACGGTTGGACGCGAGCGTTTCCGGGTTACTGCCGAACCGGTCGGGCCGGACCATGAACACGGCCCGGGCCGCCTGGGCCTCGCGCGTCACGGCCGGGAGGCCGCTGCACCGGCGCCCTGACCGAGGTAAGTCAACGGCAAAGCCGTCGTGTCCACGGCCTTGCGCAACACGAACGAGGAGTGCACGCCGATGACCCCTTCGATGCGCGTGATCTTATTGAGCAGGAAGTCCTGATACGCCTCCATGCCGGGCACGGTGATTTTGAGCTGGTAGTCCGCCTCCTGGCCCGTGATGAGGTAGCACTCCTGCACTTCCGGGCAGCGGCGCACGGCCGCCTCGAGCTGTTCGAACCGCTCGGGCGTATGGCGGTCCATTCGAATATGGATCAGCACCGTGAGATCGAGCCCGAGCGCCTTCGGGTCGAGCCGCACGGCGCGGCTGCGGATCACGCCGGCTTCCTCGAGCTGCTTGATCCGGCGCGAGCACGGCGATGGCGAGAGGCCGACGCGCTCCGCGATCTGCTGGTTGCTGGCACCGCCGTCCGCCTGCAGCTCGGCCAGGATGCGGAGGTCGAACGCATCGAGCTTAACGTTCATCGGAGTCTCGAGCATATGATGCTAATTGAGGATAGAATCTTAGTGAATCGTTGCGCAAGTTGTCGAGCATGAGTGAAAATTAGACCAAAAATGTCGCTTAATAGGACATAGAATGGTCTGCGTGGTGAGGCATTTGGCCTCGCCCGACCGCAGGAGCAAGGATCCGCCATGAGCGATACGACCGAACCCGTCATCCCGAACGCCGGCGCCGAAAGCCGCCGCCGGCCCTTCGACCACGGCAAATACCGTCCCTACCGTCCCATCGAGCTGCCGGACCGCCGCTGGCCCGATCGGGCGCTGACGGCCGCCCCGGACTGGTGCAGCGTCGACCTCCGGGACGGCAATCAGGCGCTCGTGTCGCCGATGTCCGTAGAGCAGAAGCTCGAGCTGTTCGCGCTCCTCGTCGAGATCGGATTCAAGGAGATCGAGATCGGCTTCCCGTCGGCCTCGCAGACGGAGCTCGAGTTCACGCGGCGGCTCATCGAAGGCGGTCTGATACCGGACTCCGTCACGGTGCAGGTGCTCACGCAGGCGCGCCGTCCGCTCATCGAGCAGACGTTCGAGGCCTTGAAGGGCGTGCGGCGTGCCATCGTCCATGTCTACAACTCGACCTCTCCCGTGCAGCGCGAGCAGGTATTCCGAGCCAGCAAGGAAGAAGTCGTGAAGATCGCCGTCGACGGCGCCCGGTGGGTCCGCGAGGCCGCTGCTCGGCACCCGGAGACGGAGTGGGTGTTTCAGTACTCCCCGGAGAGCTTTTCGGGCACGGAGCCCGACTACGCGATCGAAGTCTGCAACGCCGTACTCGACGTCTGGCGGCCGCAGGACGGGCAGGGCGTGATCCTGAACCTCCCCGCGACCGTCGAGATGACGACGCCGAACGTGTTCGCGGACCAGATCGAATATTTCTGCCGCCGCGTGCATCACCGCGATCACTTGCGCATCAGTCTGCACACGCACAACGACCGCGGTTGCGCCGTGGCGGCCGGAGAGCTCGGCATGCTGGCGGGCGCCGACCGCGTCGAAGGCACGCTGTTCGGTAACGGCGAGCGCACGGGCAATATGGACATCGTGACGATGGCCATGAACCTGTATTCGCAGGGCATCGATCCTCGGCTCGATTTCTCGGACATGGCGCACATCGTCGATGTCTACAAGCGGAGCACGTCGATGGCCGTGAGCCCGCGCCATCCCTGGGCCGGGGAGCTCGTCTACGCGGCATTCTCCGGCAGTCATCAGGATGCGATCCGCAAGTCGATGCAGTACCATCGCGAGCACGCGCTGCCCGTCTGGAGCGTGGCCTACCTGCCCATCGATCCGCACGACCTCGGCAGGCGGTACGAGGAGGTCGTGCGCATCAACAGCCAGTCAGGCAAGGGCGGTGTCGCACTCGTGCTCGAGCGCGATCACGGCATTGCCCTGCCGAAGTGGATGCACCCGGTGCTGAGCCGCATCGTGCAGCGCGAGGCCGATGCGAGCGGCCGCGAGATCACCTCGCCGCGCATCCGACAGCTGTTCGCGTCCGACCTTCTCGCGGTTCCGGAGGGCTGGCGGCTGCGCGGCTACGATTCGCGCTCCGAGCGCCAGCACACGATCGGCCGCTTCCAGATCGAGACGGGTCCCGGCGGCGTGCGCGAGCTCGCCGGCGAAGGCCAGGGTCTCGTGGAGGCGCTCATCGACGCTCTGAACAAGGCGTTCGAGGCCGGCGTCTCGGTCTCGGCCTTCGAAGAGCACGCGGTTTCGCCGGGCACGAAGGCGTTTGCGCTCGCCTCGGTCATCGTGGAGTCCGGCGCTCGCCAGGCCGCGGCCTGCTCCATGGACGAGGACGCTGCGGTCGCGACGCTGCAGGCCGTGCTTTCGGCCGCCGGGCGGCTGCTCGGCGCGGCCGAGGAGCGCCTCAAGGCTGCGGTGTAAACGACGCTTTCGCATCGACGGTGTTCGCCGCCGGCGCGCCGCCGGCGGCGGGTGCGCCGCCCGATGTATCGGCCCTGCGCGCTTCGTCGACGGCCGGGGGCGCGCGGCCTATGAACTCGTAGATGAGGCCGAGCATGGCGTTGAAGCCCGTGACGCGCAGCACGAGCGCCGGTGCGGAAATCGAACGGCGGGGTTTGCGCAGCTCGCGGACGCGGCGCACGACGAGTCCGGCGAGCGCGGCGCGCACGATGCCGGAGAGCGCGAACAGGTAGAGCAGATTGCTGCCGGCGGAAGCGGCGCCGAGGAACGGCGAGCGCGCCGGCAGCACGGTCGCGAGCAGCGCGCCGGCCATGGCGCCCGTGAAGACGCAGGCCGCATTGCCTATGTTGTGAAAGGCTACGTATTCGGCCCGCCGGTTGCGCGGCACGAGGTCGTAGAGCAGGTTGCCCGAGCTCAGCGTGAAGCCGGCCCAGCACAGCCCCGAGACGCACTGCACCGCGAGCAGATAGAAGAAGTCCGCCGAGACGAGCCACAGCAGGGGCACGACGGGCAAGAGCATGCTCGTGACGATGAGTATCGCCCGGTTGCCGTAGATGTCCGCGATGCGTCCCCAGGTGTTGAGCGTCAGGAACTGCACGAGCACGCTGGCGCCCGTCGTCGCCGTGAACTCGAGGTAGCTGAAGTGCAGGTCCCTGAGCATATACACGGCGAAGAACGGCGAGGCGATGCCGACGGCGAGGTTCATGAGCACGAAGTAGGCCGTGAATCCCAGCGCTCCGCTCGTACGCAGACCCTGCCACCAATGATGCAGGTGCATTTCCACGGGGGACGCCGCCGCGGTGGGCGGCTCGTGCAGGAAGCCCAAGTGGTACACCGAGACACTGCGGGCCAGGAACGCGCAGAAGAACGCCGTAACGAAGCCCGCATAGGCGTCGCCCGCGCGGGCGAAGGCGTTGAGGATGGCCCCGGCCCCGACGAGCGCCGCGAACGAGGCCATCGTCGTGAACCGCGTCCGACGGCCGAAGTAGCGGCCCCGGCGCTTCTCCGATACGAGGTCGCGCATGAGGCTCGTCCACTGCGGCGCGGCGAAGTTGCCCGCCGATTGATACAGCGCGAACAGCACGAGCAGCATGGGCACGGCTTGCGCCGGGAACGCGCGCGGCAGGGAGAGCAGCGGCAGCCAAATCAATGCCTGCAGGCCCGCCCCGAGCAGCACGATCCGCTTGCGCGGCGCGCGCCGCCCGGCCCAGGCGGAGAGCAGCTGGGCGCCGGAGCCGATCAGCGGCGGCAGCGTCGTGAGGAGTGCGATCTCCGGCGCCGTTGCCCCGAGCAGGAGCGCGAAGGCCGAGAAATACGTTTCCCCGGCACCGGCCGAGATCGAGAACGCCATACCGTCGCGGACCGAGTGACGCAGGGCGCGGTCGACGGCGGGGTCCTTGTCGAAGTGCGCGGTCGACATCGTGGCGGATCCGGGAGCCCTGGCCGGCCTCCTGCAGAGGCCGCGCGTCAGCGGGACGCGGAGTCGATGAGCTTCTCGGCGCGGGCGCGCGTTTCGGTGTCGGCGCCCGCAAGCGTCAGGGCTTTGCGCGCCATGACGCCCGCCTGCTGGGTGTCGCCCGCCGCGAGCTTGACCTGGGCGAGTTCGAGCCACAGTCGGGCGTCGTTCGGAGCGATGCGCAGCGCGCGCTCGACGGAAGTCTCTGCAGCGGCGTAGCTGCCCGCGGCCGCTTGCGCACGGCTGCGCTCGAGCAGCACGCGGCTCGCCCGAGCTGCGCCGTCGGCCGGCGCGCCCGGCACGATCGTATCGCCGCCGGTGCGCGAGCCGGCTCCGGGCGGCGCGGCCGCTTCGGCTCGCGGGCTCGTCGCGGGCGGCGCCAGCGCGCAGGCGCCGAGCGAGAGCGCGACCAGCACGGCCGCAATGCGCAACACCGCGGGCACACACATGGCGCGCGCGGAGGAACGGGAACTCGTCACTTCAATGCCTTCCTGAGCCAGTTTCTGATGCCGGGCGCGATCTCGGTCTTTGTGCTGCCGCAGCTCCGGGCCGCGGGGGGGTCCGTGCCCTCGGGAAGCGGCAACTGGACCGCGTTCGGGCAGCTCGGGTCCGTCGCGAGACCCGTATCGTAGTCGATCCATTGCATGTTCATGCCGGCCGGAGGCGGGACGTCGTAGGGCTTCGCGTCGAGCCGATTCAATACGGCGGCCCAAACTTTCGAGGCGCCGGCCGCGCCCGTGAGTCCCGTCGCGCGGTTGGCGTCGTTGCCGACCCACGAGACGATGAGCCGGTCGTTCGTGAAGCCCGCGAACCAGCTGTCGCGCAGATCGTCCGAAGTGCCGGTTTTGCCCGCGACCGTGAGGTTCGGGTCGATGAGCCGCCGTGCAGTCTTGCCTGTGCCGCGTTCCATGACCTGCACGAGCGCCTGGTTCACGGCGTAGACGTTGGCCGGGTCCGCTGCCTCGTCGATGTTAAGAGGATACGTGTGCACGGTCTTGCCCTCGCTGTCGAGGACGGCACGCACGACGCGCAGCGGCGCCCGGAAGCCGCCGTTCGCGAGCGTGTTGTAGACCTGCGCGACTTCGAACGGCGAGAGCTCGACGGCGCCGAGCAGCAGCGAGGGATAGCGGGCCGGCTCGTGTGTGAGGCCGAGCCGCACGAGGAGCTTCGCGACTTTGTCGACGCCCACGTCGAGCCCGAGCCGCACCGTCGCGAGGTTGAACGATTCGGCGAGCGCCTGCACGAGCGGCACGCGGCCGTGCGATTCGTCCGAAAAATTGTTCGGCTTCCACTGCGAGCCGTCCGGCAGGGGCACCGAGATCGGGCTGTCGTCGATCGTCGAAGCCAGCGTGTAGCGTTTCGTGTCCAAGGCGGCGAGGTAGACGGCCGGTTTGACGAGCGAACCGATGGGCCGCTGGGCGTCGAGCGCCCGGTTGAAGCCGTCGAACCCGCTCTTGCGACTGCCGACGATCGCGAGCACGTCCGCCGTCTGCGGGTTGGTCACGACGACGGCGCCTTCGAGCTCGGGCGTCTTGCGGCCGCGATCGGCGTCGAGCTTGTCGAGCTCGCTCTTGAGCGCGCTCTCCGCCGCGGCCTGGACGGCAGGATCGAGCGTAGTCAGCACCGTCATGCCCTTGCGCTCCAGCACGTCGGGCGGATACTCGAAGTACAGCTGGCGCCGGACCGCGTCGAGGAACGCGGCGAAGTAGCTCTCGATGCGCCCCGCCGAAGGCAGCACGCCGAGGGGCTGCGCCTCGGCCGCCTCGGCGGCCTGCTTGTCGACGAGGCCCTGGGACGCCATTTCGTCGAGAATGAGGTTGCGCCTTTCGAGCGCGCGTTGCGGATGCGTGCGCGGGTTGTAATAGCTCGGGCCGCGGACCTGCGCGACGAGCAGCGCGAGCTCGTGCAGCTCGAGCTCGCCGATGGGCTTGCCGAAGTAGAACTGGCTCGCGAGCCCGAACCCGTGTATCGCGCGCACGCCGTCCTGGGCGAGGTAGACCTCGTTCACGTAGGCCTGCATGAGCTCGGTCTTCGAGTACCGCAGCTCGAGCGCGATGGCCATGAGTGCCTCGCGCAGCTTGCGCTCGAACGTCCGCTTGTTCGAAAGGAAGAAGCTGCGCACGAGCTGCTGGGTCAGCGTGCTGCCGCCCTGGCGGAGCTCGCCGTGGCGCAAGTCGACCAGGGCGGCCCGCAGCATCGCGCGCAAGTCGACACCGTGGTGCTCGTCGAAGCGCCGGTCCTCGACGGCCTTGAGCGTCTGGACGAGCAGCGGCGGAATCTCGTCCGGCGTCAAAATGAGCCGGTCCTCACCGTGGGCCGGGAAAAGGCTGCCGATGAGCAGGGGATCGAGCCGGAGCAGCGGCACCGAGCGGCTGCCCGTGCCGGTAATCTCCGTCAACCTTTCGCCCGAGAAGTCGATTTTCACGGCCGTCGAGGGCTCGCTCTCGCCCTCGTAGCGATAGGCGCGCGTCGTAAGGTCGAGCGTCGCCCCTTCGCGCCGATAGTGTCCGGCCTGCGGCGTCTCGGTGGCCGCCTTGCCCGTGTCGTCCCGATAGCCGAGACGGCGCAGCTCGACGGCCAGGGCCTGCATGCTGAGGCGCCGGCCCGCATAGAGCTCGAGCGGCGCCGCATAGACCTCCGCGGGCAGATCCCAGCGCCGCGCCTCGAACTCGCGGCTGACCGTGTACGACAGATACGCGATGTAGCCGCCCAGAGCCAGGACGCCGAGCGCGGTCAAGACGAGCACCGGGGCGAGCAGGCGGCGCAGGGTTCGGCGCAGCCGCGAAGAAGGGGTTCCCTTGCGGCGCTTTCGGCCGTTGCCTGAGCGAGATCGACGCTGTTTGGAGGACGGCTTCAAACGGTCACCTGTGCGGCGGCGGCGCACGGCCGCCGCGCGCGCGGTCGGCGTGGATGCGCGGCGCGGCGGCGGGCCCGCCGGCCGCCCACATTGTAACGGTTTCGCTCACTTGAGCAGGCCTTTGAGAATTCGGTTCTCGAGACGCTGCTTCAGCTGCTTCTTGACGCGGCGCTGGATAATCGCCGTGAAATCGGGACGAATGTCCGGATTCGTCACGGTGCCTCGCAGCGTCAGCGGGATGGACTCGCCGACGAGCCCGTCCATCGACTCGCAGCCACGGATACCGATTTTGCCCGTCATCTTGGCCTCGAGCTCGTAGTCGAGGCCCTGCTCGGCCAGCTTGAGCTTGCCGCGGCCCTTCACGTCCATGAACGAGGCGCGGGCCAGCAGGTCGGAGCTCGAGGCCACGCCGTTCGCGACCTCGGCCGTGCCGCTCACGAGCTCGTAGCGCGTCACGGCGGGCTGCGCGGCCGGGCCCGGCAGCTTCTGCGAAGCGTTGTAGACGGCGCAAAGCGTGCGGCCGAGATTGAAGCCGTCGATGGCCCCGTTCTTGAGCGCGAAAGAGACCTTGCCGTCCGCGCTGCGGACGTTGTCGATGATCTTCGTGCCGTGGCCGCTGAGCGCGAGATCGAAGTCTCCTTTGCCGCTGAAGTTCGCCTTCTCGCGCGTCAGCGCCGTGATCAGCGGTGCGAGTTCGAGGCTCTTGCCGCGGCCCTCGAGGGTGAGTCCCGGCTGTTTGCCGGCCGCCTTGACCTCGAAGCTGCCGTCGAATCGGCCGCCATAGAGCTTTGCGCCGGCTTTCGAAAGCCGCGCCTCGCCGTTGCCAACGGCGACGTTCGTCGCGACTTCGTCGAGATCGAGGTTCGCGAGCTTGAGCTTGCCGACCTTGATGCTGCCGTCGAGCTTGAGCGTGCTCAGGGCCTCGGCCGGCAGCTCGATGTCGCCGGCCGTGGGTGCCGTGTCGGCCGGCCGCGGCCGGGCGGCCCCCTTGGGCGCCGGCGGGGCCGGGGGCGGCAGATAGCGGTCGGCGTCGACGCGGTCGATCGCGAGCGCGAAGCGGTATTCCGGGTTCCTGATGCCCTCGACCGTGAAATCGCCCGAAATGCGGCTGTCGTCGAGCGCGAGGACCATGTTCGTGAAGTGCCCCTGGCCCGGGTCGATCTCGAAGTCCGTCGCGATGCTCGCCCGCTGCAGCGCCTTCGGGTCTGCCGTGACGGGCGGCGGCTGGCCGAAGCGCCGCAGCAGGTCGCGCGGCGAGAAGGTCGCCAGGCGCGCCTGGCCCTTGAGCACGGGCGTGCCCGCCAAATGGCTGGCGCTGAGCCGCCCGGCCGCGGCTAGGCCGAAGGCTTCGAGCTGCAGCGGCGCGAGCGAGAGCGCGTCGTGCGCAGGATCGTAAGTGAACGTCGTATCGAGGGCGAGCGTGCCGAGCTTGGCCGGCACGATCTTGTCGGACAGCAGGCGCGCGAAGACCGCGGCGAACTCGTTCGGCGCGAAGCGGGTCGTTTTGAGCGTGCCGCGGTACACGTTCGTGCCCGCCTGCGGCACCGTTTCGATGCCGCCCGTGACCGTGGCCCCGAGCAGCTCGGCCTTGACGTCCGAGAGGCTGAAACTCCGGTTGTCGAGGTCGCCCGTCAGGCGCCCCGAGAAGCCGAGCCGCTTCATCGCGGCGAGGTCGATGCTCGCCGGCAAGCGGGCGCGCGCGAGCGCGAGCAGCGTGGCATTCGGCGCAAAAGGCGGGATCTCGAGGGAAGCGTCGAGCTTGCCCGCGTCGCTCAGGCGAGCCCGGCCGCGCAGCGCGACGCCGAGCCAGGCGGCGTGAATACCCGTGACCTCGGCCGTAATCGGGACATCGCTCGCCGAGTTCGCTGCAGGCGCGAGCTCGGTCCGGAAGTCGGCGGCCGCATCAAACGTGCCGAGGCCTTTCGCATCGACGCCCGGCGGCGGCGCGAGGCCGAGCAATTCGAACGCGGCTGCGGCCGAGCCCGATTCGATGCCGACGTGCCCGCTCACCGTCGGCGCGCCGAATAGGTTGTCCGCGTCGAGCTTCCAGACGGCCGCGAGGCCCGCGAGGCTCGTCGACAGGCCCTGCACGTGGAGCGCGCCAGCGGCCGGATCGAACGCGGCCTCAGTCCAGCCGAGCGCTGCATCGATATTGCCGCCGTCGATCGGCATGCCGGCCAGATGCGCTTCGATCCGGGTCTTGCCGAACTCGACGCGGGTGCCGTGGAGCGTCGCGACGGCGTGCGCTTCGATGGCTGCGCTGCGCTGCGAGGCCACGTCGCGCGCCTCGAATCCGGCCGTCACCGCGATCGGCAGGCCGGCGCGGATCGGACCCGTCGAGAGCTCGAGGCCGTCGACGACGTAGTGGGGCCCCGCGGCGTCACGCCACTCGATGCGGCTGTTGCTGATGCGCACACCCGCGACGTTGACGGCATCGAGCCACCCGGGCGCGGCCGCCATGCCGGTGGGGCCGGGCGCGCTCGAGCCGGGCGTTTGCGCGACGGCCGGTTTCGCGAGGAAATCCTCCCAGTTGCCGCGGCCCGCCGCATCGCGCTCGAGATGCAGCTGCACGCCGTCGAGGCGCACGGTACCCACCTCGATGCGCTTTTCGAGCAGCGGCAGGAGGCGGACCTCGGCGGCCGCATGCGCCGCGGTGGCAAACGGTTCCGCGCCGAAGCCGTCGGCGTTGCCGATCGTGATCCCGCTCGTCTGCACGGCCAGCCACGGAAACACCTGCAGCTCGAGTTTGCCGCCGATTGCGACGTGGCGCCCGGTGCGGGCCTCGGCCCAGCGGGTGACGTAGTCCTTGTAGTCGTTGGGATCGAACCAGGCGAGGAGCGCGGCCGCGCCCGCGATCAGCGCAATTCCGACGACTCCGGCGGCGAGCGCGAAAATCTTGAGGGCTCTCAACTTCCGGTCTCCATGCGGATTGCCCGGCAGCTCGGCCGGGCTGGTGGCAATCGTAACGCGGAGTCGGGCTCGGGGGGAGCGATGTCGCGCCGGCCGGTGCCGAGCCGCGCGTATCCCGCCGGGCGCATAATGCCTCGGGGCCTGACTGGGAGGCTGGCGAATGTCGGCAAATTGGATCGCGGCGGCACTCGTGCTCGGTTTCGCGATGGCGCGGGTCGGTCTGCCGCCGCTCGTCGGGTTTCTGGCCGCGGGTTTCGCGCTCGGTGCCCTCGGCGTTCACTCCACGCCGTTTCTCGAAACGCTTTCGGAGGCGGGCGTGCTCCTGCTGCTGTTTGCGGTCGGGCTCAAGCTCCGCGTCAAGACGCTGCTGCGTCACGAGGTCTGGGGCACGGCCGTGCTGCACCTCGTTCTGTTCGGCGGCTTGCTGTTCGCCGCGTTGACGGGCGGCGGTGTCCCACTGCCGGCGGCCGTCACGCTCGGGCTCGCGCTGGGTTTCTCGAGCACGGTCTTCGCGGGTAAGGTGCTCGAGGCGCAACGCGAGCTGCGCGCCGTGCACGGCCGCATCGCGATCGGCATCCTCATCGTTCAGGATCTTGCGGCCGTGGCGTTGCTCGCGGCCCTGAACGTGCGCGCGCCCTCGCCCTATGCGCTGCTGTTGCTCGCGCTGCCGTTGCTGCGGCCGCTGCTCGGACGCGCACTCGACTGGGTCGGCCACGGCGAGCTGCTCGTGCTTTTCGGCGCCGCCCTCGCACTTGCGCTCGGCGGCGAAGGCTTCGCGCACCTCGGCCTGAGTCCGGAGCTCGGCGCGCTCGTGCTCGGGATGATGCTGGCCGATCACCGGCGGGCGCAGGAGCTCAGCGATGCGCTCTGGAGCCTCAAGGAGCTGTTCCTCGTCGGTTTCTTTCTTTCTATCGGTCTCTCGGGCCTGCCGACTTGGCACACCGCAGGCACGGCCGCACTGCTCATGCTGCTCTTGCCGCTCAAGGCGGCCGGCTTCTTCGCGCTGCTGCTCGCCTTCGGGCTGCGCGCCCGAACCGGTCTGCTCACGGCGCTTAGTCTCGCAACGTTCAGCGAGTTCGGGCTCATCGTCACCCGGCTCGCCGTCGAGGACGGTCTGCTCGACGCCGGCTGGCTGGTCGCCGCGGCACTGACGGTCGCGCTGTCGTTCGCGATCGCGGCGCCGCTCAACGCCTATGCGCACCGGCTCTATGCCGCCGCCGGCCGCTGGCTCGAGCCGCTCGAGCGCGACAAGCGCCACCCCGACGACGAGCCGATCACGCTCGGCAGCGCCGAGGTCCTCATCGTCGGCATGGGCCGCGTCGGCACGGGGGCTTTCGATTACCTGCGCGAGCAGCGCGACCACATCGTCGGCGTCGACAGCGATCCGGCGAAGCTCGAGCGCCACCTGCGCGAGGGGCGCCGGGTGGCCTATGCGGACGCCGAGGACGCCGGCTTCTGGCAACGTCTGAATCTCGAGCGCATCGAGGCCGTGATGTTGGCCATGCCGGATCTCGACGCGAAGCTGCTCGCCTGCCGCGAGCTCCGGGCGCGGGGCTTTGGCGGGCTCATCAGTGCGACGCACGTCTATCCCGAGGAGCTTTCGCCCATCCTCGACGCGGGCTGCGACGTGAGCTACAACTACTTCAACGAGGCCGGCGTCGGCTTTGCGCAGCATACGTGGGATGCGTTGAACGCGCCGGCCGAGGAGGCCCTCTAGCGTCACCAGGCACGTTGGTAGTGGGCTTCAGGCACGGCGTAAGGGCGGTGTCGGGACCGCCGTGAACCCATCCCTGGCGGCTCGCTGAGCGCCCTCCCTGGCGCTCAGCGTCGCGACACCGCCCTTACGCCGTACCTGAAGCCGGACACCGACGCGGCCATAGCTCGAAGAGCGCTACGGCCTGCCCCAAGCCCCTTCATGAATCGTGCAGGAAAGAGCTCTTTGCAGCGACAAATTTCCGTCTAAGATGGCGGGCATTTTCCCCACGGAGGCATTCCCGATGGCAATTTCGATCTACGCTCAGACCGTTCCCGTGTTTTCCCACATGCTCGCGGGCCTGGCCGGCATTCTCCGCAAGGCCGAAGCCGATGCCGTCGCGCGCAACATCGACCCGCAGGTGTTTCTGCAGGGCCGCCTCGCGCCCGACATGTTTCACCTCGTCAAGCAGGTGCAGGTCACGTGCGACCAGGCCAAGAACGGTCTCGCGCGGCTTGCGGGGCACGAGCCGCCGAAGTGGGCGGACGAGGAGGCGACGTTCGCCGATCTCGCGCAGCGCATCGCGCGTACGCGCGACTACGTCGGTTCATTCGACGCCTCCGCGTTCGAAGGCGCCGAGACGCGTCACATCGAGCTCAAGTTCCCCTCCGCGACGCTGACTTTCTCGGGCCAGGACTATTTGCTGACGTTCGTCGTGCCCAACTTCTATTTTCACATGACCGCGGCCTACGCAATTCTGCGGCACAACGGCGTGCAGATCGGTAAGCGAGACTTCCTGAGCGGGGGCGCGTAGCCGCATCGAGAGGCCCTCGCGGGCGCGTTACAATGGCTGTCGGATCGAGACGGAAGGCGACGAGCGATGGAATACCGCAATCTCGGGCGCACGGGCGTCAAAGTCAGTCAGCTTTGCCTCGGCACGATGATGTTCGGCCGCCGCACCGGCGAGGCCGATTCCATTCCGATCATCGAGCGCGCGCTCGACGAGGGCATCAATTTCGTCGATACGGCGAACGCCTATGCGGCGGGCGAGAGCGAGCGCATCGTCGGCAAGGCTCTGGCGCGCGCCGGACGCCGGCAGCGCACGATCCTGGCCACCAAGGTGTTCCTGCCCGAGAACGACTCGGACCCGAACGCGCGCGGCTTGAGCCGCCGCCACATTGTCGAGGGCTGCGAGGCTTCGCTGAAGCGATTGGAGACGGATTGGATCGATCTCTATCAGCTGCACCGGGCGCAGTCCGATATCCCCATCGACGAGACGCTTCGCGGGCTCGACGACCTGATCCGCGCGGGCAAGGTGCGGTACATCGGCACCAGCATGTTCCCGGCCTGGAAGATCGTCGAGTCGCTCTGGGCCGCGAAGGAGTTCGGCTTGAACCGCTTCGTCTGCGAGCAGCCGGCCTACAACCTCCTCGACCGCACGGCCGAGCGCGAGCTGCTGCCCGCCGCGCGCAGCTTCGGCCTGGGGGTGATTCCGTGGGGCCCGCTGTGCGGAGGTCTGCTCACGGGCAAATACCGGCGCGAGGACCAAAGCGCCCAAGGCCGCTGGCAAGGCGGCATGGACAACTTCGGCCGCGCGATCACGCCTCGGGCCTTCGATGTCATCGAGGCCCTGACCGGCCTGGCCGCCGAGAAGGGCTGCACGCCTTCGCAGCTCGCGCTGGCCTGGAACGCTGCGCAGCCCGGCGTGACGGCGCCGATCGTCGGCCCGCGCACCATGGAGCAGCTCGTCGACAACCTCGGCGCCGCCGACGTTTCGGTGACCCCAGAGGACCTCGAGCGCCTGGATGCCGCGGCGCCGCCGCGCTCGCAAAGCCTGCCCTATTACGATGCGGCCATGGCCGTCGATTTCGAGCCGAACTTCGGGCGCTGGTAATGTTGCCGCGGCCGGCCCGAAGCGGAGGAGACGCCGTCCCGCTCGAGCCGCGCGCGGACGAGGGCCGCCTCAGTGCGTCATGGCGTAGACGACGTAGTTGATTCCGAACCGATAGCCGAGCGCCGTCATCGGCTCCGGATATTGCGGCGTGTCGGCTTCCTCCCAGGAGTCGCCGATGTCCTGCCGGAAATTCACCGCCACCATGAGCCGGCCGTCGTCGTCGTAGATGCCTAGCCACTGTGGCGGAGGCAGCTCTTTGAGGTAGCCCAGATGACGCAGCCCCGGGATCTGCGTGAACTCGTCGATCGAGTAGAGCACGTGCAGCACCGGATCGTTGCCGGGGATCGACACCATGGGGCGATCGGGAAACAGCCGCGACATGGTCTGCTGAAACACGGCCCATTCATCCGGATTCCAAAAATCGTCCGTCATGAGAAAGCCGCCGCGCAGCAGATATTCGCGCAGTCTGGCGATCTCCTCGTCGCTGAGGTCCCAGTAACCGACCTGAGTCGCGTAGAGCCACGGATGGGTGAACAGATCGTCGTCGGTGAGCCGCACGAAATCGGGCTCGCCGACATCGATGCGCGTGAGCCGCTTGACGACCTCGAGGAAATGCTCCTCCGCGCGCGGCCAGTCCTGCCGCCACCAGCCGCGGCCGAAGCCGCGCCGGAAACCGCCGTAGCGCGGCCGGTCCGTGTAGACCATGCGTGCGAAATGGAACTCGCCGGGACGCGCCGTCTCTTCGCCGCGCTGCTGCGCCGCGCCGCTGCCCGCCGCGATGGCCAGGGCGATGCCGCATACGAGCCAGAGCAGGGAGCGAAACCGCTTCGACATTCGCCAAAGCTACCACAGCTTCAGAGCCCAGGCGACGAGCGCAGAGCGGCTTCCGGCGTCCGCTGCGACGTGCCCTCGAGCGGTCCCGATCGGGCCGCTGCCTGCCTGTGCTAAGCTGCCGAGCAACTCTCCCCGACGACCTTGTTTCGGCTACGTTTTCGGAAGTCGCACATGACCCAGCCTTCGCGCATTACGGCCAAGATCGACATTCGCGCCGACGTGCGGCGCTACGAGACGCTCGTGCACATGTTTCACGATGCCGTGGAAGCCGAGCCGCAGGTCACGGCCGTCATCTACGAGGAGCGTCGCCTGTCTTACGCCGACTTCGGCCGCGCCGTTGCCGGGCTCGCTGCCGAGCTCGATGGGACGCGCGGCAAGCGCGTCGTCGTCATGATGCCGAATTCGATCGAGATGGATGTCGCGATCATGGCCGGGATGGTCGCGGGTGCGCAGGTCGCGCCCGTGAACCCGTATTTCAAGGTGCCGGAGCTCGAGAAGGTGCTGGCGAGCATCGAAGCCTGCACGATCGTCGCGCATCCCGATATGCACGAGAAGGCGGCCGAGGTCGCCGCGCGGCTCGGTCTCGCCGTGCGCGTCTTCGGGCAGGGGGAGCTCGAACGGCTCGCGCGGGACGCGTCTCACGAGCTCGATCCGAGCCGCTTTCCGAGCGCCGACGACCTCGCGCTCGTGATTTTCACGGGCGGCTCGACGGGCGTACCCAAGGGCGTGGATCACACGCACCGGGGACTCATCTGGGGCGTGCTGCAGCATGTCAGCGTCTGGCCGCTCGAGTCCGGCGCCGAACGGTTCCTGAATGTCGCGCCCATGTTCCACATTTGGGGGCTCGCCTATGCAACCTGGGTCCCCATCCACGCGCGCAGCACGCTCGTCATGGTGCCGCGCTACGACCCCGACAAGTTGCTCAGAGCCTTCACGGAGCACCGCATCACTGTGTTCGCCGGCGGTCCTGCGCCCATCTATATGGGTCTGCTCGCGAGCCCCTTGCTCGACGAGACGGACTTCGGGCCGCTCAAGTACTGTCTTTCGGGGGGTGCGCCGTGCCCCGAGGACCTGCATCGCGAATGGAACGAGCGCGTCGGCAGCCCGCTGCTCGAGGGTTGGGGCATGTCCGAAGGGGCGCCGTTCTGCCTGAATCCGTGCCCCGGCATCCGTAAGCTGCTGTCCGTCGGCAACCCGGTGCCCCGGACGGATGTCGAGATCGTCGACGTGGAGACCGGCGACCGCGTGCTGCCCATGGGCGAGGCCGGCGAGGTGCGCGTCAAGGGCCCCCAGCTCATGCGCGGCTACCGTAACAACCCCGAGGAGACGGCGCTCGCGCTGCGCGGCGGCTGGCTGTACACGGGCGATATCGGCTACGTCGACGAAGACGGTTTCCTGTTCCTCGTCGACCGCAAGAAGGACATGGTCATCGTCGGCGGCTACAACGTGTATCCACGCGAAGTCGACGAGGTCCTGTTCAACCACCCGGCGATCCGCGAAGCGGCGACGGTCGGCAAATCGGATCCGCGGCTCGGCGAGGTGCTCGTGGCGTTCGTCGTCCTCGATGCCGGCAAGCATCTCACGGAGCAGGAGTTCTTCGCTTACTGCGAAGCGCAGATGGTCAAGTACAAACGCCCCGTCGAGGTTCATTTCGTCGCCGCGCTGCCGAAGACCGGCACCAATAAGATCAACCGGCCGGCATTACGCACGCTGCTTTAGGGGCCGCTGGTCTCCTTGACCGACGCCGCCGCGGTCGCGACATCGCGCGGATACGTTCGCCGTGCCGGAATGGCCAGCGAAGCCGCGACTGCGACGGGAATCAGCATCAGCAGATAGGTCCACTCGAGCCCCTTCTGGCCGCCGCCGAGCCAATCGGACATGAGGCCGAAGACAATCGGCGCACTGCCCTCGAGTCCGGCCCTGAGGGCCATGCGCCCCGCTTCGGCTCGGCCCCAGAGCCGCGGGTGGATGATGTCGAGCCGGGCCGCGTCGATCGGGGGATTCGCCGCGGCCAGCGCGGCCGCGCCTAGCGTGAGCAGGGCAAATGCGATGTAGACGTTGCTGGTCCAGATGCCGGGCGCGAACAGGAGCACGGAAAGACCGAGAGCGACGCCCGGCACGAGGATTCGGGCGTCGAAGCGGCGCCTGTCCAGCAGCCACGCCGAGATGCGTCCGCCCGCGACGACGCCCGCCACCGCCCCGATGCCGAGGACGACGACGAGCGCGCTCGCGACGCTGCGCGTGATGCCGTAGTGGCCGGTGACGTAGATCATGGCGAAACCGCGCACGCCGGAGAAGAAGTAGTAGCCGAGCGACGAGGCGAAGATGATGAGCACATAGGTCGGAATACGGACTACGTAGCGGATGGCCCACCAAAGGCTGCGCCGCGACGGGTCCTCGTGCAGAATCAGCGCCTCGCGCGGCCGCACGCCGGCCTGCACCACCGATTCCTGGGCTTTCTGGGCCGAGCCGGCCTGCTCGGCCGGCGGCTCCTTGCCGCGCTCGGCGGTGGGCGCCGCCTTCCCCTTGTCGTCCACGTCCTCGGCCGAGCGCACGTCCTGCTCGCCGCGGCCGATCCAGCTTTGTCCGCCTCGGGCGGGCTCCGGCAGAAAGCGCCAGAGGATGAAGACCAGCGCGACACCCGGTACGCCCATGACATAGAAGGACCAGCGCCAATCGAGCCAGGACGAGACCTCGCCCGAGACGAAGAAGCCGATGCCCATGCCGACGAGCTCGCCGGCCAGGGTGGCGGCGGCCGTCACGGCGCCCAGAAAGATGCGTGTGACGAGCAGGTAAATAAACGACGTCGAGGTTCCGCTCACGGCCATGGCGACGCTCCAAACGGCGATGACGACCATGAGCAGGCGCTTGCGGCGAGTACGGTCGACGAGAACCCCCATGGGCAGCGCGAAGACCGCGCCGACGAACGAGACGGCGGCGAGCAGCACGCCGATGCTGGGGTGGCCGATATTGAACGCTTTCTCGAGGCTCCCCGCGACGGCCGATACCGTACCCTTGTCGGCCGTGTCGAGCGCCAATACGGCCGCGAGCAGGGCGATGATCTTGAGGCGCGCCGGTCCCCCGACTTTCTCCTCGATGCGCTCCTCTGCCTTGTGGAGCACACCGCGCCCATTGTAACTGGAGTCCGACATGCCCGCCCGAGGCATGCACGAGAAGTGCCAGGACCGTCGCCGCGTTAGAATCGAAGCCGGCGCCATACGCAAAGGAGAGGCATGGTACTCAAGAGACCGGACTGGGCGAGCGGACGCCTCGTCACCCTCGACGTCAATTCGTCCATTCTCGCCGACAATCCCCTCGGCGACCCGCATTTGCGCGAGCTGGACGTTTGGCTGCCGCCCCAATACGACCAGGGACACGGGCGCGGCTTGGGCAAGCGTTTCCCGGTCATGTTCGATCTGGTCGGCTATACGGGGTCGGGCAAGTCGCACACGAATTGGAAGGCCTTCGACGAGAACGTGCCGGAGCGCGCCGCGCGCCTCGTCGCGGAGGAGAAGATGGCGCCGGCCATTCTCGTGTTTCCCGACTGCTTTACCGCGCTCGGCGGTAATCAATATGTCAATTCGGCCGCGATCGGCCGTTACGCCGACTATCTGACTAAGGAGCTCATCCCGCTCGTCGACAGGGAGTTCCGCAGCTTGGGCGCGCGTGAGCACCGGGGCTGCTTCGGCAAGTCGTCGGGCGGCTACGGCGCCATGATCCACGGCATGAAGTACGCCGCCTTCTGGGGCGCGATCGCGAATCATTCGGGCGACGCGTACTTCGATTTCATCTACCGCAGCGACTGGCCCTCGACCCTCGACGAGCTCGCGAAGTACCGCTCGCCGAAGCGGCGCGAAGGGCCCGTGGACCCGCTACGGGATTTTTCCGCGCCCGACCCGGGGCACGACGACGGCCGCGCGCGCCGGTTTCTGGAGGCCGTCTGGAAGAAACCGCGGCTCTCCAGCGCCGAGGTTCACTGCCTCATGAACCTCGCGATGGCCGCGACCTACGATCCCGATCCGCAGCAGCCCGAGCGGCTGCGTGTGCCGTTCGACCTCGAGACCGGCGAGCTGATCCCGCGCCGATGGCGCGAGTGGCAGCGTCACGATCCGATCAACCTCGTCGAGCGGCACGCGAAGAACCTGAAGACGCTGCGCGGCATCTACATGGACTGCGGTTGGCGCGACCAGTACCGCATTCACTACGGCTGCCGCATTCTCTCCAAGCGATTGGCCGAAGCCGGTATCGAGCACCGCTACGAGGAGTTCGACGGAACGCACTCGGGTATCGACGACCGCATGGACCGGAGCCTGCCGTTTCTCGCGAAGGCGCTGCGGTGAAGGGCGATAAAGGGCTCTGACCCCTTTCTATTGCTGGAATATCGCGGCGGCGGGTTCGACGGCGATGCGTCCGGCCACGTCGAGCGGGTACGTGGCGAAGGTCTTGTCGTCGTCGAGCACGGACTGGGGCTTCGGATTCGAGTAGACGATGGGGCTCGGGGCGTCGGCCGCCAGCGCTGCCGCGAGCGCCTCGGCAGCGCCCGTCACGATCGCGATCTTGAGGTTCGCATACTGTAGATGTTTTGTAACGGCGGTGTTGACGTTGTGGGCGGTGAGCTCGCTAAGCACGCGTCGAAACCGCGCTAGATGACCTTCCCCATCGAGGCCGTAGAACCGGTCGTCCATGGCGTAGCCGAGGCGGGCCGAGGTCGTCTCGGCGAAATGCAGGACGTACTTCGAGAGGAAGGCCCGCGTGAGCTCGAACTGCTCCTGCGTGAGTCCATCGTCCACGAGCCGCTGCAGCTCGTGCAGGGCGGCCCTGAGTGCGAACAGTGCCTGATTGTTAGGCAGCGTACGTATCCAGACTTCGAAGAGCTGCTGGCGGCGAGGCACGTTGACGGGCGGCATCTGGCGCTCGCCGCCTTCCGGGAAAGCCTCGATGTAGGAGTAGTCGCCGTAATTGAGCCCGCGCACTTCGCGGATGACCTGGAACAGGTGGCTCGCCTGGTTCCGATGTTCCCCCAGCCAGGAGTTCGCGATCCACAGGGCGTAGAAGTCGCGTTCGCCCCGCAGGACGTCCAATGGGAAGCCGAAGCTGAGCGAGGTGTCCGCGCCGGGTTTCTCGACGATCAGCACCTGGCGGCCGGCGATGGGCGGCGCGGCGACGGCCGCATGCGGCGGCGGGTCGCCGGCCGGCAGCCGCCCGAGCGCCGCGGCCATGCGCGCGACGAGCGCGTCGTCGAAGCCGCCGCCGAGCCCGAGTTGCGCGGTTCGGCGCGTGAACCGGCGGCGGTAAAAGTCGCGCACGTCGGCGAGCGTGACGGCCGTAAGGCCCGCTACGGTGCCTTCCGCCGGATGCGCATAGCGTGTGCCCTCGAAGACGAAGCGATACAGCGCCGCCTTGGCCAGCTCCTCGTCCGACGAGTAGCGCAGCGTGTTTTCGAGGTAGTTGACGGCGTCGTGCCGCACACGCTGAAAGTCCTGCTCGGCGAACGCCGGCTCGAGCAAGGCGTCGAGGAACAGCGGGACGTAGGCGTCGAGATTGTCGCGATGCGTGCGGCCCGTGAGCGTCGTTGCCTCGCGGTCGACGCGGATCGAGTAGTCGGCTGCGAGCGGGTACAGTTTCTCGAGCACTTCGGCGTAGCCGTTCCGGCGCGTCGCGGCGTCGGCGAGCATCTGCGCCGTCAGAAAGGCCAACCCCTCCTTGCCGGGCGGGTCGTCCGCACAGCCGACGGCGAACTGGACCGAGAAAGCGACGGTCGGATCGGCGGGCACGCGCAGGAGCACGGGGCCGTTGCCGCCCGCCGCCGTCCGCGGAGCTTCCTGCTGCGCCACCGTCACGCCTCCGTCAGCACACCCACCGTGCGCCGCTCGCGCGCGAGGTAGGTCTCGGCCGCGGCTCGCACGGTCTCCGGTGTCACGCGGCCGAAGGCGGCATACAGGGCCTCGACGCTCTCGAGGCCGCCGCCGATCGCACGGTAGCGCGCGAGCTGCGAGGCGATATGGTCGGGTGTGTCGAGGCTCATGAGGAAGCCGTACCGCTCGCGCGACTTCAGCGCCTCGAGCCGGGCGGGCTCGGGCGGCGAGCCGCGGTAGCGCTCGACCGTCTCGTCGACGACCTCGAGCACGTAGTCCACCTTGGCCGGGTCCTTGATGCGTGTGTAAACGTCGAACAGGCTCGGATCGCGATTCGTGTTCGCTTCCGCATGCAGGAACTCGACGACCTGCTCCTCGAGCACGAGGCGGCGGTAGGCGGCGCTCGTGGGACCGAAGGCGAGATCGGCCAGCAGGGTGGCGGCGACGCGCAGCTCGTTTGCCGGGTCGAAGCGGTCGATCTTGTACGCGGCCCACAGCAGCGGCAGCGTCCGCCCCGCGTACGTCACTGCGACGCGGCGCTCGCCGGTCTGCGCGGCTTCTGCCGGCACGGGCGGCGCGACATAGCCCGGCCGCCAATCGCCGTAGTGATGCTCGACGAGGCGCAGCACCTGCTGCGGGTCGATGGCGCCCGTGACGAACAGAAGACTGTTGTCCGGGCGGTAGTAGCGGGCGAAAAACTCGCGCGAGTAGTCGTACATCGAGGGCATGGCGGCGATGTCCGCCTCGTAGCCCAGCGTCGTGTGGCCGTAGGGATGCGTCTGGAATGCAGCGGCGATGAGCTTCTCGTACAGCGTGAATAACGCGTCCGTGCGGCTTTTGCGGTATTCGCCGTACACCGCGCCGGCCTCCGTTCTGAAGTCAGCCTCGGAGTAGGCGAGGTGCTTGAAGCGGTCGCTCTCGAGCTCCATGACCTGCTCGAGATCTTCGGCCGAGAGCGATACGTGATAAGCCGTGAGGTCGTCCGTCGTGAAGGCGTTGGCATCGGCGCCGAGGCCCATGAGGATGCGCTGATAGACCTCGGACGGGTAGCGCTCGGTGCCGCGGAACATCATGTGCTCGAAGAAGTGCGCGAAGCCCGAGCGGCCCGGCTCGTACTCCGCGCCCGAACCGGTGCGCACGACGGTCCAGAACGACACGAGGCCGTTGCTCGGCGACGGCATGGTCACGACCTCGAGGCCGTTCTCGAGGCGGCTCACGTGCGTCGGATAGGGGATGATTGCGCTCACGGCGTCCGCTCCGGCTGATGCGAATGCGGCGCGCGGCCGGCGCGGCCGGCGCGTACACTTGAGCCATGCCCGAGTCCTACGCGAAGCCCCCGATTCCGAGCGCCGTGCGAGGCGGCCGTTCCGCCGCCTCGAGCCATCGATTAGATCATACCCCGCGCGCCGGCACGCAGCCGGAGGCGCACCGATGCCGCCGTCCGAGCCGCGGCGGCACCCGGAGGCGACCGTGAGCGAAGCGCTTCCCTATGCGCGCCTCGGCCCGGACGTTGTGCTCGCGGCCGCCGAGAGCGCGGGCTTCGAGTGCGACGGCCGCATCCTGGCGCTCGCAAGCTACGAGAACCGCGTCTATCAGCTCGGCACGGAGGACGGCTTCATCGTCGCCAAGTTCTACCGCCCCGGCCGTTGGGACGACGAGGCCATCCTCGAGGAGCACGCGTTCTCGCTCGAGCTCGCCGGGCAGGGCATCCCCGTCGTGCCGCCGCTCGCGGCCGGCAAGCGGACGCTGCACGAGCACGAGGGGTACCGGTTCGCGCTCTTCGAGCGCCGGGGCGGCCGCTGGCCGGAGCTCGGCACGGCCGATGAGCGTGCCTGGATGGGCCGCGTGCTCGGGCGCATGCACGCGTTGGGCGCGCTCGCCCGCTTCGACCATCGGCCGACGCTTTCGATCCAGGGACTCGGCCGCGCTTCCGTTGCGACGCTCGAAGCCGGGGCCTTCATCCCGCCTCATCTCGAGGAGAGCTATGCGAGCATTGCCGCGGACGTGCTCGAGGCCGTCGAGCGCCGCTTCGCGGCCGCGGGCGATTATTCGCGACTGCGCATCCACGGGGACTGTCATCCCGGCAATGTGCTGTGGAGCGATTCGGGGCCCCACTTCGTGGACCTCGACGATTGCATGAACGGCCCGGCCGTGCAGGACCTGTGGCTTTTTCTCTCCGGCCCGCGAGACGAGATGGCCATTCAGCTCGGCGACCTGCTCGAGGGGTATCTGCAGTTCCGAGACTTCGATTATAGGGAGCTGCACCTCGTCGAGGCGCTGCGCACACTACGGATCATGCATTACGCCGCGTGGCTCGCGCGGCGCTGGAACGATCCTGCTTTCCCGCGCGCGTTCCCCTGGTTCGCCGAACCGAAATACTGGGAAGAGCACGTGCTCGCGCTGCGCGAGCAGCGGGCCGCGCTCGACGAGCCGCCGCTCGAGGTGCTGTGCCGCTGAGCGCGATCTTCGGTATCATCGGGCGCTCCGAGGCGCCGGCGTCCGCCGCGCGGCGCCTGCTGCGGGGGAGGCAATGGAGCTTTTTCGCGTCAGCCGCGATGTCTACGGCCGAGAGGTGCTGCAGGGCATGTCTTGGGATCTGCTGTGGGTGTTCCTCGGCGCGGGAATCGCTTTCGTCGTTCTCCATGCGCTTTACCGGGTTCTGCTTGCGCCGAAGTGCGCCGGCCCCCAAGCGGCCGCGGAAGACAAGAGCCCGACATGAGCGAGGCAGCCGTCGAGGTTCGCGGGGGCAAGCGGGTCGCGCGCCACGCATTGGCGGATCGACTGTTCCACTGGCTCACGGCCGTGGCCGTGCTCACACTCCTCGCCACGGCCTTCCTGCCCATCGTCGGCGTGCGTTTCGCCTGGCTCGGCCTGCACTGGGCGGCCGGCTGGGTGCTCATCGCGGCGCTCGTGTTTCATCTCGTCCGTGCGCTCGCGTTCCAGGATCTGCGCCGCGTGGCGTTCGGGCGCGCGGATTGGAACGACTTCGTCGCGGTTGTGCGGTTCAGCTCGAGGCGCACGCGCACGCCGCCGCCGAAGCCCGGCAAATACTCCCTGGCGCAAAAGCTCATTCATCTGCTGTTCGCGATCGTGCTCACGGCGTCGGCCGTGACGGGCGGGCTCATGATGGTCAAGATCGATACGCCCTGGTGGCATCGCCACCCGTATTGGCTCGCGGACCGCACCTGGGGCCTCGTCTACGTCGTCCACGATCTCGCGGCGCTGACGCTCGTGACGATGGTCATCGCACATGTGTATTTTGCGCTCCGGCCCGAGAAGCTCGCATTCACGCGGGCCATGGTCACGGGCTCGATGAGCCGCGCGGAGTTTCTCGAACACCACGATCCGGAAAGATGGCGGGTCCCGAATGAGCGTTGACAGAACAGGCCGCAGGGAGGATCTCGACCGGCGCATCGAAGCCATCGAGTCCGGCTACGAGTTCATGCTGGCCTATGCAGCGCAGGGGCGCGATTCGGACCGCGGCCCGGGCTCAGGCAGCCGGCTGCGCGAGTTTCTGCAGGGCATGGCGGGGGCGCTCGACGGACTGCGAAGCGCCGTCGAGCCGCTCGTGGCCGAGCAGGGCGAGGCGGCGCGGACCGACGGCTTGCCCTTCCTCGACGCGCTCGAGCGCGACGCCGCGACGGCCCTCTCGGCCGTGCGCCTCGTGCTCGGCCGCGAGGACATCAGCTCCCAGCTCGTCGACAACCTCAACGCGTCGATTCACCTGCGTGCCGTGCTCACGGATCTGTTCGTGATCGACGCGCTGCTCGAGAAAGGGCCCGCCGCCGAAGCCTGAACGCGGTTCCGTGCCTGCGCGGCCCGCGGGCGCTCACTTGCCGGGGGGCGGACCCTGCGTTTATCCTGCGGCGGTATCCTGAACTTCCAAGCACAAGAAGCTCCAAAGAAGGTCCAAGATGAAGAGAACGATCAGCAGAGTGGTATTCGTCGGCGCGCTTGCCGCGCTCGGTCTCGTTGCATGCGGTGGGGGCGGCGGCCAGCAGCTCGACGAAAACTCCCCGGCGGCGAAGGCCTTTATCTACCGGAGTTCGCTCATGAACGTCATGGGCCATCAGATGGAGGTGCTCGTCGGCATGACACGGGGGCAGATCCCGGTCGACCAGGATAAGTTCAAAATGGCCGCGAACGACCTCCAGACGCTGACGACGATGGTCCCCGATGCCTTCATGGCCATGGGGATCCCGAAGATGAGCCGCGCGATGCCAGCGATCTGGCAGAACATGGCGGACTTCAAGATGAAGGCTCAAGCCTTGCAGGATGCCGCCAAAGGCGTCGTCGATTCCGCCCAGAGCGGCGGCGTGGACGGCTCGAAGGGGACCGTGCAGCAGCTCGGCCGAACCTGCGGCGACTGCCACCGCGTGTATCGCAAGCCCGAAAACGACTAAGCGGCGCGTGCCGCGTCCGCAAAGCTTCGGCTGCGCGGACGCGGCATTACTGAACCGTTCCCTTGCGCTGAAAGGTCGCGCGATCTGCCGAGCGGATCACGATCTCTAGCCTTTCGGTATTCCGCAGCACCGTGACGGGTACCTCGACGCCCGCGCTGCCCAGCTCCCAGACTTGCCTGAACAGTTCGGCGAGGCCGTCGACGCGCTCGCCGTGGACGTTGAGAATGAGATCCCCGGGCTTCAGGCCCGCGCGGTCCGCCGGACAGTTCCGGTACACCCCGACCACTTGGAGCTGATCCTCGTAGTCGTGCACGAGGAGCCCGAGCCAAGGGCGCGGCGGTGCCAGGCTGCGGCCGTGGGCGCAGATCTCGTCGACGATCGGCATCAAGAGATCGATGGGCACGAACATGTTCACCGTCGTCACGGCATCTCCGACCTCGAATTCCTGAATGACGAGCGACCCGAGCCCGCAGAGCCGGCCGCGCGCGTCGATGAGCGAGGCGCCCGACCAGCTGTCGTGCGCGGGCGCGGTGAATACGGCTTCGTCGATGAGGTATTCCCAGCGGCCCGCGAACTCCTGCTTCGCGACGACCCGGGCGTCGAGCCCGGTGTCTTCGCGCCCGCTCGCGAGCACGGTCACGGCATCGCCGACCGAGAGCTCGGCCGCCGAGCCGATCTCGATGGCCGGCCCTTGCAGCGGCAGCGTCGGTTTGACTAACCCGAGGCCGCTGTCGAAGTCGTAGCCCACGACGAAACCCGGCACCGTCGTGCCGTCGCGCGAGCCGATCCAGACCTGCTCCGCCTCGTTGATGACGTAGCCGATCGTCGCGATGAGCCCGTCGTCGCGGATGCGCGCACCGTGCCCGAACCGTTCCGTGCCGAGCAGCCCGGCGCTCATCGCATCGTCCGGAATATGTGCCTTGATTGACACGATCGCGCCGTAGGGACGCTGCTCCTTCTTTGGGGCTCCGCTGCTCATGGCCGTTATGTTAGCGTCCGGGCCCTGCGTCCGCGAGCGCGCCTCGCGAGTTTTTCCCGAATTCGGAACGAATGGGGCGCCGCCCGCCGAGACTCGAGCCGCCGCGCAAACGGAGCCGGCCGCGCCGTCGATTTCCAGGATTTGCAGCGCTCCAGGCGGCCCTTCGAGATCCACGTAGAACTCCGAATGGTCCGCCGCCGGCAACGCGCGTAGCGTGCGTCCAGCGGTCGAGCAAGTCCGCAGCAAGAGGGGGAGACTTAAGAAAAAATGAGACGCAAACGTGCGGCCGATCCGCCGAGTCGACCCGGCACCCTATGGCATAATCTTTCGCTAATCGAAGTGAAAAGATGTATTCGATCGAGTGGCGCATGAAATACGTACTTTCGATTCTGTTGGCGGCCGCGCTGGGCGCCGGTATCTGGTACTTCGGCATGCGCGGAGACGGTCAATCGGCCATCGACGCGGGGGCGCCGGGCGCCCCGGCGGGCTTTGCGCGGCGGGGTAACGAGGTACCGCTCGTCACGGTCGAGCGCGTTCACAAGCGGCAGCTTGCCGATACGATCGAAGCGATCGGCACGGCCAAATCCAACGAGTCGGTGACGCTGACTGCCAAGGTCACGGACACGGTCACTCGCGTCGATTTCGACGACGGCGACTACGTCAAGGCCGGCGACATCCTCGTGCAGCTCACGAACAAGCAGGAGGAGGCCGATCTCGCGGAGGCGCAGGCGAATCTCGAGGACGCGAACAGCTCCTTGTCCCGCATCCAGGATATGTACGCGAAGAAACTTGCGCCGAAGTCGGATCTCGACGCGGCGCGGGCCAAGGCCGCAGCGGCCAAGGCGCACTTCGACTCGCTGGCCGCGAAGCTGCAGGATCGTCTCATCCGCGCACCGTTCAGCGGCGTGCTCGGCTTCAGGCAGGTCAGCCCCGGCACACTCGTGCAGCCGAGCACGGCGATTACGACGCTCGACGATATCTCGACGATCAAGCTCGATTTCACGGTGCCCGAGACCTACGTCGGCCTGCTCAAGGTCGGCGCGCCCGTCGTCGCGCACAGCGCGAGCTATCCCGGGCGCGAGTTTCACGGCGTCGTACGAACCGTCGATACGCGCATCGATCCGGTCACGCGCGCCGTGAAAGTGCGCGCCCACGTACCGAACGACGACCGCGTGCTCAAGCCCGGCATGCTCATGACCGTGGACCTCACGACGGCGAAGCGCGAGGCGCTCGTCGTGCCGGAGAGCGCCGTCTATCAGGTCGCGGACAAGGCTTTCGTGTATCGCGTCGACGGCGACGGCGTCGCCCACGAACGCGAGATCGAGCTCGGTTCGCATCGTTACGGCGTCATCGAGGTCAAGGGCGGGTTGGCGGCAGGCGATCTCGTCGTCACTCAGGGCATCATCAAGCTCCACGACGGCAGCCACGTCCGCTTCGCGGACGCCGAACCGGCCCCGGAGGTCAGCCGCACGTCGGCCGGCGAAGCCGCCGCGCCCGGCCTGCAGGGTTGACGGCCGCCGCGCGCGGCCGGGCTCCGAAGCGGCGCTGATCACGGGAGAGCGCGCCCATGTGGCTTTCCGACATCTCGGTCAAACGACCCGTCTTTGCGACGGTGCTGAGCCTCATGCTCATCGCCTTCGGCGCGCTCTCGTTTCGCGACCTCACGGTCCGAGAGCAGCCCAACGTCACGCAGCCCGTCGTGCAGGTCTCGACTTCGTATCCGGGCGCCTCTTCCAACGTCGTCGAGTCGCGCATCACGCAGGTGCTCGAGGGCGAGCTCAGCGGCATCCAGGGCGTGAAGTCCATTCGCTCGACGAGCAACGACGGCTCTTCGCGCGTGACCGTGGAGTTCGACCTCGACCGCAATCTCGACGAGGCGGCCAACAACGTCCGCGACCGCGTCTCGCGCGTGGCCCGGCGGCTGCCGGACGACGCGGACCCGCCGACCGTCTCGAAGGCCGACTCCGACACCCAGCCCGTCATGTTCCTGACGCTGACGAGCACCAAGATGGACATGGTGTCCCTGACGGACTACATGGACCGCTATGTGCTCGACCGGTTCGCGACGCTGCCGGGCGTCTCGCAGATCAACGAGTTCGGCGCCGGCGGTCCCTCGATGCGCATCTGGCTCGACCGCCGTGCGATGGCCGCGCGCAATCTGACGGTCACCGACATCGAGAACGCGCTGCGGGCGGAGAACATCGAGTTGCCGGCCGGCCGCATCGAGTCCCGGGACCGCGATTTTCAGGTCCGCATCGCGCGCAACTACGAGACGGCCGCGGACTTTCGCAATCTCGTCTTGAGGCAGGGCGACGACGGCCACCTGACCCGGCTCGGCGAGGTCGCGCGCGTCGAGGTCGGGCCGCGGCAATCGGAGCGCCTGTTTCGGACCAACGGTGCGACGACGACGGGTTTCGGCATCGTCAAGCAGTCCACGGCGAACACCGTCGCGGTCCTCGACGCCGTCAAGAAAGAGGTCGCCAAGGTCAATCGGGATCTTCCGGCCGGCATGAAGCTCATCACGAGCGGTGACGATTCCTTGTACATCCGCGCGGCCATCAAGGATGTCTACTGGACGATCGCGATCACGACGGCGCTCGTGGGTCTCGTAATCTTCGTCTTCCTGGGCAACCTGCGCGCGATGCTGATCCCGCTCGTGACGATACCGGTCTGTCTCGTGTCCTCGTTCACGGCGCTGGCGCTCTTCGGCTACTCGATCAACCTCGTGACGCTGCTCGCGCTCGTGCTGTCGATCGGGCTCGTCGTCGACGACTCGATCGTCGTGCTGGAGAACTGCCACCGGCGCATCGAGGAAGGCGAGGCCCCGCTGCTCGCAGCCTTCAACGGCACGCGGCAGGTCGCGTTCGCCGTGCTCGCGACGACGGCCGTGCTCGTAGCCGTGTTCGCGCCCGTCGCCTTCCTCAAGGACAGCATCGGCCGTATCTTCGCCGAGCTCGGCGTCACGGTCGCCTCGGCCGTGATCTTCTCGGGCATCCTGGCCCTTTCGCTGACGCCCATGATGTGCTCGAAGCTGCTGCACACGAGCGCCGGCGAGAACCGGCTGACGCACAAGCTCGACCACGCCTTCGCCTGGCTCTCCGCGCGCTATCAGGGCCTGCTGCGGGGCACCTTGAAGGCGCCGGCGCTTGCGCTCGCCTCGGGCATCGTGCTCGCTTTCGGCGCGTACGCCCTGCTGCAGCACATACCGCGCGAGTACGAGCCTTCGGAGGACCGGGGGCAGTTCGACGGGCGGCTGCTCGCGCCGGAGGGCACGAGCTTCGCCGACATGTCGAGCGGCGCGCTGAAGGCCGAGTCCTGCATGACCCCGTATTTCGAGTCCGGGCTCATCCAGCGCGGCGTCGTCAGCGTGCCCGGCTGGGGCGGTGCGGCCGGCATCGTGAACGTCACGCTCAAGCCCTGGGACGAGCGCAATATTTCGACGAGCTGGCTCATGGGTAAGCTCAACCAGTGCTGGTCGAACATCCCCGAGGTGCGCATCATCACGTTCATGCGCGGCGGCGGCGGTCACGGCGGCGGTCAGCCTGTGCAGCTCGTGATCGGCGGCCCGACGTACAAGGACCTCGCGCACTGGCGCGACATCATCCTCGCGAAGGCGGCCGAGAACCCGGGCCTCGTACGGCTCGACTCGGATCTCAAGGAAACGCAGCCGCAGGTCATGGTCCACGTCGATCAGGATAGGGCCGCGAGTCTCGGCGTCTCCGCGCGCAGCATCGGGCAGACGTTGCAGGCCATGATGAGCGCCCAGCAGGTTACGACCTACGTCGTCGACGGCGAGCAATACGACGTCATGCTGCAGGCGAAGCGGGATCAGCGTTCGACGTTCCAGGATCTCAGCAACATATTCGTGCGCTCCGACCGCTCCGGGGAGCTCGTGCCGCTTGCGAATCTGGTGAAGCTCCAATCCATGGCGGGTGCGAGCGAGCTCCATCGCTACAACCGGCTGCGGGCCGTGACGATCAGCGCCAACCTCGCACCGGGCTACACGCTCGGGGAAGCGCTGAAATACCTCGAGAACCTCGTGCGCACCGAGCTGCCCGCGACCGCGCAGATCGACTACCGCGGCGAGTCGCTCGATTACAAGGAATCGTCCGGCGCGCTGTACTTCACTTTCGGCATCGCCCTGTTCGTCGTGTTCCTCGTCCTGGCCGCGCAGTTCGAGAGCTTCGTGCATCCGCTCGTGATCATGATGACGGTGCCGCTCGCCGTGGCCGGCGGTCTGTTCGGCATTTGGGTGTCCGGCCATACGCTGAACATCTACAGCGAGATCGGCATCATCATGCTCGTCGGCATCGCTGCGAAGAACGGTGTGCTCATCGTCGAGTTCATCAATCAGCTGCGCGACGAGGGCTACGAGTTCACCGAGGCCATCGTCGCGGCGGCGCGGGTTCGCTTCCGGCCCGTCGTCATGACGGCGTCGGCGACGCTCATGGGCTCCGTGCCGCTCATGTTCGCCACGGGACCGGGCGCGGCGAGCCGGACGGCCCTCGGCGTCGTGATCTTTGCCGGTGTAGGCGTCGCGACGCTGTTCACGCTGTTCGTCGTGCCGGCCTTCTACCACGTGTTCGCGCGGCGCACAGGATCGCCCGGCGAAATCGCGCGTAGGCTCGAGACGCTGCAAGGCGAGACGGGGGTAGAGGATCGGGACGTGTCGCAGGGCGCCGCGTAGGGGCCTGCCGGGCAATGCTCAGCGGCTGGGGCGCGCGCCGTGCCGCCGTGGGGATTCCGGCATCAATTCGGCCGCTGCGCCGGGGCCGCGGCTCGGCCGGGCCGGTTTCGAGGCGCTCGCAATTCCGCAGCTAGTGGATACAACCACTCCAGCATGGCGATTCCGGCCATGCCTAAATGGTCCCAATTATTCGATCATATGGTAAGGGTCAAACGATCGGAGGCCATGCGCGTTCAGCGCTTCGTAGAGCACTCATGACACGCTTCAGCGATTCACTTCCGATGTTGTTGCTCAAGGCCCGCGAGGCCGCACTCGCGCGCCTGCGCCCCATCTTCAATTCTCGAGGTATCACGGAGCAGCAGTGGCGCGCGCTACGCGCGCTCGAGGAGCTCGGCGAGCTCAGCGCGGCCCGGCTTGCCGCCGAGTGCTCGATTCTCGCGCCCAGCATGACGCGTATCCTACGCAAGCTGGCCGAGCACGAGTTCGTGCACGTGGCCAAGTCGCGCCGCGACCACCGCGAGCTCCAGGTGCAGATCGCGCCGAAGGGCCAGAAGCTCATCGCGGAGATCGGGCCGCAGATCGAGCACCAATATTCGCTGCTGAGCGAGCAGCTGAGCTCGGAGCGGCTAGGCACGCTGCACCGGGAGCTGTCGCACCTCATCGAGCGCGTCCGCATGGGCGCCGACGAAGCCGCCGAAAGCTAGCGCACCGCGACGGCCCGGCCCTCCAGCGGCGGCGATGTCATCGAAACGACGGCCCTGACGAGGCACGTCGGCAGCGGGGTTTCAGGCTCGGCTATGGCGCTATGCCGCCGGGCGCTCGTCCTCGACGCGGTTGCGCAGGGTCCCGATCTCGGGCACGGCGACCTCGACGACGTCCCCGGGCTCGAGGTAGCGCGGCGGGTCGAAGCGGGCGCCGGCGCCCGTGGGCGTGCCCGTTGCGAGCAGGTCGCCCGGGGCCAGCGGCATGAACGTCGAGACATAGGCGATGAGGCGGGCGAAGCCGAACAGCAGGTTCGCCGTCGTATCGTCCTGACGCAGCTCGCCGTTGACGCGCGTGGTCAGGCGCAGCCGCGCGAAGTCCGGAAGTGCGTCCGAGGTCACCATCCAGGGCCCAAGGCTGCCCGACGAGGCGAAATTCTTGCCGGGCGTCACGTTGAATTTCGCGTGGCGGAGCCAGTCGCGCACCGAGCCCTCGTTCATGAGCGTCAGCCCGGCGACGTGCTCGAGAGCCCGCGCCTCGGGTATGCGCCGCCCCGCGCGCCCGAAGACGCAGACGATCTCGCCCTCGTAGTCCAGCTGGACGGATTCCGGCGGCCGCAGGATCGGCCGCTCGTGCCCGACGAGGCTCTCGACGGTCCTGAAGAAGACGCTCGGGTGGGCCGGCGCGCTTGCGTCCCGGTATTCCTCGTTGCGATTGCGATAGTTGATGCCGATGCAGACGATCTTGCCCGGGTTCGTGATCGTCGGCAGGTATTCCACGTCGTCCAGTGCGAAGTCCGCCGCCTCGGTTTCGGCGAGCCGGCGGGCCTCCTCGAGCCGCTCGCCGGCGAGCAGGTCCTTGAGCGTCGGCACGGCGCCATTCGGCCCGCGCCGAAGCCGGGCGCCGAGGTCGACGCCGCCGCCTTCGACCACGGCGCCGACGCTGGGCGTTCCGCCTTTCGAGAAACTCAGGAGGCGCACGGCTTGCCGTTCGCGTCGATGAGGCCGGCCCGCTGCAGCACGGCGTCGAGCTGGCGGGCGACTTCGGGGGTCGCCGGCATCATGGGCAGACGATGCTCGTTTTCGGGAATCAGTCCGCAGCGCTTCATCATGTACTTGACGGGGATCGGGTTCGTATCGAAGAACACGGCTTGATTGAGCTCGAGCAGCCGCTCGTGCAGCGTCCGCGCGCGAGCGAGATCGCCGGCGTCGACGGCCTCGCAGAGCTCGGCGAGCGGGCCGGGACGCAGATTGCCCGCCGCGTTCATGAGCCCGCAGGCGCCGACGGCGAGCATCGGGAAGCTGAGCTCTTCGAGGCCTGCAAACACCTTGAAGTCGGGGCCAAAGGCATGCAGGCACTCGGAGACGAAGCCAAGGTCGTTGACGGCATGCTTCATGCCGACGAAGTGCTCGCAACGCTCCTTGAGCACGGCGAGCGTCTCGAGCGTGACGCTGACGGCCGTGCGCCCCGGTATGTGGTAGACCATCCAGGGCAGCGAATGCGCCTCGGCCAGCGCGGCGTAGTACTCGACGAGCCCGCGCTGCGGCGGCCGCACGTAGTAGGGCGTCACGACGAGCAGGGCGTCGGCATGGGCCTCGACGGCGTGCCGTGTCAGGGCTTCGGTCTCGGCCAAGGATTGCGAGCCTGTCGCGGCGACGACCGGCACACGGCCCGCGGCCGTCTCGACGGCCAAGCTCACGAGGCGATTGCGCTCGTCGATCGTGAGCGTCGAGGGCTCGGCGGTGGTGCCGTTGACGAGGACGCCGTGGGACCCCTGCCGCACGTGATGCTCGACGAGCGCCGCGTAGCTGTCGTAGTCGACACGGCCGCCGCGAAAGGGCGTAATCAGCGGCGGGATCGAGCCCCGCAGCCGCTCGAGGTTGTTCATCGCGCAGCCCCCTTCTCCGTTGGCGGGCGCCGGTCGTCCGTTGACGGCGCCGTTCACGGCAATCTAGCATGTTTGATTGGTCTCGTCCTTGCGGCAACTCGAGGCCCCGCCATGCCCCATCTCACGATCGAGTACTCGGCGAACATCGAGGATAGGCTCGACATCGAAGGCTTGCTCGACAGCCTCTACGACACCGCGCTCGGCACGGGTATCTTTCCGCTCGGGGGGCTACGCATCCGCGCCCTGCGGCTCGAGCGCTATCGTATCGGCGACCGCTCGCCCGAGAACGGCTTCGTGCACGTAACGGCCCAGGTCGGGCACGGCCGTGCCTTGGATGTGCTGGAGCGCGCGGGCCGGCAGCTCTTCGAGACGCTGACGCGCCACCTCGAACCGCTGTACGAGCGAAGTCCGCTCGCGATTTCCTTCAACATCCAGGAATTTCATCCCGTGCTCAACTTCAAGCAAAACAACCTGCACGCCTATGCGGCCAGGCGGCAAGGCGGCGGCCATGGCGCACAGTGATCTGACGGCGAATCGCAGCAAGGCCGAGCGCTACCTCGCCCGCTTCGGCGGTGCGCCCGTGCTGCACTTCATCGACGGCGCCCCGGCGGCCGGGATCTCGGGCGAGGCGTTCGAGGACCGCACGCCCATCGACGGCCAGATCCTGGCGCGCGTGTCGGCCGGCGGCGCGGCCGACGTCGATGCGGCAGCCGAGGCCGCGGCGCGCGCGTTTGCCGGCTGGCGCGACGTTCCGGGCGCCGAGCGTCGGCGGCTGCTGCGTGCACTCGCCGACGCGATCGAAGCGCGCGCCGAGGAGATCGCGCTCGTCGAGTCCGTCGACACGGGCCAGCCCATCCGCTTCATGGCCGCAGCGGCCAAGCGCGGCGCCGAGAACTTCCGCTTCTTCGCGGACAAGGCGCCCGCGGCGCGCGACGGGCTCTCGCTGCCGGCCCGCGATCACGTCAATTACACGCTCCGCGACCCGCTCGGGCCGGTCGGCGTCATCACGCCCTGGAATACGCCGTTCATGCTCTCCACCTGGAAGATCGCCCCGGCGCTGGCCGCCGGCTGCACGGTCGTGCACAAGCCGGCGGAGTGGAGTCCGCTCACGGCATCGCTGCTGGCGGAGATCGCGGCCGAGGCCGGGCTGCCGCCCGGCGTGCTGAACACGGTGCACGGCTTCGGCGAGACGGCGGGTCGGGCACTCACGGAGCACCCGGCCATCCGCGGCATCGCCTTCGTGGGCGAGTCGGCGACGGGCAGGGCGATCATGGCGCAGGGCGCGCCGACGCTGAAGCGCGTGCACTTCGAGCTCGGCGGCAAGAACCCGGTCGTCGTGTTCGCGGATGCCGATCTCGAGCGCGCCGTCGATGCCGTCGTCTTCATGATCTACAGTCTCAACGGCGAGCGTTGCACGTCGTCGAGTCGCCTGCTCGTCGAGCGTTCGGTTCACGATGCCCTCGTGGAGCGCGTCGCGGAGCGGGCGGGCAACATCCGCATCGGGGATCCGCTCGATCCCGAGACGGAGCTCGGTCCGCTCGTGCATGCCGAGCACGTCGCGAAGGTCCTCGGCTATTGCGACGTGGCCGCGGCCGAGGGGGCGCGCATCGTCGCCGGGGGGCGGCGCGTCGGCGACAGCGGCAACTACGTCGCGCCCACGGTGCTCGCCGGCGCCGAGCGCCGCATGCGCGTCGCGCAGGAAGAGATCTTCGGCCCGGTCTTGACCGTTCTGCCGTTCGACGGCGAGGATGAGGCGCTCGAGATCGCGAACGGCGTGCGTTACGGTCTCGCGGCCTATGTCTGGACGCGCGACGTTCGGGCGGGCTCACCGCTTGGCGCGGGGGCTCGAGGCCGGCATGGTCTGGGTCAACTCGGAGAACAATCGGCACCTGCCCGCGCCTTTCGGCGGCATGAAGGCGAGCGGCATCGGTCGTGACGGCGGCGACTACAGCTTCGATTTCTTCATGGAGACTAAGAACGTGTGCATCGCGTTGGATACGCATCGAGTGCCGATACTCGGGCGTTGAGCCGTTTTCGATCAACGGGGTGCCATGAGTCTCTATTACGTGCAGAAGCTGCTGTATCAGCTGAACCGCGATCCGCGGGTCCGGCGGCGGTTCGCTGAGGACCGGGAAGCCGTGCTCGACGAGTACCGGCTCGAGGCCGAGGAGCGGACCGCGCTCGAGGAGGGCGACATCGGCCTGCTCTACGTGCTCGGGGTCAACGGGCAGCTGCTCATGCACTACTCCGCGCTGCTCGGCCAGAGCTGGGACGAGTACATCGCGGCTATGCGCGAGGGCGTCGCGCGGCACGGGCCCGTGCGCCAGGGGCTCTACACGCTGCTCGCGGACCGCAAGCCATGAGCCTCGTCTTCGCGGGCGCCTGCAGCCATGCCCCGGGCATCACGGGACGGGCGGAGCGGGCGGACCCGAAGCTCAAGGACGCGTTCTACGCTGCCTTCGACGAACTGCGCCGGCGTCTCGAGGCGGCCCGTCCGGATGCGCTCGTCGTCATCGGCGCCGAGCATTTCGCGAATTTTTTCATGAACAATATGCCGGCCTATTGCGTCGGCATGGCGGAGGGCTACACGGGACCGATCGAGGACGAGGCCTGGCTCGCGATCCGTCGGGCCGACATTCCGGGGGCCCCGGCTCTGTCGCGGCGGCTCGTCGAGGCGATGATGCAGGAGATCGACCTCGCCTATGCCGAGGAATGGAAGTTCGATCACGGCATCATGGTGCCGCTGCATTTCCTGACGCCGCGCTTCGACCTTCCCATCGTGCCCGTCAACATCAACTGCCAGGGGCCGCCGCTGACGCCGCTGCACCGCGCCTACGAGTTCGGCCGGGCGCTGCGCCGGGCCTGCGACGCGCAGCCCGAGCGCATCGCCGTCGTCGGGACCGGCGGCATCTCGCATTGGCCCGCGACGCCGGATTCGGGCGCTATCAATGAGGCCTGGGACCGGGAGTTTCTGCGCCGCTTTCTCGCCAACGATCGCGAGCGGTTGACGGCCTACACGGATGCCGAGACGTTCCGGGACGCCGGGCAGGGCGGGTTCGAGATTCGCACGTTCATCGCCGTCGCCGGCGCCGCCGAGGGCGCCACGGGCGAGCTGCTTTTCTATGCGCCGATCCCGATCTTTGCGGTAGGCTGCACCGTGGCGCAAATGGCCGTCGCCTGAGCCGCGGCGGCCGGCGTGCCGCCAAGCCATCAGATGCGAAAGGAAAACAACATGCTGTTCATCGTCCAGTTCGAAGACAAGCCCGGCGTTTCCGAGCTTCGCAAGAAGCTCTTCGAGGAGCATATCGCCTACCTCGACAAGATGAAGGACAAGGTCCTGGTGCCGGGCTCGATGCGCGAGGTACCGACCGACCGTCCTCTCGGCGGGCTTTGGATCGTCGATGCCGAGGACGAGGAGGGCGTGAAGGCGCTCTTCAAGGACGATCCCTTCTGGGTCAACGGCATGCGCGCGAGCGTCCGGATCAATCGCTGGGTCAAGGCCTTCCCCGACCGCAAAGTGCCCATCTGAGGGCAGTGCCGACGGCCATTCCATGGAGGCACGCGAGCGCGGCGGCTTGCTCACGATCGGCTGGCGCGAGTGGGTCACGCTTCCGGACCTCGCCCTCCGGGTCAAAGCCAAGGTGGACACGGGCGCCCGCACCTCGGTGCTGCATGCCTTCGACGTGGAGACGCTGACGCGGGGCGAGGTCGAGTGGGTCCGGTTCCGCATGCACCCGAAGCAGTATCGAGTGGATCGCGTCGTCGTCTGCGAGGCGCCGCTCGCCGACATCCGGCGCGTGACCGATTCCGGCGGCCATTCGGAGCTGCGCCCGGTCATCGAATCGACGCTCGCGCTCGGCGGGCGCGCCTGGCGCATCGAAATCACGCTGACGTCGCGGGACGACATGCGCTTCCGGATGCTGCTCGGCCGCAGCGCACTGCGGCAGCGTGCACTCGTCGATCCCGCCCGCTCGTATCTCACGGGCACGACCGGCGGCTGAGGGTGCGCCTGCGATGAAGATCGGCATACTTTCGCGGAACAAGCAACTTTATTCGACGCGACGGCTCCGAGAAGCGATCCTCGCGCGCGGCCACGAGGTGCTCGTCATCGATCCCTTGCGCTGCTACATGAACATCGCGAGCGAGACGCCGACGGTGCACTTCAACGGCCGGCCGCTCGACGACCTCGATGCCGTCATTCCGCGCATCGGCGCTTCGATCACGTTCTACGGCGCCGCGGTCGTGCGCCAGTTCGAGCTCATGGGCGTCTACGCGCTGAACCGTTCGCTCGGCATCTCGCGGGCGCGCGACAAGCTGCGCTCGATGCAGCTGCTTTCGCGACGGGGCATCGGTCTGCCCGTCACGGGCTTTGCGAGCTCGCCCGACGACACGGACGACCTGCTCGATCTCGTCGGCGGCGCGCCGGTCGTGCTCAAGCTCCTGCAGGGGACCCAGGGCAAGGGCGTCGTGCTGGCCGAGACGCGCAAGGCGGCCGAGAGCGTCATCGACGCATTCCGCGGCCTCTCGGCCCACTTCCTGGTCCAGGAGTTCGTCAAGGAAGTCCGGGGCTCGGACATTCGCTGCTTCGTCGTCGGCGACAAGGTCGTCGCCAGCATGCGCCGGCAGGCGCCGGAGGGCGAATTCCGCTCCAACCTGCACCGCGGCGGCATCGCGGAGGCCGTCAAGATCACGCCTCAGGAGCGCGCCACGGCGGTGCGCGCGGCCAAGATCGTCGGGCTGCGCGTCTCAGGCGTCGACATCCTACGCTCCGAGCGGGGGCCGCTCGTCATCGAGGTCAATGCCTCGCCGGGACTCGAGGGGATCGAGCGGGCGACGGGCAAGGACATCGCAGGGCTCATCGTGCAGTTCATCGAAAAGCAGGCGCGCGCCCGGCGGCGAATGAGGCCCGAGTAGTCCGGCGCGGACGCGCGCGATCCCTCGAGGCGGGCCGAGGCGGAACCGGGGCGGGGCCGCCGTGTCTTTTCCCCTACAGCCGCAGCGTGCCGGGGGGGCGGGTTCTCCTGACCCCGGCCGCGCGTCGTCGTGCGTGCAGCTGACGCCTTCGAACCGCCTAACGGCCAATGCACCATTATTGCGCCGTTTCGGGGCGCTGGCCCGGGCTGGGACGCATGCCACCGTGCCGCTCGTGCAGATACCTTATACTGGAATTTCTTTGGAAAGGACGCCATGACGAACACGGTCTACTCGCTTCAGGTCTATCCGCACTTGCCGGCCGCGATCGAGCGGCTGGAGGAGATCGCCTCTAACTTCTGGTTCAGCTGGAATCCCCCGGCGCGCCTGCTGTTCGCACGGCTCGACGAGAGCCTCTGGGGCCGGACGGACAGCAACCCCAAGCTGTTTCTGCGCTGCGTCGACCAGGGGATTCTCGAGCGGGCGGCCGAAGACGAGACCTTTCTGAGCGCCTATCGCAAGGTCCTGACCGAATTCGACGCCTATCGCGAGCTCGGTCCGCTGCCCTACAAGGCCGGCGGCCTCGGCCAGCAGGACCTCATTGCCTACTTCTGCGCCGAGTACGGGTTTCACGAGAGCTTTCCCATCTACTCGGGCGGCCTCGGCGTGCTTGCCGGAGACCACTGCAAAACCGCGAGCGACATGCGGCTGCCCTTCGTCGCCGTGGGTCTGCTTTACCGGCAGGGCTACTTCAATCAGCACATCGATCGCCACGGCCAGCAGATTCCCGAGTACATTCACATCGAGCCGCAGCACACGCCGCTGCAGCCGGCGCGCGACGGTGCCGGCAACGAGGTCTACGTGCGCTGTCCCTTCCCGGGGCGTACGGTCGTCGCGCGGGTCTGGCGTGCGGACGTGGGACGTGTCCCCATTCTGCTGCTCGATACCGACGTCGCGGAAAATGCCGAGGCCGACCGGCATATCACGCATGTGCTCTACGGCGGCGGGCGCCAGCTGCGGCTGCAGCAGGAGGCCGTGCTCGGTATCGGCGGCGTCCGCGCGCTTCGGGCGCTCGGCTTCGCGCCGACCGTCTGGCATATCAACGAGGGGCATGCGGCCTTCATGATTTTGGAGCGCGTGCGCGAGCTCGCGCTCGCGGGCCTGCCTTTCCGCCCGGGGCTCGAAGCGGTGGCCGCCGACACCGTCTTCACGACGCATACGCCGGTCTCGGCCGGTCACGACGTGTTCGCCCCCGAGCTGTTCCTCGAGCACTTCGAGGGGCTCATCGGCGATTTCGGCGTCGACGAGCAGACGCTGCTCGAGCTCGGCCGCAATCGCGACGGCGACGCCTTCAACATGACGCGGCTCGCGCTCAACGGCGCACGCTCGGTCAACGGCGTGAGCCGAATCCACGGCCGCGTCTCCTCCGAGCTCTGCAGTGCGACGTGGCCCGACGTGCCGCCGCTCGAGAACCCCGTCGGCTACGTGACGAACGGTGTGCACGTGCACAGCTTCATGCGCCAGCCCTGGTCCGACCTGCTCGATCAGCATCTCGGGCCCGCTTGGCATCACCATCTCATGGACCGCGCGCTCATGGAGCGGATCCACGACATCCCGCACGAGCGCTTCTGGTACACGAACCAGAGTGTCAAGACCGAGATGCTGCATGTGCTGAAGCACAGGCTCGCGCGGCAGCATACGCGCAATGGGCTCAGCGAGGCGCACATTCACCGCCTCTGCCAGCTCGTCGAGCCGGCCAATCCCAACGTGCTGACGATCGGTTTCGCCCGCCGCTTCGCGACCTACAAGCGCGCTACGCTGCTGTTCAACGATCTGCGCTGGCTCGAGAACCTCGTGAGCAACGAGGATCGTCCGGTGCTGTTCGTCTTCGCGGGCAAGGCACATCCGGCAGACGAGCCTGGACAGTGGATGATGCGCGAGATACAGCGCATCTCGAACCAGCCGCCCTTCGTCGGCAAGATACTCCTCGTGGAAGGGTATGACGCGGGCTTGAGCCGCGCGCTGACCTCCGGCGTCGATATCTGGCTCAACAACCCTATCTATCCGTTCGAGGCGAGCGGCACGTCTGGCATGAAGGCGGCCATCAACGGCACGATCAACCTCAGCGTGCTCGACGGCTGGTGGGCCGAGGCCTACGACGGCGAGAACGGCTGGGGGATACCGCCGTCGATCGACACTCAGGACGCCGGCGAGCGCGACCGGCAGGATGCGACGGCGCTGTACGAGATCCTGCAGGACGAAGTCATTCCCCTGTACTACGGACGTGACGCGAAGCTCGGCTACTCGCTCGGCTGGGTCGAACGCTGCAAGCGCTCGATGGCCTCCGTGCTGCCGCGCTTCAACAGTCAACGCGTCATGCACGACTACGCCCGTCTTTTCTACGGTCCCGCGGCCGCGCACGGCCGCAAGGTCGCCGCGGAGGATTTCCACGTCGCGCGCGAGCTCGCGGACTGGAAGGCGCGTGTGCGCGAAGCCTGGCCCGGCGTCGAGATCCATGGCGTGGAGGCCGGGCCAGGCGTCGTCGGCTACGGCGAGGATTTGGTGCTGGAGGTCGACGTGAAGCTCAACGGCCTGCGGCCGAAAGACCTGCGCGTCGAGTGCGTGCTGCACCGCAGGCTCTGCTCGGAGCTCACGGTGCCCGTCGAAGGCTACGCCGACAATCGCCGTTCGCAGAACGGCCTCATGTACATCGGCGACGAGACGGCTGCGATTTGGGTCTTCGAGCCTCATGAGGAGCTGGGCGGCGACGTGTACCGCTTCCGGCTCGAGTTTCAGTCGCCTTGGTCGGGCGGGCTCGAGTACGAGATCCGCATGGTGCCTCAGCACCCGGCGCTCTCGCATCCTTACGAGCTCGGCCTCATGCGCTGGCTATGAGCGCGCCCTAGGCGAGCATGCCGGCGTTCGAAGTGCTGCCGGGCAAGCGGTTGCCCACGGGTGCGACCCCGGGGCCCGACGGTGTCAATTTCTCGCTGTTCAGCCGGTACGCCGCTGCCGTGACGCTCGTACTCTACGAGACCGCGCGCATGCGCCGGCCGCTTGCGACGATCGAGCTCGATCCGACCGTGAACCGCACATTCTATTTCTGGCACGTGTTCGTGCAGGGTGCGCGGCCAGGGCTCTACTACACCTGGCGCGTCGACGGACCCCACGAGCCGCAAGCCGGGCTGCGGTTCGACGCGAGCCGCGAGCTGCTCGATCCTTGGGCCCGCGAGGTCAGCGATGCGCTTTGGGACCGCGCCGCCAATCGGCGCAGCGGCCTCACGGCCATCCGAGCGCGCGTGCCCAAGCCCGACGTTTACGACTGGGAAGGCGACCGCCCGTTGCGCCGGCCGCTGCAGGATTCGATCATTTACGAGCTCCATCCGCGCGGATTCACGAAGCACGCCTCCTCCGGCGTGAAGTATCCGGGCACATTCCGAGGACTCATCGAGAAGATTCCCTATTTGGAGGCCCTGGGCATCACGGACGTGGAGCTCATGCCGGTCATGGCTTACGACCCTCAGGACGTGCCGCGCGAAGCGGCGGCGCACGACCTGGTCAACTACTGGGGTTATAGTCCGTACGGGTTCTTCGCGCTGCACCCGACCTACGCCGCCGGCGACGACCCGCGGACCGAGTTTCGCGACCTCGTCAAGGCCCTGCACCGTGCGGGCATCGGCGTCATCCTCGATGTCGTTCTGAATCATACGGCCGAAGGGGACGAGACTGGCCCCGTCATCTCGTTCAAGGGCTTCGGCAACGAGTTCTTCTACCACCTCGAGCCGGACGACAAGCGTAAGTACCGCAACTACAGCGGCTGCGGCAACACCGTGAACTGCAATCACCCGCTCGTCGCGCGCTTCCTGCTCCAGTGCCTCGAGTTCTGGGTTACGGAGATGCACGTCGACGGGTTCCGCCTCGATCTCGCAAGCGTGCTCTCGCGCGGCGAGGACGGCGAGCCGATGTACCATGCGCCGGTGCTCTGGAGCATCGAGTTTTCCGACGTGCTCGGCCCGGCCCGCCTCATCGCCGAGGCCTGGGACGCCGCCGGGCTGTATCAGGTGGGGGACTTTCCCGGCTTCCGGTGGCTCGAATGGAACGGCAAGTACAGGGACACGCTGCGCCGGTTCCTGCGGGGTGAGCGCGGCCTCATCGGCGACGTCGCGACCCGGCTCACGGGCAGCAGCGACCTGTACGGCCCGACGGGACGCAAGCCGACGAACAGCGTCAACTTCGTGACCTGCCACGACGGGTTCACGCTCTACGACCTCGTCGCCTATGACCGCAAGCACAACGAGGCCAACGGCGAGGACAATCGCGACGGCGGCGACCACGATTTCAGCTGGAATTCCGGAAGCGAAGGGCCGACCGACGACGCGGCCGTCGAGCGTCTGCGCCGCCAGCGCGCGCGCAACTTCATGTCGCTGCTGCTCCTGAGCCAAGGCGTCCCGATGCTGCTTGCCGGCGACGAGAGGCTGCGCACCCAGCGCGGCAACAACAACGCCTACTGCCAGGACAACGAGGTGGGTTGGACGGACTGGTCGGAAGGGCAGGGGCACGCCGAAATGCTGCGCTTCACGCGCGCTGTCATCGCGCTGCGCAAGCGCCACCCGGCGCTGCGCCGCACGCGCTTCCTCGATCCCGCAGACCGCGGCCCCGGCAGCATCCGCTGGTATGGGGCTTCCCGCGAGCCTCCGGCCTGGGACGATCCCGAGGCGCGCATCCTGTGCTTCACGTTACAGGGGCTGGAACCCGGCGAGCCGGCCCTGCACGTCATGATCAACATGTCGAGCGAACCCGGCGAGCTGCCGCTGCCGCCGCCAGGCGGAGCCGGCGATGGCTGGCGCCGCGTCGTCGATACCTCGCTCGCGCCGCCCGACGACGTAGCCGATGCCGATGTGCCCGGGCCCGTCGTCGACGAGCGCTACGAGTTGGCGTCGCTGGCGGTCGCCGTGTTCGAGGCCGGGTAGGATACTCGGTATACTCGAGGAGTTCGGGGGGCGGAGCTCGCATGAGACCAAGAACGGTTCACCGCGTCGTCAGTCAGCTTACGCGACGCACGATGGCCGTCATCATGGCCGGGGGGCGCGGGCAGCGCCTCATGCAGATGACGGATAACCGCGCGAAGCCGGCGACCCCTTTCGGCGGCAAGTACCGCATCATCGATTTCTCGCTCTCGAATTGCGTGAATTCCGGGATCCGGCAGATCCTGATCCTTACGCAGTACAAGGCGCAGTCCCTGATTCAGCACGTGCGCCGGGGCTGGGGCTACCTGCACGGCGAGCTCGGCGAGTTCATCGACATCGTGCCGGCACAGCAGCAGCACGGCGAACGTTGGTACGTCGGCACGGCCGATGCGGTGTATCAGAACCTCTCCATTATCGATCAGCATCGGCCCGAGACGATTCTCGTGCTCGCCGGAGACCACGTCTACAAGATGGACTACGGCCCGCTCATCGCGTTCCACAAGGAAAGCGGGGCGGACATTACGATCGGCGGCGTGCAGGTGCCGCTCGCGCAGGCGAGCCAGTTCGGCGTCATGAGCGTCGATGCGAGTCACCGCGTCGTGAGCTTCGACGAGAAGCCCGCCAATCCTCAACCGATGCCGGATCGCGAGGGCGTCGCGCTCGCCTCGATGGGCATCTACGTCGTCGAAGTCGATTTTCTGCGCGAGCGCCTCGAGGCCGACGCAGCGGACCCGAATTCGGATCACGACTTCGGTCGTAACATCATTCCGCAGGCCATCCGCGACAGCCGCGTTTTCGCCTACCCGTTTCAGGACATCGAGACGAAGGCACAGGCCTATTGGCGCGACGTAGGCACCGTCGATGCCTATTACCTCGCGAACATGGAGCTCGTCTACGTGAGCCCTGAGCTCAATCTCTACGACGAAGCCTGGCCGATCTGGACCTACCAGGAGCAAGTGCCCTGCGCGAAATTCGTGCTCGACGATACGGGCCGGCGCGGCATGGCGGTCAACTCCATGGTGGCCGGCGGCTGTATCGTCTCGGGTGCGGCCGTCCGCGAGTCGCTGCTGTTCTTCAACGTGACGATCGACGAGTGCAGTCAGGTGTACCGCTCGGTCGTGCTGCCGCATGTCGAAATCGGCCGCAATTGCGACATCTCGCGCGCGATCATCGACGAGGGCTGCATCGTGCCCCACGGTACCGTGATCGGTAAAGACCTGGCTGCGGACAGTCGGCGCTACCACGTAACCGAGAACGGCGTCGTGCTCGTGACGCCCGACATGCTGACGGCACAGCGCCGCCAGTCGTCTTGATCTCCGAGCCCTTCAAGCGGCGCCGCGCGGGCGTCCTGCTGCATCCGACCTCGCTGCCCGGGCCGGGCCCCACCGGTGCGCTCGGCGACGACGCCTGGCGCTTCGTCGACTTCCTCTGCGACGGCGGCTTCACGGTCTGGCAGACGCTGCCCCTCGGTCCCGTGGATGCGCACGGCTCGCCCTATTGCCTGCGGTCGGCCTATGCCGGCGAGCCGCAGCTCATCGATACGCGCCGCCTCGCGACGCTCGACGAGCTGCCTGCCGGCATGGAGTTCGCGGCCGTCCACGATGCGCCGCTCGAGGCGTATCGCTCGTTCTGCGCGCGCGCGACCCCTGCGCAACGGCAGGCGTTCGCGGCTTTCGTCCAACGGCGCAGGCGCCGCCTGTTCCGCTACGGGCTGTTCGAGCTGTGTCGGAGCGAGGCGGGCGGCGCGCCGTGGTGGGAGTGGCCCGAGCCGCTGCGCGAACGCGATCTCGACGCGCTGCGCCGCCGCGCGGCGGCCGCACGGGACGAGTTTCGCGCGCTCGTGTTCGTGCAGTACCTCTTCGATCTGCTCTGGTTCTCGCTCAAGCGCTATGCCAACGCGCGCGGCGTGCTGCTCTTCGGCGATCTGCCGTTCTACATGGACTTGAACAGCGTCGAGGTCTGGTGGGAACGGCGGCTCTTCTGCCTCGACGACCGCGGCCGTCCGCTGGCCGTCGCCGGCGTTCCGCCCGACTACTTCAACGCCGACGGGCAGCTCTGGGGCAATCCCCTTTACGACTGGGAGCAGATGCGCGCTGAAGGCTACGAATGGTGGATCGACCGCTTCGCGGGCCAGCTCGCGCGCTTCGACCTGCTGCGCATCGACCACTTCCGGGCGCTCGACTCGTACTGGGAGATTCCGGCCGGCGCCGAGACGGCGCGCGAGGGCCGCTGGCGGCCAGGCCACGGGCCGGAGCTTCTGACGTTGCTGCGGCGGCGCCTCGGGGATCTCCCTTTGGTCGCCGAGGACCTCGGCCTCATCACCGAGGGCGTTCGCAAGCTGCGCGACGATTTCGATCTGCCCGGCATGGTCGTGTTGCAGTTCGCGTTCGACGGGTCGGACGACAATCCGCATCGCCTTCGCAATCACAAGCCGAACTCGGTCTGCTATACGGGGACGCACGACAACGACACGACCGTGGGCTGGTACGCCGGCCAGGACCGCGAGGCACGGCAGCGAATCGCGGCCGAGCTCGGCGTCGAGCGCCTGCGCATGCCCGACGCGCTCATCGAGGCCGCCTACAGCTCACAGGCACGCCTGGCCGTCATCCCGATGCAGGACCTCATGGGGCTCGACAGCTCGGCACGCATGAATCTGCCGGGTAGCAAGGGCGGCAACTGGGGCTGGCGCTTCCGCTGGGACGACGTCGATCCTGCCGTGGCCGCGGTCGCCGGCGAGCGCGCTGCGCGGTGCGAGCGCGCGGCGGGGTAGCGGTGGGGGCGATTGCGGTCCGAGCCGAGCCCGAAGCCGGAGACGATTGCGGCTTCGGATCGTGGGTCGTGCGGGTTAAGGGCACGCGCAGCTACGGCCGCGCGGCGCGAAGGGTCGTCATGCGAACCGCCCGTAGAGCGACTCGTACTCGGGCGCTTGATGCGCCCACGAGAAGTCGGCGGCCATGGCATTATCGACGAGCCGTTCCCAGACGCGCGGCTCGCCGTACCAACGCAGCGCGGTCGTGACGCCCCAGAGGAGGCCGCCAAAGTCCGCGTCCTCGAAGACGCTGCCGTTGCCCGTGCCGGCCGCGGAATCGAAATGCTGCACTGTGTCGGCCAAGCCGCCCGTGGCCCGCACGATCGGGATCGTGCCGTAGCGTAGGGCGTAGAGCTGAGTGAGCCCGCAGGGCTCGTAGCGCGAGGGCACGAGCACGAAGTCCCCGCCCGCGAGGATCCGATGCGCGAGCGCTTCATCGTAGCCGCGCCGGAACGCGATGCGGTCGGGATGGCTCGCGGCCAAGTCCTCGAGCGTCCGCTCGAGCGCCGTCTCGCCGCTGCCGAGCAGAGCGAACCGCGCCGGCGTCCGCTCGAGCAGCTCCGGCAGCGCGGCCGCTAGCAGGTCGATGCCTTTCTGCCAGACAAGCCGCGTGACGGCGCCGACGATCGGACGCGCGTCGGCGGGCAGCCCGAGCTCGGCGCACAGCGCGGCGCGGACGCGCCGCTTGCCGGTGCGGTCCTGACGCGAGTAGTGGGCCTCCAGGAAGGCGTCCGATTCGGGCGACCAGGTCGAGTAGTCGACGCCGTTCAGAATACCCGTCACGGCGTCCGCACGTGCGCGCAGCGACGTCTCGAGGCCCATGCCGAACTCGGGCGTTTGAATCTCGCGCGCGTAAGTCGGGCTCACGGTCGTGATCGAGTCGGCGCAGCGGATGCCGAGCTTCAGGAAGTTCACGATACGCTCGGCGCGCTCGGGCGCGTCGCGAAGCTCGCCGAGCGCGCCGAGGCCCGCGCTCGCGAGGACGTGCTCGCCGAAGACGCCCTGATAGCCGACGTTGTGCAGCGTGAGCACGGAGGCGGCCTCGCGGGCGCGAGCGCCGCGCGCGAGCGCCGGTACGAGCGCCGCGTGCCAGTCGTGGCAGTGGAAGATCTGCGGTCGCCAGCCCACGGCGTCCGGGAACTCGAGCGCCGCCCGTGACAGCTTCGCGAAGCTTGCGGCATCGCGGTCGTCGCCCGTGTAGAGGGCCGTGCTCGCCTCGAACTCGGGCGCCCGGAGCAGATAGACGCGCGGACCGGGCCGGCCCGCGGCCGCGACCTCCGTGTACGGGCTCGCGGCGCCCGAGGGGACGACCGGTGCGAAACCGGCCCGCGGCAGCCCGGGATAGCTCGGCAGCAGCACGCGCACGTCGTGCCCGCGGGCGTGCAGGGCGGCCGCGAGGCCCGCGACGGCGTCGGCGAGACCGCCGGTCTTAGCGAGCGGCGCGTACTCGGCCGTGACCATGAGCACCTTCATTGGCCGGCCTCACTGACGTGCACGGCGGCCCGGCGCCGCGCCGCGGCGCGCGGGCTCACCCGCGTTCGCCGAGCGGCACGTAGGTCCTTTGCGTCGGCCCGACGTAAACCTGGCGCGGCCGGTCGATGCGCGCGTTGCCGCCGATGCGCACTTCCCGCCAATGCGCGATCCAGCCCGGCAACCGGCCGATAGCGAACAGGACGGTGAACATGTTCGTTGGAATGCCGATGGCGCGCATGATGATGCCGCTGTAGTAGTCGACGTTCGGATAGAGCTTGCGCTCGACGAAGTAGGGATCGCGCAGCGCGACCTCCTCGAGCGCGAGCGCGAGCTCGAGCAGGGGATCATGGATGCCGAGCTTCTCGAGCAGAGCGTCGCAGGCCGCCTTGATGATGCGCGCGCGCGGATCGAGGTTCTTGTAGACCCGGTGGCCGAAACCCATGAGGCGCACTCCGGCCTCCTTGCGCTTGACGCGGTCCACGAACTTCTCGAGCTTCTCGCCGCTCTCGTGCAACTGCGACAGCATCTCGATGACCGCGACGTTCGCGCCCCCGTGCAGCGGGCCCCAGAGCGCGCAGACGCCGGCCGCGACCGAAGCGTAGAGGTTTGCCTGCGACGAGCCGACCATGCGCACGGTGGAGGTCGAGCAGTTCTGCTCGTGGTCCGCGTGCAGCAGCAGCAGCCGATCCAGCGCCTCGACGACGACCGGGTCGGGCTCGTAGAGCCGATGCGGGTCCGAGAACAACATGTGCAGGAAATTGGCCGTGTAGCGCAGCTCGGAGCGCGGATAGTTCATGGGCTTGCCGACGGATTTGCGATAGCTCGCGGCCGCGATCGTGCGGACCTTGCTCATGAGCCGAGCCGCGGGCTCCATGAAGTGGTCGCTGTCTTCGGGCTGGATGAAGACGGGCTGAAAGCAGCCGACGGCGTTGATCATGGCCGAGAGGATGGCCATCGGCGGCGAGTTGGCGGGGAAGCCGTCGAAATGGTGGCGCATGTCCTCGTGGATGAACTCGTGCTCGACGAGCAGCTTGCGAAAGTCCGCGAGCTGCGCGGCCGTCGGCAGATCGCCGAATATCAGGAGGTAGGCCGTCTCGACGAATGTCGACGCTTCGGCGAGCTCCTCTATCGGGTAGCCCCGGTAGCGCAATATTCCGCGGTCGCCGTCGATGAACGTGATGGCGCTTTCGCAGGCACCCGTGTTGGCGTAGCCGCTGTCGAGCGTGATGAGCCCCGAGCGGGACCGCAGCGTCGTAATGTCGACCGCGGTGTCGTGTTCCGTGCCGACCACGACGGGTAGCTCGTAGGATGTGCCGTCGTAGGTAAGCGTTGCAGAATTGGTCATTGAGCGCCTCCGGAAGTTGGCGGGCATTTTACGCCGGGGGCGCGGCCGCGGCGACGAGAGGCGGTGTGATGCAGGTATGGTTTGCAAAAAAAGTGCTTGCATTATGGATGCGCCGTTCTATATTTACGCCGTTTTTTCGGCAGAAGGTCTGCCGAGCCGCGGCCACCACGGGTGTGGCGCGGCACGTTCCATCGAAAGGCCGCCCGGCCTTGGGACACCGACGCAGGTGAACAAGCTGCTGTCCGTGGAGGAAGAACCTCCGAGTTCGGCTTCCGCCGAACGACCGCTTCCCGCCTTTCAACAACCCGAGCCCTCTCCAGTCAGACGCCAGCCGCCAAGGCTCGTGTCCGTCGCGCGCTCGCGTTTCGTCGTGAGCCCGGCGGCGAATGCGTTCCGCAAGCGCCATTTCCCGGATACGAAGGCGGCCGACTGGAACGACTGGCGTTGGCAGAATCGCAACCGGATTCGCAGCCTCGAGCAGCTCGAGCGCTTCATCCGCGTGACGGACGAGGAGCGCGAGGCCATACGCCGGCACGACGGGCCGCTGCCCATCGGCCTTACGCCCTACTACATGAGCCTCGTCGATCCGGAGGACGCGAATCAGCCGCTGCGGCGCACGGTCGTGCCGACGCTCAGCGAGTTTCGGCTCACGGCCGGGGAAGAGGACGATCCGCTCGGCGAGGACCACACGAGCCCGGTGCCCGGCCTCGTGCACCGGTATCCCGACCGTGTGCTGCTGCTCGTCACGAACTTCTGCTCCGTCTATTGCCGCTACTGCACGCGGGCCCGGCTCGTCGGCGCGAGCGGCGAGCGCGCGCTCAAGAAGGCCAACGTCGACCGGGCGCTCGAGTACATCCGGCAGACGCAGGCCGTGCGCGACGTGCTGATCTCGGGCGGCGATCCGCTGAGCCTCGACGAGGAGCGTCTCGAATACATCGTGGCGCAGTTGCGGGCGATTCCTCACGTCGAGTTCGTGCGCATCGGCTCGAAGCAGCCCGTCGTGCAGCCCATGCGCATCACGCCGACGCTGGCGCGCATGCTGCGCAAGTACCATCCGCTCTGGATGAGCCTGCACTTCACGCACCCGAGCGAGCTCACGCCCGAGGTGGCCGAGGCTTGCGGACGGCTTGCCGACGCGGGCGTGCCGCTCGGCAGCCAGACGGTCCTGCTCAAGGGCGTCAACGACGACACGGAGACGCTGAAGCGCCTGTTCCAAGGCCTGCTCAAGATCCGCGTGCGGCCGTACTACCTCTATCAGTGCGATCCCATCCGCGGCTCCGCGCACTTTCGCACCCCCGTCGAGCGCGGCATCGAGCTCATCGAGAGCCTGCGCGGCCACACGACGGGCTATGCCGTGCCGAACTACGTCGTCGACGCCCCGGCCGGCGGCGGCAAGATCGCCCTGCTGCCGGATTCGATCGTCGGCCGGGACGGCGACGATCTGCTGCTGCGCAACTTTCAGGGCAAGACGTGCCGGTACCCGGACCCAGAGGGCAGCCTCGGGCGCTGAGCTCACCGATCGGCCTGCGGGACAGGCGACGCCGCGGCGGTCGCCATTTGCCTTGCGACGTTCGGATCACGAGAAAAAGGGCTCTGACCCCTTTATTCCCTTTATTGAAATGCATATCGGCTTAACCTACGACCTCAAGGACGACTATCTGGCGCAAGGCCTCTCCGAAGCCGCCGTGGCCGAGTTCGACTCGCGCGCCACGATCGACGCGCTCGCGGGCGCGCTCGTCTCGCTGGGCCACGCCGTCGTGCGCATCGGCCACGTCAGGGCACTGGCCGCGCGGCTCGTGGCGGGCGAGCGCTGGGATCTCGTCTTCAACATCGCCGAGGGCGTCGCGGGCTTCGGCCGGGAGTCGCAGGTGCCGGCGCTGCTCGAAGCCTACGCGGTGCCCTACACGTTCTCCGATCCGCTGGTCTGCGCGCTGACGCTGCACAAGGCCATGGCGAAGCAAGTGGCGCGCGGCGCAGGTGTGCCGACGCCGGCCTTTGCGCTCGTGACGAGCCCGGCCGAAGCCGCCGCCGTCGATCTGCCGTTGCCGCTCTTCGCGAAGCCCGTGGCGGAGGGCACGAGCAAGGGCGTGACGGCCGCATCGCTCGTGCACTCGCGCGCGGCGCTCGAGCGCACGTGCCGCGAGCTGCTCCGAACGTATCGCCAGCCCGTGCTCGTCGAGCGCTTCCTGCCGGGCCGCGAGTTCACGGTCGGCATCCTCGGCGCCGGCGCCGAGGCCGAAGCGCTCGCGACGCTCGAGCCCGTGCTGCGCCCGGGCGCGGATGCGGCTGTGTACTCGTACCGAAACAAAGCCGACTGGCGCGAGCTCGTCGATTACCGCCTGCTCGAGCCCGGCGCCCTGCGCCGCGAGGTCGAGACGGTGGCGCTTGCAACGTGGCGGAGCCTCGGCTGCCGCGATGCCGGCCGTGTGGACCTGCGGCTCGACGAGCGCGGGCGTCCGCATATGCTCGAGGTCAATCCGCTCGCGGGCCTGACGCCCGAGCATTCGGATCTGCCGATCATGGCCGCGCTGGCCGGCCTCGACTACCGAGGCTTGATCGGCGCCATCCTCGACCGCGCCTGCCGCCGCATCGCGGCCGAGCGCGCGGCCGCGGCCTGAGCGCGGCGCGACGCCGATGGGCGACCGTGTGCTCGTGGTGCACGACGCGCTCGACGCCGCGCCGCGGCTCGACGCGGCGGACGTGCTCGCCGAGGCCGCGCACGTGGCCGCGGCCCTGACCGAGTCGGGATTCGAGCCGCTCGTCGAGCCCGTCGGCCTCGATCTCGGCGCGCTGCTGCGCCTGATCGACCGCGCGCGCCCGCTGGCCGTATTCAATCTCGTCGAATCGTTAGGCGGAGAGGCCGCGCTGATCGGCGCCGTGCCGGGTCTGCTCGAGGCCCGCGGCGTGCCGTTCACGGGCTGCCCGGCCGACGCCCAATACCTCTCGTCCAACAAGTTGCTCGCGAAGCGCTGCCTCGCGGCCGCCGGCATCGCGACGCCGGCGCTTTTCGAGGGGCCCGCACGAGCGGAGGCGGCCCCCGCGTGCCATTGGATCGTCAAATCCGTCTGGGAGCATGCGTCGCTCGGCATCGACGATACCTCGGTCTGCGACGCGGCCTCGCTGTCGCGGCGGCTGGCTGAGCGCCAAGCGGAGCACGGCGGCCGGTGGTTCGCCGAGGCCTATGTCCAGGGCCGCGAGATCAATGTGGCGCTGCTCGCGCGCGGCGGCCGCGTCGAGAGCCTACCGGCCGCCGAGATTCGCTTCGACGCGTATCCGGAGGACAAGCCGCGCATCGTCGGGTATGCGGCCAAGTGGCATGCGGCGAGTTTCGAGTACCGGCACACGCCGCGTAGCTTCGCGGTCGAACCCGCGCTCGCCGCCGCCGTGGCCGCGCTAGCGCGCGATGCGTGGGCGGCTTTCGGGCTGGCCGGTTACGCGCGCGTGGATTTCCGCGTCGACGCCGCGGGTCGGCCATGGGTCCTCGAGATCAACGCCAATCCCTGCCTCTCGCCGGATGCGGGCTTCGCGGCCGCGCTCGATGCGGCCGGGATCGGCTTCGGGCCTGCCGTCGCGGGTCTCGTCGAGGATGCCCTCGAGCGCGCCCGGACGGCGGGCCGCCGAGCCGGGAAAAGCGCCGATGTTCAGCATCCGTAGGATCTACGACGCTGCGACGGGCGCGAACCGCGAGCGCCTCGCGCAGGTCCAGGCGATCCTGCGCGCCCAATTCCCGGGACTCGGCGAGGCGCAGATCCGCAAGTTGCCCGATCAGCTCGCGAACCCGCTCAAGTACCGCTTTCGCTCGATCCTGCTCGTGGCCGAGGACGCGCGGCGGGCCGTGCGCGGCTTTGCGCTGCTGCTGCATGCCCCCGATCTTCGCTTCTGCTATCTCGACTATCTTTCGGCCGGACGCGGCGAGACGGGGCGCGGCGTCGGCGGTGCGCTCTACGAGCGCGTGCGCGAGGATGCCGAGGCGCTCGGCTGTCAGGGCCTGTTCTTCGAGTGCCTGCCCGACGATCCGGCGCTCTCTCCGGAGCCCAAGCAAAGGGCCCAGAACGCGGCGCGCCTGCGCTTCTACGAGCGCTACGGCGCCAGGCCCATCGCAAACAATGCATATGCGACGCCGCTGACGCCGGGCGACGACAACCCGCCGTACCTTGTGCTCGACCCGCTCGGCCGTGCCGAGCTGCCGGGGCGCGATCGCGTGCGCGCCGTGGCGCGGGCCATACTCGAGCGCAAGTACGCGGACAAGTGCCCGCCGGAGTACGTCGACCGCGTCGTCGAGTCGTTCGCGGACGACCCGATCCGGTTGCGGGCACCGCGCTACGCGAAGGCGCGCGAGCCGTCCGCCGACGCGCCGCGCGCGCGCCAGGCGCGCATCGCGCTCGCGGTCAACGATCGCCACGAGATTCACCACGTGCGCGAGCGCGGTTACGTCGAGGCGCCCGTGCGCATTCCCTCGATCCTCGAGGAGCTCGCACGCACCGAGCTGTTCGAAACCGTGGGCCTCGAGCGCTTCCCGCTCCGCCATATAGAGGCCGTGCACGACAAGGCGTTCGTGAGGTTCCTGCGCCTCGCGTCCGCCGGGATCGCACCCGAGAAGTCCGTCTACCCGTATGTATTTCCGATCCGCAATCGCGCGCGGCCGCCCAAGGATCTGCCGCTGCGCGCGGGCTATTACTGCATCGACACGTTCACGCCGCTGAACGGCAATGCCTATCGCGCCGCCGTCCGCGCCGTCGATTGCGCGCTCGTTGCGGCGCGCTGCATTCTCGATGGCGGCCGGCTCGCTTATGCGCTCGTGCGGCCGCCGGGCCACCACGCCGAACGCGCGAGCTTCGGCGGCTTCTGCTACCTGAACTCGGCGGCCGTCGCCGCGAACTATCTTGCTGCCGACGGACGGGTCGCGGTCCTCGATATCGACTACCACCACGGCAACGGGACGCAGGATATTTTCTACGAGCGTTCGGACGTGCTCACGGTCTCCATTCACGGTCATCCGCGCGTCACGTACCCGTATTTCTCCGGTTTCGAAGACGAGACCGGCGCAGGGCAGGGCGCGGGCTTCAACGTGAACATCCCGTTGCCGGAGGGAATCGGCGGGGACGAGTATGCGCGGGCGCTCGAGCGGGCCCTCGCGAGGGTCGAGCGCTTCGCCCCGGCCTTCCTCGTCGTCTCGCTCGGCCTCAACGTCGCCCGCGGCGATCCAACCGGATCGTGGCTGCTCGCGGCCAAGGACTTTCGTCGCAACGGCGGCATGGTCGGTGCGCTCGGTCTGCCGACGCTCGTGGTACAGGAGGGCGGCTACCGAACGCGCACGCTCGGCGTCAATGCGCGCAACTTCTTTGAGGGACTATGGCAGGCGGCGCACTGAGGGCGCGGCCGAGCGGCACAGGGCGCCTGCGGTTCCGGCACACGCCGCGGCCCGAGGACGGGGTAGCCGTGCGGCGTCTCGCGGCGCGGACCGGCGTGTTCACGGCCGAGGAGTGCAAGGTCGCTGCGGAACTCGTCGACGAGCGCGTGCGCCATGGCAGGCGCAGCGGCTACTTTTTCGCGTTCGCCGACGCGGACGGCCTACCGGTGGGTTTCGCGGCCTGGGGGCCGATACCGATGACGGCGGAGAGCTACGATCTGTACTGGATCGTCGTCGATCCGAGCTTCCAGGGCCAAGGTCTCGGCCGAGAGCTGCTCGGGCGCGCAGAGCGTGCCATCGCCGCCGGGGGCGGCGGACGCGTTTACATCGAAACGTCCTCCAAGCCACGCTACGCGCGCACGCGCCGGTTCTATCGGCGGGCCGGCTACGGACAGGCCGCGCGGTTCGAGGACTTCTACGCGCCGGGGGATCACAAGGTCGTATTCTGTAAGGTATTGATCGGGCGCGATTAATGTCGCTTGACAGCCGCCGAGAACGGCATATAGTGGCGCAGCGCCGGGCGCTTGGACCGGCGTCGAGGAGTGCCTGCGCCACCAAATAAAAAAACTTCCCGCCGCGAAAACTGCTTCAGGTCCGCCGCTGTCTAAGTCCTCCGTCGATCGCTGCGTCGCCGATTTCGCGCGGAGTGCTTGGGCGCCGATCAAAAGGTTTCTGCCGGGGCACGGCAGAGGGTTTTTGATCGGGCGCCGGACGGAAGCGCGTGAAACGCGCTGCGGCGGCCGATGAGGGTCAAGGAGAGCGTTCCATGCGTAAGTCCAAACAGGACGTGCAAGAGGATTTCGGCGACGCCACGTTTTTCGTGGGCGAGTTCGACTACGACGACGAGTTCGGGAGCGAGCGAATCGATCTGCGTGAAGCGTCTCAGCGGCGCAAGCCCGCGCGGCAGCGCGTCGAGCTGCGCAACGAGCAGAAGTCGCTGCGTGAGCAGTTGTCCGACTGGGACGACTACAGCGACTTCGATACGGATCTATAGCCATCGCCGCGCAGCGGCGCAAGCCGGCCGCTCGCCCGGTCCAGCCCGGGCTCGGGCTGGTCGTCGAGCAGCAACCGGACAACGTCACCTGCGGGCCGGCCTGCCTGCAGGCCGTCTATCGCTACTACGGCGAATCCGTGACCTTGGCCGAGGTCACGGCCGACCTGCACATGCTGGATGCCGGCGGCACGCTGGACGTGTTCCTCGCGAACGATGCGCTCGCGCGCGGCTACGAAGTCACGCTCTACACCTATAACCTTCGGCTCTTCGATCCGACCTGGTTCGCGCTCGATAACGAGCAGATCCGCGAGAAGCTGCGGCGCCAGACCGATGCCAAGACCGATGAGAAGCTCAGGCTCGCAAGCCGCGGATACGATGCGTTTCTGGCCAGCGGCGGTCGGCTGCGATTCAAAGACCTCGAGCCCGCGTTGTTGCGGCGCTATCTGAACCGTGGTATTCCGCTTATAACGGGCCTCAGCGCCACCTACCTGTACCGATCCATACGCGACTTGCCGGAGACGAACGAGGATGACGACATTCGCGGCGAGCCGGTCGGGCATTTCGTCGTGCTGACCGGCTACCGCCAGGTCGCGCGCGAGGTGCTCGTGGCCGACCCCTACAAGAGCAACCCGCTCGCGAGCACGCGCTACTATGCCGTGCGCATCCACCGGCTCATCGGGGCCATCCTGCTCGGAATCATGACCTACGACGCAAATTTGCTCGTCATCGAGCCCAAATCCGCCGCGGGACGATGACCGCTCTCATCGTCGTCGACCATCCGGAGCAGTGGCCGGTCAAGGTCCGTTCCGCCGAAGTTATCAGCGCCGATGCCTACGTTCGGGATCCCCGCTTCACCGAGCGCAAGCGCACGCGCGTGTTCAACCTCTGCGATTCGTACCGCTATCAGAGCGTCGGCTATTACGTCTCGCTGCTTGCGACGGCCCGCGGACATCGGGCCATGCCCAGCGTCACGACGATTCAGGACATGAAGTCGCGGTCGCTGTTCCGTCCGGCCGACGAGCTCGAGGAGCTCATCGAACGTTCGTTGCACGACATCGTTTCGAACCGTTTCGAGCTCAGCATCTACTTCGGCCGCAATTTGGCCGAGCGGCACGCCCGTCTGAGCCGGGCGCTTTTCAATCTATTTCCCGTACCGCTCGTGCGCGCCACGTTCGTGAAGTCGAACCGCTGGCGGCTCGTCGGGCTCGCGTCGATTCCGGTCGGCGACCTGCCGGCGTCGCACCGCGAGTTTCTGCGCCATGTCATCGAGGAGCACTTCGCGGGCCGCGGCCCGGCGGGCCGAGCCGGGCGCACGGCGCAGTACGACCACGATCTCGCAATCCTCGTCAACGACGACGAGCGCTCGCCGCCGTCGAACCGCGAGGCGCTGAAGCGCATCGAGCGCGCGGCCCGGGCTCAGGGCTTCGCGGTCGAGTTCCTCGACCGCGACGACTACGGCAGGCTCGCCGAGTTCGACGCGCTGTTCATCCGCGAGACGACGAACGTCAATCATCATACGTACCGGTTCGCTAGCCGGGCGCGTGCCGAGGGCCTCGTCGTCATCGACGATGCGGAATCGATCATCCGCTGCGGCAACAAGGTCTATCTCGTCGAGCTGGCCCGGCGGCTGAACCTCGCGATTCCGCCGACGATGGTCGTCGATCGGCCGAAGCCGGACGAAGTCGTCGCCGAGCTCGGCCTGCCCTGCGTCATCAAGCAGCCCGACAGCGCGTTCTCCGAGGGCGTGTTCCGCGCCGATACGCGCGGGGAGCTCGTGACGGGGCTGCACAAGCTGCTCTCCCGCAGCGATCTGGTGGTCGTGCAGTCGTTTCTGCCGACGGACTTCGACTGGCGTGTCGGCATCCTGGACCGCGAGCCGCTGTTCGTTTGCCGCTACTACATGGCCGAGGGCCACTGGCAGATCTATCACCACGGCGTCAAGCACAATAAGGAAGGCAACGCCGAGACGCTCGCTGTCGAGGATGCGCCGCGCAACGTCGTCGCGCTCGCGCTCAAGGCCGCGAACGCGATCGGCGACGGGCTCTACGGCGTGGACATCAAGACCGTGAATGGCAGGCCCGTGCTCATCGAGGTCAACGACAACCCCAATATCGACGGCGGCGTCGAGGATGCCGTGCTGGGCGGCGCTTTGTACGAAAAGCTCATGAAAGTATTTAGGACGCGCGTGGATGCCGGACGACAATCGCGAGCCGCAGGCTGAGACGGCGGCGGCCCGCCGGCCGCTGCACCTGTTCGAGGCCTACGGCGTCGAGCTCGAGTACATGATCGTCTCGGCCGAGACGCTCGATGTCGCGCCCGCCGCCGACCGGCTGCTCGAGGCCGTCGCAGGCGAGCTCACGGACGAGTACGAGAACGGCGAAATCGCCTGGAACAACGAGCTGTCGCTGCACGTCATCGAGTTCAAGTGCAACGGTCCGCGGCCGTCGCTCGCGGGGCTCGCGGGCGCGTTCCAGCAAAACGTGCAGCTCGCGCTCGACACGCTGCGGGGTGACGGTGAGCGCCTCATGCCGGGTGCCATGCATCCGTGGATGGACCCGCATCGCGCCGAGCTGTGGCCGCACGGCTCGCGCGAGATCTACGCGGCCTTCGACAGGATATTTTCCTGCAAAGGCCACGGCTGGGCGAATCTGCAGAGCACGCACATCAATTTGCCCTTCGCGGGGGATCGGGAATTCGGCCGGCTGCACGCTGCGATAAGGCTATTGCTGCCTGTCCTGCCGGGGCTTGCCGCGAGCTCGCCGGCCATGGACGGGCGTCTGACCGGGGTTGCGGACAACCGGCTCGTCGTTTACCGCGGCAACTGTGCCCGGATCCCGTCGATTACCGGACGCGTGATTCCGGAGCCGATCTTCTCCATCGGCGAATACCGGGAGCGGTTGCTCGAGAAGCTGTATGCCGATCTCGCTCCGCACGACTCGGAGGGCATCCTTCGCCACGAGTGGGTCAACGCCCGCGGCGCCATTGCGCGCTTCGAGCGCATGAGCATCGAGATTCGCGTGCTGGACATTCAGGAGTGCCCGGCCGTCAACGTCGCCTTCGTCGGCGTCATCGTCGCTACGCTGCAGTCGCTGGCCGAGGAGCGGTGGGGCGATCTCGTTTCGATGCAGGCCTGGCCGACGCAGGATTTGGCGCGGCTGCTCGGGCTGGCCGAGCAGCGTGCCGAAAGGGGCGAGGTCGGCGACGGGCGTTACCTGCGCGCGCTCGGCCTGCGCCGTACGAGCGCGACATTGGCCGAGCTTTGGGAGCACCTCATCGAGGCGGCCGCCGACCGCGGCACCGTCGGTGAGGCCGATGGGCGGATGCTCGAGCATTATCTGCGCCACGGCACGCTCGCGACGCGGCTCGCTGCGGCGCTCGGGCCGGCGCCGAAGCATCCCGACTTCGCCGCCGTATACGGCAGGCTTTGCGACGCCCTGGCCGCCGGTACGCCTTTCGTTGGCTGACCTGGCCATCGTCATCAGCTGCGAACACGGCGGCAACGACGTGCCGCCGCCCTACCGCACCCTGTTCGCGGGCGCGGCCGCCGTCCTCGAATCGCACCGCGGCTTCGACGCCGGCGCGCTCGAGGTCGCCGAGGCACTCGCCGCGGCTTGCGGCGCTGCGCTCGTGAGCGCGACGACGACCCGGCTGCTCGTCGACCTGAACCGCTCCGCCGGCCATGCGCGGCTGCTTTCGGAGTTCACGCGGGGGCTGCCGCCCGAGGCCAAGCGGACCTTGTTGGCCGAGCACTATGCGCCTTACAGGGAGCGCGTGGAGGCCGTGGTGGCGGCTGCGGCTGCCGGCGGCGCCCGGGTCCTACACGTCTCCTCGCACAGCTTCACACCCGTGCTCGACGGCCGCGAGCGCATGGCGGACTTGGGCTTGCTCTACGACCCGCGGCGCCCGGGCGAGAGGTCGATCGCGACGGCCTGGGCGCGGGATCTCGCCGAAGCGCTGCCGCGCCTGCGCATCCGGCGCAACTATCCCTACCGCGGCGCGGCCGACGGGCTCACGGCCCATCTGCGGCGCCGGTTTGTGGACGCCGACTACGCAGGCTTCGAGCTCGAGGTCAATCAAGCGCTGGTCGGACGCCCGGGTTGGCCGGAGACGGTCCTCGCGCTCGGCGAGTCGCTGTGCCGCATGGCGTGCGGGACGGCGGCCTCTCGCTGACGGCCTGCGCCCGCTTGCGCCCGCGTGGCGGCATCGTCCAAGATGGGCGGATTCTTTCGTAACCGAGACGAAGTTCCCGTGATCAGAAACGAACGTACGACAAGGCTGCGCCCGTGAAATTGGACATCACTCAGGAGACCGAGCTCACGATTGCCGTGTTCGCGGACTTCGAGAACCTGGCGCTCGGCGCCGAGCAGAGCAACAAGGGCCGTTTCCAAATGGATCTGGTGCTCAAGCGACTGCTGGAGCGCGGCCGCATCGTCTTCAAGCGCGCCTATTCGGACTGGGCCCGCTTCCACAAATTCACGCGGGAGTTCCACATGCTCGGCTTCGAGATGGTGGATATCCCTCATTCCTCGGCCAGCGGCAAGAACAGCGCGGACATCCGTATGGTCGTCGACGCGATCGACCTGTGCTATCAGAAGTCGCACATCGACACCTTTGCGCTGCTCACGGGCGACAGCGACTTCTCGCCGCTCGTCTCCAAGCTCAAGGAGAACGACAAGCGCGTCATCGGCTGCGGCGTCCGCAGCTCGACGTCGGATCTCCTGGCATCGAGCTGCGACGAGTTCGTCTACTACGACGCGCTGATCCAGGAGCCCAAGCGCCCGCGCCGCCGCACCGGCGCCAAGGAGCATTCCGCCAAACAGCAGGAAGTCTTCGAGCGCCTCACGGCGACGGTCACGTCGCTCGAGGAGGAATACGATCCGCTCTGGGGATCGGTCGTCAAGAAGACTCTGAAGCGTGTATATCCGGATTTCGCAGAAAGCTACTACGGCTATCGAAATTTCTCGGAATTGCTCGCGGACGCAAACCGCGAGGGCATCATCGAGCTCGAGCAAGGCGAGGCCGGCAATTTCAAGATCCGCTCTGCTGCCTCCTGAATAGGGAGTGTCGGGGACGGGGAGAGAAGAGGCGCCTGTCGCCGCTGCGTTTTCGGGCCGCGTTGCAGCGCGGCCGCACGACTGCCGTCGAACGTCACGGCGACGAAGCCGGTTCCGACCCCCATTCCATAAAATGAGTGTCCGAAGAGGCGCGCGCAGAGGGCCCGTGTCGGGACGCTGAGCGCCAGGGATGGCGCTCAGCGAGCCCCCAGGGATGGGTTCACGGCGGTCCCGACACGGGCCCTCTGCGCGCGCCTCTTCGGACACTCCTTAACTTTCTTGTGCGCTGCGTCTCAGCATCCGCCCGCCCCCGGAGGCACACTGTGCGTCGGCCAGGGATGGCCTCTCCTTCCTGGGGAAACGAGCGATGCCCGAAGGGTCTACGGTCATGAAAAGCGGCGTCCGCGTGATCCAAGGCACGCCGCGAGCGCCGCTCGAACGTCCCACCCTGTTTCTGCGCATGTGGCGTTCCGCACCGCCCGGGCAACCGGCGCGCACCCTCGCGGCGCTCGGCATGGCACGCCCGGGCCGCGACGGTTATGTCATCAAGGAGCTCATCGGCGAGATGGAGCTGGCGCCGGCCGACGCCGTGGAAAAGGCCGTCGCGATCGCGCGGCGCGGGGACGTGACCGAGATCTACGTCAACGCAGATCTCTCCCGGCTGCCGCAACCGAAGCTAGCGAGGGCGGGCTGAGGCCCGGAGCCGCGAAGCCCGGAATCGTAACGGCTGCTGCCGCCGCGCCGGGCGCCGCAGGCGCTCGACGGGTCTGAAACCCCGGAGCCGCGGCGGAACCCGCGCGGTGGCGGGTGTCGACGACGACTTCCGAGCCCTTGTGCACGATGCGGTCCCAGAGCAGCGCGGGCGCCGTCGTGAATACGTCTTCGGCCTCGGCGTCCACGACCACCCATTGGCCGGCCGCGATCTCCCGCTGCAGCTGACGGCCTTCCCACTCGGCATGCCCGGCATAGAGCCGGAGCTGACCCGGCTTGGCTTGCTTCACGAGCGCCGGTATCTGGTCGTCGTCCGCGCCCGCGTAAACATTGCCGAATACGGGCTGGGACTTGAAAAGCCCTGTGGCGGGATCGCGCATGAGGTAGACGATCTGGCTCGCAGCCACGGGCCCGCCTCGGTAGACCTTGCCGGCGAAGCCCGGCAGCGAGTCGAGGCTTGGATCGACCTGTTTCGGCTCGACCCAGGTCGGCCGGTTCACGATGACGCCGAGCGTGCCGCCGTCGTCGCTGCGCAGGAGCAGGACGACAGTCTTGGCGAAGTTCGGATCCTTCATCTCGGGCGAGGCGACGAGAAACTTGCCTTGCGCGGGCGTCTGGGCCGCGCGGACGAAGGGGACGGCGGCAAGCAGCGCGAACGCGAAGGCCGCGGCGACGATGGGATGCGCTTTCATGATCGAATGATAGCGCTTTGGCAGTCGGCGCGCCCGGGTGCTCGGGGCGCGCGCGCACGCTATCATGGCCGGCTCGACTCCGCTTCGACCGGCGCCCGTGAACACCGAAAGCACCGCTTCCCCCGCTTCCCGAGGTTATCGCATGCCGCCCGAGTGGGCGCCGCACGAGGCGACCTGGCTCTCGTGGCCCCATAACCGCGAGACGTGGCCGGGCTGCTTCGAAGGCGTTGCGCCTGCCATGGCCCAGGCCGTTGCCGCGCTCGCGCCGACCGAGCGCGTCTACGTCAACGTGCTCGACGAAGCCCACGAGCACCACGTGCGCCGCCTGCTCGGGGCCGTCGCGCCGGCCGACTCGGTCCGCTACTTCCGCATTCCGACCAACGACGCCTGGGTGCGCGATCACGGCCCGGTTTTCGTCCTGCGCGGGGCCGAGGCGCCGCGGCTGGCGCTCGATTTCGACTACAACGCCTGGGGCGGCAAATATCCGCCCTATGATCTGGACCGGCTTGCGGGGGCCCGCATGGCGGCAGCGCTCGGCGCGCCGCGCTTCGCGCCCGGCATCGTGCTCGAGGGCGGGTCGATCAACGTCAACGGCGCCGGCGCGGTGCTCACGACGGAGCAGTGCCTGCTGAATCCGAACCGCAATCCCGACCTCGGACGGCGCGACCTCGAGCGCGTGCTCGAAGAGACGCTCGGCGTCGCGCAAGTGATTTGGCTGGGCGACGGCATCGAGGGCGACGACACGGACGGGCACGTCGACGATCTCACGCGCTTCGTCGCCGCGGATACCGTCGTCACGGTCGTCGAGCCGAATCGCGCGGATCCGAATCACGGGCCGCTTGCGGCGAATCTCGAGCGCCTCGCCGAGGTCCAAGTCGGCGGCCGCGCGTTGCGAATCGTCGAGCTGCCGATGCCCGAGCCGCAGTATCATGGCGGCCAGCGCCTGCCGGCGAGCTACGCGAATTTTTACGTTGCCAACGAGGTGGTGCTGCTGCCGGTCTTCGGATGCGCCGCCGACGCGCAGGCCGTCGCTGTGCTGGCGGACTGCTTCCCGGGGCGGCGCATCGCGCCCGTCGATTGCCGCGTGCTCGTGGCCGGCCTGGGCGCGCTGCATTGCCTGACTCAACAGGTCCCGGCCGTGGCCGAGACGGGCGCGCGGCACTCGTCGTCGGACGTTGCGGGGCGGGAGTCTTGACCGGGGCGCGCACGCGGAAAAGGGCTCTGACCCCTTTTTTCGGGGCGCGCTATTTCCTAGGCTTGTAACTTTTTCGCGGCGCGACCGACGCCTGGAGATCCGCGACATGGGCCCGATATCCACTTTTCTAGAGCATCATTACCGCCATTTCAACAGCGCGGCCCTCCTCGACGCGGCCAAGGCCTATAAGCGGCACGTCGAGTCGGGCGGCAGCATGCTCGTCACGCTCGCGGGCGCCATGAGCACGGCCGAGCTCGGCCTCTCGCTGGCCGAGATGATCCGTCAGGACAAGGTCGATGCGATCAGTTGCACGGGCGCGAACCTCGAGGAGGACGTCTTCAACCTCGTCGCGCACGATCACTATGTCCGCATTCCGAACTACCGGCACCTCTCGCCGGAGCAGGAGGAGGCGCTGCTCGAACAGAACCTGAACCGCGTGACGGATACCTGCATCCCGGAGCACGAGGCGATGCGCCGCATCGAGCAGGTCATGCTGCGGCGCTGGATGGCCGCCGACGCCGCGGGCGAGCGTTACCTGCCGCATGAGTTCTTCTATGCGGCGCTGAACTCGGGCGAGCTCGAGTCGGCCTATCAGATCGATCCGAAGGACAGCTGGCTCGTCGCGGCCGCCGAGCGCGACTTGCCGCTATTCGTGCCGGGCTGGGAGGACTCGACGCTCGGCAACATGTATGCCGGCCACTGCATCTCGGGCAACGTCGAAAACGCGACGACGATCCGCGGCGGCATCGAGTACATGCTCTCGCTGGCCGAGTGGTACCGGTCGACGGCCGGCGACCGGCCCATCGGCTTCTTCCAGATCGGCGGGGGCATCGCGGGCGATTTCCCAATCTGCGTCGTGCCCATGCTCGAGCAGGATCTTCAGATCGAGGACGTGCCCCGGTGGGCCTATTTTTGCCAGATCAGCGATTCGACGACGAGCTACGGCTCCTACTCGGGCGCCGTGCCGAACGAGAAAATCACCTGGGGCAAGCTCTCGGCCGACACGCCGAAATTCATCGTGGAGTCGGACGCGACGATCGTCGCGCCGCTGATGTTCGCCTACGTACTCGGACAATGACGATGTCGTCGCAACCGGATCTCACGCAGCCCATACCCGCCAACGAAGAGTGGACGGCCGAGGACTCGGCCGAGCTCTACCGCATCAATAGCTGGGGCGAGCCCTTCTTTTTCGTCAACGACAAGGGGCACGTGGCTGTGCGCGCACTCGATGCGGCCGACACGACGATGGACGTGCCGGCCATCGTCGAGGAGCTGCGCCGGCGCAAGGTGCAGTTTCCGGTGCTGATCCGCTTCCAGGATGTGCTGCGCGCCCAGGTCAAGCGCATCAACGAGGCGTTCCGTGCCGCGATCGCCGAGTCGGGCTACGAGAACGTGTACCGCGGCATCTATCCGATCAAGGTCAACCAGCTCCATGAGGTCGTCGAGGAGCTGCTCGACGCGGGCCGTCCCTACGGCATGGGTCTCGAGTGCGGCTCGAAGGCCGAGCTCATCGCCGCGCTGCCGCAGGTCGAGCACGATACGCTGCTGGTCTGCAACGGGGTCAAGGACCGCACGATGCTCTCGCTCATGATCGCGGGCCAGCGCCTCGGCCAGAACGTCGTCCCGGTCGTCGAGAAGTTCTCCGAATTCACGGACCTCAAGAACGTCGCCGCGAGCCAGGGCGTCCGGCCGAAGCTCGGCGTGCGCGTCCGGCTTCTGACGCGAGGCTCGGGCCGCTGGTCGGAGTCCTCGGGTACGAACTCGAAGTTCGGGCTCTCCGTCACCGAGCTCGTGAGGCTCGTGCAGGAGCTCGAAGAGACGGGGCTCAAGGACCGGCTCGTGCTGCTGCACTGCCACATCGGCAGCCAGATCGCCGACATCCAGGTCCTCAAGCAGGCGACGAAGGAGGTTGCGCAGATCTACGCCGCCCTGATCAAGCGAGGCGTGAGCCTAAAATACCTCAACGTCGGCGGCGGTCTCGGCATCAACTACGACAAGGGGCACTACGAAGAGGACGCGGGCATCAACTACAGCCTGCAGGAGTACGCGAACGCCGTCGTCTTTACGGTCAAGGAAGTCTGCGACGCGAACGACGTGCCGATGCCGATCCTCGTGACGGAGAGCGGCCGCGCGCTGACAGCGCATCACTCGATGCTTATCGTGCCCGTGCTCGGCGCGCACCCGAAGGACGACGGCAGCCAGTCGCTCGAGCTGCCGGAGGACCTCGAGGAACCGGTCCGCGCGCTCGCACGCATCCTCGACTACCTGCCGGCCATCGAGAAGCCCGGCGAGCTGCTCGAGGCCTATCACGACGCCAAGGAGCGGCTCGACGACGTCGCGAGCCTGTTTACGCTGGGCTATCTGACGCTCGAGCAGCGGGCACTCGCCGAGTCGCTGTACTGGCGCGTCTGCGGCGCGCTGCTCAAGGGCCTCAAGCGCGACGAAGAAGTCGCGCGCTCGGAGGTCATGGAGCTCGAGGGCGCGCTCACCGATCTGTACCTCTGCGACTTCTCCGTATTTCAGTCGATGCTCGACCACTGGGCCATCGGGCAGCCGTTCCCGATCATGCCGATCGCGCGGCTTGGTGAGCAGCCGCGCCGCCGCGGGCTGCTCGTGGACCTGACCTGCGACTCGGACGGTAAGGTCAGCCACTATGTCTCGAGCTATCCGGACAACCGCTTTCTGCCCGTGCATCCGCTCCGGGCCGGCGAGTCCTACCATCTCGGCTTCTTTCTCATGGGCGCGTACGAGGACATCGTCGGCGACGCGCACAACCTGTTCGGACGCGTCTCCGAGGCCCACGTCTACGCGGACGCCGAGGAGCCCGGCAACTTCTGGATCGAGAAGGTCATCTCGGGCACGGCCATTCAGGACATGCTCGCGCAGGTCCAGTACTTCCCCAACGACCTGCACCGCCGCATGAGCGAGCTCGTCCGCGGCAAGATCCAGGCCGGCGTCATCCGCCCGACGCAGGGTATGGAGATACTCGATCAGTACATGGCCTGCTTCCCGCAGAACACTTATTGCGACCCGCGCGAGGTCGGCCGGGAGGAGAAGGCGTGAGTTTTCGGCACTCGGGCGATCCGGGGCCGGGCGGCGCGGGGTCCCCCGGCGGCGCCGGCGCCATGCCCGGGAACACCCGCGCAGCCCCGGGCGGCCGTCCGGGCAAGCGCATGCTCCGTGTCGGCCTCGTGCAAATGGCCATGAGCGAGTCGCCCAACGAGAACCTGACGCGCGCCGAAACTCTGGTCCGCGCGGCGGCCGAGCGCGGCGCCGAGCTCGTCTGCCTGCCGGAGCTCTTCCGCTCGCGCTATTTCTGCCAGGACGAGGACCCGAAGCACTTCGACCTCGCCGAGCCGGTGCCGGGGCCGAGTACCGAGCGGCTCGCCGCGCTCTCGGCCGAGCTCGACGTGACGATCGTCGCGAGCCTCTTCGAGCGCCGCGCGCCCGGCCTCTACCACAACACGGCCGCCGTGCTCGACGGCACGCGGGGGTACGCGGGCAAGTACCGCAAGATGCACATCCCCGACGATCCGAGGTACTACGAGAAGTTCTACTTCACCCCCGGGGATCTCGGCTTCAAGTCGTTTCATACGGCGCATGCCGAGCTCGGCGTGCTGGTCTGCTGGGATCAGTGGTACCCGGAGGCCGCCCGCCTCACGGCGTTGCGGGGCGCGGAGCTTCTGATCTACCCGACGGCCATCGGCTGGCATCCGGAGGAGAAGGCCGAGTACGGCGAGCGCCAGCACGAGGCTTGGGAGACGATGCAGCGCGCTCACGCGATCGCGAACGGCTGCTTCGTCGTCGCGATCAACCGCGTCGGCTTCGAGCCCGACCCGGCGGGCAGCGGCGGCATCGAATTCTGGGGGCAGAGTTTCATCGCCGCGCCCGACGGGCGCGTGCTCGTGCGCGGGCCGGCCGACGCCGAGGCGGTGCTCGTCGAGCAGATCGACCTTGCGGACATAGAGACGTTTCGCGTGGGCTGGCCGTTCTTCCGCGACCGGCGCATCGACGCCTATTCGAGCCTGACGGAGCGCTTCATCGAACCGGGCGGCGAGTAGGTCGCGCCGCCCAGAACGATGGGCGGCGAGCTTCAGGCTCGACGGCGGCCGACGGTTTCCGCCGGCCGCCGGACCGCATGTCCCGTTACACGGCCTGCTTCGTGAGCGCCGCGGCGTCCGTCTGGCTGAAGCGTTCCGTTAACACGTGCAGCGAGGAGCTCACGGTCGAGAGCTTGGAGCCCAGGGCGTTCAGGCCGTCGTGGGCCTGCTCGGCCGCGCTCAGGCGGCGGACGAGCTCCTCGAAGCGCTCGTTGGCCTGCTTGCCGGCCTGCTCGAGCTGCGCGCCGAGGTCCTGCTCGAACCGTTCGGCGTAGCCGCGGACGAGCTGATCCGGCAGGCCGCCGGCCACCGTGTCCACCATCTTCTCGAGCCGGGTCATGATCGCGTCCCGGATGGCCTCGCGTGCCGGGGGGCCGAGACGGTCGGCCTTGACCGGTGCGGCAATCTCGGCGTCGGGCCGCTCGGGTGCGCCGAACAGCCGGCGGCGCACACTCACGCCGGAACGGAACAGGAACCAGTCCCCGAACTTGCGGCGGACCGGAATCTCTTCGGCCGAGAGCTCCGGACGCGGTGAGGCGACGGCCGCGTTGGCCTTGAGGCCGCCGAGCGCGACCTCGGCGGTCTTCGTCATATCGATGCCCACGGCGCGCAGGTCGGAGAGCAGGTCCTCGGTCGCCGACAGCCCGACGACATCCTCGGCCGCGCGGTGCTTGAGCGAATCCTCCGCGTCGCGCACGAGCTGAGTCTGGGCCGAGGCGAAGATCGGCAGCAGCTCCTTCTCGAGCAGGTCGTTGAGGCTGGCCCCGCTCTCGAACCATTGGTCGATGGCCGTGCTCACGGGCGTCGCCGCGTCCGTCTTGACCTCGCGCGCGAGCCGCCCGACGCGGTCCGTGAGCCACGGGCCCAGGCCCTGCACGTGGTCGCTCCACTTGACCTGCCGCAGGCGGTCGATCGTATCCGCCGCCGTCCGGGCCTCGTCGCGCTGCCCGTTCAGCGAGGAGACTTCGCGGCCCAGCTGCTTGACGGTCTCGTCCTCGAGCGCTTCTTTGAGCTCGACCGTCAAGGTCCGCGACCGGCGCAGGCTGTCCTCGAGGAAGGCCTTGAGGTACTCGTTGCTGTTCAGGAAGTCCGTCAGGTCGCCGAGCAACGACTCGAAGTCGGCCTGGCCGCCGGGCTGATCCGCGTCGGCCGCGGCGGGCGCGACGCCCTCGCTGTGAGCCAGGATGCGGCGGCTCGCGGCGCCGAGTAGATCGACCGGATAGATGCTGAGCCGGCCGTCGTCGGCCGCTTCCTTGAGCGGCGCCGTCATGGAAAGGTTCTCGAAGGCCTCGATGATCTCCCACGGGTTCTCGTGCTCGAGGCTCGGCGCCAGCGTGCCGTCCGGCAGCAGGTCCTTCTTCGCCGAGTCGAGGTTGACGACGAGGAAAATGCGGCTGAACAGCTGCAGCAGCTCCGTGAATTCGTCGAAAACCTGCTCGAGGAAGAGGTTGTCCGTCTTGACGACGAAGATCGCGCATGCGGCCGCGTTGCGGAAGTCGCGCGTCATGCGGTCGTAGCCGAACTTCATGCGGCTGTACAGCCCCGGCGTGTCGACGAGCACGGCGCCGGAGCGCGCGAGATCGGGAATGTTAATCTTGACGTCGATTTTGCGGATGGCGTCCGGCATGTGCACCGCGGGATCGAAGACCTCGCCTTCGGCCTCGACCTCGCGGATGCGCCGCGTGAGCTGGCGGTGCGCGTTTGCGACGACCTCGTGCAGCGCCTCGCGCTGAGTGAACGTCGCGGTACGCCCGTCGTAATGCGTGACGACGATGTGCGGCTCGTCGGCATGCGAGACGTAGACCATGCAAGGATACGCCGGCAGGCACGTCACCTCGCTGACGTATGCCGAGCTCAGCGCGTTCATGAACGTCGACTTGCCGCTCTTGAGCGGCCCGAAGATCAGCACATAAGCTTGCTGCTCGGCGACTTTGTCGATAAGGGTCTGCATTTGATGGCGCAGGTCGCGCAGGGCGGGCAGCATGCGGCGAGCGGAAATGTCTTGCGGGGCGCCGGCGAGCGCCTCGGCGGCATGTTGGACGGGATCCAGTATCGGCCTGAACTCGCTTTCGAATTCGTCGCAGAATTGACTCAGAACGGTACGCATGAAGGGCGTGTGGCTCGGAGAAGCCGTATCGTCAAAGTTCTGGCTGTAGGGCATGACAATGGAGCTCCCATTGGCGAGTGGTGGTGGCGAGGGATGCACGTGACGACATCGGCGTCGAGCATACCGTCAATGGCATCGAGATCAAAGCCGCGAGCGCGTTTCGGCGGCACGAGGCAGGGGGCTTGAGCGCCAAGCGCGGAGCAGGCGAACGCCGTACGCGGCTCATCGAACGCGACGAGGGCTGGTGCGGCTTCTTCGACGCGATGGCGAGCACGTGCGAGGTACACGTCGCGGCGGCGCGGTCGGTCGCGATGCGTGTGCTGCGTCTCGCGGCCCGCGAAGCCTGGCGAATCGAGGCGAAGTTCAGTCGCTATCGCAACGACAACGTTGTTCACACCATCAACGCTTCGGCCGGCAGGCCCGTGCGCGTCGACGACGAGACGGCCCGCCTGCTCGACTACGCCGCGGAGCTGTTCAGGCTCAGCGAAGGGCGCTTCGACATCACCTCCGGCGTGCTGCGCGGTGCATGGCGCTTCGACGGCAGCGATGCCGTGCCGTCGGCCGAGCGCGTCGAAGCACTGCGCCGCCGCGTCGGCTGGAAGCGCGTGCGTTGGGAGCGGCCCCTCGTCACGCTCGAGCCCGGCATGGAGATCGATCTCGGCGGGATCGGCAAGGAATACGCGGTGGACCGGGCCGCCGATCTCGCGGCGCCCCTGACGAGCGCCTGCCTGCTGAACTTCGGCGGCGACCTGCGCGCCCTCGGGCCCGGGCGCGAGGGGCGCCCCTGGCAGGTCGGCATCGAGGCCCCCGCGGCCCTCGGCGCGGCGAGCCGCAATGTCGCGCTTTATCGGGGCGGCCTCGCGACGAGCGGCGATGCCCGCCGGTTCCTGCTGAAGGACGGCATACGATACGGCCATATCCTCGATCCGACGACGGGCTGGCCCGTGCGGGACGCGCCGCACTCCGTCACGGTCGCCGCGGCGACTTGCACCGAGGCGGGTATGCTCGCGACGCTGGCCATGCTGCGCGGCGCCGAGGCCGAGGCGTTTCTCCGCGACCAGGGCGTCCGCTTCTGGTGCGATCGTTGATGTCGTAAGACTATACTCGAGAGATCGCCGTCTTCGCAGGAGACGAAAGGATGATTGCGCACGCGACGCTGCTCGTCAGCGACTATGCGAAGTCCAAGGCCTTTTTCGGCACTGCGCTCGCCCCGCTCGGTTACAGGAACAATATGGAGTACGGCGAGGCGGCCGGCTTCAACGACGGCAAGAACACGGATTTCTGGATTGCCAAGAGCGAGCGGGTCGTGCCGCAGCATCTGGCGTTCGAGGCCCGGAGCCGCGACGAGGTCGAGGCCTTCCATCGAGCCGCGCTCGCGGCCGGCGGCCGCGACAACGGCGGCCCCGGTTACCGCGACTACTGGCCGGGCTACTACGCGGCCTTCGTCTTCGATCCGGACGGCCACAACGTCGAAGCCGTCTGGTACGACTACAGCCGGGCGCCGTGAGCCACCGTGGACCTCGAGGCGGCCGAGCGGTTCGCCGGGCTCGCGCTCGCGTGTCTGCACCAGGAGTACCCGAACCGGATCGGCCACACGCTCGAGGGCGATGCCGACGCGCGCCCGCCGCGTAAGCTGACGCCGGCTTTTTACGGCTGTTACGACTGGCACTCGGCCGTGCACGGGCATTGGCTGCTGGTGCGCGTCCTCGGGCAGTGTCCCGCGCTGCCGAGCGCGGTGCGCGTGCGCCGCGCGCTGGCCCGCAGTCTGACGCCCGCGAACATCGCCGCGGAGAAGGCCTATCTCGAGCGCCCGGACCGGGCCTCGTTCGAGCGGCCCTATGGGCTTGCATGGTGTCTGCTGCTTGCGGCGGAGCTTCGGGGCCTCGACGATCCGGATGCCCGGCAATGGTCCGCGGCCCTCGCGCCGCTCGAGCAGGCCGCGGCCGCGCGTATCGCAGCATGGCTGCCGCAGCTCCGCTACCCGATCCGGACGGGCGAGCACAATCAAACGGCGTTCTCGCTCGGTCTCGTGTTCGACTGGGCCGCCTCCTCAGGCGCCGCGGGGGACGGCATGCGGAAGCTGCTCGCCGATGCGGCGGTCCGCTTCTATCTGCACGACCGTTCGGCGCCGCTGGCCTACGAGCCTTCGGGCGAGGACTTTCTCTCGCCCGCGCTCGGCGAGGCGGACTTCATGCGGCGCGTGCTGCCCCGCGCCGAGTTCGCGCGCTGGCTCGCCGTTTTCTTGCCCGGCATCCCGCGCGCCCCCGATCCGGCCTGGCTCCGGCCGGCCGAGGTCACCGATCGCGGCGATCCGAAGCTCGCGCATCTCGACGGTCTCAACCTGAGCCGGGCGTGGATGCTCGAGTCGCTGGCGGCCGCGCTCGAAGCGAACGACGCGCGCCGTGCCGCTCTGCAGGCCGCCGCGGCCGTGCATGCCGCGGCGGCGCTGCCGGCCGTGACCGCCGAGCGCTACGAGGGCGCCCACTGGCTCGGCACGTTCGCGGTCTATCTGCTCAGTCGGGCCGGGTCGGATGCAGCAGGAGCTTCTGGGCCCGCCAATTGAGCAGCTCGCCGACGTAGAGCTCGTTCTCCGAGGGGCAAGCGAGGCTGTGGATCCAGGCGAACTTCTTGAGCACCTTGCCCGAGCCGCCGAGCCAGCCCAGCACCTTGCCGTCGAGCGAGAGCTTGTAGATGCGGCCCGGGTAGGCGTCGGCGACATACAGGAACTGCTTCGGCCCCGGTGTGATGCAGAGCGCCCAGGGCGAGCCGGGCGTCATCGTGCCGCCGGCGCCCGTCTCCGCGGGCCGGTTGCCGATCGCGACGGGCGCGTTGGGGGGCACGGGCACATGGATATGGATGATGCGCAGCACCTTGCCGGAGGTATCCAGCACCTGGATGCGGGCGTTGCCCCGATCCGCCACGTAGAGGCGGTCCTCGTCGTCGATGACGATCGCATGCGGCGTGTTGAACTGCCCGGGCTTCGAGCCCGGCGTGCCGATGGAGCCGACCCAGTTGCCGTCCTTGTCGAACTTCGCGATCCGCGAATTGATGTAGCCGTCGCTGATATAGATGTTGTCGTGCGAGTCGAGCGCCACGTCCGTGACCTGGCGGAACATGCCCGGCACGGGCGGCAGCGGCGGGTGAGGATGGGCGAGCGGATGCGCGCTTTCGTCCGAGGCCTCGGCCTTGCGGCCGAAGACCATGGTCACGCGCCCCTCGGGATCGAAGCGCACGACGACGTCCGAGCCCTTGTCTGCGACCCAGATGTTGTCGTGGCGATCGACGCGCACCTGGTGCGCGAAGGACCAGGCATAAAGGTTGTGGCCGATCTCGCGCATGAAGCGGCCGCCGGCGTCGAATTCGAGCAACTGGGCCGCGGCAGCGCCGTAGGCCGGCCCCGTCGTGTTGCCGCGCGAAAGCACGAAGATGTGTTGCTTGGAGTCGACCGCTATCCCCGTGACCTCCCCGAAATACACGTTGGGCGGCAGCTGCAGGAAATTCGGTACGGATTCGAAAGGTATCTCCGGAGGCGCCTGCGCGCTCGCGGCGGCCGAGAACGACAGCGCGAGCAACGCGCCGACCCATATCTTGTTCATTCGTCTTCTCTCCCCTGATCAGTGCCCGGACGTGCCGTCGGCCCGCGGCGGGATCGCCGGGGCCACGGCCCCGACGGCGGCCGCGTCTTCCCCGCCCGCTTGACACGGTACATGAGACTGTCCGCCGCCGCGATCGCTTCCTCGACGGCGCGCGGCGGCTCGACGAACTCGCGAAGCCGATGCTGCAGCTCAGGGCGAACGGCGCGTCGGCAAAGGCGGCCGCGAGGTCCTCGCGCAGGCGGGCCGCGACGCGCCGGGCGCCCGCCGCGTCCGTATCGGGCAGCGCCAGGCGATCGGCCGCGACCCGCACGAAGGCAGCGCAGGCACGGCGCCAATCATGAGCGCTGCACCGGCACGGCTCAAGACGCTCGACGCGCGCCGGGGAACCGGCTTACCCTTCGTACTTTCCCGCCAGCGTTCGATGACGGCCCGCGGGGGCTCGAGGAGCACGACATGGACCAGGGCGACGACAAGAAACGGACGTTCGTCGAGGAGCTCGAGGTAGCAGGCAACGAGCTGCTCGACCGGATCAAGGAGCTCATGAAGGAGGGCAACACGCGGCGCGTGACGATTCGCAGCGCGGACGGCACCGAGCTCATGACCATCCCCCTGACCGTCGGCGTCGTCGCCGGCGGCCTCATTACGATCAGCGCACCGCTGCTGGCCGCGCTCGGCGCGTTGGCGGCGCTCGTCACGAAATGCAAGCTCGAGGTCGTCCGCGAGGCGGAGAGCCCGCCGGGTGCGGACGACGCCGACGACGACCGCGGCTCGCCGGGCCCGCCGCCGGCCTCGGGGGTCTAGCGCCCGCGGGCGCGCGCAGCGTGCAATCCGGCCGTTCCGGCACGGCGTCGAGACTTTCCGAATGGAGTTCAAGGACTACTACGAGATCATGGGCGTCGCGCGCGACGCCTCGCAGGACGACATCAAGCGGGCATACCGCAAGCTCGCGCGCAAGTTCCATCCCGACGTCAGCAAGGAGCCCGACGCCGAGACGCGCTTCAAGGAGCTCGGCGAGGCCTATGAAGTGCTCAAGGACCCGGAGAAGCGGGCGGCCTACGACCAGCTGGGCGCGAACTGGAAAGCGGGTCAGGACTTCAGGCCGCCGCCCGACTGGGACCAGGGCTTCGAGTTTCACGGCGGCGGGTTCACGGGCGCGGATGCCGGCCAGTTCAGCGATTTCTTCGAGAGCCTGTTCGGCCAGGGTTTCGCACGGGCCGGGACCGGCGGGCGCGGGGGCGCCCGTGCCGGCGCGCGCGGATTCCGGCTCCGCGGCGAGGACACGCATGCCAAGGTCGTCATCGACGTCGGCGATGCCTACCAAGGCGCGAGCCGCACGCTGACGCTCAAGCATACGGAGCTCGGGCCCGACGGGCGGCCGCGGCTCGGGGAGCGCACGCTCAACGTCCGGATACCGAGGGGCGTGCGCGCGGGTCAGCATATCCGTCTCGCGGGGCAGGGCGGGCCGGGCGTCGGCGGCGGCGAGGCCGGCGATCTCTACCTCGAGGTCGAGTTCCGCGCGGACGGTCTCTATCACGTCGAGGGGCGCGACGTATTTCTCGACCTGCCCGTCGCTCCCTGGGAAGCCGCGCTCGGGGCGACCGTCAAGGTGCCGACGCCGGCGGGGACCGTGGAGCTGCGCGTGCCGCCGGGCTCGACGGCGGGCCGCAAGCTGCGCCTCAAGGGCCGTGGCATTCCCGCGCAGCCGCCGGGCGACCTTTACGTCGTGCTGCAGATCGCGCTGCCGCCGGCCGAGTCCGAGGCCGCCAAGGCCGCCTACCGGAGTTTGGCGGACGCCGTCCCGTTCAATCCGCGCGCAGGGCTGGGAGTCTGAGGCGTCATGGCGAACGAGTCGGAGCTGCACGGCGAAGTGCTGGACGAGGAGACAGAGATTTCGCTCGGGGAGCTGTGCCGCGTCTGCGAGGTGACGGCCGAGACCGTGCTCGAGCTCGTCGAGGAGGGCATCGTGGACCCCGCCGCGGCCGGCCGCAACTGGCGCTTTCGCGCCGTGAGCATCCGCCGCGTGCGCTGCGCGGTGCGGTTGCAGCGCGATCTCGGCGTCAATGCCGCCGGCGCCGCGCTCGCGCTCGCGTTGCTCGAAGAGCTCGAGACGGTGCGCGAGCAGCTGCGGCGCGGCGGCGAGTGAGGGTCGGGCGCGCATGAGCGGCGAGCGCCGAGGCGCCGACCGCTTCGCGGTCATCATGGCCGGCGGCCGCGGCGAGCGGTTCTGGCCGTTGAGCCGGGAGAGCAGCCCGAAGCAGCTGCTGCGTCTGCTCGGCGGCCGTTCGTTCCTGCAGCAGGCCGTCGACCGCGTGCTGCCCGCCGTGCCGGCCGAGCATGTCTTAGTCGTCACGAACGCAGCCCAGGCGGATGCCGTGCGCGAGCAGCTGCCCGAGCTGCCGGCCGGCAATGTCGTGGCCGAGCCCATGGGCCGCGACACCTGCGCGGCCGTCGCGCTCGGTGCCGCGCTCGTCGGCGCCCGCTCGCCGCGCGGCGTCATGGCCGTGCTGCCGGCCGATCACGTGATCCCCGACGCTGCGCGGTTCCGCGCGGTGCTCGCAGACGCCTTCGAGCTCGCCGCCCGCGACGACTCGATCGTGACGATCGGCATCGAGCCCACGGAGCCCGCGACTGGCTACGGGTATATTCGGCTCGGCGAGCCGCTGCCCCCGGCCCCGGGTGCCGCCACGGTGTTCCACCGCGCCGAGCGTTTCGTCGAGAAGCCGTCGCACGAGCGTGCCGTCGAGTATCTCGAGAGCGGGCGTTATCGGTGGAATGCGGGCATGTTCATCTGGAGTTTCGAGACCATCACGCGCGGGCTCGAGGCGCATCGGCCGGACGTCTTCGCCGCCTGCCGGCGCTGGACGGAAGTCGCGGGCGATGCGGCCCGGCTCGCGGCCCGGCTCGCCGAGGACTACCCGGCGCTCGAGAAGATCTCGATCGACTATGCCGTCATGGAGCGCGCGCCGAACGTCGCCGTCGCCGACGCGGGCTTCGCCTGGGACGATCTCGGCTCCTGGTCCGCGCTCGCGCGGCACCTCGAGGCCGACGCGCACGGCAACTGCGTCGTCGCCAACGTCGTTCACGTCGATGCAGCCGGCAATTTCGTCTACGACGCGCGCACGAAACACCGGACGCCGATCGCGCTCGTCGGCCTGCGCGACGTCATCGTGGTCCATACGGACGACGCCGTCCTGCTCGTCCAGAAGGGGCACGCGCAGAAGGTCAAGGACCTCGTCAAACGGCTTGCCGAGCACGAGGAGCACAAGCGATTGGTGTAACGCGGGAACAGGCGGGTCAGGCCGATGCCGCGCTGCCCGCCGCCCTCGCTCGCTATCCGCGGCTGCGCTTCATGGGCAGCAAATACGCGCTGCTGCCTTTCCTCCACGGCGTTCTGCGCGAGCTCGACTTCGACTCGGCCATCGACGCCTTCGCGGGCTCAAGCTGTGTGGCCTATCTGCTCAAGGCGATGGGCAAACGTGTGCTCGCAAACGACTTTTTGAACTTCGGCGCAACGGTCGCCGCGGCGCTCGTCGAAAATCCCGGCCTGCGGCTGTCGGCGGATGCGCTCTCCGAGCTGCTGCGCCCGGCCCCCGGCAGGGAACGCTTCATCGAGCGCACGTTCGGCGGGATCTTCTTCGCGCCGGCGGATTTGCGCTTTCTGGACCGCGTGTGCTGGAACCTGCGCGCGCTCGAGCATCGGCACGAGCATGCGCTCGCGCTGGCCGCGCTAATCCGCTCCTGCCTGAAGCGCCAGCCGCGCGGCGTCTTCACGGTCGCGGGCAGCCCGGCCCGCTACGATGACGATCGCCGCGATCTGAAGCTGAGCCTCCACGCGCACTTCATCGAGCAGGTCGCCGTTTACAACGCCGCGAGCTTCGACAACGGCCGGCGGAACCGGGCGCGGCACGGCGATGCGTTCGAGCTCGGCACGGAGACGGCCGACCTCGTCTACCTCGATCCGCCCTACGTGCCGCGCGCCGACGACAACTGCTACGTCAAGCGCTATCACTTCGTCGAGGGTCTTTCCTGCTATTGGCGCGGCCTCACGATCAGGCACGACACCAAGGTCCGAAAGATCGAGAAGCGCTTCACGCCGTTCTCGTATCGGCGCACCGCGCTCGCGGCCTTCGACCGGTTGTTCCGCCAATTCGCGGATTCGATCCAAGTCCTGTCCTACTCGTCGAACGCCTATCCAGCGCTGCCCGTGCTGATCGAGCTCATGGGGCGCTACAAGCGGCGCATCGACGTGCACGAGCGGCCGCATCGGTATCACTTCGGCACGCATTCGGCGGCGCGGCGGCGGCAGGTCAGCGAATACCTCATCGTCGGTTGTTGAGGGCGGACGGTAGTCAGGGGAGCGCTAAGACTCCGCCTCGTCTGCAGCCGCCGCACCTGGACTGCGCCGCAGCTCCGGTGCGAGCACGTATTCGATGCGCCGGTCGGGCACGAGCCAGAACAGGGCCACGAGCGTGTAGATGGCCATCGAACGTCCAGCGCGACCAGAAAGCCAGCGGGACGGCGGCCGCGTAGAGCAGGGGGGAGATCTTGCCCTTCCAGTCGCCGCCGACGGCCTTTTTGAGCAGCGAGTCCGGCCCCTGAGCGGCGATGATCATTTGCTGCAGCACGTAGTACGCGATGGCCGCCAGCAGCAATACGAGACCGTATAGCGCGACAGGCAGCGGCGCGAAGCGGTTCTCGCCGACCCAGCCCGTCGCGAACGGCAGCAGGGACAGCCAGAAGAGCAGGTGAAGGTTCGCCCAGAGCATGCCGCCGCGAACGGAGTGCACGGTCTGCAGCATGTGGTGGTGGTTGTTCCAGTAGATGCCGAGATAGAGGAAGCTCAGCACATAACTCAGGAACACGGGGGCCAGAGGCGCCAGGGCGCCGAGGTCGGCCGCGTGCGGGACCTTGAGCTCCAGCACCATGATCGTGATGAGGATCGCGATGACCCCATCGCTGAAGGCTTCGAGACGGTTCTTGCTCACGCGGCGATGGTAGCAGCGGCGCGAGCCGCCGGCGCGGTCCGTGCGCTGCATCGCAGGGCGCCGCAGGGCTGTTCGCGGAGCCGGCACGCCGGGGTACAATTGGCCCGATAGTCCCCGGGGGAGACCTGTCATGAAGCTCGAATCGGCAGTCCGCCTGCTGTTGGCCGCCACGCTCGCCGCGGGCGGCGCGTCAACGGCCTCGGCCCACCATTCCCGCGCGAACTTCGACATGGACTCGACGGTCACGGTCAAGGGCGTCGTCACGGAGTTCAGCTGGCGCAATCCGCATGCCTATGCCGTCGTCGAGACGACGGATGCCGACGGGACGAGTCACAAGTGGACCTTCGAGCTCAATTCGACGCCGGTCCTGAAGCGTTTCGGCTGGAACCCCCATACCCTGGCCGTTGGCGACCACGTCGTCGCGCGCGGCAATCCGGACCGGAACAGCAGCCGGCGCTTCGCCTACGCCGAGACGTTCGAGAAGGACGGCAAGACGATCGTGGCCTGGGGCGGGCCGGCCGTCAAAGGGCCGAAGCTGGCGACGCGAGGCTCGAAGGTTTTCTCGGGCGTATGGCGCATCCGGTTCGAGGCCGGTTACGACGTGCTGGGGCGCAACCGTCCCGATACGAAGCTCGTCAACACGCTGCCCGTGACCGCGAAGGGGCAGGCCGAGGTCGATGCCTTCGATCCCGACGATAACCCCGCCTGGTCCTGCGGACCGGTCACGATGCCCGAGCTCGTGGGTTATCCGTATCCGTTCCAGGTCGTGCGCGAGAGCGCAGACACGCTGCGCTTGCGGTACGAGGTCGACAATCTCGTGCGCACCGTGCACTTGAACGAAACGGCGCCGCCTGCGGACGCACCGCGGACGCCGCTCGGCTATTCGGTCGGCCGCTTCGAGAACGGCGAGCTCGTCATCGAGACCTCGCGCTTTGCGCCCGTGAAGTGGGGCAACGGCCGCGGCGTCGATTCGAGCGAGCGCAAGTCCACGCTCGAGCGCTACCGGCTCAGCCCGGACGGAAAACAGCTCTCGCTGGATTTCACGATGACGGATCCCGAGTATCTGACGAAGCCTGTATCTGCGACGCACACCTACAACTTGCTGGCGAACTACACGCTGCAGGACTACACCTGCGATCCGGCGGACGCGCGTCGGCACCTGACGGCCGGCGAGGGCGGCTAGCGGGTTGCAACGGTCACTCGACCGCGACGCGCCGCTTTGCCCGGAGGGGGCGGCGCGGCGGGTCTGTGAGGTCGACGGCTAGTCGAAGAGCTTGCCGATGACGAAGCCGATGCCGAAGGCCGTGAGAATGCTCGCAAAAGGGCGTTCTTCGATCTCCTGGCCCATGCGCTCTTCGTACTCGTGGGCCCGGCTGCGCGCACGATCGGCGAACTGACCGGCTTTGTCGTAGGCTTCCTGCCGCTTCGCGTTCCCGAGGTCCTTGAGCGCACGCGCGATAGACGCCACGTCCTTGCGGATCTCGTCCATGTCGCTCTTGAGCTTGTCGATGTCTCTCGAAATCTCAGTCGTTGCCATGTTTATTCCTCTTCGTAGTGGGCCTATCGGCGGCGGGAACGTTCCGTCCTGCGACCTACGATCTTACCCGGCCGTGTGCGGGCGACGCATCCCAGTCCGGGTTAGTCCCTAGCCGGCCGGGCGTCTCCGACGCTGGAGGCTGGGGCGGGACGTCAGCCCGCCGACCGCGTCCCGGCCCGGCGCACCGGGAGCCCGCGCTCGTTCCACCTCATCATGCCCCCGGCGAGGTTCGCGACGCGCTCGAACCCGGCCTTCTCGAGGATCACGACGGCCTGCGCCGAGCGCCCGCCGGAGCGGCACACGGTCACGGTCGGCCGGTCGCGATCGAGCTCGCCGACGGCTCCGGCCAGCCTGCTGAGCGGCAGGAGCTGCGCGCCCTCGATGTGCCCAAGTTCACCGTCGTACTCGGCTGGCTCGCGGACGTCCACGATCTGCAGTTCCCGCGCGTGGTCGGCGACCCAGTCCGGATCGATCTCGTCGATGCCGGCGTACGTGTAACGCAGCGGGGCCCAGTTCGGCTTGTTCTCGGCGGCGGCGGAGTCGAGTTGGCCGCAATGCAGGTTTGCAGGCACGGCGACCTCGATCTGTTTGGGATGCGGCAGCCCGAGGTTCTGCATATAGCCGACAAAGTCGTCCTCGCTGCGCTCGCCGCCGATCCGCGGGTTGTAGCGCTTCTCCTCGCCCACGCTGCTCGCCGTGAGGCCCCGGTAGTCATGGGCGGGATAGATGACGCAAGCATCCGGCAGCGTAAAGATCTTGTCCTTGATGGAGCGGTACAGGACGTGGGCGTCGCCCTGTTGAAAGTCGGTACGGCCGGCGCCGCGGATCAGCAGCGCGTCACCCGTGAACGCCATGGTCGCGTCGTCGAGCACATAGGTCATGCAGCCGTTCGTATGGCCGGGCGTCGCGCGGGCCACGAGATGGCGCCGTCCGAAACGGACAACGTCGCCGTCCTCGAGCGCGAGATCCATCCCGGTGGCGCCCGAGTGGGCCGCCACGGCGATGCGGCTGCCGGTGAGCTGCTTGAGCAGTGCAGCGCCGGTCACGTGGTCGGCATGAACATGCGTGTCGAGCGTGTAGAGCAGGTGCAGATCGAGCTCGTGAACGAGCGCCGAATCGCGCCGGGCCTGCTCGAAGACGGGATCGATGATCACGGCCTCGCGGCTCTGCGGATCGGCGAGCAGGTAAGTGTAGGTCGAGGATCGCGGGTCGTGCAGCTGCCTGAAGACGAGGTCCATGATTGCGGCTCCTCCGAATGAATGCGGTTCGCATTGCGTCCCCTGCTCACGATGCCGCTGCAGCAGCCCGGGAGCAAGGCCTGTGGCGCCGCAGGGGGAGGCCCGCGACAGCCGTCTACAAATCCTGGAATCCGGCCGGCCGCCTGAAAATACGGGGGAACCGAAACGTCTGCGCCCTGTCGTATCGCCTCGACGGCCGGCATGAAACGTGCTCGCGGCCGGTATCGAACCGGAAACCCGACTCCAGGCGGCCTCGACCGCATGATCTCAACGCTTCCGCTCCGCCTGAGCGGGGCGGACCACGCGGCGCTGCCGCGTCGGGCCCGTGCCCGGCCGCGGGGCTGCGCCCAAGGCGCACAGTGAAGTCAAAATCCCAAGACGGAGTCCTGCTTACGCTCGCACTGAAGGCGTGGGCATTTCACGCGCGTGTGCTCGCGGCCGTCGTGCTGCTCGTCGTCGCCAAGATCGCCGCGGTCTGGGTGCCGCTGTTGCTCAAGCGCGTCGTGGACGCGCTGAGCCGGCCCGAGGAGCTGGCGGCGCTGCCCGTTCTGCTGCTCGTCGGCTACGCGGCGCTGCGATTTTCGACGACGCTGTTCAGCGAAACGCGCGACCTGATCTTCGCGCGCGTGACCCAGAGCACAGTGGCCGATTATGCGCTCACCGTGTTTCGGCACCTGCATTCGCTCGGCGCCAAGTTTCACGCGAATCGAGCGACGGGCGCCGTGACGCGCGACGTCGAGCGCGGCACGGCCGCCATCGGTTTCCTGCTCGGCGTAGCGCTTTTCACGATCGTGCCGACGATCGTCGAGATCGCGATCGTCGTCGGCATCATGGTCCGCGGCTACGAGCCCGGCTTCGCGCTCATCATCGCCGCGACCTTCGTCGTCTACTCGTCCTTCACCGTCGTGTTCACGCGGCGCCGGGCCATCCGTCAGCGCGCGGGCCGGGTCTCGATCGACGGCCGGGATATTCACGACTATGCACCCGACAGCGTGCGGCGCTGGATCGGCATCGTCCTCCAGGACACGAGCCTGTTCAACGAGACGATCGCCTACAACATCGCCTACGGCCGCAGCGGTGCGACGCACGAGGAGGTCGTCGCCGCGGCCAAGGCGGCAAACGTGCACGACTTCATCAGCGCGTTGCCCGCGCGATACGAGACGTTGGTCGGCGAGCGCGGGCTCAAGCTCTCCGGCGGGGAGAAGCAGCGCATCGCGATTGCGCGGGCGATTCTGAAGAACCCGCCGATCCTCGTGCTCGACGAGGCCACCTCGGCGCTCGACATGCGTGCCGAGCGCGCGATTCAGACCGCGCTCGAACGCCTGGCCGAGCGGCGCACGACGCTGATCATCGCTCATCGCCTCGCGACCGTCGTCAACGCCGACGAGATCCTCGTGCTCGAGGCCGGCCGCATCGTCGAGCGCGGCAGCCACGCGGATCTGCTCGAAGCCGACGGGCCGAGGCGCCGGAAGTTGATCGGCCCATGGAGCTGCGTGCGATTGCGCACGTCCTCGAGGATCATCATGGCCGGCTCGCGATCGAGCCATCGACAGGCGGCGGCACGAGCTACACGGCGGCGCTGCCCGTCAGGGCCGTCTCCGCCCCGGAGGCGGCTGAGATGCCCCAGCGGGCCCTGGCGGCCGTCGACGAGGGCTTTTCGCTCGCCGGCGGCCGCCTGCTCGTCGTCGACGACGACGAGGACGCGCGCGAGTCGTTGGCCCGGCTGCCCGAGACCCATCGTGCCGAGGTCGACGCCTTCGGCAACGCGCGGGCCGCCTACGAGCATCTGCGCCGGGCCTCTCGAGAGGGCTGGCCCGACCTCATGATCTGCGATATCGGCTTGCCGGACGAAGATGGCTATACGCTGCTGCGCCGCGTCCGCTCGCTCGAGGGCGAGCGGCGCGTCGCCTTGGCCGAGCGCATGCCCGCCATCGCGCTGACGGGCTTTGCGCGGTCCGAGGACCGCGTGCGGGCTCTGGTGGCGGGCTTCCAGGCGCACCTTGCCAAGCCCGCGCGGCCCGAGGAGTTGCTCGCCGCGATTCAGCGTCTGCTCGGAACGGGCGGCGGTGCGGCGCTGCGCGTGAAGAAAGGCCGAACCGGGGCCTCCGTGCGTGGCGCCGCGGCCAAGCGGCCGCGACGGCCGCCGGATTCAGCGCCTTCTCAGGGCCGCTGCAACGTCAGCAGTCCGAGTGCCGCGAGAATCATGACCATGCCGATGCTTTCCGACAGATCCGGCCGCTCGCCGAGCTGCAGCCAAGCCGCGATGACGCCGACGATCGGGACGACGAGCGAGCTGAGTCCGCTCAGGGTCGCGGGCAGCCGCTGCAGGATGTAGAGCCACAGCAACGTCGCGACGGCCGTGCCCCCGAGGCCGTTGTAGACGAGGGTCCCGACAAAATAACCGTTCCAGTCGATGGCTCGCTCGTGGATGAGCAGGCCGGCCGGGACGAGCGGGATCAGCCCGAACACCATTTGCCAGGCGGTCAGCGACAGCAGCTCCGACCGCCCGTGCACGGGAATCTTCTTGGCCACGATGACGCTGAGACCCCAGGATACGCCGGCTCCGAGGGCTACGAGACTGCTCGTGAGGCTCGCTTCGCTGTTCCAAAGCTCGAGCACGAGCACGAGCCCGGCAAGCGCCAGCCCGACGGCCGGCCACTGGCGGCCGTGCAGGCGCTCGCCGAGGAACGGCCAGCCGAGCACGATGACCCAGAACGGCATCGTGTAGGAGAGCACGGCGGTTTTGCCGGCGGCCCCGGCCGCGAGCGACCACGAGATCATGCCGATGAACCCCGTCGTCTGGAACAGGCCGAGCAGGGCCGTTTTGACCGGATAGCGCGGCCGGAGCGGAATGCGCAGCACGAGCAGCAGGGCGACCATGAGCAGCGCCCCCAAGCCGACGCGCAGCATGGCGAACTCGACGGGGCCGCTGTAGCGCAGCGCCACCTTCATGACCACCCAGTTGTAGCCCCAGATCAGGGCCAGCAGCGCGAAGGCCGTGAGCGGCCCGGCGTTGGACGGGCGGGGTGCGCCGGACGAAGGCTCGGACATGCCGGTTGGCCGACTGGGGCGGGGCCGGCGCTAGCGGCGCGCGGGCGCGCGGCGCCGGGTCAGCCGGGCGACGCGGACGGCTTCGCGCGCCCAGGCGCAGAGCATGTCCGCATCTTCGAGCACTTCGACGGGGACTTCGAAGTAGCCGCGCATGGGACGCTGCTCGTCGAAAGGACTGAACGGCGCCATGCCGCCACTCACATAGCTCGGCCGCGTCGATTCGTCGACCTTGAAGTAGAGACGGTCGTCGTGAACGATCGCGAAGAAATCCTCGCCCGCGTAGATGCCGATGCCGCCGAACATTCGCTTGGACACCGTCGGCAGACCCTCCAGCTGCTCGAGCACGAAAGCATGGAAATCGGCCGAGACCGTCATCGGGTTCGCTGCGGCAGGGCCGCGGGCAATCGCTCAGCGTGCATCGGGCAATGATAACGCGCATGTCGTGCGTGGAGGCGCATCGTTCCCTTCGCCGGTGCGGCCGGCCGGCGCCGGAGCCCCGGTTCGCGCTCGCGGCCCGCCCCCGGCGCGGTGTACTCTGGAAGGCTACATCGACGCGAGCCTCCAGGAGCAGAACAAAGATGGAGTACAGAACTCTCGGCAGATCCGGCCTCAAGGTCTCGGCCGTCGGCCTCGGCTGCAATAATTTCGGCCGGCGCTGCGATGCCGCGGAGACGAAGGCCGTCGTCGACCGCGCCCTCGATCTCGGCATCACGCTTTTCGACACGGCCGATATCTACGGCGAGGGCCGCTCCGAGGAATTGCTCGGCAAGGCGCTCGGTGCGCGGCGGAACAACGTCGTCGTTGCCACCAAATTCGGCATTCCCATGGGTCGAGGCGAGTACATGCGCGGGGCCTCGCGTCGATATGTGCGCGGCGCCGTCGAGGCGAGCCTCGCACGGCTCGGCACGGACTGGATCGACCTGTACCAGGTCCATTTCCCGGATCCGGCAACGCCGCTCGAGGAGACGGTCTCCGTGCTCGACGATCTCGTGCGCGAGGGCAAGATCCGCTACGCCGGCTGTTCGAACTACGCGGGCTGGCAGCTCGTCGATTCGCTCTGGATCGCCAAGACGCGCGGCATGGAGCCCTTCGTCTCGGCGCAGAACCACTACAATCTGCTCGAGCGCTCGATCGAGCGCGACCTCGTGCCGGCCGCGGCGGCTCACGCTGTCGGCATCCTGCCTTACTTTCCGCTCGCGAGCGGCTTTCTGACGGGCAAGTATCGTCGCGGCCAAACGCCGTCGAGCGATACGCGAATCGGCAGCAGCGACGCGTTCAAGAACCTGCTCAGCGACGCCAACTTCGACAAGATCGAAGCGTTGACGGCGTTCGCCGCGGAACGGGGCAAAACCCTGCTCGACCTGGCCTTCGGCTGGCTGCTCGCGCAGCCGACGGTCGCAAGCGTGATCGCCGGCGCGACGCGGCCGGAGCAGATCGACGGCAATGTCGCGGCCGGAGGCTGGACGATGACGCAGGAGGATGCCCGGGCCGCGGGCGAGATCACAGTGCCGACGCCGGCGAATCCATTCGGGTGACGATACGCGGCGCTGCGGCGTCGGGCGTCGGACAGGGGTCCGAAGGCCGATGCCGCCGCCTGCCGGGCTTATAATACGTTCCGGGCGGTCCGGCCCATGGCGGGCGGAGCGATCGGGACGTAGAGCGCGCGAGCGGGACCCGGATCGAACCCTCGCGCGACGACTGACGAGCTTACTGGGTACATGAGCGACGACACGATCCGCATTCGCGGCGCCCGCCAGAACAATCTCCGCAGTCTCGATATCGACCTGCCGCTCAACGAGCTCATCGTCGTGACCGGCGTCAGCGGCTCCGGCAAGTCCTCGCTCGCCTTCGACACGGTCTACTCCGAAGGCCAGCGCCGCTACGTCGAGACCTTCTCGCCCTACGCGCGCCAGTTCCTCGACCGCATGGACAAGCCGCAGGCCGACCGCATCGACGGCATTCCGCCCGCCATCGCAATCGACCAGACGAACCCGGTCAGGACCTCGCGCTCGACGGTCGGCACGATGACCGAGCTCAACGATCATCTGAAGCTGCTGTTCGCGCGCGCGGCCACACTCTACTGCGGCGGCTGCGGAAGTCCCGTGCGGCGCGACTCGCCCGACACGATCTACGCCGAGCTCGAGAGCCGGTATATGGCCCGCGGCGAGGCGCCGCGGGTCGCCATCACGTTCACCGTCGAGGTGCCCAAGAACTTCGACCAGGCGGAGATCGAAGGCTTCCTGGCCCAGCAGGGCTACACACGCGTCGAACTGCTCGGCGCGGACCGGCTCGAGGTCGTACAGGACCGCCTGAGGCTCGTGCCCGAGCACCGGGCCCGCATCGTCGAGGATCTCGAGGCGGCGCTCGCGCACGGCGGCGGCCGCGTTGCCGTGACGCGCCTCGACGCGCCGAATACGATCGCGCGATTCTCGACGGGGCTGCACTGCGCGGATTGCGACCTCGCCTATGCCGATCCGATCCCGAACAGCTTCTCGTTCAATTCGCCGGTCGGCGCCTGCGAAACCTGCCGGGGATTTGGCCGCGTCATGGGCGTCGACTATGCGCTGGCCGTGCCCGATCCTGCCAAGAGCCTCGCCGACGGCGCCGTCAAGCCCTTTCAGAGCAAGAGCTACCGCGAGTGTCAGGACGATCTGCTGCGCTATGCGAAGCGCCGCGGCGTGCCGGTCGACGTGCCCTGGGCCGAGCTCTCGGAGGCGGACCGTGCCTGGGTGGTCGAGGGAGAAGGCTCGCGGCGGCAGAAGAAGTGGTACGGGCTCGTGCGCTTTTTCGCCTGGCTCGAACGCCGCGCGTACCGGATGCACATTCGCGTGCTGTTGTCGAAGTATCGGTCCTACGATCTGTGTCCGGCCTGCGGCGGGGCGCGACTGAAGCCGGAATCCCTGCTGTGGCGGCTCGGCAGCCGCGAGGGCGCCCAGGCCGTCGGGCACCCCGGCGAGGCTCGGGGCTTGAATCTCCACGAAGTCGCCCAGCTTCCCATCGAGGACGCGCTGCGTTTCTTCGAAGCGTTGGGCTCGGACCCTGTCTTCGAGAGCGACGAAGCGGGCCGGCTCGTGCTCGGCGAGATTCTGACGCGGCTGCGCTATCTGCACGAGGTCGGTCTCGGTTACCTCACGCTCGACCGCCAGTCGCGCACGCTGAGCGGCGGCGAGGTGCAGCGCATCAACCTCACGACAGCGCTGGGCACCTCGCTCGTGAATACGCTGTTCGTGCTCGACGAGCCGAGCATCGGCCTGCACGCGCGCGACATGGAACGCGTGATCGGTGTGCTCGAGAAGCTGCGCGACGCGGGCAATACGCTGCTCGTCGTCGAGCACGACGCCAACGTCATGCTGGCCGCCGACCGCATCCTCGACATGGGGCCGGGGCCCGGCACGCGGGGCGGCCGCGTCGTGTTCGAAGGCAGCCCCGCTGCGCTCGTCGAAAACGGGACCTCGTTGACCGCCGAGTACCTCCGGGGCGAGCGCCGCATCGCCGCCGGCCGCCGCGCGCGGGCGCCGGCGGCCGGGCAGCTCTGGCTGACGGTCGAGGGCGCAGGCGAGCACAATCTCAAGGACATCAACGTCGCTATTCCGCTCGGCCGCTTCGTCTGCATCACGGGCGTCAGCGGATCGGGCAAATCGACGCTCGTCGAAGACGTGCTCTACAACGGCTTTCGGAAGTTGCGCGGACGCCCCAAAGAGACGCCGGGCCGCCACCGCCGCATCGCGGGCGCCGAGGCGCTCGAGGACCTGGTGCTCGTCGATCAATCGCCGATCGGCAAGACGACGCGATCGAATCCAGCGAGTTTCGTCGGTGCCCTCGAACCCATCCGCAAGCTCTTCGCTGCTGCGCCGCTCGCGCATGAGCGCGGCTACACCGCCGGCACCTTCAGCTTCAACTCGGGCAACGGACGTTGCCCGGCCTGCTCCGGCAACGGTTTCGAGCACGTCGAGATGCAGTTCCTGAGCAACGTCTATCTGCGCTGCGCCGAATGCAACGGCCGCCGCTACCGGCCGGAGGTGCTCGAGGTCACGCTCGCCGGTGCCGATCCTGCCGTCGCACCGAAGTCCATGGCGGACGTGCTCGAGACCACGGTCGCCGATGCGGTCGAATTTTTCGGTGACGCCAAGGAAGTGCTGCGCTGCCTCGAGCCGCTGGCCGCCGTGGGGCTCGACTACCTCACGCTCGGCCAGCCCGTGCCGACGCTGTCGGGCGGCGAGGCGCAGCGCCTCAAGCTCGCGAGCCGTCTGGCGAAAGCGAAGAAGGCAAAAAAGGGGTCAGAGCCCTTTTTCTCGAAAAAGGGCTCTGACCCCTTTTTTGACGCTGGCACGCTGTTTCTGTTCGACGAGCCGACGACGGGCCTGCACTTCGCCGACATCGCGAAGCTGCTCGAGGCCTTCGAGCGGCTGCTAGCCGAGGGCCACTCGGTCGTCGTCATCGAGCACAATCTCGACGTGATCGCGGCCGCGGATTGGGTAATCGACCTGGGGCCGGAGGGCGGCGACGCGGGGGGCGAGCTCGTGGCCGCGGGCACGCCGACCGAGGTCATGGCCGTTCCCGCGAGCCGAACCGGGCGCGCGCTGGCCTTGCATGCCGAGGCGCGCGCTGAGCCCGGCCGGGGGCGGCGCGGCGCCGCCGTGCGCGAGCCCGCGCCGCGGCGCCGCCCGCGCAGTACCGCCGTCGAGATCGTGCACGCGCGCGAGCACAACCTGCGGAACGTGAGCCTCGCGCTGCCGCGCGACAAGCTCACCGTCATCACGGGCGTCAGCGGCAGCGGCAAGAGCACCGTCGCGTTCGACATCCTGTTCGCCGAAGGCCAGCGCCGCTACCTCGAGTCGCTGAACGCCTACGCGCGGCAGTTCGTCGAGCCCGCGAGCCGTCCGGACGTCGACGCCGTTTACGGCATTCCGCCCACGGTCGCGATCGAACAGCGCACGAGCCGCGGCGGCCGCAAGAGCACGGTCGCGACGTTGACCGAGATCCATCACTTCCTGCGCCTGCTCTTCGTCAAGCTCGGCGTGCAGCACTGCCCCGACTGCGACGCCGAGATCCACGCGCAAAGCGCGGCCGAGATCGTCGCGAAGCTCGCGACGAAGTACCGCGGTCGCAGGATCGAGCTGCTCGCGCCGCTCGTGCTTGGTCGCAAGGGCTATTACACGGATCTTGCCGATTGGGCTCGCGGCAAGGGCTATGCGACGCTGCGCGTCGACGGCGTCGCAACCTCGACGGACGCCTGGCCGCGCCTCGACCGGTTCAAAGAGCACGATATCGAGCTGCCCGTCGGGGCGCTCGAAGTCACGCCGGCCGCCGGCGCCGAGCTCGAGCGGCTCGTCGCGACGGCGCTGCGCCTCGGCCGCAACATGCTGCGCGTCGTCCCGGCGCGCGGGGCGCCGCCCGGCCGCGGCAAGGGTGGTCGCGCGCCCGCGCGCGCCGAGCTCTACTCGGCCGAGCGCGCCTGTCCGAGCTGCGGCCGCAGCTTCGAGCCGCTCGATCCGCGCCTGTTCTCATACAACTCGCGCTACGGCTGGTGTCCCGCCTGCTACGGCACGGGCGTCGAGCTCGAAGGCTTCGACGCCGAGCAGACCGGCGAAGAGGAGGCCTGGCTCGGCGAGGGTGAGAGCGCGCGCGCCGAGAGCGGCATGGAGGCGGCGGTTTGCACCGCCTGCGAGGGAAGGCGGCTCCGGCCCGAGGCGAACGCCGTCTATTTTCGCGACCGCACGATCGCCGACTTCGGCGCGCTTTCGATCGCGCGTGCGCTGGCCTACTTCGACCGCCTGAAGCTCGGCCGGCGCGAGGGCGCGATCGCGCGCGACGTGCTGCCGGAGCTCGCGGGCCGGCTGCGTTTTCTCGACCTCGTCGGCCTCGGCTATCTGTCGCTCGATCGCGCTGCGCCGACATTGAGCGGCGGCGAGGCGCAGCGCATTCGCCTTGCGGCGCAGCTCGGCTCGAATCTGCGCGGCGTCTGTTACATCCTCGACGAGCCGACGATCGGTCTGCATCCGCGCGACAACGGCCTGCTGCTCGACACGGTCAGTCAGCTCGCGCGCAAGGGGAACACCGTGGTTGTCGTCGAGCACGACGAGGAGACGATTCGACGCGCCGAGCACATCGTGGACTTGGGTCCCGGCGCGGGCCGGCACGGCGGCGAGGTCGTGTTCAGCGGGCCGCTCGCCAAGCTGCTCGAGAGCGGGCTTTCGGTCACGGGAAGGGCCTTGGCCGAACCCCCGCGGCACCCGCTGCAGCCGCGGCGGCCGACGTCGATCCCGCGGCGCCCGGCCGCGGCCGGCGGCCGAGCCCGCGGCGCCCGCAGCCGCCGAGGCGGCGCCGACGGCATTCGCGACGGCGGCCCGGAGATCCTGCGCATCGACGGCGCCTCGCTGCACAACCTCAAGCAAGTGGATCTGGCGCTGCCGCTGCACCGCCTCGTCTGCGTGACGGGCGTCAGCGGCAGCGGCAAGAGCACGCTCGTGCGCCAGGTGCTGCGTGACAATCTCGAGCGTCGCGTCGCCGCCCGTGCGCGGCGGCGCGGCGGCCGAGTGCCGCGCCCAGAAGGCTGCGCGGCACTCGACGGCTGGCAATCTATCGACCGAGTGCTCGAGGTCGACCAGACGCCGATAGGAAAGACGCCGCGCTCGTGTCCTGCGACCTACGTCGGCATCTGGGACGACATCCGGCGGATTTTCGCCAAGACGCCCGAGGCCGGAATCCGCGGCTATGCCGCGGGCCGCTTCTCGTTCAATGTCGCGGGCGGGCGCTGCGAAGGCTGCGAGGGCCAAGGTCTCAAGAAGATCGAGATGAGTTTTCTGCCCGACGTGCGCGTCGCCTGCGATCGCTGCAATGGCGCGCGCTTCAACCGCGAGACGCTCGAGGTCGCGTTCAAGGGCAAGACCATCGCAGACGTGCTGGATATGAGCGTCGAACAGGCGGCCGAGTTCTTCTCGGCGCACGCGAAGATCCGCCACAGCCTCGAGCTGCTGGCCGATGTCGGCCTCGGCTACCTGACACTCGGCCAGCCGAGCCCCACGCTCTCCGGCGGGGAGGCCCAGCGTGTCAAGCTCGTCACGGAGCTCGCGAAGGCCCGCCCGGCGGCGGTTCGAGGCCGGGCGCGCGCCGAGCACGTGCTCTACGTGCTCGACGAGCCGACCATCGGCCTGCATATCGCAGACGTTGCGAAGCTCACGCGCGTGCTGCATCGGCTCGTCGACGCCGGCAACAGCGTCGTGCTCATCGAGCACAACCTCGACGTCATGGCCGAGGCCGACTGGCTCGTCGACATGGGTCCCGAGGGCGGCGAGCGAGGCGGACGCATCGTGGCGCAAGGGGCGCCGGAGGCGGTGGCGGCGCGCAAACGCGGGTCCCATACGGCCGTCGCACTTGCGGCGTTTCTCGCCGATCGAGGTGTGTTGCCGGATGCGCGCGCTTCGACATCGTCGGCTTGATCGACCGCGGCCGTCGGCGGGCCTCGACCGCGGCTCTTGGGTATTCGACCGGCCGCAGCGGACGCCGCCGCCGGCCATTTCGTGGATAATGCAGGCCGAGCTCGGAATTGCAGAGGGACCCAAGGCATGTTGTCGGCATCGGAGGCACTCGACAGGCTGCAACAGGGCAATGGCCGCTTCATGGCGGGCGTTCGCAGCGTGGAAACGCTCGTGGGGCAGGGGAGGCGCGCCGAGCTCGTCACCGGGCAGGCGCCCTTCGCCGTGATACTTGGATGCTCGGATTCACGCGTGCCCGTGGAGATCGTGTTCGACCAGGGCCTGGGGGATTTGTTCGTGATCCGCGTCGCCGGCAACATCGTCGCGGCGTCTCAGGTCGGCAGCGTCGAGTTCGCGGCCGCACAGTTCGGCACGCGTCTCGTCGTCGTGCTCGGCCACACGCGCTGCGGTGCCGTGCAGGCGACGCTCGACGAGCTGCAACGCCCGAGCGCGAGCCAGTCGCGCAATCTGCAATCGATCGTCGACCGCATCCGCCCGGCCGTCGAAGGCCTGCTCGAGACCGACCTCAAGCATGACGCGGCTTCGCTGGCGCATCGGGCGATGAGGGCCAATGTGCGTGTTGCGGCCAATCATCTGCGCCACGGCTCGCCCGTGCTCGAGCGCCTCATCGAAGAGGATGGGCTGCTCGTCGTCGGTGCCGAATACTCGCTCGAGACCGGTCGCGTCGAATTCTTCGACGGCGTGCCGGGGACATGAGTCCGGGGCGCGGCCGATCGGGCCAACTCGGCACCGCGCTTCAAACCCATAAAAAGGACGAACTGGGCCGTTATGGTCCGGTCGCGGGGCGACGTGGCGTCGCCGGACGGCGCAATGGCGGGTGAGGGCCGGCGCCGCCGCACCGACCGCCGAGGTCCCGCCGCCTCTCGGCCGCGTTGCATTCGCCCCTGTCACGGCCTATTGTCGGCCAAAACCACGAAGGGGGGTTCATGCGTCTCGTTCTTGCCGTCGCGGCGATGGTCGCTGCTTCTGCCGCCGGCGCTCAGCACCTCGCATTGACCTATACGCAGTCCCAGGCCGATCAAGGCAAGGCCCTGTATGCCACGGCCTGCGCGACTTGCCACGGCCCCCATCTCGATGACGGCCCCCTCGGCCCGCCGCTCAAGGGCCCCGTATTCATGCAGAAGCATGGCGGTAAGACGGCTGCCGACCTCTACGCGATCGTCTCGACGACGATGCCGAGCAACGCGCCGGGTTCGCTCGGCGCCGACAGCTATGCGGCGCTCGTCGCCTATCTTCTGCGAGCCAACTCGATCGTCGCGGGCGACGTGCCGCTGCCGACGGACCCCAAGCGTCTCGCGGCCATGAGGCTGCCCGAGGGGGGCTTCCACTTCATGGCCTACTCGTCGTACACGCCGAGGCCGCCCGAGCACTTTCCGAATCCACTCGATCGCTACACGCCCGTGACCGACGCCCTGCTCGCGAACCCGCCCGCCGAAGACTGGCTGAGCTGGCGGCGCACTTACGACGTGCATGGCTTCAGCCCGCTGCACGAGATCGACAAGCACAACGTCCGGCAGCTGCGCGTCGCCTGGAGCTGGTCGTTGCCCCCCGGCTCGAACGAGTCGGCGCCGCTCGTGCACGACGGCGTCATGTTCGTGCACGGCTACGGCGACAAGCTCGAGGCGCTCGACGCCGCAACGGGCAACCTTCTGTGGGAATACGCCCATCCTCTCGACCCCGGCGCGGCGCCGGGGCCGAAGCGCGGCATCGCGCTGTACGGCGGGAATGTTTACGTCGGTACCTCGGACGCGCACGTCATCGCGGTCGACGCGAAGACCGGGCGGCTCGTCTGGGACACGGTCGTCGGTAACTTTCACGTTCGGGAAAGCATTGCAGGCGGTCCACTCGCCGTGCACGGCAAGATTCTGATCGGCACGACGGGCACGGGCGTGGGCGCGGCCCCGGGCGGGCCGCAGATCGTGGGGCTCAACGCGACGACGGGCGAGATCCTCTGGCGTTTCCACACCATCGCGCAGCCCGGCACGCCGGGCGGCAACAGCTGGAACGGCGTGCCCGGCGACAAGCGCACGGGCGCTTCCGTCTGGACGACGGGCAGCTACGACCCCGCGCTCAACCTCGCCTACTTCGGCACTGGCAATACCTACGACACGGCGCCGCTGCTTCGGCCCACGCCGACGCCGGGCGTCACGAACGCCGCGCTCTACACGGATTCCACGCTTGCCCTCGACCCGGACACGGGCAAGCTCGTCTGGCATTTCCAGCACGTGCCCGACGATCAGTGGGATCTCGATTGGGCCTTCGAGCGGCAGATCGTGCATCTGCGCCTGCACGGCGAGCCGCACACGGTTGCGCTGACCTCGGGCAAGCTCGGCATCTACGAAGGCGTCGACGCCAAGACCGGCGAGTTTCTGTTTGCGCACGACCTTGGCCTGCAGAACGTCATCTCCGCGATCGACCCGGAAACGGGCCGGCCCAAGATCAATCCGGCCGTCATGCCGGGCGACGGCAAGGTGCATCTCGTCTGCCCCCACGCGGGCGGCGCCAAGAGCTATATGGCCGCGTCGTACGACGCCGCGACGAAGCGAATTTACGTACCCCTCGTCGAGGCCTGCATGGACATGTATCCGGTGCCGGGCGGCGGCCGCGGCGGGCTCTCGTCGGGGCTGAATTTCGGCGTGCGGCCGATCCCCGGCAGCGACGGCAAGTATGGGCGCGTCGAGGCGTTCGACGTCGAGACCGGCAAGCCCGTCTGGACCGTGCGCCAGCGCGCGCCCGAGACGTCGGGCGTCGTCGCGACGGCGGGCGGGGTCGTCTTCGCCGCGTCCATCGATCGCTATGTCCGCGCTTACGATACCGAGGACGGCCGATTGCTTTGGCAAACGCGCATGAACGACGTCTCGAGCGGCAATCCGGCAACGTTTGCCGTCGACGGCAAGCAGTACGTCGCCTTCATCGTGGGACAGGGCGGCTTCCAGGCCGGCAGCTACGGCCCGCTCGTGCCGGAGCTCAAGAATCCGCCCGATCGCGGCGCGGCCGTCTGGGTCTTCGCGCTTCCGGACGACTGATTGCCGCAGGGTCTTCCGGCGCGCGCGGTCACTCCTCGAGCGTGCCGGCCGCGAAAATCTCCTCGAGCCCGAGGCGGCGCGGCGTGAGCCCCTGCTCGGCCGAGTAGGCCGCCGCGGTTTCGAGCTCGGCGCGGTTCGCTGCGATGCCGTGGCGGAAAAGCGGCCTTTCCAAGGCCGCCGCGGCGTCGGCGCCGACGAGCCCCGTTTCCACGTGCGCTTCCACGTGCGCACGGCGGCGCGCAGCAGCGATCTCGGCGGCGGCTTGAAAGGCCTCGAGCAGGTTCAGCACGATCCAGGGATCCGCCGCGGCGACCTCGCGCCGGACGACCATGGCATGGTTGATCGGAAAAAGCCCCGTCCTGCGAAAGTAACGCACGCCTTCGGCGGCGGGGTCCGGGAACAAGGTCGTGATCTCGGCATGGCCCGCGAGGTCCTCGGTGCTGCGATCCACGAGGTTCACGGCACGTATGTAGAACAGCGCGGCCTCGAGCTCGCCGGCGAGCATCATTGAGCCTAGGCTCTTTTCGGCCGGGACCGTATGCAGCGTGACGCCGGCGGGCGGCCTGAAGCCCGTCGCGGCGGCGTGGCTGTGCGCCGCGCCGCGTTCCATCCAGAACTCCATCTCGCGCGGCGCGACCCCGAACTCGTGCTCGAGCACGCCGCGCGTCCACAGGGCCGCGGTCTGCTGGTACTCGGGCACGCCGACGCGCCGCCCTTTGAGGTCCGCGGGCGTCTCGATCTTCGCATCTCGGCGCACGAGGATGCCCGTATGGAAGAAGCGCCGAGTCGTGAAGACGGGCAGTCCCACGAAGCGCTCGTCGCCGGCCGCGCGCAGCATCATGAGCGACGACAGCGACATCTCCGAGACGTCGAAATCTTCGAAGCGCAGCTGGCGCCAGAAGAGCTCGGACGGGTGGAGGAGGCTCGGGACGAGCTCGATGCCCTGAGGGCTTACGGTGCCGTCGAGCAGGGGCCAAGTCCGCGGGTTCGAGGCGGCCAGACCGAGGCTGAGCCGGCGTTTCACTGTGCCTTCGAGCGGCATGCCAGGACCTTTCGAGGAGGGTGCAGGCATTGTAGGGCGTCCCGTGCGCCGGCGCCTGGAACCGGTCGAAGCGCCGTGAGATTATCGAAACGACGGGGACTCGGCGAAGGAGCGGGCGCGCCGACGACGTCAGACATTTGCGGGGCCATCGCCACACGGAGCCTCGACATTGCGGGCGCGGCTCGGCGACGGTCAACGGGCGGAGCGGCGGATCGTTGTCTCGGAATGGGGTTCGCGGCCGCCGGGAGAGACGGAGACACTTTGCAAGGAACCACGGAAGTCCGCCGCCGGATGCGGCGTCTCTCGAGGCCGCCGCTGCTCGCGGCGCTGGCCGCCTGTGCGGCCGCCTGCGCCGCACACGGCCGTGTTGCACAGGCCGAGTGCCGCCTCCGGCTCGTCGTCGGCCTCGACCAGGTCCCGGACGCGGCGCTCGTTCGCGAGCTCGCGCGCGAGAGCGGTGCCCGCCTCGATGTCATGAGCTCGATCGCGCCCGGGCGCTTGTATGCGATGTCGCTCGTGCATACCGGTGCGGCGCCGGACTGCGAAGAGGCCGTGAGGCGGCTGCGCGCCGCGCCGCACGTGCGCTCAGTGGAGCTCGACCAGCACCGCAAGCACCATGCGCCGCAATAGCGTGCCCGGTCCGCGCGTGCCTGCCGTACGCAAGGCGCTTGCCGCGGCGCTCGCGATCGGCCTCGTCGCCGCCGGGGCGGCTTGGGGCGGCGAGTTCAATCCCGTCCGCAAGGCGCCGCCTGCCGCCGCCGCCGGCGCCGCGGGCGCGGCGCGCATCATCGTCAAATTCAGGGCGGCTGCCGCTGTGGCGGCGGCCTCGGGCTCGGTGTCAGCCAAGCCGGCCGCAGCGCCGGCCGCTGCGCTCGCGGCGCGCATGCAGATGAAGCTTCGCGCGGTTCGCCGTCTCGCGCCGAACCTCCAGGTGCTCGACCTCGATGCGGGCACGGCCGGTGACGGGCTCGACGCCGAGCTCGCGCGCCTGCGCGCCGATACGGCCGTCGAGTACGCCGAGCCGGACATGCACCGCATGGCGCTGGCCGTGCCCGACGATCCGCTCTACCCCGGGCAATGGTATCTGCAGTCCCGCACTGTGGCGCCGAGCGCCATCGATGCCGAAGCCGCATGGGACACGACCGCGGGCAGCGCGGGCGTCGTGATTGCCGACGTCGATACCGGCGTCCTCTACGATCATCCCGACCTCGGGCGCGCCCAGGAGGGCGGGCGTCTGTTGCCGGGCTACGACTTCGTCAGCGACACCTCCATCTCCAACGACGGCGACGGACGCGATCCCGATGCCACGGATCCCGGCGATTGGGTCACGAGCACCGAGGCCTCGTCGCTGCCGTTCAAGGACTGCACGCAGTCGCCGAGCTCCTGGCACGGCACGCGCGTGGCCGGCATTTTGGGCGCCAGGACGAACGATGGCGTCGGCGTGGCGGGCACCACCTGGAAGGCGTGGATCCTGCCCGTGCGCGCGCTCGGCAAATGCGGCGGGTACGATTCGGACATTCTCGCGGCCATGCGCTGGGCGGCCGGCCTGCATGTCGACGGCGTGCCCGACAATCCGTATCCGGCCCGCATCGTGAACCTGAGCCTCGGCTCCCAGGGCGCGTGTCTGCCGGCCTATCAGGACGTTGTCGCCGAGTTGGCCGCGCACGGCGTGCTCGTCGTCGCCTCGGCCGGCAACGAAGGCGGGCCCGTGGACTCGCCGGCGAACTGCTCGGGTGTCGTGGCGGTCGCCGGCTTGAGACAGGTCGGCACGAAGGTCGGCTTCAGCAGCCTTGGGCCCGAGGTCACGCTCGGCGCGCCGGCTGGCAATTGCGTCAACGTGGGGCCGGGCGACCCCTGTCTGTACTCGATCGACACGACCTCCGATCTCGGCACGCGCGGCGCAGGGACCTTCTCCTACACCGATCAGACGGCGATCAACGTCGGTACGAGCTTCTCGGCGCCGATCGTGTCCGCGATTGCCGCGCTCATGCTGTCCGTCGACGGCAACCTCGACGCGGCGGAGCTCGAGGCGCGGCTGCAGGAGAGCGCCCAGCCGTTCCCTGCGTCGTCGGATCCGAGCGTCCCCGTCTGTCACGTGCCGACCGGCAGCAACGACCTCCAGGTTTCGGAGTGCAGCTGCACGACCTCGACCTGCGGGGCCGGCATGGCCGATGCCCCGGGCGCCGTGCTCGCCGCGCTGCGGCCCATCGCCGCCGTTGCGTTGCCGACGCGCGTGAGCGCAGGGCAACAGGTCTTGCTCTCGGGTGCCGGCAGCGGCGCGGCTTGCGGGCGGAGCGTCGCGACCTACGCCTGGGCCGTCGTCAAGGGTAGCGAGGGCCTGACGAGCGACAATACGGCCGCGACCAGCGTCGCGGCGCCGACCTCGGGCGCGATCACGCTGCGTCTCACGGTGACCGACGACGCGGGCGCCGAGGATTCGGCGGACGTCGTGATCGGCTCGAACAGCGCGACGACGAGCGCGCCCTCGGCCGTCCCGGGCGACCCTTGCCTCGCCGCATTCCCCGCGCCGGACGTGGCCGCGACGCTGAACCCGAAGGCCGCGACGGTGACGGTCGGCACGACTCGGAAGTTTGCAGCCGCCGTGACGGGCTCGCTCGATACGACCGTGAAATGGGAGGTCGGGAGCCTCGCGGGCGGCAGCTCCTCGGTCGGCACGATCACATCGGACGGCGTCTATACGGCCCCTGCGGACGTGCCCTCGCCGGCCACGGTGACCGTGACCGCGGTGCCGAGGGCCGATCCCAGCCTCGCCGTCTCGGCCGAGGTGACGATCTCGACAGGCCAGTCCTCCAGCAATGGCGCGAGCGGCGGGGGTGGCGGTGGAGGCGGCGGCTCGACGGGGCCGCTCGAACTCGTGCTCGGGCTTGCCGGGTGGCTACTGCTTCGGCGCGAGCGCCGCGGCAGCAGCGTTTCGCGATAGCGGGGCGCAGCCGCGCCCGGGGTGCGCCGCGGGCGCTCAGAGTCCGGCCGTGGATGCGGAGCGGTCCCGGACCCGGCCGTCTCGAAGTCTGTCCTCGAGCGACTCGAAGAGGCCGAGCACCCGCTCTGCGCACAGCTCCCAACCGAAGTCCCGGGCGCGCACGAGTCCACGGGCAACCAGCCGCTCGCGCAGCTTCGCATCGGCCAGCACCTTCCTCATGCCCGCGGCGATGTCGTCGACGTCGAGCGGGTCGACGAGCTGGGCCGCGCCGTCGACGACCTCGGGCGGCGCGCAGGTGTTCGCCGTCACGATGGGACAGCCGCAGCCCATGGCCTCGAGCAGCGGAATGCCGAAGCCCTCGTACAGCGACGGAAACGCGAACAGGTCGGCCAGGGAGTAGACGGCCGGCAGATCGTCGTGATCGATCCAGCCCGTGAACTGCACGCGCTCGTCCAAACCGAGCACGCGGATCAGCTTGAGGTCTTCGGCGGCCCCGGCGGCCATCGGGAAGCTGAAGCGCTGCTCGCCGACGATCACGAGCCGATGCGAAATTTCGCCAGCGATGCGCGAGAAGGCTCTGAGCAGGCGGCCGATGTTCTTGCGGGACTCGATCTGTCCCGCCCACATGATGAAGCGGTCGGGCAGCGCGTACTTGTGTTTCACGGCGGCGAGGCGTTGCCGATCCACGACGCGCCGAAACAGCTCGGGGTCGTAGCCGTTATGGATGGCGGTGATCTTTTCGGGGGCTACGCCGACATGCTCGATGATGTCGAGGCGAGTCGCCTTCGAGACGGCGATCAGGGCGTCCGCACGGCGGCAATAGAAAGGCGTCGCGCGCTCGAAGTACAGCCGGTCGTACCAAAGGAAATGGTTCGGGATGCCGAACCATTCCGACCCGTGCAGCACGAACACTTTGAGGGCGCGTGAGAGCACGGGCACCGTGAACTTCGGATTGAAGATCAAGCCGAGCCTGCGGCGATGAGCCACCCACGGAATCGCGAGCTGGTCCCAGAGTACGGAGCCCGGCACGCGCACCGCAATTTCCTCGACATTGGGGTAGGCGCCATACGTGCCTATCAGCGCGGGGTTTTTGTAGACCAAAACGAACTCGTGCTGCGGCGCCATTGAGAACAGGAGCGGCAGCAGGCGCCGCGTATAGAGCTTGACGCCTCCTTCCTTCTGCTCGAAGTGCCGCAACATGATGCCGATTCTCATGACCGTGCTCCGATTCCCGGGCTATCCCAGTGACCGAGACAAGCCCGTCGAATATGCAAGGAAAGTGCCGCGGAGTGCCGGCTCTTCCATGATTTGACAAGTTTCTCGACCTCGTAATCCGCGTCGTCCGGAAACCGTACCGCCGCGGACCGACCTTCGGTGGCACGGTTCGTGGAAATCCGTGGCGGACGGCCCCAACGATCAGAGCCATCGCCGCGCGCGAGGACCACCGGTTCCGATGCCGCTCGTTTCGCGCCGTCTCCAAGCGAGCTTACCAAGTACGCGCAAGAAGAAGGCCATGAACAAATATACCTTCCGGGAGGCCGTGCGCGGCGGGCGAAGGACCGTCGAGTGCACCGAGCGGCGGCCGATTCGCAGCGCGAGCGCAGCGCTGATCCTCGTCGTGGCCGCGGGCTGTCTCCATGCGGCGACACCGGGTCTGCCGTTCACGGAGAGGGCGACGGGACAGACGTTCGTCGTAACGGTACTGCGGGGCGGGCAGCGGCGATGCACCGAGCCCGCCTCCTGCCCGTTCACTTGAACTCGTACAGAGTGAACGTCGTGCCGCGCTTGGCATCGACGAGAAGATCGCAGGCCCCCCAGCTTGCCGGGAGCTTCCACTCAGAGTCGGCTTTGAACGGCAGATCCGCCTTGCGGCGGTCGCATTCGAAGTGAAGCGTGTCGATTTTGCCGTCGACCTTGGTGATCGTCACGGTACGGCGTGTCGGCTGAAACTCCCACGTGCGGCCGTCGACGCGGGCTTGAACTGCGATCGCGTCGCCGCCCTGCAGCGCTTTCTTGAGCGCGGCCGCTTGGCGGGCCGTCGGGTCGGTGGCGGGAAGCGCCTTGATCGCATTGATGCGGTCGAACGTGGCCAGGGCCTGCATGACGCGGCCGAGATCGAGTTCGATCGCGAAACGATACTGCAGCGCAACGTGCAGCTCGTCGGGCGTCATGACGACGACGTTGGGATCGGTTGCACGACGGATGGCCGTCAAGGCGGAATGCGGATCGCCGAGCCCGAGGTCGATGATCGCCGCCTGTGTTTCGCCGACGCCGATCTCGCGAAGCCGCGTCGTCACGTTCTCGAGCAGCAGATCGTTAACGCGCTTCGCGGTCTTGTAGTCCTTCTTCTTGACCGCCTCCTGCGCCTTCTTGTAGCCGGCCGAGAAAAAGGGGCTGAATTCGAACGGCACGTCCCGGTCGTCGAACTCGACCGTGCTGAAGGTGTTGTCCCACTCGATGGGCTTCCCGTCGGCTGTGGCGGGTTTGAACCTCCACTGCTCGACCGCGCGCACGCCGAGCTCGGCGGAGAGCTGCGCGGGCGCGGAGTCGACGACGCGGACGTCCGCCGGGGTGCCGTCGGGACGCACGGTGTAGTGCACCTTGACGAATCCTTCGATCGGCAGACCGAACCGGTTCTTCGGCACGTCCGGCGTCGGCGTCTCGAGCGGCGAGGGCGGCACGATCGCGTTCTCCGCGGCCGCGGCCGGCACGATGGTTCGCGCGAGCAGGCCCGCCGCTGCGGCAGCGGCGAGGGTCTTGTAGCTCAACATAGATACTTCCTCAGTGGCACGGCCGGTGCGCGCCGTCAGAAGGACACGAGCGAGAGCTCGGGCGTCGCGGCAATGCACTCTGCCTCGGGCACGCCGAGCTCCTTGCGTACGGCGTTCGTGCCGAGGACCATCGAGATCATCTTGTATTGCGCATGGCGGCGGCTCATGCCCTCGCGCCCCATGCCGCAGTCGGACGTCACGACGAGACGCTCACCCGGGATGTAGCGCAGCGCCCGGCGCAGGTGCGCTGCAATTTCTTCGGGCCGCTCGACCTGCAGCGAATGATGGTCGATGACGCCGATCGCGATCTTCTTGTCCGTGATGTGCCGGCCGATGGCCTCGAGGTCCGCGCCGCCGGAGCTGCACGACTCGAACGTGATGACGTCGGCGTCGACGTGGTTCAGTGCCTCGAGCGCCGGCTGATAACTCATGACGCTCGTGAACATGCGCTGCTGAGCGGGATTGCCCCAACAGGTATGGCACCAGACCTCGGTCTTGGCGCGCAGACCCCGGACCGTGCGGTTGAAGACCTCGACCGACTCCATCATGTCGAGCTTCCCGAGCACCTTGCCGCGCGAAGGAATCATGTGAATCTGCGGTTCTTCGAACTGGATCGCGCCGCAGCCCGCGTCGGCGAGCTCGTGCAGCTCCTCGTTGAGCGCACCGGCGAAGCCATAGATACGCTCGACGGGATCGGAGTAGTAGTCGTCGTCGACCGAGGCCGCGAGCAGCTCGGGGCCGATCGTGCCGAACTTCACGGGCTTGGCCGTGAGCCGTTGCGCCGCCTTGTACATCGCCGCGTACTGCAGCTCGCCGCGGCCGATCGGGCCGACGACCTTCGGCAGGACTCGCGCCTCGAGGTAGTCGTGCAGGATATGCCCCATGGGAAACGGCGCGCCGCCAATGCGCATGCGGCTCGGCTTTACGTGCGAGACGTCGAGGCCCGCCATGCGCAGCAGCGGGTAGCTGACCCAGCTGTTGCCGGCCACTTCCTCGTCGTAGTGGGCGTCGCCGTCGGTGACCACGTCGACGCCGGCCGACTCCTGATCCTTCACGTGCACGGCGACGGCGTCGCGATATTGCTCGCGAAAACGCGAGTTGCGCATGGCCTCGAGAAAGGTGCGCGTGCCGAGGTTTTCGGTATGCCAGAGAGGCCGCGGCAGGGAGCCCGTAATCGTCGTAGGAAGGATCAGGTCCTTGGTCGCCTTGAGCATGTTCTTGGGTCTCCGGACAGGAGGAAGGACAGAAGCGGCCGGCGGGCGCCCCAGGGCCGGACTGCCCGCCGCGCCGGACTGCTAGCGGCCGTTGCGGGCCGCTAGGGCGCCTTATCGGCCTTGGCCGTGCGCGCCAACTCGTCGTCGATGACTTTCGTGAGGACGTCGTAGCCGACGGCGCCGCCGGGCACCGGCCGGCCGTTCACGAACAGCGCCGGGGTCCCGGAGACCCCGGCCTTTTCACCGGCGGACTGATCCGCGCGGATGGCCGAGTCGTATTTACCCGAATCGAGGCATTGGTTGAATTGCTTCGCATTGACGCCGAGCTTGGCCGCGGCGGCCTTGAGATCGTCGACCGTCAGTTTGTCCTGATTGCCGTACATGGTGTCGTGCAGCTCCCAGAACTTGTTCTGCTCGCGTGCACACATCGAGGCCTCGGCCGCCTTGAAGGCGTGAGGGTGGATGCTCTCGAGCGGGAACTGCCGGAATTCGAGGCGTACCTTGCCCGCGTAGTCCTTGAGAACCTTCTCGAGCGTTGGCTCGAGACCCGCGCAGTACGGGCACTGGAAGTCGCCGAACTCCACGATCGTGACGGGGGCGTCCGCCGCGCCGCGCGACGGTTCGCTCGGGGAGTCCACGGCGACACGCAGCGGCTTCAGCAGGACCTCGACACCGAATTTTTTCTTGAGCGACGCGGTGTAGTCGGTGAAGGCCTGTGCCTGGCGCTGTTGCGTGAGATATTCCTTGATGCGGCCCGCGATTTGCGCTTTCGGCGCGGAAATGCGCTCCTTGTTTTGCTCGTAGAACTCGTCAACGTCTTTGTCCGTCGGCGTCTGGACCTTGGAGGTCACCTCCCGCGCGAGCAGCTTGTCGACGGAGATGCCCTCGGCCTTGGCCTCGCGCTTGATGACCTCGTCCGAGAGGTACCGGTCCAAGCCCTTTTCGAGCACGTCCTGGCGCTGCTGGCGCAGGGTCATGAGCTGCGGTGCCACGAAGGCTTCGAGCTCGCCGCGCGTGACCGCCTCGGAGCCGATCTTCGCGACGGACTCGTCCTGATTCTTGCCGCTTGCGCCGAGCGTCGTCTGGCTCTGCGCCCCGGCGGGGCCGTTCGCGAGCAGCGCGGCGGCTGCGAAGGCGGCAATCGCCGCGAACGCCGTCCAGGGGCGACGGGCTAAAGTGCTGGATGAAAAGGCCATGGGGGCTCCTGTCGGATCACGGCCGGCGCCGAAAGGCCGGCCTCTTGCGGGGCATTCTAGTGTCCTCGGTCGAAATTTCGCCACCTCATTCGGGGGTCGGGGTCGGGTCGGCCGTCGGCCGCATGATCCATGAACGGGTTCGGATGTCGGTGGTTGGCGGACGCTCGCGCAGACGGGCGCTTTCGGGGACGGCGTGAACCCATCCCTGGAGCCTCCGTTGCGCGCCATCGCTGGCGCGCACGGCCCCGAAAGCGCCCGTCTGCGCAAGCCTCCTCGGTGACGTCGGCGGCCGTTCATGCATCATGCTGCCACGGCGCGAGGGACTCGTTGGTGGAAGACGGCAGTCCGTGCGGCCGTCCCGGTTCGGAACGGCCGCGGAAGCCACCAATCCTTGCGCTCTTCGCCGGCCGGGTGGCCGGGGGCCCACGCCGCTACACGGCTCTTCAGGCGATGGCCGCGTCGGCATCGAGCTTCAGGGTCGGCGTGAGGGCGGTGTCGGGACGCTGAGCGCCAGGGAGGGCGCTCAGCGAGCCCCCAGGGACGGGTTCACGGCGGTCCCGACACCGCCCTTACGCCGACCCTGAAGCCCGCTGCCGACGTATCATCTGGTTGGGTCGTTGCCAGGCCCCGGTAGCCGGCCCGCTACTCGCGGCCGCCGCCCGCCGGCGCGGGCCCCGAATCGAGCACGTGCGAAAGCAGCCCGTCGGCGAGCTTCGGCTCGAACCACGTCGACTTCGGCGGCATGAGCTTCTCCGCGTCGGCCACGGCCATGAGCTGTTCCATCGAGGTCGGGTACAGGGCGAATGCGGCCCCCGCGCCGCCTTCGCGTACGCGCCGCTCGAGCTCCCCGAGGCCCCTGACGCCGCCGACGAAGTCGATGCGGTCGTCGCGGCGCGGGTCTTCGATGCCGAGCAGCGGGCCGATCGCGAGATTCTGCAGCAGGCTCACGTCGAGGCTTTCCACGGGGTCGTTCGGGATCTTGTCCGGGGGCAGCGCGAGGGAGTACCAGGCGCCGTCGAGGTACATGCCGAAGCTTGCGGGCCGGTCCGGCTTGAAGGCTTCGGCGCGGCGCTCGACGTCGAAACTCTCCTCGAGCCGTTCGAGGAAACGGGCCGGCGAGAGGCCGTTCAGATCGGCGACGACGCGGTTGTAGTCGAAAATGCGCATCTCGTCGTGCGGGAACGCGACCGTCAGGAAATAGTCGGCGCTTGTGCTCGGCCGGTTTTTGCCGCCCGGTTCGCCGCGCCGGGCCTCCGCGACGCGTGCGGCCGCGGCGGAGCGGTGGTGGCCGTCCGCGATGTAGAGCACGCCGAGCGCATTGACGGCTGCGGCTAGACGCGCGACGAAGGCCGGGGAACCGATCTGCCAGATCGTGTGCATGACCTGGTTCGGGCCCTCGACCTCGAACAGCGGCAGCTGACGCGTCCCCTCGTGCAGCAGCTCGTGCACGGCCGCGTCGGCCCGATAGGCCGTGAGGACCGGGCCGGTCTGGGCATTGAGCGCCTCGATATTGCGCACGCGGTCGTTTTCCTTATCCGGCCGCGTGAGCTCGTGCTTCCGGATCCGGTTCTCCTCGTAGGCACGGACCGAGGCGACGCAGGCCAGGCCCGTCTGCTCGTGCCGGCCCATACGCATGCGGTAGACGTAGAAGGACGGGATCGGCTCGCGCGTGAGCACGCCCGAGCGCAGGAGGCGCTCGAGGTTCGCCGCGCCGCGCGCGTAGACGCTGTCGGCGTGCGAATCGGTGCCGGGCGGCATGTCGATCTCGGGCCGCGAGACGTGCAGGAAGCTCCAGGGGCGGCCCTGGGCCAGGTCCCGCGCCTCGTCCGTATTCACGACGTCGTAGGGCGGGGCGATGACCTCGTCCGCATAGCCGCGCCGGGGCCGCAGCGCGGCGAAAGGTCTGACGAGCTCGTTCATGGCGCCGCGGCCCGGCCGAGCGAAGTCCCGGCTCCCGGTACGGCGGGCACGGCCCAGAGGTCGTACGCGTCGGCGCTCTCCACGACGACATCGACGAGGTCGCCCGGTGCGAGCTCGGGGTCCGGCGGCAGGAAGACGTTTCCGTCGATCTCCGGGGCGTCTGCATGGGAGCGTGCGACGATGCCGTCCTCGCCGACCTCGTCGACGAGGACCTCGAGCGTCGCGCCCACATGGCGGGCGAGGCGCCGCTCGCTAATCGCCTGTTGAGCGGTCATCAAGGCATGCCAGCGCTCGTTGATGGCCTCCGGCGGCACGGCGCCCGGCAGGGCGTTAGAGGCCGCCCCCGTCACGGGCTCGTAGCGGAAGCAGCCCACGCGATCGAGCTCGGCCTGCTCGAGCCAGTCGAGCAGGTACTCGAAGTCCTGCTCGGTTTCGCCCGGGAAGCCGACGATGAATGAGGAGCGCAGCGTGAGGCCGGGCACGGCCGCGCGCCAGGCCGCGATGCGCTCGAGCGTCTCGGCCTCGCTTGCCGGGCGCTTCATGGCCTTGAGCACGCGCGGGCTCGCGTGCTGGAACGGGATGTCCAGATAGGGCAGCACCGCGCCTTCGGCCATGAGCGGAATCAGCTCGTCGACATGCGGGTAGGGATAGACGTAGTGGAGCCGGACCCAGGCGCCGAGGCTGCCGAGGGCCCCCGCGAGCTCCGTGACCCGAGCCGGGACCGGCTGCCCCCGCCAGACCGAAGGGGCGTAACGCAGGTCGACGCCGTAGGCGCTGGTATCCTGCGAGATTACGAGCAGCTCGCGCACGCCCGCGGCCACGAGCCTTTCGGCCTCGGCGAGCACGTCCGCGGCCTGGCGGCTCGCGAGCCGGCCGCGCAGGCTCGGGATGATGCAGAAGCTGCAGCGGTGGTTGCAGCCCTCGGAGATCTTGAGATAGGCGTAATGCCTGGGTGTGAGCTTGATGCCCTGCGGCGGAATCAGGTCGAGAAACGGATCGTGCGGCGGCGGACAGGCCGCGTGCACCGCGGCGACGACGGCCTCGTACTGGTGCGGCCCCGTAACGGCGAGCACGTCGGGATGCGTGCCGCGGACCGCCTCCGCATCGGCGCCGAGGCAGCCTGTGACGATGACCCGGCCGTTCTCGGCCAACGCCTCGCCGATCGCGTCGAGCGATTCCGCGCGCGCACTGTCGAGGAAGCCGCAGGTGTTGACGACGACGACGTCGGCGCCGGCGTAGTCGCCGGCCGTCTCGTAGCCTTCTGCCCGCAGGCGGCTCAGTATCCTTTCCGAGTCGACGAGGGCTTTGGGGCAGCCCAAGCTGACGAAGCCTATCCTTGGTGTCGTAGCCATGTTGGTTTTCGGGGCCATCGGTCCGCCGGCGGCCGGATGCCCCGGGAGGAAATCCGTCTATTGCGCCACGGGCGGAACCAAAACGCAACGGCACGCGTGACTTTCGGCCCAGCGGATGCGAGGCTGAAAGTGCCGGCCGCCGGGGCCGGCGCCGCTGGAGGGACGTGCATGCAGACGACGACGCAGCAGGAGCTCGAGAGCCGGATCGGCGCCGACCTTGGCGTTTCCACGTGGTTCGAGGTCGATCAGGCGCGCGTGAACAGTTTCGCGGATGCGACGCTCGATCACCAGTTCATCCACGTCGATCCCCAGCGCGCCGCTGCAACGCCTTTCGGCGGCACGATTGCGCACGGTCTGTTGACCTTGTCGCTCATCGTGCCCCTGTGCCTCGACCTCGTGCCCAAGCTCGAGGGCACGGCGATGTTGCTCAACTACGGCTTCGACCGCGTGCGCTTCGTCGCGCCCGTGCGCGTCGGCAAGCGGATCCGGGGTGCAGCCCGGCTCGCGGGCTGCACGGAGCGCAAGCCCGGTCAGGTGCTCGTGAAGCTCGACGTGACGATCGAGATCGAAGGCGAGGACAAGCCGGCGATGACGGCCGAGTGGCTGAGCCTGCACCTGCTCGGGGCCGCTTGAGAGGCGCCGTGGCCCGCCTGCGCCTGTTCCAGGTCGACGCCTTCACGAGCCGCCGGTTCGGCGGCAATCCGGCGGCCGTCGTGCCTTTGGAGGCTTGGCTCGACCCCGAGCTCATGCAGGCCGTCGCGGCCGAGAACAATCTGTCCGAGACGGCCTTCTTCGCGCCGGCGGGCCAGGGCTACGCGCTCAAGTGGTTCACACCCACGACGGAAGTCCAGCTCTGCGGCCACGCGACGCTCGCGACCGCGCACGTGCTCTACGAGCAGCTCGGCTGCGCGCGGTCGGAGCTGCGGTTCGCGACGCGGTCCGGTGAGCTGCGCGTCACGCGTGCGGGCGAGCGCCTCGTCATGGACTTCCCGCGCTGGGAGCTGCGCCCGCTCGCGACGCCCCCGTCGGGGCTGACCGAGGCGCTCGGAATCCCGCCCCAGGAGGTGCTCGTCACGGGCGCCGGCGACAATCTGTTCGCGATTTACGACGGCGAGGCCGAACTGCGCTCGCTCGATCCCGATCCGCGCCGGCTCGCCGAGCTGCATCCGGCGGGTGTCGTCGTGACGGCCCGCGGCCTCGAGTCCGATTGCGTTTGCCGCTACTTCGCACCGAGCTACGGCATCGACGAGGATCCCGGGACGGGGTCGATTCACTGCGGACTGACGCCTCTGTGGTGCGAGCGCCTAGGTCAGCGCAGGATCCATTCCCGGCAGCTCTCGAGGCGCGGCGCCGAGCTTTTCTGCGAGCTGGCCGGGGCTCGAGTCGCAATCGCGGGCTGCGCCGTGACTTACCTGGACGGGTGGATCACCGTCTGAGGAACGGGCCGCTCAATCCGCGTGACATTCATAGATGACCGGCACGCCGTTGCGCTCCGCATAGCTGTGAGCGATGAATAGGGCGTCTTCCTTGGACATCGGCTCGGCGTCGACGATCGTCGCGCAGCGCCAGCCCGTTCCATCCTCGGCGCGATAGCTCAGGTGCTCGAGCGTGACGAGCAGGAGCCGGCCCTCGCGGCGTTGAGCGGCGGTATGCAGCCTCAGAAAGTTCGATTCGGTATACGTTTCGGTCGGTCGGATCTGCGGCTCGAACTTCGCCATTCTCCGTTCCTCCGGCGCGGCGCAGCCTCGGTCATGTCCTGATCTGCAATCGACATGCCAGCGTCGGCGGCAGCATGCTGCGATGCGGCCGGGCCCCGATTATGTGAAGCCGCGGACTGACCGATCGCGGCGCTTTGTGCCCGCCGGCGTCCCTCGGCCGCCGGCGCTACCCTTCGGTCTCGGCGAAAGTCTCAGCCGTGATGACTCTCACAGCCGCCGCGGCGCTATTTTGTTCAAATCCTGCGCGTGCAACAGGAGTCGAGCGGCATCGTGGCGAACATGAGCGCGTGGAGAAACCCGATCGAGCCGGGCGCCGGGCGGCCCAGCGCCAGCCTGCGCTTCATCGATCGCTTTCTGCGCCGCGCGGTGCCCAACACGCTCGTGGCCCTCGTGCTCGGTCAGCTCGATGCGTTCAACCGCATCAGCACGACGTTCGGGCACGACTGCTCCAATAGCTTCTGTGCCGAATATGCGGAGAAGCTCCGGGTCGTGCTCCCGGTCGGCACGCCGATCATCCGGCTGTCGGAACGCCGTTTCGTGCTGCTCATGGGGCTCGATTCGATCGCGTCGGTCATGGACGTGGCCTCGCACCTGACCGAGGACAACCAGACGCAGGTGGCGATCGGCGAGGACCGCTTCCTCGTCGACCTGACGCTCGGCATCGCGGTCTACCCGACGCACGCGGATGACGGTCCGACGCTCTTCCGCCGCGCCGAGCTCGCGCTCAAGGATGCGCGCGAGCGGGAGCTCGCGTTCGACATCTACAGTCCCGACTCGACGCAGCAGCACGCGGCGCTGTGGAAGCTCGAGAGCGATCTCGATCGTGCCATCAACCGCGGCGAGCTCGAAGTGCACTTCCAGCCCAAGGTCTCGCTGGACGGGGAGCGCGTTGCCGGCGTCGAAGCCTTGACGCGTTGGCGCTCCTCCGCGGGGTTCGTGCCGCCGCAGCAGTTCATCCCGATCGCGGAGCGTTCCGGCTGCATCGTGCCGCTGACGTGGCTCGTCCTCGACAAGTCGCTCGAGTGCGCGCGTCGGTGGCTCCGGCCCGAGGGGCCGTTCTCGGTCGCCGTCAATGTGGCGCCGCAGCTGCTGACCCACCGGGAGTTCTTTCCGCGCGTCGAGCGCCTCGCTGAGGCGCTGCGCGTGCTCGGCATGCAGCTCACGGTGGAGCTCACCGAGGACAGCCTTGTGCGGGGCCACGAGGGGGCGCCGCTTGCGCTGGAGCGGCTGCGCAAGCTCGGCATCGGGATCTCGATCGACGACTTCGGGAAGGGTTATTCGTCGCTGACCTATCTCAAGGAAATTCCCGCGACCGAGGTCAAGATCGACAAGGGCTTCGTCGAGGCCGTCGCGGGAGACAGCAAGGACAGGCAGATCGTGCAGGCGGTCATCTCGCTCGCGCGCGCGTTCGATATGAGCGTCGTGGCGGAAGGCGTCGACAGCGAGGCCGCCCTGAAGGCCGTCGCCGAGCTCGGCTGCGAGATGGCTCAGGGGTTCTACATTGCGCGTCCCATGCGCTGGGATCTGCTTGCGGCGTGGCTCGAAACCGCCCGGCGCGCGACCGGGGTTTCCCCCAACTCGGCCCAATCCGACTAGAATAAGCCGCTTTTGCGGTGTGGCGGCGGGGCGCTTCCATGGGCCTGTTGCTCGATCTCGGCTATCTGCTCGGGGCGTTGACGGCGTCGCCGTGGCTCCTGTACCGCCTCGTCAAGACCGGGGGCTGGCGCCGGCTTCCCGCGCGCTTCGGCGCCCGCCTCGGCGCGCCCCTCGAAGGTTCGATATGGCTGCACGGCTCCTCGGCGGGAGAAGTCTCGCTGCTGCGGCCGCTCATCGCACGGCTCGAGCGCGACCGGCCGGGCGTGCCGCTCGTCGTCTCGACGTACACGGCGACGGGTTTCGCGGCCGCCGCACGCGCCTACCCGCGGCATCGCGTGATTCTGTTCCCGCTCGATCTCTCGCCCGTGGTGCGGCGTTTCCTGCGCCGGCTCGATCCGGGGCTCGTCGTCATCGTCGAGTCGGAGCTGTGGCCGAACTTCCTGCTGGCGGCGCGGGCGCGCGGTGTGCCCGTCGCGCTGCTGAACGGGAAGATGTCGGAGAAGTCCCGCTCGGCTTATGCTCGTACGCGCATCGTGCCGCGCACGCTCCGCGCCGTCGCGGCGCTCGGGGTGCAGAGCGCGGAGCATGCGGAACGGTTTCTCGCGCTCGGCGTCCCCGCCGAACGCGTCCACGTGACGGGCAACATGAAGTACGACCTGGCCGAGCCGGTGCCGGACGGGGACGAGCGTCGCCGTCTGCGGGCGCGCCTGGGCTTCGGGTCCGGCGACGTTGTCGTGATCGGCGGCAGCCTGCATGCCGGCGAGCACGAGGCCCTCGCCGCGGCGTTCGGGGCGTTACCGCCGGGCGCCGGCGCCGGTCTCGTGATCGTGCCCCGCTATCCGACGGACGTTCCGGGCGTCGTCGAGCTGCTGCGCCGGCGCGGCTTCGAGACCGTCCGCAAGACCGCGCTCGATCGCGGCCACGGGCCGGCGCCGGGTCGGCGCGCCGTGCTCGTCGTCGATACGGTCGGCGAGCTCGGCGCGCTGTATACGGCCGGCGACATTGCGTTCGTCGGCGGCAGTCTCTTCTTCAGGGGCAGCAACAAGGGCGGGCACAACGTCATGGAGCCGGCCGTGCGCGCGCTCGCCGTGCTGTTCGGTCCGTATAATTTCAGCTTCAAAGAAACCGTGGAAGATCTGCTGCGCGCCGACGCGGCGATGCGCGTCGACGACGCCGCGGCCTTGACCGAAGCGCTCGCCGCGCTCGTGTGCAATCCGCTCCGCCGGGCCGAGCTCGGCGAGCGTGCGAGACGAGTCGTGTTGCGCGGCCGCGGGGCGGCCGAGCGCAATTACCGGCTCATCGAGCCCTTTATGACCCCCCACGCCGGGCGCTTGCAGGCCCCGGCGCTTGACCGCACAATGCCGCGAGCAAGTGGCGACCTGGATATTTGATGAGTCAAAAGCATGTCTCGATCGGCGATATAGACTGCGGGTCCGATCGCCTGTTTCTCATCGCCGGTCCTTGCGTCATCGAGGCCGAGCCGCTCATGATGCACACGGCCGAGCGCCTCAAGAAACTCACGCAGGCGCTCGGTGTTCCGCTGATCTTCAAGTCGTCCTTCTCCAAGGATAATCGCAGTTCGCTCGACTACTATCAGGGGCCGGGTCTCGACGAGGGGCTCAGGATGCTCGAGAAGATCAAGCGCGAGTTCGAGCTGCCGATCCTGACGGACATCCACTATCCATCGCAGGCCGCGCCGGCCGCCGAAGTCGTGGACGTCCTGCAGATCCCCGCGTACCTGTGCATGCAGACCGAGCTCGTCGTCGCGGCGGCCGAGACGGGCGCCGTCGTGAACGTCAAGCACGGCCAATTCATCGCGCCCGACAACATGATCAAGCCCGTGCAGAAGATCGAGGCCTCGGGCAGCGAGCGCATCATTCTGACCGAGCGCGGCTACACCTTCGGCTACAACGATCTCATCGTCGATCCGCGCAGCTTCTATCTGCTGGCGCAGGCCGGCTACCCTGTGGTCTTCGACATCACGCATACGATCAGGAAGTACGGCATTCCGAGCAAGGACCCGCGCGGAGGCACGCGCCAGTACCTGTCGGTCATCGCGCGCGCCGGTGTCGCCGCCGGGGTCGACGGCTTGTTCATCGAAGCCCACCCGAACCCCCCGGACGCGCTTTGCGACGCGGCGAGCCAGTACGAGCTCGATAAGCTCGAGGAGTTCCTGAAGCCGTTGCTCGACATCCACGCGCTGGTTCGCGCCCGCGCACACTGAGGCAGAAATGGACCTGTATCTCGATTCCGTAGACTTCAAGGAGATCGAAGCGGCCTTCGACTTCGGCTTCGTCAAGGGTCTCACGACCACGCCGACGTTCATGCATCGGCACGGCATCACCGACATCGACGGCGCGATCGTCAAGCTCTCGCGCCTCGTGCCGGAGCTTCAGGTCGAAGCGCTGGGCGACTCGGCCGACGCGATCCTCAAGGAGGCGGACCGCATTCTCGAGCTGCCGCTCGAGCGCGAGCCCGTCTTCAAGGTGCCCATTTCGAATGCGGGCGTCACGGCCTGCAAGCGGCTCACGGACCGCGGCCAACGCGTAAACGTTCATCTGATCTACACTCTGAACCAGGCCTACATGGCCATGGAGGCCGGGGCGGCCTTCGTCTGTCCGCTCGCGGGCAGGCTGCAGGACCAGGGCCACGATGCCATCCAGCTCTTCGGGCAGTGCGTCGACGTAGTCGAACGCCACGGCTACGACACGAAGATCATGTTCTCGTCGGTGCGCCATGCCGAGCACGTGCGTCAGGCGCTGCTCGTGGGCGCGCACGTCTGCACGGTGCCTTTCGGCGTCATGCAGCACTTGTGCGACAACTCGCTGACGACGGTCGGTGCCGCCCAGTTCCGCGAGCACACGCAGCTCATGACGCTCAAGGTCAGGGACCTGATTCGGCCGGAGAACCCGGTCTGCACGGATGCGGACACGCTGACGCAGGCCATGGTCCGCATGACCGAGTCGCGGCTCGGCACCGTCACGCTCGTCGACGGCAAGGGTAATGTCGTCGGTGTCTTCACGGACGGGGATCTGCGCCGTCACCTGCAGCACGACGGGCGCCGGATTCTCGATCAGACGCTTGCGGAGATCGGGTTCACTAAAAGCCCGGTCGTGATCCCGGCCGAGAGCCTGCTCAACGAGGCCGTCAAGCTGTTCCGCGAGTTCCAGATCGACAGCATCGTCGTCGTGGACGGGCAACAGCCGATGGGTGTCCTCGACATCCAAGACCTCGTGCGCCTCGGCCTGCTGGGCCCGCAGCGCAATTGAATGATGGGCCTCGTTGAGGTCGAGGGCCTGTTCTCGGCGCTCGGCGGGACGTTTCTGAGCTCGGCTGGGGATCTTGCGAAGCGGCTCGAGGGGATCCGCGGTATCGTGCTCGACTGGGACGGCGTATTCAGCGCCGGGGCCAAGGGCGAGGGTTTCGGCAGCACGTTCACCGAGGCCGATTCGATGGGGCTCAACCTGTTGCGTTTCGCCCTATGGCGCGAGCAGGGCCGGCTCCCCATCGCGGGGCTGATCAGCGGCGAGAACAATCCGACGGCCCGCCGCTTCGCGGCGCGCGAGCACTTTCACGCCGCCTTCAGCGGCGCTCGCGAGAAGGCCCAAGCCATCCGCGGCCTGTGCGCAGATTTCGGGGTCGATGCGCGTTCGTTGGTCTGCATCTTCGACGACGTTAACGATCTCGGCATGGCCGAGCTCTGCGGCATTCGGGCGCTCGTGAGGCGCGAGGCGAGCCCGTTGCTCAAGGATTACGTCGCGCGGCACGGGCTGTGCGACTATATGACCGGATCGGGCGCGGGCGCGCATGCCGTCCGCGAGATTGCAGAGCTGCTGCTCGGTCTCATGGGGAGGTTCGACGACGTCGTCCGATCGCGGGTTGCATGGGACACCGACTACGCGCGCTATTTCGAAGCGCGCCAAGCCGTCGAGACGCAATGGATCGGCGTCCCGCCGGCGTGAACATTCGGAGCATCGTACCGTGACCCTTTGGTCGGTCGGCGCCTATTTACTGTTGCCGTACGCGATAGTGAGCCTGCTCTGGCGCGGCTTCCGCTATCCTCCGTACCTGCATCGCTGGCCGGAGCGTTTCGGTTTCGTGCGGCGGCCCGATGCCGAGCGCGTGATCTGGGTGCATGCCGTCTCCGTCGGAGAAGTGCGCTCGGCGGCGGCGCTGATCCTCGAGCTCGACGAGCGCTATCCAGAGCATCGGATTCTCGTGACCACGATGACGCCGACGGGATCCGAGCAGGTCGAAGAGCTGTTCGGCGAGCGCGTTAGTCACTCCTACGTGCCGTTCGATTTTCCCGACGCCGTGCACCGGTTCCTGAACCGTGTCCGTCCCGAGCTCGCGATCATTGCCGAGACCGAGTTTTGGCCCAACATCTTCGCCGCGCTCAAGCGCCGCGGGATTCCGCTGTTTCTCGTCAACGTCCGCATCTCGCAGACCGCGCTGCGCGGCTATCTGCGCGTGCCCAATGCCGTGCGGCGCATGTTCGGTGACGCCGATCTGATTTGCCCGCAGACGAAGCTCGACGCGGAGCGCCTGCGGACGCTCGGCGCGGAGTCGTGCCGGATTCGCATAACGGGCAATCTGAAGTTCGACGTCGAGGTTCCGGGCAGTCTGCTGCAGGAGGGTGCGGCCGTGCGCGCGCAGTGGGGCCGGGATCGGCCCGTCTGGATCGCGGCCAGCACGCATGCCGGGGAGGAGGCGCAGGTGCTCGAAGCCTTCGCGCGTCTGCGCGAGTCGCATCCGACGCTGCTGCTGGCGCTCGTGCCGCGCCATCCCGAGCGCTTCCAGAGCGTCGCGCGGCTGTGCGAGCGCCGCGGCTACACGATCGCGCTCAGGAGCCTCGACTACGGCGAGCTCGGCAACGACATCGACATTGTGGTCGGCGATACGATGGGCGAGCTTCAGCGCCTGTACGCGGCCTCGGACCTCGCCTTCGTCGGCGGCAGCCTCGTACCGCACGGGGGGCAGAACGTGCTCGAGGCCTGCGCCGTCAGCGTGCCCGTGATCTTCGGTCCGCACATGTTCCATTTCGAGGAGATCAGCGCGCTCGCGCTGGCCCGCGGCGCGGCGCGCCGGATCACGGACGCCGACGAGCTCGCCGCGGCCGTTGCCGACTGGCTCGACCGACCCTCGGAGCGCCGCGCGGCCGGCGAGGCCGCCCACGGCCTCATGCAGGACAACCACGGCGCGCTGGAGCGCACGCTTGCGCTCATCGACGAGGCCCTGACGCACACCGGCTTCGCGGTCGCGGGCGCCCGCAACGGCACGGCCGCGTTGCCGCGCGAGGTCGAGTGACGAGGCGGATGCACGCGCGGGGCGGACGCCGCCGCTGCGGACTCAGGTTGCTGGCCCTCGGCCTGCTGCTCGCAGGTCCGGCCTGCGCGTATGGGCCGGAGGGGCACCGTGTCGCGGGCGACCTGGCGCAGCCGCTGCTTTGCGCTGGCGCGGCGACGCAGGTCGCCGCGCTCGGCAAGGGGCAGTCGCTCGCCGAGCTCGGGCAATGGGCCGACCGGATCCGCGATCGAAAGGCCTGGCGGCATACGGGGCCTTGGCATTATATGAATCTGCCCGACGACGCTTCGGTGGCCGGCTTCCGGCATCCGCCCGAGGGCGACGTGCTCTGGGCCATCGCGCATTTCTCCCGCCGGCTCGCGACGGCCCATTCGCGCGCGGACCGGAGTGACGCGCTGCGCTTCGTGATTCACTTCGTCGTCGACGTGCATCAGCCGCTGCACGTCGGCCGCGCCTCCGACCGCGGCGGCAACGAGGTCGACGTGCGCTACCGCGACAAGACCGTGAACCTGCATCGCTTCTGGGACACGGACGTGCTGCGCGTCGCGGGCCTTTCCGAGGCGCGCTACGAGGCGGCCTTGCGCCCCCTGGTCGCGGTCCTCGCCGTGCAGCGCGACGATTCGAAGCCGGCAACCTGGGCGGCCGAAAGCCTGGCGCTGAGGCCGTGGGTCTACGACTTCCGGCGCAACGCTCGCGGCCCCGCCGTGCTCGACGCGGCGTATCTGGACCGCGCCGACGCCGTGACGCGCATGCGGCTCGCCGAGGCCGCCGTGCGCCTCGCCGCGACGCTGAACCGGCTGCTTGGGTGTTGAAGAGGCGTTGAAAAGGCGTTGAAAAGGGCTCTGACCCCTTTTAGACGCCTTTCTTCACTCCGTTCGCAACGCATCGAGCGGCTCGAGATGCGCGGCGTGCCGAGCCGGCACGACGCCCGCGACGAGTCCGATGCCGACGGCGACGAGCAGGGACAGGCCGATATAAAGCCACGAGAGGCGCGCGGGCATCGCCGGCACGACGAACTGCACGGCGACGACGATGACGATGCCGACGGCCAGGCCGCCGAGGCCGCCGACGCCCGACAGCAGCATGGCCTCACCCATGAATATTTGCGCGATGCGCCCGCGGCCGGCCCCGACGGCGCGCAGCAGCCCGATCTCCTGGGTCCGCTCACGCACGGCAATCGTCATGATCGTGAAGATGCCGACGCCGCCGACGAGCAGGGAAATGCCGCCGAGCGCCGCGACGCCGAGCGTGAGCACGTTGAGGATCTTGCCGAGCACGTCGAGCATCTGCTGCTGAGTCGTGATCGTGAAGTCCTCGGCGCCATGGCGCGCGACGAGCAGGCGCGTGACCTCGGCCACGACCTCGTCGACGGGCGCCGACGGGCTATAGAGCGCGTCGATCTCCTGCAGGCCTTCGCGATTGAAGAGCTCGAGTCCGCGCGCGGCCGGGATATAGACCGAGTCGTCGAGATCGAAGCCGAGCATCTGGCCCTTGGGCTCCATGACGCCAACGACACGGAAGCGGTCCGTGCCGATGCGCACGCGTTGAGCCAGCGGGTTGCGGCCGCCGAAGATCTCGGCCGCGACCTTGGCGCCGAGCACGCAGAGCGCCCGCGGGCGTTCGATCTCGTCGTGCGGCAGAAACGACCCGATCGCGACGCGGAACTTGAACGCTTCGTCGAAGTCGGGTCCGACGGCGAAGACATTGACCGTGCGTTCGCGGTCATTGGCCTCGATCGTGGCACTGCCCGAGACCGACGGCACAGCGGCCTGCACATAGGGCACCCGGGCGATGGCCTCGGCGTCGGCGAGCGTCAGCGGACGCGTCGAGTTCAGCACGCCCGGCGACATGCCTAGCGTGTTGGCTTTGCCGGGCTGCACGGCCAGTGTCGTCGTGCCGAACTGCGTGAATTCTTCGACGACATAGCGGTTCAGCCCTTCGCCGATCGACGTCAGCAGCACGACGGCCGTGACGCCGATGCCGATGCCGAGCGCCGTGAGCGCGCTGCGCATCGGGTGCGCGAATACCGAGCGGCCGACGAAGCTCAGAAAGTCGCGCTGCAGCATGGGTCACCGCTTCGAGAGCGCTTGCACCGGGTCGAGGCGGGCGGCGCGTCTCGCCGGCAGGATGCCGAACACGAGCCCGCTCGCGACGGCGACCGCGAGCGCCGCGATCACGGCCCAGGCCGGCGGCCGGAAGTCGAGCGCCGGAAACGCCAGGCGCAGCCCGATGACGCCGGCGCCGCCTACGAGCAGGCCGAGCAGGCCGCCCAGCACGGCAAGGCAGGCGGCTTCCGCGAGGAACAAGCCGACGATCTGCTTGCCTTTCGCACCGACCGCCTTGAGCAGCCCGATCTCGCTCGTGCGCTGGTTCACGGCCACGAGCATGACGTTCATGATCAGGATCCCCGCGACCACGAGGCTGATGCCCGCGATCGCCGCGAGCGCGAGCGTGATCATGTTGAATATCGAATCGAACGTCGAGACGATGGCGTCCTGGGTAATGACGGTCACGTCCTCTTCGCCCTGGTGCCGCAGCTTGATGATCCTCAGGATGTCTCGCTTCGTGGCCTGGATCGTATCCCGGCTCGAGGTCTCGACGAGAATACGGAACACGCCGTGGGCGTTGAACAGCTGCTGTGCCGTCGCGACGGGCACGATGACGGTCTCGTCCGTGTTGAACGGTCCCGTGAGGCCCGCCGACTGCAGGATGCCGATGACGCGGCAGCGATAGTCGCCGATGCGCAGCCAGTCGCCGAGCGGCTCGACGGAACCGAACATTTCCGTCACGAGCTTGCTGCCGAGCACGCAGACCGGCGACGCCGTGTCGAGCTGCATGGGCGGCAGAAAGCGGCCGGCCGCCATCGTCCAGTGCTCCATGCCTGCCAGCGGCGCGTTGCCGCCCAGCACGGTGATGTCGCGCTGGCGCCCGCGCCAGGAGACGGTCCCGCTGCCGAGCACGATCGGCGCGACGGCCTCGACGTACGGGCTGCGCTCGAGGGCCATGGCGTCCTCGAGCGTGAGATCGCGGGCAGTGGCGCCGATGAGCATGCCCGTGGCGCCGGCGCCGGCCGTCTCCGAGCGGCCCGGCAGCACGGCCACGAGATTCGCGCCGAGCGCCGCGAACTCGCCCGTGACGTACCGGCGCGCGCCCTCCGCGACGCTCGTGAGCAGTACGACGGCCGCGACACCGATGGCGATCGCGAGCAGCAGCATGGATGTGCGCAGCGGAAAGCGGCGCAGTGCCTCGACGGCGAGCCTGCCGGCGTCGGCGAGCCTCATGGTGCGGAGCCCGCGTCGGGCGGCGGCCGTTCGTCGTGCACGGGCGAGCGCGCCGCGCCGGCCGCTCGCGGCGCGTCGCTGTGGACCTTCCCGTCGCGCATGAGCAGGTGGCGCGCGGCGCGGCCGCCGATCGCCGGGTCGTGCGTGACGACGATGAGCGCAATGCCTTCGCGATTGAGCCGCTCGATGATCTCGACGATCTCGGCGCCGGACTTGGAGTCGAGGTTGCCGGTCGGCTCGTCGGCCAGCAGCACGCGCGGGCGCATGACGATGGCGCGGCCGATCGCGACGCGCTGGCGCTCGCCGCCCGAGAGCTGATCGGGCCGATGGCCGAGGCGCGGCCCGAGACCCATGGACTCGAGGACCTCGCGGGCCCGCTCGCGCCGTTCCCGGGGCGCCGTCCCGGCCAGGATCATTGGCAGCTCGACGTTCTCGGCCGCCGTGAGGCGCGGGATCAGATGAAAAAACTGGAACACGAAGCCGATTTCCTGCTGGCGGCGAAGCGCGAGCGCATCGTCGTCGAGCGTGGCGACGTCCTCGCCGTTCAGCAGATAGCGCCCGGAGTTGGGGCGGTCGAGCAACCCGAGAATGTTGAGCAGCGTCGACTTGCCCGACCCGGAAGGCCCCATGATCGACATGTACTCGCCGGCCTCGATGTCGAGGTCGACGTGATCGAGCGCATGCACGGTCTGGTCCCCGACTCGGTAATTGCGGCACACCTGGCGCAGCTGCATGAGCACGGCAAGCTCCGCTACTCGGGCCGGACCAGCGCGCCGGCCGCGACACCCTCCCGGTCGATCGACCGCACGACGCGGTCGCCGGAGGAGAGTCCCGAGAGGACCTGCGTGTACTGCCAGTTCGAGATGCCGGGCTGGATCTTGCGTTTGACGAGCCGCGACGTTGCGGCATCGTAGAGATAGACCTCGTCCCCGGGGAGGATCACGGGTGTCGGCAAGCGCAGCACGTTGTCGCGCTGGTCGAGCACGATCTCGACGTTGGCGCTGTAGCCCGGCAGCAGCAGCTGATTCTCGGGGTGCTCGAACTCGGCCTCGACCTCGACCGTGCGGGCCTGCTTCTCGACGTTCGAGCACGTACGGCGCCACGCGCCGGATATGGCCTGCGAAGGTCCTGTCCGGGAAGGCGTCGAGGCTGATGCGCGCGGTCAGCCCTTTGTGAATGCGCGGCGCGTCGACCTCGTCGATGGGCGCGCTCACGTAGAGGCAGCTGCTGTCGATGAGATCGACCGTGGGGGGTGTCGGGATGCCGACGGGGGAGGGCGTGACGAATTCGCCGACCTCGCCGTTGATTTCGGCGATGACGCCCGCAAACGGAGCGACGAGGCGCGTGCGGTCGAGCTGTGCCTGCGCGACGTTCGATCTTCGCCGCCGCCGAGCCGGCCGTGTCGCGCGCCGCCTGACACGCTGCGGCGTTGGCCGCGGCCGTCGACTGCGCCTGGTCGGCCGCCTCCTCCGAGGCCAGCTTCTGCGCGTGCAGCCGCATGAGCCGGTCGGCCTCGCGCTGCGCGTTGTCGGCCACGATGCAGGCCTGCTTGGCCCGCGATCGGGCGGCCTCCGCGTCACGCTTCGCAAGCAGGAGCTGCGCCTTGACGTTCTCGTTCCAGAGCTCGAGCAGCAGCTGCCCCTTTTCGACGTGCTCGCCTTTTTGCGCCGGCAGCCGTTCGATCTGCCCGCCTTGCGCCGGGGAGAGTCCGGCCCGGCGGCACGCGTCGACCGTGCCCGCGCGGGTGTTGGACACGGTCGCGGCGACGGGGCCGCGGTCGACGACGGCCATCTGCACCGGAATGGGCTTGGGGCGAGCGGCCCACCAAACTGCGGCCGCAACCCCGACCACGACGACTGCGACGATCCCGATCCGCTTCACGTTCATAGGAAGAAAAAGGGGTCAGAGCCCTTTCCGGGAAACCCTTTGGAGGTAACGGCCGTTCGTGAACGGCCGCGGGCGAGTCACGACTGTAGCATGCGCGCGCGCGCAGCTAAGTCCGTAAAGGCCGCAGACTGCGAGCTGCCGGCTACCAATGTCTGACCCGGCCCGTGTCGATGTGCACGAAGTCGTCCTTCGGATAGTAGCCGACGCCGCCGCGCCCGAGACGCAGGGCGGTATCCCGCAGCGTTTTCGTGTCCATGCCCGTCAGCCGCACGTCGATCGCGCGGCCGTACATGTGGTAACTGTTCTTCGCGACCGCCCTCGAGCGTCGGCGGAGCATGGCGTTCGTGGCGGGCGAGCGATAGCCGGAGATCACGTCGAAAGGCCCCTTGACCCCGAGCTGAGCGCGCAGGATCCAAAGCGTATCGAGCAGCCCCACGTCGATATCGTGCGTCTCGCCGTTACGGAAGTCGCGCAGCAGATGCCTGATCTCGTCGACGGCGCCGGCGACGAGGCTGCCGTGCTCGCGATACGTGACGCGCAGCCGTTCGCCCGTATGCAGGTGATGGAACGAGAGCGACTTGGCACCCGTAGCGAGAGCCCCGAAAGACCTTGCCGTCGGGGCGAGGCCGGCGATGCTGGCGAGGCCGCCCACGATCAGAGTCCGCCGCCGTACCGTCATCCACACCGTCCTTCGCGATGCCGCGATCATGGCGTGCCGCCGCGTCACGGACGGCGCACTGCGTCTCAGAATCGAATCATGCGCGGGCTGCGCCCCGAGAAGGGCGATGCGCGGCGGCTAACCTTCGGTCAGAAACCGCTCGGCGTCAAGCGCGGCCATGCAGCCCGAGCCCGCGGACGTGACGGCTTGCCTATAGATCGGATCGGCGACGTTGCCGGCGGCGAACACGCCGGGCACGCTCGTAGCCGTCGCGAGGCCCTTCGTTCCCGAGCGCACGACGATATAGCCGCCCTGCATCTCGAGCTGGCCCTCGAACACCCCCGTGTTCGGCGTGTGTCCTATCGCGACGAAGACGCCCTGCACGGGCACATCGCGCGTGGCCTCGTCCTGAATGCTCTTCAGGCGCACGCCCGTGACCCCGTTCTCGTCGCCGAGCACCTCGCCGAGCACGTGGTTCCAGGCGATCTCGACGTTGCCGCCGCGGCTCCGCTCGATGAGGCGGTCGCTCATGATTTTCTCGGCCCGAAACGCGTCGCGCCGATGTACGACCGTCACGCGTGAAGCGATGTTCGACAGGTAGAGCGCTTCCTCGACGGCCGTGTTGCCGCCGCCGATCACGGCCACGGGTTGATTCTTGAAGAAGAACCCGTCGCAGGTTGCGCACGCGGAGACGCCGCGCCCCTTATAGGCTTCCTCGGAAGGCAGGCCCAGATATCGCGCCGAGGCGCCCGTCGCAACGATGAGCGCGTCGCAGCTGTATTCGCCGCTGTCCGCGAAGATCCGGAGCGGGCGCTCGGCGAAGTCCACGGCATTGACTGTGTCGTAGACCATCTTCGTGCCGAAGCGCTCGGCATGCCGCTTCATTCGTTCCATGAGCTCCGGGCCGAGGACCCCGGCGTCGTCGCCGGGCCAGTTGTCGACCTCGGTCGTCGTCGTCATCTGGCCGCCGACCTCGACGCCCGTGATGAGCATGGGCTCGAGACCGGCGCGCGCCGCGTAGACGGCAGCTGTGTAGCCGGCGGGGCCGGAGCCGATGATGATGAGCCTTTCGTGTTGTGCTGCCATAGCGCCTCCTCGGGAGGCCGTATGGTAGTGGAGGGGATCGGGCCGCCGCCAGTCGCGAGTTCACGTGTGCGCGCCGGCTCTGGCATCATCTTCAGCCTATGACCCTCGCCCGCCTGCCCGCATCGCTTCGCCGTTTGGCCGTGTGCTGTGTCGTGGCGAGCCTCGTGCTCGCCGCGCTGCCCGTGCGCGCGGCCTGCCTGCAGCCCCGCAGCGTCGCCGGCAAGCCGGCGCGGCCGACGATCGGCCTCGTGCTCTCCGGCGGCGGCGCGCGCGGCGGTGCCCACATCGGCGCGCTCGAGGCGCTCGAGCAGCTGCGCGTGCCCATCGACTGCATCGCGGGGACGAGTATCGGCGCCGTCGTCGGCGGCTTCTACGCGACGGGCTTGCGGGCGAAAGACCTCGAGAACATCGTGACCCACCTCGACTGGAACGCGTTGTTTCTGGACACGACGCCGCGCCGCCTGCTGGCCTTCCGCCGCAAGCGCGACGAGGACTTGTTCCTCGTCAACCTCAAGCCTGGCCTCAACGCCGGCCAGATCGAGCTGCCCATCGGAATCGTGCAGGGCCAGGTCGCGGACCAGATCCTTGCGCGCTATACGTTGCCCGCCGCCGAGATTCAGGACTTCGACAAGCTGCCGATTCCGTTTCGGGCCGTCGCCACGAACATCGCGAACGGCAAGGCCGTCGTGCTGGGCTCGGGCAACCTCGCGCGGGCGATTCGAGCGAGCATGGCCATCCCGGCCGCGCTGACGCCCGTTGAAATCGACCATCAGCTGCTCGTCGACGGCGGTCTCGCGATGAACCTGCCCGTCGAGGTCGCGCGCGACATGGGCGCGGACGTGATCATCGCTATCGACATCACGGCCTCCCTGCTCAAGCGCGAGGCGTTACACAACGTCCTGGACGTGACGACGCAGCTTACGAACCTGTTGACGCGCCAGGGGCTCGACAAGCAGCGGAAGCTCCTCGGCCCGAAGGACGTGCTGCTGACCCCGCAGTTTCCGCCGGCCATGAACTCCGTCGATTTTTCGCACATGGCCGACGCTATCGAGACCGGCTATGACGCCGTCATGCGGCACCGTGCCGAGCTCGAGCCCTATGCGCTGACGCGGGAGCAGTACGCCGCCTACCTCGCGCGCCGGCCGGCCTCGACGCTGCCCGGTCTGCCCGTCATCGACTTCGTGACGCTCGACAATCACTCGCACATTGCCGACAGCATCATCGAGACGCGGCTGCGCGGCCTCATGCTCGGCAAACCGCTCGATTTCGCCACCATTCAGAAGGCCATCGATCAAGTCTACGGGCTCGATCTCTTCCAGAACGTGCGTTACAGCATCGTGAAGCGCGGCGACGAGACCGGCGTCGAGGTCGAAGTCGTGCCGAAGTCGTGGGGTCCGAACTATCTCCAGCTCGGCATGCAGTACAGCTCGACCGAGGACTCGGATGCATTGTTCGCACTCGCGGCGAGCTATCTGCGCACGGCCATCGACCCGCACGGCGGCGAGTGGCGCACCGTCTTCGAGATCGGCGACCAGCCGGCCGTGACCTTCGACGCCTATCAGCCGCTCGGGCCCAAAGGACTGTTCTTCGTCGAGCCGACGCTGACTCTGCATTCGATTCGCTACGACGTGTTCGCCGGCGAGCAGCTACTCTCGCAGGCCCAACTGCACGAGGCCGGCGCCGAGTTCAGCGGCGGCCGAGAGCTCATGACCTGGGGCGAAGTGCGGGGCGGCCTACGGCGCGGCTACGGCGAGACGAAACTCATCGTGGGCGAGCCCGCGATGCTGCCGGCGCCGAAGTATCAGCGCGGCGAATTTTTCGTGCGCTTCTCCGCGGACACGCTCGACGACATCGCGTTCCCGAGCCGCGGCGTGCTCGCGACCGCCGAATGGCGCGCATCGCGCCCCACGCTCGGCTCCGACGCGAGCTTCGACCAGTTCATGCTCAGCGCCACCTTCGCAAAGTCCTGGGGGCGCCACACATTGCTTTCGCGGTTCCGCTACGACACGACGTTCAGCGGCCGCGCGCCGCTTAACCGCGCCTTCAAGTTCGGGGGCTTTCTCGATCTCTCCGGCCTCAATCAGGGCCAGCTCAAGGGCCAGCACGTCGCGCGCATCGGCGCGAGTTACTACCGCCGAATCGGCAACCTGACCTTCCTGCCGGCCTACGCCGGCGTCAGCGTCGAGCTCGGCAACGCGTGGAACGATCGCGAGAGCATCTCGCGCAAGAGCGCCCTCCTCGGCGGCTCGATCTGGGCCGGCGTCGACTCGCCCGTGGGCCCGATCTACGTCGGCTACGGGCGCACCGAAGGGGGCATCAAGGCCTACTACGTCTACCTCGGCCGCGCGTTCTGACGCGGCTCCGTCGGCCTTCGGCCGTTCATGAATCATGCTGCGAACCGCGCGAGGAGCTTGCTGCCGCCAAGACGGCAATCCGTTCGCTCGTCGGGGTGCCGAACGGCGGCAGCCATCGCGGGCCCTGCGTCTTTCGCGGTGCCCGCCGAATGCAGCCGACGCCGATCGGCGCGCTCTTCGGCTACGGCTGCGTCGGTGTCCAGCGGAGGCCTCGTCATGAGGGCGGTGTCGGGACGCTGAGCGCCACGGATGGCGCTCAGCGAGCCCCCATACACGGGTTCACGGCGGTCCCGACACCGCCCTCATGACGAGGCCTCCGCCCACTGCCGCCGTTTCTGGTGAGCGTCGCCGCCGCCGAAGCGCCGCCGCCGCGGCCGCCGGCCTAGTCGGGCACCACGCGCCCAGGGTTCAGGATGCCGTGCGGATCGAGCGCTGCCTTGAGCCGGCGCATGAGCGCAAGCTCCGCGGGCGAGCGCGAGAGGTGCAGGTAGCCGCGGCGCAGGACGCCGACGCCGTGCTCGGCCGAGATCGAGCCGCCGTGGGCGCCCGTGGCGGCGTAGATGATGTCGCAGAACGTCGGCAGGTCCTCGGCGCGGCCCGTCGTCACGGCCAGGTGCAGATTGTTGTCGCCGAGATGGCCGAACACGAGGTTCGTGATCGGCCCGAAGGTCGCCGTGAGCTCGGCGTCGACGCGCGCGAGAAACGGCGGCATCTCGCCGATGGGCATGCTGACGTCGAAGGACAGCATGGGCTGCAGCGCCGGCGTGATCTCGCCGATGCCGTCGCGGATCGCCCAGAAGTCGCGGCGCTCGCGTTCGGACTGTGCGACCGCGGCGTCCTCGACCGTGCCGTGCGTCAGCGCGGTCTCGAGCAGGCGCTCGAAGCGCTCGCGGTCCGCGGCTTCGTCGCTGCCTTCGCTTTCGAGCAGCACGTAGATCGCGTGCGGCGTCGCGAATGGCGAGCGCAAGCCGGCGACGTGCGCGAGGACGCGTTCGAAGTATCCGGCCCACATGGCTTCGAACGCGCTCAGCGAGCCGCCGAGATGGCGTTGCGCCTGCTGCAGCAGGCGGACGGCCTCGTCGAAGCCTGCGACGGCGCAGAGCGCCGAAGTCTTTACAGGTTGTCTCGGGAACAGGCGCAGGACGGCGCGCGTCACGATGCCGAGCGTGCCTTCCGTGCCGATGAACAGCTGCTTGAGGTCGTAGCCGGCGTTGTTCTTGAGCATCTTGTTCATGGAGCTCACGACCGTGCCGTCCGCGAGCACGGCCTCGAGCCCGAGCACGAGGTTGCGCATCATGCCGAAACGCAGGACCTGATTGCCGCCGGCGTTCGTCGCGATGTTGCCGCCGATCGTGCAGGAGCCGCGCGCGCCGAGATCGAGCGGGAAGACGAACCCCTCGGCCGCGACGGCTTCGTGCAGGGCTTCGAGGGGCGTGCCGGCGGCCACGGTGGCCGTCATCGACTCGCGGTCGATGGCCTCGACGCCCGTCATGCGCTCGAGCGAGAGCGCGACTTCGCCGTGCCGGGGCGTGGCCCCGCCCGCGAGCCCCGTCATGCCGCCCTGCACGACCAGGGGCTGGCGCGCCTGCGCGCACAGATCGATCATGGCCGCGAGCTCGGCCGTCGTGGCGGGTCGCAGTAGCGCTCGCGGGGCCGCGGCGTGCTCGCCGCTGAAGTCGACGTGATGCCGGGCGCCGACCGCGTCGCCTTCGAGCACGGCAGCGGGCCCGAAGCGTTCCCGCAAGGCCGCGAGCAGCGCGGCCGCGCGCTCCGGCCGGCCGCCGGTCCGGCCGGCCTCGCTTCCCGGCTGCCGGGCGCCTTCCTCGATCTTCGTCATGCTCATGAATCTTCCCTTGCAGCGTCCCGCGCGGCGGGCGGACGGCCCCGCCGGCGCCGGAGTGCCTCTGCGTCGAACTTCCGCCCGCCGTTATACTCCCATATTTCGTTCAAGCCAGGCATCGGGGACGCCGGCTGCGCCGACGGCAGGAACGTCGATGAGGAGAATCGGAATGACAAGGAGGCACATGGCCTTCGTCGGCGTGTTCGCCATGGCGGGCCTGGTCGTCGCCGGCACCTTCCTGAACACGCCCGCGGGCCCGACTTTTCTCGGCATCCGAGAAGAGTTCCTGCTGTTCGGGCTCACGCTGTTCGGCGTGGCCGTGTTCCACGATCACACGCTCGAGGTCGCGGCCACCGGCCTGCTCGCGATCGTGCTGCTCAAATTCGAGACGGCGCCCGACTTCAGCCTCGCGCATCACCTCCTGCACGAGTCGCCGACCCTCGTAAACCTGTTCGGCCTGCTGCTCGGCTTTGCCGTGCTCGCGCGCTTGTTCGAGAAGTCGCAGGTGCCCGAGATCCTGCCGCGCTGGCTGCCCGACGACTGGAAGGGCGGCTTCGTGCTGCTGCTCATGGTCTTCGTGATCTCCTCGTTCCTCGACAACATCGCGGCGGCGCTGATCGGCGCCACCGTCGCGCTGCACGTCTTCAGGCGGCGGCTCGACATCGGCTTCTGCGCGGCGATCGTGGCCGCGAGCAACGCGGGCGGCGCGGGCTCCGTCGTCGGCGACACGACGACGACCATCATGTGGATCGACGGCGTCAAGGCCTTCGAACGTCCTGCATGCCTACATCGCCGCCGTGCCGGCCCTGCTGTTCTTTGCCGTCATGGCCGCTCGCCAGCAGCAGACGTATCACCCGATCCAGTGCGACGAGGTGGGCCGCCATCCCGTGAACTGGCGGAACATCGCCGCCGTGGTGCTGATCCTCGTGGGCGCCATCGTCGCCAACGTTCTCGTGAGCCTGCCTGCGGCCGGCGTCTGGGTCGCGATCGGCATCGCCGCATTGTTCACGAAGACCGACTGGAAGGTCGTGCCGGCCTCGCTCAAGGGGAGTCTGTTCCTCGTCGCGCTCGTGACCAGCGCCTCGCTCATGCCCGTGCAGACGCTGCCGGCCGCCTCGTGGCAGACGGCCTTCGGGCTCGGCTGGGTCAGCTCGGTCTTCGACAACATCCCGCTCACGAAGCTCGCGCTCGAGCAGGGCAACTACGACTGGGGCCTGCTCGCGTATTCGGTCGGCTTCGGCGGCTCGATGATCTGGTTCGGCTCCTCGGCCGGGGTCGCGCTCTCGACCCTCGTGCCCGAAGCGAAGTCCGTCAACGAATGGATCCGCCGAGGCTGGTTCGTGCCCATCGGCTACGTGCTGAGCTTCGCGCTCATGCTGGCCCTGCACGGCTGGCAGCCGCAGGCGGCGGCCGGCGGCTGAGCGCTACGGCGCGCTCGACGCGCGCTGCTCGAGCGCTTCGGCCAGCGCCGCGATGTGCGCGGGCGTCGTGCCGCAACAGCCGCCGAGAATGCGGGCGCCGGCCGCCGCCCAGTCGAGGCCGCGGGCCGCGAACTCGGCCGGCGTCACAGGCGCCTCGATCTCCGGGTAGGCGCCCCGTCTGCGGACGCCGCGTGCCGCGAGCGCCGCCAAGCCGGCCGGGACCGCGTCCGGGGGCGAATGCATGATGTTGACGGCCGCGGGGCCGAAGCCGAGCAGGGCGTCGAGCACGTCGTCCAGGCTCGTGGCGGGGAAGTCGTAGGCCGCTAGGGTCCCGCGCGCGTCGAGCCGACAGCTCACGCCGAGCCAGAACGGCAGGCCCACGGCGCGCACGGCCTCGGCGGCCCGGGTGGCGTGCACGACGTCCTCCATCATCTCCAGCACGAGCAGGTCCGCGCCGAGCTCGGCCAGCAGCTCGGCGAGCTCGGCGTAGGCCGCGCGCTCGGCGCGCACGTTGGGGTAGGCGGCTGGGTCGAAGCCGGGCGGGAGGCAGGAAATCGAGCCGGCGATGGCGGCTCGGCGGCCGGCCAAGTCGAAGGCGCGGCGCACGGCGTCGACGGCCGCGCGGTTGATCTCGACGAAGCGTTCCGCGCAGCCCGCGGCCGCGAGCACGAAGCGGTTCGTGCCGAAAGTGCTCGTCGTGACGACGGCGGCGCCCGCGCGCAGATAGTCCGCGTGGATGGCCGCCAGCACGTCCGCATGCGCGAGCGGCGCGAGGCCGCTCCACGCGGTGGGGTCGAGCGGCACGCCGCGGCGCCGAAGCTCGGTGCCCGTCCCGCCGTCGAGGAGCAGGACGGCGCCGGTCACGGGGCGCGCCTCACTGCGCGCCGGACTTCCCGGCGTCGACGGGACCCAGCGAGCCGTCGAGGCCGAACAGCCAGACGCTGTCGCCGCGCGTCGAGCCCGCGAACAGGTTGCCGGCCGAGTAGGCGACGACGTATTCGCGGCCGTCGTGCTCGAACACGGTGGGCGGCGCGTTGAGGCCGGCGCCGGTCTGAAATTCCCAGAGCTTGCGGCCGTTGCTCGAGTCGAGCGCCGTCAAGCGCCCGTCGCTGCGGCCCACGAACACGAGCCCGCCGGCCGTCGCGGCCGAGCCGCTGTAGCAGGGCTCCGGCCATTGCTGCCGCCAGACGAGCTTGTTCGTGCGCACGTCCAGGGCCGCGAAGACCCCGAGCGAGTGCAGGTAGAAGCCGCCGAAGCCGCCGCCGATGAAGGAGCCGCCCCCGGGCGGCGGCGCGTCGGGCACGTCGGCGCTGATATAGGCCCAGATCCGGTCGGATGCGCAGACGAACAGGTGTCCCGTCGCGGGGTCGTAGGCGCTCGGCGGCCAGTTCGCGCCCCCGCCGACGCCGGGCCGGATCACGACGGGCTTGTCCTTCCAGAACGGCGTGAAGATGCGGCCCTGATTGACGAGCGTGAGGTCCTCGGGCGGGATCGGGATCGACTGCGGCACGAAGGCGTCGCCGACGGGGTAGGGTTGCGTCGCGGCCGTGGCCTGCCGCGGGTCCTGGGGCACGGGCAGCTCTTCGATGCCGACGAGCGGCTTGCCGTCGGCGCGGTCGAGCAGGTAGACCCAGCCCGTCTTGCTGGCCTGGGCCAGGCCGTGGCGCAGCACGCCGTCGATTTTCACATCGAAGAGCACGATCGGGCTCGGGCCGTCGTAGTCCCAGAGGTCGTGGTGGACTTCCTGGAAGTGCCAGCGGTATTGGCCCGTCTTCGCGTCGAGCGCGACGATCGAGGCCGTGAAGAGATCGTCGCCCGCGCGCTTCGAGCCGTTGTAATCGGGCGCCGGGTTGCCGGTCGAGACGTAGAGCAGGCCGAGCGCGGGGTCGACGGCCGGCGTCTGCCAGATCGGCGCCCCGCCGTGCTTCCAGGCGTCGCTGTGCTTCGGCCAGGTATCGGAGCCGGGCTGGCCGGGGCCCGGGACCGTATAGAACGTCCAGGCCGGCGAGCCGTCCTTGGCATGATAGGCGGAGAGGCGGCCGCGGATGCCACGCTCGCCGCCTGCGAAGCCCGTGATCACGAGCCCGTCGTAGTACAGCGGCGCGGCCGTGATCGTATAGCCGTCCTGCCAGCGCGCGGCCTGGACGGACCAGGCGACCTTGCCCGTGTGCCGGTCCAGCGCGACGAGCCGGCCGTCGAGCTGGCCGACGAAAACTTTGCCGTCGCCGAGGGCCACGCCGCGGCTCGTCCAGCCGCAGCACACGGCATTGTTCTTCGGATCGAGCTGCGCGGCATGCGCCCAGAGGATCCGGCCGCTCTCGACGTCGAGCGCGAACACGTCGTCGGCGCCCGTGACGATATAGATCACGCCGCCGGCGACGAGCGGCTGCGCCTCGCCGGAATACTGCGGGCCGATGCCCGAGCCCCGCAGATGCGTCCGCCAGACCCCCGCGAGCTGCGCGACGTTGCCGCGGTCGATCTCGGCGAGCGGCGAGTAGCGGCGGTTGAAGAGGTCGCCGCCATTCGTCGGCCAGTCCTGCACGGGGAAGGAGGCCGCGCCGGCGTCGGCCGCGGGCGGGGCGGCGCCCAGCCTGCCGGCGGCCAGGGCCGCAATGCCGAGGAGCGCGAGCTCGAGCCCTATCCGGGCGCGCCAAACGGTCTGCGTCATCGTCGTGTCTCCGCTGCCATCAGTCGCCCGCGCTCCGGCGGCTCGCCGCGGGCGCGCCGCCGCCGGCCGCCTCCTGCGCCTTGCGCGCGTGCTGCGCCTCGAACTCGAGGATGTGGGCGCTCACGTCCCTAATCTGGTCGGCCGAGAGCGTCGCGCCGAAGGCGGGCATGTTGCGCCGCCCCTCGCTGACGATCTGAATCACCCCGGCCAGGGAATGATGGCCGTCGAACGCGGGGCCGCCCCCGTGGCCGCCTCTGCCGTCGGCGCCGTGACAGGCCTCGCACGCCGATCTGTAGACGGGAACGCCGTTCGCGGCGTTCGCGTTCTTCTCGATGTCGCGCGGCAGGACCATGATCTTCGTGGGCTCGGGGGCCGGACCGAGCGTGCCGTCGAGCCCGAACAGCCACACGCTGTCCCCCCGCGCCGAGCCCGCGAAATAGTTGCCGGCCGAATAGGCCGCGACATACTCGCGGCCGCCGCGCTCGAAGACCGTCACGGGCGCGTTCATGCCGGCCCCGGTCTGGAACGCCCAGAGCTTCTTGCCCGTCGCGGAGTCGAGCGCCGTGAGCCGGCCGTCGTTGCGGCCCGTGAAGACCAGGCCGCCGGCCGTCGTCGTCGAGCCGCCGTAGCAGGCGTCGGCCCAGTGCTGCTGCCAGACCAGCTTGTTGGTGCGCACGTCGATGGCCGCGAAGACGCCGAGCCCCGGAATTTCCGCGCTGCCGAAGGGCCCTCCCGTGAAAAGCTTCGCCGGCTCCGCTTCGCCCTCGGGCACGCGCCGAAACAGGCCGATCTGATCCTGCGCGCAGACATAAAGATACCCGGTGGCCGGATCGTAGGAGCTCGGGGGCCAGTTGGCGCCGCCGCGACCCCAAGGCTTGAGCGGGACCGTTTCCTTGTCGTAGGGCGTGAAGATGCGGCCGCCGTTGACGAGCCGATAGCCTTCCGGGGCGATCTCGATCGACTGCGGCACGAAGGCGTCGCCCTCGGGGTAGGGCTGCGTCGGCGAGGTCAGCTGCGCCGGCTCCTGGGGCACGGGGCGCTCGTCGATGCCCACGAGCGGCCGGCCGTTCGTGCGGTCCAGCAGGTAGACCCAGCCCGTCTTGCTCGCCTGCGCGAGGCCCTTGCGCAGCTCGCCGCCGAGGCTGATATCGAAGAGCACGACGGGGCTCGGGCCGTCGTAATCCCAGAGGTCGTGGTGCACTTGCTGAAAGTGCCAGCGGTACCGGCCGGTCTTCGCATCGAGCGCGACGATCGAGGCCGTGAACAGGTTGTAGCCCGCCCGCGCGGCGCCGTCGAAGTCCGGCCCCGGGTTGCCCGTCGAGACGTAGAGCAGGCCGAGATCCGGATCGAGCGCCGGCGTTTGCCAGACGGAGCCGCCGCCGTGCTTCCACACGTCGCTGTGCGGCGGCCAGGTCTCGTGGCCGGGCTCGCCGGGGCCCGGGACGGTGTAGAAAGTCCAAACGAGGTGGCCGTCGCGGGCGGCATAGGCCTTGACGCGGCCGCGGATGCCGTACTCGCCGCCGGCGAAGCCGGTGATGACCAGGCCGTCGTAGAAGAGCGGTGCGCCCGTGATGGTGAGGCCGTCCTGCGGGCGCTCGGCCTGAATGGACCAGACGACCTTGCCCGTGCGCTGATCCAGCGCGACGAGCTTGCCGTCGAGCTGGCCGACGAAGACCTTGCCCGCGCCGAGCGCGACGCCGCGGCTCGTCCAGCCGCAGCAGACGACCCCTTCGATGGCCGGATCGAGGTGTGCGCGGTAAGCCCAGCGCCGGCGGCCGTCTTCGAGATTCAGCGCGAAGACGTCGTCCGCACCCGTGACGATGTACAGCGTATTCCCGTAGACGAGCGGCTGCGCCTCGCCCGAGTACTGCGGGCCGACGCCGGAGCCGTCGAGACGGGCGCGCCACACCCCTTTGAGCCCGGCGACGTTGCCGCGGTCGATGGCCGTGAGCGGCGAGTAGCGGCGGTTGTACCAGTCCCCGCCGTTCGTGGCCCAGGCAGCCCTCGGCGGCGGGACGAGATCGCGGCCGCGGAAGTCCGGGGCGGGGCGGACCGGGGCGGGGCGGACCGGGGCGGGCGCGGCGGCGCCCGCGGCGGGCCGGGCCGCTTCGCCGGCCGGCTCCGGGCGCTGCGCGAGGCTTGGTGCGCATGGCGCCGCGGCGAGCAGCGCCGCGATGACGGCCGCGGCCGCGCGCCGGCGCGGTCTGCTAACTCCGATCATGGTCCACCCCCTTCGCCTGGCACGCGCCGCCAGGGCGCCGGCGCTGCGCCTATTCGCCTTCGTTGAAGTTCTCGAGGCCGGGCCGGAACTTCTTGTCGTCGAGAAACGCCTTCATGGCCTTCTCGCGGTTCTGGGAGCCCCCGAGATGCAGCGCCTCGGCCATCTTGCCGTAGAGGTAGTCCGCCGAGACGTCCCAGTCCATGTACCGCACGCGCTTCATGGCGATCTTGACACCGCGCAGCACGGTCTGGTTCTTCTCGAGCAGCGTGCGCGCGAGCGCGCGGGTCCGCTCACGCAGCGCCGCCCGCGGCACGGCCTCGTTGACGAGGCCCATCTCGGCGGCCTTACGCCCGTCGAAGCTCTCGCCGGTCATGGCATAGTAGAGCGTGTTGCGGTAGCCCATGGCTTCCATGGCCGCCTTCGAGACGTTGCCGGCCGGCAGAATGCCCCAGTTGATCTCGGACAGGCCGAAGATGGCGTCCTCGGCCGCGAGCGCGAGGTCGCAGGCCACGAGCGGCGTGAAGGCGCCGCCGAAGCACCAGCCGTTGACCATGGCGATCGTGGGCTTGGGGTAGTCCCGCAGCCGGCGCCATTGCCACTCCTCGGCCGTGCGCCGCACATTGAGCAGCACGGTATCCGGGCCGCCGTCGGTCTCACGGAAGTACTCCTTGAGATCCATGCCGGCCGCGAACGAGTCCCCGGCGCCCGTCAAGACCAGCACGCCGCAGCGCTCGTCGGTCGCGAGCGCCTCGACGGTCCGGCGCATTTCCTCGTTGAGCGCCGGGCTCATGGCGTTGCGCTTCTCCGGGCGGTTCATCGTGACCCAGGCGATGCCGTCCTCGAACTCGACGAGGACGAGCTTGCCCCAAGGGTCCTGGGTTGCGGTCATGGTGGTTCTCCTTAAGTGTCCGGTATTGGGGCTCCGTCCGGCGGGGCCCTGCTGCTCCGAGGCGGATATTGTTGTAGGCTAGGCGTTCCCGCAACTCTTCGACAACTCATTCAAGCCGATAGGGAGGGTGCCCCGATGGCCGACAGGCTCGGAGTGGACGGCAATGAGGAGGTGGGCGTCACCGCGGAGCCGCAGTACGACGACGGCGGCGTGGCGAGCCTCACGGCCCGCAAAGCGTCGCGGCGTCAGTTCATCAAGGGCGTCATCGCCTCGGGTGCCGTCGCCTCGAGCGCGGGCTATCTATTCGCGGGGCTCGCGGGCTGCTCGGGCCCGGGCGGCGGCGCCGCGGGCGGTGTCGAGCGCATGCTCATGCTCAACGTCAACGGCAAGATGCGCCCCGTCGACGTGCTGCCCAACGAGACGCTGGCCATGACGCTGCGCTACAAGCTGGGCCTCACAGGCACGAAGCTCGGCTGCGATCGCGGTGAGTGCGGCGCCTGCACCGTGCTGCTCGACGACGTGCCGCATTATTCCTGCTCGACGCTGACGCACAGCGTCCGCACGCGCGCGATCTCGACGATCGAAGGCGTCAAGGGTGCGGACGGCGGCTTGCACCCCGTGCAGCAGGCCATGATCGACGAGCTCGGGCCGCAGTGCGGCTTCTGCACGCCGGGGCAGGTCATGAGCGCCGTGGGGCTGCTCAAGGCCAATCCGGAGCCGACGCGGGACGAGGCGCGGCACTGGATGTCCGGGAATCTTTGCCGGTGCGGGGCGTATGACCATTATCTGAACGCGATCATGCGCGCGGCCGGCGGCAAGCAGCTCAGCCAGGCATAGAAGGTGTCCCGTAAGTGCGCGTGCATGGCGATTTGCGGGAACGCCGCGAACCCGTCCCTGGGGGCTCGCCGGGCGCCACTCATGGCGCCCGGCGTCCCGCCAATCGCCATGCACGCACACTTGCGGGACGGTTTGTTTCTCCGTCTGCCGTAGCGCCGGCGGTGGTTTGCGGGCCGGCGGCTGATTTTGGGAGAGGTGGCGTATGGCTTACGAGTTACTCGGTAAGAATTTCGTCCCGCCGGATATTCTCGGCAAGGTCACGGGGCAGGCGAAGTACGCGGAGGATTTCCGCGGCGAGGGGATGGCGTTTTGCCGGCTCGTGCTGTCGACGATGCCGCATGCGCGCGTGCGCAATCTCGACGCTTCGGCCGCGAAGAGTATGAACGGCGTGCTCGCCGTGCTGACGGCCGACGACGTGCCGGCGCAGCCCGGGCCGGCCGACCAGATTCTGACCAAGGAACCCATGTTCATCGGGCAGCCGATCGCGGCCGTCGTCGCCGTGGACGAGCAGACGGCGCAGGATGCGATCGACAAGATCCGCGTGGACTACGAGCCGCTGCCGTTCACGGTCGATCCGCTCGAGAGCCTGTACCCGGGCGGAAAGAACGCGCGTTCGGACGGCAACGCCATCAACAATCAGCTCATCGGCGGCCCGGCCAAGGTCGATACGGTCAAGTGGACGGCGGCCGACTTCGCGGCCGCGGGGGAGGACCACCTGCCGACGGGCAAGCCCATGGCCGAGTGGTCCTTCGGCGACCTCGACGCGGCCTTCAAAAAGGCGGATCTCGTGCTCGACGAGACGTTCGTCACGGCCGGCATGTCCCATCATTCGATGGAGCCGCGCTCGTGCATGGCCTATTGGCAGAACGGCAAGTGCATCGTCTACGGCTCGACGCAGAGCCAGAGCTACATCATGCCGGGGCTCGCGGGCTACATCGGCATCAAGCCCGAGGATCTCGTCTACGTCTCCGAGACCTGCGGCGGCGGTTTCGGCTCCAAGGGCTCGGCCTATCCGATCATGGCGATCCCGGCCTACGCCTCGAAGATGCTCAACGGCCGCCCTGTGCTCATGCGCATCAGCCGCGCCGAGGAGTATTACCTCGGCAATGCGCGCACGGGCTTCCAGGGGCGCGTCAAGCTCGGCTTCCGCAAGGACGGCCGCGTCGTCGCGGCGGATCTCTACATCGTGCAGGAAAACGGGCCGACCGTGGGCTTCCCGGACTGGCCGTCGGCGGGCGACACGGTCTCGCTGCTCTATCAGCCCGAGGCCATGCGCTTCCGCGGCGTCTGCATCCTGACGAATACGCCGCCGCGCTCCGCGCAGCGCGGGCCAGGCCACAACCAGACCGTCGCGAGCGTCGAGCCCTTCATGGACAAGGCCGCGCGCATGCTCGGGATCGACCGCTACGAGATCCGGCGCATGAACACGCCGGGCATGGACGCGAAGTTCGGCGGCCGGCAGGGCGGCGTGACGAGCTGCTATCTGCAGGACGCGATCGAGAAGGGCATGAAGGCCTTCGGCTGGGACGAGCGCAAGGCCCGAAGCGGGCAGCGCAACGGCACGAAGGTCACGGGCATCGGCATCGGCCGGGGCTTCCATCCGGCCGGGTTCTCGGGCTTCGATGGGCTCGTCGTGATCACGCCGGACGGCAAGCTGCACGTGCATACGGGCATCGGCAATCTCGGCACCTACTCGCACACCGGCACCTCGCGCATCGCGGCCGAAGCGCTCAAGTACGACTTCGCCAACGTCGTCGTGGAGCGCGGCGACAGCCGTAAGCACCTGCCCTGGAATATCGGCCAGTTCGGCAGCAACACCTCGTTCACGATGGCGCGCACGAATTTCGTCGCAGCGCAGGACGCGCTCGCGAAGATCAAGGAGATCGCGGCCATGGATCTCGGCGGCAAGCCCGAGGACTACGACGTCGGCGGCGAGAAGGTCTTCAGCAAGGCCGACAGCGGCAAGAGCATGACCTATGCCCAGGTTGCGAAGCGGGCCATCGAGCTCGGCGGCAAGTACGACGGGCACGAGGTCGCGAAGGACATGAACCCGATGACCCAGGAGTCGGCCATGGCGCTGGCGGGTACGGGGCTCGTCGGCGCCGCGAAGGACAACCTGCCGATCACGGCGCAGCCGGCCGCGTTCGTCGCGGGCTACATGGAAATCTCGCTCGATACGGAGACGGGCAAGTTCGAGATCGTCGACTATCTCGGCGTCGCGGACTGCGGCACCGTCATCCATCCGCAAGGCCTCGAGTCGCAGGTACAGGGCGGTGCCGTCATGGGCATCGGCATGGCTTCGCTCGAGCGGCCCATCTACGACCCGCAGAACGGTCTGCCGGGCAACGTGGGCCTCTATCAGGCCAAGCCCGCGAGCTACCTCGACGTGCCCTCGGTCATCAAGGCCGACGCCGTCGACAAGCCGGACCCGCAGAGCCCGTTCGGCACGAAGGGCATCGGCGAGCCGGTCATGGGCGCGGCGGCCTCGGCGCTGATCAGCGCGATCTCGGACGCCTTGGGCGGGCACCACTTCAACCGCCTGCCCGTGACGCCGGATCAGATCGTCAATGCGCTGGCCGGGCGGCCGCAGTCGCACAAGCCGCTGCAGGTCAACACGGCCTGAAAAAGGGGTCAGAGCCCTTATTCGCGAGCGATGAAAACGACCGACGTACGAACACTCTGCAATGCGGCGGCGGCGGAAAGATTCAGAAGATAGGGAGCGCGAGCCATGTCCAGAGACGTGATGCCCGGTTTCGAGTTGTACCAGCCGGATACGGTCGAGAACGCCGTGGATCTGCTCGCCCGCTTCGGCGTGGACGGCTGGGCCATGGCCGGAGGCAACGACAGCCTCGACTGGTTCAAGGACCGCATCAAACGGCCCAAGTATGTCGTCGAGCTCGGCGGCATCGCGGCGCTCAAGGGTATCCGCGCGATGCCCGACGGCGGCATGGAGATCGGCGCGCTGACCACGTTGACCGAGATCGCGACGAACCCGATGATCCAACAGCGCTACGGAGTGCTCTCGACGGCCGCCGGCCGCGTCGCGAGCCCGCAGATCCGTAACAGCGGTACGCTCGGCGGCAATGTCAGTCAGGACGCGCGCTGCTGGTATTACCGCTATGGCGTGAACTGCTATCGGGCTGGCGGCACCACTTGCTATGCGGATACGCCGGAAGGGCAGAATCGCGAGCATTGCCTTTGGGGCGCGAGCCGCTGCGTTGCGGTCAGCCCCTCCGACACCGCGCCGGCGCTCGTCGCGCTCGACGCGAGCATGGTGATCCAGGGGCCGAAGGGCGAGCGTGTCGTCCCGGCCGAGCAGTACTTCATCGGGCCCGACGTCGACATCCGGCGTATGACCGTCCTCGAGCACGGCGACGTGCTCAAGGCGCTGCGCATTCCGGCGGAGTGGAGCGGGGCGAAGTTCTACTTCGAGAAGGTCGCGGACCGGAACGTTTGGGACTTCCCGCTCGTGAACGTAGCCGCGGCGCTCGTGACGGACGGCGACGGCGAGGGGGCCAAGATCACGAAGGCACGGATCGTCGCCGGTGCCGTGCAGGCCAAGCCGCGGCGGCTCACGCAGGTCGAGGCCGTCGTCGTCGGCCAGCCCAAGAGCGCCGACACGGCCAAGCTGGCCGGGCAGGCCGCCGTGCGCGGCGCGACCCCGCTGAACTACAACCACTTCAAGATTCCGCTGCTGCAAAATCTCGTGACGCGCGCCGTCCGGGACGCGTAAGCCCCGAAAAAGGGGTCAGAGCCCTTTTTCGCGCTCGGCCCCAGGGTCCTCCGCCGCGGCCCCGAAAAAGGGCTCTGACCCCTTTTTCGGGGCCGCCGCGAGCACGGCACGGGCGCGCTTGACGACGGGCGCGTCGATGACGCGGCCGTCGAGCGAGGTCGAGCCGCGGCCGTGGCGCTCCGCTTCTTCGTAGGCGGCCACGACGCGGTGGGCCCAGGCGATCTCCCGCGCCGACGGCGAGAAACAGACGTTCAGGGCCTCGATCTGCGCCGGGTGAATCGCGAACTGTCCCTTGAAGCCGATGCGCTTCGCGGCGGCCGCCGCGAAGCGCAGCCCTTCGGCGTTGCGGAATTCGAAGTACGGCGTCTCGAGCGCAGGAACGCCGACGGCGCGTGCGGCGATGCACAGCGCCGCGCGCGGATAGGCGAGCTGGGCCGTGTCGTCGACGCGCTCGATCCCAAGATCGTGCGTGAAGTCCTCCGCGCCGAATGCGACGGCGGCAATGCGGGCGCTGGCCCGGCAGATCTCGTAGCAGTGCACGATCGCAGCGGCCGTCTCGATCCACGGAATCAGGCGCAGCCGGCCCACGGGCAGGCCCGCGCGCCGCTCGAGCCCGGCCATGAGCGTGGAGACCGTGCTGATCTCGGCCGGGGCGCGGATCTTGCCGATCGAGATGCCGTAGATCTCCGGGCCGACGACGGCGGCGAGGTCCTGCTCGGTCCAGGGCGTATCGAGCGAATTCACGCGCGGGATCACGCGCGCCCGGCCCGCTGCGAGCCGCGGCAAGAAGGCCCGGATCGTCTCGCGGGCCGCGGCCTTCTCGCCGTCCGGGACGGAGTCCTCCATGTCCGGCACGAGCGCGTCCGGCCGCACGCCAAGCGCCTTCTCGAGCATATTGGCCTTGTTGCCCGGAACGAATAGCAGGCTGCGCAGCGGCGCGTCGCCGCGTTCCGCGCTCACACGCGCAGCACGATCTTGCCGAAGTGCGCGCTGTCCTCCATGACGCGATGCGCCTCGGCGGCCTCGGCGAGCGGCAGCACCCGATCGATGAGCGGCACGATGCGGCGTTGCGCGAAGAGCGGCATGACGACGCGGCCGAACTCCGCGATGATCGCGGCCTTCTCGGCCACGGATCGCGGCCGCAGCACGGAGCCGAGGAGGCTTTGCCGCTTCACGAGCAGCCTGCCCAAATTGAGCGTCGCTTCGGCTCCGCCCATGATCCCGATCAGCGAGAGCCGCCCGCCGACCGCGAGCGCCTTCATGTTGCGCTCCAGGTAGGCCGCGCCGATGTGATCGAGGATGACGTCGGCGCCGGCGCCGGCCGTAAAGCCGAGCAGCGCCTCCGCGAAGTCCTCGTTGCGGTAGTCGATGACGCGGTCCACACCGAGCTCGGCCACGCGCTCGAGCTTGCCCGGCGAGGCCGTGACCGCGATGCGCGCCGCGGGCACGAGCCCACGGCAGAGCTGGATGGCCGCAGTGTTCACGCCGCCCCCGCCGCCGTGCAGCAGCACCGTCTCCCCGTCGGCGAGCCGCGCGGTCATGAAGACATTGAGATAGGCCGTGATGTAAGTCTCGGGGATGCAGGCCGCCTCGCCGAAGCTCACGGAGTCGGGAATCCGGAGCACGTGACCGGCATGCGCGACGGCGAGCTCGGCGTAGCCGCCGCCGGCGAGCAGCGCGAAGACGCGCTCGCCCCGAGCGAAGCCCTCGACGCCGGCCCCGACCTCCTCGACCGTGCCGGCGGCCTCGAGCCCGAGGATCTCGGACTCTCCCGCGGGCGGCGGGTAACGGCCGAGGCGCTGCATGACGTTCCGGCCGATTCACCGAGGTGGCGGCCACGCGGATCAGGATCTGGCCGGGGCCGGGCCGGGGGGCTTCGGCCTCGCCGAGCCGCATGACCTCGGGACCGCCGAAACCCTCGAGTGCTATCGCTTTCATCTGTCTGCCGTCACGCTATTGTTGCGGCTCGCGCATGTCCTTACCATACGCGTCCCGTATCCGCCTTCCAGATCGATTCACCATAGCATATCGGCCGCGGCGTCCCGTGCTCGAGCGTAGGCCGCGCCGCCATCCAGAGGAACGACCGTGTTTGGAACTCTGAAGCCTCTGCCGCCCGACGCGATTCTCGGCATCATGACGCTGTTCCGCGCCGACACCGATCCCCGCAAGATCGATCTCAGCGTCGGGGTTTATCAGGACGAAAAAGGCCGGACGCCGATTCTCGATTCCGTGAAGCGGGCCGAGCGGGCCGTGCTCGAAGCCGAGGACACGAAGTCGTACGTCGCGATCGCGGGCAACGCGGGCTTCAACCGCGGCATGGAGACGCTGCTTTTCGGTGAGGGCCATGGGGCGCTCCGGGATGGGCGGGTCAGCACGGTGCAGACCCCGGGCGGCAGCGGCGGACTCAGCGTCGCCGGTCACCTCGTGCAGCGCGCGAAGCCGAGCTCGCGCATCCACATCAGCGAGCCCTCGTGGCCGAACCACATCCCGCTGCTGCGCTTGTCGGGGCTCGACATCGAGACGTATCCCTATTACGACCATGCGGCGCACGCGATCGCTTTCGAGCGCATGGCCGCCGCGGTCGAGAAGATCCCGGCGGGCGACCTGCTGCTGCTGCACGGCTGCTGCCACAACCCCTGTGGAGCCGACCTATCGAAGGAGCAATGGGGCGTCCTCGCGCAGCTCTGCGCGCAGCGCGGCATCGTGCCGTTCGTCGATCTCGCCTATCAAGGGCTGAGCTCGAGCCTCGGCGACGACGCCTACGGACTGCGGCTCATGGCGGACAGCGTGCCAGAGCTCGTCGTCGTCGCCTCCTGCTCGAAGAACTTCGGCCTGTACCGCGAGCGCGTCGGCGCCGTCTGCGTCGTCGCGGCCAACGCCGAAGAGGCGAAGGGCGTGGCTTCGAACGCCGCAAACGTCGCGCGCAGCATCTACTCGATGCCGCCCGACCATGGCGCCGCGATCGTCGACCGCATCCTGCACGACGAGGCGCTGCGGGCGCAGTGGACGGACGAGCTCGAGGCGATGCGCAACAGGCTCAACGGCCTGCGGCGTCTGCTCGTCGAGAAGCTCGCCGCGCGCAACACGCCCGTGGACTTTTCGTTCATCGCGAACGAGCGCGGCATGTTTTCCTTCCTCGGGATCTCGCGCGAGCAGGTCGTCGCGCTGCGGGAGCGCTTCCACGTCTACATGGTGGAGTCGAGCCGCATCAACATCGCCGGCGTCAATCAGGGCAACGTCGACTACGTGGCCGACTCGATCGCGGCCGTTACGGGCCGCTAGGCCGACACAAGGCCATGGATCGGCGGCTTCAGGCGCGGCCCGGATGCCGGCCAGGCCGGGGTCTGGGCATGATTCGCGCGGTCGGCCATGGCGCGGGCTAGGCCCCTGGAGCGGAAAAGCAGCCCCGACGCTCCGGCGGAGCCGGCCCCGGCGCCCCGCCGTCGATCGGCGCGCCTCGCTCGACTGCGGCTACCGGCGCCCTACGGGCGCATGGCGGCGCCGGTCTACGTTCCTTCGCTGCTGATTTCGATCAGCTACCAGGGCCTGCTCATCCTGCTCCCCCTGTACGTGCTGCAACTCGGCGCGAGTGCCGCGCTTGCGGCCTCGGTCGTCGGTTTGCGCGGCGTCGGGGTGCTGCTGTTCGATCTGCCCGCCGGGATGCTGTCCGCCCGCTTCGGCGACAAGCCGGTTCTGCTCGGCGGGCTCGGCCTGATCCTCGTCGGGATGGCGACACTCGGCCTCACGACGGCGACCTGGGCGATCGGGGCGGCGGCCGTCGTGCTCGGCGCGGGACAGGCGGCCTGGATGCTCGGCCGCCAGTCCTACATCTCTCAGACCTGCGCGCCGACGGAGGTCGGCCGCGTGATTTCGGTCATGGGCGGCCTGCAGCGCGCCGGGGCCTTCGTCGGTCCGGCCGCCGGCGGGTTCGCCGCCGCCGCGCTCGGGTTTCGGCCCGCGTTCCTGATCGGCGCCGGCGTTGTGCTGTTCGCTTCGGCGTTTGTCGTCGCGTTCATCGACGTGGATGATATCGAGGGCGGGCGCCGCGTGGGCCCCGCGGCCGTCGTGCACGTGCTGCGCAGCCACCGGCGCGAATTCGCGACGGCCGGGCTTTCGGCCTTGGCGCTGCAGCTCATGCGGGCCGGGCGGCAGCTGCTCGTGCCGCTGTTCGGCGAGGCCGCCGGGCTCGGCTCCGCCGCGATCGGCCTCGTCTACTCGCTGTCGTCGGCGCTCGACATGACGCTGTTCTATCCGGTCGGCGTGCTCGTCGACCGGCGAGGCCGCAAATGGAGCGCCGTGCCGAGCATGACGCTGTTCGCGCTAGGGCTCGCGCTGCTGCCCGTCGCGCACGGCTTTCGGAGCCTGCTCGGCGTTGCCCTGCTGCTGGGCCTCGCTAACGGTCTTGGCACGGGCATCGTCATGATCATGGGCGCCGACATCGCGCGTCGCAGCGAGCATCGCGCCCAGTTCCTCGGAGTCTGGCGGCTCATCGGCGACCTCGGGCTCAGCGTCGCGCCGCTGCTGACGAGTGTGCTCATTGACGCCTCGGGCCTCGCGCTCGCGAGCCTCGCCGTTGCGGCGCTCGGCCTGGCGGGTGCTTCGATTATGGTGTTTCTCGTCCGCGAGACTTTGCGCGGCGGCTAGCGGCCTGTAGCGCCCGCGCGGCGCGCGGCCCCGGTGCGGGCGGTCGCGGCCCGCCCTGCTAGAATTGTCGGCGAGGAGAGGCCAATGCAGACATCGATTCCGAGTTTTCTCATGCGGGGCGGCAGCTCCAAGGGCCTGTACTTCCGCAAGGCGGATCTGCCCGCGGACCCTGCGCTGCGCGACCGCGTGCTCGTCGCGGCCATGGGTGCCGACAAGCGGCAGATCGATGCCGTCGGCGGGGCGCACCCCCTCACGAGCAAGGTCGCCATCGTCTCGCGCTCCGAGGACGACACCGCCGACGTCGACTACCTGTTCGCGCAGGTCGTCGTGGGCGAAGGCCGCGTCGACACCACGCCGAACTGCGGCAACATGCTCGCCGCGGTCGGGCCGTTCGCGATCGAGACGGGACTCGTCGAGGCGCTCGGCGGCGAAACGCGCGTCCGCGTGCGCATGCTGAACAGCAACAACCTCTGCGAGCTCATCGTGCAGACGCCCGGCCAACGCGTGAGCTACGAGGGCGACGCGCGCATCGACGGCGTGCCGGGTACTTCGGCTCCCGTGATTTGTAATTACCTCGACGTGGCGGGCTCGATCTGCGGGAGCCTGCTGCCGACCGGCAACGTCGTCGACGAGGTCGACGGCGTGCGGGTGACCTGCATCGATAACGGCATGCCCGTCGTCGTGCTGCGCGCCCGGGACGTGGGCCGCAGCGGTTACGAGACGCCGGCCGAGCTCGACGCCGATACCGAGCTCAAGCGGCGCATCGAGTCGATCCGGCTGCAGATCGGCCCGCGCATGAACCTGGGCGACGTGACGAACAAGGTCGTGCCCAAGATGAGCCTCATAGCCCCGCCGCGCGCGGGCGGCCACGTCTCCACGCGTACGTTCATCCCGCACGACTGCCACGCAGCGATCGGCGTGCTCGGCGCCGTCTCGGTCGCGACGGCCTGCATCCTGCCGGCCTCCGTTGCCGAGGGCATCGCCAAGGTGCCGCCCGGCCGGACCAAGCACATGTCGGTCGAGCATCCGTCGGGGGAGTTCTCGGTCACGCTGGAAGTCGGTGGGACGCCCGAGCGGCCGGTCGTCGAGAAGGCCGGCCTGCTGCGGACCGCGCGCTTGATCTTCAAGGGCGAAGTGCAGATCCCCGGCGAGGTCTGGGACGGCCGCAAATAGCAACGTAGGTCGCGTCGGCGTCCTTTCGCCCAGGGACGCCGGACGCAGTTACTTCGCGACGCTGATGACCTCGGGTTCCATGTAGCCTTTGAGCCCGATCCTGGAGTACTGCCGCCCGAGGCCCGACTCCTTTGCGCCGCCGAAAGGCACGAAGGCCAACGTCGCTCGATGCTGGTTGACCCAGGCCGTGCCGACCTCGAGGCGGGCCGCAATTTCCTTGCCGCGCTCCGGATCGCTCGTCCAAACCGAGCCGCTGAGCCCATAACGCGAATCGTTCGCGCGCGCGATCGCTTGCTCGAGATCGGAATATTTCATAATTGGGACTATCGGCCCGAACTGCTCTTCCTGCACCAGCCGGCTGTGCTCGTCGATGTCCGTCACGAGCGTCGGCGGTATGAAATACCCCTCGCCCTTCGGCACTTCGCCGCCGACGAGAATCTTCGCGCCGCTGCGCTTCGTGTCCTCGAGCAGGTCGCAGACCTTGTCATACTGCATCTTGTTTTGCAGCGGCCCGAGCTGCGTCTCCGGGTCGAGGCCGTTGCCGACCTTGGCGCTTTTCGCTTCCTCGACGAGGGCCGCGCAGAGCGCGTCGTAGACCTTCTCGTGGGCGTAGATGCGCTTGATGGCCATGCAGACCTGGCCGCTGTTCACGAAAGCCGCGAAGAACACCTTCTTCGCGATGGCCTGCGGATCCACATCGTCGAGGATGATGGCCGGGTCGTTGCCGCCGAGCTCGAGCGTGAGGCGCTTGAGGGTGCCGGCGGCACTTGCAGCGACCTTCTTGCCCGTCGCCACGGAGCCCGTGAACGAGATCTTGTCGATGTCGTCGTGCTCGGTCATCCACTGGCCGAGCTCGTCGCCGCCGGCCAGGACGTTGACGACGCCCGCGGGGAAGATGTCCTTGAGCAGCTCGCCGAGCTTGAGTGTCGTGAGCGGCGTGTACGGCGACGGTTTGAGGATCACGGCGTTGCCCGTGTAGAGCGCGGAGACCAGCGGCCCGAGGGCGAGGTTCACGGGCGCATTCCACGGCGTGATGATGCCGACGACGCCGAGCGGCCGGTAACGCAGCTCGATCTGCCGCTGCGCATCGTCCACGAGCGTCTCGACCGGAATCTCGATGCTGACCATGCCCTCGGACTGGCTCGCGCCGCGGTCGATCTCGGCCATGGCCTGCGCGAGCGGCTTGCCCTGCTCGCGCGTCAGCAGCTCGCCGAGCTCCCGCTGGTGGTCCCTGAGCGCGGCCGCCAGGCGCTTCACGCGCTCGGCGCGCTGCGCGTACGTGGTGTTGCGCCATGCCTGGAAAGCTTTGCGCGCGGCACGGACGGCCGCATCGAGCTCGGTGCGGCCCGCGGCCGGGCAGCGCGCAAAGACGGTGCCGAGCGCCGGATTGATGACGTGGAGGGTGCCGCTGCCCGCGACGAGGCGGCCGTCGAGGAGAAGCGAGAAATCCTGCCTGAGCTCGAAGTTGCCTGCTCTTTCGGCCATGGGTGTCGTCACCTCCAATGCGCGTGCTTTGAAGCGGCGGCGCCCGCTCGGGGCGGGCGCCGCGGCCGGCCGCGGCTTGCAGCCGGCGGGTCCATCTGAAGTAGAATTCATGATACACGATCGATCCTGCAGGGATCTCCCGTCCACCGCACGGCAGCTCTCATCCTCGAGCCCGAGGGCGGCGTCCGCGAGGAGGCGGCGGACCCTTTCGCTTTTTTGACTCGGAGGAGGAAGGCTCATGAAGATTGTCGTCGTCGGGCAGGGCGCATTCGGGCGCAAACATCTCGACGGACTGAAGAACATTCCGGACGTTGAAGTCGTGAGCCTCGCCGGCGGCAGCCCGGATACGACGGAAAAGGTCGCCAAGCAGTACGGTATTCCGCACTGGAGCACGGATCTTTCCGAGTCCCTCGCGCAGCCCGGTGTCGACGCCGCGATCATTACTTCGCCCACGCAGATTCATGCTCGGCAGGCCGTCGAGGTCATGCGTGCCGGCAAACACGTCGAGGTCGAGATTCCGATCGCCGACAATCTGGCCGATGCCGAGCAGATCGAGCAGGTTCGGCAGGAGACGGGGCTCGTAGCCATGGCCGGCCATACGCGCCGATTCAATCCCTCCCATCAATGGGTGCACAACAAGATCGCGGCCGGCGAGCTCAAGCTGCAGCATCTCGTCGTGCAGACGTTCTTCTTTCGGCGCGAGAACAAAAACCTCGAGGGCAAGCCGCGCAGCTGGGTCGACCATCTGCTCTGGCATCACGCCTGCCACACGGTCGATCTTTTCCACTATCAGACGGGCGAGACGGCCGCCGACGTCTTCGCGCTCGAGGGTCCGCACCATCCGCGGCTCGGCATCGCGATGGATATGAGCATCGGGATGAAGACGCCTTCGGGCGCGGTCTGCACGCTGGCGCTCTCCTTCAACAACAACGGCCCGCAGGGCACGTTCTTCCGCTACATCTGCGACAACGGCACCTATATCGCGCGTTACGACGATCTCTTCGACGGCCACGACGAGCCGGTGGATCTCTCGGGCGTCGCGGTCTCGAGCAATGGCATCGAGCTGCAGGACCGCGAGTTCGTCGCGGCCATCAAGGCTGGCCGGGAGCCTAACTCGAGCGTTCAGCAGGTCATGCCGGCCATGCGCACGCTCGACCGGCTCGAGAAGTGCCTGAAGTGACACACGCCGGCTGAGGCGAATCGAGGGAACGATGGCAACGAAGGACATTCCGGTCTGCATGGCGCCGGACCCGGATACGCGGGTGCCGAACTACAAGCCGCCCGCCAACGCGTGCGATGCGCACTGCCATATCTTCGGGCCGGCGCATAAGTATCCGTATGCGCCCGATCGCAGCTACACGCCCCCCGATGCGCCGCTCGAGACCTTCCAGGCGCTGCAGAGGACGCTGGGGCTCTCGCGCGCCGTGCTCGTCAACGCGAGTTGCCACGGCACGGACAATACCGTGATCCTCGACGCGATCGCGCAGAGCGAGGGGCGCTACCGCGGGGTCGCGAACGTCGCCGAGTCCGTCACGGACCGCGAGCTCGAGATTCTGAACGAAGGCGGCATTCGGGGCATCCGGTTCAACTTCGTGCAGCACTTGGGCGGCACGCCGGACCTCGACGTTTTTGACCGGCTCGTCGAGCGCGTGAAGCCGATGGGCTGGCACGTCGTCCTGCACTTCGACGCGAAGGATCTGCTCGATTTCGAGGAGATGCTGCGTAAGCTGCCCGTACCGTTCATCATCGACCATATGGGCCGGGTGCCGACGAAGGACGGGCTCGAGCAAAAGCCGTTCAAGATCCTGCTCAACGTCGCGCGCATGGAGAACTGCTGGGTCAAGATCTGCGGGGCCGAGCGTATCTCCTCGGCGGGGCCCCCGTTCACGGATGCCGTGCCTTTCGCTCAGGCGCTGCTCGAGGTGCAGTCGGACCGTATCCTCTGGGGCACGGATTGGCCGCATCCGAACATCAAAAAGCACATGCCGAACGACGGGGATCTCGTCGATCTGATCCCGCTCATGATGCCGGACGCGGCGCTGCAGAAGAAGGTGCTCGTCGAGAACCCCGAGCGGCTCTACGGCTTCGGCTGAGCGAAAAAGCGAAAAAGGGGTCAGAGCCCTTTTTCAAGCTCTGCCCCCTTTTTTCCGGCCGGCAGCCTCCACCGCCGGCGGAGGGCGTTCTCGAACGAGAAGCGGTCGCCTGCCGCACGGCGCCGGCCCGCTTTCGCGACCGCCCGTCTCGCCCGCGAATATTCCGGCCGCGCCCTCCGTATAAGGGATATCGAAAGACGCTCCCCGGAGAATGGCTATGGCCGAGACCAATTCATCCACGATGCCCGCCGATGCCGCCTACGAGGCGGGTCGTCGCGCCGGCCTGGCGACCGGCGCGCTCGCGTTGAGCATCGCGGCATTCATCAATCTGCTGGGCCTCGAGAAGTCGCTGCTCGCGATCGTGCTGGCGGCCATGGCGCTGCGCGGCGGGGAGGTCGGAACCAAGCTGCGCGGGTTTGCCCGGGCCGCGATCGTGATCGCTGCCGTCCACGTCGTCACGGTCGTCACCGTGGTGGCCGTGTTCCACGAGCGGCTGGCCGAGCTCATTCGTCTCTTGCGGCAGCTCGGCTGAGCGTGCTCGGCGATTCCGAATACGAACGCCTGCTGCGACCGTTGCTGGCGCAGGCCGCGGCGTACGCGCAGTCGATCCTGCGCGACCGGCACGATGCCGAGGATGCGGTGCAGCAGGCGGCACTGCGGGGGCTCGAACGGCTGTCCACGTACGATCCGGCGCGGCCGTTCAAGGCGTGGTGGTTCGCGATCCTGCGCAACGGCTGCATCGATGTGCTGCGAACGAAGCGCACCGCGAAGTCCAGCGCTTTGGGCGATTGGGACGCTCCCGATCCCGCATCGGTCGAGGTGGCGGCGTGGGCACGGCTCAGTGACGCAATCGATCTATTGAGCGCGGAACATCGCGAGATTCTGCGTCTGCGCTACTTCGGCGGACTGAGTTATCGCGACCTGGCCGCAGCGTTGTCGATTCCGCAGGGAACCGTGATGTCGAGGCTGCACGCCGCCAGAAAGGCGCTGGCCGTCCGGGTGACGGAGGACACGATATGACGACCATCGACCCCAGTGAGCTTTCCGCGTACATCGACGGAGAGCTGGATGCTACGCGGGCCGCGGCCGTCGCGGCCGCATTGGCCGCCGACGAGGCGCTTGCAGCGGAGCTCGCCGCGCTGCGCTGCACCGACGAGAGGTGGTCGTGCGCGGCCCGCACGGCGCAGTTCGCCCCGAATGTCCGGTTGCCCAGAAGGACAAGCTGGGTCGATTCCAAAGCGGCGCTCACCGGAGTCGTGGCGGCGCTGCTCGCGCTGAGATTCCTGCCCAGCCTCGGCGCAGTGGCGGTCTGGGCGTTCGCGATTCACGGCGTCGCGCTGACGGGTCTCGTCGCGTGGGTAGTGAGCTTGCGCGGCAGCGTCCGCGACGCCTAGCCGGGCGCCTTCGTTCTCGGTGCGCCGCCACGCGAGATGTGACGATCAACAAGACGAAGAAAAGGGCTCCGACCCCTTTTATGCGCCGGCGCCCGCCGTCTCGGCGCGCTGCACGCCCTTGTAGAGCAGCGAGTCCTGCATGCCCTCGGCCAGGCACCACTCGGCGAAGCGCTCGGGCGTCTGCTCGAAGCTGCCCGGCACCCAGTTCTCGTCGACCTGATCGGAGTCGAAGTCGTATTCGGCCGCACCGCCCGACGGGCAATGGAAGTACCAGAAATAGCACGAGGAAATCGGGTGACGGCCCGGGCCGAGTGCCGTGGTCCAGCCGCGGCGCGTCATGTTGAGGCCGCCGCCGAAGAGCTCGTGAATGTTGCCGAGCTCGAACGCGACGTGATGAAAGCCGCGCTTGGGGCCCACGTTGAGCAGGAACAGATCGTGGTGATGGTGCGAGGCGGAGCCGCGCATGAAGTAGCCGCGGCCCGGATAGCAATCGCTGACGATGAAGCCCAGGCGCTGCGTGTAGAACTCGACCGCGTCCACGATGCCGGGCCCGACCATGAAGACCGCATGCGTCATTTCGAGCGGCGTCGCATGGTCGAAGAACTGGCCGCGCGTATTGATGCGGTCCGGGTGACCCGGCGTGTTGAACTTGAGTTCCGGGGCCGACACGGGACGACGCTTGGCGACGCGGAACGCGACCGGGAAGCCGACGGGGTCGACGAAGTGCACGCTGCCGTCTTCGTCGCGGTGCACGTCGCGGTCGCGCTGGATCTCTGCCGCGATCGCCTCGAGATCCTCCGGGCCCGCGACGCCGAAAATCAGCTCGCGCTGGGTCTCGCCCGCGACGGCGGGCGCGGGCAGCGCGGGGTCGTCGGCGCGGCGCAGGATCACGTTCGAGCCGTCCTGAGCCTCGAAGACCGCTCCGGCCGCGTCCGCCTGCATCGGCGCGAGCCCGAATTCCGTCCAGAAACGGCGCGACTTCTCGAGGTCGCGTACGCCATAGGTGATTGCATCGAGATTCGTGACTCGCATGACCGCATCGCCGGGTTTCGATCGGGGCGCCAAGTTTAACGCATCCCCGCGCCGCTCAGCCGCCGGCTCTCGGTTTGCCGCAAGGTCACGGCGTCCAGCCGCGGCCCTCGAACGCCACGCTCTTGATCAGGGCGAAGACGTCGCGGCCGGGCTCGAGCTCGAGCTCCTCGAGCGCCTCCCGCGTGATGCGCGAGCGCAGATGGCGGCCCTCGACCGCGAGCAGCAGCTCGACGTAAGCCGTCTCGTCCGTATCGATCGCGAGCACGCGGGCCGTCAGGACATTGCGGATGCTGAGCTTCGCGGGCCGCTCTGTCGCGACCGCGACGTCGCGCGCGTGGATGCGAAGCCGCAGCACGCTGCCGCGCTCGGCGTCGGCCAACGGTACGCGCAGCGTCTGCCGGCCGAGCCGCAGCGTCGCCATGCCCGCGCCGATCTCGGCGACCTCGGCCTCGACGACGGTGCCGGCCTCGAGCCGGCCCGTGATGGGCCACAGGTCGATGCGCTCGAGGATCTCGGCGACGGGGCCGCGCGCGGAGATGCGACCGCCGACGAGCAGCACGACCTCCGACGCGAGCCGGACGACTTCCTCGACGCTGTGGGTGACGTAGAGGATGGGCAAGCCGAAGGCGGCGGGCAGCCTCTCGATATAGGGGACGATCTCGCGTTTGCGCGGCGCATCGAGCGAGGACATCGGCTCGTCCATGAGCAGCAGCCGCGGGCGCGCGAGCAGCGCGCGCCCGATGGCCGCGCGCTGCTTCTCGCCGCCGGAGAGCGAGCTCGGCCGGCGCGCGAGCAGCGGCCCGAGATCGAGCGCCGCGACGACCTCGTCGTAGCGGGCGTCGCGGCCGCGCCGGCCACGCAGGCCGAATGCGAGATTGCCGGCCACGTCGAGGTGCGCGAACAGCCGCGCATCCTGGAATACGTAGCCGACGCCGCGCCGGTACGCCGGCACGTGGCGCCGATCGTCCTGCCAGAGCGCACCGTCGTACGCGACGCGGCCCGCGGCGCCGCGTTCGAGGCCGCTCAGGATGCGCAACAGGCTCGTCTTGCCGGACCCGCTCGGCCCGAACAGGGCCGTGATGCCGGCGAGCTCGAGCCGCTGCCTCACGTCGAGCCGAAACGCACCGCGGGCCAGCGCGACTTCGAGGTCCAGCTCAGGCAACGGTGCGCTCCGCGCCGCGCGAGCCGCGTCGGTTCAGGACGTACACGGCCAGCAGCACCAGAAACGAGAACGCGAGCAGGCCCGCGGAGAGGATGTGGGCCGTGCCGTAATCGACGTTCTCGACGTGCTCGTATACGGCGATCGAGAGGACCCGCGTGCGGCCGGGGATGCTGCCGCCGACCATGAGCACGACGCCGAACTCGCCGAGCGTGTGCGCGAAGGCGAGCACCGCGCCGGAGACATAACCGCGCAGCGCCAGCGGCGCCGCGACCCGGTAGAAGGCCTCCAGGGGGCTTGCGCCGAGCGTCGCCGCGGCCTCGAGCGGCCCGCGGCCGACGGCCTCGAAGGCGCCTTGCAGCGGCTGCACCGCGAAAGGGAACGAATAGACGATCGAGCCGACGACCAGGCCCGAGAATGAGAAGGTCAGCGTCGAGCCCGTCAGAGCAAGCCAGACGCGGCCGAGCGGGCCGCCGGGGCCGAGCAGGATCAACAGGTAGAATCCGAGCACGGTCGGCGGCAGCACGAGCGGCAGCGCGACGACGGCCTCGACCACCGGCCGCGCCCGCGCGCGCGTGTGCGCGAGCCACCAGGCGACCGGTGTCGCGACGAGCAGCAGGATCGCGGCGGTCACGGTGGCAAGCTCGAGGCTGAGCCATACCGGTTCGAGTTCGAGCTTCCCCATTCCATGCTCCGTCGGCGCGCCCGTGCCGACCGGCCGCAGTGGGGGTCCCACTGCGGCCGGGGAATGTAGCCACGCGGCCCGCGCGGTTGTCAACGGCGCGCGCCCCGGCGGGCCGGCCGGGCATGGTATGCTGCGGCGGCGCGCGCCCGCGCGCGAGTGATGCTCGGGGCGAATCGTGAATTCTGGGACCACGCGGCGGATCGTCGTCGGCATCACCGGCGCGACCGGCGCCCTCTACGGCCTGCGCCTGCTCGAGGCGCTGCGCGAGGAGGCGGCCGTCGAGACGCACCTCGTCGTCTCGCGCGCCGGCTATCTGAATATTCGCAGCGAGCTCGATCTCGGCCGTCGCGACGTGGAGGCTCTGGCCAACGTCGTGCACTCCGATCGCGATGTCGGCGCCTCGATCGCGAGCGGCTCGTTTCGCACGGACGGTCTGATCCTCGCGCCCTGCTCCATGAAGAGCCTGGCCGCGCTCGCGACCGGGCTCACCGAGACGCTGATCGCGCGCGCGGCCGATGTCGCGCTCAAGGAGCGCCGTCGCACGGTTCTGCTCGTGCGCGAGAGTCCGCTGCATCTCGTGCACCTGCGCAACATGGTGACCGTGACGGAGATGGGCGGGATCGTCATGCCGCCCGTGCCCGCGTTCTATGCCGGCCTCGACACGATCGACGCGCTCGTCGATCAGACGGTCGGCCGCGTGCTCGATCTGTTCGACCTCGAGCTGCCGCGGCTGCGGCGCTGGCGGGGTCTCAAGGCGGCGCCTGGGGAGGATTGAGCGCGCGGGCCCGCACGGCGATGTATCGATAAACGAGCCACTCCGGGGGAGGAGCACGATGAACGCGAGTTCTATGGATGCGGCAGACTTGGAGACGCTGCCGCCCGAGGGCCGGAAGGCGCTGATCGGCGCCTGGGTCGGCTTCTTCGTCGATATGTTCGACATCTATCTGCCGGTGATCGCCCTCGCGCCCGCGGCGGCCTACTTCGAAGCCAGCAACGTCTCGGCGTCCACGGCGGCCATCATCAGCGGCATGATCTTCGCAGCGACCCTGGTCGGTAGGCCGATCGGCGCCATCGTCTTCGGACATTTCGGCGATCGCATCGGGCGCCGGCGCACCGCCATCGTCGCCGTGACGGGTTTCGGCGTCACGACGCTCGCGATCGCAGCGCTGCCGGGCTACGAGCGCTTCGGGCTTCCCGCCGTCGTCGTGCTGATTCTGCTGCGCTTCGTCGACGGCATCTTTCTCGGCGGCGAATATACGAGCGCGACGCCGCTCGCGCTCGAATACAGCCCGAAGCATCGGCGCGGTCTGTATGGCGCGCTGATCATGACGGGCTATCCGCTGGCCTACTGTGTGATTGCCCTGATTACGTACGGTCTGCTCAAGGTTATCCCCGCCGAAGGCCTGCATTCGCCTTATGTTCAATGGGGCTGGCGTATACCGTTCGTGCTCGGCGCACTGCTCGCCTTCGGTTTCGCGGCCTGGTACGCCAAGCATGTCAAGGAGTCGGCGGCTTGGGAGAGCGCCCCCAAGGCCGCGGCGCCGCTGCTCGAACTCGTCAAAGGCAGGAACCTGCGGAGCTTTCTGCAGGTGTTTACGCTCATGACCGGCGTCTGGCTCGGCCTCGACATGGTCTCCGCCGTGCTGCCCGGGCTCTTGCGCAAGCCCGTCGGGCTCGGCGCGACTCAGGTGGCGGTCGTGCTCTTCATCTCGTATGCCGTGCTGGCCCTGGCCTACGTCGGCGCGGGCGTATGGAGCCAGCGCATGGGCCGCCGGCCGTACTTTCTGCTGGCCGGTGCGCTGACGACGCTCGTGGCGCCGCTGCTCTATTGGCTCGTCGTGGGCCGCGTCGTCACGGGATTCGCCGGCATCGTGGCGCTTACGATCGTGCTGAACATCATCGTGCTCGCCGAATGGGGCGTCGTCTCGACCTACATCAACGAGCGCTTTCACGTCGGCATTCGGGCCTCCGGCTATGGCGTGGGCTACAGCCTGGCCGTCGTGCTGCCGGCGTTCTACGCGTTCTATCAGGCCGGGCTTGCCAAATTCATGCCCCTGGAGCTGACGCCGCTCGTGCTCGTTGCACTCGCGGGCGGGTTCGTTTGGATCGGCGGGGCGATCGGGCCCGAGACCCGCAACGTCGACATGGGGGCGGTCCCGCAGGAAGCGGAGCCCGCGGACCGGGCGGCCGAGGCGGCGGGCTGAAGTTCGCTGGGCGGCCGGTGCGCGGCTCAGTCTTCGTCCGCGGCCTCGATATCGGAGAGCACGAGGGCGATGCGCTTGCGCTCGGCGTAACTTCTCGCGAGGACGAGGGCCGTGTCGGGCGACATGGGCTGTTTGGCGATGAGCGTCTTGACCCGCCGCGCCGGCAGCGTCGGCGAGGCGTCTCGATCTCTGTGCACCACGCGCTGAATCGTCGCGAGCGTCACGGTGTCCTGCTCCGGATCGCTCCAGGTGCTGACCCGAACGTAGTCGGCCTCGCTAAACGCGGCCGCATTCTCCTCGACGATTCTGACTGCCATGTCTGGTGGCCCTCCCCACCTTCGGGCTTTCCCTGGGTACAGGCAATTCCTGTGCCACGGCGCACAAGCGCCTCGCAGAGCGGCCTCCGGCGCCCTTATGTCGCATGAGACGCTGACGCGGGACGTCACTTCCGGACGCAAAACGGGGCGGTCGGGCCGGGCCTTCCTGCGTCAGCCGCCGAGGGTCAGCAGGCTCGCGTTGCCGCCGACGGCCATCGTGTTGACCGTGTAGGTCTGCTCCGTCGCGAATTGCAGCAGATAATGCGGGCCGCCGGCCTTCGGGCCCGTGCCGGAGAGGCCGACGCCGCCGAAAGGCTGCACGCCGACCTGCGCGCCGATGATGTTGCGGTTGACGTAGACGTTGCCGACACGGGCCCGGCGCGAGATTCTCTGGGCCACGCGCTCGAGGCGGCTGTGGACGCCGAGCGTGAGCCCGTATCCCGTCGAGTTGATGTCGTCGACGAGCTCGTCGAGCCGGTGCTCGGCGTAGCGGACGACGTGCAGCACGGGGCCGAAGATTTCCTGCTTGAGCTGGCCCGCGGCCTGGAGCTCGATGAGCGTCGGCGGCACGAACAATCCGTGTGCGTGCGCCTCCCCGAGCGGCTTGCGGTACAGCACCTGCTGCCGCGGACTCTCGATGTACCGCATGAGCGACGTATGCGCGTCCTCGTCGATGACGGGACCTATGTCCGTTGCGAGCAGGGCCGGATCGCCGACGACGAGCTCGGCCATGTGGCCGCGCAGCATTTCGAGTATCCGGTCCGCGGTCTCGTGCTGCAGGCACAGCAGCCGCAGCGCGGAGCAGCGCTGGCCCGTGCTGTTGAAGGCGGACTGCACTACATCGCGCACGACTTGCTCGGGCAGCGCGGAGCTGTCGACGATCATGGCGTTGACGCCGCCTGTCTCGGCGATGAGCGCCGCGAGCGGGCCTTCGCGTGCCGCGAGCTCGCGATCGATGCTGCGCGCGGTCTCGAGTGAGCCCGTGAACGCGCAGCCCGCGATGCGCGGGTCGCCCAACAGGGCCCGACCGAGCGCGGGCCCCTCGCCCGGCAGAAACTGCAGCGCTTGCCACGGCAGGCCGGCCTGCGCCAGCATTTCGACGGCGCGCGCGGCCACGAGCGTGCTTTGTTCCGCGGGTTTGGCGACGACCGTATTGCCGGCCGCAAGCGCGGCCGCAATCTGGCCCGTGAAGATTGCGAGCGGGAAATTCCAGGGGCTGATGCAGACGAAGACGCCACGGCCGTTGAGACGCAGCTCGTTGTATTCGCCCGTGGGCCCCGGCAGCGGCGTCGGGACACTTTGCAGGCGTTCGGCCTCGCTCGCGTAGTAGCGCAGGAAGTCGACGGCCTCGCGGACTTCGGCGATCGCGTCCGGAATGGTCTTGCCGGCTTCCGCCACGCAGCGCGCGACGAGCTCAGGTGCCTCGGCCTCGTAGAGCTCGGCCGCGCGCCGCAGGATCGAGGCCCGCGCCGCCACGGCGGTCTCGTTCCACTCGCGGTGAAAGGCGCTCGCGACGGCAATCGCCTGCTGCGCATCCGCGGCCGATGCCTGCAGGACCCGTCCGACGACGCGGCGCCGGTCGGCCGGATCGTGCTGCAGCGTCGCGGTGCCGGTCCTGCGCTGTCCGTCCACGATCGGCGCCGCTTGCCAGTCACCCGCAGCGCTGCGCGCGAGCGCGCCGCCGAGACGGTTCATCTCGAGACCGTCCGCCAGATTCCACCCGCGCGAGTTCTTGCGTCCGGAACCGAAGAGATTGGCCGGCAGCGGGATCCGCGGATGGGGCAGGGCGTCGACGCGCTTCTCTGTCTGCGCCACCGGGTCGGCGGTCAGCTGCTCGATGGGCGCGTCGGGCCGCGTGAGGCGGTTCACGAACGAGGTGTTGGCGCCGTTCTCGAGTAGGCGGCGCACGAGATAGGGCAGCAGATCCTCGTGGCTGCCGACTGGCGCATAGACGCGCACGGGGCGATCGAACGTCGGCGCCTTCATGAGCTCGCCGTAGAGCTCCTCCCCCATGCCGTGCAGGCGCTGGAACTCGAAACGGCTGTGCACGCCCACGTCCAGCACCCAGGCGACGGTATGCGCGTTGTGCGTCGCCAACTGCGGGTAAAGATGCGGGCTCGCGAGCAGCAATAGTTTCGCGCAGGCGAGGTAGGAGACGTCCGTGTTCTCCTTGCGCGTGAATACCGGGTAGGTCTCGAGACCCTGCTGCTGCGCGCGCTTGATTTCGGTGTCCCAATAGGCGCCTTTGACGAGCCGCACGGGGATCACGCGGCGCTGCGCCGAGGCCAGCTCCTCGAGCCAGTGCAGCACGTGCCACGTGCGCTTCTGATAGGCCTGTACCGCGATGCCGAGGCCCGCATAGTGGGAGAGTGCCCGGCTCTTGAGCACGCGTTCGAAGACCGCGAGCGCGGGCTCGAGCCGGTCGGCCTCCTCGGCATCGACGGTCAGGGCGAAGCCCCCTTCGGCGGCCGCGACGGCGAGCCGCCCGAGCCGTTCGGCGAGCTCGGGCACGGCGCGCCCGCTCTGCGCATATTCAAACCGCGGGCTCAACGCCGAGAGCTTGACCGAGATGCTGGGCGCCGTCGTGATGTCCGCCACGCCGCCGCGCGCCTCCCCGAGCTTCTCGATCGCGTGCAGGTAGGCTTCGAAGTACCGCTCGGCGTCGGCGGCCGTCAGCGCCGCTTCGCCGAGCATGTCGTAGGAGTAGCAGTACTCGGGATGCTCCTCGGCGCGGCGCAGCGCTTGCTCGATCGTGCGGCCCATGACGAATTGATGGCCCAGGATGCGCATCGCCTGGCGCAGCGCCGAGCGCACGACCGAGTCGCCGAGCCGGTCGACGAGGCGCGGCAGGAAGTGCCCGACGGCCTGCGCGGGCAGTTCTTCCGGCCGCACGAACCTGCCCGTCAGCATGAGCGCCCAGCTCGATGCATTGACGAACAACGAGTCGCTCGTGCCGAGATGCGCCTGCCAGTCGGCTTCGCCGAGCTTCTCCGAGATGAGCTTATCCGCCGTGTCGGCGTCCGGAATCCTGAGCAGGGCCTCGGCGAGACACATGAGCACGATACCCTCGGAAGAGGAGAGGTCGTATTCGCCCAGGAATGCATCGAGGCCGCCGGCCGCGCGATGCCGGCGCCGGATGCCTTCGACGAGCCGGCGCGCCTCGCGCTGGATGGTATCGGCCCGCGGGCGCGGCAAGCGGGCGTGCTCGAGCAGGAACTTGACGGTGAGGGCCTCGTCGGCAAGGAAATGCCGGGCGATGGTCTCGCCGCCCTCGAGGAGGCGGCCGTTGCCGGCCGGGAAAATCCAGCTTCGCGGGCCGGTGCTCGTCATGCGGCTAGTGTAGCCCGCGGCGGGCCGGGGCGTCAGCGGATCGGCGCTGCCGACGGCACGGCCGCGCCGCGCTCAGCTGGGGACGTGATGGCCGATGATGTTGAGGAATTCGGCCCGCGTCCGGGGATCGGACCGGAAGTGCCCGAGCAGCTGGCTCGTGATCATCGAGACGCCGGGCTTGCGGATGCCGCGTGTCGTCATGCACTGATGCGCCGCCTCGACCACGACGCCGACGCCCTTCGGCCGCAGCACGTCCTGGATGCAGTGCGCGATCTGCGCCGTCATGGTCTCCTGCACCTGGAGCCGTCTCGAGAACGCCTCGACGACGCGCGCGAGCTTGCTGATGCCGACCACCTTGCGGTCCGGCAGGTAGCCGACGTGGACCCGGCCGATGATGGGCGCGAGATGATGCTCGCAATGGGACTCGAACGAGATGTCGCGCAGCACGACGAGCTCGTCGTAACCGTCGACCTCGTAGAACGTGCGGCGCAGGAACTCGACCGGATCGTCGTTATAGCCGCTGAACCAGTCTTCGTAAGCCCTGACGACGCGGCCCGGCGTCCCGTGGAGCCCTTCCCGCTCCGGATTCTCGCCGACCCACTTCAGCAGCGTACGGACGGCTTCCTCGGCTTCTTCCCTGCTTGGCTTGCTCACTTGTGATTCCCGACTCGATCCGGCTGCGGCCGGCGCGCCCGAGGCCGAGGCCTTGCGCGGCGCCGCGGCGGGGCCGGCGCAAAGGAGTGCGAGTCTACGGCCCGCCGCCACCGCGCGCAACACGCGGCGGCGCGGTTTGCGCGGCGGCCCCGCCCGGTTCTGCTATCCTCGGCGACCGATATGAGCGTACGCCGCATCATCGAGACGTTCGAAGCTTGGCGCGACGCGGGTCGGCCCATGATCCTCGCGACCGTCTACGAGACGCTCGGGTCGACCTACAGCAAGGCGGGCCACCGGATTCTCATTGCCGGCAATGGCGATTACCAAGGGCTCGTCAGCGGCGGCTGCCTCGAGGGAGATATCGCCGAGCGCGCGCGCCGCGTGCTGGAGGCCCGCGCGCCGGTCGCCGTGACGTACGATCTGCGCGATGACGCCGATGCGCTCTGGGGCCTCGGGGTCGGCTGTAACGGCCTAATTCGCGTATTCCTGCAGCCGCTCGAGGCCGAGGCCGGCCATGCGCCGTTCGTCTCTTTGGCCGCCGCGCTGCGGGCGCCGGGTGGGGGTGCGGCGGCGACGGTCATCGAGGCCGGCGACGAGCCCATTATGCCCGGCGCGACGCTGGTCCAAGGCGGCGGCCCCGACGCTGGCTCCGGCCTCGACGCCGCGGGTTCGGCGCTGCTCGAGCGCCTCGCGGCCGGCTGCGCGCGCGTCCGGGCGAGCGGCCGCGCCGAGCTCGTCTCGGAGGGGCGCCTGCGCGTGCTCTACGGGCCCCTGAAGCCGGTGCCGCGTCTACTCGTGCTCGGTGGGGGCCTCGACGCGGTGCCGATCGTCGACATGGCGGCCGCGCTCGGCTGGTTCGTGACCGTTGCGGATCACCGCCCGGCCTACCTCGAGCGCGGCGGCTTCGAGCGCGCCGACGCCGTCGTGCCCGTGCTGCCCGGGCAGCTTCGAGCCCGGCTGCCACTCGAGGAGTTCGATGCCGTGCTCGTCATGAGCCATCACCTCGCGACCGACGAGGCCTATCTGCGCGAGGTCGCGGGCCTTGCCTGCCGCTATCTCGGCGTGCTCGGCCCGCCCGCGCGCAGGGCGCGCCTGCTCGATGCGCTGGGGTCGACCGGCGAGGCGCTGCGCGGCCGGCTCAGGGGCCCCGTCGGGCTCGACATCGGCGCGGATTCGCCGGAATCGATTGCGCTGTCGATCCTCGCCGAGCTGCAGGCCGTGCTCGCAGGCACCCGGGGATAGCCGGCCCCCGGGCCGTCCGGCGGCTGGGTCACGGTATCCGCATAGCGCTTCATGTGCTTGAAGAACGAGCCCTGCGCCTCGCAATTCGCAATCACGAGGCCGCGCCAGCCCTCGAGGAACCCGGCCTGCAGCACATAGCTGCGGAAGAAGGCCCAGGCGGCGCCGACCGCGATGCCGAGAGGCGAACGCAGCCGCCCGCCCGCGCTTCTGGACAGCCCGCTGTAGAAGCTGATCTTCTGCAGGAACTGGTCGATGTCGGTCACGGCCTGATGCCACAGCGGCCCTTCGACGCGCGCGACGGCAGCGCCCGCGGGCACCACGATCTTCTCGTGCACGCGCGCATCGTCGAAAGCGCAGACGCGGCGGTCGAACAGGCGCACGAGCCAGTTGTCGCCCCAGCCGCCGCGGCGCACGTGCTTGCCGAGCAGCAGATTGTGGCGGTTCAAGGCATAGGCGCGCGGGCCGTGCGCGAGATCGAGACGGTCCAGGGCTTCGAGCAGCTCCGCGCTGACGATCTCGTCGGCGTCGAGCGAAAGGACGAAGTCACCCGCTGCGAGCTGCGTCGCATGGCGCTTAGTCGGACCGAAGCCGAAGAATTCGCCGCGCACGAGCCGCACGTTCGGCGCGCGCTTGCAGATCTCGAGCGTCGCGTCCGTCGAGCCGTTGTCGTAGACGAGCACCTCTGGGAAAACCGCGAGCGAAGCGAGCGTCGCCTCGAGCGTCGCGGCTGCGTCGCGCGCGATGATGACGGGATGGATTTCGCTGAGGCTCATGTCGTCTCCGCCGCCGCGGGCCGCGCCCGGGCCGCAGCGGCCCGGCGCCCGAGGCTATAATCCCGCGGCCCGGGCAGCGAGCGATGCGGCCGGCGATCGCGCCGCTCGCTCCGAGCAGGGCGCCCGAAGAATTCGGCCGAGATCTTACCCACAAGTCCATGCGGCAATCCACAATCGAGCTTTGCCACATCAATCTCGCGCCTGGCTTCCGCGGCGGCGAGCGCCAGACGGAGCTGCTGATCCGCGCGCTGGCGCCGAGCCTGCCGCGGCAGCGGCTCATCGCGCGCGCCGGTTCGCCGCTGTTGGAGCGCTTGGCCGACGTGAGCCGCGTCGAGCTCACGGCGGTCCGCGGCCGGCTCGCGGCCGTGGCCGCGATGCGAGGCGCGCGTCTCGTGCAGGCGCACGAGACGCACGGGGCCCAGGCCGCGCTCATACGCGAGCGGATCTTCGGGACGCCCTACGTCATCACGCGCAGAGTCGCGGGGCGGCCGTCGCAGAGCCGCGTGACGCGCGCGATGTACGTGCGCGCCGCGCGCGTCGTCGCCGTCTCGACGGCCGTCTCGCACGTACTCGAAGCCTACGAGCCCGCGCTGGCCTGCGCGGTCGTGGCGGACGCGTGCGCCGGGCTTACGGCCGACCCCGAATGGGTGCGCGCGTTTCGCGCGCGCCACGCGGGCCGCTTCGTGGTCGGCCACATCGGCGCCTACGTGGCCGCGCACAAGGGCCAGGACGTCCTGCTCGAAGTCGCCGCGCGGCTGCGGACGCTGCGGCCGGACGTCCACTTCGTGTTCGTCGGGGCCGGGCGGGACGAGGCGGCGCTGCGAGCGGCGGCCGCTGCGCTGCCGAACGTCACGCTCGCGGGCTGGGCCGACAACGTCGGCGACTATCTGGCCGCCTTCGACCTGTTCGCCTTCCCTTCGCTGCACGAGGGCTTGGGCTCGATACTTCTCGACGCCATGGAGTTCGGGTTGCCGATCGTCGCGAACGCTGTCGACGGCATTCCGGAGATCGTCGAGCAGGGTGTGAACGGCTTGCTCGTGCCGCCTCGCGACGCGGCGGCGCTGACCGACGCGGTCGTACGCCTGCGCGACGACGCCGCCGAGCGCGGCACTATGGCCGCGGCGAACCGCGTCAAGGCGCGCGAGTTCGGCGCCGCGCGCATGGCCGAGCGCTATCTGGAGGTCTATGCCGAGCTGGCGGTCAGCGGGGCGGGGCGAGCCCGCTGAGCTCGAGGCTCAAGGCCTTGAGACGCGCCCGCGCGGCTTCGTCGTAAGCCTGATCGTCGGCCCGTGCCTCGCTTCGACCGTCGAAGTAAAGCCCGCTGCGCCCCTCGAGCGCCCGGGCCGCCGCGAGCTGCATGACCGCTTCCGCCCCTTCGTCGACGGTGCTGCGCACGGGGGCGCCCGCGAGCTGGACCATGCGGGTATCCATGAGCGTTGCCGGATGCAGCGCGTTGACCGTGACGGCCCGTCCCGCGAGCTCTGCGGCCAGGTCGAAAGTAAACATGATCTGCGCGAGCTTGCTTTGCGAGTAGGCCCGCGAGGCGGAGAAGCCGTGCTCGAGGAAGACATCGTCGAAGTCGATCGCATGCTGTGCGACGGAAGCGACGTTGACGACGCGGGCCGGGGCGCTTTTCTCCAGCAGCGGCAGCAACAGGCGTGTCAGCAGGAACGGTGCGAGGTAGTTGACGGCGAAAACGAGCTCGTAGCCGTCCCCGCTCGTCCGCCGCGTCGAGTGGCCGGCGTCCGCCCAGATGCCGGCATTGTTGACGAGCAGGTGCAGATTCCGCTGGCCGGCGATGATGTCGCGGGCGAGATCCCGCACGCCGTCGAGCGAAGCGAAATCCGCGAGTCGAAGCTCGGCGCTGCCGCGGCCTCGCGCCGCGATTGCGTCCACGACCTCGCGCCCGCGCTCGGCGTCGCGTCCATGCACGACGACGTGCGCGCCGAGATCCGCGAGCCTCTCCGCGACCGCTCGGCCGAGCCCGTCCGTCGAACCCGTGACGAGCGCGGTGCGGCCGTCGAGCCTTTCGAGCGTATTCGTCATGCGGTCATTCTCACGCGAAGCGGGCGCGCCGATCAAACCGGCGCCCGGCCCAGGCCTTGCTCGTGCCTCGGCCCCGCCGGCCGGTTCGCCCCGCCGTTCCGGCGGGCAGGCCCCGGGCCGCGGGACTACGCTCGGCGCAGCGAACGTGCTGTGATACCCGTCTCTGCCGGCCGTATAGGTATGCGATGGAGCTCGAAGGCGATATTCCCGAAGGCATGCCCTGGGCCGGCGCGGCGGCCGAGCCCGACTGGGAGGCGGTCTACCGAGCCCAGTTGCCGCGCGTGTACAACTATTTCCGCTACCGTCTCGCCGACGAGTCGGCGGCCGAGGACCTGACTTCGCGCACGTTCGAGAAGGCCTGGCGCAGCCGTCACCGCTACCGCCGGGACCTTGCCGGCTTCGGAACGTGGCTGCTCGTGATCGCCCGCAACGTCGCCGTCGATCACCTCAGGGCCGCGCGCGAGCACCTCGATCTCGAGGCCGTAGCCGAGGTGGCGGGGCCCGGCTCGCCCGAGGAAGACGGGGCGCGCGCCTCGGATCTCGACCGGCTCCGCTTGCTCGTTCGAGGTCTCTCGGACCGCGACCGCGAGCTGTTGGCATTGAAGTACGGTGCGGAGGCCACGAATCGCGCGATCGCCAAGCTCACGGACCTCAGCGAATCGAACGTCGGCACGCTGCTGCACAGGATCGTGCAGACGCTGCGCCGCCAATGGTGACCGAAGGAGTGCGAGATGGACGATCGGTTTCTCCATGATCTGCGCCGCGAGCCTTCCAGTGAGCTGGCCGAGCGCTTGAGGGGTGTCCTGCGCGAGACCGAGGCGCAGGCGCCGCCTGCGGCGTGGGCTCGCGCCGGGCGCTGGGCGGGGCTTGCGGCTTCGCTCGCGCTCGTCGCGGCCGCATTCACTGTGCCGGCCGTGCGCGCCGGCGCCCAGGCGTTCCTGGATCTTTTCCGCGTCGCGAACTTCGTGGGCGTTGCGTTCGATCCGCAGCGGCTCGCACAGCTGCGAGACAGCGGCCTCGATCTGCCGCGCCTGCTCGGCGATCAGGTCCAGGTCGTGCAGGCCGCGGGCGCGCCCATCGCCTACGCTGAGCTCCAGGCCGCAGCGGCGGCCGCCGGCATGGATCTCGAGACGCCCGCGTGGACGCCGGCCGGGCTCATGCGCACGCGCATCGAGGCGGCGGGCGCGAAGGCCTTCCGAGTGACGGTTGACACGGCCCGTCTGAAGACCGTGCTCGATGCGCTCGCGATCGACGACATCGCGTTGCCCGCCGGCCTCGACGGCCGGTCGGCCGAGGTGCGGGTGCCGCCGGTCGTGCGCATGGTCTACGCGAACGGCTCGCAGCAGGTGCAGTTCGTGCAGGCGCGCGCGCCCGAGGTTCGCTTTCCCGCCGGCGTCGATTTGGCGACGCTGGCCGAGATCGGCCTGCGCGTGCTCGGCCTCGGCCGCAACGACGCCTATCGATTTGCGCAGAACGTCGACTGGCGCAGCACGCTCATCGTGCCCGTGCCCGCTCCCGCCGCCTCGTTCCGCCAGATCGACGTCGCCGGTCACGCCGGCCTGCTCCTCGAATACCCGAGGCCGCGAGCCGGCGCAGCGAAGACGGCCATGATTCTCTGGTCGGCGGCCGACCGCGTCTACGCCATGGTCGGCAACCTGCGCGAAACCGCGTTGCTCGAGATGGCCGAGACCGTGCAGTAGTCGGGTCGTGGGCGAGCTCGTCGTCGAGACGCGAGCGCTGCGCAAGCAGTTCGGCCGCAACGTCGCGGTCGCCGACCTCTCGCTCGCGGTCCCCCGCGGCGAGGTATTCGGCTTCCTCGGGCCGAACGGGGCGGGCAAGACGACCTCGCTCAAGCTGTTGCTCGGCCTCGTCGAGCCGAGCGGCGGCGCAGGGCGGGTGCTCGGCCGCCCGCTCGGGCGCCGCGAGGCGCGGGCGCGCATCGGCTTCCTGCCGGAGCATTTTCGATTCCACGACAGCCTCACGGCGCGCGAGCTCCTGCGCGTGCACGGGCGGCTGTTCGGCCTGCGCGGCGGCGCGCTCGAGCGGCGCATCGAAGCGCTGCTCGAGCGCGTGAGCCTCGAACGTGCCGCCGACCGTCCGCTCGGCACCTACAGCAAGGGCATGATGCAGCGCGCGGGTCTGGCGCAGGCCCTGCTCAACGGGCCTGAGCTCGTCTTTCTCGACGAGCCGACCTCCGGGCTCGATCCGCTCGGCCGCCGGCTCGTGCGCTCGTTGATCGAGGAGCTGCGCGCAGCGGGCACGACGGTCTTTCTGAATTCCCATCTGCTCGGCGAGGTCGAGGCGACCTGCGACCGTGTCGTGTTCGTCAAGGGGGGCCGTGTCGTGCACGAGCTCGCGCTCGGCCAAGCCGCTGCGGCGGCGTTCGAGGTCGAGCTGCGGCTCGACCGGGCCGACGCGGAGCTCATGGCGGGCCTCGCCGCTTTCGGCAGAGACGTCTGCGGGTCCGAGGGCCTCGTTCGATTGCGCGTGGACGACGAGCGCCGGCTGCCGGAGCTGGCACGCTGGCTCGTCGAGCGCGGCGTCGGCCTCTACGAGCTCCGCAGCCGCCGCAAGTCGCTCGAGGAATGGTTTCTCGAGGTCATGGGCGTGGATCAGGCACCCGGCTGACATGCGCCGCCTGCTCACGATCGCGCATCTGACGTTCATCGAGGCTCGGCGCCGGCGCATCCTGTCTGCCGCCGTGCTCTGCGGTGTCGCGTTCCTGCTCGTCTACGGCGCGGCCATTTATTTCATCGCGCGGCACGCGGCGCCCGCGCGCGGCCGAATACCCCCGGCCCAGCTCCGGGCGCAGATCGAGTTCCTCGTGCTCGCAGGGCTGTACTGCGTGAATTTCCTCGGCATCGCGGCGGCCGTGCTGCTGCCCGTCGATACGCTGTCCGGCGAGATCGGCTCCGGCGTCATGCAGACTCTCGCCTCGAAGCCCGTGCGCCGCGCCGAGATTCTGCTCGGCAAGTGGTTGACGTACTGGGCCCTGACGGCGGCCTATCTGGCCGCGATGAGCGGCGGCATCGTGCTGACCGTCTATGCCGTCACGGGCTTCGCGCAACCGCACCTCGCACGGGCGCTGCCGCTCATGGTGCTCGCGGCGACGGTCATGCTCACGGTCACGACGGCGGGCGGCGTGCGGCTCACGACGATCACGAACGGTATCGTCGCTTTCGGCGTCTACGGGCTCGCCTTCATCGGCGGCTGGGTCGAGCAGGTCGGAGCCGTCCTGCATAACGATGCCGCGCGCTACGTCGGCACCGCCATCAGCCTCGTGAGCCCAAGCGACGCGATGTGGCGGCGCGCGGCCTACGAGCTGCAGCCGCCGTTCATGAGGGATCTGCAGCTCACACCCTTCGGGACATTCTCCGTGCCGAGCGGCGCCATGATCGTGTGGGCCATCGGCTTCGTAGTCGTCGTGCTGGGGCTCGCGCTCGTCTGGTTTCGGCGCCGGGCCTTGTAAAGCGGCGCGGGCCAGGTTCCGTTTCGCGAGGCGGCCGCTCTACAATGGCCCCTTGATCGCGAACATGGACGTCCACGGTACCCGTGTAGCTTCGTTTGCCAAAAGGGGACGTTCATGCCCGCCTTTTCGAATCGGCTCACAGCCGCCGTTGTGGCCCTCGTCTGCACCGCGGCGTCGGCCTCGCCCTCGGTGTTTCCGACGGGCACGACCACCTACGATCCCGCGCGCGCCTGGAACGGCTATACAGTGCTTTCTCCGCTCGGGACCGAGGCCGTAATCGTCATCGACATGGACGGCCATGTCGTTAAGCGCTGGGACGGTTACAACGACGCCGCGGGCGGACCTGCCCGCGTGTTGCCGGGCGGGGAAGTCATTGCGGCCGTCGGTGCGCGGCCGCCTCATCTGGAGTCGCTCGAGCTCGTCGAGCGCGGCTTCGACGGCCATGTCATCTGGCGGTTCGGCCACAACGTGCAGATCCCGACCGCGGACGGCGGCACGCGCTGGGCTTTGCGCCAGCATCACGATTGGCAGCGCGCGGATTTCCCGGCCGGTTACTACTCGCCCGGCGTGAAGCCGAAGGCCACGGGCGTGAAGACATTGATTCTCACGCACATGAATCATAGGCAGCCCGACGTGGCCGACGTGCCCCTCGAGGACGACCGGCTCATCGAGGTCTCTTGGGACGGCAAGATCGGCTGGCAATGGCTGGCCGCGGACCACGTCGACGAGCTCGGCTTCGACGCGGCCGCACGCGCGGCCATCCGAGCCGCCGCCGAGGCGAGCCGGGCGCGCGGCGCATTCGACTGGCTGCATCTCAACTCGGCGACGTACGTCGGACCGAACCGTTGGTATGACCAAGGCGATCGGCGATTTGCGCCGGATAACGTCATCATCAGCAGCCGGCAGGCGAGCTTCGTCGCGATCGTGGCCCGGGACGGCAAGGTCGTCTGGCGCCTCGGGCCGGACTTCACGCGCTCGAAGGCGATGCAGGCCATTCGCCAGATCATCGGCCAGCATCACGTCCACCTCATTCCGAAGGGTCTGCCCGGCGCTGGCGATCTGCTCGTTTTCGACAACGGCGGCGCGAGCGGATACGGCTACACGAGCCCGATCGCGCCGCGCGGCACGGGCGCGCTCGTGCGCGCGAGTTCGCGTGTGCTCGAAATCGATCCGGTCACGCTGGAGCTCGTCTGGTCCTACCAGGCGCCCGGCCGGTTCTATGCGGCTAACATCAGCAGCGCGCAGCGGCTGCCGAACGGCAACACGCTGATCACGGAAGGACCGGACGGCCGCCTGTTCGAAGTCACCCGGGACGGGCAGATTGTCTGGGAATACGTGAACCCGCTGTTTGCCGGCCCGCGCGCATCGAACGCCGTTTATCGAGCCTATCGCTTGCCGTACGACTGGATCCCGCAACTCGAGCGGCCGCAACAAAAGCCCGTCGTGCCGCCCGCGCTCGAGTCTTTCAGGGTGCCGTAGACCGCGCGGCCGAGGCTCCACGCGTCCATTCCGCCGGCTTCGAAGTGACGGGCTTCTGCCCTGCCTGTCGTTATCGTAGTGCGGTGCCGGGCCGTGCTCGAGGGAGGCTCGGCGCTTGAACGAGCGAAGGGCAGCGACCGATGCGTGTGCTAGGCGCGGCTCTCGAGGATGATGTGGCCTACGGCCGTCGACGAGGCCGGGACGTGGTAGAAGCGGTAGACCTCCTCGACCCGCTCGCCGAGTGCCCCACGCATCATGAGCCACATGACGAGCTCGATGGCCTCGGCGCCGGCGTCGCGCAGGTACTCGATGGGCGGAATCGCGACGAGGCGCTGCGGATCGCGGGAGAGGTCGTCGAGGAAGGCCCTGTCGAAGGCCGCGTTGATGAGTCCGGCGCGCGGTCCCTGAATCTGGTGGGACATGCCGCCCGTGCCGAAGATCACGACCTTGATGTCCTCGTCCCAGCTCTCGACGGCCTTGCGGATCGCCTGGCCGAGCATGTAGCAGCGATGGCCCGTCGGGGCCGGATACTGAATGACGTTGACCGCGAGCGGAATGACGCGCAACGGCCAGGCTTCGGGCTGGCCGAACAGCAGGCTCATGGGCACCGTGAGTCCGTGGTCCACCTGCATCTCGTTCACGATCGTCATGTCGAATTCGTCGAGCACGAGCGACTGGACCATGTGCGAGGCGAGCTCCGGGTAGCCCATGACGCGGGGTACGGGGCGCGGGCCCCAGCCTTCGTCGGCGATCGGGAACTCGGCTGCGCAGCCGAGCCCGAAAGTCGGGATGATCTTGAAGTCGAAAGCGTTGACGTGGTCGTTGTAGACGACGATCGCGACGTCGGGGCGGGTCTCCGCCATCCAGCGCTTCGAAGGCTCGTAACCCTCGAATACGGGTGCCCAGTAAGGCTCGGCGGCACGGCCGTTGTCGAGCGCGGCGCCGATGGCGGGTGTATGCGACGTGCCAATCCCTGCAACGATTTTCGCCATCAGTCTCGTCTCTCTGACTTTGAGCGCCAGCCGTCGGGCGAACGGCCGCCGGCCTGCATCATGCTCACGTATTCCTGCTCCGTGACGCCGCACATCTGCGAGGCCATGTATTGATACGATTTCTTGTCCGTGAAGGCCAGCTTCGCGAGGGCATACGAGACGCCGCCGAGATCGAGCAGGCGGTTCCAGGCGCGCTGCATGACGGCTTCCCGCTGCTCCTCCGTCATGGGAAACTTCATGAGATAGCCGCGCTCGTCGGCGAGAAACGCTTCGCGATTCTCCGCTTTCATGAGCGAATACAGAAACGCGTTCAGATGATAGCCCTTGCGCGCCCGCTGGGCGTCGAACACCCAGGTGCCCGGTATGTCCTCGTAGGCCTCAGGCTCCTTGCTCATCGGCAATTCCTCTTTGCATCCGTCCCGTGTCGGCTTCGGGCCGCAACAGTACCACAGATGCGCTGCACGCGCGGGCGTGGGCCGCTGCGTACGGGCAGTTGCGTCGAACGGCCGTGCGCGGCATTTTTCCGCCTCGAGTCGACTCGGGAGCAGGATGCGTGGTGCGCTCGCGCAGCTTTACAGGCCGCAGCCCGCAAGCGCTGCTGTTCGTCTACGGCACGCTGCGCCTCGGCGCGGCCGGCCCGATGGCGGCGTGGTTGCGAAACACGGCGCGGCACGTCGGCGTCGGCCAGGTGCGCGGCCGCCTCTACGATTTGGGGCGCTATCCGGGCCTCGTCGAGCCTGCGCGGTCGGCGGACTGGGTCCGCGGCGATCTCTACGTGCTCGCGCGCCCGCGCGGGAGTTGGCGGACGCTCGATACGTACGAGGGTGCTTCGGATTCGCGCGGCGCCGCCGAGTATGCTCGCGTCGAGCGGTCCGTTCGCATTGGGCGCCGCTGGTGCCGGGCCTGGCTCTACCTGTATCTCCGTCCCGTGCGGGGTAAGCGTCGGATTCCTTCCGGCGATTATTTCGCCCATCCACGCTGAGAGCACGGCGCTCTCGGCCGGCACGCGCTTGGTGGCCGCTCAGTGCTTCAGCAGGTCGCGCAGGCGCAGGCGGTGCTTGGATGCGTTCTCGTTCTGCGGTTCCGGCCCCGCGCCCTTTGCCGCGTCCGCGCTATTGCCGGTCACCCCTTCGAGCAGCAACGTCTTTTTATAGTCGGCCGGGATCTCGAAGGCGCCGGCCGGCGGTGTCGCCCGCTTCAGCGAGGTTACCTCGATCTCTTGCGTGACGGTCGTCTTGCGTCCGCTCGGATCCGTCGTCGTCGACACGGACGTGTTGCGCAGCGGCACGCAGTCGAGTCCGGCGTACTGCTGCTCGATGCGCTTGTCGATGCCTGCGTCGCCCGTTCCGAAGCGCTCCGGACCGAGCCAGACCATGAAGCCGACGTCCGCGAGATTCTTCGCGCAGTCGAAGTCGACCTGTGTCTCGGTGTGGCTCTCGCGGGAGAAACCGAACACGCCGATCTTGGTCTTGAAGCCGTCCTTGAACCGATAGTGCGTCGTCGGATGGCCGAGAATCTTCTCGCCCGGTCCCTCGGCCAGTTTCTGGCTCGTGAAGTCGGTGAAATCGACCTTGACGGCGCCGTTCGTCGCTTTGGCCACGTTGCCGGCCATCTGCGCCATCTGGGCGAGATCGATCTCGGAATATGTTTTGTCGTCGCGGTTGACGACGTAGACCGTTTGGCCCCCGTCTTTGCTCACGAGATAGCTGTTCTTGCCGAAGAACGGGCCGGCGTCCGCGTCCGTGAATTCCACGCGCGCGTTCTTGCCGTCGACCCAGCCGTGGACATCCGATTCCTTGGCCGAGCCGGCCCCCGTTCGGGCCGTGGTCTTGGCCTCGTAGTAGTAGCCGGCATGCACGATGCCGGGGGTCGTGGTGAGTACGAGCGCGGAGACCGAGAATACGGTAAGTGCTTTCATCTGGAGACTCCTGCAAGGCGCTGCGGTCGCAGTCTGGGACTAAGATCGGAGATGATATGACGCGACCATGGAAGCTGAACAGCGGGGCGGCCGTGCTTCGGCGGGGCGCCCGGGGAGGGTCCGATGACGATGTGGATGCGAACAGGAACGGCGGCGGCACTGGCCGCGGGTTGGCTGGCGCTGGCGATGCCGGCCGCGGCGCAGGCGCCCGCAGCGCAGCGTACCGCGAGCGGCGCCGTCTCGACGGTGACCGTCGCGGCGAACGGCGAGGTGGCCGCGGACCCGGACACGGCCAGCGTGCGGCTCGGTGCCGTCGCGGAGGCGAAGGAGGCTGCCGCCGCGCAGAAGCAACTCGGCGCAACGATGCAGAACGTGCTCGCGGCGCTCAAGAAGCTCGGCGTGCCGGAGCACTCCGTCCGCACCGACACGCTCTCGCTGTCGCCGATTTACGCGCAGCCCTCGCCGGGCCCGGGCCGCGCGGAGCCGCAGGCGCCGCGGATTACGGGCTACCGGGCCGTCAACGTCGTGACAGTCGAGCTCAGCGACCTCTCGATGATCGGCCCCGTCGTCGATGCCGGTATTACGGCAGGCGCCAATCAGCTCCAGGGCGTGTCCTTCGGGCTTCGGAACGATGCGGGTGCCCGCATGCAGGCGCTGACGCAGGCCGTGCACGAGTCGCGCGCGGAGGCCGAGGCGATCGCGAGCGCTCTCGGGATGCATATCGACGGAGTCGCCACGGTCACGACGGAAGGCTATTCGAGCGTGCCGCCGAGGCCGTATCCGATTGCGAAATTCGCGGCCGAGGCGGCGACGCCCGTGCAGCCCGGCCAGCTCGAAGTCTCGGCCAGCGTGCGCGTCACTTACTACCTCCAGATGGGCGCGGCCCGCTGAATCGCCCTCGACGGCGCCTTCGCGCCCTCGCGTCTGCGCGAGGCTCCGGCAACCACGGCAATGATCCGTTCATGGAGCATGCGGGCCATAGCCGAATATAAACGGCTAGTTGTTGAGGGCCTGCAACGGTGCCGGAATGCGGCCGCCGCGGCGCACGAACGCGGCGCTCGACTCGGGGTGGAGCGCCATGACGGGCGCCCGGCCGAGGAGGCCGCCGAACTCGACGAGCTCGCCGACGGATTTCCCGGGCGCCGGGATGATGCGCACGGCCGTCGTCTTGCGGTTGATCATGCCGATCGCCGCCTCGTCCGCGATGATCGCCGCGATCGTCTCTGCGCTCGTGTCGCCCGGTACCGCGATCATGTCGAGACCCACGGAGCAGACGGCCGTCATGGCCTCGAGCTTGTCGAAAGTGATTGCGCCGAGGCTCGCTGCCTCGATCATGCCTTCGTCCTCGGAGACCGGAATGAAGGCGCCGGACAGGCCGCCGACATGGCCCGAAGCCATGGCGCCGCCCTTTTTGACCGCGTCGTTGAGCAGGGCGAGCGCGGCCGTTGAGCCGTGTGTGCCGATGCGTTCGAGGCCCATGGCCTCGAGGATGCGGGCGACGCTGTCGCCGAGCGCCGGCGTCGGGGCCAGGGAGAGATCGACGATGCCGAAGGGGACGCCGAGCTTTCGTGAGGCGGCGCGGCCGACGAGCTCGCCCATGCGCGTGACCTTGAAGGCCGTGCGCTTGATGGCGGATGCGAGCTCGCCGAAATCGAGCTCGGGGACCTCCTTGACGGCGTTGAGGATAACCCCCGGGCCGCTGACGCCGACGTTGACGACGCAGTCGGGCTCGCCGATGCCATGGAAGGCGCCGGCCATGAAGGGATTGTCGTCGACGGCGTTGCAGAAGGCGACGAGCTTGGCGCAGCCGATGCCGTCGCGCTCGCGCGTGGCGCGGGCCGTCGCGGTCACGATGCGGCCCATCTCGGCAACGGCATCCATGTTGATGCCCGCTCGCGTCGAGCCGATGTTGACCGAAGCGCAGACGCGGTCCGTCGCTGCGAGCGCCGCCGGAATCGACGCGAGCAGCTTGCGGTCGCCCGGCGTCATGCCCTTCTGCACGAGTGCCGAGAAGCCGCCGATGAAGTTGACGCCGACCTCGGCGGCCGCGCGGTCGAGTGCCTCGGCGAACGCTAGGTAATCGTCGCCGGCCGCGCTTTCGGCCACGAGCGCGATGGGCGTGACGGAGATCCGTTTGTTGACGATCGGAATGCCGTACTCGTGCTCGATCTCGGCACCGACGGCCACGAGCCGGCCCGCGGCCCGGCAGATCTTCGCGTAGGCCTTCTGCGCGGCTTCCGCAAGATCCGGGCCGGCACAGTCGCGCAGGCTGATGCCCATCGTGATCGTGCGGATGTCGAGCTTCTCCATCTGCACCATGCGGATGGTCTCGACGATTTCCTGCGGCGAGAACGGGATGGCCATGCCTCAGACCCGATGCATGAATTTGAAGACGTCTTCGTGCTGTGCGTCGACTTTGACGCCCATCCGTTCACCCTTTTCGACGAGCCGCCGCTTGAGCTCGTCGAACGGGACGTTTGCCGAATCGAGGTCGGCCAGCAGAATCATCGTGAAGAACTCGCGCAGGATCGTCTGCGAAATGTCGACGATGTTGGCGTCTGCTTCGGCGAGCACGGCCGTGACGCCGGCAATGATGCCGACGCGATCCGCGCCGATGACGGTGACGATGATGCGGTTCGAAGGCGTGGGCATCTGGGCACTCGCAGGTCTGGCTTCGGACCCGAAGCGGGCTGCGCCATTCGACTGGATTTCCTCGGCGCGCGCAAGGGCCGCCGCGCACGAGGCGCCGCCGCACGGCGCGCCTGTGGCCCTCAGCGGTCCCGCATCCCGCGCAGGCGGACGCGCGTCTCGCCGTAGTGCACGAGTTGAACGGCGATGCCGACGGCGAGCGCGGCCCAGAACAGCCAGCGGTCCTGCGGCAGATCGAACAGCCAGGCGGCGATCCAGCCCCCGGCCAGTAGGACGAATGCGAAGGCCGCAGCGAGCGGCGCATGGCTGCGCCACGCCCGTTCGCGTGCCGCGCGCAGGACAGCCCGCCGCTCGGCGGCGGGCCAGGCCGAAAGATCGGGAAACAGCCGGAGTAGGAGTCCGCTTCGGCCGGCCGCCGGCGCTTCGCCCGCATCCTGCGACGGGTCCGCGTCGGCTTCGCCGTCCGTATCCGTCTGCCGCTTAGAGAGCGTCTCGGGCCGATTCGGTTGCCGCATGCCGTGACGGCTCCATGGTTTTGCGGGTTGTGCCGCGCCGCGCTCGACGCGCCTTCGACCATTGTAACGGCAATGCGCTCGCGGAGGGATGCGGCGGCCGCCGGCCGGAGCATGCCGGACGGCGGCCGAGCCGCGGGGACGCCGCGCAAAGGGGGAGGGTCTTACGCGATCGTCCCTTTCACGATCGGCGCGAACGCCGTCAGGCGGTCGAGGGCCGTGTTGTCGCCGAGGCCCATGCCGAAGGGGGCGAACGTGGTCGCGAACTGACCTTGCTCGCCGTGCAGGGCCATATAGTTCAGCAGCACGGTCTGGACGAGCAGATTGACGTTGTTCGCGGCCGGCGTGCCGGCCCGCTGGACGTCGCCGCTGGAGCTGAAGTAGCCGAGCTGCTGATGCTGGGCGGCGGTGAGTCCGTCGGAGCCCTGAAACAGCTGCGGCCGGCCGTTCGGGTTGTAAACGAGCATGAACGTCGAGGCCGTGTCCTGGTTGTCGCCCGTCCACACGCCCTTGCCGCGGCCGCCGACGGAGCCGTCGGTCTGGCCGTTGCTGAACAGCGAGCCGTCGCTGAAGACGTAAAGCATCAGCGGCACGCCGACGCGGGCGGCGTACTCGAGGCAGGCCCCCATGCAGCGCCCGGCGCGGAAGTCCTTCGCTTCTCCCGTCATCCGGTCGCCCGTGTGATAGTCGAAGCCGCCCATCGTCACGCAGCCCGCGCCGGCGAAGCCGTCGACCACGAGCTTCATGACGGAGGCTGTCTTGCGGAACTCGCTGCCGTCCGAATCGTTGGCGTTAAACTCGGCGTCCGTGAAGATGCCCGTGGGTCCGACGATGTTCGTGTCCTTGCCCGGATCGAGCTGAATGTTGCCGAAGCGGTCGGCGACGTCCGCGGCCTTGAGGTAACCGCACTTCACGAGGTCCCTGACGATCTGGTCGCTGCCGGGGCCGGTCTGCGGCAGCCCGGTACGCATGTGGTTGTCGACCATGTCGGCGCTGATCCGGTACATGGACTCGAGCACGGCCGTCGCGTCGGACGGACCCAGCAGGCCGACGAGCTGACCGGTATCGACGAGGCCCACGACGTCGCTCGGCCGGTCTACCTTCGTCGGCCGGAACTGCGGGTCGATCATGGCCGCGGGCGCCATCGAATTGCCGCCCGAGTCCGTGTTCTGCGTGCCGCAGAGCGTGAGGATCGAGCCGTCCGCGCCCGCGAGGTGGATGCCGTAAAGCGGATTGTGCGGGTTGTTTCCCGTGTCGTTCTCCGAGCGCGCCGGAATCACGGCGCCGTTGACGTTGGCGCCGAGACTCGTCGTCTTGATGCTGGCCTGCATGCCGCGCAGGAAGGCGCTGTCACTATGGAACGCCAGCCCCAAGCTCGTGTCCGTGTGGTCGCCGTTGCTCGTCGCCGTCGGTGCGGCTTCGGCGACGCCCGGGATCATGTCGCCCGGCAGACCGAGCTTGCTGTAGCCGGCGGTCGGCAGGAAGTCCATTTGCCCGTCCTGGCCGCCGACGATTACGTTCGAGCCCGCGACATTGGCTCCGCCCGCGAGGTCGAAACAGATGAAGGGGATCTTCCCCGCTCCGTTCGTGATCCCGCAGGCCGCCTTCAGCGGCTCCAGGTCTCCGGCGAGGGCCGCGTAAGCGGCGCGCGGGTCGGCGAACAGGCTCAACACGCCGCCCGTCAGCACCGTTGCCGAGCCCGCCATGAAGCCCTGAGCGATGAGCTCGCGGCGCGTCATGGGGCGGCTGTGATCCGGGTGCCGCAACGGAGCATCCAAGCGGTGCGCCTTGCGCTTGCTCCTGATGATTCTGGCCATAACCTGTGCTCCTAGAATCGGTGGGCGGTTACTCGATTAACGTCGCAGCGCTGCCGAGCACGGCCGAGCAGACGGACTTGGCGATCGTCAGCGTGCGGGTCGCGTCGTCGGCCGCGCCCGCCGTGTGTGCGAGCCCGGGCCGAGTGGGATCGCCCGAGATGCCGTTCACCATGTGGTCGAGCTCGTCGTGGACGACCGTGCGGTCCGGCTGACTCGCGAGCTGCGGTGCGCCGAGCATGCGGTCGAGCAGCGGGTTGAACAACGCGTCTTCCGAACCCGGGAATACGGCGGACGGGGTCTGGCCGAACGGGAAGCTCGGGAACATGCTGCCGCGGAGCGTCGCGTCGTCCATGAGCGCATTGCAGTACTCGATCGCGAGCTGGGCGATCGCGACCTGATGGGACGCGAGGAAGCTCTTGACATCGGGTACCGCGGGCAGTGACTGCCGCACCGATTCATAGGTGTTCTCGACGTTCGTCTCGTCCCGGCTCACGCCCGTGATCGCGGCCATCGTCGCGTCGATCTCGTCGAAGGTCCGCACCCCCACGTCGGAGACGGGGTCGAGGTCCTGCGGCGTGTCGGCCGGAGGGGTCGGCGCAGGCGGGCGCGTGTAGCTGTGCGAGCCGAGTTGATCGAAGGTCAGGAAGAACTCATCGGAGCTCGGGCCCTTCTGCAGCTGCACGATCCCGCCGAGCTGCGCGAGCGGCTCGCCCTTGACCGGGTCGTAGGCGGCGGCGGTGATGGTCGTGTCGATATGCGCGAACGACTGTCCGACCGGCGCCTCGGCGCCGTTGATGCCGATTCTGATCCCCTTGACCCGGATGCCGTCGGGGACGACCGTCGGGTCCAGGTTGATGAAGTAGGGGTTCCTGAAGAGATAGGCGTAGCTGTCGAACTGCGAGACCTCGAACACGATGTAACTCTGCGGCAGGTTGACGAGGTCCGACACGTCGAACATGACGAAGTAGCGCTCGCCGACGCCCGCGTCATAGTTCTGCTTGATCTGCTCGGGCGTCAGGACACGGTTGTGAATCGCGACGAGGCGCACGACGCCGCTCCACGGCTTGTCGCCCGAGACCTCGTTGCCGAGCACGAACGCGAACGTGTCGTCCCAGGAGTCGAGCGTGCCGCCCGGCGCCGGGTCCTGCGTCGAGACGAGCACGCCGTTGACATATATCTTCCGGCCCTCGACCGGATCGAACGTCGCGACGACGTGCTGCAGCGTGGCCTGCAGCGCCTCGGCCTTGTCCGGCGTCGACAGCTGCGGGTTGCCGTTCTGATCGGAGTTGCTGCTGCGGTTGAAGAAGTCGTAGTTGTACATCGTCTGGCCGAGGTTGAAGTTGCGCGCCATCGTGCCGGCCGAGTAACTCACGATGCGCCGGTCCTCCTGCACGACGTTGGCGGGTGCGACCCAGGCTTCGATGGAGTATTCCCCGGAGGCCGTGATGAGCTGGCGCAGCTTGGCGCTCGCGGCCGTCGACGCCTGCGCCTTGCCGCCGTTGAAGTTGAGGCCCCAGCCGCCGACCCACTGCACGGCACCGGACAGCGTCAGGTCCATGGCCGGGTCGACGCCGCTCGTATCGAACGCCGTGGCGCCCGTGCCGGCCTTGAACTCGTAGAGCGCGATCTGGCTCGCCTCGTAGCGGTTGCCGCCCGAGGCGATCGTGCCTTCATAGAGCGTCGACGCCTTGCTCGTGACGAGGTTCGGATCGACCTGAGTCAGCGGGATGGACTGCGCGAACTCCTCGATTTTCTTCTGCATCCAGGCGGCGTCGGCGGCGCAATCGCTGGACCAGCAGTTATGGGACTCGTCGCGCAGGCGCACGACGAAGCGCGAGCTGGCCGGATCGTCGAGATTGATGCGCGCCTTCGCAGCCTCGTAAGCCGCCGCGACGGCATCCGGGTCCGTGGCCGGCCCCTCGGCGAAGAACGGCTGCTGCTTGATCGTCGTGTTCGAAGCGTGGCAGCCGCTGCAGTGAGCTTCGAGCACCGGGTAGACCGTCGTCGAGAACAGGCTCGCGTCGGCCGGGAACGTGCGGCTCTGGCCCGGGTCGCGCGGCGCCGGGGGCTTGAGCTCGATCTTGCGGCCCGCAGCGCCGGCCACGGCGCCCGCCCAATTCGTGATCCACTTCGTGAGAATGTCGGCGCAGGCGCTGTTGCTCCCGAGCCAGCAGTGATGACCGCCGCCTACTTTCTGGACCATGAGCGAGTCTTGCGGCGAAGTCAGCGTCACGACCTGGTTCGCGGCCGCGTAGGCGAGGTTCACGTCGTCGCTGCGGGCGAACATCGGCGTCTGGCCGCCGTCGACGCTGTGGCAGGCGCCGCAGCGGTCGCTCGAGCGGATGTTGTCGTAGAGGTTGATCTTGAACGACTGGATGTCGGCCGTGTCCGGTGCCGGGCCCTTGTAGGCTTGCGCGTCGACGGTGCCGCCGCCCGTGGTCGGGTTTTGGACCACGGCCGGGCCGCTGCCGCCGCTGCAGCCGGCGAGAGCGCCCGCGGTGGCGAGCAACAGGGCCGCTGCGGCCGCGCGCAGGCGGGCAGCGCGGCGCATGGAGCGGGGCGCCGGCCCCGCAGTCGTCCCGGTCGTCGTCGCGGCCGGCGCCGGAAAGTCGTTTGCGTGCTGCATTTTCGTTGCTCCGTTACTGGCCCATGCAGTACACGGCCGCCGAGGCGAACGTGTCCCGGAGCTTGTAGTTGTCGCTCTCGAGGCTCGACGCCATCGTCGATATCTGGTCGCGGTCCGCCTGGTCCACGGGCGGGCGCAGGCACACGGTCTTGAATACTTTCTTGGCCTGGCACTGGGCGAAGGCCTGGCTGCCTGCGAGCTCTTGCCCGAGAGACTTGGCGCCCTTGCCCGCACCCGGCAGATTCGGGTCCCAGCCGAGCCGGGCGTCCTGGCCTTCCCGCCAGTAGTTCGTCCACGAGTCGTCGGGGGTCACGAAGCCGTCCGGGAACGTGGTCTCGTTGTGAAAGTACTTGGGCTGCACGTTTCCAGGCGTGTACTCGATGTGCCCGGCCGTATCATCGTAGTTGTAGTACGCAAAGGCCTGAGCCATCGGGTCCATGCCCGCGTGACAGCCGATGCAGCTGTTAAGGAACACTCGGCTGTCGCCGCCTGGGCTGCGCGAGACGTCCTGCCGGATTCGGTCGGGCACGACCGTCACGTCGTGCACCTGCTCGAGGTCCGTGCACAGGTGGTCGATGAGCATGAACCGGAACATCGCCCGGTTCGTGCCTGCGATGAAGTAGGCCTGGGCGGCCGCACGCGTCGTGATCGCTCCGGCCGTCGCCTGCGTCGGCAGTCCGTAGACAGAGGACTGGGTCGTCTGCACGAGGTCCGTTTGCGGGTCGAACGTCGGCGAGAGCATGGCCTGCTCGAGTGCCTCGTAGTGCGCGTTGCTGTCTGCGCTCGGCGCCGGAGAGACGCCCTTTCCGACATAAAGCATGTCGGCCGACAGGATCTGGTTGAAGGGCACGTTGTCCTTGACCATGCCGATCACGAGCGTCGTGTAGTCGTTGAGCGGCACGAACGGCGATTGATCGCGATTCGTCCACGGCGCTGCAAAGTTCTTAAGCGTCACCGTGTAGAAGTGCGGGTCCTGCATCGCGAGTTGTGCAGCCGCGGTCGGGTCGTTGTTCACGATGTCCTGGGCCATCTGATCCAGGACGGCTGCACTGGGCGGTACACCCGCAAGGCGGTCGTGGATCCGCTGGGCCTGTTCCCTGGGCCCCGCGAGGGCCACGGAAAGGCCGCCGAGCGCGAAGGCCGCCGCGAAGATGAAGGTGCCGGTCGCGCGCGCCGCCGAAACGCGGCGGCCGGTCGTTCTGCACTGTGCGTTGCTGCTCATCGTCTTCGTCCCGTTCGCTGGAAACTGATCGGTCGGGGCGCACTAAAGCACATGAGCGTTTTCCTTCGTAATGTGGAAATTTACCGACGTTCTCGAATTCGCGACAGTTTCTTTTGCAGCGTAACCGGCATGTAAGCTCCGCGAAGTGATGCATTGCTACATTTCGCAGCGCCGTGCTGCGCCGCCGAAAGCGGCCTCGGGGACGGGATTGCGGGGCAACGCGCGGCGGACGCAATCCTGAGCGCGGGCCCGACACGTTCTGTGATCGCGTTAACGGCAGCTGAGTTTGGTCATGCTCATTATTCGAGGCGCCGAGATTACGTCCAATGACCGCGCGCGGCAGGCGCCGGAGGACTCGAGTCGGCCTCCGAGTTCGGCTTGACAGAGCTGCACGATGACACGCAAGGAACGGGTTCCCGCGCCACCCAAGGGCCGGAAGTAACACGAGAGGGAACTCCGATGGCCGATTACGCATGGAGCATCGGTGCGGGGATACGGCCCCGCCGCTTATGTCGCGTGCTGCCCGCAATGGCCGCCTTGGGCGTCTTGGCGCTCGCCGGCTGCACGGGCGGCGGCGACGGCAGCGTCGGGGTCGGCAGCGGCCAGCAGCCCGATCCGGTCGCGGTCGATTTTCCGATCGCCTACACGAAGGGACCGCTGTTCGACGACCAGATGCAGCTGCAGTCGAATCCGGATCTGCGCCAAGTGTTGCGTTTCAATGTCGGCACGGATCTGTACGTCCGCGACCGCGCCTCGCCGAGCGCACCGGAGCGCAACGTCACGTCCTCGATCACCGAGGGCATGGGCGATGTGCAGGGCGTGCAGATCTCGGCCGACGGAAAGAAGGTGCTGTTTGCGATGCGCGGCCCGTTCGACCCCAATCTCGACGCCAAGGATCAACCGACCTGGAACATTTGGGAGTACGAGATCGCGACCGACACGCTGCGGCGCATCATCGCCTCCGACGTGACGGCCGAGGCCGGGCAGGACATCTCTCCGCACTATCTGCCGGACGGGCGCATCGTCTTCGCCTCGACGCGGCAGCGTCAGTCCAAGGCCATCCTGCTCGACGAAGGCAAGCCCCAGTTCGACGCGCAGGACGAGGACCGCAAGGAACCGGCCTTCGTGCTGCACGTCATGGACGACGATGGCGGCAACCTGCATCAGATCTCCTTCAATCAGAGCCACGATCTCGATCCGACCGTGCTGCAGAGCGGGAAGATCCTGTTCAGCCGGTGGGACCATGCCGGCAGCGTGAACGGGGTTAACCTCTACCAGGTCAATCCGGACGGCACGGACCTCGAGCTGCTTTACGGCGCCGAGAGCCACATGACGGGCACGAACGGCGCCGAGGTGGAGTTCGTCGACGCCCATGAGTTGCCGGACGGCCGCATCATGGCCATCACGCGCCCGTTCGTGCAGCCGGATCTCGGCGGCGCGATCGTGACGATCGACACGCCGGATTACGTCGAGAACACGCAGTCGATCGCGACGAGCCCGGGGCTCACGGGGCCGGCCGAAGTGCCGGCTACGCCGAACGACGTGACGACAGCGGCCGCGCCGTCCCCGGGCGGCCGCTTCAGCTCGGCGTTCCCGCTCTGGGACGGCACGGGCCGCGTGCTCGTGAGCTGGTCCATCTGCCGAGTGGTCGACGCCAACGGCGCCACCGTGCCGTGCACGGATCAGGCGCTGGCCGACCCGGCCGCGCAGGCCGCCCCGCCGCTCTACGGCATCTGGATGTACGATCCGCGCGATCAGACGCAGCTTCCGATCGTGACCGGTGAGGAGGGGGTCTTGATCTCGGACGTCGTGGCGGCCCAGCCGCGACCCGCGCCGCAGTCGATCCCGGACAAGACGGTCGGCGTCGATCTCGACCGTAACTTGGCCGCGGCCAACGCAGGCGTCATCGATATTCGCAGTGTCTACGACGTCGACGGCGTCGACACGGCCAAGCCCGACATCGCGACGCTTGCCGACCCCGCCAAGACGACGGCCGCGCAGCGGCCCGCGCGTTTCCTGCGCATCGTCAAGGCCGTGTCGATCCCCGACAAGGATACGCGCAACATCAAGAACACCGCCTTTGGGCCGGACCGGCGCCAGGGTATGCGCGAGATCGTCGGCTACACGCCGATCGCGCCCGACGGTTCGGTGCGTGTCGAAGTGCCGGCCAACGTGGCTCTCGCGGTCAGCGTCGTCGACGCGAACGGCCGGCGCATCTCGGCGCGCCATCAGAACTGGCTGCAGGTGCGCCCAGGCGAAGAGCTCAAGTGCAACGGTTGCCATGATCCGCGCAGCGGATTGTCACATGGCCGTCACGACAGCTTCGCCTCCGTCTATGCCGGTGCCGCGGCCACCGGCGTCGCTTTCCCCAATACGATCCAGTCGGGCGTGGACGCGATCATCCCGAACTTCGGCGAGACGATGGCCGAGGCCCGCACGCGCGTCAGCTGCCAGAGCGACTGCGCGGCGCTGCTGCCCTCGATGGACGTCGTCTACAAGGACGTTTGGACGGATCCGGCCGTACGGACCCCCGATCCGAGACGTCACCTACAGCTACGCGAGCGTTCCGGCGCCGCCGACGACGACGGCCTGCATGACGAAGTGGACGCCTACCTGCCGCGCGACCATCAACTACGTGCAGAACATCGATCCGCTCTGGAGCTTGCCCCGGCCCGACGGGAGCGGTGCGGACCATACCTGCAATCAGGGCGGCTGCCACGCGCCCGTGGATGCGATGGGTGCCGTGGCCGTGCCCGCGGCGCAGCTGGATCTCGAGGCCGACGTGCTCTCGCCGGATCAGATGGATCAGCTCAACGCTTATCGGGAGCTGCTGTTCCCGGACGACCAGCAGGAAGTCATGAACGGCGCGCTGCAGGACGTGCTCGTGCAGACGGGCACCGATGCCGACGGCAATCCGATCTTCAGCCCCGTGACCGTGCCCCCGCCAATGAGCGCGGCCGGCGCGCGCGCATCGACGCGCTTCTTTGCCGTATTCGACCCGGGCGGCAGCCACGCGGGCTGGATGAGCCCGGACGAGCTCAGGCTCGTGGCCGAATGGCTCGACATAGGCGCGCAGTACTACAACAACCCGTTCGACGCTCCGGTCAACTAGATGCCGAGACTCTTCCTCGCCGTGCTCGTCGCGACCGTGCCCCTTGCCGGCGCAGGCTATGCCGCCTCCGCGCCGGCCGCGGAAGGGGGGCGAGCGCCTGCAGCCGCCGCGCGCGACTCGGGCAGCTCGACGGCGGCCGAAGCGTCGGCCGACGCCGAGCTCGGTCGTCGTGAAAGCGGCGCAAGCCGCGCGGCCCGAGCCGGCCGCCGCAAGCGGGGCCGCGAGGTCGTCGTCGAGGATCCATACCTCGATCTGCACACGGGTCCCGGGGGCGGCTATCCCGTCTTCTACATCGCCGAGCGCGGCGAGCAGGTGGATGTGCTGAAGCGCAGGACCGAATGGTTCAAGGTGCGCGTGCCGCGCGGCGAAGAGGGCTGGGTACCGCGCGAGCAGCTCGTGCGCACACTCGGCGAGGACGGCAAACCGTTCGACCTGCCGGGCCTCGGTCTTGGTGATTATGCCAATCGGCGCTGGGAAGTCGGGGCGCTATACGGGGACTTCGGCGGCGCCAACATGATCGCGACCTACGGTGCCTTCAGTATCACGCAAAACCTGTCCGTCGAGCTCTGGGCGTCCCAGGCCCTCGGACGCTACTCCGACAGCAAGCTGCTCAATGTCGACATCGTGCATATGTTCTATCCCGAGTGGCGCTTCTCGCCGTACTTCACGCTCGGCGGCGGGATCGTCACGACCGAGCCCAAGGCGACGCTGGTGGCCACGACCGATCGCACCGACCGCGCCGCGCACGCCGGGCTCGGCCTGCGCGCCTATCTGACACGGCGCTTCGTCTTTCGCGCCGAATTCAAGAGCTACGTGATTTTCACGAGCCGTGACGAAAACGAGGATATCCGGGAATGGAAGGCAGGCTTCTCCTTCTTCTTATAGGGCCGGCGTTGGCGCTTTCTCTCGCGGCTTGCGCCCATCGGCCGCCGGCCGAGGCGGCCGTCGATGCGCAGCCGCAGGTCATCGAGCCCAAGGTCGAGCGCCGCGACGTGAAGCCGGCCAAGATCCCGACGCAGGACTTCGAGCTCGGCGTCTTCGGGGGCGAGATGAGCATCGAGGACTTTGGCGTGCACACCGTGACGGGGGCGCGTTTCGCCTATCACGTGACGGACAAGTACTTCGTCGAGCTCGCGGGCGGGCAGACGAGGGCCGGCCTCACGAGCTTCGAGCGGCTCAGCGGCGCTGCGCAGTTGCTCACAGACGCCGAGCGCGACTATTCCTACTATGACGTTTCGCTGGGCTACAACCTGCTGCCCGGCGAAGGCTTCATCGGGAAGAATCGGGCCTGGAACACGCAGATTTATGTCATCGGCGGTGTGGGCAAGACGAAGTTCGCCGGCGACGACCGCTTTACCGTCAACTACGGCCTCGGTCTGCGCGTGCTGCCGCTCGACTGGCTGGCCGTACACGCCGATGTTCGGGATCACGTCTTCGACGTGGACCTGCTCGGCCAGGCCAAGACGACCCATAATCTCGAAGGCCACCTCGGGGTGACCTTCTTCTTCTAGCGTAGGAAGGTGACATGGAGGTGTCGCGATGATGAAAACCGTGCTCATTCTGGCCGTCGCGCTTTGCGCAGCGCCGGTTTCGGCCATCGAGCCCCAGGCCGCGGCCCCGAACTTCACGTTGCCGAACCGCAGCGGCGACAGCGTCTCGCTCGCCGGCCTCAAGGGGCAGGTCGTCATGATCAACTTCTGGGCGAGCTGGTGCGGCCCCTGCCGACAGGAGATGCCGCAGCTCGAGGCGCTTTACGAGCGTTACAGCGATCTCGGCTTTACGCTGCTCGGCGTCAACGTGGAGAGCGATTCCAAGGACGCCCTGAAGTGGCTCCAGGACACGCCGGTTTCGTTCAACGTGCTGTTCGACACGGCCAACAAGGTCAGCAAGCTCTACGACGTGGTCGCCATGCCGAGCACGGTCATCATCGACAAGACCGGCAAGGTCCGCTACGTCCACGAAGGCTACGAGCCGGGCTACGAGAACGACTACCAGTCCGAGATTCGGACGCTGCTGACGGAATGAGGGTCATCGCGATGGCTTTCGGCGAACGTTTGCGGCTGGCACTCCGGTACGCGGCCGCCGCCGCCGCCCTCGCGGCGGCGGCCGGCTGCAGCATCCAGCCCTGGGTCAAGCCCTATCAGCGCGCGCATCTGGCGGACCCGATCATGTCCTTCGATCGCAACCCGGTCTCGACGCAATACACGGATCATGTCGAGGAGGTGCGCGAGGGGGCGCGCGGCGCGACGGGCAGCGCGGGCGGCGGCTGTGGCTGTAACTGAGCGCGGCACGCCGCCGTGCCGTTGTAGGAGAAGGCCGTGGAGAAAGCCGTGATTCGAGCTCGATTGCGCGCGGCGGCGCTGGCCGCGGTCGCGCTGCTCTTTTCAGTGGCGGCGGCCGCGGGCGTGCTGCCGGACGACCGCACCAACGTCCTGTTCCACTCCTACGAAGGCGGCGGCATTACCGTCCACGGCCCTTCGGTGCTCGTGCAGAAGAAGTTCGCGAAGCAGTTCTCCGCCTCGGCGAACTACTACGTCGACAAGATCAGCAGTGCTTCGATCAACGTCGTGACGACGGCGAGTCCTTACAAGGAGGAACGTAAGCAGTACTCGCTCGGCATCGACTACTTGCACGACGGCTGGCTCATGAACCTCGGCGTGATCCGCAGCCGCGAGAACGATTACGCGGCCGATACCGTCAACTTCGGCATCAGCCAGGATTTCTTCGGCGACCTGACCACGGTTTCGCTCGGCTACTCTGTCGGCAACGACACCGTCGGCCGCCGTAATGATCCGACCTTCTCGCAGGCGCTCAAGCGGCAGAATTACCGCCTCGGGCTTTCGCAGATTCTGACCAAGAATCTGCTCCTCGGGCTCTCGTTCGAGACGATTACGGACGAAGGCTTTCTCAACAACCCTTACCGCTCGATCCGCTACATCGACGGCAATAGCCCGCGCGGCTACAGCTTCGAGCCCGAGGTCTACCCGCACACACGTACCAGCGACGCGGGCGCTCTGCGTCTACGCTACTACCTGCCGTACCGCGCGGCCGTTCACGGCGAATATCGCGCCTATACGGACAGCTGGAACATCCGCGCGACGACGGAGCAGATCGGCTACACGCATCCGCTCAAGAGCGGCTGGACCATCGAGGCGCAGCTACGGCTGTACTCCCAGGACCGCGCCGCGTTCTTCGCGGATCTATTCCCGCGCGCGGACTTTCAGAATTTCATGGCGCGCGACAAGGAGCTCAGCACGTTCTCGAGCCGCACGATCCGTCTCGGACTGTCGTACGACATCTTGAAGGGCGGCTGGAAGTTCGTCGACAAGGGCAGCCTGAACCTCACGTACGACAGGATTGCATACGATTACCAGGACTTTCGCGACCTGCGCGTGACGGGCGTCGCGCCCGGGGACGAGCCGCTGTTCGGGTATGACGCAAACGTGATTCAGATGTTCGTCTCGTTCTGGATGAGCCACTAGTGGCCTGTAACGGCTGATTCGGTAGCGCCGGAACGCGTCTGGCGCGCCGGCGCCGCGTTGCTCGTCGTCGCCATAGTCACCACTATGCCTCCTCCTCGCGCCTTGCCCCGACGCGCCATCCATCGCTCAGCCACTGCCGAATCAGCCGTTACAGGCCACAAGCCGCCCTCGGCCCGCATTCTTCATGAACGAGTTCGAACAGGTTTGTCACCAGCGAAAGACTCGGACGACCTCCCCGGCCCCGTACCGCCGCCGCGTGCGCGGCAGCTCGACGATGCCGTCCGTGCCGGCCAGCGAGACGAAATCGCCGGACGTGTTCGTCGGCCGCGGCACGGCCTGCAGCACCCCGTCGGCCGCTGACGAGCGCAGCTGCACGGGCATGAAGTAGGTCAGGTCGGCCGCGAGCTCGACCTCGGCCGTGAGCACGGCGTGCTCGACTGGCGCCGCGAGCCCCTGCGAGCGCCGCAGGGCCGGCAGCACGTAGCGCGTGAGGCAGACGAGCGCCGAGACGGGGTTGCCCGGCAGGGCGAACACCGGCTTGCCGCGCTCGGTGACGCCGAACCACATGGGCCGGCCCGGGCGCTGCTGGATCTTGTGGAACACGAGCTCCACGCCGAGCCGACCGAGCACGGCCGGCACGTAGTCGAATTGGCCCATCGAGACGCCGCCGCTCAGGATCAGGACGTCGTGCTGGGCATGCAGCCGGCCGATCGCGTCGAGCAGAATCGCCTCGTCGTCGGCCAGATGGACCCGAGTGACGCTCGCGAGACGCTGCAGGAGCAGGCCGGCTTCGATCGCGCGATCGTTGCTCGAGCGGATTTGGTACGGTTCGAGCGGCTCGCCGACATCGACGAGCTCGTCGCCCGTCGAGACGACGGCGACACGCGGCGGCGTGCTCACGAGCACGGTGGCGGCGCCCGCGGCCGCGAGCACGGCCATCTGCGTCGGGCCGATGCGCGTGCCCGGCCGCAGCAGCTCGCTGCCCGCGGCGCGGTCGCTGCCCCGCGCGTGCACGAACTGCCGTGGCTCGACGGGCGCATCGGCCTGAACCGTTGCCCAGCCGCCTTCGCGCCGCACGCGCTCGACGGGCACGACGGTGTCGGTTCCGGCCGGCAGCATCGCGCCCGTCATGACTTCGACGCAGCGCCCGGATGCCGAGACCGTCGCGGGCGGCGCCCCGGCGGCCTGGGTGGCGACGACGTCGAAACGGCGCAGGCCCGCGGCCCAATCGGCGTGGGCGATGGCAATGCCGTCCATCGTGACGCGATCGAACGGGGGCTGGTCGCGCTCGGCGCGTACGGGCTCTGCGAGCACGCGGCCGTAGGCGGCGGCGAGCGGCTCGCGTGCGGCGGCCGCGGCCGGCATTCGGTCGAGGATCAGGGCTTCGGCTTCGTGGACTTCCGTCATGGGCATGAGGCGGCGGCGCGGCGGTGGCGCTGCGGCAGAATGCTATACTGCTCTACAGGAGGCAACCATGGGCCGCTTGATTCTCGGCAGCCTCGTCCTCTTTCTGGCCGCCGCCGCTCAGGGGCAGTCGCGGCATCCGCCGAGTCGTGCCGAGCCGAAGGGGCAGGTGCTCGGCAACTCACAGCCGCTGCTCGCATCGGGGTCCGAGGCCATTCGCGCAGGGCGCTACGAGGAAGGCATTCGTCTCACGTCGCTGGGGCTCGAGCGCGAGCGTCCGACGCCGAGCGAGAAGTCGGCCGCGCTCTCGAACGTCTGCGCGGCGCAGGCCGCCCTGGGGCGCACGGACGCCGCCATAAGGAGCTGCTCGGAGTCGCTCGCGATCGATGATCGCAACTGGCGTGCCTATAGCAACCGATCGTATGCCTACTACCTCAAGGGGCTGTACAGCGCGGCGCGCATCGACGTCGAGGCGGCCGCCGTGCTCGCGCCCGCGGCCCGCGAGGTGCAGGAGATCCGCGGACTCATCAACGAGCGCAGCCTCGCGCCGCATGTCGTCATCGAGGAGAACCGCTGATGCCGCGGGTCTTGCGCGTGCTGGCTGCCTGTGCCGGAGCCGCGGTCCCGGTCGCCTTCGCGCAGCCGGCCGGTGCCCCGGCGCAGGTCCAGGCGCCGGCCGGCCCGCAGGGGCAGGCGGGCGCGGATCCGCCGGGGCAGGCCGCGGCGGGCGCGCAGGCGCGGCGGGTCCCGGTCCCGCTCGTGACTGTGAGCCCGGTCTATCCCGTTGCGGCGATCCGGCAGGCTAAGCAGGGCCGCGCCGTGGCCTGCTTCCTCGTCGATTCGGAGGGCCGCGTCAACGAGCCGCGGCTCGTCGAGCTATCCGACGAGGTCTTTCGTGCCCCCACCCTCGAGGCCCTCGCTCGCTCGCGCTACGTCGGCTGGGACGATCCCGGCCTACGGCTCGAGGCGTGCCGGACCTTCGTCTTCCGACTCGAACCGAGGCACCCGCAGGCGCCGCCGAACTAACTGCCGCGCGCATCGACTAAAATGCGCACATGGACACGACGACCGCCAGCAGCGATTTCATTCGCCAGATCATCGCCAGCGACCGGGCGGCCGATAAGGACGGCGGCCGCGTGCAGACGCGGTTCCCGCCGGAACCGAACGGCTACCTGCACATCGGGCACGCCAAGGCCATCTGCCTCGATTTCGGGGTCGCCGAGGAGTTCGGCGGCACCTGCTACCTGCGTTTCGACGATACCAACCCCGGCAAAGAGTCGGTGGAATACGTCGAGGCCATCAAGCGCGACGTGCGGTGGCTCGGGTTCGACTGGGGCGACCGGCTCACGCACGCCTCGGACTACTTCGACAATCTGTATGAATACGCCGTGCGGCTCATCGAGGCCGGCAAGGCCTACGTCGACCATCTGACGGCCGAGCAGATTCGCGAGCACCGGGGCACGCTGACGGAGCCCGGGCGCAACAGCCCCTATCGCGACCGCAGCGCGAAGGAGAACCTCGAGCTCTTCGAAGCCATGCGGCGCGGTGACTTCGCCGAAGGCGAATGCGTGCTGCGCGCCAAGATCGACATGGCGGCGCCGAACCTGAATCTGCGCGACCCGACGCTCTATCGAATTCGGAAGGTCCCGCATCAGCGCACGGGCACGAAGTGGTCGATCTACCCGATGTACGACTTCGCGCATACCCTCTCGGATGCGCTCGAAGGCACGACCCATTCGCTGTGCACGCTCGAGTTCGAGGACCACCGGCCGCTCTACGACTGGTTCCTCGAGCATCTGCCGGTGCCGCACCGACCGCGGCAGATCGAGTTCTCGCGCCTCAACCTCATGTTCACGCAGATGAGCAAGCGCTTGCTGCGTCAGCTCGTCGAGGAGGGCTGGGTAGAGGGCTGGGACGATCCGCGCATGCCGACGCTTTCGGCGTTCCGGCGCCGAGGTTACACGCCCGAGGCAGTGCGTGACTTCATCCGCCGGACCGGTCTCACGAAGAAGAATCACGTCATCGAGCTCGGTATGCTCGAGAACTCGATTCGCGAGGACCTCAACGAGCGCGCCGAGCGGCGCTTCGCGGTGCTTCGGCCGCTCAAGCTCGTCATCGAGAACTACCCCGAGGATCGGGAGGAGTGGCTCGAGGCCATGAACCACCCGAACCGCCCGGAGTTCGGTGCCCGCAAGGTACCGTTCGCGCGTGAGATCCTCATCGAGGAGGACGACTTTCAGGAGGACCCGCCGAAGAAGTTTCATCGGCTCAAGCCCGGCGGAGAAGTGCGCCTGCGCTACGGATACATCGTCAAGTGCGAGCGCATCGTCAAGGACGCCGAGGGCCGCGTCGTCGAGCTGCGCTGCAGCTACGACCCGGAGACGCGCAGCGGAGCCGGCGGCGAGTCGCGCAAGGTCAAAGGCACGATCCATTGGGTCTCGGCCCGCCACGCCGTGCAGGCCGAGGTGCGGCTCTACGATCGGCTGTACTCGGTGCCGTTTCCGGGGCGCGCCGAGCTGCGCGAGGAGCTGAACCCGGCCTCGCTGGAAATCGTCGACGCCGCCATGCTCGAGCCCTCGCTCGCCGAGGCGGTGCCCGAGCAGAAATTCCAGTTCGAGCGCGTCGGCTATTTCTCCGTGGATCCGCTGCGCTCGGAGCCGGGCCGGCCTTCGTTCAACCGCACCGTGACCCTGCGCGACACCTGGGCCAAGCTGGAGCAGCAGGCCGCCGCCGGCTGACGCCTCTGGGGGCCGCTACCGAGGGGCCGCGTGCGAGGTGGATTTGGCCGCCCGTTGTGGGAGGCTTTGGCCGACGTTGAACGGAGCGCGGAGGGCCGATCATGACCACGGCCCGGCATGCGCGACGCCGTCTCGTCACCGCTTGTCTGGCGGCCTCGGCGGCAGCGACCGCTGCCGAACGCGGCGTGCTGGAGCATCATAACGATGCAGCGCGCAGCGGCGTCTACACGATGCCGGACCTTTCGCACCGGCGCGCGGCCGCGCTGCATCGCGACACGGGCTTCGACGGGTCAGTCGAGGGCGCGGTCTACGCCCAGCCGCTGTATTGGGAGAACGGGAATGGGCGCGCCTTCGTGGTCGTCGCCACGGAGGCCAATATGGTCGAGGCGCTCGATGCCAAGACGGGCCGGTTCGTGCCTTCGGCCGAGAATCAGCGCGGCGCGCTGGCCGTATTCGACGGGCGCCGCACGAGGATGGACGGGATCGCACGCTATCAGACGCCGATCGCGGCGGCTGGGCGCATCTATGTGGCAGGGCGCGGGCGGGTGTACGCTTTCCGCTGGTAAAGGGCGGAGGCCGCAGGGCGCCGCTCGCCGCCCGCGTCAGGCATAGCGCCAGACGGCCATGCAGACCACGGTCACGGCAAGCAGGACGGCGCCGATCCTTTGGCTCTTGAGCACCCAGCCCTGCAGCGCGAGCGCTCGGGACTCGTCGGCCACGCGCAGCTGGCGCATGGCGGGCAGCGCAGTGGCCTGCACGCCCGCGGCGACGATGGCGCAGGCGGCGCCGGCACCGAGGACTTCCTGGGGGGCGCCCGCGGCCTGCGTCAATCCCGCCACGCCCCAGAGGGCGCCGCCCGCGAGCATGGCAATCAAGGCCGCGCCGGCCTGGGCATACGCGAGCCGGTCGAACCGCGTGACCGCCGCGTGCGCCACGGCGAACGTCGATCCGGCCCAAAACACGCCGGCGAGTACGTGCAGGGCGGTCAGCAAAATCAGTACCCAGCTCATCTCGGCCTCGCTCTCCGGAGCCACGAGTATACGCGATGTGCCGCGCGGGGCGGCGTATGATTGCCTGATGCGCCGTGTCGCAGCGGCAGGTCGAGGAGACGGAGGGATGCCCCGAAAGTGAGCGAATCGATCAACGGGAATCTTCGGATCGCGGCCGTCGTGGACACGGCCGCCATGCCCTGGACCGCGAGCCCGAGCGGCTCCGTCTGGCGCAAGCGCGTGCACCTCGTCGGCGCGGCGGAGGCGGGCCAGGTCACGTCCATCGTGCGCTTCGAGCCGGACTCGACGTTTCCGGAGCACGGCCATCCCGAAGGCGAGGAGATCCTCGTGCTCGAAGGCGTGTTTTCGGACAGCCAAGGCGATTGGCCGGCCGGCAGCTTCCTCTTGAACCCCGAGGGTTTCCGCCACGCGCCGTTCTCGAAGCCGGGCTGCCTGCTGTTCGTCAAGCTCAGGCAGTACCCGGGACGGGAGCGGCTACAGGCCGCGGTCGACACGGGCCGCCTGCCCTGGGAGCCCGCCGGTTCGGCCGGGGTCCTTTGCAAACGCCTCTACGAGCAGAGCGGCTTCTCGGATACCGTGCGTCTCGAGCGCTGGGAAGCCGGCGCCGAGCCCGGCCCCGCGGCGTACCCGCAGGGCGTAGAGTTCTTCGTGCTCGAAGGAGCCTTCGAGGACGACGACGGCCGCTATGGGCCGGGGCACTGGCTGCGTCTGCCGGCCGGCGCCGAGCACCGGCCGCGGTCGGCGGACGGCTGTCTGCTGTACGTGAAGCGCGGCGGCTTGCCGTACCTGCGCTCCGCATAAACGTCCGTCGCGGCTATATAAAGCCCGCACCGCCGTAGCGCGCCTCCCGTATCGGCGCCGATACCTGCGCCCGCCGCCCACTGACGACGGCATGCTACGCGAGCCCGCAGTAATCGAGGCTGCGCCGCCAGAGCTCCTCGGCCAACGCACGGTCCTCGGCGACGCCGGTCGGTTGCTTCCGGGCGCAGTCGGCGTAGTACAGGCCCGTTTCGCCCGCCAGCTCGGGGCGCGTGGCGCAATACACCGAGGTGCGGGCGCCCTTCTCGTTGGAGATCATGAAGAGCTTAGCGAAGCCGCGAAGGGGGGCGGGCAGGCGCCGCCAGAGTCCCGACGCGACCACGCCCGGATGCACGGCATAGGCCGAGACGCCCGTTCCGCGAAGCCTGCGGGCGAGCTCGGCCGAGAACAGCATGTTCGCGAGCTTCGAGACGGCGTACTCGCGCCAGGCCGTGCGCGTGCGGGTCGGTTCCCGGACCGCGTCCCAGTCGATGCTCTGCGCCTGCCGATGCGCCTGGCTCGCGACGGTCACGACGCGTGCGGGGGCCGAGGCGGCGAGGCGTTCGCGCAGCAACTCGGTCAACAGGAAGTGGCCGAGGTGGTTGACCCCGAACTGAATTTCGAAACCCTGCGCCGTGGTGCCGCGCTGGCCGGCGACGCCTGCGTTGTTGATGAGGCCGTGAATGGGGCCCGCATGCTCGAGCAGGGCTGCGGCGCCGCGCCGCACGGACTCGAGGTCGGCAAGATCGAGCGTCACGAACTCGACACGGCGGTTATCGAGGTCTCGCCGCAGTGTGTCTACGACCGTTTTCGACTTCGCTTCCGAACGGTTCGCGAGCCAGAGCGTGGCGCCGCGGCGGGCGAGCGCGCGCGCGGTGGCTTCGCCGATGCCCGAGGTCGCGCCCGTGATTACGTAGACCCTGCCCTCGAGATCGCGCGTTCGGTCCGCGGCCGCCGGGCCGCTGTCGGAATCGGCTGTCATTCGACCATGCTCTCATGCCGCTCGGGCTGCGTTAAGGGTGCGGGACCCCAAGGAGCGCGCCACAGGCGGCGCGAGCTGCCTGCTCCGCCGGCCCGGCGCGGCAGCTCGCTCAGGGCGTCTTGAACGCCACCTTGTCGTAGAGCGTCGGTGCCCGTCCCGCGGCGTCGTACTTGGCCTTGAGCCGTTCGTAGGCCGCGCCGTTGAAGCGCGCATCGAACTCCTCGCGGCCGAGGAACGTCGAGGAGTAAAGCATTTTGATGCCGCCGAGCTCGAAGCACTTGTCGTCGAGGATGCGCGTGTGGTGGAAGCGCTCTGCGCCCGGCACCCGGCGCACCTGACAATAGCAGCCGAGATTGAAATAGAGCGTGTCGGGGGCAATCGGGTAAAGCGTGGGCTGGCGCGATGTCTTGATCGGCACGGCCGCCCACGGCCGTCCCTCGAGATCGACGTGCTCGAGCGCGAACGCGAGCAGCTCGGGCGCCTGCGGCCACGGCACCTCCCAGTCCTGAATCAGCGGCTCCGTGCCGTCGTCGGTGCCCAGATGCAGCCGCTTTCGAAGGCGGGCCTTGAAGGCTACGTAGCGCGTGTAGAACGCCGAATTGCGGAAACGTTGGGGCGCGTAGCGGCGGAACAGCCGGTAGCCGCGGCCCTCGGGGATGTTCCAGAACCATTCGGGGTCGTACCGGAAGATGTAAGCGTGCGTCGCGAGGTAGATGTCCTGCCGCTCGCGCACGAGCTTGTAGAAGATGTGCCGGCGTAAAATGTCGTCGACTTGCGGCACGCTGCGTGTGAAGCGGCCGGTCATGAGCCTGAGATCGGACGACGAAAACACGAGCCCCTCGACGAAGTCGTACGGGCCCGTCTCGGCGGCGGCGCTCATGGCGTCGAGATAGCGGCCGATCTCTTCGAAGCGCTCGATGCGAAGATGCACGAAGGGCTGCGCGGGCTGCAGCCGGATGCGCGCGCGCAGGATGTAGCCGAGCGTGCCGTAGGAGTTAGGCAGGCCGCGGAACAGGTCCGCATATTCGTTGTCCGCCGTCGCCGTGACGATGCGGCCGTCCGGCAGCAGCACGTCGGCCTCGACGAGCCCGTCGTGCACGAAGCCGTGCCGGAAGCAGGTCGACTCGATGCCGATGCCGACCGTCGCACCGCCGACCGTGATGTGCTTGAGCTCGGGCGCGACGAGCGGCAGGAAGCCCTGCGCGAGCGCCGCATTGACGGCCGTCTCGTACGTCGTCAGGCCCTCGACGTCCATAGTGCGGGCGGCCGCGTCGACACCGATGACCTCGTTGAACTGGCCGAGCGAGATACGCCGAGCAGCTTGACCGCGCGGCTCGTAGCGGAACAGGTTCGAGATCGTGCGCTTGGCGAGCCTCAGCTGGCCCGCGCCGTCGCGCCAGGTGCGCTCTAGCTCGGCCCTCTTGTGTGCGTAGCTACTCGCCGCTGGCATAGATATGCGCGCGCGTCCACGGCACCTCGTTCATGCCGGAGCGCGCGAACACGACCTGGAACAGCTGCAGCTTGCCGTGCAGGAATGCCATGATCGAGCCGGCCAAGTACAGGCGCCAGGCGCGCACGAAGGTCTCGCCGAACATCGCCTCGACCCTGTCGACGCTCTCCTCGTAGCGCTCCAGCCAGGCCTCGAGCGTTCTTGCGTAGTGCAGCCGGATGTTCTCGACATCGAGCACGGAGAGTCCGTTCGGCTCGAAGATGTCCATCATTTCGCGCAGTGTCGGAGGGTAGGCGCCGGGGAAGATCCGTTTGTCGATCCACGGGTTCAGGCGCTCGGGACGATCGCGCCCGATGCTGTGAATGAGCCCGCGGCCCTCCTTTTTGAGCAGCCGGTCGATGAGCCGACCGAGGTCCTCGTAATTGCCGGCGCCCACGTGCTCCAGCATGCCGATCGAGACGAAGGCGTCGATGCCGCCCGGCGCCGTTGCGTTGCGGTAATCGTCCTCGACGAACTCGACGAGATGGTCGACCCCATCGCGCTTGGCCCATTCGCGCGCGTAAGCGATTTGCTCCTTGGAGATGTTGAAGCTGCGCACGCGCACGCCGTAGTTCTTGGCCATGAACAGCGCGAAGCCGCCCCAGCCGCCGCCGGCCTCGACCACGGACTCACCGGCCTGGAGCCGCAGCTTCCTGCAGACGTGGTGCATCTTGGCCTGTTGGGCCTGTTCGATGGTCATCGTCGGCGCGGCGAAATAGGCGCAGGTGTATTGCAGCGCCTCGCGATCGAGCCAGAGCGTGTAGAAGTCGTTGCCGATGTCGTAGTGGTGGTAGATGTTGCGCTTCGACTCGGAGAGATCCGGCGCGAAGTGACGGCCGCGAGCCAGCCACTTGCCGAGCCCCGTGGTCGCTTCCGTATAGCGGTAGGCCGCGTCGAGCAGCGTGAGCAGATCGCCGTGGACCTCGAGGCGGCCCGCGCTGTAGAGATCGCCGAAATGCAGCTCGGGATTGACGAGCAGCTGCCACAGTGCGGCGCTGTCGGCGATCCGGACCGTGACGGTCTTCGAATCTTCAGGGGCCTCCGGCAGCGCCTCGTCCCAGAGGAGGACGCGAACCGGCTCGTCGCCGAGCTTCTGCGCGATCTTGCCGACAACCCACCGGTTCAGCGCCGAGGGGGCGCGGATTCGCTCCTCGGAGCCGTAGGCGATGCTGGAACCCGGTACCCCGAGTGGTTCGACGCGACTTCTGTTCATTAGAGTTTTTCTCCGCTCGAGACGCGTATTGTGCCACGGCCCGCCCGGGTGAGTGAACTTTGGGCTCCGCGCAGGTCATTGAACTTGTAACGTTTACCGCGTGTTTCGTGCGCATGGGGCGTGCGGGCACGCGCGGCGGGCCCCCCGCGTCCGCCGCACGCGGCGCGGCAGGGCGGGGGCGCGCCGCACCGGGCCGCCGCATCGACGGCTCGCTCACCCCTGGTAGAATGACGGCCGAGGTACATGTCCGATGAGCAGCAGCGTGAAAAACTGGCAGGGGCAAGGCGCAGTCAGGGACCGCCTGGAGCGCCCGCTTCGCGATCTCAGGATCTCGGTCATCGACCGCTGCAACTTCCGCTGCCCGTACTGCATGCCCGCGGAGGTATATGGCGAGGGCCACCGGTTTTTGCCGCGTGCCGAATGGCTCACGACGGGCGAGATCAAGCGGCTCGGGGGCCTGTTCCTGCACCTCGGCGTCACGAAATTTCGCTTGACGGGCGGCGAGCCGCTGCTGCGCCGGGACATCGTCGAGATCGTCGAAGCCCTCGCCGGGCTCTCGGGCGTCGAGGATGTGGCGCTGACGACGAACGGCACACGCCTCGCCCAGCAGGCCGATGCGCTGCGCGCGGCCGGCCTCCAGCGCGTGACCGTGAGCCTCGACAGCCTCGACGAGGCCGTGTTCCGGCAGATGAGCGGCGGACGCGGGAATTTGCGCGCCGTGCTCGAGGGCATCGACAAGGCGCTCGCGGCCGGCTTTGCGCCGCTCAAGATCAACGTCACGGTGCAGAAGGGCCGCAACGAGGACGGGGTGCTCGATCTCGTCGAGCGCTTCCGCGGCACGGGCGTCATCGTGCGCTTCATCGAATACATGGACGTAGGCACGCTGAACGGCTGGCGGGCCGGGGACGTCGTGACCTCGAAGGCGCTGCTCGAGCGCGTCGCCGCGCGTTGGCCCGTCGAGCCGCTCGGCAGCAATTACCGCGGCGAGGTCGCGAAGCGCTATCGCTTCGTCGATGGGCGAGGAGAGATCGGCTTCATCTCGTCGGTCAGCGAACCGTTCTGCGGGGACTGCCATCGCGCCCGCCTATCGGCCGACGGCACGCTCTACACGTGCCTCTTCGCGGCCCGCGGCACGAACCTGCGGGACGCGCTGCGCGCGGGCGCAAGCGATGCCGAGCTCGTCGGCCTGCTGCAAAACGTGTGGCGCGGCCGCGCCGACCGCTACAGCGAGCTGCGCGGCAGGCGGGCCGGGAAAGAGGACAGCGAGGCGCGCCGCGTCGAGATGTACAGGATGGGCGGCTGATGCTGACGCACGTGGACGAGGCCGACCGGCCGACCATGGTCGAACGTCGGCGACAAGGCCGTGACCACACGCACGGCCGAGGCCCGTGCGGTCGTCGAGTTTCCGCCCGAGGCGCCCGTGGGCGCCGGCGAGGCCCTGCGCACGAAAAAAGGGCCCGTGTTCGACACGGCTATCATCGCCGGCGTCATGGCCGCGAAAAAAACGCACGAGCTCATCCCGTTCTGCCATCAGCTGCCGCTCGAGAGCTGCAAGATACAAATCGACTGGTGCGGTCCGCGCGAGGTCGAGGTGCGCTGCCGCGTGCGCGCGACGCACAAGACCGGCGTCGAAATGGAAGCGCTGACGGGCGCTTCGGTCGCGGCGCTCACGATCTACGACATGTGCAAGGCGCTGACGCACGGCATCACGATCCGCGAGGTCGCGCTGCTCGCGAAGACGGGCGGCAAGCGCGACTTTCGCCGGGAAGCCCCGTCGGCCGAGGCGCGCGCAGAGCGGCCGGCCGCCGAGCCGGAGGCGGGGCGTTGATCGAGATCACGGCCCGGTATTTCGCGGCGTTCCGTGAGCAGGCGGGCCGCGAGACGGAGCGCGTCTCGACGGGCGCCGCGACGACGGGCGAGCTCTATCGCGAGGTGGCCGCACGCCACGGCTTCGCCGATGCCGTCGGGCGCTGCAAGGTTGCCGTCAACGACGAGCTCAGCGGCTGGGATCGGGCGCTGCGCGAGGGCGATGTCGTGCTGTTCTTCCCGCCCGTTGCAGGGGGCTGAGTCATGGCCGCGCAGACGAGCTTCGCCATTCGCGATGCCGCGCTCGATCTGAAGGCGCTCGAGGGCCGGTTGCCCGATGCGGCGGCCGGCGCCCGCGTCACCTTCGAGGGCTGGGTGCGCAACCACAACGAAGGGGAGGCCGTGAACGGCCTCGAGTACGAAGCGCACGCGCCCATCGCCGTCGCCGAGGGCGAGAAGATCCTGGCCGAGGCCGTCGAACGCTTCGACGTTCTCGCAGTGCATTGCGAGCACCGCGTCGGCCGGCTCGAGATCGGCGCCTGTGCCGTCTGGGTCGGAGTCAGCGCCGCGCACCGCGGCGCGGCGTTCGATGCCTGCCGTTACGTCATCGACGAGGTCAAGGCTCGCGTGCCGATCTGGAAGAAAGAGCATTACGCCGACGGCGCGACGGGTTGGGTCAACTGTGCGACGGGCGCCCGCGCGCCAAGCGTGCAAGATCCTCCGGCCGATCCACGTCGAAAGCCGCTTCGGGCATAGGCACGGCCGTGACGCGCGGCGCGCCGGCGAGCACCGCGCGCGCGCCGACATCGCCTTCGAGCGTCCGGAGGGTCGGCCATGTTCTGCGCGGCAGAATTGCGGGCACTCCGAGTCGTCCCGCATAGGCGGCCGCCGCGGGCACGCCGGGGCGGCGCCGCCAAGCCCGCGCGAGTCGCGCGAGCGCCGCGCGGCCGACGAGCGGCTGATCCGCGAGCACGATCAACACGGCTGGAGCCGTGCTCGGCACGGCCTTGAGTCCCGCGCGCAGAGAGGTCGCGAGGCCGCCCGCCCACCCCGAATTCTGGACGACGATGCACGGCGGGCCGGCGCGGCGCAGCAACGCGCGCAGGCGCAGCGCGCCGGCGCCGAGGACGACGACGGGGCGCGCCGACGCGGTTCCCGCTGCGGCCTCGAGGGCATGCAGAAGCAGCGGTAGACCGAGCCGGCGCGCGAGCTGCTTCGGCGCGCCGAGCCGGCGCGAGCCGCCGGCCGCGAGGACGACGCACGCGAGCCCGTCGGCGCTGTATCGCATACCCTCGGCCACGGTGGCACTATACTCGAACGCGAGGAGTTGCCATGACGAGCATTCGATTGAGCCTCGCCCGTCGCGACGAGGCGGCGGACATCGCCGAGATGTCCCGGCGCTTCATCGAGGACGGGTTGCCCTGGAGCTGGGACGAGCGGCGTGTGCTGCGCTACATCCGCGATGGCGAGTCCGCAGCCGTCGTTGCGCGCGATCGGCGCCGCATCGTCGGGTTCGCGATCATGGAGTTCCACGACGAGCACGCCCATCTGAACCTGTTGGCCGTGGCGCCCGGCTACCGGCGGCGCGGTATCGGCATGCGGCTCATCGAGTGGCTCGAAGCCTCGGCCCGTACGGCGGGCACGTTTCTCTTGCGCCTCGAGCTGCGCGCCGATAACGATGCGGCGCGCCGTTTCTATTTGAAGCTGGGCTATGCGGAAGTCGGGCGCCGGCGCGGCTATTACTCGGGCAGGGAAGACGCGATCTGCATGGCGCGGGATCTGCGGCTCGTCGACGCCTCGAAGATGGAGCCCTTCGACTGGAAGCAGCACTGATCGTGGACGAGAGATCGTTTCTGCCGCTCAATATTGCCGTGCTCACAGTGTCGGATACGCGCACGGAGGCCACGGACAAGTCGGGCGGGCTGCTCGTCGAGTGTCTCGAGGGTGCGGGTCATCGCCTGGCCGGCAAGCGCATCGTGCGCGACGATATTTACGCGATCCGCGCCGTCGTCTCCGTCTGGATCGCCGAGCCCGAGGTCAACGTCGTGATCAGCACGGGCGGCACCGGCGTCACGGGACGCGACGGCACCCCCGAGGCCGTGGCCGCGCTGCTCGACAAGCAGATCGACGGCTTCGGCGAGCTGTTCCGCGCCGTGTCGTTTCCGGAGATCGGCACCTCGGCGCTGCAGTCGCGCTGTCTCGCCGGCGTAGCTAACGGCACCTACGTCTTCTGTCTGCCGGGCTCGGCGCATGCCTGCGTAACGGCCTGGGACAAGATTCTCGCCGCGCAACTCGATTACCGGACGCGGCCGTGCAATTTCGCGGAGCTTCTCCCGCGTCTCAAGGAGTGACGCTCGCCGGCGTTTCTTCTATCATGGAAACGTCTTGATCCGAGGGGTGGCCTACCCGGCCTGAGAGGTTGACGAATTCGTCAACCAACCCTTTGAACCTGATCCGGTTAGTGCCGGCGTAGGGACTGGAGCCGCTGTCATCTCCCCCATCGCTAAAACGGACCGGGTCTCTTTTAAGAGGAGATCCGCAATGCCTCATTCACTCGCATCGCGCGTGAGGCTCGCGCTCGCGCTCGCACCGCTCGCGGCCTCAGCCCCGGCCTGGTCGGCGCAGGCGCCGCCTGCGGCCGCGGGGCGGGCCCGGACGGCGGCCGCGCCGCGGGCCGGGGACGGCCCGCTCGAGGAGATCGTCGTCAAGGGCGAGCTGCGCGACACGGGCGTGCTGAACCTGCCCGCGAGCGTCTCGGTGCTCGACAACGAGACGCTGCGTGAGACGACGCTGCAGCACTTCGAAGAGGCAACGTCGTTCATTCCGAACCTGAATTGGTCGGGAGAGGGCTCGCGCGCGCGGTATTTCCAGCTGCGCGGCGTCGGCGAGCTCGAGCAGTACGAGGGCGCCCCGAACCCTTCGGTCGGCTTCATCATCGACGATATCGATTTCTCTTCGCTCGGCGCGGCGGCGACGCTGTTCGACATCGACCGCGTCGAAGTGCTGCGCGGGCCCCAGGGCACGCGTTACGGCGCGAACGCGCTCGGCGGCCTGATCTACATGCGCTCGACCGAGCCCTCCGACACCCTCGAGACCAACGTCGAGCTCACGGGCGGCACCGACGGCACGGAAGCGCTCGGCGCGGCCGTCGGCGGTCCGGCGGCCGCGCACGCGGACTATCGGCTCTCCGTGCAGCGCTACCGCAGCAACGGCTTTCGCACGAACACTTACCTGCATCGGGACGACACGTACGGCCGCGACGAGCTCACGACGCGGGGCAAGCTGCGGTGGAACCCGTCCGAGCGCGTCGAGGTCGAGGCGACTGGACTGTACATCGACATCGCCAACGGCTACGACGCCTGGACGATCGACAACGACTATACGACCGAGTCCAACCGGCCGGGGCGCGATGCGCAGCGCTCCGTCGCGGGCTCCGTGCGCGTCACGGCGAACCTCGATCGCTTCAACGTCGTGAGCATCTCGGCGGCCAATCGCACGAAGGCGATCTACAGCTTCGATGCGGACTGGGGCAATCCGGTGCTCTGGGCGCCCTACGTCTACGACTATTTCAGCGCCGACGATCGTACTCGGCGCACGTACAGTCAGGAAGTCAGGCTGCTCTCCAAGCCCGGCGCGATCGCGAACGGGCGTGGCGACTGGCTCGTCGGTATCTACGCGCTCGACCTCGCCGAGGCCGACGGTCTCTCGAACACGGGGGTCTACGGGGACAGCCGCCTGCCGGCGTCGACGTACGATGTGCTGGACAACGTCTCGCACAGCGACTACGACGCGAGGAACGTGGCCGTCTACGGTGAGGTCGATCTCAAGCTCGGCCGGCGCGCGGAGCTTACGGCCGGGCTGCGCTCGGAACGCCGCGCGGCGGACTACGCCGACACCAACGGTAACCGCTTCGCGCCCGTCGACCGCATGCTGGGCGGCGAGCTTGCCGTGAGCTGGCGCTTCGCGGACGCGTGGCGTCCGTATGTGCGGCTCGCGCGCGGCTACAAGGCCGGCGGCTTCAATACCGCGTTCGCCGGCGTCGATTTCAGCACCGTGGACAACCTGACGCCGGCCCAGATCCAGTTCGGGCCGGAGTTCATGTGGACGCTCGAGGCGGGTCTCAAGGGCACTTGGCTCGACGGGCGGCTCAGCGGCGACATGGATGTGTTCGCCGGGCGGCGCGATGCCCAGCAGATCAAGATTCCCCTGCAGTTGCGCCTCGGAGATCCGTCGTCGTTCCTGTTTCTGACGGAAAACGCGGACAAGAGCCGGCTCAGCGGCCTCGAGGCGACGCTGCAATGGCGCGCCACGCGCCGCGTCACGATCGGTGGCTCGCTCGGTCTGCTTTCGACCGCTATCGTCGACTTCCCGCTCTACCCGGCGCTCGACGGCCGCAGCGAGGCGCATGCTCCGCCCTGGAACTTTTCGCTGAGCGCCGAGTATCGGGTGCCGGCGGGCTGGTGGGGACGCATCGATCTGACGGGGCGAGACGCCTTCTATTTCGACTACAGCCACGACCAGAAGTCGTGGAGCTACTCGCTCGTGAACCTGCACGGCGGCAGGGATTTCGGCGCCTGGAGCGCCGAGCTTTGGGTGCGCAATCTGTTGAACCGGGACTATGCCGTGCGCGGGTTTTACTTCGGCGACGAGCCCCCCGACTTTCCCAACAAGCTGTATGTGCGGCTCGGCGACCCGCGCCAAGCGGGCGTGACCGTCCGGTATCACTTCTGAACGGAGGCGACATGAACATCACGGTGGAGCTCAGTCTGTATCCGCTCGGCAACGAAGATCCGATCCGCACGATCGTCGAATTCATTCGCGACGTGGCGGCGGACGATCGAGTCGAGGTCGTCGTGAACCAGCTCAGCACGCAACTGCGCGGGCCCCTGCCGGACGTGCTCGACGTGCTCGGTGCGGCCATGCAGCGCTCGTTCGAGAACGGTCCGACCCAGGCCCTCGTCGCCAAGTTCCTGAACGTGGATCTTCCCGTCGCGGAGGCGCCCGACCTTGCAGCATTCGATTGAGATCGCGTTCTCGCTGATCGAACGGCTCTCTCCGCTCGAGGCGATTTCGACCGTATTGGCGGTACTCTATCTGCTGCTTGCGATTCGCGAGAACATTTGGTGCTGGACGGCGGGCCTCATCGGCTCGCTGCTCTCGCTCGTCGTGTTCTGGGACAAGCGGCTCTACATGGAATCCGGGCTGCAGATCTTTTACGCCGCGATGTCCGTCTACGGGTGGTACGAGTGGCAGTTCGGCGGCACGCGCGTCACCGAGGACGGCGGCGAGCAGGAGGAGCTGCCGATCCAGGTCTGGCCGGTGCGCACGCACGCGGTCTGGCTCGTCGGCATCGCGGCGGTGACCGCGCTTTTCGGCTACTACCTGCTGCACCACAGCAACGAGGCGCGCCCGTTCGTCGATTCGTTCACGACGGTCGGTGCCCTGCTCGCCACGTACATGGTGGCCCGCAAGGTGCTCGAGAACTGGTTGTACTGGTTCGTCATCGACGGCGTCTCGGTATACCTATACAGTTCGAGAGGCCTCTATCTCTACGCGGCCTTGTTCGTGGTGTATCTATTCATGATCGTCGTCGGCTACAGAGCCTGGGCGCGGCAGTGGCGGGCCGAGCAGGCCGCGATTGCAGAACCGCGAGCCGGTGCGGCGGCCGCGGCCTTGGGCGTCGATGCCTGAGCGGCGGCCGGGCACCGAATCGGCGCTGCGCGAACGGGTCGCGCAGGCGCTGGCGGGCGTGCTGCCGGCGCCCGTCCCGGCGGAGGACCTCGCGGTCGAGCCGCTCGCCGGCGGCGTCGCCGTGCGCAGCTATCTCGTCCGCAGCGGCGCCGAGCGCTGGGTCGTGCGCCTCGCGCCGCCGGGGCTCGAAGGTGCGCTCGACGCCGGCGAGGAGGCGGCCGTGGCGGCGGCGGCGGCCGCCGCCGGTCTCGCTCCGGCCGTCATCGGTTATCAGGCGGCCGAAGGCACGCTCGTGACGGAATTCCGCGCGGGTGCCCGGCACCTGACGGCCGCGGATCTGCGCCGGCCCGAGACGACAGCGGCGCTCGTGGATCTGCTGCGCGCGCTGCACCGCGTGCCCGTGCGCGCGCGCCGCTTCGAGCCGGAGCGTCTTGCGGCTGGGTATGTCGAAGCCGCCGGCGGCGCAGCGCTCGCGCCCGCCCAGCGCCGGCTCGGGACCGAGCTCGAGCGGCTCGCGCACGATTACTCGATCCGCTACCCGGCCATAGCGCTTTGCCACAACGACCTCGTCGCGGCGAATGTGCTCGAGGACGGCCGCTTATGGCTCGTCGACTTCGAGTATGCTGTCGCCGCCGCGCCGGTCCTCGATCTCGCGGGCGTCGCCGGGCTCAACGGTTATGATGAGGGCGAGCGCTGGCGGCTCGTTGAAGCGTACTATCGCGGCGCCCCGGTGCCGTTCACGCCGGCGGAGCTCGCGCGCGTCGTGCGTCTCGTCCGGCTCATCGGCTATTTTTGGGCCCTCGCGGCCCAGCGCCGGGCCGCCGATCCGGCGCCCTATGCGCGCTTCGCCGACGCAGCCGCTGCATGGTTGGCGTAAATTTGGGAGTCTTCGCATGAGTCACGTTGCATTTCTGGGTCTCGGCGTCATGGGCTATCCCATGGCCGGCTGGCTCAGCAAAGCCGGCCACGAGGTGGCGGTCTATAACCGCACGGCCGCGAAGGCCGAACGCTGGGCCGCCGAGTACCCGGGACGCGCCGCGGATTCCGCCGCCGACGCCGTGGCCGGCGCCGACTTCGTGTTCACGTGCCTCGGCGACGATCCCGACGTGCGCGAGGTCGTGCTCGGCGCGGACGGCGTCCTCGAGAACATGAAGAAAGCCGCGTTCTTCGTCGATCACACGACGGCCTCGGCCGTGCTTGCGCGCGAGATCGCCAAGGCCGGTGCGCGCCATGGCATCCGCTGCTACGATGCGCCGATCTCCGGCGGCCAGGCCGGCGCCGAGAACGGCAAGCTCACGGTCATGGTCGGCGGCGACGCCGAGTCATTCGGGCGCGTCGAGCCCGTGATCCGCGCTTACGCCCACAACGTGCGGCTCGTCGGCCCGACCGGCGCCGGCCAGCTCACGAAGATGGTCAATCAGATCGCGATCGCGGGCGCCGTGCAGGGGCTCGCCGAGGCGCTGAACTTCGCGCAGTGCGCCGGCCTCGACGCGACGGCCGTCATCGAGGCGATCGGCAAGGGGGCCGCGCAGTCCTGGCAGATGGACAATCGCTGGAAGACCATGGTCGAGGGCAAGTTCGACTTCGGTTTCGCCGTGGAGTGGATGCGCAAGGACCTGCGGATCTGCCTCGACGAGGCGAGGCGAAACGGCGCCGAGCTGCCCGTCGCCGCGCTCGTCGATCAGTTCTACGCCGCCGTCGTCGATATGGGCGGCCGGCGCTGGGACACCTCCAGCCTCATCGCCCGGCTCAACCGCGGCGCGAAGGCCTGAGCGGCGGTTGCCGCAGGAGCGGCGCATGCACGCGGTTCTGGCCGACCTGCTCAAGCTGCTCGAGCTCGAGCGCATCGAGGACAATATTTTCCGCGGCGAGAGCCGGGACATCGGAAGCGACCGCGTATTCGGCGGCCAGGTGCTGGGCCAGGCGCTGACGGCCGCGAGTTATACGGTCGAGGGCCGCGTGGTCCACTCGTTGCATGCCTATTTTCTGCGCCCGGGCGACGTCAACGCGGCGATCGTCTACGACGTCGACCGCGCCCGCGACGGCCGCAGCTTCAGCAACCGCCGCATCGTGGCCGTCCAGCACGGCCGGCCGATCTTCAACATGACCGCGTCGTTCCAAGTGCCCGAGCCCGGGCTCGAGCACTCGGCGCCGATGCCGAACGTGGCCGGACCCGAGGGGCTCGCGGACGTCCGCGAGGTGCCCGACGAGGTGCTGCGCCGCCTACCCGAGAAGATGCATCGCTTCGTGACCCACGAGCGGCCGTTCGAGATCCGCCCCGTCGAGCCCATCCAGCTCGTCGATCCCCGGCCCGCCGAGCCGCGCCGCCACATCTGGATCAAAGCTGTCGACCCCCTGCCCGACGACCCGTACCTGCACCGCAACCTGCTCGCGTACGTCTCGGACTATCAGCTCGTCGGCACGGCGACGCTGCCGCACGAGGTCAGCTTCGTGGCCGGCAATCTGCAGATGGCGAGCCTCGATCACGCGATGTGGTTCCACCGCTCGTTCCGCATCGACGAATGGCTGCTATATGCCATGGAGAGCCCGAACGCCTCGGGGTCGCGCGGCCTTGCGCTCGGGCGGTTCTACACGGCCGACGGCCGGCTCGTGGCCTCGACTGCGCAGGAAGGGCTGATCCGCGTCTGGCCGGGCTTACGTTCGTAGGCTGCGGCTCGGCTCCGCCCGGCGAGGTTGGTGGTGGGCTTCAGGCACGGCGTAAGGGCGGGGTCGGGACCGCCGTGAACCCTTCCCTGGGGGCTCGCTGAGCGCCCTCCGTGGCGCTCAGCGTCCCGACACCGCCCTTACGCCGTGCCTGCAGCCGGACACCGACGCGGCCATCGCCGGAAGAGCGCCGGCACTTACCGGCCGGCCGAAAATCGCGGTACGCTGTCGCTGCCAAAAATCATAACGCGGCCCGCGGAGGCCGAATCGGGGGAGGCAGCATGAACAGCAAGCGGCGACTTGTGGCGGCGCTCGCGGCGGCGGCCGCGACGGCGGGGACGAGCGGGGCGGTCTTGGCCGACGATGCGGGCCCGGGCAAAGCACCGTCGGCGGAATGGCGCGTCTGGGGCGGGAACTTGGCCGAGCAGCACTATTCGCCGCTCGCGCAAATCGACGCGTCGAATGCCGCCAAGCTGCAGGTCGTATGGCGCTGGTTCGGCGCCAATTTCGGTCCGCGGCCCGAGACGCGCAGCGAGGCGACGCCGCTCATGGTCGGCGGGGTGCTGTACACGACGGCCGGTCTCAAGCGCGACGTCGTCGCGATCGATGCGACGACGGGCGAGACGCTGTGGCTCTGGCGGCCGAACGAAGGTACTCGCTTCGACGCGGGGGCGCGCAAGGGCTCGGGACGCGGCGTCGCCTATTGGAGCGACGGCCACGGCGACGACCGCGTGTTGACGGTTACGCCGGGCTTTCATCTCGTCGCGCTCGACGCGCACACCGGGCGCCCGGAAGCGGGCTTCGGTGACGACGGGGCCGTCGACCTCAAGCAGGGCTTGCGCGGCGGCGGCGCCGAAGATGTCGGGTCCTCGTCGCCGCCCCTCGTCGTCGGAGACGTTGCCGTCGTCGGCCCCGCGCATCTCGTGAGTGTGCGGCCGAAGTCGAAAGCGCACGTCAAGGGCGATGTGCGGGGTTACGACGTGCGCACGGGCAAGCTGCTCTGGACGTTCCACACGATCCCCGAGCGCGGCGAGTTCGGTTACGACTCCTGGCTCAACGGTTCGGCCGAGTACACCGGCAATGCCGGCGTTTGGGCGCCGATGTCGGCCGATGCCGAGCTCGGCATCGTCTACCTGCCCGTCGAGGAACCGACGAGCGACATGTACGGCGGCGAGCGGCCCGGCAACGATTTGTTCGGGAATTCGCTCGTCGCGGTCGATGCCAAGACGGGCAAACGCGTCTGGCATCAGCAGCTCATCCACCACGACCATTGGGACTGGGATAACCCGACGGCCCCGATCCTGCTCGACGTCACGGTCGACGGACGCCCGGTCAAGGCCGTGGTGCAGCTTACGAAACAGGCCTTCGCCTACGCCTTCGACCGCAGGACCGGCAAGCCGCTGTGGCCGATCGTCGAGCGGCCCGTGCCGAAGTCCGACGTGCCCGGGGAGTGGTCCTCGCCGACGCAGCCGATCCCGACCAAGCCGCCGGCATTCGACCGTCAAGGCGTCGGGCCGGACGACCTCGTCGACTTCACGCCGGAGATTCACGCCGCGGCGCTCGAGGCCGTCAAGGGTCTGCGCATGGGCCCGGTCTTCTCGCCCGAGTCGCTCGAAAACGCACCGGACGGCACGCACGGCACCCTCGTGCTCCCGAGCTACGGCGGCGGCGCGAACTGGGAAGGCGGGGCCGTCGATCCCGAGACCGGCATCCTTTACGTAGGCTCGGAAACGAATCCGGTCGTCGAGGCGCTGCGTCCCGATCCGGAGCATACCGACGTGCGCTACGTCTTCGCGCCGGGCCAGGTGCCGCACCCGATGGGCTTGCCGCTCGTGAAGCCGCCGTACGGACGTATTACGGCCATCGACATGAATCGCGGCGAGAACGTGTGGATGGTGCCGAACGGCGATACGCCGCAGAAGATCAAGGACAACCCGGCGCTCAAGGGGCTGAAGATCCCGCCGACCGGCAAGCCCATGCAGGCCGAGCTGCTCGTGACCAAGACGCTGCTGTTCGCCGGCGAGGGCTGGGGCGGCGACCCGATCCTGCGCGCGTACGACAAGGCGACCGGTAAGGTCGTGGCCCAGATCGAATTGCCGGGCCAGGTCGGCGGCCTGCCCATGAGCTACGCGGTTGGGGGGCGGCAGTTCATCGTGGTTTCGGTCGGGCGGCCGGACCCCGCGCAGCTCATCGCGCTCGCGCTGCCGGACTGACACGCGCCGCCGTTGCGCCCAGGCAAAAGCGCCGCCACCGAGGTTTCCGCTCCTAGGAGAAGGCTACACGCGCTAACGACACAGCAGTGGCCCGCTAGGCCGTTTCCTCGGCCGCGAGAGCTTCGGCCGGCGCCTGCGCCGCCTGGCCGCGTGCGCGCCAAAGCGCCGCGAGCGCGCTGCCGATAAGCGAATGGAACAGGCTCGAGATCGCGCTCGGCACGGCCGTCAGCGGATCCGGGAAGTTCTGATTCGCGAGTACGACGCCGAGCCCCGAGTTCTGCATGCCGACCTCGACGGAGATCGTGCGGGCCGAGATTACGCCCGCTGCGAGCAGCCGCGCGAGCGTGTAGCCGAGCAGAAAGCCCATGCCGTGCAGCAAGAACACGGCCAGCGTGAGCCGCGCGCCGGACTGCAGGATGTCGGCCCGGTTTGCGCCGATGATCGAAGCGACGATGAGCGTGATGAGCGCGACGGCGACGAGCGGTGCGGCCGGCAGCACGGCCGCGGTCACACGCCGTGCGTAGCGGCGCAGGAGCAGGCCGAGCACGATCGGCACGATTACGACCTGCACCGTATTGACGAGCAGGCCGCCGGCCGGCACATCGACGCGGCTGCTCGCGAGCAGGGTCGTGAGCGCGGGTGTCATGATCACCGACAGCAGCGTGGAGACCGCCGTCATCGAGACGGAGAGCGGCACGTCGGCGAGCGCGATATAGGAGATTACGTTCGAGGCCACGCCGCCGGGGCAGCATGAAACGAGGATCAGGCCGACGGCGAGCGGCGTCGGCAGGTGCAGCAGCCAGGCGATGCTCCAGCCCAGCGACGGCATGACGACGTACTGCAGCGCGACGCCGAGCGCGACGAGCCGCGGTTGCTTCGCGACGCGGCGGAAGTCGTCGACGGTCAACGTCAGGCCCATCGAGAGCATGATTGCGCCGAGGCTCACGGTGATGAGCGGGCCGCTGAACCACGTGAAGACGCCCGGACGAAACAGTGCGAGGAGGCTCGCGGCGAGCGCCCAGAGCGGAAAGCCGAACGTCAGGACACGGAGCAAAGTCGCGTAGGCGGGCATGCTTTTCTCGAGGCTGTTCAGCGCGGCGCGAGCTCGCGGCGGTAGCGCCTTCCCATCTCGGCGTAATGCTCGGCGCTTTTCGCGAGCATAGCCATCTCTTCGTCGGTGACCTCGCGGGCCCGGCGCGCGGGCACGCCCAGGATCAGCGAACGATCCGGAAACTGCTTGCCCTCGGTAATCAGCGCGTTTGCGCCGACGATGCAGTAGCGGCCGATGACGGCATGACTCAGGATCGTCGCGCCGATGCCGATCAACGAGAAGTCGCCGACCGTGCAGCCGTGAACGGTCGCCGCATGACCGATCGTCACGTCCGCGCCCACCGAAGCGGGCGCATCGCCGTCGACGTGCACGACGGCATTGTCCTGGACGTTGCTGCGGTCGCCGATAGAGATCGCGGCGCTGTCTCCGCGCAGCACGGCGCCGAACCAGACGCTCGCGTCGCGGCCGAGCACGACGCGGCCGATGACCGAGGCGTTGGGTGCGACGAAATACGCGTCGCCGGCCGTGACGACGCGGTGCTGCCCGAGATCGTACAGCATGCTCAGCCCTTGGCCTTGCCGCCCGACGCCTGATTGGCGACGGCCTCGGCCGCTGCGGCGATGGCGGCGGGATCGCCGAGATATTCCGCGCGCGTCGGTCTCAGCGCGCCGTCGAGCTCGTAGAGCCGCGGGACGCCCGTCGGGATATTGAGGCTCACGATGGCGTCGTCGGAGATATCCTCGAGCATTTTGACGAGGGCGCGAAGGCTGTTGCCGTGGGCCGCGACCAGCACGTCGCGCCCGGCGCGCAGCTCCGGCACGATCCGGTCTTCCCAAAAGGGCAGGACGCGGCCGAGCGTGAGCTTCAGCGACTCCGTGGCCGGCACCGCCGATGGCGCGAGCCGCGCGTAGCGCGGGTCGTGGCGAGGGTGACGCGGGTCGTCGAGTTCGAGCGGCGGCGGGGGGATGTCGTAGCTGCGGCGCCAGATCTTGACCTGCTCGTCGCCGTGGCGCGCGGCGGTCTCGGCTTTGTCGAGGCCCTGCAGCGCGCCGTAGTGACGCTCGTTGAGCCGCCAGTGCCGCTCGACGGGGATCCACATGAGCTGCATCTCGTCGAGCACGAGCCAGAGCGTGCGGATCGCGCGCGTCAACACGGAGGTGAATGCAACGTCGAATTCGATCCCGGTCTCGCGCAGCGTGCGACCTGCGGCGCGGGCCTCCTCGATACCGAGCTCGCTGAGATCGACGTCGGTCCAGCCCGTGAACAGGTTCTTGAGGTTCCAGTCGCTTTGGCCGTGGCGGAGCAGGACGAGCCTGCCGGGTCTGTCTTCGTTCATAGCCTGCCATTGTAAAGTCAAAAAAGGGGTCAGAGCCCTTTTTTACCTTCTTCAGGCGAGCCGGTTGACCTCTTTGAGCGCGATCGAAAGCGTCGCGAAATCCATGGGGCCGGCGGCCCGCATCTCGTCGAGCACGCTCGCTACGCGGGCGATGCGCACGCCGAGCGCTTTGAGCCAGTCGTCGAGCGCGGCGTCGAGGTTCTCGCAGCCGTACCGCGCGAGGATCGCGGCGACGACCGCTCGATGCTCGCGTGCCAGCGTCTCGCGCAGCGTCGCCCGGGCCATGGCCCGCCAATGCCCCTCGACTTGCAGCGCCTCGATCTGGCGCCCGATCCAGCCGAGGTGCAGGTGGCGGCCCACGTCCAGGTAGAGCCGCGCGAGGTCGCGCGGATCGAGTCCGCTCTCCTCGGCGAGCTCGACGATATCGAGGACCTGCGTCGTGACGCCGAGCCCGGCGACCTCGCGGGCGACGGCGGCCGGGACGTTGGCTTCCTCGAGCCGCCGCGACTCCTCCTCGAAGCGCCGCTCGCCGTCGCCGACGAGACTCGGGAGCACGCCGAGGACGCCGCGCACCCCGGAGCCGAAGCGGTTCACCATGGGCTCGACGTTCGAGCTGCGTCGAATAGCGCTGCAGAAACCAGTAGACGGCGTGCCGGACCCGGCGGCTGATCTCGAACATGACGTTGTACTGAACGCCGGCCGGCACGGCGTAATCGAGCGCTTCGATGCGCCGCCAAAGCGCGCGGACGCCGAAGACCTCGCGAACGATCGAATAGGCGCGCGCGACTTGAGCGAAGTCCGCGCCGGTCTCTTCGTGCGCGCGAAACGGAAAGTACGGGCCCATCCGATTGATCATGCTGCTCGAGATCATCATGGCGACGATCTCCCGGTGCAGCCGGTGCGAGTACATGAATGGCCGGAGCCGCGCCTTGAGCTGCGCGGGAAAATAGAGCTCGAGCTCGCGGGCGGAAAATGCATCGTCCGGGATGTCCGTGTCGATGAGGCTGCCCGTCAGCTCGAGCTTCGCATGGCTCATGATGACGGCGAGCTCCGGCCGCGTGAGCCCTTGTCCCGCCCGGCGCCGTTCCTCGAGCTGCTCGTCGGTCGGCAGGAACTCTAGGCCGCGGTCGAGCTCGCCGTGGGACTCGAGGATGCGCATGAGCCGGGTCTGCTCGCCGAGCCGCGCCGGTTCCTGCGAGCTCATGACCGACAGCGCCTGCGTTTGCCCGTAGTTGTCGGCGAGCACGTGGGCCGCGATATCTTCCGTCATGGCCGCGAGCAAGGGATTGCGCCGCGCGGGCTTCAGAACCTCGGCGGCGAGCGCGGCGCTGAGCAGGATCTTGATGTTGACCTCTCGGTCCGATGTGTCGACGCCGGCCGAGTTGTCGATGAAGTCCGTGTTGATGCGGCCACCCGCGAGCGCGTACTCGACGCGTCCGAGCTGCGTAAACCCGAGGTTCCCGCCCTCGGCGACGATGCGGCACTTGAGGTTGCGGCCGTCGACGCGCACGGCATCGTTCGCAGGATCGCCGGCGTCGGCGTTGTCCTCGCTCGAGCCCTTGACGTACGTGCCGATGCCGCCGTTCCAGAGCAGGTCGACCGGTGCCGTCAGGATCGCGCGGATCAGGTCCGGTGGCGTCACGGTCGAGACCGTGAGCCCGAGCGCGGCACAAGCCGCCGGCTGCAGTTGAATCGACTTGCTCTGGCGCGCATAGATGCCGCCGCCCGGGGACAGCGTTTTGCGGTCGTAGTCGTCCCAGCTCGAGCGGGGCAGCTCGAACAGGCGCTTGCGCTCGGCGAAGCTCGCTGCCGGGTCGGGATCGGGGTCGATGAAGATGTGCTGGTGATTGAACGCCGCGACGAGCTTGATGTGCGGCGACATCAGCATGCCGTTGCCGAACACGTCGCCCGACATGTCGCCGATCCCGGCCACCGTGAACGGCTCGGCCTGCGTGTCCAGGCCGAGCTCGCGGAAATGCCGGCGCACGCCGATCCAGGCACCGCGCGCCGTGATGCCCATCCTCTTGTGGTCGTAGCCCGCCGACCCGCCCGAGGCGAAGGCATCGCCGAGCCAGAACCCGTAGTCGGCGGCGATGCCGTTGGCGATGTCCGAGAACGTCGCCGTGCCCTTGTCGGCCGCGACGACGAGATAAGGGTCGTCGCCGTCGCGGGCGGCGACGCGCGGCGGCCGCACGACATTCTGGCCGACGATGTTGTCGGTGAGATCGAGCATGCCGCGAATGAACGTCTCGTAGCAGGCGACGACCTCGCGCTGGACGGCATCGCGGTCGCCTGCGGGCAGCTGCTTGCAGACGAAGCCGCCCTTGGCGCCGTTCGGCACGATGACCGTGTTTTTGACCTGCTGCGCCTTCATGAGCCCGAGGATCTCCGTGCGGAAGTCCTCGCGCCGATCCGACCAGCGGATGCCGCCGCGCGCGATGCGGCTGCAGCGCAGATGCACGGCCTCGACGCGCTGAGAATGGACGTAGATCTCGAAGGCCGGGCGCGGCCGCGGCAGATCGGGCACCTTGGACGGATCGAGCTTGAACGCGAGATAGGGCTTCGGCGCGCCGTCGATCTCCTGAAAGAAATTCGTGCGCAGCGTGGCTTCGAGCACCGCCGCAAATGCCCGCAGGATCCGATCCTCGTCCAGGCTCACGGTGCGATCGATCTCGGCTCGGATCGCGTCCAGATGCTCGGCGGCGGCCCGATCGCGGACGGCCGGCGTGAGCGCGGGGTCGAACAGGCTCCTGAAGCGTCCGATCAGCGCGCTGCAGAGCTGCGGATAGCGGGCCAGCACCTCCTGCACGTAACTCTGGCTGTAGCGCACGCCCCCCTGCAGCAGGTAGCGGCAATAGGCTCTGAGCACGGCGGCCTCGCGCCAGTTGAGCTCCGCGTTGACGACGAAGCTGTTGAAGGCGTCGTTGTCGATTTCCCCGCGCAACGCGCGTGCGAAGCACTCCTCGAAGCGTTCCTCGATCGCGACCGCCTCGACGGGCTCGCCCGTACTGGCGGCGACCTCGAAGTCCTGAATGAACACGGTATCGGTTGCGAGCCCGACGGTATAGACGCGCTCGTCGAGCACGCGCAGGCCCATGTTCTCGAGCAAGGGAAGGGCGATATAGAGGGGAATAGGGGCGTCGAGGGAGAACGCCGAGAAGCGCAGCAGCGGGGTGCCGCGTTGCGCCTGGAACATGCGCATCTCGAGTGTGCTGCGGCGGTCCGCGAGCCGCTCCACGCAGAGCACGTCCTCGGCCGCGCGCTCGGGCGAGACTCCTTCTTGGTACGCCGCCGAGAATTGCTCGGAGAAGCGCTGGAACAGTGCCAGCGCGCGGTCCTCGGCGAAGTTCGCGAGCAGAACGTCGCGCAGCTTGTCGCTCCAGCTGCGCACTGCCGCGGCGAGCTCGCGCTCGAGCGCGTTCGCGTCGACCGCGGCGCGCTCCGCGGGATCGGTGTTGACGACGACTGTCAGGCGCGCGAGCGCCGAGTCCGAGATTCGCACGTCGGACTCGACGGAGCGGCCGGAGAGCCCGCGGCACAGCACTTCCTCGATGCGTGCGCGGGCGCGGTGGTTGTATTGGTCGCGGGGCAGATAGACGAGGCACGAATAGAAGCGGCCGAAAGCGTCCCGGCGACAGAACAGGCGCAGCTGGCGCCGCTCCTGCAGTCCCAGGATGCCGTGCGTAATCCGTGCGAGGTCATCGACCGAGGCCTGGAACAGGTCGTCGCGAGGGAACGTATCGACGATGTGCTGCAGCGTCTTGCCGCGATGGCTGTTCGGGTCGAGGCCGGCCTGCTCGATGAGCTGACGGGCCTTGCGCCGGAGCAGCGGAATGTCCCGCGGCAGCTCGTTATAGGCGGACGACGTGAACAGGCCCAGGAAGCGGCGCTCGATCTGCGGGCGGCCGCGGGCGTCGAAGACTTTGATGCTGATGTAGTCGAGCCGCGCCGGCCGATGGACCCGCGAGCGGGCATTGGTCTTCGTTACGATCAGGGGGCGCGGCGAGCGTGCCTCGTCGCGCGCCGTGCCCGTGAGCCGCAGCGTTTCCTGCGGCCGTCCCTCGTCGCGCAGGATGCCGAGGCCCGTGCCGGCTACCGGCTGCAGCATGTCCGCGCTGCTGCCGCGCGCGAGCTTGTACTCGTGGTAGCCGAGCAGCGTGAAATGATCGTCCGCGAGCCACTCGAGGAACTCCGTTGCCTCCTGCCTCACATCGGCCGGCGGTCCTCGGGTCGCCGCGAGCTCGGCCGTTGCCGCCTGGAGCTCCCCGAGCAATGCGGGCCAGTCTTCGACCGAGTGCCGGACGTTGCGCAGCGTCGCCGCAAGCTCGTTCTCGATTCTCCGCAGCGCTTCGGGGTCCGTGACGCGCGCGATCTCTACGTGAATGAAGGATTCGCGCGGCGCGTCCGCCGGGCGCTCGTCGACATAGACGCGCTTCAGCGCGCCGCGGCCGTCGCGCCGGACGCGCAGCAGCGGATGGATCGTGAGCACGATGCCGTGGCCCAGGGCGTTCAGCGTCAGCGTCACGGAGTCGACGAGAAACGACATGTCGTCGTTGACGAGCTCGACGAGCGTGTGCCGCGACGTGAACCCGTTGGCGTCGAGGGTCGGATTGAACGCGCGGATCTTGGGCGTGCCGGGCTTGCGGATCCGTGCCCAGTCGAGGTGGTCCAGCGCGGCGGCCGCGAGCGCGGTGGGGTCGCGGGCCAGGTCCTCGCTGGGGACCTGCGCATAGTAACGTTCGACGAAGCGGACGGGATCGACCTCGACCGCGGGGTGGACTTCGCACCGTGCGCCGCACGCCGCGATCGCCTTGAGTCGCTCGGCGCCGCTGTGCAGCGGGCGCGCTTCTGGCTTAGCGGGCATCGCGAGCGATTGACGTTGCGGCTGGATCGAGTACCCTGGCGCGAGGCCTATCTTTCACTATCGACGTTTCCCTGCCGCCGCTCGCCGGCGCCGGCGAGTCAGAACCGGACTACTAGGTTAAACGTTGCGCGCGAGACCGGCCAGCGGTAGGGCTCGGGGTGCGGCGGGAAAGTATCGTTATGAACGGCAAAACGGGCGAGGACCCACGCAAGCCTTCGGGGCGGACCGAAGACGCCGCGGAGCCGGCTGAATCGGCGGTCGAGATCCGCTACGACCGCTACTTGCAGCTCGACGCGCTGCTCGGTGCGCAGCGGCCCGTGGTCGGCCACCACGACGAGATGCTGTTCATCATTCAGCATCAGGTCTCGGAGCTGTGGTTCAAGCTCGTGCTGCACGAGCTCGACGCCGCGCTAGAGTGTCTGAAGCAGGACGAGCTCGCGCGCAGCATCAAGACGCTCGGCCGCATCACGACGGTCCAGCAGCAGCTGACGTCCCAGTGGGCTGTGCTCGCAACGCTCACCCCCCGCGAATACGCCGCGTTCCGCGACGCGCTCGGCACGGCGTCCGGGTTCCAGTCGCCGCAATACCGCGTGCTCGAGTTCAAGCTCGGCAACAAGGCGCGCAATCTGCTGCCGATGTTCCGCCATCATCTGGAATACTACCGCACGTTGAAACGGGCCCTCGAGAGCCCGAGCCTCTACGACGAGTTCCTACGCTATCTGTACCGTGTGGGCCACCGCGTCCCGCTCGAGCGCGTCGAGCGGGACTGGACGGAGCCTTACGAGCACCATCCGGGCGTCGTCGACGTCTTTCAGGTCATCTACGAGCACCCGGAGGAGTACTGGGCCGCCTACGAGGTCTGCGAGCGGCTCGTGGACATCGAGATGAACTTCCAGAGCTGGCGCTTCCAGCACATGAAGACCGTGGAGCGCATCATCGGCTACAAGGCGGGCACGGCCGGCACGGCCGGGGTCAAGTTCCTCAAGAAGGCGCTCGATATCCAGTTCTTTCCCGAGCTCACCGAAGTGCGTACACGTATCGGCGGGACGTGAGATCCGGCGACGCCCAGCCGAACGCCGTGGAGAGTCCGTAGTCGGTATTGGACCAAGCCCGCTCACGCCCCCAGCGCCCCGCTCGCCTTTGGCCGCCTACGCCCGGTGCTCGGCACCGAGATACTCCCGGCTCTGCATCTCCGCGAGCCGGCTGCGCGTCCGCTGGAATTCGTGCGCGAGCCGCGTCCCCTGGTACAGCGACTCGACCGGGCTCGCGGCCGAGAGGATGAGCTTCACGCGCCGGTCGTAGAACTCGTCGACGAGTGCGATGAAGCGGCGCGCCTGGTTCTCGAGGCGCACGTCGAACTGCGGCACGTCCGAGAGCAGCACCGTATGGTAGAGCTTCGAGAGCTCGATGTAGTCGTCCTGGCTGCGCGGGCCATCGCAGACCGCATCGAAGCCGAACCAGACGACGCCGTCCGATTCGCGCCGAAAGTCGATCGGCCGGTTCAGGATCTCGATGCGGCCGTGCGCCTCGCCGCGGTCGCGAGCCATGCTGCGGAAATACTCGGCCAGGCGCCGGTCGGCCCGTTCGTCGTTGGGCTGCAGGTAGACGTTGGCTCTCTCGAGGAAGGCGAGCCGGTAGTCGAGGTCGCCGCCGACATGCACGACCTCGGTATGGCGCTCGATGAGATCGATGGCGGGCAGGAAACGCTGGCGCTGCAAGCCCTCCTTGTAAAGGTCGCGCGGCTCGAGGTTGGACGTTGCGGCCAGGGCGACGCCGCGCTCGAAGAGCGCTGCGAACAGCGTGCCGAGGATCATGGCATCAGCGATGTCCGTCACGGCCAGCTCGTCGAAGCAGATGACGCGTGCGCGCTCGGCGAGGCCGTCCGCCACGAGCTCGAGCGGGTCGGCGCGATCGCGCAGGCGCTTGAGGTCGTCGTGCACGGCGGCCATGAAGCGGTGGAAGTGGCGGCGCAGCTTGTCTTCGAACGGCAGGCATTCGAAGAACAGGTCCATGAGAAGCGTCTTGCCGCGACCGACGCGGCCCCAGAGGTAGACGCCGGGCGGCGGCCCGGCGCGCCGGCCCACGGCGCCGGCCATGCGGCGCCGCCACCCGCGCTGGGGCGGGCCGCCGGCCGCAAGCTCGGCGTGCAGGCGGTCGAGCGCCGCGACGGCCTCCCGTTGGGCAAGGTCCTCGGCCAGCTCGCCGGCTTCGAGCCGGCGCCGGTATTCGGCAAGCGGGGTCGTCATGCGGTCGGCGCGTCCTTGTGCGAGCGGATCGGGTCCCGTAACGAAAGAGCCAGCGTCATACCGCGAGCGCGCTCAGCTGGCAAGCTCCGGACGATTCCGGAAGCCCTCGAGCGCCGCGGGGTTAGCGAGCGCATCCGCATTCGGGACGGGCCGGCCGTGGATGACGTTGCGCACGGCGGCCTCGACGAGCTTGCCGTTCAGCGTGCGCGGAATGTCCTCGACCGCGAGGATCTTCGCGGGCACGTGCCGCGGGCTGGCCTCGCGCCGCAGCGCCTCGCGCAGTGCGCGTTTGAGATCGGCGTCGAGCGCATGGCCCGGGGCGAGGCGCACGAACAGCACGACGCGCGTGTCCCCTTGCCATTCTTGACCGACGGCGATGCTCTCGGCGACCTCGGCGAAGCCGTCGACGATGCGGTAGATCTCGGCCGTGCCGATGCGCACGCCGCCCGGGTTCAGCACCGTATCCGAGCGGCCGAAGATCACGAGGCCGCCATGGACCGTGAGCTCGGCGTAATCGCCGTGATGCCACACGCCCGGGAAGCGCTCGAAGTAGGCCGCATGAAACTTCCTGTCGGATGGATCGTTCCAGAAACCGAGCGGCATCGAGGGGAAAGGGGAGGCGCAGACGAGCTCGCCCTTGCGCCCGTGCAGCGCGTGCCCGGCGTCGTCGAAGACGCGCACGTCCATGCCGAGCCCGAGGCATTGCAGCTCGCCGCGGTAGACGGGCAGCAGCGGATTGCCGAGCGCGAAGCAGGCGATGATGTCGCTGCCGCCCGAGATGGAGGAGAGCTGCAGGTCCGTTTTGACGGCCTCGTACACGTAGTCGAAGCTCGCGGGCGCCAGCGGCGAGCCCGTCGACAGCACGGTGCGCAGGGCCGCGAGGTTCGCCGCGTCGCGCGGCCTGCAGCCGGACTTCTCGAGCGCTGCGAGGTAGCTCGCGCTGGTGCCGAACACCGAAATGCGCTCGCGTTCGGCGAGCCGCCAGAGCGCGGCGGGGTCCGGGTGCAGCGGGGCACCGTCGTAGAGCACGATGGCGGCGCCCGAGGCCAGGGCCGAGACGAGCCAGTGCCACATCATCCAGCCGCAGGTCGTGTGGTAGAAGACTACGTCGCCCGGGCCGATGTCCGTGTGCAGCGCGTGCTCCTTCTTGTGCTGCAACAGCGTGCCGCCCGCGCCGTGCACGATGCACTTCGGCGCGCCCGTCGTGCCCGAGGAGTAGAGGATGTACAGCGGCTGCGCGAATGGGAAGGGTGTGAAGGAAGGCGCCGCGTCGCCCGCCACCAGGTCCTCGAACCGCAGCACGGGAACGTCGAGCCCCGCGAGCGCGTCCAGGCTCGGCCGCGGCTCGAGACTGCCGGCGACGACGACGGCCTCGAGCGACGGCAGCCGGGCGGCGACGTCGCGCACGGTCGGCAGCGAGCGCAGCGTCTTGCCGCGATAGACGTAGCCGTCCGCGGCCACGAGCACTTTCGGCTCGATCTGGCTGAAGCGCTCGAGCACGCCCTGCGCGCCGAAGTCCGGCGAGCAGCCGGACCAGACCGCGCCGCGCCCGGCCGCGGCCAGCATGGCCACGACGGCCGGAACGGCATTCGGCACAAACCCTGCAACGCGGTCGCCGGGCCCGACGCCGAGGTCGGCGAAGGCCCGCTCGAGGCTGCCAACGCGGCGCCGCAGCGTGGCGCGATCGACGACCGTGCGCACGCCGTCTTCGCCGACGGCGATCAGCGCGGGGCCTTCGCCCTGCAGCAAGTGCTCGGCAAAAGACAGTGAAGCGCCTTCGAACCACCGGGTGCCGGGCATGCGGTCGTAGTCCGCGACGACGCGGGCCGCGGGCGTCGTGCAGCGCAAGCCGGTGAAGTCCGCGACGGCCGCCCAGAAGCGGTCGGGCTCGCGGACGCTGAGGGCGTGCAGGGCGGCGTAGTCTCCGCCGGGCGGCCCGTAGCGCGCCATGAAGGCGTGCATCCTCGAGGCCGCGGCACGCTCGGCCGAGGGTGTCCAAAGGGGTTCGCTCGCTGCTCGCATGTCCGCTGTCGCCGCCGTCCGCGCGGCCTAGATCGAGGACCGGCCGTCGTCGATTCGCGACCCGCCGGCCGGCGCCGAAAAACGGCCCCGTGGCTGCGATGTTACAATGCGCGCCCGTCCGCGGCAGCCCGCTTCAGCCGGCCCGGCCGATCAGCGCCCGGCGCGGGGCCGCGAGGCGGGCCGCCTTCGAATCGCGAACGGAGACGCCCATCGCTGAGTCTTCGACAACCGGGGCCGCCGAGCGCGAGGCCATGGATTTCGACGTCGTCGTCGTGGGCGCGGGTCCGGCGGGTCTCGCCGCGGCTTACACGCTGAGCCGGCTCGCGCACGAAAGCGGCGCCGAGCTCGCGGTATGCGTCGTCGAGAAGGGCTCGGAAGTCGGGGCGCACATCATCTCCGGTGCGGTGCTGGACCCGCGCGCGCTCGACGAGCTCGTGCCCGACTGGCGCGAGCGCGGCGCGCCCGTGACCACGCCCGTCGCAAGCGAGGCCGTGCACTGGCTGCTCGGCCCGCGCCAAGGCTTGCGCGTGCCCGAGCCCCTCGTGCCGCGGCCGATGCGCAACGGCGGCCACTATGTCGTGAGCCTCGGGCGCCTGTGCCAGTGGCTCGCGCAGCAGGCCGAGCAGCTCGGCTGCAACGTGCTGCCGGGCTTTGCGGCGACCGAGGTGCTCTACGATGCCGAGGGCCGCGTCGCGGGCGTCGCCACGGGCGCGCGCGGCCGCGATCGGGAAGGACACCGGAAGCCCGGCTTCGAGCCCGGCTACGCGCTGCGGGCCCGGTACGTGATCTTTGCCGAGGGCTGCCGCGGCAGCCTCGGCCGCGACCTCGAAGCGCGATTCGCGCTGCGGCGCGATGCCGATCCGCAGCACTACGGCCTCGGGTTCAAGGAGATCTGGGAGCCCGCGCCCGGCCGCCATCGCCCGGGTGCCGTGCTGCACACGCTGGGCTGGCCGCTCGATACGCGCACGGACGGCGGCGGCTTCCTGTACCACGCCGAGGACGGCCGCGTGTCGGCGGGTTTCGTCGTGGCGTTGAATTACGCCAATCCCCATCTCGACCCCTTCGAGGAGTTCCAGCGCTGGAAGCGGCACCCGGTCGTCGCCGGCGTCCTCGAGGGCGGCCGGCGCATCGCCTATGGCGCCCGGGCCGTCAACAAGGGCGGTTTTCTGTCGCTTCCGCGCCTCGTCGTGCCGGGCGGCCTGCTCGTAGGCTGCGAAGCCGGCTTCCTGAATCCTGCCCGAATCAAGGGCTCGCATACGGCCATGAAGACGGGGATGCTGGCGGCGGAGGCGGTCTTCGCGGCGCTGCGCGAGGGCGGCGGCGGTCGCGAGCTCGCGGACTACACGGCCGGCGTGCAGGCCTCGTGGGTCGACCGCGAGCTCTACGTCGCGCGCAATTTCGGTGGCGGCATGAGCCGCTTCGGGCGCCTCGGCGGCGCGGCGCTCGCCTTCGTCGAGCACAATCTGCTCGGCGGTCGATCGCCATTCACGCTGCACAGCCGCCGCCCCGACCGCGAGGCCCTGAAGCCGGCCGCCGAGGCCCCGCGCATCGAGTATCCTCCGCCCGACGGCCGCCTGACATTCGACCGGGCGTCCTCCGTGTACCTCGCCAACACGGCGCACGACGAAGACCAGCCATGCCACCTGCGGCTCGCCGATCCTTCGGTCCCGATCGAGCGCAACCTGCCCCGCTATGACGAGCCCGCGACGCGCTACTGTCCCGCCGGCGTCTACGAGGTCGTGCGGGATGCGCAAGGCCGAGCGCAGTTCCGAATCAACGCCGCGAATTGTGTGCACTGCAAGGCCTGCGACATCAAAGACCCAGCCGCGAACATCACGTGGACGCCGCCGGAAGGGGGCTCGGGCCCGAACTACGCCGGCATGTGAGCTGCGGTTCGACGGATTTTATGTCAACCCCACCGGGCCGGCGCCGTATGCGGGGCCGGCCCATACGTGACGCACTTCCGTTTATGTCAATGCCCCGCCGATTTGTGAAGCTGGTCACCGACCCGCGCGCGGCCCCGCGCGCATACTCGCCTCGCACCGACTTGGAGCGTTCTTTCGGATCTTTTCTTGCAGCGCTTTGAACTGGATACGATTTCGAGGTCTCCATCGACCTCGCTGCGGACCGCCGCCCAGGCGGCGTCCCATTCGTCCCTAGCGGTGCACATCGGCTGCGCAACGGACGCTGCGGCACAAGGCGACTCCTGAAAAATGGCGCACAACTTCTTGCACACGGACACTGCAGAGGCGCGGACTAAACTGCCCGGGGACCCGAAAAACCTGATCGACCGCTTCCTGGATGCCATTTGGATGGAGCGCGGTCTTTCGGAAAACACCCTGGGCGCGTATCGCGCGGACCTGCTCGCGTTGACGCAGCGGCTCGGTCAACGCGGCGTGCACCTTCGGGACGCCGCGCGTGCCGATGTGCTCGACTACATCGCTTGGCGCGTCGAGGGTGGCGCCAAGCCGCGCTCGACGGCGCGGCAGCTCTCGAGCTTTCGGCGCTTCTATCGATATCTGCTTCGCGAAGGGGTCATCGCCCAGGACCCGACGGCCGACATCGCGATGCCCAAGATCGGGCGGGCGCTGCCGCAGTCGCTGACCGAGGACGAGGTCGAGTCCCTGCTCGCGGCGCCGAACGTGACCGAGCCGCTGGGCCACCGCGACCGGGCGATGCTCGAGGTGCTGTATGCGACGGGCGTCCGCGTCTCCGAGCTCATCAACCTGCGCATCGCTCAGGTCAACTTGAACCAGGGCGTGCTGCGCATCATCGGCAAGGGCGACCGCGAGCGCCTGATTCCGCTCGGCGACGAGGCGCAGGACTGGCTGCGCGAGTTCATCGGCGGCCCGCGGCTCGAGATTCTGCTCGAGCGCCAGACCGAGTTCCTGTTTCCGACCCGCCGCGGCGATCGCATGACGCGCCAGGCCTTCTGGCACATCATCAAGCGCTATGCGAAGAAGGCCGGCGTCAACAAGAAGCTTTCGCCGCATACGGTGCGGCATGCGTTCGCGACGCATCTGCTCAACAACGGCGCCGACCTGCGCGTCGTCCAGCTGCTGCTCGGCCACAGCGACGTTTCGACGACGCAGATCTACACCCACGTGGCCCGCGAGCGCATGAAGGAACTGCACAGCCGGCACCATCCGCGCGGCTGAACGCGCCGGTTCCCGCAGTCTTTGCTAGAATCGGGCCGTTGGCCGGCCCGGGCCGCGGGCGTCGGCTTCAGGAGAGCGCCGTGAAAAGAACGTGGATCATTCTGCCGCTGAGCGTGTTGGCGTCGTTGGCCGTCGCGGCGCCGAGCGCACCCCTGACCAAGGCACAGCTCGCCGCCAAGCTGAACCACATCGATCCTTCCGCCATCACCGCCTCCCCCGTGCCCGGCCTCTACCAGGTCACGCTCGGCTCGAGCGTCGCCTACGTGACCGCGGACGGCCACTATCTGATCCAGGGGGACGTCTTCGATCTCGCGACGAGCAAGAACGTGACCGAGGCCACGCGCGACAAGGCGCGCGTGAAGATGCTGGCGAGCGTGCCGGCAGCCCGGACCATCGTCTACAAGCCGAAGGATGGCAAGGTCCGGCACACGATCACGATGTTCACGGACGTCGACTGCGGGTACTGCCGGCAGTTTCACCGCGACATCGACAAGGTCACGGCGCTCGGGATCGAGGTCCGCTATCTGTTCTATCCGCGCACGGGCCCGAACACGGAGTCCTGGACGAAGGCCATCAAGGTCTGGTGCGCGAAGGACCGCAAGGCCGCGCTGACGCGGGCCGAGCTTGGCGGTGCCCTGCCGGCCGAGACGTGCAGGAACAATCCCGTGGAGCAGGACTGGGATCTTGGGCAGCAGGTCGGCGTGCGCGGGACGCCGGCGATTTTTGCCGAGAACGGAGCGCTCGTCGGCGGCTACCTCCCGCCCAAAGAGCTCGCGAAGCGGCTCGACGAGCTCGCCGCGGACACGCTCGCCGAAGCGAAGTGATCGGGGCGGCGCGCCGGTCCCGAGCGGCGCGCGGGGCGGATGGTGCGGGCGGTCGGAATCGAACCGACACTCTGTCACCAGAACTGGATTTTGAGTCCAGCGCGTCTACCAGTTCCGCCACGCCCGCAAAGTCAATCGTCGCCGTCGCGCCGACGCGTGCCCGCCCGGCGCCCGTGGACGTCGTAGTATAGGCCAAGTCCGCGGGCGCGGCACGCGGCGAAAGGGGCTAGAATCCCGGCCCCCATGGACCGCCGCGAATTCAGCTTCGATCTTCCGCCCGAGCTTATCGCGCAGCATCCGCTGCCCGAGCGCAGTGCGAGCCGCCTGCTCGCACTCGAGGGTCGGACGGGCGGTGTGCGCGATCTGCGCTTCACCGATCTCGTCGAGCTGCTCGTCCCCGGCGACCTGCTCGTGCTCAACGATACGCGCGTGCTGCCGGCGCGCCTGTTCGGGCACAAGGCTTCGGGGGGGCGCGTCGAGCTCCTGCTCGAGCGCCTGCTCGGACCGCGCCGGGCGCGCGCGCAGCTCAAGGCCAGCCGCGCGCCCAAACCGGGGCAGATCCTTGAGTTTCCCGGCGGCGCCGAGGCCGTCGTCGTCGCCCGCGAGGGCGCGCTGTTCGATCTCGACTTCGACCGCGAGGCCGAGCCCTACTTCGCGGCGCACGGGCTCGTGCCGCTGCCGCCCTACATCGCCCGCGACCCCGACGCCGACGATCTCGATCGGTACCAGACCGTGTTCGCGCGCCGCGCCGGCGCGGTCGCGGCCCCGACCGCGGGCCTGCACTTCGATGCGCCGCTGCTCGATTCACTGGCGGGACGGGGCGTGGAGCGGGCGTTTCTGACTCTGCACGTGGGGGCGGGGACCTTTGCGCCCGTGCGTGAGGCTCAGATCGAGGCGCACCGGCTGCATGCCGAGCGGCTCGAAGTGCCCGGGGCCCTCGTCGAGGCCGTCGGGCGCGCGCGTGCCCGGGGCGGGCGGGTCGTCGCGGTGGGCACGACCGTCGTGCGCGCGCTCGAGACGGCGGCACGCGGCGGCGCCCTCGCGCCCTACGCCGGCGAGACGGACCTGTTCATCCTCCCCGGGTTCGAGTTTCGCGTCGTCGACGCGCTCGTCACGAACTTTCATCTGCCCGAATCGTCCCTGCTCATGCTCGTGGCCGCGTTCGCGGGACGGGAAGCGACCCTTGCGGCCTATCGGCATGCCGTGGCCGAGCGCTACCGCTTTTTTTCGTACGGCGACGCGATGTTCGTGACGCCCGCGCGCGATGCCATGACCCGTAAGGAAACCGAGGAGGTCGATCTGCATGCAGTTTGAGGTCAGCGCCAGGGACGGCGCCGCACGCCGGGGCCGGCTCCGCTTCCGCCGGGGCGGCGTCCAGACGCCCGCGTTCATGCCCTGCGGGACCTACGGCAGCGTCAAGGCCATGACGCCCGAGGAGCTGCGCGCGCTGGGGACCGAAATGCTGCTCGGCAACACTTTTCACCTCATGCTCCGGCCCGGGCCGGAGGTGATCGGCCGGCACGGCGGTCTGCATACGTTCATGCACTGGGAGGGCCCGATTCTGACCGACTCGGGCGGTTTCCAGGTCTTCAGCCTCGCGAACCTGCGGCGCATCTCGGAGGCCGGGGCCGAGTTCCGCTCGCCCATCAACGGCGACCGCATCCTGCTGACGCCCGAACGCTCGATCGAGATGCAGCACACGCTCGATGCCGACATCGTCATGGTTTTCGACGAGTGCACACCCTATCCCGCGGACCTCGAAACGGCACGGCAGTCGATGCAGCTCTCGCGCCGCTGGGCGGCGCGCAGCCGCGCCGAGTTCGACCGGCTCAAGCGCGGCACGGACGGCGATGCCGCGCTGTTCGGCATCGTCCAGGGCGGCGTTCATGCGCCGCTGCGGCGCGAATCGCTGGCGGGGCTCGTGGAGATAGGTTTCGAGGGGTATGCGGTCGGCGGCCTCGCCGTCGGCGAGCCGGAACTCGAGCGTCTCGGCGTACTCGAAACGCTCGAGCCTCTGCTGCCAACCGACAAGCCCCGCTACCTCATGGGCGTGGGCACGCCGGCCGATATCGTCAAGGGCGTCGTGCGCGGCATCGACCTGTTCGACTGCGTCATGCCGACCCGTCACGCCCGCAATGGGCAGTTGTTCACGAGCGAAGGGAATTTGAACATTCGGAACAGTCGGTTCCGCGACGACGTGGGTCCCCTCGATCCGGCCTGCGACTGCTATGCCTGCCGGCATTACTCGCGGGCCTATGTCCGGCACCTGCAGCAGTGCAACGAGATCCTCGGCGCGCGGCTCGCGACGACGCACAACCTGCGCTTCTATCAGCGGCTCATGGCCGACATTCGGGCCGCCATCGAGCAGGGGCGCCTTGCGGAACTCGCGGCACGCTTCGAGGCCCAATCGGCAGATCCCCCCACGGCTATGCCATAATGACCGGCCTTTCTCGCGGCTGGGGAGCCGCGGGAACCTCCTGAGCGGATCGTAACCATGGATTTCCTCATGAATTTCTTTATCGACAGCGCCTGGGGCCAGGCGGCCGGTGGGGCGCCCGCGGCCGGTAATGGCGGCCTCGTCGGCTTCGTGCTGCCTCTCGTCGTGATATCTGCGTTGTTCTACTTCATGCTCATCAGGCCCCAGAGCAAGCGGCAGAAGGACCACCAGCGGATGATCGAGGGGCTCGCCAAGGAGGACGAGATCGTCACGAGCGGCGGCCTGCTCGGCAAGGTCACGGCCGTCGGCGAGCAGTTCGTGACCGTGGAGTTCGCCCAGGGCGTCGTCATGAAGGTGCAAAAGAGCACCATCTCGACCGTGCTGCCCAAGGGCACCATGAAGAACGCCTGAATCGAGAGCGCGGCATGAACCGGTATCCGATGTGGGTCAACGTCCTGGTAGTGGTCGTCATACTGGCCGGCGGCCTCCTGGCCGTGCCGAATATTTTCGGCTCCGACCCGGCCGTGCAGGTTTCGACGACCAATGGCACGCCGATCTCGGCCTCGACCCTTGCAGACATTCGCTCGGCGCTCGGCAAGGACGACATCGGCGTCGTAGCGGCCGACATCAAGCAGAAAGCGGCCCTGATCCGGTTCCCGACCGTGGCCGCGCAGCTGCGTGCGCAGGACGTGCTGCGGGCCAAATACCCGGACAAGGTCATCGCGCTGACGCTCGCGACCCGGGAGCCGGATTGGATGGCGGCCCTGGGCCTCAAGCCCATGAACCTCGGTCTCGACCTGCGCGGCGGCGTCCATTTCCTGTATCAGGTCCAGCTACAGAGTGCGATTCACCAGTACCTGCAGACGGATGAGGGCGACCTGCGCCGGTCGCTGCGCGAGGCGGACATTCGTAACCGCGTGCGCGTCGAGGGCGACGCGCTGCTCGTCGCGGTCGAAAACTCGAGCGACCTCTCAAAGGCCGAGAGCGTCATCCGCAAGCTCGACACGAGCGGACTCGGCCAGCAGGGCCTGCTCGTCAACCCGACGCAGGTCGACGGCAAGCCCGGCTTCCGCGTGCAGCTCTCCGAGCAGCTCATCAAGCAGCGCCAGGACTTCGCGATCCAGCAGAACATCATCACGCTGCGCAACCGCGTCAATGCGCTCGGCGTCTCCGAGGCCGTCGTCCAGCGCCAGGGGCTCGACCGGATTCTCGTCGAGCTGCCCGGCATCCAGGACCCGGCGCAGGCCGAGCGCGTGCTCGGCGCGACCTCGACGCTGCAGTTCCGGCTCGTCGACACGGAGGCGAACCCCCAGGATGCCGCAGAGCGCGGCCATGCGCCGGTCGGCGACGAGCTGTACTACACGAAGGACAAGCAACCCGTCGTCCTGAAGCGCGAGGCCATCGTGACGGGCGACGAGCTCGTGGACGCCTCGGCCGGTTACCAGCAGGGTCAGCCCGCGGTCAACGTGCGGCTCAACGCCCAGGGCGCGCGGCGCATGCTCGAGACGACGACGGCCAATCTCAACAAACCCATGGCGGTGCTGCTCATCGAGGAGAAGCCCCAGCCCGTCGAGCGCAACGGCAAGCAGGTCATCGAGACGAAGGAGGACCGTACGGTCATCAACGTCGCGACAATCCGCGGCGTCTTCTCGAACAGCTTCCAGATCACGGGGCTCTCGCCGTTCGAGGCGCAGGACCTCGCGCTGCTGCTTCGCTCCGGCGCGCTCTCGACGCCGATCTACAAGGTCGAGGAGCGGACCATCGGCCCGAGCCTCGGCCAGGACAACATCGACAAGGGCCGCCGCGCCGTGATCGTCGGCTTCCTCGCGGTCGTCGCGTTCATGGGGATTTACTACCGGCTGTTCGGCATGATCGCCAATCTAGCGCTGTTCGCGAACGTCATCCTGACGATTGCCTGTCTGTCGCTGATCCACTCGGCGCTGACGCTGCCGGGCATCGCCGGTATCGTGCTCACGGTCGGTATGGCCGTCGACGCCAACGTGCTGATCTTCGAACGCATTCGTGAGGAGCTCAGGTCGGGCAACTCGCCGCAGGCCAGCATCCGGGCGGGCTACGACAAGGCCTTCGGGACGATCTTCGACTCGAACATCACGACGCTCATCGCGGCGCTCGTGCTGTTCTTCTTCGGCACTGGGCCGATCAAGGGCTTCGCCGTCACGCTGACGATCGGCATCATCACGTCGATGTTCACCGCCATCGTCGGTACCCGTGTCGTGGTCAATCTGCTGTATGGCGGCCGCCAACAGATCAAGCGGCTGTCGATCGGGGGAGTCTCGAATGCCTCTGCTTAAATCCCCGACCCACTTCGACTTCATGGGCCGGCGCGCGCTGGCCTTCGCGTTCTCGGGGACGCTGATCCTCATCGCGATCGTTTCCGTCGCCGTCCGGGGCCTGAATTTCGGCCTCGATTTCACGGGCGGCGTCCTCGTCGAGGTCGACTACGGTCGGCCGGTGCAGCTCGAAAACGTCCGTTCTGCGCTGACGCAGGCCGGTTATACCGATGCGCTCGTCCAGAACTTCGGCACGGCTTCGGATGTGCTGATCCGCTTGCCGCCCGTCGAGGCCGGCGCTGCGGCGACGGCCCCCGGTGCCGCCGCCGACGGCGGCGGGGCCGCGGGCGGTCAGAACGCCACGTCCAATCCCGGCGCCAACCTCGGGGACCAGGTCCTCGCGGCGCTGCGAATGCGGGACCCGAACGTCCAGCTTCGCGAGACGCAGTACATCGGCCCGCAGGTCGGCGCCAATCTCGTCGAGGCCGGCGAGCTCTCGATGCTGTTCACGCTGATTCTCGTGTTCGGCTACGTCATGCTGCGGTTCCGTTGGAAGTTCGCGGCCGGCGCGGTCGCGGCCCTCGTGCACGACACGGTCATCACGATCGGCTTCTTCTCGGTCTTCCACCTGCAGTTCGACCTGACGGTCGTCGCGGCCATCCTCGCCGTCATCGGCTATTCGCTCAACGATACGATCGTCGTCTACGACCGCATCCGCGAGAACTTCAGGACCATGAGGCGGGGCTCCGCCAGCGAGATCATGAACGCCGCGATCAACCAGACGCTGTCGCGCACGATCAACACCTCGTTGACGGTGCTCATCGTGCTCATCGCGCTGCTCGCCCTCGGCGGCGATTCCGTGCGCGGTTTCTCGATCGCCCTGATCGTCGGCACCGTTATCGGCACCTATTCCTCGATCTACATCGCCAGCGCGCTCGCGCTGCTGCTCGACGTAACGCCGGGGGACATGATTCCGGCGAAGCGGACCGAGGTCGACGAGCTGCCTTAGAAACCTTCGCGAAGGCGGCTTCGGTTTCGCGGCGGCGGGCGCACTCGGGCTCGAGCGTTTCGCCGCGGACGGCTTCGTTTCCGCGGCGGACGTACGCACGAGGGCGCGTGCGGGAACGCCGTGAATCCCTCCCTGGAGGCTCCGGGCGCGCCATCCCTGGCGCGCACGGTCCCGCCCGCGCCCTTCGATGGAGCCCGCCGCGGGAACCCTGCCGTCTTAAGACCTAACGAATATCGCGAGAATGCGGCGCCAGCGTACGCGAAAGGGCGCCGTAGATTTTCGGGTTGCCGGCCACGACGTGTCCGCTCTCGAGGTAGCCGTCGCCGCCCTGGAAGTCGCTGATGCGTCCGCCGGCCTCGCGGATGATGAGCGCGCCGGCCGCGATGTCCCACTTGCTGAGGCCGAGCTCGAAGAACCCGTCGACGCGGCCCGCGGCGACGTAGCACAGATCGAGCGCCGCGGAGCCCGGGCGGCGTACGCCCGCCGTGCCGACCATGATGTCGCGCAGCATGGCGAGATAGCGATCGAGGTACTGGATGTTGGCGCGATAGGGGAAGCCCGTCGCGATCAGCGATTGGCCAAGCGAGGTCTGCTTGCTGACGCGGATGCGGCGGCCGTCGAGCTGGGCGCCGTCGCCGCGCGTGGCCGTGAAGATTTCCTGGCGCAGCGGGTCGTAGACGATGGCGTGCTGGAGCTCGCCTTTGAGCGCGACGGCAATCGAGACCGAGAAGACTGGGAATCCGTGCAGATAGTTCGTCGTGCCGTCGAGCGGATCGATAATCCACTGATACTCGTGCTCGCCCTCGGCGCCGCGCTCCTCGGCGAGGATTGCGTGATCCGGATGGTGATCGCGGATGACCTCGACGATCGCAGCCTCCGCCGCGACATCGACCTCGCTGACGAAGTCGTTGCGCCCCTTCTCCGATACGCGCAGCGTCTCGAGCTGGTTCCAGTGGCGGACCATGATGTCGCCGGCCCGCCGGGCCGCGCGAATTCCGATGTTGACCATGCCGTGCATAAGCTGCGGGAGCGTAGAATACTCGGCCCCGGCTGACAAACTATTTCGGCCGGCCTTTGGGGACTTCGTTCGAAACGACGCCAATGCAAATTCCGGTCCGCATCGTCCTCGTCGAAACTTCGCATCCGGGGAACATCGGCGCGACCGCGCGCGCGATGAAGACCATGGGTCTCGAGGAGCTCGCGCTCGTGCGCCCGCATGCGTTCCCGCATGCGGAAGCGACGGCGCGTGCGTCCGGCGCCGACGACATTCTGGCGCGGGCCCGGGTCGTGGAAACGCTCGAGGACGCCGTCGCGGACTGCGGTTTCGTCGTCGGCGCGAGCGCGCGCTTGCGCAGCGTCGCGTGGCCGACCGTCGACCCGCGCGCCGCGGCATCGGAAGTCCGGCAGCGCGCGCGGGCGAACCGTATCGCGCTCGTCTTCGGGCCCGAGCAGTCCGGGCTCACGAACGAGGACCTCGCGCTTTGCCAGCGGCTCGTCCGGATTCCGACGCAGCCCGAATTCGGCTCGCTGAACCTCGCCATGGCCGTGCAGGTGTTGGCCTACGAGCTGCGCATGACGTGGCTCGGGGCGGGCTCCGACGCGGGCGACCCCGAGGCCGAGCCGCAGGCCGCGCAGGATCTCGAAGCGGGGCGGCCCGAGGCACGGCCGCTCGCGACGGGGGGCGAGCTCGAGGGGTTCTTTGCGCACCTCGAGCGCGTGCTGACCGAGACGGGCTTTTTGCACACGGAGCATCCTCGCCAGCTCAAGCTCAAGCTGCGCCGCATCTTCCAGCGCGCCGAGCTGGACCGCAACGAGATCAACATCCTGCGCGGCGTGCTCACGGCGCTCGAGCCGCGCGGCGGCGATTGAAAAGCGGCCTATGGACGCCCCGGCGGTCTACCTCGATTATGCGGCGACGAGTCCCGTCGACCGCCGCGTCGCGCGCGCAATGGCCAAGGCCATGACGCTCGATACGGCGTTCGCAAATCCGTCGTCGACGCACGCGCCCGGCTCGGCCGCCATGGGCCTCGTCGAGGCCGCGCGCGCGCAGATCGCCGCCCGCATCGGCGGCCCCGCCGGGCGGCTCGTTTTTACGTCCGGCGCGACCGAAGCCAATAATCTCGCGATCGCCGGTGCCCTGGCCGCCGCCCCGCGCGGGCGGCGCCATCTGGTGACGACGCGTATCGAGCACAAGTCCGTGCTCGATACGGTTCGGCAGCAGGAGCGAGCCGGCGCCTGCACGGCGACCTACGTGCCCTGCGGTCCCGATGGCGTCGTGCCCCTCGAGGCCGTGGCCCGCGCCATCGGTCCCGAGACGGCGCTCGTCTCCGTCATGCACGTCAACAACGAGACCGGGGCCGTGCACAACGTCGCGGCGCTCGCTGCGCTGTGCCGCGAGCGCGGCGCGGCACTGCACGTGGATGCGGCGCAGAGCGCGGGTAAGCTGCGCATCGCGCTCGACGAATGGGGCGTCGATCTGTGCTCGCTGACGGCGCACAAGGTTTGCGGGCCGAAGGGTGTCGGCGCCTTGTATGTCGGGCCCCGCGTCGTGCTCGCGCCCTTGCTGCATGGAGGCGAGCAGCAATGGGGCCTGCGGGCCGGCACGCTCCCGACCCATCAAATCGTCGGTATGGGCGAAGCCTTTGCGCTTGCGGATCCCGAACGCGAGGCGCCTGTGCTGGCGGCCCTGAAGGCGCGGCTCTGGGCCGGAATCGCGGCGCTCCCGGACACGCGCCTCAACGGCGCTCTGGACGCCACGGCCCCGCATATACTCAACGTCGCGTTCGCGGGCGTCGAAGGCGAGAGCCTGCGGCTCGCGCTGCGGGACATCGCCGTCTCGGCGGGCTCGGCCTGCATGGCGGCCAGTCCCGAGGCGTCCCACGTGCTCTCGTCGATGGGCCTCGGCGAGGCGCTGGCGGGCAGTGCGCTGCGGTTCGGGCTCGGGCGCTTCACGAGCGCGCAGGAAGTGGACCGGGCCGTCGAGCGCGTCGGGGCCGAGGTCACGCGCCTGCGGCGACTCTCCCGCGGCGCCCCCGCCTGGTGCCGGGCTTGAGCCTTACGCTAAACTACTGAGCTTCTTATGGATTACAGTCCCGAGGTCGTTCGGCGGTTCATGGCCGCGCCCGAGGCCGCCGAGGGTGCCGGAGAGGGCGGTCGCGTCGCGTCGGCCGAGGCCGAGGACAGGACGCTGAACGTTTGGGTCCGGTTCCGTGTCGAAGTCTCCCGGGGCATCGTCCGTTCCGTGGAGTACGAGGTCTTCGGCTGTCCGCATACGATCGCGGCGGCGGCCTGGGCCGCGGAGCGGCTGCGTGGCCGGCCGGCGGAGGCGCTCGGCGCATTCGACGCGCACGCAGCCCGAGAGGCGCTGGATGTGCCGACGGAGAAGCTCGGCAAGCTGCTGCGCATCGAAGACGCGCTCGGCGCTTGTGCGGCCCGGCTTGCTCCAGGGGCGGACGGCGGCGGTCGCAAGGAGGTTGATTCATGGCTATATCGTTGACGAAGAACGCGGCGGAGCGGGTCCGAACCTATCTCGCCAAGCGCGGCCGCGGCGTCGGCTTGCGCATCGGCGTCAAGAAGACGGGCTGCTCGGGCTACGCATACTCCCTGGATTATGCCGATTCGGTCGATCCCGACGACGTTGTCTTCGAGGCCGAGGACGTCAAGGTCATCGTCGACAACAAGAGTCTGCAGCTCATCGACGGCACGGAGGTCGACTTCGTCAAGGACGGCCTCAACGAGGCGTTCAAGTTCCGCAACCCCAACGTCAAGGGCGAGTGCGGCTGCGGCGAGAGTTTCAACGTTTAACAGTATTGCGGGCCCTGGCGCTCCCAACTAAAGGTGAAAAATGTCAGTCGAGCGAACTCTATCCATCGTCAAGCCGGACGGCGTCCAGAGGAACCTGATCGGAGAGGTCTATAAGCGCTTCGAAGCCGCGGGCCTCACCGTCGTCGCCGCGCGCATGCTGCGCCTGCGCCGCGATCAGGCCGAAGGGTTCTACGCCGTACACCGCGAACGGCCCTTCTTCAAGGACCTCGTGGAGTACATGACGTCCGGTCCGGTCATGGTGCAGGTGCTCGAGGGCGAGAACGCGGTGCAGAAGAACCGCGAGCTCATGGGCGCAACGAATCCCGCTGACGCGAAGCCGGGAACGATTCGCGCCGACTTCGCGAAGTCAATCGAGGAGAACGTCGTCCATGGCTCCGATGGCCCCGATACGGCCGCCACGGAAATCGCGTTCTTCTTCGCAGAGGCCGACATTTGTCCGCGGACGCGCTGACCCTCCCAACCCTGGAACCGGGCAGCGTGAATCTGCTCGGTCTTCCGGGGCCCGAGCTCGCGCGGTTTTTCGGAACGCTCGGCGAGAAGCCCTACCGTGCGCGCCAGCTCATGCGCTGGATGTATCAGCGCCGCGTGCTCGATTTCGGCGCGATGACGGACCTGAGCCTCGGTCTGCGCGAGCGGCTCGCGCAGACCGCCGCGCTTGCGACGCCCGCGGTGCTGACCGTCGAACGGTCGGCCGACGGCACGCGCAAGTGGCTCCTCGACGTGGGCGCCGGCCAGGCCGTCGAGACGGTCTTCATCCCGGAACCGAACCGCGGCACTCTGTGTATCTCGTCGCAGGCGGGCTGCGCGCTCGACTGCGCGTTCTGCGCAACGGGGCGGCAGGGCTTCAACCGCAACCTCTCCGCGGCCGAGATCCTCGGCCAGGTCGTGCTCGCGGCGCGCGAGCTCGAGCCGACGCCCGTGACGAACATCGTATTCATGGGCATGGGCGAACCGCTCGCCAATTACCGCAACGTGCTCCCGGTCGTGCAGCTGCTGCTCGACGACTTCGCTTTCGGTCTTTCGCGCCGGCGCGTGACGATCAGCACGTCCGGCATCGTGCCCCAGATCCTCAAGCTCGCCGACGAGTGCAACGTGGCGCTCGCCGTCTCGCTGCATGCGGCCACGGACGAGGTCCGCGACCGCATCGTGCCGATCAATCGCATTCATCCGATTGCCGAGCTGCTCGACGCCTGCTGGCGCTATGCCGAGGGCCTCGCGAGCCGTCAGATCACCTTCGAATACGTCATGCTCGCGGGCGTCAACGATTCGGCCGAGCAAGCGCGGCGCCTCGTGCGTTTGCTGCGCGGCCGGCCCGCGAAGGTCAATCTGATCCCGTTCAACGCCTTCCCTGGGTCCGGCTTCGAATGCTCGACCCCTGAAGCCATCGACGGTTTCTGGCAAACTCTGCGTGCCGCCGGCATCGTCGCGACGATCCGCCGGCCGCGCGGCGACGATATCGCCGCCGCATGCGGTCAGCTCGCGGGCCGCGTGCGAGATCGCCGCCTCGTGCCGCTCAGCCGCAAACTCGCCGGAGCCAGCCAGCCATGAACCTGTGCCGAGCCAAAGACTCACGACCGTTCGCCGGCCGCGCGGGCGTCGCGCGGCTGATCGGGGCCGCGGCGCTGGTCGCCTGCGTCCTGGCTCTGCAGGCCTGCTCGAGCAGCTCGGGGCTCGTGGATTCGGATCGGGGCTCGAGCGAGAAGGCCGCGCAGGCGAATCTCGATCTCGGCGCGGCCTATCTGCGCGAGGGCCGGCCGCAGGTCGCAATCGACAAGCTGCAGCGCGCGCTCGAGCAGAATCCGCGCCTCGCGGAGGCGCACAGCACGATCGCGCTGGCGTACGACCAGCTCGGCCAGACCGACGACGCGGAAAAGCACTACCGGCGGGCGACGCAGCTCGCACCCGACGATCCGGCCGTCGCGAACAGCTACGCCGTGTTTCTGTGCCGCCAGCATCGCTGGAAGGACGCGGAGCCGTACTTCAAGCGGGCCGCGAGCAACCCGCGGTACTCGACGCCGGCGGTGGCGCTCGCGAACGCAGGTACCTGTGCTCGCGGTGCCGGCAAGGTCGCCGAGGCCGAGTCCTACTACCGGGCGGCGCTCGAGAAGGACCCGAAGTATCCCGATGCGCTGGCCGGCCTCATGCAGCTCGCTTACGACCAGAAGGACTATCTGCAGGCGCGGGCGTTTCTCGAGCGCTACCTCGACGTACAGCCGGCCAATGCCGGCGTCCTCTGGCTTTGCTACAACGTAGAGCGCCACCTCAAGAACACGAGGGCCGCGCGACAGTGCGCCGACCGCCTCCGCCAGGATTTCCCGACGTCGGCGGAATACACTGCGCTGCGTCGCGCCGAGCAGGATGCCGGACAAACCGTACAATGAGACGCCGCCGCCCGACGAGGCGGCGGAGCAGGCGCGCCCGCGCGGTCTCGGCGAGACGCTGCGGGCCGTACGCGAGGCCGAGCACCTCTCGATCGAGCGCGTTGCGGCCGAGCTGCGCATCGAGCCGCGTTTTCTAGTCGCGCTCGAGGAGGAACGCTTCGAAGCGGTCGGCGCGCCGGTGTTCGCGAAGGGCTACCTCAAGCTCTACGCCGAGTGCCTCGGCCTCGACACGGCCAGCGTCCTGCGCCTGTACGAAGAGAAGGCGGGCAACGTGGCGCCGCCATTCGAGGGCCGCCGTTCCGTGGAGCGGCGCGACAGCCCGCAAGGCGCAGCCTGGATGCTCGTCGCCCTTCTGGCCGTCGCCGTGGTCGTCGTGCTGCTCGGGATCTGGTTCCTGCACCGGCCGGCGCCGGCGATCGTGTCGGCGGCGGCGTTTACCGCCCCGGCAGCAACGGCGCCCGGGGCCGTCGAGGCCGGCAGCGGACAGTCGGCCGGGGAGGCACAGAACCCGGTGTCGGCGCTCGAGGAGGCCGTGTCGCGCCACGACCAGGCGAGCGCCGAGCCCGTCGAGGTCCCGGCGCCGCCGGCCAAGCCGGCAGCGTCCAGCCCGGCGGCGCCCGGCCCGGGCGCGGCCCAAGCGGGCGCCGGTGCGACGGGTGCGCAGGCGGCGTCTGTTGCGCCCGAGCCCGCCGCGGAGCCTCCGGGTGCCGCAGGCTCCTCGACCGCGGCCGACGCGAAGGCGAAGCGCTCGACGGCGGCACCCGGCGCGAACGGTCCCGCGAGCGGCGACAGCCTGGAGATGGATTTGCAGTTTCTACAGGACTCCTGGGTCGAAGTGACGGATGCCCGCAGGCAACGGCTTTTCTATGGTCTCGGCAAGGCTGGGGATCTCTCGCGCGTGAACGGCGAGCCGCCGTTCGACGTGCTGCTCGGCAACGCGGACGGCGTCGTCGTCGAGGTCGGCGGCCACCCGTTCACGTATCCGCGCCGCGCCCATAACGGCAAGGTCGCCCATTTCACCGTGACCGGTCCGGCGGACTGACGCCATGGCCGAATCGATTCAGCCGGTCCGCGGCATGAACGACGTGCTGCCGGACGAGGAGGCGGCATGGCGGACCGTCGAGTCGGCCGCGGCCGAGATCTTCCGGGCCTACGACTATCGCCGCATCCGCATCCCTATCGTCGAGCGGACCGAGCTCTTTCGGCGCTCGATCGGCGAGCTCACGGACATCGTCGAAAAGGAGATGTACACGTTCGAGGACCGCAACGGCGACAGCCTGACGTTGCGGCCCGAGGCGACCGCGAGCGTCGTGCGCGCCTGCCTGACGCACGGCCTCGTGCACAACCAGCAGCAGAAGCTCTGGTGCAGCGGCCCGATGTTTCGGCACGAGAAGCCGCAGAAGGGACGCTACCGGCAATTCCATCAGCTCAGCGTCGAGGCGGTCGGATTCGCCGCCCCCGAGATCGACGCCGAGCTCATCGTCATGGGCGCGCGGCTCTGGCGGCGCCTCGGGCTCTCGAACCCGACACTGCAACTGAACTCCATCGGCACGGTCGAATCACGTGCGCGGTACAAAGAGATCCTCGTCGAGTACTTCTCGGCCCATCGGGAGGCGCTCGACGCGGACAGCCTGCGGCGGCTCGAGCGTAATCCGCTGCGCATCCTCGACAGCAAGAATCGCGAGATGGCCGAGGTCGTGGCGGGTGCGCCGTTGCTCGCGGACTACCTCGACGAAGCGTCTCGGCGTCATTTCGACACGGTGCAGACACTGCTCGCGGACTCGGGCGTCGAGTACGTGCTGAACCCGAGGCTCGTGCGCGGTCTCGACTACTACACGCGCACGGTCTTCGAGTGGGTCACGGATCGGCTCGGCGCGCAGAGCGCGATATGCTCGGGCGGGCGTTACGATGGGCTCGTGGAGCAGCTGGGCGGCCGCAGCACGCCGGCCGTCGGCTGGGCGCTCGGCATCGAGCGCGTCGTCGAGCTCATGCGCGTCGACGCGCTGGCGCCGGCGGCCGAGGCCCCCAACGTCGTGCTCGTCACGGTCGGCGAGGCGGCCCGCCGCAGGGGGTTCGCCGTGGCCGAGAAGCTGCGCACCGCGGCCCCCGGGCGGCGCATCGCGATCGGCTCGCCGGAGGCGGGCTTCAAGGCGCAGCTGCGCCGGGCGGACAAAAGCGGCGCGGCCTATGCCGTGATCCTCGGCGAGGACGAGATCGCGGCGGGCACGCTGGCCGTCAAGGCGCTGCGCAGGGACGAACCGCAGCGCACTCTCGCGCTAGAGGAGTTCGCGCGACAGTTGTTATTGGAGGCAAAGGGCCCAGAATAGGGGCCGGCCTTCGCGTCGGGGCGGGTGCCGGTCGGTTCCGGCGCAGTCAACGGGTTGAATTTCCGTCGGAGGGCGGCGTGGACGAGTTTTTATCGGAAAAGGAACAAATCGAGCGCATCCGCCAGTGGTGGGGCGAGAACGCCTGGTATCTGATCGGCGGCGTCGTGCTCGGCGCGCTCGTGATCTTCGGCGTGCACGAGTATCGCCACCGCGTCGACATGCGCGCGGAGCAGGCCGAAGCACTGTACTCGCAAGTCCGTGAGGCGATCGACAAGGATCACGTGGACGCGGCCGCGAAGCTCGTCGAGCAGCTGCGCAAGGACTACGCCGCGAGCCCGTATACGGACCAGGCCGGGCTCATGCTCGCGCGCTCGTATCTGCAGACCGAGACGTCGCAGGCCGCGAAGGAGCTGCGCTACGTCATGGAGCACAGCAAGGATCACGAGCTCTCGCTCGTCGCGCGGCTGCGCCTCGCCCGGGTCCTGATCTACGAGAAGCAGTACAAGGACGCGTTGAACCTGTTGGCCGTCGACAAACCCGGGGAATTCGCGGCGCAGATCAGCGAGATCCGCGGCGACGCTTATGTCTCGCTCGGCGACACGGACGCGGCGCGCACGGCCTACTCGAGCGCGCTGACGGCCCCTGGCGCGGATTGGCTGAACCGTGACTTCCTGCAAATGAAGCTCGGGGCGCTGCAGCCGGCCAAGACGCCGGACAAAGGCGCCGGGGCGTGACGCGCGCGGTGCTTTGCGGGCCGCGGTTTCGGCGGTTCGGCTTGTTGCTGGCGGTTGCGTTCGCCGCGGGCTGTGCCGGAGGCAAGGACAATTCGGCGCCGCCGGCGCCGCTCAAGGATTTCAAGCCGTCGCTCGAGGTCCACGAGCTCTGGAGCACGAAGGTCGGCGGCGGCTCCGAGCGCCTGCGGCTCGGCCTCGAGCCGAGCACCAACGGCCGCGCCGTCTTTGCGGCCGGCCACGATGGCCGTATCGAGGCGCTCGACGCCAAGACGGGCAAGCGGCTCTGGCGGGTCGATACGAAGCTGCCGTTTTCGGCCGGCCCGGCCTACGCCGACGGAATGCTGGCCGTCGGCACGACGGACGGCGACTTGCTCGCGTTCGACGCGAAGACGGGCACCCAGCGTTGGCGGCGGTCTGTCGGCGCCGAGATCCTGGCGCCGCCGGCCATCGGCTCGGGCGTCGTCGTGCTGCGGACCGTCGACGGCCGCCTGCGCGCCTATTCGGCCGACGACGGCAAGGATCTTTGGTCCGCGGAGCAGACGATGCCGTCGCTGATTCTGCGCGGCGAGACGGCGCCCAAGATCGCGAACGGTATCGTCGTCGCGGGCTTCGACAACGGCCACCTCGCGGCCTATCGGCTGCAGACGGGCGAAACGCTGTGGGATCTGGCCATCGCGACGCCCACGGGCCGCAACGAGCTCGCGCGCCTCGTCGACATCAGCGCGGGGCTCGATATCGTCGGCAACAACGTCTTCGCGGTCGGCTATCAGGGCCGGGCCGTGGCCGTCGACCTCACGACCGGGCTCGTCCTGTGGCAGCAGGACATGTCCTCGTTCGCGGGCCTGGACGTCGATGAGAACAATGTCTACGTGACAAACGCGGTCGGCAACGTCATCGCACTGAGCCGGCGTGCGGGGGCGCCCGTCTGGCGGCAGGAGGCGCTCAAGAATCGCAACGTCACGGGGCCGACGCGGTTCGGCAACGCCGTGGTCGTCGGCGATCTCGAAGGCTATCTGCATTGGCTCAGCGTCGACGACGGCCACTTCGTGGCGCGTGTGCGCGCGGCTCACGCCAGGATCACGAGCGCGCCCGTCATCGTTGCCGACAGCATCGTCGTGCAGGCCGAGGACGGCTCGGTTGCCGCGTTTATCTCGGGCAAACGGACGTCAAAATAGGCGGGTAGAGATATGGCGATGTTGCCGGCCGTCGCGCTCGTCGGGCGAGCGAACGTCGGCAAGTCGACGCTGTTCAACCGGCTCACGGGTTCGCGCGATGCCCTCGTCGCGGACGTGCCGGGCGTCACGCGCGACCGGCGCTACGGCATCGCGCGGCGCGAAGGCGCCGCGTTCATCGTCGTCGATACGGGCGGCCTCGGCGCCGAGGCGCCCGCGGGGTTGCAGCCGCTCGTTGAACGCCAGGTCGACCTCGCGCTCGAGGAGGCCGATGCGATCGTATTCGTCGTCGACTACCGCGACGGTCTAACGGCCGAGGACGAGCGCATCGCGGCGCGGCTGCGCCGCGCGGGCAAGCCCGTGACCGTCGCCGTCAACAAGGCCGAGGGTGTCGACCCCGACGCGGCCGAGGCGGACTTCTACCGCCTGGGCTTCGGCCGGCCCATCCGTATCGCGGCGCTGCACGGTCACGGCATCTCCGAACTCGTCGAGACGACGCTCGCGCCCTTCCCCGATGAGGCCGGGCCGGCCGCCGAGACCGAGACGGATCTCGGCCCGAAGGTCGCGGTCGTCGGCCGTCCCAACGTCGGCAAGTCGACGCTCATCAACCGTTTACTCGGTGCCGAGAGGCTCGTGACCTCGGCCGAGGCCGGGACGACGCGGGACAGTATCGTCGTGCCCTGCGAACGCGGCGGCCGGCGTTTCGCGCTCATCGACACGGCCGGCATCAGGCGTCGCGCGCGTGTCGATGCCGGCGTTGAGAAGTACAGCGTCGTGCAGAGCCTCAAGGCCATCGAGGACGCCGGCGTCGTCGTCGCGCTGCTCGACGCCCGCGAGGGCGTGACCGAGCAGGACCTGCACCTCGTCGGCCTCATCGTCGAGCGCGGCCGCGCGCTCGTCATCGGCGTCAACAAGTGGGACGGGATGAGCGCCGCGGACCGCCGGCGCACCGAGACCGAGCTCTCGCGACGGCTCGACTTCGTGCCCTACGCCAAGGTCCATTTCATCTCGGCGCTGCACGGCAGCGGGATCGCGGAGCTCGTGCAATCGGCGCTCGCGGCGTTCGATGCTGCCGGCGTCGACCTGCCGACGCCGCAGCTCAATGCCCTGCTGCGCGACGCGATGACGGCGCACCCGCCGCCCGTCGTGCGCGGCCGGCGCATCCGCCTGCGCTACGCCCACCAGGGCGGGCGGCATCCGCCGCTCATCGTCGTGCACGGCAGCCAGACCGAACGCCTGCCGGCGCACTACCGACGCTATCTTGAGAACGCGTTTCGCGAGGCCTTGCGGCTCGAGGGGACGCCGATCCGCCTCGAGCTGCGCAGCGGCGACAACCCTTACGCTGGCAGGCGCAACGAGCTTACGCCGCGCCAGCGCGAGCGCAGGCGCCGGGTCATCCGCCACTCGCGCCGCGGCCGCTGACCGCGCGTGGTGTCGGCCCGCCTGGCCGTCGTTCGCGCCGCGAGCGGCCGGACCTGCGATTCCGCTCTAATCTCATAACGATAAGTTCCGATGTCCGCCGCACGGCGGTCTTACACTCCGGCTCTCTTGGTAGCGGGGAGCGCGACCGTTGGCGAAGGCGCGGCGACATCTGGTCCTGCCGGGCGAATTTCCGATGCACCGGGGCGGCTCGCTGCTCGAGCCGACGATCGCCTACGAGACCTGGGGCCGCCTCAACGCCGAGAAGAGCAACGCCGTCCTGATCTTCACGGGCATGTCGCCCTCGGCGCACGCGGCCTCCTCGCTCGAGGACCCGACGCCGGGGTGGTGGGAAGACATCGTCGGTCCCGGCCATCCCATCGACACGCAGCGCTACTTCGTGATCTGCGTGAACTCGCTCGGCAGCTGCTTCGGCTCGACCGGGCCGGCGTCCGTCGACCCGCGCACGGGCCAGGTCTACAGGCTGTCGTTTCCGGTCCTTTCCCTCGAGGACGTCGCGCGCGGCGGCTTCGAGCTGCTGCGTCATCTCGGGATCGAACGCGTCAAAGCTCTGGTCGGGCCGTCGATGGGCGGCATGACGTCGCTGGCCTTCGAGCTCATGTTTCCGGGGCTCTCCGAGGGCCTCGTGCTCATGTCCACGGGGCCGCGCGCGCTGCCGTTCTCGATCGCACTGCGCTCGCTGCAGCGCGAGCTCATCCGCCGCGACCCGAACTGGAACGGCGGCGGCTACCCGAACGACGCGATGCCGCTGGCGGGCATGCGCCTCGCCCGCAAGCTCGGCATGATCACGTACCGCTCGGCCGACGAGTGGCGCGTGCGCTTCGGGCGCGAGCGCGTTGCTTCCTGCGAGGAGCCTATGAACGGCGGCGGCTTCGGCATCGTCTTCGAGGTCGAGGCCTATCTCGAGCACCACGCCAACAAGTTTACGGGCCAGTTCGACCCGAACAGCTACCTCTACCTCTCCCGCGCCAGCGACCTCTTCAACGTCGCGGACCACGGCGCCTCGGTCGCCGGCGGCCTCGCCAAGGTCGAGACGCAGCGCGTGCTCATCATCGGCGTGACGACGGACTTCCTGTTCCCCATCTACCAGCAGCGCGAGCTCGCCGAAGGGCTGGCGCGGCCCGGGCGCGACCTCGAGTTCGTCGAGCTCAATTCGCTGCAGGGGCACGATTCGTTTCTCGTCGACATGGACAGCTATCGGCCGTTGTTGGCGCGGTTCTTCGAGTAGTTGTGGCCCGTCTTGGGCGCATCCTCCACGCGGTCGGGGTTGTCGCGGCCAGTCGGTCGTCGGCCCACGCGTGAGGCGCGGCCGGTTGGGTCTCAGTCGTTCTTGTCGACCGTGGCGGCCAGGCGGCCGTGGGCCAGGCGGATGTCCAGGGGGGTGCCGGGCGGGGCCGCGGTGCTCTCCGTCAGGACGTGGCCCGTTTGGCTGTGCTCGACGATGGCGTAGCCGCGGTCGAGGGTGGCCAGGGGGCTCAGGGACGCGAGCGTGCGGGACGTCAGGGTCAGCCGGTGATTGGTGCGTTCGAGGCGGCGGTGCATGGCGCGCTCGAGGCGCTGGCGGAGCCAGCGGCTGCGCTCGCGCGTGGCGGCGAGCTTCGCTTTCGGGTTCGCCGCGTTGACGGCTGCGGCGAGGCGGGCCAGGCGCGTGCGGCGGCGCTCGAGGGCCAGGGCGAGGCAGCGCCGCGAGCGCGCCTCGAGCTCGTCGAGGCGCTGGGCGTGCTGGCGCAGCACGACGCCGGGATGGCAGCGTTCGAGGCGGTGCCGCAAGACGTCGAGGCGGCGGCCGTCCGCTGCGACGCAGCGCAGCACGCTGCGGCCGAGCTGGCCCGCGCATCGGCTCAGGCGCTCGCGCCACTCGGCGGCGTCGGGCACGGCGAGCTCGGCGGCCTGCGAGGGCGTCGGTGCCCGCAGGTCGGCCGCGAACTCGGCGATCGTGAAGTCCGTCTCGTGGCCGACGCCGACGATGATCGGGATCCCGACCCCCGCGACGGCACGGGCGACGACCTCCTCGTTGAAGGCCCAGAGGTCCTCGAGCGAGCCGCCGCCCCGTGTAAGGATCAGCAGGTCGCACTCGGCGCGGCGGTCCGCCAGGGCCACCGTGCGTGCGATCTCCTCGGCCGCGCCGTTGCCCTGCACGCTCGTCGGGTAGATCAGCACCTCGACCGTCGGAAAGCGGCGCTTGAGGCCGGTCAGGACGTCGCGAATCGCGGCGCCCGTCGGTGAGGTCACGACGCCGATCCGCCGCGGAACGCGCGGCAGCGGGCGCTTGCGCTCGGGATCGAAGAGGCCCTCGGCCGCGAGCCGGCGCTTGAGCTCCTCGAACCGCCGGCGCAGCAGGCCTTCGCCCGCCTCCTCGACGTACTCCACGACGAGCTGGAATTCCCCGCGCGCCTCGTAGAAGCCCACGCGCGCCCTGACGAGGACCTGCTGGCCGCTCTCGAGCGAGAAGCGCAACTGGCGGTTCGCCATTCGGAACATGGCGCAGCGCACCTGGGCGTGCGCGTCCTTGAGCGAGAAGTAAAAATGGCCGGACGAGGGCCGGGACAGGTTCGAGATTTCGCCCTCGACCCAGACCGTGCCGAAGGCGCCTTCGACGAGCAGGCGCGCTTCGCGGTTCAAATCGGAGACGCTGAGGACGGAGCGGGCCGGACCGAGGTCGAGCTCGAGGCTGTTGCCACGGCCGGCGAGGGCATCGCGGGTACGCATGCCCGAGAGTATAAGGCAGCCGTTTACCGCGGTCCCCCCGCCCATTACACTGCCCGGTTTATCTCCCCCCGTGCGGAGCCCCCTATGCGGATAATTCACGAGGCGCTCACCTTCGATGACGTCCTCCTGCAGCCCGCCTATTCCGAGGTCTTGCCGCGCGAAGTCGATCTCAGAACCCGGCTCACGCGCTCGCTCGTGCTGAACATCCCGATCGTCTCGGCGGCCATGGATACGGTCACCGAGGCGCGGCTCGCGATTACCCTGGCCCAGGAAGGCGGCATCGGCATCATTCACAAGAACATGTCGCCGCGCGACCAGGCGAGCCAGGTCCGGCGCGTCAAGAAGTTCGAGAGCGGCGTCATCGCGGACCCGATCACGGTTACCCCGACGGCCACGATCCGTGAGGTCATCCAGCTCACGCGGGCCAAGAACATCTCCGGCGTGCCCGTCGTCGAGGGCGAGGACCTCGTCGGCATCGTCACGCACCGCGACCTGCGCTTCGAGACGCAGCTCGAGGCGCCGGTGTCCTCGGTCATGACGCCGAAGGAACGGCTCGTGACCGTGCGCGAGGGCGCGGCCAAGGACGAGGTGCTGACGCTGCTGCACCGGCATCGCATCGAGAAAGTCCTCGTCGTCGACGAGCGCTTCAAGCTGCGCGGCATGATCACGGCCAAGGACTTCCAGAAGGCGACCGACTATCCCCTGGCCTGCAAGGACGACAATGGCGCGCTGCGCGTCGGCGCTGCGGTCGGCACGGGCGTCGATACCGAGGACCGCGTCTCCCGGCTCGTCGAGGCCGGCGTCGACGTCGTCATTGTCGATACGGCGCACGGTCATACGCGCAGCGTCGTCGAGCGCGTGCGCGACATCAAGCGCAGCCACCCGGACCTGCAGCTCATCGCGGGCAACATCGTAACGGGCGAGGCGGCGCACGCGCTCATCGAGGCCGGCGCGGACGCCGTCAAGGTCGGCATCGGCCCGGGCTCGATCTGCACGACGCGCGTCGTTGCCGGCGTCGGCGTGCCGCAGATCACGGCCGTCGCCGAGGTCGCGGCCGCGCTGCGCGACCTCGACATGCCGCTGATCTCCGACGGCGGCGTGCGCTATTCGGGCGACATCGCGAAGGCCATTGCGGCCGGCGCGCACGCGACGATGATCGGCAGCCTGTTCGCCGGCACCGAGGAGTCGCCGGGCGAGGTCGAGCTCTACCAGGGGCGCTCGTACAAGTCCTATCGCGGCATGGGCTCGCTCGGCGCGATGTCGCAGCGCCACGGCTCGTCGGACCGCTACTTTCAGGACACGACGGAGGAGCTGCAGAAGCTCGTGCCGGAAGGCATCGAGGGCCGCGTGCCTTACAAGGGCAGCCTCGTCGCCATCGTGCACCAGCTCATCGGCGGCCTGCGCGCGGCCATGGGCTACACGGGCTGCAGCGACATCGCGCAGCTGCGCACGCGGCCGAACTTCGTGCGCATTACGAGCGCAGGGCGCCGGGAGAGTCATGTGCACGACGTGACTATCACGAAGGAAGCGCCTAATTATCGTGTCGAGTAGCGGCGTGAGCGAGACGGCACGTTCGGCGGGCGGGGCGGCGGCCGCGCGCATCCTGATTCTCGACTACGGCTCGCAGTACACGCAGCTCATCGCGCGCCGCGTGCGCGAGACCGGGGTCTACAGCGAGATCTACGCTCACGATGCGCCGGGCGAGGCGATTCGTGCCTTTGCGCCGCGCGGCATTATCCTCTCGGGCGGTCCCGAGTCCGCTGCCGCGGCCGGTGCGCCGACCATCGACGAGGCCGTGCTCGAGGCCGGCGTGCCCGTGCTCGGCATCTGCTACGGCATGCAGGCGCTCGCGGCGCGCTTCGGCGGCGATGTCGCGCCGGCCGAGCACCGCGAATACGGTTACGCCGAGGTCGGCGTCGTGGCCGAGAATCCGCTGCTCTCGGAGCTCGTGCCGAAGGAGGCCAGGCTCAAGGTCTGGATGAGCCACGGCGACCGCGTCGAGCGGCTGCCCGAGGGTTTCGTCGCGATCGCGGCCTCGCGCAATGCGCCGCTCGCGGGCATGGCCGATCCGAGCCGCGGCCTGTACGGGCTGCAGTTCCATCCGGAGGTGACGCACACGGAGCACGGCGCCGAGATCATTCAGCGCTTCGTCCACGACATCTGCGGCTGCCCGTCGGACTGGACGCCGAGGAACATCATCGCCGAGCACGTCGAGCGCGTGCGCGCGAGCGTGGGCGCCGAGGGCCAAGTGCTGCTCGCGCTGTCGGGCGGCGTCGATTCCTCCGTCGTGGCGGCGCTGCTGCATCGCGCCATCGGCGACCGGCTGGTCTGCGTCTTCGTCGACACCGGGCTGCTCAGACTCGGCGAGGCCGACGAGGTCATGAACGTCTTCGCGCAGCATCTGGGCGTGCGCGTCATCAAGGCCGAGGCCGAGGAGACCTTCCTGCGCGAGCTCGCAGGCGTCGCGGACCCGGAGCAGAAGCGCAAGATTATCGGCCGGCTCTTTATCGAGGTCTTCGAGGAGCACGCGCATCGGCTGTCCGGCATCGAATGGCTCGCCCAGGGGACGATCTACCCGGACGTCATCGAATCCGCCGGCTCGGCGACGGGCAAGGCCGATCTCATCAAGTCGCATCACAACGTGGGCGGCCTGCCGGAGCGCATGAAGCTCAAGCTCATCGAGCCGCTGCGCGACCTTTTCAAGGACGAGGTGCGCAAGATCGGCCTCGAGCTCGGGCTGCCGCAGACGCTGATCGGGCGCCATCCGTTCCCGGGCCCAGGCCTGGGCGTCCGCATCCTCGGGCCCGTCAGGAAGGAGTATGCGGATCTTCTGCGCCGCGCCGACGACATTTTCATTCGCAGCCTGCGCGAGCACCGGCTCTATGACACTGTGAGCCAGGCCTTTGCCGTGTTCCTGCCCGTGAAATCCGTCGGGGTCATGGGCGACGGGCGGCGCTACGACTACGTCGTCGCACTCAGGGCCGTCGAGACCGTGGACTTCATGACGGCGCGCTGGGCGCGGCTGCCTTACGAATTCCTCGACGAGGTGGCGCGGCGGATCATCAACGAGGTGCCGGGCATTTCGCGCGTGGCGTACGACATCTCGGGGAAGCCGCCGGCGACGATCGAGTGGGAGTGAGTCGCGCGGCGCCGCGTGGAGGGGCGGACCGCTTCTCGTCCATGAGCGAGCGGCCGCCGAGGGCGAGCGAGCCGGTTCCCGACCGCGGGGCTTTCCTCGACACGCCCGTAGGCGAGGTCCGCCGCCGCGTGACGCTCTGAGTAGACGCCACCGCGGCTTCACGAACCGAACATGCCATACCGCTTCGTCCACAGCGCCGACATCCACCTCGACTCGCCGCTGCGCTCGCTCGCGTTCCGCAATGCGGAGCTCGCCGAGCTCATCGGCAATGCGACGCGCCACGCGTTCGTGGCCCTCGTCGATCTCTGTCTCGAGGAGCGCGTCGATGCGCTGCTGCTCGCGGGCGATCTCTACGACGGCGACCAGACCTCGATGAAGACGGCACGCTTCCTGGCCGAGCAGATCCGCAGGCTCGACGCGGCCGGCATCGCGGTCTTCATCATTCGCGGCAACCACGACGCGCTCTCGAAGATCACGCACGAGCTCGTCTTCCCGCAGAGCGTGAAGGTTTTCGGCGGGCGCGCCGAGGCCGTCGAGGCACGCACGCATGGCGGCATGCCCGTCGTGATCCACGGCCTGAGCTTTGCAAGACCGCAGGCCCCGGAAAGCCTCGTGCCGAAGTACAAGCCGCCCGTCCAGGGCGCCGTCAACGTCGGGCTCATGCATACGAGCCTCGCGGGGGCCCCTGGCCACGATCCCTACGCGCCGTGCAGCGTCGCGGACCTCAAAGCCACGGGCTTCGGATATTGGGCGCTCGGGCACGTGCACAAGCGCTCGGTCATCGAAGGCGCGTGCACGATCGTCATGCCGGGCATGCCACAGGGGCGCGACATCAACGAGGCCGGGCCGAAATCGGTCACGCTCGCGACGATTCGCGACGACGGCGCGGTCGAGATCGAGGAACGCGTGACGAGCCTCGCGCAGTTCGAGCGCGTCGGCGTCGACGCGACGGGCATCGACGACTGGCGCGAGCTCGCGGAGGCCGTTAGCCGCGCGCTCGAGCGGGTGCGCGAAGGCGTCGCGGCCGAGCACCTCGTCGCGCGGCTGCGCGTTCACGGTGCGACGCCGCTCGCGTGGCGCGCGCGGCGCGACGTCGATTTGCTCAAGGCGGAAGCCGACCACCGTGCAGCGGTCATCGGTGCGTGCTGGGTCGAGAAGCTCGAGGTCGAATGCCGGACCGCCGAGGCACTCGGGGCCGGCGACCCGGTCGCCGACCTCCGGGCCCTCATTGCCGCGAAGGTCGCGGACTCGGACGGTTTTCGCGAAGAGGCCGCGGCCGTCGCCAGGGAGCTCGCGCCGCAGCTGCCGCCGGAGTGCCGCGGTTGGCTCGGTGGCGACGAGCAGGCCTTCGAGGCGGCCGTTGCGGCGCTCGCTGCGGAGGGTGCCGACGACGTGATCGCGCGCCTGCAGGCGGCGCCGGCGGCCGGGGAGGACTGATGCGCCTCAACCGTCTGGACCTGACACGGTACGGGATCTTTTCGGACTACTCGCTCGACTTCGGCGAGCCGCGCCCCGGCGCGCCGGATTTGCACGTCGTCTTCGGCCCGAACGAAGCGGGAAAGTCCACGGCCTTCTCCGCCTTTCTCGATCTGCTGTTCGGCATCGAGCCCCGCAGTGCCTACGACTTTCTGCATCCCTATTCGACGATGCGCATCGGGGGCTCGCTCGAGGTCGGCGGCCTTGCCCGCGAGTTCGCACGCATCAAGAAGGCGCAGAGTAGCCTGCTCGACGGCGACGACCTGGCCGTCGCCGATGCCGTGATTCTCGGCGATCTCGGCGGCATCGACCGAGCGGCCTACACGACGATGTTCTCGCTCGACGACGATACGCTCGAGGCCGGCGGCGAAAGCATTCTCGAAAGCCGCGGCGATCTCGGGCAACTGCTGTTCTCGGCGAGTGCGGGGCTTGCGGACCTGAGCCGCAAGCTCGTCGAGCTGCGGAGCGAGGCGGACGCGTTTTACCGGTTCCGCGGCCGCGGCGGCCAGCTGCACGATCTCAAGGCCAGGCTGGCCGAGCTCAAGGCTCGCCGCGAGCAGCTGGACACCTTGGCGACCGAGTACGCGCAGCTCGTCGCGACGCGGCGCGACGCGAAGGCACGCTACGACGAGGCGCTCGCCGAGCGCGGGCGCGTCGGGGCGAAGCTGGCCGCGCTGCAGGCGCGCTTGGGCGCGCTGCCGAAGCTCGGCACGCTGCGAGCGCTCAGGCGCCGCCTCGAGCCGCTCGCCGAGATCCCGGCGGCGCCGCTCGGCTGGGCCGAGGAGCTGCCTGGGCTGCAGCGGCAGGTGACCGAGCTCGCGGCGCGCGCGGACGAGGCCGAGAAGGACATCGCGAAGCGGGCGGCCGAGCTCGAAGGCATCGTCGTCGACGCGCGCGTCCTCGGCCTCGCCGACCGCATCGAGCGGCTTGCGGATCTGCGGGCGCGTTACATGACCGCGGACAAAGATCTGCCGGAGCGGGTGCTCGAGCTGCGCGATGCGGATCAGACGATCGCGCGGATCCTCACGCGCATCGAGCGCGCGGGCGAAGCGGACGCGAGCCGGTTGCTGCTCGGCGCCTCGACCGTCGGTGCCTTGCGCGAGCTCATGGAGAAACGCTCGGGCATCGAGACGCGCGTCGCGTCGGCCCAGGTCGAGGCGACGGAAGCGCAGAGGCGGCTCGAGAGCGTGCGTGCGAAGCTCGCGGCAGCCGGCGGGGACGAGGCCCCGCGGGCGTCGCGCGCGGCAATGGCCGCGCTCGAGGCGGCCCTCGCCGCCGCGCGCGACACCGATCGGGCGGCGCGCCGCCGGGCGGCCGAGCGCGCGCGCGAGGAGCGCGCCGCCGACCTCGCGCAGCGGCTGGCAGCGCTTCGCCCCTGGGCGGGCGATGCGGGGATGCTGCGCGGCTTGACCGTGCCTGAGCGCGAGGACGTTGAGCGCTGGAAGCTTTCCGTGGCCGCGGCCCAGGCCGAGGTCGAGCGTCGTGACGCGGAGATCGAGCGGCTCACGGCGGAGTGCCGCCGGCTGGGAGCCGAGCGCGATGCGCTGAGCCGCGCTGTCGGCGTAGTCGGCGACGAGGAGGCCGGCCGTCTGCGCGCCGCCCGCGAGCAGGCCTGGGCCGCGCACCGGCGCCGTTTGGACGCCGAGACGGCCGATGCGTTCGAGGCGGCGCTGCGCCGGGACGATATCGCGATGAGCGGCCGCCTCGCGCACGCCGGGGACGCGGCGCGGCTCACGGACATCGCCCGGCTGCTCGAGGTCACGGCGGCGGACAGCGAGGTGCAGCGCGAGCGCCGCGACGCGGCCGCCCGACGGATCGCCGCACTGCGCGTCGAGATCGGCGCGGCCGTGCACACGATGGCGCCGGGATTACAGGAGCCTCTGGCCCCGGCCGCGCTCGAGACCTGGCTCGAGCGGCGCGAACAGGCGCTCGCGAGCGCCGCTGCGCTCGAAGCCGCCGAGCGCGAGCTGCGGGCGGCCGAGGACGACGCGCGGGAGGTGCGGGACCGCATCGTGGAAGCGACGGCGGCGGCCGGGTTCGATGTCGAGGCGGACGCGGGCGTCGAGCGGCTCGTCTCGCTGGCGCAGGCGGCCCTGGAGCGCGAAGCGGCGCGCGATGCGCTGCGTTCGGAGGCCGCCGAGCGCGAGCGCGAGGCCGACGCTCGCAAGCGCGCGCGGGAGCAGGCCGAGGCCGACGAGGCGGAGTGGACGCGGCACTGGGACGAAGTATGTGCTGGCTGCTGGCTCGGTGAGCGAGGCGCGGCACCGAGTCTCCCGGCCGTCCGCGAAACCCTCGCCTCGCTCGAGGAGCTCGGCCCGCTCGTCGGCACGCGCGCCGGCCTCGCCGAGCGCATCGAGAAGATGAAGGCCGACCAGGCGCGTTTCGGCGCGCAGGCCGCTGCTCTCGCGCGCGAGCTCGAGCTCGAGACCGAAGGCGACGCGCTCGAGCGCGCCGGCGCGGTTGTGCACGCGCTCGGGGAGGCACGGCGGGCGGAGGCCGCGCGCCGCGATGCGTCGAAGCGGCTCGAAGAGGCGCGCGATCGCCGCGCCGCGCTCGCCGAGCAGCAGGCCATCCATGAACGTCGCAAGGCCGAGATGCTCGTGCATTTCGGTGTCGGCTCGCTCGCCGATGTCGACGCGCGACTCCGCGATCTCGAGAGGCGAAACGCGCTCGAAGAGCAGGCCGAGGCCGCCGAACGCGAGATCGCGGCGGCGCTCCACGTGCCTTCCGTGCGCGAGGCCGAGGCCTCGCTCGAGGGCCTCGATCCCGACGCCGTCGAGGCCGAGATTGCGGCGTCGACGCGCCGGTACCAGGACCTCGACGGCGATGCCCAGCGCCTGCATACGGAGTACACGAAGGCCGCGGAGGCCGTCGATACCGTCGGCGGCGACGACGCCGTCGCGAGGCTCGAGGAGCGCCGTCGCACGACGTTGCTCGAGATCGAGGAGGGCGCCACGCGTTACTTGCGCCTGCGGCTCGGTATCGCGGCGGCCGAGCAGGCGCTGCGCCTGTACCGCGACGAGCACCGCAGCTCGATGCTCGCGCGTGCCTCCGAGGCGTTCCGTGCGATGAGCCGCGGCGCGTACACCCGGCTCGCGACTCAACCCGACAAGGACCGAGAGGTCCTCATCGCGGCGGCCGCGAACGGCGCGACGAAACTCGCATCGGCGCTCTCGAAAGGGACGCGGTTCCAGCTCTACCTCGCGCTGCGCGTCGCCGGCTACCACGAGTTCGTGCGCTCGCGCCCGCCGGTGCCGTTCGTGGCCGACGATATTCTCGAGACTTTCGACGATCTTCGCGCAGAGGAGACGTTCAAGCTCTTCGCGGGCATGGCCGAGGTCGGCCAGGTCATTTACCTGACGCACCATCGCCACCTCTGCGAGATCGCGCGGCGCGCGTGTCCGGAGGTTCGAATTCACGAGCTCGTGCGGCCCGTGCCGAAGGCGGCGGCGGGCACGTGAGCGCCGAGGCCGAGACGGCGGAGCGCGACCCCCGCTTCATGCGCGCTGCCCTGTCGCAGGCGGCGGCGGCGGCCGCGGCGGGCGAAGTGCCCGTCGGTGCGGTGCTCGTCGGCGCCGACGGCGAGGTCCTCTCCGAAGCGGCGAATGCACCGATCGCCGGGCGCGATCCGACCGCGCATGCAGAGATCCTCGCCCTGCGGCGTGCGGCACGGCGCGTCGGCAATTACCGCTTGCCGGGCACGACGCTCTACGTGACGCTCGAGCCCTGCGCGATGTGCGCGGGGGCGCTCGTGCACGCGCGCGTCGCGCGTATCGTCTACGGCGCCCCGGATCCGAAGAGCGGCGCCTGCGGCTCGGTGCTCGACATCGCGCACCACCCGAAGCTCAACCATCGCATCGAGGTGACGGGCGGCGTGCTCGAGGGCGAGGCCGCCGAGCTGCTCAGGAGGTTCTTTCTGGCGCGGCGTTGAGGCCGCGCGGCCTGCGGGTCGGCCGTGCGCCGCGCCTCTGCGCGGATGTTCGAATCAGCCGGCCGAGGCGCTGCCTGCCGCCTGGGGAGCAGGCGCGACGTACTCGGTCAGCACCTCGCGGTCGCCCATCCAGTTCAGCAGCTCGTAGTAGCGGCGGACATTATCGACATACCGTGCGGCGACGCTGCCGCGGGCATAGCCGTGCTTCACGCGCGAGTACCAGGCCTTGTGCTCGAGCAGCGGCAGCCGCTTGCGTACCTGATCCCAGCGGTCGGGGTTCGCGCCCTGAATTTCGGTGATGATGCGCGCGTCCTCGAGGTGAGCGAAGCCGACGTTGTAGGCGGCGACGGCGAGCCAGAGGCGGTCCGGGTTCGGGATGCGGTCCGGAATCTTGCCGAGAACGCGCCGGAAGTAGCGCGCGCCGCCGAGAATGCTGTCATGCGGGAGGTCGCGATCCGCGACTTCCATCATGTCGGCCGTCTTGTCCGTCAGCATCATGAGGCCGCGTACGCCCGTGGGCGATACGGCGCCCGGGTTCCAGTGCGACTCCTGATAGCTGATGGCGGCCAGCAGGCGCCAGTCGATGCCCGTCCGGCGCTGCGCTTCCTCGAAGTAGGGCCGATAGTTCGGCAGCCGCGATTCGATGTGGCGCAGAAAGGCGCGCGAGCCGACGTAGTCGAAGTCCCGGGAGGCGAACGAGTAGCGGTCGATGATGCGCTCGAGCTCGCCCGTCGCCTCGATTTCCGCGAAGTAGGCCGCGATCTGCTCGCGCAGCCGCTTGGCACCTTTCGGCACGGCCCAGGCGACTTTCTCGGCGCCCGTTAGCGGAAACGCGGCCTGCGCTTCGGGATAGGAGTGCTGGAGCAGCGCGAAGGTATTCGAGGGTACGATCGTGTAGTCGATGATGCCTTCGGCCACGCGCTGCACGAGTGCCTCGATCGTGGCCTTCGGGTCCTCCCGCCAGGCGAGTGCCGGATGCGCCGCGCGCGCCTTCGCGAGCAGCGCGGCATCGGCGGAGCCCGCGAGCACCTGGATGCGGCCGCCGACGAGATCGCCGATAGCGCGCGGCCGCTTCGCGCCGCGCCGATAGACGACCTCCTGCTCGACGGTCTCGTAGGCCGGTCCGAAGCTCACGAGGTCCTTGCGCGGTGCCGTGACGGTCAGTGCCGCCGCCGCGATGTGGGCCTTCCCGCTGCCCACGTCGGGCAGCAGCCGGGAGAAGCGGTCCTCCACGGAGATTTTAAGGTCGACGCCGAGCCGCGCCGCGAAGCCTCGGGCCAGCTCGTACTCGATGCCCCGCGGCTCCTTCGGGCCTGCGTAGAACGTCAGCGGGCCGTCGCGCGTGACCACTCTGAGCTCGCCCAGTGCCTTGATCTGGTCGAGAACGGAAGGGGGGGCCGAACAGCTCCCGAGCAGCGCGCCCAGGACGACGGCCAGCAGCGCTCGCACAATCCTCATCGTCTTGTTCTATTTATCGGTCGGGACAAGTATACCGGCTCGGCTCCGCGGGGTCCTCGGCAACGCGAAAGTCGCATGCCGCCGCGGCCCTAGTCGGGCGAATTTCCGCCTTCTGTGCAATTGCCCGCGCGAGGCGGCACCGCAGAGGTTTGAAAAATGCTGGCCGTATAGTCAGTATAGCCCCCGTTACTCACAGCTTGCAGGGACGGCCGAGCGTGAACAGCAGACATTCCACGAAAAGCTCCTGGCTTCTGGGCGCCGTCGCCCTCGTTCTGGCCTTCGGCGCAGGCCGGGCCCCGGCCGAGGGCGAATTCGCCCGCTGCGTAGCGCAGCTCGGCGCGACGGCGCGTGCGCGCGGCGTCTCCAAAGGCGTCGCCGAGCGCGTCCTGGCGAGCGTGCGCGAACGTCCCGAGGTCGTCGCGCGGGACGATCACCAGCCCGAGTTCGTCGAGACGTTCGCGGCGTATCTGCGCTCGCACGTCACCGCGGCCCGCGTCGCGCGCGGACGCGAGCTGCTCGAGCGGCACCGGAAGGTGCTGGCGCGTCTCGAAGCCCAATACGGCGTGCCCCCGCAGTATCTCGTCGCGTTCTGGGGCCTCGAGACCGACTACGGCCGCGTGCTCGGCGAGATGCCGGTCTTCGATTCTCTCGCGACGCTCGCCTGCGACACCCGCCGCGCCGAATACTTCGCCGGCGAGTTCGTCAAGGCGCTCGAAATCGTCGACCGCGGGGACGTCGCCCCGGCGACGATGACAGGCTCATGGGCCGGCGCCATGGGCAATACGCAGTTCATGCCCTCGGTCTATCTGAAGGAGGCCGTGGACGGCGACGGGGACGGCCGCGTCGACATCTGGGGAAGCGTTCCGGACGCGCTCGCCTCGGCGGCGAACTTCCTGCGCTCGCTCGGCTGGACGCCCGGCTGGCGATGGGGCCGCGAGGTGCTTCTGCCCAAGTCCTTCGATTATTTCCGCGCCGGCCTCGACCGCTCGGAAACGCTCGCGAGCTGGCGAAAAGCGGATGTGCGCAGCGTCGACGGCCGTCTCGTCCCGGCCGTCGATGCGACCGCCTCGCTCCTGCTTCCGGCCGGACGCCGCGGCCCGGCCTTTCTGGTTTATCCCAATTTCAGGACCATCATGCGCTGGAATCGGTCGGAGCTTTTTGCGCTGGCCGTCGGCCGCTTGGCCGATCGCATCGCCGGCGCGGGTGCGCTGCACTCGCCGCCGCCGGACGATCCGCGCGTTCCTCGAGCGGACATTGAGAAGCTGCAGCGCAAACTCGATGCGCTCGGCCTCGATAGCGGCGAACCGGACGGTATTGCAGGCGCAGCTACTCGGCGCGCCGTCCGGAAATGGCAGCATGCGCATGGTCTCGCTGCCGACGGCTATGTCGATCCGGAACTATTGCAGAGTCTAGGCATCGAATAGAGCATGCTGCAGTCTCGCGTGCGAGGCGGCCTCGCCGGAACGAGCGCCGTGGACCCTCCGATGTCCGCGACTTCGAGACGGTTGTCCGTACCGGACCGTGCGGTTTTGAGCCCGGGGAGAAGCTTGCGTATTATCCCCCATCTTTTTTCTGAACTAACACATGGAGTTGGTGTGGCAAGGGACAACGTGTCTGTAAGTACTTCCCCGCAATCGCGTCGCTCTTCGTCGAAGGCCCGTTTCGATTCCAACGGTGTCCGCAAGGCGGCCATCGCACTGTTGACCGTCTTTCACAAGTCCGGTCGTCACGGGACGCTCGCCGAAGTGCTGGTTGCGCTCGAAGTCATCGACGCCGCGATGAGCGGCACCCCTCATTCGATGAAGTCGCTGGCCCAGAAGCTGGATATTCCCTATACCTCGGTCTCGAGGATCGTCTTTTCCCTGACTTCGGAAGCGGCGCCGGGAGGCATCCTCAAGCTCGTGCCCGATACCGAGGATCGCCGCCGCAAGCATATCGAAATCGACTTCGACATCTTCAAGCAGTCTTCTCCGCACCTGCGGGCGCTCGAGAAGGCCATGGTCGATTACTACGGTAACTCGGTCTACAAGCTCAAGGCCGTCAAAAAGCACTGAGCTTGACGTTCAGGGTCGGGAAGACCCTGCCGGCACGTTAGTCTTTTTCCCGAGACTTTCGGCGCGCGGCGCGCTTCCTCCGAGGGGGCGCGCCGCATGCCGGCTCGGCGGCGTGTGCCGGCCGGACGCCGCTGCATGAAGCGGGCACCGGCGGGCCCGAGTGCCGAGAAGCGAGGTGAAGCGGCGGGCGCCGGCACGCGGCCGGCGCCCGCGCAGGAAAGGATCAGGCGGCCTGCGCCTTGGCCGCGTGCGCGGCGATGGCGTCCATGAGCGGCGGCGAGAGGCAATCGTAGGGCTTCAGGCCGAGCTCGCCGAGACGGGCGCGGACCTCTCCCATCTTTGCCGGGTCGAAGCCCGACTCGATGATCGAGGACACGAACGCGGCGAACTCGGGCGGCGCCCAGCCCGGCTCGTCCGAAAGCTCGGTATGGATGAAATCGAGACCGTAGAACGGATGATTGCGGTTCTCGATGCGCCCGAACATGTGTACGCCGCATTCCTTGCATGCATGGCGCTGGATGGTGGCGTTCGGATCCACGATATAGAGTTTGTCTTCGTTGGCCGTAATCTTGAGATTGTCCCGCGGTACGACGGCCACCATCGAGAACAACGCGCCGGCGGGCTTCCAGCACTTCGTGCAGCCGCAAACGTGATTGTGCGCGCACTGTCCGGTGATGCTCACCGTAACCGGATTGGTCGCACAGCGGCATTTCAAGGTCCCGCCGGCGAAGTCCGGGGCTGCGGGTTTGAGCCCGTTGTCGACGGCCGGGTGAATCGAAATCGCGGTCATTTGAGTCCCCTTGGCGTTGTTCGTTATGAGGCTGGCTCACGCTGAGTGACCGGGGACCGGCGCTCGACGGCCCCAGGTCCCGCCGAGTATAGGAACCGGCACGCACGCAGACAAGAAATCGCGGGCCCGCGATTTGCGATGCCCAAGTCGCGCTGTTATTCTGGGCGTTACCTTTTGCGTTCTCGTCCATGGCCCGCAAGGGCGTCACGCTGGCCCGAGCGTCGAAGGTGCAGGACCGACGGACCGAGCATCGGCCAGAACGTCGTCCCTCGGGGACGACGGCGCCCGCACCTTGATCGAGAGGCGCGAGAACATGCACCGTCGCCGCACAACAGAGACTGTCGCGCCTGCCGCTGCGCACACTCGCCTTGTGCCGGCCCAATCAGGAGGAAAAAGCTCATGATCGAATCCGGAAAAACCGTCGCGCTGGAATACACGCTCAAGCTCGAGGACGGGTCCGTCGTGCAGAGCAACAAGGACGCTGAGCCGCTGCGGTTCGTACAGGGCGAGAACCAGATCCTCCCGGCGCTCGAAAAGGAGCTCGAAGGCATGGGCGTGGACGATAAGAAAGTCGTCGAGCTCTCGGCCGAGGATGCCTACGGCGACGTGAATCCGGAGGCTTTCAAGGAAGTCCCGACGGAGCAGATTCCCGAAGGCGCCCGCCGCGTCGGTGCGCAGCTCAGCGCGCAGGGCTACAGCGGCACGATTCGTGTGGCCGAGGTCAAGGACGAGACGGTCTTGCTGGACTTCAACCACCCCCTGGCCGGTAAGGATCTCACGTTCGATATCCGCGTGGTGGCCATCGAATGAGGGGCCGGACGCCCAACGACGAGCCGTTCGAGCTCGTCTCCATCGAGAAGACTGTCGCACCGGTCGGCAGCGAGGGTAATGACTGGTTCAGCTACTGCATCGCGCAGGGCTCTAACACGATCACGGGTTATCGCCAAGGCACGGCGGCCGGCATTCGGGAATCGCTGCAGGAGATTATCGTCGGTCTCAACGAGCGGCGCTCGCTGAAGCGCGGCCGCGTTCAGCTCACGCAGAGCAAGAAGCCCAAAGCCGCTAGCTGAACGCCGGCGGCTATTTCGCGTTGCGGCGGCGTGGCATTGTCGCGTCTCGCGCGCTCAGCTCGCGCAGTGGAACTGCATGGTCTCGGCCACGAGTCCGGGCCCGAAAGACACGGCACAGCCGGAGTCGCCGGCCGCGGCTTCCCGCATGAGCCGCTCGAGCACGAACAGGATAGTCGGCGAGGACATGTTGCCGTAGCAGCGCAGGATCTCGCGCGACGGCACAAGGGCGCTCGGCGGCAGCTCGAGCCCCTTCTCCACGGCGTCGAGCACGGAACGGCCGCCGGGATGCACGGCCCAGACGTCGATCGGTCGCTCGTCGGCGGCGCCAAGCACGGCCTCGCGCTGCTGGGCGAGCGCATCGCGAATGGCAGCCGGCACGCGTCCCGACAGCCTCATGTCGAAGCCCGAGTCGCGCACCGTCCAGCTCATGAGGTCGCGGGTGTTGGCCGCGAGCACGGCCTTGAAGCCGTCGAGGCGGATGCCCGGCGGCTCTGCAGTGACGAGGCAGGCAGCGGCGCCGTCGCCCCATAGCAGAAACGAGAGCATCTGCTCGAGGTCGATCGTTTCCTGCAGATGCAGGGTGCAGAGCTCTAGGCTCAGGATCACGACGCGCGCGTGCGAGTCGGAGCGCACGATATGGCGCGCGAGCCGGAGGGCGTTGACGGCTGCATAGCAGCCCATGAAGCCGAGCGTTGCGCGCTCGACCGAACCCGGCAGGCCGCAGCGATCGATGAGCTCGAGATCGAGGCCGGGCGATACGAGCCCCGTGCAGCAGGTCACGAGCAGATGTGTGATGCGGCCGGCATCCTCGCCCAGACCGAGCCCCGCCACCGCCCTGGCGGCGAGTCCCGGTGCGTGCTCCTCGAAGAATCGCATGCGCTCGGCGGTTCCCGGGAATCGCCCCGGTGCGTAGAAGCGATCGGCGTCGAGGGCTTCTGAGGCTGGGTCGCCGGCTACCAAGAAAGAGTAACGGTGCTCGATTCCGCAGTGCTTGACCATGCGCTCGAAAAGCCTCGAGCCGCGCACTTCGTTCCGCAGGCGGCGCCTCGCAAAACGCACGAAGGCTTCGTGCACGTCATGGCCCGGTACCGCGGACGCGATCCGGTTGACGAAGGCGTGCCTTTCCCGCTCGGGCATATGTCGCAGGCCTGCAAGGATCGGGCCATTGGGCGGCGCATGATCCGCCGTTCTGGAGGCGCCGCTCGTGCTGCCCGGCCTCGTCGTGGACGTCGCTTTGGCGAACACTGACATGGGCGGACGTTTTTGAAATACGCACGGCTCGATCGCGGCTAGACTACTTCCGGCCAAGCCAACTAGACGGATCTTTGGCAGCAGCAACATGGAGGAGCGGAAGACGTGAAAGGAAAACGAGACGCATGCGACGGGTTCTCGCTGGGCAGGCGGCGCCTCCTCGAGCAGGGCGCGTTCGGCTTCGCGTGGATCGCCGCGGTCGGAACGGTCGCCGGGAACGCGCGTGCCCAAGCCCAAGGGCAGGGCAAGGCGCAGAAGGTCGATCCGAGCAGCCAGCTCGCGATGGCGCTGCATTACACCACGGACGCGACGAGTGCCCCGGTCACGCTGCGCATGCCCAATTCGTTCTGTCATAACTGTCGATTCTTTCAAGGCCAGCAGACGACGGGGTATGCGCCGTGCCAGGTGTTCAGCGGCAAGCTCGTCGACGCGAAGGGATGGTGCAGTTCCTGGTCGGCGAAGCAGACCGGCGGTTGAGGCTGCGCGGGCTGACGGCACGAGTGCGAAACCGCCGCGCTCGGCGGCGGCTCGGCTAGACCAGGATGGGACTCCCTCGGTTCTGCCGGGGGACCTTGACTCGACTTCGTTGCTTCGAAGCCGCGATGGCATGCGCCTTGCAGACCGTCGAGCCCATGGCGGAGTGCGGGGCAGGCGAGACGGAGGCCTCAAGGCGGTTGCGTTTCCGCCGCCGTCGCGGACACATCGCGCGGCCTGTCGCGCAACCGAATCTTTCGTCGGCGCTGACTGCGGCCGATCTCGTGTCGCGTTTGCAGAGGGCCGGGGAGGCGGAGGAGGTCAAGGTCTGTCGCGCGGTCGAAGCAAGCTGCTTCTTCGCGGCGGCCTGGCGCGCGACAGGGCCTCACCACTATGCCATCGCCGATCTCGAGCGCGTCACGATCGTTTTCTGTTTCGAGGGCCGCGGCGTGTCGATCGGGGATACGCCCCCGCAACGCACGCGCGGCGCGTCGAGCACGATCGTGCCGGCCGCCTGTCGCGGGACCTGAGCGGCCGCGATGCCGACGCGGTACTTGCTCGTCAGCTTCCTTGCGCAGAAGTTCGGAGGCGGCGGCGGGCCCGGAGGTTCCGGGTCCCGTCAAACGGCGGGCGGCCCGGCACTGCTCCGCCTCGGATTCGTTATCGCCGACGTCCTGGACCGCGGCGAGCGGCTCGACGACGACGAGGGGCGGGCCTGGGCAACCGTGCTCGCGGGTCATTTGGCACGCCATTACGCGGCGCCGAACGCCGGTCCGGAACGGTCGGTCGCGCCGCTCGACGAGCGCGTCGGTGCGGCCGTGGAATTCATCGATACCCACCTTCAGCAGCACTTGACGGTCGACCGGCTGGCCGAGATTGCCGGCCTGTCCCGCATGAGGTTCGTTGAGCTGTTCAAGGCCGGACTCGGCCTGGCCCCTCACCAGTTCGTCCTCGAACAGCGCATCGCCCGGTCCCGCCAGCTCCTGGCCTCGACCGAGCTGTCCCTGACCGAGGTGGCCTATGCCGTCGGTTTCTCGTCTCAGAGCCACATGACGAGCGCATTCCGCCGCTCGGTCGGCACGACGCCGGGCGCCTACCGGGCAGCGTTGTACAGGTAGCGCGGCAGGATGGGGCGCGGCCGCCGCGGCACGCGAGGGGAGAGCTTGTCGGGCGCCGTCTCAGCTATACTGAACGCCGAGATATGGAGGCCGTTGCCGATGCGAATCCGTTCGACCGTCGTCATCGCCGCCCTTGCGGCAAGCTGCTGGGCCGGCGCCGGACGGGCGCAGGAGTATAGCGGTCCCTACGTCGGCGTCTCGGTCGGCGATTTCAACTTCGAGCAGAAGGATATCGGCGTGATCCCCGGGTTGCCCGGCGGCGTGCCGCTCTCCGATAGCGGGGGCGCCTATCGGCTGTTCGGCGGCTATCAGCTGAACCGGTACTATTCGATCGAGGCGGGCTACGCGAAGACCAATGACTTCACCGAGAGCTACGGCCCGGTGCCGTTCGGGGGTGATATCGTCTCGGAGGACGTCCAAGCGAGATACGGCATCTCGACTCTGCGTATCGTCGCGATGGCGCCGTTCTCGTCCGTCAATATGTTCGGCAGCCTCGGCTACTACAACGCCAAGCTCAAGATCGACGGGCAGTATTTCCAGAACGGCGCCGTCGCGTTGACGGGCACGTACAAGCACAACGACGGCGGTCTGACCGTCGCGGGCGGCGTCCAGTTCGACCTCGCGCGGTTCAGTATCCGCGGCGAATACGAGTGGTTCGACACGAAGAACGCGACGAGGGCCTCGAGCTTCAATGTCGGCGTGCTGTTCGTATTCGAATAACCGGCCACGCCAGGGGCACGCGCCGGGCCGCTGCCGCCCCCCGTCCGGACAACGGCCCTCAGGCCAGCGCCTCGGCATCGACCGGCACCGCTCTTCGAGCTCGGACTGCCCGCGCGAGCCGCTCGAGCACGGCCATCGAGGTGTCCCAGTCGATGCACGCATCGGTGACGCTCTGGCCGTAGGTCAGCCTGCGCCCCTTGGCTAGATCCTGCCGGCCGCCGACGAGATGGCTCTCGACCATGACGCCGAGAATCCTCGTCTCGCCGGCCTCTATCTGCGCGGCCACATCGGCGACGACGCCGGGCTGGTTCTCGGGTTTCTTGCGGCTGTTCGCATGGCTCGCATCGATCATGATGCGCGGCGGCAGCCCGGCCTGCTCTAGCAGCGCCGCGGTGGCCGCGACGCTGGCCGCATCGTAGTTCGGTGACTTGCCGCCGCGCAGGATGACATGGCAGTCGGGGTTGCCGGCCGTGGCCGCGACGGCCGAACGGCCGTCCTTAGTGACCGCCAGGAAATGGTGTGGATTCGAGGCGGCCCCGACCGCATCGACGGCCACCTTGACGTTGCCCTCCGTGCTGTTCTTGAACCCGACGGGGCAGGAAAGGCCGGAAGCCATCTCGCGATGCAGCTGGCTCTCGGTCGTGCGTGCGCCGATGGCGCCCCAGGCGACGAGGTCCGAGATGTATTGGGGCGAGATCGTATCGAGGTACTCGCAGCCCGCCGGCAGACCGAGCGCATTGATGTCCCGCAGCAGGGCGCGCGCGAGGCGCAGGCCCTTATTGATGCGGAAGGTGCCGTCGAGATCCGGGTCGTTGATCAGGCCCTTCCAGCCGACGGTCGTGCGCGGCTTCTCGAAGTACACACGCATGAGAATCTCGAGCTCGTCGGCGTGCGTGTCGCGCATCTCGCGCAAGCGCTGCGCGTAGTCCATGGCGGCCTCGGGATCGTGAATCGAGCAGGGCCCGATGACGACCGCCAGACGGTCGTCGCGGCCGTGCAGGATTTCGTGCAGCGCGCTGCGCGCGCGGGTCACGACCTCCGAGACGGCTTCGTCGCAGGGCAGCTGCCGGAGCAGCTCCGCTGGCGTCACGAGCGGCTGGAGGGCCTTGATGCGCAGATCATCGGTATGGGGCGGCACGGTTCTTCTCCATCTGTGGCCGCGACTTGCCGGCGAACAAAAAAGCCGCCGGGGGCGCCGGCGGCTTTTTTGGGAATGCTTCTGGCTACTTTTTGCTCAGAACGATCGCAACCCTTCCTCCGCCGGCGGCATCGGAAAACGGTAATACCAAAAGTAGAAGCGGGTTGCGAACATCCGAGCATAGATATCACATCGCGCCGGCTTCGCCAAGCCCCGGCAAGGGAGCGGAGGCCTCGGTATCAGGGCGAGCCCGTTCGTGAATCCTGCGGCCGACGGCCGCCAGCCGACGGCGGCGGCGTTACCGGCCGAGGACGGCGCCCTTGTGAACCGGCGAAACCGTGCGCTGGTAAACGCCGAGCCATCCGTGCTGGTTCTGCGCGCCGAACTTTTCGTGCAGCTTGCGCCGGCGCTCGGCGAGTTCCTCCTCGGGTACCTCGAGATCGACCACCTTGCGCTCGACGTTCGATCGAAATCGTGTCGCCGTTCTGCAGGAAGGCGAGAGGACCGCCGTCTGCGGCTTCCGGAGAAGCTTCGCCGACGACGAGGCCGTCGTTGACGAGCCCGGAGAGTTGCCCCTCGGTGATCATCGCGACCTGATTGATGAGGCCGGCGCCGTCGAGCGCGAAGACGACGGCCGAGGTCATGGCCATGCCGGGCCCGCCGATGACGCCGAGGCCGCGCAGCACGACGACCTCGCCGGGTTTGACCCGGCCCTGCTTGATGGCCTCGAGCGCCTCGTCGCGCGAATGAAAGATGTTCGCGGGCCCCCTGAATTTCAGCGTGCGCTCGCCCGTGCCCCCGAGGCGCACGATACCGCCGCCGGGCAGCAGGCTGCCGCGCACGATGTTGATCGTTGCGCGCTTCGAGAGCGGTGCGTCGACGCTGTGGATTACGCTCTCGTCTTCGACCTTCGCGTCCGCGAGGATCTCGCCCAGGGTCCGTCCCGTCACGCTGGGGGCCTCGAGATCGAGGAACCGTTCGAGGCGCTTGAGCACGGCCCGCACGCCGCCTGCCGCCTCGAGCTCCTCGATGAGGCCTGGACCGTTTGGCCGGATGGCGGCCAGCAGCGGGATTTTGTCGGCGTAGTCGGAGACGATCTGGTAGACGTCCGCTTCGGCCTCGGCCTCCGCCGCAATCGCCTGCAGATGCTTGATGCAGTTGATCGAGCCGCTCAGCGCGAGCACGACGAGTGCGGCGTTGCGCACCGCCCCCGGCGTGATGATGTCGCGCGGCTTCACGTCCTTCCAGACCATGTCCACGATGCGGGTGCCGCACTCGCGCAGGTTCGCCATCATCTTCTCGCTGTTGGCCGCGACGGGTGCGCTGCCCGGCACGGTCATGCCCAAGGCCTCGCAGACCACGTGCATGGAGTTGGCGGTGCCCATGCCGGCGCAGACGCCCGGGCTTCGGACGGCGACATCCGCCATGCCCGTAAGCTCCTCGACGGTTACGCGTCCCGAGGGCACGTAGCCCGACTTCAGGAACACCTCCTCGATGTCGATGTGCTGGCCGCGCCATTCGCCGCTGGCCTGATAGCCGCAGATCACGACGATCGTCGGAATGTTGAGCCGGCCGGCGGCCATGAGCTGGCCGGGCGTCGTCTTGTCGCAGGACGCGAGGCAGACCATGCCGTCGAGCAGCGCCCCTTCCACCTGGACCTCGATATCGGCGGCGATGAGATCGCGGCTCGGTAGGATATAGGCGCCGTACTTGCCGGCGCTCGTAATGAAGTCGCTCGGGGCGGCCGTGCGCACTTCGAAGGGCACGCCGCCGGCCGCCCGGATCGATTGCTTGAGCTCCGCGGCGAGACCGTCGAGATGGCTGAAGCAACTCGACAGCTCGGACGAGGAGTTCACGATCGCGATCTTCGGTTTCGTCATGTCCTCGTCGGAGATACCGAGCACCCGCCACTGTGCCCGGCGTCCCGCCCACAAGGCGGTGCCGGGTTCGAGGTTGCTGCGAAGCTTGCGGGGCATGGCTCCTCCAGTACGGCTGTGCCGGTTTGCTCTCGAGATGCTGAAAACGCTGCGTTCCAAGCGTAGGCGATGGCCGAAGGGCCAGGCAAGCGCCGCGCCCGTAGCGGCCCCGAGCGCGACGCGAGATTCGATGGCCTACACTGATTTTCGCACGGTTGCCGGCCCGCGCGGCCGGCCAAGCGCCTCGACGCGCCGGACGATGAGATGAAGGGCGACACCATGAAAGATCCCGGTACGACAGGCCGGCCCGAACGCCGGGACCGGCTGATTCGCGAGCACATCAATAACCCCTACAAGCTGCGGCGCGATCTGCCGGAGCCGACACGCTGTCCCCAGTGCGGCGCGACCTTCGCGGCCGGCCGATGGACGTGGAGCAAGACGCCCGTCGATCCCGTCGGTGAGGTCCTCTGCGAGGCCTGTCGCCGAATCGGCGACCGGTATCCGGCGGGCGAGGTGCTGTTGCAGGGCGGCTTCGTCTCGGCGCATCGCGACGAGATTCTCGGGCTCGTCCGCAATCTCGAGCGATCGCAGAATGCCGAGCATCCCCTCAACAGGATCATGGGCATCGACGATCGCCCGGAAGGTCTCCTCGTCACGACGACGGACATCCATCTGCCGGGCGCGATAGGCCGCGCCCTCGAGGGCGCCTGGGAGGGCGATCTGCAGATGCACTACGACGACCAGGGCTATTTTGCGCGCGTTGTCTGGAGACGGGACGACTAGCGCGGGATGCGCGCACTCGTGGAGGCGGCGTGTGGCGTTCGCGGCAGCGGGACGCTGAGCCGGTTCGCGTCCTGTCCCAGCCCGAGCGCATAGATATAGTCCATGAGCTCGTAGCAGATCACGAGCTCGCGCGAGCCGGGCATCCATGCCGCCTCCGGCCTGCCGCAACTGCGGACGACGAGCTTGAAGGGACGCGCCAGCGTGAACTGCGCGTTGAGACGGTCCGCGGTTCGCTCGAGCAGTTGCTGCGACTCGAGCTCCGCGGCGACGCGCTCGGAGACCAACGTTTTCGGTGGCTCGAATTCGACGGTCGTGCGGGGCGGCGGCGGGTCGCTGGGCTTGCGGCCGTAGGTCGCAATGAGCCAGCGGATCGCTTTGTCCGTGCGCCGGTACTCGTCGACGCAGCCGGCTGCACGAGCGGGGGGCAGCCCGGCGATCTCGGGAATGCGGGCGAAGGTCGTCGGGTTGCTGCCGTAGAGCAGGCAGGTGATCTGGTAGTAGCGCTGGATGCTCAACGCGTGCTCGCCCCAGTACGGTAAGGGTGCACCGGAGTCGAGCGCGCTGCGCCAGGCGACGGCAAATGCGTTCGCGGCCGACAATAGGAAGCGCAAGGGCCGGTCCTGCTGGTTCGGATCGAAGGGCTTCTCGTTGAGCAGCGCCCACGTCGCGATGTAGTCGGCCGCGTTCTCGGTTGGGCCGACGATCGGGAAGTCCTTCTCGGCGATGAGCAGATGCGCGACCTCGTGCAGCAGCAGAAACTCGACGTTGCCGAGCACGAACATCATCAGGTCCTGCTGCTTGGCGTCGGACGCTTCGGCCGGCCGGGTCGCCGGGGGCGGCCCGCCGGCTTTCGCGACGGCTGCGGGCGGGGCATGGGCGCAAGAGGCTGTGGCCGCTACAAGCAGCGCGGCGGCCGCGCCCAGAATGCGGGTCGTCCGGGTGCCCATGCGGAGATTGTAGCGGAGAGCGTTCGGTGCCTGCTTGAGGTCCTGCTCGGCTCCGGAGCTCGTCTCCCCGAAGACGATCCGCTCGGTCGTTCGTCCGGCGAGCGCCACCCCGAGCCGAGCGCGCAGATAACTCTCCAGCAGGTTGTGCCGCTCCTCGGGCGGCAGCTGCTCGGTGGCGCCGAGCGAGCGGCCCCGCGGGACGATCGTGACCTTCTGCGGCGGATCCGCGTGGGGCAACAGGGTCGCCGCAAGTGCGTGCCCGGCCTCGTGATAGGCGATGATCTTCTTCTCCTCTCCTTGCAGCACGGTACGCCTTTCGGTTCCGAGCACGACCTTGTCGCCTGCCTTCTGCACGTCAGTCATCGTGACGCGCTTCTGGCCGCGGCTGCCGGCCGCAAGTGCGGCTTCGTTGACGAGATTTTCGCGGTCGGCGGCGGAGAAACCGATCGTGAGCGCGGCCACTCGAGTCAGGTCCACGTCGTCGGCCAGCGGCACGCCGCGGGCATGAATTGCGAGGATTTGCAGCCGGGCCTCCCGCTTGGCGCTCTCGAACATGTCGCGCACGCGAGACGCGCCCACCCCGACGAACATCTCGATGAACTCCGAGCCGCTGATGCTGAAGAACGGGACGCCCGCTTCTCCGGCCGAGGCCCGGGTCCTGAACCGGCGGCATCGTCGTCGTGAACGTCGTCGTCATCCGTGACGCGGGCGCGCCGGCCGCCGAGCCTTCGGCCGCCCCGGCGTCCGCGGTTCCCGGGCGGCCGCCCGGCCCCGCGGCTTGCCCTGCCCCGGGAGCCGTCGCCGGACGGCCGCCTTCTCTGACTATGGGCCGCGGCTCGTCGAACCGGCCCTGTATCTTCTGGCCGTCGAACACGACCTGCGCGACGTGACCCGATGTGACCGCTTTCTTGAAGCTCGTATAGCTGATCTCCGGCTGCCGCGGACTCATGCTGAAAGCCCAATAGAGCCCGAGCGCGAGCAGCGCTATTGCCCAGATGGCGTACTGCCAGGCCCGTGAGCGACGCGGGGGGCTGCGACGATCCGGGCGCTCGGGGCCACGGCGTTCGTCTCGGGGGTTCATCACCGACCTCAGCCGTGCGGGCTATTCGAGACGAGCGGCGCTGCCGCTTCGAGGCGGCGGCCATCGAGAGAGATGGTTCGAGAAGCAATTAATCGAGATGAGCGCTGCACTGGTGTCCCGGTTCCTGATCCGCGATGCCGACGGATGCGCAAGCCCCGTGCCACGGGACGCGCAGCATCCGCCGGCAGGCGGGCCGGATCAGTACCAGTCGCGCAGGCGGACTTCGATGTTCGGATCCCGGCTCGTGACGAGTTTCTTGAACTTCGCCGTGTCGCTGCCGCGATAGTGATACGGGTAGACGATGCCCGGCTTGAACGCGAGCACGGCATCGGCCGCCTGCTGCTCGGTCATCGTGTACGGAAGGTTGAAGCAGATGAAGGCGACATCGATGTTCTTCAGGGCGCGCATCTCGGGGATGTCTTCCGTGTCGCCGCTGATGTAGATGCGCTTGCCGCCGATCGTGAGCACGTAGCCGTTGCCGACCCCCTTCGGATGATATTTCAGCCGCGCGGGCGTCGTGTTGTAGGCAGGGACGGCCTGGATCAGGACGTTGTCGATCGAACGTCATGTCTCCGTTGCCGAGCACCGTCGTCTTGGCCCGGAGGCTGGGTGGCATCTGGTTGGCGACGATGGCGGGTGCGACGATGCGCGTATCGGCCTGGACGACGGCTTCGAGCGTGTCGACGTCGTAGTGATCGCCGTGCGCATGGCTCAGCAGGATCAGATCGGGCTTGGGCAGGCCCGCGTACAACTTCGCGCCGCCCACGGGATCGTTGTAGATCGTCTTGCCGTTCCACTGCATCGCGAAGCTCGCGTGCCTGATCGGGTGGATGAACAGCGTGCTGCTGTCGGTTAGGATCTTGTCACCGGGGAGCGGCTGGGCGGAGGCGGCGGTCGCGATGAGCGCGAGACCCGCCGCCCACGCGAGCGCGGCGCCGAAGCGCCAAGAGGCGAAACGATGGGGAGTCGTGTGCATGAGGCTACCTTTTGGTTTTGGCTTGGTATTTTTTTCTAACATGGACTCGAGGGCGTGAACAACGTCGGGTGTAGATCCGGGGCCAAGCCCTGTATTTTCATGCGGCTATCCAACCGCTATCGGCCGTGAGAAGATTTGGCACTGTTGAATCCTCCGGATAGCATGCACCTTCCTCTCTTATTACCGTTCATTGGGCCTAAGGGCGGGGTGCCCCTATCCTCCTTTGGCGGTCCCAAAAACCCATTCAGGAGGTACTAAATGGGCAGGAAACTGTACGTCGGCAATCTACCTTACTCGGTCACCGAAGAAAGCCTCGCGGCCAAGTTCTCCGAGTGCGGGCGCGTCGAGTCTGCAAAGGTCATTACGGACCGGACGACCGGTCAGAGCAAAGGTTTCGGCTTCGTCGAGATGTCTTCGGATTCCGAGGCGCAGGCCGCCATCGATAAGCTCAATGGAGTTCAGTACAACGGCCGCCCCCTCCGGGTCAACGAGGCCAAGCCGCAGGAGAAGCGGCCGGCCGGCGGCGGCTACGGCGGCGGGCGTTGGTAGCGCCTCGACGCAGGCCTAAAGAGTGACGGCCGGCGCTTCAGCGGGCGCCGGTCGTCTCCGTCTCGTGCCCGGTCTTCGGGCGTGCGACGACCGGCAATGCCGATCTCAAGATCAGGTAGCCGAGTCCCCCCGACAGCACCGACCCGAGGATGATGCCTAGGCGCTCGTCGAACGGCAGCCGCGCGCCCGTGTGCTCGAATGCGAGCGATCCGATGAACAGGCTCATCGTGAAGCCGACCCCGCAGACGACCGCTGTGCCGTAGATCTGCAGCCAGGAGAGGCCCGCCGGCAAGCGGGCGAACCCCGCGCGGACCGCCAGCCAGCAGGCCGTGAAGACGCCGAACTGCTTGCCGAAGAATAAGCCGGCCAGCACGCCGAGCGGAACCGGGTGTACGAGATAATCCCAGGAGACGCCCTTCAGCGAGACCCCGGCGTTGAAGAAGGCGAAGAGCGGCAAAATACCGAAGGCGACCGCGGCGTGCAGATCGTGCTCGAGTTCCTGGAGCGGCGACGTGCCGGTGCGCGCATCGCGCATCGGAATGAAGAGCGCGAGAATCACGCCGGCCAGCGTCGCATGGACGCCGGACTTGAGAATGGCCGCCCACATCACGACGCCGACGAGCAGGTAGGGGGTGCGCTCGGAGACCCGGCGGCGGTTCATGAGCGAGAGCAGCGCGATGCAGACCGCCGCCGTCGCCAGCGCCGCGGCCGAAAGCTCGTGCGAGTAGAACACGGCAATGACGAGGATCGCGCCGAGGTCGTCGAAGATCGCGATCGCGACCAGAAAGATCCGCAGCGCGAGCGGGACGCGGTTGCCCAGCAGCGCGAGCACGGCCAGCGCGAACGCGATGTCGGTCGCGGTCGGGATCGCCCAGCCTTCGAGCGCCGTGGCGTCCGGCCAGTTGATCGCAACGTAGATCAGGGCGGGCACGGCCATGCCCCCGAGTGCCGCGACGGCCGGCAGCACGATCTGGTCGCGTCCGGTCAACTGGCCCTCGAGAAACTCGCGTTTGAGCTCGAGCCCCACGAGTAGGAAAAACACGGCCATGAGCCCGTCGTTGACCCACAGCAGCAGGGGCTTCGCGATCTCGAAGGCGCCGAAACGGATTTCGACGGGCAGGTCGACGAGCGAGCCGTACAGGCCGCCCAGCGGCGAGTTGGCCACGAGCATCGCGCCCACCGCGGCGATCATGAGCACGGTGCCGCTCGCGGTCTCGAGCCGCAGGAAGTCACGCAGGGCGTTCAGCAAGGCTTCTCTCCGATGTTCCGAGTCTACTCGTCCGCCGGCATGGAACTTGCTCATTGCCCGGATCCTTCGAGCGGACGAGATGGGGGACGAGCACAATAGAGCCGAAGCGGATGCTACCGAAGCGCGGGCCCGGCACGCCATCAGCGCTAAGGTCGTGCACGACGCGGTCCGCCAGGAAGGCGAGGAGGAGCTCGCTCGGCCGCTCGCCGCGCTGGCGTGGTCGGGGCTCGCCGCGGGCTTGTCCATGGGGCTGTCGCTTGTCGCCCAAGGGGCGATCCTCGCGCGAATCGATTCGGCGGCCTGGGCGCCGCTCGTCTCGAATCTAGGCTATACGCTCGGCTTCATCATCGTCACGCTGGGCCGCCAGCAACTCTACACGGAGATCACGCTGACGGCCGTGATTCCCGCCCTCGAGCAAAAGACGCTGGGCGCATGGGGCCGCGTCGGGCGCCTCTGGGCGGTCGTGCTGGCCGCAAATCTCATCGGCGCTTTCGCGATTGCGGGCTTCGCCAGCACGGGCTCCTTCTTTCCGGAATTCCGCGCCGCCTTTCTGGAGATCGGGCGCCAGGCCGCGGACGGCGGCGTCTGGGGGCATTTTCTCCGGGGCATACCGGCGGGCTGGCTCATCGCGCTCATTGTCTGGCTCGGGCCGGCGGTGCCGTCCGCACGGCTTTGGATCGCGCTGATTCTGTCGTACTTCGTCGGCATCGGCGGGTTCACGCACGTGATCGCCGGGTCGGTGGAAGTGTTTTACCTCGTGGTCACCGGACACCTGTCGGCCGGCCAATACGCGTTCCAGTACCTGTTGCCCACGCTCTGCGGCAACACGGCGGGCGGCGTGCTGCTCGTAGCAGCGCTCAACCACGCCCAGGTCGCCGGGAGCCAGTGAGGCGCCGCTTGCGGGCAGGCATCCGCCCAGCGATTGTGCTACGGCATCCCATGGCGCTAAATTGGGTGCGGGTTTCGCCGCATACAGCCTCGATATGTCCATGAGCGCAGACCGACAAACCATACGAGACGTTCTCGCCGGCAATCCCTTCTTCGCGGGCCTCGCCCCGCAGCACCTCGATTTCGTCGCCGAGCACGCGACGGTGCGGCGGCTGCGGCAGGAAGACGTGCTGTTCGCCTTCGGAGACAAGGCGAGCAGTTTCTTTCTAGTGCGGGAAGGGCACGTGTCGGTCGAGGTCGCGGCGATCCAGGGTCCGGCGCTGACGCTGCAGGAGCTCGGCCCGGGTGCAGTCCTCGGCTGGTCGTGGCTCATCGCACCCTACCGCTGGAGCTTCCAGGCAAGGGCCACGGAGGCCTCCGAAGTGCTCGAGTTCGACGGCCAGCGCATCCTCGCGCGCTGCGAGGAGGATGCTAAATTCGGCTACGAGCTGCTCAAGCGCTTCTCGGCCCTGATGTCGGAACGGCTGTTCTTCGCGCGCGAGAGAATGATGGCCGAGTGGAAGCCGGCCGGCTTTGCATAGACCGCGCCTTGGACTGCGCTCGCCGACGCCGCAGCGGCGCCCGCCGCGCGGGCTCGGCTGTATACCGAAACAATGCCTTACATGGTAGCATCGGGCCGGCCCGCGCCCTTGGCTGAATAATCAGGAGAATAACCGATGGCGATCTCGATTCATCCTTCCATCGACAATGGCATGCCGGCAGCCGCGGAGGACTTCGAAGGGGGTACGCTGCGATGCCGTTGCACCACCGATCAGGTCGAGGTCACGATCAGCTGCCAAACGGCCCACAACCACGTGTGCGGATGCACGAAATGCTGGAAGCCCGACGGCGCGCTGTTCTCGATGGTTGCGGTCGTGCCGCGGGAAAACCTCCAAGTCACGGCGCACGAGGAGAAGCTCCAGATCGTCGATCCCAAAGCGGCGATCCAACGCTACGCCTGCCGTGATTGCGGCGTCCACATGTACGGGCGCATCGAGGACCGGAATCACCCGTTTTACGGGCTCGACTTCGTGCACACGGAACTCTCCGACAAGGAAGGCTGGTCGGCGCCGGGCTTTGCCGCGTTCTGCTCCTCCATCATCGAGTCCGGGTACGAGCCGGATCGCATGGACGAGGTCCGCAGCCGCCTGGAGGAACTCGGCCTCGAGCCTTACGACGTGCTGTCGCCGCCGCTCATGGACGCAATCGCGACGCACACGGCCAAGAAAGCCGGGACCTACATGAATCCCCCGGCCGAGCCGTCCCGTCCGGCCGCGGCGGAGGCGCCTACGCCGCAGCAGCAGGCACCGAGCCCGTCCTCGCAATCCGCGCAACCCCCTGCCGCCTCGGGCGGCTGGCTTTCCCGCCTCATGCGCAAGATGTTCGGCTGAGAACCCGGCCCCCCGCAGCGCGCGCCAAGCATCCGGGACTGGGTCGGTCCGAGTAATGATGCGCCCATTGCGGGCGATCATTGCTCCGACCTGTACCCCTGCGGCCCGGCGGCCGATTCCGCAGCCCGTACCGCGTCCGGCGCGCCGGGCCGACTCGCGCTCCGGCCGCTCGGGCGGGCGAGACGGCGCCGCCGGCAGCGTTCAGGCCGTCGCGCTTCTCCTGACGTAGGCGGGGGCGACGGCATCGGGTGCCAACGCGAAGCGATGTACGAGGGCGAACAGGCGACGCACGTCGAGCGGCTTTTCGAGATAGGCGTCTGCCCCTAGCCTGCGCGCTTCGACCTCGAGCTCCGCTTCCGCCGACAGCACGACGACCGGGATTCGCGCCAGCTTCTCGTCCTTGAGCATCTCGGCCCGGAACTGCTTCCCGTCCATGATCGGCATGTTGAGGTCGAGCAGGATCAGCCGCGGGCGCCTGCGCACGAGGCGCGCGAGTGCCTGCCGGCCGTTTTCGGCCGTCGCGGCGCGAAAGCCGTCTCCCTCGAGGAGTTGGCGCAGGCACTCGCGTGCATCCGCATCGTCCTCCACAACAAGAACAGTTGGTCGCATTCGAACCGCCCGCTGGTTTCCGCCAATCGGCATTGTTCGTACCATCGCCCGTGCGGGCGTCGGCGTCGTTCTCATTTCACTCCGATAGAATCTTCGAGCCAGTACCTGAGCCTTGGCGAAAAAAGCAGCAAAGTCCGTGCCAAGGCCCGGGGAAACTCATGCCTAGCACGCTTTTCTTATCGGTTTTCGACCGACTCGTGGCCAAGCAGAAGGAAAACCGGGAAAAACCGGGTCCGGGGACAGCCCCGTCTTGCGAGTCCGGGGCGCCGAAGTGCAGACTATGGGGAGAGCCGTTCTATACGCGAGCCGGACGCTTGCGGGCGGCGCCGCAGCCCGCCTGGTTCGACATTTGCATGGCCGCTCAGCGTGCCGCATTCCTTGAACCGCCTCGCAGAGCGCGCCCGCACGCTCAATCACCGTGTCTACGAACTCATCGGTGCGCGTTACTGGTTCCCGCAGGTGCCGCTCGCCATCATGGCGGCGTTAGGGGGCTACTTGCTTCTCGAGGCCGAGGTCGGCAGAGGCTGGGCTGCCTACATCGCGCGGATCGTCGGCGGTTCGCTCAGCGTCCAGCCGCGGCTCTTGCCGCCGATCCTCATCGGCGGGGGCATCATCGCGATCGCGCTGGGGCTCGTCTTCCGTTCCCGCATCGCCTGGCTCATGGCCCTGCTGCTCTCGTGTACGGCCGTCGCGAGCATCGGCTTCGAGGCGGGCGGCGGGGTGGGGCTTCTCGTCTACTTCGTCTTCATCGTCGCGGCACTGCTGTTCAGTTGGCGCCGCTTTGACCGCGCAAGCCTCGCGGGGAGCACGCTGTTCGCGCTGACCGCGGTCTCCATGCTTCTGACTTACGCCACTTTCGGCAGCTATTATCTCGGCCCCGGTTTCAAGCCGCCGATCAAGGATCTCGCTACCGCCCTGTACTTCGCCATCGTGACCATGACAACGGTCGGGTACGGCGACATCCTTCCCCAATCGAACGACGCGCGGCTGTTCGCCATCTCGATCATTCTTCTGGGCGTTGCCGTGTTCGCAACGTCCCTGACCGCCATCATCGCGCCTCTCGTCGCCAACAGCGTCAACCGAATCGTCGACCGCAAGGACAAATCCATGACCAGACGCAATCACTTCGTCGTCATCGGCGACACGTCTCTGGCCGTCAACACGTGCCGCGAACTCGCCAAGCGCGGCAGACCGGTTACGCGATTGCTGCGTTCCGCGCCGCAGGAGGGCGCCGACGACGCCATCAACGTCGTCATCGGCGATCCGGGCAGCGTCGAGGTGCTGACGCGGGCCGGAGTGCAGAACGCGAGCGCGGTCCTCGCGATGATGGACGACGACTCGGAGAACGCCTTCGCCGTGCTCGCCGTCAGGGACCTCGGCGGCGGCGCGCGCATCGTCGCGGCCGTCAACGACGCCCATCATCTGCGGCGCGTGGAGCTCACTCAGCCCGATGTCATCATCGCGCCGCAAGTGCTGGGCGGCGAGCTGCTCGCCATGATGCTGTCAGGCGAGGAGGTCACTTCGGAATTCGTCATGCGGCGCGTCGTGCAGCAGACGACGCCTGCCCGAGACCGCGCGTAGGCCCTGCAACGTCGTCCTTCCGCTCGGCGTCCGGTGCGCCCGACCATCCGACTCTGGGCTTTAGCCACGCCCCGATGGCGCCGCCCTTCGCCTTCAAGGGCGGAAGGATTCACCGGGTCGGCATCGAACTCGCCCTGCGCCACCTCAGCGGATGGTGCCTATGGAGATCTGTGGCGGATTTCCGTCGATGGGGACGCAACACGATGCTGCGGCGCGGTGATCGACGCTTTGGACGTCGCGGCGGATATGGAACTCAACGACCCATACAAATGAGTTACGTGGCGGAGGGAGTGGGATTCGAACCCACGGTACGGGGAAACCGTACACTTGATTTCGAGTCAAGCCCGTTCGACCACTCCGGCATCCCTCCGCGCGCAAATCTATCAGCCTGGCCGCATCACGGCAAATCCGCCTTCCGGCGCCGCCGCTTGGGGCTTTCGAAGCGGCTGCCGGCCAGCTGCCCGGAGAAGTACAGGACAACAGCCGCCGCTCCCGCAATGCAGGTCAGGGCGGCCCCCGCAAGAAAGGTCGCTTCGGGCCCGAAGCGGTCCCAGAGCACGCCTGCGCCGGTGCTGGCGGCGAGCAGCATGAGGCCGCTCACGAAGTTGAAAGCGCCGAAAGCCGTGCCGCGCTCGGACAATGCCGAAGCGTCCGCGACGAGGGCCGCGAACAGCCCCTGAGTGAGTCCCATATGCAGGCCCCAGATGCCAATGCCGACGAGCGCCGAGGTGAGCGAGTGACCGAACGCGAGCACGACATCGGCTAGGACGAGCAGGGTCGAGCCGACAGCCAGAATGCCCCAGCGGTCGAGGCGGTCCGACAGGCGGCCCGCGGGGTAGGCGGACGCGGCGTAGGTCACGTTCATGACGACGAGCACGAACGGTACGAACTCGGCACCGAGGCCGGCCCGCGAGGCTTTGAGCACGAGGAACGCCTCGCTGAAGCGCGCGAGGGTGAAGAGCGCGGCGACGACGACGAGCCACCAGTACCGCCGATCGAGGCGGCCGAGAGCGTCCCGGAACGAATAGGAGGAGGCTTCGGCACGGTGCGGTGCGCGCTCGCGCACGAAGGCCAGCAGCACGAGCACGGCCGCGGCGGCGGGCGCGGCTGCAATCCAGAAGACGAAGCGGAATCGCTCGCCCGATGCCGCCATGAGCGCGACGGCGAGCAGCGGTCCCGCAAATGCGCCCACCGTGTCGAGCGTCTGGCGCAGCCCATAGGCGGCGCCGCGAAATTCGGGTGCGACGAGGTCGGCGACGAGGGCATCGCGCGGTGCGCCGCGAATGCCCTTGCCGAAGCGATCGGTGAAGCGGGCCGCGAATACCCAGCCGACCGTCGGCGCGAGCGCGAACAGGGGCTTGGTCAGCGCCGCAAGCCCGTATCCCGCGACCGCCAGGGCCTTGCGACGGCCGAGCCGATCGCTGAGCGCGCCCGAGAAGATCTTCGTCATCGAGGCGACGGCCTCGGCGACGCCCTCCATGACGCCGAGCGTCGCGGCGCTGGCGCCGAGGACCGAGACGAGGAAGACCGGCAACAATGCATGGATCATCTCGGACGAGACGTCCATGAGTAAGCTTACGAAGCCGAGGGCCCAGACGCCTCGCGGCATCGCGTGCAGGCCCGCCTGCACGGGCGCCGTCGAATCTAAGCGGTTCATGGCGGCCGTTATCTTAACGGCACCGCTGCCCGTGTGCGCGCCATCGAGCTCGGCACCGGCGCCCACCCTTTCCCGCCCAGGGCACGGATTTCTGCGGCCGGCGTATTGCAAAAGGCCCGCGCGACCTTTTCAATGGGCGGGGGCCGGCAATGGGGGGAAGCGCCGGCCAGAGGACCGCCAATAAAGGCGCTCGGGGGATCGGCCGTCCACGTCGGCTCGAGACCGACGGCGGCGCCGACGATCGGCTCGACTCCATTGCTCAAGACGCGACAGAAACTCGGCAAGTACCGGATCGAGCGGCGGATCTCGAACGGTCCCGTTGCGGCCGTCTACCAGGCCAGGGACACGATTCAAGATCTCAGCGTCGCGCTCAAGGTGCCGCATCAGAACGGCATGGACGACTATTACCTCGTGGACTTCAAGCGCGAGGCGCGGCTCGCGCCGAAGCTCGAGCACCCGAATATCATGCCGATCCGCGACGCCTCTTTCATCGAGGGGCATTTCGTGATCTCCATGCCGCTCGGCGAACGCTCGCTCGCGCAGCGGATGCGTTGCCGCCTTTCGACGGAGACGGCCCTGACCCTGACCGAGCAGGCGCTGGCCGCCGTGGCCCACGCCCACAGGCTCAGCGTCATTCACTGCGACATCAAGCCCGACAACTTCATCCTGTTTCCGGACAACCAGCTGCGCCTGACCGACTTCGGTTTCTCCAAGGTCGCGCAGCACACCGTCAAGGCCTCGGGTTCGGGCACGGTCGGCTACATCGCCCCGGAGCAGGCGGTGGGGCGGCCCATGTTCCAGTCCGAACGTCTTCTCGCTGGGGCTCGTCATCTACGAGCTGTTTTCGGGCGTGCTCATCGAGTGGCCCTATACCTGGCCGCCGCCCGGCATCGAGCGCGTGCGCGCCAAGCTCGGTCCCGCGCTCCTCGAATGGCTGCGCCGAGCAATCGCGGTCCGGCCCGAGCATCGCTACAAGAACGCGGTTGTCATGTACAACGAGTTCAAGCGCGTGCGCAACGGTGCCGGACGCAAGAAGCGGCCGAGCCGGCAGAAGGCCAGCGCCGTCGATCCCGCGCTGTGGCAGAAGGTGCTGTTCCGGCAGTTCCAGCGCAAGTACCGTAAGGTGCTGGACACGCGGTTCGAATGCCGCTACTGCACGGGACCGGTCTCCGAGGCGATGCAGGCTTGCCCCTGGTGCGGGGCCGAGCACCCGATCGAGCGCATCGAGACGTCGTTCCCCGCGACGTGTCCGCGCTGTCATCGCGGCTCGAAGCTCGATTGGCATTACTGTCCGTGGTGCTATGGCGTCGGCTTCGAGGTCGAGACGAGCCGCCGCTATCCGGACCGCCGTTACACGCATTCCTGTGAGAATCCCAAGTGCCGCGGGCCGCTCATCCCGTTCATGCGCTACTGCCCATGGTGTCGAAGCAAGGTCAAGCGCACCTGGAAGCTGCCCGGCGGCAGGGAGAAGTGCCCCTCCTGCCACTGGGGAGTCGACACCGATTTCTGGCATCACTGTCCATGGTGCACGAAGGCCCTCGCCTCATGACCGATCCCGAGCAGCAGGTCCGCCTTTTCCTCGGCACCGAGGCGCGCCAGGTCGAGGACTTCGAACTGCCGCAGGGCGTCGTCGCCGTGCGCAGCATCCGCTCGCCCGAGAAGGAGACCCCGAACGAAGATGCGGCGGCCGTGATTTCGGTCGCCGACGACGCGCTCGTGCTCGCCGTGGCCGACGGCGTGGGCGGCACGCCGCTCGGGCGCGAGGCCTCGAACCTCACGGTCCGCACGCTCTCGGAAGTGCTCGTCGCCCGCGCCGCCGAAGCCGCCCAGCTGCGTCCCGCGATCCTCGATGCGATGGAGGCCGCGAACAACGCGGTGCTCGGTATTGCGCGCGGTGCGGCGACGACCCTCGTGATCGCGGAGATCGTCGACGGGCGGCTGCGCAGCTACCACGTCGGCGATTCGGAGCTTATCGCCGTCGGTCAGCGCGGACGCGTCAAGCGGCGCGTCGTACCCCATTCGCCCACGGGTTTCGCGGTCGAGGCCGGCCTCATGGACGAGGACGAGGCGGTGCAGCACGATCAGCGCCATATCCTGTTCAACGTCATCGGCGCCGAGGACATGCGCGTCGAGATCAGCGGTCTCGTCAAGCTCGCCGCCTTGGACACGGTGCTGCTCGCGAGCGACGGCTTGCTCGACAACCTGTTCGCAGACGAGATCATCGACCTGATCCGCGTCGGGCCGCTCGCCGGCGCGGCGGACAGGCTCGTCGAGAAGGCGCTTGGACGCATGAAGCGTGACGGCTCGAATCAGCCGAGCAAACCGGACGATCTCACGATCGTGCTGTATCGGCCTCATCGACGCAAAGCGCGCGCCGCCGGTGCCGCGCGGCGGCCGCGCGTTCGCGCCGTGGCGCCGGCGGCGTAGCGCTCGGCGGACGTCGAGAACGTCGGCGGCGGGCTTCAGGCTAGTGGCCCGAAGCCTGGAAGCCGACACGGCCATGCGCCGCGGCAGCATGAATCATGCGGCCGATGACGGTCCATCAGGAGGCCCGGCCCGTCAGCCCGTCTGCGCTTTCTTCTCGCCGTGCCGCGCCGGAGCGCGTTCGACCTCCGCGTCGTAGGCATGCGCGAAGTCGTCGAGGAATTGCGCCGGCAGCTCGCCGGGCGGATGGTGTGCGACGATCTGGTACAGGTCCTTGTAGAGATCCCAGTACTTGAGCTTGTTTGCGGCGCCTATGAGGCCGCCGCTCTTGCCGCGCGAGAACTTCTGCTCGAGCTCGTCGGGGTCGAGGCGCCGGGCGTAGGCGTCGAGCGCCGAGCTGAGCGCGCGCAGGAGGGCCTGTTGGTGCAGGCGGACGTCGGCGAAGGCCTCGCGCACGGCATCGACGGGCGCGAGATATTCGGACGACTCGCGGAACACGAGATTCGTCAGCGCCTCCTCGACACCGGCCGAGAACTTCAGCGGGTTGTTGTTCTGCTGCTGAATCGTCGTGTTCGGCAGCCGTAGTGAATTCTTCTGGTTCGCGCGCAGGTGCAGACTCTCGGTGATGCCGACGATCATCTCGCGCAGCAACTGACCGAGCTGCTGCAGCACGATCTCGGCGCGGGCCGGATCGACACGCTGCGGGGTGATGCCGGCGCCTCGGAAGAATGCCTCGAGTGCAGCGGAGGCGCGGGCGCCGTCCATCGGCACGAGATTGGCCTCCGGTTCCGACGGGGACTTGGCGCGCGCCGCGCCGGCGCCAGCCGGCGGCTTTGCGGCCGACGTTCTCGCGGCCGCCTGGCTTTGCGGAGCCGGGGGCCGAGGCGCCTGGGCTCGAGGCGCCTGAGCGGCTGGAGCGCTGGGTTTCGCGGGGGATGCCGCTGCGCGGGCAGGTTTCGCGCCAGTCGTCGGCGCCTTGGTTTCGTTGCGGGCGGGCGCCGGCTTGGCCGAGGCGGCCCGCTTCGCCGGAGTTTTCGCTGCCGGCTCCTCTTCGAGCTCGAACACAATTTCCACGTCGTCGAGCTTCGAGGGCGGCGTCAGCGTTTCGGCTTCGTCCTCCGTCAGCAACTCCTCGATGCCGACGCCTGTGACCTCGTAGGCGTCGACGAGGTCGCAGCCGGTCGGCTCGGGGGCTTCGACACGCTGGGCGAGGTCGACGGGGTCGACGTGGTCGGGCTCGACATCGGGCAGCACCTCGTCGTCGTCGATCTCGACGCCGATCTCGTAATCGCCGATCTTGATCCGGTCGCCGCTGAACAGGCGCTGCGGCTTGCCGCGGCCGACGGGCTGCTCCGCGTCGTTGACGTACACGCCGTTCTTCGACGTGTCGACGATGTAGTAGCTGCCGGAGCGGAAGTCGATGCCCGCATGCCGGCTCGAGACGAAACGCTCCGAGTCGGGCAGCACCCAGTCGCTGCTCAGGGAGCGTCCGATCGTCCCGCCGGCCTGTCCGAATTCCTTCCTCGCGCGTTCGCCGAGGCTGCCGGCGTGGGGGCTCAAGATGGTGAGGCGAAGAGCCATGTCAGTGCATTCCTGTGCATCTTCGGACGACCCGTGGGGCTCGGCGATCCGCTCCTGCCGAGGCGCGGTCTGCGGACCGCACGAGTATATCTCCGCCGTTCACGATCGTGCCGATGACCGTTCGATACTGTGACGGGCGTCTCAGGCTCGAGCGCCGTCTGCGGCTCGGCGCTGCGAACCGAGGCTGCGCCGGCCTATGGTAAGCTCGACCTGCGTCTCAAGCAGGGACCGAGGATGTCTTCGCAGCCGATTTACAAGATACTGTTCTTGAATCAGGGCAAGGTCTACGAGATCTACGCACGCAACGTGAGCCACGGCGGCCTGTTCGGCTTCGTCGAGGTCGAGAAGCTCGTTTTCGGCACACGCTCGTCGGTCGTCGTCGACCCCTCCGAGGAGCGCATACAGAGCGAGTTTGCCGGGGTCAAACGCACGTTCCTCCCGTTGCACTCCATCCTGAGAATCGACGAGGTCGAAAAGCAGGGCGTGAGCAAGGTGACCAACGTCGAAGGCGGGAGCAACATCGCCCAGTTCCCGATGCCCATGTACTCTCCGCAGGGACAGAGCGGCAAGCCGCCGAAGGACTCGTGATGCGCGTCTGATGGCCCGCCGCGTCCGGCCGCGGCCGTGCGCCGACTCCCATGGCCGTCGGGCCGAACCGAGGTCGTGCGGGCGGCGGCGATCCGGTATCATTGGCCGCCTCTCCCCTAGTGCCTGGCCGCGGGTCGATCGAGCTCATGACGATGTTGCAGTTGGCCGGCCCGCCCGCCGAAACTGCTTTCCGCCTGGACAAAATGCGCGATCGCGTCGGTACGCTCGTGGCCGGGCTCGGCACCCTCGGTGTGCGTTTCGTACACTACGTGCACCTCGAAGCACCGCTCGACGCACGGCAGCGCCAAGTGCTCGAGGCGCTGCTCACCTATGGGCCACCTGCCCCGCCGGCCGAGCCCTCGGGGGGCGCGGACGGCCTGCACGCCCTCTACGTCGTGCCGAGGCTCGGTACGATTTCCCCGTGGGCCTCGAAGGCGACGGATATCGCGAAGATCTGCGGCCTGCCCGTCGCCCGGCTGGAGCGTGGGCGCGTGGTCGAGCTCGGGGCGGGGCCCGGTTTCGGCGGCGCTCACGTCGAACGCATCGCGCCACTGCTCCACGACCGCATGACCGAGACGCTGCTCCTCGGCCCGCCGACCGAGGCGCAGCTCTTCGCGCGCCCGGCGCCCATGCCCGTCGCGACCGTCGATTTGCTTGGCCGCGGCACCGGCGCGCTCGAACAGGCGAACGGCGAGCTCGGGCTTGCGTTGTCGGCCGACGAGATCGAGTATCTCGCGGAGCAGTTCGGCGCGCTCGACCGGAACCCGACCGACGTGGAGCTCATGATGTTCGCGCAGGCGAACTCCGAGCATTGCCGGCACAAGGTCTTCAACGCGAATTGGGTCATCGACGGCCGGCCGGCCCCTCGCAGTCTCTTTCAGATGATCCGCAATACGCACGCCGCGGCGCCCCAGGGTGTGCTCTCAGCCTACAAGGACAACGCCGCCGTCGTGCGCGGGCACGTGACGGCCTGGTGGCTGCCGGACCTCGATTCCGGCCTTTATCGCTACATCGACGAGCCGGCTCATATCGTTGCCAAGGTCGAGACGCACAACCATCCGACCGCGATCTCACCGTTCGCCGGCGCGGCCACGGGGGCGGGCGGGGAGATCCGCGACGAAGGCGCCACGGGCCGCGGCGCCGAGCCGAAAGCCGGCCTCACGGGCTTCACCGTCTCGCACCTCGAGCTGCCCGGCTGGCCGCAGGCCTGGGAGGCCCGCTCGCCCGGGCGGCCCGGGCGCATCGCCTCGCCGCTGTCGATCATGCTCGAAGGGCCGATCGGTGCGGCTCAGTTCAACAATGAGTTCGGCCGGCCCAATCTCGCGGGCTACTTCCGCAGCTGCCTGCTCGAAGCCGATGGCGAATGGCGCGGCTATCACAAGCCCATCATGCTTGCGGGCGGGCTCGGCAACATCCGCGAGACGCAGGTCGAGAAGCGCGTTCCCGGACCCGGTGCCAAGCTCGTCGTGCTGGGCGGCCCCGCGATGCTCATCGGGCTCGGCGGCGGGGCAGCCTCGTCGCAGGGCAGCGGCGCGGGCGAGGAGGCGCTCGACTTCGCCTCCGTGCAGCGCGGGAATCCGGAGATGGAGCGCCGCGCACAGGAGGTTATCGACGCGTGCTGGACGCTCGGCGACGGGAACCCGATCGCGGCGATCCACGACATCGGGGCGGGCGGGCTCTCGAACGCCGTGCCCGAGATCGTCGAGCACAGCCACTGCGGCGCGCGCATCGAACTGCGCGCCGTGCCGAACGACGAGCCCGGCATGAGCCCCATGGAGCTCTGGTGCAACGAGGCACAAGAACGCTATATGCTCACGATCGAGGCCGAGGACCTCGCCCTGTTCGAGCGCATTTGCCAGCGGGAGCGATGTCCGTACGCCGTGATCGGGGAGCTCACGGCCGAGCGCGAGCTGCTCGTGCACGATCGGCGTTTCGCCAATGCGCCCGTCGCGATGCCGATGGACGTACTGTTCGGCAAGCCTCCCAAGATGACGCGGCAGGCGCGCCGCACGCGGCCGACATTCGAGCGCTGGGACCGCGCCGGGGTCGAACTCGAGGAGGCCGTGCACCGCGTGCTCGCGTTCCCGGCCGTCGCCGACAAGTCTTTTCTCATCCACATCGGCGACCGCGCGGTCGGCGGAATGGTCGCACGCGACCAGCTCGTGGGTCCGTGGCAGGTGCCCGTCGCCGACGCCGCCGTCACGAGCTCGGGCTATACGGGTTACACGGGCGAGGCCATGGCCGTCGGCGAGCGCACTCCCGTCGCCGTCAAGCACGGCCCGGCCTCGGCTCGGCTCGCGGTCGGCGAGGCGGTCACGAACATCGCCTCGGCCGACGTCGAGGCGCTCGGCGATATCCGGCTCTCCGCGAACTGGATGGCCGCGGCCGGACACGGCGACGACGACTTCGCGCTGTACGAGATGGTCAGGGCCGTCGGCGAGGAGCTGTGCCCGGCGCTCGGCATCGCGATCCCCGTGGGCAAGGACTCCCTCTCGATGCGCACGGTCTGGCAGAGCGAAGGTGCGGAGCGGACCGTAACGGCGCCCGTCTCGCTCGTCGTCTCGGCGTTCGCGCCAGCGGCGGACGTGCGGCGGTCGCTGACGCCGGAGCTGCGGCGCGACGCCGGCGAAACGGTGCTGCTGTTGGTGGACCTTGCGGGCGGCCGGCGCCGGCTCGGGGGCTCGTGCCTGGCCCAGTGCTGGGGCGTCTACGGTGGCGAGCCGCCGGACCTCGACGACGCCGAACGTCTGAAGCGATTCTTCGTGGCCCAGCGCGCGCTGCGCGACGCGGGGCTCGTGCTTGCCTATCACGACCGCTCCGACGGCGGCCTCTTCGTGACGCTTGCCGAGATGGCGTTTGCTTCGCGCGTCGGCCTCGACATCGAAGTGCCCCAGCACGAGCGCGATCCGCTTGCGTACTTGTTCGCGGAGGAGCTCGGCGCCGTTCTGCAGTTGCGTGCCGGCGAGCTTACGCGCGCCGAGGGCATTCTGCACCGGCATGGCGTCACCGACTTCGCCGTCGTCGCGACGCCGGTCGCGCACGGCCACGTGGTGATCCGGCGGGGCGGTGAGACGCTATTCGAAGCTGCCCGTCGGGATCTTCACGCCCGTTGGTCCGAGCTCACATACCGAATGCAGGCGCTGCGCGACGATCCGGCCTGCGCGGCCGAAGCGCGCGCGGCCGTGCTCGACGAGGACGATCCGGGCCTCAACGTGCGGCTCGCGTTCTCGTTGCCGAAGGAAGGCGCCGCCGCGGCCGTCCGCGGCTCGCGGCGGCCCTCGCGGCCGAAGGTCGCCGTGCTGCGGGAGCAGGGCGTCAACAGTCATCGCGAGATGGCTGCCGTGCTCGAGCGGGCGGGCTTCGACGCCTACGACGTTCATATGACGGATCTCGCGGCGGGCCGGCGGTCCCTCGAGAACTTCCGGGGCCTCGTGGCCTGCGGGGGCTTTTCGTACGGCGACGTGCTCGGTGCCGGCGAGGGCTGGGCCAAATCGATTCTCTACAACCCGGACCTGCGGGCGCAGTTCGCCGATTTCTTCGTGCGCGAGGACCGCTTTGCGCTCGGCATCTGCAATGGCTGCCAGATGCTGGCCGCGCTGAAGTCGCTGATCCCGGGCACGGCCGCCTGGCCGCGCTTCGTGCGCAACCGCTCCGATCAGTTCGAGGCGCGCCTCTCGCTCGTGCGCATCGAGCCTGGTCCCTCGATTATGCTCGCCGGCATGGCGGGCTCCCAGCTGCCGATCGTGACCGCCCATGGCGAAGGGCGGGCTGTGTTCGCCTCGGGCGATGCGCTCGCGGCCTGCGAGGGCGGGCTCACGGCGCTGCGCTACGTCACGAACCGCGGCCTGCCGGCCGAAACCTATCCTGCAAATCCCAACGGCTCTCCGCAGGGCATCGCGGGTCTCGCCAACGAGGACGGCCGCGTAACGATCATGATGCCGCATCCCGAGCGCGCGTTTCGGACCGTGCAGCACTCCTGGCACCCGGCCGAGTGGGGCGAGCGCGCGCCGTGGCAGCAAATGTTCGACAACGCCTGGGCTTGGGTCGAGGCGCGGACCTGATCCGGCCCCGCCGGGCTTCGCGCGGGCCGTGCCGGGAGTGACGTCGCGGCGTCCGTTGTCGGGGATCGGCGACTCACAGAGCCCCTAAGAATATCAATTGCTTAAGCTCGGCCGCAGGGAGGCGTGTAGGCGTCCGCCGACAAACTTCCCGATCCGGGACGATTGCACATCACGAAAAAACCAAGCTCGGCGCGCCTTTTCGAACCTTCCGGCCCTTGGCACGTTTCCTGCTTCGTACGACGGGATTTTCGAGCCGCAGAGGACCACGAAAAGAGTGAGACCTGGCTCATAGACCCCCTGGCCGCGATGCAATTATCGTGCGGCAGCCGGGCAGGACATTATGTTGCGCCTCTAACAGGCGGACTGTCTTCGTGCCAGGTGAACGCGGTTTGCTGCGGTGCGTTACGAACCATGACGAAGGTGTGTCGCGACGATGAGGTTACGTGCACTGCGGGGCTGGATGCTGGCCGCCGCTCTGGCCGCCGGCCCGGCATTCGCCGACGGGCTCACCGGGCACGAGGCGCCGGATTTCGTGCTGCCGAGCGGAAGCGGTCCCAACGTGCGGCTCTCGGAGTACCGCGGTGAGATCGTCATGCTGGCGTTCGAGGCGTCCTGGTGCGGCGACTGCAGTAAGGCGCTTGCGCGGCTGGCGGATACCTACGAACGCTACAGCGACGCGGGCGTTGCGCTGATCGTCGTGAGCCTCGACCGCGACGCGCGTGACGCGAAGGAGTTGGCGCGCTCCGTTCGCAGTGCCTACCCGGTCCTCGCGGACACGGACGGGCACGTCGGTCGGCTCTATGGCGTCTCCGTCGTGCCGGCACTCGTGCTCGTCGACCGCGACGGGGTCGTGCGCGATGTGTTCGATGGAAAGCGGCGCGGGGCCGAGGACGCTTACGTCGAGCGGCTGCGCGCGCTGTTACGCGATCTATAGACGTATTCGGAGTCCGACGATGAGCAAGAGCTTGCCCGTTACCGCAATCGCCGTCCTGCTCGGCTTGCCGCTCGTGGCCGGGACCGCGCTCGCGCAGCGGCTCGCGTCCGCGGCTCCGGCCGGAGATGCGGCGCTGCCGCCTGCGGTAGCCCCTGCTCCGGGCGGAGCCGCCGCGCCCGCCTCGGGAGCCGCGAAGGCTCAGGCGCCGAAATTCGGGGCCGCCTCGAAGAAGCCCGCGGAGCAGGCGTCCGAGTTCCGAACGCTCGATCAGGACGTTCAGGACCTCAAGAAGCGCGCCGTATCCCTGAACCGCGATCTATTCCTCCTCGAGGAGCAGCTCCTGTTTCCGGCCAACACGCAGGTCGCCGTCTTCGTCGCCATGGACGTCGGCGCCTACTTCGGGCTCGACTCGATCCAGCTCAAGCTCGACGGCAAGGACGTCACCAACTATTTGTATACGGAGCGGGAGGTCGGGGCGCTCGCGCGGGGCGGCGTGCAGCGGCTGTATGTCGGCAACGTGAAGGCCGGCGACCACGAGCTCGTCGCCGTGTTCACGGGGCACGGGCCTCACGACCGCGACTACAAGCGCGGCGCTTCGCTGAAGTTCAAGAAGGACATCGGGCCGAAGTACATCGAGCTTACGATCTCCGATCACGAGGCGAAGCTGCAGCCGGAGTTCGTCGTCAAGGAGTGGGAGTAAGGCGGTGATCCGGCCACTCGCGTTCGCCTTTACAGCGGCGCTCGCGGCGCTGCCTTCCGCCGCATTCGCGAGGCACCATGACGTGCCGCCTGTCGAGGTGAAGGACCTGGCTTACGGCGAGGTGCTCTACGACTTCTATCAGGGTAACTACTTCGAGGCATTGACGCGGCTCGAGGCCGCCAAGGTCCGCAACGAGCTCTCGGCGAACCGCGACGATGCCGAGCTTCTACTGGGCGGCCTCTATCTTTCCTATGGCGAGCACGAACTCGCGGGTTCGATCTTCGCGCGCTTGCTCGCGAAGTCGACGGACCCGGAGGTGCAGGATCGGGCTTGGTACTTTCTCGCCAAGATCCGCTACGAGCGGGGATATCTCGCCGAAGCCGAGGATGCGCTGAAGCGGATCGCGCATCCGTTGCCCCCCGACCTCGAACCGGACCGTCGCCTGCTCGAGGCTCGCGTGCTCATGGACGAGGGCAAGTTCGACGCGGCCCGTGCCAAGCTCGAGAGCTGGAAGAAGCCCTCCGACGAGTGGGTCGGTTACGCCAAGTACAACCTAGGCGTGGCGCTCGTGAGGCTCGGCCGCGTCGAGGACGGCGCTCGCGTGCTCGCCGAGGTGGGCCGGCTCGAGACGACCGATCCCGAGCTGCTCGCGCTGCGCGACAAGGCGGACGTGGCGCTCGGCTATGCCTGGCTCCAGGCGGGCCGGCCCGGCGAGGCGAAGCCCGCGCTCTCGCGCGTGCGGCTCGACGGGCCGTTCTCGAACAAGGCGCTGCTCGGCGTCGGCTGGGCCGATGCCGAGCTCAAGCACTACCGCGAGGCGCTGACGCCGTGGACGGAGCTCGCGGGGCGCGACCTGCTCGACTCGGCCGTGCAGGAGTCCCTGCTGGCCGTGCCCTACGCTTTTGCGGAGCTCGGCGCCGACGCTCAAGCCGCCGCGCACTACACCGATTCGATCAAGACCTTCGATGCCGAGATGGGCCGCCTCGACGACACCATGCGCCATGTGCGCGATGGGGAGCTCATCGGCCGCCTGCTGGCGAGCGGCCGGCTCGGCGCGGACGGTTGGTACTGGCGTCTCGACACGCTGCCGGACACGGCGGAGAGCCGCTATCTCTACGATCTCGTCGCAACCAACCGCTTTCAGGAGGCGCTCAAGAACTGCCGCGATCTCATGTATCTGCTCAAGAACCTCGATCGCTGGGAGGACACGATCGCTGCCTTTCACGACATCCTCGATACACGTCAACGCGCCTACGACGAACGCAAGCCGCTCATCGACCACAGCCTCGAGCAGGTCGATCTCGATGCGATGGCGGCCCGGCGCGTCGAGCTCGAATCGCGTCTGAAGACGATCGAGACGACCAACGATTCCGTCGCGCTCGGGACGCCCAAGCAACAGCAGATGTGGCGCAAGCTCAAGGCGCTGGAGCCGCAGCTCGAGTCGCTCGGCGCGGACGCCCACAGCGAAGAGCTCCGGGAAAAGGAGCGCTTTCTTGCGGGTCTGCTGCAGTGGGACCTCGACCGAGACTATCGCGCGCGGCTGTGGGCGGAGAAGAAGAGCCTTCGGCAGCTCGATTTCGATCTCAAGGAGGCACAGCGCCGGCGCCACAAGGTCGCGCAGGCCCGCGACGAATGGCCGGATGAGTTCAAGGGCCTGACGGCGCGCATCGATGCGCTCGAGCCGCGGCTCGACGGCTTGCGCGGTGCCGTCCGCGCGGAGCTCGAGCGCCAGAAGGACTACCTCGAGACGCTCGCGGCGGACGAGCTCCAAGCGCAGCGCCGCCGGCTCGAGACGTACCGGCTGCAGGCGCAGTTCTCGCTCGCTGCGATCTACGACCGTGCGGGAGCGGCGCCGCCCGCTTCGCCGGCAGCGCCCGGCAAAGGCCACCCATGAATGGGGGACCATTACTCGCGCTTGCGTTCATGGCGGGCCTTTGGCCGCCGTGGCCCTTCGGCCGCGGCCATGCCGATGGCCCGCCCACGATCGGCGGTCTCGACGCAAAGCGTATTGAAGTCCATGTGGGTGCCCCCATCGAGGGCAGCGAGCACAAGGCCATGGAGAGCTACAAGAGCTTTCTGGACTTGGGCTCGCAGGATCCCGCGTTGCGGGCCGAGGCGATGCGCCGGCTCGCCGATCTTCAGCTCGAGACGGGCGAGGCGGAGGAGTTGCAGCACAACCTGCGCTCGCTCGGCGGCACGTACGGTTCGACGGCCGAGCTCTACGAGCGGCTGCTAGAGACCTACCCGCACTACGCGAAGAATGATCTCGTGCTCTATCAGCTGGCGCGCGCCTACGAGGCGGATGGCCGCACGGATGCCGCGCTCGCAGCGCTCGACCGGCTCGTCAAGGAGTATCCGCACACGCCGTACTACGGCGAAGCAGAGTTCCGGCGCGGCGAGACGCTGTTCGTCGAGAAGCATTACGCGGAGGCCGAGGCCGCTTATGCCCAGGTGCTCGCGCAGGGTCGGGACTCGCCGTTCTATGAGCAGGCGCTCTACAAGCACGGCTGGTCGCTGTTCAAACAGCTGCGTAACGAGGACGCGCTCGCCTCGTTCTTCGAGCTTTTGGACCGCAAGATCGGGAAGTCGCCGGATGCTGATCCGGCGAGTGCTTACGGCAGCCTCGGGCGCGCCGACCAGGAGCTCGTCGACGACACGTTGCGCGTGCTCTCGATCGCCTTTTCCTACCTGGACGGCGCCCGTTCGGTGACCGCGTGGTTCAAGTCGCACGGTGAACGCGGCTACGCCTACGTCATCTACTCGAAGCTCGGCGACCTGTATCTCGCCAAGGAGCGCTATCAGGACGCGGCGGACGTTTATCGCGCCTTCGCAGAGGCGGAGCCCGCGCACGCCAAGGCGCCATTGCTCGAGGTCGAGGCGATCAAGGCCTATGAGAAGGGCGGCTTCCCGGATCTCGTGCTCGAAGGCAAGCGCGCGTTCGTCGAGCACTACGGCGCCGGCAGTACCTATTGGCAACGCTATACGTTTGCGGATCAGCCGGCGGTGGCCGCGGAGCTCAAGAGCAACCTGGCCGACCTCGCCGCCTATCATCATGCCCGGGCCCAAAAGACGAAGGACCGCAAGGAGTACGCGGCCGCGGCGCGATGGTACCGCGCTTATCTCGCCTCGTTCCCGAACGCTACCGAGGCCGCCCAGAAGAACTTCCTGCTCGCCGAGGTGCTGTTCGAGAGCGGTGCCTACCAAGATGCTGCCGTCGAGTACGAGCGCACGGCTTACGCCTATCCATTGAACGGAAAGAGCGCCGAAGCCGGTTACGCCGCACTTTTGGCGTATCAGCGCTACGAGAAGTCCCTTCCGGTGGGCGCCGCGCGCGTGGCCTGGCACCGCAAGGGCATCGACAGCGCGCTGCGGTTCGCGGCAACGTATCCCAGGCACGCTCAAGCGGCGAACGTGCAGACCGACGCGGCGCAGCAGTTGTACGAGCTGAAGGACTATTCGGCCGCCCGCGATGCGGCCGAGAAGGTCATTGCGTGGCAGCCCGCGCCGCCCGCGAAGCTCGAGCGCACGGCCTGGACCGTCGTCGCGCACTCGGACTTCGAGCTCGAGCAGTATGCCGCGGCCGAGAAGGCCTACACTCAGCTCATCGCGCTCGTGCCCAAGGACGACAAGGAGCATGGCGAGCTCGTAGAGCGCATCGCCTCCTCTATTTATGAGCAGGGGGCGCAGGCGCAAAAGCGGGGCGACGATGCGGCCGCCGTGGAGGCTTTCCTGCGCGTCGGCCGGGCTGCGCCGACCTCGTCGGTAGTGCCGACGGCCGAGTACGACGCCGCCGCCGCGCTGATTCGGGAGAAGCATTGGTCGCGGGCCGCATCCGTGCTCGAAGACTTCAAGCGCCAGTTTCCGCATCACAAGCTGGCGGCGGACGTAACGGCAAAGTTGGCCGTCGCGTACGTCGAGGCCGGCGACAAGGCGCGGGCCGCGACGGAGTTTGCGCGTATCGCGGACGGGAGCGGCGCCGCCGACGACCGGAAGGACGCCCTGTGGCGCGCTGCCGACCTCTATGCGCAGACGGGGCAGACGAGCCCCGCGCAGGCCGCGTTCGCGAAGTACGTCGAGCGCTATCCGCGCCCCGCACCCCAGGCCATCGAGGCTCGGCAGCGGCTCGTCGAACTCGCGCGCAAGTCCGGCGACCGCCGCACCGAGACGCATTGGCTGCACGAGATCGTCGCTGCCGATGCGGCGGCCGGGGCCGAGCGCACGGACCGCACGCGCTACCTTGCGGCCAACGCGCAGCTCGAGCTCGCGGCCCCCGCGCGCGATGCATTCCTCGCCGTGAAGCTCGTCGTACCGCTCAAGAAGAGCCTCGAGCTCAAGCGCAAGCGCATGGAGACGGCGCTTGCCGCGTACGGTAAGGCGGCCGACTATGACGTGGCCGGGGTCACGACCGCGGCGACCTATGAGATCGCCGAGCTCTACCACGCGCTCGCGACGTCGCTGGAGCAATCCCAGCGTCCGCCCGGCCTAGCTGCCGACGCGCTCGAGCAATACCAGCTCCTGCTCGAGGAGCAGGCCGACCCGTTCGTCGACAAGGCCATCAAGGTGCACGAGGTCAATGCCGCGCGAACCGCGGACGGCGTCTACGACGAGTGGGTCCGCAAGAGCCTCGGCGTGCTGGGCCAGCTCGTGCCGGCCCGCTACGCCAAGCCCGAGATCGGAGAGTCCTTTGTCGGCACTATCCAGTAGTGCGGCGGCGAGCCGCGCCGTCCCGTGCCGCAAGGCCGCCGGCATGACCGTGCTCGCCGCGGCCGCGCTGCTCGCGGGCTGCAGCAGCGCCCCCACGGTGCCGGCGAAGCCCGCTGGGCAAGCCGACGCCGGGGCCGCGACGGCCCCAGCGGTCGCCGTGCCGGGCGCGGTGGCGGTGGCCTACGAGGCTGCGGTCGCGCGCCTCAAGGCCGGCGACTACGCCGGGGCCGAGGCCGGGCTCGGGGCCATCATGCGCGACTACCCGATGCTTCCGGGTCCCTACGTCAACGCAGCAATCGCGTACGTGCATGACGGCCGCGACGACGATGCGCTGGCCATGCTGCACAAGGCGCTCGCCATCGAGCCCGACGACGCACAGGCCAACGACGAGCTCGGCATCGTGCTGCGCCGCCGCGGGGATTTCGCGGGGGCGGAGAAGGCGTACCGGCGCGCCCTCGCGGCTCGGCCCGGCTACGCGCTCGCGCTCTACAACCTCGGCGTGTTGCTCGACGTTTACCTGCGCCGTCCCGCCGAGGCGCTGCCGCTCTACGAGCAGTATCAAAAGAGCTTGCCGGCCCCCGACAAGAAGGTCGCGGGCTGGATCGTGGACCTCAAGCGCCGGGTGGGCGTGCAGCCGGCCGCGCGCGTCGCGCAGGAGAAACCGAAATGAAAACGCTTTGCGCACGCGGCGCGCTCGTCCTGACCGCCTTGCTTGCGGCGGGCGCCATGGCCCCGGTGCGCGCCCAGCAGGCCGCCGCACCCGCATCGCGGGCAGCCGAGGTCGACGCGCTCGAGCCGGCCGTCGACGTCGGCCCCGGGGGCCGCGGCGGCGGGACGGGGGCGGTCCCCGCGCCGCGTCCGGCCCCCGCTCCGGTCGCAGCGAGCGCCTCGGCGCCGTTGGGCCGTGCGTCGGCCGCAGCGCCTACGGGCCGGCGCCGGCGCGCGGCCGCCGGCGAAGCGGACACGGCCGCCGGCGCCCGCCCGTCCCCGGTCACGGCATCCCGGGCCGCCGCAAGCGGCCGCCCGAAGAACGGCGCCGTGGACCGCGTGGATCTGGGAACCACGTCAATCACCGGTAATCAGGAATTGCCTAAGGTGCTCACGATCGTGCCGTGGAAACGCTCGGACCTCGGGGAAGTCGTGGGCAGGCCCGCCAATACGCTGCTCGACGAGGTGCTCGCGCCCGTCGACCCCGACGTTTTCAAGCGGCATCTCGAGTACTACGGCGAACTGTTCGATTCAAAAGGGCAACGGAGCGCCTCTCCGGACGCGCACGATTAAGGAGCGAATCAAATGCATGTCTATACCACGGTCGTGAGATTCTTCCAGGAAGGAGGCATCTTCATGTACCCGATCGTGATCGTGCTCGCGCTCGGGCTCGCGATCGCGATCGAACGCTGGATCTACCTCACGATGACGACGGCCAGCAACAAGGCCTTGTGGAACAAGGTAGCCCCGTATCTCAAGACCGGCAACATCGCCGGCGCCATGCAGGTCACTGGCAAGTCGAAGACTGCGATCGCGCAGATTATGACCTATGGCCTGAATCGCGTGCGGTCCGCCCGCCGCCGTGAGGACGTTGAGCAGGCCATGGAAGAGAGCCTCATGGAGGTCATGCCGCGGCTCGAGAAGCGCACCCACTACCTCGCGACGTTCGCGAACATCGCCACGCTGCTGGGTCTGCTCGGCACGATCATCGGCCTCATCAATGCGTTCACGGCCGTCTCGAGCGCGAATCCAGCCGAGAAGGCGGATCTGCTTTCGGCCAGCATCTCGGTTGCGATGAACACGACGGCTTTCGGCCTCATCGTCGCCATTCCGCTGCTGCTCGTGCACACGCTGCTGCAGACGAAGACCACGGAGATCGTCGATAGCCTCGAGATGGCGTCGGTCAAGTTCCTGAATACGATCATGGACCGCGTCGCGACCGAGCCCAAGGCCGCGCCGAGCGGCCCCGCCCCCGCGGCTCGCGCGGCGGCCCAGCAGCGCTGAGCCCGAAGGCGAAGGGTCGAGACGCAACCAGGAGCGATGCATGGGATCCCGCCGACAGCGCCGGCAACGGCGCCAAGAACGTCCAAGAGCTGAACATCACGGCTTTCATGAACCTCATGGTCGTGCTCGTGCCGTTCTTGCTCATCACGGCGGTGTTCTCGAGGCTCGCGATCCTCGACCTGAACCTGCCCGCCGCGAGTGCGCAGCCCGCGCCTCAGGCCAAGCCCGAGCTCGCGCTCGAGATCACGGTGCGCAAGTCGGCCATCGACGTGGGAGACCGGAACGCGGGGCTGCTCAAGCACCTGCCGAACGGCGCCACGGGCTACGACTACACGGCGCTCGGCGCCTTCCTGCTCAACGTCAAGCGCCAGTTCCCCGACAAGACGGACGCCACCGTGCTGCTCGAACCGGACATTCCCTACGACGTGCTCGTCTCCGTCATGGACAAAGTGCGTGTCGCCGAGCAAATCGACGACGCGACGCACGAGGTCGTCAAGGCGGAGCTGTTCCCGGAGATTTCGATCGGCGACGCGCCGGCCGAGTGAAGGTATAGAGGCATGCGTTACAGCGGCAGAGCGGCGCGCATGGAGCGCCACCACAAGCGGCACAAGCGCGGGGCGGCGCTGAACCTCGTTTCGCTCATGGATATTTTTACGATCCTCGTGTTCTTCCTGCTCGTGAACTCGGGCGACGTTCAAACGCTGCCGAACCCCAAGGACATCAAGCTGCCGCAGTCGATCGCCGAGGAGCGGGCACGCGAGACGGTCGTCGTCATGGTGACGGACGACGAGGTGCTCGTCGAGGGCCGGCCCGTCGCGCGCGTCGCCGACCTTCTCGCGAACGAAGCGCTCGTGATTCCGAGCCTAAAGGCCGCGCTCGAGCAGGAGACCGAGCGGGCGCTGCGCGCGACGACGAAGCAGGACGCGGCCGGGCGCGAGGTTACGATCATGGGCGACAAGGCCATCCCATACCGTCTCCTCAAGAAAGTCATGGCGACCTGCACCGACGCGGACTACGGGCGCGTGTCGCTCGCCGTGCTGCAGAAGTCGCCGGATACGAAGGTCGCGGCGGCGCCGCAAGGCGCTTGAGGCGAGGCCGGCCATGACGCAGCTCGTCGCAATGTATCGGACGCTGGAATTGCCCTGGACGGCCGCGGCCGAGCAGGAGCGCTCGTTCCAGCGCACGCTGAAGATCTCGCTCGCGGCGCTGATTGCCGCCGCCATTGTGCTCTCCCTGTTGCCGCTGCCGCAGTTGGACCGCACGCAGGTCAAGCCCGTGCCGCAGCGCTTCGCGCGGCTCATACTCGAAAAGCCGAAGCCGCCGCCGCCGCCGCCGCCGCCCAAAGCGCAACCGAAGCCCAAGCCGAAACCCGAACCAGCGAAGCTCGAGCCGAAGCCGCAACCGAAGCCCAAGCCGGCGCGCGCCGTCGAGAAGCCGAAGGCCCCCGCGCCGAAGCCCGATGCGGCCGAGCGTGCGCGCAAGGCGCGGGCGGAGGCGAGCGGAGCGGGCCTGTTGCCGTTTGCCCAGCAGCTCGCGGCGCTGCGCGACGATACCGCCGTCGGCCATCTGGACCGCAAGCAGCGCGTCGGGCTCTCGAGCGCCTCGGCGGCGCCGACGACCGAGCGCGCACTCGTGACCTCCAAGGTCGGCCGCGGGAGCGGCGGCATCAGCACTTCCGGGCTGAGCCGCAATATCGGCGGAACGACCCTGGCCGGCCGCGAGACGACGCGCGTGGAAAGCCCCGTCGAAGGGCTCGCACCAGCCGGCGGCGGGGCCGTCGAACGGGGGACCGACAGCGGCCGGCCGTCGCGCAGCCGTGAGGAAATCGAGCGCGTCTTCGATAAGAACAAGGGCGCGATCTACGCCATCTACAACCGCGCGCTGCGGCAGAATCCGGCGCTGCAGGGCAAGGTCGTGCTGCGGCTGACCATCGCGCCCGACGGGCGCGTCACGTCCTGTGAAATCGTTTCCTCCGAGCTCGGCGATCCGGAGCTCGAGAAGAAGCTCGTGGAGCGCGTCGAGCTGTTCCGGTTCGAAGCCAAGGACGTGGACCCGATCACCACGACGAAACCCATCGACTTCTTCCCGGCCTGAGGCTTGCTCCGCCATAATGGCGGGCATGCCGCAGGCCGAGATACCAACTCCCGAGCTGGAGGACTTCGCATTCGAGCTCGGCCGCACCGCCGGCGGCATAGCCAGGGCGTATTTCCGCAAGGCCTACGAGATCGAGAATAAGGACCGAGATGGCTTCGATCCGGTCACGAGCGCCGACCGGGCCATCGAGCGTGCGCTGCGCACGATCATCCGCGAGCGGTATCCGGAGCACGGCATCGTCGGCGAAGAGCAGGGCGTCAGCACCTCCGACTCGCCGTATTGCTGGTACATCGATCCCATCGACGGCACGCGCGCATTCATGATGGGGTCGCCGCTTTGGGGCACGCTCGTCGGGCTCACGCGCCACGATGCCCCGATTTTCGGCCTGCTCTGCCAGCCCGTGCTCGACGAGATTTTTTTCGGCACGCCGAGCGCCAGCTGGCTCATCGACGCCGAGCGACGCCAGCGGCTCGCCACGCGTGCCTGCCATGCGCTAGAGCATGCCCGACTCGCGTCGACGCATCCCGGCCTGTTCGAAGGTGCCGCCGCGCAGGCTTTCGAGGCGCTGCGTGCTCGCTGCCTGCTCGACCGGTACGGCGGCGACTGCTACAACTACGCGATGCTGGCCGCGGGCTTCGTCGATCTCGTGGTGGAGTCCGGGCTCAAGCCTTTCGACATCGTGCCGCTCGTGCCGATTATCGAAGGCGCCGGCGGCATCGTGACCGACTGGAAGGGCCGACCGCCGCTCGCGGGAGGCGACGTTGTCGCTGCGGGAACACCCGAGCTGCACGCCCAGGCCCTCGCAATCCTCCGGGAAACGGGCTAGGTCAAGCCGAAAGCGTCTCCGGGCCCGGCGCCTCGGCGACCTCGGCCGCGAGATGCTCGGCCAGGACGCGGTTGGCCCGGCGAGCGACGAATACCGTCAGCGCGGCCGTGGCGACGAAACCGGAGGCGAGTAGCGCCGGCCCCGTCAGACCCTGGTCGAGCCGCCCGCTCAGCGCGACCGTATCCTTGGCGAGGCTGCCCAGGTAGACGTAGAACGCGATGACCGGCAGCATCCCGACCCAGGTTCCGAGCACGAAGTCGCGGAACCGCACGCCGGTCAAGCCGAGGCAGTAGTTGAGCAGATTGAACGGCAGCAGCGGCGAGAGGCGCGTCAGGAACACGATGAAGAAGCCGTCCTGCCGTGTCGCAGTATCGAGCGCGCGAAAGCGCGGCAGGTGGCCGATTCTGCGGTTCAGCCACTCGCGCGCGCAGAATCGGGCCACGAGGAAGGCCGCGGCCGAGCCGAACACGCTGCCGATCGACACGAGCACGACGCCCTCGCGCACGCCGAAGACGAAGCCGGCCGCGAGCGTGAGAATTGCGCTGGGCACGACGAGCACGGCCGAGAGGGCGTAGCCGCCGACGAAGGCGACGCCGGCGATGCGGTCGTGGGCGTGAATCCAGCCCGTCGCCGGGGCGAGCCACTGCTGCACGGGCGCGAACGCGGCCAGCACGAACAGCGCCGGCAGCGCACAAAGCAGTATCAGCGGTTTCGCTTCTTTCATGAGTCGATTTTCGCGCTGTCACGACCGCAAGGGCCCGGCCGGAGCCCGGGGCCCGCAATGTTAGACCGAAACGTGTTCAGATTCTCAACCCGCCGTCGATTTCGACGAGCCGCCCGTTGACATAATCGTTCTCGAGCAGGAAGGCCGCCGTATGCGCGATCTCCTCCGGCCGGCCGAGCCGGGCCGCCGGGATGGCCGCCGTCATCTTCTCGAGCACTTCGGGCTTCATCGAGGCGACCATCTCGGTCGCGACGAAACCCGGCGCAATGGCGTTGACCCGGATCGAGTACCGCGCGAGCTCCTTGGCCCACACCACGGTCAATGCAGCGACGCCGGCCTTGGCCGCCGAGTAGTTGCTTTGCCCGAAGTTGCCGGCGCGCGAGATGCTGGAGACGTTGATGATCACGCCCCCGTTCGCGAGCCTCGCCATCTGGGCGGCGGCCTCTCGGCCGCACAGGAAAACGCCCGTGAGGTTCACGTCGATGACGGCCTGCCAGGCCTCGAGCGGCATTTTCTCGAGCGGTTGGCCGCCGCGCGCCTTGACGAGCAGGCCATCCCGCAAAATACCTGCGTTGGCGATCGAAGCGTCGAGACGCTCGAAGTCTTCGACGACCCGCTGGTACAGACCGACGACGTCGTCCTCCGAGGCGACGTTGGCGGCGTAGCTGCGGGCCGTGACGCCGAGCTCCGCGCAGGCTTGCTGCGTGGCCGCCAGACTCTCGAGCTCGAGGTCCACGAGCGCAAGGTCGGCGCCCCGGGCGGCAAGGCCTCGCGAGACGGCGGCGCCGAGCCCGCGGGCCGCGCCCGTGATCAGTACCGTCTTGCCGGTCAGCTCCATCGCGCTTCGTTCGATGCCCCGGCGGGCGATCGAATCAGCTTAGCGAAGCGGGCCCGCGATGGCCAGCCGGGTCCCGTGCGCGCGCCGTGCCGGTTTTCGGGCCGGCGGACGCGATGCGGCCGCCCCCGAGCACGAGCTCGTGAGTGAAGCGGGTGCCGTAGACGGCGACGTGGGAGGCGCAAACGAGCTGCACCCCTTCGCTCAGCGATTCGTCGAGCCGCGCGGCGAGCAGTCGGCTCGTGTCCGGGTCGAGCCCCTCCCACGGCTCGTCGAGCAGCAGCACGCGCGGCTGCGGCGCCAGCGTGCGCGCGAGCAGGGCCCGGCGGAACTGACCGTAAGAGAGCTCGGTCGTGAGCCGCTCGGCGAGCCGGGTCAGCTCGAAGCGCTCGAGCAACAGCTCCACGCGCTCGCGTTCGGCGGTCGTGAGGGTGCGAACGAGGCCGAGGCTCGCGTCGAAGCCGGAGGCGACGCACTCCCGGACGGTCGCGCGGTAGCGATAGCCGGCCTGCAGCTCGGGCGCGAACCAGGTCACGCGCCGTCGCAGGGTCCAGACGTTGCGTGGGTCGCCGAGGGCCGGCCAGCGGACCGCGCCGCCGCGTGCGGGCCGGAGTTGTCCCTGCAAAAGGCGCAGAAAGCTTGTCTTGCCGGCGCCGTTCGCGCCCCGCACGAGCCAGTGCTCGCCCTGCCGCAGCTGCCAATCGATGCCATGCAGCACTCTGCGACCGCCGAGCCAGGCATCCGCGTGCGAGACGGCGATCAGGGGCACCGTGGGCGCCGGCCGGGCTTGCGCGTCGACGCGGTCTGGCCCGGCGGCTTCGGCCGGCCCGGCCGCTCGGGGCGGGGCTGCGCGCCGCGGCTCGGCGGTGACGAGGGTCGTCGGGCTCGGGCGCGAGGGCGGCGGCCGGAGTTCGAGCCGCCCGTGGGTGAGCGCCGCGACGCGGGTCACGGCCGGCGGCAGGTCTCCGAGGCTGTGCGCCGTGACGACGAGCTGCGCGTCGCGTGCGACGCGCGCGAGCGTGCCGTCGAGCGCCCGCCGCGACTCGGTGTCGAGTCCGCTCGCGGGCTCGTCGAGCAGCAGCACGCGGGCGCCGAAGGCCACGGCGCGGGCGATGAGCACGCGCCGCTGCTCGCCGCGCGAGAGCTCGAGGAAGGGCCGGGCGGCGAGCGTCGCGAGCCCGAGCTCGCGCAGGATCCCGCGGGCGCGCAGCGTCTCGGCCGTGGCGGCGCCGCGGCGCGGGACGTCCGTCCGGAAAACGCCCGAGAGCACCACATCGAGCGCCGCGAAGTTCCAGCCGAGGCGCCAATAGCGGTCCTGAAGCTCCGGCCCGACGGTCGCGATCTCGCGGCGCGCCTCGACGGCATCGCGGCGCGGGCCCCGGCCGAAGTCGTAGCGCCGGGTGCCGCGGTCCGGGGCCGGCCAGCGTTCGCCGGCGAGCAGCGCGAGAAAGGTGCTCTTGCCGCTGCCGTTCGCGCCGACGATGCCCCAGTGGCAGCCCGGCTCGAGCCGCCACGAGACGTCGTGCAGCACCGCGACGCCGTTGATTTGGACGTCGACGTGCTCGAGCTCGACGAGGGGGCGGGTCGGGTTGGCGCTCGGCATGCGAAAGGTATGGCGAGGCCGCGGGCGCGGCGGCGGACGGTACCTTAGCACCAAACCGGCGACGAGCGTCAGAGCCTCTCGGCAAGCGAATCTTCGGGTTCCGCAATATTCTGCTTCAGAATCGACCATAATAGGGCCGCGGTCCGCGAGTCGTGGGAGCGGATAAGGGTTGATTGCATTGCGTCGAATCGAGCACCTGGACGAGTGCTATCTAAAAGATAGCGGGACGCTTCTTCTGACCGGCCTCCAGGCCCTGGTGCGTCTGCTCCTCACCCAGAGTTACCGCGACGAGCGCGCCGGGCTCAAGACGGCCGGATTCGTCTCCGGTTATCGGGGCTCGCCGCTCGGCGGGCTCGATCGAGAGCTCTGGCGCGCACAGCGCTTCCTCGATGCCGCGCACATCCGTTTTCAGCCCGGTCTCAACGAGGACCTGGCCGCGACGTCCGTATGGGGTTCGCAGCAGGTCAATCTGTTTCCCCGGGCCAAGTACGATGGGGTCTTCGGACTGTGGTACGGCAAGGGCCCGGGCGTCGACCGTTCCGGCGACGCGCTCAAGCATGGCAACGCGGCCGGCAGCTCGGCGCACGGCGGCGTCCTCGTCGTGGCCGGCGACGACCATGCCTGCAAGTCCTCGTCCTTGCCGCATCAGAGCGAGTATGCGTTCGTCGATGCGCTCATGCCCGTCCTCGCGCCGGCGGATGTCGCCGAGATCATCGAGCTCGGTCTGTTCGGCTACGAGCTTTCGAGGTTCAGCGGCTGCTGGGTCGGCCTAAAGGTCACCCAGGAGACCGCCGACGCGACTCAGAGCCTCACGCTGGAGCCCGATCGCATCGAGATTCTGCGGCCTGCTTTCGAGCTGCCGCCCGGCGAGCTCAACATCCGCTGGCCCGATCCGCCGCGGGACCAGGAGGCCCGGCTGCACGCCTACAAGCTGCCGGCGGCGCTGGCTTTCGCGCGCGCGAACGGCGTTAACCGGGTCGTGCTCTCGGCGCCGTCTCCGCGGCTTGGCATCGTCACGACCGGCAAGGCTCATCTCGACGTCCTGCAGGCGCTCGCCGATCTCGGCATCGACGCGCGCCGCGCCGCCGACATGGGCGTGAGCCTCTACAAGGTCGGCATGAGCTGGCCCCTCGAGCCCGAGGGCATCCGCGAGTTCGCGGCGGGCCTCGAAGAGATCCTCGTCGTCGAGGAGAAGCGCGGGCTCGTCGAGAGCCAGATCAAGGAGCAGCTGTACGACTGGCCGGCCGGCCGGCGCCCGCGCGTGCTCGGCAAGCACGGGGAGCGCGGCGAGCCGCTGCTGCCGTCGACGGGAGAGCTCGACTCGGCGCTCGTCACGCGCGTGCTCGCCGACCGCATCTTGCGCCTCGGGCCGAGCACCGATATCGACGCGCGCCTGCGCTTTCTCGCGGCCCAGGACCAGGAGCTCGGCGCGGTGGCACACGAGGCCGAGCGCCTGCCGCACTTTTGCTCCGGCTGTCCGCACAACACTTCGACGCTGGTGCCGGAAGGCAGTCGCGCCGTCGGCGGCATCGGCTGCCACTTCATGGCCGGCTGGATGGATCGCAACACGATCACGTATACGCAAATGGGCGGCGAGGGTGCGACCTGGATCGGCCAGGCGCCATTCACGGAGACGCCGCACATATTCCAAAACGTCGGCGACGGCACTTACGCGCATTCGGGCAGCCTCGCGATCCGTGCGGCCGTCGCGGCCGGCGTCAACATCACGTTCAAGATTCTCTACAACGATGCCGTCGCGATGACGGGCGGCCAGCCCGTGGAGGGCAGTCTGACCGTCGCGCGCGTCGTGCGGCAGCTCGAGGCCGAAGGCGTCGCGCCGATCGTCGTCGTCACCGACGACACGGTCAAGTACACGCGCGGCGACGCGCGGTTCGCGCTGCCCGCGGACGTCACCGTGCGCAACCGGCGCGAGCTCGATCTGATCCAGCGCGAGCTGCGCGAGACGCAGGGTGTCTCGGCGCTCGTCTACGACCAGAGCTGCGCCGCCGAGCTGCATCGCAAGCGCAAGCGCGGCCACGTGCCGCCTGCGGCGCGGCGCGTCGCCATCAACGAGCTCGTCTGCGAGGGCTGTGGCGACTGCAACGTGCAGTCCAACTGTCTGTCGATCATGCCGCTCGAGACGGAGTTCGGCCGCAAGCGGCGCATCAATCAATCGTCCTGCAATCAGGATCTGCGCTGCCTCGAAGGCTTCTGCCCGAGCTTCGTGACGATCGAGGGCGCCGAAAGGCGGCCGCCGAAGCCGCTGGCCTCCGAGACGGTGCCGAGCTTGCCCGAGCCGGAGTCGGCCGCTATCGACGGCGTCTACAACATCCTCATCGCGGGCGTCGGCGGCACGGGCGTCGTAACCGCGAGCGGTCTCCTCGGGCTGGCCGCGCACCTCGAGCGCAAGGCCGTGCTGCAGCTCGACCAGACCGGTCTCGCGCAGCGTTTCGGGGCAGTGCTCTCGCACTTGCGCATCGCTGAGGATTCGGAGCGCATGCACGGCATGCGGATTCCGGCGGGGCAGGTCGACCTCGAGATCGGCGCCGATCTGCTCGTCGCGGGTGCGCGGCCGGCTCTCTCGATGCTCTCGCCCGAGCGCTCGGCCGTGATCGTCAATACGCATCACGAGATGCCATCGGACTTCATCCGCAACCGCAACTACGCGTTCCCCGAACAGGCGCTGCTTGCGGCCCTGCGCGCCCGGAGCCGGGCCGATCGCTGCGCGACGCTCGATGCGACGCGTCTCGCTTCGGCGCTGCTCGGCGACAGCGTGGCCGCAAACGTATTCTTACTGGGCTACGCATTCCAGACCGGCCGCTTGCCCGTCGGCGGCCCGGCGCTGTATCGGGCGCTCGAGCTGTTCGGCGTCAACGTCGAGCAGAACAAGCTCGCGTTCGACTGGGGACGCTATGCGGCCCACGATCCCGAAGCGGTCGAACGGCTTGCCGGAGGCAGCGAGCCCGAGGCGGACCGGGCCGGCTCGCTCGACGATGCAATCGAGACGCGCGCGCGCTTTCTGGAGGGCTATCAGGATCGCGCCTACGCCGAGCGATATCGCGCGCGCGTGGAGCGGATCCGCGCGCTCGAAGCGCACATCGCACCGGGCAAGGAGGCGCTGACCGACGCCGCAGCGCGCAACTACTTCAAGCTGCTCGCTTACAAGGACGAATACGAGGTCGCCCGGCTGCATGTGGAGACCGAATTCCTGGCAAGCCTGCGCCGCAATTTCGCCGGAGACTTCAAGCTGCGCTTCCACATGTCGCCTCCGCTCATCGCGCGGCGCGACGCGGCGACGGGACGGCCGAAGAAATACGAGATGGGCGCCTGGATCTTACCCGTGCTCCGGTTGCTCGCGAAACTCAAGCGCCTGCGCGGCACACGCTTCGATCCGTTCGGCTACACGCGTGAACGCCGAATGGAGCGGCGGCTCGTCGTCGACTACGAGCTCATGCTCGACCGCCTCGCACAAGACGAGCTCGACGGGCGGCGTTACGAGGTCGCCTTGCGGCTGCTCGCGCTGCCTGAAGGCATCCGCGGCTACGGCCCGGTCAAGGAGCAGGCCGTCGCGGCATACGATGCCGAAAGGGCGAGCCTGCTCGAGTGCTGGGCGGACGGCGACATGGCGGCCGCCGACGCGGCGGAGCAGGCCAGCGTCGCATAGGTGCGCTGTTCGTCGTCTGTATGCTTCATGAACTGAGCATTGGCGGTGGCGTCTGCACGAGGCGCTCGGCGCCCGCGACCTAAGTCTCCAGTCTAAGCCGAGGCTCGGTACGAGCGTGTCGCGCCAGCGCCGGTCAACGCCGCGGCCGGCCCTCTTCGGCCGCCGTCGCGCAGCGGATGCAGCGGTCCGCGAAGGGATAGGCCTTGAGCCGGGCCATCGGGATCTCTTCGCCGCAGTCCACGCAGATGCCGTAGGTCTCGTGTTTGATCTGATCGAGGGCCTTCGCAATCTTGTTGAGCTCCGCGCGCGTCTCGTTGCCGAGCGCGTCGACGACCTCGGCGTTCTCGAGCTCCTGGGCCTGTTCCTGAGAGTCGGCGCTGCGGCCGCCCAGAAGGTTCTCCTTGATGCTGTCGAGCCGGCGCGTAAGCTCAGCCTGCTTCGCTATCAAGGTCTCGCGGACTTCTGCATAGGGATCCATCGATCGATCCATTTTCACGGCTCCGGGAGTCGAGACAGCATAGCTCCTTCGGACCCAATCCCCAAACGGCAGGGCCGCGAAGGGCCCTCGCCTCGGCCCTGCCGGCCGCGGCGCCAGCCGGTCAGGCTCGAGGGCGGTTCCGCTGCGGCGGGCAGCCGGTCAGCTGCGCTTCAGGCGCCTGTAGCTCGCCAGGTGGCGCAGGGCGGCACGCTCGTCGCCGGCGAGCTCACACAGGCGGGCGAGATTGTAGTGCGCCTCGGCGAGCTCGGGATCGAGCCCGAGCGCGCGCTCGTAGGAGGCCGCCGCGTCTTCGAGCCTGCCGTGATCCTCGAGCACGACGCCGAGGTTGAAGCAGGCCACGGCGTGGGTGGGCTCGAGCCCGAGCGCCTCGCGGTACAACGACTCGGCTTCGTCGAGGGCCTGCGCGGCGTGTCTGAGGCGGCCCAGGTTGATGCGGGCGTCCACGTGGGCCGGGTCGGTCGTGAAGGCCTGCCGGTAGGCGGCCTCGGCATCCGCCTCCGCGCCCGATTGCTCGAGCGCGATGCCGAGCTCGAACCATTCCTCGGCCGTCGGCTGTTGACGCACGGCCCGGGCAGCAGCGCGCGGCGACAATGCTTCGACCTTGGGCGGTGCGCCGGCACGCGCGAAATCGAACAGCGTCTGACCGGATTCGGGTACCCAGGTCGTTTGCGCGGAGGTGGCGAGCAGGCGGCCGCCTTCGATGCGCATCCGGATGGCGCTCAGGGGCGTGCCGTCGCGGAGCTGACGGCCGAGGCTGCGCAGCGCGCGCCAGACTCGGCGCGGGCATGCGGCATCGCGGGCGAGGTCGTTCGCCGTTCGCAGCAGCACGAGGTCCTGAAACGAAAAGTGCAAACGTCCGCGCTCGTCGCGCGCCGGTGTGACTTCCGCGCGGCGGGCCAGGGCGCGGATGCGCTCGGGACGAACCTCGAGCAGGGTGGCGAGTTGGCGCGTCGAGTAGGGGGTCATCGTCGAGCCCAGTTGACGGACCGCTGCGTGGCTATGGGGCGATTCTAACAGGCCTCGTGCGCGCCGCGTGCCCGATTTTCGGCGCGTCGACGCATTTCTAGGCGTGGTCGGCCTGCAGCGGGATTGCGAAACGCTCGCAGTAACGGCGGAAACGTGCGAGCTCCGTGTCGCGATCGAGACCGTATTGGGACAGCGAGTAGCTGTGGACGCCGTGCTTGTTTTTCGGGTTCGCGGCGAGGAACGTGCGCATGGCCCTGCGCGCCTCGTCGGTCAGCGGCCAGCCCAGGAAGTCGTAAATGCGCTCGAGCGTGGCGTCCGGCGCAGTCTCGATCTCCTCGTAGGCGACGTCGAGGAACTGCTCACTCGGGGAACGGTCCCGGACCGTCAGAAAGTCGTCGAGTGCGCGCGCCCAGCGGCCGGTCCAGTCGGCCGCGATCTCGCTCGGCACGGCCACGTCGCTGAACGCTCGCCGCAGCACGGTCGCATGACTCGCCATCGAGGCCATGACGCGCAGCGGATCGCGATGGGTCTGGATGATTTTGGCTGTCGGGTAGCGCTCGAGCAGCGCCGCGAGCGCGAACAAATGTCCCGGCGCTTTGAGGACCCAGCGCGGGCCCGGCCGGCGCGCCTGCAGGTGCTGCAGGAGCCGGTAATGGAAGCGATAGGCGAGTCGTTGCGGATCGCGTTCGAACCAGTCCTCGTACGAGGCGACGTTGTGCGTCGTATGAAACTGGATGCTCATGAACACCTGCGCTTTGATCGCGATGCATTCCTGAGGCAGGTCCGGCGCGATCGGGTGGATGCGCTTGAACTCGGGCGCGAGCCGGTTGGCCCAGGCGAGGCGGGAGGCCGTGCGTCCGCGCACTTTCGCGATGCGGTCCGGCTCGTTGGAGTAACCGGCCGGGTACATGACTTCCCATGTCAGCGGCACGCGGTTGGCCGGGTCCTGGCTCATGAGTCCGTGCAGCAGTGTCGTGCCCGTGCGCGGCAGGCCGATGATGAAGACCGGGTTTTCGATCGTTTGGCGCTCGACCGCGGCCACGCGGCGCCGCTCGTCCTCGAGGCGCAGCAGGTTCTCGAGCAGGCTCACGATGAGCTCGCGCACCGTGATGCGGCCGAGCAGCGTGAGCCGCGACTCGTCGCGGTACGATCGCAGCAGGCGCTCGAGCGGCTCGTGGAAATCCCAGGCGCCGAAGTCGTCCAGGCCCGTGCGGCGCTGCGCGGCCTTCAGCAGCGATTCGGGCTCGAGCGCGGGCGCATCGATGCCCGCACGGCGCATGGCGCGTCCGGCGGAATTCAAGGCACCGACTGCGGCCGTTACGCAGCTGCGGGCAAAACTCATCGGGCGCGCCATTTGCTACTATTGAACCGCGGCATTGTCGCCCAGCCCCGTGCTTTTGAGCAAACAGTCGGCCCCCCATGAGTCTTGATAGAGTTCGAGGATTGATCGCGGACGTGCCGGATTTCCCGAAACCCGGAATCGTCTTCAAGGACATCACGCCGCTGCTCGCCGATCCCGCCGGGTTCGGCTCGGCCGTCGAGCAGATGGCCGAGGGGGCGGCGCCCCTCGCGGCCGACGCGTTGCTCGCGATCGAGTCGCGCGGCTTCATCTTCGGCGCGGCGCTCGCGCAGCGCCTGGGGCTGCCGCTGCACCTCGTGCGCAAGCGCGGCAAGCTTCCCCGGGAAGCGCTCAGCATTCGCTACGAGCTCGAATACGGGTTCGACCACCTCGAGATGCACAGCAACGTCGTGCGTCGAGGCGGCCGCTACCTCATCGTGGACGATCTCATCGCGACCGGCGGCACGGCCGCCGCCGTGGCGAAGCTGGTGCTAGAGCAGGGCGGCGTCGTGGCCGGTTACGCGTTTCTCATCGAGCTCGCGTTCCTCGATGGCCGTAAAGCGCTCGAGGAGGCGCCCGTCGTGAGCCTGCTGACCTATTGAGCCTCTTCGGGGCGCCGTCAGTAGGCGCGCTTCAAGATGAACTCGCTGAGCCACTGCAAGCCTTCGGCACGGGCGCCGAAGCCTTCGAGCGCGCCGAGCGCTTCGGTGTAGACCGAGTCGGCTTTGCGGCGCGCCTCGTCGGTGCCGAGCAGAGAAGGATAGGTGGACTTGCCGTTCGCGCTGTCGCTTCCGGCGCTCTTACCGAGCGTGGCGGTATCCTGTTCCACTTCGAGCAAATCGTCGCGGATTTGAAAGACCAGCCCGATGTCCTTGGCAAACAGATCGAGGCGCTCGACGGCGCTGCGGTCGGGTGCCGCCAGCGCGGCCGGCATCATGATGGCCGCCCGGATGAGCTCGCCCGTTTTGCGCCGATGGATGTCCTCGAGCGCGGGCTCGTCGACCCGCCGGCCTTCGGCCTCGAGATCGAGGGCCTGACCGCCGACCATGCCGGCCGGCCCGATCGCGCGCGCGAGCCAGGTCACGACCTCGGCGAGCTCGCGCGGCTGCCGCCGCAGGGCCTCGTCGGTGCACAGAATCTCGAATGCGAGCGGCTGCAGCGCGTCGCCGGCCAGGATCGCCGTCGCCTCGTCGAAGGCCTTATGGGTCGTGGGGCGTCCGCGCCTAAGGTCGTCGTCGTCCATGGCCGGCAGGTCGTCGTGGACGAGCGAATAGGCGTGCACGAGCTCGATGGCCGCCGCCAGCGCGTCGAGCGCGCCAGCATCGACGTCGAAGAGCTCGCCGCTTGCGTAGACCAGCAGGGGACGCACGCGCTTGCCGGAGCCGAGGACCGAGTACCGCATGGCCTCGCACAGCCGCTCAGGGACGTTACCCATCGAAAGAACGTGCTCGAGGCGGAGGTTGACGCGGTCGCGGTAGTGGGGCATTCGTTCGCCGAACGTCTCCCCGGGAGCTCGTGCTATCATAACCGATCATCGTAACACCGAAACGGCGCGGGCGTCGCAAGCATTCGTGAAGTCGGGACCCATGCAAACGATCGGCGCCACGCCGTCCGATTTTGAATTCCAAACGGCGATTCTCCCGGGCGTCTCGCGTACGTTCGCGTTGACGATTCCGGTCCTTCCCGAAGGGCTTGCGACGGTCGTCACGAACGCCTATCTGCTCTGCCGCCTGGCCGACACGATCGAGGACGACATCGGTCTCGACAACGACCAGAAGTCGGTCTTCCATAAACGGTTCGTGGCCGTCGTCGAAGGGAGCGAGGAGGCGGAGCCCTTCGCCGCTGCGCTGGCGCCGCTGCTCTCGGATCGGGTGCTCCCCGACGAGCGCGAGCTCGTGGAGAACGCGCCGGCCGTGATTCGCGTCGCTCACAGCTTCGACGCCGCGCAGCGCGACGCGCTGACGCGTTGCGTGCGCATCATGTGCAAGGGGATGCCCGAGTTCCAGCGCAACAAGAGCCTCAGCGGTCTCGCCGATCTCGAGGAGATGTCCGCTTACTGTTACTACGTCGCGGGCGTCGTCGGCGAGATGCTGACGGAGCTGTTCTGCCGCCACTGCCCCGAAGTCGAGCCGCAGCGGGAGCGGCTCATGCATCTGGCCGTCTCATTCGGCCAGGGCCTGCAAATGACCAACATCCTCAAGGACATCTGGGACGACCGACAGGCCGGCGCCTGCTGGTTGCCGCGCGCGGTTTTCCCGGCCGACGGCTTCAGTCTCCAGCGGCTCGAGGAGCAGCACCTGACGCCGGCCTTCCGGACCGGGCTCGATACTCTCGTCGGCGTCGCGCATGCGCACCTGCGCAACGCGCTCGAGTACACTTGCATGATCCCCAAGCGCGAAGTCGGTATCCGCAAGTTCTGCCTCTGGGCGGTCGGCCTCGCCGTGCTGACGCTGCGCAAGATTCACCGCAACCCGGAGTTTCGCGCGGGCAACGACGTCAAGGTCTCGCGGCGCACCGTGAAGGCGACGATCTTCACGACGAACCTCACGCTCATGAGCAACCGTGCCCTGCGGCTCGTCTTCGAGCGCGCCGCGGACGGGTTGCCGCTCGTGAATCTCGACGCCGTGGCCGGTCGAGGAGGCCGGACGATGCCGAGGCGGCTGGATGTCCGCTGAGCCGGGGCGGACGAACTCAGCCCCGCCCCGACACAAACCCGAAGTCGCCGTCGTCGTCGCGCTCGGGCTCGAGGGACGGTCCCTGAAGGGGCGGCTTGCGGCGGCACGATCCTGTACGTTGACCCTGAATCAATGCGGTCCGGGGCGGAGCCGGGCGGCGCATGTCGCAGATTCGGCGCTCGCCCGTGGCGCGGAGGCGCTCGTCTCGTGGGGTCTGGCCGGCGGTCTTGCTCCCGGGCTGCGGCCCGGCACGCTCGTGTTGCCCAAACGCGTGCTCGGGCCCGACGGCGCGGGCTTCGAGACGGACGCGGTCTGGCGGGCGCGGCTCGCGGCTGCGCTCGGTCCGCGCTTCCGGCTCGCCGATGGCCCGTTGCTCGCCGACGGCGAGCTGCTGCCGAGCCGCGCGGACAAGGCCGAGGCCGCGGCCCGCACGGGCGCCGTCGCGGTCGACATGGAGTCGGCGGGCGTCGGCGCCGCGGCGGCGGCGGCCCGCGTGCCGTTCGTCGTGATCCGCGCGATCGCCGACGCGGCGGACGATGCGCTGCCGGCGGGCGTCGAGAAGTGGATCGACGAACGCGGTAATCGACGGTTTGCAAGCGTCATCGATGCGGCCGTGAAGCCGGGCCGCTGGCCGGGGCTCTTGCGGCTCGCGCTCCGCTACGCCCGTGCGCGCCGAACGCTCGACGAGCTTGCCGGCTGCCTCGCCCCGCAAGATTTCCTATTCCTCCAAGGCGCCCTCGGCGCCAGCTGAGCAGTCAGTGAGTCGACCATGACCGAACTATTAAGCGTCGGGCTCGCACGATGGGTACGCACATTGCTGCGGTTCCGAGTCATCGTCGTCGTGCTCGGCATCGTCGTCTCGGGGCTCGCCGTCCAGTATTCCGCCGAGCGACTCGGCATCAACACCGACACGGCCAACATGATCTCCGCGAAGTTCCCGTGGCGGCGGGACTTCAACGACTACCGTAAGAGCTTCCCCGCGCGCGACAACAACATCGTCATCGTCGTCAACGGCGATACGGCGGATCATGCCGATGCGTTTGCGACGGCACTCATGCGCAAGCTGCAGAAACGGCCCGACCTGTTCAAGTCCGTCTTCAGTGCCGGTTTGGGGCCGTTCTTCGAGCACAAAGGCCTGCTTTATCTGTCCGTCGAGGACCTCGACCGGCTGTCGGATCGGCTCGCGGAGGCACAGCCGCTCATCGGCCGGCTGCGGCCGTCGTTCAATGGCGCTTCCGTCGTCTCGCTCGCGGCCGAAGCGTTGACCTCCGCGCGCCACGACGACGACGCGACGACGGACGCGTTCTACCGCGAGCTCAGTGCGGCGTTCGATGCCGCGCGTGCGGGACGGACCGATCCGATCGCGTGGCGGCGCCTGATCACGGGTACCCAGACGACCACGCGGCGCCTCATCCTTCTTCAGCCGAAGCTCGATTTCACCCGGGTCATGCCCGCGAGCGAGGCGATAGCGAGGATCAAAGCCGACGCCCGCGAGCTTGCCACGGGTGAGCTCGCCGGCGTGCACACGGAGTTGACGGGCACCGTCGCCATGGAACACGACGAGATGCTGACGGTCACGCGCGGCGCCGGCCTCGCGGGGCTCTCGTCGCTGATCATGGTCGGCATCCTGCTCTATGCGACGCTGCGATCGTGGAAGCTGCTCGCCATCTCGCTCGTGACGCTGGTGATCGGCCTCGCCGGCACGGCCGCGTTCGCGGCGCTTGCGGTCGGGCACCTGAATCTGCTTTCGGTCGAGTTCGCCGTGCTCTATGTGGGGCTCGGCGTCGACTACATCATTCACGTCTGCCTGCGCGTCAAGGAGCTCTTGGGGCGCGGTTACGGCCGCGACGAGGCGATCGTGGAAGCCGTCAGGGGCGTCGGGACGTCGCTCGTGGTCTGCGCCGTCACGACGGCGGCAGGCTTCTACGCGTTCATCCCGACACCGTTCGACGGCGTCTCCGAGCTCGGCCTGATCTCGGGCACCGGGATGTTCATCAGCCTCCTCGTGAGCCTGACTTTCCTGCCCGCAGTGCTCGGCCTGTGCATGACGCCGCGCGATGCCGAGCTGCCGGACGCGTGGCTCGGGACGGGCTGGCTCGCGGCGCTCGGTTCGCGACCGCGGGCCGTCGTCGCGGCGGCCGCCGCCGTCGTGGCCGTGACCTTCGCCGTGCTGCCGCGCGTCAAGTTCGACAGCAACCCGATTCACCTGCGCGATCCACACTCCGAATCCGTGCGTGCGCTCAAGGATCTCGCCGCGGACAGCCAGGCCCCGCTGTTCGATCTCGTCGCCGTGGCGCCGAATCATGCCGAGGCCTTGCGCTGGGCCGCCACGCTCGAGCGGCTCCCGACCGTACGCAGCGCCCGCACCGTCGATTCGCTCGTGCCCGCGAAGCAGAAGCAGAAGGTCGAGATCATCGACGACATGGCGCTCGTCATGGGTCCGGACTTCGCGCACATCGAGCGTAAGCCGCCCGGGCCCGCCCAGCTCGAGCACGCGCTCGGGACGCTCGCGTCCGATCTCGCGGATCCCCCGCTGGCCGGCAGCGCCGGCGCGCGTCTCGAGCGTTCGGTGGAGGCGCTACTCGCCGCGCTCGAGTCCGATTCCGCGGCGGTCCGGCATGCCACGCTCACGCGGCTCGACCGTGCGCTGACGACGGGGCTGCCGGCCGAGCTCGGCCGGCTCGCGGCCGCGCTCTCCCCCAAGCCATTCGGCCGCGACGCCTTGCCCGAGCCGCTTTCCGAGCGCTGGCTCGCGGCCGACGGCCGCGAGCTCGTCGAGATCGTGCCGAAGGAGAATGTCGACGACAACGCCGCGGCCAAACGCTTCGTCGATTCCGTGCGCGCCGTGGTGCCGACGGCAACCGGCCTGCCCGTCGTGCATCTCGAAGCCTCGCACACGGTTGTGCGGTCGTTTCAGCTCGCGCTGCTGTATTCGCTCGTCATGGTCACGATCCTGCTCGTCGTCTTGATGCACAACGCGCGCGACGTGCTGTACGTCATCGTGCCGATCGCGCTCGCGGCCGGCGTTACGGCCGGCGCGACCGTGCTCCTCGGAATCCCGTTGAACTTCGCGAACATCATCGCGCTGCCGCTGCTCATCGGCGTCGGTGTCGACAACGGGATCCATATCGTCCATCGCAAGCGCGCGGACCCGGCCGCGGATGCATTCCGGACGAGCACCTCGGTCGGCGTGCTCGCGAGCGGTCTCACCACGGTCGCGAGCTTCGGGAATCTGGCCTTCTCGGCGCATGTCGGGATCTCGAGCATGGGCGAGCTGCTCACGCTCGGCATGATCGTGACGCTCGCGGCGACGCTCGTGCTGCTGCCTGCGCTGCTGCGGCTGCTGGAGCCCGCGTGACGTTGCTGGTCACGGGTGCGAACGGCTTCGTGGGCGCCGCCGTCGTGCGGGCGCTGCTGGCCGAAGGCGAGCCTGTTCGCGCCCTCGTGCGCCCTTCGAGCGACCGCCGTAACCTCGAGGCGCTCGGCGTCGAGCTGCGCGAGGGCGACATCACGCGCCCCGAGACGCTGCGACCCGCACTGGCGGGCTGCTCGGCGGTCCTGCACGTGGCGGCCGACTACCGGCTCTGGGCCCCCGACGCGGAGCGCATGCTCGCGACGAACGTGCAGGGCTCGCTCAACGTCCTCGAGGCCGCCGCGGCCACGGGGGCCGAGCGCCTCGTTTATACCTCGAGCGTCGCGACGCTCGGCATTCGAGCGGACCGGGGGCCGGCCGACGAGGCGACGCCGGTAACGCTTGCGGACATGATCGGCCCCTACAAGCGCTCGAAGTTCCTGGCCGAGGCGGCCGTGCGCCGTCGCGCGGCCGAGCTCGGTTTCCCCGTCGTCACGGTCAACCCTTCGACGCCCGTCGGGCCCGGCGACATCAAACCGACGCCGACGGGCCGCGTGATCCTCGACGCCGCGGCCGGCCGCATGCCGGCGTTCGTCGACACGGGCCTCAACGTGGTTCATGTCGACGACGTCGCGAGCGGCCACGTGGCAGCCCTGCGCCGCGGCCGTCCCGGCGAGCGCTATATCCTGGGCGGCGACGACCTGAGTCTGCGTGCCATCCTCGAGCTCGTCGCGCGCGTAACGGGGCGCCGCCCGCCGACACTGCGCCTGCCGCGCTGGTCCGTCTACCCGGCCGCGGTCGTTGCGCAGTGGGCCGCGCGCCTGACGGGCACGGAGCCCCGAGTGACGCTCGACGGGCTGCGCATGGCGGCCAAGCACATGTACTTCTCAAGCGCGAAGGCCGAGCGCGAGCTCGGCTACACATGGCGGCCGCCCGCGGAGGCGGTGCGGGATGCCGTCGAGTGGTTCCGGGGTCATGGCTACCTGTAGCCGGGTCCGGGACCGTGGCCCGGCCAGCGTCCGGCGGTCGAAGAGCGCCTTCGGTTGGGCTCTGCAGTGGGCGGCGGCGCGGTGCGTGGACGGGCGTTGTCGGGACCGCCGTAAACCCGTCCCTGGGGGCTCGCTGAGCGCCATCCCTGGCGCCCAGCGTCCCGACAGCGCCCGTCCACCCACCGCGCCGCCGCCTTCGGCCGGCGTGCCGTCCCTCTCGAAGACGTTGTCCGAGATGCTGTGCGTGCCGTCGCGGACCGCGTCTTCGCTCGGGGCGCGGCTCCAGGCGAAGGCGGCGTTCGAGCGGTGGGCGCCAGCTTTGGGGTTGCGTCTTGGCTCCGGACGCGGCTACCCGCGAAGGGGTCTCGGGTCGAGGTCCCGTGCGGGCCTGGGGATAGCCGTTGCGGGGACGCTGGGCGCCAGGGATGGCGCCCAGCGAGCCCCCAGGGACGGGTTCACGGCGTTCCCCGCAACGGCTATCCCCAGGCCCGCACGGGAGGCCCTATCTACAGCGTCTTCTCGAGCAGCGACATGAACAAAGCAGCGACCGCCAAAGCCCACGCCAACATCGCGCTGGTCAAGTACTGGGGCAAGGCCGACGCGGCCCTCAAGATCCCGGCCGTCGGGTCGATCTCGATTACGCTCGATGCGCTCTGGTCCGAGACGCGGGTCGTTTTCGACGACGCCCTCGCGGCCGACGAGTTGACGCTCGACGGGGCCTCGCGGCCCGCTCAGCTCGCCCGCGTTTCGGCCTGTCTCGACGTCCTGCGCGAGCGCGCGGGCGCCGCCGCCCGGGCGCGGGTCGAGAGCCGCAATAACTTTCCGACCGGGGCCGGGCTCGCCTCGTCGGCTTCGGGCTTTGCGGCCCTGGCGGCCGCCGGCGCCAAGGCGCTCGGGCTCGAGCTGAGTCCGCGCGCGCTCAGCATCGTCGCGCGGCGCGGGTCCGGTTCCGCGGCCCGGTCGATCTTCGGCGGCTTCGTCGAGATGCACGCCGGCACTTCCCGCGACGGCGGCGACAGCTACGCCGAGCCGCTGCTGGGCGGGGGCGAGTGGCCGCTCGAGGTCGTCGTTGCCGTGACCGCGCGCGGGGAGAAAGAGGTCGGCTCGGGCGCCGGCATGGCCGCTTCGGAACGGTCGTCGCCCTATTACTCTGCCTGGGTCGCGACGCATCCGCACGACCTCGCGGCGGCGCGTGCGGCGATCGCCGCACGCGATTTCGAGGCTCTGGCCGAGGTTTCGGAACACAGCTGTCTCAAGATGCACGCCGCGGCCATGGCCGGGCGGCCTGCGCTGCTGTACTGGAACGGCGTCACGGTCGACTGTCTGCACGTTATCCGGCGGCTCCGGCGCGAGGGCGTGCCCGTATTCTTCACGATCGATGCGGGTCCCCAGGTCAAGGCCGTTTGTGAGCCCGACGCGCGCCCGCGCGTCGAGGCCGCGCTGGCCGAGGTGCCGGGCGTGCTCGACCGGCTCGTGAGCGGCCTCGGGCCGGGCGTGGAGGCGGACTGAGTGCGGTTCGTTGCGCGCGCGCCCGGCAAGCTGGCCGTCCTCGGCGAATACGCCGTCCTGTCAGGCGCTCCGGCCCTCGTCATGGCAGTGGACCGCGACTGCGTCGCCGAGATCGGCCCGGCGGCCGACGGGGGGCGCCGCGTCGAGACCCGCTTTCCCGCGCGGGTCCGGCACGCGGTGCCGGCCGGCGCCGAGACGGGCGTAGGGCTCGTCGATCTCGTCTGCGCCGCCCTGCCGCCGCCCCCGGACTCGGTGCAGGGGCATGCCTGGGACGCGCTGCTCGACTCCAGCGCCTTTCATGCCGCCGGCATCAAGCTCGGGCTCGGCTCGAGCGCCGCCGCCCTATGCGCCTTTGCCGGGGCCTGGGCGGCCTGGGCCGGCTTGCCGCGGCCTTCGCTCGACGCGCTCGTCGATTTGCACCGGCGCTTTCAGCGTGGTTCCGGCAGCGGCTTCGACGTGGGCGCCGCGTTCAAGGGGGGGATCATCGAGTTCCGGCTCGACGCAGAATTCCGGCCGCACGTCGGTTCAGTCCGGATGCCGAACAGTGTAGGATTCGCGAGTATTTTTACCGGCCGCTCGGCGTCGACGCCCGACTTTGTGGGTCGCTACCAAGCATGGAGTGCCGCGCGGCCCATGGATGCAGAACAACAACAGAGGATGATGACGGGGATCGCCGAGGCTGCGTGCGCCGCCGTGCGCGAAGGCGATGCCGTCGGGCTGTTGCGTGCCGTGGACGATTATGGCAGGCAGCTCGAGCGGCTCGGCGAGTCCATCGATGCGCCGATCGTGACGGCCGAGCACCGAGCGGTCGGCGCCCTCGCCCGGCGGTATGGAATCGCTTATAAGGTCAGCGGCGCCGGCGGTGGGGATCTCGGATTGGGGCTAGGGGACGATCCGGACGCATTGGCCGCATTTGCCCGTGAGGCCGGCGAAAATGGCTACCTGGCCGTGAACTTGCATGTGGCCGGCCGAGGCTTGACAGTCGAGGAGCGAACCGAGTGAGCGTCGATCGATCGAGGATTCCCGAGTTCTACAAGCTCAGCGTCGAGGAGCGCGTCCGGGCGGTCCACGAACGGGGCTTGCTCAGCGCCGCGGACTTCCGGGCGCTGTCTACGGGGCGCCACACGCTCGATCTCGCCGCTGCCGACAAGATGATCGAGAACGTCGTCGGCGTCATGGGGTTGCCGCTGGGCCTCGGCATGAACCTCGTCGTCAACGAGCGCGAGTATATCGCCCCGATGGTCGTGGAGGAGCCTTCGATCGTCGCCGCGCTCGGTTCGGCCTGCAAGCTCGTGCGCGCCAGCGGCGGCTTCCGTGCCGAGGCCACGGCGCCGATCCTCATCGGCCAGATCCAGGTCGTGGATCTTCCCGACATGGAAACCGCCAAGCACCGGCTGCGCGAGCGCGCGCAGGACGTTCTGAACCTGGCCAACAGCTTCCATCCGAACATGGTCGCCCGCGGCGGCGGCGCCCAGGAGCTCGAGCTGTTCGTGCATCCGCTGCCCTCGAGCGGCAAGCCCATGCTGGTCGTGCACCTGCTCGTCGACACGCGCGACGCGATGGGCGCGAATCTCGTCAACGGTATGTGCGAGGGCGTCGCGCCGCTCGTCGAATCGATCACGGGCGGGCGCGTCTTTCTGCGGATCCTCTCGAACCTCACGGACCGGGCGCTCGTGCGGGCGCATTGCAGGATTCCCGTCGAGAAGCTGGCGGGTCGCGGCTATTCGGGCGAGGAGGCGCGCGACGGCATCATCCTCGCGGCCGACTTCGCCACCGTCGATCCCTACCGCGCCGCCACGCACAACAAGGGCATCATGAACGGCATCGATCCGCTCGCGATCGCCACGGGCAACGACTGGCGCGCGATCGAGGCCGGCGCCCATGCCTACGCCGCGCGCAGCGGGCGCTATACCTCGCTGACGACGTGGAAGGCGGACGAGGACGGCAACCTTTGCGGCAGCATCGAAATCCCGATCAAGGTTGGCATCGTCGGCGGTCCGCTCGGGTCGAACCCGACGGTGGCGCTGAATCTGCGCCTGCTCGGCGTGCGCTCGGCTACGGAGCTCGCCGAGGTCATGGCGGCCGTCGGCCTCGCGCAGAACTTCGCGGCCATCCGCGCGCTTGCGACGGAGGGCATTCAGAAGGGCCATATGACGCTCCACGCGCGCAGCGTCGTGACCGCAGCCGGTGCACGCAAGGAGATCTTCGACGAGGTGCTCGAGCGCGTCATCCAAAGCGGCGTCATCAAGGTCTGGAAGGCGCAGGAGATCGTCGCCGAGATCGAGCGCGAGCAGGAGGCGGAGTCGAATTCTGGCGGCACCGGCATCAAGCGGCGCGAAAACCCGTCCATGGGCGTCGGCTACGGCAAGGTCGTGCTGCTCGGCGAGCATGCCGTGGTCTATGGCCGCCATGCGATTGCGGCGCCGGTGCCCATGACGATCAAGGCGCTCATCGAGGATTGCGAAGAGGGCATCTACCTCATGATCCCGCGTTGGGGCGTCGAGTATCAGCTCGCGGCGAATCCGAACGAGCGGCGCTCGTTCGAGCGCCCTGCCGGGGTCGTGCTCGATCAGCTCGGTCTCAGCGGCCGCGGCATGCGCATCGAGGTGTTTCCCGAAGTGCCGCGGAGCATGGGGCTCGGCGGTTCCGCGGCCATGGCCGTCGCGATCGTGCGGGCGCTCGACAAGCACTTCAAGCTCGGACTCTCTGACGACGAGGTCAATCGGCTCGCGTTCGAGTCGGAGAAGGTCGCGCACGGCAGCCCGAGCGGCCTGGACAATACGCTCGCGTGCTATGGCAAACCGCTCGTCTACCGGGCCGGCGATCCGCCGCTCGTCGAGCCGCTGAACATCGTGACGCCGATCCCGGCCGTCATCGGCATGACGGGTTACGAAGGGCTCACGGCCAAGACGGTCGGCCGCGTACGCGAGGCATGGCGCCAGGACCGCAAGCTCTACGAGCGCATCTTCGATCAGATCGACACGTTGACGTTGCGCGGCGTTCAGGCTATTCAGGACAATGACTTAAGTCTGCTCGGCGAGCTCATGAACATCTGCCACGGCATGCTGAACGCCTTGCAGGTCTCGACGCCGGAGCTCGAGCAGCTCGTGACCGTCGCGCGGGAGAACGGCGCGCTCGGCGCGAAGCTCACCGGCGGCGGCGGCGGCGGCTCCATCGTCGCCGTCTGCGCGACCGCAGCCGAGGCCGAGAACGTGGCCGCCGCCATTCGGGCCACGAACTTTCAGGCCGTGACCGTCAATCTGGGAGCGACGCTGAATGCCGCGTGACGAGGTCGTTTCGAACGCCAGCGAGGAACTGATCCTCGTCGACGAGCTCGATCGAGAGATCGGCTTCAAAGCGAAGGCCGAATGTCACGTCGGCAACGGCGTGCTGCACCGCGCGTTCTCGATCTTCGTGTTCAACTGCGACGATGAGCTGCTGCTCCAGAAGCGCTCGCTCGACAAGCCGCTGTGGCCGAGCTACTGGTCGAATACGTGCTGCTCGCACCCTCGCCGGGGCGAAACGATGGAGGAGGCCGTCTCGCGCCGCCTCGTTCAGGAGCTCGGTTTCGATTGTCCTCTCGAGTTCCTCTACAAGTTCAAATACCAGGCCCAGTACGGTGCCGTCGGTGCCGAGCACGAGTATTGCTGGGTCTACTATGGCCGGTACGACGGGCCCGTGGACGCCAATGTCAGCGAGATCGCGGAGTGGCGCTTCATCGGGATCGGCGACCTCGAGGCGGAGCTCGAGGCTTCGCCCGAGTGCTTCACGCCGTGGTTCAAGATGGAGTGGGCGCACATCAGCCGCAACTATCTCGATGCGCTGCTGCGGCGTACCGGCACGGACGGATAGACAGGAGAAGTCATGAGCATTCCGCTGATACAGAAAGTCACAATCGCGCGATACATCCTTGCGCAGAAGCTCAAGGGCAATAAGCGCTATCCTCTCGTGCTCATGCTCGAGCCGTTGTTCCAGTGCAACCTCGCTTGCGCGGGCTGCGGCAAGATCGACTACCCCAGCGAGATTCTGCGCAAACGCGTGAGCGTCGAGGACGCTTTGCGCGCCGTCGACGAGTGCGGCGCGCCGGTCGTCTCCATTCCGGGCGGGGAGCCGCTGATCCACAAGGAGATGCCGCAGATCGTCCAGGGCATCGTGGAGCGCAAGAAGTTCGTTTACCTCTGCACCAACGCGTTGCTGCTCGAGCAGAGGATGGGGGACTACGAGCCGTCGCCGTATTTGACCTTCTCGGTCCACCTCGATGGCAACCGCGAGCGGCACGACGAGTCCGTCTGCCGCGAGGGCACGTTCGACAAGGCCGTTTCCGCCATCAAGAAGGCGCTCGAGCGCGGTTTCCGCGTCACGGCCAACTGCACGCTTTATGCGGGCGAGGACCCGGACGACGTGGCGAACTTTTTCGACTACGCCATGAGCTTGGGTGTCGAGGGCGTCATGATTTCGCCGGGCTACAGCTACGAGCACGCGCCCCGCCAGGACGTCTTCATGGGACGGCGCAATTCGAAGCAGCTGTTCCGCGATGTGTTCAAGCGCGGCCGCCAGCGCGGCAGCCGCTGGCACTTCAACCAGTCGACCCTGTTCCTCGATTTCCTGGCCGGCAACCAAAGCTACCAGTGCACGCCCTGGAGCAATCCGACCTACAACATCTTCGGGTGGCAGAAGCCGTGCTACCTGCTCGTTGACGAAGGCTATGCGACTTCGTTCAAAGAGCTCATGGAGACGACCGATTGGGACCGCTACGGCACGGGCCGCAACCCCAAGTGCGACAACTGTATGGCGCACTGCGGCTACGAGGGCACGGCGGTCGAGGATACGCTCGCGAACCCGCTCAAGGCGCTCTCCGTGCTCATGTTCGGCCCGCGGCTCGAGGGCGACATGGCGCCGGAGCTTCCCATTCTGCACGGCGGCAAGGTCCCGGGCGTCGCGATTCCCGTCGAGAGCATCGGCAAGCGTGAGTCGCACCGCGACTCCTGACGCTGCGCCGTGACGGCCGCGGCGGCGCTCGCCTATGCCGGCTGGGCCGGCGCTGCGATCTGGGCGGCGGTGCTGCTGCTGCCATGGCGGCCTTACAGCACCCGCGAACGGCTCGAGGCGGCGGAGGGGCCGGCCGACCTCCGCAACGTCGCGGTGCTGATCCCGGCGCGAAACGAAGCGGCGCAGATCGAGCGCGTCGTCGAAGCGCTGTGCCGACAGGGCCCCGGCCTCGAGGTCCGCGTCGTGGACGACGAGTCGACGGACGGCACGGGGGAGCGCTGCCGTGCGCTCGCGCGCAAGCTCGGGGCTCCGCGCCAACCCGCGGCGTCTGCGGATCCCGCAGGGGCGCCGGCCGCTTCTGCCATGCCGCCGAGCTCGGGGGCTTCCCCCCGCTTCCCGCTGCGGCTCGAGGTGCAGGCGGGCCGGCCCATCCCGCGCGGCTGGGCCGGCAAGCTCTGGGCGCTCGAGCAGGGGCTGACGAGCGTGGACCGGCCCTTCGTGTTGCTTCTCGACGCCGACATCGAGCTCGCGCCGTATCTCGTGCCCGCGCTGCTCGCGCGGGCGCGGGCGCGCCGCGCGGTCCTCGTCTCAGTCATGGCGACGCTCGCGTGCACGCACTTCTGGGAGCGCCTGCTCGCGCCGGCGTTCATCTTTTTCTTCAAGCTGTTGTATCCGTTCGCGCTGGTTGAATCCGGGCATCGGGCGGGCGCGGCGGGCGGCTGCATGCTCGTCGAAACGGCGGCGCTGCGAGAGATCGGCGGCTTCGCGGCGCTGCGCGATGCGCTCATCGACGACTGCACGCTTGCCGCTCGGCTCAGGCGGCAGGGCGGGCGGCTTTCGTTGAGCATGAGCCGCTCCGTGCGGAGCCGGCGCGGCTACGCGCGCCTCGGCGAGTTCTGGGCCATGGTCGCGCGCAGCGCGTTCACGCAGCTCGGCTACTCGACGGCGCTGCTGGTTCTTACGACGCTCGTAATGCTGACGGCATTTTTCGCGCCGCTCGCGGCGGCCGTCACGGCGCCGTCGCGCGCCGCCGCGGCCGCGGGGCTCGCCGGGGTCCTGTGCATGTGCGCGGCCTACTTGCCCGTCGTCCGCTTCTATGGGCAAAAGCCGGTCTGGACGGCTGCGCTGCCCGCGGCCGCCGCGCTGTTCTTGGCCATGACCTGGTCGTCTGCGCTAAATTACTGGCGCGGCACGCGCGCCAAATGGAAGGAAAGATCGTATGAAGCCTCGGCCGAATAGCCCCGCTATGCGGCGCATCGTTGCGCTGCTGTGGATCGTCGCTAATTTCGGCGTCGCCCGCGCAGCGCCCGCGACGAGCGCACCGCAGCCGGCCTCGACGCCGCAGGGCGCGATCGAGATGCTCTACACCGGCCTCGTCTCGGCCGCCGCCGGCAAGCTCAACGTCCAGCAGCGCTATGCGCGGCTCGAGCCCGTCATCGAGGCGACGCACGACCTGAAATACATCGCCAAGCTCACGATCCGGCGCGAGTGGGACGACCTGACGCCCGAGCAGCGCCGGCGCTTCGTGGGCGCCTTCGAGCGGCTCAGCGTCATGACCTACGCGAGCCGCTTCGGCGGGCTTGAGCCGAATATGTTCAAAATCGACTCGAGCGGCCCGGCTGCCGACGACCGCGCCGAAGTCAAGGCGACGCTGACGACGCGTGCGGGCAAGCAGATTCCGTTTCAGTACCTGCTGCACCATGACGACGGCGGCTGGAAGATCATCAATATCCTGGCCGACAACGTCAGCGACCTCGCGCTCAAGCGCGCCGAGTATCACAAGGTGCTCGAAAGCGGCTCGATCGACGACCTCATCAAGCACGTGGAGAACCAAGCCGAGCAGGCCGCCCGCGAGGGTCAGGTCAAGTATCGGTAGTACTCGATCCCTTCGTCGCTGAAGCGCGGATTGGAGCTGCTGCCGATCGACTCGATGACGAAGCCCGTCGCCGGGGCGTTAAGGCCTTCGGCCTCGCCCGTCTCGTGCAGACTCTCGTACTGCGTGCGCGTGAGGTTCTGATAGGGCTCGAGCGCCGCCTCGAAGCCGATGCGCCCCGCCGCCTCGGCCCAGCCTTCGACGACCTGCATCGGGATGGCCTCGGCCGCGTCGCCGCTGCCGTAGCCCACGGCGAGCACTTTGCCGCCGGCCAGATCGAGGCCGCGCAGCTGCGCATCCTCCATGCCGGCGGCCATCCAAGCCGGCAGCGCCGCGCAGTAGACGTTGCCGATCTCCTTCATGATGTCCGAGCCGAGCGACATCTTCGAGGAGACGAGGGCGCCGAACTCTTGGCTCGCCCGGAAGTCGCGCGACAGCTTGATGCTGAGCGGATAGGCATCGGCCTCGATGTCGCCGTTCTTGACGAGATCGAGCACGTCGGGCGTCGAGCGCATCTCGGCGAGCACCGCCTCGACCGTGAGCTCCGAGCGCTCGCAGTAGCGCGCGAGCTCGGCGAGGCCGGCCTCGCCGTCGTCGGCCAGCGCGAACAGGTAGCTCATGGCCAGCGAGGTCTCCGGCATGCGGTGATAGGGCCGGTGCATGAAGACTGCCGCGAGCTCGCGGTAGTACTCGGCCGAATGCCGGCCCATGCGGCGCGTCATGTCGTTGAGCGCGTGCAGCGTCTCGTCCAGGTAGCAAGTGGTGGAGTACTTGCCGTTGAAGACGGGCAGATCCTGGAAATGGCAGTTGAGCTTGCCGCGGATGATGTTGCGCAGCACGGGCTTGCGGAAGTCGACGGCGCGGTACGCCGAGGCGCTGCCGATGTGCTCGAGCTCGACGGCCAGCATCGTCGGACGGCGCTCGAGCAGCATCGCCACGGCTCCCGCGCCCTGCGTGGGCTCGCCCGAGCTGCCGCGCGCATACTCGGCGATGTCGGCGCTGACCACGATCGCGCAGCGGTCCTCGCGCTCGAGAGCCAGGTAGCGCAGCGCGCTCTTCAAAGCGTAGACGCCGCCGAGGCAGGCGTGCTTGACCTCGGGCACCTCGCAGTAGCGGTTCACGGGCGGGAGGCCCTGCTGCGTGAGGCCCTGGTCGAGCATGCCCTTGACGATCACGGCGCCGGCCGAGTTGTCGGTGCTCGATTCCGTGCCGAGCCCCAGGAAACCGATGCGCGCGGGATCGACGCCATAGCGCTCGATGAGCCGCATGACGGCGTCCGCCGCCATCGTATAGATGCTCTGCTCGGGGCCGCGCATGCGGAAACTGCGCCCGACGACGGCACGCGTCTTATCCCAGGGAGAGTCGGTCCATCGACACCACTCCTCGAGGTCCACGCGATAGGGCGGCACGTAGACCGCCAACCCACTGATTCCGACTTGCTCGCTCATACCTTTCCCCGAACTTTCCGCCGCTTAGGCGGGCCGCGTCCGCGACGAATCCTCCGCACGCGGCTCCCACGGTCATAATTATATGGCAACAGCTTAAGAATCACCTAGTTAGAACGTCGATGTGCGCCTAAGTTAGAATGCCGCTCCCTCCTTGGTGTCTACTGTCGGCATGAAGCTCAGAATTCGCGGCAATTCCGTTCGGCTCCGTGTTTCCCAGAGCGAGCTCAGGCAGCTCGCCGAGCGCGGCACGGCCCGGGACAGCACGGCCTTCGGGCCCGGCGCCGAGCTCGTCTACGGCCTCTCGGTCGGGGCGGCGGGCCCCGTACGGGCCGAGTTCTCGGGCGCGAACGTCACGGTCACGGTCCCTCGCGCAGCCTTCGAGCGCTGGCTCGACGAGGATCAGATTTCGATCCACGCCGAGCAGCCCATCGATGGCGGACGCGTTCTCACGATCCTGGTCGAGAAAGACTTCACGTGCCTGACGGCCCGGGAAGGCGAGGACGAGTCGGACCTGTTCCCGAACCCGGCAGGCCCCGTTGGCTGAGCCGCCGGCGGGGCGGACTCACGCCGGAAATCGGCGCCCGCCGCGACCTCGGCGGGCCCGCCCGGTTATACTAGACGGCTCCTGAAACCGAATTTCAACCCGTGAGGTAACCAGAGCCGGTGAACGCCGTACCTACGACCGCAAGCGACGTAACCATCCGCAGGGTCGCCGAGGCCCATGCCGAACGGCCCGGCGCCCTGCTGCCGATCCTGCACGCGATTCAAGACGAGCTGGGTTATATCCCCGAGACAGCCGTACCGATCGTCGCGAACGTGCTGAATCTGTCGCGCGCCGAAGTGCACGGCGTCGTTACCTTCTATCATTTCTTCAAGACTCGGCCGCCGGGCCGGCGCACGCTGTATGTGTGCCGCGCCGAAGCCTGCCAGTCGATGGGCGCACGCGAGCTGGAACGCCACGTGCGCGAGAAGCTCGACGTGGGCTTCCACGAGACGACGGCCGACGGCCGTTTCAGCCTCGAGCCCGTCTACTGCCTCGGCAATTGCGCGTGCTCTCCGGCCGTCATGATCGACGAGACCGTGCATGGGCGCATGACGCCGGAGCGCCTCGACGAGCTCCTGGACTAGACGATGGCGGACAGAGGCAACATGAAGGTTTACGTACCCTCCGATACGACGGCACGGTCCGTGGGCGCCGACGCGGTTGCGGCGGCCGTCGCCGAGGAGGCGGCGCGGCGCGGCGAGCCGGTCACCGTGGTGCGCAATGGTTCGCGCGGTTTGTACTGGCTCGAGCCGCTCGTCGAGGTCGAGGTCGACGGTGAGCGCCGCGCCTACGGCCCGGTGACGCGCGGCGACGTGCCCGGACTCTTCGACGCCGGCTTTCTCACGGGCGGCGAGCATGCGAAGTCTCTCGGGCCGACCGAGACGATCCCTTATCTCGCCAAGCAGACGCGGCTCACGTTTGCGCGCGTCGGGCTCATCGACCCGCTTTCGATCGAGGATTACCGGGCGCACGGCGGCTTTCGCGGCCTCGAGAAGGCCGCCGGGCTCGCCGGGCGCGAGATCGTCGACATCGTCACGGAGTCCGGCCTGCGCGGCCGCGGCGGCGCCGCGTTCCCGACGGGCATCAAGTGGAACACCGTGCTCGGGGCCGCGGCGGCGCAGAAGTACGTGGTCTGCAACGCCGACGAGGGCGACTCCGGCACGTTCGCCGATCGCATGATCATGGAGAGCGACCCCTACGTGCTCATCGAGGGCATGACCATCGCGGGGCTCGCCGTGGGTGCGACGCAGGGCTACCTCTACGTACGGGCCGAATACCCACAGGCCATTCGCACGATGCGCGAGGCCATCGAGAAGGCCGAGGCCGCGGGGTATCTCGGTCAGCGCGTGCTCGGCGGCGAGCGCGCGTTCCGGCTAGAGGTGCGCGAAGCCGCGGGCGCCTACATCTGCGGTGAGGAAACCTCGCTGCTCGAGAGCCTCGAGGGTAAGCGCGGCATGGTCCGCTACCGCCCTCCGCTGCCCGCGCACAAGGGCCTGTTCGGCGCGCCGACCGCCGTTAACAACGTGGTCTCGCTCGCGACCGTGCCCATCATCCTCGACAAGGGCGCGCAGCACTACAAGAATTTCGGCACGGGCCGCTCGCGCGGCACGTTGACCGTGCAACTCGCCGGCAATGTCAAGCACGGCGGCCTCGTCGAGCTCGGCTTCGGCCCCAAGCTCAGCGAGCTGCTCTACGATTTCGGCGGCGGCTCGGCTTCGGGGAGGCCGATCCGCGCCGTCCAGGCCGGCGGCCCGCTCGGCGCCTATCTGCACCCGTCCCAGTTCGATACGCCGCTGGACTACGAGGCCTTCGCCGGTGTCGGCGCCCTGATCGGCCACGGCGGCCTCGTCGTCTTCGACGATACGGTCGATATGGGCCAGCAGGCCCGCTTCGCGCTCGAGTTCTGCGCGATCGAGTCCTGCGGCAAGTGCACGCCGTGCCGGATCGGTGCGACGCGCGGTGTCGAGGTCATCGATCGGATCCTCGGCGGCGAAAACGAGAAGACGAACCTTCAGCTGCTGCGCGAGCTCTGCGACACGATGGTCGCCGGCTCCCTCTGCGCCCTGGGAGGCATGGCGCCGTACCCCGTGCAAAGCGTGCTGAACCACTTCCCCGAAGACTTGAGGGCGCGCGGCTGAGCCGCGGCGCGCAATGGGAGATAAGCAGATGAGTGAAGCCTATCAGCCGTATCGACGAGCCAGGGACTTCGGAACGCCGGCCAGCGAGTCCGAGGGCCGCATCACGCTGACGATCGACGGCGAGGACGTCACCGTTCCCGAAGGCACGACGGTGCTGCGGGCCGCCGCAATGGCCGGCATCAACATCCCGAAGCTCTGCGCCAGCGATAACCTCGAGCCATTCGGCTCCTGCAGGCTGTGCCTCGTCGAAATCGAGGGCGCCAAGGGCGTGCCGGCCTCGTGCACGACGGAGGTCCGGGCAGGCATGAACGTCACGACGCAGAGCAAGCGTCTCGCGGACCTGCGCCGTAACGTCATGGAGCTGTACATTTCCGATCATCCGCTCGACTGCCTCACGTGTCCCACGAACGGGGACTGCGAGTTGCAGGACATGGCGGGCGCCGTGGGGCTTCGCGAGGTCCGCTACGGTTTCCAGGGCGAGAATCACCTGGATGCCGAGAAGGACAAGAGCAACCCGTATTTCACGTTCGATCCGAGCAAGTGCATCGTCTGCTCGCGCTGCGTGCGTGCCTGCGAGGAAGTGCAGGGCACGTTCGCGCTGACGATCGACGGCCGCGGCTTCGGCTCCAAGGTCGCCGCGAGCCAGGATCAGCCTTTCCTCGATTCCGAATGCGTATCCTGCGGCGCCTGCGTGCAGGCCTGCCCGACGGCGACGCTCACGGAGAACTCGCTCATCGAGATGGGACAGCCCGAGCACTTCGTCGTCACGACCTGTGCCTATTGCGGCGTCGGCTGCTCGTTCCGCGCCGAGATGAAGGGCGAGGAAGTCGTGCGCATGGTGCCGAACAAGGACGGCCAGGCCAATCACGGCCACTCCTGCGTCAAGGGCCGCTTCGCCTTCGGCTATGCGACCCATCAGGACCGCATCACGACGCCGATGATCCGCGATTCGATCCACGAGCCCTGGAAGGAAGTCTCGTGGGAAGAGGCCATCGCCTTCGCGGCCGACAAGCTCAAGGGCATTCAGGCGAAGTACGGCAAGGGCGCCATCGGCGGCATCACGTCCTCGCGCTGCACGAACGAGGAGACCTACCTCGTCCAGAAGCTTGTGCGCGCCGCCTTCGGCAACAACAACGTCGATACCTGCGCGCGCGTCTGCCATTCGCCGACGGGCTACGGGCTCAAGGCCACGCTCGGCGAATCCGCGGGCACGCAGGCCTTCGACTCGGTCATGAAGGCCAACGTCATCATGCTGTGCGGCGCGAATCCTACGGACGCGCACCCGGTCTTCGCCTCCCAGATGAAGCGCCGAATCCGCGAGGGCGCGAAGCTCATCGTCGTCGATCCGCGCGCCATCGACCTCGTACGCTCGGCGCATATCGAGGCGGATTACCATCTCGCGCTCAAGCCCGGCACGAACGTCGCGATCGCCAACGCCATCGCGCACGTGATCCTTTCCGAGGGTCTCGAGGCCAAGGAATTTATCGCCGAGCGCTGCGACAAGGACGCGTTCGACGACTGGCGTAAGTTCATTCTCGAGGAGCGCAATTCTCCCGAGGCCGTCGAGCGCGAGACGGGCGTGCCGGCGGAGAAGGTGCGGGGCGCTGCAAGGCTGTTCGCCTCGGCGCCGAACGCGGCCATCTACTATGGCCTCGGCGTCTCCGAGCACAGCCAGGGTTCGACGATGGTCATGGGCATCGCGAACCTGGCCATGGTCACGGGCAACCTCGGCCGCGAAGGCACGGGCGTGAATCCACTGCGCGGCCAGAACAACGTGCAGGGCTCCTGCGACATGGGCTCGTTCCCGCACGAGCTGCCCGGCTACCGGCACGTTTCGGACCCGGCCGTGCGCGCGCTGTTCGATAAGGAGTGGGGGGTTTCGGTGCTGCCCGAGCCCGGTTACCGCATCCCGAACATGTTCGACGCGGCCGTCGCGGGCCAGTTCAAGGGCCTCTACGTGCAGGGCGAGGACGTGGCGCAGTCCGATCCGGATACGAACCACGTCACGAAGGCGCTGTCCTCGCTCGAGTGCATGATCGTTCAGGACATCTTCCTGAACGAGACCGCTAAGTTCGCTCACGTGTTCCTGCCGGGCTCCTCGTTCCTCGAGAAGAACGGTACGTTCACGAACGCCGAGCGGCGCGTCTCGCCCGTGCGCAAGGTCATGGAGCCGCTCGCGCGCTACGAGGACTGGGAAGTGACCCAGCTGCTCTCGAACGCCATGGGCTATCCCATGAGCTATACGCATCCGCGGGAGATCATGGCCGAAATCGCGCGCCTGACCCCGACCTTCGAGGGCTTCACCTACGAGAAGCTCGACAAGCTCGGCAGCATCCAGTGGCCGTGCAACGAGCAGCACCCCGAGGGCACCCCGACGATGCACGTCGGCGAGTTCGTCCGCGGTAAGGGCCTGTTCCGCGTGACCCCGTACGTCGCCACCGACGAGCGCACGACGCCGATGTATCCGCTGCTGCTCACGACCGGCCGGATTCTCAGTCAGTACAACGTCGGCGCACAGACGCGCCGCACCGAGAACCTGGCCTGGCACAGCGAGGACGTGCTCGAGATTCATCCGCACGACGCCGAGCAGCGCGGCATCGAGACGGGCGACTGGGTCGGCCTCAAGAGCCGCGCCGGCGAGACCGTCCTGCGGGCCCTGATCACCGAGCGCGTGGCCCCGGGCGTCGTCTACACAACGTTCCACCACCCCGAGTCGGGCGCCAACGTCGTCACGACGGACAACTCGGACTGGGCTACGAACTGCCCCGAATACAAGGTCACGGCCGTGCAGGCGCACAAGGTCACGCAGCTGTCCGAGTGGCAGCAGCGCTTCGAGGCGTTTACCGAGCAGCAGCAGGAGTACTTGCGCCAGGCGAAGCAGGGTCAGGAAGAGACGGTCGGCAACTGAGCGGCGCGCAATGGAAATCAACAAACTGGTTCGGATGGCGAACCAGATCGCGGTCAACTTCGACTACGGTCAGAACAGGGATGCGCTCGTCGCGAGTGTTGCCGATCATCTCCGGCGCTTCTGGAGCCTGGACATGAAACAACAGATCGTCGCCGCCCACCGCGGCGGGGACTCCGATCTCGATCCGCGCGCGGCGGCGGCCGTGGCGAAACTCGCCGAGGGGATGTCTACGGCCGCCTGACCGCCCCAACGCCTAAAGGCGTGAAGGCTGCGTCGCTCGCGAACGTTTGGGCTGCGGCGGTACGCGGCGGAGTGCGTGCAAGGGCGCTGTCGGGACCGCCGTAAACCCGTCCCTGGGGGCTCGCTGAGCGCCCTCCCTGGCGCTCAGCGTCCCGACAGCGCCCTTGCACGCACTCCGCCGCTCTCTCAGCGCCGCGGCATTCGTCAACGACGCAAGAGCGGTTGGCGGAGCGTTTTTCCCGGCGGGTCCGGCTGCCGCTGAATTTCAGCCGACCACGCCACCGAACGGAGCGTCTGCGGCCGCGGCATTCATGAGCGGCACGTCATTAGGGTGGCCGCACCCGCCCGCGCGCCGCCGACCTCGAACGCTCATGAATGACGCGGCCGTCTTCGCGGTATCATCGCGCGCATGAGCGGCCGCCGACGTGACAGCCGGATTCCGAAGATAGGCATCGCATGGTCGATTTGAACGAAGCCCTGCGCCGCCAGGGCGTGCGCCATTTCGAGGTCCGGCGCGTCGGTCCCCAAGCCCGCGTCGAGGACGACGCCGTCGCGACCGAGGAGCCCCTCGAGATACGGCTCGGCTACTCGATGCCCGACGGCGCACGTGCCGAGCGCAGCATTTCCGTGACGATGCGCACGCCCGGCAAGGATCAGGAGCTCGCCGCCGGCTTCCTGTATACCGAAGGCATCGTCCGCGGCCCGGGGGACATCGAGTCCGTGGGGCCCTGCGGGCCGCCGGCACCGAACGGGCTCGTGAATGTCGTGCGCGTCGAGCTCTCGCCCAGCGTGGAAGTGGATCTCAAGCGGCTCGAGCGCCATTTCTACACTTCGTCGAGCTGCGGGGTCTGCGGCAAGTCTTCCATCGAAGCCGTGGCCGTGCAGAGCCGGTACGATCTCGCATCGACGGCGTTCGAGATTCGGCCCGAGGTGCTCGGCGCCCTGCCCGCGGCGCTGCGCGCCGAGCAGGACGTGTTCGAGCAGACCGGCGGTCTGCACGCCTCGGGACTGTTCGGGCCGGACGGCCGTGTCGTGCTCGTGCGCGAGGACGTCGGCCGGCACAACGCCCTCGACAAGCTCATCGGCAATCGGCTGCTTGCGGGCACGCTGCCGCTGACGGCCTACGGCGTCGTCGTGAGCGGCCGCGCGAGCTTCGAGCTCGTGCAAAAGGTCATGATGGCGGGCTGTCCGCTGCTCGCTGCCGTCGGTGCCCCTTCGTCGCTCGCCGTCGAGCTCGCGGCGGAGTTCGGAATGACGCTCGTGGGCTTTCTGAAGCGCGACCGTTTCAACGTCTACACTCGTCCGGATCGCGTTCTGTAGCTCGCTGGACATGCGTTTCAAGCTCTCCCGATTCGGCGAACGGTTCACGCGCCCCACGGGTGCGTACGAGCTCATGGACGACCTGGGCCGGGCGCTCCCGGCGGGTCCCAACGTCCTCATGCTCGGCGGCGGCAACCCCGGCAGGGTCCCGGCCGTCCTCGAGCGGCTTCGCCAGCGCCTTGCGGAAATCGGGAGGAATCCTGCCGATCTCGAGCGCATGCTGGCCGACTATGCGCATCCGACCGGCGAAATCGGGTTTCGACGGGCGCTGGCGCGCATGCTGGCGCGCGAGTACGGCTGGCCCGTCACGCCCGACCACATCGCGCTGACGGCCGGCAGCCAGGCCGCGTTCTTCCTGCTGTTCAACCTCTTCGGCGGTGAGGACCGGAAGATCCTGCTGCCCGTGACGCCCGAATACGTCGGCTACGCCAACGTCGGCCTCTGCGACGGGCTTTTCGTTTCGGCGCGTCCGGCGATCGAGGAGTTGCCTGGGCGCCTTTTCAAGTACCATCCGGATTTCGAGCGCCTGCGCGCCGGGCCTGAGATCGGTGCCGTTTGCGTCTCGCGGCCGACGAATCCGACGGGCAACGTGCTGACGGATGCCGAGATGGCGCAACTCGAAGCGCTCGCGGCCGATCATGGCGTGCCGTTCATCGTCGACAGTGCCTATGGTCCGCCGTTTCCCGACATCGTGTTCACAGAAGCTCGGCCGATCTGGAACGACAACGTTATCTTGTGCATGAGCCTGTCCAAGCTCGGCCTGCCCGCCGTCAGGACCGGGATCGTCGTGGCCGATCCCGAGGTCGTCGAGGGGCTCACGCGCATGACCGCGGTCATGAATCTCGCGGTCGGCAGCGTCGGCCCGGTGCTCGTCGAGCCGCTCGTCGAAAGCGGGGAGGTGGTCGAGCTGTCGCGGCGCCATGTGAAACCATTTTACGAGGCCAAAGCTCGGCATGCGCTCGCCCTGCTCGAGCGGGCGCTCGCCGGCGTGCCGTTCCGCGTGCATAGGCCCGAGGGCGCGTTCTTTCTGTGGCTCTGGTTCCCGGGGTTGCCCGTGACGAGTGCCGAGCTCTACGGCCGCCTCAAATCCGCCGGCGTATTCGTGCTCTCGGGGCATTATTTCTTTCCCGGGCTCGACGAGCCTTGGCGGCACCGCGACGAATGCCTGCGGCTGTCCTACGCGCAGGAGCAGGCCGTGGTCGAGCGGGGCATCGAGATTCTCGCGCGCGAAGTGCGTGCCGTTTACGAAGGGGGTGCGCTCGACGCGGGCCCGGAGGCGCGAGCGTGAGAATTTCCGAGCTCGAGTACACGCCCGATTCGGCCCGGCGTTTCCAAACGCTGCTGCAGCGGCCCTGGTGCGCGTTTCTCGATAGCGGCCGCGGCGGCAGCGAAGCCGACCGCTACGACATCCTGACGGCCGCGCCGTTCGAGACGCTCACGACGCGCGGGGCCGTGACCGAGATTGCGACCGCGGACGGCACGCGGCGCTCCCGGCGCGACCCGCTCGAGCTGCTGCGGGAGCGGTTGGGCCCGGTGGTTCGCGCCGGCGGCGACCTGCCGTTTGCAGGCGGGGCCCTCGGCTATTTCGCCTACGACCTCGGCCGCCGCTTCGAGCGGCTGCCGAGCGTCGCGGCTCCGGACATCGACATGCCGGAGATGGCCGTCGGCCTTTACGATTGGGCCGTCGTTGTCGATCACCGCGAGCGCCGCAGCTGGCTCGTAGGCGCCGGCCGGGACGCGCGTACGTTCTCCGAATGGGACGCGCTGCGCGAGAGCCTCGAGCGCCGCGTACCTCCGCCGGGCGAGCCGTTCGAGGTGCTTTCGCCCGTCACCGCGAGCTTCGATCGGGACGCTTATGCGCGCGCATTCCGGCGAGTCAAGGAGCACATCCGGCGCGGCGACTGCTATCAAGTCAACCTCACGCAGCGCTTCGAGACCGCGGTGCGCGGCCATCCTTGGTATGCGTACCGCAAACTCCAGCTGCTGAACCCCGCGCCGTTCTCCGCGTATCTGGATCTGCCCTATGGCGCCGTGCTGAGCTCCTCGCCCGAGCGCTTCCTGCGGGTCAGAGACGGAGCCGTGGAGACGAAGCCCATCAAGGGGACGCGGCCGCGGTCGCCGGATTCGGCCCGGGACCGCGCGCTCGCGGAGGCGCTGCGGACGAGCATCAAGGACCGCGCCGAGAATGTCATGATCGTCGATCTGCTGCGCAACGATCTCGGCAAGAGCTGCGAAGCCGGCAGCGTGCGCGTCTCGAAGCTCTTCGAGGTCGAAAGCTTTGCGAGCGTGCATCACCTCGTGAGCACCGTCGAGGGCCGGCTCGCCGCGGGCCGCGACGCGCTCGATCTACTGCGCGGCGCGTTCCCGGGCGGCTCGATCACGGGGGCGCCCAAAGCCAGGTCCATGGAGATCATCGAGGCGCTCGAGCCGCAGCGGCGCAGCGTCTATTGCGGCGCCATCGGTTACGTGGGCTTCGACGGCTCCATGGATCTCAGCATCGCGATCCGCACGCTCGTGCAGCGCAAGGGCCGCATCTACGCCTGGGCCGGCGGCGGCGTCGTCGCCGATTCCGAGGTCGAGGCCGAGTACCAGGAGAGTCTCGACAAGGCGGCCGCGCTGCTCGGCGTGCTCGACGAGCGCGTCACGGGCGTCGCAAGCTAGAAAAACACGACACCGAATCGCAGCGCGCCGACGGCCCGCCAAAACACGGCCAGCGGCGGTATCAGCACGGACGTCACGACGATTTCGGCGATATTCGACAGACACTTGCGCGCGGGCACCAGCCTCGCGAAGCAGAAGCGGCCGGTCAGCACGCACCAGAGCGCGGCGCCGCCGACGGCCAAGGGCGGCGCGTCGAGGGCGACGCCGCCGGCCGCCGTGGCGAGGGCTGCTACGATGAAGTAGTAGTCCGAGCGCGGTTTCGGGCGGATGCGCTGCCGATATGCACGCCGGTCCGTGCGCTCGCCGCGGCCGTCGAGCGTCATGACGGCCGCCTACTCGAACGGCGAGGCGAGAAATGCGCTGGCCTCGTGGCATAGATGATGCTCGAGGAAGTGCCAACGCCACCGCTTCGCGTGTTTCGCGGGCAGGAAGCGATCCCGCAGCCTCGGCGGCCGCGACGACGTCGCCGTCGTGCACGAGACAGGCCGCGCTGTCATGAAAGGCTGCGTTGATTCCGAGCGTGTACATGTCGATCCGGCACTCGGCGCTGCGCGCGAAATGGGCTCGCGCGCCTGCGCGCCTCTCGCCCGCACGGCAAGTCCCGTGCCATTCGGGACGGGCCGGGTAGCCGCACCCTCTCCGGGGTCGAACGTTGCGGTGCCCGCAAAGAGTCTTGATCCGGCGCGAGGCGCCGACGCTAATGCGGCAGGAGGTGGACCCAACCGCGATAGGCGGCCAAGTGGGAGGGAACGTCGTGGACGCGCAGGATATCGACGCCCTGCGCGCAGAGATTCAACGAGGCGCCGACCGTCACGAGATCCTTCTCGACATTGCCGCGGCCGCCGAAGCTGCCCATGAACGATTTGCGGGAATGGCCGATGAGCACGCGGAGCTCGGGCGGCGAGAAGGCGGCAACGTCGCGCAGCAATGCGAGCGACTGCAGCGGCGTCTTGCCGAAGCCGATCCCCGGATCGAAGATCACGCGGTCCAGCGCGACGCCGGCGGCCGTCCAAACTTCGAGTCGTTCGTCGACCCATTCCCGAAGGCAGGTGCCGGGGTCCCGGTCGGGCGGCAGCGTGACGGACCGGTTTGCCGGCACGGTGAGGCTGTGCATCGCGACGAAGGTCTTATCGGTGCCTGCCGCAAGCTCGATCATGGCTGGGTCCGTGAGGCCCGCCACGTCGTTGACGACCTGCGCACCGGCCTCGAGCGCCCGGCGCGCGACGTCGGCATGATAGGTGTCGATGCTGACGAGCGGGCATAGCGGCACGTCCGCGACGCGTGTGAGCACGCGCGAGAGGGGCGGCTCGAGACGCGTCCATTCGGCCTCGGCCGAGATCGGCTCGGCACCGGGCCGCGTCGATTCCGCGCCGATGTCGACGAGCTGCACGCCGGCGTCGATCATTGCATCGAGCCGAGCATCGAGGCGCGCCGGATCCTCGAGCTCTGCGCCGTCCGAGAACGAATCGGGCGTGACGTTCAAGATACCCATCCAGAGCGGTATCCGATGGCGGAGCGCGCGCGCGTAGCCCAGCACGGTCGTCGGCCCGCGCCCGGGAATCGTGAGCCGCGGCGCAAGCGCCGCCAGCGGCGTCAGCACGAAGGCGCGGTGCGTGAGCGCCGGATGCGGCACCTCGAGCTGCGGCGTGTGGATGAGTTCCCGTCCCCATAGCAGGATATCGATATCGATCGGGCGGGGGGCCCAGCGCGGCCCGTCGATCGAGCGCCCCAGTGCGGCTTCGATGGCCTTGATGCGCTCGAGCGCCGTTTCGGGCGAAAGTGCCGTGCCGCAGCGAACCACCGCGTTCAGGAACGGCCGGTTCCAGTCGCTCGGCGCGCCGTCGGGCAACAGGGCCGGCGTCTCGACGGCGGGCGACACCGTCCTTACGTCGATGCCGTTCGCGCCGAGGCGCGCCAGAGCCGCCGCAAGGTTCGCACGGCGATCGCCGACGTTCGAGCCGAGTCCGAGGTAGATATCCATGAGCGCGCGCTTCGGGAAGGCCGGCGGAGGGATGCCAGTTTAGCGCGGGGGCGACACGGAAAGAGCGAGTTCATTACAATGGGCGCCCCTGGTTCCGGAATAACCACAAGCTCAGAGGGAAGCGAATAATGAAAGCGAAAGCGGCCGTTGCGTGGAAGGCGGGCGATCCCCTGTCCATCGAAGAAGTCGACGTTCAGGGCCCGAAAGCCGGCGAAGTGCTAGTGCGCATCGTTGCGACCGGCGTCTGCCACACGGACGCATTCACGCTGTCCGGCGACGACCCCGAAGGGGCGTTCCCCGTCATTCTCGGTCACGAGGGCGGCGGCGTCGTCGAAGAAGTCGGTGAGGGTGTCACGAGCGTCAAGGTCGGCGACCACGTGATCCCGCTTTACACGCCGGAGTGCGGCAAGTGCGAGTACTGCCTGTCCGGCAAGACGAACCTCTGCCAAGCGATCCGCGTGACGCAGGGCAAGGGCGTGATGCCCGACGGCACGAGCCGGTTCTCGATCAACGGCAAGCCGATCCTGCATTTCATGGGTACGTCGACGTTCTCCGAGTACACGGTGCTGCCCGAGATCGCCGTCGCGAAGATCAAAAAGGAAGCGCCGCTCGAGAAGGTCTGCCTGCTCGGCTGCGGCATCACGACGGGCATCGGCGCCGTGCTCAATACGGCCAAGGTCGAGCCGGGCTCGACGGTGGCCGTGTTCGGCCTCGGCGGGGTCGGCCTCAGTGTCATCCAAGGCGCCGTCATGGCCAAGGCCGCGCGCATTCTGGCCGTCGACATCAATCCCGACAAGGAAGAGATGGCCCGCGCGCTCGGCGCGACGGATTTCGTGAACCCGAAAGACTACGATCGGCCGATCCAGGAGGTCATCGTCGAGTTGACCAACGGCGGCGTCGACTATTCGTTCGAGGCGGTCGGCAACGTCAAGCTCATGCGCTCCGCGCTCGAATGCTGCCACAAAGGCTGGGGCGAATCGACGATCATCGGCGTGGCGGGTGCGGGTCAGGAAATTTCGACGCGGCCGTTCCAGCTCGTAACGGGGCGCGTGTGGCGCGGCAGCGCTTTCGGCGGGGTCAAGGGCCGCAGCCAGCTGCCCGGCATGGTCGATCAGTTCATGGACGGCGACATCAAGATCGACCCGTTCATCACGCACAACATGGGCCTCGAGGACATCAACCATGCCTTCGAGCTCATGCACGAGGGCAAGAGCATCCGCTCGATCATCCACTTCTGATCAGGCCGGGCCGGCGGCCTTCGCCGGTTCGAGACGAAGAAGGCCGGCCGGGACGCGCGTTCCGGCCGGCCTTTTTCGTCGGCCATGGCAACGGGGCCCTCGGCGGGCCCGCTGCGAGATCAGTGGTAGCGATAATTGACGGTCACGCCGGCGAAGAAATTACGCCCGGGGCCCGGCTCGAAATAACGGCCGCCGAACGCGTTGATGCGCACGTTCGCGTAGTAAGGCTTGTCGAACACGTTGTTGATGGAGAAGAACGGCGTGATCAGCAGCGAGCCCGCCTGCCCCTTGTAGCCGAACCGCAAATCCGCGATCGTCGAGGCAGGGCTCGTAGCGGTGTTGGCGTTGTTCGCGTACTGCTCGCCCGTATAGAGAGCGTCGATCGAGCCGAACCAGCCGTGGGGGTCGTCGTAGTTGAGCTCGCCGTAGAGGACGTTCCTGGCCGTGCCGGGGATCACGTTCCCGCTGAAGTCGTGGCCGTTCTGATCGATGAAGCGGTCGAATGTAAAGTCCGAGTAGGTGTAGCTGAACGTCGTGCGCCAGCGGTCGGATAGGTGCGAGACCAGCGAGAACTCGAGGCCGTTGCGCGTGGATTTACCGGCATTGACGTAGTAGTCGCGCCCTGGGCTGCCAGGCACCGCGAACGGAATCAGCTCGTCCTTGACGCCGATCGTGAACAGGGAGAGCTGATAGCGGTGCTTTTGCGCGACGGTGCCGCGCATGCCGACCTCGTAGTTCGTCGCGAGCTGCGGACTCAACGACTGGTTGAAGCCGCCGGCCCCGGTCGGGTTCGCATATTCCGTCGTCGTCGGCGTCTCGAACAACGTCGAGTACGTGCCGTAGAAGTTCAGCGCCGGCGACATCGTATAGACGATGCCTGCCATGGGGCTCGTGCTGCTCTCGGTCACGTTGCCCGAGTCGTTGCCGTCGGCGAGGAAGTGATCGGTGACGTCGAACGAGACTTGATCGGTCCTGACGCCGAGCGTCAGCAACAGGTTCTTCGTGATGCTAAGCTCGTTTTGCGCGAAGATCCCCGCGCCCGTTACGTGCTCGTTCTGATCCAGCGTGAGCGCGCCCTGGACGCCGAGATTGTTGTCGTAGTTCGTGCGGTCGTCGCTCTGATCGTTGTAGTCGAAGCCGACTATGAGCCGGTCGGGGCGGTCCAGCCAGTAGCCGTCGTAGTTGTAGTTGAGGCCGCCGCCCGCGAAGAAACGGTTGAACTTCACACGCCCGCCCGAGGTGAACGGCAGCTTGTTCGCGAAGTCCTCCCACATATAGTAGTTGCGCGCCTTCAGGCTGTTGCCGCCGTTCAGCGGCACGTCGTAGACGAAGCCGATGCGCGATTCCGTGAGCGCTTCGCCGGCGTCGTAGGCGAGGTTGGAGGGCCAGGCCGCCCGCGGGTCGCTCGCGGCCAGGGCCGCCGTGATGCCGCCCGGGTCGTCCGCGACCGGCTGATCGGTGTAATTGACGACGGCGAGCAGCTTGCGGTCGCCCTTGAAATCGAAATTGAAGCGGCCGCTGAATTGCTTGTTCTCGGTGCGGCTGTGCTCGCGGTAGCCGTCGTAGCTCATGTCCGACAGGCTCACCATATAGCCGACCTTGTCACCCTGGCCGCCGGCCTTGACCTGCGTCTTGTGGTACCCGTACTCGCCGCCCGCGAGCCGCACATCGGCGAAGGGCTGGCTGGGCGGCGACTCGCTCGTGATGTTGATGACGCCGCCGGAGGCGTTGCCGTACAGCGTCGAGCTCGGCCCGCGAATGACTTCGATGCGGCTTGCCGTGCCGAGATCGATGCCGTCGACCGAGCCGGAGCCGTCCGGCAGCGTCGCGGGAATGCCGTCGACGAGGATCTTGACGCCGCGGATGCCGAAGTTTGCGCGGGCGCCGAAGCCGCGGATCGAGACGCGCAGATCCTGGGCGAAGTTGTAGCGGTCCTGCATGAGCACGCCCGGCACGCGGTCGAGCGACTCGTCGAGCCCGAGCTGCTGGCGGCCGAGCTGAATGTCGTCCTTGGTCACGACGCTGACGGCGGCCGGGACGTGGTCCAAGGGAGTCGCCAGGCGTGTCGCCGTGACGACGATTTCCTCGAGCGGCTTCTTGGTGGCGGCGGCGGACTGCTGGGTACCGGCGCCTGCGCTCGAGCTGGAGTTGGACTGCGCGCCGGCCGAGCCGGCCAACGCGCCGAGAAGCAGGCCCACGAAAACCTTGTGGCTTTTCTGCATCATCTTGGAGCTCTTGAAAAGAAAGCGGAAGGAACCGGGTCGAACCTTGCCGCGTATCATGACGGATACAGCTGTATGGGTGCAAATGCCGGCCTGCCCGGGCACACTCGTAATTCTCACCCGCTATACTCGGAAGCCAGGATGAGGCCGGACGGCAAACTCGGCGCGGCATGCATTTGATTTCGGCGGCGGAGCTCGCTGCGTTCGTTCAGGTCGTTTTCGTCGACCTCGTGCTTGCCGGGGACAATGCCGTCGTCGTCGGCATGGCCGTTGCGGGCCTGCCGCGGCCGCAGCGCGCCCGGGCAATGATGCTCGGTATCGGCGCTGCGACGGCGATGCGGATCTTGTTCGCATCGGTCACGGTTCAGCTGCTCCAGATCATCGGGCTCACCCTGGCCGGCGGCTTGCTGCTGCTGTGGGTCTCGTGGCGGCTCTGGCGAGAGCTCGAGGCGACCCGGCGCGAGCGGCGGCGCGCCGCTGCCGGCCCCAGTGCGACCGACGAGGGCACCTGCGGCTCGGGGTGTCCGGACGAGGCCGCGGCTGCGCGGCCGCGCGACGGGCATGCCCGCTACGGCAAGACCTTGCGGCAGGCCGCGACGCAGATCGTCGTCGCGGATCTGTCGATGTCGCTCGACAACGTCCTCGCGGTCGCCGGCGTCGCCCGCGACCACCTCGTGGTCCTCGTGTTCGGCTTGGCCTTGTCGGTGCTGTTCATGGGCCTTGCAGCCGTGCTCATTGCGCGCTTGCTGTCCCGCTTCCACTGGATCGCCTACGTCGGTCTGGCGCTGATCTTCTACGTCGCCGTGCGCATGATCGTCGAGGGCTCCGTGCAGGTCGCGCATGGTTTCGCAGTGCTCTGACGGCGCCCCCTCATGGCGCAGCTCGGCTGGGGCATGCACGCCCATGGAGCATGCGCCCATCGACCTATTCCATGAATTTCAATAAGTTGTAAGTCTCCGACCCGCGGCACGGCTCTTGCTATTCGGCTTTCGGACATCCCGCCACACGGAGGCAGCAGAGGAGCTATGGCGAAGAAGGCGACGAGCGCGGCGGTCGGTCCGAGCCAGACGATGCGGGCGGCCATCGCCGAACGGGTTTATTGCAAGGCGGCCGAAGGCGCGGCGTAGGGAATCGGCCGACCGCGCGCCCCGGGCGCCGGCCGACCGTCGGCATGACCATGATTATCGAACCGACCCGCGAACCCGCCGACCTGCGCGGCCCGCGGCTGGCACGGACCGAGGGTTTCGACAGGGCCGCGTTCAAGCGCGCCTTCCTCGACAAGCTGTTCTACGTCCAGGGCAAATTCCCGCGCCTCGCGACCGAGACCGACTACTATCTGGCGCTCGCTTACGCCGTGCGCGACATGCTGCTCAGGCGCTGGGTCAGCACGGCAGCCGTCTACACGAACGAGGCCGTGCGCACCGTCGCATATCTTTCGGCCGAGTTTCTGCTCGGACCGCATCTCGGCAACAATCTCATCAACCTCGGGCTCTACGACGAGGTCGCGGCCGTGATGCGCGAGCTCGGACTCGACTTCGATGCCCTGCTCGCGCGCGAGCCCGAGCCGGGCCTGGGCAACGGCGGCCTCGGTCGGCTCGCGGCCTGCTTCATCGACTCGCTCGCGACGCTCGAGATTCCGGCTCTCGCGTATGGAATCCGCTACGAGTTCGGCATCTTCGAACAGGACATCGTCGACGGCTGGCAGACGGAACGCACGGATAAGTGGCTGACCCATGGCAATGCCTGGGAGATTGCGCGGCCCGAGTGGGCCGTCGACGTGAAGTTCGGCGGCAGTGTCGAGCGCTACGGCGACGAGCACGGCCGCGAGGGCGTGCGCTGGGTGCCCTCGATGGTGGTCAAGGGCGTGCCCTACGACACGCCGATCCTCGGGTTTCACACCAACACGGCCAACACATTGCGGCTTTGGCGGGCCGAGGCTCCCGAGTCGTTCGACTTCGCAGTTTTCAACCGTGGTGACTACTACGGCGCCGTGGACCGGAAGATCGTCTCCGAGAACCTCAGCAAGGTCCTGTATCCGAACGACGAGCAGCTTCAGGGCAAGGAGCTGCGGCTCCAGCAGCAATATTTCTTCGTATCCTGCTCGCTGCAGGACATGCTGCGCGTCATGCGGGTGCAGGACATCCCGCTCGAGCGCTTCCACGAGAAGTTCGCCGTGCAGCTCAACGATACGCATCCGGCCATCGCCGTGCCCGAGCTCATGCGGCTGCTCGTCGACGAGCACGGCATGGCGTGGGGCGAGGCGTGGAGCGTCACCCGGCGCAGCTTCGCGTACACGAATCACACGCTGTTGCCCGAGGCCCTCGAATGCTGGCCGCTCGAGCTCATGCGCCGCGTCCTGCCGCGCCACTTGGAAATCATCTTCGAGATCAACGCGACCTTTCTGGACGACGTGCGCATGAGCTGGCTCGCCGACGAAAGCAAAGTGGCGGCGCTGTCGCTCATCGACGAGCGCGGCGAGCGTTACGTGCGCATGGCGCATCTCGCCTGCGTCGGTAGCCATTCCATCAACGGCGTGGCTGAGCTGCATTCAGACCTGCTCGCGACGCACGTGCTCAAGCACTTCCACGACCTGTGGCCTGAGCGCTTCTCGAACAAGACGAACGGCGTCACGCCGAGGCGTTGGATCATGCTCGCGAATCCCCGCCTCACGGGGCTCTTGAACGAGATGCTGGGCAGCGCTTGGGTCCGCGATCTCGACGACCTGCGTGCCCTCGAGCCGCTCGCCGACGATCCCGCGTTCCGCGAGCGCTGGCGCGGCATCCGTCTTGCCTGCAAACGCGAGCTCGCGCAGTTGATCGCGGACCGGGTCGAGCTGACCGTAGACCCGAGCTCGATGTTCGACGTGCAGGTCAAGCGTATCCACGAATATAAGCGTCAGCACTTGAATCTCCTGCACATCGTGGCTCTGTACCACCGCCTCAAGCAGGGCCTGGACGCGGATGCGCCGGCGCGCACATTCGTTTTCGCGGGCAAGGCGGCGCCCGGATATCGGCTCGCGAAGCTCATCATCAAGCTCGTCCATTCGGTCGCGGCCGTCATCAATCGCGATCCCGACGTCAACGAGCGGTTGCGCGTTGCGTTCATCCCCAACTTCAACGTGACGACGGCGCAGCGCATCTACCGCGCCGCGGACCTTTGCGAGCACATCTCCACGGCCGGCAAGGAGGCTTCGGGCACGGGCAACATGAAGTTCGCCATGAACGGAGGACTCACGATCGGCACCCTTGACGGCGCCAACATCGAGCTGCGGCGCGAGGTCGGCGCCGAGAATTTCTTCATCTTCGGGCACGACGCGGCGGAGGTCGCGGAGTTGCAGCGGTCCGGGTATCGCCCCATGAGCTTCGTGGAGAGCGACCCCGAGCTCGCGGCCGTCCTGGAGCTGCTCTCGAGCGGCCTGTTTTCGCGCGGCGACCGGGAGCTGTTCCGAGACCTGCTCGACGGGCTGCGCCACCACGATCCCTATCTGGTTCTGGCGGATTTCTCGAGCTATGCCGAGTGCCAGCGCCGCGTGGGCACGGCGTTCCAAGAGCCGGACAACTGGACGCGGATGTCGATCCTCAACACGGCGCGCAGCGGCAAGTTCTCCTCGGACCGAAGCATCCGCGAGTATTGCCGAGACATCTGGCGCGTGAGGTCTGTGCCGATCGAGCTGATCTAACCGGCAGCGGCCCGCGAGGCCGCCCGCGTGCGGCGATTGTCGCAGTCGCCCGTGGCCGCCGATGCGGGCTCGCTACCGCTCGCGGATAGGCGGAGGCGCCCTGACGCTGCTATGATCCACCGGCCGAAAACCGGAGCTGGCCCATGACCTTACGCTGCAGAGCGCTCGGCCCGCGGCGGGCGCACTTTCCCGCGCACCCGGTGCGGGGCCGCCCCGGCGGGTCGCCGGCAGCCTGCAGAGTCGCGCAGCCGTGAGGCACCCAAAGGTTCTCGTTTACCGTCCGGTCGACGAGAGCGGCCGGTCGCATGACCGGTTGAGGGCCGCGGGCTGCGAAGTCGTCGCCGGCGATTTCGACGCGTCGCCGGAGCGGCTTATGAGCGCGGCACCCGACGCCGATGCGCTGCTCGGCGCGACGTTCCGCGGGGGAGTGCTCGGCCGCGAGGTGCTCGCGGCGTTTTCCTCGCTGCGGATCGTTTCGAAGTACACGATTGGCACGGACAACGTCGATGTCGAGGCCGCGACGGCGCTCGGTATCCTCGTGACGCATTGCCCCACCGAGGCGAACTGGGGCGGCGTCGCCGAGGGCACGATCGGCTTCATGCTGGCTCTGCTCAAGAAACTCGTCCGGCGCAACGCCGAGGTCAAGGCAGGCCGCTGGCGCGACAAGGCGCTCGAAGGGCGCTATGTGGGTCGGCGCAAGGACGGGTATCCGGGGCTTACGATCGGCATCGTCGGCTTCGGGCGCATCGGCTCTCGCGTCGCGGAGCTGCTCGCGCCCTGGCGCGTGCGGCTGCTGGCCGCGGACCCCTACGTCGACGCGGCCGCGTTCTCGGCTTGCGGCGCCGAACGTGTGGCGCTCGAGACACTGCTGCGCGAGGCTGACGTCGTCAGCCTGCACTGCAATCTCACGGCCGAGACACGGAATCTGATCGGCGCCGCCGAGCTCGCGCTCATGAAGCCCGACGCGCTGCTCATCAATACCGCGCGCGGCGCCATCGTCGATGTCGAGGCCCTGTGCGACGCGCTCGAGGCCGGCCGGCTCGGCGGAGCGGCCTTGGACGTGCTGCCCGTCGAGCCGCCCCCTGCGGGCTCGCGGCTGCTGCAGCTCCGCGACGAGCTGCTGCTCTCTCCGCACATGATCGCGGCCAACCGCGGCGGTACGCTCGCAACGGCGATTCCGTGGGCGACCGACGCCGTGCTCGCTGCCCTCGAGTCGCGCGTGCCGGAGTATGTTTACAATCCGGAGGCGGTGGACCGGTGGCTTCGCCGGTTCGCGGGGCATGCGCTGCTTTGAGGCGGCGTCGCGGAGCGGCGGTCAGGACCGCAGCGAACGGCGCTCGGGAGGGGAAAAGCGATGAGGCGATACACTGTTCTCGCGGCCGCGGCCGGCCTGTTCGCGCTTGCGGGTGCCGAGGCACACCATTCGTTCGCCGTGCATTTCGTTGCGGACAAGATCGTGAGCGTGAGCGGCGTCGTCACGGAGTTCCGCTTCCGTAATCCGCATGGGCTCGTGTACTTCACCGTCGACGGCCCGCACGGGGACGAGGCCTGGAAGGCGGAGACGAACTCCCCGAACATCCTGCGGCGCCGAGGCTGGGACGAGCACTCGCTCAAGGCCGGCGACCGCATCACGGTCGCGGGCTACCCGTCGCGGGACAGCGGTCACTACCTGCGTGTCTACAAGATCACCCTGGCCGACGGTCACGAGCTCATCGGCCAGCGGCCGGCGCCGGGAGTGGCCGATGGCAACGACTGAGCCGCCCGCCGCGGTACCGCGCGCGCCGTGCGCGATCTGCGCTCCGGCGTTGCGGGCGCTGGGCGCCCTCGCACTCGTCGCGCTCGGCCTCGCCGCCGCGGGCTGGGCCGCGGCGGCCGACCGCGCTCCGGACCTGGCTGGCGTGTGGAAGGTCAAGTTCGAGAAAAAGCCCTCGGGCCAAGCGCTCATCGACGAGCTGCCCAAAGGCACGGTCCTCATCAACGATACGGGCGGCGGCGAGCTCGCGGCTGGGGACTACGCGGGCCTCGAGCTTACGAAGCGGGCGCTCGACGAGATCCGGCACTACGACTACAAAGCGGAGCTCTCGCGCGCGAACACGTGCCAGGCGCCGTCCGTCGCGTTTTACATGCAGGCGCCGTTTCCTATGCGCATCCATCAGGGCAGAGACCTCATCGTCCTGCAGATGGAATTTTTCGACATGTATCGCGTGATTCACCTGGATACGACGCGCCACGCCCCGCCCGCTGCGCCGCATACGAAATCCGGCGATTCGATCGGTCATTGGGAGGGCGACACGCTCGTCGTCGATACGACGAACATCGAGGCCGGCACGTTCATGAACAACGGCTTCGATCACAGCCCCGACCTGCAGCTCGTCGAGCACTTTCGCCTGAGTCCGGACGGCAACACGCTGTGGCTCACGCAACTGTACGAGGACCCGAAGACTTTCGCTGGCAAAGCCGCGCGCTACATGGCGTGGACGCGCGCTCCGGACGGCGTCATCTATCCGTACGACTGCGACCCGAGCTACGGTCAATGAGTGCCCTTATGCGGCAGGCGCGGCAGGTTAGCCGCCGCGCGCGAGGTCGGCCGCCACGCCCGCGTGGCGGATCTGTCCGCCCTCGACGTTGAGGCCGGCGGCCAGCTGCGGGTCGCGCTCGAGCGCGTCTCGCCAGCCGTGGTCGGCGAGCGCGCGCACGTAGGGCAGCGTCGCGTTCACGAGCGCTTGCGTGGCCGTGCGCGGCACGGCGCCCGGAATGTTGGTCACGCAGTAGTGCAGGATGCCGTCGACCGTATAGACGGGGTCCGCATGCGAAGTCGGCCGGCTGGTCTCGAACGAGCCGCCTTGATCGATCGCGACGTCCGCGACGACGCCCCCCTTGACCATGGTGCCAATCATCTCGCGGGTCACGAGCTTGGGCGCACTGCGGCCCGGCACGAGCACGGTGCCGACGACGAGCGCCGCGCCGGCGACGCTCTCTGCGATCCCGGCTCGCGTGGAGTACAGCGTGCGCAGGCGGTTCTCGTAGCGGACGGCGAGGCGCTCCAGCTTCTCGAGGTTGTTGTCTATGACGGTCACTTCGGCCTGTAGGCCGACGGCGACCTCGACGGCGCTCGTGCCCGCCATGCCGGCGCCGACGACGACCACGCGGGCCGGCGGGACCCCTGGGACGCCGCCGAGCAGCAGGCCGGCGCCGCCCACGGATCTTTCGAGGAAGTGCGCACCGACCTGGATGGCCATGCGGCCCGCGATGCGGCTCATCGGCGCGAGCAGCGGCAGGCCGCCTCCGCGCGCCGTGACCGTTTCGTAGGCGATGGCCGTGACGCCTTGCGCCTGCAGGGCCCGCGCAAGCGCCGGCTCGGCGGCGAGGTGCAGGTAGCCGAACAGCACGTGGCGAGCGGTCAGCAGCCGCAGCTCGGACGGCTGCGGTTCCTTAACCTTGACGATGAGCTCCGCCGCGCCGAACAGCGCCTCCGGGCCGTCGACGACCTGCGCCCCGGCGGCCTCGTAGGCTGCATCGGCGAAGCCCGCGCCCGCGCCGGCACCGCGCTCGACGACGACCTCGTGGCCGGCGTGCGCGAGGTCGGCGACGGCATGGGGCGTGAGCCCTACGCGGTACTCATGAACTTTGATTTCCTTGGGGATACCGATGCGCATGCCGCCTCCTGTCGTCGTCCCAACTTAAGGGCCGGCCCGGCGCGTGTAAAGCCGGGGCGCCCGGCCGTCGGGCCCGTGCTCGTGCGCGGCTTCGCGGCCCGCCCCGGCGGCTTGAAACGGCTTTCGACCGGGTGTTAACGTCCGCTCCCCGACAGAGCGGTATCCGACATGTCGACAATCGCGGGGACGCGCCGCCGAGCGATCGTCTCATGGGCGTTCTACGATTTCGCGAATTCTCCTTTCACGACACTGGTCGTGACCTTCGTCTACTCGACCTATTTCACCAAGGCCATTGCCTCCGATCCCATCATCGGGACCGCGCTATGGTCGAGGGCCGTGACGACGACGGCGGTGATCGTCGCGCTCGGTTCGCCGATCCTCGGCGCGCTGGCCGACCGCGGCGGCTACCGCAAGCTGTTCGTCGTGCTCACGACGTTCATCTGCGCGGCCGCGACGGCCATGCTCTATTTCGTGCTGCCGGGGCGGGCGTTCGAGGCGCTCGCCGTGTTCGTCGTCGCCAACGTCGCCTTCGAGTTCGGCAGCGTTTTCTACAACGCCTTCCTGCCCGATGTCGCGCCGCACGAGCGCATCGGCTCGGTATCCGGCCTCGGTTGGGGGCTCGGCTACTTCGGCGGCCTCTTGGCGCTCGTGCTCGCGCTCGTCGGTCTCGTCCAGCCCGACACGCCCTGGTTCGGGTTTTCGAAGGCGGCCGGCGAGAACATTCGCGCGACGAATCTGCTCGTCGCAGTCTGGTTCGTCGTTTTCAGCCTGCCGCTCTTCCTCTGGGTTCACGAGGACCGCTCGCGCGTCTCTCCGGCGGGCAGCGTCGTGCGCGAGGCCGTTTCCCAGCTCACCCGCACGTTCTCGCACGTTCGCCGTTACAGGCAAATGGTCCGCTTCCTCGTGGCGCGCCTGATCTACAACGACGCGCTCGTGACGGTATTCGCCTTCGGCGGCATTTATGCGGCCGATACGTTCGGCTTCTCGCTGCAGGAAGTGCTCGTGTTCGGCATCGTTTTGAACGTCGCGGCCGGCGGGGGCGCAATCCTGCTCGGCTTCGTCGACGACCGCATCGGCGGCAAACGCACGATCGTCGTCTCGTTGATCGGCCTCATTCTCGCGACGACACTCGCCGTGCTCGCGACGAGCAAGCTCTGGTTCTGGGTCGCAGGTATCTGGATCGGTATCTTCGTCGGCCCGAATCAGGCCGCGAGCCGCTCCCTCATGGGCCGCTTCGTTCCGGCCGACACCGAGAACGAGTTCTTCGGCTTTTTCGCGTTCTCGGGCAAGCTCACGGCCTTCATCGGGCCCTTCTTCCTCGGCCTCGTCACGCAGATCTCGGGATCGCAGCGCGTCGGGGTTTCGGTCGTGCTGATCTTGTTCGCGATCGGCTTCGGCCTGCTCCTCACGGTCGACGAGCGCGAGGGCCGCCAGGCCCGCCAGCGCCTCGACGCCGCGCCTCGGGCGGCGGCCGCGCCGCCGGGAGACGAGCGCATCGACGGCTGAGACGACGGGTGTGCGCTTGAGGGCCGCTGGCCCCGAGCGTATTCTGTGCGTCCTTTTGCGTCCTTCTCAGCGGGGTCGTGGGGTCCATGACGCAGCGCCAGATACTGTTCGTGTTCCCCGGTCAGGGTTCACAGTACGCCGGCATGGGCTCGGATCTCGTCGCCGAGTTCGAGGTCGCTCGTGCGGTCTACGACCGCGCGAGCGAAGTCGTGGGCTACGACATGCGCGAGCTCTCGTTCAGCGACCCGCGCGAGGAATTGAACCGGACGCGCTTCACTCAGCCCGCGCTGCTCACGCACCAAGTGGCTTGCCTCGAGGCTTTTCGGAGCCTCGCCGGCAATGCTCTCGAGCCGGTGATCGCCGCGGGACACAGCCTCGGCGAATACTCGGCACTCGTGGCCGCCGGCGCGCTGACCTTCGAACGCGCCCTCGCGCTCGTCAAGCGCCGCGGAGAGCTCATGAGCGAGTACGGCCGCGGCGGCATGCTCGCGACGACGCTCGATCTCGCGACGGCCGCGGCCCTGGCCGATAGGCACTTCTGCGGCATCGCGGGCTGCAACCTGCCGGATCAGACCGTGATCGCCGGGGAGGATGCCGATCTCGATGCGCTGACGGAGGCGCTCAAGAGCCGGCATCCGGGCAAGCGCGGTATCCGGCTCAATACCGAGGGGGCGTTCCACACCTACCTCATGGTTGGCGCCGCCCAGCAGTTTCGGCCGGTTCTGCAGCAGACCGAGCTCGGCGCGCCCGGTGTCCACGTTCTGTCCAATTACACGGGTGGCTACCACGACGCGGCGCCCGACTCGATCCGCTCGCGGTTGTTCTTTCAGCTGTTCAATCCCGTGCGCTGGATCGCGTGCATGGGCACGGCGATCGATGCCGGCGTCGGCGCCGTCGTCGAGCTCGGCGGGGGTATCGGAAAGGGTAGCGGCCCGCATGAGAAGCGGCCGAATCTGGAAGGCATCGTCAAGAAATCTTTGAAATGGCGCGAGCATGACGCACAATATCTGCCCGCGATCAACGCCGCCGGCATTCGTTCGGCGGTGCAGCAGCTCGTAGCGGACTAGCGGCCCTCCGGGGATCGCACTGGCCCGGCCCGCCCATTGGCGGACCGGGCGCCGTCGTTTTGTTGTCGTGTCATCACCGGATTGAGGAGCCATTGCCGTCATGGGAGCATTCAAAGAAGCCCACGGAGGGGAGCTGAAGGATCTGTATCTGCCCGAGGCCGAGCGCGAGGAAGAGAAGCGCCGGGCCCGCGACATGGCGTCGTGGGATCTCACGATGCGGCAGCTCTGCGATCTCGAGCTCCTCTTGAACGGCGCCTTCTCTCCGCTGGAAGGCTTCCTGAGCAGGGAAGACTACGAGGGCGTCGTCGAGGACATGCGGCTCAGGAGCGGCGTGCTGTGGCCCATCCCGGTCACGCTCGACGTGACGGAGCAGTTCGCCGAAGGCGTCCGCGAAGGGGACACCATCGCCCTGCGGGATCAAGAGGGCGTGCTCATCGCCACGCTCGAGGTTGCCGACAGCTACCGTCCCGACAAGGCTGCCGAAGCGCGCGGCGTGTTCGGCACGCAGGACGAGGCGCATCCGGGCGTGCGATACCTGCTCCACCAGACTCATCCGGTTTATCTCGGCGGGCGGCTGCGGGGCGTCGAGGCGCCGACGCACTACGACTTCAAGCACCTGCGGGATACGCCGAAGGAGCTTCGCGAACGCTTCCAGAAGCTCGGCTGGCGCAAGGTCGTCGCGTTCCAGACGCGCAATCCGATGCACCGCGCGCACCTCGAGCTCACGTTCCGCGCGGCCAAGGACGTTGAGGCTAACCTCCTCATCAATCCCGTCGTCGGCATGACCAAGCCCGGCGACGTGGACCACTTTACGCGCGTGCGCTGCTATGAGCACCTGCTCGCGCACTATCCCGAGCAGACGACGTCCCTGAGCCTGCTGCCGCTCGCCATGCGCATGGCCGGTCCGCGCGAGGCGCTTTGGCACGCCATCATCCGCAAGAACCACGGCTGCACGCATTTCATCGTGGGCCGCGATCACGCGGGTCCCGGCGCCGGCAGCGACGGCAAGCCGTTCTACGGGCCCTACGACGCCCAGAAGCTCATGCAGGAGTACGAGCACGAGCTCGACATCACGATGGTGCCGTTCAAGAACATGGTCTACGTCGAGGAGCGTGCGCAGTACATGCCCGAGGACGAGGTCGATTCGAAGGAGCGGACCCTGTCGATCTCGGGCACCGAGCTGCGCCGCCGCCTGCGCGACGGGCTCGACATCCCCGAGTGGTTCTCGTTTCCGGAAGTCGTCGCCGAGTTGCGCCGCACGCACCCGGCGCGCTATGCGCAGGGCTTCACCGTCTTCTTCACCGGGCTCTCGGGCTCGGGCAAGTCGACGATCGCAAACGCGCTCATGGTCAAGCTCATGGAAATGGGCGGCCGCCCCGTCACGCTGCTCGACGGCGATGTCGTGCGCAAGCACCTCTCGAGCGAGCTCGGCTTCTCGAAGGAGCACCGCGACCTCAACATTCTGCGAATCGGTTACGTCGCGAGCGAGATCACGAAAAACGGGGGCATCGCCATCTGCGCGCCGATCGCCCCGTACACGGCGACTCGGCGCCAGGTCCGCGAGATGATAGAGCCGCTCGGCGGCTTCATCGAGGTGCACGTCGCGACGCCGCTCGAGGTCTGCGAGGGGCGGGACCGCAAGGGTCTTTATGCGAAGGCGCGCGCGGGCATCATCAAGGGCTTCACGGGCATCAGCGATCCCTACGAGGAGCCGCAGAATCCCGAGATGCGCATCGATACGTCCGAGCTGACGCCGGACCTTTCCGCACATCGGATCATCGTCAAGCTCGAGAGCATGGGGTTCATTCGGTAGCGGGCCTGCCGTCGGCGTCGCCTTCGCCCTTGTCGCTCTACTCTGCGTCGACGCGTGGGGGAGATATGCGGATCACGGCGTTTCCGCAAAGGGCCTTAAATGCAAGCCTGCTCCAAGCGCAATCGCAGGATCGAAGCGTACTTCGGTCACGTCATGTACGTCGCGAAGTAGGGATTCAGCAGCCGGTCGTGCGGGTCGACCTCGCGGCGGACCTTGCTGAAGAATGCCAGGCGCCGGTCGAAGCGCTGCGCCGCGAGCGCGGCCGTGACGTTGCGGGTCTGATTGAAGAACGGCACGCCCGCGTGTTCCGCCGCGAACTCGGCAAAGTCGAAGACGAAGTCGTCCCAGCCGTCGCTCTGCGTGCAGAGCTGGCTCAGTGTGACCATCGGGCCGTCGAATGACGGCGACAGCAGCGCGCTGCGGTCCTGATTGAGCCGGAAGCCGATCGCCGGCAAATCGCAGCGGAAGCCGGTTCGGACGTAGTGCTCCTTGCAGAAGAGCTTGTACGCGAGCGCGGTCTGGCCGAACGCGGCGGCGGGGAATGCCCACGTGGAGTAGGTATAGCGGGGGGTTGCCGCGAGCGAATGGAAGCGGCCCGTCTGCTCGACCGCGTTGCTGCCGCTGCGCGTGAGCGCGCCGCTCAGCAGCGACTGTGTCACGGTGCTGACGCCGTCTATGAGCGGGTAGCGCAGCTGGCGGATCGGCATCGCCGCGGCGATCGAGCGAGCGGCGCCGGGCAGGGCCGAGTAGACGGCCCAGTCCTTGAGCCGCCAGGCGAATTTCCTGCCGGGCTCGGAATCGGCCGACGGGCGGCGCAGCTCGAAATAGATGCGGTTGCGAAACGGCAGCAGATAGAGCTTCACGCCCGAGCCGGCCGCCGCGAGGCGCGGCCCGAGCTTGGCGAATTCCTTGAAGCCCGCCCGGGCCGTCTGCACGGCGAACCCCTGTACGGGCCGAATCCGAAGCGTCACCTCGTAGACGATGCCGAGCAGCCCGTAGCTCAGGCGCATGAGCGCCATGAGATTGGGCGTCTTCTCGTGGACGACGAATTTCTTGCCGGCCGGACTGACGATTTTGAGCTGGACGACGTGTGCGGCGAACTGGCCGGCATCGCCCGCGATCGAGGCTTCTAGTCCCGCCCCGCAGACGGCGCCGCCGACGCTCCGGTGGGCGAGATCGAAGCCACCGATGAGCTCCATGCCACGCTCGCTCAGTATCTCGGCCAGCTCGGGCAGCGGAATGCCCGGCTGGACGGTGACGGTATCGTCCTCGATGCGCAGCACCCGGTTCATGTCGGAGAGGTCGAGGACCGTGCCGCCATGGGCGGCGATGCAGCGCGTCGTCGAGCTGCCCGAGCCGACCGGCCGGACGGGCGAGGGGTACCGTTTGATGTCGGCCAGGATCTGGGCAATGTCGCTCGGCGAGGCTGGCCGCGCGACGGAAGCCGGACCGGACGAAGAGACTGTCCCCACGCGCTTGCGCGCCGCCGCCATGCTCATCTTCGAATCCCTCCCCGACCTCGTATTCGACTGCGAGCCGATCGGTGCTGGGGTTCCGGAGAGGGAGCGGGGCGGCTACTGGAGCCGGCCGCATGCCAAGCAGCATGGGCGGGCGCCCGTTGAATGCGCCTCGACCTGATGCCGGCAACCCCGCTGTCCTAGGCCAATGCCCGTAGACCGGAAGCTTTGTGTCCCCGGCTTTCGCCGGGTTTACCCTTGATCGGCTCAGGGACTATGGCGCAGGTTCGTCCCGTCTGCAAGCGGCGACGTCGCCTTTCGGCGCCGCGGCCGCTTATGTCAAAGATTGACGTTCGAGGAAGTGGTAGATACGCCGCCTCGTGAAATTCAGGCCGAGCGGCGTCATGGAGTAGAAACCGCTGCGGTGGCGCGAGAGCAGCGTGATGCGTTCGGGGTGGCCCGTCGCGTTCCAGAGCGCTTCTCGCGACGACCGCGACATGCAATTGTCGAACGCGGCATCGATCATGAGGATTTTCGTGGGGTCGTAGCGGCCGCGGTAATTCACGGGGTCCGCGGGCCCGAAGAGCCTCTGGAAGAAATCGTGATATTGCTTGAGCGACCACCCGTAGGCCGTGAGCACGTGCTTGCGCACCTCGCCGGCCCGGTCCCCGCAGTGGGTGAAGATGTCGGCGAAGTCCGCCGCGCCCATCATGAGCACGGCCGTCGAGATTCGATCATCGTTGCCGAGCAGCGTCGCCGTTACGAGCGCGCTCATACTGAAGCCCACCATGCCGATGTGCCCGGGGGCGATGTCGGGCTGCTTCTCGGCCCAGTCGAGCAGCCGGCGCATGTCGATGACGGCCGTCCGGTACCGCTCGGCGCTCGCGCGCGCCATCTGCTCGAACTGCTTCTGGCTGGAGGTCGTGCTGAGACTCGTCCATGGAAACAGCGGCGTGTTCCCGAGGATCCAGATGATGTTCGCGTCGCCGTGCGAGTGCCGGGCGTACCCGCGAGTGATCCTGCTCGGCGGATATTCGCTCGTCCCCCAAATCGGCAAGACGATGACCAGCTTCTTGCGGCCCGGTGAGCGGCTGCGGTAGTAAATCCCGTGGACTTCGTTGTCCTTCGAGCCCGTGGTGCCGCTCGACGGGAAGGAAAGGTGCATGATGTCGTCGAAGCGTGTGTGGTCGTACGGGGCCGAAAGGTGCACGTGCCCATTGACCGTGTAGTCGAACCTGGGGTTGGCCTCGACGGGCGGGCGGTAGCGATAGTCCGCCGGCGGCATGAGGTCTTTGTGCAAATGCGCCACGCAGCCGGAGGCGAGAGTCAGGACGAGCGCGGCTGCCAGCCGGCGAGCGAGCGAAGAAAACACGTCGATCTACTCGTGAATGCGGTGATCCAAGCCGAATTGCGCCGGAAGCCGACAGACTGAACGTGCAGCCATGCCTTTTAGCGCCGCGCCATTCTACTCGTAACCGCGGCAGAGCGGGAAAAAAGAGACAGGAATGGGGCTACTCGTAGCGCAGCGCTTCGATCGGGTCCAGCCGTGCGGCCCTGCGGGCCGGCCAGATGCCGAAGAACAGCCCCACGCCCACGCTGAACGCGAAAGCGAGCACGACCGAATTGGGCGCGACGAAGACTTCCCATCCTGCGAAGCGGGACATCAGGTCGGCCGCCCCGGCGCCGGCCGCGATGCCGATGAGGCCGCCGAACAGGCACAGCGTGACGGACTCGACGAGGAACTGGAGCATGATCGTGTTGCGGGTAGCGCCCAAAGCCATGCGAATGCCGATTTCGCGCGTCCGCTCGGTCACGCTGACGAGCATGATATTCATGATGCCGATGCCGCCGACGACGAGGCTCACGCCAGCGATACTCGCCAGCAGGAACGTAAACGTCTGCTGCGCCTCCTGCTGGGTCTGCAGGAACTCGCGCCGGTCGATGATCGAGAAGTCGTTCGCCTTGCCGGGCAGCAGCCGATGCTGCTTGCGCAGCACGCGCTCGATATCGACCATGGCGCGCTCGATCGGCAGGCCTTGGGAGACGCGCACACTGATGCTGTCGAGCTGCTGCCGGCCGAACACGCGCAGCTCGGCGGTCTTCAGGGGGATGAACGCGCCTTCGTCGGGCCCGCGATTGCCGAACCCGCCGCCGCCGCCCTCGCTTGCGAGCACGCCGATGACCTCGAACGGCTGCCCGTTCACGCTTACGGTCTTGCCGACCAGCGTGCGGGAATCCGTCTCGAGCTGCTCGGGAATGCTCGAGCCGACCACGATGACGCGGCGCTTGGCGTCGTCGTCCTGGGCGTTGAAGAAGCGGCCGAAGGCGACTTTGTAGTTGAATACGTCCGGATACTGGTAGGTGGTGCCCGTCACGCGGGCATTCGTGTTGCGGTTCGCGAACTTAAGCTGGCCGCGACCTTGAATTTCGGGAATCACGGCATCCAGGTAGCGCGAGTCGTGCTCGAGCGCCGGGACGTCGTCGACGGTCAGTGTCATCTGGTCCCGCGAGACACCCATGGCGAAGAACCGCGAGGCGCTGATGTTGAGGATGTTTGCGCCCAGCGATGCGATCTGCTCGTCGATGCGCTTCTGGGCGCCGGCCCCGGCGGCCAGCATCGCGATGACCGCCCCGACACCGATGATGATGCCGAGCATCGTCAGGACCGCGCGAAAGAAATTCGCCCGGATCGACTGTAACGCGACGCGGATGATCTCGCCGAAAAGCATGAGCCGCCCGTCCTGCGGAATTGGCCGGTAACTTAGCAGTTCGCGGGGGGCGGTCAAGCCGCGGGCGCTGAATTTTTCTATGGCTTGGGGCCGGGGCGGGGCGCGCGGCCGTTCGGCTTTCCGGACTCCCGTCGCAAAAGCCGTCGGTGCCGTTTGCCGAGCCGCCCCGGCTCGTATAGATTGGGGTCGGAAACGAGAACTTCGGAATGACGCTCAGGGAACAGGTAGAGCAGGTGTTGCCGGGGTGGCGGCGCTGGTACCCGAGTCTATTCGACGCGGCGACAGATCTGGGTCTGCTGCGTGCCGAGGTCTGCTCCCCGGATTCGCTGCTGCTCAGTAGACGGCATGCGAAGGTGCAGCGCGCGGCCGAGCAAGCCCACCGCGACAAGTGGGGCGGGGGCGGCCCGGACGAGGGTTGATTCGATGGAAGCGAGGCCTCCCGTCCCGCCGTTCACGGCCGCGACGGCCGCAGCCAAGGTCAAAGCCGCAGAGGACGCCTGGAACAGCCGCGACCCCGAACGCGTCGCGCTCGCTTACACGCCCGATTCGGTTTGGCGCAACCGCGACGAAGTCATCTTAGGCCGCCCGGCGATCGTCGAGTTTCTGCAACGCAAATGGGTCCGAGAGCTGGACTATCGTCTGCGTAAGAACTTGTGGGCTTTCGGGGAAAGCCGGATAGCAGTGCGGTTCCAGTACGAATGGCACGACGCGGGCGGAAACTGGTTTCGTTCGTATGGCAACGAGCTTTGGGAGTTCGACGCGCGTGGGCTCATGCGCCGCCGCGAGGCAAGCATCAACGACGCGGCCATCACCGAAGAGCAGCGCCGCTTCGTGGGCGCCGATTGGCGCGATATGGAGCTGCCCCTGCGCTGACAGGTCCTTCCGCATCCGGAATGTGACGGTTTTTTGACCAACCTGACAGAGGGTCAACGGGGACTGCCCGAGCGCCGGCTTTCAAGCCCTTTTCCACAAGCTTATCCACAGATTTTGTGGATGTACCGGCCCCGGCACCCCGCCCCGGCCCTCGACGCGCATGAGCCGGCGGCCGTTGCGATACGGCACACTAGCTTTCCCTCATATCCAAGTGCGGCTTTCTTATAACCGCAAGCCGGGGTGCCTCGTACAATGACGCCCCTGGCGCGCCGGCTGCGCGAGCCTCGGAGCTAGGACCCGCATCGCATGCAACAGATGATCATTGCCAATCGGCTCGTCGACGGCCGCGTCGTTTTCCTCGATGCGGCCGCGGGGTGGGTCACGGACATCGAGTCGGGCCGGGTTCTCGCCGAGCACGAGGCCGCCGAGGCGCTGGCGCTCGCCAAGCGTCACGAGGCCGACTGCACGGTCGTCGACCCCAACCTCATCGAGGTGACGGTCGAGGGCGGCCGGCGCCGCCCCGTCGCCATTCGCGAAGCGATCCGTGCCTTCGGTCCGACCGTCGGCACTGAGCGCTCGGCGCGGGCGCTGACCGGTCGCGGGCGCGCGGCCGCCGGCTGATCTACAAGGGCCGCAAGCGGCCGCAACGGCAGGGGGTAGTGCCTGCATGTACCGTTACGATGAATTCGACCATAAGCTCGTCGGCGAGCGTGTCGCGCAGTTCCGGCGCCAGGTCGCGCGACGCCTCAAGGGCGAGCTGACCGAGGACCAGTTCAAGCCCCTGAGGCTCATGAACGGCCTCTATTTACAGCTGCACGCCTATATGCTGCGCGTCAACGTGCCCTACGGGACAATGACGTCCGGCCAGCTGCGCAAGTTCGCGCACATCGCGCGTACCTACGATCGAGGTTTCGGCCACTTCACGACCCGTCAGAATATCCAATACAACTGGATCAAGCTCGAGCAGGCCCCCGATATTCTCGCCGAGCTCGCGGATGTCGAGGTCACGGCGATCCAGTCCTCGGGCAACTGTGTCCGCAACATCACGTCCGACCAGTTCGCGGGCCGCGCCGAGGACGAGCTCGCGGATCCGCGCGTGTATTGCGAGCTGCTCCGGCAGTACTCGGTTTTGCATCCCGAGTTCTCCTACTTGCCGCGCAAGTTCAAGATCGCCGTCACGGGCTCCCCGAACGACCGCGCGGCCGTCGCCGTTCACGACATCGGCCTCCGGATGCATCGGAACGAAGCCGGCGAGCCCGGCTTCGAGGTGCTCGTCGGCGGCGGCCTCGGCCGCACGCCTTACATCGGTCAGACGATTCGTCCCTGGGTCGCCCCCGAGCACCTGGTTTCCTACGTCGAGTCGATCCTTCGCATCTACAACGTCTACGGCCGCCGGGACAATATCCACAAGGCGCGCATCAAGATCATCGTGAACCAGATGGGCATCGAGCAGTTCCGCTCCCTCGTCGACGAGGAGTGGGAGCGCATCAAGGACGACCCGCAGCTCGTGCCGCAGGATGAGATCGCGCGCATCGAGGCGTACTTCGCTCCCCCCAAGTACGAGCGGCTCGAGGACTCGAGTTCGGCGCTCGCGGCACGCGGCGCGGCCGAGCCCGCGTTCGGGCGCTGGCTCGGGCACAACGTCGTCGCTCACAAGGTGCCCGGCTACGCGATCGTCAACGTCTCCCTCAAGGCCCCCGGCGCCGTACCCGGCGACATTACGGCCGACGCCATGGACGCGCTGGCCGGTATCGCCGACGAGTACAGCCTCGGGGAGATCCGCGTGAGCCACCGGCAGAATCTCGTCCTGCCCGATGTCAAGCAAGCCGATCTCGCGAGCCTCTGGCAGCGACTCGGCGAGCTCGCGCTGGCGACGCCGAACGTCGGCTTGCTCACGGATATCATCAGCTGCCCGGGCCTCGACTACTGCGCGCTCGCCAACGCGCGCTCGATTCCCGTGGCGAGGGACATCGGCATGCGCTTCGTCGACGCCGACCAGCTGGCCGCCGTGGGCAATCTCACCATTAACGTCTCCGGCTGCATGAACGCCTGCGGCCACCACCACGTCGGCAACATCGGCATTCTCGGCGTCGACAAGCGCGGGCAAGAGTTCTTTCAGCTCACGCTCGGCGGCTCGTCGGACCAAGGGGCATCGCTCGGCGATCGCCTCGGTCCGGGCTTGCCGCAAAGCGAGGTGCCGGCCGCGATCCAGGCCATCGTCGACGTGTACCTCGAGCTTCGCGAACCCGGCGAGCGATTCCTCGACACGTATCGCCGGCTCGGCGTCGCGCCGTTCAAGGCGGCCGTCTACGGCGTCGACGCCGAGAAGGCGGTCGCGTGAAGGCCGGGCTGCGCTGATGGCCCTCGTCAAGAACGGAGCGCTCGCCGCCGACCCCTTCGTCGACGCGAGCCGTGCGGAGAGCGTGCCGGAATCGGGTCCGGTGATCGTGAGCCTCGGGCAGTGGCGCGCCGGGCGCGATGCCCTTGCCTTGCGGAGCGACCCGATCGGCCTCAAGCTCGCGAGCGACGAGTCGCCAGAGCTCGTCGCCGAGGACTTGCCGCGATTCGCCGTCGTAGCGCTCGAGTTTCCCAAATTCCGCGACGGCCGCGCCTACACCTACGCGCGTTGGCTGCGTCAGCGCTTCGACTATCGCGGCGAAGTTCGGGCCGTCGGCGAGGTATTGCTCGAGCAGCTGCACTTCATGCTCCGTGTCGGCTTCGACGCGTTCGAGATCCAGGAAGCGGACCCGCTCGGCGCCTACCGTGCCGCGGAGCGGGAATTCTCGGTCTGGTATCAGCCGACGGGCGACGGGCGTGCCACGGCCATGGAGCTGCGCCGCCGCGGCGCGGGGTCGTAGCGCGGGGTAGCCGGGCTACCGCCCGAGCCCGTTCACGAAGCATGTGGGCTACTGGCCGGCGAAGAGCTCCGCCAGCGCGTTGACGAGCGGCTTCATGTGGAAGTTCTCGGCCGGCATCACGTCGGCCCGCAGCCCGTCTGCCTCGAGCTCCGCCGCGACGACGGGCCCGACCGCGGCGATGCGCGTTGCCGCGAGCCCCCGCCGCAGGGCGTCTTCGAGCCCGCGCTCGCGTGCGAGCTTGTGCAGTCTGTCGAGCTGGGCCTTGCTCGTGAACGCGATCGCATCGATCTCGCCGCTCGCGAGCCGGGCGATGAGCGCAGCGGCCTGCTCGTCGTCGGCGGCAGAGGCATAGGTGTAGGGCGCCACGGTGTCGGTCTCGGCGCGGCGCTGGCGGAGATAGTCGAGCAGGGCGCGATTCGGTTCTTCTCCATACAGCTGCACGCCGACGCGTTGCCCGTCTAGCTCGAGGCTGTCGAGTGTGGCGACGATGCCTTCGGTCGTCGGTGCCGCGGCCTCGATGTCCGCGTCGTGCCCGAGGTCGCGCAGGGCCCGCTTCGGCTTGGGACCGCGCGTGAGCTTGCGCGTCCCGCCGAGCGCGGCGACGAAACGGTCCCGCAGGCCCGCGCGCTCGGCGAAGGCGGCGAGGCGGGTCACGCCTTCGCCCGTGTAGAGGATCAGCAGATCGTGCGGTGCGGCCGCGAATCGCGCGAGCCAATCGAGCACGGGCGCTGCGGGCTCGGCGTCCCGAATCGAGACGAGCGGGCAGCGCAGCACGCGGGCGCCGCGACGCTCGAGCAGGGCCGCGAGGACGTCGAGCTGGCGGGCTTCGGGCACCGCGACGAGGCGGCCCGCGAGCGGCTCGGCGCGATTGTCCGCGCTCATCGGGTCCACGTTGCCCTGTGCGGGGCGACGTGCCGCTCAGACGACGCCGTCACCGCCGGAATCGTGGCCGCCGCTTGGTTTGCCATCGCCGTTGTCGCTCCCGTCGCCCTCGTCCGTGATCGGCTTCAGGCGCGGAAACTTCACGACGGCGCCCGGAGCGACATGGTCGAGATCGAGATCTGGATTGTACTGGCGCAGCAGCCAGACCGGCACGCTGTAGGTGTGGCGCGCAAGCACCCAGAGCGACTCTCCCCGGCGCACGACGTGATCCTCGATCGAGGTGATGCGGTAGCGCGAAAAGAAGTCTTCCTGCAGCTTCTGATGATAGGCCGTGCGGCGGCGCTCGAACTCGTCGGGCGAGACTTTCGAGAAGTCGAGCTTCAGCGACTGCCCGATCACGACGGCCCGATGGAAGGGCAAGCGATTGATATCGCGCAGGTGCTGCGTGCGGATTTCGAGCCAGTCGGCATAGTGGCCCAGGGTCTCGAGGGATTGAACCGTGATCGTGCCGTCGTCGGCGACCGAATAGTCGCTCGGGTCGGCCGCGAGCTCGGACTGATTGCTCGCGAGTGCATTGGAATCGGAATCGAGGGCCGTGTCGGTGTCGTCGCCGGCGGCCGCGGCCTGGTCGTCGGCATCGCTCGGCGCGGTGGCGCCGGAGTCGTCGTCGGCGCCGGCGGCGGGCGCGGAGTCGCTCGGCTCGCTGCCGTCCCCGGCGCTCGCGCTGCCGTTGCCGCCGGGCGCGGCGATTGGCCCGGGCGCCGCGGCGGCCGCGGCCGATGCGAGGGTCGCCTCGGCTTGCGGCGCTGCGGACAGCGAGGCGACGGCCGGGATGGCGGCCGGCCCGCCGCTCGCGCTCGTATCGACGGCCGGCACGGCAGCCGGCCGACCGCCTCGATCGGCTACGTCGGCGACCCCTGCGGGGGCGGCGTCGGCCGATTTCGGCAGCACCAGCGTCTGGCCGGCGACGATCATGTTTCGATCGCTGATGTTGTTGGCTTGCAGCAGATCGGGCAGGTCGAGGTCGAAGGCCTTCGCAATCCGATCGAGCGTGTCGCCGGGCCGGACGATGTATTGGCCGTCGGAGGAGTCTGCCGCCGCGAGCGTCTCGGGCGGCGTCTTGCTCGGCAGCGGCAGCGCGAGCACCTGGCCTGCGCGGATGAAGTCGCCGTCGCGTAGCCCATTGATGCGAATCAGCGAAGCGAGACTCACGCTATACGAGGCGGCGATGCCGGAGAGCGTCTCGCCTCGGCGCACACGGTGCTGCACGTCGGGCTGCTGCGCCGTATAACGCTGCGTGGCGGGGACGGCTGCGAGCAGGTTCCCCGGGTCGGAAACCGCGGCCGCGGGCAGCCGCAGCGGAAAAGCGCGGGGCACGAACTTGTCGCCCTGCCAGACGGCTTCGGTCAGGGCCGGATTCAGCTTGCGCAGCGTGCCGAGCCCGACGCCGAGCGCGGCCGCGAGCGTTCGTGCCTTCATGTAGTCGGGCACCGGTGCAACGAGCGTCTCGAGCGGCGGGCTGCGGCGCACGGCACCGAAGTACTTGTCCGGATGCTCGTCGATGTCGACGGCCGCGAGGAAGGCCGCATAGAAGTTGCGCGAAGCAAAGCCGAAGGTCCGGCTGTCGTACTTCTGCACGATTACCCCGATATCGGTCGTGCCGAGCTCGCTGACGGCGCGCCGCATGCCGGCCTGACCGTGATTGTAGGCCGTAATCGCGAGCGGCCAGGACTGCAGCACGTCGTAATTGTCCCGCAACAGCCTGGCCGCTGCATTCGTGGACATGAAGGGATCGCGGCGCTCGTCCACGACGTGGTCGATGCGCATATAGCGAAGCCCGGTCGAGCGCGTGAACTGCCAGAGGCCCGCGGCGCCGACCTTCGAGTACGCATCCGGATCGAACGAGGATTCGACGTGCGGCAGCGCGGCGAGCTCGAGCGGCACGCCGTTCGCCTGCAGGATCTTCTCGATGTACTGCTTCCAGCGCCCGGAGCGCACGAGGCCGGCACGGAACCGGTCCGCTTGGCCGAGCTGAAAGCGAATCTGGTTGGCCGCATGCCTGAACTGGGCGCTCGTCGTGCCTTTGGGCCACAGTGCCAGCACACGCCGCTCCTCGGCGCTGAGGTCCGTGCGGGCGCCGCGGCCGAGCTTCAGCAGGATCTCGCGGAAATGCCGCACGTCGTGCTGGATCTCTCGCCGGCGCTCGCGGCGGCTCTCGTCGCGTGCGCGGACGATCTTGTAGACGATGTCGAGATGCTCGGCGTCGTGGATGAAGCCGCCGTGCGTGTCGACCTCCGTATAGACGCGGGTCCAGAAGTGGATGGCGGGCTCGAGCGACGCGGGACGCGGAAAGGCCTGCTCGCCGCTCCACGCCGCGCGCGATGCGGCTGCCGCGACGAAAATCGTGAGGGCCAACCAAACGCGTCTGTTCTCGATCACCCGAGCGCCTCCCACTGGGTTCCAGGCAACGCGCGGGATTATGTCCGATGACGAGGCATCGGTCCCAGACCTGGGTCACGGCCCGACCGAAAGGACGGACGCAGCACCAGGGATCGAGTGACGCCCCCCGCGACGCTCCTTTTTTCTTTTAATGATAACAGTTTACAAGTATAGCAGCTCTTCCGGCACGGCACAGGTCCAGCCGGCGCAAGGCGCCGAATCGAGACTTCTAGCGGTTGAACATCTCGTAGACCGTCAGCAGTATCTCCACGACGATGAGGATCACGATATACCATTCCACGCGCAGCGAGTGCTTGCTCGAGAGCAACTGCACGACGGTCTGCGCGGCTTGCGAGATCAAGTTGAGCTTGCGTTCGAGCGCCGCGTGCCGGGTCGTGATCTCGAACTCGTCTTCGACCTTGACGTAGAGGGCCTCGAGCGCCGGATTGTCCCAGAGAATCTCCGGCTTGTCCGCAATCTCGGCGCGGCCGACCATGCGTTGCTCGACGAGCAGCATCGAGCCGATCATCTGCAGCAGGTCTTTGCTGTGCCGCGGCACGCGCCCGGAGCGCCCGAGCTGCGCGGCCAGGGGCTCGATGCGGTCGAACTCACCCGCGACGCGACGCTCGTAGAGCGAGAGCAGCACGCTCTTGCTCAGGATATCGGCCAGCACCTGCAAGCGCCCGACACTCGCCTCGGGCAGGAGCACGACACCGCTCACGAGGCTGCCGCGGTCACCCGCCTCGATGCGGACCTCGAGCTCCTCCGTCTCCGGTTCCGAATAGGCGTTCTGCACGAACGACTCGAGGTGGCCGAGAAACGCGACCTCCTCGGCCGCATGGACGCCGAAGAACACCGCCACGCCGAAACGGTACAGCGTAACGGCGCCGCCGCCCTTGACGCGCACCATGAGGGGGTTAGTCGTCAGTGCGTCGGCCGCCCGCCAGGCCCGAAGATCGAGGCGCTCGCCCAGCAGGATCGCGCGCGCCTTGAACGTCGTTTCGTGGATCGGGGCGATTTCCATCGGGCGCGCGGCCACCTCGGGCATGAAACCGGGCGGAGTTTCCCATCTCCGGGCGCGGCCGGGCAAATCGCATCGGCGCCGGCGGTTGCCGGGTGGCAGGCGCGAAGGCAGAATCGAGGAGACGCAACGAGGGGGATCAGGGCGATGCGTGAGCTCGTGCGCGCTGCTCGAGTGTCGGGCCTAGCGGGCCTAGGGGGAGCACCGCGAGGTGCCGTGGCCGCGGTCGCGTGGATGTGGTGCGTGCTGGCGGGCGCGGGAGCCGTGCTGCTCCCGGCGGCGGCCGCCCAGCCTGCGCCGTTGACCCGGTTTCCGCGCATGGCCGACGGCAAGCCGGACTTGAGCGGCGTTTGGCAGGTCCTCAACACGGCGAATTGGAGCCTCGAGCCGCACGCGGCCGCGGCCGGCGTCGTCGCGAGCCTCGGCGCCGAGGAGGCCGTCCCGCCCGGGGTCGGCGTCGTCGAAGGCGGGAAGATCCCGTATCTGCCCGCGGCGGCCAAGCAGCGCGCCGAGAATTTCGCGCACCGCGCGACGGCCGATCCCGAGCTCAAATGCTACCGGCCCGGCATTCCGCGCGCGACCTACATGCCGCAGCCGTTCCAGATCCTCCAGAGCGACTCGGACCTCATGATCGTCTACCAGTACGCCGGGGTCGCACGGACGATTTACATGGACAAGCACATCGACGCCCCCGTCGACAGCTGGATGGGATGGTCCAACGGCCACTGGGAAGGGGACACGCTCGTCGTCGAGGTGACGGGTCAGAACGGCATGACCTGGCTCGACCGAGCCGGCGATTTCGGCAGCGAGAACATGCGCGTCACCGAGCGTTACACGCCGCTCGGCCCGAATCATCTGCTCTACGAGGCCACGATCGAGGACCCGACCGTGTTCTCGCGGCCGTGGAAGATCCGCATGCCGCTGTACAGGCGCATCGAGCCGAACGCGCGGCTGCTCGAGTTCAAGTGCCCGGAATTCGCCGAAGAGCTGCTGTACGGCAAGCTTCGTAAACACCCGTTGAACGGCGGGAGCGACGACCATGCAGAACCTTCATCTACGCAGCCTTAGTCTCGCGGCGGCCTTTGCCGCCGCAGCGTTCGCGTCCTGCGGTGCGCACGCGCAGTCGCAGCCAGGTGCACCCGGCGGGACGGACCGTACCTCCTTCGGTCAGCCCGACCTGCAGGGGTACTGGACGAACATGACGGTCGTGCCCATGGAGCGGCCCCGCGAGCTCGGCGACCAAGCCGTCTACACGAAAGAGCAGGAGGCCGCGTTCCTGAGCAAGCGGTTCGCGCCGCGCGCGACTCAAGCCGGCACGACGGCCGACGTCCACTATCAGCTCTCCGATTACGCGCTCGGCGCGAACGCGGACGACATCGTGCCCAATATGGCGACGTTGCTCGTCGTAGATCCGCCAAACGGCCGTATTCCGCCGCCGCTGCCGGCCGCGGCCGCGAAGGCGCGCGCACGCATCGCCTATCAGAAGGCGCACGGCTTCGACAGCGCTCAGGACCGCTCGCTCTCGGAGCGCTGCATCATCTGGTCGCACGAGGTGCCCATCGTGCCCGTCGGCTACAACAGCCACCTGCAGATTCTGCAGGCGCGCGGCTATGTCGTCATACAGCCCGAGATGATGCCGGATGCGCGCATCGTGCCGCTCGGCGACCGGCCGCCGCTGGCCGCTTCCGTGCGGCAGTGGCTCGGCGACTCGCGCGGCCACTGGGACGGCGATACGCTCGTTGTCGAGACGACGCATTTCACGGGCAAGACCCACGTCCAGGGCATGCAGCGCGGCCTGCTGCTCTCGCGCGACGCCCGCGTCGTCGAGCGCTTCACGCGCATCGATGCCAACACGATCCGTTATCGGTTCACGGTCGAGGATCCGAATACCTGGGCACGTCCGTGGACCGTCGAATATCCCATGAAGAAGGTCGACGGACCGCTGTTCGAATACGCGTGCCAGGAGGGGAACTACGGCCTGCCCAACACCTTGCGGGGCGCGCGGGCTGAGGAAAGAAAGGCCGCCGCGGCGGCGGCGAAGGCTCAATCAACCGACAAGGCCGACCATGAATAGTCGAAGCTCCCATGGGCGCCTCGCGCGCCCGTCCGCAGCGGTGATCGTGATGCTTGCGCTGCTCGGCGCGAGCCTGGCCGCCGCCCATCATTCGTTCTCGGCCGAGTTCGACGTGAAGCGGCCGATCGAGCTCCGGGGCAAGGTCACGAAGGTCGAGCTCATCAACCCGCATTCGTGGATCCACATCAACGTCAAGAATGCGGACGGCAAGACCGCCTCGTGGATGATCGAGGGCGGCAGCCCGAACGCGCTGTTCAAGAAAGGCGTGACGAAGAAGAGCATCCCGCTCGGCTCGGAGATCGTCGTCAAAGGCTATCAGGCCCGGGACGGATCGAACCGCGCCGTCGGGCGCGACATCGCCTTCGCGGACGGGCGGCCGTTGTTCTTCGCCAGCTCGAAGCCCGAAGGCGCTCGTTAGCCTACGATCTGCGCGTACGCTCGCCCTGGCCCGCACGGCCCCGAAAGCGCCCCTTGCAGTGCGCGTCAAGTCGGCAGCGCGCGTGTCTCGCCGATACGCATGATCCAGACGTTTTCGGCCGGAATGCCTTGCGCCGCGGCGGCCTCGCGGAAGCGCAGCGGCAGCTCGAGCGGTTTCGATTCGCCCAGGTAGAGTGTGCCCCAGTGCAGGGGCACGACGGTTCGGGCGCCGAGCTCCGCGGCGATCTTGGCGCATTCGGGCGGCCGGCAATGAGAGCCTGCGGCGGGAAACCCGCCGATCGAGAGCAGGGCGAGATCGAAGCCCCGCCAGCGCTCGGCGGTTTCGGCGTACACGGGTCCGTAGTCGGAGTCGCCGCCGAAGTAGACTTTGCGGCCGCTCGGGCCTTCGATGGCGAACGCCGCCCAGAGCGTCGCGTTGTGAGTGAAGGGGCCGCGCTGCGACCAATGGATGGCCGGCAGAGCCGTAATCCGCGTGCCGGCAACGTCGGCGGCGGCGTGCCAGTCGAGCTCGACGACGCGGCCGTAGCCGAAGCGCTCGAAGTAACGACCGACGTTCGCAGGCACGACGGCCGTGATGCGCTGCCGATCGGGCAGTCTTGCGACGGCCCCGAGCTCGAGGTGGTCGCGGTGGACGTGCGAGACGACGACGATGTCGATGGGCGGCAGGTCCTCGAGGCCGAGCGCCGGCGGCGCGATGCGGCGCGGTCCGAGACCGGGAATCGGGCTCGCGTAGTTCGACCACCATGGGTCGGCCAGGATCGTTCGGCCGTCGAGACGCAGCAGGACGGTCATGTGCCCGATCCACGTCAAGGACTCGCGGCCGTCGAACGCGGCCAACTGCGCCAGAGCTTGTGGCCGCGGCAGCACGTGGCTGCGGTCTTGCCGCTGAAGGCCATGAACGATGAAACGGCCGATGAGCGTCGGCAGCCGCGTGACGAGGCTCGTCCGGCGCGGGCTGCCGGGCGGGTTTTCGAAGCGCGCCATCGCCCGCGGGCAAGCAAGATTCGCACCAGCAGGCGAGCGTCCCGCGGCCGCGGCGGCCCCCGGGCAGGCCTCGAAGCTCAGTGCGTTTCGGCGCTCGGTGCGTCGGGCAGTGCGAAGACGTAGAGCGCGTTGCCGCTGCGCGGGGTGTGGATCTCCGGTGCGAGCAGGCTCGGGATCAGGCGCGGGCTGCCGCCGCCGAGGCCCGCCGAGACGGCCACGAACTGCTTGCCGCCGACGCTGTACGAAATCGGAAAGCCTTGCACGGAACGTCGCGAGCCGCGTTTTCCAAAGTATCTTGCCGGTCGCCGTGTCCACGGCCATGAAGTACCGGTCGAGATCGCCGACGAAGACGAGGCCGCCGTCCGTCGACAGGGCGGCGGTCAAGAAGGGCGCGCGCTGCTCGATCGACCAGACCTCCTTGAGCGTGTCGACGTCATAGGCCGCGAGCTTGCCGAGGCGCCCGTCGCTGCCCGGCATCTCGAAGAAGCGTCTTTCGGCTCCCGCCCCGCCGCCGCCGGGCTCGAGCTTGACGGGCCGCGCGCGCATCTCGAGGCAGGCCTGCACGAGCGGAATGACGAGACGGCGGCTCTGCGGATCGTAGGTCATGGCCTGCCAGTCCTTGCCGCCGGCCGAGCTCGGGCACACGTCGAACCACTCGCCGATCTTCTGGTTGGCGATGTCGTCGCGGTAGTGCGGCTCGCCCGTTTCGGGGTCGATGGACTTGTAGACGTTCTGGAATACGGTCTCGGTGTGAGCGAGGTATTCGCCCGTGCGCCGGTCGAGCTTCCAGAGAATGCCCGGCTTGCCGATCGTGAACAGCAGCTGTCGTCCGCCGTCGTCGACGAGCACGCGCTCGAAGACCTCGTCGAGATCGAACGACTCGCCGGGCGCGTGCTGGTGGTACCAGGCCAGAGACCCGTCGCGGACCCGTAGGGCCAGCGTGGAGTTGGTGTACAGCTCCTTGTCGTTCGTGGTCTGGCCGCGGCTCACGGCCATCCAGGGCTTCGCCTGGGCGACGCCCCAGTACGTCAGCCCGAGCCCGGGATCGTACGTACCCGTGATCCAGGTTTCGCCGCCGGCGCGGTAGAGGTCGGGCAGCTTGCCCCAGGTATCGGCGCCGGGCTCGACACCGGTAGCGACCGTGTCGAATTTCCAGAGTCGATGGCCGTCGGCCGCGTCGTAGGCGCTCACGAAACACTTCTGCTTGCGGAACCGAATGCAGCCGCCGAGGCCCTGGATCAGTTTGCCGGCGACGACGAGCGGGCCGCTCGAGGCCGAGAAGTTGCCGTCGGTACGATCGCCGATCGTGGTTTCCCAGACTTTCCTGCCCGTGTGCGCGTCGAGTGCGACGAGGCGCGCATCGGTTGTCGTGAAGTACAGCCGCTCACCGTAGAGCGCGAGGCCCCGCATCGCGCTCATGCCGGCCGCGTTCGGACCCTCGTGACGTTCCCAGATCAGGTCGCCCGTGGCGGCGTCGAGCGCCTGCACGGTGTTGTCCGTGTTGTTGAGGTACATGATGCCGTCGTGCACGAGCGGCGCCGGCTCGTTGGCGCCGCCCTCGCTCATGGCCCACTGCCATGCAAGCCGCAACTGCGCGACGTTGCCGCGGTCGATCTGCGCGAGGCGACTGTGGTTCCACGCCTGATAGTTGCCACGCAGCATGAGCCAGTCGGCGGCCGCGGGCTTCTCGAGCATCGCATCGGTCACGGGCGCGACGTGCTCGATGCGGCCCGCCACCGTGACGCCGGTCGGCCGCTCGGCCGAACTGCCGCCGCCCACCCGCCCCCGGGCCAGCGATTGGGCCAGGGCCTCCGGCAGTTCGCCCGTGGCAATCGCGCCAATCGTGACGTTCGCCGCCGCCGTCAGCGGCTCGGCGCCGGCGCGGGCACCGTTCGCTTCGAGCAGGAACGCCGCGAGATTCAGGTAGCTCTGGGCGCCGAGGCTTCCCGGGGCCGCGGGCGGCGGCGGCATCGCCGCGGAGATGAACGCCACGAGCTGGCCGACCGTACGGGCGTGCCAGGCGGCGTAGAAATCGGTGCCGGTGAGCGGCTTGGCCTCATTGCTGCCCCGCAGGTCGCGCAGGTGACAGCCTGCGCAATTGGCGAGATAGGACACGCGGCCGGCTGCGGCCTGCTCCGCCGTGAAGGGGCCCGTCGCCGGCGGCTGGGCCTGGACGGCCGCGGCGGCGGCGAGCAGCAGAGTCGTTACACGATGCAAGCGCATGATTTTCTCCGTGTTCGTTGCTGCCGAGTCGGAGCGGCTGAAGCGGCCCGGGCGGCCTACGGATGCAGCCAGCCCCAAAGGTTTCCTTCCGGCGCGCTTTGGCTCTGGATTTGGATGTACAGGCGCCCCGCGCGCAGGGCGGCGATCTGCGCGGGCGTGAGCGCGACCGTGGCCGAGACCGTCCCGGCCTCGGCGCGAGTGACGGTCAGCGCTGCGATCGCGGCTCCGCGCCGGCCTTTGCCCGGGCCCTCGTGCAGCTGCGCGGTCGTGGCCGGGCCCTTGAGCCCCGCGAACGTACCCGTGATGTGGAGCTGCCGGCCGTGCAGCGCTGCGACGGCTCGGCCTTCGCCCGCCACTGTCGCGGCCATGGCCGCATCGATGGGGACCGTGGCGAGCCGGGTGCTCCAGTGCGAGTCGTCACCGGCCGCGGGCAGCTGGATCGCGAGCGCCAAACCTCCGGCCAAAGCGAGGACGATTCCCCTCATTGTCGTTCCCCCCGGGCGGGCCCGCCTGGGCGGGCTTCGTTCTTGGAATCTTTCGGACGACTATATACCAAGGGCTTCGTTCGGCCCATCGATCTACTATCGCGGGGGCACGCGCGGTATCCTCAAGCGCAGATGCATTCTGCAGCGATTCGGCTTCGACATCCGAACAACAGGGAGACGGCGATGGCAGATCAGAGCGTGCGGGGGCGTTTTATCTGGCATGAACTCATGACTCCGGACTGCCCGGGGGCGCGGACGTTCTACACGCAGACGCTCGGATGGAGGAGCGTGGGCGCCGAGCATGCCGCCGACTACTCGATGTTCGCGGCAGATCGAGGACCGCTCGCCGGCGTCGGCCCGCTCGACGGGGTGCCGCGCTGGGTGCCGTTCGTTGGCGTGCCGGATGTCGACGAGACGGCCCGGCAGGCCGAGGAACGCGGCGCGCAGATCGAGCGGCCCCCTACCGATATCCCGAGCGGCGGCCGCTATGCGCTGCTAAGGGATCCGCAAGACGCGGCCTTCGGCATCTACTCACCCCCCGGCGAGCCGCCGCCCGAGCATGCGCCGGAGCCCGGCGAGTTCGTCTGGCACGAGCTCGCGGCTCAGGACTGGCGTACAGCGTTCGAGTTCTACGCCGGCTTGTTCGGTTGGGAGCGCATGGACGAGCACGATATGGGGCCGATGGGCGTCTACCTATTGTTCGGTCGCGACGGAATACAGCTTGGCGGCATGTTCGACAAGCGCGATGGCGGTTTGCCGGGCGGGGCTTATTGGCTGGGCTACGTATTCGTCGAGAATGTCCGCGAGGCCGCCGCAAAAGTCGAGGCGGCGGGCGGGCGCATCGCCGTGGGACCCATGCAGGTGCCGGGCGGCGGTTGGATCGCCCAGTGCCTCGATCCGGCCGGTGCACTGTTTGCCGTGCACATGGCCGGCGCGGAAATGCCGGAGGCGGAGGCGGCGGACCCGGCACAGGCATCGGCCGAGCCTGCCGCCGAGGCCGTCGAGCCCGAAAGCCGCGCCGCACTCGAGCCGCCGGCCGGACGCAAGGCGGCCGTCGAAAAGAAGCGGGGCGCCCGAAAGAAAGGCCCGGCTGCGGCCAAGAAGAAAGTGAGCAAGAAGCAGGCGGGTGAACAGAAGGTCAGCAAGAAGAAGACCAGCAAGAAGAAGACTAGCAAGAAGAAGGCCGCGCCGGCGAAGGTGGCCAAGAAAAAGGTCGGCAAAAGGAAGGCCAGCAAGAAAAAAATCAGCAATAAGCAGGCTGGCAAGAAGATCAGCAAGAGGAAAGTGAGCAAGAAGAAGGTGGCCGCTGCGAAGAAGCGCCCATCGGCCAGGGCCGGAACGAAGAAGGCGGCCAAGAAAGCCAATAAGAAGCAGTCGGCGAAGGCAGGCGCGAGGAAGAAGGCGGCGGGCGGTAAGAAGAAGCCGAAGCGGGTCTCGAAAAAGGCTGCCCAAGCCGCAGGAACCAAGAAGACGACGAAGCGAAGCGCGAAAAGGCCGGCCAAGAAGGCCGCGGCCACGCAGAGCGGGGGCAATAAGAGCGGACGCAAGAAGACCACGGCGAAGAGCGCCCCGGCGCACAAGACGACGGGCAGGCGCAAGGCCGGGAAGAGCCGATCCGCGCGGAGGCGGAACCGATGAGCCGACACCGACGGACGGGGCGATGAACGCGCCGCTGCCCGAAAGACTCGCGCCGCTCGCCGTACCGCAGGGCAGGGCGGCCGGCCTGCGTGGCTGCGCGGTCACCGCCTAGGCGCCGTGCACCGCACGTCGCCGATAGCCTCGTGAGCTCCAGCATGTCAACGACGCCAACGCGGCGCGAAGCGCTCGTCGATGTCGTTCTGACCGTCCTGCTTCTGCCCGCCAGCGCGGCATCCGCCGTCGTCGTCGTCGACTTGCTCATGGGTGGCCGGCCGAGCCTGACGGTCACGGTTTTCGTCCAGGCGCTGCTGACGCTCGCGGGCGTCAACGCGCTGCTCGATTGGCGGAATCGCCGCTGGAGCGGCATCGGGATGCATCGGCCGCGTATGGCGGACCTCGGGCGGGCGCTGTTGATCTTGGTCGCCGGCATCGGGGTCAATGCTGCTCTCGTGCTCGCCGTCGCGCTGGTCTCGCCGCAGAGCGTGTACGCGCACCTCGGCGAGCTGCAGTCCGTGGCCGGGGAGCTGACAGCCGGCACGCCGTTCGCGGGCGTATTGGCGCTGCTGCTGCTGGTTGGCATCTACGAAGAGGTTCTGGCGAGGGGCTTGCTGCTCACGAGGGCTCGAGAGCTGTTTGGCGGCATTTGGGTGCCCGTTCTGTTCTCCTCGGTGCTCTTCGGCCTCGGCCACTTCTATCAAGGGCCCTTCGGCGTAGTCCAGACCGCGATTTTCGGCGCCGTGCTTGCGCTGTTCACGATCCGGTGGGGCACGCTCTGGCCGGCTATTATGGCGCATGCCGCGATCAACATGCTTTCGGTCGTGCAGCTCGATAAGCTGACGCTGCCGAGCTAGGAATCTGTCGCCGCCATGTCCGCCGCCGACGCGTCCCGCGCCCGGGATTCGGTGCTCCGATTGCGGGATTTGCGGTGCCGTGCGGCTCGAGATACGCGGCGGGAATGGTTAGGTAGATCAACGAGTTGAGGTGAGGCGGCCGGTTGGCACGCTCGTTGCGTAGGGTCGAGCATGGATATTCCGCGTCCCGGTAACCTTCGCAAGAAGCGGCTGCGCCAGGGCGGCATCGCGGCCGCGGGCGCCTTGGTGCTCGCGGCGTCGACGGTCGGTCTCAGCCGGCTAGAGCCCGCGGCGCCCTCGGTCGAGCGCGCTTCGGTCTGGATCGATACGGTCAAACAGGGCCAGATGCTGCGCGAGGTGCGCGGCCCGGGCACGCTCGAGCCGCACGAGATCCGCTGGATCCCGGCCCAGACGGACGCCCGGGTGGAGCGGATCCTCGTGCGTCCCGGCGCCGTCGTGAAGCCGGATACCGTCATCGTCGAGATGTCGAACGGGGATCTACTGCAGAAGTCCGAGGCGGCGAAGTTTGCGCTCGAGGCGGCCAAGGCGGACCTGGCCGAAAAGAAGATCCAGCTGCAAGGGCAGCAGCTCGACCAGCGCGCGACCATCGCCGAGGTCGAGAGTCAATACAAGTCCGCGAAGCTCCAGGCGGAGGCAGAGCGACCGCTCGCCAACGAAGGCATCGTGCCGGGTATCCAGTTCAAGCGTTCGGAGCTCGACGCGGAGCAGTACAAGACCCGGCTCGGGATCGAGAAGCAGCGGCTCGCCCAATCGGCCTCGCTTATCGATGCGCAGCTCGCGTCCCAGCAGGCCAAGGTCGATCAAGCCGAAAGCGCCTACGATCGCCTGCTCGAGCAGGTCGACTCGCTGCGAGTGCGCGCGGGCCTGGCCGGCGTGTTGCAGCAAATGCTTGTGCAGGCGGGACAGCGCGTGACGATCGGCGCCAACATCGCGAGCGTCGCGCGCCCCGACGACCTGCAGGCGGAGCTGCAGATTCCCGAGACCCAGGCCCGCGATGTGCAGCTCGGGCAGAAGGTCAGCGTGGACACGCGCAACGGCATCGTCGAAGGCCGCGTCGCGCGCATCGACCCATCCGTGCAGGGCGGCACCGTGCAGGTGGACGTTCGAGCTCACGGGCAAGCTGCCGCGCGGCGCGCGTCCGGACCTCTCCGTCGACGGCACGGTCGAAATCGAGCGCCTGTCGAATGTCGTCTATACCGGCCGCCCGGCGCTCGGGCAGGCGAATTCGACGATCAGCCTGTTCAAGCTCGTCGACGGGGGCAAGTACGCGGTGCGCGTGCCCGTGCAGCTCGGCCGAACGTCCGTGAACTCCGTCGAGATCGTCAAGGGTCTCTCGCCGGGAGATCAAGTCATTCTTTCCGATACGTCGGCCTGGGACGATCACGACCGCGTACGGCTCGACTGACGCCGAAGGGCAGGCCAGAGTCCCATACGAAAAACACGAGGACCGCAATCATGAGTGCAGATGCCGGGCCGTTGATCAAGCTCGAGGACCTCAAGAAGGTGTTCTACACCGACGAGGTCGAAACGCACGCGCTTTCGGGCGTGCATTTCGACATCAACGAGGGCGACTACGTCTCGATTGCGGGTCCCTCCGGCTGCGGCAAGTCGACGCTGCTCTCCATCGTCGGGCTGCTCGATACGCCGAGCGGCGGCCGTTACTGGCTCAATGGCACGTCGGTCGAGGATCTGGACCGCTCCCAGCGCGCCAAGATCCGCAACCGCGAGATCGGCTTCGTGTTCCAGGCGTTCAATCTCATCGGCGACCTCACGGTCTTCGAAAACGTCGAGCTTCCGTTGACCTATCGAAGCGGCGTCAGCGCCCAGGAGCGCAAGCAGCGCGTCATCGAGGCGCTCGAGCGTGTGCGCATGGCGCACCGCCTCAGGCACTATCCGTCGCAGCTCTCGGGCGGTCAGCAGCAGCGCGTGGCCGTCGCGCGGGCGCTCGTCGGCAAGCCCTCGATCCTGCTCGCCGACGAGCCGACCGGCAACCTCGACTCGAAGAACGGCGAGGCCGTCATGGGGCTGCTCACGGAGCTGCACGCCGAGGGCGCGACCATCTGCATGGTCACGCACGACCCGCGCTACGCGGCTTACGCGGACCGTGAAATCCACATGTTCGACGGGCGCATCGTCGACGAGGAGACGCTTAATCGGTTGCGCGAGGAAGAAGATCAGCGCATCGCGGAGCAGGCGCGGCGGGGGCGGGTGGCGACGACCTAAGCGCGGCCGGCTGCGTGCAGTCGAAAGTCCGGACATGACGGCCGGATTGCTCCAGGATTTTCGCTACGCGCTGCGCGCGCTCGCGAAGCGCCCGGTGTACGCCATCGCGACGAGCGGCGTCCTGGCGCTCGCGATCGGCGCGAATGCCACCGTGTTCAGCGTGTTCGACGGCTTCTTCCTGCGCCCGCTGCCGTACCCGCATGCCGACCGCATCGTTTCGGTCTACAACAGCTATCCGCGTATGGGTCTCGCCTACGCCGGGACTTCGATTCCGGATTACGTCGATCGCCGGGAGCAGGCACATTCGCTCGAGAGCCTTGCGATCTATACGGGCCGGCAGGCGACGCTCGACGGCGACGGCCCGCCCCGCGAGCTGCGAGTATCTCGGCATCGATTGGCGCGTCGTCGGCTTCACGGTCGCGATCGCGCTGCTCGCGGCGCTGGCCTCGAGCCTCGTGCCGCTTGCCGTGCTCGTGCGCGAGGATCTCATGAAGGCCGTGCGCCAGGCCGGCCGGCTCGGCGGCGCCGGGCGCAATGCTCACGGCTTCCGCGGCGCGCTCGTCGTCGTGCAGATCGGCGTCAGCGTCGCGTTGCTCGTCGCCGCTGGCCTGTTGACCCGTAACTTCTACGAGCTCGAGCGGCGCGGTCAGGGCTTCGATCCGACCCACGTTTGGAGCGCTCGGCTCGCGCTGCCGGCGAGCCGCTATGCGAGCGCTGCCGCGCAGACGCGGTTTTGGGAGCAGGCACTCGTGCAGCTGCGAGCGCTGCCGGGCGTCAGCCGGGCGGGCTATACGTCCGTGCTGCCGTTCTCGGGCGACGACCTCCAAGCCTCGGCGGTCATCGAGGGCTATACGCCGAAGCCGAGCGCGGCGCCGCCGCATGCCCGCATCCGGACCATCGACGAAGGCTACCTGGCCTCGCTCGGCATCCCCGTGTCGGAGGGGCGCAACTTCGCGACGAACGAGCCCGAGCGCGTCGCCATCGTCGACGAGACCTTCGCGCGCAAGTACTGGCCGGCCGGCAATGTCCTCGGGGCGCGCCTGCGCGAGGCGCGGGATCCGCCGGATGAGTGGTACACGGTCGTCGGCGTCGTGCCGGCCGTCAAGCAGGCGCGGCTCGACGAGGAGGCCGGTAAGGGCACGATCTATTGGTACTATCGCCAGCGCGCAGCCTTCAGCCGCCGAGGGGATTTGACGCTGCGGACTTCGCTGCCGCCCGAGCGCATGACGCGCGCGGCCGCAGCGGCCATTCACCGCATCGATCCCGGCCTTGCGGTCTTCGACGTGCGCTCCATGCAGGCCCGCGTCGCGCAGGCGCTCGGCCCGCAGCGCACGCCCATGGTGCTCACGCTGCTGTTTGCCGCCGTCGCGTTCTCCTTGGCCGTGGTGGGCATCTATGCCGTGCTGAACTGGACCGTGACCCAGCGTGTCGGCGAAATCGGAGTGCGTATCGCGCTCGGTGCCGACGACCGCCGGGTCGTCGGGACGGTGATCCGGCAGGGCGGCCGGCTCATCGCCATCGGCCTCGTGTTCGGCTTGGCGGCTGCGCTCGGCCTCGGCCGACTCCTGACTTCGCAGCTTCAAGGCGTGAGCGCCGCGGACCCGCTCGTGCTCGGAATAGCGACGGCTGGGCTGGCCGCCGCCGCGCTGCTCGCGAGTTGGCTGCCCGCGCGGCGTGCCGCGCGCATCGATCCGTTGCGCGCGCTCAGGGAAGAGTGACGGCCAGCCGGCGTTCTCTGAGGCTTTGCTGCCGGTAGAGCTCGAAGTAGTGCCCCTGCCGCGCCATGAGCTCGGCGTGGGTGCCGCTCTCGGTAATGACCCCGTCCTCGACGACGACGATGCGTGTGGCATTGCGGATCGTAGAGAGCCGATGGGCGATGACGAACGCGATGCGGCCCTCGAGCACGCGGGCGAGGCCGCGCTGGATCTGGCGCTCCGTTTCGGTATCGACGGAGGATGTGGCCTCGTCCATGACGAGGATTTGCGGGTCGGCCAGGAGTGCCCGCGCAAACGAGATGAGCTGCTTTTGGCCCGCCGACAGCCGGTTGCCGGCCTCGCCCGCTTCCGTCTCGTAGCCGCGCTCGAGGCCCATGATGAACTCGTGCGCGCCCGCGATCTTGGCCGCGGCGACGACCTCGTCGTCGCGGGCCTCGAGCCGGCCGAAACGGATATTTTCGCGGATCGTGCCGCTGAAGACATGGGCATTCTGGAGCACGACGCCGATCTTCGACTGCAGCCAGGCCAGAGGGCGGCGGCGATAGTCGACGCCGTCGACGAGCACCCGGCCCGTGCTCGGCTCATAGAACCGGCAGATCAGGTTGACGAGCGTGCTCTTGCCGCCGCCCGTCGGCCCGACGATGGCGATCGTTTCCCCGCGGCTGGCCGTCAGCGATATGCCGCGCAGCACGGGATTCGCGGGATCGTAGGCGAAGCGTACGTCCCGCAGCTCGATCTTCTCGATGCGGGCCGGCACGGCCCGCGCGTCGACGTTCGGGCCGTCCTCGATCGTCGGTACCGCTTCGATGAGGCTCAGTATGCGCTCCGCCGAAGCCTGCGCCATCTGCATTTCGGCGAACCAGCGGCCGAGCTGCTCGACTGGGTCGAAGAACGTCCGCGCATAGGCCATGAAGGCGACGAGCGTGCCCGCGCTGATTGCGCCGCTGAGCAGATCGAACCCGCCGAGCGCGAGCGTCAGGCCCGTCGCGAGGCTCGCGATCGTGAGCACGATCGGCACGTAGGTCGCGGCCTGTGTGAGATTCAGCACGGAGGCGGCGTACATGTGGCCCGTCAAGTGGCCGAATTCGTCGACGTTGTCGGCTTCGCGCACGAAGGCCTTGCTCGTGAGAACGCCGGTGATGCCTTCGTTGTAGGCGGCCGTGATGCGCGAATTCGTGCGCCGGACCTCGCGCGCGCTTTTCAGGATGCGCTTTTGAAAACGTCCGCTGACCCAGGCCAGCACGGGCATGATCGCGAGCACCGCGAAGGCGAGCTTCGGGTTCATGACGAGCATGGCGACCGCGATTCCGAGCATCATGGTCGTGCCCCAGACCGTATCGAGGAAGGCCCAGGTCAGGATGTTCGAGAGCCGGTCGCAGTCCGAGGTCATGCGGGCGATGAGCCAGCCCACGGGCCGGTGGTCGAAGAACTCGAACGACAGGCGCTGCAGGTTCCCGAAAGCCTGGCGGCGGATGTCGTGGCTGACGGACGTACGTATCTTGCCGCCGGCCCAGATGAAGGCCGCGATGGAGCCTGCGAGCAGGGCCGTGCAGGCGAGATAGGCGGCCACATACGGCAATAGATTCACGGCCGCGCGCCTTGCGCCGACCGCGTCGACGACCGCCCGCGTGATCAACGGGAACGCAACCTCCGCGCCGGCCGTGCAGACGGCAAAAAGGCAGAGGCGCAGCAGATCGCCGCGGTAGGGCAGCGCATAGGCGAACAGCTTGCGCCACAGCGCGAAGCGGGGCCCGCGCGCGAGCGCCAGCTCGTCGAAGCCGTCGGCGGTATCTTCCTCGTACATGTCGTTCTCAGCTTGCGTCGGCGCGCTCGCCCGAGCGCATGTCCGCGCGGATCTCGGCGTCGAGCGCGTTTTGAATTTCGCAAAGGCGCCGGTACGGTCCCTCGATCCCCGCGAGGGTCGCGTGGTCTCCGAGCTGCACGCAGCGGCCGTGCTCGAGCACCATGATCCGGTCGGCGTGCATCACGGAGGAAAGCCTGTGCGCGATGACGATCGTCGTGTGCCGGCCCTTGCGCAGCCGCAGCGCCTCGAGAATCCGCCGTTCCGTGCCCGTGTCCACGGCCGACAGAGAATCGTCGAGCACGAGCACGGGCGGTTCCTTGAGCAGCGCTCGGGCAAGCGCGAGCCGCTGCCGCTGCCCGCCCGAAAGCGCGATGCCGCGCTCGCCGACGAGCGTGCCGTAGCCGGCTGCAAAGCGCTCGATCGACTCGTGTATCGCCGCATCGCGGGCCGCATGCTCGAGCTCGCCACGGGCGGCGTCGGGACGGCCTACGCGCAGGTTGGCCTCGACGGAGCGCGAGTACAGGAACGGATCCTGAAGCACGACCCCGACCTGGCGGCGCAGCCATTGCCGGCTCTCTCGAGCGATCTCTCGGCCGTCGATCGAGATGCGGCCGTGCTGCGGCGCGTAGAGCCGCAGCAGCAGGCGAATCAGGGTCGATTTCCCGGCTCCGGGCGCGCCGACGATCGCGAGCGTCTCGCCGGCCGGCACGTGCACGGAAATGTCCTCGACGACGGGGCGCTCCGGGTCGTACCCGAAAGTCACGTGCTCGAAGCGCAGCTCACCGTCGGCCCGGATCGCGGCAGGCGCCGGTTCACGCGTCTCTTCCGGGGCCGTCAGGATGTGGTTGACGCGCTCGAGCGAGACGACGGCCTTGCCGCTGTCCGTCAGCACGCGGCCGAGCTGGCGCACGGGCCAGATCACCATGGCTTCGTAGGTCAGGAACGCGAACAGCGTGCCGACCGTGATGCGGCCGTGCACGATCGCGAGCGCACCGACGAACAGTACGATCCCGACCTGGCTAAGTGCGAACGACTCCGCGACGGCCCAGTACAGGCCCATGAGCTGGATGAGCCGGTGATTGTGGTCTCGAAACGCCGCGTTCTTGCGCGCGAACTTCTCGATCTCGAAGTCCTGGCGGGCAAATGCGCGGACGACGCGGATCCCGGTCAGATTCTCCTGCAGCACGGCCGTCATTTCGCCCTCGGCCGCATCCGTGACCTCGAACACGCGCTTGACCTTCCTGAAGAATGTGAACGCCGAGACCGCCAGCAGCGGCATCAGCGCGAGCGAGAACCATGCCAGCTGCGCATCGAGCCAGAACAGGATCGGCGTCACCGTCGCGAGCAGCAGCAGGGCGCGGCCGATCTCGACGATGTCGCCGGAGAAAAACACGCGCAGCGTCTCGACGTCCGAGGAGCAACGCTGTACGAGATCGCCCGTATCGGCGTCGTCGTAGAAGGCCGCGTCGACGTGGTGCAGCCGCCGGTAAAGCGCTTCGCGCAGGCGCCGGGCGATCGTCTCTGACGCGGTCGCCGACAGGCGGCCGCGCAGGTACTGAAACGCTCCGCCGATCGCCGTCATGAGCGGGATCGCAAGGGCGGAGAGCCAGAGGTACGTCCGAAAGGCTTCGGCGCCGGTGAGCCGGCGCAGCGGCAGCGTGAGCCACGGCGTGCCGGCGGCGAGATCGTGCTGGACCACCACGTCGATCGCGTATTTCGCGACGAGCGGCGCGCCGAACATGAATAGATTCGCGAGGCCCATGGCCAGGATGGCCGCGCCGTAATGGGCGCGCCGGCCGCGCGTGAGGGCCCACAGGCTTTGGTGCTGTATCGACGTCATCGTCATCGCTTCCGCTTCGGATCCCTGAAGGCGAGCGAGCCTGGAACGACGACGTCGTCGAGGAGCTGGAGCCCGCCCGCGCAGTGTGGGTGAGCGAGACTCCGGATCGCGACGGGGTCAGGAGGCGCTCACCGTTCGATGGAGTGGCCGTCGAGCCTCATCGAGCTCTCCTGTTGTGGGTCTGGAAAAGGGGGGCAGATTCTACTCCTCCCCTTCCGAAAGGCAAGTTGCGCGGTCAACGTAGATGGTCGCGCTCGGACCACAGCCAGCGTGGTTTCTCGCAGGGTTTCAACTCCGGCGGCGGCTCTTTCATCACTGAGCCGGCGGCCGGTAAGCGGCTGCTGGTCAGCTACGATCCCGAGACGTTGAACAACTTCGAGGTCGGTATGCGTTCCGACCTGGCGGGCGGGCATCTGCGTTTGACCGACGAATATCGACCCCGGCAGCGGAGCGGCTCTGCGCCGGCGCGCCCATTTGCGGCGCTTCGTGCCGGGCTCGATTTGACGTTCCGGGGCGGGCAGTCCTATAAGTCGGGCTACATGGCTCGGATGTCCATACGATGAAGAAGATTCTGCGCGAGCCGCTGCTGCACTTTCTCGCGGCCGGCCTCCTGCTGTTCGGCGTCTATCGATGGGTGCACGGCCCATTGCCGGCGGCGGAGGCGGGGCCCTCGAAGGACATCGTCGTCGATCGCAAGGCCCTGCTGACGTTCCTGCAGTACCAGGCCAATGCGTTTCAGCCGAAGTACTTCGGGGGCCAGTTCGACGCAATGTCGGCGAAGGCCAGGCAGGACCTCATCGACAAGTACGTGCGCGAGGAGGCGCTGTACCGAGAGGCCGAGGCGCTCGGCCTCGCGCAGGGCGACTACGTGATCCGGCGGCGCATGGTGCAGAAGATGCTGTATCTCATCGAGGACACGGCGACGGAGTCGTTCGCGCCGACGGACGCCGAAATCGAGCGGTACTTTCGGGCGCATCGGCGCCGTTACGAAGTGGCGCCGTCGCTGACCTTCACACACGTCTTCGTCGATGCCGAAATACAGCGCCGGGAGGGTCCGGAGAAGGCGGCCGAGCGCCTCAAGCGGGAACTCGAGGCGCAGCACGCGACTTTCGCCGATGCGCCGAAGTACGGAGATCGTTTCCCGTACCTGCAGAACTACGTGAACATGACGCCGGACTACGTCAGGAATCAGTTCGGCGAAGCGTTCGCGGCCGCGGTCATGAAGCTCGAACCGTCGGATCACGCGTGGCGGGGGCCGATCAAGTCTCTGTTCGGTTACCACCTCGTGATGCTCACGGCGCATACACCGGCCCACGTGCCGGAGCTCACCGAGATCCGTGACGAGGTCAGGGACGACATGCTCCGGGATCGTGTCGCGGCCTATCGCGAAAAAGCCGTGAAAGACCTCACGCGCCGCATGAACGTCAAGCTCGACGCCTCGTTGGCGGCGGACCCGCAGCGGACGGCCGCGGCGCAGTCGGCCCCGACGACGACGGCGGCTCGGTGAGGCGCGCGGGGATGAGGACGGCGCGCATGCGGCGCTGGGCGCTCGTCGGCGCGCTCGCGACAGGCTTGGCGGCGGCCGGTTTCGGCGGCAGCGTCGCCGCCCACGACGCCCGGCCCCTGTCGGTAAACATCACCGAGCAAAGCCCGGACCTGTACGTGGTCCGCATCCTCGTGCCGCCGACGGTCGATGCGGCCGATCAGCCGAGGGTTGTCTGGCCGGGCGGTTGTGAGGTCGCGAGCCGGGAGCCGGCTCGGCCGCCCGCCGTCGCGTGGGAGACAGAGGTCGTGCGCTGCAAGGCCGGCCTGGAGGGCTCCAAGGTCCGCATCGAGTATCCCGTGTTCAACCCCTCGCTCTCGACGCTCTTCAGACTGCATGAAGTATCGGGGACGGTCGTCACGAGCGTGTTGACGCCGGATCGGCTCGAGTGGACCGTGCCGCAGCAACCCGGCTGGCGCGACGTCGCGGCGGACTATCTCGGGCTCGGCGTCCGCCATATCTGGACCGGTATCGATCACCTGCTGTTCGTGACCGCGCTGCTCATCGTTGCGGGAACCGTGCGGCGCACGCTGCTCGCGATCACGGGCTTCACGGTCGCGCATTCCGTCACGCTCTCGCTTTCGGCGCTCGACCTCGTGCGGCTGCCGGTCGCCCCCGTCGAGGCGGCGATTGCGCTATCCATTCTGTTTCTGGCCAGGGAGATCGCGGCCCCTCATCCCGAGAACCTCGCGAACCGTTATCCGATGCTGGTCTCGTCGTCGTTCGGACTGCTGCACGGCTTTGGCTTTGCATCGGCGCTGCGGGAAGTCGGGCTGCCGACGAAGGAGCTCGCCGTCGGGCTGCTGTCCTTCAATTGCGGCGTCGAAATCGGGCAGATTCTGTTCATCGTCGGCGTGCTGTCGGCCGCCTACGCCTGCCGCCGTGTGCTCCGGGCCGGACGGGTGTCCGTGCCGGTCTTCGTGGCGCGCTTCGACGTGCTCGCCGGCTACGCGCTCGGTATTCCGGCTGCATTCTGGTTGATCCAGCGCTTGGGCGCCTTTGCTGCCTAGTCCGATAGCAGCACTTCGTAGTCCCGGCCTTCCCAGCGATTTTCGCCATGCCAATAAAACGTAAATTGAACCGTCGTGCCCGCGGGCAGAGCGGCCGTCGGAAGGTCTACGGCGAATACTCCGAGCCCGGTATCCTGCGTCTCGGCATCGGCGATCTCCTGCCAGCCCCTGAGGCCCCAATGCACGCGAGCCGCTGCCAGCAAGGCGATAGTCAATGGATGGCCGGCGCGCAGGCGGCGCGGACGGCATCGCGGGCCCCAGAGGTCGCGGCCTGCGTCCGGCCGCCTCCCTTGGTAACGGGTCCACGTCGCCACGGGCCGGTCGACGGGATAGCCCCGCGCTCGGCTGTAGCACAATTTGATGAACTCGCTGTGCGCCCAGACCAGCGGCATCGCGGAGCCGCTCGGCTTCCCGGGTTCGAGGTGACGCTCCGGGATCGGCGCCTTGTCCCACACCTGCTCGGGCAGCAGTCCTCCCGGCCCCGTCATCGCGGCCATGGCTTCGAGGTACGGTAGCGGATCGGCGCCCGAGACCAGGGCGTAGTGGCCGCGTTCCCCGGTCAGCAAAGGCCAGCCTCGACCCCAACCCGTGCCGTCGAAACCGCTGCCGTCCTCGTGCTCGCCGTAGCCGTCGCCGTTGTAGCGGTGCCAGACCGGACCGCTCGGCGTGTCGGTCCGCAGCAGCGCGTCGATCGCCTCGACCGAATTGAGAATACACGGGTCGTCAGGACGGCGCAGCCCGTAACGGACGAGTTGCAGGAAATCGGTCGCGATCTGCTCTTCGGCGGGAATATTCGGGTCGATGGCGCGATTCTTGATGATGACTCGCTCGGCGAGCGCGCCCTCGTGCACGAGCGCATCCGTGGGTGACGTGCGCACGTAATATCCGGCGACCCCGAGCCGGCGCGCCAGGGCCGAATTCTCGACGTAAGACCAGTCCTCGATGTGGTGGTTCCAGCTGTCGGCCAAGCGCAGGGCGAACGCTCGCGCCGGGTCCTCGAGAAAGCCGCTCCCTTCGACGAGCGCCGCGATCGCGACGGCGAGCGTGAAGGTGTTGATGCCCGCGTCCTCTTCCCACCGGTCTTGACCGGTCGCAGGGCCTTCGCGAGCGATGAAGCGCAGCGCGCGCACTACCATGTCCTGCACGGGAACGCCGGCGAGCGCGCCGCGTTCCTTCAGTGCCGATGCCAGGAGAACCGGGAACGCGGTCTCGTCGAGTTGGATACCCTGCCAGAACGGCGTGCCTCCGAGCCATTGATTCTGCAACCAGTGTCCGTCCTCCTGCTGCGTAGCGATCAAGTAGCGCAGCACGTCGCGCGCGTCCTCCAGGGCGTCCATGGCGAGGAGTGCACCGGCCGTTTCCAGCAAATCGCGGGACCAGACCAGATGGTAGCCGCCACGGCTCTGGCTCTCGTCGCCCCATGGAACGGAAAGGCTCGCGACGGTCGCGCCGCGATACGTTCGGTCCTGGTGAACCTTGAGCACCATTGCGGATGTCTCGAGCAATTCGCGGAGTCGCGCCGGCAGGTCCGGATACTGTCTCTCCGCGAGCCACTGGTTCCACGCGAGGCTCTGACCCTCCCAGACAGAGGCAAAATCCTGCATCAGGCTCGAAAGGGCCAACGTGGCCGCCGCGGTTCTGCTCGTTGCGAAGCCTAGCGCCACCGTTCCCTCCGCCGCCAACTCGCCCATCATCGTGACGGCCCCTGGACCGGCGCTGTCGTATTCCCAGGTCATGCGCCCGTTGCGGGCGAAATCCTGCCAGCCGTCGCTTTGCTCGAGGCAGCCTACGGAGCAACGTCGCCAGGCATCGGCGCCTTCCGCGTCGACGGCAACGGCTGCGACGCCGAATGGGCCTTGCTCGCCCCACAACACGGTCCGCCCGTCATGCTTCTGTGCCCAGGCTTGATTGTGGGCTGCATCCTCTCCGAGGCGCAGAGCAATCAGTGCGTAGGGCCGTAAATCCGCATCGCCCGTAAGCCGATAGTTCAGCAGGAGGACGTCCCGGTGCTGAGATGGGCAAATGCGCAGCGTCAATGTGAATTTCGGATGCCGGTGAACGACTTGAACGGCCGGCACGCCCGGCTTGGCCAGTGTCACCTCGTAATTGCGAGCCCGCCGCAGCTCGACCCAAAAACCTTTGTCGTCTGCGACGATGAACCCGAAGTCCTTTATTTGCGGGATGTCGATGCGCGGATAGTAGGTCTCGGTGACGATGCCCTCGGCGACGGTGAACCACAGACGCGACGAGCCGAAGCTCGTCCCGACCATGTCTTTTGCCGCATTGGCCCAAGTGGGATGAGGTTGGGAGGACTGCGGTGCTTTCATCGTATCCCTTGCTTGTGACCTGCGGAACACGCTTCATCGGGGTGGAATACGCCGTAGCGGTCGTGCGCGAAGTGGTAGATTTTCGCCACTTCGATTTCCAGCCTGCTGAGCGACATGAACCGCACGGCGGCGACGCCGATGAGACCGCCCGCGAGTGGGCCGAGCCAGTAGACCCACCAGGCGGACCACTCTCCGGAGATCAACGCTGGCCCGAAGCTGCGCGCGGGGTTGGTGCTGGTACCGGAGACCGGCGCCTCGAGGAACACCATGAGGCCGTACAGCAATGGAAACAGTGCGGGCGTGAAATTCCGCAGGCGGCGGTGCTGCAGAAAGTAGAACAGCCCAATGACGAGCATCGCGGTCGTCACGGCCTCGCCGAGCAGGGCCACGGCGTCACCGTAGCGTACGCCCGGCAGCGTCGCCCCGTAGGCGATGCTGCTCCCTATCCCGCCCCAGGCAAGCAGCGGAACGCATCCGAGCGCGGCGCCGATCAATTGGGCGACGACATAGCCGAGAGCGTGGCGCGGCCGCAGCTTGCCCATCATTAAGAAGCCCAGCGTTACGATGGGATTCAGATGCGCGCCGCTCTCTTTGCCCAGCGGCGACAGCGCGATCAAGGCGCCGGTCGTCCCGAACAAGAAGCCCGTAATCAAGCGGCGCAGGCCGGGCTGGGGCAGCGCTTGGACGACAGCGCTGCCGTGACCGAAGTCGGCTATGACGACGGACAAGCCTATCGCCAGCAACAGCGCGGTTCCCGTCATTTCCGCGCCGTACAGGAGCCACGGGAAACGCTGATGATGTGCATCCATGTCGCTCGATACGAGTGCTCGTGGGCACGCCGAGCCTGCAGGTCGATGGCCGTCCAGCGTTTCCAGAAAAGCTGCTCCAGTTCGCTCGGCCTAGCGTGCGCCGGTCGCCTCGGCGTGTCTAGATCCACGCCGCCGAATCGGACGATGCGCACGGCGCTCAGACTCCCCGGGGCAGCGGCGGCAGCCGCGGCTGACAAGGACCTTTACCTGGGGAGCTCTCCGGCGGCCAGCAGCAACAGGTCGCGGTCGCCAGAGCCGTCATCTCCGCGCCGCGCGTGGTGCTCGCCGGTTAGTTAGCATCGTTGCGGCGCCCGAGTGTAGGATTCCGCAAGCCGATGAGGAACGGGCCGCCCGGCCCGAGGACGACGAGCCGGCGCTGTACGAAGGGGGGCGACCGCAATGAGAATCTCGAAGACGTGGGCGGCGACGGCCGCTTTGGCGGGGCTGGCGGTCTCGACGGGGAGCCAGGCGCAGCCGCCGCAGGAGCCGCCGGTCATGCTGCCGACGGCGGACAAGCCGCTCGTGTTCGAGGCGGGCCGTCAAAAGATCAAGGTGGAGCTCGTGACGGGCGGCCTCGTTGGCCCCTGGGACCTGAAATTCCTGCCCGACGCTAAGACGATGCTCGTGACCGAGAGCCCGGGCCGGCTGCGCATCATCCGGGACGGCAAGCTCGACCCCGAGCCGCTCTGGACGGTGCCCGAGCGGCAAGGCAACGACGTCCTGCACGGCCTGGCCGTGCACCCGCACTTCGCCGAGAATCATTTCATTTACGTGTCGTACGCCAAGAAGGGCGAGAAGGGCCTCACGCTCGCCGTCGCGCGCGGCCGGCTCGAGGGCGGCACGCTCGAGGACATGCACGACATTTTCGTCGCCGACGCCTGGGAGAATGCGACGATGGCGACCGCGGGGCGCATGCTGTTCGACCCGGACGGCACGCTTTACGTCACGGTCGGCGATCGCGACCGGCTCTGTTGTACGCCCAAGGACGACAACAGCTTGCGCATGAAGGCGCAGGATCTCGGCAACAACGTCGGCAAGACCCTGCGCATCACGGACGCCGGGGGCATTCCGAAAGACAACCCGTTCGTCGGCCGGCCCAATGCGCGGCCCGAGATCTTCACGCTGGGCCACCGCAATGGCTATGGCCTCGCCTTCAATCCGAAGACGCACGAGCTCTGGGAGCTCGAGATCGGCCCCCTGGGCGGCGACGAGATCAACATCCTCAAGCCCGGTCACAACTACGGCTGGCCGCTCGTCTCGCTGGGCCGCAACTACACGGGGACGCTCGTCTCCGATCAGCCTTGGTATCGCAAAGGGATGGACAACCCCCGCATCTTCTGGACGCCGGCCATCACGCCCTCCGGGATGATCTTCTACACCGGAGACAAGTTCCCGGAGTGGCAGGGAGATATTTTCGTCGGCGCCCTGAGCGGCAAGCAGGTGCAGCGCATTGCCCTGGATCAGCCGCGCGAGGCCGAGCAGCGCGAGCCGATGTTGACGCAGCTCGGCGTGCGCTTCCGGGACGTGGAGCAGGGGCCGGACGGCGACATCTACGTGACGACGGAGGTGCGCTACGGCGGCACGAAGCCGGACGGCACTGTGCTGCGGATTGCGCCGGCGGACTGAGCCTCCTCGCTCGCCCGCAGCCAACCGGCCGTAGCCGATGCCGAAACACAGCCCCAGCCTATTCATCGCGGACGACCAGCGCGACGTGCTGGAGTCGCTGCGGCTGCTGTTCAAGGGCGAGGGCTATGCGCTCGAGACGTTTCCGGACCCGCACGCGCTCATCGACGCGCTGCGCACACGCTCGACCGACGCCGTGCTCATGGACCTCAACTACACACGCGATACCACGTCGGGCGAGGAGGGACTCGATGCGATCGCGGCGATTCGGGCGTTCGATGCTTCGACGCCGATCGTCGTCATGACGGCCTGGGGCAGCATCGAGCTCGCCGTCGAGGCGATGCGCCGAGGCGCTCAGGACTTCATCGAGAAGCCCTGGGACAACGAGCGCCTGCTCAACGTGTTGCGCACGCAAGTCGCGCTTGGGCAGGCCTTGAACCGGGCGCGCGCGCTCGAGACCGAGAACCGGCAGCTTACGGCGGCCGAGGGCGAGTTCGTGGCCGCATCGCCGGTCATGCAGCCCGTGCTCGAGACCATCGAGCGCGTCGCGCCGACCGACGCCAACGTCCTCCTCACGGGGGAGAGCGGCTGCGGCAAGGGGCTCGTCGCGCGCGTCATTCATGCCGCTTCGCCGCGAGCCGAGCGCAGCCTCGTCATCGTCAACATCGGTAGCCTTTCGGAAACCGTCTTCGAGAGCGAGATGTTCGGGCACGTACGCGGTGCGTTCACGGATGCGAAGAGCGATCGCGTCGGCCGCTTCGAGCTTGCCGACGGGGGTACGCTTTTCCTCGACGAGATCGCCAACATTCATGTCGCGCAGCAGGCGCGCCTGCTGCGCGTGCTCGAGGACGGGCAGTTCGAGCGGCTCGGCTCCTCCCGCACGCAGCAGGTCGACGTCCGCGTGCTGGCCGCGACCAACGCCGACATCCACGCGGAGCTCGAGGCTGGGCGGTTCCGCGAGGATCTGCTGTATAGGCTCAATACGATCCACATCCATCTGCCGCCCTTGCGCGAGCGCGGTGAGGATGTCATTTTGCTCGCGCAGCGCTTCCTCGCTCGGCATGCCAAGCGGTATCGGCGCCCCGTCGAGGGTTTTACGGACTCCGCCCTGTCCGCGATGCGCCGCTACGCCTGGCCCGGGAACGTGCGCGAGCTCGGGCATGTGATCGAGCGTGCCGTTCTCATGGCCCGCGGCAAGATCATCGGGCCGGCCGATCTCCGGCTCGAGGCGCCCGGCCCCATCTCCGACCGGCGCGCGATGACGCTCGAGGCCCTGGAGCACGAGGCAATTCGCGCGGCGCTGGCCCGCCACGGCGGCAACGTCGTGGCCGCCGCCGACGAGCTCGGCATGAGCCGCTCGGCCCTATACCGGCGGATGGAAAAGTTCGGTCTGTGAAACGGCGCCGGCGCCTGCGTTTTCAAAACCGGCTGCTGATGCCCGCGCTCGCGGCCGCTGGACCGGCCTGGCTCGTCGCCACGGTGTTCATCTGGACATGGGACGCGAGCGGGGCCGTTCGCGGCACGCTGCTGTTCGTCATGGCCGTGTTTGCATTCGGCGGCTTGCTCGCGCTGCGGCAGCGGGTCGTGTATCCGTTGCAGTCCCTCGCCAACATGCTCGAGGCGTTGCGCGAGGGCGACTATTCGCTGCGGGGCCGAAACACGGATCCGGACGACGCCCTGGGCGAGGTCATCGTCGAGGTCAATTCGCTGAGTCGAACGCTGTACGACCAGCGGCTCGAGGCCGTCGAGGCCGGCGTGCTGCTCGGCAAGATCATCGCCGAGATCGATATGGCTGTCTTTGCGTTCGATGCCGCGCGCAGGCTCGTGCTCGTGAATCGTGCCGGCCGGACGCTGCTGGCGGGCTGTGCCGAGGAGCTGGCGGGGCGCACGGCGGCGGCGCTCGGGCTCGCGGAGATGCTGGACGCCCCTTCCGGCAGCATCGTCTCGCACGTCTTCCCGGGCGGCGGCGGCCGCTGGGAGATCCGCCGGAGGATCTTTCGCGAGGGCGGGCGGCCGCACGAGCTGCTCGTGATCTCCGAGTTGAGCCGGGCCTTACGCGAGGAGGAACGGCAGGCCTGGCGCCGGCTCGTACGCGTCATGGGGCACGAGCTCAACAGCTCGCTCGCCCCCATCAAGTCCATGGCCGGCACGCTGCGTAAGCTCATCGACCGGGAACCGCTGCCCGACGACTGGCGCGAGGATGCGCGTTCGGGGCTCGCGGTCATTCACGATCGCAGCGAATCGCTTGCGCGCTTCATGGGCGCGTACGCGCGTCTCGCCCGCCTGCCGCCGCCGACGCTGCGGCCCGTCGCGCTCGCGCCGCTCGTGCGCCGCGCCGCCTCGCTGCACGGCAAGACCGTGACCGTCGCCGACGGCCCGGAGCTCGTGCTCGAGGCCGATGCCGATCAGCTCGAGCAGGTATTCGTCAATCTCATCAAGAACGCCGTGGAGGCGTCGGGCGAGGGCGGCCGCGTCTGCGTGCGCTGGCGCGCCGTCGCGGGCGCTGCCATTGCCGAGATCGAAGACGACGGGCCCGGACTCGCGCGGACCGAGAATCTTTGGGTACCGTTCTTCACGACCAAACCGGGCGGCACGGGTATCGGCCTCGTGCTCTCGCGCGAGATCGTCGAAAACCACGGCGGCTCGATCTCGCTCGAGAATCGCAGGGACGGCGCCAGCGGCTGCGTCGCGTGCGTGCGGCTGCCGGCCGCGGCCGCACGCGCATGAGCCGGGCCGCCGAAGAGGCACGGCAGCTGGCCGCCTGTCATGCGCATGCGGTGGCGCTGCTACAACGCAACCTCACGCCGGCCGGCATTCTCGCGGCGTCGCCCGGCGCCCGCGCGGCCGAGCGGGGCTACACGGCCATCTTCGGCCGCGACGCGGCCGTCTGCGCGCTCGGCATGGCCCTCTCGGGCGACGCCGTTCTTGCGCGCGCGGCCGCGGCCGGGCTCGAGACGCTCGCCGCGCATCAGGCGCCCAACGGCCAAATCGCGAAGTTCGTCGATCCCGCGCGCGAGGAGGCCGATTTCTGGTACCTCGGCTGCATCGATGCGACGCTCTGGTGGCTCATCGCGCTCGAGTTTCTCGACCGGCACGCGATGCCTGCCGGGCTGCGGCGCCGCTGGCGACGGCAGGTCGCACGCGCGCTCGCGTGGCTGCTCGCGCAGGAACACCAGCGGTTTTTCTTACTGCAGCAGAACGAGGCCAGCGACTGGGCCGACATCATGCCGCGCTCGGGCTTCGTGCTCTACACGAATGCGCTCTGGTATCGGGTCAAGCGCCTGTACGGGCTCGCACACGCGGACGCGACCCGCGCCAACTTCAATGGGCTGTTTCATCCGTTCTCGGCGGGCCTCGCCGAGTATCGGCGCGCGCGGCTGCTCAACGAGTATGTACTGCGGGGCGCGCGCAATCGCGAGCTCTATCTGAGCTTCGTGAATTTTTCGTTCTTCGGCGACGAAGGCGACGTTTTCGGCAATGTGCTTGCGATCCTGGCGGGAGCCGCCGACCGCAAAGCCGCAAGAAGAACGCTCGCGGCGTTGCTCGCCGCAGGCGTGCACGAGCCCTATCCGGTCCGCGCCGTCGTGCGCCCCATCCGCAGGGCCAGTGCGCTCTGGCGGCCGTACATGGCGCGGCACCGGCAGAACCTCGCCTGGCAATATCACAACGGCGGCATATGGCCCATGCTCGGCGGCTTCTGGGTTGCCGCCCTGGCCCGCTGTGGCCGCAAGCGCGAGGCGCGCGCTGGGCTCCTTGCGCTCGCCCGCGCCTGCGCGCTCGGCGACTGGGCCTTCGACGAGTGGCTGCATGGGCGCACGTCGAAGCCCCGAGGCATGCCGGGGCAGTCGTGGAACGCGGCGGCGTATCTCATGGCCGAGCACGTCGTCGCGGGCGGGCGCGATCCCTTCGCATTCGCAGGGATTTCCGCATGATTCATGAACAGCGATGACCTGCAAGGTAACCGGAGTCTCGTGCAGACGGGCGCGCTTCGCGACGGCCACAGCGACGCCAATCCCGACACCGCCCATACACCGACCCTGAAGCCCGCCGCCGACGTAAGCGCTCTTACGCCGACGTGTCTGCGGCCACGGCAGTTGGCTTACGGCCGGCGCGACTAGTTCGATGCGCCTTCCGTGATGAGCCCCTCGGGGACCTCGTCGTTCACCTCGTCGGCCGTCTCATCGGGCAATTGGCGCACAGCCGCCGCGAGCTCGGCGGCGTCGGCGCGCACGTGCAGCGGCGGCGCGTTGCCCTGCTTGTCCTCGCCGAGGTAGAGCGTGACGTGCGGGAACGGGATCTCGATGTTGCGCTCGTCGAAGACCTCCTTGACGATTTCGTTGTAGGCGCGGCCGAGGGCCCACTGCTTGCCGGGCAGCGTTTTGATGCGCGCTCGGACGATGACGGCGGAGTCGGCGAATTCCGTGACGCCGTGCATCTCGAGCGCGTCGATGATGTCCGAGGCGTACTCGGTTTTCTTGAGGCGCGCGAAGGCCTCTTCCATGGCCGCCTTGACCTCCGGGATGCTCTCCCGGTACGCGACGCCGATGGCTGCGAGGTGGTAGCTGAAGTGCTTCATGAGGTTCGAGACGGTATTTACCGAGGAGAACGGCACGACGTGATAGGTCCCGTCGAGGCTGCGCAGTGAGACGGAGCGAATCGTGAGCCGCTCCACGACGCCCGTGACGCCGCCGGCCGTAACGACGTCGCCTTCGTTCATCGTGTTCTCGAATTGGATGAACGCGCCGTTGATGACATCCTGCACGAGCTTCTGGGAGCCGAAACCGAGCGCGAGGCCGACGACGCCGGCGCCGGCCAGCAGCGGGGCGATGTTCACGCCGAGCTCGGCCAGCACGAGCATGAAGACCACGACGAAGAGCACGATCGTGAACGCATTGCGAAACAGCGCGAGCAGCGTGCGTTCGCGCGGGCCCGTTACCTTGCCATATGCGGGGCTCAGCCGGTATTCGATCCACGAATGCACGGCCAGATAGACGATCCCGCCGAGCAGCAGCACGAGCGCGGCCGAGGCGAGGGAGGCCACGAGGCGCTGACCGCCGTCGCTCGCGAGCCAGGCGGCGACGTCGGCGAGCCGCCAGGCCTGCACGATAGTGAGGACAACGGCCACGCTGATTATGATGCGCACGACGCGCAACACGTTGGGCACGAAGGCGTTGAGGCGGCTTTCGAGCAGCGGCAGCCGTGTCTTGACGTCGGGCGGCAGGCGCATGCCGCCGAGGGCGAGCCGATAGATGAAGCCGTTCAGTAGAGCGCCGATCAGAATCGCGACGGCGGTCTGCGCCGTGGCCATGAGCACGAACGGCAACGCCGTATTGCCGTCGGTGATCCAGAGGGCGAAGACGACGATTAGATAGACGATGGCGAGCACGTGCCAGATGCGTGCGAGCAGATACAAGGGCCGCGCCATCGGACTCGTCCGCCCGCCCTTCGTCCGGCGCTCGAGCCAACCGCGCACGCGGTCGCGGTTCTGCAGGATGATGGCGATCACGATTGCGAGCGCCATGAAGAGCACGATCGTGCGCACGGCGGCCGCCGAGCGTGCCGAGACCCCGATCGTGAGCAACGGCGCGGCGAACAGGAACGTGTAGCCGACGAGGCTGACGAGCCGGCTGAGCCAGAAGTACCAGTAGGCGGCCGTCGTATCGTCGGCCGGAAGTCCGCGCAGCAACGTCCAGCGCGGCGCAAGTAATGTGCGGGCGCAGACCTTAATGAGCTGAATGATCAGAAATGCATTGAGGAAAAGGCTTTGCTCGATGCCGACGCGAGACGTGCGGCCGACGAACAGCGCGACCCCGAATCCGGCCGCCCAGGCCAGCAGCACCGTCGCGACGTCCGTCAAGGCGGCTGTCGCCGCGAGTCGGATCCGCTTGAAGGCTCGACCGCCCTCCGCGCGCCGGGCCAGTCTGCCCTGGAGCCAGCGAAAGAGAATCTGCAGCACGAGGTAGGCGGCAAACGTGCCCGCGACGACGAACGCGACGGCCAGCACGACTCGGCGCAGCGCCGGCAAATCGATGTCCGCCGCGCCCGTGACGAGCTGCGTGACCTCGTCCGTGAGATTGTGGACCGCATCGACGATACCGGCCGCGCCTTCGACTGCCTGGCGCGTATAGAGCGCGAGCGCTCCGGCCAGCGTCTGCTGCACGGCCGCAGCCTTCTCGGCGGGGGTCGGCGGCGTCTGGCTCGCGGCTTTGAGACGCTCGATGAGCTTCTGGCGCGCTTGGTCGTTCTGAAGCACTTTGATCAGGGCGTCAACGTCGGCGTCCGTCGCTCGCTGATTCGCCGGCGCGGCTTGCGTCGGCTGCGCGGCCGGCTTCGGAACCTGGGCCTGGGCCGTCGACGGCGCGCCCGCGGCGGCGAGCGACAGCCCGAGAACCATTAGGGCGAGCGCGACGGTGCGGCGGAGGCGATTGTTGTTGCAGTTCCAGCTCGGCATTACGTCTCCTCGGAAGCTCTGCATCCCGATGATTACCTATTCGTTCCCGAGGCGCGAGGCGATTCAACGGTGCCGTGGCGCCCCCGCGCCGCAGCCCCCCGCCCGCCGGGGACGAAGAGCGGGGCCGGTTCGGCTCCATGCGCGGGTCAGGCCGTCTCGTGGCGGCGGCGCGGCTCGATCCAGACGGCGCGCGCGAGGGCGCAGAGCGCGCCGTCGGCGCCGAACAGCGCCGTGCCGGCCAAATGCTTGCGGCCCTCGCCGCCCATGCGCCAACCGCTCACCACGCAGTGCTCGCCGATGGCGACGCGCCGCCCGATGCGGGCAGTGATCTCGCCGAGCAGCATGCTGCGCATGTCGGGCGCGGCGGCGGCGTATCCCGGGCAATCGAGCGCGGCCCAGACGAACTCGCTGCGCACGAGGCCGTCGCCGGCAGCGAGCGTCGCATCCGGCGTCCAGGGGGCCGCGACGCCGCGCGGCGCGCCGTCACTTGGGGGCAGCGGACCGGCGAAGATCCTCAAGCCGTCACCCTCGGCGCGTTCCGGCCCGCACACGAAACAGGCGGCCGCAGGGTGCGTGTGGAAGCCGGCGAAACGGCGCGCCGCGGCGACGGCCTCGTCGTAGGTCGGTGCCGGCGGCGGCACGAGCTCTCCCACGCCGCCGGGCCGCGCCTGCGCGACGATGTCCGGGCCGCTCCAGAGTTCGAGCAGCCCGTCGCGGCGGCGGAGCTCGAGGTCGGCGTCGAGCGGCGGGGGCTTCAGCAGCCGCACCGTGACGTCTTCGGATGCATGGCCGGCCACGAGGCCACAGATGTAGCCACCGTTGGCCGAATCGCGCGGCCCGCAGAAACGGCGGGCGATTCGAATCGTCGTGGTCGGCGCGCTCATTCTTCCTTGCGCTCCCGTGCGCGCAACAAGGCGTCCGCGAGCGCCGTATTGTAGGGACCGGCCGAGGCTCGTTCGCGGCCCCCGGACGCGGCCCCGACGCGAGGGCCTCCGCCCGGTCCGCCTTCGCGCCGCTCGGCGTTGCGCGGCCCGCGGCTCCCCGCCCGCTCGCCGCGCCGGGCACCTTCCGCGGGGCGCCCCTGCCCGGGAGGCGCCTCGCTGGCCGAACGCCCGCTACGCTCGCCGCGCGGCGCGGCATCGTCGTCGAGCCGCAGCGTCAGCGAGATGCGGCGCCGCGCCGTGTCGACCTCGAGCACCTTGACCTTGACGACGTCGCCGGCCTTGACGACCTCGCGCGGATCCTTGACGAATTTGTTCGACATCGCGGAGATGTGCACGAGGCCGTCCTGGTGCACGCCGATATCGACGAAAGCACCGAAGGCGGCGACGTTACTGACGACGCCTTCGAGCACCATGCCGGGCTTGAGATCGGCGATGTCCTCGACGCCCTCCGCGAAGCGCGCGGCCTTGAATTCGGGGCGCGGATCGCGGCCGGGCTTTTCGAGCTCCTTGAGGATGTCGCGCACTGTCGGCAGGCCGAAACGCTCGTCCGTAAATGCGGCCGCGTCGATGCCGCGCAGAAACGCGCTGTCGCCGATGAGCTCCCTGACGCCGCGCCCGCACCGCTCTACGATGCGCTCGATGACGGCGTAGGCCTCGGGATGCACGGCCGAGGCGTCGAGCGGATCGTCGCCGTCTTCGATGCGCAGGAAGCCGGCGCTCTGCTCGAAGGCCTTGGCGCCGAGGCGCGGCACCTTCATGAGCGCCTTACGGTTGCGGAAAGGGCCGTTTGCGTCGCGATAGCCGACGATGTTCTCGGCCACGGTTTTGGAAAGCCCGGCGACGCGCGCGAGCAGCGGGCCCGAGGCCGTGTTCACGTGCACGCCGACGCCGTTGACGCAGTCCTCGACACGGGCGTCGAGCGCCTGCGCGAGGCGGAATTGATCGAACGTCGTGCTGATACTGGCCGACGCCGATCGACTTCGGCTCGATCTTGACGAGCTCTGCCAGCGGGTCCTGCAGGCGCCGCGCGATCGAGACGGCGCCGCGCAGCGAGACGTCGAGGTCCGGGAACTCGCGTGCGGCAAGCTCGGAGGCCGAATACACGGACGCGCCGGCCTCGCTGACGACGATCTTCTGGAGCGTGAGATCCGGGCGACGCTTCATGAGGTCGGCGGCGAGCCGGTCCGTCTCCCGGCTCGCAGTGCCGTTGCCGATCGCGACGAGATCGACCCGGTGCTGCTTGCAGAGCGTCGCCAAGGTTTCGATGGATCGATCCCATTGACGCTTCGGCTCGTGCGGATAGATCGTGCCCGAGGCGACGAGCTTGCCGGTCGCGTCGACGACGGCGACCTTGACGCCCGTGCGCAGACCCGGATCGAGGCCGAGTACGGCGCGCGGACCGGCCGGAGCCGCGAGCAGCAGATCCTTGAGATTCTCGCCGAACACGGCAATGGCTTCGGCGTCGGCCTTCTCGCGGGCCTGGGCAAAGAGATCGAGCATGAGATGCGTGTGGATCTTCGCACGCCACGTCAGGCGGCACGCCGCCGCGAGCCAGGCGTCGGCCGGTCTGCCGCGGTCCGCAACGCCCGCATGCCGGGCGACGCGGGCCTCCGCGAGCGCGTGGCCGGCCGCGGCGTCGGGCCCCGGCTCGAGATCGAGCTGCAGGATCTCCTCGCGCCGGCCGCGGAACAGCGCGAGCAGGCGGTGCGAGGGGATTTTCGCGAGCGGTTCGGCATGCTCGAAGTAGTCGGCGTACTTCGCGCCGGCCGCCTCTTTGCCCTCGACGACGCGCGCTCGGATCTGGCCTTTTTCGGCCAGCCAGCTGCGCAGCTCGCCGAGCAGCGCCGCATCCTCGCCCCAGCGTTCGATGAGGACCGCCCGGGCGCCTTCGAGCGCGGCCTTGACGTCAGCGACGCCCTTTTCGGCGTCGACGAACCCGGCAGCGAACGCTTCGGGCACGCGGCTCGGCTCCTCGAGCAGCCCGTCGGCGAGGGGCTCGAGCCCGGCCTCGCGCGCGATCTGCGCGCGCGTGCGGCGCTTCGGCTTGTAGGGCAGATAGAGGTCCTCGAGCCGCGACTTGCTGTCGGCGCCCTCGATGTCGGCGCGCAGCGCCTCCGTCAGCTTGCCTTGCTCCTCGATGCTCTTGAGGATGGCCGCGCGGCGCGCTTCGAGCTCGCGCCGGTAGGCGAGCCGCGTCTCGAGCGTGCGCAGCTGCGTGTCGTCGAGGCCGCCCGTCGCTTCCTTCCGGTAGCGGGCGACGAACGGCACGGTCGCGCCTTCGTCGAGCAGGCCTACCGCGGCCTGGACCTGGGCGGGGGTTGCGCCGATTTCGGCGGCGATGAGTTGGTTGATCTTGCGCGCGTGCAGGGTGGCGGTATCTTCCATCGGTCCATGATCTGACAGCAAAAGCGCCGTAAGCGGTGAATTGTGGCAACGGCGGCGCCGGGACGGAAGCGCTTGACAGGCCGCGGCGTCCCTGCCTTTCCGGCTATCGCGGCTGCAGCGATTGCGGTTAACGTAGTGGCGTCGAGGTCCCGTGGGGACCAGGCGCGCGGCGCCGCGAACGCCGGGACGCGCCTTCGTGTCGGAAACTCGACCAGCGACACGGCAGCCGGGACGGATCGGCCGCCATACTCCGGCCGTGAGCGAAAAGGAGCCTGAACTGCCCGCGATGCCGCAAGATGCCACGCGCACCCGGAGCGTCGAGCTGTCGCCCGCGTCCGCCGGCGCCCTGCGCGGTATGCGCGAGCTGCTCGCGGGCTTTGCCGCGACGGTTGCGGTCTGGCTGGTCCACGTCTACGGCCGCACGTTGCCCACGGCGGGCATCGGGGCCGTCTGGGCGGCGTTGACGCTCATCATGGCGGCCGGGCTCTTCTGGCGGGCGCGCATCCGGCGCGCGGCCTTTCTGACGGCCTACATCGCGCCCTCGAGTCCGCTCTCCCACCTGCTGCGCGGCGGGGTCATCATGGCCTCGCACCAGGGCGCCCTCGCCGCGGCCCTTGCGGCCGTGCTTACGCTCGCGGTGATTCGGCTCGAGGACGGCGCGGCCTGGGTCGTGCTCGTCGCGGCTGCGCCGGCGCTCGTGCTCACGCGCGCACTGGTGCGCGGCGTATTCGTACGGCACACGAACGGCGGCTACCTGCCCGAGCTCGTGTGGCGCGTAACGGCGGCGCTCGTAGGCGTCGTTATGGTCGCGGCGCTCGTGGACGTAGCGTTTCATCGTTCCTACCCGGCGCTGCACGGCGTGAGCCTCGATCAGGCCGTTTTCCATTTCATAGACCAGGAACAGGCTCGCAGCGCGTGGGTCGCGGTTCTGTTAAAAATGGCGGCGGCGAAGGAGGCACTGCGGCTCTGGCTCGCGGAGCAGCTCATGCCGCGGCCCGGCACCTCGATGCTGCAGGCCGCCGGCTGGCTCATTCTGCTTGCGGAGGACGCCGTCTTCGTTTGGGCTTATCTTTTATTTTGCAGCAGTGTGCTGGTCGCGTCGGAGAAGATCTCAGGGAAACCGAGGCCATGATGGCGATATCAACCTTCCGTTCGGCGTTCACGCGGCTCGCGGCCGGCTCGCTGCTCGTGCTGCTTGCCGCGGGCGGGCTGCTCTGGGGCGTCACGCACGTGGCGCAGCGGCCGTGGCGCGCGCCGCCCGACGTGCCCGTGACGCTCGGCGGTACGCATTACCGCGTGCCGCCCGGCGAGCTATCCTGGCTCGAGGGGTTCTCCGCCCAGCACTTCGCCGAGGGCGAGGAGAAGTCGCGCGAGGTCGTCGAGAAGGAGATCGATGCGCGGCTCGACCGCATGTTCGCTGCGGCGCAGGGCCGTGTGCCGGCCTTTGCCGATTGGTACTACTCGCTGCGCGGCGAGTACGCGCGGGTAGGCATGCGCGCGCTGTCGGCCGTCGGGCTCGCGGCCCCCGAATACGTGGCGCGGCAGGCGGCGCAGACGCTGTTTCCCGAGGACGCCTGGACCGCCGATCTCCAAACGCTGCAGCAGCAGACCGAGGCGCGGCTCCGCGCGCACGAAGCCGCCGTGCGCGAGAGCTGGCTCACCGAGGTGAACCGGCATCTCGGGCCGCACCGCGTCCCCGCACCTTTGCCGGGGGATGGGCCTGCGCCCGAGCGCAATGTCGATCTCGACGGCCTCGTGCAGAGCCTGGTTGCGCGCGAGCAGGCCACGCTCACGACCCGTCTTTCTTTGAGCACGCTCGCGGGCAGCGGCGCTGCGCTCGGGCCCGCTCTGTGGCGCGCGGTCGGCCGCGGCGCCGAGGAGGCCGGTGCGCGCGCGGCCGGCGAGCGGCTTGCGGCCGGCGGTGCGGCGCGCATCGGCGAATCGGCGCTCGGCGGCGGCGCCGTTTGCGCGCCGGGCGGGCCGCTAGCGCTCGGCTGCGCGCTCGTTGCCGGCACGGCGGCCTGGGTCGGCACGGACTGGGCGCTGCTGCGGCTAGACGAGCACATGCACCGGCAGCAGTTTGTCAGCGAGGTCGATGCGAGCCTCGCGGCGTTGCACGACCGCATGCGCAAGGCGCTGCTCGACACGTACGACCAGATCATTGCCGGCCATTACGACGCCGTGCAGGACGACATCCGCCACAGCTTCGTGCCGGCGCGTGCGGGCGTCGACGCGCCCGGCTCGGCCGCCGGCGGTTCGGCCGGGTCGGCGGCCGCCGGTCCGACTGCTGCGCCGGCCGAAACCGAACCGTCGCTGCCATAGCGCAGGCGGTCGCGGGAAGCCCCGCGCGCACGCGCCGCTTGTTAACATAGCTGTTCCATTCGCGATCGCCGGAGCAGCTCCATGCAATACGCCCGACTCGGTGACACCGGTCTCATCGTCTCCCGCCTGGCTTTTGGCAGCATGACTTTCGGCTCGGCTACGGGCCCCTTCGCCGCCGTCAGCAAGGTCGACCAGGCCGGCGCCAACGACCTCGTTGCGCGCGCGATCGACGGCGGCGTCAACTTCTTCAACTCCGCCGACGTCTACGCGGGCGGCGAGTCCGAGCGCATTCTCGGCAAGGCCCTCGGGGCGCGCCGCAAGGACGTCGTGATCGCGACCAAGGTCGGCAACCGCATGAGCCCGGCGCTCGTCGATTCGGGCCTTTCGAAGCACCACGTTCTCGCGGCGGCCGAAGCCAGTCTCGAACGCCTGGGTACGGACTACATCAACGTCTACCTCGTCCACAAGGTCGACACGCTGACGCCCGTCGAGGAGACCGTCGAAGCGCTCGAGGCTCTCGTGCGGCAAGGTAAGGTACGCTACGTCGGCTTTTCGAATTGGCCCGCCTGGCTCGCGGCGAAGGCCGTCGGCATACAGCGCGGGCGGGGCTGGAGCCGCTTCCGCGCGGCCGAGATGTATTACTCTCTCGTCGGCCGCGACCTGGAGCACGAGGTCGTGCCGTTCTGCGAGGACGAGGGCATCGGCGTCATGGCGTGGAGTCCCTTGGCCGGCGGCTTTCTGAGCGGCAAATATACGCGGGAGAAGCCGAAAGGAGAGAGCGGCGACCGCCTCGGCGGTTTCGACTTTCTGCCCTACGATCGCGAGCGGGGCTACGCGCTCGTCGATCTGCTCAAGTCCCTCGCGGCGAAGCGCGAGGCTTCGCCGGCGCAGCTCGCACTGGCCTGGCTGCTGACGAAGCCTATCGTCTCTTCGATCCTGATCGGCGCCTCCAAGATGGCGCAGCTCGAGGACAACCTCGGCGCCGCCGAGCTCGAGCTCGGCGCCGCCGAACTCGAGCAGCTCGAAGCGGCGACGCGGCCCGTCACGCCCTATCCGAACTGGTTCACGGCACGAGTCAAGGACAGCAAGGCGCACGAAGCCCTGGGCATCGCGCTCGAGACTCCGCCGTTGCGGTAGCCGCCTTGCAGCGCCGGCGCCGATCGCGAGATGTGGCTCTAGGCAGGCGCTCGCCACTCTCCTGGTGCTTGCGTCTCGTGCTCTGGCTGCTGCTCGGCGGCGCCGTCCTCGGCGCCGCGGCCGTGCTGCCGCTGCGCTGGGTCAGGCCGCCGGCGACGATGCTCATGGTGCTCGCGCCCGGCCGCTTGCGTGACGTTCATTACGAATGGGTCGGGCGTCGGCGGATTGCCGAGACGGCCGCCAAGGCCGTCATTGCGAGCGAGGATCAGAAGTTTCTTACGCACCACGGCTTCGACTTCGCCTCCATCGACGAGGCGCTCGCGGAGTACCGCGAGGGCGACGGGTTGCGCGGGGCCTCGACGATCACGCAGCAGGTCGCGAAGAACCTGTTCCTATGGCCGGCGCACAGCTTCGTGCGCAAGGGCTTGGAAGCCTACCTGACCGTGCTGCTGGAGGCGTTCCTCTCGAAGCAGCGGATCCTCGAGATCTATCTCAATGTCGCGCAGTTCGGTCCGCACGAATTCGGCGTCGAGGCCGGTGCCCAACGGCTGCTTCACACGGATGCGGCGCACCTTAGCACCGCCCAGGCGGCATTGCTGGCGGCCGTGCTGCCGAACCCCGTGCGCTACTCGGCCGCCCGGCCCAGCGCCTACGTGCGCGAGCGCGAGGCCGAAATCGCCGCGCAGGTGCGCCTGCTCGAGGTCCGCGGGCACTATCGCGGGCTCGATTGGTCGCGCTGAGTCGTGTCGGGCGTCGGCCTGGCGCCCCCGTCACTCAGTCCAGCGTCGGCGCCTCGTCGAGCTTCGCAATCCAGCCGGCATGGCCGCGCCCGGCCGGGTAGCGCCTCAGCACGAGCGGGTCGTGCCCCGGAACGATGTGGGCCGGGGAGCTCGCGAGGCGGCGCAGCGTCTTGTAGCCCTCGAGCAGCTCGCCGAGGTCGTAGAGGACCGGAAACGCACGGTTGGTTTCGACGTGCGCATAGAAGTGCGAGGCGTCGGAGGCCAGGACGACGTGGCCGCGCCGGGTCGCGACGCGCACGCACTGCAGCCCCTTCGTGTGGCCGCCGAGGCGATGGACCGTGACGCCGGGGGCGATCTCGTCGGCGCCGTCGTGAAATTCGACACGCGCGGCGAAGACCCGGTGCACCATGCGGGCGACATCGTCGGCTTCGAAGGCATGACTGATCTGATGGTGGCACATGCATCGGCCCGTCACGTACTCCATTTCGGCGTCCTGCAGATGGAATCGTGCGTTCGGGAACAATGCGGCGTTGCCGCTATGATCGTAGTGCATATGCGTGATGATCACGTCCTGCACGTCCTGATGCCGGATCCCGAGCGCCTCGAGCCCTTCCTCGACCGGGCGTGTGATCGTGCGGCCCCGCTTCGCGGCCATGGCGGCGTCGAAGCCCGTGTCGACGACGATCGTACGGCCCTCGCCGACGATGGCCCAGACGAAGTAGTCGAGCGGCATGTCAGAGTCGTCGTGCGGGTCGCCGTCGATGAAGTTGCCATGGGCCTTCCGCGCCAGCTGGGCATACTTGACCGCGAAGACCTCGTAAATCGAATCGCTCATCGTCAATTCTCCAAGCCCGTATTCAGGCCGCAGGGACAGGTGCATACGACGCGCAGGCCGCGGCCCGATGCCGCGTCGAGCTCGACGTTGCCGTTGATGAGATGCGCCCGGTACCGCATGTTCGGCAAACCCATGCCGCGGGGCTCGGGCGGGCCGTTTGCAGGCGCACACGCGAGGCCGACGCCGTCGTCGACGACTTCGAGCCGGATCGTCGCGCCATTGCAGCCGTAGCGCACCTCGATATTGCGTGCCCTGGCGTGCTTGACGGCATTGCAGACGGCCTCTTGGGCGATGCGATAGAGGTGCGTCTCGAGATCCGCATGATGCGCCTCGTGGCGCGTGTCGCAGGACACATTGAAGTGAAGCGGGGCCTGCTCGAACTGCCGGGCCAGGTCTTGGAGCGCGGCCGGCAGCCCGGCCATACGCGGCGAGAGCAGTCTGACGGCCCGGCGCGTCTCGCTCAGGGCTTCCAGCACGTTGTTCTCGAGCTGGCGCAAGATCTCGACCGGAGCGCCCTCTTGTTTTTGCAGACGATTGGAAAGCGCCTTCAGGCTCAACGAGATCCCGGTCAGCGTCTGGCCGAGCCCGTCGTGCAGGTCCCGCCCGACGCGTTCGCGCTCGCGTTCGCCGGCCGCGACGAGCTCGCGCTCGAGCTCGACCCGGTCCGTAATGTCCTGAATGGTGCCGACGAGGCGCACGCCTTCGCCGTTGCCGTCGAGGACGATGTGCGCCCGACTGTTCAGCGTCCGCTGCGTGCCGTCGGGCAGGACGATGCGCAGATTCGAGACATAGGGACGGCGTTGGGCGACAGCATCGTCGACGTTCTCGACGATGTGTGCGCGGTCGTGCGGATGCACGCGCCTCAGAAACGTTTCGAACGACGGGGCTTCGTCAGGAGAGATGGCGAGGAGCTCGTATGTCTCCCGCGACCACCAAACCTCGTTCGTGCCGAGCTCGCGTTCCCAGCTCCCAATTCTCGCGACGTGTTGCGCCTGGTTGAGGCGCGATTCGGTGCGCTGCAGCTGCAGCGCATTGCGTTTTCTTTCGGTGATGTCCCGGACGATCGAGATGATCTCGTTCTCGCCGGTCGGCACGATGCGGACCTCGTAGTCCCGCAGCTCGCCATCGGCTTCGAAAGAGTACTCGCAAATATGCATGCGGCGCGTCTCGAGCGCGCCGCGGATGTTGCGCATGGCGACAGACGAGAAGGCTTCGCCGAAGACGTCGTCGATGGTGCGGCCCAGAAACGCCTCGGGCAGTGCGACGAGCGTCTCTTGGTGGCCGCTGTGAAAGTCGAGGTAGCGCCCGTCGCCGTCGATGCGGAAGATCATGTCCGGGTTTGCGTCCAGCAAGGCGCGCGTTCGGGACCGCAGGGCTTCGTAGCGTTGCTCGAGCGAGGACTGTTGCGTCGTTTCCGGCCGGCCGTTCTGTGCGCGAGCCCCCATCGAACGCGTCTGCTTCAGTAGCCCGCCGCGAGGCCGGCCGAGCGCCGGTCGTCGTTGGCACCCTCGAGCAAGCCCGTGTCCGGAGCGCGCCGAATCGCCTCGACGGCGCCCCAAGAAGGCCGCATTCGGAATCGATAGCCCATCTTCTCGAGCTCCATCCGGGTCGCCTGCGTCAGGTAGCCGGGCTCGACCATCACGACGTCGGGCAGCCATTGGTGGTGCAGCCGCGGTGCGTCGACGGCCTGCTGCATGTTCATGCCGAAGTCGACGACATTAAGAATGCTCTCGAGGGTCGTCGAGATGATCGTCGAACCGCCCGGGCTCCCCGTCACGATGCCGAGCTTCCCGTCCTTGAGCACGATCGTCGGTGTCATCGAGCTCAAAGGCCGCTTGCCCGGCGCTATGGCATTGATGCGGCCCTGGACGAGTCCGAACCCGTTGGGCACACCGGGCTTGGCCGTGAAATCGTCCATCTCGTTATTTAGGAAAAAGCCCGTATCGCCCGCGATCTGCCCGTTACCGAAGTAGAAATTGATCGTGTACGTCGTGGCGACGGCATTGCCCTTTGCGTCGACGATCGAGTAGTGCGTCGTGTGCTGACCCTCGGCCGGCCCGAGGCTGCCCTCGACCTCGGAGGAGGGCGTTGCCGCGTCCGTCTTGATCTGCGCGCGTATCTTCGCGGCATGCTGGGGCGAGATGAGCTCGGCAACCGGATTGTGCACGAAGGCGGGGTCCCCGAGATAGGTGTTGCGGTCCGCGAAGGCGTGGCGCTCGGCCTCGACGAGGTAGTGCGTCGTTTCGACCGCCCCATAGCCCCATTCAGAGAGGGGGTAGGGCGCCAGAATCTGGAGGATCTCGCAGACGGTCGTGCCGCCCGAGCTCGGCGGCGGCGCGGACTCGATCGTGTAGCCGTGATAGTCGCAGGTGACCGGCGGCTCCCACTCCGCGGTGTACTCGGCAAAGTCCCGCATCGAGAGCAGGCCGCCGTTCGCCTCGCTCGCGGCGACGATCTTGCGGGCGATGGAGCCCTTGTAAAAGGCGTCCGTGCCGCGCTTCTCGATGAGCTCGAGCGTATGGGCGAGCTCGGGCTGCACCAGTCTGTCGCCGGCCTTGTAGGGCTCGCCGTGGCTCAGAAAGATCTTGGCCACGTTGGGATGCTCGGCGAAGCGCGCGGCCCGGAAACCGAGCAGGCGGGCGTCGCCCTGGGTCAGCACGTAGCCCTTCTTCGCGAGCGCGATCGCCGGGGCCATGAGCTCCTTGCGGCTCATCGTGCCGTAGGCCTTGCGGGCGGTCTCGAGGCCCATGACGGTCCCCGGCACGCCGACCGCGAGCCACGTGTTCGTGCTGCGGCCGCGCACGACCTTGTCCTGCTGGTCGCGGAACATCTTGTAGTCGGCCTTCAGCGGGGCTTTTTCCCGGAAGTCGAGGAACACGTTCTTGCCGCTCGCGAAGTGGATCGTCATGAAGCCGCCGCCGCCGATGTTGCCGCAGCAGGGATGGACGACGGCCAGCGCATAGCCCACGGCGACGGCCGCGTCGACGGCGTTGCCGCCGCGCTTGAGAATGTCGACCCCCACCTGCGTGGCGAGATGCTGTGCCGTAACGACCATGGCATGGGGTGCCGTGACGGGCTTGACGGAGGAGAGGGCCTCGAGCGCCGGATTGGCGTCATCGGGGCCTAAGGCCTGATTCGTGATGGCCGCATCCGCGGCCTGAGCGTCAGCCTGCGAGGCGCAGGAGAGCGATAGCAGGGCCGCGAGGGCCGTGGCTGCAAAGCGCATCGACATTCCAGTTCCTTGTCACGTATCGAGTAGGCCCCCTTGCGCCCGGTATTCTAGCAAGGCGTGCGCCGGCGTCGACGCCGGCCGCGGCCCGAGCCGTCCGGCCGGTCCGAGGCGGCTATTCAGCGGCGCACGGCGGCGTCGAGTGCCCGCTCGAGCCTCGCGACGGCGCCGTCGACGTCCTGGAGCTTGTCGAGGCCGAAAAGGCCCAGCCGGAACGTCTTGAAGTCCTTCGGTTCGTCGCACATGAGCGGGACGCCGGCCGCCGTCTGCAGGCCTTCGGCCGCGAACTTGCTGCCATCGCGGATGCCGTCGTCGTCCGTGTAGCAGACGACGACGCCGGGTGCCTCGTAGCCCGGCGCGGCGACGCTTTTGAAACCCTTGTCCGCGAGCAGTGCGCGGACGCGGCTGCCGAGCTCGAGCTGCTGGCGGCGCACCGTGTCGAAGCCGTCGCGCTGCGTCTCGAGCATGGCATCGCGGAAGCGCGCGAGCGCGTCGGTCGGCAGCGTCGCGTGGTACGCGTGGCCGCCGTTCTCGTAGGCGCGCATGATGTCGAGCCACTTCTTGAGGTCGATGGCGAAGCTCGTGCTTTGCGTCGATTCGACGGCCGCGACCCCGCGCTCGCCCAGCATCACGAGCCCGCAGCAGGGCGAGCTGCTCCAGCCCTTCTGAGGCGCGCTGAGCAGGACGTTCGACGCCCAGGGCGCGCATGTCGACCCACAGCGCGCCCGAGGCGATGCAGTCGAGCACGAACAGGCCGCCCGTCTCGTGGACGGCGGCCGCGCAGCGCTCGATGTAGGCGTCGGGCAGCAGCATGCCGGACGCCGTTTCGACGTGCGGGGCGAAGATCAAATCGGGGCGCTCGCGCCCGATCGCGGCAAGTACCTCATCGAGAGGGGCCGGCGCGAAGGCGGCCTGCGGTCCTGCCTCGACGGGCCTCGCCTTGCAGACGGTCTCGGCGCCAGGGATCTTCCCCATCTCGAAAATTTGGCTCCAGCGATAGCTGAACCAGCCATTGCGTATCACGAGACATTTGCGTCCCGTCGCGAGTTGGCGCGCAACGGCCTCCATGCCGTACGTGCCGCCGCCGGGCACGACGGCGACGGCTTCGGCACCGTAGACGCCGCGCAAGTTCACCGAGATATCGCGCATGACCTGCTGAAAGGCAAGGGACATGTGATTCAAGGCGCGGTCCGTGAATACGACGGAGTACTCGAGAAGGCCTTCGGGGTCGATGGTCGGATACAGGCTGGACACGATGCATCTCCGTGCGAAAGGGGCGTTGCGCGCTAACGCTAACCCGTCCGGCCGCGGCTCGGCAATGCCGGAGCGGCACAGCCGCTGGCCGGCCGCCTACGCTGAACGTTGGTAGACGGCCGGCGCCGCGCTCTTTATGGTTCGTTGTCGCGGCGCCGGCCAAACGAAACGTAGCGCAAACCTTTCGGCGACGGCAAGGGTCCCTCGGCGGACGAATGCCGCCGAGGGACGCGGGTCAGCGCACGATGAAGGGATTGGGCACGTCGGCGCCGCTCATGTCGATCCACACGCTCTTCTCTTGCACGAACTCGCGGATCGAGAGCAGACCGCTCTCGCGCCCGAAGCCCGAGCGCTTGTAGCCGCCGAACGGAGAGAGCGGGCTCGAGACGCGGTAAGTGTTGATCCAGACCGTGCCGGATTCGAGCCGCTGCGCCATCTTGAGGCAACGCGCCACGTTGGGTGTCCAGACGCCGGCCGCCAGCCCATAAATGCTGTCGTTAGCGATTGCGACGGCCTCGTCCTCGTCCTCGAACGTGATGACCGAGAGCACGGGACCGAAGACCTCCTCGCGCGCGATGCGCATCTCCGGCGTGACGTTCGTGAACACCGTCGGCTCGACGAACCAGCCCTCGCCGCATTCGGGCCGCGCGGCCTTCCCGCCGCCGAGCATGCAGCGCGCGCCCTGCTGCTTGGCGATGTCGATGTAGCTCAGCACCTTCTCGAATTGCGACTCGGTCGTGATGGGTCCGACCTGGGTCGTTTCCTCGAGCGGATTGCCCATGCGGGCCGTCTTTGCAAGCGCAAGGAAGCGCTCGACGAACTCATCGTGTATCGAGCGCTGAATGAGCGCCCGGGAGCCGGCCACGCAGGTTTGGCCTGTGGCCGCAAAGATGCCGGAAACGACTCCTTTGACCGCATTGTCGAGGTCCGCGTCCTCGAAGACGATGTTCGCCGACTTGCCGCCGAGCTCCATGGTGACGGGCTTCAAGCCGCGCGCGGCCGTCGTATAGACCTGCGTGCCGGCCGCGTCGCCACCCGTGAAGCAGACCTTGGCGACATCAGGGTGGCCGACGAGCGTCTCGCCGATTTCCGTCCCGAAGCCCGTGACGATATTGACGACGCCGGGGGGCAAGCCCGCCTCCTCGAGCAGCGAGGCGAACTCGAGCGCCGAGGCAGACGAGTGCTCGGAGGGCTTCCAGACGAACGTGTTGCCGGCTGCGAGCGCCGGCGCCATCTTCCAGCCCGCGAGCATGAGCGGCGAGTTCCACGGCACGATGGCGGCGATGACGCCGAGCGGCTCCTCGAGCGTGAAGTTGAACAAGCCGGGCCGATCGATCGGGATGACGCGGCCCTCGAGCTTGTCGGCGAGGCCGCCGAAGTAGCGGAACCATTCCGGCAGATAGCGCGTTTGGGCGCGCATTTCGAGGATGAGCTTGCCGTTGTCGCGGGTCTCGATCTCGGCGAGCTCGTCGGCGTGTGCCGCGATCCTGTCGGCGAGCGCGTAGAGCAGCTTGCCGCGTGCCGTGGCCGTGAGGCCGCGCCAGTCCGAGTTCTTGAACGCGGCGCGCGCGGCCTCGACGGCCCGGTCGACGTCGGCCGGCGTGCCACGGGGGATCAGAGCCCAAGGCTTACCGGTATATGGGTCGAACGACTCGAACCATTCGCCGCCGGCCGCGTCGACGCGCTCGCCGCCAATGAGCATTCGATATTTGTGCATGCCGGCCGGGGCCCCTTTACTCCATCTCAGCCAGCGCTTCCTTGGCCAGCCGGAACGAGTCGACGGCCGCGGGAACGCCCGAGTAGATGCCGACCTGCAGCAGCACCTCGCGAATTTCTTCCTTCGTGCAACCGTTGCGGATCGCGCCCTTGACGTGAATCTTGAGCTCGTTGGGCCGGTTCAGCGTGCTCAGCAGCGCGATGTTGATGAGGCTGCGCATTTTCTTCGGCAGCTCCTCGCGGCCCCAGACGGCGCCCCAGCAGTACTCCGTCACGAGGCGCTGCAAGGGCTTCGTGAACTCGTCCGCATTGGCTAGCGACCGCTCGACGTATTCGGCGCCGAGCACCGACTTCCTGACCTCGAGGCCGCGCTCGAACAATTCGTCGTTCATGTGTAATCCTCCCTACGGATTTGATTGTGTAGTGGTTCGACGATTTTCTGATTGTTTTGATTTGGTTGTCTACTTACTCTTGATCTCGACGCCTGCCCACTCCTCGACGACGCGGGCGACGGACGTGAAGTCCGAATCTGCGCCAAAGCGTTGCTTCGTGATTCCGAGCATCTGGAGCACGGCCGCCCCCGCGACCATCGGGACGCCGAGGCTCTCGGCTTCGTGCAGGCACAGCCGCACGTCCTTCCAGGAAAGCCCGGTCGCGAAGCCGAAGTCGAACGTGCGCGTCAGCACCGAGCGCGGGAACTTGTCCTGCGTTGCGCTGTTGCGGCCGCTTCCGGCATTGATCACGTCGAGCATCAGGGCCGGATCGAGACCGGCCCTGACGCCGAAGGCCACGGCCTCGGACGAGAGCACGATGGCGGCCGCCGCGAGCAGATTGTTGGCGAGCTTCATGACCTGGCCCTGGCCCGGCGCATCGCCCACGTAGAAGAGCTTGCCGAACTGCTTCAGAGCCGGCTCTGCTCTTTCGTAGGCGGCCTTGGGGCCGGAGACCATGACGGCCAGGGTCCCGTTGCGCGCGCCCGCGAGGCCGCCACTGACGGGCGCGTCGGCGTAGACGATCTCGCGCTGCGCGAGGCCTTCCGCGGCCTGGCGGGCGATCCCGGGCCCAGTCGTGGAGCAGTCGAAGACGTAGCGCAGCGGGCCGCCGGCTCGGGGGCCGCCTTCGCCGAGGCCGTTCGGGCCGAGGGCGACCTTGTACACGATCTCGGGCGTCGGCAGGCTCAGGAACACGATTTCGGCCGCGGCCGCTACCTCGGCCGGCGAGTCCGCGGCCTTGGCCCCGTGCTCGACGAGCTGCCCGACGGCCTCGCTCGACGTGTCGTATACCGTCACCGCAAACCCGGCGTCCAGTAGACGCTTGGCCATGAAGCCGCCCATGCGGCCGACGCCGACGAACCCTAGATCGGTCGTATCCACTCGATTGCTCCCGTTACGCCCGGTGGGCGCTTTCTCTGAAATTCAGCTCGATGACGAGCCCGTTTGGATCGCGGATGAAAAGCTGGCGCAGGCCGATCTCGTCGAGCAGATTGCGGCCCAGCACCACGCCGAGCGGCTCGAGGCGTTCGACGATCTCCTCGTACCCGGAGGCGTTGAACGCGATGTGATCGAGCGCGCCCGTGCCGTCCGCGCGCGTCGAGATCGGGATGCCGACGCGGTCTGTGAAGACCTTGTAGGTGCCCCATTCGGCGATGTGAATGCACGGAACCTCACCGACGTAAAGCCAATAGCCGGGAAAGCCGAGATCGGGCCGAAACCCCTCGCGCATGCCGAGGACCTCGCAGTAGAAGCGCTTGGTCTCCTCGATGTCGTCGCTGAGCACCAGGTAGTGCTCCATTCTCTCGACCGGCATGCGGTCCCGCCTCCCCTTGTTCTTGCGGTCCCCGCCAAGTCTACAATAGGCGCCTATGGACGCGGGCAAAACCTATCTGCGCATCGCAACGGAAGAGGCCTTCGCGCCCGCGGACATGCTGGCGCGTTACCGGAAGGGGCTGACCGAGCACGCGTTCGACGATCCGGGCTTCGAGAGCCTCATGGGCTATTTTTTGTTCAACGACAGTCCCAAGACGCGGGATGTCGTGGCCCGTCTCGAGGACCTCGGCGACCGACGCCTCGCCGACATGGATGCGGCAGGCATCGAACGGCAGCTCCTCTCGCTGACGGCGCCCGGCGTCCAGGTGTTCGAGCGCGCGACCGCCGTTGCCCTGGCCGAGGCCTACAACGACGAGCTCGCGGAGGCGATCCGCCGCCATCCGGACCGCTTTTCGGGGCTCGCCGCCGTCGCGCCTCAGGACCCGCCGCGCGCCGCGCGCGAACTCGAGCGCGCCGTCACCCGGCTCGGGCTCAAGGGTGCCGTGATCAACTCCCATACCCAGGGCGAGTATCTCGACGATCGGAAATTCTGGCCGATCTTCGAGGCAGCCGATGCGCTCGACGTACCCGTCTACGTGCATCCGCAGACGCCCCCGCGCACTATGATCGGCCCTTTGCTGGAGAGCGGCCTCGACGGCGCGATCTACGGCTTCGCCGTCGAGACCGGCATGCATCTGCTGCGCGTGATCATGAGCGGCGCCTTCGATCGTTTCCCGCGCCTCAGACTCGTCGTCGGGCACCTCGGCGAGGGCATTCCGTTCTGGCTGTTCCGCGTCGACCATTTCCACGCGGGAATCGTCAAGACGCGCCGGTACGCAAACGTGCGCCCGCTCCAGAAGAAACCCAGCGACTATATGCGCGAAAACGTCTACGTGACGACGAGCGGCATGGCTTGGGAGCCGGCCATCCTGTACACACGCTCGGTCCTCGGCGGCGACCGCGTGCTCTACGCCATGGACTATCCCTACCAGTACGTTCCGGAGGAGGTCGCCGTCACGGACGGACTGCCCATCGGGGACGACGAGAAGAAGGCGCTGTACCAGACGAACGCGGAGCGGGTGTTCCGGCTCTGAAATCGGCCGCATGATGCATGAACGGGTTCTTGCGTTGGCGGTGGGCGGAGTCTCGCGCAGACGGGCGCTTTCGGGGACGGCGTGAATCCTTCCCTGAAGCCAGCTACCGCCACCGCATCTGCGCCGATGGCTCCGCCCGCCACCGGCGCCACCTAGGAGGCGTGCCGCCGATCGCGGAAGGCGCCTCAGGAAGGCGCGCCGTTCTTCTTCGACTTCGCGCGAACCTCGTCGAGCGCCATGCGCTCGGCGCCGTGCGGGTCGTCCTCGACGCGGCAGTTGTCGTCCATGACCATCGTCGCGCGCGTCTTCGTGTCGAACTTCGGCCAGGTCGGCAGCACGTCGCAGTTCGGATCGCCGCTGCGAGCGAACGCCGCGAAGGCCGAGCTCATCTTCGTCGCGAGCGCGTAGCGGTCGTTGCCGGCGCCCGTCATCGAGGCGGCGACCTCGACGTTGTCGAAGGCGAAGGGGATGTCGAGCGTATGGTAGGCCCTGAGCTTGCCTTCGTGAACGGGCGACTGCCAGGTGAAGTAGTAAACGTAGACCGGCGCGGTCCCTTGCTCGGACTTGAGCGCGGCTTCGGCCATCGGGGCCTGGCGCAAGAACGAGGCGTCCGAGGCGATCGTCTGGTAGAGCTCGATATTGCTGGCTTTAGGCCGGCCCTTTCGATAGACCTCGATGAGGTGCGTCGCGTCGGCGTCGTCGGCACCCGTGGCGCGTTTGACGTCGGTCAGCAGCGTCCCGTTGTCGATTGCGTCGCGCGGCGTGTTCGGGAAGAAGTTGATTTCCTGCGCAACGGTGCCGATGATCATCGGCACGTCGGCCGACATCGCCGGTGCCTTGGGGCTGAACGGGCCGGAAGGCAGGGTGCGGCCGTCGTCGACGGGCGAGAGTGCGAGGCCCGGCGTCCTCAAGTACACGTCGCGGACGGTCTCCATCGGAAGCTTCTGCATGTCCTCGGGCGTCCGGGCGCCGAGCGCGCTCATGAACTTTCGCGCCGTCTCGGTCGCCTTGTCCGGCGACGCGCCTTCGAGCATGGCCCCGCTCATCGCAATGGCGCGATGGAAGAGTCCCTTGGCCGACGGCATCCCCATGAGCGTCGAGACTTTGGCCCCGCCGCCGGATTGGCCGAAGATGGTCACGTTGTTCGGATCGCCGCCGAAGCGGTCGATGTTGTCCCTGACCCATCCGAGCGCCGCCACGATGTCGAGCATGCCGACATTGCTGGCTTCGGCGAAACGGCTGTCGCCGAGGCCGGCGAGGTACAGGAAGCCGAAGACGTTGAGCCGGTGCGTAACGGGCACGACCACAACGTCCTGGCTGCGCGCGAGCCGCGCGCCGTCGTAGAGCAGCCAGTTGCCGGAGCCGCTCGTGAAGCCGCCGCCGTGCAGCCAGACCATGACGGGCCGGCCGCCGCGCCCGAGCCCCGGCGTGAAGACGTTGAGGTCGAGGCAGTCCTCGCCCATGGGCTCGCGGCGGTCGAGCGCGTAGACCTCCGAGATGGGTCCGCCGAAGGTCTGCGGCGAGCGGTGGCCGACCGTGACCGCCGGGCGCACGCCGGGCCAGGGCTCCGGGCGCTTGGGCGGCATGAAGCGGTTCTCCCCGGCCGTCGAGGCGCCATAGGGGACGCCGTAGAACGCCTTGACGCCGCCGTCGAGCTCGACGCCCTGCAGGCGTCCGGCCGTCGTGTCGACGACTGCGCTGGGCTTCGCGCCGCGGATGTCCTGGGCGAAGACGCGGCCCAGGGGGGCGCCGGCCGCAATGCCGGCCGCGGCGGCAATGCCGGAGCCGATGAAGGCGCGTCGATCGAGCACGTGGCGGGGGCGGCGTCCAGCGGTCATGGGTCTCTCCTCCAGAAGGACGGCAGAGCCCTATCGCGCAGCCTGCGCCGAGTACCCCCCGCCCGAAGTGTCGTTGTGATTGTTTCCCATTTATCCCGCAAAGGGGGCGGCGAATCAAGCGACGAACCCCACGGTTCGCGCGCCGCGCGTGCCATGGGGGAGCGGTCGCGGCGGCGGTGTCGCGGCCGCGCGGCTGCCAACGGCATGCTCCTTGCACGCCGAGGTCGACGGCAGCACTACGGGGATCTCGCGGGAATGGGAAAGCCAGTGCGCATCGACGAGAACCGGCGCGAACGGGCGCATCGGCGCGAACGGCCGGCGGCCGAGATCGTCCAGGTCAGCTGGTTCGTGAACGGCCGTGCCGTGCGGCTCGAGATCGATAACTGCAGGGCGGCATCGTCTACGGCCTCGGCCAGGCGCTGCACGAGGACACCGTCATCGACGTGCGCACCGGCCGCTATCTCAACGCGGATCTCGCCGAGTATCTCGTGCCCGTCAACGCCGACGTGCCTGCCATCGACGTGACCTTCGTGGATGAGGACGATCCGCACGTGAATCCGATCGGCGTCAAGGGCATCGGCGAGCTCGGCACGACCGGGGTTGCGGCCGCGATCGCGAACGCCGTCTTTCACGCGACCGGCATCCGCGTCAGGGATCTGCCGATCCGGCTCGAGGCCTTGGCGAGGTAACGCGGCCACGGCTACGCTGCCGAAGTCGGAAATTTCCCTTACCATGCAAGCTCTTCGGCCCAACGCAAGGCAGCGTGTGAATCTCGTCGACCCGACCGATTGGCTCATCGCGCTCGGCGCGCTGCTCGGGGCGGCGCTGGCGGGCGGGATTCTCGCCTGGTGGGTGCGCGCTTCGCTGGCGGCGGCCGCGCGCGCGGCGACCGGCGCTCGGATCGCCGATCTCGAGCGTGAGCTCGAGCGCCGCGCGGCCGAGCTCGAGAGGCGGCACGCCGAGTTCGCGCATGCAGGCGCCGACCTCAAGGCCGAGACTGAGCGCCGGGCCGTCGCCGAGGCACGGCTGCGCGAAGAGCGCAGGACGGCCGTCGAGAAGCTTTCGGTGCTGAAGCAGGCCGAGACGGCGCTCGCCGATGCGTTCAAGGCGTTGTCGGCCGAGGCGCTCAAGAGCAATAACCGCGCCTTCCTCGACCTCGCGAAGAGCACGCTCGAGACGTTCCAGGAAGGCGCACGCGGCGATCTCGAGGCGCGGCGCAAGGCCGTCGACGAGCTCGTCCGTCCGCTGCGCGAGTCGCTCGAGCGCGTCGACGGTAAGCTCGGTGAGATCGAAAAGCAGCGCGTCGCGGCCTATTCGGCGCTCGACGAGCAGCTGCGCAGTCTCGTCGAGACGCATCTGCCGATGCTGCACGATCAGACCGCGAACCTCGTCAAGGCGCTGCGCCAGCCCGCCGTACGCGGCCGTTGGGGCGAGATCCAGCTCGAGCGCGTGGTCGAGATGGCGGGCATGCTCGAGCACTGCGACTTTCTCGAGCAGCCGAGCCGCTCGACCGAAGAAGGCAGGCTGCGGCCGGACGTGATCGTCAAGCTGCCGGGCGGCAAGCAGATCGTCATCGACGCGAAGGCCCCGCTCGCGGCCTACCTCGAAGCCGCCGAGTCGACGGACGAGGGCGCCCAGCGCGCGGCGCTCGTCGAGCATGCCCGCCGCGTGCGCGAGCACATGGTCGCGCTCGGCCGCAAGAACTACTGGGAGCAATTCGATCCGAGCCCTGACTTCGTCGTCATGTTCCTGCCGGGGGAGGTGTTCTTCAGCGCCGCGCTGCAGCACGATCCGGAGCTCATCGAGTTCGGGGTCGGCGAGCGTGTGATCCCGGCGACCCCGACGACGCTGATCGCGCTGCTGCGCGCCGTGGCCTACGGCTGGCGGCAGGAGGCACTCGCGCGCAACGCGCAGGAAGTCGCCGCGCTCGGCAAGCAGCTCTACGAGCGCATTGCGGCGCTCGCGGGACACTGGAGCGACGTCGGCAGCCGGCTCGACAAGGCCGTGGACGCCTACAACCGCTCGGTCGGCACGCTCGAGTCGCGCGTGCTCGTGACCGTGCGCCGATTCCGCGAGCTCAAGGCCGCCCCGGAGGATCTCGAGATTGCCGCACCCGAACCCGTGGAGCGCGCGACGCGCACACCGCAGGCGGCCGAGCTCGGCGAGCCGGCCCCGGGCGCCGAAGGGCCGGCGCCGCTCGAGCGGCTCGAGTCGGAGGCGCCTTGACGAGCGTCTACGACTTCGCGGCGCGTGACATCGAGGGCCGTGAGCGTCCGCTGCGCGAATTCGAAGGCCGCGTGCTGCTCATCGTCAATGTCGCCTCCCAGTGCGCGTTTACGCCGCAATACGAGGGGCTCGAGGCACTTTGGCGTACGTACGGGAACCTGGGCTTCGCGGTGCTGGGATTTCCGTGCAATCAGTTCGGCAAGCAAGAGCCCGGGGAGGGGGACGAGATCAAGAGCTTCTGCACGACGCGCTACGGCGTCACGTTCCCGATGTTCGCGAAGATCGACGTCAATGGGCCCGCGGCGCATCCGTTGTTCGCGTGGCTCGCGAACGAGCGGCCCGGCGCGCTCGGCACGCGTGCCCTGAAATGGAATTTCACGAAGTTTCTCGTCGATCGCCGCGGCTGCGCCGTGCGGCGCTTCGCGCCCAGGGTCCCGCCCGCGCGCATCGCAGCGGCGCTCGAGCGGCTGCTGTAGATAAGCGGCCCGGAGAGGATTCGTACCGGGCGCGCTTGACGTTATGCTAGTGGCCGTCCAGGCCAATAGCCGAAACGGTCTCATCGAGACCCCGACAACAACCGCTGACAACAAGGAAAAGTCTATGAAGCTCTCATCGATGGCGGCGGCCATCGCGTTGATCTCGGGATCGTTCCTCGCCCTGGCGGTCGAGGCTCAGGATTCGCCCCCGGCCGATTCCGCCCCCGCACAGTCTCAAGGGCCCTCCGGCGCCGCACCGGCTCCCGCGGCGCAGCGCGCCGTGCGCCCGCCCAAGATGCCCTACGGCATGCCGATCAGGCTCGCGCAGGCGAAGCAGGTTGCCGCAGCCGCCGAGGCCGCCGCGGTCAAGGCCAACGTCAAAGTGGCCATCGCCATCACGGACAACAACGGCGAGCTCGTCTACTTCGAGCAGCTCGACGACACGTCGACGGGCATTCGCGACATCGCATTGCAGAAGGCGCGCTTCGCAGCGCGCTATCGGATGCCGACGAGCTACGTCGGCGCCATGAAGCGTAACGGCGTCGACATCTTCACGGCGTTCCCGGGCGCGTTTCCAGGGCCGGGCGGCGTGACGCTGACCTACGACGGGCGCACCGTCGGCGGCCTCGGCATCAGCGGCGGCGCGGACGGCGCCATCGCCGATGCGGGCGCCGCGGCGCTCGGTGCGCCCAACGGTTCCGGGGCCCCGAGCGCCGCCGAGTCGCAGGTTACGCCCGAGCCGCAGGCCGCCCCGCAGACGCCGGCCGGTCAATAGCCGCTCAATAGCCCGTCAATGAACGTGAAGGGCCGCCCCGGTCTCCCGCGGGCGGCCCTCCTCGGCAAACCAAGCTCAACGCTCGGCCGCGTCTAGCTGTGTCGACGGCTACTGCTGGCGCGGCACGCGTTTACCGTAAACCCCTATCTCCGCGACGTCGGACCAGCCGCCCGGGCCGTGGCCGCTGCCCGGCATGAGATCCACGAACCCGACCTCGTCGACCTTACTGAGATCCGGGTGCTCGATCCAGACACCCTTCGTGACGAGCTTTTCGGGATCGAGCTTGAGCCACTTCATCCCCTTGAACGCGACCTCGTTCTCGAGCCATCCGACGGTCGAGCCGCTCGTCGTATCGCCGACGAGCCACGTCCCGTCTGCCAGCTTCACGACGGGCCGGATCGCATGCATGCCCGATACCTTCGTGTTCCATTTGATCGAGGCGAGCCCGGTCAAGTCGACGTAATCATTCCGGTCGCGCAGCGCGGCACCGCAAGGCGTCGTGCACAGACCGGTCCACAGGTGCATGGGGTTGCCCTTGTTGTCGGGAATGCCCGTGACCTGAATGTTCTTGCCGCTCGGACCGAGCAGATCGAGCTGGAGGGGGCCGGTGCCGACGTTCTCCTGCATCGCCGGCGCTTCGCTCTTGTTGTCGGGGCCCCGCGTCCAGGTTTCCCGGAAGAACAGCGGCGGCGGGGGCGTGGGCGGCAGATCCCGCTGCGCCGGATTGCCCCGCGCTCCGCTGGGCCCGGGCGGTTGGCCGTAAGCGGCGAAACCGGACAAGGCGCCGAGCGGCAGCAAACAGACGGCGACGGATAAACGAAGTGTGCGTCGTGACACGTGAGCCTCCTTTAGAGTTGGAATGGACCGAGGCTCCGGAACCAGCCGGGGCGCCATCACTATAGCAGGCTCCGCGCTGACGCCCCATCGAGCCGATGCCCGCGCCCGCTGCCGGCGCAGCGTCGGAACGCTGCCCAATCGCCGCCTAGCCGCCGATCATGGCGACGTTCGGGGCCCCGGGCGGCACCATCGGCAGCACCTGCTCCGCAACGTCGATGGGCGCGCGGATCAGGCACGGCCCGGGCGCGGCCAAGGCGGCCGCAAGGGCGCGGCGCGGGTCCGAAGCGGTGCCCAGATCGAGGGCCGCGACGCCGAAGCCTGCGGCGAGCAGCGGAAAGTCCGGGCGCACCGAGTGATGCGCCGCGAAGCTGCGGCCGCCGAAGAACAGGGTCTGTTGCTGGTGAACGAGGCCCAGCGAGCCGTTGTCCATGAGGACGATCTTCACGTCGACACCCTGCTCCGCGGCCGTCGCGAGCTCCTGCAGGTTCATGAGCAGTGAGCCGTCGCCGGAGAAGCACACAACCTTGGCGCCGGGCTCGGCCAGGGCCGCGCCGATCGCGGCCGGCAGGCCGAAGCCCATCGTGCCGAGGCCGCCGGACGTGAGCCAGCGCCGGGGCCGCAGCTTCGAATAAGCCTGCGCGACCCACATCTGGTGCTGACCGACATCGGTCACTACGAAAGCGCTCGCGTCGACGGCGGCGGCCACGGCCTCGATGAGGCCATAGGGCCGGTCGAGCCGCTCGGCGCCGGGCCGGCGCAGCGGATGTTCGCGGCGCAGGCGGGCGACCTCGGCGAGCCAGGCCGGACGTGCCCGACCGCGGCCACGCGCCAGCAGCCCGTGCAGCACGGCGGCCGCATCGCCCCGGACGGCCACGTCGGGGCGCCTGATCTTACCGAGCTCGGCAGCGTCGATGTCGGCATGCACGACCTTCGCGCGCGGGCAGAATTCGGCCGCCTTGCCGATGGCTCGATCGTCGAAGCGCGCGCCGACGGCCACGAGCAGGTCGCAGCGCTCGAGCGCGAGGTTCGTGCAGCGCGCGCCGTGCATGCCGAGCATGCCGAGCGAGAGCGGATGCGTGGCCGGCACGGCGCCGAGACCCATGAGCGTCATGACGGCCGGAGCGGCGTGCCTTTCGGCCAGGGCGAGCGCCGCGTCGGCCGCAGCGGCCGCGACGACGCCGCCGCCGAGATAGAGCAGCGGCCTTTCGGCGGCTTCGAGCATCAGGGCGGCCCGGTCGAGCGCGGCGGCGTCGGGCGCCGGCGCGGGCGCGGGCGTGCCGGGCTCGGGCCAGGCGGCGACCTCCGCCGTCTCCATCTGGACGTTTTTCGGAATGTCGACGAGCACGGGACCCGGCCGGCCCGAGGCCGCGATGTGGAACGCCTCGGGCAGGACGTTGAGGAGTTGCGCGGCCGAGCGCACGACGTAGTTGTGCTTCGTGATCGGCAGGGACAGGCCGAAGGTGTCGACCTCCTGAAACGCGTCGGTGCCGAGCATCGCGCGCGGCACTTGGCCCGTGAGCGCCACGACCGGCACGGAGTCCAGCTTGGCGTCCGCGATCGCCGTCAGCAGATTAGTGGCGCCGGGGCCCGACGAGGCCAGGCAGACGCCGGGTCTGCCCGTTGCGCGCGCCATGCCGCCGGCAATGAAGCCGGCCGCCTGCTCGTGGCGTGCGAGCACATGACGGATCCGGCGCGAGCCGGCCAGCGCATCGTAAAGGGGCAGAACGGCGCCGCCCGGGAGGCCCGCGATGCAGCGCACGCCTTGCCGCTCCAGCAGGCGGACGGTGATCTCGGCTCCGGTCAGTCTTGTCATACGGGCTCCTCGTCGTGGCCGGTTGCGCCGGGAGGGCCCGAAAAAAGAACCCCCCGTCGGCTTGCGCCGGCGGGGGGTGGATGGATGCGAACTCTATCTCGTCATGGGGCCCCGCAGCGCGACTCTTCGAGCACGCGTACGAGTACGAGGCCGCGTGCTTCGCGGCGGCTCGTCGACGGCGTGTGGAAGGCGGTCATGGCTGACAGGAACCCATGGAGCTCTTGGACAGGGATCGGATTATCTTTTGGCGGTGCGTTGCGCGCAAGCGGTCAGTTCTTGGCGTCGCTCGGATTCGCCCCGCCGAAGATTTCACGGCCGTCGGCGAGCGTTACGTTGCCGGCGCTCCCGACGTGGGCCGCCTTCTTGGCGCCGAAGCCCTTGACCGTGATCTTGTCGCCGACCTTCAGCGAGTGGCGGCTCCAGCCGCGCCGAATGAGCACGTTCGGGCTCGTCAGCTCGAAGTTCCAGTTGACCGTGGTGCCGTCCTTGTCGACAACGTCCATGTAGAAGCGTGCGTGAGGATTCATCCATTCGACCTTGGTCACCGTGCCCGTGAGCTTGACGGGTTTGTTGCGGTCGAACTCGGCAGCGAACGAATGATGGGCCGATGCGGCGAGCGGCGCGAGGATCAGCGTGAGAATCGCGCCCGCGGCGCCGAAAAAGTGTTTAGCCTTCATGATCGTTGAACTCCTGTATGCAAGTTCCGTGGGTTTCAGTTGCCCGAGTTGCCGTCGTAGTAGCGCGACGACTGCTCGTTCTCGAGGCAGATGAATTCGATGAGGTTCGTGTTCAGCAGTATCTTGTGCCTGACTCGGACCGTGAACGGTTTCGTGTACGCCTTCGGATCGTCGATCGTCACGTCGATGATCATGTGACCGAAGTCCGGCCGCGTATAGCGTTCCGTGATCGTGGCCTGGTCCGTCTGCGGGCTGCCCGTCACGTCGAGCCAGCCGCCGTCCCGCAGATGCGTCGTCGTTACGACGAGCGTGTTGCCGTCCCAACGGCCCACGGAGTACCCGTACCACCAAGGCTCGGGGTCGTTGTCCGGGGGCTTGCGCCCGTCCGTGAAGATCTGCCGTACGCCGTAGTTCGATTCGTACAGCATCACGAGCTCTTGCGGCGTCTGGATGATCTTGCGCGGTTGCGGATGCATGTGAAATTGCGTGAGCCCGATCGGCAGGCAGTGCGCATCGGGATTGTCTTTGTCGTTGTTGGCCATGCGCTCCTCGCGGAGCTTCTTGGCCCAAGGCTTGAAGGGCAGGCCGTCGGCGAAGCCGGCGCCGAGGTCGAAGAACGTGGCCCAGGGCGGCGCGCCGGGTGCGGGGGCCGGGGGCTTCGCTTTGGGGCCGGGCGGCTTGCCCTGCGGCACGTCGATCTGCCAGATGCCCGAGAAATCCGGGTGGCCGTCGGCGGCGCGCGGCGCGGGCGCCGCAAGGTCTGGTTTGCCGTCGGCCGTCATCGGCACGTTCGGCGAGGGGTAGGGCGGCCATTGCGCCCACGCGGGCGCGGCGAGCGTGCCCAGCAGGGCGGCGAGCTCGATCGAACGCAGTAGTCTTCTCATTCTCATCTTCGTCTTTAGCTCTCGTTGTTACCGAATCGCGTATGAGGAGCCCGGGACCTCGCGGCCGCCCCGGAAGAGCCGGTTCCGTGGTACTAGTGCCTATAACGCGCCACTAAGTCCGCTCGTACGTGCCGACGGTGCGGTTCATGCCGAGCACGTGCGGCTCGACCTTCGCGAGCAGGTCCCAGAGCGAGAGGCCGGCCTCGAGATCGAGCTCCGCATCGAGCGCGAGCAGCCAGAAGAAGTAGTGGTGCGTGCCGTGCCCGTTCGGGGGCATGGGGCCATTGAAGCCCTGCTTGCCCATGTCGTTGACGCCGCAGGTGTAGCCTTGGACGCCCTCGGGCAGCTCGGCGACGTTGGCGGGGATGTTGTAGAGCACCCAATGAACAAACCCGTAGCGGCCGGGCGAGACGAGCGGGGCGTCGGGGTCGTGCACGAATACGGCCAGCGAGCGCGTCCCGTCCGGCAGCTTCGACCAGGCCAGGGGCGGCGAGACGTTCCTGGCCTTCGCCCGTATGTTTGCGCGGAATCGCACCATGATCGGCGAATGCCGTGCTCGTTAGGCGAAGATCGGAAAGCGCAAATCCCATGGTTGTCTCCCTCGCGATTAAAGCCTTAGACGAAATAGTCGCATAAATCGGTCCTCGGGGCCGGGCGGCAGGGAGAAGAATTCTTTAGGCTCGCTCCAGGTCCTGCGCGGTCGCGGCGATTGTGGCCGTCTCGGAATTCGGTCACGATCGTTTTCGGCATGCCTTCGAAGCGCCTGCAGAAGCTCGTCGTGCTCGGCCTGGTTGCGGCCGGGGCGGCGCCGGCCGTGCGCGCCCAGGTACCCGCGCCTTCCGCTGCGCCGGCGCCCGAGGTGCCGGGCATCGTCTGGCGGGCCGACAGGCCGCTGACCTGGGCCGACTTCCAGGGCCCCGTCGACCCCACCGCCCCCGCGACCACGGGCGCCAGCACCTCGGCCACGCTGATCTGGGCCTATCACTACGCCCTCGAACGCGACGGCACGGCCTGCACCTACCGCATCACGCAGATGATCGCCGCCGCGACGTTCGATCCGCAGTCGTCCTGGGTGCGGCCCGGCGCCGAAGGGGCTTCGCTGCTACGCCACGAGCAAGGGCACTTCGACTTGACGGAGGTCCACAAGCTCATGTTCGATGCGCTCGCGCGCAGGCTGACCGGCACCTCGCGGCGCTGCGAGCCGGGGAGCACGAGCGCGGAGGTTCGCCTACAGGTGCAGGCGCTCGTCGAGCCGCTGCAGCGCTCGTTGCTGCACCAGCTGGCCGAGCTCGAGCAGCGCTACGACGACGAGACCGACCATGGGCTCGACGACTCGGCGCAGCAGGCCTGGACGGTGAGAATTCAGCGCGCGCTCGCGTCCGGCGCCTGGGAATAGGCCGGGCGCCCGGTGTCCCGGATGACCTCGAGGAAGTGCTCGCCGTAGCGCTCGAGCTTGGCCTGACCGACCCCGCCGAGGGTGAGCAGCTCGTCTTCTCCGGCCGGCCGGCGCTGCACCATTTGCAGCAGCGTCGAGTCGTGAAAGATCACATAGGGGGGGACGCCGTGCTCGGCGGCGAGGCGCCGGCGGCACTCGCGCAGGGCCTCCCACAAGGCCTTGTCCTCGGCCGTCTCGAGCGTGAAGTCGGCGGCGGCCGGCCCCCGCGCCTGCCGGCGCGGCGCCGCCGCCCGTTTGTCCTCGCGGAGCCGCAGCGTAATCTCGCCGCGCAGCAGCGGTCGGCTCGCCGGCGTCAGCGCGAGCGCGCCGAAACGCTCCTGGTCCGCACGAAGGTAGCCGAGCACAATGAGCTGGCGGATGACCGAGCGCCAGGCTTGCGTGCCGAGCTCGGCGCCGACCCCGAAGACGCTGAGCCGTTCGTGGCCGTGCTGGCGGACCTTGGCCGTATCGTTGCCGAGCAGCACGTCCGTCACGTGCGCGCTGCCGAAGCGCTGCCCGGTGCGATAGACGGCGGACAGGAGCTTGCGCGCGGCCTCAGTGCCGTCCCAGGTCGCCGGGGAGCCCTGGCAGTTGTCGCAGTTGCCGCACGGCGCCTCGAGCGCTTCGCCGAAGTAGGCGAGCAACGGCCGGCGCCGGCATTCGGTGATCTCGCACCACCCGAGCAGCGCGTCGAGCTTCTGGCGCTCGTGCCGCTTGTGCTCCTCGCCGGCCTCGGAGCCGTCGACGATCTGCCGGAGCTGGACCACGTCCTGCAGGCCGTAGACCATCCACGCATCCGCCGGTTGGCCGTCCCGGCCCGCCCGGCCCGTTTCCTGATAGTAGGACTCGATGCTTTTCGGGAGATCGAGGTGGGCCACGAAGCGCACGTCCGGCTTGTCGATGCCCATGCCGAAAGCGATAGTCGCGACGATGACGACGCCGTCCTCGGTCGCGAACCGGCGCTGGTGCTCGGCGCGTGTATCGCCGGCAAGCCCTGCGTGATAGGGCAGGGCGTCGAAGCCCTGGCTGCGCAGCCAGGCCGCCGTCTCGTCGACTTTCTTGCGTGACAGGCAGTAGACGATGCCGGCCTCGCCGCGCCGGTTCGCGAGAAACTGCTGAAGCTGGCGCCGCGGTTCGGTCTTGGCCTGCACGGCGTAGCGGATGTTCGGCCTGTCGAAGCTGCCGACCGCGATTTCCGCATCGTCGAGCTCGAGGCGCTCGACGATCTCGGCGCGCGTCCGCGGCGTGGCCGTGGCTGTCAGCGCGATGCGCGGCACGCTCGGGAAGGCATGCCCGAGCTCGTGCAGCCCCAGATAGTCCTGCCGAAAATCGTGGCCCCATTGGGAGACGCAGTGCGCCTCGTCGATGGCGATGACGGAGAGCGGGACGCGCCCGAGCAGCTCGAGCGTCTGCGGCTGCAGCACGCGCTCGGGTGCGACGTAGAGCAGATCGAGACGGCCCTGCTCGAGCTCGGCGACGACCTCGCGCTGCTCTCGCCAACCGAGGCTCGAGTTCAGGAACGCGGCACGGATGTCGAGCTCGCGCAGCGCGCGGACCTGATCCTCCATGAGCGCGATGAGCGGCGAGATCACGAGGCCGCAGCCTTCGCGCAGCAGCGCCGGAATCTGGAAGCACAGCGACTTCCCCCCGCCCGTCGGCATGAGCACGAGTGCGTCGCGGCCGGCCAGCACCGCCTCGATGGCGGCTTGCTGGCGGCCCCGGAACGACTCGTAGCCGAAGACGCCGTGCAGCAGCCGGAGCGCATCCTCGAGGCTCGGGCGCGTGACGGACTGGCTTGCTCCCTGCTGCATGCCGGGCATGATGCCACAGCGCCGAGCTTGCGCGAAACGCAGATAACTCCCGGATTCTCCAGCTTTCTTCATGCAGCGTTCGTCGTCTTCCTTGGTCCAAGAACGTTGAATGCATGGTCCGACTGCGGACGAGGAGAAAGGCAATGAATGCACGCTACGGTTTCGGGATTGGTCTCGTCACGGTGCTCCTGTCCGGCGTGGCCATGGCGGGTAAACCGGCGACGAGCGCGGAGGCCGCGGCCGCCGCTGCCCAGGCGAGCCTGGACGGCGACATGCCCGAGGTCATCGTCGTCGGCAACCTCGCCGCGCTCGTCACGCCTGTGAGCACGGCCCTGCCGGTGCCGCCCGCGGCAGAGCGCGGCGGGGAGGCCAAGGAGGCAGTCAAGGCAGCGCTCGAGACGAAGCAGGCGCTGAAGCTCACCTTCTGAGGTCGCCGGCCCGATAGAATCGTCGGGCCATGAGTACATCGACACAGGACTTGGCAGCGGCCGAACCGCTGCCGCGGCTCTCGCTGCTCGCGGGGTTCGGCACGCTGCTGCTTTGGAGCGGAACACCGGTCGCGAACAAGATCGCGGTCGGCTACCTGAACGGGCTGACGGTCGGCCTCACGCGCTCACTGATCGCGGGCACGATCGCCGCGCTCGTGGCGCTGGTGCTCAAGCTGCCGTTCCCCTCAGCCTGGCGCGACCGCCTCGTGCTGGCCGTCTCCGGTGTGGCAAGCTTCGCCGTCTGGCCGGTCACGCTCAGCATCGGCATGGAGGGTACGACGGCGGGCCACGCCGCCCTGATTCTCGCGACGATACCGATCATGGCCGTGCTGTTTGCCTGCGCGCTGGACCGGCGCCGGCCGAGGCCGGGCTGGTGGGCCGGAGCCGGCATCGCGCTTGGCGGCGCCGCGCTCATCGTCGCGGGCCGTGACGGGGGTTTCGGTTCGCGAGGCGCTTCGCCGGCCGGCGACCTGACGGTTTTTTTCGGCGGCGTCGTCTGTGCGTTGGGTTACGTGCTCGGGGGACGGCTCGCGCCTCGCCTCGGGGCGTCGGCGACGACGTTCTGGGGGCTCGCGGTGGCGCTCGTGTTCAACGTGCCGGTCCTGATCGCTGCGGCCCCGGCCAGCAACTGGGCCTCGCTGCCCCTGCAGGGCTGGCTCGCCATGGGCTGGCTCTCGTTGTTCTCTTCACTGCTCGCCTACGTTTTCTGGTTCTATGCGCTCGGCCACGGCGGCATCGGCAGAATGGCTTCGCTGATGCTCGTGATGCCCGCGATTACGCTCGCCGGCGCCGCCGCGCTGCTCGGCGAAACGGTCAGCGCGTGGCTGCTCGGCAGTTGCATCGCGGTGGTGTTGGGCACTTACCTTGCGCATCGACACGCTTAGCACGCGGGGGGGCTGCCGGTTCGGCATAAGGGCGGTGTCGGGGCCGCCGGAATACCCATCCATGGGGCTGCGTAGCGCGCCGTCCCTGGCGCGCACGCTCCCGACACCGCCCTTATGCCGAACCTGCAGCCGGATACGTTGGCGGTCGCCGAACGTGCAGCCGGCTGCGTTGGCGGCTGGCTGAAGGTGGAGACCGACGCGGCATAGTCCGGAGAGCGGAGGTAGCGGCGACCCTAGCCCCCAGCCGGTTCATGGATAATGCGGGCTGGCCGTCCCCTCGCCGAAGGGACGGCCGCGCTCCGCTCAGTTCGGCGCGTGGCCGGCGAGCTTGGCTTCGTGCTCGCGCGCGGCCAGCTTGTCGATGATTTCGAACCAGCGCTTGTAGGAGCCCGCCATGGAGCCTTCGGTCAGATACTTGCCGTCCACGACCACCGAGGGCGTGCCCATGACTTGATAGCGCTTGATGAGGTCGTCGGCGCGCTGCATTTTTGTATGCACGGCGAAGGAGTTGAACGTCTTGTCGAACGTGTCGGCGTCGACGCCGTGCTTGCCGAAGAAATCGCGCAGCTTGTCGACCGTATCGAGGTAATCGTGCTTGACGTGGAACGCGTCGAAGAAGTCGTGATCGATCGCGTCGAGCTTGCCGAGCACGTCGGCGGTGTAATACGCCTGCGCGTGGAGCTTGGCGAGCTGGTTCCAGCTGGCCGGCAGACGGACGATGTTGATGTAGTCCGCCTTGTGCTTCTCCCAGGCCTCCCAGTGCGGCTCGAACTCGAAGCAGTGCGGGCAGCTGAACATGAAGACCTCGGCGACCTCGACCTTGCCTTCGGGCGAACTCGTCGGTTGGGCCGGCGAGAGGAGCTTGTAATCCTTTCCCTCGACCAGGCCGTCCGCGGCCGCGGCGGCTCGGCCGGCTGCGAGCTGCGCCGCGCCTGCCACGACGAGTAAGAGCGCGGCCTGAACCGCGATGGCCTTCCGATTCATGTGCTTGAACTCCTGGGCGGATGCCTTTCGGTAGACCGATGCTAGCGCAAGAGGTTCGCCGGAAAAAGGCGCTTGTCGGCGCTCAGCAACAGATTGTCGGGCCAGCCGGCGCCGCGCAAGATGCCGGGGCCGAGGACGAGCATGGGAGAGCGCATGGGCGCACGCTGCGTGTGGCGACTGGCGTCTGCAGCGCTGATGGGATGGGCCTGCGCGGCGGCTGCAGGCCCGACTTTTTCACATTCGGACACGGCCGCCGGAGACAAAGTCGAGAGCCGCATGGGTGTCGGCATCGAGCACGACGGTCTGGCGCTGGGCGCCGCTCTCACGCTCGTCGGCGCGGGAGGCCGGACCGAGGTGCTGCCGCAGATCACCTCCGCCTGGTCGAGCCCAGGTGGGGTCGATCTGAAGACGGTGCTCCGTTACGGGGACTGGAACCTAGGGCCCGAAGCCTTCCGGCCGAGCGTCGACACGCGTTTGTCGCTTCGCCCCGACCTCGCGTTCATCGAGCGCGTGACGGGCGATCTGCGCCGCTCGGCCGGCGGCGACAGCAGCGCGCTCGACTTCACGTTCTCCGAACTCGATACGGGCTGGAAGCTTCTCGGGGGCAGTCCGCTGGACGTGAGCGCGAATCTTGCCCTGCAGGACGGGACCTCTGCCGCGGCCGTCTCGACGATCGAGTCGACCCTGGGTGTGGGCCGAGCGCTCGACGTCACGGGCGATCTCAAGCTCGCGGCGACGCCGCTCGGGCCGCCTGCTCCGACGCTCGATACACGCCTGGTCTATCGCGCGCCCGTCGCGTTCGTCGATCGCATCGAGGGCAGCGCGGGCCGCGATCCGACGGGTCAGGCATACGGCAGCCTGAGCGTTTTGTTTCCGAGTTTTTCGAGCCGCACGGTCGAGCGCACGCCGTTCAAGCTCTCGAGCAGCGCGACGCTGCAGGACGCCGCGGCGCCGGGCGGCGGTCCGGGCGTCGTCAGCATGGACTTCGAGACACGCGTCTCCGGCTTTGCAGCCCCTCTGCTCGGCGGCACCGACGCGCTGAGCTTCGTCTACGAGCGGCAGCTCGACGCGGATCGCCAAGCGCACTCCTCGCTGGCCTACGATCACTCCTGGCAGCCCGCCCAGCGGGCGACGATCGGCCTGGACCTCAAGATTGCCGCGGATCCCAACGCTTGGGCGCCGAGCATGGGTCTGCACTGGAGCGCGCAGTTCTGATGACGACCCGGGCGCGCCCGAGGCATACTCTCCAATTGACATGGCAGGGCCGCCTTGCTACTCGTTGGATCGACGGAGTCTGCGATTGCTGCCGCCGATCGCAGCGCAAGCTCAGGGGCGGCGTCCGGAGGAAGCCATGGCCGAGAAAATCACGGTATACGATCCGCGCGGTTATCCGCCGACGGTTGTCGGCAAGCGCTTGGCCAATCGGCTGCAGAGCCTCGACGGTAAGGTCGTCTACCTCGTCGACTGCCTGTTCGACAATTCCGATGCCTTCATAGATCAGCTGCGGCAGTGGTTCGCCGAGCATTTGCCGGCCGTGGTTACGCGCGTCGTCCGGCCTCGCGAGAGCTGGGTCGACGATCCGGACATGCGCGCGACCATTGCGGAGGGTGGCGACGCGGCGATTCTCGGCGTCGGCCTCTGAAGCACTTGTTGCCCCACGGTCGTGGGGCTCGCGATGGCTCTCGAGCAGCAGGGCGTGCCGGCCGTTCCGGTCAGCACGCACGTCTTTGCGCGCCTCGCGAATGCGACGGCGCTGGCGGCCGGCATGCCGACCCTGCGCAACGTCTTCGTGCCTCAGCCCATCGTCGGCCGCTCGCCCGAGCAGCTGCGGGCCTACATCGAAGGGACGGACCCGGTCGCGAAGCGACCTTTCATGCAGGGCGTCATCGAAGGCCTGACGCGGCCGCTCGACGACGCCGACGTCGAAGGCGCGACGTTCGAGCGGTCGACGCCTCGGCTGTTGCCGCCGGACACCGAGGAGAACCTGCGCCAGCTCTTCATGGAGAACCGCTGGACCGATTTTCTACCTATCATTCTGCCCACCGAGGAGCGCGTGGAACGCATGCTCGAGGGCACTCGGCACGCGCGGGACGAAATCGTCGGCCGGCTCCGGCCCACAGCGTTCCGCGAAGCCTGGGAGTTCAACGTCGAGAAGGTCGCCGTGAACGCCGTCATGGCCGGCGCGCGTCCGGACTACCTGCCCGTCATTCTGGCCATGGCCGCGAGCGGCATCACAGCGCGGTCGAGCAGCACTACGTCTTGGGCCACGATCTCGCTCATCAACGGTCCGATCCGTAACGAGCTCGGCATGAATTCGGGCATCGGCGCGCTCGGACCCTACAATCACGCCAATGCGACGATCGGCCGCGCCTACGGCCTGCTGAGCCAAAACCTGCAGGGCGGCTCCGTGCCCGGAGAGACCTATATGGGCACTTTCGGCAACTGGCTGGCCTACACGGCCTGCTTCCCGGAAGCCGAGGAACGAAGCCCCTGGGCGCCGTTCCACGTCGACGAGGGCTTCAAGGCCGCCGACAGCACGGTGAGCCTGTTCTTCGGCGGCTGGTACACGCACTCGGGATTCGGGCCGCGAGAGACCTGGCAAGACCGCTTCATCCGCATGCTCACGGCCACGGATTTCTACAGCCCGCCGCTCATCGTCATGGACCCGCTCGTGGCCCGAGCCTTCGTCGATTTGGGCTATACGAAGCAGGCGCTGATCGAATGGTGCGCGGCCCACGCTAAATTGCCGGCGCGCGATTACTGGGACGACCAGTGGACGCAGACGCTCTGCAAGCCGCTCGCCGTCGCAGGGGTGGAGCCGTTTGCCAGTCGGCTGAAGGCCGGGCCCGACGAGCTCGTCGAGATTTTCAGGCCGGAGGATATCAAGGTCGTCGTCACCGGCGGCGAGACGCAGGGCGGCTTCAAGATGTTCAGCGGGCGCTATCTCGGCCGCGGACCCGGCACCGACAACAAAGTCAAACCCACGTTCAGCATCGACGCCTGGCGCTGACCGCGCAGCGGCCGCGTCCGTCGCCGCCATCCGCAGCGAGAGCAGGGTGCCGCCGGCGCCCGCTTGGCGGGCGCCGGCACCTACGGCAGCGGCTATGAACCGTCGGAGGACGCGCCGTTCGAGGACGCGTCCGAGACGCGCCGGAACGTGATCGGCAGGGCGTCCGGCGCGATCTCGATGCTCGTGAACGAGCCCTTGATCGTGCCGTCCTTGGTCAGCTCGCCGCCGAAGCGCCAAGGCTGATCCTGCGGCGTCGCGAAATGGATCACGTTGCCGTCGATCTTGAACCCCTGAACCGGCTTGTCGACCTTCCCGAAATTCGTCCCGATCAATTTGGCGTTGACCATATCGTTCGAGCTCTTTGTGAACTGCAGCTTGATCTGCTCGTCGATCGTGACCATATGCTCGGGCGTGCCGACCCACGTGCCGGCGAGGGCGTCGGCGACGGCCGGCGAGACCTTGACCGGCTTCTGCGGTGCCACGGGCTCCGGATGCTTCCGCTCATAGCGGTTGGTCGTGACGTAGTCGTGCACGATCTCGTTGCCTTCGTGACAGGCGTACTCCGGCATCTTGTACGTCGGGTCGTTACGCATCGGATAGCGCACGGTGAACGAGTGCGTCAGGATGACCGGATCTTCCGTCGTGATCTCGTAGAGGAACCAGTTATCGTTCAAACGCGTGATGCGCTCGATCGTTTTCATCTTGTCGCTGATCGGGAACCGGTTGCCGGGAGGCGACCCGACGACCGCCAGATTGAGCATCGGAGGTCCCGGCTTGTAGTGGTCCGTCACGACGACGAACGTATCGCCTTCCCAGTGGCCGCGTGAGATACCCATCCACTGCTTGATGGCCGACGAAGGCACGGGCGTGCCGTCCGTAGGGATGATGCGCGCTTCGTGGATCATCTCGAGCTGGAAGACCACATAGCCCGGGGACTGCGTGATGAAGAAGCCGCCGTTGTAGCGGTACGGCATCATCGACGACGGCATGCCGCGCGTAATGCATCGATCCCAGCTGTCGAAGTCCTCCGGCCCGTCGTACTTGCCGGGCACGCCCGGCAGCTCCCAGTCGCTGTGCATATCGAGCGCGCGGCGCTTGCCTTCGGGGGTCAGTGCCGGCAGCAGCCCGTTGGACGGATCGACGAGCAGATTGACCTCGTGCTGCGGAAGACGCGGATCGCTCACACCGGCCTGAAGCGCGGCCCCGAGTTTTCCTTCCTTGGTTAGTTTGGTCGCGAGGTCGCCCTGCTTGTGCAGCTTGGCGGCTTCCTCCTCGTACTCCTCCTGCGTGCGCCACTTCTTGTCGAGGCTGCAGGGCTTGGCCGGGAACTCCCGAGCCTGGGGACAGCGCTGGAGGGGAACCCGCGAGGCCTGCATCATGTCCAGCTTGGCCTGGATATCGGGCTCGCCCCACGGCGTCATCGGCTGTTTCCAGCCCTTGGGTGTGCCGATGAAGTAGTTGGCGGGGCTCGGCGCGCCCCGAATCGAGTCGTTGATGTGCTCGAACTGGTCGGCATGTGCATTGGCGGCAAAGATCGCCGTGAACGCGGCGCCGAGCAGCGCGGTTCGCAGCGTGGATTGGATCGTGTTCATCGTCGCTCCCGTTTCCTAGGCAATTCGCGCCTGGACGCGGACAGCTGCCTGTCGCTCGCCGCCTCGGGCCCCCGCCTCGAATTGCCGTTTTCCGAGTCTCTCGCGCACTTCCATTATGCGCTCGTGTTCATCAATGGTAACGGCGAACGCGGCTCGGGAGAACCACGAGCGGCGGGGAACTTCGTGGTTTTTCGTTCACCCGCCCGCCGAGGACTCGGCGCGTTGCGGGCCCGTGGCCTGACCGCCGCGCTCCGTCGGAGCGGAGTCGAGCCCCTTTCCGCACCGCAAACGCTCACGGTGCTTCACGATGGGTCGTTGTACGCGACGCTTGGCTTGGGGCCGCGATGCAGCGGATGCGCACGGCCGATGAGCGCGCTCTGCTCGCGGCCGCCGCGCGGCTTATGCAGCGCCTCGCCGATTCCGAGCCGAATCTCGGGGCGGCCGAGGCCCGAACGCCGCGGCGCCCGCAAGGCTGACCGGCTCGGTGCCGGCGCCGGCCGACTTTATCTCGGTGCCGCTGCGCTCGTGCCGCTGCGCGGACCGGCGAACATTTTCTTGCCGGTCGCAACCATGAGGATGGAATCCGCATGAGCGAGATTGCTGCCGTCCCGCGCGCGGCTTCCTTTGGCCGTGATGACGTTGCCCGTCTTGAGCGAGTCGCGTTTCCACCCGAGGCGGAGGAGCTGGTTGGGCCCGCCGAGCTCGAGGGTCCAGGCCTCGGCCTGGCCCGACTTCTCGTTCGGCACGTTCATGTGAATGAAGATGTGCGGGTTGGTCCACTCGATCTTCGTGACCTTGCCCGTCAAGGAAACGGGTTTCTTCACGTCGTATTGTGCTGGGAAAGAGTGGTGCGCGTGCGCGGGCAACGCCGCCATGAGCGTGCTCGCGGTCAACGAAAGCAGGACGGCCTTGATTGTCGTCTTCATCTTTCTAACGTCCTCGGACTTCGATCATCTCGGGCGCGATTCCGGCGGCCGGCTACCAGACTTCAGTACGGAAGCTTCATGCGTTTGACGAATTGCTCGTTCTCCAGGCAAATTTCGTCGATGAGCTCGGCATCGACGACGATGCGCTGCCTCAGCGTGACCGTCCACGGCTTCGTATAGGCCCTCGGGTCGTCCACGGTCACGCGGATCACGAGATGGCCGAAGTCGGGCCGTCGAATTTCTTCGCGGACTTTGGCCGCCTCCGTCACTATGTCGCCGTTCCAGTCGATCCAGGTATCGTCGCGAATGCCGATCGTGTCCACGACGAGTGTGTCGCCGGACCACGTTCCCGATGAGTAGCCCTGCCACGACGGGCTCGGGTCTTTGGGCAGCGCCCGACCGTCGGTGAACACTTGACGGTAACCCGCATTCATCTCATCGAGTACCACCAGCAGACTCGGCGTATCGACGAACTTGAGCATGTGCGGCAGTCCGTAAGCGCGCAGAAAGTTGTCCGGCAGGCAACGGATGTGCGGATCGTCGAGCGCTTTGTTGGCCGTGCGCTTCTTGACGATGGGCACGAGCCACGGCCGATAGGGGAGTGTCCCGCCGGGAAGATCGATGCCGATGTTCGCCATCTGTCGAGACGTTGGCAGGTTGATCCCGTCGCTCGGGCTCTCTTGACCCTTGGGCGTGCGGTCGGAGATCCAGATTCCGGACAAATCGGGCTTACCGTTCGCGAGCCGAGGCGCCGGCGCCTCCATGTCGACCGCGCCGTCCGCCTTACGCGGCACGCCGGCCGTCGGGTAGCCGATCCACTGGGCGCAGGCGGAGGCCGATGCCAGCGAGGCCGCCAGACCGACGGCCGCGGCCGTCACGAGTTGCACACGGCATCGCTGCAGCAGAACGCCGACTCGCGCGGCGGTGGGCAGAAACGGGCACAGCATGGACACTCCTTGACGTGGCCAGGCGCTCATTGCGACCGGTGAAATTTATTCATGAATGGTATTCTCTCATGCAAGATTTTGCGAGATCTCGAGCGCTCGAGTCGCAGCTCGGCAACGAGCGTGGAGAGGGTCCTTGCCTGCCGCTACCCCGCCTGCCGTTACCCCTTACCGCCGCGGCCCTTCCGGGTTGCGAGGTTCGCGCTTTCGATCTTCAGCGGGCGGCTTTCGGGGCAAAAATCGACGAGAAAATCGTTGCGCAATGTTCGAGTCGCGAACGACCTTCAGGCGCGCCAAGGCATTACGCCGCTGACGCCGCGGGCGGCGGAAACTCTGGCGATCCAGAGACGCCGCGGCGAAGAGCGAGCGGACCCCGCGCGGCGTCCGGCGCTATGAGCGGCGTCCCGGCGTCCCGGCCTCACCCGGTGCGCCGAGCGTGTCGAGCGCCGGCGGCTCGGGCGGTGGTGCTCCCGGCGACGCTGGCCTCCTTCGGCCTGCGTTGGTAGACGGCGGCGAAGTCGGGCTTCGTGGCCACGAGAATCTCGGCCACGGCGCTGCGGTCCGCGGCAGACAGTGAAGCGAAGTCCCCGCTCGTGTCGCGGCCGCGCAGAATGTTCGCGAGCCGAGCGTAGAAGCGTGCAAGCACGGGCGCGGGCAAGCCGTCGAAGGCCTGCGAATAGACGAGGTAGCTCATGGGATAGCGGAACAGGCGCCCGTCGAGCGCGAGCTGCCTCAGCGAGCGGCCCTCGGCGTCGCGCGGGCCGCGGCCCTCGAACGCCTTCGCGAAACCGGAGCTGCCGGCGATGGGGTGCTCGATTGGCGCCGCGTCGACGAACAGCATGGCGCGCAGCAGTGCCTCCGTGTCGTCGTCGATCGTCTTTTGCGCTGCGGGCGAGAGCGCCGCGCTGTCGGTGTGCGCGAGCGCTTGCCGCGCGTCGAAGCTCGCGCGCACGATGAGATCCTGGACCTCGGTTTGATGCTGCAGCACGAGCAGCGCCACGATGTCGCTCGTCTTGCGGATGTACGGGCTAGTATCGAGCAGGCCATCGAGGCTGCGGAGCGTGCCCACGCGCAGCGAGTCGAGGTGCTGGAGCGAGGCCGGGTCGCCGACGACGAGATTGCCGAGATGGGCGTTGCCTTCAGGCTTGCCCGTCACGTACCACCCGCCCCACCGGCTCGAAAGCGGCGTGCGGTCCGTCGTGAGGATCCAGCCCTCGTGCGAGATGAGCTGCCCCTGCTTCCCGATGTAGCCCGAGCCCAGCAGGAACCGCGGCACGCCGCCGCCCGAGAGCTCGTACGTGTCGTGGCAGCGCAGGCAGCGCGTCGTCTCGCGCGGCATGCGCACGTTGACGGCGCGGCTCTGGCCCAGCGCGTAGAACACCGCGCCGAGGTCGGCGTCCATGGAGCCGATCTCGATGAGCGGCGCGCCGGGCTCGTACGCGACGTACGTGTCGTCGTTGAAGTAAATGGCGCGCGGTGTCTTGGGGCCGATGTACTCGGCCTGCAGGCTCGTCTTCGAGAACACGAGGACCTGCGAGGCCGGGTCGATGTCGAGCGCACGCAGCAACGACTCGAGATAGCCGTGGGCAAGCTCGTATTGGAGCTCGGCACGGCCCGCCGCGAGGTCGGTCGCGAGCTTCGCGGCGCGCGCCGTGGGCGTGCGCTGGCGATAGCCCACGGCCGGATATTCGACGTCGTACGGGAAGGGCCGCTCGCCGCGGCTCTGCTCGGAGCCTTGGCTGCCGCCGTCGGGCACGGGCGAACTCGGCCGGAACGCGAACCAGTAGACGGCCGCGGCCCCGCCCGCGGCCAGCGCGAGCGCCGCAAGCCACGGCAGCAGGCTTTTCGGCTTCATGGAGACGACGCTAGCAGACGCCGCCGCGCACCTACAAGCGCGGCCCCGCTTCGGCGGCCTCTTCGATGCCGAGCGTCCGCTCGAGCGACTCGATGAGTTGGCGCAGCGTGCCGGTGAGCAGCACGAACTGCGCGTCGAGCCGCGCAAGCGGGTCCTCGTCGTCATCGGCCTCGTCGGCCGCCTCGTCGCTGCCCGCGAATTTGAGCTTGCTGAGCACGCCGTTCTGATCGATGACGCAGCTCATGGCTTGCCCGATTTCCACGCCGAGGTGCGTGATCGCCATGCCTTCCTTGACGTGGTTGCGCACCGAGGGGTCGGTCAGGTCCATGGCTACGCAGCGGACGGTGGCCTTGATGTCGGCGGGATCCTGCATCCGGCATTCGTGGCCGAGCGCGAACGGCCGCGGGGCCTGCCCGAGGAAGATATCGTTGAGCAGCCGCCCGATCGGCCGCCGGAAGGTCAGCGGCGCGGCGTCGAGGCCGCCGAGCGCCCCGCGAAGCCGTTCCAGAAAGCGTTCCGCCTTGGCCTCCGACCCCGTATCGATGGCGAGGATGCGCTCGTCGACGAGGCAGAAACCCTGGGTGCGCTCGGATTTCAGTAATGCCTTCGGCAGCAGCTCGTCGCGCGTCTGCTCTTTGAGCCGGCGCCGCTCGCGCCGCCCGGGCTCCTGTTGCATGCGCTCGCGGAATTCCTCGATGCGCTGCTCGAGGGCTTCGTTGACGGCGGCCGCAGGCAGCAGGCGGCTCTGGCTCCGCAGGCGCAGAAGGTCGGCGCCGCCGACGCGCCGGCCCAGCGGGCCCTGCCCGCTGGGCGTCGGCGGCTCGAAGCCCGCGCTATGCTCGGAGTAAGCACCGCAGGGGGCAAAGGCCGCTTGCGCAAGTGCCTCGGAGAGCTCGGCCTCGGATTCGGGCCAGGGACCGTACAGACGATAAAGACGTGCGTTGCGGAACATGGGCTCGGTGTCCAAAAGGGGCGGGGAGTATCGTCCCTGGCGCGGTTCCTGTCACTACCGTTGATTGCGGCGCCGCGGGCTGACATGCTCGTGCCATGCAGACGAAACTCAGCGTCAACCTCAACAAGGTCGCGCTGCTGCGCAACCAGCGCGACGTGGGTTATCCGAGCGTGACCGAGATGGCGCGGCTCGTCATCGCCGCCGGCGCGGCCGGAATCACGGTGCATCCGCGCCCGGACGAGCGTCATGTCCGGCGCGGCGACGTGTACGATCTCGCGCGGCTGCTGGCCGAGGAACACGCACGCCTCGTGGAGCTCAACATCGAGGGCAATCCGACCGAACCCTTCCTCGCGCTCGTCGAGGAAGTGCGGCCGACGCAGGTCACGCTCGTGCCGGACTCGCCCGAGCAGCGCACGTCCGATCACGGCTGGGACTTCGCGCGCGACGGCGAACGCCTGCGGCCGATCGTCGCGCGGCTGCGGGCTGCGGGGCTGCGCGTCTCGGTGTTCGTCGATCCGGAGACGGCAGCCGTCGAAGGCGCGGCCGCGGTCGCGGCGGACCGCATCGAGCTCTACACCGAGCCGTACGCGGCCGCCCACGCGGCCGGCGATCATGAGGCCGTGCTGGCCGACTACGTGCGGGCCGCCGCCGTGGCCGCGCGGCTCGGGCTCGGCGTCAATGCCGGCCACGACTTGAATCTCGACAACCTGCGGACGTTCCGGGATGCGGTTCCGATGCTGGCCGAGGTCAGCATCGGCCACGCGATCACGGCCGATGCCCTGAAGATCGGCTTCCCTGCGGCCGTGCGCGCCTACCTCGAAGTGTTGACATGCTCGTAACGTTTCATACCAAGTCCTACGCCAACATCACGATGTTCGGCGACATCGCCGTGAGGCTGCTCAAGCTCATGGGCCACAGCGGCACCGTGCCGAGCGCGCTCGCGGCCGAGGAGGTGCCGGCGGCGCTCGAAAGGCTCAAAACGGCCGTGGCCGCCGACAAGGCGAAACCGCCGCCGGAACCGCGGCCTCGGGACGACGACGAGAGGCCGCCGATCAGCCTCGCGAATCGAGCGCTGCCGCTCATCGAGCTGCTCGAGGCGGCGGCCGAGCGGCGCGACGGCGTCATGTGGGACTAGCGTTATGCTCGACAGTCCCGCCGCCGAAAGGAACAAGGGGCCGATCCTCGAGCGGCTCCACGCCACGCTGCCGGACGCCGGTCTCGTGCTGGAGATCGCGAGCGGCACCGGTCAGCATTCCGTGTATTTCGCCCGCGCGCTGCCGCAGCTCACTTGGCAGCCGACCGAGGCGGACGGCGAGCTCCTGGCCGCGATCGCATCGCGTGCCGAGGAGGCCGGCCTGGCGAACCTGCGGCCGCCGCTGAGGCTCGATGTGCTCGAGCACCCGTGGCCCGTCGAACGCGCCGACGCGCTGTTCTGCGCCAACATGATTCACATCGCGCCGTGGCCCGTGACGGAGGCCTTGTTCGAAGGCGCGGCCCGCGTGCTGCCGGCCGGGGCGCCGCTCGCGCTCTACGGCCCGTTCAGCATCGGCGGCTGGCACACGGCGCCGAGCAACGAGGCCTTCGACGCGAGTCTCAAGGCCCGCAATCCGCAATGGGGCGTGCGCGACCTCGACGCCGTCGTGTCCGCTGCGCGCGGCTTCGCGTTCGAGGGGTCGGTCGAGATGCCCGCCAACAACCTCACGGTCGTATTTCGGCGGCGCTGAACTCGCTTCAGTCGCGGTCGAGCATCACCGGAATGATGAGGTCCTCTTCGTCGTCGAGGTGACGCAGCAGCCGCGCACACAGCCGCAGGCTCGCGTCGGCATAGCGCTGCCCGGCCTGGCGCTGCGCTTCCAAAGCCGCCTCTTCCCTGACGGCGGCGATGAGCGCGTTCACGGCGCCGACGACGTCCGCGATGTCCGCCGAGAGCGTCTCGTGATCGCGGCCCAACGTCTCGAAGCCGCGCGCGAGCCTCGGCTCGGCGGCCCGAAAGGCCGGGAAGTAGTGATAGTCCTCGATCTGATGATGGCCGTGCAGATGCGCGATGAAGTTCTGCAGCCGGGGCGCGACCCAGATTGCGAAGTCGCGCGGTGCGCTGCGCGCGGCGCGAAAGTCGTCGGCCGCCGCCTCGAGGTCGCGCGCTTCCCGCCGGAAGGAGTCGTGCTTCTCGAGCCAGAAGCGGGCTGTGGGTGAGCGGCTCTCGTACCAGGTGGCGCGAGGATAGCGGCCCAGCAGGACCTTGAGCTCGTCGGGCCAGCCCGTGCGTTGATCGATGTCGAGGCTCAACGGACGTCTCTTCGTTGCGAATCGGTCCGCCATTCTCGCAGATTCGCCGCGCCGGCGACCAAGACGCACGGTCTCAAACCGCACGCGCGCCTCCTGGGAGGCGCGCGGCGGGAGTGAGTGGGCAGAACCGGCTGTGGCATCGAGGAGAATCGGAAGGGGGGGAGCGATCTTCGAACCGACAACACAACCGACCCTGCCCGCGATGTATATAGCAAAGAGCGTGCCAGCGCCCGCGGCACGCAATTGCTGGGTTTCGCGGTGCCTCGGCACGTTCCGCTGCACGCAATCGGAGCGCTGCGCCCGCCGCACGCACGCGGACGGTGCAGCGCGGCTCATTGCGCCGAGCCGGGCTCGGGTTCGGCCGGCTCTTCGGCGGCCGCGATCATCTCGAGGGCCGACTGCGAAGTCCGGCCCAGCATGACGAAGGGTTCCTGCGCCTCGATGGGCGGCGGCGGCCTGACGCTCATCCGTATCAGCACGAAGAGCGCGAGGCCCGCGTGCATCGCCGCGAGGAAGGCCAGGAACGTGAAGGGCCCGAAGAACTGCATGAGCGGTCCGACGGGCAGCGGTCCGATCGCCGCGCCCATGCCGTAGATCAGCAGGAGGCCGCTCGCGGTCGAAACGAAATCCGCCTGCTCGACGTGGTCGTTGCTGTGCGCGACGCACAGCGGATACAGAGTGAATGCCGCCCCGCCGTAGAGGAAGACGGCGGCGAGCATGCCGAGCGTCGAGTGCCCGAGCAGCCAGGCGGCACCGCCCGCGAACGATGCGCCCACGAGCGCGACCAGAAGGATGACGCGGCGCCGGTCCCAGCGGTCTGAGAGTTGTCCGATGGGCCATTGCAGCGCGACGCCGCCGAGCAGCACGAGGCTCATGAACACGGCGACTTCTGCGGTGCTGAGCCCGACTCGGCGTGCGAAGACCGGACCCAGGCCGAAGAGGGCTCCGTTCGCCAGCGCGGCGACGCCCGTGCCCGCCACGCCGAGCGGCGAGATGCGCCAGAGCTTGCCGAGGTTGAGCTTCACGGCCGTGATCGGCGCGGGATGGGGTACGCGCGTCAGGACGATCGGCACGAGGCCGATCGAAAACAGTGCGCCTGCGAGGATGAAGGGCGTGGTCAGCTTGTTGTGGCCGACGAGGATCAAGTACTGGCCGCCGGCAAGCGCGAGCAGGGAGATCACCTGGTAGACCGCGAAGATGCGGCCGCGCGCATCGTTCGACGACCGCTCGTTGAGCCAACTCTCGATGACCATATAGAGACCGACGACGCAGGCCCCGGTCACGAATCGCAGCAGCATCCAGACAGGCGCGGCGACGACGAGCGAATGCAGCAGGACGGCCGAAGCCGCCGTTGCGGCGAAGGCCGAGAAGGCGCGCACATGGCCCGCGCTCATGACGATCTTCGGACACACGTAGGTGCCGACGACGTAGCCTGCGAAGTAGGCCGACATGACGACCGCCGTCAGCGAGCTCGAGAAGCCGAGCCCGTTGGCGCCGAGCGCGAGGGCCGTCCCGAGCAGGCCGCTGCCGGTCACGAACAGGCTCGTCCCGAGCAATAGGGCGAAAAGGGCGTTGACGAGCGGCTGCATGTCCCGAGGCGAGCGGCGAGCGGACGCGGCAGGGTGGCAGGTTACACGAACGGTTTCGCCTCGGCACGCCGCGGCCGCTCTCGACCGCTTCCGCGCGGCCGCTTCGCTGCTCCCGACGGCGGCGCGCCCGGTCGCGCTCGCGAACATAAGCTTGCGGGGCGTAAGAAAAAATTCACGGGGCCGCCATAAGTGTGACACGGGCCGGACGCAATGTCGGCGGGAGGAACAACGGAGGCTCTCTCGGTGTCCGGACGCATCGCAGATGCTTTTCGCCGCTTCGACGAGGCCGAGCTCGGCCTGTGCCGATATTTGCATCGCTCGGCCCATTTAGGCGGCGTACGCCAGCTGTTCTCGATCGTCAGCGTGCTCGGCGACGGCTGGATCTGGTGCGCCTTGATCGGCGCCCTGCCGCTGCTCTGTGGGCGCCGAGGCTTCGAGGCAGCCGTGCAGATGAGCTCGACGGGTGCCGTCGGCATCGTGGTCTACGGGCTCATCAAGCGCCGCGCCGTGCGGGAGAGGCCTTACATAACCCACAGCGCGATCAGCTGCCTCGCTGCGCCGCTCGACCGCTACAGCTTCCCTTCGGGGCACACGCTGCACGCAGTGTGCTTCACGTTGATCATGGCCGCCTATTTTCCGGTCTGGGGCCCGACACTCGCGTGTTTCGCGGTGCTCGTGGCCTTATCGCGCGTCGTGCTCGGGCTGCACTATCCGACCGATGTCGCGGCCGGCGCCCTGCTCGGCGGTGCCATCGGCACAGCGAGCATCGAGGTCGCAAGGCTCGTTCCGGGTTGAGCGATCGGTCTTTTCCCATGGCTGTTTCGGCGCCCGGCGCCACCTATAATTCGGTATGACCCAAACAATAAGAACCCGGCGCGCGCGGAGTCAGGCCAATCGCTCCCACACCACGAGACCCCAGACCAGGGCCGTGAGCACGAGGCTCACGAACACGGCCGCGGAGCCGAGGTCCTTCGCTCGGGCCGACAACCGATGGTGGTCAGTGCCCACGCGGTCGACGGCGGCCTCGATGGCCGAGTTCAAGAGCTCGACGACGAGCACGAGCAGACACGTTCCGGCGAGCATGGCCTTTTCGACGGCACCTTCACCGAGCCATAAACCGGCCGGGATCAGGAGCGCAGCCAGGGTGCTCTCCTGCCGAAACGCCGCCTCGTGGATCCACGCGGCCCGCAGCCCAGAAAAGGAATAAATCGTCGCGTTGACGACGTGGCGTAGCCCGACGCCGGATGGCGGCCGCGAGCGCGCTGCCGGTTCGGCGTCGCGCTCGGGAGGAGGAGCGGCGGAATGGCTGGGGTCGACCATGAGTCCGAAGGCTTCGGTGGCGATGGGGCGATGATAGCGCGAACGCAACGGGCGATGACGCGCGCAAGGTAGCCCGCCGGCGTGAAAGTTTCATGTCGACGTCCGAAAGGGCGATTGGTCTCGAAGCCTTAACCGTTTCGTCACCTTGCGTTCACATGAGCCGCGCAGCATCGCCGCATGTCGACGCGGCTGCCGTGCGTGCTCATGGTTTCGGACGTTTATTTCCCGCGCGTAAACGGCGTGTCGACGTCGATCCGGACTTTCCGAAGCGACCTCAGACGTGCGGGCTGGGCCAGCCTGCTCGTCGCGCCGCGCTATCCCGCGGCCGCCGGCTCCGGCGGCGACGAGGAGGACGTTGTGCGCGTCGCGTCGCGCTACCTGCCGTTCGATCCCGAGGACCGGCTCATGAGCGGCGCGGCGGCGCTCGGTGTCTGCAGCCGCCTCGCGGGCGGCTTCGACGTCGTGCATATCCAGACGCCGTTCGTCGCCCACGGCGTGGGGCTCGCCCTTGCGCGTCGCGCCGGCTGCGGCACGGTCGAGACGTATCACACGTTCTTCGAGCAGTACTTTCACCACTATCTGCGCTTCGCGCCGCGCTGGCTGCTGCAAGGGGCCGCGCGGGCCTTGTCGCGCCGGCAGTGCAACGCTGTCGACCGCGTCATCGCGCCTTCGGCCGAGATGGAGGCCGTGCTGCGCGGCTACGGCGTCGCAACGCCGATCAACGTCGTCCCGACGGGCCTCGATCTCGCCGAGTTCGAAGCCGGCGACGGGGCGCGTTTCCGTGCGGCGCACGGCATCGATGCCGCCCGGCCCGTCATGCTGCACGTCGGCCGCGTGGCCTTCGAGAAGAACATCGGTTTCATCGTCGACGTGATCGATCGCGTGCGCGGCGAGATCGCGGACGTGCTGCTCGTCGTCGCCGGGGAGGGGCCGGCCCTGCCTGGGCTGCGGCGGGAGGTCGAGGCGCGCGGCCTCGCGGATCACGTGCTGTTCGTCGGCTATCTGGATCGGCGGCGGGCGCTGCTCGACTGCTATCGCAGCGCGAACGTGCTCGTCTTCGCTTCGCGGACGGAGACGCAGGGCCTCGTGCCGCTCGAGGCCATGGCCGTGGGCACGCCGGTCGTCTCGACTGCTGTGCTCGGCACACGGTCCATCGTCGGCCCCGAGCGCGGGGCCATCGCCGCGCCCGAACGCGTCGATGCGTTCGCGGACGCCGTGCAGCGCGTGCTGGCCGACGCGCCCCTGCAGGCGTCGATGGGCCGGACGGCCCGTGCCTATGTCGCGGAGCAGTGGTCGAGCCGGGCCATGGCGGCGCGGCTCGCCCGCGTCTACGAGGCCCTGATGGCCTCGGCGTCGGGCGCCTCGCTCGGCTCGACGCGCCGCGGCCGCGAACGCGTGAACGCGTCGCGTTGAATCCGATCGATGAGGTCCGTCAGCGTCTCGGTTTCGGTTCCGACGTCATGACCTTCGAGCGCGGGGTCGAGGTCGGTCACGGCCGCTTTTTTGTGTTGACTCATTATCCTGCTTCTTTGCCGTTGCGTTGGATGTGTTCTTCCAGCCTCCGTCCGGATAATAGACAATTCGCGGCCGCTCACAATTTCGGGCTGCCGCAACTCGCGTTACGGGATTGTTTCCATCTCGTTTCGTCAGCGGCTTACGGGCGTAAGCTCACGTCGATTTGCGCCGGCGGCGAGCGGTTCGCGGGAGCGTCCCGCGCAAATACCCGATAGCGCAGTCTCCGGCCGTGCGGCGGTGCCTCGTCGCGGAACCCCGGCGCGGTCGTCAGACCGAGCACGGCGCCGTCTCGCTCGACGACGTAGTCGACCACCCCGGTGTCGTCTTCCGGGGCCTGCCAGCTCAGCACGATGGCGCGGCCGTGCGCGTCGGCCCGCAATGCGCCCGGCCTGGCCGGCGGCGTCGTGTCGTGGGGGTGCCGCTCGCTGCGCAGCTCGGGACGGTCGAACGGGAAGCTCGCGGTACGCACTCGCGGGTCCGTGAGCCCGGCGGCGAGGAACGCCAGCAGATCGCGCTGCATCTCAGGGCTCATGTTGAAGGTATAGCTGCCGCCGTCCGGCAGGGTATCGCGGCCCTCGAGCGTGACGCCGCTGCGGTAGAAGCCGATGGCGGCGGGCAGGCTCGGGAACTCGCCCGTATGCATGTAGCGCGGCAGCAGGCCGACGTTGCGCAGGCTCGGCACCTTCATGTCGCCGGCGTCCTCGGGTCGGCCCGTCACGCCCGCTCGGCCGCGATCGAACTCGGTGCGCCGGAGCCCGATATTGAAGAAGCGGTTATCCGTGAACAGCGGCGGCACGTGGCAGCTCACGCAGCGCAGCTGCTGGAAGTCCTGCCAGCCGCGCAGCTCCGCCGCGTCGAGTGCGTGCGCGTCGCCGGCCGCGAAGCGGTCCCATGGGGTCTCGTCCGCCACGAGCGTGCGCTCGTAGGCCGCGATCGCAAAGGCAATGCGCACGGGCGTAATCGCGGCGTCACCGAACGCGGCCGCAAACAGCGCGGGGTAGCGCGGCGCGGCGGCGAGCGCGCGGCCGACATCGGGAGGCAGCTTGGCGGCGAGCGCGAGCGGCACGACGCGCGCGAGCTTGCGCGTGAGCTCGCTCCAGGTGGGCTTCGCATGGGCCATTTCGGCCGGGTTAGCCAGCGCTTCGAGCGCCTGTGCCTCGAGCGCGCCGTGGCGCCCGATGACGACCTTGCCGGTCAGCGGATCGAGGCAGCGCGGGCCCGCGCGCCCGTCCCAGAACAGACGCTCGGCCCAGAGCGCACCGAAATTCGAAGGCGCCGTGCGCGCGGTGACTTGCGGCCCCCGGCCGAACACGGGATCGGCGACCGGGCGGCCGCGGGCGTCGAGGCGGACGATGCCGGGCGAGCCCAGCACGTCATCGATCGTGCCCGCGTCCTTGCCGGGGTTGCGCCCGACGCGCGGATCCGCTCCGCCCGCGGCCGGTCTATGGCAGCTGCCGCAGGCGATGGTGTTGTCGGCCGAGAGCTGCTCGTCCCAGAACAAGATTTTGCCGAGCACGCGTTTCGGCTCGGTGACGGGATTCTCGGCCGGGACCGGCACGGGCGGCAGGGCGCCCGCCGCGAGCGGGGCGGCCGCGAGCGCCGCGGCGAGCAGCGCCGCGGCTGCCGGCGGCCGCGCCCCGAGCAGCGGCCGGCGGGGCCGCATCGTGCCCCGGGGTTCGCCGCCGCGGCCGCGCCCCGCGCTCATCACCTGCCGAACAGGGCCCGCAAGCTCACGCTCCAGGCGCCGTTATCGTGGTTGAGGTCATAGCCGGCGCCGACCGCGACCGTGCTCGTCAGAAAGTATCGGCCCGCCAGAAGCAGCGAGGTCCGGGCGCCGTTAACGTTCACGTGGTCGATCGCGCCCTGCAGCTCGACCTTCGGGCTCACCCGGCTGCGCAGACCCACGTCGAAACCGAGCCCGCTGTCGTGCGTATGCCCGAAGTTCGTGTCGATGCGGGAATGGATCCAGGCGGCTTCGGCGTAGGCGTCGAGCTTGGGCTGCAGCGGCCAGCGGTAGCCGCCCCCAAGGCTGTAGGACACTGTATCGACATCGCGGTCGAAGCTGCCGTTGCCGTAGCCGGCGAGCACGAAGACGCGATCCGTGACGGCAAGCGAGCCGTCGAGGGCGAGGCCGTCGCCGCGCACTTTCGGGCCTACGTCGATTTTCGAGTTGACGTACGAGGCTTGGACGTAGGTGTAGTCGATTCCCGCGGCCACCGCGGTCCCGGCCCACGAGGCGAGCGCTGCAGCGATGAGCAGGCCATTTTTCTTGTCGATCATTCCTTGACTCCTTTCTCCCGGGCGGCCCTCGAGGCCGCAGCGCGCATGCTATCAGAACCCGCGGAGGGCTTTGTGCGCGGCCGGCCCGGAGACTTTTGCGACACCCTGCTAGAATGGGCGCCCCCGCGCCGGCGGCACTCGCCGCCGTCCTGCACGAGCAGCCGCCGGCTCGCAACGACAGCAAGGGAGAATTCATGTCGGAGATGTCCGCTTTGGCAGCCACGGATCCGGAAATCCGCGCGCTGATCCTCGATGAAACCCGCAGGCAGGACGAGTCCATCCGCCTGATTCCGTCCGAGAACTACGCTTCGGCCGCCGTCATGGAGGCCACGGGCTCGGTGCTCACGAACAAGTACTCCGAGGGTTATCCCGGGCGGCGCTACTACGAAGGACAGCAGTACATCGATCGCATCGAGACGATCGCCATCGAGCGGGCCAAGGCCCTATTCGGGGCCGAGCACGCGAACGTGCAGCCCTACTCGGGCTCGCCGGCCAATCAGGCCGTCTATCTCGCGCTCCTGAAGCCGGGCGATACGGTCATGGGCTTGGGCCTGCCTTTCGGCGGGCATCTCACGCATGGCTGGAACGTCAACTTCTCCGGCATGCAGTACCACGCCGTGCAGTACGACGTGGACAGGGAAACGCACTGCGTCGATCTGAACCGCGTCGAGGCGCTGGCCAAGGATGTGCGGCCGAAGCTCATCCTTTGCGGCGGCACCGCGTATCCGCGCGTCTGGGATTTCGCGGGCTTTGCCGAGATAGCCCGCAGCGTCGGCGCGACGCTCGTCGCCGACATCGCCCACATCTCGGGCCTCGTCGCGGCCGGTGCCCACCCGCATCCGTTCCCGCACGCGCCCATCCTCACGAGCACGACGCACAAGACGCTGCGCGGGCCGCGCGGCGGCATGATCCTCTCGGACGGGACGCACGCCAGGGAGCTCGATCGCGCCGTGTTTCCGGGCCTGCAGGGCGGGCCGCACAATCACACGACGGCCGCGATCGCCGTGGCGCTCAAGGAAGCGGCGACCGAGGAATTCAAGCGGTACGCGCATCAGACCGTCGCGAACGCCAAAGCGCTGGCCGCCGAGCTCGCCGAGCGCGGCTTCAGGCTCGTCTCGGGCGGCACGGACAACCACTTGATTCTCATCGACGTGACGCCGCGCGGGATCAACGGCAAGCCGGCCGCGAAGGCGCTGCACCGCGCCGGCATCGAGTGCAACTACAACACGATTCCGTTCGACCCGCGCAAGCCGTTCGATCCGAGCGGCGTCCGAATCGGCACGCCGTCCGTGACTTCGCGCGGCATGAAGGAAGGGGAGATGCCGAAAATCGCCGAGTGGATCGATCGCGCCGTCGCGGCCGCGACGGACGAAGCGACGCTCGAGCGCATCAAGGCCGAGGTCGCGGAGTTCTGCAGGGCGTTTCCGGCGCCCGGCATTCGCGTCGCGGGCCGAGACTGAGGTCTCGGCCCGCGACGCGGCGAACGATTCGCCTATTTCGTGAGCTTGAGCGTGACGACGACGTCGACGTTCTGGCCGACGAAGCTCGAGTCGCTGAAGCTTTCGCCCACGTTGTACTTGAAGCGGTCGATAGTCATCGTGCCGTGGAACATCGCCGTGTTGGCGTCGACCTTCTCAAACGTGAAGGGCATCTTCATGGGCTGGGTCTTGCCCTTGAGAGTGAGCTCGCCGTCGGCCACATAGCCGCCGCTGGGCGCCTTCTCGACGCTCTTCGATTCGAACTTCGCTTCCGGGTACTGCTTGGCCGCGAACCAGTCGGCATCGGGAAGCTGCGAGTCGCGCTCGCTGTCGCCCGTGTCGACCGACGCCGTGCGCACCATGCCGACGATCTTGCCCTGCATCGGGTGATCCGGATCGAAGGCGATCTGCGCCGTGAAATCCGCGAACTTGCCCGTGAATTTAGAGCCTTCCTGTGTCGCGCTGAACTTTACGGAACTCGCGTCCTTGGCCACGTTCCATGTGGTCGCGCCCGCATCGGCGCTCGCCGCAGCGGCGAAGGCCATGCCCGTGCTCGCGAGGGCGACCATTCCAAACTGGCGTAATCTATTCATCCAACTTTCCCGTTCTCATGGCGAATTCGATGCGGCTCATTGTATAGGGTGCCGGGCCGCGCGCAATGGAGCGATTGTAGCCCGGAAGTTCCCGGCCGCCGCCTGTTGCCACGGGCAGCGGCCGTCGCGGCAGGCGCTTACGTTGGAATCTTGAGGCGGAATCTCGCGCATGGCGTTCATCTGAAAAGGTCTTTCGGCAGAACAGCTACTTGCGGGTTATTCGATGAATGGGCATGAAGATTGGCGGTCTCGGCCGGTGCCTCGGGAAGGTGACCGATGCCCCCGTCCGAGACGAGCTCGGGACGCGTCTTTCGGGCGCCGTCGCGGTCTCGGGCTGGGTCGTGCCGGTTGGACTACTTCGCCGAATCCACGTACGCTCAAGCCACTTTCGCAGAGAACGATGTAGGGCTTCCGATCTGACATGACGCTGCAACAGCGAATCCACGAAGGCCGTTTCGTGCTGACGGCCGAAATCGTGCCGCCGCTCTCGGGGGGCAAAGAAGCGCTGCTGGCCGAGGCCGCACTGCTGCGCGGCAAGGTGCACGCCATCAACGTGACGGATGCGGCGGCGGGCCGCACGACGATGTCGAGCTTCGCGGCGGCCGCGTTGCTCGCCGCCGAAGGCTACGAGCCGATCCTCCAGGTTACGTGCCGCGACCGCAACCGCATCGCGCTCGCCGGCGATCTGCTCGGCGCGGCCGCTCAGGGCGTGCGCAACGTGCTTGTGCTCAAGGGCGACGACCCGAAGGGCGGCGATCAGCCGGAAGCGACGCCGGTATTCGATCTCGATTCCGTGCAGCTCATCAAGCTCGCTCACGACATGGGGCAGAGCGGCACCCTCCCGTCGGGGCGCAAGATCGAGCAGCCGCCGCAGCTTTTTCTGGGCGGCGCAGACGTGCCGCGCCGGCCGGATGCGAAGTGGAGCTCGGGCGGCCTCAAGGCCAAGATCGAGGCGGGTGCCGGCTTCGTGCAGACGCAGTTCGGCTACGATCTCGACGTAGTCGCGGCCTACGTCGGTCGTCTGCTCGAGGAGGGTCTCGCGCAGCAGGCCGGGCTCATCATCGGCATCGGGCCGATCCGGTCAGCCAAATCGGCGCGGTGGATGAACGAGAATCTGTTTGGCGTGCACGTGCCCGATGCCGTCATCGAGCGGCTCGAGGAGGCCGACGACCAGGCCGCCGAGGGCCGGCGCATCTGCGCCGAGCTCATCGCGGGGCTGAGCAAAATCGAAGGCGTCGCCGGCGCCCACATCATGGCCCCGGCGCAGCGTCCGGACGCGATCGCGGCCGTGATCGAGGCGTTGCCGGCCGGCTTCGCCTAGGCGTCCATCCGGGCAGGGACGCGCTCGCTAACGATCGAAGGCCTTGTTCGCGTTCGTTTCGGGGGAGACGACGATGAAGTGGTGGCTGGGAATTTTGGGCTTGGCGGTGCTCGGCACGGCTTTCGGCCAGTCGGCGAAGTTCGACAAGCAGGCCATGATCGCGATGGGCGAGGCGCACGCGACGGCCTGGGACCTCTATCAGACGCTCAAGGCCAAGGCGCACGGCGGACAGCCCCTGTCCGCGGACGACATGCCGGACTGGACCGGGCTTTGGACGCGCAAGGGGCCGCCGCTCTACGACCCGGATCAGACGTTCGATCAGCTCACGACGGCGAAGCTCAAGCCGGCCGCGCTCGCGGAGCTAAAAGCCCGGCGCGAGCGCCTCAAGGAAGGCATCGAGTACGACCCGATCACCGACTGCAGCCCGCCCGGTTTCCCGCGCTGGCTCGCGATCCCGTTCCTGCGCGAGTTCATCGTGACGCCCAAGGAAACGTGGATGACGTCGGAGACGGTCAACAACATCCGCCGCATCTACACGGACGGGCGCGGGCACACGCCCAAGGCGGACGCCTATCCGCTCTGGTACGGCGACTCGATCGGCTTCTGGGACGGGCACAAGCTCGTCGTGCATACGAGCCAACTGCGCGCGAATATCTTCCACCGCAACGATCCGAAGTTCTCGAACAAGATCGAGACGGTCGAGATCTGGCAGAAGCTCGGTCCCGACACGATCGTCGTCGACGCCTGGGCCTACGATCCGGAGACGCTCGAGGCGCCCTGGTTCGTCCGGGACACTTACAAGCGCGTACCGAACCCGAACAAGGAGCTGCGCATCCGTTACTGGGATTGTCACGAGAATCCGAACAACGACGTGGTCCAGACGGAGAATGGCGGCTCCGAGTTCAAGAACTTCACGTTTACCCATTCGGACGACGCCCATCCTCCGGAGCCGGTGGCGAAGTAGAGACCGCCACAATAACCGTCCACGGGGGCAGGGTGGCGCGCCATCCCTGGCGCACGCTCCCGACACCGCCCGTAGCCAAGCCTGAAGCTGGATGCGCGCCGAGGGCGGCCGGTGGACCCTCCGTCGTTTCGGCGTCAGAATCAGCGACCCAGTCCGTCGAAGTCGGGAACCACGATGCGAGCTACACACGCGCCCATGCCCGCGGTCCTCGTCCTATTGCTCGCAGGCTGCGCATGGCCCGCCGCGCGGCTCGAGGCGCAGGCGCCGGAGGCCACTGCGTCGGGCCCCGCGGCCGTCGCGCCGGCGCCGGCATTCGCGGGCAACGCGCTCGTCGCGCCCCCCGTCGACGCCTGGCCCACGAACGGCGGCAACGTCTACAACCAGCGCTACTCGCCGCTGGCGGAGATCGATCGCGGCAACGTGAGCCGGCTGCGCGGCGTGTGGCGGACCCACCTCGGCGGCTCGGGTCTCGCGGCCAAGTATTCCGGCGAGGCGCAGCCCATCGTCTACGACGGGGTCGTCTATGTCTCGACGGGCGCCGACGACGTTTTCGCGCTCAGCGTCGCGACGGGCGCCGTGCTCTGGCGCTACGAGGCTCACCTCGATCCGGACCTGACTTCCGTCTGCTGCGGCTGGGACAATCGCGGCATCGCGCTCGGCGGCGGCAAGGTCTATGTCGGCCAGCTCGACGGACGCCTCGTCGCGCTCGATCAGCGCACGGGCAAGCCCGTGTGGTCGGTGCAGGCAGGGCGTTGGCAGGACGGGTACTCGATCACGAGCGCCCCGCTTTATTACGACGGCGAAGTCGTGACGGGACTTGCCGGCGGCGAGCTCGGTATTCGCGGGCGCGTCGAAGCCTTCGACGCGGCGACGGGCAAGCCGCGCTGGACGTTCTACACGGTGCCGGGCCCCGGTCAGTTCGGCCACGACACCTGGCCCGCGGACACGGACGCGTGGCGCCACGGCGGCGGCCCCGTTTGGCAGACACCCGCGGTCGACCCCAAGCTCGGTCTCCTCTATTTCTCGACGGGTAACCCGGGGCCCGATTTCAACGGTGCCGTCCGTGCAGGCGATAATCTCTTCACCTCGTCCATCGTCGCGATCGAGGCGAAGACGGGCAAGTACCGCTGGCACTTCCAGCAGGTCCACCACGACATTTGGGACTACGACTCGCCGAATCCCGTCGTGCTGTTCGACGCGAAGATCGGCGGACGCTTGCGCCACGGCATCGCCGAAGTATCGAAGACGGGCTGGGCCTATATCCTCGACCGCGCGACGGGCAAGCCGCTGCTCGGCATCGACGAGCGGCGCGTGCCGCAGCTCGCCAAGCAGGCAACGGCGCGCACGCAGCCGTACCCGCGCGGCGACGCGATCGTTCCGCAGGCCGTCGATATTCCGCCCGAAAACTTCAAGCTCGTGAACGGCGGCCGAATCTTCACGCCTTACGTCGGCGACGCCGGCACGATCGTGAGCCCGAGCCTGTACGGCGGCGCCAATTGGCCGCCCAGCGCTTACGATCCCGCTCGGCATCGGCTTTTCGTCTGCGCTTCGGACCTGCCCGGCAACTACATCGGCGGCGACCGGGACTTCGACGGGCCTGTGCCCGGCAAGAGCTACGAGGGCGGTGTCGTCGGGTTCGCGCCGCTGCCCAGGGTCGGTATTTTCGCCGCGCTCGACATAACGACGAATCGACTCGTCTGGCGCTACCGCTGGCGCGACCAGTGCTACAGCGGCGCGGTCGCCACGGCCGGCGGCCTCGTGTTCGTCGGCCGCAACGACGGCCGCTTGACGGCGCTCGATGCGGATACGGGCCGCACGCTCTGGGGGTTCCAGACCGGTGCGGGCGTCAACGCGCCGGCGAGCGTATTCCGCTACGAGGGCAAGGAGTATGTCGTCGTGCTTTCGGCCGGCAACGTGCTGATCGGATCGGCGCACGGCGACAGCGTCTGGCTTTTCGGGCTCGACGGCCCGCTCGGTCCCGCCGAGCCGAACGACACGTCGGCAACGAAGGCAGACGCGGCCGCCGCCTCGGGCGCGGCCGAAACCAGCGCGGATGCCGCCGTGCCCAAGGACCCGGCCGCGGCGATAGCGGCCGGGCGCGAAATCTACACGAGCACGTGCGTGCCCTGCCACGGCGCGGACGGACTCGGCGGCCACGGCGGCGGCGCGCCGCTCGACGGCGTCGCGGACGTCGACACGGCCGCCAAGACGGTCGAGGCGGGCCGCAACTCGATGCCGGCCTTCGGCAGCTCGCTGACGCCCGAGCAGATCAGGGACGTCGCGAGCTATGTCGTGAAGGGACTGTTCGGAGTCCATCGGTAGGTAGGGAATGAACGGCGAAAGGGCGACTGCGGTGAGCCGCGCACAATACATCAGCACGGCCGGCACGACCGTGCCGTACGGGTTCATCGTCTTTATCGGTGCGCTCGTGGCGCTCGGGCCCGTGAGCCTCGATGCCTATCTGCCCGCCATGCCCGTCATGGCCAAGGCCTTCGGCGTCAGCATCGTCGAGCTCAACAACACGATCAGCACCTACCTCGTGGGCTACGGGCTCGGCCAGTTCTTCGGCGGTGCGTTCTCCGATCAGATCGGCCGCAAGCGCATCGGTCTGATCGGGCTCGCGGTGTTCATGGCCGCCGCGGCGGCGATCGCGTTCGCCGCGAATACGATCACGCAGGTGCAGTGGCTCAGGTTCGTTCAGGCCATCGGCGGCGGCTTCTCGACCGTGATCTGCATGGCGTCCGTGCGCGACGTTTATCCGCTCGATCAGCTCGGCCGGCGTTTCGCCACGGTCACGATGATCATGCTCACGTCGCCGCTCGTCGCGCCCGGCGTCGGCGCCTTCCTGGCCGTGAATTTCGGCTGGCACACTATCTTCATCGCGAAGACGTTCTATGCGGCGGCGCTGCTCGCGATCTATGTCTTCGCCATTCCCGAGACGCGCGGCGGCAATTGGAGCGACCTCTCGGTGCGCTCGACGCTCGTGCAATGCGCCGGTGTCGTGACGCGGCGCATCGACGGCCGGCGGCTGCCGATCCGCTACGCCGTGGCCATGGCGCTGTCCGCGAGCGTGTTCATGACGTTTCTGACGAACGCCTCGTTCATCTACGAGCAGTACTTCCGCGTCACGCCCGCGGAGTTCCCGGTTTTCTTCGGCCTCAACGTGCTCGGCATGATGTCGATGAATTTCTTCAGCATGAAGCGCCTGCACGCCGACAACGCGGGCAAGTTCTTCCGCCGCGGGCTGCTCGTGCAGGGGGCCGCCTGCGCGACGCTGCTGGCTGTCGTCGTGCTCGGCATCGATTCACTGTGGACCGTCGTGCCGCCGCTCGTGATCATCGTTGCGACGATGGGGGTCGTCGGGCCCGCGGGCTCCGCGCGCTACATGAGTTACTTCCACAAGCTCGCCGGCAGCGCGTCCTCGACCTACACGACGATGATGTTCTCGGGCGGGGCCGCGCTCGGCGCCTTGAGCGGCGTCTTCTTCAACCGCACGCTCATGCCGATCGCTGTCATCATGGCCGCGGCGAGCGTCACGGCCAATCTGCTCGCACGCTCGATTCCGGTCGAGCACGCCATGGTCCCGGCCGAGGAGACGGGCGCGGCCTGAGCGATGGTAGACTGGCCCGGGTTCGGCGCCTTCGGCTCGGACGCGGACGATCAACGGAGCGAACAAGAACATGATCATCGACTGCCACGGTCACTATACGACGGCACCCAAGGAACTCGGCGATTACCGGGAGCGGCAGAAGGCCGAGCTCGCCAAGGACCCGAATCATCAGGCCGCGAAGGGCAAGCTCAACATCACGGACGATCAGCTGCGCGAGAGCGTGGAGGGCGCGCAGCTCAAGCTGCAGCGCGAGCGCGGCACGGACGTGACGATATTTTCGCCGCGCGCGAGCTGGATGGGCCACCACATCGGCAACGAGTCGACGAGCGTCGCCTGGAGCGCACACTGTAACGATCTCATCTACCGCCTCACGCAGCTGTATCCGAAGAACTTCGTCGGTGTCTGCCAGCTGCCGCAGTCGCCGGGCGCACCCATCGAGGGCTCCGTGCGCGAGCTCGAGCGCTGCGTGCTCGAGCTCGGCTTCGTGGGCTGCAACCTGAATCCGGATCCGACGGGCGGCTTCTTCACGGGCCCGGGCCTCGGCGACCGCTATTGGTACCCGCTCTACGAGAAGATGTGCGAGCTCGAGGTACCCGCGATGATCCACGTGAGCGGCGCCTGTAATACGCCGTACTTTCAGACGACGGGGTCCTATTACCTCAGCGCGGACACGACGGCGTTCATGCAGTTCATGACGACCGATATCTTCAAGGACTTTCCGGACATCAAGTTCATCGTGCCGCACGGCGGCGGCGCCGTGCCGTTCCACTGGGGCCGCTTCCGCGGCCTAGCCGACATGCTGAAGCGGCCGCCGCTCGAGGAGTCGGTGCTCAACAACGTCTACTTCGATACCTGCGTCTACCACCAGCCCGGCATCGATTTGCTGCTCAAGGTCATTCCGACCAAGAACATCCTGTTCGCCTCGGAGATGGTCGGGGCCGTGCGCGGTATCGATCCCGAGACGGGGCACTATTTCGATGATACGAAGCGCTACATCGACGGTAATGCGGAAATCACCGACGCCGAGCGCAAGCAGATATTCGACGCCAATATCCGGCACGTCTACAAGCGCCTGCCGGCCGCGCTCGGCGCGTAGAGACGAGTGCCGCGGCCGCGGGGCCGAAGGTCGGCGCCGCGACGGGCTACGCGCGTGAGCTTCGACCCGGCAGCATACTTCGCCCGCATCGGCTACACGGGTCCGCGGGCCGCGTCGCTCGAGGTGCTGTCAGACCTGCACCGGCTGCACCCGGCCGCGATCGCGTTCGAGAATCTGACGACGCTGCTTGGCCTCACGCCCTCGCTCGACATCGATGCCATCGCCGAGAAAATGCTGCGCGCGGGCCGCGGCGGCTACTGCTTTGAGCACAACACGCTATTCGCGGCCGTGCTGCGCGCCCTTGGTTTCGAGGTCCGAGCGCTCGCGGCCCGCGTCCTCTGGGGCCGGCCCGAGGGTCCGCCGTCGGCCCGCACGCACATGCTGCTCGAGGTCGAGGCCGGGGGCCTCACGCACCTGGCCGACGTCGGCTTCGGCGGCCTGACCCTGACGGCGCCGCTCGCGCTTTCGCCCGGGCTCCCGCAGCCGACGCCGCACGAGCGCTTTCGCCTGCGCGACGGCGGCGGCGGGTTCGTTCTCGAGGCCGAGATCGAGCGGGCCTGGCGGCCGCTCTACTGGTTCGATCGGCACGTGCACCTCGATGTCGATTTCGACGTGCTGAACCACTACGTCGCGACCCATGCGAGTTCGTCGTTTCCGAGGCGGCTCTATGCGGCGCGCGCGCTGCCGGACCGGCGCCTCGCGCTGCTCGACAACCGGCTCACGGTGCACGGGCGCGGCGCGGCGTCCCAGAGCCGCTCGCTGAACAGCGTGGCGGCACTGCGCATCGCGCTGGCGGAGGAGTTCGGCATTGCGCTGCCGGACGACGAAGGGCTCGACGGGGTGCTCTCGCGCGCGGCCGCCGGCCGAGGGTCTTGATCCGTCGGCGGCCGCTTCCGGCGCTCGGTTGCGCGCCTTCGGGGCCGATCGCATACTGTGGCGCCTGTCGCCGGGCGCAGCGCTGCGGGCGGCCGTTTCCCGAAGTTATCCCCAAGGTGTCGCAGTGGCCGTAACACTCAGTCGATTCGCCCGTTCGCTGACCGTCGAAACGGCGTTCACGGTTCTCGGGCTCGCTAAGGCGCTCAAGGCCCGAGGCAAGGACGTCGTCGAGCTCGAGATTGGTGACAGTCCTTTCGACAGCACGGCTTCCGCGCGCGCGGGGGGCGTCGCCGCCATCGAGGCGAATCAGTCGCACTATTGCCCCTCGCCCGGGATTCCCGAGTTTCGAGAGGCCGCGGCGGAATTCGTGCGGACGGAATTCGGTGTGCCGGCTGCGGCCGAGAATATCGTCGCGGGCCCCGGGGCCAAGGTCTTCGAGCAGTTCTTCTGCGAGGCCTTTCTGAACCCGAACGACGGCGTGCTCGTGTTCAGCCCGTATTTCCCGACCTATGTGCCGAACATCGAGCGGCGCGGGGCGAGGCCGGTCATGGCTCCGCTGCGGCAGACGAACGAGTTTCGTCCCGACGTGGCGGACATCGAGCGTTTTCTCAACGAAGATCCTTCGCCGCGCGCGATTTTTCTGAACTCCCCGCACAACCCGACGGGCGGCGTCGCCACCGAGGAGGATCTCGCGCGCATCGCCGAGCTCGTGCGCGGCCGGGACGTCGCCGTATTCAGCGACGAGCCGTATTGCCACATGATCTGGCGCGGCTCGCACCACTCGATCCTGAGCCAGCCCGGCATGCTCGAGCAGTCGGTCGCGGCCTATACGTTCAGCAAGTCCTACAGCATGAGCGGGTGGCGACTCGGCTTTGCGGTGGCCTCGGCCGAGGTGGCGGACGTGATCGGCAAAATGGTCAATACCACCCTGTCATGCACACCTCCGCTCGTGCAGCTGGCCGGCACCGCGGCACTGCGCAACGACAAGGCCGAGAGGCAGGCCGCGATGCAGCGGTTTCGCGAGAAGGTCGTGCTGTTGACCGAGGGCCTGAACCGAATCGAGGGTTTCCACGCGCTTGATCCGACGGCGACGTTTTACGTCTTTCCCAACGTCGCGCCCGTGTGCAACCGGCTCGGCGTTACGAGTCACGGGCTCGCGCTCTTCATGCTCGAAGCCGCCGACGACGAGTTCGGCATCGCCTGCCTCGGGGGCGAGTGCTTCGGCTCGGCCGGCGCGGGCTTCCTGCGGCTGAGCTGCGCGGAGCCGAACGAGCGGCTCGAGCGCGCGCTCGAGTTCCTGCCGGTCGCGATCTCGCGCCGAGAGCGCCTCGAGGCATGGCTCGACCGCAAGCCGCAGTACCGGCTGCGTGAAGCGTACGCGGTTCCTTAGGTCATCGCGCGTCGGGGCGCCGGAATACCCATCCATCGGGGCTGCGTAGCGCGCCATCTCCGGCGCGCACGCTCCCGACACGGCCCTGCGCCGAGCCTGAAGCGTGAGCGGTCTGCGGCCGTAGCGAGCGGAATACCGCAGCGATCGGCGCTTCGGCTGGCGTCGGCATGCTGGCCGTTCAGCGCACGCCCGAGCCGCGCCGGCCGACCTCGTGGCGTTCGTGGCTGCGTCCGTGCGCGGGGCCGCCGCCGTTACCGCCGCCTCGGTGCACGGTCTGGTCGCGGCCCGTGGAATTGCCGCGGCCTGTGAACGTGCTTCCGCGGCCGCTCGCGCCGTCGCGGTGCGAGTCCTGTGCATGGCCGGCGCCGCCGCGATGCGAGCCGAAGAAGGGGCTTCCCACGCCGCGATGCGAGTCGTACGAGGGCCGCGCGGCGTCTCGATGCGGGTCGTCGGGGCGGGGCGCCGCGCGCGGAATGCGCACGGGCGCCCGCGGCGTCGTGTCGTGGGCCGATCCGCCGCGACCGCGCGTAGCGCCGAAGCGGCCGCCGGCCGCGCCTGGGCCGTGATCACCGCTTGCGCGCAAGCGGCCGGACGTGCCGCGCCCGCGGTCTTGGCCGTGGCCGCCGCCGTTGCGCCACGCGAAGCCGCCGCGATTCGCGCGGCGATCGCGATCCGGCCGCCACGCCAGTGCGCCGTGCCCGCCGTCGACGACGCGCACATGCACGTTGACCGAGCGGCGCACGTAGAAGGGCGCATAGTAGTGGCGCCCGTAGTAGGGATGGCCGGTGTAATACCAGGGGTCGACGTGAATGTAGTGGGTGTGCCAGCCGATCACGAACGCCGTCGTGACGCCGAAGAAGAAGCCTGTGCCGAACGAGTAGCCGGCGGGATACGGGTAGTAATAGAGGGGATAGGCATACGGGTAGTACGCGATCGGCGAATAGACGTTGAGGATGACGCGCGAGGGTTCGTAATAAGGGACGTAAACCCGCATGGGATCGGCGGGACGAATCTCGACGGCGCCGTCGTTGTGGCTCACGACCTGGTGGCCGTCGGTCCGCAAGTTCCCGGACGCGAGTGCAAGGTCACGGAAGCGCTGGATCGCGTCGAATACGTCCGCCTGCTGAGTTGCGACGGCGTCGCCGAGCCGCGCGGTCCACTCGAGGTCGTCGTTCATGCGCTCGAGCACCTCGGGGTAGTTCAGCAGGGCGACGACCGAGTCGTCCCAATCGGGGTTCGGCTCGAGCGTCGGGTCTTTTTTGCGGCGCGATTCGAAGCGCGCGGCCTCGACGACCTCGAGCGGGTAGGCGGATGCCGGCAAAACGATCGCGATGATATCGTCGGGGTACAGGGCGATCGGGCCGACTAGGTCGTCGAGCTCGGCGGGCGTAAAGCGCTCCTGCGCGGTCTGCGTCCCGTTCGCGCCAACGGCTTCCGGCACCTGTGCGAGCAGGGCGCCGCTTGCGCCGAGGCCGACGATGCCGAGCGCGGCTACAGCCATTGCGGCGACATGTCTGCTGCGGTTCGATCCGATCCTACGAGTTCTCATGGCTCGCCTCCGCTGCGGCGGGGACGGAACGCCCCCGATCGTGAGCCAAGGCTAGGCCCAGCTAGCTGAATCGGGCCTTAACACGCCCCAGATTCGAGCGCTGGCCGGGCGGCGCTCAATCGGCGCCGGCGGGCCGGCGCGCAGGCTCGCCGGGGTCCCGCGGCAGGGGTACGGGATGGGAGAAGTCTTCGGGCGTGGCCGCGGGCCTGCCGATGTAGAACCCCTGGGCGTAGTCGATGCGGTATTTGGCAAGCAGGCTCATGGCCGTGCCGCTTTGCACGTATTCGGCTACGGTCTTGATGTTCGCGGCCTTCGCGACCTCGCCGATGAGCCTGACCATCGTCTGGTCGACGGGGTCGCGCTCGAGGCCGCGGACGAAGGAGCCGTCGATCTTGAGGTAGTCGACGGGCAGGCGCTTGAGGTAGGCGAAGGAACTGTACCCGGTGCCGAAGTCATCGATCGCGAACTGGCAGCCGAGGGCCTTGACGGCGGCCATCTGCTTCGCGGCCTGAAACGCAAAGCGGATGGCCTCTTGCTCGGTCAGCTCGAAGATCACGCTGTCGCCCGGCAGACCGTACTGCTCGAGCTTACCGCTGACGTAGCCGATGAACTCATCCTCGTCGAAGACCGAGGCCGAAAGGTTGACCGAGAAGCGAAGCGCCGGGCGCCCGGCGCGCAGCTCCGCGAGCGTGCAAAGCGCGCGGTCCACGACCCAGCGGTCGATGTCCGGCAGTAGACCGAAGCGTGCCGCGGCGGGTAAGAACACGCCGGGTGCGACGATGTGGCCTGACGGCAGCTTGAGCCGCAGCAGCGCCTCGTAGTGGTTCACGACGCCCGTGCGCACATGCACGAGCGGCTGGTAGTGCAGCACGAAGGCGTCCGCATCGAACGCTTCGCGGATGCTCTTGACCCAGTCGATGTCCTTGGTCATCTGCCGGCCTTCGCGGCCCGCGACCTTGTAGAGCTCGAGCCGATTGCGGCCCTTGGTTTTTGCGACGTGGCAGGCGAGGTCTGCCTGCGAGAGCAGCTCGTGCGGATCGGTGCGGGCAGTGTCGATCTCCGCGATTCCGATGCTGCACTGCAGCGAGAAGGCTTTGTCGTCCTGCACGTGCGTCAGCGCGCGCATCTGCTCGAGGATTTTGAGGCCGACGGCGCGCGCCTGCTGCCGGGAGACGTTCTTGAGTAGCACGGCGAACTCGTCGCCGCCGAATCGGGCCACGGTGTCGGTCCCGCGCACGGCGCTGCCGATGCAGCGCGCGGCGAGCTTCAGGAGCTCGTCGCCGGCCGGATGGCCGCAAGTGTCGTTGACGTACTTGAACTGGTCGAGATCCACGAACAGGACGGCGCTGCGGTGGGCGTCGGCCGCGACGTCCTCGATCTCCTGCTCTAGCTCCGTGACGAAGCGATGGCGGTTGTACAGGCCCGTCAGGGAATCGTGCATAGCCAGATGCACGAGCCGCCGGTCGCGCTCGTGCAGCGCGACCGTCGTGTCCTCGAGTGCCTTGACGATGCGGTGAATCTCGGCGTGTTCCGAAGACGGGAAGCTGACCTCGAGCTCGCCGTTGGCCAGGTTCGCGAGCGGCGCCTGCAGCGCGGCCAGCGGGGAGAGCGCACGCTTGATGAGCCGATGGCCGATGATCCAGGACGCGCCGAGCAGCGCGAGCAGGGCCACGCTCGCGCCCCAGAGCTTCGGCAGGAACTCGCGGTGGTACCAAGAGTAGTCGAGATCGACCGTCACGAAGCCGAGCAGGCGGCGCTTGGTGTCGACACGGGCGGCGCCGACGTCGAGCAGGCTGTCGCCGACGGCCGCTTCGCTCCAGATCGGACCCGCGAGCCGGAATTCGAGCGGCGAAGCGGGCTTCTCGGTCAGCAGGTAGGGTGAGGTCTTGCCCACGAGCTCGGCGAGCCGCGCGACCGTGCCGGGATCGAGGGGCGGCGGCTGCGCACCCTGATTCAGCGAGGGAACGGGAGCGCCATCGGGGGCGTACCAGGCTACCCCCTTGATCTCAGGATACTTCTCCGTGAAGCGCTCGACGTTGACGACGGCTTCGCCCTTGTTCGAGAGGTAGAACGGTGCGCCGAGCTCGTTGAGCTCACGCGCCCACTGGGTCGCCCAGTGTGTGAGGTTCTCGTCGATGACGGTCCGGGAGGTCCAGTAAAGGCCCGCGAGCGCCAGCAGCCCCACGGCCGTGACGATCGCGAGCTGCAGCATGAGCAGCTGCGTGATGAGGCTCGAGCGGGTCTCCCGGCGGCGCCGGCGGAGCTTTGCGAACAGCGCCGCAACGGGCCGGAGCCCGCGCCGGCGCATTGCTTCGCGCAGCGGGCCGCGCCTCACGTCCCGTCTCCGCGCACGATCCACGCGGGTGCAGGCGGATGCAGACCGAGGCGCGCCGCTGCGCTCTCGTTGACGCGTAGCTCGACCTCGGAGAGCGGCGTCATGGCGGGCACGTCCGCCGGCGAGTGGACCAGGCTATCGACGACGTGCGTCAGCGTCGCTGCGACGTCCTCGGGCGTGCTGCTGACGCTGAGCAGGCCCCCCCAAGCGAGCAGCGCCGGCGTGAAGACGAGGCTTTGTACCTTGGAGCGGGCCGCCTCGCTAAGCATGGACTTGATCGCTCGCGGGCTAAGCACCGCGTTGTCGGGCAGCAGCCAGAGTCCGTCGACCTCGGGCGCGAGCCGCTTGAACACGTAGGCCGCTTCCTGGTCCGTGTGCGCGACCCGGTAGACGAGCGTGACGGAGAGCCGGTCGGCCGCATCCTTGGCCGCGGCGGCGAGGGCGGCGTCGTCGGGACCCAGGATCAGGGCAACCCGGCTCAGGCCCGGCGAGAAGCGCTTCCAGGCCTCGAGCTGCAGCGTCGGCGGCGGAAGCGCGGCAACCCCGTAGAGCGGGCTTCCTGAGGTGCGCACGGGTTCGGTGCTTTCGCAGTAGACCGTCGGCAGGTGCAAACGTCCGGCGCCGAGGGCGGCGGCCTCGCTGCCGACGGCGATGGCGTACGTCGCTTGGCGTTCGCGGGCCGGGGGCAGAGCGGGAGACTCGGCCCCGTAAACGAGCGTCGTGACCTCGAAGCCGCGTGCCTCGAGGCGCGGCTCGAGCGCTTCGAGTGTCGGGCCGAAGCCGGCTTCGGAACGAGGCAGCAGCACGACGACGCGGGCCGGCGGAGGCGGCGCAGGCGCACGTGCCGGGGCAGCTCGCGGCCGGCGCTGGAGCGGCGCGGGTGTAGCGGCGGCCGTGGGAGGTGGCGCGGACCGCGGTGCTGGGCGCGAGGCGGGTTGCGGCGGCCTCTCGGTCTGCGCGAGCGGTGCAAAGACGCAGCCCGCCATGGCGTGGGCGAGCCACGCGACAACGAGCAGGCGCCCGACCAGGATCCATGAGCTGCGCTGGGATCGATTCACCGAAAACCCCCGAACCCCGCAGCTTAACGACCGCCCTGGGCGCGGGCCGTGTCGAAGGTCACAGTCGCTCCCGAGCGTGCTGGGTTTCGCGGCCGCGCCGTCTGGCTCGGCCGGTGCGCGAGCCGCGAGTGATCCCTCTAGTGGCCGTTACGAGCCACTAGAGTCCCGCGTCCCCCCGAATGTGTTTGACGTCCTGGTTGTTTTCGTTGCAGATGTATTCCATGAGCTCCCAACCCGGCCTCAGATGCGCCACGAAGCGGATCGTGAACGGCTTTGCATAAGCGCCCGGGTCGATGATCGTCGTGACGTTCTCGAGCGTGTCGAAGGCCGTGCGCGTGTAGCGCTCTATCGTGTGCAGCTGGGTCGAATGGGGATGGCCCTTGAAATCGAACCAGAATCGGTCGTTGAAGCCGACGGTGTCGACGACGAGCGTGTCGCCTTCCCAGTGGCCGACCGAATGGCCGTACCAGCTCGGCTCGAGATCGTCCGGATGGCTGCGCCCATCCAGAAAGATCTGCCGATAGCTGTGAATGTTGCCCTCGAACAGGAAGAACATGTGCGTGGGCTTGCCGTTCGGCGGCGTCTGCACGATGCGCCAGGGGTAGGGCGCAATGCGAGGCACGCCGGTCGGCAGGCAGTTGGCCTCCGGATCGTCGGCCGACTTGCGCGACTCGTAGATTTTCTGGGCCTTGGGCAGCATGACGATTTCCTGCCCCTTCATGAGCCCCTGAGCGATGTCGCCGATCGGGCCGCCGCCCTGCCAGATACCCGTGAGATCCGGCTTGCCGTCCGGTTGGCGCGGGATGGGCTTGGGCTTCGGCGTGGGCTTGGGCTGAACCGCCGCGCTTTCCAACCCGCCGCTGCCGGCCGGCAGCGTTGCATCCGTCCGGGCCGACTGCGCGTCGGCCGTCAGGGCGCCGAGCAGCAGCGCGGCTGCGGCCACGATTCTCGTCGCGACCATGATTCGGACGGCGCTACTTCGCATCGGTCGCGGCCGAGCGCGCAAAGACGCGGTGGCCGTCGGAAAGCGTGACGACGCGGGCATTGGCCATCTTCGTGCCGTCGCGCGCCATCGAACCCTCGACCTTCACACGGTCGCCGACCTTGAGCGAGCGGCTGCTCCAGCCCATGCGCTTGAGGACGTTCGGGCTTGCGAGCTCGAGGTTCCAATGGGTCGTGTTGCCGCCGGCATCCTTCACGTCCAGGTAAAAGCGGGCGTGCGGGTTCATCCATTCGACTTTCGTCACGACGCCTTCGAGCGTCACGGGCTTCTGGGCGTCGTATTGAGTGGAGAAGGAATGGTGCGCCATGCCGGGGGCCGCGAGCAGCAGGCCAGTTCCCGCAAGTGCGGCGGCGAGCAACTTCTTCATGTCGGGTCCTCAACGCGAGCGATTGATTTCGGGATACTACTCCTAGGCGGCCGGCCTCGTCAGCAGCGCGGGCGCTCGAATTCGGAGCGCGCGGCCGGCCGCTCGCGCGTCGCGCTCAGTGCGGGCTCGCGTCCCGGCTTTCCGCGCGGCCCCCGCGCCGGCCGCGCGGCGCGGATCCGCAGTCCGGATCGGACGTGAGCGCCGCGAGCGTTTGGGCGGTCTTTGCGTCGTTCGGAACGAACATGATGAGCCGTAGGAAGGAGCTGCCTTCGGGAATGTACGAAGAGTAATCGAACGAGAGCGGGCCCAGCGATTCGTTCAGGATAATGCCCGTGCCGCGGATCGCGTTGCTGATTTCCCCGGTCTTCCACATTTCCTCGAATTTTGGCGTGATTTGCCTGAGCTCGGTGATGAGCTGCTCAAACGCCGGGTCGCCCGAGTTTTGGCTGAAGTCGACGCGAAACTTCGCCAGCAGCCTGCGAGCGAGGATCTCGAAGTCGCCCGAGTCCTTCTGGTAGTTCGTGTCGCTCAGGATAATCCTCAGGAGGTTGCGCTCCTCGATCGGGATACTGCCGTAGTCCCGAAAGACCTTTGTCGCGAGGCAGTTCCAGATGAGAATGTCCCAACGCAACGTCATGACGAGGGCCGGAACGGGCAGGCTTTGGATGGTGCGCTGCAGGTTTTCGGTCAGGGCCTGGTCGGGCTCGGAGAGACGCGGCGCCGGCCGGCCGTGCACGAGCGAGAACAGGTACTCGCGCTCGTCGCGCGAGAGGCGCAGCGATGTGCAGATTCTCTCGAGCACGTCGGCAGAGACGTTGATGTCCCGGCCTTGCTCGAGCCAGGTGTACCAGGTCACGCTCACGCCGGCGAGCGCGGCAACGTCCTCGCGGCGCAGGCCGGGGCTTCGGCGCCGGCAAGGTCCGCGCAGCCCGACCTCGGCCGGTGTCAACCGGGCCCGACAGCCTTTGAGGAATTCCTTTATCTGTTCCTTGCGCTCGATCATCGCGCGACCCGCCGGCAGGGCCGGAGGCCCCGCGTGAAGGATGCCGATCGCAGGGCGCCGGCACCGCATATGTGGTTATTACGTGTAACGGTATTAATTATACCACCCAACAGCATCCGAGCCACCGGCAGTCCCCCTTCAGTCGCTTTCCTCGCGACCCCCTCCAATTATGGTGCTAGAGATAATACTATTCTTGCTGGTCTAGCAAATCACGTCAACGCATCGGATATTGTCACGGTAAAAGCCCGGGTCCCGGCGGCGTGCCGTCGCGTTGGCCCGAACCGCTGGAGGCTTCATGATGGTAAGCCTTCGAAGAGGCAATCAAAGCCCGTCGTCTCGCGCCCTTCAAGGCGCGCAGCACAAAGGGCGCAAACAAGCACTACTCGCGGGGAGCATCGACTCGATGGCACAGGTTTCTCAATCCTCGTCGGCCGCCGTCAGGCGTCCGCTCTGGGCTGCCGCCGTGGCGGCCGCGATTCTCGCGCTTGGCCACTCGGCCGGCGTGTCGGCTCAGGAAGGGTTCCCGCTCAAGGGAACGTGGCTCGGCAGCTGGAAGGGCAACCAGGTCAGCGGGGACAATGTCTTTCTGACCATGAAGTGGGACGGGAAGAAAATTTCCGGCATGATTAATCCGGGCACCGACAACATTCCGATCGCCAAGGCGTCGCTGGATCCCGACGGCTGGAAGGTGCACATCGAGGCCGACGCGAAAGACAAGGCCGGCATGCCGATCCATTATGTGATCGACGGCCATATCGAGCACCTCGAGCTGCCGAACCGCAGCATCGTCGGGACCTGGAAGAGCCAGGAGGGCGGCGGCCAGTTCGAAGTCAGCCGGCAGTGACGGCCATGAAGCGCGTACTTGCACCGCCGCGCTCCGCGCGCAGGCGTTTCGGGATGGCGACGGCCGCACTGGCCGCGGGCCTTTTCGCCCGCGCCGGTCTCGCCCATCACGCCATCGCCGCGAAGTTCGACCCCGACCAGTCCATGACCATGACGGGGATCGTAACGCTCGTGGATTGGCGCAATCCCCACGTCCACGTCTTCTTCAATGTGCCGAAGCGGGACGGCGGCATCGAGAATTGGGCCGTCGAGCTCGAGAGCGAGATTGCCCTGCAGAAGAGCGGTTGGACCGTGGATTCCGTGCGGCCGGGCGACAAGCTCAAGGTCCAAGGGATCGTGGCGCGCAATGGGACGCGTCAGATTTGGGGCGAATCCGTGACGCTCGTCGGGACGGGGCGAAAGGTCCTGTACTCGACGGATACGGGGCCGACGCCGCCCGAGCGGGCGCGGCCGACGCCGCGTTGGCCGGACGGTACGCCGATCCTCGGCGCCACGGACGGCGTGGGCGGCTATTGGGGCTACCCGACGACGACGGTGCTCCAGCAGGAAGGCGCTCACGTGCCCATGGACCGCTATGGACTGCTCGAGGACATCGCAGACGCGCCGAAAGTCGCGCCGTTCCAGCCCTGGGCGCTCGGCCTTTACATCGCTCGCCAGAGGCGTCATCTGCAGGACGACCCGATGTACCGCAACTGCGAGCCTCCCGGCGGCGTGCGCCAGTTCCAGTCGCCGCTCGGCGTGCAGCTCGTCGAGGATCGCGCCCGCCAGCGCATCTTCGTGCTCATGGGCAGCGGCAACCACAACTACCGCATTCTCTATCTGGACGGACGTAAGCCCGTGGGACAGGTCGGCGGCGACGACGACAACCCTCTGTTTTACGGCCGTTCGGTGGGCAAGTGGGAAGGCGATACGCTGGTCATCGACACCACGGGCTTCAACGAGGAGTTCTGGTTCAGCAACGGCGGCCTGCCTTCCACGAGCATGCTGCACCTGACGGAGCGCTTCTCGCGGCCGAACTACGATACGCTGCATTACGAAGTCACCGTGAATGATCCCGGTGCCTATACGAAGCCGTGGACCAGCAGCTGGGATCTGCATTGGGTGGGAGGTCAGTCGGTGCCTGTCTATTTCTGTCAGGACAACCGGCCGTAATCTTGCGGCCCGCGTCCCGCCGACGCCGCCTTCGGAGCCGGCGCTCTCATTGAAATGTGCGGATTAGAAACTTGCGGATGGAGATCAACATGAAAGTACGGAGTTTGACGGGTTGTTTGATCGGGGCCGCGGCGGCGCTGGTCGTCGCCGGCCAAACGTTCGCCCATCATTCGTTTTCGGCCGAGTTCGACGCGAACCAGAAGGTCAAGCTCACGGGCATCGTGACGAAAGTCCAGTGGACCAATCCCCATGTTTGGTTCTACATCAATGTCAAGGATCCGAAATCGGGCGACGTCATTAACTGGGGTGCCGAGATGGGCCCGCCGCACCTGCTGCAGCGCAAGGGTTGGCGGCGCGAGAGCCTCGCGCTGGGGACGGAAGTCACGGTCGACGGCTACCTTGCCCGCAACGGCAGCAAGCGCGTCAGTGCGCGCAGCGTGACGCTGACCGCGACGGGCGGCCGTCCGGGCCAGACGCTCGACGCGGCTTCGAGCAAGGGTAAGGACAACAGCACGCGTGATCTGGGCGTCAATTGACGCATGAGGGTCCCTGCCCCGGCGTGCCGAGCGGCGCTCCGGGGCAGGCTCTCGACATCGATTATCGGGGAGAGAGTTTTTGATGAAACGGGTATTGCTGGCCGCGGCGCTCGTCGTTCTTTCGATTACGTTCGCGCAACCGTCGCTGGCTCAGCGGCGACCCATCGATCCTAAGGCGCCGCCGCCGGGACCTGCGCCGCGCAACGCGATGGGCCGTGTGCTGCTCGGCGGCGCAACGCCGAAGGTCAAGGGCGTGTGGACGCCGTTGTTCGGAATCACGCAGCCGATCAAGCCCGTCGACGAATTGCCGTTCCAGCCCTGGGCCAAGGCACTGTTCATCGCGCGGCAGTCGGCGCAGCTGGAGCCGCATACGCGCTGCAAGCCCTCGGGTACGGCGCGCGAGTTTCTGACGCCTTACGGCACCGAGTTCGTCGAGCTGCCGGGAATTAAGCGTATCTATATTTTCGACATCGGCGGCCCTCACACCTTCCGGACAATCTACATGGACGGCCGCTCGCACCCCAAGGACTGGGTGCCGACGTACTATGGCCATTCCATCGGCTGGTGGGAAGGGGATACGCTCGTCGTCGACAGCGTCGGGTTCAACGAAGGCTTCTGGATGGATCGGCGGGGTCTGCCCACGACCAACCAGCTGCACACGGTCGAGCGCTTTACGCGGCAGAACGCGGACATCATGCGCTACGAAATCACCGTCGACGATCCGGGCGCGTATACGAAGCCGTGGACGACGTGGTTCAACCTGCACTGGGAGAACGGCACGGAGCTCTACGAGTACATCTGCCAGGAAGCGAACTACGCGACGAGCCTTATGGTCGGGCAGCACTCCAAGTCCGTCGATCGGACGAGCCCGATCGTACCGTAGGAGCCCTCAAAAAAGGGGTCAGAGCCCTTTTTTGCCGGCGGCCGATTTCCAGCGTTCGAGACGTTGGCGGGCCGGCGAAAAAGGGCTCTGACCCCTTTTTAGGTCCTGCCGAGGTACGCGCCGGCCGCCTCGAGGCGGCGCTGCAGCTCGGCCACGTCCACGTGCCGCGGCGCGACGCCTGTGCCGAGCGCGAGGTCCGCGGCCGTGCCGGCGGCTTGCCCCATGACGAAGCACGGGCCGCTGACGCGCGCGGACGACTGGCCTTCGTGCGACATCGAGGCGCAGCGTCCGGCCACGAACAGGTTTTCGATCTTCTGCGGCAGGACGATTCGATACGGAATCTGATTGAAGCCGCGCGAGCCCGGGGACGCGAACACGAATTTCACGTCGCCCTTAACGTGGGCCTCGACGGGCCAGCCGTTGACGCCGATCGCGTCCTCGAAGTCACGGCATTCGAGGATGTCGTGCTCGGTCAGCACGTACTCGCCGACGATGCGCCGCGTCTCCCGGATGCCGATCTGCGGTGCGATCTCGACGATGTAAGCGTTCTCGAAGCCCGGCGTTACGTCTTTGATGAACTGGAAGACCTCCCAGCACTGGCGCCGACCCTCGACCTCGCCGTAGCTGAGCTGCTCGAAGTCGACGCCGTTCACGGCGCTGCCGTCCGGATTCTTGATTTGCGTGAGATTGGCGCGCCACTCGATGGGATTGCGCTGCGGCCGGACGATGGGCTTCTTGCGTGGGAAGTGGCGGCCTTTCGCCTCGGCTTCCTCCATGAGCGAGGGGATCAGCTCCCAGGCGCGCCCGGCCTTATCCGGGTCGACGCCGTTGATGCGGAACATGGTTGAGGGGTAGAGCATGTTGCCCGCGCCGTCGCCGAGCTCGTAGGGTGCGCCCGTCCAGGCCGCGAGGTCGCCGTCGCCCGAAGCGTCGATGAAAATGCGGCCCCGGATGGCGCGCCGCCCCGACTTGGTCTCGACGAGCACGGCCTCGATGTGCTCGTCGGCGTCCACGACGGCGCCGACGCAGAACGCATGGTAGAGCACTTTGACTTTGGCTTCGGCCGCGAGCTCGTCGGCGGCGATCTTGAATGCCGAGATATCGTAGGCCTGGGCCGTGATCTGATCGCCCACCGTCAGGTGTGGGCGGTTCAGGCCATTCATGGCCTCGAGGCGCTCGAGGATCTCGTCCGCGACGCCGTGCACGACCTGCCGGTGCTCGCCGTGCACGACGGCATGGAGGCCGCAGAACGTGCTGAGGCCGGCCGCGGTCCCGGCGCCGCCCATGAAGCCGTAGCGCTCGACGAGGATTGTCGAGCGGCCGCTGCGGCCCGCGGCCAGGGCCGCGGCGATACCCGCGGGGCCGCCGCCGACGACGACCACCTCGTATTCCCCGAGCAGCGGCGTCCGGCGGCTCGGTTCAGTCAGGAATCCTTGCTGCATGGTTTCGTCCCGAAGAAGAAGAGAAGTCCTCGCCGTCGCATCCGCCGGCGCCGTTCAGGATAACGCCAAGAGCGTGCGAATCTCGGGCCAGGACCGCTCGCCGTTTGCGCTCATCTCGGCGGCGAGGTCGGCGGGCATCCAGTCGAGAAAGGCCGGCGCGAAGGTAGGCCGCTGCCGCAGCCGGTCGAACCAGTCGGCGACGCGCGGCAGCCGGCCGTCGCGCCAAAGGCCCTGCATCGACAGCGCCGCGAGCCGGTTCAGGTAGGGGGCCATCGCGACGTCGGCCATCGAGAAGGCGTTCGCGACGAGCCAATCCGAGCCCGCGAGCGCGCGCTCCATCTTGTGCAGATAATCGTCGTAGAGCGTGATTTTCTCGGCAGCGCCCGGCGCCGCGAGACCGTGTTGGATCCACTCCCATTTCCGGGCGCGCGCAGCCCGGCCCTCGTGCGCGCCCTGCTTCAGGAACTCGTCGAAGCTGCCGACGCCGTTGCGCAGGATCGTATGCCGATGCGAGACGACGTAGGTCAGCGCGGAGCAAGCCGGGTGCAGCTCCTCGTCGACCGCTTTCGTCCATAGCCGCACGTGTGCGCGCTCGAGCGGCGGGCGCGGATACAGCGCGTTGTCGGGAAACGCGTCTTCGAGGTACTCGCAGATGACCGTGGATTCGGCGAGGACGGCGCCGCCGTGCACAAGCACCGGGACAACGGCCTTGGGATTCAGCGCGAGAAAGTCGGGACGAAACTGCTCCCCTTTGAGTATGTCGACGTAGTGGCTCGTCCACTCGAGCCCCTTCTCGCCCAGGGCGAAGCGGACCTTGGCCGCGCAGGCCGAAGACCCGTGATGGTAGAGCTCGAGTGTCATGTGCTCCTCAGCATTCGAGTCGGCGCCGCCCGCGGCCGAATCGTCGGCAGGCCCGGCGGCGCGCCGCGGCGGGCCTGCCCAGGCCTTCGCGCGAGTGCGTCACTCTAGTCACGGTCCGCGGCCATTGCAAAGCGCGGCGCTCAAAATGGGCGCGAAAATTGCGCTTTGAGCGACGCCGTGACAGCGAAGCCGAGAGGTCGCCGCGGTACGGGGACGCGCGGCGGCCTCTCGGCCTGCGGTTGCGAAAAGGGCTCTGACCCCTTTTTGGGGTGGGGGCTAGAACTTCTTGTTGTAGTCCAGGCCCCAGCGCCGCGGCTTGGCCTTGAAGACGAAGTCGCCCGGCGACCACTCGGCGTTGTAGAGCACGTCGTTGAGGTTGCGGGCCCAGGCCGTCAACGACCACGTGTCGTGGTCCACGCCGAGACGAACGTCGAGTAGGTTGACCGGCTTGCGCACCGTCGTGTTGGCCGGGTCCCAGTAGGTGTCGCCGAGACGCCGATAGTCGCCGCGCACGAAGATTTCGAGGCCCTTGCCGCCGACGGGGTGCCGGTATTCGACGCCCGCATTCGTCGTGTCCGTCGTCACCAGCGGCGCCTGGTTGCCGATCACGGTCGGGTCCTCGGCCGCCAGTATGTCGCTGTCTGTGTAACCGTACCCGAAGTTCAGGTTGAGGTGGTCCGTGACCTGGCTCCGGATATTGAACTCATAGCCTTTGTACCTGACCTTGTCGAGGTTGCCGAGGTTCTGCGTCGAGTTCTGATAGAGGAAAACGAAGAAATAGGAGCCGTGGGCCGTCGTGTCGTAGACGCTGAAGTCGGTGCTGAGCCTGTGATTCAGCATCTCGGCCTTCACGCCGAACTCGGCCGTATCGGCGGTTTCGGCATCGAAGAGGTCGTGCACGCCGAGGATGCCGCTTGAAAACGCAACGGCGCCGACGCCCGTCTGGTTGAAGCCGCCGCTGCGGAAGCCGCGGCTCAGCGTGCCGTAGAGCGTCACGATGTCCGACGGTTGGTAACGCAGCGTAACCTTGGGCTGGAGCTTCGCGAAGGTGTGGCTGCGGACCTGGCCCGTGTAGCCCTGCGGGAAGCCCGGGACGTTCGGCAGATATTGCGTCGGCGTCTCGGTCGTCTGCTTGCGGTGGTCATTGTCGTAGCGCGCCGCGAGCTCGAGCTGCAGTTTGTCGGCCAGGTCGATATTGGTATCGGCGAACAGCGACCAGGCGAAATTGTTCTGCGAGTCCGCCAGGAACGTCGTCGTCGGATTCAGCGGGTTCGTGCTCGGCGTGTAGTAAACCGGAAAGACGCCGTAGCCCAGGTCCTTCATATTGCCCGTCGAGATGAATCGATCCGTCGAGATCGCATAGGCGCCCGCGAGCCAGTTGACGCGGCCTTCTTGCTTCGAAGTGAAGCGGACCTCCTGGCTGACCGTATTGATCTTGAGATACTGGCTCTGGTTCAGGTCATAGCCATAGTACTGGTAGGTGATGGACTGCGGGATCGGAAGGAAGTCGTAGGCGTCGCCGGTATCGATTTCCTCCGTGCGGTCCGCCGACGTCGTGGATGTGAGCGTGCCGAGATCGGTGTCGTAGTCGAGCTTGAACGTCAGGCGAGAAAGGTCGCGGTTGTCCTCGCCCGGATTGTTGACGGTTACGGGCAGGCTCGTGTCGTTCACATCGTGCGTTTGGCTCACGATGTTGAAGTAATAGGCCTGCGTATTGAGACGCGAGATGTAAATGCGCGAATCCGTGTGCAGCCTGTCGTTGGCGTCCCACAGCAACCGCAGCCGTGCCGAGACGTCCTTGTAGGGATCGGCCTTCTGATGCAGGTACGTGTTCTCGATGTAGCCGTCGGTGTTGAAGTACGACATGGCCGCGTGGTACTTGAGGTTATCCGACTTGCCGAGCGGCCCGCTGCCGCTCAGAACGGCACGCCAACCCGGCCCCGAGTCACGGCCCACCTGGACATGGCCCTCGAACTGGTCCGTCGGCTTTTTCGTCGTGATGACGATGGCCCCGCCAATCGCGTTGCGGCCGTAGACGGCGCCCTGGGCGCCCTTTAGCACCTCGATTTGTTGAACGTCGAAGAGCTCCTGATTGAACTCGGCCGGATTCGTCATGAGCACGCCGTCGACGACGACCGCCACGGAGGGCTCGCTGTTACGCGCCTGGGAGATGCCGCGGATCGTGACGAATGCGTTGCCCTCGTTCTGGGTTTCGGTCAGCGTCACGTTCGGCGTCAGGTCGATGAAGTCCTTCGGCCGCTCGATGCCAGCCGACTGGATCTGTTGCTGGTCGAACGCCGTGATGGTCACTGGCGCGTCGTGATACGTCTCGGAGCGGCGCCGCGCCGTGACGACGATCTCCTCGAGTTGAGCGGCGGCGATGTCGCTGAGCAGCAGCGCGGCGACGGATGCGCCGATAACGATCGGTATTCGCGCAGAACGTAAAACACTCATCGAGGTCGACATGGTTTAACTCCCCTTCCCGGAAATCCACGTGCCCGCGTTCCGAGCTTCCGGCTCGGCGGGTCCCTAGAGTGACACCGCCCCTAGCTCCCGCGAGGGCGGCACGAAATTCTTCAGGTGCCGGGCACGAGCGAGAGGCGCGGGTCGGCCAGCAGGCACTCGGCCTCGGGAGCGCCGAGCTCCTTGCGGACGACGTTGGTGCCCTGCACGAGCGCGCCCATTTTGTAGAACGCATGGCGCCGGCTCATGCCCTCGCGGCCCATGCCGCAGTCGGAGGAGACGACGAGCCGCTCGGCCGGGATGCTCTCGAGCGCGCGGCGGATGTGGCCTGCGACCTCCTCCTTGCGCTCGATCTGCAGCGAGTGGTGGTCGATGACGCCGATCGCGACCTTCATCTCGGTGATGTGCTCGCCGATGGCCGCAAGGTCCATGCCGCCGGAGCTCACCGACTCGAACGTGATCACGTCGGCATCGACGCGGTTCAGGATTTCGAGCGCGGGCTTGTAGGTCTGCACCTCGGCGAACATTCTCTGCTGGGAAGGATTGCCCCAGCAGGTGTGGCACCAGACCTCGGTCTTCTCGCGCAGGCCCCGCACGGTGTTGTTGAAGACCTCGAGCATGAACTCGGGGTTGATCTTGTCGTCGACGATGCCGCGGGCGGCCAGCAGATGCACCTGGGGCTCCTCCATCTGGATGACGGGGCAGCCGGCGTCGGCGAGCTCGTGCAGCTCTTCGTTGAAGGCATCGCTGATGGCCCAGATGCGCTCGCGCACGTCCTTGTAGTAGCGGTCCTGGACGGCGAAGGCGACGAGCTCGGGCGTGACGGTGCCGAATTTCACGGGCTTGTGGGAGAGGCGTTGGGCAGCTTTCCACATGGCCGCGTACTGCATGTTGCCGCGCCCGATGGGCCCGACGATGCTCGGCATGATCCTGGCTTCGATGTAGTCGTGCAGGATGTGCCCGCGGGGGAAGGCGATGCCGCCGCCGCCGACGGGGGCGGCCTTGGGATCACGGTCGAAGCCGGCCATGTGGTAGGCCGGGTAGCTGGTCCAGCTCTGGCCGCCGATATCGGCGTTGAAGCGGGCGTCGCCGTCGGTGAAGATGTCCAGCCCCGCGACGGACTGCTGGGTGATGTAGACCGAGAGCGCGTCGTCGTACTGTTCGCGGAAACGCGTCTCGACCATGGCCTGAAGGAAAGTCCTTTGCCCCATATTGTCCGTGTACCAGCTCGGCCTCGGAAGGCTCCCCGTCACGGTCGTCGGCAAGATGATGTCGGCGGTGGCTCGAAGCATGCGTGTCTCTATTTTTCACACGTGGCGGATGGCGCTCGCCACACTAGCCGATAGTGTGGGCTGTTAACAACGCAGCCAGCTGTGCTAGTGGCGGTTATAATGGTAGTCTCCTAAATATTATAGTCGGGCCGCCAGGCGGTCGGCGGCGTAAGGGATCGGGTCTCGGCGAGCTCCGAGCGGGAAGGTGGATGGATTCGCGGAAAACGCAGGTCGGCGAGTTCCTGAGAAGCTGCCGGGCGCGCATCGACCCGAGCGAGCTCGGGCTTCCCGCCGCGGATCGCCGCCGCACTCCGGGTCTTCGCCGCGAGGACGTCGCGGCGCTCGCGGGCGTCAGCGTCACCTGGTACACCTGGCTCGAGCAGGGCCGGGACATTCAGGTTTCGGCGGCCGTGCTCGAACGTGTGTCGGCGACGCTACAACTTTCCGCGGACGAGCGCGAGTATCTGTTCGCCCTCGTCCAACACCGTCCCCCGCCGCCGCTCGAATGGCACGAGACGGAAATCAGTGCCTCGTTGCAGCGGCTGCTCGACCGGCTCAACCTGCCGGCCATCGTCATGACGGCCCGGTGGGACGTTGTGGCTTGGAATCCGCTCGTGTGCAAGGTGCTCCGCGACTACGAACGTATCCCGGCCGAGCGGCGCAATCTGCTGCGCATCCTGCTGGTCGACGACGCCGTCTACACGCACGATTCGGAGCTGTTCGATGCCATGGCGCGGCGCGTCGTCGCCAAGTTCCGGGTCGACTACAGCCCCTACCCGGGCGACCCGGACTTCGAGACGCTCGTCGCGGACCTGAGCGAGCACTCGCCCGCCTTTCGGCGCTTCTGGAACAGTCCCGAAGTCATCGGCCGGTCGGAGGCCGTGGTCCGTCATCCCCAGCACGGCGGCATCACGCTCGAGCACACCTCCTATGTCCCCGAGGGCAGCCAGGGGCTGCGCGTCGTGATCTTCGCGCCTTATGACGCGGCGAGCGCGGCGAAGATCGAAGCGATTGCGGCCTCGATGCGCGGGCCTGCGGCCGAGCGCCTGCGGCAACCGGCGAAGGCCTCCGCATAACGCCCGTTGCGGCGGTTGCTGACGCGTGCCGGCGGCATGGGCTTCAGGCTCGACGTAAGGGCGGTGTCGGGACCGCCGTGAACCCATCGCTGGGGTCTCGCTGAGCGCCGTCGCTGGCGCTCAGCGTCCCGCCACCGCTCGAAAGCGCCCGTCTGCGCGAGTCTCCGCCAACCATTAGCCTCAGACGCCGTTCATGAATCATGCGGCCCTATGGCTACCGCCCCCAGAGCTCCTCGCTGGCCAAGCGCGCCCCCTCTACGAGCGCCTCGAGCTTGGCCCACATGACGGACGGATGCACGCGCATGATGGCCTGGCCCTGGGCGAAACCGCAGTCCGTTCCCGCGATGACGTTCTCGCGGCCCACGAGCTTCGCGTAGCGGACGATGCGGTCGGCGACGAGGCGCGGGTGCTCGACCGTGGCAGTGTGGTGCGTGACTGCGCCCGGGATCAGGATCTTGCCGTCCGGCAGCCTGTGTTTTGCCCAGACACGCCACTCGTGCTCGTGGCGGGGGTTGGCGGCCTCGATCGAATAGGCGCCCGCATTGACGGCGAGCACGAGGTCCACGATCTCCTCGAGGGGCGCGTCCGAGAGGTGCGGTACGTGCCAGCTGCCGAAGCACACGTGATAGCGCACGCTTTCCGGCGGGATACCTTCGAGCGCGTCGTTCAAGGCATCGACGCGGACCTCGGCCCATTCCCGGAAGCTTTTGCGGCCGCGCTGCATGAGGTGGTCGTACATGTTCGCGAGCACGGCGTCGTCGACTTGCAGGAGGAAGCCGGCTTCGTGGATCGCGCGGTACTCGTGCCGCAGGGCCTCGGCGATCGCGAACACGTAGTCGCGGTCGCTCGCGTAGTACTCGTTGACGCCGTTGAAGGCCGTGCTGGCCGGTGCGACGGCGGTCATGAAGACTTCGCCGGGGTGCGCGGCCGCTGCCGCCGCCCGCAGGTTCTCTACGTCGCGCCGGATCGGGGCCGTGTCCCGGTACTCGATCGGGCCGACGCAGACCTCGGCCGGGAGGCCGCGCTCGACGATCGGCAGGTCCGCCGCGATGGCCTCGGCGAAGCGCTCGCGATCGCTGCCGAGCCAGACGAGCGGCACGCGCCGGTCGGGCTGGATTTCGAAGCCGCTGATGCGCCCGAGCACGTAGTTCGACCAGCCCGACTTGCCGTATTCGCCGTCGTTGACGACGTCGAGGCCCGTCTCGACCTGGTGGCGAACGATCTCGGCTACGGCGTCGCGCAGCACGGCCGGGGCCGGCGGCCCGTCCTCGGGCCCGCGGCGCAGCTCGGGCGGCCTCACGAGGCTGCCGACGTGAGTCGTGAGGATTCTGCCTTCGCTTCGCTGCATGCGCCTCGCCCGTCCGGAACCGGGCGCCCAATATAGTACGTTTCGCACCACCCTGCTCGACGCCTACTGTGCGCCGAGTTGTTCGCCAGCCACGCTTGTTACACAATCGGAGAGCGCGCGAATGCTGTGCGGTTCGCATGATGGATGCCTTCGAGAGACGCCGTCGCGGCCGCGAGCCGGAGAGTTCGCGCGGTCGGACGGGTGGCTTGAAGGAACGAACATGCAGGACTTTGAGAACGAGTATCGAACGGATGGCCTCCGCGCGCAGCGGTTCCGCACGCTGGCGGGGGCCGGGCTGCTCGCCGGCGTTCTCGCCGTCGCCACAGGGGTTGCCGCGGCGCAGGACACGGGCGGCGCAGCGCCGCAGCCCGCGCAGGATCGTTACATCCAGATCTGCCCTTCGGTAAAGGGTGCCTCCTGCGTTCAGGAGCCCGCGCCGGGCACGCCGGTCCCCGAGCAGTATCGGGCCTCGTACGATGCCTTCATGAAAATGAAGCAGGCCGCGCACGGCGGCCGCAAGCTCACGGCGGACGACAAACCCGATTGGTCCGGGATCTGGGACCATGCCGGCGGCTTCAACTGGGATCCGCAGCCGAATGCGACGGCCAACGCGCCGGGCGAAAAGGCCGCCCAGGCGATTCTCGATCACTGCAGCAGCTTCCCCTGCGAGGGCTGGGTCACGGCCGCGCTGACGCCGAAATACTCCCTGCAATACCGGCAGAAGCTTACGGCCGTCGCGCACGGTTTCGAGTGGGACCAGCTCAGCGACTGTCTGCCGGCCGGCTACCCGCGCTTTCTGCTCGAGCCCGTGATCAAGCGCTTCGTCGTGACGCCGGACATGACGATCTGGATCAACGAATGGCAGAGCGAGACGCGGTACCTCTATACGGACGGCCGCGGTCATATTCCGGCCGACGATGCCTTTGCGCTTTGGGAAGGCGATTCGATCGGTTTCTGGGACGGCGGTACGCTCGTCGTGCATACGATCCGCATGAAGCCCGAGGAGCTGCAGCGCAATCAGCCGAGCATCAGCGACGAGGCGAGCACTGTCGAGCGCATCCGCATGATCGACCCGAACACGATCCAGGACGACGTGACGCTCTGGGACCCGAAGGCGCTCGAGAAGCCTTGGCACGGCGTGCAGACATACAAGCGCGTCACGACGCCGGGCATTCGCCTCGACATGTATTCCTGCGAGGAGAACAACAATGTCATCCAGACGAAACACGGCGGCTCGACGTTCATTCTGCCCGGTGAGACCGTGACCGTGAAACGGCACTATCGAGACCCGAGCAACTTCCAGAATGCGAACCTCGACCGGGCCATCGAGTACGGTGCCGAGCTCATGAAGCAGCAGGCGCAGAGCAAGGCGAAGGGCCAGTCGGGTAAGCGCGGCGAGACGGGGCAGGCCGGCGGCACGGACTGAGCGCCGGCCCGGCACGTAGAGCCGAGCCGACTACGCGGGCGGTGCGTCTCCCACCAGGGCATCCGCGAGCACGCGCGCGACGTGCACGGCCGCCCGCGACGCGCCGTCGTGGATCTGATGGCGGCAGCTCGTGCCGTCGGCGACGACGACCGTCGCCGCGTCGGCGGCGCGCACGGCCGGCAGCAGCGCCGCTTCGGCCATGCGCAGCGAAGCCTCGACGAAGCGCGCGTCGTAGCCGAAGGCGCCCGCCATGCCGCAGCAGCTCGATTGCACGGTCTCGACCTCGAGCCCCGGCACGAGCCGCAGCGCGCGTGTCACGGCCGGCATGGCGCCGAAGGCCTTCTGGTGGCAGTGGCCGTGCAGCAGCGCCCGCCGGTGCGGACCGGCGCCGAGCGGCACGGACAGCCGGCCCGCGGCCGTCTCGCGGTCCACGAACTCCTCGAACAGCAGCGCCGCGTCGGCGAGGCGCGCGGCGTCGGCGCCCGGCAGCAGCGCGGGCAGCTCGTCGCGCAGCCCCAGCAGGCACGACGGCTCGAGCCCGACCACGGCGACGCCGCGCTCGACATAGGGCCGCAGGGCCTCGAGCAGGCGCCGGGCCTCCGCCCGCGCCTGCTCGATCATACCGGCAGCAAGATAGGTTCGGCCGCAACACAAAGGCCGCGTCCCCGTGCCGGGCGCGGGGGACGCGACCGCGACGCCGCAGCCCCCGGCCGTAAGGACCTTGACGGCCGCCCGCAAATTCTCGGGCTCGAAGTAGATGTTGAAAGTATCGGCGAGCAGCACGGCCTCGAGGCCGCCGGCGCCGCTTCGGTCCGCGGCGCCGCTGCGAACCTCGGCCGCGCGGAACGGGCTGCGGCTCCAGACGGGCAGCGTGCGGCGGGCGGCGATGCCGAGCACGCGCTCGATGAGCGCCGCGGCGCCCGGCACGCGGTCGCGCAGGCCGAGCACGGGCGCAAAGCGCGCGGCCCAAGGCGCCCAGCGGGGCAGATGCGCGATGAGCAGGTCCTTGGCCGAGCGCTTACGCCGGCGGTGATACTGGTGCAGGAACTCGGTCTTCATGCGCGCCATGTCGACGCCGGTCGGGCACTCGCGCCGGCAGCCCTTGCAGGCCACACACAGCTCGAAGGTGCGGCGCATGTCGTCGGATGTCAGCGCCTCGGGGCCGAGCTGCCCCGACAGCGCGAGCCTCAGCGTATTGGCGCGACCGCGCGTCGAGTCGCGCTCGGCGCGTGTGAGCCGAAACGAGGGGCACATCGTGCCCGCGTCGAACTTGCGGCAGCGGCCGTTGTTGTTGCACATCTCCACGGCCGCCGCGAAGCCGCGGCCGGCGTTCGCGGCGCCGACCTCGTGCGCCGACCAATCGAGCCCGGTCTCGAGAGGCGCCGTCGCATAGCCCGGCTTGTAGCGGAACAGCGAGCGGTCGTCCATTTTCGGCGCGGCGACGATCTTGCCGGGATTCATGAGCCCGGCGGGATCGAAGGCCCGCTTGATCTCGGCGAACGCGGCGGTGAGCCGCGGGCCGTACATGCGCTCGATCCACTCCGAGCGGACGAGGCCGTCGCCGTGCTCGCCCGAGTAGGCGCCCTTGTATTCGCGCACGAGCGCGCAGGCTTCCTCGGCGATCGCGCGCATCTTGACCGCGCCCTCGGCGCCGCGCATGTCGAGCACGGGCCTGACGTGCAGGCAGCCGACCGAGGCATGCGCGTAGAACGTCCCGCGCGTGCCGTGCTTCTCGAACACGCGGTTCAGCCGCTCCGTGTAATCGGCCAGATGCTCGAGCGGCACGGCGCAGTCCTCGATGAACGAGACGGGTTTGCCGTCGCCCTTCATCGACATCATGATGTTGAGACCGGCCTTGCGCACTTCCCAGATATCGCGCTGTGCCGCCGGTTCCACGACTTCCACGACGCTGCCGGGCAGCCCGAGGTCGCCCATGAGCTCCGCGAGCTGCCGGAGCTTCTCGAGCTGCGGCGCGCGCTCGGCGCCCGCGAACTCGACGAGCAGGATCGCGTCCGGCTCGCCGAGAATCGTGCGCTCGATCGTGCCGCGAAACTCGGCGATGCCGCGTGCGAGCCCGATCATCGTGCGGTCGACGAGCTCGACGGCCGCGGGACCGAGCTCGACGATGCGGCGCGTCGCGTCCATGGCGCGATAGAACGTTGGGAAGTGCACGACGCCGAGCGCCTTGTGCCGCGGCAGCTCGGCGAGCTTGAGCTTCAGGCGCCGGAAGTAGGCCAGCGTGCCTTCGGAGCCGACGAGCAGGCGTGCCATGTTGAAGGGCCCGGCGTCGACGAGGTCGAGGTTGTAGCCCGCGACGCGGCGCTGGACCTTGGGCACACGCGCCTCGATCTCGGCGCGCTCGCGCGCATGGAGCGCGCGCGCCGTCGCGGCGAGCTCGGCGTACCGGCCGGGCACGGCGCCGGCCGTGCCGTCGCGCGCGCGCCCGTGTGCGCCCACCTCGCCGAAGCGCAGCGTCTCGCCCGTCGCGAGCCAGACGTCCGCCTCGAGCACGTTGTGCACCATGTTGCCGTAGCGCAGCGACCGTGCGCCGCAGCTGTTGTTGCCCGCCATGCCGCCGAGCGTGGCCTGTGCGGCCGTCGAGACGTCGACGGGGAACCACAGGCCGTGCGGCTTGAGATACGCGTTGAGCCGGTCGAGCACGATGCCGGGCTCGACCCAGACCGTGGCGGCGTCGGCGTCGAGCTCGATGACGGCGTCGAGGTGCCGGCTGTGATCTACGACGAGGGCGCGGCCGACGCTCTGGCCGCATTGCGAGCTGCCCGCGCCGCGCGGCAGGATCGGGACTTTCGCGTCGGCCGCAATCTCGAGCGCGGCGAGCGCGTCGGCGTCGTCGCGCGGCACGACGACGCCGAGCGGCTCGATCTGGTAGATCGAGGCGTCCGTGGCGTAGCGGCCGCGCGTGAACGCGTCGAACGAGACCTCGCCCCGCAGCGCGCGTCTGAGTCGAGTTTCGAGCATGTCGGCCTCTTCCGTCAGAAGCTCCGGAGCCTCTCGGCCACGGCGTTGTAGTCGATCGTCCGCGTCGTGTCGACGACGACGGCTTTGCCGAGCTCGTCGGGAGTCAGCGCCTCGGCTTCCCGCAACTGTGCCTCGAGCACCGTCTCCGTCGCTTCCGAGGCGTCGCCGCGCGCGGCCGCCCGGGCCCGCACGCGCCGGCGCAGCTCGGCTTCGGGTGCCGCGCAGTCGAGGATCGCGAAGCGCGCGCCGAGCCGCGTCGCGAGCGCGCGAAAGGCGGCGCGCCGAGCGCGCTCGACGAATGTCGCATCGACGATGATGTCGAGGCCGGCGCCGAGCGCGACGGCCGCGGCATGCTCGAGTGCGGCATAGGTCAGGCGCGTGCCCTCGGCGCCGTAGCGGCCTTCGCCGACGGCCAGGTCCTCGTGCGCGTCGGCCGCGACGCCGTGCAGGCGCTTGCGCTCGAGGTCCGAGCGCACGCGCAGCGCCTGCAGCCGAGGAACGAGCTCGTCCGTGATCGTGGTTTTGCCGCTGCCCGAGAAGCCGTGCGCGATCGTGAGCTGCGGGCGCCGCGGGCGGATGAGCTCGTCGGCGAGCAGCAGGTAGGGGCGCACGCGGCCCTCGAAGTCGGTGCCGCCGCGGGCCTGAGCGGCCTTGAGTAGCCTGACCTTGGCGCGTACGAGCGCGCGGTAGACGAGGTAGAACGGCAGGACCTCGAGGCCGGCGTAGTCGCCCGTGACCTCGAGGTAGCGGTTCAGGAATTCGAAGGCGAGATCACGCCGGCCGTGCGCGACGAGGTCCATGACGAGAAAGCCGGCCTCGTCCATGACGTTCCGTCGTGCGCAGGTCGACGCTGAACTCGAGCGCATCGAACGGGACGATGCGGCCATCGAGCACGACGAGGTTCTCGAGATGCAGATCGCCGTGGCCCTCGCGCACGGCTCCGGCCCGGGCGCGGGCCGCGAAGGCCGGCGCGAGCGCCTGCTCGCGGCGCAGCGTCCAGGCGCGCAGCGGATCGAGCGCATAGGGCCGCCCCGCGGCGCGCAAGGCGTGCTCGAGCTCGTCGACGTTGCGCCCGGCCTGGCCGCCGGCCGCTGCGGCGGCCGGGCTCGCGGCCTGGCCCGCCTGAAAGCCGGCGAGCAATTCGGCGAGATCGCGAATCTGCCGGACTGAGACCGTGCCGGCCGCGAGGGCGCGGTCGAGCACCGCATCGGCCGGAAACTCGCGCAGCTTGACAGCGTACTCGAAAGCCGGCTCGGTGCCGATGCGCGGCGCCTCGAGCCGGCCGCCGATCGGCACGACGGCGAGGTAGAGCTCGGGCGCGAGGCGGCGGTTCAGGCGCAGCTCCTCTTCGCAAAAGCGGTGCCGCTGCTCGAGGGTCGAGAAATCGAGAAAGTCGAGCCGGACCGGCTTCTTGATCTTGTAGGCGAACGCGCCCGTGAGCAGGACGAACGAGATGTGCGTCTCGACGAGCTCGATGCCGGCCACCTCGTGCGGATAGCACCCCGGATCGCGCAGCGCGTGGACGAGTCGGCGTGTCGAGTCGAGGTCGTTCATCAGCGTTGACAGGCTCCGCGGCAATGCTACGGCCTGGCGCGAGTCTAACAGGTCCAAAGGTTAACTTTAGGCGCGCTCCATGTTCGCTGCGCCCCATTTTGTATAGACTTCACGCGGCGACGGCCGCATGCCGGCGGCGGCCAGGCGAAGGGGGTATCGATTTGAGTGACGATAGTTCGACGAACGGGCGCCGACCTCGGAGGATCGTCAAGGTCACCGCGCGCGGCGCCGAGCTGCTCCACAATCCCATCCTGAACAAAGGCACGGCCTTTTCCGCCGAAGAGCGCCAGCGCTTCGATCTCGAAGGTCTGCTGCCGGTGCGCAGCAAGAACATCGCACAGCAGGCCCGGCGCATCTACGCGCAGCTGCAGACCCAGTCCGACCCGCTGCAGAAGTACGTCCTGCTGGCCGCTTTGCTGAACCGCAACGTACATCTCTTTTATCGCGTGCTGCGCGATCATCTCGAAGAGCTCATGCCCATCGTCTACACGCCGACCGTGGGCTCGGCCGTGCAGCACTTCAGCCGCGTCTTCCAGGGCGGCGGCGGCCTCTGGATCACGCCCGACATGAAGGGCCGCATGGCCGACGTGCTGCGGCGCGCCGTCGCCCACAAGAACATCCGGCTGCTCGTCGTGACGGATAACGAGTCGATCCTCGGCATCGGCGATCAAGGCGCGGGTGGCATGGCCATCTCGGTCGGCAAGCTCGCGCTTTATACGGCCGCTGCCGGCATCGATCCCGCGCTTTCGATGCCCGTGAGCCTCGATTTCGGGACCGAGAACGAGGAGCTTCTTGCGGACGAACAGTATCTTGGCTGGCCCACGCGCCGGATGCGCGGGGAGGCCTACATGGAACTCGTCGACGAATTCGTCGAGGCCGTGCGCACCGTCATTCCGGGTGCGCTCGTGCAGTGGGAGGACTTCCGCAAGGACAACGCGCTGCGGATCCTCGACCGCTTCGTCGAGACCGTCCCGTCCTTCAACGACGACATCCAGGGAACGGGCGCCGTCGTCATGGCCGGCCTCAATACCGCCCTCGCCATCAAGGGCGAGCGGCTGGCGGCCCAGCGCATTGTGATTCTCGGCGCGGGCGCCGCGGGCCTCGGCGTCGCGCGCCAGATCAAGACGCAGCTGGCCGAGGAGGGCACGGGGGAGGCCGAGCGTGCGCCCGTCCTGGCGGTGCTCGATCGCAACGGTCTGCTCGTCGACGACGCGAAGATCATGGACCCCTACAAGCGCGAGATGGCCTGGCCTTCCGAGCTCGCCGCGCGCTTCGGCTTGGCCGATTCGCGTGCGCGGCTGCTCGCCGACGTCGTGCGCGCCTATCGCCCGACGATCCTCATCGGCGTCTCCGGCGTCGCCGGCGCCTTCGACGAGCGAGTCGTCCGCGAGATGGCGGCCCATTGCGAGCGGCCCGTGATCTTTCCGTCCTCGAACCCCGTCACGAACTCCGAGGCGAGCCCTGCGGATCTCTATGCCTGGACCGAGGGGCGCTGCCTCGTCGCGGCGGGCAGCCCGTTTCCTGACGTCGAATGGAGCGGGCGCCGGTATCGGGTCGGGCAGGGCAACAACGTCTTCATCTTCCCGGGACTTGGGCTCGGGGCGCTCGCGGCGCGCGTCACGCGCGTGACCAACGGCATGACCAATGCGGCTTCCCGCGCGCTCGCGCGGCTCGTCACGCAGGAGGAGCGCGACTGCGGCCTGCTGTTTCCGGCCGTCACGCGGCTGCGCGCCGTTTCCGAGCGCATCGCGATCGCTGTGGCGCTGCAGGCCGTCGAGGAGGGCGTTGCACAGGTCGGCGCGGACGAGGTCGAGGCGCGTGTCCGTGCCGAGATGTGGGACCCGGAGTATCCGGACTACGAGCCGGCCTGAGGCGAACCAGAGCCGAGCCGTTCTCAGCCGTTGTCCGGTTTGGCCGGCTCGGCGCCCGGTGCTGACGCGGCCGCGTTGCCCGCCTGGGCATCCATGAGCTGCCTGATGAGGTCGGCCGTGCTTTTGTGCACGACGCCTTCCTTGCCCGCGAAGCCGAAACCGCCCGCCTTGCCGAGCGCCGTATCGAGCGGCGTGAAGCCGCGCGCGTCGCGCGCGTCGAGGTGAGCCCCGTGCCCGGCCAGGAAGCGCACGACGTTGTCGTAGCCCTGCAGCGCGGCGCCATGCAGCGCCGTGCGGCCCCGGCCGTCCGTCGCGTTGATGTCGAGACCGTGCTCGAGCAGCAACTTGATGGCCGCGATGGCCTGGGCCTGCGTCTTGTAGCGGCCCGTCGTGTCCTGCTCCGCCGACCCGAGGCCCGCGGCCGCCATGAGCGGATTGATGCCCTGCCGCGTGGCGATCTTCGGGTCGGCGCCGTGCGCGAGCAGCAGCTGCATTGCGGGAACGTCGCCGGCTTTGGCAGCCCTCAGCAAGGGCGTCGTGCCGGTCGTCAGCATCATGTCGTTGCCGCGGTCGAGTTTAGCGCGGTAGGGCGGCAGCTTCGCGAGCTCGGCGTTGACCTTAGCGCCGTGCGCGATGAGCATGCGCGCCACGTCGAGCGCGGAGTGCTTGTTGTCGAGCACGTAGGGCGCGGGCCGATTCGAGGCGGGCATCGTGTTGAAGTCGATGGCCGCGTAGAGCGCACCGCGGCCGGTGTCGTCGTAGAGGTTCGGGTTGGCGCCCGCGTCGACGAGCGCGGCCGCGACGTTGTAGTGGCCGTTGATCAGTGCCGAGAGCGTCGGGCTGATGCCGTCGGGTGTCGTGATGTTCGGGTCCGCGCCGAGCTTCAAGAGCGTTTGCACGCTGGCGAGGCAGCCCTGGCGCGCCGCGAACAGTAGCGGCGTCATGGCGCCGGGCGGCAGCCACTTGGCGCGCGGCTCGGCCGTGACCTGGCGCTGCCACTGCTCCTCGTTCGAGCGCGCGTCGATTTCCGCGCCGTGCTTGACGAGCGCCTCGACGACGGCGGGATGGCACTCCGCCGCGGCCCACATGAGCGCCGTCTGCCCGTGCCATTTCTCGCGGGCGTGGACGTTGGCGCCGCGGTCGAGCAGCAGCGCGACGGCCTTGGGATTCCCGGAGCGCGCCGCCGTCATGAGAACCGTCTGTCCCTCGCTCGTCGTCTCGTTGACGTTGGTGCCGTGGTCGAGCAGCAGCGCGAGCATCTCGGCATCGCCGTTCTGCGCCGCAAGGTAGAGCGCCGTCACGTCGAAGTCGTTGCGGGCTTTTGGGTCCGAGCCTGCTTCGAGCAGGCGCTTGGCGAGATCGAGGTCGTCGTTACGGACGGCCCACATCAGTGCCGTGGTGCCGTCGGCCTCGGCCGCCTTCACGTTCGGCCGCTTGGCGAGCAGGGCAACGGCCGCCGCGTGGTCGCCGGAGCGGGCGGCCTCGAGCAGCGGCTCCGCGCCGCTAGCGAATGCACCGCCCGCCGTGAGCATGGACGCGGCCGCGAGCGTCGCGGTCCCGAACACTACCCTCAAGCGCATTGCCAAGTCCCCCGTCGCAGAGCGGATGCTCTCAGAGTTCCGTGACCGTGCCCGTGCTGTCGCCGAGCTTCTCGAGCGGCACGTCGGCCTTGTGCAGCATCGTGAGCACGAGGTTCGTCATGGGCGTGTGGTCCGGGCACTTGACGTGCTGCCCGCCCTTGAGCCGGCCCATGCCCCCGCCGACCAGGAAGTTCGGCAACGGGAAGTGATCGTGCGCATTGCTGTTGCTCATGTTGCTGCCGTACAGCAGCATCGTGCTGTCGAGCAGCGTGCCGTCGCCGTCGTTCACGGCCTCGAGCTTCTTGAGCAGCCGCGTGAACAGCGTGACGTGATAGTTCTGGATGCGCGCGTTCATGGCCATCTTGTCGGGCCGATTCTGATGGTGCGAGACGGCGTGATGGCCTTCCTGGACGTTGACCTGCGGGTACGTGCGGTTGCTGAGCTCGCGGGCCATCTGGAACGTCTGCACGCGCGTGATGTTGGCCTGATAGGCCAGCGTCATGAGGTCGAACATGATGTCGACGTGGTCGGCGTATACGAACGGGATCCCCGGAGGCGCCTGCGGGATCACGAGGTCCTTGTTCTGCGCGACCTGCGCCTCGGCGTGCTCGAGGCGGCGCTCGATCTCGCGGACGCTCTCGAGGTATTGGTCGAGCTTGCCGCGATCGTGCGGGCCGAGTTGGCCCTTCAAAGACAGCGTCTGCTGCGAGACGGCGTCGAGAATGCTGCGGTCCTCGCGGCGGCGCGCGATCTGCTCCTCGACACTGCCGCCGTCGCCGAACATGCGCTCGAAGACCTTGCGCGGGTTGATCTCGATGGGCAGCGGCGTCGTGTGCGTGTGCCACGAGATGTTGTTCATGTAAATGCAGCCGTAGTCGCGGTCGCAGGCGCCGATCAGCGAGGAGTGGTCCTCGGTGCCGAGCTCCATCGAGGGCAGCATCGTGTCCTGCCCGAAGACCCGGGCCGCGTATTGGTCGGCCGTAACGCCCGCGTAGGCGTCGACGCCCTGCGTGGGCTTCGGGCGCACGCCGCTGAGCCAGGTCGTCGGGCTCAGCGAGTGCACGGCCGTCGTATCCGCGGCGCGATGATGCAGGCCGCTGACGATGGCGAGCTTGTCGCGCCAAGGCGCGAGCGGGGAGAGGATGAACTTGAAGTCGAAGTCGCGACCGACCTTCGCGGGCGTCCACTGGCCCATGATCGCGCCGTGCGGCACGTAGATGAAGCCGAGCTTCGGCGAGCGCTTGATCGTGCTCGCGAATGCCGGGACCATGGCGTCCAAGAGGGGCAGCGCGAGCGTGGCGCCCATGCCGCGCAGGAAGGTTCGACGTGGCAGCCGCTTCTTCGTGATGAACATCGCTGTCTCCCGTATCGGTCCCCGTGCAGAGCCGCCCGCCTCGTCGACTCCCGGCGACGGCTGGGCCTCGCCATCGGCGCCGCAGCCGTCCTAATCGCCCAGCTTAGCAACAATCTTGGGCGTGTCCACTCGCGGGGCTCAAGAATTACGAAAGTCCGCGGGCGCTGGCGAACCGGGGAGTTCGTGCGGCGGGCGGGGGCCGTCGAGCGCCGTGGCGCCCGCCGCGGCGGGGCCGCGTCGAATGCGGGGCGCTTCGTTCAGAAGGGCTTCGGCAGATCCGGAAAGTCCTTGAACATGTCCGGGTTCTTTTTCCGTTCGACGTAGGGCCGATACAGCGTCGACGGCCCGTCGGGCTTCACGTCCAGCACGCCGCGCACGGTGCCGTTGTCCGTCGCCTTGGCCCAGCTCGTCTCGAACGTCGTGCGCACGATGGGCGCGAGGTTCGAGTGCAGAATCCGCCACTCGCCGTCTTCCTTGACGTAGTCGACGTAGTAGGGCCCGAATACCCAGCCGGCCGCGGTATCGCTGCCCGTGATCCCGGGCGAGAGCCACTGGCTGCGGGCCGATTGCCCGTCGGCCGCGATTTCGATGTACGGATCGACGGCCATGTGCATGAGGAAGAAGCCTGGAATCTTCTTGGTCGCGTCGAAGGCGTGGTAAAGGGCCCGCACACTCTCCGGGCCGTGATACACACCGCTGTCGGAGAACTCGATCGAGACGTCGGGGTTCTTCTGCGCGTAGAGGTCCTCGAAGATCCGGTCGTACTTCTGCAGGAAGAGATAGTTCACATACTTCGCCTGCAGTTTCTGGATGGCCAACGTGTCTTCGAGCCGCTGCACGCGGGCCGTGAGTTTCTGGATGGCTTGCGGGTCCACTCGATTCCCCTCGTCTGACGCGGTGTTGGAACAGCCGGCGGCCACGGCCAGCAGCGCGGCGGCGCAGGCCGCGCGAAGCAGATGGGTCCCCATGTCCTCCCCCTCGTCGTTGTGCTCGTCGGCGCTTCAAGTCATGCCGTCGCCGCCGCCTCGGGCCCGGCGGCGAGGATTCGATACGGCGAAAGCTCGGGCAGGCGGCAGTTCTCGAGCGGGACGAGCAGCGTCGTGACGAACGCGTAGCGGCCCGTCAGCACGGAATGGCTGATGCCGTCGGTGAAGACCATCCACGCCGACAGCGGCGGGAAGTGGATCTCCATGTAGCCGGTGGGATCGTCCCGGAAGCTCGGCGCCTCCTTCATGTGATTGTGGATGCGGCGCATGGCGCGGTCGTAAGGGCTCGAGTCGACGACCTTGAAGAGCGGATACACCCGTCCGAAGCCGCCGACGAAACCGCTGTAGAGGCGATCCAGCGCCGATTTCTCGAGCGCGACGCGCGGCTTGCCGCGCCGCGCCGCTTCCCAGAGCCCGGCGCGCTCGCGCATGAGCGTGCCGAAGCCGCCCTTCGTGCCCCAGACGCGGTCCCGGTCCGGATGCACGTTGACGAAAAAGCGCAGGATGCGCGCACCGTTCGTCGCCCCGTAGGCGCCCGCGTCTACGTGCACGAGCTCGTTGCTCGAGCGCGGCTTGAGCTTGCGGCCGCGCTCCTCGACGGGCCGGAAGCTCGTCGTGCCCATGGTCCAGCCCGGAACGTAGTCGGGCAGCACGCGGCGCAGATAGGCCTCCACGCGCTGTCCGTGTGTGCGCAGGATGTCCTCGACGCGGCGCTGCACGTCGGGCGGCGCCTCGAAGCGCGGGACCGAGTCCGACTCGGGGTGATAGCTCACGTTCTTCGTTTTGAGCTCGGCCGGCAGCCCGTCGCGCAGGAAGTCGAGATCCTCGGGCGCCGGCAGCTCGATGGGGCAGCGTTCGAAGAACACCACCTCGGAGCGCTCGAGCGCCTCCTCGATCTGCACGGGGCTCGCGCCGGCGAAGTCGTGGAGCGGGTAGCGCGCGTCGGTCATGGTTGCTTGGCTATGCCTCTCATCTGTTTTCGGGGCCGCCCGCGGCGGGCACGGCGCCGCGCGCGGCGAACGCGAGGTCGAGCTTCTCGACGACGTCCTCGACTCGGATCAGGTCCATGGCGTTCGGGTCCCGCACGCGCCGGCCCCAACGCAGATCCTCGACCGGCTTGCCGAACTCGCGGCGCACGGCCTCGGGATACTTGTCGACGACGAGGTGCTGGCTGTAATACGGGCCGGTCCGGTGGCGGTTCGAGGTCGCATACAAACCCACGACGGGTGTGCCCACCGCCGTCGCCATATGCGCGGGGCCGGAGTCCGGGCACAGCACGACGCTCGCGCGCTCGAGCAGCGCCAGCAGCCGCTTGAGGCTCGTCTGCCCGATGAGGTTGCGCGGCCGTGACTTCGCGAGCTTCATGATGCCCTGCCCGTAGTCGTGTTCGATCTGCGTCGACCCTCCCGTCAGCAGCACGAGGGCGCCGTAGCGTTCGTGGGCGTAATCGGCGATTCGAGCATAGCACTCGACCCGCCAGTTTCGGTAGTTGCGAAAGCGTTGGCCCGTGCAGGGGCTCATGACGAGCACCGGACGTCCGGCCTCGACGATCGCTGCGGCGGCCTCGCGGTCGGCCGGATCGATGGGAATGTCCCAGCGCGGCGTGCCGCGCGGGACGCCCAGTGCCTCGGCGAACTCGAACAGCCCGTCCATGACATGCCGGCGCGGCCTTGCGGGAATGTGTCGATTGCAGAAGTACCACTGCCAGTCGCGGGCGCGCGCGCGATCGAAACCGAGCCGCACGTCCGCGCGGACCATGAGGCTCGCAAGGTTGGCGCGCATCGAGGCATGCATGTTGAGCAGCAGCGGGAAACGGTGCCCGGCCAGGGCGCGCCGCAGTTCGGCATAGCCGGCACGCCCGCGCGACTTGTCGAGCACCGCGAACTCGACGCCCTCGAGGCCGCGCAGCAGTCCGTGCTCGACGCGCCCGGCGATCCACGTGATCCGCGTCTCCGGCCAAGCGTCCTGGATCGCGCGGACGACGGGAACCGTGTGGCAGGTGTCGCCGATGGCCGAGAGGCGGACGATGCATAGTTGTGGCGGCGGGGCGAAGACGAGGCCCAAGGTTCTACCCTCGAGTTCGAGCCGGGCTGCGGCGGCGGCGCTATGGTACACAAAGCCGCCGGCCCGTGACGGGCCGCCGCCGCGCTCGGCTGGCCTCGGACGCGGCGCCCGGCTATGCTGGCCCGCATACAGGAACTTGCAGGACTGGGGCGCGCCGGCGCGCGTGCCGGCGGGGCCGGAAGAGTAAGGGGACCTTTGCCGATGAAGTCGATGCTTCGAGTCGCGTCGATGCGCAGCCGCCGTGCTGTGCTCAAGGATCTCGCGGCCCTCGCAGGCGCGGGCGCCGCAACCGGATTCGCGCCGCTGGCGCTTGCCCCCTCGCGCGCTTCGGCGCAGAGCGTCGCGCCGCCGGCCCCGGCCGACGAGTCAGGCGCCTATGTCGTCATGCTCGGCACTCAGGGCGGCCCGAGCGTAAACCTGCGGCGCAGTCAGACCGCCGCGGCCGTCGTGGTCGACGGCACGCCCTACCTCGTCGACTGCGGCTACGGTACGGTGCGGTCCCTCGTCGAGAGTGGCCTCGGCTATTCCAAGATCGCTAACGTTTTCCTCACGCATTTGCACGACGATCACTCGATCGACTTGGCGGCCCTATTGTCCCTGCAATGGACCGGGCGGCGCACACAGCCGACGAACGTCTATGGGCCTTACGGCACCGAGGCGCTCGTCGAGGGCGCGCTCGCCTTCTTCAGAGCGAACACCGAGATCCGCGTCGCGGACGAGGGCCGGACCGTGCGTCCCGAGACGCTGTTCCATGGCCACGACCTCGCGGCCACGTCCTCGCCCGCGAAGGCGTTCGAGGACGAGCGCGTGCGCATCACCTCGATCGAGAACACGCATTTTCCGGAGCGCTCGAAGGCCAAGATGCCCTATCGTTCGATCGGCTATCGAATCGAGGCCGCCGGGCGCTCGATCGTCTTCTCTGGCGACACCAATTATTCCAAGAATATCGTCGAGCTCGCCCGCGGCGCGGACCTCTTCATCTGCGAGGCCATGGACGTCGCGCAGCATGACCGCCTCGTCGCCGCCGCCGACGCGGCCAAAGCGAAGGGCGGACCCCTTTACACGATTCTGCGCCACGTCATCGATACGCACTCGACGACCGAGGTCGCGGGCCGCATGGCGGCCGAGGCGCACGTCAAGACGCTGGTGCTCTACCACCTGCTGCCCGGTTCGAACGGCCCGATCTCGAAGGAAGTGCCGGACACCACTTACATCGCCGGAGCGAAGAAGTTTTTCGACGGAGAAGTCATCGTCGGGCGCGACCAGATGCGGCTTTGAGGCGGACGCGCCGCGCGAGAGGCGGTGCGGCCGCCGCGGCGGCGCTCGCCCTGACGCTCGCCGGCTGCGGCTCGACCGGAGCACCCGCAGTGCCCGTGCTGCACTGGTACGTGTTCAACGAGCCCTCCGGCGCCTTCGTCCGGGCGGCCCGCGAGTGTTCCGCCGGCTCGAACGGCGATTACCGCATCGAGACGGTGCCGCTGCCGGCGGAAGCGGATCAGCAGCGCGCACAGCTCGTCAGAAGGCTCGCCGCGGGCGACGACGACATCGACCTCATGGGCATGGACGTCATTTGGACCGCCGAATTCGCCGCTGCGGGCTGGCTGCTGCCGTGGACGGGCCGCCACGCGGCCGCCGTCACGGGGCGCCTCGAGGCCACGCGCCGGAGCGCGAGCTGGAACGGCCGTCTCTGGGCCGTGCCCTTCACGACGAACGCGCAGCTGCTCTGGTACCGCAGCGATCGCGTGGCCGCGCCGCCCGCGACCTGGGACGAGATGCTGCGCGAGGCCGAGGGGCTCGGACCCAAGGGCAAGATCGAGGCCCAGGGCGCGCGTTACGAAGGGCTGACCGTGCTGTTCATCTCGCTGCTGCGCTCGGCCGGCGGCCGGCTGCTCACCGATTCCGGCCGCGACGTCGCGCTGCCGCCCGGACCGACGCGGCGCGTGCTTGCGCTCATGAAGCGCTACGCGACCTCCTCGGCGGCGCCCGCGAACCTCGCCAACGCTCACGAGGACGAGGCGCGGCTCGCCTTCGAGACGGGGAACGCGACGTTCATGCTCAACTATCCCTTCGTCTGGCCGAGCGCTCATGCGAACGCGCCGCAGCTCGCGGCGCACATGGCCTGGGCCCGCTGGCCCCGCGTGGCGCGCGACATGCCGAGCCGCGTCACGCTCGGCGGCATCAACATCGGCATCGGCGCGTTCACACGCCACCCGCGACGTGCGTACCGGGCCGCCCTGTGCCTGGCCTCGGCCGACCACCAGCGCCTCGCGGCCCGACTCGGCGGTCTCCCGCCGACGATCGAGGCGCTCTACGACGATCCGGCCGTGCGCGCGACCTTCCCGTTCGCCGACACGCTGCGCGAGACCTTGCGCGATGCCGTCCAGCGGCCGCAGACGCCGCTCTACAGCGATGTCTCCCTTGCGATCACGCAGACGCTGCATCCGATGCGCAACATCGAGCCCGATGCGACGGCCGCGCAGCTGCGGCGCGCAGTTCGGCGCGCGCTGCATTCGGAGGGGCTGCTGTGAGGCCGGAGAGGCTGCCGTGAGGTCGGAGGGGCGGCGATGAAACGGCTGCCCGCAGAGACGCGCCTGGGGTGGCTGCTCTCGGCGCCCGCCGTGGCCGCGATGCTGCTCGTGACCGCTTATCCGATCGCCTATGCGGCCTGGCTTTCCCTGTTTCGCTACGACCTGCGTTTCCCGGACCAGCGCGCGTTCGTCGGGCTCCAAAATTATGCGAGCGTGCTCGGCTCGCCCGTCTGGTGGCGCGCGCTCGGCAATACGCTCGTCCTCACGGTCGGCTCCGTCAGCGTCGAGCTCGTGCTCGGCTTCGCGCTCGCGCTCGTCATGCATCGCGCCACGTTCGGGCGGCGCACCGTGCGCACGGTCCTGCTCGTGCCCTACGGCATCGTCACCGTCGTCGCTGCGCTCGCCTGGCGCTTCGCTTTCGACCCGACGACCGGTTTCGTCAACGGCCTACTCGGTCTCCACGGCGACTGGCTCACGCAGCGCGCCTCGGCCTTCTTCGTCATCATCTCGGCCGAAGTCTGGAAGACCACGCCGTTCATGGCCCTGCTGCTGCTGGCGGGTCTCACGCTCGTGCCGCCCGACCTGCTCCGCGCCGCCCGCGTCGACGGCGCCGGTCCCGGGCAGCGCTTCTTCCGCATTGCCTTGCCGCTCATGCGGCCCGCGATCATGGTGGCCCTGCTCTTCCGCACGCTGGACGCGTTCCGAATTTTCGACACGGTATTCATTCTGACACGGGGCGCCGAGGGCACGGAGACCGTCTCGATGGTGGGTTACCGCGCCTTGATCACGCGGCTCAACCTCGGCCTCGGCTCCGCCGTGGCCGTCGTGATCTTCCTGTGTGTCGTGCTCATCGCCGCGGGCTTCGTCGGGTGGCTCGGCGGTCCGCTGGGCGCCGCGGGCCAGGGAGCGAGAAGGTGAATGTGCGGGCCGCCGCGCGCGCCGACGCTGTCGCGGGACCGCGCGGGACCGCGTTCGAGCGGCTCTACTGGGCGGCCGGCACGCTCGTCGTCGTGGTCTACGCGCTGCTGCCGGTCGCTTGGATCCTTTCCCTGTCCCTGAAGCCCGCCGCCGAGCTCGGCGACGGCCGCTTCATCCCGGCGCACGTGACCCTCGCGCATTATCGGGCCATTTTCCACGACGCGCATTTCCCCGCCGCGCTGCGCAACTCGTTCGGCATCGCATCGCTCTCGACGCTCTTCGCAGTCGTGCTCGCGACGTTTGCGGCCTACGCCGTCGTGCGCCTCGAGTTCCCGGGCCGGCGGGTCATTCTCGGCGCGGCGCTATCGATCGCCATGTTCCCGCCGATCGCGATCATCGGCCCGCTGTTCAACCTCTGGCGGCTGACCGGGCTCTACGACACCTGGGCCGGGCTCATTCTGCCGTATATGACCTTCACGCTGCCGCTCGCGATCTGGACCCTGTCGGCGTTCTTTCGCGAGATCCCATGGGACCTCGAAAAAGCCGCCCGCGTCGATGGCGCGACGCCGTTCCAGACGTTCTATCGCGTCATCGTGCCGCTCGCGGCGCCGGGCGTCTTCACGTCGGCCGTGCTCGTGTTCATCTTCGCTTGGAACGACTTCCTGTTCGCCCTTTCGCTGACCTCGACCGGCCGCGCACGCACCGTGCCCGCCGCCATCGCCTTTTTCACCGGCGCCTCCCAGTTTCAGATGCCCACGGGCGCGATCGCGGCTGCCTCCGTCGTCGTGACCGTGCCCGTCGTCCTGCTCGTGCTGGTCTTCCAGGGGCGCATCGTCGCCGGCCTCACGGCCGGCGCCGTCAAGGGCTGAGCCATGACCGAGATCGTGCTCGACCGAGTCGGCAAGCGCTACGAGGACGGCACGTTCGCCGTCGACGACGCGAGCTTCACCATTCGCGACGGCGAATTCTTCATCCTCGTGGGCCCTTCGGGCTGCGGCAAATCGACACTGATGAATCTCATCGTCGGCCTGGACGTGCCGACGGCCGGCGAGATCCGCATCGACGGGGCGCGCGCCAACGAGATCGACGCGCGCGACCGCAACATGGCCATGGTGTTCCAGAGCTACGCCTTGTATCCGCACATGAGCGTCCGCGAGAACCTCGCGTTTCCGCTCACTGTCGCGCGCGTCGGCCGCGACGAGATCCGCCGCCGCGTCGAGCAGGCGGCCGCCATGCTCGAGCTCACCGACGTGCTCGACCGCCGGCCCGCGAGCCTCTCCGGCGGACAGCGCCAGCGCGCGGCCATGGGCCGGGCCATCGTGCGCGAGCCCGCGGCGTTCCTGCTCGACGAGCCGCTCTCGAACCTCGATGCCAGACTGCGGGTACAGATGCGCACCGAGATCGCGCGCCTGCAAAAGCGGCTCGGCACGACGACCGTCTACGTGACGCACGACCAGGCCGAGGCCATGACGCTCGGCGACCGCGTCGCCGTGCTGCGCGGCGGGCGCGTGCAGCAGGTCGGCACGCCGCGGGCGCTCTACGAGGCGCCCGAGAATCTGTTCGTGGCCGGCTTCATCGGGTCCCCGGCAATGAACTTCCTGCCGGCGCGGCGCGAGGGTCTGTGGCTCCGCTTGCCGATGGCCGATTTCGAGTTGACTCATGACGCCGCCGCGCGCATCGGCGCGCGCACGAAAGGGCCGCTCGTGGCCGGAATTCGGCCTGAGCATATCGGCGAAGCAGCGGCCGACGGCCGGAGTGTCGCCGCAGGGACCAGCGGCTTTCGCGTGCGGGCCGAGGTCGTCGAATGGCTCGGCGCCGAGACCTTCGTCCATTTCGTCGTCGGCGACGAGCGCGACGCCGCGCGGCTGGCCGAAGGCGCTTTGCAGCCGGCTGCCGACCATCGAAGCAAACGGGGCCTGCCGGTCGTCGCGCGCCTGCCCGGCGCCAGTTCAGCACGCGAGGACCAGGAGATCGATCTCGTGGTGGATGCGCGCCGAGTATATCTGTTCGACGCCGAGTCCGGACGGCGCATCGCCTGAGCGGCGGCAGGGCTGGAATCGGAAGAACACATTCCGTCTTGGCGTCAAGCGATTCGGCTACGCCTCGCCGCTAAGGATGCCAAGAAGAAGTGATTGTGCCGCTTCGATCCGGCCGGCTCGCACCGACGACTCGGAAAGTATCGCTCGCGTATTGCGAAGCTCAAGGCTTGTATTTCTTCCGTATGCGCCGCCGGTTCACTCCGAGGAAGAGGATCTCGAATGGGTCAAGGCTACTTTGATTCCTTCCGGAAGGGTTACGGTCGCAGTGATTGAAGGGTCCGTCATTGGGGTGGCCTCAGTCTCGACGGACGAGGATGCGTCGTGGATTGACCAGCTATATGTCCAGCCGGAGTTCTGTGGCCGGGGAATCGGTGCGCTTCTGTTAAAAGGGGCCCTGGCCCTTTTGCGGAGACCTGTCCGGGTGTATACATTTCAGCAAAATACTGTTGCGAGACGGTTCTACGAACGCTTCGGATTCCGCCCCGTGCAGTTCAGCAACGGCGAAAGCAACGAGGAACGATGCCCGGATGTCTTGTACGAACTCAATTGGAATGAGAGCGCAGCGGCGCCGAACGGTGCGTTGAAGAGGGCGCGGCGGCAGGCTTCGCGTCGGTTGCCTATGCTCGCTTCTTTGGCTAGCCAATCGAGGGCTGCATCGCGGACGGCCAGTTGGTGGAGGTCGGAAGATGAACATGCGCGCAACTGAAGGTGCTATTTACCCCCGCCTGCTACGAAGAGTGCGAGCGGTATTGATAGACGAAGTCGTTCTTTTAGCCGGATTGGCCGCGTGGTGGCTCAGCATCGGCATTAGGGAGACTGCTGATCCAACTCTCAAGATTGGTGCGTTGCTGCTCGTATTCTTTCTCCTGGATCCAGTGCTCGTCGCCTTGACTGGCGGCACTATTGGGCATCACCTAATGGGGATGAAGGTTCGAGACGCGGACCGGGACCGTAAGGCTAGCTTAATGGCCGCTACCCTTAGGGCTATCGTCCGATATGTCTTCGGGTGGGTATCGCTTCTCTTCATTCTCGTAACGCGACGCCACCAGGCAATCCACGATTACGTCGCAGGTACGCTGGTCGTTCTGTCCAGCCCGGCGCGATACCCGAGTAGGGAGAAGTTTGCCCAAAGAGCTTCCTGATGAACGTGAAAGCGGCGCCCAATATTCGGCTGCAGACGGGCGCGTCTTCCTGCCGACGAAATCTTGCTGAGTCTCATCGTGGTAGTGCTCGTTACGGTATCCATTTCGCCACCCGCGACGACGCGGGGCCCCGGCTCCAAGTTAGCGGTCGGGCATCCTTCGCTTCGAACGGCTGCGATGGACGGAGTGCCGAGTCGTCGCAAGTCGTTTTCAGGAGACCGATCTGTCTGCAGTACCTCAATAGACTTGGCCCTTAACAGCCTCATTGGGCTATTGTTTCCGCGCTTCGCGTTCACCGGCAGATTGCTATTGCGCTGGCACAGAGAGCGCGACGATTAGCGGCCGCGCTGTAGGGCTCGAAGCGAGGAAGCGTTACTGTTGTTGCCGGACGAGCGACGAGGACGACCTGACATGAAAATTCACTACTTGGAAATCGTAGCGTCGGATGTGAAGGCTGTATGCGCTGCCTACGAAGCGGCTCAAGGGGTGAAGTTTGGCCCGCCGGATCCCGTGCTCGGAGGCGCCAGGACTGTCACCCGCCAGGATGGGACGATCGTGGGGGTACGCGGCCCTCTTCGGGATACCGAAGAGCCGATCGTTCGCCCATATTGGCTAGTCGACGATATCGACGCGGCGGTCTCGGCTGCCGCCGAGCAGGGTGCGTTGATTGCCCATGAGCCGCTCGAGTTGCCGGGCAAAGGAAAATTTGCGATATACATCCAGGGCGGCGTGAATCACGGCTTGTGGCAACTCTAAGTGCTCGCCGAGACTGCAGCCTGACCGAAACGCAGTTTCGCATGGAGCACGGCTAGCATGGGCAAAGGGTGCGCTTGGGCGTGCGCCCGCGTTGTTCGGTAGGGAGTCCGCGGGCGCGAATGAAATTCACAGTATCCGCCGCGCTTTTCGATTTTGGCTTTGCCTATGGGCTGGCGCAGCTCGTAGTCAGCCCCGAGCAGCGCACCTTCGTCGGCGACGAGCTGGCTTGGGACATCGAAGCCAGTATTGCCATGGGAATGAACGGAGGCGGAAGGCATCAGAAAGCCGGAGCCCGAGATCTTTCTCAGGGCAGTAGCGAATCTAGGCGTTGCGTCAGGAGAGGCCGTGTACGTTGGCGACCACCCGGAGGTCGACATCGACGGTGCGCGGTCGGCGGGCCTGACCACTATATGGAAACGGACCGCGCATTGGGGAGACTGCCGCAATGCAGATTGGAACATCGACGAGTTGAGGAGATCGCGGCCATTGTCGCCGCGTCTTAGTCGGTGCAAATTCGAGTCGACGACATTTCTGGGGCAAAGGTCCGGAACCTCGATCTCGTAATCTTCGATTGCGACGGCGTGCTCGTCGATTCCGAGAGGCTGGCGGTCAGGGTGGACGTCGCCGTGCTGGCCGAGCTCGGATGGGTCATGACCGAGGCAGAGGCCGTGGAGCGCTTTGTCGGTATTTCGGACGCGGACTTCAGGCGCAAGGTCGAGGCTAAGCTGGGCCGCGCGCTGCCGGACGACTGGGAGACCAAATTCGAGCCTCTATATAGAAACGCCTTCAGGCGCGAGCTCGTTCCGGTAGATGGCATCGTCGAGGCGCTCGAAGCAATTTCTGTGCCCGCCTGCGTCGCCTCGAGCGGCACGCACGGGAAGATTCGCTTCACATTGGAATTGACGGGCCTTTACGAACGGTTCGAGGGCCGGATCTTCAGCGCCAGCGAAGTGGCTCGAGGCAAGCCGGCTCCGGACCTGTTTCTCCATGCGTCTGCCGAAATGGGCGCGGAGCCCAGCGGATGCGTCGTCGTCGAAGACAGCGCGTTCGGCGTCGCGGCCGCACGTGCTGCGGGGATGCGCGTGCTCGCATACGCGGGCGGGCTGACGCCGGCCGAGAAGCTCGAAGGGGCCGATACGACCGTGTTCAGGAACATGCGGGAGTTACCGCGAATGCTCGAACGGCTGCGGCCGGAACCGCCGGCGTGAGCGCTCGCTTCTAGACTTATTCAGGCAGATGTACGAGCGTATTTCGATGCGGAAACGGGTTCTGCCTTCGGAGGCATCACTCGAAGAGACAACGTCACATGCGAGCCGGTTTGGGCTCTCGATTTAGCCGGTGCCGTCGGGAGCAGCAAGGGGCACTTGATGAGCGCAGAAACGCCTTTTTCGTCTCCTCGGCCCAGGATTGCCTGGCACGTGTGGGTCGTAGCGACCGTGGCACTCGTTTGGAATGCTGCCGGTGCCTATACCATCATGATGGCTCAGGCCGGCAAGCTGCCGAACCTCGCCTTGGACGAGGCCGCGTACTATGCGCTCCAGCCGCTCTGGTTCGTGGTGACGACCGATATCGCGTTGCTTTCCGCCATCGCGGCCAGCGCTGTATTGCCGCTGCGCAGCCGAGCCGCAACCGCGTTGTTCGCGATTTCGCTGGCGGCTATAGTCGTGACCGACGTTTACGATCTTCTCGCCGGCACTTCGCGCGCCTACGTCAACAATGGCGCCATGATCGTCACCGCTCTCATCTTCATCATCGCGATTCTAGAGCTCGCCTACGCTTGGGCGATCAGCCAGGGTAGGACCCGGCGTTGAACGCGGGATTCGGAGCGCCGGGTTTGGTGATTTTCTAGCCGGATACGGCCCGGCGGGGCGTCGCGGCTACGGTGGAATATACGTAGCCGGGGCGGGTCGAGCTTCGGCGGCCGATGTGGTTCACTGTGCCGATGTTGAACGCTGAGGACCAGAGAGCGGCCGCGGGCAGCGCCGCCGACGCTACCGATTGGCACGCGAAGAACGCGGCAGCCGCGCTCGAGGCGCTCGACACGCGCCGGTCGGGGCTCACGGAGGCGGAGGCTTCGGCCAGCTTCGAGCACTACGGCCCGAACAAGCTGCCTGCCGCCGCACGCCGCGGCGCGTGGTCGCGACTCTGGGCACAATTTCGCAATGTCCTGATCTACGTGCTGGTGGGCTCGGCCGCGCTGTCGTTCGCGCTGGGACACGGCACCGACGCGGCGGTGATTCTCGCCGTCGTGCTTGCGAACGCGGCCGTCGGCTTCGTTCAGGAGGGGCGCGCGGAGCGTGCGCTGGATGCGATCCGCAGCATGATGGATCCCGAAGCCACGGTGCTGCGCGACGGGCGGCGCAGGACGATCCCGGCTCATCGGGTCGTGCCGGGGGACATCGTGCTGCTCGAGGCAGGCGACAAGGTACCTGCGGACCTGCGTCTGATCCGAGCCAGTAGTCTGCGCATCGACGAAGCGGCGCTGACGGGCGAGTCGATGGCGGTCGACAAGGACACGTCGCCCGTCGAGGCGACGGCCGAGCTCGGTGACCGGACTTGCATGGCCTACCTCGGCACGTTCGTCGCGGCCGGGCAGGGGGCCGGAGTCGTCGTCGCGACCGGCCGCAGCACGGAGCTCGGCCGGATCAGCACGCTGCTCGGTGCGGTCGAGGCGCTGCGCACGCCGCTGATTCGGCAGATGGACGGCTTCGCGCGGCAGCTCACGGTCGTGATCCTCGCCGTTGCAGTGGCGACGTTCTGCATCGCCGCGTTCCTGCGCGGCTACACGCCTGCCGATGCGTTCATGGCCGTGATCGGCTTGGCCGTGTCGGCCATTCCGGAGGGCCTGCCGGCGATCGTCACGATCGCCCTCGCGATCGGCGTGCAGCGCATGGCCGCGCGGCATGCCATCGTCAGGCGCCTGCCCGCGGTCGAGACGCTGGGCAGCGTCTCGGTCATCTGTACGGACAAGACGGGGACGCTGACGCGCAACGAGATGACCGTCACCGCGGTGCGGACGGCGGCCGGCCACTTCGATGTCGGCGGCGTCGGGTATGCGCCGGACGGCGCCGTAATGCGCGGCGAGACCGCCGTGGACGTCGACGACGAGCCCGAGCTCTGGGCCTTGTTGCAGGTCGCGGCCCTGTGCAACGACGCCGAGCTGCGCCATACGGGCGGCGTTTGGCGCCTCGAGGGCGACCCCATGGAGGGCGCGTTGCTGACGCTGGCCCACAAGGCGGAGGTGGACGTTGCCGCGCTGCACAAGGCCATGCCGCGCACCGACGAGATCCCGTTCGACGCGGCGCACCGTTTCATGGCGACGCTGCACCACAGTCACGGCGACGGCAGCGTCGCCTTCGTGAAGGGTGCGCCGGAGCGGGTCATCGCGATGTGCGAGCACGTTCGCTTGGGCTCGGGCACGGCGCCCATCGAGGCCGAGCGCTGGCAGGGGCGCGCGGAGCACCTAGCGGCGCAGGGCAGGCGCGTGCTCGCGTTCGCGTCGAAGCCGATGCCCGAGGGGCGCGACGACCTCGGCTTCGCGGATGTGGAGGGCGGCGCCGTGCTGCTCGGGCTCGTGGGCATCATCGACCCGCCGCGCGAGGAAGCGCTCGAGGCGGTACGGGCGTGTCGGGCGGCGGGGATTCGCGTCGTCATGATCACGGGGGACCACGCGGCGACGGCCCGCGCGATAGCCTCGCAGCTCGAGCTTGCGGCTGCGCCGACAGTGTTGACGGGCCGGCAACTCGATGCGCTCGAGCCGGCCGCTTTGCGGCGCGCGGCACGCGAGACGACAGTCTTTGCGCGTACGACGCCGGAGCACAAGCTGCGCCTCGTCGAGGCGTTGCAGGCGGAGGGGCTCGTCGTTGCGATGACGGGAGACGGCGTCAACGATGCGCCTGCGCTAAAACGGGCCGACGTGGGCGTCGCCATGGGCGGCAAGGGCACGGACGTGGCGAAGGAGGCGGCGGAGATCGTGCTCGCGGACGATAACTTCGCCTCGATCGTCGCGGCCGTCCGGGAAGGCCGCACGGTCTACGACAACTTGACCAAGGTCATCGCCTGGACGCTGCCGACGAGCGCGGGCGAGGCGATGACGATCATTGCGGCGATTGCGCTCGGCCTCGCGCTGCCGATTTCGCCCGTCCAGATTCTCTGGATCAACATGATCACGGCCGTGGCGCTCGGCCTCGCGCTCGCCTTCGAGCCGACGGAGCCCGGCACGATGCGGCGCCCGCCGCGCCCGCCTGGCCGTCCCCTGCTGAACGCACCGCTCGTCTGGCAGATAGCGTTCGTCTCTGCGCTGTTTCTGCTCGGTGCTTTCGGCATGTTCTATTGGGCCGAGGCGCACGGCCTTTCAGTTGCGGCGGCACGGACGATCGTCGTCAATACGCTCGTGGTGCTCGAGGTGTTCTATCTGTTCAGCGTGCGGTACGTGCACGGCACGTCGCTGACGCTCAGGGGCGTCGCCGGCACGCCCGCCGTCCTCGCGGGAGTCGCGGCCGTGACGGCCGGACAGTTTCTCTTTACATTCGCCCCGTTCATGCAGTCCGTCTTCGATACGCGGCCGGTCTCGGTCGCCGACGGCGCGCTCATCGTCGCCGTCGGCGCCGCATTGCTGGTCGTCGTCGAGGCCGAGAAGCGCCTGCGAACGGCGCTCCTGCGCGCTCGCCGCGGCTAGCCTGTCGTCACACCTCGCACTCGGCGCCGGGCCGAAAGGCTCGATCCGCTACAAAATCGCCTCCGCCGCCAATTCCTTGCGAATCCTGCCGCGCGGGCGCCGGCCTGCGATCCCGGAGCGTCCGCGCATCACGAACGACCTCAACGACTTGCGGATCGCACCGACCGTTGGCACGAAAGCTGCTCAGGCACCAGAACGAAGCGCTGTGGGAAAGGTCTCATGTACGATACAGGCTTCGGGGGAGGCCGTTTCGGCACAGCGACCTGGGGTCGTTGCGCTGCCGGGCGGAGGATGTCGTGATGCGATTGATCCGCGCTGGTCTGGTCCTCGGCGCCGCGCTGCTCGCACCCGCGGCCGTGCACGGCCAGATTCCGGCCGCGGCGCTTACCGCCGGCCACGGCGTCGGTATTCGCAACGTGCCGCGCTCGAGCAAGCCGTTCGACATTGACGGCAAGCTGAACGACCCGGTCTGGAAGGACGCCCTCGTCGTGCCCCTGACCGTCGAGACGGACCCGGCCGAGAACGTCCCCGCGCCCGTGCACACGGATGCTTATCTCGTCCAGGACGGTTCTCGGCTCCTCATTGCGTTCGATGCCATGGATCCGGATCCCGACATGATCCGAGCCTACCTCAGGGGGCGCGACTCGGCGTTCAACGACGATTTCGTGGGCGTCGTGCTCGACACGTTCGACGACCAGCGCAGCGCGTTCGAATTCTTCGCGAACGCGCTTGGCGTGCAGATGGATCTGACGAACGACGACGTGAACCGGCGGGAGGACTCGTCGTGGAACGCGATCTGGAAGTCGGCGGGGCGGATCGACGGCCAGGGCTATACGGTCGAGATGGCGATTCCGTTCAGCCAGCTGCGCTTCCCGGAGTCCCGGGGCAAGCAGGTCTGGGGCGTGGACCTGCTGCGATTCTACCCGCGCGGCGACCGCATTCGTATCTCGGACAATCCCCTGCAGCGCGGCCGGAATTGTTACCTGTGCCAGTTAGGCAAGGTGGAGGGTTTCGCGGGGGCCGAGTCGGGCCGGGATCTCGAGGTCGTGCCTTCGATCACGGCCTCGAGAACCAGGACGCGGCCGGACGCCGCGAGTGCGCTCGTGCCCGGACCGACGAAGACGGACGTGGGTCTGGACGTGCGCTGGGGCGTGCTGCCCAACATGACCGCGAACCTGACACTGAATCCCGATTTTTCCCAGGTCGAGGCCGACGTCGCCCAACTCGACGTCAACAACGAGTTCGCCTTGTTCTTTCCGGAAACACGGCCGTTCTTCCTCGAGGGCGCTGACTACTTCACGACGCCGATCAACGCGGTGTTCACGCGCACCGTGGCCGATCCCGATGCCGGCGCGAAGCTCACGGGCACGTTCGGCGACGACACGTTCGGGGTCTTCGCGGCGAAAGACGCGGTCACGAACCTGTTGTTCCCGGGGCCCCTCGAGTCGAGCACGGAAACGCTCGCGGCGCCGAGCCGCGACTTCGTGGGCCGGTATCGCCGCAACATCGGCGACTCGACGACGCTCGGCATGCTCGTGACGTCGCGCGATGGCGGCGACTACAGCAATTCGGTTGCGGGCATCGACGGGCGCTTTCGCATCGGCGACCGCCACCGCGTGACGTTCCAGACGCTGAGCTCGCGCACGGCCTACCCGAACGACGTCGCGCGCGACTTCGCGCAGCCCAACGGCGACTTCGACGGCCGGGCCTCGACCTTCGACTACAGCTTCAGCGCCCGCAATTGGTATGGGAATTTCGATCAGAAGGCGCTCGACCCGGGCTTTCGGACGGACCTCGGCTTCGTAACGCGTGTCGGCATCAAGGAGCGGCACGTGCGCTTCGGCCACGTGTGGCAAGGCGAGCCCGGCAATTGGTGGAACCGGATCGAGGCGGGTATCGACGCGACGACCACGCACGAATTCGACAACGGCCTCCTCGGCCGCGAGCGTCAGGTGCACTTCGCCGTCCAGGGTCCGCTGCAGTCCTACATCGAGCTCGACCGATCCACGGGCCGCCAATGCTGGGACGGCCGGCTGTTCGACCTGGACCGCTATCATCTCTGGGGCCAGGCCCGGCCGCGCGGCGGCCTCAATCTCACGCTCCAGGTCGATACGGGCGACCAGATCGATTTCACGAACTCCCGGCTCGCCAAGGAGCTGCGTATCGAACCGCGCGTCGACTGGAACGTGAACCGCCATGTGCTCGTTCGGTTGAATCAAACGGCCGACCGGCTGAAGACGCCCGATGGCCGCAAGATCTTCGATGCCCAGCTCACGGATCTGCGCATGACCTGGCAGTTCAACGTGCGCAGCTACGTGCGGCTCACGCTCCAGCGCCAACTCGTGACGCGGGACCTCGCGCAATTCACGGACCCATCGACGGAGGCGCGCTCGCTGACGGTCGGTTCGCAGATCCTATACTCGTACCAGGTCAACCCGCAGACGGAGCTCTTCGTGGGCTACTCGGACAGCCAGCTCCAGGGCGCGCTTTGGCCGACGCTCATGCGCACGTCGAGCACGGCGTTCATGAAGTTCAGCTACGCCTGGGTACCGTAGACGGCGCTATCGCGCGGCCGGCTTCCGGAACTTGTACGCGAATTGATCGGTATGCCCCCGGATCGCGGCGTTGAACACGAGCAGCGTGTGATCGTCCGCCGGGTTGCGCAGCACGTCCGTCTCGCCGACGAACGCGAAGCCGGCCGCGAGCACCTGCTGTTTGACCGTCGCCGGATCGATGCGGTGCAGCGTTTCGGTGTCGCGCATCCCTGAGCCCGCCTCGGCCGCGTGGTCGATGACGACGTAGAGGCCGCCCGGTTTGAGTGCGGCGTACACGGCCTTGTTCAGGACGGCCGGGTCCGTCGGGCCCATGAACTTGTCGGGATAGTCGTGGTAGTTCTGCGAGGTGAACACCACGTCGACGGGCTCGGGGGCCGTGAGCTTCGCCGCGGGCTGCACGAGCAGCTCGACGTTGTGATAGGCGTCGGCGACGGCCCGGATCTTGGCCATGCTCTCATCGTATTCCTTGGGCCAGACCGCGTAGACCCGGCCCTTCGGCCCGACGACCTTGCTGAACACGCGCGTGAAGTAGCCGCTGCCGGGAATGAGCTCGAGCACCTTCTGGCCCGGCGCGACCTCGGCGAACGCGACGAGCTCTGCGACCTTGCGCCGGCCGTCGATCTTACGGTCCTGGGCGCGCCCCGGGTCGGCGACCGCCTTGGCGACGTAGTCGGGAATGGGGGCCGCCGCGCGTGCGGCCGTGACGCACAACATCAGCGCGGTCATCGCGGTGAGGACGCGGTTCATGCGTTTGGCTCCTGTGCTTGGCGGGCTCGGGCCGCTGGGCCTTCTTCGCGCCGCGGGCGGAGCATTGTGGCACGGATGGGCAGCCGCTGCGCATGCGACGCGAGGCGGCGCCCACGGCATTGGGCACGCGCGCACGGCATTGGCACGAAAATTGTTGCTGCATTGCGCAAGAGCTTCATCCTTGCGGAGGATCTAATGATCAGACCTACAGTAGTCATCACCGGCGCTTCGGCCGGGATCGGCCGCGCCACGGCGATCGAGTTCGCGCGCCACGGCTGGAACGTTGGCTTGATCGCGCGCGGGCGCGACGGCCTCGAAGGCGCGCGTGCGGACGTGGTCCGCGCCGGCGGCGAGGCGCTCGTGCTGCCGGCCGATACGGCGGACTTCGAGGCGCTCAAGTCGGCGGCCGACAGGGCCGTGGCGGAGTGGGGTGCGATCGACGTTTGGGTCAACTGCGCCATGGTCACGGTGTACTCGCCCGTGCGCGAGATGCGCCCGGAGGAATACCGGCGCGTCACGGAAGTCACCTATCTCGGCTACGTTCATGGCACGCTTGCGGCGCTCGAGCACATGCGCCCGCGCAACGCCGGGACCATCGTCCAGGTCGGCTCGGCGCTGGCCTTTCACGGCATCCCGCTGCAGTCGGCCTACTGCGCGGCGAAGTTCGCGATCCGCGGCTTCACGGAGTCCCTGCGCACGGAGCTGCTGGAGGAGCACAGTCACGTGCGGGTCACGATGGTGCACATGCCGAGCGTCAACACGCCGCAATTCCTGTGGGCGCGGAGCCGGCTTGCGCGGCGCCCGCAGCCGGTGCCCCCGATTTTTCAGCCCGAAGCCGTCGCGCCGGCGATCTACAAGGCCGCGCGGACCGCGCCGCGGCAACTGCTCGTCGGCCGTTCGACCGTCGAGACCGTGTTCGGCAACGCCCTGGCGCCGGGCCTGCTCGACCGCATCATGGCCAAGGCGGCCGGGAAGGGGCAGAAGTCGAACGTGGCGGCCAAGCCGAACCGGCCGGACAACCTGTATCAGCCCGTGGACGGCGATTTCTCGGCGCACGGCCCCTACGACAAGCGCGCGTCGCGCCGCGTGACCGCCGTGAATCCCGCGCACGTGCGCTGGGCCGCAGGCGCAGTGGCCGCGCTCGCGGTCCTCGGTCTCGCAGGCGTCGGTGCGGCGCACAGGGATCGGGAAGACGAGCGTTACGCCTCGCGGCGCCGATGAGGTACCCGGACATCGGACGGCTCGGCGTCATCGGGGATCGGCGCACAGCCGGCCTCGTTGCCGCCGACGGTTCTCTGTGCTGGCTCTGCCTGCCCGATTACGACAGCGCGCCCGTGTTCGCCGCACTCGTCGACGCCGAGCGCGGCGGCTGCTGGCAGATGGGCCCCGCCGTCGAGCGCCGCGGCGAGCAGCGTTACGTCGAGCGCGCAGCGACGCTGTTGACGACGTGGAAGGCGAACGACGCCGAGCTCGAGCTCGCCTGCGTCATGCTCGAGCCGCAGACGAACAGGCCCGGCGAGCCGCGCACGGTCGTGCGGCGCCTCAGAAGTCTGCGGGGCTCGCCCGAATACCGCATCCGTTTCGAGCCGCGCGACGACTTCGAGGCGGCCCGTGTCGTGCCCGATGGGACCGGGCTGCGGGCCGAGGCGGGCGGGCGCTGCCTGCGGCTGTGGTGTTCGCGGCCGCTCGAGCTTCGGGCGGGGCGCGCCGAGCGGTTCGAGCGTCTGCCCGCGGGCGAAGAGGTCTGGAGCGTGCTGACGCTCGGGGCGTCCGCCGCCGAAAGCGAGTGGACGATCGAGCGCGCACGAGCGGGCGTCGCCGATGCCGAAGCCTATTGGAAGGAGTGGGCCTCCAGATTGCGGTACGACGGCCCGCGCCGCGCACGTGTGCTGCGTTCCGTCATGACGATTCATTTGCTGAGCTATGCACCGACCGGTGCGCTCGTCGCGGCGCCGACGACTTCGCTGCCCGAGAGGATCGGTGGGCGCAGAAATTACGACTACCGCTACGCCTGGATCCGGGACGTGTCGCTCGCGACGACCGTGCTTTCGCTCGCCGGCGATCTCGAGGCCACCGAAAGGTACATGGACTGGCTCGCGGGCCTCGGCTCCTCGACACAGCTGCCCCTGCAGGTGCTCTATCACGTTGACGGCTGCACGGACGTGGGTCAGCACGACCATGAGGGGCTCGAGGGCTACCGGGGCTCGCGCCCCGTGCGCATCGGCAATCACGCCTACCTTCAGCACCAAATCGGCGGTTTCGGCTACCTTGCGGACTCCGCCTGGCTGTATCTCCGTCTCGGCGGGCGCTGGAAGGCCGAATACTCCGCGATGATTCGCCGCCTCGCCGATTACGTCGCTCGCCACTGGCGCGATCCCGGCAACGGCATCTGGGAGCTCGCCGAGCGCCGCCACTACGTCTGCGACAAGATCATGAGCTGGGTGACGCTCGATCGGGCGGTCAAAATCGCCGAGCGGACCGGCGCTTCGGGGGATGTCGCGGCTTGGCGCCGCGAGATGGGCGCGGTCCGCGCCGAGATCATGGACCGGGGCTGGAGCGACACGCTGCAGGCGTTTCGTCAGCGCTACGATGCCGACGCGCTCGACGCTTCGGCGCTGCTGGGGGTCACCATGGGCTTCCTGCCGGCGCAGCACCCGCGCATGCGCGCGACGATCGAGCGTATCGACGAGCGGCTGCGGCGCGGGAATCTCGTGTTCCGGTTCGATCCCGAGGCGCTGCCGAAGCCGTCGAAGCTGCCGATGGGCGAGGCCGAAGGGGCCTTCGTGCCCGCCACTTGCTGGCACGCGGCCGCCTGCGCGTTGCTCGGCCGGCCGGACGAGGCATGCGCGCTCCTCGACCGCCTCGAGGGCCTCGCGCCCGGACCCGGTCTTCTGGCCGAAGAGGCGGACCCGGTGTCCGGCGTCCAGCTCGGCAACTACCCGATGATCTTCTCCGAGGCCGAGTACGTGCGGGCCGTCATCGCATACGCCGAGAGCCGGCCGGGAGTCGTCGAATTGCGGCGCGACCTCGCGTGATCTCGCGGTAGGCGCTCGGGCACGCAGGACGGTGACTTCGGAAAACCATTATGGATATCTGTGTCCAGATATCCTATATTCTCGCCATGCTCTCCCGAACGGCCGAATACGCGCTCCGCGCCATAATCGTCCTCGCCGCGTCGCCGTCCGCGCTCACGGCGCAGGAGGTCGCCGCGCGCTCGAAGATCCCGGCGGACTATCTTGCGAAGATCCTGCGGCTGCTGGTCCGCGCGGGGCTCGTGAGCGCACGCCGCGGCCGCGGCGGGGGGTTCCAGATTAGCCGGCCGGCCGAGCAGACGACCGTGCTCGACGTCGTCGACGCCGTCGATCCGCTCGAGCGTATCGAGGTGTGCCCGCTCGGCCTGGCCGCGCACCAGAAGCAGCTCTGTCCGCTGCATAGCAAGATCGACGAAGCCGTGCGCCTCGCGCGCGACGCATTCGCCGCGACCACGCTCGCCTCGCTCTCGGAGGAGCCGCCGGTGTTCGTCGAAGGGGAGAACGATGCCGTTGCGTAGTCTGACCGCCGTGCTGCTCGCCGTGTCTGTGGCCGCGCCGTTGGCCGTGCGGGCCGGGGGGATGGATCCGAACTACGTCGTGCCGATCGATCACCCGGCCATCGACTATCTCAAGGCCAAGGCGGACGACCCGATCACGCGGCTCGCGCGCCGGCTCCAGAGTGGCGAGGTGAAGCTCGACTACCGCGACGACGGCTTCGGTTACCTCGAGTCCGTGCTGGCGGCACTCGGGATCGCGCGCGACTCGCAGATGCTCGTATTCTCGAAGACGAGCTTTCAGCGCGAGCACATCGGCCCCGATACGCCGCGCGCGCTCTATTTCAACGACTCCGTGGCCGTCGGTTTCGTGCAGGGCGGCCCCATGCTCGAGTTCGCGGCGCTCGATCCCAAGGAAGGTACGCGGTTCTATACGCTGAACAACGTGAAGCCGCGCAACCCACCGGTTTTCGCTTCCAATGGGCTGACGTGCGTGCAATGCCACGACTCGACGCCGACGCTCGGTGTACCCGGCGCGCTCGTGCGCTCCGTCGTCCCGGATTTTCAAGGCACGCCGATCTCGGAGGCGCCATCCTACATCATCGACCACCGCAGCCCGATCGCGGATCGTTGGGGCGGCTGGTACGTGACCGGCAGCACGGGCGATGTGAGGCACCTCGGCAATGCCATCGCGGAGAGCCAGGCGAATTTCTCGCAGCTGGAACGCCGTCCGCCCATGGACACGCTCAAGGGCGTCATCGACACGCGCCGCTATCTCGAGCCGACGAGCGACGTCGTCGCGCTCATGACCTTAGAGCACCAGGCCCGCATGTGGGACCTGCTGACGCGGCTCGGCTGGGATGCACGCATTGCGGCCGCGGACCACAAGCCCTTCGACGAGAGCGAGGTCGAGGAACTGCTGCGCTACATGCTGTTCACGCACGAGGCGAAGCTCTCGGCGCCGATCACGGGCAGCTCGGGTTTCGAGCAAGACTTCGAGAAGCGCGGGCCGCGCGATCCGCAGGGCCGCTCGCTGCGGGACTACGATCTCAAAACGCGGATGTTCAAGTACCCGCTGAGCTATATGGTCTACTCCGAAGCGTTCGATGCCCTGCCGAAGCCTGTCCTCGAGCGCGTCTATCGGCGCCTCTACGAGATCCTGAAGGGCCGCGACCAGAGCCCCGCCTACGCACGCCTCGGGCCGGCCGAGCGCAAGGCCATTCTCGAGATTCTCGTGGCGACGAAGAAGGGGCTACCCGCCTACTTCCGCACCGGAGGCTGAACGGGCCGGCGCGAGGGCCGCGGACCGAGGCGCTCAAGCATCGCACACGTCCGGCGGCATGCGCCCGCGCGCTAGATCGGCCGCCGCGATCGCGAGCGCCGCGGGCAGGGCGTTCGCCGCGGGCACGAGCACGTCGGGCACGACGCCCGTGCCTTCCCAATTCGTCTTCGTGACCGGATTGACGGCGCGCGCGAACGGGACGGCAAGCGTGAAGCGCTCGTCGAGGCGTTCCCCACGCGTCATGTGCGCGCCGCCGGCGGTCTTCTCGCCGACGATCTTCGCGCGGCCCTGCGCCTTGAGGTCGTAGGCGAATGCCTCGGCGCCGGAGAACGTGCGCGCCGAGGTCAGCACGTAGACCGGCTGCTCGGCGAGGCGCTGGCCGGGCACGTAGGCGAGCGTCCAGTACTGCGTCGTCTCGCCCGTCGGCCGGCTCCAGACATCGTTGAGATGCGTCGGCTGCGCGAACAGATACGAGCACAGCAGCGCGACGGTGCGGGGGTCGCCGCCGCGGTTCTCGCGCAGGTCGACCACGAGCGCGTCGACGTTCTGCAGGAACGCCATGGCTGCCGCGGCCGTCGCACCGCAGGCTTCCGGATTCGCGAACAGGTCGAGCTTCAGATAGCCGACGTTACGCGGCAGGACCTCCACGCGCTCGAAGCCATAGTTCGTCCGCGCCATCTGCCGGCGATGCCGCGCCAGGGCCTCGGGGCTCGGCGCTGCCGCGGCTCGCGGCAAGGGCACGGGGCTGAAGCGCAGCCCGAGATGGGGGTCGGCGCTGACGGCCCGGAGGTGCCGCGTCAGCAGCGCGGCGAAATCGCCGCCGTTCGTCAGCGCGTCGTAGACGCCGCGGGCACGATGCCGCGCGAGCGCCTCGGCCATGGCCGTGGCGCGGTCGGGGAAGACGTAGAGCGCTCGGAGCGTCCTCGCCGCGGCGTCGAGGACGGCGCTGCGCGTGGCGGCGTCGATCGTATGGCCGCAGCGTGCGATGCCGGCCGGCGCGTCGGCACGGGCGGCCGGGGCGCCGACGGCGCCGACGAGACCCATGAGGACGACGAGGGATCGGCTGCCTGCGTTTCGCATCGTGAGTCTCCGTTTGGGGAGCGGCCCGATCGATGGTATTGCAAAGACCGCGCCGTGTCCCGAGCGCCACGCCGGATGTCGAACCGCCCTGTGCCTACCTCATGACCGGCGCCGCGTTCGCGACCCTCATGGCCCGCCGGCAGGCCCTCTCACGCGCCTAGGGCCGGGGCCGCCCGATCGCGGTCGGGCCGCTTGCGAGGCGCGCGTGCCGGCACCACGGGACGGGGCGGCATCGGATGCCCGCGGCGGGGCCGCCGTGTGCGTTCCTCGCTCCGGCCGGCGCCGCGCGGGACGAGCAAGAACACGGGCCAGTGGCGGCGCACGACGTGCGCGAGGACCGTCCAATAGTCCTCGAGCTCGTCGAGCGCTTGCAGGAGCAGTTCCATGAGAATCCTCCTTGATCCATAGTTGTACACGATTGCACCTGCAAAAGGTTTCAGCGAGTCCGCTAGGTACGAACACAGGGGGCAGGGTGTGAGATACGACTCAGCCGAGGACGGCAGCCATGCCGAACTCGCCCAAATCAAGGCTGCCGTCGCGGCGTTATGCGACCGGTTCCCGGCCGAATACTGGCGGCGGCTCGATCGTGAGCGCGCTTATCCGACGGAGTTCGTCGCGGCGCTGACCGAGGCCGGGTACCTGTCGATCCTGATTCCAGAGGAGTACGGCGGCAGCGGTCTCGGCGTGACGCAGGCCTCTGCGGTACTAGAGCAAATTCAGGCGAGCGGCGGCAATGGTGCCGGCTGCCATGCGCAGATCTACACCATGGGCATGCTGCTGCGCCACGGCAGCGCCGCCCAGAAGCGCCGCTTCCTGCCGCGCATCGCGGCCGGAGAGTTGCGGCTGCAGGCGTTCGCCGTGACGGAGCCCGCGAGCGGCACGGATACGACGCGGATTCGCACGAGCGCCGTGCGGCGCGGCGACCGTTACGTGGTCAATGGGCACAAGGTGTTCATTTCTCGGACTCAGCATTCGGACCTCATGCTGCTGCTCGCGCGGACGACGCCGCGCGAAGAGTGCGCAAAGCGCACGCAAGGTCTCTCCGTGCTGCTCGTGGATCTGCGGGAGGCCGTGGGCCGGGGACTGACGATCAGGCCGCTCGCGACGATGATGAATCACGCCTCGACGGAGCTGTTTTTCGACGATCTCGAGGTGCCGGTCGAGCACCTCGTCGGCGAGGAGGGCGCGGGCTTCACGTACGTGCTCGACGGCATGAACGCCGAGCGCATTCTGATCGGGGCGGAGTGCATCGGCGACGCGCGCTGGTTCGTCGGCCGCGCCTCGGCTTATGCGAACGAGCGCGAGGTTTTCGGGCGGCCCATCGGGCAAAACCAGGGGATTCAGTTTCCGATCGCGCGCGCCCACGTGCAGACCGAGGCGGCGGCGCTCATGGTCGACAAGGCCGCGGCACTCTACGACGCGGGCCGGCCCTGCGGCGCCGAGGCCAATATGGCCAAGCTGCTCGCGTCCGAGGCCTCGTGGGCAGCGGCGGACACCTGCATGCAGACCTTTGGCGGCTACGGATTTGCCGAGGAGTACGACGTTCGAGCGCAAGTTTCGCGAGACGCGGCTCTATCGCACGGCGCCGATCTCGACGAATTTGATTCTGTCGTACGTCGGAACGCGGGTGCTCGGTATGCCGCGGTCGTTCTAGAAAAAGGGGTCAGAGCCCTTTTTCCGCCGCCCGCGGCGCAAAAAGGGGCTCTGACCCCTTTTTCTTAGAGCGCGAGCTCTTCGCGGATCGGCACGACGAGGTGAAAGAGCTTGAGTCGGCCGTCGCCGCGTTGGGCGATGCCCGCGGTTTCGGAGGGGCCGAGGTAGATGCCGGCGCCCCGGTCGACGTCGTAGGCCTTGCCGTTCAGGTGGATGACGCCGCTGCCCTCCATGAGATAGAGCAGCTGATGCGTGTCGGCGAGCGGCTCGGCGTCGAAGCGCTCGCCCGCGTCGAGCCAACGCAGCGTGCCGACGACGTTCTCGGCGCCGCAGAGCGCCTTGTCGAGGATCTCGGCGGCCTCGCCCTGCACGCCGAGGTCGCGCCGCGGGATGGTGTGCGTATGAATCAGAGTCGTCGACATGAAAACGCGGTCTCCCTGGCTCGTGGCGGCGGCGCGGGGCTCAGCTCTGCACCCAAACCTTGCCGTCGCGGTGCTCCCAGAGCAGGTCCTGCTCGGTGCCGTCTAGGATCGTGGTCTTGAAGCGGTTCGGCGCCTGGAATTCGAAGTAGAACAGCGGCCCGTTCGAGCGCAGCCGGTGCTTCTCCTCGGCCGGGATGAAGACCAGGTCGCCGGGCTCGAGCGCCTGCTGGCCGTCTTCGGTCTCGATCGTGGCCGAGCCTTCGAAGATGAAATAGAAATGCTCGCAGTTCTTGTGCATGTGGTAGGGCGAGGAGGCCCCGGCCTTGTAGTACATGACGCCCGCAAGCATGTCGTCCATGTCCGTGAGCTCCTTGCTCACGAAGAAGACCCGCTCGCGGCCGGGCACTACGGACAGCAGGCGCGGCAGCTCGTCCTGATGAAAGATATAGGCCATGGCAAAGTTCTCCGGCGTTTTCGACTCCGCGGACGGTCCCCCGATTGCCCTGGCAGGCCCGCGGCGCGCTTTGCGCTGCTGTTTCGCCGAAGGGTAGGCGAATTCCGAGACTCGAGCAATCGAGCCTCTGAGCGGGCCCGACTCGGCCGGGCGGCTAGGGCCCCTAGACTGCGTCCCCGATAGCCGCGGCCGGGACGCCCTCGGCTTCGTCTGCGAACGCGAGCCTCCGCAGCTGCCGGATCTGCGCCTCGGGCAGCGGCTGCGTGAGGCGCGAGACGACGGCGGTCGCCGCGACCGAGGCGAGCGCGCCGAACGTTGCGGCCGAGTACGGATTCGTCGAATAGAACTTAAACCAGTGCCCGAAGGCGTCGAGCGATGTCCCGTAGAGCCAGGAGCCGGAAACGATGTCGCCGCGCACGAGCACGAACGTCGCCGCGCCCGACCAGAATCCGGCCAGGGCGCCGGCGCGCGTGACGCCGAACCAGACCGAGCCGACGACGAGCGGGCCCATGAGCGCCGCGACGAAGCCGCCGACGCCGGTCCACATGAGCAGCACGACGTTCATGCCCATCGTGGCCCAGCCGAGCAGGGCCGCGCCGACGACGGTCGCGGCCGTCATCGCGCGGCTGATGTGCAGCACGTTGCGGTCCACTTGCGCCTCGGTGAGCCCCGAATGCAGGCGCGGCGCAATGCTGCGGCGGTAGATGTCGTTGGCGAAGACCTGCGAGGTGGAGATCAGCAGACCGTCGGCCGTGGACATGACGGCCGAAAGAATTCCGACGCCGAGCAGCGCGGCGAGCCACGTCGGGAAGATCTTGATGAACAGCGCGGGCAGAGCCGCGTTTGCGCCGCCGGCCGCGCTCAGCAGCGAGTCGCCGAGCACGACACGGGCCGTGGCGCCGCCGAGCGTGATGGCGGGCAGCAGCAGGCCGAAAGCGAAGGCGATGATGATGAAGCGCTTGCGCGAGCGCTCGCTGTCGAGCGCCCAGAGCTTGTTGCCGATGTGCGGCAGCAGGCCGAGCGGTATGTGGGCGATCGTGACGGAGACGGCCGACCAGATCGAGGCCGTCGTCGGGTCCGCGCCGTTGAAGGTCTGCAGGAGCTTCGGATCCTGCGCGCGTAGCGACGCGATGAGGCCCGAGAAGCCGTGGGCGCCGACGCCGAGGGCGAAGAAGATGGCGATGGCCGCGGCCAGCAGCAGCATGAGCAGCCCCTGCGCGCCGTCGGTCAGTATGTCGGCGTGGGCGCCGCCGAGCGTGCAGTAGCCGAGCAGCACCGCCGTCGTGATCACGAGGGCCCAGACCTTCGAGAGGCCGAGCATCATCTCGAACATGATGAGTCCCGAGACGAGTTGACTCGCGAGATAGAAAAGCAGAATTAACGAGAACACGGCGGCCGAAAGGCGCAGAGCCTCGGAGTCGTAGCGCTCGCCGAGGAACTCGGGGATCGAGCGGGCGCCGATCATGTTGCCGTAGCGGCCGATCGTCCGCTGACAGATCATGATGCCGATGTAAAGGCCGACCGGATAGCAGAACGCGATCCACAGCGTCGACATGCCGTATCGATACGTCAGGCCCGGCAGGCCGAGAAACGTCGCGCCGCTCGCGGCCGTGGACGCGAAGGCCAGGGCCAGCAGCAGCGGGCCGTAAGCGCCCCGGGCCGTCGCGAAATCGTCGGCGTCGGCGACGCGCCGGCTGCCGAGCCAGCCGAAGGCCAGCATGACGCCGACGTACAGGACGAGAAACAGCCAGGACCAGGCGTGTAGATCCATTCTCTTCCCCCCGGAGAATTTGTTCTTGGCCGCCGCGCCGCGCCGCCGTTCCACGCGCGCGGCGGCCGGGCAGGGCGTCGCGGGATTATAGCGGGCGCGGGCCGCGGCGGCCCAGCCCATCCGGAGTGGGATAAGTCCCACAAGTGCTGCCCCAACGCAGAGTGGGCAGAGAAAGTCTTGCCTTCCGAACCTGCCAAGCGTATGGTCGCGGGTCAGAACAATACAAGGCAATCCGGCGGGGCGATCTGATCATGCGAAGTGCGGCCGACACTCTGCTCGGCGAGATCGAGCTTTTCTGCCGTCAATTCGGAATCGCCGAATCCACCTTTGGCCGGCAGGCCGTCAACGACGGCAAGCTCTGCTCGAGGTTGCGCAGTGGCAAGGATGTGACACTGGAAACCGCGGAAAAGATCAGGAGTTACATCAATCGGCACCAACCCGTGCAGAACCCGAACGGCGAGACCCGCGCCGCGTTCGGGAACGGCATGCATAAGGACGAGACCATGAGCGCCACGACCGTCAAGCGAAAGAAGCTCAACGATACGCAACCTGCCGAAGCCGACGAGGCCCAAGACAGGCCTTTCCGGTTCTACGACAACCGCCAGAAGTATCTGGCCTTCGTCAATACCTGTAACGAGAAGTGGAAGGTTGCCGAGCGCGCCTCTCGCGAGCTCGCGCACCTGAAGCCGAAGCCGCCGGCGCTGCGCCTTTTCGACGCAGGGATGGGGGACGCCACAGTCCTCTCGCATCTCATGCGGGCCATGCACCGCCGCTTCCCGATCATGCCGTTCTTCATCGTTGGCAAGGAGATCAGCCTCGAGGACGTGCGGCTCTCCCTCGAGAAGCTGCCGGACCGCTTCATCGAGCACCCGGCCACCTGCATCGTCATCACCAATCTCTACTATGCGGAAGCGCCTTGGCTGCGGCCGCGCGACGTCAAGAACGCGGCGGCCCTGAATTGGCGCGAGGTCGCGCTCGAAGGGGACTCGGCCTACGAGTACGGCGAGCAGCTGCGCTCGCTGGATTCCTTCCTCGTCGACGGCTGGCAGGTCAAGTCGAGCGAGAAGACGGGGAACCCGATGTACGTGCGTCCGTCGGTGCTCGTCATCTACCGCAAGGATCATTCGTTCCTGCTCGACTCCGTGATTCCGCATCCGGGCCAGGTCGGCGGCAATTACGATCTCGCGATCGCCTCCCAGCCTTGGCGCGCGCGCATGAGCGCGGAATTCAAGGTCAAGAAGGTGCTCGCGCCGCTCGTGCGCGCATTGGGCCCCGCCGGGCGGCTGCTCGCGGTACAATCCTGCGGCGAGGACCCGGCGCTCGAGCTCGTGCGCAAGGCCTGGCCGGACGAAGATCCCTTCAGGGTCAATCGCCACGAGCTCATCAAGGTCCTGCGCGAGGAGCTGGGCCGCGACGCGCGGAATTTCAATTTCGTGGCGGGCTCGGATGCCAAGGCGGTCTTCAGGTACGAGATGCATACGCTGCCGAGCGAGGTGCAGCACAGCATTGGGACCTCGACCTTGTTCGCCGCCTGGAACGCCTCGGTGTACGTGGCTCAGCTCGAGGACGAGCGGCTCGAGCCCGTCATGACCTCCGGCGCGTATCTGAAGCACACGGCCGAAGTGCTGAAAAAGCACAAGGGCCTTTGGTTCAACGACGAGAGCTTCGTCGTTTCGAGGAAGCAGTGAACGTGAACGGGAGTGAAGCGCGGATGCTTTCCCAGGACGACCTCAAGACTCAGATCGTCTCGCTGATGGAGGGTTACTCCATCGAGGCGACGCCGCACGATGCGGACAAGCTTCCGGCCATCGCCGACGCGCTTCCGCCCGGCACCTCTCTTTATGTCGCAAACCTGCCCGGCGTGCCGCTCGATACCGTCGTCAAGCTCGCAGGCCGGGTCCAGTCGCTCGGCTTCACGGCCGTGCCGCACATCGTTGCCCGCCGCGTCGAGAGCCGCGATGAGCTCGAGCGCGCGCTGGCCGAGCTCAACAAGCTCGGCGTCAGCGAGGCGCTCGTGATCGGCGGCGACGAGGCGCTGCCGAACGCGCCGTTCGACAGCAGCCTCGAGGTGCTCGAGACCGGGCTGTTCGGCCAGTACGGCTTCAAGGCCGTCGGCGTCGCGGGGCATCCCGAGGGCAGCAAGGCGATCGGCGAGGAGCGCGTCGAGAAGGCCATCCGCGGCAAGACTGCGTTTGCCAAGACAGTGGATTACGAGATTCGGCTCGTGACGCAGTTCGGGTTCGACCCGGAGGCCGTGACGAGCTGGGAGGCGCGCACGACGGCGGACGGGATCGGCCTGCCGATTCACGTCGGCATGCCGGGGCCCGCCTCTATACGTCAGCTCGTGCGTTTCGCCATGCTCTGCGGCGTCGGCTCCTCGGCGCGCATGGTCATGTCGAGGACGGGGGCGACCGCCAATCTGCTCCGCACGCAGGCGCCGGACGAATTCATTACGGCGTTGGCGAAGCACAAGGCCGAGAATCCGGCATCGAGGCTTGCGCGTGCCCATTTCTTCTGCTTCGGCGGTGTCGTCAAGACGGCGAATTGGGTCAACGCGGTCGTGTCCGGGCGGTTCGAGCTCAACGCGAAGGGCACGGGCTTCGAAGTGAAGTGATTGGGGTCGAGGGGTTTTGAGGTTCCTAGACAAAGATTTTTATAACGAGTAGGTGCAGTAAGATGAGCAAGTCATACCTGTTTACCTCGGAGTCGGTTTCCGAGGGACATCCGGATAAGATCGCCGATCAGGTCTCCGACGCGATCCTCGACGCGATCATCGCGCAGGATCCGAAGAGCCGGGTCGCGTGCGAGACGCTGACGAAGACCGGCCTCGTCATGGTCGCCGGCGAGATCACGACGAATGCCGTCATCGAGGCCGAGGATATCATCCGTAAGGTGGTGCTCGACATCGGCTACGACCATTCGGACAAGGGCTTCGACGGCAACACGTGCGCCGTGCTGAACGGCCTCGGCAAGCAATCGCGCGACATCGCCCAGGGCGTCGACCGGTCGGCGCCGGAAGAGCAGGGTGCGGGCGACCAGGGCCTCATGTTCGGTTACGCCACGAACGAGACGGATACGTTCATGCCGGCGCCGATCATCTACTCGCATCTGCTGCTCGAGAAGCATGCCGAGCTGCGCAAGGCCGGCAAGGCCGACTGGGCGCGCCCCGACGCCAAGAGCCAGCTCACGTTCCGCTACGAGGACAACAAGCCCGTCGGCATCGACGCCGTCGTGCTGTCCACGCAGCACAGCCCGGATATCTCCCTCAAGGACCTGCAGGAAGCGGTCATGGAAGAGATCATCAAGCCCGTGCTGCCCTCCAAGTGGATCACGAAGGATACCGAGTACCACATCAATCCGACCGGCCGGTTCGTGGTGGGCGGCCCGATGGGCGACTGCGGCCTGACGGGGCGCAAGATCATCGTCGACACCTACGGCGGAATGGCGCGCCACGGCGGCGGTGCGTTCTCCGGTAAGGATCCTTCGAAGGTGGACCGCTCCGCGGCCTACGCCTGCCGCTACGTCGCGAAGAACATCGTCGCGGCCGGTCTCGCCGAGCGCTGCGAGGTGCAGGTCTCCTACGCCATCGGCGTCGCGAAGCCAACGTCCGTTACGGTCGAGACCTTCGGTACCCATAAGGTGTCCGAGGACCGCATCGCGCAGGCCGTGCGCGAGCACTTCGATCTGCGGCCGTACGGCATCATCAAGATGCTCGATTTGCTGAAGCCCATCTACCGCAAGACGGCCTCTTACGGCCACTTCGGACGCCCGGACTTCAGTTGGGAGCGGACGGACAAGGCCGAGGGGCTCAAGGACTCGGCCAAGTAAAAAAGGGGTCAGAGCCCTTTTCACGTTCGGCGCCGGCGGCGGCCTTCATGCTGCCGGCGCCCTTCAGAAAAAAGGGGTCAGAGCCCTTTTTTCGACCAGGCCGGCGGCCGCCTCGGCGCCGGCATAGGCTATATGGAATGCTTCGGTGACTCGAAAAAAGGGCTCTGACCCCTTTTTCGGGGCGCCCAGGGGAGAGAGATGACGGCGCTAATCTGCGGCTCGATCGCATACGACAACATCATGGTGTTCGAGGATTCGTTCAAGAACCATATCCTCCCCGACAAGATTCACATTCTGAACGTCGCGTTTCTCGTGCCGAAGCTGCGGCGCGAGTTTGGCGGCTGTGCCGCCAACATCGCCTACAACCTCAAGCTGCTCGGCGAGGAGCCGCTGCCGATGGCCACCGTCGGCCAGGACTACGACCCTTACCGCCAGCGGCTCGACGAGCTCGGCATCCGGCAGGACCACATCAAGGTCCTCGACGACGTGTTCACGGCGCAGGCCTTCATCACGACCGATCTCGACGACAATCAGATCACGGCCTTCCATCCAGGCGCGATGAACTTCTCCGAGCGCAACGTCGTGGCCGATGCCAAGGGCGTCACGATCGGCATGGTCTCGCCCGACGGCCGGGCCGGCATGATCGAGCACGCCGCACAGTTCCAGGCGGCCGGCATCCCGTTCATTTTCGATCCGGGCCAGGGCATGCCGATGTTCAACGGCGAGGATCTGCGCCGCTTCGTCGAGCAGTCCACGTGGGTCACGGTCAACGACTACGAGTGGCAGCTGCTCAAGGACCGTACGGGCTGGGATACGGCCGACGTGACGGCCCATGCCGAGGCTCTCGTCGTCACGCGCGGCGGCGACGGCTCGACGATCTACACGAAGGATGCCGAGCACGTGATTCCTTCGGTCAAGCCCAAGTCCGTCGAGGATCCGACGGGCTGCGGCGACGCTTATCGGGCGGGCCTGCTCTACGGCCTCATGAACGGCCTCGATTGGGAGACCACGGGCCGCATCGCAAGCCTCATGGGCGCGATCAAGATCGAATCGCACGGCACGCAGAATCACTCGTTTGGCCGGAGCGAATTCGAGCAGCGTTACAAGGCCGCCTTCGGCCGGTCCCTTTGAACCGATCATCCATTATCAGAACCGACACTCGCATTAGGAGTCTTCAAGATGAGTAACGAGGCTTTGGCTGCCAAGAACGCCAATAAAGACTATTTCGTCAAGGACATTTCACAAGCCGCCTACGGCCGCATCGAGATGGAGCTGGCCGAGAACGAGATGCCCGGTCTCATGAAGATCCGCGAGGAATACGGCTCGCAGCAGCCGCTCAAGGGTGCGCGTATCACCGGCTCGCTGCACATGACGATCCAGACGGCCGTACTCATCGAGACGCTGCAGGCGCTCGGCGCGAAGATCCGCTGGGCCAGCTGCAACGTGTTCTCGACGCAGGATCACGCGGCCGCGGCCATCGCCGAGCGGGGCACGCCGGTCTTCGCCTACAAGGGCGAGACGCTCGAGGAGTACTGGGATTTCATCGACCGCACGCTCGACTGGGGCAACGGCGAGGTCCCGAACATGATTCTCGACGACGGCGGCGACGCGACGCTGTACGTGCACCTCGGCTACCAGGCGACGAAGGATCCTTCCATCCTCGACCGCCCGACCGAGAGCGCCGAGGAGAAGGTTCTCTTTGCGCAGCTCAAGAAGGCCCTCAAGGAGAATCCGGGCCGCTTCGAGAAGATGGCCAAGGAGATCCGCGGCGTCTCCGAGGAGACGACGACGGGCGTGCATCGTCTCTACCAGATGCACAAGCAGGGCAAGCTGCTGTTCCCGGCCATCAACGTCAACGACTCCGTCACGAAGTCGAAGTTCGATAACGTCTACGGCTGCCGCCATTCGCTCGTCGACGGCATCATGCGCGCCACCAACGTCATGCTCGCGGGCAAGATCGCCGTGGTCGCGGGTTACGGCGACGTCGGCAAGGGCTCGGCGCAGTCACTGGCCGCCCAGCGTGCGCGCGTCATCATCACGGAGATCGACCCGATTTGCGCGCTGCAGGCCGCCATGGAGGGCTATGAAGTCCGCACCATGGAGGAGGTCTGCGAACTCGCGGACGTGTTCGTCACGACGACCGGCTGCGTCGACATCATCACCGAAGACCACATGAAGCGGATGAAGCACAATGCGATCGTCTGCAACATCGGGCACTTCGACAACGAGATCCAGGTCGAGAGCCTGCGCAAGTACAAGTGGGAGAACATTAAGCCCCAGGTGGACCGCATCACGTTCCCCGACGGCCACAGCATCATCCTGCTGGCCGAAGGCCGGCTCGTGAACTTGGGCTGCGCAACGGGTCATCCGAGCTTCGTGATGTCCAGCAGCTTCACGAACCAGACGCTGGCGCAGATCGAGCTGTTCAAGCACACGGACAAGTATCCGGTCGGCGTCTACGTGCTGCCGAAGCACCTCGATGAGAAGGTCGCGGCTCTGCACCTCGAGAATCTTGGCGCGCACCTGACGAAGCTCTCGACCAAGCAGGCCGACTACCTCGGCGTGCCGGTCGAGGGGCCGTACAAGGCCGATCACTACCGTTACTAAGACCGAGACGCGGCGGCCGCCTTCGGGCGGCCGCTCGGGCGGCGGCCCGGCATGGAGCCAGGGCCGTTTCGGGTCAAAGCTCCAAACAAACAGCGAGTAGGCGCAAGAATTATGGATGACGACATTACAATAGCCCGCAACGCGAAGCTCGAGCGCATTTCGGATCTGGCTAAGAGCCGGCTCGGGATCGATCCCGAGGATCTGGAGCCGTACGGGCACTACAAAGCGAAGCTGTCTTCGGAGCTCATCGCGAAACTCGAGGGCCGGCCCGACGGCAAGCTCATTCTCGTCACGGCGGTGACGCCGACGCCCGCAGGCGAAGGCAAGACGACGACGACCGTGGGCCTCGGCGACGCGCTCAACGTCGTCGGCAAGAAGGCCATGGTCTGCGTACGCGAGCCCTCGCTGGGCCCGTGCTTCGGCAGCAAGGGCGGCGGAGCCGGCGGCGGCTACGCACAGGTCGTCCCCATGGACGACATCAATTTGCACTTCACGGGCGACTTCCACGCCGTGAGCCTGGCTCACAACCTGCTCGCAGCGCTGGTGGACAACCACATCTACTACGGCAACGCGCTCGGCTTCGACACGCGCCGCATCACCTGGCGCCGCGTCATCGATATGAACGATCGCTCGCTGCGCAACATCGTGGTCGGCCTCGGCGGTCCTCTTCAAGGCGTGCCGCGCGAGACGGGCTACGATATCGTCGCCGCGTCCGAGATCATGGCGATTCTTTGCCTTTCGACGTCCCTGCAGGACATGAAGGAGCGCTTCAGCAAGATCATCGTCGGCTACACGCGCGATCAGAAGCCGATCACGGCCGGCCAGCTCAACGCGCAGGGCGCGATGACGGTCCTCATGAAGGACGCGATCAAGCCCAACATGGTGCAAACGATCGGTCACACGCCGACGTTCGTACACGGCGGCCCGTTTGCGAACATCGCTCACGGCTGCAACTCGGCCATTGCTACGAAGACGGCGCTCAAGCTCGCCGATTACGTCGTAACCGAGGCTGGCTTCGGCGCCGATCTCGGCGCGGAGAAGTTCGTCGACATCAAGTGCCGTAAGACCGGCCTCAGCCCGAACGCCGTCGTGCTCGTCGCGACGGTCCGCGCGCTCAAGTACCAGGGCGGTGCGGAGCTGGCCGACCTCAACAAGGAAGACGTCGACGCGCTCAAGCGCGGCATCGTCAATCTCGACCGGCACGTCACGAACATCCGCGACCACTATGGGCTGCCGCTCGTCGTCGCCATGAACCGCTTCGGCAGCGACACCGACAAAGAGCTTCAGTTCGTCAAGGATCACATGGCGTCGCAGGGTATCGAGGCCGTCGTCTGCGAGCACTTCGCCAAGGGCGGCGAGGGCGCGAGGGGCTTGGCCGAAGCCATCGTGAAGCTCACGGACGAGCCGAAGCCGGAAATGACCTTCGTCTACGACGACAAGGATACGCTCTGGTACAAGATCGGCAAGGTCGCGGAGAAGATCTACGGGGCGGCCGAGGTCATCGCGGACACGGCGGTCCGCAAGAAGATAGAGCGCTTCCAGGAGCAGGGCTACGGCCACTTCCCGATCTGCATCGCGAAGACGCAGTACTCGTTCTCTACCGACCCGAAGTTCCGCGGTGCGGCCAAGGGACACGTCTTCAAGGTGCGCGACGCGTATCTTTCGGCGGGCGCCGGCTTCATGGTCGTGCTTGGCGGCGACATGATGACGATGCCGGGATTGCCGAAGGTGCCGGCGGCCGATCACATCGACATCAACGACAAGGGCGAGATCGTCGGGTTGTCGTAAGAGAGGTGTCCCGCCGGCGTCCGCGCCGAGGGCGCTTTGCGGGAGCGCCGTGAACCCGTCCCTGGGGGCTCGCTGGGCGCCATCCCTGGCGCCCAGCGTCCCGCCAAGCGCCCTCGGCGCGAACGCCGGCGGGACGCATTTATGGAAGGTCTGGGAAGAGGGCGCACCGCTGCGCTTCGCCCCCTCTTCCCAGACCTTCGCCCTGGCCGAACGCCTTTGTCGTCCTGAATGCTTCCCTCGGCAGATGCGTTGGTTCGGCTGAGCGCCTCATCTTGGCTCCGTGGCAGGAACTTCGCCTGACAACGTCAGTGTGTGCGGTCTTCAGCCCCACTAGGACCGCATCGAGTCCGGCACAGACAGCTATCGACGCAGCCACAGACGGGTCTTGTACAGGCATCGGCGCAGCCACAAACGTATCCGGCGCAGGCTTGTGCATGAGGGCGGTTTCGGGAGCGTGCGCGCCAGGATGGCGCGCTACGCAGTCCCCAGGATGGGTATTCTGGCGGTCCCGAAACCGCCCTCATGCACAAGCCTGCGCCCCGCCACCGACGTCTCGGCGCCGATACCTGCGCCGCGCGACCGCCGTCCCCGCGCCGATGCCTGCGCGCGCCACAACCAAAAAAAACGGGCCGGCATCGCTGCCGGCCCGCTGCGTTTCGGACTGAACCGATGGCGCTTAGGCGCCGACCTCCTTGCGGACGATCGCGGCGCCCTCGGCCAGGGCCTGGAGCTTCATCTTCGCGACCATACGCGGCAGCGGCTTCATGCCGCAGTCCGTGCTCAGCGTGACCTGCTCGGGAGAGAGGTGCTTCAGCACGGTGCGCACGCGGTCCGCGACGACCTGCGGCGTCTCGAGCATGTTCGTGCGGATGTCGAGGATACCGACCTGCACGCCCTTGTCCTTCGGGCAGTTCTTGAGAAACTCGATGCCGTCCATGTGGCGGTTGGCGTAGTCCAGCACGAATTCGTCGATGCCGGCCGTATTCCAGTAGTGCGGCAGCACGGTCTGGTAGCCCTGCGGGAAATTCGCGCTCAGGATGTCGTTGCCCCAGGCGTTACCGAAGCAGAAGTGCCACGAGATCTTCGCGTCGACCCCGTCGCACATCATCTCGATGCTCTCGCGGATCCACTTGTAGTCGTCCGGATTGTTCGTGAACAGCGGCAGCCAGGCGCCGAGATCCTCGATCTGCAGGTACTTGGCGCCGAGCTTCACGAGCTCCTTCATCTCCTTGTTGAAGATGGGGCAGAGCGCGAACGTCAGGTCCTTGGGGCTCTTGTAGTACGAGCTCTCGTTGAAGTACACGTGCCACGCCAGGTTCGCCGGGCCCGCGCCGATCGAGACTTTGACGGGCTTATGGGCGTGGTCCTTGGCGATCGTGTAGAGGTCCGGCCAACGCAGCGTATCGGGCTTCGAGTCCACGGGGCCGCTGTTAATGACGCCGCCCCAGTCGTCGAGGAGGGCCTTGCCGGCGCTCGGGCCCTGGTTGACCATCGAGGGATGCGGATTGCGCGAGGGCTCGAAGCCCGGAATGCGCTCGTAGAGGTACCAGCAGAACGAACCGATGACGCCGACGTAGTCGTCATACCACATGTTGCCGTCGGTCACGATGTCGAGACCGGCTTCTTCCTGGTCCCGAATAATGGTGGCAACGGCGTCGGTGTACTCCTCCTCGTGGTTGTGCTCCTTGAAGGCCACGCGGACGTCGCGGCCGAGCAGCTGATGCTTGAACCACGACGGGCGCGGATAGGAACCCACCATCGTGGTCGGGAGTACAGTATCGACTATCTTTCTTGGCATTATCGGATTCTCCTTGGAATGAAACCGCCCGCGGCTGAGACTTATGGTGTTGTCGTAAAACCCCGGAGTATACGCAACGGGCAACGTTGTCGGTAGCTCCCCCCTGGGGGCCCAGCCGCGGAAAGATCGGCGCTCGTCAGTGACCCATGACGAACGGCGGCGGGAAGTGGCGGCCGCCGCGCTCGAGGGTGATCCAACGTAGCTCCGTGAACTGCTCGATGCCGGCGCGCCCACCGTGGCGGCCGACGCCGCTCGCGCCGATGCCTCCGAAGGGGGCGTGCGGCTCGTCGTGGACCGAGCTGTCGTTGACGTGAGCCATGCCCGTATTGAGGCGGCGCGCGACCTCGAGCCCGCGCTCCTCGTCGCGCGTGATGATGCCCGCCGAGAGGCCGTACTCGGAGTCGTTCGCGATCTCGACGGCCTCGTCCTCGTCGCGCGCACGCAGCACGGGCGCGACGGGCCCGAAAGTCTCTTCCCGGAAAATGCGCATGTCGCGCTTGACACCGGCCAGCACCGTCGGCTCGTAAAAGAGGCCCTCGTGCTTGCCGCCGCAGAGCAGTTGTGCGCCCTGCGCGACGGCCTCATCGACCTGTGCGCGGATCTTGTCGAGCTGCTTCTGGTTGATGATCGGGCCGATGCAGTTGGCGAGCTCGCGCGGGTTGCCGGTCTTGAGCTTCTTCACGTTGGCCACGAGCTTGTCCGTGAACTCGTCCGCGATGGTCTCGTGCACGATGACGCGCTCGACGGACATGCAGATCTGGCCCTGATGCATGAAAGCGCCGAAGGTCGCGGCATTGACGGCGTGCTCGATGTCGGCATCCTCGAGGACGATGAGCGCGTCCTTGCCGCCGAGCTCGGCGCAGAATTTTTTGAGCAAGCCGCCGGCCTTGGCCGCGATCTGGCGCCCCACGGCCGTAGAGCCCGTGAAACTGATGCCGCGCACGGCCGGGTTCGAAAGCAGCTCGTCGCCGACCTCGCCGACGTGGTCCCGCGAGCAGGTCACGACATTGAAAACGCCCTTCGGCATGCCGGCCTCCTCGAGGATCTCGGCGATCAGCAGGCCGCCGGCGACGGGCGTCTCCTCGGACGGCTTGAGCACGACGGCGTTGCCGACGGCCAGGGCCGTCGCGAAGCCGCGCGAGGACAGGATCAGCGGGAAGTTCCAGGGCGAGATCACGGAGACGACGCCGAGCGGTTCGCGCACGATGAGGCTCAGCTTGCCGAGGTCGGACGGGAGGATCTCGCCCGTCACCTGATAGGCCGCCGCGGCGGCCGCGCGATAGACGCCGGCGCTGTAGCCGGTCTCGAACATGGCCTTGCCGATCCAGGAGCCGCCTTCGTCGACGAGCACGTCGTGGAACTCCTTCTGGCGCGCCTCGAGCACGTCTGCCACCCGGGCCAGGATCTGCGCGCGCTGGGAATGGGGCAGGGCGGCCCAGCCGGGTTGCGCCGCCTTCGCGGCGGCGATGGCCGCGGCGGCATCGGCCCGGGAGCCATCCGCGACGCGCGTGAACTCGCCGCTCGTCGACGGGTTATAGACCGGAAATTCGGCGCCGTCGCGCGCCGCGCACCATTCGCCGTTGATATAGAGATTTCTGTTGTTGCTGGCCATCGAGTTCTCCTCTCCAGGGCCCATTTTGGTCCGTATGCATCAGGGCGCGGGCGCAAAGGCCCGAGCGCTCCGTGCAGATGCGGATACTCCCCTCGGTCCGGCCGCCGCATGATCTCCATACCGACTGCCAAGGCGGTGCTGGGCGTCGTTTTCTACCCTGCGACGGGGTGTCATCGTAGTATAGACAGAGGGTTAACGGCTTGTCAGGCCCGGGCCCGCGGGATTGACGCGGGGCGTTGAAGACTCATGACGACGACCGCGACAGCCGGACCGGCGCGATGACGAGGGTCCGGAAAGGCACAGACAATCGGCGCCTCGCAGGGCTCATTCTCCTGGCCGGAAGCCTCGTCCTCCTGGCCGGAAGCCTCGTCGGCTGCGCGCCGCTGTCGCGGCTGCCCGACCCGCCGCCGACCTTCGCCGAAGCGCCGGCGGCCTCGGGCGTCCTCGCCGTCGATGCCGCGCGGCTCGCGGCCGCGGCGCCCGGCGAGTCTTCCTTTCGGCTGTTGCACGGCAACGAGAACGCGCTCAAGGCCCGTCTCGCTCTGACCGATCTCGCCGTCAAGAGCCTCGACATCCAGTATTTCATCTGGCAGCAGGACGCGACGGGGCGGCTCTTGCTGCAGCACGTCATCGCGGCCGCGGACCGTGGCGTGCGCGTGCGGCTGCTGCTCGACGACCTCGCGCTCGGCGGCCTCGATACGGAGCTGGCCGAGCTCGACGCCCATCCCGGCATCGAGGTTCGCGTCTTCAATCCCTGGACCGACCGCTCGACGTTCGTGCGGCCCCTGCAGTTCGTGGTCGAGCCCGGGCGCCTGAACCACCGTATGCACAACAAGAGCTTCATCGCGGACGGGCATTTCGGCATCGTGGGGGGGCGTAATATCGGCGACCGTTATTTCGGCGTGTATTCGCGCTTCGTGCAAAACGATCTCGACGTGCTCGTTTCCGGGCCTGTCGTGCACAAGCTTTCGGGCAGTTTCGACCTGTACTGGAACAGCGCCTTGGCGGTGCCGGTCTACTGGCAGAACGCGGCCGACAAGGCGGACGTTGCCGGTGTCGGCCGCAGGTGCGCGCAGACGGTGGCTGCGAATCGCGACCGCCTCGCGGCGTTTGCGACGCCGGCGGAAGGCTGGAGCGGGTATTTCGACGCCCTGCTCGGCCAGGCGAGCTTCGGCCGCGCGGAGGTCTTCGTCGATTCGCCGTCCGTCGAGCGCCACGCGCCGACGCAGCTCTACGAGCAATTCAAGCGCTTCGTTGCATCGGCACAGCACGAAGTCCTGCTGAGCTCGCCTTACCTCGTCCCGGACAGGACATTCATCGCCGAGCTGCATCGGCTCGTCGAGCGCGGCGTGCGCGTGCGCGTGCTCACGAACTCCCTTGCCTCGAACAGCCACGTCATCGCGCATTCCGGCTACAAGAAATGGCGCCGGGCGCTGCTGAGGTCCGGCATCGAGCTGTACGAGATGCGTGCCGATCCGGCCGTGATCGAGCGCTTCGTCACGCCCCCCGCGGATCCGAGCAAGCTCGCGCTGCATGCGAAGGCCGTCGTCGTCGATGGGCGCTGGTCCTTCGTCGGCTCACCGAACGTCGATCCGCGTTCGATGATCCTGAACACGGAGATCGGGCTCCTCGTCGACGATCGCAAGTTCGCGGCCGCGGTCTCGAGGATCCTCGAACGCGACATGCGGCCCCAGAACGCATGGCGCGTGACGCTCGACCCGCAGGGGTGGCTGCACTGGACGCGCGGGCGCATCACCGTCGACCGCGAGCCGGCCGAGGGATTCGGTCAGCGGGCCGAGGAGTTCTTTCTGAACCTCATACCGATCAAGAACCAGACCTGAGGCGCGGCGCTCGGCGCGAGGAGCTCGCTGCGCGGCTCCGGACGACCCTCAGAGTCGCCTGAACCGTGCGTTCTTCAGGTCACGGAAGGCGGCTAGCGCTCCAGGTACTGAAGCTTGTCCTTGACGTCCTTCCACTCGTCGGCGTCGTCGGGCGGCTCGTGGGCCTTCGTGAGCACGGGCCAGCTCTTCGAGAGCTCTGCGTTGAGCTCCAGGAACTGCTCCTGACCCGAGGGCACGTCGTCTTCCGACACGATGGCCTCCACGGGGCATTCGGGCTCGCAGAGGGTGCAGTCGATGCACTCCTCCGGGTCGATGACGAGCATGTTCGGGCCTTCGTGGAAACAATCGACCGGGCACACTTCGACGCAGTCTGTGTATTTGCACTTGATGCAGCTTTCGGTGACTACAAAAGTCATGCCCTGGTTCCTCGGTGCGGGTAATGGGGAAGGTCGCGAATTTTGCTACAAAAATCGACGCCGGTCCAAGGCGGCCGGCGGCGATACGGCCGCCCGCCGTCAGATTTGCGAATCGGGCACGCGCACGAGCAGGCCGTCGAGCTCCTCGACGAGCTCGATCTGGCAGCTCAGGCGGCTGTTGGGCTGTCTGTCGAGGACGCAGTCGAGCATGCCGTCCTCCTGGGCGTCCGGCGGCGGCAGCTTGTCCAGCCATTGCTCGTCGACGTAGACGTGACACGTGGCGCACGAGCAGGCCCCGCCGCACTCGGCGACGATGCCCTCCACGTCGTTGTCCACGGCGGTTTCCATGACCGTCGCGCCGGTCTGCGCCTCGATTTCGCGCGCCGTCCCGTCGGGTTCGATATAGGTGACTTTAGGCATTGCTCCATGGTCCCTGCCGGGACCCTCGCTCGTAATGGATGGACTCCGGAACCGGATCTTGTGAAATATGCTTATGAACATTGAGTTGCCTGGGCCGGCGGCCCGCCAAGCTATAATTCGCCGTTCATTTGGGCAGGCCTCGGCCGTTCCGCGGTAGGCAACAACCCCCGGCTCTTTCGGCACGTTCGCCCCCGAACGCCGTCCATTAGTTTATTGCAAAATAGCGGGTTTGTCGGCGGATCGGGATCCGCGCCGGGATAGAGTGGCCCGGCGCGGGGCCTAAGCAGGTATCGAAGCGGACTTCGGGCTTATTGAATTGCGACAAATTGATATGAGCGATCCCGACAGCATCGACTCCGAATCGATCGTGATTCGCTTCGCGGGCGACTCGGGCGACGGCGTGCAGCTCATGGGCACGCAATTCGTTGCCGCGACGGCGCTCGCTGGCAGCGATTTCGCGACGTTTCCGGACTATCCGGCCGAGATCCGCGCGCCCGCCGGCACGACCTTCGGGGTCTCGGCCTATCAGATCAACCTCGGCGCGGGTCCGATCACGACGGCCGGCGACGCGCCGCAGGTGCTGGTGGCCTTCAACCCAGCGGCCCTCAAGGTCAACCTCGGCTCGCTGGCCCGCGGCGCACTCATCGTGCTCAATACGGACAGCTTCACGAGCCGCGGGCTCGCGAAGGCGGGCTACGAGCAGGATCCGCGCGCGAGCGGCGCGCTCGACGGCTACCAGGTCGTAGAGCTCGATATCGCCAAGCTCACGAGCGAGGCCGTCAAGACCTTCGGGCTCAGCAAGAGCGACGCGGGGCGCTGCAAAAACTTCTGGTCGCTCGGCCTCGTGCATTGGATGTTCGGCTACGACGTGGCGGCCGTCGAGGAGTGGGTCGGCAAACGTTTTGCGAAGAACGAGGCGATCCGCGACGCCAACGTCGCTGCGCTGCATGCCGGCCATGCCTACGGCGAGACGGCCGAGCTGACGGCGGCGATCCCGCACCTGCATACGCGGCGCGCCAAGTTTCCACCGGGCGAGTACCGCGGCGTGCGGGGCAGCGAGGCCCTCGCGCTCGGGCTCGCGGCCGGCGGCGAGCTCGCCGATCGGCCCATCATGTTCTGCTCGTATCCGATCACCCCGGCCTCGCCGCTGCTGCATCGGCTTGCGCAGATGGGTGAGCACGGCGTCGGCGTGTTTCAGGCCGAGGACGAGATTGCCGCGGCCTGTGCCGCAATCGGGGCCTCCTACGGCGGCGCCATCGGCGTCACGTCGAGCTCGGGCCCCGGCGTCGCGCTCAAGACCGAGGCCATCGGCCTCGCGATCAACGCGGAGCTGCCGCTCGTCGTCGTCGACTCGCAGCGCGGCGGTCCCTCGACGGGGTTGCCGACGAAGACCGAGCAATCGGATCTTTACCAAGCCGTCTACGGCCGCAACGCCGACGCGCCGCTGCCGGTGCTCGCGGCACGCTCGCCGAGCGACTGCTTCGACGTCGCGGTCGAGGCCGTGCGCATCGCACTGCGGCACATGACGCCGGTCTTTCTGCTGACGGACGGCTATCTCGCGAACGCCGCCGAGCCGTGGCGGATTCCGGACATGAGCACGTATGCGCCGATCGAATCCCAGGCGGCGCCCAGCGAAGCCATCGAGCCCGGCAAGACGGAGGCGGTGTTCGCGCGCGATCCGCGGAGTCTCGGCCGGCCGTGGATCACGCCCGGGATGCCCGGGCTCATGCACCGCATCGGCGGCCTCGAGAAGGACATCCGCACGGGTAACATCTCGTACGACGCCGCGAACCACCAGGCCATGACGCGGCTGCGCGCCGACAAGGTGGCGGCCGTCGCCAAGTTCATCCCGGAGCAGACCGTCGAGATCGGTGCGCACGAGGGCCTCGCCGTCGTCGGCTGGGGCTCGACCTACGGCGCGCTGTATCAGGCCGTGCGTGCGGTTTCGCGCAGCGGCGGGCGCGTCGGCCTCGTGCACATCCGGTATCTGTCGCCGTTCCCGAGCAATCTCGGGGATCTGCTTGCGCGGTTCGACCGGATCCTCGTGCCCGAGATGAACATGGGGCAGCTCGCGACTCTGTTGCGGGACAAGCTCGGTCTCGATCCCGTGCAGCTCAACAAGGTCACGGGGCAGCCTTTCCTCGTCTCCGAGCTCATCGCCGCGATCCGGCGCGAGCTCGCGCAGATTCCCGCCGCGCAGCATGCGCCGCGCGCGGTTTGATGAGCGGAGAACGGCCATGAGTGCTGTCGTTTCGAACAAGCTCGACGCCAAGGATTTCGCCTCGGGCCAGGAGGTGCGGTGGTGCCCCGGCTGCGGCGATTATGCGATTCTCAAGTCGATGACGCGGGCGCTGGCGGACTTGGGCTGCAAGCCCGAGAACACGGTGTTCGTCTCCGGCATCGGCTGCTCGTCGCGTTTCCCGTATTACCTCGAGACCTACGGCTTTCACACGATTCACGGTCGCGCGCCGGCCATTGCGACGGGGCTCAAGCTCTCGCGCCCCGAGCTCGACGTATGGGTCGTGACGGGCGACGGGGACGGGCTCTCGATCGGCGGTAACCATCTGCTGCATGCGCTGCGCCGCAACGTCGGGCTCAAGATCCTGCTGTTCAACAACGAGGTCTACGGGCTCACGAAGGGGCAATACTCGCCCACGTCGCGGCCCGGGACGCGCACGCCCTCGACGCCGCAGGGCTCGATCGACACGCCGGTCGTGCCGGGACTCTTCGCGCTCGGTGCGGGTGCCCGCTTCATCGCCCGGGCCGTGGACACGGACAAGACAGGTCTCGGCGGCGTGCTCGAGGCCGCGCACGGCTTCGAAGGCGCGGCTTTCGTGGAGATCTTCCAGAACTGCATCGTCTACAACGACGATGTCTTCAAGTCCTTCACGGCACGCGAGACGAGCGCTGAGGGCCAAATTCACGTGGAGCACGGCAAGCCGCTCGCCTTCGGCGAGGGCGGCGCCAGGGGCCTGCGCTTCGATCCGGCCGCCATGGCGCTCGAGGTCATCGACGCCAAGGCGCGGCCCGAGGACGTGCTGCGTCACGACGAGACGAATGCCGTGCTGGCGCAGTTGCTGCTCGGCATGGCGCCCCCGGCCTTTCCCGTCGCCATGGGCGTCGTGCACCGCAGGCCGGCCGAGAGCTTCGAGCGCGCGTATTACGCGCGCCACCCGACGGGGCTCAAGCGTACGGCCCGCGTGGCCGACGCGCTGCGGCAGACCAGCACCTGGCGAGTGGACTAGGAGAAGAAAAAGGGGTCAGAGCCCTTTTTTCGCGGTTGAGTCGCCGTAGCCGTGCGGCGTCCGCAGCACGCGAAAAAAGGGCTCTGACCCCTTTTTCTTTTTACCGCTCGTGCAGCGCCGCCACGCCGAGGTCGACCTCGTCCTCGGGATCCGGCGCCTCCATATGGTGCCGCGGGTCCACGGGCCGCATGAGCGCGTTGCAGAGCAATCCGGCGGCCAGCAGCCCGGCCATGAGATACATCGTCGTGTTGTAGAGACTGCTCGTCGGGTCCACGGTACCGGGCGGCGCGATGGCCATGAGCTTCGCGATCGTGACCGTGTGCTGCGAGACCAGCGTATCGAGCTGATCGAGCCCCGCGCCGAAGGCGGCGCGAAAACGCTCGGGGTCGACGGCGGCGGCGAGCGTATGGATCGCGCCGCGCATGGCGTGCTCGCGCAGCGACGTAATCGCGAGCGGGCCGAACACGCCGGCTGCGCTCCAGGCCGTCAAGATTCGCCCATGAATGCCGCCGACATAGCGCGTGCCGAAGACGTCGGCGAGGTAGGCCGGGATCGTCGAGAAGCCGCCGCCGTACATCGTGAAAATGATCATCGTCGCCGCATAGAAGTAGACGAGCCAGAGCACCGCCGGGTTCACGCTGACGCGGGCGGCCGTGTAGGGGATGGACAGGTACAGCAGCAGGCCTAGCCCCAGGAAGATCGCATACGTATTGCGCCGGCCGATGTAGTCCGAGGCACTGGCCCAGAGGAAGCGGCCGAGCATGTTGAACACGCTGATCATGACGACGTAGGTTGCCGCGAAGGCGCCGTCGACGATGCCGGGCAGGGCTGTGCCGAAGATCTCGCTCATCATCGTGCGCGCGACGCTGAGCACGCCGATGCCTGCTGTGACGTTGAGGCAGAGCACGAGCCACAGCTGATAGAACTGCGGGGTCCGCTGGGCCGTATCGATGTGCACATGCTTGCCGGAGATCATCTTGCGCTCGCGATGCGCGGCATCGGGCGGCGCCCAGCCGGCGGGCTTCCAGCCCGGCGGCGGCACGCGGTACGAGAACGACGCGACAAGCATGACGAGCAGGTAGACGAAGCCCAGCGTGACGAACGTCTGCCCGACGCCGACACTGCCCGTGCCGACGAGATAGACCCCCGCTGGCCCCGGCACGATCATGTTTGCCGTCTCGTTGGCGCCGACGACGACGGCCTCGCGCTCGCCGCCGTCGATCTGCACGTAGCGGCGGCCCGCGCGCGTCTCGAGATTCACGCTTTGCACCGGCCCGACGTACTGCGGCGGCGTGTAGTATGCCTCGATGAGGTGATTCTGCAGCGGCGCACCGATCATGGCGCCGCCGCCGAAGCCCATGATCGCGAGGCCGGCAGCCATGCCGCGCCGGTCCGGAAACCAGCGGATCAAGGTGCTGACGGGGGAGACGTAACCGAGCCCGAGACCGCAGCCGCCGATGACGCCGTAGCCGAGATAGACGAGCCAGAGCGCGTGGGCGAAGACGCCGATGCCGCCGACGACGTAGCCCCCTCCCCAGCATAGCGCCGCGACGACGCCGACCTTGCGCGGCCCCACGTCCTCGAGCCACTTGCCGGCGAACGCGGCCGCGAGGCCCAGCACGAGAATCGCGACCGTGAAGATCTGCACGACGCTGCCGAGCGACCAGTCCTCGGCGGCCGGCGTCACGACGCCGAAGACGCGCACGAGCGCCGGGTTGTAGATGCTCCATGCATAGACCGAGCCGATGCACAGGTGAATTGCGACGGACGCGACCGGCACCCACCAGCGGTTGTAGCGTGCGGGCGCAACGATGCGCTCCTTGGAAAGTATTGCCCCCATGACTCCTCCCCGGAAGTGAAAAAGCTATCTAATCCGATAAGATAGCCGCTCTTATTGTAATTCGGGCCGCGGATGACGCACGATCAGAGCATTCTATTTGGGCTGCTGGCATTTGTATTCGTTTTCCTGATCTGGGGCCGCTGGCGTTACGATCTCGTCGCGTTCGCGGCGCTCGTCGTCGCCGTGCTGGCCGGCGTGATTCCGGCGGAGCGCGCTTTCTCGGGGTTCGGCCACCCCGCGACGGTCATCGTCGCGCTCGTCCTCATCGTGAGCCGCGCGTTATCGAACTCCGGTGTCGTCGAGCTCATCGGCCGCCGGCTCGTCTCGGCTTCGCGCAGCCTCGTCGGCCATATAGGCATCATGGCTGGCGTCGCGGCCGCGCTTTCGGCCGTCATGAACAACGTCGCCGCCCTCGCGCTGCTCATACCCGTCGATCTCGACGCAGCGGCCAAGGCCGAGCGCAGCCCCGCGCTGACGCTCATGCCGATGTCCTTCGCCGCGATTCTGGGCGGCATGGTTACGCTGATCGGGACCCCGCCGAACATCATCGTCGCGGAGTTCCGCCGCACGGCCGTCGGGGCGCCGTTCTCGATGTTCGACTTCGCGCCCGTCGGCCTCGTCTGCGCCGGCGTCGGCGTCGCGTTCGTTGCGCTGCTCGGCTGGCGGCTGCTGCCCGCGGACCGCCGCGAGCACGACAGCGCGCGCGAGCTCGACCACCTCAAGGATTACGTCGCCGAGGTGCGGGTGCCGGATGGTGCGTCTGCGATCGGCAAACGCCTCGCGGAGCTCGACGCCGTCGCGGCGGAGCGCGGCGTCGAAATCGCGGGGCTCGAGCGCGGCGGCCGCCGCAGTTTCGGCCCGCCGCGCGGGCTCGCGCTGCTCGCGGGCGACGTGCTCGTGCTCGAAGCGACGCCCGAAGGCATCGAGAAGTTCGTCGGCGCCTTGCGGCTCGAGTACCTCCCCGAGCGCGGGCGCCCGCAGAGCGCGCCTCCCCGGGAGGCGCTGGCGTTCGTCGAAGCCGTCGTGCCCGAAGGCGCCCGCATCGAGCGCCGCTCGGCCGCCGAGCTCAGGCTTCTGGCCCACCACGATGTGACGCTGCTCGGCGTTTCCCGGCAAGGGCGGCGTTTTCGCGAGCGCGTGCGCGATCTGCCGATCCGTGCCGGGGACGTGCTGCTGCTGCTCGGCGCCGAGGAGCGGCTCGCGGATGCCGTGAGCTGGCTCGGCTGCCTGCCGCTCGCCGAGCGCGGCCTCAAGGTGCTGCAGCGCAACAAGGCGCTGCTCACGATCTGGGTCTTCGGCGCCGCCGTCGCGGCCGCGACCTTCGGCTGGGTATCTCTGGACGTCGGCCTCGCCGCGGCCGTCGCCGTGCTCGCGGCGAGCCGCGTCGTACCGCTGCGCGAGCTCTACGACGCCGTCGAATGGCCCGTGATCATTCTGCTGGGATCCATGATTCCGCTCGGCACGGCGCTCGAGACGACCGGCGGCACGGACCTCATCGCCAACGCAATCGTCGCGGCCGTCGGCCGGGGTTCGCCCGCCCTCGTGCTGACGCTGCTCATGGTCGTCACGATGTCGTTGTCCGATGTCATGAACAACACGGCGACGGCCGTGATCGGCGCGCCCATCGCGATCCGGCTCGCTGCCGATCTGGGCGTGCGGCCCGATCCGTTCCTCATGGCCGTGGCCGTCGCGGCTTCGTGCGCGTTTCTGACCCCCATCGGCCACAAGAACAACACGTTGATCATGGGGCCGGGCGGCTATCGCTTCGGCGATTACTGGCGCATGGGCCTGCCGCTCGAGCTGCTCATCGTCGGCGTCGGGGTGCCGGCCATTCTTTGGATCTGGCCTTTCTAGCCCGCAGCCGATACTGTCTGTTGCACTCCCGTCCCGCCTGGCGTGCGGCAGGGAGAACGTCTGCCGGCCGGTCGCGCTGCCGGCGCTTGCCGAGGAGAAAACATGAAAAGACTCACCCGCCTCGCCCTGATTGCCGCGGCGCTCGCGCTGCTGCAGGCCGCAGCGTCCGCGCAAACCGACGGCACGCCCGCCACGTCCTGCGACCGTCGCTGCCTGCTGACGTTCCTGACGCACTACACCGAGGCGCTGACCGACGACGACACTTCGCGCCTCGCCGTCGCGCCGAACCTGCGCGTGACGAGCAACGGCGCCGTGACCGAGCTCGGCAAAGGGCAAGTCTGGGGACCGGGCCGGCGCCTGCCGTATCGGCAGGCCTTCGTCGATCCGATCACGGGTGCGGCCGTGTTCTACGGCGTCGTCACCAACGTCATTCATTCGGCGCGCGCCGCCGCCAAGTCGGAAGGACCGAACGCGGCCGAGCACGCGTGGTTCTACGTCGTACGGCTCAAGATCGTCGGCCGCCGCATCGCGGAGGTCGAAGAGGTCTCGTACGAGCCGCCCAAAGGCGGCTTCGGCGCCGATCCGTCCACGCTGCACCTGCCGGACCGCATCTTCGATGCCGTGCTGCCCGCCGAGGAGCGCACGCCGCGGGCCGAGCTGTTCCACATCGCCGACCTGTACTTCGACGCCGTGTCCAAGACGATCGACTACCGCAAGGTGCCGTGGCATCCGGAGTGCGAGCGCGTCGAGCTGGGCGTATTCACGGTCAACTCGGAGCGCTCGCCCGGCAGCTGCGGCGGCGAGTTTCAGGTCCCTTCGGTCAAGTGGAACGTCGAGAACCGCCGGTTCTACGTGGCCGACGAAGCCCGCGGCCTCGTGCTGGCCGTCGCGAACTTCACGACGCCGCCCGAGTACCCCCACAACAACGGCTCGGTCGTGTTCGAGCTGTTCAAGGTGCAGGACGGCATGATCCGCCAGATCCAGGCCTTCTTCCGCGGCAACGGGCAGCTGCATTCGGGTTGGGGCAAGGGGCCGGGCTCGTAGCGGCTCCGGTTTTGCTTGACGGTTGGAGGTCAACGGCATGAAACGCGAGATCCCGCGCGCGGCCGCCTTGGCGGCGCTCGCGTTCTTCGTCGGTTCGGCGGCGGCCCAGGCACCCGGCGCGCAGGGCTCCAGGCCAACGGCCGCGCAGCCGACGCTCGAGCAGCGCGTCGCGGCCCTCGAGAAGCAGGTCGCGGGCCTCGAGACGCGGCTGCGCGCGTATACGAGCGCGAATCCGAGTGTGCCGAACGTGCCGCAGGCGGGGGCGTCTACGGCCGAGCGCGTCCAGCAGCTGCAGGCGACGGTCTCCTCACTGGCGGCCAAGGTCGAGGCGGCGACGCGCACGGCCGATCAGGCCCTGCGCGAGGCGCAGCAGGCGCAGCGCGTTGCGCAGGATGCGCAGCGGACGGTGAGCCGGCTGCAGTTGCGCGTACGTTGACGCGCGCCCGATCTTTCAAAATAGTGAACATGTCACATTAAGTGTATCGGCTACGTACTATCGTTCTCGCATGTCGGCCTTGAGAACGAACGAGCTTCTGGACAGCGCTACCGTCGAAGCCTTCGAGGCGTTCAGGTGCGGGATAGTGGAAGAGATCTCCGCCTACGAGAGACGCGATCTTGCGCAGGATACCTATGAAGCCGTGACGCTGGCCCTCAGGGAACTGGATTCGATCGCGGGGCGAATCAGCAAGGAAAAGGCGCGGTTCGTAAGGGGGCTCAGCCGCGATCAGCTCAATCACATGAATCTGCATCGCAACAGCTACACCGTGAGTTTTCGTCCTCTGACGCTGCGCGTAAACAAGCAGATCAACCGCTATCGGGCCTACAAGTTCCTGCGGCAGCGAGGTCGGTTTCCGGCGTGGAGCGAGATCGTCCGGCTATCCGAAACGTAAGGAAGCCCCGTGCAAACGGGCCCGAGCCGCGTCGATTCGCGGCAGCGCAGTTCTTTCTTTCCGGCAAGTCTAATGGGGTAGAATGCAGGCATGCCCTCGTAGCTCAGGGGATAGAGCGATCGCCTCCTAAGCGATAGGTCGCAGGTTCGAATCCTGCCGGGGGCACCATTCGCCCATGGTCCATTCCCGCGTCTCACCCCGTCCGGCCTCCAAAAGACGGCCCCCCTCCTGCGGGCTCGCGGAACCCGGCGTTGGCGTGGCCAATTCGTGACTCAATTACTGGAAGCTAACTTGCAGCGCCGGGAATATCCGGCAGAGTGAATATTGCGTCGCAGCCGCGGACTGCAAGCCGCAGAGCCAAACGGAGGAGACCAAGAATGAAAAACATCGCTTTGTTGATCCTCGTTTCCATGGCGGCGCCGGCATGGGCCGGTGATACGGCCTTGAAGTGCGTTGAGAACGGCAACGCGAATCCCATAGTCATTCGGTTCGATGCAGAACGGAAAACGTTCCACCTCACGGGCAAGGCGACCTGGGTGGTTCGCAAGCACCACGGTGAGGCCGCGGTCAAATCGGTCACGTTTGGGCCGGAGAAGATAATCGTGCGGTTCAAGAAGCGCGGCGTGCGGTTTCTTTCATTGGGCGCAATTGCCGCCGGTGCGGCTTCGTCGGGGACCGGAGTACTGGACCGTGTCCTTGGGACCTGGACGCTGGGCCCGCATACCTACAAATGCAGCCGCGTCTCGGACGAGACCCGAAAGTTCTAGAGGGACCCCCCGAAGCCCCGGCCAGCGCCCGGGCGCCGTCCGCGCGCCCGTCTCAGGCCGTCGCCGGCATGTCCGCGTCGGCGCTGGCCGGGACGCGGACCCTGAATACCGATCCTTCGCCGGGGCGGCTTTCGACCGTGATCGTGCCTGCGTGGGCGACGACGATCTTGCGGACCACCGAGAGGCCGAGCCCGGTACCGCTGCGCTTACCGACGCCGTCGCCGCGCCAGAACGGCTCAAAGATGCGCTCGCGGTCTTCGGCCTTGATGCCGGCGCCTTCGTCGGTCACGTAGAGCTCGGCCGTGCCGTCCAGGCACCTCGCGCCGATCCCGATCCGGCTTCCGGGCGGCGAGTATTTGATGGAGTTGCTGAGCAGATTGCCGACCACCTGCTCGATGCGCGTGCGGTCCGCGTACACGGGCACGGGGGCGTCGGCGAGTGCGAGCTCGACGGTGTGGTCCGCGGCCGCCGGGCCGTATAGATCGACGACGGCCTTCACGGCCTCGCGAAGGTCGAACGGCTCGCGCGACAGCGTGAGCTCCCCGGCCTCGATGTAGCAGGTCTCGAGCAGGTCGCTGACCATGCGTCTGAGATGGGCGAGCTGGCGGTCCAGCACGCCGACGAGCCGCTCGGTCTCGGCGTCCCAGCCGCGGTTCTGCACCTGCATGGCGTCGAGGCTGTACTGCAGGGCGGCCAAGGGATTGCGCAGATCGTGCGCGACGCCGGCGATGAAGGTGAGCTCGCGGGCCTTGCGGCGCTCGAGCTCATGGCTCATTTCATTGAAGGCACGGGCGATATCCGCGATCTCGCGCGGCGCGTTTTCGTCGGCTCGGGCGTTCGGGTCCCCGCCCCGATACCGATCGATCGTATCGCGCAGGCCGAGCACGGGCCGCAGCAGCAGATTGCGGATGGCCACGGTCATGAGCACGAGCAGGAGGGCGGCCAGCGCGACGGTCGCGGCCGCCGCCGCGATGAAAAAAGAGCCGACGCGCTGCGCGTCCGCATAGGCCGCGTGGACTTCCTGCTCGTCCCGCTCGGCCAGCTTGCGCAGGCTTTCCAGCGCGCTGTTGAGATAGGGTCTGGCTCGCCGCTGGATCTCCTTGACGGGGATTCCGCTCTGGGCGAGCTCGGTGCGCTGCTCTAGATAGGCGTCGACGTCCTGCGCCGAGCGGCCGATGAGCGCGTTCTCTCTCGCGGATGCCGCCAACGCGACGATCTGGCGGATGCTGGCTTGGAGATCCGCGCTGACGGAGCCGCTGTCCTGCTGGGCGCGCGGGTCGTCGGTCAGGGCGGCCAGACGCTGGTAGTTCAGCAGCAACAGCTCGATGCGTGTCGCGAGGCGCAGGCTCTCGGAGTCGCGCACGAGCGAGCTGCTCGTGCCCTGGAGCTGACCCGCGACCCACGCCACACTGCCGGCCACGACGAGGCACAGCAGTACGAGCGCGGTCAGGCCGACGGCGGCCAGCCCGCGAACGCTCAATCCCGAGCCTCTCGGCGCCTGCATCTTCACTCCCGACCCGGCCGGCGCTCTAAGACGGGCGCCGGTCCGGCCCGAGAAAGTCTGCCATACGGGCGAAGGCCTAGGCGAGGGCCTCAGGCACCGATGCCTAGGTGCCTGTAGCCCTTACAGGCCATTAGTCGGGCCCGGGCAGCTCGACGACCTTCCAATAGTTCTCGACGAGCTCGATGGCGCGCATGAAGCTCGTGCCCATATCGGACTTGAGCATATATCCGGCGACATTGAGGTGATACGCGTCGATCTTGTCCTGCTCGTCGTTCAACGTCGTCAGCACGAAGACGATCGAATCGCGCAACTCGCTGGAATCGCGGATCTTGCGGATCAGCTCGATGCCGTTCATGCGCGGCATGTTGATGTCGGTGATGATGAGAAACGGCCTGGGCAGCCTTTCGAGCGCAGCCACCGCCTCGACCCCGTCGCGCGCGACCTCGACGGGATTGGCGATCTTGAGCTTGGCGAACGCCCACTTGAGCGCCTTGATGTCGACCTCGTCGTCCTCGACGAGCAGGATGGTCACCGCGCGGCTGGACGGCATCACGACACCTCTTCGACGGTGGGAGGGGGGCGCTTGCGCCACTCGAATCTGAACACGGCGCCGGAACCCTCCGGCGCGGGCTCGAACCATACGCGGCCGCGCTGCCAGGCGACGATGCGGTTCACGATGGCGAGGCCCATGCCGCTGCCCTCGACCTGGTCGCGCGGCTTGAGTGTCTGGAACATCTCGAAGACGCGGTCGGCGTACTCCGGCGGAATGCCGGGGCCGTCGTCGCGGATCGAGAAGACATACAGCTCGTCGCGCTCCTCGCAGGAAACCGTGATATGCCCGGCGGGGCCCGGGTGGTGCTTGAGCGCATTGCCGATCAGGTTCCTGAACACCTGCTCGAGCGGCGCGGGGTAAGTTTCGAAGGTCGGCAGCCGGCCTTCGATGCCGCAGGCGAACGATTCCGGCGGGTTCAGCAGCTGGATCGCGTCGAGCACGAGCGCGTGGACGTCCGTCTCTCGGCAGGCGCCGATTTTGCGGCCCGCGCGCGAATAGGCCAGCAGGTCGTCGAGCAGCCGGCCGAGACGCTGCGTGCGCTGGCCGAGAAGTTGGAGATTCTCCTGCACGCTGCCGGCGTCGTAGTCGCCGATCTCCTCCTTGATCCATTGCACGAGCAGGTCGATGGCGCGCAACGGTGCCTTGAGGTCGTGGGACGCGACGTAGGCGAACTGCTCGAGGTCCTTGTTCGAGCGCACGAGCTCGGCCTGTTTGGCCTCGAGCGCAAGCTCGATGTTGCGCCGCTCCGTGACGTCGACGGCAAGGGAGAAGATGCCCTGGATGTGGCCCTCGGCGTCGAAGCTCGGGCGGTAGGAGAAGCGGAAGTAACCCCATTCGCTGCCGGCCGCGCCCGTCATTTCGTAGGAGACGGTTTCGCCCGCGAGCGCCCGGGCGTAGTACGGGCGGCGGGTCTCGAAGCGCTCCGCGCCGAGGAGCTCCGAGATGTGCCGGCCCTTCGCGTGCTCGGCGCTCCAGCCCGAGGCCTGGAGGAAAACGTCATTGGCGAACTCGATGCGCAGGTCGCGGTCGAGGAACAGCAGCTGATCCGGCACGCCTGCGGCAAGCATGCGGAAGCGGGCCTCGTTTGCCCGGGCGTCGCGCTCGAGGCGCTCGTGGTCGGTGATGTCGGCGGCCTCGGAGCAGACGCCGCGGACGGTGCCGTCGGGACCGCGCACGGGCCGGTGCGAAACTCTGAAGTGACGCGTCGGGCCGCCGGGCCCGGCGATGGCCGTGTCGTAGGTGACTTCCTCGCCTCCGAGCGCGCGCTGCAGGGGCTGCGCATGCCGCGCGTACTCGGCCCCGAGCACCTCGCGCAGCGGCCGTCCCTCGAGCTCGGCCGGGCTGCGGCCGAACTGCTGGGCGAAGCGCGCATTGGCGAACTCGATCTCGAGTGCCGCATTCGCGTAGAAGAAGGCATTCGGCATGCCCGCCGCGATCAAGGCGAGCTTCTCGGCCGCGGCATTGGAGGTACGCATGAGCGTGTCGGCGCCCGGCGGGCGGGCTTCGGTCAGCGACTCCGCGCGTGTGCTCATGCGAAACTCTCCGATGCGATCTTGCGGGGTTGCAGTTGCGGGCCGGCGGGCGGCGCCGCGGCTCTCGTCCTCGAGAGTTCGAGTGCCGCACTCGCGGGCACGGCCGCGCTGAAATAGTGTCCCTGGCCGAATCGGCAGCCGTGCTCCAGCAGGAAGCGCAGCTGCGCCTCGCGCTCGATGCCCTCGGCGACGGTCTCGAGCGAGAGCCGTTGCGCGATCGAAAGGATCACGCGGCAGATCTCGCGGCCGCCCGCGCCCTCCTCGAGATCGGTCACGAAGCTGCGGTCGATCTTGAGAACGTCGATCGGGAACTGCCGCAGGTAATTGAGGCACGAGTAGCCCGTGCCGAAGTCGTCGATGGCGAGCCGCAACCCGGCGTCCTTGAGCGCGCGCAGGCAGGCGCGCACGTCCTCGGTGTCCTCCATGAGCGAGGTCTCCGTCAGCTCGAGCTCGATGAGGCAGGGGTTCGTGCCGTGGCGGCGCAGGATCTTGCGGACCTGGGCCAGGAAATCGGCCTGATGGAAATGGATGGGGGCGACGTTGATCGCGATTCTCGGCACCTCGAAGCCCGCCTGTTCCCAGTCGCGGATCTGCCTGCATACGCGCTCGAACACCCACAGGCCGATGGGGACGATGTAGCCGCTGTCCTCGGCGACCTGGATGAACTCGTCGGGGGAGACGAGCCCGCGCGTCGGATGCTGCCAGCGCAGCAGGGCTTCGAGCGCATGCACCTTGCCGTCGGCCAGGCCGACCTGCGGCTGATACAGCAGGTGAAACTCGCCTTCGGCCAGCGCGTTTTTGAGATCCGTCTCGATGCGGTGATAGCGCACGATCTCCTCGTGCATGCTCTTCGTGAAGAACTTGAACGTATTGCGGCCGCTCTCCTTGGCCTGGTACATGGCGATGTCCGCGTTGTGCAGCAGCGCCATGGGATCGTTGTTGTCGAGCGGAAAGACGGTGAGACCGATGCTCGCGGTCACGAAGAGCTGGCGATTGCCGACCTCGAACGGGTCCTGGAAGGCCGCGATGATGTTGTTGGCCACGGACTCGAGCTCGAGCGGGCTCTCTACCTCCTCGAGCAGGACCGCGAACTCGTCGCCGCCGAGGCGGGCGAGCAGATCGCCGGCGCGGATGCTGCTCTGCAGCCGACGCACGACGGCCCTGAGCAGGGCGTCGCCGAACTGGTGGCCAAGCGTGTCGTTGACCATCTTGAAGCGGTCGAGGTCGAGGAACAGCAGCCCCATGCGATTGCGGCTGCGCAGCGCGCGCGTCGTGGCGCGCTCGAGCTGGTCCTGCAGATACTGCCGGTTGGGAATGCCGGTCAGCGAGTCGTAGCGGGCGAGGTAGTTGAGCTTCGTCTCCGAGCGCTTGCGTTCGATGGCATAGCGGATCGAACGCAGGATGATGCGGCCGTCACCCTCCCACTTCACGAGGTAATCCTGCACGCCGCGGTTCAGGATCTCGACGGCGTAATCCTCGTCGCCGTGGCCGCTCAGCACGACGATCGGAATCGTAGGCTGGTGCTCGAGCACGGTCTCCACGCATTCGACGCCGGTGCCGTCCGGCAGGTGCAGGTCGAGCAGCACGACGTCGAAGCCGCCCGCACCGAGGCGTTCGACGGCCGCCGTGAGGCAGTCGCAGCGCTCGATCTCGAGGCCCGGGCCGCTGGCCCTGTTCAGGCAGGCGTTGAGAAACGCCGCGTCGTCGGCGTCGTCTTCGATGAGCAGGATCTTCACGGCGCCGGCGCGGCAGCAGAGGCTACATGCGGACGCAGGCGCCGGCCGTCAAAGGCGACGAGCGAGGATTGCCCCTGGCGTGCGTCCAACACGTGCTCCCCGAGTGCCGATCGCTGATCGATGGAACGTAAGACGCTACCGCTCGCCCTCTGGCGAGCCCAGGAAATCGATCACATATTCACGGATGCACGCGGGGCGCGGCCGCCGTAGGGGCATCGTTACTCGGACAGACTCCTAGGCGTGCCCGGCCGGCTCGCCCATTCGATGGCGCGCTCGAGCTCGCCGTAGCCGAAGTGTCTGATCTCGGCGCCGACGAAGGTCTCGACGAGCGCGGGCGCGAGCTTGGCGATCTTGCCGTCGGCCGCGAGCGCGACGCGCCGGATCCGGCGGTGATGGTTGCGCACGAACTCCACGTGCCGCAGGAAGCTGCCGAGCGTCTCCCAGCCCGGGAACTCGCGCGAGTGCACGACGATGCCGTGGAGCTCGTGGCCCGCTTCGATCCATGGATCGACGCTCATGGCGATTGCGTCGAAATCCTCGACCGTGAGGCGGCCGTGCGGCTCGACGACGAGCACGTCGCGATCCGGAATCAGCCGATGCTCGAGTTGCGCGGCCGCGGCCGGCGCCGCGAGCCATGCGACGGCATCGTCCCGCTCGATGTCGCGGAAAACTCTGACGGGGCACGGCAGCAGGGTGCCGACGACGCGCGACGTGCCGCGTATCCAGTCCTTGTCGCTGACGATCGCGCAGCGCTCGAACAGCCGCAGATACCGCAGGCCGATCTCGGCGTCCTCCCAGGCACCGCCCGGCGTGAAGCCGGAAAAGCCGGGCGCGAAGTGGTACAGGAAGCGAATGCGGCGGCCCTCGCGCCGCGCCTCCTCGAGCATCGGGGCGACGACGCGGTCGTAATCCTCTTTCGCTACCTTGCCGGTTGCCCTGATGCCGTCGATCCCGGCCGGAAGGTCCTGCATTCGTTCGAGCATGGTGCCTCCGTTGGCGTTGGGCCCGTCAGTTCAATTGAAGCCCTGCAGCTGCACGACGTTCGCGGTTCCCGAGGCGCCGTTCGTCACGAGAATCGTAAACAGGCCCTGCGTCAGGGTAACCGATTGCGGCCCGGCGACGATCGTGCTCGTCGTGGGATCGCGGACCACGAGGTCGTAGGTGCCGGGCGCCATGTCGAGCCAGGCGCCGATCGACGGCGGCGTCAGCTCGGATTGCGGGACGACCGTCGTCACATCCGTGCCGGGCTGCACGAGGTAGAAATCGAGGTACGTGAATAGCCCCGCGGCGTTGATGAAGCGGAGGCGGGCGTCGTTCGCGATCGTGCGTTTGTCGTTCGTGCTGCCGACGACGGCCAGGCTGCCCGGGTCGCCGGCGATGAGCAGCGTCTCCGTGGCGCCTTGCGAGGCCGTGAACGCGCCCTGCACCTCGCTCGCGCCCGGATTGCCGGCCGGCGTCACGTTCGCCGAGTGGTCGCCGGGCGGGATCTGAATCGTCTGCGTGACGGACGGGCTCGGCACGGCCGCGAAGCGCGGCGTGGTTTCCGAGTCGAGGTAAAGGTCGCGGGCGCCGCCGTCGCTCGCCGCATTGACGACCTCGAGGCCCGACTGGGCGTTCTGGTCGTAGAGCACGCTGCTGGCTGGGCCCGCCACGACGACGCTGAGCGGCGTGAGCCCGCCGTTCGCCCCGTCCGCGATAACGAAGGTGCTTGCGCTGCCGGCGGCCAGCGTGACGGTCGGCGAGCGGAACAGCACGTTGGCCGGGTTACCGGACTCCGTCAGCACGAGCTGATAGTCGCCGGCCGTGAGGCCGGTTGGAGACAGCGTGCCCTTGAAGGCGACATTGCCGAGCGGCGTTGCGGCGGCCGGGTCCGCGCCCGGCGCGAGAACGTAGGCGTCCACGGCGGCGGCGGAGTGGGCCGCATGGACGACGGCGATCTGTGCGTCCGTCGAGCTCGTAAAGACCGGGGCCGCGAGCGTGATCGGCGCGATGCCGCCGTTCCCGTCGTCGGCGAGCACGAAGAGATAGTCGGTGCCGTGCTGGACCTGTTTCGTGAAGCTCGTGACTTCCGTTGCGCTGGTCGCGCCCGGCGGCGTCGTCCGGACGTGGAAGTCGTAGGTGTCCTCGTCGAAGACGAGGTTGCTCGAGACCTGGCGGAACGCCAGGGTCGACTCGATGTGCGCCTGGCGCACGAAGTCCAGCGAGCCGAGCGCCGAGGCCGCATCGACGACCTGGACATTCACGCTCGGTGGGCGAGTGATGCCGCCCTTGCAGCCGGAGACGGTGAACGCGAACGCGGCGAGGAGGAGCCCGGCGAGCGCCGGGCGCAGAGTGCGTGAGGGCATGCGATTCGGGGGGCGTTGGTACGGGCCGCCCATGTTACAGGGTCCCCGGGCGCCGGGACAGGCCGTGCGCGGGCCGCGACGGGCAGGCGGGCGGCCTGCCCGCTACAATGCCGACCGCAGATCAAGGACACGCGATGCAGGGATTCGTCGTAAGGACACTCGTCACGGGCGCCGGGCTCGCGTTCGCGGTCTGTGCCCACGGGCAGCAGGTCGAGCCGTTCCGCACGCTCAACCTGAGCCCGACGGTCGCGGTCTTCGGCCTGCCGAGTTGGGAAACGCCTGCCGCGGGCACGCGTGTGGCCGTCGTGGGCGATATCGCCAACGACTACCGCTTCTCTTCGAGCGGCGCCGATGTCCTGGCGCTCGACGGGGAGACCTGGCGGGGGAGCGTCGAGATCGAGCATGCCTTCGCTGCGAGCTGGACGGCCGGCATCGCGATTCCCTACGAGCGGCAGACGGGCGGGGTGCTCGACGATCCCATCGACGCCTGGCACTCGGCTTTCAACCTGCCGGACGGCGGCCGCAACGAGCGGCCCCAGGATCAGCTGCTTTTCCTGCTCGGCAGCCGGACCGGCGGCCTCACGAGCCTGCGTCACGGTGCGGGCGGCCGGGGCGACGTGCGCCTCGGGCTCGGCCGCCGCTTCGACGCGGCAGCGGGCGACTACTACGTGCACGCGACCGTCAAGCTGCCGACCGGCGACGCCGCGATCCTGACCGGCAGCGGCTCGGCGGATCTCGCGGTGACGCTGTTGCGCTCCCGGCCGCTGCCGCTGAAGCGGCGGCCGGCCGGCATCTTCTGGGGCGTCGGCGGCGTGCGCCTCGGCGAGGCCGAGCGCGTCCCGTACGTCCAGCGGCGCAACGTCTTTGCCGGGACGATCGGCGCCGGCGTCAGGATCCTGCCGCGCACGGGGTTCGAGGTGCAGCTCGAGGTGCACAGCGCGCTCTACGATTCGGCGCTCACGGAGCTCGGTCGGCCGGCCGTGCAGGCCAGTCTCGGCGGATGGCGGGAACTCGAGCGCGGCCGCAGGCTCGAATTCGCGATCAACGAGGATTTGAGCGTCGGCACGGCGCCGGATGTCGCCGTGCATGTCGCCTACGTTTGGAATCTATGAACCCATCGAAGAAGGCGGCGGCCGCGCTCGGGCTCGGGTGCGCGGTGGGGCTCGGGCTCGCGGGCTGCGGTCCCGCCGGCGGCGGTGCGGCGCCCAACGCGCCGGCAGGGCAGGCCGCGGCCGCGGCGTCGGGAGACGGAGCACCAGACCCGAGCGCGTCGAGTCCGGCCGTCCCGAGCGCGGCGCAGTTCCGCGGCGCCGAGGCCGAGCGCGCGGCGGCGTACCTGGCGGAGCCGCGCTATGCGCAGGCCGACGCGAAACGCGGTGCGCTGCTCGTGCTCGCGTGCAAGGCCTGCCATGCAATCGATCCCGGCGAGACGAACGATCACGCGCCGAGGCTCGCGGGCGTCATCGGCCGCGTCGCCGGCTCGCGCGGCGACTTCGACTACTCGGACGCCTTGAAAGCCTCCGGCATCGTCTGGACCCCGGCCGCGATCGAGGCCTGGCTCGCAAACCCGGCGAATTTCGTGCCGGGGACCAAGATGAAGTTCACGGGTTTCGCCTCGGCCGAGGACCGCCGCGACGTCGTCGCCTACCTGCTCCGACACGCCGGCAGTGCCGGCAAGGCCCCTTCGGCTGCCGCGTCCGGGACGGCGGACGGGGCGGCCGGCGGCGAAGCGGGCGCCGCAGCGGATGCCCCGGATGCCGAGGCGCGCGCGAGCCGCTGAGCCGGCCGGCCCGCGTCGAATTGCTTTACGCCGTACGCCGCCGAGCGGCGCGGAATCCGCTTCCAGGCTCGTTTCGTGCCTGCGGTCCGGATTTTGCATGACGGGTGCGAGCCAAAGACGGAAGGGCGGCATGTCGAACAGGATGGTGGGAAGCAGGAGCGGGATGGACGGCAGCGCGGGCGCGGCGATGACCGTGGCCGTAGGCAGCGAGGACACGGTGCTCGTCGAACGCCGCCAGGGGGACCGCCGGCGATTGACGCTGCGCACCTTCCTCCGGGGCGGCTTCACGCCCCGCCGGCGGCGCGGGCGCCGCAAGGCGGATGCCCATTTTCTCGTCGACTGGCACGAGCCCCATCTGCTGTTTCTCTCGGTGGCGATCCTGCTGCTCAGCATGGCCGATGCGTTCCTGACGCTTTCGCTGTTGACGCGGGGCGCGCAGGAGGTCAACCCGGTCCTGCGTTACGTGCTGCAATTCCACCCGCAGCTGTTCGCCGGTGCCAAGATGGCGCTGACGGGCGCAGGCGTGCTCGTGCTCGTCGCGCTCGGGCGCGCCCGCGTGTTCCGGATCATCCGAGTCAGCTCCATCATGCACTGGGCGCTGCTCGGCTACTCGGCGCTCATCGCCTACGAGTGGTTTCTGCTGCACGTCGTCTCGTAGCGCCGCGCGTTTGAACTTGACCGGCGTTTAGCTACACTACGCCGGCTTTTCGAGGCCCGAGCGGACTCAGCGCGCGCACTCGCGCCTCGCCCGCCTCAGGCCTTTGCGGCAATGAGCACCAAATCAATCAAAGAACAATATCGGTCGACGCCGTTGCAGGGCGCCAATGCCTCCTTCGTCGAGGCGTTGTACGAATCCTATCTCCAGGCCCCGGCCAGCGTGCCGGATGCCTGGCGCAAGTATTTCGACGGCTTGGGCGAGGCGCAGGCTCCGGCGGCGCGCACGCGCGGGCCGCGCGGCGCAGAGCAATGGGAGGTGCCGCACGGCCCTATCGTCGAGGCCCTCGGCCGGCGCATGCAGTCGACGCCCACGGCGGGCTCCGGGGCGCGCCCGGGGGGGCGGCCGGTCGACGCGCCGGCGAGCCAGAAGCAGGCCGCGGTCTCCCGGCTCATTCAGGTCTACAGCCTCCGCGGCCACCAGATCGCCGACCTCGATCCGCTCGGTCTGTGGCAGCGGCACGTCCCGGCCGTGCTCAAGTTCGACTACCTCGGCCTCGACGAGGCGGACCTCGACCGCGAGTTCTATACGGGCGGCCTTGCGGGCACCGGTCATGCGCGCATGCGCTTGCGGGACATCCTCGCGCTGCTGAAGCGTATCTATTGCGGCAAGCTTGCCGCCGAGTTCGCGCATATCTCCCGGGCCCGCGAGCGGCTCTGGCTGCGCGAGCGGTTCGAAGACTGCATGGCGCATTGGAGCATGCCGAGGGAGGAGCAGCTCGCGATCCTTCGCAGTCTGACGCGGGCCGAAGGCATCGAGCGCTACCTCAATACGCGCTACGTCGGGCAGAAGCGGTTCTCGCTCGAAGGCGGCGAGACGCTGATTCCGATGCTCGACCATTTGATCCAGCGTGCCGGCGAGCGGGGCGTGCAGGAGCTCGTGATCGGCATGGCGCACCGCGGCCGTCTCAACGTGCTCGTCAATGTGCTCGGCAAGTCGCCGCGGGAGCTGTTCTCGGAGTTCGAGGGCGCCTACGACCTCGCTGCGCTCAAGGGCTCGGGCGACGTCAAGTATCACCTCGGCTTCTCCGCCGACCTGCGCACGCCGGGCGGCAACGTCCACGTCGCGCTCGCCTTCAACCCTTCGCACCTCGAGATCGTGGACCCCGTCGTCGAGGGCTCCGTGCGCGCAAGGCAGGACCGGCGCGGCGACGCGACGGGCGAGCTCGTGCTGCCGATCCTGATTCACGGCGACGCGGCCGTCGCGGGGCAGGGCGTCGTGCCCGAGACGCTGCAGCTCTCGCAGACGCGCGCATTCTCGACGGGCGGTACGGTCCACATCATCGTGAACAACCAGATCGGTTTCACGTCGAGCGATCCGGCCGATATGCGCTCGACACCGTACAGCTCGGACATCGCGAAGATCATCGAGGCGCCGATCTTTCACGTCAACGGCGACGACCCGGAAGCCGCCGTCGCCGCCATCCGGCTCGCGCTGAACTACCGCCAGGCCTTTCACAAGGACGTCGTCATCGACCTCATCTGCTTCCGCCGACTCGGCCACAACGAGGCCGACGAGCCGGCCGCGACGCAGCCGCTCATGTATCACGCGATCCGCCAGCACCCCAGCGTGCTCACTATTTATGGTAGCAAGCTCAGTGCCTTAGGTGTGACTTCTAAGGAAGAGCTGGACCAGATCGCGGAAAGCTACCGGACCTGCCTCGACGAGGGCCGGCATCCGAACGAGGCCGCGCTCGGCATGCTCGGCAATCAGTACACTGTGGACTGGAGCCAATATCAGCAGGCTTCGCTGGCCGACTCGGTCAGCACCGGCATCCCGGCCAAGACCGTGAAGCAACTCGCCGAAGTCATGAATACGGTCCCCGAGGACTTCGAGCTGCATCCGCGCGTCCAACGCATCATCGACGACCGCAGGAAGATGGCCGCCGGCGAGCAGCCGGCCGACTGGGGTTTCGCAGAGAACCTGGCCTATGCCTCGCTACTTTATGAAAACTATAGAGTCAGGCTCATCGGCCAGGACAGCCGGCGCGGCACGTTCTTCCATCGCCACGCCGCGCTTTTCAATCAGAAGAACGGCGAGGTCTTCCTGCCGCTTTCGCAGCTGACGCGCGATGCGCGGGGCCTCATGGTCGCCGATTCGCTGCTCTCGGAAGAGGCCGTGCTCGGCTTCGAGTACGGCTACAGCACGACGTCGCCGGACTGTCTCGTGATCTGGGAGGCGCAGTTCGGCGACTTCGCGAACGGCGCCCAGGTCGTCATCGATCAGTTCATCTCGTCGGGCGAAGCGAAATGGAACCGGCTCTGCGGGCTCGCCCTGTTCCTGCCCCACGGCTACGAGGGCCAGGGACCGGAGCACTCCTCCGCCCGGCTCGAGCGTTTCCTGCAGCTTTGTGCCGAGCACAACATGCAGGTCTGCGTGCCTTCCACACCTGCCCAGATGTTCCATCTGCTTCGCAGGCAGATGGTAAGAAGTGTGCGTAAGCCTCTGATCGTTCTCACACCAAAGAGTCTGCTTCGGCATCGGCTTTCCGTGTCCCCGCTCGAGGAGTTCACGGAAGGGGGCTTCAAGCCGCTCATCGGCGAAGTCGAGGAGCTCGAGGCCGACGCGGTCACGCGCATCGTGTTCTGCAGCGGCAAGGTCTACTTCGAGCTCGCCGAGGCGCGTCGCAGCGAGGAGCGCCGCAACGTCGCGCTCGTGCGCATCGAGGAGCTGTACCCGTTCCCCATCGAGGAGTATGCGCGCACGATCGCGCAGTACGCGACGGCGACCGAGATCGTGTGGTGTCAGGAAGAGCCGCAGAACCAGGGGGCCTGGTACCAGATTCGTCATCGGCTCCAGGAGCCGCTCGGCGAGCGGCATCAGCTGTTCTATGCCGGACGACCCGGGGCCGCCGCGCCGGCGTCGGGTTTCCACGCGCTGCATGTGCGCCAGCAACAAGCCCTCGTGGCGGCGGCGCTGTCGGCGGATTCGCGAGAGCGGCAGTCTTCGCTCGCGAAACGCGCCTGAGTGAGGCAATAGTGAATATCGAGGTCAAGGTTCCCCAACTTCCCGAGTCCGTTACCGACGCGACGCTCGTCACCTGGCACAAGAAGGCCGGCGACACGGTGCGCCGCGACGAGAATCTCGTCGATCTCGAGACCGACAAGGTCGTGCTCGAGGTGCCGGCGCCGAGCAGCGGCGTGCTCAAGGAGATCAAAGTCGGCGACGGCGCGACCGTGACGAGCGGCCAGGTGCTGGCCGTGCTCGAGCCCGGCGAGGCGGCCGCGGAGACGCGGGCCCAGCAAGAGGCGCCCGCGTCGGCTGCGCCGACGGCCGCGCCCGAGGCCCCGGCCAGAGGCCGTCCGGCGGCTGCCGCGCCGAGTGCGCCGCCCGAACGGCGGGCCGAGGGGCAGCGCGAGCGGGTCGAGACGGCGCCGCGACCGGCCGAGGGCCGCGACGCGCAGCGCGTGGGGCCGGCGGTCCGAAAGCTCGTCGAGGAGCACGATCTCGATGTCTCGTCCATTCACGGCACGGGCCGCGAAGGCCGCGTGACCAAGGGCGACGTCCTCGGCTATCTCGCCACGAACCAGGCCGCGAGCTTCGGGCTCGAGGAAGAGGAGCCCGCCGGCGAGGAGGGCGGCGCCGTCGGCATGCGGCGCGAGGAACGCGTGGCCATGACCCGCCTGCGCCGGCGTATCGCCGAGCGGCTCGTCGACGCACAGCACACCGCCGCGATGCTCACGACGTTCAACGAGATCGACATGTCGGCCGTCATGGCGCTGCGCAGCCGTTACCAGGAGGCGTTCCAGAAGCGCTACGACATCAAGCTCGGCTTCATGTCGTTTTTCGTGCGGGCGTCCATCGAGGCGCTGCGGCAGTATCCGCTGCTCAACGCCTCGATCGACGGCGCCGAGATCGTCTACCACGAGTATTTCGACGTCGGCGTCGCCGTCTCGACGGAGCGCGGGCTGCTCGTGCCCGTGCTGCGCAACGCCGAGACCATGAGCTTCGCCGAGATCGAGAGCACGATCGCGGACTTCGCGCGCCGCGGCGCCGCGGGCACGATCGACCTCGAAGAGCTCACGGGCGGCACGTTCACGATCACGAACGGCGGCATCTTCGGCTCGCTCATGTCGACGCCGATCCTGAATCCGCCGCAGTGCGGCATACTCGGCATGCACAAAATCGAGCAGCGGCCCGTCGTCGTCGACGGGCAGATCGTCGCGCGGCCCATGATGTACGTCGCGCTGACCTACGACCACCGCCTCATCGACGGGCGCGAAGCGGTACAGTTCCTCGTCGCGCTCAAGCAGTCCCTCGAAGATCCCGCGCGACTCATCTTGCAGGTTTGATCCATGACTGAGCAGAATTTCGACGTCGTTGTGATCGGCGGCGGCCCCGCCGGCTACCCCGCCGCCATTCGCGCCGCGCAGCTCGGCCTTTCGGCCGCCTGCGTCGACGAATGGGCCTCCGCCGACGGCGGCCGGCCCTTCGGCGGCACCTGCCTCAACGTCGGCTGCATTCCCTCGAAGGCGCTGCTCGAGTCCTCCGAGCTCTACCATCGGGCCGAGCACGAGTTCGAGGCGCACGGCATCGACGTGGGCTCGCTCGCGGTCGATGTCGGGCGCATGCTCGAGCGCAAGCGTTCGATCGTGAAGCAGCTCACGACCGGCATCGAGGCGCTGTTCAAGTCGTCGGGCGTCACGGCGATCAAGGGCCACGGGCGGCTGCTCGCGGGCAACCGTGTCGAGGTCACGGACGGCGGGGAGACGCGCACGCTCGAGGCGCGCCACGTCGTCATCGCGACGGGCTCGACGCCGGTCGAGCTCCCGATTGCGAAGTTCGACGGCGAGCGCATCGTCGATTCGGCAGGTGCGTTGGAATTTGCCGAGGTGCCGAAGCGCCTCGGCGTCATCGGTGCGGGTGTCATCGGCCTCGAGCTCGGCAGCGTGTGGCGCCGGCTCGGCGCCGAGGTCGTGCTGCTCGAGGCGCTCGAGACGTTCCTGCCGGCCGTCGACCGCCAGGTCGCGAACGAGGCGCTGCGCCAGTTCAAGCGCCAGGGGCTCGACGTGCGGCTCGGTGCGAAGGTCACGGGCGCCGAGGCCGCGGGCGGCGGCGTCAAGGTGCGCTACGAGCAGGACGGCGCGAGCGCCGGCCTCGAGGTCGACAAGCTCATTGTCTGCGTCGGCCGGCGGCCGTTCACGGAGGGGCTGCTCGGCGCGGACATGGGCGTCGTGCTCGACGGCCGGGGCTTCGTCGAAGTGGACGACTTCTGCCGCACGGGCGCGCCGAACGTCTGGGCCGTCGGCAACGTCGTGCGCGGCCCGATGCTCGCGCACAAGGGCACCGAGGAGGGCGTCATGGTCGCCGAGCTCATCGCGGGACAGACGGCCGAGGTCAACTACGGCGCGATCCCGTCCGTCATCTACACGGCGCCCGAAGTCGCCTGGGTCGGCCAGAGCGAGGAGCAGGTCAAGGCCTCCGGCCGGCCTTACAAGGTCGGCACGTTCCCGTTCAGCGCCAACGGCCGCGCCAAGGCCATGCAGCAGACGAGCGGCCTCGTGAAGCTCATCGCCGACGAGCAGTACGACGACATCCTGGGCGTCCACATCGTGGGCCCGCTCGCGGGCGAGCTCATCGCCGAAGCCGTGCTCGCCATGGAGTTCTCGGCATCGGCCGAGGACCTGCAGCGGACCGTGCATGCCCACCCGACGCTCAGCGAAGCCGTGCACGAGGCGGCGCTGTCGGCCGACAAGCACGCGATTCACGCGATCAATAAATAGGCACAAAAAAAGGGGTCAGAGCCCTTTTTCGCGCCGCAGCCGCAACGCCGCCGGCCCAAGGGCGAAAAAGGGCTCTGACCCCTTTTTCCGTTTCCGTCGCATACATTACGTAAATCCCGTTATGATAGGCGCCGGCAGGTTCCGCAAGGGACCGGCCGAGTGGGATACGGAGTTCGAATACGGTTTTCGGGGTGCGTGACGGGCGGCCAGGGAGCGGCGCGTCCGCGCTCCGCACAGGACAGGCTGGGAGTGCAGTGACATGGCTGGTCACAGCAAATGGGCCAATATCCGCTTCCGGAAGGGCGCCCAGGACGCCAAGCGCGGCAAAATCTTCACCAAGCTGATCCGCGAGATCACGATCGCGGCCCGGGCGGGCGGCGGCGACATCGCTTCCAATCCGCGTCTGCGCCTCGCCATCGACAAGGCCAAGGCGCAGAGCATGCCCAAGGACAACATCGACCGGGCCGTCAAGCGCGGCACGGGCGAGCTCGAAGGCGTGCATTACGAGGAAACGCGCTATGAAGGCTACGGCCCGGGCGGCGCCGCCGTCATGGTCGACTGCCTCACGGACAACCGCAACCGCACGGTCGCCGACGTGCGTCATGCGTTCTCGAAGTACGGCGGCAACCTCGGCGCCGACGGCTCGGTGGCCTACCTGTTCGATCACGTCGGCCAGTTGAGCTTTCCGAAGGGCAGCGACGAGAACCGCATCATGGAGGTCGCCATAGAGGCCGGTGCGAGCAACGTCGTCACGAACGACGACGGCTCGATCGAGGTGCTCTCCACGCCCGAGGATTACGAGAGTGTGCAGCAGGCCATGACGGCGGCCGGGGTCGAGCCCGAGTCGGCCGAGATCACGATGCGTCCCTCGACGAAGGCGGAGGTCTCGGTCGACGAGGCCGAGACGCTGCTCAAGCTACTCGACGCCCTGGACGAGCTCGACGATGTGCAGAACGTCTACTCGAACGCCGAGATCCCGGACGAAGTCCTGGAGGAGCCCTAACCCGGCGATGAACGCGTGAGCGGCCGAATTCGCATACTCGGGATCGACCCCGGTTCGCAGATCACGGGATTCGGCATCGTGGACCTCGACGGTCTCAAGGCCTCGGCCGTGCGCTGGGGCAGCATCAAGACCGCCGGTGATCACAGCGCGCGGCTGCGCACGATCTTCGCCGAGCTCGGCAGCGTCGTGCGCGAGCTAGAGCCCGCCGAGATCGCCATCGAGAGCGTCTTCGTGCATCGCAATCCAGACAGCGCGCTCAAGCTCGGCCAGGCTCGCGCGGCCGCGCTCTGCGCTACGTTCCAGGCCGAGCTGCCCGTGTACGAGTACACACCGCGGCACATCAAGAAGGCCGTCGTCGGCACGGGCCGGGCGGAGAAGACGCAGGTGCAGCACATGGTCAAGCTCATGCTCGGGCTGCGCGAGGCCATCCAGCCCGATGCGGCCGACGCGCTCGCGGCGGCGCTGTGCCACGCACATTCGCGCGGGCCGCGTGCCGTGATCCGCGAGGCGGCGGGGGCGACGTGATCGGCTACCTCAAAGGCACGCTGGCCGCGAAGCGGCCGCCGTCGCTCATGGTCGAGGTCGGCGGCGTCGGCTACGAGCTCGCCGCGCCCATGTCCACGTTCTACCGGCTGCCGGAGGTCGGCCAGCCGCTCACGCTCATCACGCACCTCGTGATTCGCGAGGACGCCCACACCCTCTACGGCTTCTCCACGGAGAGCGAGCGCGCGCTTTTCCGCAGCCTCATCAAGGTCGGCGGCGTCGGCGCGCGCATGGCGCTCGCCGTGCTCTCGGGCATGACGGTCGAGGGCTTCTACGACTGCATCCGGGCCAAGGACATGGCGAGCCTCGTGCGCCTGCCCGGCATCGGCCGCAAGACCGCCGAGCGGCTGCTGCTCGAGATGGCGGACCGGCTGCCGGCCGAGATTCTGAAATTTCCCGAGGGCACGCGCGCGAGCGCGACGCCGGCCAACGAGGCGCAGGAGGCTCTGCTTGCGCTCGGGTACAAGGCCGGCGAGATCGACAAGATGCTCAAGGGCCTCGATACGGCCAAGCTCTCCACCGAGGAGCTCATCCGCGAGGCGCTGCGCCGCGTGCACAAGAGCGGGGCCAAGCCGTGAACGACGATGCGCGCCTCGTCGACGCGGCGGCCGGCGGCGAGGACGAGGCCTTCGACCGCGCCGTCCGCCCGCGCCGGCTCGCCGACTACATCGGCCAGCCGCGCGTCAAGGAGCAGATGACGATCTTCATCACGGCGGCGCGCAACCGCGGCGAGGCGCTCGATCACACGCTGCTCTTCGGCCCGCCCGGCCTCGGCAAGACGACGCTCGCGCACATCGTCGCGAACGAGCTCGGCGCGACGCTCCATCAGACTTCCGGTCCCGTGCTCGAGCGCCCGGGCGATCTCGCGGCGCAGCTCACGAACCTCGAGCCGCGCGACGTGCTGTTCGTCGACGAGATTCATCGCTTGAGCCCCGTCGTCGAGGAGGTGCTGTATCCGGCGCTCGAGGACTTCCAGCTCGACATCATGATCGGCGAGGGGCCGGGCGCGCGCTCGATCAAGCTCGACCTGCCGCCGTTCACGCTCGTCGGCGCGACGACGCGCGCGGGGCTTCTGACCTCGCCCTTGCGCGACCGCTTCGGCATCACCCAACACCTCGAGTTCTACGGGCAGGACGAGCTCACGCGCATCGCCGAGCGCACGGCACGCATCCTCGATCTGCCGATCGACGAGGCCGGTGCGCGCGAGATCGCGTCGCGCTCGCGCGGTACCCCGCGCATCGCGATCCGGCTCGTCCGGCGCGTGCGCGACTACGCCCAGGTCAAGGCCGACGGGCGCGTGGACCGCGAGGTCGCGCGCGCGGCCATGGACTTGCTCGAGGTCGATCCGCACGGCTTCGACGCCATGGACCGACGCCTGCTGCTCACGATCATCGAGAAGTTCGACGGCGGCCCGGTCGGCGTCGAGAGTCTCGCGGCCGCAGTCGGCGAGGAGCGCGGCACGCTCGAGGAGGTCATCGAGCCGTATCTGATCCAGGAAGGCTTCCTGCAGCGCACGGCCCGGGGGCGGATCGCGACGAAGTCCGCATTTCGGCATTTCGATCTGGCTCTGCCGTCCGGGCGCGAGCGTGCGGACGCGCCGGACCTGTTCGACTGAGCACCGATCCGCGATGGCGCCGTTCGTGCTCAGGGTCAGGGTTTATCTCGAGGACACCGATGCGCAGGGTGTCGTTTACAACGCGGGTTATTTCCGCTTTATGGAGCGCGCGCGCACGGAGTGGCTCAGAGCGCAGGGCGTCGACCATACGGCGCTGCTGCGCGAGCACGGCATGCAGCTCGTGCTCGCGCGCGTCGAGGCCGAGTTCCGCGCCCCGGCGCGGCTCGACGATCTGCTCGAGGTCGAGGCGCGCGTCGCCAGCGCGCGCGGGGCACGCGTCGTTTTCGAGCAGGCCGTCCGGCGGGCGGGTGAGGCCGACGCGCCGGCGCTTTGCCGCGCCACGGCCGAGGTCGCCTGCGTGGACGCGGCGCAGGGCCGGCCGAAGCGGCTGCCCGCGGCACTTTTGAACGGGTTGAAGCAATGAATGATCTATCTATCTTGACTCTCGTCGTCGATGCGAGCCCCATCGTCAAAGGCGTGCTCGCGCTGTTGCTGATTGCGTCGATCGCATCGTGGGCCGTGATCTTCGAGAAGAGCCGCCTCGTGCGGCGCGCGGTTCGCAGCGCCGACGAATTCGAGAGCGACTTCTGGTCGGGCGGCGATCTCGCGACGCTATACCGCGACATCTCGCAGGGCGACGACGCGCCTTTCGGCATGGCCGGCATCTTCGAGTCCGGATTCCGCGAGTTCGGGCGGCTGCGCCAGGAGGCCGGGCTGCCGGCCGAGCAGCTCGTCGAAGGCGCCCGCCGCTCGATGCACGTCTCGCAGCTGCGCGAGGTCGACCGGCTCGAGAGCAATCTCGCGTTCCTCGCGACGGTCAGCAACACGAGCCCCTACATCGGCCTTTTCGGCACGGTCTGGGGAATCATGAGCGCGTTCCACGGGCTCGGGAACGTGCAGACGGCGACGATCTCGATGGTGGCGCCGGGCATCTCCGAGGCGCTGATCGCGACGGCCATGGGCCTGTTCGCCGCGATCCCGGCCGGCTACTCCTACAACCTGTTCGCCGACAAAGTCGGCCGGCTCGAGGTGCGCTACGACACGTTCATGGAAGAGCTTACGGCCATCTTCCAGCGCAGCGCGGCGCGCAAGGACACGCACGGAGCCGCCGCATGATGGCCGCCAAGGGCAGGCGCCGGCTAATGGCGGACATTAACGTCGTGCCCTACATCGACGTCATGCTCGTGCTGCTCATCATCTTCATGATCACGGCGCCGCTGCTGAGCCAGGGAATCAAGGTGGATCTGCCGAAGGCCGGTGCGAAGCCCATGCAGCCGACGAACGACGCCCCGCTCGTGCTCAGCATCGACAAGGACGGCAAGCTCTATCTCAACGTCGGCGGCAAGGACACCGACGAGCCGGTGGACGAGAAGACCGTCGTCGACCGCACGGTGGCCGTGCTGCGCCGCAACCCGAAGACAGACGTCCTCGTCAAGGCCGACCGCGCCGTGCCGTACGGCCGCGTCGTCGCCGGCATGGTGCTGCTGCAGCAGGCCGGCGCGGAGAAGGTCGGCTTCCTGACCGAGCCGCCGAGGAACGCGCCCGCGCGGCGCTGAGCGCGTGAGGCCGGCGCACGCATGCGATCGTTCTTCAGCCAGCATTCCGGGGCCATGGTATGGTCCGTCGTGCTGCATGTGGCGATCTTTGCGGCGCTTACGCTCGGAGTCGCGTTTCCGCGTGTTCAGCGGCCGGACTCGGAGGGCGTCGTGATCCGCGCGACAGTCGTGGACGCCGCGGCGATTCGCGAGGAGCAAGCGAAATTGGAGGCGCAGAAGCAGGCGGAGGCGCAGCGCCGCGAGGAGCAGGCACGCGCCGAGCAGCAGAAACAGGCCGCTGCCGAGGCCGCGCGCAAGGCGCAGGCCGAAGCCGCCGCCGAGGCCAAGGCGCAGGCCGAGCAGAAGGCCGCGGCCGAGCGTGCGCGCAAGGCGAAGGCAGCCGCGGAGCTTGCGGCCAAGCAGGAAGCCGAGCGCAAGGCCAAGGCCGAGGCGGAACGCAAGGCGAAGGAAGCGGCCGCCGCCAAGGCGGCGGCCGAGCGCAAGGCCAAAGAGGAGGCGGCGCGCAAAGCCAAAGAGGAGGCCGAGCGCAAGGCCAAGGAAGCCGCCGAGCGCAAGCGCAAGGAAGCCGAGGCGCGCGAGCAGGCGCGGCTCGACGCCGAGGTTCAGCGCGAGGCGGCCGAGGAAGCCGCGCGGCTCAAGGCGCGGCAGTCGGGGCTCGAGGATCAATACGTACGCATGCTGCAGAACCGCATAGAGCAAAACTGGAACCGCCCGCCGAGCGCGCAGAAGGGGCTCGACTGCTGGGTCAACGTCACGCAGATACCGAGCGGCAACGTCATCAGCGTCTCCGTCGACAAGTGCAACGGCGACGACGCGGTCGTGCAGTCCATCGAGCGTGCCGTGCAGCGCGCTTCGCCGCTGCCGCTGCCGCCCGTGCAGGCGCTGTTCGAACGCAATCTGAGGTTGGAGTTCAAGCCCGACGACTGAGTACTCCTCCGGCCGCGCGGCCGGGAAGACTCGGCCGGGCCGGGCCACTGTATAGAATTCATGGGGACCTTCATGAGCCTTGTTAGCAAATCGAAATTGTGCGGGCGCATTATCCGCGCGCTGGCGGCCCCGGCCGCCTCGGCCGCGCTCGCGCTGGCTCTCGGCCTCGGCGCCGCGGCGCCCGCGAGCGCCCAGCTCACCATCCAAATCACGCGCGGCGTCGAGCGCCCCGTGCCGATCGCCGTCGTGCCTTTCGGCTGGAGCGGGACCGGGTCTGCGCCATTTGATGTAGCGGGCCTGGTCGCGCAGGACCTGCGCAACAGCGGCCGCTTCGCGCCCATGGCGCCCGCCGACATGGTCTCGCGCCCGACGCAGCCGACCGACGTGAACTTCCAGGACTGGCGCGTCGCGAAGGCCGACGTGCTCGTGATCGGCACGATGACGCAGACCGCCCCCGATTCCTACAGGATCGAGTTCGAGCTCTTCGACGTGCTGCGCGCCCAGCAGCTGCTGGGCTTCCGGCTCACGTCGGACAAAGCGAGCCTGCGCGCGAGCGGCCACAAGATCGCGGACATGGTGTTCGAGAAGCTCACGGGCATCCGCGGCGTATTCAGCACGCGCATCGCCTATGTGAGCCAGAAGAACGGCCCGCAGGGCAAGCCCCGCTACCAGCTCATCGTCGCCGACGCCGACGGCGAAAATGCTACCGTCGTCGCCGACTCGCCGGATCCGCTCATGTCCCCGGACTGGTCGCCGGACGGGCGCCGCATCGCTTACGTCTCCTTCGAGGGCAATCAAGCCTCGATTTACGTGCAGACGCTCAAGACCGGCAACCGCGAGCGCGTCTCTGCGCGCCCCGGCGTCAACGGTGCGCCCGTTTTCTCGCCGGACGGTCGCCTGCTCGCGCTCACGCTGTCCGACGCGAACGGCAACCTCGATATCTACACGCTCGATCTCGCGACGCAGGTGCTGCGCCGCCTCACGAGCGACCCGGCCATCGACACCGAGCCGAGCTGGACGCCCGACGGCAAGACGATCTACTTCACCTCGGACCGCTCCGGCGGCCCGCAGATCTACCGCATGGCCTCCGAGCCGAGCCGGCGCGCGCCCGAGCGCGTGACGTTCGAAGGCAGCTACAATTCCCGGCCGCGCGTCTCGCCCGACGGCAAGCACATCGCCGTGGTCCACCGGAGCAAGGAGGGCAACGACCAGATCGCACTCGTCGACCCGAAGACGGGCCTCATCGAGGTTCTTTCCAATGGCCGCCTCGACGAGGCGCCGGACTTCGCGCCGAACGGTGCCATGCTGATTTACGCGACACGCGACAAGGGCAAGGGCGTGCTTGAGTGGGTCAGCACGGACGGCCGCATTCAGCAGGAGATCGAATCGGGCACGGGCGACGTGCGCGAGCCCGTGTGGTCGCCGTTCCCGTTGCCGTGACCAGGCCTCGTCCGCGCACATCGAGATGAGCCACTGAACATGCGTTTCGAAAATGTATTGCGTTACCTAGAGGTAAACCATATGGTCCGATCCAGCGTCATGATCGCCTGCGCCGTGGCGATGCTCGCCGTGGCCGGCTGCGCCAGCCATTCCACCGTTCCCGATTACTCGTCCGGGGCGGCCGCGAACGGCGCAACGGCCGACTCGGGTGCCTCGACGAGCGCGCTCGGCTCGGGCAGCGGTGTCGGTGTCGAGGAGCAGCAGGGCGGGGCCGCCGGCCAGCAGGATCTGCTCAAGCAGCTCGTCATCTACTTCGATTTCGATACGAGCGAGATCAAGCCGGAGTTCAACGACGTCCTCGCGGCCCACGCCAAGTACCTGGCCTCGCACCCGAACGCCCGCGTGCGCCTCGAAGGCCACGCCGATGAGCGCGGCACGCGCGAGTACAATATCGGCCTCGGCGAGCGGCGCGCGCAGGCCGTGCGCCGCGTGCTCATGCTGCAGGGGGCCTCGGCCGACCAGATCAGCACCGTGAGCTACGGCGAGGAGCGGCCGGCGGTGCAGGGGCACGACGAAGCGGCCTATCGACTGAACCGCCGCGTCGAGATCGTCTACCGGCAGTGAGCGGCCGCCGGCGCTACAACGCGAGGAGAATGCGGTGAGAAACGCACTACTTGTACTGACATTCGGGGCCGTCTGCGGCTGCACGTCGCTGACGCCGCAGGACGACCCCGTCAATCTGCGCCTGCAGGATCTCGACGCGCGCTTAGGCCGCATCGAGAAGGTGGTCAACAACCAGAGCCTCGTGCAGCTGGCCAACCAGCTCGATCAGCTCCAGGCCGAGACCAAGGAGCTGCGCGGGGAGATCGAGACGCTCCAGCACGATAACGAGATGGGGCAGGACCGCCAGCGGCAGCTGTATCTCGACGTCGATCGGCGCCTGCAGGCGCTCGAGCGGGCGCAGGGTGGCGCGGCGGGCGCCGGCGGCGCGGCCGGGCAAGGCGCCGGCGCGCCCGGCGGCGGGCAGTTCGCGAACCAGGCGGCCGGAGCCGGCGGCGCGGGCGGCGGCGGCGCTTCGGGCGCAACCGGTGCCGGCGCGACGGGCGCGGCCGGGGCGGCCTTCGGGGCGGCCGGGTCCGGCGCGGCGCCGGGCGGTCCCGGGGGTGCGCAGGCCGGCAACGACCAGCAGGCCTACGAGGCCGCGTTCAACCTGATCCAGTCGCGTCATTACCCCGAGGCCGCGAAGGCCTTCGAGAACTTCCTCGCGAACTATCCGCAAAGCACGCTCGCCGACAACGCGCAGTACTGGCTCGCCGAGACGCATTACGTGCAGCGGGATTTTTCCGGCGCGCTGCCGCTGTTCCAGAAGGTCGTCGATATGTACGGCCAGTCGTCGAAGGTGCCGGACGCGCTGCTCAAGGTCGGCTACTGCAACTACGAGCTCAAGCAGATGGACCAGGCGCGCGCGGCGCTGCAGAAGGTCGTGCACGACTACCCGGACACCACGGCCGCGCGGCTCGCGCAGCAGCGGCTCGACCGCATGACGCAGGAGGGCGGCTGACGCCGCCTCGCCGGCCGTGAACGCGCGGATCGAAGCCGGCGCCCAGGTGGCCGCGGCCGGCCTCGAGCCGCGCCGGGACGAGCGGCTCAAGATCACCGAGATCTTCCACTCGATCCAGGGCGAGGCGCTAACGAGCGGCTGGCCGACGGTCTTCGTGCGGCTCACGGGCTGCCCGCTGCGCTGCGGCTACTGCGATACCGCCTATGCATTCGGCGGCGGCGAGTGGTGGACGATCGGCGAGGTGCTCGAGGAGGTCGGCCGCCACGGCCCGCGCTTCGTCTGCGTCACGGGCGGCGAGCCGCTCGCGCAGCCGCGCTGCTCCGCGCTGTTGACCGCGCTCTGCGAGGCCGGCTACGACGTCTCCCTCGAGACGAGCGGCGCCTACGAGGTGACAGGCCTCGACCCGCGCGTGAGCCGCATCGTGGACGTGAAGACCCCGGGGGCCGGCGAGGTCGAGCGCAACCGCTGGGAGAATCTTGCGGCGTTGACGGCGCGCGACGCGCTGAAGCTCGTAATCTGCGATCGGGTCGATTACGAATGGGCCAAGGACGTTTTGCAACGGTATCCTGAACTCGGGTGCACCGTGTTTTTGTCGCCGAGTTACGGGGAGCTCGCGGCCGGCGAACTCGCCGAATGGATCCTTCGGGATAAGCTCGGCGTCCGGCTGCAGGTACAGCTGCACAAGACGCTCTGGGGCGACGTGCCGGGCCGTTAGGCTCTGGCCGGCCGATTTTTGGGAATTACGTCATGCGGGCGGTCGTTCTGCTTTCCGGGGGGCTCGATTCGACGACCGCGCTCGCGCATGCGAGGCGCGCGGGTTACGCCTGTCACACGATGAGCTTCGACTACGGGCAGCGGCATCGGGCCGAGCTTGCGGCCGCGGTAAGCGTCTCCGCGGCGCTCGGCGCCACGGACCACTGCGAGTTTTCGATTCCGATCGGGCGCTTCGGCGGCTCGGCGCTCACGGACGCCTCGATCGACGTGCCGGACGCAGGCGGGGAAGGGATCCCGGTGACCTACGTGCCGGCGCGCAATACGGTGTTCTTGAGCCTCGGGCTCGCGCGGGCCGAGGTGCTCGGCGCCGACGCGATATTCATCGGCGTCAACGCCGTCGACTATTCCGGGTATCCGGATTGCCGGCCGGAGTTCGTGGACGCGTTCAACGCGCTGAGCCGCGTGGCCACGAAGCAGGGGATCGAAGGGCGGCCCGTGCGCATCGAGGCGCCGTTGATCCAAATGACGAAGGCGGACATCATTCGGCACGGGATTGCGCTCGGGGTGGACTACTCATTGACGGTGTCGTGTTACAGGGCCGACGATGAGGGGCGCGCATGCGGGCATTGCGATGCGTGCCGGTTCCGGCGGGAAGGGTTCGCGGCCGCGGGGATTGCGGATCCGACCCGGTACTATTAGCGGAAAAAGGGGTCAGAGCCCTTTTATTGGAGTCGACCGCGAAGGAGGTGTGGGGTCAGGGCGGCACGGTTGCCCAAACCGGGCGATGGACGGGTTGTGCTCGGCGGCTCATTTAGTATGATCGCAGCCGCGTGTGAGCGCTCGCCGTCGGCGCTTGGTGCGGAAGGCGAAGAATAAGGAATGGGCCGTTAGCTCAGTTGGTAGAGCACCGGACTTTTAATCCGTTGGTCGTAGGTTCGAGCCCTACACGGCCCACCAACGAATACAAAGACTTACGTGAAACATCGGGGGTCTCGGAGCCCGGATTCCCAAAACCTCCCGCCTGATTTGGGGACTGGTTCCCCCGTAGCCGCTGTAACCGGCGATCTCGGGAAGCCCTTTCCCACACATCCTCCCCACGATCCGATCCGCCCAGTTGGCGTCTGTCATCAGGGACACTAGGGACGGTTCAATCGACGGGACGCGATGTCGAACTGAGTGCTTCCACGGCACCGGGCCCCCGCCATTCGACAAACGCAACGAAGAGGGTGCGGGAAGGATGCCCGGTGCCACTACGTTTGCAGTTGATTGCATCGTTAGTGGTGCAACTAATTGCATTTTAGACCCGCGTACGAGACCATTTTACTTCTAGCGGGGCATTCAGGTATGCTCTTCACCGGTCCCCAGCAGCGGCACCATTGCCAAGCCTTAGTGCCCAGTCGTGGCACGATATGTGGCCAGATCAGGGCCACAAGATCCCGAACTGAGTTTGTTGTTCTTCAGCTCCGGTTACCGGGCTCCAGAAATTGGAAAGCCCGGAGGTTTGCCGACCTGCCGGGCTGAATGCTGAAAGCGCTCATATTGTTGTAGCCCGACCCGGGTAACCATACCACCGCTGAAATCGAATCCGGGACGCTGAAATCGCGTAGTCCCGGCGCGGCGTGTGTGCCGTGCGAGCGGTCCGGGGAGCTACGACATCGCGGGCAGGGGTCGCACCGTCTGTAACGTCCCCGGCAGCCGAGCGTTGTGCGACGAGGCGGAGCCCTCAGATGCCGCGAGGAAGGACATGACGGTTTACCGCGACGTAGTCCTCGAAGTCGCCGGTCGTAACGGAGCTCGAATACATCGAGCCCAGGTAGAGCGTCTTGGAATCCGGGAACACGACGATGAGCCCGCCGGCGCCCTTGGCGAACGCGCCCTCGAGCGTTTGCGGCACATGGATTTCCTTCGACCACAGCATCACGGGCGCACTCCGGTCCACGGCGTTGCCTTCGAGATTGCCCTCGAGCGAGCGCCCGTGAATCTTAACGTGTTCGACCTTGACGGGCTTTGCGCCGGCCACGACGTCGGAAACCGCCGTTTTGACCTGGCCGAAGACGCCACCGGCGACGAGGGGACAAGCGGCGGCGAGGACGAGAGCAAGCTTCGACATGGCGCCTGCTTCGACTATTCGGCCCAACGCAGGACCAGCGGATCGAGTGTTCTGGCGATATTGAGCAGTCCCGCGCGCTGGCGCGGGTGAACGGGCTGCACGGGCAGCCTGACCGCATCGGAGCGGATCACGCCGCCTTCCTTCATGAGGACCTTCGCCGTCGCGAAACCGCACTGCCGGTTCTCGTAGTTGATGAGCGGCAGCCAGCGTGCGTAGGCGGCCGCGGCCTCCTCGCGGCGGCCGGCCGCGAATGCATCGTAGATCTCGCGGATGCCGTCGGGATAACCGCCGCCCGTCATCGTGCCGGTGGCGCCCGCCTCGAGATCGGCCATGAGCGTGATGCCTTCCTCGCCGTCCCACGGGCCCTCGATCCGATCGCCGCCCAGCGCGATCACCGCGGCCAACTTGTTCGCCACGGGCGGCACCTCGAGCTTGACGTAGCGCACGTTCGCGGTCTCGCGGGCGATACGCGCGAGCAATTCGGCCGACAACGGCGTGCCTGCGACCGGTGCGTCCTGAATCATGATCGGGATGGACACCGCGGCCGACACGTCGGCGAAGAAATCCGCAATGGCGGGCTCGGGCACTCGCAGCGTCGCGCCGTGATACGGCGGCATGATCATGACGAGCGCCGCGCCCGCGGCCTGTGCCCGCCGGCAGCGCTCGGCGCATACGCGCGTGCTGAAGTGCGTCGTCGTCACGATGATCGGCACGCGGCCCGCGACGTGGTCGAGCACGAGGTGCATGACGCGTTCGCGCTCGTCGTCGGTCAACGAAAACTGCTCCGAGAAGTTCGCGAGGATGCAGATGCCGTGCGATCCGGCGTCGATCATGAAGTCGATACAGCGGCGCTGCCCATCGGGATCGAGCGCCCCTTCGGCGTCGAAGATGGTCGGGGCGACAGGGAAGACGCCGCGGTACGGACGCGTGCGTTCCGGGTCCGAATCCGCCATGGTGCGCTCCTAATGGTTGTAACGGCCGACGGGCGCGCCGCTGCGCCCGGCCGGGAAATCGAAATCCACGCCCCGGTCCGCCAGCAGCACGTGCTCGATATAGAGCTTCGCATAGCCGCGCTCGGTGTGCAGCGCGGGCCGGCGCCATTCGGCAAAGCCGCGGGCGAGCTCGGCGTCGGTGACGTGCAGGTGGACGCCCCCACGCAACGGGCTCTTCGGCAGCGGCAGATTGCCCACTTCGTTTATGCCCGGATAACCCTTCGGGTCGCAGTTCGATTCGGAGGCGCTCATTACTCAGACAATATACGGCGGCGCCGGGCGATTCAATGGTCCCTGTCCTCGCTTCGACAGCACGCGCCGCCGCCGTCAATTCATCGAGCGCTGCGGCGTTCCTTGGAGCGCGCGATGCGTATGCGCGCAAACTTCTTTGCCCGGCCCATTACCGAAAACATCCAGAATTTCTGCGGCTTGTGATCATGAACCTCGCCGTGCACGAGCGCAAAAGCCGGTGTTGCGGGCACTTGGCCTACAATCGATTCCGGTCGTGAAAAGGGGGGCGTGGCGAACGATGAACCGAAGCGCAAACGACGCCGATGCGCAGCCATCGATGCGGAGCGGGACCCGTTGCGTGTGCGACGCGCGGGCGCTGCTCGGCGAGGGGCCGTTGTGGGTGGCTCGAGAGAACGCCGTCTATTGGGTGGACATCAAGGGCAGGGCGCTGCACCGCCTGCTTCTCGATACCGGTGTCCATACGAGCTGGGCGATGCCGGAGATGCTCGGCTGGATCGTCGCGCGGCGCGAGCGGCCCGGGTTCATCGCGGGGTTCGAGAGCGGCTTCGCGCACTTGTTCCTCGACCCGGTGCGCATCGAGCCGATCTGCGCGCCGGAGGCTCACCTGCCAGCGAGCCGGATGAACGACGCGGCCGTCGATCGGGCCGGCCGCATCTGGGCGGGCACTATGGACGACGCGGAGACGGAAGCTACGGGATGCCTGTACCGGCTCGATACCGAAGGGAGCTGCACGCGGCACGACACGGGTTACGTCGTCAGCAACGGTCCGACGTTCGGCCCGGACCACGACGTGCTGTATCACACGGACACGACGCGGCGCACGATTTATCGGTTTGCGCTCGCTCCGGACGGCAGCCTCGGCAAGCGGGAACCGTTCGTCGTTTTCCCGCAGGAGTGGGGGTGGCCGGACGGCATGGCGACGGACGCCGACGGCGGCATTTGGGTCGCGCATTGGGGCGGCGCTCGGCTCAGCCGCTTCCTACCCGACGGCCGGCTCGATCGCGTGATTACGATGCCCGTTTCACAGGTCACGAGCTGTTGCTTTGCCGGCCCGGGCTTGGAGCGAATGTTCGTGACGACGGCAGCGATCGAACGCGAGAGCGAACCCCTGGCTGGCTGCCTTTTCGAGGTCGAGCCCGGCGTTCGCGGTGCGCCCACTTACGCCTACGGGGGCTAGCAGGCCAGGTTAGACGCCATCGCGGATCACTGGAAAGATGTGCCCAGCCCTGACGAGGGCGGGTAGCGGGCGCTCTCGGGCCTATTGGGCGGAGGCGGACTCGATGGCCGCCGCAACACCGAAGTGCTTGCAGGTCGCAGCGATGAGGCCGCCGGCGATCATCATAGCGCCCCCGAGGATGGCGATCCCCGCGGAGGGATTGCCGAATACATCGGTCAAGGAACCCAGCAGATAGGGGCCGAAGAAGCCGCCGAGATTGCCGATAGAGTTGATGATGGCCAAGCCCGCCGCCACGCCCAAACCCATGAGAACCGATCCTGGAAAACTCCAGAATAGGGCCGAGGAGACGAGGCCGCCCGCGCTCGCGAGCGTGATGAATGTGACGGTCACCAACGTGCTGCCGGGCAAGACCGCGCTGAGCGCAAGGCTTGCGCCGCCGATGACGGCGGCAGCCGTCGCGTGCCAACGTTTCTCGTTTCGGCGCTCCGCGTGGCGGGTGCCGAGCAGCGCGATGATCGCCGCGACGAGATAGGACGCCGCCGTGATGAGGCCGATGTTGAACACGGACTTCACGCCGCTGTTCTCGATGATCGTAGGAAGCCAGAAGTTGATGCCGTACACGCCCATTACGATCAGCAGAAAAATGCCGGTGAACAGCCATAGCTCCCGTACTGCCAGAAGAGCACGCAGCGGAAAATCGCGTTTGGTCTTCGCATCTTGCTCGAGACGCTCGTTCAACAACGTCTTCTCGTGAGCCGCAAGCCAGGGCGCGTCGTCGATCTTGTCCTTGAGATAGAACATGATCGATACGCTGAACAGCAGCGCCGGGGCCGCTTCGATCAGGTAGAGCCATTGCCAGTCGTAAAGGCCGCCCAGTCCGTTGAACCTATCCATGATACCGCCGGAGATAGGCCCGCCCACGACGTAGGACAGGGGCTGTGCGGTCAGCAGCAGGGCGACGGCGCGGCTCTGCCTGTGCGCCGGGTACCAGTAATTCAGATATAGAATCACGCCGGGGTAGAATCCGGCTTCGGCGGCCCCGAGCAGAAATCGCAGGCCGTAGAACACCTTGTCGACGCCGAGCCCGGTCATGTGGGCGAAGGGTTCGGTGAATGCCATGGCCCCCGATATGATGCCCCAGGTCACCATGATGCGGGCCATCCAGGTGCGCGCACCGACGCGGTGCAGGATCAGGTTGCTCGGCACTTCGAAGAGGAAATAGCCGATGAAAAACACGCCGGCGCCGAAGCCATAGGCCGTTTCCGAAAGGTTCAGATCGGAAAGCATGTGCAGCTTCGCGAAGCCGACGTTCACGCGGTCCAGATAGGCGACGAGGTAGCAGGCGCCGAGAAACGGCAGAAGACGCCAGGTAACCTTCTCGTAGAGGCGCTCTTCGGTCTCTAACTTGTCGTTCGCATCCGCGTAAGCAACGTGATCGCTGTGAACGTCTCTAACCTTCGTAACGCTCTGTTCCGTCACCGCGCAGCCTTTTCTGTTAATCGTTCTTATGGAGCCGTGGCGATCGAGACGATCGCGCGCGGAGAACGCGTGGCGTTCGCACGGTCCTGACTCATCGGCCGCTGTCTCGAAGAATGTCAGGCAGCAGAGCCTGAGGCACATCCTGATAACAGACCGGCCGCAGGAACCGGTCGATCGCCAGCGTGCCGACGGATGTGCTGCGGCCGTCCGAAGTCGCGGGGAATGGACCACCGTGGACCATGGCGTGGGCCACTTCGACCCCGGTGGGCCAGCCATTGGCCAGGATGCGTCCCGCGCGTCGCTCCAGGAGCGGCAGGAGTCTTTTCGCCAGCTGCAGGTCGCCATCCTCCATGTGCAGCGTGGCCGTCAACTGGCCTTCCAAAGCCTCGAGGATCGCGCAAAGTTCGTCTTTGTCTTCACACCGGATGATCAGCGCGCTGGGCCCGAAGACTTCATGGGTGAGCGAGGGATCGCTGAGAATTTCAGCGGCCTTCACAGCGAACAGATAGGTCTCGGCTGAATTGGGCGCGGTGCCGGCCGGTCCGTGGGCCAGAAGCTCTGCCTTTGTCTCACGCCGCAAGCGGTCCACCCCGCTTTTGTAGGCCGCGTGTATGCCGCTCGTGAGCATCGTGCTGGCGGGCCTCGAGCTCAGCCCCTCGCAGGCGGCAGCTATGAAACGGTTCAGCTCAGCGCCCTCGAGGGCAATCACGAGACCCGGATTGGTGCAGAACTGCCCGACGCCCATCGTGAGCGAATTGAGGAAACCGTCGGCGATGGCCTCGGCCCGGGCCGTGAGCGCTCCCGGCAGCAGCACGATCGGATTGACGCTGCTCATTTCGGCATAGACGGGGATAGGCTCGTCACGTCGGGCTGCGATTTCCATCAATGCGAGGCCGCCCTTGCGCGACCCCGTGAAGCCTACCGCCTTGATGTGCGGATCGGCCACGAGCGTCGCACCCAGTTCGTTGGAGGGACCGGCCAACATCGAAAACACGCCTTCCGGTAATTTGCAGGCCTTCACAGCCGCCACGAGCGCGCCCGCCACCATCTCGCTGGTACCGGGATGCGCCGGATGCGCCTTCGCAACCACGGGACAACCCGCCGCCAACGCGGCTGCCGTGTCCCCGCCGGCGACGGAAAAGGCCAGCGGGAAGTTGCTCGCGCCGAAGACCGCCACGGGCCCCAGAGGAATCTTTCTCAGCCTCAGATCCGGCCTCGGTATGGGCTTGCGATCCGGGAGCGCGGGATCGATGCGGACGCCTTGCCAGCGATCGTCGCGCACTTCCTCCGCGAACAACCGAAGCTGGTTGCAGGTCCGCGCAAGCTCGCCGCTGAGCCGCGCCTGAGGCAAACCGGTCTCGGCTTCCGCGCGTTCGGTCAGCAAGGTGCCGAGCCCGGCAATCTTGTCTGCCGCAGTCTCGAGAAAGGCGGCGCGGGTTTCAGGATCGGTGGCGCTGTAGGGGCCGAACGCTGCCGCCGCGAATTCGCACGCTCGACGGACGTCCGCCGGCCCCGACACGCTGAAGGCCGGCGTCAGTGCCTTGTCCCGCTTTGGATCGACGGCGTGAAAGGTCTCGTTCGACCTGACGCGGCGGGAACCGATAAAGAACTCGCCCGTTAGGGCGAGCTTATTCTCCGGCATGAAGGCGGCTCTCCGGATTGAGACGTGTCGAAGGGCTAAAGCCCGCACCGTAGCCAATTACTCCTACATAAAAGCACCGACGCGTCGTCCGATCAAGACTCGTATCCCCGGAAGCCGTCTCTACCAAAGAGGCGATTTGATTGCAAGCGTGCTGCCATGCCCTCGCTTCCGGTCCGAGCCTTGGCTAGAAGTCTGTTGTATGAGTTAATTGGAGGGGCGAGCGTCGCCGTGTTGCCCGCTAGTCAAGTGGGCCTTCATGCCAGCGCCGCTCTCAGGGGGGATCGCATGGTCATAAGCGGCGAAACCAATCCGCCGGGGGCGCTCGCTCGCGGGCACGGGAACATTCGCTACGGTCTCGCGCTCAGCATTCTGGCGACCGTGTTCTTCATGTGGGGATTCGCCACGGTGCTGAACGACATTCTCGTTCCGCATCTGAAGGCCGTGTTCGAACTGAACTACGCGAAGTCTCTGCTCATTCAGTTTGTGTTCTATCTCGCCTACCTGCTGATGTCCCTGCCGTCGGCGAAGCTTCTGGAACGCATCGGCTACAAGCCCTCGATCATCGTGGGGCTCATGGGCATGGCGCTCGGTGCGTTCATGTTCGTGCCGGCTGCCGTATTCGTGTCCTACGGCACCTTCCTCGCCGCGCTCTTCGTGCTCGGGACCGCAATCGCGCTTCTACAGGTTGCGGCAAATCCTTATGTCGCCGTGATCGGTCCGCCGGAGACGGCATCGAGCCGGCTCAATCTCGTGCAGGCGCTGAATTCCGCCGGCACCATGGTCGCGCCCGTCTTCGGCGGCCTGTTGATCCTGGGCCGCAGCGCATCCGGCACTGCGAGCGACGAGGCCTCGGCAGGCCTGAGCCTGGCCCAACGCATCGCCGATGCCCAAGCCGTGCGCTTGCCCTATGTTCTGATTGCCGTAGTCCTGATCGTGCTGGCCCTGATCGTCTGGCGCACGAAGCTGCCGGCACTGGGCGAGGCGACCCGGCGCGCCGCCCGTGAGGAACGCAAGAAGCATTCTCTCTGGCGCCACCGCAATCTCGTCCTCGGCGTTCCTGCGATCTTCATCTATCTGATCGCGGAGATTGGCGTCGGCTCCACGCTTGTCAACTTTATTTCGCTGCCCCAAATCGGCGCGATGACTCATGAACGCGCGGCGGACTATCTGGTGCTATTCTGGGGCGGTGCGATGGTGGGCCGTTTTCTCGGCGCCGGCATCATGCGTTTCGTGAGCGGCGAGCGTTTGCTGGCTTTGGTCAGCATTTGCGCACTGGTGTTGAGCGTCACCGGCGTGATGACGGACGGGCACGTCGCGATGTGGTGCCTGATCTCGCTCGGCCTATTCCACTCGATCATGTTCCCGACCATCTTCACGCTCGGCATCCGGGGCCTCGGCCCGCTGACCGAAGAAGGTTCGGGCCTGCTGATCATGGCGATCGCCGGCGGCGCGCTCTCGGCGCTGCAGGGCGTGATCGCGGATCATTTCGGGCTGCAGTTCTCCTATTTGCTGCCGGCCGCATGCTACGTTTATGTATTGTTCTACGCGGTTTGGGGCTGCCGTCCGACGGAGGTTTTGCCGGCGGAGCAGCTCGCCGAGGCCGAGTGATCAGCGGGCCTTCTTGATCTTCTTCACTTTCTTCGGCGAGCTCCGCGCGTTCATCGTGTCGGCAAGGGCCAGATCCACCAGATTGGACGTTGCCGCATAGGCCGCATTGGCGTTCGAAGCCGCGATGGCGTCGAACACCTTGCGGTGGTCCGGAACCGGATCGCGCGGCAGCGGGCTTTCCCGCTGCTTGAAGATCGTCGTCCAGGATATCGCCGCGCCTACGCCGCTCGTTAGCGAGACGAGAAATACATTGCCCGTAGCGCGCAGGATTGCCGCGTGAAAGGCGAGATCGGCATCGCGGCCCGAAGGCGTGGCAAGCGTATCGGACGCCATCGTCGCCAGGGCGTCCTCCATCTCGGCCAGATCCTTGTCGGTGCGGCGTTGGGCGGCGAGCGCGGCGGCCTCCGGTTCGATCATGCGGCGGAGCTCGAACAGATTATTGAGGAAGGCCTCATCCGGCTCGAACTCGAACACCCATGACAGCACGTCCGGGTCGAGCAAATGCCAGGTCGACTGCGGGCTTACCTTTGTTCCGACCTTGGGCCGCGAGACGACGAGTCCCTTGGCGGCCAGAATGCGGACGGCCTCGCGATAGACGGTGCGAGAGACATGGAGGGTCTCGCTCGCGGAGATTTCCCCCTCGAGCAACTGCCCGGGCTCGTATTTGCCGGAGATGATCTTGACGCCGATATTCCTGGCTATTTCGCCGTGCAGACGAAGCCGCTTCTTGGTATTGGAGTTGCGCGGCATGGGATGCCTCCGTTCAGGACGGGCGACGCCGCGAGTCAGTGATTATCGCGCGGCGGTCCGAACTTGCGCGCGATGTCCTGATACTTCATTGCCATTTCGAGCACCATGCCGTCGCCCATCTGTCCGACGAGCCCGCGCTGGATTTCCTGCCATGGCGTTTGTGAAGCCGGGTAGGAGTAGCCGCCGCGCGCCTCGAGATCGGCGCGCCGGCGCGCGAGTTCCTTCTCCGAGATGAGAATATTCGCCGTACCGCGCCTGAGGTCGACGCGCACCCCGTCGCCGTTCTGCACTAGCGCGAGACCGCCGCCCGCTGCCGCTTCCGGCGAGGCGTTGAGGATCGAGGGTGACGCGGACGTGCCGGATTGCCGTCCGTCGCCGACGCAGGGCAGCGCCGTAATCCCGCGTTTGATGAGCGCCGCAGGCGGCTGCATGTTGACGACTTCGGCGCCGCCCGGATAGCCGATCGGCCCCGTGCCCCGGATGAAGAGGATGCAGTGCTCGTCGATATCCAGCGCCGGGTCCTCGATACGTGCGTGATAGTCCTCCGGCCCATCGAACACGATGGCACGTCCTTCGAACGCCTCGAGATCCCTCGGGTTGGAGAGAAAGCGCTCGCGGAACTCGTCGCTGATCACGCTCGTCTTCATGATGGCGTTATCGAAAAGGTTTCCGCTCAACACGATGAAGCCGGCGTCCCGCCGCAGCGGATCATCGAATGGGCGGATCACCTTCGTGTCCATGATCTCGCGCCCGCGACAGTTCTCGCCGAGCGTCCTGCCGTTGACCGTCTTGGCGTCTTCCGCAATGAGCTCGTGCTTCATGAGCTCGTTCACGACGACAGGCACGCCGCCCGCACGATGGTAGTCCTCGCCGAGATACTCTCCGGCGGGCTGCAGATTCACGAGCAGCGGGATCTTGCGGCCATAGGTCTGCCAGTCTTCGAGCGGCAGGTCGACGCCGACGTGGCGTGCGATCGCGGTGATATGGATCGGCGCGTTGGTCGAGCCCCCGATGGCGGAATTGACCACGATCGCGTTGCGGAAGGCATCGGGGGTCAGGATGTCGGTGGGCTTCAAGTCTTCCGCCACCATCTCGACGACGCGCTTGCCGGTGAGATAGGCCATCTGCTGGCGCTCCCGGTAAGGCGCGGGGATCGATGCGGAGCCCGGCAGCTGCATGCCGAGCACCTCGGCGAGCGAATTCATCGTCGTCGCCGTACCCATCGTGTTGCAGTAGCCCGTCGAGGGGGCGGAGCTCGCGACGAGCTCAATGAACTCAGCATAGTCGAGCTCGCCTGCGGCCATCATCTGGCGCGCCTTCCACACGATGGTGCCGGAACCGGTGCGTTCGCCGCGATGCCAGCCATTCAGCATCGGGCCGACCGAAAGCGCGATCGCCGGAATGTTCACGGTGGCCGCCGCCATGAGACAAGCCGGCGTGGTCTTGTCGCAGCCGATGGTCAGCACCACGCCGTCGAGCGGATAACCGTAGATCAGTTCGACGAGGCCGAGATAGGCGAGGTTGCGATCGAGGCTCGCCGTCGGTCGTTTGCCGGTTTCCTGAATCGGGTGAACGGGAAATTCGATGGCGATGCCGCCGGCCTCACGGATGCCTTCACGGATCCGATCTGCGAGCACTATATGGTGACGATTGCAGGGCGAGAGATCCGAGCCGGTCTGAGCAATGCCGATGATCGGCTTACCCGACTGCAGCTCCTCCCGGGTCAGGCCGAAATTCAAATAGCGCTCCAGGTAGAGCGCCGTCATCGACGGGTTGTCCGGGTTGTCGAACCAGGCCCGCGAGCGCAACCGGCGCGGGGCGGACGATGAACCGTCATCGCGATCGTCAGCCATGCTTTTGCCTTAACCTTGGCCCTGAAAGTCTTTGACAGCTTTCGCCGTCGATGTCAATTTGTACTAGAAATGTCCACGAAATGGGAGGGCGATTGGGGAAGCTGCGCATCGGCCTCGTGGGAGCCGGAAAGATTGCGCGGGACCAGCACGTGCCGGCCATCGCAGCAAACGAAGACTTTGAGCTCGTAGGCGTCGTCGATTCTGCCGCGCGGCTCGAGAACGTCGCAAGCTTCGGCTCGCTGGAGGATCTGTTCGGCGCGGGTCCGACCGCGATCGTCGTTTGCACGCCGCCGCAGGTGCGCTACGCCGTTGCCCGCGCGGCGCTCGCCGCCGGCAAGCACGTGCTGCTGGAAAAGCCGCCCGCGGCCACCGTCGGCGAGTTGGCGGATTTGCGCAGCAGGGCCGAGGGGCCTGGCCTCACACTGTTCACCGCGTGGCACTCGCAATTTGGCCCGGCGGTTCCCGCGGCCAAGCAGTGGATCTGCGCACATCGACCGCGTCGAATCACGGTGACATGGCGCGAGGATGTGCGCCGCTGGCATCCCGGTCAGGCCTGGATCTGGGAGGAAGGCGGCTTCGGGGTATTCGATCCCGGCATCAACGCCTTATCGATCCTAACGGCGATTCTGCCCGGTCGCGTCTTCGTAACCGCCGCGAGTATCAACGTCCCGGAAAACCGTGCTACGCCGATTGCCGCCAGACTGAACCTCGGCACGAGCGAGGGGGCGCAGATCGGGGCGGAATTCGACTGGCGGCAAACCGGCACGCAGACCTGGGACATCGCTGTCGAAGCCCAGGATGGTGCCGGAATGCGGCTCTCGCTGGGCGGCCATCGGCTCTCGGGCAACGATGTGCCGGCCGCCGATGCACTCGAAGGCGAGTATCCGGCGATCTACCGCCGATTCGCGACGCTTGTCGCGCACGGGAGAAGCGAAGTTCATCCCGATCCATTGCGGCTCGTCGCAGACGCGTTCCTCGTCGCGGAGCGGCGTACCGTCGCGCCGTTTGTCGAGTGAGTCGGACGAGGGATAAGCCGAGGGGTCGGATGCGCCTTACGTCGCTTTTGACCGGCGCGCAACAATCCCCTATTGTATGAGTAATCTAGAACGATAAGAGGCTGCGCCTGATCGACCGCCGACGCTCGACATATTGCGCAGCGGAAGGAAGAAGATGGGGTCTCACAGCAAACGGACGGGCACCCTGCCTGCGGGTTTGATGCTCGCCGGGGCAGTCATCGCGAGCGTCGTCGTGGGCCATGCTGCATCGGCGGCCACGGCTGCGAAGAGCGTCTTCGGTACGCTGCGCGACGGCACAAAGATCGAATCGGTTACCCTCCGCAACGCCGAGGGCATGACTGCGCGGATCATGACGCTCGGCGCCGCTCTCCAGTCGCTCAACGTCCCGGACCGCGACGGCCGGAGCGCCAATGTGGTGCTCGGCTACGCCACGCCGCAGAAGTATCTCGACGTGCCGAACTATTTCGGCGCCACCGTCGGCCGTTTCGCCAACCGCATCGCGGGCGCCAGCTTCAAGCTCGACGGCAAGACCTATCACCTCGAGGCGAACGACCACGGCAACTCGCTTCACGGCGGCTTCAAGGGCTTCGATAAGCGGATCTGGACGATCCAGTCGGTGTCGTCCGGCCAGCCCGCGAGCGTCACGCTGACCTATCGGAGCCCGGACGGCTCGGGCGGCTATCCCGGCAACCTGAACGTCACGGCCGTCTATGCGCTGAGCGACGACAATGTTCTGTCGTTGACCTACACGGCGACGACGGATGCGCCCACCATCGTCAACATCTCTAACCACAGCTTCTGGAACCTGCGCGGCGAGGCGAGCGGCCACGATGTGATGGACGAGGAGTTGACCATCGACGCGGACGCCATCACGCCGGTCGACAAAAAGCTGATCCCGACGGGCGAGATCCGCAAGGTCGACGGCACGCCGTTCGATTTTCGCAAGGGTCGGGCCATCGGCGCACGGATCCGGGACGGTAAGGCGGAGCAGCTTCTGATCGGCAAGGGCTACGACCACAATTTCGTGCTCAATGGCCGTTCGGGCGGCGCGGCGCGCTTTGCCGCGCGTCTTGCGGATCCTCATTCCGGTCGCGTGATGGAGATCTACACGAATCAGCCTGGCGTGCAGCTCTATACCGGCAACTTCCTGGATGGGTCTGTCGCGGGCACCAGCGATCATGTCTATCGTCAGACCGACGCGGTGGTCATGGAGCCGCAGCATTTCCCGGACGCGCCCAATCAGTCGAATTTCGCGCCCGCCACGCTGCGGCCGGGCGAGACTTACACGAACAAGATCGAGTACCGGTTCTCGACGATCAAGTGACCGTCGTCGGCCGGCGCCGGCCCGAATAGGGGCCGTGGCGAAATCCATAAGGAGGCGAGGGTGACGAGGCAGGCTAAACAGCGCCATGCGGCGATCCTGACGGTTTTCGCAGCTTTTGTCTCGGGCCCCGCCCTGACTCAAACGACGCTCTCGGCAAGTGTGACTATCCATGCGGAAAAGCCGGGAGCGCAGATCAGTCCCGAGCTTTTCGGCCAGTTTTCAGAGCATCTCGGTCACGGTATCTACGGCGGTCTCTGGGTCGGCAAGGACTCGAAGATCCCCAACACGGACGGTCTCCGGAACGATGTGATCGCCGCGCTCAAGGACCTGCGCGTGCCGGTCGTGCGCTGGCCCGGCGGCTGCTTCGCCGATGAATATCACTGGCGCGACGGCGTCGGGCCGGCGGACAAAAGGCCCGTCACCGTAAACACCAACTGGGGCGGCGTCCCGGAACCGAATTCGTTCGGCACCGACGAGTTCATGAGATTCGTCCAGATGATCGGCACGAAGGCCTATGTGAACGCCAACGTCGGCACCGGCACGCCGGCCGAGATGGCCGACTGGCTCAAATACATGACCGCCGATCAGGACACGACGCTCGTCCGCATGCGCACGGCGAACGGCCACAAGGATCCCTACAAGGTGCCCTTCTGGGCGATCGGCAACGAAACCTGGGGCTGCGGCGGCAACATGACGCCGGAGTATTACGTCGACCTGTTCCGCCGCTATTCGACCTTCCTCAAATCGCCCCCGGGCACCCGACCGCTGATCATCGCAAGCGGCGGCCACGACGATAACGGCCCGGTCTGGACCCGCACGATTCTCGAAAGTGGCGGCCCGAATGTCGGCGCCATCACGTATCACTACTACACGATCCCCTCGCGCACTCACGACTGGCAGCACAAGGGCAATTCGACGGGGTTCCCGGAGAGCGAATGGATCTCGACCATGGTGAACGCGCTCGAGATCGGCGATCACATCGCCGATAACATCAAGGTCATGGACGAGCTCGATCCGGACAGAAAGGTCGCTCTGTTCGTCGACGAATGGGGCACGTGGTACGACCCGGAACCGGGCCGCAACCCCGGCTTTCTCTATCAGCAGAACACGGTGCGCGATGCGGTGGTGGCCGCGACCGAGCTCCATATCTTCATGAAGCACGCAGACCGCATCCGCATGGCCAACATCGCGCAAACGATCAATGTATTGCAGGCCATGATCCTGACAGACGGGCCGAAAATGGTTTTGACCCCGACCTACCACGTCTTTCACATGATGATTCCGTTCCAGGGAGCGACCAGCCTGCCGTCCGATGTCGATTCGCCGGCTTATGCCGATGCCGGCATGTCGGTCCCGGCGATCAGCGTAGCGGCCGCCCGGGATTCCAACGGGGAAATCGTCTATTCCTTGACCAACCGCGATCCGACACGGCCCGTGAAGGTGTCGACCGTGTTCGAGGGCGCCAACGCGAAGTCGGTGGGCGGTCTTGTGCTTACCGGCGCCGCGATGGATTCGCGCAACACTTTCGCCCATCCTGATGACGTACATCCAGTGGCGTTCAATGGGGCGAAGCTTTCCGGCGGCAAGCTGACGGTAGACTTGCCTGCGAAGTCTGTGGTGGTTCTCGAGTTAAGATAGCGAAGCTACCGCAAAAGGAACGCGCCGGTTCGCCTAACAGGGCTTGTTCAGCCCGCGTTCGGCGAGATTTCTCATATGTGCGCGCATCCAAAATGTCCACGGCGCGGCCGCCTTGGACGTGGTCACGTCGTTGATCAACGTACCGAGCCTCGAACTGGACACGGCGACTGTGTCGACAAGCTTGTGCAGGCGCATATCGGCGTCGGGCGCCCCAGAGAGTTCGATCGACTCCATGGCGCCGAGATCGTCGCCTTTCACGCTCCGCGGCTCGACTTCACGCAGGTCCGCGGATGTCGGGGCGAGGCACGACATATCGAAGAGATGACCGTTACGAACGAGAACCGGCGTTGGGCCGTCGGCCCGATCGATCCGCCCCGCGAATATGCCCTCTCTCCAGTCTTCCGGTAGATGGCTATCAACGTCGAACAGATCCATGGCTCGGCACTCCTGCTTGTCGCCCCTGTATCGATTACGCAAACGTCGCGGCACCGCGATTGCAGTCTCCCGAGACTCATCCGTTGCTCGCGTTGCGTTTTGCGATGTCATTACTCATACTAATTCCGAGACCGTAGATGGCGAAATTCCCATAAACAAGCCGGTCTGCTGTCCCACCAGGGCGTCGACGACGCGCTCTTCGGGCAGGACGTGATATTCGTGCGCATCGACGTATTCGTGCACGTTGACCCGAGGCTGTCCAACGAACGCCGTTTCTCGACCTTCTTCCAGCCGCTGGGGAGTGAAGCGGTCGAAAAGGCGAAGTTCCCGCGAATCGTGAGAGGAAACAAATCATGACGGTCGATTCCAGCAACGGTGGGGTTTTCAATCGTCGGGGCCTCCTGAAGGGTGCAGCGGTGGCAGGGATGGGTGCCATGCTGGGCGCCGGCGAAGAAGCACGGGCGTACCCATTGCAGAACGGCGAACGCGACGGCCCTCGCGGCTGCAGCACGCCGCGGTCGGCGGTCGTCAAGACTCGGTACGGCAAGGTGCGTGGCTTCGTGGCCGGCGAAGTCTTCACGTTCAAGGGCATCCCGTATGGCGACGACACGGGCGGCGAGAACCGTTGGCTGCCAGCCAAGGCGCCGAAGATGTGGGACAACGAATATCCGGCCCTCGCCTACGGCGCCAATTGTCCTCAGGACCTGCACAATTTTCGGAACATCGAGCACACGTTCCTGCAGCAGTGGGACGATGGCTTCCTCGGCGAGGACATGCTGAAACTGAATATATGGACACCGGCGCTCTCGGGAAATCGGCCCGTCATGGTCTATTTTCACGGCGGCGGATACAGCTTCGGTTCCTCTTACGAGCTTGCTGCACATGACGGCGCGCAAATGGCGCGCAACCACAACGTCGTCCAAGTTTCGGTGAACCACCGCCTCAACGTTCTGGGCTTCTTCGATCTCGCCGAGATCGGCGGATCGCCTACGAAGACTCGGTCAACGTCGGCATGACGGATCTGGTCGCGGCGCTGCACTGGGTAAAGGAGAACATTCAGAAATTCGGCGGCAACCCGGACAACATCCTGATCTACGGCCAGTCCGGCGGCGGTTCTAAGGTCACCACCCTTTTGGGCATGGCTTCGGCCAAGGGTCTCATTCAACGTGCGATCGTTCAGTCGGGCGGCGGAGGTACTCAGCCCACCGCCGAGCAATCCCGCGACTTCGCCCGCCGACTCCACGCGGCCCTCGGCAAGCCGGATGTTGCGGCGCTTCAAAAGATGAACTGGAAAGCGCTGTACGATGCCGGCAACCGCCTTGCCATGGAGATCAACGGCCCTCTCGACTTCGATAAGATGGTCATGACTCTCAACGCAGGCCCGGCGCGAGTGGGCTGGAGTCCCACGGTGGACGGGCGTCTGATTACCGTCGCCTCATACAGTGCGGCTGTGGCCGACGTTTCGAAAGATGTGCCCGTGATCATCGGCAACGTCAGCGAAGAAGGCATGCGCTACAGCCAGAACCCCACGGAGGCCGAATGGCGCGATCAGCTCGCTTCGCTGATGAGTGCCGAGAAGGCTTCCGCCCTCGTCAACTCAATGAAGAAGGCGCACCCCGAAAAGGCGATCCGCACGCTTTCCTACGGTGTCGCGGGACTTGCTCAGCGCAACAACGTGCAGCACATGGTGAAGCTGAAGTATGACCAGCACGCGGCGCCGGTCTATCAGTATCTGTTCCAGTGGCAATCGCCGCAGCTCGATGGCGTCGCGGGTGCCTGGCATACCGCCGAGCTCGCGTTCTGTTTCGACAACACGAGGCGTTGCGAACAGGGCACCGGCGATACACCGGAGGCGCGTACGCTGGCCGCCAAAATGGCGACGGCATGGGCCAATTTTGCACGCACGGGCAATCCGAGCCAGCCGGAACTCGAATGGACGCCGAGCGACCCGGTGCGATGCCAAACCATGGTATTCGACGATCACTGCCGAATGGAGGACGACCCCGAGGGCGCATCGCGGCGGATACTGCTTTCTTGATGCCAGCGATAGGGCGGTCTTCCGCGATCTAGCCGAGCCGGAACGACCCGCCGCTATTCGAGCGCTACTCGAACAGCAGCGGCGCGAGATCGTGAAGATAGTGCCGCCATACGCGCCAGTGATGCGCGCCTTCGGATTGGACGAAAACGTGCTTGATGCCGGCTTCGGTGAGCGCGTCCGAGAGCGCCTTGGCACCTTTCATTGCCGTATCTTGTCTGCCGCAGGCGATCCAGATGAGTTTGGTTTCCTTGTTGATCTTTTCGGGTTCGGCGGCGAGCTTCGCGATCAGCTTTGAGTCCTTGCCAGTCGCGCCTGGGCCGATGCCCGCGCTCATCACGCCGACATAGCTGAACCTGTCCAGGTTGCCTAAGCCGAAACGCGCCGCCTGTCCGCCGCCCATCGAAAAGCCGGCGATTGCCCGATGTTCCCGATCCGCGATCGTGCGGTATTTTTTGTCGATCATCGGGATGATGTCTTCGAGAATGTCGCGCTCATAGAGTGCCATATCGCCGCCGAAGGCTCCCGCATTTGCGGCTGGAATTCCGGTGTCATCGCCATTCACATGAGCACCGCCGTAGCCGAGCGGCATGACGACGAGAAACGGCCGTATCTTCCCGCGCGCCAGAAGATTGTCGAGGATGTCATTAGCTCGGCCGTAGCGATGCCAGGATTGCTGATCGTTCGCATACCCGTGCAGGAGATAAAGCACCGGATAGCGCTTATTCGGGTGATCGTCATATCCGGGGGGCACATAGACGGTCAATTGGCGAATGACGCCGCCATTCGATTTCGACTTGTACAGGATGTTCCGGATCTCGCCATGCGGCACATCCTGCACATCATAGAAAGCAGGCTCTTTCGCGGGCACGGTAAGGAGGCTTGTTGTTGTGCTCGTTACATAGCCGATCTTTACCCGCGGATTACTCGGATCGATCAGCCGCACTCCGTCCATGACGAAGAAATAGACGTACATTTCCGGTGGGAGCGGCCCGACGGTGACGCTCCAGACGCCGTCATCGCCCTTCGTCAACGCCGTGTCGTCGCCGAAATCGCCGGACACCGTCACGGATTTGGCTTCCGGCGCTTTCAGGCGGAACGTCACACGGCCGTCCTCCGCAACGGACGGGGATTCGATGCCCGTCCCGCCCCGCATTCCAACCTCCTGAGCCCAGACAGGGTGCGCCAAAAACGCGCCGAGACACGATGCCGTTAGCGTGGCGCACATAACGAATACCGATAGCATTCGGTTCATTTTCTACCTCCGGGATTCACTTTTGGCTTTTTGGTCAAACGAAAGGCCGAATCACTCGAGGGGCCTCGCTCAATGACCGAAATCTCCCCTTTCGGTCGACGCGAACGGCAAGTCATTTTGTAGGAGTAATGCCTAAGAGTCCAGCCGACGGTAAGCCTCCCGGTAAGCCGCATCCCGCGACCAGTGGGTCCGTGACGCCGAGCGGGAAAGGCCGCGCGCCGTCGAGACCGAAGCTCACGCCGCGGTCCGTACCGCGATCGAGGCCGACCCAGACCTTATCGCCGTTGCGGTTGCGAGGACCGTCCCAGATCTTGTCGATTTGCGATGCGAACGACGGCGTCGTAGGCGGGACCATCGACGATCCGCGCAGCTAGCCTAATGCAGGAATGGGCAGACTATCTCGATCAAACTAAGGCGGATGGCGATTAAGCTTATGCGCCTTGTCGGGTCGACACATCTTCTCCAGGCATCACAAGTGCCGCGGAGGAGTCATCGTCGATCCGATTCGGCCCCCAGCCCTCCGCTAAGAGCGGCAGCTCTACCCGGAATTCGGAGCCGCAATGCCCGGCGCTCGCGGCTGTGATGTTTCCCTTGTGCGCCTCCACGATCCACCGTCCGATTGCGAGCCCGAGCCCCGCGCCGCCCCGATCTCGGGAGCGAGCGCGGTCGATGCGGTAAAAGCGCTCGAAGATACGGTCGAGCTCCGCCTGCGCAATGCCGATGCCCGTGTCGCGCACGGCGCCGACGACGCTCCGGCCCGACACGGTGACAATGACCTCACAGCGCCCGCCGGGCGGCGTGTACTTGATCGCGTTGTCGAGCAGAATCAGAAACAGGCGGCGGATCGAATGAGCATCCGCCTCGATCCATAAGGGCTCCTCGGGCAACTCGGTCCGCAGAGAAATGCCTTTTGCCTGCGCAAGCACACCTGCCTCTCGGCAAGCTTCGCCAACGGACTCGACGAAATTGATGCGCCGTCGCGGTAGCTGCGCGTTACCGGCGTCGGCTTTCGCGATCACCAACAGATTCTCGACGAGTTCCGACGTGCGCTCCAGCTCGACCAGGATGGTTTCGATAGCCTCGTGCCGGTCCGCATCGCCCTCGTCGGACCGGAGGGCGACTTCGGCGGTGGTGCGCATCACGGCGAGCGGCGTTCGCAGCTCATGCGACGCGTCGAGCGTGAATTGGGAGACGCGCTTGAAGGCGTGCTCGAGCCGTTCGATCATTTCGTTGAGCGTTGTGGAGAGCCGCTCGAGCTCGTCGCCCGTTTTCGGCACCGACAGCCGCAGTGAGAGGTTGTCGCTCGTGATTGATCTCGCGGCTTGCGTGATGTCATCGACCGGCGTAAGCGCCCGGCGGCTGAGCCAATAGCCGCCTGCCGCGGCGATCAGCAGCACGAGCGGGAACATCGGGAGTAACGCGCCGACCGCAGCAGTCAGCCCTCGCTCGAGATCGGCGAGCGGTGTCGCGACTTGCACCATATAGCGTTGCCCGTCGACGAGGACTGTGCGAGTGAAGCGGCGCAACGGAACTCCTTCCCGCGTGACCACGTCATCGACGATCCCGGCCGTCCCAATTCGCGTGTCGTCCGCGGGAGGCGGCACGCCCCGCATCGACTCCGTCCGGTAGAGCACGCGCCCAGCCTCGTCGTCGACCCGGAAGTAGTCGCCATGGGCGCGAAATTCGTCTTTGACCTCCGGAAGGGCCAGCCGAGTTTGATGCTCCTCGATGAAGCGCCGGATACCCTCGACCCGCTCGCCGAGCGAGTCGTCGATGGCATGATAGAGATTCTGGCGCACGACCAGCAGCGTCCCGGCGCCGAGCAGTACCAACGCGCATGCGAAGGCCGCCGCGTACCGGATCGTCAAGCGGGCGCCGATCGAGCGCAGTCTCATCTCGGCGGGCGCTCCGCCAGGCAATAGCCGACTCCGCGGACCGTGTGGATCAGCTTTTCATTTGGCGCCCCGTCAACCTTGACGCGGAGCAGGTGAATGAATGCGTCGAGCGTATTGCTTTCAATGCTGCATCCATAGCCCCAGACCGCTTCGATGAGCGTTTCGCGGGGCACGACCTGGCCCGCTCGATGCGCGAGATAGTGCAGCAGCCTGAATTCACGTCCGCTCAGTGCGATGTGCCGGCCGGCGCGAAATACTTTGTGGCCGGCAGGATCGAGCTCCAGATCGGCTACCTGTAAGAGCGGTCTGCGAGTGGCCGGGGCGCGGCGGGCAAGCGCCCGCATGCGAGCCAGCAGCACCTCGAACGAGAACGGTTTGATCAAGTAGTCGTCGACACCGCTATCGAGGCCTTCGACGATGTTCGGCGGGGCATCCCGAGCCGTCAGCATGAGGATCGGCGTCTCGACTTTCGCGCCTCGGAGCCGGCGGGCGATCTCGCGGCCGTCGATCCCGGGCAGCATCCAATCGAGGATGATGAGGTCGTGCTCGACGTTGCGCGCGACATCGTAACCTTCGGGACCATCGTGCGCGAGCAGGATGGAATAGCCCTCCCTCTCGAGGCCCCGCCGCAATTGCTCGGCCATTTGACGCTCGTCCTCGACGATCAGCACGCGCATTGTGAGGTATCCGACGAGTCAGGCTCCAGAGCGTGAAAGGAGGCGCAACACGAAAGAGGAGGATTGAAGCCCCTGCCGCCGATTATGCCCGGCTTCGGGCGCCGATCAAATCCGGGTTCGGCTTAGGCGGCTTGAGTCCGTCCTGCTGAAGTCATCCGGCGCCCGCCCATCCGTCGCAGAGGCGTTCCTCCGGATTTCACTGTCGAAATCGCAGGTTCGATGATCGCTTTGATCACCTTCGCGATCTCGCCCTCCCTGTCGGCCGGGTAGCTAGAGACGTCTTCAAACGTTTCGCCGAGCTCTCCTTCGTTCTCTCGCCTAATGCTGCGCAGGTAGCTTCAGCTGCGGCGAGTCGAGCGGGTTGCCCAATGCCGTGTAGAGGCGCATCTGCGCCTCGCTGTAGTCGGCCATCGCCTGGACGTTCGCGGCTTGGGCATCGGCGTACGCCTGAAGCGCCTGCAGCGCCTCGATCGGCAGGCCTTGACGGTCATAGATCCGCCCGCGATTCAGAGCGTAGGCCTCGCTGGCCCGAGCCAAGGCATCGCGCGTCAGTTGGAGCTGTGCCTCGAGGCTTGTTACGCGCGCGAAGTCCGTTTCGACCTCCGCGCTGATGGCGTCCCGAAGCTTGTCGCGCTCGAGCCCGCGGCGGCGAAGCACGGCTTGCTTCTCCTCGATCCGGGCTCGATTGCCGAATCCGAAGTGCTCGAACTGCCAGTACAACAGAACGCTCAGGTCGTCCCGATGCGCCGTGTTTTCGATCGACGTTCCAGGCCCTCCGCCGAAGCGTCCAGTACTATATCCGACCGCAACGCTCGGAATGAACAACCGGTAGTGCTCGGCGCGCAGGTCGTGGTCGGCCGCCGCGACGAGAGCGTCGGCCTGATCCGTCTCTGGCCGTTCGGCCAGGGCGCGAGCGATGAGCTGCTGAACGTCGACCTTGTCGGAGACGAACTCGAGCCTCGGCACGCCGGTTTCCATGGGATCGAGCTGCACGTCCGGGTCGAGATGCAGCAGGCGCGTAAGCGTCGCGGCGGAGGCCTGGGTCTTCGCCTGGGCCGCCAGCAGCCGCTGGCGCCAGAGCAGGGGCTGCACGGCGGCCATGTCCGCGTCGGACCGCAAACCTTCGCCGGACTGGGCGTAGCTCGCGGTGATGTCGGCCAGGTCCTGGGCGCGTTTGAGGGCGTCGGAGGCGGCCTGGACGTTGGCCCGGGCGGCCAGCCAATCGACATAGGCGGCGGCGACGTCGAGCAACACGGCGTGCCGGTTCGCGTCGGCCGCCGCTTCGACGGCGGCCTGGTTCTGCCGGGCGACGAGCGGCTGAAAAATGGCGTCGGCCACGTCCACGTCGAGGGAGACGCCGGGCAGGCGCGCGTCGCCGGCGCCGACGGCGCCCATCCCGAGGCCGAAGGACTGCGAGGCGCGGTCGGCGTCGAGCACCTGTCCGCCGGTCTCCTGGAGAGGGCCTTGATGACGGTTGTAGCCGCTGCCGGCGCGCAGGGTCGGGATGGCGAGGCTGCGCGCCTCGCTGAGGCGGGCGGAGGCTTCGGCCACGCGTTGCACGTAGATCGCCACGTCGAGATTGCGCTGATCCGCGAGCTGCAAAGCGGTCGCGAGATCGATGCGCAGCGGCACGTCCTTTGGGATCTGCAGGTCCCCCGAACCGACGGCTGCGGCACGCTTCGATCCCGCTTCGGATGCGGCTCGCGGCTGCTGTTGCGCGTGCGCGGGGAACGACACGGCGAGACCGAGCAGGATACCGCCGCGCAAAAAAGGCCCCAATGCCGATCGTCCCGTCCTCACGCTCGTCGCTCGCGCGCTCATCGCGCGATGCGCACCAGCGCGCCGCTCGTGATCGAAGCGGGCGCGGCGATGACGCGCTCCGAGCCCTGAAGGCCGCTCTTGATCTCCGTCCATTCGCCGTCGTCGAGTCCTAGGTCGACAGGTGTGCGCCGCGCCTCGCTGTCGCCCGCGACGATATAGACGAACGGGTTACCCTGCTCATAGTGCACGGCGCCGTCCGGCACGACGAGCGCCTGTTTCCGGCTCTCGAGCGCGATGCGCGCCTCTCCGTAATAGCCCGGCCGGATGCGGCCCTCGGGATTGGGGAGATCGATCTCGACCAGCAGCGTACGCGTGGCGGGATCGAGCGCGCCCGACATGCGCGAAACCTTTCCCGTGAAAGGTTTGCCCGGCAGGGCGTCGAAGGCGACGGTCGCGGGATCGCCGATGTCCGCCCACGCCGCGTTGCGCTCCGGCACGTAAGTCTCCACGCGAATCCGATCGAGCTCCGCGACGCGCAGCAGCGCCTCGCCGTTGCCCTTGGGCGAGCTGGCCTCGAAGACCATGTCGCCCGGATCGATGGAACGGAAGGTCACGACGCCGTCGAAGGGGGCCTCGATCGTCGCATAAGACAGCTGGGCCTGGATCTGGTCCCGCTTGGCGACGGCGGCATCGAGGCGGCTCTTCGTCTCCGTCAGCGTCCTCTGCGTGACCGAATTGCGCGCCACGAGTTTCTCGACGCGCCCGTACTCGGACTCGAGCGCCTTCACGTCGGCGGCCGCCGCGTTCTGTGCCTGGATGAGCTCCGGCACCGCGATGCGCGCGAGCACCTGACCCTTCTTCACGCGGCTGCCGATGTCGACGAGCAGCTCGCTGACGTAGCCCGAGACCTTCGCGCCGAGATCGGCCTCGTAGTACGCCTTGGCGGTGCCGGGCTGAGTGGACGTGAGCTCGATGTCGCGCTGGACCGGTTGTACCACGGTGACGTCGATCGCCTCGGCTGCCGGGCCGGGTTGGGCCTGCGCCGCTTGGCAGAGCAAGAGCCCGCCGACCATGGCGCCGCTGACCAGCATCGTGCGGGCGCCGACGCGGGATAGGGCTTCGCGTGTTTTCATCGCGCGCTCGAGTCTAGCGGACCAATCTGAAAGCTCTCTGAAAAGACCGAACCGCGCGAGGTCGAGGACGTGCGCGCCGCGAGGTCCTGCCGTTTTCAGATGGTTTTCAGTTTCGCCCGGTAGGCTATAGGCGCGCGCGCAATCTGCGTCAGCCCGCCTTTCGGGTGAAGGCCGATTGCCCGCCAGGACTTGCACCTCGACAGCGAGAGACGCACATGAACCTCCTGCAACCCGCGCTGCGCCGCCCCTTCACCGTCATCGTGCTCGTCGTCGCCGTCGTGCTCGGCGCGTTCCTCGCCTTGAGCCGCATGTCGCGGGACATCTTTCCGCCGCTCGGCATCCCGACGATCTACGTCGCGCAGCCATACGGCGGCATGGACCCCGCGCAGATGGAAGGCTTTCTGACCTACTACTACGAGTACCACTTCCTCTACATCACCGGGATCGAGCACGTCGAGTCGAAGTCGATTCAGGGCGCCTCGATCATGAAGTTGCAGTTCTACGCGGGCACGGACATGAGCCAGGCCATGGCCGAGACGGTCCAATACGTGAACCGGGCGAGAGCCTTCATGCCGCCCGGCACCGTGCCGCCGTTCGTCATGCGCTTCGATGCGGGCAGTGTGCCCGTCGGCATGCTCGTGTTCTCGAGCAAGACCCGCTCCGTGGCGCAGATGCAGGACGCGGCGCTCAACGTCGTCCGGCCGATGTTCGCGACGCTGCCGGGCGTCTCGGCGCCGCCGCCCTTCGGCGGCGCGGCGCGCAGCATCGTCGTGAGACTCGACCCCGATCGGCTGCGCGCCTACGACATGTCGCCCGACGAGGTCGTGACCGCCTTGACGCGTGCCAATCTGATCAGCCCGTCCGGCAATCTGGCGATCGACGGCAAGTACCCGATGGTGCCGTTGAACTCCGTCGTCAAGAACATCAAGGACCTCGAGAACGTGCCGATCCGGCCGGGCAAGCTGCCGACCGTGTTTCTGCGCAACGTCGGCACCGTCGTGGACGGCACCGACATCGTGACGAGCGATGCGCTCGTCAACGGCCGGCGGACCGTCTACATCCCGGTTACGAAACGTTCCGACGCCTCGACGCTCTCCGTCGTCGCAGCCGTCAAGGCCAACCTGCCGCGCTTTCAGGCCGCGCTGCCCGGGGACGTCAAGGTCAGCTACGAGTTCGACCAGTCGCCCTACGTGACGCGCGCGATCGGCGGCTTGACGCTCGAAGGGGCCCTCGGCGCCGTGCTGACCGGGATCATGGTGCTGCTGTTCCTCGCCGACTGGCGCAGCTCGCTGATCGTCGTCGTGAACATACCTCTCGCGCTCATGGGCGCGGTGCTGGGGCTTTGGATCACCGGCCAGACCGTGAACATCATGACGCTCGGCGGTCTCGCGCTCGCGATCGGCGTGCTCGTCGACATGTCGACGGTCGTCGTCGAGAACATCCACACGCACCTCACGAGGGGCCAGCGCGTGGCGCGGGCCGTCGTCGATTCAGGACGTGAGGTCGCCTTGCCGCTGCTCATCGCGATGCTCTGCGTGCTGGCCGTGTTCCTGCCGTCTGTCTTCATGGTCGGCGCTGCCCGGGCGCTGTTCGTGCCGCTGTCGCTCGCCGTCGGTTTCGCCATGGTGGCGTCCTACCTGCTCTCGACCACGCTCGTCCCGATCCTTTCGGTCTGGTTTCTGCGCGGCCACGAGCGCGCGGCGCTCGGCGAAGGCGGCGCCGAGACGCGGCTGGTCAGGCTGCAGCGCCGCTACGGCGCCACCACCGAGCGCCTCGTTCGGGCGCGCTGGCTCGTCACGGGCGCCTATTTGATCGCGGCCGCTGCGGTGATCGTGCTCATCGGCGGCCGGCTCGGCACGGAAATCTATCCCAAGGTCGACGCGGGCCAGTTGCAGCTGCGCCTGCGCGCGCCGACGGGTACGCAGGTCAACGACACGGAGGCCATCGCGGTCAAGGCGCTCGATATCATCCGCAACGAGGCGGGGCCCGAGAACGTCGCCATCACGATGGGCTTCCTCGGCGTGCACGGCTCGAGCTATCCGATCAACTTCATCTACACGTGGAACGGCGGGTCCGAAGAGGGCGTGGTGCAGGTCCAGCTCAAACGCGGATCGGGTATCGACACCGACGCGCTCAAGGAGCGTCTGCGGGCGCGCTTCGTCAAGGAGCTGCCCGGTGTCGCCTTCTCGTTCGAGCCGAGCGACATCGTGAGCCAGGTCATGAGTCTCGGCTCCACGACGCCGATCGAGGTCGCGGTCAGCGGCCCGAATCTGGACGCGAGCCGCGCCTTCGCCGCGAAGATCCGCGACCGGATGGCGAAGATCCCGGCGCTGCGCGACGTCGAGTACGGCCAGGCGTTCGACTACCCGACCCTCGACGTGAACGTCGACCGGGAACGCGCCGGCCTCATGGGCGTCGACATGGAACAGGTCTCGCGCTCGCTCGTCGCCGCGACGTCCTCCAGCCGCTTCATCGTGCCGAACTACTGGGCGGACCCGAAGAGCGGCGTCGCCTACCAGATCCAGGTCGAGGTCCCGCATGCCGACATGCATTCGATACAGGATCTCGAGAACGTGCCGGTGGCCGACCACGACGGGCGCTCGATTCTGCTGCGCGATCTGGCGAAGGTCACGCGCGGGACGACCCCGGGCCAATACTCGCGCTACAACATGCAGCGGCTCGTCACAATCACGGCCAACATCCAGGGCGCCGACCTAGGCAGCGTCGCGAAGCAGGTCCAGAGCGCCATCGACGCGGCGGGCGCGCCGCCGCCGCGCGTCAACGTCGCGCTTCGGGGCCAGGTCGTGCCGATGCAGCAACTGCTCGGCGGGCTCGAGTCGGGCCTCGGGCTGGCCGTCGCCATCATCTTCCTGCTGCTCATGGCGAACTTTCAGTCGTTCAAGCTCGCCGTCATCGTCGCCTCGACGACGCCGGCCGTGATCGCCGGCGTGGTGCTCGCCTTGTGGATGACCGGGACGACGCTGAACATTCAGTCCTACATGGGGATGATCATGGCCGTCGGCGTCGCGATCGCGAACGCTATATTGCTCGTGACCTTCGCCGAGCGCGCCCGCATGAACGGGACGGCTCCCGATGCAGCCGCCCGCGACGGCGCCGTGAGCCGGCTGCGCCCGATTCTCATGACGAGTTGCGCGATGATCGCCGGCATGCTGCCGATCGCGATCGGCATAGGCGAGGGGTCGGAGCAGACGGCCCCGCTCGGCCGGGCCGTGGTGGGCGGCCTGGCCGTCGCGACCGTCGCGACGCTCTTCGTGCTGCCGGCCGTGTTTGCGATCGTGCAGGCCGGTGCACACCGGCACCTGGCCTCGCTCGATCCGGACGATCCCGCGGGCAGCCGGTTCGCCAAGGAGGGCAATGCGTAAGATGTCGCGGCGGGATGAGCGGCGCCGCCAGTATATGCAGGCAATCGGCTGTGGGTGAGTAGGGACGCTTTCCGTCAAGTCTTGGCCGGTTGCGCCGCCGGCTTTCGGGCCAACGTCAAGTGCCGTCTGTCCGACCCGAGCCGTACGCCCGAAATGCGGAACATGACTCAGGAGCAGGCCGACGATTATCGGAAAGCGGCCGTCCGGGCCTACATCCAGATGCAGCCGACCGACGAAGCCGCCGCGAGGCAGGCCGTGAACCGCCACATCGAGGGCGAAATCGATCGGTTCGTGGCGATGGACAAAGCGGGCAAATTGGACGGTTACCTCGAGACATGCCCGCAGCCCGGCACAAGCAGAGGCGGTTGACGGCTGGTTACTGCAGCGGCCCTGGCGCATTGCTCCCTCGCGCGGGAGCATTGCCGCTCCACGGAATGGCCCAGCTGGCTCACGATGGCAGCGCCAGAAAACGAAACCTCATAAGGTCCGATACAGCGCCAAGTAATAGGAGAACCTGTTGTCCGCCAGTTCCGTGAGATTGCGCCCGCCGGAAAAAAGCACCTGCCATGAGCCGCCCAACGTGTAGCCTCCGCCTACGTTGAATCCGGTTGAAGAGGTACCGCCTATCGTTTGGGCCGTTTGGTGGAAGACTTCACCCCCGAGATAGAGGGCTCGACTGATCTGTCGCTGCACGAGCGTTCCCGTGAACCAAGAGTTTCGCTCCCCGCGATCGTGCATGAACCACCGTCCGCCGCCGCCGTATACCGTCCACGGCCCCCAGTCCTTCTCGAGCCAGAGGGGCACGAAGTAGCTGGCCTTGCGGCTGCCCAACCCCCGCCGAGCGCTGCCGGTCGGTAGCTCGACGAGAGGAAAGGTGGCCATGTCGATGCCATTGCGCTTCTGGCTCAGGAAGCGCCACTTGAAGCCCAGTTCCACGTCACCCAGACCGTAGGCCGCGCCGCCCTGCTTCGGGTCGTTGTAGGCCAGCGGCACAACCAAGTGCGCGAACGTATTGCTCAGGAAGCTGTAATTGACCTCGCCGCCGGGCGCGGCATCGAGGCCGGTACCGTCGGCGCCGCGGCCGCCGGCCGAAAACAGATACATCTCGCCCGTATGTCGCGGAAAAACGCCCGGATCGTCGGTCTCGAAAGGCGGGTTAGCCTGCGCGGCCGCCGACAGAACGCATGCGATGGCGCTCAGATAAAGACGGGCACGATGTGCACCGCGACGTGTTGACGCAGGTTCGTAAGAGAAAGCGTGCGTCGCAGACGCGCGTTTCTGCGCGGCAAATTTTAAGAGACCGGGACTCAGATCGGCGTTGAATGTCGTCGTAGATTCTTCCGTGCTCGTCGCGGTGCTCATCGATACGGGCGAGGAGGGCACTTGGGCGGAAAGCATCCTCTCCGGCGGTGGGTCTCTCTACGCTCCGGAGCTCGCGCCGGCCGAGGTAATGAATATCCTGCGCCGTCTTGAGAGGGCTAAGAAGATCTCGACTCCAGAGGCGAACGCTGCGCAGGAAGACCTCATGGAACTCGAGCTCACTTTGTTCCCTTTCGCGCCGTTCGCCCCTCGCATCTGGGAGTTGCGGCATACTGTCACGAGCTACGACGCCTGGCACGTAGCAGTTGCAGAGGGTTTGAGTGAGCCTCTCGCGACCCTCGATGCGTCCCTTTCGACGGCGAGCGGTCCACTCTGCGAGTTTCTGACGCCTTTTCGCTGACGGGCAACCTTGTCGAGGCTTGCCAGATGAGCCGATATGCGAGTGCGTGTCTCGGTTCGCATAGCGCATCTGCGCCTCGACGGCATTGCACGTTCCACGCGCTCGCGTGCAACGAGACGGATCCGGTCCACCGCTTCAGGAGGATGGCAACTGTGTTAACGCGCCCTTCGGGACCATGAGCGGCCCTTTGGTCAGACTAGATTGACCGTCAGCAGAGAACCGAAGTCCTTCCGGAGCACAACGACGTTATGGGGGCGCGGGTTCGAGCCCATGCCCTGGGCGAGCGCCGGCGCTTCTTGCGCGGCGACATCTCCCGCCTCAGACTGTCGCCTCATGGAGCCGCGCAACACCGCCGATGAAATCGAGTCAAGGCTCAAGCGCCTCGCCGAAGATTGGTGATCCGATGAGGACATCGCCGCACTCTTGCTTCACGGCTCGCGCGGCCGCGGCCACGCGGGCCCCGGCTTCAACGTCGACCTCGCCGTAATCCTGCGCGCCGACCTGAGTCCGACAGAACGCTGGCGCAAACGGCTCCGACTGTTGGAGCTCGCAACTTCGGCGCTCGGCACGGATGCCGTCGATCTTCTGATTCTCGAGGACCGTGAAAGGCACGCCGCGATGAACACGATCGGCATCATGGGCGGGTTCATCGGCCCCAACGTGATGGGGCTGGTGCCGTAGCGACGGGAACGGGAAGCTATGTGGGTGTGAACGGGCAACAAAGCGAAGTCCGGCCTGAGCCGGGCTCTTAGTGAAACCGCAAGTTGCTTCGCCGCGCTTGGCGCGATGGTTCGCGCCGAATTTTCGATCAAAAATGACAAGATCGGTGGACAGGCAGCGGTCTGTTACTGCCGCCCTTTGCAATTTCCCGGTCACGGTGACGAGCTGCGACTCGGGGAGGCTGCGGCCGCGCGTCCATCTCGTTCGCTACCATGGCGTTTTCGCCTCAGCGAGCCGGCTGCGCGGCACCGTCACTCCGCTGTCGCCCCGGTCGGTCGCGACCGCGGCGGCGCCGCCGCCCGATTATCGTAATGGCCTTCGATGAACCATGGGCAAAGGAGCACGTCCGGGCCTACAATTCGAAAGCTCACTTCCAACGCCTTGAGGCCGGTTCAGTGGCCCGCCGAGACACTGTTGCGTGTCGCACGCTCTCGTGACTCGCGATATGCTGGGTCGCGGCCCTCAAGCCGAGGAAGTCGCGGCCCTGAGGGCCGAGGTAGCGCGGCTGAAAAGCATCAGCCGCAGATTTTCACGCGGGCGGCGGAGCCGCGGATCGTCTTTTAGTAATTTTTGGGGCCGAGGGGAGACCGACCATGCGATTGAGCACGTTACTTCCGGTATTTCTGTGTGCCGGGCTGACCGCCTGCGGACAGTCCAGCACCGAAAACTCGGCGACGTCGCCGTCCTCCGAGACGCCGCACACCAAAGCCGCGGCAACCAGCGGGCCCGTCGCCACGGTCGAAGGCGGTCAAATTCGGGGCAGCGTGCAGGACGGCGTCGTGTCCTATCTGGGTGTGCCTTACGCCGCCCCGCCGGTCGGCGATTTGCGCTGGATGCCGCCGCAGCCGGTCAAGTCCTGGGAAGGTATCCGCGACGCGACGCAATACGGCTCCGAGTGCGTGCAGGGCACCTTCGGCCCGCCGCCGTCGAGCGGCAACGCACGTCCGCCGAGGGGCAGCGAGGATTGCCTGTATCTGAATGTTTGGGCGCCCGCCGACGCGCAAGGCAAACAGCTGCCCGTCATGCTGTGGGTTCACGGCGGAGCGTACGTGCTCGGCTCGGGCTCCTCGCCCATGTATCGTGGCACCGGCTTCGCCAAGGACGGCGTGATTCTGGTAACCATCAATTACCGTCTCGGTAACCTGGGCTTCTTCGCGCATCCGGCGATCGATTCGGAAACGCCCAATGCCGATCACGGCAATTACGCGTTCATGGATCAACGTGCCGCCTTGAAATGGGTGCAAGACAACATCGCCTCTTTCGGCGGCGACCCCAAAAACGTTACGCTGTTCGGCCAATCCGCCGGCGGCTCGTCGGTCGGCTTTCTGTTGACCATGCCGAGCGCCAAGGGGCTCTATCAGAAAGTCATCATCGAGTCGGGCTCGATTCGTAGCGCCGTCCGGCCGTTGAAGGATGCGCCCGAAGGTGCGAAATCCGCCGAAGACATGGGCGTGGCGATGGCCAAGGAGCTCGGGCTCGACAAGCCGAGCGCGGCCGATCTTCGCGCATTGCCGGCGGCCGCGGTCATGGGCCGCGACGCCGGCCGCTTCATGCCGGGGCCGATCATGGACGGCAGCAACGTCCTCGGCCCGACATACAAGCAACTCGCCGACGGCAACTTCAACCATGTGCCGGTTCTCATCGGGGCCAACAGCTACGAAGTCAGCATAATGCGCGGTGGCGAGAAGGCCGTTCCCGGCGCGCTCGGCAAGAACCTCGATGCTGCCATGAAGCTCTATGATGGCTACGGAACGGGCACCGACGACATGAAAATGAAGCAGATTGCCGGCGATATCTTCATCGTCGACGGCGCTCGCGTCTATGCCGAATCTCTCGCCAAGGCCGGCGTGCCGACCTACATGTACTTTTTCGACTACGTCCCGTCGTTTCAGCGCGCCACGAGCCCCGGCACCGGCCACATCATGGAGATCCCGTTTGCCTTCAACACCGTGTCCGAAGCATGGGCCAAGCAGGCCGGCGACGAGGATCGCGCCTATGCCATGAAGGTACATCCCTATTGGGTGGCTTTTGCCAAGGCGAGCGACCCCAATGGCGGCGATCGTCCGAACTGGCCGAAATTCGATAACGACTCCAAGACCATGATGTATTTCGGCCCGCAGGGTCCGGCGCCGAAGCCGGACAATCTCGGCGCGCGGTTGGACTTTTTGGAACAGCACGGCATAACGTCGCTGAATCCGGGGGCCTGAGCGGAAAATGAGAATTGCCTTTGCGGCGGTGCATGGCGCGCGAGATGATCGCGATGCGAAAAGAGGCCGGCATTCGCGGACAGGATCGTGCGGGATGAAGACCTCCCCGAAGGCCCCGACGCGGACCCGATGCAGGACCTGCTGAACGGGGGGGCCTCGATGGGCGGCGCGAGTGCGTCAGTCTCGCCTCGTTAAGCATCGCGCGGCGCATCTGGCGACGCCCCCAGCAAGACGATTCGCATGCCGATAGGGTCGGCTGCTGCGATTGGTCAGGACATTTATGCCGCTATCCGTGTGCGATCGAGCAAGTGGCTGACGAAGCTCGCCGACCGCCAAGCACGAACGCGGATTCTGGTGCGGACAAGACGGCTTCACTGCTTGTCGAGATGCCGGTGCTGGCCGCGCTTGGCGAGGCCCGGGCATCCTTTTGCGTCCCATATTGGATCTCCTTTGGATCGACCGGGGCGCCCATTGCGGGATCGCTAATCATCGACCTGCGCATCCATTCCGATGGGGACCTCGATGAGCTAGAGGCGGACCTCGGCGTTGAAGCGGTTGCGGTCCACGCGAAACCCAAGCGCGGATCGGCAGCGCTTCCTGGGGATCGCGCGCAGATCTGTAGGGTGCCGGTCGCCGGATTGGCTGGAAGCTGAGTGGTCCGTCCCGGTTCATCGCGCGGCGCAAAAGCCAGCGTGAGTGGCTTTTTGTCATCTTAGCTTGACTGAAGTCAGCTATACATGACATAGTGTCACCTAGACGTGACACTCAGTTGGCAGAGAGTTGGAGAGACATCATGTCCACCAAGAAACGATTCGGATTCCGGATGACGCTCGGCGCCACAGCTCTCGTAGCCGTGACAGTGGTGGTCACGGGCGCGCTGATCCTGGTGAACGGGAGCGTCCAGCCCGAATTGGCTATCAAAGCCTCTACCAACCATCTACTCGACATCGCCCTCCTGCTGGCACTCCCGCTGGTCCTGGCGGTACTCCTCGCCTTAAGCAGCAAGGCGGATCGCCGTTGCTCCGACGATTATGGCTACCAATTGCTCGCCGCCGGAGCGATGGTCGGCATGTTCACCATGATGATCGCCAGTGTGGTTTGGTCGCTCGACTTCCTGTCCGACGAAATCGGCGTTCGCGGGATGCGGGGGCAAGATCAGATGGCGGTAGGCATGATCGGCTGGGGCGTGGCCTATTTCACCTTCCGCACCCGGGGCCTCAAGTGAGGAACCGGCTCAAGGTCCTGCGTGCCGAGCGCGACTGGTCGCAGGCCGAGCTCGGCGAGCGCGTCGGGCTCTCGCGCCAGGCGATCAACGCGATCGAGCGCGACAAGTACGATCCCTCGCTGCCGGCCGCAATCCGCATCGCCCGGCTGTTCGAAGCGCCGGTGGAGGAGATCTTTTTGCTCGACGACAACTGCTGAGGTGGTCCAGGTTCTCCTCGAGGCAGCGAGCGGGGGGCATGACTGCCTTCACCACGTATCGAATTTCTATTTGGCGCCTCGGACCCGCCGACGTCGAGTGGCTCTTCGGCATAAGGAGTTCGTCATCGAGCGCAAAGGCAAACCGCCGCCCACCTCACCGGGCGGAGGTGCCCACGGGGGCAAGGCCAACGGCCGCCAGCTGGTTTCGCGCGATTGGGTCACCGAGTCGACGACGCCTGCGGGCACGGAGCCGGTGACACCGGAAGCGATGCGCGGTTACCAGTACCAGTATGCTGGCCGAGCTTAAGGCGGGTGCGCCGCGCCTGCCGACCGTGCTCTTCTACATCCATTACGACGGTCAACCCGTCACGCCCCGCGAATGGTCGCAGCCGAATCCATTCGAACCCGTCGTGCGCCGGCGCGGCGCCGAAGGCAGTTGGCAGGACGTTGGCCTGGAGGCGCTGCAGGCGCGGCCGCTCGATCCTGAGCTGCGGGTGTTCGCGCGCTCCGCCGCGGACGACAAGGCGCCGAAAGCAAGGCCAATTGCGCGAGGCTAGAGAATCGTTGCATGAGTAATCCCCCCCCAGGGGGACTATTGAATGTAGCCGGCGACCGCGAACGGGCCTTCGCCCTCGGAACGGACGACGGTCGCGCCGCTCCTATTTTGCAGCTTAGCCAACTCCTGGAGAAACTCGCAGTCGACGCGCGCCTTCGGTCGCCACTCGCGGCAGGCTAAGTACAATCACGGGTACCCGGTCCGGCCCGGCCTGCATTACCGTGGTGCCTTCACGGTTTCCCTTTGGAGCGCTTATGGATTCCGACACTCGTGCAGCCGCCAAGATTGCCGTTTGGGATCCGGCCGTGCGCATCGGTCACTGGATTCTCGTGGCCGCATTCTTCATCGCTTATTTCACCGAGGACGACCTTCTTCGCGCGCACGTCTGGGCCGGCTACACCGTCGGCGCCGTCGTCATCCTGCGCGTCGTGTGGGGCTTCGTCGGGCCGCGCAACGCCCGCTTCTCAAGCTTCTCTTACGGTCCGGTCGCGGCGCTCAAGTACTTGACCGGGCTCGTCCGCGGCACGGCGCGCCGCTACGTCGGCCACAGCCCGGGCGGCGCACTCATGATCTTTCTGTTGCTGATCAGCCTCGCCGTTACGGTCGGCTCCGGCCTGACCGTTTACGCGTACGACTCGCACGCGGGACCGCTGGCGCCGTTCGTCGGCGTCTCGACTGCGGCGGGCGCTGAGGGGAACGAAGACGAAGGGGCAGCCGCGAGCGGGTCGCCGGGGAGCGCGGAGGCCGCCGAGGAAACGTGGGAGGAGGTGCACGAGGTGCTCGCGAACTTCACGCTGGCTCTCGTCGGCTTGCACATCTTGGGCGTGCTGGTCGCGAGCTTCGTGCACAGGGAGAATCTCATCGCGGCCATGGTCACGGGCAAGAAGCGCTCGGAGGACGTGCACGGTTAGGTGGTGCGAACCTCGGTGCCCGATCGAGGCGCTAGCTTTTCATCCGCCTGACGGCGGGCCCTGACGCGCAGAGCCGTTCCGTCTTCGCGGTGGTGGAGAGGCGCTCATCATGGGCACCGCCATTGCGCCGCTCATCGGCGGCAATGGCGTGCGGCGCCTACGGCTCTGCGGCGGCTAAGGCTGCGGGCGCGGCGTCGTCGCGACGCTCGGCGGCAAAGTCGGAAACGTGACTTTCGGCTGATCGCCGGTCAGAGCGCCGAGGAAGGTCGTGATGCGGTCGACCTGCTCGTCCGTGAGGTTGATGCCGAGCTGGCTCGAGCCCATGACCGCGACGGCCTGACGCAGGTCCCAGGCTTTGCCGCTGTGGAAGTAGGGCGGCGTCAGGACGACGTTACGCAGCGAGGGCACCTTGAATACGTACTCGTCGCTGGGCGTCTTCGTGACCTCGAACCGCCCCTTGTCCGTCGGCGGCAGCAGCTCGCCGCCGGGCTTCTCGACGACTCCGAAAGGGGCGTACATGCCGCCACCCACGTTGATTCCCCGATGGCAGGCTGCGCAGCCCTTGTCGATGAACAGCTGCAGGCCCGCTTTCTGCTCGGCCGTCAGGGCGTTCTCGTCGCCTCTGAGGTAACGGTCCAAGGGCGCGTTCGGCGTAATGAGCGTCGCCTCGAATAGGGCGATGCTGTCGCGGACATTCTCGAAGGTGATCGGATCGGGCTCGTTCGGGAACGCCTTCCTGAATAGCGGTGCGTAGCCCGGAATGCCCTCGAGCTGCTCGACGACGTGCGATTCGGTCGTACCCATCTCGATCGGGTTCAGCAGAGGCCCTCCGGCCTGCTGCTGCAGGTTTGCGGCGCGGCCATCCCAGAACTGCGCCGTGTTGAACACGGCATTGAGCACGGTCGGCGCATTGCGCGGCCCATGCTGCCAGCGATGGCCGATCGAGGTCTCCTGCAGATCGACGCCGCCGAGCCCGACGAGATGGCAGGTGTTGCACGAGATTTCGTGACTCTGGGACAAGCGGGGCTCGAAGTAGAGCATCTTGCCGAGCTCGACGCGTGCGGGCGTGCTCGGGACGCCGTTGATCGCGGGGGGCTTGGTAGGAATCGGCGCGAACAGCTTCTTGGCCGACGCCATGAGCGTGGACTGGGCCTGTACGGTCCCGGTCGATAGGCCGAGGGCCGTTCCTGTCAAAAAAATGCAGTGGGTAAGCAGTGTCCGCGTCAAGCCGCCGTTCATCGCGCAATCCTCCCGAATCGAGTGAAGAGTTGTAGTGAGTACGGGCAGTGCCCAGTCTCCTCCCCACGGTGACGGAACTTGCGCGCCGGCACAATCACCGCCTGAGGATCGTCTTCTGCCGTTCTGAAGTCATCAGGGCAGGGGCGAATCGTCGTTCCGAGCTCGAACCATGGTGACCCAGTTCGTCCTGCCGATGGGTTTGAACGACGGCGCGGAGTCCGCCCGGATGAATCGATATACACGTTTCGTGTTCAGGGAAAGCTCGGTGTCCAAGACGAGTTCAACGTCATCGCCGAATGCGCCGCGATTGATCTCGGCGACCAGGCGCGCCTCGCCCGTGAACCGAGAGCCGAAATTGAGCTGTTCGTACTCATCGAAATAGACCACGCAACCGTTCGGCAGATGCCCGAGGAGCGGCTCGAGAGCGGAGCGAGCGGAGCTATAGTAGTCGCAATCGATCCAGACGAGAATCGGTGGCGCTTCCTTCAAGCTTGCGAGAAAGGACGGAGTCAGCGTCTCCCGGAAAAGTCCCTTGTGCAGACTGAAGTTCGGGTAATGCTCGGCGCAGTAGCGCTCCAATTCTCGAAAGCCGCCGCGAAACTGGCCCTCGACCCAGCCATCGCCGCGAACGAGGTCGAGGTCGTGAGCGGCTTCCGGGGCCGGCATTCCGCGGAACGTATCGAAACCATGGACCGTCACGCGGTTTTGCAGACCTAGATATTTGGTCGCGTAGAGGATCTTCGTGAACGAGTATCCGGCAGATGTCCCGAACTCGAGAACGGAGAAATTGCCTTCGTAGGCCGCTGCGAATTCGCGCAGCACGGCGTAGACGTGATCGTAGCGATAGAAGGCCATTAGCGCGTGCCGCAAAAAGCGGCGCGGCTTGTCGATGCAGTTTAGGTAAATCAACGTCTTGAGGTAAGTCGAAGGAAGCAGTCGATTCAACGCGCGGAGCGCCGCCAGCAGAGGCGATGCGCGCACCGGGTAGCTCGGCGATGCCTGCTCCCGGGTCACGGGCAGTCACCGAAGCACAAATGGCACCAGACTCTCGTCATGCAGAGGCTCTCCTTGCCTGAGGCAGACCATTAGAGAGCTTACAGAGGCCCCGCATGAAAGGAAGGGGTAGGTCTACGGAGCAGTATTGAGATCCGCCCGATGCGGGGGGCGTCGGGGCTGTCGCGCCGTCGGGCGTGAATGGCGCGACGATGCGTTGCTCGACCTCGTGAGGCAGGTCAAATCAAGGCCCCTCGAGACGAGCTCATGCACGGCCTGAAGAAAATCGAGCCGCGGAATTTCGACTTCGACGCTGCCTCTCGCATGGCGAACTCGGCGGCTTCGGCCGTCGCTGCCGGACCGCCGCTCGGTACGCACGCGCTCTCGAGCCTGGAAAATCCGGGCGGCAGAATGTTTCGCGGGCGAATGGGTAAAGAGATGACCACGGCTCGCAAGCAATACCGCGATGAGGGTGATCGCTTTCGTATGTGGCCCTATCGAGAAGGACCACGAGCCGCGGCACTCAACTTGCCAATGATCTTTCCATTCGTTCTTGCACGGACGCGAGAGGAGGCGCAGAAGAGCCACTGGAATTCTTGCGATGATGAGGGTACTTGGATCATGCGCCTGTGCGGGGGCGGTGTTGTCTTGGGCTCCGCTATGGCCGCCGGGAAATGATGCGGATAACTGCGGAGACCGACGGCTTCGTGGAAGTCGACCCGAAGACGCGCCGGCTCAATACGGTGACGCTGAGTTCAAGGTCAGGCGAGCAGCGCACCACCCGTGAGCTGCCTCCCATCGAGGCTCGGTGGACGTACCGCAAACACCCGGGCGCACGGCGAGCCAAGCGAACGCCCGCATTCCAAGGAGTTTGCAGAGTGCGAATCCGGCGAACGCGGCGATCCTGAGGGATTTTCCCAGGTCGTCCCAGGAAAGCCTCAGCCCGCCATTCGCGGGCGCGAAGAGCGGCATAATGCGAAGCGTACCCATGGATGCAGCGCGATCTCCAACCGTTCCGCCGGCGACAGTATGTTGCGCACGGTGATTTCTGCGGCTAGCAGGAGAAACAGCGATGCGGGGACGAGCATGCCTCACGGCTCCCCGACTATGACTGCCTTGTATGGCGCAATATCTTCGGTCAAGGCCTGCGCCTCGCAGCGGTTCCCTTGTTTTTGGTAAGGGGCGTCGCAGTCCCAGTTGTCGCCGGAGTAGTCGAGGTGAGCGTTTTTCGGCATGGTTACGCGGATGCATGCGTTGCCGCCTGCGCGATAGCCGCGATTGCAGCTCCAGCCCGATCCATCGGAGACATCCGCAAGATACCCGTTCAACGGGATCTCGATCGCCGCGCACTGTCCGCCTACGGCTCGAAAACCCCGATTGCACTCCCAGCGCGACCCGTAGGAAGCATCCGTCAAATGTGCGTGCAAAGGCGGTTCGACGGCGCTGCAGGTCTCGCCGCTCTTTCGATACCCGCGCTCGCATTTCCATTCATCTCCAGAGTCAGCGAGATAGGCGTGCGGTGGCACTTGAACCTTGAGACAAGCGTCAGCGGCCCCCCTATAGCCGCGATCGCAGGTCCACCGATCGCCTAGGGAGTCGAGATAGGCGTTGAGTGGCACTTCGACGGCGACACAGTGTCCATCAACGTCGCGGTAACCTCGAGCGCAGTCCCAGCCCCTCGTGTGATAGGTATCGGTCAAATAGGCATGGGCGGGCGCTTGGATGGCTACGCAAGCTCCGTCGGCTTCTCGATAGCCCGGACCGCAATCCCATCCGGTGCCGTAGCTTCTTGCATGCGCATGTTCGGGGATCGCCGGGAGGCTCTGGGCGCTCGCAGCATAGGCAGCCCCTGCCAGAAGGGGCAGAAAACTCAGAAGCGGAGCGGAGCTTCTTATGTGTCGTCCTAGAAGGCGCATTACATTGCTCATTCGTTACCTTAACGCGAACAAGCGTATGCCTTTTTGCCTACGGCGTCAGTGCGCCGACGTACATAGGTCGCTCGTCAGCTGCAGACGCCGACTCGGCGTGCGATCGCGGCTGTTTCGACGGGGGGTTGGACGGAATACCGGCTGCGCGACGGCTGCCATTCGGTCGAACTTTCGGTGACCGCATGCGCAAAGGCGACGCCTCAGCCGGCGTGGATCGGCCCATGGACGGGACGCTTTGCGTCAGGAATGTCCGACTGCTCGAAACGGATCGCCAAGAGGGATGTCCGACAGCAGTCTATCGACCTCCGTCTTTACCACCGCATAGCACTCGCATACCTCCTGCTCCAAACGAGATCGGTCGAGCACGGTTATGTGGCCGCGGTTGTAGCGAATGATGCCGGCGCGCCGCAGATTCCCAGCGGCTTCCGTAACACCTTCGCGCCGAACGCCCAGCATATTCGCGATCAATTCCTGGGTCATTGTCAACTCATTTGTTGACAGGCGGTCGAGGCTTAGAAGCAGCCATCGGCACAATTGCTGTTCCACTGAGTGGTGCCGATTGCACACGGCAGTCTGCCCCATCTGCGTAATCAACGCCTGAGTGTAGCGTAGTAAGAGGCGCATGACCGGGCCGCCGCGAGCGAATTCCTGCTTCATAAGCTGCGATCGCAACCTGTACCCGTGCCCGGCGCTCTGCACGACAGCCCGACTCGGCGTGGTTTCGCCGCCCATGAACAGGGCAATACCGAGGATGCCCTCATTGCCCACCACGGCGATTTCGGCCGATGCGCCGTTCTCCATGACGTAGAGCAGAGAAACAATGGATGTTGTGGGGAAGTAGACGTGCTGCAGCTGGCCGCCGGATTCGTACAGCGCCTCGCCGAGCGGCATCGCAACGAGTTCCAGATGAGGGGACAGGCGCTCGAACTCTGCCTTCGGTAGGGCGGCCAGAAGGTGGTTTTGTTTTGGACTGTGGTGGCGTCTGGATGTCGACATCAACGGGCGCCGCCTGCCATTAAGGGCAGGAGCATAAGCGGTATGCCCAAGAGCATAGCACGCCTATGAGCATAATGTATCGGACTGAAGCTGGCGTACGCCGCGATTCGCCCATGAATTGCCGAGCTCTCCTTCAATCTACGTCGACCGCGGGGCCATTGATAGGCCGGTTTCTATGTGCACCAGCGTACAGAACAACCCCGCGCGAGCGGAGACAATCGGCCGAACGCTTGTCGAGATCGCCTTGCGCGGGTCGGCCAATCAGGAATATACACGGAGCAAAGACAGTCGTCCCGATACTGATGCAATGGACTTCGCGCTTCTCCCGTCCGACGAAGGACGTGTCCGGGAGACGACCCCAGGGCCGCCAATCTCTCCTCCGTGAGCCCGGACCCCGACGAGGGGCAGGTCATGAGCGGCGCGCTTTCGTATGCGATGAGTGCGGGGGGGATGTGGTAGTAACGCCAAAGCCCGCTGAACTGGGAGCGACGCAAATCGACGAGCGCAGTTGGGCGCGGAAGCTGCGACGGTATTGCAAGGCGGACGGGATGTGCGCCGGACGCGAGCTCGCGATCACGCTGATACCTTTTGCGCTTGCATGGTGCTTGATGCTCTTTGCATTGAATCATGGCCAGGACTGGCTTTACGCACTGCTCCTCCTGCCGGCGGCCGGGCTTCTGGTGCGTGTGTTCATAATCCAGCACGATTGCGGGCACGGAGCCTTCTTCCCCAACAGACGGAGCAACGACAATACGGGCCGCCTTTGCGCCGTTTTGACGCTCACGCCTTACTATCATTGGCGTCGCGGGCATGCCGTTCACCACGCGACGTCCGGGGACCTCGACCGCCGCGGCATAGGCGATGTGACGACGCTTACCGTCGCGGAGTACCTGGCACGCTCTAACTGGCGGCGCCTCTGTTATCGCCTTTACAGGCACCCGGCCGTCATGTTCGGCCTTGGACCCATATATTTGTTCGTGCTGTGCAACCGCGTGCCGCTCGGCTTCATGCGCGCGGGATGGAAGCCGTGGTTCAGTACTATGGCGACGAATCTAGCGATAGCGGCCGTGCTCGGTGCGATGATCTTCATTGTTGGCCTCGGCCCGTTCTTAATGATTCACGTGCCGCTCGTCCTGCTGGGAGGAGCCGCCGGTGTTTGGCTTTTCTATGTGCAGCATCAGTTCGAGCGCACACACTGGACCAGAGCCGAAGATTGGAACGTAAGTGTTGCCGCCCTCCGCGGGAGTTCTTACGTTGAGCTTCCGGGAATTTTACGGTGGTTTTCCGCGAACATCGGAGTGCACCACGTGCATCACCTTGCGAGCCGCATTCCCTACTATCGCCTGTACGAGGTGCTGGAGGACTATCCGGAGTTGCGAGGCGTTGGGCGCGTTACACTGCCGCAGAGCCTGAACTGCCTGCGGTTGGTGCTTTGGGACGAGGAGAGCAAGCGGCTCATTTCGTTCAAGGAACTCGCCGGTCGATCGATCGTCTCCGGAATCTTGAGTGCGCCGCGTCGGGTATAACGCAGGACCGGCGCGACGACACGGTCGCGCCGGTCTGCAAGAACATTACGCTTGGCGGCTACTTGTTGATTAGCACCGCGACTCGGTCGTCACGTCTGAGCTGGGTATCGCCGAAGGGGCCCACCTCAATCTTATATTCCGGCACGTCGGCAGCGAGTAAAGCATCACGGACCCGCAGGGCCGGCCTCACCGATACCGATCCCCGCAGTGCCGCTGCCAGTGCGTGCGGTGGCGCACGGTCGCATCGGTCGGAGGAGGGCAGATTAGATCGACACGCGCCCTCGAGGATCGTCATCGTGCCGTTGTCTGGGTAGTCGCGGCGAAAGACGCAGGGGCGACGCAACTCCGAGATAAGCGTATGCACATTGACCCCGCGATCGACCGCTCGCCAGAGGCCGGGACCGCTCCCGAGATCGTCACGGCGGAGCCTCCGCGCGCGCGTCTGCACGTGCCGTTCAACCTGCGCAGCTCCGCGCTCGGGTTAATCGCCTTGGTGGCGGGCCTCTATGCGTTGCGCTGGGCCGCGGCCGTGTTCATCCCGCTGCTGATGGGATTGATGTGCAGCTACGCGCTGTCGCCGGTGGTGGCTCGACTTCAGCGCTGGCGGATTCCACGTTCTGTTGGGGCTGCTGGATTGCTGCTCTTGGCCATGGGCGGCTTTGGCTTCATGGCGTATTCGCTCAGCGACGACGCCTCTGCCCTGATCGAGTCACTGCCCAACGCGGCAGAGAAACTGCGCCAGTCGCTGCGCCCCGAGCGCGACGCGCCCGAGGGTGCCATCGATAAGGTTCAGCGAGCCGCCGCGAAGCTCCAGCAGGCAGCCGAGGACAGCCGTTCTGCATCGTCCTCGGCGGCCGAGGGTGTCACGCGCGTACAGGTCGAGCGACCGCGCTTCAACGTAAAGGACTACCTTTGGAGCGGCACACTCGGCGTCGCCGGTCTGGTCGGCCGAGCGATGGTGGTGTGTTTCATCACGTATTTCCTCCTGGCGTCGGGCGACCGCTTTCGCCGCAAGATGGCCAAGATCAGTGGGCCGACCTTCGGCCAGAAGAAAGTCACGATCGAAGTGCTGGACGAGATCAATCGGCAGATCCAGCGCTTTCTCGTGGTGCAGGTATTCACCAGTGTCTTGGTCGGCGTCGCCACTTGGGTGGCGTTCGTATGGATCGGGCTGGCACACGCGGCCGTTTGGGGCGTGGCAGCGGCCGTCCTCAATCTCGTGCCTTACGTCGGTGCGATCGTGGCAAGCGCTGGCGCAGCTCTGATCGCTTTTCTTCAGTTCGGGACGTTCGGCCTGGCGCTTCTGACGGGCGGCGCGTCACTCCTCATCCATGTGCTGGCCGGGAATCTGCTCAATCCGTGGTTGACCGGGCGTGCCAGCCGCATGAGCCCGACGGTAATTTTCGTTGGCGTATTGGCATGGGGTTGGCTATGGGGAATATGGGGCCTGCTGCTGGGCGCACCGTTGCTGATGGCCGTGAAGGCCGTCTGCGACCGCGTCGACGGTTTGCAGCCTTTCGGCGAATTGCTGGGCGATTGAGAGCGTCGTGCAAGGCGCCGAGAGAGTCGTTCAAAGCGCCGAGTCGGAACGCGCGCATTACGGCGCGAATTAGCATTCGTCTCGCTCAGAGGCAGGGGCCGCCGAGGAGCCCAGTCTTCAATTCCGGCGTCTGCGGAACGTCTCCGAACCACATCGACAGAAATGCCTTCGAAAATTCGTCTCCCTCGATCGTTCCTTTCGCGGCACCGTCGAGGGCGAACTGCATCCCGGTGCCGGGAATGCGGAAAAAAGTCATCCGCTCCCCCGGGGTGACGTCCGCCACCCAGCTGTTCAGCTGCGCTAGACCTTTCTCGAGCCATGGCGGGCGGCCTGGTGCGTTCGTTGCGAACCCTTCTTGCCAGCTTTCCCTGAACTCGTTCGCACTCACCGGACGTATGAACTGGAGGACGAGGGCACTCGGAGTGTTCGATTGCAGAATTCGGTGTGGGTCGCTGAGAGGCTCGGTTAGATACAGTGCGGCAACATAGACGCGGACTTTGAACACGCTTGCGTTGCGGACGCCCAGACCGTTGAGTGTTAGAGATTCGCCATGGACTTGGACATGGTCGGGGAACGTGATACCCGCGCACTCCATTCCGGACGCTGACGCGGCACCGAGGGCAAGAATCACGCTCGCCGCTGCCCGCGCGCGCTTCGGGGCCGCCCTGACATTGTCCCGGCATCGTCGCACTATCCGCGCTCCCGCAAGAAGGCCCATACAGGTTAGCGCGATGCAGACGAGGGTCAAGCGCTGCGTTTGTCGGGATGCGCATGAGTGTACGCGGCCGCACAGACCGTCGCCGGCCGACCGAGGGACAATTGCTGCCCGTCGACGGCAGCGGGCAGCAGTGCCTACTGGCGGCAACACATGGAGCGTTTAAAATGAACCCGATCACGGCATCCCTCGTATTCCTTCTCGTTTTGGCCGGCGCCGCCCTTGCCCAATGGGTAAATCTCTATCTTTCGCTGCCGCTCTTCGTCGGCGCGATAGTCCTCGCGATGTCGTTGCGGATGGCTAACGCTTGGCAAAAGTTTGTGATCCTGAGAATGGGAAAACTACAAAGCGTCAAGGGAGCGGGAATGTTTGCGATCATTCCCATCGTGGACAGCGTGACGGCCGTGATCGACGGACGTATCCAGACGACAGCCTTCAACGCCGAGCAGGCGCTCACCAAGGACACCGTCCCGGTCAACGTCGACGCGATCATCTTTTGGCACGTGCAGGATGCCGAGAAGGCGGCGTTGGCGATCACCAATTATCGCGAAGCCATCGACCGGGTTGCGCAAACGTCGCTGCGCGAGATGATCGGTGCGTCGATGTTGGCTTCGCTGTTGTCCGATCGCAAGGAGGCGGATGAACGGCTTAAGGAGGAGATCGGCAGGAAGACCGCTCCCTGGGGTATATCGGTCAGCTCGGTGGAAATCCGAGACGTTGCGATCCCGGAGGCACTGCAGGATGCGATGTCTCGGCAGGCGCAGGCTGAGCGCGAGAAGCAGGCGCGAGTCATTCTGGGCTCGGCCGAGGCGGCGATTGCGGGAAGATTTGTCGAGGCTGCGGACATTTACGCCGGGCATCCCGCAGCGCTGCAACTTCGGGCCATGAATATCATTTATGAGACCACGAAGGAGCGAGGCGCCACGATCTTGATTCCGAGCTCCATGGTCGATAGCCTGAACCCGTCCACGACTCTGGCGCGCGCGTTCGTGAGCAAGGGAGAGCCCGATATGGGCGTCGCCCTTCCGCCCAAAGTCGCGGCCTGATTGCGCATCGTGAGCGGGGAAGGTTAAGAGCCCGTGGCCTTGAATGTCAGTCCCCTCGCAGGCAAGCCGGCAAGCCGCGATATGCTGGTCGACGTGCCGAGGCTCGTCACGGCTTATTACACAGAAGTGCCCGATGCCGCGGTGCCGGCGCAACGCGTTGCGTTCGGCACCTCCGGGCATCGCGGCTCCGCTTTAGATACCACGTTCAACGAGTGGCACGTTCTCGCCATCACTCAGGCCATTTGTGATTACCGCAAGCGGCAAGGCATAGGCGGCCCGCTCTTTATCGGCATCGATACCCATGCTCTTTCCGTGCCGGCGTATGCCAGCGCCGTCGAAGTGTTGGCGGCCAATGGTGTGGAAGTCATGCTCGCGGACAAGGACGAATACACGCCGACTCCCGTCGTCTCTCATGCAATTCTCGCTTACAACCGCGGCCGCGATGCGGGCCTCGCCGACGGCATCGTCATTACGCCTTCGCACAATCCGCCGGGCAGCGGCGGCTTCAAGTACAACCCACCCCATGGCGGTCCGGCGGATACCGATGTCACCGGCTGGATCGAAGCCCGCGCGAATACGCTTCTCGAGAGCCGCCTGAAGGGAGTGAGACGAACTTCGTTAGAACGGGCGCTGAGTGCCGCGACGACCCACCGGTATGACTTTCTCAATGCTTATGTAGCCGACCTCGGCAGCGTCCTCGATATGGATGCGATTCGCGGGGCGGACGTCCGTATCGGCGTGGATCCGCTCGGTGGTGCAGGAGTTCATTACTGGGACCCGATTGCCGCTCGCTATGGCCTGAATCTCACGGTTCTGAACGAAGCGGTCGATCCGACCTTCGGGTTCATGACGGTCGACTGGGACGGCCAGATCCGCATGGACCCGTCGTCGCCCTATGCGATGCAGAGGCTGATCGATCTCAAGGATCGCTTCGAGATTTCCTTTGCCTGCGACACCGACCACGACCGGCATGGGATCGTCACGCGAAACGCGGGATTGCTGCCGCCCAACCATTACCTCTCCGCCGCCATATTCTATCTCTTCCAGCATCGACCCGAGTGGAGCGGCGCGGCCGCGGTCGGCAAGACGGTCGTGAGCAGCCAGCTCATCGAGCGCGTCGCCTCAAAGCTCGCCCGGAAGGTCTACGAGGTGCCGGTGGGGTTCAAATGGTTTGTGGAAGGCTTGCTCGATGGTTCGCTCGGCATGTGCGCGGAAGAGAGTGCGGGTGCGTCCTTCCTCCGTCTCGACGGCAGCGTCTGGACGACGGACAAGGACGGCATCGTCCCCGCTTTGCTCTCGGCGGAGATGACGGCGCGGTTGGGCCGCGATCCCGCCGAAGTCTACTCGGGACTGACGCGCGAGCTCGGCGAGCCCGTCTATGACCGAATCGAGGCGCTGGCGACCGCGGAGCAAAAACAAACGCTGCTGCAGCTCTCGCCGCGACAGATTCAGTCGGCCGAGTTGGCGGGCGAGAAGATCCAGAAGATCCTCACTCGCGCGCCCGGCAACGGCGCGCCGATCGGCGGCTTGAAGGTGATTGCCGAGAGCGGATGGTTTGCGGCACGTCCGTCCGGCACCGAGGACATCTATAAGATCTATGCGGAGAGCTTCCGGGGCGAGGAGCACCTGCGGCGCATCATCGACGAAGCCCAGATGATCGTCGATAGCGCGTTGGCGGAGCGCGGCAAGCCTGGCAGTGGCCGGTGAGCAAAGTCCCATGGCAGTTCCGCTCCATCGTGAGCTACGCTAACTGGCTCTATCGCCAGGGCAAACACGACGCGATCTTTACGACCGGGAACCTCGTCGACGACACCCTCGGCGATGTCGCCGCCCGTCGACCACCGGGCGAGGGTGGCTGCACGCGTCGGCACTAGTGGGGCGGAGTTGCGGCCAGCGGCACGCGCGAACTGAATCGTTAGGCCGGCCCTACCACCGAGCGCTCGCCGCATACGGCGAGCGTCGGGATGCGTATCTACCCGTGCAGTTATGGCGGCTATGATCCCGTAGCTCGCAGTGGGACATTGAGGGGTAGATCAACGTCCCTTGCATACTGGGCTATCGTTGCTTCGCGGCGGCGGCAATGACTTCGTCAGTTTGCGCCTTGGCACTGGCCATGGCCTCTTTGACGCAGTCCGGCGTGTTCGGCGCGGAGAAAGGATACATCTTGGCCAACTGCTCACATGCCTCTTTGGCGGTATCGCTGATGCGCTTCTCGAGCTCCATGACGTCCGAGTGCAACGCGAGGTCGAGATCGCCGTAGGTCACTCTGCGTGTGAGCGAAACGAGCTCGGTATTGGTCGGTCCTATGCCGCGGACTGCCTTGTGCTGCACCAGGCGGGGAGCCTGAATCGTGATTTCCTCGATGCTCGTGTCCTTTTGCTGCCCAAGCGCCGCGCCGCCACCGAGCGTGAACCCCGCCGCGATTACCAAGCACGAGGTTACGGGTAGCGCGACAAATTGCTTCTTCATGAGTGCTCTCCGTTGTTCGTGTTGATTGTCTCGACGAGCCTCGATTGTCGATGACGCGACATCGTCTTCCAAGTAGGTAGTATCCTCAGCAGCTCGGACTGCGTGGCGGCCGCGACGCGCCCGCGGCCTCGCGCGTCTCGTCCTCGACGAGGGATCCGCAGGCTTTGGTCCGCGCCCACCGAACCGCTGAACATACGCCGCAGCGGCGCCACGATACTCATTCATGTGGATGGACGCCGTGCGGACGGTTCATTTGGACCAGCGCAAGATTCCCGCCGACGCTGCGCCCGCGATGCTGGGCTATTCGATCGGCCGTTTAGACGGCGATACGCTGGTCATCGAAACGGCGGACTTTACGCCCGGCGTGCTCAGGCAGTACGCCGAAGAAACCGGCAAGCTGGGGGAAGCGCTACGCGGCATAGGTAGATTCCCTCTCTGGCGAGGCGCTGCGATCGGCGTAGTCTCGGAACTCTGCGGCATTCATTCTACGATCCAGTCTTCGCTCCCGACGGGTGCGGCTGCGGCGAGTCATGAACCGACCGGCCGCGTTCGCGTCGAGTTGTCCGACCGAGCTGCGGACACTGCGCCGGCGAGAGTCGGCGGCTTCGAGCCCGAGCCGCGCACAATGGCACACTACGCATGGTACGTCTGAGCGCTTGCATCGGGTCGGGAGAGATGGATGAGCAAGAAGACCGACACCGAGAAAGGCGCCGAGGGCGTGCTCTCAATCTCGAAAAGAATCTATAAAGAAACGCTGCACAAGCTACAGATAGAACTGGTAAAGCTGCAACGGCACGTCATCAAGCGCAATGACAGAATTCTGATTATTTTCGAAGGCCGTGACGCCGCCGGTAAGGACGGCACCATCAAGCGCATCGTCCAGCATCTGAGCCCCCGGGAAACCCGCGTCGTCGCGCTCGGCATACCGTCCGACCGTGACCGGTCCTGTTGGTACTTTCAGCGCTATGCGGCCTTCTTGCCGGCTTCCCGGGAGCTCGTGCTCTTCAACCGCAGCTGGTACAACCGCGCGGGCGTCGAGCGGGTGATGGGCTTTTGTACCGACGCTGAGTATGCAGAGTTTATGGGCTCCGTTGTGGAGTTCGAGAGTATGCTGGTCCGCTCCGGCATCAATCTGCTCAAGTACTATCTCGATATCGGCAAAGCCGAGCAGGAAAAGCGCCTCGCGGATCGCAAGGAAGATCCGCTTAAGCAGTGGAAGAGCAGTCCGATAGACGACCAGGCGCTGAAATACTGGAAGGCGTACAGCGTGGCCCGCGACGAGATGCTCGCGCAGTCGCACAGCCCCACCGCGCCGTGGACGCTGGTTCGCGCGAACGACAAGCGGCTGGCGCGGCTGAATGTCATCAAAGATTTGCTCGGAAGGCTTCCCTACGCCGGCAAGGATGAAGGTCTGGTTCGGCCCGACCCGAGGGTCGTCTTCGCATACGGCGCTGCGAGCCCGCAAATGGACCAACACGCGACGTAGCCGGCACGCATCCGAAGGAAAGTTTGTGAGCGAAGGAACCCGAACCGGCCACCCAAAGGAGCCGCCCTTGTCAACGGACGTGGAGGGATTCGATGCCCTGGCCGAGCTCGCGCTGGACATGCGCTCGTCGTGGAATCACGCCACCGACCAAATCTGGCGGCAGCTCGATCCGGTGCTGTGGAAATTGACGCACAACCCTTGGGGAATTCTCCAGACGGTCTCGCGGGAGAAACTCCGAGGCGTCCTATCCGATCCTTCCTTTCGCGAACGCATTGACGATCTGCTGCAAACCAGGCGCGATGCTGCGGTGGCACCCGCGTGGCTGCAGCAAACCTATCCGCAGTCGGAACTTAGCTGCGTCGCGTACTTCAGCATGGAATTCATGTTGAGCGAAGCGCTGCCGATCTACTCCGGGGGCCTCGGTAACGTCGCCGGCGATCAGCTCAAGGCCGCGAGCGATCTTGGGGTCCCGGTGATCGGCGTCGGACTGCTGTACCAGCAAGGCTACTTTCGCCAGTTGATCGACAAAGACGGCGCGCAACAGGCGCTGTTCCCGTATAACGATCCTGGACAACTGCCGATCGCCCCGCTACGTAAGCCCGATGGGGAATGGCTGCGCCTGGAGATCGAGTTACCCGGTTACTCCGTCTGGCTGCGCGCCTGGCAGGTCCAGGTGGGTCGCGCAAAGCTGTACCTCCTCGACAGCAACGACCCGGCGAATTACCCCGCGCGGCGGGGTATTACGAGCGAGTTGTACGGCGGCGGACCGGAATTGCGCTTGACGCAGGAGATACTGCTCGGGATCGGCGGCTGGCGGCTGCTCGCGGCGCTCGGCATCCGGCCCGAAGTCTGCCACTTGAACGAAGGGCACGCGGCCTTCGCGGTGCTCGAGCGCGCGCAAGGCTTCATGAAAGATGCCGGCGTTACCTTCGAGGTCGCGCTGGCGGTCACCCGGGCAGGCAACCTCTTCACCACGCACACGGCTGTGGCGGCCGGATTCGATCGCTTTGCGCCGGCTCTGATCGAGCAATATCTCGGCGGCTACGCCGAACAGAGGCTCGGCATCACACGCCGCGATTTGCTGGCCCTCGGCCGCCGGGAGTCGAACGACGCTTCGGAACCGTTCAACATGGCCTATTTGGCGATTCGCGGCAGCGGGGCGGTGAACGGCGTGAGCCGCCTGCACGGCAAAGTGAGTCGGCATCTCTTCGAGCCGCTCTTTCTGCACTGGCCGGCGGACGAAGTGCCGGTCGGACACGTGACCAACGGCGTCCACATGCCGACCTGGGATTCGGCCCAAGCCGACGATCTTTGGACGCAAGCCTGCGGCAAGGACCGCTGGCTGGGCGGAGTGGATTCCCTGGAGCGCGCCATTCGCGGGGTCTCCGACGCGACGCTATGGAAATTTCGCACGGCGGCCGGCGCGGCGCTCGTCGAATACGCGCGCGAGCGCTTAGCCGCGCAGCTGGCCGCGTCCGGCGCGACGCCCGGCGCCGTGGACGCGGCGAAGCACATGTTCGATCCCAATACGCTGACGCTGGGCTTTGCGCGCCGTTTTGCGTCTTACAAGAGACCGAACCTGCTGCTGCACGACCCGGAGCGACTGCTGCGCCTGCTGACCAACCCCCAGCGCCCGATCCAGCTCATTATGGCCGGCAAGGCCCATCCGGCGGACAGCGCGGGCCAAGCCCTGATTCGGGAATGGACGCATTTCATCCGGCGGCCCGAGGTGCGTCCCCACGCGATCTTCCTCAGCGACTACGACATGCTCTTGACCGAGCATTTGGTGCAGGGCGTGGACGTTTGGATCAACACTCCGCGCCGACCCTGGGAAGCAAGCGGAACCAGCGGCATGAAGGTCCTCGTCAACGGCGGCATCAACCTCTCGGAATTGGACGGCTGGTGGGCGGAAGCCTACACCCCGGAAGTGGGATGGGCGTTGGGGGACGGCCAAGAACACGGTGACGATCCTGCTTGGGACGCGCTGGAAGCGGCAGCGCTTTACGACCTGCTCGAACGCGAGGTGGTCCCCGAGTTCTATTCTCGAGACGAGCAGGGCATCCCGCGGGCGTGGGTGGCGCGGATGCGCGAGAGCATGGCTCGCTTGACACCGCGTTTTTCCACGAGCCGCGCGGTGCGCGAATACACCGAGCAATACTATTTCCCGGGCGCCGCGGCCTATCGTGAGCGTGCCGCCGACCAGGGCGCGCTCGGCAAGAATATCGTGAATTGGCGGCATACGCTGAAGCAGAAATGGGCCGCCCTGCGCTTCGGCGAAGTGAAGGTGGCGACCGCCGACGAGCACCATGTCTTCGAAGTGCAAGTGTACCTCGATGAACTCGATCCCGAAGCCGTGCGAGTCGAGCTCTATGCCGAGGGAGTGGGAGACGGCGTTCCGGTGCGGCAGGAGATGAAGCGCGTGCGGCAATTGGTGGGCGCGACGAGCGGCTACGCCTATCGCGCAAGCGTGTCGGCGAAGCGCGCGGCCACGGACTTTACGGCCCGTCTCATGCCCGTCGGCGATGGAGTGGCAGTGCCGCTGGAAGAATCTCACATCCTTTGGCAGCGATAAGCGATCAACCGGTGCCGGCGGAACGCTGACACTCGGCGGCCGAGGCGGATCGCCATCGTTCTCGGTCTCCGGCAAAGCAGGAGTCTTGGGTCATGAAGAACGAAGTGCTTTCTCCTGAATTGCTCCGCAAGATGGACGCGTACTGGCGCGCCGCCAACTATCTTTCGGTCGGCCAAATCTATCTCTACGGCAATCCCCTGTTGAGGCGGCCCCTGGCACTCGGGGATGTGAAGCACATGCTGCTGGGACACTGGGGCACGACGCCCGGTCAGAACTTCATTTATGTGCACCTGAATCGCGTCATCAAGAAGTACGACCTCGACATGATCTACGTCTCCGGGCCCGGCCATGGCGGCCCGGCCGTCGTCGGTAATACGTATCTCGAGGGCACGTACAGCGAGATCTATCCCAACATCAGTCAGGATGAGGCCGGACTGCAAAAGCTCTTCAAGCAGTTTTCGTTTCCGGGCGGCATCCCGAGCCACGCCTCTCCCGAATGCCCCGGGTCGATCCATGAGGGCGGCGAGCTCGGTTATTCGCTCAGCCATTCGTTCGGCGCGGTGTTCGACAATCCCGATCTCGTCGTCGCCTGCGTCATCGGCGACGGCGAGGCGGAAACGGGCCCCTTGGCGACGGCGTGGCAGTCGAACAAGTTTCTCGATGCGGTCACCGACGGGGCCGTGTTACCGATCCTGCACCTGAACGGCTACAAGATCAGCAATCCGACCGTCCTCGCGCGCATCGAGCACGAGGAGTTGGAGCAGTTTCTGCGCGGCTGCGGCTGGACGCCCCACTTCGTCGAAGGGGATGAGCCGGGGGCGATGCATCGGCTCATGGCCGCCACCTTGGACAAGACCATCGAGGACATCCGTCGAATCCAGAGCAATGCACGGAACAACGGCGACACGACGCGTCCGCGCTGGCCGATGATCGTCCTCAAGTCGCCCAAAGGCTGGACGGGGCCGAAAGTCGTCGATGGTCTTCAGGTGGAAGGCACTTTCCGTGCGCACCAGGTGCCGCTCTCCGACCCGGCGACCCATCCCGAGCACCTGAAGCTGCTGGAGGACTGGCTCAAGAGCTATCGGCCGGAGGAACTCTTCGACGCCGAAGGGCGCCTCAAATCGGAGCTGGCCGAGCTCGCGCCCGCGGGCCGACGACGCATGGGCGCCAATCCCCACGCCAACGGCGGCATGCTGCTGCGGGATCTGCGGATGCCGGATTTCCGCGATTATGCCGAGGCGGTGCCGGCGCCCGGCACGCGCGGGGTCGGCGATACGCACGTGCTCGGGCGCTTCCTGCGCGACGTGCAGAAGCTGAATCAAGCGCAGCGAAACTTCCGGATCTTCGGGCCCGACGAGACGCTCTCTAACGGGCTCGAAGCGCTCTTCGAGGCGACGGACCGCCAATGGGACGCCGCCACGGTCGCGAACGACGAGTTTCTCGCCCCGGCCGGGCGCGTCATGGAGATGCTCAGCGAGCACCAGTGCGAGGGCTGGCTCGAGGGCTACCTGCTCACCGGCCGGCACGGGCTCTTCAACTGTTACGAGGCGTTCATTCACATCATCGATTCGATGTTCAATCAGCACGCCAAGTGGCTGAAAGTCACCGCCCACTTGCCGTGGCGGCGCAAGATCGCCTCCCTGAACTACCTGCTGGCCTCCCACGTCTGGCGCCAGGATCACAACGGCTTCACCCATCAGGATCCGGGTTTCATCGACCACGTCGTGAACAAAAAGGCCGAGGTGGTGCGTGTCTACTTCCCGCCGGACGCCAACTGCCTGCTGTCGGTGATGGACCACTGCCTGCGCAGCCGCCATTACGTCAACGTGGTGGTCGCGGGCAAACACCCCGCGCCGCAGTGGCTGACCATGGACGCCGCGGTCAAGCACTGCAGCGAGGGCATCGGCATCTGGCAGTGGGCCAGCAACGACCAGGCCGTCGCGCCCGACGTGGTCATGGCCTGCTGCGGCGACGTGCCGACGCTCGAGACGCTCGCTGCGGTCTCGATTCTGCGCAAGCACCTTCCCGAGCTCAAGATCCGTGTGGTGAACGTCGTGGACCTCATGAAGCTGCAGCCGCCGAGCGAGCATCCGCACGGCTTGAGCGACATGGATTTCGACGAGCTCTTCACCAAGGACAAGCCGGTCATCTTCGCCTTCCACGCCTACCCGTGGCTGATCCACCGGCTGACCTACCGGCGCACGAACCACCACAACATTCACGTCCGCGGTTACAAGGAAGAGGGCACCATCACGACGCCCTTCGACATGACGGTGTTGAACGATCTCGACCGCTTCCACCTCGTGATGGACACCGTCGACCGGCTGCCGCAAACGGGCGACAAGGGGATCTACCTGAAGCAGCAGCTGAAGGACAAGCTAGTCCAGCATACGCAATACATCGACGAGCACGGTCAGGACATGCCGGAAATTCGCAATTGGAAATGGGGTGGATGACGCCGGATGGCGCTGCGCTTGATCGAGATGGTGTTGAACGAGAAGGACGGCGAAGAAGTCCGCGGCCTTCTCGAAGAGCAAAAGGTGCTCGAACACCGCCAGATCCGTTTGCCGGACGGGGTCGTGCTGGTGAGGATCTTGTTGGATGCGGAAAAGAGCGAGACGGTGCTGGATGGGTTGCAGAAGGTGTATGCCGGAGGGGAGGGTAATCGGGCTGTGATTCTACCGGTCGAAGCGACTTTGCCGCGGGCGGAGCCGGACCCGGAGGCGAAGCCGGCTGCGCCGCCCGGGCAGCCGCAGCCCGATGAAGAATCGTCCGAGCGGATCGGCCGGGAGGAGCTTTACGAGGACATTAAGGATGCGGCGCGGTGCTCTAGGGTCTATCTGGCGATGGCGGTGTTGTCTACGGTCGTGGCGACCATCGGTCTGCAATACGACAGCGTGGTGATCATCGTCGGCGCCATGGTGATCGCGCCGTTGCTAGGTCCGAACATGGCGATGGCGCTCGGCACGACGCTTGGAGACGTGTCGCTGCTGCGGCGGGCGCTCTTGACGGCCCTGGCCGGCATTGCGGCGGCGATGGTGCTGTCGGTGGTCATCGGTGCGCTGGTGCACGTGGACCCGGCGCTGCCCGAGGTGGCATCACGCACTCGGGTGCGGCTCGGCGACGTCACACTGGCCTTGGCGTCGGGCTGTGCGGGCGCGCTGGCGTTTACGACGGGTGTGTCGGCGACCTTGATCGGCGTGATGGTGGCGTTGGCGCTATTGCCGGCGCTCGCGGCGGGCGGACTGCTGCTGGGCGGCGGCCATCCCGCGCTTGCAGCGGGCGCATTGTCGCTATTTCTGGTGAACCTGATCTGCGTGAACCTGGCTGCAGTGACGACGTTTCTGGTGCAGGGCATTCGCCCAGCGAGTTGGTGGGAGAAAGATCGCGCCGTAAGAGCCACGCGCATCGCGATCGGCCTGTGGCTGGCACTGTTGGCGGGCTTGCTCGGGCTGATCCTGCTGTTACGAAAGGGCTGAAGAAAGTCAGAGGAAATATCTTGAATACGCCATCCGCGTCCAAGTCGCCCGCGTCGAGGCCAGGCCGTGCAGCCGATGCGAAGGCCGATCTGAACTCCCTATCCATGCCGGAAATGGAGAAGAAGTTAGGGTCTTCGGCCGACGGCCTCGCTCGAGCCGAGGCCAAGAAACGGCTGACGCAATATGGGCCTAACGAGATCGAGGAAAGGAAAGCCAATTCGTTCCTCAAATTCTTGAGCTACTTCTGGGGTCCCATCCCGTGGATGATCGAAGCGGCCGTGATCCTTTCGGCAGTCGCCCGACACTGGCCGGATTTTGCCATCATTCTGCTGCTGCTTCTCGCCAATGCCGTAGTCGGATTCTGGGAAGAGCACCAGGCGGGCAACGCGATCGCCGCGCTGAAGGCGAAGCTCGCGATCAGGGCCAGGGTGAAGCGTGATGGTGCCTGGGCCATGCAGGAGGCGCGGGAGTTGGTGCCTGGCGACGTGATCCGGCTGCGCTTGGGCGACATCGTCCCTGCGGATGCGCGCCTGCTCGACGGCGACGCCATAGAAGTGGACCAGTCCGCGCTGACCGGAGAATCGTTGCCCGCCGAGCGCGGGTCCGGCGACGCGGTGTTCTCGGGGTCCATCGTCCGCCAGGGCGAAATCGATGCGTTGGTCTACGCTACGGGCTCGAGCACGTACTTCGGCAAGACGGCGCAGCTCGTCCAGGTGGCGCAGACCGTCAGCCACTTTCAGTGGGCGGTGCTGAAGATCGGCGATTACCTCATCATCCTGGCCGTGACGCTGGTCGTGTTGATTCTCGGGGTTGCGTTGTTCCGCGGGGACCCCATCCTCACGACCTTGCAGTTCGCCTTGGTCCTGACCGTCGCTGCGATTCCCGTGGCGATGCCGACGGTGCTGTCCGTGACGATGGCCGTCGGCGCCCGCCTGTTGGCCAAGAAAGAAGCCATCGTGACCCGCCTGGCCGCCATCGAGGAATTGGCCGGCGTGGACGTGCTGTGCGCGGACAAAACCGGAACGCTGACCCAGAACGTACTGACCCTGGGCGAGCCCTTCGGCGTGAGCGGCGTTCCTGCCGACCGAGTCATCGTCGCCGCTGCGCTGGCGTCACGCGCAGGGAATAACGACACCATCGATATGGCTGTGCTGGGCGGCCTCGAGAGCGCGCAGGCCTTGGACGGCTACCAAATCGTTCACTTCCAGCCGTTCGACGCCGTACACAAGCGTACCGAAGCAACCGTCAAGGGCGCGGACGGAAAAGTATTCAAGGTGACCAAGGGCGCACCGCAGGTCATTCTGGAGTTGTCGGCGAACGCCGGGGAGGTCCAGGCCGCCGTCGGGCACGCCATCGACGAATTCGCGGCGCGCGGGTTCCGGGCGCTCGGGGTTGCGCGGGCCGAGGGAGACGGCCCATGGCAGTTCTTAGGCGTACTGCCCCTGTTCGACCCGCCACGCGACGAAGCCAAGGCGACCATAGCGACCGCGAGGCAGATGGGCGTAAACGTCAAAATGGTGACCGGCGATCAGCTGGCGATTGCTCGCGAAACCGCCGCGAAGCTCGGTCTCGGCGCGAACATCCTCGACGCCGGCGGCTTCGGTGACGCCAACCGACGGGAGACCGCGCAGCTCTCGGAGTCCATCGAGCAGGCGGACGGTTTCGCCCAGGTGTTCCCCGAACACAAGTTCCATATCGTCGATGTCCTGCAGCAACGCGGTCACATAGTTGGCATGACGGGCGACGGGGTCAACGACGCTCCGGCCCTGAAGAAGTCCGACTGCGGCATCGCCGTTTCCGGCGCGACGGACGCTGCTCGCGCGGCGGCATCCATCGTGCTCATGACATCGGGCCTATCCGTGATCGTCGACGCAGTCAAGGAAAGCCGGAAAATCTTCCAGCGCATGAACAGCTATGCCATTTATCGCATTGCCGAGACGCTGCGCGTGCTGTTGTTCATGACGCTGGCGATCCTGATCTTCAACTTCTATCCCTTGACGGCCGTGATGATCGTGCTGCTCGCGTTGCTCAACGACGGGGCGATCCTCTCCATTGCGTACGACAACGTGCATTACAAGAACAAGCCCGAAGCATGGAACATGCGCATGGTGCTCGGGGTCGCCACGGTCTTGGGTGTCATCGGACCCGTGGCGGCATTTGGACTGTTTTACCTCGGAGAGCGCGTCTATCACCTCGATCGTGCGCACATTCAAACGCTCATGTATCTGATGCTGTCCGTGGCCGGGCATCTGACGATCTTCCTTACGCGCACGCGCGGCCCGTTCTGGTCCATCCGTCCGGCGTGGATCTTGCTCTTTGCGGTAATCGGCACGCAACTCGTGGCGACGCTGATGGCCGTTTACGGAGTGTTCATGACGCCCCTCGGCTGGGGCTGGGCGCTGTTCGTCTGGGGCTATGCGCTCGCGTGGTTCCTCGTGAACGATCGGGTGAAGCTGTTTGCGTATCGGGTATTCGATCCGACCGCCGCGCCGCTTCTGGCCAAGGTGCCTATGGACCGGACGCCGCAAATCGCCAGGCGCGCCTACGAGCTCTATGAGCGGCGCGGCCGTCAAGAAGGCCGTGCGACTCAGGACTGGCTCCAGGCGGAGCACGAGCTGCGCCATGACGAGTCGTCTAAATGAGCCGGTATCGGACCGTATCGCGTCGAGGGCCTAGTGGCCTGTAACGGCTGATTCGGTAGCGCCTGAACGCGTCTGGCGCGCCGGTGCCGCGTTGCTCGTCGTCGCCATAGTCACCACTATGCCTCCTCCTCGCGCCTTGCCCCGACGCGCCATCCATCGCTCAGCCACTACCGAATCAGCCGTTACAGGCCACTAGACTCGCGAGCGCCCAGACGGGCAACTCTTGGCCGGTGGCGCACGGCTTCAGGGCGAGCAAGAGGGCCGGGGGTGCGTCATTCTCACTTCGACCGTGTGGTCCTGGCGGTCGTCGATCAGCGGAATGAGGTTGCCGGTGCGCTCGATTCCATCCATTGTCAGCCGTGCCGGCTCACCCGGGTGTTCGGCGAGCCGCTTGACCGTGATGTGGTAGACGGTCTCGCGATAGCGGTAGTGGATGGTGTATGACTCCCAATGGGCCGGGATACACGGCGCGATGCGCAGATGGTCCGCTTCCAGTTGCAGACCCAGCAGTGTTTCCACGGTGAGCCGGTACATCCAGCCCGCCGCGCCGGTGTACCAAGTCCAACCGCCGCGGCTCGTGTGCGGCGGCGCCCCGTAGATATCCGCGCACATGACGTATGGCTCCACCTTGTAGCGGTCAATCGCCTCCGGCTGACTGCCGTGATTGATGGGGTTGAGCATGGCGAACAATTCCCAGGCGCGTTCGGCATCACCCATCATCGCAAACGCCATCGTGGTCCAAATCGCGGCATGGGTATATTGGCCGCCGTTCTCGCGCACACCGGGCACGTAGCCCTTGATATAGCCGGGTTCGAGGTCTGACCTATCGAAGGGCGGTGTAAGCAATTGGATCAGCCCCGCGTCGCGTCGCACGAGGCGTTGGTCCACCGCCGCCATCGCCCGGCGCGCCCGCGCCCGATTGCCGCCGCCCGAAATCACTGCCCAGCTCTGGCTGATGGAATCGATCTGGCATTCCTCGTTCTCGGATGAGCCCAGGGGGGTGCCGTCGTCGAAGTACGCCCGTCGGTACCAGCCGCCGTCCCAGGCGTTGGCCTCTATGTTGTCAACCAACCGCGCGGCCTGCGCGGTGCAAAGCTCGGCAAAGGCCTCGTCCTCCCGACTACGGGCGAGCTCTGCGAATAGCCGCAGATTCTGGTGCAGAAACCACGCCAGCCAAACGCTCTCGCCCTTGCCGTTGCGACCGACGAGGTTCATGCCATCGTTCCAGTCGCCGCAGCCCATCAGCGGCAATTCGTGGTCGCCGAAGCGTAATCCATGCTTGATCGCACGCGCGCAATGTTCATAGAGGCTGGCCGCTTCAATAGAACGTTGCGGCTGGTCGTAGTAAGCCTCCTCTTCGGGATTCAACTCGCGGCCCTCCAAGAAGTGGACCGACTCGTCGAGTACGCCCGAATCGCCCGTCGCAAGCACGTAACGACAGGTCGCATACGGCAGCCACAGGTAGTCATCGGAAAAATGCGTGCGCACGCCTTGGCCGTTGGGCGGATGCCACCAGTGTTGGACGTCCCCCTGGCGGAATTGGCGCCCGGCACAACGGATCAATTGCTCCCGGGCGAGCCACGGTGTCGCATGGATCAACGCCATCGTGTCCTGCAATTGATCGCGGTAACCGTAGGCCCCGCCAGATTGATAATAGCCACTGCGTCCCCACAGCCGGCACGAGATTGTCTGGTAAACCAGCCACCCGTTGGCCAGTACGTTCAAGGCAGGATCCGGCGTCTCCACATGCACCGCGCCCAGAGTATGGTTCCAGTATTCCCAGACCGCTTCCAATGCCTGCCGTGCACCGGCGGGTCCGCCGAATCTCCCGAGGAAATGCCGCGCTTCGTCGCTGTCGCGCGCCGCGCCGAATACGAATACGATCTCGCGCTCCTGCCCGGCAGCAAGTTCAATCCCAGCCTGTATCGCCGCGCACGGATCCAGGGCCGCACCGGTCCTTCCGGACAAACGCGTGCGGCGCATGGCCGCCGGAGCACCCAGCGAGCCGTTGCGGCCGATGAATTCCGTACGGTTGCCGGTCATCGTTCGCTCCGGCTCGCTGACCTGCGCAAAGACGACTCGGTTGGCGCATTCGCGCCCGTAGGCATTGCGCGCGAACAGCGCTCCACTGGACGGATCCGTTTCGGTGACGATGTGCATCAAATTGGTGTGCCGCCACTCACCGAGCACCAATTCCCAATACGCAGTCAGGGACACGCGACGGGCACGCCTGGAGTCGTTTCGCAGCTTCACCACGGCGAACTTCACCGGCGCGTCCATTGCGACATAGGTGGACAATTCCGAGAAAATGCCGGCTTCGTAATGCTCGAACACGCTGTATCCGAACCCGTGCCGGCATACATACCCGGATCGGCCGCGTGCGGGCAAGGGCGTCGGCGACCAGAACGCACCCGTTTCCTCGTCGCGGATATACACGGCCTCGCCGCTACTGTCGCTCAGCGGGTCGTTGTGCCAGGGGGTCAACCGAAACTCGTGCGCGTTTTCCACCCATGTATAGGCACCGCCGCCCTCGCTGACGACGGTGCCGATGTGCGGGCTCGCGATGACGTTGGCCCACGGCGCCGGCGTGCTTTGACCCGGCTCGAGGGTGATGACATATTCGCGTCCGTCAGGCGTGAAGCCCGCCAGGCCGTTGCTGAAAATGAGCTCGCGCGCCAACAGCGGACGAACTGGTGCATCGGTCGGTGTCAGCACCGACGCCAAACGGCCCGGCACACGCTCCGGCGGTACGCGGCGTTCCACCTGCTCGCGCAAAGTTTCGGCAGTGTCGGTGAGCACGACGCGGGCGACGGTCTGGAACAAGACTCTGTCCTCCTCGGAAAGCTCATTGGCGCGGCGCACGAAGACTCCGCCTGGCCTGTCGATTTGCTGCGCCTCGGGCCCTGCATTGACCAGGCCCATGATCTCGTCATGGAGAACGGCGCGGTAGCCGGAAAAATCCTCGTTCAAGAGCACCAGATCCGCGCTCAGGCCCTTCATGCGCCAATAGGCATGGGCTTGGAGGACCTCTCTTACCAGATCGATGCGACTCAGATCGCTGATGCGTACGAGCACAATCGGAAGATCGCCAGAGATCGCAAAGCGCCAAAGCCCCGATTGCCCCAGCTGGTTGCGTGCAATCACGCTCGGTGCGGCGCGACGCAAAGCACTACCGTAAATGACGGAGTTGGCCAGGCGGCCATAGAGCTGGGCGTCGGCCTCGCTAGCGTTGAGGACGCGCAGAACCTCCTGGCTTTGGAACCATGCCATTTCGAAGGCGCGCTCGACGAAGTGCCGGTCGCAATACTTCTCTAGCACAGTCATTGCAGCCTCACGCGTGTCCGCGACACCCGAAATGATCTGCACGGTCGTCGATTCGTCGGGCGATAAGGTGATGGTGCGGCGGATGGCCACGATGGGATCGAGCACCGGACCATCGGTGTTGGACAGCCGTCCGGCCGACTGGGCGAAGCGATCACCGCCAGCTAGTACCACGGGGTTGGCCGCCGTTCGGCCCCGCCCAATGAACCTGGCACGGTCGGTTTCATAGGACGGTTCGTCGGCAGTGGTACCGGGCGCCGCCAACATATGAAACATCCACGGCACCTGCTCCCCGGGTGTGCGGCGGCGCCGCGCACACAGGATCGCTTGGTGATCGGGGAGTATTTCAGTCTGCACGAACAGGTTGCTAAAGGAGCGATGTGCCAAGTCGGCATTCGAGGGCGCCAGAACCACCTCCGCGTAACTCGTCACTTCGATGTGACGGGGGTGGGACGCCAGATTGGTCAGCGTGACACGGCGGATCTCAACGTCGTCTTCGGGCGAAACGCTGATCTCGGTGTGCGCTTCGATCGCCCGGTCACGCCGCCGGTATTCCGCGCGCGCCGGCATGAAGATCGCCTCGTAATGATCGGCCTTGCACAGTGTCGGCTGATGCGCGGTCGACCAATAGTGCCCTGTGTCGCGATCGCGCAAGTAAACAAATGTGCCCCAGCTGTCGCAAATGGCGTCCTCGCGCCAACGCGTGACAGCCAGATCGCGCCAGCGGCTGTAGCCGCCACCGGCGTTGGTCGCCATGACGTGGTACCTGCCGTTCGACAACAGGTGAACCTCTGGTATCGGCGTATTCGGGTCAGTGAACACGCGCACGGTCGCGCCGGCTTCGGCGGCAGGGGGACGTGCCGCGGCGCTCACTTCGGCAGCGTGCGGATGTAACGTAGCCCCCGTCTTCGGGACCCTCTCCTGCAGTAACAATTCAGTGGCGCGTGCGAGCGGGTCCGACATGAATCGGCGCTGCATCGGCCGACTCAGCAATACATTGTCAAAGGCCAACAGGCTCATGCCTTGGTGATGCGCCATGAAGGCGCGCACTATGGCGTGGTTCATGCCCCGCGGTATACGCGATGGCGTGTAATCCACCGCTTCGTAAAACCCGTAGATGCCGAGGAAGCCGTCGGCGGCCAGCGTCTTCAGGTTGCGACACGCTTCCAACGGCTTCACCATCAGCGCCAGCGCGCTGGCGTAAGGGGCGATGACCAAATCATCCCCCAAGCCCCGCTTGAGGCCCAGTCCGGGTACGCCGAAGGCTCGGTATTGATAGACCTGATGCATATCGGTCGCGTTATAACAGGACTCGGAAATGCCCCAGGGCACCCCGCGTTGTCGGCCATATTCGATCTGGCGCGACACGGCAGCCATGCAGGTCTGCTCCAGTAGAGTGTTCTCGTAACTCGGTATCAAGAGCCGCGGCATGAGGTACTCGAACATCGAACCGCTCCACGAAATCAGGCTGAGGTGACCGCCATGGCTGGTCAGCAGGCGGCCGAGCGCGAACCAATGCTTCTGCGGTATCTGCCCTTGCGCGATGAGCAGGAAGCTCGCAAGGCGCGCTTCGGATGCCAAGAGGTCGTAGCAGGACGGATCGCGGCGCCGTTCGCCAACGTCGTAACCGATGCTCAGTAAACCGCGCGGCGTGTCATAGAGGAACTCGAAATCCATGAACGCGAGCTCGCGGCAGCGACCCACCAGATCGTCGATGATTCTGAGCCGCTCCAGCGCACCCCTGTAACGTGATTCCGTCGGCGCGAGGACCCCGGCTGACGAGCCAGCTCCTGTGCCGAGCGCGCCATCCCCAACCAATTCCGCCAGCGTGGGGATGTGCGCGAAGCGCTGCGACACCGAATCGGAGCCGGGTACAAGGAATTCAAGGTCATCGCGCAATGCGCGGGATTGCCGGTCGAATGCCTCCGCCCAGTAGTACAGTTCACCATCGATATCGATATCCGCCGGTAGCCATGCAACCAGTCCGCCGGCAACGCGATGAATTTCATCCACGAGCTTTTCGGCGCCCACTAGTGTCCGTGGCTGGCCGTTGAGTGTTGTCGAGCGTAGAGTCTCCTGCAGCGACGTGATCTTGCTCTCGAGGTCGGGCGCGGGTAACGCGGGCACGTGTTCGGCAAGGACCCTTAGCGTGTCCTGCAGCCCCTGGAACGCGCACGCGGACAGCACCGGCTGATCTTTCAGCTCGGCCAGTCCCGCCTGTAACGTGAGTAGGCTTCCTATCAGGTTGCCGCTGTCTACCGAAGAGATATATTGCGGGCGCAGCGGTTGCAGTGTGCGGGTGTCGTACCAGTTATAGAAATGGCCGCGGTAGCGTTCCAGCTTCTCCATCGTAGCCAACGTGTTTTCAACCCGCTGCAGAAATTCTCCGGCGCAAAGGTAACCGAAGTCGTAGGCAGCCAGGTCCGCCAGGAGCGCCATGCCTATATTGGTAGGCGAGGTGCGCGAGGCGATGACCGGAGCCGGATATTCCTGGAAGTTGTCGGGCGGCAGCCAGTTGTCCTGTGGACTGACGAAGTCCGCGAAGTAGCGCCACGTGCGCCGGGCCGAGGCTCGTAGGAACGCCCGTTGGTCGACGGTCAAGCCCTGCGCTCGGGGCCGTAGCGGCATGCTGATCCACCAGCCGACGGCCGGCGAGACCAGCCACAGCAGCAAGATCGGCGCCCAGAAGAACCACTCCGCCGTGCGGGTTTGCCACGGGGCCCAGGCGCCCGGCAAACCCAGCGCCAGGCCGAGCGCCAGCGCCACGGCCGGCGCGATCCACATCTCCCTGAAGAATTCGGCCAACGTACGGCGCGCGTTGCGCCCTGCATAGGCGCGCAGTTGCCAGAGCAGCAATCCACGTCGCGTGAACAGCATGCGTACGCCTGAGCGCAGGATCGCATCCAGGCCGATCGCGGCGTCGTATGGCAACAGCACCACGGTCAGCAAAGGGAGCATGATTGCGCGGCCCGCAGACTTTCCGGTCAGAGTAAGGTGCACCAGCGAATCGCGCTCTTCGGGTTTGCGGATGAGTTCGATCAAGGCCGCCAGCAAGGCGGGTAGGAACGCCACACCGCCGACCAGCAGGGTCCAGAACCACGCCGACCCCGGGCCGAACAGCCAGCCACCGGCGAGCAGGGCCAGCAGTGACGGCACGACGAGGCTGCGTCGAAGGTTGTCGAACAGCTTCCACACCGACAAGGCGGAGAGCGGGTTCGGTTGCCGCATCGCCTGCGATCGTCTTGTGCCGTTCGCCTCATTGGACGGGGGCGCTCCGGGCACGCGCGGGAGCAGCCAGCCGGCAAGCTGCCAGTCTCCGCGTATCCACCGGTGTCGCCGACTGGCCTCCATGGAGTAGCTGGCCGGAAACTCTTCAATGAGATCGACGTCGGTCACGAGTGCCGAACGCGCATACCCGCTTTCCAGCAGGTCGTGACTGAGAATGAGATTCTCCGGAAAGCGTCCATCGACGGCCTGACGAAAGGCGTCCACATCGTAGATGCCCTTACCGATGAACGACCCTTCACCGAAGATGTCCTGGTAGACATCCGAAATCTCTCGGGTGTAGGGATCGACGCCTGACTCACCCGCGAACAGTTTCGTAAATCGTGACCGGCCCGCGCTCGCCAGACTGATCGAAACGCGGGGTTGCAGGATCGCGTAGCCTTCGACAACGCGCCCCTTTTCGGCATCGAACACCGGCCTATTGAGCGGATGAGCGAGGTTGCCTATCAGTGTGCGCGCCGAGTCGCGAGGCAATTGCGTGTCGGTATCCAGGGTTATGACGTACCGGATCGAGCCGAGAATCGATGTGTCGCCGACGATATCCGAGAATGCCGTTTGGCCTGCCCCCCTCAACAACGCATTGAACTGCTCCAATTTACCTCGCTTGCGTTCATAGCCCATCCACACCCGTTCGGTTGGATTCCATATGCGTGGCCGATGAAAGAGGTAGAATACGCATGGGCGATCTTCGTCGTAGGCCTCGTTAAGGGCCTGGACCGCCGCGCGCGCGTGGGCGAGCAACGCCTCATCGCCTTGTAGCGTCCGCTCCGGCGCGTCAGGAAAATCCGTCAGCAGGGCAAAGAATAGATTGGGATCGCGATTTCCGAGATAGCGGATCTCCATGGCTTCGAGAAGCTCGTCGATCTCCTGCCGTCCGCTCAGCAAAGTGGGGACGGCCACCATGGTGCGGTGAACGAGTGGAATGCCCTGCGAAAAATCCAATCGCGGCAACGCGCGAGGCGGCAGGATGAGCGTGACGGCGAGGTTCACCACCGAGACCACCAGCGCCGACATGCCGATTACGCCGGCGAGTGCAAAGAACCAGTACCGCCAGTCGCCCGGCGCGAACCCCTCGAAAGGGGAAAGCACGACTGCCGTCGCCAGTGCGGTGAGCAACAGGATGAGCCCGGCGTAAAGGAGCAGGCGCAAATGCCCGCCGGCCCGGCTGATGCGCGACTTCCACGACAGACGGCAGCCGACGGCACGCTCCAGTATGTGGCGCCCGCGATCGATCAGGTAGAATCCGACATGCGCAGTGCGGTCGTCGGTACCCGATTGCTCGGCAGCCGCCTGCGCGAGCGCGACGGCTGCGCGTGCCACCGCCGACTCGCTGCCCGAATGGTGCGCACTACGTCGGGCCACATCTTCGATCGCATGCCGGTAGCGGTCGCGGGTGGCGAAATCCTGGCCGGCGTGCATTCCCGCCGGGTCTTCACGCAATGTCTGCTCGACGACGCTGAGCGACTCGACGTAATTCCTCCAGTCCATAACGCCGATGAAACGCAGGCTGCCGATGCTGTTTGCAATGGAGATCTGACTGGTTGCGGCCGTGCGGCTGGCCGCCTCCGATAATTGGTTTGCGGTCACTCCCTGTTCGAGCAGGTTTTGCTCGACCCAGGTTTGCACGAACGCGATAGCGGGTCCCTGCGCCTGAAGCCTCGCGTGGAATTCCTCGACGAACGGCGCGGTCAGCGGCACATCCGCGTTGGCAAATTCGGCCAGCAACTGGATGAGCTGTTTCGGTTCCCTTTCGACGGTCGCGCGCATGCGGTCCGCCCAGACGATGGCGGTATCCCGCTCCTCCCGCCGATGGGCGATACGCAACGCCACGCGGCGCAGGTTTTCGAGCACCGCCAACCGCAGCATGATCGGGAATGCCCACAACTCGCCGAGCTTCAACGGTTCAACGGACTGATAAGCGGTGACGAATTGGGTAGCGTTGTCGTTGTCGACGCGACCGTCCGTGTGGGAGATCAATTCCGACGCGAGGTCGTAGATGCGGGGGAACCCGGCGGAAGCGCCATCTGCCAGCCGCGGCAACTGCCGGCTGTACCTGGGTGGCAGATGTCGGCGCGCCAGACCGATCTGTTGCTCGATCAGGTAGAAATTGTCGAGCAACCAGGCTTCTGCCGGGACGATCCGTTCGCCCGGCGTTGCGGCTGCCGTCACGACGTTGTACGCGGCCACCAACACGCGCGCATTGTCCGTCAGTCTTGGCAGCAGGCGGTCCGGTCCAGGATGCGGATCGATTCTATGCCGGCCGGCAAGCGTTGCACCGTGACGCTTCAGTTGCTCAATGCTGAACAGCTCCGAGCGCAATAACTCCGAATCCCGGCCGCTACGCGGCGGGTTCGGTGCACTCGCCGATCGTCCGAACTTCCCAATAGCGATGACTCTCTCCTCGAACTAGCCGGGGGCGGTCGGCGTCGTGTTCACCGGTAGTCGCTCAAACGCGCCTTCGAGCGCACGAGCGCGAGCCGCATAGGTACCTTACGCGAGGCAGTGCTGGCTCGAGTGCGCACCGCCGTTTGCCCTTGGCTGCTGCAAGACCTACCTATTCGGGGTCTATGTAGTGGAATCCACCAGGACCGACGGGCCACCGCCACCGTTGGGGCCCGCCGTGAATACGAAGACGATAGAACGGGACGCCGCCAGGTTTGTCCGCCCACGTTCCAAGTCGCTGGCCTGGCCGGCGGCACCAAGCGACAGCCGTTGCGAAGACCGTCGACGATACCACGTGACGTGAGCGAACGAGCGGATACCGCGCCTTTGAGCGCTAGCGTACCGACCCCCGCGGGAGACTTCGCGTAGTCTGCTGCTCAGTCGGCGCCTCTTGCGCCTATCCGGGAAGTCGTAATGAACCATACAATTGTTGTCGCTCTCGCGGCCAGCGTCGCGATGGCCAGTGCATGCGGAGCCAGCGTCGCAGCGGAGAAGGGCAAGCGGGGCGAAGCTGTTACTGTCGCAAGCTCCGATGTCCTGAGTCAGATTTCGGCATTCAGTTACCGCGAGCGCCGGACATCGGACCTGATTCTTCGAAGCACGCCGATGGCGGGACGCGCGCAGGGCACGGCGCGAGTACGCTACAGGGACGGCAACGCGCGAATCTCGGTAGAGGTTGAGGGGCTGCCGGAGCCGGCGTCACTCGGTCCCTACGTTGTTTACGTTCTTTGGGCCTTGACTCCCGACGGCCGCGCAACCAATCAGGGTGTAGTCGTAGGTGCCGAGGGCGGCAAAGGTAAGATGGAGACGCAATACGGCGCATCGCAGTTTGCATTGATCGTCACAGCCGAGCCCCATTTTGCGGTCACGGTACCGAGCACGATGATCGCCTTGTACAACGTCGCCGATGACGTAGAGGGGACCGAGTCGAAAGTCGCCACATTGACTCAGCGTTCCGATTACTCGGGACTTCCCCGTCTGCCGCTCGATCGGTCGAATTCCCAGGAAATTGTTGAAGCCGAATATGCACTCGCCATCGCCCGCGCCGCCGGTGCCGAACGGTTCGCACCGGACGCGTATGCGGCGGCGAAAGCGAAGCTCGCGGCTGCGGAGACGTCCGAGCACGGCAGACGAAGGGCGCGCAAGGCCGCTCCCGGATTGGCTCGCGAGGCCGTGATCGCCGGGGAGGACGCCCGTCGCGTCGCGATGACCGCGTCCGCGGCTTCATCCGCAGAAGGCGAACGATTGGCGGCGGCGAGCGCAGCGACCGAGGCTGCGACCGAAAAGGCTTCGATTGCGACCGAGGCTGCGAGCGTGGCGGCCGGAGCTGCGGCGGACGCCGAGCGTCAGAAGGCCACGGCCGCTTCGGCCGAGGCGGCTCGCACCGACTTGCGCAGCCGGTTGAACAAGGCGCTACCGACGCGCGATTCGGAGCGCGGTCTCATTGCCGACATCGGAGGCGTCCAGTTCGCGACCGGAAGGGCCGAGATCAACGCATCGGGACGCGAGAGCATCGCAAAGTTCGCAGGAGTCGTGGCCTCGTACCCGGGTTTACGCTTCAACGTAGAGGGGCACACCGATAGCACGGGAAGTGTCGCTACGAACAACGCGCTGTCTTTGCAGCGTGCCATTACCGTGCGGGATTACTTGATCGCGCAAGGCGTTGCGGCATCGACGATAGACGTAGCCGGTCTCGGCTCGTCCATGCCGATCGCCGACAATGCATTGGCCGAGGGGCGCACGCGCAACCGACGCGTAGAGATCGTGGTTTCGGGCGGCCCCCTATCCGGGGCGAACTGACATCACGGCATGCCCGAACGCAAACGCGAGGTCTGACCGGCACGTCGGCTGCTGAGATGCGCGAATTCCGTTTCCGGCGAAAAGGCGGGGGCGTGTCTTCAGCGAGCCTTCGTCCGCGCCTTGCGAGCGGCCTTGCGGTTGTCCTTTTTGGCCTTGGCCGCTTTCTTCGACGACCGCTGCGGCGCACCCGGGCTGGGGGAGGGACCCGATGAGGGCAGCGGCTTCCCCTGGACCGACTCCATCCAGGCCTCGATGCCTTCGCGGGACTGCATATCGAAGCCGGCATCGGCGCCGGCCATGAAGAGCGACTTGGCCATACCGAAGTTGCTGCGGATCGAGAGCGCCGCCTCGAGCTTCTTCACGGCATTGCCGCCCAGCACGCGCAGGCAGGAGTCGGCCTGCTCGAGGCCGAACTCCCGCTTCAAGAAGGCGTAAAAGGCGCGGGTCTCCTCTACGATCCAATCTGCCTCGGAAGCCTCGACGCTCACCTTGCACGGAACGAGCTCGAAGAGCACCTTGCGCAGGTCGGTGGCGCCGAGTGTGGCGATGGTTTGGCCGAAGTAGTTCGCCGCGAGATCCATCACGAAGCGACAGGCGTGGATCTCGTCGAGGTTCCTTGCCTCGGGTGAGGCGGCGAAGCGGCGCACCAACTCGTTTTCGAGCGCCGCGCGCGCGTCGTAGTCGATCTCGTCGTCATTTCGGGCAAGCGCGGCCAAGGCGGCGAGTATGTCGTGGGATGCGTCGAACTCGATGGGCGCGCGCACGTAGGGGGCGCCCAGCGTGACGTCGATCTGCCCCTCATGCGTCGTCGCCGTCAGCGTGCACGAGAGAGGCTCGCCTCCGTCCCACGCCTTTCTTAGCGCCTTCTTTTCGGCCCGCATGTCGGTGAGCGCCAGCGCGATCGCCTCGGCCATAACGACTTCCTTGCCGGTCGGCGGCCTCGCCACCAGCTGCTCATCGACTGCGACGAGCCAAGGATAGGCGTCGGGACCGGCGACTTCCCAACGGTGCTCGGCGATCTCCTTGCGCAGCTCAGGAGCGAGCTCGGCGCCCTGCTCGAAGTTGAGGACGAAGTGCGGCGGCATTTCGGGCGCTTCCCGGGGCTCGACGCCATCCGCCGCTTCGAGGTAGGCTTCGAAGTCGTCGAGGCTCGAGAATAGAATGAGCCCGAAGCTCTGCCCCATCTGGCCGATGATGGACATTGCCGCATCCCGCACGCCGAGCTGCTCGATCGTGACCGAGAACAGGCATTGGTCGTCGGGCACGAGCTTCCACGGCTTGGACCGGAACAACGCCGCGGCCGCCTTGAAGAACGACCCCATGGCCTCCGGGGTGATCTCGGTCGAGAGGTAGGACTGCTCGGTCGCGCCGTACTCGGTCATTTTCTCACGCAAAAGCGCCAGCATCGCGTCGAGCTCGGGTGTGGGAGCGCAGACCACGCTGAGGCCTGGATGCCCCGCGCGCAGCGCGTCGGCGAGCTCGGCCGAGGCCACGCGGACGCGCGTCGGAGTGTGGGCCTTGCCGTACATCGGTCTGTCGATGGCGCTCTGCAGGCTCTCGCTGGCCATGGGCAAAAGCTCGCCCGGCTTGGCAACCGTCGAGCCCAGAATGCCGCCGTCGGCGCCCACCCAAAGCAACACCTCGGGATGGTACGCCTCGCCCTCGCCGGTGACGTAGGCGGGCATCGATACTGTGCCGCCGATCCATTCGCTACCGGTGGTCTTTTTCGGGCCTCGTGAACTGGGCTGGGCGGAAGGTGGCCTCATCGCTTGTATCCCTTCTTCGGCGAACATCCAAGCACTCTCGCCAATGGCAACTTGCTCGGTCCGCTGCTCAACCATGCAGCGTCCCGAATTATGCGGCCTCGGTGGTGTGTGCGGCGAACATGCCAGGAGTATTCATTCTGCACGGTAGCGGAGTCCGCAAATCTCGGTCGGCTCGCCGCCGCGCGTGCGTGCAAGCTATTTCTATCACTGTATCCGAACCCGCTGCAACTAGCGGATGATTTTTGCGTCGAGTGCTTCCAAATCGGCATCGTTCTCGCCGCCAAGCGTGAAATAGCGGATAGCACCAAGTACTACACCGAGCGTGCGCCGCCATACATCGTGCGTAACATGGGCCCAGGATCACACGGGAGGCTGTTGTGAATACTGTAATTTGGCTCGTCATCGGCGGGCTGATCGGCTGGCTGGCGAGCGTATTCATGGGGACCAACGAGCGGCAAGGGATAGTGCTGAACGTGGTGGTCGGTGTCGTTGGGGCCTTTCTGGGCGGATGGCTGTTCAGTGGGTTGTTCGGCACATCGACGATCAATCAGGGCAATTTTAGTCTGGGCGCATTGCTGGTGTCGTTTCTCGGCGCCGTCATTCTGCTGTTTGTCGTGAAGCTCGTGCGCCGGACCGTAACCCGGTGAAAGGCGGACCCACCGGCCGGGCGCTGGAGATCGCTTGCTGGGCGAGCGGAATGGTGCTGTTGGCGCTGTATGCGGGCGCGCGGGCCGACGGTGAGCTCCAGAGGCGGCAGGCCATTACGGCATTTGCGCAGGCACGGACGCAGGCACACGCGGCAGCGGCCGTTGAGGCGTCCGTCAGGCGGAACGCCGCGCAGGCCCGGGTCGAACGACTTTGGGCGAGCAGCGCACCCGATCAAACGGATTGGTCGGAAAGCCGCATTCGCGCCTTTGCGGTCCGCGGGAACGCGCCCGCCGCGTCACGGCAGCTGCCCGCCGCTCTGTTGCGCATACGAAGCGTAGGACTCGAGGTGCCGGTCTTCGCCGACACGAGCGAACGCAACCTCAATCGGGGTGCCGGATTGGTCGCGGGCACCGCAGCGCCGGATAGCAACGGGAACGTCGCAATCGCCGCGCATCGGGATGGGTATTTCCGGGCGCTGAAGAACGTTGCCGTGGGCGACGTCATCGAGCTCGACACCCTCACGCAGCAGCGACAGTATCGTGTCGTCGACCTTGCTATCGTGAGTCCTACAGACGTACGCCCGCTCCGCCCGACGAACGTGCCCGCGGTCACGCTCGTGACGTGCTATCCGTTCTATTTCGTCGGCAGTGCCCCGCGGCGCTACATTGTGCGGGCGGTCGCGCTGAATCCAAGAGCGTCTGTCACCGGAGAATCAAAGTGAACGGGAAAATCAACGTATCGATTGGCATCGGAATCGCGGCAACGCTGGCGTGCCTCGTTTGCGCGAGGCCGGCCAGTGCTCAGCAGGGACTCGACACGAAGAGCATTCCACAGCCTAGCGTCCAAGCCGCGAGCTGCGCTCAGGTCGCGTGGAACAAGGACCTGCTCGCGCAGTTTCCGCGAATCGGCGAGGGTTGTCAGGAGGTCGTGGTGTCCGACGGCAAGAAGTGGGCCCGTTTTGCAGCCGATTTCGTGCAGCGCAACCGTGACGGCTCCGTTACGTTCGAATTCCAGGACCGTCGTGGTCGGTCGATGGGAGAGCTCGCCTTGATGCCGGCGCCGGATCAGCGCGTGGCGATCGGCGGGCACGACTACCGTTTTTCCGAACTGTCTCGAGGTCAGGAACTCAACCTGTATGTCCCCGAACAGATGTATGCGGTCGCGAGCGAGCCGGGTGCGCCGCCCGGGCAGTTGGCGCAGATCGTGAAGGAACCGGTGCAGGTCGCGCAAGCGGAGCCGGACCGAACGCCAGAACGCCTTCCGAAGACGGCGGGCCCGCTGCCGCCCTTGGCGCTCGGGGGAGTCGCGTCACTGCTCGCGGGCCTCGTTCTGACGATCAGACGCCGAATACGAGCACGCCTCACGGGCAGCTAACCCCGACCCTGGCCCGCGCCGACGGCCGTTAACTCGGCGCGAATGCTGGAGGCTTGAAACGGCGCTGGCGCAGCAAGCACGCATTCGTTCGCAAGACCGAAAATCTCGAAACGAGGACGTCATGAATACTTTACGCAAATGCACTTTCGCACTCGTGCTGCTGTCCACCATCGGCATGGCCGCATGCAGCAATCCAAAGACCGGTCCCGCGGAGACCGCAGGGAGAAACCTGGATCAGGCGGCGCAATCTGCCGGAAATGCAATCAACGACGCAACGGCAAAGACGGGGCAGGCAATCAGCGACACGGCGATCACGTCCAAGGTCAAGGCGGCGATCCTCGCCGAGTCCGGCCTCAAGGGCATGCAGATCCACGTCGAGACCTCGAACGACGTGGTCACGCTCACGGGAACGGTCGATTCGCAGGCCGACAGCGACAAAGCCGCTTCGATCGCGAAAGGCGTCGACGGCGTGAAGGACGTCGACAATCAGCTCGCCGTGCACTCGAGCGATTGAGGCCGATTTCGGCGCCCGGCGGGTGCGGTTCGGCGGACTCCTGTCGGGCTCCTGTGGCCCGGATCACGGCTCGTATGGCCACGGCTTGGGGCGCGGTGTCGCCGCGACGCTCTCCGAAAAGCGGGAAGCGCCGGATTTCTGGAGCGGTCCGGTCGCGGCCCTGCTGGACCGGCTCGACACGCATGCTGGCGAAGGCCTTTCCTCGGCCGAGGCGATCGCACGGCTGGCAGCGCTCGGGCCCAACCGCATCTCGGGTCAGCCGCGGCGCCGACTGCTGCTGGACTTTCTCGCCCGGTTTCGTAACCCGCTGATTCTGATGCTCCTCGTCGCCGCCGCGGTGTCGGCAGCGACGCAGGATCCCGCGAGCTTCGTCATCATCACGACGATCGTGCTGCTATCCGTGATTCTGGATTTCGTTCAGGAGCATCGCGCCGAGAGCGCGGCCGACAAGCTTCGCGAGAGTGTCGCCCTGCAGGTGTCCGTGCTGCGCGACGGCGCGGTTCACGACGTCGCGGCCGTCGAGATCGTCGCCGGCGATGTCGTGATGCTCGAGGCCGGAGCCCTCGTGCCGGCCGACTGTCGGCTCGTCGAGTCCAAGGACCTCTTCGTCAACGAAGCGCTCTTGACGGGCGAGGCCTATCCCGCGGAAAAACAAGCGCAGGATTCGACGGAGGGCCAGGCGCGAGACCTTGCGGCGCCGCCCAACGCCCTCTTCATGGGCAGCTCGGTCCTCAGCGGCACCGCCAGAGCCGTCGTCGTCGCGACCGGACGCGACACGCGGTTGGGCGGGATCTCAGGTGCTTTGGCCACAGCGCCACCGCCGACCGCTTTCGCGCTCGGCATCAGGGACTTCGGCATGCTCATCGTGCGGCTGACCGTGCTCTTGGTCCTGTTCGTGCTGCTCGTGAACCTATTGCTCGCGCGCCCGCTGCTGGAATCCTTCCTGTTCGCCCTGGCGCTTGCAGTCGGCCTCACGCCCGAGCTGCTGCCCATGGTGGTTTCCGTCACACTCGCGCACGGCGCGCTGCGGATGTCCGGCAAGGACGTCATCGTGAAGCGGCTGTCGGCGATCCACGATTTCGGCAGCATGGACGTGCTCTGCAGCGACAAGACGGGCACGCTGACCGAGGCACGCATCAAGCTCATCCGGCAGGTCGACCTGACCGGCAAGGAGAGCCGTAACGTTCTGCAGCTCGCCTATCTCAACGCCGCGTTCGAGACCGGGCTCAAGAGCCCGCTGGACCAAGCCATCCTGGAGGCGCAGCCGATCGACCTCGCCGGTTGGCGGAAGCTCGACGAGGTGCCGTTCGATTTCGAGCGCCGCCGCGTCTCGGTGCTGGTCGAGCGCGACGGCACGCGCATGCTTGTGGTCAAGGGCGCGCCGGAGGATGTCCTCAAGCTGGCGTCGCGATATCAAGGCGCGGGCGATGGCGACGCGCGCCCGCTTGATGACGCAGCACGCGAAATGGCGCGCCGTACCTTCGAGAACCTCGGCGTCGAAGGTTTCCGGGCGCTCGGTGTCGCCTGGCGCGTGGTCGAGCCGGACCGAGATCACGCCCACCTCGACGACGAAGCCGATCTCATTTTTGCAGGCTTTGCAGCCTTCCTCGACCCGCCGAAGGCAAGCGCGCGCCCAGCGCTGGAGTCGCTCGCCCGTCTGAATGTGGGCGTTAAGGTCGTCACCGGTGATAACGAGCATGTCACCGCGCACGTCTGCCAGGAACTCGGGCTCGAGATCAGGGGTGTGCTGACCGGACCTGCGCTTGCCGAGCTCACGGACGAGGCACTGACGGCGCGGCTCGGCGACATCAACTTGTTCTGCCGTGTGTCGCCGCCGCAGAAGGCGCGGATAATCCGGGCACTGAGGCGTCGCGGCCACGTCGTCGGCTATCTCGGTGACGGCATCAACGACGCCCCCTCGCTGCACGCCGCCGATGTCGGACTGTCGGTGGAGGGGGCCGCGGACGTCGCCAAGGAGGCGGCGACGATGATCCTTCTCCGCAACGACCTTGGCGTGCTCGCCGAAGGCGTGCGCGAAGGACGGCGGACATTCGCCAACATCATGAAATACATCATGATGGGCACGAGCTCGAATTTCGGGAACATGTTCTCCATGGCCGGCGGCGTGCTGTTCCTTCCGTTCCTGCCGATGCTTCCCGTCCAGATCCTTCTCAACAACCTGCTCTACGATGTGTCGGAGACGGCAATACCCCTGGACGATGTCGATGAGGAGATGATCGAGCGTCCCCGGCACTGGAACATGCACTTCGTGCGCGATTTCGCCTTCGTGATGGGGCCGGTCAGCTCGCTGTTCGATTTCCTGACCTTTGGTCTGCTGCTCTGGGTTTTCGGGGCGGGCGAAGGCTTGTTTCACACGGGCTGGTTCGTGGAGTCGCTAATGACTCAGGTGCTGGTCATTTTCGTCATCCGCACTCGCGGCTCTCCGTTCGCGAGCCGGCCGCACCCGCTTCTGACGGCGACATCGTTGGCCGCCGTGACCTTGGCCGTGCTGCTGCCTTATACGCCGCTCGGCGGCTGGTTCGGCTTCGCGCCGCCGCCGCTCGCGCTGCTGGCGGCGCTGGCGGGCATGACGGCGGTATACCTCGTGTTCGTGCAGTTCGTGAAGCAGTGGTTCTATTCACGAGCCCGCGTCCGGGCTCTCATGGGTGACGCATCTCCATCGCCATAATGCGCAACGGATACCGTCCGGCATTCCTTCGTTCGCATCCCGGCATTCAATGCATCAGGACTCATTACTTGCGTCAATGACGTGTCGGTGGTCGTTCCACAGCCGCACCACCGGGTCTTCCGGCCCGTGCTCGTAGCGACGATGCCGAGCGCGGCCGTGCTCAGGAAGAAACAGCAGGCGGCGGCCGGCTCGAGCCCGAGTCGGCGAGCGGTGAACCGGTCTGCCCGGCCGATGGTTACATCATGCAGTTGCTTTTCCTATCCGCCGATTGGCTTGCACGGCGCTTCTTCAGAGGATTCGGCAGAGTCCTTCGAGGTCATCCGGCGCGCCGAGTTCTTCGGAGAGCGCGCCCTTCGTTCGCGAATTGGTCTCCGACGCGCCGCGCTCCCGCACGGCTTCGGCGCCTCTCACGACGTCCAGCAACTCGTTCGTGATGGACTCCTGCCGCCGGCGGTGAAACGCGATCCGGAGTTCCTCGCTCCGGTCGGCGAGCGTCTTCTCCGCAACCTGCATGGCGGCCAAGCGGCTCGCGTTCTCGGCGGACAGCGACTCGGCCGAGGCGCGAAAGAGCGAGACGAAGAAGTACTGCTGCACCAACGTGGCGAGCAGTCGGCCGCGGTCCATGGTGTGCATGGGTAGACTGCGCGACGGCCAACGCCCCTTCTCCGCGGCTCGGAAGCGAGCGAGGTCCACCGGAAGCAGCTGCACGCCGACGGCGTGGCAGCGGCCGCCGGCAGGGCGATTGTGCAGCAGATACACACGATGCGCCAGCCGCTCGCGCTGCCACGCATCGATCTCCAGCAGGACCTGCCTCACGGTGTGTGTGATGCGTGCAGCGGACCCGGGCACCGGCAGCTCCGCCGCGAACGCGAAACCCGCGGGCTCGAGCAGGGCTCTCAGGCGCGCCCCGACCGCGATCACTATCGGCGTCTGCCCGCCGGCGGCTGCTTCCGCGAGCCGTTCGCGTGCGTAGTTGGCCATGTCTTCGTTGAAACGCCCGCAGAGCCCATGGTCCGATCCGAAGACGACGGCGCCGACGCGCTGCGGCAGCCGTGACGGTGTGGGCGGGGGCGCCTGCGCATCGCGCAGCACGGCCTGCAAGCCGCGCTCGACCGTGCGGTGATAGTCGGCGAGTGAGCGCACGGCCTGGTCGTATTGGCGGATGTTGACGGCGGCTAGGGTCTTCATGGTCCGCACGACGACCTCGAGGTTGCCGTACGTGTCGAGTCGGCGGCCGAGTTGGTCGAGCGTTTCCATGCCTAGACTTTGTGTCCGGCGGCAGCGATAACGCGGCGCGTGAGCGCCTCCAGTGCCGACCAGTCGCCGGCGGCCGGGCCGGCGGGCGAGCCGAGGCGCTCACCGAGCCCAGGGTACTCGGCGCGCAGAAGCTGCTGCAGAGCGTTATCGATGCCGTCGAGCGTCTCGAGCGGCACGCCGTCGAGCAGGCCGGACACGGCCGCGTGCAAAATCGCGAGCTGCTCGGCCGGCCCCAAGGGAGCGTGCTCCGGCTGTTTGAGCACGCTGCGTACGCGGCGGCCCCGCTCGATCGTCGCGCGGGTCGCGTCGTCGAGACGGGTCGCGAAGCGCGCGAAGGTTTCGAGCTCTTCGAACTGAGCGTAAGCGAGTCGCAGGGCGCCGCCCACGTCGGCGTAGGCCGGCAGCTGCGCCTTGCCGCCGACGCGGGATACCGACTTGCCTACGTCCACGGCAGGCAACATCCCCTTGCGGAAGAGCTCGGGTGACACGTAGATCTGACCGTCCGTGATCGAAATGAGGTTGGTCGGAATGTAAGCCGCGATGTCCTGTGCCTGGGTCTCGACGATCGGCAGCGCCGTGAGCGAGCCGCCTCCGCGCTCGGCGCGCAAGTGCGTCGCACGCTCGAGCATGCGCGAATGGACGTAAAAAATGTCGCCCGGAAACGCTTCGCGTCCAGCCGGCCGCCGCAGCAGCAGAGAGAGCTCGCGGTAGGCGCGCGCGTGCCGCGTGAGATCGTCGTAAACGATGAGCACGTCGCGCCCGCGTTCCATGAAGTATTCCGCGATGGTGGTCGCGGCGTAAGGCGTGACGAACTGCAGCCCCGGCGTGTCTTCGCCCGAGGCGACCACCACGACGCTGTAGTCGAGAGCGCCGTGTTCCGCGAGCGTCTCTACGACCCGGGCCACGGCCGTTCCGCGTTGGCCGAGCGCACAATAGACGCAAATGACGCCGGTCTGGCGCTGATTGAGGATCGCGTCCACCGCGATCGTCGTCTTGCCCGTCTGGCGGTCGCCTACGACGAGCTCGCGCTGCCCCCGACCGATCGGAACCAGTGCGTCGACGACCTTGAGCCCGGTTGCGAGCGGCACGCTCACGGGAGCGCGGTCCATGATCGCCGGTGCTTCGCGTTCGACCGGATTGCGCCCGCTCGCGGCTATCGGTCCGCGGCCGTCGAGCGGGCGGCCGCGGGCGTCGAGCACGCGGCCGAGCAAGCCGTCGCCGACGGGGGTGTCGACAAGGCGACCCGTTCCGTGCACCTCGGCCCCGGCGCCGAGCCCCTCCGACGAATCGAGCAGGACGACGCCCACGAGGTCCGGCTCGAGATTGACGGCGATGCCGAGCAAGCCGGATGGGAACTCGACGAGCTCTTCGGAACCGACGCCGGGTAAGCCCCGCACGTGCGCGACCCCGCCGCCAACGTCTACGACCGTACCGACCTCTCGTGCGCGAGGGGGGGCTGGGGACTCTTCGAGCGTGCGCTCCAGCTCCGCCCATGTCTCGTCGAGCAGCTCCCGCAACATCAGGCGTGCCCGGCACCGGCGACCGTGTACGCGGCCAGTTTCGCGCCGACCCGCTCATCGACGCTCGAAAGGTAGTCGTCGACATTCCAACTCAGCTTATAGCCGGCGCGCGCGATCTCGACTCCGCACAACAGGTCACGGTCGCGTTCGAAGCGGACTTCGACGGCCGCGCCGAGCCGTTCCCCGAGGGCCGCTCGCGCGTATTCGCGCGTGTCTTCGTCGAGATCGAAGGCGGAGGTCAGGCGCAGCGTGCCTTCGCCCTGCGTCAGGCGCTCGCGCTCGCTTCGCGGCAGGGTCGCGAGATGTTTCAGAAATACGTCGATTGCCTGCCGCTCGAGCGCAGTCTCCGCCACGTCCGCCAGCGCCTTGCGCGCGATGCGGAGCGCCCCCTGGCCGAGCTCGAGCCTGAGCCCGGCGGAAAAGTCGTCCCGCTCCTGCCGGAGTTGCTCGAGCCACTTTGCCCGCTGACGTTCGATGTCCTCGCGCGCAGCCTCTATCAGGCGAACCTTCTCCTGTTCGGCCGCGTCGCGCGCCGCGTCCATGCGCTTGGCGCAGTCCTCGTCGAACGCGCGCACCTTGTCGCAGTACTCCTGTTCCCGTGCCCCGGCGAGCTGCTCGCGGTCCCGTGCCTCATCGAGCCGGCTGGCGATGCCCCGCTCGCGCGCGGCCATGGCATTTATCACGGGCTTGTACAGGAACCGCTTGAGCAGCCAGACGAGGAGCAGGAAATTGACGAGCTGTGCACTGGTGGTGATCCAGTCGATCTGCATGACTAGCCCCCGGCGCGAGTCAACATCGCGTCCCAGAAGGGATTCGCGAAGATCAGAATCAGGGCCACGACAAAGCAGTAGATCGCCGTGGATTCGATCATGGCGAGCCCGACGAAAAGCGTGCGCGTGATCGTGCCGGCGGAGTCCGGCTGCTGAGCGAGCGACGCGAGCGCCTGCGCGACGGCGCGACCCTCACCGAGCGCCGGTCCGACCGAGCCGATGGCTATGGTCATGCCGGCCGTAAAAATCGAGATTAATCCAATCAGCGACAAGCTGTTCATCTGGCCTCCTCAAATGGTCGTACCGAAACCGGGTCTGCGCAGGTCCTGACGGGGCACCATTTTGCTCACCGTTCGTCCGAAACCGCGTCCGCGTTACTCTTACGCGCACGCGCCGAAGTCGCGGCGGCGATGTAGACCATGGCGAGCACCGCGAAGATGTAAGCTTGGATCATGCCGGTGAGAAGACCGAGCAACTGCATGACCACGGGAAAGAAGAAGGGCACGAGCCCCAGCAGGACCGCTGCGATGATCGTGCCGCTCAATACGTTCCCATACAGGCGCACGGCCAATGCGACGGTCCGCGAGAGCTCGCCGATAATGTTGAACGGCAGCATTAGCAACGTAGGCCGAACGTAATGCTTGAGATAGGTCGGCAGGCCTTCTCCGGCGACGCCGAACAGCGGCACGGCCACGAACACCGCGATCGCGAGCGCCGTCGTCGTCGACAGCGATGCGGTCGGCGGCACGTATCCCGGCACGACGGCCAACAGATTCAACGTCGCTATGTAGACGAACAAGGTGCCGACGAAGGGCAGGTAGGGGCCCGGATCCCGGCGGCTGATCTCGCGAATCTGGTCGACCATCGCCGTGACGAGGACTTCGATAAGGTTCTGCCAACGGGACATCTTCGCGCCCGTCGAGAGCCGCCGCGTGACGAGCCATGCGCCGAGCACGAGCAGCGTCATGATGGCCCAGGTGAAGACGAGCGTCGCATTGATTTCGACTGGGCCGACAGTCGCGAGCACGATGCCGTCCGGGCCGATGCTCACCCTCGCGCCTCCGATTCGGATCGGAGCTCGATGCGCCTCACGAGCAAGCCGCGCGCGATTACAAAACCGACGAGGCCGCCCACGAGCGCCTGCCAGCCGCCCAAGCGTCCTAGAGCCAAGAACACCGCCACGGCCGCCGCCAGGCGAACGATCAACGTGCCGCCCATCCACAGCGCGGGCCGCTTGCTTTCGGGCAGCTGCTGCACGCAGAGCCAGAGCGTCTTGAGGTAAGCCCAAGCGAGTGCCGCGCCCGCCAAAAGGCCCGCGACGGCCGTGCCCGTGTGGCTGATCACGCGCCGCCCTCCGTTCGCCCGCGGCCCACCTCAGTGGTTCTCCATCTCTTGCTTAATCCAATACCAGGCGTTGAGGCAGCCGACGGCCATGCCGACGAGGAGCAGCGTCAGCGTCCACGAAACGCGGCTCGGCCAGTGCGAGTCGATCCAGACACCGAGTCCGATACCGATCAGCGTCGGAATCGCGATCGACCAGCCGACGAGCCCGAAGAATCCTATCGAGAACCAGATGCTGCGGTTCCTTTCGCGCAGCGCCTTGCGGCGGCGCTGTGCCTTGCGCGCTACGTCGGTGCGAAAGCGCTCCTCGGCGTCCCGTTCGTCTCGCTTTTCGGACCCGTCAGTCATGCATCCTCGACTCCGCGTCGAACAGGCCCCGCAGCGCGGCGGCCTCGAGTCGCGCGAGCGCCGATCGGGCGCGGCGCTCCTCGTCCTCGACGACACGGAACGTCGCCTCGACCTGAGCCTGGAGCGCGCCAAGGTCTTGGCCCGCGACGGCCCCGAGCACCGACACGAGGACCTCGTCGCCGCACTTCACGAGCGTGCCTTGGTCCACGGCGGCGAGCCGCTCCTCGCCGTCGCTCGTCGTGTAGTACAGGATGCCCGGTACGAGCGCGGCCACGAAATCGACGTGGCGCGGCAACAGGCAGAAGAAGCCGTTCTCGGCCTCGGCGATGACCTTGGTGACATCCACGTCGAGTAGGACCTCGGTCGGCAGCAACACTCGCAAGCGCATACACTTTACTCCCGAGCCGGGCCGCTTAGGCCGCTTCCTCGACTGTGCCGATCATGTAAAGGGAGCGCTCGGGTCGTTCGTCGAACTCGCCCGCCAGGATGCGCTCGCAGCCCGCGAGCGTTTCGTCGAGACGCACCATCCGGCCGGGCTTGCCCGTAAATTGCCGGGTCGTGAAGAACGGCTGCGTCAGAAAGCGCTCGAGCCGGCGCGCCCGTGCCACGATCTCGCGATCCTTTTGCGCCAGCTCCTCGATGCCGAGCATCGAGATGATGTCCTTGAGCGCTTCGTATTCGGCCAGCACGCGCCGCACCTCGGACGCCGTTTCGTAGTGTCGCTGACCAACTACGCCTGGGGTCAGCATCTTCGAGTCGGAGCCGAGCGGGTCGACGGCCGGATAAAGGCCCTGCGCCGAGCGTTTGCGGGACAGCACGATGGAAGCCGAGAGGTGCGCAAAAGTGTGCGTCGCGGACGGGTCGGTGAGATCGTCCGCGGGGACGTAGACGGCTTGCACGGAGGTCATGGTTCCGTTCGCCGAGCTCGCGATGCGTTCCTCGAGCTCGGCGAGCTCGGTCGCGAGCGTGGGTTGATAGCCGACCTGTGACGGGATGCGGCCCATGAGGCCCGAGACCTCCGTGCCGGATTGCACGTACCGGAAGATGTTGTCGATGAGCAGGAGCACGTTTCGATGCTCAACGTCGCGGAACTGCTCGGCGATCGTCAGCGCCGCGTGGCCCACGCAGAACCGCGCTCCGGGCGGCTCGTTCATCTGCCCGAACACCATCACGGTCTTCTCGAGCACGCCGGCGTCGCGCATCTCACGGTAGAGCTCTTCCGCCTCGCGGCACCGTTCGCCGATGCCGCAGAACAGGGCGACGCCTTCGTAGCTCGAGACCATGTTGTGAATCATTTCCGTAATCAGCACGGTCTTGCCTACACCGGCACCGCCGAACAGCCCCGCTTTGCCACCCTGTTCGAGCGGCGCGAGCAGGTCGATGACTTTGATCCCCGTCGTGAAGATCTCACGCTTTGTGACCCGCCGCGCCAGCGGCAATGGCGCTCGACGAATCGGGTAGCGTTCGACCCCCTCGGCGGGAGGTTTCCGATCGATCGGGTCGCCGAATACGTTGAGCATGCGGCCGAGCAGCGGCCGCCCCGCGGGGACCTCTAGCATGTGGCCGGTGTCGATCACAGCCGTGCCGCGGGCGAGTCCACGCGTCTCGGTCAACGCGATGCAGCGTACGGCGACCGGGCTGATGTGGCTTTCCACTTCGAGAACGATCGCGGCCCTGCCGTCGACGCGCAGCGCCCGATACCGCGGCGGGAGGCCGAACTCGAAACCGACGTCGACCACGTTGCCACGGACGGCGAGTACGCGCCCCGCAATGGGCTCCGTGGCGGGTTGCTGGGTCATACTGATTCAGTTTGCCAATCGCAGCGGCTGCGCGCCACCCGCGCGCTTGTGCGGCTCGGCGAGCATCACCCTGGTCGTCCTCGCGTGCGACGAACGTGGCCCGCACGATGATGTTGTTCGAGGCGGTGGCCGTTAGATACGGCCCAACAAGAGCAGCACAACCAGCACGACCAGCACAATGCCGACGATTCCGCTGGGCGCATAACCCCACCGCCGGCTGTGCGGCCACGTGGGAATAGCACCGATTAGGAGCAGTACGAGTATTATTATCAGTATTGTTCCTAAGCTCATCTCATATACTCCCATAGCCTCTAACCGCAATCGCCGAGCGGATTCTTCCAAACAGGCGCGCTCACTACTATACGGGCTTCTACGAATGCACGGCTTGTCGCAAGAGAACTACTGTGCCTTATGAACGACGGACGGCGGTTCGGGCCGAAACTGTGCAATCGCGGCGTGAGGCGGGCGCTCAAGAACTATCGCATCGAGAGCAATGGCCGACGGATTGTTACCGGTTTCAGCATCGGCGATCCGGTGGTGGCGGGAAAGGTCTGCATTCTCGAAAGTGCGCGCGACATCGAGCGTTTCGTCGACGGTGCCGTATTGGTCACCGGGAGACGGACCCCGACTGGGTGCCGATTCCGTGAGCCCAGACAGCTTCATCGCCGTCAAGGAGCGCGTCGCATCCGCGGAGTTCGCCGCCGGTGGCAAAAAAACGAGCGCGACGTGAAGAAGGCTCGCGCAAGATAACGGGGGTCCTCCCGCGGGCGGCCGTGTCGAAGGAAAGAGACGCGAAGTCGCGTTACATTTGGAGTCAATCATGAGCGTTCAGCGAGTTGTCGGAATCGTTCTGCTGGTTCTCGGAGTGGCACTGTTTATCGTCGGGATGAATGCATCCGACTCGATAGCGGATCGATGGAGCAATTTCTTCACCGGCCATTTCACCGACACCACGGTGTGGTACATGGTCGCTGGCATCGCTTCGGTGATCGTCGGTCTAATAGTTACGTTCGGTGGCCGCATGACTTCCAGGTAACTCGCGTCTCCTTCAGCAAACGGGCGACTCGGCGCCATGCGGGCCCATCCCGCTTACTGGGTGGCATCGAGCGGGAAAGTGACAGACGCGATGTGGAAGGAATACAAAAAGAACCAGGAGCCAGCGCAATATGACGATGACGGCGCCACCAGCAGCATCGCCAAGCTCTGAGCGCCGTCGACTTCATCGTCGACCGCCCGCACTCGGAGCGAGGACGAGCCGGCCGGCTGGGCGGCCTCTCGGCGCGATTCCGGCTGTGCGGCCGAAACCGTCGGTGGGCGCACGGTTAATTCTGTACCTTGCCCGATCACACTTGTCGCGGTTCTTCGGATGGACTCCGAGCCTCCAGAAATCCGGCCCGTTGAGCCAGCGTACTCTCGGAGATCCGAGTATCATTTCGGCGTGCGCGCTGGCGTAAATGATGTACCTAAGGTCCTGGACGTTTGCGCTGCTTGTCTTCGTGGACACTCGCCGAAGAAGACCCGTCGGTCGCGTCTATCCTCGGCCCTACGCGTGCGCCGCCTGATTCGATGCTGAAAAGATAGGTTCCAAAATCGTGTGCGCTGCCGCGCGTCTTGACGACGGACACTGTCGGCTTCCTCTCGTCCGGCAGGGGGAGGTAGCGCAGCACGATAAGGTTGTCCGCCACCGCCGAAAAGCGCTGCGAGGTGATGCTCTCGGTCGAGTACATCGATGCGGATTCGAGCGTGAGGACCGTGGTGACGCCGAGGGCCTTGAATCGCGAGACGAGTGCGAAGAGATTCCGACGCGACACCGTGTGTGCCGTGCCCTCGGCGCCGAGGTGGTCCACGCCGTCGAATGCCAGACGGCGCGTACCTTGTGCGAGTATCTTGTCTGTGACAAGGGAAAGAAGTTGGCTTGGCCGGATGCTTTCCCGCGCGAGACAGACGACCTCGATCAGGCCGCTCTCGACGGCGTCCCGGAGGGGTAAACCCAAGCCTTCCGCGGCTTTGAGGATTTGCTCCGGCCCTTCCTCCAGCGCGAGATACAGGCCAGGTTCGCCGCTTTTCGCGCCATTGGCAATGAATTGCAGCGCGAGCGTACTCTTGCCGGCGCCAGAGCTGCCCGCAATCAGGGTGACGCTGCGCTCCACCAGACCGCCGCCGAGCAGCGTGTCGAGCCCAAGAACACCGGATGACAGGCGCCTTGTGGGCTCGAGGGACGCGGGCGGCGCCGCGCGCGCGGCTTCAATGTCGTAGCGCGGGTAGACCGTGATGCCGCCGGCCCCGATGGCGAGGCTGTGCCGCCCCTTTAGATGAGCCGTGTTCCGCAACTTGTAGATTTCGAGATAGCGCTGCCGCTCGAATCCATCCTCGATAGAGGTCAGCAGGACGATGCCGTCGACGACCGTTTCTTCTACACCGAAGCGGCTGATCTGGGTCGAGCCGTACGGAATGTCCGTGACGAAGAAGCCGACGGCCTCGGCGTTCTGCACGATGCTGCAGAGCTGAAAGGTTTTTTCCCGGGCAAGCTGTGGGTCTTTGATTTTGTGCAGGAATACGGACAGCGAGTCGATGACCACACGCTGCGCGCCCATCGCTTCGATACGCTGGCGCATCATCAGAAGATGCGCCTCGACCATGATATTGGGCTGCGGAATGAAGACGACCTCGACCATTCCGCGCTCGATCTCGGCCTCGAGATCCCAGCCGAGGCCGCGGGCGCTTGCGCGAAGCCGTTCCGCGGTTTCCTCGAAGGAGAACACGATGCCTTTCTCCCCTCGCTGTGCGCCGCGGTAAATGAATTCGAGCGACAGCACGGACTTACCCGTGCCGGCCACGCCGGCGACGAGCAGGCTCGAGCCCCGCGGGATGCCTTCCCCGAGGAGATCGTCCAGTTTCGAGATGCCCGTGGCGAGGCGAAGCGGCCGCTCCGCGAGTTCCTCTCTTTGGATGGAGACACGGGGCGCGAACACTTCGATACCGTTATGGGAGATCGTGAACGAATGTTCGTCGCGGCTGTGGTTCGTGCCGCGCATCTTGACGATCTGGATATAACGCTGCTGCTCGCCCGACTGCTCGCGTTGGTGCAGCGTAATCATACCGTCGACGATCGAGAACAGTGGATTCGTAGCGACGTCGAGAGGAGCGAATTCACCGATGAGGAAGGAGGTGGCTTCCCACGCCATGAGGTTGACGGCGAGCTCGTAACCGAACTTGCGCAGGTCCTCACGGGATGCTGAGAGATCGTCGAATACACGGAAGCTGTCGATCACGACGATGGCTGGCTTCGCGTTGCGGACATGCCCCATGACGAGGTCGGCGCTGCTTGCGAGCCCTTGCGTGCGCAGTATGACGCCGAGGTCTATGAACTGTATATCGTGTTCCAGCTTGCTTGCGTCGAAGAATGAGAACTGGCTCAGATACCGCAGCGTCTTGGCGGTTGGCTCGGAAAGCGTGCTGAAGTAGAGCACGCGCCGATCTGCCGATGCGTTGTGGAAGCAAATCTGTTGCGTCAGTATCGTCTTGCCAGCGCCCGGCGGCCCGGCGACGACGGACACCGATCCTTGCGGCAGTCCGCCCTCGAGGAGCTCGTCGAGGTTGCGCACACCCGTTTCCAAACGTGCGATCGTCCGCGTCATGGTTTCACTACCTTGTCAAGCCGGCTCCGTGATTGATGCTCAAGCTTCATGTTTCGCCGGCTGGCTTGTTCGAGCGTAACCTTCGCGAGCTCGGCGTGCAGTGCGGGCGTGAGGATGCCGGCAACCAGAGTGTCCAGAACGGTCAGGAACTCCGTCAGAACGAACCGTGAGGCCTCCAGCGCTTGCACCTGACCTAATGCGGCGGCGCGCGCTCGCAGCTGTTCAAAGCGCAGGCCGTTCGAATCCACCGTCAATGGCGAGAGCAGCGGGAATTTCTCGGCGGCGTCATGCAACACGCGATCGGCAATGGCCATTAGGGTAACGTCGCCAAGGGTGCGTACCGAGCGGCGCCATAGGGCGCCGAGGGCCTCGTCGAGATCTTCGAACGTCTCTGCAGCGGAGAGACCGCTGACGGCGCTCTCAACCCAGAGCTCTACCGCTGCGCTGTGAGAGTTGTCATTGGTCATGGGCTATCGCCGCTCAATGTTGCCCCGCAGTCGCTTCGGGGCGCCCGGCGGATCTCGCACGCTACACGGTGGACCCGGCATCCGATGAGGTCTCGCACTTTGCCTTCCTTTGGAACAGTTTTCGCCCGGCTGAAGCGCGCTGGTAGTGGAAGCCGCCAGCGAGCAAGTGCGTTCTGCGACGCTTGTCGTGTGCCGCGCGCGAGATTAGGTAGAAGGCTAGGGCCGACCCGGCAAATAGTCAACAATGGCAACGGCCCTTCAAGGCCAGAGCGCGCCGGTAGCTTTTTTTTCATCCGCCTTCAGCTCTACCCGCGGGTAACCACCTCAGCAGCGCGAGGCCCGCGGCCGCCGAGACCACGGACGCCAAGATGATGCCCAATTTGGCACTGTCGATCAGGCCGGGATCGAACGCCAGGTTCGCTATGAATAGCGCCATTGTGAAGCCGATTCCGGCGAGCAGCGCACCGCCCGTGAGCTGCCTCCATTCAAGAGTCGGGGGAAGTGTTGCAGCACCCGAGCGCACGGCAATCCAGCTGAACGCCAGGATCCCAACAGGTTTGCCGAGCGCAAATCCGACGAACACGGCGATCGTGAGTGATTTCCCCAGATCGCCCCAGGACAGCGGCAGCCCGGCATTCGCGAGTGCAAAGAGCGGCATGATGATGAAGCCTACCCATGGATGCAGCCCGATCTCCAACCGTTCCACCGGGGATAGTGTCTCGCGGGCGGCGATTTCTGCCACTAGTAACGTTTGCCGGTCTCTCGTGTCACCGCTTCCCTCGTTACTGGATGGATGGGCGATGACTTGGCCCAAAATGGAGCGCAGACGCTCGTCGCTGACCCATCGGCGGGCCGGCGTCAGCAACCCGAGTATTACGCCGACGACGGTCGCGTGAATACCGGACGCATCGACGGCGAGCCAGGTGGCCCCGCCCACCAGAAAATAGATTGGAAAGCCTCGGAAGCCGACTTGCGCCATGGCGTAGATGATGGCGATGCCGAGCGCGCCCAAGCCAAGCATGCCCCATGCGACGCCGTTGCTGTAGCCGAGGGCCACGACCAAAATTGCCCCAAGGTCGTCGACGATCGCGAGCGACAGCATGAACACGCGTAGGCTCTGCGGTATGCGTGCTCCGAGCAGGGCCAGGGCACCGACGACAAACGCCGTGTCGGTTGCCATTACGCTGCCCCAACCGCTCTGTCCAGGTTTGCCCCATTGCAGGACCATAAACAGAGCCGCCGGGACGAGCATGCCCCCGAGCGCGGCCGCGATCGACAACGCGGCCATCCGCGGGTGGCGGAGCTCGCCGAGGACGAGCTCCCGCTTGAGCTCCAGGGCGACGAGAAAAAAGAACAGCGTCATCAGGCCGTCGTTGATCCAGGCTCGCAATGAACGGACGAACTCGAACGGGCCGAGTCTGAGGCCGACCGGGGTCTCCCAGGCGCTCAAGAACGGGTGGGCCCAGGGGGAGTTGGCCAGGATGAGTGCCGAGACGGCGGACAACAGCAGGACCGCTCCGCCGGCGGCCTCGATGTGCAGGAATCGGACAAACGGCCTCGTGAGGCTGTCGACAATCTCGCGCGGCAGCCGAACGTGCTCCGTATCGGCGCGTCGATTTTCGCTCATGGCTTGCTCGCTGCGGCTACCGACGACTACCTGGAATGGCGCGATATCTTCATTCGGTCAAGGCCTGCACCCAAGTGTGCGCACGGAGGCGGATCCGTCAAATCGGCAATGGCAGGCAGCTGGATGGCCGCGCAAGCGCCATCGGCCTCTCGATAGCCGGGACTGCATTCCCATCGGCGCCCGTAGCTTGGTGAGTGCGCATGCCGCGGCCGAGCAAGTGCAGGCTACGAGAGAAGCGATTCCTCGGGCGAGCTTCTCCGACGAGTCTCTCGCCGACGCGGTGAATCCGCGCCGGCAGCGACTTCCTGCAGGATCTGTTTCATCTGCGAGAAGTCGCCAGGCTTGACCAAGTGCCGGTCGAAGCCGGCTTCTCGTGATCGCCGTAGATCGCCCGGGTGCCCGTAGCCAGTCAAAGCAACGAGCTCTGCGTCATCCAGTCCAGCAAGTCTGCGCATGCGCTTCGCGACTTCGTAACCGTCGAGATCGGGAAGGCCGATATCCAAGAAGACGGCTTGCGGGTGCGATTCGCCGGCTATCCGGAGCGCCGACCGTCCGTCGTGAGCTACGGAAACGAGATGTCCGCACGCCTCGAGCAGCATTGCCAAGCTCCGAGCGCTGTCGATGTCATCGTCGACCACCAGCACTCGGAGCGAGGGCGAGCGGGCCGGTTGGGCGGCCTCTCGGGGCGATTCCGGCTGTGCTGCCGAAACCGTCGGCAGGCGCACCGTGAATTCGGTGCCTTGTCCGACCACGCTGCGGACCCCAATCGTGCCGTTGTGCATGGTGACCAGCCGCTGCACCAGCGCCAAACCGATCCCAAGCCCGCCGCGTGCCCGATCGAGCGATCCTTCCGCCTGAGTGAACAGATCAAACACGCGCGGCAAAAGGTCCGGCGCGATGCCGAGGCCGGTGTCCGTCACCCGCAGCACTGCCTCGCTGCCTTCGTGCTGTACGCTTATCTCGACGCAGCCGCCGTCGTCCGTGTATTTGACTGCGTTGGTAAGCAAATTTTGCACCACCTGTTCGAGTCGGAGTGCGTCGGCGGCCACCCAGACCGGTTCGGTGGGCACCGAAACGGTGAGCACATGATGGTGCGTGTCAATCCAAGGCCGCACTATTTCGATGGCGCCCTGCACGACATCGCCGATCGAGATGTGCGCCAAATGAAGGGGGATCTTTCCGGAAGTGATGCGCGATACGTCGAGAAGGTCCTCGATGAGACGCGCGAGCCGTCCCGTCTGCCGCTCCACGATGGCTGCCGCCTGCTGCCGCGCCGCATCGTCCGCCTCGTCCAAGCAAAGCAGATGCGCGGCGTTGGCGATCGGAGCCAGCGGGCTGCGCAGTTCGTGCGCCAGCATCGCCAGGAATTCGTTCTTGCGGCGGTCGGCGTCCAGCAGTGCCATTTCCGACTGTTTGGTCGCGGTGACATCGACCGATATGCCCTGAAGACGTGAAGCCCTACCATTACTGGGCGCGAGATGGACGCCCGTATGCAGCCAGATGATGTGGCCGTCGGGCGTCATGCAGCGGTGGTCGCAGCGTTGGTCGGTTTTGGTCTCAGCCGCCTTTCGGAGCGTGTGTTCGAATTTGTCGCGATCGTCGGGATGGACTCGCATCTTCCAAAAGTCCGGACCGCTGAGCCAGCGCTCGGGCGCAGACCCTAGCATCACTTCCGCATGCGCGCTGGCATAAAGGACCTGCAATGTCGTGGGATCGGCTTCCCAGACGAACGCGTGGTCGAGGTGGTCCACGAGGCATTCGTAACGCGCTTTCATGTCTTCGGCGACGTCTCGCTCTTCCTCTGCGCGGATCTTCGCGGCGGCCATGGTCGCCTGCCTCTGGTCGATCTCGCTGCGGCGATCGAGCGCCACCGCAAGCTGATTGGCGACCGCGTTGAAGAATAGAAGATCCGACTCCCGCGGCCGACAGAGGCATTCGAGTTGTAAGGTGCCGAAGACCGGAGCGTGGCCAACAGCCAGGGGAATAAGTAGAAAGTGGCGGGGATCGCCGCCTTGCGCGACGGGCTCCGCCGGCCGCTGCCCGGATTGGCGGGGCGGACCGTCGTTGCGTGCATCGGCGACGTCGCCTGCGCGGCACAAATAAGCGTGCGCCTTTTCGGCGCGCGCCTGCGCGGTGCGCAAGGCCGGGTCCGCGGCTTGCGCCGGCGACCAAAGCAGCGTCTTGCGCGACCGGGCTCCTCGCTCGAGAATCAGTATGGCGTTGCGCGCCGGCAGCGCTTTCGCGACGTAGCCGAGGACGCTGGGGAGCATGAGCTCCGCGCTTTCGAAGCGCGTGAGCAGTTTGCTGATCTCGTACAGGTAATGAAGATGTGGGGGCGCCGGCCTGTCGGCCGGACAGGCGGCGCCCTCATCGACGATTCCGCGAGATTTCCCCATTGGATTCCCTACCTTGTGCTAGTGGACTGTAAAGGCTGATTCGGTAGCGCCTGAACGCGTCTGGCGCGCCGGTGCCGCGTTGCTCGTCGTCGCCATAGTCACCACTATGCCTCCTCCTCGCGCCTTGCCCCGACGCGCCATCCATCGCTCAGCCACTACCGAATCAGCCGTTACAGGCCACTAGTTCGTAAACATGCGCGTCACGCTTGGGCGCTCAAGAGCCTGGACGTTCGTGCCGATTGTCTTCGCGGCCATCAGTCGGCGCCGGCCCGTCGGTCGCGTCTGTCCTCGGCCCTACCCGTGCGCCGCCCGATTCGATGTTGAAAAGATAGGTTCCAAAGTCGTGTGCGCTGCCGCGCGTCTTGACGACGGACACTGTCGGCTTCCGTTCGCCCGGCTGGGCGAGGTAGCGCAGCACGATAAGATTGTCCGCCAGTGGCGAAAAGCGCTGCGAGGTGATGCTCTCGTCAGAATACAGCGATACGGATTCGAGGGTGAGCACCGTGGTGACGCCGAGGGCCTTGAAGCGCGAGACGAGCGCGAAAAGATGCCGGCGCAAAACGCTGCGCGCGATGCTCGCGGTGCCGAGATGGTTGACCCCGTCGAGTGCAAGACGACGCGTCCCTTGCGCGCGAATCTTGTCCGTGAGAAAGGATAGTAGCTGGCTGGGCTGGAGGCCTTCACGCGCGACGTAGACGACTTCGACCAAGCCGCTCGCGATGGCGTCCTTTAGCGGGAGCCCCAAGGCTCCTGCAGCTTCGAGTATCTGCTCCGGCTTTTCCTCCAGTGTGAGGTAGAGGCCGGGCTCGCCGCGCGTCGCGCCTTCGGCAATGAATTGCAGAGCGAGGGTGCTCTTGCCGATCCCGGCGCTGCCGGCAACCAGCGTGACGCTGCGCTCCAACGGCCCGCCGCCGAGCAGGGCGTCGAGCCCGGGAACGCCGGACGGCAGGCGTATCGCGGGCTCGAGGGTTGCCGGCGACTCCGCGAGCGCGGCGGCGACATCGTAGCGGGGGTAAACGGTGATGCCGCCGGGCCCGATCGTGAGGCTGTGGCGCCCCTTGAGGTGAGCCGTATTCCTCAGTTTGTAGATTTCTAGATAGCGCTGCCGCTCTAGGCCTTCCTCGATAGAGGTCAGCAGGACGATGCCGTCGACGACCGTTTCTTCTACACCGAAGCGGCTGATCTGGGTCGAGCCGTACGGAATGTCCGTGACGAAGAAGCCGACGGCCTCGGCGTTCTGCACGATGCTGCAGAGCTGAAAGGTTTTTTCCCGGGCAAGCTGCGGGTCTTTGATTTTGTGCAGGAATACGGACAGCGAGTCGATGACCACACGCTGCGCGCCCATCGCTTCGATACGCTGGCGCATCATCAGAAGATGCGCCTCGACCATGATATTGGGCTGCGGAATGAAGACGACCTCGACCATTCCGCGCTCGATCTCGGCCTCGAGATCCCAGCCGAGGCCGCGGGCGCTTGCGCGAAGCCGTTCCGCGGTTTCCTCGAAGGAGAACACGATGCCTTTCTCCCCTCGCTGTGCGCCGCGGTAAATGAATTCGAGCGACAGCACGGACTTACCCGTGCCGGCCACGCCGGCGACGAGCAGGCTCGAGCCTCGCGGGATGCCTTCCCCGAGGAGATCGTCCAGTTTCGAGACGCCCGTGGCGAGGCGAAGCGGCCGCTCCGCGAGTTCCTCTCTTTGGATGGAGACACGGGGCGCGAACACTTCGATACCGTTATGGGAGATCGTGAACGAATGTTCGTCGCGGCTGTGGTTCGTGCCGCGCATCTTGACGATCTGGATATAACGCTGCTGCTCGCCCGACTGCTCGCGTTGGTGCAGCGTAATCATACCGTCGACGATCGAGAACAGTGGATTCGTAGCGACGTTGAGAGGAGCGAATTCACCGATGAGGAAGGAGGTGGCTTCCCACGCCATGAGGTTGACGGCGAGCTCGTAACCGAACTTGCGCAGGTCCTCACGGGATGCTGAGAGATCGTCGAATACACGGAAGCTGTCGATCACGACGATGGCTGGCTTCGCGTTGCGGACATGCCCCATGACGAGGTCGGCGCTGCTTGCGAGCCCTTGTGTGCGCAGTATGACGCCGAGGTCTATGAACTGTATATCGTGTTCCAGCTTGCTTGCGTCGAAGAATGAGAACTGGCTCAGATATCGCAGCGTCTTGGCGGTTGGCTCGGATAGGGTGCTGAAGTAGAGTGTGCGGTAACCGGCGGATGAATTGTGGAAGCACATCTGTTGGGCGAGCACGGTTTTACCCGCACCCGGCGGTCCGGCGATGACGGTCACCGAACCGCGCGGCAGGCCGCCCTCGAGGAGCTCGTCGAGATTGCGCACACCCGTTTCCAAACGTGCGATCGCATGCGTCATTATTTTGCCACCCTGTCAGGCCCGCGCTGCACCGGGTCCGCAGGCGCCTTTTTTCGCCGGCGGGCCTGTTCGAGCGTCACGTGCGCTAGCTCGGCATGCAGTGCGGGCGTGAGTACGTCGGCAACCAGGTTGCCCAGCACGGTCAGGAACTCGGTCAGAACGAACCGTGAGGCCTCCAGCGCTTGCACCTGACCCAATGCAGCGGCGTGCGCTCGCAGCTGTTCGGAGCGCAGGCCGTTCGAATCCACCGCCAACGGCGATAGCAGCGGGAATTTGTCGGCGGCGTCATGTAACACGCGATCGGCAATGGCCATTAAGGTAACGTCGCCAAGGGTGCGGGCCGAGCGGCGCCATAGGGCGCCGAAGGCCTCGTCGAAATACGCGAACGTCTCTGCGGCGGAGAGGCCGCTAACGGCGCGCTCGACCCAGAGCTCTACCGCCGCGCTGTGAGAATTGTCATCGGCCATGGACTATCGCTGCTCAATATTGCCGTACAGCAGTGGTGTGGACGCCGGGCGGACCCGGCAGGTTCCACGGTGCAGCTACCATCCGACGGGTCGAGCATTTCGCCTTCCTTTAGGAGAGGTTTCGCCCGGTTGAAGCGCGCTGGTAGCGGAATCCGCCAGCGAGGAAACGCGCTCTGCGACGATAGTTTTTTGCCGGCCGCGAAATTGTGTTGTAGCAGGCTAGGCCCCAACAGGGACATAGTCAACAAGGGAAAGTAGGAGATTGGCGCGGGCCGCGCCGTGGAACCGAGAGGGTCGCCGACCGGCTGGCTCTCTGGGAGGACAGAGGTTGGAACTCATCGATTGCGAATTCGTAGATAAGGCGGCGCCCGAGAAGAGCCGTATGCTCCGCCGAGCGTTTGTCGCGGCAACGCTTCGCGATCGTGGGTCCGCAGGTTCAGCGCTCTGTACGCGTGCGGAAGTAGTTGCTTGACTGCTCAAGCTTTCGCCACTGGCGCCTCGGCCTTCACGGCCTTTTTCGCGACAATCGGCCCCCTCGACGTCGCGGCGATCTTTGCCGCGCTGACCCCGAGCGCGTCGCGCCAGGTGCGCCGCTCCATGGCCGTGCGCGGCACCGCCGTCGCCGCGATCATCCTCGTTCCCGTTGCATTGTTCGGCAAACCGCTTCTCGATACGCTCGGCGTCTCGCTGCCGGCGCTCAGAACCGCCGGCGGCGTTCTGCTCTTGCTCATCGGTATCGACCTCGTGTTCGGGCGCACGTCGGGCAGCACGTCCGCGACGCCTGAGGAGCGACGCGAGGCGGTCGGCAAGGACGACATCGCCGTGTTTCCCCTCGCGACGCCGCTCATCGCCGGGCCCGGCGCAATGGGCGCGGCGATCCTGCTCATGAGCAACGCCCACGGCTCGATTATGCTGCAGGCAATTGTCCTCGGCGCGCTGCTGCTAATGTTGGCCCTGACTTTGCTCGCCCTGCTGCTCGCGGGCGAGATCGTCCGGCTTCTCGGTGTCACCGGGATGCACGTCGTCGGGCGAGTTTTCGGCATACTGCTGGCCGCCATGGCCGTGCAGTTCGTCTTCGACGGCATCGAGCAGAGCGGGTTGCTTGGTGGCTGAGGGGGCTACGGCCAGTCAATGAGCCGCTTGCCGCGCACAATCGAGTCCCCGTGCCTCGTCGAGATCGAAGCTCAGCGAGTATCCGAATTGCGCTCGGGCAAAATAGTCGACCGGCGGGGCGCTGCTTCGGCTATCATCGAGGTGCAACCGCAAAGCGCGAACCAGGGCAATTCCGCCCCCGCCCACCTTTAGCGATTCTACCTCCTCGAGGAGGATTCCATGGGACGCAAGCTGTATGTAGGCAATCTGCCTTTCTCCGCGATCGAAGAGTCCTTGGGCGCGGAGTTCGTCGCGCACGGACGCGTGGAATCCGTGAAGCTCAAGGAGTCCGAGCCGCAGGCGAAGAGGACGGATGGAAGCCGGCGCGGACTCGGCGGGGTAAGCGGGTGGTGAGCCCATCGGGCTCGGAGGGTTCCGCGGCCGCTGCGCTCCAGTTGCCGGACCCGTACCGAATCCTCTCCATTCGTTCCGTTCCGGCGCCGAGCGGCGCGGCAGGGCCGAACTGGCACCGGTACGAGATCAGCCAGGGGCGCAATCGGATCGTCGGCTATCGCGACGGGGGCCTCGAGAGCGTCACCTCGGCGGTGCAGGCAATCGTGGTCGCATTGAATGAACGCCGGTGGCCGCGTCGCGGCCGCGTGCAGGTGGTGCTGGGGCGCGCATCGGCTGCGGCGCCGGTGGGTAAGCCGCCCTGAGCGAGGGTGCATGGCCGATCCTCCGCACTCGAACGTCAAGCGGCTCCGCACAGCACCGCGGATTCTGACGGGCGACGGCTCGGAGGCCCATCGGGTTCCGGTGCCCGAGTGCTCCTTTTGTGGGCGGCCGTTGGGGGAGGCGCGCTATTTGGTAGTCACGAAGACGGCGCGGATCTGCGAGCAGTGCGTCGGCACTTTTTCCGAGCTCGTCGGTGCGTTGCCGCGAGGCGAGTAGCCAGAGTGCACGAAGTCCCGCGGCGCCCGCTGCCCACCACGCATAGTTTCGGGCTCTATTTCGACAGCGACCCGAGCAACTCGGCCACCGCGCCGAGTTCGGCTGGCTTTAGCAGAAAATGGTCGAACTCGGCACCGACTGGGCCCGCGGCGGAGCGGGCGCCGTGACCCGAGAGGGCGACGAGCGTGAGGCGGTCGGACGCGGGAAACGCCTCCCGCAGCCTTCTCGCGACCTCCTGACCCGTCATGTCCGGCATCGAGAGATCCAGGAACGCGACTCGAGGGTGCTGCCGCTTGACGAGCTCGACGGCCTGTTCTCCCTTATAGGCAATTTCCACGTCCTGACCGAGGCGCTCGAGGACCTTGGCGAACGAATCGGCAACGTCGGTCTCGTCGTCGACGACCAGGACTCGAAAGCGCTCGAGCGGGCGCGCCGCTCGCGCGCGGTGCGCGGCGTCTCGCGGCCCAAGATCTCCGGCAGGCCGCTCTCGCGGTCCGGCGCGAGGTGCACGATGACGACGTCGGCCGCACCGAGGTCGGCCGGAATGCTCTGAAAGAACGTCTGCAGTGCTTCGAGGCCGCCCGCCGAGGCCCCGATGCCGACGATGGGAATCTTTGTCGTCTCTTCGTCGCCTTCGTTCGGGACGGAATCCTGCCGCTTCTGCACTTCGCTCTCGCGCACGCTAACTAAACAGGTTAACGGGATAGTGTCGGTGCCGATAGGGCTCTCGTTCGGCGAGGCGATCGGGTCCGCGGTGCTGTTTCTGCGGAAAAACTGGAGCGTTGCACACGAACGCGCCGGTTGGCCGGCTCGTGCAGTGCACGGGCGCTGAGTTCCCCTAGGCGTAAACTAAAGAGGCGGCCCGATTGGGCCGCCTCCGAGACGAGCAACCGTGGGGCGCCTCAAGGCGCCGCGCGATCTAAGCTGCTTTGAGGTCGCTCGCCGCGAGCTTGCCGCGCTCGGTCACCACCTCGAAGCTGACGCGCTGACCTTCGGACAGCGTGCCGAGACCGGCGCGTTCCACGGCGCTGATGTGCACGAAGACGTCCTTATCGCCGTTCTCCGGCGCGATAAAGCCAAAGCCCTTGGCGGCATTGAAGAATTTTACGGTTCCGATAGCCATTTCGGCCTCCATATGTTGAACTCGCGCGCAAATCGGGCGCGAAATAACGAGCAACCTGATCGCTGTGCTGTCTTGAGGTGCACGCCCGGGAGCCGGGCAGGTCGCTAAGGCAGGCCAAAACGTAGATCGCCACACTAGCGTGCGCCATATTCGCGCGAAAGGCAAGCGCCGTGCTCACGGCGTCGAGTACACGCACGCCGAGAGAGACACCGATCCGCCGCGTTGCGTTGGGCGCGCCGGGCGGTCGACGCGGCTGCGAATGGCGTACGCTACGCGTGTTTCTCCACGCGGGGGATCGTCGACACGAAGTGGCCCGCAAATGGGGATCGACGCCATCGTTGGAACGTGACCGGCGAGGAGTCGAGCATGCGGCGGACGGCGAGGTTCGGACGGGCGGCGAGCCGGGGAGCCGAGGAGGGAGGGTGCTATGGTTGGAAAGAAGAAGCGGCAACGGCTCACCGGCGAACGGATAGAGGCCCCGGCCGCGCCGTCGAAACCGACGCGCGCTCCGAAGAAGGCGAGTCCCCGGGCGCGCCGAGGCACGCAATCGCCAGAGAAGAGTGCAGCGGCAAGGCAACAATCCGGGGCATCCAAGCGAGAACCGGCGGCTGCCCCCATCGTCGCCATTGGCGCCTCGGCCGGCGGCCTCGACGCGTTCAAGAGATTCCTCGCCGCGGCGCCGCTCGACAGCGGGATGGCATTCGTGCTGGTTCCGCATCTCGATCCCACGCACGAGAGCCTCATGGTCGAGCTCTTGGCAAAGCAAACGCGCATGCCGGTCCACGAGGCGAGTGAGGGGATGGCTATCGAGCCCGATCACGTCTATGTCATCCCGCCGGGCAAGTACCTCGCATTCAAGCAGCGGAAGCTCGTGGTTACCGAACCGGACGCGCTGCGCGGTCAGCAAACGGCCATCGACTTCGCACTGTCCTCTCTGGCAAAAGAACGAGGAGAGGCCGCGATCGGGATCATTTTATCGGGAACCGGCAGCCACGGAACCCTGGGCGTGAAGGAAATCAAGCTCGCGGGCGGCATGGTCATGGTGCAGGAGCCGGCCACGGCAGCATACGACCAAATGCCGAGGAGCGCGTTGGCAACGGGGCTCGTCGACTACGTGCTGCCGCCGGAGGAGATGCCGAAGGCACTGATAACCTACGCCCGGCATGGGTTGAAGCCGCCGGCCGAGCTGCCCGACGGCCTGCAACGGATCCTCGCCTTGCTGCTTGCGCGAGTCAAGCAAGACTTCCGGCATTACCGGAAGAAGATGATGGTCCGAAGGATCCATCGACGCATGGCCATGCAGCAAATCACGAGCATGGACGACTACCTCGAGTACCTGCGGGAGCATGCCGACGAAGTACATGCGCTTTACAGGGACTTGCTGATCGGCGTGACCTCATTCTTTCGGGATCCGGAGGCCTTCGCAGCGCTCGCCGAGCGTGTCATTTCAAAGCTCGTCGAGCGCGCCACGGTCGATGCGCCCCTACGCATATGGGTGCCCGGGTGCGCCAGCGGCGAGGAGGCGTATTCGATCGCGATCGTGTTGATTGAGGCGCTGCGGCGGGCGGAGAAGGTCGTGGACTTTCAAATTTTCGCCACCGATGTAGACGAAGGTTCACTCCAGACGGCGCGCCGGGGCATCTACTCGGACAGCATTGCCGGCGCGCTCTCGCCTGAGCGCCGGCAGCGGTTTTTCGTGAGGATCGACGACCGCCACTATCAGGTCAACAAAGAGCTTCGCGAAGCCGTCGTCTTCGCGGCCCAGAACCTGGTTACCGATCCGCCATTCTCGAGGCTTGACCTGATCAGTTGCCGCAACGTATTGATCTATCTAGAGACCGAAGTCCAGGAGAACATCATCTCGCTCCTTCACTTCGCGCTCAAGCCGGACGGGTACCTCATGCTCGGCCCGTCGGAGTCGATCGGCCGCGCCATCGATATGTTCGAGCCCATCTCGAAGAAGTGGCGCCTTTACCGTAGGATCGGTCCCGTGCGCCGCGACCTGGTTACGATACCGATTGCGGCACTGGAGGGTCGGAAGCCGCGCGTCGCGGACCCTCAATGGACGCCGCATCCGGCGCTCGATTTTCGCGCCTTGACCCAGAAGCTGCTAGCCGAGGAATTCGCTCCGGCATCGGCCTTGATCAACAAGAGGTACGAGATCCTGTCGGTCCAAGGCCCGCTCGTGAACTATCTCGAGTTCCCGCCGGGCGAGATTACCAGAGACCTCTTGGCGATGGCCCGCGACGGTCTTCGCACCCGGATCCGTTCCGTGTGTCAGAAGGCGATTCGCGAAGGTGAGACGGTGGTCGAGGCCGAAGCCCGCGTCAAACGGGGCGGCGTCTACGTTCCGTGCATCGTCACGGCGCGGCCGATTTTCGAGCCCAAAGAGGCCGAAGGTCTGGTGCTCATAGTCTTCCAGGATCGTATCGAGGCGACGTCCGCGACCCGGCGCGAAGCGCCCGCCGCGGCCGAATCCTCGGCCGTACGCCAACTCGAAGAGGAGCTTCGGACGACGCGCGAAGATCTGCAGAGCGCGGTCGAGGAACTCGAGAGCTCGAACGAAGAGCTCAAGGCGTCCAACGAGGAAGTCATGTCGATGAACGAGGAGCTCCAATCGGCCAACGAGGAGCTTCAGACATCGAAGGAAGAGCTGCAATCCTTGAATGAGGAGCTCACGACCGTCAACGGTCAGCTCGAAGAGAAGATCGACGATCTCGACGCAACCAACAACGACTTGACGAACCTCATGACGGCGACGGACATTGCCACTGTATTCGTCGACCCGGAACTCCACATCAAGCGCTACACGCCGGCAGCGGCCCGGCTCCTGGCCCTGATCGCCGCAGACGCCGGCCGCCCGTTTCGCGATGTCGCACCGCGATTCAGGGACGACGACCTGCTGCAGGACTTACAGCGCGTGATGGAGAAATTGACGCCCATCGCGAAGGAAGTGCGCAACGACGACAATCGCTGGTACCTGCGGCGGATACTGCCTTACCGCGCCGGCGACGATCGAATAGGCGGTGCGGTCATTACCTTCGTCGACGTCACGCCGCGCATGGAGGCCGAGGCTCAGGCCCTGCGCCTCTCCACGGTGCTTCTCGACTCGAGCGACGCGGTGTTGGTTTGCCGTTTGGACGGGCGAATCATCGCCTGGAACCGGGCCGCCGAGCGGATGTACGGCTACTCCAGCGCCGAAGCGCTCGGCATGAACGTTCGCAATATCGTACCGGCCGAGCTCGCGACGGACGCGGTACAGATCCTCGAGCGGGCGGCTCACGATGCGCGCGGTGAACCATTCGAAACGCGGCGGCGCGCTCGCGACGGTCACGTTCTCGACGTTTGGGTAACGGTAACGGTGCTCAAGGACGACGATGGGAAAGACGTAGCGATTGCGGCCTCCGAGCGCGACATCAGCGTGCGGCGCAAAGCCGAGGAGGAATCCCGCCGGCTCAATGTCATACTCATGCAGCGCATCGCCGAGCGAACGGCAGAGCTCGAGGCGAGTGAGCATCGGATCCGGTCTATTTTGGACGCGGCCGTGGACCCGATCATCTCGATAAACGGGAAAGGCATGATCGAAACATACAACGCGGCAGCGGAGCGCGTGTTCGGCTACTCTGCGGTGGAGGTGATCGGTCGCGACATCGCAATCCTGGTCCCGACGCTGCATGACGAGCGGCGCGAGGACTTTCGACGGCGCGACCGAGACGGGGACGCTCCGCTTCCGCTCGGCAAACCGTTCGAGATCGAGGCGCGTCGCAGAGACGGCGCCCGCCTTTTCGTCGAGCTTTCGATCAGCGAGATCGGCGGCCTCGGCCTGTTCACGCTCGTCATCCACGATCTGAGCGAGCAGAAGGCAATGCAGAGCGAGATCCTTCGTATCGCAACGCTCGAGCAGCGCCGTATCGGGCAAGAACTGCACGACGACACTCAACAGGAACTGACAGGCCTGGGGCTTCTGGCGCAGAATTTGAGCGAAGAGCTCGACGGCCGAGGGGAAAGCGACGCAAGCAAGGCCGCGCAAACGCTCGCTGCCCGCATCGCCGATGCCAATCGGCGCGTCCGTACGCTCGCGAGAGGCCTGGTACCCGTGACCGTCGATGCGGAAGGCCTGGCCTCGGCGCTTGCAGAGCTCGCGCGAAGCACCGAGGAGAATTTCGAAATTGCATGCACGTTGGAAAATTCGGCACCGGTCGCGGTCGCCGACGATAGCGTCGCGACGCAGATGTATCGAATCGCGCAGGAAGGGGTCGCAAATGCCGTCAAGCATGCGGGCGCCAGTGCAATCAGGCTACAACTCGAACGCGGCGACCGAGGGCTCGAGCTGACGGTGCGCGACGACGGCGTCGGTGTCCCGGAGCGCGGGGCGCCGTTCCAGGGAGCGGGGATGCGGATCATGGAGCACCGCTGCGGGCTGATCGGAGGGAAGCTTACGATTCGCCGACAAGAGGGGGGCGGCACTGTTTTGAGCTGCGTCGTCCCAAGCTCATCCGAGGCCCGTTGCGAATAGCAGGGCCGTTCGCCGCCAAGGCTACCTCGACTCGCGATGTACTGCTGCGTCGATCGCAAGGGAGCACGTCAATCTTCGGGGGGAGTGGAGCTATCCGTCTGCTTTGCGGCCTTGCGCGCGGCTCGCTTCTCCTCCTTGGCGCGCCGTTTATCCTGCTTCAGCTGCTCTCGCTTTCGCTTGTTTAGACTTTGCGGCGATGATCGACCCATTTGGAATCTCCTTGTACGATTTAGGCGCTGTGCTTCAGCGCAGTCCTGCTGACTGATATCACGACGTCGTCGTGTTGAGTCATGTTGAGCCGATCGATGGCTGCCTGAGCTTGATCGCTCGTTTCCATTTCCACATATCCGGAACGTTTGCTGCGCCCCGTCGTTGGATCCGTTGCCACTTCTACGGTTAGAACTCGCCCGAATTGGGCGAATTTCGTCCGAAGGTCGGCCGTCGTAGTACATTTCGGGAGGTTGCCGACGTAAAGCTTTCCAGTCATCGAGTTGCTCCAACTAGGCCGTCAAACGATTGTGCTATTGGTTGGTTCCAGATCGAGACTCGGAAATGCAGACCATGTCATCTGCCCGTGTTCGATCGACAAAGTTACTACGCAACGTCGCGCCAGAAAGCGAATAATCTGGCGCGGTATGGACGGCTTGACTTGCGTGCCCCGGGATCGGGTGCGGCCGTAGAGAAGTGGCCAAAAGGCGTAGACTATCCGTCGATCTTCGTCCCGGACGCCACGGAAAGCAAGAAAAATCGGTCGGCTCGAGACTCGTGAAGGAGGGCACAAGGCGTTGGCCGAAGGCTTTCGTCCGATTCGCATCCATGGCTTTCCGACGCAGGGGAACGTCTTCAAGGCGACGCGCGCCATTGGCGCGGGGTGGATTTATCGCCGCGCGGCGGCCCAGCCCAGCATCGCGATTGCCCCGACGCTCGCGACGCCGACGAGGGTCAAGGCGAGCAGCGCCTTGAACGGCGTTGCGTAGGCAGTGCAAGCGCCGCGCTTGCATTCGGCGGCGCGCACCGCCGCCGCCGAGGCGAAGGCGGGCTTCGTGGCCGTCAGGATCTCGAGGGTGTCGCGCCGCTCCCGTGACGATAATTCGGAATACGGCGAGCGCCGATCGCGTCCGCTCAGGATGTCGGCAAACCGCCGATAGATATATTCGAGCACGCAGGGCGGCAAACCATCGAAGCCCTCCGAGTACACGAGATAGCTCAACCGATATCGGAACAGCCGCGTGCGAAGGTCGAGCGCGCGAAGGGACCGGCCTCGGCCGTCGCGCGGCCCCTGGGATTGGAACCAGTCGTCGAAGGCCGAGGTGCTGGCGATGGTGTCCGTAAACTTTGCGGAACCGACGAGCAGCATGGCTTCGACGAGCGGCTCGAGCAAATGCTCCAGCCCTTCCCGGAAGTCCGGCGGAAGAGACGACCAGGTGGTGGCGCTCGAGTCCGGGTCGAGGCCGAGCCGCGCCAGCGCCGCGCGCGACTTGAAGTTCGCATGGGTAATGAGGTTGTCGATATAGACCTGGTGATCGAAGACCAGCAGCGCGACGATGTCGCTCGTGTCGGTGACATACTTCCGCAGATCGACGATGCCGCCGACCGTGTCGAGATTTCCGCGCATCAAGCGGCCGAGAGTCTTGGGATCGGTGCCCGGCGCCGCCAATATGTTGCCTAGATGCTGCTGTTCGCCCTGCCGGCCGCTCACGTACCAGCCGGCCCAGCGGTCGGCAATAGGTGTTCGGTCGGTGGTTTCGATGCCGGCGTTCAGGGTGAGGCCGGCGCCGGTCGTGTCGACGAGCGTAGAAAGAAACTGGAACCGGGGCACGCCGCCTCCGGCCATCCCGTATGTATCGTGGCAGCTCAAGCAGCGCGAGGTCTTGCGCTCGAATCGCGGGTCGGTCGGGGACTCGTTGGCCAGCGTATAGAACACCGGGCCCAAGACGCTATCCATCGTCGCGATCTCGAGGACCGCACTGCCGGGTACCCACGCGACGTACGTGTCGTCGTCGAAATAGATCGATCGGGGCGTGGCCGCATCGATGAGCGCGACTTGCAGACTCGTTTTGGAGTACACGAGCGTTTGCGAGCTTGGATCGATGCCGAGTGCGTCCAAGACCGAATCGAGGTAGCCGCGCGGCGGCTTGAACTCGAGCCGCAGCTCGCCGCGCGCCAGCCGCTCCTGCAGCCTCGCGACGGCGTTATGGGTCGCCGCGCCAGAGTATGGGATGGTCGGGTAGTCCTTGTCGTACTGGAACCCGTCATCTTGCCTGCCGGCGGTCGGCACTGCCGCCTGGGCGCGCTCGATCGGGGCGGCGAGTGCGGATGCTGGCGCGGACACAGCGCAGACCGCGGCCACGAGGAACGACGCCCCGGCTGCGGCACGTCCCGCTGCCCCGGCAGCCCAATGCCTCGCGCAAAACATATATTCCCGATGTTACCTCAAGGGTCGGAAGTGACAATGCCGGTTTCCTTTCGGTGTTCGAGCCGGCTCGGGCGGCCATCGTTCATTCCTACGACGTGCTCGACTATTGTTTGCGAAATGGTTCCGAATGGGGCGCGTCCGTTACTCGAGCGCGCTTCCATGCGCACGGCGTCGCCGAACTGCATGAAGCCCGTCTGCGGCTCCCCATTCGCGATTATCTCGATGGCGCGGCGCTCGGAAATGCAGCTAGATCCGACCTTCGCATAGTCGCCGTTCGCGACCGTTCCGGAGCCGATAATAGTGCCTGCCGGGAGGCTGCGCGTGGCGGCGGCATGCGCGATGAGTTCGTGGAATCCGAAACTCATCTCGCGTCCATTGGCGTTCCCGAAGCTTTCCCCATTCCAGTCGATGAGGAGATCGAGGCAAACGCGGCCGTCGCGCCATGCATCACCGAGCTCGTCCGTCGTCGACGCGAAGCACGCCATCGAACAGGCCGGCTTGGCTTGAATCCAGCCGAAGCCCGTGCTCATCTCGGCAAGCGCGAGCGCCCGCAGCGACCAGTCGTTGATCTGAACGACGAGCTTGATGCGATCGAGCGCGTCCGCGGCGCTCGTGCCCATCGGGACGTCGTCGACGATGACGCCGAACTCGCCTTCGAAGTCGATTCCGTCGGACACCAAGCGAAACGGCACATCGTCGAAGGGGCCGCAAAAGCGGTCGGACAGGCCCTGATACATCAGCGGCTTGTCGCTCGGCAATGCCTCGTGGCCGAAAGCGACTCGCATGAGGTCCGCGTGGACTTGGAAAGCGGAACCGTCGAGCCATTGCCAGGTGCGCGGCAGCGGTGCTCGGAGCGCGGCAGGATCGAGCGGCTCTCCGTGGCCTCGCTCCAACTGCTGCGACAGCGCGCGCAAGGCCGGCTCGGCCTCGCGCCAGCCCTCGATCGCTGCGAGGAGGTTCGGCCATTGCTCGCCGGCCGATGCGCAGCGCGCAGCGTCGGCGGAGACGACCACGAGCTCGCCGTCGCGGCTGCCGTTTCCGCGCGTCGCCAGCCTCACCCGAGCCCGTCCTCGTACTCGCCGTCGATGAGCACGAAGGCGATGCGGCAATTTTGTCCCGAGCGGTTGGCCCAGCCGTGATTGGTGCCGCGCTGGATGACGATGTCGCCCGCGCGCACCACGGTCTCGCCGATATCCATGACGAGTGTGATCTCGCCTTCGAGCACGATCCCGTAGTCGACCGTCTCGGTGCGGTGCATCAACGCGTGGCGCGAACCGGCCGAAGGCGCGTCGGCCGCACCGACTTCGGCGAAATGGGCCTTGATGTCCTCGGCCGACATGGCTTCGACCCAGTCGCCTTCAGGCGGAATATCGAGCACCCGGATACGCGTGCCGCTCCTGGGCGGCGCGAGCTGGATCCCCGGCTCGAAGGGTTCGCCCGAGGCGCGGTCGATCCGCGCGGGCGACTCTTGCGTATTCCACACTTCGTAGAACATCGGCCCGTCCTCGCCGCCGATGCGCGCCGCACGCGGCGGCGGCCCGTCTTCCTGGATAATCGCATTGCCTTCGGGGTCGTGACCCGTAACGATGCGGCGGAATGGTGCCTTGCTCATGCCGTACGCCCTCCCAGCGTCTCTGCGAACCAGTCGGCGATGTAGTCGCACGCGAAGGACATGTTGTCCGCGCCGACGTGTTCGACGCCGCCCTCGCGCTCGGTGAAGATCTTGAGCTCGCGCTTCGGCGAGTTGACGAGCCGGTCGTACGACCTGCGCGCGTACTCGAGCGAGATCTGACGGTCTTTCTGGCCGTGCGTGACGAGGAAGGGCACGCTGATTCGTTCCATGACCCCGTCGAGATGCATGTCGGCGGATTTCGCTCGGAAGTCGTCGATATCCCGCGCGCCGAAGGCCCAGCACACGTGCGCCCAGTAATGCGGCACGGGGTGCTCGCCTTCGCGCTCGAGACGCCGGTCCTGCACTTCGCGCCAATCGTGGTTGGCCCCCCATACGGCCCCCGAAGCGAAACGGGGCTCGAAAGCCACCGCGCGCGGCGCGAAATGCCCGCCCAACGAGATGCCCGTCATCCCGATGCGTTCGGCCGCGATCTCGGGCTGCACTTCCAGCCAATCGACGGCCTTCGACGCCCAGCTTTCGCTGTGCGGGTCTACCGGCAGGCCCTGCAGCCTCAGGGCTTCGCCGCTTCCGGGCTGGTCGACGCAAAGGCAGGAGACGCCGCGCCGGGCGAGCGCCATGGGCAGCCGAGACCAGTAAAGCAACTCCTTGCAGCTGTCGAGCCCGTTGCAAAAGACGACGACGGGATGCGGCCCGGCCCCCGGCGCTTGCGTGTAGAGTGCCGGCATCGTGCCCTCCGCAAGGGGGATCTCGACCCGCTCACGGTCGAGCTTTCCGAGCCGGCTCGAGCGTTCGAAGGCCGCCAGTGCCTTAAGATAGCTCTCCGCCCGGCCGTCCGAGCCCTGGGCCTGCATTCGTTCGGCGACCAGCAGGTACAGGGCGGCGCGTTCGAGCTTGTCCGATGCCGAGAAGGCGCGTCCTCTTGCCTCGTCCTCGTCCGCAAGCTCGGTGAGCTTATCGGCCATCCCGACCCACTGCGCCATGAACTGCGGCGTGCCGGCGTCGGCGCCGTTTTCCGCCGCGTCCCGGATCGGCCGGCACATGTCTACGATTTCACCTATTTTCGCGCCACTCTCCAGTGCCATCGCGACCGAGAGGTTCCAGACGTAGTTCGGGAAATATTCGAACAGCGCCATCAGGCGCTCACGGCAACGAACAGGCCGGGATTGGGCTCGGCATGCGGCAGCGCCTGCGGGCCGCCGACGCCGACCCCCCACTGATCCATGATCGTCGGGCCGGGCGTATAGACGGTAGGCTCGAAACGCTCGAAATCGACCTTTTCCAACTCGGCCGTGTACTCGGCGACGAAGCCGGCCGGGGTCACGAAATAGGCAAAGGTGTTGTCGCCCGCTGTGTGCCGCCCCGGCCCCCAGGCGATCTCGATGCCCTTGGAACGCAGGCGGTGCGCGCCGCGCATCATTCCGTCCACGTCGGTCATGTCATAGGCGACGTGGTTGAGCGCCGGCGGGCCGGGCAGCAGGGCGATGCGATGATGCGCCGAATTGCAGCGCAGAAAGCACATGAAGTCGCCGAGCCAGTCCGACACCTTGAACCCGAGCACCTCGGTGAACCACTCGGCGAGTCTCCGGTGGTCGGGCGAGTGGAGCACAACATGGCTGATCCTGAGCGGGAGGCCTTCCCAGCGTCCGATTTCGCGGCTCGTGCCGTGTGCCACGCCGCTTGAAATCTCGAACTGCAATCCGTCCGGAGAGAAGAAACGGAAGCCGTGGCCGCCGCCGGGCGAGTCGAGCGCATGCGGCTCGTCGACGAGATTCGCTCCGGAGGCGCGCAGCTTCTCGTGCAGCGCATCGACATCGGCCCGGCGCTCGGCGGCCAGCGCGATGACGTCGACGCGGTTCTCGTCCGCCTTGCGGAGACGCACGACATGGTGCTCACCGCTTCCCGGCGCCTTGAACCAGGCCATGCCGTCGTCGCTTGGGACCGCGTCGAGCCCCCATGCGGTTTCGTAGAACGCCTTCTCGGCGTCGAAATCGGCGACGCCATAGCCGACATAGCGGATCTCGGTGACGCGGCTCATGTTCCCCTCCTCAAATCGGCTGCGCGATGCGCTTGAACATCTCGGCCGTCGCCCTCGCATTGTCCACCGGCGGGCCCTTGCCGAGCTGGCCCATGCAGATCGCGAGGCTCGCCCGTACGATATACGCACAACGTTCGAAGCGCCGCTCACGATAAGCCGTGAGCGCTTCATCGACGGTCTCGTGGGCCGCGAGCTCCTCGGCCAGCACCAGACTGTCCTCGATGGCAAGGCCGGCGCCTTGCCCGAGATGCGGCGTGGCCGCATGCACTGCGTCGCCGAGCAGGACCACGCGGCCCGTGTGCCACGCGCCCTCGACGAGCAGCGCTTCGAGCGGGCGGTACACCACCTCGTCGTCGTCGGTGATGCTTTCGGCCAGCGCGCGTATCTCGGGCGCGCAATCGGCGACCCGCTTACGCATCAGCGCCGCCAGCCCTCGCCGCGGATGGCGCGGGTTCCCCGGCTCCGGCGTCGTGGCATACATGTACATCACCTCGCGGCTGATCGGCACGAGGCCCACGCCGATCGGCCCGTTGTAGACGTGCATTGCATCGAGATCGGGGGGCCGCGGCAAGTTGTAGCGCCACACCGCCTGACCGGTAAATTGCGGCGTCTCGGCATCGGGAAGGACCTTTTCCCGGGTTTGCGAATAGATCCCGTCCGCCCCGACGGCGAGGTCGTAGCTACGCTCGGTGCCGTCGGAGAAGCGGACATGGACCTTGCGTCCATCGTCGTCGATCGCCTCGGCCGTCACGCCCAGCCGCACCTCCGCGCCGGCCGAGACCGCGGCATCGCCGAGCACCTTCTGGAGCGCCGGACGGCCGATTCCGAGGTTGGCAGGGTAGGCTTCGAGGAGGCGGGGCGAGGGCACGCGGGCCAGTTTCGTCCCATCCGGCGCGTAGACCTCGACGGCGTCGAAACCGGCGCCGGCATTGACGTAACGCTCTAGAATGCCCAGCGCATCGACCGCACGCAGCACGTTGCCTTGCTGGATGATCCCGACGCCGTAGACCGACCAGGCCGGGTCCTTCTCGATCACGGTGACGGCGAAACCACGCTGTCGAAGTGCGATGGCGGAGGTGAGTCCGCCGATCCCGCCGCCAATCACTACGACCGCCCGTTCCCGCACGTTGGATCTCCCCGCTGCCTCGGTCTTCACTGTAGCGCAGGGATTGCCGACGGGCCATATGTCGTATGGGGGTTCTTAACCGCATTCCGTGGTCCGCGCTACACTCGGCCGATTCGGCCATCGGGAGGCGCGATCACGCCATGTCGACCGCAACTGTTCAGCAGAAGCAATCTACGCCCCTGGCCGGCCTGACGGTCCTCGATCTCACGCTCGCCCTCGCGGGGCCGTTCGCGACGTTCCTGCTCGCTGGATTGGGCGCCCGCGTCATCAAGATCGAGAACCCCAACGCCCCCGACCCCTGTCGCCAGAACCCGCCCTATCTCGGCCGCGACGGCGTTTCGCTGAGTCCTCGCGGCCCGGAGGACGTTTCCGTTTCGGCGCTGAACCGCCTGCGCGGAAAGTACGGCGTGACGCTGAATCTGAAGCGGCCGGAGGCCCGCGACGTATTCGCCGATCTGCTCCGCAAGGCCGACATCGTCGTCGAGAACTTCAGCGCGGGCACGCTCGATCGGCTTGGCATCGGCTACGAATCGGCGAAGGCCATCAACCCGCGCGTGATCTATTGCTCGATCTCGGGTTTCGGCACTTCGAAAACGACGGGCACGGGCAAGGCCATGGACAGCATCATCCAGGCGCTGAGCGGGCTCATGATGACGTCGGGGGCGCCCGATGATGCGCCGGTCCGCGTCGGCGTGCCCGTCGCCGATCTGCTCGCGCCCGTCTTCGGCGTCATCGGCATCCTGGCCGCTTTGCGCCAGCGGGAGTCGACCGGGACCGGGCAGCAGGTGGACATTTCGATGCTCGGAGTGCTGACCTCGCTCGTGGCGGTCGAGCCCTTCGACCTGCTCGAGGCCTGCGGCATCCCCACGCGCACGGGACGGGTCGTGCCGAGGCTCACGCCTTTCGGCATCTATGCGTCGGCGGACGGCTACGTCGCGATCTGCGCGCCGATGCAGCAGTTCGCCAAGGGCGTGTTCGCGGCGATCGGTCACCCGGAGTTCGAGGCGGATCCGCGCTTCGCGACGCGCGACGCGCGGGTGGCCCACGTCGAGGAGATGACGGCATACATCGAAGCGTTCACGCGCAAAATCCCGACGGCCGCACTCGTGCCGTTGCTTGAGCGGCACGGCGTCCCGGCCGCCGAGGTCCGCTCGCCCGGGGAGGCGGTGCGCGACCCGCGCGTCCTCGCGCGCGGCGAAACCGCGGCGCTCGAGCATCCTGCGTTCGGTCACGTCGGCGACGTCATCGGCATGGGCGTCCCGATCACGTTCTCGGACGCCGCCACTGCGTTCGAGCGGCCGGCCCCCGCTGTCGGGCAAGACAACGCCCTCGTCTACGGCGAGTGGCTGGGGTACGGCGCGGCGCGCGTCGAGCGGCTCGAGGCCGACGGCATCATATGATTACGGCAGTGACGACGGGCGGCGCCATCGCCGAGCTCAGTGCAGCCTTCGAGCGCTCCTTGTCCGACCTCGGCCGAAGTCCCGTGAGCGACCGTGCCGTCGTCGTCGTCTCGTGGCCGTCCGTGCCGGCGGAGCTCGTGCGCGCTGCGGGCCTCGATCCCCTCGTCGCCAGAGGCGCGTCTTCGCCGACGCCGGCGGCCGATGCGCACCTCGAGGCGGATATATTCCCGAGCCGGCTGCGGCAGCTCGTCGAGGCGGCCATTACGGGACGGCTCGCGCACGTCGCGCGCGTCGTGGTCCCGCGCACCTCGGATCCCGATTACAAGTGCTTCCTCTATTTGCGTGAGCTCGTGCGTCGGGGGCGTGTGCGAGGGATCGCGCCGATCGAGTTGTTCGATCTGCTCCAATCGCACGGCGACTCCGTTCGGACCTACGACGTCGCGCGCGCCCGCGCGCTTGCCGCCGAGCTCGCCGCGATTTCGGGGCGACCGCCGGACGCCGAGGGCCTGCGTCGGGAGATCGTTCGCGCGAACCGGGCGCGCGCGGCTGCGCGCCGACTCGACCGGCTGCGCCGGGGATCGCCGCGCGTGGCGGGCGTCGAGGCGTTCCCGCTGCTCGGCGCGTTCTGGCAGCTGGACCCGGACGCCTACACTGAAATGGCCACTGCGGCGGCAGCGGAGATCGCCGAGCGCCCGCCGCTCGACGGGCCGCGCGTGCTGATCGCGGGGGCGCCGGTCGATACGCCGGCCTTGCACGCCGCCATCGAATCGCACGGCGCCGTCGTCGTGGCGGAGACGGGCCCCTGGGGCAGCGGCGCGGCCGGCGCGGACGTGCCGCTCGCCGGCGATCCCGTCGCCGCGCTCGCCGAGAAGTACCGCGCCGATTCGACGGGGGCGCGAACGCCGGTCGAGGACTTCGCAGCCCGGACGCAGGCGGCGCTCGCAGGCGTGGACGCCGTCGTCGTCTCCCTGCCGCCGGAGGACACCGTCTTCGGCTGGGACTATCCGGCGCTCAAGGAGACGCTGACCGCGCGCCGCATCCCGCATACCGTCCTGCGGGGCGATCCTGGGGGTCCGCTGACGTCCGCGGAGCACGCGCAGGTAGAGGCCTGCTTGCGCGCGACGGTGCGGCGGCGGGACGCGCACCGTGGCTGAGAAGCAACTGGAAACGACCGAAGCCGCCGGGGCGTTCCAGAAGCAATGGTTCGCCGAGCTGCGCCGCCGAGTCTTCGACGAGCGAGTGCCGTACGGCCTATTGCAGGCGGACGTCCCGTTCGAGCTGTTCGACCTCGTCGGTATTCCGGCCGTGAGCAACCAGTGGTGGGCGGCCATCGTCGCGGCCAAGCGCCGCGCACCGGCGTTTCTCGACGCGATGGCAGCCGACGGTTTCAGTGCCGGGCTTTGCCGGTATTGCAGCCTGGGTTATGCCTCGACCCGTTATCGGGGCATCGAGGCGCCTTGGGGCGGGCTGCCGCCGCCGCGGCTGCTCTGCGCACGGCTCACCTGCGACTGCGTTCATCGCGTGTTCTCGCTTTGGGCCGAGGAATTCGGGGCCGAGCTTTTCGAGATCGATCATCCAGGCGCGAGCAGCCTGCCGCCGCGTTGGTGGGAGCTCGGCCGACACCGGTGGCGCGAGCTCGTGGAGCCGCATCGGCTGGCCTTTGTCGTCGGGGCTCTCGAGGCCCTCGTCGAGCGGCTCGAGGCGATCAGCGGCCGCAGCCTGGACCGCGCGGCGCTGCGGCAGCGGCTCGAGCGGGTCAACGCGCAGGAGGAGCTCTTCGACGAAGCGCGGGGCCTCATCGCCGCGGCGCCCGCGGCGCCGGTCCGCATGACCGAGCAGATCAGCAATGTCATGGCCGCGCAGTGGGTGCGCGGCACGGAATGGGCGCTCGCGCACGCGCGCGCGTTCCGCGACGAGGTCGCGGCGCGCGTCGCGGCCGGCATCGCGGCATGCCCGGGGGAACGCCTTCGGCTCATGTGGGTCGGCGCGGGGCTGTGGCACGACACGGATTTCTATACGGCGTTCGAGGCGTCGCACGGCGCCGTTTTCGTCTGGTCCATGTACCTGGCGTTCGGGCCCGACGGCTACATCCGCTACGGACTCGACGATCCCATGGCCGCGCTCGCGAGCCGGACGGCGAGCTTCAACGAGTACCTGCACAATCCGCCTTGGGCGCCCGAGTGGATCGCGGCACAGGCGCGCGAGCACCGCATCGACGCGGCGCTCGTGCTCAGGCCCGGGAGCATGAAGCCCTCGGGCACGGGCCGCTTGTTCATCGAGCGCGCGCTCGAGGAAGCCGGCGTTCCCGTATTGCCGATCGAGGCGGACGTCGTCGACGCGCGCGCCTGGGATCCGCGAGCGGCGCGCGCGGCCGTGCGCATATTTCTGGACGAGAGAGTGAGCCGATGATCCACACGACGACTCGAGCCGGCGAGGCGCCGCGGGGCTGGTGGCTGCCCTTCGGTGCGACGCTTGTAGCGATGTTTACGCTGCAGCTTTCTAACCTCGGCTTCTCGCCGCTCCTGCCGTCGATCCAGCGCGAGCTCGGCATGAGCTACACGCAGCTCGGCCTGTTTGCGGGCCTTTACGGGCTGCTCGCGCTCGTGCTCAGCGTGCCCGCCGGGACCGGCGCCCAGCGGCTCGGCGAGAAGCCGGTGCTGGCCGCGGGGCTGCTCGGCGTGGCCGCGGGCAGCGTGCTGCTCGGCCGTGCCTGGAACTTCGAGTCGGCGATCGCGTTTCGCGGCCTCACGATCTTCGGCTACCGCTTCGCATTCGTCAGCGTGCTGATCGCCGTCGCGCTCACGGCGCCGCCGTCACTGCGGGGCCGAACGATGGGGATCCTGGGGGCAACGTCCTCGCTGGCCTCGGTCGTCGGCGCTCCCCTCGGCGGCGTGCTCGTCGGTGCTTTCGGTTGGCGCAGCGCGGTTCTCGGCTATGGGGGTATGGCCGTCCTCGGCGCCGCCGTCTTCTGGCTGTTCTATCGATCGACGGCGCGTGCGCGCCCGGCCGGCACCGGCGCGCCGCCGAGGGAGCGGTTCGGCGCCGAGGGTCGGGGCCCGATCGACCGCGCCGACGGCCGCAGCGCTTTTCGCTCGCCGGTGGTCTGGATGCTCGCGCTCGTCGTGGGGCTCGGCGGCTTCGGACAGTTCACCGTGACGTACTTCGTTCCGAGCGTCGCGAGCAGCCTCTACGGACTCGATGCCGCGGCGGCGGGCGTCATCATCAGCACGGGCTACATCGCGGCGATCGTGCTGAATCTCGCCGTGGGCGTGCTGGCGGACCGCTTCGACAAGCTCGTCGTGCTCGGCGCAGTCTTCGTCGTATTGGCCGCGGCGTCGGCGTCGCTGACGATCGCTCACGTGCTCGTCTTCCGCGTCGCGGCGGCGGCCGTCATCGGCTTCGGCTTCACGGCGGCCAATCAGCTCTACGGCCTGGCCGGCGGCGTCATGCCGCGAAGGGAGGCCGCGAACGCGATGGGCGTCGTCAGTCTCGGCGCCGGGCTGTTCGGATTTCTCGGCCCGCAGCTGCTCGGCATCCTGCGCGACTTCACGGGATCGTTCGCCGCGGGCTTCTACATGGTGGCAATGGCTGACCTTACGACGCTCGCACTCATCGTGCTGCTGTACCGAATGACGCGAGCCGTGCGCGAGCGAAGTCAGGAAGGGGAAGCGCGCATCGGCGCGCCCCCGGCGAAGCGAGGTGCGACGACATGATGCGATCCGTATTGCTGTGCGTATGTGTGCTCGTTGCGGCGTTCCCTCTGGGCCTCTCGGCACAAGAAAAGGGGTCAGAGCCCTTTTCCGCGGAAAAGGGCTCTGACCCCTTTTCTCCATCCCGGCACCCGCCCACCGGCGACCAGCACCGGCAGTACTACTTCGCTCCGACCGGTCAACAGATGCCGTACCGCGTCTACGTGCCGACGACCTGGGACGGCAAGGCCTCGCTGCCGATCATCCTGATGCTGCACGGTGCCGGCGCGGACGAGAACACCTATATGGATCAGGCCGACCACCTGTTGCCGAGGCTCGCCGAGCGGCACGGCTACATCGTCGTCTCGCCGCTCGGCTTCGTGCCGCTCGGCGCCTACGGCAATCCCTTGCGCCTGCCGGCCGTGTTCGGGCAGTCGGCGGCTGCGGCGGCGCAGCGCGCCGCCGTGACGCCCGCCCGGCAGCGCGTGCTCGACCTCAGCGAGCTCGAGGTCATCACGGTCCTCGAGCTCGTGACGGAGGAGTACGGTGCGGACCGATCGGAGACTTTCCTCGCGGGTCACTCGATGGGCAGCGGCGGCGTCTGGCATCTGGCCGCCCGGTATCCGGAGCGCTGGAGGGCCATTGCGCCGATGTCGGGGCCCTTCGTGGATGCAGCGACGTACCCGTTCGAGCGTATCCGGCACCTGCCGATCTTCATGACCGAGGGCACCCGCGCGAAACCTTCGCTCGAGGGCAGCCGGGCCCTGGCGCGCTACCTGCGTCAGGGCCATTTCGACTTCGAATACCTCGAGGTCGACGGCGACCACCCGGGCATGGTCCCGATGGTATGGCCGCGTATCTTCGAGTTCTTCGATCGCGAGCGGAAGAAGGCGCCGGGCTCGACCGCGGGTCGGTGAAGCGCGCCGGATCGATCAGGGGGCCGTCGTGAAGTCCACCGAGCCCACGTCCGCGACGAAGGGGTCGTTGAACGCCATGACCGCGCGGTGGTCCGGATGCTTCTGGTACGCCCGCAGCGCTTCGACGGATTCGAAGCGCATGATGAGCATGAGATTCCAGCTGCGGCCGTCGCGCAGCTCGTCGCGGCCGATCTCGAGGTGCCGAATCTCGGCGATCGAACGGGGCAGGGCGAGCATGCGCTCGCAGAAAGACTCGACGTGCTCGGCGCTCGTGCCCGGGACAAATTTGAGGAAGACGTAGTGGTGCAGCATCGCTTCGGGCTCCTCAGCGAACGCGGGCTCCGGGCGGAATGATCGGCGGCGCGGCGTTGAGCTTTTCCATGGCGAAACCCGCTGCCGCCCGATACCGGCTCATGAACTCTTCGCGCTCGGCTCGCGGAATCACGGCGTCGATGTCGTCGAACACGCTGCCGCAGCGCTCGTCGAGCAGATTGAGCAGCCCGAAGGGTCCCGCGCCGCGATTGCGCAGCACCACCGCCGAGATCTCGTCGCAGAGTTGGGCGTCGTAGGCCTCGAGGGCCCGGGGCGTCACGCCGTGCTCGAGCATGGCCGCGCCGAGCACGCGTGCGTCCACGATCGCCTGCGACGCGCCGTTGGAGCCGGTCGGATACATGACGTGCGCCGCGTCGCCGAGCAGCGCGGCGGCGCCGTCCACCCAGGTGGCGACCGGATCGCGGTCGATCATCGGATACTCGAAAACTTCGTCGGCGCCTCGCAGCATCGCGGGGACGTTCGAGCCACTCGTAGTTCCAGTCTTCGAAGTGCCCGATGAACGCCTCGATCGCGACCCTTCGGTTCCAGTCGCTGTGGGTCCAGCCGCTCGAATTGTCGACGGTAATCTCCGCTATCCAGTTGATGGTCGCGAGACCGGTTTCGGGGTCCGGTCTCGAGATCGGATAGAAGACGACGCGATGCCGGTGCGTACCCAGCCCGACGAACGAGGCGCCCGTGCGGATCGGCACGCCCGGCGTCGTGCCGCGCCACATGATGGCGCCGCCCCACTGGATCGGCGGCTGGTGCGGATGCATCTGGGCCCGGACGGCCGAGTGCAGCCCGTCCGCGCCGATCAACAAGGACCCTTCGATTTCCGTGAGCTCGCCGCCGCGGTTCCGGACGAGTGCGATCACGCCGCGTCCATCGCCGCCATTCCGGTAACCCGTGACCTCTGCGCCGAGCCGAACGGCGGCGGCGCCGATACGCTCCACGGCCGTCCGGTAGAGCAGCATCTGGAGCTCGCCGCGGTGAACCGAATACTGCGGCCACCGGTAGCCGGCGGCAAGGCCCCTGGGCTCGGAGTACACGTCATTGCCGTTCAGCCCGACGAGTGCCCACTCCCGGGTCTGCAGGCCGATCGCGTCGAGCTTCTCGGGGCCGAGCCCGAGCTCGTAGAGCTCGCGGACGGCGTTCGGCTGAAGATTGATGCCGACGCCGAGCGGCTTGAGCCGCGCGACCGACTCGAGCACGAGGCACGGCACGCCGATCTGATGCAGGGTCAGCGCGACGCTCAAGCCGCCGATTCCGCCGCCCGCGACGATGACGGGAAGCAGCCTCATTGCGCAGCTTGAGAGAAGGCGGCCTCCGCGAGCCGCCGCATGATCCCATAGCCCTTCCGGTTCGGGTGCACGCCGTCGTTGCTGAGATCGGCTCGGAACTCGCCGGCCGGCCCCGCGAGCGGCGTGTAGTAGTCGATGTAGCGGATGCCGTGCCGGGCGGCGTAGTCGTGCAGCCAATCGTTGAGGGCTCTGATCGTCGCCACCGGCTGGATCTCGGGCCGCCAGCCGAAGCGCGCCGAAGGCGGAATGCTGCCGAGGACGACGACGATATCGTTCGCGCGCGCGATCTCTACCATCCCTGAAATATTGTTCTCGAAGTCCTGGGCCGTGGTCGGCCCCGTATTGCCCGCGACGTCGTTCGTCCCTGCGAGGATATGAACGATCCGGGGCTTGAGGGCGACGACGTTGGCGCGAAAGCGAACCAGCATCTGCGGGCTCGTCTGGCCGCTGATCCCGCGGTTGACGATATCGCCCTCGAAGAAGGCCGGGTCCGCCAGTCCCCAGTTCTCGGTGATCGAATCGCCCATGAACACGACGCGCGGCCGCGTCGATCGCGCCGCGATGCGTGCGTCCTCGGTGCGGAACCGACAGAGGTTCGGCCAGTCCTGCGCCGCGCGGCGCCTGTCGGCCTCGGTGAGCTTCGCGAGCTCCGGGCTGTGGTTGAAGCGCTCGAGCTCGGCGGCCGCGATCGCGTGCGGTTCCACGAGCAGCGCGACGATCTGGTCGCGCAACGCCGACGAGGGCACGACAGGAGCGGGACAGGGTTGGTCGACGATGCCGACGGGCTGCCCCGACACGCGCATGGCGAACAAACACGCGGCGACGAACAGCCAACAGGCTCGACCCAGGGCCGGTCGCGAAAAGTCGGTGCGAAGATCGGGACGGTCGTTCATTTCATCCTCCGCCGCGGCGCTCGTTGCAACGGCCGAACCTTACCGCTTTGCCACCCATTCTGTCTCGCCAAGGCGTTGATCCGCGTGGCCGGCCCCGGGGCCGAAGGTCGGTCGGCGGGTGCCTGCCTGCCGGGGATGGACCCGGCGTCGATCGGTCGTTCGTCTTGCAGGTCGGAGGTTCCTCGCGGTAAAAGAGATCGAGGGTCGCGCTCGGGTAAGTGGGCGCCAAGGGGGGGACTATGGTCGGATTGGGAAAACGAATCGCTTCGTGGGCCGTTTGGGTTATCGCTGTGGCAGCGTTCGCGCATGCAGGGCCGCTGAAGGCGCAACGCGCCGAAGAGACGGCCGGCACACAATGGCCGGTCCATGGCGTCGAGGCGCCGAGGACCGAGCTCGTGCTAGAGGCGTACGTGAAGATCGCGCCGGCGGTCGAGATCGGGAAGAGCGACGCGGGTACCCGCCGCTTCATTCCGATCACGGGCGGCCGCTTCGTCGGCGAGGGCATCAAGGGCGAAGTCATGGCCGGCGGGGCGGATTGGCAGCTCGTGCGGCCCGACGGCGTGCTCGAGGTCAACGCCTTGTACTCGATCCGCACCGACGACGGCGTCACGATCGAAGTCGACAATCGGGGCATCATCGTGCCGGGCCGGCCGGCCGCCCCGGGCCGGCCGGCGGAGCAGGCGTACGTGCGGACGACGCCCAAGTTCCACGCGCCGCAGGGCAAGTACGACTGGCTCAACAGGAACGTCTTCGTCGGCGGAATCGCGCCGGGAGCGGGCGGCGGGGCCGTCGTGATTAGAGTGTTCAAGGTGCACTAGCCCGCCGACTATCGCCGCCGTCGGGGCGGGGCTGGATCGTTCGGATCGGGCCCTCGGCGGGCGCTACAGGGAGGGGCCATGAAGAATCGCGTGCAGCTCATCGCTTACGCCGATCGGCTGGGCGGGACGCTGCGCGGAATGCGCGAGTTGCTGAGCGGACCGCTCGCGGGTCTTTTCGGCGGCGTGCACCTGCTGCCGTTCTTCACGCCCATCGACGGCGCCGATGCCGGCTTCGATCCCATCGATCACACGCAAATCGACCCGCGCCTCGGTTCCTGGGACGACCTCCGGGCCATGGCCGCCGACATCGATATCATGGCCGACGTCATCGTCAACCACGTCTCATGCCGCTCGCCGCAGTTCGTCGACTTCTCCGCGCGCGGCCCCGGCAGCCCCTATGCCTCGATGTTTCTGACCTTCGACCGAGTGTTTCCGCACGGCGCGACCGAGCAGGACCTTCTCTCGATCTACCGGCCGCGGCCGGCCCTGCCTTTCACGCCTATGACGCTCGCCGACGGCTCGCGGCGGATTTTCTGGACGACGTTCACGCCCGAGCAGATCGACATCGACGTGCACGACCGGGCGGCTGCCCGCTACCTCGACGACATACTGACCGTCTTCGCGGCCAACGGCATTCGCATGATCCGCCTCGATGCCGCGGGTTACGCCGTCAAGAAGGCAGGGCGCAGCTGCTTCATGATGGACGAGACGCTCGAATTCATTCGGAACTTCTCCGAGCGCGCCCACCGACGCGGTCTCGAGGTGCTCGTCGAGACGCATACTCACTACGCCCGGCAGATCGAGACCGCACGCGCCGTCGAATGGGTTTACGATTTTGCGTTGCCGCCGCTCGTGCTGCATGCCTTCTTCAACGGAACGGCACGCCGCCTGAAGCATTGGATCGAACTCCGGCCCGCCAACGCGCTGACCGTTCTCGACACGCACGACGGCATCGGGATTATCGACGTTGGCGCGGATACTCAGCAGCCGGGCGCCCGCGTGGAGGGTCTCGTTCCCGAAGAGGAACTCGCGGCGCTCGTGCGGCAGATTCACGACAATAGCCGCGGCGAGAGTCTCGAGGCCACGGGCGCGGCCGCGGCGAACCTCGACCTGTATCAGGTCAACTGCACGTTCTACGATGCGTTGGGCCGCGACGACGTCCAGTACCTGCTGAGCCGCGCCATACAGTTCTTCGTGCCGGGCGTGCCGCAGGTCTACTACGTGGGCCTTCTCGCAGGCGGCAACGACATGCAGCTGCTCGCGCAAACCCGCGTCGGCCGCGACATCAACCGGCGCTACTATACGGGACCGGAGGTCGACGCGGCGCTCGGCCGGCCCGTCGTCGCCGACCTTTGCCGACTGATCCGCCTGCGCAATTCGCATCCGGCCTTCGGCGGGACATTCGCGATGGCGGCCTCGGGCGATGAGGTGCTGGACTTGCGCTGGCGCAAGGGGGGTGACTTCGCGCATCTCGAGGTGGACTTTCGCTCCTTGGCGTATCGCCTTGCCTTTTCGCGCGGCGGCGGCGCGGAGACGTTCTCGTTTTCCTTCGGCGCCGCGGACGCTACGCCGCCCGCAAGCGATGGACATCCCGACACTAAGACATACTCGAGGGGGAATCATGACAATGCAGAGCACGCGGGCGGTTTGGAGCCGGCGGGGATTCGTTCTGGCCGGGCTCATGCTGCTCCATGCCGCGGGCGCCTTCGGCCAGGGTGACGCCGAGGCACAGCGGGGCGTCAAGATCGACGCGGACGGCAATGTGCACGTTCCGGCGCACGTCGTCCCGCTCTCGAGCATGTTGAGCCCCGAAGGCAAGGCTTACGTGCTGGAGCACCTCGAGAACATGCAGCGGCCCGAGATGCTCGTTCAGAAGGACGGCATCCCGCCCCTGCTGTCCGGCTATCTCGCGCGGCAGAAGGCGGTCTTCGCCGTCGATCGGCGCGACGTGACGATCGGGGGCGTGCACGCTTACGAATACACGCCGAAGGCGGGTATCGCCGCGAAGAATCGCCACCGCGTGCTCATAGATCTGCACGGGGGCGGCTTCTCGGGCTGCTGGCCGGGTTGCGCCGAGCTCGAATCGATCCCCATCGCGGCGCTCGGGCGCATCCGTGTCGTGAGCCTCGACTATCGCGAGGGACCGAAGTACCGCTTTCCCGCCGCGAGCGAGGACGTGGCCTCGGCTTACCGAGAGCTGCTCAAGACCTACAAGGCCGACGAGATCGGCATTTATGGCTGCTCGGCCGGCGGCATGCTGACGGGCATGGCCGTCGCCTGGTTCCAGCGGCACTCGCTGCCTCGGCCCGGCGCGATCGGCATCTTGTGCGCCGGTTTGACGCTCGCTGCGAGCGGCTTCGGCGGCGACTCCGTCTATACGACGGCGGCGATCGGCGAAAGCCGCGTGCCACCGCCGCCGCCGTCGGATGCGAGCGCCGGCGCACCGCTCGGCTACTTCGCCGGCGCGAACCTCGACGACCCGCTCGTCGCGCCTGCCAACTCGCCCGCGGTGCTGGCCAAGTTCCCGCCCACGCTCATCGTGACGGCGACGCGAGGGTTCGAGCTCAGCTCCGCCGTGCACAGCCACGCGCTGCTGGTGAAGCAGGGCGTCGACGCCGAGCTGCACGTCTGGGAGGGTTTGTTCCATGGCTTCTTCTATAACGTCGACGTCCCCGAATCGCGCGACTGTCTGGACGTCATCGTGAAGTTCTTCGATCGCCATTTGGGCAGCTGAGGAGAGGGCCATGACGGGATTCGACCGCAGAGAGCTGCTGGCCCTCGGCTGCGCGATGTTGTTGACGAAGGCGGCCGCGGCGCAGGAGCGCCGCCCGTCGAAGCTCACCCCGCCGCCTACACCCACGGCTCTGCCGAAGGCATGGCTCAGGGCGCCGAGCCTGCCGATCTGGCCCGGCGAGCCGCCCGGGGCGTCCGGCTTTGCGCCAGAGAAGCTGCCGGCCGACTGGCCTCCGGTTTTCCTTCGCAACGTCTCGAGACCCGATCTTCGCGTCTTTCGCCCATCCCGGCCGAACGGCCACGCGTTGCTCGTCGTGCCCGGCGGCGCCTATCAATTCGTTTCGGTCGCGAACGAAGGCGTCGACATCGCCGACCGCATGACGGCCCTCGGCTTCACGGTCTTCGTATTGACGTATCGTTTACCCGGCGAAGGCTGGCTGCACCGCGCCGACGTGCCGCTGCAAGACGCGCAGCGGGCGATGCGCGTCATTCGCTCGCAGGCCCCGCGCTTCGACTTGGACGAGGGCAAGGTCGGCGTGCTCGGCTTTTCCGCGGGCGGGCACCTCGCGGCGACGCTCGCGACCGAGCACGCGGAGCAGACTTACGAGCCCGTGGACGCCGCCGACGCGCACAGCCCCCGACCGTTCGCCGCGGGACTCATCTATCCCGTCGTGACGATGGCGAAGCCTTGGACCCACGAGCTGTCGCGAGATCTACTGCTCGGCAAGGCGCCGACGGAGGCCGAAGTCGAGCGCCGCTCCGCCGAGCGGCACGTCGATGGGTCGACTCCTCCGGCCTTTATCGTCCACGCGATCGACGACCCGGCCGTGCCGGTCGAGAACAGCCTCCGCATGATGAGCGCGATGCGCGAGGCGCATCGTCCCGTGGAGGCGCACTTTCTGCAGGAGGGCGGCCACGCTTTCGGGGTTGGGTATCCAGGCACTCCGTCGGCGCAGTGGATCGACCTGTTCTCGGCGTGGATCGGGCGACTGGGTTAGCTGCCGGCCGTGCTTTCGCGGAGACTCAGGCCTCCGCGGAGTCCGAGCCCTCCGTGGCGTCTCCGCTCATGTGAGCCTCGGCTCATGTGAGCCGAGGCTCAGGCGTCGCGTCGGCCTTGGCGAAGATCAGTTCTTGACCGCGAGCGCGTCGAGCCGCTTGGCCTGAAACGTCCATTTGGGATCGACGCAGAGCCCGCAATCCTTGCCCAGAAATATGCGGCCGGCCTCCCTATCGCCGCGCAGCCGCCAGTCGAGCCACGCGACGACGACCTGCGCGGCGGCGCCGCCGTTCGGCTCCCAATACGTGCCGCCGTGACCTGTGGCGATGTTCGCGACGGCGACGGGAACCTGGTCGATGCGCGCGAAGTCGTCCATGCCGTTCGCGTAGGCGATGTCCTTCGGACCGCCGAGGATGTAAATCGTCGGCGTGTGCAGGTCCTTCAGCGTCGCCTTCGTCAGGTCGACCCCGCCCATGCGGCTCGCACCGGCGTTGAAGATGCCGCTGTTCAGAATCACGACCGTGGCGATGCGCGGATCGTGCGCGATCGAGAGCGCCTGCAGGCCGCCGCAGCTGTAGCCCGCGACCGCGACCATGGCCGGGTCGATGCGCCCGAAGTAGCGGCTGCCCTTACGCTGGTTCTCCGCCAGGGCCCAATCGATCGCCTGTGTGAGCTGGACGGCCTGGGTACGGGCAAGCGGATCCGCCGATGCCGGTTGCGGAGGACGCTGCGTCTTTCCGGGCCCGTTGTAGATGCCGCCCGGCGCGATGGCGAGGTAGCCGTGCGAGGCGACCTCGAGAAGATGCAGCCGCGCACTTGCGCCGTCGTCCGTACAGCCGCCGTTGCCGAACACGTAGACGCCGAGCTTCGTTTTGCCGAGTGCGGCGAGATTCGCCGGCCGGTAGACGACATGGTCGGGCAGCGTTGGGTCGACCTCCTTGAGGGCGGGGTAGGGGCCCGTGCCGCGGGTGTCGGGCGTCGCGTCCTCTCTGCGCTGGCGGGCCTCCAGCTGCTCAGGCGGCACGGCCGGCACGACGGGCTGAGCTTGGGTGCGCGATTGGGTCTGCGCAGCATCGGTCTCGCCGCGCCGCCAGGCGAAGTAGGCGTCGAGCGCCTCGAGTTGCTCGGCGTTCGGCAGCGGCTTCGCCCCCGCCTGCCCGTCGAAGTACATGACGCGCTGAGCGTTCGCGCTGAAGGCCGGCCAATTGGGCAGTCCGGCTCCGTTCGGGTCGCCCGTCTTCGCGAAGTTCGTCCAGTAGCTCATCATGAGCTCAGACAGGGCCTTGTCCTTGGCAGTGGGCGCGGGGCCGGGGCCGCTCCCGAGCGTTCCGAATACGTATCCGAGCTCGGCCGCATGGTTGGAGCCGTTCGGCGACTGCGGCGTGCGGTGGTCGAAGTAATAGACGAAAGCCTTGCCCTTGCCGTGCTGCGACTGCAGACGGGCCCACGCCGCCGTGCCCCACGCAAACGTCGAATCGCGGAACAGATCCTTCGCGGCGCGCGTCGCCTCGGCGTCGGTCGCGTGCGGATACGCGGCGAGGACGGCCGCGGCGCCTTGGCCGTAACCGTTTCGCACCTGCGCCTCGAAGGCAGCCGTCGTCGACGAACGGACGAAGAGATTGCCTTCGTCGGAATTCGTGCCGACGAGAATCGGCGTATCGTTGAAGCGGCGGGATTCGTAGAGTCGATACTCGTTGCCCGGCAATACGTCGCCGTCGAAAACGGGCCAGAAGCGGGCCATGGAAGGCCGGACGGCGGCGAGCACCTTGTCGGCGGGCAGCGCCCGCGCGGCCGCGAGGTCCTCGGCACCGAGCGCCGACAGGAAGCGCTGGCCGGCCGCCTCGGCGACCTTCAGCGTCGGCGCCGTCGCCCCGCCTTCGTTGGCCGTACGCGGGATGCCGAGATTGCCGCCGCTCTCCGAGATTGCACGCTGGAACAGGCCCTTCGCGTACGGCGATACCGTCAGCATGCTCACGGCGATGCCGCCGGCGGACTCGCCGAATACGGTGACTCGGCTCGGGTCACCGCCGAACTTCGCGATATTTCTCTTTACCCACTCGAGCCCGGCGATTTGATCGAGCAGGCCATAGTTGCCGGAGCCCTTCCCGCTCTCCCGCGTCAGATCGGGATGGGCGAGAAAGCCGAAGGGGCCGAGCCGATACGCGACGCTGACGAGCACGACGCCCTTGGCCGCGAGGCGCGCGCCGTCGTACGTCGGGAGGCTCGTGGCGCCGCCGGCGAACGCGCCGCCGTAGATCCAGACCATGACCGGAAGCTTCTCGGCCGGTGTCTTGGCAGGCGTCCAGACGTTGAGGTACAGGCAGTCCTCGCTCATCGAGGCCACAGGAGCATAGGGACTCGATGCCTGCAGGCAGGCGGGGGCGAAGCTCGTGGCCTGTTTCACGCCCCTCCACGGCCGCACGGGCTGCGGCGCTTTCCAACGCAGTGCGCCGACCGGCGGGGCGGCGAACGGGATGCCTTTGAACGCCACGACACCGTTCGATTCCGAACCCGCCACACGTCCGCCCGTTACTTGCGCTTCGCGGACTTGGCTCAATACCGTTGCAGATGTGAAGGTTGCGATCGCCAGCAGAAATAGGCCGAGGAAACGCTTCATGGCCGCCTCCAGTTGGAATAGTTTTGAAGTTGAAGCAGGCACGGTCATGATAGTGGCGGCTTGCGACCGGCGACAAGCTGGTGATCGTCATGGCCCAGAACCCGCGGATCGAGCGACTTTGCCTTTTCCGCTTCGCCGCCGGGCAGCGATCGTGTCGAATGATCTCGCGGCCGTGCTGGACGACGGCGTGGCGCGATGATTGTGGCGGCGGCCGGAGCCGGATTTACGGAGGCGGCTCGCCGCATTGGTCCTGGGAACTAATGGGGAAGCTGCCGTACCCTGTAGAGTCGCTCGGCGCTCGCGACCTGCTCGAGAAAGGCGAGCGTCTGCTGCGCGCATCGCTCCCAGGTGAACGTTTGGGCGCGCCGGCGGCCCGCGGCGACGAGCTGATCGCATAGGCAAGCGTCGGTCAGCGCGCGTTCGATGCCTTCGGCGATGGCCTCTACGTCGCCGGGATCGACCAGGATTCCGGCGTCTTGAACGATTTCTCGCGTGCCATAGCGGTTCGATGTGACGACGGGACAGCCTGCGGCCATGGCTTCGACGGCCGGCATGCCGACGCTTTCGTAAACCGAAGGCAGCAGCAGCGCGCGCGCTTCGGCATAGAACGCCGGCAGTTGGGACTGATCGATCCATCCCGCCCGCACGACCCACTCGCCGATGCCGAGCTGCTCGATCAGCGCTTGTTCGCGTGCAGCCGCCGCGCCGACACTGCCCCCGGCGATGACGAGATGAACGCCGTGTTTCGGGCCTACGCGCCGGTAGGCGCGGAGCAGGCGATCGAAGTTTTTCGCCGGGTACACCTGCCCCACGTAGAGCGCATAGGAGGCGGGTAGCTTGTAGTCGCGCCGGATCTGCTGCCGGGCGTCGCTGCTGACCGGTTCGAAGAACGGTTGCGCGACGCCATGGTGCACGACTTGGACTCGTTCCGGCGGCACTTTCCAGTGCTCCAGCACCTGCTCGCGAGTCGTTGCCGATACCGCGATGATTCCCGCGGCCGCCTCGGCGTAGCGGGGCATGAGGTAGCGGTGGCTCAGCCGGTCTGCGAGCGGCGAACCCCAAGGCATCACATACCAGTCCAACCCGTGGCACACGAAGACGCCCGGGACGGCCGAGCACATGGGCAACGAATACTTGGGATTGAAGAGGACATCGAGCCCCAGCCGCCTCGCATGGAACGCGGCGCCGATCTGGTCCCACAACAAACGGGTCGGGATCGGAGAGCAGCATTGCCTGACGTTAGGACAGCGCGCGAAGCACTCGGTCGCGGTCCGGCGCTGATACAGAAGTACGAACTCATGGTTTGGTGCGAGCTCGAAAAGCTTGCTTAGGAGATTGCGGGTGTAAACCATCACGCCGCCACCGTGTTGATCGACGTGGCGTAGCATGATCCCGATGCGCATGGTGTCTCTCCCGAATCGTCGCCGCTATCGTTTCTCGTTCTCGTGGCCGATCGTTCGCTCGCATTTGTATAGCGATTGTTTGTACTGCCGGGCAGGAATGGCCGCAATAGGTGAAACTCCTATGCATGGAAGATTCGGTGTGTTCGCCGGCCAGCACGCGCCCGCGATTCATCTCAGCTGACCGCCGTCGCCGTATTGGTAGCGATACACATAGACGCTAAGTTCGTGAATGGGATACTACTAAGTTGTGTGCCTAGGCGAATCCGGAAGCGCTTGCAGTGTGGGGAGTTGCCATAGCGGCGGGGCGAGACAGGTGATCACGACCGAGATTATCGAGGATGGCGCCGGCCTGCAGACAATTGCCGACGAATGGGACGGGCTCGTGGCGGACTCCTTCGGCGCAGTCTTCTCGCGGCCTGCGTGGCACCTGGCCTGGCTCGACGCATTCCCGCCCCGGCGCATCGCCCTAGTGACCGTCCGGGTCTCGGGACGACTCGTCGGTGTGCTGCCGCTTTCTTTGGTCAAAAGCGACATCAGGGGCCTGTACTTGCCCGTCGTCGCGCCCATCGCCCGGGGAGATTATCAGGTTCCCATCGTGAAACCAGAGGTGGCTCAAGAGGCGGTGCCGGCGATGCTCGATGCCGCCGTTCGGCGTTTCGGGCGGCGCGCCGTTTATTGGTTTGCCAACATCCCAGAGTGCGAACCGACACTGCCGATACTCATTTCGTACCTGCGTAAGCAACGCATGGTCTACGCGACGACGACCGAGGTCGCCCCCCGCCTTGCTATCGGGGGCCGGAGCTACGATGAGATCGAAGGCTCCTGGTCTGCGCGTCATCGCAAAGAAGTTCGGCACAAGCGAAGACGCCTCGCTGCGAAAGGTGAGCTGAGCCTATGGCGGCCGGAGTCGCTCGAGGAAGCGCTGGCGGCGCTCGAACAGTTCTTCGTCGTGCACGACGAGAAGTGGCTATCGCAAGGCCAGCCGGGGCGCTTCCACAACCCGCGGCATCGGCGTCATTTTGTGGCCATCGTGCGCCGCCTTTGGAACCAGGGGCTGCAATTCACGGCACTGCGATGCGGCGGCGCGGACGTCTTCACTTCCATTTGTTTCGTCTCGGACGGGTGGGTCCTGTTGTATCGGCCCGCGTTGCGATTGGCTTACGCCAAGTTCTCCCCGGGCACGGTGTTCGTTTCCATGCTGCTGGAGGAAGCGTGCCGTACAGGCATGAAAGGTATCGATTTCCTGCTCGGCGCCGAGCCCTTCAAGTTCCGTTGGAGCAACAACGTCCTCAGAGTCGTCGGCTTGCATGCGGCCTTCAGTTCTTGGTCGCCCGCCTATCAGTGGTTCGCCCGCGGCAAACCCTACTTGCTCGCGCACGTGGAACCGGAGATGGCGCGCGCGAAGGCCCGGCTGCAGCGGACCTTTTCGCGGCCGCTTCGCGCGCGGGTTCCGGGACTCGGCGCGGAGCGGGCTGCGGCAGCCCCAGACGCCAGGCTCGAGTAGGTCGAGAAACGGTCTATGGCCGTGTCGAATGCCTCGTTGCGCGTCGCCGACTAGTCACCGCCCGCCGCCCGTGAACGAATAGTCGCGAGCAGGTCGGCGAAGGAGTCGGCGAAGGACTGCACGCCTTCCCGCTCGAGCGTCGCTGTAACGTCGTCGTAGTCGACGCCCGCCCGTTCGATGCGCTCGAACACCGTGCGCGCGTCGTCGAGGTCCTCCTCGAGCGTCGGCCGCGCATGGCCGTGATCCTCGAACGCGCGGATCGTCTTTTCCGGCATGGTATTGACCGTCTCGGGCCCGACAAGCGCCTCGACGTACAAGACATCCGAGTAAGCCGGATTCTTCGTCAACGTCGACGCCCAGAGGCAGCGCTGCGTCGTAGCGCCCTTCGACGCCAGGAACGCCCAGCGGTCTCCCGCGAACAGCTCCTTGTATCTTCCGTAGGCCAGCTTCGCGTTGGCGACGGCGAGCTTGCCCTTGAGAGCGTCTTGCCCGCCGATCGCGTCGAGCCGACGGTCCGTCTCCGTGTCGACGCGCGAGACGAAGAAGCTCGCGACCGACGCGACGCGCGACGGATCCCCGCCGGCGGCGACGAGGCGCTCGAGCCCGCGGACATAAGCCTCCACGACCTCGACGTAGCGCGCCAGGGAGAATATCAGCGTCACGTTGATGGATTTGCCTGCCGCGGTCATGTCCTCGATGGCCGGCAGGCCCGGCTTCGTCGCCGGAATCTTGACGAGCAGATTCGGCCGATCGATGAGCGCGTGCAGCCTCTCCGCCTCCGAGGTCGTCGCCTCCGTGTCGTAGGCGTAGGCCGGATCGACTTCGATCGAGACGAAGCCGTCGCGATGACGCCTCCGGCCCGGCCGCTTCGCGACCGCCGGGCGCGATGTCGAGGAGCCCGCGCGCGAAGCCGTCTCGGCCGAAACGTGTTGGGCCGCGCTCTCGAAGACGGGACGGAGCACGTCGCAGGCGTCGCCAACGTCGCGCGCCGCCAGCCGCAGAAAGACTTCCTTCGGATCCCGCGTCTCGGCCAGCGCCTCGCGGAGCTGCTCGTCGTAATCACTGCCGGCGGAGATGGCCTTGTCGAAGATCGTGGGATTCGAGGTGACGCCGGCGACGGCCTCGTCGCGCATGAGCCGCTCGAGCTTGCCCGAGTGGACGAGCTCTCGGGACAGGTAGTCGATCCACACGCTCTGACCGTAGTCGGCGAGCTGCTGCAAAGGGCTCTTAGCCATGCTTGCTATCCTCGCCGGCCGGGGTCGGCAACCCGGCTCAAGGCCTCCGCCGCTCGAGCAACGACCGCGCTCGCGTCGCGACCGCGGCGGGCGTGAAACCGAGCTTTTCGAGCACCGTCGCGCCTGGCGCCGATGCACCGAAGCGCTCGATGGACACCGATTCGCCGCCGTCGCCCGTCCAGCGTGCCCAACCGAGGGCGACACCGGCTTCGACGGACAGCCGCGCGCGCACTTCGGGCGGCACGACGCGATCGCGGTACTCGCGCGGCTGCGACGCGAAAAGCTCCCAGCACGGCATCGACACGACGCGCACGACGGTGCCATCCGCGGCCAACCGCTTGGCGGCCTCGAGCGCGACCCAAACCTCCGAGCCCGTCGCGAGCAGCATCAGCTGCGGGGCCTCGTCGGCGCCGCCCGAATCGCCCTCGGCGCGGCTGTCCCATAGCACATAGGCGCCACGCTCGACTCCGTCCGCGCCGGCGGCACGGCTGCCGTCGAGCACGGGCACGGCCTGCCGCGTCAGGAGAATTGCGACGGGACCGTCGCTGCGCTCCAGCGCCACTTTCCATGCCGCCGCGGTCTCGTTGGCGTCGGCGGGCCGTATGACCCAAAGGTTCGGAATCGCGCGCAGCGCCGCGTAATGCTCGACGGGCTGATGCGTTGGGCCGTCTTCGCCGAGCCCCACGGAATCGTGCGTGAATACCCATACGACGGGCAGCCCCATGAGCGCGGACAGGCGCAGCGCGGGCCGCATGTAGTCGCTGAAGATCAGAAACGTCGAGCCGTAGGGCTTGATCAGGCCGCCGTGTACGGCGAGGCCGTTCACGATGGCGCCCATAGCGTGCTCGCGGACGCCGAACGGCAGGTTGCGCCCCGCGTAGCTCTTGGCGAACACGCCCGCGCCCTCGAAGACAGTCTTCGTCGACTCTGCGAGATCGGCCGCGCCGCCAACCATTGTCGGCGCGTAGCGCTGGAGGGCCGCCATGACGGCCGCGCCGGCCGCGCGCGTCGCGAGCTTGGGCTTCTCGGCGGGATCGAAACGAGGTAGCGCCTCGGCCCAGCCCGGCAGCAGCCGCGCCGCGTGCGCCCGGTCCCAATCCTCGGCGAGGTCGGGAAACAGACTGCGCCACGCCGAGAACCGCGCCTGCCATGCGTCCTCGAGCCGCTGGCCGTCGTCGATTCGATTCATGTGCTCGGAAACTTCGGATGGGACGACGAAGTGTTCGTCCGGATCGAAGCCCATGACCTCCTTCGCCGCCCGCACCTCGTCCTCCCCGAGCGGCGCGCCGTGCGCCTTGGCGGTGTCCTGCGCGTGCGGCGCGGGATAGGCGATGTGGCTGCGGATCTGGATCAGCGAGGGCCGCCGTGACTCTCGCCGCGCGGCGGCCAGCGCCGCCTCCAACGCCTCGACGTCGTCGACGTCGTCCAGTCGCTGCACGTGCCAGCCCTGGGCCTCCAAGCGCTTGGGCTTGTCCTCATGATCCCACGAGAGCGCCGTCGTACCGTCGATCGTGATGCGATTATCGTCGTAGATCACCGTGAGCTTGCCGAGACCGAAAGCCCCCGCCAGGGAGGCCGCCTCCTGCGACACGCCCTCCATGAGATCGCCGTCCGAGGCGATGACGTAGACGCGATGGTCGACGATCTCGTGGCCCGGGCGGTTGTAGCGTTGCGCCAGCACGCGCTCGGCCATTGCGAGGCCCACGGCGTTCGCGAAGCCCTGGCCGAGCGGGCCCGTCGTGGTCTCGATGCCGGGCGTCAGCGAATGCTCCGGATGCCCGGGCGTCAGCGATTGCCACTGGCGAAAGCGTTCGAGCTCCTCGAGCGAGAGGTCGTAACCGGACAGATGCAGCGCCGCGTACTGGAGGATGCAGGCGTGGCCTGCGGACAGCACGAAGCGGTCCCGGTCCGGCCAATTCGGATTCGAAGGGTTCAGCCGCAACACGCGCCGAAACAAAGTGTAGGCGACCGGCGCGAGCGCCATCGCCGTCCCCGGATGGCCGGCGTTCGCGCGCTGCACTGCATCCATCGCGAGCACGCGGATCGTGTCGATCGAGCGTCGGCGCAGCGCAAAGGCCCCGGCGTCGGATACGGCGCTCGCGTTCTCTGGGTGCGTCATGGCGGTAACGTGTTATGGAGTCGTCGCGTCATCGGCTTATCGGGTCATGGTCTCCTCGACACAAACTCTCGTCGAGCCGGCGAGGAGGCGTCCGCGTCCCCTTTATCTTCACGATACGACGTACGCGCTTGAGAGCAAACCGCGCGGGCCGCGGAAAGAATAGGTACAAACCCCGCCCGGCGGACTTCGTTGAGGTAGGATGTGCGACTCCCGGGCACACGGAACAGGGGCTGGCGACGGCGAGCCCGTAATCGAGCGAATGTCATGAAGAAGATCGGTTTTCTTTCTTTCGGTCACTGGTCGCCGTCGCCGAGTTCCGGCACGCGCTCGGCATCCGACGCACTGCACCAGTCGATCGACCTTGCCGTCGCCGCGGAGGAACTGGGGGCGGACGGCGCCTACTTCCGCGTTCATCACTATGCGCGTCAGTTGAGCTCGCCGTTCCCGCTCCTCGCGGCGGTGGGGGCGCGTACCGAGCGCATCGAGATCGGGACTGCCGTCATCGACATGCGCTACGAAAACCCGCTCTATATGGCCGAGGATGCCGGTGCCGCCGATCTCATCGCCGGCGGACGCCTGCAGCTCGGCATTTCGCGGGGCTCCCCCGAGCAGGTGATCGAGGGTTATCGCTACTTCGGCTACGCCCCGGCCAAGGGCGAGACCGATGCGGACATGGGGCGGCGCCACACCGAGGTGTTTCTCGAGCTCCTGCGCGGCGAGGGGTTCGCCCAGCCCAATCCGCAGCCGATGTTTCCGAACCCGCCGGGGCTCCTGCGCCTCGAGCCGTACTCCGAGACCTTGCGCGAGCGCATCTGGTGGGGCTCGGCGACCAACGATACGGCGGTTTGGGCCGCCAAGCTCGGGATGAACTTCATGAGCTCGACGCTCAAGTTCGACGAGAGCGGAAAGCCGTTCCACGTCCAGCAGGCCGAGCAGATTGCCGCCTACCGTGCAGCCTGGAAGGCGGCCGGGCATACCCCGGAACCGCGGGTCTCGGTCAGCCGGTCGATCTTCGCGCTCGTAGACGATCGCGACCGCGCTTTCTTCGGTCGGGGAGGGAAGGACCGGGATCAGATCGGCTATCTCGACGAGCGCACTCGCGCCATTTTCGGGCGAAGCTACGCGGCCGAGCCCGACGTCCTCGTCCGCGAGCTCGGCGAGGATACCGCCATCGCCGCCGCCGACACGCTGCTGCTCACCGTGCCGAATCAGCTCGGCGTCGAGTACAACGCCCACGTCATAGAGGCCATCCTCACTCACGTGGCTCCCGCGCTGGGATGGCGATGAGGCCGTCGACAAGAAAGCTCGACCAGGGCGGCTGGCGCGGCTGCCTGGCCGCTAGGTAACGTTCCCCCCATCTTAGACACGTGCGACGCGGTACAGTGGCGCTTTGTCACGGCGCGAGCGAGTCCCCCGATTTGAACGCGATCAGCAAGCTCATTTTGCGGCGCTTCGCGGGGGCAGCGCGCCCGTACCTCGAGTCGCAGGGTCTATTTCTGACCTCGAAGCCCTTCAGCCGTTCGGCGCTCGTCTGGACCCCCGGCGGCGAAAAGGTCGTCGTGCTCGCGCCCCATATGGACGATGAGACCATCGGCTGCGGCGGAACGTTGGCGCTGCACGTGCGGGCCGGAGCGGAGGTGGCGGCCGTGTTCTTGACCGACGGGCGGCACGGCAGCAGCAGCCTTGCCGGGCTGAGCGGCGAGGCACGCCGTCGAGAAGAGCAGGCCCTCGTCGCGCGCCGTAAGGACGAGGCCCGCGCGGCGCTCGCGAAGCTCGGCGTCGCGGACGTGCTGTTCCTCAACGTCGAGGACGGGACCCTCGCGGCGAGCACGGAAGTCGTTCGACGCTTGCGGCAGGCGCTCGAGAGGCTTCGCCCCGAGATCGTGTATGTGCCCTCCTTTCTGGAAGAGCATCCGGACCACAAGGCCGCGAGCCGCGTGCTCGTCGAAGCCGCGCGCGGCTCGCGGCTGCGGTTCGATTGCTTCGCCTATGAAGTGTGGACGCCACTGTTCCCGAATTGTCTCGTCCGCATTGACGACGTGACGCCGACGAAGGAAGCGGCTCTGCGCGAATATGAAACTCAGCTCGCCCAGTTCGACTATGTTAGGACGGCACTGGCCCTCAACGCGTTTCGCTCCATCGGCTTCACGAACGGCTACGGACGTTTCGCGGAGGCGTTTGCCGTCACGCCCGTCGAGGAATATCGGCGACTGTTCGAGGCGTATTCAGCCGGCGCAATACGTTCGGCCGCGCCGGTGGGCGCGGGGACTTGCTCGGAGCGCCCCGTGCCGAGCGGGCCCGTCTAGTCGCCCCTCAGAGGCGGCGTCAGAACCGAAGGCAACGTGGCCAAAGTCACGAGGCCGGCAGGCCAGTACTTCCACAGTCATCACCAGCATCAGTTCGGCCGACTCGGACAGGGAGTGAAGTGAAGCCGGCGGGCCGGCCGGGGGATTTCGGCCGGCCGGCGGCGAATGCGCGCGAGACCCTTGCCGCGCTCAGCGTCGACCCGGAGCTCGGTTTGTCCGCCGAGGAGGCGCGCAGCCGGCTCGCGCGCGACGGGCCGAACGACGTGCCGGAGCGTCGCTCGCATCCGCTCCTGCGCTTTGCGCGCAAGTTCTGGGGCTTGTCCGCGTGGATGCTCGAGCTCATCGGCGTCCTCTCGTTGGCGCTTCACAAGCGAGCGGACGCCTGGGTCGCTCTGGGGCTGTTGATCGTCAATGCCGGTCTCAGCCACCTGCAGGAGCTGCGCGCCTCGTCCGCCGTCGCGGCGCTGCGTCGGCGTTTGAGGGTGGATGCCCGCGTGCTGCGCGACGGCACTTGGCGCACCGTCGCCGCGCGCGAGCTCGTGCGCGGCGACATCCTGCGGTTGCGTGCGGGGGACTACGTGCCGGCGGATCTGCAAGTCGTCGAGGGCTCGCTGCGGGTCGATCAGTCCGTGCTGACCGGTGAGTCGCAGCAGCTCTCGAAAACAGCGGACGACGCCTTGTACTCGGCCTCCACCGTGCGCGGCGGGGAGGCGACGGGCGTCGTCGTCGCGACGGGTCTCGGCACCTATTTCGGGCGCACCACCGAGCTCGTGCAAAGCGCGCACCCGAAGTTGCACATCGAAGCCGTGGTCAGCCGGCTCGTCAAGTGGCTCGCTACGATCGTCGGCGTGCTGGCCGCGGTCACGCTTGCCGTGTCGCTCACGGAAGGGCTGCCGGTGGCGGACATTCTGCCGCTCTGTCTGGTGCTGCTCATGGGCGCGGTGCCGATCGCGTTGCCGGTCATGTTCACGGTCAGCATGGCACTCGGATCCATGCAGCTGGCCCGGCACGGCGTCCTCGTCACGCGGCTAAACGCCGTCGAGGATGCCGCGAATATGGACGTCGTCTGCGCCGACAAGACGGGCACCTTGACGATGAACCGCCTCTCGCTCGCGGACGCGCTCGCGCAGCCGGGATTTACGGCCGAGCAGGTGATACGCGATGCGGCGCTCGCATCGAGCGAAGCGGATCGCGATCCCATCGATTCGGCGTTCCTGCAGGCGGCTTCGCAGCGCCGGCTGCTCGAGGCCGCGGTGCACACGGTTTCGTTCGTCCCTTTTTCGCCGGAGACGCGGCGCACGGAGGCCGTCATCGAATGGGCCGGGCGCAAGCGCCGAGTCGTGAAGGGCGCGCTCGGCACGGTCGCGGCGGCGGCGGGCCTCGAGGCCGAAGCCGTCCGGGCGCTCGAGGCGCGCGCTTCCCGCGAGACGGAGCGCGGGTTTCGAGTGCTCGCCGTCGCGGCGGCGGAGGACGCCGAACCGCTGCGACTCGTGGGCTTGGCGTTTCTGCACGATCCGCTGCGGGCCGATTCGGGACGCCTGATCGAGGAGCTTCGGGACGTGGGAGTCGGCGTGAAGATGTTGACGGGGGACGCGCTGCAAGTCGCGGCCGAGACGGCGCGCACGCTCGGTCTCGGTGAGATCGGCCGGGCGCCGGAGTTGCGGGCGGCCGGCGGCGGATCGGCGACCCAGGCCGCGCTGGCCGAGGCTGCGGGCGGGTTCGCCGAGGTGTTCCCGGAAGACAAGTTCGCCGTGGTTCGAGCTCTGCAGGACGCCGGCCACGTGGTGGGGATGACCGGCGATGGCGTCAACGACGCTCCCGCGCTGCGGCAGGCCGAAGTAGGCATCGCCGTCAGCGGCGCGACGGACGTCGCCAAGGCCGCCGCGAGCGTCGTGCTGACGACCGAGGGCCTCGAGGGCATCGTCGGCCTCGTGCGCAACGGCCGGGCCATCTATCAACGCGTCCTCACGTGGATCATCAACAAAATCAGCAGGACGATCCTGAAGTCCGGGCTCGTGGTGATCGCGTTCCTCGTCACGGGGAAGTTCGTGATTTCGGCGCTCGGCATGCTGCTGCTCGTATTCATGACGGACTTTGCGAAGACGGCCTTGTCCACCGATCGCGTGCATGCCTCTTCGAGCCCCGAGACCTGGAATATCAAACCGCTCGTGAAGCTCGCCGTGCTGCTCGGACTGTTCATGCTGGCCGAAGCGCTGGGCCTGCTCTACATCGGCTGGCACCGGTTCGGACTCGGCTCCGCGCCGGGCCGTCTCGACACGTTCACGTTCCAGACGCTGCTATATTTCGGCCTGTTCTCCATTGTGTCGATACGCGAGCGAGGCCCGTTCTGGGCCTCGCGGCCGAGCGCGATTCTTGCCGCGGCGCTCGTGGCCGACGCCTGCGTCGGCGCGCTGATCGGCTTGAAGGGCTTCGCCGAGCTGCGGCCGTTGCCGGTCGGGCAAACGGCGTTCGTGATCGCCTTCGCGGCGGTTTCGGCCTTCGGCGTCAACGACTTCGTCAAGCGCGTCTATGCGTCCCCGCGCCGAAGGGCCCGCGTGCCGGGCCAGGACGCGCCGCGGCCGCCGCACTCGCACGGCTCCGGCGGATGAACCGCGCACGTCGTTTCGTCACCGACGCCGACGACCTCGGGCCGGCCGCCGCAACTCGGTGTCTTCGCCGTCCAATTGCCGCCGCTGCCGAGGCTTGAAGTCGGCGGGCACGGGCGTGCCTCGAAAGCAGCCGATCGTGTACGGATACTCCGGCGTCAGCACGTAGTGATACATGTCCACGAGTTTCCCGTCCCACATCACGGGGCTGGTCGTGCCGTGGCAGGCGTCGAGATCGTCGTCGTGCAGAATTCGGCCCGTTGCCCCGTCCTTCATTCCGTAGATGCCGAAGCCGTCTAGGGCGTAGCCGACCAGACCCGAGGTTTTTTCGTTCGGCATGCAGGGCGAGGGCCCGTGGTAGTGGTATTGGCCCTCGTGCTGCGGATGGCCGTTGCAAAGATCCTGCACCTCGTGCGCGGCCGCATCGATGCCGCCGTCGTCCACGGCGTTGTAAATGGCGACGCCGTCCGTAGTGAAGCCGACCATGCCCATGGGCACACAAGTCGGCGCCGGAGCGAGCGTCGGTACACGCGGCAGCAGCAGCAGAATCCGCTGCGAGCGGATGGAGTTCGGATTGGGGTCGTAGCGATGGGCGGGATCGTCAGGGGCGATCGGGAAGACGCCCGTCGGATGATCCGGCAGGCTGTTCGCGGAGATGGTGCGCTCGGCCCCGGCGGCCTCTACGGAGACGTGATGCGTGGGCCACTCAATGCGGCCCCGCACGATGGGCTTTTGCGCCGGGTCCCACTCGCCGCCGCGGATCCACGGGCCGCCATGAACCGGGCCGCCCGGCCACCGCCGCACGCAGGACATCAAGTACCCGGCGCGCGGCGTCGTCGAGATCTTGCCGTCGCCGAGCGGCAGATCGTGAGCGCGTGCCGGGGCCGAGCCCAGCTGCGCGGCCGCCAGGATGGCAGCGATGAAGATTGGAGTGCGTATCCGCATTGAACCGGCTCCGAGATGTTTGTAGAGAAGGCAAAAGGTACAAGTCGTAACGATCGGCGCGGCCCCTGGGTTGACACGGCTACGCGACATCGCTGCCAATCCTTGCTCGGGGCCGAGCTGCAGCGGGAGGATGGGCCCCGGGCTCGAATCGAAAGCGCGAGAGGAACTCATCATGACGATCGTCCGGTTTTGTGCAACACCGCTGGCGTCGACGGCTACGCACCGTTAACGTGCCCATACGCGCACGTCTGCGCGGAAGGAGGGTGACCATGAACCGTCGCGATTTCGTGCAAGCCGCCGCGCTTTCCGCAAGTGGTGCTCTTTCGTTTCTATCCGCGCAGCCGGCCGACGCAGCGCTCTCGGATATGAAGATTACTCGGGTCCGCGTCTTCAACCCGACCGATAAGACGAATCTGAGCGGCTGGGTGAACTTGAGCGACATCATCGTGGCGGTGGATACCGACGCGGGGATCACGGGCTTCGGTCAGGGCGGAACCCCTGATCTGTTGCGCTATGCCGCAGGCTCCCTGATCGGTCAGGACCCATTCCGCACCGAGTATCTTTGGCAACGCATGTACCGCAGCTCCATTTACCCGGCCGGCACCGAGCGGTTGCATGCGGTGGGGGCGCTGGACTGCGCGCTCTGGGACATCAAGGGCAAAGCCTTGGATGCGCCCGTGTACCAGCTGATCGGCGGTCGCGCGCGAGACTACGTCGAGTGCTATCACTCGTTCGGCATGTTGTCGCCGGCGCAGGCTCGCGAAGAAGGGCGCAAGGCGATGGCCGAAGGCTTTCGTGCGATTCGCATCCATGGCGTTCCGACCCCGGGGAACGTCTTCAATGCGACGCGCGCCATAGACGCTCTCGTCGAGATCGCGAAAGCGCTTCGTGACGGCGTCGGGCCCGACGGGGACTTCATCGTCGATGCCCACACGCGCTTCGAATACGCACAGGTCGCGCGCCTTTGCGATCGGCTTGCGCCATTGGCGCCCTTGTTCGTCGAAGATCCGCTCCATGCGATCGACGACGTCACGCTGTACGAGAAACTGCGCAGCAGAGTGACCGTGCCGCTCGCGGCCGGCGAGCAGTTCGGCGGGCTGCGCGACGGCAATTTGCCGCTCGTCGAGCAGGGCCTCATCGACTATCTCCGCACCAGCATCCCGAACTGCGGCGGGGTCACGAGCTATCGGACGCTGGCCGCGCTTTGCGAGGCGCACTCGGTCGGGTTGGTGCCGCACTTCACCGGGCCGCTCGCGACGTCCGCCGTCGTGCACAGCCTATTGGCGTTTCCCGGCTTGGCGCTCAACGAGGTGTTCCGCGTCGAGCTTCCGTCGTACCTCAAGGAAGGCTACGTTTTCCGCGACGGAAAGATGCACGCGAGCGACCGGCCGGGTCTTGGTGTCGTCTTGGACGAAAGCCGCCTCAACCTCGTGGCCGAGCTTACCGAGCCGCGTCCGGCCGGGCTGTATCAAGGCCAGAGTCTTTACCGGCCCGATGGCTCCTATCTCTATCTGTGAGTGCAGCAAGCGGATGAGGCGCGGCCGGCGGCTCATCCAAATGGCCAGGAACCTCGCACGGGGCCTGCGGGTTTGCGGGGCGATCTACGGCCGTCGTTTCGCCGGCCCTGTGAAATCCGGCGGCCGGCGTCGCAACGACCGCTTGTGCTTCAGGCATACTGACGTGCATGACAGCATTCGTTGCCCTGCTGCGAGCCGTCAACGTGGGTGGAACGGGGAAGCTCCCGATGAGCGAGCTGAAGGCGGTGTGCGAGCAACTCGGCTTCACGAAGGTGCGGACCTACATTGCGAGCGGCAACGTGATCTTCGAAAGCCGCAAGTCGGAACGTGCCGTGAAGAAGGCGCTCGAAGCCGGCCTGGAGAGCTTCGCGGGAAGGTCCGTCGGCGTGCTCGTACGTACGCCGGGCGAGCTCGCGAAAGTTGCCGAGCACAATCCATTCCCCGAAAGGCCGACAAACCGGACGGTAGCGATCTTTCTCGACGAGCCGCCGCCGAACGATACGCTGAGTACTCTTCGCGGCGCCAATGGCGAAGAGGTGCGGCTCGGCAAGCGCGAGATCTACGTTCACTACGGCAACGGCATTGCGCGATCGAAGCTGAAGATCCCCGCCGCAGAGGCCGGCACCGCACGCAACATGAACACCGTGGCGAAGCTGGCCGAGCTGGGCGCGAAGCTCTGATTGCCGCGCGCCATCGTGGGCATGAGCGAAGACCTGAAGAACCACACGGACCGGTTCGCCAGGCAGGGATATCTAGCGCTGGCGCCCAATCTCTTCCACTGGGGAGGAAAGTTCAAATGCATTCGTGCCGTCTTCAAAGAACTTGCGGCGCGTGAGGGCAGGGCGTTCGCCGACGTCGAAGCAGCGCGCGAATGGTTGGCACCCGGACGCCAGTGGACATTTTTGCGTACCTGCTATTACGTTCGGCGGATGGCGATGGACATCACCCAAGACATCAAGGCGGCGATGGCCGTATCGAAGGCCATGGCCAGTCCGTGAATATTTCGGTGGCACGCCTAGGGCCGTCCCGGCGCGATCAGGGGCTCCCGTTCGCACGCTGGGCGGCGCTGGCTTGCCGGTCTCTCCCGGCTGTGAAATGACTTGGAGCGGCGCAAACGTCCGGCCCGCAGTGATGCCGCGGGCTGTCGGCTCGGGTCGGGGGCGGTGGATTTTCAGGTGGCCACAGATAGCGGAATCTGGGCGGCTCCAGGGTCAAGATTACTGAACCGCGCCCTGCACCCCCTTGATTTGAGCCCGGTCATGCAGCAACCTACTTCGTCTCTGGTGGAGGGGTTGTCCCTTTATGTCTGATGGGTTTGTGGCGGCACGTGGCGCCAATCAAAATTTCTGGGAGACACTGATGATTAGACGAGCTTTGGGATGTGTCGCCATGTTCGGGTGCCTGATGGCCGGTGCGTCGGTCCAGGCGCATCATTCCGTGGCTGGCGTCTACGACATGTCGAAGAAGGCGCAAATCGTAGGCGAGCTGTCCAACATCCAGTTCGTGAATCCGCACGGCTCGATCACCGTTACGGTGAAGAACGCCGACGGCACGACGACCGATTGGACGTTCACGACCGGTTCGGCTACGGCGCTCGCCCGGCGCGGCATCAGCAAATACGGTGCGAACGCGCTCAAGCTCGGCGATAAGCTGAAGGTGGATTACATTCCGGCACGGGACGGGCACTCTTTGGGATTCCTCATTGGAATTACGACGCCGGACGGCAAAGTCATAAAGATGCAACCCAATTAAGCCCGCCCTCGACTGGAGCTCGCTATGCCTTTTTCTAGAAGAACGATTTGGAACGGTGTCGCAATCGTCGCGACGCTGATGATCGGCGTGCCGGGGGCGGCCGACGCACAAGGCGGCCCGCCACGGCAGCGCTACATGGCCAAGTACCACTTCATCCCGTACACCCCCGCAGCCGGCGCAAAGGACCTGAAGTCGGTCCTTTTCAACTGGGCCTGGTACACGGGCATGCTGCGGAGCGATGAGGAACGAGATCTGGTCATGACGCTCGACTATCAGGGCAAGGGCACCATGCAAGTGGACGGGCAGCCCTGCAATGTGACCCTGTATCGAGCGGACTTCAGCTACCGCGCGTCGGCTGAGCGGATCCCGGGTGACGGGCACTCGGCCCGATGGTCAAAGTTGCTCGAATATCCAAGTCGTCAGCGGAGCCTATGCCTGGAACGAAGACATTCAGGGTGCCGAGCTGGTCCCGGGCAAAGGCCACGCCACCCCGATGCCGGCAACCATAGAAGAGCGAATGATTCGCCTGTGGGCAAGCCCCCAGGGTGCGTGGAAGGCTGCAATGGCCGGTACCGAGTACCCGACCAAGACGCCCCACCTCGCGCCCAGACCGCAATTGGTGCCAGCCGACGTGATGACGGCAGGCAAAACGTCGGTCAAATGGGAAGGCGACAAGCCGGTGCTGACGTTCCCGATCCCGGGCGTCCCCAATGCAACGGCGACCGCCACACTTTCGTCTACTCAGAGTGCGCCCAACCAACGATTCATGCCCGAGAGCGTCGTGGTGAAAGATGGCGCGAACACGTACGAGTTCACTTACAGCAACTACAAAGACTGGAACAATCCGCTCAATCCTGCCGAGGCATTCTATGCGGGCAGGATGACGGAGAAGAAAAACGGCACCGTCGTGAGCGACATCACGACGACGGTGACGGAAACGGGCCAGATGTATGTCATTGCGCCTGTGCCGGCCAGCGTCAAGGCCGCGATCAAGCCAACGAATCAGCCTCTCGACTGGACGCTGGACCGGAGGTTGGAGCCGGCGCCGTGGGATAAGGATGCGGCCGTCGCCACGCCGCGCCGAGCAGATGGGCACCCGGACCTCAGTGGAATCTGGGGGCGCCCATTTAATCCGATCACGGGAAGTGGCGCCCGCCGATGCGGTCCATCACAGGTGAAGGGCCAGGGAATCAACCCTTCGGTCGGCTGCCAAATCCCGATGGACAACTTCTGGGTGGATTACGAGTGGATCTCGCCTTCGCGGTTCGGAGTATGGGGTCTGCCCACGTACAAACCCCAGTTCTGGGACAAGATTCAGGAGCTTGACCAGTGGACGAACAAGGACGATCCGGTCATGACGTGCAAGCCGCTGGGACTCCCACGGCACGGCACGCCTCGGCGGATCATCCAGACCGATAAAGACGTCGTCTTTTTCTATCCGGAGAACGCCGATTACGGTGGCGGTAACAACGAGTACCGCGACATCCCCACTGATGGACGTAAGCGGCCGACAACGGGGGAGGAGGCGAACCTCGGGACGTTCTATGGGCTGAGCATCGGCACTTGGCATGGGGACACGCTCGTCATCGACTCCACCAATTTCGACGATTCGACGTGGCTGGGACGAGGCGGCTTCATCCACTCTGCGGGCATGCATATCATCGAGAAGCTCACACGTGTCGGAAATGAGCTCCGATACGAGATGACGATCGAAGACCCACAGGTGTTTATCAAGCCCTGGGTAGTGAGGACCCGAGTCCTGCACCTGATGCATGGCGACGTGGTCCAGCCGGAGCGCAGGGAATGCCACGTGTACACCACTGGCAACGTCACGATGCAGGTTCGGCACTGAGAACTGGCCCAGCAGGGCGGCCGATGTAGAGGGGAGGGCGGCTCTCGAAGCCGCCCTCCCGGTCTGGCGCTCCTGTCGCGGCGGGGCGCTGCGATTTTCGGTCTTTTGCTGCCTACGGCAGCCCACCGCCGACCGGGAGGTCCGCGGCCGCGGGCCGTTCGTCTCGCCCCGCTCGGCCATCGCCTCGCCGCGCTTCAGCGATTCTTCGGCGGCCTGAGGAACCATCGCCGCGACGATCGGATGCGGCCGGGCGAACTCGGCCCAGGTTCGAAATGGCACGGCGAATACGCAAAATATGCAGCTCGATCTCGTAGACCGCGTCGCCATCGTCACCGGTGCAAGCCGCGGCATTGGCCGCGCAATCGCGCAGACGCTGGCTGATGAGGGCATGAAGGTGACCGTAGCGGCTCGCACGGCGGCCGAGCTAGAGTCGCTGGCTGCCGGCCTGCCGACGGAATCGCTCGTGGCCGCGCTCGACCTTGCGAAGCCCGAGGCGCCGGCGCAGCTCGTGGCCGCCACGGTCGCGCGCTTTGGCCGTCTCGATGCGCTCGTGAACAACGCCGGCGCCACGAAGCGCGGCGATTTTCATGCTTTGACGGATGCGGATTGGCACGACGGGTTCGAGCTGAAATTCTTCGGCGCAATGCGCTGTTGCCGAGCGGCGTGGCCGCATCTTGCGGCTGCGGGCGGCAGTATCGTTAACATCGCCGGAGTCGGCGGCCGAACCGGTAAGCGTGATTTCGCCATCGGCGGCGCCGTCAACGCCGCCGTCATGAACCTGACCAAAGCGCTCGCAGACCTGGGCAAGACCGACGGCGTGCGCGTGAACGCGATCAATCCCGGCGCTATTGCCACAGATCGTTTGCAGCGCCGTTTGGAGGCGTTTGCGACGCAGCACGGCCTCACGCGAACCGAGGCCGAAGTGCAGTTTGCGGCGCAACAAGGAATCCCGCGCTTCGGCCAGCCCGAGGAGATCGCACGAGTCGTGGCATTTCTATTGGGTGCGCCGGCGAGTTTCTGCCACGGCTCGGTCGTCGACGTGGATGGCGGCCAGACGCAAACGTTGTAGCAGTAAACTAAGCTGGAGCGACAAGATGAGATTCAATACGGTCGTGGTATTCATGGTCGCCGGCGGGTTGGCCGCAGCGGCGGCGGCGCAGCAGCCGCAAGCCGCTCCTGGTGGAGCGCCGCCTCGTGCCGCCCGCGCGCGTTCGCCGCTTCCGCCGCCCGAGCCCATCAAGCACATCACCGGAAACATCTACAAGATTTTCGGCGGCGGCGGGAACACGCTGGTCGTCGTGCAGAAGGACGGTGTCGTCCTCGTCGATACCAAGATGCCGGGCAATGGCCCTTACATACTCCAGCAAGTCAAATCGATCACGGACAAGCCGGTCAAGTTGATCATCAATACGCACAGCCATCCGGACCATGTCGGCAGCAACGACTACATCCGCGCGCAGTATCCCAACGTGCAGATCGTGATGAACGAGGGCGCCAAGGAAGAGCTGATGCACGGCCCGCGGCCGAATCCCAAGCTGCTGCCGACCGAAACCTTCAAGGATCGGATGACGATCGGCTCGGGCGCCGACCGAATCGAGCTCTATCACTTCGGCCCGGGCCACACGAACGGCGACACCTTCGTCCTGTTCCCGGCGGCGCGCCTGCTGTGCATGGGCGACGTGATGGCGTGGAACATGGCCCCGTTCCTGCCCTCCGGCGGCGCGGAAAACATCGCCGACGAGACCGAAGCCGTCGTTGCGACCCTGAACGGCAAGGTCGACCGAGTCGAGGAGGGCCATGGGCACATGAATTCGTGGGCCGCCGTCGAGCGCCTGGCGCGCTTCGACCGGGCGCTGGTCGTCTATGCCAAGCTCCACTACGATCGCGGCGATCCGCCGGGCATGGCCGTCGCCGACCTGCAGAAGCACCCCGAGTTCGCGCCGCTGCTCGACAACCAGATCAAGAAGGGCCTCGAATACGGCAACACGCCGCTGGCGCGGGCGCATATGAACGTGAACGTCGCCTATGAAGAGTTCGCCGGCGAGAAGGTCGGCTTCGGAGTCGCCAACGGCGCGCCGCTGCCCGCCACCGACAAGCACAAGGGCTCCGATCCCAGGGACACGGCTCGGCCGACACCGGCCATGCTGGCTGCAGAGGTGGTCAAATAGGGGCGAGGGACAGCAACGATTTCGTACGGCGTCGCGGAGTAACGTTGCGGTGGCCAGAGGACCAGGCGCGCTCTAAACTGACTCAGTGAGACCGGGCGGCGACAACACCGTACTCGAGCCGGCGCGACAGACACCGGTCTACGGCCATTGCAACGTCCTCGTTGTCGGCGGCGGTCCGGCCGGCACGGCTGCAGCCGTCGCGGCCGCGCGCCAAGGCGCCGATGTCGTGCTTCTCGAACGCTACGGCTGTCTGGGCGGGCTTTCGACCGGCGGCCTCGTTTCGTGGATCGACCGCATGGCCGATTGGGACGGTAAGCTCGTCGTCGCCGGCCTCGGGAAGGAGCTCATCGACCGTTGCGGTCAGGATGCAACGCTCGGCCCGCCGCAATATCTCTGGGGCTCGAAAGACCCGACGGCGGCGGCGTATTGGCGCGTGCGCACGGCCGCGCTGCGCGGCACCGTGCAGTGGTCACCGACCGTCGATCCCGAGGTGCTCAAGCTCGCGAGCCACGACATCGTGCGCGAGGCCAAGGTGCACGTGCTGTTGCACTGCTGGATGGTCGGTGTGCTGCGTGAGGGCGACGGCGGCGCTGCCCTCGATGGCGTCGTCTTCGAGAGTAAGCAGGGCCGGTTCGCGGTGAAGGCGCCGACCGTCATCGATTGCACCGGTGACGGCGACGCGTTCGCACTGGCAGGTGCGGATTTCGACGATGACTTCGACCCCGATAGCGCACACGCACGGCTCAACACGAGCTTCCGGTTCGGCAACGTCGACATGCGCCGGTATCTCGACTTCCGGATGCTCTGGGACAAGGAGCACAAAGAGGTCGCGCGCCGTGCATCGGCCGAGGGTCTGCAGCTCGTCGCGCACCCGACGCCTTACGATTCGATCGCGCTGTTCCTGACGCCGAAGCTCGCCGGCTATTCGGCGCTCAACGTCGCCGATCTCACCGAGGTCGAGTTCATCTCCCGGGACATTGCGCGTCAAGGGCTCGAATTCTACCGCAAGCATATGCCGGGCTTCGAGCGCGCGTGGATTCACGACACGGCGGCGCAGATCGGCACACGGCATGCGCGCAGGCTCGCAGGCGTCGAGCGCGTCACGATCGATCACTGGCGCTCGAACGGCACGTACTCCGACAGCATCGGGCTCTGCCCGGGGCTCACCGAAGCGTTTCCGACCTTGCAGATCCCGTACCGGAGCCTTGTGCCGGCGGCGGTCGAAGGCCTCCTCGCGGCCGGCCGGAATCTGTCGGCCGATACGAAATCTCACGCGGCGCTGCGCGAGATTCCCGAGTGCTGGGTCATGGGCGAAGCCGCCGGCATCGCGGCCGCGATCGCCGTGCGCGACGGCCTGTGCCTGCGCGATGTGCCGGTCGCCGAGCTGCAGCAGAAGCTCGTTGAACGCGGTGCGATCATCGATCCACCGGACAGCTCGCGGAAGGCGGGCGCGGATACGCAGACCGAGCTCGAGGACTCGATCCACTGGCGCGCGGTCGACGGCGCGCGCGCATTCGACTGAATCCCCCGGTCGCAATGCAGCAACGCCACGCTTGCTGCATCCATTTTCCACGCCCGGCGTCCCTGAGGCTCGCATTCGTTCCACGGCGGAATTGCGGCCCTTCGGTGGGCTGTCGGATGCCTGCTCGCCGGCTATAGCGAGGGTCAGCGTCGCCAGCCCGGGCTACGAGCTTCGGAGGATCCGGCGACGCAACGCGACGAGCTGGCGACCGCCCAGATTGGGCGACTATGCCCCCTCCGGGCACGACTTACGGCACTTCGTCGCCTCCTAGTAGTCGAGATACTTGCGCGCGACCTTCGGATCACATGTCTCCCCAGGCGGCGACACCTTCAGATCGGGCCGGTGATCCCACAGCATCGTGAAGCTGGCCGGCTTCGCGAGATACACGGGGTCTTCCACCGTGGTCTCGTAGCGCAGCCGCAGATGATCGGCCGTCAGGGTGAGCCGTTCGACGGTGTGCTTGCCCGCGCTCGACGGTATGTTCACGAAGAGGCCGGAGGGGTTGGGCGAGAATGCGACGGTGTCGATCACGAGCGTATCTCCGTCCCACCAACCGATGGCGTCCCCGAAGCGCGAGGGTTTGACGTCGGCGGGATGCTTCGAGTTGAGACGCACCGTGCGCACGGCGTTGTCGCCCGAATTGTCGAAGTGGATTACAACTTTGTCTTTGCCGATATCGATACTGCGCACCTCGTCGAGCGTTGCGAGGAACGGTGTCGGTTCTACATAGCAAAGCCCATCGGCCTTCTTTTCCTTTTGGATCGCGCGGCCCTTCGGCGTGATCGGCCACTGCGCTATCACTCCCCAGGCCGCGTTCATCGACTGCCGTGAAGGTGCCCAATCCCCCTCGAGAGAAGTCGCCGGCTTGAGCTTGCGAGTGCGCCTGTTGGCTGCGTAAAACGGGTGAATCTCGCCGTCCGGCGTCGTCACGTCGAGCAGCCGTACAGTTTTTCCCGGACCGCCGCGATTGGGATTGGCGCGCACGACGACATGCGTGCCGGGAAGAAGATCTTCCTTGTGCAGGCCGTCGACGAGCGCTTGCGTGGTGGCGAGGCCTTCGCCCTGCACGAGCTCGGTCTTGCCGTCTTTGTCGACGGTTCGGACGACAAGGTACATGTGCGGGTTCGTCCATTCGAACCGTTCGACGATCCCCTTGATCAGCACCTCCTTGGACGTGTCGAACATGGCCTGGCTGTGGTGAGCCAGCGCAGGCGCGCCAACCAGGACGGTCGCGGTGAGCGCCGCGATCTTGCTAGGCGAAAGTCTCATGCAGAACCTCCCCAACTGCCGAGCGATAACGCGTCAGAATGATACCGCAAAGAGGGCTATTCCCGCTCATGCGACAGGCGAATGAGCGCGATGGCCGCGATACCGTCAGGGGGTGGGGGGGGCGACCCCTCCGGCGGGCTCTGCCAAACATCCGCCCAAAGGCCCGAATAGACCCATTGGAAGCCTGCGCGGCCGCTAACGAAACAAGACCTTACCGGACTTTTCTTACTCTTTCGCTAAGGTCTTTGCATCGGTTTCGCGTGGGCGCCGCAGAGTGCGCTCATCGCCTGAACCGCTCTGCAATGCGCCGCGAAGTCCTTCCGGCGCGCCGCGTAAGTCTACGCAAGCAGGAAGCCGCTAACGCGGCCGGCAATCTCACAGTCGCCGTCGCCCGTCCAGCGGTGCAGGGATGGGCGCCGCCGAGTGGCACGCCATATGCATTTACTCCCACATAAGGCGCCATCCCAGCACGGGGACGGCACGCCGGTACCTCGGATCTTCGGAGAACGAACCCGCTTGCGGCCGGCGGCACAGCCGTGTGCCTGGCGCGTTGCTGACTAAGTGACCTTCTTTGAATGAGGTGAATTGCAATGAAGACGAGAAATGCAGTAGCGGCTGCGGGGATCGGGTTGATGGGTTTGTGCTCGACGAACATGGCGTCAGCGGCAACCGACTTCGGGAAGACGAGTGCGACGAGCTTCGGCATATTCTTCCAGTATTTTGCGCCGCCCGACGAGTTCTATATCGATAGACCGGACTCCAGCGAGGCACTTCGATTCGCGACCAAGCGAGAGCTCCGCGTATGCGATGAAGCGAAATCGATGGGCATGGGGCTCGACCTCGAGCAGCGCCGCAAGCTGACTTCGCTCGCGCCTGGACAGTGCCTGGCGCTCAACACTAAGCATGTCGTGATCGCGCCGGCGAGTCGTCTGCCGGACGGAATGGTTCTCGTCGGCAAGATGAAGATGGTGCCGAGGGCGAAGCGTTAGCTGGCCCTGCGTCCGGGGCGCCACTCGTCGCGAAGCGGCGAGGGCGCCCCGGATCGGCGCCGCGAGTGCTTTCAGGCTCCGGTTCCGTTTCCGTCCTTGCTGTGCCCGGCATCGCTTGCCACTTCCGCGCCACTGCTTGGCTTGAGAAGACCGAGATCGACGAGCTTGTCCGCGACGCGACCGACCACGGAGCTCGCGACCGCATTGAACCGCGTATCATCGAGCGTCTCGGACTTCGCCGTCCAAAGCAGCCGGTCCTTCTTATTGTCGTAGAGCGAGCTCTCGATGACGTAGTACTTGCTCTCGGCCCAATAGCCCGGCGAGCCGGTGACGGCCAGCGAAGAGTCCCAATACCAGTAATAGTTCCAGTGAGGATAGTAGTACCAATAGAAGGGATCGCCCCATAGGACTCCGGGAGGGAACGGACCGAAGAACGGTGCCGGATTCAGGTATTGGTGCTTTTTGTTCTCGCCGATTAGGCGGAAGATCAATACGCCGCCGACATTCGCCGTCTTCAGCTGCTCCCGCATTTGCTTCTGGGAGTACTGCTCGCCCGGCGCCAGCAATGTGTAGCCTGCAACGGCGGCAACGCCCTGAGCCTTCAGCGACTTCACGGCCTGCATCTCGAAGTTCCGGTTCTCCGCCTCCGATTTGAACAGCGCGAGAACGGCGACGGGCTCGGGCGGCGGCCCCTTGTAGGTTCGGTCCTGCCAGGTCGATGAGAAGTATGTCGGGGTCGTCGCGCAGCCGGCGAGGAGCGAGAGTCCGAGGACGATGCCGAAGTAACGCAGCGAGGGCCACAACCGCGCTTTGCCGCGGCGGCGGCCACGATATTGTCGATCCATGACCTTTCTCCATTTGGGATCAGTAACAGATGGCTGCAACGTCTGTGCCACGCGCATGACCCGCTCTTCTCCGCGAGCATACGGTTTCGTAATGATTCGGCGCGCGGTAGACGCGTTGGCGTGCGAGTTCGCACCCATCGTCGACGCGACAACGCCGTGCTAGCGTCGAGGCGACAGGCGCGCGCAACTTATCGGAGCCACGCGCAGGAAGCTGTAATGAGAAACAACACAATGGAGAGTGTCATGGTTCGTAATTCGATTCGAGTAAAGGCCGCCGTCCTGCTGGCCTTCGGTCTTCCTCTCGCTCTCGCGGCGGCCGCCTCCGCCGGGGCGGCGGCGCCAGAAGCCCGGTCGTCGCGGCATCTCGAGCGATTGGGCGATGAGATCAGCGCGGCCTTCGAGGCCGCGGCGGCGACGGTCAATCCCTCGGTCGTGCCGATCTTCAGCGAGTCCACGGTGACGGTGAAAAACCCGCTCACCGGCGCCGAGGGGGACGAGCTGCGCCAGTTTTTCGGCGATCAGTTGTTCAACCGCTTTTTCGGCCCGACGTTGGGGCCGGCGCACAAGACCGTACACGCCCTCGGTTCCGGCGTCATCGCGTCGCCCGACGGTTACATACTCACGAACAACCATGTTGTGGAGGGTGCCCAAGAGCTTACGGTGGTACTGCCCGACGGAACCCGCAAGCGTGCGAAGGTCGTCGGAACGGATCCGGAAACCGATCTCGCGCTCGTAAAGGTCGATGCCACCGACCTGCCCGCCGCGACCTTCGGCGACTCCCACGACGTGAAGATCGGGCAGTGGGTCATTGCAGTCGGCAACCCGTTCGAGCTGCTGCATACGACGACGGCCGGAATCGTTAGCGCCAAGGGGCGCTCGTCGGTGGGTATAGGAGCCTACGAGGATTTCATCCAGACCGACGCCTCGATCAATCCCGGCAACAGCGGCGGCGCCCTGGCGGACCTGCATGGCCGAGTGATCGGCATCAACTCTGAAATTACGACGCCGTCCGGGGGCTCCGTGGGTCTCGGGTTCGCGATTCCGATCGATCTTGCGAAGAACGTCATGGAGCAGCTAAAGGCGCACGGCAGGGTGATCCGCGGCTACCTCGGCGTAACGCTGCAGTCGCTGAGTCCTGGCTTGGCCAAGGGGCTCGGTATGGCGCCGGGCGTGCACGGGGTCCTGATTGCGGACGTGGAGCCCGGTTCGCCGGCGAGCCGTGCGGATCTGCACCGCGGAGACTTGATCACTCGCTTCGACGGCGAACCGGTGCGGCAACTGGTCCAGCTGCGAGACCTGGTTGCAGGTCGCGCGCCGGGCACGGTAGTGCGGCTGGGCATTTTGCGCGACGGCACAATGCTGTCCGTTCCCGTAACGCTGGGCGAGCAGCCGCAACAGCACCAGACGAGCGAGTCCATGCATCACAGTGCCGCGCCGAATCCGGAGCGTCTCGGCCTCGTCGTGGAGACGCTGAGCTCGGAATCGGCCCAACAGCTCGGGTATCAGGGCGAGGGCGGTGCGCTCGTCGTGCAGGTTCGCCCGGGCAGCCCTGCGGACAACGCCGGCTTGCAGCGCGACGATCTCATCAAAGAGGTGAACCGGCAACCGATTCACTCGGCGGTAGAGCTCGGCGACAAGCTGCGCAACCTCAAGAGCGGCGCGCCTGTGGCGTTGCTGGTTCAGCGCGGCAGCACGACGTTCTTCGTCGCGATTCGCATGCCATGACGCGGCCGGCGCAAGGGGACGCCTTGCCGCAGCGCCTAAGCTGCGGCTTGTAGTCGAGCGTCACGCCACGACGCTCGGGCGTGATCGTCACGGAGCCGGCGCTCGAGAGCTCGAGCGCCGGCCCTTCGGCCTTCCGCCGACCGGGCTGCCGAAGATGCTCCAGGGCGGCTCGCATGAAACACCTAATTAGGTCTTCCCCTCGACACCCATCGGTCAACGTCTCTCCGCCGCGATAGTACGTCGTACCGATGCCAATCCACAGCCCGGACTGAACACCGCGGATCATATGGGCCTGCAGCGCGCAGAGCGGCTGCTGGACGCGTCGAACGCCGCCGTAGAGCGCGTCGTTCGCTTCGAAGAATGTGGCGGAAACGGCGAGGTCGAGCGTCCACAGGCGTAAGTCTTTCTCGACGCCGATCTCGGCCTTCGCCGACCAGCGATGAGTGCCGATGTTCACGAGCCGGTCGGGGTCGTATTGGCCGACTGGTGCGGCCAGCCTTAGGCTCGCACCCACGATCAAGCTCGAATGGTGGCCGGCATACTCCTGCATCGACAGTGCGCGAGCGCCGACGAAGTCAACGCCCACGCGAATGCTGGCGTCGGTAAGGCCGCATACATCACGCGTCACCCGTTGGCCGTGGAAGTCGGCCGATCCGGAAAGGCAGACGCGTCCCAGCCCCACATTGATCTTCCCCAACGAACGCCCGAAGGCGCGTGTGCGCTGGTAGCCTAGAGCCGGGCCCTCGGCCCTGAGCTGATCATTGTCCAGCTCGATTGACGGATCGACGAGTACGCTGCCGTCCGTTGCTCCGTACCCGGCAACCAAAAGGTGCGCCGTCACGATGAGGCTGTACTTCGGCGACGAGCTGGTCGGGGAAGCCGAGTTCCCTTATACGATGGCGCTGAGCTACTGTATCGGCGGCGGGCTCACCGTCGAGCACGCGCGTAGGCAAAGCGCGCGTTCGAGACTAAGATTGGCAGGACAGCGGTTCCTATCGCACTTCCGAGAGATGGGTTCAGTGTCCGGCACCAAGGTCGCGAACGAAGTTCAGCTTGCCGCCGAATACGATGCGGCCGGCCGCCACGACGAGGCGGTGAACGCGCTCGCGTGCGCCGCGGGTCGAGGGGAAGCCGAGGCGCTGACGCAGCTCGGCAAGCGGCTCATTGTCGGTGACCGCGCCCCGCTGCTACCGCGTGAAGGCTGCGGATTTCTCGTCGACGCTTTGAACGCCGGGGGCGCGGAAGCACCGTTGAGACTCGCGTCGCTGGCCGCGCTCGGAACCTATATGCCGCAAAGCTGGAATACGGCGCTCGGGCTCCTCGTCACGGCCGCGGACCGCGGGTCGGTGCCGGCCCGGCGGCAGCTTGCCCTGTTGTCGTCCGATGCGGCGCTCGTTCGCACGGCGGCGAATACGCCGGCGCCGGGTCCCGAGCTTTGGCGAGCGCTCGGCGAGAGCATCGACGTGGCGGGCTGGTTGGCGCCGAGCCAAGGGCTTACGGTGCACGCAGAGCCGACGATTCGGGCGTTCCCCGATTTCGTGCCCGGCGAAATCTGCACGTGGATCGTCGAGCGGGCGCGCGGCAAGTTGAAGCGTGCCTTGGTCTACGATCCCGTCGGCCGGCGCGATATCGCCGACGGCAGCCGCACCAACACGGTCGCAGAGTTCAATCTCGTAGAGACGGATTTCGTGCAGGTCGCAACCCAGGCGCGCATGTCGGCTGCCTGCGGCATTCCTATGCGCAATATGGAGGCGCCGGCCGTGCTGCATTATGAGGTGGGCCAGGAAATCGTCAATCATTACGACTTCGTCGATCCAGAGTCGCCCAATTACGAACGCGAGATCGCCGAGCGAGGCGAGCGCGTGATTACCTTTCTTCTATACTTGAACGACGATTACGCTGGTGGCGAGACGGACTTCCCGCGCTTGAACGTCAATCACAAAGGCAGCGTCGGCGAGGGGCTGTACTTCGTCAACTCGCTGCCCGAGGGGGGACCGGACAGGCGGATGCTGCACGCGGGCCGGCCGCCCACGCACGGGGAGAAGTGGGTCGTGTCGCAATTCATTCGCGACAGGACGGCCTTGCCCGTAGCTGCCGCGTGACGAGTCAGGAGGAGCCGTCGCTCCCCGAGGCGCATTCAGGGGGCTCCGAAGTGTCGATGCTGCAAGTTGTCCGTCACGCGCATGCCCGCGCGTTCCTGGAGCGCGCGGAAGCGTGGCTGCTCGAGTCGGAGATGGAGAACGCCATCGCGCTCGGGAGCGCGCGGCAAGCCCGGCAGGACGATTCCGGTTACCAGAAGCCGACCTACTGGGCGACGATCGAGGACGACGGGCACATCGTCGGCTACGCCTTCCGGACGCCGCCTTTTCGGCTGGGGCTGACCGAGTTGCCCGAGGAGGCGCTCGCGAAGCTCGCGGCCGACGTTGCGGAGGTCTATGCCACGCTGTCCGGCGTCAGCGGGCCGGAGCGTACCGCCGCGCGCTTCGCGGCGGCCTGGACGCAGCCGCGCGGGCTCGCCGCCGACGTGAACTTGAGCCAGCGTCTCTACGCGCTCAGCGGGCCGCCCATTCGGCCGCTGCGGCCGCCGAATGGGCATTTGCGCCTCGCGACACCGCGGGATGCGTGGACCGCGCGCGGCTGGGGCGCGGCATTTCTCGCCGAGACGCAGTTGCGGCACGTCGACATCGGCATTTTCGGCCAGCTCATCGAGGCGCAGCAGCTCTACATTTGGGACGACGGTCGGGCGCGGTGCATGGCGGCGCCCATTCGCCGGGTCGCGCACGGTGCCGCGATCGGCGTGCTCTACACGCCGCGCGACGCACGCGGCCGCGGCTACGCCAGGGCGACGCTCGCGGCAGTGGCCGACGCACTGCGGGAGCGGGGGCTCCGAGACTGCTTTCTCTATGCGGATCCGGCGAATACGGCGGCCGAAACGGTCGCGGGCAGCGTCGGGTTCGTGCTCGTCCGCGACTTCCTCGATATCGATTTCGGTCCGGGCTCCCGCTAGCCGACGTTTTCCGCGCGGGCCCCGAGTGACGGCCGGTTCCGGAAGAACTGCGAGACGATCCACTTCTCGCCGCGCGTCGGCGGCAGGCCCGCATGCACCATGCGAAAATCCGGTCCGCCCGTCGGCAGCGCGTTCGTGAAGAACAGCCCTTCGCCTCGCCGACCCTTGTGTCTCATGCCGAGTTTCGCGAAATCGGTTTCGCCGCCCGTATAGTCATCGTTGAGGTACAACAGGAACGTGATGATCCGCTCGCCGTGGCGCTCGATGTATTCGGCGTAGCCGGCGCTGCGGACGTTGATGAAGTCGTAGTGGTCGGTAATCTGCTCGCCCACGGCGTAGTGGAGAATCGTCGGACCTTCGGCGTTGCGCACCGGTACGCCGCAGGCCGAGGCCATCCGATGTTGAAGCGCGATCTGGACGAGATCGATGTCGGCGAGGCTGAAGCCGGCGATCGTGTTGCTCCGCATATGGTCGACAACGTCGCCGCCTTGATTGGGATCGTAGATCAGTGCGCGACGGAGACGGCCGTCCGCGCGCCGCTTGAGCCATTCGCACACGGCGCCGGTCGCGAGCTGCGGGAACCGCCGGACCAGCGGGCGGGCATGCAGGGTCTCGCCTTCGGCCGCCGCCAGCCAGAAGGACAGGTCGACGCGCGCGGCGAGCTCCGGCCAATCGGCGGCGGCTTCATCCGGCCGGGCATCGGCCAGCGCTCGAAGCTGGCCTTGGGCGTCGGTCGACCCGCGTTCGGCGGCCACGACGAGCATGCCGAGCGCATCGTTCCAACTCGGCGTCACGTGGGCGCCGAGCCCCGCGAGCGCCGCGAGCCGAACGGCCGCTTCGGCGCTGCCGGCAGCCACGGCCTCGCCCAGAAAGCGCACGGCGTCCTGCGGCAGGTAGGGGGCACGGTCGCCGACCAGCAATCGCTTGGCGAGCGCGACGGCCGCGTCGACGTTGCCGCCTGCCGTGGCGCGCGCAAGCGCTTCGATCGCCTCGTGGTGGCGGCCCGCCGCGTCATGCTCGGCGGCGAGCTCGAGATCACCGGTCATGCGGAACCTCCCGCGAGTGAACCCGGCGCACGACCGCGGCCGCGCGCGGCCGTAGTATAGCGCCCGCCTTTTCGCGATTGACTAAACCGAGACGAGGCTCGAAGCTTCGTTCGCGAGCAACCCATCGAGCGCTCCCAGACCCGCGGCGAGTGGAGTAAGAGCATGAGCCACCCAGCGATATTCCCCCTGTTCTCCACCCCCGTTTACATCAGCAACGTCGGGGATTTCGAGCGGCCGGACCTGCAGGCGCTGCAGTATTCGAACCAGGCGCCGACGGGGGAAGTCTTTCATTTTCTGAGCTCGACGGACAAGAACGTCCTCGACCGCCCGGACTTCGCCGGCGTCCGCAGCATCGTCATGAAGCAAATCAACGTCTACGCCCGCGAGGTCTTGTTCGTCAACAAGAATATCGAGTTCTACATTACCGACTCATGGATCAACGTGTATCGGCGCGGCGAGCAAGCCGGAGCGCACATGCATCACAACTCACTGGTCTCCGGGGTGTTGTACTTGAACGCCACCGATGCAGGCGGAGATATCGTGTTCCACCGGGACGTTCAGAGTCAGGTACCGTTTCCGCCGGCCCTCGATCTCGATCTGGACTCGTTCAATATCTACAACTGCAAGAGTTGGGGATATAGACCCAAAACCAACGACATTTGCCTGTTCCCTTCGGTCGTCTCGCATTCCGTGGAGCCGAACGGTTCCGACGAGCCGCGGTGTTCGTTGGCATTCAATGTCTTCGTCAAAGGCAACATCGGCGTGCTGCACAAGCTCAGCCTGAGGTGATGCGCGCCGCGGCGCGATGTCGCCGGCGGTTGGGCCGAACGCGCCCGGCACCGGGCAGGCTACCTTGGCGCCAGGACGGCACTGCAAAGCTGAAGCGTTGCGGAAAACCCTACAGCCAGCATGCAGGGATAGTCTCAGGGTTGCCGCGAACCCGAATCTAATGCAAACTAAGCTCGGCGCCAATATGTCAAGAAAGGCGCGGTGTCGTTTGGGGAAGCGACTTCGATTTCTCGGCCGCAAAGGTATTGCCGGCAGCATGCGCGTTCCGTAGTCGCATGCATGCCACAAGCCGAGGGATCATTCGAACAGGGGAGAGCCAACCATGATTCCGAGCAAGCGCGATCACTCGGCGAAGCTGAATCGCACCCTTCTCGCGTCCACGATTTCCGCGCTGCTCGCCGGCGGCGGCGTGGCCCACGCTCAGCAGCAAGCGCCGCAGGCGCAGCAAGGACAGCAAGGCCAACAAGGGCAAGGCATCGAGGAGGTCCTCGTCACGGGCTCGCGTATCGCGCGCCGCGACTTCCAGGCGCCGAGCCCGATCGTCACGGTCGACGCGCAGCGGCTCGAGAATTCGAGCACGTTGGCCATCGAGAGCGTGATGAACCAGCTGCCGCAGTTCACGCCTCAGGACACGCAGTTCACCCAGGGCATCCAGGCCGGCCCGACGACGTCGCTCGGTATCGGCAGCCTGAACCTGCGCGGCATCGGCCCGAACCGCACGCTCGTGCTCATCGACGGGCGCCGCGCGCAGCCCGCAAACTCGGCGCTGGTCGTCGACACTAACACGATCCCCTCGGCCGCCATCGAGCGCGTCGAGACGATCACGGGCGGCGCCTCGGCCGCGTACGGCGCCGACGCCATGGCCGGCGTCGTGAACTTCATCCTCAAGAAGAATTTCGAAGGCGTCTCCATGGACGTCCAGTCCAGCATCAATCCTCACGGTGACGGCCGGGAAACACGGATCACGAGCCTGATCGGCGTGAATTCCGGCGACGGCAAGAGCAACGCGATGCTCGGCGTCGAGTGGTACAACCGGGGCGCCGTGCTGCTCAAGGACCGGAAATTCTTCCTGAACGGCTGGTTCGACCCGAACAGCAATGCGCCCGGCTTCGTCCAAATGCCGGGCTACTCGCCGTCGACGGCGATTCTCGGCAGCGGCAGCGCCGTGCCGAGCGGCGGTCTGCCGACCCAGGCGGCGGTCGACAGCATCTTCGCCAGCAACCCCAACTACGTCGCGGGCGGTGCCGCACCGGCGGGCGGATTGACCGGCGGCCAGTTCATCGCCACGCCGCGTAACGAGATCTATTTCAATCCCGACGGCTCACCGTTTCTCATCAAGGGGGCCGCCAACTACGACGGGCCGATGGACAGCCCGTCGAGCCAGACGGCGCCGGGCGCGGGCTACTCCGGCGTGCGCCTGCAGCCGAACGGCGACTTGGGGCAGGTCAGCTACGCGGGCTACGCCTCCTCGCCCATGACGCGCCGGTCGCTCTTCGGGCGCGCCACGCACGATCTCAACGACCATCTGACGGCGTTCGTGCAGGCGAACTACAGCACGGACCAGGTCTCGACCACGGGCGGTTACCCGCCGGCCATCACCGTCTGGTCCGCGCCGATCCCGGTGGACGGCCGGCCGATTCCGCCGGCGCTGCAGACGCTGCTCGACTCGCGTCCCGACCCGACCAAGCCCTGGACGCTGTTCCGCGTGCTCGATTTCCTGGGCGGCCCCGAGACGACCACGAACACGAACAACGTGTACCAGATTCAGGCGGGTATCGACGGCACGTTCAGCAATCGCGACTGGACCTGGTCGGCCTACGTGTCCTCCGGCAAGACGGACACCGAGAACTACTTCGACGAGCTGCCTTCGCTGCAGCGCTACCAGTTCCTGCTCGGCCAGCCGAGCGGCACCTGGGGCGCCGGCCAGTTCACTCAAGGCCGAAACTACGTCCAGACCTGCACGAGCGGTCTGCCCATCTTCACGGACAGCTCCAAGCTCGGCGCGGGCCAGGTCTCCCCGAACTGCCTCGAAGCCATCGCCTCGAAGGCCCGTTCCGTGCAGGAGCTCAAGCAGGACATCGCCGAGTTCAACCTTCAGGGCAAGATCACGGACATGAAGGCCGGCGAGCTGCGGTTTGCGCTCGGCGCCGACACGCGGAAGAACAGCTTCAGCTTCAGGCCGGCCGAGACGAACGATCGCGAGTCGGTGATCGACAACCCGATCGGCATTTTCGCCTCGAACAACACGGCCGGCGAGACGAAGGTCTCCGAGCTCTACGGCGAGCTGCTCGTGCCGGTGACCCGAAAGTTCGATGTCGATCTCGGCCTGCGCGAGTCGGATTATGCGGATTCCGCGATCGGGACCACGCAGACGTCCAAGGCGCTGTTCACGTTCAGACCGACGGACACCGTGTCGCTGCGCGGCGGTTGGCAGGTGGCCGAGCGTGCGCCGAACACGGCGGAGCTCTTCCAGGGCGTGGGCCTCGTCGTCGTGCCGTTTTCGGTCAGCGACCCGTGCGATTACACGACGACGGCGTCGTGGGGCAACGTGGCCAGCAACCCGAATCGGGCAGCCGTTCAGGCTTTGTGCGCCGCGATCATCAATAACAGCGACTCCGACCCCTCGAACGACAATATGTCCGCGTGGGCCCAGGATCCGAACAATTACGCGCGGCCAGGGGCTCCGTTCTTCCCGCTCGAGATCGAGCTTCGCCAAGGCAACCCGGACGTGAAACCCGAGAAGGGCAATACGTTCACGCTCGGCGTTGTGCTCCAGAGCCCGGGCAGCCTCAAGGGCCTGACCGCGTCGTTCGATTACTACGACATCAAGATCACCGACGCGATCGCGCCGCTGAACTCCCTGTTCGCGTATCAGCAGTGCTTCAACGCGGACGGCACGAGCAACCCGACGCTTTCGTACACCGGCAGCCCGTACTGCAAATACATCCTGCGCAACGTGATCTCGGGCGAGCGTTCCTCCGTCGACGCGCCGTTCATCAACACGGGCAGCCTCAAGACCAACGGTCTCGATGTCGCCGTGAACTGGACGAAGGACCTCGCGCGCGGCTCGTTCTCCATCAACTCGCAGATGACGTTCCTCGGCAAGTTCGACGTGCAGGACGCACCCGGCAGCCCGATCGTGCACGAGAAGGACACGCTGCAGACGCAGGACGGCGGTCAGTTCAAGTACAAGATGACCAACACATTCGGCTATAACTTCGGCGGCGGCAAAGCCAATGTCCAGCTGCGCTGGCGCTACCTGCCGGGCATCCGGGATGAATCGGCGGCACGCAATCCAACCACGAATGTGTATCCGGTCGCCTCGTACCAGAACTTCAGCCTGCTCGCGGGCTACAATATCAACGAGAAAATGACGTTGCGCATGGGTATCGATAACTTGACCGACGTGCAGCCGAACGTCGTCGGCGCGCGGCCGGGCGACGGCAACGCCGAGGTCACGAATGCCGGCTACTACGACATTCTCGGGCGGCGCGCATACGTGGGCATGAATTTCGAGTTCTGAGAACCCTGCCTCTATTCAGTCGAACGGCGGCGAGCCTGCATTGGGCTCGCCGCGCGTTCTTCGCCCTCAGCGCCAGCGGGTTCCCAATACCCACGCCACCAGGCTCCATCTCGTGCCCCGCGTTACGGGCGCCACGCGATGCAAGACGAAGCTCGGGAAGGCGATCAAGGCCCCCCGGGCGCGTTCGACCTTCTGCGGCCGGTCGATGAAGAACAACTCGAGATCGCCCCCGTCGTAGTCCTCGGGTCGCGACAACTGGACGGATATGGAAATCTTGCGCAGCGGCCGGACGCCGGCGAAATCCGTGTGCCACCCGTAGAAGCCTTGGTCCGAGCTGTCGTAGCGGGCCAATTGAATGCTGCCCTCGAGCCCTTTGAGGTCCACGCCGAACGCCAACCGGTTGATCTCCTGGGCCGCTTCCCAGATGCGCTCGTAGAGCCACCGGTACTGCGCCTGCATTCCCAGGAACACGACATGGGAGCGCCTCACGTCCGGGTTTACGAGACCCGCTCCGAGCTTGGCCTCTTCGAGGAGCGGCAGGTGCTCGACGATCAATTGATCCATCTCCCGATCGCTCAGGAAGCCGCGCACGGTGGCAGCCATCTGGAAATGCGGCAAGGCGGTGTCGTCGGCCATGGCTGAATCCGGCTAGTCGGCTCGACCCGGTCGTTCCGGTGCCGGCCAATGCCGCGGGGCCGCGAAGGCAGGGTTCTCCGGAAGAACCGCAATATCGGGAAGCATGAGCTTCAAGGCTTCCGCTGCGAACGGGGGGAGCCCCGCAATGTTCGCGTCGCGCCCGGCACCGACGACTTCGGTGAGCAGATCCTTTGTAACGGCCGCCCATCCGCCCGATGTTTCGTAACTGACGAGGAAATACCCCTCCTTGCGATCGCGGTCGAGGTTCGTCTGCCCGTATGGCATGGCCCGCGGCGGAGCGACCAGCGGCGCAGCCGACGATGCGACGTACCGCGCCGGAAGGTCCGGCGCCGGCGGCGCGCCCGGTGCAGCAGTGACGTCGGCTTCTGGCGCAATGTATAGGTGCCCGGTTCGAGGGGCGGTGTCCGCTTCACCCCCGAAAGCGCGTTTGCGCAGCGCGGCCTCGATTCGAGCAAAAATCGCTTCGGCAAACGATTGGGGGTAGTCGAACCGCCTTTGCACTTCGCGGTCGACGTGCGGCAGTTTTCGCCAGCCGCTGACCCACGCGAGCTTGTCGGCTGCCCCGGCGGCGAAGGCGTCCTCGAGACTGAAGCACGTTACGCCATCGGGCTGCAGGGTTTTGAGCGCCATGTGCTCGATGAGGTTCGAGGCAAAGCCGTAGAGAATTCCGTACGGAGAATACGTGCCTTCGCCTGGCTGGAAACGCCGGCAATCATCCCATAATGGTGCGGACAGGCGACCGAGCAGCGCTGCGTATGCCGCAAGCAGTTGGCGGTGTCGCCGCCCGTCGCGCGTGTAGTCGGCGTGCCCTTCGGAGTCCGCCGCAATGAACACGTGCTCGATCATGGTGTAGGGCGCCAGCAGGTCGAGGCGGTTCACGAACAGCTCCGGATCGGGAGAAATGCCCTGACAAATGGCATCGGCCAATTCGAGCCGCGTCCGATCGTCGCCGGCCCGCCGTGCTTGTTCGTACGCCTCGAGCAGCGGCACGAGATCTTGGATCAACAGCGCGAAATCGAGGGCATTGGACTTGCGGCTGTTCAGCACGATGGCGGGCTCCGAGAGAGACGCCCTTTCCCTCGTGCAGTAGTGGCGAAGCTGTGAGCGCAAATGGCCGCCGGCCAGTAGAACGTTGGCTCTATGGATTGCGTTGCGGTCCGTTTGCGACAGCGACTCTGCAATACGTGCCGCCACTTCGAAATAGGGCCCCAATTCCGCGTTCGTGGGGCTTTGCGCGATCGGGATCAACCAGCGCGCATCACGCACGAGCACAGGTTGATCGGCGGGTTGGCCGCCCCAGAGCTCGACGAGCACGGCTTGAACCTGTGCGAGCCGTTCGCCGGCTTCGGCGGTTCCGGCATCCCAAAGCCGCATGCTCAACAATGCGAGGCGCCGCAGCACGTACAAATTGAACAGCGTCTGCGCGTAGCTAAGGCGCCCGTTGCGCCCCGGCCAGCGCGTCCTATCCCACAAGTGCACGCCGCGAGCCATCATCTCTGCCGGATCGAAGAGGCCGCTGTCCAACGGCCGATCCCGGCGCGGTTCGAATCCGCTTGCCCGGTGGGCTGTCTCCAGTTGGCCTAGAAGATGCGTCGCATCGGGCGCGATGCCGGTGAGGCTATGGAAGCAATCCCCGATGTCCCGAGCCAGAAGTGGGCCGTCCTGCATGTGTGCGTCACGCTTCCGTTGCGCGTTCAGCAGCCCGGCCAATTTCTCGACGATTTCTGTGCGGCGCTCCAAGAACAGCTGAAGAAGCCCGATATGAGCCTCAAACGGCACCCGAACGAGACGATCGCCGGTCACGATGCTTCTCCGCGCTGTTTAGGCTCCCGCGATAGTGGCGGACCTCGTAAGCCCGGGCAAGCGCCCGAGCGCACGGGCTGTGCAGAGCGGCGCTACTGAGAGCTCGTCTCGGGCTCCGGCGTCAGAAGCAGGCCGCCGTCCCGGCCGAGCTCTACTGCGCGCACTTCGGCCGGGGAGTGGCGGACGAGCAGGATGCATACGAGGCCGACCAAGCCCGAGCTCGCGATGAGCGCAGGGATCGGCCAGTAGGCGCCGCCGGCGGCGCCGACCAGGGAGGCGGCGACCAGCGGGACGAAGCCGGCGATGGCGCCGCCGAGCTGATAGCCCAGCGAGGCGCCGCTGTAGCGGGTATGTGCGGGGAACATTTCCGAATAGAGCGCGGCCGTCGGCGAGTAGACGGCGTTGTGGCCGAAGCAGATGCCGATGACGACCGCGAGCCATGCCAGCACCGGGACCTGGGAGGTGATCATGAAGTTGAGCGGAATGGCGAAGGCGATAATGAATAGTGTCCCGTAAATAATGACCGGGCGCCGGCCGACCTTGTCCGAGAGCGCACCCAGGAACGGAATGGTGATGAGCTGCCCGGCGCCTGCAGCCGTAACGCCGATCAGATAGGTGTTCTGCGACAGGCCGTAGACGCTCGTGGTGTAAGCGAGCGTGTAGACCGTCATGGCGTAGAACAGCACGCCATGCGCCAGGTACAGCCCCGCGGCCAGCAGCACATTGCGCATGTCCGTGCGCAGCAGATCCAATGCCGGTATCTTGACGACTCGGCGCGCCTCCTTGATTTTGGCAAAGACGGGCGACTCCATGATCCGCAGCCGGATGAACAGGCCGACGAGCACGAGCACGATGCTGAACAGGAACGGCACGCGCCAGCCCCAGGCTAGGAACTGCGCCTCGGGCAGCTGCTGCATCAGCAAGAACATGCCCGTCGCCATGAGTCCCCCGACGGCACTGCCGATCTGCGCGAAGCTGCCGAAGAAGCCGCGCCGCTCGTTGCCGGCGTGCTCGGTAGCCATGAGCACGGCGCCGCCCCACTCGCCGCCGACTGCGAGGCCCTGCACGAAGCGCAGCACGACCATGAGGATCGGTGCCCAGACACCGATGGTCGCGTAGCTCGGCATCAGCCCCATCGAAAACGTGGCCAGGCCCATCATCGTCAACGTCAGCACCAGCATCGTCTTTCGGCCGATTCTGTCGCCGAAGTGGCCGAACACGAGACCGCCGACGGGCCGCGCGACGAAGCCGACCGCGAAGGAGGCGAACGCGGCGAGCGTGCCGGCCAGCGCCGAGAACGTGGGGAAGAACAGCCGGCCGAACACGAGTGCCGAGGCCGTTCCGAAGATGAAGAAGTCGTACCACTCGATGGAGGTGCCGACCATGCTGGCGAGGGCAACGCGCCGCACGGATTCCCGCGGCGCCGAACCAGTGTGCGTTGTCTCAGTCATTGCGTTGTCGTCCGGGTATACGCCGGCCCCGTCATGACAGTGCCAACGCTGGGTGTGTTTATATGACGGGCGTTACCATAGACGCCAAGCCTGGGAATAGGCAATCCCTGGGTTGGCCTAACGGCCCCTATCGGCGGCGGCCAAGGGGGGAGGCGAGGCACCGGGGCAGAGGCGCCCGCCGCGTCGTGGCGGGCGCCCCAAGTGCTCCGAATCGACTGATCCCCCAGGCGCTAGAAGCGGAGGTCGAAGCTCAAAGAGAGCTGACGGCCATAGATGTCGTAGTTCTGCGGGACGGTCTGACTGTCGAAGCGCTGCCCGAAGCTCGCGACCACGGGGGGGTTAACGTTGAAAAGGTTCTCGATCGTCAGGGCCGTGCGCCAGTTGCGGCCGTTGGATTCGGACTGGTTATAGTAAAAGGTCAGGTTCGTGTAGGACTTCGACTGGACCTTGAAGTTGTCCACGGTCGTAATGCCCGGGCCGTAATCGACGCCCGGCACGAACTGCGCGTAGCGCGGGCCGAACGTCGGCTGCAACGTGGTCGGCGGGATGTAGCGCTGCTGCCAGGTTACTCCGAAGGCGCCGACCTGGTAGTTCACGGTGCCGATGAACGTCTTGTCCGGCTCGGAGTACGTGCCGGCGTTGTCGATCGGCTCCGGAGCCCCAGCGGGCGTCTGGCTGTCCTCGAGCAGCCTGCCGGCCAACAGGCGGAAGCTCAACGCTTCGTTTGCGTTCTTGAAGAAATCCGGCTCGGTGTTGAACTGCACTTCGTAGTCGATGCCTCGGACTTTCGCCTGCGCCACATTCAAGTACACGTTGCGAACGTTTTGCACGTGGCCCGTGGGGTCGAGCGTGATGAGGCCGCAAAGGTCCTGATTGTCGTTGAGGTAGCAGCCGTCCACGATCGCCTGCTGGCCGAGCTGGCCGACCGCGTCGGTCAGGCTGATGCGGTAGGCGTCGGCCGAGAATTGGAACCCTGGGATCTTCATGGGCCGCAGAACGAAGCCGTAGGTGACCGTATCGGCTTTCTCGGGCTTCAGGTCGGGATTGCCGCCCGTCGTGACCGTGATCTCCAGGTTCTGGCCGTTATATTGCGGGCTGCGCTCGATGATCGTGCCGCCGCCCCCTTGCAGGTCGAACCGCTCCGAGAAAGTCGGCTCGCGCACGTCGCGGGAGACCGTACCGCGCAGGCGCAGGGCCTGAGCGACATTGAAGTTCAGGCCCGTCTTCCACGAGACGATGCCGCCGCTCGTGGAGTAATCGGAGTATCGGCCCGCGATGTCCGCCTCGAGACGCCGAGGGCCCGATTCCCACAACGGCATATCGAACTCCGAGTACGCCTCCCACACATCGTAGCCGCCGTTGATCCAGGGCACGGTGGAGAACTCGTGCAGGTTGGCGCTGCCGCCCGTGAAGCCTGGGGAGATGCCGCGTATGCCGAGCGAGGGGGCGTTCAGAGGCGGACCGTAAGCCATGATGTTTTCGGGCTCGCCGTTCTGCCAGAACCATTGCTTGCGGTAGGTCGCGCCGCCCGCCATGGTCCAGGTGCCCGGGCCGTAGCCCTTCCAGATGTCGCCCGTGAAGAGCACTTCGGCGAACTCCTGCGTCACCGCGGATATGCCGGCCTTCGGCGACAGCACGTACTGCTGGGCCGGCGCCGAGGCATTGCCTTGGCCGAGCACGTTCAAAGGCGTGCAGCCCTGGATGGCGTCGGGGCCGACCGGACCGGGAATCGGAACGAGATCCGTGGGACCGCCGAGCGAGCGGTTGCCCTGCGGGGCCGGCACGAGATGCCCTTGTGCCGCTGCGGCGAGCGCCGCCTGAGTGGGATTGTGGGCCGTCACGTCGCACTGCATGACGCCCTTTGCGCCGCTCAACAGTTCCTGTGCCGTGAGGATATGGCCGTCGGTCGGATCGACCTCGACCGTGTCCATCGCCAGGAACTCCTTGTCGACGCGCAGCTCGTTGTAAATCTCCGTCAGCTTGTCGCTCGTGCCGCGCTGCAGCGTGACCTTCATGTCCCAGTTGTCGAACATTTTCTTGTCGAGGCCGACGGTCCACTGATAGGTCTCGAACTGGTTGTGCTGGTTCTCGTGGTCGTCGTAGTTGCCCGCCTGGCCGAGCACCTGTCCCTGCTTCTCGACGCGGATCGCGTCGATGCCCTCGTTGACCATGGCCTGGCGCAGGACGTCCGGCAGGAACGGGTTGTTGTCGTAGATGGTGTAGTACCACGGCGCCGTGCCGTGCGGGATGCCCCGCAGGTTCAGCTGATTAGACTCGACTTGCCCGTCGAGCGCATCGATATGCAGCGACAGCCGGTCGGTCACATCGAACGTGAAGCCCGCAAAGAAGTTGCGGCGCGCGACCTCGGCGCCCGCCGGCCCGCCCGGGAAGGCCTCGTTGTTGATGATCGCTTCCGGGCCGCCCGACTGGGCCCCGTTCGTGCCGACCACGTCGCCCAGCTGGAACGGCTGAATGGCGGTGCCGTCGTACGTGAACTGGTATTGGGAGCCGCCGAGCGAGAAGGGCGCATGGTGGCCGTTCTTCCCGTCCGCCGGCACGTTAATGCCGTTCACGGTAGTGAAGCCGGAGTTGATTACGCCCGTCGGCGAATGCAGTGTCGAGCTGACTTGCGGCAACACGAGCTGCATCGCGTGCTGCGTGTCGCCGGGCCCGGTCCAGGCCGGGTTGCCGACGAGACCCCAGCGCTGCCACCAGCTCCCGAGGCTGGATGGGTCGCGCATGATCTGGCTGATGTGCTGATCCTCGATCGAGCCGATCATGTGCCAGCGAGGCGTCAGATCCGTGCCGCCGGCGATCGCAACCCTGTAGTTTTGCCCGTCGCCCGCGTTGGTCTGACCGCCTCGCAGGGACACATCGAGTCCGGAGTAGTTCCTGTTCAGGACAAAGTTGGTGACCCCGGCAATTGCGTCGGCGCCGTAGGCGGCCGACGCGCCGCCGGTCACGACCTCCACGCTGCGCAGCAGCGCGGTCGGGAAGTTGTCGACGTTGACGGTGCCGTCCCGATCGGCCGGCACGGTCCGCTCTCCGTCGAGCAGCACGAGCGTCCGCTCCGGGCCCATGCCGCGCAGATCGAGCGAACTCACGCCCGCCGAGCCGAACAGCGCCCCCCCGCCGCGTTGGGCGCTCTCGGTTTGAAAGAACTGCGGGAGCTTATCGAGCTGGTCGGCGACCGTGGTCGCCGGTGCGTAGTTGCTCAACTGATCGGGTGTAACGGCGGTGACGGGCACGGGCGTCGTGAAGCCGGACGTCCGCTGGATGCGCGAGCCCGTGACCACCACCTGCTCGAGCTTCCCCGGGGCCCCTTGAGCCTGTTGAGCCTGTTGGGCCTGTTGTGCGAACGCCGGCGCATGCAGCAACATTGCGACCGCGCCTGCGAGCGTCGAGACTTTCAAGCTGCCGATTACCGCGGTGCTGCGCCTGTCGCGGGCGCGAGCGTGACTGATGACCATCGATGCGTTCCCCCTTACATCGTCGTTGTGGCCAATTGCCACCGAATGGGCACGGTGGCAAGTCCGCAACCCACTGGCGGTCCCCTGAACGCCGCCAGAAACATTGCAGTTCCAACATTATGGCAACTCGCGGATCACCGCAAGATACTTTGTGTTGCTTAGTTGGGAATCGATCGCCGGCGCCGGTGGGCGGTCGAGCACCGCCTCGGCCAAGAGCCGTCTCCAGCAGAAACCGCGGTGTCTCGCCAATTGGCCGCACAGCGCCGAACCGCTTCTAAAATCGGATCGCAAGTGATGCAGCGAAAAGAAATCAGAGTGCCCGTGCTCATCGTCGGCGGCGGCACCGTCGGGCTCTATCTCGCGATCGAGCTCGGCTCCCGGGGGCTTCGCAGCCTCCTCGTGACCGCGTCGTCGACGACGTCGACGCACCCTAAAGGCAGCACGGTCAACGCGCGCAGCATGGAACATCTGCGCCGGCTCGGGGCCGCGTCGGATGTGCGCAGCCTCGGGATACCGCCCGATCATAATACGGATATCACGTTCGTTACGCGCTTCACGGGTTACGAGCTGGCCCGCATCGAAATGCCGAGCACGAACGAGAAGATCGGCCGTCCGGGGCCCTGGGGCCCCACGCGTTTGACGCCGGAACCGATTCACCGCGCCAATCAGCTCTACCTCGAGCCCGTGCTGAGGCGCCACGCGGAGGCGTTCGAAGCGACGACGTTACGCTTCGGTACCCGCATGACGGCCTTCACACAGTATCCCGACCGCGTCGAGGCCGAGGTGGAGGATGTCGCGACAGGGGAGCGGCAGAAGGTCGTTGCGGACTTTCTCATTGGCTGCGACGGCGCCAACGGGATGATCCGGCGGCGGCTCGGTTTCAAGTACTGCGGCCGCACGCCTTCCGGCGACAGGTTCTACGACGGGCGCATGCTCTCGCTTTACGTGCGTGCACCGCGGATCTACGACGTCTTGCGCTTCCCCGTCTCCTGGCACTACCTCACGATGAATCCGGACACGCGTATGGACTGCATCTCGCTCGACTGCAAAGGCGAATTCGTAATCCTCGCGCAGATTCCGCCCGACCGGGCGCTCGAGGAAATCGACGCTCGAGCGCTGTTCCACCGCGCGGTCGGCCGCGACATCGGTGCCGAGATCGTTTCGGTCCAGGAATGGTGGGCCGGACTCGCGCTCGTAACCGAGCGCTATGCCCAAGGCCGTGTCTTCCTTGCCGGCGACGCCGTGCATCTGTTCACGCCGACGGGCGGCTTCGGTTTCAACACGGGCATCGACGACGCCGCGAATCTCGGCTGGAAGCTCGCCGCCGTCTGTCAAGGCTGGGGCGGTCCCAAGCTGCTCGAGAGCTACGAAGCCGAGCGCCGTCCGATCGGGGTTCGCAACACGGCCGAGTCGGGCCGGCTCGCCGAGCAGGCCGGCGCGCTCGAGATTCCGCCGCACATCGAAGAGGACACGGCGCGCGGCGCCGACGAGCGCCGTGCGTTCGGGCGCGAGCTCTCGAAGTTCCGCGAGGAATTCGCGAGCCTGGGCATTCAGCTCGGGGCGCGCTACGACGGCTCGTCGATCGTCATCGGCGACGGCACCGCGCCGCCGCCCGATGACCCGAAGGTCTACACGCCTTGCGCCGTTCCCGGGGGGCGTGCGCCGCATTACTGGATCGGCGGCCGCGAATCCTTGTTCGACCGTTTGGGTCCCGGCTTCACGCTGCTGCGTCTCGGCCCCGCAGCACCCGAAGCCGCAGCGTTCGAGCGCGCCGCCGCGGACCGTGGAATTCCGCTTGCAGCCGTCGCCGTTGCCGAGCCCGCCATTCTCGATCTCTACGAGCGCCGCCTCGCGCTGGTGCGGCCGGATCAGCACATCGCCTGGCGCGGCGATTCGACGCCCGAGGACCCAGGCCGCGTGCTCGATGTCGCGACCGGGCGCGCATAAGCGTCCAAGCCGTTTTGCGAAAGCACGGGATGAGGTAGACAATTGCGCGTGGCGCCCGCCGACCACCGTCGCTCAGAGGGTGGAGCGGCCCTGGTCAGTAGGCTGGAGCGAACAACGATGAGTAGTGCAGTTAAGTGTGGAACGGCAGTGGCGAACCGTGTGCAGGGGCCAATGCGCGAACGCCGTGCCCCGCGCCTCGCGATTGCGGCGCTGGCGGCGGCGATGGCGGCCGGCCTGCAGCCGGCCCCGGCGCAGACCGTATTCGCCGGCAACGATCCGAGCTTCTCCAGCGCGCAGGCCGCGCGGGGCAAAACGGCCTATGAGCAGAGCTGTCTGTCCTGTCATGGCGCCAATCTCGACGACGGCCAGTTCGGCCCGCCGTTGGCAGGTCCTGTTTTCGAGAGGATGTGGGGGCACTTGTCGGCGCCGGCGCTCTATGCCTTCATCACGAGCAAGATGCCGCCCGGGAATGCAGGCTCGCTGAACCAGAGCACCGTTGCGGATATCGAGGCGTATCTCCTCGAGGCCAACGGGGCCGCGAAGGGCGTGAGCGAGCTTTCGGCGGCCGCGCTGTCGAGCCAGGCCGCGAACATGAAGGCGCCGGAAGTTCCGGAAATCCTCTGGGGGCCGGTCAATCGCGACCAGACCTATCGCGGCGTGATGGCGCGGAGGACCGCGAAACTCGCCAAGCTGACCCCCGTCACGGCCAAAGCGCTCGAGCGACCGGCTCCCGGCGACTGGCTAATGTGGCGGCGCACCTACGACGCTCACGGCCGCAGTCCGCTGGACCAGATCAATACCGGCAATGTAGGCACGCTGGCGGCTGGCTGGAGTTGGGCGCTGCCCGTCAGCCCCAATGAAATCACGCCGCTCGTGCACGACGGCGTGCTGTTCATCAAGAGCGCCAATCGCGTTCAGGCTTTGGACGGCGCGACGGGCGACGTGCTGTGGACTTACGCGCGCCGACTTCCGGCGGCCCTCGACGACGGCCACAATCTGCCGGTCAAGAGCCTGGCGATCTACGAGGATAGACTGTTCGAGCCCACGGCCGACGGTCACATGGTCGCGCTCGATATCCGCACCGGAAAGGTAGTGTGGGACCAGGCCGTGCTGAACGCCCAGGAGATGGCCGACCACCTGCGCATGGACGGCGGGCCCATCGTCGCCCACGGCAAGGTCATCATGGGCGTCAGCGATTGCACGAATCACAAGGGCGGCTGCTTCATTTTTGGCCTCGATGCCAAGACCGGCAAAGCGCTGTGGCGCTTCAATACCATCGCCCGCCCGGGCGAGCCCGGCGGCCAGAGCTGGAACGGCGCGCCCGTCGATGAGCGATACGGTGCTTCCGTCTGGACCGTCGGAAGCTACGACCCGGCGCTCAACCTCGTCTATTTCGGCGTCGGGCAGACCTACGACACGGCCACGCTGCTGCAGCCGCATGCGCAGAAGGGCAAATCGAACGATGCGGCCTATACCGACGCCACGGTCGCGCTCGACCCGGATACGGGCAAGCTGGTTTGGTACTACCAGCACATGAAGCGCGACGTCTGGGACCTCGACTGGGTGTTCGATCAGACGCTCGTGACGCTGCCCGTCAACGGCAAGCCCACCCAACTCGATGTCACGGGCGGCAAGATCGCCGTGTTCGATGCGCTCGACCGCAGCAACGGCAAGTACGCGTTCTCCAAGGATCTCGGTCTGCAGAATCTCGTGACCCGCATCGATCCGAAGACGGGCCGCAAGACCATCAATCCCGCTCTCAAGCCGGAGGCCAACGTCACGAAGCTTTTGTGTCCGCACGGCGGCGGCGCGCGAAGCTGGCTGGCGACTTCCTATGACCCGGCGACGCATCTTCTCTATGTGCCGCTGCGCGAGGTCTGCGCGCATTTCACGTGGCAGCCGCGCAGCGCCGAGGCCACGGCAGCGGGCGGCAACGACATGCACTGGGTGCTGATTCCGCGTCCGGACAGCGACGGCAATTTCGGGCGCATCGAGGCGGTCAATCTCGAAACGCGGCAGGTCGCCTGGACGCGCCGTCAACGCGCGCCGGTCTCGAGCTCGATCCTGACCACGGCCGGCGGGCTGCTGTTCGAGGGCTCGCGCGACCGTACCTTCGCCGCATTCGATCAGAAGACCGGCAAGGAGCTGTGGAGCACGCGTCTCGATGCCATCCCGAGCTCGACGCCGGTGACCTACACAGCCGATGGCAATCAATACGTCGCCGTCGTCACGGGCGGCAGCAATGCCCAGCAGGCGACTTGGCCGCCGCTGACGCCGGAAGTTACGACCGCCGCGCCGACGACGACGCTGTGGGTGTTCAAGTTGAACAAGGCGGCGGCGGGCCGGGAGTAGGCTTAGGGCGCCGCTGCGTCACACCTGCAGCCGATCGCCCGGCCGCGCGACCAACTTGTACAGCGCCGGCATCAGAAAGATGCCAAGCGCCAGGCGCGAGAGCATGCCCGCCACGATCACGAGCGCGAACGGGCGCTGCGAATCCGTGCCGACGCCCGTCGCGAGCGCGGCGGGCAGCAGGCCCAGCGCCGCGACCAGCGCGGTCATGACGATCGGGCGAAGGCGCAGCACCGCGGCTTCGTGCAGGGCCTCGGCAATGCTCATGCCGCCGAGGCGCAGCTCGTTGACGCAGGAAATGTAGACCACGCCCGTCAGCACCGATACGCCGAACAGCACGATGAAGCCGATGCCGGACGAGACCGAGAACGCGGTGCCCGTGACCCACATTGCGAATACCGCGCCGACCGGGGCCGAGAGCAGCACGCCGACGACGGTAATCAGGGGGAACTTGAAGTTGTCGTAGAGCACGAACAGGAGGCCGAAAATCACGAGCACGGTCAGCGGCAGAATCACCCGCATCTGCGCGCGGGACGCCGTGTATTCCTTGTACTCGCCGCCCCACTCGAGCCGATACCCTTGCGGCAGCTTCACGGCCTGCCCGACCTGGCGGATCGCATCCTCGACGGCGCCGGCCAGGTCGCGGCCCGTGACCGAGAACTGCACGCCGATGTAGCGTGAATTGTTCTCGCGATAAATGAACGACGCGCCGTTTTGGACCTGGAGGTCCGCCAGTTCCTTCAGCGGCACCTGCTGTCCGCCCGGCGTCATGACCGGAATGGCGCCGATTTCCTCCGGGTTGTCGCGGAAGCGCTGCTGCAGCCGCACGAGCAGGTCGAACTGCTTTTCGCCCTGCACGACTTGGGTCGCAACGTCGCCCGCGATGGCCGTGGTGATCAGATTGTTGACGTCGTCGACGTTGAGCCCGTAGCGCGCGCACTTGGCGCGGTTTATGCGAATCGCAAGGTTGGGCTGGCCGAGCTCGTGCACCAAGGTGATGTCCGTGATCCCGCGGACCTTTTCCATCGCGGCCTTGACGGCCTTGCCTTCCTTTTGCAGCGTCTGCAGGTCGGGCCCGTAGATCTTGACGGCCAGCGCGCTCTTCAGGCCCGTCTCCGCCTCGTCCACGGCATCCTCGGCGGGCTGCGTATAGTTGTACTGGATGCCGGGGAATTGCTGCAGCTTGGCGTTGATCGCCGCGATGAGCTCGCGCTTGCTGTGGTATTGGCCGGGCCATTCGGCATAAGGCTTGAGGCCGACGAAGAACTCGTCGTTGAAGAAGCCCGTGGAGTCGGTGCCGTCGTCCGGGCGGCCGAGCTCCGAAGTGACGGTGGTGACGACCGGAAACGAGCGCAGCACGTTGCGGATCTGGGGCGAGATCTGCGCGGCTCTCTGAAACGAGATCGTGTACGGCATGGTCGCGCGCACCCACAGCGCGCCCTCGTCGAGCCGGGGCATGAACTCCGCGCCGATGCCCTGCATCATGCCGAAAGCGGCGACCAACAAGACGGTGCAAGCGGCCGTCACGCGCCACGGCACGCGCACGGCTCTATCGAGCCAGCGCACATACCAGGCCTTGAACTTCTCGTAGATCGCGTTGCGACGCTCGCGCACGCCGTGACGCATGAACAGTGCGCACAGCACCGGCAGCAGGGTCAACGTCAAGATCAGTGAGCCGATCAAGGCGAAGATCATGGTGTCGGCCATGGGCCTGAACAGCACGCCGGACGGCCCCGTCAACGCATAGATCGGCAGGAAGCTGGCGACGATCACCGCCACCGCATAGACCAGCGGGCGATCGACCTCCGAAGCCGCGCTCTGGATGATTTCCTTGATGTTGTACTCGCCGCCGCGCCGTGCGGCGAGCTCGCGGAAGATGTTCTCGACCATGAAGATCGCGCCATCCACGAGGATGCCGAAATCGACGGCGCCGATGGACAGCAGATTGGCCGAGGCGTTCTTGAGGTCCAGGCACAAAAATGCGAACAGAAGGGCCAGCGGCACGGTGACGGCGACGATGAGCCCGGCCCGGACGTTGTATAGGAAGAAGATCAGCACGGCGATCACCAGGACCAGGCCCACCGTGAGGTTGTGCATCACTACATGCTTGGTCTGCTGGATCAAGGTGGTCAGGTCGTAGAACGGCCGGATCTTGACGTCCTTCGGCAGGATCGTGGCGTTGAGCTCCCGGGTCTTGGCTTCGACGCTTTGCAGCACGTTCTGGGTCTTGCTGCCGGTCAGTGCCAGGATGACGCCCTCCACGGCGTCGTTTTGGTTCATGTAGCCGAACTCGCCGAGGCGCGGTGCAATCCCGATCCGCACCTTGCCGACATCCTTGATGAGCACGGGCGTGCCGTTGTGCATCGCCACGACCGTGTTGCGGATGTCCTCCGGGGTCTTGATGCGCCCGAGGCCCCGCACGTAGAAGAACTGTCCGCCCTGGGAGTAGAAGCCGCCGCCGGCATTGTTGTTGTTGGCTGCCAGCGCCGCCTCCACCTGCGTGACCGAAAGCCCCAGCGCCGCTACCTTTACCGGGTTCAGCAGCACTTGGTACTGCATGTTGCCGCCGCCGAAAGCGGAGTCGTCGGCGACACCCGGCACCGAGCGGTACTGCGGCGCCACGACCCAGTCTTCGAGCGACTTCAACTCCATCGGCGAGCGGTCGCTGCTTTGCAGCACGTAGCGATAGACGAGCCCGGAGGGCGGCGAAAGCGGCGAAATCGACGAATCGACGCCCCCGGGCAGGGCGATGCCGGGCAGGCGGTTGTAGACACGCTGGCGCGCAAAGTAGTTGTCGACGCCATCGGCAAAGGTCAGGGTGACGTCGGAAAGACCGTAGAGAGAGATAGAGCGCTTGGTCACCAAACCCGGTATCGCGTTCATGCCCAGCTCGACCGGCACGGTGATGAGACGCTCGACCTCTTCGGCTGAATGCCCGGGCCACTGGCTGATGATCTCGACCATCGGCGGCGACAGATTCGGGTAGGCGTTCATGGGCAGCAGCGTATAGGCCCATGCGCCCGCGGCCGCGAGCGCGACCGACAGCAGCACGATCAGCAGGCGCTGCTCCAACGCGAACGCGACGACGCGGTTGATGAGCGAAGCCTTGCGCTCCGACGGCTCCGGCAGATTGGGGGCGTTCATTGGGTCTCGATGAAGTGCAGAAAGATGCCGTCGTCGACCACGACCTTGTCGCCGGGTTTTAGCCCCGCGGGGACCACGAAACGATCGCCGACCCGCTGGCCCAGCGTCACGGCGTGCCTTGCGTAGCTGCCGTCGGGGGCGACCAGGTACACGAACGGCAGGTTTTCGTCGTCGCGCAGCACGGCCGCAACGGGAATCAGGAGCCCAGTGTGCGCATCGTGGGAGCGGATGCGCACCTCCACGTACATGCCTTTCTTCAGCACGCCGTCCGGGTTGTCCACGAGCACGCGCGTGCTCACCGAGCGCGTGGCGGGATCGACCACGGAGGCGACATTCGTCACCGTGCCCGTCAGGGGTTTGCCGTCGTCGCCGAGATCGACCTCGGCTTCGTCGCCCGTCCGGACGCGGCTCACGTCGGCGCCGAAGACATCGGCCATGACCCACATCTTGCCGGTATCGGCGATCGTGAAGCACGGCGTCGATCCGGCGGCCAGCGTCTCGCCGAGCGCAATGGATTTCTCGACGACCGTGCCTGCGATCGGTGCACGGATCACGCCTTGCCACTGCGCGGCATGGCGGCCGGCGCGAATGTCGGCAATGGTCTTCGGATCGACGTGCAGCGCCACGAGAGACTGAAGCGCGGCCGTGCGGTCGGAATCGGCGCCCACGGCATCGGCTTGCGCCTGCGCGTTCTCGCGCGCGGAAATCGCCTGCTGCGCATACAAGGCGCGGTCGTTGACGGCTACCGCGTCGGCCGCACGCGCCGTGATCAGCGCCTTGCGGTAGGCTCCGACGGCCGTGATGAAATCGGGCGAATCCACGTGCGCCAGCGCCTGCCCGATCGTTACCTGCTGACCGAGGGTCACGAGCAGCTTGTTGACCGGGCCCGAGAACGGTGCCAGCACGGGCGTCGTCCGATTGCGATCGAAATCGACGAGGCCGGTCGTAGTGATACTCGAGCGATATTGCGAGGGCGCGACCGTATAGAGATGAATCTTCTGCCGTTGCGCCTCGGTCAGCGTGACATTGTGGGGCGTGACTGCCGCCGGCGCCGGCGGGTCGCCGCCGGAACATCCCGCAAGCGCGGCGGCGGCCAGCGGCAGCACGAGCGCCCAGGCATGGGCGCGGCGGCGGCAATAGTCGGGAAGATCGCTCGTGAATTTCATCGTACTCATTGCTCGCTCAGATTCTTTTGATGCCACCAGCCGCCGCCAAGCGCCTCATACAGTGCCGCGGTGTCGGCAAAGCGGCTCGCCTCGGCCTGCACGAGGGCAATTCGCGCCTGCTGGTACGACTGTTCGGCGGTGAGCAACTCGAACACACCGATGTAGCCATGGCGCAGTCGCAGTTGCGAGAGGTCCAGCGTCGTCTTGGCCGCCTGCTCGGCGGCCGCGGCGGCCTGCAATGCGCTGGCGTCCTGCTGCAGTGCCACGAGCGTATCGGCAACGTTCTGGAAGGCGCCGAGGACCGTGCTGCGGTATTGCTGGGCCGCTTCGACGTAGGCGGCTTTGGCGGCCCGTTCCTGGTGCCGCAATGTGCCGCCCTCGAAGATCGGTGCCGTCAGCGACGCGGCCACCCCCCAAATGCCCGTGCCGGACGTGAACACTTTGGAGATCGCCAGTGCGGTGCTGCCGGCGCTGGCCGTCAACTGGATGTTCGGCAGCCGCGCGGCCGCGGCGAGGCCGATGGCGGCGCTGGCCGCCTGCAGATCGGCGCGCGCTTGGCGCACGTCGGGACGCTGTGCGACGAGCCTCGAGGGTAAGCTCACCGGCAGGTCCTGCGGCAACTGCAAGTCGTTTAGAGAGAAGGTTGCCGTTGGCGCCTGATCGGGAAACCGGCCGGTCAGCACGGCCGATGCATGCCGCAGCGCCTCGAGCTGTTTGACGAGCGCCGGCAGCCCGCTTTCGACCTGCGCGAGCTGCGCCTGCTGAGCGGCCACGTCGAGCTTAGTAGCGTCGCCTTTCTGGAAACGAAGCTCGAGGATGTCCAGGCTCTTCTTGTCGAGCGCGACGAGCTCGCGCGTCGCCGCCAGCTGGTCACTAAGCGACGCCTCCTGCACGGCCGTGACCACGACGTTGCTGGTCAGCGTCGTCCACGCGGCGATCAACTGAAAGCGCGCGGCCTGCGTCTGCGCTTCCAGTGATTCCTTCGTGCGTCGGTTGCGGCCGAAGAGCCCGGGCGCATAGGCGATGGTCAGCTGCGGTGTGAAGAGGCTGTAGCGGTACTCCTCCGGTACGACCGGATAGTTCGGAACGGGCGCGAGCACCTGCGAGTCGTGCCGGTGACTCGCATCCAAGCCGGCCGACACGGCGGGAAAGAATGCACCGCGTTGGGCCAGCGCATCCTCCCGCGCGACCTGCAGCGCCGCCTGGGCGGCCTTTAGATCATGGTTGTGCTCGAGGGCCGCGTCGATCAGCGCATCCAGAGGCGCCGAGTGAAAGACGCTCCACCAGTCGCCGGAAATATCCGCCCCCATCGCGAAGTGCTGCGCCGCACCGCCGGGCACTCCGGCCGTCGCGGCCGTGCGCGTCGGCGCCGGCGCTATGTAGCCGCTGACCTTGGGGGGCGAGGGCGGTTTGAAGTCCGGTCCGGCCGCGCAGCCTGCGAGCGCCAGCGCTGCGGCGGCCAGCGCCGTACCGAGCGCGCGCGAACACATCGTCAGCTGCGAAGGGGACGTCAGGTCTACGCTAACGCCCATAGTGGCTGTTCATGACGGCTTCCTTCGGGTTGGGCCCGATAGCGATGCAGCACGGCCTCGGACCGAGTGATCCGAGGCGTGATCTCGAGGCAAAGCGCTGGGTTAGGAAGCGAGAGGCGGCCCGCGGGCGCCTTGGGGAACGGCGGCGGGCGTTACGAAGAGAACGGTGTAGGCCGTAACCGGCTCGGCCGCTCGAGGTACGACCGGAATCGTAAGCGCATTGCCGACGTTGGCGCCCGCGACGAAGCCCGCCATGCTGACGCAGATTTTGCAGGGCTCATGGTTCGCGTGCCCGCGAAAATCGAGCGCGTGACAGAGGGCGAAGACTTGGGCAGCGAGCAGGAAGCAGGCGACAAACCCAGCAATCCGAATCTTGCGGAGTGCCTTGCGTTGGGTCCTGTCGCGTTGGGTGGTCATTAAGTGTGCTTGCGGGTGCTCGCGAGCTTAGCACCGCCCCCTCGAGGTGGCAATGCCGAACGGGCGGGCGCAGCGGCCGGCTGCGGGCTCCGGAAAGCGTGCCGGCCGCGCCGTTCGCCGCGGCGCCGCCATCTCGACAAAGGAGCTTCTGGACCCGACAATGAGACCGTCGCCGGCATGGAGCCTGTGGGAGGGCGGGGACGTCGGGTGGCCCGCCACGATCTGCGCCGGCCTCGAAGAGGAGCACCGCCATTTCCGCAAAGTTCGCGATTCCCGCCGCGGTCCTCGGTGCCGCCGCCGCTGTCGGCCTCGCGGTAGCCGTCTGGCCGCATCATCCCTCCAAGACGGAGGAGTGGGGGGTCATCAAGAAGTACTGCTTCGATTGTCACAACGAAATCGACCTGGCCGGCGGCCAGGCCTTCGACGAGCTGTCTCCCGACCACATCGCGGCCAACGCCGAAACCTGGGAAAAGGCGATTCGGAAGCTCAGCAGCGGGCTCATGCCGCCCGCGGGCAGGCCGCGTCCCGACGCGCGCGCCGTGAGCGAGCTCGTGGCCTGGCTCGAGCACGAGATCGACACGGCGGCCGCCGAGCCCGCGCCCGGGCGCGTCTCGCTGCACCGTCTGAACCGCCGCGAGTACGCGCACGCGATCCGGGATCTGCTGGCGCTCGACATCGATCCGGCCAAGTGGCTGCCCGACGACAACGTCAAGGGTCACTTCGACAACGACGCGGACGCGCTGCAGGTCTCGCCGTCGTTCGTGAGCCAGTACATCGAAGCGGCGCGCGAGATCGCGGCCGAAGCGGTCGGCGACCGCCGAGCGCCGCCCATCACCACTACATACGGCGACCCGGCCAACATGGTGATCTCGCTGCCGCCGCGCGGCGCCCCGGGCACGGGCCGCCAGCAGCATCACATCGAGGGCATGCCTTTCGGGACGCGCGGGGGCTTTACGGTCGAGCACGACTTTCCGGCGGACGGCGAGTACGAGCTCACGATAGGAGACATGGCGCTCGCGCGCGAAGTGCCGCGCATGGAGTTCAGGAACACCGTCGTCGCGCTGCTCGACGGCAAGGAGTTCTACCGCACGAACATCGGCGGCGAGGCGGATCACAAGGCCATCGACCAGCGCCTCGATCCCGCCGTCGAGGAGATCAACGACCGGCTGCGCAAGATCAGGTTCAAGGCCACGGCCGGGCAGCACAAGCTCAGCGTCACGTTCGTGCAGCGCAGCTTCGCCGAAAGCGACGAGCGCATCCGTACGCTCGCGGTCGAGGGCGGGCAGGTGCGCATCCAGGCCGCGCACGCGCTGCAGATCCGCGGCCCGCTGTCGGTCACGGGCCTCAGCGATTCGCCGAGCCGCAAGAAGATCTTCGTCTGCAAGCCGGCCGAAGCGCCGGAGCGGCCGTGTGCGACCGAGATCGTCGCGAATCTCGCCGAGCGCGCGTTCCGGCGTCCCGTCACGAACGCGGATCTCGATCCGCTCATGGCGTTCTACGATGCCGGCTATCGTGAAGGCGGGTTCGAGCGCGGCGTTCGGGACGCCCTGAGCGCGATCCTCGCGAGCCCGAATTTCCTGTATCGAGCCGAGACCGGCGATCGGCCCGGCACGGTCAGGCTGCCGGACCTCGAGCTCGCCTCGCGCCTTGCATTCTTCCTGTGGGGCAGTCTGCCGGACGAGCCGCTGCTGAAGCTTGCCGAGGCGTCCCGCTTGAGCCGGCCCGACGTGCTGGCGGCGCAGGTCAAGCGCATGCTGGCGGACGAGCGCGCCGATGCGCTCGTCGACGACTTCGCATTTCAGTGGCTCGGGCTCGCGAAGCTCGACACGATCGTTCCGGATCGCGCCCGGTTTCCGCAGGCCAGCGGGTTGCTCGATCCGCGCGACCTCTATAAACAAGAGCTGCGGCTCTTCATTCGCAGCGTCCTGCTCAGCGATCAGAGCACCGTCAAGTTGCTGACCGCGGACTACACATTCCTGAACGAACGGCTCGCGGAGCTCTACGGCATCGAGAGCGTCAAAGGCGCCCGCTTCCGGCGCGTCACGCTGCCGGACGCCTCGCGCTACGGCTTGCTCGGTAAGGGCGCCATCCTCATGCTGACGGCGTATCCGAACCGCACTTCGCCGGTGCTGCGCGGCGCCTGGATTCTCGAGCGAATTCTCGGCTCGCCGCCGCCGGAGCCGCCGCCCAAGGTGCCCACCTTGCCCGAGAACAAGCGCGGCGCGCCGCCGAAGACGCTGCGCGCGCGGTTAGAGCAGCACCGTCGCAATCCCACCTGCTTCGCCTGCCACGGCGTCATGGATCCGCTCGGTTTCGCCCTCGAGAACTTCAGCGCCGTGGGGCAGTACCGGGCCGACGACCCGGATACACGGACGCCGATCGACGCGAGCGGCCAGCTGCCGAACGGCACGCCCATCGATGGGCCCGGCGACCTGCGGCGCGCCCTCGCCTCGCACCCGGCCCAGTTCGTCCAGGCGCTGACCGAGAATCTCATGACCTTTGCGTTGGGCAGAAGCCTCGATTACCGGGATATGCCGACCGTGCGCGCCATCGTGCGGCGGGCGGCCAAGGACGACTACCGCTTCGAGGCCCTCGTGCTCGGCATCGTCAACAGCGATGCGTTCCGGAAGCGGGATGTCGAGACCCCGGGGGCGACGACCGCGCAGGCATCGCTGCAGTGAACGGCTTTGCAGTAAACTAGGGCTCGGAACCAAGGGGGATCCCAGCCATGTTCCTGACCCGCAAGCATTTGTCGCGGCGCACCGTGCTCAAGGGCGCCGGCGCCTCGATCGCGCTGCCGCTGCTCGACGCCATGATCCCCGCCGGGACCGCAGTGGCCGCGACGGCCGCGGCGCCCAGCCCCCGGCTCGGGTTCGTGTACTTCCCCCATGGCGCGCTGCAGGACCAATGGCAGCCCACGAAGGTCGGACGCGACTTCGATTTCCCGTTCATCATCGAGCCGCTCGAGCCGCTGCGCGACCACGTGACGATCGTCAGCGGGCTGCGCAACAAGGGCGGGGAGAGCCCGAGCCCGCACGGCATCGTCGAGGAGACCTGGCTGAACTGCGTGCATCTGCGCGAGCGCAATCCGAAGACCGGCGTCGGCGTCACAGTCGATCAGCTAGCGGCCAGGCACCTCACGAAGCATACGACGCTGCCTTCGATGGAGCTGTGCGCCGAGCCCGGCGGCATGATCTCGTTCCGCACGCCGACGCAGCCTTTGCCCATGGAGGGCAATCCGCGCAAGGTCTATTTCTCGATGTTCGGCCAGGGCTCGACGAACGCCGAGCGCCAGGCCATTCTGAACACCACGACGAGCCTGCTCGATTACGTGCGCGACGCGAGCGCGAGCCTGAATCGCAAGCTCGACGCCGCGGATCGCACCCGCGTCAGCAACTACCTCGATTCGGTGCGCGCCGTCGAGAAACGGGTGCAGAAACTCGAGCAGAGCAGCGCGTCCCTCAAGGATCTGCCCGCCGCGCCCATCGGTGCGCCCGACGATTTCCGCGAGCTCCTCGACGTGCAGTTCGAGATGTTCGCGCTGGCCTGGGAGACGAGCCGGACGAACGTCGTGACCCTTAAGATGGTCGAGGAAGCGAGCATGCGCACGTATCCGTGGCTCGGCGTCCACGAGGCCTTTCACCCGACCTCGCATTGGGGCGGCTTCCCCGAGCGCATCGCGAACCTGCGGCTCATCCAGAACTACCACACGAAAGTGTTCGCGAAATTCGTGCAGCGGCTCAAGAATACGCCGGACGGCGACGGCTCGTTGCTCGACCACGCGATCATCCTGTTCGGCAGCAACATGGCCAACAGCGACGCGCACAACCAGGATCCGTTGCCGCAGGCGCTCATCGGCCGCGGCGGCGGTCTGCGCGGCAATCAGCACCTGCACTATCCGCAGGACACGCCGCACGCGAACATCCTCGTCACGATGCTCGAACGCGCGGGCATACCCGCGCACGAGTTCGAGAAGTTCGCCGACAGCACGGGGCCGTTCTCGGAAGTCTGAGGGTTGCCGCCCTCGGTGCGAAGCGGAGGTCCGGACATGCCGAGGCTCACGAGCCGCACAGCCTACTGGATCGCGCTGCCGGCGCTGCTGGCCGCGGCGGCCGTGGGGCTGCTCGTCGGCCATGCCGGCCGCGGCGACGGCGTCGCGGAGGCCGCGGGGCAGGCCGGCCTTACCCCTGCGGACGCGAATCGGCGCAATGCCGACGGCAGCACGCCGCTGCAGTGGGCCGTCTACCGAGGCGACGTCGCCGAGGTGCGGCGGCTCATCGCCGCCGGCGCGGACGTTCTCGCTCGCCAACCGCTACGGCGCGACGGCCATGAGCCTCGCGGCCGAGGTCGGCGATACCGCGATCCTGAAGCAGCTGCTCGAGGCCGGCGCGGACGCCGATTCGCCGAATCCCGAGGGCCAGACGGCGCTCATGGCCGTCGCGCGGACCGGGCACGTCGCGGCCGCAACGCTGCTGCTCGAGCACGGCGCCACGGTCGGCGCGCGCGAGCACTGGGGCGGCCAGACCGCGCTCATGTGGGCGTCCGCGCGGCGGCACGCCGAGATGATGCGGCTTCTGATCGAGCATGGCGCGGCCGTGGACGCGCGGTCGATCCATCGGGACTATCAGCGGCACGTCACGGCCGAGGGACGGCCCAAGAACCTCGACAGCGGTGGCTTCACGCCGCTGCTCTACGCCGCGCGCGAGAACTGCATTGCTTGCGTCGACGTGCTGCTCGCCCACGGCGCCGACATCGACCTTCCGGATCCCGACGGCGTCTCGCCGCTGCTGCTCGCGATCATGAACGCGAACTGGGACCTCGCCAAGCGCCTCGTCGAGGCCGGCGCCGACGTGGACCAATGGGACATCTACGGCGAGGCGCCGCTGTTCACGGCCGTCGGATTGCGCGCGAGGGTGGATGGTGGGCGCGCCTCGATCGATCCGCCCAACAAGACCCGCGGAATCGACCTCGTACGCCTGCTGCTCGAGCGCGGCGCGAATCCGAACATGCAGCTCACCTTCCGTCCGGCGGGCGTGCGGGGCTCGACGAACACGCGCGGCGCGACACCGCTGATACGGGCCGCGAACGACGGCGATCTCGAGGTCGTGAAGCTGCTGCTCGCGCACGGCGCGGACGCGAAGCTCTACATGGCGGACAGGCAAACGCCGATTCACGCCGTGCTCGCCGGCCGCGCTCCGCAAAAGGTTGCGCTCGAGATCATCAAGCTGCTGCACGATGCCGGCACGGACGTCAACGTCGTCGCGCTCGTCAACCACGAGCAGGAGGTGCGCGGGGGCTCGGCGCTGCACTTCGCCGTGCGCAAGCGCTACCGCGACGTCATCGAGCTGCTCGCGTCCTACGGCATCGACATGAACCTCAAGGACCAGGACGGCCTCACGGCGCTCGACTACACGCAGTCGCGCGGCTTCATGCCGTTCATGGCCCTGCAGACGCCCATTTACAAGGAGGAAGCCGCGTTGCTCCGCAAGCTCGGCGCGACCGTGATGCTGGACGAGAACCCGGTGTGGCCCGTGTTGGGCCCTCCGCAGGGCATCTGGCCCGACATCTGGCCGCTCGGCGAGCCCGTCGTGCATGCGCCGGTCTACAAGCATGACGCGCTCGATTAACCCGCCTGCGGGCTATCGGCGGATGCGCCGGCGCCTGCTGCGCGCAGGCGCCGCATCGTTCGGCGCCGCGCTGTTTCCGGCGCTCGCGGCCCGCGCGCAGGATGCCGCGCCTGCGATCGCCAGGACCGACCTCGGCGGCCGTCTCTTGCTGCTCGAGGTCGCGGGCTGCAACGTGCTCGCCCTGCGCGGCGCCGACGGCGCGCTCATGATCGGCGGCGGCCCCGCCGCGACGGCCCGCGCCTTGGTCGACGCCGTGCTGGCCGCGACGGGCAGCGACCGCATCGCCCTGCTCGTCGACACGGACTGGCATCGCGAGCAAACCGGCGCCAACGAGCTCGTCGGGCGCGCGGGCGGCGTGATCTTCGCGCACGAGAACACGAAGATGTACCTGAGCCACACCGTCTACGAACGGACGGCGGACGACCGCCTCGTACCCGTGCCGCCGCTGCCCGAGGCCGCGCGGCCGACGCGGACGACGCGCGGGGAGGGCACGCTCGCTTTCGCCGGCCGCAGGATTGCATACGGCTACCTGCCGGCGGCGCACACGGACGGCGACCTGTTCCTGCGGTTTACAGCCCCCGACGTGCTCGCCGCCGGCGGCGTGGTGTCCGGCGAGCGCTGGCCGCTGATCGATTACCGCGACGGCGCCTGGTACGGCGGCCGCGTACGCGCGCTGCAGAGGCTCGCGGCGCTGGTCGGTCCCGACACGCGCGTCGTGCCGGCGCAAGGCCGCCTCATCACGGGCCGCGACCTCGTGCGGCAGCGCGACATCTATCTGGATCTGTTTCAGACGTTCATCGGCTACATGAACAAGGGGCTCGGCATCGACAACGTCGTCGCCCTGAATCCCCTCAAGGGTTACGAGTCCGAGTTCGGGGACGCGAAGGCGTTTCTCGACGGGGCCTACCGCAGCATGATGATTGCCTACGTGCCGGATTAGCCCGCCTCCTGCTGCCGTCCGGCGATCGGCGCCCGGCCGACGATCGAGCCGCCCGACCGTCACGCCTCGCCCGCTCGCTTCCCCCGGGGCTCGCGCCCCCGCCGCGTGAAACCGTTTCCCGTCGCCCGACGAATAGTCCAAGGAGGACCGCAGGCCCGCCGATATGCGGCGCGGCACCCGGTTCGCCGAGGACCCTTTATGACGAAGCCCAGGCGGCGAATCATCATCGTCGGCGCCGGCCCCGGAGGCCTTACGGCCGGCATGCTGCTCGCGAACCGCGGGTTCGACGTGCATATATACGAGGCGAAGAGCCGGGTCGGCGGCCGCAACGCGGCACTGACGCTCGGCGATTTCCGCTTCGACGCGGGCCCGACGTTCCTCATGATGGCCTTCGTGCTGCGCGAGGTATTCGCGGAGACGCACCGGCGCCTCGAGGACTACTTGACCCTGCGCCCGCTCGAGCCGCTCTACCGGCTCGTCTTCGACGACCGCGAGATGCTCATGACCACGGACCGGCGGCGGATGCGCGAGGAGATCGAGCGGCACTTCCCGGGCAACGGCGCAGGCTACGATCGATTCCTCGAGCAAGAGCGCGTCCGCTACCGAGCGTTGCTGCCCTGCCTGGCCAAAGACTACTCCTCGGCGCGGGCGTTCCTTTCGCCGACCCTGGCGCGAGCCGTGCCGCATCTCGCGCTCGGGCGCTCCGTGTTCGAGAATCTCTCTCGCTATTTCGATGACGAGAAGCTGATCCTCGCGTTCACGTTCCAGTCGAAATACCTCGGCATGTCGCCCTGGGAATGCCCGGCGCTGTTCACGATGCTGCCGTTCATCGAGCACGAGTTCGGCGTCCACCACGTCGAGGGCGGCCTGAACCGGATCCCGCATGCGATGGCTCAGGTGATCGAGGAGCTCGGCGGGCAGATCCATCTCGGGGCCCCCGTCGAGTCGCTGAGCCTCGAAGGCGACGCGGTCGACGGCGTCGTGCTCGCGGGCGGCGAGCGGCAGCACGCGGACGCCGTCGTCGTGAACGCCGACTTCGGCTACGCGATGAGCAAGCTCGTGCCATCGGGCAAGCTGCGCAAATACGCGCCCGCGAAGCTCGCGAGGAAGGCGTTCTCGTGCTCGACCTTCATGCTGTACCTCGGGCTCGACCGCGAAGTGCCGATGAACCACCACACGATCGTGTTCGCGAAGGACTACGAACGCAACGTCCGCGAGATCTTCGCCGATAAGACCCTGCCGCGGGACGACTTTTCGTTCTATGTGCAGAACGCCTCGGCCACGGACCCGACGCTCGCCCCGCCGGGCAAGTCCGCCGTCTACGTGCTGGCGCCCGTGCCGAACCAGGCGTCGGGCATCGACTGGCAGACGGAGGCGCCCGCGTTCAGGCGCCGGCTCATCGAGCTCATCGAGCGACGCACGCCGCTGCGCGACCTCGAGACGAGTATCGAGGCCGAGCGTATGGTCACACCGCTCGATTGGCAGAACCGACACAACGTGCATCTCGGCGCGACGTTCAATCTCTCTCACCGCTTGTCGCAGATGCTGTATTGGCGGCCGCACAACGAGTTCGAGGAGCTGCGCAACTGCTATCTCGTCGGCGGCGGAACGCATCCGGGCAGCGGGCTGCCCGTGATCTACGAGTCCGCGCGCATCTCGAGCGCGTTGATCGCCAAGCGTTTCGGGCTGGCGGCGGCGCCGCTCGAGTACGGCGGCTTGCGGAGGGCCTAGCGCGATGAAGGCGCGCGACGCAGTCCGCAGTGTCAAGGCCGCTACGAAGGTCGCCACGAAGGTCGCCACGAAGTCCGCGGCGTGCGGCGCGACGGAAGGGATCTTCGCATGAGCCCGCGGCGCGTGATCGTGATCGGTGCCGGGCTCGGCGGGCTCTCGGCCGCCATCTCGCTGGCGAGCGAAGGCCACGCCGTGACCGTGCTCGAGAAGAATGCGCTGCCGGGCGGGAAGCTCAATGTCGCCGAGCAGGACGGCTTTCGCTTCGATCTCGGGCCTTCGATTCTCACGATGCCGCACGTGTTCGCCGCACTGTTCGAGCGCTGCGGCAAATCCATGGCGGACTACGTGCGCTTTCGCGAGCTCACCACGCATTGGCGGAACTTCTTCGAGGACGGCCTCGTGCTCGACCTGTGCGCGAACGTTCGCGAGCAGGAATGCGAGCTCGCAAAGCTCGGGCCCGATGCAGCGCACGGCTTTTTCGCGTTTCTGGAATACTCCCGCAAGCTCTGCAAGCTGACCGAGCGCGGCTACTTCGCGAAGGGCCTCGACTCGCTCGGGCAAATGCTCGCGCACTACCGCAGCGCGGCCTTCGGCTTCGATCTCGCGCACTCGCTGCACGGCGGAGTCCGCCGCTACGTACGCGAGCCGCACCTCGTCGACATCCTCGACTACTTCGTCAAGTACGTCGGCGGTTCGCCGTACGATGCCCCGGCCGTTCTGAATCTGCTGCCGTTCGTCCAGTTCGGCTACGGCCTCTGGTACGTCGAAGGCGGCATGCACGCCTTGGCGCGCGCGCTCGAAACCCTGCTGCGGGAGGTCGGCGGCGACGTGCGCTATGGCGTCGACGTAGCGGACCTCGAGCGCGAGGACTCGTGCATCAAGGCCGTCGTGAGCGCCGACGGCGCCGTCCGGCCGGCCGACATCGTCGTCTCGAACATGGAAGTCGTGCCGTTCTACGAACGAATCGCGCGCGAGCCCGCAGCGTTTCTCCGGCGCTATCGGCGTTTCGCCCCGTCCTGCTCCGGTCTCGTCATGCACCTCGGCGTGGCCACCGTCTATCCGCAGCTCGCGCACCACAACGTGTTCTACTCCAGCGACGCGCGAAAGCACTTCGGCTCGATCTTCAAGCAGCGAATCCTCTCCGAGGACCCGACGATCTATCTCGTCGCGCCGTGCAAGACGGACCCCGCGCTCGCGCCGCCGGGCCGCGAGGTGATCAAAGTGCTGCCGCACATCCCGCACCTAGAGCGCGCCGACGAGTTCGGCGGGCAGGACTACGAGGCGTTTCGCGAACGCGTGCTCGTCAAGCTCGAGCGCATGGGGCTCACCGATCTGCGCAAGCACATCGTCGTCGAGCAGACGCTGACGCCGCACGACATCGAGCGCCTCTATCGCTCGAACGGCGGCTCCATCTATGGCGTGGTCGCGAACCGCTTCGGCAACCTCGGCTTTAAGGCGCCGCAGCGCAGCGAGCGCTACCGCAACCTGTATTTCGTTGGCGGCAGCGTGAACCCCGGCGGCGGGATGCCGATGGTCGTGCTATCGGGGCAGCGCGTGCGCGACAAGATCGCGGAGGACATCGCGGCCGGGCGGCTCGAGCCCTCCGCGCCGCCGAGGACCGCCTTCGCGAGGGAAGCGCACTAACATGCGCGCGCTGCGGCGGCTCATGGGCCGCGGCTTCCTGCTGTACTCGCGCCGGCGGCTCGCGCGAATCGAGCGGTGGATGGCCGATCCGGCCGCCGAGCAACGGAGTCGGCTCATGCACCTTACGCGCCGGGCGGCCGGGACCGCTTTCGGGCGCGACCACGATCTCGCGTCCGTGCGTTCCGTGGCGGACTTCCAGGCCCGCGTGCCGCTGCGGCACTTCCACGAGCTCGAACCGTACTGGGCGCGCGTGCGCGCCGGCGAGCCCCACGTGACCTGGCCCGGGCGCGTCCGCCTGTTCGCCCTCACGTCGGGAACCACCGGGCGCGCGAAGTACGTGCCGATCTCGGAGGAGGGCCTGCGCGGCACCAAGCGAGCGGGCCGCGACATTCTCGCGCACTACGTCGCGGCCACCGGAGATTTCGCCCACTTCGAGGGCCGGTTTCTATACCTCGGCGGCAGCCGCGAGCCCGCGACGGCGGCCAACGGCGCAAGCGTCAGCGACCTCAGCGGCATAGTCGCCGACGAGACACCGCGGCTGTATCGGCCGTTTACGCTGCCGAGCCCGACCATGCACCGCATCCCCGCCTGGGACCAACGGCTCGACGCGATCGTCGAGGAGGCCTGGAACGCGGACGTGCGGGCCGTGAGCGGCATTCCCTCCTGGCTACTCGCTCTGTTCGAGCGCGTGATCTCGCGGCGCCGCAGGGCCGGGCTTCGCGCGCACACGATTGCCGATGCATGGCCGAACCTCGATCTCGTCGTGCACGGCGGCGCGAGCTTCGATCCCTACCGCGCCTTGTTTCACGACCTCATCGGCAAGCCGTTCCATGCGCTCGAAGTCTACGTCGCGTCAGAGGGCTTTCTCGCGATTCAGGACCGGCTCGACGGCCGCGACCTACTGCTGCGCATGGATACCGGTCTCTTCCACGAATTCGTGCCCCTCGAGGCGCTCGGGACGCCGAACGCGCCGCGCCATTGGGCGGGAAACGTCGAGCTGGGCGTCGAGTACGCGATCGCCGTATCGTCCGCGAGCGGACTGTGGAGCACCTACATTGGGGACACGGTGCGTTTCGAGTCGCTGCGGCCGCACCGCTTGCGCTTCAGCGGACGCACGGAGCAGTACCTGAGCGCATTCGGCGAGCACCTATCCGCCAGCGACGTGCAGGCCGCGATCGTCACGGCCTGTGCTGCGGCACACGCCGAAGTGGCCGAGTTCCACGTCGCCCCGCGGTACGCGAACGTGCGCTCGCTCGGCCGCGGCCACGAATGGTTCGTCGAGTTCCGGCGCGAACCGGCGGATGTGCGGCGGTTCGCGCGCTCGCTCGACGACGCGCTGAGAGCGCGCAATGTCGACTATGACGAGCATCGCGGCAACAACGTCGATATCGGCCCGCCCGTCGTCGTGTCGCTTGCCGATGGGACGTTCTTCGCGACGATGAAGCGGCTGGGCCGCCTCGGAGGCCAGCACAAGGTGCCGCAGCTCGCGAACGATAGACGCTTCGCGGAGGCGTTGCTCGAGAGCCCGGGCGCCGAAGACCCAGCGGTGCGAGCGTCTCGGTAACTCGCTGGCTGGCACGTCGGCGTCCGCGAAGGTAACTGGGTGCTCGGGCCACGTCCCGTTCTTGTGGCCGGCCCCTGAGCCGCGCCGCTTTGGGGGGTCTCATCTGGGTTCGTCCTCCTGTCGTGGGGGTGTCCCGAGTACCTGGCCCAAAGGACTCAGCACGCCCGCCCCGCCGCGCTTCAGCACGTGGGTGTAGATCTGCGTCGTCCGCACGTCTTTGTGGCCGAGCTGCTCCTGAACCGTGCGGATGTCCATTCCGCGCTCGAGCAAGTGCGTCGCGAACGAGTGTCGCAAAGTGTGGCAGCTCGCGGGCTTTTCGATCCCGGCCTTCCGGACAGCGTGCTTCACGGCCCTTTGGAGCGCGCTCTCGTCGATATGGTGGCGTCTTTCGACCCCCGAGCGTGGATCGAGGCTTCTCCGACGAGCAGGAAAGACGTATTGCCACATCTCTGTGCGCCCGGCGCCGGGATATTTCTTGGCCAGCGCGTACGGCAGCGCGACCTCGCCAAACCCATCCGCCAAGTCCTTGCCGTGAACGAGTCTTACGCCCTCGATCTGGCGCGCAAGCGGCTCCAGGAGCGCGTCGGGCAGCGTGACGACGCGATCCTTGCCGCCCTTGCCGTCCCGCACGACGATCGCCCTGTGGTCGAAGTCAACGTCCTTGACGCGCAAGCGCGCCGTCTCCATGAGCCGAAGCCCCGAGCCATACATCAGGCACACCGGTAGCCAATGGGGCGTATCGATGTTGCGCAGCAGGCGCGACACCTCCTCCTGCGTCAAGACGACGGGCAGCCGTTGAGGTGCCTTGGCGCGTACGATGCCCGGGATTTCACCGAGAGGCCGATCGAGCACGAAACGATACATGAATGCGAGTGCGCTCAGGGCCTGGTTCTGTGTGCTCGCGGTCACACGGCGCCGAACCGCCAAGTGCGAGAGAAATTCGGCTACATGCGCTTCACCGAGCTCTCGGGGATGGCGCTTTCCATGAAAGCGAATATAGCGGACGATCCAGTCGAGATAGGTCTTCTCGGTGCGGATGCTGTAGTGACGCAGCCGGACCGCGGCGCGGACTTCTTCGAGGAAAGGGGATCGGCGCTTTTGCTCGCTCATCTCGCGGCCTACGGTGTCTCGCGACTTGCGGTGAGAGGAGCTGCGATGGTGGGTCGTATGCTGCGTGGCTGCGCCGGAGTTAATTCGGGTATATTGGTAGATATTTACCTCGGATGTATTTAGAGGAGCGGAAGGTATTGTTTCTGTTTGGGTTTGCTGCGATTTCGATTGAATTGGTTAGTATGGTGTATAAATTACGGCAACTTGCCGTATGTTACGACGGAGGTGACCCGTGATGGCGTGCGGCGTTTTTGTACCTACTGGATGTTAGGCGCACGCACTAGATCGGTTGGCGTGGAATGGAAGTTGAGCGAACAGAACTGGCCGCTCGCGGAATTCGGTTCTCCGTATGCACCGCCGGTCGCGAAGTAGCGAGAGCATACCTTTACATCATGCATAACGATCTTCATTCGGCGCCTTTCGGCCTATTGGAGGATGTTCACGTCGAACAGTCGGAACGGGGCAAAGGCGTGGGAACTGAGCTGGTGAAAGAAGTGATTCGAGCCGCACGGGACAGCGGTTGCTACAAGCTGATTGCGACGAGCCGGAGCTCTCGCCCGAAGGTGCACGCGCTCTACCAACGCCTTGGCTTTGAAGACCATGGGCTAGAGTTCAGAATGGACTTCGACAGGTGAGGCGTGCCGATAGTCGCAATTGAACACGTTCAGCTAGCGATGCCTGCTGGCATGGAGCAGGCGGCGCGGGAGTTCTATCAAGGCATACTGGGGATACCGGAAGTCGAAAAGCCTTCGCACCTGGCGAAACGGGGTGGAGCTTGGTTCGAAAATGGAGCGCTCAAAGTCCATCTTGGCGTAGAGGCGGACTTCCGACCGGCGCGCAAAGCTCATCCCGCATTGCTCGTTTCCGAATTGGCGGAACTAGTGAAGCGATTTAAGGCGAGCGGCATCGACGTGATTGATGACGACCCCTTAGAGGGCTATTTCCGGGTATACGTTTCGGATCCATTCGGCAATAGGATCGAGCTGATGGAGCCTTCGGACTAAGGATGATGCGCGCATCGCGCCTAACAATGCGCTGCAGACGGACGTGCCTTCCCGTCACGCCCCTTGCATACGCAAGGGCCGCGCCGGCAAGGCACGCCGCTGAGCTTAATCGTTAGGCGCAGAAGGGGATTCCATGCAGTCCCAATGCAAAGCATGTCTTGTCTTATCGCTTTTGGCCGCGCTAAGCGCGTGCGACAGTGGTCAACCCGTGCCAGCAGACACGGCCATAGAAGCCGTCATATCAAGTTCAGACGACTATTCTCTTCATAGAGCGACGTTCATTAGGGCAACGAAGCAGCTACTGAAAAGTGGCAAGTGCACACTCCACGACTTCCAGGAGATGGGTGGCTGGGTCAGGTCGACGACTCATAGGTCCCAACCAATTTACTTCACGTACTGCGGCGCAATGGTTGTGAGCAATCGTATTTACGTTGACGCGAGCGACGGACGCATCTTCAAATGACCGATATGGCAACAGACCTCCGATAGAGGAGAACAAAATCAAGATACGAGTCCCACTAACGGCGGAAGCAAGAGCGCCTAACAATGCGCTGCAGCCGACCGAACAAACTGATCACGAGCTTTGCCTACGCAAAGCTCGCGCCAGTTTGCTCGGCGGCTGAGCTTGGTCGTTAGGCGGCCTGAACCGTGGGGCATTTCGGCAAGAGAGCAGCGGCGGCAGCCGACCCTTCGATCGAGGGCGGAATGTGCAGCAGCACTGCTGGCCGCAGGGCAAGTCAGTGGAATGGGGCTGAGTGCAGAAGGTGAGGTTATCGAGTCAAGCGGCCGGTAAGTGCGGAGTCGCAATGGCGGTCGCGGAGGTGTTCAACGAAGGGCGGTCGCGGTCGGTGAGGCGTGCCCGTCGAGACGGATCTGCACGACTTAGGTGCCGGCTTCGATCGCGGCGCGGAAATGCATCGCGACGGCGAGCGAACAGGTGTGAGGTGGCCGATGGGTGGTCGGCACCGCGCATGCGCGGCAGGGGAATCGGACGAGTCGCGGGTGCGCGTAAGCGCCGCTTAGGCGAGTGGCGAGTAGGTGAAGCGATCTCGCTTCGGGTGCCGGGTCACCCTCCGATAGTCGGGCCGGCGCGGGGAGTGGCAGAAGCGGCGCATTGCAGCTTAAGCAGCTTCGGAGGGTTGGTCGCAGGCTGCCTAACAATTGCGCTGCAGACGGACACGCCCAGCTGGATGCGATTTTGCAATACGAAGAGCAAAATCGCCTCCAGCTGGGCGTGCCGCTGAGCTTAATCGTTAGGCGCCGAAGACGCCCCATTTAACGGTTGGCGGTTGGGATTGCCAGAGATACGCCAGTGGCGTACAGTAACAGCCGTGTTCACGTTCATCGAGTCATCGGTATTCGAGCGGATATGTCCTGTCTACCTGGACGACGATGAATATGCGGAGCTACAGCAGCATATGATGCTTCACCCTGAGGAGGGTGAAGTGGTTCCTGGCTCTGGCGGTGTACGAAAACTTCGATGGGCGCGTCCCGGTATGGGTAAGCGCGGTGGCCTTCGCGTTATCTACTTTGTGAGATTCAAACCCAACGAATTCTGGATGCTGACAATGTATTCGAAGTCAAAGAAGGATAACTTACCGGGGCACATCGTAAAGAAATTGGTAGAGGCGTTTCGAGATGAGCAAGAAGCTTAAGGGTAAGGCGCTGGAGGATTTTGAATCCGAGCGCGACGTCTGGAAGGAAGTGCTGGAGGGTGTTCGCGAGATCAAGGCTGGTGGCGGCAAGCGCAAGAAGGCGACTCCGAACTCGGACGTCGCTCGTATCCGCATAAGAAGCGGCCTGTCGCAATCAGAGTTTGCTGCGGTACTGGGGGTTTCAAAACGCACCCTGGAACAATGGGAGCAGGGGCGTCGCGAACCATCCGGAGCAGCCAGAACGCTATTGAAGATTGCAGAGCGCCATCCCGAAGTCCTAAGAGAGGTCGCGTAGGCGCGATGCTGGCGCGGCGCCTAACAATGCGCTGCAGACGGACGTGCCTTCCCGTCACGCCCCTTGCATGCGCAAGGGCCGCGCCGGCAAGGCACGCCGCTGAGCTTAATCGTTAGGCGGCCATTCCATGTCTAACCGTCGCAGTCCAACGATACGCTTTCTCACGAAGGAAGATGCGCCTGTGATTTCCGCGGCTTTTTCCGACATCGGCTGGAACAAGCCGACGTCACAGTATGAGGCCTATGCTGCAGAACAGGCGGCTGGAAAGCGCGACGTGTTGATCGCCGAAGTCGCCGGAGAATTTGCTGGCTACGTGACGATTCGATGGCATCCGGAGTACCGCCCATTCGCGGAGATGGACATACCCGAAGTGCAAGACTTCAACGTTCTGCCGAAGTTTCGCAGGCAAGGAATCGGCACACGGCTGATGGATCGGGCAGAGAAGATGATCGGGGCGCGCTCAGATGCCGTTGGAATCGGTGTCGGAATGTATCCAGACTACGGCAACGCACAGCGACTCTACGTACTTCGCGGCTACGTGCCCGATGGTCGTGGTCTTACCTACCGGAACGAGGTACTTGCGCCGATGGCGAAGACGATCAACGATGATGATCTGGTGCTGTTCTTTACCAAGCGGCTCAGATGAGAGACTCGGCCAGCAGCCGCCTAACACGTCGTTGCAGCGGACCCGTTCAGCTGTCGTCAATTTTGCATCCGCAAAATTGCCGCCAGCTTCAGTGGCCGCTGAACTCCACCGTTAGGCGCGCAATAGAACCGTCGGTGGTCGTTCAATCGTGAAGCTCACGAATCTAGGCAACGCCATCATTTCGCCGGAGAAGCTTCACGGGTATCTGCTCTCGCCGGTCCATTCTGTGGGTCGTCACAAGTCGGCGTTGTTCCGCTCCCTTGGTTATACTCAGGACAGATGGGAGACGCTGGAACGGGATCTGCGGGCTCTTGCTGCCGCAGATGCAGAGTTCATTGAAACGACAGACTACGGAAGAAAGTACGAGATTCGAGGGTCGATTACTGGGCCAAATGGAAAGACAGCGGCCATTGTAACGGCATGGATTGTGCTGAACGGCGAGTCGGTTGCTAGGTTCATAACCGCATACCCGGAGACTTAGCGATGAGTATCAATGTGCTCGACACTGTCGTACTTAACGAGGATCTCCCGGAACATAAGCTGAGGCGAGGGGACCTAGGCGCTGTGGTCGAGCTCTACTCTCCTGACGGGGTCGAAGTTGAGTTCGTAACTGGCTCAGGACATACACAGGCTTTGGTGACGCTAAAGATCAGCCAAGTGCGTCCGGTCGGGCCCACCGACATCCTTGCTGTACGAAACGTCGACGCCGCATAGCGCGCCTAACAATGCGCTGCAGACGGACGCGCCTTACCGTCACGACTCTTGCATGCGCAAGAGTCGCGCCGGCAAGGCGCGCCGCTGAGCTTGGTCGTTAGGCGCCGTGTTTCGCCCGTGCCAACAGATCGCACTCGACGAGATATCGGCTGCTGCCGAGGCCGATAAGGACGTGCTGGCTCTTTACCTCTTTGGCTCTTGGGGGACAGAAGCTGCGGATCTTTGGAGCGATTTGGATCTGTTGTCTATAGTTACGAACCCAAGGCGGAATTGGTTACCGCGCCTAGGGAAGCGTCTCGCCGAAAATGAAACGGCCGATGGGCGCGGCGTCTTGCGCCGTGTGGTCTATACGCATGGGCTTTGCATCGATTTGTTAAGTGTTACGCAGGAATCGATATCTAGAGTCGGGACTTGGAATCGCGTTCCGTTTCGGACAGGCCTTAGACCTCTAATCAGCCGTTGCGAGAACTTCACCCACGTTATTCCGGATCTCTCGTCGCCGCCAGCCATTACTGAAGTGGGGGAGGTTAAGCAGCTAGACGAGATCAAACAGTCACTCGAATCCGCAAAATTCATTGCTGTGCAGTCGCTGAAGAAGTGCGTGAGGGGGGATAATCTGATTGCGGAGCACCTAGCCCTCGAGGCGCTCCAGCAGGTCATGGTCGCGGCAATGCTCATTCGCGACGATACCGGGGCAGTACATGGCGCAGCGCGGTACCTGGGTAGTGGCCTAACAGACAGCGTGTCGACAGTACTAGCAGCTTCTGAGTTGGCCGACGAGATAGGCCGCGGGCTTTGGGATGAGTATGAGCCGTTTGTCAAAGTCGTCAGATCTTTCATCGAGTGTCTGCCCGGTCGCGGTGGCGCCTAACAATGCGTCTATGGACTCCCCTGTCAAGTAGCTGGCGTCGTCATTCTCTTTGCTTTTGCTTCTGGTTGGCGGGGGAAGGTGATTGCAGTCGTCTATCCGGCCTGTGAAGTGGTGAAACGAGTCACCAGGCCAATATGAGATCCGCACCGACCGGGCCAACCGCTGCAATGAGCTTCAGGAGGCTCGAGCATTGTTACCGGCCTTGTGGTCGGTACGGGTAACGGTTTGCATCATATTGCTGAGAGTCGCACTTGTTGGGGGCGCATCAGCGGTAATGGCGTGAGTGATCGCCGTCGAAGTCGGAGGCCTTGGTCCAAACGGCCCAGATGATGCGAGCCATTTTGTTGGCGAGAGCGACGGCGGCTTTGTTGTGACCGATGCGTGTCTGGGTGTCGAGTGCCCAGCGCTGAAGCTCGGAGAGCGAGTGGCCATTTCGTTGTGCACGTTTAGCGGCAAGTAGAGCGGAACGTGCGCCATGGATCAGGAGCGTACGCAGGTACGTGTCGCCGCGGCGGGAGATTGCGCCGAGGGTTCGGGTGGAGCCGGAACTGTACTCGCGCGGGGTGATGCCAAGCCAGGAGGCGAAGGCCCGGCCGCGTTTGAAGGCCTGCATATCGGGGACGCGGCCGAGCAGGGCGGTGGCGACGGTAGGGCCGATGCCTTGGATGCTGAGCAGCCTTTGGCTGATGGGGTTTTCCTTCGCGAGGCGAGCAAGGAGCTGGTCGAGGCGTTTGAGGCGGTTGTGGTATTCGCCGATTTCGGCGACGAGCTCGGCGAAGGTGAACTGCAGGAGCTCGGGAAGCTGATCGATGAGCTCATGCAGGCGGGCGGCGATTGATGCCGAGCCTGTTGGCAGGACCAAGCCGAATTCTGCGAGGAGCGAGCGCGCTTCGTTGATACGTGCGACGCGTGTGCTTTGCCACTGAGCGCGGATACGATGTAGGCTCTGAAGAGCTTGTTGATGCTCTGATTTAACAGGAATGGGTTTGATGTCCGGATCGGCTTCGGCGCGGATTAGGGCGTCGGCATCGGCGGCATCGGTTTTATTGCGGCGGACATAGGCTCTGACGTAGCGGGCGTGGAGCAACTTGACGGCGTGGCCGTGCTCGGAAGCGACGCGGCCCCAGTGATGAGCGGTGGCGCAGCCCTCCATGACGACTCGAGTGGGTGGCGTATGGAGGAGGAAGCGCTTGAACTGCGAACGGGTCAGGCGCTGGTGCTGGAAGATAAGGCGCTGCTCGTCAGCGAGAGACAATTGGAAGACGGCCTTTGCAAGGTCAACTCCGACGAACGTAGACTGCATTTCGGTGGACTCCTCTATGCCGGTGATCACGATGTCAAGGCACTATGATGCCGTTTGTGAGTGGCAAGGGGAGTCCATCTCACCACTGCAGCGGACGTGTCAAACCGTCATCGATCTTGCAGGGGCAAAATCGCCGCCGGTTTGCCACGCCGTCGAAGCGGAGTACGGAGAAGAGAGGACGATGAGTAACGAACGCCCGGCACCGGAGACAAAAGGGGTTGCGGTGCAATTGCTTGCGACCGTCGATCTTGGGCCGGAGATCGAGGGTATGGAGGGGCGCCAACTTCGCATGCGCATGGTGACGATCGAGCCCGGGGGCGTCTTCGGGCCGCTCCACGACCACAAGGGCCGACCGGGCACCGTCTACATACTAACGGGCACGATAACCGACCACCGAAACGGTGTGGCCACGGACTATGGGCCCGGCGTCGGCTGGCCCGAGGATAGGAATACAGTGCACTGGCTCGAGAATAGAGGCTCGGTTCCGGCCGTGGAGATTTCGGTCGACATCGTCAGGCAAGAGTGAGCGCCGGGCAGGGAGCCGGCACGGTCGGGTCTGGCGCTGGAGAAGCAATGTGCACGTCGAAATCGTGACGTTCGCCGAGACGAAGGTAGCTGCCATCGAGCATTGCGGGTCTCCGGCGCGCGAGCACGAGACGGTGCGAAAGCTCGTCGCATGGAAACTGGAGAACGGCCTTTTGGATGCGTCGAAGCATCGACATTACGGCATCCACTACACCGATCCGCGCACGGTACCGGCGTCCGAACATCGCGTCGACTTCTGCTTGTCGGTGGACGAGCACATCGGCCCTAATAATCCATATGCCATCGTCAACAAAGTGATTCCGGCCTGTCGCTGCGCGCGTGCCCGCGACGTGGGTTCGCGCTCGAACAACAGGGCAGCGGCCTACCTGTACGAGGCGTGGCTGCCGCGGAGCGGCGAGTCGGTCGGTGATGCGCCCATATTCTTCCATTACGTAAACGTCGGTCCCAACGTGAGGGACGAAGAGATGATCACCGACGTGTATTTGCCATTGCGCTGAAGATAAAGAACTCGCCGGAATGCGCTTCGCGCCGGGTGTCTTGCGGCGCCCGCCTATACGTACTGCTGCCCACGCCAATGCATGATCTCCGACGGCTTCGGCGGAGGCGTTATTGACAGTTTGTCAAATTATCAATAATCTCGAAGCTATCAGTGGCACTTCCCGGGGAGGGGCCGTGCGCGTGGCTGGAAGCTCTGACTGCCGTTCAACCTTGGCACCCGACGCACCGGGGGACTTGCTGTGAAAAGAAGACTATGGCGCGTGGCTGCAACTGGGGGCAGCCTGAGAACGTTCTCGAAACTCGCTGCTTTCGTCTCGCTCTTCGTATTCTCGATCGCTGCCTCGGCCGCACCCAATCTCGATGCGAAGCTGCTGGCGGCCGCGCAGAAGCACGCTCCGGCGGATGTCCGCGCGCTGCTCGCCGCCGGCGCCGACCCCAATGCGCGGGCCGCCGACGGCTCGACGCCGCTGCTCTATGCAGCCCATTTCGGCGACCTCGACAGCGTGCGGGAGCTGCTTGCTGCGAAGGGCGACCCGAATCTCACAAACCGGTATGGCGTCGGCCCGATGCACGAGGCGGCGCTGCGGGCCGACGTGCCTCTGCTGCGGACACTTCTCGACGCCGGCGCCAAGGTCGATCTTGCGCTGCCCGAAGGTGAAACCCCGCTCATGCTGGCCTCGCGGACGAGCGGCGTGGATGCCGTCAAGCTGCTCATCGAGCACGGCGCAAACGTCAATGTCGTCGAGCATTGGCAAGGCGAAACCCCGCTCATGTATGCGGCCGCCGAAAACCGCGCTGACGTGGCGGCCGCGCTGATCGCGGCGGGCGCAGACGTCAATGCGAGGACCCGGAAGGACGATCTGCCGCCGCGAAAGCCGGCCGTGCGTTACTTCGTCGAGATTCCCGCGGCAGCGTTGACGCCCGTAATGTTTGCCGCCCGCAGCGGCGCGGTCGCAGCGCTGCGCGTGCTGATCAAGGCCGGGGCGGACATCAATGCCAAGACTCCGGAGGGTTTCTCCTCCGTCGTGATCGCGCTCGACAATCTGCATTTCGATGCGGCCAAGGTGCTCGTGGAGGCGGGGGCCAGTTCGGACGGCGGCGGCCTGTTCGCCGTTGTCGACGCGCGCAACCGGGTCAACTATGTCGGCGAGATTCAGGTTCCGACGGGCGCCAAGAGCTCCTTGGAACTGCTCAAATTAATGTTGTCTCACGGCGCTAATCTCCAAGACCGCCTGCCGCAGCCGCTGCTGGATCGGGACCCCCGATTCCTGCCGCCCCCGCCCAAGATCACCGACTTGGCCCTGATTCGCGCGGCGCGGTCCTCCGATGTCGATGCGATGCGCGTGCTCATCAAGGGCGGCGCCGATCCCTCGCTGCATGACGAAAAGCGCGGCGGAGTGACGCCTTTGGTCGCGGTGATGATGGGACCCGAGCTGCCGGCACTCATCACCGCCGACCGCCGCCCCACCGAGAAGGAAGCGATCCCCGCGCTCGACTTTCTTCTGGATCATGGTGTCAATCCGAGCATCGCGAACGACATGGGTATAACGGCTCTGCACGAGGCCGCGTTGCGAAACTATCCCGGCGTCATCAAGCATTTGGTCGAGAGAGGCGCGGACCTCAACGCCGCGGACAAGGAAGGCTATACGCCCCTCGACTATGCGCTCGGCCACTTCCCTTCGAAGCTCCGGGCCAAGGCTCCGCCGCCCGACAATGCCGCCGCCGCTGCGCTTCGCGCGCTCGGCGCGCACGTGAAGGAAGAAGAAAGGACGGCTTCGCGATGAAAATTAGCTCATTGAAACGTTGGGCCGGGCTTCCCTTCGCGGTGCTCGCGGCGGGCTCGCTCATTTCCTGCAGCCAGTCGAAGCAGGAGATGGCCGCCGAGAACACCGAAACCATCAACCGGTACTGTACCGATTGCCACAACCTTACCGAGCAGGAGGCCGGGCTCGTTCTCGAGAACGCCGATCTCTTGCATCCGGGCGCCCATCGCGCGAAGTGGGAAAAGGTGATTCGCAAACTCCGGGCGGGCCTCATGCCGCCGCCCGGCGGGCGGCGGCCGAGCCAAAAGGAAGCCGCGAAGCTCGTGTCTTATCTCGAGACGCGTCTCGACGAGAACCCGCCCAAACCGCCCGGCGCGCCCATACGCCGGCTGACCCGCGCGGCATACGGCAACGCCGTCCGTGACTTGCTCGGAATCCCCATCGACGTCGATTCGATGCTGCCCTCGGAGATCGCGAGCGACGGCTTCGACAACATTTCCGATACGCTGAAAACCTCGTCGCTGCTGCTCGATCGCTACCTGACGGTCGGGCTGCGCGTGGCGGCGCTGGCGGTCGGGGATACGAAGCTCTCGCCGCAGGCGACGGAGTACCGGCCGCGGCTCGACCTGTCCCAGAACACGTGGATCCCCGGGCTGCCTTACGGAACCCGCGGCGGGCTCGTCGCCGAGCACTACTTTCCGACCGATGCGGACTACGAGATCCGCCCGGATCTGTGGAACGCGACGGGGAGCACGATCCGCGGCGTGGAAGGGTTCGATACGCCGTTCGAGATGCAGATCCTGCTCGACGGCGCCGTCGTCCATACGGCGGAGATCGGAGGAAAGAAGGACGACGCGCTCTCGAATGGAGACATTGGCAGCGCGACGACGCAAGTCCGGGAGCGGCTGCCCGTGCGCCTGCACGTGAGCGCCGGTCTGCATCGGGTCGGCGTCACGTTCGTCATGAAGAGCTTCGCGCTCCAGCAGAAACTCCTCAATCCGCGCAAGGCGGATCTGCCGATCGGCAACGACGCCTATGGCTGGCCGATTATCACGCGCGTGCTCGTGGTCGGACCGTACAACTCGACGGGCTCGGGCGACACGGCCACGCGCAGAGCCATTTTTACCTGCCGGCCGAGCGCGACGTTGAGCGATACGGCTTGCGCCAAACAGATTCTGGGCCGTCTTGCGCGGCGCGCCTATAGCCGGCCCGTGAACGATCAGGATCTCAAGACCCTGCTTCAGATCTACAAGAGCGGCAGCGACGACGGCCGTAACTTCGAGGCCGGCATCCAGCTCGGCCTGGCGAGGATTCTGAGCGGGCCCGAGTTTCTGCTGTACCACGGCGTGACCGACCACGATGCCGACACCCCCGGCGCTTCCCACGACGACGGGGTCACGCTTGCGTCGCGGCTCGCCTTGTTTCTCTGGAACAGCATTCCGGACAAACAGCTGCTCGATGACGGTATTTCCGGCCGGCTCCTCCAGCCCGACGTGCTGAAAGCCGAAGTGGATAGAATGCTGGCCGATCCACGCGCCGCGACGCTCGTGACGGACTTCGGGGAGCAGTGGCTGCAGCTGCGGCTCATTAATTCGAAGGTTCCGGACGAGCGCCTGTTCCCGAGCTTCGACGATAACCTGCGGCGCGACATGCTGCGCGAGACGCATCTGTTTCTGCGCTCCGTGTTCCTCAAGAACTCGAGCGTGCTCGACCTGCTGCGGGCCGACTACACGTTTCTCAACGAACGGCTTGCGGAGCACTACGGCATCGACGGGGTCTTCGGCGACGCCTTTCGGCGCGTCAAGCTGACCGATCCGAATCGCCGCGGTTTGCTCGGCGAGGGCAGCATTTTGTTCCTGACGTCGGTCGCGAACCGGACGTCGCCGGTGTTCCGCGGCAAGTGGATCATGACGGTCTTGTACAACTCGCCGCCGCCGCCGCCGCCGCCGAACGTCCCGGCACTCAAGGAAAACACCGGCACGGCCGCGCCGCAGAGCGTGCGTGCGCGGCTCGAGCAGCATCGGAAGTCGCCCGTCTGCTCCTCCTGCCACTCGATCATCGACCCGCCGGGGCTCGCGCTCGAGAATTTCGATCCGATCGGCCGGTGGCGCAATACGGATTCGGGGCAGCCCATAGACGCCAGCACGACACTGCCGGGGGGCATTCCGATTTCGGGTCCGAGCGGTTTGCGGAAAGCGCTGCTGAGCCGCCCCGAGGTGTTCGTTTCGAGTTTCACCGAGAAGCTCATGGTGTACGCGCTGGGGCGCCGCCTCGAGGCCGCCGACATGCCGACCCTGCGCCGTATCGTGCACGAGGCCGCGCACGACGACTATCGGTTCAACGATATCGTGCTCGGCATCGTGCGCAGCGCCGAGTTTCAGGAGAAGGCGCATTTGCCGACGGATGTAGCCCAGACGGTCGCCGACAATCGGCCGTCCTCTGCGTCGATAGGAGGGTCGAAGTAATGTTTATCACGAAGAAACATCTTTCGCGTCGCACCGTGCTTCGCGGTGCACTCGGAGCCGCGATCGGCTTACCCTTTCTCGACGCCATGGTGCCGGCCGCGAGCGCTGCGCCGGCTCCTCAGCTGCGATTCGGCGCGATCTATGTGCCGAACGGAGCGCGCCCGGAGGTGTGGGATCCCGCGGCGGGCGAGAAGCTCGAGCTGCCGCCCCTGTTGAAGCGGTTCGTCCCGTTACGCGAGCATATCAACATCGTGACGGGTCTCCGGGCTCCGGACCCGCTTGGACATCACGTCATCGGATCTCTTTGGCTGAGCGGCGGGTCCGCGAAACAGACCCAGGGCGCGGACGTGCAGGCCGGTCAGACGATCGATCAGCGCATCGCCGACGCCATCGCGGGCGATACGCCGTTGCGTTCGCTCGAGCTCGGGATCGAGGACATCAACAGCGCCTCGAACTCGTGCCAATTCGGCTGGAGCTGTATCTACATGAACACGCTGGCGTGGAAGACGCGGACGGAGCCCCTGCCCATGGAGGTGAACCCGCAGAGCGTGTTCGAGCGAATGTTCGGCGACGTGGGCTCGGCCGAGGAACGCGCCGCCCGCTTGAAGGCCAAGGCCAGTATTTTGGATTCGGTGGTTGCATCCGCCAGTCGATTCAATAAGGAGCTTCCGCCGCAGGACCGCTCGACCGTCACGGAGTATTTGGAGAACGTCCGCAACGTCGAAAAACGCATCCAGGCCGTCGCCCATCGAGCGCAGAGCGCCGGCGAGATTCCCGATGCGCCGGCCGGCATTCCTGCTACGTACGACGAGCACGTGCGGGTCATGTACGAGCTCATCGCGCTCGGATGGCGAGCCGATGTTACGCGCATCGCCACGTTCATGAAGGGTGTCGAAGCGAGCAGCATCGGGTATCCGCAGATCGGTGTCCCAGAGTCCCATCACATCGTCTCCCATCACGGGAACGTCCCTGAGATCATGCGCAAGTACGCGAAAATCAACGCCTATCATGCCTCGCTGTTCGGCGACTTCGTGGAGAAGCTGCGGACCACGCCGGACGGGGACGGGTCGCTGCTCGATCATGCGCTGGTCATGTACGGGTGCGGCATGGGCAACGGCAACACTCACGATCAGAGCAGGCTCCCGATCATGCTCGCGGGCGGGGCAACGGGCCGCTTGAAGGGCGGGCGACACATCGCTACACCGAATCCGACGCCGTTGGCGAACCTCATCGTCGGGCTCGGTCAGGTCGCGGGCCTCGATCTCGGCAAGATCGAGAACGCCACCGGAGTCGTGACGCTTTAGAGGCCGGGGCCGCACGGTCGAGGAGATAGTGCTTGTCTGTACCTGCAAACATAGCCGCTCGCCCCCAGGGAAGTGCCGAAGCGCCCGCGCCGAAGCTCGGTGCCAAGCGGGAACGCACGCGCAAGAAGATTCTCGAAGCGACGTTCGAGCTGATTGGGAACGAAGAAGGCCTTGCCGTTCGGATCGAGGAGATTTGCGCGGCGGCCCGTATTTCCCGCGGTACCTTCTATAACTACTTCACGAGTCTCCAGCAGCTGTTCGAGATCCTCGCGATCGAGCTCAGCCACGATCTGAACCTTGCGCTCGCATCGACGTTCGCCGGCGTCCAAAACCACGCCGAGGGCGCCAACGCCGCCATTCAGCACTACCTCAACCATGCGCGGCGCGACCCGGCATGGGGCTGGGCGATGGTGCATTTGAGCGCGTTCGTGCCGAGCTTCGGTGCCGAATCGTGGGAGGCGTGCTACTTCGCCATCGAGAAAGGTATAGAGGCGGGGGAGTTCGACGTGCCGAACGCGGCGGTCGGTCGCGATCTGATGACGGGCACGGTGCTGGCTTCCGTGCGCAACATGCTCCGCTCCGGAAGCGGGGAACTACAGTCGCAAGTCATCGCGCGCCATGTGCTGCGCGCACTGGGCGTACCCGATACGCGCGCGAGGGAAATCGCCGACAGGCCGCTTCCGGACATCGTTCTGCCAAAGTAGATTTCTAACACGGCTCTAATTTCAGGGCCTATCCCGCCCTTGCGGGGCGCGGCGCCGGATAAGACAATCCGGCGGGCGAGACGCGCGCTCGGCGCTGCCGCCGGCCGCGATTCCTGCTAGTATCCCCTACGGCGCCCGTACGCGTATCCGAGCGAGGCCACGAAATGGCCGACGACGATATCCACTCGAGGTGGAGCCAGGCGCAAACGCAGGCTCAGAAAGGGGGCCGCGCCGCGGGCGGATCGCCCGGTCCGGCCGAGCGCAATGGCCCGAACGTCGCGGCGGCTGGCGTCCCCGGCGGAAGCTCGCAGCCAGAGGCCGAAGGCATGCGGCTCGCGTTGGCCGCCGCGCGCCTCGGTACCTGGTGGCGTCACGAACCGAGCGGTCACTCCGTCTGGTCGGCGGAGACATTTCTTCTTCTCGGTTACGAGCCGTTCTCGATCGAGCCGACGTACGAGGCTTTTCTGCAGCGCCTGCATCCGGCGGATCTGGCTGCGCAGCAGGACGAATTCGAACGGGCGGCGCGCGAGCGCCGCGACTACGAGACCGAGTATCGCGTCGTTTGGCCCAACGGCGAGCTTCATTGGCTGCAGGGGCGGGGCCGTTTCACCTACGATGAAGGGGGCAACGTCGAGCGCGTATTCGGCGTTCTCATCGACATAGACCGCCAGAAGCGAACGGAAGGGGCGCTGCGCGAAGCGCATGCGCGCCTCGGCACGCTTGCCGACCAGCTCACGTCATTGGCCGAGGCGACGCCGGGTACGCTGTTCACGTTCCGCCAGCCCTATGAGGGTAAGCCCGCTTATTTGTTCGTCGGCCCCCACTTACGGGAGACGCACGGGTTCTCGCCCGAGGACCTCGCCGCAGACCCCCTGCTGCTGCTGAAACATGCCCATCCGGACGATGTCGAGGAGTTCCTGCGGCAGACGGCCGAGGCCAGGCGCTCGCGATCCATGTGGCACACCCAGAGCCGCCACCTGCACCCGGAGAAAGGCGAGGTCTGGATCGAGATCTTCGCGAGCCCGGTCGCGGACCCGGAAGGGCTGACGTGGCACGGCATCGCGCTCGAGATCACGGCGCATAAGCGCATCGAAGCCGATTTGCGCGCCGCGCATTCGCGGGCGGAGGCGGCGGACCGGGCCAAGAGCGAGTTCCTCGCGAACATGAGTCACGAGATTAGAACACCGATGTCCGCGATTCTCGGCTATGCGGAGATTTTGAGCGGACGCTTGCAGGACGCGCAAGATCACCAGTACCTCGAGACGATGTACCGCAATGGCCGCTATCTGCTCGAGATCATCGACGACATCCTCGATCTGTCCCGCATCGAGGCGGGCAAGATCGAGCTGCACTACGACCTCGTGCGGCCGGATGAGCTCGTGCTCGAGGTGCAGGCGCTGCTGGGTCTGCGCGCTTCCGAGAAGGGCCTCGAGCTCGAGGTCGCATTCTCGGGCGCACTGCCGGAGAGCGTTCGAACCGATCGCACGCGTCTGCGGCAGATCCTCATCAACCTCGTCGAAAACGCAATCAAGTTCACGGAGCGCGGGCGTGTCCGCATCGTCGTTCAGCTGCTGCCCGACTACTCCGCGCTGCGCTTCGACGTAACCGACACGGGGATAGGCATCCGCGGTGAAGTGCTCGAGACACTGTTCAAGCCGTTCACGCAAGCCGATGCCTCACTAACGCGCCGCTTCGGGGGAAGCGGTCTGGGGCTCTCGATCTGCCGGGCCCTGAGCCGCAAGCTCGGCGGAGAAATTACGGTCGCCACGCGCGAGGGCGTCGGCAGTACGTTCTCGCTGACGCTTCCGACGGGCGATCTCGGCGGCGTCGAGATCGTCGAGCCGCAACTCGGACGCGGTCGGTCCTCCGTCCCGCCGCAGACGAAGCGCCATCCGCTCGGCTGCACGGTGCTCGTCGTCGACGATCATGCGGACATGCGCTTGCTCGCGAAGACGGTCCTCGAGGAGGCCGGCGCGGCGGTCGAACTGGCGGTCGACGGCGAGGATGCGCTCCGGGCCGTTGCGGCGAGCGTGTGGAGCGCAAAGCCGTTCGACGTCATTCTCTTGGACATTCAGATGCCGAGGCGCGACGGCTATTCGACGGCCGCCGAGCTGCGCCGCGACGGTTATGCCGGTGCGATCGTCGCCGTGACGGCGCACGCGCGCAAAGAGGACGAGCGGCGATGCCTGGCGGCCGGTTGCGACGAGTACGTCAGCAAGCCCCTGGGCCGCGAGCAACTCGTCGAGATCGTGGCCCGCTACACGCAGGGGCCCGTTCGGGCGGACGTCGGGACGAGCGGCGGGACGGAACGCGGTCCACGCGTTCTTGCCGTGGAGGATGACGAGGATGCGCTGATGCTGCTGGCGGAACTGCTCAAGGCCGCCGGCTGCAGCGTGCGTGTCGGTTCCGACGCCGCGACCGCCATGGCTGCGGTCAAAGGGGCGCCCGTGGACATCGCGATCCTCGACCTCGGTCTGCCCGATATGTCCGGCGCCGAGCTACGCGCGCGGCTCGGCGCGTTTGCCGAGTGTTCCAACACGCGCTTCATCTGTCTCTCGGGCCGCAACGAGCAAGACGTGGACTGGCGCGGCCTCGGCTTCGATCATTTCCTGTGCAAGCCGACGAGCTTGGAGGATTTGCTAGCGCTCGTGAGGTCCGGTCGGTGACCGCGCCCGATGAGCCCTCAAGGCGCCAGCAGCCTGCGGAACAGATCGATGTGCAGCCCCGCCATGGCGAGCCGCTGCTCCGCGCCGAGCTCGTCCCAATGCGCGACGACCCAGCGGTCGAGCGCCTCCCCGAGTCCCAGCGCGCCGTCGACGAGCAGCGAGCTCGGTAAGTCCGTCCTCACGACGCCGAGCGCCTGGCCGCGCGCGACGACGAGACCGATCCAGCGCCGCGCGGCCTCGAACGTGCGTCCGGTCGCGCCGCCTTGTCTCGCGTCGCCGCGCAGCCGGTAGAACATGCGGCCGAGCTTGACGTACCAGGCATCGCGGTTCACGACGACGATCGCGCGCCGGTAGAGCGCCTCGAGCTCGGGCCAGAAGGTCTGCGCCGTGAGCTGGTCCGGGTCGAACCCGCCGATCTCCCTGAACAGAAAGCTCAGCGAGCGCTCGAGGAGCGTCGTAAATAGATCCGCTTTGTCCTCGAAGTAATAGTAGAGCGAGCTTTTGCTCATGCCCGAGCGCTCGAGAATGCGGTTCAGCGATGCCGCGTCGTAGCCCTTGGCGCCGAACTCCTCGGCCGCGCTGTCGAACAGGCGCTGTTGGCGCTCGGGGTCGAGATTTTCAAAGCGGCGGCGGCTCATCCGCTTGACCTTACCAGCGACAAGCTGTACAAACCAGTGGTCTGGACCGGCTGGTCCAAAGACGGAGTCTGCGCGCATCGTGAAACGGACGACTCGGCCCCGCTTCCTGCCGCAAACCGCTTGGCTGTGCGCGGTAGGGCTGCTCGCGACGGCACCTGCCATCGGCCGGGCCGCCGACGCTACGGCGCTGCTGCGCGCCGCCTTCGACAACTGGCGGGCCGACAGCTCGGAGACTTCGGTGACGATGACGATTCACCGGCCGGCCTCTGAGCGGCACCTCGGCATGAAGGCCTTTACGCAGGGCCGCGACAAGGCGCTCGTGCGGTTCACGGCACCGGCCAAGGTGGCGGGCAACGCGACGCTCAAGCTCGGCGTGCGCATGTGGATCTACAACCCGAAGCTCAATCAGGTCATCAAGCTGCCGGCGTCCCTGCAGTCGCAGTCCTGGATGGGCTCGGACTTCTCGTACAACGATCTCGCCAAGGCCGAGGACATACTTACCGACTACACGCACAAGCTCGTCGGCAGCACCGAGGCCGAGGGCCACACCGTTTACGTTATCGACGCCGTGCCGAAACCCGGGGCGCCCGTGATCTGGGGCAAGCAACAAGTCAAGGTCCGCGACGACGCCGTCCTGCTCGAGGAGACATTCTTCGATCAGGATCTTAAGGCCGTGCGCAGAATGACGACGGAGAAAGTCGCACGGCTCGGCGGCCGCGAGTATCCGGTGGTGCTGAAAATGCAGCCGCTCGACAAACCGGGGCAGTGGACCCGCGTCGAGACGACGGCGGGCCGGTTCAATATCGAGCTGCCCGACTATCTGTTTACCCGCTCGAACCTCGAGAACCCGCGGGACTGAAGGCGCATGCTCGTCGCGTTGGCATGGCGGAACCTTTGGCGCCAGCCGCTTCGGACCGGCCTGAGCCTCACGAGCATCGCTTTCGCAGCGGCGCTGCTCGTCTTCATGCTCTCGTTCCAGCTCGGCGTCTATGCCGATATGAAGGCCAACGCGCTGCGGATCTTCGACGGCTTCGCGCAGATCCAGCCGCCGGGCTACGCGAACGATCCCGACGTGCGCAAGCTCATCGAGGAACCCGCGGCGCTCGCCGCCGAGGCGAGGGCGCTCCCAGGCGTCACGGCCGCCACGCCGCGTGCGGCCGCCTACGTGATCCTGGCCAACGGCGAGCGCAGCTACGGCGCGGCCGTCGAGGGCGTCGACCCGCGCACGGAGCCGCAAGTCTCGACGCTTGCAGCGACGGTCAAAGCGGGGCGCTATCTTGCGCCGAACGACACGGACGCCGTCGTCCTAGGGGACGCGCTCGCACGCAATCTCCATCTCGGCGTCGGCGATCGCGTGACGCTGCTCGGTTCGGCCGTGGACGGCACCATCGCGGCCGACAGTCTCGAGGTCGTCGGCGTCTTTCGAACCGGTATGGGCGATCTGGATCGGCGCATTGCAGAAATGCCGCTGCATCGCTTCCAGGCCGCGTTCGCGATGGGCGACGCGGCCAATGTCATTGCGCTGGCCGGCCCGAGCCTCGCGGCCGTGGACGGCGCCCTGCCGTCGCTGCGGCGGCTCGCCGCGCACAAGCGGCTCGTCGTCGAGGACTGGGGTGCGCTGCAGCCGGGCCTCAAGCAGGCGATCGCGCTCGATTTCTCCACCTCGATGCTCTGGTATGTGAGCCTCGTCGTCGTCGTGGTTTTCATCATTCTCAACACGCTGCTCATGTCGGTCCTCGAACGCACCCGCGAGTTCGGCATGCTGCTTGCGATCGGCATGCGCGCCGATCTCACGGGCAGGATGCTCTGGCTCGAGCTCATATTCGTGGCCGCGCTCGGCAATCTCATCGGCATCGCGATCGGGGGCGGCGCGGCGCTGTGGCTCCAATCGCGGGGCATCGCGTTCGCGAGCGTGGAGGGACTGTTCGCGCAGTGGGGGCTGCCCGGCTTGCTGCATCCTAGCGTCGGGGCCGTGAGCCTGCTCGCAGGGCCCGCCGCGATCGTCCTTGCCGTCGCGCTCGCGGGCGTCGTCCCCTACCTGCGCATCCGCCGCCTCGAGCCCGTGGCCGCCATGGGTGCCGCCTGATGGAGTCGCTCGCGCTGCTCGTGCCGCTCGCCTGGCGCAATCTGTGGCGCAATCCGCGGCGCACGGTCATCACGCTCGTGGTCGTCGGCGCGGGGCTGTATTCGATCCTGTGCCTGGCGGCGTTGCTCGAAGCCTGGGCCGTCTCGAGCCGCGATACGGCCCTGAGCCTCATGACGGGCAGCGGCCAGATCCACGCGCGCGGGTATCGCGAAGATCCGACCGTGGCGCGGCGCATGCCGGCACCGGACGCCCGGCTCGAGCGCGCGCTGGCGCAACCGAGCATTTCAGTCTGGACCGCGCGCGTGCGCGTGCCGGCCGTTGTGCAAAGCGAGTATGAGACGCTGCCGCTGACGCTCGTCGGCGCCGAGCCGCCGCGCGAACGGCGAATCTCCGTGATCCCGCGCCGGATCGCTGCGGGCAGGTACCTCGACGGCATGGGCGACGGCGGCATCGTGCTGGGGCGGCATCTGGCCGCGCGACTCAAGACGCGCGTCGGCAAGCGCGTCGTCGTCATGGCGCAGGCCGCCGACGGCACGCTGGCCGAGCAGAGCTACAAAGTCGTCGGCCTTTTCGGGGGCAACCGGGACGCCGAGGACGAGTTCGGGTTCACGGGCTTGCGGACGGCGCAAAGCATGCTCGGCATCGGCACTGCAATTTCCGAGATCGCTTTCGACGTGCCCGACGAGACGCGGCTGCCGGCGGTCGTCGCCGCGCTGCGGCAGGCGGCCCCGGGTCTCGACGTGCAGCCTTGGACGGTGCTCGAGCCGCTGGCCGCCGCGATGCAGGGATTCATGAACGCCTTCGTCTACATCTGGCTCTGGGTCATGTTCGTGCTCATGGCCATCGGCATCGTCAATACGCAGCTCATGGCGGTGTTCGAGCGCATGCGCGAGTTCGGTCTACTCGAGGCGATCGGCATGCGGCCGCGGCTCATCCTCGGCCAGGTGCTGTTCGAATCGGTCATGCTCGTCGGCGTCGGCGTGGCGATCGGTCTCGGGGCCGCCGCCGCGACGATCGCGGCGCTGCATGGTGGCATCGACCTCGGTTTCCTCGCGCGCGGGGCCGAGTTCTTCGGCGCGGGTCACGTCTTGTATCCTCGGCTCGCGCCGGCCGAGCTCGTGGGCGTTTCGGCGTTGATCTGGGTACTCGGGACGCTCGTCGCGCTGTGGCCCGCGCGCAAGGCCGCGCGCTCGGATCCGGCGGAGGCGATGACGCATGTCAGCTGAACACGAGCACGTACGCGCACCGGAAGGCACGCGGGGCGGCGGCGCGATCGGCGCCGCCCCGCGGCCGATCGTCTCGTGTCGAGGTCTCGAGAAGCGCTACGCAGTCGGCAAGATCGAGGTCCCCGCGCTCAACGGCGTCGACCTCGAGATCGCCACGGGCGACTTTGCGACTCTCGCCGGCCCGTCGGGCTCGGGCAAGACGACGCTGCTCAACATGATCGGCGGCCTCGACCGGCCGAGCGTCGGTACGGTCGTCGTCGACGGCGAGGCCCTCGGCGGGCTCGACAAGAATCGGCTCACGGAGCTGCGCCTGCACAAGATCGGCTTCGTGTTCCAGGCCTATAACCTCGTGCCCGTGCTTTCGGCCGCCGAAAACATCGAGCTCGTGCTGCGTCTGCTCGGGGTCGGTGCCGACGAACGCCGGCGCCGCGCCGTCGCGGCGCTCGCCGAGGTCGGCCTCGAGGGCCTCGAGGACAGGCGGCCGGCTTATCTTTCGGGCGGTCAGCAGCAACGCGTCGCCGTCGCGCGCGCTCTCGTGACACGGCCGGCGATCGTGCTGGCCGACGAGCCGACGGCCAACCTCGACTCGAAAACGGCCGAGGATCTCGTGGCGCTCATGGCGCGCCTCAACGCGTCGCTGGGCCTGACGTTCCTGATCGGCACGCACGATGCGCGCGTGATCGCCCACAGCCGGCGGCGCATCGAGATGACGGACGGCCGCATCACGCGCGACGAGCGCGCCGGCCCCGATGGCGTTTCCTAAATACCGCTACTTGTTGCCGATCGGCGCGGCGCTGTGGCTGGCGGCCGCGCCCGCGGGCGCGGCCGGCCTGCACGGCCGGTTGATGCTCACGGATCTCGCGGCGTACTCGGCCGCCGACAGCCTCGCGGCGAGTCTGGGCCGGCGCACCTACAACGACGTTTTGGGCGATGCGCGCTTGACTTGGGCGCCGAGGTGGGACGACTGGGATCTGACGCTGGCCTACGAGGCCGCGGGGGAGACAGGGCCCGGCGTGGCGGTTGCGAGAGGCGAGTTCGCAGTGCTTCCGGCCGCGCCGCCGGCGACGCTGTTCGACCTCACCGACGTGCCGATCAGACGCGCCCGCGCCGTCGTCACACAGAGGATCGACCGGCTGGCGATCGGTCACAGTTCCGCGCACCTCGTCGTGCGCGTCGGCCGCCAGGCACTGACCTGGGGCGCCGGCACGGTCTTTCATCCCATGGACCTCGTCGATCCTTTCGCCCCCGAGGCCATCGATACCGAATACAAGCCCGGCGTCGATATGGTCTACGTGCAGCGGCTCTTCGACGACGGGTCGGATCTGCAGCTCATCGCCGTGCCCCGCGGTGCGCAAAGCGGCGGCCCGGTGCGGCGCGATGCGAGCACGTTTGCGGTGCACTATCGCCGCAGCTTCGCTTCGCTCGGCATGACCTGGATGCTCGCGCGGGACCGCGGCGACTGGACGGCGGCGTTCGCGGTCAGCGGACCGCTCGGCGGCGCGGCGTGGAATGTCGAGATCGTACCGACGGCCGAGCCGCAGGGTCGGACGGCGGTCTCGGCACTGGCGAACTTGAGCACGGCCGTGACGCTGAGCGGCCGCAATGCCTTGGTATTCGGCGAGTACTACCGCAACGGCTTCGGTGCGAACCGGACAGGCACGGCCTTCGCGAGCCTGCCTGCGGATCTTCTCGCTCGCCTGGCGCGCGGACAGCTGTACAACGTTTCCCGCGACTATGCGGCGGCAGGCCTCCGGCTCGAGTGGACGGCGTTGCTGACGCTTTCGCCGAGCGTCATTGTCAATGTCGACGATCGCAGCTTCTATGCTGCATTCCAGGCGACCCGCTCGCTGAGCGACAACGCGGACCTCCTGGCTGGCGCGCAGGTGCCATTCGGCGGCGCCCAAACCGAGTACGGCGGCTTGCCTGTGCAGGGAGCCGGTTCTCCCTACGTCGCGCCCGCTGCGATCGTCTATTTGCAGTTTCGCCGGCATTTTTGAGCAGGAGGGCGCCACGCCGCGTCCAGCGTGGACGGCAGCGCGTGGCACGCAGCTTGCTGCCTTCTTGCAGGCCGAATCCTTCACGGCCCCGCCACCGCTTATGAAGGAGAAGCGCAATGAACGGTAAACTCGCATTGACGACGCTGGCCGGCGCCGTCGCGTTCGCCCTGGCGGCCCACGCAGCGGCCCAATCGACGTATCAGAACGAGTATCACGCGTACGGGGAGGAGTACGGGCAAACGTCGCCGTACCAGAGCGGCAACCCGCAGGGCGGGCAATACAACGGCAATGGACAAACGAGCGCGCAAAATGGAGCGGGGCGCGCCTGCCGTTTCGGCTACGGTAATCAGCAGAACACGTACCATCCGCAGCCCCAACAGCGAGGCTACCAGCGTCAGGCTTACACGCCGAGCCGTCCGGGCGGCGGTCAGCCGATCTATCGGCAGCCCGGCGAGCAGGGTTATCGGAGCAACCACCTCGTTCAGGGTCAGGGCCAACCCGAGGGCCAGCGCCAGCGCGGCAACGGCTCGAACACGATCTATGGACCCAACGCCGGCTACGCTCAAGGCTACGCGCCCTTCCCCGGGCAGGGCCCGAACGCGGGCGACGGTCGGAACGCGAATGACGGTCCCGATACGGGTTACGCTCCGAGCGCCGGCCGCTACGGCCCGAGCCCCGGCTACGGCAACGGTCATGCCGGCAACGGTAACTTCGGTCCGAACCCGGCCTACCATGGCGGTCTGAATCCCGGGTATGCGGGACCGAGCTCAGGCCATCAAGGTTACTACGGCCCCAACCGAGGCTATGCGCCGGGCAACGAATATAGCGGCAACGGAGCGCAGCCGGGCTACGGCTTCGGCCCCCACCGCGGCTACGCACCCCACCAGCCGCCGGCTTCGCAAGGCAACCGGTTCGGGCCCGGTTCGGGCGCCGCGCCGCAGTATAGGAACGCGAGCCCGAGTCCGAATCCGAACGCACAGCCGAACCAGAGCCCGAATCAGGGCCCAAGCCAGCCGAGTGTGCAGCAGGGCGGCAGCGCCTTTGCCCAGAATCGAAATCGCTGGGAGTCGGTCCGAGTAATGATGCGCCGCCTGCGGCGGCCCCACGCCGGCCGAATGGGGCGGTCGCGGGCGAGCGCGCTCGCGCCGGCATCATCTCACCGGTCCCCGTCAGCCCTCCACTTGCCGTCCCAGGCTTCGACCTCGTAGTGGTCCGTCATGGGGAAACCCGGCGGCCGCGCTTCCTCGAAGCGCCGATCGAACTGCAGCTTCGTTCTGTAACGCGGCTCGGTTGCGGTCAACGAGCCCGCCGTGACACTGCCGAAGAGATAGAGCGTCGCCGTGTCGCGGGTGCTGTAGCCGCGGACGATGAACCAGCGGCGCGCGTAAATGGAGGCCTGCACGTGAAGGTCGCCGGGCCCGGTGATAGAGGATTTCGCAATCTCCACGTCGCGGCCCGCAACGAGACCCAAGTAGTCGTCCGAAACCGCCGTTCTGGGGTCGACCGCGTACGTGATGTCGCCGTCGATGACGATGTCCCTCGGCGAGAAGACCATGACCTTGCCGTTCACGACGCCTTCGACGTGCAGCTCGACCTTATCGGCGCCGATCAGATAGAACGGCGCATTGGGAAGGGTCCGGCGCGTTTTGCCGGCCTGTTCGCGACGCTCGACATTGTCGCCCTTGCCGGTATCGTCGCCGTCGAGATAGTGCCAGCCGAAGCTCCCATCGGCATAGAAGCGTATGCGGACGTCGCGGTCGAAGCGGCGCATGCGGTGCGCGGCGGCGTCGGCGCTCGGCGAAACCTCGAACCCATGCGGGAGCAGAATGGGCCGGACATGCGTCTCGAGGCCGCCCGAGAAGATCTCGCGACGCGAGACGAAGCCTTTGGAATACGTCGTGTCAACGTCCTGCGCCGTCGTGACCTTGCCCGAGAAGTGCGGCTCGACGCCCTCCATTTTCGTCACGTAGATTTCGGAATTGGAATGAAACCGTCCGTCGATGCGGTCGTCGTGGATCTGCACGAGCGGGTCCCAGTGGTCGACGAGCTCCGTGAAGCTCGAGAAGGCCATGTGCTTGACCTGCAGCTTCGTCGACAGTGCTTGCCCGTCCTCCTCCGTGCGCACGGCCACGACGAGGTGATCGACATGCATGCTGTCGCCCTTCTCGAAGCGCGTGATGCGGGCCTCGTAGGCGCGGCCGCGATGGCTCCAGGAGAGGCTCGAGTCGCTCTTCCCGGTTTCGACGCGCCGCGCCAGCTCGTCGACGTGGCGGAGCAGGTTACGCCGCGCGGATTGGGAGACGGCAACGGTGGCCGGGGCCGACTCGGCGGTTGCCGCGAGCGCCGGCGCGCCGTAGTCGAGCTGCGGCGGCCCGATGTGCGGATCGACGACCTGCGGGGCCGGGGCCTTCGGCACCACGGGCAAGACTTGCCCGAGGCGCGGCCGCTGTGGAAGGGGCGGCTGCCGTGGCGGCGGGCGGAGCGTGCTCAGGCGGGGCGGTGTCGGGGTCGCGACCTCGCGGGCCGTGGCCGGGGGCGGCGCAGTGCGGGTGCGCTTCTCCGCCCCGGCCTTGGGGGCGGGCGCGATGGCGGCTTCGTCCACGGAGGGCGGCGTTAGATCGGAGGTTGCCGCCTTCGCGTCCGGCGCCGCAGCGTCGCGGCCCGTGCGTGCCGCGCGGCCGTTCTCGAGCTGCAGCAGTTCGAACGTCACGATGCGCGGGGGCGCCGAGCGCTCGAGCCTTGTAGCCGCAAGCACCGAGATCAGCACGGCGTGCAGCGCGAGGGACCCTGCGACGGAGCGGGCAAAGGCTCGATCGCGGGCGGACACGGCACCTCCTGATCGGATCGTAGGGCCTAAGCCTTACGCGCGGGCCGCTCCGCGTCAATGCGGGAACGGCCCCGTCCGCCGGCGCGCGGTGCCCGAAGGCGGCTACTTCAGATCGAAAATGTCGTCCTGGTCCGGCCGCTGCATGCCTTTCTCGAAATACTTCTCCCAGAGCTGTGCCCATGGGCGCGCGTACATGTCGAGCACCTCGTACGGGATGATCTTCGGTGGCGCGACCGGTGTGGCGATGCCCTTAATGGGGTAGATCGTCTGCAGGCACTCCGTGAATACGAAAGGCGGACCCTCGTCGAAATCGCTGAGCTTCACGAAATTACGCACAATGCGGACCGGCTGAACCAGCGCATCGGCGTCGTAGAAGATAGACTCGTGCTTGAGACCGATGAACTTCCCGTCCGCATCCCGGTTCGGGGTATAGATTTCGATGGTCTGCATCTTGTTCGAGAACTCGAACATGCTGTGCAACGTCCAGCCCTGGATGTTCAACGTCCAGGTGATGAGCGCATCCCCGTCCCAAAAGCCGATCGTCTCGCCGTACCAGCGTGGCACGTCCGCGCCGAGTCGGGGCACGGCTCCGCTCATGTCGAACTTCCGCCCGACGTGAATTTGCGTGATGTAGTTGTCGTCGGACGACGTTTGGATCTGCACGAGCTTGGGCGTCATGAGGATCTCGTGCACGCCCGTTGCGGCCCAGTGATAGCGGCGCATGAAGCCCTCGGGCCAACAGTAGGTGCCGGGCCACTGCGCCGCGTTGGAATTGCCCTCGTGAAAGGCCTGCTGCACCATGCGCGTCTGATATTCGGGCGTCAGTAGCGACAAAATCGTCGGGATTTGATTCCACAGCATCCCGTACCAGGTCCCGAACATCATTTCGAAGTTGACCGGCTCGTAGCGGCCGTTCCATTCGTCCGGCAGCTTATCCGGGGTCATCTTCGTCGGACCGCCGTGCCGGCGCGCTTCGGCGAGCAAGGCTTCGTAGTGGGCCTCGGCCGTCTTGAAAGGATAGGGGCTTACGATCGCCTTGCGCGGATAGTCGCGGTCACAGTAGCCCCAGGCCGCCGTCGCCGGAGAGCCGTGAATCGTCGCCATGCCGACGCTCGTGTCGCCGCGCTGCTGCTCGAGCGCAAAGCTGCTGTTGCAGCGAAAGTAGCGAGGGTCGCTCCACAGCGCGCGGTCCTTGTAGAAGTCCTTGGTCGTGAACAGATCGACGGGGAGCGGCTCGACGTTCGGCGGCGCTGCGCCGTCGAATGCCGATCCTACGTCGACGATCTTGCCGTCGACCTTGAGCCGAAACGGACCGACGACCCGATACCTGGCCAACAGCTCGTCGTTGAGCAGCCCCGTCGTTCGAAGATGGGGCAAATCCTCGAGCACGGGGGCGCCCCGTCCGACGCTGACCGCCTCGGTGCCGTCCGTCTGCGCCTGCGCGCCCAGCGAGATCGCGGCCAACGCCGTCGCGCACAGTCCCCAACTGCCTTTCGTTGCGCCCACTTTGCCTCCCGAGTCGATACCCCAGAAACGATGGGATCATGAAGGTCTACGCCGACGAAAGGCAAGGGCGCACGCGCGCTCCGATCCGCGCGGATGGCGGCAGACCTCTCGCGTCGAGGGTCAGACGCAAGGTCGGTGCTACTCGAAGCGGCGTTGCCGACGGGGCCCATTCACCCAGCCTTGACTTCGGCGACGAGGCGTTGCTATATCGGTTGTGGGGGCGGACTACCTGTTCGATTGGCAGCCCGAGCGCAACTCTCCTTCGGCGGAAGACGCGCGGGCCAAAACTAACGCCAACAGTTCCTGCGCGCCTCGTCGGGGCGACTCCGGTACGGTAGCGCGCGGCATCGCGGCGGAAGCCCGGTCATGCACATTACAGAGAATTCGATGACTGGAGCTTATTCCCTTCCGATGGTCAGGCGCGTGGCCTTGTCATGGCTCGCGGCCGCGGCAGTGTTCACGGTGCTCTTCGGCCAACACGATGCGCGGGCGCAGCAAAAGAAGTATCCGTATCCCACGAAGCGTGATTTGGCGGGGACCGTCCCGCCCGGTCCGCGGCTGCTGCCTTCGCCGCCGCTCGGCAAGGGGCCTTGGACGTTCCGCACCACGGAGGCCGATATCGAGGTCTCCGTCGTTGCGCGCGGCATCAATCATCCGTACGCGTTCGCGTTTCTTCCAAACGGCGACGTCCTCGTGACCGAGCGCGTCGGGAAGCTGCGCCTGATCCACGACGGCGCTCTCGAGGCGAAGTCCGTGGCAGGTCTGCCGAAGGTGATTTACCGCGGCACCGAAGCGGGCTTGATGGACATCGAGCTGCATCCGGACTTCGCGCACAACCATTGGGTGTATTTCGCCTACCACAAGCCGATCGGAAACAACCTCGCCAGCAGCGCCGTCGCCCGGGGCACGTGGGATGGCCGGCACGAGCGCTTGACGGACGTGAAGGATATCTTCGTTGCGGACGACGTCGACACGGAAGTGAGCCGGCTGCTGTTCGGTCCCGACGGCACGCTGTATATGTCGATCGGCGGGCCGGGCGAGGGTCCCGAGGCGAGCGTCATGCGCGCTCAGCACAAGCACGACTACGCCGGCAAGATCATTCGCATGCGCGACGACGGCAGCGTGCCGAAAGACAACCCCTTCGTGGGCAATCCGGAGTACAAGCCCTACATCTTCGCGCTCGGCTTCCGCAACGTGCTCGGCCTGACGGTGAATCCGTGGACGAAAGGAGTGTGGGCGACTATGGTCGGCCCGCAGGGCGGCGATCAGCTCAATATGATTCGCGCCGGCAAGAATTACGGCTGGCCCGTGGTCAACTATGGCTCGACGTACTTCGGGCAGCGGTATCCGACGGACTATGCAGCTCATGCGTTCGAGGAGCCCGTCTGGTTCTGGACGCCGGCGATTACGCCGTCCGGCCTGGCATTCTACGACGGCGACAAGTTCCCGCAGTGGAAGGGCAGTCTCTTCGTCGGCGGCCTGCGCGAGGGTGAGTTCTCGCCGACCGGCCAGCTGAAGCGGCTCGAGTTCAACGACAAATGGCAGGTGCTGCGTGAGGAAGCGCTGCTGCGCGATCTTCACCAAAGGATCCGCGACGTGCGCCAGGGGCCGGACGGCGACGTCTACGTGCTGACCGAGGAGAACGATTCGGCGCTGCTGAAGATCGCGCCGGCCAAGCAATAGTCATCGGCCGCATCCCTTCTCCGTTCGGGCGGTACGCTGGCAATCATTGAGACGCATTGGCCGTCTCGGGGCCCTGGAGACCAGTTCTCCGACGCAAGCCAGGCCTGCTATACACGTTGGGACCGGGCCCGCGACCCGGCGCATCGCCCCAGGGAACTCAAGGACTTGAAGGGCTGCCATCAAGACCCCGAAAAATCAGGCGCGTTCCGTTCCGTTGGACACCGTCGGTACTTCGCGGACCGCCGGTTCACGGCGAGTCGCTACTGCACGCTGCTGGAAACGTTCTCCAACGTCCGCGCGCTAGACTGCGTCCTCATGGACATCGAGCATCGTGCGCCATACGGCGAGCCAAGCGTGGCCTTGCTTCTCGAACACCCAGAGGTCCCTTCCCGTGCCGCGATACCGTTGGCCGGTGCGCTCGAACAGCATCTCGAAGCGGTAGCTGACGACGGCCGTCGCGCCGGCCACGTCGATTTGGTGCTCGCCTTCCTCGAATCGAGCGATCTCGGCGCTGTCGCAGAAACCTTGAAGGCCCGCTAGAAGCGCTTCGCGGCCCTCGAAGCGCGCGGCGAAGCCCGGCGCGACCGTCACGATGTCGGCGTGGACCCAGGGGGCGACGTCCTGCACGCGGTTTTCGAGCCATGCGTCGTTGATGGCGCGTATCGCAGCCGCCAAGCGTTCGCGCTCTGAATTCATGTGGTTGGCTTGTCTTGTAGACCCGCCCACCAATACTGTCGCGCGCTCGAGATGTCAAGGCAGACGAAAACCTACGCCCCGGAACACTTAAATTCGGGCTGCACCGTTGCGCCCGCCGAGCACTGCACTACGAGGATGGAGACAAGCAGCTAGCCATCCCTATACGCTACGTCTCCAAGAGCGGGCTCTTGCCGTTAGGCCTGGCGCAGTTCCCGAAGAGATCCGGGCCGAACGGCCCCTATTGGGCAGCGTAGCTGACGGTCCTGGTCGTGGACGACGGTCGCGTGCTCGTGGCCGGGAATATCTCAGGCTCGGCGGACAACAGACAACTTCGGCATTCTCACGCAGTCATGGCGCTGGGGCCGCGCTCGCCGCTTACACGACCGTCGCGAATGTCCGAGCGCTTTCGGACCAAGGCGGGGCATTGCGCAAAGCGTCCGGCACCTGATCGGGCCTCGCGACGACCTGCCACATCTCGAGGTGGCGCCGGTCCATGAAGTGCTCCGCGACGACATGGTCGAGTAGCGCCACGAGCGGGTCGAAGAAGCCTTTCGTGTTCACGAGGACGATCGGATGCACGTACAGCCCGAGCCGCTTCAGCGTGATCGCCTCGAACAGCTCTTCGAGCGTTCCCGAACCGCCCGGCAGCGCCACGAGGCCCTCGCAGCTCGAAAGCATCATGTGCTTCCGAGCCCGCATGTCCTCGACGATCCGCAGCTCCGTCAGCGTTGGGTGGCCCCATTCGAGATCGGACATGAACTGCGGCAGGACGCCGACGACGGCGCCCCCGCGGGACAGCGCGCCGTCGGCCAGGGCGCCCATCGAGCCGACGGCGCCGCCCCCGTAGATCACCGAAAAGCCGCAGCCGGCCAGAATGCCGCCCAGCTCGCGGGCGGCCTCCCGGTAGACGGCGTCGCTGCGCCGACTCGAAGCGCAATAGACGCAGATGCTTTTCGGCACGGACGATGCTCTGCGGAAAGCCTTATCGCGCAGCCACCGCGTCCAATCGCTTCGAGCGCGTGTCCCAGTTGGAATCGACGCACAGCCCGCATTGCTTGCCGAGGAACATTCCGCCCGCCTTCTTGTCGCCCTTCAAGGTCCACAGGAGCCAGTTCGTTGCGACGTTCGCGAATTCGCCGCCGCCCGGATGGTCCACGGTGGCGGTATGGCCGGCGCCGTGCCGCGAGCCGTAAAAGACGGGCAGGCGGTCGATCATGTCGAAAGTCGCGCCCGACGACTCCATCATGAAGTCCCGTTTACCGCCGTTGACGAGCAGCACGGGGCCATGCAGGTCGGCGAGGGCGCTCGTCGGCGGCCAAGGCGCGTTCCAGGTGTCCTTGACGGGCGGGCGGACGCCCGCGTTGAAGACGCCGATCGTGTCCACGCGCGGATCGCCGCCAAGCTCGATGGCGAGAAAGCCGCCGCACGACTGGCCCATGACGGCTGCCTTGTCGGTCGCGATCTTGCCCTCGAGCGGCGAGCCGGCCCGCCGGTTCTCGGCATCGGCCCAGTCCAGGGCCTTACGCAGATCGTCGGCCGTCGCCTGGCGGCGCGGTGCCCCTGGCTGCGCGGCCGTCACGATGACGAGAAATCCGTGCGATGCGACGGTCGTCATGAAGCCCGCGTAGCGGGTACTGTTGATCGCGCAGCCGCCGTTGCCCCAGACCATGACCGGCAGCGAGTCCTTGGCCGGGAACGGCGCGAGATCGGCCGGACGGAACACGATGTGCCCCGCGGAGCCGAAAGCCGGCTGAGACACGACCTTGTACGGACCGGGGATGGCGAGCGGTGCGCCCTCGACCGGCAAAGCCGTCCTGATCATGTCCATTGTGATTTCTTTGTCGGCACGCGCCGCGCCTGTAAGCGCGAGCGCCGCCAAAGCCCCGACGATAATCGACGTTCTAGCCACGGTTGAACCCCTCCCATCCCTCTATAATTTGGCTGCCCATGATGTTCCGGCCCTCGAGTCAGCGCAAGGCCCGGCTGCCAGCGGGCTTGCGAGGTGCTTTTATGGTTCGCGATTCCGGCGGCCTCGATCGGCCTGTTAGCTGAGCAAGCGAATAGTTGTATGAGGGCGACCGGCCGAGCAGAATCTGCCCATGCGCATCCTGCTCGCGAACACTTTCGTCCAGCGGCCGAATCGTTGGCTGATGCGCGCGGCCGGCCTCTGCGCGGCCATTCCCTGCCTGGCCTGCGCCGCGCCCCTCGATCTTTCGGGTACGACGGACAGCACGCCGTCCAATCATTCCGTGTTCAAGCTTTCGAGAGGCGATTCGTTCACGGCGGTCGTGGATCTCGATATCGGCGCGGCGAAGGGCCATTCCTATCCCTCTCGCGGGATTTCCAAGCCGGGCGTGCAATACACGGGGATCCGCGGCAAGATCGAGGCGAACATCGGCGGTGTGGAGTGGTCTTTCACGCCCTACGGCATCATGATCGACAACGACTTCGTCGATGATGCCCGGAAGAGGTATCCACGGCCCGCCGACATTTGGGAGCTCATGGCGAAGGGGCCGGACGGACTGATATTGATCATCGGCCTGGTGCAGCACGACGGCTCGGCCATCGACGACGAGGCGCTCTTCCTTCCGGCCATGACCGAGGCCTTCGATTCGGCAACATGGTATTTGGCGGGGCCCAGCTACGACCCGGCCACGGGTCATCAACTGCCGAAATTGGACACGATCGGGGCGGTCCAATCAGCCGCTGGGCGGTACGCCGGCATTAGCGGCCTGTAGCGGCTGATTCCGCAGCGCCTGAGCGCGTCTGGCGCTGGCATGGGCGCCGCACGTCGTTAGCCTAGCTCGCTATTAATCAATGCGTTCATTGAATAGCCGAGCGCGGACTCTCGCGACAAGACGTTGGAATTTCGGCGTATTCGCGTCCAAAAAGACCCGGGAGGCGGCGATTCGATCCGAATAGCCTGACGGTCCGTGGGGTGGAAACGGCTTTCGGGGAGACTGTTATGTCAAGCGAAGGGGCATGGGGCCGTGACAGGCGGCATTCGCGCGGCCGCGGCGCATGGGGGTTCGTAGCTGTCTGGGCCGCCTGCGTATCGATCGGAGCGGCGGCGGCGCAGGTGGGGCAGGGCGACGGTTCGCCCGCGCCGTCCGCAGGCCCTTTGGAGACCATCGTGGTCTCGGCTTCGCGCATCGGGCAAAGGCTGGCCGATGCGCCGGCCGCCGTCACCGTGCTCTCGAGCGCCGCGCTCCAGCAACTGCCGTGGGACGACTACGGCGACTTGCTGCGCACCGTTCCCGGTTTGAATGTGGCGCAGACGGGCGTTCGGGACATCAACGTCACGGCGCGCGGCGCCACGAGCACGCTCTCGACATCGCAGCTGCTGCTGCTCGACGGCCGCTCCATGTATCTCGATTTCTTCGGCTTCGTCATGTGGGATCTACTGCCCGTGCAGCCGCAGGAGATCGATCGCATCGAGGTCGTGCGCGGCCCCGGAAGCGCCGTTTGGGGCGCGAACGCGATGACGGGTGTCGTGAACGTCATTACGAAGCGGCCCAAGGACATGCTGGGCACGACGGTCGTCGTCGGCACGCCTTACGCGAATGTCGTTCATGCGGCCGCAAGGGGCAAGCTCGGCTATCGTGTATCCGCCGGCTTTTTTGCGCAGTCGGCGTACGAGCGGCCGACCGGCGAAGTGCCGGGCTCGGTGCCGCCGCAGACCTACCCGAATTTCGAGAATCGCGATACGCGGCAGCGCCGGGTCGACGCGCGCGTCGACTACGATCTCACGGGCGACAGCTTCGTCTCGTTATCGGGCGGCTATGCCGATACGGCCGGGATCCTCGAAAGCGGCATCGGCCCCTTCGACATCGCCAAAGGCTCTGGCCTCTCCTATGTCAAGGCGGATTGGAACGGCGGGTCGGCGCACGTCGGGTTCTACGGCAATTTTCTGCGCGGCGACGCCAAGAACCTGCTCACGCTCGGTGCCACGGGCCGTCCGTTGTCGTTCCATTTCGCGACGGACACGTACGACTTGGAGATGTCCGAAAGCGCCCGCGCGGGCGATAGAAACACGTTGACCTACGGGGCGGACTTCCGGAAGAGCTCTTTCGAACTCGGTATCGCGCCGGCGGCGTCGGGCCGGAAAGAGCGGGGCGCGTTTCTGCAGGACGAGCTAGGCCTCGCCGACCGCCTGAGCTGGGTGCTCGGGGCGAGATACGATCGTGTCGATCCGCTCGACAAGGCCGTCCTGACGCCGCGCACGAGCCTGTTGTTCTCTCTTTCGCCAAGTCAGGTGCTGCGCTTCTCCTACAGCGAAGCGTTCCGCACCCCGTCGGTCGTCAACGATGACCTCGACGTTACGATCCTGCAGCAACTCGGACCGTTCCTCGCGCCGGCCGCGGCCGAGGGCGATCCGGGGCTCGGCCGGGAGAGAATGCAGGCCTACGAGGTCGGCTACGTCGGGACGCTCGGAGGCGGCATGACGGCTACGGCCAGCGCTTACGAGAACGTGATCGAGGATTCGATCGACTTCTTCGTTCGCCGCGCGTACGGGCCGGCGAACTTGCCGCAGCCGAGCGCGACTCTGCCGGCGGCGGTCATTCCTTGCTTTCTATTTGAGCCGGGAACGGGCCCCGCGGCCTGTCCGCTGGGCGGCCTCGCGGGTGTCGTCCCCTCTGCCTACAGCTATCGCAACGTCGGCAAGACCGTCAATCGCGGCCTCGAGCTCTCGCTGCAGCAAAGCGTGAGCGTCTGGCACTGGTTCGCCAATCTCTCGTGGCAGCAGGCGCCGCGTGTCTCGGGAGCGGGCGTCGATCCCTCCGGCCTCAACGTGCCTCCGGAATGGCGAGCGAATTTCGGCGTCGGGCACGATGCCGTGAGGCTGTTCTGGGACGCGACCGTGAACTATCAAAGCAAGGCGTATTGGGCGGATGTCCTGTATGCGCGGGGCTACACCGCTGCGTTCACGCAGGTCGGCGCGATACTCGGCTGGCGTTTTCCGGGCGATCGCCTGCAGATCAAGGGGATCGCGCAAAACCTGCTGGACGCCCGGGTTCAGCAGCATATCTTCGGCGACATTCTGTCGCGCCGGTTCGAGGGGGAGATCAGCTACCGCTTTTAGCGGCGGCACGCGGCCTTCGTGGAAGGCTAGGCGCTGGAACGGCGGCAAAAGGCAGGCGGAGGCCCTTTGCGTGACAGGTCGCGCCCATGCCTTATACTTGGGCGAGGCAGCCTGTCGGAATCTTATGCTGGAAGACGCAAGGCGGAATCTCTCAGACTGCGAGCGTGTACGAACGACCGCGTACAAATACGAACGGCCACCTGGCCGAGTCAAGACCATAGGGGGACTTTCGATGGCACCTGCAAGTCGTTTTTGCCTTTCGTTTCTGGCTGTCCTAGGCCTCGTCGCCGCCGCCAACGCTCAGTCGAACGGCCACGATCTCATGAGCCGGCTCCACACCGCGATGATGGCGCAAGGACGCCCAGCTGCCGACAAGGCGCTGGACTCGAAGCGCGAACCCGCGAAGGTATTGGCCTTCTTCGGCGTTAAGCCCGGCATGAAAGTCGTCGACGTTGACGCCTCGAGCGGGTACTACAGCGAGCTGTTGGCTGCCGCTGTCGGGCCGACGGGAACGGTGTATGCCCAGAACGGCAAGCGTATGATGATGAATAAGGCCGGCATGAAAACGCTGCATGAACGCGCCGAGCGGCTGCCGAACCTCAAGCCGATCGAGGTTCCCGAGACGGACCTCGGTATGAACGGCCAGCTCGACTTCGCGCTGCTGAGCCTTCATCTGCACGACGTCTACAACTTCGGGGGCAAGGATGCAGCACTTGCGCTGCTGCGCAGCATCAACTCGTCGCTGAAGCCCGGCGGCAAGTTGGGCGTCATCGATCATATCGGGGACGTCAATGCCGATAACAAGACGCTGCACCGGATTCCGGTATCGACGGTCGAGGGGCTCTTGAAGGAAGCGGGCTTCAAGATCGAAGGCCAGTCGAATGTGCTCCACCATCCCGAAGACAATCACACGCTGGTCAGCCACGACGCCAAAATCCGGCGGATGACCGACCGCATGGTCTTGCTCGCGATGAAGCCAGAATAAAGTTTGGCGCGCACCGAAACATCGCCATACGAACAACAATCGCACCTCCGGGGGAGCCATGCGTACATTCACGTCCATGACCGTCGCGGCCGCGCTCGGTCTCGTCGCCCTGCCGCTCGCCGCTCAGCAGCACATCCCGATCAGGAACGGCATCCCGGCGCCGCCGCCGGGTTACAAGACGCCGCCACTGCCGGACCACCCGGTCCAGTACTCCACCGCCGAAGGCCAGGACATTCGTGTCGTGGTCGTGGTCCGCGGGCTGTCTCATCCGTGGAGCCTTGCGTTCCTGCCGGGCGGCGACATGCTCGTAACGGAGCGCGCCGGGCGCCTCCGGCTCGTGCACGACGGCCGCCTCGAGCCCGATCCCGTCGCCGGACTGCCCAAGGTCCATACCGGCTTCCTCTCGGGCCTGTTCGACGTAGCGCTTCACCCGGACTTCGCGCACAACCACTACGTCTACCTGAGCTACGACAAGCCGCAGGAGGGGGGCAAAGCCGTGCTGGCCGTTGCGCGCGGCGTGTGGAATGGCAGCGCACTGACCGACGTGCACGACATCTTCGTCGCGACTAAGGGCACGAGCGGTAATTCCCGCCTCCTGTTCGCACCGGACGGCATGCTCTACGTCAGCACGTACGGAGCCGAGGCGGGCAACGCCCCCCAGGATCCGAGCAGCGACACGGGTAAGGTCTTGCGGCTGCACGACGACGGCACCGTGCCCGACGACAATCCCTTTGTCGGCAAAGCAGGCTACCGCCCCGAGATTTTTACGCTCGGCCACCGAAGCCCGCTGGGCCTGGCCGTGCGGCCGGGCACCGACGAGATCTGGGAGGTCGAGATGGGACCGGACGGCGGCGACGAGCTCAATGTTCTGCACGCCGGCGCCAACTACGGCTGGCCGCTCGTCAGCCTGGGACGCACGTATCCCGGCCCATGGCAGTCGAAGTACTTCCAGAAGGCGGGCTACGAGGACCCGGTCGTCTACTGGACGCCGTCGATTTCCACCTCGGGGCTGGCCTTCTATACCGGCGACAAGCTGCCCAAGTGGAAGGGCGATGCGTTCGTGGGCGGCATGCGTTACGGCGAGATTCCGGGGACCGGTCAGCTGCAGCGTATCTTGTTCAACGAAAAGATGGAGGAGCTGCGCCGCGAGCCGCTGCTGCTCGATATGCGTCAGCGCATTCGCGACGTGCGGCAGGGCCCGGACGGACTGTTGTATCTGGTCACGGACTCCGCGAAGGATGCAGGCATCCTGCGCATCGAGCCGGGCGAGGTGAACTAGAGCCGGCCTAGAGGCGCCCGTATGCGCTCAATACGCGCAGCGCGCGCATAGTCTCGATGCCTCGATACGCCAGGGTGGCCGCCCGGCCGGGCGGCTCCCAGGTCAACGTCCAGCCGCCATCGGCGTGCTGATCGTCCTCGAGACGGTCCAGATGGGCTTCGACGAGCGCGTCTTCGAAGAGTGTGCGCCAGCGGCTCGCGGGACGCGGTGCGTAGTGCAGCGGAGTGAGGCCGTAGCTCGGGTCGCCTGGATCCCGGCGCAGATAGGTAAGCTGCGGCAGATGCGCCTGGAGCTGCGCGACGATGGGGGCGGCGCGAGCCTGATCGGGTACGTGCTCGAGGAACACGAGCACCTCCCCAAACGCGTGGGCGTCTTCGGGCAGCGCCGCCTCGATCGTCCTCCAGCACCAGTCGGTCGCTGCAGAGAGCCATCCGTGCTCGATACGGAGCCCGTGGAGCAGACCCGCGAGACCCGCTGTGGGATTGAGGTCGGGCCGATACGTCCACTCGGACCAATGGACGGCCCGCGGATATCGCTCAATGGCGGATGTCGCGAGAGGAACGGCGCCATCGACGGCCATCGACGCCAGGAACTGGCAGGCTCCCTCGACCATTACCGCGTCGGTCTGTCCGGCCGCCAGCATCACGAGCAGCGCCTGCTCGACGTCGATGGGCAGGCTGTCGGGAGCCAGCTTGTCGGGCTCGAGACCGTGACCGAAGCCGCCGTCCGGATTCCGGTAGCCTTCCAAAGCTGCGTTGACGCCCGCGGCCGGCGCGTCCTCGAACAGCGTTGCGAACAGGCGGCGCTCGAGCAGCCGGCCCTCGAGGTGAACGAAGTCGCGGGCCGCCTTGAATCGTTCGTCGCGGTTGCGTTTCACCATGGTCTAGGCCTCTTGGGGTCGGAGCCCTCAGGGTCACAGAATGCTGCGCAATCCGGCCGATGTCCAAAGATCGATGGCAAACACGGTGACCGAGAAAGCGCGCGCAAGGAACGCAGCCATGCCGCCAAGCGGCGGATAGCGGGTCAGATCAACCTGCCGGAAGCGCTTCTCGATCTCGTGTCGGGTCATATGTGCGACTTTATAGCGCCGGATGGCCGCCCAGGGAGGGACCTCCGTGCGTTTCCCTTCGATCGAGTTTTGATCCATACTCGCCTCGGCATGATGCCCGTGCCTCCCACCCTCCAGCGGGAAAGTACTGCCGTGCGGGGCTGTCAATTCGTCCGAACCCAAGATTCGAGCGGGTCGCATGAGGAGGGGTTGCGAGCGACGCTCGGACGGAGGTTCGTATGAAACTCACTGCGCCTATCTTCATCCTCAAACAGCAGGCCAAGGCGCTGGCGCGCGCCGAGAAGATTCCCCTGCACGCGGCCCTCGATCGGCGATCGGCGAGGACTGCGGCGCGTTCGGCGATCGGCTGCTCATCGACGATTCGGACGAGGTCTGCGCCTCATACATCGCCGCCGAGCTTGCGGCCGCGCCGGCCGGCACGCTCGTCATCGTCGATTATCTGCAGCTGTTGGACCAGAACCGGAAGCATCCCGCGCTGAACGCGCAGGTGCGGCAGTTGAAGGCGTTCGCTCGTACGCGGCGAGTCGCCGTCGTGTGTCTCTCCCAGATCGACCGGCGCTACGATCCTTCGAGACGACCCTGTCCGGACCTGCGCGACGTTCGACTCCCGAACCCCGTGGATCTCGGCTTGTTCGACCGGACCTGCTTTCTCGGGCAGGGGCGGGCGCAAGTTGGGGCCTCGGGGGGCGGCGGCCCCGTCGACGTAAAGATTCTTCTATCCGCTTGCGAGCGTTCCGCTCGCGCTCTAAAGTGCCCCATGAGGCTCAGCGTACGATGAACTTGTTGGCAAGACTCAGGAACCGGCGCCGGCTCGTGGCGCGGCTGACGGCGCCGCTGCTTTGCGTGGTCTGGCTCGGCGCTTTCGGCTGTCCCTGCGTCATGGCCGCGGACATGGTTCACGCCGCAACGGCGCCGCATCAGACCCACCACGAAAGTCACTGTCCGAACTGCCCCGGCGAGGGGCACGGCAGCTCTGTCGGCTGCTCGAGCGTGCACAATGTGGTCAATCCCGTGCCGCCTGCGCTGCCCCTGAAATGGGATCTGAGCCACGTATCGGCCGTGGCGGAGCCGTCGCTCGGCGATACGCCGGCCCGCTTCGTCGGCAGGGTGCCGCGTACACTGCATCCAGGCGCGCATGCGCCTCCGGTTCCGCTGCGTCTACGTTACTGCACATTCCTGAATTAGGCGCCCGCGGCAGGCGGACGCCCCGCGGCCGGCACGCTCCGTCCTAACGGGTCGTCCCCGCCTCCGCGGCGACCGCCACTGCCGTATCCGGCCCTGCGGCCGCCGCTCCAGGACCGCACGCTTCGGCGTGCCCATTCGCGAATCTTCATTCCTCGCGCGCCGTCCCGCGACGGCCGAAGGAGCCACCCAATGGCTGACCGATATCCCAGCACCTTGCTGCCGCCGCCGACGCGGCGCCGATTCCTGCAAGGCCTCGCCGCAACCGGTGTGCTGACTGGCCTGAACTCGTGGCGATTCCCGTGTGCCGTCGCCGCAGGGGCCCCGCGCGGCGCCGGGTTGAGCGGCACGCAGTTCGATCTGACGATCGCCCCGCATCACGTCAACTTCACGGGCAATCCGGCTGTGGCAACCCTCGTGAACGGCTCGTTGCCGGGGCCCGTCCTGCGCTGGCGCGAAGGCGACACCGTACACATCAGGGTACGCAATGCACTGCGCGAGTCCGCGTCTATCCACTGGCACGGCATCTTGCTGCCCGCCGCCATGGACGGCGTGCCCGGCATGAGCTATCGCGGAATCGACCCCGGCGACTCGTTCCTGTATCGCTTCCAAGTGCGTCAAAGCGGAACGTATTGGTACCACAGTCACTCGCATTTTCAGGAGCAGACGGGCGTCGTGGGTCCGTTGATCCTCGATCCTCTCGATCCCGAGCCCTTCACGTACGATCGCGAGCACGTGGTCATGCTCACCGATTGGATCGATCGCGACCCGGACGAATTGTATGCCTTGCTCAAGAAGCAGCCGGATTTCTTCAACTACAACCGCCGGACACTGGGGAACTTCGTCCACGACGTTGAACGCGAAGGCTTCGGCCGGGCGCTGCACGATCGGCTCGGCTGGGCGCGCATGCGCATGCGTCCGAGCGACCTCGCCGATGTCGGTGCAAACTACGGCTACACCTACCTCATGAACGGCACACCGCCGGCCGCGAATTGGACCGGTCTGTTCCGCCGAGGCGAGCGCGTACGCCTGCGCTTCATCAACGGCTCGGCGATGACTTACTTCGACGTGCGCATTCCGGGCTTGAAGATGACCGTCGTGGCGGCCGACGGTCAGTACGTGCATCCCGTGACCGTCGACGAATTTCGCATAGGCGTCGCCGAGGTCTTCGACGTCGTCGTCGAGCCGGCCGGCGCGGAGGCATTCACGATATTCGCCGAGTCCATGGACCGCAGCGGCTACGCGCGCGGGACGCTCGCGACGCGCGCAGGGCTCAGCGCACCCGTGCCGGAACTCTCCAAGGTCGTCTACCTGACGATGGCCGACGTGGGGATGGGGGGCATGGGCGGGAAAGACGGCATGGACGTTTTGGGCGACATCAAGGGCCATGCCACGGACGCGGCGACCATGAAGTCGGGCGGCATGGCTGCTTCGAGTGCAAAGGCGGCCGCAGAGCATGGCGCGATGGCGCACGGGAAGATGAACATGCCCGGCGCCCATTCCGACGCGATGGCGATGCCGGCCCGCGCCGCCATGCCCATGGCCATGCAGCAGCACCCGGCGAGCGAGATGCACAACCCGGGAGTCGCCATGCGCACGATGCGGCCTACGGCGCGGCTCGACGATCCCGGCATCGGCCTGCGGGATAACGGCCGGCGCGTCTTGACGTACGCTGACTTGAAGAGCCTTTTCCCCGATCCGGACGGGCGCGAGCCAGGGCGCACGATCGAACTTCATCTGACGGGCCATATGGAGCGCTACATCTGGTCGTTCAACGGGATTCAGTTCTCGCACTCGGAACCGATCGCGTTGCGATACGGCGAACGCGTGCGCCTGCTGCTCGTCAACGACACGATGATGGATCATCCGATTCACCTGCACGGCATGTGGAGCGATCTCGAGGACGAAGCCGGCCGCTTCCACGTCCGCAAGCACACGATTCGCATCCCTCCGGGGACGAAGCGAAGTTATCGTGTGCGGGCCGATGCGCTCGGACGTTGGGCGTATCACTGCCACCTGCTCTATCACATGCACGCGGGCATGTTTCGCGAAGTCCGGGTCGACACGGAGGAGAGCTGATGGACGGCGAGCGCTTATCGAAGATCGGCTACGTGGCCGTCGGCCTTGCTTTGTTTGCCGCCGTGAACGTCCAGGCGCACGCCCAATCGCCGAAGGCGCCTGTTCCGCCGGTCACGGCCGCCGAGCGCGCTAAGGCGTTCCCGGATCTCGGCGGGATGGACGTGCGCAAGTCGATGCCGAACAATCCCTACGAGAGCTACGTGCTCGTCGATCAGCTCGAACAGTCCACGGGCGACGGCGGCGTCGCGAGCTGGGACGTAACGGCTTGGACCGGCCGGAACTTTAATCGCCTCTGGCTGCGCAGCGAAGGCGACAGGCAGGGGGCCGATACCGAGCGAGCGGAGCTTCAAGTGCTCTACGGCCGCGCGATCGCGCCGTGGTGGGATATCGTCGGCGGCGTGCGCGAGGACTTTCGGCCTTCGCCGTCGCGCGGCTGGGCGGCATTCGGGATACAGGGGCTCGCCCCGTACCGTTTCGATCTCGAGGCGACGGCCTTCGCGGGCAGCGGGGGACGTGCGGCGGCTCGGGTAAAGGCGGAGTATGAGCTGCTGATGACCGAGCGATTGGTGCTTCAACCGCACGTGGAGTTGAACTGGTATGCGCAGGACGAGCCGAAATACGCGCTCGGGGCCGGCTTTGCAACGGCGGAACTGGGGCTGCGCCTGCGCTACGAGTTCCGGCATCGGGTAGCACCCTATGTCGGCATCGTGCACGAAAGCAAGCACGGCGCGACGGCGCGCTACGCACGCGCGGAGGGTGCTGACGCTCGGGACACCCGCTACGTATTCGGCGTCCGCTGCTGGTTCTGAGCACCGGACCCGCCGGCGCGCGGCGCGCGACGCCGCCGCGGCCGACCGTCGCCGTAGCGCCGCAGACAAAGGAGAGCTTCGATGGGACGACTGATTGGCGCCATTCTGGCGGCGCTAGGGGTGATTGCGGTCGCGCTGGCCGCCTACGTATACCTGGGCGGATATGACGTAGCGGCAGACGTGCCCCACACGCGGTTCGTCTACTGGTTCCTCGAGAAGGTGCGGGAGCGATCGGTCTCCGCGCGCGCGCGGCACGTGCAGGTGCCCGCCCGTCTCGCCGACCCGGCGACGGTCGAGGCCGGTGCCGGGCTCTATGCCGAGATGTGCGCGGGATGCCATCTGGCGCCCGGCATGGAAACGACCGAAATCAGCCGGGGGCTCTATCCCCGCGCCCCGGAACTGTTCAAGGGCACGGATTTAACGCCGGCCGAAGAGTTCTGGACGATCAAGCACGGGATCAAGATGACGGGGATGGCCGCCTGGGGCCCGACCCACAACGATACGTTGATCTGGGACATGGTCGGCTTCCTGCGCAAGCTGCCCGGGCTGACGGCCGAGCAGTACGAGAACCTCGTCAAGAACGCGCCTGAGGACCACGACGAGCTCATGAAGCATCGGGAATAGCTCGCGTTTGCGGGCATTGTGCCGGTGTCATGACTAGGAAGCGCATGCAATGATCTCGGCGGAGGCCGGCATCGAAAGCAGATAGAGAATGCTCCCGATAGAGAACTGTATTCAAACACATGTAATGTTGACCATATTGCATGTATGTCACAAATCTGCGAGCGTCGCGCCCTGAGAACGTAAGCGCTCCAATGGAATCGGGGCCGCTTGTTGTTTTCTTGCAAATGTTCGAGGGAGTGACATAATGCCGGGCGACCGCCACCCGAGAGGGTGCGCGCAGCGTTGCCCGTGCAGCATGTCCCGCTGGCCATTGCAATCTTTGCGATCCTGCGCGGCGGCGCCGGCCTTTTTGCTCGAGACGCACAAACTTAGCGTGCGGGGAGCGGGAGAGTCGGGCTCGCGAGCAGCGCAGTCGCGGTAGGGAGGCAGCTTCAGCCGACGCAGTGAGGCAATGGCTGGCAGCGTCCAGGGAGATAGACCGCGGCCCCAAGTGGGCCGCGAATGCGGAGAAGGGGACCGTGTCCATGACGAAGCGATCGACGTCGAATTATCAGTTGGCACTGGCCGTATGCGCCGGTTGCCTGGGGTTGGGGGTAGGGCAGGAGGCGCTCGCGCAGCAGCAGGCGCCACAGCAGGGCGCGCCTGGCGCCCTCGAAGAGATAACGGTCACCGGCTCGCGCCTGGTCACCTCGGGCGTGAATACGCCGACGCCCGTGACGGCAGTGAGCGGCAGCGACCTGCAAACCATGAACCCTGGCGAGCTCGTCAACTCGCTGAGCCAGTTGCCGCAGTTCTATAACAACCTCTCGACTCAGCAGGCCGTCGGCGGCTCGGTCGCGCCGGGCGGTAGCAACGTCAACCTGCGCGGCCTCGATGCGCAACGCACGCTGGTGCTGCTGGACGGGCACCGTCTCGGGCCCAGCAACAAATTCGGCACGGTCGACATCGGCGTCATCCCCGAAGCGCTCGTGCAGAGCGTGGAGGCGGTCACCGGCGGCGCTTCGGCCGCTTACGGTGCGGACGCCGTAGCCGGCGTCGTCAACTTCCGTCTCGATAAGAACTTCACGGGCCTCAAATATTCCGTGCAGGGCGGGACGACGACTTATCGCGACGACACGAACTATAAGTTCAGCGTGTCGTACGGCACCGACATCGGTAAACGCGGTCACCTCATTGCATCCGTCGAGAACTATCACAAGGACGGCGCCTGGGGCGTCAAGTCGTTGCAGGACCGCAGCGATACGTTCCTGCTGCGGGCGCGGGTCACGAATCCGGATCCGAATGGGCCGACGTACATCACCGAAAAGTACGTGCAGCCGACGAATTACACGGCCGGCGGTATACTCCTCGGGCCCGCACTCGACATCAACGGCCAAGGCGTCGCCTTGCCCGCGTCGCTCGATCACCTGGAATTCGTGCCCAACGGTTCGGGCCAGACGCAGCCGCTCGCCTTCAGCGGCATCGGCAAATTGAGCGGCGGCTGCAACTGCCAGGCCATGCCGACCCTGGACTACGGCGTCAATGCCGGCGACGCAGTTGACGCCCCGGCGGACCGCTATAGCGGGTTCGTGCACTACGACTACAACGTCAACGATCGCAACAGGTTCTACGTCGAGAGCCTGCTCGCGAATACCGAGGACACCAACCACTGGCAAACGGCCGCGCTGCTCGGGCCGTGGGTCGGCAGGGTCTACGCGAACAACCCTTACCTGCCCGGGTCGATTCGCGACACCATGCAGGCCAATGGGATCGAGTCCGTGAACTTCGGCATTTTCACGCCGAACACCCCCGGCAACCCCTTCGCGGGCGGTGAACTGATCGCGAAGAACCGCTACGGCCAGTACACGGGCGGCTTCACCCACGACCTGCCGGACAGCTTCCTCGCCGGCGGCTGGTCGCTCGACGGCTACGTGCAGTACGCGCAGAACCGGCAGGAGACCGTCGTTCCGGGCGGCATGCGCACGGATCGTCTATTCCTCGCGATGGATGCCGTAACGGATCCGGTCACGGGCAAACCCGCGTGCAGCGTCACCGTGGCGAATCCCGGCGTGTTCGACAATTGCGTGCCCATCAACCTGTTCGGCGGCACGGACGCGGTCACGCCCGCCATGGCCCACTACGTGACGGATGACGGCAAGATCGCTCGTGGCAGAACCACGGAGGACGACGCCGAGGTCACGCTGCGGGGCAATCTGACGCAGGGAGGCTCCGGCGTGCTGGGCCCGATCAGCGCCGCTTTCGGTCTCTCCTGGCGCGAGGAGCAGCTGAACGTGCGCACGATCGATCCGTGCGACGAGTTCCCTTGCACGATCAACGGCGTGCGGCTCAGCGACCTCGGGTTGATGTCGCCGACGCTGCGCGGCGTCGAGGCGGGGGCCAATCCCGACGGCACCCGGAATTCGAACCCCAACGGACTCCCGGGCCTGCGGTACGTGCCGCCCGGCTTCTCCGGTGACTCGAACTCGAGCACGGTCCTGTTCTCCAGCCAGCGCGCCGTCGAGGGCGGATACAACGACCGCGAGGCGTTCTTCGAGTTCGGCATCCCCCTGCTCAAGGACGGCAAGCTGAACCTCGACGAGGCGGCCCGAACGGCGAGCTATACGGGCAGCGGCAACACGGTCGCGTGGAAGTCTGGTGTCTCGTACCAGGTCACGCCGACGTTGAGGCTCCGCGCGACGCGGTCGCAGGACGTGCGTGCGCCGACGCTTCAGGAACGCTTCGAGTCCCAGCGCGGCGGGGTAAATGTCAATGATCCGGCCCAGCCCGGCGACCCTGTCATCAGCACGGCGTCGTTCTCCGGCGGCAATTCCGAAGTCGGCCTCGAGACGGCGCTGACCAGCGTGCTCGGGTTCGTCTATCAACCGCTCGAGAAGTTCTCGCTGACGCTCGACTCCTACGACGTTAACCTGAGCGATGCCATCGGGCAGCTGCGGGCCCAGGATATCGTGAATGCCTGCTGGAACTCCGTGGGCCACGACTCGTCCTCGCTGTGTCAGTACGTCCATCGCGACGCACCGCTTCCGGGCCAGGCGTTTGGCGAGATCAATCGCGTCGATTCCCTCTACATCAACTTGTCCAACCAGAGGGTCCGCGGTTTCGACCTTGAGATGAACTACAGCGGCATCGACGTCGGCAAGGGTACCCTGAGCTGGCGTTTGCTGGGCTCGCGGCTCAACGAGAACTCCGTCACGACCCCGGGCACGCCGAAAGACGAGCGCGCGGGCGATGTCGGAACGATGGGCTTGCCCAAGAACAAGGTGACGACGAGCTTCACCTACGCGACCGGGCCGTACTCGCTCTTCCTGCAGGCGCGCTACATCGGCGGCGGGAAGATGGACCGGCAGTTCGTGGAGAGCAGCGTCGCGATTCCGGGCGTGCAGACCATCGACAACAATACGGTCGGCGCCGTCACCTATACGGACCTGAGCTTCAACTACACGGGCCGTATGGACAGTGGCACGCCGTGGCAGGTGTTCTTGACCGTCAACAACCTGTTCAACACGGTGCCGCCGGCGACCTACCCCGGCCTCGGTCGTGCGGGTGTGCCGGGTCCGAGCTCGGTGCTGTACGACACGATCGGCCGGCGGTTTGCGGCTGGCGTGAGGGTGAATTTCTAACGACCTGACGAGGCCTCCAGGCGCGGCGCGCTCGCAGCGCCGCGCCTGGACCGCTTCATCGCCGGGAATGGCCCGCCATTCCGCGCCGCGATCGCTGGCGCATCGGCACTTTGCCGCTCGGCGTCATTTCTTCCCAACAATTGCGCCCTAAAGTGATCCGTCTGCCGATTCGGCAATGCGCCGCCTCATGATGTCCGAGAGTCCCTTGGCTTGGCTCTTCATGCTTCCTCTCGAAAGCGGCCCAGCCCAATTCGGTCCCAGGACCCGAGCGCAGCGCCGTCTTGCCCTGACTCTGCGAGGCCACCGGGCCCGCCCATCCACACGCGGCGATGCTCAATCCGGCCGCGAAAGCCGCCCAGCGCAATTGTTCCTGCATAGCCCCCTCGTCGTTCTTCATGCCGTGCGCCTCTCAACGAGCGTGCGCGAATACTGGGTTCAGGTCATGCGGCGGGGCCGCGGCGCACCGGGGGCCTTTCGCGTCGTACCAACCGAAAGACCCAGGAAGCCTCGTCGTCCGCGAGGCCCGGCGCCGTCATAGACAAAGGCCGCTTGTCAGCCTCGGCCGAGGCATTCGAACTTCGCCTCGTTGTTGGCGAGCGAGAGCCGAATCCGGCTCGAGTTCGCCGGGCACACCATGGTGCCGGAGTCAGCGGTATCGTGGCCGAGGCAGGCCCACGGCACGTTCTGGTTCGCGATATCGAACGTGCGCTGATTGCCCGGCCGCACGGCATGCACGTCGTTCGACACTTGGCCGAGACCCGAGGCGAGCAGCGTACCCTGACAACTCGTCGTGTCGGTTTTCAGCACCTTGTTGCTGAACGCGGAGCTATTGCCGCCGTAAAACACGCCCTGATCGTCATTGTCGGCATGCGCGAGCGTGCCCGCGCCGACGAGCAGCCCTGCAGTAATCGCAAGCATTGCGAATTTCATGGGTTCCTCCTCGATGACCTGCATGGTATCGGTATGCTGCAACTACCATGCCATGGCTTTCGCGTGCGGACGCAGCGCGAATGGCCTGCAGCCGGGGGGTCGGTGACTATACGGGCGCGGGCGGCGCAGGCCGGCGCCGAATCCGCCGGATCCGCCGGATGCGCGGATCAGCCGCGATTGTAGGGATCGAAGCCGCGAACAGCGGTTGCCTCGAGCGAGAGGCCCTCATGGGCTTCCGTCGGCCGAGAGGCCTTCTTGGGCTTGGACCGCTCGCGCAGAGCGGGAACGGGCCGAGTCGCTTCGAGCGCGAGCGCATCATTCTCCAGCCGATGCAACAAAATCGATGTGCTGTCGCCGGGCTCGGCGTGCCAGCGCCAGACGCTGTTGCCGCGACTGTCGAATTCGACGTGCCCCGCCGGCTTGCCGCCGCTGCTGCGGCGATCTGGACTGCGAGTGTCGCTCATGTGCGTTCTGTCAAATCGGCGCGGGTGGCGCCTTCATGCGTGAACGATAGCACCGCGGGCCCGCGTAATCCGTGTCGAGGTGCACAGACTCGCAGACTGGCAGCGGTAGCGAAGACCGTGTGCTCCAGCGCTTCGACGACGCGCAGCATGTAACCCTGTGACGTCTCACACGGCTGAAGCGGCGGCTTTGCGGGCCGCTTTCGGCTACTGTGGTGCCCACATTCGGCCCATGACCGTCACACTTCGGCGGTCGGTGTGTCCTTTCCATATTGCCGGGGCGGGGTTGGATCAGTGGCAGGCATGAGCGAGACTGTGGCGGCCGCGCGGCGCGGCGACAGCGAGGCATACGGCCGCCTCGTCAGGGCGACGCATGCTATTGCCTACGCCGTCTCCGTCGAGATCGTGCGCGATCGCGCTGCTGCGGAGGACGCCGTTCAGCAAGCGTATCTGCGCGCATTTCGCCGCCTCGACGAATGCCGGAAATCGTCGATCTTGCGGCGGTCGAAGGCAGCATCGTGGCGGACGCCGTTTACGTCGAGGACAGGGAGCTATACCGAATCGATGCGAACCGCATCCTGCGTTACGACTTGACGCTGCCGCCGCTCCTGGACGTTCGCTGCGAGGAGAGGCCGCTCAGGATCTGGGCGGCGGGCAAGACTCGAGCGTCGAGAGAATTCGGGGCTGGCTGGACCTGTTGAGCCGTCGTCGAAGCGATGCGGGCGATTGATACGCCAATGCCGAATGTGCCAGTGTTTACCGTCGGCGCCTCCACCAAGAACCCGCCCGATGTCATGCGCGTCGGCGCGAATCGCTCACAGTCATGAGCGATTTGCGCCGGTTCGCGCAATCGACGATGATCACAGCGTCGATAAGACGGTCGGGGGACGGGTCGATGAAGGTGCTGTGGTTTCATCTCATGCCGTATCAGACGCTGCCGGAGGACTTCAAGCAGAAGCATGCCTCGGTATGGGTAGACGTCGATCCGGGCCTCTTCGATCCGGCGGAAGGCCACAAGCTCTACAACGAATACATCGATGAGCTCGAATACGCAGCGGCCGCGGGTTTCGATGCGGTCTGTGTCAACGAGCACCATGCGAACGGTTACGGCCTCATGCCGTCGCCGAACCTCATCGCCTCGACGCTCGCCCGCAACACTTCGGACGCGGCGATTTGCGTCATGGGCAACTCGCTCGCGCTCTACAATCCGCCGACGCGCGTCGCCGAGGAGATGGCGATGCTCGACTGCATCTCCGGCGGCCGGCTCATCGCGGGCTTTCCGGTCGGCACGCCGATGGATACCTGCTATGCGTATGGGCAGAACCCGGGGCTGCTGCGGGCGCGCTACTACGAAGCCATCGACCTCGTCACGCGCGCCTGGAAGGCGGACAAGGCGTTCGCCTTCGACGGGCGATTCAATCAGCAACGCTATGTAAATTGCTGGCCGCGCCCCGTGCAGAAGCCGCATCCGCCGATCTGGATTCCGGGCGGCGGTTCGATCGAAACCTGGCACTTCTGTGCCGAGAACGATTTCGTTTACACGAACCTTTCTTACTTCGGCTACACGGCGAGCAAAGCCCATTTGACGGGGTTCTGGAACGCGATGCGCGAGCTCGGGCGCGAGCCGAATCCGTTTCAGGCCGGTTTTCTGCAGTTCGTCGGCGTCGCCGAATCGCGCGCCGAGGCGCTCGATCTCTACCGCGAGCCGGCCGATTACTTCTATAACCGCTGCCTGCACATCGATGCGGCCTATGCCAATCCGCCCGGTTATACATCGGAGGCAACGGTACGCGCCAAGGTGTCGTCCCAGGTGCTGCGCGCGGCCGAGCGGTCGCGGCGCGAGACGGCGACGGGCGAGAGCGATCTCTTCGAGAAGGGCCACGTCGTCATCGGCAGCCCGGACGAGGTGGCCGCGCAGCTTCGGCAGGTGTGCACCGAGCTCCACGTCGGCCATCTTCTGCTCCTGCTCCATTTCGGCAATATGAGCCGCGATCTCACACGCTACAACACCGATCTTTTCGCGACACGCGTGCTCCCGCAGATCGCGGACCTGTTCGAAGACGAATGGGAGGACCGGTGGTGGCCGACGCCCATGGAGAACCGCGCCGGGCGGCAGGCGGGGCCCGCGTCGTGAGCGGGCCGACGGAGACGCTCGTCGAGACGGCCCTCGGGGCGACGCGCGTATGGCGCCAGGGACGGGGCAACCCGCTCGTCTATCTCCCAGGTCTCGGCGGGCTGCCGCGCTGGACGCCGTTTCTGGAGGCCTTGGCCGAGCAGCGGGAAGTCGTCGTGCCTTCGCTGCCGGGCTTCCCCGGCGGTCCCAGCGCCGATCCGCTGGACGATCATCTCGACTGGATCGTCGCGGCGCGGGATACCGTTCGCGCTGCGGGTCTCGGTAACGCCGACCTCGCCGGCGCGTCCGTCGGGGCGGCGCTCGCCGCAGAGGTCGCGGCGCTCTGGCCGGAAGCCGTGCGCCGCCTCGTGCTCATCGCGCCTTTCGGGCTGTTCGATCCCGAGGCGCCCGTCGCGGATGTATTCGCGCAGCGTCCAGGCGCGCGATCCTCCGCGCTGTCGGCCAGGCCGGAAGAGCTCGACGCCTGGCTCGCGCCGCCGGAAGGCGCGGACGCGGTCGAATGGGAAGTCATGCGGCTGCATGCGGACGTCGCGGCTGCCAAGATTCTCTGGCCGCTCGGCGACACGGGCCTCGCCAAGCGCCTTCCGCGCGTCACGGCGCCGACGCTGCTGCTATGGGGATCGGAGGACCGCGTGGTGCCGCCGGCCTACGCGCAGCGCTTCGCGGACTTGATCGAAGGTGCTGCGGGCATCGAGACGCTCGACGGAGCGGGCCACATGATCGAATTCGATGCGCCGGAGGCGGCCGCGCGGATCGTAGAGCAGTTCCTTTCCGGCTAGGATTCCGTCCCTATCTAGCTAACAATAAGAGGGAGCACTCCGCATGATGTTGCGATACCGCCTTCGTAACTGCCTTCTGCCATCGGCGTTCGTCATCGCCGCGAGCGCGGCTTTCGCGCTGCCGCCGCTGGCGACGCCGGCGCAGGCGCAGCAGGTCACGATGCAGACTCTGCTGGACCGCGTCCAGATCGAGGATCTGCTGACGCGCTATTACTACGATCTCTCGCAGGGCGAAAGTCACGCCTTGTCCGAATATTTCACCGAGGATGCGTTGCTCAACGTCGACGGGACCGTGGCCAAGGGCCGCGAGGCGATCGCCAAGCTGTACGCGGGGCCGGACGGCGCGAAGCGGACCCAGCCCTCGGCACCGCGCCCTCAGAATCACATGCTGCTGACGAATCCCGTCATCGAAGTGAAGGGCGACACGGCCACGGCTCACGTGATCTGGACCGGAGTCGCGAACGACGGAGTCGGGAAGCCGCCCAAGCTTACAGAGCAGGGCCGCGAGGACACGGAGCTCGTCAAACGCAACGGCAAGTGGCTCATCAAACGCCGCTACATCAGTTCCGACAGCGGCTTGCCGGATCGCTTCGACGCGACGTACAAGCCTCGCCGGAATCCGCTCAAAGCCGCCGAGTAGGGTCCGCTCTAAGGGGCGGAGACGGCACCGGCTGACCTTTTTGTAGCCGTATCGTTCGGCGCGGGCACGCACGTGCGGGTCGATTGCGAGGGCGGCCTTGACCTCCGCCGCGGCCCCATCGTGGATGCGCAACGGCAGCGTGGCGCCCGCGTCAGGGCGACTTTCGGGGCACCTTCAGCTCGACGCGCGCGACTGCGATGCCGGTCTCGCCCGCCACGGCGTAGTAGAGGTAGAGCTGGCCGTCGGCGTCGAGAATCGCCGGGTCGCGAAGAGCGCGTTCCCTTCCGGCCGACATGCCGCCCTTCGATCTCGCCAGCGGCAGGTCCGCGCCCTCGTACGCGGTCTCCGGCCGCAGCACCTCGGTCGGCGCCGTTGCGGTCCACTCGGCCCAGTCGGGCCGCAGGTCGACCTGGGCGTAATAGATGCGCTCGGGGTCGTCGCCGACGACGGTGTAGAACAGGTGCAATAGGTCTCCTGTCCGGAACAGCGCCGCATGGCGCATCTCGTCGAGGATGCGCGGGCCGGCCTCGAACGGGGGCATGCCGTTCTTCGAGCGGTAAAATTGGCCGCTGCGCAGCCAGGTCGGATAGGCGCTCTTTTTGTCCGACATCCCCAGCGCGTAGGTATAGCCGCGATAGCGGAATACGCGTAGATAAGGGGCCGCGAAACCCTGCTGCACGGGCTCGAAATGCAGGCCGTCTTTCGATGTCGCAACGAAGGTGATCTGCGCATAGGGCCGCGCGCGTTTGACCTTGACCGACTCGATCGGACAATGGAAGTACAGAAGCAGGCGCTCATGGGCATCGTCGACGAGCGCGTCGGGCGAGGCGACATGATTGAAGCAATGGCTCATCTGGTTGAGACGCAGGGTTCCGGGCGCATAGATCTGCCACGGGCCTTCGGGCCGATCGGCGTAGGCGAGGCGTATGTATTTGCCCCTGTGGTTCGCAAAGTACATGTAGTACTTACCCAACGGCTTGTCGAGCCAGGCCGGCGCTTTGATGACCGAGGGGCCGTCGATATTGTCGCCGAGATCGCCTTCCAGGCCCGGCATGCCCTGGTAGATGATCGGCCCATTGCCGATCCGCTGGGCCGTCACGGAAGGCCTGGGCGGAGAGGCCGGCGGTTGCGGCCGGGGTTGCGCGCGAAGCGGTCCGGCGGGCGCGATCAGCGTCAGCGCGGCCGCCCCGAGCGCGGGCAGCGAACTCCAGTTGAACGCCCGTCGTCCCGGAATGGGATCGGGCTGGCGCATATTTGGCTCGGGCTCCACGTTGCCGGTCCTCGGTGTTGCGAAGATGCGCCTATTGTGTAGTTTACGATCGGCGCTTTGTCAAAGCCTGCCTGGGGCCGTTAGTCGAAGGCGAAGAAAAGACTGCACGAAGGGGATGGTTGCGCGGCCGCGGCTATGGTTTGATGCGTGAAGGCCGAAGAGCCCTATCTGGCTCCCGGCCGGGGAGAGGGGCGCCAAGAACAAACACGACATTGGGGGAAACCATGAGCAAGCACATCGTGACAGTGGCAACGGGCGAGGCTTTGGCGATCGCGGTCGCCGTTCTCGGCGTCGTGGGCTGCGCGGGACCGTCGGCCGATCCTCGGACCGCGGCGGTCGCCGAGCGGCAAGCCATCGACCAGCTCGTCGAAGGCGACTACCCACGCGCACTCGATGCTCACGACTGGCAAGCGTATGCGGGAATGTTCACCGAGGACGGCACGCTGTCGCTGGGGAATCAGACCGCCAAGGGGCGCGCGGAGATCATGAAGCTGGTCGGTGCGTTGCCGGCGGATCGGATCAATCACGTCATCAGCAATTTGTCCTACAAGATCCAGGGCGACTCGGCCACGGGTGGCGCCTACTGGCAGGACATCGGCCTCGTCGACGGCGCCCCCGGCGTGGCGGTCGCCGGTCACTACGACGACACGCTGCGCAAGGTCGGCGGCGAATGGAAGTTCGAGAAACGGGCGATCGTCATCGATTTCATGCGCCCGGCGCCGCCGGCTGCGTCGGCCGCCGCCGGCGGCTCTGATACCGAAGCCGCGCCGGCGCAGGGAGCGGGCGGGAACGCCCGATGACAGCACAGCGCTTCCGGAGCGTTGCCTGCGCCGCAACGCTGCTCGCGGTCGCGTTCGTCGGCTCCGCGGCTGCCGCGGAGCTCGACGGCGCGTTCATGGCCGGCCCGCCGTACGTGTTCGAGTTCACGCACGAGGGGAGCGCCTACACGGGTACGGTGGTCGACTGGTCGAACGGACGCAGGTACCGCATCGAAGACATCGCAGTCGATGGGGCGAAGGTCTCGTTCTTCGTCGTTCATGAGGCGCTTTGGGACGACGAGGTCGTGCAGAACGGCGGCCGGGCGTTTCGCAACGCTGCGCAGGGCGAGCTCGCGGGCGACACGCTGCATATCCACGGCGACCGCGAAAGCCGGAATATGCCCAAACGGCCGTTCGACGCAGTGCTGCACCGCCTGCCGAAGAGCGCCGGCCGCGGCGGGCCGCCGCAGTACGAGCCGGCCAGCATCGTCGGCCCCGACGGCAAAGGCCTGTTCATCGGGCCCGGCGTGCCCGCCGGCCTCGTGCCCGTCTACGCCGCGAAAGGCGGCGCCGTGCCGCCGGGCGTGGAGGCGCTGACGAAAGACATTTTCACGACCCGGGACTTTTATCTCGATCGTGCGCTCTGGACCGACAAGCGCTATTTCCGCTGCAACTCGCCGGGCGGCTTGGAAACGCAGTGGGGCGCGACGGAAGTCCCGCTGATCACGAACAACGATCCGCGCACGGGCGCCTGGGGTTACTGCAATCGAGACTATCCGCGCAAGGACATCGTGAGCCCGTATCCGTTCAAGACGGCGAAGGCTCACTATACGGCCCTGCTCGCCGAGGCCCGGGCCAAAGGCGGCCCCACGGTGTACGACCGGGCGACGGTACCCGATTGGGACGGCAAGTACGTGCGCGATCGCCGCAAGACCGCATCGTGGTACTACAGCGAGCTCGCCCAGATTCCGACCTACCTTTCGCTGCTCACGCCCGAGTACCAGCAGCGGTTCGTGCAGCAGATGTATCACTACGCCGTGCCGGACGACCCGCAATGGCCGGGTTCGTATTGCCAGCCTGAGGGCTTCATGCGGCGATTCGCGCAGTACGCCGCGGGCGCGCCTCAGGTCATCGTGACGCCGGATCTCGTGCAGATCCTCAACACCTCGTCGTGGAACTTCATGACGCAGATTTACATCGGGCGGCAGTTCGACGAATCGGGAGCCGTGCCGCGCCTGGGTCCAGACGTGCCGCAGTGGTACGGCGAGACGATAGGCTTCTGGGACGGCGATGCGTTGATCACGTGGACCTCGAACATTCAAGGCTGGTTCGCGCACGGCGAGTTCGAATTCAGCAGCAAGCTGCAGACGGTCGAGATCTACACGCCCCGCAGAGACGCTAAGGGCAGGATGATCGGCCTCGACCACGAGGCGGTGCTCTACGATCCGGAGGCGCTGGTCGAGCCCGTGCGCATCACGCAGTACTGGGCGAAGAAGCAGGCGCTGAACGAAGGGGACCCGCTGCCGTACCTGTTCTGCGTGCAGACGATCTTTCCCGTGAAGGGCGTCGCGACGCCGCTCACACCCGGCACGACGTTCGAGTACACCGTGCCCGATCTTTACGGCAGGCCGTGGGCGCAGACCTGGCAGCAGCATACGGAGAAAGGCATGCAGCGCCCCGTCAAGCGCGATCAATTCGGACTGGATCTCGGACGCTGAGGGTGGCGGTGCCACACCGACTATCATGCCGCGCCTCGGAATGGCACAGTAGAAGAGATCCTCGTATCCGGAGCGTCCCATGAAGCTTTTCAACGCCAACTGGTCCCCGAACTGCCTGCGCGTGCGCGCCGTCGTTTTCGAGCTCGACGCCGACGTTGAGATCGTCGACGTGGACGTTTTCGGCGGCGGCACGAGGACGCCCGAGTACCTGGCGATCAACCCTAACGGCAAGGTGCCCGCGTTCGTCGACGAGGACCTGAGGCTGTTCGAGTCGCGCGCGATCAATGCCTATCTCGCGAGCCTCGACCCCGCGCGGCGGCTCTATCCGGCGGACCTCAAGAAGCGCGCGGTCGTCGATCAATGGTCGTATTGGCAGGCGATCCACCTCGGGCCTTCGAGCCAGAAGCTCACGTTCGAGAAAGTGCTCAAGGAGAAATTCGGCCGCGGGAAGCCCGACGAGAACGTGATCGCGGCCGAGGCGAAGGCAACGAAGACCCTTCTCGGCGTGCTCGATACGGGTCTCGAAGGGCGGGAGTGGGCCGCGGGCGACCTCAGCATCGCCGACTTCGCACTCGCGAGCACCTTGACGCGCCGCGAGGCGGCCGGCATCGAGCTCGCCGAGTTTCCGAACGTTGCGGGCTGGATCGATCGGCTCGAGGCGCGCGAGTCCTGGCGGCGGGCCATCGAGCCCATGGAGCTCTAAGGCTCGCGCCGCCGTACGACTCGGTGCCTCAAACTTCTAGGCTTCGGCCCTTGCGGCGGCACGCCCCGCCATGCGCCCGAACACGGTGACCCGCGGCAGCCCGTGCAGTGCAAACCCGCCGGCACATTCGCCGCAGCAGAACAGGCTGGGTATCACCCTGCCGTGGGTATCGATCACGCGGCACTGCGTATCGATCCTGAGCCCCGTCAGCGAGTCGTGCAGGATCGGGGTCGACCAGGCCGCGTAGAACGGAGGCGTGCCGATCCTGTGCCGCGGCGCCGGCTTGCCGAAGTCCTCGTCCTTACCCTTGGCGACGAACGCGTTGTAACGCGCGACCGTTGCCTCGAGCGCGGCAGCCGGAATCGGCTGCGGCTGGTAGGGGCTTTCGATGCGTGCGGCCAGCTCGGCCAGCGTGTCGGCCGCAAAGAAGAAGCCGGTCGGATCGACGTGCGGCGGCTCCGGCCGCCATCGCTCGCGCGCGACGGCGTCGGCGTCGAAGATGGCCCAGATCGGTCCGCCGCCGTTTTGCTTCGGGCCCTTGCCGAGATTGCCGTTCGTGCCGAGACAGGCGTTTAGAAAGTCGAACGACTCGTCCATCTCGTTCCAGAAGCGCCGCCCGACCTGATTGACGAGAATCACGTTCTGGAAGCTGCTCACGGTCAAACCGGACGCGCGGGCGCGAGCGAACACGGGGCTCTTGGGATCCCACTTCAAGTGCTGATAGCCGAATCGGCAGCCGATGTGACGCGTCTTGGTGATGGGCCCGAGGCCGGCCTGGCGATTCTGGTTAGCGGTCGCCCACAACGATGCGCCGAGACCCATGGCCGCGATCTCGCCGGCCGCGGACGGGCGCGACCAGGGCTCGCCCGCGACTTGGTACTCCTCGGTCAGGCGAGGGTCGAAGATCCGGCGGAATTCGACGTTGCTCGTATGGCCGCCGGTCGCGACGACGACGCCTTTGAGCGCCCGGATGTGCAAGATCCGATCCCCGGAACGGGCGCTGATGCCGAGCACGCGTCCCGTGGCGTGATCGCGGACCAGGGCGTCCAGGCCATGCGCAAGCAGAAACTCGACGCCTTTCCTTCTGGCGCTCGCTTCGAGGGGCCGCACGAGGCCGGAGCCCGGATTGCCCGCAATCGTCTCGTTTAGATCGTCCGAGTAGACCCGGCATACGAACAGCCGCGGAACGGAACCGCCGTTGACGACGGTCGGCGCTGCGTCGACGAATTCGACGCCGTTCTCGAGCAGAAACTCGAAGGTCGGCACGTTCTCGTCCGCCCAAGCGCGAATCAGCTCGCGGTCGCCGTAGACGAACTCGGGATTGCTGTGGTTTGTGTGATCGAGAAACACGAGATCCGGCGAGTCCTCGACGCCGTACCGCCGCTGCCAGCTCGTGCCGCCGCCGAGCGGTACGCGGCCGCCGCTGACCAGGGCGTGACCGCCAACGTCGTGATTCTCGTCGATCGCGATGACGGAGGCGCCGAGGTCACGGGCCGCGATGGCCGCACACAGTCCGGAGGCACCCGCGCCCGCGATCACGACGTCCGCCGAGCGGTCCCAACGCTGCGGCGTCTGCGCATTCGCGGCCTGTTCCGCGCCGAGCGCAGCGATGCCTGCGCTCAATCCGAGCGCCGCGCTGTTCTTCAGGAAGCGCCTGCGCTCGCTGCGAGAAGAGCTACGCTGATCGGCCATGGCTTGTTCTTCCCCCGGCTCGACAATTTCGGCGACGGACGCCTAAGTCCACTCGAGAATGATCTTGCCGGACCGACCGGAGCGGACGATCTCGAACGCTTCCTCGAAAGCCGTGAACGGCAAGTGGTGCGTGATGATCGGCTCGATGGCGAGCCCGCTCTGCAGGAGGCTCGCCATTTTGTACCAGGTCTCGAACATCTCGCGGCCGTAGATGCCCTTGATCGTCAGGCCCTTGAAAATGACCTCGTTCCAGTCGATCGCGATGGGCGCGGGCGGCAGACCGAGCAGCGCAATGCGGCCGCCGTGATGCATGGCCCCGAGCAGGTCGGCGAGCGCGCTCGGGTGGCCCGACATCTCGAAGCCCACGTCGAACCCTTCGGTCATGCCGAGCGCCTGCATGGTGTCCGGTATCGAGCCCGACCGCACGTCGAGCGCGACGCTCGCGCCCATGCCGTGCGCGAGTTCGAGCCGATACTCGTTGACATCCGTGATCACGATGTGGCGCGCGCCGACGAAGCGGGCGATGCGGCACGCCATGATGCCGATCGGGCCCGCGCCCGTGATCAGGACGTCCTCGCCGACGAGGTCGAAGGAGAGGGCCGTGTGGGTCGCGTTGCCCAGCGGGTCCAGAATGGCGCCGAGGTCGTCGCCGATGGCGTCCGGCAGCTTGAAGACGTTGCTGGCCGGCACTACGACCTGCTCGGCGAACCCGCCGTCGCGCTGCACGCCGATGCCGATGCTGTGCTCGCACAGGTGCCGGCGCCCGGCCCGGCAGTTGCGGCAATAGCCGCAGGTGATGTGCCCTTCCGCGGAGACGCGGTCGCCGGGCCCGTAGCCCCAGACTTCGCTGCCGACTTCGAGGACGACGCCGGCGAATTCGTGGCCCAGGATCAACGGCGGTTTGACGGCGTGCTGCGCCCACTCGTTCCACTCGTAAATGTGGACGTCCGTGCCGCAGATCGAGGCGCGGCGTACGCCGATGCGCACATCGTTCGGGCGCACTTCGGGCTCGGGCACCTCCTCGAGCCGGAGGCCCGGCTCCGGCCGCGCCTTGACGAGCGCCCTCATGCGCCGGCCTCGAGCACGCCGACCTCGCGGCCCACCTCGGTGAACGCGGCGATGGCCCGATCGAGGTGCGCACGCTCATGGGCGGCGGAAAGCTGGACGCGGATGCGGGCTTTACCCATGGGTACCACGGGATACGAAAAGCCGACCACGTAGATGCCGCGGGCGAGCAGGGCGTCCGCCATCTGCTGCGCGCGTTTCGCATCGCCGATCATGACGGGCACGATGGGATGCTCGCCGGGCAACAGATCGAAGCCCGCGGCGGTCAACCCGGCGCGCAGATAGCGGGCGTTGTCGAACAGCCGCTGGCGCAGCGCGCCGCCGGCTGCAACGAGGTCGAGCACGGCGAGCGACGTTGCCGCGATCATCGGGGCCAGCGAGTTCGAGAACAGATAGGGCCGCGAGCGCTGTCTGAGCCAGGCGACGATCTCGGCGCGCCCGGAGGTGAACCCGCCCGATGCCCCGCCCAAGGCTTTGCCGAGCGTGCTCGTGACGATGTCGACGCGCTCGGCGACGCCGCAGTGCTCGGGCGTGCCGCGGCCGCCTGCGCCGAGGACGCCCGTCGCGTGCGAGTCGTCGACCATGACGAGCGCCCCATGGCGGTCGGCGAGGTCGCAGATGTCCGCGAGGCGGGCGATGGAGCCGTCCATCGAGAACACGCCGTCCGTCGCGATGAGCTTCACGCGTGCGCCCGCGGCGGCTTCCAGCCGGCGGGCGAGATCGGCGACATCGTTGTTGCGGTAGCGGAAGCGCCGGGCTTTGCAGAGCCTGATGCCGTCGATGATGCTCGCATGATTGAGCTCGTCGCTGATCACGGCGTCGTCCTCGCCGAGCAGCGTCTCGAACAGACCGCCGTTCGCATCGAAGCAGGAGCTGTAGAGGATCGTATCCTGCGTGCCGAGGAATCCGGAGATCGCGTGTTCGAGCCGCTTGTGGACGACCTGCGTGCCGCAGATGAAGCGCACCGATGCGAGACCGTAGCCGAATTCGTCGAGCGCGCGGTGGGCCGCCGCCACGACGGCCGGATCGTCGGCGAGGCCCAGGTAATTATTAGCGCAGAGGTTCACGACCTCGGCCGTTTCGAGGCCCGCCACGCGCACCGCGGCGCCCTGCGGGGTCTCCAGCTCGCGCTCCGACTTGTACAGGCCCTGCTCGGACAATTGCCCGAGCTCGGTGGCGAGCTTGTCGAGGAAGGACTGGTTCATCGGCCTCGCTCGAGTCTACTGCGCGGGCGGGCAAGCGGTCGAGAGTCTTAACGTGTTTTCGCGCGCGCAGGCTAGACGCCTTGTCGAGATCCGCGCACCGATGCGACTATCCTGGGGCTCCGACGCGAGAGCGAACGACGACACGGGGAGGGTAGGCCGATGGCGACCGACGACCGAGGCTGCACGATTGCACCTTACTTCAAGGTTCACGAGGGACGCATGGAGGCTTTCAGGCGCCTTGCGGAGCGATTCGTCGACAGGACGGCCGCGGAGCCGAAGTGCCTTTACTACGGGTGGAGCTTCAACGGCGACGAGGTGCATTGCCGGGAAGGCTACGCGGACGCCGAGGGGCTGCTCGCGCACGTAGAGAACGTCGGCCAACTGATTCAGGAAGCCTTGCAGGTGGCCGATCTCGCGCGGTTCGAGATTCACGGCCCCGAGGCGGAGCTGGCCAAGCTGCGGGGGCCGCTCGCGGAAATGAACGCGACCTTCTTCACGCTGGAATACGGATTCAGGCGCTGAGCGGCGTGCCCGCGCGGGGCTAGAGCGCCGGCAGGCGGGGCTTCGAATCAGCGAGCGGGAATCGACCGGGGCGGTTTCAGAAACGCTCGTGCCGGCACGTCCGTCGCTGGCGTACACGTGTTGCCCAAATCGACTCTCGCACGTCCGGCGCGCCGGCGTTGCTTGCCGCATGGCGACCATCGCCGAGACGCCAGCGCACGGATCGTAAGGCTTTGCGCGCGGCAGGGAAGCGTGGCACGAACGTGTCGCGAAAACCCAACGCACGCTGTCATACAATTCAGAACTGAATAGTTTGTTGGGCTTGCGAGACAGAATTGCGGGTGATACATTCGATCGAGAGAGGGGCTGGGAATTCGCCAAACTAGAATAGGCAATACCCAGGAGTGCCGCTTTTCGAGAGAGCGGTGTTCTCATCAGTTGGGGGAAATATGCAAACGCTCAAAGGCGCAGGCTTGTCTCCGCGTGCCGCCGCGTTGCCGTGTGCAATCGCCAAGGCGCTTCGAATGATGTCGTATGTCGGGCGCAGTGTTCACAACGCGGACCTGCCACTGTCGATCGTTGCTGCTTCGGGCAGTGTCTTACTCGGTGCCGCGCTCGCCGTCATGCCGGCGAATCAGGCGGCCGCCCAAGACCAGCCGGCCGCGGCGCAGGGCCAGCAGCCGGCTCAGCCGCTCGAGGAGATCACGGTCACGGGCTCGCGCATCGTGCGGCGCGACAATACGTCGAACAGCCCCATCGTCACCGTGGATGCGAGCCAGTTCCAACAGCAGAATGGTCTGAACTTCGAGGCCTACCTCAACAAGCTCCCGCAGTACAACCCGGCCGCCTCGCCCGTCACGACGCAGGGCGACGTCCAGATAACGCCCGTGAATTCGGTCGGCATCGCCTCGATCTCGCTGCGCGGCTTCGGCCCGAACCGCAGCCTGGTACTCGTCAACGGCAAGCGCACCGTGCCCATCAACGCGGAGATGGTCACCGACATCAACTCGATTCCGTCGGCCCTGGTCCAGCGCGTCGAGACGATCACGGGCGGCGCGTCGGCCGTGTACGGCGCCGACGCCATCAGCGGCGTCACGAACTTCATCCTCAGGGATAATTTCGAAGGCTTCCAGGCCGACGCCCAGTACGGCACCACGGAGTTCGGGGACGGCACCGAAAAGCGCCTGTCCGCCGTCTTCGGTGCAAACCTCGACAACGGCCGCGGCAACGTCGCGGTCGGCGTAGAGCACTACGATCGCCAGGCCGCCAGGCAGGGCAACAACAAGTATTACCTCGACAGCTACAAGGACCCGTACGACGCCGGCTACTTCTTCTTCCTGCAAGGCACCAGCGACCTCGACTGCCAGTTCAACTGCCCGAGCCAAGGGGCCGTGAACGGCGTGTTCGCCAATCGCCCCGCGGGAACGAACGTATTCAACTGGGCCAATGCGAATATTTTTCGCACCTACGCATTCAATGCCGACGGCACGGTGTTCGTCGCGGGCAGCCAGGCCGGCTATTCCAACTACACGGGCGGTCCGCGCTTCACGTTCTACCCGTACAAGCAGCTCGACAGCTCGCTGCCGGGTACGACGACCAAGGAGATCACGGGCCTGAAGTGGGAAAACCCGGCCGCGTACACGGAGGCGCCTCAGCAGCGCTATTCACTGTTCGCGACGGGGCACTACGACGTGACGGACAAGCTCTCGGTGTACGCGCGCGCGACGATGGCTGAGAGCGCGACGGAAACGCTGCTGTTCGGCACGAACGCGATCTCCGGCTGGGAGACGCAAGTCCCGTACAACCCGACGACGGACAGCCCGCTGAATCCCGCGCTCGACTACAACGATTCGGCGGTCGTCGCGGCGGCCGTCGCGGACCCGACGAACCCGGCCTACGCGAACCCGAACTTCATTCCGACGGGGCAGACAGGCGCTGGGCATCCGGTTCCGGTGCAGTTGGCGGCGCTGCTGAACAGCCGCGTCAATTTCTTCAGCGGCGCTCCAGATCCGGCCGCTCCCTGGCTGCCGGGCTGGAACCCGGACAGCAGCCTGCCGCCGCGCAGCACGGTCAATACGAATACCGTGTGGCAGCTCGAAAGCGGGCTGAACTTCAAGTTCCTCGACGATTGGACCGGCGAATTCTATATCTCCCACGGCCAGTCCCAGACCTACAACAACGCGAACGGCAACTTGTCGCTGCAACGCTTCCGCGCGCTCGTCAACGCCCCGGATTGGGGCCGCGGCGCCGTGCTGACGGGCAACACGGGCAGCGACGGTGCGGGCTCGCCGACGCGCCCGGGTTTCGGCGCGGCGACGATCACCTGCACGAGCGGCTTCTACAACACGTTCTTCGCCGGGGACGCGCCGCTTTCCCAGGACTGCTACAACGCGGTCAATGCCACTTTGCAGACGCGTGCGCAAAACACGCAGACCATCGAGGAGCTGAACCTGCAGGGCCCGATTGCGAATATCAAGCCCGGCCAGATCCGCGCGGCTTTCGGTCTGCAGCACCGGTACAATGGCTCGTCGTTCGTGCCGGACATCCTGCAGTCGGAGAACTCGTTCCTCGACCAGGTCATCGGCGTTTATCCCACGGGCTACCTCGATGCCTCCACGACGGCCAGCGACGTCTATCTCGAGGCGCTGGTGCCGCTGCTCTCGAATAAGAAGGCGGCGCGGCGGCTCGAGCTCGAACTGGGCGCGCGCGAGTCGAGGTACCAGCATACGAGCACGGAGGCGACCTGGAAGTCGCTCATCAACTGGCAGATCAACGACTGGTTCAGGCTGCGCGGCGGGTTCAACCGCGCGACGCGCGCGCCGGACATCGGTGAGCTGTTCCTGGCTCGGCAGGAGATCTTCACGGGCGGCGGCGCCTTCGGCGACGCCTGCGGACTTCGGTCGACGGCGCCCTTCGGCGCGGCCGGTACCGGGCCCGACCCCGTGCTGAACCCCGGCGAGACGGAGCCCACGCTCGCGGCCGGCCAGACTCAAGCCGGTGCCAACAGCGCAAGGTTGATCTGCGAGGCCTTGATGGGGCCCGCGGCCGCTCAGCAGTACTACCATGTGGCCGACGCGACCGGAAACACGGGCGGGGGCGGCTTCGCCTGGGTCGACCAAGTCGGCAACCCGAACCTGCAGTCGGAAGTGGCGGACACCTGGACCTTCGGTTTCGTCATGAATCCTCCGTTCCAGAAGCCGCTGCTCTCGAACATCACCCTGACGTTGGATACGTATCGGATCAACCTCGCCGACGCCATCGAGCTGTACTCGATCGACTACGCGGCGTACCGCTGCTTCGGCGCCGTGACGGTCAGCACGCCGGCCGAGGCCGCTGCCCAGGCCGCTTCCCCGGCCTGTCAGCTCGTGCCGCGCGATCCGGTCAGCGGTGCGGCCTTGAGCACGACGTTGTCCTACGATAACCAGGCCACGATCAAGACGCAGGGTGCGGACATCGCCTTGAATTGGCGCGTGCAGTTCTCGGACCTCGGCTCGAACATCAAGGGCGGCCTGGGCTTCAACATGCAGGCGACTTGGCTCGACTACTACAAGACCAAGACCTCGCCGGCCGTCTACGATGTGGAAACCAACTGGGTCGGCTCGCTGGGGCCGAACCTCCAGGGCACGAACGCGGGCGCCTATCGCTACCGCACGTTCAGCACGTTGAGCTACTTCCGCAACAACTGGAGCCTCAACCTGCGCTGGAGGGGCCTGCCGGCGGTGTGGACGGCCAACTATGCGACGCAGCAGGCGATCAAGGAGAACAACGCCAAGGTGGCCGCCGGTGGCCCGGGTATCTACCTGAGCTACTCCCCGTCGACGGAGATCAAGACGAAGAGCTACAGGGTCTTCGACCTGTCCTTCAGCTACGACTATAAGAAGATGTCGTTCCGCGGCGGTATCGACAACCTGCTCAGCACGGCACCGGTCAACGTCGGCAGCACGGCGGGCTTTCCGATCGGGACGGACTTGAGCAGTGTCTGCGGCGGCGATCCGAATTGCCGGGCGCCGAGCGGATATAGTCTCCCGGCTACGGGCGGGTTCAACGGCGGCTACTACACCACACTGGGCCGTCAGTACTACTTGGGCATGAACGTAAAGTTCTGAGCTCGAACAGCTTTAAACGTTACTTGTTGCGCGGCGGGTCATCGACCCGCCGCTTTTTTTTGGGGCTGGGCTTTGCCGACTCAGCCGGCCGAGTCGTTCGACTCATCTGCGACACGGTGGAACGTGACGGGCACGCCGCCCTGGGCGCTCGTCAACACGCCGACCAGCGTGCCGTCCTCGGTCACCTTGCCCGTGAACCGCCAAGGCTGAATATTCGGCAGCTGGAAGCGCATGCCGTCACCTTCGATCTTGAGGTCGCGCAGCGGCTTGTCGATCTTGCCGAAGTTCGTGCCGACGAGCTTGCCGTGCACGCTGTCGTTCGAAGCCTTCGAGAACTGCAGCGTGATATGGTCGTCGATCGTGACGATGCGCGGCGTTCCGACCCAGGTGCCGGCCAGCGTATCGGCCAGCTGTGCCGAGACCTGGACGGGCTTCTGCGCCGGCTCCGGCTCTGGGTGCGCACGCTCATAGCGGTTCGTCGAGACGTAGTTCTGTACGATTTCGTTGCCCTCGTGGCACGCGTACTCGGGCATGATGTAGGACGGATTGTTCCTCATCGGATAGCGGACCGTGAACGGCTTGGTCAGGATCACGGGGTCTTCGGTCGTGATCTCATAGAGATACCAGTCGTCGTTGAGGCGCGTGATGCGCTCCGTCGTCTTCATCTTCTCGCTGATGGGGAAGCGATTTCCCGGAGGCGAGCCGACGACCGCCAGATTGATCATCGGCGGGCCCTGGCGATAGTTCGTCGTCTCGACCACGAGCGTGTCGCCTTCCCAGTGGCCCGTCGAGACGCCGAGCCACTGTTTGACGGTCGGCGCCGGGACCGGCGTGCCGTCCGTCGGGATGATACGGGCCTCGTGAATCATCTCGAGCGAAAAGATCACGTAGCCGGGTGCCTGCTTGATGAAGAAGCCGCCGTTGTAGCGGTACGGCATCATCGAGGAGGGCATGCCGCGCGTGATGCAGCGGTCCCAGCTGTCGAAATCCTTGGGGCCGTCGAACGTCAGGTCCTCGCCGGGCAGAGCCCAGTCGCTCTTCATCGTATATGCGAGGCGCTTGCCTTCGGGCGTCAAATCCGGCAGCAGGCCGTTGGGCGGATCGACGAGCAGGTTCGTCTCGTGCTGCGGCAGGCGGGGATCGATGACACCGGCCCGCAGCGCCGCGCCGAGCTTGCCCTCCTTGGTCAGCTCGAGGGCCGGGTCGCCGCGCCTTTGCAGCTGATCGACCTGCGCCTGGTATTCCTCGGGCGTCAGCCACCTTTTGTTGAGATCGCACGGGGTGCCGAAACGGAAATAGCTGTTGGCGCAGCGCTCGAGCGGGATCGCGGAGGCCTGCATCATGTCCAGCTTGGCCTGAATGTCGGGCTCGCCCCACGGCGTCATGGGCTGTCGCCAGCCTTTCGGGGTCGCAATGAAGTAATTGGCCTCGCTCGGGGTGCCGCGAATGGAATCGCTGATGTGCGTGAACGTCTGGGCCTCGGCCGAGGCGGCGAACAGCGCGCTGACCGCGGCCGTGAGCAGCGCGGCACGCAGCGTTGCTTTGATGGGGTGCATACTCCCTCCTGTGGCGGTCGGCCCGGGTCTGCTGCCGACGAAACGGCCCTAAAGTACCCCGCCGGGTCCCCGGCGTCTATCCGCAAAAACTGTAGGTTTCCGAAGGCCTCTCGGGAGGCGAGGCCGCTCCGCGGCGCGCCTTCCGGGCGCTGCAAAGCGGGCTCGAATGCGCACTGCGCATCGCCGAAAGTTTGTAGTAATGTCACGGACGTCCCGTTTGGTCGCAACCGAGGCCCTAACGATGGCGCGTTTGCCTCTGAAGAAGAAACGCCGTAAGCCGCGGAGTCCCGGCGACTACGAGGCGGAATTGATTCGCCTCTGCAAGGGGGACCGCCGCGAGGCGGACCGGCTCATCTCGCTCGAGCTGCAGCGCTCGCCCACGCTGTCGCGTCAAGGCGCGGCGCTTGCGGTCGTCACGCGCATCCGCCACGAGCGGGCGCCCTCGCGCCGGTCGTTGTAGCGTGAGCGCGCTGCCGGAGCTCGATATGCGGCAGTTTCTCGCTGCGCCCCAGAGCGCGGCGGGCGATGTCTTCGTCGAAGCGCTGCGCGAGGTCTGCCACGGACCCGGTTTCTGCTACCTCGTCGGGCACGGCATCCCGACCGAGCTCGAGGCCGCCGTGCTCGCCGTCGGACGGGCGTTTTTCGCTTTGCCCGGCGCCGAGCGCCGCGCGCTGGGGATAGCCAATTCGCCGCATTTCCGCGGTTACACCGAGCTCGGCGCCGAACGCACGCGCGGTGCCAGCGACTGGCGCGAGCAGCTCGACCTCGGCCCCGAGGAACCGGCCGAGACGCTCGGGCCGGGTGCACCTGCGTGGCGCCGGTTGCGCGGTCCCAACCAATGGCCGGCGAGCCTGCCCGAGATGCGCCCCACGATTGTCGAGTGGATGCACGCCATGGACCGTGTCGGCCTCGCGATTCTGCGTGCGCTCGCACTCGGGCTGGGTCTGCAGCGCGACCACTTCGATGCGGCCGTGCTGCCTCGCGGCGATCCGCACCTGAAGATCAGCCGGTACCCGGCGCAGCGCCCAGGGGCCGACACGGGTCAGGGGCTTGGCCTGCACAATGACTCCGGCCTCCTCTCGTTCGTGCTTCAGGACGGCGTCGGGGGGCTGGAGGTGCAGATCGGCGACCGCCTCGTCGCCGTCGACCCGCGTCCCGGCTCCTATGTCATGAACCTCGGCGAGATGCTGCAGGCGGCAACGTCCGGGTATCTGCGCGCGACGAAGCATCGCGTCGTGAGTCCGCCGCCGGGGCACGAACGGCTGTCGCTCGCCTATTTTTATCACCCGCGACTCGAATGTGAGTTCGAGCCCGTCGTGCTGCCGGCCGCGCTCGCGGCCGAGGCGCCGGGAGGCGCGAACCCGGACCCGAGCGACCCCGTCTTCTCACGCTTCGGCGACAACTATCTGAAGATCAGGCTCCGTTCGCATCCGGACGTGGCGTGTCGCTATTATTCGGATGTAACAGAAAGTAAGCATACCGCGTCGACGGGATAGTTCGTGAACGCATCGTTCTTGGCCAGGGCCGTTGCGAACGCGACAATCTCTTCGACAAGAATCCGCCGTTTACAGTCGGCAGCACGGGCGCTTGACTTTTTCAGCGCGGTCGGTAGCGCCGAGGCCGTTTGGCGGGGGGCTGCCTCCGGCTTGGATGCAGCCCCGCTTTCTGTGTACCATCCGCATCCGTCGGGTCCGCGATGAAGTTGTCCGCGCGCTTTCGTCCACGGTGTGACGCGGTTCAGGGACACACCTATCTGCCTGACAGCACACTTGCGTCGATCGCTCTGTGGAGGCTCTATAAATGGGGAATAAAGCCGCTCTCATCTCGTTGCCGGACGTGCGCGGCTCGGATTGTCCGTGCTGCGGCTCCTCGGCCGTGCGCCTGGACCCGATGGATTCGATCAGGATGGACCAGGGCCGCGATCATTTGGCCGTTTCGGTGCCCATGATCTGCGTCCAGTGCGGCTCCATCTACTCCGTGGAGATGGCGCCCGTGCGTGTCACGGCTACGGGGGACCGCCTGACGCGAGCGGACATCGACCAATGCGTGGGTTCGGCGACGGGAGAGGTGTTCCGCGGCCTGGACTGAACGCCAGGGCCGGGCGGTCCAGCATGCCGCTTGGTGCGCCGCGCTTAGCGCCGCCCTTGGCTGGACGCAAGACCTCCCGTGAGCCGATACTCCGCGTTATCATCCGGACACAATCTTAAGACCTGTCCGGGGGGAAACATGAACAGAGCCGTGAAGCTGGCGGCAGGCGGCTGCGTCGCCTTGTTGTCGATGAGCGCCGCTCATGCCCACGATTCACTGTATGCGGCTCGAATCGGTGCCGTCGACGGCGATTCACTCGCACACTTCTACGAGTTCGCTTTCGGGATGCACGAAGTTTTGCGCCGCGGGCGCGAAATCATGCTGAACTTCGGCGACTCCGACGAATCGGCCAAGGCGAATAAGGATCCGCTGCTCATCATCGTGCATAGGAAAACGGACGAAGTGAACGATCCGGTTTCGCACCTGATCTTCTACGTCAGCGATTTCCCGGTGACGGCGCAGGCTATCGAGGCGGCGGGCGGGAAGATGACGGGCGGACCGATCTTCATCAAGAAGTCGGGCGATACGATCGGCTTTGCCGTGGATCCTGTCGGCAACCAGATGGAGCTCATCGAACCGCCGAAGGAGTGAATCGGTGGGAAAGCGACGGGCTCCCCGTTTGTGTGCCGCCGGGGGTCTCGGCGGCTGAATTCCAGAAGGCCGGCCGCCGGGGTTACTTGAGCCAGAAGACGGCCGACCCAACGCCGGCCGCCGCAAGCGCGACGAGCGCGACCGCAGGCAGCAGCCCGCGCCGCAGCCCCGCGAAGCCGAGCGTGTAGCAGGCCTTGAGGACGTTGTTCGAAGAGGCGGCCACGAGCACGGCGATCGCCATCGAGCCGGCCGGCATGCCCTGGACGCTGCCCTGCGCCAGGCTCAGCACGAAGGGATCGATATCGGTCACGCCGACCAGCGCCGCGAGGCCGTAGACGCCGGCGTGGCCGAACCGGCTCTTGACCCATTCCGTCGCGAGCGAGATCAACACGAACAGCAGTGCGAATACGAGGGCCGTGCTGATCTCGAGCGGGTTGGCCGGCACGCCGACGGCCGTGCTCGGCGCTGATCGGCGCCGCGTCGCCCAGCGCCAGAGCGCCGCGCCGGCCAGGGTCGCGGCGGCGAGTCCGGACAGCACGGGCGCTAGTGTCAGCGCGAGGGTCAGGTTGAAGGCCGCGATGACGAGGCCGAGCCGAAGGTACATGAGGCCCGTTGCGACGATGATCCCGACCTGCACGTCGCGGGCCTCGGCGGACGCGCGTGCGCGGCGGGCCAGGACGACGGTCGTCGCCGTCGAGGAATAGAGGCCGCCGAGCACCGCGGCGGCCAGCACGCCGCGTTCGGCGGAGACGTACCGCTGGGCCAGGTAGCTGGCATAGGAGAGAGCGCTGACCGCGACGACGGCGAGCCAGACGTCGTAGGGCGTGAGCGGCGTCAGGGCCGAGACGGGCGTGCGCGGCAGCAGCGGCAGCACGATGCCGCTCAGCACGAGAAACTTTCCGGCCGTGATGATCTCGTAGGCCGGCACGCGGTGGGCGAGGGCGTGAAGGCGTTCCCGCCAGCCGAGCAGGAGCACGGTCGTGACCGTGATCGCGGTCGCGAGCCAGGCGGGCTGCAACAGCACGAGCGGCCCGAGGAGATAGGCGATGAGGTTGCAGACCGGGACCATGAGCACGCCGCCGTCGTCGAGGCTCCGGCCCGCCTCGCGAAGCTGGCTCAGATAGTAGGCCAGGAGCCACGCGCCGAGCACGAGCAGGCCGGCGATGAACGCCGAGAGGTGCGCCCGATCGAGCAGCGTGAGCCCCGCGCCGACGAGGGCCAGCAGCGGGAACGTGCGCACGCCTCCCGGCCGCCGCGCGGGCTCTTCGCCGTAGAAGTCCTCGAACGCGAGGCCCAGAAAGAACGAGAGGCCGAGGGCCAGCGCGAACTCGTAGAACGTGACCGTCGTCGGCGCAGCGTGTTGAAGCATTTCCCTTCTTGCCTGGGCGAGCGAGTTGCCCGTCGACGCAAGCGGCGGACGGCCGATATTAAATCAAGCGCCGCGCCGCCGGGCAGTGATGCATTCCGGAGTTGCTGTATGAGCCTGGTGGACTCGCCGATTCATCGGTCCGGACGATTCGTTATCATGGCCCGGGAGCCGCCCGTCCGGCGGTGCGGCGCGCGACGGAGCAAGCCGTGACTTATCCCGTTTACCTGAAAGGCGAGCTCAGAGAGCCGCTTTCCCGATGGCTCTGGCTGGTCAAGTGGATCCTGGTGATCCCGCACCTCGTGGTCCTGATTGCCCTCTGGATCGCCTTTCTGCTCGCCTGGGTCGCCGCGCTCGTCGCGATCGTCTTCACCGGTTCGTATCCGCGCGCACTCTTCGACTTCAATGTCGGCGTGTTGCGCTGGTCCTGGCGTGTCGCCTTCTACAGCTACCAGGCGCTCGGCACCGACCTCTACCCGCCCTTCACGCTGAAATCGGTGGCGGAATACCCGGCGGATCTCGACGTCGTCTATCCCGAAACGCTTTCGCGCGGGCTCGCGCTCGTCAAATGGTGGCTGCTTGCCATCCCGCACTACATCGTCCTTGCCTTCTTTCAGGGCGGGGCCGGGCCCCGAGCGGGCGGGCTCGTCCTCGTCCTGACGGTGTTCGCCGGCATCGGCTTGGCGTATACGGGCCGCTACCATCGCGGCATCTTCGAGTTTGTCATGGGTATGAACCGCTGGATCTGGCGCGTGGCTGCCTATGCCTCGCTCATGACCGATCGGTATCCGCCGTTTCGGCTCGATGTCTCGGCGGGGTAAACTCGCGGCTCTCGTTCCCCAAGAGAGTCGGCAATGCGAATCGAAGCCATAGCGATCGGCAACAACCCCCCTCACGACGTGAACGTCATCGTCGAGGTGCCCCTCGGCGGCCAGCCGATCAAGTACGAGCTCAACAAAGAGGCCGGGACGCTCGTCGTCGATCGCTTCCTGTATACGTCGATGACATATCCGGGGAACTACGGTTTCGTCCCTCACACGCTCGCCGAAGACGGCGACCCGATCGACGTCCTCGTCTGCAACATGCGGCCGCTTGTGCCGGGCTGTGTCATCAATGTCCTGCCCATCGGCGTTCTGGTCATGGAGGACGACTCGGGCCGCGACGAGAAGATTCTCGCCGTGCCTTCGCCGCACCTGACGCAGCGCTTCCTGGACGTTCATAACTATTCCGATATTCCCGAGATCACCTTGAAGCAGATCGAGCATTTTTTCGACCATTACAAGGATCTCGAGCCGGGGAAATGGGTCCGGCTCGGCGACTGGGGCGATGCCGCCGAGGCTCGGCGCGTGATCTCCGAGGCCATCTCTCGCGCTCGGCAAGCGAGTGTATGATCTAGGCAACGACGGTCATGGCGCCGAGCTGTGATCCAATTCAGCTTCGCGAACGTCCCGGCCTGCTAGCCTTGTCTTATGCCCCTCGCACGACGAGCCCCATGAGCCAAGACCGTACCGAAGAGCGCCGGAATCCCCTTGCGAGGCTGAGCCTCGGGCCGCGGCCGCGGCCGGGTCCCGACGAGCGCGATGCCACGATCGAGTTGCTCGAGCGCACGCTCGCCGATGAGCGCGACGCGGCGGCGGCACTCCAGAAGAACTTCGACGCGCTGCGCTTTCAGCTCGAGGTTCTCGAGCGGAGCTACGCGAAGCAGCTCGAGGACGCCCGCGAGCGCTGCGCGGCCGCGGAGCGTGCGCTCGGTGAGCAGCAGAACTGCAACGCGGCGCTCGACGAGGAGCTTTCGGAAACCGCTCGCGCACTCGCCGACGCGCGGGACTTGGTCGAGCGTGCATGGAGCCGCGCCGGCGGCAGGCCGTCCGCCCGCTCCGGGGAGGCCGAGGAGGCGGAGGGGACGATCAATTCCTTGCTCTCGGACGCGAGCTGGCTCGACGCGAAGACTCCGGCCCCGGATCAGGACGGGCACGTCTATTCGCAGGTCAAGTCCGACGCAGCGGCAGCCGACAACGACATGCTCGCGCCCGAGCTCGTATTCCCCGGCGGGGAAGAAGAACCCGATTAGCCGGGCGTCGGCGTTCAGAATCGAGCTCGCAATACTCGGCGCGGTCGAGGTCTATCGCTACTCCGGAGAGTTCACGACGGAAGCGGGACGGGTCCCGGCTTGCGGTGCGGTCGGCGGGGCGGTTCGGTTAGAATCGGGCGTCCAATAACAATGCGGGAGGCACCCGCCGGGGCGCAAGCCTCGACCGAGGAGAGACACATGCAACGCAAACTTTTCGCCGTCATCGCGCTCGGCGCGGTCGCCGTCGCGCACGCGGCTTTCGCCGATCCCCAGTACCGGACGATTACCATGCAGGTCGACGTGGCGAAACCGGCCGCGGAGGTCTGGGCCAAGGTCGGCGGCTATTGCGCCATCGCCAATTGGATGAAGGTCGACTGCAAGATCACGTCCGGCGACGGCGGTATCGGCACCGTCCGATCGCTTGCGGGCGGGCGCGTCACGGAGATTCTCGTCGGCAAGACGGACCTTTCCTATGGTTACACTCAGCCCGTCAAGGCCGGACAGTTCTACAACCTGTATCACGGCTATCTCGAAGCCAAGCCCGTGACGGCGACGACGTCCCAGCTCATCTATACGCTGGTTTACGACGAGTCGGACAAGGCCGATCAGGCCGCGAAGGATGCCGACGCTGCGCGGCGCCGGAACATGTTCGAAGGTGCGCTGAAGAACATGAAGGCGCTGGCCGAAGCGGACTAGCCGCGCAGCGCCCCGCCGTCCGGGCCGTCCATGCCCGGGCGGCGGCATTGCGGTCGCGGGCCGTTCAGCTCGCGTGCACGGGCTCGGCGCCCGCGGCTGCGGGCTTGCGCTGCGTGATGCGCGCGCTGAAGCGGTCCAGGTACACATAGATGACCGGCGTGATGTAGAGCGTCAGCAGCTGCGAGAGCAGCAGACCGCCCGCCACGCAAAGCCCGAGCGGCCGCCGCGACGCGGCGCCCATGCCGGAGCCGAAGGCGATCGGCAGCGTGCCCATCATGGCGGCCATCGTCGTCATCATGATGGGCCGGAAGCGAATCAGCGCGGCCTCGTAGATCGCGTTCTCGGGCGTCACGCCGGCCTCGCTGCGGCGCTTCTGCAGCGCGAAGTCCACCATCATGATCGCGTTCTTTTTCACGATGCCGATCAGCATGATCATGCCGACGAACGCGTAGAGCGTGAGCGGCATGCCGACGATGTAGAGCGTCAGCAGGGCGCCCACCGCCGCGGAGGGCAGGCCCGACAGGATCGTGAGCGGATGGATGAAGCTCTCGTAGAGAATACCGAGCACGATATAGACGACGATGATCGCGATGAGCAGCAGCACGCCCATGTTCTGCGTTGCCGTCTCGAAAGCGCCGGCCGTGCCCTGGAAGCTTCCCGAGACGGTGGGCGGCACGCCGATGTCCCGGCTCGCCTTCTGGATGCCCGCCACCGCATCGCTCAGTGCATAGCCCTCTGCGAGGTCGAAGGAGATCGTCACGGCCGGCACGGTGCCCGAGTGGTTGACGCTGAGCGGGATCGTGCTCGACGCGACGTGCGTGACGGCGCTGAGCGGCACGAGCGAGCCGTTCGAGGAAGTGATGTAGAGCCGCTTGAGCGCCGCCGCGTCGCGCTGGAACTTCGGCAGCAGCTCGAGGATGACCTGGTACTGGTCGTCGGAGGCATAGATCTGCGAGACCTGCTGGCCGCCGAACGCATAACCCATGGCCTGCTCGATCTGCGCGGGCGACACGCCGAGGGCCGCGGCACGGTCGCGGTCGATGCCCACCTCGAGCGAGGGGGCCGCACGATCGAAATCGCTGTTGACGCCGACGAATCCGGGCGTGGTCTGGAGCTTGCGGACGAGCCGTGTCGAGACTTCCTGCAGCTGCTTGAGGTCGACGCCCTGCAGCGTGTACTGATAGCTGGAGCGGGCGTCGCGGCCCCCGATTCGGATGCTCGGCGGGTTCACGACGAAGACGTTGATGCCCGTGATGTTGCCGAGCTTTCTCCGCAGCTCGCGCGCCGTCTCGTCCGCCGAGAGCGGGCGTTTGGCGAGCGGCTTCAGCATGACGAACAGCCGGCCGGAATTCGCGCCGGCGCCGTTGGACCCCATGCGCATCATCGCGCCTTCGACGTTCGGATCGGCATTGACGATCTTCGAAACCTGCTTGCCGTAATCGACCATGCGGTCGTACGAGGTACCGTTCTCGGCCTGGATGTTGACCTGTAGCACGCCAACGTCGTCGCTCGGCAGGAAGTCCTGGGGCATGATCATGAAGAGCCAGACGCTCGCGACGATGCTGGCGACGAAGAGCCCCATGATCGCCCGCTTGTGCTGCAGGCTCCAGCGCAGGCTGCTGTGGTAAGTATCCTGAATGCGGTTGAAGGAGTTCTCGCTGAGCCGGTAGAGCCAGCCGTGCTTGAGGCCGTGCTCGTCGCGCAACGCACGCGCGCACAGCATCGGCGTCAGCGTGATCGAGACGATGCCGGAGAACAGCACGGCGATGATGATCGTGACCGCGAACTCGTGCAGGAGCCGGCCCACGATGCCGCTCATGAATACGATCGGAATGAAGACTGCGGCCAGCGAGATCGTCATCGAGAGGATCGTGAAACCGATCTCCGACGAGCCCTTGATGGCCGCCTCGAGCGGCTTCTCGCCGTTCTCGATGTGGCGCACGATGTTTTCGAGCATGACGATGGCGTCGTCGACGACGAAGCCGACCGAGAGCGTCAGCGCCATGAGCGAGAGGTTGTCGAGGTTATAACCCAGCAGCGACATGCCGGCGAAGGTTCCGATGACCGCGATCGGCAGCGCGAGCGAGGGAATGATCGTCGCCGAGAGCCGCCGCAGGAAGATGAAGATCACCGTGACGACGAGCACGCCCGCGATGAGCAGCGTCTCCTGGACATTGTTGACCGAGGCGCGGATCGACTCGCTGCGGTCGTGCCGGATCTCGAGATCGATGCCGGCGGGCAAGGAGGCTTTGAACTTCGGCAGGATCTGCTTGACGCGGTCGACGACTGCGATCGTATTCGAGCCCGGCTGCCGCATGATGGCGACCGTGATCGTGCGCTCGTTGCGGTACCAGGCGCCTTGGCGCACGTTGTCGACGCTGTCGATGACGTTGGCGACGTCCTGCATGCGCACGGGCGCGCCGTTGCGGTAGGCGATGATCTGGCGCCGAAAAGCCGCCGCGCTGTGCAGCTGGCCTGCCGTATGAATGATCTTGGCCTCCTCGAGGCCGTTCAGCGCGCCCGTCGCCTGGTTCACGTTCGAGGCCTGGGTCGCCTGCGCGAGCTGATCGATGCCGATACCGCGCGCGGCGAGCGCGTCGGGGTCCGCCTGGATGCGCACCGCGTAATGCGCGGCGCCGAAGACGTTGACCTGGGCGACGCCGTCGATCGTCGAAAGCTGGCGCGCGAGCAGCGTCTCGGCGTAGCGGTCGACGACCGTCAGCGGCAGCGTCTTCGAGGTCAATGCCATGAACAGGATCGGGGAGTCCGACGGATTCTCCTTGCGGAACGTCGGCGGGTTGGTCATCGTTTTCGGCAGCCGCCGCATTGCGCTCGAAATGGCCGCCTGCACGTCCTGCGCGGCCGCGTCGATGTTGCGGTCGAGATTGAACTGCAGCGTGATATTGGTCGAGCCCTGGCTGCTCGAGGACGTCATCGAGTCGATGCCCGGCACGGTCGAGAAGACGTTTTCGAGCGGCGCCGCGACGGCCGAGGCCATCGTCTCGGGGTCGGCGCCCGGGAGGCCGGCCGAGACCTGGATCGTCGGGAAGTCGACGTTCGGCAGCTCGCTGACGGGTAGGGTCAGGTAGCCGACGACGCCGAAGATCACGATCGCGGCCATGACCAGGGTGGTCATGACCGGGTAATCGATGAAGCGGCGCGAAATATTCACGGCGCGGGACTCCTTACTCGGAGAGACTGGAAGGGGCGGCCCCGCGAGCCGGCCCGCGTTGTGCGACGGCCCGGTCGCCGGTTCCGCGGCCGGTGCTGGAGACGGTGCCGGTGGCGGCGTCGCCGGCCGTGGCCGGTTTTTCCACGTAGACCGCGGCGCCCGGGATCACGCGCAGCTGGCCGTCGACGATGACGCGCTCGCCGGGCTTCAGGTCGCCCTGCACGGCGTCGTCCGTGCCGTCGTCGAACAAGACCTTGACCTCGCGCTGGACGGCGCGGTTGTCCGGCGTGACCACGAAGACATAGAGGCTGTCCGGCCCGGTGTTGACGGCCTCCCGGGGCACGACCGTCGCCTTCGGGATGTTGTCGAGCTCGACGGTGACGTCGACGAGCTGGCCCGGCACGAGCGAGGCGTCGGAGTTCGCGAACGTCGCGCGCAGCTCGATCGTCCCCGTCGTGTTGTCCACGTGGTTGCTGATGAAGTCCACGGGTGCCGAGAATCGTCGGCCGCCTTCGTCGCGTTGATCGATGGCGGCGGCGAGGCCTTCGCCCTGGGCCCGGGCCTGGATGCGCGGCAGATCGGATTGGGGCAGTGCGAACGAGACTTTGATGGGCTTGATCTGGTTGATCGTCACGAGCGGGTTCGTGCCGTTCGCCTGGACCGTGTTGCCGGGCTGGATGAGGATCGGGCCCGTCTTGCCGTCGACGGGAGAGCGGATCTGCGTGTAGTCGAGATTCAGCGTGGCGATCTCGATCGAGGCCTGATCGGCCTGGATCTGGGCCTTGGCGCTCGCGACGGTGGCGACGGCTGCGTCGAGCTCCTCGGTCGAGGTCAGGTGCTGAGCGGACAGCGAGCGCTGGCGCTTCTCGGTGTTGACCGCGTTGTCGAGCTGGGCCTGATCCTTGGCGAGCTGCGCCCTGGCCTGCGCGAGCGCCGCGCGGTAAGGCCGCGGGTCGATCTCGAACAGAAGGTCGCCCTTCTTGACGAGCTGACCTTCCTGAAAATGGGCCGCGTCGATGACGCCCTGCACGCGGGACGTTACCTGGACGGCCGTGTTCGCGACGACCGTGCCGATCGTGTGCTCCACGACGGGCATGTCCCGCTGGGCCGCGAGCGCGACGCGAACGGGCGCCGTCGTCGAGCGCGGTCCCCGGTTGCGGCCGCCCATGCCGGAATGGTTGAGATAGGCGAAGGTACCTAGCACGAGGACGAGCGCACCGCCGCCCACAAGCCATTTGAGGGCCTTGAAGCGGCGGGGCGCGGGCGCGCCGTCGGCCTCCGGCGCGCGGCCGGCGCCGGCCTCGGCGGCCGACGGGTAACGATCGGTACGCAAGCGATCCTCGGACGGGACAGTCATCTTCTCGGTATTCCCCACTCAGACTCGGAAAGTATAGGAGCATCCGGGTGCGAAGATGCCTGGTTTCTCCTCATCCGAATCAGAAGTTTGTTTAAATTCCAAGCCCCGCGGGTACGCGCCCGCGCACCGGCCGCGGGCGAAGTTAATATCGCACGATATAAAATCACATGCTATAGTAACCGCTGTGATCTCTAAAGAGGGCCGTCCGGGATGGACCCCGTCCGCAATATCGGCTTCGTCCTGAAAAACGTCTCGCGGCTTTGGGTGCGCCACTTCGAGCAGCTGGCCGCCGAGCTCGGCATGACGCTGAGCCAAGCCAAGGTGCTCGTCCATCTCTCCCGCAACGAGGGCACGACCCAGGCGCGCCTCGCGGAGCTGTCGGATACGGACCGAATGACGCTCGTCCGCATCCTGGACCGCATGGAAAACGACGGCTGGCTCGAGCGCCGGCCGGATCCGAACGATCGGCGCGCGCACCGCCTGTTCCTGAAGCCGGCCTCGAGCGAGGTGCTGGCCGAAGTCACGCGTATCGCGGACAAGGCGCGCGCCGACGCGCTCCATGGCGTCTCCGCCGAAGAGCGGGCACAGCTTCTCACCCTGCTCGAGCGCGTGCGCGGCAATCTCGCGTCGCTCGTGCCCGGCGGCGGCGAGTCCACGGGCCGTACGACGGACGACACGGCGGCTTGAACTCCACGCGGCGCGGCCGCAAGGCCCGCGCCGCATCGAATGGACGCAGGAAGGCGTCTTCAATGAACGACACGAACAATTCCGCTTCATCCGAAAGCGCCGCCCGGCAGTCGACGCCGGCGGCACCGCCCGCGCCGCGGCCGAGCCGCCTCAAGCGCCTGCGCCTCCCGCTCATGGTCGGCGGGACGCTCGCCATCGTGCTCGGCGGCGGTCTGTACTTCTTCATGCAAGGCCGCTACGAATCCACCGACGATGCCTACGTCAATGCCGCGCGCGCCTCGATCAGCACCAATGTGCCGGGCCGCGTCGTCGAGCTCGAAGTGCACGACAACGAGCGGGTCCGCAAAGGCCAGGTCCTGTTCCGGCTCGACGACCGTCCGTTTCGCATCGCGGTCGAGCAGGCACGCGCCAAGCTCGACGGCGCGCGGCTCAAGATCCGCGCGCTGAAGGCCACGCGGCTGCAGAAGGTCAGCGAGCTGCGGGCCGCCGAGGACACGCTCGACTACGCCCAGCGCGAGGCGAAGCGCCAGCAGCGTCTGCGCGGCTCGGGCATCTCTTCGGAATCTCAGGTCGAGAGCGCCGTCCACGCGCGCGACTCGGCGGAGCAGGCCGTGGCGAAGGCCAAGCAGGAGATCGCGAGCCTCACGGCGCAGCTCGGCGGCGATCCTTCGATCGAGCCGGACAAGCATCCGTTGGTCGAGGAGGCTCAGGCGGCGCTCGACCAGGCCGAGCTCGATCTCTCCCACACGGTCGTCAAGGCGCCCGCGAACGGTATCGTCACGCAGGTCGAGAAGCTGCAGGTCGGCGACTACGTCAACACGGCCAGTCCCGTGTTCGCGCTGATCTCGACGGACGACATGTGGATCGACGCGAATTTCAAGGAGGTCCAGCTTGCGAAGATGCGGGCCGGCCAGCCCGTGACCATCGACATCGACGCCTACGGCGACAAGACTTTCAGGGGCCACGTCGCGAGCTTCACGCCCGGGACGGGGGCGCAGTTCTCGCTGCTGCCGGCGCAGAACGCGACGGGCAACTGGGTCAAGGTCGTGCAGCGGCTCGCGGTGCGTATCGCGATCGACAACCCCGATCCCGGGCATCCGCTTTACGCCGGTCTCAGCGCCACCGTGAAGGTCGACACGACGGCCGCCGGCACGGCGCCGGTCGAGACCGCGCCGCCTGCAAGCGGGGAGATCTCCGAGCAGGGGACGGCGCGCACCGCGAGCGACCCGACGGCCAGCACGACCCGCGGCACGCATTAATGGCGAGCACCGCCGCAGCGCTCGGCGAGATCGCGCTCGACTCGCCCGAGGCGCCGATCAATCGCGCCCTCATCACGGCCAGCGTCATGGCGGCCTCGATCATGCAGGCCATCGACACGACGATCGCGACGATCGCGCTGCCGCACATGCAGGGCAGCCTCTCGGGGACCCAGGACCAGATGGTCTGGGTCCTCACGTCCTACATCGTCGCGACGGCCATCATGATCCCGCTCACGGGCTGGCTCGCCGTGCGCGTCGGCCGCAAGAAGGTTTTCCTCGCCTCCGTGGTCGGCTTCACGCTGAGCTCCGCGCTTTGCGGCATGGCGACCTCGCTGCCGCAGATCGTGTTCTTCCGCGCACTGCAGGGCGTGAGCGGTGCGGGCCTGCTGCCGCTCTCGCAGGCGATCCTGCTCGACATCAATCCGCGCGAGCGCCACGGGCGCGCCATGGCGCTCTGGGGCATGGGCGTCGTGCTGGGCCCGATCCTGGGGCCTGTCCTCGGCGGCTGGCTCACGGACAATTACAGCTGGCGCTGGGTGTTTTACGTCAACGTGCCTTTCGGCGTCCTGGCCACGCTCGGCATCATTGCCTCGCTGCCCGAGACGAAGCCGCGCAAGTCCGCGTTCGACTTCTTCGGCTTCACGACACTGAGCCTCGGCATCGGCGCGCTGCAGGTCATGCTCGACCGCGGGGAGCTCAAGGACTGGTTCTCTTCGGGCGAGATCCGCATCGAGGCGCTCGTCGCCGCCGTGTGCCTTTACCTGTTCGTGAGCCACACGGTCACGGGCGAGCACACGTTCATCAGCAAGACGCTGTTCAAGGACCGCAACTTCGTCGTCGGCAACCTGTTCATCTTCATCGTCGGCGTCGTGCTGTTCGCGACGATCGCGCTGCTGCCCCCGCTGCTGCAGGGGCTCATGGGCTATCCCGTGTTCGAGGCCGGGCTCGTGACCGCGCCGCGCGGCATGGGCACGTGGGTCGCCATGCTCGTCGTCGGCCGCATCGTGGGGCGCATCGACGCGCGGCTGCTCATCGCCATCGGCTTCGGCCTGTGCGCCGTCGCGCTCGCACAGATGGGCGGGTTCTCGCCGCAGATCGACGCGCATCCGGTCGTGACGTCCGGCCTCATTCAGGGCTTCGGCACCGGGCTCGCCTACGTCTCGTTGACGACGGTCTCGTTCGTGACGCTCCCCGTGTCCCTGCGCGACGAAGGCGCCTCGTTCTTCAACCTCATGCGCAACGTCGGCAGCAGCCTCGGCATCTCGTCGATCCAGGCCTACGTCACGTCCGGAACCGCTGCGGCGCATGCGCGGCTGACCGAGCACGTCAATCCTTTCAATCTCGCGGCGACGCAGCCGCAGGCCGCCGCGGAGCTCGCGGCCCCGGGCGGGCTCGCGGCCGTGAATGCCGAGGTCAACGTCCAGTCGAGCTGGATCGCCTACCTCCATGCCTTTCATCTCATGATGATCATCACGGTGCTCGTCATTCCGCTCATCGTCTTTGCCCGCGGCGCGAGGCCCGCGGCCGGCGCCGCCCAGGTCCACATCGAATGAAACTCGTCGTATTCGCACTCGTCGCACTCGCGCTCGCCGGCTGCGTCGCCGGCCCCGATTTCGTCCGACCGAAGCCTCCGGCCACCGACCGCTACACGGCCGAGCCGCTGCCGGACGTTCCCATGAAGACGCAGGCCGCGCCCGCAAAGCCGGGACCCGCGGCACCGGCGGCCGTGCCCGCGCAGGACTGGTGGACCGTATTCGGCTCGGCGGACCTCGACGCGACCGTGAAGGCCGCGCTCGCGGGCAATCGCGACCTCGACGCGGCGCGGGCCAGCCTGGCCCAGGCCCAGGCGCTCTACGGCGCAAGCCGCAGCGCGCGCCTGCCGGAGCTCACGGGAACCGCGGGCGCGGGCCGCAACAAATACGGCGCGGCCTTCCTCGGCGGCTTCCATCTGCCGCCGTTCACGTATTACTCCATCGGCACCAAGGTCAGCTATCTGCTCGACTTCGCGGGCGGCGTTCACCGCTCGATCGAGGCGCGGCAGGCGCTCGCCGAGGTCAAGCGGCACGAGGTCGACGCCGCCGATCTCTCGCTGACGGGCAACGTCGTGCTGCAGTCCGTCGCCATCGCCTCGGCGCGCGCGCAGATCGCAGCCGTGCAGGCCGTCATCGACGAGGACACCCGCAACGTCGAGCTCGTGCGCAAGGCGCTGCAGGAGGGGTCCGTCGGGCGCGTCGATCTGTTGAGCGCGGAGAGCCAGCTCGCTCAGGATCAGACCCTGCTGCCGCCGCTGCACCAATCGTTGAGCGTCGCGCGCCACGCGCTCGCGGTGCTCGTCGGCCAACCGCCGGCCAACTGGTCGGCACCGGACTTCGATCTCGACGACTTCATGCTGCCCGGGACACTGCCCGTGAGCCTGCCCTCGGCGCTCGCGCACCGGCGCCCGGACATCCTGGCCGGGGAAGCGCAGCTGCATGCCGCGACGGCGGCCATCGGCGTGGCCGCCGCGAAGCTCTACCCGAGCATTGCGCTCACGAGCTCGCTGAGCCAGCAGGCCTTGTCGCCCAAGGATCTCTTCCAATATACCGCCAACGCCTGGGGCATCGCCGGCGACCTCACCGCGCCGATCTTCAACGGCGGTAAGCTGCGTGCGCAGCGCCGTGCCGCCGAGGACGCCGCGCGCGCCGCGCTGGCGAAGTACGAGCAGACCGTCCTCACGGCCTTCGGCCAGGTCGCCGACGTGCTCGCGTCTCTGCAGCACGACGCCGAGCAGGCCGCGGCGCAGCAGCGCGCGCTCCAGGTCGCGCAGTCGAGTCTTGCGCTGACCCGCGAAAGCTACGCGGCCGGTAACGTCGGCGTGCTACAGGTCCTCGACGCCGAACGGCTCGCGCAGCGCGCCCGCATCGGCGTCGCGCGCGTGCGCGCCGCGCGCATGCGGGACACGGCCGAGCTCATCGTCGCGCTCGGCGGCGATGCGCCGAAGACCTGAGCCGCTCGGTCCGGCCGCGGCACATCTTCGGCGCCGCCCGCGGCGGGCCGTTCACCGAGGCGGTTCGGGGCTTGACGCCGGGCTATATTTCCATAATTCTAGAAGGATGGATGGGATGCAGGCTATCGGCGCGCTCGCCGCGCTGGCGCAGGACTCGAGGCTCGCCGTCTTCCGCTTGTTGGTGACGCGCGGCCCCGAAGGCTTGCCGGCCGGCGAAATCGGGCAGCGCCTCGAGATACCGGGTCCGACGCTTTCGTTTCATCTCAAGGCGTTGGCCCAGGCCGGGCTCGTCGTGACGCGCAGGGAAAGTCGATTCATCTACTACAGCGCGGATTTCGAGCGTATGAACGCGCTCGTGGGATATCTGACCGAGAATTGCTGCGGCTCGGGGGGCGCGTGCATGCCGGTCTGCGCGGCCCCCGCAACCGGGGAGCGGAAGAAGTCCGCGTGAGGCGGGCAGCGGCTCGGCACGGGCGCCGAGTCACTTCGAGGAATGCAGTCCATGGCGGATCACTACAACGTCCTTTTTCTGTGCACGGGAAATTCGGCGCGCAGCATCCTGGCCGAGGCTGTGCTGAACGCGGGCGGGCAGGGACGCTTTCGCGCCTACAGCGCCGGCAGCCATCCGACGGGGCGAGTGAATCCGCTCGCCCTCGCGCTGCTGCAGCGGGCAGGGTTCGCGACGCAGGGCCTGCGCAGCAAGTCGTGGGAGGAGTTCGCGGGGCCCGCCGCGCCGCGCCTCGATTTCGTCATTACGGTCTGCGATAACGCGGCCGGCGAGGTCTGTCCCGTATGGCCCGGCCAGCCCATGACGGCCCACTGGGGCGTCGCCGATCCGGCGGCCGTCGAGGGCCCGGAGGCGATCAAGATGCAGGCGTTTCGCGATGCGCTCGCCGTGCTCGAGCGGCGCATCGGGCTGTTTACGAGCCTGCCGATCAGCGGGCTGGATCGAATGGCGCTCACGGAGCGGGTTCGCGAGATCGGAACGAGGTAGGGCATGTCCGCGTTCGAACGCTACTTGTCCGTCTGGGTCATCGCCTGCATCGCGGCCGGTATCGGCCTCGGCCACGCATGGCCGCAAGCGTTTCACGCCATCGGCGGGCTCGAGGTCGCCCGCGTCAATCTCCCCGTGGCGCTGCTGATCTGGCTCATGATCGTGCCGATGCTCATGAAGATCGACTTCGCCGCGCTCGGCCAGGTGCGGCGGCACTGGCGCGGCATCGGCGTCACGCTGTTCGTGAACTGGGCCGTCAAGCCGTTCACGATGGCGCTGCTCGGCTGGGTCTTCGTCAGACACGTGTTTCGCGCTTACCTGCCGGCGGCCGAGATCGACTCCTACATCGCGGGGCTCATTCTGCTCGCGGCCGCACCCTGCACCGCCATGGTCTTCGTCTGGAGCAACCTGTCCGACGGCGAGCCGCATTTCACCCTGTCTCAGGTGGCATTGAACGATACGATCATGGTTTTCGCCTTCGCGCCCATCGTCGGCGTGCTCCTCGGCCTGTCTGCGATCACGGTGCCGTGGGCGACGCTGCTGCTCTCCGTGCTGCTCTACATCGTCGTCCCGGTTGCGATTGCGCAGGTCCTGCGGCGCTGGCTGCTCACGCGAGGCGGGCCGCCGCTGCTCGCGGCGGCGCTCGAGCACTTCGGGCCCGTCTCCCTGGTTGCGCTGCTGACCACGCTCGTGCTGCTGTTCGGCTTCCAAGGCGAGCAGATTCTCGCCCAGCCGCTCATCATCGTGATGCTCGCCGTTCCCATCCTGATTCAGGTGTATTTCAATGCGGGGCTCGCCTATTGGCTGAACCGCATGGCCGGCGAGTCGCACTCCGTCGCAGGGCCTTCCGCTCTGATCGGCGCGAGCAACTTCTTCGAGCTCGCGGTTGCGACCGCGATCAGCCTGTTCGGCTTCGAATCCGGCGCGGCCCTCGCGACCGTCGTGGGGGTGCTCATCGAGGTACCCGTGATGCTGTCCGTCGTCGGGCTCGTCAAGCGCACCAAGGGCTGGTATGGAGCACCGCGAATGAGATTCACGGCGCCCACGACTTAAGTTGCTTTCCGGCTCGGCGTATTGGGGCGGTCAATGCGCCGGCGCGATCGTGACCTTGCCGTCCACGATCGGGTTGCGATCGTTTTCGCGGCAATCGCCGTGCACGATGCGGTCGAGCGTCTTCACGCGCTCATAGCGGAGCGTGATCGTCCAGGGCCGCGTCAGCGACTCGGGGTCGTCGATCGTCATCCTGTCCTGCATGTGGTCGGCGTCCAGGCGGCGCAGCCGTTCCGTGAAGTGCGCGTGCTCGGACAGCGACGGGGGAAACCGCCCGGGCTGCACGGCAATCGTATCGACGACGAGCGTTTCCGCGTCCCAGCGGCCGACGGAATCGCCCCAGGGTGTCGGCCAAACGTCCTCGGGCTTGGGATGGCCGCGGCCGTCCGTGTAGATGTGGCGGATCTCGCGGCCGCCGGCGATGAGCGCCGTCTCCTCGGGCGTGACCAGGAGCTCGAACACCCAAGGCGACTCCATGACGAAGGGAAACGGAAAACCGCATTCCTTCTCCGTGCCCGTGGCCCGTCTGCGGCTGGCCGCGACGCGGGCAGCCGCCTCCTTGGTATACGGTACGCCGTTCTGAAGCACGAGCTTCGCGTACTCCGCATCGCCTCCCGGCGGCCGGCCCGAGACGCCGAGGTCGTTCATGATGCCGTCGGCGACGATCCAGATGCCGGTCCAGTTCGGCAGCGCAGCGAACGTACGCACGCGAGCATCGTCCGGCCGCTGGGCTGCGGCCGTCGCGGCCGCGATGAGGCATGCCGCGCAGGCGATCGGACGCAGGTGCCGGGCCCTCATGGCCGCAGCCCCAGCGGCTTGCCGTCCGGGCTCTTGGCCGAGACGAACAGCCCGCCTTTGGTGCCGTCGCGCATGGGATGAATCACGACTTGGATAGGGTCGCCGGGCTTCAGCGTGCCGGGCCTCCAGCCGCCCTGGAACAACTGCAGCGGCGCACCCATCTCGACGCTCCATTCCTCGGCGGCGCCGCCGGCGCCCGCCACCGACAGCTGGATCCAGCAGTGGGGATTGGTCCACTGGAACTCCTTGACGCTGCCGCTCAGCGTGATCGATTTCGCCTGGTCGAACATCGCGCCCGAGTGATGAGCGGAGGCCGAGGCGGCGACGATGGACGCGAGGAGGAGCGTGCAAAGCGCATAGGATCTCACGGTGCGGATCTCCCTCTGCAAGAGGCAACGGCAGACTCGAGGACAGCATAGTCGCGGCAACGGCAGGATTCCATAGGACGAGCGTGCGCGGCAGGCAAGATGGCGGGAGGGCCGTGGGCGCGGCTCGTGGGAGGCGGCCCGGGGTCGTTGGTGGGAGCGACGATAACCGCTGCGGCTATGATAAGGTCGTCACCGAGGAACTATTTGTGGGCGCTACTTAAAATATTCTGCAGCGGCGGACGATTCAGGAATGGAAGACCGGTCCGTCTGGGCAAGCGAGCGGCGGTGTCCGCTTGCGGTTCTTGCCAGGGCATGAGGGCGATGACGATACCGAAGGCGGGTAGACGGGGCGCCGCGCTACGTGCTTTGACGGTCGCGACTCCACGTCGCGGCGCGAGGCCGGGTGGGTCGAGGTCGATTCTTGGGCTGCTTGCGCGGAGGGGAAGAATGACGAAGATGGCGGGTAGCGCATTAGTATGGCTCGGGCTGATCTTCAGCACGCCGGGACTCGCCGAGCGGCAGGCGGGTTCCGTCGGGGTCGTGCTTACTTGTCGGGTCAGCGCAGATGCAATCGAGCTGCGCGCAGCGCTGAGAAACGTCGGCAAGTCCGATACGGCGATTGCGTTGGGGAGCGTTCTGGCAAATGGCAAGAAGTATCTTGCGGATGCCGTCTCGGCAGACATCAGCAACGCGGGGGGTACAACCCGATTCCGCTACGGCGATCCCACGGTACCGATAGTCGCGGGGCGCGTCGATCCGTGGGTAATAACGCTGCCTGTCGATTCGAAGTTTGTGCTGGAATGGCCGCTTTCGCACTTCTGGACGCACGGTATGCTGCTGTCGGATGAACCGCAACCCTATGATGTTCGAATCGATGTCGTCGCGCGCTCGGTGCCGCGGGCGTTTGGGATCCCAGACTTCAAGCTATTCGTCGGAGAGTTCAGGAGCGCCTGGATTCGGGTCCCCGACGATTGTGAATCGAAACGATGAGCGAATCGGCGATCACGTACGCGAGCTCGTTCGGACAAGTCGACGGCTCGGACCTGTCCGGGTTTCTGGCTCATTGGGACTTCGAGCCGCCGGCCGGAACCTTGTTCGAGATGCTGAGCCGCAGCACGGAGGTTGTCGTCGCCAGAGACGCCGGCTCCGGTGTGGTCTGCGGGTATATCACCGCGTTGAGCGACGGTGTCGCATGTGCTTACATCTCGGCACTCGAGGTCCGGGCCGAATACCGGAGCAGAGGAATCGGGACGGCACTGCTGAATCAGATGGTGGATCGACTGGACGTATTCGCCGTCTATCTGTCGTGCGCTCCCGCTCTGGTCCCGTTCTATGAGGCGGCCGGGTTCAAACCGGGCATTTCGATGGGCAAGCGAAAGCAGCGCTAGCAGGCCGCCTGATTGCTATCATTCAAATATGCGATGGCGTGAGTCTGCTTCAAGGATGCGCATCGGGGCCAGAGCCAGCGAAGCCGCGATCAGCGCCGCAACCGGTTGGTGGAATAACGTCCCGGCCGGCCGGTGACCGGCGGGACTATTCAGCCGTGGACGCAAAGACCATCAGGGAGAAGCACGCGCGGTACATGCTGCCGGCGGTGAGCAACTACTACGAGGAGCCGGTCGTGCTTCACGCGGGCCGAGGCTGCCGGGTGACCGACCTGGACGGCCGGACGTTTCTCGATTTTTTCGGTGGCATTCTCACGGTCTCGGTGGGCCACGCGAACGAGCGCGTGAACCGGGCGGTGGTCTCCCAGGTCGAGCGGCTTTCCCACGTATCCACGCTCTATCCGACGGTGGCCATGGTGGAGCTGGCCGAGCAGCTCGTCGAGGTCGCGCCGGGCGGGCTGCAGAAGGTCTTTTTCACGACCTCCGGCACGGAGGCGAACGAGACGGCCGTCAACTTGGCCCAGGTCCACACGGGGAACATGGAGCTCATCGCGCTGCGGCACGGCTATTCGGGGCGCTCCCTGCTGGCCCAATCCCTGACGGCCCAGGGCGCTTACCGCTCGGTGCCGACCCAGGTCGCGGCCGTGAAGCACGCCCTGAGCCCTTACTGCTACCGCTGCCCGCTGAAGCTGACGCCGGACAACTGCGGCGTGCAGTGCGCCAAGGATCTCGAGGAGCTCATCGAAACCACCACCACGGGCCGCATCGCGGGGATGCTCGTCGAGCCCATCCAGGGGGTCGGCGGCTTCATCACGCCGCCCAAGGCGTATTTCGAGATCGCCGCCGAGATCGTGCGCCGGCACGGCGGCGTGATGATCGTCGACGAGGTGCAGACGGGCTTCGGCCGGACCGGCAAGATGTGGGGCTCCGAGCAGTACGATCTGGCCCCGGACATCATGACCGGCGCCAAGGGCATCGCCAACGGCTACCCCTTGGCTGTGACCCTGTGCACGACGGACATCGCCCGGGCCTTCCGCGCGGCCACGATCTCGACTTTCGGCGGCAATCCCCTATCCTGCGCGGCCGCCTCGGCCGTGCTCGACGAGATCGCCGAGAAGCAGCTCGCTCAGAACGCCGCCGTCCGCGGCCAGGAGCTGCGCGCGGGGCTCGCAGCGCTCGGCCGGAAGTACCCGAAGACGATCGGCGACGTACGGGGCATGGGACTCATGCAGGCCCTCGAGCTCGTGCAGGACGAGACTGTCCAGGACCGCCGCCCGAACAAGGAAGCCACGGACCGGCTGCTCGAAGAGACCAAGCAGCGCCGTCTCCTCATCGGCCGCGGCGGCCTTTACGGCAACGCGGTGCGGATCGCCCCGCCGCTGACGGTCAGCGCGGACGAGGTAGACGAGGCCGTGAGGATCCTCGACGAGTCCTTTGCGGCGATGGGGGCGGCATGATTCGACGCCGGCGCGGCCGTGGCTTCAGGCCCGCCCGAACGCCTCCCTGAGCTTCGCCTTCTGCACCTTCCCCGTGGCTCCGAGCGGCATGCTCGCCACGAACTCCACGTCATCGGGGAGCCACCATTTCGGCACCTGGCCCTCGAGAAAATCGAGCAGCGACTCGCGCGTCGGCGACGCCCCCGGCGCCGGCTGGACGATGAGCAGCGGCCGCTCTCCCCACTTCGGGTCGGGGCGCGCGATGACCGCCGCGAGCGCCACCTCCGGGTGCTTGGTGACGGCGCTCTCGAGGTCCAAAGAGCTGATCCACTCTCCGCCCGACTTGATGAGGTCTTTGATGCGATCGGTGATCTGGAGCGTGCCGTCGGGATGAATAACGGCCATATCTCCGGTCGGAAACCAGCCTTCGGCGTCGAGTGCGCCGCCGGCTTCCTGGCCGAGATAGGCGGCGGCCACCCAGTGGCCGCGAATCTGCAGCTCACCCATCGTCTTGCCATCGCGGGGGAGGGAGTGCCCCGCCGGATCGACGATGCGCAACTGCACGCCGAAGCGGGGCCGGCCCTGCCGCGTCAGGAACGTGATCTTCTCGTCTTCCGTCAGGTCGGCTTCCGAGGCGGCGAGCTCGGAGATCGTGCCGACGGGGCTCGTCTCCGTCATGCCCCAGCCTTGGACGACGTCGATGCCGTGCGCGCGGATCGCTTCGACGAGCGAGCGCGTCGGCGCCGCGCCGCCCACGCCGAGCAGCTTGAGGCTCGGCACGCGCCGACCCGAGTCCTGCCAATGCTGCAGCAGACTCAGATGCACCGTGGGCACGCCGTAGCACGCCGCGACACGCTCGGCCGCCATGAGCTCCGTGAGGCCCGGGCCGTCGAGGCGTGGACCCGGCATCACGAGCTTGCACCCGCAGAGCGCGGCTTCGTACGGAAGGCCCCACGCGTTGACGTGAAACATCGGCACGGCGGGCAGAACGGCTTCCCGCGGATAGACGGTCAGGCCGCCCTGCATGGCCGCACTGTAGGCGTGCAGCACCGTGGATCGATGCGAGTAGACGACGCCTTTCGGGTGACCCGTCGTGCCCGAGGTGTAGCAGATGCCGGAGGCCGAACGCTCGTCGAATATCGGCCAGCCGTAGTCGCCGTCCTCGGCTGCCAGCAGATCCTCGTAGCATAAGGCGCCATCGATGTCGGACTTCGGCATGTGGGCGGCGTCGGTCATGATCACGACGTGCCGCACCGAGGCGAGCTGATCGCGCACCGCCCGCACGACCGGCACGAACGTCAGATCCACGAACAGCGCGCGGTCCGCGGCGTGATTCAGAACGTAGGCAAGCTGCGTCGGATGCAGGCGCGGATTGACCGTGTGGACGACGGCGCCCATCCCGGTGACGCCGAAGTAAAGCTCCAGGTGCCGATGCGTGTTCCACGCCAGCGTCGCCACCGTATCGCCTGCGCGGACCTCGAGGCCGCGCAGCGCCTGGGCGAGCTTGCGGGAGCGCAGATGCGCCGCGGACCACGTGTAGCGGTGGATGGGCCCTTCTACCGTGCGCGTCGCGATCTCCGTGGCGCCGAACACGTCCGCGGCATAGTCGATGACCGAGGAGATCAGGAGCGGCAGCTCCATCATGAGGCCGTGCATGACAGACTCCGTGGCCGACCGATTCGCCGATGGTAGGCCTTGCGGTCGCGCCGGCATAGGCTCCAGCGCGGGGGGCGGCCCGGTAGGCGGCTAGATCACCCCGGCGCGCTTCAGCGAGGTGTAGCGGTTCACGAGCTCGATGCCGAGGCGCTCGGGCTCGGCGTCCACCATGAGCGCATCGCGCGCGGCGAGGCGGTTGAAGGCGTCGCGCCGCGCCTGCTCGTAGAGATGGGCGCTCGCTACGTCGAACGCCGCCTCGGTCGATGCGAGCGGCGCGGCGGCGAGCTCGCGTACGATGCGCTCGCGCAGGCTCGCGAGCAGCACGAGGTGGCGGGAGCGCAACAGGCGCAGCGCCTGGTCGAGCTCGCTGCCGTCCTCGTCGCGGAAGTTCGTGATCACGATGACGAGCGCGCGCTTCGCCTGCCGGTGCAGCAGCCGCTCGGCGGCCGCGACATAGTCAGAGTGGGTCGGCGTCGGCTGCACGTCGTAGACCTCGCCCATGAGCGCATTGAGCGTGTGCGTGCCCTTGCGCGGCGCGAAGGCACGCTCCTCGCCGGCCGGCGTGCCGAAGGTCAGCGCGCCGACGGCGTCGCCCTGTTTGAGCGCTACGTACGAGAGCAGCATGACGGCGTTCAGGACCTGATCGAAATGCGCCGTGCCGATACCGCTTTGCCGGTCGTCCGCACGCATGCGCCGGCCGCAGTCGACGAGCAGCACGATCGCCTGGTCGCGCTCCTCCTGAAACTCGCGAATGATCGGCTTGCCGAGCCGCTGCGTCGCCTTCCAGTCGATGTGCCGGACCGGATCGCCGTAGCGGTAGTCCGAGAGCTGCTTGAAGTCCGTGCCTTCGCCGCGCTGGCGGAAGGCCTTGATGCCGATCTCCTGCAGCCGCCGGTCCCCGGCGAGCCAGGCATAGCGGGCGACCTGCGCGAAGTCGGGATAGACGCGTCGAACCTCGTGCGTGCCGACGCGGACCAGCAGCTCGACGAGCCCGAGCCGCGAGCCGACGCGCAGATCGCCGGGCGCGAAGGCAACCTGGCCGCGCCGCGCCGGGACGACCGTGTAGACGAGCTCGAGGCGTTGGCCGGCCGGCAGCTCGACGGGGACGGGCAGACCGTCCGTGACGAGCGTCGGATCGGCGGCATCGAACAGCTCGCCGCGCCACGTGCGCGTGCCCGCGACGTCGATGAGCAGCTTCACGGCGCGGCGCTCGCCGATGGCGAAGGCATGCGGCAGCTGCCGAGCCATGCTCACGCCCGCGGCGCGCCACGCACGGCGGGAGAGCGCGTAGTCCGCGGCCGCGGCGGCGACCAGCAGCCCCGTCCAGGCGGCGGCGAACGCGCTCATTGCGGCGACGGGCGCACCGGCCACGAGCGCGGCGAGCGCGGCCGCCGCGCCGGCGGCCAGCGCAACGAGCAGCCGCTTCCCGGGAATGACGCGCATGCGCCGCTCGATTCTAGAGGCGCGGCGCGGCGACGCTGTCGACGATGCTCGCGAGCACGTCGTTCGTCTCGCGGCCTTCGAGCAGCGCGTCGGGCGCGAGCGCGATGCGGTGGCGCAGCGCGGGCAGCGCGATCTGCTTGATGTCGTCCGGCGTGACGAAGTTGCGGCCCCCTAGCAGCGCGACTGCGCGCGCGCCGCGGACCAGCGCGAGCGCGCCGCGCGAGCCTGCGCCGAGGGCGAGGCCGGGCCAATCGCGCGTGGCGCGGGCGAGGCGCACGGCGTAATCGATGACCTGCTCCTCGACGCGCTGGCCGGCCGCGAGGCGCTGGAGATTCATGACGGCCGTGCCGTCGAGCACGGGCTGCACTTCCGCAAGCGGAAGCTCGTCGCCGGCCTGGTTCGTCGTGGCGCGGACGACGACCCCGACCTCGTCCGCGAGCGGCGGGTAATCGATCTCGATCTTGAACAGGAAGCGGTCGAGTTGCGCCTCCGGCAGCGGATACGTGCCCTCGGTCTCGATCGGATTCTGCGTCGCGAGCACCATGAAGGGCTTCGGCAGCGGCAGCGTTTGGCCCTCGAGGGTGACCTGATATTCCTGCATGACCTCGAGCAGTGCGCTCTGCGTCTTCGCCGGCGCGCGGTTGATCTCGTCGGCCAGCAGCACGTGCGTGAACACGGCGCCGCGCACGACGCGCAGCTCGCTCGTGCGCGGGTCGAGCACGGCGTGCCCCGTGACGTCGGAAGGCAGCATGTCGGGCGTGAATTGCACGCGGCCGTGGGTGAGGTCGAGGGCCTTGGCGAGTGCCCGCACGAGCAGCGTTTTGCCGAGCCCGGGCACGCCTTCGATGAGGACGTGCCCGGAAGCCGCGAGCGCGACGATGACCTGCTCGACGACCGCCGTTTGGCCGACGAGGGCTCGGCCGATCTCGCTGCGCAGGCGGCTCAACAGGTCACCGGCTTCTTCTAACGTCTCAATTTCGGACTGTTCCACTTGCGGATCTCGTATCGGGGTGAAGAATCCTGCGGCGCGCGGTCTCGAGCAGCGCGATGGCGCTCGCGAGGGCGGCGCCCCGCGGTTCGGCGCCCTCGGCCATGGCGGCCTCGAGCTTCGGCGCTTCGAGCCCGGTCGCCGCCGCGAGCCGCTCGGCGCGCTCGGCGAGGGACAGTTGCCGGTAAGCCCCGATGCGCCGGAGCGCGGCTTCGTCGAGGGCGCGCCGCGTCGCGACCCGCAGCGAACGCCCGCCGCCGACGCGCCGTGTGAACCGGCCCGTGCCGAGTATCTGCTCGGCCAGGGAGCGCCGGGCCGTTTCCACGGCCGGCACGAGCGGGCCGAAGCGGACGGCGCCGCGCCAGAGCGCGAACGCGGCAAGCACGAGCAAGAGCGCGACGGCGGGGCTGCCGTAACGCCAGACCAGCAGGGGCAGCGGGAGCTGTTCGCCTTCCGAGAGGAAATGGACAACGTCGCCGGCACGCAGCTGCGCGGCCGCGACGAAGAGCCGGCCGTGATCGCCCTCGAGCAGGTCCCGGCCGAGGAACGGCGACGCGTTGAGGTAGGTGACGCTGCCGCGGCCGATGTTCACGCGCAGCGCCTCGATGGGCCGCGTCCGCAGCTGCGTGTCGAGCAGGGCCCAGGCGCGCTTGCGGTTCGTCCACAACATGCTGGCCGAATCGGCATCGCAGACCGTGTAGTGCGCGGGTGTGCCGGCCGACGCCTCGGACATTTCGACGAAGTCGCGGCAGGGCGAAGGCGCGCGGCGCGCGTCGGGCAGTCGGCGCGCCACGGCCGGCAAGCGCGGCCGCCGCAGCGAAATCACTTGGATGCCGCTCCAGTCCGCGAAGTCGGCGCTGCCGCGGATCAGCGAGCGGTCGACGACGAGGCGGCCGCCGGCCTCGACCCAGCGCTTCATTCGCTCGCGTCTCTGGGCCGTGAGGTCCCAGCTCCACGCGGAGGCAACGATGACGTCGCCGGGCCCGGGCGTCACGAGTGCGCGGTCCCACTGGGTGCGGGCGCCGAGGGTCCGTGCGAAGCGCTGCGCCGCGTAAAACGGGTTACGCGCGGCCTCGCCCTTGAGGGGGACGGGGAGCTCGATCTCGCCCCAGTAAGTGTGGTTGGCGAACCAAACGACGACCAGGGCCAGAAGAGCGGCGCCGATCAGCCATATCGCGCCCCTGCGGTTCATGCGGAGCGCCTTCGGCCCGCATCGGCCGCTTCCGTTGGAGGCACCGGCTCGGGATTGAGCGTCGGCGCGAAGGCCTCGCACAGGGCATGGACGCGTGCCGGCGTCGGTTCCTCGTCGCCATAGACGGCGACCTGCCAGACCCCGACGAGGTCGGCGGCATAGGCTTGGCGCACCGGCGTCACGCGCGCTCTTGCGAGGGCCAGGCAATCGCCCTCGGTGCTCGAATCGCGGATCGGCACCGCATGGACGTGCACGAGCCGCGAGAGCAGGCCGCGGTAGAGCAGTGCGAGCGCGCCGCGGTGCTGCCCGCCGTCCCACAGGTCGGCGGCGGCCGCGCCAACGTCGTCGGGCAGCGTCTCGGGGCGGATGTCGAGGTCCCTGACACGGCTCGGCGCCACGAAGGCCGCGCGCGGCTCGCCGGGCCCGCGCGCGCGGAACAGCCGCAACAGATAGAGGGCCAGCAGGCCGACGAGCAACACGGCCCCGGCCCAGATCAGCGTGCGGCCCGTCTCGGCGAACCAGCGGAAAAAGCCTGCGAGCCAACGCAGCCAAGTCGGGACCGTGCCGTTCGAGGCGGTCGACGGGCGCCAGCGCAGCGTATGCACGGTGCGCACGCTCGTGAGGTTGGGATCGGCCTCGACCGTTGCGAGCGCGCGGCGGATCTCCTCGTCGCTGGGTGCGGCGCCGGTCGGCGCGGCGGCCGCGGGCGTCGCGGGCGCGCGGGGCGGCTGTGCATGCGGCGCCGCGGCCGCCGCGAGGCCGAGCACGGCCAGCGCGAGGCGCACCGTCAGCTCATTGCGCGAACGCACGGCGAAACTCCTGCTCGATGTCCCACGCCTCGAGCTCCGAGCGTCGGTTCAGGTACATCGTGAACCCGGCGGCAACGTAGAACGGCTCGAGAAACAGCACGGTCAAAGCATAGGCGATGCTCGAGACGAGCATGGCGAAGCGGCCGGTATCGCCGAAGATCAGCGACGCGAGCACGGAACCCTGCTCGGGCGGCGCGAACCAGATGCCCAGCGAGGCGATGGCCAGCGTGAGCGCGAGCTCGGCCAGCGAAAACGCCGAGGTCACGAGCAGGCCTTGGCCGCCGCGGCCGGCACGGATCTGCCGGGCGCGGCGACGGGCCTTGCCGAGCGAGAGCCCTTCGAGTTGGTAGACGGGCTGGGTGAACGAGCGCCACGGCGAGAGCCGCCGCAGTGTCCAGGTATGAAGGAACTGGTGCCAGAGCACGAAGCGCCGGGCCCGCCAGAGCTCGGCCGGCGTGGTGCGCTGACCGAAGGCCGCGCGCGACAGCACGAAGAGCACGGCGCGGTCGAACCAGGGCTTGGCCCACCACAGGACCAGGCCCGGGAGCCAGGCCGCCATCCCAAACGACGCCACGGCGAGCACGGCGAACGGCAGCGCGACGCTCAGGTAGCAGGCGTAAACGGAGCCCGCCGAGGCCTGGCACAGCCGCGCGCCGAGGTCGGCGGCCTCCATGAAACTGCGCGGGCGGATGCGCAGAGCGAGCGCGTCAACCTGCACGCCGGCCCTGCAACGTGAAATAGGCGATGACGCCGAGCCAGCACAAGGCCGCGACGGCATACTTCATGGGATGCGGGATCCAGCGGGCCGAGGACCAGAATGCCTCGATGGCGGCGGCCACGACGAGCATCGCGGCGAGCCCGTAGAGGATGACGGCGCATTCTCGCCCCGCGAGGGCCAGGCTCTGCAGGCGCGTGCGTCGCCCCGGGGCGAGCAGAGCGTGGCCGAGGCGCATGCCGGCTGCGCCGGAAAGCACGATGGCGGTGAGCTCGAACGCGCCGTGGGTCGCGACGAACGAGTAGAAAGTCGCCGCAAGTCCGCGCTGCGTGAGATAGCCCGCGACGGCCCCGAACACGGCGCCGTTGAAGATCAGAAAGAAGATGCTGCCGAGGCCGAGAAACAGCCCTCCCGCGAAACATTGAAACGCGATGCCGATGTTGTGCTGGATGTAGGAGCCGAAGGCGACCCAATCGCTGTCGGCCGTACGGCCGATGGCGGCGGCCGATGCAGAGTACATCCGCTCGAACGACGCCGCCGTCTTCGCATCCACGACGGAGAGCACGAGGTCGGGTTGCGCGTAGACGAGCAGGCCGAGCACCAGCGTGGGTAGACCGAGCAGCAGCGCGGCGCCGAAGACGTAGCGGGCATGGGCGCGCACCGCACGCGGGAACTCGACGCCGACGAGCCGTCGCAGCGCCGCCACGCCAAACTCGCGGCGCTGGTAGATGAGCTGATGCGCGTCGGCCGTCAGCCGCTCGAGCCGGTCGAGCATGTAGGCCGGGTAGGCGCGGGCCCGCGCGAGCGCGAGGTGCTCGCAGGCGCGCCGATACAGTGCGGCGAGCCGCTCGCCGGGCACGGGGGCCGCGACTTTCGTGCCCGGTGACGCGCGCCCGAAAGCCCGCTCGAGCAGCGTTTCGAGCTCCCGCCACTCGGCTTCGTAACGCGACTCGAACTGCAGCGGGGTCATGCGCGCCGGCCCATGAGCCACTGAGCCACGCCGAGCACGCGGCGCGTGAGGTCGGGGCCCGGGGCGGCTGCCTCGCCGCAGACGCAGGCCGCGAGCGCCGCGAGCTCGTCGAGCCGCTCGACGGTCAGCGTCGGGGCCCGCGCGGCAAGCGCGATCAACGCGGCTTGATCCTGGGCCGCGAGCGGCGCGGCGGGCGGGATCGGCTCGACTTGCGCGAGCTCGACCCTGGGCGCCGGTCTCGGCGCATGCACGACGAGCGTCGCGGCCGCCATGTCGCCGAGGCGCTTGTGATCGGCGCGCAGCAGCATGCTCACGATCGCGAAGCCGTATGCGAGCGGCAGGAAGTCGGCGACGCGCAGCAGGTTCCGCGTCAGCGATGCCGCCGGCGTTACGGGCAGGCCGTTGTCCATGACGACCTTGAGGCCGAAGATCTTCTTGCCGGGCGTCGCTCCGCCGCGGCCGAGCTCGAAAGCGACGGGGTAAAGCCACTCGAGCGAGAACAGCAGCACGATCCAGAAGGCAAGACCGACGCCGCCCATGATCAGCACGACGAAGGAGGCGCCGTAGAGCACGGCGAGCCGGATGAGCCAGTCGACGGTGAACGCATAGAAGCGCACGGTCAGCCCGGCGGGCCGCAACTCGAGCAGTATGCCTTCAGGCGTTTCCGCGGTGACGACCGTATCGAGCACTGCGTGCGTCGGCCGAAGCGTCAGGCCCTGACCACGACCGTGTCGGCGATCATGTCGTGGAGACACTGCCGGCGGTCGCCGAAAATCATGAGCGAGTCGACGAAAAAGTAGAGGGGAATCACGCTCAGCAGGGCGTTCACGAAATTACGCAGCCAGAATATACGGCCCAGCGAGGCGCGCGTGCCGTCGCTTCGGACGACCTTGATCGCCAGCAGCCGCTTGCCGATGGTCTGTCCGTAACGGTGGACGAATACGATCGTAATGGCGCACCACGCCACGAAGCCGATCAACCCGAGACCGAAGCCGACGAGGAACGCCGGCTGCCCGAGGATGGCTTGCGGGGTCGTGCCGGGCCGTACGCCGACGACGGCCGCCCCCACGGTAATGGGCAGGTAGATCATGGCCCAGCCGATGAGGCTGTCCAGAATGAAGCCGACGAAACGCAGGCCGCGGCCTGCAGGCTCGTGCACGCCGGTCGGAATATCGCGTACCTCTGCCCGCGGAGGCGCATACGGATTCACGGTGTTCATCTCGAGATCCTCCCATCCCGACTGCCGACGCTTGCGTATTGTCGATGGGTGCCCGGCGGCTGTCCCGGACCTCGTGCACAGTGCGCCCGAAAGGATTGAAGCATACGGATTGACGACATTCTATACATAAGCTACGGGCCCGTAACGGCTGTTTACGAGCCCGTAACGCCGTCGCGGCGGCCTGGGGTGCGCACGACAGCGACGGCGCGGGGTCGGTTATGAAAAGCTGTGCGGGGCCGGCCGCCGACCGCGGCGAAACGGCCAAAGCCGTGGCCGCGCCTATGTCTTCGCGGCGCTGGCATTGAGCTGCCGTTGGGGAGGCTGCTGCGCGTGCGCGGTCGCGCGGCCGCCGCCCGCTCCGCGGCCCCGGGCGGCGGCAGGCTCAGAAGCGCCAGGCGGCCGTGAGCCAGACCGAGTGCGAGGAGGCGAACTGGTTGACCTTGATCTCCTCGTATTCGGCGCGCAGGCTCAGGCGCTGCAGCACGACGAAGCCGATGCCGGCGCCGTAGGCGGGGTCGTGGCTGCTCGCGTCGACGAGCCGGCCGCTTGGACCGTTGACCTTGAGATTGTAATAAAGCACTCCGGCCTTCGCGAAAAGCTCGATGGGGCCGAGCGGCAGCGTGCCGACGACGTATGGGGCGAAACCCGTGGTCTTGGTCGTCAGCCCCAGCGTGTCCAAGGCCGCCTTGGACTTCCCGAAGTCGACGTAGTCGCCTTCGAGCGCGAGAAAGCGCGTGAAACGCCAGCCCGCGAAAACCTTCGCGGCGCTCGTGTTGCGGTTGAAGGAGACGTTCGCGCTCGAGACGTCGCTGATGCTTTTCAGCTTCGCCGAGAAGTCGCCGAGCCCGACGCCGACGTAGGGTCCCTGGAGGTTCGCCGCCGCCGCCGTGCCCGTGGCGAGCAGCAGCGAGACGCCGAGCGCAATCCATGCTTTGAACATAGGGCGTACCTCGAATCGATGGTCCGTGCAGATGCTCGAAGGGCTGCAAGCAAGGTTCGTGCCGCGGGAGCGTTAGGCGGCGTTCGGCCGCCGCGCTATCATCCGCCGGCACACCACCTCCAGGAGAACGCAAATGAGAAAAGCTGGGAAGGTCATGACGGGCGGAGCCGCCGCACTGCTGCTCGCGGCTGTCGCGCATGCGGACGTGACGCTCAACGCCGCCCGCGTCGGCGCCGAGGACGTGGCCGCGGACGCCAAGTTCTACGAATCGGCTTTCGGCCTCAAGGAGGTCAATCGGCTTCAGTTTCCAGGCAATCTCGAGATCATGATGAACTTCGGGTCGTCGGTCGACGCGGCGAAGTCCAATTCGAGCGCCCAGATCGTCGTCATGCATCGAGCGTCGAACGATATCGCCGATCCCGTCCCGCACCTGATCTTCAACGTGACGGACATGGCCGCGACCGTGGCGGCCGTCAAGGCGGCCGGCGGCTCCATGCAGAGCGAGCCGCGGCCGTTCGGCAACACGGGGATCACGATCGGCATCGCCAAGGATCCGGCCGGGAATCGCATCGAACTGATCCAGCGGCCGAAGCAATGAGCTAGCGCGCGTTGCGGTGGGCTAGCGCCGGGGGGGCGGCACCGCCGCCCCGGCTTCCTGCCGGTTCGGGCTGTTGAGCGCGCCCCGCGGTGCCGCCGCAAGTGACCGCCCGAAGCCCCTGTGCTAGTGTCCCGAGTCGGAGATTCGCCACCGGATTCGCGGGCGGGGTATCCCGTCCGTCTCCTCGGCTCTTCGCCTGAACATTGCTGATGGACACTCTCTACCGCGAGCTCAACGACGCCTATCTCGCCGTCCACGTGCCCAAGGAGAATGCCTTCTGGGCCATGAAGATGGCGCTTTCGGGCTATGCCGGCGACTTCGAGGACCGCGAGATCCGCTACCGAAACCTGATCTCGGACGCGTCCTACCTACCGCGTATCCGCGCCGAGCTCGAGCGCAACGACCTCGAGCGCGACGAGCGCGTCGGGCTGCAAGGCTGGTTGCGCTTCTACGAAGCCAACGCGATCGAGAGCCGCGAGGCGCAGGCCCTGCAGGAGAAAATCATCCGCATGGAGGGGGAGCTCGAGCGTGCGCGCGGCAATCTCGAGCTCGGTTACGTCGATCCGCAGTCCGGCGAACGCGTGAAGTCCAACGTCGTCTCGCTCTCGATCATGATGCGCACGGCCCCCGAGGAGGCGCTGCGCCGCGCCGCCTTCGACGCCGTTCGCGCGATTGAGCCGCATGTGCTCGGCAACGGTTTCATCGAGCTCGTCAAAGAGCGCAACCGCCTCGGCCGCCTCATGGGCTACGAGGACTACTACGACATGAAGGTCCAGCGCAACGAGGGTTTCTCGAAGCGCAGGCTCTTCGAGCTGCTCGACGAGCTCGAGCGCGATACGCGCAACGCTCAGCATCGAGCCGTCGCGGGACTCGTCGAAACGCACGGTGAGGCTGCGCGCCGCGGCTGGAACTGGGGCTACCTCAACGCGGGCAGCCTGACCGCGGAGCTCGATCCCTATCTGCGCGCTCACTCGACGCTGCGCCGTTGGGGGCGCAGCTTCGCGGCGCTCGGTATCCGCTACAACGGCGCCGAGCTCACGCTGGACCTGTTTACGCGCAAGGGGAAATACCAGAACGGATTCATGCATGGGCCCGTGCCGGGGTGGGTCTGCGAAGGCCGCTACCAGCCTGCGCGTATCAATTTCACCTCGGACGCGACGCCGAGCCAGGTCGGCGCGGGCGCCGCGATCCTTCGCACGCTGTTTCACGAGGGCGGCCACGCCGCGCACTTCGCCAACATCCGCATGCCGGCGCCTTGTTTCGCCCAGGAGTTCGCGCCGACCTCGGTGGCGTTCGCGGAGACGCAGTCCATGTTCTGCGACAGCCTCGTCGAGGATCCCGACTGGCGTGTGCGCTACGCGGGGGTTCCGCCCGAGCTCATTCGTAAGGGGATCGAAGTATCTCAGCGGACGGGGGCTGCGATGGTGCGCGGCCTGCTGGCCGTGGTCTACGGCGAGAAGGCGATCTACGAGTTGGAGGAGGAGCATCTGACGCCCGAGAACGTCTTGGCCGCGCTGCGCGAAGTCGAGCGCCGCCTGTGGCTTCTCGAGGAGGGGCCCCGGCCCGTGCTGTCGGTGCCGCATCTGCTCTCTGGCGACTCCTCGGCCTACTATCACGGCTACGTGCTGGCCGAGATGGCCGTGGCGCAGACGCGCGCATTTTTCCTCGAGCGCGACGGCTATCTCATGGACAACCCCAAGGTCGGGCCCGAGCTCGCGGCGCGGTACTGGGAGCCGGGGAACTCGCGCACGTTTCTCGAGTTCGTGCACGCGCTCACGGGCCAGCCGTTCTCGGCCGCGGCGCTCGTGCGCCGCGTGGACCTGACGCTGCCGGAAGCGCTTGCGGATGCGCAGAAGGCGCTCGATCGGGAGCGCTCGACCGCGCCCCTGCGCGGCTCCGTCGAGCTCGATGCGCGCATCGCCGTGAAGCACGGCGACGAGCTCATCGCGTCGAACGAACACGGCGAGAGTTTCGAGGCGCTGTGCGACCGCTTCGAGGCGTGGGTCAAGGCGCGCGAAGCGCCGCCGGCGGCGAGAGCGTGACGTCCCGGCGCGGCCGAGCGGGGCGGCAATGATCGTCGTGCAGGGCGACGAGGTGGTGCCGACGCCCGCCGTGCGGCACCGCGGGGGCGGTCTCATGTCCCGCATCCTGCTGGAAGGGCGGCCGGGACGGCCCGACAACTTTCAGCTTTCCCTGGGCCTCACGGGACGCGACTTCGTCTCGCCGCGGCACCGACACAACTTCGAGCAGTATCGGTGCGTGCTCTCCGGAAGCTACGACTTCGGGCGCGACGGCGTCATGCGCGCGGGCATGGTCGGCTACTTTCCCGAAGGCGTTCACTACGGACCGCAGTCCTCGGCGGACGAGACCCTGGCGCTCGTGCTTCAGTTCGGGGGGGCGAGCGGCGGCGGCTATCTGTCGGGCGAGGAGGTCGAGGCCGGAAGAGCCGCGCTCGCGCGGTCGGGAGTGTTCCGCGACGGCATTTACCGCCGGGCGCCGGGCACAGCGGGACGCCGCAATCAAGATGCCTTCGAGGCGATCTGGGAGCACGTCAACGGCCGGCCGCTCGTCTATCCCGCCACCGTATTCGAGGGCCCGACGCTCGTCGACCCGCTGCGTATCCCGTGGCAGCGCTTGTCGGGAGCGGAGGCGGGACGCGCGGAGAAGCGTCTCGGCGATTTTGCCGCGAACCGCACGGGCATGGGCATGCTTCGGCTCGATGCGGCGAGCGAAGCCGAGGTGCACGGGCGTGCCATCTACTTCGTGCTCGAAGGCGCGGGCGCCGCGGGGTCCGCGCCCTTGCGGACGTGGACGTCCCTCTATCTCGAGGCCGGCGAGCGGCTGCGGGTGCGCGCCGAGGAAACCGTCGTCGCGCTGCGCTTCGATTTGCCCGAGGGCGTGTCCGGTCTCGGAATCGCGGCCGGGTAATTGAAAATTCGACTAGACCCGATCAAAATCCTCGGTTCACCCGGCTAGAAAGCCGGCCTCACCCGGCTCGAACCTCCCTCACGGTGGTCGACTGGAGCGTTTTAACCCAAAGAAAGGATTCGCCCGTAGGAAGGGGTCAATAGGCAAGAAATATGAGTCAGAAAAGCTTGGAAGATTTGTTGAAGACCGTCAATCCGGTCGAAATGTTGCGGAATTCGCGAATCGGCGCCTATGTTTACCCGGTCGTTCCTTCGGAATTCTCGAACTGGCGCGACGAGCAGCGTGCGTGGCGCGACAGCTGTGTGCTGTTCGATCAGTCGCACCACATGGTAGACATCTACGTCGAAGGCCCCGATGCCTTCAAGATGCTTTCGTATCTCACGATCAATTCTTTCAAGAACTTCAAGGTCGACAGGGCCAAGCAGTTCATTCCGTGCAGCTACAGCGGCCACGTCCTCGGCGACGGCATTCTGTTCTATCTGGCCGAGAACAAGTTCGTGTTCGTCGGCCGCGCGCCGACGGCCAACTGGCTGGAGTTCCACGGCGAGAAGGGCGGCTTCGACGTGTCGATCGAGAAGGACGATCGTTCGCCTTCAAGGCCCATGGGCAAGCCCGTCGTACGTAAGAGCTATCGCTTCCAGATCCAGGGCCCGAAGGCTTGGCAGCTCATCGAGAAGCTCAACGGCGGTTCCGTGCCGGACATCAAGTTCTTCCACATGGACCGCATCAACATCGCGGGCCGTCAAGTGCGTGCGCTGCGCCACGGCATGGCCGGTGCGCCCGGACTCGAGATCTGGGGTCCGTACGAGGAGGGCGAGGAGATCCGCGCCGCGATCGTCGAGGCCGGTACGGAATTCGATCTCTACCAGGTCGGCTCCCGCGCCTATCCGTCGAACACGCTCGAGTCGGGCTGGATTCCCTCGCCGTTGCCCGCCGTGTACACGGACGAGCGCATGAAGCCCTACCGCGAGTGGCTCTCCGCGTCGAGCTATGAGGCCTCGGGCTCCCTCGGCGGCAGCTTCGTCTCCGACAACATCGAAGACTACTACGTGAACCCGTACGAGCTCGGTTACGGCCCGTTCGTGAAGTTCGACCACGATTTCATCGGCCGCGAGGCGCTCGAGAAGATCGCCGCCAAGCCGCATCGGCACAAGGTCACGTTCGCGTGGAACGCCGACGACGTGGCCAAGGTCTTCCGCTCGATGCTGAACCCGGGCGAGGACGGCTACAAGTTCATCGACTGGCCGCTGTCGAACTATGCCTCTGCGAACTACGACCAGGTGCTCGCCAACGGCAAGCCGGCAGGGTTCTCGATGTTCACGGGCTACAGCTTCAACGAGAAGTCGATGCTCTCGCTCGGCACGGTCGATCCCGACATCAAGGTCGGCAACGAGGTCAAGATCGTCTGGGGCGAGCCGAACGGCGGCTCGCGCAAGTCGACGGTCGAGCGGCACAAGCAGCTCGAGATCCGCGCCATCGTGAGCCCCGTCCCGTACTCGACGGTCGCGCGCGAGGAATACGCCGCGGGCTGGCGCACGGGCAAGTCCTGACCGGTGCCGTCGGAACGGCCGCCAGCGGCCGTTCCGGTCTCCACGACGCCGCAGCCGGTTCCGCCCGCTGCGGCGTTTTTGTTCCTGCCTCTCGCGGCGTTCGATCGACGCTGGGAAGCGCTGTGCGTCGCCGCAGCCGCCATGAGCCGATCCGACGGCTGCGGACCCGTCGGCCAGCGTGCGGGATCGCGCGCCGGTCCACGAGCACCCGGGTGTCCTCGGAAACGGGCAGCGCGACCAGCGTCGGGCCGAAGAACCGATTGGGCCCCCAGAGCACGAACTCGGCCGGCAGGGTCAGGGCCGGCTTCGCCCGCAGATCCAGGATGCCGAGCACGTCGAGCCCGGGCCCGAACACGATCCGTATCCTGCCGGCCCGGACGCGCTCGATCTTGCCGATCTGCACGCCGTTGGCATCAAACGGGACGCCGACGGCTCGCGCGATCACCATGGCCGTCACAATGCCGATCCCGTTGCCGCCCACGCAAAGCGCCGTCGCCGCCGCCGCCTGGCGGAACGGCCGGTGCGCATAGGCCTCGAACCGACGGACCTTATCCGCGCCTTCCCGTTTCGCGATGCCCGGCGGCCGGGACGCGGCGACGTAGAGCGCGAGCCCGAGGGCCGAGCAGAACAAGACGATTACCGGCCACGTCCAGCGGGCCGGCCCGCGCAAGGGCGTATTGACGACTTGCGTATCGTAGATGAGCCAGTTGCGCCAGGAAGGTCGAAAATTCGGCCGCTCGCATGCTCGGTCCCGTCTACGATGGGAGCATAAGGCAAATTTCGTGCCGCTGATTGCGCAGCGCGAGTTCCGCTAATATGCCGGCGGAGGAGAATCCGATGAGTCGAGCCGATACGTCCCCGATCCCCGCGAGGAGCGCAACGGACCCCGCCGAAGGCCGCGGTCGGGCGGCCGATGCGAGCGTCGATCCCGTCTGCGGAATGCATGTCGACCCCGCACGGGCGCTGGCCTTCGCGTACGACGGTCATACCTACTACTTCTGCTGCACGGGGTGCCGGGACAAGTTTGCCGGCGATCCGGGCCCGTATCTGAGCCGCGAAGCCGCCGCCGTGCCGGCGCCGGCCGCGACCAAGGCCGGCGCGAAACGCGAATGGACCTGTCCCATGCACCCGGACGTGCGCGAGGCGAGCGCCGGCGCATGCCCGGCCTGCGGCATGGGGCTCGAGCCCGCCGGTCCCCCGGGGCCCGCCAAGACCGAGTGGACTTGCCCGATGCACCCCGAGGTCGTGCGCGATGCGCCCGGCAGCTGCCCCGTTTGCGGCATGGCCTTGGAGCCGCGCAGTGTGGCCGGGGCCGAAGAGGAGAATCCCGAGCTCGCGGCGTTAACGCGGCGGTTCTGGATCAGCCTCGCGCTCACACTGCCCCTAGCCGTGCTCGCCTTCGCGCACATGACGGCAGGCGGCCTTCTCGGCAGCTTCGTGCCGCGCAGCGTCGGCGTATGGCTCGAGCTCGCGCTCGCGACGCCCGTGGTCGCATGGGGCGGTTGGCCCTTCTTCGTGCGCGGTTGGCAGTCCGTCCTGAACCGCTCGCCGAACATGTTTACGCTCATCGCGCTCGGTACAGGGGTCGCCTACGTCTACAGCGTGGTGGCGACGGCGCTGCCGGCGATTTTTCCGCCTTCGTTCCGGACCAACGGCGAGGTCGCGGTCTATTTTGAGGCCTCTGCAATCATCGTCACGCTCGTGCTGCTCGGCCAGGTGCTCGAGCTCAGGGCCCGCGCGCGCACCGGCAATGCGATGCGGGCGCTGCTCGGCCTCGCGCCAAAAACGGCGCGGCGGATCGGCGGCGACGGCCGCGAGGAGGACGTCGCGCTCGAGCGCATTCAGCCCGGCGACCGCCTGCGCGTTCGGCCCGGCGAGAAGGTGCCGGTCGACGGCGCCGTCGTCGAGGGCGAGTCGACGGTCGATGAGTCGATGATTACGGGCGAGCCGCTCCCGGTCGTGAAGACGCCGGGCGATGCGCTCATCGGCGCCACGATCAACGGCACGGGTTCGCTCGTCATGGAAGCACAGCGCGTGGGCGCGGAGACGCTGCTTGCACAGATCGTGCAGATGGTCGCGGAGGCGTCGCGCAGCCGAGCGCCGATCCAGCGCCTGGCCGACGTCGTCGCCGGCTACTTCGTGCCTGCCGTCGTGGCCGCCGCCGCTCTGACGTTTGTCGCGTGGGCGCTGTGGGGTCCGCCGCCGTCCATGGCCTATGCCACGCTCAACGCGGTCGCCGTCCTCATCATCGCCTGTCCCTGCGCACTCGGGCTCGCGACGCCCGTCTCCATCATGGTCGCGAGCGGCAAAGGTGCGCGCGCCGGCGTCCTGTTCAAGAACGCCGAGGCCATCGAGACGTTGCGGCGCGTGGATACGCTCGTCGTGGACAAGACCGGCACGCTGACGGTGGGCAAGCCGAGGCTCGAGGGCGTGGCGGTGGTCGGGGACTTTGCCGAGACCGAGCTGCTCGCGCTGGCCGCGGCGCTCGAGCGCGGCAGCGAGCACCCGCTGGCGGCGGCGATCGTCGCTGGTGCCGAGGCACGCGGTGTGCAGGTGCCGGCGGTCGAGGCCTTCGCGTCGGTCACGGGGAAAGGCGTGCGCGGCCGCGTCGCGGGGCGCGAGGTCGTACTCGGCAATGCGGCCATGATGGCGGCGGCCGGCGTCGATCCCGGCCCGCTCGCGGCGCGCGCGGAAGCTTGGAGGGAGGCGGGACAAACCGCCATGTTCGTGGCCGTCGACGGCCGCGCGGCCGGGTTGGTGGCCGTCGCCGACCCGATCAAGGAAACGACGCCGGCCGCAATCGCCGCGCTCCACGAGGAAGGTCTGCGGATCGTCATGCTCACCGGCGACAACCGCACGACGGCGCAGGCCGTCGCGCGCCGCCTCGGTATCGACGACGTCATCGCCGAGGTGCTGCCTGAGCAAAAGGCCGACGCCGTCAGGAAGCTGCAGGGGGAGGGCCGCTTCGTGGCCATGGCCGGCGACGGGATCAACGATGCCCCGGCACTCGCGCAGGCGCAGGTCGGCATCGCGATGGGCACGGGCACCGATGTCGCTATGGAGAGCGCCGGCGTGACCCTCGTGGGCGGCGACCTGGCCGGGATCGTGCGCGCGCGCAGGCTCAGCCGCGCGACGATCCGCAACATCAAGCAGAACCTCTTCTTCGCCTTCGTCTACAACTCTATCGGCGTGCCCGTCGCGGCCGGTGTGCTGTTCCCGTTCTTCGGCGTGCTGCTCTCGCCCATCTTCGCCGCGGCGGCCATGAGCCTGAGCTCGGTCTCGGTGATCAGCAACGCCTTGCGTCTCGGCCGAAGCCGCCTGTCGGAGCGGTGATACGCCGGCCGCGTTCCTCGGCGCGGCCCTGCGACAAATACGGATGTAGGCGTCCGGGCGAATCGTGTTCAACTGAGTCCCAGTCGGCGCGCTGCGCGCGCGTCGGTCCTGAGCACAAACACGGAGGCTCGGCATGAAGAAGCTCGTCTTGATGGGTCTGTTGGCGCTCGGCCCGGGTCTGCTGCTCGCGCAGCCGCCCGGCAACGTGCAGGCGCCGGGCAATCGCCAAGCCCCAGGGAACGACGCCGAGGGGCTCCAGGTCATGCAGCAGCGCATGCAGCAGATGCAAAACATGCTCGCGGAAATGCGCCAGCAGATGCAGACGCTGCAGTCGACGCAGAACCCGGCGCAGCGCCGGCAGCTCATGCGCGAGCACATGCAGATGATGCAGGACGGCATGGGCATCATGGGGCAGATGAACCACATGATGTCGATGGGCCACATGGGCATGATGCACGGCGGACGCGGGCGCGGGCCGAACGCGCAGGCGCAAGCGCAGCCGTGTCCCCAGGGCGACGCACAGTGCCGGATGCAGTTCATGCAGGAGCACCGGCAGCTCATGCAGCAGTACATGGGCGCGATGCAGGGCATGATGGAGCAGATGATGCAGCAGCTGCAGGCGGAGCGGTCAGCGGAAGCGCAGAACGGGGAATCGCAGAACGGGCAGCAGGCCCGTTAGCGGGCCGCTGCCTTAGCTACCCGCGGTGCAAGGCGGTCGAGTGGCCGGGCGGGGGCGCCGGTCTCATCGACTGGGCAGGCCCCTGAGAAGCGAGGAGGAATCATGGGGCTCAAGAAACCCTACCTGGATGTGCCCGGGACGATCATTTTCGATTCGGAGATGGCCCGCAAAGGCTATCAACTGAATCAGTTCTGCATGTCGCTCATGAAGTCCGAGAATCGCGAACGGTTCAAGGCGGACGAGCGCGCCTACCTCGATGGCTGGGCCATGACCGAAGACCAGAAGCAGGCCGTTATGGCCCGGGACTACAACCGCATGATGGAGCTCGGCGGCAACGTCTATTTTCTCGCGAAGCTCTTCGCGACGGACGGCCAGACCTTCCAATACGCAGCGGCCTCGATGACGGGTCTGAGCCAGGAAGAGTATGCCGAAATGATGAAGCAGGGCGGCCGGCCGCCCGCGGGCAATCTCTACAAAGAAGGCAAAGAGAATGGCTAGGATCACGGCCGGCGTCACGACCAGCCACGTGCCCGCGATAGGCAGGGCCATCGATACGGACAAGACTCGCACCGAGTATTGGCGTCCGATGTTCGACGGCTACGAGTTCTCGAAACGTTGGATGCGCGAGCACACGCCCGACGTTATCTTTCTCGTCTACAACGATCACGCGACGGCGTTCAGCCTGGAAATGATCCCGACGTTCGCGATCGGCTGCGCCGACGAGTTTCAGCCGGCCGACGAGGGCTGGGGGCCGCGGCCGGTCCCCGTCGTCAAGGGCTATCCGCCGCTGGCCTGGCACATTGCACAGTCGCTCATACAGGACGAGTTCGATCTGACGGTCATGAACAAGATGGACGTCGATCACGGACTGACAATCCCGCTGTCGCTCATGTTCGGCCAGGTCGATGAATGGCCGTGCAGGGTCATTCCGTTCCCCGTCAACGTCGTCATGTATCCCCCTCCCTCGGGCAAGCGGTGCTTCGCCCTAGGTCATGCGCTGCGCAAGGCGATCGAGTCCTTCGACGAAGATATCGATGTGCAGATTTGGGGCACGGGGGGTATGAGCCACCAGCTGCAGGGTCCCCGCGCGGGTCTCATCAATCGGGAGTTCGACGAGGACTTCCTGGAACGCATGATCAACGATCCGGAGTCGCTGGCGGAGATGCCGCACGTAGACTACGTGCGTTTTGCCGGTTCCGAAGGCATCGAGCTCGTCATGTGGCTCATCATGCGCGGCGCCATGCATGCGGTCGTGAACCCCGTACACCGTTTCTATCACGTGCCGGCATCGAACACGGCCGTGGGCCATCTGATCCTCGAGAACACACTGCGCGCCCGCTAGGCCGGCCGTCCGGGCAAGGCAGCGCCACCGGCGGTCGCCCCGCTTCGGGACGGCAGCTAGGCGAGGGCCGAGGAGGCTCGTTCGCGCGTCTCGTCCTGGGCGCGCAGGCAAGCTAGGAAGTCCGCCTCGCTCATAGGCTTCGCGTAGAGGAATCCCTGCGCGCGGTCGCAGCCGTCTTGCCGCAGCAGCTCGGCCTGGATGTCCGTCTCGATACCCTCGGCGACGACGATGAGGCCGAGGTCGTGGGCCATCGCGATCGTCGAACGCACGATGCTGCGGTCCTGCGAGCGTCGGGTCATCCGGGCGACGAACGAGCGGTCGATCTTGACTTCTTGAACGGCGAAGTTGCTGAGGTGCGATAGCGTCGAATAGCCGGTGCCAAAGTCGTCGATGGAGACGGGGATACCCTGTGTCTTCAGTTGTTCGATGACGAGTCCGATGGCCTCCGGCTTGTCGGCGACTTCGGTTTCCGTAAGCTCGAGCTTGATGTCGGCATTGCCCAGCTCGTGCGCCCGCAGGAGCCCGAAGACGTGACCGCGCGTCGTTGCGTCGAGCAGGTCGCTGACGCAGACGTTGACGCTGATCGGACAGACGAAGCCCGCGTCGCGGATGACATCGGCGACGCGCCTAGCTTCGCCGATCATTCGCTTCGTGACCCACCGGATCAGACCCGCGTCTTCGAGCAGCGGGATGAAGCGTCCGGGCGGGACGGGTCCGAAGCCGGCCGGCGTCCAGCGCGCCAGGGCTTCGGCGCCGACGATACGCCCCGTGCGCAGATCGAACTGCGGCTGGAATGCGGCCTGAAGTCCGGCACCTCGCGTTTGCCTGAATTGCTCGAGCAGCTCGAGGTCCGCTTCGTCGGGCTCGAGCGACGAACGATACTCGACCCACGGCTCGCGGCGGACGACCGCGACCGAGAGGGCGGCCTCGGCTCTTCGGAGCAACTCGTCCGCGCGGCCGCCGTCGGCCGGCCAAAGCGCCGAGCCGCAGTAAACCTGCAGCGGCGCGCCGCCCGCGAGCACGAGCGTATCGATACCGGCCTGGCCGCGCCCGAGCTGTGCCTCGATGGTCTGCTTGTCCCCGAACGCGAAGAAAACATCGCGGCTTTGACCGCATGCAGCGAACGGCATGCTGCGCAGCCGAGCCGCAAACTCCCGCGATGCGGCGAGCGCGGCCTCGTGACCCAAGGTCCTCAAGGTACGGTCGAGGTCGGCCAGCCGGATTGCCACGACCAGCACGGGCGCTGTCGCCTCGGCGGAGCCTTCGTCGAGCGCGGTTTGCACGGCGGCGGCGAAGTGATGCAGGCGCGGCAAATCCGTATAGGCATCGTGATCTGTCGCCCAGCGCACGCGGGACTCGGCCGCCAGCCGGCGCCGGGACTCGCTCTCGAGCACGTCGGTGCCCGCGCGCACGGAGCGGCGCAGCTTGCAGGCCCAGGCAAGGCCGAACAGGGCCAGCACGGCGAGAGGGAGCAGCGCGAGCTCGAGACCGCGCGAGAGCTGGTGTTCGGCGCTCGGCTCGAGGCGGCTGCGCCAGCGGTCGTAGACCGAGGCGAAGGTGCCGTTCTTGAGGATCGCGGCCATGTTCGCGTCCAGCCAACGGGCGAGCGCGACGCGATCCTTGCGGACCGCGAACGCGTAGCCACGTGGCCAGAGCGGCGGCCCGACATCGCGCAGACCGAGTCCCAGCTCTCGGATCAGATAGTTCGCGGTCGGGGCGGCGAGCAGCGCGTAGTCGGCGCGCCCAGCCTGGACGGCGTCGAGTGCGTCCACGGTATTGGCGGTCAGGACGAGGTCCGCCGGGAAGGCCGAGTCCCGCAGCCGCTGGTGCGCGTAAGAGAGTTCCTCGACGGCGATACGGCGGTGCTCGAGGTCGTGGAGCGAAGAGACGTTGGGGGCACCCGCGCGCGCATAGATGCCATGGTTCACGAAAAAGAAAGGCTCCGTGAACAGGAACTCCTTCTCGCGGTCTGCCGAGCGAAACATCGCGACGGCGTCCACTTTGCCCGATTCGAGGGCGCGAATGGCGTCGGGCCAGAGTCCGAGGCGGTTCTCGACCTCGGCGCCGCCGGCTTTGGCCAGGGCTTCCGAGAGGTCGACATAGAAGCCCTCGGCCCGACCGTCGTCGACCCACTCGAAGGGCGGGTAATGCGCGTCGCCGCCGATGACGATGCGGTCGTCGTGGAGGAAGGGCCGTTGCGCCAGCGCCGGCGTCACAGGGAAGAGGACGGCGCAAAGAAGAAGCGCCAGACAGGTGCGCGTGCCGAGAGGCTCGGGGACCGGGTGCCGAGGCAGGCCCGGCTGCAGGCGGCGTAGCTGGATGCTTAGCACAGCGAATTAGGGGGGATGGCGCCGATCTTTCGCTAGCCTAACAGGCCGCTCGTGCCCGGCTACGACGGGGATCACAGTTCGCGCCGAAGTCGAGCGGATTCGCCGGTGATTGACGTTCTGCGCCAAGTGCTCGCGCGGGACGCTAGCGGCCGGCGCCGCGCCCCGCGACCCCGCGCGCGAGAATAGCTAGTTGCATCAAGGTGTTGGATCGGCGGGCCAAGGCTGGCACGGAAACTGCCACACTGAGCGCCGAGGGGATCGTTGCCGACGGCTGCGCAATTCGCGGCGGGCCGCGTTCCGTTCGGGGAGGTGCAAAGATGAACGGGCCGATGCGAATATCCGTCGCGGCGTTGATTATCGCGCTCACCGTCTACTACTACCGGGCAGGCGCCGATCAGGTCGCCGGCAGTTTCGAGCGTGCCGTCGACGTCGTGAGTCTTGCTGAGCTCGATGTGAACGCGGGCGCCGGCGACGTGACCGTGCGCCGCGGTGCGCCCGGGAAGGTGCGGATTTCCGGAAAGATCGTCGTGCACGGGGGGCTCGGCCGCTCGAGCCGGGAGGCGGAGGCGCTGCTTCATCGGTTGGAGACGAACCCCCCGATCGACCTCGAAGGAAATCGACTTCGGATCGGGAAGCTGGAGCATCGCTACAATCATGTTTCGATCAGCTATCAAATCACCGCGCCGGCGGCGGCTGCCGTCAGGGTGCACACGGGCTCGGGAGACGTGACCGTGTCCGGCATGACCGGGCCCGTCGCGGCGGGGACGGGTTCCGGGAACGTGCGCCTCGACGACCTGTCGGCGGCTGTCGAGGCGCACGCGGGCAGCGGCTCGATCCGTGCCGAGCACATCGGCGGGGCGTTCACGGGCGGTACCGGCAGCGGCAGCCTCTTTCTCGATCAGACGGCCGCGGGCGACGTGACGGTCTGGAGCGGCTCCGGCAACATCGAGCTCAGCGGCGTCGACGGTGCGCTGCACGCCCGCACGGGAAGCGGCGACGTGAGGATCCTCGGCCGCCAGGATGGGGCGTGGCAGGTCACCACGGGCTCCGGCGACCTGCGGCTGGATTTGCTGCCCGATGCCGCATTCGATCTCGATGCCCGCACGGGCTCGGGAACGATCTCGGTCCACGGTCCCTTGACGCTCAGCGGACGGCTGGATCGGCGGCACGTGACCGGGCGCGTGCGCGGCGGCGGGCCCCAGCTGCTGCTGCGCACGGGCTCGGGCGACATCGAGATCCAGTGAGCCGCGCGCTCAGCGCGCGTCGCCGAGCCGCTGCGTTGCGGCAGCCGGCAGTCCCCCGAAGCGGCGCTCGCGGCGGTAGAACTCCGTGAGCGCCCGGTGGAAGGCCTTCTCGTCGAAGTCCGGCCAATACTCGTCGACGAACACGAGTTCCGCGTACGCGCATTCCCACAGCAGGAAGTCGCTGAGCCTGCGCTCGCCGCCGGTCCTGATCAGGAGGTCCACGCTGCCGGGTGCGGCCGAATGCGCGGCGCGCTGCACCGCTGCGGCGAACTCTTCGCGCGAGGCGCTGCGGTCCGCCGTCGCGCGCGCGGCGGCCAAGATCGAATCCCGCGCCGAATAGTCGACGGCGAGTTGGAGCAGGAGCTTGTCCCCTTCGGCCGTGAGGCGCTCGCTGCGCTCGATGATGCGGATCAGGTCGGCGCTCAAACGGTCGCGCCGTCCGATGACGTTGAGGCGGACCCCGTTCTCGACACAGCGTGCCACCTCGCTTTGCAGGTACCGTTTGAACAGCCGCATGAGCGTCGAGACTTCGTGCGGGGGCCTCGACCAGTTGTCCGAGGAGAAGGCGTACAGCGTCAGAACGTCGACGGGGGCGCGCGTTGCGGCTTCGACGATGCGGCGCACTGTGCGTGCTCCCGCCTGATGCCCCGCCGGGCGCCGAAGGCCCCGGCGCGCAGCCCAACGCCCGTTACCATCCATGATGATTGCAACGTGCATTCGTGATTCCTTGGTCGAATACTTCGTGACTCGATGCGCGCAGCCGCGACTCACTCGCCGCGGGCCGCCTGAATCAGCGCTTCCATGTGCTCGAGATGGCGCGCAAACATGCGCTTGCCTTTGGGTGTCAAGCTGTATTCCGTCTTCGGCACGCGCTCCGCGAATTTCTTGCGGCACACGATGTAGCCCGCGTCCTCGAGCTTGCGGGCGTGCGTGCTGAGATTGCCGTCGCTCGTCTTGAGCAGCTCCTTGAGCTCGGCGAAGCTCATGCTCGGATTGACGCTTAGGGCACTCATGATGCCGAGCCGGATGCGCTCGTAGATGAGCCTGTCCGTCTCTCCCGATTCCGGATCGGAGAAGTAGCCGGCGACGGCCCGGAGCCGCTGCTTCTGAGGCTCCGACGGGGCCGAGGCGTTGGCTTTCGGCAAGCCCTTAGCCACCGTGGTCCCTCATGATGATGACGCCGAGCGCGATGTGAACGACGCCGAAGCCGAGCGCGAGCAGCAACGGCGCCCAAGCGTTCGGTGCGACGAATGTGACGGTGCCGAGGCCCATGAACGCGAACCCGGCGATGAGCACGACAGGGATCGAAAACACGCCGCAGGCCGAGAGACCCACGCCATAGAGCAGCAGCCAGACGCCGGCGATGACGCCGCGGTCGACGAGATGCAGCAGCGCGACGGTCAGCACGCCGCCTGCTATGAAGGCCGGCGCGATCGTCAGGAAGAAGCGCAAAGCGACGCTGCGCCGCAGGCTCAGGCCCTCGGCCCGGGCCTTCGCTTCCATGAAGAACAGCGCGACCGTCCCTGCCGCGACGGCCGTGATGAGCCAGATCGGGAGCCAGTACGGTTGCAGTCCCGGAATGCTCTCGAGGCCTGCGGCGCAGAGCGCGGCCGTGCCCATGGCCAGGCAGCCCTTGCCGGGGACCGTCGTGAAAGTGTGGGCGGCCTCGATCGTGCTACGGATGTAGCGCAGATGCTCGGCGGCGCCGGAATGAATCGGCGTCGGTTCGCGGCGGCGCGAGGGCTCGATGCGGGCGCTTTCGGGCATGGGGCTAACGTAGCCGAATGCGCGGCCGTGTCAAGTACTTTGTGGCAAAGAGTCGGAGCCGGCCTGGCGAATGCTGGGTAGGGATGCGAGCCGTTCGACGAACGTCCGGAGCGGCTCGCCGTCGAAGCCTTTGGCGATCTCCTTGTCCGAGAGGACGAGTGTCGCCTCGGCCGCGAGGCCGGTCAGCGCGGCCATTGCGGCCAAGACCCCGGGGCCGCCCGAACCGCCCTGGGTGCAGAAACAGGCGAAGTGCGCGATGTGGCCTTTCGAGGCTTGCAGATACGCGCGCACGGGCGAGGCGACGTTGCCGGCCCAGACGGGGCCGCCGACGACGACGAGATCGTACGCGGCCGGATCGAAGGCCGGAGGCCGAATCACGGCGGCCCGCTTGCGCAGGGCCTCCCGCGCGCAGCGCAGATAACCGAGCACGCCGCGCCGCGAAGCGGCGTCCTCGATGCGCTCGAGGTCCGCCCCGAGCGCGGCCGCCATCTTCTCCGCGACCCGCAAAGTGTAGCCGGTCCGCGAGTAGTAGACGACGAGGGCCTTGGCCACGGGCTTCTCCTGCTGGGCAGATGGCCACGATAGGCCCGCGCCTGCCGGAGCTGTATACGCAACTGCCGCAATGGGGTCGGCCGGGCCCGAATCACTCGAAGCCGAGGTAGCCGATGCGGTTGCCGACCGGATCCGTGAACCAGAGGCGATTGCAGAGGCGCGCCGCGGGCTGGCGATCGCTGCCGGCGCTGAGTCCGACCGTTCGTGCCTCGCCCGGCACCGCGAACGACTTCATCGTGCCGTCCTCGTCGACCCGGTAGAGGGCGCCCCCCTTCGTGAACCAAATCTTGCGATCCGGCCCGACCGCGATGTTGATCGGCGTCGGTCCCGCATCGGGTATCCGGAATTCATCGATGCGGCCCGCCGGTGTGATGCGCCCGACGCGGTTGCCGTCCGGCGAGAGCTTGTCCATCGTCCCCGACAGCTCGACGAACCAGAGGTTGCCGTCGGCGCCGGTCGTGATGTCGCCGGGCCCCGAGTTCGGTCGCGGCAGGGCGAATTCCGTGATCGTGCCGGCGGGCGTAATGCGGCCGATACGGCTCGCCTTGTACTCGGAAAACCAGACGTTGCCGTCCGGACCGGCAGCAAGGGCACGGGGACCGCTGTCGGGTGTCGGGATCGCGAATTCGGTGATCTTGCCGTTCGGGCTGATGCGGCCGATCTTGCCGCCGGCGAATTCGCCGAACCAGATGTTGCCGTCCGCCGCGAGCGCGATGGCGCGCGGCTGGCTGTAGGGCGTTGGAATCGGGAACTCGCTGATTCGGCCGGCGGGCGTGATGCGGCCCATACGGTTGCCCGTGTGCTCCGAGAACCACATGTTGCCGTCCGCGCCGAGGGCGATGATTCGCGGCGAGCTGTCCGGATGCGGCAGCGGATACGATTCGAGGCCGCTGCCATCCGGCTGCATGTGCCCGATCGCGTTGGCGCCGCTCAGCGTGAACCACAGGCTGCCGTCCGGCGCGAGCGCGACCGTCGAAGGCCCGGCGTGCGGCGTCGGCAGCGGAAAGTCCTCGACGTCGCCCGTGGCGTGTACTTGGGTTTCGGGCCCGAGCCAATGCTGCGGGCCGGCCGATGCGGTTCCGGTCATCGCTAGGATCCCCATGAGGCAGAATGTCGTGCGAAACATGCGCAGGCTCCCCTCGGCTCGCGTTCGACGGAAGTGTACGTGATCGAGGCGCGGGCTGCCGGCGGAGGACGGTCGTGAGGGTGCGCGCAGGCGCGGGAGGTCGGTGCCGGATCTGGGCGCGGTCAGCGCGGGGCGCCGGGCTGCGCGCGCAGCATCTCGGCCAATTGGTCCGGATGGCAGGGGCGAGCGAAGTAAAAGCCCTGGATCTCGTGGCAGGCGCGCCGCGTCAGGAAGCTGCACTGGTCCTCGGACTCGACGCCTTCGGCGATGACCGTGACGCCCAGCGTGCGGCCCATGGCGATGATGGCCTCGGTGATCGCCATATCCTCGGCGTCGTTCGGAATTTCGCGGATGAACGAGCGGTCCACCTTGAGCGTGTCGATGGGAAAGCGCTTGAGCTGGGCCAGGGAGGAGTAGCCGGTGCCGAAGTCGTCGATGGCAAGACGGACGCCGAGCCGCTTGATGGCCCCGAGCACGTCGATGGCCTGCTCGACCTTGTGCATGATCATGCTTTCCGTAATCTCGAGCTCGAGCAGCTGCGGCGCCAGCCCCGTCGTCTCGAGAATCCGCTCGATCTCGTTCAGCAGATGCGGGTCCTTGAACTGGCGCGGTGAGAGGTTCACAGCGAGCCGCAGCGGCGGCAGGCCCTGACGTTGCCAGGCCATGGCCTGCTCGCAGGCCGACTCCAGCACCCAGAGGCCGATCGGCACGATGAGACCCGACTCTTCGGCGACGGGGATGAACTGTGCCGGGGACACCGATCCGAGGTCGCGGCTCCACCAGCGCAACAGGGCTTCGACGCCCGTGATCCGGCCGCTCTCGATGCTGACCTGCGGCTGGTATTGGATCGAGAACTCCTCCCGCTCGAGCGCCGAGCGCAGCGCCGTCTCGAGCGCGAGCCGCTCGACGGAGAGCATGCCGCTGTCGCGGCAGAAGAACTGGAACGTGTTCTTGCCTTCTTCCTTGGCGGCATACATGGCCACGTCGGCGTTCTTGATCAGGGACTGCGCGTCGAGCCCGTCGTCGGGATAGCGCGCGAGACCGACGCTGGCGGTCACGCGGCATTCGTGCCCGTGAATCGAGACCGGCTGAATGGCTGTCGAGATCACGGTGCGCGCCGTCGTCTCGGCGCGGCGCGTGTCCCCGCCGCATTGCGTTAAGATGACGAATTCGTCGCCGCCGAACCGCGCGAGCAGATCGTCCGGCCCCAAGCAACGCTCGAGCTTGTGGGCCGTTTCCTTGAGCAGCAGATCGCCGGCCTCGTGCCCGAGCGAATCGTTGATGTTCTTGAATCGGTCGAGGTCGACGAACAGCACGGCGAAGCCGTCGCCCGCAAGTTCGGCCGCCCGAATCGTCTCCTCGAGGCGGCGCACGAAGGTCGCACGGTTGGCGAGGCCCGTCATCTCGTCGTGGCTCGCCAGATACTGAATTCGCTCCTCGGCGCGCTTGCGTTCGGAGATGTCCTCGACGATCGAGATGTCGTAGAGATGGGCGCCGTCGGCCCCGCGTTTGCACGCCGCGGCGATGCGGACCCATACCGGCATCCCGTCTCTGCGCAGGTAGCGCTTCTCCACCTTGAACGAATCGATCTCGCCCGCGCGCAGGAGGGCGCCGCTCGCATCCGTAGCGTTCACGTCGTCGGGATGAGAGATTTGCTTTACCGTGAAGCGCAGCAGCTCTTCGCGCGTATAGCCCAGCATTTCGCATAGCCGGCGGTTGACGTGCAGCAGACGGCCGTCGGCGCGGACGTGCGAGATGCCGATCGCCGCGAGCTCCACCGTGTCCGCATAACGCTCTTCGCTCTCGCGGAGCCGGTCGAGCGCGACCGCGCGCTCGTGGAAGTTGCCGATCTGCGTCGCGACGAGGTTGATGACCTGCAAAAGCCGCTCGTCCGGCTCGGCCTGGACATGGGTCGAGTTGAAGTCGAGCACGCCGATCGTGCGGCCCTGCGAGACGACCGGGAACAACATCGAGGCGTGCCAGCCCGTTTGCTGGACGACGTCCTTGCGCAGGATCCGCTCGGCTTCCTGCGCGAGGTCCGAAATCCACAGCGCTTCCCCGGATTCCCAGACGATGCCGACGAGACTCACGCCGCGCGGAATCGAGAGGCGCCGCGCTTGGCGCGCGACGCGCTCGATGACCGGATCGGCGACGTTCCAGCCGACGTGGTAGCGCATGACGTCCTCGGCCGCGTCGAGGTACCAATGCTGGCCCGCGTCCCAGCCTTCCGATTCGCAGATCGCCCGCAGCGCCGCGACGAGCGCCTCGCCGCTGTCCGCGGACTCGCCGAGAATGCGCGTGACCGTGCGCTCGAGACGCAGCAGGCGCTGATCCTGCTGCTCCCGCGTCACGTCCCGCGCGATGCCGCGGTAGCCCTTGAAGGCTCCGAGGGCATCGAAGACGGGCTGGCCGCTGATGCTGAGGTAGCGCTCGCCTTGGGGCGGCTCGAATCGGCAGATCACGAAATCCTTGAACGGCCGGCGTTCGCGGCGCAGCGCCTTGTGCTCCTCCCAGCCGCGCGCGCCGGCCAGCGGGACGCCGCCGAGCTCCCAGCTCGTCTTGCCGAGAAAACGCCAGGGCGCATTGCGCGGATCGGTCATGTCCCGATGGCGCAGCAGTGTAAAGCGGTGGTGTTCGTCCTGTTCCCAGTAGAAATCCGACGAAAGCTCGATGACCGTCTGCAGCCTCTGCTCGCTCGCGAACAGTTCGTCGTGCAGGTTCGGTCCGGGCTCCAAGAGGGGGTCAGGCTTGTCCATCCTCGTTCGCAGTCCGCCGCAGTGCCGGATGGGCCGCCTCCGATCGGGGGGTGATTCGAGTTGGGAATAAGGCTTTCGACGGTCCGTGATCTTGGGGATTGCGTTTGGCGCTTGCCAAGAAGCGATGTCACAAAACGATGACAAAAGTCCCTGCGGCGCCCGGAAGCGCGAGCCAACTGTGAAGCTGTTCACTTTTTCTTGGGCGCTCGGAACAAGGAGTTGTCGCCCAGCGAAATCGATGCGGTACCGGGAACGTCTCATTTACGGAGGCAGGCAAGCTCGCGCCAGTCTGCCCGGTCATAGGTCGAGTCGGCGCGCTTCGAGACGATGCCGGGCAGCCCGGCCCGGCACGCCTCGGCATAGAACGCCGAGCCGTGGCCCTCGACGTGGTCGCCGTACTGCAGCACATACGGGGCATCGGCCAGCAACAGCCGCAGCAGCTCCTTGCGCGCACGCAGCGCGGCGCCTCGCAGATCCCAACCGTCGAGGTGCAGCAGGTCGAAGGCTACGAAGCGGACGTCGCCGGGCCGCTGGGCGGCTGCGAGACGCCGAGAGTCGCTGATCCCGCGTGCGTCGAACGCGGCGACGAAGCCGTCGAGGAGGGCATCGTCGCAGGGCAGGGCGCGCGCCGCGGCCTCGAGGGCAGGCAGGTCGAGGCCGGCCGGCTCGAGCGCTCGGTCGTCGGCCGGCGGTTGGAGCACGGGGCGGCCGGCGGCGATGCGGCACCAGACACGGCGTCCCTCGAGCCGCGGCTCGTGCAGCCAGCCCGCGCCGGTCGGCGCGGCGCGGCCGAGCCGCGGACGCGCCGGTGCGAGCGCGCGCATATCGGGCGGCGGCGCCCGGCGCGCCCCGGGCACGGCTGCGGGCCGGCCCGGACGCCCTGCCGCTGCCGCTGGGCCTTCCGCCGGCGGCCCGGCCCCGGCCCCGGCGGCGGGCGCGGTCTCGCCGGGCGCGGAATGCCAGACGCGGTCGCCGGCCGCGGCGACAGCCTCGATGCCGCGCCCGCTCAGCACGTTTTCGGGGCGCACGTCGACGAGCTCCGGCGTTTGGGCCGAGGCCGCCGCGGCGTCGCGGCGCTTAATGAGCAGCCAGTTGTCCTTGCCCGCGCGCTCCCCGCGTCGCTTGGGCATGCGCACGAGCGTCCAGCGGCCGCGCAGTTTGTCGCCGTGCAGGGCGAAGTCGAGGTGGCCTTGCGCGAGGGCGCGTTCGGCGGGCGCAGCCGGTTCCCAATAGCCGCGATCCCAGACGAGCACGGCGCCGCTGCCATACTCGCCGCGCGGGACGATGCCCTCGAAGGCGGCATATTCGAGCGGATGGTCCTCGGTCTGCACGGCGAGGCGGCGCGCGCTCGGGTCGAGGCTCGGACCCTTCGGGATGGCCCAGCTCTTGAGCACGCCGGAGTGCTCGAGCCGGAAGTCGTAGTGCAGCCTGCGGGCGGCATGCTTCTGGACGACGAACTGTAGGCGGCCTGCGGCGGGGGCCAGGGGGCGGCCGCGCGGCTCCGGCGTATTCGCGAAGTTGCGCTTGCGGCGATAGTGCTCGAGTGCATCCGACGGTCCGCCCCGCGGCGTCTTGGCCTTTGCCATGAGCCCCCCTTTATCGCGTCTCCACGGCGCGAAAGGCCGAGCGGATCAGCAGGGAGGACACGACGGCGAGCCACAGCACCATGACCAGGGCCACGAAACCGAATCGCGGGCTGATGACGACGCCGGCAATATCGGTGCCGACGCCCGCGACGCAGCCGAAAATACCCAGGATTCCGGAAAACACGAAGAAATCGATGTTCCTTGACCTGGCGGGTACGGGCACGGCTGACCTCTCTATCGCGATCCTTGCGCGCGGCAGCATGCCTGCCGGGCGCCCATGCAGATGCATTATTGATGCCGGACGGCACGGCCCGTGCCGGAGCGGCGAAGGCGATAGGGGCGATGCCGGGGTGCGGGACACAGCCCGCCTATACTTGCTTCATGAAGGCGGAGACGTCTCTCCGCCGGCGTCGTGATCGTGCGCGAGGCCGATGCCGAACCGCGCGTGCTGTTGCTGCGTGCCTATCGGTACTGGGACTTTCCGAAGGGACGCGTCGAGCCCGGAGAAACGCCGCTTGCGGCGGCGCAGAGAGAAGCGGCGGAGGAGGCCGGTATCGACGATCTCGAATTCGCATGGGGACACGAATACGCCGAGACCGCGCCTTATGCCGGCAACAAGGTCGCCCGGTATTACCTCGCGCGCACGCGGAGCGAGCGCGTCGTGCTTGCACCGAGCCCCGAGCTCGGCCGTCCGGAGCATCACGAGTTCCGCTGGCTCGCCCCGGAGGCGGCCGCCCGCCTGCTGGGGCCGCGCCTGCGTCCGATTCTCGCCTGGGCCCTGCGGCGCATGGCCGCCGCGACGCAGTGAGCGGAACGCCGCGAATTGTGAACTGGCTTCGGGACTTTACTGAGCACGCTAAGTATCGTCCCGATCGCGCCGGCCAGCGCGAACGACATTGGGAAGGAGCCCCAGGTGCCGGATCAGCATCCCGTTCTCATTGCGCTCGACGACGACGAGCAGATCGTCCAGGTCGTGGCTGCCGTAGGCAAGCGCGCGGGTTTCGAGGTCCTGCCGACGACGTCGGCCGCGGCATTTCACGGCGCGCTGGCGCAGCGCGAGCCCGACGTCATCGTTCTCGATCTGCAGATGCCGGACGCGGACGGCATCGAGACGCTGCGCATGCTGGCCGATAGAGGATCGAAGGCCGCCATTTTTCTCGTCACGGGCATGGATACGCGCACGATCGCTGCGGCGGAGCACTACGGCACGGGGCGCGGTCTTTCGATACGCGCGACGATTCAGAAGCCGTTCGTGCCGGAGGAGCTCGAAGCCTACCTCGAGGCGGCCGGGGCCGCGACGCGGCGGCTCACGCCCGCCGATCTGCAATTCGCGCTCGAGCACGGAGAGCTCACGCTGCATTACCAGCCTACGGTGCGGCGCTTCGCGGACGGCACTTGGGACGTTGCGACGGTCGAGGCCCTGCTGCGGTGGAATCATCCGGTGCGCGGGCTGTTGACGCCGGAGGCGTTCATCGGCTTGGGCGAGCAGGGCGGACTCAGCCGGTCGATGACGGATTTCGTGATTCAGCGCGGCATCGAGCAGCTCAAGGGCTGGCAGGCCCTGCGGCTCAACATCGGCCTCAGGATCAATATCTCCGCTGCGCTGATCGCCGATCTCGATTTTCCCGACCGGCTCGCGGCCATGATTACGGCGCAAGACGTGGATCCCGCCGCGCTCACGCTCGAAATCAGCGAGACGGCCATGCTCGACGAGACGCCGAGCATGCTCGACATTCTCACGCGGCTGCGCGTCAAGGACATCAACCTTGCGATCGACGATTTCGGCATCGGCTATTCGTCGCTGACGCAGCTGTTCCGTATGCCCTTCAACGAGATGAAAATCGACAAGTCCCTGACCCTGCGCGTGCCCCAGGCCAAGGAGGCGTGCATCACCGTCGAGGCGCTCGTCGAGCTGGCCCACAAGCTGAACCTTGCCGTCTGCGCCGAGGGCGTCGAGTCGGTCGAAGCGCTCGAGTTTCTCGGCAGCGTGGGCTGCGATTCGGCGCAGGGCTACTTCATCAGCCGGCCCGTCGCCGCGCGGCAGATCCCCGATGTGATCCGCCGGTGGGACGCCGGACAGAAGTTCACGGGCGTTATTGCCTAGGAGCCTGGCCGCGGGCCGCGTAACGATCGGCGCATCGAGATCGTAGCGCTCGCCGCGGTACGGGGAGTGCCCGGCGCGGCCAATTCCAAAAGCGCCGGCGCGCCGTCGTGAGCTGCACGACCTCGCCCGCGAGGGTAAAACGGCCGCAGTACAGGGCGAAGCCCCGAATCCGACCCGGCGGCTCGAAGGCTCCGTTTGACTGCGGCCAGGCCTTCGACACACCATCGCAGCGAAGAGCCCGAGGAGTCCGTCATGTTCGTTACGCGCCGCTCGCTGCTTCTCGCCTGCCTGGCCGCGGCCGCCGCGCCGCTCGGCTCGGCGCTCGCGCAGACCGGGCCTCCGCTCGGCGGCGCGCAGGGCGTCGTGTCCTACTACATCGCCGACGGCGCTCCGGGGGCGCAGTTCGAGAAGGGCGACCGCGAGCTGGCAGTCTGGGCCCTGCACGATTGGGAACGCGCTGCGCGCGGGGCGCTGCACTTCGTGCCGACGCAGGAGGGCGATGCCCTCGTGAGAATCTACTGGGTGCCCGCGGGCGGCGGCGAGTACGGCGAGACGCGCCATATCGTCGTCGGGGCGCAGCCGGGCGCCGCCGTGTTCGTGCGCCCCGACACGCGTGCGCTCGGGGAAGACATTGCCACGCGCGCCGACGGCGATCCGCTCTTCCGGGATACCGTCGTCTACCTGACGTGCCTGCACGAGCTCGGGCACGCGCTCGGCCTAGAGCACACGGACGACTATCGCGACGTCATGTATTTCTTCGGCTACGGCGGGGATATCCCCGGCTTTTTCGGCCGTTATCGAGATCGGCTCCACCAACGCGCGGACATCCGCGACGTCAGCGGTCTCTCGGCCGGAGACATCGCGCAGCTGCGCAAGCTGTACGGTCCGGGGACGAGCGTCGAGGCCCGCCGCGAGCAGGGCAGCGAGGCGCGCCGTGGCTGAGCCGAGCGGGACGTCCGAACGCGGTGCCGTGGTCGTCGGCGTGGGCCCGGGCCTCGGCCTCGCGCTCGTCGACGCCTTGGCCGCCGACGGCTACCGCGTCGTCGCAGCCGCGCGTCACGCCTCGGCGCTGCCCGCGCTCGAAGAGCGTGCGCGCAGGCGCGGCGTCGTCGCTTTCGACTGCGACGCGACCGATCCCCGCGACGTCGACCGGCTTTTCGCACGGTCCGCCGAGCTCGCGGGGCCGCCGGCCGCGGTGGTCTACAATGCCGGGGCCTTCGAGCCCGCGCAGGTCGCCGACATCGACCCTGCCGATTTCGAGCGCTGCTGGCGCGTGGGCTGCTTCGGCGGCTTCCTCGTCGGGCGCGCGGCCGCCCGCGCAATGCTGCCGCGGGGCGCAGGCGCGATCCTCTTCACGGGCGCCACGGCGTCCCTGCGCGGCGGCGCGGGCTTCGCGAACCTCGCGTCGCCGAAGTTCGCGCTGCGCGCTCTCGCGCAAAGCATGGCGCGCGAGCTCGGCCCGCGCGGCCTCCACGTCGCCCACGTCATCATCGACGGGCAGATCGACACGGAGCGCTACGCCCACCTGCGTGCCCAGCGCGGGCCGGATGCTTTGCTTGCCCCTGCAGCAATCGCGGAGGCGTACATGAACGTCATCCGGCAGCATCGCAGCGCCTGGACGTTCGAGCTCGATCTGCGGCCGTGGTCGGAGAGGTTCTAGCGCTCTAGCGGGACTCCGGGCTCGGCATCAGCCGCGAAACGCTGGCAGCGGGCTCCAGGCTCGGCGTGAGGGGCCCGTCGCCGCCGCTCCGAAAGCGCTGTCAACCTTTCGGCCGCTCGTGCGTCGTTTCACAAAAGGCCCGGCGGCGAGGACGAAATCATGAGCGTGGATCAGGCGGCCGTCGCCGCCAATCGATTCGGTCTCGGTGCGCGCCCCGGTGAGCTCGATGCCATCGAGGGCAAGGCTGGCGACTGGCTCGCCGCGCAGCTCGGTCCGAGCGTGCTGCCCGAGGGGCTCGGACCGGCGCCGGCGCGCGGCGCCGACGTGGCGCGCAGCCTCGGCGAGATGCTCGCCGCACGCCGGGAGGCGCGGCGCGCGGGCCGCGCCGGGGCCGTTTCCGAGCGCGGGACGGCGGGCAAGGACCCGGCCAAGGCGCTGCGGCGGCTCATGGCCGAGGACTATCGCGCGCAGGTGGCTTATCGGTACCGGCTCGCGACGACGACCGAGCAGCCTTTCCGCGAGCGCCTCGTGCGCTTCTGGAGTAACCACTTCGCCGTATCGGCCGACAAGTTTCCGCTGGCTGCCCTCGCCGGCGATTTCGAGAACGAGGCGATACGCCCGCGTGTAATGGGACGTTTCGTCGATTTGCTGCGCGCGGCCGTGCGTCACCCGGCCATGATCCTCTACCTCGACAACGAGCGCTCGATGGGGCCCGACTCTCGGCTCGCGCGGGTGCTGGCGCTGCGCGGGCGCACCTCGGGACTCAACGAAAACCTCGGGCGCGAAGTGCTGGAGCTGCACACGGTCGGCGTCGACGCGGGCTACACGCAGGCGGACGTGACCACCTTCGCCAAGGTGCTGACGGGCTGGTCGCTCGCGCGCAGCGACGGCAGCGATGGCATCGGCCGGTTCCGCTTCCGACCAGCCATGCACGAGCCCGGGCCGAAGACCGTGCTCGGCAAGCGCTATCGGGCGGCCGGGGAGGCCGAGGGCGACGCCGTGCTCGAGGATCTCGCGCGGCATCCCGCGACGGCCAGGCACATCGCGACCAAGCTCGCGCGGCACTTCGTTGCAGACGCGCCCCCGGCGCGCGTCGTCGAGGGGCTCGCCGCCGAGTTCATGGCGGCGGACGGCAGGCTCGACCGCGTCTACGAAGCCCTCATCGGGGCGCGCGAGGCCTGGCAGTTGCCGTTCGCGAAGTACAAGACGCCCGACGATCTCGTGGTCTCGGTCTATCGTGCGCTCGGCGCAGCGCCGGCGCGTCCCGAGCGGCCGCTCGCGCTCGTGCAGGGCCTCGGCCAGCAGCCGTACACGCCCGGTTCGCCGGCCGGCTGGCCCGATACGGCCGGGGACTGGGCCGGCTCCGAGGCCGTGCTCGCGCGCGTCGATTTCGCGGCGCTGGCCGGGCGCGCCGCGGCGGGCCGCCACGCCGATGCCGTGCGCGTCGCGCGCTCGGCGCTCGGCGGCCATCTTGGCGTGGAGACGCTTGCCGCAATACGTGGTGCGGCGGACGCGCCGCAGGCGCTGGCGCTGCTTTTCGCGAGCCCGGAATTTCAGAGGAGGTAGGGCGCAGCATGGACCGCAGACAATTTCTGACCGACGGCGCGCGGTTGGCGCTCGTCGCTTCGCTGCCCAACGTGGCAGGCGCCCGCGAGCCCGATCGCCGCTTCGTGCTCGTGATTCTGCGCGGCGCACTCGATGGCCTCGCAGCCGTCGCGCCCTATGGCGAGCCGCGTTATGCCGCGCTGCGGGGGCCGCTCGCGCTCGCGGCGCCCGGCGCCGAGGAAGGGCTGCTCAAGCTCGACGGTCTGTTCGGCCTGCATCCCGCGCTTCCGAAGCTGCACGCGCTCTATGCGGGGGGAAGGCTCGCCGTCGTCCATGCCGCGGCGACGCCGTATCGAAGCCGCTCGCATTTCGATGGGCAGAAGGTGCTCGAGACCGGCGGTGCCGGACCGCTCGATCGGACCGACGGCTGGGTCGACCGTGCCGTGCTCGCCGCACGGGGACTCGACGCGGTGGCAGTCACTCCGAACAGGCCCCTCGTCGTGCGCGGCAGCGCCGGCGTCCCGACTTACTTCCCCTCCAAGTTTCCGAGCGTGCCGCCCGCGACGCTCGAGCGCGTGCGCGCGCTCTACGCCCGCGATGCCGTCTTGGGACCGCGCCTCGCCGAAGGGCTGCGCACGCGGCGCATCGCGCGCGGGTCCGGCGGCCGGCACGCCGCGACGGTCGCCCGCGGGCCGACCTCGCTCGTGACGGCCGTCGACGCGGCCGCGCGCCTGCTCGCGGCTCCCGGCGGGCCGCGGCTCGCGGTCGTGGAGGCCGGCGGCTGGGATACGCATGCGAACCAGGGCGCTGCGCGCGGCCGCCTTGCCCAGCGGCTCGGCGACCTCGACGCGGCCGTCGATGCGCTGCGCATCGGGCTCGGGGCGGCCTGGAGCGCGACCGTCGTCGCCGTCGTCTCGGAGTTCGGCCGCACCGTCGCCGTGAACGGCACGGGCGGCACGGATCACGGCACGGGCAGCTGTTTGCTGCTCGCGGGCGGCGCCGTGGCCGGCGGCCGGGTCGTTGCCGACTGGCCGGGTCTCGCGCCGCGGGCACTGTACGAAGGCCGCGACCTCGCGCCGACGATGGATCACCGGGCCGTGCTCAAGGGCGTGCTTGCCGAGCATCTCGGCCTCGACCGTGCCGCGCTCGAGCGCAGCGTTTTTCCGGCCAGCGGCGCGTTGCGGCCGCTCGAGGGCTTGATTCGGGCTGCCTGACGGCGGGTCCCGGCACGGTGCTGCATCGCAGACCGCGGCGAGCTACCCTGTCCGGCACGAAACAGCCGCGCGAGGCGGCGACCGAAGAACGGAGGGGGAACAGATGTTAGGTGCGCTAGCGGCCGCGCAGCTCGCGGCAACGGTCACGGGTATGCCTTGCGAGAGGCTCCAGTCCCTTGACATCCCGAACGTCACGATCAGGAGCGCCGAGGCGGTGCCCGCGGGCGTCTTCGCGATTCCGGCGGGGCCTGGGCCGCAGCCGCCGCGCCGCGCGGCGCCCGCGCCGATTCCGGCGCACTGCGCCGTGAAGATGGTGCTGACTCCGAGCGCCGATTCCCACATCAACGTCGTGCTCTGGATGCCGCTCGACCACTGGAACGGCAAGTTTCTCGCGGTTGGTAACGGCGGCTGGGCCGGCTCGATCCAGGGCTACCGGGACATGGAGGAGGCCCTGCGCCGCGGCTATGCCACGGCCGGCACGGATACCGGCCACTCGGCCGCAGACGGGCCGAACGGCATGTTCGCGCTCGGCCATCCGCAGAAGGTCGTCGATTTCGCCTACCGCGCCGTGCACGACATGACGGTGCAGTCGAAGTTCATCGTCGACACGTTCTACGCCCGGCCCATCGAGTACGCATACTTCAAGGGCTGCTCCACAGGCGGCCGGCAGGCGGTCATGGAGGCGCAGCGCTATCCCGGCGACTTCGACGGCATCATCGCGGGTTCGCTGGCGAACCGCCACATACATATGCACACAGCCGCCGTGGCCGAGGCGATCCGGCTCGCGCGGCATCCCGAGGAGGCCGTCTCGGCCGCGAAGGCGAAGCTCGTGAACGACGCCGTCATGAAGCAGTGCGACACTTTGCACGAGGGCTTTCTCAACGATCCGCGGCAATGCTCTTTCGATCCCGCGACGCTCGCCTGTAAGCCGGGCGCCGATACGAGCGAGTGCCTCACGCCCGGCGAGTTGCGGACCGTCGAGACTTTCTACCACGGCGTCGAAAACGGTCGCGGTCAAGAGATATTCGCGGGCGCGGCCGTGAGCGTGCCGCTGCGTCCGCAACCGAGCCGTACGCAGGCGCCGGCGCCGTTCCTGTTCGACACCGTGCGAATCTTGGGCTTCCAGGATGCGGACTATGACTGGCACCGCTTCGATTTGGACCGCGATATGCCGCGCATCGATGGCGCCGTGGGCTTCGTGGACGCCGTGAATCCCGATCTCAGCAGCTTCAAGGCGCACGGCGGCAAGCTGCTGCTCTATGTGGGCTGGGCCGATCCGGCCATCACGCCGAAGAACACGATCGGCTACTACGAGAGCGTGCTCGAGCGCATGGGACGCGAGCAGGGCGACTGGATGCGGCTGTTCGCGGTTCCAGGCATGGGGCACTGCGGCGGCGGTCCGGGACCGAACACGTTCGACAAGATCGGCGTCATGGAGAAATGGCGCGAGCAGGGCGTCGCGCCGCAGGAGATCGCGGCCGCGAATCCGCAGTCGGGACTGAGCCGCCCGCTGTGTCCGTACCCCGAGACGGCGAAGTACGACGGGCAGGGCGACGCGGCCGCAGCGTCGAGCTGGCGCTGCACGGCACCTTAGCCGGCCCCGAAAAACGGGGCCGGGCGCGGCTGCCGAGGTTCTCGCCACTGGCATATATGTTGCACCCAAGCGGGCAGTCGACCTTGCCACGTAAGGAGGTGAAACATGGCCAATGCAACGACAGCGGGCGTAGCGCCGGTGCGCGGCCAGATACGGCTAGCGAGCGGCATCAATGTCCTCCTGGGCATTTGGCTCATCATCGCGCCGTTCGTGTTCGCGTTCACGGCAGCCGCGTTCTGGAACAACATCGCAGTCGGCACGTTCGTGCTGATTCTTTCGGCGACGCGGGTGTCGCGACCGACGGCGAGCACGAAAGCCGCGAGCTGGACCAATGCCATTATCGGCATCTGGCTCATCATCGCGCCCTTCGTGCTCGACTACTTGTCGCTCGGCGAGTTCTGGGACGACATTTCCGTCGGCGCGCTCCTCTTGATTTTGGCGTCGTGGAGCGCATCGATGCCGCGCGGCACGACGGTTACGACGACGACGCCTCCGCGGGGAAGCGCTCCGTCCGCGGATCGTCCCGTGAGCGATCGGCCGAGACCGCCGCGCGACCGTATGTAACCTGTAACCTGGCGACCTGGCGATCGCCTCCGAAGGCCGGCGCTTTCGCCGGCTTTCCCCTATGATTGCGCGGTGCTTGCACGGTATAGAAGCTGGCGCCGCGAACGCATCCTCGCTCGGCACGCAATCGCCGACGAGGTTTGGCGCGCCGCGACGGCGCGGCTCGTCGCGGCGCGCCGCCTAGACGCGGCGGCCAATGCACGGCTTCGCGAGCTCGCGGTTCTGTTCCTGCATGAGAAGCGGATCGACACCGCGGGCGGCGCGCGGCTCGACGACGCCGAGCGGGCACGGCTCGCTGCGCTCGCCTGCGAGCCCGTGCTCGAGCTCGGGCTCGATGCGCTCTCGGGGGTCCGCTCCCTCGTCGTCTATCCTTCGGAGTTCGTCGCTCGAGGCCGGGAGGAGGTCGACGAGTTCGGGGTCGTGCACGTCGGCGACGACGTTCTCTGCGGAGAGGCCTGGGAAGGCGGTCCAGTCGTCCTCGCGTGGGACCAGGTCGAGGACAGCGGCGTCGGCCACGCCTACAACGTCGTCGCGCACGAGATCGCTCACAAGCTCGATCTGCTAGACGGCGCCGTGAACGGCGTGCCTCCGCTGCACGCCGACATGGACGGGCAGGCATGGACGGGCGCATTCCAGCACGCTTATGACGACCTGCAGGCGCGGCTGCGCCGCGGCGAGGAGCCGTGGATCGATCCCTATGCCGCGGAGGACCCGGGGGAGTTCTTTGCGGTGTGCACCGAAGTGTTCTTCGACGTGCCGGTCCGGTTTGCCCGGAAATACCCAGCGCTGTACGCGCAGCTCGCCGCCTTCTTCAAACAGACGCCCGCATTGCGTCCCGAGGCGGGCGAGGTACGCGCGCCTCGGGTGGGGCGGTCGGCTCGCCGCCGGCGCAAGTCGGGCGCCGAGTCCGGCTTACGCAACCCATGAGCCGATGGCTGCATTTCGCGGCGGACCATGCGGGCTGGCTCGTCGGCGCCTCGGTGCTGTGCATGGTCGTCGGCGCCGTGCTCGTGCCGATGCTCATCGTCAAGGCGCCGCCGGAGTACTTTCTCTACGAGCACCGCCGGCGCATTTCGGCGCAGGGCCGTCACCCGCTCGTTCGATTGTTTGTCGTCGCCGCAAAGAACCTGCTCGGCGCGCTGCTGCTGGTCGTGGGCATCGCGTTGCTGTTTCTGCCCGGACAAGGTCTGCTCACGCTCGTCGTCGGCCTCATGCTCATGGACTACCCGGGCAAGTACGAGTTCGAGCGCTGGCTCGTGCGCCGTCGGCACGTGCTGCCAGCGCTGAACTGGCTGCGCAACAAGTACGGCCGCCCCCCGCTCATCGATCCGTGACGGGGCGCTCCAAGTTGCGTTCCCGTCGCGGTTGCACATCGGCTGGAAGTTCAGGTCCGCGTAGGCGCGGCGCAGCGCCTCGCCCGCATAGAGCGGCAGGCTACCGACGGTCAGGCTATCGGTGACGAGGCCGGCTTCGAGGCGCACGCGAAGCCGGCTCTGGAGCACGGAGTCGGCAGCTCAGCGGGCATTTGTTCTCGTGAGCGAGTTAATTCGTTTGCCTACGCATAGTTTCTGGAGTAGAGTGGCGGAGTGCGCACGTCGCACAGCTCCGCGCCGCACTCCCTCCCCCAGCGGCGACGGCCGTTCGCGGTTCGAGCGGACACTTGGCCCGGCCCTTGCGGCCGGGCCGCTTTCTCGCGGCGCCCGGAACGCGGGCTGCGCGAGCCTGCCGGCCCGTAACGGCCGGCGACCTGCGAGTCTGCTAGACGAAGCGTACGAACACGAACACGGCGACCATGGCGATGCCGATCGCGAGCTTCGCGGCCGTGCCGAGAATCATGCCGAGCGTCGCGCCGTAGCCTGCGCGGCCGGCGGCCGAAAGATCGCTGCGCACCGAAAGCTCACCGAGCATGGCGCCGATGAACGGCCCGAGCAGGATGCCGACGATTCCGAAGAACATGCCGACGATGGCGCCGATGGCTGCGCCGAATACGGCCCGTCCGGAGGCACCATAACGCTTCGCGCCGAGCGAGCCCGCGACGAAGTCGAGCGCGTGTGCGAGCACGGCCAGCAGGCCGATCACGGCCAGGGTCTTCGTGCCGACGTAGGCGAAATGCTCGGCCCAGGCGGCGGAGACCAGGCCGCCGAAAAGCAGCACCGGGCCCGGCAGCACGGGCAGCACGAGGCCGGCGATGCCCGCGGCCGACAGCAGGGCGGCGAGCACCCAGATCAGCGCGGTAATCATGCGCGCTGCGCCTCGGCGGCCCGGGTCGGGCGGCGCGCAGGCGGCATCGAATGCGGTGGTTCGTCCGTCTCCGGGTCCTCTCTCGTGAACGATTGTACATAGACGAGTACACGCTCGCGGGGTTCCCCTCGAGGCGATCTCGCCGGCTCGCGGCCCCCAACGTCTCCCGATCACGGCCGCGATGAGTTAGCCTACCATCTCAAAATCCCACCCCAAGCATCCCGGACGAGCGCATGATCGACATAGGGTGGCCGAAGAATCGGCACGGCGGCGCTGTAGCGAGTGCGGGCACCGAACTGGACCGGAGGGCCCTAATATGAGTGGAACGGACGCGGAGCAAGTGGCGGAAACCTACCGCGCCTCCCAGGCGGGTAGCTTCTTCCTGAACTGGCTGCAGGACCCGATCGGGGTCGGCGCGGTGGCGCCGAGCGGTAGATCGTTGGCCAAGCTCATGACAACGGGCCTCCGGGAGGGCACGCGAGTCGTCGAGCTCGGCGCGGGCACGGGCACCGTGACGCAGGCGATTCTCGACCGGGGCGTTGTGCCCGAGCATCTGTGCGTCGTGGAGCAGAATCCGCAATTCGCGGCGCTGCTCGAGCGGCGTTTCCCGCGCTGCGAAGTCGTCGTCGGCGACGCAGTGTCATTGACCGAGCACCTGAGCGGTGCGGCCGGCGCCTTCGATTTCGTCATCAGCGGCTTGCCGCTGCTGTTGTTCAGCCGCGATCAGAAGCGGCGGCTGCTCGAGGAGTCTTTCTCCGTGCTGAGCCCCGCCGGCCGCTTTCATCAGTTCACCTACGCCGTCCGTTGCTCGGTCGGCCGGGACGTGCTCGACGAGCTCGGGCTGCGCAAGTCGCTGATCGGTATTTCGCCGCTAAATCTGCCTCCGGCCTTCGTTTATCGGATGGAAAGGGACGATGCCTAAGCGACGCTTGCCGTGCGGCGGCCGCCTCGCAGCCGCCTTGCTTCCCTTGGCCCTCGCCGGTTGCGGCGGGCCGGGCAAGACGCCTGCCGACACGACGGCCGGCGCGGATCGTACGGCGGCGTCGGCCGCTGCGCGGCCTGCGGTTGACGACCCCGGGGCGCGTCGGGCCGATGCGGCCGCGGGTGCCGGGCCGGCGCAAGCGGTTGCGGCACAGGCGCAGGCCGCGCAGCTCGCGGTTCCGGCCGCCGACGGCAGTGGGCAGCCGCGGCTGTCGGCCGGCCCCGGCGGGCAGCTCGTCATGAGCTGGCTGCAGCCGGACGGCGACGGCTACGCGCTCGAATACGCGCGGTTCGGGCACGGCGCCTGGGGGCCTGCCGCCACCGTCGCCCGCGGCGAGAACCTCTTCGTCAACTGGGCCGATCTGCCCTCGGTCCGTCCGATCACGGCGGACGTTTGGGTGGCGCACTGGCTCGCGCTCAAGCCCGACAGCTTCGAATCCTACGACATCGAGTATGCCGTCTCGGCGGACGGCGGCAAGACCTGGAGTGCGGGACGCAAGCTCAATGCGGACAACGTGTTGGCCGAGCACGGCTTCGTGTCGTTGTTCCCCTGGAAAGGCGAAATCGGCGCCGTCTGGCTCGACGGCCGCCGTACCGCCCAGGAAGGCCAGGAAGCCGATTCGGCCCCGCCGGGCGATGCCGCGCCGCCCGCCGGGCAGCCGCTGCCCGCCGGGATGAGCTTGCGCTATGCGCGCCTGGCTTACGACGGCCGCGTAGACGCGCGCGGCGAGATCGACGCGCTCGTCTGCGACTGCTGCAAGACGGATGCCGCGCAGACCGAGGCCGGCCCGGTCATCATATACCGCGATCGGACGCCGGCCGAGATCCGCGATGTGGCCGTGCGGCGCGCGTCCGCGGACGGCTGGTCGACACCGGTCGTGCTCGGCCCGGATCACTGGAAGATCGAGGGCTGCCCGGTCAACGGTCCGGCGATCGCGGCGCGCGGCGGCACGGTCGTCGCGGCTTGGTTTACGGCCGCGAACGGTGAGCCGAAGGTCCGCGTCGCCCGCTCGGGGGACGGGGGCGCGACTTTCGGCGCCCCGGTCGATGTCGACGCGGACGGTGCCTTCGGCCAAGTGGACGTGGTCCTACTCGAAGGCGGCGCCGCCGTCGTGAGCTGGTGGCGCCGGGCGGACGATGCGCAGCATATCGCGCTCGCCATCCGAAAGGTCGCGGCGGACGGCCGGCTCGGGCCCACGCTCCTCGTGGCGCGCAACGAGTCGGCCCGGCCGCTCGACGTGCCGCAAATGGCCGAGGCCGACGGCCGCCTGGTATTCGCGTGGACGGACGCCGCCGGCGCGACGGTCGAGAGCGCAGCCGTGCCGCTGCCGTAGCCCGAGGCGATGGCTGGCCGCTGGCTACGTCTCGCGCGGGTGTTCGCGCTCGTCGGTGCGGCGGCCGTCGCCGGCTGCGTCCACTATGCGCCGCTCGATCCGGCCTACACGGGGCCGGCGCAACTGCCCTCGAAGATCGTCGCACAATACGCCTATGCACCTCCGCCGCTGAAGCCCCGGATCAGCGCGGTGAAGAAGCGCCGCGGCTATGCCGTGCGTGAGGTCCGCCTGCAACCGGTCGAGCGCCCGCGAAGCGACAACCGTCTCGCGAGTACGATCGACTTCGAGTACTTCGATCCGGCCGGGAAGGGGCCGACGCCCGTCGTCCTGCTGCTGCCGATTTTGAACGGTAACCTGCGCGTCACGCGCTATTTCGCGCATTATTTCGCGGAGCAGGGCTGGGCCGCGCTCGTCATGGGCCGCGACCGCGAACCCATCCCGCTCGAGCTGGAGCACGTCGAGCAGACGATGCGCAGGAATCTGCTCGACTACCGGCGCGTGCTCGACTGGATCGCCTCGAATCCAGCGTTCGACGCCAAGCGCATCGCCGTATTCGGCATTAGCTTTGGCGGTATCGACGCGGTGATCCTCTCGGCGCTTGATCCGCGCGTCGACGCCGTCGTCGCCGGTATGGCCGGCGGTACGCTGCCGTATCTATTCGTCAACACGAGTTATCGCAGCGTCGCGAGGCAGGTTGCGCGCGAGGAGCGCCGGGAGGGATTGAGCCGCGCGCAGCTCGCGAGGAGCCTCGCCGCGCAGCTGCAGACCGATCCCATGCGCTTCGCGCCTTATCTCGATGCGCACAAGCTCTTCATGATCATGACGCACACCGATTGGATCGTTCCCTTCGAGGCACAACAGGCGCTGCGACGGCGGCTCGGCCGTCCCGAGGCCGTCGTGCTGCCGACGGGGCATCGGCCGTCGGTCGTCTACTTCCCGCTGATCCGTAGGGATGCTTACGAGTTTTTCGCAAGGCGTTTCGAGACGCAGGCGTCCGACGGCGCCGCCGGACGCGCGCCGCCGCGTAAGCCGGCAGGCGCGCCTGCGGCCTCGGCGTATGAGGACGCCGCCGCGGCGCGCTGAGGCGGCTCAGCCGGCGGCCGTCGAGCTCAGCCGCTCCCGCACATAGTCGGCAATCGCGAGGCACGCCGTCAGGCCCGGCGACTCGATGCCGAACAGGTGGACGAGCCGCGCGCCGCCCGGTTCGCCGAGGGCCCGGATCGCGAAGTCGGCCGGCGGCTCTCCCGGGCCGGAAAGCTTGGGACGGATGCCGGCGTAACCGGGACGCAGCGCGCCGTCCCGGAGCCCCGGCCAGTACTTGCGCACGGATTCGTAGAAGGCGGCTGCACGCCCCGCGTCGAGCGTGTAGTCGATCGTATCGCACCACTCCACGTCGGGCCCGAAGCGCGTTCGACCCGCGAGGTCGAGCGTCGCGTGTACGCCGAGGCCGCCGTCCTCGGGCAAAGGATAGACGAGATGCCGGAACGGGCTCGGGCCGTCGTGCATGAAGTAGTTGCCCTTCGCGTAGCGCGTGACGGGAATTTCCGGACCCGGCGCGCCCTCTATGGCGAGGGCGACGCGGGTCGCGTGCAGGCCGGCAGCATTGACGACCGTCCCGGCCGTGAGCGCCGTGGTCTCGCCATCGTGTGCCGTGACCGTAAGCGAGATGCCCTCGGGCCCGAAGCGGCCGGCGCGAAGTTCCGAGCGCAGGGCGACGATGCCGCCCGCCGCTTCGAGATCACCGCGCAGCGCGACCATGAGGCCGTGGCTGTCGACGATGCCGGTCGACGGCGAGTAGAGCGCCCCCGAGCCGACTACGGCGGGCTCGAGCGAGGCGAGCTCGTGACGGTCGATGCGCCGCAGGTCCGTCACGCCGTTCGTGTGCGCCGTTTCGAGCAGCCTGTCGAGCTTCTCGGCTTGGGCATCGGAAATCGCGACGATGACCTTGCCGCAGCGCCGATGGCCGATGTCTTTCGCTCGGCAATACGCGAACAATTCCTCTCGACCTCGAACACATAAGTGCGCTTTGAGACTCCCGGGCGTATAGTAGATTCCCGCGTGAATGACTTCCGAGTTCCGCGACGACGTTTCTGCCCCCGAAGCCTGATTCTTTTCCAGCACGATGACTTCGCGACCCTCCCGAGCGAGTGCGCGCCCGATGGCGAGCCCGACGACGCCGGCTCCGATCACGACCGTGTCGATGCTTTCGCTCATGGCCTCAGCTCCCGACGTGAGTTGCAGCTTCGGGGCTGCGAGAGTCCGCCTCGAGGCGCCGCGAGACGCCCCTTACATTTCTTGAAAAAAGAAACAAAATCATTTTGTTAAAGTCGCACCAGGCAGGGTCGGCGCAGTCTCTGTGCCGACGGCTTCGGATGCAGGAGGTCTATCGATGCCGCTGAGCGCCCAGGCGCCCGAGACGGAGATGCGCGAAGGGCTTGCCGCCGTGATTCGCGGCAGACGCTCGATCAATCTTTTCGAGCCGGAGCCCGCCGGCACGTCCGAACTTCTGGAAGCCATAGAACTCGCCCGCTGGGCACCCAACCATCGCCTGACCGAACCCTGGCGATTCTACTTGATAGGGCAGGCGACGGCTGCCGAGCTCGTCGCGTTTGCGGCCGAGCACGATACGGCCGTGAAGGGCGAACGCGCGGGCGCGGCGCGGCGTGCACGCCTACAGGCGATTCCGGGGTTCTTCGTGGTCACATGTAGGAAAAGTGATGACGAGCTCATGCAGAGAGAGGATTACGCCGCGTGCTGCTGCGCGGTGCAGAACCTCATGCTCTTTCTGTGGCAGCGAGGCATCGGAGTCAAGTGGACGACGGGGGGTATGACCCGGCAGGAACGTTTCTACGAGATTCTCGGCATCGATTCGAATGCAGAGCTCGTGGTCGGTTTCTTCTGGTACGGGCGCCCTAAGGTCGTGCCGACACAGAAGCGGCGCGACGTTGCGGAGATCGTCGTGGAGCGTCCCTAAGCACGCGTCTTGCGGCCGCACCCTGGCGGCCACGGCCAAGTATTGAAGCAGAGTGACAGTAGTGAACGAGATCAACAGTCAGATCGCCGTCCCCAATTCTTCACGCGGACGAGAGCGGCTGGCACGCATCCTCGAGGCGGCCACCGAACTGTTTCTTAGGGACGGCTACGGGGCCACCTCGATCGATTCGATTCTCGAACGGTCCGGCGGTTCGAAGGCGACGCTCTACAGCTACTTTCCTGCCAAGGACGACTTGTTCCGCGCCGTCGTGGACGAAGTCGTCTCCAACGACGCGCAGCCGCAGCTCGACGTGAGCCGCGACATCCGCACGACGCTCGTCGAATTTGCCGTGGAACGGCTCGAATCCGTATTCTCCGAGCGGCATCGGGCGCTCATGCGCCTCGTCATTGCCGAGCGCGAGCGCTTTCCGGATCTCGCCCAGATGTACTACGAACGCGGGCCGCGGCTGGCGAGACGCCTGTTGTTCGATTATTTCAGCACTTTGAAGAGGCAGAATCTGCTCGAGGTCGATACGGCCGAGGAAGCCGCCGAGTTCTTCATCGGCATGGTGCTGCACCAGTGGTACATCGAGATTCTGCTGCTCGGCGCCGACGTGCCGACCGGGGACGCGATCCAGCGCCGCGCCGAGCGTTGCGTCGACAGCTTCCTGTTCGCTTTCGAGCGGCGCCGCGCGCTGGCGCCGTCCGCCGGCCTGTGAAACGGGCGCGGGTGCCCGGGGCTCAAAGACGATCGCCGGGTTCCGGTGCGCCCTCGAGCCAGGCCTTGCCCTCGGAATACAGCTTCTCCACCTCGGGGCCGCGCAGCCCCGGCAACCCGAGCTTGACCTCGAAGCCCGCCTTCGTCTGCAGATAGGCGAGGTGCCGGTATCCGGCCGGGAAGCGGTCGAGCAGGTCGCGGTCGAGCTCGAGGCGTGCGGCCGGGTCGACGGGGTCGAGCCGGTCCTTTTCGTAGATGGGCTGCCGCCGCACGATGCCCCAACGGCCGTTGCGCTTCTCGAGGAAATCGTAGAAGCGCCCCGTGCACAGCGCGTCGACCTGCACGCCGTCGACGCTCGCCCGCTGGCCAATTGTCATCTTCGTCTGCGAGACGGCGCGGTGGCCGGCAACGTCCGCCGTCATGGCGCCGAGAAAGTGCACGATCTCGACGCCGCGCTCGAAGCCCGCGCGCCGCGCAGCCACGAAATCCTGCGCCGGCCCCTGAAACCAGGTTGCGGTCATCCAGCCGTCCGTGTGCCACACGGTCGCGAAGCGCTCCCAGTCGCCGGAGTCGCTCCATATGACCCAGTTATTGAGCAGCTCGAAGATGGCCGCCTTGTCCGTGCTCGTATCCGCCATGGTCGGGCTCGCCCGTCAAGGTATCTGGATGCCGCCGCCCCGCGGGCCGCCGAGCCCGCCGCCAGGTCCTCCGAAGCCGCCCGAGCCCTGGCCGCCGCCGCTGCCCGGCACGATCAGCGAAGAGGCCGCTTCGCGGCGCAGCTCATCGAGCCGCTTGAGCGCGTCTCCCAGGGCCTCCTGGGCGGCGTCGCCGAATTTGGCGATGGCATCCGCGAGCGAGTCGGCCTCGAGCTCGAAGCTCAACGGCAAAGCGCCCGCGGGCGTCAGAACCTGCGTTTGGCCGACATATAGCACGGGCCGCGCCGTATCCCGATCGCCCTCGGCCGTGATCGGCGTGAGCCGCTGCACGGTGCCGACGCGGCGATCGGTGAACGTCTCTTCCTGGTAGAGATTGGCGCCGTCCATCGTGATGTCGGCGTCAGCCGGCTGCTTTGCCATGGTCTTTCCTTGGATTCGCTCGAATAAAAACCGATAGGCTATCACTTCGCGGCACGCAGCGGGCCGCTCCGGGGCGGCCGCGGGCCGCTAGGGCGGCGGGCTCTCGCCCCGGGTCCCCCGTCAGCCGACGCGCCGCAGCACGTGGCTCACGACGGTGGCCCCCGTGCCGCCGATGTTCTGCACGAGCGCCGTAGTCGCGCCCCGCACCTGATTCTCGCCGGCGCTGCCCGTGAGCTGGAGACAGGCTTCCACGACCTGATAGACCCCCGTCGCGCCGACGGGATGGCCGCGTGCCTTGAGGCCGCCCAGCGTGGACAAGGGCAGATCGCCGCGCAGCGCAATGCGGCCTTCGGCGCCGAGACCCGTGGCCGTGCCTTCGGCGGCAAAGCCGGCGGACTCCAGGCTCAGGACGGCCATGATCGAATAGGCGTCGTGCAGCTCGAAGAGACTGATGTCGCCGTGGGTGAGACCGGCCTGCGCAAGGGCCTTGCGCGTCGAGACGGCGACGGCGTCGAGATGCAGCACGTTTTCGCGGCGTTGCAGTGCGAGCGGCGCCGTGGCCGCCGCCGAGCCGGCGATCTCGACCTGCGGGGAGCCGGGCTGCCCGAGCGTGCGCGCCGCCGCGCTCGACGCCAGCACTAGCGCCGCGGCGCCGTTGCAGACCGGCGAGGCGTCGAACACGCGGATCGGGTCGATGACGATGCGCGAGGCCATGTAGCCTTCGAGATCCACGTCCTTGTGAAACAGCGCGTTCGGGTTCGTGAGCGCGTTCTTGTGGGCGTTGATCGAAAACGGGGCGAAGTCTTCCGGGCCGACGCCGTAGCGATCCATGTAGCGCCGCATGAGCTGCGCGTTCAGCGACATGAACGACTCGCCGCGCGCCCCTTCGAGCTCCCAGTCCGAGGCGGTCGCGAGCGCGCGCGTCACCGTGTCGCGGTCCACGTGGGTCATGCGCTCGATGCCGCAGACGACGACGACGTCGTTGATGCCGCCGGCGATCGTCTGATAGGCCATGCGCATGGCGGCCCCGCCCGAGGCGCAGGCCGCCTCGATCGTCACGGCGTCGACGCCGTTCAGCTTGGCGTAATCGGCGATGAGGCCGCCGAGCTGGAGCTGGCCCGACAGGACGCCGGAACGTCATGTTGCTGACGTAGAGCGCGTCGACGCGCGCCCGCTCGACGCCGGCACTGTCGAGCGCTGCCTCGACGACGGAGGCGGCGAGATACCGGCCGCGAACAGAGGTATCGCGCGTAATCGGCGCCTGGCTTGCGCCGACTATGTGGACCGCTCTCATCGTGCTTCCTGCGTTGCCGCTCTTTAGGCCGACTCCGTACCAAGCCGCCATATTAACCAATCTGCCGCCGGCGTTGGATCTTGACGGACGCGTTGCGCGGCTCTCACATTCTGATATGGGCACGGGAAGGTGGCTCTGCATCGATCAGGGCGGGCAGTCCTCACGGGCGGCCGTATTCGACGCCAGGGGCGGGCTCGTCGCGCTCGGACGAGCGCCGGTCGCCACGCTGCATCCTGCGCAGGATCGTGTCGAGCACGCCCCTGACGCGCTCGCCGCGTCCGTGACTGCCGCGGTCACCGCCGCGCTCGAGGCCCTTCCGGATGCGGGAAGGGCCCTTGCCGGGGCGGCGCTCGCGACGCAGCGCTCGACGCTCGTCTGCGTTCGGCGCCGCAGCGGGGCGGCGCTGTCGCCGGTCGTGAGCTGGCAGGACCGGCGCGGTGCCGCGGCACTCGAGTCGCGGGCGGGCGCGCGGCGCGGCCGCATCGAAGCGTTGACGGGGTTGAAGCTTTCGCCGCACTACGGCGTGGGCAAGCTGCGCTGGTGCCTCGAGCACCTCGATGCGGTTCGGGCCGCAGCCTCGGAAGGCGAGCTCGTGGCCGCGCCTTTGGCCGCGTTTCTGCTGAAGCGTCTCGGTGTCGGGCCGGCGTGGCAGGTGGACCCGGTGAACGCTTCGCGGCTGCTGCTCATGGATCTCGAGCGCCTGCAATGGTCGCCCGAGCTGCTCGACGTCTTCGGCGTCGATCCGAACATGCTCCCCGTCATTCGGCCTTGCCGCTTCCCCTACGGCCGGCTGTCGGTCGGCGCCGTCGACGTGCCGCTCTCCGTCTGCACGGGCGACCAGCCCGCGGCGCTTTTTTGCGCCGGGCCGCCGCGTCCCGGAGACGTGCTCGTGAACATCGGCACGGGCGCATTCCTGCAATGCGCGACGGGCGGTCGGCCGCTGCGCGCGCCCGGCCTGCTCGCGAGCGTCGGCTGGCAGGAGGCCGGCGCGCGGACCTACGTGCTCGAAGGCACCGTGAACGGGGCGGCGGCCGCCGTCGAGCGCTCGCTCGGCGCGCTCGGCCTCGAAGCGCCCGCGCCCGAGCGGCTTGCCGCGGCGCTGGCGGGGGTCGACGCGGCGCCGCTGTTTTTGAACGGCATCGCGGGCCTGGGCTCGCCGGACTGGGTGCCGGATTTCGCGAGCCGCTTCGTCGGCGAGGGCACGGCGCTCGAGCGCCTTGCGGCCGTGTACGAAAGCATTGCCTTCCTGATCCTGCGGAACCTCGACGCGATGCGCCGGCGCTTGCCGCTCGAGCGCATCGTGCTGACCGGCGGCCTCGCGCGGCTCGACTGGCTGGCCACGCGCCTGGCCTCGCTGTCGGGGCTGCCCGTGCACCGCCCGGACCGCACCGAAGCCACGCTCGAGGGCCTGCGTTTCTTGCTCGGCGGGGCCGCGCCCGCCGCGGTGCGCGCCACCGTCTTCGAGCCGGCGCCCGATTCGGCGGCCGCGGCCCGCTACGCCCGCTGGACGGACGCGCTCGAGGCGGCGCTCGTTGCGGCCCGGACGGACTCCTAGGCCGGGCGGCCGTGGGGCGCTGCCGCCGGCGAACCTGCGGGGAAGCGCGTGTTGCGCGCGCAGGCGATTGCGGCTAGCGTGCCGGCGCATGAGCACCGACACCAAAATTCTGCTCGTCGGCTTCGGCAATATGGGCCGTGCCCTCGTGCATGGCTGGCTGGAGCGGGGCCGGCCCGCGGCCTCGCTCCACGTCGTCGACCCCTCGCCGCAAGCGTTGGCCGAGGCGCGTCGGCTCGGGCTCGGTGCCGACCCGGCGCCCGGCACGCTGCCGGCCGATCTCGAGCCCGACGTCGTGCTTTTGGCCGTCAAGCCGGTCCAGCTCGAGGCCGTGCTGGCCGACTGCCGCGGTCTCGCGGCCCGTGCGCCGCTGTTCGTGTCGATCGCGGCCGGCAAGCCGATCGCGGCGCTCACGGGCATGCTCGGTGACGTGCCCGTCGTGCGCGCCATGCCCAATACGCCCGCCGCGATCGGCCGGGGCATGAGCGTGCTGACGGCGAACGAGCGCGTCTCCCCGGTGCAGCGCCGGGCCGCGGAGTCGTTGCTCGGCGCTGTCGGCGCCGTCGAGTGGCTCGCGCAGGAGGCGCTCATGGATGCAGTGACCGCCGTTTCGGGCAGCGGTCCGGCGTACGTGTTCCTGCTCATCGAGACGCTGGCCGCGGCGGGCGCCGAGGCCGGGCTCGACGCCGGCCTCGCGACCCGGCTCGCGACGGCCACGGTCGCCGGGGCCGGCGCCTACGCGGCGCACACCGGCGAAGCGGCGGCAGAGCTGCGGCGCCGCGTCACGAGCCCGGGCGGGACGACGGAGGCGGCGCTGCGCGTGCTCATGGCCGAGGCGGGTCTCGCCGAGCTCATGTCGCGGGCCGTCCGGGCGGCGGCCGCGCGCAGCCGCGAGCTTTCGGGGGCCTAGGCGGTGGCCGGGTACTATTTCGAGGAGTTCGAGGTCGGCCAGCGGTTCGAGCATGCCATTCGGCGCACCGTGACCGAGGCCGACAACGTGCTGTTCAGCGCCATGACGCACAACCCGGCGCCGCTGCACATCGACCGCGAGTACATGCGCACGCAGTCGGAGTTCGGCCGCCCGCTCGTGAATAGCTTCTTCACGCTCGGGCTCATCGTGGGTATATCGATCAACGATACGACGCTCGGCACGACGGTCGCGAACCTGGGTTTGGAGGACGTCCGCTTCCCGAACCCGTTGTTTCCCGGCGATACGGTGCACGCGGAGACCACCGTGCTCGCCAAGCGCCCGAGCCGCTCGCGTCCCGGCAACGGCATTCTGACCCTCGAGCACCGCGGCTTCAATCAGGACGACGCGCTCGTGGCCGTTTGTCGACGTGCCGTTCTCATGCTCTGCCGGCCGACTTGAACTTGCCCGCGGGCGTTATGTCCATACGGGTGTATATGCTTCTCAATCAAGGACATTGTCGCTTGTATTCCGCTCGATTGGTGTCAGAATGAGACGCGTATTGCCCTAAGGGCCGCAGATCGATACGTTCCGCGAACAAGCAGATGGAGCCCAGATGGATGACGGGGCCGGACAGGTTGACGACAAGCACGACGACTCGACCGTCAGCCTGCTGATCCGCAGGGCCACGCCGAACGGCCGTGCGCCCGGCCTCGACCTGATCTGCACCAAAGTCGCCGTCGATTTTCAAAGCATCTCGATCAACAACTTCGCCGACCGTTTCAAGGCCGGCCTCCAATCGCTGACCGACGCCTGCGGGGCGGATGCGATGTTCATCGCGCTCTTCGACGAGGACGTCGGCGCCTTCGATTCCGTCTACGCCGGGCGGTCCACGTTCTCGCTCTGCAACCCCGAAGTGCTCAGGGGCCGCGAGCTCACGGATTTCCCGTGGATCCGCAGCCGGCTCGAGCACCTTCGGCTCCTCGAGATCGCCGATACGTCGGATCCTCCGCTGGCCCAGCAGCGCGACGCCGCGCAGCTCGCGAGCCTCAACGTGGGCGCCGTGCTCGTCGTCGGGTTCAACATCCGCGACCGGCTCGGCGGTCTGCTCGGCGTCGTGAGCTCGGTGCCGAAACCGGAGTGGAGCGCAGATCTGCATCTCGCGCTCAAGCTCGTCGGTGTGAGCTGTGCGAGCGGTCTCGAGCGCATCCGCCTGCAGGAAGATCTGTTCACGGTTCAGGAGCGCGACCGCCTCGTCACGAACACGGCCAACGACGGCCTCTGGGATTACAACGTCCGCGACAACTCGATGTATTTCTCGCCGCGCTGGCGCGCCATGCTCGGCTACGGCGAGCACGACAAGGTCCCGGAATGGCGCCTGCTCGTGCATCCCGACGACATGGCGCGCGTGCAGGCACAGATCAGGGAGCACCTCGAGGGCAAGACTGAGCTGTTCGAGAGCGTGCACCGCATGCGCCACGCGAGCGGAGAATGGCGCTGGATTCAGAGCCGGGTCAAAGGCCGGGTGGACGAGCAGGGGCGCCTCAAGCGGCTCGTGGGCGTCGAGACGGACATCACCGAGCGCAAGCTCTACGAGGAGGCGCTGTTCCGCGAGAAGGAAAGCGCCCAGATCACGCTGCAGTCGATCGGCGACGGCGTCGTGACGACGGATGCGTCGAGCCGCGTGCAGTACCTGAATCCCGTCGCCGAGGAGCTCACGGGCTGGCGGCTGGACGACGCGGTCGGCCGCACGATCGACGAAATCTTCCGGGGCTTTCACGAGGAGACGTGCGAGCCCGTCGAGAACCCGGTCGCCGTGGCCATGCGCCGCAACCGCTCCATCAAGTCCGTACGGCCCACTCTGCTGATTCGCCGCGACGGCAACGAGCTCTATATCGAGAGCACGGCGGCCCCGATCCGCGACCCCATGGGCAGCGTCACGGGCGGCGTGCTCGTGTTTCACGACGTCAGCGAGTCGCGCGAGCTCAATCGCCGCCTGAGCTACGCGGCGAGCCACGATATCCTGACGGAGCTCGTGAACCGGCGCGAGTTCGAGAGCCGGCTCGAACGGGCCCTGAAGAGCGCGAGGGCCCGCGAGACGTCCTACGCCGTTCTGCACATCGACCTCGACCAGTTCAAGATCGTCAACGACAACTGCGGCCACAGCGCCGGCGACGAGTTGCTGCGCCAGGTCGGGGCGCTGCTCAAGGCCAAGATCCGCTGGCGCGATACGCTTGCCCGGCTAGGGGGCGACGAATTCGGCGTGTTGCTCGAGAGCTGCACGATGGACGAGGCGCTCCGGACGGCCGAGACGCTGCGCGCCGTCATCGGCGACTTCAAATTCGTATGGGATGACCACACCTTCCGGCTCGGGGCGAGCATCGGCGTCGTGCCGATCACGCCCGCGACGGACGACGTGGCCGGGCTGCTCACGGCTGCGGACAGTGCCTGCTCGGCCGCGAAGGATGCGGGGCGTAACCGCGTCTACAGCTATCAGGAAAACGACATCGACCTCATGAAGCGGCGCAAGGAGATGCAGTGGGCCGCCCGCATCAACAATGCGCTCGAGGACAACCGGTTCGAGCTATTCCGCCAGACGATCCAGCCGCTGCAGCCCGGGCTCGATACGGGCGCGCATTACGAACTGCTGCTGCGCATGCGCGACGAGCAGGGCGCGCTCGTCTCCCCGGAGCTGTTCATCACCTCGGCCGAGCGCTATGGCCTCACGCCGAGCATCGACCGGTGGGTCATCGCCCAGGCGTTCCGGTGGCTCGTCTCGGAGGCGGATGAACGCGAGCGGCTGTCGCTGTGTTCGATCAACCTCTCGGGCCAGAGCCTCGCCGACGAGAAATTCCTGCCTTTCGTCGTCGATCAGTTCCAGCGCAGCGGCCTCGACGGCTCGCGGATCTGCTTCGAGATCACGGAGACGGCCGCCATCGCGAGCTATTCGCAGGCCAATCGCTTCATCCACGCGCTCAAGGAGATCGGCTGCAAGTTCGCGCTCGACGACTTCGGCACGGGGCTCTCCTCGTTCGGATACCTGAAGCACTTCCCCGTCGATTTTCTCAAGATCGACGGCAGTTTCGTCAAAGAGATTCTCCATGACCCCATCGACCGCGAGATGGTGCGGTCCATCAACGAAATCGGCCACTTGACGGGCAAGCAAACCATTGCGGAGTTCGCCGAGAACGCGGAGATCATCACGATGCTGCGCGGCATCGGCGTCGACTACGCTCAGGGCTACGGCGTCTCCGAGCCGAAGCGGCTCCTGCAGGCCGTCGCCTGAGGCTCCGGCGAGAGTCCGCCGAGCGGCAGTCGCGCAGCGCCTGGCCGACGCCGCCCATGGCGTTTCGAGACCGGGCGGCGAACGGTTACGGTAACGCTCCTCCCCGATAGCACCACTCGAGCGCCGCTTCGTCGCGGACCACCTCGCGCCCGGCGCGGGCGATCTCCGCCGAAAGCTCCGGCGTCACGCCGTCCTCGTGGGCCGCGCCGGACTTGCCCTTGCGGATCATCGCGCCGCGCTCGAGGATCGGCACCGCGCCGAGCGTGCCGATCTCGAACTTGTGCTCGTTGGCCTTCATCCAGGGAAACGAGGTGTACTCGAGCACGGCGGGCCATTGCTCGGGCGTCGGTTCGAGGTCGAGGAAACGCGCGATCGTGCGGACGGAACCTTCGTGGTCCCGCTTCATGTCCGAGAAATGCATGAACAGCACATTGGGCTGCCGGCGCAGGGGCCACCAAGCCGCGAGGAATCCGAAAATCGCGCCGCGCACGAGCGGTTCGGCGACCTCGCTGTAGAAGCTCGCGACGTCCGACCGCACCAATGCCTCGCGCGGTAGGCCCCACAGCTCGAACCACGCGCTCGAATGCGCGGCGATGAAGGGGTGAAGCGAGGCGACCGCCTCGTCGGGATTGCGCATGACGACGACGTATTTGACGTCGCGGTCGACGGCGGGGCGCTGATAGGGCAACGGCCCCGGCGCCGAATGCGTCTTGAAGGCTCTGCGACGGTCCCGAGGCATGGCATCGAAACGGGCGACGAGCTCTTCGGGTGCGATATGCGGCGACGGCAGCAGCTCGAGCCACGGCACCTCGGCATAAACGTCGGCGAAGTCCGGGTCGCCGCCCGCGCGCAGCTGGTGGACGATGTTCATCGTCCAGGTCGTCCCGCTCTTGGCCGGTACGGAAACGACAATGTCGCCGTCGCGCCATTCGATGCGGCCCTGAATGGTGGGGTCCATCCACGGCGCACCGGCGCGCTGAGGCGGCTCTTCGAGGACTTCGGGGGTGTCGTTCATGGCCGGACTGTAATCCCGCCGCTCGTCACCGGCAAGACGGTCTCGTCTTCGTACGGCCCGAGCGGCGCCCGCTGCCGCGACGATCGTGCCTCGCCGGTCAGGGTCGCAGTGCCGCGAGGTGGGACTCGAGCAGCGAGGACAGGCGCGCAGCGTCGCCGCGCGCCATGCCGCACTCGGTGCCGATGCCATCGACGCGGACGTGCCGGCGGGCCGCGGCCAGTCGAGCCGCGTCGCCGCGCCGGTCGTCGAAGTGGATCAGGCCCAGATAGAGCGCCGTTTCCGAGGGCAGCGAGAGCCGCTCGAGCGGGGCGAAATAGGCGTCGTCGCTGCGCGGCCTGGGAACCGGGATGTGGAAGAACTGTATCGATCGCGAGACGCCGGCGGCCACGGCAGCGATGATTTCGGCCAGCACGCCGGCGTCCTTGGGCTGGACGAGATGCTCGTCGGCGGGGCTGCCGTAGCAAAGGTGATAGCCGAGCTCTACGCCCTGGGGCACCGCGTCGCCGACGGCCGTCAACACCGCGAGCGTCTCTTCCCGGAAGTCCGCGGGACCTCGCTCGTAATAGCCCTCCCAGGCGAGCACCTCCTGGCAAACGTCCCACTGCACCGCGAGGCTGTCGGCCGGGATCGCGGCCGCGATCTTGGTTACTTCGTCGATCATGTGCCGGGTCAGCGCCGGCAGCACGCCGGGCCGGTGCGCCGGGAGCATGTTGTTGTACGTCGGCGCGATCGGCGTCGGCAGGCTGACCTGGAACTTGATCCCGCCCGGGATGACCCGAGCCGCTCGCAGCGACTCGAATATTCGCCACGACCGCAACGCCATGTCCGCGTAGCCCGAGTCGAAGCCGTCGGGCTCCACGGATCGACCGGGAATGATTCGCAGGCGTGGAATTTCCCGGATCAGTTTGCCGTCCCATTGAGTGAACCGGAACGGCGGGAACGTCGGCGGCGATGTCGATCGCAGGGTGCGCCGCCAGCACGTCTTGAAGAAAGCGTATCCAGCTTCTGCGCACGCCCGTCTCGCCGTCGGGCAGCCGCGCCAGGTGCGGACCGAGCGTACCCGCGAGCACGCGAAAAGTCGTCTCGGCATCGGGCAGAGGCAGGCTGCCTACCAGGTGCGCGATCAAGCGGGAATCCGGGGCGGGGTCCATGGAACTGGCAGGGTCTGGAACCAAGTACGGCGGAGATCGAAGTATAGCGAGCTCGGCCGGCCGCGACCGCTCGGGAGCGCGCCGGCCGCTGCGGTGCGGAATGGGCCGCGGGTCCGGCCCAAGAGGAAAGCCGAGCCGAGCGAGGCACTGCTTTTTTTGACACCTGCGCACGAAGCCGTATGGTAGGGACGGGTCCGAGATCCGCGACGCCGGGGAGGAGGGCGTCGCAGCCGCTTTACTTTTCAGACCGTTCCGCAGGAGCGGAGAGGATCGTTCATTGTCCGAGCCCGTGAAAGCCGCCGCGGCGGCCCCGGCCGCCGTCGCTGCGCCCCAGAAACTCTCGGCCCACAGCCTCAGCGCCGGGATGATCGGGAACGTGCTCGAGTGGTACGACTTCGGCCTCTACGGATACCTTGCGCCCGTCATCGGCACGCTCTTCTTCCCATCGAACAATCCCGTCGCGTCGCTGATCGGCGCCTACGGCGGGTTCGCGATCGGCTTCGCCATGCGCCCCATCGGCGGCGCCGTGCTCGGACATCTGGGCGATCGCATCGGCCGGCGCTCGGTGCTGATCGCCTCCGTCGTCCTCATGGGGGGGGCCACGATGGCGATCGGGGTGTTGCCGACGTTCGCCGAGATCGGCGTCTGGGCGCCCATCCTGCTGCTCGTCATTCGGTTGTTTCAGGGCTTCTCCGTCGGCGGCGAGTTCACGGGCTCGGTTTCGTATCTCGTCGAGACGGCGCCCATGCGGCGGCGCGGGTTCGCAGGCAGCTTCGCGAACGTCGGCTCGACGATCGGCTATCTGCTCGCCGCGGGGCTGGCCGCGCTGACCGTCGGCCTCACGAGCCACCACCAGCTCTACGGATGGGTTTGGCGGCTGCCCTTCCTCGTCGGCGGGGCTCTGGCCATGCTCGCCTACGTCGTGCGCAGCCGGCTGGCCGATACGGGCTACGAGCCCGAGGAGCTGCCCGAAGGTCAGCAGCGCGAGATCCCGCTCGTGAAGGCGTTCAAGCGCAGCCCCCGGGCCATGGTGCTGGCAGCGCTGTTCACTTGGGGTTATGGCGTCGCGGACTATCTGACGCTCGTGTTCCTGCCCACGTTCGCAAGCAAGTTCGGGTTTCTCGACAACGGCAAGGCACTCGCGATCAATACGGCCGCGCAGGCCCTCGCGCTGTTCGTGATCCCTGTGGCGGGCTGGCTCACGGATCACGCGATCCGGCGGCGGTCGATGCTGATGCTCGCGTTCGGACTGATCCTCGTCACTGCGCTCGGCTTCTTCGCCATCGCGGCCGGCCACAGCGAGCTCGGGTTCTGGACCGTGCAGCTGCTGTTCGGCGCCTTCCTCGGCATGATCATGGGCACGGCGCCGGCGATGTTGGCCGAGCTCTTCCACTCGGAGTTCCGGCTCTCGGGCTACTCGCTGACGTTCAATATCGGCCTCGGCTTCGGCGGAGGCACGGCACCGCTGATCGCGACGGCGCTGATCGGCGCCACGGGGTTCAAGCTCGCGGGTGCGGCCTACCTCATGGTCGGCGCGCTGCTCTCGATGGCCGCGCTCTGGCTCATGGTCGACCGCAGCCGAGAGCCTTTGCGCTGACCGGCGGCGGCGCGGTAGGAGTCTGTCCGACGCGTGATACGCCGTGGGACGCCCTCGCTACGGCGACGATAAGTCGGATTTCTAGACGAACCGCATCGAATAGTCGATGGCGCGTACGTGCTTCGTCAGCGCGCCGACCGATACGAAGTCGACGCCGGTCTCGGCGACGCTGCGCAGCCGCTCGAGGTCGACGCTGCCCGATGCCTCGAGCTCGGCCCGCTTGGCCGAGCCCCGGGCGGCCGCCGCATCGCGCATTGCCACGGCGCGGCGCATGTCCTCGTGCGTGAAGTCGTCGAGCATGATCCGGTCCGCGTCCGTCGCGAGCGCCTCGCGCAGCTCCTCGAGCGTTTCGACCTCGACCTCGATCATGAGACGGCCGACGCTCGAGCGCGCGCGAGCGACGGCCGCCGCGATTCCGCCCGCCGCGGCAATGTGGTTCTCCTTGATGAGTACGGCGTCGAAGAGGCCCTGGCGGTGGTTCGTCGCGCCGCCGCAGCGCACGGCGTACTTCTGGGCGCTGCGCAGACCGGGCAGCGTCTTGCGCGTGTCGAGCACGCGGGCGCCCGTCCCGGCGACCGCGGCCGCGTACCGACGCGCCGTCGTGGCCGTGCCCGACAGCGTCTGCAGGAAGTTCAGGGCCGTGCGCTCGCCCGAGAGGATGCCGCGGGCCGGGCCTTGCAGATCGCAGACCACGGACTCGGCCGGCAGATCCGCGCCTTCCGCTGCGCGCCAGACGACGACGATCTGCGGATCGATGCGGCGGAACACTTCGTCGAACCAGGCCGTCCCGCACAGGGTCGCGGGTTCGCGGCAATGCACCTGCGCGCGTGCGGTCGCATCGGCCGCGATGAGCGCGGCCGTCACGTCTCCCGTGCCGAGGTCCTCGGCCAGCGCTCGGGCGACCGCCTCGCCGATATCCGACGGCAGCCCGTCAGAGGAAGCGTTCGCCATGCCCGTAGGCCACCATGCTCATGACGAGGGGCACCGAAAGCACGACGTTGACGCGCGACGCGACGAGCGCCACGCGCCGGGCCCGCTGGATATGCCCGGCAGTCGCTTCGACGAGGCCCAATGCCTTCTTTTGGCTCGGCCAAATCAGCACCCAAACGTTGAACAGCATGATCGTGCCGAGCCAGGCCCCGATGCCGATGAGCCTGTCGCGCGGGGAGCCGTCGAGGAAGCCGAGGGCAAAGGCGTCAGGCAGAATTCGCAGGTGGCCTAGTGCGGCGGCGCCCGTGAGCCACGTGAACAGGGCGGCCCAGCGGAACCAGGCGAGGGCGCGCGGCGCCTCGTACTTGAAAATACCGCCGCTGCCGGGTCCCGCGCGGTCGAGCGCGGCCTGCGTGACGGCCGGCAGCTGCACGAAATCGAAGTAGTAGAGCAGGCCCACCCAGGTGATACCCCCGAGCACGTGCAGCCAGACGATCAAGCTCAACGCGTTGAAGCGGCCGTGCAGCGTGCCGAGGCCGACGAGCAGGCCGGCGAGGAGGCCGGCCGCAATCGTGACCTTGATCCCGTTCGACGGATTCAACCTGGCCCCCCTTGCTGAGCAGTCCGCCCCGATTTCCAGAATAGGCACCCGGGCACTTGCTCCGGCCCGGGGAGTCTAGAAGAATAGGTGACAACATCAAGTCGGTTCAATGCGCCCGCCGGGCGCCGGACCCGATCGGAGGATCGATTGCGAATGGATATCAACGAACGCATCCAGAAGCAGCTCTCGGAGTACCCGGTTCTGCTCTTTATGAAAGGTACGCCGGATTTCCCGCAATGCGGGTTCTCGGCCCAGACGGTCGCAGCTTTGCGCTCGGTCGGCGCAAAGTTCGCGTTCGTCAACATTCTCGAGGACCAGGAATTGCGCGAGGGTCTCAAGCAGTACTCGAGTTGGCCCACGTTTCCGCAACTTTACGTCGGCGGCGAACTGGTCGGCGGCTGCGACATCACGCTCGAGATGTACCACTCCGGGGAACTCGAGCAGATGCTGAGCGAGAAGAACGCCATCGAGGCGTAATCCGAGAAAAAGCGAAAAAGGGGTCAGAGCCCTTTTCCGCAGCCGGGCAAGGCAGCCGTTGCCGGAGCGTCGCAGGCGAAAAAGGGCTCTGACCCCTTTTTCTAGCGGCCCTCGAACACCGGCCGAAAGCGGTTCACGATCGCGCAAAACAGCTGCGCCGTCATCTCGGCGTCGTAGAGCGCCGAGTGGGCGCTGCTGTCGTCCCACGGCAGACCCGCCGCGTTCACGGCGCGGCTCAACACGGTTTGGCCGTAGGCCACGCCGCCGAGGGTGGCCGTGTCGAAGCTCGAGAACGGGTGGAACGGGTTGCGCTTGACGTTCGTGCGCGCAACCGCTGCGTTCAGGAACTGCAAATCGAAAAACGAGTTGTGGCCGACGAGGACGGCCCGGTTGCAGTTCTGTTGCTTGACCTCCTTGCGCACCTCCTGGAAGAGGCGCCGCAGCGCCTCGTCCTCGTCGATGGCGGGCCGCAGCGGGTGATAGGGGTCTATCCCCGTGACCTGCAAGGACGCGGGCTCGAGCTTCGAGCCCGGGAACGGCTTGACGAGGTAGCGGAATTTCTCGCCGAGCTCGAGGTCGCCGGCTTCGTTGAGGTTCACGAGCACGGCCGCGATCTCGAGCAGCGCATCCGTCGCCGAGTTGAATCCGCCCGTCTCTACGTCGACGACCACGGGCAGAAAGCCGCGGAAGCGGTTCGCGATGCCCGACGCGCCGGCGTTCTCGGCCGGCTCTTGCGAGGTTTTACCGCTCACTGGGCCAGCTTCTCGGCGATCTCGACGGGCGTCGCCGAGCGCAGCAGCTCGAGCGTGAACTTCACGCCGAAACCCGTGATGTCGGTCGGCACATGGGCGAGCCCGTTCTTGTGCTCGCCCGAGCTGAGGTCGATGTGAATCCAGGGAATCGAGCGCGGCACGAACCGGTTCAGAAAGCGCGCGCCGAGGATGTGGTCGCCCTCGCTCTCGACGGCGCATTGTTTCACGTCGGCAATGTCGCTGCGCAGCAGCTGATCGAAGTCCTCGTCCATCGGAAAGGGCCAGACGCGCTCGCCCGAGGCGGCCCCGGCGTCGATCATGAGTTGGTTCGCGGCGCGGCGATTGCTGAAGGCGCCCGCATAGCGCTGGGTCAGCGCCGAGACGCAAGTACCCGTCAGGGTTGCGTAATCGATGATGAGCTTCGGCTCCTCGCGTGCGGACAGCGCGAGCGTGTCGGCCAGCACCATGCGGCCTTCGGCGTCCGTATGAATGACCTGGATGGTCGTACCGTTTGCGGCATGCACAACGTCCTGCGATTTGTAGGCCGCCGGAGAAAGTCGGTTCTCGCTGATCGCGAGCCAGGCGTCGACGGCATACGGCACCTTGAGCTGCGCCAGCGCGACGAGCGTGCCGAGCGCGACCGCGCTGCCCTGCATGTCCGTATGCATATCGAGCATGCTCTTGAAGTTCTTGAGGTTCGTGCCGCCGGAGTCGAACAGGATCCCCTTGCCGACGAGCGTGAGGTCCGGCTGGCGCTGCTCGCCGGGCCGGTAGCTCAATCTCATAATGCCGGCATCGCGCTCGGGATTGCCCTGGGCGACGGCCAGAAACGCACCGGCGCCGAGCTTTTCGAGCTCCTTCTCGCCGAGAAACTTGGCCGTGAGCCCGTAGCGCTTCGCGAGCTGCTCGATCGCGCTTCGATAGGCCGTCGCCTTCAACGCGTTCGGCGGCATGGCCGTGAACCAGCGCGCGATGTTGTTGCCGACGGCCTCGGCCCGCGTGGTCTCCACGTCGATGCGCGGCTTCGCATCGAACAGCGTCAGCGACTCGAGCTCGACGGGGCGCGGGTGATCCTCCGTCTTGAACGACGGCAGCTTGAAGGCGGCCGCGGCGGCGGCCGCGCCCATGGCCTTGAACGCCGCCGAGCGGGCGGGCTCTTCGAGCCCGAGCACGGCGACGCCCAGCGACGCCGGGCGTTCGCGCAGACAGTCCGCCACGACCTCGCGCGCCCAGCTCAACACGGCGAACGGCGAGCCCTCCTCGCACACGGCGGCGGTGATGCCGGTGGCACGGTTATTGGAGAGGCGGGACGAGACGCGCTTCGCGCCCTGCGCCGCGGCGCGCGCCAGCAGTTTCTGCAGCTGCTGCCCCTGGGGCAGCGCTGCGAAAATGGAGCTCGCCGGGTCTTTCGGAAGGATGACGGCCAAGTGATCGAACGAGTTCAGTTGCACGTCCGCGACGGGCCTCGCACTTTGATGAATCTTGAGCGGCGTGAATTCGGGTAATTCAATCATTCGGCTCGCCTTGACCAGCCTTTGGCAAACCCCGATCATAGCGCCGCTCCGCGAGGTACGGTCAGCTCACCGGCAGCCAATCGGCACTGAATCGTAGCAGGAGCACCGCGCAGATTCACGTGCAAGTCATTGAATTTGGCGTGAGACAGCGAAGACAGGAGCATCATGGCCACCGCACGACCACTGCCCACTTTCAGAGGCGCCGTCGACGATGTCGACCCCGAGGAGACTCAGGAATGGCTCGAGTCGATCGATTCGGTTCTCAGAGTCTACGGCGCGGATCGTGCCCACTTCCTGCTCGAATGTATGATCGACCATGCGCGCCGCTCCGGCGCGTATCTGCCGTATAGCCCGAATACGGCGTACCTCAACACGATCCCCGTGGGCCGGCAGGCCGAGTACCAGGGGGATCGTGCCATCGAGCGGCGCGTCGAGGCTTACATTCGCTGGAACGCGATGGCCATGGTCGTGCACGCGAACCGCAAGAGCTCCGAGTACGGCGGTCACATCGCAAGCTATGCCTCTTCGGCGACGCTCTACGAGGTCGGCTTCAACCACTTCTGGCGTGCGCCCACGGAGCAGCACGGCGGCGATCTCGTTTTCTTCCAGGGACATTCCTCGCCCGGCATCTACGCGCGCGCGTACCTCGAAGGGCGCCTCAGCGAGGAGAATCTCAACTATTTCCGGCAGGAGGTCACCGGGCCCGGACTCTCTTCTTATCCGCATCCGTGGCTCATGCCCGAGTTCTGGCAGTTCCCGACGGTCTCGATGGGACTCGGCCCGATGATGGCCATGTACCAGGCGCGCTTCATGCGCTACCTCGAGAACCGCGGCATTCTGCCGCCCCAGGACCGCAAGGTCTGGTGCTTCCTCGGCGACGGCGAGACGGACGAGCCGGAGTCCATGGGCGCGATCACCATGCCCGTGCGCGAGAAGCTCGACAACCTTATCTTCGTCATCAACTGCAATCTGCAGCGCCTCGACGGTCCGGTACGCGGCAACGGCAAGATCATCCAGGAGCTCGAAGCGGCCTATCAGGGCGCGGGCTGGAACGTGATCAAGGTCATCTGGGGCTCGCGCTGGGATCCGCTGCTCGCGAAGGACGATCACGGCGTGCTGCGCCGGACGATGGAAGAGTGCGTCGACGGTGAGTACCAGAGCTTCAAGGCCAAGGGCGGCGCCTACACGCGCGAGCACTTCTTCGGCCGCGATCCGGAGCTCAAGGCGATGGTCGCGGATATGTCGGACGAAGACATCTGGCGCCTGAACCGCGGCGGCCACGATGCGACCAAGGTCTACGCCGCCTACGACGCGGCCATGCGCCATGCGGACCGTCCGACCGTGATTCTCGCCAAGACCGTCAAGGGCTACGGCATGGGCGAGGCGGGCGAAGGCCAGAACATCACGCACCAGAAGAAGAAGCTCGACGAGGACGATCTCAAGGCGTTTCGCGACCGTTTCAACATTCCGATCTCCGACGAGCAGATCGCCGAGCTCGCTTACTACAAGCCGGCGGACGACAGCGAGGAGATTCGCTACCTCAAGGCGCGGCGCGAGGCCCTCGGCGGCTTCCTGCCGACGCGCCGCCCCAAGGCCGAGCCCCTCGAGGTCCCGCCGCTCGAATTCTTCAAGTCCCAGCTCGAGGGCAGCGGCGACCGCGAAGTCTCGACGACGATGTCCTTCGTGCGCATCCTGGCCTCGCTCGTCCGCGACAAGACGATCGGCCCGCGCGTCGTGCCCATCGTCCCCGACGAGGCGAGGACGTTCGGCATGGAGGGTATGTTCCGCCAGATCGGCATCTACTCGTCCGTCGGCCAGCTCTACACACCGCAGGACGCGGATCAGCTCACGTACTACCGCGAGGACAAGAAGGGGCAGATCCTCGAGGAAGGCATCAACGAGGCGGGCTCGTTCTGCTCGTGGCTCGCGGCCGGCACGTCGTACTCCAATCACGGCGTGCAGATGATTCCCTTCTACATCTATTACTCGATGTTCGGCTTTCAGCGCATCGGCGACTTCGCCTGGGCCGGTGGCGACATGCAGGCCCGGGGATTTCTGATCGGCGGCACGGCGGGCCGCACGACGTTGGCCGGCGAGGGCCTGCAGCATCAGGACGGCCACAGCCAGCTCGTCGCGACGACGATCCCGAACTGCCGCGCCTATGACCCGTGCTACGCGTACGAGCTCGCCGTCATCATCCAGGACGGGCTGCGGCGCATGTGCGCCGAGCATGAGAACGTTTTCTACTACATCACCTGCATGAACGAGAACTACGTCCAGCCGGCCATGCCGAAGGGCGTCGAGCAGGGGATACTGCGCGGCATGTACCCGCTCAGGAAGGGCGCCGCCGGCAAGCAGCGCGTGCAGCTGCTCGGCTCCGGCACGATTCTGCGCGAGGTGCTGGCAGCGGCCGAGATGCTCGAGAGCGACTACAAGGTGGCGGCGGACGTATGGAGCGTCACGAGCTTCAGCGAGCTGCGCCGCGAGGCACTCGAGGCCGAACGCTGGAACACGCTGCATCCAGGCAAGAAGGCGAAGACGGCCTATGTGGCCCAGCAGCTTGCCGGACGATCCGGGCCCTTCGTCGCGGCCACCGACTATATCAAGACCGTGCCGGACCAGATCCGGCAATGGGTGCCGGGGCGCTATTACGTCCTCGGCACGGACGGCTTCGGCCGCAGCGACAGCCGCAAGGCGTTGCGCGAGTTTTTCGAGGTGGACCGCCGGGCCGTCGTCGTGACGGCGCTCAAGGCCTTGGCCGACGACGGCGCCATCGAGCAGAAGGTCGTGGCGAAGGCCATCGAGAAGCTGGGCATCGACCCCGAGCGGGCCGCACCGGTCACGCTGTGAGCGCTCGTGCGCTTCTCTGTTTCATAAAAGGCTCGGCAGCAGACTCGTGAAGATTTCCGTACCGGATTTGGGCGACTTCGCCGATGTAGAGATCATCGAAGTGCTCGTAGAGGTCGGCGACCGGATCGAAGCCGAGGACCCGATCGTGACACTCGAGACGGACAAAGCCACGATGGATGTCCCGTCGCCGGCCGCCGGTGTCGTGAGCGAGATCCAGGTTGCGGTCGGCGACCGCGTTTCCACGGGCGACCCGCTTATCGTGATCGAAGGCGACGCGGGCGGCGGCGACCAGAGCCCGGCAGGCAAGCGCGCGGCCGGTTCGGCCGTGGCGGCGCCGGCCGAGGCCGAGACAGCGGCCGCCGGCGGGCCGGCCGAAGCCGCAGCACCGGCGGATCGGCCGCAGGCCGCCGCCGCCGATGCCGGGCCGGCGCCCGAGCAACCCGTCACGGTGCCCGATCTCGGCGACTTCGCCGACGTCGAGATTATCGACATCCTCGTCGACGAAGGCGACGAGGTCGAGGCCGAGCAGGGACTCATTACGCTCGAGACCGAGAAGGCGACGATGGACGTGCCCGCCACCGAGGCCGGGACGATCGTCTCGATCAAGGTCAAGACCGGCGACCGCGTCTCTTCGGGCGACGAGATCATGACGCTGCGGCCGCGGGCGCCCGCGGACGGTACGGGGCCGGAGGCCGCCGAGGCTGCCGCCAAGGCCGCAGCGGGCGCCAAGGCCGGCGCGGAAGGCGCCGCTCAGGCGGCCGAGGCGGCCGCGGCTCAGGTCTCGCGCTCGGCCTCCGAGCGCAGCCACGCGGCCGCCGCCGCGCAGCCGCAGTCCGCCCAGGCCCGGCCCGGCGCGGCGACGAGACTCGCCCGCGGGCCGCAGGGACTGCCCATCGTATCGACGCGCGTCGACGAGGCCGGTTTCGCGCTCGTGCATGCCAGTCCCTCCGTGCGCAAGCTTGCGAGAGAGCTCGGCGTGGACCTGGCGCGCGTGCAGGGCACGGGCCGCAAGCACCGAGTCACGGCCGACAACGTCAAGGCCTTCGTCAAGGAGCTCATGCGCACGGGAGGGGGCGCAGGCGGCGGCCTTCCCGCCGTGCCCGAGGTCGATTTCGCCAAATTCGGGCCCGTCGAGCGCGAGCCGCTCGGCCGCATCCAACGCATCTCCGGCGCGCGTGTGCACGCGAGCTGGGTCAACATTCCGCACGTCACGCAGCACGACGAGGCGGATATCACGGCGCTCGAAGAGGCGCGCAACGGCCTCAAAGGCCAAGCCGAGCAGCGGGGCATCCGGCTCACACCACTGGCCTTCATCCTGCGCGCCTGCGCGCTGACGCTCGCCGAGTTTCCGCGTTTCGCGGCCTCACTGAGCCCGGACGGGCAGAATTTGATTCTCAAGCACTACATGCACATCGGCTTCGCGGCCGACACGCCGAACGGCCTCGTCGTGCCCGTCATCCGCGACGCCGACAAGAAGGACATCTTCGAGCTCGCGGCCGACCTCGGCATGCTGAGCGCGCGCGCCCGCGAGGGCAAGCTCAAGACCGAGGACATCCAGGGAGGCGTATTCACGGTCTCGAGCCTCGGCGGCATCGGCGGCACGGCGTTCACGCCGATCGTCAATGCACCCGAGGTCGCGATCCTCGGCGTTTCCCGCAGCCAGTGGCGTCCCGTATATCGCGACGGCGGGTTTATTCCGCGGCTCATGCTGCCGCTCTCGCTGTCCTACGACCACCGCGTCATCGACGGCGCGGCCGGCGTGCGGTTCACGACGCGGCTCGCGGAGACGCTCGAGCAGACCGAACGTCTGCTCGAGGCCGTGCCGTGAGCGCCGCGGGGCAGGGCTCCACCGCGCGACGGCTCGCCGTGCTCGGCGCCGGACCGGGCGGCTATACGGCGGCCTTCCGGGCGGCGGACCTCGGTCTCGAGGTGACGCTCATCGAGCGCCGGCCCGCGCTCGGGGGCGTCTGCCTCAACGTCGGCTGCATCCCCTCCAAGGCGTTGCTGCACGCGGCCCGCGTCGTCGAGGAGACGCGGGAGATGGCCGCGCACGGCATCGAATTCGGAGCGCCGCGTATCGACGCCGGCAAGCTCAGGGCCTGGAAGGACCGCGTGGTCGGGCAGCTCACGCAGGGCTTGGCCGGGCTCGCCAAACAGCGCGGCGTCCGGGTGGTCACGGGCACGGGGCGGTTCGTGTCCGCGAACGAGATCGAGGTCGAGAACGGCGGCGAACGCCAGCGCGTCGCCTTCGATCAATGCATCGTCGCGGCGGGATCGGAGCCCGCGAGGCTCCCGAACTTGCCCGACGACCCGCGCATCATGGATTCGACGGCGGCCCTGGAGCTCGAGGAGCTGCCGGAGCGGCTGCTCGTGGTCGGCGGCGGCATCATCGGCCTCGAGATGGCGACGGTCTACGACGCGCTGGGCGTCAATGTTTCCGTCGTGGAGCTCACGAAGACGCTGCTGCCGGGCGTCGACCGCGACCTCGTCCGGCCGCTCGAGAAGCGCCTGCGCGGGCGCTACGAGGCCGTCATGCTCGGCACGCGCGTGGCGAAGATCGAGGCCGGCAAGAAAGGCATCGCCGTGACGTTCGAGGGCGACGAGGCGCCGCCGAGCGCGGGCAGCTACGGGCGCGTGCTCGTCTCGGTCGGCCGCCGGCCGAACGGGGCCGCCATCGACGCCGAGGCCGCGGGCCTTGCGGTAGACGAGCGCGGCTTCATCGGCGTCGACAAGCAGATGCGTACTAACGTGCCGCACATTTTCGCGATCGGGGACGTCGTCGGGCAGCCCATGCTCGCGCACAAAGCGTCGCACGAGGGCCGCGTCGCGGCCGAGGCGGCGGCCGGCCGCAAGAGCTATTTCGACGCACGGGTCATTCCGTCCGTCGCGTATACGGATCCGGAAGTGGCCTGGGTCGGGCTCACGGAGGACGCCGCGAAGGCGCAAGGTGTGCGCTACGAGAAGGGCGTTTTCCCCTGGGCCGCGAGCGGCCGCTCTCTTTCGCTCGGCCGCTCCGAGGGTATGACGAAGCTGCTGTTCGATCCGGAGACGGGCCGCACGCTCGGCGCCGGCATCGTCGGCACGAACGCAGGCGACCTCATCGCCGAGGCGGCGCTCGCTATCGAGATGGGAGCGGACCACGAGGACATCGGCTTGACGATCCATCCGCATCCGACACTGTCCGAGACGGTGGCTTTCGCGGCCGAGGCCGCGGCCGGGACGATCACGGACCTTTACATCCCAAAGCGCAAATAAGGCTTTGGCGAGGCCATTTCCCACGGAATGGGCCCCGTTGCGCCGGGGCCCCATTGGCAAACACGCCGGCTTAGGCTAGCGTGTCGCTCTCACGCCTATCTCAGGCACTTACCCCATAGGAGTTTTCGATGCATAAGGCTACGCTCGCGGCTGCGCTCGTGCTTAGCGTCTACGGCGCAGCGGCCATGGCTCAAAAACCGCCCCTCAATTCCGATCAGGACAAGACGCTCTACGCGCTCGGCGTCGCGATCGGCAGCAACGTGAAGGGGTTGTCGTTGACCTCGAAAGAGCTCGCGTTTGTGCAGGAGGGCTTCCACGATGCGGCCCTCGGCAACAAGAGCCGCGTGGACCTGCAGACCTACGGTCCCAAGATTCAGGCGCTGGCCCAAGAGCGCACCGAGGCGGCAGCCGCGGTCGAGAAGAAGAAGTCGAGCGACTTCCTCGCGAAGATGGCGCAGGAGAAGGGCGCCGTCAAAACCGATTCCGGGCTCGTGTTCGTGCCCGTCAGCAAGGGGACGGGCGATAGCCCGACCGCGGACGACACGGTGCGCGTGAACTACAAGGGGATGCTCCCCGACGGCACGGTCTTCGACAGCTCCGAGCAGCACGGCGGCAAGCCCATCACCATCTCGCTCTCGAGCGTGATTCCGTGCTGGACGGAAGCGCTTCAGAAGATGCAGGTAGGCGGCAAGGCCAAGATCGGCTGCCCGGCGGATCTCGCCTACGGCGACCGCGGCCAAGGGCCAATTCCGGGCGGCGCGGCGCTGGTTTTCAATGTCGAGCTCGTCGGCATCGTCACGAGCGCGGAGAAGGGTCCGGGCGCGAAGCCCGAGTAACCGCGAATCCGTCGTCCCGCCGCGGGCGGCGCAGATCAGCGCCGCCCGCGGCCTCTTCCTCGTACGGCGTAAGGCTCCCGATACGTTGGCGGTGGGCTTGAGGCTCGTCGTAAGGGCGGTGTCGGGACCGCCGGAATACCCATCCCTGGGGGCTGCGTAGCGCGCCATCCCTGGCGCGCACGCTCCCGACACCGCCCGTCTGCGCGAGTCTCCGACAACCACCGGCAATGATCCGTTCGTGAATCATGCGGGCCCATAGCCGCTACGCCGGCGCGACAAAGCTCAGCCACAGCACGCCGACGCCCGTGCCCAGCAGCGCCAGCGGCACACCGATGCGCAGGTAGGCGAGGAAGCCGATGCCGCCGACTTCGCGCGACGCCTCGGCGACGATGATGTTCGCGGCGGACCCGATGAGCGTCAGGTTACCGGCGAACGTCGAGGCCATGGCCAGCAGTTCCCACCCGAAATGCGTGCTCGGCAGCGTCGCCATCTGGTGGCGGACGAGGAGGATGAACGGGACGTTCGAGACGATGTTCGAGCCGAACAGGAATATGCCCGCAAGTCGCAACGTACCGAGCGTGCCCTGTGTGCCGGCCGCGAGCGGCACGTGCGCGAAGAACGCGGCGGGCGCGCCGCTGCGGATAAAACCCGCGACGACGACGAACAGGCCGCCGAAGAACACGAGCAGCGGCCAGGCGATGCGGGGCCAGAGGCGGTCCGCGCCGACGCGGTGCACGAGCAGCAGGACGCCGAGGCCGCCGACCGCGGTCCACGCGAGATTGCCGCCGAGCGAATAGACGACTGCGGTTGCGACGATGACGGTCAGCGTGATCTTGGAGCTGCGCGACACCGAACGGTAGGCGCCGCGCTCGACCGTGAAGGCCGCGGCGGCGAGCCTTTTCCTGAACGCAAAGTGCAGCAGCGCGTGATTGATCGCGAGGCCGGCGGCCGCAACCGGCAGCATGACGAGCAGATAGTGCAGGTAGTCGAGACCGCCGAGGAGGCCGCAGAGCATATTCTGCGGGTTGCCGACCAGCGTTGCGACGCTGCCCGTGTTCGCGGCCGTCGCGAGCGCGAGCAGGAGCGGCAGCGGCGGCAGCCCGTGCTTTTGCACGAGCCGCACGACGAGCGGCGTGCCGAGCACGCAGACGGCGTCGTTGGTGATCAGCGCCGCCATGAGGCCCGCACCCCAAACGAGAATGCCGAGCAGCCGTGCCGGTGTGCGGCTCGCGGCCGAGATGCGCGGCTCGATCTGGTCGAAGAAGCCGTCGACGGCCAGGAACCCGCCCATGCCCATGACCGCGAACAGCAGCAACAGCGGCTCGAGGTCGATGGCGTGCAGCGCCTCGGCCGGGGTCAGCACGGCGGCGGCGACGCAGGCGAATCCGCCGAGCATCGCGGCCGCGGGCCGATCGAGCCGGGCGAACGGCCGGAACGAGATCAGCACGTAAGTGGCTACGAAGATGACGATGCCGGGAGCGGTCATGGGAAAATATGGCCTGCGCCCGCCGGCCTCAGGCGGCGCGGGTCTTGGCCTTGTATTCGCAGAGGTCGGCGATCACGCATTCCGGGCAGTTCGGCTTGCGGGCCTTGCAGACATAGCGGCCGTGCAGGATGAGCCAATGGTGGGCGTCCTGCTTGAACTCGTTCGGCGTGACCTCCTGGAGCCGATCCTCGACCTCGCGCGGCGTCTTGCCCTTCGCGAGGCCCGTACGGTTCGCGACGCGGAATATGTGCGTGTCGACGGCGATGGCCGGTTCGCCGAAGGCCGTGTTCAGGATGACGTTGGCCGTCTTGCGGCCAACGCCCGGCAGCGCCTCTAGCGCCGCCCGATCGCGCGGCACTTCGCCGCCGTGCCGTTCGACGAGGGCGGCGCAGGTCTTGATGAGATTGCGCGCCTTGGTGTTGAAGAAGTTGATGGTCTTGATGCGCTCCTTGAGGCCGTCCTCGCCGAGCGCGAGCATGGCGGCCGGCGTCGGGGCGGCCGGAAACAGCTTGGCCGTCGCCTTGTTGACACCGATATCGGTGGCTTGCGCGGAGAGCACGACGGCTACGAGCAGCTCGAAAGAATTGCCGAACGCGAGCTCCGTCGTCGGCGCCGGATTGTGACGCGCGAACCGTGCGAATATTTCGCGCCGCTTCGCCGCATTCACGCGGCCGATTCTCCGGCTGCTTCCGGCTCCTCGGCGAGCGGCAGCCGGCCGGGCCGCGGCTCCTTGGCGAGCAGGTTCTTGAGGGCGAGCAGCAGCGCGAGGCCGAAGAACGCGCCCGGCGGCAGCACGGCGGCAAGCATACCGTGGAACGGCAGGTCGATGCGCAGTCCCTGGGCGCCCGGCCCAAACAGCAGGTCCAGCCCTGCGAACAGCGTGCCTTGGCCGAGCACCTCGCGGATCGCCCCGAGCGCGGCCAGCACGCCCGTGAACCCGAGGCCTGCGGCGCAGCCGCTGACGGCCGATACGCCGACGCCCTGGCGGCTCGCGACCGTCTCCGCCTGGGCCAGGATTGCGCAGTTCGTCACGATGAGCGGGATGAACAGCCCGAGCACCCGGTGCAGGTCCGGCAAATAGGCGCTCGTGAGCAGGTCTATCAACGTCACGAGCGAGGCGATGATCAGCACGAAGAGCGGAATCCGCACGGCGGGCACGAGCAGCCCGCGCAATAAGGAAATGACCGCGTTCGTGAGGATCAGCACGAGCGTCGTCGCGAGGCCGAGCGCGAGGCCGTTGACGACGGTCGTCGTGATCGCGAGCAGCGGGCACAGGCCGAGCAGCTGAACGAGGGCGGGGTTCGATGACCACAGCCCGCCGCGCCACACTGGTCCATATCGATTCATCGCTTTGCCGACTCCACTACTGTCCCGCGCGCCGCCGCGACGGCCGCTGCCCGCGCGGCCTGTGCGAACAGCTCGTCCCGATGCCCGCGGAAGTATAGCAGCGTGTTCTTGACGGCCTTGACGACGGCGCGCGGTGTGATCGTCGCACCCGTCAGCGCATCGAAGCGGCCGCCGTCCTGGTGCACGGCCCACTCGCCCGCCGGCGGCTTGCCGAGGCGCTTGCCGTCGAACTGTCTGATCCAGTCCGACTTCTCGCTATCGATGCGGTCGCCGAGGCCCGGCGTCTCGCGCTCCTCGACGACGCGTACGCCCGTGACCGTGCCGTCGGGCGACAGGCCGACGAGCAGGCGGACGGGACCGTTGTAACCGTCCGGGGCGATGGGCGCGAGAACGACGGCGACGGGCTCACCGCCACGCCGCAGTACGAAGACGTCGACGGGCGCGGCCGTGCCGAGCAGGCCGGGGTCCGTCACCTCGATCTGCGTCGGTGCGAGGCCGCGGCCGCGCAGCGGCGCTGCGAGGACGCTTTCGAGACTCCCGAGCACGCGCGCACGCTCGTTCGCCGCTATGCGCGGCGCGCTGAACTCGTGGCTGCCCGTGACGAGCACGGCGGCGCCGACGGCAACGAGGCCGACGAGCCCGAGCGTGCGCAGCGCGCTAGCGCCCGACATGGCCGTAGATGCGCGGGCGCGTGTAGCGGTCGATGACGGGCACGGCAGCGTTCATGAGCAGGACGGCGAACGCGAGGCCGTCGGGATAGCCGCCCCAGGTCCTGATCGCATACGTCAAGAGGCCGATGCCGGCGGCATACACGAGCCTGCCGCGGTCGCTGGTTGCCGCCGAGACCGGGTCCGTCGCAATGAAGAAGGCGCCGAGCATGCTCGCGCCCGTGAATAGGTGAAAGCCCGGTGAGGCGAAGCGGCTCGGATCGGCGAGATACATGAGCGTCGCGGGTGCGAGCAGCCCTGCGAGCATCGCGACCGGAATGTGCCAGCGAATGATGCCTGCATAGAGAAGGTAAAGGCCGCCGAGGGCGATGAAGTTGTCGATCCATTCCCAGCCGCGGCCGCCGAAGTCGCCGAACAAAGAGCCCGCACGCGCTTCCGGGAACGTCTTCATGGCCCGCAGTCCCTGGCGCACCGTGTCGAGCGGCGTGGCCCGCGTCAGGGCGTCGATCGTCAGCGTGCCTGGCAGGCGGCCGGTGAGGTTGTAGTCGAGCGTCGCTGCGAGGCCGAGCCGGGGGTAGTCGAGGTCGCCCATGCGCGGCGGGATCCAGCGCGTCATGGGGACTGGGAACGAGACGAGCAGAAACACGTAGGCGACCATGGCCGGATTGAAGAGATTGCGGCCGAGGCCGCCGTACAGGTGCTTGGCGAGCACGATCGCGATGGCTGCGCCGATCGCGGGCAGCCACCAGGGCGCAAGCGGCGGCAGGGCGAAGGCGAGCAGGGCGGCGGTCACGAGCGCGCTGCCGTCGCCGAGCGCGCGGCGCGCGGCCTTGCGGCGGAGGCACACAATCGCGGCCTCGCTCGCGAGCGCCGCCGCGGCCGCGAGCGCGAAATTGATCAGCAACCCGAAACCGAAGAACCAGACGTACACGCCGGCCGCGGGCACGAGCGCGTAGAGCACGCGGCGCATGATGCGCGGGACGTTCGCCGTGGGCGGGGCGTGAGGCGCGGCTGCAGTCTCGAACTGCATCGGCTTCAGCGCGGCTTCTCGCGCCGGCGCCGGGCCCGTTCGACGGCGGCCGCGACGGCATCGCGGCCGCCGTCCTCGCCGTTGCGGACGTCCCGCCGCAGGGCTTCCTGCGACTCGCGGCTGCGCGCCGCCTCGTGCTCGCGGCGGCGTTCGCGCCGCTCGAAACGCCGCTCGGCCTCGGCCGAGCGCTGCGCGCGCCGCTCGTGCGCGGCGTAGGCGCGCTTTGCGGCGCGAAAGCTCCCGGTCAGCTCGATGCGGCTCGGACAGGCCACGTCGCAACAGCCGCACTCGATGCAGTCGGCCAGTCCGAGGTCCGCGAGCGCGTTCATGTCGCCGGTGCGCGCCGCGACGAGGAGTTGCTGCGGCAGGAGCCGGGCCGGACAGGCGACCGCGCAGTCGCCGCAGCGGATGCAGGGCCAGGCGTCCCCGCCGCTGCGGACCTCGGCCGGGCGCGCCGCAATAATGCAGTTCGTGGCCTTCGTCACGGGCAGGTCGTCGGTCGGCAGGGCATAGCCCATCATGCTGCCGCCGTGGATGAGCCGGGCGACGTCCTCGCTATAGCCGCCGCAACGCTCGACGAGCCAGGCGATCGGGGTGCCGATCGGCACTTCGAGGTTCTGCGGCTCGGCTACGCCGCCGCCCGTGACCGTCACGATGCGCGCCACGAGCGGTTCGGCGCGCGTCGCGAGCCGGTACAGCGCTGCGGCCGTGCCGACGTTCTGGCACAGGAAGCCGAGGTCGCCCGGCAGGCCGCCGCTCGGCACCTGCGCGCCCGTGAGCAGCTCGATGAGCTGGCGTTCGCCGCCGGCCGGGTAGACCGTCGGCACCTCCGCGAGCCGCAGGCGCTCGTCGGCTGTCGCCCGTGCGGCCGCCGCAATGGCCCGTACCGCTTCCGGCTTGTCCCGCTCGATCGCGATGATGCAGCTCGGTGCGCAGAGGAGATCGGCGAGCAGGCGTGCGCCGCCGACCACGTCCTCGGGTGCTTCGCGCATGAGCAGGTCGTCGCAGCTGATATAAGGCTCGCACTCGGCGCCGTTGACGACGAGCAGGCGACAGGCTTCGAGCGCGGCGAGCTTCGCGGCCGTCGGGAACACGGCGCCGCCGAGCCCCGCGAGCCCGCCCTCGGCGATGCGGCGGAGCTGCGCCTCGCGCTCCGCGGGCCAGGCCCGCGCCGAGGCCGCCGGCCGCAAGGCCCGATCCTCGCCGTCTGTCTCGATGACGATGCACGGCGAGCGCCGCAGTCCGCTGCCGCCGGGCACGAGCCGCTCCTCGATCCGGATCACGCGGCCCGAGCTCGGGGCGTGCGCGGCGGCCGCGGCGCCGGGACCGGTCAGCGGCTGCCCTTTCAGAACGCGCTCGCCGACGCCCACGAGCGGCTCGCCGACCGGCCCCGCGTGTTGCCCCAGCGCGACGATGAGCTGCGGCGGCACGAGCCCGCGCGCGATCGGACGCGCCGTCGACGCCGCTTTGTGGGCGGCGAGGCGCAAGCCGCCGACGAGGAAGCGATCGAGCGTGATCTCAAGCACTGCGCGGCACCAGCCGGATGCAGTCGACGGGGCAAGGGGCGAGACAGAGCTCGCAGCCCGTGCATTCGGCCGCGACGACCGTGTGCATCATTTGCGGAAGCCCGACAATCGCGTCCACGGGACAGGCTCGGGCGCAGAGATTGCAGCCGATGCAGCCGTCTTCCTCGATGCGCGCGACGCGCTCCATGCTCGCTTGGCCGAGGCTTTCGTCGAGCGGCGGCGCCTCGCGGCCGAGCAGCGCGGCCAGTGCGGCGATCGTCCCGCTGCCCCCGGGCGGACAGCGGTTGATCTCGGCAGTCCCGCTTGCGATGGCTTCGGCATAGGGCCGGCAGCCTGGGTAGCCGCACTGGGCGCATTGGATGCGGGGCAGCAGGCGCTCGATGTGCGCGGCCGCATCGTCCTGGGCGGCCGGCCAGAGCTCGGCGGCCGCGACCAGCACGCCCGCGAGCACGAGGGCGAGGCCGGTCAGGGCCGCGATGCCGGTCAGCATGGGCCTGGCCGGCGCCTCGTGGGGCTGCCCGCGGTCCTGCGCGCGGGCCGGCCGGCGGACGAAGTCGCGGGCGGCGGCGCCATGTCAGAGCCGCGCGAAGCCGGAAAAGCCCAGAAACGCGAGTGACATGATTCCGGCGGTCACCAGCGCAATCGCGTGACCGCGGAATGGCGCGGGTACGTCCGCCTGCTCGAGGCGCTCGCGCAGGCCGCCGAGCATCGCGAGGACGAGGCCGAAGCCGAGCGCTGCTCCGGCGCCGTAGAACAGCGCGGCGACGAGGCTGCGCGCGGCCGTCGAGTTCAGCAAGGCGACACCGAGCACGGCGCAGTTGCTCGCGATGAGCGGAATGTAGAGGCCGAGCACGCGGTAGAGCACGGGCGAGAGCCGGCGCACGAGCAGCTCGGTGAGCTGCACGGCCGCGCCGATCACGAGGATGAAAGCGATGAGCCGCAGGTACTCGAGACCGAAAGGCGCGAGCAGCCAGTGATCGACGAGATAGGAGAGCCCCGAGGCCGTCGTCAGCACGAGACCCGTGGCGAGGCCCATGCCGATGGCGCCCTCGACGTGCTTGGAAGCGCCCATGAACGGGCACAGCCCGAGGAACTGGACGAGCACGAAGTTGTTGACGAGGGCGGCCGCGATGACGATCAGCGCGAGGTGCATCGTCAGGTCACCTTCATGCCGGGCTCCGCGCCGTCGTCGGGCGCGAGCAGAAACACGCCCGCGCCGTCGCCGCTGGCCGCGAGCAGCATGCCTTCCGAGGTCCCGAAGCGCATTTTGCGCGGCTTCAGGTTTGCGACGAGCACGACGAGGCGGCCTTCGAGCTCGCCGGGATCGTAGGCGCGCCGGATGCCCGCGAAGACCGTGCGCCGACCGCTGCCGCCTGTGTCGAGCGTGACCTTGAGCAGCTTGTCGGCGCCTTCGACGCGCTCGGCCGCGATCACGCGCGCGACGCGCAGGTCGAGCCGCGAGAACAGCTCGATGTCGATTTGCTCCGAAGGCGCTTCGCCTTGGGCGGCTCCGGCGGCTCCGGCGGCTCCGGCGGCCGGGCGCGCCTCGGCCGGCAGGGCACGGACGTCGGCTTCGGTCTTCGACGCCTCGGTCACGGCATGCAGCGCGGCTTCCTCCACGCGCGCGAGCAGCGGCTCGAATTTGCGGATGCGGTGGCCGAGCAGCGGGCGCGCGGCATCGTCCCAGGTCAAGGGATCGACGGCCAGGAACTCTTCGGCGCGCGCGGCGAGTGCGGGCACGACCGGCTTCAAGTAGACGATGAGCGCACGGAACAGATTCAGGCCCTGTGTGCAGACATCCACGACAGCGGCGCGCTGCGCCGGGTCCTTGGCCTTGACCCAGGGCTTCTCCTCGTCGATGTACTGATTGGCTTCGTCCGCCAGCGCCATGATGCGCCGCATCGCGCGCGCGAAGTTGCGCGACTCATAGTCCGCGGCGAGTTCGGCCGCGGCGCCCGCGAACTCCTGGTACAGCGCGGGGCGTGCCAGCGCCTCGCCGAGGCGCCCGTCGCCGTAGCGTGCAATGAAGCCCGCGCAGCGGCTCGCGATGTTCACGAGCTTACCGACGAGGTCCGAGTTCACGCGGGCGACGAAGTCCTTGAAGTTCAGGTCGAGATCGTCGACGTTCGGCCCGAGCTTGCTCGCGAAGTAATAGCGCAGGTAGTCGGGGTCGACGTGCTCCGCGAACGTCGACGCCTTGATGGACGTGCCGCGGCGCTTCGATATCTTCTGGCCATCGACGGTCAGGAAGCCGTGCACGAAGACGCCGGTGGGACGCCGGAAGCCCGCCCCGCCGAGCACGGCCGGCCAGAACAGCGTATGGAAGTACACGATGTCCTTGCCGATGAAATGGTAGAGCTCGCTGCGGCTCTCGGGACCGAAAAACTCGTCGAAATCGAGCCCGGTGCGGCGCGCGAGATTCAGAAAACTGCCGATATAGCCGATCGGCGCGTCGAACCAGACGTAGAAATACTTGCCGGGCTCGTCCGGAATCTCGAAGCCGAAGTAGGGAGCGTCGCGCGAGATGTCCCAGTCCTGGAGCCCGGCGCGGAACCACTCGTCGAGCTTGCGGACCATGACCTCGTCCACGTGCTGGGGCACCCACTGCCGCAGCTCGGGCTCGAACTCGCTGAGCCGGAAGAACAGGTGCTCGGACTCGCGCACGCTCGGTTTCGTACCCGAGACGACGGAGACGGCGTCCTTGAGCTCGAGCGGGGAGTAAGTGGCGCCGCAGCTCTCGCAGGAGTCGCCGTACTGATCGGGCGTATTGCAGACCGGGCACGTGCCGCGCACGTAGCGGTCGGGCAGGAACATGCCTTTCTCGTCGTCGTACGCCTGCTTGATGACCTCGCGGCGGATGTGGCCTGCGTCGCGCAGCCGCTCGTAGATGCGCAGCGTAACCTCGCGGTTTTCGGGCGCGTGCGTCGTTAGGTAGTTATCGACGCTGATGCGGAACGTCTCGAAGTCGCGGCGGTGCTCGGCGCTGACCTGCTCGATGAGCGCTTCGGGCGAGATGCCTTCCTGCTGAGCGCGCAGCATCGTCGGCGTGCCGTGAGCATCGCTCGCGCATACGTAGATGCACCGATGCCCGCGCAGCCTTTGGTAGCGCACCCACACGTCGGTCTGCACGTACTCGACGAAGTGGCCGAGGTGCAGCGAGTTGTTGGCGTAGGGCAGGGCGCTCGTGACGAGCAGTGTTCGTTTCTCGACCAAGATCGGGACTCCAGCGGCAAGGCCCAATTATGCCGAAAAAGAAGAAAAGGGGTCAGAGCCCTTTTTCACCGGCGGTTGGAGGAAGAGGGGTCAGAGCCCTTTTTCGCCGGCACCGACGTCGGCAGGCGGCTGGGGCGGTGATCGGCGAAAAAGGGCTCTGACCCCTTTTTCTATACGCTACGTGACGTCTTTGACGGCCTCGAACTTCGACTTGTCGAAGGCCTGCAGGTAAGCCTCCCTGCCGGCGATCGCGCCCTCGTCCAGCAGGCGCTTGAGCGAGCCGTCCATCGTGCACATGCCCGCGGCCGCGCTCGACTGCAGGACGTTCTCGAGCTGCTCGAGCTTGCCCTGCCGGATCAGGTTGGCGACGGCCGACGTGTTGATGAGGATCTCGAGCGCCGCCGCGCGCCCGCTGCCGTCCTTTTTCTTTAGAAGCTGCTGCGAGACGACGCCGCGCAGCGAGGTCGAGAGCATGTTGCGGATATGGTCCTGCTTGTCGGCGGGGAAGATGTTCACGACGCGGTCGATGGTCGCGGCGGCGCCGTTGGTGTGCAGCGTGCCCATGACGAGCACGCCCATCTCGGCGGCCGTCATCGCGATGCTCATGGTCTCGAGGTCGCGGAGCTCGCCGACGAGGATGGCGTCCGGGTCCTCGCGCAGGGCCGAGTGCAGCGCGTCGGCGAAGGAGGCGCTGTGCAGCCCGACTTCCCGCTGGCTGATCAGGCATTGAATGCGCTCGTGCACGAACTCGATCGGATCCTCGATCGTCAGGATGTGACCCTTGAGCCGCTTGTTGATAGCGTCGATCATCGCGGCCAGTGTCGTGGACTTGCCGGAGCCCGTCTTGCCCGTCACGAGGATCAGGCCGCGCGTCGCGCGCGTCATCTGCTCGAGCGCCGGCGGCATGTTGAGCTCCTCGAGCGTGAGCGCCTTCGACGGAATGCCGCGGAACACGGCGCCGATGCCGTTCAGATGCCGGAACACGTTGACGCGGAAGCGTGCGATCTCGGGTATCGTGTGCGCGAAGTCGGCCGAATCGTGGGCGTTGTACTGGTCGACGGAGCTCTTGCTCATGATCTCGAGCAGCGCGCTGCCGAGCTCCTCGCCGTCGAGCGGCTGGTTCTGCAGCGTGATGAGATCGCCGTTGACGCGCATGCGCGGCGGGTCGCCCGCGATCAGGTGCAGGTCCGAGCCCTTGCGCATGTGCATGCTGCGCAGCAGCTCGTCGATGTTCATCGGCCGACGGCCTCCGAGCTCGGGAGCACCGTCGTATCGGTCACGAAGCGCTCGAACTTCTTCCTGTCCGTCGCGTAGCGGTAGGCGTCGTCCGGATCGATCTGCCGCTTCGTGATCGCGTCGAGCAGGGCCTGGTCCATGAGCTGCATGCCGAGGTCCTTGCCCGTCTGCAGCTGCGCGGGGATCTGATGTGTCTGCTCGGACATGATGAGCTTCGCGATGGCCCGCGTCATGACCATGACCTCGACGACCGCGCGGCGGCCTCTGCCGTCGGGCGTCTTGACGAGGTACTGCGTGACGACGGCATGCAGGCTGTGCGCCAGGAAGCTCTTGGTCTGCTCGCGCTGGTCGGTCGGCAACGCGTCGATGACACGGTCGATGGACTTGACCGCTCCGGTCGTATGCAGCGTGCCGAGCACGAGATGCCCCGTCTCGGCCGCCGTCATGGCCATGCTGATCGTCTCGGCGTCGCGCAGCTCGCCGACGAGGATCACGTCCGGGTCCTCGCGCAGCGCGGCGCGCACGCCGTCCGCGAAGCTGCGGATATGGGTCCCGAGCTCGCGCTGCACGACCTGCGAGCGCTTGCTCGGGTGCACGAACTCGATCGGGTCCTCGAGGCTGATGATGTTGAGGCTGCGCGTCGTGTTCAGGTGATCGATCATCGCGGCCAGCGTCGTGGACTTGCCCGTGCCCGTCGACCCGGTCACGAGCACCATGCCCTGGTGCTCATCGCAGAGCCGCGTGATCACGGGCGGCAGCCCGAGCGAGTCGAGCGACGGGATCTGCGTCGGGATGAAGCGGAACGTCGCGCCGAGGCCGGTGGCCTTGCGGTAGACGTTGACTCGGAAGCGGCCGCCCTCGGAGCTCACGTAGGAGAAATCGAGATCGTGCCCGCCCCCGAACCGTGTCTTCTGCGACTCCGTCAGGATTTCGTCGATGTAGCCCTCGAGCTCGGTGTCCCGCAGATCGCGAAACTTGATGGGCATCAGGTCCCCGTGCAGCCGCAGCATCGGGGGCACGCCGACGGCGAGGTGGACGTTGGAGCAGCCTTGCGCGAGGCCGAGCTTGAGAAAGGCGTCGATGCGTGCCATACGGTCAGGCGAGCTTCGGCAACACGTGCGCGAGCGCGTCCTTGAATTCCTCCATCGAGGCGTAGCGCTTGTTCTTGTCCACGGACATGGCCTTGCCGACGATCTCGGCGAGCTCGGCCGGCACCTTCGGGTTGGCCTCGGCCAGCGGGGCGGCCTTGCCCTGAACGTGCTGGTACATGACGGACATATGGTCGCCGCGGCTGTACGGCGGCGTGCCGGCCAGCATCTCGTAGAGGATCACGCCGAGGCTGTAAATGTCCGCGCGCTCGTCGACCTTCTTGCCGAGAATCTGCTCGGGCGCCATGTACTTCGGCGAGCCGATCACGTAGCCGGTCTTCGTGAGCTGGGTATCGCCGCTTTTCGCGGCGGCCGCAACGCCGAAATCCACGATCTTGAGCAAACCCTCGTCGTTGATCAGGATGTTCGCGGGCTTGAGATCGCGGTGAATGATGCCCTGCTGGTGCGCATGGATCATGCCGACGCAGATGTCCATCGCGTACCCCGCCGCCTTCTTCGGATTCATGGGCTTCTCGTTCGCGATTTCCGTCCCGAGCGTATGGGAGGGGAAATATTCCATTGAGATCGCGTAGCCGCCCGAGACGTAGAGAAAATCGTAGATGCGGATGACGTTCTTGTGCGTGATGCGGCGCGAGTAGCGCAGCTCGTGCACGAAGCGCTTCATCATCTCCTCGTCCGAGGCGACGTTCGGATTCAGGAACTTCAGAATCAGCCGCTCCTCGACGACGGTATCCTCGACGAGCACGACAGTGCCGAACGCGCCCTTGCCGATCTTCTGGATGAACTTGTAGCGCCCCTCGATCAGATCGCCGGCCTGCAGCGCCGCCAAGTCGAGCCCCGGCGCCCCCGGGTCCGGTCCGACGTCGGCGTCTTCGATGAGCAGCGTCCGGGCCGTCGAGCCCGTCGACGGCGGCGGCGGGGGCGCCTCGTGCGCGGGCGCGGCAGGGCCGGAGCGGGACGTGGGGGGGGCTGAGGCCGCGCCGAGCGTGCCCGTGGCCGCGAACTGTCCGCTTGCGGCCGTGCGGCCGTCGAGCTTCTGCAGGGCCCGCGCGGCGGCCCGGGCCACCGTGTCGTCGCCGGCCGCGCCGACCTGCTGAAGATGGGCGCGGACCACGTCGCTGCTGCGCTCCTCGGCGAGCTCGGCCGAGGCCGTGATCGCCGCCACGCGCACGTCTTTCTCGGGGCGCTGCAGATAGGGCAGGATCTTCGGCAGCACCTGGGAGTCGCCGACCTTGCCGAGCGCGCGGATCGCGACCGAGAGCGAACGGTCGTTGCGCGCCATCATCTTGAGCAGCGCGGGCACGGCCTTCGAGTCGCCGATCTCGCCGAGCGCGTCGGCCGCGCGCTCGCTGACCCACCAGTCGGCATCCTGTGTGGCGACGATGAGCTGATCGACGGCGCGCTTATCCTTGCACGTGTTGAGTATTTCGATCGCCGCGCGGCGGATGTTCTCGTCCTTGTCCTTGATGAGCTCGAGCACGGCGTCGACGACGCGCCGATCGCCGATGCGGGCCAGCGCGTCCGAGGCCCGGGCCCGCACCCACCAGTCGTCGTCGGCGATGGCCTCGAGCAGATATTTCACGCTGCTCGTCGTGCCGATCTCGTTCAGCACCTCGACGGCCGCGCGCCGGCTGAATTCGTTCTCGGCCTTGAGCGCGGGCAGCAGGTACTTGACCGTGTCGGGATCGTTGATCTGGACGATGATGTCGCCGGCCTTGTTCATGACGTTGATGTCGCCGTCGAGCAGCAGCGAGCAGACCAGGGCCGTATCGGGTGTGCCGTGCAGTTTCGGGATGGCCGTGAGCGCGGCCTGGCGCACGAGCTTGTTCGGGTCCTTGAGCTGTTCCTGCACGACGCGATGTACTTCCGGCGCGTCGAACCGCGTGATCGTGTTGATCAGGTGCATCTTGACGACCGGGTCCTTGCCGTCCATGCGGCCGATGAGATCCGGGACGAGCTCCTCGGTCGCGGCCTCGTCGATGAGCTTGAACACGGCCGCCTTTTCGTTCGGCTGCAGGTAATAGAGCTGAGCCAACAGCTGGCGGACGTTGAGGCGGTCCTTGTGGGCCGTCAGGATCTCGACGATGGCCGACTTGGAGTAGTCGTCCTCCGCCAGCAGATCGACGAGCCGGTTCACGTTGAAGCGCCTGCTGCTCGACAGCGCCCAGGCCGTGCCGTGGACGGTGCGCGGCTCGGAATCGGCGAGGCCGCGGGCGACGAGGTGCAGCGTCTTGTCGCTGACGAGCGAGCTCAGGATATCGACGAACTCGACGGTTTGTTTTCGGTCCGCCGAGGCGAGCGCATCGAGGATCTTCGGGATGGCGCCCGTGCCGAGCTTGGCAAGTTTCTGCAGCGCCCTCTTCGCGGCCGGCGAGGAAGGATCGGGCTGGTCCTGGATCTGCGAGATGAGCCGGTCCGCTTGTATGGAAGTGATGAAATTCATGGGCCCTGGGGAGTGCGCTCCGGGCGTTGGTTTCCTTGTTGGCGACTTTCCGTCAGCGAGCACGCCGCCGGCCCCGCGCCGCAACGGTTCCCACGCCGCCACGACACCACGTAATCGAGACCTTTCGGCCCGGAATTATGCCACATGCCCCCGGCCAGAATGTAACGGAAATCACAGGTTTGAGGGCTTGCGATAGGGATCTCCCGCCATAAGGGCACAGGGGCCGCCGGACCTGCCGGGAGGCGCCTTTCGGGTACAATCGACGCTCATACGCCACTCCTCGACCCCCCTGCGAGCCCATGACCGACATCGTCCAACGCCTCGAGTCGCACCTTCGTGAATTCGTCGTCCCGCAGACTGCTCGGCCGCTCGGCGGCCCGGGCAGCGCGTTCGAGGTCGATAGGGCCGGGCGGCGCGTCGAGGTGCGCTTCGGATTCCCGATGGAGCGCGCCCGTGCCCGCCTGACGGCCGCCCTCGCCGAGCACTGCCGCCCCGTCCAGCCCGAGCCCCTCGAATTCTCGCTGGCGTGGTCCGTGGAGACCCACAGTGTGCAGCGGGGCCTCAAGCCCATCCCGGGCGTCGCCAACGTCATCGCCGTCGCCTCGGGCAAGGGCGGCGTCGGCAAGTCGACCGTCGCCGTCAACGCGGCCCTCGCGCTGGCCGCCGAGGGCGGTCGCGTGGGGCTGCTCGACGCCGATATCTACGGTCCGAGCCAGCCGCGCATGCTGGGGCTGATGGGCCAGCGGCCCGAGACCCGCGACGGCAAGACGCTCGAGCCGCTCGAGGCCCACGGCCTCAAGGCCATGTCCATCGGCTTTCTCGTCGACGAGAACCAGCCCATGGCCTGGCGCGGGCCCATGGTGACCTCGGCGCTGAACCAGCTGCTCACGCAAACCCACTGGGGCGAGCTCGACTATCTCGTCGTCGATATGCCCCCTGGCACCGGCGATATCCAGCTCACGCTCGCCCAGCGAGTCCCGGTCAGCGGTGCCGTCATCGTCACGACGCCCCAGGACATCGCGCTTGCGGATGCCCGCAAGGGGCTCGAGATGTTCCAGAAGGTCAACGTGCCCGTGCTCGGTATCGTCGAGAACATGAGCATGCATGTATGCTCCAACTGCGGGCATCGCGAAGCCATATTCGGCGCGCACGGCGGCGAGCGGCTGGGCCGCGACTACGGCGTACCGCTGCTCGGCGCGCTGCCGCTCGACCGGCGCATCCGGGAGGAGACGGATGCGGGCGAGCCGACCGTCGTGCGTGAGCCCGACGGGCCGCTCGCGCAGAGCTTCGTGGATGCCGCGCTGCGTGCGGCCGGCGAGCTTGCAGCCGCGGCCAAGGACTACAGCCGGCTGTTCCCCAACATCACCGTCGAGGACGAATGAGCATCAAGTCGGACCGCTGGATCCGCCGCATGGCGGCGGAGCAGGGCATGATCGAGCCTTTCTCGGCGGATCAGGTGCGCTACGCCGAGGGGGCGCGCATCATCTCCTACGGCACCTCGAGCTACGGCTACGACGTGCGCTGCGCGGCCGAGTTCAAGATCTTCACGAACATCAACTCGGCCGTCGTCGATCCCAAGGAGTTCGACCAGTCGAGCTTCGTGGACATGCGTGCGAACGTGTGCATCATCCCGCCGAACTCGTTCGCGCTGGCACGGACAGTCGAGTACTTCCGCATTCCGCGCAACGTGCTCACGATCTGCCTCGGCAAGTCGACCTATGCCCGCTGCGGCATCATCGTCAACGTGACGCCGCTCGAGCCCGAGTGGGAAGGGCATGTGACGCTCGAGTTCTCGAACACGACGCCGCTGCCGGCGAAAATCTACGCCAACGAAGGCGTCGCGCAGATGATCTTCTTCGAGTCGGACGAAGTTTGCGAGACGAGCTATGCGGATCGCGGCGGCAAGTATCAGGGACAGCGCGGGGTCACGCTGCCGAAGACCTGAGGGACGGCCGCAGCCGGGGTCATGGCCCGCAGACCCTGCTACGGCAGCCTGCAAGCAGCGCAAGCAAGACCCGCATGGCACGTTCCTCGCGACGTTCGAGTATCTACGGGAAATGCTATGCGATTCGAACCTTCCCGGCAACGCGATGACCGCGCACGCGCCTCGTCGATGCCAGCAGGCGCCGCCGCGCTCAGTCGTCGGCGCCGGCCTTCGCGCGGAGTCCCTCCACGGATTCGAGCTTCAACTGCGTCAACAGCTCGTCGCCCTTGTACTGAGCGATCTGCGCGGGCAGATAGCCGAGCTTGGCCGCTGCCCAGAGCTTCATGTAACGCGACGAGCCCGCGCTTTGCTGCTCGACGACGGTCGTCCGGAAATTGCCGGCGTCGGTCTCGATCGTCGCCTGGCCGTGGAGCTTGTAGGTGTATGTGCTGGGTGCCTTGCCGTCCGTGTACCGGTAGGGACCCGGCGTCGCCCCGCGCGAGAGATCGAGCATGATCGCCACGAGCGTCGTGCCGGCGTCGAGCATGTGCGGCTCGAGCGCGATCTGCGAGGATTCGGAATCGTGTGTGACGGTGGCGACGCCGCGGTTCCAGTCGAAGACGATGTGGCGGTCGTCGTCGCCTTTGCGCGTGCCGTCGTCGAACCAGAACTCGAGCGGCTTGATCGCGCCGTTCTCGAGCACGAAATCCGTGCGCTGAATCGAGGGCCTGCGGCGCACGAGCCGCAACACGCCCGTCGCCTGCGTCCGGGATTCGAAGTGGTAGCGCTGGGTTGCCGCGTCGTAGCTGACCGACAGGTCTTCGCGGCCGACGTGATGCCCCTTGTACTCGACCTCGTAGCTGGCCTGGAACGTCGGCACGGCAGAGAACTCGGCGGCCCGGGCGGCGCCGCCTCCGAGGAGCGCGAGCAGCGCGCCGAGCGCCCAGGCGCGCCGGGCGCCCAGGCTCGGGCCGTGCGCTGCGTTGCGGGGAAGGACGCGCCGTGCGCTGCTGCCCACGGCGCCCCGCGCGCGGCGCCGCGTCGGGCCGCCGGCGGCCGGCCGGCGCGGCCTGCCTGTCTCCAGCCGCTTTGCTTTGCTCATTCCTCGTCCTCCACGACCAGCGGCTCGGCCAGCCGCTTCCCGTCGAGCCAGACGGCCGCGCCCCGAAGCACGAGCCGGCCCGTCGCGAGCCAGCCTGCCGCGCGCGGCAGGATCACATGCTCGCCGGCATGCACGCGCTCGGCCAGTGTCTGGGGCGTGTCGTCCGGCCGCACCTTGAGTCGATACTGCAGGATGGGCGGGCCTCCATCGAGCGCCTCGGTCACGAAATGCACCGTGGCGCCGTGCACCCGGTCCCCGGCCGCCAGCACGCGGGTATGCGTGTCGAGGCCCTTGAAGCGCGGCAGCAGCGACGGATGCAGATTGATCATGCGGCCCTCGAACCGGCGCACGAAGGCGGCCCCGAGCACCCGCATGAACCCGGCAAGCACGATGGCCGCGGGGCGAACGGCGGCGACGGCCTGCGCCAGCTCGGTTTCGTAGGCTTCGCGGTTCGCGAAGGCGCCCGGGCCGATCCACTGCGCCGCGATCCCGGCGGCCCGCGCCCGCTCGAGCGCGGGGGCTTCGCGCCGGTCCGCGAACACGGCCGCTACGCGCGCGCCGAGCCTGCCCTCGCGCGCGGCGTCGATGAGCGCCTGCAGGTTGGTGCCCTCGCCCGAGGCGAGCACGACGATGGGCGCCGGCGCGTCGCTCAACGAATCTCGACCTGTCCTTCGGCGTCCGCAACGACGGTGCCGACGCGCCAGACGCGCTCGCCTGCGGCCTGCAGATGGCGCAGTGCCGCCTCGGCCTGCTCGGCGGCCGTGATCACAGTCATGCCGATGCCGCAATTGAAGGTCCGATACATTTCCCGCGCTTCCACGCCCGCGGCCTCGAGCCATGCAAACACCGCGGGCCGCGGCCAGCTCGCGCCATCCAAGCTGACGCCGAGGCCGGCGGGAAGGACGCGCGGAATGTTCTCGACGAGGCCGCCGCCCGTGATATGCGCCATGCCCTTGACCGGGATCTCGGCCAGCAGGCCGAGCAGCGAGCGCACGTAGATGCGTGTCGGGGCGAGCAGCTGCGCCATGAGCGGGCGTCCGCCCGGCGTGGCATCGAGCGCGTCGTCACGGTCCTCGAGCACGCGGCGAATTAGCGAGAACCCATTCGAGTGAGGGCCCGAGGAGGCGAGGCCCAGCACGGCATCGCCGGCCTCGATGCCGCTGCCGTCGACGATCCGGTCCCGCTCGACGATACCTACGCAAAACCCGGCCAGGTCGTATTCGCCGGACGCGTGCATGCCCGGGTGCTCGGCCGTCTCGCCGCCGAGCAGCGCCGCGCCCGCCAGTTCGCAGCCGCGGGCGATGCCGGCCACGACGCGTTCGGCAACGTCGACATCGAGCCGCGGCGTCGCGTAATAGTCGAGAAAGAACAGCGGCTCGGCCCCGAGCACGACAATGTCGTTCGCGCACATGGCCACAAGGTCCACGCCGACGGCGTCGTGCGCGTCATGCTCGATCGCGAGCTTGAGCTTCGTGCCGACGCCGTCCGTGCCGGCGACGAGCACGGGGTCGCGATAACCGCCCGGCACGCGGAACAGGCCCCCGAAACCGCCGAGGCCGCCGATGACCTCGGGCCGCAGCGTGCGGGCGACGGGACCCTTGATGCGTTCGACGAGCTCGGCGCCCGCGTCGATGTCGACGCCGGCGTCTTTGTAGGTCAGGGTGCGCTTCTGGCTCATGGCGGTAGCGGATTGGGCGCGGGAAGGCGCCGCGGGTCGCTATAATACGCGACGTTACTTGCCGGGGGACAGGTCGATAGTTATGGAGCGACGGAATTCGCCGAGGCATAGGATGTGCGTGGGCGCCGCCGGAGTGCTGCTCGCACTCGGGCTCGGCTTGGGGCGGCCGGCGCGGGCCGTGGTTTTCCCGGATCTGTACACCCTCAAGGTGACGCCGGACCGGACGGCCGGGGATCGCCGGGCCATGGCCGTGCAGACGGCCATGCAGCAACTCCTCGAGCGTGTCACGGGCGACCGCAATGCCGCCTCCGACCCCGACCTCGCGGGCATGGTGAACGACGCCGCGCGCTACGTGCGCTCTTACGCCACGCTCGACCGCGACACGGATCAGGTCGGCTTCATCGCGAGCGAGGTGGACCGTGCGCTCGAGGCGAAGGGACGCCGCGTCTGGGGTGCCGAGCGCCCGCTGACGCTGCTTTGGCTCGCCGTCGACGGTGGCCACGGCGAGCGCACGCTCGTGGCGGCCGATGCGGCGGGCTCCCAGCCCCTGAGTCCGGAGATGACGCAGCTCACGGATGCGATCCGGATGCAGATCAAGGCCGTGTCCGCCGAGCGGGGCGTGCCGTTCGTCCTGCCGCTGCTCGACCTTCAGGATCTCGGCAACATCGCTTTTGCCGACGTCTGGGGCGGGTTCGACCAGCGTATCGAGCAGGCGTCGGCGCGCTACGGCGCGGATGCGATCCTGATCGGCCGCGTGCTCGTGACGGACACCGGCACCGACGTGCAGTGGACGTTGTTGCGCGGCGCGGAGCAGCGCGTGACACAGGACCAGTCCGTCACGGACGGGCTCGAGTGGCTGGCGGATCAGTATGCTCAGGAGTACAGCGTCGTCGGCGGTGTCAGGAGCCTGCGCGTGGTCATCCAGGGTGTCGACGACCTCGACGACTACGGCCGCGTCATGACCTATCTCAACGGCCTCAGAGCCCTGCAGACCGTCGACGTCGAGAGTCTCGCCGGGGGCGTGCTGACGCTTCGCGTCGCGGCTCGGGGCGACGAGGCCGTGCTCGCGCGCACGTTTACTCTGGGCCGGGTACTGCAGCCCTCGACGGCGGCACAGCAGGCCGCGCCGGCGCAGCGCACCGCCGGCTCCGGCACGACGCCCGCCGAGGTTCAGAACACGCTCGTCTTCCGCGTCGCGCGCATCGGGACCGCGCAATGAGCCTGCGGTGGCTGCCGAACGCGATCTGCCTCGTGCGGATCGCGCTCGTCGGCCCGCTCGTGCTCTCGCTGCTGCATCGGCATTTCCAGGCCGCGCTCGGAGTCCTCGTCGTCGCGGGCGCTTCGGACGCCGTCGACGGGTTTCTCGCGAAGACGTTCGACTGGCGCACGCGCCTCGGTGGCCTGCTCGATCCCGCGGCCGACAAGCTGCTCGTCGTCACCGTTTTCGTGACGCTGACGTATCTCGGTCTCGTGCCGACGGGCCTCACGCTCGTCGTCGTGCTCCGCAACGTCGTCATCGTGCTCGGCGCCATCGCCTACCAACTGTTCATCGAGCCCGTGCGCGGCGAGCCTTCCTCGATCAGCAAGCTCAACACTGCCTGCCAGCTCGGCTTCGTCTTCTTCATGATGACGAACGCGGCCTACGCGTGGCCGCCGCGGATCTCGCTGCTGGTGCTCGGCGCCGCCGTGGTGTTCACGAGCATCGCGAGCGGGCTCAACTACGTGCTGCGATGGAGCAAGCGCGCCTGGCTCGTCGCCCGCACCGAGCCGCGGCCGTGAACGCAGCGGGCGGGGGCAGGACGCCATGAGCGGCGGCCGGCCGCGCGTGCCTCAGCTGCCGCTCGCCCTGCAGCTCGACCGCCATGCCGTCTTCGAGGCCTTCATAGCGGGCGGCAACGGCGCCGCCCTCGCGCACGTGCAGGCGGTTGCGGCCGGGCAGCGCGCGGCGCTGTGGCTCGCGGGCCCGGCCGCCGTCGGCAAGAGCCATATCCTGCAGGCGGCCTGTCGGGCGGCCGCCGAGACCGGCCGCCGGGCCATGTATCTGCCGCTCGATGCGGCGGAGGTCGAGCCGGCGCTGCTCGCCGATCTCGAGGCGCTCGACCTGCTCGCGCTCGACGGCCTCGACGCCGTCGCGGGCCGGGCCGAGTGGGAGCGGCGGCTGTTCAAGATCCTGAACGCGGCCGCCGCCGGCGAGCTCGCACTGCTCATGGCGGCCCGTGCCGTGCCGGCAGCCGTCGGCTTCGCGCTTCCCGATCTCGCCTCCCGCGCGGCCGGTGCCGTTGTCTACCGGCTGCAGCCGCTCGGCGACGCCGACCAGGTCGAGGCGCTGCTCGAGCATGCGCGGCGCCGCGGTGTCGAGATGGACCCGGCCGCCGCAAGGTGGCTGCAGGCGCGCGTGCCGCGCGACATGGCCGTGCTCATGGCCTGGATCGAGCGGCTCGACGCCGCATCGCTGGCCGCGCAGCGGCGCGTGACGGTGCCGTTCGTCAGGGAGATGGTGGCGGAGCTCTCAGCCGGCGCGCCGGCTCAGCAGGAACAGCAGCGCAAGCTCCACGAGCGCGGCCAGCAGCACGAGCGTCGCGACCACGGCGCCGCCGAGCGAGGCGACGACCTCCACGATGGAGGCCCCGGCAAATAGGACGAGCGTGAGCGCCGTCCATTGATACGTATAGAGGCGGCCGCGGTACAGGCCCGGCCAGGCGGCCGCGAGCGGCGCGAGCGCGGCCACGAGCAGCACGGCTCGGGCGGCCGGTGGGATCCCGAGCCGAGCGACGCCGACGGCCGTTGCAACGCAGAGCACGCCGTGGGCGGCGAGCGCGGCACGCCGCAGGGGCGTCACGGATCCCAGCGCGCTCAAGGCCGGAGTCTCGCGGCCAGGCGCGCGACGCGCCGCCCGAGCGCCTGAGCGAGCTCGTTCTCGTCGCGAGACAGCTCCGGATTCCAGCCGCTCGCAAGGTGCGAGGCGCCGTAGGGCGAGCCGCCGGTGCGCGTATCGAACAGGCCCCCCTGCGTGTACGGGATGCCGACCCAGATCATGCCGTGATGCACGAGCGGCAGGGCCATGGTCAGCAGCGTCGATTCCTGGCCGCCGTGGGCCGATGAGGTCGACGTGAACACGCCGGCCGGCTTGTCGACGAGCGCGCCCGCGAGCCACAGGTCCCCCGTCGAGTCGAGGAAATGCTTGAGCGGGGCGGCCATGTTACCGAAGCGTGTCGGGCTGCCGAGCACGAGGCCGTCGCACTCGCGCAGGTCCTCCGGGCCGGCATAGGGCGGGCCCGCGTCCGGGACTTCGGGCGCCGTGGCTTCGGCGACGCTCGAGACCGACGGGACGGTCCTGAGCCGCGCAACGGCGCCGGCCGCTTCCACGCCGCGTGCACATTGCCGGGCGAGGGCGGCCGTATGGCCGGTGCGCGAGTAGTAGAGCACGAGGATTTGCGGCGCGCTCACTCGAGCAGCTCCAGCACGCGCTCCGGCGGTCGGCCGATGCGGGCGCTCGCGCCGACGACGACGATAGGCCGCTCCATGAGAATCGGCTGCCGGACCATGAGGCGCACGAGCTCGTCTTCGGGGGCCTCGAGGCCGATTCCGCTGGCCCGGAAGGCCGGTTCCTTGCTGCGGACGAGATCGCGCGCACGCAGGCCGAGCTTCGCGAGCAGCTCGCGCAGCTCGGCCTGCGTCGGCGGCGTCTCCAGGTACTCGACGATGCGCGGCTCGATGCCGCGATCGGTCAGCAGGGCCAAGGTCGCCCGGGACTTCGAGCAGCGCGGATTGTGATAGATCGTCGTTTCCATCGGCGGGCCTCCGGGGGCGTGGAGCGCCGCGCGGGCGGCGAGCGAGGCGGGAAGTGTAGGCACCGCGCGGCCCGCTTTCCAGCGCTCGGCGGGACCGCGCGCGCCAGGCTTGACGCCCGGGAACGGGGCTTGCTAGCTTCCGTTCGTTGCCGGCGTGCGCCCGGACTTGGCGCCCTACAAAGAAGAGAACAAAGAGGTGTTGCGAGGACGAGCCGAATCGAAGCTGCTCGCCCTGATTGCGGCTGTCTTGCTCGCCGCCTGTGCGACCGCGCCGCCGGTGCAGGAGATGAGCAACGCGCGCCAGGCGATCACGGCGGCGGAGCAGGCCAACGCTCAAGGCTATGCGCCCCAGGCCCTCGACGAGGCTCGCCGGTTTCTGGCCGAGGCCGAGGAGCAGATCCGCCAGCAGGCCTACGGCCCCGCACGCATGAGCGCAGTGCGCGCCAAGAACCGGGCGCAGCAGGCGCTCAAGGAAAGCGAGCGCGCGGTCGCCAAAGCCCAGAAGCAGTGAGCGCCGCACGCGAGCCGAGCTGCGTCCGCTGCTACGTCAAGGGCCGGGTCCAGCGTGTATTCTTCCGCGCCTCGACGGCGGAGACGGCCGCTCGGCTCGGCCTCAGGGGCTGGGCGCGAAACCTGCCGGACGGCCGCGTCGAGGTCGTCGCCTGCGGCGCCCCCGAAGCGCTCGACGCGCTCTGCGAATGGCTCTGGCAGGGGCCGCCGGCGGCGAGCGTGAGCGAGGTGCGCATCGAGCACTGCGAAGAATCCCCGCCGCCGGCGTTCGAGGTGCGCTGAAGCCGCGCTAACGGCGCCCAAGGCGGCCGCCCCCATGGCCACGCGGCGAAGAACAAGGCGACGTGACGCGTTTCGATCTGTCCAACGACGCAGCCGGCTACATCCACGGCGATGTCCATGAAGCGCAACGTCCAGGAGGCGCGGGCGCCTACATCCGGAACCACTTGTCCCGCAGGCGGTCGAGGACGCGGTCCGCGTAATCGCGCCGGCCGCGGCTGCCGTTGTAGCGTTCGAGCGCCTTGACGATGTCGCCGTGCTCCTTGTCGAGGTAGTACTTCAGGATCCGGCAGCCGAGCAGGACGTTGAAATCGATGTTGAACAGCACGTTCTTGTCCTTACGGCCGACCTCCTTGACCCAGAACGGCATGACCTGCATGAGGCCGAGCGCAGACGAGGACGAGATCGCATAGCGGTCGAAATTGCTCTCGACGTCGATGACGGCGAGCACGAGCTCGGGCGGGACGTCGTCGCGCGTGGCCTGGCGGTGGACGGCCTCGAGGATCTCGACGCGCTCGCTCGGATCCGGCACCTGGGCGGCCAGCCGGTTCGACATGTCGGTGAGCCAGACGACGGCATCGAAGCGGTCCTTGAAGCTGCTCTGCGTGGCCACGGCCTGCCGCAGCGCGGCGCGCAGCGCCGGGTCCGGCGTCGCCCCGGCGCTCGGGCCCGACGTGCCGGCCACGGCGCCGGCCGGCGCGGCCAAGCTCGCCAGCAAGGCAAGCAGGCCGGCCGCCCTCATGGTGCGGTGGTCGAGTGAGCGCGCAGGAATTCCACGATGGACTCGAGCGGCACGAGCTCGACGTCGGCGGCCCGGCGCGCCTTGTATTCGCAGCGGCCCTGATCGAGGGCGCGCTCGGCCACGACGAGGCGGTGCGGGATGCCGATGAGGTCGGCATCCGCGAATTTGAAGCCCGGGCGCTGGTTGCGGTCGTCGAGCAGGACCTCGAAGCCGGCCTCGCGCAGCTCGGCATAGAGCTGCTCGGCGGCTGTGCGCACGCGCTCGGACTTGTCCATCTGCAGCGGAATCAGCATTACGTCAAACGGCGCGATCGACTCGGGCCAAATGATGCCGCGCTCATCATGATTCTGCTCGATGGCGGCAGCGACGACGCGCGTCACACCGATGCCGTAGCAGCCCATCTGCATGGCGCGGGGCTGGCCCTCGGTGTCGAGCACCGTCGCCTGCAAGGCCTCGCTGTACTTCGAGCCGAGCTGGAAGATCTGCCCGACCTCGATGCCCCGCGCGATCTCGAGTCTCCCGCCGCCCGCGGGGCTCGGGTCGCCGGCCACGGCATTGCGCAGGTCGGCGACTTCGGGCAGCGGCAGGTCGCGCTCGAAGTTTACGCCCCGGTAGTGCATGTCGACCTCGTTCGCGCCGCAGACGAAGTCCGCGAGCACGGCGGCCGCCTGGTCGACATAGACCGGGATCGAAAGCCCGATCGGGCCCACGAAGCCGGGCACCGTGCCGGCCGCGCTCGCGACCTCGCCGGCCGTGAGCATCGCGAGCGGGCTCGCGACGCCGGGCAGACGCTGGGCCTTGACGGCGTTGAGCTCGTGATCGCCGCGCAGGCAGAGCGCGACGGCCGGCGTCTCGCTGCCGCGCACGAGCAGCGTCTTGAGGCACTTCGCGGGCGCCACGTCGAGGAAGCGCGAGAGCGCATCGATCGTGCCGACGGCCGGCGTCTCGACGCGCGTAAGCGGCTCGCCGGGCGCTGGCCGCTCGGCGGCGGGCGGCGGCAAATCGACGACCTCGATGTTGGCCGCGAAGTCGTCGGCGTCGCAGTAGGCGATGACGTCCTCGCCCGAGGCTGCGAGCACCTGGAACTCCTCCGAGCCGCTGCCCCCGATCTCGCCCGTGTCGGCCTGGACGATGCGGTACTCGAGCTGCAACCGGTCGAAGATGCGCTTGTAGGCCTCGCGCATGTTGCGGTAGCCGTCGAGCAGGGACGCCTCGTCGAGGTGGAACGAGTAGGCGTCCTTCATGAGGAACTCTCGCGCCCGCATGACGCCGAAGCGAGGGCGGATCTCGTCGCGGAATTTGGTCTGGATCTGATAGTAGTTGACCGGCAGCTGGCGGTAGCTCTTGAGCTCGTTGCGCGCGATGTCGGTGATGACCTCCTCGTGCGTCGGCCCCAGGCAGAACTCCCGGTCGTGCCGATCCTTGAACTTCAGAAGGGCCGGGCCGTAGGCGTCCCAGCGATGGGATTCGTGCCAGAGCTCGGCGGGCTGCACCGTCGGCATCATGAGCTCGAGCGCGCCCGCGCGGTCCATCTCCTCGCGGATGATGCGCTCGACTTTGTGCAGGACTCGCATCCCCAACGGCAGCCAGGTGTAGAGCCCGGAGGCGAGGCGGCGGATGAGGCCGGCGCGCAGCATGAGCTGATGGCTCGGGATCTCGGCATCCGCCGGGACTTCCTTGAGGGTGTTGATCGCCAGCTGCGTAAGGTACATTTGTTTTCGATGGCCGTGACCGAGGGGAATTCGACGCCGCCAGATTGTACTGGTGCGGCCGATCCGAGGGCCAGCCGCGCGGGCGTTGCGCCCGCGTCCCGCTTGCCGCAGCATTCGTGCCGAATTCATGCAGAGGCCCCAAGTGGACGATGAAGTCAACGCTGCGCATCGCAGAGGCATTTATCTGTTGCCGAACCTGCTGACGACCGGGGGGCTGTTCGCGGGGTTCTATTCGATCATTGCGGCCATCGACGGTCACTTCCATGCCGCCGCCTGGTCCATTTTCATCGCGATGTTCCTCGACGGCCTCGACGGCCGCGTCGCGCGGCTCACGAGCACGGCCAGCGACTTCGGCAAGGAGTACGACAGCCTGGCCGACATGGTGTCCTTCGGCCTCGCGCCCGCGCTCGTGACGTATCAATGGGGCGTCGCACGGCTATCCGAGTACGGCGCGGTCTGGGGACGGCTCGGCTGGCTCGCGGCATTCCTGTACGCCGCGGCGGCCGCGTTCCGGCTCGCTCGCTTCAACACGAACGTCGCGACGCTCGACCGCCGTTACTTCCAGGGCCTGCCGAGCCCGGCGGCCGCGGCGACGGTCGCGGGCATGGTCTGGTTCACGACGACCTACGGTGTCGACGGTCTCGTCGCGCTCTGCGCCGGCATCGCGATCACGGCCGCGGCCGGAGTGCTCATGATGTCGCGGTTCCGGTATCTGAGCTTCAAGGAGTTCGGCCCGGGCCACCGGGTCCGATTCGCGCATCTGCTGCTGATTCCGCTCGTCATCATCGTAATCGCGATCGAGCCGCCGCTGACCGTCTTCGCGTTGTTCGCCGTCTATGCCGCATCCGGGCCGCTGAATTGGCTGTGGCGCCGCCGGCGCAGGGCGCCGGAGTCGGAGCCGCAGTGAGCCAGGCGAGGCTCCGCTACCTCGCGCGCCTGGGAATTCCCGTCTACGTGCGCCGGCGCGCCGAGGCTGCCGAGGCGCCGTCAGCGCCGCGCGGGGGCGAAGCGGCCTCGAGCGGGGCCGAGACGGCCGTGGCGGCCGTGGCGGCCGAGCTCGCGGCGTCGGGCTCAAGCCAGCCCTCGGCGCGCACGGCGACCTGGTCCGAGCTCGAGGCGCAGGTCACTGCCTGCACGCGCTGTGCGCTGCACGCGAGCCGCAGCCGAACGGTCTTCGGCGTCGGGCGGCGCAACGCCGCGCTCATGGTCATCGGCGAGGCGCCGGGCGCGGAGGAGGATCGGCGGGGTGAGCCCTTCGTCGGGCGGGCCGGTCAGTTGTTGAACGCGATGCTGCGCTCGATCGGGTTCGCCCGCGAAGACGTTTACATCGCCAACATCCTCAAGTGCCGGCCGCCGGCCAATCGCGATCCCAAACCGGAGGAGGCCGGTGCCTGTTCGGACTACCTGGCCCGGCAGATCGAGCTCGTCGAGCCGCGCGCCCTGCTTGCCGTGGGCCGCATCGCGGCGCAGTGGCTATTGCAGACGGATTCGCCGATCGGTAGGCTCCGCGGGGGATTGCATCGTTTTGGCGCGCAGGGAATCCCTTTGGTCGTGACTTATCATCCGGCCTACCTGCTGCGCAGCCCCATGGCCAAGGCGAAGACATGGCAAGACCTTTGCATGGCAAAGCAGGCGGCTTCCGCAACGGCGGACGGCGCATCCGAAAGAGCCGACGAGGACTGATCGAAGACGACGGGCCCATGAGCGCAGCAGCTCGACCGCAAGCCGAGATTAGGCTCATGCAGCCGACCGACCTCAGGTCGATCGCCGCCGTCGAGCGCGCTGCCTACGACTACCCGTGGAGCGTCGGTATTTTCCGCGATTGCCTGCTGGCGGGCTATTACTGCCTCGTGCTCGAGCTCGAGGGCCGCGTCATGGGCTACACGATCATGTCGATCGCGGCGGCCGAAGCGCACGTGCTGAACCTCTGCGTACATCCCGATGCCCAGCACCTCGGCTTCGGCCGACGGCTGCTCAACGCGCTGTTGGCCAAGGCCCGGGATTCCAAAGCCGACAAAGTATTCCTCGAGGTTCGTCCGTCGAACTCGGTCGCGCTCGCGCTGTACCGCTCCACGGGCTTCGAAGAGATCGGCATCCGTCCCGGCTACTATCAGGCCCGCGAGGGCCGCGAAGACGCCGTGATTCTCGCCGCGACGCTGCGCTCGCGCTGACCCTTTCATCCGTTTCGAGAACATGCGTGTGTGCACGGCATGCACGCAGGAGAATCCGTCTATGCACGATGGTTCCTTACAGCAACAGATCGCGCGGCGGCGCACGTTCGCGATCATCTCCCACCCGGATGCGGGCAAGACCACGCTGACCGAGAAGCTGCTCCTGTTCGGCGGCGCGATCCAGATGGCCGGCACCGTGAAGGGCCGCAAGGCGCGCCGCCATGCGACGTCGGACTGGATGCAGCTCGAGCAGGAGCGCGGCATCTCGGTGACCTCGTCCGTCATGCAGTTTCCCTATGCGGGCCGGATCGTGAATCTGCTCGACACGCCGGGCCACGAAGACTTCTCCGAGGACACGTACCGGACGTTGACGGCCGTCGACAGCGCGCTCATGGTCATCGACGCGGCCAAGGGCGTGGAAGCGCGGACCATCAAGCTCATGGAGATCTGCCGGCTGCGGACGACGCCGATCATGAGCTTCATCAACAAGTTCGACCGTGAGGGCCGGGAGCCGCTCGAGCTGCTCGACGAGATCGAGACGGTGCTCGGCATCGAATGTGCGCCCGTGACATGGCCGATCGGGATGGGACGCGATTTCCGCGGCGTCTACCACCTGCTCGAGGACCGCGTCTATTTCTATCAGGCGCGCGACGGCAGCCGGCTGCCGGACACGGTCGCGATCGAGGGCCTCGCGTCGAGCGAGGTCGACGCGAGGCTCGGCGCGGACGCGGGACCGCTGCGAGAGTCGGTCGAGCTCCTCCGCGGCGCAAGCGCGGCGTTCGACCCGGCGCGCTATCTCGAAGGCCGCCAAACGCCGGTGTTCTGCGGCGCGGCGATACACAATATCGGTGTCCGGGAACTGCTCGATGCGTTCGTCGAGCATGCGCCGCCGCCTCGGGCGCGCGAGACCTCGACGCGCCCGGTCGAACCGACGGAGCCCGCGCTCTCCGGGTTCGTGTTCAAGATTCAGGCGAACATGGATCCGGCACATCGCGACCGAATCGCCTTTTTACGTATTTGCTCGGGTATGTACCGGCCCGGCATGAAGCTGTACCACACGCGCCTGCGCCGAGAGGTGCGCGTCGCGGACGCCATCACGTTCCTCGCCGCGGATCGGCAGCATGCGGAGGAGGCTTACGCGGGCGACATCATCGGCCTGCACAATCACGGCACCATCAACATCGGCGACAGCTTCAGCGAAGGCGAGCCGCTGACGTTCGCGGGCATCCCGGACTTCGCGCCCGAGCTGTTCCGGCGCGCCGTCCTCAAGGACCCGCTCAAGCTCAAGGCCCTGCAGAAGGGGCTCGCGCAGCTCTGCGAGGAGGGCGCGACGCAGCTCTTCAAGCCGCTTATTAACAACGAGCTCATCCTCGGCGCCGTCGGCCCCCTGCAGTTCGACGTGGCCTCGTTCCGGCTGCGCGACGAGTATCGCGTCGACTGCGTGTTCGAAGGCGTCAACGTCGCGACGGCGCGGTGGGTGCGCTGCGCCGACCGCAGCAAGCTCGAGGAGCTCAAGAAGCGGCTCGCCGTGAACCTGGCCGAGGACCATGCGGGCGAGCTCGTGTATCTCGCGCCTTCGACCGTGAGCCTCGGGCTCACGCGCGAGCGCTGGCCGGACGTCGAGTTCCTCGAGACGCGCGAGCACGCGGCTTAGGCCGTCGCGCGCGCGACATGCCGTTCGCGGCCGTCCCCGAGCGCGTTCAGCGGCGCGAGGGCCGGCCCGCGACGGCCTTTCGGCCCTCGACAATCAGGCGCTCGAGGCGCTCGAGCGCGGCACCGTCGGCGTCGGGCTCGTAGCGGGCCGCGAGGTATGCGGTGCCGACGGCGGCGATGGCTTCGGCGGCTTCCGGAAGGCTGGCGGCGGCGCGTGCCGTAAACGCGGCCGGTCCTTCGGCCGGTCGGCGAGGCGCGATGCCGAGGCGGGCGATGTTGCGGCTGAAGGCCGCAAACGCGCGCGCGGCCGGGTCCGCGCGCGGGCGCCGGACGCGCCGGCGCCAGGACAGCCAGGCGCCGAGCGCACCGAGCAGGGCCAGCGTCGCGCCAGCGGCGAGCAGCGCGAGCTTGCCGCCGGTCGGGTCGGCGATGCCGAGCGATTTCATGAGCTGCACCTGCAGGCGCGGGCCATAGCCCACGACCCAGTCGTTCCAGTAGGTGTTCACGGCATCGACGGCGAGCGACGCGCGGTGCAGCCAGCCGCGCCGCTCGGCGGCGTCTGCGCCCGCGCCGGCCAGCGCCGCCGCGGGTGAGCCGTCGGCGATGCGCGCGGGCGCGACCGCCGCGACGGGATCCACGCGCACCCAGCCCCGGTCGGCGAGCCAGACCTCGGTCCAGGCATGCGCGTCGGCCTGACGCACGATGTAATAGTCGCCGAGGTCGTTGAGCTCGCCGCCCTGGTAGCCGGTCACGACGCGGGCAGGAATCCCGGCGGCCCGCATGAGCACCGCGAAGGCCGAAGCGTAGTGCTCGCAGAAGCCCTTACGCGTGTCGAACAGGAACCGGTCGGTCGGGTTGGGGCCGCGATTGGCCGGGGGCGTCAGCGTGTAGAAGAACGCGTGGGCGCGAAAGAAGCCGAGCGCACGCGCGATGATCTTCGCCGGCGGCGTGCCCTCGTCGAGCCAGCGCTGTGCAAGCGCGCGCGTGCGCGGATCGCTGCCCTCGGGCAACGCCGTGTAGACGCGCTTCTCGATCGGGCTCAAGACTTCGCGTGCCTCGTAGTCCGTGTACGACGTGACGCGATAGTCGAGCCGGGACGCGGCCGGAACATGGCGGGGGCGCAGCAGCTCGTAGTCGCCGCCCATGAACATCGGGGTGGGCCCCGACCATGCCACCGGCATGTCGAGCGCGAGCAGCCAGTGGCGCGATTGCGGCTCGAGCATGACGCGGTAACGCGTCGGCGGCCCGACGTGTTGGATCGTCGCGAGCGGTCGCGGTGTCCCGAAGAGGGGTGTGCGGCGCCAGGTACGGCCGTCGAAGCTCGTCAGCACGGGGCCGCGCCAGTACAGCCGGTCGGCCGGCGGCGGCGGTCCCGTGAACTCGACGCGGAAGGCCACATCGTCGGAGACCGCTAGATGCGTGATGTCTCCCGGGCTCATGGTGTCCGAGAGGCCCGTCGTTGCAGCGCCCGAGGCGGCTCCCATGCCCCAAAGCGGGCCGGGCAGGCGCGGGAACAGGACAAACAGCGCGAGCATGATGGGCAGGGCCTGCAGCAACAGCCTCGCGGCGAGAGCGGCGAAAGCCTTGGGCGGCAGCAGCGCCCCGCGCCGACCGAGCTGCAGCAGACCGACGGTTGCGACCCAGACGAAAACGAGCAGATAGATCGCCACCGGCATGCTCTGCGAATAGAGCAGGCTTGCGAAGACGAGAAAATACGAAATGATGATCAGAACGAGCTCGTCGCGTTGACTCGCGCTCTCGAGGAACTTGAGCGCCATCATGACGACGAGCAGTGCGGTGCCCGGCTCGACGCCGTTGATCGTGCCGTAGCGGGCCAGCACGGCCGCGAGGGCGGCCGCGGCGAGGACGAGCCGCAGCAGCGCACGCGGCAGTGGCCAGGCCCGCACGGGCGCGGCGAGGCGCCATACGACCGCTGCCGCGAGCAGCAGCGGCGCCCACGCCGGCAGATGGGACCAATGCGGGATCGTGGCGCCGACGACGACGCCGGCCGTCCAGATCAGCCTGTCCGTGGTCACGGGTGCTTTCTCGGCTCGGCGGCTCATGAGGGGGCCGGCGACAAGTCAAAGAGTGCGAGGGCCGCGAGGCACTCGTGGAGCTGCCGCTCGCCCGTGCCCGGCCCGATGTGCCGTCCCGGCAGCGCGAGGCCGAAGCCGAGCCCGGCGGCGTGCGCGTCGAGGCACCAGCGCGCGAGCTGCGAGAGCCGTTGCTCGGGGCCCAACTCCGGCAGGCTCTCCCACTCGAAGACCTCGGCCGCGGCTTCCGCGCCCGCGAACTGCTTCACGAGCAGCGCGCCTGTGCGCGCGTAGGCCTTCCAGGCGATTCGGCGCGGCGGATCGCCCGGTACCGCATCGCGCAGGCCCGCGAAGTCGGCATTGCCGTGCGCCTGGGCGATGCCGCCCGACTCGGTCGGATTCGCCGAGCGCGGAACGGGCCGCCCGAGTGGGGCCGGGGCGGGATAAACGAGGCAGTGGGCGTCCATGTGGACCCAGGTCCAGGCGCGGCTCAGGTTGCCGGGGTGGCGCGTGGCGACCGAGAGCCGCGGCAGGGAGATCCAGCCGCGGCGCTGGGTCGGGAGGCCGAGCTCGAGGACCTGCGCCGCGCCCGGCTCGAGGTCCACGGGCGGCGTCTGCACGCCGGCTGCCTCGAGCTCGATCTCGTACTTCGGCAGCGCCCCGCCGTTCGAGACCTCGATCTGGAAACGGGCTTCCTGGCCAGCGAAGACGGGCCGCGCGGCGGCGAACCGCAGCCGCGTGCCGAGCAGGTTGGCGTGGCAGTGATGCAGGGCGACGAGGCCGAGCCCGGCCAACAGGAACGCCAGCGCAAAGCCGAGGCTCGTCGAGTAGTTCATCGAGCCGAGCAGCATCGCGAACACGAGCACGGCGAAGACGAGCCCGTAACGCGTCGGCAGGATGTAGATGCGGCGCCGGGCGAGCGTCACATCCATCGCGTCCGGCCCCTGACGGCGGCGGGCCCACTCGGCGGCGCGAGCCTGGAGGCGGCCGAGCGCGATGTTCATGGGTTTCCCGCGCCGCGGCCGGTTCAGGGCAGCGGAACCGCCTCGAGCAGGGCGCGGCCGACGTCGCCGCGGCCGGCGAGCTCCGATCCGGGCACGGGTTCCAGGCGGTGTGCCACGATACTCGGAAACACCGCCTGGACGTCCTCGGGGTGGACGCCCGCGTGGCCCGCGCCGAGCGCCCAGGCCTGCGCGGCCCGCACGAGCGCGAGGCCCGCGCGGGGAGACAGTCCGGACGCGAGCTCGCCGGACGCTCGAGTGCGGGCGATGAGGGCCTGGACATAGTCGAGCAGCGGCTCCGCCACGTGCACGCGCGGCACTTCCTGTTGCAGGCGCAACAGCGCTTCGACCGTGAGCACGGGCTCGAGCGCTTCGACGAGGCCGCGGCGATCGCCGCCGGTGAGCAGGCGGCGCTCGTCGGCCGGGTCGGGGTAGCCCAGAGAAATCTGCATGAGGAAGCGGTCGAGCTGCGACTCGGGCAGCGGAAATGTGCCGATCTGGTGCGCCGGGTTGCGCGTCGCGACGACGAAAAACGGCGCGGGCAACGCGAGCGTCGCGCCGTCCGCCGTAACCTGGCGCTCCTCCAAGGCCTCGAGCAGGGCACTCTGAGCTTTCGGCGTCGCGCGGTTGATCTCGTCGGCCAGTACGAGTTGAGCGAAGATCGGACCCTTATGAAATTCGAAGCGGCTGCTGTCGCGATTGAACACCGATACGCCGATGACGTCCGCAGGCAGCAAGTCGCTCGTGAACTGAATGCGTTGGTAAGAGAGCCCGAGCGCCCGTGCGAGGGCATGCGCGAGCGTCGTCTTACCGACGCCGGGCAGGTCCTCGATGAGCAGGTGCCCGCGGGCCAGCAGACAGGCGACCGCGAGGCGCAGCTGCCGTGTTTTGCCGATCACGACGGTCTCGAGCGCGCTTACTAGGCGCGATGCGAGCGCGGCGGCCGGGGAGGCGGCCGGCGCCGTGCGCAGGTTGGGTGTTGCCATGGGCCCAATGGTGGCGGAAATCGTGCCTGCGGGACAGCCTGAATTCGGGCAATTGTGAACCAGTCCGCGGCGGGAGAGGGGGACAGCCGGACCGGCCCCCACCGGCGGAGCGGCCGCGGCGCGCCGAGGGGAGCGGTAGAATCCGGGCCGGAGCCATCGCGCCCGAAGGAGAAGCAGCTGCGTGCATTACCTAACGATCAAGGCCGTCCATATGGGCTGCGTCGCACTGAGCCTCTGCCTCTTCGCCTCGCGCGGTGTCTGGGCCCTGGCATCCGGGCGACCGCTTTGGCGATGGCTGCGAATCGTACCGCACGTCGTCGATACGCTCCTGCTCGCGAGCGGCCTCACGCTCGCGTACATCATCGGTCAGTATCCGTTCGTGAACAGCGGTTGGCTCACGGCGAAGGTCGTCGGGCTCATTGTATATATCGGCCTCGGCGTCATGGTGTTTCGCGGACCTTTCCCGCGAGCGGGGCGTTGGGCGATTTTGGCGTCCGCCCTGGGCGTGTTCGCTTATATCGTCAGCGTGGCGGTCACGAAGCGGCCCGAAGGGTTCATGGTCTGGCTTTGAGCATCGGCGTCGGTTCTCCCCCCGGCGCGGCTCGCGCAAGCCAGGCGATCTTCTCGGAATTCGGCGCTTTCGGCTGAAAACGGCGTGGAACGCACGGCCGGACGTGTCGAAAAATGACAGTAATACGTTCGGGGAGCGTCGTCATGAGCAACAGGGCTTCTCCGCCACCGGCCGGCTTTTCTACTGCCTCCGTCTCGATCGAGGATCTGGACGCAGCGATCGGGCGTCTCGCGAGGACGATGAACGCGGCCACCTACGAGCTTCTCGTGCTCGTGCGCGAGTTCGACGAGCGCCGCGGCTGGTCGAAATGGAGCTTCGCTTCCGGTGCCGAGTGGGTCGCTTGGCGCTGCGGCATCCATATCTCGACGGCGCGCGAGAAGCTGCGTGTCGCGTATGCGCTGCGCTCGCTGCCGTGCATCGCGGACGCTTTCGCCGCTGGCAATATCCCTTATGCCAAAGTCAGAGCGCTCACGCGCGTTGCCACGGCCGCGGACGAGGCGCTTCTTCTTGCTTATGCCGAGCAAGCCACGGCGGCGCAGGTCCAGGAGCGCTGTCGGCAAATCGCCAACGTCGGTTCCGGGGCCACGGACGCGGCACGGGGCGCTTGGGAACGCCGCTCGCTGTCTATATCCCGGCGACGGGAGCGGGGCACGCTCATGCTCGTGGGCGAGCTCCCCGCCGAGCTCGGAGAGGTGCTTCTGAAGGCGCTCGATAGGGCCGTGGCTGCCGGCGAGGCGGCTGCGGGACCGGAGTTCGCCGCATCGAGCTGGCACGCGCAGCAGGCCGATGCGATCGTCGCCGTCGCAAGAAGCTATCTCTCGGCCGAAACGGAACGAGGGGCAGGGGCGGAAGACGGTGCCGGCGTTGCGGGGCAGGGTATGCGCCGTGTCAAACCGGTCCCTGCGGCCGATCATTATCAGGTCGTCGTGCACGTCGATGCATCCGCCCTCGCGAAGGGCGGCGGGCGCTCCGACCTGCCCCTCGAGACCGTCCGCAGGCTGGCCTGCGACGGCAGCCTCATGACCGTGCTCGAGGACGAGCGCGGGACACCGCTCGACGTCGGCCGTAAGAAGCGCGTTGTTACCTCATCGATCCGACGCGCGCTCTGGGCGCGCGACCGCGGCTGCGTCTTTCCGGGCTGCGGCCGCACCCACTATGTCGATGCTCACCACGTTCGGCACTGGGCCGATGGCGGCGAAACGAGCGTCGACAATACGCTCCTGCTCTGCTCGCACCACCATACGCTGGTCCACGAAGGTGGCTACCGGGTGCGCCGCGACGCAGCGGGCGGGCCGTACTTCGAGCGGCCCGATGGCCGCGTCATTCCGCGCTGCGGCTATCGGCTCGGGGACGTTGCGTCGGCCCCGGTCGTGCACGCAGACGCGTCCGCGGACGCGCGGCTCGGTGCCCTGGTGCGGCGGGGCAGGCCGCCGAACCGCGTCAGGGAACCGCCGCCGCCCCCGTATTAGATCCAGATCGGTTCTACACGTTTGCGAGCGAAGCGATCTGCCGCCTGAGCTTGTCCCCGCGCTGCTCGAGCTCGTCGACGCGCTCGCGCTCCTTGGTCACGATCTCAGGCGGCGCATTCGCGACGAAGCTTTCGTTCGCGAGCTTCCGCGTGCTTTTATCGAGGTCGGCCTCGACGCGCGCGAGTTGCTTGCCGAGCCGCTCGCGTTCGGCGGCTACGTCGATGACGCCGGCGAGCGGCACGAGCAGGCGCATCTCGCCGAGCAGCGCGGCCGCGGTTCCGTGGGCCTCTTGTGCCGTAGCCAGCGGGGCGATGTTGTCGAGCCCGGCGAGCTTCTTTAGGAAGCCCTCGTGCCGTCGCGCGCGCTCGAGGTCCTGTTCGGAGGCGTCGGCGAGCCGCAAGTCCAGTTTCACCGAGGGCCCGATGTTCATCTCGCCCCGGATTTGACGGATGCCGACGACGAACTGCTGAATCCAGGCCATCTCGCGCTCGGCCTCAGCGTCCGCATGATGGGTGGCGCGCGAGGGCAGCGGCTCCGTCATGATCGTCTCGCCGCCGGCGCCGGTCTTGTCGCGCAGCGCGAGCCACAGATCCTCAGTCACGAACGGGATCAGCGGATGCAGCAGCTTGAGCAGCGCCGCGAGTACGTCGGCCAGCGTCCGCCGGGCCGCGGCGATCTCCGCGGGCCGTGCGTCGGGCGCATTGAGGACCGGCTTCGTGAGCTCGAGATACCAATCGCAGAATTCGTGCCAGACGAAGTCGTAGAGCGCCTGAGCGACGAGATCGAGCCGGTACGCCGCGAAGCCCGCTTCGACCTCGGCGATCGTGTGGTGCAGGCGCGAGCAGATCCAGCGGTCGGCGACCGTCGGCTCGAGCGCGACGCCGCGGTTTTGTGCGGCATCGTCGCCGAGTTGCGCGAACACGTATTTCGCCGCGTTCCAGAGCTTGTTGCAGAAGCGGTGATAACCGTCGACGCGCCCCAAATCGAAGCGAATGTCCCGCCCCGTCGTCGCGAGCGAGAGGAACGTGAAGCGCAGCGCGTCGGCACCGAAGGCAGGAATGCCCTCCGGAAACTCCCTGCGGGTGGCCTTCTCGATCTTTGCCTTGAGGTGCGGCTGCATGAGGCCTTCGGTGCGCTTGCGAAGCAGCCCCTCGAGGTCGATACCGTCGATGAGGTCGATGGGATCGAGAATATTGCCCTTCGACTTCGACATCTTTTGGCCTTCGTGGTCGCGCACGAGGCCGTGGATGTAGACCTCGTGGAACGGCACGTCGCCCATGAACTTCAGCCCCATCATGATCATGCGGGCGACCCAGAAAAAGATGATGTCGAAGCCCGTGACGAGCACGTCGGTGGGATAGAACGCGGCGAGCGGCTCAGTGCGGTCCGGCCAGCCCAGCGTCGAGAACGGCCAGAGCGCCGAGGAGAACCAGGTGTCGAGCACGTCCTCGTCGCGCCGCAGTGCGACCTCGGGGGCGAGGCCGTACTTGGCGCGCAACTCGGCCTCATCGCGGGCGACGTAGACCTTGCCTTCGTCGTCGTACCATGCCGGAATGCGATGCCCCCACCAGAGCTGGCGCGAGATGCACCAGTCCTGGATGTTGCGCATCCATTCGAAATAAGTCTTCGACCAGTTCTCGGGCACGAAGCGCACGCGGCCTTCCTCGACGGCTTTGATGGCCGGCGCCGCGAGCGGCTCGACGCGCACATACCACTGATCCGTGAGGTAGGGCTCGACGACCGCGCCGCTGCGGTCGCCGCGCGGGATCATCGACGTGTGCTCGTCGATGCCGTCCAACAGGCCCTCGGCTTCGAGGTCCGCGACGATGCGCTCGCGTGCGACGAAGCGGTCCAGGCCGCGGTATGCCTCCGGCGCCGCGTCGTTGAGAACCGCGTTCTCGTCGAAGACGTTGATCTGCGCCAGGCCGTGCCGCAGGCCGACTTCGTAGTCGTTGAAGTCGTGCGCGGGCGTGATCTTCACGCAGCCCGTCCCGAACTCGGGATCGACGTAGGCGTCGGCGATGATCGGTATCGTGCGGTCCGTGAGCGGCAGTTGCACGCGCTCGCCGAGCAGGTGCTTGTAACGCGGGTCCTCCGGGTGCACGGCCACGGCGGTATCGCCGAGCATGGTCTCGGGCCGCGTCGTCGCGACGACCAGGTAGCCGTCCTTGCCGAGCAAAGGATAGCGGAAGCGCCATAGCTTGCCGCGCTCCTCGCTCGCGAGCACTTCGAGGTCGGAGAGGGCCGTGTGCAGCACCGGGTCCCAGTTCACGAGCCGCTTGCCGCGATAGACGAGGCCTTCGTCGTAAAGCGTCACGAATACCTCCGCCACGGCGCGCGAGAGCTGCTCGTCCATCGTGAAGCGCTCGCGCGTCCAGTCGACGGAGGCCCCGAGCCTGCGCAGCTGCGACGAGATCGTCTCCTTTGACCGCTCCTTCCACTGCCAGACCCGCTCGACGAAGCGCTCGCGCCCGATCTCGCGCCGCGACGCGCCCTCGGCATTGAGCAGACGCTCGACGACCATTTGCGTCGCGATGCCGGCGTGATCCGTGCCGTGCTGCCAGAGCGTGCGGTCGCCGCGCATCCGGTGCCACCGGATCAGGGCATCCATGATCGAGTACTGGAACGCGTGGCCCATGTGCAGCGTACCCGTCACGTTCGGCGGGGGGATCACGATGCAATAGGGACGGCCGTCCCCGCGGGGCATGAAGCTGCCGCTTTCCTCCCAGCTCCGATAATGCCGTGCTTCGACCTCGGCCGGTCGATATCCGTCGCTCACTCGTTGTCCTCTGATCCTTGTGCGGGGTCTTCCGCCCCCGGCGGGGTGGCGGCCGGCTCCCACGTCTCGAGCCGTTCCCTGAGTATCGTGTCGATGACTTCCGGTAGCGCCCGGCGCAGCCGCGCGGAGATCTGCTCGAACAGCGTGGCTTCCATCTCCGCGAAAGCGCGCCGCACGGCGTCCTCGGTCAGAGAGAAGCACTGGGCGGCGATGCGCGTCTGCAGCTCCGCGACGAGCGCCTCGTTCGCCGTCGGCCACGCGGGCCCGTTCTCGCGCTCGACGACGTCGGTCAGAATCGGGATGCCGGCTTCCGGCTGCTCAGACACGGCACTCAAACCTCGTGCGTCGCGAGGGTGTATCCCTGCTCCCTATAATACCGGTAACGCTCCCGTCCTTGGCGGCGCCGCTCCGGATCGGCATCGACGATCTCCGCGACGCGCGCGTAGCGGGCGACGTAGTCCGGCACCTCGCCCGTCAGGTTGATGAGCACGTCCGGGCGCCGATCGGGCGGCGCCGCTTCGATTCCGATCAGCACGGGCTCCAGCAGCGGCTCCGTCTCGCTGCCGCCGACGATCCGATGCGGCACGAAGCTGCCCTCCGCGAACGTCCAGAGCAGCTCGTCGAGCCGCCGCGCTTCCTGGCCGGAGCACGAACGGATGAACACGTCCTGCTGCGCCTGCATCGCCTTCTCGGCGATGCGGCAGGCGACGCGCAGGCGCGCGTCGTCCGAGGCGCCGCCTAATACGTAGAAGTCGACCTGCGTCACGCGCCGAGGTTCAACAGGAAGTCGACGAGCAGCGGCACAGGCCGGCCCGTGGCCCCCTTGTTGGCCCCATCGGACCGCCATGCGACGCCCGCGATGTCCAGATGCGCCCAACGTGTGCTGCCGACGAAGCGCGAGAGGAACTGCGCCGCGATCGAGGCGCCGCCCTCGCGGCTGCCGGCATTCGCGAAATCCGCGAAGTTGCTTTTGAGCGAGTCGCCGTACTCGTCGTCCGCCGGCAGCGGCCAGGCGACGTTGAGCGAACGGTTGCCGGCTGCCACGAGCTCGGCCGAAAGCTCAGCGTCGCGCGAAAATACGCCCGAGTAGACGTGGCCCAGCGCGATGACGCAGGCGCCGGTCAACGTCGCGACGTTCGAGCAGGCAGCGCGGGTCGTAGCGGCGCGCATAGGCGAGGGCGTCGCTGAGAATCAGGCGCCCCTCGGCGTCGGTGTTCAGAATCTCGATCGTCTGCCCGGACAGGCTCTTGACGATGTCGCCGGGGCGCGTCGCACGGCCGCCTGGCATGTTCTCGCAGCAGGGGATGATCGCGACGACGTTGAGCGGGGCGTCGAGCTCGGCCGCCGCCGAAATGGTGCCGAGCACGGAGGCCGCGCCGCACATGTCGTACTTCATCTCGTCCATTTTCGGCGGCGGCTTCAGCGAGATGCCGCCCGTGTCGAACGTGATGCCCTTGCCGCACAGTGCAACGGGCGCGGCGTCGGCCTCGCCGCCGCGGTATTCCGCTACGATGAGGCGCGGCGGCTCGTCCGCGCCCTGGGTCACGGCAAGGAAGGCGCCCATGTCGAGCTTCTTGATGTCCCGCTCCGTGAGGACCTTGACGTTGAGCTTCGCATGACGGTCGGCGAGCGCGAGCGCGACGTCCGCGATGTGCGTGGGCGTACAGACGTTGGCCGGCCGGTTGCCCAAGTCGCGCGCGAGGTCCACGCCTCCCGCAATGGCCGAACCATGGGCAATGCCGCGCCGCGTCTCCGCCGCGGCCGCCGGCTCGGCGATCGCGATGCCGCAGCGAGCAAGCTTCGGGGGCGTTCGCTCGCCACTCTTGAGCTCGTCGAACCGATAGACACCGGCACGCACCGTCTCGACGGTAATGCGGGCGGCGTAGTACGGGTCGAGGTCCCCGGGCGGGGCGTAGGTCAGATAGCTCACGGCCTCCTTGACGCCCGTGCTCGCGAGCGCCGCGACCGCCGCCGAGAGGGCCCGCGCGAGCCGCTTCGTGTCGAAGCCGTCCGCCGCGCCGCAGCCGACGAGCAGCCAGCGCTCGGGACCGCCCTCGACCGGGTTCGGCACGAGCAGGGTACTGCCGAGCTTGGCCGAAGCGTCGCCGTGACGCAGGAGCCGGCGAATCAGCCCTTCGGAGGCCGCGTCGAGCTGCTTGGCGACGCCCGCGAACCGGCCCTCGAAGACGGGGACGATGGCACAGGCCGTTCGCTGGCTCGCCGGCGCCCCGGTTTTGACGGGAAACTCCATTCTTATTCTCCTCGCTACGCCGGGGGCGCGGCCGAACTCCCACGCGAACACCTCGAGGCCGCGCGATCGGGCGGCCCCGTCCTCTAGGCGATGAAGCTGCGCGAGGACGTGAACCTGTACGCGGCGGCTGCTGGGGGCGCCTGTGTTATCGTTTGTTGCCCGCGACGTTAGGCGGCTTAGTGTAATCGATTCGCAAACCCGACTGTTAACGGATCTTCAGCCTTTGAGTCTCATCAGCCGCTACGTCCTGCGCGAGTGCTTCGGCGCGTGGCTGCTGGTGACGGCAGTCCTGTTCGTGATCCTCATGGGCAATCAGTTTGCCCAGATTCTCGGCGATGCCGCGGCCGATCAGCTTCCCCGGCAAGCCGTATTCTCGGTGCTCGGGCTCACGGCACTGCGTTACGTGACGCTGCTTGCCCCGATCGGCTTGTTTCTCGGGACGATGCTCGCGCTCGCGCGCCTCGCACGCGACAGCGAGATGGCGGCCCTCGGCGCCTGCGGGGTCGGCCCCGTGAGCCTGCTCGGTCCCATCGGACTGATGACGCTCGCCCTCGCGGCCGCCTCCACGTGGCTCGTTCTCGTGCAGACGCCGGCGGCGAGCCGGCGCATCGCCGAGATCCGCGACGAGGCGCGGGCCGCCGTGCAGCTCAGTGCGCTCGAGCCGGGCCAATTCGCTTCTCCCGACGGCGGCGACACGGTGCTCTACGCGCGGGGCGTGAAGGGCGATCAACTGCACGACGTCTTCCTCGAGCGCCAGTACGACGGGCGTGTCGTCGCGATCCGCGCCGAGCGCGGCAAGCGTGTCCGGGACCCAAAGACCGGAATGCTCTCGTTCGTGCTCTACAACGGAACCCGCTACGAGGGCGTGCCCGGCAAGACCGGGTTCCTATTGATGCAGTTCGCCGAGCACGGCATCCCCGTGCGCATGGCCAAGCCCGCCGACACGAAGCCGTCGGCGGACACGAAGACGACCGGCCAGCTGCTCGCTTCGAGCGATCCGTCGGACCGCGCCGAGCTCTGGTGGCGACTCTCGACCCCGATCTCGCTGTTCGTGCTCGCGCTGCTGGCCGTCCCGCTGAGCCGCTCGTCGCCGCGCGAGGGTCGCTACGCGCGCGTCGCCGTCGGCCTGCTCGTCTATGTGATCTATCAGAACGCCGTCTCGATCGGCCTCGTCTGGCTGCAGCAGCAGCGCGTGCCGGCCTGGGCCGGCGTGTGGTGGGTGCACGCGATCGCCGGCGCCGTGGCGCTCTACTGGCTCGGCCGCGAAGCCGGCTGGTTCGTGCGCGCGCGTCCCGTCAAGGCGCGGGCTCTCGTTTGCCAATGAACCTCCTGGCCCGCTATCTCGTCGTCGAAGTGCTGCGCGGCGTTGCCATGGCGCTCGGCGCCTTGACGGCGATCGTCGCCTTCATCGACATGGTCGGCCAGCTCGGCGACGTTGGCACCAACGGCTACGGGTTTCTGCAGGCCGCCGCGTTCGTCGCGCTCGGGCTGCCGGGCTCGATCGTCGACGTGCTGCCGGCCGCGGCGCTCATCGGCTCGCTGCTCGCCCTCGGCAACCTGGCCGTGCACCGCGAGCTCGTCGTCATGCGTGCAAACGGCGTCTCGCATCTGCAATTGCTCGGCGGCGTCTCCATCGCGGGCTGCATTCTCATGGTCGTCATGGTCCTGCTCGGCGAATCTCTGGCGCCGTCGCTCGCAGCCTATGGTCGCGACCTGCGCACGCACGCGCTGCACCGGGACGTGAAGCTCGAGGGCGGGCAGTCGGCATGGCTCAAGGCCGGGGACCGCATCTTGAATTTCAGGCGTCAGGCCGGCGGGCTCGAGGTTCACGGCGGCCTGTACCTTTTCGAGCTCGGTCCCGGCGAGACCCTGAGCCGCATCGCCCATGCGGACTCGGCTCAGGTCGGCGCCCGGAACGACTGGCTGCTCTCCAACTATGCCGAGACGAAGTTCCTGCCCGACCGCGTCGACGCGGACCACGAACGCGTCGTGCACAAAGACTACGGCCTGAGCCCCGACCTGCTCGGTCTGGCCGACGTGCGCCAGGATCAGCTGACGACCTCGGGCCTCAGGCGCTACATCGCTTACCTGCGCGCTAACGCGCTCGACGCGACGCGCTATCTCATCGCCTACTGGCTGCGCGTAGCGAATACGGTATCGGTGCTGCTCATGACGCTGCTCGCGCTGCCGTTCGTGTTCGGCGGCCTGCGCTCGGCCGGGACCGGCAGCCGCCTGCTCGTGGGGCTCGTCGTCGGACTCACGTACTACGTGGCCTCGCAGATGCTGGCCCACAGCGGGGAGGTCTTCAACATCGATCCGCGTGTCGTGGCCTGGGCACCGAGCGCCGTGCTGCTGCTCGTGACGGTCGTCGCGCTCTCGAGGCTCCGCCGGCCCGGCGGCTGAGCGGCGGGCGCCGCCGCGCGCGAGGCCGTTCATGAATCTTGCTGTCGATCCCTATCGACGCGAGTCGACACGCCCGCGCAGTCACGCCGCCGCCTTGGGCTCGTAAACGAGGCGCGTGCCGGAGAGCCGGTCGTGCAGGCAGAGTCGGGCCGGGTCGGCCAGCTTCCACCAATAGGCGAGGCCGGCCAGCAGCGCCCAGCACCACCAAAGCCCCGCCTCGCTTCGCCAAGCCCACCAGGCGCCGAGCCCGGCAGGCAGCAGCGTCGCTGCCCCGGCCGCGAAGCGCAGCGCTGCGCGGCCCCAACCGACGGGGCCGGCGGCGGCCGAGACCACGCGTAGCCGCCAGGCACGCGCGCCGAGCGTCTGGCCGCCGTGGGTCCAAAACCATAGGAAAAACAAGATGATGATGACGCAGAGGCCGAGCTGGTAGAGCGGGTGCGCGGCCGTGCCGGGCGCGATGGTTCCGCCGTGGGTGATGACGGCGGCGAGCGTGAAGACCATGAGCAGGGCGCCGAGCAGCAACAGATCGTAGGCCAACGCTGCGAGCCGCCGCAGCAGGCCGCCGGGACGGGCGACAATGGATCCCGCCGGGGACGAGGCATTCAGCACGTCGGTTTCATTCGTCAATCTCTGATGTTCCTTTTTTTAGTCAAATGTGTGAATCCGCTGCTTGTTTGCCGGATCGTAGCTGCGTTTACTTAACGCGGCCGCGCCCCTGGCCGGTGCGGCCCTGTTTATATCGGATTTGGACCACAAGGGTGCGCACATGTCACAGAACCCGCGCTCGGGTAGGCCGATGAGGTCTCCGCTGGCGGCGGCAATCGCGGCGGCGATCGGCTCGGCCTGCATCTCGAGCCCGCTGCTGGCGCAGCAGGCGGAGGGCGCCGGAGGATCGGCGCTCGAGGAAATCGTCGTCACGGCTTCGCGCCGCGCCACGACGGTGCAAGACGCACCGTTCAACATTCAGGCCTACAGCGGCAACATGCTCGAGAGCCAGAGGCTCGACAACCTCACGCAGCTCGCGCGTTGGGTGCCGGGTCTCACGGTCGTCGGCGAAGGCCCACGTGCGGCGGACCTCATGACCGTGCGCGGCCTCAACGTGCAGTCCTTGAACGCCAGCGACTATCTGGACAACTCGAGCGGCGGCACGGTGCAGACTTATCTCGGCGACATTCCCCTCTACGTCGATCTCAAGCTGCACGATATCGACCGCGTCGAGGTCCTGCTCGGTCCGCAGGGCACGCTTTACGGCGCCAGCACGCTCGGCGGCGCGGTCCGCTATATCCCGAAAGCCCCCGATCCGACGGAGTTCGCGGTCGAGGCGAAGGCCGATCTCTACAGCCTCGCCCACAGCAGCGGAGCGGGCAACGAGACGGACTTCGCCGTCAACGTCCCGCTCGTGAGCGACAAGCTCGCATTTCGCGCCTCCGCCGAACGGCTGGACGACCCGGGCTTCATCGACTACCCCTATCTGGTTCGCGACGCGGGCGTCTCGAATCCCCAGCCGGACTTCAGCAATCCGGCCGATGTCGCGGCGAACCTGCGCCGCGTCAACGATGCGGACTTCGAGAAGACGCTCTCGGGCCGCCTCGCGCTGCTGTGGAACGCGTCGGACAACGTCACGGCGACGTTCAACTACTACCATCAGGATCAGAACGTCGGCGCCCGGACGATCAACAACCGTCAGGCGTTCGGTACGGGCAAGTACGAGTCCGGCCAGCGTTTCCTCGAGCCGAACGACCGCACCACGGATCTTGTGAGCGCGGAGATCGTGGCGGACCTCGGCTTCGCGACGCTGACTTCCGCAACCGGCGTCTCGGACTTCGACGAGCACGGCCAGCGGGATCAGACGGACCTGCTGCTCGAGTTTCAGTACGGGTACGAACAGTTTCCCGAGTTCGCCGCTTATACGCGGGAGGCGAATCAGGAACACCGCGTCAACGAGGAGATTCGGCTCGTCTCGAAAGGCAAAGGACCTTGGAGCTGGATCGGCGGTCTGTTCTACAACCGCTTCCGCATCGACGAAAGCAGCCAGGAGTTTACGCCGGGCTATCCCGCGTTCGCCGGTATCTCGGTACCGACGGGCGACCTCGAATACCGCCAGCTCACCCACGACCGGCTCACCGAAAGGGCCGCTTTCGGCGAGGTAGGGTATGCGTTCAGGCCCAAGTGGACCCTGACGCTCGGCGGCCGCCTCTTCGGTTATCGAGTCGAGCAGGCCGTGAGCTACGAAGTCCCTTACGCCGATTGGGCCGATTCGAACGGCAATTCCGCTGACGACCACGGCACGCTCGGCAAGGTCAATCTCGCGTACCGGTACAGCCCGAAGCTGCTCGGTTACCTGACGGTGAGTCAGGGCTACCGCATCGGCGGCGTCAACGATGTGCCGCCTTGCGTGCTGCCCGTCGACGCGCAGAACGTGTGCGCGCTGCCGAACGAGGTGCTCATCAAGCCGGACCGCACGACGAACTATGAGCTCGGCGTGCACACCGACTGGCGCGAAGGGCGCCTCAGACTCAATGCGGACATCTTCGATATCGATTGGCAGGACATTCAGACGCGCGGCACGACTCAATACGGCGGCGCCGTGATTACGGTCAACGGCGGCGGCGCCCGCAGCCGCGGCGTCGAGGTAGCCCTACAGGCCGCGACGCAAGGGCCGTGGTCGTTCTCGGCGAGTTATGCCTACGATCAGGCGGAGCTCACGACGAATGCGCCGGGGCTCGTCGATGGCCAGGATGCGTTCGCGGGCGACCGGCTCGCGGGTACGCCCGAGCAGCAGGGCAGTGTCTCGGTGAACTATTCGCGCCCGCTCGCGAGCGGGCTCATGCTCAACGCGACCTACGGCCTCACGGCGACGAGCGACGTGCTGACCAAGGTCGGCCAACGCGCGAACGGCGAGCGGCTCGGCGGCTTCGCGGTGCATTCGGCTTCGGTCGGCGTAGGGCGCGGGCAGTGGACGGCCAACGTCTATGCCGACAATCTCACCGACAAGTTCGCCGAAACGGGCGTGCGGGGCGATCCCACGGATATCGTCGACGTGAGCGGTTTCACGTCGCGCCGCTACTTCCGCTACGTGCTGCGCCCGCGGACGGTCGGGGTACAATTCCGCTACCGATTGGGGTGGTAGACGGGCGAGCCCGATCGACGAGACGGCGGCACAGCTCGCAGAGGGGCGGCGGCAAGCACAGGCGTGTCTCGCACGCGGCGACTATGCGGGCGTGGAGCACGCCTGCCGCGCCATTCTGGCCCGCTTCCCGCGTGACGCGGACGCCTGGTTTCTGCTCGGCGTCGCGGCCGCCGCGGGCGGGCGTCACGGACGTGCGCTCGAAGCGCTCGGCCGCGCCGTAGCCGAGGCCCCCGACAACCCCGAGTACCGCGTCCAGCTTGCTCGCTGCCTATCGATGCTGGGCCGCGAGGCGGATGCGCTCGCGGCTGCAGAGGCCGCGCTCGAGCGCGGTCCACGGGACGCGCTCGCGCTCGATACGCTCGGCGTCGTGTTCTCGCGCGCCGGGTCGCACGAGCGCGCTGCCGCGCTGTTTCGGCGCGCCGTCGCTGCCGCGCCCGAGAATCCGAGCTCCCTCTACAACCTCGCCACAGCGTTGCGTTTCTGCGGCGATTTCGACGGGGCCGAGGCGGCTTTCGAACGCGTCGTGCGGCTCGCGCCCCGCGACTATCGCGCCCATTCGGCGCTCGCCGAGATCCGCAAACAGACGCCCGAACGCAATCACATCGCACGGCTCGAGCGCCGGCTCGCCGAGGTCGGTGCCGACGTGGACGGCGAGCTGCACCTGCGTCAGGCGCTGGCCAAGGAGTACGAGGACCTCGGCGACTTCGATTCCTCGTTCGGGCATCTGGCCACCGGTCGCGCCCGCAAGCGCCGCGCCGTCGGCTACAGCTTCGCCGAGGACCGCGCATTGTTCGAGCGCGTGCAGCACATCTGCGACGCGGCCTTCTGCGCTGCGTCGACGCCGGATGCGCCCGCCGATGCCCCGGTGTTCGTCGTCGGCCTGCCGCGCACGGGCACGACGCTCGTTGAGCGGATACTCGCGAGCCATTCGTGCGTCATCTCGGGGGGCGAGCTTCACCATTTCGGGCGCTGCCTCAAGCTCGCTGCCGGCACGCGCACGCCGCGCGTGCTCGACGTGGAGACGCTGACGGCGGCGGCGCGCGCGGACTTCGCGGCCGTCGGCCGCTGTTACCTCGAAAAAACCTCTGCGCTGGCCGCCGCGGCGCCGCGCTTCGTCGACAAGCTGCCGATCAACTTTTTCTACGCCGCCTTCATTCACCGGGCGCTGCCCGGGGCAAAGATCGTTTGCCTGCGCCGCACGCCGCTAGACGCCTGCCTCGCGAGTTTTCGGCAACTCTTTGCCGTCGGCTTCCCGCACTACCGTTATGCGCTCGATCTCGACGACATCGCCGACTACTTCATCTGCTTCGACCGTCTCGTCCGCCATTGGCGCCAGGCGCTGCCCGGCGTCGTGCTCGAGGTCGGGTACGAGGCCCTCGTGACGGACCCCGTGGCCGAGACGCGGCGACTGCTTGGCTTCTGCGGCCTGCCATTCGAGAACGCCTGTCTTGCGTTCCACACAAACCCCGCGCCGGTTGCTAGCGCAAGCGCCGTGCAGGTCCGCGAGCCTTTGCACGCGCGCTCGGTCGGGCGGTGGCGGCGCTACGCGGCCGCGCTCGGCGGCCTTCACAGGCGATTGCGGGCGGCCGGTATCGATCCCGAGGCGGCGCCGTGAGGGCGCGTGCTATGGTCGGCAGTCGATGCAGGTACGGCGATTCAGCGATGCGCGGTCGTATGTCGACCGGGCGGCCCCTTGGCTTCTTCGCCGCGAAGCCGAGAACGGCCTGTTTCTCGGCGTGGCCACGGCGCTGCTCGGGCCGCATCGGTTCGAGCCGCCCATCTATCTCGCAGTGCTCGAGGAGGCGGGGCAGGTCGTCGGCTGCGCGTTTCGGACGCCGCCGTTTCATCCGGCGCTGACTCGGCTCCCGCCCGATGCCATTGCGCCGCTCGTTGAGGACATGGCGAGCGTCTACGAGCGCCTGCCGGGCGTGCAGGGCCCCGAGTCCGAAGCGCGCGCGTTCGCCGCAGCCTGGTGCCGCCGCAAAGGCTGCACGAGCACCGTCGCATTCGAGCTGTGCCTGCACGTGTTGCGCGCCGTGCGGCGCCCGGCACGTCCCGCATCCGGCCTGCTGCGGCGGGCCGACGCGCAGGATCTCGGCCTCGTCCGCGCGTGGGCCGCGGCCTTCGTCGCCGAGACCGGCGTCGAGACGCCGGCCGAGGACTATGGGGAGCACTTGCTGCAGGCCGGCGGGCTTTACCTTTGGGAGGATGGCAGGCCGCGCTGCATGATCGGCGTCAATCGAACGAGTCCGCGCGGCGCGACGATCGGCATCGTCTACACGCCGCCCGCACAGCGCGGCCGCGGTTATGCGGGCACGGCGGTCGCGGCCGTCGCGCAGCGGCTGCTCGATGCCGGCCGAAGCTTCTGCACCTTGTATGCGGATCAGGCGAACCGGACTTCGAATAGCGTCTACCGCGCCGTCGGTTTCGTGCCTTTGGATCTGAGCGTCCTGATCCGTTTTTCCTGATTCGGCCGGGACAGTTCGCATCACTGTCCACAATGCGGGCCGATTGTAAAGATTGCTTAACGTTGAGCCGCTTTTGAGAAAAGCGCTTTAGGAAAGCCCCGTATGCTAATGGAAAATATATATAAAAATACTTGAAGCTTTTGTGACAGGCGTAGCAATAAGTAAAATCGGCGCTCTTAAGCCCTTGGTGCCTCAGCTTTTTCCACTGACTTATCCACAGGTTCGTCTCGCCCGCGCGACCGTCGTCTGCGAGATCCGCCCCGCGAGCGTTCCGCGAGCAGAGCAACTGCGGAGCGGCTCTCGGCCGGCTTGCCCGGTCCGGCTAGCGGGCCTCTACGTCCTGCCAGTCGGGATGCGAGCGCAGATAATCCGCGACGAACGGACAGGTCGGGATGACGGCGAGCCCGTGGGCGCGCGCGTAGCCGAGGGCATGCTCGACGAGACGGGAGGCGAGCCCGCGGCCCCGCAGTGCCGGCGGAACGTAGGTGTGCTCGAAGTCGAGCGTTCGAGCGTCGGCCTGGCGATAGGCCAAGAAAGCTTCGCGCCCGTCCACGACAGCCTTGAAGCGGTGCACCGCCGCGTCGTGCTTGATCTCTGCGCTCGGCTCGCGCATCCGCGCCTCAGGGCGGGTCGCCCGAGTTACAGGGCGGGGAGAGGGCCTCGACGAGGTCGCGCTCGATGGCCTCGCGAATGACGGCGTCGGGCTCGTGCAGCACGCCGACGGTATTGGCGTAGTGCAGGTCGAAACAGTCCTGCTGCGTGTGGCCCTGAAAGAGGTCCGAGATGTCCTCGGTGCTGCCGACGAAGACGACGTTGTAGGTGGGCTCGCACTGCGGCTCGACCACGCGCTCGGTGACGACGTAGACGGCCGGCACTGCCCTGAGCGCCGTGCGCCAAACGTAGAGGCGGAACTCGTAGCGGCGGCCGGAGCGGCCCGTCAAAGGCAGGGTGCCGAGTTTCACGGTGAGCTATCTTACAGACACGTGTCGCGCCGGTCTCCCCGAAATAGAACGAGCCCGGCCGTGCGGCCGGGCTCAGGGGAGGTCTGAAGATTCTTACAGGGGGAGAACCTTCAAGCCTCAGGGAGTATACCCGGCGATTCCTTCCCGCTCTGCAAAGAAGTGCCAAGCAGACGGGGCGGCCGCACGGCGCGGTTTCGCGCCGGACCGGCGAGGCTGTATGCTCGAGTCACAGCGCCGTTCCGGCCCGCGGGGCCGGCGGTGTATTCGCGGAGGTCCCCATGGAAAAGCCGTTTCGACCGCGCCGACTTCTGTTGGCCCTGGGCTTCGTCTGCGCGGCGGCCCTGGCTTCGGCCTCAGCGGACGCGGACCCGCAGCAGTCCGTCGGTCCGCTGCTTTGGCAGCCGTCAATGAACATGTTCAGGCGTTTTGCCATGGCGCCGGAGAAGATGTTTGAGTTCTACGGCGGCGTGCTGGGTCTCAAGCAGCTGCAGACGTTCACGGTCGGGAAGGGACAGCACGTCGCGCGCTTCCTCAAAGGCGGGTCGCAGATCAAGCTCACGGCTCGGACGCCGGGGCGCAAATACCAGCCGGGCGGCGTCGCAGCGGCCACGGGCCTGCGGCTGCTCACGCTGACCTTTCCCGACGAGCATGCGCTCGTGCAACGCTTCGTTGCCCACGGCCTGCCGGCCCCCGAGTTCCGCGATCTGCCCGGCACGCACCGCCGCGTCGCGCTCGTCGACGATCCCGACGGCCAGCGCGTCGAGCTCGACGTCGTCGCCAATGCCCCCCAGTCGGTCTACGACACCATCGAGGTCGGTCTCACGGTCAGCGATCTCGCTCGCAGCCGCGCATTTTACCGCAACTTCGTGGGGCTCGAGGAGCTGCCGCCCGTCGACGATCCGCTGTTCCACACGAAGAAGTATCCGTTCCGGCACGGGACGACAATCGTGAGCCTGCGCAGCTTCGGTCACGATCTGCCCGCCGATACCGGGAGCGGCGGAATCCAGTATGTGGTCAGCAACGTCGACAAGGTCGCCGCGCTCGCCAAGCAGCGCCACGTCACGGTCGAGCAGCCGCTCAGCGAGCTCAAGGGCTTTTCGCTGCGCACGATCTGGCTCGACGATCCCGACGGCATTACGAACTACTTCGCGGAGACGGCGCAGAGCCGTGCCGCCGCCGCGCACGCTGACTGAGGCGCTGAGCGCTCAAGAAGGAGACGGGACATGGACGACGTATCGACGGCGCCGGCCGGCCCCACCGCGGCCGGCATGAAACTCGTCGAGGAGTACCGGGGCACGGGCGAGCTCGTGTTGGGGGAGCGCGTGTTTGCTGGCATCGCTTATCGCATCAGCCGCTTTCAGGCAATGGCGGCCTCCGGTCTGCCGGTGCCTGGGCTGCACCGCGTCGACGGCCGCGTCGACCTCGGCTCCGTGCCCGAGCCGCGCGATCTCGTCGATCGGGACGTCACGCTGCGGCTCGAGGATGGGCGCTCGCTGCGCATCACGATCGCGGCACAGGACGGGCGCGTGCTGACCGAAGGGCACGGCCCCTCGCGCTGTCAGTGCTGCTGAGCGCGATGCGTCGGAGCACCGACCGGATTCTGACGACGCATACGGGCAGCCTGCCCAGCGTCGAGACGCTCGTCGGCAACGAGACCGACTACGAGCAGCGGCTTGCGGCGGCGGTCGCCGAAGTGGTCGGGCAGCAACGCAGCATCGGGCTCGACGTCGTCAACGAAGGCGAGTACACGAAGGGCGGCGACTGGCTGTCATTCATGGACGGGCGCCTGGGCGGCTGCGAGCTTGCGAGCGGCGCTGTGGCGGGTTCGGCCGTCTTCAAGGGGCGGGAGCAACGGGAGTTCGCGGAGTTCTACCGCTATGCCGCGGAGCGCGGCACGTTGTTCTACACCCCGGGCGAGCAGATCCGGCTGGAGCGCAACTACTGGCGCTGCACGGCGCCCGTGACCTATGAAGGCAAGGCGGCGCTCGAGCGGGAGATCCGCCAACTCGTCGCCGCCGCAGGCACCGAGGACGTGTTTCTGACGACGACGGCGCCGGCGAGCCTCGAGCCTTACTACACGAACGAATGTTACCCCTCCCAAGAAGAGTTCCTGTTCGCCGTCGCGGATGCGCTACGCGTCGAGTACCGAAAGATTGCCGATGCCGGCCTCATCGTCCAGGTCGACGATGCGTGGCTGCCGGCGATGTGGGACCGCATCGGCATCGACATGGGGCTCGAAGCGTTCAAGAAGCACTGCCTGCTTCGGGTCGAGGCGCTGAACCACGCGCTCGCCGGCATTCCCGAGGAGCGCATTCGCTATCACTTGTGCTGGGGAAGCTGGCACGGGCCCCATGTCTACGATCTCGAGCTGGCGCACCTCGTCGACGTTATGCTCGCCGTCAACGCCGGTGCCTATCTCGTCGAAGCCGCGAACGCGCGCCATGAGCACGAATACGTCGTCTGGCAGGAGACCGCGCTGCCGGAGGGCAAGATTCTCGTGCCCGGCGTCGTCACGCATTCCACGGATCTCGTCGAGCACCCGGACCTCGTGGCCCAGCGCATCGCGCGCTTCGCCGCGGCCGTCGGCCGCGAGAACGTCATCGCCGGCACGGATTGCGGCTTCGGCGGCCGCTCGCATCCGCAGATCGCCTGGGCCAAGCTCGCGGCCCTCGTCGAGGGGGCCGCGCGCGCTTCTGCGGCGCTCGGCTTCGGCTGATACGCCGGCGCCGCTGCGCGGCGCGCCGTTTCGGCCCGGCCGCGCCCGGACTTAAGTCCGCGAAAACCAGCCCGGCTTCGCGAAGACATCTAGACTTCCCGGCGGCATCGTGCCTTCGTGCGCGGTGAAGGGCGGGTCCGCATCCTCGGATGCGCTGCCTTCCGGGCCCGGCGTCGCGTCCTGTTCCTGCAGTGCGTCGGTCTCGAGAGCCGAATCTTCTGAGTCTGTCGACATGGCGGGATACGCAAACTCTCTGCTATGCAAATACGCAGTCAAGACAAAAACGCTAGCTAGCAATCCTAATTATATGGCAGCCGGTCAGCCCGGACAAAGTCGGGAGGTTCCGAATGTGAACTCGATCACGCTCGGGCGGCGGGGCGGCCGCGCGCTGCGGCCGGGACGGCGCGAGCCGGGGGGGCGGGCCCGGCCTCCGGATAGGCGCCGGGCGCGATGTGCCGGTGTTCAGTTGCGCCGAGAGCCTAAGCGTGTGCAAAATCGGACCGGCAAGGCTGGGCCTCGAGGCGCAGCCCGTCCGGTGCTGAATAACTAGAAGGGGTCGGCATGGCAACTTATCGTGGGGGAATACTGGCTGCCGCGGCAGCCGTGGCGGCGCTGGTCCTGGCGGCCGGCCCGGCGTCGGCGGACGAGAACCTGCTCGCGCGAGGCAAGTATCTCGTCGACGGCATCGCGGGCTGCGGCAACTGCCACTCGCCACGCGACAAGAATGGAAATTTCATCAAGGGCAAGGAGTTTTCCGGGGCGTACGTCATCACGGACCCGGGCTTCAAGGCCTACGCGAAGAACATCACACCGGACAAGGAAACCGGCATCGGCAACTGGTCCCCCCAGCAGATCGCACGCGCGATCCGTGAGGGCATCACCCCCACCGGCAAGCTGCTGGGGCCGCCGATGTCCTTCGAGTTCTACCGGGACATTTCCGATTCCGACATCGACGCCATTGTCGCCTATATCCGTTCCGTGCCCGCCGTGCACAACACGGTGCCGAACAGCGAGTACTACGCGCCGCTGCCGCCGAATTACGGTCCCCCGGTCGGCCACGTGCCCGAGGTGCCGCGCGAGGATCAGGTCGCCTACGGACAGTATCTCGCGGGGCCGATGGGACACTGCATGGACTGCCACACGCCGCGCGTGAAGGGCGTGCTGCAGCGGGATAAGATGGGCGCAGGCGGCAATGTCTACAGCAAGCCCTTCGTCTACAGCTGGACCGCTGTATCGCGTAACATCACGCCCAATCCGACCGCCGGCATCGGCAAGTGGTCGGATGCCGATATCAAGCGCGCGATTACGCAGGGCATCCGACCCGACGGCACCAAGCTCAAGCCGTTCATGCCGTTCGAGCTCTACAAGAACATAGACGAGGAGGATCTCGACGCGATCATCGCCTATCTGCGCTCGCTGCCTCCATTCCCGCCGCTGCCGAAGAAGTAGAAGCGAAGCGGCAGGCCCAAAAAATAGGTGACGCGCAGGCGGCGGCTTCGCCGCCTCACCTTGGGGGGCCGCTCGGACCGGGCGTCCGGCGGTCCCCGTCCGCTGCCTCCGCGTCCGCCGGCCGCCTTCGCGGCGTCATCCTTCCGACCCTTGGCGGCGGCCCCGTCTGGACTGATTCCCAGGCATCCGGAACCTTTTCGGCCCTGATCCGTGTTTTCCATGAGCCCGCCGCGACGGCGCTGCTTCCTTTTTTGGGGACCCTTGCCAGAGACAGACGGTGCCGGGGACGAAGAAATTCGACGTGGACGCCCTGCCGGCGGAGTGCCGGGAGGCGCTCGTGGACATGATCTGGTGGCTTCGCCGCGCGCCTGCGGAAGTGCGTGCTTCGGCTCTCGGCGTCGTCCGGCCCTATCTCGACAGCAAGGCTCCGGACCCCGGCCAGCTCACGGCAGCCGTGAGTGCGGCCAAAAAGATCCTGCGCGACGCCGCCGGCGCGCGCTCCTGACCGGCGGCAGCGCTCACGCGCTCGTTTCGCTCGGTGACGGCCTTCTAGGCAGCCGCACCGATACGCTCGTGAGCCCCTCCTCGTTCGATTCGATTCTCAGCCTGCCGCCATGTGCTTCGGCGATTTGGCGCGCGATGAACAGCCCGAGTCCGAGGCCGCGGGTGCGGTTGGTTTCGCGCGCGGGCAGGGAGGGGAGATTCGTGAGCGGATCGAGCATGACCTGCTGTACCGCTACGGGGATCGGCGTGCCGCGGTTCACTACGTGAACGTCGGCGTGGGCCTCGTCGGTCGCTTCGGCCTCGATGCGGATCGAAGCCCCAGGCAGGCCGTGCTCGATGGCGTTCGCCACAATGTTGGACAGCATTTGCTCGATTCGAGCCGAGTCCCAGACGCCTTGGAGATCGCCGCGGCAATCGAGCTCGAGCTGCGCGCGCGGGTGCAGCGTCTGGAGTTCCTCCACAGTCGCGGCGCAGATCCTGCCGAGCTCGGCCGGTGAGGGGGTGACGGGCAATGTCGCCCCAAGTCGCGTACGCGTGAAATCGAGCAGGTCACTCGCGAGATGGCGAAGCCGGAGCGTGCTGTTGCGGATACGGCGCGCCGCTTCGGAACTCGCGGCGTCGAGGCGCGCGTCCGCCAGCAGCGAATCGGCTGAAGCGAGAATCGCGCCGATCGGTGTTCTCACGTCGTGCGCCAGAATTGCGACGAGCAGATCCCGCCCCCGCTCGACGCGTTCGTAGAACCACTTGATCGCCTCGTTGGTCGTGCGGTCGAGCGCGTCGTCGAAGCGGACGAGCTCCTCGATGGCGTCGCTCCGCTCGAGGTGCGTGTGGCGGCTCCAGCCGCGCACGACGGCCGTGCGCAGCACCCGGTATTCCAAGATCATCTCATCGAGGGAGAAGCCTTGGGCAAGCCGCTCGGCCGCGTGCTGCCGGGCAGCCGCCACGATGCGCTCCGCGCCGGACGAAGTGGGGCGGGGCGCAGGGGGCCGCCCACCCCGGCCTTCCTGGCGGGACGCGAGGTGAGCCGCGACTTCATGCAGCATTCGGGCGGCCGGCGTCTTGAGTGCCGCGGCGTCGAGGCCGTGCGCGGGCTCGGTTTGGCTGCGGGCGAATGCTTCCCAGTCGGAGAGGATCGGCTCGGTGTTCGCCTCGATGTACTCCGACAGCGTCATTTCATTCTCCCTAGATGTGCAATTTAACAGAATAAATTACACGCTGCGAATGCAGCTGGCCCGTGCCGCCGGACACACGAGGGGCGCCGTCAGCGCCGCTCGCGCTCGGCCGCCAGCTTCTCGAGCAGGTTTTGGAGAGTCTGTTGATCGACGGGCTTGACGAAGTGGTACTCGAAGCCCGCCTCTTCGGCCCGCGCTTTGTCGGCTTTTTGGTCCCATCCCGTGACGGCGACGAGCACGGGACGGTGCGCGGCGGGTGCGCGCGAGAGACGGCGCGCGACCTCATAACCGCTGAGGTCGGGCATCGCAACGTCGAGCAGAACGATGTCCGGCTCGATGCGCTCGGCGACGGCGAGACCTTCTTCGCCGCCGTAGGCGACGTACGCGTCCTGCCCCGTCGACTGCAGGAGCAGGTGCAGGCTGTCCGCGGCGTCGCGGTTGTCGTCCACGACGAGAATCCGCAGACCGCGCGGCGCATCGTGCGCGCCGCTCCCGTCGTCCGGCCGTGCCGGCGCCGGCACGTCCGTCTGCGCAAGCGGCAGCCGGATGACGAATTCGCTCCCCGAGCCGACTCCGGCGCTGCGCGCTTGCACCACGCCGCCGTGCAGCTCGACGACGCGGCGCACGAGCGGCAGGCCGACGCCGAGGCCGCCGTGCGTGCCGCTGGGTGTGGCGTTGAGCTGCGTGAAAAGGTCGAAGATCTTTTCGAGCTGCTGGGGATCGATGCCGCGGCCGTCGTCCCGGACTCGGATCTCGATGTCCTGCGTCCGCGGGACGGCCGCGAGCCAGATGTTGCCTCCGGACGGGGTGTAGCGGGCCGCATTGTTGAGGACGTTGACGACGGCCTGCACGAGCCGCAGGGAATCGCCGCGCAGCGGCAACGGAACGGCTGGTATATCCACGTGCAGGCGATGGGCCTGGGCGTCGAGAATCGGCTGGCTCGCTTCGACGGCGCGCTCCAGGACCTCGCGCAGGTCGATGGGATCGTGGGCGATCGCGAAGGTGCCATGGACGATGCGGTTCACATCGAGCAGATCGTCGATGATGCGCGTCAGGTGGGTGCTCTGGCGCTCGATCGTTTCGCGCATCGCCTCGAGCGTGGAATCACCGAGTCCCTTGATGCGCATGAGCTCGACGGCATTGCGGATCGGCGCGAGCGGGTTCCTGAGCTCGTGCGCAAGCATGGCGATGAATTCGTGCATTCGCTCGGCCGTCTCGGCCAGCGTCTCGGCCTGGCGGCGGTCCGCGAGATCCTGCGTGACCTGAGCGAAACCGTAAAGCCGACCTTGCGGATCGTGCAGTGCGGTGATGACCGTGCCGGCCCAGAACAGGGTGCCGTCCTTCCGGGCCCGCCAGTTCTCCTCCGTGAAGCGGCCGGTCCGGCGGGCGATCGCGAGATGGTGCCAGGGCTTGTCGTCCGCCACGTCCTCAGAGGAGTAGAAGTGCGAGAAGTGGCGCCCGAGGATCTCGCCGGCCGCATAGCCGCTAATCGTCTGGGCGCCACCGTTCCAGCTGCTCACGAATCCGCTGGGGTCCAGCATGATGATCGAGTAGTCGTCGACGCCTTCGACGAGCAGCCGGAAGCGCTGTTCGCTGGCCTCGAGTTCCTGCTCCTGGCGGCGTCTTTCAGTCAGGTCGCGGATGATCTTCGAGAATCCGAGCAGTCGGCCCTCGGGATCGCGCAGGGCGGTGATCACGACGTTGGCCCAGAAGCGCGAGCCGTCCTTGCGGATGCGCCAGCCCTCGTGCTCGAACCGCCCTTCGAGCGTCGCCATGCGCAGCTCGTGCTCGGGCCAGCGCTGCGTCACGGACTCGGACGGGTGGAAGCGCGTGATGTGAACGCCGAGAATCTCGTCGGTCTCGTAGCCCGTGACTTTGCGCGCGCCCGCGTTCCACGTCGTCACGAGCCCCTGCGCGTCGAGCATGAAGATCGCGTAGTCGCGGACGGCTTCCACGAGCGTCCGGAAGCGTTCCTCGCTCTGGCGCAGCGCCTCGGACTGCTGGCGCTTCTCGGTCAGGTCGCGCGTGACCTTGGAAAACCCGACGAGCTCGCCCTGCTCGTTACGCAGGGCGGTGATGACGACGTTGGCCCAGAACAGCGAGCCGTCCTTGCGGACGCGCCAGGATTCGTCCTCGAACCTGCCGTCCTCCGTCGCGCGTGCCAGCTCGTAATCGGGCCAGCCGCGGTCGATCTCCTCCTGCGGATAGAAGCGCGAGAAGTGCGAGCCGACGATCTCTTCACGTGTGTACCCTTTGATGGCCTGCGCGCCTTCGTTCCAGGTCACCACGCGGCCCGTCGGGTCGAGCATGAAGATCGCGTAATCGCGCACGGACTGGACCAGAAGGCGGAACGTCCACTCCTCGGACGGCTCGACACGCTGGTGCGGATTGTCGTTGGGTTCGCTCATTGGTCGGCCTATTCAGGACATGGTAGAGCCTCGACGCACACCGTCAATCGTGCTTCGGTGCCATGGGTGCCGCCGCAAGGGCAGGCCTGCCATGGCATGCTCCTTGCAGTTCCACCCGCCGTCAGGACTCGGACAACGACCGTCGAGCAATCAACCGGATCGGAGGGCGGCGGTTCCGAAAGCGCCAGGGCCCCGCAAGGCACTCGCAGCCGTTCCCGAAGCGGCGGTGCGAAGCGAGCCTGGGCTTCGCCGTTGCGTTGGCTGTTCGTGCTGGCCGTGCTCGGGGCCGTTGCCTGGATGGCCTATCGCAATCATGACGAGGTCGTGCGTGCGATCCACGTGATCGGCCGCGTCTCGCCGTGGTTCGTCGCGGCCGCGGCCGCGGCCATCGCCGGGGTCTATTTCTGCCGCGGCTCGGCCTATCGCATCGCCCTCGGGGTCATGGAATATACGTTCGGCCGGTGGTTTCTCGCGCGGACCGCGCTTGTTGCGACGACGGCCCATCATCTCATTCCGACGGGCGGGGCAAGCGGCTACGCGTTCATTACCTATGCTTTTCACCAGCGCGGAGTGCCGGCTGGACGGGCATCGATGCTCGCGCTCGTCGATACGCTAAGCAATTCGATTGCGCTCGGCTCGCTCGTCGTCGTGGTCCTCGTGCACCTGGCCTTCGGTGCCTCGATCAGCGGCGCAATCGCCGGGCTCGGCCTCGTGCCCGGACTCGCTCTTCTGGGCCTTGCCGGCGGGTTCTATTTTCTGCAGCGCGACCGCGGCCGGTTCGAGGGCTTTGCGCTCAAGGCGAAAGGGTACCTCGCACGCCTGCTGCGCCGACAATGGGGCGATGTGCCCGTGCGCCGCTTCCTCGACGAGTACTACGCGGGCAAGGCACTCATCGTCCGCAGGCCAGGACGCTTCGCGATCATGGTCGGCTGGCAGTATGGCGGCATGGTCTGCAATTGCGTTGCCCTGTACATCATCTTCTATGCGCTCGGCGTGGCGCCGAGCGTCTGGTCGCTGTTCGTGGGGCTCGTGCTCGCACTGGCGGGTGTCGCGGTCGTTGCCGTGCCGGCAGGCGGAGGGAGCTTCGAAGTGGTCATGAGCACATACTTCTCGACGCACGGCATCGCGACGGCCGACAGCATCGCCGCAGCGCTGCTGTTCCGTCTCGTCGCGTTCTGGGCGCCGCTCGCCGTGAGCACCGTGATCCTCCTGGGTCTACGTCACCGGCGAAACACGGTCCGGCGTGCCGAGCACCGCGGCGCGTCGGTCACCACGGGGCGGCCGGGCGCCGGCCCCGGCGGCCGCTGACTCAGCGCAGCTGGCTGTCCTTGCTGCCGCGCCGGTTGTAGCCCGCGAAGGCCTGGGCTTCCTTGTCCCGGCCCGTCTGACAGGCGATGCACAAGCGCACGCCTTTGACGGCCTCGCGCCGTGCGGCCGGAATCTCCGCGCCGCATTCCTCGCAGTGAGTTCGGCTCTCGCCGTCCGGGATACGGCTGCGGACGCGCCTCAGCGCATCCGCGACCGTGTCGTCGATCTGGTCCTGGACGGCACCGTCCCTGGCCCAACCGCTTGCCATCTCTCGCTTCCTCGTGCTGTCGTTGGAATCATTCTTGGGGGCAGCTGCGGCCGGCGTCAAGGTCCGCGCGTCGCCTCCGTGTATGTGCGAAGATGGCGCAACATGATTGCACGGCATCAGCAGGCGCCGCGCGAGGCGGACGCCCGGCTCTCGGCATTGCTCAAACCCTACCGGCGCTGGATCGCCGGGCTCGTCGCGCTGACGCTGCTCGGCAACGGGCTGAACCTCGTGATCCCGAAGATCATCGCCGCGACGATCGACAGCTACACGGCTGGTCAGTTCCGCCTGGCAGCCACGACGCTCGAGCTCGGCCTCGCCGCGCTCGGCATCTTCGTGTTCATCTACTTCCAGTCGATCGTGCAGACGTATGCCTCCGAGCTTGTGGCGAGGGATCTGCGCAACCGCGTCGCGGCCATGATCTCGGCGCAGGACAACGCCTACGTTCAGAAGGTCGGGGCGGGGCGGCTGCTCACGAATCTGACCTCGGACGTTCGATTCCATCAAACTGTTCGTCGCCCAGGCCATCGTCTCGATGGTCTCTTCCGTGTTCCTCATCGTCGGCGCCAGCGCGCTCATGTTCTCGATCGATTGGGGCCTCGCGCTTGCCGTGCTGCTCGTCGTGCCCGTGATAGGCGGCGCGTTTTCGTTCGTGCTGAGACGCGTGCGGGCGCTGTTCGTCCGCTCGCGTGCGGCCATCGACTGGCTCAACCGCGTCATCAACGAGAGCATCGTCGGCTCCTCGCTGATACGCCTTCTGAATTCCCAGCATTCGGAGTACGAGAAGTTTCTCGCGGCCAACGCCGAGGCCCTCGACATCGGTCTAGCGATCATCCGGCTGTTTGCGGGCTTGATCCCCGTGATCACGTTCGCGACGAACGTCGCGACGCTCGTGATCCTGACGCTCGGGGGCCACTTCGTGATTGCGGGCCGCATGAGTCTCGGCGACTTTACGGCCTTCAACAGCTATCTCGCGATGCTGATCTTTCCGATCCTCGTCATCGGGTTCATGAGCAACGTCATCGCCCAGGCCTCGGCCGCCTACGCCCGCGTCGCCGAGGTGCTCAATGCGCCGGCGCCCGAGCGCACCGGTACGATCACGGCGCGGCTGCGCGGCGAAGTCCAGGTTTGCGGCCTGACGCTCGAGTTCGGCGAACGCAAGGCGCTCGACGGGGTGACTATCCAGGTCGCGGCGAAATCGCGCACTGCCATCCTCGGACCGACGGCCGCCGGCAAGACGCAGCTGTTATACGCATTGACGGGCCTCATCCGCCCGGAGGCGGGCCGCATTCTCTTCGACGGCGTGCCGATCGAGCGCTACGACGCGGAGGCGCTGCACCGCCAGATCGGCTTCGTCTTTCAGGACAGCATCGTGTTCAACCTGAGCCTCAGAGAGAACATCGCGTTCTCGGCAGCCGTGGACGACGCGGCCCTCGAGAAGGCGCTGCGCACGGCCGAGCTCGGCGACTTCGTAAGCACCCTGCCGGCCGGCCTCGATACGGTAGTTTCCGAGCGCGGCACGTCTCTGTCGGGCGGCCAGAAGCAGCGCATCATGCTCGCGCGGGCGCTCGCGCTCGACCCCAGAATCCTGCTCCTCGACGATTTCACGGCTCGCGTCGACACGCGCACGGAGCAGCGCATCCTCGCCAACGTGCGCAGCCACTATCCGGACGTGACACTCATCTCCGTCACCCAGAAGATCGCCCCCGTCGAGGACTACGATCAGATCGTGCTGCTCATGGAAGGGCAGGTGCTCGCGAGCGGCACCCACGCCGAGCTCATGCGCCGCTCACCCGAATACGTCCAGATCTACCATTCCCAGCAGAGCACCGAAGACTATGAGCTACGCGCTTAGCCGTGAGGACGCGAGGCGCAAGCAGCGCGAGCCGCTGGGCGGCGCGCTGCGGCGTCTGCTGCCGCTCATGGCGCCCGAGAAACGCCGCATCGCGATCGCTCTCGGCGCGATCGTCGTGACGTCGGGGTCCGCGCTGGCCGGGCCGCTGATCATCGCGCACGCGGTCGACACCTTCATCGCCCGGGGAGAGTACGCCGGCGTCGTGCTGTGGGCGTCGATACTGCTCGGAATCTACCTTGCGGGGCTCGTCGCGAGTTACGTGCAGACGCGGACGATGGGCGGCGTCGGCCGGCGCATCCTGTTCAACCTCCGCAACGCGCTCTTCGAGAAGCTGCAGGAGCTGCCCGTCGCGTTCTTCAACGAGAACAAGTCGGGCGACCTGATCTCGCGCGTCAACAACGATACCGACAAGCTGAATCAGTTCTTCTCCCAGGCGCTCATGCAGTTCCTGAGCAACGCGTTCCTGATCTCGGGTGCCGGCATCATGCTGCTCGTCCTCGACCCGAGGCTCGGCCTCGCGGCGCTCGTGCCCGCCGCCGGCGTGCTCGTCGTCACGCAGGTCGTGTCCGGATGGGTCAAGCGCCGCAGCTTCGAGAGCCTGCGTACGCTCGGCGGCCTCAGCGGCGAGGTGCAGGAGAGCCTCGCCAATTTCAAGGTCATCGTGGCCTTCAACCGGCTCGACTACTTCCGCAACAAGTTCGCGGCCGCAAACGAGACGAACTTCAAGGCGTCCGTGCGGGCCGGTGTCGCGAGCAATATTTTCATTCCTCTGTATGGGCTGGCCTACAACCTGGGCCAGCTCATCGTGCTGGCTTTCGGCATCTGGCTCATCGCCCACGGCACGGTGACGACGGGGCTTCTGATCGGCTATCTGCTCTACGTCAACAACTTCTACAACCCGCTGCGCCAGTTGGCGGCCGTCTGGTCCTCGTTCCAGCTCGCGCTCGCTGCCCTCGACCGAATTTCCGAAGTGCTCGCGCTCGAGTCGGACCTCGTGACGGTACCGGCCGAACAGACTCAGTCGACGGCCGTCGTCGAGTTTCGGCATGTCTCGTTCGCCTACGCGCGGGGCAAGGACGTGCTGCACCGCGTCGACTTCGCCTTGGAGCGCGGCAAGACTTACGCTCTCGTCGGCCCGACCGGCGGCGGCAAGACGACGACCGCCTCCCTCATGGCCCGGCTCTACGATCCCGTGGAGGGGCTCGTGCTCCTCGACGGGCGTGACATCCGGTCCTATTCGGCCGCGGACCGGGCGGGGCGCATCGGCTTCATTTTGCAGGACCCGTTCTTGTTCACGGGGAGCGTCGGCGACAACATCGTCTACGGCAATCCGGAGTATCGGGGCGCCTCCCGCGAGCGTCTCGAGGCGGCACTCGACGCGCTCGGGTTCTCCGATCTGCTCGGCCGCTTCGAGGCCGGTCTCGATACCAACGTCAGCTCGGCCGGCGATTCGATGAGCCTCGGCCAGAAGCAGCTGGTCGCGTTCATGCGCGCCGCGCTGCGGCGGCCGGAGCTTTTGATCCTCGACGAGGCCACGGCGAACATCGATACCGTGACCGAGCAGCTGCTCGAATCGATCCTCGCGCGATTGCCGGGCGAGACTACGAAGGTCATCATCGCGCACCGATTGAACACGATCAAAAACGCCGACGAGATTTTTTTCGTCAACGGCGGCGAAGTGATCCGCGCCGGATCGATGGAGCACGCCGTGGACATGCTCATGCACGGGCAGATGGCGAGCTGAAGGCCCCGGCGGCGCCGGGCGTAGTTGCGAGCTGCGCCCGAGGCTCGACTTACGACGTGCGCGCGGCGGCCTATTGGCCCGAGTTCGCGCAGAACGGCAAGGAAGCCGTCACGGTGCGCCAGCTGTTGGCCCACCAGGCCGGGCTGTTCGCGTTCGAGGAGCCCGTGGACCGCGAGGCCGTCGCGGACCTCGATCGACTGGCCGCGATCATGGCCCGCCAGCGCCCGGCATGGCCGCCCCGGCGAGCGGCAGGCCTATCACGCGATCAGCCTGGGCTTTTAAGAAGGCGAGCTCACTCGCCGCGTCGATCCGGCCGGTCGTACCCTCGGCCGCGTCTTCGCCGAGGACATCGCCCGGCCGTTCGGGCTCGGCTTCTTCGACGAGTGCCTGCGCGGTGAGGTTGCGTTCTCGCCCGGCTTCATGACGGGCATCGGCCATGGGAACGTCACGAACCGGATGGGGACGCACCTCGAGGGCGACCCGCGAGACGTTGCGCTGCGGGCCGCGATCCCGACGATCGCGCCCGTGGCCGTCTCGCGGTCGAGGCGTGCGGGGGCGGCTCGCTGACAGGCCGAGCTTGCGCCCCCGCAACGTGCCGATTGCCGGCTATTTACGCTTGGTGCTGCGCGAGGCGACCATCTCCTTGAGGTTCTTGAGCGGCGTGACGCGCACTTTCTTGCTCGCGGGCTTCGCCTTGAACGTCATCTTCTCGCCCGTGAAGGGGTTGACGCCTTGGCGGGCCTTTGTGGCTGGTTTTGCCACGACTTTGAGCTTCATGAGCCCGGGCACCGTAAAAGCTCCATGACTTCGAAGGCTCTTACGGATGACGCCGTTCAGGGAATCGAACACGGCGTTCACGTCCTTACGAGTCAGGCCGGTGTCCTTCGAGATCTGGGCAAGGACTTCCGATTTCGTCGGCGGGGTAGTCTTTTTTTCCACGTGGGTATTCTCCTGGCTGTTCTCCGGCGTCGAATTGGACGATCGCCGCTTGAAACCGGCGCGAAGAATAGCACGTGGCGGTGCGTTCGGGACTATGCAGGGGATGCAATTTCGCCTGTTTTTCCGCTTTTTCAGCCGTTCGCCACGACGACGGCCGCCGTGCACACGCCGGTTGGCCAGCCGCGGTGGAACCCGCCATGTTCTGATCTGCATAATGTGGCATTGCCGGGGGGAGAGCATGGAAGACGACGAGCCGACAGACGAGATGGAGGCGCTCGAAGAGAGTTTCGGTACGACCCAACCGATCGACGAGACCCACGCGCCGAAGAAGGAGACAGGCCCGTTCGCGGCGCAGACCGATGCGTTCAGCTATCTGCAGGCGCTCGACGAGTCGAGCCTCGCGCTCGAAGACGAAGCGCGAACGGAGCGTGACAAACCGTCGACGCGGCGCGGCTACAACCCGTACGACACACTCGAGCTCGACCGGGCCGAGCCACGAAAGAAGAAGGACTGAGCAGGTCGGCGGTGCAGAACATCTACGACGAACCAGCGTTCTTCGCGGGCTACAGCGAGCTTCGCCGGAAGGACTCGGGTCTCAACGGCGCCGTGGAGGAGCCCGCGGTCCGGGCCCTCCTGCCGAATTCTTTGGAGGGTGCGTCGGTCCTCGATCTTGGGTGCGGCTTTGGCGATTTCGCGCGCTGGCTCAGGCGGCGCGGTGCAGCCGAAGTGACCGGGATCGACCTTTCCGAGCGGATGCTCGAGGCCGCGAAGCGGAACACGCGCGACCCCGCGATCAGCTTTGTGCGGAGTTCGATCGAGCGTTTCGAAATGGGCGCCGAGGCGTTCGATCTCGTTGTCTCGTCGCTGGCTTTGCACTACGTCGAGGACTATCCCGCCGTCGTCGACAACGTGGTGCGTGCGCTTCGCCCCGGCGGCCGTTTCGTGTTCTCGGTCGAGCATCCGGTCGCGACGGCCTTGGGCACGTACGAATGGCATCGCGATGCGCGCGGCGCGCCGCTGCACTGGAAGCTCGACCGCTACGGGGACGAGGGCCAGCGGGAAAGCCGGTGGTTCGTGGACGGCGTCATCAAGTATCACCGCACGGTGCAGACCTATATCAACGCGCTCATCGACTCGGGGCTCGTGCTGCGACGCGTCAGCGAGCCCGAGGCCTCTGCGGAAGCGGTGCAGAGCCGTCCGGACCTGGCCGAGCTGCGGCGGCGGCCCGCGTTTCTGCTTGCAGCCGCCGACAAGGCCGGCGAGTAGGCCGGCGGGCATTTCCGCCGAGGGGCGAAACCGGCCCTCAGAACCGCGAGCGTATCCGAGCGACGGGGCCTCGGGCTGCGCCCCAGGTCGCGAGCGTGTCCGGGAGCAGCTTGCGGATGCCGCGCAGCGCCGGGACGACGAGTGAGAAAGCCCGTTGGTCCCTGCGCGTCCATTCGAACCCGTATTGCTCGCGAATGAACTCGGGCAGCAGCGCCAGCGCCAGCAGACGATTCAGCGAGGCCGCCGGCCCGCCGAGAATCCCAAACGGACGCAGGATTCGGGCGCCGAGCGCGCGGGCCTGAGGGCTCACGACGATGCGGCCGGAACTGTACATGCCGTCGATATACGCGCGCAGCGCTGCCGCCGACATCGGGATCTCGTCCCGGGGCGCGTTGAGCGCGGCCGCGACGGAGGCCGCCTCCCGGCAGTAGGTATCGCGGTCGGCCGGCGTCAGGGGCGCCTCGAGCAGCTCGTAAAACATCGGAATGGACTCGACGAGGGTCGCGTGCACCCAGAGCACGAGCTCGGGCGCCTCCGCCGAGTAGGGCGTGCCCGCCCGGAACGGGCCAACGTCGATGCCGAGCGTTCCATGAACGCGTTTGTGAATGGAACGGATGCGCGCGAGGGCGCACTCGCGCTCCGTATCGTCCCCGAAGGTCAGGGACAACATCGCCGCGACGGTGCGCCTGAGGCGCTGGACTCCGGCCCGGGGCGTGCTCAGGAAGCTGCTGTGCTCGTAGACGCCGGCGGCGACGAGCGGGTGCGCGAACTGCAGCAATACCGCGCGCGTCCACGCGAGCAGCGTGAGCCGCTCTGCGTTTACGCGCTGCGAGAGCGTTGCGACGGCGCCCGCGTGGGCATCCCTCGGAACCGGAAGCGCTGACTTCATACAAGTACCACGGCCGCGACAGGAAGGCCGTCCTAGTTATCGAGTCCAGGTGGACGGTCGGAGTTCCGGAGGGTGCACCCCGCGTATCGATACGTCGTCTCCATTCCCCGCTTGGGATACCTGATCACCGCAAACCCTCGGGCTTGTTGGTGAATCGAAAATTCCCGCCTTGCGCTCTGCGGATCGTACTTGCGGTGCAGGAGACTATGATGCTCCGCGAATCGTTCTAAGGCGGGAGCGATTGGCGCGAAAAGGCCTTCGAGCGCGGGCAGTATCCGGATATCGAAATTCGTAGCTGTAATGACAGTGCGGATACGGAGAGTCACGGCGTCAACGATTGGATGACAGTGGCGCGGGGGCGACTTTACGGCTATCGACTCGCGGGAATTTCAGGCTCGAAGGCGGACCGTTGCGCCGATTAGTGTTAGCTTGTCTCTAACGGCCGAGTGCGACCCAAGCCGGCCCAAATTGCTTGCAGCTACGGATTCAAGGCCATGGAAAGAATCACTAAACTGAAATGCAACTGCGGGAAGGTCGAGCTGGAGCTCTTGGGTGACCACATTGTCAGCACTGAGTGTTGCTGCACGAGTTGCCGCGAGGCTGGTTCCATACTGGAGAGGCTGCCGTGTGCTCCAAAGTTGCTCGAAGACACTGGGGTCACACGGTTTGTCCTCTACCGCAAGGACCGCGTGGCGTGCACCAGAGGGGCTGACGAATTGCGGGAGCATCGGCTTACCGCGAAATCAAAGACGCGGCGCGTCATTGCCACGTGCTGCAACACCGCGATGTTTCTCGACTTCACCCCAGGACATTGGATCAGTTTGTATGGTCGCAGGTGGCCGCCCGGTACGCTTCCCGCGCAGGAATTGCGGACGATGACTAGAGACCTCCCGAAGCAGACTAAACTGCCAGGAGACGTTTCGAGCAGCCAGGCAAGGTTCATCGTAAAGCTCGCGGTCGCGTGGGCCGCAATGCACTTTCGAACTCCTAAGCTCGGCTACGTAAGAGGGCGGATCGATGCACGATAAGCGACATTGGATCAGGCACCGTGCCTGTCAGCTACAATAGGCGATTAGGCCGCCGATGCTTGCTTGACACGGGCTCGGAGAATGAAGACAGCAGATATATGTCGCTAGGCAGATCAGCGCGCCGCCGGGCGATGAAGAAGCGACAATGTCTTTTTCGGCCCAGCGTGGCTGGTGACTAGGCACGCGCGCCATGGACTGACTGTCGTTAAAGTGTATGCCGATCGTCACTCGGCGCGTTACCTAGGAGGCGTGCACAGCAGATCAATCGCCTGGCGAGGATTCTGCGAAGTAGCCGAGGCCTGGTAGCTGTCCGCTTATCCCCCCGAAACGGGCCTGAGCTCTCCGAACTCGATGAGCATTCCAGGCGACGAAAGGAGGTTATTTTTCGGAAGGGGCGTTTTCGAAAAGCGCGCGTGTGCGGTGGACAACCCACCTGTGGTCAAGGCCACCGTGCTGGCGCCGATGGGGTGCGTGCCCGCTCACGCTCGCATTGGCCGGAGCCGCCAATCGGCGGAAGCGTGTCAATCCCATTTCGCCCGGAGGGCCGATCGACGCGGACGTGACGCTTCTAAGTGCCTGAAAAAATTGGCGCTCCCTACGAGAATCGAACTCGTGTTTCCGCCTTGAGAGGGCGGCGTCCTAGACCGCTAGACGAAGGGAGCGTGGGTGCTTCGGCTCGGCGAGGGCTGCTATGATAACCAGGTTTTGTGTACGGATAAATATGGAAGCTGTTTGAACCCGAGCGAAACCCAGCCGCGGCCCCGGCCCACCGTCATTCCGCGTTCCGAGCACAACCTCAGTCGGGCCAACATATCGAGCAGCGCACTGAAGGTGCTGTACCGCCTCAAGAACGCGGGCTTTGCCGCATTTCTCGTCGGCGGCGGCGTCCGCGATCTGCTCCTGGAGCGCCACCCAAAGGACTTCGACGTTGTCACCGACGCGCTGCCCGAGGACATCAGCGAGCTGTTCCGCAACTGCCGGCTCATCGGCCGGCGCTTTCGGCTCGCGCACGTGCGCTTCGGCCGCGACATCATCGAGGTCGCCACGTTCCGCGCGGCCGCTGGCGAGGAGCACGAGGACCGGCTGCACTCGGATTCGGGGCGCATCCTGCGCGACAACGTCTACGGCACGATCGACGAGGACGTGTGGCGGCGGGACTTCACGGTCAACGCGCTCTACTACAACATCGCCGACTTCACGGTCTGGGACTACACGACGGGCCTCGAGGACGTGCAGCATCGCACGCTGCGCCTCATCGGCGACCCCGTCACGCGCTATCGGGAGGATCCGGTGCGCATGCTCCGGGCCGTTCGGCTCGCGGCCAAGCTCGATTTCACGATCTCGCCCGAGGCGGCCGCGCCGCTGTCGGAGCTGGCCGAGCTGTTGCTCGAGGTGCCGCCCGCGCGGCTTTTCGACGAGGTCCTGAAGCTCTTCCATGCGGGCCACGCCGTGACGAGCTTCGAGATGCTGCGCCGGCACGGCCTGTTCGACTACCTGTTCCCGCTGACCGCTGCCGCGCTCGAAGGCGAGTACGAGCACGAAGCGCTCGAGTTCATCCGCGAGGGCCTGCGGAATACGGATGCGCGCGTCCACGAGGACAAGCCCGTCACTCCCATGTTCCTCTATGCCGTATTTCTGTGGCCGGCCATCAAGCGCCTGGCCGCGGAGATCGAGGCCGAGGCCGACGGCGGCCCGGGGGCGGCGCTCATCGAGGCGGCACACCGCGTCGTCGGCGAGCAGCAAGAGCATACGACGTTCCCGAAGCGCTTCAGCATTCCCATGAAAGAGGTGCTCGCGATGCAGCCGCGCTTCGAGAACCGGGAGGGGCCCCGGGCGGCGCGCCTGCTCGAGCACAAGCGCTTTCGCGCGGCCTACGACTTCATGCTCCTGCGCAGCCGCCGCGGCGAGGTCACGGCCGAGGTCGCGGACTGGTGGACGAACGTACAGGAGCTCCCGGAGGGCGAGCAGCGCCAGGCCTTCGGCGGCAAGCGGCGGCGGCGCTCGGGGCGCCGGCGGCGCGGGGGGCGAGGCGGCGGCAAGGGCGCCTCCGAGGACGCGCGCGATTCCGCTCCTTCCTGACTTGGATCGAGCCGAAAAATCCTTAAAGTCTCGGTAGCCGGCCCGCGCGCCGCTGGGAAGCCGTTTCCTGATGAATGAGGGGCAAGAGGTCATCGCCGTCGACGGACCGCGTTTCATCGTGGTCGAGGGGCCGATCGGCGTGGGGAAGACGAGTCTGGCTAAACGGCTCGCCGAAAGCTTCGCGAGCGAGCTGATCCTCGAGAAGGCCGAGGAGAATCCGTTCCTCGAGCGCTTCTATCGCAACCCGCGCCATGCCGCGTTGCCGGCGCAGCTGTTCTTTCTGTTTCAGCGCGCGCGGCAGATCGAGCAGATCAGGCAATCGGATCTGTTCTCGCCAGTACGTATCGCGGATTTCCTCTTCGACAAGGACCGGCTTTTCGCCGAGCTCAATCTCGATCAGAACGAGCTCAGGCTCTACGAGCAGGTGGCGACGACGCTCGAGCTCGACGCGCCGCGCCCGGACCTCGTGATCTACCTGCAGGCGCCCGCGGACGTCCTCATGCGCCGTGTCGCGGGACGCGGCATCGGCTACGAGCAACTCATCGACCAGGCCTATCTCGAACGGCTGAACCAGGCCTATGCCAGGTTCTTCTACGACTTCGACTCGGCGCCGCTGCTCATCGTCAATGCGGCATCGATCGATCCGATCCACCGGGACTCCGACTACCGGGAGCTGCTCCGCACGATCCTGCGGATCAAGCGCGGGCGCCACTTCTACAACGCTTCGGCCGCGGCCTTCGGCTGATACAATGCCGCACCGCTCGGGAGCGCTCGGGAGCAGGTGTCCGCCTTGTCGTCATTCCAAACGGTCACTACGGCCGTCGCTGCGCGCGAGCGCCTGGCCGCCTGGCGACGGGCGGGACAAACCGTGGCGCTCGTGCCGACCATGGGGAACCTGCACGGCGGGCACCTGAGTCTCGCGCGGCTCGCGCGCCGCATTGCCGACCGCGTCGTCATGAGCATCTTCGTGAACCGGACTCAGTTCGGCGACGGCGAGGACTTCGAGACCTATCCGCGCACGCTCGACGAGGACCGCGCGCAGCTCGAAGGCGTAGGCGCCGTCGATCTGCTGTTCGTGCCCGAGGAGCGCGAAATTTATCCCTTCGGCACGGCGGAGGCCGTGAGGCTCATGCTTCCGGCGCTCGCCCGCGAGCTCTGCGGTGAGAGTCGACCCGGGCATTTCGACGGCGTCGCATCGGTCGTCTGCCGGCTGCTGAACATCGTCGCGCCCGATGCGCTCGTGCTCGGCCGTAAGGACTATCAGCAGCGCGTGCTCCTCGAGCGCACGATCCGCGATCTGCACCTGCCCGTGCGCGTCGTGGCCGGGCGCACCATCCGCGAGCCGGACGGCCTCGCGATGAGCTCGCGCAATCGTTACCTGACCGAGGCGCAGCGCAGCCTCGCACCGCGGCTTCACGCGTTGCTCGCGGAGGCTGCGGCGGCGCTGCGCGCCGGGACGCACGATGCGGCGACGGTCGCGCGGGAAACGACCGCGCGGCTCGCGGAGGCCGGCTTTCGCCCGGACTACGTCGACGTGCGGCGGGCGGAGGATCTCGCGCGGCCCGCCGCGGGCGAGGAGGCGCCGCTCGTCGTGCTCGGGGCCGCCTGGCTCGGGCGGGCACGGCTCATCGACAACGTCGAGGTCTGAGGGGCCGCCGGTGCGCGGCGGGCAGCTCGGCCGTCGGCGGCTCAGCGCTCGACGCGCACGCGGTCGCGGCCGGCCGCTTTCGCTGCGTACATGGCGAAGTCGGCGCGGTGGATGAGCTCTGCGAGCGTGTCGCCCTCGCGGGCTTCGGTTACGCCGATCGAGATCGTTACGGGCGTCGGCAGACTCGCGGGCGAGCGCGCCTTGAGCTGCTCGCGCAGGCGCTCCGCGGTCTCGGCCGCCTGTGGCTCGCTGCTGCCGGGCAGCAGCACGGAAAACTCGTCGCCGCCGAAGCGCGCGATGAGGTCGGTCGGGCGCAGGTACTCGCGCAGTGTCGCGGCGACGGCCGCGAGCACGCGGTCCCCCGCAATGTGGCCGCAGCGGTCGTTGAAGTGCTTGAAGCCGTCTATGTCGACCATCATGATGCACAGTGGCTGCCCCGAGCGGTGCGCACGCGCGAGCTCGCGGTCGAACATCTCGTGCATCCAGCGGCGATTGCCGAGGCCCGTCAGCGCGTCGGTCATCGCGTTGAGCTCCGCGCGGCGCAAAACGCCCAAGCTGTTTGCGATGTACTCGTTGTCGGAGCGCACACGCTCGGAGAGCACCACCAGCAGATTCTTGGCGAACGCGTGCGAGCGGTCGACGAGCTGCCACAGGATGCTGTGGCTGATGACCATGAGGTGCGAGGGCTCGGTCGCGACGACGTAGGCGGAGGGGTCCTTGTCCTCGATGAGCGACATTTCCCCGGCGCAGGCGCCGGGCGGCAGATCCGCGATCTTCGGGGCGTCCAAGGCGCCGAGGTGTACGGCCAGCTGGCCGCTGAGCACGACGTAGACGCAGCGATTCGTGCGCTCCGGGGAGAGCAGGACCTGGGACCGCCCGATGTCCACGCGCCCGCACTGCGGGAGCAGGTCCGCGACGGCGTCGGCATCGACGCCCCGGAACAGGGCGATGCTGTTCAGCAGCGAACGTTTGAAATCGGAGTCGATCCCGTTCGTCAGCGACTCGATGCTGACCGTACTCATAGGCTTTCCGCAGCCTGTCGAACGGCCGAATGCTACGCGAAACCGCCTACATTTCAGTGACGCAGTTGGCAGTCGGAGGCGCCCGGCCGGCCGCTACCCCGAAGCCAGCGATTTCCGGTACGTTTCCAGGGCCGCGACGGCCTTGTCGGAGAGCTTCGGGAAGTCGACGTCGATCCGCTCGAACGCGTCATTGACGAGCTTGGCGACCTGCCAGCGCATGTACGGCTTGTCGTCGGCCGGGATCGCGTACCAGGGCGCCCATGGCGCTGAGGTCGCGTTCAGGCACTCCTCGTAGGCATGCATGTAGTCGTCCCAATGCCGCCGCTCGGCGAGGTCGTTGGCGCTGAACTTCCAGCGCTTGTTGGGTCGGTCGATTCGCGCGAGGAACCGCCGCCGCTGCTCCTCCTTCGAGACGTTGAGCCAGAATTTCAGAATGACGGTACCGTTCTCGGCGAGCTGGCGCTCGTGCGCGGCGATCGCATCGAAGCGGTTGTGCCAGATGGAGGGCGATTCCGGATTCGGAAGATGCTGCGCCTCGAGCAGCTCGGGATGCACGCGCACGACGAGCACCTCCTCGTAGTAGCTCCGGTTGAAGATGCCGATATGGCCCGTCTCGGGCAGCTTGGCCGTCGTGCGCCACAGAAAGTCGTGGGCGAGCTCCGTCTCCGAAGGACGCTTGAACGAGCTCACGCGCAGGCCCGTCGGATTCGTGCCCGTGAAGATGTGGCGAATCGTGCTGTCCTTGCCGGCCGCATCGAGCGCCTGAAACACGAGCAGCATCGACCATCGCTGGTCGGCGTAGAGCTTGTGCTGCCAGCGGCCGATGCGATCCTTCTCTTTCTCGAGCTCGGCCTTCCAGTCGGCGGATTTCAATTCATCCTTGCTCGGCGAAGTGGCGGCGCCGGCGATCGTGAAGCCGCCGTCGGTCGGAATGCGTAGGGGGTGGGGGGCGGCTTCGAACATGGCGGGCTCCGGTTATGGGCAGTCGGGAGAGTCTTCCGCGGCGCGGCCATGCCGGGCCAGCGCCCAGGCGACGTGCTCGCGCACGAGCGCCGAGGGATAGCTGCGGCGCGCGCCGAGTGCCGCGAGCACGGCGGGCTCCGTCGGGGCGTTGCCGAGCGCGACGGCCAGGTTGCGCAGCCAGCCGATGTAGCCGGCGCGGCGAATCGGGCTCCCTTCCGTGCGGCGCGACCATTCGTCCTCGCTCCAGCCGAACAGCTCGGTCAGCGCGGCGGCGTCGAGCCCGTGGCGCGGCGCGAAGTCTGCGACGGCCGTCGGCTGCGCGAACTTGTTCCAGGGGCAGAACAGCTGACAGTCGTCGCAGCCGAACACGCGGTTGCCGATGAGCGGACGCAGCGGTGCGGGAATGGGACCGCGCAGCTCGATGGTCAGGTAGGCGATGCAGCGCCGCGCGTCGACCTCGTACGGCGCGACGATGGCGCCCGTCGGACAGACGTCGAGGCAGGCCGTGCACGTGCCGCAATGGGCCTGCGCCTGCGCATCCACGGGCAGCGGCAGGTCCGTGTAGATCTCGCCCAGCAGGAACCACGAGCCCGCGCGCCGATCGATGAGATTGGTGTGCTTACCGATCCAGCCGAGGCCGGCGTTGCGCGCGAGGGCCTTCTCGAGCACGGGCGCGCTGTCGGTGAACACACGGTAGCCGAAAGGGCCGATGCGCCGCTCGACGGCCCCGGCGAGCCGCTTGAGGCGGGCGCGCAGGACTTTGTGATAGTCGCGCCCGAGCGCGTACCGGGCGATGTAGGCGCGCCGCGGGTCGTGCAGCACGGCCCCCGCGTCGGCGGCGCCGGGCCCGGGCCAGTAGTCCATGCGGGCCGAGATCACGCGCAGCGTGCCCGGCACGAGCGCTGCGGGGCGCGAGCGCTTGCGGCCATGCTTCGCCATGTACTCGAGCTCGCCGTGGCGGCCGAGCGCGAGCCAGCGCTCGAGATGCACTTCGTCCGCGCGCAGATCCGTGCCCGCGATGCCGACGGCACCGAAGCCGAGCGCCGTGCCCTCGCGCCGGATCTGCGCCGCGAGCTCCGCCAGCGCGCCGGCCGTGAGCTCGGTTCGTTCCTCTGCAGAGGCGTCGCTCATGGCCCAAGTATAATCGGCCCAATGGAGGTACTCCGCGACAAGCTGCCCGAAGCCGTCTACTCGGCCGCCCAGGTCAGGGGCATCGATCGCGCGGCCATCGACGGGCTCGGCATCGCGGGCTACGAGCTCATGGAACGGGCCGGCGAGGCCGCGCTCGACGCGTTGCAGCGGCGCTGGCCGGCCGCCCGCAAGGTCGGCGTCTACTGCGGCGCGGGTAACAATGCGGGCGACGGCTACGTTGTCGCCCGGCTCGCCCGCGCGGCCGGGCTCGCGGTGCGCGTCGCGGCGGTGACGATGCCCGAAAAGCTCTCGGGCGAGGCGCTGCGCGCGTTCGAAGACTGCCGGTCCGCGGGCGTGCCGATCGAGCCTTTCGGCGCAGGCGCAGACGCCGCGTTCGTGCCCGATGTGGTCGTCGATGCGCTGCTCGGCACGGGACTCGCGCGGGCCGTCGAAGGCCGCTACGCGCAGGCCGTCGAGCACATCAACGCCGCGGGCGTGCCCGTGCTCGCGCTCGACGTGCCGTCGGGCCTCGATGCGGACCGCGGTGTTGCGCTCGGCTGCGCGGTTCGGGCGTCGGCGACGGTCACGTTCGTGGGCCTCAAGCAAGGCTTGTTTCTCGGCGAGGCGCCGGATCTTGCGGGCGCGCTCGAGTTCGCGGACCTCGGGCTGCCGGCGGCGCTTACGGCCGGGCTCGTGCCGCCGCTGCGCCGGCTCACGCTGGCCGCGCTGCGGGCCGCGCTGCCGCGGCGGGCGCGCACGGCTCACAAAGGCACGCACGGTCGCCTGTTGCTCGTCGGCGGTGGGCCCGGCACGGCCGGCGCGATTCGCCTTGCGGCCGAGGCCGCACTGCGTGTCGGCGCGGGCCTCGTCTATGTCGCCACGGACCGCGACAGCGTCGGCACGGTCCTCGCGGGCCGCGCGGAGCTCATGTGCCGTCCCGTGGCCGCGGCCGAAGACCTCGACCCCCTGCTCGCCATTGCGGACGGCGTCGTGCTCGGTCCGGGCCTCGGCCGTTCCGACTGGGCGCGGGGGCTTTGGCATCGGGTCATGCAGTCGGCGCTGCCGCTCGTGCTCGACGCCGACGGCCTGAACCTGCTGGCCGAGCTCGGCCCCGGGCCGCGCGCCCGCCGCGGGGATTGGCTCGTGACGCCGCATCCGGGCGAGGCCGGGCGCTTGCTCGGCACCGATGCCGGCGCGGTGCAGCGCGATCGCCTGGCGGCGGTCACTGCGCTCGTGCAGCGCTTCAGTGCCGCGGCCGTGCTCAAGGGTGCGTGCACGCTCGTTGGTGTGCCGGAGCCGTCCGCCCCGGGACCCGCGAGCGCGGACACCGCGCGGGGGGCGGGCGCTGCCGTGGGCGTGCACGTCTGCGATCACGGGAATCCCGGCATGGGCACGGCCGGCGTCGGCGACGTGCTCTCGGGCGTGCTCGGCGGGCTGCTCGTGCAGCTGCGCGATCTGGCGATGACCGCGCGCACGGGCGTGCTGCTGCACGCACTCGCCGGCGACGCAGCGGCCGCCGACGGCGAGCGCGGACTCGTGGCCGGCGACCTCATGCCGGAGCTGCGGCGATGGGCGAATCCTCGTTGAGCCGGCTGTTCGAGTCCGAGGCGGCGTTCGCGGCCGCGGCCGCGGGCGTCGCGGCCGATTGGCGGGCCCGCTCGCTCGCGCCGCTGCTCGTCGGGCTCCGAGGCGGCCTCGGCAGCGGCAAATCCACTTGGGTGCGCGCGATGCTGCGGGGCCTTGGGTACGCCGGGCGCGTCCCGTCGCCGACCTACACTTTAATAGAGGACTACAGGCTCGAAGCCCTGACCGTCGTGCATCTCGACCTGTATCGCCTCGCGGACCCGCTCGAGCTCGAGAACCTCGGCCTGCGCGACAGGCTCGCGGCCGCCGACGCCTGGCTGCTCGTCGAGTGGCCGGAGCAGGGCGGGGTGCTGGCCGAACGCGTCGATCTCGACCTCGCGTTCGAGTTCGCCGGCCCGGCCGCGCGGCGCGTGCGCGCGACCTCGCGTTCCGAGGCCGGTCGGGCCGCACTCGCCGCCTTCCGTCGTTGCGACTTTAACAACTCCATCTAATCCCATATTTTTGAAAGTAAAAAATGTTGAAATCCCGGAGTAAGCCTGTAACATAAAGCGGGACGGCTTGCTGAGGGAGGCTGGGGCGTGCGTTTCGGGGTATGGGCGCGAGGAGCCTTGCTGCTGCTCCTATGGAGCTGGGTCCTGTCCAGCGCAGCGGCGGAAGTCGATGGCCTACGGCTGTGGTCGGGGCCGGAGTCGACGCGTATCGTGCTCGACCTCAGCACGGCCGCCGATCATCGCGTCTTCACGCTCGAGCACCCGGACCGGATCGTCCTCGACATCTCGCACGCCAAGCTCGCCCATGCGCTCAAGCTGGACGACGCCAAGGGCTATGTCACCGACGTGCGCACGGGCTCGCGCCCGGGCGGGGAGCTGCGCATCGTCTTCGATCTCAAGCAGGCCGTACGGCCCAAGAGCTTTCTGCTGCCGCCCAACGACCAGTACGGGCATCGGCTCGTCATCGATCTGCTGCCGAAGACCGGCGAGACCGTGGTCAAGCGCGCCCCGTCGCCGGCGGCCGCGCGCGGCCGGGACCTCGTCGTCGTCATCGATCCGGGCCACGGCGGTGACGATCCGGGCGCCACAGGGCCGCACGGCGTGCTCGAGAAGGATGTCGTGCTCGCCATCGCGCGGCGTCTGCGCACGGAGCTCCAGCGCCAGCCGGGCATCCGGCCTGTGCTCACGCGGGACGGCGACTATTTCGTCGAGCTCGACAAGCGCCGCGAGATCGCCCATGCGGCCCAGGCCGATCTCTTCGTCTCGATTCACGCGGACTCCTATCGGGCCCCCGATGCGCGCGGCGCGACCGTCTACGTGCTCTCCGAGCGCGGGGCCAGCGACGAGATCGCCCGGCGCCTGGCCGAGCGCGAGAACGCGTCGGACCTGATCGGCGGCGTATCGCTGGCCGACAAGGATCCGATTCTGCGCAAGGTGCTGCTCGATCTCTCGCAGAACGCCGCGCTGAGCGCGAGCACGGCCGTGGGCGAGCATCTCATCGAACGGCTCGGCAGTGTCACGTCGATGCGTAAGACCGACGTGCAGCGGGCGCGTTTCGTCGTGCTCAAGCAGCCCGACATCCCGTCCGTTCTCGTCGAGACGGCCTATATTTCGAACCCTCATCAGGAGCGCGAGCTCGACGATTCGAAGTACCAGGCTCAGATTGCGCGCGCGCTCTACGCGGGCATCCTCGACTATTTCCAAGCGAACCCGCCGCCCGGCAGCTACCTTGCGCTCAACGACACCAAACGCGTGCGCGTGCCGATCCGCTACGTCATCGGCCGCGGGGACACGCTCTCGGACATCGCCCATCGCTACAAGGTGAGCCTGCCCGCGCTCAAGCGCTCGAACAGCCTCAAAAACGACGCGATCCAAGTCGGGCAGGTTCTTACGATCCCGCAAGGTTGACGAGACCGAAAAAGGCGAAAAAGGGGTCAGAGCCCTTTTCCGGGCCCCGAAAAGGGCTCTGACCCCTTTTTCGATACAATGCGCGGCGTGGCGATTCGCGTCCTTCCTTCGCAGCTCATCGATCAGATCGCGGCCGGCGAGGTCGTCGAGCGCCCGGCGTCCGTCGTCAAGGAACTCTGCGAGAATGCGCTCGATGCGCGCGCGCAGTCGATCGAGATCGACATCGAGGCCGGCGGCACGCGGCTGATCCGGATCACGGACGACGGCCACGGCATCGAGCGCGCGGAGCTGCCGCTCGCGCTGTCGAGACACGCGACGAGCAAGATCGCGACGCTCGACGATCTAGAGGCGCTCTCGACCATGGGTTTCCGGGGCGAGGCGCTGCCGAGCATCGCCTCCGTCTCCCGCCTCACGCTGACCTCGAGGGCGGCCGGGGCCGACACGGCCTGGGCCGTTGCCGCAGACGGCGGCGAGCTCGCCGAGGCGCGGCCCGCCCCGCATCCGTTCGGCACGACGATCGAGGTCCGCGATCTCTTCTTCAATACTCCGGCCAGACGTAAGTTCCTGCGCGCGGAACGAACCGAGAGCGGCCATCTCGACGCCGTGGTCAAGAGTCTCGCGCTCGCCCGCAGCGATGTCGAATTCCGCTTGCGCCACAACCAGCGTACGACCTTACGGTTGCCGGCCGCGCGCGACCGCGCCGGTCAGGAGGCGCGCATCGCCGAGCTTTGCGGCGCCGAGTTCCTCGCGCAGGCGCGTTACTTCGAACGCAAGATCGAAGGCCTTTCGCTCTCGGGCTGGCTCGCGGCGCCGACCTTCTCGCGCAGTCAGCCCGACATGCAGTACACGTTCGTCAACGGGCGTTTCGTGCGCGACAAGCTATTGCGGCACGCCGCAAGGCTCGGGTATCAGGACGTGCTCTACCAGGCGCGGCAGCCTGCGTTCGTGCTGTTCCTCGCGCTCGATCCGCGCCGCGTCGATGTCAACGCGCATCCGGCGAAGCTCGAGATCCGCTTTCGCGATTCGCGCCTCGTGCACGACTTCGTGTTTCGCAGCATCGAAGCTGCGCTCGCTGCGACGTTCGAGACGGGCGCGGCGGGGCCGGGCCGCCTCGCGCCCGAGCGCGCGGCCGGCCCCGCCGGGACCGGCCGCGCGGCCGCGGGGTCGGCAGCGGGCTTGCCCGCGGCGCCGGCGCCGTTCCGGCTGGGCGGCGCCCGGCCCGGCTTCGGGCAGGGCGCCTTCGGATTCTCGGCCGGCGTCCGCGAGCACACGGCGCTCTTCGCCCGGCTCCATTCGCCGTCCGCGACTGCCGATCCGGAGGCATGCGCCCAGCCGCACGATCACGGCGCCGCGGGCCGCAGTCCCGCCCTGGAGGGCCCGGTCGGCGCGGCGCGCGGCGAGGGTGAGCACGAGGGCGAGGTGCCGCCGCTCGGCTTCGCGCTCGCGCAGCTCGGCGGCATTTACGTGTTGGCCGAGAACGCCGAAGGCCTCGTCATCGTCGACATGCACGCCGCGCACGAACGCATTACCTACGAGCGTCTCAAAGCCGCCGTCGGCGCCGACAAGCTCAAGGCGCAGCCGCTGCTCGTGCCGATCGACGTGAGCGTAGCGGCGCGCGAGGCAGACTGTGCCGAGGAGCGGCGCGAGGAGCTCGAGCGCCTCGGGCTCGTCATCGTGCGGCGCGGCCTCGAGGCCGTGCAGGTGCAGGCCATGCCTGCGCTGCTCGAGGGCGGCGACATCGCCGGGCTCGTGCGTGACGTGCTGGCCGATCTGGCCGAGAACGCGGGTGCGGCCCGCCTCGAGTCGCGGCTCAACGAGCTGCTCGCGACGATGGCCTGCCGCGCGGCCGTGCGCGCGCACCGGCGCCTCGACATTGCCGAGATGAACGCGCTGCTGCGTCAGATGGAGCGTACCGAGCGCAGCGGGCAGTGCAATCATGGGCGGCCGACCTGGACGCGCATCAGCTTGACCGAGCTCGACAAGCTGTTTCTGCGCGGGCAATAAGCGCCCGTCGCCTGCCCCGTTCGAGCCGAGACATGACGAGACCCGTGTCCGCCCCCGACGCACCGCCGGCCGACTTCAAATGCGTCTGCCTGACGGCGCCGACGGCCTGCGGCAAGACGGAGCTCGCGCTCGAGCTCGCACGCCGGCTGCCCGTCGAGATCGTCAGCGTGGACTCGGCCATGGTCTACCGGGGCATGGACATCGGCACGGCGAAACCTGATGCGGCCTTGCGCGCGGCCGTGCCGCATCACCTCGTCGACGTCGCCGATCCGGCGGAGCCTTATTCGGCGGGCCGCTTTCTCGCCGAGGCGACGGCCGCGATCGCCCAGATCCGCGGGCGCGGCGGGCTGCCGCTGCTCGTCGGGGGAACCTTGCTGTATTTGCGTGCACTAAGGCAGGGATTGGCGCAACTGCCGGCGGCCGATGCGGCCCTGCGGGCCGAGCTCGACGCCGAGGCGGCCCGGCACGGGTGGGCGGCGCTGCACGCGCGGCTCGAAAGGGTCGACCCGGAAGCCGCGCGCCGGATCGCGCCCGCGGACCGGCAGCGAATCCAGCGCGCGCTCGAGGTTCATCGGCTCACGGGCCGGCCGCTGACCGAGCTGCAGCGTGCCGCCAAGGCGGCACCGGGCCTCAAGGCGACGACGCTCGCGCTATGGCCCCCCTCGCGGGAGCTGCTGCGGGCGCGCATCGAACGGCGCTTCGACGCGATGGTCGAAGCAGGGTTTGTGACGGAGGTTCAGGAATTGCGCGCCCGGGGCGACCTTGGTATGGATACACCATCGATGCGCGCGGTAGGCTATAGGCAGCTTTGGGGTTTCCTGGCGGCGCAGTACGATTGGCAGACGGCCCGTGCCAAAGCGCTGACGGCGACGCGGCAGCTCGCGAAGCGCCAGATGACGTGGCTTCGGTCGGAGAGGGAAGTCGAGAGGTTCGAGGCGTTTTCTCCGCACCTGGCAGAGAAATTGCTAGAGCGCATCGGTTCGGAGTACGAAGGGTGGAAAGGCGCCCTTTAGCATGTGTTAATATACACCGGTCGGTTAACACTGTTCCGTAAGTGGGATCGAAAAGCGGAACGAGATTTCAGGCACGCGCCGGCTGCGGTTGAACTTCGGACCTGATCTCGAAAACCCTAACAATAAAGGAGACCTCCATGCCCAAAGGTCAGTCGCTGCAAGACCCGTTCCTGAATGCGCTGCGCAAAGAGAAGGTTCCGGTTTCGATATACCTGGTCAATGGCATCAAGCTTCAAGGACAAATCGATTCGTTCGACCAATTCGTCGTGCTGCTCCGGAATTCCGTCAGCCAGATGGTCTACAAGCATGCGATTTCGACCGTCGTCCCGGCGCGCAATGTGCGCCTTGCCGCGGCCGACGACGATGACGCAGAGGACTGAGCGCACGGCTGCCGGTCGAGGAGCGCCGCTTGCTTGAGCGTGCTCGCACCGCGGAACGATCCCTGCTAGTTCACGTCGGCCTCGGCCGATCCTGCTACGAAGACGAAATCCAGGAGTTCGAAGCGCTCGCCGAGTCGGCGGGCGCTGTCGTCGTCGGTCAGATCCACGCGCAGCGTGCGAAGCCCGATCCGCGGTATTTCCTCGGGACGGGCAAGACCGAAGAGATCGCTGCACTCGTGGCCGAGACGCATGCCGAGCTCGTGCTCGTGAATCACGAGCTCAGCGCCGGCCAGGAGCGTAATCTCGAACGCCGGCTCTGCGCGCGCGTGCTCGACCGCAACGGGCTCATCCTGGACATCTTCGCGCAGCGCGCGGCAAGCTTCGAGGGCAAGCTGCAGGTCGAGCTCGCGCAGCTCGAGCACCTGTCGACGCGCCTCGTGCGCGGCTGGACTCACCTCGAGCGGCAGAAGGGCGGCATCGGCCTGCGCGGTCCGGGCGAGACGCAGCTCGAGACGGACCGCCGCCTGCTCGGCCGGCGCATCCGCCATCTCAAGGAGCGTCTCGAGCGCGTCGAGCGTCAACGCCAGACGGGCCGCAAGGAGCGCGTGCGCACGGGCGTGCCGCTCGTCGCGCTCGTCGGCTACACGAACGCAGGCAAGACCACGCTGTTCAACGCGCTTTCGGGCGCCCAGCTCGAGGCCAAGAATCAGCTCTTCGCGACGCTCGACCCGACCGTCCGCCGGCTCGATCTCGGCGGTGACGAAGTGCTGCTCGCCGACACGGTCGGCTTCGTGCGCGATCTGCCGCACGAGCTCGTGGCGGCGTTTCGCGCGACGCTGACGGAGACGCGCGAAGCCTCCCTGCTGCTGCACGTCATCGACGCGAGCGACCCGCACCACGCGGACCGCATGACGCAGGTCGAGACGGTCCTGGAGCAGATCGGGGCCGGAGAGGTGCCGCGCGTCGAGGTGTACAATAAGGCGGATCGGATCCCCGGCGACGGGGGGGCGCGCCAGGAGACGTCCTCGAAGGTATTCGTGTCGGCCGTCACGGGCGAGGGGCTCCCGGCCCTGGTCGAGACCGTTCGGTCCGCGGCACTGGGCGACCGCGTTGCGCGCCGGCTAAGGCTGGGCCCGCAGCACAGCCGCCTCCGGGCCAAGCTTTTCGATTGGCATGCCGTCCGGGGCGAGACCCCGGATCCGGCCGGCGGCTGGACGCTCGACGTGGAGCTCACGGCCCGGCGCTGGCGGGAGCTCTGCAGCACGGAAGGCTTTTCACAGGACGAAACGACACAGACGGTGTAATTCGCGATGGCATGGGACGACGGAGACAATAAGGGCAATCCCTGGCGGGGGTCCGACGGCAACAAGGGGCCGACGGATCTCGATGCCATCGTCAAGGATTTCCAGCGCCGGCTCGCGCGCCTGTTCGGCGGCCGCGGGGGGCCGGGTCGGCCCGGAGGCGGCGCATCGAACTTCGGCTCGAGCCTGATTTTGGGCGGCGTCGCCGTGCTGTTGCTCGTTTGGGTGCTGAGCGGCTTCTACAAAGTCGACGCGGCCGAGCGCGGCATCGTGCTGCGTTTCGGCGACTACCGCGCGACGACCCAGCCGGGCCTGCAATGGCATTGGCCCTGGCCCATCGAGAGCGTCGAAAAGGTCAACACGGGCCGCACGGAGACGTGGCGTTACCAGGGCAGCATGCTGACGCGCGACGAGAACATCGTCAACGTCGAGCTCGTCGTGCAGTATCGGCGGGCCGATCCCGTCAAGTACCTGTTCAGCGTCCGCCAGCCCGACGAGACGCTGCACGACGTGACGCAGAGCGCGATCCGCGAGGTCGTCGGCAAGAACGACCTGGATTTCATCCTGACGCAGGGCCGCGAACAGATCGCGGCGCAGACGAAGGCGCTGCTGCAGAGCACGCTCGACAACTACGGCACCGGCATCAAAGTCTACGAGGTGAACCTGCAAGAGGCGAACTTCCCGCGCGAGGTCGAAAGCGCGGTGCAGGACGCCGTCAAGGCCCGCGAGGACAAGGCGCGCGCGATCCTCGAGGCGCAGAAATACACGAACGGCGTGCTGCCGAGGGCGCGCGGCAAGGCGGCCCGGACGACGGAAGAAGCCCAGGCCTACCGTGATCAGGTCGTGGCCCAGGCCCAGGGCGAGACGGCCCGCTTTCTCTCGATTCTCGGCGAATACACGAAGGCGCCGGATGTGACGCGCCGACGCATGTATCTCGACACCGTCGAGTCGATCCTCTCGCGCTCGACGAAGGTCATCGTCGATACGGGCAACAGCAACAATATGCTCTACCTGCCGCTCGACCAGCTCATGAAGCGGCGCAGCGAGCAGGGTGCGTCGAAGCAGGCGGCCGTCTCGGCCGCCGCCGCGGCCGTGGACAGCACGCCGAGCTCAAGCGCCTCGCGCGCGCGGCCGAGCCGCTAGGAGCCCCCATGAGCACCCGCTTCAACATCGTTCTCGTTGCCCTCGTCGTCCTCGCCGTCGTCGTGCGCCTGTCCGTGTTTACCGTCGACGAGCGCGAGCACGTGCTCAAGTTCCGCTTCGGCGAGATCGTGAGCGTGGACAGCCACCCCGGGCTGCACTTCAAGTGGCCGATTGTGAACACCATCATGCGCTTTCCGGACCGCGTCCTGACCTCCGAGAACAGCGAGGAGAAGTTTCTGACGGGCGAGAAGAAGAACCTCATCGTCGATTACTTCGTTACGTGGCGCATCTCGGATCCGGCCGAGTATTACGAGGCCGTGCACGGCAGCGAGGAGGCCGCGTACCAGCGCCTCTCGGCCATCGTCAAAGAGGGCATCAAGGCAGCCATCAGCCGGCGTACGGTGCAGGAAGTCGTCTCGGCCGAGCGGTCCGAGCTCATGGACAACATGCTCGTGCAGGCGCGCAAGCGCTCGAAGGAGCTCGGCATCGATCTCGTGGACGTGCGCGTCAAGCGCATCGATCTGTCCGACGAGGTCAGCGACTCGGTTTACAGCCGGATGCGGCAGGAGCGCCAGCGCGTGGCAGAGCAGCTGCGCGCCGAGGGCGAGGAAGAATCCGAGCGCATTCGCGCCGACGCCGACCGCCAAAGCACGGTGATTCAGGCCGATGCGTTTCGGGACGCGGAGAAGATTCGCGGCGAGGGCGATGCCAAGGCGGCGGACGTCTATGCCAAGGCCTACGGGCAGAACCCGAAGTTCTACGATTTCTACCGCAGCATGCTCGCCTATAAGAAGGCGATCGGCGGTCCGAACAACGTCCTCGTGCTCAAGCCCGACAGCGACTTCTTCCAGTTTCTGAAGAACGAGTTCGGCGCCGAGGCGACGCACACGCAGTAACTGCTTTTTTGGGGCACGGACGGGGAGGCTAGGCGTTGGCCTGGGCGGATCTTTTTGCGGGCTTGGCGTTTTATCTGATCATCGAGGGTCTGTTCCCGTTCGTGAGCCCGCGCGTATGGAGGCGCGGGCTCTCCGTGCTGGGCCGGCTCGAGGACAACCAGCTGCGTGCTTTCGGCCTCGGGGCCGTGATCACGGGGCTCGTGCTGCTGTTCATTATTAGGGGTTGAAGAGTGGGACGAAACGTCGTCGTGATCGGCACCCAGTGGGGCGACGAGGGCAAAGGCGCCGTGGTCGACGTCCTGGCCGAGCGCGCGCACGCGGTCGCGAGGTTCCAGGGCGGCCACAACGCCGGTCACACGCTCGTCATCGACGGGCAAAAGACAGTGCTGCATCTGCTGCCGTCCGGCATGCTGCGCGACGGGATCTTGTGCCTCATCGGTAACGGAGTCGTGGTCTCGCTCCAGGCGCTCGTCGAGGAGATGGACGAGCTCGGCGAGCGGGGCGTCGCGATCGGCGAGCGCCTGCTCGTCTCGCCGGCCTGCCCGCTGATCCTGGCCTCGCATCTCGCCCTCGACAAAGCGCGTGAGCAGGCCAGCGGCACCGCGGCCATCGGCACGACGGGCCGCGGCATCGGTCCTGCGTACGAGGACAAGGCGGCGCGCCGGGCGCTGCGCATCGCAGACTTGTTCCTGCCCGCGGAGCGGCTCGAGGAGAAGCTCGTCCGCCTGCTCGATTTCCACAATTTCATGCTCGAGCGCTTCTACGGCGCCGAACCCGTGGATCCAAAGCGCGAGCTCGCCGAGCTGCTCCGGCTCGCCGGACGCGTGAAGCCCCTCGTGGCCGACGTGACGGAGCGGCTGCGCCAGCTCCAGGAGGCCGGCCGCAGCGTGCTGTTCGAGGGCGCGCAGGGCGCCATGCTCGACATCGATCTCGGCACCTACCCGTTCGTGACCTCCTCGAATACCACCGTCGGCGGCGTGTTGACGGGGGCCGGCATCGGGCCCGGCAGCGTCGATTACGTGCTCGGCATCGTGAAGGCGTACACGACGCGCGTCGGGGCGGGGCCGTTCCCGACCGAGCTGCTCGACGACATGGGGCGGCACCTCGGGAGCGTCGGTGCGGAGTTCGGCGCGACGACGGGCCGGCCGCGCCGCTGCGGCTGGTTCGATGCCGTGGCCCTGCGGCGCGCCGCGTTTTCTAACGGGCTCACGGGCCTGTGCCTGACTAAGCTCGATGTGCTCGATGGGCTCGCGGAGATCGAGATCTGCGTCGGCTATCGCCTCGACGGCACCGAGCTCACGACGCCGCCGCTGCTCATCGAGCGGCTCGGCGACTGCGAGCCGATCTACGAGACGGTGCCGGGATGGAGCGACTCGACGAGCGGCGTCACCGACTACGACCGCCTGCCGCCCGAGGCGCGCGCGTACGTGTCCCGCATCGAAGCCATCGTGGGCGTGCCTGTCGACGTCGTGTCGACGGGGCCGAGCCGGGACGCCGTGATCATCCGGCGCCACCCGTTCGGGGGCTGACGAGCCCCCAGCGTCGGCGGCCCCGCGGGTGGGCGAATGCCGTCTCGGTTCCGGGTCCTGCCCCATTTCCGTCGGCAGTCGGTTAGGCGTACAATAACGATTATCATTTACATTTGCTCTGACCGGAATCCGGCTTGAACGCAGCGACGACCCTGGCCGATCTCGACCCTGGCGACCGCGCGGAGATCGTCTCCGTCGACGCCGCGGACGAAGCCGTGCAGCGGCTCATGGTGCTCGGCCTCGTCGAGGGCGCGGAGTTGAAGTTTCTGCGCCGTTCGCTCGGCGGCGACCCGCTCGAGGTCAAGCTCTACGGCGCCGCGATCTCCCTGCGCCGCGACCAGGCCCGGAGCTTCCGCGTCAGACGGCTGCCCAAGGAAGGACGCTGAAATGTCGACCACGGCCGAGATCGCTGTTCCCGTCGAAAAACTCACGGTCAACCGCCGCGCGGCGGGCACGATCGCCGTGATCGGCAATCCCAACGCCGGCAAGAGCTCCGTTTTCAACCGCCTGACGGGGATGCGGCAGCGCACGGCCAACTACCCCGGTGTCACGGTCGAACGGCGCCTCGGCCGCGCCCTGATCGGCGACGTGCCCCTGGACCTCGTCGATCTGCCCGGCACCTATTCCCTGAGCCCGGGCTCGACCGACGAGCGCATCGCCGTCAGCGTGCTGTTCGGGCGCGTCCCGGGCACCCCCCGGCCCGACGCCATCCTCGCCGTGATCGACGCGACGCGGCTCTACCAGGGCCTTTACCTCCTGCAGCAACTCGTCGAACTCGGTCTGCCCATGATCGTCGCGTTGACCATGACCGATGCGGCCCAGAAGGAGGGCCTCAAGATCGACTTCGAGCGGCTCGAGGCCCGGCTCGGAGGCGTGCGCGTGTTTCCGGTCGTCGCCACGACGGGTCGCGGTTTCGGCCCCTTGAAGGCCGCGCTGGCAACGGTGCTCAACGAACCGCCGCCTGCGCCCGGCGCGCACTGGCCGGACCTCACGCGCGCGGCCGAGTCCTTGGCGCCCGAGCTCGGGCCGGCAGGCTTCGGCCTTCACCGTGTCGAGATCGAGCGCCTGCTCGTCGACGGCGCCGGGGGCCGTGCGCCCGAGATCGGCCTGCCGCGTCTGAGTCCCGAGGCCGAGGCGCGGCTTGCCGAGACGCGCCGCCGCCTTTTCGGCGCCGAGCCGCCGCTCGCGGCCGAGGCGCGGCACCGTTACGCCTGGAACCGCTCGGCGCTCGCGGACGTGCAGTCCGCCGGTTCCGGGGTCCTGACGCGCGGCGCCCGAGTCATCGATTGGCTCAACCGGCCCTGGCCTTCGACGCTGCTGTTCGTGCTCACGATGGCCGTCGTGTTTCAGGCCGTGTTCGCCTGGGCGACGCCGTTCATGAATCTCATCGACCTTGGAATGACGGCGCTCGGGCGCGCGGTTGCGGGCGTGCTGCCTGCGGGCGTGCTCTCGAGCTTCCTCGTCGACGGCGTCATCGCCGGTGTCGGCAGTGTCGTGATCTTCCTGCCGCAGATCCTGATCCTGTTTCTGTTCATCATCGTCATGGAGGACACGGGGTACCTCGCGCGCGCGGCCTTTCTCGTGGACCGCGCGATGCGGACCGTCGGGCTCTCGGGCCAGTCCGTGATTCCGCTGCTATCGAGCTTCGCGTGTGCCGTGCCGTCGATCATGGCGACGCGCGTGATTCCGAACCGCCGCGACCGCATCGCGACGATTCTGGCCGCGCCGTTCATGACTTGCTCCGCGCGGCTGCCCGTCTACGCGCTGCTCATCGCGGCGTTCGTGCCGAGCCGGCGATACGGCATCTTGAACCTGCAGGGGCTCGTGCTGTTCGGGCTCTACGTCGTCGGCATCGCCGGCGGCATCGGCACGGCGTTGCTGCTGCGCCGCTCGGCGTTGCGCGGCGCGAATCCGAGCTTCGTGCTCGCGTTGCCGGAGTTCAGGCTGCCGAACGCGCGGACCGTGGGCGTCAAGCTCCTCGACCGCGTGCGCGTGTTCATGCATCGCGCCGGCACGGTGATCTTCATGGTGGCGGTCGTCGTCTGGGCGCTCGCCTATTTCCCGCGCTCGCCTCAGGTCGAAGCCGCGCGGGTGGAGGCGCGTACGGCGGCCGAGGCGTCCCTATCGGGCGCCGCGCTCGACGCACGTCTGCGGTCGATCGATAACGGCGCGGCGGCCGCGCACCTCGAGCACAGCTGGCTCGGGCGCGCCGGCCACTTCGTGCAGCCGGTGTTCGCGCCCTTGGGCTGGGATTGGCGCGTCTCGGCCGGCGTCATCGCGGGCTTCCCGGCGCGCGAGGTCGTCGTGGCCGTGCTCGGTACGATTTACGCCGTCGGCAACGATGCAGACGATCAAACGCTCGCCCAACGCCTGCATTCGGCTCGGCATCCGGACGGCTCGCCGGTCTTCACCTTGCCCATGGTTTTCGGCCTGTTAATCTTTTATGCCTGGTGCCTGCAATGCGCGGCCACGCTGGCCGTGATCCGGCGCGAAACGAACAGCTGGCGCTGGCCCGTGTTCGCGTGGAGCTACATGACCGGGCTGGGGTACCTCGCGGCGCTGCTGATCTATCAGCTCGGCAGCGCGTGAGCCGGGGGCCCGGGCCCGTCCCCGCGGTACCGTGGGGCCGAGGGAATGGATCGAGGAACGCCGAGGACGGCTGCAGCGATGAGCAAAGTCGAGGACTGGGTCGAGCTTGCCCGGGAGCAGGTCGCCGATTACCGCATTTTCGGCGTCGAGCGGTCGCGCGCGCGCTCGCCGCACGACGGCACCGAGCACGTTTTCTATCGCATTCTGTCCGTCGAATGGGCGCAGGTCGTGCCCGTGACGGCCGATGAGCGCATCGTCATGATTCGCCAATACCGGCATGGGGCCGAATGCGTGACGCTAGAAATCCCGGGCGGCCTCGTCGACCCGGGCGAGACGCCGGCCGAGGCGGCCCTGCGGGAATGCCGGGAGGAGACGGGTTACGCGGCGCCGGCCGTGCGGCCGCTCGGCGTGCTCAAGCCCAATCCGGCGCTGTTCGCGAACCATCTGCACAGCTTCGTCGCCGCCGGCGTCGAGCGCGTCGGCGAGATTCAGAACAGCGGCAGCGAGCAGACCGTCGTCGAGCTCGTGCCCGTCGCGGACCTCCCGGCGCTGCTTGTCGACGGCACCATCGACCACGCGCTGGTCGCGGCGACGCTGTGGCGGTTCCTGCATGCCCGGGGAAGTTGAGCGTCGAAGCGCGCGGCTTCTACCGCTGGTCTATGGCGAAGCCCTCCGCGTAGGACCGCAGCAGACGCTGCCACCACTCCGCGTGCCGGAGCTGAAAGGGCTCGAGCGGAAAGCCATGGCGCGCGGCGTGCTCCCGCGGGATCGAGTCCCAGCCGAAGTGTTCCACGGTCACGCGCGTCTCGCCCTCGATCGCCTCGAAGCGCACGTGTACTTCCGTCACCTGGTCCGGCGCAAAGCTGGCCTGGCGCCACGTGAACACGAGCCGGTCCGGCGGCTCCCACACACGGACCCGCCCGATTTCGAATTCGCTGCCGTCGTCGTAGAGTTCCACGAGGCGTCCGGACGGGCCGGGCTCGAAGGCGAGCCGGCCGCGCTTGCCGACGGTGAAGGCGAACAGCTCGTTGGGGCGCCACCAGGCGGCGATCTGCCGCGTGAAGACCTCGAAGGCTTCGTCGGGCGTTGCCCGCACGCGAACGGCGACCAATACGCGCGAAGTCACGAGCGCTTCTCGGCGTGCGCCTTGAGCGCAGCGAGTTGCTCGGCCCACAGCCGTTCGGTCTGCTCGAGCCACGCTCTGAGCTCGGCCATCGGGCCGGCATTCAGCGAGTAGATTCGCACGCGCGCATCGAACTCCGGATGACTCTCCTCGACGAGGCCGCACTCGCGCAGCACGCGTAGGTGCCGGCTCATGGCCGGCGCTGCGAGGCCGAGGCGCTTCGCGAGCTCGCCGGCGCGGCGAGGACGTTCGCGCAGCAGATCGATGACGCGGCGCCGGGACGGGTCGGCCAGTGCCGAAAACATACGGTCGAGGCGTTGCGCGGCTCCGCTCATGGCTGCCCGTTCGGACTTACCGCCATGCCGGTGCGTAGATCTTTGCGCCGATTGCGTGCTCGGCCTGCTCGCGCGAGACCTCGCGAACGGTTTGCGAGAACGTCCACATGTGCCCCTCGAGATCCAGCGCCCGGTAAGTGCGGGCTCCGTAAAACTGGTCCGCGGGCTCTTGGACGACGACGGCCCCGGCCGCGCGGGCGCGTTCGCAGTGGGCGTCGATGTCCTTCTCGACGTCGACGTGAAGTGATTGCGTATTGATGCCGTCCGCCGATGCCGGACTGTGCAGACGCTCGTCCCATTCGCCGCCGATCATGACGCGGCCATGGCCGTCGAGACTCATTTCCGCATGCATCATTCGCGGATCGTCGGCGGACTCGATGAGCATGCTCAACTCCAACCCGAACGCGCTCGTCAGCCAGGCCAGCGCGGCTTTCGGGTTCTTGTAGAAAAGGGAGGCGGTGAAGACGGGGTTGTCCATGACCTGCTCCATCACTTGCAGCTAGAGGAAATAGTTTCTGATATAGAGAAATAAATTGTCAAGGGTCCGCCCCGTACCGCCTGCTGCTCGTCGCGGGTTATAAAACATAATAAATAACAAAACGTTATAATTGTATATTTAAGCGATTTAGATGTTTGGCGCGCGGGCCGCGCCCGGGCCGGATTGGATTGCGGCCGACTTTTCGACGGGCCCCGCTGGGGGGCGCCGGGGATAGGCGCCAGGCGCCTGGCGGCACCGGCGGCTAGGCCTTCTCTCGCTTGGCGAGTTCGATCCACTCGCGCTGGTTGCGGCGAAAATGCCGCGGCGCGAGCCGCGCGTCGGCGAGCAGCTGCGTGAAGATCCCGTCGGCGCGCGCGGCATCGCCGGTCCGCTTCAGCAACAGCGCATAGCGCGCTCGGGCCTCGGCGCCCGGGTAGTAGCTCGCGACGCGCTCGTATTCCTCGAGCGCCCGGCGCGTGTCGCCCTTTTGCTCCAGCGCGCGGGCGTAGATCAGATGACCGTCGGGGGAGCGGAAGCTCGGGTTCTTCTCGCGCAGGTAGTCGAGCGTCTCGACGGTCCGCTCGTAGTCCCCTGCGGCGAACTGCGCGTTCGCGAGTGCGAGCAGCAGCTTCGGATCGTCCTCGAACAGACCTTGGCGGGCCTCGGTGCACACCCGGATCGCCTCGTCGTAGCGGCCGGCCTGCGTGAGCTCCTCGGCGAGGCGGCTTGCGGTCTCCACGGTCGGGTTGCTTTCGAACTCGAGCGTCTCGCGGCGCAGACTACGGCCGGGGTCGACGACATTGCGGAACCGGCGCAAGGTGCGGCGCGCGGTGATGCTCTGGTTCAGCGAGGGCAGCAGCTCGACGGCCGCGTAGATCAGCGTGCCGAGCAGCGGCAGGAACACGATGAGGATGATCCACCGCCAGTCCCGCCCCGTGCGCAGCACGTGCACGCTCGCGAGGATCGCGACGATGAGGGGGAGGGAGATCAGCGGCATCGGCGTTGCGCTCAGTGCATCCGGTCGGCTGTGACCTTCAGCATGTGCTTGACGAGCGCCTCGGTCTCGGGGGTCGCGGGCGCGGGTGCGCCATAGATGCCGCGAACTTCGGCGAGCGTGAGGTAGGCCGGCGCGTGCACCTCCGCGATCGTCGCGTAGCGCAGCGTCGCACCGGCCTTCGAGGCGTAGAGCGCATAGACGTGAACGGCCAGGCGGCGGCCCGAGTTGTCGTGCATGAGCGTCTCGACTTTCGGCGTCGGCGCGAGCGTGCCGAAGTACAGGTTCTTCTTCGTTACGGTCCATCCATGCCTTTTGAACACGGCGCCGATGGAGCCGCCGGCCAGGATCTCGCGGTGCTCGGCCGCATAGCGCGTGTCGACCGGCTCGGGGTAGAGCACGACCGCGAACGTGCGGCAGACCTTGGCGCCGTTCTCGAGGCTATAGAGATCGGAGACGCGGACCTGCGCGTCGCTCGCGAGCACGTCGATGCCGTAGCTGCCGAACTTCTGCTCGATGCGCTCGCTATTGAGCAGCTTGGCGGCGGCGGCAGGCGCCTGGAGGGCCGCGAAGCAGAGCACGAATGCCGCCGTCATGGCCGCCCTGGCCCGTCGGCCGGGCACCGGTCGGCAGCGTCCGCGTCGGCCGCCGCAGAGTCTCGTCGCGGCGCGACGAGCCGTTGTGATCGTCGGAGTGTCCATGGCCGGCAAGCTTTCCTGTTTCACTCGAGCGTAGAGGGCGAAGTGTAGCAGGCGGCGGCGCCTTGCCCGCCGTGCACGGTCGTGGAACTCGGTTTTTGCGGCGGCTTTGCGGTAATCTCCGTCCCCGCCGGAGCGGCCGGTGCCGAACCAGACGGAGTGCTGCATGAAGATCGGGGTTCCGAAGGAAGTGCTGAGCGGCGAGAAGCGCGTGGCGACGACGCCCGAGGCCGTGGGCCACCTGCGCAAGCTGGGCTTCGCCGTGGCGGTCGAGGCCGGTGCGGGTGCAGCTGCGAGCTTCACGGACGACGCCTATCGCTCAGCCGGGGCCGAGATCTTGCCGAGCCCGGCGCAACTCTTCGCGGAGGCCGATATTGTGCTCAAGGTCCGCGCCCCCGCCGAGAGCGAGCTCGCGCGGCTGCGCTCGGGACAAGTGCTCGTCGCGTTCCTGGCCCCTGCACAGAACGCGGAGCTGCTGGCCACGCTGGCCGCCAAGGGCGTCACGGCGCTCGCCGTCGAAAGCGTGCCGCGCATCTCGCGGGCGCAGAAGCTCGATGCGCTGAGCTCGATGGCCAACATCGCGGGCTACCGCGCGATCGTCGAGGCCGCCGAGCACTTCGGGCGATTCTTCATGGGGCAGATCACGGCCGCCGGCAAGATTCCGCCCGCCAAGGTTCTCGTCATCGGCGCGGGCGTCGCGGGTCTGTCCGCGATCGGCACGGCCCGCAGCCTCGGCGCCGTCGTGCGCGGATTCGATACGCGGCCGGCCGTCAAGGAGCAGGTCGAGAGCATGGACGCCGAGTTCCTCATGCTCGACTTCGAGGAGGAAGGCGAGGGCGCAGGCGGTTACGCCAAGGTCATGAGCCCGGAGTTCATCGCCGCCGAGATGGCGCTGTTCGGCAAACAGGCCGAGGAAGTCGACATTATCGTGACGACGGCGCTGATCCCCGGCAAGCCGGCGCCGAAGCTCATTACGCAGGCCATGGTCGAGTCGATGAAGCCCGGCAGCGTCATCGTCGACCTCGCCGCCGAGCAGGGCGGCAACTGCGAGCTCACGAAGCCGGGCGAGGTCGCCGTCCACAACGGCGTCACGATCATCGGCTATACGGATCTGCCGAGCCGTCTCGCCGCGCAGTCGAGTCAGCTCTATGCGACGAACCTGAGGCACCTGCTCGGCGAGATGTGCCCCGCCAAGAACGGCGAGCTGGCGGTCGACATGGATGACGAGGTGATCCGGGGCGCGACCGTCGTCAAGGACGGCGAGGTGACGTGGCCGCCCCCGCCGCCGAAAATCTCGGCGGCGCCGGCGCAGCCCGCCGCCCAAACGGCCACCCCGGTGCCGAAAGTGTCCGTGCCGCGCCGTCCCGCCTGGGTCGGCCCGGTCGCGACGCTCGTCGTCGGCGGCCTCGCGCTGGCCGGGCTCGGTCTCGTCGCGCCGCCGGCGTTCATGACGCATTTCACCGTTTTCGTGCTCGCGATCTTCGTCGGCTACATGGTCGTCTGGAACGTCACGCCCGCGCTGCACACGCCGCTCATGAGCGTCACGAACGCCATCTCGAGCATCATCATCATCGGCGCGCTGCTGCAGATCAGCTCGCCGACTGCCACGATCATGTGGATCGCCGGCGCGGCCGTCCTGATCACGAGCGTGAATATCGCGGGCGGCTTCGCCGTCACGCGGCGCATGCTCGCCATGTTCCGGAAGTAGGGGGGTCGCGATGATCACCGGAATCGTCATGGCCGCCTACCTCGGCTCGATGGTGCTGTTCATCCTCGCGCTCGGCGGGCTCAGCAATCAGGAAACGGCGCGGCGCGGCAATGTCTACGGTATCGTCGGCATGGCCGTCGCGCTGCTCACGACCTACTTCGCGGCCGTGCACGCGAACTACGCCGTGCTCGCCGGCGCGCTCGTGATCGGCGGCGCCATCGGGATCGTGCTCGCTCGGCGCGTGCAGATGACGCAGATGCCCGAGCTCGTCGCGATCCTGCATAGTCTCGTGGGTCTCGCCGCGATGCTCGTCGGGTACGCGAACTTCCTCGGGCCGCAGACGGGGTTCGCCGGCGTCGAGCTCACGATCCACGACATCGAGACCTATGTCGGCATTCTGATCGGCGCCGTCACCTTCGCGGGCTCGGTCATCGCCTTCGGCAAGCTCAGCGGCAAGATCGGCGGCAAGCCTTTAGTGTTGCCCGCGCGGCATTGGCTGAACCTCGCGCTGCTCGGCGTCGCGGTCTGGCTCGGCGTCCTGTTCCTCAACGGCGCGGCGGCCGGCCGCGGCCTCGGTCCGCTGATCGGCATGAGCGCCGTCGCGCTCGTCTTCGGCGTGCACATGGTCATGGCCATCGGCGGCGCCGACATGCCCGTCGTGATCTCGATGCTCAACAGCTACTCGGGCTGGGCCGCATCGGCGACGGGCTTCATGCTCGGCAACGATCTGCTCATCGTCACGGGCGCGCTCGTCGGCTCGAGCGGCGCGATTCTGAGCTACATCATGTGCCGGGCGATGAACCGGCATTTCATTGCCGTCATCGCGGGCGGCTTCGGCGGTGCGCCGAGCGGGGCCTCCGCCGGCGCCTCCACCGAGCAGGGCGAGGTGCGTCCGCTCGAGCCGGCCGAAGCGGCGTCGCTGCTCGAGGACGCCAAGGAGGTCGTGATCGTGCCCGGTTACGGCATGGCCGTGGCCCAGGCGCAGCATGCCGTCTACGAGCTCACGAAGGCGCTGCAGAAGCGCGGCGTGCACGTTCGCTTCGCGATCCATCCCGTCGCAGGCCGCATGCCTGGTCATATGAATGTGCTGCTGGCCGAGGCCAACGTGCCTTACGACATCGTCTTCGAGATGGACGAGGTCAACGAAGACTTTCCCGAAGTCGACGTCTCCATCGTGATCGGCGCGAACGACATCGTGAACCCGGCCGCGCAGGAGGTTCCGAGCAGCCCGATCGCCGGCATGCCCGTGCTCGAGGTCTGGAAGGGCAGGTCCGTGTTCGTCCTGAAGCGCAGCATGGCCACGGGCTACGCGGGCGTCGAGAATCCGCTCTTCTTTAGGGAGAACACGTACATGTTGTTCGGAGACGCGCGGGACACCTTGCAGGGGCTGCTGCGGGCGCTGTGAGGCTCGGGGGCTGAGACTCCGGTCTTTACCGCTCCCACCGAATCCCGAAGGTCGGGATCAGCGGCAGCCAGTTCGTCTGCTCGAGCCGCAGCGTCGTCGGCATGTAAGCGCCGAGGCCGTATTCGTAGCAGCACGGATTGGCGCGGTCGAAGGCGTTGTCGAGCTCGACGTACCACTCGAGGCGACCGCGCGTGAGCGGCACGCGCCGGGCCGCCTTGATGTCTAGGCTCGCGAATGTCGGCAGCCGCTCGGCATTGAGCGGACCCGCGACGAGGCCCGCGGCCGTCGAGAGCAGCGCCGTCGTGGGCCAGCCCGTGTGCACGTTGGCCGTGACGGTCGCCGTCCAGCGCGCCGCCGTCCAGGTCGTGCCCGCCTTGAGCGACCAAGGTTCGTCCCAGCTGCGAGGCACCTGCCGGCCGCCGAGCAAGTCGTAGGCCGAGGAGTGCGCGAGCGAGAGCCACCACGACCATGGGCCGTTCTCGCCGTCGAGGTCGAGCTCGATACCCCGCGCTTCGGCAGCCGCCGGGGCGACGACCACGCGGTCGGGCATGAGCTCCGGCAGCAGCGAGAGCTTGTAATAGAGGTTCTCGTAGTGCGGCTGCAGCGCCGAGTACCGCTTGTGATAGGCCTCGGCCCGCAGCGTGGCGGCCGTGCCGAGCCTGAAATCGAAGCCGAGCACGGTCTGGTCGGCTTCCTCGGGCGGATACAGCAGCGGTCCGGCCGCGCCGACCTGCAGGGCGGCGAGGTCCTGGCTCTGGTAGAAGCGGCCCCAGGCGGCCCGCAGCGTGCCGCGTCGGCCCACGTCCAGCATGACGTTCACGCGCGGACTGAGCTCGCTCGCGCCGAGGTAGCTTTGCCGGTCCCAGCGCAGGCCCGTTTCGGCCGTGAGGCGGCCGAGCGCCCGGAAGCGGTAGGCCGCGTACGCGGCCGACTGCGTGCCGGCCACTTCCGCATGCGCCTCCAGAGAGGGAGGCGCGGCAGGCAGCGCGCCCGTATCGAGCGGCACGGGCTGCTGCGAGCGGGACTCGAAGTCGTAGCGCGTCCAGACGCTGTGGAGCTCGGTGCCGAAGCGCAGCATGGCCCGGTCGGAGAACTCGAGGGTCCAGTCGCCCTTGAGTGTCTCGTCCTCGAACAGGCGCCGATCGTGCAGCGCGCCGTTTGCGACCCCGGCGCGGTCCACGAGGCCTGCCCGCCGGTCCTCGAGCCCCGTGTGCGCGAAGAGATACGTGCCGGCGAGCCGCTCGCCGTCGCTGTGCGCGCGCAGCCAAACGTAGCCGTCGTCGTAGTCGGCGCGGGCGGCGCCGGTCTCTTGGTCGCGCAGGTCGATGCGGTCGTTGAGAACGAGGGCACCCGCCGTGACCGCGAGGTCGGGGGATGCCTCGAAGCTCAGTTCCCCGAAGGCGTCGGCGAAGTTCGGGTCGCCGATCTGCGCGCCGACGTGATCCGCGACCCAGTCCAGGTTGCTGCGGCGCACGGACGTGAGCCAGCCGACACGGCCGCCCGCCACGCGGCCGCTGCTCTGCGCCGACGTCGACAGCACGCTCGCGTCCAGCTCGTAGTGCGGCTGCGCTGCGGGCGCCACGGTGTGCATGTCCACGACCCCGCTCAGGCGATCGCCGAACTCGGCCGGGTAGCTGCCTGTCCACATGCGTACGGATCGCAGCAGGCGCGGGTCGATGCTGCTGAACGGGCTCTGAAAATCCTTCAGATGGTAGGGATCGTGCAGGCGCACGCCGTCGAGAAAGAGCAGGGACTCGTTCGTCGCGCCGCCACGCACGTGAAACTTGGCGCTGAGCCCGCTCGAGGCGAGGCCGGGCAGCGTGGCGGCCGCGCGCAGCGCGTCGCCGCCGAGGGACGGCACGTCCTCGAGCCTGGCCTGCTGGATCGTCTGCGCCGCGGCCGGTGCCGCGCGGGCGATCTCGTAGCGGCTCGCCGTGACGATGATGCTGTCGAGCGGCGGCAGGGGCGGCGGCGCTGGGCGCCGCGCGTCCGCCGGCCGGCGGCGCCGAGCCGGCCCGCGCGGTGCGGCCGCGACGAGCCATAGGTTCCGGGGGCCGCGGCGCAACGTGAGCCCGTAGGGCGCGAGGACCGCCCGCAGTCGATCGAGCGGGCCGCCGGCCGAGGGCGTCTGCTGCACGCGCATGCCGCGTTTGAGCAGGGCGTCGCTGTAGGCGACATCGTAGCCGGCGGCCTGCAGCGCCGCGATATAGTCGACGATCTCGGTGCCGGGAGCCGGCCGGGGCGGCGCGGCCGGCTCAGCTGCCGCCGCCAGCGCCGAAGCCAAGGCGAGCGCCGCGCCCGCGGCTCGGAGGGCCGTCCGTGACCTCGCGCGCGTGCGCCTTTCGATCTTCGCCATGAGGCGATAGACCTTAGCACCGATCCGCGGCGCGGGGCAGGGGCGGCGCGGCCGGAGGGGCCGACGACGCCTCAGCGCGCGCCGACGGCCGGCGCGGTCACGAGCAGCACGTTGCCTTCGAGCTTGAAAGCGAGGTTCGTGGTGCCGCGCAGCACCTCGAGCGTCTCGCTCGGGGTCAGGCCCTCGACGCCGTGCAGCAGCGTGGCGCGGGCCTTGGCTTCGACGCCGGGGTTCGCGAATTCGAGGCGCCGGCCCGTCTGCCGGGCCACCCAGCGCAGCAGCGCGAAGGCCGGATAGCGGTCTTCGCGCGGCACGGCCGCGAGGTTCTCGGCCCAGCTCCAAGCCGGGCCTTGGGTGTCGATGTGCGCGCGCTGCGGCGCGCCGGTCGCGTGCACCGTGAGCTCCTCGCCGGATTGGCCGACGAGCCGCCCGGCCGGGCGGCCGATGGCGACCGAACCTTCGCGGACCTTGAGCGTCAGCGTCTTGCGCTCGACCTCGAGCTCGTATTGCGTGCCGAGGTGCGACACCGTGCCGAAAGGCGTCGCCACGGCGAAAGCGGCGGCTCCCCCCGTGTCCTTGCGGCCATCGGCGCCGGGCGCATGGCCGGAATCCAGATAGATCGTTCCGTGATCGAGCGAGGCCTCGTGGGCGGATTCGAACACTAGCAGCGTCGCCCCGTCGATCCGCAAGGACAGACCGCCGGCGAGCGCGAGGGCCGCACGCCCGTCGCCGCGCGTCACGAGCGTGTCGCCGGCGCGCAGGTCGGCCAGCGCCGGGTCGCCTAGCATGACCTGACGGCCGCCGCGGATGACGTAGACGCCGCCCTGGATCCTGCCGACTTGGGCGATGCGCTCGGCCGGCGCGGCCGGCGCCGAGGGACGCTGCCCGACGAGCGCCGCGGTGCCGACGACGACCGCGGCCACGGCGGCCGCGGCGGCCAGCAGGACACGCCGCCGGCGCCGGCGCTCGATCGAGCCGCGCCAGGCAGTCTGCGCGGCGCTGTAGATGCGCGCGCGGGCGGCGGGCGCCGCCGCCGGACCGCGTCCCGCGGCGGCGATGAGGCGACGGATCGCGGCTTCCTCGGCGCTCTCGTCCGCCGCTTCGCGCTTGTCGATACGCTCGGTCATGGCGCCGCTCCGAGAGCGCGGTGCCCGTCGGCCGCGGCGACGTCCGCGAACCCTTCGCGGAACGCGGCGCGCGCCCGCCCGAGCAGCGACTCGGCGGCCTTCGGGGCGAGTCTGAGCCGGACGGCGATCTCCTTCACGCTGAGCCCTTGAATATATTTCCACTCGAGCACTTCGCCGTAATGCCCCGGCAGGTGATCGAGGACGAGCTGCACGACCCTTCGCAGCTGCTCGTCCTGCATGGTGTGCTCCGGATCCTCGACCGGTTGGGCCGACAAGGCCTCGAGCGCGGCGCGAATTTCGTCGGTGTCCTCGAACGGGATCGCCTGCGCGCCGTTGTAGGCCTTGGACCTGAAAAGATCCGCGATCGCGTTGCGGCAGATTTGGCACAGCCAGGTGAACAAGGCCGCCTCTCCCCTGAAGTAACCGAGCTTCTCGACGGCGCGACACAGCGATTGTTGGACGATGTCCTCGGCCGCGTCCGCATCGCCGCGCAGGCGCACGAGGGCGAAACGGTACAGCCGGTCGAAATACGCGTTGAAGAAGGCATCGAACGCGCGCTGGTCGCCGGCCATCATTTTGTCCACGAGGACCTTGTCGTCGTTCAAGTCCATGCTCTCGTTCCCGTCCGATCTTGGACGTGCGGGCGCCCCCGAATCCTTCGGCGCCGGCGCGCGCGGCCGGTGCGCGTCAACGAATGATTCGCCCGCGCGTTCCCGTCTCACGCTCGCAGGAGACGAAACCGTCTCGCGTCACGGAGGAGGAGCGTCAGGTGCGAAGAATAGCGTCAATCGCGTCGCTGGTCCTGGCCGCAATGGTGTCGGTGCCGGTCGGCGCCGCGCTGCCCGCGGGCATCGGGCCCGTGAAGGCCAAGGTCATCTGGGTCGATTTTTGGGCCTCGTGGTGCGCGCCGTGCAGGCGCTCGTTCCCTTGGCTCAACGAGATGCAGAGCAAATACGGGGAAGAGGGACTCGAGATTGTCGCAGTCAACGTCGACAAGGATCGCAAGCTCGCCGACGAGTTTCTGGATCAGACCCCGGCCGATTTCATGGTGCGCTTCGACCCGAAGGGCAAGCTCGCGTCGAAGTTCGACGTGCAGGCCATGCCGAGCTCGTTTCTGCTCGATGCGTCGGGCAAGGTGCTCGGCCGTCATCTCGGCTTCAAGCTGACCGACCGCGATACGTACGAGGAACAGATCCGCAAGGCGTTGGCGGACACGGGGGCGCGGCCGTAGCGGCCGCGTCGGCCAGCAGCGCCGGGCGGGGCGGACGATTCGAACTCAATCAAGCAAGGAGCCGCAGTTGAACAGGCAATCCAAACGCGTACGCACCGCCGCGCTGGCGGCCGCGGGCCTCGTGCTCGCGAGCCTCGCAGGCTGTGCGAGCATCGGGGTCAAACCCTGGAACCGCAACGTGCTGGCGCGCGACGACATGCAGCTCGTCAGCGAGCCCGTCGAGAATACCATCGATCAGCACGTCTACTTCAGCAAGGAAGCCTCGAGCGGCGGGCAGGGCTTCGGCGGCGGAGGCTGCGGATGCAACTGAAAGCTTCGCGCGCACGGCCGGCGGGAAAGCGGCAGGTCGGAGCGTCGCTCGCGGCGGCGACCTGCGCGCTGCTCGGCACGGCCGCCTCGGCGCCCGTCCTCGCGCAGGAGATCGGTCACTGGACGTTCGATTCGGCCGGACTCTACTACGGGGAAGGGGGCGGACGCGTCCACGATTACAGCGTCGACGTGCTCGCCAAGTCGCAGGTCGAGGAAGACAAGTACCTGACGATGAACTTCACGTTCGATACGTTGAGCGGCGCGTCTCCGAACGGTGCGGCGCCGAGCGCCTCGCCTCAGGTCTTCGTCCGGCCCGTCACGCTGACGCGCACGTCGGGCGGCACCGTCGTGACGGGAGGCGGCAACATGATCGTCGCGCCCGGCGATTTGCCCGTCGATCCGAGCTTCAAGGACACCCGCTTCGGGGCCAGCGTCGACTGGCAACAACCGCTCGGCCGCCTTACGCAGCTGACCTTCGGCGGCAGCGGCTCGATCGAGCACGACTATACTCATTTCGGCCTCGATGCCCATATCGCGCGCGACTTCAACGAGCGCAATACGACACTGACGGCCGGCCTCGCGTGGTCGGACGATACGGTCAAGCCGATCGGCGGAAGCCCGGTGCCGTATTCGCCCGTCATGTCGGTCGAAGCCGCGCAGTTCTACGGCATCGACACTTCGGGCGGCGGCAGCCACCCGAAGCACGTCTACGACGCGCTGTTCGGCGTCACGCAGGTCCTCGGGCCGCGCATGATTGCGCAGCTCAACTACTCGATCGACAAGTCCGACGGTTATTTGACCGATCCCTACAAATTCTTGTCGGTCGTCGATCCCGTGACGGGCGGCCTCTTGCCGGGGCCCGACCCCGGCGCCGGCCTTTATCTGTACGAGAACCGGCCGAGCTCGAGGCAGAAGCGCGCGCTATACGGCATGATCAAGCGCGACATCGGCGGCAACGTCGTGGATCTGTCCTTCCGCAGCATGACGGACGACTGGGGCATCAGCTCGCGGACGGCCGAGATGCATGTGCGCTTCAACTTCTCGGACGGCAAGTATCTTCAGCCCCATCTGCGCTACTACAAGCAGACGGCGGCCGATTTCTATCACACGGTGCTGCTTTCGAGCAGCACGCTGCCCGAGTACGCGAGCGCCGACTACCGCCTCGCGGCCTTCGATGCGACGACCGTCGGCATCGAGTTCGGCAGCAAGACGAGCACCGGGGAGTTCATGTCGCGGCTCGAGCTATACCGCCAGACGGGCTCGCCGGATCCGGCCTCGCGCGTCGGGTCGCTGGCCGGCGTGAACCTTTATCCGGGGCTCAAGGCGGTCATTCTGCAAATCGGCTATAAATTCGGGTTGTAGGCCGCACGCTTCATGAACGGGTCACTGGCGGTGGTGGGCGGAGTCTCGTGCAGACGGGCGCTTTCGGGGACGGCGTGAATCCCTGGAGCCTCCGTAGCGCGCCGTCCTGGCGCGCACGGCCCCGAAAGCGCCCGTCTGCGCGAGCCTCCTCTGTTAGGCCTGCGGCCGTTCATGAAGCGTGCTGAAACCGCGCGAGGAGATCGTTGGTGCGCGGGCGAAATCCCGCGCGGTCGCGGCAATCTGCATCGGCCACGGAAGACGCAGGCCGCTGCGCTCTTGGGAGCCGACTGACAGCCGCATTCGTGTCCAGGCCGAGGCTTGGGCGTAAGGGCGGTGTCGGGACGCTGAGCGCCAGGGAGGGCGCTCAGCGAGCCCCCAGGGAAGGGTTCACGGCGGTCCCGACACCGCCCTTACGCCCAAGCCTCCGCCTGCTCCAAACGCCTAAAAGCACGTCTTCGAGGCGATCGATCAACGGCGGAAGCGGACCGCTCACGCGGTCGCCACCCGCGGCCGCCGCAACGCGACGGCAATGCCTCCGAGCACGAGCGCCGAAGCGAGGACGAGCCGCGGCGTCGGCGCTTCGCCGAGCAGCGCGACGCCCGCGAGCGCCGCGATGGCAGGCACGGAAAGCTGGACCGTGGCCGCGGACGACGCCGCGAGCCGGGGCAGCGCGCGGTACCAGATCACGTAGCCGAGCCCCGTCGCGACCGTGCCCGACAGCAGCGCGGCCGCGGCGCCGCCCGGCGTGAAGGCGACGTGCCGCCACAGGGCGACGTTGCAGAGCACGACGCAGGGGGCGGCCAGCAGCATGTTGCGGCTCGTGGCCGCCAGCGCGTCGACCGCGGCGCGTCCGCGCAGAGAATACAGCCCCCAGCCGATGCCGGCCGCCGTCATGAGCGCGGCACCGGCGAGCGGCGGGGCCGTGAGGCCCGGCGAGAGCAGCCACACCATGCCCGTGCCGGCGCCGGCCAGCCCGAGCCACGCGACCGCCGGGAAGCGCTCGCCGGCTTGAAAGGCGGCCGCGAACATCGTGAGCTGCGCCGTGCCGAACAGGATCAGCGCGCCCGTGCCGGCCGTCAGGGACAGGTACGAGAAAGAGAAGCAAGGCAGGTACACGAGCAGGGCGCCGACGGCGCGCCAGTCCGTGGCCGGTAAGGGGCGGGCGCCGGCGCGGCGCCGCACGAGCCAATAGAGCAGGAGGGCGGCGGAGACCACGCGAAGGCTCATGAAGCTGGCCGCGTCGATGCGCCCGGCGCCGAGCGCGAGCCGGCACAGCACCGAGTTCGCGGCGAACGCGGTCATCGCGGTCAACGTCGGGATCCAGGTCGGCATGGGCGAACTGTACTCCGAGGCGAGTCCGCGCGGGTGCGTCAAAGCAGCCAGAACACGTAGGCGGCGTAGCACAGCAAGAGCCCGGCGCCTTCCCAGCGTGCAAGCCCGCCGCGGTAGAGCATGAACGGCAGCGGCAAGGCGCCGAGCCCGATCATGATGCCGACGTCGATCGGTCCGATGCCGCCGCGCGCGAGCGGGTGAATGACGGCCGTGATGCCGAGGATCGAGAGCAGGTTGAAGATGTTGGAGCCGACGACGTTGGCGGCCGCGATATCGGCATGGCCGCGCATCGAGGCGACGACCGTCGTCGCCAGCTCCGGCAGACTCGTGCCGAGCGCCACGATGGTGAGGCCGATAACGGCTTCCGAGACGCCGAGCACGTGGGCGATCCCAGCCGCGCCGATGACGAACAGCTTGCCGCCGACGACGAGGGCGACGATGCCGAGCACGGTCGCGAGCACGCAGGTCGCGAGACCGGGGGCGCGGTCGTCGAGGGCCTCGCGAGATTCCTTCTGAACGCGGTGGCGCTCCCTGCGGCTGTGGCGCACGGAGTAGGTCATATAGGCGAGGATGCCGAGCACGAGCACGGCACCCTCGGGGCGCGAGATGCGCCCGTCGAGCAGCATGGCGCCGACGAGCAGCGAAGCCGCGATCATGATCGGGACGTCGCGGCGCACGAGCTTCGAGCTCAGCGGCCCGGGCCGGAGCAGGGCGGCCAGCCCGAGGATCAGCCCGATGTTCGCGATGTTGGAGCCGATGACGTTGCCGACGGCAAGCTCGTCGGAGCCCGCGAGCGCGGCCTGCAGGCTCACGGCCAGCTCGGGCGCGCTCGTGCCGAAGGCGACGATCGTGAGGCCGACGATGACGGGACTGAGCCCCACGCGCATGCCGAGCGTCGAGGAGCCTCTGACGAGGGCTTCGCCGCCGACGGCGAGCAGGCCGAACCCGGCCGCGAGCGAGAGGACGATACCGATCATGCGCTGCAACATAACTTAGGGCCCGCAGGGCCCGCACTCCGGGCTGGCCCGCCGTGCGGGCATGGAAGCCCGGCGGCGGGCGCCGGCCGCTGGAAACGAAACCGGGAGTTTGCTCCGGTAAGGGAAAGTTCGGATGCGATGCGGAGGCGTAAATGGTAGATTTGAGACCGTTCGGCGCGAGCGCCCAAGACCTGAGCTCGGCGCCGCTCGGGTGTGCAGCCGGAACGGGCAGCAAGGGGGACGTTAGGGGCTCATGGCGCGCAGAATCCGCTTCGTACTGTCGACCGGCCTCGCCGTCGGCGCCGCGGTCGTCGCCGCCGGCTGCCAGCCGTCGGAGCAGAAGCTCATCGCCGAGAACACGGCGACGATTAAGCACTATTGCACGGATTGCCACAACGACACCGAGCTCGTCGGCGGCATGTCCCTAGAGCATCCGAATCTTGCCCATGTCGCGGATAATCCCGATCAATGGGAGAACGTGATCCGCAAGCTGCAGGGCCACCTCATGCCGCCGCCGGGGGGCCGTAAGCCCGATAACCAGGCGGTCGAGAACATGGTCTCGTTTCTCGAAACGCGCCTCGATGCCGCGGCCGCGAAGCACCCCAACCCTGGCCGCGCCGCGATCCACCGGCTGAACCGCACCGAGTACGGCAACGCGATCCGCGACCTGCTGGCCCTGAATATCGATCCGGCCGATTACCTTCCGGCCGACGACGAGGGCTACGGTTTCGACAACATCGCGGACGTTCTGCGCGTCTCCCCTTCGCTGCTCGAGCAGTACCTTTCCGCTTCGACGAAGATCGCGGCCTTGGCCGTCGGCGATCCGGACACGCCCGTCGTCACGAAGGTCTACCGCGCGCCGCCCGATCTCGCCCAGAGCGAGCACATCGCGGGCCTGCCGCTCGGCACGCGCGGCGGAATGGTGTTTCACGACAACTTCCCGCTCGACGGCGACTACGACGTGAGCGTCGTGCTGCTGCGCAACATCGTGGGCTACATGAAGGGCCTCGAGTGGGGCCACGAGCTCGTGATCACGATCGACGGCAAACCGGTTTTCAAGTCCCAGGTCGGCGGCGAAGCCGACAATGCGATGTCGGACGCCAACTTCGCGGCGGCGGCCAACGAGATCGATCGGCGCCTGCGCGCACGAGTGTTCATCAAGGCGGGCCCGCACGCTATCGGCGTGACGTTCGCGCGCCGCGACGCGGCCGAAAGCCACGAGCCGCTGCAGCCGCACACGCGCGACCTCGACCTGCAGAATATGAACGGCGAGCCCGTGTTCAGCTACATGAACGTCACGGGACCCTACGACGCGAAGGGGCCCGGCGATACGCCGAGCCGGCGTGCCATCTTCACGTGCCGCCCCAAGCGCCAGGCCGACGAGCTGCCCTGCGCCGAGGACATCCTCTCGCGGCTCGCACATCGCGCGTATCGCCGCCCGGTCAAGGAAGGAGACTTGGCGCTGCTGCTGCAGTACTACAAGCAGGGGCGCGAGCACGGCTCCTTCGACGCAGGCATCGAGGAGGCCCTGCGCGTCATGCTCGTGAGCCCGGATTTCCTGTTCCGCAGCGAGCCGGATCCGCAGGGTGTCAAGCCCGGGACGGTCTATCCGGTCAGCGATCTCGCGCTCGCGTCGCGCCTCTCGTTCTTTCTCTGGAGCAGCCTGCCCGACGAGCGGCTGCTGGCGCTCGCGGAGAAGGGCCGGCTCTCCGATCCCAAGGTCTACGCGCAGCAGGTCCGCCGCATGCTCGCGGACCCGCGCGCCGATGCGCTCGTGACCGACTTTGCGGATCAGTGGCTGTACTTGCGCAATCTCGCTCGGGCGCACCCCGATGCCGAGCTGTTCCCGAACTTCGACGACAACCTGCGCAGCGCGATGCGGAAGGAGACGGAGCTGTTTTTCAACAGCATCGTGCGCGAGGACCGCAACGTCACGGAGCTGCTGACGGCGGACTACACCTTCGTCAATGAGCGCCTGGCGCGGCACTACGGTATCCCGAACGTCTACGGCAGCCGCTTCCGCCGGGTGCACATTCCGAACCCCGCCCGCCGCGGGCTACTCGGGCAGGCCAGTATCCTGACGGTCACCTCGTATCCGAACCGCACCTCGCCCGTGCTGCGCGGCAAGTTCATCCTCACGAACATTCTCGGCACGCCGCCGCCGTCGCCGCCCCCCAACGTGCCGTCGCTGGCCGAGAACAAGCCGGGCGCGCCGGCGCGCTCGGTGCGCGAGCGGCTCGAGGAGCATCGTAACAACCCGGTCTGTAAGGGCTGCCACGGCGTCATGGATCCGCTCGGTCTCTCCCTCGAGAACTTCGACGCCGTGGGGCGCTGGCGCACGGTCGAGCCCGGCGGCAAGGTCGATGCCTCGGGGCAGCTCGCCGACGGCACGCCCGTCGACGGCGCCATCGAGCTGCGCAAGGCGCTAATCAAGCATCCCGAGCAGTTCGTCGGCGTCGTGACGCAGAAGCTCATGACCTATGCGCTCGGCCGAGGACTCGAGTCCTACGACATGCCCACGGTCCGCAAGATCGTGCGCGACGCGGCCAATGACGACTACCGCTTCTCCTCGCTGATCCTCGGCATCGCGAACAGCATGCCTTTCCGCATGAAGCGGGCGACCTCGGGCGAGGAGACGACGACGCAGGCGCCGAAGCCGGTGACGACGACGGCCTCGCTGCGAAGCGCGGGGGCGCTGCAATAAGAGCGCGGGGCGCCGACTGCCCATGACGCGGCGCCACCGGCCCCCGTTCCGCGCCGATCACGTCGGCAGTCTCCTTCGGCCTCGGAGTCTTCTCGACCTGCGCGGCCGCGTCGAGCGCGGGGAGGCCGATGCCGCCGCGCTGCGGGTCCACGAGGATGAATGCATCCGCGCCGTCGTGGCGCTGCAGGAGTCCGTCGGCCTCGAAGCGGTCACCGACGGAGAATATCGGCGGCACAGCTTCCACGGCGACTTCCTCGGCCGCATCGAGGGCGTCGAGTTCAAGCTCGTGCCGGGCGGCGCCGGCCTCAGCGGCGGCCCGTTCGTCGCGTCGGTCACGGGCCGCATGGGCCGGCCGGCCGGCGGTATCGAGGTCGAGCACTTTCGGTTTCTGGCCGCGCTCACGCGGCGCACGGCCAAGCTCACGATTCCTTCGCCGACCATGGTCCATTTCCGCGGCGGCCGCGAATCGATCGATCGGACGGCGTACCCCGACATGCAGGGCTTCTTCGACGACCTTGCAGCGATCTATCGCGCCGAGATTCGGGACCTCGCATCGGCCGGCTGCCGCTATCTGCAGCTGGACGACACGAACCTCGCGTACCTCTGCGACGCGGCCATTCGCGCCCGCGTGGCCGAGCGCGGGGAGGACGTCGAGCGTTTGCCGCACGTGTATGCCGAGCTTATCAACGCATCCATCGCGGAGCGGCCCGAGGATATGGCCGTCTGCGTGCACCTTTGCCGGGGCAATGCGCGCGGCCGCTGGTTCGCGACCGGCGGCTACGAGCCAATCGCCGAGACGCTCTTCAACGAGCTCGATGTGGACGGCTTCTTTCTCGAATACGACGACGAGCGTTCGGGTGACTTCGCGCCGCTGCGCTACGTGCCGCGGGAGAAGGCCGTCGTGCTCGGTCTCGTCACGACGAAGCGCGGTGTCCTCGAACGCGCCGACGATCTCAAGCGCCGCATCGACGAGGCGGCCCGTCATGTGCCTCTCGAGCAGCTGTGTCTGTCGCCGCAGTGCGGGTTCGCGAGCGCGTCCGAGGGCAATCTGCTGACCGAGGACGAGGAGCGGCGCAAGCTCGCGCTCGTCGTCGAGGTGGCGACCGAAGTCTGGCGTTGAGGCGGCGGGCCGCGTGCGACCGACATGAGTGCCTCTGTATCGCTCACGGAATTCGTCTATCGGCGGCTCGCGGTGCTGACGGCGGAGCTCTCGCGCCGGACCGAGGCGGCACGCCAGCGGATCGATGCGCAGAGCGTGCATGGGATGCGGGTCACGATCCGCCGGACGCGGTCCGCGCTGCGTGCGTTTCGGTCGCTGCTGCCGCAGCGGCTGGAGGCAGCCCATGGCGAGGAGCTGCGCAGGCTGGCCCGCCTGCTCGGCGCCGTGCGCGATCTCAACGTCTACGTCGAGCGCCATCGCGCCCATGTGGCCAAGCTGCGCCGCAAGGACCGCGCGGCGCTGGCGCAGCACGAGCGGTACGTCGAGGGCGAAAGGGAGCGCGCCGTGCAGGCTCTCGCCGCGGCCGTCCATGGCGCTCGCTGCGTGCGCACGGTCGCCGAGCTCGCTGCCGCGGCGGCGGCCGGACCCGAACCCTCGGCCGAGCCCGGGCCGGGTGCGAAGGCAGGCGCCGCCTCATACGTCGCCGCCGCGCGTGCATCGATGCTCGAGCACGGTCGGGCGATCGATGCGCATTCGGGGGCGAAGCGTCTGCATCGGCTCAGGATTCGCGACAAACGCTTCAGATATCTGCTGGAGCTCGTCGAGCCGCTCTATCCAGAGCGCCTGACACCGGCCATCCGCGCCGCAGTGCGGCTCCAGGACGTGCTGGGGCGACACCAGGACGCGCTGACGGCCGAGGCAAGGCTGCGCGACTACGCCCGCCAAGTGGCCTGGAGCGACGCGGGACGCGCCGAGCTGCTCGCGCTCGGTCAGCTCATCGAAGGCGAGAGGCGCGCGGCGCGCCGGGCACGCCGCCGCTTCGTTAAGGAGTGGCCGAGCTTCGAAGCGGCCGTGACCGCGCTCGATCTGCCCCGATGACGGGGAGGCCGCGGCTCATTTCTGAGGCGGCCCCTCTTGCTGCCCCTTGCCGAGCCGCATCTCGTACCACTTCTGCACGGCCTGTTCCTCGGCCAGGGCGTATTGGGCGCGTTTCGTGATCAGGCTCTTGTAGAGCTTCGGGGCGTTGTCGCCGCCGGCCTTGTCGAGCTCGGCCTTCAGGCATGCGACGTAATCGTGCACGGCTTTGAAGTATTCGCTCGTCGCCGAGTTGATCTTCCTTTCGTCCCGATGGCTGTACTTGTCCTGCTTCGGAATCACGACCAGCGACGGGTTGTCGCAGGCCGCAGCCTGCCGTGCAATGCCGGCGCCGGCGACGCCGAGTAGGGCGGCCGATAACACGAGCCAAGATCTCATCTGGGTCCTCCGCAATCCCCCTGGACAGTCGCGACGTTAGCATACGCCTCGCCGACGGTGAAAGGCGGGCCGGCGGAGCCGACGCGGCCGGCACGGCCGGCGCGGCGCCGCAGCTTCGCCGCAGGCTGCGCAAAGTGCCGGCGCCGCAACGGCCCGCATGGCGCGCGCCGATTCCGAGCGCATGCTGCGAGGGCATGATGCGAACCTGGACGGACTGAAGTGGCAGGGGGGAGGCCGTGGCCGCTGCCGCGGCCCTCATTCCCGGGGGCTGCGCTCGGCCAGCTCGGCGCGCACGCGCGGCAGCGCGTCCGGATGCTCGCGCTGCAGGTAGGCGATGAGCGCCTCCCGGACCTTGCAGCGCAGGTCCCAGGACTTGCTCGCGTCGGCGGCGCTCACGAGGCAGCGAATCTGCATGGCGCGCTCGCTTGCGTCGACGACCTGCAGCACACAAAGTCTGCGGTCCCACTCGGGGGCTTCGCGGCAGACGCGCTCGAGCTCGGCGCGCAGCGGGCCGAGCGGCACGCCGTAGTCGAGCCAGAGCAGGACGGTGCCGAGCAGCTCCGCGCTCGAACGCGTCCAGTTCTGGAACGGGTTCTCGACGATCCACTGCAACGGCACGACGAGGCGGCGCTCGTCCCAGATCTTCACGACTACGTACGTCGTCGTGATCTCCTCGATACGTCCCCATTCGCCTTGGATGATGACGACGTCGTCGAGGCGCAGCGGTTGGCCCAGACCGATCTGGAGCCCGGCGATGAGGTTGCCGAGCACGGGACGGGCGGCGATGCCGGCGGCGAGGCCCGCCACGCCGGCGGAAGCGAGCAGGCTCGTGCCGAGCTGCCGGACGGTCGGGAACTGCATGAGCACGGAGGCGATGCCGATCAGCAGCACGAAGAACGTCACGGTGCGCGCGACGATGCGGGCCTGTGTCTGGAGCCTGCGGGCTGCGAGATTGTTCTCGACGTTGACGGGATGCGCGCGGACGACGGCATCGGCGAACGCGTTGATCGCGCGGATGCCGGTCCACGTCAGGGCGGCGGTCACGAGTAGCGCCGTGGCGATGCGGCCGGCATTGGCCTGGGGCAGCACGGGCGTGGCCGCCTCGAATACGAACTGGAGCCCGAGCAGCGGAAAGACCGCGCGCGTCGGGCCGGCGACGGCTTCGATCATCGTGACGGCCGCGGCGCTGAAGCCCAGCAGGCGCCGCGCTACCGGAAAAATTACGGCATGCAGTACGATGCCGGCCGTGGCAGCGACGGCGGCGGCCACCGCGAGCGTGACCCAGGGGTGGTGGCTGAAGTCGAGATAGGCCGCAAGGTGCATGAACCGCTTTCCTCGAGTGCGCTTGGGCGCTCGTCCCGGTCGCGCAGGGACCGCAATACGCGAGAAGATGGAAGATACATGATGGATCCGAGCTTTCGAAAACGACCCGGGCCGCCGGCGGCGACGCGCGCTCCCCAAGCGGCGGCGCGCCCGCGATGATATTGGCCCTCGCGCTGCCGAACGTTGGGCACCTGATCGTCGCCTACCGCTACTGGATCATCTTTCCGCTCGCCTGTCTCGAAGGCCCCCTCGTTGCGTTCGCCGTCGGCTCATTGACGGCACGCGGCGCCTTCGACATTTTCGCGGCTTTTGCCGTGCTCATGCTCGGGGACCTCGTGCCGGACGTTCTCGCTGTTCCTGATCGGTAAGCGGGCGTCGCGGAGCCGGCGGCTCGCGCGCTGGGCCGAACGCTACGAGCACGTGGGCCGCTCGGCGCGCGCGATGCATGCGGCCTGGCGGCGGCATGGCTTTCGAACGATGTTCATCAGCAAAATCAGCTACGGGCTCGCGTCGCCGTTGATGGTCTCGGCCGGCTCGAGCGGCCTGTCCGTATGGAGACTCGTGGCCTATGCCATTCCGGTCACCGTGTTCCAGTACGGCGTCTTATTCGCGCTCGGCTACTACCTCGGCTCCCGATTCAAGCAGATCGAGTCCATCTGGCGGTACCTGGGGGCCGTCGCCGCGGGCGTTTTGCTCGTCTTCGTGCTGCGGATGTTGATCGGGCACTGGCTCAGCCGGCGCGTGGACTCGGACTAGCGCCGCGCCGTGCGAATCGCGCTCGCCACGGACATCTATCTGCCGCAGCTCTCGGGCGTCGCGGACTCCGTCGACGCGCTGGCGCGGACGCTGCGCGCGCGCGGGCACGCCGTCCGCGTCTACGCCCCCGGCCTGCCCGGAGCCGAGGCCGACCCGGACGTTTGCCGTCGGCCGGCCTTGAGCGTCCCCGGCTCGGGCGGAGGCCTCGTCCTGGTCTCGCCTTTCGGCGTGCCGGCGGACCTGCGCCGGTTCGCCCCGGACGTCGTGCACACGCATACGTTCTCGACGATCGGCCTCGCGGCGCTCGTTGCGGCGCGGCGTCTCGGGATTCCGCTCGTCGGCACGGATCACACGTTCCCGGCCGACTATCTGCACTACCTGCGCCTCGATCGCGCGCCGTTCCGCTACGCGGTGCGCCGGCTCGCGTCCTGCTACTACAACCGCTGCGCCCACGTCACGGGGCCGAGCCGCAGTCTACTCGCGGAGCTCGAGGCCTACGGCCTCTCGCGGCCGTCCTCGGTCGTCTCCAATCCGATTCCCGCCGACGTCTTTCGTCCCTGCGCCGACAAGGCGCGGCTCAAAGCGCGGCTCGGGCTCGGCGCGCCGACCGTCCTGCTGTTCGGCCGTATCGCGGTCGAGAAGAACCTCGAGGCGGCGCTCGAGGTCTTCGCCCGCGTGGCGGCGAAGACGGACGCCGTGCTCGCCGTCGTCGGCGATGGGCCGCACCGCCCGGTCTTCGAGGCCCGCGCGGCCGCGCTGGGTCTCGGCGCGCAAATGCGCATGTTCGGCGTGCTGCGCGGTGCGCGGCTCGTCGACACACTGAATGCCTGCGACGTGTGCTTGACGACGAGCCGTTCGGACACGCAGTCCATGACCATGCTGCAGGCCATGGCCTGTGGCCTGCCCGTCGTCGCGGCGCGGGCCGGCGGCCTCGTCGAGTACGTCGACGAGGGCCGCACCGGCTTCCTGGTCGATCCGGGCAATCTGGACGCCTTCGCCGCGGCTCTCTTTGCGCTGCTCGACGATCCGCAGCGTAGGGCGGACATGGGTCTTGCGGCCCGCGCCGAGGCCGGACGGTTCGGTCCGGACGCCGTGGCCGAGCAGTTCGAGGCGATCTATGCGGCCGCGGCGGCGGATCGGGCCCGGTGCTTCACTTAGGGCGCGTTTTAGTGCCATTCTTACCACTTTCGACCAGAGCGAGGAACCGCGTTGATCCGATTTTCAGGCAGCGCTTCGTTGTCCTATAAGCTTGCGAAGCATTTGGCCGCGTTCGGGGCCACCGCCGCGTTGGCCGCGTGTCAGTCGGGCGGCAACTCGGGGCCGGCCGTCAAGGACGCCCAGCAACTCAAGTCCGAGAGCGAGGCGTTTCAGGGCCGCGCCGCGACGGAGCTCGTCTCCGACGCCGGGGCCATGAGAGTCGCCGGCGATCTCTTCGCGGCCGACTGCGCCTCGTGCCATGGCCCCAAGGGGACCGGCGGCCGCGGCGTCATGGATCTCGTGAACGGGCGCTTCAACTACGGCTCGACGGCCGAAGCCATTCACACGACGATCGGTCAGGGCCGCAAAGGCGTCATGCCGCCCATGGCCAACCAGGGGAACCTCGGGGAAGTCGATCTCGGCCAGCTCGTTGCGTACGTCCGCTCCCTGCCGACGAAGAAGCCGGGCGAGGCGCCGACGACCTACGAGAAGCGCGGCCGCGAGCTGTTCGTGAAGCATTGTGCGGTCTGCCATGGGAACGACGCCAAGGGCGACGCGGAGAAGGGCGCGCCGGACCTGACGGATCACTACTGGCTCAACGGCGATTCGATGATGAACGTCCGGCTCACGATCACGAGCGGCGAGAAGTCCGAATGCCCGGCTCATGCGGATAGGCTGACGCCGGCGCAGATCAATCTCTTGACCGCCTACGTGCTGAAGCTTCATCGGCCCGCCGACTAGCCGAACGCGGTGGCCCCGTGCCGGTGGGTGACGCCCCGAAAATCGGCTATCATCTGCCCTTCTCCGTTTCCGCAGGGAGGCCTACATGCCAGATGACGCGATGAAGACCCGCAGAGAAGCCGCCAAGCTTATCCTCGGAGGGCTTGCGGCCGTGCCGCTCATGGAGCTCGTGGCCTCGGCGGCGGCTGCGGCCGACGAGCTGCCGCATCTGTCCGAGACGGATCCGCAGGCCCAGGCGCTCATGTATCACGACGACGCCACGAAGGCCCCGCGCACGGCCAAGGGTGACGTGCCGGCAGACAAGCAGTTCTGCCATACCTGCATGTTCCTGCAGCCGGGCGAAGGCCAATGGCGTCCTTGCCAGCTGTTCCCGGCCAACACCGTCAACATCGACGGCTGGTGCTCCGTCTGGACGGCGAAGACGTCCTGATCCGCCAGGAAAAGGGGCCGGGCCGCCGCTGAGTATGCCCGGCCGCCGTTTTCCGGTTCGCCCAGTCTTGCTTCGAGCTGCCTGAGACTCGGCCGCGTGCCGAGTCATTCGTCTTCTGCCCCAGCGACCGCCGGGCTCGCGCGCCGCGGCAGCCGCAGCTCGAAGGTCGTGCCGTCGCCGGCGCTCGAGCTCAGCTCGATATGCCCTCCATGCGCTTCTGCGATGCGCTGGCTGATATAGAGCCCCAGGCCGAGTCCGCTGTCGCGCCGGCGAGACTCCGGGTCCTGCACGTTGCCCCGGACGAGCGGGTCGAAAATTACCTGCTGCATATCGGCCGGAATAGGGTCCCCTTCGTTATGCACGGTGAGTACGACTTCGGGGCCCGCGGTGCACGCCTGGACCGTGACGCGCCCATCCTTGCGTCCGTACTTCAGCGCGTTCGAGAGCAGATTGGAAATGGATTCCTCGAGACGAGCGCCGTCCCAGCAGCCCATGAGATCCCCAGCGAGCTCGACGTGCAAGTCGCAGCCCGGGTGAAAGCCTTCGGCTTCCTCGGCCATGCGCCGGACGATATCGCCGAGATCGGCCTCCGCCCTGGACAGCGGCAGGTCGCCGCCGAGCCGCGTGCGGGCGAAAGTCAGAAGCTCGTCGATCATGCGTCGCATGCGCAATGCGCTTCTGCGCAGACGCACCACGGACTTGGTCTGCTGATCGTCTAGCCGGTCGATCGAGAGCATCAAGAACTCCGAAACCGAGAAGATTGCGGAAAGCGGATTGCGTAGGTCGTTGCCGCCAGCATCCCCGCAGCCCAATCCCTGAGCTGCGAGGAAGTCAGGCGGCGAGCCGGCCGCAAGCGCCTGGCATGAGTTTCCCATTCAGAAATAATAGGTTCTGTGTTATTTCTGATGTAGATTGATAGATGCATCGCTGGTCCCCGGAAGCTGCCGGGGGTTCGATGCAAGTTCTCTGCCTCCTTCCCTGGATGATCGACGCACGCCCCCGAGCGATGCTTCGGATGCCGAACAACTTCGGCGCGCAGCGGATCACAACGCCGCGGTCTGCGGTTCGGTCCGCAGGCGGCTCGTGCCTATTTTGTGTCGCGGCGCGTGCAATTAGCCTGACACGATACGTGTTCAAGGAGTGAGCCGATGAAACGATTGTCCCTATCTGCCGCTGTGCTCGTAATTTCAGCATTCGCGGCAGGCGCAGCGAGCGCACAGGAGCCGGTGGCCGGCGGGGCTTACGTGGGTCTCGGCTATGGTCTCATGCATCTCAAGACCACCAAAGTGCCCACGGGCTTCAGTTTCTCCGATACCGGAGGCGGTTACCGCTTGTTCGGCGGTTATCAATGGAACCAATACTTCGCGGTCGAGGGTGCGTGGGAGAAGACCACGAATCTCTCGGATTCGACGACGGGTGGCGCCGCACTCGGCACGTATACGCTCGATGTCTCGACGGACTTCAGGATCGCCCAAGTCAAGGCGATCGGTATCCTGCCTCTCAACCATGTGCGGCTGTTCGCGGGGGTCGGGGTATACGAATCGCATACCCGCGCCTCAGGCACGATCGTGCCCGCGACCGCGGGCGAGCCGCCGCTGACGGGTATCTCGACGAGCGACAAGAGCAACCACGCCGGCCTGGCGACATCGTTCGGCGCCAAGTACCGCGTCGGCCCCGTCGATGTCCGCGGCGAATACCAGTGGTTCAGCGCGCCGAGCGGCGGTGACGTTTCGGGCTTCATGGTGGGCGCCGCCTTACACTTCTGACGGGCCTCGCAAGGCGCCGCGTTCCGCGGCCGCGCTTACGGCGTCGCCGTTCGAGATCGGGCTGCGCGCTCGCGCCGTGCCGCCCAGACAGCGAGCGGCACGGCGAGCACGAGCAGCGCCGCCACGCCGATATAGGTCGGCAGCGTGCCGTAGTGCAGACTCGCCTCGAGCCCCAGGATGGGCCCCAGGCTGCCGCCCACGTCGCCGAACAGCTGGTAGTAGCCGACGGCACGGCCGTAGTGGTCGGGCGGCGTCACGTCGCCTAGCAGGGTCAGCATCGGCAGCGTGATGCCGTTGAACGAACCGCCGACGAGCATCGCCCCGATGAAAGCGCCGGGCAAACCGTGCGTCAATGCGAGCACGGCGAAGCCTGCGGCGACGCCGGCCAAGGCCGGCATCACGAACGCGGCGCGCGCGCGCAGCCGATCCAGCCGCCGGCCGAGCACGAGGGCTACGACGGAAGAGCAGGCCATCATGACGGCCATGACGATGCCGGCCGTGCCTTCGTCGCCGAAACCCAGGGCCGTGAGGCCGCGCTGCCGCACGAGCAAGACTAGCCCGAAGTTCCAGCCGACTTCTTGTCCTCTTGCCGTGATAAGTGGCGGGAATTGCGGGGTTTTGTGACTCGGCGAGGGCGTATCGGCTTTGCATAATGTAGCCATGTAATTGCCGGTCCTGGCTTGCATTCGTTGGGCATCAATGCCAGAATGTAGCCATGCACATCGATACCGTCCCGAACCGGACCTCGCGCCCGACCTACCTTCTGCGCGAGTCGTACCGCGAGGGAAAGAAGGTCCGCAAACGCACGCTCGCCAACCTCTCGGCCCTTTCCGACGAGCAAATCGAGGCCATTCGCACCGTGCTCTCCGGCGTCAGCGTCCGGCCCGTCGAGGAGTTGTTCGAGACGGTTCGCTCGCCCCACCATGGCCACGTTCAAGCCGTCCGTGTAGCCATGCAAAGACTCGGTTTCGAGTCGCTGATTGCCGCGCGCCGCAGCGCCGAGCGCGATCGGGTCTGTGCAATGGTCGCGGCCCGGATTCTCTGCCCCGACAGTAAGCTTGCGACCACGCGCTGGTGGCATACGACGACCCTTGCCGAGGAGTTCGGGGTGGAGCGTGCGGACGAAGACGATTTGTACGCGGCGATGGACTGGCTGCTCACTCGCCAGGACCGGATTCAGAAGAAGCTCGCGCAGCGGCACCTGAGCGAGGGCGGGCTCGCGATGTATGACCTGACGCTCCAGCTACTTCGAAGGCAGCTGCTGCCCGCTCGGGAAGATCGGCCACAGCCGGGACGGGAAGAAGAACAAGCTCCAGGTCAACTATGGTTTGCTGACGGACCGTCGCGGGTGTCCGATCGCCGTCTCGGTGTACCCCGGCAACACGAACGATGCGAAGACGCTGATGCCGCAGGTGAGGCAGCTGCGCAAGGAGTTTGGGCTCGAGCGCATCGTGCTCGTTGGGGACCGCGGCATGATCTCGCACAAGGCGATCGGTGAGCTGCGCGAGCTCGAGGGGCTGAGTTGGATTACGGCGCTGAAGAGCTCGCAGATCCGCAGCCTCGTTGAGGGCGAGGCGCTGCAGCTTGGGCTGTTCGACGAGCGCTCGCTCTTTGAGTTATCCCATGAGGAGTACCCGGGGGAGCGGCTAATCGCCTGCCGAAACCCCGAGCTTGCGAAGCTGCGCGCATACAAGCGCCAGCAGTTGCTGGAGGCGACAAAGAGGGAGCTCGAAAAAGTACGGGCAAGCGTTCGGAGCGGTCGGCTGAAAGGCGAAGACAAGATCGGCGTGCGCGTCGGGCGCGTCGTCAACAAGTACAAAGTCGCCAAGCACTTCGAGCTGAAGATCGAGGAGGCAGGCTTCGACTTCACCGTGCTCGAAGCGCAGGTTGCCGCCGAGGCGGCGCTTGATGGGATCTACGTCATCCGCACCAATGTGCCGGAAGCGAAGATGTCGGCGCCTGAGGCGGTGCGCAGCTACAAGGGCCTCTCGGCCGTCGAGCGCGCCTTCCGCTCGCTGAAGAGCGTCGACTTGAAGGTGCGCCCGATTCGGCACTGGGTCGAGAACCGAGTCCGTGCACACATCTTCCTGTGCATGCTCGCGTACTACGTCGAGTGGCATATGCGCGAGGCGTGGCGAGAGCTGTTGATGGCGGATGAGCAAACGGCCGCGAAAGCAGAGCGCGATCCCGTCGCCCCTGCTCGGCGCTCCGCCAAGGCGCTGCAGAAGATCGCCGAGCGCACTCTGGACGACGGCAGCCCCGTGCACAGCTTTAAGACGCTTCTCGAAGAGCTATCGACGATCGTCCGCAACACTTGTGCTACGCGCAACGCCGCCGCCGCGGCCACCTTCCAAATGGTGACGACGCCCAACCCCACTCAGCGCCGGGCGCTGGAACTCATCGAAGCGATCGCCGTGTAGCCACTAACACAACGGACGGTTACGGGGTAAGTAACGGCCCCGCAAGAAAATTGTGCGCGATCGGTGTGGGAACTTCAGACTAGCGTTGCGAGCAGCACGCCCTGCACGGTCAGAAACACGAGCAGGTTGAACGCCCAGGCGGTCGCGAGGAACGGAAACTCCGGCAGCGCCGAGAGGCGGCCGCCGGCCGCGGAGCGCCCGTGCGCGGGGGTCGGCCGCGCGCGCGGCACGAGCCGCAGGGCCGCGGCGGCGCCGAAGAATGTCAGCGCCGCGCCCGTCAGGAACGCCGCGTCGTCGGAGACGCGGTCGGCGATGAGCCCGCCGATTACGAGTCCGCCGGGCAGGCCGAGACTCATCGCGATGCGCACGGTGGCGGCGAGCCGGCCGCGGTCGGCCGCCGTCGAGAGGGCGAGCACGCTGGCTTGGGCACCGACGAACATCAGCGACGAGCCGATGCCGAACAGGGCGCGTCCGGCGAGGAACCACCAACTCGCGGGACCGAGGTCCACGCCGCCGCTATAGCACAGAATGCCGAGCCCCTCGATCGCGAGGCCCACCGCGATGGGCGTTCGGCCGCCGAAGCGATCGACGAGACGGCCTGCGATGGAATCGAAGAGCAGGCGCGTGATGCGGTTCATCGAAAGGATGAAGCCGATCATGGCGCCCGCGATGCCGAGCTGCAGACCCAAGGCAGGCAGGATCGGAAAGACGAGCCCGCCGCCGAGGCCGCCGATGAAGGTCACGGCGCCGACGCGGCGGGCGTCGGAGGCCGCGGAGCGGCCGTTCAAGCGGGCGGGGTCCGCGGTGTCCGCGGACCGAGAGCGGGGCGCGCGACGCACGACGCGGGCAAAATCACCGAGGCGATACGCCGGCGAGGCGGAAGATTACCGCCGCGCCGAGCCGGGCGAACCGGCGCGCCGCGCAGGCGCGATCGTGCATGGGACTACGAGGAATTCCGGAGAGGCGGTCTGTCGCGGCATCCTCTAAGCATACTATTTTCGCCTCCGCTTTAGGTGCGTCCGGCCTGCGGGACCTCGCTCCGCGGGCTGGGCGCGCCGGACCCCGCGTCCCGGGCGAGCGCCGGCATATCCGAGCCCGTTTATTGCTCAACAGCGCAACTTATTGTGACTGCAGCGATTCTGACAACCCCTCGGTACTGTGACTTGCGTCGTTGGTAGGCGTGCCGGCGCCGATTAACGTAGCGGCGCGAAGGGCGAAGGAGGGGCCACGTGCCACGGCATGGATCCGACACCGAAGCCGGCACCGCAAGCCGGTGCGCCTCGCGCGCGACCTTCCATAACGTCGGCCCCGCGTCCGCTCGTCCGTCGGCATGCGCCGCTCGTCGGCTCCGACCGGTCGGCTTGCATGGCAGGCCGAAGAATCGGGCCCGAACGGCGCAGATCGAGAACCAGGGATGAGGGGTGGGGGCTCTGGCGGTATGAAGAAGAATTTACGCCCTTGCGATGGCGCCGGCGCGCCGAGCAAACGCGCTCGAGGCGTGACGCTTCTCGAGCTCATGGTGACGCTGACGGTGGCCGGCGTCCTGCTGGCCGTCGGCGTCCCGGGTTTCTTTCAGACGATCCGCAGCAATCGGGCCGCGACGAACGCCAACGACCTGGTCGCTGCGCTGACGATCGCGCGCAGCGAGGCCGTCCGGCGCGGCGCGAATATCGGCGTCTGCGAGAGCGCGGACGGCGCCAGCTGCGGCACGAGCACGGACTGGGCGAGCGGCTGGATCGTGTTCGTCGACAGCGCCGCGGCCGACACGGCGGCTCCCGTCATCGCGCACGCCGGCGATATCCTGCGCGTCTGGTCCGCGCCGAGCGGCGGCGGGACCGTCGGGGCCGGGACTTACTGGGTGCGTTTTTTGCCGAGAGGCGACGTGCGGGCGGCGACGACGACCCCCGTCACCTTCAGCATGCGCCTGCCCGGCTGCACGGGGCAGGAGGGCCGCGATGTCGAGCTCAACGCCGTCGGCCGCACGTCCGTCGAGCGGGTCGCCTGCCCATGAGCGCGCCGCAGGTTCGTGCCGTGCGCGCACGCGGCTTCACGCTCATCGAGCTATTGATCGCGCTGCTCGTCTTGTCGTTGGGTCTCTTGGGGCTCGCACAGCTGCAGACGAAGGCCGTAACGTTCAACCAGGACGCCTATCTCCGCTCCCAGGCGACGAGTCTGGCCTACGACATGGCGGACCGCATGCGCGCGAATCGCCAGGCGGCGCTCGACGGCGCGTACGACGGCGTCGATTTCCTCGACCCGGCTCCCGCCTGCGCGGCGGTCGACGGTGCTACCGTCGCGGCGCGCGACATCGCGCAATGGCGCCGCGCGCTGGCCTGCGCGCTGCCTCTCGGTAACGGCCGCATCGTCCGCAACGGCAATGCCATCACGATCAGCGTCAGCTGGGATGCGAGCCGCGGCGCGGAAGATCCCGAGGTGCTGGAGACGACGACGGGACTATGAGCATGGCTCGAAAAGCGACAACGCCGCGGCGCCCGCAGTTGGGCATGACCCTCGTCGAGCTCATGGTTGTGCTCGCGCTCGGCCTCGTGCTCACGGCCGGCGTCATCCGCGTCTTCATGGGGAACCGCATCACGTATGCCTTCAACGAAGGCCTCGCGCGCGTTCAGGAGAACGGCCGCTTCGCGATCGATACGCTGAACTACCGGTTGCGCATGGCCGGCTACTTGGGTTGCCTGTCCAACGTCCCCCTCTTCAACCATTTGCAGAGCCCCACGAGCCTCGCCTTCGACTTCACCCAGGGGCTCAGCGGCTACGAGGCGGCTGGGACAGCGCCGGGCGACACGCTCGCGCCGTCCGTCAGCGACCCGGCCAACTCGTCGACCGCGGGAGACTGGGGCCCGGCGCTGCCGGCAGAACTCGTCGGTAAGGTGCTTCCCGGCAGCGACGTGATCGTGTTGCACAACGTGTCCGCGGCCGCTCGGCCGCTCGTCGCGCCTTACAACGATTCGGCCCAGATATTCATCGACCAGGCCGCCACGGAATATACGACCGGCTACGAGGGTGCCGTCGCCATCGTTTCCGACTGCCAGAAGTCCTCGGTGTTTCAGATCACGAGTGTCAGCAATGATGCCCCGAATTCGCGGATCGAACGTCGCGCACGGGGCCAGCGGCACGCCCGGCAACGCGTCGCCCGCCACGTTCGACTCGACGACCGAGCAGTACGGCGAAGGCTCGGAGATCTCGACCGGCGAGACCTGGATCTACTACGTCGGCGCCCGCGACTCCGACGGAACCCCGGCGCTGTTTCAACAGCGGCTGGCGTTCGATTCCGCATCGCATACGGCGAGCCTCGTCGCCGATGAGCTCGTCGAAGCCGTGGATACGATGCAGGCCCTTTACGGCACCGACGCCGACGGCGACGGCGCCGTGGACCAATACGTGGCCGCGGACGCCGTGACCGACTGGAGCCAGGTCGTCGCGGTCCGAGTGGCCTTCGTGATGCGCTCCCCCGCCGAATACGGCACCGAGCGCGATACGCAGGTCTACGACGTGAACGGCACGACGTTCGATCCGGCCGACGATCGCCGAGTGCGCCAGGTTTTCACCACCACCGTCGCCATACGGAACCGATTGCCATGAGCGCCATTCGATCGATCCACAACGCCGCAAGTACCGGGCCCGGCGCGGAGCGGGGCGCTGCGCTGATTGTCGCCCTAGTGTTCCTGTTGCTCATGACGATGCTCGGCGTCACGACGATGCGCACAACGATCGTGCAGGACCACATGGCGGGCAACCTGCGCGACAGCGATCTCGCCTTTCAGTCCGCCGAGGAAGCGCTGCGCGAAGGCGAGCAGGTGCTGCAGCAGGCCTCTTTACCCGCGTTCGACGGCACGAACGGGCTCTTGCAGGCGCAGAACGGCGCCGGCCAGGTGGCGTTTTGGAATGCCTACGCCTGGGACACGGGCAGCCGCAGCGTGACGGCGACAGTCGCCGGCGTCGCTGCGGTGCCGCAATTTGTCATCGAGGAGCTGCCGCCGGTGCCGAGCAGCGGCTCGAGTCTGAAGTTCGGGGCGCTTCCCGAAGTCGGCTTCTATCGAGTGACGGCCCGCGGCGTCGGCGGCACGACCGATGCCGTCGCGGTGCTGCAAAGCACGTATCGGAGATAGGTAGAGTGACGAACGGCAACAGGGAGTCGTTGAGATGAACAGGACCCTTGGCGGCATAGAAGGGCTGCTCGCCGGCCTGCTGCTCGCCGTGCTGCTCGCGCCGGCAGCCCGGGCTCAGCTCGACCTTTCGCAAGGCCCGCTGTTCGTCGGGCTCAACGTCGAACCCAATATCATGATGGCCGTCGACGATTCGGGCAGCATGGATTTCGAAGTCCTGCTGCCGGCGAACGACGGCGCCGCCTGGTGGAACACGACCTACCAGACCTTCAAGGGCTTCGATCAGAACGACGCCTACGTGCCGGGCGTTCTGAATTTCAACGCGGCCGGCTCGGCCAACGGCACCTGGAAGAAGTACGCCTATCTGTTTCCGAACGGCACGGGCCAGAGCGTCGGCCGGCGCGGCTACGGCGACGGTACGAACGACCACTTCGCCGTGCCGCCGTTCGACGAGTACGGCTACCTGCGTTCGCCGGCCTACAATGCCAGCTATTTCGATCCGTCGCGCACGTACACGCCTTGGGAAAACCTAGGGGGATGGACTTTCGCCGACAGCGACCCGGCGGCAGCCTGCAGCGACCCGACGCACTGCGGCGCCACCTTCGACCTCACGTCGAACCGCGAGGTCAGCACGTCCAACCGGGTGTTCCGCATGTTCCCGGGCATGACGATTCCCAAAGGCGTCCGTTATCTCGATTGGAGCGACGGCACGTGGAAGACCGCGACGGTGGACCGGCCGCTCACGAACGCCGACATGCCCGACCCTTGCGGCTACTCGGGCTGCACCTATACGGGTGCCGGCCGGGGCGTCGCGATTGGGTATTTTCCGGCCACGTTCTACCTGCCGACGAGCGTGCCGTTGCCCGCCGGCTACGGCTACAGCGCCGTGCCGGCGGCCGTGGGGCTCGCGCCCGACGGCGGCGCCCTGAATCGCTATGAGATCAAGCCGGAAAACTTCTCTTCGGCCGCCGCGTACAACGTCGCTATCCGGAACTTCGCCAACTGGTTCACCTATTATCGCAAGCGCCATGAGGCGACTCGCGGGGGCATCGGCGCCGCTTTCGAGGGCATCCGTAACTTCCGGGTCGGGGCGTTCACGATCAACAATCGCGTCAGCCCGGTGCCCGTGCGCGATCTCAACGTGTCCGCGGACCGGGATGCGTTCTTCAAGTCCGTCTACGAGAATTTCCTCGGCACGGGCGGCACGCCGAACCGTGAGGCCGTGGATCACATGGGCTCGGAGCTCACGCGCACCGGTTCGGGAGCGCCCATCACGCAGGCCTGCCAGCGGAACTTCGGCGTGCTGTTCACGGACGGGTTTGCGACGCTGTCGACGCCGCGCAGCGTCGGCAACGTCGACGGCACCTGGAGCTCGCCGTTCGCGGACACGTACAGCAACACGATGGCCGATCTCGCGGCCTACTACTACACGACGAACCTGCGCCCCGACCTGCCGGCCGGTCAGGTGCCCGTGCCCGCCACGTGCAACGCGTCCAGTCCCGATCCGAGGCTCGATTGCGAAAGCAACCCGCATATGAACCTGTTCGCCGTTACCCTGGGCACACAGGGCACGATCTTCGGGGTCGATGCGGCCGCGACGGCCGATGCATACGCGAATCCGCCCGTCTGGCCCAATGCGAACGCCACCCGCAATCCGACCCAGATCGACGACTTGTGGCATGGCACGCTCGACTCGCGCGGCGCGATGCTGAACGTCGCCGTCCCGTCGGATCTCGGCGCCGAATTCTCCGCGCTGCTCGGCGGAATCGCGCAGCGCGTCACCTCGAGCTCGGCGATCGCGGCCAATTCGACGCGGCTAGATACAAAGACTCTGGTGTATCAGGCCCGGTTCCGGACCGACGACTGGACCGGACAGCTGCTCGCCTACGGCCTGAAATCCGACGGCAGCCTCGATGCGCTGCAGTGGGACGCCGCCGATCTGATGCCCGCGGCCGGCGCCCGCAAGATATTTACGCGCGACGGTGCCGTCCCGGGAGCCGGCGGCGGCATCGCGTTCCTTTGGTCCGACCTGAGCGGGGCGGAGCAAGCGGCCCTCGACACGGCGCCGAGCGGCACGACCGACGGCCTCGGGGCACAGCGGTTGGCCTGGCTGCGCGGCGACCGGACCCAGGAGCAGCAGTCCGGCGGCGCGTTCCGCAACCGCAGCGCGGTGCTCGGGGACATCGTCAATTCCGATCCGCAGTTCGTGGGCGGCCAGAATTTCGGCTACTCGGCCCTACCGGCGGGCACGCCGGGGCAGGACAGCTACGACGCATTCAGGCTCTCGAAGCTCGACAGCGCCGGTAATGCGGTCGCGCCCATGCTCTATGTGGGCGCGAACGACGGCATGCTGCACGGCTTCGACGGTTCGACCGGCGTCGAGCGTTTCGCCTACGTGCCGAGTACGCTGATCGGCGAGCTGAACCAGCTTTCCGATCCCAACTACACCCACCGCTACTACGTCGACGGGCAGATCTTCGTCGGCGACGCCTACATCGACCGCAACGGGACCGACCGTTGGGCCAGCGTCCTGGTCGGCACGACCGGTGCGGGCGGCCGCACCGTGTTCGCGCTCGACGTGACGGACCCGGACAATTTCGGCGCGGGCGACGTGATGTGGGAATTCACCGATCCCGATCTCGGGGACGTGCTCGGTCAGCCGATCGTGGCCCGCATGCAGGACGGCACCTGGGTCGCTATTTTCGGCAACGGCTACAATAGCGACAATCAGCGTGCCGTGCTGTTCATCGTGAAGCTCGCCGACGGCACCTTGCTCCGCAAGATCGACACCGGCGCCGGCAGCGCCTCGAGCCCGAACGGCCTGGCCACACCGGCGCTGGTCGCGGACGGCACGCGCACGATCTCGACCATTTATGCCGGGGATCTGCAGGGCAATCTCTGGAAGTTCGACGTGAGCGCGACGAGCGCGAGCAGCTGGGGTTCCGCCTATACGAGCAGCGGCACACCCGTGCCGCTGTTCCAAGCCCGCGACGGCGACGGGAATCCGCAGCCGATCACGGCTCCGCTCGAAATCGGGCTGCACCCCGACGGCGGCTATATGATTTATTTCGGCACCGGCAAGTATTTCGAGAACGGGGACAACATCGTCGGCTCCGCCGCGCAGATCCAGAGTTTCTACGGCATCTGGGACAGGACGACGAGCCCCGTCGGCCCGATCACGGACCCGCGGGCGACGGCGTTGACCGAGCAGCAGATCCTGGCCGAGACGACGCCGCCGGGCGGGGCCTACGAGGTGCGCGTCACGACCGATACGGCTGTCGATTGGAGCAGCAAGCGGGGCTGGTTCATCGATCTGTTGAGCCCGGTCAACGGTCGCGAAGGGGAACGCGTCGTCGCCGCGCCGGTCCTGCGCGCCGGGCGCATCATCTTTCCCACGCTGATTCCCTCGCCGAACCCCTGCAGCTTCGGCGGCGGCAGCTGGCTCATGGAGCTCGACGCGGTCAACGGCCAGCGCCTGCAGATACCGCCGCTCGACATCAACCAGGACGGCCAGCTCAACGACGGCGATACGGTCGAGATCGGCACGGGCGACACCGCCGTCGCGGTCTCGCCGAGCGGCGTCAAATCCAACGAGGGCATCATTCGCACGCCAGCGGTCATATCGGCCGGCGAGATGGAGTACAAGCTCGAGAGCGGGACCTCGGGCAACGTCGAAGTGCTCCGCGAACGCGGCCTCTTCGATCGCGCCCGCGGGTCCTGGAGGCAGCTGAGATGAGGGGGCGCGGCATGCACGGCGTGACGCTCATCGAGCTCATGATCGTGGTCGTGATCGTCGGCATCCTGGCGGCGATCGCCTATCCGAGCTATCGCAGCCAAGTGCGCAAGACGCACCGGGCCGAAGGCAAGGCCGCGCTGCTCGACGCGGGCCAGCAGCTCGAGCGCTGCTATGCCCGGTACAACAGCTATGCCGCCGGCGGCTGCAGCACGCTGACGACGGCGCTGGCCACCGGCTATCTTTCGGAGCAGGGCTGGTACGAGATCAAGGATACGAATCCGGGCGCGGCCACGTTCACGCTGGTCGCGACGCCCCAAGGGGCTCAAGCGGACGACACGGAATGCGGTAGCCTGAGCTTGACGCAGACGGGTCAGCGCAGCGCCACGGGCACGGCCGCCGCGACCTGCTGGTGAGGCGAGCGGCGCCCGGCGGCGGCGCTCGAAGATCGCGGTGCGCCGGTTATTTGGGATCGGCCTCCGCCCGCCGTCCGCGTCCGATGCCTCGGCACACGACGTAGAACACGGGCGTGAACACGAGGCCGAAGAATGTGACGCCGAGCATGCCGAAGAATACGGCCGTGCCGAGCGCCTGGCGCATCTCCCTACCGGGACCCGTCGCGATCGCGAGCGGCAGCACGCCGAGGATGAACGCGAAGCTCGTCATGAGGATGGGCCGCAGCCGCGTGCGCGCGGCCGCGACGGCGGCCTCGCGCCGGCCGAGCCCCTGGCGCTCCTCGTATTGGCGCGCAAACTCGACGATGAGGATCGCGTTCTTGGCCGCGAGCGCGATGAGCACGACGAGGCCTATCTGCGTCAGGATGTTGTTGTCCATGCCGCGTAGATCGACGCCGACGACGGCGGCGAGCAGACACATCGGGACGATGAGGATGACGGAGAGCGGCAGGGTGAACGCCTCGTACTGCGCTGCGAGCACGAGGAACACGAATACGACGGCAAGCCCGAACACGAGGCCCCCGGTATTGCCGGCGAGCTTCTGCTGAAGGGCGATGTCGGTCCACTCGAAGCTCATGCCTTGCGGCAGGCGAGCGGCCGCGAGGCGCTCCATGGCGTCGAGCGCCTGGGCCGAAGAGTACCCCGGGGCCGCTTGCCCGCGGATATCGGCGCTCGGCGCGAGGTTGTAGCGCACGACGCGGGCGGGGCCGGAGTCCTCGCGCAGCTCGAGCACCGAGCCGAGCGGCACCATGGCTCCCGTCGCCGAGCGCACCTTGAGGTTCAGGATGTCCGAGCGCTCGTCGCGGAATTTCGGGCCGGCTTGGGCGATGACCTCGTAGGTTCGGCCGAAGAGGTTCAGATCGTTGACGTACAGCGAGCCCAGATAAATGTTCAAGGTACTGTAGACGTCGGCCGGGTTGACGCCGAGCAGCTCCGCCTTGTCGCGGTCGAGCACGGCGTGCAGGCGCGGCGATGCGGTGTTGAACTGGCTGAAGACGCCCGTGACTTCGGGCACCTCGGCGGCCGCGGCCACGAGATCGTTTGCCGCGGCCTGCAGGCGGTCGTAGTCGGCGCCGGATTGATCCTCGATCATCATGCGCCAGCCGCCGCCGTTGCCCATGCCCTGGACGGTCGGCGGAGGAATGATGATGATCGAGGCGCCCTGAATGGCGGCGAGCTTGGCGTTGAGCTTCTGGCCGAGGCCCACGGCCGTCATACCGCGGCGCCTGCGCTCGGCGAAGCTCGTGAGCTTCATGAACAGTGCACCGGAGTTCGACTCCTGGGAGGAGCTCGCAGCGTTGAATCCGGAGAAGGCGACCACTTGTTCGATGCCGGGCACCGACTGCGCAATGCTCATCGCCCGTTGCATGACGCGGTCCGTGCGCTCGGCGGAGGCGCCCGGCGGCAGCGTGATGACGCCGATCAGCGCGCCCTGGTCCTGATCCGGGATGAAGCCGCCGGGCGTCTCGAGGAAGCGCCAGCCCGTGACGACCAGCAGGCCTGCGTACAGCGTCAGCATGAGCGCCGTGCGGCGCACCGTGCGCGAGGTCAGGCGGCCGTAGGCGATGCCGAGCCGGTCGAACGCACGCGTGAAGCGGCCGCCGGCGCGGTGCAGCAGCTGCAGCACGAGCGGCCCCGTATGCTCGAGGTCATGCGTATGCGGGCGCAGCAGCAGCGCCGCGAGGGCCGGGGTCAGCGTCAGGGACATGGCGAGCGAGATCACGGCGGCGGCCGAGATCGTGACGGCGAACTGCCGGTAGAAGAGCCCCGGGATGCCGGAGACGAAGGCCGTCGGCACGAACACCGAGAGGAGCACGAGGCCGATCGCAACGAGCGCGGTCGAGACCTCGTCCATCGTGCGCCGCGCGGCCTCGGCCGGCGTGAGTCCCTCGCGGATGTTGCGCTCGACGTTCTCGACGACGACGATCGCGTCGTCGACGACGATGCCGACCGAGAGCACGAGCGCGAACAGCGCAAGCGAGTTCAGCGAATAGCCGAGGCCGAGCAGCACGGCCATCGAACCGATCAGCGCGACGGGAATCACGACGATCGGGATAATCGCGGCCCGCCAGGTCTGCAGGAACACTGCGATGACGACGACGACGAGCAGAAGGGCCTCGAACAGCGTGTCGCGCACGGCGTCGACCGAGGCCGAGACGAACTGCGTCGGGTCGTAGGGCACGCTGTAGGTGACGCCGTGCGGAAAATTCGGCTTCAAGGCGTCGAGCACGCTCAGCACCTGGTTCGCCGCGGCGAGCTGGTTCGTCTCGGGCTGCGGAACGACGGCCATGCCGATCGTCGGCAGTTTCCCCGAGAAGGCCTTGACGTTGTAGTCCTGGCGCGCGAGCTCGGCGTGGCCCACGTCGCGGAGCCGCGTGACGCCGCCGTCGGCGCCGACCTTGATGACGATATCGTCGAACTGCGATGGCTCGGTCAGGCGTCCCTGCATCTGAACCGGCAGCAGGAACGCCGACTTCTGCTTGCCGAAGGGCGCCTGCCCGATCGCGCCGGCCGCGACCTGGACGTTCTGGTCGCGCAGGGCGGCCACGATCTCGGCGGCCGTGAGGTCGTGTGCGGCGGCCCGGTCCGGATCGATCCAGATCCGCATCGCGTAATTGCCGCCGCCGAACACGCGCACGTCGCTGACGCCCGCGATGCGCAACAGCCGGTCACGCACGACCGTATTGGCCCAGTTGCCGACGTAGTCGGGACTCACGCTCGGATCGGACGACTTGAGCGTGACGAGCATCAGGAAGCCCGGCGACTGCTTCGAGACCGTAACGCCGAGTGCGCGCACTTGAGCGGGCAGGCGCGGCTCGGCCGTCGCCACGCGGTTCTGGACCTGAACCTGAGCGGTATCGAGGTCGGTGCCGGGCTCGAACGAGACGGTAATCGAGGACTGGCCCTGAGCGACGGCCGTCGACGACATGTAGAGCATGTGCTCGACGCCGTTGATGGACTGCTCGAGCGGCGCGAGCACGGTCTGGGAAATGACCTCGGCCGAGGCGCCCGGGTATTGAACGGCGACGCTGATGCCGGGCGGCGCAATGGGCGGAAACTGCTCGACGGGCAGGAGCGGATAGGCGAAGGCGCCGACGATGACGATGACGATCGCGATGACGCTCGCAAAGATCGGGCGGCGGACGAAGAAGTGCGTGAGGCGCATGGATCGCGGGCCGCGTCAGGGCGTCGCGGCCGACGCATTCGGGGTGCGGGCCGCGGGCGCGCCGCCCGCGCCGTCGCCGTCTGCTGCGGCCGTGGCGCCGCCCGGCATGCGAATCTGCGTGAGCTGCGCCGCGACATGCGCGCCGGGCCGTGCCCGTTGCAGCCCGTCGACGATGACGCGATCGTCGGCTTCGAGACCCCTGCGGATCACGCGCAGGCCGTCATGCAGAGGGCCGAGTTCGACCGTGTGCGTGGCGACGAGCCCGTCGCTGCCGACCACGTAGACGATACGCTCGGCCCCCTGGGTGGCGATGGCCGTATCGGGCAGCAGCAGCGCGCTGTGGCGCGCCGAGGCCTGCAGCTGCATGTGGCCGAACATGCCGGGCGTCAGAAAGCCTCGGGGGTTGTCGACGAGCGCGCGGCCGCGAATCGTGCCCGAGGAGGGGTCGATCGTGTTGTCCATGAATACGAGGTGCCCCGTCCAGCGCGGCGCGGTCTCGTCCTGCAGCCGGATACGCACGGCGCGTGAGGCGTCCCGTCCGTGCTCGTCCTCGCGCTTGTATTTGAGATACAAGGCTTCGGAGCCTTGAAACTCGAAGTAGATCGGGTCGACCGAGACGATCGTCGTCAGAATCGTGTCGTCGGCCTTCACCGCGTTGCCGACGTCGACTCTGCGGTAGGAGACGCGGCCGTCGATGGGCGCGGAAATCTGCGTGAACCCGAGATCGAGCCGGCGCCCTTCGACGGCCGCCTGCGCGGCCTCGAGCTGCGCCTTGGCCGTGCGCAGGTCGGCCTCGCGCGAATCGAGCTGCTCTTTACTCGCGAGCTTCTTGTCCGCGAGGTCGCGAATGCGGTCGAGCTCGCTGCGCGCGTTCTCGAGCTTCGCCTCGGCCGCATCGGCGTCCGCCTGCGCCTGTGCGAGCGCCGCGCGGAACGGCCGCGGATCGACCGTGAACAGCGGCTGGCCCTTCTTGACGAGCTGACCGTCCTCGAAGCTCACGTCCACGACGTAGCCGGAGACCCGCGGCCGCACGTCGACGCTCTGGACAGCGCGGAACTGCCCGACGTAGTCGTCCCAGTCGATGATGCGCTCGGCCAGCGGCTTCGCGACGGTGACTTGCGGAAGCGGCGCCGGCGCGCGGCCCGACGGGGCCTTGCCGCAGGCGGTCACGAGGAGGCCGGCCGCGAGCGCCGGCAGCAAGGAGGTACGTTGCATCGCGAAAGTCCCTGACCAAAAACGCGACACGCGACCTCGGCGGGGCCGCCGGGCCGCGTGTCAACAGTCGATGACTTATTTAATCGAGCCTGCTAGTCTCGTGTCAACGTTCGCGCCCATGAATGTATTTCACATTACGCTTCGCCCCATGACCCCATCGGAGCCCACGAGGATTCGCAACGCGGCCGCGACGCGGGCCTCGATCCTGACCGCTGCGCGCGAACGCTTTCTGCGCGACGGCTACGACCAGGCCGGCGTTCGCGCGATCGCCGCCGAGGCGGGCGTCGATCCTGCGCTGATCTGCCGTTACTTCGGCTCGAAGGAAGGTCTCTTTGCCGAAGTGCTGCAGAGCACGACGGGCGATTCCGCGGACGTGGTCGCCGGCGAGCGGGCGGGCTTCGGCGAACGCATGGCGCGGGCCATGCTCGATCCTTCGGCGCCTTGCCCGGACCGCATCGCTTTTCTGCAGCTCGCCGCGCGCTCGAGCTCTTCGCCGGCCGCGAGCCGGCTCGTTCGCCGGCACGTCGAGACGCAGTTCATCGCCCCGTTCTCACGCTGGCTCGGCGAAGCGCACGGAGCCGAAAAGGCCTGGCTCGCCGCTGCCGTGCTCGTCGGTATCGGCGTCATGGCCGGCATCGAGCAGGGCGCGCTGCCGGCTGCGTTCACGGAAGATGCGATCGAAAGGCTGGCCCGTGTGCTGCAGGGGATCGTGGATGGGTGAGGTGCCGCGGCGCCCGCGTCAACAGACGACGATCTTACGGGCGGGGGCGCTGCGCTCGGCGCGCCCGTTGGCGCCGTAGGCCGCCGGCTCCGGCGAGAGGCCGAGCAGCCGCAGGCTCGCATCCGTGTGCCGCTGCAGCGCCGCGATGGCGCTGCCCGCGGCCTGGTTCATCTTCCGGCAGCGGCCGAGCCGCTCGAGGAACTCCTGCCACACCGGCATGTCGGCCGGCAGTGTGGAGACGAAGAGCTTGGTGGGAAGTTCGGCCGCTGCGAGGCGGTCGTCGAGCGTCCGGCTGCAGCGCCGCTTGGCTTCGACTGCGGCGAGCAAGGCGCCCGCGTCCCGTTGGCGTAGAGCTTGCGCTTCGGCCAGCAGCGCCTGCTCGAGCTCGGCGACGAGCGGCAGCAGCGGTGCGACCCGCCGTTCGAGCTCCGCAGCCGGGTTTAGGTAGCCATCCATCGTCGCGGCGTCCCGGTCGGCTCCGTATGCGCGCCCGACGGGCGTCTACGCCTTCGGCAAGCCGCCCAGCTCGCCGTCCGCGGCCAGGAGCTTGGCCGCGACCCGGTTCGAATCGACTTGGTAGCGGCCGGCGCCGATCGCGCTTCGCAGCCGGTCGACCCGTGCCCGGTCGACGGGCGCGGGCCCGCCGGAATTGCGTGCCGCGTCGGCGAGGCTCTTGGCCGTGCGGGTCAGCGTGACCTGCTCGCCGGCCTCGTTGTCCTTGACGGTCTCGCGCCGCTCCGCCTGCGCCGACTCAGGCGCGACGGGCCGCGGCCCTGAGATCGAACCGACTCCGGATGCGCTCTTGATGTCCATCATAATGGCCCTTGCTCGGCAGCGCCTTTCGCGCCCATCAGTTCGGCTATCGGCACGGCTCGGGAAACCTTTAGGACCGGTGCCAAAAAAATGTCGCCCATGGCGCGGCTCGTCAAAACGTTGCGACGACGTTGCCGGCCACATCGACGACCCCTTCGACGACGAGCCCCGAGCGCGTGTTGCGCACGCGTACGCGGTCGCCCTGCGCAGCGTCGGCCAGCGCCTCGCCCTCGGCGTCCACGACGAGCCCGCCGGCCTCGGCCCGAATGCGCACGCGCTGGCCGCGATGCACGATCCGCGGGCGTTCGAGCAGCGAGTGCGTGAGCACGGTCCCCGGACGGACGGGCCGGCGCAGCACGAGGCCTTCGGCATCGGCGAGGGAGGCCAGGTAACCGCCGTTGAGCTGTGCCACGTCCCGTGGCTCGAGGCTGAGCTCGGAGGCATCGAGGGCGTCCCCGCGCGCGGCCGGCGCCGCGAGGACGACGACATCCACCGTAATCGACAGCCGAACCGGGACGTAGAGGGACCACGAAGCACCGGTCGGACAGCGCAGGCCCACGACGGCTTCGGAGCGGGCAGGCTGGCCCGGTGGGTCGAACGTCTCGGGCGTGACCGGGCACGCCGCAAGGTGCAGCCGCGAGTCGAGCCGCGCCGCCTTGACTTTGACGGCGGCGCCGGGCGGCGCAAACGAGCGGGCCACCTCGAGGGCATGCGACTCGGCGAGCCGCTGAAGGCGCTCGTGGCTCTCTTGGCCGGCCGTTCCGGACGCGGCCGCGGCAGCTGCCCAGCACAGTGCGGCAACCAATAACGTAGCTGATCTCAGTAAGGGCATGGCGATCTCGTTCTCGAGTAAGTAGAGGCGTCAAAAATATGGCGCAATCGGCAGCATTCGACAGGGTGTTGCAATTGGCGTGCCAGGCCGGCGCAGCGTTTTTGCATAGCCTAACGTTCGTTTTCGGCCGGCAGTCGTTCGCCGGCAGCGGCAAGAGTTTGCCGCCTCCGGCCGCCGGCGCCGTGCTGCCGAGGCTGGAAAAGACCGGAATCCAGGGCGGTTGAACGGTTGGCATGGGTTTTGCTGATGCCCTCGCAACGCTAGCGCAAGGGACCTCGAACATGGGCAATCTCGTCGACACCGCACTCGGCATTCCGGCACGTGCGCTGACGCTCGGCGCTCGCCGGCTCGAGCTCATCGCGAACAACATGGCCAACTCCGACACGCCGGGCTTCAAGGCGCGCGACATCGACTTCCGCGCGACGCTCGCGCGCGAGGCGGGCGCGGGCCGCAGTCTGACGCTCGATACGACGGATGCGAGGCATGTGCAGCCAGACGCGGCGAACGGCGGCGCCGAGGTCAAGTACCGCGTGCCGAACACGCCCTCGCTCGACGGCAATACCGTGGATACGCAGCTCGAGCAGTCTGCGTTCGCGGAGGCCGCCGTGCGCTATCAGGCCAGCCTCGACTTTCTCAGCAACCGCATCACAGGCCTGCGCAACGCCCTGCGCAGCGAGTAGGAGTTCTCATGAGCCTCTTCAATATCTTCAACGTCTCCGGCTCTGCGCTCAGCGCTCAATCGGTGCGTCTGAATACGGTCGCTAGCAACATGGCCAATGCCAACGTCGCGAGCTCGACGGCGGCCGGCGCTTACCGGGCCCGCTATCCGGTCTTCGCGGCCGTACTCGATCAGGCCACGGGCCAGCCGCAGGGCGCGGGCGTTCGCGTCGCCGGCATCGTCCAGAGCACGGCCAAGCCGCGGGCCGAGTACAAGCCCGGCGACCCGATGGCGGATGCGCAGGGCTACGTCTATTACCCCTCGGTCAACGTCGTCGAGCAGATGGCCGACATGATGTCCGCCTCCCGGAGCTATCAGGGCAACGTCGAGGTCATGAATACCGTCAAGCAGCTCATGGTGCGCACGCTGCAGCTCGGCCGCTGAGCCGCGAGGAGTCCAAGTCATGGCGAATTCGATCGACAGCAGCATCCTGAACGGGCTCGGCATCGCGGCCGGCTCGACGAACGCGGCCGCGGCGGCGGCAGGCAGCTCGGCCGGCAAGCTCGGCCAGGCCGACTTCATGAAGCTCATGATCACCCAGCTGCGCAATCAGGACCCGTTCAAGCCGATGGACAGCGGCCAGTTTCTCGGCCAGCTCGCACAGTTCGGCACGGTCTCCGGGATCGACGCCGTGAAGACTTCCCTCGACGGCGTGGCCTCGTCGCTCGGCGCGAATCAATCGCTGCAGGCCGCGGCGCTCGTGAACCGCAACGTGCTCGTGCCGGCGCGCGAAGCTTGGCTGCCGCCCGGGGGCCAGGTCGCGGGCGCGCTCGATCTGCCTGCCGGCACGACGGGGGCCTCGGTGGGTGTGTACGACCTGAGCGGCAGCCTCCTCGCGACCGTGCCGGTCGACGCGAGCCAGGGCGGGCGCACGCCGTTCAGCTGGGACGGCACGCTGGCGGACGGTACCAAGGCGACGCCGGGCTTCTATGAGCTGCGGCCGACCGCGGACGTGGCCGGCAAGAGCACGGCGCTCGATGCGCTGGTCTCCGGAAGGGTCGAGAGCGTGAACCTCGCGGGCGGCACGGCGGGCTCGATCGGGCTCACCGTGACCGGTCTCGGCGTAGTCGATTTCGGGCAGGTGCGGGGCATCTCGAGTTAATAAGTCAAGGAGCGGAACATGTCCTTCAATACGGCCCTGAGCGGCCTCAATGCAGCCTCGGAAGACCTGCGGGTCACGGGCAACAACATCGCGAACGCCGGCACGACGGGCTTCAAGGAGTCGCGCGCGGAGTTCGCGGACGTTTTCGCTACGGCCTACGCCGGCATCAGCCGCACGGCGATCGGCACGGGCGTGAAGCTGGCCGATGTCGCGCAGCAGTTCACGCAGGGCAACATCGACAACACGGGTAACAACCTGGACCTCGCGATCTCGGGCAAGGGCTTCTTCGTGCTCGACGACGGCGGTGCGCGCAGCTACACGCGCGACGGCGCGTTTCAGATCGACCGCGACGGCTACGTCGTCAACGCGGCCGGCAAGCGGCTGCAGTCCTATCCCGTGCTCGACAGCACGGCCGGCACGTTCGAGACCGGCACGCTTTCGGACCTGCGCCTCGCGAGCACCGATGCGCCGCCGCGCGCGACCGACAAGGTTCAGGCCGCGTTCAATCTGAGCTCGACGGCCACCGACGTCTCCGCCACGACGTTCGATCCTACGGATCCCAACAGCTATAACTACTCGACGCCGTTGACGCTCTACGACTCGCTCGGCCAGCCGCACACCTCGGCGCTGTACTTCCGGAACGCGGGACCGTTGTCGTGGGAAGCAAACCTGACGGTCGACGGCAATCAGGTCGGCAGCGCTCAGCCCCTGACCTTCGCGGGCGACGGTACGCTCGTTTCGCCTACGTCTGCGGTCAGCTTCGGTTCGTACTCGCCGTCGAACGGCGCGAACCCGCTGAACGTGAATTTCGACTTCAGTCAGGCGACCGAGTACGGCAGCCAGAACACGGTCGCTTCGCTGAGCCAAAACGGGTTTGCGAGCGGCCGCCTGACCGGTGTCGACATCGACCAGCAGGGCACGGCCTTCGCGCGCTTCACGAACGGGCAGTCGCTCGCGCTCGGCCAGGTCGCAGTCGCGAGCTTCGCGAACCCGCAAGGGCTGCAGCAGACCGGCAACAACGCTTGGGTGGCCACCTACGCGGCGGGCGAGCCGACGCTCGGGGTCGCGGGCAACGGCGATCTTGGCTCCGTGCAGTCCGGCGGTCTCGAGGCGTCCAACGTGGACATCTCGGCGCAGCTCGTGAATCTGATTACGGCGCAGCGCGATTTTCAGGCCAACGCCCAGGTCATCAGCACGTCCGACGCCGTGACGCAGACGATCATCAACATCCGTTAGGCGGCCCCTTATGGATCGGTTGCTTTACGTCGCCATGACGGGCGCCCGCGAGGCGCAGACCGCGCAGGCGGTCACGGACAACAACCTCGCGAACGCCTCGACGGTCGGCTTCAAGTCGACCTTGGCCGGCACGCTCGACGTCTCGCTCAAGGGGCCAGGCTTCGCCGACGCCCGGGCCTATGCCGTCACGGAAGGACAGGGCACGGATTTCACGCCGGGGCCCCTCATGGCGACGGGCCGCAGTCTCGACGTGGCCGTGAACGGCCCCGGCTGGATTGCGGTGCAGGCCCCGGACGGCTCCGAGGCGTATACGCGAGCCGGCGATCTGCACGTCAACGCGTACGGCATGCTCGAGACGGCCGCGGGACAGCCGGTGCTCGGCGACGGCGGGCCGATCTCGCTGCCGCCGTTCGAGTCGCTCGAGATCGCGGGCGACGGCACGGTCAGCATCCGGCCGCAGGGCCAGAACGCGGCCTCGCTGGCCGTCGTCGGCCGTATCCGCCTCGTGAATCCGCCCGCGAGCCAGCTCGTGCGCGGCAGCGACGGCCTCATGCGGCTCGCGGACGGCTCGAGCGCCACGGCCGACGCGGGCGTGCGGCTCGTCTCGGGGATGCTCGAGGGCAGCAACGTGAACGCCGTCTCGGCCATGGTCGATCTCATCGAGCAGGCGCGCAGCTTCGAGATGCACGTGAAGATGATGACCACGGCCGCGCAGAACGACCAGGCCTCGACCGAGCTCATGAAGCTCCCATGATCTTTTGGAGTAGGACGAAATGAATCAGGCATTGTGGATCGCGAAGACCGGGCTCGATGCGCAGCAGACGCGCATGTCCGTCATCTCGAACAATCTCGCGAACGTCAACACGACGGGCTTCAAGAAGGGTCGGGCCGTCTTCGAGGACCTGCTCTATCAGAACGTCCGCCAGCCGGGCGCGCAGAGCTCCCAGGACACGCAGTTGCCTTCGGGCCTCATGGTGGGCACGGGCGTGCGCACGGTCGCGACGGAGAAGACCTTCACGCAGGGGAATCTCGTGCAGACTGGCGGCCCTCTCGACGTGGCGATCCAGGGCCGCGGCTTTCTGCAGGTGCTCATGCCGGACGGCTCGGTCGCTTACACGCGCGACGGGTCGCTGCAGGTGGACAGCAACGGCCAGCTCGTGACGGCCGGCGGGTTCAAGGTACAGCCGGGGATCGTGCTCCCGAACAACGCGCAATCCATCACGATCAGCCAAGACGGCATCGTCTCGGCGACCGTGCCGGGCAGCGTCGGTGCGACCCAGGTGGGTCAGCTGCAGCTCGCGGACTTCATGAATCCGACGGGCCTGCAGCCCATCGGCAACAACCTGCTCGTCGAGACGGCCGCGAGCGGCTCGCCGCAGGTGGGCACGCCGGGCCTCACGGGCCTCGGCACGCTGAATCAAGGTTCACTCGAGAGCTCGAACGTCAACACGGTCGAGGAGCTCGTCGACATGATCGAGACGCAGCGGGCCTACGAGATCAACTCGAAGGCGATCTCCGCTGCGGACCAGATGCTGCAGTACGCAAACAACTACTTGGGACGGTGAGATGACGCAACACCCGAAATTGGGGGCAGAGAGCAGGCACGCGCTGCGCCTGAGCGCTCTCGCGGCGGGCGCGCTCGTAGCGGCCGCGGCCGTGGGACTGACGGGCTGCGCCGCTTCGGCGCCGCTCGAGGTCAAGGGCAACGACGGGCGCTTCGCGACCACGCTGCCGTTGCCGCCTGTGCCGACCGAGCGTAATCAGGGCTCGATCTATCAGGCGGTTTCCGCCCAGACCCTTTTCGAGGACTACAAGGCCCGCCGCGTCGGCGACGTGCTGACCGTGGTGCTGGCCGAGAAGACCGACGCGAAGAAATCGGCCGACGCCTCGACCTCTCGGGACGCGGCCGTGAATCTTCCGGATCCGACGCTGGCAGGCGGCACCGTGACCTATCACGGCCAGCCGATCCTCACAACGGACGTGGGCTCCAAGCAGAGCTTCAAAGGCGCAGGCTCGGCAGAGCAGAGCAACGCGCTCTCGGGCTCGATCGCCGTGACCGTCGCGCGGGTGCTCGCCAACGGGAACCTCGTCGTGCAGGGAGAGAAATGGATCAAGATCAACCAGGGCAAGGAATACATTCGGCTGCGCGGCATCGTCCGTCCCGTGGATATCGGTGCGGACAACTCAGTGCTGTCGACCCAGGTCGCCGATGCCGAGCTCGCCTATGGCGGCACGGGCGTCGTCGCGAGCTCGAGCAAGCCGGGCTGGCTGAGCCGGTTCTTCGCCAGCCGGCTGTGGCCGTTTTGATGGGCGCCGCGATCCAGAAAAGGGGTCAGAGCCCTTTTTCGAAGCGAAAAAGGGCTCTGACCCCTTTTCTCGCGCTGCTCGCCCTCTGCACGGCGGCGCACGCCGACGAGCGCGTCAAGGATCTCGCGACCGTCGGCGGCGTGCGGTCGAACCAGCTCGTGGGCTATGGCCTCGTGGTCGGCCTCAACGGCTCGGGCGACCAGACCACGCAGGCGCCGTTCACGGCGCAGAGCCTGCGTAACATGCTCGGCCGGCTCGGCGTCACGATTCCGCCGGGGACGAACCTGCAGGTCAAGAACGTCGCGGCCGTCATGGTGCACGCCGAGCTGCCGCCGTTCGCGAAGCCCGGGCAGACCATCGACGTGACCGTCGACTCGATCGGCAACGCCAGCAGCCTGCGCGGCGGCAGCCTGCTCATGACGCCGCTGCGCGGCGCCGACGGCAGCGTTTATGCCATGGCCCAGGGCAACCTCATCGTCGGCGGCTTCAGCGCCGACGGCAGCGACGGCTCCCGCATCACGGTCAACATCCCGAGCGCCGGCCGCATTCCGGGCGGCGCGAGCGTCGAACGCGAGGTGCAGACGAGCTTCGATCAGGGCGACAGCCTGACCCTGAACCTCAAGGAGAGCGATTTCACGACGGCGCATCGGCTCGCCGATGCCGTCAACCACAAGTTCGGCGACGGCACGGCGCTGCCGCTCGACGCGACCTCGGTGCGTGTGCGCGCCCCGACCGATCCCGGTCAGCGCGTCGCGTTCGTCTCGATGCTCGAGAATCTCGAAATCAAACCCGGCGACCCGCCGGCCCGCGTCATCGTCAATGCGCGCACCGGCACCATCGTCATGGGGGGCAACGTGCAGGTGCTGCCCGCCGCCGTCGCGCACGGCAGCCTGACCGTGACGATCACGGAGAATCAGGACGTCTCGCAGCCCGGCCCCTTGTCCGGCGGCGCGACGGTCGTGACGCCGCGCAGCGACGTTAGCGTCAAGCAGCAGGGCGGGGCGCGTATGTTCCCGTTCGGGCCGGGTACGACGCTCGACCAGATCGTGCGCGCGGTCAACGGCGTCGGTGCGGCGCCGGGCGACCTCGTCGCGATCCTCGAAGCGCTGCATCGCGCCGGTGCGCTGCGTGCCGACCTGATCGTGATCTAGCGATCCGGCGATCGAGCGAGCGTTCAACGGACACCAAGCGATGACTACCTCGGCACTCGGTGCGTCGTTCGACTTCGGCAATCTGCAGGGGCTCACCGAGCTTCGGCGCGAAGCCGCGGCCGACGCGCCGGCCGCGAAGGTCGCAACGGCCCAGCAGTTCGAGGCGCTGTTCCTGAATCTCATGCTCAAGCAGATGCGCGCGGCGACGACTGTGGACGGCGGGCTCTTCGACGGGCCGCAGATGGAGCAGTACCAAAGCATGCTCGATCAGCAGCTCGCGCTGTCGCTGTCGCAGAGCGGGGGCGTGGGTCTCACGCCGTCGATACTGCGCGCGCTCGGCGGTGCGCCGGGGGCAGCAAGGCCGACGGCTGCGCAGGCCACGGTAGTGCAGCTCCCGGCTGCGCAGCCGATGAGCGTGCAGCCGAGGGGGGGCGATAGCGCGGGTTCCTTGCGGTCGGCCTTGCCGCGAGTCTCGGCGGCGCCGTCCTCGTCCGCCAGCGGTCCGTCTGCTGCGGTCGCCCCTATGCCGGCCGCCGAGTCGGCTGCGGCGGCCAACGGCGCTGCGGAAGCCGCGCCCGCCACGCCCGAGCAATTCGTCGCCGCGTTGTGGCCGTACGCCGAAAAGGCCGCACGCGCGCTCGGCTGTCCGCCGCAGGCCATCGTCGCGCAGGCGGCCCTCGAGACGGGCTGGGGCCGCGCGCCGATACGCGACGAGCAGGGCCGGCCCACCTTCAATCTGTTCGGCATCAAAGCGGATGCGAACTGGCAGGGACCGCGCACGCGCGTCTCGACGCTCGAGTTCGTGGGCGGCGTGCCCGAGCGTCGCAGCGAGCCCTTTCGCGCGTATCCGAACGTCGGGGCCGCCGTCGACGACTATGTGGCGTTCGTCAAGGGCCATCCACGCTACGCGGACGCGCTCGGTGCTTCGACGGCCGCGGACTACGCCAAAGCGCTGCAGGCGGCCGGTTACGCGACCGATCCGCACTACGCGCGCAAGATCGTCGCCATCGTGAACCGGGGCTTGCCCGGCCGGCCCGATCAAGCTGCAGGGGCAACGGCCGATACATCCTTAGAGAACGGGCCCGGCGCGCTGGGCGCCGATGGAGGCCGTACATGAGCGGAGCCGGAATACTCGGCATCGGCACGTCCGCCCTGCTGACGTATCAGCAGGCGCTCGACGTCACGGGCCACAACATCGCGAACGTCGGTACCGACGGCTACAGCCGGCAACAGCTCGACCTCGCGACGCGGACGCCGCTGCAGACGGGCCTCGGGTCCCTCGGCACGGGCGTCCAAGCCACGGGCGTCAGTCGCTCCACGGATGCGTTCGTGCAGGCCTCGTTGACCTTGAACACGACGGCCAATGCCTACGAGCAGACCTACTCGGAGATCGCGAGCCAGGTCGACAACGTGCTGTCCGATTCCAACGCGGGGCTGACGCCCGCCCTCGACAAATTCTTCTCGGCCGTGCAGGACGTCGGCAACGACCCGACGTCCACGGCCGCCCGGCAGCAGCTGCTGACCCAGGGCCAGGCCCTGGTCGACCGGTTCGGCCAGCTGCAAGGCACCATCGACGATCAGAGCAAGATCGTGAACGGCCGGATCGGCGCTGCCGTGGACACGATCAATCAGCTCGCGTCGGGCATCGCCGACCTCAATCGGCAGATCATGACGGCCAAGGGCGGCGGCTCGCCGCCGAACGATCTGCTGGACCGCCGCGACGAGCTCGTGCGGCAACTGGCCGAGCAGGTCTCGGTACACACGACCGAGCAGTCCGATGGCAGCGTCGCCGTCTCGATCGGCCAGGGGCAGGGGCTCGTGGTCGGCACGCAGACGAACAAGCTCGCGGCCCGGCCGCTCGGCGGGGATCCGGGGCAGTTGACCGTCGGGTTCAGCGACGGCACGACCTTCGCCCCCGCCGGCGATTCGCTGGGCGGCAATCTCGGCGCGCTGCTCGATCTCAAGTCGACGCTGCTCGACCCCGCGACGAACGGCCTCGGCCGCGTGGCCGTCGGGCTCGCCCAGAACTTCAACCAGGTCCACGAGGCCGGCATGGATCTCGACGGCAAGCCGGGCCAGGCCTTCTTTGCCGTACCGGCGCCCAAGGTGCTGGCCAACCGCGGGAATGCGGCGGCGGGCGCGCCGTCGCTCGCCGTGACCGACGCGAACGCGCTCCAGGCCAGTGATTACCAGCTGCGCTTCGACGGCTCGGCCTGGACGGTGCGGCGCGTGGCCGATGGAAAAACGGTCGGGAGCGCTGCGCCGGGCGGCTCGCTGAGCTTCGACGGCCTCTCGCTGGATCTTTCGGGCGTCACGGGGGCGCGGGCCGGGGACGGCTTCGAGCTTCAGCCGCTGCGCGTGGCCGGGCAGATGCAGGTAAAGATCTCGGACCCGCGCGCGGTCGCGGCTGCGTTGCCCGTCAAGGCCGAAGCCGCCGCGGCCAACACCGGCGGCGCGAGCGTAAATGCGCTCACGGTCACGGATCCAACGGATCCCGCGCTGCGCACGCCCGCCGACGTGACGTTCACGGGCGGAAATTTCGTCGTGGGCGGAACGACCGTGGCGCCCGACCCCACGGGCGATACGACGATCGGCGCCAATGGCTGGAAGCTCGTGATCCGCGGCACGCCTGCCGAGGGAGACGTGTTCCAGGTCCGCGACAATACCGGCGGGGTCGGCGACAACCGGGGCGCCCTCGCGCTCGGCAGCCTCGCCGGCCAGCGCACGCTCGCGGGCGGCACGGCCACGCTGGCGGACGGTTACTCGCAGGTCGTCGCGGACGTTGGCGTCAAGACGCAGCGCGCGAAGCTCAATGCCGGCGTGCAGACGCAGCTGCTGCAGCAGGCACAGGCGCAGCGCAACAGTGTCTCGGGCGTGAACCTCGACGAGGAGGCCGCCAACATGCTGCGTTTTCAGCAGGCCTATCAGGCGGCCGCGCAGGTCGTCGCGACGGCCGGCAAGATGTTCGACACGCTGCTCGCCGCGGTCAGCCGCTGACGCCGGTCTGCGCAAGGACGAAGCGAGGTATCGATATGAGAATCTCCACTGCGGATCTGTTCGGCGGCGGGCTGGCCCAGATGCAGCGGCTGCAGTCCGAGCTCGCGAACAGCCAACAGCAGCTCTCGAGCGGCAAGCGGATCACGACGGCGGCGGACGACCCCGGCGGGGCCGTGGAAGCCATGAACTACGGCTCGCGCATCACGCAGGTCGACCAGTACGCGCGCAACGCCGATTTCGGCACGAACCGGCTGCAGCAGGAAGAGACGGCGCTGCAGCAGATGGACACGAATCTGCAGCGCGTGCGGGAGCTGGCCGTGCAGGCCGCCAATGGAACGCAGACGGATGAGTCCCGCGCGGCCATCGCGAGCGAGCTGCGGCAGATCTCGTCGAACCTGGTCGACACGGCCAATACCAAGGACGCGAGCGGAGAGTATCTGTTCGCCGGGTTTCGTTCGGCGAACCGGCCCTTCCTGCGCAACGCGAGCGGCGGCGTCGACTATGTCGGCGACGGCGGGCAGCGCCAGGTCGCGCTCTCGCCGAGCCGCAAGATCGCCGTCAACGACAGCGGCGACGCGCTCATGACGATTCCCCGCGGTAACGGCGTCTTCGCCGTGACGCCGGCGGCCGGCAATACGGGCACGGGCAGCGTCGCGAGCGCCGACGTGACCGATCCCTCCGCCGTCGGCAACGCCACTTACACGATTCGAATGGTCGCGGCGGACACGTACGCGGTGCAGGACAGCAGCGGGGCGACGATCGCGACGGGCGCCTACACGGCCGATCAGCCCATCGACATCGGCGGCCGGCGCATCGTGCTGAGCGGCCGGCCGGCGGCCGGCGACAGCTTCGCCGTGGGGCCGGCCGGCACGGCATCGCTGTTCTCCGTCGTCGACGATCTCGCGACCGCCCTCGAGACCCCGCGGCCCACGGCCGCCGACCGCACGGCGTTGAGCCAGAGCACCTCGGCGGCGCTGCAGAACATCGACCAGGCGCTCGGCCGCGTCACGGGGTTGCGCACGGCCGTCGGTGCGCGCCTCGATGCGATCGACGCTCAGGGCACGGCCAACTCGGATAACAAGGTGCAGCTGCAGAGCGCGCTTTCGAACGTTCAGGATCTCGATTACGCGTCGGCGATCAGCCGGTTTCAGCTGCAGCAGACGGCGCTGCAGGCCGCACAGCAGACCTACGTGCAGCTCGGCCACATGAGCCTGTTCGATTACATCCGTTGACGGCGGTGCGAGCGAAGAACGCGAGGGCTGCCGCCGATGTGTCGCACTTCACGAAATCGTGAACGAATCCGCGCCGGCGAGCCGCCGAAGGCCTCCGCAGGCCTCATGGGGCCTAAAGATCCGCGGCATGGCGCCGACATTGGCGGTAGTGAGCGGCCCGAGGCCGCCGCGAAAGGTTCCGCCGGAGCGGCGGTAAGGACAGCGAGTAACTGACGAGGTACCAGGAGGTACACACATGGCTCAGGTCATCAACACTAATCTGATGTCGCTCAACGCGCAGCGCAATCTCTCGAGGTCCCAGGGGCAGCTTGCCACGTCCCTGCAGCGGCTGTCGTCGGGCCTGCGCATCAACAGCGCCAAGGACGACGCGGCCGGCCTCGCGATTTCCGAGCGGGCCACGACGCAGATCAACGGCATGAATCAGGCGATCCGCAACTCGAACGACGGTATCTCTCTGGCGCAGACGGCCGAAGGTGCCCTCTCCGAGGTCGCGAACAACCTGCAGCGCATCCGCGAGCTCGCCGTGCAGGCGCGCAACGCCACGAACAGCAGCTCCGACCGCGCGGCGCTCGACGCCGAGGTGCAGCAGCGCATCTCCGAGGTCACGCGCATCGCGAGCCAGACGGAGTTCAACGGCCTGAAGCTGCTGAACGGCTCGTTCACCTCGCAGGTGTTCCAGGTCGGCGCGAACTATGGGCAGACGATTTCGGTGAACTCGATCTCCTCGTCCACGGCGCAGGCCCTCGGCCTGCACGGCGGCAGCCTCATCGACTACAGTACGACTGGCACGGCCGTTACGTCTGCGGGACTCAGCGCCGGCGACCTCACGATCAACGGCGTCGACGTGGGGGCCGCGAGCGGCGACGCGAGCTCGATCGCCGACGCGATCAACGCTTCCGGTTCCGGCGTGACGGCTACAGCGCAGGCCGCCACGGTCACAGGTGCTACGCCCACGGCCGGCACGGTCAGCGGCCTCACGGTCAATGGCGTGACGGTCGCCGACACGACCGTGACCGCGGACGCGGCCGGTGCGACCGCGCTCGCGAACGCCATCAACACGGCGCTTACGGGCGGCGGCATTACCAACGTCACCGCGTCGGTGTCGGGTACCGCCGTCAAGCTGACCTCTTCGGACGGCGGCAACATCGTCGTCGGCGGCACCGTCGCGAACTCGGGCCTCACGGCCGCGACCACGTACGGTTCCGTGAACCTGAGCTCCTCCGATTCCTACACGATTGGCGGCGCCAATGTCGCGGCCGCGGGCTTCACCGCGGGTGACGGCATTGCCTCCTCGACGACTTACGGCCCGGTCAACGTCCTGACGACCGGCGGGGCCGACACGGTGCTGCGCGTCATCGACCAGGCGCTCACGACCGTGAACGGCTCGCGCGCGTCGCTCGGCGCCGTGCAGAACCGCTTCGAGTCGGTCGTCGCGAACCTGTCGACCGGTGTCGAGAACCTGTCGGCGACGCGCTCGCGGATCATGGATGCGGACTTCGCCTCGGAGACGGCGTCGATGACGCGGGCCCAGGTCCTGCAGCAGGCGGGCGTCGCGATGTTGGCCCAGGCCAACGCGATGCCGCAGAACGTGCTGCGGCTGCTGCAATAGGCGTAGCAGAGGTCGGCCGGCGGCGCTCGCGAGGGCGCCGCCGGCCGCCGCGCAGCGCCCCGCGTCGGGCGCGCGCGGAAGGAGACGGATCATGAGCACGGCCAGCAGCACGGGCCTCGGAGCGATCAGCAGCCTCGGCATCGGTTCGGGACTCGACCTGAATTCGCTCGTCGACAACATGGTGCAGAGCGAGCAGGCGACGGCCCAGGCGCCGCTCGACCGGCGCGAGCTCAGCGCCCAGTCGAGGCTTTCCGCGTACGGCTCGTTGAAGAGCGCAGCGGCGAATCTCTACGATGCGGTGCATGCGCTCGCGGACTTCAAAATTGGCCGCACCGCTACGAGCGGCGACGAATCCGTCGCCACCGCGACGGCGAGTGCGGACGCCGCGCTCGGCAACTACCAAATCAGCGTTCAGCATCTTGCCTCGGCGCAGTCGCTCGCGACGAGCGCGGCAAGCCGTTTCGCGTCGTCGACCGACACCGTCGGAACCGGCACGCTGACCTTGGCGGTCGACGGCAAGACGGCCGACATCGCGATCGCGGCCGGCTCGAACAGCCTCGCCGATGTCGCCGACGCCATCAACGGCAGCGGGCTCGCCGTGCAGGCCGCGGTCGTCAACGACGGCTCCGGCTATCGGCTGCTGCTGACCTCGGGCGTCTCCGGCACGGCGGGCAAGATGACGCTTACGACGAGCGGCTCGCTCGACTCACGGCTCGCCTCGGCGTCGATGGACGAGACGGCCGCGGCGCAGGACGCCCAGTTTCAGATCAACGGGCTCTCGCTCACTTCCTCGTCCAACACGATCACCGACGTGCTGCCGGGCCTCACGGTCGATCTGCACGGCGTCTCGCCGACCGGAACGGCCACGAAGCTTTCGGTCGCGACGGACCAGGCCGGTCTCAGCACCAAGCTCAATGCCGTCGTCACGGCCTACAACGCGCTCCAGGGCAAGATCACAGCCTCGAGCAAGGTCGACATCTCGAGCTCGGGCTCCGGCTCGAGCGGCGCATCGAGCTCGAGCGCCTCGTCCTCGTCGGTCACGAACAACTCGGGGCCGTTGGTCGGCGACGCGACGCTGCGCGCCCTGCAGGACCGGCTCGGCACGGCGTTCTCCGCCAGCCTCGATACGGGCCAAGCGGACAACCCCTTCTCCAGCCTCGTGGACATCGGCCTGCACACGGACGCGAGCGGCACGGCGAGCCTCGACCCTCAGGCGCTCAGCAAGGCCCTCGCTACCAACGGCAGCGGCGTTCAGTCGCTCCTCTCGGCTTTCGGGTCGAGCTTCGGGGGCACGATCGACGCGTTCTCGGGCAGCGACGGGATTCTCGACTCGCAGACGCAGCAGCTCAATTCCGACCTGCGCGACATCGGTCAACAGCGGGACGCGCTCGATACGCGAATGCAGGACCTTCGGAACCGCCTGACGAAGCAGTTCTCGGCGCTCGATACCCTCGTTTCCCAGTTCAAGAGCACGAGCAACTACCTGTCGCAGCAACTTGCGAACCTGCCCGGCTAAGCCGCGCGCTCAGGTTTCCCGGCGCGCTGCCGACAAGACGCCCGACATATTTTTGGAGCAAGCGATGAATACATCCGGCAGCCGCCGTGCCATGAACGAGTATCAGCGCGTCGGCATCCAGACGCAGGTCGCGGGGGCATCACCCCACGAGCTCGTGCAGCTCATGCTGGATGCCGCCTTGGCGCGCATCGCCGCGGCGCGCGGTGCTCTCGACGCCGGCGAGACGGCGCTCAAGGGCGTGCTGATCGGCAGGGCCATCGGCCTCGTCGAAGGGCTCCGCGTGAGTCTCGACGCCGAGCGCGGCGGCGAGCTGGCAGCGAACCTCGAGGCGCTGTACGACTACATGGCGCGCCGCCTGCTCGAGGCCAACGTGCGCAGCGACGTCCGCCTGCTCGACGAGGTGGCCAGCCTGCTTCGCGAGCTGCAGACGGGCTGGAAGGAAATGGGCCTCCTGCTCGTCGCCCCCGCCGAGGCGCCGGGCACGGCCGCCGCGGCGGCCTCGGCATCGGTTTAGCGGGGCACGGTCCGATGGGCGCTGCCCGTCCCGAGTGGCTGGAGGCGGCGGTCTCGAACGCCGAGGCTGCGCTCGGCGCCGTCGAGCGGGCCGTCGCGGCCGCGGACTGGGCGGGCGCAGCCGCGGCCGACGCGGCGCTGCGCGGCGCCCTTGAGCCGGTCGCGGCCGGCGCCATGCGCCTCGGACCCCTCGACGCGGAGGGAGTCCGGCCGCGGCTGCGGCGCGTGCTCGAGCGCCACGCCCGGCTCGCGAGCGAGCTCGAGCAGGCGCGCGAGGACGTGGCGGCGACGCTCGCCGCCGCGCGCAAGGCTCACCGCGGTGCCCGGAACTACTTGGAGACGGCGGCACAATGAACGGCCGCCCGCCCGAGGCAATCGGTCGCTCGGCGAGCGACCCCGAGGCCGCGGAAGAGAGCCGGCCCGGTCCCACGGCGGCGGAGCTCGCCGTGCTCGGCGACCGCATATATTGCGACGACGAGCTCGGTTTGGCCTGGCGGCCGGTCGAGCAGCTGCCGGACGAAGCGGTCCGGGCGCGTACGAATGCCCGCAATGAGACTGTGCTGCGGGCACTCGCGATGCTCGAGGAGCGCGACGCCTCGCAGCAGGACGACGCCGAGCGCGCGGAGCTGCACCGGCTCGAAGGCAAGCTCGACTTGGTTCTCGAACTCATGTCCGAGCTGGTCCGCGAGCGGCAGGGCGCGGTCGCGCCGTGGTCGGTGCGTTTCAATGCGCGCGGCTTGTGCTGGGACTGCGACGAGGCCGTGCCCGTCGTGGGCGCGCTGCTGGCCGTCGACTGCTATGTTCTGCCCCCGTGGCCGCTGCCGCTCAGACTCTATTGCCGCGTGGCCCAGGTCGAGGCCGGGGCCCGGCTGAGCCGGGTCTGCGCCGAGATCGAGGGCCTGAACCGCGCCGTGACCGATTGGCTCGGGAAGCTCGTATTCAGACGCCATCGCAGGACCATCGCGCAACGGCGCCAGCGCGCCTAGCCCGCTCGTCTCCCCGAAGTCGGGCTATTTCCTTAGCGCGTATAGTTCTTTACCCTAATAGATCTTACGTAGATATACGGATTCGGTAGCACCGGATTTCTGCTACGTTTGCCGCGGTCCGAGGGCCGCGTTAACGGGTAGGCGAGGGCGGCCGCTTGCCTCGCCCCGCAACGCCGTCCGCCGCCGGTGGTTTGGGGCGACTTAGCGAATCTTCTGCGCATGGCAACGACCTGGGATAGCGAATTCTCGCAGGGCAGCGTACGCCCAGCTTCCAACGACACGAGCCCGGAGCTGTTCCGTTCGCTCGTCGGGCGCAGCCCCGGCATACAGCGCGTGCGCGAGCTCGTCGAGCGCGTGGCGCCGACCGACACGACCGTGCTCGTTCTGGGCGAGACCGGCACGGGCAAGGAGGTCGTCGCCCGCAACATTCACTACCACTCCGCCCGCCGCAACGGGCCGTTCGTACCGCTGAATTGCGGCGCGATCCCCGCGGACCTGCTCGAGAGCGAGCTTTTCGGCCACGAGAAGGGGGCGTTCACGGGCGCCGTCACGGCGCGCAAAGGCCGGTTCGAGCTGGCCGAGGGCGGCACGCTGTTTCTCGACGAGATCGGCGACATGCGCCTCGATATGCAGGTCAAGCTGCTGCGCGTCCTCCAGGAGCACCGCTTCGATCGCGTCGGCGCGGCGGCGAGTCAGGAAACCGACGTGCGCATCGTCGCGGCCACGCACCGCGACCTCGAGCAGATGATCGCCGACGGCAGTTTTCGAGAGGACCTTTACTATCGCCTGCACGTCGTGCCGATCCAGATGCCCGCGCTGCGCGAGCGGCGCGACGACATCCCGCTGCTCATCGCCGAGCTCAATGCGCGGCTAGTGCGGCGGGGCCTGCCGGCCGCAGCGTTCCGCGACGACGCGCTGCGCGCGCTCCTCGACTACGACTGGAGCGGCAATGTCCGCGAGCTCGCCAATCTCGTCGAGCGCTGTGCCATCCTGGCGCCCGAGGCGGAGATTCGGCGCGAAGACTTACCACCGAAGATCGCCGGCGCCGCGTCCGCGGCCGGCACGCTCCCAGCGGACCCGGCGCCGGTTCCGCATGCCCGCGTCTTCGATATGCCGGACTTCAGCCGCGAGGGCATCGAGCTCAAGGGGCTGCTCGAGACGCTCGAAGTGCAGCTCATTCGCCAAGCGCTCGACTGCTCGGACGGCGTCGTCGCGCAGGCCGCCAAGCTGCTCGGCCTGCGGCGGACGACGCTCGTCGAGAAGATCCGCAAGTTCGGCATCGAGCGCGCGGGCGATTCGCCACGAATTTGACGCTTGCGCCGGTCCGCCCCCGCCGGCGCCGTTCGAAGCGTCGGAAATCCGGCGCCGCCGCGGCGTCCGAATGCCGCAAGATACTGAAATAATAAGAAAATTCTCAGTGGCACGAACGTTGCACTAGTCGCTCCGGTGCCTTCGGGCAAGCGGACACGGAGTGCAAGGGGATGTTGGATTCGGACTCGGAACCGCGGGCCGCACGGACGCGTGCGCTCGTGGCCGAAGACCCCGCGAGCCGCGAAGTGCTCGCACTCGCGCGCCGCGTCGCCGCCGCCAACGTCACGGTCATGCTCACTGGCGAGTCGGGCGTCGGCAAGGAGATGTTCGCGCGGTTCATTCACGAGCATTCGAGCCGCCGCGACCACCCGTTCGTCGCGATCAACTGCGCAGCGATCCCGGAGGCGATGCTCGAGGCGACGCTGTTCGGCCACGAGAAGGGCGCATTCACCGGCGCCGCCGAAGCGCGCAGCGGGAAATTCGAGCAGGCCGACGGCGGCACGCTGCTGCTCGACGAGATCACCGAGATGGCGCTCGGTCTGCAGGCCAAGCTGCTAAGGGTCCTGCAGGAGCGCGAGGTCGAGCGGCTCGGCGCGACGAAAGGCCGGCGCGTCGACGTACGCGTCATCGCGACGTCGAACCGGGACCTGCGCCGGGCCGTCGCCGACGGCATCCTGCGCGAGGATATTTACTACCGTCTCAACGTATTTCCGCTGCGCATTCCGGCGCTGCGCGACCGGCCCGGCGACATCGTCCCGCTCGCGGAGCATCTGCTGGGGCGCCACTGCGGCGCGGGCGCCGAGCCGCCGCGCCTTTCGGCCGCGGCGGCGGGTTTTCTGGCCGGTCAGCCATGGCCCGGCAACATCCGCGAGCTCGAAAACGTCGTCCAGCGGGCCCTGATCCTGCATCGCGGCGGCGAAATCGGCATCGAGGACCTGCGGGTCGAGGGCGCCGATGGCGCGCTCGATCCGGAGGCCGCGCCGGCAGACCTCGAATCCTCGCTGCGCGTCTCCGAAGGCGAGCTGATCCTCAGCGCGCTCAAGGCGGAGGCGGGGGGCCGCAAGGCCGCCGCGCGGCGCCTCGGCATCAGCCCGCGGACCCTGCGCTACAAGCTCGCGCGGCTCCGTGAGATGGGTCTCGCGGTGCCCTGAGGCGCCGCACGAGCGACGGTTTCGAGAGGGATCACCCATGAGCGACATGCAGATTCAGCAGGTGCTTGCCCAGATGCGGGCGCTCGCCGAGCGAGCCGGTTCGGCCGGCGCGGCCGGACCGCGCGCCGAGGGCGGCGCCGCCACCGGCGCGGTGGGCGCGGATTTCGGACGCCTGCTCAAGGCTTCGCTCGAGCAGGTCAATGACGCGCAGCAGAAGGCCGACCAGATGACCACCCAGTTCATCCAGGGGGCGTCCAACGCGAGCCTGCCGGAAGTCATGGTCAGCGTGCAGAAGGCGGGTCTCGAGTTCGAGGCCGTCACCCAGGTGCGTAACCGTCTCGTGGCCGCTTATCAGGAGATCATGAACATGTCGGTCTGAGGCGGCCGTGTGCCGCCCGGGCTGCAAGGCTGCGCCGCGAGCCGCGGCGCGTATGCGAATCGACTGGCTTGGAGCTTGACGCAAAATGGCAGAAGGCCTGCCGTATTCTTTGACTAAACAACTGTCCGGGCTGACCCGGCTGCCGGCGCACCGGCAGTTCGGTCTCGTGCTCGGCCTCGCGGTCGTGGTCGCCGTCGGCGTCGCGGTCGTGCTCTGGGGCCTCGCGCCGAGCTACCAGCAGTTGCTGCCAGGTTTGTCCGAGCAGGACACGGCGGCCGCCGTCGATCTGCTGGACCGCCGGCAGATTCCGCATCGGCTCGACGATGCGACCGGGGCGCTCATGGTGCCGGCCGACCGCGTACGGGTCGCGCGTATGTATCTGGCGACGGCGGGTGTCCCCCACGAGCGGGGCACGGGCTTCGAGCTGCTGGACAAGGACACGGGCATCGGCACGAGTCAGCTGCTCGAGTCCGCACGGTACCAGCGCGCGCTCGAGGGCGAGCTCGCGCGCTCGGTCGAGACGCTCGACAGCGTCGACTCCGCGCGCGTGCATCTTGCGCTGCCGCGCCAGTCCGTGTTCCTGCGGGACCGCGTGAAGCCGACGGCTTCCGTGCTCGTGAACCTGCATCCGGGCAGTGAGCTCGACGACACGCAGGTCGCCGGCATCGTCAATCTCGTCGCATCGAGCGTGGCGGGGCTCGAGACGAAGCGCGTGACGGTCGTCGACCAGAGCGGCCGTCTGCTGAGCCGCTCGGGCGACGGCTCGGCCGGCGGCGTCCCCGAGCAGCTCGCCTACACGCGCAAGATCGAGGACGCGTATCGCCAGCGCGTGGAAGACATCCTGAGCCCGCTCGTCGGCGCGGACGGCATGCGCGTGCAGGTCACGGCCGACATCGACTTCACGCAGGTCGAGACGACGCGCGAAACCTACGACCCGAACAAGACGGCGATCCGCAGCGAGCAGATCAGCGATCAGGTCTCGAGCACGGCCGGGGCGAGCGGCGTGCCGGGCTCGCTCAGCAACGAGCCGCCGGACGCGGCCACGGTCGCGGCCTCCGGGCCCGGCGCGAGCGGGCCGGGTACGAACGGCGCCGGCGCAAATGCCGGCGCGGCCGGGGCTGCAGGCTCGAGCAGCACGCAGGCGGCCTCGGCGACGCCGGTCACGCGCGATCGCCGCAGCACGCGCAATTACGAAGTGGACCGCACCATTGACCACGTGCGGCACGCCCCGGCGCAGCTGCGCCGCCTATCCGTCGCCGTCGTCGTCGACGACAAGGACACGGTCGATGCCAAGGGACAGCACTTGCGCAAGCCGCGCGATGCGCAGGAGATGCAGCATCTGACCTCCCTCGTGCAGGAGGCCGTCGGCTTCCAGGCCGCGCGCGGCGATCAGGTCAGCGTCGTCGACGTCTCGTTCCGCCAGACGCCGCCGCCGCCCGCGCTGCCGGCGACGCCGGTCTGGCAGCAGCCCATCGTGCGGGAGCTGGTCCGCTACGGTCTCGCGGGCGCGGGCTTTTTACTGCTCGTCCTGCTCGTACTGCGTCCCGCCCTCAAGAGTCTCGCCGCGGTGCCGCGGCTCGATACGCTGCCCGAACCGGCGCAAGGCCGGTCCGGCCAAGCCGGTCATGCGCTGCCGGCCGGCGCCGCCGCGTCCGGGGCCGCGGACGCCGGCGCGCCTCCCGAGCAGCAGCTCATTCGCGCCCGCCAGGCGGCGGTCGATGATCCCCGCATTGCGGCCCAGGTCGTTCGGCAGTGGATAAGCGACGATGGCAAGTGATTCTTCGCCGCTCAACGGCACTGCGCGCGCGGCCGCGTTCCTGATGTCCCTCGGCGAGGAAGCCGCCGCGGCGGTCCTGAAGCACCTCGGCCCGAAGGAGGTTCAGAGCCTCGGCGCCGCCATGGCCCAGATGCCGGCCGTCTCCCGGCCGCAGATCAACGAAGTCGTCGCGGAATTCAATTCGGCCGTGGACGAGCAGCTGCCCATCGGGGGCGACGGCGACGAGTACCTGCGCAAGGTGCTCGTTCAGGCCGTCGGCGAGGAGCGCGCGCGCAACCTCATCGATCGCAGCCTCGTCGGCGGTCAGTCCGCCGGGCTCGAGTCGTTGAAGTGGATGGACGGGCGCGCCGTCGCCGACATCATCCGCAACGAGCACCCCCAGATCATCGCGATCGTCGTCTCCTATCTCGACAGCGACCATGCCGCCGTCGTGCTGAGCCACCTGCCCGAGACCGTGCGCGGCAACGTCATCATGCGCATCGCGTCGCTCGAGAGCATCAACCCGAGCGCGCTCCAGGAGCTGGACCATTTGCTCGAGCGCCAATTTTCCGGCGGCGGCGCGAGCAAGGCGTCGGTCGTCGGCGGCCTCAAGCGGGCGGCGGACATCCTGAACTTCATGGAGACGGCCACGGAGGAAGCGATTCTGACCACGATTCGCGAAAAGGACGAAGGGCTCGGCGCGCGCATCCAGGAGCTCATGTTCACGTTCGAGAACCTGCTCGAGCTCGACGATCGCAGCGTGCAGCGTCTGCTGCGCGAGATATCCGGCGAGCAGCTCGTCATCGCGCTCAAGGGAACGACGGCCGAAATCAAGGCGCTGATCCTGAAGAACATGTCGAAGCGTGCCGCGGAGGCGCTCGAAGAGGACCTCGAGGTGCGCGGGCCCGTGCGCGTCTCGGAGGTCGAAGCGACGCAGAAGGAAATTCTCGCGACGGTCAGGCGTCTCGCCGAAACGGGCGAGATTTCGCTCGGAGGCGACGACTATGTCTGAGGCCTATGCACTCGCAGAGGAACGCGTCGAGGTGCGGCCCTGGCGCGCGCCCAACGTCGGCGACCCGGGCGCCGAGGGCAGCGGGCCGCTGACGGCCGCCCGTCTCGCCGAGATCGAGGAGCAGGCGCGTGTCGAAGGCTATAGACGCGGGCTCGAGGAGGGCCGTCGCGAGGGCGAGCAAGAGATGCTGCGCACGGCGGCCGAGCTCGAGCGGCTGCTCGCGGCCATCGAGCCGCAGGCCGCCGTCCTCGACGACGCGCTGCTCGAGCAGCTCGGCGAGCTCGTCGTCGCGATCGGGCGCCAGTTCGTGCGCCGCGAGCTCAAGGCCGAGCCCGGCGAGATCGTCCGCGTCGTGCGGGAAGCCCTTGCGGCCCTGCCGGTTTCCGACGCGGCGATCCGCGTGCACGCGCACCCGGAGGACGTCGCGCTGTTGCGGCGCGTGCTGCGGCCTGAGACGCTCCAGCGTCCGCTGCAGCTCGTCGAGGACGTGACGGTCACGCGCGGCGGAGCGTGCGTCGAGACGCAGGTGTCCCGTGTCGACGCGACCGTCGAGGCACGGCTCAGTGCGATCGCCGCCCGCATCTTCGGCGACGAGCGGGCGGAAGAATGACGGCGGCGGCCGACCGCGGGCGCCGCGGCGCAAGGCGGGCGGGATTTGCCGCCCGCCTGCAACGCTGGCGCGACGGCGTCGAGGCGGGCTTTCGGCCGACCGCCGAAGGCCGCCTCGTCTCGATGATCGGTATGACCCTCGAAGCCGTCGGCTGCGAGGTGCCCGTCGGCGGCCGCTGCCGCATCGCGGGCCGCGGCCAAGCAGGCTTCGAGGCCGAGGCCGTCGGTTTCGCGGGCGAGCGGCTGTTCCTCATGCCCGTCGGTCATGTCGGTGGCCTCACGCCGAACGCGCGCGTGATTCCGACCGCGCTCGCGCATTCGATCGGCGCCGGGGACGCCTTGCTCGGGCGCGTCATCGACCCGACGGGCGTGCCGCTCGACGGCTTCGAGCCCCCGCGCTGCGCGGACCGCGTTCCGCTCGAAGGTGCGAGGTTAAATCCGCTCGGCCGGGATCTCGTTCGGCGCCCGCTCGACGTCGGCGTGCGCAGCATCAATGCGCTGCTGACGATCGGCCGCGGCCAGCGCGTCGGCCTGTTCGCGGGCAGCGGTGTCGGCAAGAGCGTGCTGCTCGGCATGATGGCGCGCTATACGCAGGCGGATGTCATCGTCGTCGGCCTGGTCGGCGAGCGCGGCCGAGAGGTCAATGAGTTCATACACGAGATCCTCGGGCCCGCGGGCCTTGCGCGCGCCGTCGTCGTCGTCGCGCCGGCGGACGAGCCGCCGCTCATGCGCCTGCAGGGCGCGCGGGCCGCGACCGCCGTGGCGGAGCACTTCCGCGCGCAGGGACGGCACGTCCTGCTGCTCATGGATTCGTTGACGCGCTATGCACAGGCACAGCGCGAAATCGGCCTCGCGATCGGCGAGCCGCCCGTCACGCGCGGCTACACCCCCTCCGTCTTCGCGCGGCTGCCGCAGCTGCTCGAGCGCGCGGGCAACGCCGGTCCGGGAGGCGGCTCGATCACGGGCATCTATACGGTGCTCGCGGAAGGCGACGACGTGCAGGACCCGGTCGCGGACGCCGCGCGCGCCGTGCTCGACGGCCACATCGTGCTCTCGCGGCGCATAGCCGAGCGCGGCCGGTATCCGGCCATCGACGTCGAGGCTTCGATCAGCCGGGTCATGAACGCGGTCGTCGATGCGCGGCAACGGCTGCTGGCGCAGCGCTTTCGGCGCATCTACGCCTGCTACGAGCAGCATCGCGATCTCATCAGCGTCGGTGCGTATCGGCGCGGCACGGAGCCCGAGGTGGATCGGGCCATACGGTTGTATCCAGCCATGGAGCGGTTTCTCGAGCAGCTTCCCGAGGCGCCGGCGGACTTCGGTGCGAGCCGCGAGGCCCTCGAGGCGCTGCTCGGCGAAGAGTCCGACGCGCCGGCCGAGGAGGAAGCGGCATGAAACAACAGAACGACGCGCTCGCGAAGCTGCGCGGCATCAAGCACCGCGAGGAGCGCTCGGCCGCGCAGGCCCTGCGCGCGGCCCAGGATCGGCTCACGGAGGCGGCCGAGCAGCTCGAGACGCTGCGCGGTTACGTCGCCGAGTATCGGCGGCTCGCGCCGAGCGGGGGCGTCCTGCAGCGGCTGCGCGACGCGCGCAGTTTTCTCGCCAACCTCGAACGGTGCCTCGACGCCCAGCGGGCGGCCGTCGAGCGCGAGCAGGCGAATGTGGAATCGGTGCGCGCGCGTTGGCGCGACGTGCACGTGCAGCGGGAGTCCATGGACAAGCTCGCCGAGCGGCGCGCCGAGGCCAGCGCGCGCGAGCGGCTGCGCGTGGAGCAGCGGCAGGCCGACGAGCATGCGGCGCGCGGAGGCAGGAAGACCTGACCGCCCGGCCGCGCTGGCACGGCGCTTGCAGATGCGGTCGGATTGCCTTGCGTGGAACATCTCATGGTGAGTCCGAGTCACGCCGCCGGTGCCGAAGCGGCCGCTTGCGGAAAGCCCAAGACCCCCCACGGGCCGAGTGCGCCCGTTGCGTCCGGTTCCGCATCCTCTTCCGCATCGGCGTCCGGATCCGCGGCGGCCGGCCATGCGGCTGCCGACGGCTTCCCGGCCTGTCTAAAGGCCGCGTCCAAGCCCGCCGCAGCGGGCGCGAAGGCCGGTTCCGAGGACGCGGATGCCCCGCGCTCCGACGATGGCAAGTCGGCGGACTCCGCCACGGCCGGCTGCGCGGCCGGCGTCCAAGGGGCGGCCGCCGTCCCGGGCGCCGGCCTCGTGCACGGTGCCGCGGCTGCGCAGCCCGCCGCCGCCGAGTCCGCGGCGGCCCAATCCGCCGCGGCCCTCGCGAGCGGCACGAGCTTGCCGCAGGCCGGCACGAGCTTGCCGCCTGCGGCGAACGCCTGCACGCTCACGGCGGCGGCCACGTCCGGCGCTGTGGCCGCCCGTGCCGCCGCGGCGAGCGCGGAGGGCACGCCTGCGGTCGGCGGGAAGGCGAGTGGGGCGACGGCGGATCTCGGGCGCATGCACCTGCTTGCGCCGCCTTCCGGGACGCCGAATTCGAGCGCCAATCTCGCCGCTCAGGCACCGCAGTCCGGGGTACACGGCTCCGCGCCCAACGGTTCGCCGCCTGCGGCCGGCGCCCCTGCGGCGCCGGCCGCGAACGGCTTCTCGGCCGCGGCCCCCGGGCCGAGCGGCTTCGAGCAGGCCGTGGGCCAACGGCTCGTCTGGATGGCGCAGCACGGCAATCGCGACGCCTTGCTGCAGCTTCACCCCGAGCATCTCGGCGCGCTCGAGGTGCGTCTGAAGATGGACGGCAACACGGCCCAGGTCACGTTGAGCTCGCCGCATGCGCCCGTCCGAGACGCGTTGACCTCCGCGGTGCCTCACCTGCGCAATCTCCTCGGCGAGGCGGGGCTGAATCTCGGCCACGTCGACGTCGGCGCCGGCCGGCAGCAGGATGCGAACCGCTCCGCGGACCCGGCCGCAGGCCCGCGAGCGGGCGCCGGCGAGGCGTCCGCGCCGGTGCAGGCGTCCGCGACCGTGTTGCGTCTCGCCAGCGGACTCGTCGACGTTTTCGCCTGAGCCGACGGTCGCCGCGGCGCCGTCGCCGCATCGTCAAATCTCTGACGCTCGGGATAGTTTCGGTCCGTATCGATGGGCTCATCGCCGGCCCGAAAGACTTCTTAAAATACTAAGATAACAGTTAGTTAGGCTGGGTTTGCAGGCCGTGTCGAGCGGCTGGCACGGCTTTTGCTCCATGGGCTCCAACGAACGGTTGGAGTTTTCCATGAGTGCAGAAATCGCAGAGAACGGCGGGCCCCGGGATGCCAAGGCCAAGAGTAAGGGCCGCGGCCTCGTATTCGCCGCAGTGGGCGTCCTCGTCGTGGTCGGCGGCGGCGCCGGCGCCTGGTTCGGCGGCCTCATCGGCCCGCATTCTCCCGCGGGTAAGTCGGTGCCGGCCGAAGCGAAACCGATCTACTACACGCTCGCCGACAATCTGGTCGTGAACTTCCGCAACCCCGAGGGCGCCCGCTTTCTCGAGGTCGGCATCGAGCTCATGACCCGCGATCCGGCGGCCGTCGAAGTGCTCAAGGAGAACGCACCCATGGTGCGCAACAACCTGATCCTGTTGCTCAGCGATCAGACCTACGCCCAACTCATGACGCGAGACGGCAAGGAGTCGCTGCGCAAGGCGGCCTTGGCCGAAGTGCAGAAGGTCATGCAGAAGCTGACCGGCAAACCCGCCTTCGAGTCCCTGTATTTCACGACGTTCGTGATGCAGTGAGAGGCCGATGAGCACCAAGGAGGTTCTGTCGCAGGACGAGCTCGACGCGCTGCTCGAAGGCGTCGAAAACGGGGACGTCGAGACGAGGGAGTCCTACCATCTGCGCGACGGCGTCGCCCGGGAGGTGGATCTCACGGCGCACGAGCGCATCGTCCGCGGCCGGATGCCGACGCTCGAGATGATCAACAACCGGTTCTGCCGCAACCTGCGCGTGAGCCTATTCAACTTCCTGCAGCGCGCCGTCGACGTGAAGCCGCAAGGCGTGCGGCTCATGAAGTTCGCCGAGCACCTTCAGGGTTTTGGTCTGCCGACGAGCCTGAACATGGTCCGGATTCCCCCCCTGCGCGGCAACGGCTTGTTCATCCTCGAGGCGAAGCTCGTGTTCCGGCTCGTCGAGAAGTATTTCGGCGGCGAGGGCGAGTTCGAAAACCACATCGAAGGGCGCGAGTTCACGGCCATGGAGAGCCGCGTCATCCAATTGACGCTCGAGCGCTGCTTCGCCGACATGAAGGAGGCGTGGTCGCCCGTGCTGGCCGTGGACTTCGAGTACGTGAACTCCGAGGTGAACCCCCAGTTCGCGAACATCGTGAGCCTGACCGATCTCGTCGTCGTCTCCTCGTTCTCGCTCGACCTCGACGACGTCGCCGGGGAACTGTATCTGACGCTGCCGTATTCGATGCTGGAGCCGTACCGGCAGCTGCTCGACTCGCGCGTCCAGGGCGAGCGCGATACTCACGACGAGCGCTGGATCGGCTCAATCCGTAAAGAGATGGAAGCGGCCGAGGTCGAGGTGCACGCGACGCTGCTCGAGCACCGCATGCGGCTCGGCGAGCTGCTGCGCCTGCGGGCCGGGGACATCGTGCCCGTCGATTTGCCGGGGGAGGTCACGTTGTGCGCCGAAGGCGTGGCGCTGTACCGCGGCCAGTTCGGCGTCTCCAACGGCTACAACGCGATCAAGGTGCTGAGGCCGGCCGAGGACGGGGCCAAGACCGCGGACGCGCTGCGTACGGCGCCCAAATTCGTCTCGACTCAAACCGCTTAATCCGGCGCCTCGGGCGCAAAGGGAGTGAACGATGACCGATAGCAATCCGAGCGCGCCGCGCGCCGACGAGGCCGCGGGCGAGGATCGTGCGGCCGCCTCCGAGGAGGCCGAGGCGGCCCCGGAGGCAGGCAAGGCCGCGGCTGCGGGGGTGACCGTCAAGCCGCCCCAGCTCGGCGCTTCGGGTCCGGCCGCAGGGGCCGACGGCGACGCGAATCTCGACATGATTCTCGACATTCCGGTCACGATCGCCATGGAGATCGGCCGCACGCGGGTGCCGATTCGCAATTTGCTGCAGCTGTCGCAAGGCTCCGTCGTCGAGCTCGACCGGCTCGCCGGGGAGGCGCTCGACGTGACCGTCAACGGCACGCTCATCGCGCACGGCGAAGTCGTCGTCGTCAACGAGCGCTACGGCATTCGTTTCACAGACGTCGTGAGTCCGGCCGAACGCGTCCAGAAGCTGCGTTGAACGTGAGTATGCCTAGCAACGCCGCACCTCGTCTCGGCCGGCGCCTGCCTGCGGCGGCCGCCGCGCTCGGCGCGGCGGCCGCGTGCCTGCTGCCCGCGGCGGCCTCGGCGGCCGAGCCGAGCCTCGGCCCGACGAGCGCGCAGCTCGTGCGCCTCGTGCTCGGTCTCGTCGTCGTCGTGGTCGTGCTTGTGCTGGCCGCGCGTATCCTGCCGCGGCTCGGAGGCGGTGCCCTCGTCGGCGGCGGAGCCTTGCGCGTCGTCGCGCAGCTGCAGCTCGGCCAGCGCGAACGCGTGGCCGTCGTGCAGGTCGGCGAGCGGCAGATCCTGGTCGGCATCGCGCCCGGTCGGGTCGAGGCCCTGCACGTGCTGGAGACACCGTTGCCGGCAGGCGAGCGCCCCGGCCAAACGCTCGGCGGCGCGGGGCCGCAGGGCTGGCTCGCGCGCACGCTGCAGGGACGTCGCCCATGACGCGCGGCCTACGCATCGCCGTGGTCGTCCTTGCGACGGCGGCCGCGCTCGGCGCGGCGCTGCCCGCCCACGCGCAGCAGGGCCTCAACGTCCTGACCGTGAGCGGCACGGGCGGCCACACGCAGACGTGGTCCGTGAGCCTGCAGGTGCTGCTCTTCATGACCGCGCTCAGCGTGCTGCCTGCGGTCCTGATCACGATGACCTCGTTCACGCGCATCGTCATCGTGCTCGCGATCCTGCGCCAGGGGCTCGGCACGCAGCAGACGCCGTCGAATCAGATCCTCGTGGGCATCGCGCTGTTCCTGACGGCGTTCGTCATGGCGCCCGTCGCGACGCGCGTCTACGATCAGGGCGTCAAGCCTTACCTCGACCAGAAGATCGCGCCCGCAGCCGCGCTGCATGCCGCCTCCGAGCCGGTGCGCGAATTCATGCTCAACCAAACCCGCGAGAACGACCTTGCTCTGTTCGCGCGCCTCGCGGGCCGCGACGGCTTCAAGAGCCGGGCCGACGTGCCGTTCTCGCTGCTGCTGCCGGCCTTCGTCACGAGCGAGCTCAAGACGGCTTTCCAGATCGGCTTCGTGCTGCTCGTGCCGTTTCTGATCATCGATCTCGTCGTCGCGAGCGTGCTCATGTCCGTCGGCATGGTCATGCTCTCGCCGCTCATCATTTCGCTGCCTTTCAAGATCATGCTCTTCGTGCTCGTCGACGGCTGGACGCTAGTCATGACGACGCTCGCGGGAAGCTTCGTCCACTAAAGACCCAGCAAGGAGGCGTGCCATGTCGGTCAACGATGTCATCCAGCTCGGCAGCCAGGCCCTTTGGGTCGGGATGCTGCTGGCCGCGCCGCTGCTCCTGACCGCGCTCGGAATCGGTCTGCTCGTCGGCATCCTGCAGGCGGCGACGCAGATTCAGGAGATGACCCTCTCGTTCATCCCGAAGCTCATCGGCGTCGGTGTCGTGCTCGTGGTCGGCGGCCATTGGATGCTCGCGCTCATGATCGAGTGGTTTCGAGGGCTGCTGCTCGGCATTCCGGGCATGCTGAGCTGAGGGCGGGGGACGCACATGGCTCTGCTGCAACTGACGGACAAACAGCTGCTCGCGCTGGTGGCGGGCGTGCTGTGGCCGTTCGTGCGCATCGGCGCAATGCTCGTTGCAGCCCCGATGTTCGGCGCGCGTGCCGTGCCCGTGCGGCTGCGCATCGCGCTCGCGTTCCTGCTCGCCGTGCTCGTGCACGGGCAGATCTCGGTGCCGGCCGATACGGACCCGCTGTCGCTCGCGGGCGCTTTGCTCGTCGGCCGCGAGGTGCTCATCGGGGCCGCCATGGGTTTCCTGTTGCAGATGACCTTCGGTGCGCTGGGCATGGCAGGCGAAATCATCTCGCTCGCGATGGGCCTGTCCTTCGCGAGCGTCGTCGATCCCGATCACGGCGGCGTGCCGCTCGTCGGGCAATACTTCACGGTGCTCGCGATGCTGCTGTTTCTCGCGCTCGACGGGCACCTCGCGCTCATCGCGCTGCTCGTCGACAGCTTCAGGCTGCTGCCGCCGGCCGCCCACGGCCTCGCCGCCGACGGCTTCTGGACGCTCGGGGCGTGGGCGGGACGCATGTTCGAAGCCGCGGTGCTCGTCGCGCTGCCCGCGGCCGCGGCGCTGCTCGTCGCGAGCGTTTCGATGGGCCTCGTCGCGCGCAGCGCGCCGCAGCTCAACATCTTCGCGGTCGGCTTTCCGATGACGCTCATGCTCGGCCTGGTCGCGCTCGTGCTCGCGCTGCCGCAGCTCGCGCCGCAGTTCCAACACATGCTCGGCGCCGCGCTCGACGCGGGCCGCGCCTTGCTCGGAGCCTGGCAATGACGGACCACGATTCCGCCGAAGAGCGCACAGAACAACCGACTCCCAAACGCCTGGAGAAGGCCCGGCGCGAGGGTCAGGTCGCGCGCTCGCGCGAGCTCAATACGATGCTCGTCACGCTCGCGGCCGGCGGCGCGTTCGCCTTGTTCGGCGGCTGGATGCTGAACGGGCTTCGGAGCCTGCTCGCCGAGGGGCTCATGCGTCCGACGGGCGGCGCGTTCGACACGGCCGCGGCCCTGGAGACGCTCGACGGCTCGCTGCTCGCGGCCTTGCGGGCGCTCGCGCCCTTGCTGCTCGTGCTCGTCGTGGCCGCGCTCGCCGGACCGGCGACGTTCGGGCGGCATCGTGTTCGCCCCGAGTGCACTCGCGCCGAAGCCCGAGCGCCTGAGCCCGGCCGCCGGACTCAAGCGACTGTTCTCGAGCCACGGGCTCATGGAGCTCGCGAAGACCCTCGTGAAATTCGTGTTCCTCTCGGGCGGCGCGGCGCTGCTGCTGTGGCAGCTCAGCGGCCGGCTGCTGCGTCTCGGCCGCGAGGCCCCGCGGGAGGCGATCGTCGCGGCCGGCGGCCTCGTCGAGCACGCCTATCTGACGCTGGCCGCAGGGCTCGTGCTCATCGCCCTCATCGACGTGCCTTATCAGATCTACAGCCACCGCAAGCGCCTGCGCATGACCCGGCAGGAGATCAAGGAAGAGCTCAAGGAGAGCGACGGCAACCCGGAGATGCGCGCGCGCGTGCGTCGCCTGCAGCGCGAGCGAGCGGGCCGGCGCATGATGCAGGACGTGCCCACGGCCGATGTCGTGATCACGAACCCGACGCATTTCTCTGTGGCGCTCAAATACACGGACCGGCCGGAACGTGCGCCGCGCGTCGTCGCCAAGGGGCGCGGCCTCGTGGCGGGCAACATCCGCGAACTCGCGGCTCGCCACGAGGTGCCGGTCTGCGAGGCGCCGCCGCTCGCGCGCGCGATCTATTTCAATACCGAGGTTGGGCAGGACATTCCGACTGGGCTGTACCTCGCTGTCGCGCGCGTGCTGGCCTGGGTCATGCAGCTCGAGGCCGCGCGCCGCGCCGGTGCCGGCACGCCCGTATTTCCGGCCGATCTGCCGATTCCGCCGGAGCTCGCGGTCGCCGAGAGGCTCGACGCATGAGCGCCGTGCTGACGCCTACCATTCGCGGCCAATTGCTCGGGCTCGGCACGCCGCTGCTCGTGCTGACGCTGCTCGGCATGATGATCGTGCCGGTGCCGCCGTTCCTGCTGGACGTGTTCTTCACGTTCAACATCGCGCTCTCGCTCGTCGTGATTCTCATGGCCGTCTATACGCGGCGGCCGCTCGAGTTCAGCGTCTTTCCGAGCGTGCTGCTGCTCGCGACGCTGCTCAGGCTCGCGCTGAACATCGCGTCGACGCGCGTCGTCCTGCTCAACGGCTACACGGGCACGGCCGCGGCCGGGCACGTCATCGAGTCGTTCGGTCAGTTCGTCATGGGCGGCAACTTCGCCGTCGGCCTGGCCGTGTTCGCGATTCTCGTGATCATCAACTTCGTCGTCGTGACGAAGGGTGCGGGGCGCGTCTCCGAGGTCAGCGCCAGGTTCACGCTCGATGCAATGCCGGGTAAGCAGATGGCCATCGACGCGGACTTGAACGCGGGCCTCATCACTCAGGACGAGGCCAAGCGCCGGCGCGAGGAAGTCGCGCAGGAAGCGGACTTCTACGGCGCGATGGACGGTGCCAGCAAGTTCGTGCGCGGTGACGCCGTGGCCGGCATCCTGATTCTGTTCATCAATATTCTGGGCGGCCTCGCGATCGGCATGGTTTCGCACGGCATGTCGCTCGAGGCGGCGTCCAGGAACTACGTACTGCTGACGATCGGCGACGGGCTCGTCGCGCAGGTGCCTTCGCTCGTGCTCTCGACCGCGACGGCCATCATCGTGACGCGCACGTCGTCGGCCCGCGACTTGGGAGATCAGGTCGTCGAGCAGCTGCTCAGCAACCCGCGCGCGTTTTTCACGGTCGCGGGCGTCATCGGCGCCCTCGGCCTCGTGCCGGGGATGCCGAGCACCGTGTTTCTGCTGTTGGCGGCCGTGCTCGGCGTCGTCGGCTGGAGCATCCGCGGCCGTGCGGCCGCGGCGCCGACGGCGGACTCGGAGCCGGCGCAGGAGGGGGCGGCCGTCGCCGAGAAGGAACTCTCGTGGGACGATGTCCCCCCCGTCGATCTCATCGGGCTCGAGCTCGGCTTCAGGCTGATCCCGCTGGTCGAAAGCGGCGAGGGCGGGACGCTGCTCGCGCGGATCAAAGGCGTGCGCCGCAAGCTCTCGCAGGAGCTGGGCTTCCTGCTGCAGCCCGTTCACATCCGCGACAACCTGGACCTCGCGCCGACGGCGTACCGGCTGAGCCTGCTGGGCGTGCCCGTGGGCCAGGGCGAGGTGCTGCCGGGCAAGGATCTCGCCATCAACCCGGGCCGCGTCTTCGGCGCGGTGCCGGGCACGCCGACGCGGGACCCGGCTTTCGGCCTCGAGGCCGTGTGGACCGAGCCCGCGGACCGCGACAAGGCGCAGTCGCTCGGCTACACGGTCGTCGACGGGCCCACGGTCATCGCGACGCACCTGAGCCGCGTGCTCAAGGAGCATGCCCACGAGCTGCTCGGCCACGAGGAAGTTCAGGCGCTGCTCGACCTGCTCGCTCGCAATCATCCGAAGCTCGCCGAAAACCTCGTGCCGAAGTCGCTCGAGCTCGGCGTCGTGCTCAAGGTGCTGCAGAACCTTCTGGCCGAGCAGGTCCCCGTGCGCGACATGCGCAGCATCGCCGAGGCGCTCGCGCAGGCGGCGCCCAAGACCAAGGACCCGGAAGCGCTGACGGCCGCCGTGCGCGCGGCGCTCGGGCGTTCGATCGTCCAGCACATCGCGGGCGACGTCGAGGAGTTGCCCCTCATCGCGCTCGACCCAGCGCTCGAGCAGATTCTGCATCAGGCCGTCACGCAGAACGGGGCGGCCGTCGAGCCCGGGCTGGCGGCGCGGCTGCAGCAGTCGCTGCGCGACGTGGTCCGGCGCCAGGAGATGGAGGGCGATCCTTCCGTGCTCGTCGTCTCCCCGGAGATTCGCGCATGGATTGCGCGTTGGCTCAGAACCGCAATTTCGAGTTTGAACGTGTTGGCCTATACGGAAATTCCGGACAGCCGGCCCGTGAAGGTGGTTGCGACCGTCGGTCGTGAGAGTAGCGGGCCGGCCCTGCCGTCGAGCGGCGGGATCCCGGCTCAAGGAGTCGTTGCATGAACATAAAAAGATTCTTTGCGCCGGATATGCGGCGCGCGATTCAGCAGGTGCGCAGCGAGCACGGGCCGGACGCCGTGATCCTCTCGAGCCGCTCGACCGACGGCGGGGTCGAGATCATTGCGGCCGTCGACTACGACCAGGATTTGCTCGCGCGCATGCTGCCCGGGCTCGCGGGGGGAGCCGGGACGGCCGCTGCGCGGCGGCCCGCGGCGGCCTATGCGGCGATCGCCGAGGCCGAGGCTGCGGACGGCGGTGCCGCCGCCGCGGCCGCTGACGCTGACGCCGCGACCGACGCCGCGGGCCACGTCGCCCACGCGGCCGCCGACGTTTTCGCCCGTGCTGCATCCGACCAGGACGGGGCCGCAGCCGCCGCCGGTTGGGCGCAGTCAGGCCGCGTCGAGACGCCGAGTCGCGAGGCCGGCCCAGCGTCGAGGCCTGCCGCCGAGCCCGAGCGCCCGTCGGAGCCGCCGATGCGCGGGCACGCCGCAGGCGCCGACGACGATACGGCCCGCATCGACACGGTCCCTGCCTTGGCAGCCATGCAGTCGGAGCTCAAGCTCCTGAAGGGCATGCTGCGTGAGCAGTTCTCGCGCCTGACGTGGGCCGATCTCAATACCTTCGACCCGGAGCGCGCGCTGCTGCAGCGAAAGGTCGAGGCGCTCGAGCTCTCTCCGGCGCTCGTCGAAGTCCTCGTCGCCGAGGCCGAGCACCGCGAAGATCCCGCGCGGGCCTGGCGCGACGTCGTTTTCGGGATCGGACGGCGGCTGCAGGTCCTGCGCGAGGACCCGCTTGATCAAGGCGGCGTGTTCGCGCTCGTCGGCCCGACCGGCGTCGGCAAGACGACGACGATCGCAAAGCTGGCGGCCCGTCACTGCCTGCGCTACGACCGGGACTCGCTGGCGCTCATCACGATCGACAACTTCCGCGTCGGCGCGCAGCGCCAGCTCGACGCGTTCGGCGCGATCCTCGGCGTTCCGGTGCGGCGGGCCCAGACGCCGGAGGCGCTCGAGACCGTGCTGGCGGACGTCGCCGACCGGCGGCTCGTGCTCATCGACACGGCCGGCATGGCGCCCGGCGATCCGCGTCTCGAAGGCTGCCTGCGGCAGCTCGAATGCGCGGCCGACGTTAAGCGCTTTCTCGTGCTCGCTGCGACGATGCAGGCCGGCGTCATGCGCGAGGCCGCCGAACGGTTCGGCGGCCGCGACCTCGCCGGCGTCGTACTGACGAAACTTGACGAGGTCCGCGGGCTCGGTCCCGCGGTGACGGTGCTCATTGAGACGGGGCTGCCCGTCGCCTGGCTCAGCGAGGGACAGCGCGTGCCCGAAGACCTCAAGCTCGCCCGCGTGGCGTATCTATTGAAGTGGGCGGCGGCCGCCGGCGCGTTCGAGCCGGAGCCCGACGGCGGCCCCGGCGGCGGCGTGCCCGCGGCGTTTCGAGCCCTAGCGCAGGGGAGGGCCGTGCATGCAGCCGTTTGACGATCAGGCCGCGGGATTGCGTCGCATCGCCGGTTCGAAGGCCGTCAAGGTCATCGCCGTCGCGAGCGGCAAGGGCGGCGTCGGCAAGACGCACGTCGCAGTGAACCTCGCGGTTGCGCTCGCGCAGGCGGGGCGCGCGACGCTGCTGCTCGACGCGGACCTCGGCCTTGCGAACGTGGACGTGCTGCTCGGCCTGCGGCCGGCGGCGAATCTCGAGCAGGTGCTCGCGGGCGAACTGGCGCTCGAGGAGGTCGTCATGGACGGTCCGGCCCGCCTCAAGATCGTGCCGGCGGCCTCGGGCGTCTCGCGGCTCGCGCGCCTCAGCTTGCTCGAGCAGAACGCGCTCATCGGGGCCTTCTCGAGCTTGCCGCTGAACGTGGAATGCATGGTCGTCGACACGGCGACGGGCATCGACAACGGCGTGCTCGGCTTCTGCGGCGCCGCGCACGAGGTCGTCGTGGTCGTCTGCGACGAGCCCGCCTCGATCACGGATGCCTACGCGGTCATCAAGCTTGCGGCACGCGAGCGCGGCGTCGAACGTTTTCAGGTCCTCTGCAACAGGGTCCGGGACGCGGCCCATGGGCGCGCCTTGTTCAGGAAGCTGCAGAGCGTCTGTGACCGGTTTCTCGATGTGGGACTTCTGCACTTCGGCAGCGTGCCCGAGGACACGGCGCTGCTCCGGGCCGTGCGGCAGCAGCGCGCCGTGGTCGAGAAATATCCGTCGAGCCCGTCCGGCCTGGCATTCAAGGAGTTGGCGGGTCGTGCCGATAAGTGGCCTATAAGCGAGTCGGCGGCCGGCCGGCCCGTGTTCTTTCTCGAGAGGACGCTGGCGGCGAAAAAGGGGTCGGAGCCCTTTTTCGGGACGCAAACCGGCACCGTCGTCCGCCTGGGGCTGGGTGGGGCGTGACCATGTACGCCAACAAAGCTCCCGAGGAAAACGAGATCCTCGTCGAACGCCACATGGACCTGGTGAAGCGCATTGCGCATCACCTGCTCGGCAGGCTACCGGCGACGATCCAGGTCCAGGACTTGATTCAGGCAGGAGCCATGGGATTGCTCGAGGCGGCAAGGCAATATGACAAGCGGCACGGCGCGAGTTTCGAGACCTATGCGGGCATCCGCATCCGCGGGGCGATGCTCGACGAGGTCAGGCGGCTCGATTGGGCGCCGCGCTCGGCGCATCGCACCATGCGCCAGGTCTCCGAAGCGCTGCGCAGCGTCGAGGTGCGTACGGGCAGGCCCGCCACGGGAGCGGAGGCGGCTGCGGAGCTCGGCGTGGACCTCGAGTCGTATCACCAGATGCTGCGCAAGGCGGTCGAGGCGCGCGTGTTCAGCATCGAAGACATGGTCGGACCCGACGATGACCCTGCGGATCGCCTGCCCGGCGGCAGCCTGGACCCTGCGGCCGAATGTCTACGGGACGGGCTCGGCGAGGCCGTCGCGGCCGCGATCGACGGCCTGCCGGAGCGCGAGCGACTCGTCGTGTCGCTCTACTACGACGAAGAGCTGAACCTGCGCGAGATCGGCGAAGTGCTCGGCGTAACGGAGTCGCGAGTCTGCCAGATCCACGGCCAGGCGCTGGCACGGCTGCGGGCGAATCTCACGGATTGGAGCTACGAGGAAGCCGCGGTCTAAGGGCTGCGCGCCGCGGCGGCCCGCGATCGACAGGCAGGTATGGATATCCTCAGCGTCATAGGCGTCATCCTCGGCCTCATCGCCATCCTCGGCGGCAGCATCCTCAAAGGCAGCGGCATCGCGGCGCTCTGGAGCAGCGCCGCGTTCGTGATCGTCATCGTCGGCACGTTCTCGGCTGTGCTCGTGCAGGTGCGCCTCAAGGTCTTCACGCACGCCTTTGCGATCGCGCGCTGGGTATTCGTGACTCCGCTCACGGACGGCGAAATGCTGCTGGAGCGCGTCGTCGGCTGGAGCCAGATCGCCCGGCGCGACGGGCTGCTCGGGCTCGAGTCGATGGCCGAGCAGGAGCCGGACGCGTTCATTCGTAAGGGCCTGCAGCTGCTCGCGGACGGCGCGGAGCCGGAGACGATCCGCCACATCATGGACGTCGAGGTCGCGAGCCGCGAGCACTTCGATCACCAGGGAGCGAAGGTGTTCGAGAGCCTAGGCATCTATGCGCCGACGCTGGGCATCATCGGCGCCGTCCTGGGGCTTATCTCGGTCATGCAGCACCTGTCCGAGCCCGAGCATCTCGGCAAGGGCATCGCGACGGCCTTCGTCGCCACGATTTACGGCATCGCTTCGGCCAACATGCTGTTCCTGCCGATGGGCAACAAGCTCAAGGGCATCATTCAGCACATGGTCCAACAGCGCGAGCTCGTGATCGACGGGCTCGTCGGCATTGCAAGAGGCGACAATCCGCGCAGCATCGAAACCAAGCTGCGCGGCTATCTCGTGTAGGAGGTCCAACGTGGCGAGGCGCCGTTTTCAAGAGGAACATCAAAACCACGAGGCCTGGGCCATCCCCTACGGCGACCTGATCACGCTGCTGCTCGCGTTCTTCGTCGTCATGTACGCGCTTTCCACGGTCAACGCCGGCAAATACCGCGTGCTCTCCGACTCGCTCGTCGCGGCCTTCCGCGGGGCGCCGAAGTCGCTCGAGCCCATTCAGGTGGGCAAGCTTTCCAGGGCCTTTCACAAGGTGGAGACGGATACGCCGCGGACCTTCGTGCCGATCGAAGCGGACGACCTCGTCGCCGAGTTGCAGAAGGACGGCACGGGTGCGTCCGCGCTGCAACTCATGCAAACCTCGCAGCTTTCGCCGCAGGACGTGAAATCCGCCGAGGCGCAGATCTCGGAGATCGGCACGAAGATCTCGGCCGACCTCAAGCCGCTCGTCGACGCCGATCTCGTCAAGGTGAGACAGGACCGCTTCTGGATCGAGATTCAGATCAAGACGAGCGTCCTGTACCCGACGGCGAGCGCAGACCTCGCGCCCGCTTCGCTGCCGATCGTCCAGCGTCTCGGCAAGATCCTCGCCCACACGAACACGCGGATTCAGGTCGAGGGCCACACCGATTCGCAACCCATCAGCACGCCCGCGTTTCCATCGAATTGGGAGCTTTCGGCCGCTCGCGCGGCAACGGTCGTGCGGATGTTCGCGGCGGCCGGCGTGGAGCCGCAACGTATGGCGGCCGTCGGCTTCGGACAGTTCCGGCCGATCGCAGACAACTCGAGCGAAGCCGGCCGAGCCACGAATCGGCGCGTGGTCGTCGTGGTCGTGGCCGCGCCGAAGCCGCGGCTCGGTCCCGCGTCCGTCAACGCCGGCGGTCAGCCATTCGGCGCCGCGCCCGAGACCCTCGGCCAGCCCGGCCCCGCCGGCGCCGTGCCTCCGGCCGCCCTTGCCCCCGAGTCCCCGCAGCCGGCGCCCGCACGGGGCATCACGGTCGACGGCAAGCCCGGGACCGGGTGACGCGACGGCGGACATCGGTCATCATGCGCTCCGGCCTGCTAGCGAGTGCATGACGATGCGCAGAGCGAAGAGTCGCGTATGACGATCGGCATCGATACGACCGACCTCATCTATCTCGTGCTCGGCCCGGGCGCGCTGCTGCTCGGGGCCCTGCTGCTGCGCACCGACTTCAGGCTCAAAGCCCACTACGAGGCGCTCGAGAAGCGCTTGGCAGAGGCCGAGGCGCAGCTCGAGGCGTTGCGCGGGACTCTCCAGCAGGGCGGGGCGGCGGAGCGGGAGCTCGAGCTCGAGCAGCGCGTCGCATTGCTCTCGCGTCAGCAGGAGCAGCTCATGCTCCGGGATGCCGAGACGGGTCCTTACTTCCAGGCCGTGCGGCAGGCCGAGCGCGGCGCGGATGTCGATGCCCTGATCGAGGATACGGGCGTGACGCGGGCCGAAGCGGAGCTCATCGTGACGCTGCACCGGCCGGCCTCGCGCCGGGATGCCGTGCAGGCGTCCGGCGAGGGCTGAAGCCGACAGCCTCCGTCGCTCAGCGCAGGATCTGCAGCAGCTCGTCGGCCATCTCGGGGAGCGCTTCGGCGGCCTGCTCGACGTCGGCGGGCGTCAGCGCGAGCCGGTCCAGGGCCTCTTCGTCCAAGTGCCGGCCCGCGGCATCGAGCGCGAAGCCGAGCTCCCGGCTTTGCGCCACGTAGTCGGCGACGTGGACGATACTCCCGAGCGCGACCGTCTCCTCGGAGCAGCTCAGCGGAGTGTGATGCAGGCCGACGACCTCGGTGATGGCGAGCGGCAGGCGCCATAGCTCGCAGAGGCTGCGGCCGAAATCGTGATGCGTTGCTTCGAAGACCTTTTCCTCGGCCTCGAGCGCGGAGACCTCCCCGCCGGCCAGGCGCCGCGCGAGGTCGGCGATCTCGCCGCCCTCCGCGCGCATCTCGACCATGAAACCTACGTCGTGCAGCAGCCCGCCGAGGAAAGCCTCTTCCCCGCGTTTGCTGCCGGCCATGCCGGCAATGAGCTTGGCCGCGGCCGCGACGGCGAGCGAATGACGCCATAAATGATGCGCCGAGACGCCCGCGCAGTCCGTGCCGCCGCGCAGCACGCGCCCGAGACTCGTCGCGAGCGCAATGTTTTTCACCGCCGGACCGCCGAGCACGACGACGGCGCGCTGGATGGACGCGATTTCCTTGTTCGCGCCGTAGAACGCGGAGTTCACGACCTTGAGGATCTGCAGGCACAGCGCGGGATCGGTCGAGACTACCTTTTCGAGCTCCGCGGCCGTGTAGTTGCCCTGCTCGATGACTTTGATGATGCGCAGCGTGACTTCGGGCAGCATCGCGAAGCGCTTGAGCGCGGCGGCCGCGACGAGCCGGCTCTTTGCGGTCGGCTCGGCGGTTGCGGCCGTTGCGGTCTCGGTCATCGTCCCGGCTCCGTGCTGGATCGCGGCGGCGCGAGCTCGCGCGGCGCCGCGGCGGGCATCGCAAGCTCGGGCACGGCGGAGGCGAGCAGCGGCCGCGAGAGGTAGAACCCCTGGCCGTAGTCGCAATTCAGAGTCTGCAGGCTCACGAGCTGCTCGATTGTCTCTATGCCTTCGGCGACGGTCTCGATGCCGAGGTCGTGAGCGAGCTCGACGATGGCCGTGAGCACGGCCATGAGGTCCCGTGCGGCGCCGATGTTCATGACGAACGAGCGGTCCATCTTCAGGTGGTGCAGCGGGATGTCGCGCAGGCAGGCCAGCGACGAATGGCCCGTGCCGAAGTCGTCCATGCTGATTTTGACGCCGAGCTCGCCGAGGCCTTGCAGCACGCGCATCGTCGTCTCGACGTCGCGCATCATCTCGCTCTCCGTGACCTCGAGCACGACATCCTGCGGTTCTATGCCCGACGCCCTGATGGCCGCTTCGATCCGGGCCGCAATGTTCGGGACGAGCAGCTGCTGGCGGGCGACGTTGACGCTCATGCGCGGGGGCGCCCGGTCGCGCGCTTCCTGGCGCCATAGCTTGAGCTGCCGGCATGCCTGCTGCAGCACCCAGTCGCCGATCGGCACGATCAGCCCCGTTTCCTCGGCGATCGGAATGAATTGCTCCGGAGAAATCAGCCCGCGCACGGGATGCTGCCAGCGCAGCAGCGCCTCGACGCTGACGAGCTGGCCCGTCGCGAGCGAGACGATCGGCTGGAACATGAGATAGAGCTCGCCATTGTCGACGGCTTTACGCAGGTCGTTCTCGATGGAGAGACGCTGCTGCACACGCCGGCGCATGGAGCTGTCGAACTCGATGTACCGGCTCTTGCCCGCGGCCTTCGCCTCGTACATCGCGATGTCCGCGTCGCTGAGCAGGTCCTCGACGGACGAGTGGCCGGCCTCGCTGCTCACGATGCCGGCACTGGCCGTCGAAAACACCTCGTGGTCGCCGATGCAGTAGCCCGTCGAAAAGGCGTCGATGAGGCGCCGGGCCACGCGTTCGCCGTCGCGGGCGTTCGGCAGGCCGTCGAGCAGGACGACGAATTCGTCGCCGCCGACGCGTGCGACCGTATTCGTATTGTCCATGCGGCCGACGGCGTCGGCGACACGCAGATTGGCGCGGAAGCGGTCCGCTATCTGCTTGAGCAGCTCGTCGCCGGCTTCGTGGCCGAGGCTGTCATTGACGTTCTTGAAGCGGTCGAAATTGAAGAACAGAACCGCGAAGTGATGATCCGGCGAGCCTTTTGCCTTTCGGATCGCCTCGTCGATACGCGAAGCGAGCAGGTTGCGGTTCGGCAGGCCGGTCAGCGCGTCCCGTTCTGCCTGTCCGCGCAGACGGGCCAGCAGCGATTGCGTGTGCAGCGCGCCGCCGATGCGGGCGCGGAGTTCAGCCGCGCAGACCGGCTTGCGCACGTAGTCACTGGCGCCGAGTGCGTAGGCGAGCGTGACGGCTTGCGAGTCGTCGGCGCCGGTCAACAGTATGACGGGAATCGAAGTCGTGCGCGGGTCGGACTTGAGCGCTTCGAGGACGGCCAGCCCGCCGGTGCGCGGCATGTCGCGGTCGAGCAGAATCAGCGCCGGCCGCTCGCGGGCCGCCGTCCGAAGTCCTTCGTCGCCCGAGTACGCATGGAGAAGCTCTAACGGCAGCGCGCTAAGGTGGACGGCCAAGAGCTCATGATCGTCCGGCGCGCCGTCGATGAGCAGAACGCGGCTCAGATCTCGCGGTGCCGGCGCCGAATCGGCCAAGGCACATGCTTCCGTCATATCGTGATCCCGAGTTCGTCGGCTTCCGCACCTCGAACCGCCGCGGCGGCCACGTTCGAAGACGTGCAGCAGATCTCCGCGCTGCGCGGCCTCAGCCGAGACCGAGTTCCCGCCGCAGGCCTTCGCGCGCTTCAACGATCGTAGCGAGGCGCTCGGCAGCCAGCGACAGGCGGGCGCAGTCGGCACGCGTGGCGAGCCTCCCGAGACCTTCCTCCGGTACCGGACTCTCCAACGCCGCGATCGAGACGGCGGCCGTCAGGAACGTCGACCATGGGCGGCGTTTCCTCTTCGTCCCCGGGCACGTGCTGGCGGCCCACGGCCTCGGCTACGTCGGCAGGCAGGCTCCAAGACTCGACGATCGCCTTGCCGACCTCGGCGTGCCACTGATCGACGAGCTCGGCGAGATCGTCGGGTGAGGAGAACAGTTCCGGGTACTGCGGCGCGCGGCTCAGCAGATAGATGCGGCCGATATTGTGGATGAGTCCGACGACGAGCGCCTCGTCCGGTTTCACGGCACCGCTCGCTTGCGCGACGAGGTAAGCCGCAGCCGCGGCACGGCCGGTGCGTTGCCACTCGGGCGCGAGCAGCGGCTCGGCCGCCTTGAATTCGGCGCTCGCGCGCAGCTGGCGCAGCGCGAACGTCGTCGCCGCCGTCTGAACCATGCCTGCGCCGACGCGCGAGATCGCGACGCGCAGGTCCGTCGTCTCTTTGCCGGTGCGGCGAAACGCCGACGAGTTCGCCATCGTCAGGATTGTGCCGACGAGGGCCGGCTCCGTGCCGACGATGCGCGCCAGTTGGTCTATGTGAAAGTCCGGATTCGCCAGCGCATTGCGAATGCGTACGACGACTTCGGGAAGAGAGGGTAGGCGGAGATCTTTGGCGGACAGTTCCTGGGCCAGACTTTCGACGAGGGAAAAAGCTTGCTGTTGTACTTGGGACACGACCACTCCTCGACCATGACGGTGCCACTCTATTTCTTAGAGGGGCGTCATAGTTATCGGTCGCTGACCGCGGGGCTTGAGGGGGAGAGGCGCGGGCGATCCGAATTGCGTGACGCCGCGCGGACTTGGGCGTGGCGGCCGGCCGTTGGGGCTGGATGGAATGACAGATCGCGGAAGGGATGCGAATCGGGGGAAGCCCATGCGGCTGCAAGACCCGCATGCGAACCGTGCGCGAGCGCGGAAGCGCTTGAACGACGCGAGCGGCGCCCTTGATCGGTCACGGACGATCTCAATGATCGGGGCAATGACGTGCGCTACTGGTTTCGCGGGAGCGAGACGGAAAAGCACGTACCGTGTTGGGCCGACGACGAGACTCGAGCGGTTCCACCATGGGCCGCCGCGACTTCCCGGACGATATACAGCCCCAAGCCTAGGCCCCCGTCCCGCTGCCCGCGCCGCCGAACGCCAGCAAGGGCGCCGCGCGTCAGCGGGTCGAAGATCGTCGCCTGAATCTTCTCGGAAATCGGGACGCCTTGGTTGTGGACCGAGATTTCGACGGCCTCCGATCCGCCGCTGATGTTGACGCGGATCGGCGAGTCCGATGCGCCATGCACGAGTGCGTTCCTAATCAGGTTCGACAGCATCTGCTTGAGGCGCCCTTCGTCCCAGTCCCCAAAGGTCTCGCCGGCGCATTCGAGTTGGAGTTCCCGATCGGAATGGACGGCGGTAAACCCGTCCACTACGTCGCGAACGACGGCGGCTAGGTCGAAGCGCTGCAGCGACACAGGCAACGGCTTGCCCAGCCGCGTGCGAGTGAAATCGGCGAGATCGCCGATGAGTTCCTCCATTGTCCGAATGCTCTTGAGCGCGCGATCGGCCGCGCGTCTTTGCTCGCTCGAATCACTCAGTTGCTGCAACTGAGCGGCGGCTTGCAGGGTCGCGAGCGGATCGCGCAGGTCGTGGCTCAGAATGCCGACGAAAACGTCCCTGGCCCGTTCCACGCCTTGATAAAACCAACGGATGGCTTCGGTCAGGGACTGATCGATCGCTTCGTTGAAGCGGATGAGCTCGTCGAACCGATTCGCCGCGTCGTCGGAGTCGGTAGCCCAATGACGCACGACGCTTGCCCGAAGCGCACGGTATTCGGCGACGAGCTGATCGAGCGAAAAGCCGCTCTGCAGTCGATGCAGCGCATGCACTTGGGCGGTCTGAGTGACGGTCGGCGCATTTCCGGGCAGCTTGCCGAGGGACTTCTTCCGTTGTTCCTGCTGGGATTGCGGTGACCTCATGTCCTTGACCAGCGCGCCGAGAATCGCGGCCGCGCCGTTGCGCAATTCGCACGGTGCCATGGTGCTCGAGGCGGGCAAGCAATGGTTCCGAGCGAACGACTCCCAGTCGCCGAGAACCCGTTCGATGTGCCGTTCGATGAAGTCCGGAAGACTGCTCATATTGCCAGTCCGAATTGGTGGAAACCGCCATTATTCTTTCTTGAAGTCTATATCGGCGGTGGCCTTGCGTTGCTCCGGAGGACGCAAATTTAATCTAGGTTAACTTCGCGTCGGCCGGTGCAAGGGACGGTTGCCGGTGCCACGGAGCCAACGGGGAGGGTACGCTCCGGCCTAGTTCCCGGGGGGCGAACGTTCCGATACCGAAATGTGCTTGGCATTGGCGGGGAATTTGCTGGCGCGCCTGATGCCGTGCCAAGGCTTCGTCAACCTGATTGAGCGAGCGAGCCCAGCGGGCCGGCCTCCAGTTCATGCAGACGGAAGCGCACGTGCTAATCGAGCGCCGGGGCTGACACTTTTTGTCCTGGGTGCCGAAATTGCTTTTATGCGGCACGGTACTTGCTTCCTTGCAGTACTCAAGGCTACCCAAACGGGTAGCCGGCTTCGAAATACCGAAGACTGGAGTGCCCAAATTCAGGTTATGGGAAATTCATCGGACGACGTATTGCTTGCGTTCATCGACCGACTCCCCGCAACCCTCAAGGCTGTCGTGCTCGCGCGGTGTTGCATGGCGTTCGGGCGGCTCCAGACAGGGCAAAGGCAAGACTTGCCGGGGACTCTTCGAGCCATTCTCAAGGCGGGCGACGGCGAACGGCGCGCCCATGCGTGCGCTCAGTTGGCCGCAACGCTGGAGCTCGTCCTGCGCACGCCCGAAGCTCCCGTGCCTTCGGTGCCGCCCGGACGCGCTGAGCTCCGCGTGGAGAATGTCGATCTGAATGCGCCGCTGACGCAAAAGCACTGGAAGGCCGCGATGCGTGAATTCATGGAGCTCAAGGAAGCGTTCTTCGCTCCGCAAGCGCTGGCGAGCGTGCTCGTCGATGCTGCCTTCGTGCAGGGTGCGCGCGAAGTGCCGCAGCGCTGACGCAACTCGCGAATCCGCGCCGCCGATGCGCAGCGCTGTTGCTTCAGTGTTCGCCTCGGCAGGCCCGCGATCGAGTGTACGGCGCGAACGGAAAGGGCGCGAACAGAAAGGGAGCCCGAAGGCTCCCTTTCCACGAGGCGCCGCTTGCGCGGCGGCGCTCGTCGCCTCGAATCAGGCGTTATCCTTATTGAGTTTGTCGCTGGGCCAGAACTTCAGGCCGCTAACGTCGACGCCTGCGATCAGGCCGCCGTCCGTCATGCGATAAACCTCTACGCCGTTGTGCCAAGCGGCCTCCGACTGGGCGCCGGACTTGCCGGCCGTTGCCTGCGCCGAGGAAGCGCCCGTCCATTCGCCTCTGGTGAAATCGTTGTAGGTCTTCTCATTCTTGAACAGCAGAATCAGCTTGTAGTTCGAGAGGCCGGCCGTGAGACCAACGCCGGCGCCGCCGACATGCATGAACGTTTCATTGCTCGAAGCCTCGCGGCTCTTGAGCCCCGCAGAAGTCATTGCAACGCCGGTGCCGCCGACGCCCGTCACGATGGCGCCGCCCTTCGTCGTGTCAAAAACGGCGAATCCGTAGGCCTGATCGAGCGCCTGCTCTGCGTTCTTGTTCTGTTGGCGCAGCTGGGAGATGGTTTGCTCTGCCATCTTCTCGAGTTCTTTCCGATTCTGTGCCGGCGTGCCATGCAGGTTAGCCTCCCCGGTTTGATGCGGCGGCAGCCCATTGTGGGCGCCGGCCGCATCGTCGCGGTCCAGCGGGCCGGCCACGGCCGAGCCGCAGATCAGAGCGACGGTGGCGGCGATGGCTGTATACGAAGCGGTCTTCCATTTCATTCGATATTCCTCCTAATCGTTCGTCGGCCGCAAACCAGCAAAGTGCGTGCCAGCGAAAAAAGACTGCATTCCATACAAAGAGATAAGGTACGATCGCCGATGGCTCCGCGTCCGGGCCGATTGTCTGAAGGCGCCGCAGTTGGTCGCCGCATTGCTTTTTGGCCTCGGCAGGGCTACGGATGCGTTCCCTCACTCGGCGGCGCGCGTGCCGTCGGGCGGGGCGCGTTCTGGGGGGCGCTGCTATTTACCGATCCAGACGGGCTATCACGCGCACTGAGAAAGATGAAACCTGAGTAAGGTAGTTAGAGAATCGACACTGGTCGGCTTGAGCAAGTAATGGTCGAAACCGGCAAGCGCAGAGGCATCCGCCAGGCGCTGGTCGGTCCATCCGGTCAGTGCCAAAATGACGGTCGCTTTCGCCCACGGCTCTGTCCGGATGCGCCGACACACTTCGATTCCGTCGATGTCCGGGAGGCCGACATCCAACACTATGGCTCGCGGGCGCAATCTGGACGCGAGTTTGAGCGCTTCTTGGCCCGTGGTGGCCACGAAGGCCCTGTAGCCCCTTGTGTCGAGCAGGATGGCCAGGGACTCGACCGTGTCACGGTCGTCGTCGACGCACAGGATCCTCGGTGCCGGTGTCATCGTTATTCGTACCGCGTCGCTGTTCGTATCTCGTCTTCCCGAACCTGAGCATGGCACAATTCATGCCAACGTTCGGAAATGTCCCCAGCATCAAGTTCTTGCCATGGATGCAGAGGGTGTCGCGTGCCTTTCGGATCTCCGCGAGCCGCTGGCGCCTGTCGCCGATTGGCGACTCAGAAGGGAGCCCGACTTAATTTCAATTGCCAGCTCAATTGGTTGCGACCGTCGTCAATTGCCAACGCGGCAAAGGGTTGGCACCGACTTCACGGTTCCTTCGAGGTCATTGGGCCGCAGGACCGAGCCGCCAACAGGTTTGTCCCGTCGATTGGAAGCTGGGGCTTTCGTAGTCCACGCATCGATAGTACGTGGCGCGCGGGCCGCCGCGCCAGTACGTAATAAGGACGCTGCGTCCGTTGGACAGTGCGAGCGCATCGGAAGAAACCAGCACGGCGCGGAACATGACCGTCAAGTCCTGCTCGCTGATGTCGGGCAGTACGGTCCATGAATCGTTCGGTGCTTGCGCCACTGCGTGCAGAGCGGCGCCACTCGTGAGCGCGAAAGCGATTGTTGGGAGCAGCTTCATTGGTTCGGCCTCCGTTTAGGCGATCATCGTTCTCGATGATATCGGACCGGCAGGGGCGGAGGCCTCTCGTACGGAATTCGCTCTAGGTGGGGCTACGAGTTGCCGTGCAATCGCAGTGTTACGGCGACGACGAGGTTGTGTAGCCGAGTTCGGCTATGACGTTCGGGGCAGCGCGGGCGGTCGGCCAAGTCCGTCGCCGAGCCGCGCGACATTTTTCTTATGAAGACGGTTATCAGTCTTTCTTCTTCGGGAAGAGAGTCTGTAGAACCTTGGCTTTCTTATAGTGCTCTTGCAGCAGGCCTTTCGCCAATTTGGTTGCTGCTTCCTCTGGGTCGTCCTCAGTGAATCCAGTCGTCGATCCGAAGACTTTGCTACGGACTGTCACTAGCATCTGGGACTCGCCGATGGCCCACCAGTGAAACTTCGCTCCGTCCACGTAGATTTCCGTGCCTTTTAGCACTCTCGTCGTCACCGACTCCGATGAATCTGGTGTGGAGTCGTCGTCGGAACCGTCATCGATGTACGGCATGGGATCTTTGGGCGGCATCATTGCGCTCCAACTGGAGAACTCGACCTTGGCAACCTACAGGAGCTCCGGCGCCAATGGCTATGAATGTGTTCACACTAAACACAGTGACGCGTGATTGTGTGGCACAGCAAATCGATGTCTATTGGTTTGTGGAAGTGAGCGACGACTTCGAACTTCCCAGAGAGCCGCGGATCATCTAATCCCGATATCGTTATTACGGGAATGGAGCAACGGGCGGTCCTTTTTTCGAGTTCAGCCAGTAGTTCCCAGCCTGTCATCCAGGGAAGAAGCAGATCGAGAACCACCAAATCTGGACGGTTATCGGACGTAATTGTGTCCAGGGCTGCCGCGCCGTTTTCAGCTGTTTGCACCTCAAAACCGCGCTGCATCATCAAGATACGCAGCGATTCTCTCTCGTCTGCGTTGTCTTCGACCAAGAGGACCGTCGGTTTCAGAAATGGCACGGGATAACCTCGGAGCCACACGGGTAGTGCTCGTTACCATAACATGTGAACTACGCCGCACGTAGCTGTCTTTGTGTATAGCGGCGCTAAACGCACGAGCGTCGCGTTGGTAAGGTATTCCCTGAACGCGGAATAGATCGAGCATGCTCCGAATCTCGTCTACGGAGGAAAGAGCGTTCAAAGGGACGAGGACGACCCCGAGCGAGTCCTCTTCCAACTTGCCGGCGGCATGGCGGTTCGCGACTCCCCCGACATGGCTGGCGGGCTTAAATTTTCCGCTCGCTTCGACGCGATGTTTCACGGGATGAGACGGCCTGGTATACGGTCGCCGGTTAGTAATCGTTTACTTAGTGGGTGTAATGACCGACCCAGCGATGCGGTTAAGGGAAACGCGTTGAAGCAGCGCGACGCTATCTGCCGTCAAGTTTGCTGTCGTAGGTCCAAACGGGATCGTCGCAGAGACCGCAATCTGACCCCAGGAACATGCGGGCTGCCGAGCCGTCCCCGCGCAGCTGCCAGTCGAGCCAATTCACGACGATCTCGGATGCGCGGCCGCCGTTCGGCTCCCAGTAGGTGCCGCCATGGCCTTTGTTGCCATTGACGACGGCAACCGGAACATGATCTATCTTCTCGAAATCGTCCATGCCGTTGGCATACGCGATATCCGTCGGGCCGCCGAGAATATAAAGCGTCGGCGTATGGAGGTCCTTGAGCAGGTCCTTGGTCTCGACCATTCCGCCCATTTTCGTTTCGCCTTTGACGAAGAGCCCGCTGTTCATGATCACGACGGTTTTGACGCGCGCGTCGCCTGCGACTGTGAGCGCTTGAATCCCGCCGCAGCTGAACCCCGAGATGGCGATCGCGCCAGGATCGATGCGCCCGTAGTAGCGGCTGCCGGATCTCTGGTTCTCGGCGAGCGCCCAGTCGATCGCGGCTCGCAATTGCTCTGGACGCGTCGGCGCGTAGTTTTCGATGCTCGTGTCGGCAGGCCGGGGCGGGGCCTGGGTCTTGCCGGGACCATTGTAGATGCCGCCCGGAGCGATGGCGAGGTAGCCGTGCGAGGCGATATTCAGCAGATGGAGTCGGGCACTCGCGCCATCATTGGAGCAGCCGCCGTTGCCGAATATGTAGACGCCGAGCTTCGTGTGTCCGAGCTTGCCGAGGTCGGCTGGACGGTAGACGACCTGATCGGGCAGGCCAGGGTCGATTTCCTTGAGCGGCGTATAAGGGCCGGTTCCCGGCGTGTCGGGGATCGCGTCCAGGTTTTTCGGCGGCTGTGCCTGCGCCGCAATGGCTGCCATTGCGAGGAAGGTCGCGAGTAGCGTTCTGCGCGCGCTCATCATTGTGTCCCTCGACCAGCCCGTTTGACGGTGCCACAGCATAGTCCTGGGCACCGACCCTCTGCAAACGATGGACCGCTACGGTCGATATCGGCCGGCTGTTTCTCGACGCTCTAGTGCGGAGGTCGCTACTTCCCCGAGCCGGTGCGGTCCATAAGGGACGGGGCGCAACGTAATAACCATTGCTGGATCAAAACACATCGAGATCGTTCGCGATCATGACCGGTCCCGAATAGCGCCGTCCTATCATTCGCAGGTAGCGCATGAGGTCTGCGGCCGAGGGATTTCGCGCGACCAGGTGTGTAATCACTAATTCGTGTACCTTGGCCTGGCCTGCAATCTCGCCCACTTGGTCGGGCGTGATGTGATGTTCCGTCAAATGCCGCGGCATGTCCTGGCCGGTGGGATTGACCGCTGCCTGCTTACGGAAGCCCGGGGTCAGGATGCCGTCGAGGTCGATCATTTCGGAGACGAGCAGGTCAGCGCCGCTTGCGAGCGCCTCGACCGCTGGGCTCGGCCCAGTATCGCCCGTATAGACCATCGAACGCCCGGGCGCATCGAAGCGGTAGGACAGCGACTTGTAGCGCTTGTCGAGGTTGCTGCCCGGTGCGAAGCTGTAATGAGTGTTTTCGCGCGCAGTAATTTTCATCGGTCCGACCTCGACGGTGCTGCCGTCGACGAGCTCGAAGACTTTCACGGACCTGCGGGGATCGGCGAACGGCTTGCCGGCAAACCCATAGCCTGCCGCGGCGCTCGGCATCGTCGCCGCGATAAGTCCATCGACGAGTTCCTTGGTTCCGGGCGGGCCGTAGATATCGAGCACCGCCGGAACGCCCAGCTGATTACGCAAGCCAATGAGCGCGGAAAGCCCGCCGATATGGTCGAAGTGCAGGTGGCTGATGAAGACCGCCCTGACTTGTCGGAGCTGGACCCCCGCCTTCGCGAGCTGCTCGCAGGCGCCGTCGCCCACGTCGACCAGATAGGCGTCCCTCCCGATAAGAATCGCATTGGCCGGTTCGGACCGATCGGCGATCTCAACCGGACCGCCGTGCGTGCCGAGGGTGACCCACTTCGGCGCACCCGGAAGCTGGGCTGGCTTTTGGGCAGACGCCCCGCTCGCGGCAAGAGCGACCAAGACTAAGGCACACACTCTTTGCTTAATCATACAAAACTCCCCCCGGAGCGCACTCCATCTGCCCGCGGGCGGATAAGTGCCCCTCGCGAGCGCCAAGACCGTCCCCGCCCTTAGGACTAGAGCTTAGTTCATGGAAGTATTCATTCTATCTAGTTATCTAGTTGTCGGCCGATTGGCTCGCGCCCCTCCGCCGCCAGCCGTAGTAGGCGTCGAGTGCTTCGAGCTTTTTCATGTTCGGCGCGGTCCCCGCCCGCTGCGACTCGTTGCGGATGATCATGTATTCCGGATGCGCAGGATCGAAGGCGGGCCATGTCGGCAGACCCGGGCCGTTCGGATTGCCGTGGACCGCGAAGTTGACCCAGTAGCCGTGCATGAGCTTGGAGATCGCGCGGTCGGTATCGCTCCAGGCCGGACGGCCCGGGCGGTGATCCTCGTTGCCGAATACGAGCGCGACCTCCGAGCCATGGGGCGAGCCGTCGGGGTCGCGCGCGCTCGGCCGGTCGAAGTAATAGACGTAGGCCTTCCCGTGCCCATGCGAGGTCTGCAGCGAAGCCCAGGTGAAGGCGGGCCAGCCGGCCATGGTGTCGCGGCGAAGCTGCTTGGCGGCCAGCGTGGCTTCGGCCGACGTCGAGTGCGGATAGGCGGCGAGGATCGCATCCGCCGCCGGTCCGTAGTTCTTTCGCACGTCTTCTTCGAATGCCGCCGGCTCCATCGCGTGAACGCCGAAGGCGGCGGCCTCGTCGGAGGTGCTGCCGATCAGGATCGGCGTGTCGTTGAAGCGGCCGGCCTCGAACAGGGCGACCTCGTCGCCCGGCAGCACGTAGCCGTCGAGCGGCGGCCAGAAGCGGGGTGCGCCGCGGGCGTCGGCGGCCTGCTCGATGCGTTCGGCCGGGAGCGCGCGCGCCGCGGCGAGATCGTTCGCGCCGAGTGCCTCGAGAAACGTCCTGCCCTTGGCCGCGGCCGACGCGAGCGGGTCGAGGTTGCTGCCGGCAATGGGCTGCGAGGAGGGCGGCGCGAAGTTCGCGCCGCTCTCGGCGATGACGCCCTCGAAGAGGCCCTTGGCGAGCGGCGAGACGGCGAGCTCGCTCACGGCGAAGGCGCCGGCCGAATGGCCGAGCAGCGTCACCCGGTTCGGGTCGCCGCCGAAGCGGGCGACGTTGTCCCGCACCCAATCGAGGCCCGCGATCATGTCCAGCATGCCGTAGGCGCCCGAGCCGTGACCGCTTTCGCGGCTCAGCGCGGGGCTTGCGAGAAACCCGAAGGGTCCCACGCGATACGTCAGGCTGACGAACACGACGCCGCTTTTCGCGAAGTTCGCGCCGTCGTAGAGCGGAATGCTCGTCATGCCGCCCGAGAACCCTCCGCCGTAGATCCAGACGATGACCGGGCGCTTCTCGTCGGCGCTCGTCGCCGGCGTCCAGACGTTCAGATACAGGCAATCCTCGCTGAGGGCACCGGTGTGGCCCATGCGCGCGGCCATCTTCGGCTCCTGCATGCACGCGGGGCCGAACGCGGTCGCCTGCCTGACGCCGTGCCACGGCTCGACGGGCTGGGGCGCTTGCCAGCGAAACTTTCCGAGCGGCGGCGCGGCGAACGGAATGCCCTTGAAGATGGACAGACCGTCCGCGACCGTGCCCGCCACCTCGCCGCCCGCGACCTTTGCGGTCAGAATCTGCGCGACCGCGGGTAGGCTCAGCGCGCACAGCGCGAGCGACGGTAGAACCTTCCAGATCTTCATATCGTCTCCCCCTCGGCCGGGATGCCCCATGGCTTCTCCCGGCGTCCACTATCTTGCCCGGCAAAGCGGTTCGGCGCCATACGGGTTCTTGCGCCCTTACCGCAGACGAGACGCTCGCGGCAAAGCCGGCTATATTACGGGTTGCCCGACCAAGCCGACCAACGACAGCAAGAACGCGAGGATGCAGCGGCAGTTCCACGACGACGCCCGGGAGAGGGATCGCGGCACGCTCTCGAGGCGGCCGCGGCCGTGCCGGCGGTTTTGGCGTGCGGCCGTTCTCGCGCTCGGCCTCGCCGCGCTGCTCGATGCGGCGGGACGCGCGGACGGGCCGGCGCAGCCCTGGTGGCGCCCCGGCTCGGGCGCAACGCTTCCGGCGGCAGCGGAATATCCCGACGCCCTCGGCCGTTTCGGGATCGTGAACGCGAGCGGGCCCGTGAAGACGGCCGGGCATCCGTTCTTCGAACCCCTGGGCGCCAACGGCCGCGCCTGCGTGACCTGTCACCAGCCGGCGGACGCCATGAGTCTTTCCGTGGCGACCATCCGTCGGCGGTGGGAGGAGACCGGCGGCCGCGACCCGCTGTTCGCGGCCATCGACGGCAGCAATTGCCCGAGCCTGCCGCAAGGCGAGCGCGCCTCGCGTTCGCTGCTGCTCGACCGCGGGCTGTTCCGCGTGTTCCTGCCCTGGCCCCCGCGCGGCGCCGATGGCAAGCCGATCACGCCAGAATTCGAAATCGAGGTCGTGCGCGACCCGACGGGCTGCAACACCGATCCGGTCTACGGCCTTCACAGCCAGCACCCGACGATCTCGGTCTATCGCCGTCCGCGTCCCGCCATGAATCTGCGTTACGTGACCTCGGCCCGGTTCGGCGTCTCGGCCATCGTCGGCAAGAGCGGGGAGCTCGCGCCCATCGATCCCGAGACCGGGAAACCGGCCAACATGAACATGATGGCGGACGCGCGCGACGTGACCCTCAGGGCGCAGGCGCAGTCGGCGGCGCGCACGCACCTGCAGCGCATCGAGCCGCTGACCGCGCCGCAGCTCGATGCGATCGAGGCGTTCGAACGCCAGCTCTACGGGGCGCAGATCGAGTCCGACGGCGCAGGCCGGCTCGACGAGCCGAACGGGCCCCCGGCGCTCGGTCCGGTGGCTATGGAACACGGGCGCGACGGCGTGCTCGGCAACAACACGACGAACTACGTCTTTCCGCTCGGCGACGTTCTGGAAGACACTGCCCGCCGGCGCCGACGCTGCACAGGCCAAGCGCAACGCTTTCCGCGAGTCGGTCGCGCGCGGCCACGACGTCTTCTTCTTTCGGACGTTCTGGATCAGCGATTCGATGTTCATCAACTCCGTCGGGCTCGGCAATCCGATCAAGCGCACGTGCTCGACGTGCCACGGCATGCACATGACGGGCATGGATACGGCGAACGGATGGATGGACCTCGGCACGACGAACCTCCCCTGGGCCAAGGAGGAGCCCGTGAGCCCGTGGGCCAAGAAGGCGCCCGAGATGCCTCTGTTCAAGCTCACGTGCCGCAAGGACCTGCCGCCGCATCCGTTCCTGGGCCGCGTGATCTATACGCAGGATCCGGGCCGCGCGCTGATCTCCGGCAAATGCGACGACATCGGCGCCATCGTCCTCGAGCAGTTCCGCGGCCTTGCGGCACGTCCGCCTTATTTTTCCAACGGCTCGGCCGCGAACCTGCGCGAGCTCGTGGATTTCTACGATCGGCGCTACAACATCCAGTTCACGGAGCAGGAAAAGCGCGACCTCGTGAATTTCCTGAGTGTGCTATGAGGGGTCTGCGCGCGACCGCCGGGAGGCGAAGCAGGCCGTGGCCCTCACGCTGGGCCGCCGGCGCCGCCGTCGGCGCGCTGGCCGCGGTCGCGTTCTGCGCTGCGCACGCGGACGGCAAGCGCTTGAACTTCGTCGCCTGCCCGATCGTGCGCGACACCTCCACCGTGCCGTGCTGGCTCAGCGAATACGATGGCCAGCTTTACTATCTCGGCATCCAGACCGACGTCAGCGCGGATTTCCATCCGCCTTACCTCGGCCACAAGGTTTTGGTTGAAGGTGTCGTGAGCAACGCGCCGCGAATCTGCGGCGGCATTGTGCTGAAACCGGTAAAGACCTCGGTGATGCCTGAGCTCGACGGTTCCTGCAACGCGCGCCTGCCCGCCGAGGACCGCTACAAGATCGACTTCAATCCGAGGCCGCCCGGACCGAGCGGAGGCCGGCTGGCCTTCCAAAACCCACCGCCGCGGCGGCCGCCAGCGCCCGCCGGACCGCCGTTCGAACCGCGTGAGTTCGACCTGACCTTCGATTTCGACCGCGGCGTGGCGTTCCGGCACCCAGCCGAGATCATGAGGATCGCCGCGTACGCGCGCGCGGCGAAGGCGCGCCGCGTCACCGTCTACGGCTCCCGCGGGGCTACGCTGCTGACGGACGGCCGCCTCGTCGCCGAAAGCGAGGCCATCGGACGGCGGCGCGCCCAGCAGATCGCTCGCCTGCTCGCGGGCCTCGGCGTGGAGGGCAAGATCGAAGTCTCCTGGTCGAGCGCGCCTGCGGCGGCCGACGGCAGCGACGATTGGAAGAGTCGCAGCGTGAAGGTCGTCGTCGAGCCGTAGCAGCTTCCGCCCGAGAACAGCGCGAACGCGAGCAGGAGCAGGCCGAACAAGGTTTATCGGGGCCGTCGCCCAATGCCCAGGCAGGAGGCCGTCCCGAACTGCTTGGCCTGCAGCCGTTGCTCGGCCGAACGTTCCATCCGGACGACGAGGGGCCCGACGCGAGCCCAGTCGTGGTCGTGAGCCGACGTTTGTGGCTGCGCCGGTTCGGCGGCAATCCGCGCGCCGTGGGGTGATCGATCGTGCTCGACGGACTGAAGCGCACGATCATCGGCGTCGTGCCCGACGATTTCCAATGGCCGGATACAGCTGTCGTTTGGGTGCCCGCTTCGTTTACACGGGCTAATCACCGATGAAGGTCGGGCGCGAGCTGGCGCGCGACTACGCCTTCCTACTTCAACGACGAGGAGAGACCAATGGCAAGTGAAGGAACAGAGAGCACCCCGGCCGCCCCGCCGAGGATCATCGAGACCATCAAGCGCGAGCTTGAGGCCGCGAGAAAGGAATACGCGAGCCTCCGGGGCCGTCGGCGGGGACCTTGGGGATGCGACTGCGGATGCTCCGGATGGACCTTGCGTATGCGGAGGGCCGGCGGGGGCTGGCTGCTTCGCGGTAGGCGCCTGCCCGGGGCCGGTCTCTATCGTTGCACCCTCAAGCTACCCCGGAGACCCCCGCTCGAGGGGCGTCCGGCTGCGCAATCGGCCGCCCTTGGAACGCTTTCGCTGTCCTCCAAAACTGTCCCACGAATCGGCCCCGATCTATAGTAACTTCTGGATTTATAAGGTAGCAGCGGTGCTGGTGCCGAGATCGGCCCTGGCACTGCCCAAATCTCCTACTACCGAGCGAATCCCGGCGGCACGCCGTGTTCGGTATCCCTGTACCAACAGATGAATATAGCCTGCGGCGACCCCGTTATCCCTGATCCATACGTGTCGTACAAGCAGAACGAGCTCAAATGGGAAATCGGACTCCACAGCATTACAGTAACACGAGACGGAGTTTCTCAACCGGAAAGCTACTAAGGCGACTAGTTCCGTAAATTATTAGAGGCGACCGATCATGAATACGCGACGCCGCACGTGGCCTATTGTCGTGGCGACAACGGTATCCTTCGGCTTTTCCGTGAGCACGTTAGGTCAGACGAAGACCATACCTGTATACGTCGATGATCCTCGTCCGGTAGAGGCCGCGATAAGTGCGCTGTTGCAACAATATGCGGTTACGATAACTTATGAGGATCCAAGCCTCGAGTATTCTGCAGATCTGCGTGACGCGACGGCCGAGAACGCGCCTGTCGCGCAACCCGGACAAGTCCGAGATGTCGTTCCTCGCGGCGGCGTCCTCCACGCTACCTACGAGTCGTCGGCACAGAGGAGTTCGACGCAAAACGTGGCGGATGCCCTACAGACCGTTGTTGACGCGAAGAATGCGCAGCCTTGGGGTGGCCATTTCGCCGTTTATCGGGATGGTGATAATTTCCATGTTGTGCCGGTAGAAGTCAGAGACAGGAACGGCGCATGGGTTGCGGAAGAGTCCGTCTTGGATACGAGAATAACGTTTTCGAGCGCCGGGGAGTCGGACGGCGATTCTTTGCTCGCGGGAGTTATAAAGGAAGTGAGCAAAGTAAGTGGTGAAAAGTTCTTTGCTGCAAGCGCTCCACACGACGCGGCGCTCTTGTCCAGCTACCATGGAAGCGTTGACGCCAAAGACGAGCCCGCACGAGACGTACTTATGAGGCTGCTCCATTCGATCAACCCGGAATTCACGTGGTCGCTGTACTACCTTCCCCCATTTCACGCTTATGCGCTAGCCGCGTTCCGCCCCCGAAAGTCGAGACCAAGGGTCGGCGCCGAAGAGGCGCCGCCGGCCCAAGCGCCAGGGGCGAAGCCGCAGCCCGACTTTGTGTCACCCGGCAAATCGCCATCCCAAAGGTGATACAAAGAGTCCTCGATAGAGGTGGGGTAGTGGGGCATTTCGGAGCGAAGCTAGCGGTCTTCATTTTCGACGCCGATCTCAGACTTCGCCGGTCTGACCGAACGCTAGTGCGACGCGATCCAGTCGGGCAGCGTCTGCCCCGGTGTCTCCTCGGTTGCGGCGTCCGGCCGCACTACCTCTCGGAGGTTACGGCGCTGCGTGACCGCTTACCAGTGGAATCAGTGACGAGTAGCGCCAGGAACGGCTGACCGGGATGTCACGGAGTCAGTGGTGGGGATCACGCGGAAATCGCAGCTTGGCCGCGCAGATTGCGTTGCGGGCGAAGGTGCCAGTTGAGGCAACAAAGGGCGCCGTTTACGTTCTTGTTGCCACTTGCGCTTTGAGGCTGTCGAGATGGTCGGCCCATGCCTGCATCATGCGCCGGCGCTCCGGTAGTCGTTCAGCGCGATTGTAAGCCGCCCGCACTTTGTTTCGTTCGGCATGCGCAAGCTGCGGTTCAATCAGGTCCGGCGCCCACCCGAGCTCATTAAGGAAGGTTGATGCAACGGAACGAAATCCGTGGGCGGTCATCTCATCTTTCGCGTACCCGAGGCGCCGCAAGGCAGCATTTAGAGTGTTCTCGCTCATGGGTCGCTTCGCACTGCGCAGCGAGGGGAATACGAGGTGCGAGTTGCGGGACAGCGTCTTGAGCGCTCGCAGCACTTCGACGGCCTGACGCGCGAGCGGCACGATGTGCTGCTCCCGCATCTTCATGCGCTGCGCCGGGACTCTCCACTCCGGCTCATCTCCGTCGAGGTCGAATTCGACCCACTCCGCCGCGCGGAGCTCGCCGGGGCGAACGAATACAATGGGCGCAAGCCTGAGCGCGCCGGCGACCGTCGGCTGTCCTTGGTACGCGTCGAGCGCGACGAGCAATTCACCGACTTTCTTGGGCTCCGTGATCGCGGCATGATTCTGGGGTACGACGGCGGCGAGCGCACCTCGTAGATCTGCGGTCACGTCTCGCTCGGCTCTACCGGTGGCGATGGCGTACCGGAAGACACGTCCGCAGCGCTGCTTCGTTCGGTGCGCGGTCTCGTGGGTGCCGCGGCCTTCGATCTTTCGAAGAACCTTCAATACTTCAGTCGGCGTGATAGACGCTATGGGGTGCGAGCCGAGCCGCGGAAAGACGAATGTCTCCAACATCCAGAGCGCCTTTTCAACGGTTACCCGCGACAAGGGCGCTCGCGAGCCCTTTTTGGGCGGCTTCTGCATGTGGTCGAGACATTCGCGTGCGATGTCTTCGAGCGTGTTCAACCGGGCGAGCTTTTCCGCCTTCCGGTGAGCACTCGGGTCAACGCCGGCGGCGACGAGCTTTCGAGCTTCGTCCCGGCGATCGCGTGCGAGTTTCAAACCAACGTTGGGATGGACGCCAAGGGAGATCTGTTTTTCGCGGCCGGCAATGCGGTACTTCAAACGCCAATATCGCGACCCATCAGGATTGAGTAACAGATAAAGGCCACGCTCGTCGAACAACTTCCGTGGACGCTCGGGCGGCTTCACGTTGCGGATCGCCGTGTCGGTAAGCACTTCGCCTCCTGCCTTTTCGAGTCGCATCTCGCGCTGTCGGGGAGTGGGGGTAACACGGACTCCACATTGAGGAGTTGCCCCCAATTCTGCCCCCAAAAAAAAGCTGGGCTGTCCAGAGCCGTTGAGGGCGGCGGTTGGAGAGGAACTTTCGATTTTCCAGTCGGTTAGCGGGGTTGCTGGCCGTCCTGGGAGGTGCTTGGCGGGTCGCTTGGTGCCGAGGACGCGCTTCCCGACTTATACACGACACGGGTTCGCGTCCGGTAACAGGACTCCACATTCGCATGTTGCCCCCGAAACTCAGGGCGCAGCTGGCCCGAGTTTCGGCCCCCGTCGTCTTCTCCTTGCCCACGGTGCTACCATGGAAGGCAAATCCTCGAAGCCGACCCGATATCAGGCATTCGAGGCTGCCGGGTTCCGACCCGGCAGAGGCGCGGCATGGCATGGGCCTTCGGGCAGGTAGCGGGGGTGGTTGAGCGCGATCGGGAACCGCCCTCGCTCATCTCCTATTGGCATCAATATGAGGCACTAACATGCATACGCTTACAACTTCTACTTTGATCAAACGCATCAACCGACGCCTCCGCCAAGACGGTGAGTCGCTGCACGTCACACGTGGTGGTCGCTCATGGTCTGACCTGGGCAACTATTACGTGCGAAATTTCGAACGCAACTTCATCGTTGCTCAACACGTCGATCCGGAAGAACTCGGGCGCGAGCTGGGCGTTCTGCGTGCCGACGAGAAAGTGAAAGACTAAGCTCCGCGAACTGTTCCTGCTGATGAGGGCGCCGCTTGGCGCCCTCTTTTCGACCAGCGCCGCGATTCGCGTCAGGACGCGGCCTTACAATCTCCGCCGTGGACAAACATACCGCAACCGCCGTCGCCTTCGTGCTCACTTAAGTCCGTCGCCGAGCATTGCGATATCGTTCCCCTACAGAGACGGCCGACACCTGCCTGCCAGGGTCGCGGCGTCGGCCTAACCACTCCAATCCTAAAGGGGAATATGCAGTGGCTGCCGCGACTATATCCAACTCTGTATTGCGCGATATAGTTCTGAATCCCGTAACAGTTGGATCAGACTGCCGCCGTCCCTAGTTCCGAAAGCCGACCGCGTGCCGGCTCTCTCTACGGTTTCCGGTTTCCTCACTCCGACCCAAGGCGGCACAAGGCATTCCCGGCTCATCTCCTGGTGCATTCGCCGATGTCGCTACCGGAAAGCCGTCCCTATACTCCGCACTCGGGGAGAGGAAGGGGACGGAGCGACGATGTTCCGAGAGTTTCGCAATGGATGGGTCCTGATTGTTTGCGCAAGTGCCGGCGGCATCGACGTTGATCGCGTCGTGCTTGTCCGCGAAGGCACTGACCGCATCGTATTAGAAGTCGATTCGCCAGGGCTCGGCCAGGCCGAAGGCCACGAGCGACGACGCCTGACGCGTGAAGCTTTGCGCGCGGCGCTGAGCCAAGTTAGTGACCTGCTCGAACTCGATGGAAGTGCCGACCGCTTAGCTTCGTGATTAGCGTCCAGACGCGGCGTAGAATCGCCGCCGTGGACAGACATACCGCAACCGCCGTCGCCTTCGTGCTCGTGGCACGCGGCCTGTCCGTGCGCGACGTCGCCGAGGCGCTTCGAGCGCATCCGAAAGCGGTCTGGGAGCTGCTAACTCCGAAGATTCGTGACGACCGCATTCAATCGGTGCCATTAGCCAAAAGGCTCCAAGGTCTTTCAGAGGGCAGGAAGATCTGGTCCTCCTTCTCATCCTGAGGAGGGCGGACGATTAGAGTTTGTTCAAGCGCCTGAGCGAGCAACATACTATCTTTGCCATTCAACGTATAAAACGTAGATACGTCACGGCTTTCGATAGCAATGAATAGATCTCCGAGGCGATAGCATGGTTCGAGGGCTGCGACCGTTTCTGGAGCCTCTACGACTGCCTTGCAAGCCGCTATCCACGCATCCGTCGTGCCGGCATTCTCCGGGTTCCTCACGGACTCCAAATGCACACGGATTTTGCGAAACTGCTCGGCGCACACGCGCGCAAAGGTTGAAATTCCGCAGGATTTGCAGCTGCTGCACTTTGTTCCGCCCAAGTCAAACGTGCCGTTTCGCTTGGCGACGGGATTCAGCCCTCCAAGTTGACACGTAGACTCCACTACTTGTCTATCCGTCATGGCGTCAAATGCATCCATCCCGGCTCGAAGCATCATACGGAGGTAGCTCCGTAGGCGGGACGAAGGCTCGTCGCCACCTTCACCGAAAACCGTGATGACCGTCTCCAGACAAATTTGACGCTTGCGATTCAATTTAGGTGGCAACGTCGCGAGATGCCTCAAGAGGTCCTCCATAGACCCCCCTTTCCGCTCTAACAAGCGCAAAAGATAGTCCGCCTCTTTGACAAACCGCCTCCTATATTCTTGCCGCACAATGAGGCTGGTTACGACCACATCAAAAGCCGAAATCCGTTCCCTTATCCGTTTCTTCTTATCAGGGGAGTGTATCGTACGTGCGATCAATATCGACGTGTCGAGAAAGATCTCATTCATCGCCTGAAAGGGAAATCGCGCGCCAAGGATCGATTCCGCAACTTACGAGCAATCTCATGCCAAGACGGCACTCTTCGTCGGTCACCGTAGGCATGGCGATGACCTTCGTTACATAGTCCTTTACGGCCAAACACCGATTCGTATCCCATAGTTCGAACTCTTCCGTCCGGAGCGCGCCTTGAAGAAGCGTCAAAACGTCAGCAAAGTTTTCTTCCCTAACTTCACGCACCAACCACAGTTTCTGTAACGTGCTCTCCAACTCGCACGCAGAGATTGCGAGGTCCATAAATTCGCCCACCTTTGCCGCCTCAATCATTTCGTCGCAGCAACGCTGGCAGTCCTTAACAAAGGTCGCAATCGAATAATGAAGGCTAACGGCATTGCCGGCTCGAAACGTTCTCTTGGACGAACCGCCGGATCGCTCGGAACGGGCAGTTATGTTGGAACCGGACCCTGAATTAAAAGGCGCATATCCGTCGTTCCGAAACGGGCTAGACTCACCATATGGCTCGTAGTCAGCATTGGGTGTTGCGGCCCTATCGTAGCCATTTGCCGTAGTCGTCATATCGCCAGTAGAGGTCGTGTAGGACACCGCTTTCACTCCAGACTGCGAAGAAAGTCTTGCGATCTCGTGTAACTTGACGTTACGAATTCGCCGGCCGCCGCCGTGGGCGGGTCCTCAACGAAGTAATCAAGGTCTACCATCGCGGCAATACCCGGATTGTCGTCGGCAACCTTTCTTAGCTTGCTCAAGCGCATGACAGCTTCACGTTGGCCCTTCGGAAGTTGGCTAGGTTTAACCTCGAACTCGCCATGCCTATCGAGGTCGAGCACTGCGTTGGACTCCGCGCCGTTTAGGGAAACCCTGCACTTTCTGTCATCCTCGGCGAAAACGAACGCGGTCTGCGTCGATTCCATTTCGCGATTGCCAATGCCCTTTAATGTGGGAGGCTGCGCATACCTTCCGCGAAGCCAACTCTCGGCCTCGTCTTTGGTCTCGCACCGAAACAGATACCAAAAGCGCACGCCAATCCTAAAGAACTCGTTGAGTTCAAGCGTAGCTACAAGAATTCCCGTCGTGTCCGTAACTTGTTGTGCGAAAGCACCTGCGTCGGCCTCTTGGAGTGGGGAATGGCCCCTCTTCTGCACCAGCGTCACTGACATACTTCTTGGATTCACACTCATTTCCGCACGATTTCTGCTACTAATCACGTTAGCGTTCTGCTGATTGACGGCGCTTGCTATCCATTCCGGGCAGTGTCTAGTTAATTCATTGAGAATTCGACCGCAGCGATCCAGATAGATGTTCCCGTACGCGAACCGTAACTCGAAAACAACTTTATTTAGTAACGCTTTCTTGTTATCTATTAGACGCGTCATTGCCGGCGCTGCCGCTCATGGTCGTCCTAAACAGACTATTGCAAAAGCCGTTGCCGCCGCAAGTCCGCTGGGCGACTCCGGCCGGGGGGAGGGCCGATGCGTCAACTCGCTGGCGCCGGAAGGCGCCGAGCGCGGCGACGCGCTATATTCGTTATCGTCGGGCAACAGTCCGGTGGGACCTGGGCGTAACGACAGGTGGCATGTGCGGTGAGTAGGAGCAGCGGATTATGTCAGCACGGTACGGCCACGACGCATCTAGGCCGTGCTGGACCAGTAGACCTCGCTGCGGGCTAAATTGGGCGAAGGGTGGTCGCCTTCCTCAGGAGCCGCCGCCCGGCGCTTTTTCCGCCTTAGCGATCTCCAGCGCATCAGCCAACGAGACGGCGTCTTCATAGGTCAGGCCGCAGAGACCCGTATCCGTAAAGCGCGGCGCAATCAGTCCCGCTTCACGCATAGAGCAAAGCATTGCACGGCCGACTTCCGCGGATACGCCGATATGCTGGTAGAGCTTCAGGTCAACGATTAGTCGTTCTTTCATGAAAGGCACCTCTTGAGGGGATTTCCGGCAACAGTCCGAGCTTGCGGTTTGGAATGCGTGGCAAGAAGTTCCACATATCGAGTTCTTTTCCGTACAACGCCGTCGAGAAGCTGCGGAAAGCGAGACATTGGGTTCGCTGCTTCTGACAGTAAGGGAAAAAGATGCAGCCATCGCAAGGACAGACTTCGAGCCGGAGTACTGATTCGTAATGCCTTCTCACTGATTGCTGCCTATTCAGCGGCGTCCAACATTTCCTGGAGTCTCAGCAAGTGCGCGCTGATTCGTACGTGTTCGACGCCTCGCGCGGTTTCGAGCGCCGTCTCCCAGCGCTTCATTTCGCGAGCAATCGCGTCGCGTGAGTCCGCAAACGGATGCCGCACGCGTTCGCGGGTTTCTCTCCAGTCAGGCAACGCCATCGGCCAGCTCCCGCATGCGTTCACGAAGCGCGTCGTATCGACGCTCCGGGTCGATCCACATTCGCTCAAACACGGCGTCGGTTGCGTTCGAATCCGGGTCGAAAACGTCAATGATGAGCGCGCCATCGAGATCCTGAACCACCGAAATGCAGAACCCGCACGCGCGGAGTTCGTCTAGCTGCTGCTCGATTCGAGCCTTCAGGAAATCAACTACCATCGCTTTCTCCCTTTCGAGGCGCGTTGCGTCCGCGTTTCACAGCGAGCCGCCAGGCATCCGATTTGCCTGGAATCTCGCCGACCGTCTCGCGCTTCGCAATCCACATACTGCCGCCGAATGTCACGCAGTCCTGCTCGCGATAGGTGGCGGTTCCCTCAAAAATGTCACGATACCTGAGCGACTTGATTTCGCCGACGCGTCTTTCAAGCCGTTCGAGCGAATCAAAGAGTTCGTTGACCGCATCACTAATCTGCGTAGCAAACTTTTGGAGCTGTTCGTCGCGCCGGCCTAGCGCGTCGTTGAGCCAGCCGAACGAAACCGGCATTACTGCCTGCTCATCGGTGCAGGCGAAGGCTTTTCGCGTCATCACTTCGATTCCAGCGAAGCGCGAAGGAGCTTTTCGGCACGCTCCAAACGGCGTTCGACTTCGGTGAGACGGTCGGCGAGCACCTTCGTTCGAACTTCGGCGCGCTTTGCGAGCTGTTCAGCTTCGGCAACTCGTTTGCCCGTCTTCAGTTCCTCGAAGACGGCGAGCGCGGCATCACGCGGCAGTTTGTTGAGTGCGGTTTCGATCATCGTAGACTCCGGCGCGAGTTGAGGTAGATGGCGGTGGATGAACCCCGGCGCCTGTCGTGAGCGCTCAGGGTTACGACTTTGTGGGGCTCGCGGGCGATGCGCGCACGTGCGCGATCAAGTTCGGACAGCATGACGACTCCCGGCGACGATTCGCGTGCGCTTCCCGCGAGCTGGACGGAATCAATCGTTGCGGCGGCATTCGCGGCAATCGTCACCAACGAAAGCTCTAACCATTCCCAGCTCGCGTAGCGCACGCCGCCGTTCGGAAGCGGCTTCGTCTTTAGAGGACGGAATCCGATTGATAGGCTTTTCACCAATCCGGAGCCGAGTTCTTCCCAAGCTTGAGTGAGGCGATCTCGCAAGCTCGCGGACTTCACCGAATCCGGATTTACGAGCTGCGCGGCGATGTCGATTCGGTCCGGCCGAACGTTCGCGCTCACGACTTGGCCGATAGGCGCCGATGCGTTGTGTTGGCTCAAAAGCGGAAGCGGCAAAGAGAAGATGGCGCCGCTCGGCTCGACAACGTCGCCCATCCGATCCGGCTCAATGCTCGTAGCCGTTCCCGTAATGATGCCGGTCGCGGTGCTGGCTCGCTTCGTCCTGAACTCAACCGTCGCTCGCTTCATGCGCGCGCATCTCAAATGGTAAGCGCGACGACGATATGGTCGCGCGAGACCGTCGTCAAGAAGCGGTAGTTAGTAGAGCTAAAGCCAGCCGCGAAAAGGGGGGAATTGGCCTATCGGCGCAGCGCGATGCGAACGCAGACGAGCACGCGGAGCCAAAGGGCATTGGGGCTGTCGACGCCGACTTCGCCGTCATGAACGTCAGGCTGCGTGACCGTCAGTTGGCAAAATGCGACGTTGCGTTTGAATGTAGCGCGCAGGTTTCGGTAGAGCCTCCATGACGAACGGCGTCGTCCCCCCCGGCCGTCACCATAAGCGTCCAGACGCTAAATCCCGTGCGTTCTGCACTAGGGTGCGGCTCAGCTACGTCAAAGGCCGCGTTCGCGCCGTACGGGAGCGCAGACAACGCGAAGGCGAGAGCGAAGCAAACGGCTAACGTCGAATCGCTTCTACTCATCGGATGCACCACCGAATAGGTCGGCCATGCGTTCGAGATGCTCTCGTTGCGATTCCTCGGCAACTCTTGCCACTTCGAGCGCTCCTGCCGGGAGTAGCGCCTCAACCTCGTCCCGGAGCATGGCACGGAGAATATGCGCGGGCATGGCTTCGGCCTCGACAGTCTCCCTAACATGCAACGCACGGCGGTCTCCTGTTTTGCGTGGCTTCGTAGGTAGATCGTATTCCTCGATCTGGCGTTCTGTGATAGCGATGCGCCTAAAGTCCAATTTAATGTCGGCGTCGAGATGCGCTCTAAGCTCGCGTCTAAGTGCGACGTCGATGATCACGCCGGCCGGGTCGTAATCGCCGATGTAGAGCACCGTGACGGGCCTGGAATAGTCGCAGATGCCATTGATGTAGCGCGCCGCCTCATACGCTAGCGTGATGCTTGAGAAGCCGCCGGACGGATACAGACTCACGGCCAGCTCTTCGCAGTCTTCCTCGACGACGCCCGCGATGGAACGCGACTCGACCCAGACCTCGCAATAAACGTCGGACTGCTGCCAGAGATCGGCGCGATAGAGGCCGGTCACGCTCCGCAGGAAGTCGCTCGCGCTCTGGTAGGTCGGCGTGAAGTAGCCGCGCCGGGTGGCGTCGGTGATCCAATTGAACGGCAGCTCGCCGGATCGGCGGAGCTGCACGCATCGGTTTTGGACGTGGCGATAGCCGCGCTCGCTCTTCTCCACCGGCTCGGGGAGCCTCGGGTCCGTCATCCGGTAGAACACATGGCGCACGCTCTGCGGGTGGTCCTCGCGGAGCACGTCGAGGATCTGGCTGTCGAGCTGTTCGACGCGAGCCTTAGTTCTCCGCTCCCGTTTTATCGTGCGTGCACGATTAATTTTGGTCACGGCTTCCATATTTCAGTTCTCCCCTAAAGTAAGCGACGTTGGTGGATAACAGTAGAAAGGTTTTCCCTTTCGCGTACGTCTTCAGCTTTAGTTCCACCACCGTCAAAGAGTTCGTTGTGACGACGTTTCTATGGCCTTTGGGGTGTGGTTCTAGGCTCTCGGATCTCGGCTCTGGGCTCTTGGCTCTAGGCTCGCATGCGTCACGCATCGGAGAGGCATGCGCCACGCATGCGTCACGCATAGTTTTCGGTGCGCTACGCATGCGTCACGCATCGCTCGGCGGTCCGTGCCAGCGGCGCTGTGCTGCGTTTCGAGCAGACGTGCTCCGCGACGCTCTGTCTCGGCGCTGCCGCTCGTCATCGAATGCGGGATTGAGCCGGACGTCGCCGACGACAGGGAACACCCTGTCAATGTAGCCCCAGATGGCGTTCCACTCCTTCGGCGCGATGCCGGGGACGAGCATGCGAACGTCCTCGGACTCGACAGGCAACTTGCCTTCGTCCCATTGCACGCCTAGCAGCTCGAAGTAGGCGAGCCGCGCGAGCGGCGGCCAGCCGTTAACGACACGGAGATAGTCTCCGCGATGAAATTTAAACCAAGGTAGATTTATTCGGCTTCCGTCCACGTCCGCACTCCTTCACTGGAGATGCGCAGAACGGCTGTTGTATAGTCGTATCCGTCATTCGGATCTCCCCTGAATCGACACACCCTTGGTGCGCCCGGTATCCCCATCACCGGGCGCGCCACCTTTTAAAGTGTTGGTTCTAACGTTCGGTGGGATCACCGAGACAGTCTTCGCCGTCGTCGGCTTCAACTAGGTCTTGATCACGAACATCCGCAAGGCCTTCCACGTCCCGGTTCCTTTCTTCGGCCCCACCGGATAGTTCCCGCGCGCACAGCTCGACGAGCACGTCGGCGAGCTGTTCAAGGCGGGGGTCCATTGTTTCGTCTTATCGAGAGGCGCCGTGCCAGCGGCGACGATTCGCGTCTTCGAGAAGCTCTCGGACGCGTTCTGCCTGCCCAACCCGGAACAACATCATGCCGTTCGAGGCCCGAACGTAATCGAGCTTGCCCGCGAGTGCGTATCGGCGGATGGTCGGCGGGGCGCACTGTGCCTGCCGAGCGAGTTCGTTGAGGGTGTCCGTGTATTCCATGGCCTGAGTCTTCAATGATTGCGACGCGCCTAGTATTCGCGTAACATCGCAACCAGTACAGACGTGTTACACGACTTCTTGCGAAAATGCGAAAAGTCCCGTTTCATCGAAATAACGCCATCGGAATCGCCGGGGCCGCGCTGGAGATGAGCGACGAATGGCTCGCGAAGGCGCTTATGGCTGCGGCGGACGCCGGAGACGAAGCCGCGCGCCGCTTTGTTCGCGGACTAGTTGAAGGCGCCCGTGAGCCGTTTCTCCGGGAGATCGCGGCGCTCCTGAAGGACTACAGGCAGGTGAGCAAGCCGGCGTTAAAGCGCGGCAAGTTCGCCTGGTACACGTTCGTCGAGCCGCCGCAGCTTCCGGGCAAGGATTGGGCCTACGCGCTCGTGGCCGCTCGGCTCGTGAATGCCGGGCTCGTTTCGTCCTTCCACGAATGTGCCGCCGATGACTGCGAAACCATGTTCCTTGCCGATCCGCGCGCCCGATGGTGCTCGAAGACGTGTGGATCGCGTCAGCGTGTCTCGGAATTAAGACGCCGAAGGAGAGATGAGCAATGAAGGTTGCGATCTATAGCCGCTACTCAACGGACTCGCAGGACAAGACGAGCATTGCGGGGCAGATAGCGAACTGCGAAGCCTTGGCCGCTCGCGAAGGCTTCGACGTCGTTGCGCGGTTTCAGGATGCAGGCCGCAGCGGCAACGATAACCGCAGAGACGGCTATCAAGCTCTCTTGAAGGCGATGAAGGCGGGGCAGTTCTCGGGCATCGTCACGGACGAGTCGAGCCGCATCACGCGTGACTCTGCCGAGCTGCACCGGCTCGTGGCCGAGCTTCGGTTCCGCGATAACTTCCTGCTCACGGGGGACGGCGTCGATACTCGCTCGGAGACGAGTGAACTCATTCTCGCGGTAAAGGGCGCGATTGACGCGATGGAGGGCCGGAAGGTCGGCTATCGGACGTACCGCAGCCTGCGCGAGCGCCACCGAGACGGGCATAGTGCCGGCGGACGGATCTACGGCTATTCGAGCGTTGAGGACGGGGACTATCGGCGCCGCGTCATCGATCCCGAGCAAGCCGAAGTCGTCCGCGAGATATTCGAACGGTACGCGGCGGGAGAATCCGGCAAGGTGATTGCACGGGACTTGAACGCTCGGGGCGTGCCGTCTCCCGGTTCCTATTGGAACAACGTCAAGCGCCGCTCGCTCGGTTGGGCGCATACCACGATTCTCGGCTCCTACACGAAGGCATCCGGCATCCTGCGCAACCCGATTTACGTCGGGCAGCACACGTGGAACAAGCGCAAGGGCAAAAAGGTGCCGGGCACGGCTCAGCGGATTCAGAAGCGGCGCGCCGAAGCCGAATGGATCACGGTTCAAGACGAGACGTTGAGAATCGTCACCGACGCCACATGGGAAGCCGTGCAGGCTCGCTTGATGAAGGCGCGGGCAAAGGCGCATCCGAACAACAAGGGCGGGCGTCCGCCGCGCTACCTGCTTTCCGGGCTCATGCACTGCGCTGATTGCGGCTGCGCCTACATCCTTCGGAACGGCAGGGACTACGCCTGCTCGTCTCACTCGAACGGCCGCGCCGCCGTATGTGGGCAGCGCCGGACGCTGAACCGGAGCCGGGTCGAGTCTGCCTTGCTCGAAGGCGTCAAGGCCGAGCTATCGAAGCCGAAGACAGTCCGCGAACTCTCGAAGCGCGTCCGGGCCACCCTGCGGAAGCTGAAGCGGCCGGACAAAGGCGCGCTTCAGGCCGAGCTGGGGCGCGTCTCGACGCAGCTAGAGCGCGTTGTGGACACCCTCGCAACGGTAGGGCAGTCCGAAGCACTTACGGAGCGTCTACGGCGCCTAGAAGCCGAACGGGCCAGTTTGCGGGCTCAGCTTGCCGCCGAAGCCGCGCCGCCGGAGCTGGTGCCGAACGTCGAGAAGCACATCAAGGGCCTCATCGCCGGGCTCGAAGGCATCCCGAAGAACCCCCACGCCGACTCCGCGCTCATGGAGAAGGCGCGCGCATCCGTCCGGATGTTCGTCGGGGACGTGAAAATCGTCGAGGAAGGCGGGCACGTCTATGCGGACGTTGAAATCGGCCGCGCGTGTATAACCGCTGGTGCCGAGGAGAGGACTTGAACCTCCACGGGGTTGCCCCCACTGGCACCTGAAGCCAGCGCGTCTACCAATTCCGCCACCTCGGCATCGGGGCTGGAAGGCGCACGAATTTACTGGCGGCCCCCTTCGGTGTCAAACGATTCCGCACGGGCACGGCCTCATTCGTTATAAGATGCGCCGATATGCCTCATAGAGCCCCCCTCCAGCGCCGGGTTAAGGCCTGATGGCGCGCAGAGCCGAGCGCCGCGCGCCCAAGGAGCGCGCGGCGGCCGAGTCCCGCGACGACGACCGCGAGCGCCGCTACGAACATCCCATCCCGAGCCGCGACGAGCTGACGGCGGCCATGGAGCAGGCCGACGGACCGCTGACCTTGACGGCGCTGGCGGCCTCGGTCGGCATCCATACCGAGCCGCATCGGCGCGCGCTCGAGAACCGCTTGAAGGCCATGGTGCGGGACGGCCAGCTCATCCGGAACCGTGCGCGCGAGTTCTGCCTGACCCACCATCTCGATCTCGCGACGGGCGCCGTCATGGCGCATCGCGACGGCTTCGGCTTCCTGCGACCGGACGACGGCACGGACGACATCTATCTCCCGGCGCGGGAGATGCGCCCGCTCTGGGACGGGGACCGCGTTGCGATCCGCGTGAGCGTCGGTCGGGACGGCCGCCGCGAAGGCCGCGTGGTCGAGGTGCTGCAGCGCGCAAAGACCTCGCTCGTCGGCCACTTCCGCCGCGAGCGCGGCATCGACTACGTCATCGAGGAAGGCGAATCGCGCACGGAGGTGCTCATCGCGCGCGGCGACCATGGCGGCGCCCGTGCGGGCGACCTCGTGCACGTCGAGATCGTCCAGCATCCGACGGAGCGCAGCCTTGCGATAGGGCGCGTCATCAAATTGGTGGGTCGCGTCGACGAGCCCGGCATCGAGACCGAGGTCGCCATTCTCGCCCACGGCATTCCGAGCGACTGGCCGGAGTCCGTCGCGGCCGCGGCACGGCGGCTGCCGCCGCAAGTGACCCAAGCGGCGAAGCGCAATCGCGAGGACTTACGCAAAGTCCCGCTCGTGACCATCGACGGTGCCGACGCCAAGGACTTCGATGACGCGGTCTACTGCGAGCCGCACGGCGACGGCTGGCGGCTCGTCGTCGCGATCGCCGACGTCGCGCACTACGTCGAGCCGGATACGGCGCTCGATCGCGAGGCGAAGGCGCGCGGCACCTCGGTCTATTTCCCGGACCGTGTCGTGCCGATGCTCCCCGAGGAGCTTTCGAACGGGCTGTGCTCCCTGAACCCACAGGTCGATCGACTCTGCCTCGCCTGCGAAATGATCGTCTCCAAGCAGGGCGCCGTGAAGCGCTCGCGCTTCTTCAATGCCGTCATGCGCTCGGCGGCGCGCCTGACCTATATGGGCGCCGCCGAGCTGCTCGAGAGCCGGCGCCCGAAGGGCCCGAATGCGAAGCTCAGGCCGCATCTCGAGAACCTGCGCGACGTCTTCCACGCGTTCCTCAAGGCGCGCCGGCGCCGGGGGTCGATCGACTTCGATCTTCCGCAGACGCGCATCGAGCTCGACGAGCAGGGCAAGGTCCGGCAGATCCACGTCGTCGAGCGTCTCGATACCCACCGGCTCATCGAGGAATGCATGATCGCGGCCAACGTCGAGGCCGCGAAGTACGTTCGCAAGAAACGCGTGCCGGGCCTGTACCGCGTGCATCAGGGGCCGGAAGCCGAGCGGCTCGAGGAGCTCACGCTGTTCCTCGCGACTTTCGGATTTCGCCTGCCGCCGCCGGGCAAGCTCACGCCTAAGGACCTCGGGCAGATCGTACAGCGCGTCGCGGGCAGACCCGAGGCGGAGCTGGTCGAGACGGTCGTGCTCCGCTCGATGAAGCAGGCGCGCTACCAGCCCAAGAACGTGGGCCACTTCGGGCTGGGCCTGCCGGCGTACGCGCACTTCACGTCGCCGATTCGGCGGTACCCCGATCTGCTCGTGCATCGGGCGATCAAGTGGACGCTCGAGAACGGCTCGACCAAAGGTTATCCGTATTCGATGCCCGAGATGGAGCAGCTCGGCGAGCGGTGCTCGCGCGCGGAGCGGCGCGCGGACGAGGCCGTCTGGGACGTTGAGGAACAGCTCAAGTGTCTATATATGTCCGGGCGCGTGGGCGAGGACTTCCGCGTCATCGTCAGCAGCGTCGTGCCCTTCGGATTGTTCGTGCGGATTCCCGAGCTGCACGTCGACGGCCTCGTGCACGTCACGTCGCTGCCACGGGACTACTACCATCGGGACGCGACGGGTACGCGGCTGCAGGGTGAGCGCACGGGCGTGTCCTATCACCTGACCGACCCGATGGAGGTGCGGCTCGTCAACGTCGACGTTGCCGAGCGCAAGGTCGATTTCGTCCCCGTCGAGCGGGCCGACGGCGCCGCTGGAAAGACGGCCGACGGCGGCCGGCGCGAGAGCGAGACGGGCCGCGGCGGCCGTAAAGGCCGAGGCGGCCGCGGCAAGCGGAACCGCGGCCGTGCCTGACGGCCACCGCCGGGTTTACGGCCTGCACGCCGTGCAGGCCCTGCTCGAGACGCGCCCCGGCGCGATCCTCTCGGCCCGCGCGCTCGATTCGCGCGGCGGGCCGCTCGGCGAGTTCGTGCAGGCCCTCGAGGCGCTCGGCGTGCCCGTGGAACGCGTGCGGCGCGCGGAGCTCGATCGGCTCGCGCACGGCGGGACGCATCAGGGCATCGTCGTCGAAGTGCGGGGCGCGGAGGAATTCTCGCTCGCCGCGTTCGAGGAACTCGTCGTCGCGCGCGGCGCCGCGCTGCGGCTGCTTGTGCTCGACGGCGTCGAGGACCCGCGCAATCTCGGCGCCTGCCTGCGCTCGGCGGATGCCGCCGGCATGGATGCCGTCGTCGTGCCGCGGTCGCGCACGGCGAAGTTGACGCCGGCCGCCCTGAAGGCGGCGACCGGCGCCGCCGAGACGCTTCCCGTCCTGAACGCGCCGAATCTGGCCCGCGTGCTTCGCTGGCTCAAAGACGCGGGTGTGCGCGTCGTCGGCGCCGACGCAGCGACCGAGCGCTCGCTCTACGAGGCGCGCCTCGCATCGCCGATCGCGCTCGTGCTCGGCGGCGAGGGCCGGGGCCTGCGCCGGCTCACGCGCGAGCTCTGCGACGAGATCGTCGCGATTCCCATGGCGGGGCGCGTCGCGAGCCTCAACGTCTCGGTTGCGGCGGCCGTCGTGATGTTCGAGCTCGTGCGGCAGGCGGCGGAACGCAAGCACCGGGCGGAGCCCTTTGCCGTTCCTTGAGCGGCCGCGCCCGTTTCAGGGTGGCCGCCCCGCAAAACGGCCCCGACCCCTTTTCTTCACCCCCGTCGTCGCGTAGCATGACCGGCCCGGGTGCGCGCGCGCCCGCACAATTCGTTCACTCCTTGCCTCACCGCGCGACGGGAGGCTAATAATCCGAGAGGAGTCCGTGAGACACTACGAAATCGTGTTTCTGGTCCACCCTGACCAGAGCGAACAGGTTCCCGCCATGATGGAGCGCTATCGGAGCATGATCGAAGGCTCCAGCGGCACGATCCATCGCCAGGAAGATTGGGGGCGCCGTCAGCTGGCGCACTCCATCGCCAAGGTCCACAAGGCCCACTACCTGCTGCTCAACATCGAGTGCAGCAAGGAGGCCCTCGACGAGCTCATCGGCTCCTTCCGCTTCAGCGACGCCGTGCTGCGCTACCTCGTGATCAGCCGCGACAAGGCCGTGACCGAGCCGTCGATCATGGCCAAGGCGCAGGAAGAGGAGAAGAGCCGCGAGTCGCAGGGCGGCGGCCGCGGCCGCTCGCGCGACGGCGAGGACGGTGAGAGCCGGTCCGAGGGCCGGTCCGAAAACCGCGCGTCGAGGCGCAGCGCCGAGGAGGGCGGCTCCGAGGAGGGCGGCTCGTCCGACGAGAGCAGTCAGAGCGACGCGGACACCTCGGAGAAGGAATCCGCGTAAGGCGGGCCAGCACGAGCGAGGAGATTATCGATGGCACGTTATTTTCGACGGAAGAAGTTCTGCCGCTTCACGGCGGAAGGGGTCGAGGAGATCGACTACAAGGATCTCGCGACTCTCAAGGCCTATGTCACGGAGACCGGCAAGATCGTCCCGAGCCGCATCACGGGCACGCGCGCGCCGTACCAGCGTCAGCTCGCGACGGCGGTCAAGCGGGCGCGGTATCTGGCCCTGCTGCCGTATACGGATCAGCACTAGCCCGACGCTATCGGCGCACCCGGTCGCACAACCGCTCCAACGATGAAGTCGGTCGTCGACTGGGTGCTCGCGCGCCCATATCGCCTGATATTGCTGGCGGTCGTGTTCGCGCCGCTGGTGCAGATTTTGAGCGCGGCGCTCGTGGCGCTCGAGACGGCGAAGCGGGGCGCGGCCCGGGGTCTGCTCGCCGCGGCCGCCGCCATGGCCGGCGTCGCGGCTCTCGCGCTCGCCTCGCATGCGAGCTGGGGCTTCGTCGGCGGTATAGGGGCGGGAAGCCTCGCGGCGGGGGTCGTGCTCGGCCTGCTGCTGCGCGCCGGCGGTCTGCGGCTGGCCTTTCAGGGGGCGATCCTGCTCGCGGTGCTGGCGGTGCTCGGCCTCGGTCTCGGCGTGGGATCGGCCGAAGTGATAGCACCCGTGCTCGATCGTCTCGCCGAGATCTTGAAGGCGAACGGCGCGACGACGGCTCAGCTGCAGACTCTGCGCGAGGCGGCGCCGCTGGTGTTCGGGCTCCTTGCGGCCTTCGCGCTTGCGGATGTGCTGGCGGCGCTGTTTCTCGCGGATTGGTGGCTCGGGCTTGCCGAGGGCGAGCGGCGGTTCGGTGCCGAGTTCAGGGATTTGAAGCTCGGCCGGGTGCTCGGGGTGCCGGCGACGCTCATTGTCGTGATCGGTCTGGTTTTGAATGCGCCCGTAGTACAGAATTTATCGCCCCTGGCCTTGTTCGGGTTCTTGTTCCAGGGACTTTCGGTCATGCACGCTTGGGTCTACGCCAAGCAATGGCATCCGATTTTCGTCGCCCCCGTCTACGTGCTGCTGTTCTCGCCGCTCATCGGGTTCGCGATCTTTATGCTGGGCGGCATCGGTTTGATGGACAATTGGTTCGACTTGCGCGCCCCGTTGCGCAGGCGAGGTTGAACGGAGGTTGGAGTATGCAAGTCATTCTGCTCGAAAAGGTCGAGAACCTGGGCGGCATCGGGGACATGGTCAAGGTCAAGGCGGGCTATGCGCGCAATTACCTGATCCCGAAGGGTAAGGCCACGGTCGCGACCGCGGATAACGTCGCGAAGTTCGAGGAGCGCCGCGCCGATCTGGAGCGGCGGGCCGCCGAAGAAATCACGGCCGCCAAGGACCGTGCCGCCAAGCTCGAGGGCCAGACCATCAAGATCACCGCGCAGGCGGGGCCCGAGGGCAAGCTGTTCGGCTCCGTCGGCACCGTCGACATTGCGGAGGCCTGCACGGCGGCCGGCGTCGAGGTCGAGCGCAGCGAGGTGCGCCTGCCCGAGGGACCGATACGCGTGCTGGGCTCCCACGAGGTCGAGCTGCACCTGCACAGCGACGTCAACGTGTGGCTCACGGTCATCGTCGAGCCTTCCGAGACGAGCGCCGTCGCGCACGCGGACAGCGCCGAGTAGCCCGGGCGGCGGCAGACGTGCGAGCGCCGCGCCCGCATGGCTGAGTCCCCGGACTACTCGGGGCTCGGCCGCCGCTCGACCGAGCGGCTGCGTCTGCCGCCGCATTCCGTCGAAGCGGAGCGCTCGCTGCTCGGCGGTCTCATGCTCGATCAGCGAGCTTGGGACATGGTCGCCGATGCCGTCGACGCCGCTGATTTCTATCGCTCCGATCATCGCCTGATCTTCGAGGCGGTCGCCACGCTCGTCGAGCGCGATCAGCCGCCGGATGCCGTGACCGTCAGCGAGGTCCTGGCCAGAAATGGGGAGCTCGAGGCCGCCGGCGGCCTCGACTACATTGCGCAGATCGTCGAAGAGACGCCGAGCGCGGCGAACATCCGTGCCTATGCCCGCATCGTGCGCGAGCGCGCGATGCTGCGCCAGCTCATTCAAATCGGCGGCGACATCGCCGCGAGCGCCCTCGAAGAGGAGGGCCGCACGGTCGACGAGCTCGTCGATCGCGCCGAGCAGCGCGTCTTCGAGATCGCCGACCGCGGGCAGCGCCGGAACGCGGGCTTCATCGCGATCAAGCAGATTCTGCCGCAGACGATCGACCGGCTCGAACGTCCTGAGCCACTCGGAGGGAGACATCACCGGTGTCTCGACGGGCTTCGGCGACATGGACAAGATGACGGCGGGCCTGCAGCGCGGAGACCTCATCATCGTGGCCGGACGGCCGTCCATGGGAAAGACCACGTTCGCGATGAACATCGCGGAGAATGCGGCGATCGGGGCCCAGTTGCCCGTCGCCATCTTCAGCATGGAGATGTCGGCCGAGCAGCTGTCGTTCCGCATGATCGGCTCGATCGGCCGGGTCAACCAATCCCATCTGCGCACCGGGCGGCTCACCGAGGAGGATTGGTCGCGCATCGACTCGGCCGTCTCGATGATGTCCAATGCGCCGATCTTCATCGACGACAGCCCGGGTTTGACGCCGACGGAGGTGCGGGCGCGGGCGCGGCGCTTGAAGCGCGAGCACGACCTCGGGCTCGTGGTCGTGGACTACCTGCAGCTCATGCAGGTCGGCGGCAACGTCGAGAACCGTGCGACGGAGATCTCCGAGATCTCGCGCTCGCTCAAGGCCCTCGCGAAGGAGCTTGCCGTCCCGGTCATCGCGCTGTCGCAGCTGAATCGCAGCGTGGAGCAGCGCGCCGACAAGAAGCCCGTGATGTCGGATCTTCGTGAATCGGGAGCCATTGAGCAGGACGCTGACCTCATCGTCTTCATCTACCGCGAAGAGGTCTACGAGAAGGACACGCCCCGGAAGGGCATCGCCGACATCATCATCGGCAAGCAGCGTAACGGGCCGATCGGGGAGTTCCACCTGACCTTCCTCGGCGAGTTCACGAAGTTCGAGAACCTCGTGGCCGAGGCGTACAGCGACGGCGTGTTCTAGTGGCCTGTAACGGCTGATTCGGTAGCGCCTGAACGCGTCTGGCGCGCCGGTGCCGCGTTGCTCGTCGTCGCCATAGTCACCCTATGCCTCCTCGTCGCGCCTTGCCCCGACGCGCCATCCATCGCTCAGCCACTACCGAATCAGCCGTTACGGGCCACTAGTTCATGAAGAACCCCATCTTCACGCCCGCCAGCTGAATCACGTCGTTGTCCTGCAGCCGGCGCGCCTGCGCGCCGATCGCGGTGCCGTTCACGAGCGGGAAGTCGCCGGCCGTGCCGCTCTCGACGTGAACGATGAAGTAGCCTTCCGCGCGGCGCGTGATGGCCGCGACCTGGATGCCGGGCCGGCCGAGCGTCGTGAGCGCCTTCGTGAGCTCGAGCTCGCGGCCCGCGAACGAGCCTGAGAGCACCTGCAGCTTCGCGAGCGGCAACACGGGGACGGCTGCGGGGTCGACGTCCTGCGTGGCCGTCGGGTTGAACTGGCGAACGGGCGCTGCCGCAGCCGCCGCCGCCACGCGGCCCCCGCGCGCAACGGCCGCGGCGGCCGGCCGGGGCGACGCGGCGGGCTCGGATTCGGCCGCCGCCGCTTCCGCGGCTCGGGCCGCTTTCGCGACCTGCCGTTCCATGCTGCCGCTCGGCTCGATGACCATGGTCTTCTCGAACTCGTCTTCGGGCGCGTGGTCGGCCTGGTCGTCCACGTAACGCAGCTGGTGATGGCCGATCGTGATGACGTCGCCATGCTGCAGCGCGTGCTTCTTGATGAGCTTGCCGTTGACGTACGTGCCGTTCGTGCTGTTCAGATCCTCGAGAAACGAGTCGTTGAGGATATTGATGAGCAGCGAGTGGTGACCGCTGACCGCGGCGTTGTCGATGCGGATGTCGTTATCCGGCAGGCGCCCAACCGTATAACGCTCCTTGGTCATGTTGTATTCGGCCAGTGTCTGGCCATCCAAGCTCAGAATCAAACGTGCCATGGCTGCTATCCCGGTTATCCAAATAGGCTGCGAAACTTGTTCATGATGCCGGCGTTGGCCGGAAAGGGCTCGATGACGCGGACAAGCACGACCGAGACATTGTCGCGGCCGCCGTTGTCATTCGTGAGCTTGATGAGCTGCTCCGCAATCGTCTCGACGTTGTTGTCGAACGTACTGATCGTCAGATGGATGTCCTCGTCCTCGACCATGTCGGGCAAGCCGTCCGAGCAGAGCAGGAAGTAGTCGCCCTTCTGGACCTCGATCTCCTGCACCTCGACGTCGACGGTCGACTCGACGCCGAGTGCGCGCGTGACGTAGTTACGGTTCGTCGAGCGCTGCGCTTCCTCGGGCGAGTAGAACCCTCGGTCGACGAGCTCCTGGAGCAGCGAGTGGTCCATCGTGATCTGCTCGAACTTGTTGCCGCGCAGCCGATACAGTCGCGAGTCGCCCACGTGCGCGATCGAGGCGTGGTTGTCGTAGAACAGACAGGCCACGAGCGTCGTCCCCATTCCTTCGCACTGAGGCTGCGACTGGGCCGTCTGGTTGATGATCTTGTTGGCGCGCATGATTGCGTCACGCAGCGCGATGGTTTGCCGCATGAGCCCCGTCACGGGCTCGACCTCGTTGCGTTTCTCGCGGCGGCAGGCCTCGGCGACGAGATCGCCGATCGTCTTGACGGCGATGCCGCTCGCGACCTCGCCGGCGTTGTAGCCCCCCATGCCGTCGGCCAGAACCCAGAGCCCGACGTCGGGTTGGGCGGAGATGGCGTCCTCGTTGTGATCCCTGACCTTCCCCACGTCGGTCAGCTCCACGTGTACAAACTTGCCTCTAAGACTCATGGCGATGGCAGGCGCAAACGACAGGACTCAGGCAAGCTCGCCGGCCGCCCGCCGCATCGCCGCCGCCATCTCGGCTCCCGAGCGGAAGCGATTCGACGGCTCCTTGGCCAAGGCCCTGTCGATGATCGAGTCGACGCATACGGGCAGGTCCAGTCCCAGCGACCGCACGGGCTTATGAGGTTCGTTCGCAATGACGAACATGAGCTTGGTCATCGACGCTCCGTGGAAGGGCAAGTGGCCGGTCAGTAACTGGTATAGGCTAACACCGAGCGCGAATAAGTCCGTGTGCCCGTTCACGTTTCTTCCTTCCAGCTGCTCCGGCGCCATGAAATACGGCGTCCCCAGCACGATCCCGTTTCGCGTCCGGCTCGAATCGATCGGCCGCGCGATGCCGAAGTCCGTCAGCTTCAAGGCGTTCGATGCCGAATCATACATAATATTCGCGGGCTTGATATCCCTGTGCACCACGTTGTGACGGTGTGCGTAATCGAGGGCGTCGGCCGTCCGGCTCAGCAGGTCGAGCACGAGTGCGGGGGGCAGCAGCGAGTCGGCGGAGACGAAATCGCCGAGCCGGCGGCCCGAGAGATATTCCATGGCGATGTAGGCGATGCTGCCGGCCTGGCCGACGTCGTAGATCGTGACGATGTTGGGGTGATTGAGGCGGCCGGCCGTTTCCGCCTCGCGTAAGAAGCGCTCACGGGCCTCGTCGAGTTCCTCGGGCTCGCACTCTTCGCCGAGATCGACGGCTTTGATCGCCACCTTGCGGTTGATTTTCGGGTCGCGGCCGAGCAGCACGCGGCCCATGGCGCCGCAGCCGATGTCCTCCAGCACCTCGTAGCGGCCGAGTGTGGCGGGGAGGTCGCCTGGGCGCGGTGCCGCGAGCGCGGGCGCCTGCGCCGAGCCCGCCGAAGCCGCCACCGCCGCCGATTCCGCCACGCCCGTCGATTCCGCTGTCGCCCCGCGGCCGCGCCGCAACGTCCCGAGCCAGCAGCCGAGCAGCACGGCGCTCGGCCCGCCGGGCGGCAGCCAGTCGCCGGCGAGTGCAAAGGCCGCGCCGCTGGCCGCGACGATCGCGAGGGGCGCGGCCGCGAATCCCCAGGCGGCCGCGGCCTGCCGGCGGCCGGAGGCCCCGGCGCGCAGCAGTACCCCGGCCAGCAGTGCGGCCAGCAGCCAAGGCGCGAGGGCCTGCGCCGCGCCGACGCCGACCGCCTCGTCGCGGCGATAACCGGCGATGGACTCCGCGAGCAGATCGCGCGCGCTGAGCCGGCCGAGCGGCGTGCGGTAGGTCGGTTCGCCGGGGCCGGCCACGACGATTGTCCCGGCGAGCGTCGCGGCGGCCGCGCCGAGTTCGGCCGGGGCGAGGTGCCGGAACGAGGCGGGCGCGAAAAAGCGCAGCCGCCGGCGCCCGCGCCCGTCGAGCCGAAAGCGGTCCGCGCCGACCGAGACCGAGTCGCCGTCGGCGGCCGCCGCGGCCGTGCCCGCCGGCGCCGCGGCCTCGATCGTCGCGAGCGCGAGCGACGGCGTGGGCGGGTCGTCTTCGAGCAGCGGCTTGTCGCTGCGGACGACACCGTCGGCGTCGGCCGGAAAATAGAGGTGGCCGCCGCGCGGCCAGGGCGTTCCGCGCAGGACGCCACCGCCGATGGGGAGATCGACGGGGCCGAGCGCCGCGTCGCGCGCGCCCGGCGTCGGGCGCGGAAACGTCGTGACCAGCGTGGCACCGGCGTCGCGGGCGAGCCGGGCGACAGCGTCGAGGCCTGCGGGATCGTCGAGCGGCACGATGACGAGCTCGTCCGGTGCGGGCGGCGTCGAGAGCCGCGACCACAGATCATATAGGGCGCGGTCCGCGCCGGCGGCCGCGTGGAACGGCGGCAGATAGGCGGCCGCGGCCGCCGCCAGGCCGAGCGCCGTGATTGTCGCGAGGCGCGGGCTGTGTTCCTGCATGCCCTTCCGTCCGTCCCGTCCGTCCATGCGCCCGGGCCGCGGGAGTATGCCACGCGAAGCGCGGCGGCTCTTGTGAACCAGGCACGGTTCGCGCCGATTCCGCTATGCTCCGCCGCATGGCGAAACAGAAGGCCGTCTACACCTGCGAGTCTTGCGGCGGGCGCCAGCCGAAGTGGCAAGGCCAGTGCCCGGACTGCGGCGCCTGGAACAGCCTCGTCGAATCAGTGGCCGTCGGCGAGCGGACGCGGCAGGCGCACTATGCGGGCACCGCCGAGCTCGCGCGGCTCGACCGGCTCGACATCGGCGGCATTGCGCGGGTCGCCACCGGTTTCGGCGAGCTCGACCGAGTGCTCGGTGGCGGCCTCGTGCCGGGCTCCGTCGTGCTGATCGGCGGCGACCCCGGCATCGGCAAGTCGACGCTGCTACTGCGTGCGCTCGCAAACTTCGCGGCGCAGCACACCGTGTGCTACGTGACGGGCGAGGAGTCGCTCGATCAGATTGGCCTGCGGGCCCGGCGCATGGGCGTCGGCAGCGCGCCCGTCGAGCTCATGGCCGAGACCTGCGTCGAAGCCGTGCTCGCGCGCCTCGAGTCGGCGCCGCCCGGCGTGCTCGTCGTCGATTCGATTCAGACGCTCTACAGCGCCGGCCTCGAATCGGCGCCGGGATCCGTGAGTCAGCTCCGGGAGTCCGCGGCCCAGCTCGTGCGCTTCGCGAAGACGCGCAACGTCGCGACGCTGCTCGTCGGGCACGTGACGAAGGAGGGCACGCTCGCGGGGCCCCGCGTGCTCGAGCACATGGTCGACACGGTCCTGTACTTCGAGAGCGATGCGGGCAGCCGCTTCCGCATCATCCGCGCCGCCAAGAACCGCTTCGGCGCGGCCAATGAGCTCGGTTTCTTCGTCATGAGCGAGGACGGCTTCAGGGAGGTCAGGAACCCGTCGGCCATCTTCCTCGCGCGCCGCGCGGAGCCCGTGCCGGGCAGCGTCACGCTCGTCACGCGCGAGGGCACGCGGCCCGTGCTCGTGGAGGTTCAGGCGCTCGTTGACCGCGGCACGACGCAGAACCCCCGCCGCCTGGCTCAGGGATTCGACGCCCAGCGGCTCGGACTGCTGCTTGCCGTCCTGCACCGGCACTGCGGCATCGGCATCGGCGACAGCGACGTATTCGCAAACGTCGTCGGCGGCCTGCGCGTCACGGAGACCGCTTCGGACCTCGCCGTCGCGCTGGCCGTGCTCTCGAGCTTCCGCGAGCGGCCCGTGCCGGCCGATGTCGCCGTGTTCGGCGAGATCGGCCTCACGGGCGAGGTCCGGCCCGTGCCCTTCGGGGAGGAACGGCTCGCCGAAGCGGCCAAGCACGGGTTCGCGCGCGCGCTCGTGCCGCGCGGCAACCGGCCGCGTGCGGCGCTGGGGCTCGAGGTCTGCGCCGTGGAGCGGCTCGTCGAAGCGGTGGACGTGCTCGCGTGAGCGGGGCGTCGGAGCGACAGATGCGTCGGCGGCGGGGCTTCAGGCTCGGCGTAAGGGCGGTCCCGACAGCGGCCTCATGCACGAACCTCCGGCCGCCACCGAGCCCCAGCCCGTTCATGAATCATGCGGACTACAGCCGCAAAGCTACCGCTGCGCGGCCCGCATCGGCTCGCTGGCGTCGATGTCCGGCAGCCGGATGCGCACCTGCTTGATGCCGTGCTCCGTCGTGCTCAGGATCTCGATCGGATAGTCCGCGATCGTGAGGCCCGTTCCGGAGGCCGGGATCGTCTCGAGGTGCTCGACGACGAGACCGTTCAGCGTCTTCGGTCCGTCCGTCGGCAGGTGCCAGCCCATGAGCCGGTTGAGCTGACGGATGTTCGCCCCCGCATCGACGATGTAGCTCGTCTCGCTCTCGCGCGTAATGCCGAGGTCGGCCGGTGCGGACTCCGCGTCGAACTCGCCGACGATCTCCCGGAGGATGTCCTCGATCGTGATGAGACCCTGGATGTCGCCGTACTCGTCGACGACGAACGCCGAGCGCCGCTTGGTCTGCTGGAAGTTCAGCAGCTGCTTGTTGAGCGGCGTGCCTTCGGGCACGAAGTAGGGCTCCTTGATGTTCGTGAGCAGCCGCTGCTCGTCGAGCGTCCCGTTTGCGAGATCGGGCAGCAGCTTGCGCACGCGCACGACGCCGATGAGACTGTCGATGTCGTCTCTAAAGACGGGGAGGCGGTTGAACTCTCCGTTGTGGATGATATCGACGTTGTGCTCCCAGGGCCGGTCGAGATCGATGCCGACGATCTCCTGGCGCGGCACCATGACGTCGTCGACCGTGATCGCATCGAGGTCGAGAATGCTGAGCAGCATCTTTTGATGCCGCCGCGGGACCATGACGCCGGCCTCGGCCACGACCGTGCGCAACTCCTCGGCACTGAGCGGGTGCGAAGCGATGTGCTCGGTGCGCACGCCGAACAGGCGCAGCACGCCGTTGGCCAGCAGGTTGATGAGCCAGACGAGCGGGTAGGCGATCTTGAGCAGCGGATAGTAGATGAGCGCCGCGGGCAGAGCGAAGCGCGGGGGATTCAGCGCCGCGACGGTCTTGGGCGCGACCTCGCTGAAGATCAGCACGACGAACGTGAGGATCAGCGTGCCGGCGAAGATGGCGCTCTCGCCGCCGACGTGCAGCGAGATGATTGTCACGAGCGCGGCCGCGCCCAGGTTGGCCGCGTTGTTGCCGAGCAGAATGAGGCCGATGAGCCGGTCCGGGCGCTGCAGTAGCTGCTCGGCGAGACGGGCCGAGCGCTGGCCTTGGCGGGCCCGGTGCCTCAACCGATATCGATTGAGGCTCATCAGGGCGGTTTCAGTACTCGAGAAGAAGGCCGAAAGAAGCAGTAGAACGATGAGTAGGCTGATGTGTAGGCCTAGGGGAACGTTCAAAAAAGGATGCCCTCCAAGGGTCGAGTATCCACGTAGATTGACCGAAGCCGAAACGAAGTGTCAAGGAGCCCGGTCGCGGCCCGGAAAGGTCCGGCCGTCCCGGCTCTGCGGCCTTCGTGCTACGCTGTTTCGGCCATCGATCCGAGCCGAGTACCTCCATGTTCGACACCCTGACAGAACGCTTGAGCGGCGCGATCCAGCGCGTGACCGGCCGCGGCCGCATCACCGAAGACAATGTGCGCGACACGGTGCGCCAGATCCGGATGGCGCTGCTCGAGGCGGACGTGGCCCTGCCCGTAGTCAAGAGCCTCGTCGAGCACGTGCGCCAGCGGGCGCTCGGCGCCGAGGTCGCGCGAAGCCTGAATCCGGGCCAGACCTTCGTCAAGATCGTCCACGACGAGCTCGTCATCGCGCTCGGCCGCGAGCAGAGTCAGATCGAGAGCCGCGGCTTTCCGGCCATCTTGCTGCTCGTCGGTCTGCAGGGCGCCGGCAAGACGACGACGGCCGGCAAGCTCGCGATGCAGCTCAAGAAAAGCGGGGGCGGCCAGGCGCTCCTGGTCAGCACCAACGTCTATCGGCCCGCCGCGCGGGAGCAGCTCGAGAAGATCGCGGGCGACATCGGCGCCGACTACTACGGATCCGACGAGAAGGACCCGCGCAAGATCGCGGCCGCGGCCCTGGCCGAGGCCAAGCGTCGCGGTTCGCGCTGGCTCATCGTCGACACCGCCGGCCGGCTGCATGTCGACGCGGCCATGATGGACGAAGTCCGGGCCATCCATGAGACGGTCGCGCCCGGAGAAACGCTGTTCGTCGTCGACTCGATGGCCGGCCAGGATGCCGTGAACTCGGCGCGGGCCTTCAACGAGGCGCTGCCGCTCACGGGCGTGATTCTGACCAAGGCCGACGGCGACGCGCGCGGCGGTGCCGCGCTCTCGGTCCGGGAGGTGACGGGTGTGCCCATCAAGCTCGTCGGCACGGGCGAGAAGCTCGACGCGCTCGAGTCCTTCGTGCCGCAACGCTTCGCCTCGCGGATTCTCGGCATGGGCGACGTCGTCGGCTTCGTCGAGCGCGTGCAGCAGCAGGTCGACCGCGAGGCCGTCGAGCGCGTCGCGCGCAAGGTCAAAAAGGGGCGGGAGCTCAACCTGGAGGACTACCGCGAGCAGCTGCAGCAGCTCATCAACATGGGTGGCCTCGGCTCGCTGCTGGACAAGCTGCCTGGCGTGAAGCCCGGGGCGCTGGCGGCTTCGGGTTTCGATGACGGCCAGCTCAAGCGGCAGATGGCCCTCATCGACTCGATGACCCCGCGCGAGCGCCGCCGCCCGGATCTCATCGACGGCTCTCGCAAGCGCCGCATCGCCGGGGGCGCGGGCCTGCCCGTCCAGGAGATCAACCGCCTGCTCAAGCAGCACAAGCAGCTCGCGAAGACCATGAAGCGCGCGTCCAAAGGCGGCATGGAGCGGGCGCTGGCCGGTGCCCTGCGGGGGCGCGGGGGTGGGCTCGGGCGGTAGGTGAGGAGAAAAAAGGGGTCAGAGCCCTTTTTCGCGCGCTGCGCCGCCGCACAGAGCCGACGGTGGTGGGCGAAAAAGGGCTCTGACCCCTTTTTTCTTTTTCAGCGCCCAAAAACGCAGTACAATTCCGCGTCTTACCTAGCGGTCCCGGCGGCCGCTTTTAATTTTGCCAGGTTGATTTCGCGAAGCGTGCTTCGCCAGGGGATCGGAAACTCTATGGTCAGGATTCGTCTATCGCGCGGCGGAGCGACGAAGCGTCCCTTCTACCACATCGTGGTCACGGACCGCCGCAATCGCCGCGACGGCAGGTACATCGAGCGTCTCGGCTTCTACAACCCGATCGCTTCGGGACAGGCGAACGAGCTGCAGCTCGATCTCGCCCGCGTCGACCATTGGCTCTCGCAGGGAGCGCAGGCGTCGGAGCGCGTCGAGAAGCTCATCAAGCAATACCGGAGCTCGCAGGCCGCGCAAGCCGCGTGAGCGCTCGGGCCGCTCGGGCATGGGCGCGGAGGCCGACAGGCAGGTGAGGCTGGGCCGCATCTGCGGCCTCTACGGCATCAAGGGGTGGGTCAAGATCCATTCCTACACCGAGCCCCGCGACAACATCGTCGGCTTCCCTGCCTGGGTTCTCGACCGTGACGGCGAACGGCAGCGTGTCGAGGTCGAAGCGGGGCACGCGCAGGGGAAGAACGTGGTCGCGAAGCTGCGCGGCATCGACGATCGCGACCGGGCGCGCGAGTGGCTCGGTGCAGAGATCGAGGTCGAGCGCGGCGAGCTGCCGCCCTGCGAGCCCGGCGAATATTACTGGGTCGATCTCGAGGGTCTCGAGGTCCGAAGCACGGCCGGCGAGTGTCTGGGTACCGTCGACAGGCTCATGGCCACAGGGGCCAACGATGTCATCGTGCTGGCCGGCCCCGGCCACCGCATGATTCCGTTCGTCGCCCCGGTCGTGCAGCGCGTCGACGTGCCTGGCGGCGTGATCGTCGTGGACTGGGACTCGAGCTTCTGGGACTGAGAGCCAGGCGCATGTACACGTTCGGCATCGTCTCGCTGTTTCCCGAGCTCGTCGAGCCGGTCGCCCGCCATGGCGTGGTGGGCCGCGCGCGGGAGCGGCGGCTCATTGCCGTCGAGCATGTCTCGCCGCGGGAGTTCGCGCACGACCGGCACCGCACCGTCGACGATCGGCCCTACGGCGGCGGCCCGGGCATGGTGCTCAAGTACGAGCCCGTGCGCGATGCGATTCGGGCGCTCAGGCAGCGCATGCCGGCCGGCTGCCGCGAGTTCGTGCTGAGCGCGCAGGGTCGGCGCTTCGACCAGCGTTGCGCCGCCGAGCTCGCCGCGGCTCCGGGCGTGCTGCTCGTGGCCGGCCGGTACGAGGGCATCGACGAGCGCATCGTGCTCGGCGAAGTGCCCGCCGAGCTCGCCCTCGGCGACTACGTATTGAGCGGCGGCGAGCCGGCCGCGGCCGTCGTCATCGACGCGGTCGCGCGGCTGCTGCCGCAGGTGCTCGGCCATGCCGACTCCTCCGTGGAGGATTCGTACACGGCCGGGCTGCTGGATTGTCCGCAGTACACGCGGCCGGAAGAGATCGACGGCCTGCGCGTGCCGGACGTGCTGCTCGGCGGGGACCATGCCGCCGTGCGGCGCTGGCGGCTCAAGCAGTCGCTCGGCAGAACCTGGCTGCGCCGGCCGGAGCTGTTGGCCGAGCGCGGCCTTGCCGAGGGCGACGCCGAGCTGCTCGAGGAATTCAAAGCGGAGCTCGCAAATGCGGGCTCCGGCGACGAAATCGCGTAAAATACGGCCCCCTCGGAACATACGGGCGGCGGGCGCCATTGGTGAGGATACAGTCATGTCTAGAGTCATCGACGAAATAGAACAGGAACAACTGAAGCAGGACGTGCCTTCGTTCGCGCCGGGCGATACCGTGGTTGTGCAGGTCCGCGTCAAGGAGGGCGACCGCGAGCGCCTCCAGGCCTACGAGGGCATCGTCATCGCGAAGCGCAACCGCGGGCTGAACTCGTCGTTCACGGTTCGCAAGGTCTCGCACGGCGAGGGCGTCGAGCGCGTGTTTCAGACGCACAGCCCGGCCGTCGCGGACATCAAGGTCAAGCGCCGCGGCGACGTGCGGCGGGCCAAGCTCTACTACCTGCGCGAGCGCAGCGGCAAGTCCGCACGCATCAAAGAGAAGGTCTGAGCCGCAGCGGCCAGCGCCTCGCAGAGGCCGCGCCGGCCGACGAGCTCGGCGGCCGGCCGCCCCGCGCGCGGCCGCAGCCGAGCCGATCGCTCGAGAGACGTTCCGTGTACAGACGCGTCACGATGCTGGCGGCGGCCGCCGTGCTTACGGTCGGCCTCGCTGGCTGCAGCACGCTCATGGGCGGCATGGCGGCCGGTACCCTCTCCGCCTCGATCCTGAACCAGCGGGACCCGACGCTCGTGCAGAACGCGGTGCCGGCCTACCTGCTGCTCATCGACGGCCTCATCTACGAGCATCCCGACGACCAGGGCTTGCTCGCCGCCGCCGCGCAGCTCTACGCGCTCTACGGCTCGCGCTTCGCCCCGAATCACGAGCGCGCCGTCGCCCTGACGACGAAAGCCCGCGATTACGGCCGGCGCGCCATGTGCCTGCGCTACCAGTGGGCCTGTAAGTGGAACGGCTCGGACTACGACGGTTTCGTCCGGCATTTGACAGAAGTCACAAAGAAACACGTCGATCTTCTATACGCTTACGCCGTGGGCTGGCTCGCCTATCTCGATGCGACGAGCGAGGACTGGAGCGCCGTCGCCGAGCTGCCCTGGGTGCAGGCATCGCTCGAGCGCGTGGTCGCGGTCGACGAGAATTACATGCAGGGGGCCGCGGACGGCTACCTCGGCATCCTTTACTCGCTCCGGCCGCCCGCGCTCGGCGGGCACCCGGAGAAGGCGAAGATGTATTTCGAGCGGGCGATCGAGCTCTCGGGCGGACGCGACCTGTCCGTCAAGGTCGAGTATGCAAAGCGCTACGCGCGCCTCGTGTTCGACCGGGAGTTGCACGACCGCCTGCTCAACGAAGTCCTGGCCGCGCCCGTGGAGGCCAAGAACCTGACGCTCTTCAACGTTCTCGCCAAGCGCGAAGCGAAGGAGCTGCTCAAGTCCGCGGACGACTACTTCTGACGAGCCACGCAGGCAACGGAGGGAACATGTGTGGATTCTCGACTCGCGTGCGCGCTGTGGCGGCCGCCGCGGCGGCACTCGCTCTGGGCTGGGCTGGGGCCGCCTGCGCGGGCAGCGTAGCGCTCAAGATCGCGACGATCGCGCCGGACGGCTCTCACTGGATGCAGGAGATGCGCGCGGCGGCGGCCAAGATCAAATCCGCGACCGACGGACGCCTCGTCCTCAAATTCTATCCGGGCGGCGTCATGGGCGACGATGCCCAGGTGCTGCGCAAGGTGCGCATCGGCCAGCTGCAGGGCGGGGCCTTCACGTCGGGCGGTCTTGCTGCGCGCTACAACGGCCTGAACCTCTATGGCATGCCGCTGCTGTTCCGCTCGCTCGACGAGGTCGACTACGTTCGCAGCCGCATGGATCCAATCCTCGCGCAGGGCCTCGAGAAGGCCGGTTTCATGAGCTTCGGCTTCGTCGAGGGCGGCTTCGCGAAACTGATGTCCAAGACGCCGGTCCGCGGCGTGGACGACATGCGCCGCCGCAAGGTCTGGGTCCCGGAGGGCGACCAGATCAACTTTACGGCCATGCAGTCCCTTGGGCTCTCTCCCGTCGTGCTGCCCGTCACGGACGTGCTCACGGGCCTGCAGACCGGACTGCTCGATATCGTCGCGGCATCGCCCTCCGTCGCGCTCGTGCTGCAGTGGCATACGAAGGTCGATTACCTCACGGATCTGCCCGTGCTCTACTCGATGGGCGTCTTCGCGATCGACGAGCACGCCTGGATGCGCGTGGACGAGCCCGACCGGAAGACGGCCGCGGCCATTCTGACGAAGACCATGCACGGGCTCGACGCGGCCGCGCGCGACGACAACCGCAACGCCCTGACCGTGCTGCGCAAGGCGGGCGTCAAGATCGTCCACGTCGATCCCGATGCGCTCGCCGAGCTGCGCCGCGAGGTCGTCGCCATCTATCCGGAGCTCGAGAAGCGGCCCGAGGTCAATGCGCCGCTGTTCGAGCAGGAGCGCGACCTCCTGCGCAAGTACCGTGCGGCGCACCCGCCGGTGTCGCGCCGCACGGGTGCTTCGGCCGCCCTCGGCGGCTAGGCGTCCGTCCTTGACCCGCTCGTCGAGCGTTCGCTGGCTCCGGCGCGCCGAGCGGCTCGGCCGTTTCTTCGAAAACGCCATGCTCGTCGCGCTGCTGGGGGCCCTCGTCTTGATCGCGGCGGGGCAGATCGTGCTGCGCGACGGCTTTTCGCTGGCGCTGCCGTGGGCCGACGGGGTCGTGCGCGTCGCCGTTCTGTGGATCGCCATGTTCGGCGCCGTCGCGGCCAGCCGGGACCGCAAGCATATCGCCATCGACTTCGCCGGCAGGCTGCTGCCTCCCGCTTGGCGGCGCCGCGCGGAGGTCGTGCGCCACCTCGCGACGGCCGCGATCTGCGCGCTGCTCGCCTGGTTCTCCTGGGGCTTCGTCGCGGATTCGCGCCGCTATGGCGACCTGTTCTCGAATCTCTGGCCGGCGTGGTGGTTCCAGCTCGCGCTGCCCGTCGGTTTCGGCCTCGTCGCCTATCGCTTCGCCGTGCGCGCCGTCGAGACCTGGCTCGGTGCGGCGCAGGCCGTGCCGGAACCCGCGCCGACGCCCATGACCGAGCCCGAGCATTAGGCATGGTGGTCTCGGGGCTCGTCTTTCTCGTGCTCGCGCTGCTCGGTGTGCCGTTGTTCGTGATCATCGCGGCCGGCGCAATGCTCGGTTTCTACAGCGAGCACGTGAACCTCTCGGTGCTCGGCATCGACTTCTTCGGGCTGTCCGATACGCCGGTGCTCGTCTCGATTCCGCTGTTCACGTTTGCAGGCTTCCTGCTCAGCGAGGGCCGCGCTGCCCAACGTCTCGTGCGGCTTTCGCAGGCGCTGCTCGGCTGGCTGCCGGGCGGACTCGCCATGATCTCGCTCGCGACGTGCGCGCTGTTCACGGCCTTCACGGGCGCCTCCGGCGTCACGATCATCGCGCTCGGCGCACTGTTGATGCCGGCGCTCAGCGAAGCGGGCTATGACGGTCGATTCAACCTCGGGCTCATCACGACCTCGGGCAGCCTCGGGCTGCTGTTCGCGCCCTCACTGCCGCTGATCCTCTACGGCGTCGTCGCCCAGACGTCGATCGACAACCTGTTCCTCGCGGGCGTGTTGCCCGGGCTGCTCATGCTGCTGGCGCTGTGCGTCTTCAGCTATTGGCGCAACCGGCACCTGCGCGTCGGGGCCGAGCAGGCCTCGGGTCGCGCAGTGCTCGCGGCTATCGCCGCGGCGAAGTGGGAGCTGCCGCTGCCCATCGTCGTGCTCGGCGGCATCTACAGCGGCTTCTTCGCGGTTTCGGAAGCCGCGGCCGTGACGGCGCTCTACGTGCTCGTCGTCGAGCTGCTCGTGCTGCGCGAGGTGCCGTGGCGCCAGCTGCCGCGCATCGTGCGCGAGGCCATGGTTCTCGTGGGCGCGATCCTCGTGATTCTCGGCGTCTCACTGGCCTCGACGAACTACCTCATCGATATGCAGGTGCCGCAGAAGCTCTTCGGCGTCATCAGCGCCTACGTCGCCGGGCCGAAGACCTTTCTGGCGGCGCTGCTCGTGTTCCTGCTGATCCTCGGGGCGCTGCTGGACATCTTTTCGGCCATCGTGCTCGTCGTGCCGCTGATCCTACCCGTCGCGGCCGGCTACGGCATCAATCCCGTGCATCTCGGCATCGTCTTCCTCGGGGCCATGGAGCTCGGCTACTTGACGCCGCCCGTCGGCCTGAACCTGTTCATCTCGAGTCATCGATTCGGAAAGGACATCACCGAGATCTACTTGGCCACCGTGCCGTTCCTTTTGGTATTGTTGATCTCGGTCGTCATTATCGCGTATTGGCCGGCGCTGTCCCTGGCGCTTCTGAAGTAGGGGCGGCCCGGCAATGGGAGCTCGAGCAAGGTGTCTTTCGTAGCGCGTTTCTTTCGCCACCTGTGGCGGATTCTCGATGGCTTCCGCAAGGTCCTGCACCTGTTCGTCCTTTTCGTGATCCTCGTGTTCGCCGTCGGCGCGCTCGTTCACGAGCGGCCCGTCGTGCCGCAGGCCGCGGCGCTCGTGATCGCACCGCGCGGCAATCTCGTCGACCAGCTTTCGGGCGACCCCGTCCACCGTGCCCTCGAGCGGGCCCGCGGCGAGCAAAGCGCCGAGACCCTCGTCAAGGATCTCGTCGACGCGATCCGCGCGGGCACTAAGGACCGCCGCATCAAGGCGCTCGTGCTGCAGCTCGACGGCATGGGCAGCGCCGGTTTGAGCAAGCTGCAGCGGCTCGGCGAGGAGATCCGCAAGTTCAAGGCGTCGGGCAAGCCGGTGTTCGCGATCGGGGACGGCTTCAACCGGGATCAGTACTATCTGGCGGCGCAGGCGGATCACATCTACATGCACCCCATGGGCAACGTGCTGATCTCCGGGTACGGCCGCTTCATGCCGTACTACAAGGCAGCGCTGGATAAGCTGTACATCGACTACAACGTCTGGACCGTCGGCGAGTACAAGTCCTACGTCGAGCCCATCACTCGGAACAACATGTCCGATTACGACAAAGAGGCCAGCCGCGCCTACCTCGGCGGCCTCTGGAGCAGTTACCAGGCCGACGTGACGAAGGCGCGCAAGCTCGATTCCGACGCGCTGCAGCGCTACGCTGACGACGCGCCCATGCTGCTGCGCAAGGCCGGGGGCGATGCCGCGAAGCTCGCGCTCAACTACGGCCTCGTCGACGAGCTGCTTCCGCACGATCTCATGCGCGATCGGATCCGCGACGCGATCGGCGCCGACAAGGACAGCGACGACTTCCCGGCCATCGGCTACGAGGCCTATCTGCGGGCCGTGCGGCCCGCGGCGCCCGCGGCGGGCGCCGGCAAGGACAAGGTCGCCGTCGTCGTGCTTTCGGGTGAGATACTCGACGGCGTGCAACCGCCCGGCACCGTCGGCGGCGATTCGACGTCGGCGCTGATCCGGGAGGCGAACGAGGACGACGCCGTCAAGGCGCTCGTGCTGCGCGTCGACAGCCCGGGCGGCAGCGCCTTCGCGGCGGACCTGATTCTGCGCGAGGTCGAGCTGTTCCAGCAGAGCGGCCGGCCGGTCATCGTCTCGATGGACAGCGTCGCGGCCTCGGGCGGCTACTGGGTTTCGATGTCGGCCGACGAAATCTGGGCGAGCCCGACGACGCTGACTGGGTCGATCGGCGTAGGTGCCACCGTGCCGACGTTCGAGAAGACGCTTGCGAAGCTCGGCGTGACGGTCGACGGTATCGGCACGACGAGCCTGTCCGGCCAGGACGACCGGCTGCGCGGGCTCGGCGCGGATATGAAAGACATCCTGGGCCAGTCCATACAAAACACGTACCAGCAGTTCATCAGCAAAGTCGCGATGTACCGCGGCAAGTCCATCCAGCAGGTCGACCAAGTGGCCCGCGGCCGGGTCTGGACGGGCAGCGACGCGCTCGCGCGCGGGCTCGTCGACAAGCTCGGCAATCTCGACGACGCGATCGCCTCGGCGGCCAAGATGGCGGGTCTCAAGCCGGGCGCTTACGAGGTCGACTATATCGAGCCGAAGCTCACCCTCGCGCAGCGTTTCGCGATGCAGTTCGCCCAGACCGCGGCGCCCGTGATCAAGGATCTGGCCGGGGAGTCGCCGCTGCCGCGTCCCGTCGCGCGGCTGCTCGAGAGCGCGAAGGCGCCGCTCGAGTTCCTCGCGCGCTGGAACGATCCCCACAATCTCTATACCTACTGCTTCTGCGACGTGAACTGACGCAGGCGCGGCCAACGGAGCGGGCAGCATGCGGGAAGCCGAAGCCGACGAGGCCCGCAACGGCCTCAGAATAGACCGCTGGCTCTGGTGCGCGCGCTTCTACAAGACGCGCAGCGTCGCGGCCGAGGCGGTGAAGGGCGGGCACGTGCACGTCAACGGCCAGCGCGCGAAGCCGGCGCGAGAGGTCAGGGTCGGCGACGTGCTCGTCGTCACGCGCGACGAGACGGCCTACGAGATCACCGTGGCCGCGATTCCGGAGAGGCGCGGCCCCGCGCCCGAGGCGCAGCGCTGCTATGTCGAGAGCGAAGTCTCCGTACGCCGCCGTCAAGAGGCTGCCGAGCGGCGCGCCGCGATGCGGGAGGTGGCCCGCGTGCCCACGGCGGGCCGGCCGGACAAGCGCACGCGGCGGCTGCTCAGGGCCAGGCGCCAGGCGCCCGACGACTGAGGCGCTCGGCCCCGCCCGCCCTTTAAGGCGGTTCGCGCGCGCCCGGCCGCGCCGGGGGTGTATCGCGGCGCCGTCTTTGCCTTAAGATCGTTCCGTGGCTCGCCGCGCGGGCCGCCGCTCAGGGGAGGGAGAGATGATCGGAACGAAAATTACCGGCCGGGTCGTCGCCTCGGCAGCTGCGGCGTTCGCGCTGCTCGCGGCGGCCGCACCGGCCTTGGCCCATCACTCGTTTGCATCCTACGAGCCGACTCGGCAGATCACTTTCAAGGGCACGGTCACCCGCTTCGAATGGGCCAACCCCCACGTCTACATTCATCTCGACGCGCGGGGCTCCGACGGCGCCCTCAAGCACTGGCTCATCGAGTGCGCCAACCCGGGCATCCTCGATCGCATCGGCTGGAAGTGGAACATGATCCACAAGGGCGACCAGATCGCCGTCATCGTCGCACCGCTGCGCAGCGGCGAGGCCGGCGCCCTGCTCAAGGCCGTGCGCCTTGCCGACGGTCGCACGTTTAGCAACGGCGGGCCCGCGGGCCGTGCGACCATCGCTTTCGGCGATTGAACGGGAGGGCAGCATGGCACAGCGAACCTTCGCAGCGGCGCTGGCCGCCGTCTCGCTGACGGCGGCCATCTGCCTCGGCGTTCCGGCTGCCGCCCAAGCCCCGGTCGCGGCGCCCCCGTCCGGCTCGGTGGCCGCGGCCTCCGGTCCGAAAGCCGCCACGACGGCCGCCGCGGCCGCGCCCGAGGTCGAGCGCATCCACGGCATCAACGGGGAGTGGGAGCGCTATCCCATGCGCTCGGCCGGGCTCGGCTCGAAAGCCGTCGACGGGCCGCCGCCGCCGGCGCCGATACCGGAGCCGCCGCTGAAACCGCAGTATCTCGGCAAGTGGCGCGCGAAGCAGGCCGAGGTCAAGCGGCTCACGGACGCGGGCCATCCACCCGCCAACAACTACTCGAACTGCATTCCCGACGGCATGCCGGCCATGATGATGGCCATGTTCCCGCTCGAGGTGCTCGAGACGCCGGGCCAGGTCACGGTCATAGAAGAGGCCTTCAACCAGGTTCGCCGCGTCTATTTGGGCGATAAGCTCATGGCGCCCCAGGACGCCGAGCCGCGCTTCTGGGGCCATTCGGCCGGCCACTGGGAAGGCGACACGCTCGTCGTCGACACCGTCGGCGTCAAGGACTACGTGCGCTTTCGCAACGTGCCCCATTCGAACATGATGCGGATACACGAGCGCATTCGACTCGTCGCGCCCAACTTCATGGAGGACCGCGTGACGGTCACGGACCCGGAATACCTGACGGCCCCGTGGAAGTGGACGTGGATGTACCGGCGCTGGCCCGGCTACAAGATCCAGGAATACGTCTGCGAGAACAACCGCTACCATACGCCGGCCGGGGAGGGCGCGCAGCACTTGCGCCTCGGCGACTAGGCTTCGCGGACTCACCAAGCGCGTTTGGCAGCGCGGCTTCAGGCTCGGCGGGGCAGTGGGGCTTCAGACTGGGCGTGGCAGCGGGGCTTCAGGCTCGGCGTAAGGGCGGTGTCGGGACCGCTGTGAATACGTCCCTGTACGCTTCGTAAGCGCCATCCCTGGCGCTTACGATCCCGACACCGCCCTTACGCCGAGCCTGAAGCCCGGACACCGACGCGGCTATAGCTTGAAGAGCGCATGCACCGGCGTTTTCTGCAGCCGTCCGCGTCGGGAAGAGCGCACGTACCGTTTCCTGCAGCCGTGCGGAATCGCGCGGACCTCTCGGACTATCGACTTTCCAGCAGGGAGTTCCTCGCGCGGTTGCAGCATGATTCATGAACGGCCGCGCCCCTAACAGAGGCGGCTCGTGCAGAGGGGCGCTTTCGGGGCCGTGCGCGCCAGGGATGGCGCGCAACGGAGGCTCCAGGGAAGGATTCACGCCGTCCCCGAAAGCGCCCCTCTGCACGAGCCGCCGGCAACCACCAGCCCCCGAGCCCGTTCATGAATCATGCGGCCGACGACGCCGCCCAAGGAACGAGCGCCCCGGTTAGCTGCTCTCGCCGACGAGCTGCTTGAGGTCGTGCGTGATCGCCGGCAGACCGTCCCGATAGCTCATGAGCAGCTGCACGTGTCCGGCGGGGTCGAAGGCGAAGATGGCGGCGCTGTGATAGACCGCGTAATTGCCTTTGGAGTCCGCGTCGCCGTAGCGGTAGGTGACGCGGTAGCGCTTCGTCAGCTTGTCGAGCTCCGGGCGCGTGCCGGTCAGGCCGATGACATTTTCGCCGAAGGGCTTCGTGTAGTCGGCGAGCTGCTTGGGGTTGTCTCGTTTCGGGTCGACGCTCACGAAGAGCACCCGGATCTGGTCCGCCTTCGCACCGAGGGACTGCAGGGCCGCGTGCAGGATGCCGAGCGTGGCGGGGCAGACGTTCGGGGCAGTGCGTGTAGCCGAAGAACAGCAGCGTGACATGCCCGCGGTAGGCGTCCGCTTTGACGGGATTGCCGTTCTCGTCCTTGAGGTTGAACGCGAGGTCGGGCATCGCACCGCGGATGTTCTGCGTGCTCCACTGCTGCGGCGCCTGGCTGCAGCCGGTGAGCGTCAGTAGACCCGTCATCGCGATGGCCGCGATCGTCGCTATTCTCATCTCATACCTCCATTGCTGGTTTCGGCGCCCGGGCCGACGGTCCGGCGGGCGGCGCAGGCTCCGACCTGACGGGCAAGGCGGCGGTACCCTCGGGATTCTCTCTGCGCATCCACTGACCTAAGACAACGAGCAGGCCGACAAAGCTCATCATGCCCGGCGGAATCCACGTGATGAGACCGCCGAGACTCTGGTCGTCGGTCGGGGCGATCGGCCACAGCCGGCCGCAGACCGAATAGACGGGGTACAGGTCGTGATGGGCCAGCGAGATGTAGGCGCCGAGCACGCTTTGCGGAAACACGACAATCACGACCGCAGCGATGCGCGCACCGTAGGCCGCGACCCGGCCCGGGGACGGCGCGCGACGGTCCAGAATCACGTGCCAGAACAGCAGACCGTCGATCGCCATGCTCCAGTTCATGGCGTTATAGAGCGGCACGTTGAGCATCGCGATGAAGTGGATGGACGGGATGAGCCAGAGGTAGATGAGCCCGACGAACAGCAGCGTGGAGACCCATGGCCGCTGCACGAAGCGGTAGCAGGCGCCGAGCGTGCGGTTCTCGAGCACGGGCTCGACGACGCGGCGGCGAACGGCGGCGGGCGTGCCCGCGAGCAGCGTATCGAACGGTGCCGAGAGGGCGACGAGGAACGGGCCGAGGTGGTGGAGCACGAGGTGCTGCGTCCGGTGTACGAAGAACATGTGCTGCGACCAGAGATCGAAGCGCGTCTGCAGGACCGCGTACATGAGCACGACCCCGGTCACGAAGGCGACGGCGCGGGCCATGCGTCCACGCGGGCCCTGTTTCCGCAGGCCGGCGAAATAGGCCGCGAGACAGAGCCCCGTGACCGTCGCGACCGTCGGCGAAAACTCGTACGGAAGGAGAAAGTGAATAATGGGCGCCATGATTCGTTCAGGCCGGGCGACCGGAGCGACCGGCCGCGGGGCCTCGTCAGAGAGTCAGGCGGCCCCCGAATCGGGACGGGGGGCGCGGCCGATGTCGCATTATACTCCTATTTCCCGACGGTCCCGGTCGCGTTGCGCAGCTGGAACTCGACCGGCAGCTGGGTGCCGTCGGCGAAGTGCAGCGTGACCTTCTCGGTGTTGCCGGGCGTTAACGGGTGCTGCCGCCCCATGAGCATGAGGTGATAGCCGCCCGGCTCGAATTTCACCTCGCCGTGGGCCGGGACGACGACCTTGTCCACGTGGACCATCGTCGCGAGCCCGTTCTGCTCGACGCTGCGATGCAGCTGGACGCTTTGGAAGTCTGCGGCGTCGGCGCCCACGAGCGTGCGGGCCGCATCGCTGTCGTTACGAATCACGAAGTAACCGCCGGACGGGCTGGTGCCGGGCAGAAGCCGAATCCATGCCTCCGAGACGGCGGGCTGCGCCGGAGTGCCGGGCGCCTGCTGGGCGGCCGGGCCGCCGCCGGCTTCCGCGGCCGGCGCGCCGCTGCCGGACGTCTTCCCTGCATTGCCGTCGCCGCTGCAGCCGACGGTGCCGAAGACGGCGGCGCCGAAGACGAGCGCCGTGCCCGCGAGCGTTGCGCGGCGGCGCGCGGTGGGCCGTGCCGGCCGGCGCCGGCCGGGCTTGCGCGCGGGCGGCTCGCTGCGGCCGAATTCGAGTGTCTCGTCCATGGTTTGCCGTCTCCTCAAGATTGGCTCGGCGCGGGCTCGCTGCCCGCCGGCTCTGGATTCTTCGGAAAGTCGTAGGCCACGAGCTTGCGGGGCGCGCTCTCCAATTCCGCCCAGCGGCCGGCCTCGAAGTCGATGGTCACAACGGCGCAGGTCGGGAGGTCGCGGACCTCGAAATCGGGCAGCAGCCGGCACACGAGCTCGCTGAGGCCGGGGTTGTGGCCGACGAGCAGCACGTCGCCGAAGCGCTCGTCCTGCGCCGCGACGACGCCTAGGATCTGTTCCGGCGTCGCGAGATACAGCGCGGGCTCGGGCTGCAGGAACTCGAGCGGATAGCCCAGCGCACGCGCGACGAGCTTCGCGGTCGCCCGCGCCCGCCGGGCGGGGCTCGTCAAGATCAAGGAAGGGCGCAGGCCCCGCGCCTTGAGCCGCCCGCCCATACGCGGTGCGTCGTGCTCGCCGCGCGAGTTCAAGGGGCGGTCGATGTCGGGCCGCTCCGCGTCCCGCCAGCTCGATTTCGCGTGCCTCAGCAGCGTCAGGCGTTTCACCGCCGGCTACAGGAGACCTGCCTCCAGTCTCGCGGCCTCCGACATCATCGACTGGTTCCACGGAGGGTCGAACACGAGCTCGAACGTCCGCGCGCTCGACGGTCGGAATGATCTGCACTTTCTCGCGCACGTCCTCGGCAAGAATGTCGCCCATGCCGCAGCCCGGGGCCGTCAGCGTCATCTGGATGTGCACGGCCCGGCCGCCCGTCTCCGTCTTCTCGATCGTGCAGCCGTAGACGAGACCGAGCTCGACGATGTTGATCGGGATCTCCGGATCGTAGCAGGTCCGAAGCTGCTGCCAGACGGCCGCCTCGATGTCCTGCTCCGTCGCGTCGTCGGGCACGGCCGGCGGCTTTAGGGGCTCCATGCCGATCGCGTCGGCATCCGTGCCCGCGATGCGAAACAGGTTCCCTTCGATGTAGATCGTGAAGCTGCCGCCCATGGCCTGCGTCAGCAGACCGGGCGTGCCCGCCGGCAGTGTCACACGCTCGCCGACCGGGATCAGCACGGCCTCGCAGTCGCGCGAGAAGGTTACCGGTTCGTTGCTTTGATAGTACATCGGATTACTCGGTCGAGACGGATTCTTCGGAGCCGGACAGCGCCGTTTGCAGCGCATGCCAGCCGAGGCTCGCGCACTTGACGCGAGTCGGATACTCGCGCACGCCGGCCAGCGCGGCGAGCTTCTCGAGCGCCTCGACGTCCGGCTCCGCGGCGCCCGTCAGCATGTCGTGAACCTGGTCGTAGAGTCCGAGCGACTCTGCGACCGAACGGCCCTTGACGCGCTCGGTCATGAGCGACGAGGAGGCGACCGAAATAGCGCAGCCCGAGCCGCGGAACGAGATATCCTCGATCTTGTCGCCCGCGAGCTTCACGTAGAGCGTGAGGCGGTCCCCGCACAGCGGGTTCACGCCCTCGACGACGCGGTCCGCATCGGCGAGCTCGCCGAAGTTCCGCGGATTGCGGTTGTGATCGAGGATGACTTCCCTGTACAGCTCTCTGAGTTCGTTCACGCGAAGATCTCCACGGCTTGCGCCAAGCCGGCCGCCAGACGGTCCACGTCGTCCCGATTGTTGTAGACACCGAACGATGCGCGCGCCGTCGCGGCGACGCCGAAGCGCTCCATGACGGGCATCGCGCAGTGGTGGCCTGTGCGGATCGCCACGCCTTCGAGGTCTACGATCGTGCCGATGTCGTGCGCATGGATTCGGTCGAACACGAACGAGAGGACGCCGGCTTTGCGCGCGGCCGTGCCCACGACCCGCGCGCCCGAGAAGGCCAGGACGCGCTCCGTCGCATACGCGAGCAGGTTGTGCTCATGGGCGGCGACGGCCGCGAAGTCGAGGCGCGCGAGGTAATCGACGGCCGCGCCGAGCGCGACGGCGCCCGTGATGTTCGGCGTGCCGGCCTCGAACTTGTAGGGCAGGGCGTTGTAGACGCTCTTGTCGAGGCTCACGGAAAGGATCATCTCGCCGCCGCCCTGGTACGGCGGCATCTCCTCGAGCAGGGCCCGCTTCCCATAGAGCACGCCGATTCCCGTCGGCGCGTACATCTTGTGTCCGGAGAACGCGTAGAAGTCGCAGTCGAGGTCGCGCACGTCGACGCGCATGTGCGCCATGGCCTGTGCCCCGTCGACGAGCACCAGGGCGCCGGCCTCGTGCGCCTTCGCCGTCAGCTCCGCGACGGGGTTGACTGTGCCGAGGGCGTTCGAGACGTGGCCGACGGCGACGATGCGCGTACGCGCGTTCAACAGGCGCTCGAAGGCCGCCAAGTCGATCTCGCCGGCATCGGTCACGGGCGCCGCGACGAGCTTGGCCCCCGTGCGTTCGCAGGCGAGCTGCCAGGGCACGATGTTCGAGTGGTGCTCCATGGCCGTTATGAGCACCTCGTCGCCGGCGCCGAGGCTCGCGCCGAGCGCCGTCGCAACGAGATTGATCGACTCGGTGGTGCCCCGCGTGAAGACGATCTCCTCTACGCCGGCCGCGTTCACGTAGGCACGGATTTTCTCGCGGGCGCCCTCGAACGCATCCGTCGCGCGTTGGCTCAGCGCGTGCACACCGCGGTGCACGTTCGCGTGATTCCTGCTCTGTTGCTCCAGCATGGCGTCGAGCACGGGCTGCGGGACCTGCGATGACGCGGCGCTGTCGAGGTAGGCGAGCGGCTTGTCGCCGTGCACGCACTGCTGCAGCGCCGGAAAGTCCGCGCGCAGGGCCGCCACGTCGGTGACGAGACTCGGCCGGCGGCGGGCGGCCGGTGCGCCGGCTGCGTTTTCGGGCCGGGCGCTCATATCGCGATCTCCTCGGGCGCGCCGCCCGGCAGCTGGCCGGCGACTTTGAGCACGGCGCGGGCCCTGAGCGAAGCCGGCTCGAGCCGCTCGAGGAGCGTGGCGGCGAACGCGAATGTCAGGAGCGCGCGTGCGGCCTCGGCAGCGATGCCGCGGGAGCGCAGATAGAACAGCTGCTCTGCGTCGAGCTCGCCGACCGTCGCGCCATGGCTGCATTTGACGTCGTCGGCATAGATCTCGAGCTCGGGTTTGGTGTCGATCTCGGCGCGCTCGGCGAGTAGCAGGTTATCGCTCGCCTGCCGCGCGTCGATGCCGTGAGCGCCGTGATGGACGACGACCTTTCCGTTGAAGACGCCGTGCCCGTCGCGGTCCGCGATGCCGCGGAACGCTTCGTCGCTCGTCGTGTACGGGGCGACATGCTCGATCTTGGTATGGTTGTCGACGTGCCGGCCCGTGCCGGCGACGAAGACACCGAACAGGCTCGCATGTGCGCCGGGCTCGAGCAGCCGCACGTCGATGTCGTTGCGCACGAGGCGGCCGCCGAGATCGACGTAGCCGACCTCGAGCGAAGCGTCCTTCGCGAGCTCGGCCGCGAGCAGCGACGTCTCGAAGTAGGCGTCGCCTTGCTCCTGCAGCCGGTACACCGCGAGGCGCGAGCCCTCGGCCAGTGCGGCCTGCGTGACGACGTTGAGCCAGCCCGAAGCGCCTTCGGCGCCCGCCTCGGCGGGGCCGCCCGGCGCCTCGAGGCAGTGAACGACGAGCCTCAGCGACGTCTGCGGCGCGAGCTCGATCGCGACGCGCGGCTGGGCGGCGCTGCGGCCCGCGGCGCCGCCCGCGAAGTACACATGCAGCTCGGCGGGCGGCGCCCCGCGCCGTGTCTCGATCGCGAGCCCGTCCGGCGCAAAGGCCGCATTGAGCTCGGCCAGCGGGTGCGCCTCGAGCACGGCGCGCCGCTCGAGGACGGCCGCGAAGCGTTCCGGATCCTCGGCGAGCCGTCCGATCGAAAGGCCGTGGCCGCCGTCGAGGCGGCAGAGCGCGGGCTCGAGCCTTCCGTCGACGAAGACGGCACGCGGCCCGGTGTAACCCGGCGCCGCCCCCGCGAGCAGATGCTGCAGCGCTTCGCGGCGCGGCGCCGCGAGCGTGCCCTCGCGCGGGGCGTATTCGAAGCCGCCCGTGGCGATAGGCTTGAGATCGGTGTAGTGCCAGGCCTCGTTGCGCCGCGTCGGAAAGCCCTGGGCGGCGAAGGCCGCGAGCGCGTCCCGGCGCCGGCGCTGCGCCGCGGGCGTACCGGGCAGCCGGGGGAGGCCCGCAACGAACTCTCGCTCGAGCTCCGCGCTCATGCCCCGCCGGCCTCCGCCTGGACCCAGTCGTAGCCGCGCGCGTCGAGCTCGCGCGCGAGGCTGCGGTCGCCCGACTTCAGGATGCGGCCCCCTGCGAGCACGTGGACGAAGTCCGGCACCACGAGCTCGAGCAGGCGCTCGTAATGCGTCACGAGCACCATCGAACGCTCGGGCGAGCGCAGGCGCTCGATGCCCGCAGCGACGATCTTGAGCGCGTCGACGTCGAGGCCGGAGTCCGTCTCGTCGAGCACGCAAAGGCGCGGCTCCAGCATGAGCATCTGCAGCACCTCGTTGCGCTTCTTCTCGCCGCCCGAGAAGCCCTCGTTGACGCTGCGGTTCAGAAATTCCTTTGCCATCTGCATGATCTGCATCTTGCTCTGGATGAGCTTCATGAACTCGAAGGCATCGACCTGCGGCTCGCCCCGCGCGGCGCGCTGCGCGTTGAGCGCGGCCTTGAGCAGATAGGCGTTGTTGACGCCCGGAATCTCGATGGGGTACTGAAACGCGAGAAAGAGCCCCTCGCGGGCGCGCTCCTCGGTCGACATCGCGAGCAGATCCTTGCCGAAAAACTCGACCGCGCCGCCCGTGATGCGGTAGTCCTCGCGGCCCGCAAGCACCTGCGCCAGCGTGCTCTTGCCCGAGCCGTTCGGGCCCATGATCGCGTGGACTTCGCCCGGGTTCACCTCGAGGTTCAGACCCTTGAGGATCGGGCGGGCGTCGACTTCGGCTTCGAGATCGGTGATCTTCAGCATCGGGGGATTCAACTTACTCGTCCTTCCGTAACGTCCATCAGCCCACGGCGCCTTCGAGGCTCACGTTGAGCAGGTTCTGGGCTTCGACCGCGAATTCCATGGGCAACTCCTTGAAGACCTCCCGGCAGAAGCCGTTGACGATCATATTGACCGCGTTTTCCTCGGAAAGTCCGCGCTGGCGGCAGTAGAAAAGCTGGTCTTCGCTGATCTTCGAGGTCGTCGCTTCGTGCTCGACGCGGGCCGTCGGCTCGCGGGACTCGACATAGGGGAACGTGTGCGCGCCGCAGTCGGCGCCGATCAGCAGCGAGTCGCATTGCGTGTAGTTGCGCGCGCCCTTGGCCGTCGGCAGCATGCGCACGAGCCCGCGGTAGGCGTTCTGGCCGTGGCCCGCCGCAATGCCCTTCGAGATGATCGTGCTGCGCGTGTTGCGGCCGATGTGCGTCATCTTCGTGCCCGTATCTGCCTGCTGGTAATTGTTCGTGACCGCGACCGAGTAGAACTCGCCGACCGAGTTCTCGCCGCGCAGCACGCAGCTCGGGTATTTCCACGTGATCGCCGAGCCGGTTTCGACCTGGGTCCAGGAGATCTTCGAGTTGCGGCCCCGGCATTCGCCGCGCTTCGTCACGAAGTTGTAGATGCCGCCGCGGCCCTGCTCGTCGCCCGGATACCAATTCTGCACGGTCGAGTACTTGATCTGGGCGTCGTCGAGCGCCACGAGCTCGACGACGGCCGCATGCAGCTGGTTCTCGTCGCGCATCGGCGCCGTGCAGCCCTCGAGGTAGCTCACGTAGGCGCCTTCTTCGGCGACGATGAGCGTGCGCTCGAATTGGCCCGTCTTGGCCGCGTTGATGCGGAAGTAAGTGGAGAGCTCCATCGGGCAGCGCACGCCCTTCGGCACGTAGACGAACGAGCCGTCCGTGAATACGGCCGAGTTCAGCGTCGCGAAGAAGTTGTCGCGATAAGGCACGACCGAGCCGAGGTACTTACGCACGAGCTCGGGATGATTGCGCACGGCGTCGGAGAACGAACAGAAGATGACGCCGGCCGCGGCCAGCTTCTCCTTGAACGTCGTCGCAACCGAGACGCTGTCGAAGACGGCATCGACGGCGACGCCGGCGAGCTTTGCTCGCTCGTGCAGCGGAATGCCGAGCTTGTCGTAGGTCTCGAGCAGCTTCGGGTCCACCTCGTCGAGGCTCTTCGGACCGTCGTTCTTCGCCTTCGGCGCCGAGTAATACGAGATCGACTGATAGTCCGTGGGCGTGTAGCTCACATGCGCCCAGGTGGGCTCGTCCATCGTGAGCCAGTGCCGATACGCTTTGAGACGCCACTCCGTGAGCCAGTCCGGCTCGCCCTTCTTGGCCGACAAAAAGCGAATCACGTCCTCGTTGAGGCCCGGGGGCGCCGTATCCTGCTCGATGTCAGTGACGAAGCCGTGCCGATACTTGCGCTCGACGAAGTTGCTGAGTTCTTTCGAGTCCGTTGCCATGCCTTGTCTTCCTGTTCCGAAGGCCCTCTCAGGCGCGCCGCCGAGCCCGGCGTCCGGCGCCGGCCGCCGCCGTCACGGCTGCGGCCTGCGCCCCGTCCTCGAGCGCGCCGTCGAGATCCGGCGGCGCGAGCGGCTCGGCGCGGGTCTGCAGATCCGCGAGCGTGACCTGCTGGAGCGCCTTGCGAATGCTGCGGTTGATCTTCTGCCAGGCCACGCCGACGCGGCAGAACGACTCGAGGTCGCAGGCGCCCGCGAGCGAGCTGCACTCGGTGATCGCGACCGGGCCCTCGAGCGCGTCGATGATCTCCGCCGCGCTGATGAGCTCCGGTGCGCGGGCGAGCGCGTAGCCGCCTTGCACACCGCGCTCGGAGACGACGAGGCCCGCGCGCACGAGGAGCTTGAGCAGCTTGCTGACCGTGGGCTGGCCGAGATGCGTGGCGTCGGCCACGGCCCCGCAGGTCGCGAGCTCGCCGCGCGTCGATGCGAGCTGAGCCAGGACCATGGTCCCGTAATCCGTAAGCTTGCTCATGCGCAGCATGGCGCCATCCCTGCGGCATCAAATAGGACTATTTTAGTCCCCTTTATGCGGCGCTGCCAAGCCGATGGCGGCCGCGGCGAGGGACTCGCGCGCCGGCTAGGGTGCCGAGAAGCCCTCGGGGCCGTCGGGGCGTTGCCCGCCGCCGCTGCGGTCCTCGCCGGTTTCCCCGCGCCGTCCCTTCGGCAGGTATTCGCTGAGCTCCTTGAGCCGGGCCGTGAGGCGCGCCTTCTCGACCGCATCGGCGTTCGGGACGTCGAGTGCCATATGCAGCTGCCGGATGGCGAGCCGCAGGTTGCCCATCGCGACGTAGTATTCGCCCATGTAGTAGTGGGCGTTCAGCGTGTCGCCCTGCGCGTCGGCCGCACGCGCGATGAGTCGGATCTGCTCGGGGGTCGGGGGCACGTTGTTGAGCAGGTCGAGAAGCAGGTGGTGGGCCTTAGCCGGCTGGTTCGCCTTGAGCAGCACCTTCGCGTAGCTGATCGTCAGCGGGACGTTGCGCGGGAACAGCGTGATCGCGTCTTTGTAGATCTTGATGGCCTGGTCATAGAGGCCGCTGTCGGCCAGTGCTTCGGCCTCGCCGATGCGGTAGGCGATGACCCCGGGATGCTGCGCGGCGAGCCGGCCGAAGATGCGATCGGCCCGATCGTCCTGCGAGAGGCCTTCGAGCGCGAGCCCGAGCCCGTACTGCGTGGCGTCGGAGTTCGGGTCGGGCTTCGCCTTGAACTCCTTGAGCGCGGCCTCGGGCGTCGCTGCGCTCATGACCTCGATCCGTGCCTTCATGAGCCCGTAGCTCACGCTGTCGGCGGGGTGTGCCGGCGGCAGCTGCCGCGCCCGGGCCCTGGCTTCGGCGATGCGCTCGGTCGTCACGGGGTGGTCCTGCAGCATCTGCGGCACCGCGCGCTCGGAGGCGCCATAGCGCTGCTGCAGCTTCTCGAAGAAGTCGGCCATGGCGTCCGGATTGAAGCCGGCCTCGGAGAGCAGCTTGATGCCGACGCGGTCGGCCTCCTGCTCGTCCGCGCGCGTGAAGTTGATCTGGTGCTGCGCCATGGCGGCCTGCGAGGCAGTCATGACACCCGCCATCGCATTGCCGCCCGCGTGAGTAGCGGCGCCGACCAGAAGAGCGGCCAGCATCGCGGCCATCGAGACGATGCCCGAGCGCTCGCTGTCGTAGGCCGCCCGCGCCATGTGGCGCTGGGTGACGTGGGAGATTTCGTGCGCGAGCACGGCGGCGAGCTCGCTCTCGCTGCCCGTCGCGAGGATGAGCCCGGAATTCACGCCGACGTAGCCGCCCGGCAGCGAGAACGCATTGATCTCGCTGTTGTTGACGACGAAAAACTGGAACTGCTGGCTGCCGTCGCTCGCGCGGCTCGAGAGCTGGGAGCCCAGGGCCTGAATGTATTCGGTCAGGAGCGGATCTTCGTTAATCGCGCCGGCGCTGCGCAGCTGCATGACGACCTGGTGGCCGAGCTGCGCGCCCTTGGACTTGCTGAGCGCGGCGTCGGCCGGATTGCCGAAATCCGGCAGCTCGGCTGCGGCCGCGACGCCGGCGAAGGCGTGGGCCAACAACAGACACAGGCAGATCGCGCGCTTCATCCTGTCCTCCGGCCCAGCCGCGCACCCGCTCGAGCGGGCCTAAGCTATAGGGACAACGCGGCCTCCAAAACGTTCTCGACGTGCCCGGCGACTTTGACCTTGCGCCATTCCTGGCGCAGCACGCCGGACCCGTCCACGAGGAAGGTGCTGCGCTCGACGCCCATCACCTTCTTGCCATACATGTTCTTCTCCCGGATCACGTCGAAGGCCCGGCAAAGCTTTTCTTCCGGGTCCGAGATCAGATCGAACGGCAGCCCGAGCTTTTCTTTGAACTTCTCGTGCGACGCAAGACTATCGCGCGATACGCCGAAGACGGCGATGCCGTGCTTCTCGAACTCGCCGAACCGCGCTGCGAAGTCCTTCCCCTCCGTCGTGCAGCCCGGGGTGTTGTCTTTGGGATAAAAGTACAGCACGAAGGGCCGCCCCGCCAGATCCTTCGTCGCGATGGGGCCGCCGGTCGACGAGGCCTTGAAGGACGGTATTTTCTTTCCAATACTTAAGGTTGCCATGGTTTCTTCTTCCTAATTCTAGGGCCCGGTGCGGGCCGGCGGACCGTGTCCTCGCCCGGCGGCGGAGGCACTGCCTCGGCCCGACGGCCGCAGTCGGCCTGCGGCTGGCGCGGACGGGCGCCTACGAATGCTTGACGGGCTCCATGATGGCGTCGACGTTGAGCTGATCGCAGAACTCCATGAATTCCTCGCGCAGCGCCGAGATGTGGATCGAGGCCGGGATGTTGATGTACATCTGCACGGAGAACATGGCCGTCTCCGTCTGGGTCGCCGTGTAGCTTCGCGCCGAGAGCTCGTCGATCTCGACCTGGCGCGTTGCGAAGAAACCGCTGAGGCTGTGCACGATGCCGGGTTGATCGAGACCGACGACGTCGACGGCGTAGGGTAGCTGCTCCTTGTTGAAGTGACGCGACTCGGTGCGCCGGAACTGCATCGTGAGGCCGTTGTGGTCCGCGAAGCGGTCGAGGTCGCGCTCGAGCCGGCTGATGGTGTGCCAGTTGCCGGCGACGAGCAGCAGCATCCCGAAATCCGAGCCCAGCGCGGTCATTCTGCTTTCCTTGATGTTCCCGCCGCAGTCGAGGATCGTGCGCGTGAGCTCCTGCACGACGGCGTTGGGGTCTCCCCCTATGGCGGAGATGACCAGCAGTTGTTCCATCAGCAATGAGTCCAGGCCCTGGCGTTGCGGGGACCAGTGTACCCGGAAGTTGAGGGGGCGCAATGTCCAAGTTGCGCCGATTTGGGGCGCCCAGTACCATCCCTCGCTTTCCACCCCCGCAGGGACAGCCCAATGTTGTCAGGCAGCATGGTTGCGCTCGTCACGCCGATGCACGCGGACGGCTCCATCGATTACGAGGCCCTGGCCAATCTCATCGAGTTCCACGTCGAGGCCGGCAGCGAAGCGCTCGTGATCGGCGGCACGACGGGTGAGTCGCCGACCTTGACGCGCGGCGAGCATGTCGAGCTCATCGAGCGCAGCTGCGAATGTGCGGACGGCCGAATCCCCATCGTCGCCGGGACGGGCTCGAACTCGACGGCCCAGACGCTGGCGCTGTCGCGCGCCGTCGATACGTATCCGCTGCTCGCGCTCATGGTCGTGACGCCTTACTACAACAAGCCGACCCAGGAAGGCCTGTTCCGGCATTTCTCGGCCGTCGCCGAGGCCGTCGAGCATCCGCTCATCGTCTATAACGTGCCCGGCCGTACCGGCGTCGATCTCAAGCCTGCGACCGTGGCGCGGCTCGCCGGGCACGCCAATATCGCGGCCATCAAGGAGGCGACCGGGGAACTCGATCGCCTCGAGGCACTCAGAGACGGTTGCGGGCCGGACTTCTCGCTGTTGAGCGGGGACGACGGCACCTCTGCGGAATTCATGCTGCGCGGCGGACACGGAGTGATTTCCGTGACCGCCAACGTCGCACCGGCCGCCATGCGGCGGCTTTGCGATGCCGCGCGGGCGGGAGACCGGGAGGCCGCCGAAAGGATCGACGCGACGCTGCGCGGCCTGCATCGGGCGCTGTTCGTCGAAAGCAACCCGATCCCGGTCAAATGGGCCATGCAGCAAATGGGCTTCATGGGTCCCGGAATCCGGCTGCCGTTGACGCCCTTGGCCGAGCATTTCCACGACATCGTGCATGCCGCCATGGTCGAGGCCGGGGTCGAGCTGCCGCGAAGCTGATTCGCAAGAGATAGATTTCGTTCATGCTGAGATTCGCCGTTCCGGGGGTGCTGCTCGCCTCCTGTCTACTCGCAGGCTGTTTCGGGCACACCGGAGCGCTGAACTGCGCCGACGCGTCCCGCTACGCGAACAGCCGCTCTGCGCCGCCCCTGCGCGTTCCCGACGACCTCTCGCTGCCCGACGAATCGGATTCGCTGTCCGTGCCGCCGCCGCCTCGTAACGGCTCGGCGGCCGCCAAGGCGGCCTCGAGTGCATCGACGACCTCCGGCGATGGCCACTGCCTGGAGGTCCCGCCCAATTTCGGCAAGGACAACACGGCGGCGCAGAAGGCCGCCGCTGCGTCGAGCAGCGCGGCGGACAGCGGAACGCGCCGCTCGAGGCGCGAACGCCGGCGCGCGCGGCGCGCCGGCGACGACGACTGAGCTTTCGCGCCTCGCGCGCTCGTCACTGCGGCCGCCCGCCGCGGCACCCGGTTGGCGCCGCCGCCGCCCGCCCGCTCCGTGCATCTCTCTCGCCCGCAAGCCATCGAGGACAGCGCTTCGTACCGTGGTACGAATCTTGCTGAGCCTTGAAAGGAACCACGCCGCCGCCGGCACGCGGCGAGGGAGCAGTTGATGCGTACAATCGTTTTGATTCTTGTGGGCTGCGCGTTTGCGGTGGTTTTAGCGGTCTTGGGCCGCTTCGCAGACCGGCGCACTGCGCTCGCGGTGAACGGCGCCTTCATTTTCATCGTCTGCTGGACGGCGTTCACTTTCGGCGACTTCTTCGTGAGCATCTTTCGGCCCGGCCACGCGCCGCTGCCGGAGTTCGGCAAGCATGTGGCGATCTTCGTCGCGCCGGTCGCGGCCGCCTTGTTCGCGACCCGCAAATCGCTGCATGCGGGGCTGCGCACGGCGCCGGCCGGACGGCCGGAGGCCGTTACGGCGCCGCACGCCGACGCGCACGGCACCGAGCACGCCGGCGCCGCCGAACAGGACGAGCGCCCGCGGAGGACGGGTACTTCGGGACACTGAGAACGACGACGCGGCCCGAGCCCCCGAGGGGGCCGGGCCGCGTCGAAGGCCGGTTCTTGCGGCCTCAGGCCGGAAACGCGCGGCAGTTTCGCTGCCGCGGCCGGTCAGGAGTTGGCGGAGCCGACGATCGCGTCCTTGTTCTTCGTAATGAACTGATCGAAGTTCTGCAGCTGCGGATCGAGCTTCTTGGCTTCGGCCACGCTTCTCGCGCCGAGCACCTCGCGCTCGAAGTCCCGGTAGACCTGGAACATATTGCCGAGCTCATCGGCCCCAGGAAAGCCGAAGCCGCGATAGGTATCGGCATCGACGGCGTTGTAGGTCACGGGCGCGCCGAGAATCGTCGCCAGCTTCCGGCTCATCTCGTCGATGGTCAGGGCCTCGCCGGCGATGCCGACGGTCTTACCGATGTACTCCGAGCCCGCCTTGAAGATGCCGTAGGCGGCCTTGCCGATGTCCTCGGCCGCGATACCGCCGAGCTTGGCATTGCCCATGGGCATGGCCCACGCATATTGCCCGTTCTCGCCCTTCTTCGGGCAGATGCCGAACATGAAGAGGTTGTCCCAGTAGAAGGTTGTGACGAGCTTCGTCAAGGGCAGGCCGGCGAAGAAGGCGTCCGCTTCGGCCTTGGCGTCGAAGTGCGGCACGCGGTACTTCTCCTGAAGGAAAGGCATGCGCTTGTCGTCCGGGGCCATGAACTGGCGCGTGTCCTCGAGCGTCGACCAGACGACGTGCTTGACGCCGGCGGCTTTTGCCGCATCCGCAATATTCTTGGCCTGGGTCTTTTCTTTTTCGGCGGAGAAGTGTTCCCAGAAGTTCGTGACCGCATAGACGCCGTAGGCGCCCGCAAAGGCCTTCTTGAGGCTTTCGACGTTGTCGAGATCGGCCTGGACGACCTCGGCGCCCTGGGAGGCGAGCGCGCGGGCTTTGTCCTTGCTCGGGTCCCGCGTGATCGCGCGGCATGCGAAGTCGCCGGACGCATCGCCCAGGATCGAACGGCAGAGGCCGCCGCCTTGCGAGCCCGTCGAACCTACTACCGCAATTATTTTCTTGTCTGCCATGTCGTTCCCCTATCAGACTGACTCGAACGAAAGAGCGAAAGCATAAACTGTCGGGGACGAATAAAGAACCGTTGGGCCCAAACGCGGGTCTTACCTCCATCGGAGTGCAGGAAAAGTTGGAACCCGAACTCGAGATTACCGTCCGGCCGGCCGAACTGCAGGACGTTCCGACGCTGCATGGCTTCATCGGCGAGCTCGCGGAGTACGAGCGGCTCACGCACGAGTTCACGGCGGCGCCCGACGCGCTGGCTCGGGCCTTGTTCGGCGAGCGGCCGGTGGCCGAGGCCCTCGTGGCCGAGCTCGACGGAGCCGCGGCCGGCTTCGCGCTGTGCTTCGCGACCTACTCGACTTTCCTGGGCCGCCCGGGTCTGTACCTAGAGGACCTCTATGTGCGGCGGGCACTTCGGGGACGCGGCGTGGGCCGCGCGCTGCTCGGGGCGGTCGCGGGCCTGGCCGTTACGCGCGGTTGCGGCCGTCTCGAATGGTCGGTACTGAACTGGAACGAGCCGGCAATCGCGGTCTACCGGCAGCTCGGCGGTGTCCCCATGGCCGATTGGACGGTCTATCGACTGACGGGAGATGCGCTGGCGCGGCTCGCGGACGGGCGCGAGCCGATCGAGCCGGGCGGGGCGGCATGAAGCGCAGCGATCTCAAGGGCCTCGGACCCATCGTCGTCGTCATTGCCTTGAGCGTGGGTTTCCACTTCGTCGGCGATGCCCTGTTCGGCGACCGCATCGACGCGATCGCGGCGGAGCTCGAGGCCCTCGTGGCCTCGCTCGGCTTCCTGGGCTATGTGGTCATCGTCGCCGCCTATGCGTTTTGCTCGTTTTTCTTCGTGCCGCTGCTGATCCCGCTCAATATCGCGAGCGGAGCGCTCTACGGCCCCTATGTGGGCACGGCCGTGGCGCTCGCTTCCATCTCGGCCGGCGCGGCGGCCTCGGCGATCTCGGTCCGCCATGTCTTCACGGGTATGCAGCGCCTCGTCAAGGACCGCGCCGGGGCTGAGCGGATCCGCGAGCAGGTCGGGGCGTACGGCTCGACCGTCGTCGTCGTCGTGCGGCTCGCGTTCATCGTCCCGTATCTATGGCAGAACATCATGCTCGCGCTCTCGCCCATCGCGCTCGACCGGCTCGTGATCTTGACGGCGATCGGGGCGCTACCCGGCGCCGCCGTTTACGCGCTGCTCGGGGCGGGGCTCGTGGCGCAGGAAAGCGTCACGCAGCTGACGATCTACCTGGGCCTTGCGATCGTGCTGTTCGCGGCCATCGCCCTCGGCGTCAAGTACCTGCGCAGCCGCTATCCGTCGGGCGACCCGTTCTGAGGCGCGGGCCGCCCCGGGCTTGCGGAGCGCGCAAGCCTGGTTGAAGATGCGCCGGGGAGCATCAGCCGGCAGGACGGCCTACACCATGCCTTCGTTCGACGTAGTCTCCGAGCTCGACCAACATGAGCTCACGAACGCGGTAGATCAGGCCAACCGCGAGATCACGAACCGCTTCGATTTCAAGGGCTCCGGTGCCAAATTCGAGCTTGTGGAGTACACGGTGACCCTCGAGGCCCCGAGCGACTTTCAGCTCAAGCAGATGCTGGACATCCTGACGCAGAAGCTGTCTGCACGGCACATCGACGTTGCGGCCATGGACACACAGGAGCCCGAGATCACGCTGAGCAAGGCGCGCCAGACCGTGGCCATGAAGCACGGCGTCGACACCGAGCACGCCCGTAAGATCGTCAAGCACATCAAGGACTCGAAGCTCAAGGTCCAGGCAGCCATCCAGGGCGATCAGGTCCGCGTGACGGGCAAGAAGCGCGACGACCTGCAGGACGCCATCCGGCTGCTCAAGGGCGCGAACGTCGGGCTGCCGCTGCAGTTCACGAACTTCCGGGATTGACGCGTTCGTCGCCGGCTTTCGGGCGTGGCCGTCGTTCGCATGATTCCTGAACGGTGGTCCGAGGCGTTCTCTCGAGCTCGACGGGCGCTAAGGCGCCGGTCCGAGCGCCTCGCCGGCCGTGCCTACGCCCGGTGCCGGCTCTCGCCCGCCGTGCACGCGCCGGCGATCAGGTGCGCCGTCCGCAGCGGTTCCGGCAGCAGCGAGTGGACTGCGAAGCGCTCGACGAGCGCGGCCGTTGCGGCGCGGTCCAGGCCGACGCGCTGCACGTAGACGCGTCCGCAGCGCTCGACGGGCGGCAGACGTTCGATGAGGCGCCACTTGCGCCGACCGCCGGGCACGGACTCGAGCAGTGCGCGGCGGATGCGGTCGAGGTCGGGCCTGCGTCGGCAGACCGACACCACGGGCAGCCCGAGCGCGCCGTGTAACGCGCCGAGATCGACGACGTTGAAGCCCCCGAGCGTCACGCCCTGAAGCAGCACGGCCCGTAGACTCGACGCGAAGCGCGATTCGGTGAGCAGGCGCAGGAGCCGGTCGGTGGCATTGGCGCCGTCGCGGCGCACGCTGCCGCGGAGCACGCCCTCGAGGCGCGGCCCATTGAAGACCGCGCCGATCACGGTGACGTCGCCGTGCCCCCCGCGCTCGAACGGCGCATCGTCGAGCCCGACGACGTAGGCCGGAACGCGCAGGGCCGAGCCTTTCATCGGCCGCGGAGCGGCTGTATCGTTGACACGCGCCAAGTCAGGCTAGCCGGATGGGGAACCATGCAATGAATATGAACAAGAAGCTCGCGGCGGGTCTCGTTATTTTAGTCCTCGCGGCGACCGCGCGCGCCGAGGACACGGGCTGGATCGGGACATGGGGCGCCTCGCCGCTGCCGCCGACCGCCGCAAACGGACCCTTCCCGGCCTCGCCGAGCTTTCACGACCAGACGATTCGGCAGGTCGTGCGCATCAGCGCAGGCGGCCGGCGGGTGCGCCTGCGGCTGTCGAACGAGTATGGCAAGAAGCCGCTCGAGATCGGTGCGGTGACGATCGCGCTCGCCGACGGCAAGGGCGGCATTGTGCCGGGTACGGAGCACACCGTGACCTTCGGGGGACAGTCCGCGGCCGTGATTGCGGCGGATGCGCCGCTGCTCAGCGATCCCGTCGATCTGTCGGTCCAGCCGCTCGCGAAGCTCTCGATCAGCCTTTACCTGCCCGGCGACACGGGGCCGTGCACGTGCCACTCCACGGGCCGGGAGACGGCCTTCGTCTCGAAGCCCGGCGATTTCACGCACGGCCCGTTCGAGCCGGCCTCCACGATGACGGCGCGCGCGTTCCTGACCGGCATCGACGTCGAGGCCAGCGGCCCGCAGCACGTCGTCGTGGCCTTCGGCGACTCCATCACGGACGGCGTCGGCGCGACGTTGAACGAGGATCGGCGCTGGCCGGACGATTTCGCCGCGCGTCTCGCGGCGCGCCAGGGCGGCGGCAGCTGGGGGGTGGTCAACGAAGGCATCAGCGGCAATCAGGTGCTGAGCGACGGCGCGGGTCAGAGCGCGCTCGCGCGCTTCGACCGCGACGTGCTGGCCGTGCCCGGCGTCACGCACGTCATCGTCTTCGAGGGCATCAACGACATCGGTATCGCTTTCGGCCACTTCGGCCGCCCCGGCGCGCCGTCGTTCCGGCCGGCCAGCAAGGTCTCCGCCGAGACGCTGATTGCGGGCTACCGGCAGATCATCGCGCGGGCGCACCTCAAGGGCATCAAGGTCTACGCCGCCACGATCACGCCGTTCGAGGGAGCCGCCTATTACTCGGACAAGGGCGAAACCGTGCGCGAGGCCGTCAATCGGTGGATCCGGACGAGCCACGAGTTCGACGGCGTCATCGACTTCGACGCCGTGCTGCGCGACCCGAAGGACCCGAAGCGGATCGCCGAGGGTCTGCACGCAGGCGATCACCTGCACGGCAGCGACAAAGGCTACCGCGAGATGGCCGACTCGATCGACCTCGGGCTGTTTCGCTGAGACCGGGCCGAGGATCGACGCCATGAGAATCGCGAGCGTCGAGCGGGTGTGAGGTTTCCGCGGCCGCGTCGCGCGCGCGGCTCGGAGGGGTGCGTGGCGCAAACGGACGGAATCGACGAGACGAGGCCCAAGGCGGTGCGCGGCCGCGGCGCGATCTCCAATCCCGCCGGCCGCTTCGCCCGCACGCGCGCGGAGCGCGAGCCGGAGGAGACGGGCGAGCGCGTGCTCACCGAGCTTCGCGCGGAGCCTGCCAAGTCGATCATCGCGCACAATCGTTCGCCGGACGTGCCGTTCGCGCAATCGATCAACATGTACCGTGGGTGCGAGCATGGCTGCATCTATTGCTTCGCCCGCCCGACGCACGCTTATCTCGATCTCTCGCCCGGGCGCGACTTCGAGACGCGGATTCTGTTCAAGCCGAATGCCTGCGAACTGCTGCGCGCGGAGCTTGCGAAGCCCGGCTACGCGGTGAGCCCGATCGCGCTCGGGACGAACACGGACCCGTACCAGCCCGCCGAGCGCGACCTCGAGCTCACGCGCGGCATTCTCGAGGTGCTTGCCGAATGCAAGCATCCTGTCTCGATCGTGACGAAGAGCGGTCTGGTGCTGCGGGACCTCGATATCCTCGGGCCCATGGCGGCCGAGGGGCTGGCCGAGGTCATGATCAGTGTGACGACGCTCGACCCCGAGCTCAAACGGCGCATGGAGCCGCGCACGGCTGGGCCGGCGCGGCGGCTGGCCGTGATCCGCGAGCTCAATGCGCAAGGCGTGCCGACGGGCGTGCTGGCGGCCCCCGTGATCCCCGCGCTCAACGACCACGAGCTAGAGCGCATCGTCCATGAGGCGGCCGCGGCCGGCGCGGTTTCGGCCGGCTACGTGCTGCTCAGGCTCCCCTACGAGGTCGGGCCGCTGTTCACCGAATGGCTCGAAGAGCATTACCCGGACCGCGCCCGGCATGTGCTGAGCCTTATCGAGCAGATGCGGGCCGGCCGCATCAACGACCCGCGCTTTCACAGCCGCCAACGCGGCGAAGGCCCGTTCGCGGCACTGCTGCGCGGGCGCTTCGAGCGCGCCTGCCGCGCGGCCGGCATCGCCGGGCGCGGCCGCTCGCTCGACGTGGCCGCATTCCGACCGCCGCGCCTCGACGCTCAGCTCGATCTCTTCGGCTGAGAAGAAGGGCGCGCAGAAAAGGGCTCTGACCCCTTTTTCCTTTTTCTAGTGCATCATCGAGTAGAGGATGTAATTGATGAAGAGCTTCATGCCCGCCGTCGAGTACCTCTGCGGGTAGAGCTTCTCGTCGGCGTTCTCGACCGAGTCGCCGAGGTCCATGTCGTGGCAGATGGCGACCATGATGCGGCCGTCGTCGTCGTAGATCGCGCGCCAGTGCGGCACGAAGCCGTCGTTCTCGTAGATGCGCCCCGTCTGCAGGAATTGAGCGCCGGGGATCTGCTCGTGGTGCTCGGCTTCGCCGTACGTGTGGAAGATCGGGTCGTCGTCGGGGATGTCGACGATCGGACGGTTCGGGAACACGCGGCGCATGCTGGCCACGAAGACGGCCCATTCGCAGGTGCCGTGGAAGTCGTCGACCATGAGGAAGCCGCCGCGCAGCAGGTACTCGCGCAGCTTGGCCGCCTGCTCTGAGGTGAGCTGCCAGTGGCCGACCTCGACGGCGTAGAGCCACGGCCAGTTGAAGACGTCGTCGCCGTCCTCGAGGTTCACGGGCTGCTCGACGGAGCGCGCATCGATGCTCGTGAGCCGGCGGACCATCTCGGCCACATGGCGGTCGCCGCGGGGGTAGTCGATGGTCCAGGTCGTGCCGCCGTAGCGCCAGTCGCCGGGCCATTGCCGGTCGCAGCCGAGCTCGGCCGTCGGATACATGAGGCGGCCGAACGCCCACTCCGCCGGGCTGCGGTAGTCCGGCGGCAGCGGAACGTCGTGGTCGTACTCGATGCCCCGGTATTCGCGAAACGCCCTCGGCAGGCTAGGGTCCGCGGGCGGCCCCGCGGCGAGCAGCGGCAGCGGCAGCAGCAGCCAAAGTGCGGCCAGCCAGCGCGGCGAAGCCGGGAGTCTGCGTTGCGGTCGGCTCACTTCACACATGCATGGTGCTTCCTGTCGCCATTTTACAGCGCTTGCCTTGCTCAGTCTGCGGTGCCGCCGCGGGCGACGACTTCCACGGGAAACGGCTTCGTGACCGCGCCCGTATAGATCGATCGGTGCGGGAACGGAATCTCGATGCCGGCCGCGTCGAAGGCGGCCTTGACCTCGGTATGGATCGTGTTCCTGAGCTCGATGTAATTCTCCCGCGTCGCCCAGACCGAAAACTGCAGGTCCAGGGAAGAGTCCCCGAAGCCCAGGAAGATGAACAGCGGGGGCGGGTCGTCGAGGCAGAGCCGGTTGCGGTCGGCGACCTCGACCAGCACCTCCTGCACACGGCCGATGTCCTCCTTATAGGCGACGCCGATCTTGAGGTCGATGCGGCGGATCGGGAAGCGCGTGAGCGTCACGACCTCGCTCTTGATCAGCGTCTCGTTGGGAATCCGCACGAAGAGGTTGTCGAAGGTACGCAGCTTGACGGACAGCGCGTCGATCGAGAGCACCTCGCCCGTCCGCTCGCCGACCGTGATGTAGTCCCCGACCTGAAAGGGCTTCTCGCCGAGCAGAAAGAGGCCGCTGATCAAGTTCGAGGCCGACGTTCTGGGAAGCGAAGCCGATCGCGACCGTGAGCACGCCGGCCGCGCCGACCAGCACGGCGAGGCTGAAGCCGAGCTCGCGCAGCGCCGACGCGACGAAGAGCGAGAGTACGGAGTAGAACACGATGCGCCGCGTGAGCTGCAGATGATGCGCCGAGAACCGCGAGACGACGACGCGCGCTGCGAGGCGCGAAAGGACGACCGCGAGGGTCCAACCGAGCGCGAGCAGCGTCAGGGCGCGGACAGCATCGAGCGCGCGCTCGGCGGACAGGACCTGCAGCAGGTAGGTCATGGACAGTCTCCGCCTCAGTAGTCCTGGCCGAACAGCACGTCGAACGCGCGCACGAGCGCGCCGCGCTCGTGTTCCCTGCGCGGTCCCGCGATGCGCTCGAACTTGCCTTGCCCGCGCGGCGGATGCTTGTCGACGCGCATAACGGCCATGTCCGAGTGGCTCGTGCGCAGCAGCGAGACGCCTTGCGTCCACAGCGCTCCGTCCGCCGTGCCGTACACCGACAGCGCGGGCACGGGCAGGCTGAACTTCTCGAGCGGCAACGCGGCGGCCGCCTCGTTGCGTATCCTGACCTCGGTCAACGCCCGATGCGCGCGCCGCGGCACCTCGTCGAGCGTCTGCCGAGCGCCCGTGCGGCCCGAGTAGCAGAGCTCGCCGACGCGCGTGTTGGGACCGAACCAGGTATCGGAGAGCCGAAGCATCGGCAACTCGCGCAGCGTGACGGGCGGATCGCCGACTTGGAGCCTCAGGTACACGGGCGAGGAAAGATACAAGGTGGTCTCTTCGCCGCCCGGAAGAAAGAGGCTGTGCCGCGGCCGCACGACGACGGCGCGGTCCGCGAGCAGCGGCATCAGCGTCACGCGTGCGTCGGGACGGGCGAACGCGTAGCGCTCGTAGCCGTTTGCGGCGCCGGGTTCGGCCTCGATGCTCAGGACCGCCGTGCTCGGGCCTTCGCCTTCTTCGCCATAGCGCCAGGCCACGCGCCACTCGGCGCGGCAGCGCCGCAGCAGCAGCGTCAGCGGCCCCATCTCACAGACGAGCGTGTGATCGAGGGGCACGTCCTGCGGCAGCCACCAGCGGCCGTCCGCGGCGCTCGCCTCCGTGCCTTTCATGTCCGATCCCGCGTCAAACGGTCCTCCCAGCGCGGGGCCCTCGATTCGACGACGCCCCGGGGACGTCTCAAGCGTGCACCAGCGCGACCGCGTTTGACAGCTTTTGCGCGGCTTCCTAGCATCGAACGCAGTCCCGGGTGTCGAGATTTGCGTCCGGGCGCGCCGCCAATCGAGGGTCTACGAGAATGAGAACAATACCGCTCTTCATGGCCGCTGCCATGCTGGTGTGCTTCGCGTGCGGCTCCGCCGACGCCCAACCGCCGGCCGGCGGGCAGCCGATTCGGGTTCGCGGCACGGTCAGGGCGCTCGCCGGGGATACCTTGACGGTCGCCGCGCGCGACGGGCGGACCGTTGCGATCGCGCTCGGCCCGCAGACCGGTGTCAACGGCGTCGAGCGCCGCTCGGTCCGGGACATCAAGGACGGCACGTTCATCGGCACGACGGCCTCCAAGGGTGCCGACGGCCAATGGCATGCGACCGAGGTGCACATCTTTCCGGATTCGATGCGCGGCGCCGGCGAAGGGCACTACGCCTGGGATTTCCCGAATACGACCATGACGAACGCGGCGGTGCAGGGCACCGCGGCGCTCGGCCACGGCCGCAAGCTCAAACTCATGCCGAAAGGCAGCCCGGAGGTCAACGTCGATGTGGGGCGCAAGACGCGCATCGTCGCGCTCGTGCCGGGCGACAGATCCCTGCTCGTACCGGGTGCCGCCGTGTTCGTGCTGGGTCGGCCGGGTGCGGGCGGCCGCCTCGAGGCCCTGGCCGTGATTGCGCAGAAGGGCAAGGTGGCCCCGCCGATGTGAGCGGCGCTCGTAGCGTCACTGATTGCGCGTGCGCTCGGGGCCGTCGATCCTGAAATACCGAGCGCTGCTGCGGACGAGGCCGTGGCCGGCGCGAACGTAGGCAGGAAGTATGGACAACGCTGAGGTCACTAAACAGATACGTGCCGCGCTCGAGCGGGAGCGGCGCGTCAATCTGCACCGCGATCGTGTCGCGATCGAGTTCAGCGGCGGCGTCGCGACGCTGTCGGGCGAGGTTTCGGATATCGCCGCGAAACGGCTTGCACTCGAGCATGCGGCCGCGCTGCCGGCCGTCTCGGGCGTCGTGGACCGCCTGCATTTGCGGCCGGCCGAACGCATGGGCGACGGCGCGATCGCCGCGCATATCGAACGGGCGCTCATCGAAGATTCGGCCTTCGGCGGCTTCGCGCTCGAGACCCATGTCGCGGGCCGGAAGCAAGGCGAGAAAACGGCGCCGTCGGCCGCAACGCACACTCCGCCGATGGCGCCCGGCTCGCCTGGGACTGCGGCGGGCAGCGCGGGCAGCGGCCCGTGGATTGCGGTCGGCGTCGCGGACGGCGTCGTGACCCTGGACGGCGAGGTGCCGAGCCTGTCCCACAAGCGCCTCGCGGGCGCGATTGCCTGGTGGGCGCCCGGCAGCCGAGAACGTCGTCAACGGACTCGGCGTCGTGCCGGACGACGAGGACTCGGAAGCGGAAATCCTCGACGCGCTGCGCATCGTGCTCGAGAAGGACCCGACCGTCGACGCCTCCCAGATCACGGCACGGTGTCAGGGGGCCGTGATCACGCTGCAGGGCCTCGCCCGTAACGAGTCCGAGCGCGAGCTCGCCGAGTTCGACGCCTGGGCGCTGTTCGGCGTGGACCGGGTCATCAACCGCATCGACGTGCGCTGAAGCGCGGCGCCGAGGCGCAGTCTCGGGGTGCCGCGGCTAGCCGAGCGCCGCGCGCACGCGCGCGGCCGTCAGCGGCAGGCGGCGGAACCGCGCGCCCGTTGCGTCGAAGAGCGCGTTGCCGACGGCGGCCGGCACCGTAACGTGCGCGGGCTCGCCCGCGCCGCCCGGGGGCAGCTCGGGCCGATCGAGTGTGACGATCTCGATGCGCTCGGGCGCGTCGGCGACATCGAGGATCGGATACGACTGCCAGTCGACGCTCGTGACCTGCGCGGCGTCGAAATGCACTTCCTCGAACAGCGTGCGGCTCAGGCCTTGCATGATGTTGCCTTCGATGGTCGCCTTGAGGCTGCGCGGATTGAAGACGAGGCCGCAGTCGTGTGCGACGAACACGCTCGGCACGCGCACGCGGCCCGTCCGCCGGTCGACCTCGACCTCGCAGACCGTGGCGACATGGCTGCCGAAGCCGCTGTTCAATGAGAGTCCGCGGCCGTGCAGAAGCTGGCGCTGGGTGCCGAAGCCGGCCGCGGGCGAGGGACGACGCCGCCAGCCGGCGAGCTTTTCGACCGCCGTGAGCACGGCTTTCTCGCGCGCGTCGGTCAGGTACTCGAGCCGGAACGCGAGCGGGTCCTGACCGATGCGCGCCGCGACCTCGTCGATGAACGACTCGTGCGCGAAGTGCACCTGCGGGTCCTGAGGGGCGCGCATGTGCGAGGTGCGTAGCGGCGAGGCGCGCGGCAGCAGCGTCGGTACGGTTTCCCAGAACTTCACGGCGATCGGGAACGCGTAGGACTCGCTGGGCACGCCGAAATTCTGCGCGTCGCCTTTCTGCCAACCGAGCAGCTGGCCGACGAGCGTATCTTTCGGGTCGGCGGCGTTGTACAGGACATCCCAGCCCGAGAAGCCCTTTGCGCGGAAATACCAGGCGGCGACCTTGCCGTTCGCGTCGAGCCCGGCCTTGCACGTGATCACGGCCGCGGGCGCTTTGGGATCCCAGGCGTGGCCTTCGTGCCGCATCCATTGCACGCGCACGGGCCGGCCCACGGCCTGCGACAGCACGGCGGCCTCGAACGCGGCCTCGTCGGCGTCGCTGCGGCCGTAGGAGCCCGGCCCGGGCTTCCAGATCACGCGCACCTTGTCGACGGGCAGGTCCAAGATCTTGGCGATACCTTCACGCGTGGCGTGGGCCTTTTGGGTATCCGAGAAGATCAGGGCCTCGCCGCCGCGCACGTCAGCGACGCCGATCGAGGGCGCCATGCGGGCATGGGATTGGAACGGCAGCTCGTACTCGGCTTCGACGACCGTCGCAGCCCCGGCGATCGCGCGCAGGCTGGGCTGCGGATCGTAGTCGCGGCGCGGGCCGAAATTCGGGACGGAGTTGTCGGCGACGACGGGCGCCGCGCGAATGTGGTTGTAGAGCGACGCTTCGGCGGGGAAGGGCGGCGGGGGGGCGCTCCAGCGCACCTCGAGCTGCTTCGCCGCCTTGATCGCGTGCCACTCCGTCTCGGCGACGACGGCGAGGAAGTCTTTCGTCCAGACGACGCGGGCGCCGGGGATGGCCGCGATCGACTGCTCGTCGACGGCGACGGGCAGCGCGTTCGCGACGGGCGGCCGCAGTGTGCGCCCGTGCAGCATGCCGGGCAGCGTCACGTGATGGCAGAATTCGGTCGTCGCCAGAATCTTGCCCGGGATGTCCTTGCGGGGAACGGGCGTCCCGACGACGGTGTAGTCCTTCGGGCTTTTCGGCGTCGCGCGGCCCTGGACCGCGAGGGCGTTGCCGTAGCGCTTGTTCCAGTCGAGGCCCGTCGCGAAGCCGGCCGCGATGAGCTGGCCGTAGCCGATGCGCCGGCCCGGGTCGGCCGTCACGTATACGACGCCGTCGGTGACGCCGAGCCCCGCGGCCGACGCGGCGAGATGCTCGGCCGCGCGTGCGAGGAGCACGCGCCGGGCCTCGGCCGCGGCATTGCGCAGCGGGTTCGCACCGAGCCGGCAGCCGCTCGAGCCCCCCGTGCCGCCCTGGTCCGGCGTGAGCCCCGTATCGGCCATGACGACGGCGACGCGATCCACGTCCACGCCGAGCTCCTCGGCTACGACCTGGGCGATCGCCGTGTCGACACCTTGGCCCATGTCCATCTTGCCGAAGAAGGCCGTCACGGCGCCGGCCGTGTCCACCTTGAGCCACGTGTCGAGCGCGTCCGGTGCGAGCGTGCGCGCCTTCGCCCAGCGCGTCTCGGCCTCGGCCGCGCCGATAGGCAGCAGAGCGATGGTGCCCGCGGCGCGGACGGCAAAGACGAGGCCGGCGCCGCTGCGCAAAAAACGCCGGCGGTCGAAGTGCGGCGCGTCGGGGTCAGGCTTGCGATGCATGCGCGTCTGCCCGCCGGCTCATGAGCTCGGCCGCCCGGCGCACGGCGCGCAGGATCGCCATGTGCGTGCCGCAGCGGCACTTCAGACCCGTGAGCATGCCGCGGATCTCGTCCTCGCTCGGCGCGGGATTGCGCTCGAGGCCGGCCACGGCCGTCATGATCCAGCCGTTCGCGCAGTAGCCGCATTGCGCGGCTTCCTCCTCAATGAAGGCGGCCTGCACGGGATGCGGCGCCGCGGCCGTGCCGAGGCCGTCGAGTGTACGAATCGGCGCGCCGGCCGCGGCCGAGATCGGGACGACGCAGGAGCGCAGCGCCGAGCCGCCGAGGATGACCGTGCAGGCGCCGCATTGTGCGAGGCCGCAGCCGAATTTTGGGCCCTTGAGCGCGAGGTCGCCCCGCAGCGCATAGAGCAGCGGCATGTCGGCGTCGGCCTCGACTTCGCGCGGCTGGCCGTCGACGACGAGCGTGAAGCGTGGCATCGCAGCCCCTCCCCCTGGAAAGCTGCAGAAGAGGATAGCGCGGGCCCGGGATGCGCGCGAGGGCGCGCCTCGGCGCGGAACGCGACGGGCAGCCTCTGTATAATCGGGCGGCCATGACGGCCTTATCCGTTCTCGATCTCGCATTCGTCCCCGAGGGCTCCACGCCCGCCGACGCGCTGCGTAACAGCGTCGATCTCGCGCGTCACGCGGAGGAGTGCGGCTACCGGCGCTATTGGCTGGCCGAGCATCACAACATGGTCGGCATCGCGAGCGCCGCGACATCCATCTGCATCGGCCACGTCGCGGCCGGAACGCGCACGATCCGCGTCGGCTCCGGCGGCGTCATGCTGCCGAACCATTCGCCGCTCGTGATCGCCGAGCAGTTCGGTACGCTCGAGACCCTTTTCCCGGGCCGCATCGATCTCGGTCTCGGGCGCGCGCCGGGCACGGACCAGCGCACGTTGCGTGCGCTGCGCCGCAATCCAGCGAGCGCCGATACCTTTCCGGACGATGTGCTGGAGCTCCAAGCCCTGCTAGGCCCCGTGCAGCCGGGCCAGGCCGTACAGGCCGTCCCGGGGAGCGGTACGCGCGTGCCGCTGTGGATCCTCGGGTCGAGCCTCTACGGCGCGCAGCTTGCCGCTGCGCTCGGTCTGCCTTATGCGTTCGCCTCACACTTCGCACCGGACGCGCTCATGGATGCGCTGGCCGTTTACCGCTCGCGCTTCAAGCCCTCCGAGCAGCTCGACCGGCCTTACGCCATGGTCGGCGCGAACGTCTTCGCCGCCGAGACTGACGCCGAGGCGCGCCGGCTGTTCACGTCCGCGCAACAGGCGTTCACGAACCTCATGCGCGGCACGCGCGGTAAGCTCCAACCGCCCATCGACGATATCGATCGCTACTGGACGCCGCTCGAGAAGGCGCAGGCCTCGGGGATGCTGGCCTGCTCTTTTGTCGGCGCCCCGGAGACCGTCGCCGAAGCCACGGGCCGCTTCGTCGCGCAGACGGGGGCGGACGAGGTCATCGTCGCGTCGGCCATCTACGAGCACGCCGCGCGGTGCCGATCCTACGAGCTGCTCGCGCAAGCCGCGGCCGCGTCCGGCTGGTTCGCGTAGCCCTGCGCATGACCGAAGTCTTCATCGGCGCGATCATCGGCTTCTTCGTCCTCGGCTATCGCGGGATCGTCATCGGCGCGGCCCTCGGCTGGTTCGTCGGCTGGCTCAGGCGCAACGCACAGCCGGGCGGCTCGGGCGAGTTCCAATCGCAATTTATCGAATCGACCTTCGCCGTCATGGGCGCCGTCTGCAAGGCCGACAGCGTGGTCACGGCCGACGAGATCCGCGCGGCCGAGAGCCTCTTCGATCGTTTACGCCTCTCCGGCGAGCAGCGCGAGGCAGCGAAGGCCGCGTTCAACCGCGGGAAGTCGCAGGACTTCGATGTCGACGGCGAGGTGGCGCGCTTTGCGACCGTCGCGCGCGGGCGCGTGGGATTCCTGCATCTGTTTCTGCAGGTGCAGCTCATGGCCGTCGGCGCCGATGGGCGTCTGCATCCGGCCGAGCATGCGATGCTCGTGCGCATCGCGCACGGCCTCGGTCTGACCGGCGCGGCCGTCGCGCAGCTCGAGGCGCTGTTGCGCACGGCGATGGGGGGAGCCTATGCGGCCGGTGCCGGCGCCGGAGCAGGCGGGGCCCCCGCGCGGGATCGGCTCGCCGATGCCTTCGCTGCGCTCGGGCTCGAGCCCTCGGCCACCGACAGCGAGGTCAAGCGCGCCTATCGGCATCTCATGAACGAGAATCATCCCGACAAACTCGCCGCGCGGGGACTGCCCGAGAGCATGCGGGAGGTCGCCGAGGAGCGCTCGCGCGAGATCAACACGGCCTATCAGGTCATCAAGGCGGCGAGACCCGGGTTATGAAGATCGTGCGCTATGCACGCGGGGGCGCCGAGCGGGTCGGTCTCGTGACGGGCGGAGGCGTGGCGGACTTGGCCGGCGTGCTCGCGGGACGCACATTCGCCGAGGCCCTCGCGCCGGCCGCGCTGGCGGACATTGCGGCCGCCGCACCCTCGCTCGCGCCCGAGCTCGCGCTCGAGGAGGCCGACTACGCGCTGCCGGCGCCGCCGACAGCCAAGATCCTGTGCATCGGCCGCAACTACGGCCGCTATCACGAGGTCGAGCGCGAAGGACGCCCGAAATGGCCCAGCGTCTTCGCGCGCTTCGCGTCGAGCCTCGTGCCGCACGGCCGGCCCCTCGTGCGGCCACGGGCCTCCGAGCAGCTGGACTACGAGGGCGAGCTCTGCGCCGTCATCGGCAGGCGGGCGCGCCACCTCGATGTCGGCGAGGCGCTGCTGCACGTCGCGGGCTACACGATCATGAACGAGGGCTCGGTCCGCGACTGGCAGCGCTACGGCAGCCAGAACTGCCCGGGCAAGAACTTCTGGCATTCGGGCGCGCTCGGTCCGTTCGTCGTCACGCGCGACGAGATTCCGGACCCGGGTGGGCTGACGATCGAGACACGCGTCGATGGCGAGATGCGCCAGCAAGGCGGCACGGCTGCGATGCTGTTCTCGGTCGCCGAGCTGCTCGCGCACGTGTCCCGCTTTACCTGGCTCGAGCCCGGCGACATCGTCTCGACGGGCAGTCCGGGCGGCTCGGCCGTCGACGCGGCGCCGCCGCGCTGGCTGCGTCCGGGGCAAACGGTCGAGGTCGAAATCGAGCGCATCGGCGTATTGCGCAACACCGTCGTCGCCGAGGGAGACGCCGGCGCAGGTTGAGCGGCGCGGCCGGCCGCGTCGCTTTATCGGCGGCGTTCAGTGCGCGGCTTCGGGCGCTCCAGGCGGCTTCGCCTCGAGCGTCTGCTAAGCGCCTCCTTTGGCCGCCAGAGCCCAAATCCGTTCAGGAATCATGCGGGCTCATCTCAATGCAATGCCGCTTCCTGCGCCAGGTGCGGCCATTGGTCCATGGCCACGTGCCCCACGATGACGGCGCGCCCGTTCTCGGGCCGCAGGATCAGCGCGCCGCCGTCGTGCGTCTCGCGGCCGGCGGCGCCGAAGGCGCCGGCCATGTTGGGCAGGTGTGTGATCATGAGCGTATCCGTGCCGGCACGCGGGGGCTGCGCCGCGCGGTCGCGCAGCCACTTCGACCGCTGCGTGCCGGCGTCGCCCTTCATGCCCTGTTTGCCTTCGGCGAGCTTCGGCACGGCCCGGGGATTCTCGAAGCCGAGCAGGTGCGCCGTCTCGCGGGCGCGAAAGGCGGGGCTCACGAGCACGTCGCCGACGGGAATCGAGAGGCGCTTCAAGGCCCGGCCCATGGCTGCCGCGGCGCTTCGGCCCTGCGCGTCGAGCTGGCGCTCGAGCTGCGTGTTCCCGGCGGCGGCGTGTTCCGAATCCGGCCGCGCGCGCGGCGATTCGGCGTGGCGCATGACGATGACATAGCCGCCGTGGCGCAGCGCGTCGACGAGGGCCGCGCCCGTCAACGTTTCGGCGGCAGCGAGGCCACAGGAGAACGAAGCTGCCGCGACGGCGGCCAGCGAGAGAACCGCGGTTCTTAGCGTCTTCGTCGTCATGGCCGCACCTCGAGTTGTGAGTGGCGGAGAGGGAGGGATTCGAACCCTCGATACGCTTTTGGCGTATACACACTTTCCAGGCGTGCGCCTTCGACCGCTCGGCCACCTCTCCGCTGCCGCCGCCTTGGGGCTAAGCGCGGGAGGTTAGCCCAAACGTCGGCGCAGTTCCATCCGGCGGCCGCGACGGGGCCGGGCCGGACTGGTAGAATTGTCATGTCCGCGTCGGTCCCCCCGCGACGACCAGCCGTGAACCCCGTCAGGCCCGGAAGGGAGCAGCGGTAGCGGCCCGGTCGGGTGCCGGGGTCGGGCTGACGCGGATCTTGATTTTTGGGTAGCCGTTCGGCGACGACGGGGGGCGCGAGGAGCGTGAGTTACACGGTTCTGGCCGTGAAGTGGCGGCCGCGGCGGTTCGAGGACCTCGTCGGTCAGCAGCACGTCGTCCAGGCCCTCGTGAACTCGCTCGCGGCCGCGCGTGTGCATCACGCCTATCTTTTCTCGGGCACGCGGGGCGTGGGCAAGACCACGGTCGCCCGCATCCTGGCCAAGGCGCTGAATTGCGAGCAGGGCATCGTGGCGGAGCCCTGCGGGGTCTGCGATGCCTGCACCGCCATCGATCAGGGCCGCTTCGTCGATCTCGTCGAGGTCGATGCGGCGTCGCGAACCAAGGTCGACGACACGCGCGAGCTGCTCGACAACGTTCAGTACGCGCCCTCGCGCGGGCGTTACAAGGTGTACCTCATCGACGAGGTGCATATGCTCTCGAACCACTCGTTCAATGCGTTGCTCAAGACGCTCGAGGAACCGCCGCCGCACGTCAAGTTTCTGCTCGCAACGACGGACCCCCAGAAGCTGCCGATCACCGTGCTCTCGCGCTGCCTGCAGTTCAACCTCAAGCGTCTGACGCTGGCCCAGATCCAAGCGCAGCTCGACAAGGTCGCGCAGGCGGAGGGCATCGCCGCCGAGGCCGACGGGCTCAAAGCGCTCGCGAAGGCCGCCGACGGCAGCATGCGGGATGCGCTGAGTATGCTGGACCAGGCCGTCGCTTTCGGGAACGGCGAGGTCAAGGCGGAGCTCGTGAACGCCATGCTCGGCACGATCGACCGAGGCCACGTGCTGCGCATGCTCGAGGCGCTCGCGGCCGCCGACGGCTCGGCGCTGCTCGACGAGGCGGAGCGGCTCGAGGAGATGGCGCCCGACTATGGCGCCGTGCTCGAGGAGCTCATGGGGCTGCTGCAGCAGCTTGCGGTCATCCAGCTCGTCGGCCCGCGCCTGCCCGAGGAGGATCTCGAGGCGCTACAGCCCCTGGCTGCGCGCGTCTCGCCCGAGGACGTGCAGCTCTATTACCAGATCGCGCTGCAGGGGCGGCGGGATTTGCCCGTCGCGCGCGATCAGCGCGCCGCGGTCGAAATGACGCTGCTCCGGATGCTCGCGTTCCGCCCGGCCGGCGACGGCGGCCCCGGCATCGACGCGGGCGCCGCGGACGGGCGCCCAGCGCCGGCCGCCGAGCGGCGGCCGGTCACGGGTGCGGCGGCCGTCAAGGCACGGCTCGCGGCCAACGCCGCCGAGGCGGGGCCGCGGGCGCGCAATGGCGCCGGCGCCGCGGAGCCACGGGAGACGCCGGCGGCGGCCTCGCGTTCGGCGGACGGGCCGCAGCCGTCCTCGAGGCGCCGCAAGGCGGCACAGGTCGCGTCCGCGCCGGGCGCCGACGAAGGGGCCGCACCCATCGGCGCCGATGACGCCTACGCCGATTACGAGGCTTATGCGGCCGAGACCGCTGCGACGCCCGAGGATTACGATTCGCCCGGGCCGCAAGGCGCCACCGAGGCCGGCGCCGGGGCCGCGCAGGACTGGTCCGCGCTCGTGGCCGGCGCCGAGCTGCGCGGAGCGGCGCGGCAGCTGGCCGATCACTGCGAGCTCGCGGCCGTGACCGGTTCGCGCCTCGAGCTCGTTCTCGCCGCCGACAAGGAGACGCTGAACACCCAGCAGCTTCGTGAGCGGCTGCAGGCCGGGATTGGCCAGTACCTGGGCCGGCGAGTTACGCTGACTATTACGCCCGGGACGCCGCCGCGCCCGACGCCGGCCGAGCGGCGGGCCGCCAGCGAGAACGCGCGCGTGCGCAGGGCCCGCGAGTCCATGGAGCGCGATCCGAACGTCAAGGCCGCGCAGGAGGCTTTCGGGGCCGTGCTGGAGCCGGATTCGGTTCGGCCCGCGGACTGAGAACCACGAGTCCGGCCGCGCGCCGCGGGATCGGACAGCATTGAAGGAAGCGACGAAATGAAAGGCTTGGGCCAGCTCATGCGGCAAGCGCAGCAGATGCAGGAGACGATGCAGAAGGCGCAGGAGGAGCTCGCGACGATCGAAGTCGAGGGCCAGTCCGGCGGCGGCATGGTCAAAGTGCGCATGACGTGCAAACACGATGTGCGCAAGGTGGAGATCGAGCCGCAGCTCATCGGCGACGACAAGGACATGCTCGAGGACCTCGTCGCGGCCGCCATCAACGACGCGAACCGCAAGGTCGAGACCACGGTGCAGGAGAAGCTTTCCTCCGTGACGGGCGGGCTCTCCCTGCCGGAGGGCATGAAGCTGCCGTTCTAGCGGCGCCGCGGCGTTTCTTCATCGCACGAATCGCATCATGGCCAACGTCTACTCCCCGCTGTTGACCGAGCTCGTCAAGGCGCTGCAGGTCTTGCCGGGCGTCGGCGGGAAATCCGCGCAGCGCATGGCGTTCCATCTGCTGGATCGCGACCGCGAAGGCGCGAGGCGGCTCGCCAAGGCGCTCGAGGCGGCGGCGGCTCAAATCGGCCATTGCAGCCGCTGCCGGATGCTGACGGAGGACGACGTTTGCCGGTTCTGCGCGAGCAGCGAGCGCGATCCGCGCCAGATCTGCGTGCTCGAGAGCCCGGCCGATCTCCTCGCCATCGAGCAGTCGGGGGCTTACCGCGGCCGGTATTTCGTGCTCATGGGCCACCTTTCGCCCATCGACGGTATCGGCCCGAGCGAGCTCGGCCTCGATTTGCTCGAGCAGCGCTTCGGCGAGGGTGAGATCGCCGAGGCGGTCGTCGCGACGAGCGTCACGGTCGAGGGCGACGCCACGGCGCACCTGATCGCGGCCCTGGCGCGCAAGCACGGCATCGGGGCGAGCCGCATCGCCTACGGAGTGCCCGTCGGCGGCGAGCTCGAGTTCATCGACAGCGGAACGCTCGCGCGGGCGTTGACGGGCCGCCGGCGCATCGATACGTCATCCGAGGAGATCGGCATTTGAGCATCGAAGTCGACGTGGATTGTCTGTTCTGCAAGATCGTTGCGGGGCAGATTCCGGCCGATCGTGTCTACGAGGACGACCTTCTGCTCGCCTTCAGGGACATCAGCCCACAGGCGCCGTTTCATTGTCTCATTATCCCCAAGACGCACGTGGCGACCCTCAATGAGTTCACGGACGCCGAGGTCGAGCTCGGCGGGCGCCTCATGTTGGCCGCCAAGAGTCTTGCGGCCGCGCACGGGCTGCCCGGTTACCGCGTCGCCATGAACGTGAATCGCGAGGGCGGGCAAGCCGTCTATCACGTGCATCTGCATGTCCTCGGCGGGCGGCAGATGAAGCCGCAGCTCGGCTAGCGCCCAGCGCTGCGGCCCGCCCGTCCGCCAGCGGGAAAAGAGCCGATCACCCCGGCTGCCGTGTCTTGAGCGCGGTCGTGTCCGCATAGAGCCGCGCGTAGCTCTCGTAGCGCCGGCGGCAAATGCGTTCTTCCTCGACGGCGGCCTTGACGGCGCAGCTCGGCTCGGCCACATGGCGGCAGTCGTCGAAGCGGCAGCGGCCGAGATAGGCGGCGAATTCCCTGAAGCCGTGCTGCAGAGTCCGCGGATCCTCGATATAGGGCGCGAAGTTGCGGACGCCGGGCGAGTCGATGAGCTCGCCCCCGTTTTCGAGCCGATACAAGATGGTGCCGCTCGTCGTGTGCCGCCCTTGGGCGCCCTTGACCGTGAGGTCGCCGACGCTCTGCACCGCGTCGCCGAGCAGGGCGTTCAGCAGCGAGGACTTGCCGACGCCCGATTGCCCGACCATGGCGCTGCGTTGGCCGGCGAGCGCTTCGGCGAGCGGAACGAGTCCCTTGCCCGTGGCCGCGCTCGTCTCGTAAAGGGCGTAGCCCGCGCGCCGGTAGCAGTCGAGATGACCCGGGGAACCTCTTTCCACGTCGCTCTTGTTGTAGACCACGAGTCCCGCCAGAGACGCAAGCTCCGCGGCGACGAGATACCGGTCCACGACGGTCCAGTCGGGGGCGGGGCTCGGCGCCGCCACGACAGCGAGCTGTGTAAGGTTCGCGGCGACGGGCTCGGGCCGGCCGCGGCTGTCGATACGGGTCAGTACGGAGCGGCGCGGGCCGATTGCGACGATTGTGCCGAGCCGGTCCGCGCCTTGCGTCCATTCCACTTCGTCGCCGACGAGCGGCTGCACGGAGCGCTTTGCGGTCCCGCACAGGCAGCGCTCGCCATGGTCCGCTTCGACCACGGCGTGCCGACGATGACGCTCGACGACGAGCCCGCGGGCCTTCATGTGGGGGCGGTTCCCGAGCGCCGCCGCCCGGCCGGGCGCTGCAAACGCCCCTGGCGGAAGCGGCTGCTACAATGTGCCGAGCGGAGGTCCCCTTGCTGAATCTCAATCGCAAACAAAATCTGATCTGGCTCGATCTCGAGATGACGGGCCTCAATCCCGACAGCGACCTCGTCATCGAGATCGCGACCATCGTGACCGACAAGGATCTCATCGTGCTGGCCGAAGGGCCGGTCTGTGCGATTCATCAGTCCGATGAGGTGCTCGCGCGCATGGACGAATGGAATACGCGCCAGCACAACGGCTCGGGCCTCGTAGAGCGCGTCCGGCAGAGCCGTATCACCGAGGCCGAGGCCGAGCAGTCGACCCTCGAGTTCTTGCGGCGTTTCGTGGATCAGGGCGCTTCCCCGATGTGCGGGAACAGCATCTGCCAGGACCGCCGATTCCTCGTGCGCCACATGCCCGAGCTCGCGGCGTTCTTTCACTACCGCAATCTCGATGTCTCGACGCTCAAGATCCTGACCCAGCTCTGGGCGCCGGAGATCAGCGCCCGCTTCGAGAAGCAATCCACCCACCTCGCACTGGCCGATATTCACGATTCCATCAGGGAGCTGCGCTTTTACCGGGATCACCTTCTGAAGATAGGGTCCCCCTGACGGACAGGGGCCCCCCAAGCCCGCGCCACCCTAGGGCGGCGCCCTCGAAGACCGGCCGCCCGGTTGCACTTTCGCCGATATGCGTTAGTCTCCTTCGCCGTTCACCGTTCATGCATCCATCCGCGCAGAGCTGGAAAATGTTGGTTCGACGACTCGCCTTTATCGCTCTTCTGACTACCACGCTGGCCGCCTTCGGTCAGACCACGCGCTATATCTCCGATGACATTCCGATCACCCTGCGCTCCGGGCCCAGCCTTCAGAACAAGATCCTGCGCAACCTTTCGGCCGGTGACAAGGTCGAGGTGCTCGACGCCGATTCGGATTCGGGCTACTCGCATGTCAGGGTCGCGAGCGACGGGACGGAAGGCTGGCTGCTCACCCGCTACCTGCAACCACAGCCCGTGGCTCGGTACCGCCTGGCGGCGATGCAGAAGAGCCTGGGCGACGCGCAGAGCCAGGTCAAGGACCTGCAGGCGCAGGTGTCGACGTTGTCCGACCAGCTGGCCCAGACTCGCAGCCAGCTCGAGAAGACGACCTCGGAAAACCGCAACGTCACGAGCAAGCTGCAGGACATCCGCAGCGCGTCGGCGAATGCCCTGCAATTGCGCGACCAGAATGAGAGCCTCAAGCAGCGCATGGCCGACGCGGAGCAGCGCCTGAACCGCATCACGATGGAGAACACGGAGCTGCAGAGCGAGAACCGGCAGCAGTGGTTCATCGTCGGGGCCGGTGTGCTGTTCGGCGGCATCCTGATCGGGCTCATCGCGCCGCACATGAAGCGCAAGCGGCGCTCCAGCTGGTAGGCGGGTTGCGGCCTCGGCCGTCGGCCGCATGATTCATGAACGGGATTGCGGGTCGGTGGTAGGCGGAGGCTCGGTGGCCGTTCATGAATCATGCTGCGATCGCGCGAGGAGCTCATTGCTGAGAAGCCGGCGGCCTGGGCGTCTTCGCGATCTCCGACGGCGTTAGCCAACGCGAGTCCTGCGCTCTTCGCCGTCCGGATGGCTGCAGCGGCGGCGGTGCTGCGGTCTTCGGCGGCTACGGCCGCAGTCGCGCCTGAAGCCCCGCTGCCAACGCCGCCAACGCCCATGGCGCCGCCCGCGTCCCACGCCGCCCACGCTCACCGCGCGAGGTGCATCCACGTCTCGAGGACCGAGTCCGGATTCAGCGAGATGCTCTCGATGCCCTGGCCGACGAGCCATTCGGCGAGATCGGGATGGTCCGAGGGCCCTTGCCCGCAGATGCCGACGTACTTGCCATGCCGGCGGCAGGCCGCGATGGCCATGGCGAGCAGTTTGCGCACGGCCGGGTTGCGCTCGTCGAACAGCGCCGCGATCTTGCCCGAGTCGCGGTCGAGGCCGAGCGTGAGCTGAGTCATGTCGTTCGAGCCGATGGACATGCCGTCGAAGTGCTCGAGGAACTCGTCGGCGAGCAGGGCGTTGCTCGGCAGCTCGCACATCATGATGAGCTTGAGGCCGGCCTGGCCGCGCTCGAGCCCGTTCTCGGCGAGCAGCCGCACGACGTTCTCGGCTTCCTCGACGGTGCGTACGAAGGGCACCATGACCTGCACGTTCTCGAGGCCCATTTCTTCGCGCACGCGCCGGAGCGCGCGGCATTCGAGCTCGAAACAGGGCCGGAAGGCCTCATCGACGTAGCGGGAGGCGCCGCGGAAGCCCAGCATCGGGTTCTCCTCGACAGGCTCGTAGCGCTGCCCGCCGATGAGGTTCGCATACTCGTTCGACTTGAAGTCCGAGAGCCGCACGATGACGGGGTTCGGCGCGAACGCGGCGCCGATGCAGGCGATCCCCTCGCTGAGCCGCTGCACGAAGAACTCGACCGGATCCGTGTAACCGGCCATCTGCTCGTCGATCGCGCGGCGCGTCTCGGTGTCCTGCGCGTCGATCTCGAGCAGGGCCTTCGGATGGACGCCGATCATGCGATTGATGATGAACTCGAGCCGCGCGAGGCCCACGCCGTCATTCGGAATGGCTGCGAACGCGAAGGCGCGGTCCGGATTGCCGACGTTCATCATGAGCTTGACGGGCAGCTCGGGCAGCTTGCCGAGCTTGACCTCGTGCTCCTCGAATGCGAGGCGGCCCTCGTAGACGTAGCCCTCGTCGCCCTCGGCGCAGGACACAGTCACCTCGTCGCCGTCGGCTACGCGGCTCGTCGCGTCGCCGCAGCCCACGACGGCCGGGATGCCGAGCTCGCGGGCAATGATCGCCGCGTGACACGTGCGCCCGCCGCGGTTCGTCACGATAGCGGCTGCGCGCTTCATGACCGGCTCCCAGTCCGGATCCGTCATGTCCGTCACGAGCACATCGCCCGCGCGGACCAGATGCATGTGCTCGGCCGACGCGACGATGCGGGCCGTGCCGCTGCCGACGCGCTGGCCGATGCTGCGGCCGCGGCACAGCACACGCCCGCGCTCCTTGAGCGCGAAGCGCACGGCCGTGCCTTGGCCGTGGCTCTGCACGGTTTCGGGGCGTGCCTGCAGGATGAACAGCTCGCCGGTCTCGCCGTCCTTGCCCCATTCGATGTCCATCGGACGTCCGTAATGCTTCTCGATGACGAGGGCCTGACGGGCCAGTGCGAGGACATCGGCGTCGTCCAGCGAGAAGCGGCGCGCGGCAGTGTCGGCAACATCGACGAGCTCGACGCGCTTGCCGGGCTCGGCGGCATACACGAGCTTCTGCGCCTTGGAGCCGATGTTGCGCCGCAGGATGGCCCGGCGGCCCGCGGCGAGCGCCGGCTTGTAGACATAGAACTCGTCCGGGTTCACGGAGCCCTGGACGACGGTCTCGCCGAGGCCATAGGCTGACGTGATGAACACGACGTCGCGAAAACCCGATTCTGTGTCGAGCGTGAACATCACCCCGGCCGCGCCGAGATCGCTGCGCACCATGCGCTGCACGCCGGCCGAGAGCGCCACCTCGCGATGGTCGAAGTTGTGATGGGTGCGGTACGCGATCGCGCGGTCGTTGAACAGCGAGGCGTAGACCTCGTGGATGCCTCGAATCACATTGTCGAAGCCGCGAACGTTGAGCAGGGTTTCCTGCTGGCCTGCAAAGGAGGCCTCGGGCAGATCCTCGGCCGTCGCCGAGGAGCGGATGGCTACCGAGATGTCCGCACCGCCCGAGAGCGTCGCCCAGGCCGTGCGGATCGACTCGCGTAGCTCCGCGGGGAAGGGCGCTTTCATGATGAGCTCGCGGATTTCGCCGCCCGTGCGCGCGAGCGCGGCGACGTCCCCGACGTTGAGACCGTCGAGCAGACCGTAGATCCGCCGATCGAGACCGTCTCGGCTCAGAAAACTCCGAAAGGCCGCGGCCGTGGTGGCGAAGCCGTCGGGGACCTTGATGCCGAGCCGCGACAGCTCACTGATGAGCTCACCGAGAGAGGCGTTCTTGCCGCCGACGCGCGCCACGTCCTCCATGCCCGTGTCGGCGAACCAGACGATTTGTTCGGTCAAGCGGCCTCCCTTGCCAAAAGCAAGCGATAGTGAACAATACGGCAATGCCTCGACGCACCGTTTTCTTCATCTCCGACCAGACCGGCGTCACGGCCGAAACGCTGGGGCACAGCCTGCTGACGCAGTTCGACGGCGTCGATTTTACGCAAGTGACTCTGCCATTTGTCGATACCCTTGACAAGGCGACTCGAGCTGCCGACAGGGTCAACCAGGCGGCCTTCGAGTCGGGCGTCCGGCCCATCGTATTTATGAGTCTCATGCAGGACGAGCTGCGGGAAATACTCACGACGTTGAATGCGCTCGTGCTCGACTTCTTTCAGGCGTTCCTTGCGCCGCTCGAGGCAGAGCTGCAGGCGAAGTCTTCGCACACGCTCGGCCGGGCGCACGGCATGTTCGACGTCAAGAGCTACAACCTGCGCATCGACGCGACGAACTTCGCCATGGCGGCCGACGACGGTCATGCCGTGCGGGCCTACGAGCAGGCCGACCTCATTCTCATCGGCGTCTCGCGCTCGGGCAAAACGCCCACATGCCTGTACCTGGCGCTGCAGTACGGCGTCTTCGCTGCGAACTACCCGCTTGCCGAAGACGACCTCGAATCGGGGCGGCTGCCCGCGATCCTCGAGCCGTACCGTCATAAGCTCTACGGTCTCATGATTTCTCCCGAGCGGCTGCGGCAGATCCGTCTCGAACGCCGGTCGCTCGGCCGCTATGCGACGCCCCAGCAGGTCAGCTTCGAGCTGCGTGCCGCCGAAGGTCTGTTCAAGCGCTATCATGTTCCGTACGTCGACACGACGCACTCCTCGATCGAGGAAATCGCAAGCACGATTCTCGATCAAACCGGGGTCGAACGGCGTGTTCGTTCGTAGTCCGTTTTGCCGCGTTTGACCGGATTTTCGGGAGCGGACGTTTTACCGCTCGGGCGAGTTGTCAAGCCTTTGTGCGGGGGCTTGGCTTGTGGCATGCTCGAAGCCGAGAACGGGACTTCCTCGAGACATGTTGGCCGATAGTTTGATAGTTCCCGAATGCGTGTACAGGCCCGGTAGCTTTACCGGGCTCATGACGCTATACGAGAGCAACTTCATCAAGCTCACGAGCCTGGTGGAGCCGCTAGCGGTCGTGCGGCCCAAGCGCCCGCAGCCGGCCGTCTCGACGTTGGCCGACGACTGTGATCTGCATCTCGAGCCGGTAGCGATGGAGCGCTACACGACCACGATCAAGCTCACCTACTGGTTCAAGGAAGGCGAGACGCGCGTCGCGGACCCTGATCTCACGGTCCGCGTCTACCACGATGCGCGCCTCGTCGAAGCCGTCTTCGCGGCCGATACGCATCATCACCACAAGCTCCGCGAGCTCGCCTCGCAGGTGCTCGGCGGCGTCCATACGCTCGAGCTCGACCGGCGCTGGCGGAACAACATGATGCTCAACAAATGGCTCGATTACCTCCTGGACATGGGCCACAAGTTTCGCTGAGCCTTTTATGCTGTGAATCACGGTTTCCCGCCGCGATCGCCCGTATAGTCTCCCGACACATCGAACGACGTGTGCCGCGCCAATCCCAGCGCGGCCGGGCGCGCTACACGGATGTTCATAGGCCTTTTGCAGCAACGCGACAGCGAGCGTAACGAGCAGCTTCTCAAGCTGTACTGGAACCGTGCGGAGGTCAAGCGCGAGTTGCGCGACCTCAGGCGCGAGCGTTACGAGCTGCTCGACAAGCTCAAGGAGCACGAGGGCGCGATTGCGCGCGCTCAGGAGCAGCTGGAAGGCTTGGAACGGCTGCTCACGAATCCCCTCGCGGCCGCCAATGCGATGGTCTATTTTCAGCTGCGCCATCTTTGGCGGGTCGCGGCCCAGCGCGTCGAGCAATTCGGCGCCGAGCTCGAGCTCCAGCGCCGCAACCGCGAGCGCCGGCAGCTGCACGAGGCCGCGTTGGCCAAACGCAAGCGCCGCCTGGATGCCATTGCGGCGAAGCTTCGCGATCTCGCTGACAAGCGCAAGCAACTCGTGGACGAGGCCGAACGGCTCGGGCAGCGGCTGCAGCGAGCCAACCTCTTTTTCAGGTTGCTGCGCGGTGCGCGAATTCGCCGCCGGCTTGCGGCGCTCGGGAATGGCAGGTCCGTGCTCGACGAGCGCATCGAAGAACTTCGGGATCTCGTCGAGAAGATTCGGGGCGAGAGCCTGCCGGAACCGGAGGGCCTCGGTATCGATAGCCGGCGGCTCATCAACACGGCCATTATCGCGCTCGCGCAGCACCTGACGATGCACTTCGCCGAGCACCGTCTCGCCATGCTCGCGAAGAGCGCGACCGAGCGGCCCGTGGGCGACATGAAATTCGGCGACCGGCGCGAGTGCGACCAGATGGTCGAGCGCGTCAGGGAACGTCTGCGTGCGCTCAAGGAGCAGCGGAACCTGCCGGATCTCGTGCGCCAGCGCGCCGAGCTTCTGATGCCGGGGCTGCGCTACCGCAACGAGACCGATGCCGTGCCCATGACCGAGAGTGTGGACGGCATCGAGGCGACGCCGTCCGGAGGCTCGGCTGGAGAGGGGGCGCGCCGCCCGGGCGCGCCGCTGCGTATCAACGTCCTCGCGGACGACTACTGGGACGTGCTGAACGTCCTCAGATAGCCGTCCGCGCGCCGGCTCAGTGCGTGAGGCCCGAGGGGCCCGCCGCGCTGCCCGTGAACAGCTGCTGGCTGTGCTGGCCGTCTCGGACCATCTCGGCCACGAGACGCGTGGCCTCGTTGAGCAGGATCTGGTCGGGCGCTTCGGCCTTGTCGAGATCGTCGACGCTTGCGAGCGGCTTCTCGCCGTCCGCGGCGCGGCGCGCGTTCTCGCGCTTGAGCTCGGCTTCTTTCATGGACTCAGTCTCGGCCTTGCGCTTCTCGAGGTTCAACGAGACGGTCTTCTCGTCCCGGACCTTATCGACGGCGGCGATGTCGCCCTCGAGGTACGTGAGATCCGGGTTCGTCGCGAGTCGCTTCTGCTCGTCGGCATTGAGCGCCGTGATCTCGGGCGCGAGGTCCTGGAACGGCTGGAACTGCGTGGGCTGAATCGTATCCCAGGGCAGGGCGCTGTCGCGCGTATCCTCGCCCACGGTCTTCGTGTCGATCAACGAGGGCAGCTTGATGTCGGGCGTGACACCGCGGTGCTGCGTGCTTGCGCCCGTGATGCGATAGTACTTACCGATGGTCAGCGTGAGCTGGCCGTTGTCTTTGCCCTTCATGATCCGGTCCAGGCTGAACAGGTTCTGGACCGTGCCCTTGCCGTACGTGCGCTGACCGATGATCGGACCGCGATGATAGTCCTGGATCGCGCCCGCGAAGATCTCCGATGCGCTGGCGCTGTAACGGTCGACGAGCACGGCCATGGGGCCGTCGTAGACGATGCCGGGATTCGGATCGTCGAGCACCTGCGGCTGCCCGCGCGTCTCGCGAAGCTGCACGACGGGGCCGCGGTCGATGAACAGCCCGGCCAGCTCCGTAGCCTCGGACAGATGACCGCCGCCGTTCTCGCGCAGATCCATGAGCAGACCGTCGATGCCTTCGCCCTGCAGCTTATGGATCAGCCGCGTGACGTCGCGCGACGTGCTCGTGTAGTCCTTGTCTCCGCGGCTGCGCGCCGCGAAATCCTGGTAGAAGCTCGGCACGTTGATGACGCCGATCTTGTACATGTGGCCCTGGTACTCGACCTTCTTGATCTGGCTCTTCGCGGCCTGCTCTTCGAGCTTGACCTTGTTGCGAACGAGCGAGATGACCTTCTGGGGCGACCCCGGAGCGGCGCCCGCGGGCAGCACCTGAAGGCGGACGGTCGAGCCGCCGGGACCGCGGATGAGCTGGACGACGTCGTCGAGGCGCCACCCGATCACGTCCTGGAGCTTGCCGGTCTTGCCTTCGCCGACGGCCGTGATGCGGTCTTCCGGCTTGAGCTCGCCGTCGATCTGAGCGGGGCCGCCCGGAATCACCTCGACGACTTTGACGTAGTCGTTGTCCGGCTGCAGCGAAGCGCCAATGCCGTCATAAGAGAGGCTCATCTGGATGCGGTATTCCTCGCTCTGGCGAGGCGAGAGATAGCTAGAGTGCGGGTCGATCGTGTGCGCGAGCGCGTTCATGAACGTCTCGAAGACGTCGGTCGCCGTAAGTTGCGTCATGCGCTTGTAGAGATTCTCGTAGCGCTCCGTCAGGACCTTGGCCGTCTCGGGCCAGGTCTTGCCCGCCAGCATGAGCGATAGCGCGTCGCTCTTGACCTTCTTCCGCCACAGGTCGTTCATTTCCTGCTCGTTCGCGGGCCAGGGCATCTTGCTGCGGTCGAACGCGAACGACTCGTCGAGCGTGAAATCCGGCTCCGTCTTCAGCAGATCGAGCGCGTGCTCGATGCGCTCGCGCGTGCGTTGACGGAACAGGTTGAAGATGTCGAACACGGGCTGGAGGTTGCCGTTTTTGGCGCGGTCGTCCATCTCGTACCGGTACTTGCCGAAGCTGGCGATGTCGCTCGCCATGAAGTACATGCGATTGCCGTCGAGCGCATCGAGATAGCGGTCGAGGATCGCGGACGAATAGGAGTTGTCGATCTGCGGCCGCGAGTAGTGCAGCTCCTCGATGAGCTTCGTCACGTTGCGGGCGATGTCGGGATCGTTGGCGGCCATTTTCACGGGCGCCGGCGCGGGTTCGAGGCTGGCGAAGGCCGTGAGGCTGAAAGTGCACAGAGCAGCCCCCAAGACGAGCGGGCGAAGTAGTTCCCTCACATTACCTCCTCGGTAGTTCGTTGCAGATACACGCTCGGCACCCGTAGAGTTTCCGATCGTTGATCGGGCGAATCAAGCGCGAAGGGCCCGAAATGAACAAAGTTCGCGGTATGGCAGTAGCGGGGCCGCGCCGCGCGTCATCGCGACCGCCGACGCCCGGTCGTGACTGCGCCACGTGGACGGCTTTGCTCTCGTAGCCTTCGGGCTCGATACCCGCCGATGCGAAGTCGCGTCGGGCCGACCAACGTCCAGCACGGAGCGCTGGCCGTGCGCAAATTTTGACAGCGTTCGCCCCGTCGAAGTTCGGCAGGCCGAGCGGCTGGCCGCGCAAGCGCGCCGCGCGCGGATTTCGCAGCGCGTGGGCAGCTGCCCGCGACCGACGCAACGGAAGCCTAGCAGAGACGAACGGTATTGTCCCTAGGGATTTCGTTTACCGATGCGGGACCAGGATGCGCCGCGATCGAAGGCCCCGGTGTTGTAAGGATCGAACGCTTCCGGACCATTCGGTGCGGCAGTGTCCCGATCCGGGGAGCATAGCGGCTTCGCAGGGCGGCCGGTGCGCGCAGGGGCGGGTGTGTGGGCGGCGGACTTGCGCAGAAACTCGCTCGTGGCGGAGCCGGGCCGGCCGCGGGCCGTCCGGCCGGCTTCAGCACGATCCGGCGCGATGAGTTTGGCCAGGAATCTCAGCATGGCGTTCACCTCGACTCGGCGCGCGCGGAGCGACAGACGCTCGCGCAACCGCGCTCGGAAAGCGTAGCAGAAGGTGGCTCGGGGGCCGCGGTTCGCTTCGAGCAGTTGTGACGCGCCTCACACGCCGCGCCAGAGCGCGCGGCCGAGGCGAAAGAGTTGGACTGAGATGTACGGGCTCAGGACGAGGATCCAGGCGGCGTAGGCGCCGTGGCCGAGATCGGCCCAGATTGCGCCGAACAGGGCTTCGAGGCCGGCTTTGTCGTGATAGGGACCGACGACGAACTGGCCGACCCAGTAGATGGCGACGGGCAGCAGCGCGACGCCGAAGCAGAACAGCAGCGTTGCGAGCACGAGCTCGGATTTCAGCGTCGAGGCGCGCATGAGCGACAAGGCGATCCGGGGCGGGTGAAGCGGGGAGTATGCCACGGGCGGTGGCCCGGGGCCCAACAGCGGTCGGCAGGGCTCATTCCCCGAGAAAGCGGAACTGCGTCTCGCCGACGGTCACGAGGTCGCCGTGGCGCAGCGTTTCGCGCTCGACCCGCACGGCGTTTACGAAGACGCCGTTCTTGCTCTCGAGGTCTTCGATGACGACGCCGTCCGGCTCGATCTCGAGGCGCGCGTGCTCGCGGCTTACGAACTGCGTCACGATTTGGATCTCGCAGTGGGCGCTGCGGCCGATCGTCATCGCGGGCTTGCCGAGCCGGAAAGAGCGCGGTGCTTCGCCCGTCAAGCAGACGAGCACGGGCGTGGTCCGGCGCGGTTCGCCCGCGTCGCTGCCGTCTTGCACCTCGGCGTCGAGCCTCTTGAAACGTCCCGAACGGGTGCCGACCTGCGCCTGCAGCGACTCGATACGCACGTTTTGGGTATCGATGACGCGATCGCGCTCGAGCAGCGTGCGCTCGAGGTGGGCGACCAGGACCTTCGCCTGCGCGAGCTCTGCGCTGGCTTCGTCCGCACGCCGCTGCAGCTCATGGGCGCCGGCGGCGTGCCGCTCGCGCTCGCTCTGCTCGGCGGCCGCCCGCGTGCGCAGGGCCTCGACTTCCTCGCGCAGGCGCTCGATCTCGTGCTCGCGCTCGCCGGGCGGCTCGGGCGCCGGCCCTCGCCGGCGGGTGTCGAGCTCCAGGCGCAGGGCGTCGCGTTCGCGGCCGAGCGCCTCGCCGCGTCGGCGCTCGGCGGCCGCGACGGCTTCGGCCTCCTGCTGGCGGCGGGCGCGCTGCTCGATTTCGCCGCGCAGCTCCTCGATCGTCGCCTCCCGCTCCGCGAGCTCGGCCCGTTGCGCTTCCCAGTGCGACCGGCGGTTGTCGATGTAGGCGGCGAGGGCGGCCGCTTCGGCCCGCGTATGAGCCAGGGCGTCGCCGGCTTCGTGCTCGGCCACGGCGCGCCGCTCGACGGCCTCCGCCCGCTCGCCGAGCGCCGCGAGGCCGGCCCGAGTCGCCTCGAGGTCGGCGGCGAGCGCGTCGGCGCGCCGGCCCGCCTCGGCGACCGCCGCCGCCAGCGTTTCGGCTTCCTGGCGGCTATCGGCCAGATCCCGGGCGAGCGCCTCGCGCGCCTGCTCTTCGCCGACGAGCCAGTCGAGCAGGTCTTGCTCGGCCCGTGCTTTGCTCTCGACCTCGGCGCGCGCAGCCTCGAGCTCGCGCGCTTGTTCCTTGGCCGCCCGCTCGAGCTCGGCGGCGCGGGCCCGGGCCTGGTCGAGCGCCGCGGCCAGCGTGTCTTGCCGCTGCTCGTGCTCGGCCATGGCCGCGCGCAGCGCCTGCTCGGCCGCTTCGCGCCGCCGAATGGCCTCGCGCGTGGCCGCGAGACGCTCTTCGAGCGAGGCGATCGTGGCCGCGCGGTCGGCGAGCAATTGCGTCTGCTCGGTGAGCCGGCGCTCGAGCCCGGCGCCCTCGCCCTCCACGCGCGGGGTTGCGAGCACTTCCGTGCCGTCGCTCTCGACGCGAACCGCTTCGTGGCGCCCCGTGTCGTCGACGAGGGCCGCGAACAGCCGCGTGCTTTCCTCGTCGTCCACGACGTCGTGCTCGGTGAGCACCGGAAGCTCGTCGGTGGGACTTGCGTCCAGCAGCTCGTCGTCTACCGAATCCTTCTGCATTTACAGCTGCTTATATATGATTATTAAAGTCAAAGCGAGCTTTATGGCGGCGATGGAGCGTGGCTCGCATCGGGCCGCATACCGCGCGTGCCCTCCAACGGGCCGCAGTTTAGGCCGTGGGCGCTTCGGGCGCCATGCACGCGCGGGGAACGGCGCGGGTGCGCGCCGCGAACGGGCGCCAGGCCGGCGGGGTGCGCGGTACGGGCCGGCCGTGCGGCGGCCGCCGTACGGCGCTCGTCGGGGTCAGCTCGACTCGGGACCCCCGCCGTAGCCTTGCGGAGTCGTGAGGAATTGCCGCAGTTGATCCGTGATGCCGTGGCAGGCCTTCGCCTCGGGACGGGCAACGAACGGCAGCGGAATCACGAGGGCCGGCATCACGGAGCGGCCTTTGACGTCGGCATGGATCGTGCCTGCGGACGTGAGGGCCTTGAGATCCCACACCGTCGCGTCGTAGCGGGAGTCGTCCTCCCACCAGGCGAGGCCCATGCAACCGGCGCCGCCGATGCCGGCGGTGCAGGTCATGCCGCCGCCGCTCGCGACGCGATCGGTCGAACCGTCGAGCCAGACCACGAAGCGCACGCCCGTCTCCTTGACCTGCTTCCTGACCTCGGGCCTCTCGAGCAGCTTCGAGAGATCGTCGGTGCTGAGCGGCGCCGTCGACGGCTCGAACCACGGATACATCTGGTCTTCGAACTTCTGCGTCGAATGCACGAGGATCGGGTGGCTGCCCTTGGCGAGCGCGTCGCTGATGCAGCTGACGAAGCCGGACTCGGCCTCCCGGTTCGGATGGTTGCGGCGCGCGAGGACGACGACCTGCTCGCCCTTGTGGATCACGGCGTCGGTTCTTTTGTAGGGCTCGAGCCTTGCGGTCGTGCTGCATGCGCCGAGCAGCGGGGCGACCACCATCAAGGCCAGCCAGCGGACCGGAACGGCTTTAGCTTCCGTTCCGGGCTTGGGCGGACAATCCGGCAGCATTGCGTCTCTCCTGTAACCAATTGCTCACGTCCGGCTGCGAGGCGAATTTCGTGGAGATCGCGGCGCCCACGTCGCGCATGGCGATGACGGCGGCCTCGTCGACGGACTGTCGCTTATCCCGCGTCAGCTGGGCCTTGCCGTAGCCGCTGACCGGCCACTGCGTCACGACCTTACCGTCCGGCTCATACAAGGTCAGCTTGTATTGAATCCAGACTTCGACGAATTTGTCCTGCTTCTCGCCCGTCGGCAGCTCGAACTCGAACTTTTGCAGCTCGGGGCGGATGACGCCGTCGAGCTTCGCGCCCTGGGCGGCCCGCACGGGCACGCCGGGAACCTCTTCGACGGACGCGAACATCGACTTGAACAGCGGTTTCAACATGGCGAGATTCGCGTCGCCCAGCGTGATGGCCCAGCGGTGCTGCTCCGGCAGCTCTTCCGTGTAGACGTAGTTCTTGAGCGCGTCGTCGTAGATTACCCCCACATGCACGGGCAGGGGCTCGACGAGCGGCGTCGGAAATCGCGATTCCACCGTGACGGTGGAGGCGCAGGCGCTGAGTAGGAGAGCGGCGCCGGCCGCGAGCGGAGTCAGGAAAGAGGGGACTCTCTGCATAGGTTTCCGGCCCTGTCCCGGACCTACTCCGTGGCTCTAAACACTAACACCTAAGTGGACCCATAGAAAGACCGCCGCGACGGCCTCGCCCGCAACTAGTATTTTATGACTTCTGGCCGCCGCCGGAATTCCGACAAGGAGCCTAGGGATGACCACCGTAGAATATAGCGCGCCGCTCGAGGAAATGCGCTTCGTCGTGGCCGCCGTGGGTGGGCTCGAGCGGCTGCGCGGACTCGGGTGTCCGGCGGTGCCCGACGCCGACACGGCGCAGGCCGTGCTCGAGGAGGCCGCCCGGTTCGCCGAGCAGGAGATCGCGCCGCTGTACCGGCTCGCCGACGAGCGCGGCGTCGCCTGGGTCGACGGCCGCGTGGCCATGGCCCCCGAGCTCATCGCGGCCTATGCGCGCTTCGTCGAGGCGGGCTGGCCGGGCCTCACGGGCCCGGCCGAGTTTGGCGGCCAGGGGCTGCCGCAAGCGCTGGGGCTGCCGGTCGCCGAAATGTGGCGAGGAGCGAACCTCGCGTTCGCGCTGTGCCCGATGCTCGGCCAGTCCGCCGTCGTGGCGCTGCGCGTCCACGGGTCCGAGGCCCTCAAGCGCCGCTACCTGCCGAAGCTCGTGACCGGCGAGTGGACGGCCACGATGAACCTCACGGAGCCGCAGGCGGGTTCGGACCTCGCGGCCGTGCGTACCCGCGCCGAGCCGCGCGGCGACCACTATCTGCTCCGGGGTCGGAAGATCTTCATCACGTGGGGCGACCACGATCTCGCGCCGAACATCGTGCACCTGGTGCTCGCGAGGACGGGCGCGCCGGAGACCGGTCACCGGGGCCTGTCGCTGTTCGTCGTGCCGAAGATCCTCGACGGGCCGGACGGCTCGCTCGCCGATCGCAACGACGTGACGACGGTCTCGCTCGAGCACAAGCTCGGCATCCGCGGCAGTCCGACCTGTGTGCTGAGTTACGGCGACCATGGCGGCGCCGTGGGCTACCTCGTCGGCCGCGAGGGCGAGGGCTTGGCCGCCATGTTCACGATGATGAACCGCGCCCGGCTGGCCGTGGGCGTCGAAGGCGTCGGGATCGCCGAGCGCGCCTACCAGCAGGCGCGCGCCTATGCCCGCGAGCGCATCCAGGGACGCGCGCCGGACGGCAGCGGGCCCGCGCCGATCCTGCGTCACCCCGATGTGCGCCGCATGTTGCTGTTCATGAAGGCCGCCGTCGAGGCCATGCGCTGGACGGCCTATATGGCTGCCGCCGAGGCCGACCTCGGCGCTTTGCATCCGGACGCCGGCGCCCAGCGGCGGGCCGCCGCGAGGCTCGCGCTGCTCACACCCATTGTCAAAGGCTGGTGCACCGAGCTCGCCCAGGAGGTCGTCTCGCTGGCGCTGCAGGTCCATGGCGGCACGGGCTACATCGAGGAGACGGGGGCCGCCCAGGTGCTGCGCGACGCGCGCATCACGACGATTTACGAGGGCACTACCGGTATTCAGGGCCTCGATCTCGTGCGCCGCAAGCTCGCGGCGGACGGCGGCCGGGCCGCGTTCGAGCTGCTCGCCGAGATCGGCGCATGGTGCGAGGCTCACAGGACCTCGGTCGCGCTGCCGCCACCCATCGTGCAATCGCTGGCCGAGGCATTGAGGCGCGCCGAGCACGTTGTCCGATTCGTGGTCGACGGCGTGGCCGACGACCGCGCGCTCGCGGGCGCGGTCTCGTTCAACATGCTCATGCTGTTCGGCACGGTGCTCGGCGCCTTCGGGCATGCGCGCGCGGCGGCCGCCGCCGCCCGGGGGCTCGATGCGGCGGCGCCGGGCCGGCGCGCCTTCCTCGCGGCCAAGCACGGCACGGCCCTGTTCTACGCCGAGCACATTCTGCCGCGCGCGCACGGCTATGCGGCGGCCGTGCTCGCCGGCAGCGGCTGTATCATGGATTTCGACGACGCAGGGTTCTGAGTGCGGCGCGGGCGCTCGGGCAGCGGTGCGCCGGAGTGTGATCGGCTTCCCGGCGCCGCCGCGGGTGCGCGGCGATACTTTCGGCTCGAAGCGGCATGCGCGGAGACGAACGATGCACCGAGTTTCGCTTGTGGCAGGCGCTGCGGTCTGCGGGCTGTTCGCCCTCGGTTCGACCGTTGCGCGAGCCGGCGACGGGTCCGGCGACAATGCCGTCGCCGCCAAGGTCGGCGCGCTCGGCTTCGGCATCGAATATTCGCGCGCGCTGAACGACCGGCTCGGCGTGCGAGTCGGGCTCAACGGCGCCGGCTACGGGTTCAACGCCGTCGAGTCCGGCATCGATTATCGCTTCGACCTCAACTGGGGCTCGCTCTCGGCCGGCGTCGACTTCCATCCCTTCAGGGGCGCCTTCCGAATCAGCGGCGGCCTGCTGCACGACAACGACCGCATCGATGCGGTCAGCCGGCCGGCCGCGGACGTCGTCGTCGGCAACACGGTCTACACCGCGGCCGAGGTGGGCACGCTGCGGGGACGGGTTTCGTTCGACGCTACGGCGCCGTATCTCACGGTGGGCTGGGATTGGTCGAGACTCGGCCGGGCGTTGGGGATGGTGTTCGACATCGGCGTCGTCGACCAGGGCAGGCCCAAGGTCACGCTCGCGGCCGACGGCGGGCTCGTCGCCGATCCGATGTTCGAGCAGGACATCGCGACCGAGCGCGCGCAGCTCCAAGACTCGCTGTCGAGCTACGATCTCATGCCTTACGCCTCGCTCGGCCTCGTCTTTCGATTCTGAGCCGGCCGTCCGCCGGATCCTCCTCGGCATGGTAAGCTAGCGGGCCGCCGGCGCCGCGGGCCCGGCGTTCCATTGGGCCGTTGCATGGAGGATGCCCGTGCCGACTAGGGTTTTGAAATCGGCTCCGCTTTTGGGGCTGCTGCTTTTCTTCGCACATGCCGTTTCGGCGCAGTCCGCCGCGGGCAGCCACTACAAGATCGACCTCGACAAATCGGATATTCACTGGCTCGTCTATCGGGCCGGCGCGCTCGCGCGCCTCGGTCACAACCACGTCGTCGCCGTGGGCAAGCTCGATAAGGGGGATGTCTACGTCGCGCCGGTGCTGGCAGATTCGCGCTTCGAGATGGACATTCCGGTCGCGGACCTCGTCATCGACAACCCCGAGATGCGCGCCAAGCAGGGCGAGGGCTTCGAGAAGCAGCCGAGCGCCGGCGATATCGCGGGCACGCGCAACAACATGCTGACGAAAGTGCTCTTAGCGCAGATGTATCCGACGCTGAAGATCACCGGAACCGGGCCCGTCGGCTCCCCAGGTGCGGAGCAGATGCACATGACGGTCGAGATCCTCGGGCACCCCGTCCAGCTGACGGTGCCGACCAACGTCAAGATCGAGGGCGACACCCTCGAGGCGAGCGGCAAGTTCAAGCTCACGCACGAGCAGCTCGGCATGAAGCCTTTCAGCATCATGATGGGCGCGCTTCAAGTGGCCGACCAGATGGATTTCTCCTACCACGTGATCGCCCACCGCGTCGAATGAGCACCGCCCCGCCCGGGGGCCGCGAGGCGGCGGCGTTCGATGCCGCCGCGCTCGACCGGGCGCTCGACGCCGCCGTCGCGCGCGGCGCCGTGCCGGGACTCGTCGCCGGCATCACTACGCGGCAAGGGCTCGTGTATCGCCGCGTCTGCGGCGCGGCCGGCGCGGAGCCGCTGCGCTTCGACACCGTATTTCGTATCGCCTCGATGACGAAGCTCGTGACGACGGTCGCGGTGCTTCGGCTGCTCGAGGAAGGCCGCTTCGGCCTCGACGACGCCCTCGGGCGCCACGTGCGCGATTTCGATCAGCCCGGCGTGCTCGAGGCGTTCGACGCCGAGACGGGCGAGTACCGTGTTCGCGAGGCCGCGCGCGCCGTCACGGTTCGGGACCTGCTCACGCACGTCTCGGGCTTCGGCTACTGGTTCCTCGAGCCCGAGCTTCTGCGGGCCGCGAAAGGCGTCGTCGACTATTTCACGGCGCCGTTCCTCATGCACGACCCCGGCGAACGCTTCACGTACGGGATCAGTACGGACATCCTCGGGCGCATCGTCGAGCCGGCTAGCGGCTTGCCGCTCGAACGTTTCGTGGTCGAGAGCGTTGCGGCCCCGCTCGGTATGCGCGCGACGGGCTGGGAGCCGCCGGCGGACGCGGGTGCGCTCGCGGCGCTGTCGAAGCGGGGCGAGGCCGGAGTCGTTGCCGTTGCGAAGGAGGCTGCCGGGGAGGCGCCGCACGCCGGGGGCGGCATGTACTCGACGGCCGAGGATTACTTAGCGCTGCTGCGTATGTTTCTCAACGAAGGCGTAGCGGACTCGGGCGAGCGCCTGCTGCGCGCCGCGTCCGTGCGCGCGGCATCCTCGAACCAGCTCGGCGCGCTGTTCGCCGTCGAGCAGACCACGGCATATCCGCCGCGTACGCTCGACTTCGCCTTCCTCGACGGTACGCAGAAGTTCGGCTTCAATGTCATGGTCGAGACGCGGAGCCGCGCCGCGCGCCGCCCCGCAGGCAGCTACGGCTGGGCCGGGATCTTCAATACCTACTTCTGGGTCGACGCGGCCGCGGGATTCGCCGCCGTGCTGCTCATGCAGCTCAGCCCGTTCTGCGATCCAGGTTGTCTCGGTGCGCTCGCGGACTTCGAGCGGGCGGTGTACGCCTGACTCTAGGTGGGCCTAGTACCGCCGCCGGGCGGCGAACAGCTCGAAGGCGAAGGCCGTCACCGCGCCAAACAGCAGATATAAGGCGAGCCGCTTCGCGACGACGCGCATGTGCCGCGAATCGCGCAACTCCTCGAGGCCGTGACGGCCTCGCAGCGCGTCGAGCAGCCGCCCTTTGCCGTCGAGGTCGAAGGCGTGCAGCGCGGCGCCGAACAGGGTGCCGGCCGGCAGCCAGGGCAGGCGGCGCAGCAGGTGCGGCCGGAGCTTGCCGTAGGCCGCGCCGGCGGCCGCGGACGTCAATACGCGGCGCGTGCGCTGTACGGCTTCGCTGCCGGCCTGCTCGAGCCGGTCCCGATAGCTCGGGAGGCCGAGTTTGCGCCGGTAACGCGCGGGCGCGAGCCGTTGCACGGCTTCGACGCCGGCCCGCTTCCCGGCATCGAGTCGGTTTTCAAGCGCGTCGAGCCGCTTTTCGAGCCGGGCGCGCTGGTGCTCCAGCGCGTCGCGCCGGTGCTCGAGCCAACGCTCGGGCCGCTCTACGAACCGGTGCATGAGCTTGTGCCGGCGGCGTCGCCGTGCGCCGGCGAAGCCGGCGCTCAGGATCACTGCGCTGGCGACCCCCGCCAAGGCTCCAGTCGTCCATCGGATTGTGCTCATCGATTTGCCTTCCTTCGTCCGCTTCTCGACCTGGCGCCCCGCCCGGCAAGGCCGGCTAGTCCGAATCTTTGTCGCCGTTACCGTCCTTGTGCTGCTGATAGGCCTTCTCGGCCGCCGCGCCCGCGGCGCCTGCGGCGACGTAGCCGCAGCTCGTGACGGATGCGGCGAGCGCCGAAGCCAGCGCAATCCATGCATAACTTTTGAGTCGCCTGTTCATGCGATGCCTCCTTGCTGCTGATGCTAGGCATGCACCCTGCAAGCGCCGTGCCAGCAGCGCCTCCCGCCTCCCGCCTCATGCCGAAGTGCGCGCGCTTGCCGGGCGCGGACGGTCCGCGGGTCCCGGGCGGCGCTGCGCTGGTGCAGGGGTCCGCCGAGCCTATAAACTCGGTGCAGCACGGTCCGCCGCTGCCGATAATCAATTCGAAGGGGGAAGCGAATGCGCCGACTGGCTGTCTTGAGCGTCCTTGCGGTCGCGGGCATGGGTTGCGGGCTCGCGACGGCGGGCGAGGGGGCGCAGACCGCCCCGGCATTCGGCGCGGCGGACCTGACGGCGCTGCCGGTGCACAACTGGATCACGAACGGCGGCAATGTTTACAACCAGCGCTACTCGCCGCTCGCAGGCATCAATCGCGACAACGTCGCGCAGCTCAAGGCCAAGTGGCGTACGAGCATGGGCTCGGGCGCGGGCCGCAAGAACTCCGGCGAGTCGCAGATCCTCGAGTACGCGGGCGTGCTCTACGTCGTCAACGGCGACGACGACGTGTTCGCGATCAACGTCGATACCGGCAAGATACTCTGGACGTATCACGGGCGGCCCGATCCGAAGAGCGGCAATCCGCTCGGCTGGACGAGCCGCGGGCTCGCGCTCGGTGCGGGGAAGGTGTTCCTGGGGCAGCTCGACGCGAAGCTCGTTGCGCTCGATCAGCGGACCGGCCGGCCCGTGTGGTCCGTCGCCGCCGAGCGTTGGCAGGATGGGTTCAGCATTACGAGCGCACCGCTCTACTACGACGGGCTCGTGATCACGGGGTTCTCGGGCGGGGAGCTCGGTATCCGGGGCCGGGTCGAGGCGTTCGACGCGGAGACCGGCAAGCTCGCCTGGACGTTCTACACGATCCCGGGCCCCGGCGAGCGCGGCCACGAGACGTGGCCGCAGGACAGCGACGCATGGAAGCACGGCGGCGCGCCTGTATGGCAGACCCCGGCCGTGGACCCGCAGCTGGGGCTCTTGTATTTCTCGACAGGCAATCCCGGGCCCGACCTGCGAGGCGGCGTGCGCCCGGGCGATAACCTCTATACGTCGTCGATCGTCGCGCTCGACGCGCATACTGGGCAGTACCGGTGGCACTTCCAGCAGGTGCACCACGACCTCTGGGACTACGATTCGCCGAACCCAGTCGTGTTGTTCGACGTCGAATACAACGGCCGTATGCGCAAGGCTCTCGTCGAAGTCTCGAAGACAGGCTGGGCCTATATCCTCGACCGAGTGACCGGCAAGCCGCTCGTCGGCATCGACGAGAAGCCCGTGCCGCAGGAGCCCAGGCAGGCAACGTCACCTACGCAGCCCTATCCGCGCGGCGATGCGATCGTGCCGCATTCGATCGATATCGCCCCGGAAGGCGTCGACCTCGTGAACCAAGGGCGCATCTTTACGCCGTTCTGGAAGACGCCCGTGGCCGTCAAGCCCGGCACCATGGGCGGGGCCAATTGGCCGCCAAGCTCGTACGATCCGGAGACGCATCTGCTCTACGTGTGCGCGAGCGACCGCATCAATACCTTCAAGATCAATCCCAAGCTCGAGGCGCCCGGGCCGAACAAGGTCTACATGGGCGGGCGGTTCACGCAGGCGTCGGCCGAGGACCGCGGCATCTTCGCGGCGCTCGACGTGACGACGAACAAGCTCGTTTGGCGCCAGCAGTGGCCGGAGATCTGCTACAGCGGCTCGGTAGTGACCGCGGGCGGGCTGGTGTTCGTCGGCCGCAGCGACGGCCGCCTCACGGCGCTCGACAAGCGCAACGGCAAGAAGCTCTGGGAGTTCATGACCGACGCGGGCGTGAACACGACCGTGACGACCTTCGAGCACGACGGCCAGCAGATGGTCGCCGTGCATGCCGGCGGGGGTACGTTCGCCGGGGCGAAGCGCGGCGACGGGATCTGGCTCTTCTCGCTCGACGGCACGCTCGGGCCGGTGGTGCCGGGCGCGCGGGCCGGCGCGCCTTCCGCGCCGGCCGCCGAAGCCGGGCCGGTCGCCCGGGCCGCACCCGCCGCGGCGGCCGTCGATTCGGGCCACGGCGCGGAACTCTTCCGCGACGCCTGCGTCGCCTGCCACGGCGTCGATGGCCGCGGCGGCCAGGGCGGCGGCCCGACGCTCGTCGAGGGCCTCACGGCGCCCTACATCGTCGGGGTCGCGACCGATGGCCGAAACAATATGCCGGCCTTCGGCGACGTTTACTCTCAGGCGGAGCTTCGGGACATTGCGGCCTACATCGTGGGCAAGCTGGCCTCGCAGTGACGCGCGCGGAGAAAAAGGGCTCTGACCCCTTTTTCTGATTCGATCGATGCAACGGAAGGAGGGTTTGGGCGCATGAGTACGACGGACTTCCGGGGGCACCCGCTGTTCCCGCCCGGGTTCAACAGCCCGACGCGCTTCGAGGCCGATGTCTACGACTGCGAAGTCTGGGGCAAGATCCCGACGGATATCGAAGGCACGTTTTACCGCATGCAGTGCGACTTCGAGTATCCGCCCCCGAAGAACGACTGGCTCACGGGCTTCAATGGCGATGGGCACGTCAGCGCGTTCCGGTTCGCCGACGGCCATGTCGACTTCAAGGCCCGCTACGTCAAGACCGAGCGGCTCATGACCGAGCGGCGCGCGCGCAAGCGCCTCTGGGGCGTCTACCGCAATCCCTACACGGACGACCCCTCGGTCAAGAACATCAACCCTGGCCTGGCAAACACGCATATCTACTGGCACGGCGGCAAGCTGCTCTGCCTCAAGGAGGACGCGCTGCCGTACCACATCGACCCGTTCTCGCTCGAGACCCTCGGGGTCTGGGACTTCTACGGCAAATGGAAGGCCGTCAGCATGTCCGCGCACCCAAAGATCGATCCGCTGACCGGCGACATGATCGCCTACAGCTACATGGCCAAGGGCGCGCTGACGACGGACATCGCGCACTATCTCGTCGACCCCTCCGGCCACGTCAAGCACGAGGTCTGGTTCAAAGCGCCGCGCATGGGCATCATCCACGACATCGCGATTACGCAGAAGCACATCCTGTTTCCGGTCGTCACGCGCACGACGAGCCTCGCCCGGCTCAAAGCCGGGAAGCCCATGTGGGAGTGGGACGGCAACCTCGAGACGCAGGTGGGCGTGCTGCCGCGCGACGGCGACGGCAAGGACGTGCGCTGGTTCCGGGGGCCGGCCCGCAATACTCTGCATTTCCTGAACGCGACGGACCGCGGCGACAAGATCACGATGGAGCTGCCGGTCTCCGACGGCGAGCGCACGCCGTCGCGCATCATGCGCTGGACCTTCGACCTGAACTCGGGTGACGACCGCTTCAGCGAGGAGCTCGTCTCGGGCTCGAACGGCTTCCTCGCGCGCATGGACGACCGCTACCTCTCGCTGCCTTACCGCTACGGCTACGTTCAGAACAACGACCCCTCGCGGCCCTACGACACGGCGAAGGGCGGCAACATGAAGGGCCGCGTGACGAACTGCTACAACCGCTTCGACCTCATGGGCGGCAAGGAGGCGACGTTCTTCGTCGGCGATACGCAGAGCCTGCAGGAGCCCTGCTTCGTGCCGCGCAAAGGCAGCACCGAGGAGGGCGACGGGTACATCATGGGCGTCGCGAGCAACTACGCCGAGATGATGACCGAGGTCGTCATCGTCGACCCCCAGCGCATGGAGGAGGGGGCAGTCGCGACGATCAAGCTCCCGTTCCGGCTGCGCAGCGGCACGCACACGAACTGGTTCTCGGCCGACGATTTGGCCGGGCAGGAGGCGCAGGCATGAGCGGGCGCAGGGACACGGATACCGCACTCGGAGCGCGCGGTGCCGGTCGAGTCGACCGGCGCGAGTTTATCTGCAAGGCCACGCTCGTCGCCGGCGGCATCGCGGTTACGGCCGCGATGCCGTGGCCGGGCGGCCGGGCCGCGGGTGAGCCGCTCGGGTCGCTGCTCGACGACTGGACCATCGACGATCAGTGGGGCGCGTACCCCCGTTATGCGGATCCGATCGGGTTCGGGCGGCGCGCCGAAGGCGGGCGCGACGCGCTCGCGGCCGCAGAGCCGCTTGCGGCCGTCTTCTACGGCTGAGTGCATCCGGGGGGCTCGGGGTCTCGCGCGCCGGCGTTGCGGGGCCCGAGGTCCCGGGCGACCGGCCGGCTTTCGATGCGAGCCGCACGTCAGCAGGTACCCGGATAATATAGTTCGCCTATTATGGCGAAATATTAGTCTGGATGTGGTTAATTCGCTAATTACGGCGATTTGCGGACGGATCGTCTCTCACGTACAATTCGCCATTTGCAACGAGTAGGCGCGCGGAAATGCGCTTTCTCGTCACGAAAGGCGAATTATGCAATTCACAGCTGATCTCACCGACGCGGCGATCCTGAAGACGCTCGGAGAACGTCTCGAGCGACGCCGGATCGACGCGGGGCTGACCCAGGCCGAGCTCGCCGAACAGGCCGGGATCGGCAAGCGCACCCTCGAGCGTGTCGAGGCCGGCCAGGGCGCGGAGCTCGGCACGTTTATCCGCGTGCTGCGGGCACTCAAGCTGCTCGAGGGGCTAGACCGGCTTATTCCGGAACTGCCGCCGAGTCCGATCGCGCAGCTCGAGCTCCGCGGGAAGCAACGCCGACGTGTCTCTCGTCCCAAGCGCCGGGGCAAGGCGAAAGCCGCCCCCACGAAGCCTTGGACCTGGGACGAGCGCTGAGCTCCATGTCGACGCTCGCCGAAATTCGGCTGTGGGGCCGGCGCATCGCCGCGGTGTCGCTCGAGGACGGGGGCGACGTCGCTGCATTTGAATACGCCCCGGACTTCATCGGCAGCGGTATCGAGGTCGCTCCGCTCGTGATGCCCCTTGCGCCGCGGATCTACACGTTCCCTGCCCTCCGGAGCCTGTCCTTTCACGGGCTCCCGGGGCTCCTGGCCGATTCGCTGCCCGACCGCTTCGGCAGCGCATTGATCGACGCATGGCTCGCTGCCCAGGGTCGAACGCCCGAGAGCTTCAACGCCGTCGAACGGCTCTGCTACATCGGGACGCGCGGCATGGGCGCGCTCGAATTCGCGCCGGCCATCGGCCCGCGTCGAGGCGGCGGGAAGAAGCTCGACGTCGACGCGCTCGTTGCGCTGGCTTCCGAGATTCTCGCTCAGCGCGACTCGTTCGCAGGCTCCTTCGCCCCGGACGATCGCCACGCGGCGCTCGAGGACATTCTACGCGTCGGCACTTCGGCGGGCGGAGCGCGGGCAAAGGCGATCATCGCGTGGAATCCCGAAACGAACGAACTGCGCTCGGGCCAGCTGGACGACCTCGATGGCTTCGAGTACTGGCTGCTCAAGTTCGACGGCGTCCGCGGCAATCGTGACAAGGAGCTCGAGGATCCGCAGGGCTACACGATCGTCGAGTACGCATACTCGCTCATGGCCGGAGAGGCGAAAATCGACATGGAAGAGTGCCGGCTGTTCGAGGAGGGCGGAAGGCGTCATTTCATGACGCGCCGCTTCGACCGTACGCCCGAAGGCCGCAAGCTCCACATGCAATCGCTCGCCGCGCTCATGCATCTCGATTTCAACGCGGCGGGCGCGCACTCCTACGAGCAAGCCTTCCAGGCGATACGGCGGCTCGGTCTGCCGATGAGCGCCACCGAGCAGCAGTTTCGCCGCATGGTCTTCAACGTGGTAGCGCGCAACCAGGATGACCATGTCAAGAACATCGCGTTCCTCATGAACCCGAAAGGCGAGTGGTCCCTTGCCCCGGCTTTCGACGTGACCTATGCGTACAACCCATCGGGTAAGTGGACCTCGAGTCATCAGATGACGCTTAACGGCAAGCAGGACGGGTTCACACTCGAGGACTTTCGGGAGTGTGCCGCCACGGCGGGCCTTAAGCGCGGGCGAGCCGAGACGATCCTCGACAACGTCCGCGCGGCCGTCACGCGCTGGCCCAAGCACGCCGAGCAAGCCGGGGTGCCGCGGGAGCGGCGCCGCCTAATCCAGTCGGCGTTTCGTCTTGAGTTTCCGAAGCACGCCTGAAGGTGCCACTCCCACAGCGCTCCGCCCCTCCGCGGAGGGCCTTCTCGTCCACGTGCACGACGACCTGATAGTGATCGGGCAGGTAGGCGGCCCGCACCTCCGCGGAGGCGTGGCCCTCGCCCCAAACGTTGTCGACACGGAGAGCGGCTAGTCGAACCAGTATGCGATCCCCCGCATCTCGATGCTCATGCGCGGCGGTACCCCGGAGGGGCACCCCGCATCGTCGAAGGCGGAGTGGGGGACGTGGCTCGGCTGCGACCGATCCGAGTCGTGCGTTTTGAATACGAGCGCCTCGTACGGCGTCATGTTCGAGAAGTAGACCCAACGGTGCCGCGGATTCGCGCGCACGACGAGGCCCTCGAACGACCACTCGGGCTGGCCGGCTTGATCGAAAACGGCGTCGGCCGGGACCAGGTCCGCGGGCTCGACGCTGCGCGCGTCGCATACCGCGAGCGGCACGTCTTGCGGAGGCGGCGTCAGCACGCGCCACACGTTGTAATGCGCGAAGCGCCGCAGCGGCCGCTCGATGTCACGCGGGCGGGAGCGCTCGGCGAACGCGCGAGCCGTCCGGTCCGAGACGTCCACATGGACGAAGCGGGCCGGTTTCGAGTTGTTGAGCCGGCCGCTCTCGGGGGAGCGTTCGCCGAAGCGCAGCACGCCGGGGCTCGAGACGACGACTCGGTCCGCGCCCGAGACCTGCTGGATCAGGCGCTCGATCTCGAGGCGATGCGCGGGCGCGGATTCCGGGTCGCGAAAGTCCTCGATGGCGCTGCGGTGAGTCAGCAGCACGAAGCCCTCGCGCTCGAGCGAGGGCGCCTCGCGCGCGCCGCGCGCATCCGCCACGGCGACCTCACGGGCTTCGAGCACGAGCACGTCTCGCGAGGAGTCGTTCGCGTGATAGCGCGGCCGTTCCGTCATGGGGCCGACGTAGTTGATGCGCCCGGCGACGGTTCGGGAACCGGCCAAGGGTTTGCTTACAGCCACGGCGTGCACTCCGTATCGCTCTCCCCGCATCAGTATAGACGGCTTGCGCACGCCCATTGGCCCGCGGAGACGTGGGCCGGCATTGCCATAATTCGTCATTTTTCGCGGATCGCTTTGCCAAAATCGGCCGGCATGCTGGCGAGGTGGAGGAGACTGCCGAGGGAGTCGGTCATGCCGATAAGGAATTTGAAGCCGTGCTCCGCCGCCCTCGGGCTGGCGGGCCTCATGTTGCTCTCGCCCGTGTTCGCCGTCGTCGCGCTCGCGATCCTGCTCGACGACGGGGGCCCAGTGTTCTTCATGCAGAGCCGCCTCGGGCGCGGGCGCGCGCCCTTCCGCATCTACAAGTTCAGGAGCATGCGCGAAGGGCGCGTCACGCGCGCGGGTGCCTGGCTCAGGACGACGGGGCTCGACGAGCTGCCGCAGCTCGTCAACCTGCTGCGCGGCGACATGAGCCTCGTCGGGCCGCGTCCACTGACGGCCGAGGACGTGCGGCGGCTTGGCTGGGAGGGCGCCGAGCGGGATATTCGCTGGTCGCTGCGGCCCGGCATCGCGGGTCTTGCGCAGCTGTACGCCGGCCGCGGCGCGCGGCTCTCGTGGTTTCTCGATCGCCGCTAGGTCGACGCGCACGGCCTGCGCATGGACGCGCTGATTCTCATCGCGACGGCGGTGATGAGCCTCGTGGGCAAGCGTCCCGTGCGCCGCCTGCTCCGGCGCCGCGGCTGGCGCGCGCTGTTTCCAGTGGCAGGCCTGCCGCAGGCCGCCGCGGGCCGCCCAGTGCGCGCACCGGCCCCGCTACTGCGCCTGTGGACGCTGCGTTTTCCGCACTGACCGCTGGGATTGCTGAGGCGCGAGGTCCTCGAGTATGTACGTCGCGACGTCCTGGAGCTCGGCGCCCGAGTAGACTGCGCCGAAGGCCGGCATCGCGTTGCGGCCTCGGGCGACCGTGTCGACGATCGCGTCGAGCGTCAGCGCGTCGGTCAGCGGGAGCCCGCCGCCGTGCTCGCCGCCTTGGCCGTGGTCGCCATGGCAGACCATGCAGGTCGAGCGGTAGATCTCGCGGCCGTTCGCGAGATCCGGCTGCCGGCCGGCGGGAATCTCGGCGGGCGTGGCCGCGGCGAATTGCCCCGTGGGATCGGCCGAGCCGCGCGGCAGCGGGCCGATCCGCCCGTCGAGGCCGAACAGCCAGACACCGTCGGAGCGCTTGCTGCGCGCGAGCGCCGTGCCCCCCGCGAGGACGGCGACGTACTGCTTGCCGCGGTACATGAAGGTCGAGGCCGTGGCATTGACGCCGCCGTCGGTCTGAAACTCCCAGAGCTTCGTGCCGTCGCGGCTGTCGAGCGCCGTGAGCCGACCGTCGTTGCGGCCTACGAAGACGAGGCCGCCGGCGGTCACGATCGAGCCGCTGTAGCAGTTGTCGACCCATTGCTGGCGTCAGACGATATGGTTCGTCGTCACGTCCATGGCTGCGAAGATGCCGCGCTGCGGTGAACGGGTGCGCGCGACGACGCTGCCCGAGTAGACGGCCCCGGGCTCGACGGGATAGTCCGCGTCGCCCCCCTTCGCGCCCCAGAGCGAATCCGTGGCGCAGACGTACATCGTGTGGGTCTGTGGGTCGTACGAGCTCGGCGGCCAGTTCACGGCCGCGAGCGGTTTCCAGAGCACGGGGGCGCCCTCGTCGAACGGCGTGAAGATGCGGCCGTGATTCACGAGCTTGAAGCCCTCGAGCGGGATGTCGATCGACTGCGGCACGATGGCGTCGCCGATCGGAAACGGCTGCGTCGGCGAAGTTTTCTGCTGGGCGTTCTGCATGACTGGCTTTTCCTCGATGCCGACGAGCGGTTTGCCCGCGAGCCGGTCTAGGATGTAGACCCAGCCGGTCTTGGCGGCTTCGGCCAGGCCGTGGCGCACGCGGCCGTTATATTCGGCATCGAATAAAATGATCGGATTCGGCGAGTCGTAATCCCAGATGTCGTGGTGCACCTGCTGGAAGTGCCAGCGATACTCTCCGCTGTGCACGTCGAGCGCGACGATCGAGACGCTGAACAAGTTGTCTCCGGGACGCAGGTTCCCGTTGAGCACGGGGCCGGGGTTGCTCGTCGAGAAGTAGATGAGCCCGGCCTCGGGGTCGATGGCCGGCGTCTGCCAGACCGAGGCGCCGCCGTACTTCCACACGTCGCTGTCTTGCGGCCATGTGTCGTGGCCGTACGCGCCCGGGCCCGGCACCGTATAGAAGCGCCAGACGAGCTTGCCCGTCTTCGCGTCGTAGGCCGCGACGCGGCCGCGCGTGCCGAGGTCGCCGCCGGCGAAGCCCGTGATTACGAGGCCGTCGTAGTAGAGCGGCGCGCTCGTGATGCTGAACCCTTGCGCCGGACTTTCGGCCTGAATCGACCAGACGACCTTGCCCGTCTTCTGATTGAGGGCGACGAGCTTGGCGTCGAGCTGGCCGACGAAGATTTTGCCGTCGCCCATGCCGACGCCGCGCGCGGCCCAGCCGCAGCATGGCCGCGCGACGGCCGGATCGATGTGCGCTTTGTACTCCCAGCGCACGCGCCCGGTGTCGAGATCGATGGCGAACGTGTCGTTCTCGCCCGTGACGACGTAGAGCGTGTTGCCGTAGACGAGCGGCTGAGCCTGATTGGCGGCGCGCGGTGTCACGCCTGAGCCTCGGAGCGATGCGCGCCAGACCGCCTTGAGGCCGCCCACATTGTCGCGGTTGATCTGGCGCAGCGGCGAGTAGCGCTGGTTGTAGAGGTTCCCCCCGTTCGTGAGCCAGCCGTCGCGCGGAGGTGCGGCGAGCGTATCCGCGGCGAAGGCCGGCGCCGGCTGGATCGGCGCGGCGCTTAGCTCGGTCCCGCTGGGCGGCGCGGAGGGCGCCGCCGCGGCCGCCGTCTGCGTCCGGCCCGTCGAAGCATGGAGCAGAGCGGCCGCAGCCGCCGCGGCAATGCCGCAGTACCGTCGGATCATCGTCTGCCCCATGCGTGAATCGCCCTGGCGGCCGTCGTTGAGACATTAGTGCCGCCGCGAGGTCTCGTCCAGGCGCGCCGGCGCGACGCCGAGCGGCTCCGGTGCTGGTACTCGTAGCAACATTACGACTTGTTAACCCAGGAACTTTAGCGCAGACTCCCGCCACGGGCGTGCGATAACGCGCGCCAGGGGGAGACGACGAAGCAAGCCTCGAGACGACGGCGCCGATGACTCTAAGGGGGAGTCGTTCGATCGGCCGCAGCGAAGCGACGTTGGCACGCAACAGAACGGGACTGCCGTTGTTGCGTTCCCGGAACGCCGCGGGCTCGGACGAGCCGTGTGCAGATTCGAGGGGGAGGGGTAGCGGTGCGGTCTCGGCCGCAGGCCGGCCCGCCGGAACGATCCGGCGGGCCGGCTTTCCGCGTCTCGGTCCGCACTGTTCGCGCCCCGGCCGCAAGGGGCTCCGGGCGCAGCACACCCAGCGTTACACCCAGCGGGATCGATAAACGGCGACGGGCAGGCCGGCGTCGTGGCCGTAAATCGAGTAGCGCAGCGCATAGCGGCCGGACTCGCGACGCGCGAAGTCGATGATGCCGAGATTGAGGTCGCCGTACGGATTGCGGTTCGGCCCGTTGCCCGGCGGCAGCAGCCGGATGTCCGCCGTGAGCTCGCCGCTCTCGAGCTCGAGACTGCGGTTCGCCTCGATCGCGAGCTCGGCCACGCAGCGCGTGAGGCCGCCGACGCGGTGGGTCACCCCGCTCGAGATCCATTGCAGCAGGGGCGGCGTGCCGTCGCGCCAGGCAATTTCGTGCGCGCAGGCGATGTGGATGTCGCCCGAGAGAATCACGACGCGCTGCGCCGGATGCTCGCGCTGGTGCCGGTGCAGGTGCGAAAGCAGCCGATCGCGGTCGTGGCGGTGGCCTGCCGTCGACCAGCGGTCGGCGAAGTCCTCGTTCTCGACGGTCACGAAGCGCGCCACCCGGGCGGCGAGCCGGGGCAGATGGACGGGGGGCACGCTGAGCACGATGAAGATCGCGTCGGCATCGGCATGCCGGCGCAGAAACCCGTGCAGGCGGCGCTCCTGATCGACGCTGAACAGCCGCGGGTCCCGGCCCACGTTGCGGTTCGAGCGCAGGTCGAGGACATAGACCGCGACCGGACCGTAGGCCAGCTCGTAGTCGAAGTCCGGTGCGGCGCCCGTGCGGTCGTCGATGCGCGCGGCCTGGTAGTCGAAGTAGGCGGCGCGCGCCGCGCGCGCGAAGTTCTTCCACCGGGGTGTCTCGTGCACGGGGCGCGAGCCCCAGTTGTCGACGATCTCGTGGTCGTCGAGGATCGGGTAGCAGGGGTAGGCAGCATGCAGGCGGCGCCAGCCGTCGACGTTCCAGAACAGGCGGTAGCGCGTGTGCAGCATGGCGCGGATCTCGTCGCAGCTGCAGTCGAGCACGCTGCCCCGCCCGGGCGGGGCGACGGTCCGGAAGTGCTGCGCGTGAAACAGGGACAGGTTCGTCGGGTAATCCGTGTACACCTGGTCGCCGACCGTCAGCACGCGCTTCGTATCGTGCGCCTCGAGGCAGGCGAGCGCCGCGCTCAGCATCTGCTCCGGATGGGCGGCGCGGCGGCCGCGGCGATCGAACGGCTGATGGCAGCTCATGAAGGCGAACGAGAAGCGCGCGGGCGTGTCCGCTCGGTCGGCCGGGGCCGTCTCGAAGCGTCCCTGGCCGAGCGGCCGGCCGTCGGCGGCCGTGAGTCTGAAGGCGTAGGCCGTGACGGGCTCGAGCGGCGGCCCCGTCCCCGGCGGGGGCAGCTCGATCGTGCATGTACCGTCGGCCCCGGGGGCCGGGGCGGCGGCGGCATGGAACGAGCGCTTGCGGCGCTCGTCGCCGCAGGGCCAGTAGGCGACGTCCACGGGACCGGTCGCCTCGCTGCGCAGCCATAGCCGGGCCGAAGCGGACCCCACGGCCCCCACGGCAACCATGTTCGTGAGCGGGTCCGCCCGGAACCGGCGGCCCCGTGAGCTCGTGGGTACGAAGGTGTCGATCGCGCGCTGCCGTTGAATGTCTGGTTTTAGCGGGCGCGGCCCGCGGCTCGGGCGCGCCCGGATGCGTCCGGCCGCGCCGCAGCCGTTTCTGCAAGTCGCATGCCATGACGCGGCTCGCCGGCTTTTCGGTCGAGCAGCTGGGCGGACGCTGGTAGACTGCGCTGCCGGGACGGCCCAGCGCCGAGCAGGACCATGAAACGCATCGAGCTTTACGACACCACGCTGCGCGACGGCGCCCAGTCGGAGGATGTGGCCTTCACGCTCGAAGACAAGCTGCGCCTCGCCGAGCGGCTCGACGATTTCGGTATCCGCTACATCGAGGGGGGCTGGCCGGGCTCCAATCCCCGCGACGCCGAGTTCTTCGCCGCGGCGCGCCGCCTGAATCTGCGCCAGGCCCGTATCGCGGCTTTCGGCTCGACGCGCCGGGCGCAGACCACGGCGGCCGAGGACGCGAATTTGCGGCAGCTGCTCGCGGCCGAGACGGGTGTCGTGACAATCGTCGGCAAGACCTGGGACCTGCACGTGCGGGACGATCTGCGCATCCCCAAGGAGGCCAACCTCGAGGTCATCGCGGACTCCATCGCCTATCTCAAGGCCCGCGTCGACCGCGTGTTCTTCGACGCCGAACACTTTTTCGACGGCTACAAGGCGGACGCGGATTACGCGCTCGCTTGCCTGCGTGCCGCGAGCGAGGCGGGTGCCGACGTGCTCGTGCTCTGCGACACGCGCGGCGGCACGATGCCGCACGAGATCCGTGCGGCCGTGCGCGCGGCCGGCGGCATCGGCGCGCAGGCCCTCGGGATTCACTGCCACAACGACTGCGAGCTCGCGGTCGCGAACTCGTTGGCCGCCGTCGAGGCCGGGGCCGTGCAGGTGCAGGGCACGATCAACGGTTTCGGGGAGCGCTGCGGCAACGCGAATCTGTGCTCCGTGATCCCGAATCTACAGCTCAAGCTCGGGTTCAGCTGCGTCGCCAGCGAGCAGCTCGAGAAGCTCTCGGGCCTCGCGCGGACGGTCTACGAGCTCGCCAACATAGAGCCCTCGAAACGCCAGGCCTACGTCGGCGCGAGCGCCTTCGCGCACAAGGGCGGCCTGCACGTCGCGGCCGTGCAGAAGAACAGCGAGACCTACGAGCACGTCGATCCGGCCACGGTCGGCAATCGTCAGCGCGTGCTCGTCTCCGATCTCTCGGGGCGCAGCAACATCGTCTACAAAGCGAGGCAGTTCGGTCTCGAACTCGACTTCAAGGATCCGGCCGTCAAGGGCGTGCTCGAGCGCGTCAAGCGCCTCGAGAGCGCGGGCTTTCAGTACGAGGCTGCGGAGGCCTCGTTCGAGCTGCTCGTGCGCGAAGCGCTGCACGGCTGGACACGGCACTTCCGGCTGCTGAGCTTCCGTGTCAGCGACGAGAAGAACCGGGAGGAAGAGCCGCCGCTGTCCGAAGCGACGGTCATGGTCGAGGCCCCGGACGGCACGGTCGAGCACACGGTCGCGCAGGGCAACGGCCCGCTCAATGCGCTCGACCGGGCCCTGCGCAAGGCGCTGCTGCCGTTCTACCCGCAGCTCGAGTCTCTGGAGCTGCTCGACTACAAAGTGCGCGTGCTCGCCGCCGGCCACGGCACCGATGCGACCGTGCGCGTGCTCATCGAGTCCGGCGACGAGCATGGCAAGTGGGGCACGGTAGGCGTCTCCCCGAACGTCATCGAAGCGAGTTGGCAGGCGCTCGTCGACAGCATCGAATACAAGCTTTTCAAGGACGAGCAAAGGGGTTAGCCCGGGGACTCGCCCGCCGAGTTCCGCCCCCGGCCGGCCCGCGGTCCGCGGCCCGTGGCCGGTGTCCCGACCCCCGGTCCCGTTAGGCGGTCGCGCGGGGATTGCGGTACTCTTCATCGGAAGCGACGCTTCCGAATACGAGGGGGAACGAGATGAGTATCAGCGAAATGGCGGCCTCGGCCGGCCTGCCCGAGCGGGCCCGGCGGGTCGCGGTGCTCGCGGACGAGCACGCGGCGTACGGCGACGAGCACGGACAGCTCGCGGAGCCCGTCGTCGAGGCCCTGCACAAAGAGGGGCTCTTCGGCATGTGGGTGCCGCGCTCGATCAAGGGCGGGGCGGAGCTCGATACGCTCTCCTCGCTGCGCGTCATCGAGAACCTGGCGTACGGCGATCCTTCGGCCGGCTGGGTCCTCATGGCGGCGTCCCTCGCCATCGGTACCGGCGCCGCCTACCTCGGCGACGAGGCGATCGACGAGCTGTTCGGCGGGGATCGGCTGCCGGTCATCGCCGGCCAGGGCACGCGGCCCGGCAAGGCCGTGCCCGTCGACGGCGGCTACAAGCTCAGCGGCTCGTGGAGCTTCGCATCGGGCATCAAGCACGGCACGCACATTCACACGCTCGGTCTCATCGAGGGGACGAACGAGGCGCGCATCTTCGTGCTGCCTGTCGAGAAGGCGAATCTCATCGACAACTGGGACGTGCTCGGTCTGCGCGCGACGGGCAGCATCGACTACACGACCGAGGACGTGTTCGTCCCCGAGCCCTACACGCACGTCTCGACGACCGAGGCGCCGCTGCGCGGCGGCAGCCTCTACTCGATCGGCATCATCGGTTTCGCCGGCATGTGCCATTCGGGCTGGGCCTGCGGCATCGGCCGGCGCGTGCTCGACGAGCTCGCCGAGTTCGTGCGCACGCGCGCCTTCCGGGCGGGCACGATGGCCGACAGCGACGGCTTCCAGGAGCAATATGCCAAGGCCGAGGCCGCCTTTCGTGCGGCGCGCGCGTTCGTCTTCGAGACTTGGGCCGACGTGGCCGACACGCTGTCCCGGGGCGAGAAGCTCTCGGTGCGCCAGCACAGCTTGATCCGGCTCGCGCTGGCTCACTCGACGTGGTCGGCCCACGCCGCCGCCGCTTTCGCCTATCAATCCATGGGCACGACGGCGCTGCGGCGCGGCCGCATGCAGCAGCTGTTCCGCGACATGCACGCCGGCACGCAGCACGTCACGTCCTCGCCGCCCGTTTACGCGGCCATCGGCCGGGAGCTCGCCGGGCTCGCCGAGGGCAAGAGCTGGCTGTTCCTGAATCTCATCGACTCGCAGAGCTGAATCGAAGGCTGGCGCAGCGGGGCGCCGGCCGCGCCGCGTCCCGCCGCGGTAAGGGGGATCTTATGGCCGCTAGCTTTGCCAGGCTGTTGCTCGTGGGCGGCGCGCTCTGGCTCGTCGCGACGGGGACCGTGGCGGCCCAGGCCGCGGCGGCGGCGCTCGAGGCGCGCGTGGAGCGGCTCGCCGCGGGGATCGAACGCGCGCAAGACGTGAGCGCGATCAAGCGTCTGCAGCGCGCCTACGGCTATTACGTCGACAAGGGCATGTGGGAAGATTGCGCCGGCCTGTTCGCCGACGACGCCGTCGCCAACTATCCGGCCGGCGTATTCGTCGGCAAGGCGAGCATCCGCAAGCACCTGTACCTCAACGTCGGCGCCGGCAAAATGGGCCAGAACGGCCTCGGCGACGGCCGGCTCTACGATCACATGGTCATCCAGCCCGTCGTGCACCTCGATCGCGACGCCAAGACGGCGCACGGCCGCTGGCGGGCGTTCGCGATGTTCGGCAACTACGGCGGCATCGCAATCTGGGCCGGCGGCGTCTACAACTTCACCTACGTGAAGCGGAACGGCGTCTGGAAGATCGAGAAGCTCGACTACAACGCCGGTTACGGGTCGCCCTACGACACGGGCTGGGTGCTGCCTAAGGGGCCGCGGCGGCCGGGCGGCCGGCGGCCGCTGCCGTATCCGCCCGACCGCGAAAGGCACATGCCCTGCGAGGGTTTTCCCGACGCCTGCATCGCGCCGTTTCACTACAACAATCCGGGTAGCGAGGGCGGCGGCGCCGTTTGGCGACTGCCCGAATCCATGACCGCCGTCGCGAGCTCGGAGGCGCCGGCCCCCGCCGCGGCCAGCGGTCCTTCGGGCGCGGCCGTCGCCGTCGGTCCTTCGGGCGCGGCCGTCGCCGTCGGTCCGAATGTCGCCGCACGCATTCGCGGCCTGGCGCGCGAAGCCGCCCGGCTCGTCGACGAGCAGCGCATCGAGAACCTCATCAAGATCTACGGCTATTACGTGGACCGGCGCATGTGGGACGAGGTCGCCGATCTTTTCGCAGCCGACGGCACGATCGAGATGGGGCAGCGCGGCGTCTATGTCGGCAAGGCGCGCGTGCGCGCGTTTCTGAACCTGCTGGGCCCGGCCGGCCTGCACGACGGCGAGCTCAACGATCACGTACAGCTGCAACCCATCGTCACGGTCTCCGCCGACGGCCTCACGGCCAAAGCCCGCAACCGTGAGCTCGACATGACGGGCGTCTACGGGCAGGGCGGTCAATGGAGCGAAGGCGTCTACGAGAACACCTTCGTCAAGCAGAACGGCGTCTGGAAGTTCCAATCGCTGCGCTACTACCCGACCTTCATCACCGACTACGACAAGGGCTGGGCCAAGGACGCGGAGCCCGTGCCGACCGCGAGCGAAACCTTGCCGCCCGATCGGCCGCCGACGGACGTTTATGCCATCTACCCCAAGGCGCACATTCCGCCCTACGACTATCCGAACCCCGTCACGGGCGGGCCGCCGGACTATCCCGAGGGCGCGGGGCGCCCGAGCGGCTCAGCGATCGAGGCCGTCATGTCCCCGGTGCGCCGGCCAGCGGCGCCGTCAGCGGACGCGGACACCGCACGCGCCCCGCTGGCCGAGCTGACCGAGGCCGAGCATCGGCTGCAGCGGGTCAAGGACTACCACGAGCTCGAAAATCTCGAAGACGCCTACGGCTACTACCTCGACGAGGACATGTGGAACAATCTCGCGGACCTCTTCGCGCAGGACGGCTCCATGGAGCTCGCTCAGCGCGGCGTCTACATCGGGCGCGAACGCGTGCGCGGATTCTTGTTCGCGGCGTTCGGCCGCGCAGGGCCGGTGGCGGGAAGGCTCGGCAACCACATTCAGATGCAGCACGTCATCGACGTGGCGCCGGACGGCAAGACCGCCGAGATCCGCGGCCGTATGCTGCAGCAGCTGAGCTTCGGCGGCCGGCCGTCGCTGGGCGCGGCGATCTACGAGAACGAGGCCGTGAAGGAAGACGGGGTCTGGAAGTTCGCGAAGGTCCATGCTTACAACACGTGGACCGCTGGCTACGAGGGGGGCTGGGCCAAGAACCCGGGCCGGAGGGTGCCGGGGCCCAACGCCTCCTATCCGCCGGATAAGCCACCGACGCTCGTGTTTCAAATGTTCCCGCATGTCTACGAGATCCCGTTTCATTATCGGAATCCCGTTACGGGCCGCTAGGCAGGCGGCCCCTCGCCCCCCCCAAAAAAAAGCGCCCTCGCCGAAAGGAGAGGGCGCAGTCTGAACAGGAAAAAGCAAGGATTGGCGAGCCCTACGTTACGCCCGAGTGCAGCGGCCGTCTGTGATTCAGTTCAAAGATCGCCGCACGGGCTATGGCTGTCCCGGACGCGCCGAACGGACGCCGCTCAGGACGTCGCTTCGGAGGATCGGCGCACGTAATCGAGCGGCCCGGCTGCGGCCGGCTCGCGCGGACGCGCCAGGCGCTGGAGACGCAGAAACGCGGCGACGCTGTGCGCCGTGCGCGCATGCTCCCAATCGGCGTGAATCGAGGCTCCGCCCGAGAGGATCTCGCCGACGGCTGTGGGGGCATCTTCGAGCGCGGGACCGGCGCCGTCGTAGTACAGGCGGTGCAGCGCCCGGTGCAACCGCTGCGGAAACACGGCGAGGGCGCCAAGCTCGGTCCGCCCCACGGCGTCGATGAAGTCCGTGCCCGTGTCGTCGTCCATGTCCGTGCCGGCCGAGAGCCGTGGGCGCAGCGGCTGCACGACGGTCCGGTAATACCGGCGCCACCCGTCGAGCTCCGCGAACAGCGGCTCGAGTCCGACGGGGCCCGGGCCTTCGGGATCGCCGGTATCGAGCTCGGCTCGGGGCGATGCTGCCCGGCGCGTTCGGAGCAGCGCCGTGCGGAAGATCTCCGGGTGGCGATGTGCGAAACGCAACAGCTGGCCGGCGCTGTTGCTGTTGCGGCTTTCTTCGTAGACGCGGGCGAGCGCGGCGAACAGTCCCGTCCGCAGCGCAGCCCGGATACGGCCCCAGAAGCTCGCGTGGATGTCCATCTGCCCGGCGACCTCGGCGTCGGCGTCGGCCATGTAGCGAAACGTGAGCTCCGTATAAGCGAAGGACGCACACGATCGCCCGTCACGCTCGAATACCGCGAGACGGTTCTGAAATTCGATGTCCAGCGGCGCCATTTCGCTGTCGTCCTTGCGTGCGAGCCGAATGACGTTCCTCGATGCGAGGTCCCGAGGCAGCATGTTCCCTCTCGGGCGGGTCTGCCCCCTTTATTAAGGACGCTCGGAACGTCAATTGGTGGCTAGGGACGTGCACCTAGGCCGGGCACACAGGCGCCCCTGCGGTCGGCCGCCGGGGCCGCTCATTCCTGCGGCCGCAGGCGGTAGCCGACGCCGGGCTCCGTCAGGATATACATCGGTCGATCCGGCAATTTCTCGATCTTCTGACGGATCTGCCGGATGTAGACGCGCAGGTACTGCACATCGACATCCTCGCCGCCCCAGGCCGTGCGCAGCAGATGGCGGTGCGTCAGGACCTTGCCCGCATGCACGACGAGCTCGCGCAGCAGGTCGTACTCTTTTCTCGAGAGTTTGACCTCCTGCCCGTCGACGCTGACCGTCCGGTGCGTGAGGTCGACCGTGAGGCCGCCGCTCGAGAACACGGGAAGGCTGCCTTCGCTCGCGAGCCGATGCCGGAGCGCCGTGCGCAGCCGCGCCATGAGCTCGTCGACGCCGAAAGGCTTCGTCACGTAATCGTCGGCGCCCGTGTCGAGCGCCGCGACCTTGCCCCGCTCGTCGCTGCGGCTCGAGAGCACGAGTACGGGCACGGCGGAATAGGCGCGGATCTGCTGGATGACGTCCATGCCGTCCATGTCGGGCAGGCCGAGATCGAGGATCACGAGCTCGGGCTTGAGCTGGCGCACGAGATCGAGCCCCTCGGTGCCGGATTGAGCCTCGCGCACGTCGTAGTTCTGCACGCGCAGCGTGTTGCGCAGGAACCTCAGGATCGCCGGATCGTCCTCGATGATGAGCACTCGGACCTGGCCGCTCGTCGTCATTCGCCTCGTTCTCCGGGCCGATGATCCGGGAGCGTGACGGTGAATACGGCGCCGCTGCGGTCCTTTCGGTTCGCGGCCGCGATGCGTCCGCCCATGGCTTCGACGAAGCCCTTGCAGATTGCGAGCCCGAGACCGACGCCGGCCGGCCGGTGATCCGCCACTTTGACGCGGAAGAAGCGGTCGAAGATGTGAGCCATGTCGGTGTCCGGGATACCGGGACCCTCGTCGAGGACCTCGACGGTCACGGCACCGGGCCGCCCTCGCACGCGCAGCTCGATGATCGAGCCCTTCGACGAGTATTTGGCCGCGTTGTCGAGCAGGTTGACGATGACGTGCTCCGTCAGCACGAAATCGGCCGGGACCATGGGCAGATCGCCGGCGAGCTCGATGCGCACGTCGTGGTCGCCCAGGGATTTTGCGACACGTTCGAGCGCGGAGCCGACGGCGTCGCTGAGATCGATCATCTCGATCGTCGGCCGCAGCGCGCCGGCCTCGATGCGAGTCATGTGCAGCACGTTGTCGACGAAGCGGCTGAGCCGCAGCGTCTCCGTCTCCGCAAACTCGAGCATCTCGGCGCGTGTCTCGCGGTCGTAGAGATCGCCGTATTTACGGAGGCTCGAAATGTTGCCGAGGATGGAGGCGAGCGGCGTGCGCAGGTCGTGCGAAATGGAGGTCAGCAGGGCCGTTCGCAGGCCTTCGGTCTCGGCCAGCAGCTCGGTCTCGCGCATCTCCTCGGCCAGCTCGGTCCGCTCGAGGTTCACGGCGGCCTGATCGTTGAGCGCATCGAGGAGCCGCAGCTCGTCTTTGGTCAGGGCCCGTTCTCGGCAGATGCCGACGACGCCGTTGAGGCCGTCGGCCGTACCGACCGGCCAGAACTGCCAGGCGCAGCGCTCGAAGCCCGCCGTATTGCGGTCGATGGGCTTGCGCGTGTCCCAGCATGCCGATGCGGCGGCCAAGTCTTCGGAATCGAGCTGGATTTCGGGTGGGTGCACGGCGCAGACGTTGAGGCCCGCACCCGTATCGAGCAGCAGGGCCGCTTCGGCATGCAGCAGCGAGCCAATTCGGCGCACGATCTCCGCAGCCAGCTCCCGTCTCGTCGAGAGCACGGCCAGCCGGCCGCTGAATGTGTAGAGCTGATCGACGATCCGGCTCGTGTGGTCGGCCGCGACGGCGCGTTGGCGGGCTTGGGCGGCGAGGCTGTTCGTCAGTGCTGCGGCGATCAGGAAGATGGCCAGCGCCGCGACGGAGCTGGGCTCGGCGACCGCGAACGAGAAGCGGGGCGCGGCGATGAAAAAGCTCGTGGCCAGCACCGAGAGCAGGGCCGTGAACGAGGCGGTCCAGAAGCCGTAATAGACGGCCGCGACGATGATCACGGGGACGTAGAGCAGCAGGACGTTTTCGAGGTGGGTCAGGCTCTGCACGAGGATGCCGATGCCGAGCGCAACCGCCACAAGGAACGTGCAGAACAGCAACGCGAGCAGGCGATCGAGCACGGGCCGGCGGCCCTCGGACGCCGGGAACGGCGGCGGAGGCGTGAAGCGCGGGCGCGTACGCCCCACCTCGCGTTCGGCCAGATTCATGGTTCGGAGGGCCCCGGGCGCCGGTTCGTTGGCGGAGAGATGTGTCTGAACGACAGCCAAGCTCTTGTTACTCCCCGGGCCGGCGAAGCGGCTGGCCGTGGACCGGCCTCGGGCTCGCAGATAAGGAGGCGAGCACCGAGGCGATCCATATGGAGCTAGAAGACGTTCACTCCGTCACGCGTCGCGTCAGGCCGAGCGGGCCTTCCGCGCCTGCGATCCGTTGACGGCTTCTTCGGGCTGATCCTTGCTGATCATGGCCGCCAGAAGCTGCTGGCTGTATTCGTCGAGCACCTGCGTAATGCTGCGGGCGAACCCGACGAGGCCGGCGTTGATGAACAGCAGCGGAATGGCGACGCCGAGGCCGAGCACCGTGGCGATCATGGCCTGGCCGATACCATGGGCCATGACCCGCGGGTCGCTCGCGCCGGATGCGACGATGGCATGGAACGTGATGATCATGCCGATGACCGTGCCGATCAGGCCGAGCAGCGGGCCAGCCGAGACGCAGAGGCGCAGGAACGACTGGAAGCGCTCGAGCTTGGGCACCTCGCGGAGCACGGCTTCGGAGAGCCGGAGCTCTGCCACCTCCGTACTTTCGTTCGGGCTCTCGGCATCCCGGAAGGCCAGGAGCAGCCGGCCGAGCGGGTTGTTGGCCTTGGGCTGGTCCATGTTCCGCAGCTGCGCGGACACGGCGAGCCGGGTCTTGATCAGGTAGCCGTACTGGATGAGGGCGAACAGCAGGCCCAGCAAGCCGACCGTGATGATGACGTAGCCGACCGCGGCGCCGTTCCTGACGCGCTGCACCCAGCTCGGGCGCTCCAGATAGCGCGCGAGCAGGCCGCCGCGGGACGGGTCTTCCACCGTCTGGACGTAGCCCCCGTTCGAGGGGGCGTTGAACAGCTGACGGCCGAGCGCGACGAGATTGCCCGGCAGCTGGCCATCGAGCGTCGTGAACTCCTTGTCGCTCGACAAATAGCCGAGGAACTGGCCGTCGCCGAAGGCGGTGAACGGACCGACGCGCACAACCTTTTCTTCCTTCGTCGCGGCCTTACCGTCCACCATCTGGAAGACGGGCGCGGTATAGCGGACGACCTGGCCCTGGCCCGTCATTTCCCGCTGCAGCTCGTACCAGAGCCGCTCGAGCTCGACGATCGAAGGCAGCTCCTTGGCGCCCGCGAGGCGGCGCATGAAGTCGGAGCGTTCCTCGCCGCCCGCCGCAGGTTTGTACTGCGTGCTGAGCAAAGACTTCTCGAGCAGTCCCGCGGAGTCGCCGGCAACCTGGCGGGTTACGCCGAAGAGCTCGCCGAGGTTGCCCTCGTTCTGCGCGAGCAGGGCCTTGATCTCCTTGAGATGCTTGTCGTTCGCGTTCCACTCGGCGTCGAGCTGCTTGCCGCGCGCCTCTGCCGCATTGCGCCGCCGCACCTGCTCCTGGGCAAGCCGTTCCTGCTCCTGGAGCGCCTTGCGCGCGTCGGCCAAGCGCTTCTTGTCCAGGGTGGTCTCCTGGGCGCGAAGCTGGGCGCCGGCTTTGGCCAGCATGTCGAAGATCTTGGCCCGTGCGCGCGCCTTGGCTTCGGCCTCGGCCTTGGCCTTGGCTTCCTGCTCGGCCTTGGCTTCGGCCACGGCCTTCTGTTCGCGGCGATCCGTCTGCGTGTTCTGCTGCGCGCGGGCGACGGTGACGAACGAACCCCAACCGAGACCCGTTGCAATGGCCACCAGCAGGGCGTGCGAAGCGATTTTTCGGATATTCACAGCCCTGTCTCCTTCGCGGCCGGAACCGGAACGGTCACCAGATCCGCCGCTGTCTGCTCCTTCGCCATCTTGATCGCGTCCGTGATGGCGCGCGCGAACCTCGGTGCGGCTTTCCACTTGCGAGTCGCCGCATCCCAGTAGCCGCTCTCTTGGCCGTCTTGAGTCTGGTACATGAGCGAGACGCGGCCGAGGTGGACGAAGATCGCCTTGCGGCCGTCGGGCAGCTTGCCGTCGTAGGCGGCCATCTTCTGGCCGTAGTCGAGCTCGATCTGATACGCCTCCATGAGCCGGCGGTACTTGTTGAAGTAGTTGCCGTCGGTAGCCATGAGCGCGCCGAGCTGATCGAGCCGCGCCTGCCGCTCGTCGGTCAGAAACGGCAGATCCTGCGCCACGAACTTCGTGAGGCCGTCGTACATCTTCTGGAGCAGCGGCCCGATGGCCGCATTCGTGGCATCCAGCCCGGCGATCTGCTTCTGCAGCGAATCGATATCCGACTGCTGCGACGTGATGAGCTGCTGCAGCTCGATGTCGTAGCGGGTGAGGCTTTCGCTGTCGGCGAGCAGGCTCGCGTATTTCTCGGCCGGGCTCATCTTGTTGTCCTGAGCCGAGGCCAAGCCGGTATAGCCGGCGAACAGCAGAGCGGCGGCCGTGCCGACCGCGCTCATCATTCCGATCATGTACCAACGTCTGCGGGTCATAGTCCCCAATCCTGTCGATCAACCGCTACGCTACGACTTGCTCTTGGCATCGATGGCCGCGAGATAGCTCTGGGCGGTCTTGCGATACTTGGACGATCTCGTCGCACGCTCGAAGTAGGGCTTCGATGCCTTGAACTTGTCTTGACTGTACAAGGCGACGCCCATGAGCAGCTGGGCGTTTTCCGGGTCGCCGAGTTTGCCCTTGTCGATAGCCTTCTTGACCGCATTGGCGGCCGCGTCCCAGTCCTTGTTCTGCATGTGCACCTGGGCGAGGCGCAGATACAGATCGCCCTTGTCCGACAACTCGGCGGCCTTCTCGAGCGGCGGGACGGACTTGTCGAACTCGCGCGCCGAAATCCAGCAGTTCGACAGCGTCGAATAGTCCTGCGAGGTCGGCTTCAGCTTTTTGTCCGCGATGGCCTTTTGGAGAATCTGCGCGCAGCGGTAGGGCACGTCGTCGTAGGCCGCCATCTGCGCAAGCCGGCGATACTCGGATTCCTGCGTCAGGAGCCCGCCGTTGTAGGCCGTCTGCAGGGCCGCGAGGGCCGAGTCGAAATCGTTCGTGGCCTGGTAATAGGAGGACAGGTTAATCCAGTAGTTCTTGTTGTCCGGCTTGGCCTCGATCATGCGCTTCACGAGCGGGATCGCATTCTTGAATTGGTTGCGATCGACGTACATCGCGAGCAGCAGCTCCATCCAGCCCGTGTTCGGCTCCTCCATGAGCGCGATGCACTTCTTGGCGGCTTCGAAGGCACGATTGTCCTTCGGGTTCTGCTGGTAGTAGGAGACGGCGAGCAGGTAGTAGGCCGCAGAGTTGGGCATCTGGGCCGTCTTGAACCAGTTCTCGAGCGCCGCAGCACCTTCCTTGTACTTGCCGTCGACGATGTAGAGCGAGGCAATGTTGTAGCGGATCTGCTGAGATTCCTTCATGTTCAGACCGCCGGCATCGAGGGCCTTCTGGAGGTGCTGGCGCGTGCCCTCCGTGTCGCCCTGGCCGTTGCTGATCTGCGCGTAGATTTCCTCCACGCGGCTCAGCTCATAGGGGCTCAGCCGGTCGAGCTTCAGCGAGTCGAGCTTGGCCTTGGCGCCCTTGTAGTCGTTCATGTTCAAGGCCTGAATCGCTTCCTGCAGGATTCTGGCCGTGTATTGCCCGATGCTTCCGCTCGACTGTTCCTTTTTTTCGTCGTTGCCGGCACGCTGGGCAAGCACCTGCGTCGGTGCGCCCGCCAGCAGGCAAAGCGATAGGGCGATGCTGAGTGTAGTAACGCGCGAGGCCATATCCGGTTCCTACTTCTTCGCGAGCTGGAAGACGATCTTGGTCTGCATCCCGACGCGCTCGACGGCTTGGCCGTCTTCGACCTTCGGGTTGTAGCGCCAACGGACGATGGACCGGAGTGCCGCTTCGTCGAAGACACGCTTGGGCTGAGAATCGACGACTTGGGGGTCTTTGACCGAGCCCGTCTGCGTGATCGTGAAGCGTACGATGACCCAGCCCTCGATGCCGCGCTCGAGCGCGCGCGGCGGGTAGTCCGGCGGGATGCGCACGAGCGGGAGCGGATCGGTGTCGCTGCCGCCCGAGATGCCGAGCTTGCCGAGCGCCGCCCCGGGGTTGAGGTCGGGGTTCAGCGAGGCGACGACGTTGTCGACGCCACCGCTTTGGAACGTCATCTTCGGTGCCGTCGGGACGGGGGGAGGGGGCTTACGCTGTACGCGCTCCTCCTGCTTCGTCTCGACCTGCGACTCGCGGCGTTGCCGTGTGAACTCGATGCGCGTGGCCTGCACCTGCGTGCCGACATTGGTGGGCACGCTGATGAGCCGCCACAGCACCCAGAAGATCGCCAGCGTGAGGCCGGCGCCGAAAAGTAATGTGATAGGTAACCGAGCGATCATGATAGTCCTGCTCGCTTGCTTTAACCGTTGGGATTGGCGGCGATGGACACGGACGTGATGCCGCCGCGCCGGACCTCGTCCATGACCTTGGCGACCTGGCCCGCCTGCGAGTTCTTGTCGGCCATGATGACGACGGTGTCGTCCGGCCGCTCGATGTGCAGCCGCTCGATCATGGGCCGCAGGTTGCGCAGCTCGACGCGCTTGCGGTCCATCCAGATGTCGCCGTTCTGGCGAATGGCGATGAGCAGATTGCCGGACTGGCGGTATTGGGCCGTCGAGGCGTTCGGCTCGACGACGGTCACCCCGGCCTGTTTGACGAACGAGGTCGTGATGATGAAGAAGATCAGCAGGTTGACCGTGAAGTCCAACATCGGCGCGAGGTCGATGCCGTGCTCCTCCGAGTCTGCCGAGTGCCTCCGTGACTCCATATATGCTCCCCCGGTCCCGGCTCAGTTGTTAGTCGAGAACGTGATGTTGTAGATGCCGCCCAGGTGGACCTGATCCACGACGCTGACCAGCGTGCCCGTCGGCGCCTTGTCGCCCGCCAGGATGAGCACGCCGCTCTCCGGGTTCACGGCGCTCATGCGCTCGACGTTGGCCCGGACTGCGCGGACGTCTACGTTCCGGTTGTCCATCCAGACCTCGCCGTTGTCGAGGATCTGGATTTGGATCGTCTTCGTCTTCGAGTCGCTCTGGTTCTCGAACGACGTGGGCCGGTTGACGACGAGGCCCGATTGCTTGACGAAGACGGCCGTGATGATGAAGAAGATCAGCAGGTTCGTGACGAAATCGAGCATCGGCGCGAGGTCGATGCCGTGCGCGGCTTCGTCGCTGTCGTATCTACGTCGGCGTTTCGTGCGCATATTGTTTAGCGACCTACAGGCTGAACTCGTCGGCCAGCAGCTCGGTCTCCCGGGCTGCCCGCGTCTTGAAGTAGTGGACCGGGTACAGACCGATGATGCTGACGGCGAGGCCGCTCATCGTGCAGATCATGGCGGCGGAAACGCCGCTCGCCATGCTGCGCGCATCGGCATTGCCGCGCAGCGCCATCGAGTCGAATACCTGCAGCATGCCCGTCACCGTGCCGATGAGGCCGAGCAGCGGCGACATCGGCACGAGCACCTGAAGCACGGGGAAGCCCGCCGTCATCGAGCCGTTGAGCCTCGAGATCATGGCTTGGCGGATCTGCCGCGCGCACCAGGAGGTCTTGTCCACGCGCGCCTCCCACTCGGCCCGCATGGCTGCGGCCTGCTTGGGCAGGACCCTCGAGAAGTACCAGTACCGCTCGAGGATCAGGCCCCAGAGGAGAATGCCGGCCGCGAAGATGCAGAGGACAAACGGCCCGCCGTCGTTGGCGAGGCTGACGATGCCGCGAACAACCGGGATTTGATCAAGCATGCTGGCGCTGCCTCTCGATGCTCTCCGCAAGGATGCCGGCGCTCTGCTCGTCGAGAATCTGCACGACGCCGCGCGAAAGCGAGTTCAGCAGGGCGTTGGCGAACAGCAGCGGGATGGCGCAGCCGAGGCCGAGCACCGTGGCGATCATGGCCTGGCCGATACCCGTGGCCATCATGCGCGGATCGCTCGAACCGGACTCCGTGATGCTCTGGAAGGTCAGGATCATGCCCACGACCGTGCCGATCAGGCCCAGCAGCGGACCGGCGGCGACGGCGAGCCGCAGGAAGGCCTGGAAGCGTTCGAGCTTCGGCACCTCGCGCAGCACGGCTTCCGAGATGCGCAACTCGGCGACCTCGGCGTCCTCCTCGATGCTCTGCGGATCGCCGCGGAAGGCGAGCAGGACGCGGCCGAGCGGGTTGTTGCGGCTCGGGGAATCCAGATTCTTGAGCTGGCGGCCCACGGCGAGGCGCACGGCGATGAGCTTGATCAGCTGGAACAGGAAGGCCAGCGCGCCGGCCAGGAACACGACGATGATGACGTAACCGACTTCCTGGCCGAGCTGGATGCGCTGCAGCCACGTCGGACGCTCCACGTACAGGCTCATGAGTGTGCCGCGGGTCGAGTCGACGACGGCGCGGGCATAGCCGCTCGTGGTCTTCTGGAAGTTCGCGAGGACGCTCATGAACTCGCCCGGCAGCTGGCGGGGCAGCACGGTGAGCTCATTGAGCTTCGGAACGTAGGTCAGGAACTTGCCGTTCGAGGACGCCGTGAACGGACCGATCCGGATCACGTCCGCTTCGACGGCCTGGCCGCCCGGCTGAACGACCGGCGCCTTGTAGCGCGCGACCTGGCCCTGGCCGGTCATCTCACGCTGGATCTCGATCCACAGGCGCTCGAGCTGCGCGGGCGTCGGCATGGCGCGCTGACTCGAGAAGTTGCGCAGGAAGTCGACGCGGCTCGGCTCGCCGGCCTTGGGGCGAATCTGCGTGTTGACCAGCGACTGCTGGAGCGTCGCGGACACGTCGTTCGCGACCTGCCGCGCGAGGCCGAACAGCGAAGTGAGTCCGAGCTGGTCCGCCTTCTTGGACAGATCCGAGTTCAGGCCGCTGATCTTCGTGTCGTTGGCGTTGTAGGTGTCCGAGAGCTTCTTCGAGGCCGCCGCGAGCTCGTCGTGACGATCCTGGGCTTCCTTCATCATGGACTTCTGCTTGTCGGCAGCGGCCGCGTTGTAGTCGTCGACGCGCTGCTTGTAGGCCGCGTCCACGCCCTGGCGCACTTCCTGGACCTGCTTCAGGAGGTCCTGGAGCGACGAGGGGGCGCTGGCGGCCGAAGCCGTGATCTGGGCGAAGGCGGGGACCGAGAGTCCGGCAGTGACCGCGACCGCCACTGCCGCGCTGAAAAACTTCCTCATTGACTTATCTCCTGCGGCGCGGGAACCGGAAGCGTCAGCAGCTCCGGCTGACTGCCCGTGCTCGCGACCTTCATCGCCTGTGCTGCGGCGGCCGCGTAGCTGTTATCGACCACCCAGTTCTTCTTCTGGGCATCCCAATAGCCGGTCTCGGACCCGTCCAGGGTCTGGTACAGCAGCGTCACGCGGCCGAGGCGGACGAAGTTCACCGTACGCGCGTTCTGACCGCTGCCGAGGCGGCCCTCGTAGGTGTCGAAGCTGGTGCCGTAGTCGAGCTCGATCTGATAAGCCTCGAGAACCTGGCGGTACTTCTCGGAGATCGATACGTCGGCGCGCTTCATGAGGTCCCGAAGGCGGTTGACGCGCTCCATGCGCTCGTCCCGGAGGAACGGCACGTCGAGCGAGACGAAATTCGCGAGCGAGTCGACCATGCGCTCCATAAGGGGCTGGACCTCGCGGCTCGTCGTCTCGATCTCCGTGAGCTGCTTCTGCACGGAGGCGATTTCCGACTCTTGAGACTTCACCTGATCGCTCAATTGCTTATTGAACGCCTCCAGGCTGTCCGCCTCGGCCATCGCCTGCGCGTACTTGTCCGCGGCGGTGTCCTTCTGATCGGTGAGCTTGTTGATGTCCTGTTGGACCTTGGCCGCGTCCTTGTCGGTGGCCTTCTGCTGCGAGAGGGCTTTGTCGACCTGGGCCACGTTCTGGGCGTTGGCGGACACGGCCGCTAGCGCGCCGAGCGCGGCGAGGACGGCCGGCAGGCGGCGCCCCACGAATGTTAATCGGGCCCGAGAATCCCGGACCTTACCGAAGACAAAACTGGACAGCCTCATGGCGACTTGTGTCTCCCCCGTCATAGTGAACCGCGTCCGCGAGCTGACGCTCCGGGTCTGCTGGGACGCCCAAGGTGCGCGCGACGGGTGTTGGAAATCCATATGTCTCGCTCCGTCGTCGCATAGGAAATTAATAATGATCGCTGCAAAAAGCGCAAGTCATTCTACGTGCCGGAGTCGGCGTTGTCGCGTCCGAATAGGGGGGGCTCCCTACGGCCGGCCGGCCGACCCGAGGTGGGGCGGCCCCGTTTGCGCGCTCGCCAACGAGGTCCGGCGGGGCGTTCCCGAGGGGCGCCGGACCGCAGATACATTGGCATGCTAAAGATCTCGCCTGGCGCCGCATGCAGCGCCCGAAAACCCCGCCGCGCGAGTCCTGGCGCGCCTTCCGGCACGAGCGCGCCGAGGCGAAACCGTGCTCGCAGAGGAGAGATCGCCGGGCGCGAAACCGGCGACCCGACGAGACGGTACCAAGGCCGAAACCGGTGGCCGGAGCGGTGCCGGCCGCGCCCGCGGGCCAGCGCCGGCGGCCGCGCGTCCGGGGCCGTTCCGTGCTTGCGGTCGGGCTCGGAATCGCGGGCCGCGCGCGCGCCGTGCGCAAATTTGCGCGCAACGCCGCGCCTTCCGAGGCGCCGAAATGCGCCGATCTCCGCACTTCGGCGTAGGGTAAACCGCGTATTCGGGGGGGCGGGTGCGCCGGGACGCCCGCCGGGGCCGAGAAGGATCGTTTGCGGCCGGCCTACGCCGCGAATGCAAGCTCCGGCGGGGCGCTGGCCAGCCCACGGCGCGTATCTCGGAGCCCCGTACCGGACCGGCCGGTGCGGCCGCGCGGCCTTGCGTCGAGGTCCCGCTCCGCCGCGGACGCGGCCCGTCGGGAAGCGGCATGCCACGCGCGCGGGCCGCCCGCGGGCAGGGCCGCGCTAAGATAAGGTAAAACAGGGAGATATTGAGGTTAACTCAACCACTTTCGGCGAGGCAGCCGCTCCAGCGCGCGGCCGCGCGAGGGGGTTGCCGGAGGCCGCGTGGCAGAATCGAAGTCCTCGGGCTACAGAGAAAGTAATGAGAGGGCCATTCGCGGCGCGGGCCGGCGCCGCCGTCCCGGCCCGCGCCCGCCGCTCGGCACGGCCGCCGCAACGGGCGACGGATAGACCGGCGCCGGGAGTCGGGCGCGGGCGCCGCACTTTGCCCGTCGGCGTGAAGCCGCGGCGCTCGATAGGGGGCCGGGCCGCGCCGCGCGGGCCGTCCGTCGCTGGACCGAGCGTCGCGCATTGCCTCGAGAAGATGGTCGCACCGGATATGTTCGCGTTGCCGGGCCTATCGCGTTGTCGACGGATTCGCGGATCCTCACCTATGGCACGGCGTTGTTGCGTCCGCTAAATTATCGACATGGTGGATTCCGCCATGATCAGCTGGCCCCGTGGCTACGGCCATGCCTTCCCCCGGCATCCGTCCATGACGTGGGCGCGAGCGGCCAGAGAAGGAGGGGGAATGGCTTCCCCGGTCCCGTGCGCCCCTTAGAGACGCAATTTCGGCCGACGGTGCTCGTCGTCGAGGACGACGAGGATCAGCGCGAGCTCCTGACGTTTGTGCTCGTGCAGAACGGATACGACGTGGCGGGCGCGGCGGACGGGCGCCAGGCGCTGGAATGGCTGCGCGAGATCGCGGCCCCGGGTCTCGTGCTCTTGGATCTCATCCTGCCGAATGTCGACGGCTGGCAGGTTCGGCGCGAGATGCTCGAAGACGAAGAGCTGGCGGCAGTCCCGGTCGTTTGCATCTCGGCCAAGGAAGGGCTCGCGACGATCGCCGCGGAGCTCCGCGCGGCGGCCTACATCCGCAAACCCCAGCGGCTCAACGTCGTGCTTCAGGTTGTCGATCAGCATTGCGAGCTGCCCGGCTACTGAGCTACGCGGAGCTGCCGCGGCCGTCCGCCACAGGCCCTCCGACCGCTACCTGACTTTTTTCGGAGCGCACGCCTCGTGCCTGTGGCTCGAGCGTTGCGACGTCTTCGGAGTGCGAAATGAAAGGAAGCGGCAATGGCGAAATCCATTCGGGCGCGGCCCGCGGCGTGCCGCCGGCGCAGCAGCGCGCCGCGGCAGGCAGCGGGCCGCTGGAGACGGTCACGGTCGTCGGCAAGCTCGACCAGGCCCGCAGCGGCATCGACACCCAGCTTTGTCTTCCCATTCGGCGATTCGCTACCATCCCGGCGTTGCTGGACAGGCTCGGCGCACCTGAAGACGAAGCCCAGCGAATTCGGTCTCTGGCGGAGCTTCCGCGTCTCGTGCTCTACTGAATCGAAGCGGAAATCCAACGGCTTAAAGAACGTCGGATGCGTTTGCCGGCCCAGGCTCCATTCCGGGTACTCGGCTGACTAGAATCGATCCTTTCAGGCGATGCCGGAGAACTAGCCATGGTCTATAAGCGCAACGTGAACGAGATGGAATGGAGGGAAATGGGACACGGAGAGCGCTTCCACAATCAACGAAAGATGCTGACGCCGCTCGATCAGCCCTATGTGCCGAAGCTCGGCGTATCGTTGTTTCGCCTGCGGCCAGGCAAGCGCTCGTTTCCGTTCCATGAGCACATGGCCAACGACGAAGCGATTCTCGTGACTCGCGGCCGCGGCACGCTGCGCTACGGGGATGAGCAGGTGCCCCTGGACGAAGGCGACTACGTGCACCTTCCGGCTGCATCGGGACGGGCACATCACGTCGTCAACACGAGCGACGCGGACCTCGAGTACTACTGCTTCTCTAGCCTTGTGCTGCCGGAAGTCGTGCTCTATCCGGACTCGAACAAGATCGGCACCATGGCGTTCGGGACTTCCGCGGGCGGGGAGCGCGAGCGCATGGTCGCGTTCCTGCGCCACGAGCCCGTCGACTATTGGGAAGATGAGAAGCCGAAGTGATGCCGGAGACCGCTACCGTGAGTCCACGGGCTCGTTACGCGATCGTGCATTGGCTGCGTTTCACGCGGGTCGTCACGGCCGACGATCTTTTGCTCTCGCATTTGCCCGAGGCGTGCTTGAGCTGGAAGATCGGCCCGAACGGCCCTGTCGGCCCGAACGGCTACCGACTGCCGAGCAACGTTTGGGGCGGTCGGGGCTGTTTGCCGATCGTTCGGCGGCCGAGGCCGCATTCGCGGAGCATGAACGGTGCCTGCCGTTGTCGGCCGATACGGTCGAGAGCTGGCACGCACTGCTGCTGCCGATCGCACACCGTGGCGAGTGTAATTACCTCGAGCGCACGGCGGATCGCACATCGTTCACGCGGTTACGCGTGCTCGAGACGCGGGGGCGGCGGAACGGGAGCGATCCGTTCGACATTGCGCGGGGCCAGCGCTTGATCGGCGTGTACTGAGTGGCGGGGCGCAGAATATCTACGACGATCCTGACTTCTTCGCTGGCTACAGCCAGTTGCCCCGACAGGTGCGGGGGCTGGACGGCGCGCCCGAATGGCCTGTCATCCGCTCGATTTTGCCGCGCGTGACCGGCAAACGCGCGGCCGATCTCGGCTGCGGCTTTGGCTGGGTCTCGCGCTGGATGCGCGAACAGGGCGCCGCCTCGGTGCTGGGGCTGGATCTCTCCCAAAACATGCTCGCCCGTGCGCGGGAGGCCACGGACGCTCCGGCCATCGAGTACCGCATCGCCGACCTCGAGACGCTCGTGTTGCCCGAGGCGGCGTTCGAGTTGATCTACAGCGCTGATCAGAGACGGCGGGCGGCAGGCGACCACTCAATACTCGGAATCATATCCCTCGACAAACTGGTACCTGGAATCCAGAAAGGCCACGATATCGATGAGCTGGCGGACCGTCATCGTATCGAGGTTCGGCATCGGCATGGGGGAGTTGAGAGGCAGCCTTCCTTGGAGGCGTAGCTGGTCGCGGTATTTATCCGCGATGTAGTGGTTCGGGTTAATGATCGCCGTCATGAGCTCGGCGTAGGTCTTGGCCGACGAAGTCTTGCCGCCCAACTCGAAGATAGGAGGGGGCGCCCCGGCGAGCGGCGGCAGCTTCACTCCGGCTACGCTGTGACACTGCTGACAGTGGTGATCGACGAAGGCCTTTCGTCCGGCGTCGATATTGCCCTCCTGTACCGGAAATGCAAAGAGTGGATTGTAGCTGCATCCCAGCAGGAGAGTGGACAGCAACAACGCTACGGCCGCAATTACACCCTTAACCGGCACAGTACCCCCCCTTCGATCTGTCTATTTGCAGTCGTGCAGACGCAAGCTGCGTCCGACAGCTACACACTTGCAGAGACCATTACCAAGGACGATAACACGAAGCCGTTCGGCACGGTGACCTCGATCCCGCTGTTGTTCGGCGAGACCGCCTCATGCTCGCGTCGATAGGTGCCCCGATTGACATGCGCATCGCGAGTATCTGTCCTTGCCCCCGTGACGGCGCAATGGACTTAGTGGTAGCTTCTCACGAGCGACTGAGCTCGACCCGAAGCGGACGTTGACCGCCGATCTGGAGGCAGGCCATGGCGGGCAAGAATCGGTACAAGCCCGAGCCGGATGAGCCCGAGGAAGAACTCCGGCGCCGACTCGAGCTCGAGCTGGACGAGGGACTCGAGGGCACTTTCCCCGCATCGGACCCGGTCTCGGTTACGGTGCCTGCCTCGGGTCCGGCCGCTAATGCCCATGCGGGCAAGGCACATCGTCAGCGCCCCACACTGGAACACGTGCTCGAGACCGAGGACTTCGGCATAGAAGTGCTTCACCCCGGAGGGCTCGAGATCACGCGCGAGCTCGCCGAATTGTGCGCGATCGGCGACGGAACCGCCGTGCTGGACGTAGCCTCCGGCACGGGCGAGTCCGCCTGTTTCCTTGCGGAAAGGTACGGTGCCCGCCTTGTCGGCATCGACATCTCCGATAATCTCATCGCTCGGGCAAAAGCGAAGGCAGCGCAAAGGAAGCTACCTATCGAGTTCAGCCGGGGAGATGCGCGGCGGCTCGAATTCTCCGACGACACGTTCAACGTCGCGATCTCCGAATGCACGATGTGCCTGCTCGACAAGGAGCGGGCGCTAGCCGAAATGGCGCGGGTCGTCAGGCCCGGCGGCAGGGTCGGAATGCATGATATTTGTTGGAAGGCCGGGGCGCCGGATGAGATGAAGCGAAGACTCGCCGAGCTCGAAGGCGAACGGCCCGAGACTCTCGGTGAATGGCCAGCCTTGTTCGAACGCGCCGGACTAATCGATGTGCGCGCGATCGACAAACCTGCACTGCTCGGTAACTGGATCAGTGACATTAGGAGAACGCTGGGCCTGGGGGGACTAATTTCGGCAGGATTCGAGATCCTCCGGTCCTTCGGAATTTGCGGTGCCTTGGGCTTGCTCGAAGCGGAACGGATTTTGAGGAGCGCGCATGTCGGCTATGGGATCGTAGTGGGGCGCAAGCCGGAACGGCGAGCGCTCTAGACCTTTCAGGGGGATCGTAAATAGTCCCAATGCAGGCATCGCCGGCATCGTCGTCTTCTGGCGTGAAGTGTTCATTATGTCGTCAAGTTCGAAGCCTGTTATCCACAGCTTGTGTCGATTAGAGGACGTAACATGGGTGTGAGCCAGCTTGGTTATCTCGTCTTAAACGTTTCCGATGTCGAAGCCTGGCGCGATTTTGCTGCCAAGGTCATCGGAGCGGAGGAGCGTCGCGACACAAGCTCAGAGCGCATTAAGTTGCGCTTCGACGAGCGGCATCACCGGATCACGCTGTGCCCGGCTCAGAACGACTCAATCGTGGCGCTCGGCTGGGAAGTCCCCTCCCTGAACGAGTTCGAATCCGTGCGCAGGAAGGTCATTGAATATGGATTCGCCGTCACCGACGGTACCGGCGACGAACTCGCGGACCGCAACGTCAAGTCGATGTACCGCTTCGGCGACATGGATGGGTTTCCTGTAGAAATCTACTACGCTCCCGGGATTGACGAATGTCCGTTCCGCCCATCGCGTCCTATGTCAGGGTTTAACTGTGGGACGCTCGGCATCGGGCATGTCGTGCTTGTGAGCAAGGACGCAGAGCAATCCGCGCGCTTTTACCAGGACGTTCTAGGTTTCTCGGTAACCGACTACATCGTCTGGGACGAGCTGGACGCGACGTTTCTGCACTGCAACCCGCGCCACCACAGTCTCGCCCTGATGAACGAATGCTATGGCATGAAGAGTGGCGAGCTGAATCACTTCATGTTGGAGACATTAGCCTTGGATGACGTCGGGCGCGCTTACGACATCGTGCGTAACCGCGGGCTTCCGCTGGTTCTTTCGCTCGGCCAGCACTCGAACGACCGAATGACCTCCTTCTACATGAAGACGCCTTCTGGATTTTCCATGGAATACGGTTGGGGCGGGCTGCTGGTCGACGATGCTGTGTGGGGGATCAAGCACTATGCGACAACCAAGCTCTGGGGACACGAATCCGTAAGCTAACCGGCCGTGGGCCAACCGCGGCGCAACCGTTTCCTCGCGCTAATGACCGCAGCGAGTTCTGGGAACTCGTATCACCGGCGCATCGGCCGGCGGCAGCACTCACGGGGACGGAGCCTCGATCGCCAGAGGCTCGTTGAACTTCGAGTAGTTGATGATCGTCGTCTTGCCCTTGTCTTTGATGACGACCTGTACCGGTAGTGAATTTTTGCCGACGTAGAGCGTCTCCGGCACTCTGCTTACCGTAAACGCATAGGCGTGGACGGTCTGCCGATTGAGCTTTTGGTTGCCTAGATCGCGTACCGTCTTCTTCATCTCGTCGTCATTGCCGGAAAGCCTGAAGCGCTCGAGCAACCGCGAGACTATCGTCCCGCCAAAGGGCATCTTCCTGGCACGGCCGTTACGGACCATGTAGATATCGTTGCCGATAACCAGTTCCGTCATGGTGGGCGACGCTTTAACGCGCCAACGGCCCGGAGCGGAGTAGTCGACGGCGACGGTCTTCCCGTTAAAGAGATGCTCTTCGGCGTGCCAAGACTTGGCTTGCTGGAACGCAGTTCGACATGTGAGCAAGTCTTCGTAGGAGTCGGCAAACGCCACGGTGGATAAGACCAGGCCGGTTATGACGAGGGCGCTGTAGGCAATACATTTGAATGTCGCGCCCCCTGTTCTTCTTAGATCACGCTCGCTATTCATTTTTGAACCACTCCGCAAGGTTCGGCAAGCCGCGATCGTGCATCCGGAACGTTTCCATCTAGCGATCGCGGTGACGGTGACGGTCGTCATATTCTTGACTTCATTGCCCGCTCGAGTCCAAGCATGGGCTGGGAGGGTATGCAACACAGCTTATTGTTGCCGACCAGTACCCCAACTCCGTCTCCTGGACAGAAAAGGTTACCTCAAGAGGAAAGACCGACGCTGTATTGTCCGAGCTGCAGGAGCTGCTGTCCAAACATGGGCTGGGCGGCGTTTGAGCGAGCAAAAAGTTGCATTTCGGCAAATGTCACACTGCGCGTGCCCAACTCAGCCTATAGCTGACCTTCCCATTAATGGCGCCGCCCGGCGGCTGTACGGCTGGTCAACCAGTGCTGCGCGGCGGGCTCATGGCTAATTCTGGAAACGCAGATGCCCGTAAAGAGCCGGTCTGCTCAGCTTCCACGCGGCGTGTATGCTTTGGAGACGTTTATCGCGATCTTTGCGGCCTTGAGGACTTCGGCCGGTGTGTAGAGCGGGATCGATTTGTAGGAATCGAGCGCGCCGCTGCCGATCGCCGACCCGACCGCGGCGATGTACTCGGCGTTGCCGGGCATGTCCGCGATGATCGCGATGTTGTACTCCTGGCCGAACATACCGTAGAAGCCGAGGAGCTTGCCTCCCGCGGCCTCGATCGCCGCGTTGGCAGCGGACTCGCGATCTGAACCGGTTGCGACGATATCCCGTATAGCCTGGGTCGTGTACTTGGCCATGAACATGTAGAGCGCCATGACGTTCCCCTCGTCGTTGGGCGAGAAGCGCGAACGTTGCTCTAACAGGCCCTCCTGCGGCGGCGCCATGTCGGCTGTAAGGAATGGATGAGCCTCGCTGCAGGTCCAAGCGCCCCCTTTCGGCGGCAGTTGCCCCCAAAGCGCGCTGCCGAATTTAGGTATCTGTAGGAAGCAACTAGCGCCGCCGGTGATGCTCGGCCACCCGTAGTTGTACGTAGTGGCGCTCCTCTTGGTGCTCGAAGGGATGATCGTGTTGCCGTCTCGCTCACGACGCGATGCAGGCAGATCCTTCCGCAATTCATTCCAGTGGAATTCGCTCCTTGTTCCGAGAGAGCCAATCCGGAAAACTCTGCAACAACGGGTTAAGTTTCCGTGAGGTGACGATATCGCGCGCAGCGCAGAAGTCTTGCTCGAAGTCGCGCTTGAACTGGAACATGTTGCCGATATCCTCGGCACCTGGAAAACCGAAGCGTCGATACACTTCCGGTTCCACCGCGTTGTAGCGCACTTTCCGGCCCAGCGCGTGGCCAAGTGCGGCAGCCATTTCGGTTCCGGTCAGATGATCGCCTGCGATCCCCACCGTCTTGCCGATAGATTCGCGGCCCGCATTGAAAATGCCATAGGCGCACCTGCCGATGTCCTCGGCAGCGATGCCCGGCAACTTTTTATCACCCATGGGAAAGACGATGACCAGATCGCCATCCGGTCCCGGTTTGGGCCCCATCCCGAAATGGATCAGGTTGTCCCAGAAGAACGAGGTCAACAGGAAGGTCACGGGCAGTCCAAGTTTGCTGAACTCCTGATTTGATTCCCCTTTGGCATCGAGATGCGGCACTTTGTACTTGCCCATGAGGGTAGGCATTCTGTCATCGTCGAGCGGCACCCAGTTGCGCGTGTCTTCCAGCGTGGACCAGATCACGTGCTGCAGGCCTGCGTGCTTGGCGGCCTCGGCCATCGCGCGTGCCTGGAGCCTCTCTTTCTCGGGGGAAAAGTGCTCCCAGAAAAACGTGACGCAATAGGCCCCATATACCCCCGCGAAGGCATTTTTTAGACTCTCCAGGTCGTCGATATTGGCGGCGACCACATCGGCTCCCTGCTTCGCCAGTGCTTGTGCCTTGTCGGAATTGATATCTCTGGCAATGGCGCGAACTGAAAATTCAGCGCTTGTGTCGTCCAGGATGGCTCGCACCAGACCGCCGCCCTGTGCTCCGGTGGCCCCTACTACCGCAATGACCTTCTTCTCTGACATGGTGGCCTCCGAAATTACCCCAGACAGCTCACCGCTTCATCGAGTCTCGCCCAGTCGTGCGCGGACAACATGTTCTGGCTCAGTTGGCAAACCCCGTTGAACACTTCCGGTGGCGCCATCTGTTTCATGCCGTTCAACAGCCCGGCCCGCTCGTGATGGTTCATGGCCGGAATCATGAAGCTGAGGAAGTTGGCCAGGACCGGCGGCGGCAGGCTGGCGCGAACCGTAGTCTCAACGTCCAGGAGTGCCGGGTCATCGTAACGTTCCCAAAGTAACGGCATTAACTGTTGCTCTTCGTCAGCGACGTGTTGCAGGTATTCCCCAATGAATCGAGTCAGCTCCAGATAAAGGCGTTGGCCCTGTTCGGCGATATCGGCCCGATTGATGTCGAAGGTGTCGAGCAAACCCTGCAATTTGCCCATTGTCGCTTCCAGCACAGCATGTGCCTCGGCAGACCGGGCGGCGACTGCGGCGTCGCATTGCTGCAACAGCGGTTCTACGTAGGTGTCTTCGCAGTGAGCGTGGATTTCCAGCAGGTTTTTGGTCAGGCTGAACTGTTTCCTCAGGCGCTTTAGCGGATCCGCACTGCTGAAGTCTGTATTCCCTGCTCGAACCGCCAGATCGAACAGCGCTTTGCGTATGCCCTTGTGGACTTCTCTGTAGATGTCGAAACGTGCGCTCATGTTACCTCCTGCTCTGAAGGAATCGCTCGGTCGATAACGGAAGGAGCGTAGAGCAGGGCGAGAAAATATTTTCTTAAGAGTTCCCTCTGGAAACCTTAAAATCTTATTAGTTTAGGTAAATGCCGGGATTATATGGATGGCGAACGGGGCAAACGACGGGCTCAGGCGGGAGGGATAGGCATCGTGTCCAAATCGCCGGTGATCGCCAACTTGAAGCGTCCGCGCCCAGTCTTTTCCATTTTTATCACGGCGCATTTGTCGTCCAGTCGGCGTTTTAGCAGCACGAGCCGGGCTTCAAGGTTGTCCGCGACTTCCGGTAAGCGGAGTGCCGGATCGACACGCAGTTCACGGTTCGTGAATTCGGATCGACCCTGTGTTTGGTAAACCTCCAACAAGCGCCACAAGATAGCGCCTGCCACGCCCTTTATCAGGTAGTCGTTATCGACAAATATGCTCTTATCGGCCAGATAGTAGCGAATCTTTACTATTGAGCCGGACGGTGATGTTTGTTGCTGACTTGCGGCAGTTATCTCCGAGTCCGAAGCTCCTGCTGTTTCATCGTCGCACAACAACATCGCCGTACCCAGGTGATTGGCGACGCTGCCGATGAAACTCTCGGTCTCCTGGGTGAAGCTTGGATCATGTTCGCTTTCCAAAAACAAGACGCCCAGCAATCGGGCTCTCGCTTCAATGGGAACGGCCATTTGGCTGTTCGGTCGGTCAAGCCCCGGCAATGGAATTCGCGGCTCGAACACCCGGCCGCTTTCTTCGTTGATCGCCTGGTGCCGTATGGCATCGGCCATGATGTTTTCGCGACGCATGTTGGCAATCGTCACCGGCTTTCGCTGCGCGCCCGCGATACCAATAATGCCTTGGCCGAATTTCACTTCGGCGCCTGCGCCCTGTTGATCGTATCCATGGCTGGCAATGGCGTATAACGACTGCCCGTCCGAATTTCGGAGTAACACCATCGAATTCGAATACCCGAGCTTGTGCAGTTCCAGAAGGGTCGTGTCCAGCAAGGTGGATAACTGGTCGCAGGCCGAGATCGCGTGCGTTATGGTATTCAGGTCTTCAAAGGTTTCGACGCGGGCTGGCGTAGGGACGGGCGCATTCACGTCCATGCATTGCCAATCGGCGACTTCATAGATGTCGACGCCTTTCAGGTGAAAGATGCCGGACATGCCGCTCATGGAGGCTATTGCGTGCAGTTTCGTGTTGATCTTGTCGAAGATTGGGCCATCGAATTCGGTGCGCTCGTAACGTATGGACAATCGATACTGCAGGCCAAACATATCGACTTGTAATAGGCTGGCATACGGATTTTCGGCAATATTCTTCTTGGTTTTGTTGAAGAACTGGAAGCTCAGGCCGATATGATTGTCGTCGATGAGATGAACTTTGGAAATATAGGTTACATTGGGAACGCCTGCTTTCGAGCACGTGGCAAGCCCCGACGGAATCGAGCTATCGAAACAGTGTTTGATGATGCTCAGCGGCCTGGTCATGCAGGCTGTTCTCTCGGCTTTCCTGCTCCCGGGCCCGGTGTCTGACAGTACACCTCCTGCAAGGTAAACCTGATTGCGGCCATTGGTTGCTGGTTAAAACTACGCAATACGTTATTCGTTTGCGATCGGGTAAGGCCGACTTTCTCCATTTCCGATTTCAGTCCCCTGACATATTGCTCGGCATGCAGTTTGTCCTGTCCGTTCGGTTCGTACCGTTGCGCACCGTTGCCTTTGAGCTGGTAACTTTCGTAGTCGCTGATGCGCGTCGCGTTAACAACGATGCGTGCCGTTTGCTCAATATCGCTTAAAGCAGTCGCTGACTGTAGGCTGGCGACGAATACGGTGACGTGTTCGCGATCTTCCGAAACGCGAAGGCCGTAACCGCGGCTGATGGTCGGTCTATTCCCGGCATCGCAGGTGGCAACGAGTATCGCTACATTCGACTCGAGGAACTCCGCAAGGATTTGATCGATCGCGTAGTGACCGGGGGGCATTGTCGTGCTCGACGTTAGGGACGCGTGCGCGTATCAAGTTGGATGATTTTGGGGCCCCGTCTACGAGCCACAAGCCAAATCATATACGAAATCGGTAAGTGGGCGTCGCTCTGTGGCCACCTGAATTCTCCCGCCCCGCTGCCCGAGCGCTTGGTGGTGCTCGCGGCGATGCCCGGCGAGGAAAGGCGCAAGTCGACTTCGGTCGGGAGGCGCTTACGCTGAAGCCGAACGGCCGGTGCTGCCGTCCACCCCTGTTCGTGACGACGCCGAAGTGAACATCAGGCTGGGTCGTGCGGTGCGCAATGGTGGCGAAAGGCGAGAAGATGACCATGACCGAAGCGGACCTCTTCGGCGTGGACGCAGCGGGAGGTCGCCGACGGGGGGAACGGCGCTCGTTTGCGTTGTACGCGTGTACCAACGGACGGCCCTTTTGCCGCCCGCCAAAGTCGTGCTCGGGCTACACGGGCGTCTCGAAGGGCATGGGAAGCGGACGCAGACGTAGGCCAGTTCCGTAACACGGGACCTCCGTGGAGAGCCGAGGCTCCTCGAATCGGTCGAAACGCCGACGCCGTCCGCGCGGCCGCTTGCGGTTCAGTAAGAAAGAACGCAGTATCGCAGCGCCCCGAACAACGGAACATGCCCATGGCCGGCCCGGAAGAAATCAACGCCGATATGCTTGCCTTCTGGAACGGGCATGGCGGCCACACTTGGGCAGCCCGCCAGAATCATACCGACACCACCCTCGCGCCGGTTACGGAGGCCTTGCTCGCTTTCGCAGCGCCTCGCACCGGCGAACGGGTATTGGATGTCGGCTGCGGGTGCGGCGGGCCCACGCTCGACTTTGCGCGCGCCGTCGGTCCTGGCGGGGTCGTGGCGGCGCTGGATATCTCCGGGCCGATGCTGGCCGAAGGTGAGGCGCGCGCCAAGGCTGCAGGTATCGTCAATATCGAGTGGCGGCAGGCCGACCCGGCCACGGAGGCGTTGAGCGAATACGATCTGCTCACGTCGGCCTTCGGCGCGATGTTTTTCGGCGATCCGGTGGGCGCCTTCGCTCACATGCGCCGCTTTGCCAACCCTGGCGCGCGCATGGCGATCGTCTGCTGGCGGTCTTTGGCCGAAAACCCTTGGATGGAGGTGCCGATGAGCGCGGTCGCGCGCCACCTTCCGCCGCGTCCCAAACCGGCACCGCACGCGCCCGGGATGTTCGCTTTCGCCGATCCCGACCGCGTCGCCGAGGTCCTGACCGCGTCGGGATGGGCCGCGCCCCGCTTCGAGAAGCTCGACGTCGATCTGGACATTGCCGCCGGCCGCGGACTCGAAGAGGCGGTCGTTCAGTCGACCCAGATCGGCGCCGTCAACAGTTGGCTGCGCAATCAGCCGACGGCGGTCGTGTCGGCCGCCGTCGGGTCCCTGCGCGAAGCGCTGGAACCGTATGGGAAGGGCGAGAGCGTCACTTTGCCCGGCGCAATGTGGTTGATCGGCAGTTCGCCCGATTGAGCGAAGCTCTGGAAGTGGTGGAGGCGGCGGGAATCGAACCCGCGTCCGCAAGCCCTCCGCCCTCAGCTCTACATGCTTAGTCGAATCTATTATTTTTAACCATCGCCAGCCCGACCGACAGGGCACGCCGACAGCGATTCCGCTTAAGTTTTAGCGATTCGGCCGCGGACGAGCCTCTTCGCGAGCTTGTGAGATGCGACGCCTGATACTGGACGCACAAGCACGGCTCCAGTCAGACGGCACCCTACCGGGTTTTAAGCGGCAAGTGCGTAGTTGTCGTCGTTGGCAACTATAAGTTTGCAGACGGTTTTACGAGGTTATCTGCACCTCGGCATGCACCTTGGGTTTCGCGACCCACGTCGAAGCCATGTCGCCCCCGTTGCCGACTAGTGTATGGGCGAATTCGGGGAATTCAAGGGATGGCGTGGGGGTTCAGTGCAGCGCCCGGACTGCCCGCGCCTTCTGGCGCTCCCAGTCCCGCTCCTTCTCGGTCGCCCGCTTGTCGAACTGCTTCTTGCCCCGGGCGAGGCCGACGGCGAGCTTGACCCGGCCTTTGTTCCAGTAAAGCTCCAGCGGCACGAGCGTGTAGCCGCGCCGCTCGACGAGCCCGGTGAGTCGGTCGATTTCCTGGCGGTGCAGGAGCAGCCGCCGGGTGCGGGTCGGGTCCGGATTCACGTGCGTGGACGCGGAGAGCAGGGGGGTGATATGGGCGCCGATGAGCCAGGCCTGGTTGTCCCGGAGCAGGACGTAGCCCTCCGTCAGCTGCCCTTTGCCGGCGCGCAGACTCTTGACCTCCCACCCCTCGAGCTCGAGGCCCGCCTCCGTGGTCTCCTCGATGAAGTAGTCGAACCGCGCCTTTTTGTTCTGCGCGATGGTATTCGGCGGTGTTTTGGACTGCTTCCTGGCCATGGTCGGCGTAATAATCCTAAAATAAAAAACAAAAAACACCCGTAGGAGGCTTCCCCAGGTGACTGCAAGCGCTGCCGAGCGGCGCCGATCTCTGCACGGTCAATGGACTTCCCGGCTCGGATTCATCCTCGCGGTAGCGGGTTCCGCCGTCGGGCTCGGCAACATCTGGCGTTTCCCCTACATCGCGGGCAGGAACGGAGGCGGCGCTTTCGTTCTAGTTTATCTGTTGTGCGTCATTCTCGTCGGGCTGCCGATCATGATCGCCGAGATCCTCATGGGGCGGCGCGGCCGCCGCAACCCCGTCGCGACCATGCGGCTGCTCGGGGAGGAGGAGGCCGGCGTCGGGCTCTGGGGCTGGGTTGGGCTCATGGGCGTCATGACGGGATTCGTGATTCTCTCCTTCTACAGCGTGATCGCGGGATGGGCCGTCGCCTACATCTTCGTCGGCGGCTCGGGCGCGTTCACGGGTGCTGCGCCCGAGCAGATCCATAGAATCTATACGGGCCTCGTGACCGCGCCCGTCGCGACGGCGTTCTGGCACACCCTGTTCATGGCCGGCACGGTAGCGGTCGTCGCCGGCGGCGTCGAGCGCGGTCTGGAGCGTTCCGTGCGGATCATGGTGCCGGGCCTGCTCGCGCTGCTGCTCGTGCTGCTCGGCTACAGCATGACGACCGGGTACTTCGGTCAGGGTCTCGAGTTCCTGTTCGAGCCGCGCTTCGACGAGCTCACGGCCTCGGGCGTGCTCGAAGCGCTCGGGCAGTCGTTCTTCACGCTCAGCGTGGGCATGGGCGCGATCATGGCCTACGGCGCCTATCTGCCGCAGGAGGAATCGATCGCGCGCACGTCGGCGGCCGTCGTCGTCGCCGATACCCTCGTCGCGGTGCTGGCGGCACTCGTGATCTTCCCGATCGTGTTCAAGAACGGCCTCGACCCGGCCTCGGGGCCCGGGCTCGTCTTCGAGTCGCTGCCGCTCGCGTTCGGCCACATGCCCGGCGGTCCCGTCATCTCGGTCATGTTCTTCCTGCTCGTGGTGCTTGCGGCGTGGACTTCGGCGATCAGCCTCATGGAGCCGGCCGTCGCCTATTTCATGGAAACGCGCGGCTGGGGGCGCAATCAGGCCGCGACCGTGGTCGGGGTCACGACTTGGGCCATCGGGCTGCTGACGGTGCTGTCGTTCGGCCCGTGGGCCGACTTACGCTTTCTGCGCGGGACGATTTTCGACAACCTCGACTTCCTGGCGAACAATATTCTCCTGCCGCTCGGCGGCTTGGCGATCGTGATGTTCGCGGGCTGGGTCATGGCACGTAACTCGACGGCCGATGAGCTCGACCCGCAAGCAGGCTTCGGCTACCGGCTCTGGCGCCTCTCGGCCCGCTACGTTGCGCCGCTCGCCGTGGTCGCCGTGCTGCTCAATGCGGTCGGTTTTCTTTGAGGGACTATGCCAACGATTCAGCGCAGCGCGCGCGTGCCTTACGAAGCCGCGCAGATGTTCGATTTGGTCAGCGACGTGGAAGCCTATCCGCAGTTTCTGCATTGGTGCCGCGGCGCTCAGGTCGTGCGCAGCGGCGACGGTTTCGTCGAGGCCAGGCTCGATATTGGCATCCGCGGTATCTACAAGAGCTTCACGACGCGCAACACGCTCGAGCGACCCGGCCGTTTGACCATCGAGCTCGTCGCCGGTCCCTTTCGGCGTCTCGATGGTGAGTGGCGCTTCGAGGACCTCGGAGAGGGCGGCTCGCAGGTGTCGCTGTCGCTGACGTTCGAGGTGGCGGCCTCGCCGCTCGCGGTCGTGTTTTCGATGGTGTTCGAGGAGCTCGCGCGCCAGCAGATGACGGCATTCGTGCAGCGGGCCGATAGGGTCTATGGGCGGTCCTGAGGAAGCGCACGACGGCGCGAGCGTCGAGGTCGTCTACGCGTTGCCCGATGTGCAGCGCGTCGTGAGGCTTGCGCTCTCGCCCGGCCTCACGGCCGGGGAAGCCGTCGAGCAAGCGGGGCTCGCACAAGAGTTCCCCGAGATCGCGGCCGGGCCGCTCGTGCTCGGAATCTTCGGGGCTCGCATAGAGCCGGGGAGAAGGCTCGAGCCGGGCGATCGAGTCGAGATCTGCCGGCCGCTCGCGGCGGACCCGCGCGAGCTGCGGCGTGAGCGGCTGCGTCAGGGACGCGTCATGGGGGAGCCGGACCCGTGCCTCGCTGCCCAGGACTCGTCGGATTGATGCCGGCCTTCGTGCCGGACGACGCCTCCGCTTTGACTTCCTTGACCGCCTTCGCGGTGTCCGGCCGCTTCTCGGTCTCGTCCTTGAAGGCATCGCGGTCGATGCGTGCCACGCGGTCGTTTTTGAAGTAGACGGCGAACCAGCTCTTCTTGTATTCGCGCTTGCGCCCGACGCTCAAGTAGTAAGGATAGTCCCAGCGATCCTGATGGAAGCTGTCCGCGATCATCGGTGTGCCGAGCAGAAACTCGACCTGACTGCGCGTCATGCCGACCTGGACCTTATCGAGGCTTGCCTTGTCGATGAGGTTGCCCTGCTGGATGTTGAGCCGATAGACGCAGCCGCCGAGCAGCATCCCGGCCGCGAGTGCCGCGAGGGCGGCACTGGCCGTGCGGCGGCTCCAACCGCGCAGAGGGCTTCGAAGGACGGTTGCGGCGTTCTTGCGCTTCGGGAACATCCTAGACTCGCTCGACCGGCTGCGCGGACGGGTGGAGAGGGGAAAGTGTCTGGTTCATAATTGAGCCGCGAATCATAACCCATTTGTCGGGAGTGAGTGGCCGTGGAAGGACAGGATCTACGCAAGGCGGGACTCAAGGTCACGTCGCCGCGCCTCAAGGTCCTGGAGATCCTCGAGAAGAGCGAGCAGCGGCACATGAGTGCCGAGGCGATCTATCGCGCTTTGCTCGATTCGGGCGAGGAGCTCGGCCTCGCAACCGTATATCGCGTGCTCACGCAGTTCGAGCGTGCGGGCCTCGTCTCGCGCCACAACTTCGAAGGGGGCACATCCGTCTTCGAGCTGGCGGACCGAACCCATCACGACCACATGGTCTGTCTAGACACCGGCAAGGTCATCGAGTTCTTCGACGAGCGCATCGAGGAGCTGCAGCGCGAGATTGCGAAGCGCTACGGCTACGAGATCGAGGACCACAGCCTCGTACTCTACGTGCGCAAGCTCGAGCGCTGAGGGCATCGGCGTTCAGGGTTGCCTGCGCGCGCGAGCGGGTTTGGACGCTGCGCGCCGTTTCTTCGTCGCCGTCGGGCGCGTCTTCGCGGCCCGGTCGATCATCTCCTCGGCATGCGCCCGCGTGCGCGCCGTGATCTCGACGCCGCCGAGCATGCGCGAGAGCTCCTCGACCCGTTCGTCCTCGCCGAGCGCGCGGACGCGGGTCCGCGTGCTCTTGCCGTCCGTCTCCTTTGCAACGAGATAGTGCTGCGTGCCCTGGCTCGCGACCTGCGGCAGGTGGGTGACGCAGAGCACCTGCCGGGCCGCGGCGATCGCCGCGAGCTTGCGGCCGACGATCTCGGCCACGCCGCCGCCGATGCCGGCATCGACCTCGTCGAACACGAAGGTCGGCACGGCCGAGGCGTCGGCGGCCACGGTCTCGAGCGCGAGGCTGATGCGCGAGAGCTCACCGCCCGATGCGAGCCGGGCCAGCGGGCCGAAGGGTTGGCCCGGGTTGAGTCGGACCTCGAACTCGACGCGATCGAGGCCCGTGCCGTCCGCGCGATCCTCGGGCCTGGGCTGGACGGCGATGCGGAACTCGCCCTGCGCCATGCCGAGGCCGGCGAGCTCGCCCGTGACGGCGGCGCCGAGCCGCTCCGCGCAGGCCTTGCGGTCGGCCGAGAGCGCGCCTGCGGCGGCGAGGTAGACCGAGGCCGCCTCGGCCGCCTCCTGCTCGAGCGCCTCGAGCGACTCCGCGCCGCCCTCGAGCTCGGCAACCTGGGCGGCCAGGGCGCTCAGGACGCCCGGCAGCGCGTCGGCTTCGACGGCATGCCGGCGGGCCAAGGCGCGGACGCGCGCGAGCCGGGCCTCGACGGCTTCGAGCCGCTCCGGGTCGGCCTCGAGGCGGTCGCGATAGCGCTGGAGTGCGTGCGCAACCTCGCGCAGCTCGATCTCGGCGGCCGCGAGCTGCTTCGCTTCGGCGCCGAGCGCCTCGTCGTGCTCGACGAGCTTGTCGAGCTCGCGCTGGGCCTGCGCGACGAGCGCGTGCGCCGAGGCCGTCTCGCCCTCGTACAGGGCCTCGAGCGCGGCGCCGAGGCCGGCCGCGAGGCGGTCGGTGTTGGCCAGGCGGCGCCGCTCGGCCTCGAGCTCGGCGGGCTCGCCTTCGGCGAGCGCGAGCGCTTCGAGCTCGGCGGCCTGAAAGCGCAGCAGCTCCAGCTGCGCGGTGCGGTCCGCGTTGCCTTCGCGCCGCGCCGCGAGCCGCGCCTCGGCCTCGCGCCGGCGGCGGTAGGCCTCGGCCACGCGCTCGGCCAGCGGCACGAGACCGCCCTGGGCGTCGAGCAGCGCACGCTGGTTCCCGGCCTGCAGCAGCGACTGATGCGCGTGCTGGCCGTGGATGTCGACGAGCAGCGAGCCCACCTGCTTGAGATCGGCGAGCGTGACGGGCCGGCCGTTGATGAAGGCCCGCGAGCGCCCGTCCTGCCCGACGACGCGCCGCAGCGTGCAGGTTTCGTTTTCGTCGAGCCCGAGCTCAGCTAGCAGCGCGAGCGCCGGATGGCCGGCCGGGCACTCGAACAGCACGCTGATCTCGGCGCGCTCGGCGCCGCTGCGCACGGTGGTCGAATCCGCCCGATCGCCGAGCGCGAGGCCCAGCGCGTCCACGAGGATCGATTTGCCGGCGCCCGTCTCGCCGGTGACGACGCTGAGCCCGGGGCCGAGCTCGAGCTCGACCTCGTCGATGACTGCGTAGTTGCGGACGTGAATCAGACTGAGCATAGCTCTTGCGTGCGAACCGCCGGCGGTGCCGAGGGCCGGGGGCCTCAGCGCGAGTCGAGCGAGCGGCCGAAGCGCCGGGTGCCTCCCCAGTTCAATTTCGAGCGCAGCAGCTCGTAGTAGTTGTAGCCGCGCGGGTGCAGCAGCTTCACGGTCTCGCGGGCCGCGCCGATGCGCAGTGTCTCGCCCATCCCTAAGGTGCCGTACTGCTCGCCGTCGCACGCGATCTGGGCGGGCGAGTCCTGGGCCGCCTGCAGCGTCACCTCGATGGCGCAGGTGGTCTTGAGCACGAGCGGCCGGTCGCTCAGCGTGTGCGGGCAAATGGGCACCATGACGAACGCGTCAACGTCGGGCTGGATGATCGGCCCGCCGCAGGACAGCGCGTAGGCCGTCGAGCCCGTAGCCGTCGCGACGATGAGCCCGTCGCCGCCGTGGGTATTAACGTAGCTGCCGTCGACCGTCGTGACGAAGTCGAGAATCCGGCCGGTTTCGCGCTTTTGGAGCGTCACGTCGTTGAGCGCGGCCATCGGCGCACGCTCGCCGGCGGGGCCGATGACTTGCGCCTCGAGCATGCGGCGGTCCTCGGCGAGATAGTCGCCGGCGAGGATCGCGTCGAGCGCATCCTGCATGTGCTCCGGCAGGATGTCGGTCAGGAACCCGAGGCGGCCGAGGTTGACGCCGACGAGCGGCAGGCCGCGGCGGGCCGCGCGCCGGGCGGCGTGGAGCAGGGTGCCGTCGCCGCCGACGGCCACGAGCACGTCCACGTGCGCGGCGAGCTCGGCTTCCTCGACAATCTCGACGCCCGGCACGCGCGCCTGGATGTCTGCGGCCGAGGGCGGCGCGAATACCGCCACGCGCCGCTCGAGGAGATGAGCGGCGAGTGCGAGCGCCGTGTCCGAGACGTTGCTCTCCGAGAGGCGCCCCCACAGGCCGACGTTCTTGAACTCTTTCATGCTCGTGACCGGCAAGCGGTTTTCTTGACAGTGATGTGAACCGGTTGCTAGGTTCCACGTCGCTGAATTTGCGGAGGCTAAGGTACCACAGCCCTGTGGCGTGTCCCATGTACAACGTCCCCGATTCGGCTTCGTCGCAGGCCTCGAACCCCCGCGGTCCACGCGTCCGCGGGCGTCGGCGACGCTGCCTTGAAAGGATGCACAGATTCGGACGCGACGGGCGACGGTCCGCGACGCTGAACGTATGGCGGCGAGCAAGGGAGAACTGCTGGACGAGCGCGCTCAGCACCTGCTGCGGGTGCTGATCGGCCGATATATACGCGAGGGCCAGCCGGTCGGGTCGCGTACGCTGTCCCGTGAATCGGGCCTCGACCTGAGCCCGGCGACCATCCGCAACATCATGGCCGATCTCGAGGACCTCGGGTTCCTGGCGTCGCCCCACACCTCCGCTGGCCGCGTGCCGACGATCAAGGGCTACCGGCTGTTCGTCGACGCGCTGATCAAGCTGAGCCCGCCGAACGGCGAGGACCTGAGCCGCTTCCAGCGGGCGCTCGAGGATGCGGCGGGCGATCCGCAGGCCCTTGCGACCTCGGTCTCCGGTCTGCTGTCGATGTTGACGCGGCTGGCCGGCATCGTGACGGTACCGCGCCGCGCCCACAGCTCCCTGCGCCAGATCGAGTTTCTGAGGCTCTCGGATCGGCGCGTGCTCGCGATCCTCGTCGTCAACGACCGCGACGTGCAGAACCGCATGCTCGACGTGGAGCGCGACTTCACGGACGACGAGCTGCGCCAGGCCGGCAACTATCTCACCGAGCACTTCGGCGGCCGAGACCTGCACCAGGTGCGGGCCGACCTCGTCGAGCAGCTCGAGAAGACGCGGGAGTCGATGAACGCCCTCATGATCGAGGCCATCGAGCTGGCTCAGCGGGCCTTCCAGGAGGAGGAGTCCCCGGGCGAATATGTGCTTTCCGGCGAGACGAACCTCATGGGCCTCGAGGACCTGAGCGACATGGACAAGCTCAAGTCCCTGTTCGACGCCTTCAGCCGCCAGCGGGACATCCTGCACCTGCTCGATCAGAGCCTCAACGCCGAGGGCGTGCAGATCTTCATCGGTCAGGAATCCGGTTACGGTCTGCTAGATGCCTGCAGCATCGTCGCCGCGCCCTATACGACGGAGGACGACACCATGGGCGTCCTCGGCGTCATCGGCCCGACGCGCATGGCGTACGAGCGCGTCATCCCGATCGTCGACGTGACGGCCAAGCTGCTCGGCCGGGCCCTGAAATCCGGCTGAGCGCCGACGGCGTCAGAGCCCTTTTTCGCCCAGCAGGGCGAAAAAGGGCTCTGACGCCTCTTCAAAAACGCCCTCCCCGAATTGCACCCCCCGCCTTGAATCGGCACGATTCGTCCCCATCTCGCTCGAAACGCAATGGAAAGGGCCGCTTGGGCCCGGCGAAAAGGGGAATTTCCGCTATGAGTCAGAACGCCGGCGACGGCAACACGCAACGCAACGAGGACGCGCCGCAGGCCGGCGCGGCGTCCGCTGGCGCCGCCGAGGGTCAGCGGCCGAACCGGGACGAGGAGATCGAGGCGCTGCGCAGTCAGGCCCAGGAGAACTGGGAGAAGTACCTGCGCGCCGTGGCCGAGCTCGACAACCTGCGCAAGCGCGGTCAGCGCGAGGTCGAGAACGCGCGCAGGTTCGGTATCGAGCGCTTCGCCTCCGCCGTGCTTCCGGTCCGGGACAGCATCGAGGCGGCTCTGGCGGCCGCCGACAACGTCAACGTCGCGACCCTGCTCGAGGGCGAGCGCGCGACGCTGCGGCTGCTCGATCAGGCTCTCGAGGGGGCCGGAGTCCGCGAGATCGACCCCCAGGGCCAGCCGTTCGACCCGACCAAGCACGAGGCCATGACGACTCAGCCCTCGGCGCAGCTCGCGCCCGATACCGTGGCGCTCGTGGTGCAGAAGGGCTATGAGCTCAACGAACGCCTGCTGCGCCCGGCCCGCGTCATCGTCACGGCGCCGCCCGCGGAGGGCGGCTCAGGGGGTTGAATTGTTGCTGACGGCCCCCATGTAGGCCGCAGGACAGAATTTTAGAGTTTTCCAAACAACGGGCGAGCTTGAGGTATTGCACAAATGGGACGAGTGATCGGCATCGACTTAGGTACGACGAATTCGTGCGTCGCCGTCATGGAAGGCGGCACGCCGAAGGTCATCGAAAACAGCGAGGGGGATCGCACGACGCCCTCGATCGTGGCGTTCACCAAGGACGGCGAGGTTCTGGTGGGCCAGACGGCCAAGCGCCAGGCGGTCACGAATCCGGCCAACACGCTGTTCGCGATCAAGCGCCTGATCGGGCGCCGCTACGACGACCACGTCGTGGAGAAGGACACCAACATGGTGCCCTACAAGATCGTCAAGGCGGACAACGGCGACGCCTGGGTCGCGGTCGGCGACAAGACGATGGCGCCGCCCGAGATCTCCGCGCGCGTGCTTTCGAAGATGAAGCAGACGGCCGAGGATTATCTCGGCGAGAAGGTCACCGAGGCCGTGATCACGGTCCCGGCCTACTTCAACGATTCCCAGCGCCAGGCCACGAAGGACGCGGGCCGCATCGCGGGGCTCGAGGTCAAACGCATCATCAACGAGCCGACGGCCGCGGCGCTGGCCTACGGGCTCGACAAGAAGCGCGGCGACCGTAAGGTCGCGGTTTACGACCTCGGCGGAGGCACGTTCGACATCTCGATCATCGAGATCGCCGAAGTCGACGGCGAGCATCAGTTCGAGGTGCTCGCGACGAACGGCGATACGTTCCTCGGCGGCGAGGACTTCGACAACCGCATCATCGGTTACCTCGCCAAGGAGTTTCAGAAGGAAAGCGGGATCGACATCTCGAAGGATCCGCTCGCCATGCAGCGCCTCAAGGAGGCGGCCGAGAAGGCCAAGATCGAGCTCTCGTCGCGCCAGCAGACCGAGATCAATCTGCCGTATATCACGGCAGATGCGAGCGGTCCGAAGCACCTGAACATCAGCCTGACGCGAGCCAAGCTCGAGTCGCTCGTCGAGGATCTCATCGAGCGCACGATCGCGCCGTGCAAGACGGCCCTGCAGGACGCGGGCCTCAAGGTTGCCGATGTCGGCGACGTGATCCTCGTCGGCGGCCAGACGCGCATGCCCAAGGTCCAGCAGAAGGTGCAGGAGCTGTTCGGCAAGGAGCCGCGCAAGGACGTGAATCCGGACGAGGCCGTGGCCATCGGTGCCGCGATCCAGGCCGGCGTGCTCGCGGGCGAGGTCAAGGACGTGCTGCTGCTCGACGTGACGCCGCTGTCGCTCGGCATCGAAACGCTGGGCGGCGTCATGACGAAGCTCATCGACAAGAACACGACGATCCCCACGAAGGCCACGCAGACCTTCTCGACGGCCGAGGACAACCAGACGGCCGTGACGATCCACGTGTTGCAGGGCGAGCGCGGCCGGGCGGCGGACAACAAGTCGCTGGGCCGGTTCGATTTGAGCGATATCCCGCCGGCCCCCCGCGGTATGCCGCAGGTCGAGGTCACGTTCGACATCGACGCGAACGGCATCCTGAACGTCTCGGCCAAGGACAAGGCCACGAACAAGGAGCAGAAGATCGTCATCAAGGCTTCGTCGGGCTTGAGCGAGGACGAGATCGAGCGCATGGTCTCCGACGCCGAAGCGCACGCGGCCGAGGACGAGAAGTTCCGCGAGATTGTGGGCCTCAAGAACCAGGGCGACGCGCTCGTGCACGCGACGGAGAAGTCGCTGGGCGAGCTCGGCGACAAGGTCGGCGGCGCGGAGCGCGGGCGCATCGAGAGCGCGCTCGCCGAGCTCAAGGAAGCGCTCAAGGGCGATAGTAAGAGCGGCATCGAGGCCAAGATGCGCGCGCTCAGCGAGGCGACCGCCGCCATGGCCCAGCAGGCCTATGGCGAGCAGGCGGGCGCCGGCGCCGGCGGGCCGGGTGCCGAGCAGGGCGGTGCCGGCGGCGAGGATGTCGTCGATGCCGAGTTCGAAGAAGTCAACAAGGATGACGAGCAGAAGCGAGCCTGAGCTCGACCGTGGCCGGGCGCCTCGGCGCCCGGCCGGCTCGACGGATCGAAACTGACGGGCGGAGGGCGCGCGCGAGCGCGCTCTTCGCCGCTTTAACAGCACAGAACGGGTAGATGGCCAAGCGCGACTATTACGAAGTACTGGGCGTCGAACGCGGCGCCGGCGGCGAGGAGCTCAAAAAGGCCTATCGGCGCCTGGCCATGAAACATCACCCGGATCGCAATCCGAACGATCCGCAGGCCGAGGTGCAGTTCAAGGAGGCCAAAGAGGCCTACGAGATCCTGTCGGACAGCCGCAAGCGTGCGGCTTACGACCAGTTCGGTCACGCCGGCGTCGACGGCGGGGGCGGCGGCTTCGGCGGGGGCGGCTTCGCCGGAGCGGATGCGTTCAGCGACATCTTCGGCGACGTGTTCGGCGACATCTTCGGCGCGGGGCGGCGCGGCGGCCGCAGCCAGGTCTATCGCGGTGCGGACCTGCGTTACGAGCTCGAGCTCACGCTCGAGCAGGCGGTGACGGGGGACACGGTCGATATCGAAATCGCAGGTCATGTGAGCTGCGAAGCGTGCGCGGGAAGCGGCGCGGCCGCGGGCAGCGAGCGCACGACTTGCCGGTCCTGCGGCGGCCACGGCCAGGTGCGCGTGCAGCAGGGCTTCTTCTCGATCCAGCAGACCTGCCCGACGTGCCGGGGATCGGGCACGGTCATCGAGGACCCCTGCCTCGAGTGCAACGGCTTGGGGGCCGTCCGCAAGCGCCGGACGCTGGCCGTCAAAGTGCCGCCGGGCGTCGATACGGGCGACCGCATCCGGCTCTCGCGGGAGGGCGAGCCCGGTCGCAACGGCGGCCCGGCCGGCGACCTCTACGTCGACGTGATCGTCGAGCCGCATCCGATCTTCCAGCGCGAGGGTCAGGACCTGAGCTGCGAGGTTCCGATCAGCATCGCGACGGCCGTGCTCGGCGGCACCGTGGACGTGCCGACCCTCGACGGCCACCTGGCTCTCAAGGTGCCGCCCGAGACGCAGTCCGGCAAGGTGTTCAGGCTCAAGGGCAAGGGCGTGCGCTCGGTCCGTGCCCCGGGGTTCGGGGACCTGTTCTGCCGCGTCCAGGTCGAGACCCCGGTCAACCTCACGGCCGAGCAGAAAGACGTGCTTCGGACCTTCGACGAGTCGATCAAGGGCGGCGGCGAGCGCCACAGCCCGCGCCACCGGAACTGGTTCGACGGCGTCAAGAACTTCTTCGAACGCATGAGGGCCTGACGTGCTCAAGATCGCCGTGCTCGGAGCCTCCGGCCGCATGGGCCGGAGCATCATTCGTTGTCTGCACGAGGCCCGCGACCTGCGCCTGACCGGGGCACTGACCGAATCCAAGGACCCGGCGCTCGGCCGCGACGCGGGCGAGGCGGCGGGCCTCGAGACTCTCGGTGTGCCTCTGACCGACGACCGCGCGCAGGCCCTGCACGGCGCGCAGGCGGCCATCGACTTCACGATGCCGACCGCCCTCGAGGCCAATCTGCGCGCCGCGGCCGAGGCCGGCAGCGCACTCGTGGTGGGCACTACGGGCCTAGAGCAACGGCACTTGGAGGCCATGCGCCAGACGGCGCACGAGATTCCGGTCGTGTACGGCCGCAACATGAGCGTGGGCGTCAACGTCTTCATGGACCTCGTCGCGCGCGCGGCGGCCGCGCTCGGCGAGGACTACGACGTGGAGATCGTCGAGGCGCACCATCGCCACAAGGTCGACGCGCCCTCGGGCACGGCGCTCGCGCTCGGCGAACGCGTGGCGGAGGCGAAGGGCCGCGCTCTGCACGAGCTTGCGGTCTATGCCCGCCAAGGCCGCACGGGCCCGCGCGTGCCGAGCACGATCGGCTTCTCGGTGGTGCGCGGCGGCAACATCGTCGGCGATCACACCGTCTTGTTCATCGGGCCCGAAGAGCAGGTCGAGCTCACGCACCGGGCGCGCGACCGCGCAGCCTTCGCGCGCGGCGCGCTGACGGCCGCGCGGTGGGCGGCGGGGCGGGCGCCCGGGTACTACTCGATGGCGGACGTGCTCGGACTCGACTGATTTCGTCCGCGCGATTCGGCCCGCAGTAGGGTTTGGGAAGCATTCAGTGTGGCAGCTCCGTTTGCTGCCGGTTCTGCGCTCCCGGTTACCGCGGTCCTCATCGATTGCTGCGCTTTCTTTTCCGCGAGCAGGGGCGCCGCCGCGATTGTTGCGGCCCCACAGTGGCGTACGGGTTCGCGGCTCGGGTCGGTTCGACTGTAATCCGTCGGAAGACATCTTGGCCGCGGCGAGGCTGATGGATCGATCTTCGGCGTCGCCGGAATCCGGTACATCGGTCGGGGCGAAGGCGTGCGCACGAAGGCCCTGTGGGGACCGGGCGCGCCAGGGATGGCGCGCCCGGAGGCTCCAGGGAAGGATTTACGGCGTTCCCCACAGGGCCTTCGTGCGCACGCCTCCGCATCGCTACCGCACGTATCAGAAGCCGTCTTCGACACGACGAACGGAACCGAGGACGCGCGAGATGTCTGTAGATAGCCGAGTCTCGGAACGGCTACAATAGCGTCCTGAGCCTCCCAATTATCAATTGAACGCTCGCGGGATGGGCTGCGCGCCTTGCGGCCATCCCGCTTTGATTATGCAAGGCGCGTAAGCGATTCAGGAGCCTCAGCGTGACGGAGCCGGCGATACTAGCGCTCGAAGATGGAACGGTGTTCAACGGTATCTCCGTTGGTGCCTCGGGGCGTAGCCTCGGTGAGGTGGTGTTCAACACCGCCATGACCGGTTATCAGGAAATCCTTACCGATCCTTCCTACTACCGGCAGCTCGTTACTCTGACCTATCCGCACATCGGCAACGTCGGCACGAATTCCGACGACTTCGAGTCGACGCGGATCTACGCGGCCGGTCTCATCATCCGCGACCTGTCCCGGCTCGTCAGCAACTGGCGCTCGGAGTCTTCGCTGGGCGAGTTTCTGCGGCGCGGCAAAACCGTGGCCATCGCGGATATCGATACGCGGCGGCTCACGCGCATCGTAAGGGACAAGGGCGCGCAGGCCGGCTGCATTCTGACGGGCGCGGATGCGAACCCCGAGGAGGCCGTGCGCGCCGCGCGCAAATTCCCCGGAATCAAGGGCATGGATCTGGCCCAGCTCGTGACGACGAAGCGCACGTATCAGTGGAATCAGGGCAGCATCTGGCCGGAGCGCCCGAGCGTCTACTCGAAGCGCGTCGCAGGCTTCCACGTCGTCGCCCTCGACTACGGGGTCAAGCGCAATATCCTCCGGCTCATCTCGGATCTCGACTGCCGTCTCACCGTGCTGCCCGCGAAGGCGACCGTCGACGAGATTCTCGAGCTGAATCCGGACGGGGTGTTCCTGTCGAACGGTCCGGGGGACCCGGAGCCCTGCACCTATGCCATCGAGACGATTCAGGGCTTGCTGAGGCGTGCGGTTCCGACGTTCGGCATCTGCCTCGGCCACCAGCTGCTGGCCCTGGCGACGGGCGCGAGGACGGTGAAGATGAAGTTCGGCCATCATGGCGCGAACCACCCGGTCGTCGAGATCGACTCCGGCCGCGTGATGATCACGAGCCAGAATCACGGCTTCGCGGTGGACGAGCAGACGCTGCCGGACCACGTGCGGCCGACGCATCGCTCGCTGTTCGACGGCACGCTGCAGGGGATCGAGGTCGCGAACGCGCCGGCCTTCTCGTTCCAGGGTCACCCGGAAGGCAGCCCGGGCCCTCACGATCTGACGCCGTTGTTCCGCCGCTTCGCGGCCATGATGAAGGAGTATCGGCGCATGGCGGTGACGGCGGCCGTCCGTTGACGCGCCGAGCGCCGCGCCCGACCCGCGCGAAGGCCAGTGCCTCGCGCAGCGAATCGAAGGGCTTCTCCGCGGTGTGCCGCGGCGAGGCCGCCCTATGGAGAGTGGATTAACCGTATGCCCCGCCGCGACGACCTCGAGAGCATCCTCATCATCGGCGCCGGACCGATCGTCATCGGTCAGGCCTGCGAGTTCGACTACTCGGGCACTCAGGCCTGCAAAGCGCTCAAGGAGGAGGGCTACCGGGTCATCCTCGTGAACTCGAATCCGGCCACGATCATGACGGACCCGGCGAGCGCCGATGCCGTCTACATCGAGCCCATCAACTGGCGCGCGATCGAAAGCATCATCGAGAAGGAGCGCCCGTCGGCGCTGCTGCCGACCATGGGCGGGCAGACAGCGCTGAACTGCGCGCTCGACCTCGACCGCGAGGGGGTGCTCGAGCGCTATGGCGTCGAGCTCATCGCCGCCTCGCGCAACGCCATCGACATGGCCGAGGACCGCGAGCAATTCCGCGACGCGATGCAGGAGATCGGCCTCGAGGTCGCCCGGGCCGGCATCGCGCATACCATGGACGAGGCCTGGGAGGTCCAGAAGGACATCGGCTTCCCCGTCATCGTGCGGCCCTCGTTCACGCTCGGCGGCAGCGGCGGCGGCATTGCCTATAACCGCGAAGAGTTCGAGAACATCGTGAGCAACGGCCTCGACCAGTCGCCGACGACGGAGGTGCTGCTCGAGGAGTCGGTGCTCGGCTGGAAAGAGTTCGAGATGGAGGTCGTCCGCGACCGCAACGACAACTGCATCATCATCTGCGCGATCGAGAACGTCGATCCGATGGGCATCCATACGGGCGACTCGATCACGGTCGCTCCGGCCCAGACGCTGACCGACAAGGAATATCAGCGCATGCGCGACGCCTCGATCGCGGTGCTGCGCAAGATCGGCGTCGACACGGGCGGCTCGAACGTGCAGTTTGCCGTGAGCCCCGAGGACGGGCGGCTGCTCGTCATCGAGATGAACCCGCGCGTCTCGCGCTCCTCGGCGCTGGCCTCCAAGGCCACTGGCTTTCCGATTGCGAAGGTCGCCGCGAAGCTCGCGGTCGGCTATACGCTCGACGAGCTGCGCAACGAGATCACGGGCGGGGCGACGCCGGCGTCGTTCGAGCCGACCATCGACTACGTCGTCACGAAGGTGCCGCGGTTCACGTTCGAGAAGTTTCCGCATGCCAACGACCGGCTCACGACACAGATGAAGTCCGTCGGCGAGGTCATGGCCATCGGGCGCACGTTCCAGGAGTCGATCCACAAGGCCTTGCGCGGTCTCGAGACGGGCACGGACGGGTTCACGCCCGTCGTCGGCAGTGTCGAGACCGACGAGGACTGGGCGGAGCTCAGACACGAGCTGCGCATGGCCGGCAGCGAGCGCATCCGCTACGTGGCCGACGCGTTCCGGCTCGGCATGCCGCTAGCGGAGGTGGCGGAGCTGACGGGCATCGATCCGTGGTTCCTGGCGCAGATCGAGGACATCGTGGCGGCCGAGAACGCGCTGCGCGAGAAGGGCGCGGCCGATGCGCTGCACCCGGACTTTCTTCGCGGGCTGAAGCGCAAGGGCTTCAGTGACAGCCGCATCGCGGCGGTGCTCGGCGTCGAGGAGGCGGTCGTGCGCAAGGCGCGGCACAGGCACGAGATCCGCCCCGTCTACAAGCGCGTCGACAGCTGCGCGGCAGAGTTTGCGACGAACACGGCCTACATGTATTCGACATACGAAGAGTACTGCGAGGCGGAGCCGACGGACCGCAAGAAGATCGTCATCCTCGGCGGCGGCCCGAACCGCATCGGGCAGGGCATCGAGTTCGATTACTGCTGCGTGCATGCCTCGTTCGCGCTCAAGGAGAGCGGCTTCGAGACGATCATGGTCAACTGCAATCCGGAGACGGTCTCCACGGACTACGACACCTCCGACCGGCTTTACTTCGAGCCGCTGACGCTCGAGGACGTGCTCGAAATCGTCGCCAAGGAGAAGCCCGTCGGGGTCATCGTGCAGTACGGCGGGCAGACGCCGCTCAAGCTGGCACGCGCGCTCGAGGCCGCGGGCGTGCCGATCATCGGCACCTCGCCGGATTCGATCGATCTCGCCGAGGATCGCGAGCGCTTCCAGCGGCTCGTGACCGAGCTCGGTCTCAAGCAGCCGCCGAACCGCACGGCCCGCACGGAGGAGCAGGCGGTCAGCATGGCCAAGGAGGTCGGCTACCCGCTCGTCGTGCGGCCGTCCTACGTGCTCGGCGGCCGCGCCATGGAGATCGTCTACGGCGAGGAGGAGCTCAAGGAGTACATGACGCAGGCCGTGAGCGTCTCGAACGAGAGCCCGGTGCTGCTCGACCGCTTCCTCGACGTTGCGGTCGAGGTGGACGTCGACGCGATCGCCGACGGCCACGACGTCATCATCGGCGGCATCATGGAGCACGTGGAGCAGGCCGGCGTGCACTCGGGCGATTCGGGCTGCTCGCTGCCGCCGTTCACGCTGAGCCCGGAGACGCAGCGTGCGCTTTCCGACCAGGTGCGCCGGCTCGCCGAAGCCTTGAACGTCGTCGGGATCATGAATACGCAGTTCGCGATTCAAAACGGCGTCATCTACGTGCTCGAGGTCAATCCGCGGGCGTCGCGCACGGTGCCTTTCGTCTCGAAGGCCATCGGCCAGCCGCTCGCCAAGATCGCGGCCAAGGCCATGGCCGGCATGAGCTTCGGCGAGCAGGGGATCGCCGCGCCGGCCGCGCGGCCTTACTACTCGGTCAAGGAGTCCGTGTTCCCGTTCATCAAGTTCCGTGATGCGGACCCGATCCTCGGCCCGGAAATGAAATCGACGGGCGAGGTCATGGGCACGGGCCGCACGTTCGGCGAAGCCTACGCGAAGGCGCAGATCGCCTCGGGTGTCGATCTGCCGAGGTCCGGCATCGCATTCATCAGCGTGCGCGACCGCGACAAGCCGGCGGCCGTCGAGCTCGGCCGGCTCCTCATCGATCGCGGCTTCGAGATCGTTGCGACGGGTGGCACGGCGGCGGCGCTCAGCGAGGGCGGTGTGCCCTGCCGGCGGGTCAACAAGGTGCGCGAGGGGCGGCCGCACATCGTCGACATGATCAAGAACCGGGAAATCAGCCTCATCGTCAATACGACCGAAGGCAAACAGGCGATTCGCGAATCCCATTCGATTCGCGGCGCGGCCGTGCACTATAAGGTGACGTACTACACGACGCTTGCGGCTGCCAAGGCAACGTGCGACGCTCTGGATTATCTCGACAACGTTACGGTCAATAGGCTGCAGGATCTGCACGGGGAGGCGGCGGTTTGAGCAAGGTTCCACTCACGGCACGCGGCGCGGAACGGCTCAGAGACGAGCTCAAGCGGCTCAAGTCGGAAGAACGCCCGCGCATCGTCAATGCGATCGCCGAGGCGCGCGAGCACGGCGATCTCAAGGAGAACGCCGAATATCACGCGGCGAAGGAACAGCAGGGCCTCGTCGAGGCGCGCATCCGCGACATTGAGGCCAAGCTCTCGAACGCGCAGGTCATCGACGTGACGCAGCTCCCCGCCTCGGGCCGCGTCGTGTTCGGCTCAACCGTGCGGCTGCTCAACGTCGACAGCGGCGACGAGACGCGCTATCGCATCGTCGGCGAGGACGAGTCGGACATCAAGGAAGGGCTGCTCTCGATCAGCTCGCCGATTGCTCGCGCGCTGATCGGCAAGGAAGAGGGCGATACCGTCGACGTCGCGACGCCGGGCGGGAGTCGGTCGTACGAGATCGCGGCCGTCGAGTACGTATAGAAGAAAAAGGGGTCAGAGCCCTTTTTTCGCCCTCGGCGTCCGCAGGAGTTGCCGGCTCCGCTGGTCGCGAAAAAAGGGCTCTGACCCCTTTTTCTTCTATGTAGGCAGGCGGATCTTGCCGTGCCCGGACGAGCGGTAGAGCAGCGCGACATAGCCGTCGGGCTTGACGAGCAAGGCGTGGGCCAGCGGCGCGAGCTCCTCGAACACGCGGCCGCGGCGCTCCCGGTTACCGAAGCGTACGCGGACCTTGACGAGCTCGTGGTCGGCAAGCGCGCGGTCGAGCTCCCTGACGAGCGACTCCGTGAGGCCCCCTGCGCCTACGTCGACGATCGGTGTCAGTGAATGCCCGAGAATCCGCAAATAGTCGGTTTGCTCTTCGGTGAGATGCATCCCGCTTGTTTTTCTGTTGCGCAATCGAGTTAGCTTAGATGAGTCGCAGAAGCGGGTCCAGTAGCCGGTGGCTTCAGCGCCAGGACAAGGACCCATACGTCGAACGCGCGGCGCGGGAGGGTTGGCGCTCGCGGGCCGTGTACAAGCTCGAGCAGCTCCAGGCCAAAGAGCGCGTGCTGCGCCCCGGCCTGCGCTGCGTCGACCTCGGCTCGAGCCCGGGGGGCTGGAGCCAGTACGCGGCTAAGATCGTGGGCGCCCGCGGCCGCGTCGTGGCTGTGGACCTGCTGCCCATGGGGGCCGTCCCGGGCGTCGAGTTTCTGTTGGGCGACTTCACGGCCCCCGAGACGCTCGAGACCCTGCGGGGCATCATGGGCGGGGAGCCCGTAGACCTTGTAATGTCCGACATGGCCCCCAATATCAGCGGGAATCGGACCATCGACCAGGCCCGGAGCATCGGCCTCGCAGACGAAGCCCTGCTGTTCGCCACGGAGGTGCTGCGCCCCGGCGGCGACTTCGTCGTCAAACTGTTTCAGGGCGAGGGTTTCCAGGAGTTCGTGGCGCGGGCGCGCGGCCATTTCCGCGCCGTTCGCCTCGTAAAGCCCAAAGCCTCCCGCCCGGAGAGCCGCGAGATCTATCTCCTGGCCAGAAACTATGGGGTATAGTAGGGTCTAAGTGTCAAAGTCGATCTCCGCTTTCGACGAGGTAACGCTTTGAACGATTTGGCAAAGAACGTCATCCTGTGGATTGTCATCGCGGTCGTGCTGCTCTCGGTGTTCCAGAGCTTCGGCCCGAGCAATCAGCGGGTTCCGACGATTCCTTATTCCACCTTCCTGCACTACGTCAATGACGGCTCGGTGGAAGAGGTCACCTTCCAGGGCGAGCAGATCCGCGGGGTGCGCAACGGCCAGCAGTTCCTCACTTATAACCCGGAGACCGACAATACGGCCCTGATCGGCACGTTGCAGAAGCACGACATAACGATCCAGGCCAGCCCTCCGGAGCAGCAGTCGATTCTGCTGCAGCTGCTGATTTCCTCGTTCCCGATTCTGCTGCTCATCGGCGTTTGGGTCTATTTCATGCGCCAGATGCAGGGCGCGGGCGGCGGCCGGGGCGCCATGTCCTTCGGCAAGAGCCGGGCGCGCCTGCTCGGCGAGGATCAGGTGCACGTCACGTTCGCGGACGTCGCGGGCGTCGAGGAGGCCAAGGAAGAGGTCGTCGAGATCGTCGACTTCCTCAAGGATCCGGCCAAGTTCCAGCGCCTCGGCGGCAAGATCCCGAAGGGCGTGCTCATGGTCGGCTCGCCCGGAACGGGCAAGACGCTGCTGGCCCGCGCCATCGCCGGTGAGGCCAAGGTCCCGTTCTTCACGATTTCGGGCTCGGACTTCGTCGAGATGTTCGTCGGCGTCGGCGCCTCGCGCGTGCGCGACATGTTCGAGCAGGCGAAGAAGCATGCGCCGTGCATCATCTTTATCGACGAGATCGACGCCGTCGGCCGCCACCGCGGCGCGGGTTTGGGCGGCGGTCACGACGAGCGCGAGCAGACGCTGAATCAGCTGCTCGTCGAGATGGACGGCTTCGAGGGCAACGAGGGCGTCATCGTCATAGCGGCCACCAACCGCCCGGACGTTCTGGACCCGGCGCTGCTGCGCCCGGGCCGTTTCGACCGCCAGGTCGTCGTGCCGCTGCCGGACGTGCGTGGGCGCGAGCAGATTCTCAAGGTCCACATGCGCAAGGTGCCAGTCGGCGGCGACGTAAAGCCTTCGGTCATCGCGCGCGGCACGCCGGGCTTCTCCGGGGCGGACCTCGCGAACCTCGTCAACGAGGCTGCGTTGCTCGCCGCCCGCGCGAACCGGCGCACGGTGCGCATGGAGGAGTTCGACAAGGCCAAGGACAAGATCATGATGGGCACCGAGCGGCGCTCCATGGTCATGAACGAAGAGGAGAAGAAGCTCACGGCCTATCACGAGTCGGGTCATGCCATCGTGGGCTTGCTCGTGCCGGATCACGATCCGGTCTACAAGGTCACGATCATTCCCCGTGGCCGGGCGCTCGGCGTCACGATGTTCCTGCCCGAGGAGGATCGCTACAGCTACTCCAAGCAGCGGCTCAAGAGCCAGATGAAGAGCCTGTTCGGCGGGCGCATCGCCGAGGAGCTCGTGTTCGGACCGGAGTACGTCACGACGGGTGCCTCGAACGACATCGAGCGCGCCACGGACATCGCCCGCAACATGGTCACGAAGTGGGGTCTCTCCGACCGGCTGGGTCCGCTGACCTACACGGAGGACGACGGCGAGATCTTCCTGGGACGCAGCGTCACGCGCCACAAGCAGGTCTCCGACGTGACGGCCCACGCCATCGATGAGGAGGTCCGTAAGCTCATCGATACCTGCTACAACGAGGCGCGGGACCTGCTCGTCTCCAACGAGCGCAAGCTTCACCTCATGGCGCAGTCGTTGATCAAGTACGAGACCATCGACGAGCAACAGATCAAGGACATCATGGAAGGGCGCGAGCCGCGTCCGCCGGAAGACTGGGACGAGCCCTCCGAGCCGGGTCCGGGTCAGCCGGTCGCGGCCGAGCCGCCGACCGAGCATCCGGGCTCGGCATCGCTCGGCGGTCCCGCAGGACAACACTAAGCCGAATTTCGGTGAGAGCCGCGGCGGAGGCGTGCCCGACAGGGACGCCTCCGCCGTCGTTTTTGGGGCGTGCAACGCGCGCGGCCCGGCGGGCTCTGCGCCGAGACAGTGGGAGGAAGCATGGGGAAACGCTACTTCGGTACGGACGGTATCCGGGGCGAGGTCGGGAAGAGCCCGATGACCGTGGATTTCGCGCTGCGCCTGGCGAGCGCCGCGGCCCGCGTGCTCGCGCCGCAAGGGGGCCGAGTTCTGATCGGCAAGGACACGCGCGTTTCGGGCTACATGTTCGAGTCCGCGCTCGAGGCCGGATTCGTGGCTGCCGGCGTCGACGTTCTGCTGACCGGTCCGCTGCCGACGCCCGCCATTGCCTATCTGACACGCAAGCTCGGTACCGACTTCGGCATCGTGATCAGCGCCTCTCACAATCCGTTCTACGACAACGGCATCAAGTTCTTCGGCCCGGACGGCGAGAAGCTCTCCGACTCGCTCGAGGAGGCCATCGAGCTGTGTCTCGAGGAGACGCCCGTCACGCACGATTCCCGGGCGCTCGGACGGGCGACGACGGCCTCTTACGCCCGCGACGAGTACATGGAATTCTGCCGCTCGACGATCCCGGCGGGCATGAGCTTCGAGAACCTCAAGATCGTGGTCGACGCATCTCACGGCGCAGGCTACAAGGTCGCGCCGCGCGTCGTGGCCGACCTGGGCGCGGACGTCATTCCGGTCGGCTGCTCGCCGAACGGACGCAACATCAATGAGGGCTGCGGCTCGACCCGCCCGGATTTACTGAAGCTCACCGTCACGGGCGTGCGCGCCCATGTCGGGCTCGCACTCGACGGCGACGGCGATCGCGTCGTCATGGTGGACGAGCGCGGGAGTCTCGTCGACGGCGACCAGCTGCTCTACGTGCTCGCGTGCGACCGACTCGAGACGCGGCGCCTGCAAGGCCCAGTCATCGGCACGGTCATGAGCAACCTCGGGCTCGAGCTCGCGCTGCGCGAGCTCGGCGTCGACTTCATGCGCGCGCGCGTCGGCGACCGGCACGTGCACGCGATGCTCAAGGAGCACGGGGGCGTGCTCGGCGGCGAGACCTCGGGCCACGTCATCTGCTTCGACAAGACGACGACGGGCGACGGTCTCGTGACGGCGCTTCAGGTGCTGGCGGTCATGAAGCGCACGGGCAAGAGCCTCAGCGAGCTCGCGCGCGGCATGCCGCAGCTGCCGCAGACGCTGCTCAACGTGCGCGTGCGCGAACGGATCGATCCCGACGAGTCGACCGCGATCCAGGCGGCCGTGGCCGATGCCGAGCAGGTGCTCGGCGAGCGCGGCCGCGTGGTGCTGCGCGCCTCGGGGACCGAGCCCGTGATTCGCGTCATGGTCGAAGGCGAGGATCGGCAGGCCGTCGAGCGTCTCGCGGGACGGTTGGCCGAGGCTGTCCGGGAGGCGCTCGGGGGCGCGTGAGCTGCTCGCTCGTCGGATTGGACCGATATCTGCGACGTCCGCGCAAGCCTCGGCCCGAGAGGGCGTGCCGGGCCGACGGCCGTTAGGCGCCACCGATTGTCGCGGAACCGGTGCTCAGGATCGCTGTCCTACCCCCCGATTCCCAGGACCGCGCTGCGAATTCGCGGCAGCCCGTCTAGGCCCGTCTTACGGTCGAAGGGCGTCCGCCGGCCCGACGCTGAAGCCGTTGATTTAGCAGCGTGGTCCCCTTAAGCTCTCGGCCCCGCCGCGTCTTGCGACGATCGATTCCCGGAGGTAGCGAAGACCATGAACGGTCCCGGCCGTATGCCGCTCGTCGCGGGCAACTGGAAGATGCACGGCGCGTTGAGCGCCGGCGGGGATCTGGCGGCCGCGCTGCGTGACGGCGTCGCGGCGGATGCGCCGGCGCGGATGCTCGTGTGTCCGCCTTATCCGTACCTGCGCGCCGTCGTCGAATGGGTCGGCGGCGAGATCGGCGTCGGTGCTCAGGACGTCTCCACGCGTATCGGTAGCGGCGCCTACACGGGCGAGGTCTCGGGCGCCATGCTGGCCGACGTGGGCTGCACGCACGCCATCGTGGGACATTCCGAGAGGCGCAGCCTCTTCGGCGAGTCCGACGAGATCGTCGCGGGCAAGTTCGCGGCCGCGCAGGCTTCGGGGCTCACGCCGATTCTCTGTGTGGGTGAGACGCTCGAGGAGCGGGAAGCGGACCGAACCGAGGCCGTCGTGCGGCGGCAGGTGTCGGCGGTACTCGACAGGGCGGGGGTCGGCGCGTTCGCGAACGCCGTCGTTGCGTACGAACCGGTTTGGGCCATCGGCACGGGCAAGACTGCGACCCCGGAGCAGGTGCAGCAGATGCATGCGCTGATTCGGGCCATGATAGCCGCGCAAGATGCTACAATCGCCGCGGGCTTGGTCATCCTCTACGGGGGCAGCGTCAAAGCCGGCAATGCCGCGCAGCTGTTCGCCATGGATGACATAGACGGCGGCCTCGTAGGCGGCGCATCGCTCGAAGCTTCGGAGTTTCTGAGCATCTTCCGCGCAGCCTGCTCTCAAGCTGAGCGCCTTTGAACATCTGAGCGACGAATAATGCTCACAACGATTGTGTTGATCATACATCTCGCGGTCGCCGCGCTGATCGTGGGGTTGGTGCTGCTGCAACGCGGTAAGGGTGCCGAGGCGGGCACGGGGTTCGGCGCCGGCGCGTCCGGCACCGTATTCGGTGCACGCGGCTCGGCCAGCTTCCTCTCGCGCGCCACGGCGGCGCTCGCGACGATGTTCTTTTGCACGAGCCTCGCGCTCGCGTTTCTCGCCAACCAGCACCGTGCGCCCCAGAGTCTGCTCCAGGGAGCGGCCTCGCAGGCGCCTGCGCCCACGCCGCCGGCAGCGGCGCCTGCTTCAGGCAGCGCGCCGGCGCCGGGCGCGGGCAACGGTGCCGGTCTCGCGGCGCCGGCCGCCGCGTCGCAGGGCGCGGCCCAAGGCAGTGCGGCGGCGGGCGGCGGCGGAAGCGCCGCGCAGGCGGCCCCCGGCGGTGCCGGCGGCCAGTCGCCCAAGGGCGGCAATGCGGCTTCGAGCGCGCAGGATGCGAGTAAGCCTTCGAGTAAGGGAGGCTCGAGCCCGGCCAAGCCGAAATAGTGGGTACATGCCGACGTGGTGGAATTGGTAGACACGCTGTCTTGAGGGGGCAGTGGCGCAAGCCGTGCCGGTTCGAGTCCGGCCGTCGGCACCATTTCGAGGAGAGGTGAGAGACGCATGCGAGGCGGGCTGTTACAATCCGCGCCGGCTCTCATCCTCGGCGATCCAAGAACGGAAATATGCTTGTCAATTACGCACCGATTCTGATTTTTCTGATCGTTGCGGGGGCTCTCGGCGTCGTACTGCTCGCGATCGGCCTCACGCTCGGACGCGGCCGCAAGGATAAGGAGAAGCTCTCGGCGTACGAGTGCGGCTTCGAAGCTTTCGAGGACACGCGCATCCGGTTCGACGTTCGATACTACCTCGTAGCCATTCTGTTCATCATCTTCGATCTCGAAATCGCCTTTCTCTTTCCGTGGGCCGTTGCGCTCAGGAAGATCGGGGGTTTCGGGCTGGCGGCCATGGGCGTCTTCCTGGCGATCCTCGTCGTCGGGTTCGTTTACGAGTGGAAGAAGGGAGCGCTCGAATGGGATTGAGCCGAGAGGCAGCACTGGGCGGGCCGGCCGCCTTCGAGCGGGATTCTGCGCCGGCAAAAGGCACCACGGGCCGTGAGGCGCCGTTCGACGTGCCCGAGGTCATGGAGCGCGGCTTCGTCGTCACGAAGCTCGACAACCTCATCAATTGGGCGCGGACGGGTTCGATGTGGCCCATGACATTCGGGTTGGCCTGCTGTGCCGTCGAAATGATGCACGCCGGCGCCGCCCGCTACGACCTCGACCGCTTCGGGGTCATGTTCCGCCCGAGTCCGCGCCAGTCGGACATCATGATCGTGGCCGGCACGCTCGTCAACAAGATGGCGCCGGCCCTGCGCAAGGTCTACGACCAGATGCCGGAGCCGCGCTGGGTCATTTCGATGGGCTCGTGTGCCAACGGCGGCGGCTATTACCATTACTCCTACTCCGTCGTGCGGGGCTGCGATCGCATCGTCCCGGTCGACGTCTACGTCCCCGGCTGTCCTCCGACGGCCGAGGCGCTGCTGTTCGGCATTTTGCAGCTACAGCAGAAGATTCGTCGCACGAACACGATCGCCCGCTGAACGGTGGCTGAGTGCCGCGAACACGAGCTGCGGAAAAGGGGTCAGAGCCCTTTTCCCCTTCTTGACCGTTTTAACCAGTGCAAGCGCAAATCAGAAAAGGGCTCTGACCCCTTTTTTTGCGTAACTCTTTTTCCGATGGATTATTTGGCGTGAGAAGCGACGAACTGAGTCCGAGATACGAGAGGCTCGCGGCGGCCGTCGAGTCCCGCCTAGGCGGGAAAGTCGAGCGGCAGCGGCTGAACGCGGGGCAACTCGCGTATGAAGTCGAGCCCGAGCATCTGCTCGAGGTCTGCCGGGCGCTGCGCGATGACCCGGCGCTTAAGTTCGAGATGCTCATGGATCTCGCCGGCGTGGACTTCTCGACCTACGGTAAGGACGAGTGGCAGACGGAGAGTGCGACGGGCACGGGTTTCAGCCGCGGTGTGTTCCGTAGCCACGGAATGCCCGTCGAGGACATCGACGACGACGAGACGCGATACCGGCCGAAGCGCCGCTTCGCGGTGACCTACCAGCTGCTCTCCATCACGCACAATCACCGCCTGCGCCTCAAGACCTTCGCGCCGGAAGGAGCGCAGCCCATCGTCGACTCTGCCGTCGGCGTCTGGAGCTCGGCAGACTGGTACGAGCGCGAGGCTTTCGACCTGTACGGCATCCTGTTTCGCGGCCACCCGGATCTGCGGCGCCTGTTGACCGACTACGGCTTTATCGGCCACCCGTTCCGCAAGGATTTCCCGCTGATCGGCAACGTCGAGATGCGCTACGACCCGGAGCGCGGCCGCGTCGTCTACGAGCCCGTCGGCATCGAGCCGCGCACGCTCGTGCCCAAGGTCATTCGCGACGACAACCGCTACGAGCCGGACCTCAAGGATCCGACCAATGCCTGAGATTCAGAACTTCACGGTCAACTTCGGCCCGCAGCATCCGGCCGCGCATGGCGTGCTGAGGCTCGTGCTCGAGATGGACGGCGAGGTCATCCAGAAGGCCGATCCGCACGTAGGCCTCCTGCACCGCGCCACGGAGAAGCTCGCCGAGGCGAAGCCGTTCAATCAGTCGATCGGCTACATGGATCGGCTCGATTACGTGTCGATGATGTGCAACGAGCACGGCTACGTGATGGCCATTGAGAAGCTCATCGGCGTGACGCCGCCCATCAGGGCGCAGTACATCCGCGTCATGTTCGACGAGATCACCCGCATCCTGAACCACCTCATGTGGCTCGGCGCGCACGGCCTCGATATCGGCGCCATGACGATGTTCCTGTACTGCTTCCGCGAGCGCGAGGACCTCATGGACTGCTACGAGGCGGTCTCGGGCACGCGCATGCACGCGACGTACTACCGGCCCGGCGGCGTCTATCGGGATTTGCCCGACAAGATGCCGCAGTACCAGCCGAACAAGTTCCGCAGCGAAAAGGACATCAAGGAGCTCAACGAAGCGCGCAGCGGCTCGCTGCTCGACTTCATCGAGGATTTTGTCGAGCGCTTCCCGAAGCGCGTCGACGACTACGAGACGCTGCTGACCGACAACCGCATCTGGAAGCAGCGCACCGTCAACATCGGCGTCGTCTCGCCCGAGCGCGCCATGCAGCTCGGCTTTTCCGGCCCCATGCTGCGCGGCTCGGGTATCCTTTGGGATCTGCGCAAGAAGCAGCCCTACGACGTCTACGACCAGCTCGACTTCGACATCCCGATCGGCGTCAACGGCGACTGCTACGACCGCTATCTGGTCCGCGTCGAGGAGATGCGCCAGTCCGCGCGCATCGTCAAGCAGTGCGTCGACTGGCTGCGCAAGAACCCGGGCCCGGTCATGTCGGACGACCACAAGGTTGCGCCGCCGAAGCGCATAGAGATGAAAGACGACATGGAATCGTTGATCCATCACTTTAAGCTCTTCACGGAAGGCTATTCGGTGCCCGAGGGCGAGGTCTACGCGGCCGTCGAGCACCCGAAGGGCGAATTCGGCGTTTATCTCGTGTCGGACGGCTCGAACAAGCCCTATCGGGTCAAGGTCAGGGCCGCGGGCTTCCCGCATCTGGCCGCCCTGAACGAGATGGTCAGCGGGCACATGCTGGCCGACGTCGTGGCCGTCATCGGCACGCAGGACATCGTATTCGGAGAGGTCGACCGATGACGGATCTGTCGGCAACGGAAACGCCGCTCGAGGACCTGGCGCCCGTCGAGCTTTCGGAGCACGTTCGCGAGGAGATCGACCGCTGGGTCGCGAAATTTCCCGAAGGGCGCCAACGCTCGGCAGTGATTGCGGCGCTGCACGCAGTGCAGCACGAGAACAACGGGTACCTGACGCCCGAGCTCATGGACGCCGTTGCGCGGTACCTGAACCTGCTGCCGATCCAGGTCTACGAGGTTGCAGCCTTCTACTCGATGTTCGAGACGCAGCCTTGCGGCCGCCACCACATCTCGGTCTGCACGAACATCTCCTGCATGCTGCGCGGCTCGGACGAGATCGTCGATCACATCGAGCGCAAGCTCGGCATCAAGACCGGGGAGTCGACCCCCGACGGCAAGTTCTTCCTCAAGTGCGAGGAGGAGTGCCTCGCGGCCTGCTGCGGCGCGCCGATGATGATGGTCGACCATCACTACTACGAGAACCTCACGCCCGAGAAGGTGGACGAGGTGCTGGACGGCTTGGAGTAGGGCATGGACGCATCCAAACGCAATTTGGTCTGCTTCGCGACGCTCGAGCTCGACACGGCCGAGCCCTGGACGCTCGAGAACTACCTCAAGGTCGGCGGCTACGAGGCCTGGTCGAAGGTGCTGGCCGGCGAGCTGGACCGCGGGGCGATCGTGGACATGCTCAAGGCGTCCGGGCTGCGCGGCCGCGGCGGCGCGGGGTTCCCGACGGGCCTCAAGCAGAGCTTCATGCCCGCCGGCGCGCCGGGCCAGAAGTACCTGGTCTGCAACTCCGACGAGAGCGAGCCCGGCACGTGCCACGACCGCGACATCCTGCGCTACAACCCGCACTCGCTCATCGAAGGCATGGCCCTCTCGGCTTTCGGCATGGGCGCCACGGTCGGCTACAACTACATCCGCGGCGAATTCATGGCGGAGCCGATCCCGCGCTTCGAGCATGCGCTCCAGGAAGCCTACGCAGCGGGCTGGCTCGGTAAGAATATCAAAGGCTCCGGTATCGACTTCGACCTCTATACGTTCATGGGCGCGGGTGCCTACATCTGCGGCGAGGAGACGGCGCTGCTCGAGTCGCTCGAGGGCAAGCCCGGCCGGCCGCGCTTCAAGCCGCCGTTCCCGGCGCAATTCGGCGTTTACGGCAAGCCGACGACGATCAACAACACGCAGAGCCTCGCGTCGGTGCCGAGCATCATCCGCAAGGGCCCGCAGTGGTTCGCGGAGCTCGGCGTCAAGAACTCGGGCGGCACGGGGCTGTTTTCGGTGTCGGGTCACGTCGAAAAGCCGGGCAACTTCGAGCTGCCGCTCGGCATCCCCTTCAAGGAGCTGCTCGAGATCGCGGGCGGTGTGCGCGGCGGCCGCAAGCTCAAGGCCGTGATCCCCGGCGGCTCTTCGGTGCCCGTCGTGCCCGGCGAGATCATCATGGACGTGACGATGGACTACGACGCCCTCAGGGCCGTCGGCAGCAGCTTCGGCACGGGCGCCGTCGTCGTCATGGACGAGACCACCTGCATGGTTCGCATGCTGCGGCGCATCGCTCGGTTCTACACGGCCGAGTCCTGCGGGCAGTGCACGCCGTGCCGGGAAGGCACGGGCTGGGTGCACCGCGTGCTCACGCGCATCATCGACGGCCAGGGCACCCAAACGGATCTCGATATGCTCGTCGACGTCGCCAACAAGATAGAAGGGCATACGATCTGCGCGCTCGGCGACGCGGCCGCGTGGCCCGTGCAGAGCTTCCTGAAGCACTTCCGCCACGAGTTCGAGTACATGGTCGAACACGGCGGCCGCAGCATCGTCGAGACATCGAGGCCCGTGGCGGCGTAGCCGCGGCAGGATCGAGAGGACAGCCGCAAGCGATATGGACGACAACACTGTCACGATCGAAGTCAACGGCGTGCCCGTGAAGGCGCGCAAGGGCCAGATGCTGATCGAGGTGACCGATCAGAACAACGTCTACGTGCCCCGCTTCTGCTACCACGACAAGCTCAGCGTCGCCGCCAACTGCAGGATGTGCCTCGTCGAGGTCGAGAAGGCGCCGAAGCCGCTGCCGGCCTGCGCGACGCCGGTCGCCGAGGGCATGAAAGTATTTACGCGCTCGCACCGGGCGATCTCGGCGCAGAAGGCGACGATGGAATTCCTGCTCATCAATCATCCGCTCGACTGCCCCATCTGCGACCAGGGCGGCGAGTGCGAGCTGCAGGATCTCGCGCTCGGCTTCGGGCGCGGCGTCTCGCGTTACACCGAGCGCAAGCGCGTCGTGAAGGACCAGAACTTGGGTCCGCTGGTCTCGACGGACATGACGCGCTGCATCCAATGCACGCGCTGCGTGCGCTTCGGCGCGGAGATTCAGGGCGTCCAGGAGCTCGGTACGATCGGCCGCAGCGAGAACATGCGCATCAGCACGTATGTCGAACACGCGGTGCAGCACGAGCTCTCGGGCAACATCATCGATCTGTGCCCGGTCGGGGCGCTGAACAACAAGCCCTACCGTTACAGCGCGCGCGCCTGGGAAATGGTCTCGAAGCCGCTCGTCGGTCCCCACGACTGCGCGGGCTCGAACCTGTTCGGTCACGTGCTGCGCGGGCGCCTGATGCGCGCCGTGCCGCGCGACAACGAGCTGATCAACGAGACGTGGCTCGCGGACCGCGACCGCTTCAGCTGCCACGGCGTTTACAGCGACGACCGGCTGCGCGCGCCCATGCTCAAGATCGACCAGGAGTGGACCGAGGTCGGCTGGCAGGAGGCGCTCGAGGCCGTCTGCCGCGAGCTCAAGCAGGCCGCGGCCGACGAAGGCGATGCGCTCGGCGTGCTGGCCTCGCCCAACGCGACGCTCGAGGAGATGTATCTGCTCGGCCGCATCGCTCGCCAGCTCGGCACGCGCAACGTCGATCACCGGCTACGCCGCCGCGACTTCCGCGACCAGGCCGCCGATCCGCTGTTCCCGTGGCTCGGCTGCAGTATCGCCGAGCTCGAGCAACAGCAGGCCATTCTCGTCGTCGGTTCGAATCTGCGTATGGAAGTGCCGATCTTCGCCCACCGCGTGCGCAAGGCCGCGCTCGCAGGCGCCGAGGTCGGCTTCGTGAATCCCGTCGATTACACGTATTACTTCCAGCGCCACTTCGTCGACGCGCCGCTCGACCGCATGACGGCCGTCCTCGCCGCCGTCGTCAAGGCCGCGGCCGAGGAGGCCGGTCGGCCCGTGCCCGAGGCTGCCGCGGACGCCGCGGGCGAGGTCGAGGTGCAGGAAATCCACCGCGCGGCGGCGCGCAGCCTCATGAACAAAGAACGGGCCCTGGTCCTGCTCGGCCACATCGCCGAGCGGCATCCACAGTTCTCCGATCTGCGCGCGCTGGCCGCGGCGTTGGCGAAGCTCACGGGCGCCGGGCTCGGTTATCTCGCAGAGGGCGCGAACGGCGCCGGTGCCGCGTTGACCGGCCTGCTGCCGCATCGCGCGGCCGGCGGCACCGAGCTCGAGGACGCGGGGCTGGACGTGCAAGCCATGATCAGCTCCCCGCGCAAGGCCTACGTTCTGTTCGGGCTCGAGCCCAAGGCCGATATCGCTCAAGGCGAGCTCGCCGAGCAGGCGCTGAAGTCGGCCGACGCCGTCGTGAGCTTCACGTCCTACGTGACGCCCGAGCTTCTCGAGCTCAGCACCGTGCTGCTGCCGATCGGGACTTTCGCCGAGACGGACGGCACGTTCGTGAACGCAGAGGGCCGCTGGCAGAGCTTCGAGGCCGCGGCCGATGCCGTCGGCGCCTCGCGGCCGGGCTGGCGCGTGCTGCGCGTGCTCGCGAACCTGCTCGGCGTCGAGAACGCCGAATACCGCGACTGTCGGGAGATCAGGGACGCGGCGGCCGAGGCGCTGCGCGGTCTCGAGCCGGACAACGAATATCGCGGGCAGTTCGAGGCCGACCACGAGGACGAGACGGAGCACGTCGAGCTCGAGCAGGTCGACGTGCCGATCTACGCGGTCGACCCCCTCGTGCGGCGGTCGCTGCCGCTGCAGCTCACGGTTTTGGCGGCCGGCGCGGCGGCCGACTCCGAGGAACACGAAGAAGCGATGCAGAGCGCCGGATGAACACGCTAGTCTTACACGTGCAGGACTATTGGAGCCTAATGCCCGAATTCTGGCGGGCCCTGATCCTCGACCTCGTCAGGATCGTCGTCGTGCTCGTGCCGCTGATTCTCGGCGTCGCCTACTTCACGTATTTCGAGCGCAAGATCCTCGGCTGGATCCAGAATCGGCTCGGCCCGAACCGCGTCGGCTACCTCGGGCTGCTGCAGCCGTTCGCGGACCTCGGCAAGATGCTGCTCAAGGAAGTCGTGATCCCGAGCCGCGCGAACAAGCTGCTGTTCCTGATCGCGCCGCTGCTGTCGCTGATTCCCGCGCTGGCCGTATGGGCCGTCGTGCCGTTCACGCCGCACTTCGTCATCGCGAACATCGACGCGGGGCTGCTCTATGTGCTTGCGCTCACGTCCTTCGGCGTCTACGGCGTGATCCTCGCCGGCTGGGCCGCGAACTCGAAGTACGCGTTCCTCGGCGCCATGCGCTCGGCCGCGCAGATCGTGGCCTACGAAATCGCCATGGGTTTCGCGCTCGTCGGCGTGGTCATGGCGGGCGGCAGCCTTAATCTCGGCCGTATCGTCGAGGCGCAGCAGGGGAACGTGTTCACCTGGTTCTGGCTGCCGCTGTTTCCGCTGCTCGTCGTCTACTTCATCTCCGGCGTCGCCGAGACGAACCGCGCGCCCTTCGACGTGGCGGAGGGCGAGTCCGAGATCGTGGCCGGATTCCACGTGGAATATTCCGGTATTGGCTTCGGCCTGTTCTTCCTGGCCGAATACGCGAACATGATCCTCATCACGGTGCTGACCACCGTGTTCTTCTTCGGCGGCTGGCTGAGCCCTTTCGGCGGCATCCCGGGCCTCGAGCATTTTTGGATCGCCGCGCCCAGCATCGGTTGGCTGCTGCTCAAGATGGTCTTCTTCATGTTCTGCTTCCTGTGGTTCCGGGCAACGTTCCCGCGTTACCGCTACGACCAGATCATGCGCCTCGGCTGGAAGGTGTTCATTCCCGTCACGATCGTCTGGATCGCCGTGGAAGGGATCCTGGCGGCCGCGCACGTGGGGCCGTGGCACCTGCCGGCCGCGTGAGGAGGGAAAGTTGTTGAATCCCGTCAAAACATTCTTGATGCCGGAGCTCCTGAAGGGGTTGCGGCTCACGTTCAAGAACCTGTTTGTCCGTAAGGTCACGGTTCGGTACCCGGAGGAGAAGACGCCGCAGTCGCCGCGCTTCCGCGGTCTGCATGCCCTCCGGCGCTATCCGAACGGTCAGGAGCGCTGCATCGCCTGCAAGCTCTGCGAGGCCGTGTGCCCCGCGCTCGCGATCACGATAGAGTCGGGCGTCGGCGAGGACGGCACACGCCGCACGACGCGCTACGACATCGACCTTTTCAAATGCATCTACTGCGGGTTCTGCGAGGAAGCCTGTCCCGTCGACGCCATCGTCGAGACGCGGATCCACGAGTACCACATGGAGAACCGCGGCGAGAACATCATGACGAAGGACAAGCTGCTCGCGGTCGGCGACAAGTACGAGGCCATGATCGCCGCGGACAAGGCGGCGGACGCCGGCTACAGGTAAGGGACGGCAGCATGCTCACTTCGGTCCTGTTCTACGTCTTCGCGACCATCCTCGTGCTGGCCGCCGTCGGCGTCATCACGGCGCGCAACCCCGTTCACGCGGCGCTGTTTCTCGTGTTCGCTTTCATGCAGAGCGCCGTGCTCTGGATTCTGCTCGAGGCCGAGTTCCTGGGAATCGTGCTCGTGCTCGTCTATGTCGGCGCCGTCATGGTGCTGTTCCTGTTCGTCGTCATGATGCTCGACATCAACATCGAGCAGATTCGCAGCGGCTTCACGCGCTACATGCCGCTCGGCATCCTCGTGGCCCTCGCGGTCGTCTTCGAGATCGCGAACGTCGTCTGGTTCAGGAGCCAGGGGCTGCCGTTCGTGACGGTGCCGAAGCCGACGCCGCCGGGCTACAGCAACACGCAGGCGCTCGGCACGGTGCTCTATACGCAGCACGTCTTCGCCTTCGAGGTCGCGGCCGTGCTGCTGCTGCTCGCCATCGTCGCCGCCATCACGCTGACGATGCGCAAGCGCCCGGGGCTCAAGGCCCAGGACGTCGCGCGCCAGGTCGCCGTGCGCCGCGAGGACCGGGTGCGCGTCATGAAGCTCGAGTCGTACCGCGAGCCGGCGGAGGAGGCCGAGGCGCCCGCCGCGGCCCCCGCGCCTGCCGAGGCCGCGCTCGAGCCCGCGGAGGAGGACTGAGCCATGGTCACGATCGCCCACTATCTCGTGCTCGCCGGCATCTTGTTCAGCCTCAGCGTCGCGGGCATCTTCCTGAACCGCAAGAACGTGATTCTGCTGCTCATGTGCATCGAGCTCATGCTGCTCGCCGTGAACTTCAACTTCATCGCGTTCTCGCGCATGTGGGGCGACACGCTCGGGCAGATTTTCGTGTTTTTCATTCTCACGGTGGCCGCTGCCGAGGCGGCCATCGGGCTCGCAATCCTCGTCGTGCTGTTTCGCAATCGGCAGAGCATCGACGTCGACGAACTTGATCATTTGAAGGGGTAGGCGTGGAGTCGGTCTACTTAAGCATCGTCCTGGCGCCGCTCGCGGCGGCGGTCATCGCGGGCCTGTTCGGCGGCAGGATCGGCCGCGCCGGCGCGCATTGGGTCACGATCCTCGGGGTCGCGATCTCGTTCGCGCTTTCGCTCTACGTCCTGAAGGGCGTTGTCTTCGACGGCGTGCCGACGTTCAACCGGACGATCTACAGTTGGGCGCAGGTCGGGGGGCTGAACTTCCAGATCGGCTTTCTCGTCGATCACCTGACGGCGATCATGATCACGGTCGTCACGTTCGTTTCGCTGGCCGTGCACGTCTACACGGTCGGCTACATGCACGACGACCCGGGCTACACGCGGTTCTTCAGCTACATCTCGCTGTTCACGTTCGCGATGCTCATGCTCGTGATGGCGAACAACTTCCTGCAGCTGTTCTTCGGCTGGGAGGCCGTGGGACTCGTCTCGTACCTGCTCATCGGCTTCTGGTTCACGCGGCCGAGCGCGATCTTCGCGAACATGAAGGCCTTCCTCGTGAACCGAGTCGGCGACTTCGGCTTCCTGCTCGGGATCGCGGCCGTCGTCTACTACACCGGCTCGCTCGATTACACGGCCGCTTTCGGGCAGGCGGCGACGCTGCAGACGCAGACGATCCACGTGATCGGTCCCGCGTGGTCCGCGGTCTCGCTGATCTGCATTTGTCTGTTCGTCGGCGCCATGGGCAAGTCGGCCCAGGTTCCTCTGCACGTCTGGCTGCCGGACTCGATGGAAGGCCCGACGCCGATCTCCGCCCTGATCCATGCCGCGACGATGGTCACGGCCGGCATCTTCATGGTCGCGCGCATGTCGCCGCTGTTCGAGTACTCGGAGACGGCGCTCAGCGTCGTGCTCGTGATCGGCGCGACGACGGCCTTCTTCATGGGCATCCTCGGCGTGGTGCAGCAGGACATCAAGCGCGTGATCGCGTACTCGACTCTGTCCCAGCTCGGCTACATGACGGTGGGCCTCGGCGCCTCGGCCTATGCCGGCGCGATCTTCCACCTCATGACGCATGCGTTCTTCAAGGCGCTGCTGTTCCTCGCCGCGGGGTCGGTCATCATCGCGATGCACCACGAGCAGGACATTCGCAAGATGGGCGGGCTGTACAAGTATCTGCCCATCACCTACATCACGTTCCTGATCGGCACGCTCGCGCTCATCGGCTTTCCGGGCTTTTCGGGCTTTTTCTCGAAGGACGCGCTCATCGAGGCCGTCGGCATGTCGCATCTGCCGGGGGCGGGCTATGCGTATTGGTGCGTTCTGCTGGGCGTCTTTGTGACCTCGCTCTACAGCTTCCGGCTGCTGTTCGTCGTGTTCCACGGGGAAGAGCGCATGGACGCCCATACGAAGGAGCACCTGCACGAGACGCCGGCCGTCGTCACGGGGCCGCTCATCGCGCTGGCGATTCCGTCCGTGCTCGTCGGCTGGTTCGCGATCAAGCCCCTGTTGTTCGGCGGGTTCTTCGACGGCGCGATCTTCGTGCGCGAGCAGCACAACGTGCTGGGCGAACTCGGCGGAGAGTTCCACGGCTCCACGGGCTTCGTGCTGCAGGCCTTCACGCATTCGATCGCGTTCTATCTCGCGTTGGCCGCGTTCGTCGTGGCTTGGTTCTGCTACTACAAGCGCCGCGAGATTCCGGGGCAGATCCTCGGGCACATCCAGGCGTTCTACCAGTTGCTCGTGAATAAGTTCTACTTCGATTGGTTCAACGAGAACGTGCTCGCGCGCGGGGCGCGCGGCATGGGACAGGTGCTGTGGCGCGTCGGCGATCAGACGGTCATCGACGGGGCCGTCGTCAACGGCAGCGCGCGGGCCGTCGTGGCCATCTCGCGCGCCGCGCGGGGCCTGCAGTCCGGCTACCTGTATCACTACGCCTTCGCGATGGTCATCGGGCTCGCCGTGCTGATCGGCTGGTTCGTGATCTGGAGCTGATCGAATGAATTTCCCCATCCTGAGTGTCCTGATCTGGCTGCCGATCTTCGGCGGCGTCGCCGTGCTCGCGCTGGGCTCCGAGCGCGCCAAGCTCGGCAAGATCGTGGCCCTTGCAGTCACGGCCGCGACCTTCGTCATCAGCATTCCGCTCTATACGAGCTTCGACCCGACGACGGCCAACATGCAGTTCGTTGAGATGGTGCCGTGGATTCGGCGGTTCTCGGCGTTCTACTACTTGGGTGTGGACGGCATCTCGATGCCGCTCATCATCCTGACGACGTTTCTGACGCCGCTCGTCGTCATCGCGGGTTGGGAGGTCATCAAGGTCCGCCCTGTGCAGTATTTCGCCGCATTCCTGCTGCTCGAGGGCTTCATGGTCGGCGTCTTCGCGTCCGTCGACGCGTTGCTGTTCTACGTATTCTGGGAGGCCATGCTCGTGCCGATGTTCCTGATCATCGGCATCTGGGGCGGCGAGCGGCGCGTCTACGCGACCGTGAAGTTTTTCCTCTACACGTTTCTGGGCTCCGTCTTCATGCTGGTCGCGCTGATTTACCTGTACACGAAGGCCGGCAGCTACTCGATTCTCGCATTCCAGAGCCTGCCGCTCGGCATGACGCCGCAGGTCCTGATCTTCTTCGCATTCCTCATCGCGTTTGCCGTCAAGGTGCCCATGTGGCCCGTGCACACGTGGCTGCCGGACGCGCATGTCGAGGCGCCGACCGGCGGCTCCGTGATCCTGGCCGCGATCCTGCTAAAGATGGGCGGCTACGGTTTCGTGCGCTTTAGCCTGCCGATCGCGCCCGACGCGAGTCAGCACCTGGCCTGGCTCATGATCGGGCTCTCGCTGATCGCGATCGTCTACGTCGCGTTCGTCGCGCTCGTGCAGAAAGATATGAAGAAGCTCATTGCGTACTCGTCGATCGCGCACATGGGCTTCGTGACGCTCGGCTTCTTCGTGATCTTCGGCGCCTCGGTGCTCGGGCACACCGACGGCGCTCGGCTCGCCCTGCAGGGCGGCATGATGCAGATGCTCTCGCACGGACTGATTTCGGGCGCCATGTTCCTGTGCGTGGGCGTCATGTACGACCGGCTGCACACCCGCGAGATCGACGCCTACGGCGGCGTCGTGAATACGATGCCGAAGTTCGCGGTGTTCATGGTGCTGTTCGCCATGGCGAACGCGGGGCTGCCGGGCACGTCCGGGTTCGTCGGCGAGTTCTTCGTGATCCTCGGCAGTTTCCAGGCCAATTTCTGGCTTGCGTTCTTCGCCGCCACGACGCTCGTGCTCGGCGCCGCCTACACGCTGTGGCTCGTCAAGCGCGTGATCTTCGGCGAGGTCGGCAACTCGGGCGTGGCTGCGCTCAAGGATGTCGGCAAGCGCGAGTTCTTCATGCTGGCCGTGCTGGCCGCTGCCGTGCTGCTCGTCGGCGTCTGGCCGAAGCCGCTCGTCGGCGCCATGGACCAGACGCTGGGACACCTATTGACGCACGTCATGCAGTCGAAGCTTTGAGAGACGCTATCCGTGAGTGATTATTCGCTGGCCGCCCCCGAGATCTTCCTGACCGGCGCCATCTGCGTCGTGCTGCTCATCGACACGTTCCTGAAGCAGTCGCAGCGCCGGCTCACCTATACCTTCGCGATCCTCGCGGTCCTCGGCACGGCCGCGTGCTCGGCGATGTTCGGCGGGGGCGCGGCTCACGTCGGCTTCGCGGGCGCCTTCGTCGAAGATCCCGCCGCCCAGGTGCTCAAGCTCTTCGCGTACCTGACGGTCGCGCTCGTGTTCCTGTACTCGCGCGACGCGCTCGAGCGCAACGGGCTGCTCAAGGGCGAGTTCTTCGTGCTCGGGCTATTCGGGCTGCTCGGCGCCATGATCATGATCTCCGCGCACAGCCTGCTGATCATGTACCTCGGGCTCGAGCTGCAGTCGCTCTCGCTGTACGCGCTCGTGGCCTTCAACCGCGATTCCGCGGATGCAGCGGAATCGGCCATGAAGTACTTCGTGCTCGGGGCCATCGCCTCCGGCATGCTGCTTTACGGCATATCGATGCTCTACGGGGCGACCGGGACCATCGATCTTGCCGAGCTCACGCAGCGCCTGGCCGCGCCGAACGGCCTCACGGTGCCGGCTGCCCTCGGGCTCGTTTTCGTCGTCGTCGGCGTGGCGTTCAAGTTCGGCGCCGTGCCGTTCCACATGTGGATTCCGGACGTCTACCAGGGCGCACCCACGCCGGTCGCGCTCTACGTCGGTTCGGCGCCGAAGATCGCGGCGTTCGCGCTGGCCTGGCGCGTGCTCGTGGACGGCTTGGGCCCCATGCACCCGAGCTGGGGCGGCATGCTCGTCGTGCTGTCCGTGCTCTCGCTTGCGATCGGCAACCTGCTCGCGATCGCGCAAACCAACTTCAAGCGCATGCTGGGCTACTCGACGATCTCGCACGTCGGCTTCATCCTCATGGGCTTCATCGCGGGCACGCCGGACGGCATCCGGGCCTCGATGTTCTACACGCTCGTTTATGTGCTCATGGCCACCGCGGCCTTCGGCATGATCATCCTGCTTGGCCGCCAAGGCTTCGAGGCCGAGAACCTCGAGGACTTCAAGGGCCTCAACGCTCGCAGCCCGTGGTTCGCCTTCGTCATGCTCATGGTCATGTTCAGCATGGCCGGCGTGCCGCCGTTCGTCGGCTTCTATGCCAAGATCGTCGTGCTTTCGAGCCTCGTCGGCACGGGCTACGTGTGGCTCGCGGCCGTCGGCGTCTTCTTCGCCGTCATCGGCGCGTTCTACTACCTGCGCCTCGTCTGGTACATGTACTTCGCGGACGCAACCGATTCCGAGCCTCTGCTGGCCGCCGCCGACATGCGCTTCTTCATCAGTGCCAATGGCCTCGGGCTGCTGGCGCTCGGTATCTTCCCGGGCGGGCTGCTCGACCTCTGCGCGCGCGTCCTGACGTAGCCCAAAAAGGGGTCAGCGCCCTTTTTCGTAACTGCGCCGCGCGGCCCCTTTTGGAGAGGCCGGACGGGCCTTGATGACCGAGCTCGGCGCATGTATCATGCTGCGCTCACTTCCGGTGCGGGGTGGAGCAGTCAGGCAGCTCGTCGGGCTCATAACCCGAAGGTCGCAGGTTCGAATCCTGCCCCCGCTACCATTGCTCGCCACTCCTTTACGCCGCTGACCCGGTCTTTGCGCTCGCTCACCAGAGCGAGAATGCCGGCGAGGTGGCCGTAAAGGTTGGCGGTCAATGCCTTGCCGGCTGCGCCCGGGACGATCTCAATCCGCTCGATCGCCCCGCGCAGCAGCTCTGCCGCCTCGCCATTCCGCCCTTCACCGGCCAGCGTCTCGCGTAACGCCGCGATTTGCGCCCTGTAGAGCTTTGCCAGGCCGGGGTGCAGCCGCAGGGGTTCTTCCTTTGCGTTCGCCAGCGCGCTTTCCAGTTCGCCCTTGCGCCGTTCGAGCTGCGCCATCTTGTCGCGCACGGCCTCGGCCGGCACCCCGTCGAGGATGGCCTGGACGAGCCGGTCTCGCTCTCGGATGACCTTGGCGAGTTCCGCCTTCTTGCCGTCGATGGCCGCGCCCTGTTCCTTACACAGCCGGTTGAAGGCGCGCGTGTACTCTTCGCAGAACGCCTCCGTCAGGCGCGGGTCCATCAGCCGGTGCTGGAGCCCGTCGAGAATGGCCGCTTCCAGATCCGTCCGGACCACGGTGCGGCGGTTATCACAGGTGCCCTTGTATTTTGCGTTCGAGCAGCCCAGGCGCGTCCTGTTCAGGATGATGTAGTTGCCGCCGCAGGACGCGCACTTCACAAGCCCGGAGAGCAGCGCGGAGCGCTGCCGACGGTCGATATGACCCTTGTTCCGTTCCCCGAATTTCGCCTCGGTGGCGGCCTGCCGTGCCTTCGCTTTCTGCCACAACTCGTCGTCGACGATCCGGAGGGCAGGGACTTCCTTGACGATCCAGGCCGACTTCGGATTCGGCCGGGAGATGCGTTTGCCGGTATCCGGGTCCTTGATGAAGCGCAGCCTGTTCCATACGAGCCGTCCGACATAGAGTTCGTTATTCAGGATGCCGGTCTGGCGTTTCTGATGCCCGTGGATCGCGCTCGGCCCCCATGTCCTGCCCGAGGGAGCGGGGATGCCATCCTCGTTCAGACCGGCGGCGATCAGGGCGGTGGATTTTCCCGAGGCGTATTCCTCGAAGATGCGGCGGATGATCCCGGCCTCCGCCGGCGCGATCTCACGTTCGCCCCGTGCGGGCTCCCCATCGGCGCCGATGCGGCGCACGACTTTGTAACCGTAGGATATGCCGCCGCCTGATCTTCCGGCCTCGACGCGCCCGCGCAGTCCCCGTCGCGTTTTGTCGGCAAGGTCTTTCAGGAAGAGCGCGTTCATCGTGCCCTTGAGGCCGACATGCAGTTCGTTCACTTCGCCCTCGGCGAGCGTGACGATGCGAACGCCTGCGAAAAGCAGCCGCTTGTAGATCGCCGCGATGTCTTCCTGGTCGCGCGAGAGGCGGTCGAGCGCCTCGGCAAGGACGATGCTGAATTTTCCGGCCTGTGCATCGGCGAGGAGCGATTGGATACCAGGGCGTAGCAGGAGCGAGGCGCCGGATATGCCGTGGTCGCTGTAAGACTTCAGGACGCTCCATCCTTGGCTTGCGGCGCGCTCGCTGCAAAGCCTGATCTGATCCTCGATCGAAGCGTCACGCTGATTGTCCGAAGAATAGCGTGCGTAGATGCAAGCGACGGTCATTGCGTTTCTCCCGCGTTGTTCCTTGAAGCCTCATTGGCCTTGCGCCGGGAGTCGCGAATATGACTCTGTGCGAGATCGCGTGCAAGCGCGCGCACGAACGCAACCAACATCGCATCGATGTCGGTCTGCGCTTGTTCGCGTTTCTTCGCTTGGCTCTTCATGGCGATGAGCATAGGAACGGGCCGGCCGGCCGAACCTCGCGTCATCCTCGCGCGGCCCGCAACGCCGGGAGAGAAAACCGGCCTCCTGCAAAGGAGGCCGGCTTGCGGTAACGCCGGGCTAGAAGCCGGGCGGCTTGGGCCGCGCAGCGCGGTGCGCGATTTCGCGGCGGATATTCTCAAGGCTCGCATGTGCCGCACCGGATTCCGGCGAACCGGGTTCATGCAGGTAGAGCTGGATGCTCACTTTGTTGAAAAGAGCGCAGAGTTCTTTTTCGTCTATGCGTGTCAGTTCGGATGGGGTAACGATCCTGTCCATCGATGTTCTCCTGTTTTGTTTCAGGAGGCCCCGACCATCAGGGCCTTTCGGCCCCGACCCATCATCATCAGCAGGCAAAGGCCCCTGATGGACGGGCGGCGATGAAACCGGACAGGAGAGCGTCGTTTGGAGGCGAAGGATCGTTTCCCCGAACCGACGCAACACAAGTATTACGGGAAATAACGCGCTGGCGTTTTCGGCAAGGCGAGTCCGCTGTGACCCGCAGAAACATGCAAGTTTGCGAATATACGTTAAGAAAGTATTAACGCCCTCCGGCGTACCATGAAGGTATGGGTACAACCATTAGTTGGTTATGGAAATGGAAATAAGGGTAAAGGGCGAGATGACGATCGCGGAGATCAAGCAGGCCATATTCGAAAAGCTGTCAGAAGTCGAACTTGAACATGCCGTGCGCTATTCGCGCGGCGCAACGCTATTCATCAATCCGACAAACGGCTTCGGCGATGACGTTCACCCGGAAGTGAAGAAGCTCTATAGCCGCGGGCCGTACAAGGCGGCGGCGGATGATTACCAGCTCTAAGAGACTGAAAGGGACAGGCCATGCAGCAACCCCCTTGCTATATCGGACTGGAACAGGCACGCGGTGTCCTTGCCGATATGGGCGTTGAACTCAATGCCCGGCAGATAAAACGCGCAGCAGACAAGGACGCCGCAGGCAAGCGCAAACTGCCCTTCTTCGTTGATCCGATTGACGGCAAGCTCAAGATCGAAAAGGGCACGCTGGTGCGGATTTATCGCGAATTGCAGATCGAAGCAGAAAGCGATGCAAAAGAGTAGGGATGCCGCACTTTGTTCTTGATTCGTACCGCGCAACCGTTTAGTCATGAGGGAGGATGTCAGATATCAGGAAGAGGGTAGGCAAGAACGGCCCGACTTACCAAGTACGCTACCCGAGCAAAGCAGCCAAGACAGGCTACGCATACAAGACCTTCAGGACCCGCAAGGAAGCTCTCGCTTTCCTTGAGAGCGGAAACGCGCGCACCCAGGGGCGATCACACCATACTGAGATCAGAACGGTTAGACAGGCCACAGATATGTGGCTGGATATCTGTGAAAAGGAAGGGCTGAATGGGCGCGAACCGGTTACGCCCTATACCTACAAGAACTACAAATACCGTGCCGCCTTTATCACGGACTATAACTGGACAAAGGGAATCCACGAACTCACCGCTCCAGACGTTGTTGCGTACCGCTCGTGGCTACTGCAACGCGGTATCAGTCGCGATCTCGCGAGCAAGGTTCTATCGTCGTTCCAATCCATGATGAAGGAAATGACGATACGTGGCGTACTTCAGCACAACGTCGCCTCCGGAATTTGTATTCGTTCAGATGCGCGCTACCAGGAACCCGTCGTCATCCCAAGCAAGCAAGAACGTCATCGCCCTTCTTCGCGCTGCTGACAGGCTGGCCAAGGCCGAAAACAACACCATCGCAAAGGCATGGCGCCGCTACCGGCCTATGCTCTACCTCGCTGCGGACTCCGGTATGCGTCCGCAGGAGTATCTTGCAATTGCAAGATCGGCCATCACGGACAAGGGCGTGTATGTAGATCGCGCCATCGACGGCAACGGGCAGTCAATCTCGGTCACAAAGACGCCTGCGGGTCGCAGGTTCATAGAACTTAGCCCCGAAACGGTAGCCATGCTCCGCGAGTACATCGAAAAACATTCGCCCAAGAACAAGCACGATCTTGTATTTCCAGCTTCGAATGGCGCGCTGCAGTCAAGGCGCAATTGGCAGCGCCGAGGCTTCAACGTGGCGTGCGTGGAAGCTAAACTCGTGAATGTAATCGAGAAGGACGGCGAGCCCATCGAGCAGCCGAAGTATCGGCCTTACGATCTTCGCCACTTCTTCGCGTCGGTACTGATTGAGAAGAAGACCAACCTCAAGAAGATACAGACTCTGATGGGGCACTCGAATATCGAGACGACGCTCAATGTCTACGGCCATTTGCTTGACGATGAAGAGCCGGACGAGGCTCCGGCAGGCATGCTAAACGGCATGCTGCGGATTTCTTGTGGCGAATCTGTGGCGCAATCATGCTAAAGGCCGCAGAAATCAGCCATTTGTTTTGCATGGGGTGCAAGGGGTCGGAGGTTCGAATCCTCTCGTCCCGACCATAATTAAAACAATCGGTTAGCTGAAAGTTACGGAAAGAAACGGCGCGAATCGGCGGCATTTGCCACAAAATCACGACCCGCTGTAACCCGCACGAATCCGCCATTCTCTGAATCGGGCCGTTTCAGCTTGTGGCAAGGTTGTGGCAAGAGCCAGCAGCCCGAATTAGGTTTCGGGAAGCGCCGGGCTCTCGTGAACCGAACCCGTCCATGCTCCAGCCATTCAGTGTTTGTTCTTAGCGGACAACAATTAATAAGCATCTGCGGAGTAGCGAAGTCGGAGCTGGCCGCACAGATCGCGTCCGAAGCCAGACTTCTCTTCCCCAAAGATCCTCATCAGTTTGTGCAGCGCGTTTTCGCCTCGTGACTGCATGACGAGATCGGTCAGCGCGGACCGGATGCCGAAACGGTTTGTCGCGGAATTGAGCTGCCGAACTGGAAAGGTGACGCTGAAAAAGCCGACAGACAGAGAAACGCTCGTGGAATCCTCATCCTCGGCGCCGTAATTTGCTTCGACGCTCTTCGCGATGGACTGGAGCAGCTTGTCGTTGGATAGGAGCTTCTTTTCATCTTCGGTTTCGAGCGCATGCTGGTAGGTGGATAGCCACTCCCTCAGTCTTGCGTATTTATCACGAAGTGCGATGGCGGAGAGCAGCAGCTCGTCTGCACTGGTTGCCTGTTCGATGACCTGCACCGCGATCGGCGGAAGATTGAAGGACGCAAGTGCCCCATCTATTTCCGAGTGGCGAAATCTGAACATCTGTGTACGGGCAGCAGATACCACTTTTTCCGTTCTCGCCCAGGCATCCCGGCGTGCCGCGAGGAACCCGGATTCCCTGATCAATGTGCGGCGAAAGGGGTGGCCGAAATACGGGGCCGAGAGAATGTGGCTTCGAGCCAGCATGCCGGCGCCGCCCCAAAGCACGGCCGACATATGAGGGTCGGCCGCCGCTCCGGTAAGCTTCCAGGATCTCCTGTTTTCGTCCGCGGTCTCCTTCAGAGATGGCGTGACCGCCATCCTATCGACGATCTCCTCCCGCACGGCCACGAGCGTTTCGGCGTTCGGGTCGAACAAAACGGGCTTCACAAGGGAATCGCCGGTTAGTCGGGAAAGCTGCGGATGCTCCTGGTCCCATGTGGCCATGAATCCCTGATCCACGATCAATTCATCGTAGATCACCAGATTGGTAAGAAGAGCCAGCAGGCAGTCAAGCTGTATGACCGCGTGCGGGACATCCGTGAATGTGTGGGATTGCTTGTCTTTCGATATTACGATCTGGCCGACGGGCTCGGGCGACAGCCCGGAAACGAGAAGCTCGTTTACGTCCTGAAGCGTCCAGTTGTCGGTTATCAGATCAAGTTTCACGGTCTTTTGTATCTCCGTTTCAGGGACGTTGTTCATTGCCTGAATCAGACCCGCAGGATGGCCTTGCATTCGCGGTGCAGTTCACCGGTTCCAGACTTCTCGCCAGGCCGCGAACTCCGATGGCCTGATCTGGTAGCGTGCAAAGTTTCCTTCGTGCAGGCTCAGAAGTTCGCTCTCGGTCGTTTCCCGAAACCGTTCGTGCTCGCGTGCATCGATATGCGCCTGCGTCCAGCTTTTCACATGAGCGGTCGCCTGCTTTTTGTCCATACGTTCGCGAACGATGTCGCCGATGACTTCCCGCAGCGCCGCGCGGTGCCGCAGGCGGAAAGGATCAGGATCGCCGAGGGACTGCCGGACGGCGGCATAGCGCGCGGCCGAGCGCCCGTACGCCCAGATAAAAACGTCCCTGAGCAATTCGGTTCTGTTGAGTTCATAAACCCCGAGCACGGCATCCGTGTAAACATCGCGCGGAACGCCCTCGAATGAGAGCGGCGAGAGATTGCCCTTGATGAGCGGGATGTTCGCGGCAAGGCGCGACACGCGCTTGTTCACGTCGTCGAAGGGCTGCAAATAGGGCAGTTGCACCATCACAAAAAGTGCCTGTTCGAACGGATCGACAATGGCGGCGGCGGTTGCCAGGATTTGATCGAAGCACTCCTCGATGAGCTGCGGCACTTCCAGCGGATGAAAAACCGACCGTTCTATGCCGACCCCGATACGCCGGAGCCTTCCCGGCGCGTCGGGATCGCCGAGCAGGTTGTTAGCGAGAAGCGCATGAAGATTGAGGATCGTGTAGCGGTTGAAGCCGATCTCGTCCGCCGCGCCGACCAGGAATTCGAGCGCGTCCTTGTGATTCAGGATCATCTGCGCTTCGAGACGTTCCTTGCCCTCGGCCTCTTCGCCCAGATCGATGAGGCGCTTCGTGTCGAGGAGCGAATAGGTGTTACCCTCAAGGCGGCTTGAGTTCCATGAGAGATCGATCAGCAGTCTGTTCAGAATTTGCTTCGCGTACGTGCCCGCGGGCACCACTGCGGTCTTCGGCGTGCCGACCTCGCGCAGATGCGCGCGCTCTTCGGCAGACAGATAGAAGGTCTCGTTCGGGCGGTAGGAGTCGAGGAAGCCGCGGTCATAGCCGACCGGCTTGCGCGCTTCCGGCGGCTTGCGAACATCAGCCTGAATCGCAAGACCAGTCTTCGAGAGTGGCAGGGGGACCTCGCGCTCGGCCTCTGCCGGCGCCGGTCCTTCGGCCGCCGCGATTTGAGGCAGCCGGTAGCGCGCCCAACGGCCTTCGCCCTCCATCAGTAGACGGTTGTTATCGACGAGGGATTTGAGGCGGTATTGAAGGGTGCGGCGCGGGACGGCGGCCGGAAGCGCCTCGGCGATGTCCTGTGCCGTCACGCCTTGAGGATGACGGCGTATGACCGCCTCTAGGTCTTGCAAATACTCTTCCCGAATACGCCGCGCCAATGTCGCCTCCTATATTGCGCATAGATCTTCTACGCGCAACTAAAGCACGTCTACGCGCAACTTAAAAGCCTACGCGCAAGATATTATTGCGCCTAGACCCATATGTTGCGCTGTCAGCGCCTTCACGCAACATTGCGACCAGCGGAAGAACTATCGCGATTGTGTCCGATACCGCTTGCTCAAAGTGCCTTTGAGCGGCTGTTTCCGCGGGTGATTTCGGACGAAGTCGGGTTATCTGATATCCAGAGTGCATCATACCGCCTGATGCACAATTGTTATTGACAACCCCACAGTGCTCGTCTACATTCTGCGTCATGCGCGATGACGTAGATAATTCGATTCTGGGCGACGTGGCCGACATCCGGCCCGGCTACCCGTTCCGCGGCGCGATCGAGGAAATCCCCGGCGGCGAGGCGGCCGTCGTCCAGATCAAGAACGTTGACGCCGCCCGCGGTATCGACTGGGCCGCCCTGGTGCGTACCCGGCTTGCCGGCCGCCGCGCGCCCGACTGGCTGCGGCAGGGGGACATCGTTTTCACCGCCCGCGGCAACCGTAACGCAGCCGCCGCCGTTGAGGATGTGCCGGTGAAGGCCGTCTCGGCGCCACATCTTTTCGTTATCAGGGTGCGCACACCCGAGCGTGCCCTACCCGAATTCATCGCGTGGCTGATGAACCAGCCCGACGCGCAGCGCTACTTCGCGCAATCAGCCACGGGCAGCTACATCACCAGCATTCGCAAGCAGGTGCTTGCGCAGTTGCCCTTGAAGTTGCCGAGCCTTGAAAAGCAGCAACTCATTGTCCGCCTCGACAGGGCTGCCCGCCGAGAGCGGCAGCTACTCGAAGCACTTATCGAAAACCGGCAACAGCAATTAAATCTGGTCGCCCAGGGCCTGATGGATTAGGTTCAAACGGAAAGGAACAAAGACATGAACACACCCGTTAGTCAAAAAGAAATCAACCAGGCCGTGTGGGAGGCGTGCGACACCTTCCGAGGCGTCGTCGATCCGAGCATCTACAAGGACTACGTCCTCACGATGCTCTTCCTGAAATACATCTCCGATGTCTGGCAAGACCACTACGACGGCTACCAGAAAGAGTATGGCGACAATCCGGAACTGATCGCCGAGATGCTCAAGAACGAGCGCTTCGTGCTGCCCAAAGACGCCAGCTTCTACGCGCTCTATGAACGGCGCTTCGAAGCTGGCAACGGCGAGCGTATCGATAAAGCGCTGCATGCCATCGAAGAAGCCAACATCCACAAGCTGCAGGACGTGTTTCAGGACATCAGCTTCAACAGCACACGGCTCGGTGATGAAGCGCAGAAGAACGACATACTGCGCCACATTCTCGAAGACTTTGCCAAGGACGATCTGAACCTGCGGCCAAGCCGTATCGGCAAGCTCGACATCATCGGCAATGCCTACGAATTTCTCATCAAGAACTTCGCGGCGACCGGCGGCAAGAAGGCCGGTGAATTCTATACACCGCCCGAAGTGTCCGAACTGATCGCCGAGCTTGTCGACCCGCAGGAAGGCGATGAAATCTGCGACCCGGCCTGCGGCTCTGCCTCGCTGTTGATGAAGTGCGGCAAACAGATTCAGAAGAAGGGCTCACGCAAATACGCCCTCTATGGTCAGGAAGCCATTGGAAGCACCTGGGCGCTCGCCAAGATGAACATGTTCCTGCACGGCGAAGACAACCACCGCATCGAGTGGGGCGACACGATTCGCAACCCCAAGCTGCTTGATGGCGAAGACAGTCTCAAGCTCTTCGACATCGTCGTCGCCAATCCGCCCTTCAGCCTGGAGAAGTGGGGCCATGAGAAAGCCGAATCCGACAAGTTCGGGCGTTTTCGGCGCGGCGTGCCGCCCAGAACGAAAGGAGACTATGCCTTCGTCCTCCACATGATCGAAACCATGAAGCCCAAGACGGGCCGCATGGGTGTCGTCGTGCCGCACGGCGTCCTGTTTCGCGGCGCAGCCGAAGGCAAGATCAGAAGAAAGCTGATTGATGAGAATCTGCTCGATGCCGTCATTGGTCTGCCGGAAAAGCTCTTCTACGGGACAGGCATTCCGGCAGCCATTCTGGTGTTCCGCAAGAACAAGAAGGCGAAGAACGTCCTCTTCATCGACGCCAGCCGAGAGTACAAGGATGGCAAGAACCAGAATGCGCTAACGGACGAGAACATCGCCAAAGTAATGGCTACCTATCACGCGCGGGCCGACGTGGAGAAGTACGCGCACCTGGCCGCTCTCGATGAGATCAAGGAGAACGACTACAACCTCAACATTCCGCGCTACGTTGATACGTTTGAAGAAGAGAAAGAGATCGACCTGATGACGGTGCGCGCCGAGCGCGAACACCTTAAGAAGGAGCTCGTGGCACTAGAAGAAGAAATGGACGGCTACCTTAAGGACCTTGGTTATGGTTCCTGAGGGATGGCAAAAGGTGCGGCTCGGCGATCTCTTCCAGAATAGCAAGGAGAAGGGTAAGTCGGGATTGCAGACTATGTCTGTCACGCTCACCGATGGCCTCGTACCGAGAGATTCTCGCGAACGTAAGACAGACACAAATCTGGTACCGGAGGAGCACCTTCGCCTGCGCCCCGGATACATCGCGTACAACATGATGCGCATGTGGCAGGGAGCATCCGGCCTCGCCCGGAGCGACTCACTTGTCAGCCCAGCCTACGTTGTCCTCAAGCCAACACGAAAGGTAGACCCGCTATTCGCTTCGTACTTCTTTAAGGCAGCGCGAACAGTCTATTTGTTTTGGGCTTATTCGTACGGTCTAACCAAAGACAGGTTGCGACTTTACTACCCGGACTTTTCAATCATCGCAGTGGTCGTACCGCCGGTTCCTGAGCAACAGAGGATTGGCGAAGTTCTATCAACTTGGGACCGCGCCATTCAGAGGGTCGAAGCGCTTATCGACGCCAGCGAACGACAGAAGAAGGCACTGATCCAACAACTTCTTTGCGGCACAACGCGTCTACCGGGGTTTGGCCCGCCTGCGTCGGACGATAGTTTTCCATCTGATTGGAGCCGTGTGTCGCTCGGGCAGATCGGCCACTGTGTTACGGGCTTGACCTACTCTCCCGATGATGTGGTTGACGACGGATTGTTGGTGCTTAGGTCCTCTAACATCGCCGGAAATGAGATCGCTCTGAACGACAATGTTTACGTCAGCACGAAGGTATCGCAGGAGTCGCTGACGCGCGTCAACGACATCCTCGTCTGCGTGCGAAATGGAAGTAAACAACTGATCGGCAAGAACGCGCTCATAACAAACGAGTCTGCCGGCCTCGCGCACGGCGCTTTCATGACGCTGTTTCGGTCGGACGAAAACTCATACGTCGCTCATTTGCTCCAGTCCGATATGTTCCGTAGGCAAGTCCACCGGAATCTTGGGGCGACGATCAATTCGATCAACACGAGCGACCTCAAACGCTTTGCATTTCCGTGGCCATCGGCCGAGGAACGAATCGCAATAGCAAACGTGTTATCAGGCGCTCAGAAAGAGATTGATCTTTATCAGAAGAACCTCTCCGCGTTGCATCAAGAAAAGCAAGCTCTAATGCAGCAGCTCCTGTCCGGCGAGCGGCGTGTAAAGGTGGACAGAGATGTTGAACGCGTGGTGCAGGAGGCAGCCGCGCATGGCTGAGAATCGCATGACACCCGAGACGAAAGAGGAGTGCAGCGCGCAGATTCCGGCGCTGCAGCTTCTTGTCGCCTTGGGCTGGGAGTTCATGTCGGCTGCTGATTGCCTCGCAGCGCGTGGCGGCAGTCAGGATGTCGTATTGACGGGTGTGCTGGTTGAGGAACTGCGCAAGCGGCGCTTTGAGTACAAGGGTAAGTCCTATCCGCTGTCCACCAACGCGATTGACCAGATCGTGCGCGAGCTTTCGGCTGTCGCACTGCATGAAGGGCTCGGGGCGGCCAATGAGAAGCTGTACAACAAGATCACGCTGGGCGTGACGGTTACCGAGTTCATCAACGGGAAGAGGCACTCTCCGACCATTCCGGTCATTGACTGGGATGATGTCGACAACAACAGCTTTGTCGTCACCGAGGAGCTGGAGGTGTTGTCATCGGGCGGGACGCATACGCGCCGTCCTGATGTTGTCTGCTATGTGAACGGTCTGCCGCTCGTCGTGATCGAGGTCAAGCGGCCGGTCTCCGGCAATCCCAACAAGTCGATGATCGATGAGGGGATCAGCCAGAACATTCGCAACCAGAAAACGGACGAGATCCCGAAGCTGTTCGCCTATTCGCAAATATTGATGGCGATCAGCGGCACCGATGCGCGATTCGGCACAACGCGCACGCCGAAGAAGTTCTGGGCCAACTGGCGCGACGAAGAGTTCGACGAGGCTTACTTCAATAAGGTGATGGACCGGCCCGTCGATGGCGGGTTCAAGGATGCACTGTTTGGGAACCGACCTGCGAAGGTGCGCAAGTATTTTGAAGGGCTGTGGAGCGGTGATCGTCTGCCGTCCGAGCAGGACAGGATGATCGTCAGCCTTCTCAGTCCGACGCGCCTGCTGGAGTTCGTACGCTTCTTCATCCTGTTCGACAGCAAGATCGGCAAGGTCGCGGCGCGCTACCAGCAGGTCTTCGGCATCAAGGCGCTGATCCGGCGTCTGCAGGTGAAAAAGAAGGGTGGCGGACGCGAAGGCGGCGTCGTTTGGCATACGACCGGTTCCGGCAAGTCGTTCACCATGGTGTTCCTGTGCAAGGCCCTGCTGCTCCATGAGGCGCTCAAGGAGTGCCGTATGGTGGTGGTGACCGACCGCGTTGATCTGGAAAAGCAGCTTTCCAGGACGTTCCTTAGCGGCGGCGCGTTCGGCAGCGCCATCGCCAGCCGCAAGGATGGTGAGAAATCAAAAGCCACTTCAGGCCGCGATCTCGCGAAGCGCATCGGCCAGGGCAAAGAGCGGATCATCTTCACCATCATCGACAAGTTCCTGACCGCGTCGAAACAGAAGGGTTGCTACAACCCGAGCGAGGACATGATCGTGCTCGTCGATGAGGGCCATCGCGGCCACGGCGGCGAAGGCCATGAGCGGATGCGCAAGGCGTTGCCCAATGCTGCCTATGTCGCGTTCACCGGAACGCCGCTGCTCAAGGACGAAAAGACCGCCAGCAAGTTCGGGCCGATCATTCATGCCTACACCATGCAGCGTGCGATAGAGGACGGCACCGTCACACCGCTGCTTTATGAAGAGCGCAAACCGGAACTGGACGTCAATGAGAAGGCCATCGATAACTGGTTCGAGAAGATCACTTCAGGTTTGTCCGACGAGCAGAAGAGCGACCTGAAGCAGAAGTGGGGCAAGAAAGGCCCGGTCTATGGCAGCGCCAACCGCATCGAGCTGATCGCCTGGGACATCGCCGTCCACTTCGATGAGAACGTCAAGAAGCTCGGGCAGGGCCTGAAGGGTCAGATCGCAACGGACAGCAAGCGCGCGGCTATCCGCTACAAGAAGTACCTTGATGAAACCGGGCTGGTGACGAGCGCCGTGGTGATCTCACCGCCGGATACGCGTGAGGGCCACAGCGATGTCGATGAATCCGATCTCCCTGAAATCCAGCAATGGTGGAAGGACAACGTCAAGGGCGATGCCGAGGACTATGAACGCGGCGTGATCGAGGATTTCAGCACGGAGGGGCCGCCTGACCTGTTGATAGTCGTTGACAAGTTGCTGACCGGCTTTGATGAACCGCGCAATGCCGTGCTCTATATCGACAAGCCGCTCAAGCAGCACAACCTCATTCAGGCGATTGCGCGCGTCAACCGCCTGCACGATGCCAAAAAGTTCGGCCTGTTGATCGACTATCGCGGCATCCTCAAGGAACTCGATACCGCGATCGCCCAGTACCAGGATTTGGCGACCCGCACGCAGGGCGGCTACGACATCAACGATATCGACGGTCTCTATCGCGCCGTCAGCGCTGAATACAAGAAGCTGCCCATGCTGCATGAGCGGCTTCTGGGGCTGTTCAGCAGCGTCAAGAACAAGCAGGATCGCGAGCAATACCGCCAGCTCCTCGTCCCGCACTATCAGGAGGACGAGAACGGCCAGAGCTTCGATACGCGGCAGAGCTTCCGCGAAGACTTCTATGAAGCGCTCACCGCCTATGGCATGTGCCTGCAGGTCGCGCTGTCATCGCGCAGCTTCTTTGAAGACACCGCGTTCTCGGAAGCTGACATCACCCGCTACAAGAAAGACCTGCGCTGGTTCACCGACCTGCGCAAGATGGCTAAGCAGGACGCGCAGGAGACCGTCGACTACAGCGCGTATGAAGAGCAGATACGCAAGCTGGTCGACAAGCATGTCGTCGGTTCCGGCGTTGCCGAGCCTGAAGGCGTCATCGCGGTAGACGATCTCGGCAAGGCCGAAGACCCCGGCAAGTGGTCGGAAGAAAAGACCCGCAACGAAACCGACATCATCCGCAGCCGCGTCAAGAAGACCATCGAACAGGAACTCGCCGACGATCCTTACGCGCAGATCGTGTTCTCCGAACTGCTCAAGCAGGCGATCGCCGAGGCCGAAGCGCTCTTCGATCACCCGCACAAGCAGTACATCCTCTTCAAGAAATTCGAGGATAAGGTGCGCGAGCGCGCGGTCGATGGCATCCCTGCGGCGCTGAACGGGAACAAGCACGCCAAAGCGTACTTTGGGGCGTTCCGGCTGTCTCTCGGAGATGCTCCGCTGAGTCCGAGCGACGAAACGGCGCGTGTGGACGATGCGCTCTTCATCGACAAGACGGTCAAGTCCGCCGTTGCCGAGCACTCGCTCAGCCCGCAGAACATCGAGACCGCGATCCGCAAGGCATTGCTGCCCTACCTGTTCGAGCGCATCGGTCTCGACCGCGCCAAGGACGTGATCGAGCAGGTGCTTCAGATCACACGTGTCGGCATCAGCCGGGGGGAGCTGCGCTCATGAGCAAGAACAGCTTCACCTACGGCGATGAGCGCTTTGACTATGACGTTTGCTTTACGCCGGATCGCAAACAGAAGATCGCCATCCATGTTCATCCGGACGCATCGATCCAGGTCGATGCGCCCGAGGGTGAAGACATGGCGCGCATCCACTGCGCCGTGCTCAAGCGCGCGCGCTGGATCAGCAATCACGTCCTGCAGGCACGGGCGCAGCGCGAGCACGTATTGCCGCGCTCCTATGTCAGCGGCGAAGGGCATTTCTATCTCGGGCGACGCTACCAGCTAAAGGTTACCGATACGAACGGCGCGGGCCCCCAGGTCAAGCTGTGGCGTGGCCGAATCCTTGTAGAACTCGACGAACGCGCCCCCGATGCTGTGCGCAGGCAGCTTTACCGCTGGTACAGGGAGCGCGCGTCGGAAGTATTCGACCGGCGGCTGCACGAGATCGCGGAGCGAGTGCCGTGGCTTCGAGAAGTGCCGCCGCTGCGTCTGCTGAAGATGCGCAGGCAATGGGGAAGCTGCTCGCCGCAGGGGGCCGTGTTTCTCAACCCGCATCTGGTCAAGGCGCCGCGAGAGTGCGTCGACTATGTCATCACCCATGAGCTCTGCCATCTGAAAGAGCACAACCACTCGCGGCGCTACTATCGTCTGTTGCGCGAGATCATGCCTGGATGGGAACCCGTCAAGGCTAGGCTCGATGGAATGGCGGAGTTACTGCTGAATGAGTGAGTAATGGACGTTTTTCTGTTGACAAACTGCCGGTCCGCCTGCCAAACCGTACGTCATGGGATTCAGGCCAGATGAAACGATTTGTCCTACAGAAATGGGAAGACAGGCGGGTGCCTACTGACCGGCAGCCTGCCGCAGAACTGCTCGATGAGTTTGATCGCATCCTGGGTGATGCAGCGAACGAGCGCCCGCTTCAGACATTCTTTGCCGCGCATGGCGGTCTGCTGAATTGTCTTGCTCCATCAGGCAGAGACTATTGGTGCCTTGACCGGCCGCGGCTGGGCGCTGAACTCGTTCCGGATTTTCTGGTTGCGTCGAACTGCTCGGCAGGTATCCGCTGGTCCATGGTCGAGCTTGAGAGCCCAACCAAGAAGGCGCTCACCAAGGCGGGCTTGCCAGCTAACAAGTGTGCGGAAGCGATGAAGCAAGTGCGCGATTGGCGTTCCTGGCTCACAGACAATATTGCGTACGCGCGCGAGGAGCTTGGACTGAAGGATATAGATGCTAACTGCCGCGCCTATATCGTCATCGGCCGTCGCAGTAGCCTAGATGCAAAGCAGGTAAAAACCTACCGCGCCTTGTCTACGGATAATACGGTCGTCATGTCCTACGACCGCCTCCGTGACGTGATCGGAAACGGCACGGTATTCGTAGGAGCCGTTAATGAATAACACCGACATCGCCGCATTCTTCAACGACACCCAAGTCCAGATCTGGAGCAACCCAAACTTGCGGGAGCCGCAGATGGACGGCTATTTCGCGATCCGAAAACATTTCAAGGAAAGCGATCAGCCTTGTTATGTGCAGCTTCCTGTCGGCTGTGGAAAAACCGGTCTGATGGGTATCGCACCGTTTGGGATTGCCAACGGTCGCGTGCTCATCATCGCCCCCAATCTCGTTATCCGCGACAACATCCGACGCGAACTCAATGTCAGCGATCCCAACTGCTTCTATACCAAGCGCGGCGTTTTCATTCCGAAGGATGGGCCCTACGTCTCCGAACTCAAGACCGGCGCCAACATGCATGATTGCGACGCCGCTCATATCGTTGTCGCGAACATTCAACAGTTTGCCGGCGCAAAGAACAAATGGTACGAAGCCCTTCCGGGCGACTATTTCGACATGATCCTTGTCGACGAGGGGCACCATAACGTCGCTCAGACCTGGACGCGGCTGTTTGAATACTTCAAGGATGCCAAGGTTGTTTCGTTCACAGCCACACCGATGCGCTCGGACGGTCAGATCGTTTCCGGTGAACGTGTCTACCGGTTCGGCTATGCCCGGTCGATGATCCTGGGTTTTATTTCACAGATTGACGCCCTGTTCGTCCAGCCTACTGAGATCACATTCACCGCACAAGGTGAAACCAAGACGCTAAGCCTTGAGAGGGTCCTTGAGATGCGCGAGAAGGACTGGTTTAGCAGAGGGATCGCATTGTCAGAACAATGTAACCGGAGCGTCGTGAACGCTTCGATACAGCAGCTCCACAACGTCCGCAAACTTGGCGCACCGCGCCAGCTTATCGCTGTCGCGTGCTCCATACGTCATGCCAGTCAAGTTGCAGCGCTGTATAAGGAACACGGTTTGCGTGTCGAAGTCCTGCACAGCGATCTGAAGACTGAGGAGCGTGAACGGATAGAAGCAAGCCTGCGCAGCGGCCTCACAGATGTTGTGGTACAGGTGAATATTCTCGGCGAGGGATACGATTTGCCAACATTGTCTGTTGCTGCTGTTTTCAGGCCATATCGTAGCTTGTCCCCGTATGTTCAGTTTGTAGGCAGGATTCTGCGCCTGGCCGCGCCGGAAACACCGTATTCCGATGCGAATAGGGTCTATCTGGTTTCTCACATCGGGCTAAATGACGAGCGCTGGTGGAACGACTTTACGAACTTTGACAAGGACGATCAGGAGTTCTTCCGCGAGTACCTTCAGGGTGAACTTGAGGTTCAGGGCGAAGGCGAAGGCGGACCGCGCATGACTCTCAGGCCGTTTATGCGCGTGCTCCGTGAAGTTGTCGAAAGCTATCAGCGCAAGGGATACCTGAAGAAGATCGACGATGTTCTGATCGGGGATCTGTTTCAGACCATCAGGGATAAGGGCTTTGAGCCAAGTGAGTTTGGGCTTACCGAAGACATCGTGCGCGGGCGGCTAGTTGCCGCCGAGAATGAAGGACGCATTGCGGCCTTCAATCCGGTCATTCAGCCCCAGGAACGGCGGGAAGCGTTGAAGGGCCGATTGGCCCAGGAAGCTCGGTCGATTGCCGATACCGTCCTTAACCGCCTCGGTTTGTCGCACCAGGGACGAGACCTGCTGCGCTATTTCCAAGGCAGTCACAACACAGAGATCCTCATACGTATGGCGAGTTCGGAGCAGAACAATGTGATGGGTATCGGGACCGGAGAACGCCAAACTGCTAGTGCCGAGCAGTTGGAGAACGCGGTCAACGCGTCTCCGGATATCGCCGATAAGCTTTCGGCCTTGGTCAGAGGGAGGATGAAAGATGCCGCAAATGAAGCAAATGGTTAAGCGCACGGTTGTCGAAGCCGCCAAAGGCCCCCGGACCTGCAAGTTTACGGGCTCAGCGATTCCAAAAGGGCAGCCATGTTTGGTCCTGCACGAAGGTCCACGCGACCGGTTCAACTATTCGCAAGATACCGCCCTAAAGATGATCAAACTCGCGCGCTCCAGACTGGATGAGCTTGAGAAACAACTAATGACAATATAGCTAGATGTATGAGTATTCTTTCCGGTGATCCTCTCACGCAACTTGCCTTCTCCGTTTACGAGAACAAGGGCGTATTTGCTCTGCTCTTAGGATCGGGGCTCTCGCGTGCGGCCGAGATACCAACCGGATGGGAAATTGCGCTTGATCTAATCCGACGCGTTGCTCTCGCACAGGGTACGGAGGATCAACCCGACTGGGGTGCCTGGTATCGCGAGCAGACTGGCGAAGAACCGAGTTACTCTGCGCTTCTCGAGGAGTTGGCTTCCTCGCCGGACGAAAGACGCTCCATCCTGCATAGCTACATCGAGCCAACACCGGCGGAGCAAGAAGAAGGGAAGAAGGTTCCAACGGCCGCACACCGTGCGATCGCAGAGCTTGTACGTGCCGGATATATCCGTGTCATTGTTACGACGAATTTTGATCGCCTGCTGGAGAACGCCCTTCGTGAAGCTCATGTCGAACCCACTGTTATCGCGTCCCCAGATGCTCTTGCGGGCGCTGAGCCTTTCACGCATTCAGCCTGTTACATCCTCAAGCTGCACGGTGACTATAAGGACGCTCGTATCCGAAACACTGACGAAGAGCTTAGCCACTATTCGGCGGAGTATGACCTGCTCCTGGATCGCATATTTGATGAGTTCGGGCTCATTGTTGTGGGCTGGTCCGGTGAATGGGACCACGCGCTACGCGCTGCGTTCCTTCGTGCGCCAAACAGACGATATCCGGTATATTGGGCGACGCGCAGCGCCCTGCGGGACGGGGCGCAACAGATTGTCGATCAACGCGCTGCTCGGCTTATTGAGATCACGGATGCGGATAGTTTTCTCACGGCCGCGTGGCAGCGTGTCCAGACCCTGGAACACACACATCGTCAGAGCCCGCTCAGTATTGAATTGCTCGTCAATAGCGCCAAGCGCTATCTCGGCAAGCCAGAATACCGAATTCAACTAGACGAACTTGTCGATCAGGAAACGCAGCGTGTCATCTCAGCTTCGACCGGACCCGAGTTTCCTCCACGGGGCGGCTGGAGTGAGCAGGACTTTCGTTCTCGCATCGCGCGATATGAAGCACTCGCCGAACCGCTGGCCGAGGTAGCAGGCGTTCTTGGTCGCTGGGGCGACGGCAGCGAACTTCCGGCGATGCTCAATGTCATTCGCGGCATCTTTTCGCATACCACTGTTGTTATGGATGGTCTCACGGTCTGGCTCAACCTCCGTCCGTATCCGGCTGTTCTCTTGTTTACCTCGTATGGCTTGGGCCTTGTGCGTGCTGGCCGTTGGAGCGCCCTACACGAATTCCTTACGTCTCAGGTAACAGTCACGCATGATGGGCCTCGCCGCCTAGTCGACGAGCTTTTCCTGTGGGCATGGGAAGGCGGAGCCGACAATTATTGGCATAACCTGGAAGGACTGGAGAGGCGGCATACGCCGCTAAGCGATCACCTGCTCGGGGTATTTTCAGAGTGGAGCAATAGCTTCATTGGTGTAACGCCGGATTTCGAGTTCTTGTACGAGCGCTTTGAGCTGCTCGCTTCCCTTGCATATCTGGAGACGGCCGACGAAGAAGAACTCAAAGCGTCAGTGGAAGCCAACAATCCACAGCATTGGGTCTGGATGCCAGTCGGACGCAGCGCATGGCATGGTCAGATCCGCGAAAGACTGATTCGCGAATTACAAGATGCCGCGTTTAGGTCAACGCTCGTCGAAGCCGGTTTCGCCAAAGGCCGGGCTGAGTTCATAGATATTTTCGTCGGGAACTTCAAGCGCATCGCCAATAGAATTTCCTGGCGATAGACTACGGTTCTCCAGCCCCTTGTACCGCAGCATCACATGTTCCGAGCCACTCGCGCTCATTGCGGATCGAGGACCATCAGCGCCCGGTCATAGGCTTCCTGCGCCCAATCGCGGTGTCGCGATCCGGCTTCAAGCCTGAATCGCACTTCCAGCCATACCCGCGTGCCAATCGCCGGCGCTTCGGCGCGCAGCCGGGCGCGGACGTTGCCATCATTCTCGACCACGGAGACCAGCCGGATCGTCATCGCTTCCATGCCCGTAACGATGTGCTTTCGTCGCGTTTTTCGCGAGCGGTGAATTCGGCCGTTTCATAGAGATTTCCTACGCCCGCCTGCTCAAGGATTGACGCGTTTCTCACCGGGCGCGCCGTCCGGTCAACGCCCGGCCCGCACCACTCCCGCTGCGCGCGACCGGGTAGGGCGTTTCCCGGCTCACTGCCTTCGCCGGTGACCGTCCGGCTCGTTCGCCCGGCTTTTCTTCCGCGTCTTGAGCAATCGAACGAAGGAGAAAAGCTATGAAACTTCTAACCAAATCCATCTACGAGAGACTGCTGCGCAACGGCCAGATCGCCGCTTCCCTGGCCGAAGACGGCAGGGCGTGTGCTGACTTCATTCCGGTCGTGAAGCTGTTCACGCCCGATGCAAACTGCACGTGGCTGCTGACCGAGCTTGATCCGGAAGAGCCCGACATTGCCTTCGGGCTGTGCGATCTCGGCATGGGCTTTCCCGAGCTCGGCAGCGTGCGGATTTCCGAGCTTGAGTCCGTGCGCGGCAAGCTCGGCCTGCCGGTCGAGCGCGACCGTTACTTCGTGCCGTGCCATTGCCTTTCGGTGTATGCGCGTGCAGCGCTGAACGCGGCGACAATCACCGAAGACGAACAGGCGCTACGCGCGGCGGCCGAAGCGCTGGCAAAGGAAGGAGATCCACCGTGAGCGGCGCCCGTCCACGGCACGCCCACACGATCACTTCGTCTTCGTCTCCTTGGCGGGTCCCGGCTGCAGAGGGCCGATGTTGCGCACGACGTCCGCCGTGACCTTGTCGATCAGCGCGCGCTCCACAACAAGCGGATGATCAGCCGGCAGCGCGCTTCCGCTCCGGATATGTTCAAGCAAGATATAGAAATCCAGGTCAGACACACTCAGCCAACAGCACGAATACAGCGCGTTGTAGAGCGCAATGAACAGCGTTGCCTCGCTGTCTGCGGGGCTGCGCGCAGCGTACTTACCGTCTGCAAGCGTTCCCGCATACATCAACATGCGCTTCCCGTTGGGATGCGCCGTGTCGCAGATCTGATCCCAGAATTCCTCCTTGCCGGGTTCCGTAGCTTGTATGAATGCCTTCACAGCCCTGCTGATTGGGGGCGGGGCCTCGGCAGTCATTTCCATCTTGCCTGCGCTTGATGTCGAAAAGGCGTAAGCGTCCACAAGCTTGCCAATCCTCTCCCAGTCGTTTGCCGCTGCGGCCGACTCGGAGCGCCTGAGAAACGAGTGATAGATGGCTATGGTTTCGAGCAGTGCGCGACTGCTGATAACGGCACCGATCGGCAGGCCTGCGTTCCACGAGGCGACAACCGATTGCGCCAGGTCGAGCGCACGCCGCATGACGGCCTGCCGATAGGCCCGCATGCATCCGGTAATCGTGATCCCATGCTCGCCCTCCGTAAGATCGATGTCATCGGCCATTGTCCGCTCAATTTCCGCAAGGCCATTGCGGACAGTATTGAGGAAGGGCCACCGGCCCTTCGGTATGCGATCTTTCTCGAACCAGATCATTTGTCTTTCCCGCATGTCGGTTCGCCGCTGTTTTAGCAGAACAGAAGCGCCGGCACTACCGAAAAAGCGGAATGCGCGCATGGCGCTTCGGCAGGAGTAGGGCGGCTTGCTGTTTCCTTCAGCCTGCCATGCCGTTCTCGCGGTCAAGACGCTCCGTTGCTCGCATTGCTCCTCTACTCGCCATGTTGTCCGCCTTCGCCTACCGCTTTGGCGTGACAAGTCTGTGACCGCTGCGCTTGCAGCATGGCCTCCCGGCCTGCGGGCAATCCCGCCCGATCAAGACCAGGAGAACATCCATGTCCAAGATCGCTCACAATCAAAACCAGCTTTGCGTTCGCGATGAAAGCGGACAGTTTCGTCCGGCCACCGGCGCTGAAATCATCGGCGCGGCGCGCCTTGTCATGGCCCGCCGGGTACGGCGCGGCACGGCGATGACCTCGCCGCAGACCGTGCGCGACTTCCTGCGCGTGAAGCTCGGAAACTTCGAGCACGAAGTGTTCGCGGCGCTGTTCCTTGATACGCGTCACCGCCTGATTGAATATCGCGAACTCTTCCGCGGCACGATCGACGGCGCAGCCGTCTATCCGCGCGAAGTCGTCAAGGAAGCGCTCTCGCGCAACGCGGCGGCCCTGATCTTCGCGCATAATCACCCTTCGGGTGTCGCCGAGCCCAGCGAAGCCGACCGTTCCATCACGGCCAAGCTCGGCAAGGCGCTCGCCCTTGTGGACGTGCGCATCCTTGACCACCTCGTTGTCACGGGGCGAACTGGTTTCGTTCGCCGAGCGCGGGCTCCTGTGAGCGCCGCGCGAAGAGGGAGCGGTTCGCCGCTTCCTCGGCCTTTGGCCCCCCGCTCAGCGCGGCGACGGTATGATCTGCGCTCATGAGCATCTCGCCGCCGCCGCGTGATAACCCGTCGCTCCCGGAGCGCCCGTCTCTTGAAGGACTGGAAGAGCGCTGGCTTGCGGCGTGGGAGCACGATGCCCTGTACGCCTTTGACCGCAATGCCGCGCGCGAGGCGGTGTTTTCGATCGACACGCCGCCGCCGACCGTTTCCGGGTCGCTGCATGTCGGGCACGTCTTCAGCTATACGCACATTGACGCCATCGCGCGGTTCCAGCGGATGCGCGGCAAGGCCGTCTTTTTCCCGATGGGCTGGGACGACAATGGTCTTCCCACCGAGCGCCGGGTTGAGAATTACTACGGCGTGACCTGCGACCCGGCGCTCCCCTATGTGCCGGAATTCGTACCGCCGGCAAAAGCGGCGGCACGGCGGGCCGAGTACGTCCCGGTCAGCCGCCGGAACTTCATCGAACTGTGCCTTGCCCTGACGTCAGAGGACGAAGCGCAGTTCGAAGCGCTCTGGCGGCGGCTCGGCCTGTCCGTGGACTGGTCACTCACCTACACGACCATCGGGCCGGGCGCGCAGCGCGCGAGTCAGCGCGCGTTTCTGCGCAACCTTGCCGACGGGCAAGCCTATGCGCGCGAGGCGCCGTGCCTTTGGGATGTGACGTTTCAGACGGCGGTGGCGCAGGCCGAGCTCGAGGACCGCGATCTGCCGGGCGTGTTCTGTGATATCCGCTTCGAGGGCGCACAAGGCGCATCGATCACGGTGGCGAGCACGCGGCCGGAACTGCTGGTGAGCTGCGTTGCCATTCTCGCGCACCCCGACGACGCCCGGTACCGCAGCCTGTTCGGCACGTCCGTGCGTACGCCGTTCTTCGATGTCGAGGTCCCGGTACGCGCGCACGAAGGCGCCGATCCGGGGAAGGGGACGGGCGCGGTCATGGTCTGCACCTTCGGCGACCTGACCGATGTCACGTGGTGGCGCGAACTCGCGCTGCCGGTGCGGGCCGTCCTTGGCCGTGACGGCAGGTTTCAGGAGGAAACACCGGACTGGCTGGTGACGCCGGGCGCGCGAGAGGCTTACGGCGCACTCGCCGGAATGAATGTCGTGGCTGCGCGCAAAGCCGTTACCGCCTTGCTGACGCAGACGGGTGCGCTGCTCTCACAGCGTCCGCTGACCCATCCCGTCAAGTTCTTCGAAAAGGGCGAGCAGCCGCTTGAGATCATCACGACGCGCCAGTGGTACATCCGCAATGGCGGGCGCGATGACATTCTGCGTGCCGCGCTTCTCCGGCGTGGGCGCGAGGTCTGCTGGCATCCGGCGCACATGCGTGCCCGTTATGAGAACTGGGTCAGCGGCCTCAATGCCGACTGGCTCGTCAGTCGCCAGCGATTCTTCGGCGTGCCGGTGCCGCTCTGGTATCGGCTCGATGCGGCCGGGCGGCGCATCGACGATGATCCGATCGTGCCGGCGGACGCGGCGCTGCCGGTTGACCCGCAAGCCGATGTGCCGCCCGGCTTCTCGGCGGAGCAGCGCGAGCGGCCCGGCGGTTTTACCGGCGATCCCGATATCATGGACACGTGGGCGACGAGTTCGCTCACCCCGCAGATTGCGGGCGGCAACGACCATGACCCTGAACTCTTTGCCCGCGTCTTTCCGATGGACATGCGCCCGCAGGCGCACGACATCATCCGCACATGGCTCTTTGCAACGATCGTGCGCAGCCACTTTGCGCACGATGCTCTGCCTTGGAAACACGCGGTGCTCTCTGGATGGATTCTCGATCCCGACAGAAAGAAGATGTCAAAGTCCAGAGGCAACGCCGTCACGCCGCGCGGCCTTCTAGACACGCACGGCGCAGACGGCGTGCGGTACTGGGCGGCATCGGCGCATCTTGGCGCCGACACGGCCTTCGAGGAAAAGCAGATGAAAGCCGGGCGGCGTCTTGCCGTGAAGCTTCTCAACGCCGCGCGCTTTGCCCTCGCTTTTAGCGGTGATCCGAACGGGGCGCCTGGTATGCCCCTTGACCGCGCGATGATCGCAGCGCTTGCCGATACCGTGGATGAATCCACGGCCGCGTTCGAGGCCTTTGACTATGCGCGCGCGCTCGCGGCCACCGAGCGGTTCTTCTGGTGGTTTTGCGATGACTATATTGAGCTCGTCAAGGGGCGCGCGTACGGCGAGGGTGATCCTGCGCATTCAGCATGCAATGCCCTCGCTACGGGGATTTCTGTGCTTGAGCGCCTGTTTGCGCCGTTCCTGCCCTTTACCGCCGAGGAAAGCTGGTCCTGGTGGATGGAAGGCTCCGTGCACGCAGCGGCGTGGCCGTCCGGCGCGGCGCTCCGGGCGCACGCAGGTGAGGCGCCTTCCCTTGCGCGCGAGGTCGCAACCGGGCTGATCGCGCACATCCGCCGCGCGAAGTCCGAAGCGGGTCAGTCCATGAAGGCGCCGGTCGCCGTACTCACGGTCACCGACACCGCGGCGCGCCTCGCGGCCCTTCGGCTCGTGGAGACCGACATTCGCAATGCGGGCCATGTGGCAGTACTGCAAACGCAGGAAGGAAGCGCGCTCGCCGTTGATGCTGTGCTGGCATGACCGCTCGCCAGTGAGAGCGGCTGTGGCCGCTCATCCACTTCCGCCGTCTGCCGTTCGTGTTTTGTTCCTGTCCGTTTACAACTCGTTAACCATTTCCCCGTACTATTGATATGGAAATTTGCTGCCATGGAGGGTGTATTGGCACTGACGTTCGGCGAAGAATTCAGAATCTGCGCAACGCCGAGTCCGGAACTGCTGCGCAAGCTTGCCTACCTCGCCCGGCAGGACAATGACTCGGTCCTGACCGGCGCTCTCAGATCCACCGAAAATTTCGGTTCCTCTTCGCAAAAGGCGGATCAAGACCGCTTCGCTGCCTTTGCCCAGCTTGTCGCCAGCGAAGAACTGCATCGCCAGCAGCAGATGCAAGAACTTTCCGCGCGTCTTGAGGTTCTGGACAGTCAAAGCCAGCAGGCCGTGCTTGAGACGCAGAAGCGCCTTGAGGAAATCCGGCGCAATGCAAACCGCACCACCGATGGTCGCATCGTATTCGAAGACAAGGACGGCGCGATTCGCGACGAAGAGGGCACGCAAGTTAGCGTCGACAATGTCGACCTGGCGCAGTGGAACGCGGATGCCCCGACCTATGAGACGTTCCGCGATGCCAGGGAGCGCCATGAGGACGCCAAAACCTTCCGGCGCGCAGTGCTCGAAGCACGCGAGAAGCTTGAGAACGATCCTGAGGAGATCGATCTTGACCGCCTCGAAGCGCGAATTTCAGAACTGGAGGCCGGTCACCTTTTGCCGGCCGGGGATGCGCCTGCCGGCGCAAACACCCGGCCCACATCGGCTGCAAAGACCTATGATGAGACTGCCGGCCAGGACGGCTCGGCCACGTCCCTGCGGCGTCCTTTTGCCGGTGCCGTAGACGACGGAACGGCGACTGTCCCGGGCGATGCGCCCGATGTTGCGCGGCCCAGCGCCGCGCCACTCACGCCCGGCTAGTCCCAGGCGCTATTTCCCGCAGACCTGTTCGATCATAGCGTAGAGAACAGGTTGCGCCTCGCGGCTCTTGTAACGCGACAGCGCCGCCACGGTTTGCTCAACGCCGTTCTTCTTGTAGTACCAGTTCGTGATGCAGGTCGAACGGTCCCGGTTCCCCTGCGCATGGGAGAGGAAGGCTGCCATCTCGATGCTTCCGGCGATATAGCCGCCGCTTTCATCCGCGCTCATCTTGTCGACGACATCCTTACCGGTCAGGGATAAAGCTTGCCTTGATGGAAACAGAGAGAACACCACTGCCGCTGCAACAATGGCAATCCCGGCGAAGCCGACACGTCGCATATCGAATTTCATTTCTTCATCACCATTTTCGCTGAAGACAAAAAGGAGCCTTTTTGTCAACGTCGGCGTGGACTCTTTCGGCGAGATTCCGTAAGCTGGATTCGCGCTTCCGGCTTCACCTGACAGTGTGTTTCTCGGTGGCGTAACCTTCCTTTCCGCGTCTGCCGAAAGGGCTCCCTTTTGTCACCCTTGCCGGCCAGGCGCGGAGCCGCTCCCGCGGCGCAATTCCGTTAACCCCTAGAAAAGCCCGCCGCAGGGAGGCGGCAGAGCTATGCCATGAGGATGGCCTGTATCGGCTACGCGCGCGTATCGACAGAGGAACAGAATCTCGCCTTGCAGCTCGATGCACTCAAAGCGGCAGGGTGTGACCGGATTTACCGGGATGAAGGCGTGTCCGCGGTGGCGCGTGAGCGGCCTGCCTTCGAGGCGGCGCTCGCGGTGCTGGGCGAGGGCGATACGCTTGTGATCTGGAAGATGGACAGGGCCTTCCGCTGTCTTCTCGATGCGTTGCTCGTGCTGGACCAGGTGGAGCGGCGCGGTGCGAAGATCCGCTCACTGACCGAGAGCATCGACACGGCAACGCCGATGGGCCGCTTCGCCTACCAGATCACCAATGCCTTCGCGGAGCTCGAGCGCGCGCAGATCATTGAACGCACAAAAGCCGGGATGGAAGCGGCGCGGCGGCGCAGCGTCCGGCTCGGTAGGCCGCGTAAACTCTCCAACAAGCAGATCGAGCAGGCTCGCGCCGCGCTCGCCTCGGGGCGCGAAATCGCCGAGGTCGCCGCGGATTACGGCGTTGCCGTGCGCACGATCTCACGCGCCGTGGCCGGCGGTGCGGCAGCCCTGGCCGTGAACGAGATCGACTGACATGTCATCACGTCCGAATAGCCCTATAGACGCCGCGTTTGTTTCAGACTTGCTGAAGCTCGCTGAACTTCTGCTCCGGTTGGAACGCCATGAAGCGCGGGCGCAGCCGCGCGGGGATTTCGATGCCGCTGCGTTCGCCGCCGCCGTGGCGAAGCTGAGCGGGCAGGGGCCGCCGACGACTCATTAACCGAATTTGCGGCTTTGTCTTCACGCGGACGGTCAGCAACACTATGACAGGAGCCTCTGTTACACCGTTTCGGGTTTTTCGCCGCGTGCTGCTGTTTTCGCTTGTTCATACCCTTGCGCAGCCTCTACAGTTCGGGAACCGGGAGATGCCAGGGCGTGACAACACCGCAATCCAAACTACGGGAGAGTATTGTCAAAGGTGCGATCGAGCACCTCGACTGGACGCGCCTGAAAACCCATCTCGACGAGATCGCTCCGGATGACGCTTCGGCGGAAGCACTGCTGGGCCATCTACGACGAAGCAGCACGCTGATACTCCGTTACCCCGACAGCAACAGGGAATCGCGGCGCGCCGCGTTCTTCCAGTCCTTGAGCCGGTATTTCGCTGAAACGTTCGGTGGTACTGCGGCCAGTTCTCTCCAGGAGGAGCTGGCATTGCTCGATAAGGTTGAGCACGGCTATCGCGGCATCCTGCAAACGCTCGATGGCTGCGACATCAGCGGGCTGCCGCCGGAGAAGCGGCTGGCGGCATATATCAGCCGTGCGGAGGAGGAATTCAGTCTGTTGATGGCTAGGCATGACGAAGCCGCCAAGAGGGCCAAAGAAATCCTCATACCGCAAGGAGTTCTTCTCGCGGGAGAATCCGGAGAGCGGTTCTCCATGGACCACGGCATCTCCAGTATTGTGGAGAGCTTTGGCATTACGCTGCTGATGGAAGCGCACAAGAACCGCCTTTTCGACGCGCAGGGACACGTTCTCTTGCCCCCTCTCCCGGCCGCAACGGAGGAAGACCGTTACAAGGCAGGCTCGACGCAGGTGCTTGCCACGTGCTGGCAGCAATGGGAACGCACGGAAGAGCGGCGGCGCTTCCTTGGCGGGGAATTCGAAGAGCATTCTGCCCCCGATCTCCCGTCGTGGGTGCCGGAGGGCATACGCCATGTCTATATCTACCATCCGACCAAGATGGAGTTCTTCGATTTCGCGGCCAACGAGCGGCTCAACGAGCGTCTCATCCTGACATACATGGAGATGTCCGTGGAAACGGGCATGGAAGCCCAGGCCGCCGGCATCGGCGGCGCCGTACCTCTGCTGCCTGCCGCGTTTGTCAGCGCCGAAGAGGCGCATACCGCCGTCGCTCTCTGCGAGATCCTGAACTACAGCATTGCCGAAGACACGGCGAGTCCCGGTGGCCTCCGATTCATCGAGTGGCTGAGGGGATATGCCGTCCTCAAGGAGCTCGCTCAGAAGCAGCAGAGCGCCAGCAACAATACACAGCATGTCTTTTCGATGACGCCCGACGAGCTCCAGAGCGTGCTGACGCGCTGCGGCCTGACGGAGGAGCGGGCGCGAACGTTCATTGACCTCGTAACCCTCGGCAAATCAGCCAAGGATCTTTTCGACTGCCCGCTCGTCAAGACGGCTGAAGGAGCCCTGATGGTTTTCGGTTTCGCCCTGTACTCAGCCAACCTTGCCCGAATCATCTTCTCATCGATCGCGGGCACCGGCGAGCCGCTTTCGCGCAAGGGCAAAGCATTCGAGCGGGAAACGATGTCCTTTCTGAAGGAGCAAGGTCTGCGTGCCGAGTCCTTCACCGTGCACCGGGAAGGGGAGGAATTCGAGTATGACGTAACGCTCCTGTGGAACCATTATCTGTTCGTGTTTGAATGCAAGAACCGCGGCCTTTCCAATAATCATCCCATTCAGGCCTACTATTTCGAGTTGGAGCGGCGTTCCAGCGCAAAGCAGGTAAACCGCCTGGTTGATGCGCTCGCCGCCAACCCTGACATCCTGCGCGAACGATTTGATGTCGAGCCCGCCGACATCGAGATCGTGCCGTGTGTTCTTCATGCACTGCCGTATTCAAGGGTCGGGAAAGTCGATGGCGTCTATTTCACCGACGCATCGGCCCTGCGAAGGTTTTTCCAGGAACGGTACTTCCATGTTCGCGCCCCGCACCAAATTGACGAGAACGTGCGGCTCCTGCACAGGGCGACGGTGCGCTCTGCCTGGACGGGAGACCAGCCGGCGCCCGAAGACCTTATCGGCCAGCTCGAGCACCCGTTTCAGCTCGAACTCATTATGGCCCATACGACGTTGACATCCTTAGCTGTACCGCTCGGGCCGCAAACGGCGTTCGCGGCTGAAGAGCTGGTGAGGACGCCAATGACGGTCGAATCCTACGCGGAATTTGCCGGGGTCTCCGCGCAGGGAATCCGCAATGACTTAAAAGCGGTGTCAGACCAGGTCCGCCAGCTCAAAAGAAAGGCATCGCGGCGCCGCAAAGGAAAGGGAAAGCGACGCAGGTGATTGCGCCTAGGTGCGGGCGCGCGGCCGACCTCGAATTCAGCGACCTCGCCGGTAATGCCGAGCGGCTGGCCGGTCAGCACGGGGTAGCGCTGCGCCGCCCTTTTTCGCCCGGCCCAGCACTTTCCTGATTTCATCCCTCTTCTCGTCCATCGGTTCCCCGTTTCCGCTTACAGGCCGGGCACGATGAATTGCGGCAGCATGGCGCTGACCCATTCCGGCGAGGCGTTGAAGCGCGGGTCGAACAGCCGGTGCACCGGGGCGTAAAGGCTGCTCACCACAGCCGGCAGGTTTCCGATTACTTCAGCCTGCGTGAAACACAAGGCAACCCCTCTCTCGTCGGCTTCGCAGCGGTGCGGACGCCAGCCGTATCGTTCGCGGTTGCCTGCCGCCAGCGTTCTGCCCCTGAGACCCTTCCACTGAATGTCGAAGCAAATCTCTTCGACCTCTTCCCATTCTTCTGAAAAGGCGCGCGCATGCCTAGCGAGTTCCGTAACGTCACGCACGTGCAGCCACGGATCAAACCACTTCGCGTCTTCCCCCAATTCTTCGTGGACACGCCGGTCCTCCCGAAAATCCCTGATGAGACTTACACGCCCGTCCAGCGCGATCCGCCAGAAGTCGATGCTTCCCGTTTCACTCTTCTCGGCCATGCTGGTCTGCAGGAATTCGGTCTGGCCATCATCGACACCAGCGTCCGTCATAAAGCGCGGCATAATCTCTGCGCGCGTGAACGGGTAGAACATGCTCCAGCCGTAGCGCACCGTGTCGCGGGTGGCCGCCTGCGCTTTCTCGAGGATCTCGAAGGCGCGATCGGCCGGAAGAACCGCGCCGCGGCGGGTCCGAATCATGTATGAGAACTGCAGAAAGTTTTCCACAACGGGGAAGCGCCGTTCGAGTTCCATGCCGGCAACTTCCTTCAGGAAAGCCTTCTGCGTTGCCCGATGCCATTCGGCGAGTTTTTCCCGCTCCGCCGTTTCGCCGCGCTGCGCGCCTGCGCCGCCCGAGACGATTGCCGCAAACATCTCGATCAGTTCGTCTCGGCGCGACAGCACACAGCGCTGGATCAGTTTGTCCCATTGCTCCGGGGTCGTAACCGGGACGCTCTCCGGCTTCGGCGTCCGGATGTAAACCTGCCCTGATCGGATGCCTTGCGGCTGGCCTTTCTCATCATGGGGGCCGTCCGCCCTTGCGCTCACAGGACTTGGGCCGTGCGCGGGAATCCAGACGACCGGGTGTTCGACGCCTTCGCAGCTTTCAAACTGCACGTCGCACTGGAACTTGGGCCGGAGATAGCGATCAATGATCCCGGCCAGCACGTCGTGGCTGTAAAACTTGCGCACATCTTCTTTGACCGCGCATCTTGTGCCGTCATCGTTGAACCCGAATACCAGGTAGCCGCCGCCGTAGTTGGCGATTGCCGCGAGGTGCCTTGCGATGCCCGCACGCGCGGCCTTGTCGGTCAGATCAATCCAGGACTTTAGTTCCAGCCATTCGCGCTCAGCGGGCTTTCCGACAAGGTCCTGTAGCTCTGTGATCTGTTGCGTGAACATGGCCCGTAATCATTCCTCCGCGGTCGCGGGGCCTAAACCGCGCCATAGGTAATATCGATCTCATAGGAAGCCTTCAGCATGCAGGCGTGCTTGTTGATGCGCTCGCGATCCTGCCATCCTGAGCAAGCCGCTTCGCCTGATGCCTTGCTTTGCCGTTGCCGCACGGCCACGGCCACAGCGCCGCCGAAGTCAAAGCCACCGAGAACGCATTCCCGGAACGGGCACCTGATTTCGAAGAACGCTTTCATCCCAGGCGAATAGGTCCGCGTCTGGGGTTCAGGGTCGCACTGTCCGTCGGCGTCCTTGAATCGTACGGCGATCCTGATGCTGCGCACGCCCGGATATTCCGCCGCGATTGTTTGCGCATAGCTTTCGCGCTCGTACCGCCGCAGTTCATGCGCCTCGGCGGCATCCGGCCGCTTCTTCCGCGCCATCCGGCTGCTCCCTTTCTGTATCGTCCGGACGAGGATTAGGCCCGCGCGGCGGCGATGTCAATGGCGAAGTCGCCCCGTGCTTACCTCGTTCGCCGGCCCTTCCGGCATCAGCGCACCGCGAAACCGGGCGCAGTACCCTGCCGCAACAGCTTTCCTCAGAATGTCCGCGTGAAGAACAGAATCGCCCCCCAGCGTGACTTTGTTTCAAAGCTTATTGACGTTTCGCCCGGTGGGAGCGGCTGGCCCTTTTCAAAGCCATCGGCAAGTGAATTCACATCTGAATCGAGCATCGCTCCGAAGCCTATCGAGAAGCCGTCGGACTTGTCTTCCTGATCACCTTTCCATCCGATCATGCCGCCGAGCGCGAAGGCGGATATCAGCTTGTCGTCCTTGGCGACAATCCCGAAGAACGGGCCGAAGCCGCGCTCGCCCGCATTGCACTTCTCGGATTTGCACCAGCCGTAATAGTGGCTTTCCAGAATGACACGCGGCTCCTGCGACTCGTCACTGGTCGCGCGCACGCTGCCATCAGCGCCGATTTCGGCAGCCGAAATACGGTCGCCGCTTGAAAAGGAAGCGCCGATTCCAACGCCAAACGATAGCCCCATGAAGTCCTTTTCCGCCTTTGCCGCGCCTTCGTCTTCGTCCAACGTCGTAAGCAAGGGCTGAAACATTGCGCTGCTCACCGCGGCCTGGCCGGGTTCCAGCGCAATCAGCTGCGAACGTGCGTTCTCAACGCAGTCGCGGTAAGTACGAATAGCGGCGTATCTTTCGCGCGCCGGCTTTGCCGTCTTTGGCTCGTTACGTATCTGAAGAGCCTTGTTGCATTGATCCAGATATCTCTGGCTGGGCGAGAGGGTTTCCGGGGTGCCGAGGAGCTGGCCGGGCTGCAAACTCGCATCCAGCGCTCTGGACCAAATGGACCCATCGAGAATGCTGGCCAGGTGTTCCGGGCTGCTTTCGCTCAGCCCGTAGAGCTCGATCGGGATTGGCCGCGCCGCAGCACCCTGCGCAAATGATAACCGGCAAAAACATGCAGCAATCGAGAGCGAGATAACGACAGACATTACCCTGCGAAGAGAGGACATCGGCATATCCCTCCAGTATTCCGGTCGGCACTTGCGCCAACGAACCAAGTGAAACCGCGCAACCCCGAATACGGCCGCGCCAAAGATCTTTCGGAAATCGCAATATGTGCGTGCAATGCAACTTATACTGCATTGTGGCTCCGGCAGCAACGGGCCCGAGCCGGCCCCGCTGGCGCCTACCGCTTTTGTTTAGTTCAATAATGATCCGGGCGGCAATCCCGATACCGGCATCGATGATTTTGTGGACGATTCAGCCAGAGGCTGCCGTCAGGCAGATGGAACGAACGGGCATGTTGCGCGGCGACGGGCGGCGTGTCTGGCCGGAATTCCGGTACGTTTGCCGCTGGATGAACGGGCAGATGCGGCAAAGGCTCGGGCCGCCGCCTTCGCGCGGCAGCCGTTTCCCGGTCTGGGCATGGAAGCGCTTCAGCGCGGACTCGCCGCGGCCTGATCTGCGCCTCAGGGCGCAGCTCCCGACAGGAACGTACGGCGCGCGGCTTGAAATCGACGTGCCTGACGAGCGCGTCCTGCTCTCGAGGTTTGATGGATGGATGCGCGTGTATTACGGTGATTTCGTGTCTGACGGCCCGCGCGAAGAAGAGGAGGTGGAAAAGCAGCAAGTCTGGCGCGACCGGGCGCGGGTCGAGCGAAGCTGGGAGCGCATCTTCGAACTCGAACGGGGCGATCCGGCATGGTACGGCGACCCTTCCACGCGCAGCATACAGGCAACGCTCTGGTATGTGCGTCTTGGTGAAGTACGCAAGATGACCTGGTTTACGGCGCGCTAGGCGCGCCTTTGTTTCTTTGGGGGGGAAAGCCTTCCCCCTAGGCTCAACTCTCGCTTCGCGGATTTTCGCCATACCCCCTTCTGCGGGAGTCCACCCCGCAACGCCCCGGATCACGGACGCCGGCTATACCGGCGGCGTTGTCCGTTCTGCTTGGGGGCGCCGCCCCCCAGCGCGCGCGAGCGAAAACGAAGGGCCGCAAAGATCGTTGCTTTTCCGGCTTTCCGCCCTTCATTCGAAGGGGCGGAAGCCTTCCGGAAAAGCCAGACGATCTTGCGTCGTTTTCGCTTTGCGCTTGCACCCCCCGTTCTCGGCGAAGGCCAGGGGGTCATGTCTGACCCCCATTTCTATTTCTTTTGGGGGCCAAGGACGACACCGCGTATCAAGGAAAGGAAATACACGATGACCACTGCCGAACTACTCTGGAAACAACGCGTCCATGACCATCTGGTCGGCAGACGCATCACCGCTATCCGCTATATGAGCGGCAGTGAAGCCGATGAATGCGGCTGGATGCGCCGCCCCGTCGTATTGCAATTCGACGACGGGCACTACCTCTTTCCCATGCAGGACGACGAAGGCAATGACGGCGGCGCGCTTGCCACCAGCTATGACGATCTTCCCACGGTGCCCGTCATGCCAGGCCGGTGATTGCAGCACAGAGCGGCGTTTTGCGCGCCGCTCCCCGGTGCAATCGCGCGCCAGCAAGAAGAAGGAAAAGAAGTAATGCCTTTGTACAACTTTGCGACCTACGCCAGCGTGCGCGAGGAATGGGCCATTCGCGCCGATAACCTTGCGCAGGCCCGGAAACTGATCGGCGATGATCCGTCCGGTAACTGGCTGGATCATGCCTTTCATCTCGACGCCGAGCCGGTCGAGCGCCGCGACGAGTTCGTGCTGGACGATGAAGATGCGCCAGCGGTCGAGGAGATCACCCCGGATCATTGGGGATGGCGCAGCGCAAACGCGGATGCGATCACGCGTTCGCTGCATCAGAACGTTGCGGCCATTGCCGCCGAGTTCCATACACACCGCCTGTGCGATCCGTTCTATGCGCGCTTTGTGGATCACGTCAATGGGTTTACCGGCCTGTTCGATCTCTGCGTTTCGCTGGCCGAGGCGCTCACCGCATGGGAAACGGCGAACGGCATGGGAGAAGCCTATGAACGGGCCGGTGTCGCGTGGATCGAAACCGTGGAGGATTTCACCGAAACCTTCCTTGAAACCGCGCTTGATGACGACGCGCTGCCAAACCCCGCGCAGCTTCTGCCCGGCATTCAGGTCTTCCGCCACCTCAAACGGACAGGAGAGGCCTCATGACGATCACCGATCTTATCCTCGACGAGCAGGCCGCCATGAAGGCGGCGCTTGAACGCTGCTACGGCGTGCTTGATCTTTGCGTGCGCCATCCGGAGGGGACATTCGATAAGGACTTGTGCGCGATTGATGTTGAACTCTTCGGCGTGCGCTTTCGCGCCCGTCTGGACGACCGCGACGGTCACCGGTTTGCGCGGTTTGCCCCGGCGGGGCGTCCGCCCGATGATTGAGGCAGGCGCGAAGCACCGGACGACCTGACCGCTCACAGCAGCCAGACGTTACGCAACTTTCCCTTAGACGAACTTCTGAACGCCGTCGCGCAGCTCCGCTGCCATCCCGACCATTTGCTCAAGGATCTTCTCCACCGGAATGTCGCGCCGGATGATGCCATCGATCGCCCGCTTCCTTTCCTTCGCATCGGCGAATGCGTTAGCCACGATGTCGATTCGGTCCCGGCAGCGCGCAACGGCGATGAAGTCATCAATGTTGCTGCCGACGATGTCCGACAGCGCCTGTGTGTGGGCCAAAAACCCTTGTACGAGTTTGTATTTTCCGCTGAACCACCACCAATGATCGTCTTCCAATTCCTCTATCGTCTTATTTATGTCGATTTTGTGCTCGATAAATGCCTGTCGGAGAGCCTCACACTGTGTGACCAATTCCTTTGAAAGCGCATAGGCTGCGGCGGGCAGCTGGGCGATAACTTCCGACATCGTGTGCAATGGATGCTCTTCCTTCGCACTTTGCCGCAGGAAACTCAGCAGTTGCGATACGAGGGTCAGGCCAGCGGAGCCCGTTTCAAAGGCAAGCTTGACGTCTACAGGAGTCATCACTTCTTCCTCCGATTATGATTGTTATGGACTTTTGGAAAGTCTATGAAAGTTTGTCACTTGGGGCCAAGTGCGCAGAATCCCGCCGACAAGCTATCCCGCAGCGCCGGGCCAGGTCCTCGTTCCTTGATCGCCTTCTCTTCCGCCGCCCTTATGCGGTCGATGATACGCGGAGGTGCGTTCAGCATGATTGCGGCATCATACATACTGATCTCGCGCCCGTCGGCCCTGAACGGCATTCGGGGATCGGCGCCCGCGTCCAGAAGCAGCGCGATAACTTCGGCATCGCCGCCTTCGATCGCGCTGCCAAGGGGATACTGGCGCATGCCGCGCGCGTCCACATCGGCACCCTTGCTTAGCAAGGCTTGGATTCTTGCTGTGTGTTTCCAGAACACGGCAAGCTGAAATTCCCGGTTCAGTTTCTTCTGTCGGCGCTCTCTCAATGACTGCAACATTACAGTTCCTTGATAGAGCGCGCATCCTCCCATGTCAACGTTGTTATTCGCGTGGTGGCGCATCGCTGCGTCAAAGGGACCGGCAGGCGACCGATGCGAAGAACCCCTTGATCGGGATCTTCTCTTCCGTCGTCCACGGAATGCTGCTGGGATTCTGTCCTTCGATGGTCAGTGCGGCGTTGCCGCTGCGAAAGCGGAGCGACCCGTTCAGATTGGCAAGCCCGGTGAACAGGTCGTGAAAGCCGTAGCCGCGGCCGCTTTCTTTCCCGAAACGCGACACGCCGTTGCTCAGCGCAAGTGTCAGCGCCTCGCGGTGATCTGTCACCGCGGCATATTCATCGCACTTGCGCAGACTTTCGAGCACGCCGATGCCCCAATCGGCGATGACGAACTCGAAACGCCCCTTTGATGCCTTGAACGCGACGAGCCCGCTGCGCGGATTCTCGGAATGTTCATAGATATTGCTTTGCAGCTCGCCGAGCGCGGCGGCGAACTGCGCCGCCGTCTGTTTCGGGAAACCGTTCGCGACCGCTGCCTTTTGCGCAGCAAGGCAGAACGCGATCCACGGCGTGTCGTCGACGGGTACGCGCGCTTGCGTGCGGAACACGCCCATCTTCTGCGTCGCCGGACAGACCCATTTCGGGCGGCGCGTCCGCAGCGCGCCGTACAGGCTGTCCATCCCGTCAAGCGCAAGCCAGGGCGCGTCGCCGGGCTTGGGAACGATCTCGGCCGCGCCGAGCAGGGCGTATTCGATGAACGGCCCGAGATCACGCGCGCTCAGATCGAGTACGCCGTCATAATGTGAGAGCCTGCCGCGCACGGCGGCGAAGCCGAGCCCGTCCACATCGGAAAAGCCGAGCGGACGGCTCATGCGCCTTAGTGCGCAGAAAGGCGGGAGATCATGTCCGCCGTCTCAAGCGCGATGTTGCTCTCGAGCAGGTCATCGAGCCCTTCGCCGTAAAGGGTCAGCGTCGGCTTCCAGCGCAGGCGTCCCTTGCCGTCGAGCGCGGCGCACTGACGCTTGCTCGTCTTGATGAACGCGTTCGTGTCGAGAAACACGAGCTCGGGGTAGGCCGCCTTCAGTAGCGGGACGATCTCCGTGCCGCCGCGCACGAACAGGCGCAGCTTCCTGCCGACCTGACCGGCCAGCTCGTTCAGCCACGTCGCATATTGCGGGCGGCGCTCGCGGCGCAGCGTCGTGAACTCGAAGGCGATATCGGTGACCTCCGGGCGCTCTCCGATGTAGGCGACCCAGCGCCGGAAGTCGTTGCCGGTGCGCGCATTGACGTGCAGCGCCGCGGGCATGCCTTCGCGCAGGAACTCTTCATGTGTGATCGCGATGCGCTTCATCGCGTGCAGGTCCTGCCAGCGCGGCCTGTTTGCAAGCAGCGTGTAGTTCGGGGTCGTCACGAGCTCGACGCCGCTGGCAAGCAGTGCCCGGATCACGGCAAGCCGCCCGCTGGTGCTGAGACTCCAGTAGCGCTCGAGCGGCGCGTCCTCGCCGGTGCCGGTCAGGATGATGCGCGTGTCCGGCGCAAGGTGGTAGGCCTCGCGCAGCGCCTGCGCGTCCGCGAATCGCGGACGCCCGTCGCGCGCAACCATGCGGTAAAGCGGCAGGCAGATGATGGGCGCGGCGACCTTCCCGTGCAGGCCGCCCGCGTTGTACATCACCTGCACGACCGGCGGCAGCGCCGGCGATGCAGGCACAGGCGCGCGCGGCACATTGTCAAAGGCAAAACGCTCGACCTCGCGAACGCGAAACGGGAAGTCCGGGTTATGGCGGCACACGAGCTTGCAGCGCGCCGGGTCGCCGCAGCAAAAAGAGGAACAACTGAAGATGCCCTCCGCGATGCGTATCCCGCCGCAAACGCCGTGTTCCTTGCAGCCCTGGCAGCCGAGCGGCTGCTGCTTGTGCTGCGGCTCGTGCCAGAGCCGCCGTTCGCGGCGCAGATTGCGCGGCACGCGCGGCCGCGCACCTTTCTCGGTCAGCACAGCGTAATCTCGACGACGCCGGCCGGCGCGTGGACCTCGGCGACCGTGCCCTGGGCGATGCCGCAGGAGTTCTTCACGGCGTCGAAGTCACGCTTTGCGGGCGCGTCCTTGCGGGCGACAATCGTTTGCCCGCGGCGGGCGACCAGCGCCGATCCTTCGCTTTCCACATTGAGGTGCTCGCCTTGCCGAAGCTGCGCGCCGCCCGCGATCTCGAAAGCCGCCTTGCAGCCGCCTTCTTCCGGCGGCCGCGTCAGCAGATCGGCGGTGCCGAGCCTGACGCGCTCGCGGTCCCACTTGGTCTTGAGCGTCTTTTTCGTCCGTTCTATGAAATCCAGTCCCACCGTCAAACTCCTTCTAGTAGCGGCCGGTATCGCTTTGCCCGCCCGTGGCTTTCAACGATGACGAGCCCGAGGTTGGCAAGACCGGCAAGCCGGTTGTTCCACGCCGTCGTGGTCGTCGTTTCTTCGGCGTCGCCGTATTTCTCCATCAGCCGCGCCGCGTCGGTTTCGCCGTACTTGTGCACGAGATCAAAGGTCATCTTCTGTTTGGGGTCCATTGCGCCGAGCGGCGCCGGATCGGAGGCCTTGCCGCGGCGGTCGAGACGGCACGTCATGACAACGTCGCGCTCCGCTTTGGTCAGCTCGCGCAAATCGTCCTTCACGGCATCGTTTGCGTTCGCGATCACCGGGTAATACATCGGCTTCGTCCTGCGGATATAGTCGCGGAACGCGATCACGCTCTCCCGCAGATAGCTGACCGAGGCGACGTCCACCGCCCCGAAATCGAGGAAAAGCGGCGTCGGCGTGTCGGGCTCCGCCCCGACGCACTCGATGAGCCGCGTGAAGCCCTTCTGTCCGTTGATCGCCCCCGCCAGCACGGGCGTGCCGCCGATCTCCGCCATGTCAATCCGCATCGTCATAACCCTCACGTGAGCCGCCTGAGGATAGTCTATCAGCCCTTCCGGCGCGCTCGCAAGGGCAGGGGCGGGCCGGGATCAGCGCGTCACAAGCCGGCGCTTTTGCATGTCGAACTGCTCGTAATAGAGGGGCAGCCTGAATTCCTTGCGCAGGTCTTTCAGATATTTGCGCTCGTACGCCTTAAGTTCCGGCTCGCCCACGATGACGAGCCGCGCGGCCCGCCGTCCTTCGGGCCAGTAGGAATACTCCAGCAATTGCCCGATCGCCTGCCGGATGCAGTGCTGCGCCGTCTCGCCGACCTTGATTTCGTAGTAGGTGAATTCGTTGCCAAGTTTGAGCGCAAGGTCGATCTTCGTGCCGTTTCCGGTCGGGAATTCGTCGCGCACGGCATCCTTGCCGTGCTTGCCGATCAAGTGCTGGCCCAGCGCATATTGGATATCGTTGTGCCGCAGGTCCTTGTTCAGCTTGCGCTCAGTAACGCTCATCTTTGCGCTCGACGGTTTTCGCGTCAGACCGGGTACGAAGTCCGGTAGAGGCTGCCGCAGCACGATCTGCGGCACGTTCGCGCTCTCCACGAATTCGTATATGGGAAGCAGGCGATCGTAGTCCCGCAGGATCAGTCCCACGCTGACATGCGCCGGGTCCTGTCGCCTGCCGATGAAGATAAAGGCGCCCAGTTTGACGATCTCGGCCGGCACGGGGCGCAGCGCGTGGTCGCCGCTCCAGTCTTCCCTGTCATACCAACTGTTGTACATCAGAAAACCTGTGTATTCGTCGCCCTGGTCTTCGATGAACTGATTGAGACGCGCGATGCGCGTCAGCATCTCGTCGGTAACCGCCGTCACGGCAGGCCCGCGCTTTAGCGAGATCGCCAGCCCGTGCCGCAGGTAAGTTTCGCCGTCACCGGCTTCTTCGAAGCCGACATTGAATTGCAGCTCCGTCCTGCCGCCGTAGTGATACGCGTAACGATCGAAGATCGTTTCTTCGCGAAAAATCGTGCGGCTGACCCGCCCGAGCCCTTTGAGCGACCGGCGAATTTCCTGCAACTCGCCGAAGCGGTAGTGCGTCGCCTGGTCTTCGATGGCGGCGACGACCCCCCGAATGTCCGGTTCGTCAAGATAGCCGAGCCGCCGCTGCGCCTCGGCCCGTTCTTCGGGCGTGAAGCGATCGCGAAAACGTTTTTGCAAGACGACATGCTCAAGCGTCAGATCGGGTCGCCCGGCGGCCATGATGCTATCGAAGCCGGCGCCTGCGCCGCCCGCCTGCGGGCGGAGCGCGTATTTGGCTGCGCCAAGGCCGCCGCGATTGTTCAGCAGCGTTGTAAACCTGCCCGAACCGAGCCCTTCTTCCTTCCCGGCGCGGGCATTGATGTCGCGCAACGCTTGCTCCAGCGCTTTGTCCTCAGCTTTGCCCGGCTTGGCCGCCGCGCCGTCCCGGCGGAACGTGACAATCCCGCGTTGCTGATCGACCTTATCGACTTTGAAGCCGGCCTCCTGCCAGTGGTAGGCGCGCGAGCCATAGTCCTGGTTCGCCCACCATTCCCGGTGGTCGTACGCCGAGTCCGGCAGCTTGTCGCCGATGATCTCCATGATCCGCGTAAAGGTGAGCGTCTCGCTCTCCTGCGTTGCCGGCAGCGCTGCCAGATAGTTGCCGAGCGGCTCGTATTTCTTCATCGCGCACTCCTTGTTCTTCTTCGCCCCGTTATAGGCATCCTCTGCGGCGCTTTCCACCCCAAAACGTCCGCACGTCCGTCGATTTCGTGTGCTTGGGGCGCCGTGAAGGCACATGGATGTTCGCCGTATCTCCTTGCGGCGGGCTGCCCGTGAACAGGTAACGCGTTTGTCGCCGGGCGCGCCGCCCCGTCAACGGCCTGCCCGCACCACCTCATTTCATGAGCCGTGTTGGCCGTTCCCCCTGCGGGTGACGGAGCGGCTTGTCCGCCCGGCTTTCCCATCCGCGTGTTCCCGGATCAACCCGCTTACCGAAAGGAGATACAAAGATGGCGAACAGCAAATCATCACGGCCCGACATCTACACGCGCATTACGGACAAGATCGTCGCTGCGCTCGAGCAGGGCACGCGGCCCTGGATCAAACCGTGGAACGCCGAACATGCGGCAGGGCGCATCACCAAGCCCCTGCGGCATAACGGCACACCATATAGCGGCATCAACATCATCATGCTCTGGCAATCTGCGATGGCCTGCGGCTACGCCGCCCCGATCTGGATGACCTTTCGGCAGGCACGCGAACTCGGCGCGAGCGTGCGCAAGGGCGAGCACGGCGAACTCGTCGTCTACGCCAACACCATCACGCGCACTGAAGAGACCGCAGACGGTCAGGACGAGGAACGCACGATCCCGTTCCTCAAAGGCTACACGGTCTTCAATGTCGAGCAGATCGACGGTTTGCCTGCGCACTATTACCAGCTTGCGGAGCCGACTCGCGATCACGTGCAGCGCATCGACCATGCGGAAAGCTTCTTCGCTGTGCTCGGCGCCAATATTCGGCACGGCGGCAACATGGCTTATTACGCGATCGGTTCCGATCACGTGCAGATGCCGCCCTTTGAAACGTTCCGCGATGCCGAAAGCTATTACGCGACACTCGCCCATGAGTGCACGCACTGGACGCGCCATTCTTCACGCCTTGAGCGTGAATTTGGCCGCAAACGCTGGGGCGATGAAGGCTACGCTCGCGAAGAGCTCGTGGCCGAACTTGGCAGTGCTTTTATCTGCGCTGATCTCGAACTCGCGCTTGAGCCGCGCGAGGATCACAGCGCCTACATCGAAAGCTGGCTCAAGGTCCTCCAGAACGACAAGCGGGCGATCTTCTCCGCCGCCGCCCACGCGCAGCGCGCTGCCGACTTCCTCCACGGCCTCCAGCCGGGCGCGCAATCAGACGTGTCCGCCGAAGCCTTGGCGCAGGAGGAGGCCGCCGCTTAGGCGGCCTCTTTCTTTGTACTTGCGGTCTCAGGCGCTACGCTCAGCGCTTGTGCTCGCATGACCTGGAGACAGTCGCATAGCCGGTGACAACGACAACACGCCACAGGACGCCCCGATCGTTCTCGCACCGGATGCGCCCGCCGTCACCTATAGCGATGCCGAAGGGTACGACATCCGTATTCCGAAGACCGGGCCAAGCAAGGCATGAGCCCGCCTGCTATCGCGCTTGTTGCTGCCGGCATGCGCCTCACCGAAGACCCGTCTTTCCGCGAGTCCCTCGTGCAGTGGTTCAGGCAGCAGCAGTTCGGGCGGCTAGGCCCGCGCCTGCAACGTCACCTCCATTCGTCCATGCATTCCGATCCAGTTTTCGCCCGGCCCGCGATCCTCCTCGTGATGCCAGTGCCTTAGCCCGTCCATATCCGGCGTCGTTTTCCCGTGGAAGGCGGGAGGGCAGGGGCTGTCGCGCTGTGCGTGTCGTCCTGCCTTGTGTGGGTTTCGTGCGAAGCGAATACATCCCTCTTTCTAGCCGGCGGGCGCGCTGGCACAAGGCCGAGCCCTTCGGGCGCAGCTAACGCTCCCGTGTTGCTTCGCGGCCCGCTCCATTCGCGGCTGCGGCCTTGTGACATTGCCCCCTGATGCCGGCTTGCGACGGGGCTGTGTTCGCACATCAACCCAAACAAAGGAGATACGAAATGAGCACAGCGAAAGAAAACAGCCCGGCCCTGATCGCCTATCACGTCACGGAAAACGGCAAGAAAACCTACTGGGCGCGCATCGGCGCAGCCTGGCCCAACAAGAAGGGCGGGTTTCAGGTGAAGCTGGAAACAATTCCGGTCAATGGCGAGCTGGTGCTCCTGCCGCCGAAGGCCAAGGACGAAACCGAAACTCAACCCGAAGCCGGGCTCCCGGCTGAAGCAGAAGCGGTGGCGTAAGCCACCCTTCCCCCGCCTCAAGAGCGGCGGCGCGAAAGCGCCGCCGCTTATCCCGTGCAGGGGCCGCTCGCGCCGCGCGTTGTGATATCATGCGTGTTAGGTAGTCGTACGCCCCGGTTGGAAGCGGCCGAAAAACGACGACGCTGAATTGACGACCTGCCTTTATACGGTCTTTGTTTTAACCGCTGGCACGGCTCGTCTTTAAACGCTTCCGGCGACCGAAAAGTCCAGCAGTGAAACGAGGATCGATAAAATGATCGATATATCCAAGCTCTGCGCAGATTTTCTGCGCCTGTACGTTTCCCATTCTTCTGGCCTCAAGCTCAAGGCGACGCACGCCCGCGAACTCGTTGCCGCCTTCTTCGGCTATAAGAGCCATGCGGCGCAGCTTGCGGACAAACGCTACCCGCTGAGCGATATCGGCGATGCCGCCTTGCTCGTGCCCGACACAGCGCTCATGGATGCCCGCCGCAAGCAGCTCACGCACTTGCCCTCGGGCCTGCCGGGGAGCGCCGCGCTGGCACAGGAAATCGCTGGGTATCTGATCCAGCAGAGGCACTTCACCGGGCACGTCTGTCTCGTCGAGCCGCTTGAAACATATGTCATGGAAACGGTCATTCCCGGCGCCGAGGCACAAATCCATGATGATCTGTCCGGCGTGATGGCCGAGACCAACGCGTATTTCGACGAGACCTACCCGGAAGACGCCGAAGTCAAGAAGCACGCTGATGGCGTGACCGTCATCGTTACCGGTCAAGTCAACGGTGCGTCGGACCCCGATCGCATGTTCTCCGGCGATCAGATCGATATGACGGTGACCGTCGAATTCCCGCGTATCGCTGGCCACACGGCCTACGGCGAGCCGGACATCGTAGCGGCCGGCGCTGTCAATGACGACTGGGTTGATCCTGAACTGAAATACAGCTCTGTGCCGTAGGCAAACCGGCCCGGCGGCCCATGGCCGCCGGGCCGTTCCCTGCTGTGGTAGAAAGGCTTCCGACGGTGCGCAGTCAGGCTTCTTGACGCGTCCCCTGTCTCGGGTTTGCGCAGGTGATCCTCTGGTCATTGCCCAGCCGTTTCGCGTTTCTCCGTTTTCCTGTGCCTTGAACACCAGCGCAGGTTTCCCGTCGCGTTTTCGTGAGCCATTTCTCCTGATCTCTCCTTATTCTTCTGTCCATAGGCCGTCCCCTCATTCATCACGCCTTTTCCGGTTAACCCTGCATCCGGTCAGTCCCTTTCCCAAAATCAACCCCTGCGGGGTGGAAACGGCCGCTCCCGTGTTGCTGCGCTGCCCGCTCCATTCGCTGTTGCCAGATTTGGGGCGTGCCTGAGCACGTCTGCGATCGGGAACCGTAAAGGCCGTGATGGGCACGGCCATAAACAGAAAAGGAGATAGAAATGTCTAACGAAACGAAAACACGTCCGGTCGAAACCCTGCGCGATGGCGCCATCAAAGCCGCTATCTGGAGAAACGAAAGCGAGAACGGCCCGTTCTTTAACGTCACCTTCGCGCGCACCTTCAAGGCCGGCGACGGCGAGCTTCGCGACACCGAAAGCTTCTCGGGCACGCAGCTTCTGCGCCTCTCGCACCTGGCCAGCAAGGCTTACGACCGCGCCGCCAAGCTGACGAAGGCCGCACGGGTCGCGGACGACCACGAAGACGAGGAGGAGGCGTAAGCCTCCTCCCACTCTCGCGGTAACGGCGGCGCCAAGCGCGCCGCCGTTTTTTGCTATCGCAGCAGCTTCGCATCCTTGCTGATACGCCGTGCCGGTTCTTGCTTGCCAAGCGTCTTGTTGCTTGCGCCGTCCGGGGTGCGACCGCTGAAACGCTCGACCCCGCTCTTTATCGGGCCGTCACAGCCGCAGCTTTCGAGGCGGAAACGCTGGACGCCATCCTTGAAATAGATGGCTCCGCCGCAGGCATCCGTGCCGCAGCTGCAATAGATGAAGTCTGTATGCCCGCACCACGGGCAAGTCAGCTCGGACGTGGCGAATGCGCTTGCAGGATGCGAACGCACTTCCTCTTTGTTTGCTTGCGCTTCGCCACCGCCTTGCGCCGCGTACTTGCTGGTTTCATGCACGCGGAAGCGCAGATGCGGCGCGGCGCGGTGCCAGACAACCAAAAAGTCCCGGCCCGTTTTGCTGCATACGAAATTCTGCACGAAGATTTCTCCGGGCGGCGGCGCGGCTTTCGCTTCCTCCTTGCGGGCGGCAAGGCGTTTGCGGGCACGCTCCAATGCCGACGGGCGTTTGTTGCTGTCTCGCTTTATAAGTTTCATATCAATGCTCCTTCTCAAGTTCGTCTTCAGCGCCAGCCGTGGCGGCGCGCGATCACATCCCGCGCGGCGTTGACCGCCTGCGCTGCCTCATCCGTGCCGCCCTTGTCCGGGTGCGCGCTTGCAATCGCCTGCCGGTATGCGGCCTTGAATGCGGCGAAGCTGTGCTCTTCGCTCAAACCCAGCAGCGCGAGCGCTGCTTCGTAGGGGGTGCTTCCGGCCGTTTCTTCCTCGGGCGTTTCCTCTTCCTCTTTGCTCTCTTCGCCTGCACCGCGCAGGAATTCGTCGGCGATGTAATAGAGCAGCACCAGCCCGTCGCGTGCGTGCCGGCCAAGCCATGGCACGGCGATGCGCACGATCCGTCCGGCTGCCTTCCATGCGACGTAGAGTCCGTCCAGCAGCGCCTCACCGATCCAGCGGAAGACGATGCAGATGCCCTCGATCAGGAAGGCCAGAACGTGACCGCTGAAATAGAGCAGGAACAAAATGATCAGGAATTCCATGACGCGCGCCTTACGAGGGAAGCCCGCCGCTTTGCGTGTCCCACTGGTCTTGCGGCGCAAGCACGCCGCGGTCACCCATCTTGGCCTGGTTGTCCATGAAGCGGTCACAGGCCTGAAAGCGGGCAGCGATCGCGCGGGCATCCTGTTCGCCGATCACGGTCACGATGTCGTGACGCTGGCCGTAATAGTTCAGGGCGATGTGAAACGACTCGCTGTAATAGCGCTTGTAGGTCGTGAACTGACCCTTGGACTGATCGCGCCGGGCGCGCATCGCTTCGCCCTCGCGCTCACGTTGCGCCTTGTCATGTTCGAGCATGACAAAGCTGTGCTCGATGGTGCGGTCGAAGCTATACCAGCCACGCTTACCCAGGACCTTGAACTCTGTTGGCGTGAACTTGACTTGCCTTTGTGCGCGCAGCGCGCGATACAAGCACGCGCTCACCAGCAACGGAAGGATGAAAGCCGACCCGAACGGGATCAGGCACCAGCGTCCGGTCTGCATCGTGAGCACCCCGATCCCCAGCAGCAAGAACATGACCAGCGTCCCGATCGCGTCCGCCTGTTTCATGCCCTCGGGGGTAAGCGCGTCCACATGGACGCTCAGCCCGCCGTCCAGCTCATGCACCGTCCGCGGCCAGCCGTCAAACGGTGAAATCTTCCACTCACGCTGTGCCATCCTCTTCTCCTTGCCGGGGCTTTGGCTTTGCCCGCCCCGTGCCGCTAAACTTGGGTAGAAGCTTTGCAGCAGACGAGGCCGCGCATCCTCGCGCGAACCTCGCGGGCCCACAGGGCGGGATTAATGGCCAAGGCACTCGCGCAAGATCGCGGTAGCGCAGCGAAAGAGCTCAAGGAGCTTTCCGACTGGCAGCTAGAGCGCGTGCGCGATGCGCTGCGGGCCTACCACCGCTATGGCCGCGGCAGTGACGGCACGCATTTCACATGGCGGGACGTGCGCGAGGCGATCGCCGAATACACCGGCTTTGAAATTGGCGCGAGTGTAAAGCTCGGCGCGGAACGCCTGCGGCAATTCGTGGACGGTTTCAAACAGCGCTCCGGCGCGCGCAAATATCCCGTCCCCCAGCCCGATGCGATGCAGGCGATCGTCGCTTTTGTTACGCACGAAGAACTCGACTTGCTCACGCTTCACGAACTGACCGAACACATGCCCGGCTATCAAGCCGTGCTGCGCTTTGCCGAATATCTCGCGCAGGATTCCGAGATGCGCCCGCTCGTCACCGCCTTTGATCTCTGCGGTGATCTGCAAACGGCCCACCCGGACCGTGACTGCGTCACGGTGGTAACGCTGACGCTCCAGCAGCCGCTTTCCGAATCCGGCAAGACCGTCCTGCAGGCCGTTGAAGAGCGCGTCCGCTACGATCTCGGCGAGGTAGAACAAGCGCTGCTCGCCCATAACTGCGGGCAGAAGGAAAAGCGCCTTTCGCGCAGCGCCTTCGGCGGCTGGGGCGTGCTCACGCCCGAGGACACGCTCGCGATTTTTCTCAAGGCGCCGGATACCGGCCGCAATCACTGCTATTACGCGATGAATGATCTCGGGCTTTGGCAAAAGAGCGGCGGCAAACTGGTCTACCTCATGCGCCACGATTACGGAACCCAGGCCATCGGCACTCCCGACGAAAAGGACGAAGTCACCACGCAAGCGCTGGAACAGCTTTTTAGCTTCACCTTCTCTTCGGAATTCCTGGTGACCTCCGCGGAGCCGATGTAACCGCTATGCCGACCCGCAGCATCACAGGGCAGGGACAGGAACGGCCGGACGGCTACGGCGGGCGCGGCACGGCTTACCGTGAGGCGCTGCGCGAAAGGCTCGCAAGGATTGCCGCCGCGGACGAGCAGGGACGCGCCGAAAAGCTTGCGGCCCTCGGCGGCGAATTCCTGCAGGCAGCGCAGCGCGGCAATCCCGCGACGCTCGAAGTGTTCTTGCACGGTGGCATGCCGGTCAATTACCAGGACCCGCGCACCCGTCAAACGGCCCTGCACACAGCTGCCGCCGCGCAGGCGCGCGAGGCCATCCGCAAGCTGATTGCCGTCCCGGATTGCGATTTCCTGATCCGGGACGGGCAGGGACGGCTGGCTTCCGAACACGCCTATTTGTTCGGGCGCGATCCGGCGCTTGCGCGCCTCCTTGGCAACAAGGAGCGCGCGCAGGCGCGCGCGCAAGGGATCACCCTCACGCGCCGGGCTGCCGCGTCGCCCTAGCCCTTGCTGCCGAAAAAGTAGCGCGCGACGGCGCTGTCTTCGTCGAAATACTCGACACGCTGCAGGATCATCGGGTGATAGCCCGCCCAGACAACCAGTTGCCGCTTGAATTTGTCGCTGCGCGCGAACTGGCGGCTGATCTCGTCGGGGGTCAGCAAATCGAATAGTTCGATCGAGCTGCTCTTACCGGAAAGGCCGAGTGCGGCCTGCTCCGGCGCGACCTCACCGCTGCGCGCGACCTCGACGCGGGTCTTGCCGAGCTTGCGGGAAATATACTCGGTCGTTGTGACATCGTTGTTCCCGAAGAACTGCATGATCCCGGCATTGGCGGCAAAGCTTTCCCATCGCTCCTTATAGAGCGCCTTGCCCTGGCTCCAGTCCTGCAGGATCACCCAGAGCTTGACCCCGAACGACGCGATTTGTCCCGCCGCATCCTCAAGCTGCTTCATGTAACCCAGCACCGGAAATTCATCGAGGCAGACAAGGACGGGCTCGTCGGTTTGCGTGCGTTCCTGCTCCATTGCCTGCAGCAGCTGGTTAATGAATATCCGCAGCCACCGCCCGGCAATCTCAATACGCGTTGCCGGAAAGCACAGATACACGCTCATGCGCTTGCGCTTGAGATCAGCCAGCTCGAAGCTGTTGCCGCGTAGCACTTTGCGCAGGGCCGTGTAGTCCAGGAACTTCGTGTGCCGCCGCACCGTCGAGAGGACGCTGTCGCGCTCGCGCTCGCTCTTCTCGTAAAAGTCCCGCGCCGCGCCCTCGATCGCCCCGCCGATATCGGCGCTCGCCTTGCGCTTTTCCAGCCGCACGGCGTTCTCCAGCATTGCGCGCTCGAGCGCGCACAATTCTTCATCGCCGTCATCCGGTTTCATCGCGGCCCTTATGAGCTCGCGCACGGTGAGCAGATCCCGCTTGCCCTTGTATGCAGGATCGGTCGCGACCTGCAGGATGACGCCCTCGATAAAGTTCTTCGCGCTTTCATCCCAGTGCGGGTCCTTGTTGCCCGTGCCTTGTACAACGATCGCGTCCGCGATCAAATTGGCGTCCTCGATGATGGTCGCGCTGCCCGGCTTCAAAACACTGAGCGGGTTATAGCAGGCCTTGGCGGCAGATTCTGTTTGCCCGAACGGGTCGAGCACATGCACCTCGTGGCCGAGCAGGATGCGTGTTAAGGCCGTTGTCCTCGCCAGCTCGCCCTTTGGGTCGAGCGCGAGCACGCTGCCGCGGTAGAAATACAGGTTGCCGATCAGCGTCACCGACTTACCGGCACGCGAGCCTGCCACCGTCAGGATGTGGCGGTTGTCCTCAATGCCGATCAGCCGCTCGCCGAGGGCGCCGACCATGATCTTCCCGCCGGGATGGGCGGGGTCATAGGTCAGCGCCCGACTGCCGAGCACGTCCTCGGGCCGCTGCCAGCGCGCCTGCGGCACGCTCTGCTGGCGCAGATAGCGGCTGGAAACGCCACGCGGAATATCGTGCATGAATTCTTCGAGGAATTTGCTCATTTTGTCGCTCCGTTAAAACGGGATGTCGTCGTCAAATTCGGTTGCGCCAGTGTCTTTGCTTCGCTGGCCTTTCGGCTTCAGCGCACCGCAGAGATCCATCTCCTCGAGGATCGCCGTATTCGCGATTCCCTGGAGGTAGTCCCGGGCATCGAGATAGCCAAAGAATCCCGCGCAGTCGTTCAGGAAGCGGAACACCTCTTCGTCAATTTGCAGGGTGATTTCCCGGTGAGCCATCTCATGCGCTCCCTTCGGTGCGTTGCGGGCCGATGTGATCCACCGCGCCGCAACGATCGGCGTCGCGGTACAGCGCCCAGAACGCGGCGTGTTGCAGGTAAGCCTCCACGCTTTCAAAGCCGTGCTGCCTCGCCAGCCGGTTGACGACGAAGAGATCGCTTTCGCTGATCTGAATTGTGAATTTCTTCGTCTTCATGATTTGCACCTTCAACTTGTATTGCCAAGTCACTGCTTGCCGTCTTTCGGCGGACGGCCGCGGCGTTTTTGCGCCTTGTCCGTGACAGTCACACTCAGTCCGGCGGCGTCGGCCATCGCCTTGATTCGGCTCGCGGTCTCCTTCTTACGTGCCTTTTCGCGTTCCGCGAGCTCGGCCTTGACGTCGGCACCCAGTTTGCGCAACTGCTCATCGTTCAAAGTCCTGAATTCCTCGTTCATTGCATGCTCCTTTTTCCGTTCGGTTCTGCTATGCCCGGTCGCAGGCGCTCCTGACCTCTCGCCAGAATTTCTCGGCCCTTTCGTTGCCCCGGCGCTGTGCTGTTTCAGCGTTCCGGCCTGCGAGAATTTCCGGTAAGCCGCGTCCCTGGATCGCTTCATCGGTCAGGCTTCTGATGCCGTTCCAGATCGCCTCGGGAATGTGCTTTCGGTTTGTCATGCTTGTTGCCTCCTTTTGTTGATCCGGCTGCAAATCAGCCTTCGTTGGAGGCCATTAAACGGGAGCACATTCGCGCTTTTCCTCGCGCAATCCTCGCGCTATAAGAGGAAGAGCAAACCCGCGAGAACCGTTGCTGAGAAACGGTTCGAGCGCGCGGGTTAACCGATCGTTAAGGACTTTCCCTTTAAAGTTGTGGAAGGGAAGGGAATTGCGATAAGGCTTTGTACAAGGTGTGCGCGGTAGTACCACTTCGTGGTCTCCACCGCGCTCACCTTGAGGGGGGATTGCATCCCCCCGTTGCCACCCCCCGCGCTCCCTAAGGCACGAACCAGCCTAAGGGCTGTTCTTGCCAAGGGAGCCTTAGGGAGACTGCGCTCTCCCTAAGAACCCATCGCATCAGGGGACTTCGGCTCCCCTGATAACCCTCGACCCGCCGCGGCCTGCGGCGATGGCGCGGCAAAGCCGAAGGGGCATTTCATAGCCCCTTGGAACCCTTGACCAACCGTCCGCCGGTTGGATGCCGTCAGGGGCCTTCGCCGCCCCTGAACCCTGGACCAAGGGAAACTGCGCTTTCCCTTTGGAAACCCATCGCGCCACGCGCGCGAGGATCGTGCGAGGAGGGCTTGCAGATGAGACGAATAACGTTGCGAGCCCATGGAGAAGAAGACACGCAAAAAGCGCGAAGCGCCGATCTCCTACCGCCCGCCGGCAGAGCTGCGGGAGGAGTTCGCCCTGCGTGTCGAAAAATCCGGGCTCTCGACCAACGCCTTTATCAGCAAATGCTGCCTCGACGTTGATCCGCCGCGGACATCAAGGCGTCCGGCGCTCGAGGAAAAGCTGCTCTGCAAGCTCCTCGCGCAGGCCGCACAAATCAGCAGCCAGCTCCATGAAATCCAGCTTGCCAACGGCGGCGAAAATACGCTGCTCTTGGAGCAGGCCGCGGCCGAACTAATGCTCATCCGCGCCGCGCTGCTCAAGGCGATGGGGCGCCAGCCATGATCCCGTTCGCCTCACAACGAGGTTTGGGGCAGGACCTCGCTTCGCACCTGCTCAACGAATACGACAACGAGCTCATGGACGTTGCCGAAGTGCGCGGGGCGGTCGCCCGTGATTTGCACGGCGCGTTCGCCGAATGGGAGGCGCAGGCGCACGGGCTGACCAAATGCAAGAATTACCTCTACAGCCTGTCGATTAATCCCGACCCGGCGCAGGGGCCGCTCAGCCGCGAGCAGTATCTTGAATATATCGACCGGGCCGAGGAGCGGCTCGGATTATCGGCCCAGCCGCGCGCCGTCGTCTTCCATATCAAGGACGGCCGCGAGCACTGCCATGTCGTCTGGTCGCGCATCAATCCGATCCAGGAAAAGGCCATCCACATGGCCTTCGATCACGACAAACTCATGATGGTCACAAGGGAGTTCGCCCGCGACCACGGGCTGCAATTACCCAAGGGGTATTTCAAGGAACAAGGCGCGGAGAAGACGTCGCAGGTCAGCCAGTATGAAAACGCCCTCAAGCGCCAGACCGGGCTGACAAGGAAAGACCATATCGCGAAGGTCACGGACATCTGGCGTTCCTGCGATAACGCCCATGCGTTCGTGAACGCGCTCGCAGAAAACGGCTACATGCTCGCGACCGGCAACCGGCCCTATGTGCTGGTCGATTTCTACGGCGGGATGCACGCGCTGCCACGCCTGATCGATGACAAGACCGTCCGGCAAAAAGACATCGAGGCTTTCCTGGAACAGGATTTCCCGAAAGAGTCCTTGCCCACCGTCGAGGAAGCCAGGGCCCTCATCGCCGATCACCGCAAGCTCGTCGGCGCGCACGTCAAATCAGAACAGCGCGAGCTCGAAATCGCCAAGCTCAAACGCGCCCAGGAAAAGCGCCGCGGGGCGCAGGAAAAGGAAGCCGCTGATCTCCGGCAGCAGCAGCACAAAGACAGGACGCGGCTCGAGCGGCAGCACCGCACGCAGCGCGATACGCAACGAAGCGAATATCTCGATAAGATTCGTGAAATCCGGCGCGAACGCGCGCGCAATAAGCCCACCGGCCTTGCCGCCTTTTTAGGGCGCGTAACCGGCGTCGCGCTGATCCGCCGTAAGCTCCAAAAGCGCGAAGACAAGAAACGCCTGCAAAGCTTTCAGAACGCGCGCGAATCCCTGAAAGACGATCAGCGTGACGAGCGCCTTGCGCTCCAGCGCGCCCAGGAAATGGAAGCCCTTTCGATGAACCGACAGATCGCCCGGCTCGCCCAGGTCGATGCCAAGGAAATCAAATCCCTTAACGAAGTGCTGACCAAAGAAGTGCGCGTTGGCGCGCGCGGCCCGCGCAACCAGATGCCCTCGCTTGGCAAGGATCTGCGCCCGCGCGGGCGCAGGGCCGCGCCGCACAAATCCAAGCACCGGCATTACAAGCCGCTGACGGCGAAAGACGCCGAGCAGGCGGACGAGCTCGAGCAGGGCTTTGGGCGCGCCGTCGCCGGCAAGACGCGGACGAACCATGTGGACTTGGAGGGCGAATTCTCGCGGGCGGCGTCTGACGAGAAAGGCGAAGGCAAGCACGGTTCTTCCGAAGGCCCGAAACCGGCAGCGGAAAACAGAATCCGGCGCTACGGGCGCAAGCGAAAGAGAGGGAAGGATTTGGGTCGCGGGCGGTAAATGGTCGATCAACAACGTCCCAAAAGCATACCTCGATTGTTTGCCGTTCTAGCCAGTGAATGCGCAGAGGCGCGCCACGCTATTGAAAGCCCCGACCCAGAAAAACGGGCCGGGGCTTTTGTGATTGGATGTAGCACACACGAAAAACGTCCTACCCGTCTACTAATACGGCTTTACTCAACCAAAAGCAAAGAAAATCCAGGGAATCGTCCGCGCTCAGCGGTTCCCAGATAGCTGTGACCAATTTGTCGCATACAGGTGTGGCCAAATTGTCACGTAAAAAAACTAAAAAACCGAATCCGCCACTTCCTGATTGTTCCTCGCCCCGACCTTCTCTATATCTGGAAAGGAAGTCGCAATTCTGCGGCTTTATCACATCAGTGATTGGATGAACTTCTCATCAATACATGGAGGTATGAAATGAGAAAACTATTACTTGGAACGGCTGCTGTAGCTTTGGGCATGACCTTCGCGGTCGGCTCGGCAAACGCGCAAGTCAAACTTGACGTTGGCGGCCACACGAAACTCTACGGTTCCTGGCTCGATCAGGATACCCGTAGCGATGACACGGCAACAGCCGGCGATCAAAGCCTGGAAGAACGCAGCCTCGATATCCTGCGGGAAACCGAACTGCACTTCTCCGGTGAAACCACGCTGGATAATGGCCTGACGGTCGGCGCGCACATCGAAGTTGATGTGGACGGCACTGACAGCTCCTTTGCTGGTAATGATGCTGAAGAAGCCTATGCTTACTTCTCCGGCGCCTGGGGCCGCGTAAATCTGGGTCGTGAAGACGGCGCAGCTTACCTGCTGCAGGTTTCCGCACCGTCGGCTGACTCCAACTCTGATGGTATCCGTCAATGGGTCGCACCGGTCAATTACACCCTCCTTCAGAACCTGGCCGGTGACGGTATCGTTGATAGCGTCGACCTTGACGGTATTTTCAATACTGGTCTTGCTGGCCTTCTTGCTGCTGGTGGGATCGTCAACGACGTTGACGGCAACGATGCCCTGACGGTGGGCGCAGCTGGTGATGTTCTGTTCAACGCCGATGCAACCGGTGCTCTGACCGCCAACACACGCTTCGACTACGATCAGGCCGTGTCAGGCTACAGCGACAAGCTGACCTACATGACCCCGGTCTTTAACGGCTTCCAGGCTGGCGTTTCTTACACGCCTGAGTTTGGTGCATCCCGTGACTTCGGTAATAACGATGACGATGATATTGTCGGTACCGCGGATGACGGCGAATATGGCGATATCTGGGATCTGGCCGCGCGTTACGAAGGCCAGTTCGACCAGGTCGGCGTTGCTCTCGGCGGCGGCTGGACCCATGCCGAACTGGAAAGTGGTGATGGTGATGTGCTCCTGTATCGAAGCGCTACCACTGTTGGTGGTGCTGCTGGCTTCCGGGCCGGTGACATTGCTGTTGCCACGCTTGACGACCGTGAAGCCTGGAATGTCGGCATCGACTTCGACTGGAAAGCATTCGGTCTTGGCGGTTCCTACTCCGAAGATGATAACGGCGTCAGCGGCGACAACTTCCAGACGGAAACCTGGGTTGTGGGTCTTGACTACACCACGGGGCCGTTCAAACTTGGCGGCAGTTACTATGACGTTAACCAGAATGTTGGTGACGACAGCGTGGACGTTAATCGCTGGACAGGTGGTGTTGTATACACCTACGGCCCGGGCATGACCTTCCGCGGCAGTGTCAGCTGGATCGATCATGATGAAGATGTGGGCACCGGCAACACCAGTGCGGACGCTACAAGCGTTCTGCTCGGCACCCAAATCAACTTCTAATTTTGGAAGTTTACGAATCTCACAGAGGGCCACATCGCGTGGCCCTCTTTCTCTTTTTGAAAGGCACCGGATTGCCGGAAGAAAAAATCACGCTAATAAACCGGGCAAAGCGCCGCAAGTATCTTACGGCCGCAGAGCAACAAGCCTTCCTGGCCGCGGCTCACGATACCGCCGCGCGTGAGAGAACCTTCTGTATCGTCCTGACATACACGGGCGCTCAGGTCATGGAAGCCATAGGATTGACAGCGGAGGATATCGATTTGGCGGGAGAATCAATCTTCTTCGGCAAGCGGCAGGGGCATGAACGGGCAGTACCAGTCCCCTCGCACGTTGTTCAAACCCTTGACGTCATTCACGGTCTCCGCAGAGCCCAGGAACAGGGTGGTGGGGGTCGATCACCGCGCTTGTGGCCGGTTGATCGCACGACCGCATCTCGTTGGGTAAGCCGCGTAATGAAGCAAGCAAAAATCCACGGGCCGCAGGCCGGGCCTCGGGGCCTACGTTATGGGTTTATGGTGGCCAAACTCCAGGAAGGCTTTCCTCCGCAGACCGTGCACCAGTGGATGGGAAACAAGGTGACGATAAGTACAGAGATCTGCAACGAGGCGCTAAGAGGAAAAGAGCGCCCCTAGCGGGCTGGAAATACTTCACTCGAAAGCCCAGTTCTATAGGTTTTATGATGGAAAGAGAAGCTCTTAGAGCGCAGATACAGTGATGGAAGGAAGGCTTAAATGCGATGGATCACGCACGCGCTCGTTCTTGTTGCGGTTTCTATGCTTTCACCGCCACGAGCATACGCAGACCGTAGCGAGAATGATTATCCGATATGCCAAGAGTGTCATTTAACGACGCCTACAAGGAATGGCGTAACCGCGCCCGCAGATACGATCCGCAGTCGATCGTGCATCAGGCGCTCCGTTTTCTTTGTGAGCCTCCGCTTGAGGATGAAGTTGCAGAACTGAGGAAAGCGCCCTGGCTCACTATGCTGATGGTCAAGTGGGTATGTCAGGATCGCTATCTCGACGGCAAGCCTGCGAGCGTCATCACAAGACCGCAACTCAATGACTTGCGCCAGAGGCTATGGAACGTTCCCGAGCGCGTTGATCGAGGCGAGCCCGGCACGATGCCGCTGCGGCTATTCATGCGGCAATTATTGCGCCCGCAGCTTGGATTTCAGCGGGGCATTACAAGGAGCTTCGTGCGCGAGGCGGTCCTGCTTGCCGAGCAGGGCGAGGACTACCCGCTTCGCGTACTATTCAAAGAGAAGACGGGGTTTGACGTTCTCGAATTCATTGACCTTTCGCTCGCAACGTTCGGCGCGGTCATGGATGGAAGCCGCAGAATTCTCGATAGCTACTTCGCTCCGCTTCTCTCCTGTTATTCGCAGGGGGCTATTTCGTCCTACCAGTCCGCCATAGCCCGGACCTTCCCCGAACTCGTCTTCTTCTGCCGCGCCCTGCCGAACGCCGACCGGAAGGTCGCATCGGAATATTTCGAGTTTCCCGTCCTGACCCGCTATCCGTTCTTACGATCTGGCAACGCGATGATTTGCTGGCATCCGACGGTGTTCTTTCGCGGTCTGGAAGGCTTCGTGCATTCGGTGCTGAGCGAGGCCGGGCAGGGCTATATTGACCGGTTTAGCCGCCTCTTCGAGCGGCACGTTGTTGCCGAGGCGCGAAGGGTACCAACGCGCTTTATCGGCGAGGATGAGCTCCGCAGCTACATTGCCCCCGACACGCAGGTTCCGGATGGCTTGCTGTCCTTCCCCGAATGCAACGTCTTCATTGAATCCAAGGCAGGATTGTTTAATGAGTCCGTGATGACTGTGGGAAACAGTGAACTTTTCGCGCACAAGACGCGGGCCGTAACGGGCGCAGTGGGGCAGGCCTGGGCGACAGCCGTATCCTTGCGCGAGCAATGCCGCGCTCCCGCCGACGTGCTGAGCGCCGAGACAGATTATCTGCTCATCATTACCAACAAGGAGCTTGGCACAAGCAGGGGCAGTTCATTCGCCTCTATATACCCGGAAGGAACGCTGGACTACCCAAGCGCCGATGCCGAGCGTTTGCTACCGCTTGGCCGCGTCTACGTTCTCACAATTGAGGATTTCGAGCGCTTCGCCAGCGCAGCCGGCAAGGGCCAGATCGACGTGCCCGCCTTTCTTGCTGCGTGCGTGAATGACGACGATGCACCGGAGACGATGGTCATGCTTTTCGAGCAGCACTTGCAAAGGCGAAAGGTGCTCATGGCGTTTTCCGAACCGGTTGAGAAGGCCATCGACGCAAGCTCTGCCCGGCTCGAAAGGGCGCTCAAGGCCTAGATACCCGGCCTCAGCGCAGTTCCAGGCCGGTGGCCGAGACAAGTGGCGAGCAATCAAATCCAGCCCCCGCTACCAACTACCCTCAGAATCAATAGCATAGAAGACCTTTTCAAGGGTCCCCATCTCCAGCCCGACACAGTCTTGCCGCCTCCCGTTCGGCGTTGCGCCGAGCGAAGCGGCCGAAGCCGAACTCTGACCAGCCGGCGCGGCACGTCTGCGGTCTCGGCGACGCGCGAGCGCGTCTGTCCGTGAACTTCTTCGGCACACCCGCCTATCGTTTGGCGGATTTTGGCCGCTACAAGCAGGATCTCATTGTCGGCGCCAGCTTTTCGCTGTCCGCGCCAACGGGCCAGTACGATGGGAGCCGGCTGGTCAACATCGGCACGAATCGCTGGGCCGCGAAGGTCGAGATCGGTCTGTCCAAGGTCGTGATGCGGTGGATCCTGGAGCTCGCCGCGGCCGGCACGTTCTTTGTCGACAACAACGAATTCTTCGGTGGCGTGACGCGAGCTCAGAATCCGATCGAGGCACTCCAAACTCACGCCATTCGGAGCTTCAGTGGAGGCGCATGGCTTGCGGTCGGCAGCACCTACTACCGAGGCGGCAATACGATGACCGGCGGCGCGGCGAATGCAAACCGGCAAGACAATTCGAGACTGGGCATCACGCTGTCGTTGCCCGTCAACGGCAGACACTCCATCGAGCTCTACGCGAGCTCCGGCATATCCACTCGGTCCGGCACCGACGACGATGTCGTCGGCGTCGCGTGGCAGGTCAGCTGGGGCGGCGGTTTGGGGCGGTAGACCGGTTCCGACCGAAATCGACAGGAGACATCCCAATGACGAACGAAGACACGACGAGGCCCCGCCGAACGCTGCGCGTGGGCGCGACGCGCGCGATGAGCGCGCTCAGGGCAAGGGTCGGCCGCCTGTCGTCCGCGATCATGATCAAGGCAACGCTAATCGGCGTCGTGGGTATCTGCATGCTGGTCTGGCCCATTGCGTCCCTGCGATTTCTCATTCTCGCCATCGCCGCCTTACTCATTGCCGACGGTATCGCGGGCGTGTTCGGGTCGCTGCAAGCCAACCAGCGTAGGGGCTACCTCGGACAGAGCATCCTGAGCCTGGTCGTCGGGGCAATACTGCTTTTCTGGCCCGACGTCACGATGCGGCTACTGATGCGGCTCATGGGTGTCTGGGGCTTTCTGCACGGAGCGGCTTTGCTCTGGTCTCTCAGAGAGATGCCGAACGACGAGGCGTTTCGCTCTCCGCAGCGTGCGGTCGCAATCGTTGTGGCGGCGATCGGTGCGGTATTGCTTTATTTGCCTAACGTCGGCGCAGTGACCTTGTCCTGGGCCGTCGGGATCGCAGCGCTGCTCATTGCCGCCGCGCTGTTCTGGCTGGTGCGGCGAATGAAGGGCCTTGGACGGCATATGGCGGCAGGGGCCGCTTGATATCGACTCGTTTGCTATCGAGAGCGACGTCCAGGTCAAATAGCGGTAGTACTCGATGCCTTCGTCGCTGCACCGAGCATTCGCGCAACTGAGATAGGGCGCTGCGCTCGGGCCAAAAGCGGCCCATCGCGGTACCGGTTGGATGCGGAGCCCTCCGCGGAGGGCCGGAGCGGCCCGACGGAATCCCCGACGAGCGTACGCGAGTCGCCGGCCGAATAACGGATCGTGAAATGGGCTCGGGCCCCTGCCGGCCGGACGGGCACCCCCCCGGTTCAATCGCTTGCCGGCCGCGCGCCTGCTTCTCCACCGAATGGGCTTATGAGCAATTGACGCGTTTCCTATACGCGTTCCGATTCGGCTTGCCGGCCTTGATGTAGCCGCGAGCATTTGCGGGTTCTACCGATAGAGAAGACGGTTGAAGACTGCTGTCATTGCTGCGTCCGCACCAAATTCGTCGTGGTCGTCAGCTCATGAACAAGCGCGTCTTGATGCTTCCTGTGTTGGCTGCTGTACTTGCCGGCGGCACGTGGTGGTGGTACCACAGGCCGCCGCCGGCCGACAGCGGCACGAAGCTGATTGTTTATGGAAACGTCGATATCCGCGAAGTTAATTTGTCGTTCAACGGCAGCGAGCACGTGGGCGTGATGTACGTGGACGAAGGCGACATGGTGCAGCAGGGCCAATTGCTCGCCAAGTTGCACACGGAGCGGCTCGAGGCGGAACGAAACCGCGCGCAGGCGCAGTCGGCGGTATCCCGAGCCCGCGTCGTTGCCGCGCAGCTGACTTACCGACGGATTGAGAAGCTGACTCGGCGCAAGTTGGCTTCGCAGGAGGAGTTCGATGAGGCCGAGGCGAACTACAAAGCCGAGGTTGCACAGGTCAACGCCGACGAGGCGGCGTTGGCGTTTGCCAACGAGGAGCTCAAGGATGCGGAACTCCATGCGCCTGCCAACGGGGTGATCCGCGAGCGCATTTTGGAGCCGGGTGACATGGCATCGCCGCTCACGCCCGTGTTCACACTGGCAATGACCGACCCGGTATGGGTGCGCGCTTACTTGCCGCAGACGGCGCTCGGTAAAGTCAGACCCGGCATGCGCGCCGCCATTACGACTGACAGCTTTCCGAACAAGACTTACTTGGGCTGGGTCGGCTACATATCGCCGTCGGCCGAATTCACACCCAAGAATGTCGAAACGCCCGAGCTGCGTACTCGGCTCGTCTATCGCATGCGCGTGTTCGCCTGCAACCCGGAGGGCGAGCTGCGTCTAGGTATGCCGGCTACGGTGACGCTCGATCTGGACGACCGAGCCGTCCCTGGCCGCAACGTCTGCGACATCGAATGAATGTCTCTGCCCCGCTCACTGTCGAAGGCGTCGGCAAGGCATTTCTCGGCGCGGGCCGAGAAGTCCGAGCTCTCGATAACGTTTCATTCGAGCTGCAGTCTGGCCGCGTCACCGGTTTGATTGGCGCCGACGGCGCCGGCAAGACGACCCTCATGCGCCTGGCGGCGGCGCTGTTGCTGCCGGACACGGGCAGGCTATCGGTGCTCGGAAGCGATACTCGTAGCCGGCCCGAGGAGGTGCAGGCGGCCGTGGGCTACATGCCGCAGCACTTCGGTTTGTATCAGGATCTAACCGTACAGGAGAACCTCGATCTCTACGCCGCCCTACAGGGTGTTGCGACGAAGGAACGCCCGGCTCGTTACGCGGAGCTGATGAGGATGACCGGCCTTGGGCCGTTCGGACGACGCCTGGCTGGCAAGCTTTCCGGCGGAATGAAGCAAAAGCTCGGTCTCGCCTGCGCCCTTGTGCGCGCGCCCCACCTCCTGCTGCTCGACGAACCCACCGTCGGAGTCGATCCGGTCTCCCGACGCGAGTTGTGGCAAATCGTCTATCGCCTGGTCGAGGAAACCGGCATGACGGTCCTCTTGAGCACCGCGTACCTCGACGAAGCGGAGCGTTGTCACGACATACTGCTCTTGCATCGGGGGAAGCTCCTCGGGCACGGTGCACCCGCTGAGTTCAGCAAGAAGCTCGCCGGCCGTACGTTCTTGGTCAGCGCAGCGAGTCTCAACAAGCGTCGGCTGCAGGGTGTGCTCAGCGACACGCGGGGTGTGCTCGACGCGGTCATCGTCGGCGACGGCGTGCGCGTCGTCACGGCGTCGGCTGGAGTAGATGTCGTCCCGCAATCTCTGGCTGGCGCGACGCTCTCCGTTCTCGCGGCGCCGCCCCGCTTCGAAGACGCGTTCGTGACCAGCTTGGGCGCCCAACGCAGCGGCGGCACCAGATCGATGGGGGCTCTAGCCGCGGAGGCGTCGGACCGTGCCGGCGATCGGCCCGCCATTGAGGTGGACAAAGTACGCCGCATGTTCGGAGACTTCTGCGCCGTTAAGGACGTGACCTTTAGTGTGCAGCGCGGCGAGATTTTTGGCCTCCTCGGCGCCAACGGGGCCGGCAAGACGACCTTGTTTCGGATGCTGTGTGGGCTGTTGCCGGTATCCGCCGGGCGTGCCAGCGTGGCCGGCGCCGATCTGCGCACTGCGCGGGCGCGCGCACGCGCGCGTGTCGGCTACATGGCGCAGAGGTTTTCGCTCTATGCCGACTTGTCGGTGCAGCAGAATCTCGAATTCTTTTCCAACGCCTACGGTCTGCCGCGTAAGCTGCGCCGTGAACGGGTTGCATGGGCGCTAGACACCTTCGACTTCGCGACCATGGTCGATACGCGCGCGCGGGAACTTCCGCTAGGTTACCAACAACGATTGGCGCTGGCCGCTGCGCTGATGCATCGCCCCGAAGTCCTGTTTCTCGATGAGCCGACATCCGGCGTGGATCCGGTCGCCAGACGCGAGTTCTGGGGCCAAATCAACGTATTGGTCGAATCCGGTGTGACCGTGCTGGTCACCACTCACTTCATGGAGGAAGCCGAGTTCTGTGATCGGCTGGTCATCATGGCGGAGGGTGAGATTCTCGCGGCCGGGACGCCGGCGCAGATCAAAGCGGTGGCCGGTAAGCCCGGAGCTGCCGCGCCGAGTATCGAGGGCGCCTTCATTACGCTGATCGAACGACACGAGACGGCGGAGAGGGCGGCATGAACCTCTCGATCGGCCGACCCGGCAGCGCCATGCGGCTCTCGGCCCTTGTACGCAAGGAGGCATTGCAGATTCTGCGCGATCCTTCCAGCCTCGCCATCGCCTTCGTCATGCCTCTCATCCTATTGTGGTTATTTGGCTATGGCGTGTCGCTGGACGCGCGCAATGTGCCGCTGGCTCTCGTGGTGGAGCAGCCAGGCGCCGAGACGGAGCAGTTCGCCGCGGGCTTTGCGCACTCCGATTTCTTCAAACTCGAGCAGTTCCTGAGCATCCAAGATGCCGAGCAGGCGCTGCGCGAGCGCCGAGTACAGGGCATCGTGTGGTTGCGCGCCGACTTCGCAGATCGATTGCTTGACGCACGCGAGCCGCCCATCGGCGTCATTTTGGACGGCGTCGACGCAAACCAGGCGAGGATTATTCAGGGCTATGTAGAAGCCGTGTGGTTTCGTTGGTTGGAAAGCTATCGGGCCAGCAAGGGGTCAACGCTGAAGCCGCCGGTCGACCTTCGACAGCGAGTATGGTTCAACGCCGCCGTAGAGAGCCGCGACTACCTCGTGCCGGGGCTGATCGCCGTAATTATGACGCTCATCGGCGCGCTGCTGACTGCCATGGTCGTGGCGCGGGAGTGGGAACGCGGAACATTGGAAGCGCTGCTGGTAACGGAGATGCGCGTGCCTGAATTTCTCCTCGGTAAACTGCTGCCCTATTTCGTTCTGGGCATGGGCGGCATGCTGTTGACCGTGGCGATGGCAGCTTGGGTGTTCGACGTGCCGGTGCGAGGGTCCCTGTGGGTATTGCTCTTGGCCTCTGGACTGTTCATGGGCGCAGCCCTCGGAATGGGGTTGCTGATCTCTATCGTTGCGAAGAGCCAGTTCGTCGCCGGCCAGATCGCAATTATCGTGACGTTTTTGCCGGCCTTTATTCTGTCGGGCTTCATTTTCGACATTCGTTCCATGCCGGTACCGATTCAAGCGCTGACTCATCTGGTCCCGGCGCGCTATTTCGTGTCCATTCTGCAGACGGTCTTTTTAGCCGGTAACGTCTGGCCCGTCATTCTCCCGAACATGGCTGCGCTTGCCGTCATGGCCGCGGTCTTTCTCACAATTGTGCGGCACAAGTCAAGCAAGAGGCTCGAATAGGCATGCAAGTGCTACAGCACGTACTCGCGCTGGCCGTAAAGGAGCTACGGGCTCTGCTCCTCGACAAGCGGAGCCGCCTTGTTTTGATCGTTCCGCCGGTCATCCAGTTGTTGGTGTTCGGTTACGCTGCGACATTCGACGTCAACCAGGTATCGTTTGCGGTTTATGACGCTGACGGCGGGTCTGCGGCGCGCAGCCTCGTAGCGCGTTTCGCAGGCTCCCCCACATTCGTCTACGTCGGCACCCTGCACAGTGACCGCGAAATAGCGCAGGTAGTCGACAATGGCGATGCTCTGATGGTGCTTCGACTGGGGCCCAATTTCGGCCGCCGTCTGGCACGAGGGGAACCCGCCGAAGCGCAGCTCGTCGTCGATGGCCGCAACTCGAATACGGCGCTGATCGTATTAAACTACGCACGCAATATGCTGATCGACTTTAACCGGGATTGGGCGGCCGTTCACGGCCTGCCGGAAGCGCCGGCGAGGTTGCAGATACGCGCGTGGTTCAACCAAAACCTCGTATCGAGATGGTTCATTGTACCGGGGATCGTGGCGTTACTGACGCTGGTTGTAACGCTCGTGGTGACGGCGCTGTCCGTGGCCCGAGAGCGGGAGGCCGGAACGTTCGACCAACTTCTCGTAACGCCGCTGCGGCCGACGGAGATCTTGATAGGCAAGGCGCTCCCCGGGTTCGTCATTGGTACCATCGAGGCCACTTTCATAATCGTTGTGACGGTCTTCTGGTTCAACGTCCCGCTCCGTGGCACGCTGCTTCCCTTGTATGTCGGAATTTGGCTGTTTCTTTTGTCGGCGATCGGCGTGGGCTTGATGATCTCGTCGCTTTCGGTGACTCAGCAACAGGGGCTGCTCGGGGCCTTCCTTTTTCTGGTGCCGGCCGTGATCTTGTCCGGATTCGCCACGCCGATAGAGAACATGCCGCGTTCCGTGCAGTTTTTGACGTATCTCAATCCCATGCGCTATTTTCTCGTAATCGTGCGGAGCGTCTTTCTGCAGGGCGCGGATATGAAGTTGTTGGTTTCAGAGTATTGGCCCATGGCTGCTATCGGAATTGTGACATTGGCGGTCGCCGGGTGGCTGTTCCGGCACCGGATGAATTGAGCGACGTGTGGGCCACGTATCGGGGATTCGTTTAAGGGTGTTTTCAACGGTCGAACGACACTGCCGGACTGCGCGCCGCCGTTGCCGCGCTGTCCACCGACGGCGAAGCCCAAGTCCGTATCACGGCCGAACCCGTCAGGCCGGGTTCGCGGCACAGTACGGAGACAGCGCCTGGATGTGCCGGAGCCGCATCAGAAGCAGGAAGCGGATCATCGCTTTTGCGATGCCGGGCCGATTCGGGGGCGGGTGAATTGACGAACCTCACTGGCATCCGAGCCTGCGTCTTCGACGCCTATGGAACCGTTTTCGACTTCGCTTCCGCCGCAGCACGCTGTTCGCAGCTTCCTGGCGACAAACGGGCGGCGCTCACGGCGCTGTGGCGCGATAAGCAGCTGCAATACACGTGGCTGCGGGCACTGCAGGGGCGCTATGCCGATTTCTGGCAGGTCACGGGCGACGCGCTCGATTTTGCACTCGAAAGTCTCGGCTTCGCCGAGCCGGTAGTGCGCTCGGCGTTGATGGATCTCTATCGAAGCCTCGAGGCCTTTCCAGAAGTGCCGGATGTGTTGCGGCAGCTCCGGCAGGCCGGCTATGTCACGGCGATTCTTTCGAATGGGTCGCCGTCCATGCTGGAAACGGCAATCGCAAGCGCCGGATTGGATGGTTTGTTCGACCGGGTTCTATCCGTCGACGCGCTCGGCACCTTCAAGACCGATCCGCGCGTCTATCGCTATTGTCTGGATGAACTCGATCTGCGGGCCAACGAGGTGTCCTTTCAATCCTCGAATGCATGGGACGCTCATGCAGCATCCGATTTCGGACTGCGCGTCGTTTGGTGCAACCGATATGGCCAGCGGCGCGAACGCTTGCCCGGGCAGCCTGATTTGGAAGTCGAGACGTTGGCGGATTTGCCGCGACTGCTCACGGACGATTAGCTCCGCGCGGGGCCAATCGCGCTAACACCGCGCCGAGCACAGCCTTTATGGTGCGGCGAGCCCGGGCGCTCGCGGGCAATCGGCTTCGGTCAATGCTGCCGGGAACGCGGGCAAGCCGCCCGGACCGAGATCGAATGCCCGTGCTTCCGCGCGCGATGGCCTGATCGAGTAAAGGAATTGTGATCCGGAGCATTCATGCTGCCGAACTTCCTAGTCTCCGGGTGGCAGGGCGAGCCGGCGGTCGGCGAGAGCACGCCGGCCTACCTGAGCGGCGGGTACTCCTCTCATGACATTCCTACCGCGATCAAACACTTTCTCCCTGACGCGAAGCTCGTCGTCTCGCTCAGAAACCCCGTCGAGCGTGGCGCTTTCCCGCTATTGGAACTCGGTCGCCATGTTCAGCTGAACGCGGGGCTGAGCTTCGAGGACAAACTCAAGGAGCGGCCGGAGTTCGTACGCGAGGGCTCTTACGCGCCACAGCTGGCCCGCTACTACGAGCGCTTCCCCAAGGAGCAAAGCCTGGTTCTACTCTATGACGATCTCGTCACGGCACCGGCGGCCTTCATGAGCGCCATCTATTCGTTCCTTGGCGTCGACGTGGGCTTCGATGCAGGGATAGGCGCCTTTCGTGCGTCGGCCTCTTCGGGCAAGAATCGGCTGGCGAGATCGCGCTCGCTCTGACTCGTGAGCCGCGCCTTGCAGGGGGCGAAGCTGTACGGCGCTGCTGACAAGATCCGTGAGTGGAACAGCCGCGAGATTCCGCCGATCGACGGGGCGACGCGCTGCGCGCTGGTCGAGACCTATGCAGAGGCCAACCGCAGACTCGAGGAGATGATCGGTTGCGATCTCAGCGCCTGGAACCGGGTCGGCGAGGGCACGCACAGGGCCGGCGCGGCCGCGCCCGGCTGAGCGCGGGTGGCCGCTTCGCGGTCGGCCAGGCAGGGGCCCGCGCGATGCGTCCGACGATGCGCGGCAGCGCACGAAGACTACATAAGCGCGAGGACGAGGAAATGCGCTGGGCGCGAACATCTGCATCGTTGGGGACGTAGCATGCCGGGCATCAGCGCCCGGCGCCAAGCGAAAAAGGACCGGGATTTACGGATTTCGCGGGGCGCAACGGCGCGTTTCGTGTACGAACGCGATTCGGCAAGCCCTAACAAATCGAGCGAGCAGGTGCAAGTCTTGGCGCGCGAGCCCTTGATGCCCCAACGGTTTCTCTCGTTTTCGGCAGTAAATTCCGCACGCTCCGCGTGACCAGGACCGTTCGGCCTGCATCCTGCGGCTTAACGTGAGAAAATAGGTAGGTTCCGGAGGACGGAGGTCCAGCTCCGGGATGCCCAACCAAGCCAAGGAGGAACGATAACTAATGGCTGTAGACAGAGAAGCAGTGAAAAACAAGAGTGGGAAGAGCACCCGGCATCGGTACCAGGAATACGGCAGCGATCCGATCTCCGTACGCAAGACCGAGCACTACCAGAACGAATATGTCGAGACCTTTGTCGACAAGTGGGACGAGCTCATCGATTGGGACGGCCGAGCGGAGAGCGAAGGCCAATTCTTTATCGACATTCTAAAGAAGTACGGCAAGCACAGAGTATTGGACGCAGCGACGGGAACGGGGTTTCATTCCGTGCAGTTGCTGAAGGCCGGTTTCGACGTCACGAGCTGCGACGGCAGTGCGGAGATGCTGACCAAGGCCTTCGAGAACGGCAAGAAACGAGAACGTCATTCTCCAGACGGTCCAAGCGGACTGGCGTTGGCTCAACCGCGATATCCACGGCAAATTCGATGCCGTGATCTGCCTCGGTAACTCGTTCACGCATCTGTTCGAGGAGCGCGACCGGCGCCGGACGCTGGCCGAGTTCTATGCCGCGCTCAAGCACGATGGCATCTTGATCCTCGACCATCGCAACTACGACGCGATTCTCGATGTGGGCTTCAAGAGCAAGCACCAGTACTACTACACGGGCCGCGAGGTGACGGCGGAGCCCGAGTACGTGGATGACGGTCTGGCCCGCTTCAAGTACGAGTTCTCCGACGGGTCGGTGTTCAACCTCAACATGTTCCCGCTGCGCAGGAACTACGTGAACGAGCTCATGCGGGACGTCGGGTTTCAGGACATCACGACCTACGGGGACTTCGACGAGGATTTCGATCCACTCGAGCCGGATTTCTTCATCCACGTCGCGGAGAAGGCGTTCCGGACGGAATAGGCCAGGTTGCCGTTCGAAACGGGAACGGCGATACCGACGGCGACCGGGCGGGGCGTTCCGCCCGGTCGCCTTCGCCGTTTAGGGGGCCTACTTTGCGGCACGCCTCTCGCGATGGGTGCTCGCGCCGCGGACGAGCGGCCTCCCTCTCTCAGAGGGCGGGGACGGAGCCAAGCGATCGCCAGCGAAAACGTATAAATAGTCGAAAAGACAGCCACATAAACGCTGAATGTAATGTAATTTATGGCCTTGCGGTCGGGTTGCGCCCACGGCCTTCCCGCGTGCCTGAGCCCGGGAGCCGAGCCCGGGCCGAACACCTACTTCGAGGGAATCTCCGCATACGCAGCGGGTCGAATTCGTTATTGGATCTGCGCCGAGCGCGGCCGGGACCCGCCCGCATCCCGCCCGCGGCGGAACTTCATATAATCTCTTCAATCTATTGGAGCGGAACGCAAAATCGTCACCCGGCGCGGGGGATCATGAGCGGGCGAGTTTCTGCCTTCCGGCACTGAGCCGGCGCCCGGCTGTCTAAAATCGGTCGGCAACGAGACGCGTGGGCCCGCTCGTCGCGGGGTCCGTATTGCCGGAGCGGCGGTGGGAATGCGGTGTGGCGCCGCCCGCCCTGAGATAATGAAGGCACCAAAGACGCTATGGTTCTATCGCTGTTGTTCGTCGGCCGAGACATTGAGGACTCGACGCGCGTCCGCGTCCGTCCGTACGCGCCTGTTTCGAGCGTGCTCCACGGGACGGCCTTGTGCTGAGGTTTATCGCGCGCAGACTGCTGAACTACGCGGTCATGCTGTTCGCCGCGACGTCGCTCGCCTATTTTCTGGCCTCATGGTTTCTGAATCCGCGCTCGAATTACCTGCAGATGCGGCCGCGGCCGCCGGAGGCATCGATCGACGCGTCGTTGAATCTCGCCAACATCAACGACAAGGTGCCCGTCTTCGAGCGCTACTGGCTCTGGCTCAAGCACGTGGTGTTGCACTGGAACTGGGGGCTCAGCCCGATGGGCGAGCCCGTCAATCACGAGATTGCGCACCGGGCGCTCGTGAGCGCGGAGCTCGTTTCCATTGCGACCGTCCTCGCCGTGCTGATCGGCGTCTCGATCGGCGTCGCGTCCGCGATCCGGCAGTACAAGCTCTTCGACCGCATCAGTAATGCCATCAGCGTTTTCTTCCTGGTGTGCCCGACGTTTGTGCTGGCGCTGCTCATCGTTCTCGGCGGCATCCGCTTCAATAACGCCTTCGGCGTGCGCTGGTTCTACGTCACGGGCCTCGGCAGCGGCGGTCTGCTCGACTACCTTCAGCATGTCGCGCTGCCGACGCTGACCTTGACGCTCGTCGGCTACGTCGGCTATCACCTGACGCAGCGTACGTATTTGCTGGACACGATGAACGCGGATTACGTCCGCACGGCGCGCGCCAAGGGCGTCAGAAAAAACACGGCGATCCGGCGCCACGCGCTGCGCACGTCGTTGATTCCGACGGCCATGGGCGTCGTTTGGAGCCTGGCGTCGGTCATCACGGGCGCGGTGTTCGTCGAAACGATTTTCGCGATCGACGGGGCCGGACGTTACTTCATCGAGGCGTTGACGAAGAACGATATCAATGGCTCCGTGGCGGTCGCGGCGCTTGGAGGCGCTTCCACCTGTCTCGGCCTACTGTTGGCGGACATCGTCGTCGCGATGCTCGATCCGCGGATCAGGATCGAATAGGGGGACGCGGAATGGCTGTTTCAGGCGCCCTTCAGGGTACGACCGGCACGGCGCAGGAGCGGCATGCGGGCGTGCGCCGCGTGCCGAAGCGCACGCTGATCATTCGGCGCTACTGCCGCAATCCCGCGGCTGTAGCGGGATTCGTGATCTTCGTGCTGCTCGCGCTGTTCGCCATTCTCGGTCCGTTTATCAGTCCGTGGGCCTATGACAATCCCGACTTCCTCGCGCTCAAGCAGCCGCCGAGCGCGACGCACTGGTTCGGCACGGACGTTGCCGGTGGCGACATGTTCGCGCTGTGTGTCCGCGGTCTCGGCCGGTCCCTGATGATCGGCGTCATCGCTTCGTTCGGCATCACCGTCATCGCGGCCTTCGTAGGCACGGCCGTTGCCTACTTCGAGGGCTGGCGGGAGAAGGTCGGCGTCTGGCTCATCGATACGATGCTCGTGATTCCGACGTTCTTTCTGCTCGCGATCATGGTCAAGGGTGCGCACGGCACGAACGGCTGGATCTGGCTCACGGGGGCGCTCATGATCTTCGGCTGGGTCGGCTATGCGCGCGTGCTGCGTTCGATCGCGCTGTCGCTGCGCGAGCGCGAGTACATCGCGGCGGCAAGGTACATGGGCGTCGGCTCATTCACGATTCTACGCCGGCACATGATCCCGAACTTGGGCTCGATCCTCATCATCAATACGGTACTCGGCGTCGTCTATGCCGTCGGCGCGGAAACCGGGCTTTCGTTTCTCGGCTTCGGCATCACGCCGCCGGATACGTCGCTCGGTCTGCTGATCAGGTCCGGCAGCGGGACGCTGCTGACGGCCCCCTGGATGTTCCTGTTTCCCGCGGCCTTGCTCTTGGCATTGTGTTTTTCCATGACGATGATCGGTGACGGCCTGCGCGATGCGCTCGATCCGAGCTCGGCCTCGGGAGGGCGCGCATGAGGGCCTTCGAGACGGAATTGCGTACCGAGTCGGCGGCACAGGCGTTGGCCGGCCAGGCGGCGGAGCCCGTTCTCAGCGTCAGGGACCTCCACGTGGCCTTCAAGAGCGAGGCCGGCCTCGTGCGCGCCGTTCGAGGCGTCTCTTACGATCTCGCGCCGGGCCGGACGCTCGGAATCGTCGGCGAATCGGGGTCGGGCAAGTCGGTGTCCGCCTTGGCGGTCATGGGACTGCTCCCCGAGACGGCCGCCGTGCACGGCTCGATTTCGCTGCGCGGCCGCGAGCTGGTCGGTCTAGGTGACAACGCCTTGTCCGCAATCCGCGGCCGGCACATAGGCATGGTGTTCCAGGACCCGCTCTCGGCGCTGACGCCGGTGCTGAGCATCGGGCAGCAGCTCGCCGAAGGGCTCGACGTGCACCAGGATCTCACGCGCGACCAGGTGCGCAAGCGCTCGATCGAGCTGCTCGACCTCGTCGGGATCCCGGATCCGGCGTCGCGGCTCAAGTCTTATCCGCACGAATTCTCGGGCGGCATGCGGCAGCGCGTCATGATCGCGATCGCAATCGCGAACCGTCCCGAAGTTATCATCGCCGACGAGCCGACGACCGCGCTCGACGTGACGATCCAGGCGCAGGTGCTCGATGTGCTGCGCGCCGCGCAGCGCGAGACGGGTGCGGCGGTCATCATGATCACGCACGATCTCGGCGTCGTGGCGGGCCTCGCCGACGACGTGCTCGTGATGTACGCCGGACGGCCGGTGGAGCGGGGCAGCGCCGACGACATTTTCTACCGGCCGACGATGCCGTACACAATGGGTTTGTTAGCCGCCGTACCGCGGCCCGACCAGAGCAAGGCCGCGCGGCTCGTGCCCATCGAAGGGAGTCCGCCGTCGCTCATCGATCTGCCGCCGGGTTGTCCGTTCGCGCCGCGGTGTCCCATGGCGGAGGAGCGCTGCCGGGAGGAAGAACCGCCGCTCGTCAGGCATGGTGCGCAGGGCGGGCATCCGGCCGCCTGCGTGCGGGCCGACGAGATCGAGCAGCAGGGGCTCGAGTCCTCGGACGTGTTTCCGGTGCCGCCGGAGCTGCCGTCCGCGTTCGCGGGCGTGCCGCGCGCCGAGCGTACGCCCGTGCTCGAGGTCGAGAATCTCAAACGTTATTTCCCGCTCACGTCGGGCGGGCTGCTGCGGCGGCGGATTGGCACGGTCAAGGCCGTGGACGGCGTAAGCTTCGACATTCGCGAAGGCGAGACGCTGGCTCTGGTCGGTGAATCGGGCTGCGGCAAGACGACGACCTTGCTCGAAATCATGAAGCTCAAGGCGCCGGCCGAAGGGCGGATCGCCATCCTCGGGCGCGACGTAGCCGAGCTCAAAGGCCATCGGCAGCACATGGAGGTCCGCAAGGATCTGCAGATGGTGTTTCAGGATCCGCTGGCCTCGCTCGACCCGCGCATGCCGGTCTACGACGTGCTTGCCGAGCCACTGCAGGTCCTGGGCTGGAAGAAGGCCGCGATCAACGAGCGGATCGGCGAGCTCATGGCGCTCGTGGGGCTGGATCCGGATCATGTCGACCGGTTCCCGGAGCAGTTCTCGGGCGGGCAGCGCCAGCGTATCGCGATCGCACGCGCGCTGGCGGTGCAGCCGAAGCTCATCGTGCTCGACGAGCCGGTTTCCTCGCTCGACGTTTCGATTCAGGCCGGCATCATCAACCTGCTGGAGGATCTGCAGGCGCGGCTCGGCCTTTCGTATCTGTTCGTCTCGCATGACCTTTCGGTCGTGCGGCACATTGCCGACCGCATCGCCGTCATGTATCTCGGCCGGGTTATCGAACTCGGCGATGTCGATCAGGTGTTCGCGCACCCGCGCCACCCTTACACGCGCGCGCTGTTGGCGGCCGTGCCCGTCCCGGATCCCGAGCTCGAGCGACGACGCCGAGAGTCGCGGATGGTTCTCGGCGGCGACCTGCCGAGCGCGAGGGACGAGGTGGAGGGCTGCCGCTTCCGGACGCGTTGCCCGACCTACCCGGGGCTCTCGGAAACCGAACGCGGGCGCTGCGACGCCGAGGACCCGCCCCTCGAGGGCGAGCCGGGCGACCGGAGCGCCTGCCATCATCCCTCGTGATGCCGGGATTGCGCCTCGGCCGCGGTAGCGCATCATACGCCTCGAGACCGGCGGCCGCCGGGACGCGCTCGGAGACGAATTGAGGAGAGAATCATGAAATCCAGGAGCTTGATCGTCATCGCCCTAGCGGGCGCGACGTCGCTGATCGTCGCTTGCGGCGGCCCGGGCGACCGCACGAACGGTTCGGGCGCGACGGCGGGCGCGCCTGCCGTGGCGACGCAGCCGGAGCCGCCGGAGGGTGTCCCGGCCGGGACTTACCCGTTGCCGCTGCCGGAGAAGGGCAAGGCTTACAACAATCCTCAGCCTCGCAGCAACATCAAGGACGGCGGGACGCTGACCTTGCCGATCAGCGGGCTGGGGCCGAACTGGAACCTCTTCAACGTCGATGGCAACAATGCCGATTCCGACGGGGTCATGAGTTGGATGACGCCCAGGCTCTGGCGGTATACGGTGACCGGGGGCGTCAAGCCGAACCCGAATTTCCTGCTTTCGGCCGAGCTCGTCAACGACAACCCGGAAACGGTCAAGTACACGCTGAACCCGAAGGCCAAGTGGAACGACGGCACGCCGATCGACTGGACGGCGTTCGACACGACGTGGAAGACGCAGAGCGGCAACGACCCGCGCTTCAATCCCGCCGCTACCGACGGCTACAGCTCGATCGCGAGCGTCAAGAAGGGCGAGAAGGACAACGAAGTCATCGTCACATTCGAGAAGCCGTTCTACCCCTATCAGGCGATCTTCAGCCAGCTCGAGAATCCAAAGAACATGGATCCCGCCTTCTACAAGACGGGCTGGGTCAACGATCTGCATCCCGAGCTTCTGGCCGGCCCGTTCACGGTCGAGTCCCTGACCGACGAGCGGCTCGTGCTCAAGCGCAACCCGAAGTGGTGGGGTGATACGCCAAAGCTCGATAAGATCGTTTTTCGGCAGATGGGGGACTCGGCCTCGATCAACGCCTTCCAGAACGGCGAAATCGACGTGACGGGTGTCGGTACCGCGGATCGGCTCAAGCAGATCAGCGACATGAGCAATGTGCAGGTCCGCCGCGGTTTCCTGCGCCAGACGGGGGTCTACACGCTTGGCCGCAACAGCGCTTTCTTCAAGGACTCGGCCGCCCGCAAGGCGTTCATGCTCGGCACCGATCGTCGGCTGCTCGCGAAGATCGAGTTCCAGGGGATGAATTGGTCCGAGGAGCCCCCCGGGTCGGAGCTCATGTTTCCGTGGCAGGACGGCTATCGCGACAACATCCCCGACCTGCACTTCGATCCGGCTGCTGCGCGCAAGCTGCTCGACGACGACGGCTGGACGATGGGAAGCGACGGGTTTCGGCACAAGGACGGCAAGATGGCCGAGTTTACGTACGTGACGTTTGGGGACGACCCGATCGTAACGGCGCTGGCTCGCGCCCAGCAAAAGATGTCGGCGGACATAGGCATCAAGATGGACATCGACATTCGCAAGTCCTCCGATTTTGCGTCGACGATGATTAATCGGGATTTCGACGTGATTATAATGTCGTGGGTCGCGACCGATCCTTTCGGTTACGCGAACTCGATTTGCCAGCTGTATTGCTCGGATTCGCAGAGCAACTATTCGGGTCTCGGCAACAAGCAGCTCGACGAGCTCCTCAGAAAGCCCAGCACGATCGAGGACCAGAGTCAGGCCATAATGGCCGCCAACGCCGCGGAGGCGCAGGCGCTGCACCTTTATGGATCGCTGCCGCTTCTCAACGGTCCGATGGATCTCGCCGTGAAGAAGGGGTTGGCCAACTACGGTCCGGCCGGATTCAAGACGACGAATCCCGAGGACGTCGGCTGGCAGAAGTAGGCAGCGCGGGAGGGGTCAGAGCCCTTTTTCCGCTTCGGAAAAAGGGCTCTGACCCCTCTTAAATCACTCGAACCGCAACGCCTCGATAGGATTCAGTTGCGCCGCCCGCTTCGCCGGGTAATATCCGAAAAACACCCCGACGGCCCCCGAGAACAGAAACCCGCCGACGATCGCCGTCGGCGAGAGCAGCGTCGGCCATCCCGCTGCCGAGGAAATGAGCGCGGCGACCGCGATGCCGGCGAGCACGCCGATGCCGCCGCCGATCGCGCTGAGCAGCACGGCCTCGACGAGGAACTGCACGAGCACCTGGACGCGCCGCGCCCCGATGGCCATGCGGATGCCGATCTCGCGCGTGCGCTCGGTGACCGAGACGAGCAGGATGTTCATGATGCCGATGCCGCCGACGAGCAGCGAGATCGAGGCGACCGTGATCAGCAACAGTGCCATGATGCGGCTGCTGCTCTGCGCTGCCTGCGTGATGTCGCTGATGTTGCGCGCCGAGAAGTCGTCGTCGTCGCCGGGCTGAATGTGGTGCCGCCGGCGCAGTGTCTGCGTGACCTCGTCGATGGCGGCCGGCACGGCCGCCGTGCTCGCCGCCTGCACGAAGATGACGTTGACGTACCCCGCGAGCTTGGGAGATACGCCGAAGGGATTCGGCGGTGTGCCGTAGCGGTTGTTCTCCGGCGCTTCCGTGCGCGTCGGCGCCGATACGCCGAGGACCTTGCGCTCGGCCGTCGAGAACGGGATCAGGACCGTATCGTCCTGGTCCCGGCCGAAGCCGGTCTGCCCGCGGGCGGCCAGCACGCCGACGACCTCCACAGGCACGTTCTTGATGAAGACGGTCGCGCCGACCGGATTCTCATAGGCGCCGAACAGGTTTTTGACCACCGTCTGGCCTAGCAAAGCGACGCGCGCCGCGTTGCGCTCGTCCTCGTCCGTCAGGGCGCGTCCTGCGACGATCGGCCAGTTGCGGATGGACGTGAAGCTCGGCGAGACGCCCTGGATCTGCGTGTTCCAGTTCTGGTTACCGGCCTGCACCTGTGCATTGCCCCCGATCTCGTAGCCGACGTCCGCGACGGCCGGGTCGTCCTGCTTGATCGCCTGGGCGTCGGCCACGGTCAGGGTCGACGCGCTGCCGAAGCCCGCGCGCACGCCGCCCCTGTGCGTCGCGCCCGGGATGATCATGACGAGGTTCGTGCCGAGTGCCTCGAGCCGCTGGCGGACCTCCGCGTTCGCGCCTTGGCCAACCGCGACCATCGTGATCAGCGCCGTGACGCCGATGAAGATGCCGAGCATGGTCAGCGCCGAGCGCATCTTATTGCGCGCGAGCGTGCGGCCGGCCGCGAGCAGCGCCATGCGGGCGAAGGACCAGGCGTCGGCCGCGCTGCCCGATTCCGGTTCTGCCCCGGCGGCGGCCCACGCGGGCAGCGGCTCGGCGGCTCGCGCGCGGCCTACAGGCGCGAGACGCCCGGCCGCCGGCGCGGGCCGCCCGCCCGGCCGCGGGGCCCTCCGTTCGTCCGAGACGATGAGCCCGTCCCGCATCGTGACGATGCGGTCCGCGTACTCGGCCATGTCCGGCTCGTGCGTGACGAGCACGACTGTCAGACCCGCTGTTCGATTGAACTCCTGCAGCGTTTCCATGATCTCGAGGGCGGTCTTCGAGTCGAGATTGCCCGTCGGCTCGTCGGCGAGCAGGATCGCCGGATCGTTGATGAGGGCGCGTGCGATGGCGACGCGTTGCTGCTGGCCGCCCGAGAGCTGGCTCGGGTGGTTTTGCTCGCGTCCGGCGAGACCCAATGTATCCAGCGCGTGCTGCACGCGGTCGGCGCCGTCCGCGATGCGGCCCGAGTAGAACAAGGGCAACGCCACGTTCTCGGCGGCGCTCGTGCGCGGCAGCAGATTGAAATTCTGGAATACGAAGCCGATGCGCCGGCTGCGAATCCGGGCGAGATCGGGCTCGGCGAGCGTGGCCGTATCGACGCCTTCGAGGACATAGGTGCCGCTCGTCGGCTTGTCGAGACAGCCGAGAATGTTCATGAGCGTGGATTTGCCCGAGCCCGAGGCGCCCATGATGGCGACGAACTCCCCGCGCTCGATCGTGAGGCTCACGCCGCGCAGGGCGTTGACCTCGACGTCGCCGAGCCGATAGGTCTTGACGGCGTCACGGACCTCGATGACGCGCTCGGCGACGACGGCCTCCTGTTCGGCGAGCATTATCTAGCGGCCCACTAGAAGCGCAGCGGCGAGCGGCGGGGACCGGCCTCGGCCTGCGCCGCGCCGCCCGTCTGGTTGACGACGACCTCGTCGCCCTGCTTGAGGCCGCCGGTGATTTCGATGAAGCGGTTGTCCTTGAGCCCCGTTTCGACGGTCACGGCCTGCGGTCGGCCGTCGCGCAGCACGAAGACCCGGGCCTTGCCGGCGGCGCCGGGGCCGGTTGCCGCCTCCGGGCCTTCGCCCGATTGCGCGGCGCCCTCGGTCTCGGCGGGCCGACGGCGCTGCTCGGCGTCGGCGCCTCGGCCTGCATCGGCTGCGAAGCCGCCGGGCGTGAACCGGACGGCCTGCAGCGGCACGCGCAGGACGCCGTCGTGCTCGGCCGTCACGATGCGCGCGTTCGCCGTCATGCCCGGCAAAAGTTCGAGCTTCGGATTGTCGACGCTGATGACGACGTCGTAGGTCACGACGTTCTGCACGGTAATCGGCGCTTGCCGGACCTCCGTAACGCGGCCCCAGAACACCTTGCCCGGGTAGGCTTCGACCGTGAACGAGGCCTTCTGCCCGACGTGCGCCTGCCCCACGTCGGATTCGCTGACGTTCGTGTCGACGAGCATCTTCGTGAGGTCCTTGCCGATGACGAATAGCGTCGGCGTTTGGAAGCTCGCGGCGACGGTCTGGCCGACGTCCACATTGCGCGAAATCACGACGCCGTCGACGGGGGAGACGATGTCCGTGTACCCGAGGTCGACCTGCGCCGCGTTGAGCGCCGCCTGACGCTGCATGATCGAAGCCTCGTCGAGCCCGATTTGCGCCTGGGCCTCATCGCGCTTGCTCTTTTCGCTGTCGACGGTGTCCCGCGAGACGAGGTTCTTCTTGAGCAACGCCCGATCTCGGTCGTAGATGGCTTTCGCATAGGCCAGGCTCGCCTTGTCCTTGGTCAGCTGCGCTTTGGCGCTCGCGAGGCTCGCGGCCGCCTGATCGACCTTGAGCTGATACGGGCGCGGGTCGATCTTGGCACAGAGCTGGCCGGCCTTGACCTTCGTGTTGTAGTCGCACGAAAGCGATTGAATGATTCCGGAGACGTAGCTGCCGACCTGCACCGTGACGCGCGGATTGACGGTGCCCGTCGTCGCGATGCTCTCGACGACCGAGCCGCGCGAGACGGGGGCCGTGACGTAATTGACGGGCGGGGGCCGCGAGCGCCACCAGCCATAGCCGGCGATACCGCCGACGAGCAGTGCCCCGAGCAGCAGCCCGCGGCCGCGCCGGCCCGGATACTTCAATTTGCGACGCTCGCGCGTTTGCCCGTGAGGCGCGTCCTTCGCGGGCCGCAGTCCTGTGACGAAATCGCGTGCCAAGGCTTCACCTCGTCGAGCAGCTCCGCGGCCCGGCGACGCGGGTCACGGAAGAGTGTCGTTGGTTCGACTTCGTGCGGTCCGCGCCTCGGCGGAGCCGACTCTTAAACAGACCGCGGCTGCCCGGTGAGGTTTCTTCGATGAACAGGTCGTAACGAACACTATCGAGGGGATTACCTGGTTGCGGGAGCTACTGGTACAATGGCGGACTCCCTGATAGCCGCTGGGCTTGCGCGTGTTCAAGCTTGTCAGGGCGAAGAAGAACACCAAGGTCTCGCCATGCAGCCGCAACAAAAGCCATCCGAGGCGCCCCGTCACGAGCAGCCGGCATCCTCCGAGGCCGCGGCCTCGGCGGGCTGGGATCCCTACGAGGTGTGGCGGACGCGGATCTTGCTGCCGCGGCAGCGGCAGCAAGCGGCGGAGACGCCGGAGGCTCAAGCGCCCGTCGCCGAATTGCAGGTACGGCTCGTGCATGCCAGCCCCATGCGCGTCGTCGAGACGCTCGAGCCGCGCGCGAAGCGCTGAAGGGGGTGTTTCCGGCCGGGACGCGCGGCGGGTCCGCACGGCTATGCGTATCGTTGTCTTTCTCGAGCATCCGGTCGCTGAACTGAGCGCGTCGAGCGCTCAGCTCGAGCGGCTGCGCGCCGCGCTGGCCGGCCATGCGGTCACGCTGTGCACCGATGAGAAAGCCTTCCTTGCGGCGCTGCCTGCGGCCGAGGCCGCCGTGGTGTGGCGCTTCCGGGCCGGCTGGTACGCGCGCGCTCCGCAGCTCACCCGCGTCTTCACGCCCGCCGCCGGGCGCGAGCTCGTGGAAGCGGACCCGGCGGGCCGCGTCGGTCGGGTCTTCGGCGGCTTTCACGGCCGCGTCATGGCCGAGAGCCTGCTCGCCATGATTGGCTTCGTAAACCGTAGGTTCGGTGCGGCCGTGGCCGCGCAGCGTCGGCGAGCCTGGGCGCGCGATGCCTTCGACGGCTTGCGGCGGCTGGCTGGGCAGACGGCGCTCATCGTGGGCTACGGGCGTATCGGGCGGGAGTGCGGCCGCCTGCTGCACGCCGTCGGCATGAGCGTCGACGCGCTCAAACGCGATGTCGCGGCGGGCACGGAAGGCGCGGACCGGGTGTTCGCCCCGAGCGAGCTCCTCACGGCCGTCGCTGCCGCTGATCATGTCGTCAGCGTCCTGCCGAGCGACACGGGAACCGACGGGTTCCTGGGCGCCGCGGCCTTTGCGGCCATGAAACCGACGGCGGCCGTCTACAATCTCGGTCGCGGTAACGCGATCGACGCCGAAGCGCTGTGCGAGGCGCTGCGGCGCGGCCGTATCGCCGCCGCCTTCCTCAACGTCTTCCCCGAGGAACCCCTGCCGTCCGAGTCGCCGCTGTGGGATACGCCGAATCTGTTCATGACGCCCCACGTGTCGGCGCTAACCGTCGATTACCTCGATCTGTACTTCGAGGAGCTGGTGCCGCAGCTGGGCGACGGCCCCACCTGAGAAACGCTTCGTACACTTCGTACTGTTGAGATCACCGGGTTTAGCGGCAGGAAGCGGCTAGCTACACTGAAACCGTCGGTAGTGTCGGACTCGGGCCTGCGGAGCTGGCTTGATCCGCGGTGGTTTCGACTCCGACAGGCGCCGGCTGCGGCGGCTAGAGGAGCAGTATGGACAGTTGCGCAAAGCATCGGCCGGGGGCGAAGGGCCTGTGATCGGTTGGATCCTCGCCATCGCCGTCTGGACCGGCTTCGGCTTGGCTTGGTGGGCCGCCTCGCTGGTCCTCGTCGCCCCGCGCAGAGACCGGCCCGCGGCCGGGCCGGCGGCCGACCGGCGCCGCATCAGCGTGTTCAAGCCGGTCGCGGGCCCGTTGGCGCCGGTGGAGCTCGAGCGCCTCGGCCACTGCCTCGAATCGTTCGTCGCCGAGCTCGACCCCGAAAGCGAGATTCTCGTAGGCGTAACGGACCGCGACCGCCCGCAGGCGGCCGGTCTGCTCGCCGAGATCGGCGCCCGCCATCCGGGAGCCCGGCTCAAGCTCGTGGTGCAGTCCGGGAGAGAAGACTATCCTAATAACAAGATAGCGGTCATGAAGGAGCTCGCGCGGTATGCGAGCGGCGACTTGTGGTTCTGGAGCGATGCCGATATGGAGGCGCCCGCCGGCACGCTGCGTTCGCTGCGCGAGGACTTCTCGTCCAAAGAGGCGAGTTTCGTGACTTCGCCGTACATCGTGCGCAAGACGAGCGCCGCGACCAACGTCCTCGACCAGTTGTTCGTGAATCTCGAGTTCTACCCGGGCGCCGTGCTCCTCGGCCGCCTCGGTCTCATCGACTTCGGCTTCGGTTCGGGCCTGTTGTTCGAGGCTTCGCGCTTCAAGCGCCGCGTCGACTGGGACTACCTCGGCACGTGCCTTGCCGACGATTATCAACTCGGCCGCCTGCTCGGTCACGGCCGGCTCGGCCGCGTACGGCTCGCGACCGTTCCAGGTCCGAACGGCTGGCTCGCCGCCCTGCTGCACTATTTACGCTGGCACAAGACCATCCGCTGGTGCCGGCCCGTGTCGTACGCCGCGCAGCTGTTCGTGCTGCCCATCGTCGGCTGTATCTTGTCCGTCATCTGTTATCCGGTGTCGCCGCTGCCCTGGTATGCGCTCGGCTCGGTCATGACGTTCGACTGCATCGCGGCCTACGCCGTTTGCCGCGTGCTCGGTTCGCCGCTGCCGCTGCGGCATCTGCCTGCCGTCGCGGGCTGGAGCCTCATCAGAGGCTTCGTATGGATGGCGTGCTGGCTGCCGTGGCCGATCGTCTGGCGCAGTCAGAAGTGGTGGTCGCCGCGGCTCGAGTGGCGGCATCGCGCGGGGGCGTTCGACACCGATCATCCACCCGGTGCTGCGTGACCCGATGCGCCGTGCGCGCCGCCGCTGTCCCTGCCGGTCCATCCCCGAAGCTCGACGAGACAGCTCGTGTCCGCGTCCGTCTCGATGCGCCGCGGATGGAACATGAATTCGTGGAGGCCGTCGCCGAGCCCGGGCAGCGCGGCCTCGATCTCGGCGGCCCGCATGCTTTCGATACGGTCGAGTCCCCAGAGCGTCGTGCTCGTCGCGAAGGGCCAAGGCTGCATGCGATTCTGCAGCAGGAAGTGCAGCGTACCGTAGCCGAGCTGCATCGCGCTCGGCGCAAAGAAGCGCGGCGTGCCCCAGCGAATCCAGCCGTCGAAGCCGGCGGGCAGGGTCTCGATGAGCATGCGGCGCACGAACGGGTGCGCATGAAGGTGATGGTGGCCGCTGACGAATCGGCAGGGCAGGCCGGTCCGCTCGAAGGCGTCCCATTGCGCGCGAACCTCCTCGCGGGCGAGCCGGCGCATGTGCGGCGACAGGCCGAGTGCGAAGCCGGCACCCATCGGCGAGCGCCACGGCCAGCGTTCGAGCGTCAGCGGCTGACTGTCGACGAGATGCAGATGCAGGCCGATCTGCAGCTGAGGCACCTCGCGTGCACGGGTTACGGCCGCCTCGGTGCCGGGCTGCCCCATCATGAGTGCGGCGCCGTCGAGGACGCCATGGAGATGAGCATGAAAGATCGCGTCGTTGATCGAATCGGTCAGGCCGAGATCGTCGGCGATGAAGAGGATTTGTCTCACAGCTGCTTCCCTTTGCCGTGCGCCCAATATAGCGGGGAAGCGACCCGGCCGGTATCCGGCAAGGCACCCGGAGCCGCGCGATGCTGAGCCGGCTGTTTCACGCCATCGACGAGCATCTGCGTCGGCAGCAGAACATCGTGGAGTTCTGGAACGACCCGGAGTGCGTGTTCCGGATCCGCTTCTGCCGCGCCGAGCGCGTGCTGCCGCTCGAGCAGGGCGAGATTCCTGCCGGTGCCGCGATGCTCGAGCTGCATTACTGGAACGAGCATTTGCCGCAGCCGCCCGACGGCGGGCCGGATCTCATGTGGGCGGCCAAGGGCCGGCGCATGCTCATGACCTCGTTGGCCAAGCTTGCCGACTGGATCGAGCGCACGCCGGAGGCGCGCGACATACAGGGCGTATTCGCGATCACGACGTTTCTCTCGCCCAGGGAGGCGCAGACCGGCGAGCGGCTGCTGGCGCGGCTCGGGTTTCGCTACGAGCCCTTCACGAGCGGTGCGTTTCGAGACTTCTGGGAGAACGTCTACGTGTGGTTTCTGAACCGGACTTTCGGCGGCGGCCGGGTGCGCAAGCGTTCGGTCCGGGGACTGCGCCGGGTGCTCGTCTGGATGGCGCGCGACGATCTCGTGGCGCGCTTCGGCGCCCGCGCTCCGAGCGTGCCGCGCGCCTCGAAGGCGGCCACGGACGTGGGGCCGCACCGCGTCTCCGGCGCGCGGGACTGACGCCGCGGGATGTTCGATTTCGCCGGGTTCTTTCGCTTCCTGCGTCGTTGGTTCTTCGGGCTCGAATGGACGCCGCGGCGCGCGCTCGTCGCCTGCGCGTTCTTGCTGTTCGTGCCGCTCGAGCTCATCGTGCACGCGGCGCTCGGTGCCGACGCATTGCTTTATCCCCGCTATCGCCGTCGGGCCGTGCACGAGCCCGTGTTCATCACAGGCAACCCGCGCAGCGGCACGACCTTCCTGCACCGCCTGCTGGCCGAGGACACGACGCGGTTCTCGACGATGCGCATGTGGGAGATTCTATTCGCGCCAGCGATTGTGCAGCGCCGCATCGTCCGCGGCCTCGCGCGGCTCGAGCGCGGTCTCGGTGCGCCGGTCGCGCGGATTTGGCAGCGCGTCGAGAGGCGCTGGGCGGCCATCAACGTCATGCACCGCGTCTCGCTCGCGGCGCCCGAGGAGGACGACTACCTGCTGCTGCACGCCTGGGCGGCGCTCACCGCCGGGCTCTCGGCCGGGCTGCTCGACGAAGCGAGACCCTACACGTTCTTCGATAAGGCGATGCCCGCAAGCGAGCGGACGCGCATCATGCGGTTCTACCGGCGCTGCGTGCAGCGGCATCTCGAGGCCGAGGCGCGCAGCCGCGGTGCGCGTGGCGGCGCCGCGGCGCGGCAGTATCTCGCGAAGAATCCCGCGCTCTGCCCGAAGCTCGGCTCGGTGCTCGAGGAATTCCCCGATGCGCGCATCGTCTACCTCGTGCGCAACCCGCTCGAGGCCATACCGTCCTACGTGAGCATGATGGATTACTCGTGGCGTGCCGTCGGCATTGCGGGCCGGCGCGATGCGCTGCGCGAGTATTTGCTCGAGATGGCGGCGCATTGGTATCGGTATCCGCTCGAGCTCCTCGCCGGCGCGCCGGCCGAGCGCTACATCATCGTGCGGTACGACGATCTCGTGCACGATCCCGAGGGGACCGTGCGCGGAATCTACGACCATTTTGGGTGGGTCATGGACGAGGGCTTCGCTGCGTTGCTGCAGGCGGAGGCCGGGCGGGCGCGGCGTTTTCGGAGCCGGCACGATTACGCCCTCGAGCAGCTCGGCTTGAGCCGGGCGCACATTCTCGCCGAGTTCGAAGACGTCATCGAGCGCTTCGGTTTCGAGGTGGAAGCGGGGACGCGCTGCGGTCGGACACAATCCAACTTCCGCAAGGAGTGACCGGACGGCATCGAGGCGCCCAGCGGGGCGTCAGCCCTTCGCCGAATTGCGGGCCAATCGGACAGAAAGATGCCTCGGCCAACACCGGCCGGGCGCGTAGGATCGAGCGCCGAGCAAGCATGGCGAAGGACAACGGCCCGGATGCTTGGGCCGTGCAGGAGGCGCACCGTGAGCGAGGAGCTCGTCGATCCATTTGAGTGCGAAATGTGGGAAATGCACGACAGGCTCGGCGAGGAGGTAACGGCCGAGTCGTGCATGTCCTTGATTAGGAGCATCGAGAAACACGGGCAGAAGCAACCCGCTCTCGGCAGGCGCGTAAACAAACCGAAAGGCCAGGCCGTGGAGCTCATTTACGGGGCGAGGCGGCTCTTTGCGGCCCGTTACCTCGGGATTCCGTTGCTCGTCGTCCTCCGGAACCTCGACACCCGCGCGGCTTTGATCGAAATGGATATCGAGAACCGCGTCCGCACGGACATCAGCCCCTACGAAAGGGGGCTCAGCTACAGCCGCTGGCTGCGAAGGGGTCACTTCTCGAGCCAGGTCGAGATCGCAAGGGCGCTGCGCGTCTCGGAGGCGCAGATATCGCGGCTGCTGCGCTTCGCGGAGCTTCCCGCAGTGGTCCTTCAGGCGTTTCCGTCGCCCAGCGATATCCGGGAAGAGTGGGCCGTCGTACTTGCCAGGCGTCTCACGGATCCCGAGCGCCGCGAGCGGCTACTACGGCGGGCACGCGCGTGTAAAGGCGCGGGCGCCCGGCTATCGGCACAAGCCGCCTACGAGGTCCTTCTTTCCGAGGGGCCGGGGCCTGCACGCCCAGTGCGGGCGCGAGACGAAATCATCAAGGATGCGAAGGGGGCGCCTTTACTCAGGGTCAGGTTTCGAACGAAGGCCGTGCACCTCATCGTACCCAAGGAGCGCGTCAGCGCGAGCACGTTGCGGGAGATCACGGAGGGGGTGAAGGTCATGATCGAGTCCGCGCGGCCGCCGGCCGACGCGAAGTGATTGCGAGTCCCGTGCAGCCGACGAGCGAAGCCGTATAGGGGTGGCGCGGACGGCTGAACACCTCGTCGACGGGGCCGAGTTCGCAAAGTCTGCCCTCGTGAAGCACAGCGACGCGGTCGCTGAGGGTACGAACGGCCTCGAGATCGTGCGAGATGAAGATGTACGCAAGGCCGCGTGCGTCGCGAAGCTCGCGAAACAGGTCGAGGAGGCGCATCTTCGCGGAGGCATCCAGCGAAGCGACGGCTTCGTCGCAGACGATGACCGCCGGCGCGAGCGTGAGGGCGCGCGCGACCGCTACGCGCTGGCACTGGCCCCCCGAGAGCTCATGAGGCCGGCGCCGCGCATAGCGGCCCGGTGGCAGACCGACTCGTTCGAGTGCCTCATGGGCGCGGCGCAGGCGTTCCCGGCGCCCGACCCGGCGCAGCGCGACCAAGGGCTCCGCTACGGAAGACTCGACCCGCCAGCGCGGATCCAAGGAGCTGACAGGGTTCTGGAATACGATCTGCAACTCGGCGCGGCGCTCTCGCAGTCGGCGCCGATGCAACCGCATGAGGTCCGTGCCGCGCAGCAGCACCGTGCCGGACACGGGCCGCGGCGCGAGCAGTAGCGTGCGCGCCAGCGTGGACTTGCCGGCTCCCGATTCCCCTATGACGCCGAGGGTCTCGCGTGCGTAGAGCGTGAACGAAATGTCGCGCAGCCCAAAGGCCGCGCGCCCGCCCGCCCTGTCTTCGAACGCTTGCCGGAGCCGCCTCGCCTCGAGCACGGGCGGTTCCGTGCCGTCACCCCCGAGCGCCGAACCGCGAAGCCGCTTCGCCGGTTCAGGGCGCGGCGGCATGCGGGCGGCGCGTGCCCGCTCCGACAGGGCCTCGGGCCCGCGGGCGATCGTTCGGCCCGCCTGCAGCACCAGCGCGTCGTCGGCGCGGTTTGCCGCGAGCGCGAGGTCGTGCGTGATGAGCACCAGCCCCGTCCCGAGGCGCTGCTGCCTCGCCTCTAGCACGTGCATGACGGTCGCGCGCGTGATTGCGTCGAGCGCGCTTGTGCTCTCGTCCGCGATCACGATCTTCGGCTCCGCCGCCAGCGCGACGGCGATCATGGCCCGTTGCCGCATGCCGCCCGCCAGCTCGTGCGGCAAGGCGCCATATGAGCTGTCGCCCGCGAGCCCGAGCTGCTCGAGCAGCTGCACGGCCCGGTGCTTGGCTTCCCGGCGACCTGCGTGCCCGTGCACACGCACGGCTTCGGCGATTTGCGGGCCTATCGACATCGTTGGATTCAGTGCACGGCCCGGGTCCTGGGGTATCAGCGCCAGGTCGCGGCCCCGGTGCCGCCTGAGCTCGCGTTCGGCCAGGCCGACGAGCTCCTTGCCGAGCAGCCGGACCGAGCCGGAGAGCCGGGCCGTTCGCGGCAGCAGACCGAGGAGCGCGAGGACCGTGAGGGTTTTGCCGGCCCCCGACTCGCCGACGATCGCCACGGTTTTTCCCGCGCCGAGGCTGAGCGCCAGGTCCTCTACGACGCGAACGTCTCGGCGTCCCTGCCGGAAACCGATGCAGAGGCCGCGAACCTCGAGCAGTGGGATCAATTCACGTTCCCTCTGTAGCGCAGTGCCTCCGCCAGAAGGTTCAGCGAGAGGACCGTCACGAACAACAGCGCGCCGGGCGCAATGACGAGCCGCGGGGCGACGGCCAGCGCCTGCCGCCCTTGGAAGATCATGTTTCCCCACGTCGGCTGCGGCAGCGCGATCCCGAAGCCGAGGAAGCTCAGTGCGCCGTCGAGCATCATGACCCCTCCCGTGCCGAGCAGGGCGCAGGCGATCAGAGGCGGCAGGACGTTGGGCACGACATGCGTGGCCAGCGCGCGCCAGATGGGCAGCCCACAGAGGCTGGCGGCCAGCATGAAAGGTTGTGCGCACAGGCGCAGGGTGGCGGCCCGGGCCACTCGTGCGAACGCGGGCACGGCGAAAAAGACGAGCGCGATGACGGTGGCGAACGCGCCGGGCCCGAGGCCCTGGGCAATCGCGATCACGAGCACGAGGGCGGGAAAAGCCGTCGCGGCGTCCACGAGGCGCATGACGATCGAGTCGACGACGCCGCCGACGTAGGCGGCAAGAGCGCCCAACGTGCCGCCCGCGAGCAGCCCCAGAACGTTGACGGCCGCAGCGATCAGAAGTGACGTGCGGCCGCCGTAGCACAGGCGCGCTGCCACGTCGTTGCCGTCGAGGTCCGTGCCCAGGAGGTGTCCCGGAGAGAGGAGCGGCAGGTTCGACTCGAGCACGTTGCCGCCAACAGGAGCTGGAATCGGTGCCAGCGCCGGAACCGCAAAGCAGCCCACGGCGATCGCGAGTAGAACGGCGGCCGGCAGACCTATCGCCAGCCGGGGTCGCTGTCTGCCGGTGGGGCGGGCGCTTGGCTTCGACGCTGCCGCGGCCGCATTCGAAAGGCGAGCGTCTTCAGCCGCGCTCATGCGCGACCCTTGGATCGAGAAGCGTATAGAGAACGTCGACCGCGAGATTCGCCGTCAACACGACCGTAGCGAGCACGAGCGTCACGGCCTGCACGACCATGACGTCCCGAGTGTCGACGGCCGTGAGCAGCAGGGGCCCGAGACCGGGCAACCCGAAGATTTGCTCGACCACGACGGTGGCGCCGACGAGCTCGCCGATCTGTAGGCCGACGATCGTAAGGAGGCCGAACACGGAGTTTGGGAAGACGTGCCGTACGAGCACGCGCCACGGGCCCAGCCCTTTCGCGACCGCCGTCGAAACGTAAGCCTCGCGGCCGAGCTGCTCGACCAGTTCGCCTCGGAGGAACCGGGCGTAGAGCCCGAATAGCGGCAAGGCCAACGAGCATGCCGGCAGCGCCAGCGTTTCGAGGTTGCCTGCGGGGCTTGCGGCGAAGCTCGTGAAACCGATCGATGGCAGGATCGAGAGCCGGACCGCGAAGACCAGCACGAGCAGAAGCGCGACCACATAAGGGGGCGCCGAGAGCGCGGCCATGCACAGGCCCGCGGCCGCCCGATCGAAAGCCGCGAAAGGGCGGCGCGCCGCGAGCAGCGCCGTCGGCACGCCGAGCAGGAGCGCGAGCACGAGCGCGAAGGTTGCGAGCTCGAGCGTGACGGGCAGACGCGCGGCCAGCAACCCGGCTACGGATTGGCCGCTCGCGAGGGACCGGCCCAGATCGCCTCGCGCCACGCCCGCGAGCCATGACCCATACCGCGAGAGAATCGGGCGGTCCAAATGGAGCTGCGCCTCGAGCTGCGCGACCTGAGCGGCGTCGGCTTCCGGGCCGAGCAGCTGGCGCGCGGCGTCGCCGGGCAGCCCGCCCAGGACGACGAACGTCAGCCCGGTGACGCCGAAAAGGACGAGCACGGCGGCCGGCAGCCGGCGGCCGACGATGCGCAGCAGCGCTGTCATCGGCGAACGCGCCTCACGTCCTGCCAGAGCACGGCGGTGCTGACCATGAGCGGCGGAATAGGCGTCGTGAGGCCGGGTCCTTCGATGCCCGGCACGGTCAGCTGCGCAGGAGCGAAGGCGAACAGGAACGGCGCATACGCCTTGTCGCTGATGTACTTGCCCGCCGCGAGGTACAGCGCATCGCGCTTTTCGGGGTCGAACGCTGCCGCCGCTTCGACGAGGAGCGCGTCGAGCGCAGGATCCCTGACGCCCGTGAAGGGCCTGTCCGAGCGGAACCGCGAGCTCACGCCCGTTAGCGCTTCCGGGTCGAAGGACCCGGCCGTCTGCAGCATCGCTTGCCAGCTCCCCGTCTGGAATTGGCGCACGAGCCCGGCAATGTCGTAGACCTCGATCGAAACGTCGATGCCGGCCTGCCGCCATTGCGTCTGCAAAGCCGTGACGATGCGCTCGGAGACCGAGGAACGCAGCGTGCCCAGCTCGACCCGCAGGCCGCCGAGCTCGCGCACGATTCTCCGGGCCTTGGCCGTATCGTGCTGGCGGTAGCCCGGAATGCGGCCGTGGTAGAAGAGCCCGCCGGGGCCCGTGAACGATTCGCTGATCGGATACCGGTCCCCGAAAAGTCCTTTGCGTATCGCATTCGCGTCGGTCGCGTAGTAGATCGCCTCGCGGGCATCCTCGTTGTCGAACGGCGCGTTCTCGGTATTGAGCTGCACGACATACGGCGAGGTCGCCGGTTGCAGCGTGATGCGCACGCGGCCGTCCTGGGCTGCCCGCCGCAACAGCGCAACCAACGTCGCACCCTCGTAGGCGTCCGCGTCGCCGGCGACCAGTGCCTGATAAGCGGCCTGTTCGCTGCCGATAGATTGGAAGACGAGTCGCTCGAGCAACGGCCGGCCCTGTTGCCAGTAACGCGGATTTCGCTCCAGCACGAGCCTCGAGCTCAGCGTGTCGCTGACGACCCGAAACGGCCCTGCGCCGACCGGCATGAGCCTGAACTCCCGGCCTCCGAGCCGCTTGAGCGCGCGCGGCGAAGCCGGCCAGTTCACGTTCGAGGTCGGAAACACATCCATGACCGCGGCATAGGGGCGTTTGAAGTGAAGGGCGACCGTATGGTCGTCCGGCGTCGTGACGGCATCGTCGTCGGCCCAAGGCCACCCCGTCGGCGCGCACACGCAAGGCGCCCGCCGGTCGCGCTCGATGTTGAAGCGCACGGCTTCGGCGTCCAGCACGCTGCCGTCCGAGAAGGTGACGCCGGGCCGAAGGTGAATCACGACCTTACGTCCGCTGTCCTCGATTTCGTATCTCTTCGCGAGCACGCCGACGATCCGCGGATGGCTGCCGTCGCTGTCGGCCGTCAATTGAAAGAGGCCGCCGTAGACGGCGTTCATCAAGCTCAGATTGGCGCCGGCCGTGGTGTTGGTCGCCGGGTCGAGACCCGTCGGCCAGGCGCCCGCAAAGTCGGCGCCGAGCAGCACCGTGGCCTCGGCAGGCGCGGGGGGCGAAGCGGCCGGCTCGGAGGCTGAGGACGTGCCCGGCTGGCCGCTGCATCCCGCGCACAGCGCGAGGGACGCAGCCACCGGCCAGAGGCTTGGACAATGCGTTCTCATTTTCTCGTTTCTCCGTTCGAAGCGGGTTCGTCGGCCCGCTCGCCTCGGGCAGGGCACGGGGGCACCCGCTTGTAAGCGTGCACACCGACCATGAGCCCGACGTTGCAGCCATCCGGCTCCCAAAAGAAGCCGATCGAGAGTTGGGGCGATACGCAACTCAGCCGCAAGCCCCCGTCGGTGCCGCGGGAGACCTCGGCCCGCAGCCTGAGCGGCGTCGCGGCGGACTCGAAGACGAGCTCGAGCCGGTCGTCGGCGAACGAGGCCAGGACCCGGCTCGTGCCGGGCCCTCGGTAATCGCCCGACAGCGCCGCGAGATCGACTTCGAGATCGCACTCCGCCATGCCGTCGCCATCCGGCGCGGCGAGGGCTTCGCATATGCGCCCGATGACAAGATCGCGCAAATACGGCTGCAGCACGTTGACGCCGACCGCGACCGCGGCGCCGAGGTGCGCGTCGAAGCGAAATCCCTGGCACTGGCCGTAAGTCGACCCGCCGATTCCATAGAAGCCGTCTCGCCAGCGGCCCGCGCCGAGGCCGAAAGCCGCCGGCGCCGTTTCCGCGAGCGGCCCGCTCGTGAGGCGCGGAACGGCTACCGCCGGCCGTTGCAGAAGATTCAGCGTCGCCGGCGCCAGCGCAGCTTCGAGGTCGGTACGCGGTCGGGATTGCCCGATGATGAGCTCCGCCGTGGCGAGCAGGGCATCGAGGGACATCGAGTCAGGCGAAAAGGCCGCCTCCCAAATCGCTGGGGGCGGTCCCGCGCTCGCCGCAAGGTCCGCCCAATGGACCTGCTTGAACCTGCGCGTCGCCGGGTCGAGCACGTGTTGCCCCGCCGCCGCGCCGGGGCCAGTGCCGGCGAGCGCGTCGCCGGTCAGCCCGAGCGGCTCGAAGAGCCTCGCGCGGACATGCGCGAGTGCCGATCGCCCGGTGACGCGGCGGACGACCTCGGCTGCGATGACGGTCTCCGTGTGCTCGTAGCTGAAGACCGTTCCGGGTTCGAAGTGCCGCGGCGTCGAACGCAGCCATTCGACCAGATCGTGCCAATCCATCTGCAAAGTCCCCGGCTCGTGGATGCTCGAGCCGCGGTAGCCGCTCGTATGCGAGAGAAGGTGCGCGAGCGTCACGCACTTGCCGTGCGTGCAGCCCGCAAGCTCCGGCAGATACGCTTCGAGGGCCGCATCGAGGTCGAGCGATCCAGACCGCACGAGCTCCAGAATCACGATCGACACGTAGAGTTTCGTGATGCAGCCGAGATGGAATCGTGTGTGCCGCGTCAACGGGTCAACGCTGTCCAGGGCCAACGTCCCGGCGCTCGCAAATACGCGCGCGCCTTCGAGGCTCACGGCCGCGGCGATGCCCGGCACATTCGTTTCGCGTTGCACGTGCTCCAGAAACGCGTGCAGCTGCTCTCCGAATTCGTCGAGCGACGGCTTACGGCCGTGCCGGCCGGATTCGGCCGTCATGGTCGCGGCTCGCTCTTGGGACGTGCAGCGGGAGGGCCCGCGCAGGCCCCCGCGCAGGCCGTTGCCGAGGAGTCGCAGCGTCCGGCCAGAACGGCTTCGACTTCGACTTTCGTTACGGCCCATGCCTGCTTACGGGCGGATTCGACGAGGCGGTCCGCTAGCGACTCGGCGCGGGGAACGACGCCAGCGAGGTCCTTGTGTGCATAGGCCTCGTCCGCTGCGTGCGCCACGAATTCCCAGACGAGTTCCCGGCCCTGGGCGGAAACGCGGACTCCGGCGCGGTCGAGCCGCATCTCCACGATACGCATCATCTGCGCGGCTATCTCGGCGGTCCCGGCCTGCTGCGCGCTCGCTCCTGGACCGATGCACAGCACGGAAAGGATTCCAGTGCTAACGAGTCCCCTGCATCGCCTCATGTCCGCCCCTCCGTAGGTTGGCGTGGGATTGCGTCCCGGGTCAGCGAATCTGGCGCATCGTCCGGACGATGACAATGCGCGCACACGTTGGACGTTGCCGGCCCGAGGCCGCGCGAACGGGACTCGGCGCGCGCCTTGCAGGACGAAAGGCCGCAACCAATTGAGAATGCGGACGAAAGGGGCGCCCGGTCTGCTAGGGCAATTTGCCCGCCAGCGTATAGAGGGGCTCCAACACCCATTCGTAGAGGCGTCGCGTCTCCTGCAGCAGGTCGGCCTGAACGATCATGCCGGCCTGCAGGGGCCGCCGCGTGCCGTGGGCGTCGATGGATTGGGAGCGGAGCTTCACTGTGACTCGGTATACGGGTTCGCTCGGCCTCCCCACGGCGGGCGTGATTCCCGTCAGCTCGGACAGCGGCAACGCCGTTCGCGACACAGCGACGACCGTTCCTCTCTGATGACCGAACTTCTGGTAGGGATAGGCCTCGTAGCGCAGCAGCACGGGCTCACCGACCTTCACGAAGCCGACGGCACGGCTCGGGGCGTAAAGATCGGCCTGCAGCCGGGCGCGCGCGGGCACGATCGAGACCAGTATCTTGTTGGAATCGACGAACTGCCCGACCTGGCCGAGCACGGCCGTGGCCGTTCCGCCCGTCGGCGCCGTCACGAGAATCCTGCGGCGCGCCTCGCTTTGCATGAGCTCCTGCCGGCCGCTCGAGATACTTCTCTCGAGCTCGGCCGTTTGATTCGCGTACTTCAGCGTCAAGCCGCGAAGTTGACGCCTCGAGTCGGCAAGCTGGCGGGAGACGCTGTTGACGTCGCGCTCGAGGCTTTGCAGCCGGCTGCGCTGGTCCAGCACATCTTCCTGCTTCGCGATGAGCGCGTCCGCGGAGACGAACCCCTGGGCGCGCAGCGCCTCGTAGCGCGCCTCGGTCTGCCGGGCGAGCTTCACACGGGCAGACTGCGTGCGCTGCATTGAGCGCAGGTTGCCGGCTTCGGATTCGAGATCCTCGAGCATGTTCTCGAGCGATGCTCGCTCGGTGTGCTGGAAGGCATGGACCTTGGCGATCTGCACCTCGAGGCTCCGCAGACGCTTGCCGACTTCGAGCTCGATGCGCTTCTCGGTGGGCCCGAGGGCGCTGCTGAGCCGGTCGCTCGAGATTACGTAGAGGGTGTCGCCCGCGTGCACGATTTGCCCTTCGCGGACGTGCTTCTCGACGATCGTTCCGTATTGGGGCGAATGAAGCTCGACGAGCCCGAGATCGGGGACGAGCGCGCCGCCGACCGTGGAATGTTCTGTGTATGTGCCCCAAACGAGAAAGCCGACGAGGCAGGCGGCAATGGCTGCCGACGCCCCGGTCAGGAAAACGAAAGACAGCGGCTGCGCCAGGATCACCTCGCCGAGGGCTTGGGTGCGCTCGGCGCTCAAGGCCTCTGCTCTGAATAATGGGCTCTTCTGCCTCATCGCTCGCCTGCTCCTTTCCCGTTTGGATCGCCCCGACTCGCACGCGCGTTGATCCGTGCGAAACACCGAACTATCGTGGCCTGCCGTTGCACAGGGCAAGCGCACGCGGACCCACGCCTTGCGAGGCCGGCCCATCTGCGGCGCCGTTACGGGACGAAGCGGCTCTATTTCCTTGGGAGGTGGCCAGATGGGATGGCTGCAAGACATCGCGCTCGGCTTGCGGCGCAGGCTTCCGGTGGTGCTGCAGACGGAGGGCGCCGAATGCGGGCTCGCCTGCCTCGTCATGGTCGCCGCGTTTCACGGGCACAGAATGGATCTTGCGTCGCTGCGCCGTCGCTGGCCGCTCTCGCTTAAAGGCACGACGCTCGCGTCGCTCATGGAAATCGCGCATCGGCTCCGGTTCGCGAGCCGAGCGCTGCGCCTCGAACTCGAAGACCTGCGCAGACTCAAGCGGCCCTGCGTGCTGCACTGGCGGTTCGATCACTTCGTCGTGCTCAAGGCGGTCGGCAAACGGTCGATTCTGATTCACGACCCGTCGAGCGGTGAGCGCAAACTCTCGTTCCGAGAGGCTTCGGAGGCATTTACCGGCGTTGCGCTCGAGCTATGGCCTGCGCCGGACTTCCTTCCCAAGGAGGAGCGCCGGCGCGTGAAGCTTCGGGATCTGATCGGTCAGGTCAGGGGCTTCGTGCCGTCGCTGATTCAGGCGCTGCTGCTCGGCGCAGCGCTCGAGGTGTTTTCGGTCGTGAGCCCTCTGTTCCTGCAATGGACGATCGATCACGTCATCGTGTCCGGCAACCGCGACCTGCTCGAGGCCCTGGCCATCGGGTTCGCGCTGCTCGTCGTGGTGCATCAGCTCATCGCCGCGCTGCGCGGCTGGGTCATCATGCACTTCGGCACGTTGCTGAACGTCCAGTGGCACGCGAACACGTTCGCGCATCTGTTGACGCTACCTATGGACTACTTCGAGAAGCGTCACCTGGGCGACATTATTTCCCGCTTTCGGTCGATAGATACGATCCAACGCACGCTGACGACGGCGTTCCTCACTGCGCTTATGGATGGTGTCATGACGGTCCTCATCGTCGTCGTGCTGTTCTTGTACAGCGCGGCACTGGCCGGGATCTGCGTGGCGGCCTTGGTCCTTTACACGGCGACGCGGTGGCTCTGGTACCGCCCTTTGCGCCGTTTGACCGAGGAGCAGATCGTGCATGCCGCTAAGCAGGAAAGCCATTTTCTCGAAACCGTCCGCGGGGCCCGTTCCATCAAGCTGTTTCAGCGGGAGGGCGCGCGGCGCGCGCATTGGCTTGCGCTGCTCGTCGACCAGGTCAATGCCGGCCTCCGCGTCCAGAAGCTGCGGCTCGTCTTCCAGCTCGCGAACGGTCTGTTGTTCGGGATCGAGAACGTGATCGTCGTCTGGCTCGGCGCGCGCCTCGTGCTCGACGGCAATTTCTCGGTCGGGATGCTCATGGCGTTCATGTCCTACAAGGGGCAGTTCACTTCGCGCGTCAGCGGGCTCATCGACCGCTTTGTCGACGTGAAGATGCTGCAGGTCCAGGGTGAGCGGCTCGCGGACATCGTGACGCACGAGCCGGAGTCCTGCGGCGTCGTGGGGCGTCTCGCCGCGAGCGAGAAGGGGGGCGGGAAACCTACGGTGGAGGTCCGCGGTCTGCGGTTCAGGTATGCGGAGCACGAGCCCTACGTGCTCGACGGCGTCGATCTGACCGTCGGGGCCGGGGAGTCGGTCGCCGTCGTCGGGCCCTCGGGATGCGGCAAGACCACGTTGCTGCACCTCCTGCTCGGAATCTTGCGCGGCTACGAAGGCAGCATCCGTATCGGCGGCACCAACGTCGCCCGCATGACCACGGAAGCCGTGCGCAGCGCGATCGCGAGCGTGACCCAGAACGACATGCTGTTCGCCGGGTCCGTCAGCGACAACATCAGCTTCTTCGATCCGCGCGCGGACCAGCGGCGGATAGAGGAGTGTGCGAGGCTCGCCTCGATTCACAAAGAGATCGTGCAGATGCCGATGGGCTACAACACCCTCGTCGGCTACTTCGGGTCGACGCTCTCCGGCGGCCAGCAACAGCGCGTTCTGCTCGCGCGGGCGCTCTACAAGCGCCCGAAGATTCTCGTGCTGGACGAGGCGACGAGCCACTTGGACGTAAGGCGGGAGCTCATGGTCAATGCGTCGATTCGCGCCTTGAACGTTACGCGGATCATCGTCGCGCACAGGCCGCAAGCGGCCGAGTCGACGGACCGGGTACTGACGATGCAGGGCGGCCGAATCGTCGCCGAGGCGCGAATCGCACCGGAGCTCAAGGCGCTGTATAGGGCCGCCGACTGACGGGGGCCGCCGCCGGCTCGCGCAGGCGCCGACGGTAGAGCTTGCCGTTCGGATCGCGGGGGAGCGCCGCGACGTATTCGATGCGCTTGGGAAGCTTCATGGCCGCCAGGCGCGTGCCGAGAAAGCGGAGCAATTCCGCCGTGAGCTGCGGGCCGGCCTCATTGCCGGGCTCGAGCTGGACGAACGCCTTGGGGACCTGGCCGAGCAACGCGTGGGGCTCCGCGAGAACCGCGCAGTCGGCCACGCGAGGATGCTGCACGAGCTCCATCTCGATCTCCGCCGGATAGATGTTCATGCCGGAGGAGATGATGAGATCCGTCTCGCGGCCGCACAGGAACAGATAGCCCTCTTCGTTGAGATAACCGAGGTCGCCGACCGTCACGTAGTTGCCCCGGTAGCTTCGGCGCGTCTTGTCGGGGTCGTTGCCGTACGCGAAGCGGTCGCCGGTGTGCGGCAGGACGTAGACGAGCCCGACCTCGTAGGACGCTTTCGCGCGGCCGTCTTCGCCGAGGATCATGATGTCGGAACCCGGCATCGGGCGGCCGACGGTGCCGGGATATCTGCGCCATTCCTCGGCGCTCACGATCGTCCCCTGCGCTTCCGACGCACCGTAGGATTCCCAGAGGACATCGCCCCACCAGTCGAGCATCGCGCGCTTGACTTCGATCGGACAAGGGGCCGCGCCGTGCACGACGAAGCGCAGCGACGCTGTCGAGTAGCGGGCGCGAACGGCGGCCGGCAGCTTGAGTAAGCGTACGAACATCGCCGGCACCATGAAGGTCGTCGTGACGCGATGGGCCTCCACGAGCCGCAGCAGCAGTTCCGGCTCGAAGCGGTTCATGAGGACCAGGCGATGGCCCATCTGCAGGGCAACGTCGCAGCCGCCGAGCGGTGCCGAGTGGTACATCATCGACGCGCACAAGTGCACGTTGTCGTCGGCCGGGAAGACGCCGAGAGCCGCATTGGCCCGCACGATCTGGCGCAAGGCCTCGTCGGCATTAGCGGCCGGGAGCCGTACGGCCTTGGGCAGGCCCGTGGTTGCGGACGTATAGGCGCGCAGACGGCCCCTGTGTGGGATCTCCGGAGGGACCTTGGCGGCGGATGCAGGCGCTGGGGCCGGCCCACGCGCGAGGCCGGGCGCACGCGAGGCCGCGAAGTCGCTCAGGCCGACGAAACCTGGGGCAGTGCCGATCACGAGCCGCAAGCCGACGGCGGCATCGCACGCGGCGATCATGGCCAACCTTTCGGAGCCGAGATCGGCATGGGCGACGACGGCCCTGCAGCCGGAGTCGCGCAGGACGAATTCGACTTCCCGGTGCGTCAGATGCCAGTTCACGGGGACAACGTCCAGTCCCAGGTCGACGGCCGCAAAGTAGACGGCAACGTACTCCGGGCAATTGCGCGAAACGACGGCGACGGCGTCGCCGGCCGACAGACCGGCCGATGCGAACGCTTTGGAGAGTCTGCCCGCGAAGTCGGCCAAGGCGGCGCGGGTCCAGCGTTCGCCCTCGGGCCCCACGATGGCGACGAAGTCCGGATCGGTGTCGGCGAAGTACCGGAAGCCAATGCGAGTCATCGCGAATTCCTCCCAGCCGGTCACGTGCGTCGAGCCGGCACACGGCGCCGTGCCCGAACGGGCGGCCGGCGATCGAGCGCGGCGTTGTGCGGCTCGTCCCGTTGCGCCGGCATCAGCGATAGAAGACCCGGCGGCCGTTCCATGCGTACGAAAACCCCTGAGGACCTTCGTGCAGAAATTGGACGAAGTGCAGGCCTTCGGCCGGTGTGCGCAAAAAGAACACTTCGCCGGCCGCGGGCATGAGGCGCGAGTCGACCCCGCGGCCGATCAGGCGCAGATCGCCGTGGCCGTCGGCCTCGACCGAGACGGCGCCGGCGGCCGTGCGGTAATGGCCGGCATACCGTCGAGCGGCACTCGCCACGACGCGCACCCGCTCGGGCGGTAGCGGCTTGGGGATCGCGAACCTCCTGTACTCCGGCAGCAAGTTCCCAAACAGCTTGGCGGCCACCAAGGGAGCCGGGCCGTCGCGCGTAGCGACCACGAGTGCCATGCCGCGGCCCGGCCGCAGGCGGACCATGAGCGATGCGTTCGGCCACGTCGAGTTGTGCCCGAACCAGCCGTCACCATGGAACTTCCAGCCGCGGTACACGCCTCGTTCGAGCGGATTCCAGCCAGGCAGGGGCATGACTGCCGAATCCGGCGCGTCGAGCTGCGTGGGCGCGGGCCAGTCGTCGGGGCCGGCCATGCAGCTGCGGGCCAGCAGAAATGTCATGAGATCCTCGGCCGAGACGGCGAGGGTTGCGCCGACGGCCGGGCAGATACGTCCCGGCCAGTCGGGGACCAGCGATGATGCGGCGCAGGCGGGCGCCCGCATACCGAGCGGCTCGAACAGTCCGCGCCGCAGCAGCTCCGCGAACGGCCGGCCGCCTTGGCGCTCGAGAACGGCGGCCACGAGCCAGGCGCCCGCGCTCGAGTAGCTGTAAATGCTGCCGGGCGCAGCGAACCGCCGGCCCGCCAGCAGGCGGAGCATGGCATCCGCGCCGATGAAGCCGCGCGCTTGAAGCGGCATGTGGGCGACGCCGGCATCGTCGATGCCGTGTGTGTGCTCCAGCAGATGGCGGATCGTCACGCCTGCGGCGACCGGGTGGCGGCCGCGCACTTCCAGCGCGTCGAGGATGCGGTCCTCGAGGCGCAGATCGCCGCGCCGCAAGGCATCCGCGGCGAGCGCTGCCGTGAAGAGTTTCGTGATGCAGCCCGCCGGCCAGAGCCAGCGACGCGCGCTCGACTCGTCCGGCGCGCCGCCCGCCGCGGCGTATACACAGCGGTCCGCAACGGCATAGCCGACGACGACGCGTTGCGCGCGGCCGGCACACAGTGCCGCGAGGCGGTCGCGAACGAAGGCGCCGGTGGGCGCGACCGGCTCGACGGCCGTGCCCGCGCCAGCACGGCGCGACTCGGGAGCGCTATGGGTTGGCGGCCTTGTGTTGGGCATGTCGGGCGTTTGGGCGGTGCCGGCGGCTGGCCACGATGTGCCCGAGTGCTCGCGCGAGGCCGCCGACATCGGGTGCGTCCAGGAGTGCCAGCGTGTCTTCGGCCGTGAGGTCGAACGCATAGACCGCCTCCACCTGCGCAAGGACCGAGACGAGCGTCAATGAGTCCATGTTCAAATCGAGCAGCGCCGTGGAGGCAAGAATGCCCGCCGCCTCCCGTTGGCAGGCCTGCGCGAGCGTCGCGCAGAGCAGGGCCTCCAGTTCCGCGATGAGCGAGGGTCGTTGGACGGCTCGGACGTTCACAACGGGGTCAGCAGCCCGCCGAGATCAGCACTGCCCATGGGTCGTCCTCGAACCACGGCGCATCCGTTTCGAGTTCGGCGGTCGCTGGGCGACTGCCGCCGGCGACCGGTGCGAGCGGCGCTTCGCGCGTGGCCGAGGGCGATTCCGTCCGGCGACGTTCGGTCGCGCGATCATGTTCGTTCATTCTTCGGTCTCCGAATCGTTCGCCCGCCGGAAAGGGGCGGGCGGTGCAGGGGAAATCTTTGCGTTCGGCATGGGCCGTCGGCGCGGCGACATCCCCTGACACTGAACGCGATCGCCGCCGCTTTCGGAAGGCCGATTTCCAGGCAGCGGAACGGGATATTGGCCGCATGGTCCGGCACAGCTTTCCTGTGCGCCCTTCGCAGGTGGCGCGCCGCGTCGTCATCGGCGAGGGCGCACGGCTAGGGCCGCTCGACCAGGAGACGCTGGGCCGCCTGGCGCGCGAGCGGGCTGCCGCGCTGCGGCTCGGGCGAAGCGCCCGGAAGCGGACGAGGAGCCGTCCGCGAGCTGATGCTACTGTGCCGAGGGCCCTAGTCGCCTTCTTCGAAAAAGGGCTCTGACCCCTTTTTCTTGGGCGGCCGCCAGGGCCGGCCGGGCCGGGAGAGCCTTTCGGCCTCCGGCGGCCCCCAGGAGCCGGGCTCGTAGGGGTAGACCGGGGTCGTCATGCGCGTCAGCGGGTCCATGATGCGCCAGGCCTCGAGCACGGCGTCCTCGCGCGCGAACAGCGACTGGTCGCCGTCGAGCGCCGCGCCGATGAGCCGCTCGTAGGCGCTCATCTCGTCCTCGCCCGAGTTGCAAAAGTAGAGCTCGATGCCCTCGCCGAGCACGTCGACGCCGAATTTCTTCGCGTGGGCGCCAATCGCGATCGCGACGCGGTCCGGCCCGAGCCGGAAACGGACGTAGTTGGGCCCGTCCGTGGACGCGGAGCCGAACACGGGCCGGGGCGGGCGCTTGAGTTGGACGAGGACCTCGGTCGCGGTCTCGGCGAGCCGCTTGCCCGCGCGAATGTAGAACGGCACGTCGGCCCAGCGCCAGGAGTCGAGGTGCAATTCCATGGCCGCATAGGTCTCGACACGCGAGTCCGCCGCGACGCCCGGCTCCTCGGTGTAGCCGCGGTACTGGCCGCGCACGAGGCTGCGTCCCGTCACGGTCCGGATCGAGCGCAGCACGCGGACCTTCTCGTCCCGAAGGGCTTCGATGCTGCGGCCGACGGGCGGCTCCATGGCGATGTGCGAGATGACCTGCAGGAGGTGGTTCTGCACAACGTCGCGAATCGCGCCGACCTCCTCGTAGAACCGCCCGCGGCCCTCGACGCCGATGGACTCGGCCATCGTCACGCTGACGCTGTCGACGTAATTGCGGTTCCAGATCGGCTCGAGGAACGAGTTCGCGAAGCGGAAGAACAGCAGGTTCTGCACCGACTCCTTGCCGAGGTAGTGATCGATGCGGAACACGGCGGGCTCGTCGAACGCCGCGCGCAGCACTCGGTTCAGCGCCTTGGCGGATTCGAGATCGCGGCCGAACGGCTTCTCCACGACGACGCGTCCGCCCTCGGCCAGGCCGACGTGCTCGAGGGCCCGGATGACATCCGCGAACAGGCTCGGCGGAATCGCAAGGTAGAACAGCGGCCGGTGCCGTCCGGCCAGCGCGTCGCGCAGCGCCTCGAACGTCGCGGCATCGCGGTAGTCGCCGTCGATGTAGGTCAGGCGCTCGAGCAGGTCGGGCTCGGCGTCGAGGTTTTTGGGATCGGCGAAGCGCGCGAGCCCGTCGACGATGCGGCCGGCCACGCCCTCGCGGGTCATGCCCGACTTGGCCACGCCGATGATCGGCACGTCGTAGCCCCGCTTGATCAGCGCGAGCACCGCCGGAAAGATCTTGCGGTGGGCCAGGTCGCCCGTCGCGCCGAACAGCACGAGGGCGTCGGATCGGTCCGCGTTCATGAGTTTGCCACTCCCTGTCTTCGACCCAGATTATCATTTGTGCCCATGAGACACCGGGAAAGACATAGAACGGGGCGTACGGGCTGGCTGCGGGCCGCCGTGCTGGGCGCCAACGACGGCATCGTCTCCACGGCGAGCCTCATCATCGGCGTCGCGGTGGCGGATTCCTCGCGCGGGGCCGTGCTCGCGGCGGGCACGGCCGCGCTCGTCGCCGGGGCCATGTCGATGGCGGCCGGCGAGTACGTCTCCGTGAGCTCGCAGGCCGACGCCGAGCGTGCCGACATCGACCGTGAGCGCCGCGAGCTCGCGCACGAGCCCGAGGCCGAGCTCAGGGAGCTGGCGCAGATCTATCGCGCGCGCGGCCTCGACCGGTCGCTGGCCCAGCAGGTCGCCGAGCAGCTCATGGCCCACGATGCGCTCGGCGCGCACGCCCGCGACGAGCTCGGGCTAAGCGAGCTGCATGCGGCGCGTCCGCTGCAGGCGGCCGGGGCCTCGGCCGCCTCGTTCGCTGCGGGCGCCGGCCTGCCCTTGGTGACAACCTACCTCGCGCCGACGCCGAATATGGCGTGGATCGTGGGGGGGACCTCGCTGCTGTGCCTGGCCGGGCTCGGCGCGCTGGCCGCCCGCGCCGGCGGCGCGCGCGTGCTCGTCGGCGCGGTCCGCGTGACGTTCTGGGGCGCATTGGCCATGGCGCTCACGGCTGGCGTCGGCACGCTGTTCGGAGCGTCCGCGTAGCCGAAAAAAAGGGGTCAGAGCCCTTTTTCGCTTGCCGGAGCGCCAGGTGATCGATGCAGCCTGCGAAAAAGGGCTCTGACCCCTTTTTTTGCTTTCGCGTCACCGATACCAGGCGATGAACCGGGCCTCGAGCGGCACGGCCGCGAGCGGGTGCGCCGGGACGACGCGCGGGGTGTAGTCGGAGACCGGGCGCTTGCCCGGCACGACGCCCAAGTACGTGTAGCTGTTGTGTGCGCCGCGCAGCTCGCCGTCGCGCTCGAGCGCGTGCCGCTCCGGGCCGAGGTCCGCGATCGCATCGGCGTAGACCTCGACCGCAACGTCGGCCGCGTCGAGCTCGTGCAGATAGACCTGCACCTCGAAGCGATGGTCCTCGCCCGCGGGAGTGACGGTCACGCCGCCGAAGCGCACGCTGGGCCAATTGGCCTCCAGGCGCGCGCGCCAGGCCTCGAGCCCGGCGGCCGCGCCGGCGTCGCGGCGCGCGACGGCGGCCGCGAGCGGGCCGTAGTACCGCTCCACGTATTCCCGCAGCATGCGGTTCGTCGAGAAGCGCGGCGTCAGCGCCGCCATGCTCTCGCGCATGTGCGCGATCCAGTCGGGCGGCAGCCCGCTCCCGTCGCGCCGATAGAAGCAGGGCACGATCTCGGTCTCGAGCATGTGGTACAGCGTCCGGGCCTCGGCCGCGTCCCAGGCCGCGATGTCCGCGCGGTGCTCGCGGCCGTCGCCGAGCGCCCAGCCGACCTCGGGGGCGTAGGCTTCGGCCCACCAGCCGTCGAGTGCCGAGCAATTCAGCCCGCCGTTGACGAGCACCTTCATGCCGCTCGTGCCGCTGGCCTCCCACGGGCGGCGCGGCGTGTTGAGCCAGAACGTCGACGCCGCGCGTCAGCGCGGCGGCCACCGTGAGATCGTAATCCTCGACGAAGACCGCGCGGCCATGGACATCGGGCCGCCGCAGAAAGTCCTGCCATTCGCGGATCAGGCGCCGGCCCGCCGCGTCGTGCGGATGCGCCTTGCCGGCGATGACGAGCTGCACGGGCCGGTCGCGGTCGTTGAGCAGGCGCACGAGCCGTTCCGGGTCCTCGAGCAGCAGGTTCGTGCGCTTGTACTCGGCGAAGCGGCGCGCGAAGCCGAGCGTCAGGACATCGGGGTCGAGCAGGCGGCCGAGGCTCGCGGCCTCCTCGGCACCGGCGCCGCGGCGCCGGCCCTGCCGTGCGAGCCGGCGGCCGACCGTTGCGACGAGCGCGCGGCGGGAGTCGCAGCGGAAGCGCCACAGCGTCACGTCGTCGATGGCGCGCAGTGCGGTCCCGAGATTCTCGAGCGTGCCGCGCCAGCGCTCGGGGCCGCAGGCTCCGGTCCAGACCGCGTCGGCGCCGGCCGAGTCCCAGGTCGGCATGTGGACGCCGTTCGTGACGTAGCCCACGGGCACCTCGTTTTCCGGCCAGCGCGGGAACAGCGGCGCGAAGATGCGCCGGCTGACCTCGCCGTGGAGCCGGCTCACGCCGTTTACGGCGCCCGAGCCGCGGACGGCGAGATACGCCATGTTGAACGGCTCTTGCGTATCGCCGGGCGCGAGCCGCCCGAGCGCGAGCAGTGTCCCTAGGTCGACGCCGAGCTCGGCGGCATAGCCGCGGAAGTACTGGGCGAACAGCCCGGGGGCGAACCGGTCGAAGCCCGCCTCGACGGGCGTGTGCGTCGTGAACAGATTGCCGGCGCGTGTGGCGCGCAGCGCTTCGGCGAAGGAGCTGGCGGTTGCCTTCATGCGCGCACGCGCGCGCTCCAAAACGGCGAATGCCGCATGGCCTTCGTTGAGATGGCAGACGGAGCAATCGATGCCGAGCGCCTGCAACAATCTCCAGCCGCCGATGCCCAGCGCGATCTCCTGCTGCAGCCGCAGTTCGCTGCCGCCGCCGTAAAGCTCGCTCGTAATGCCGCGATCTCCGGGATCGTTGAGCAAGTCGTTGCTGTCGAGCAGATACAAGGACCGGCGGCCGACCTGCGCTTCCCATGCGCGCAGCCGCAGCAGGCGGCCCGGCAGCTCGACGGGCACGTGGACCCATTCACCGTTCGCGTCGCGCAGGGGCACGATGGGTAGCTGCGTCGGGTCGCTGTAAGGATAGAACTCGAGCTGCTCGCCGTTTGCGTCGAGCGCTTGGCGGAAGTAGCCCTCCTGGTAGAGCAGGCCGATGCCGATGACGGGCACGCCGAGGTCGCAGGCCGTTTTCAGATAGTCGCCCGCGAGCACGCCGAGGCCGCCCGAGTAGATCGGCAGCGCCTCGCTGACGCCGAACTCCATGCTGAAATAGGCGACCGGGCCGCCCAGGGCATCGAGGCCCAAGCGGCCGAACCAAGTCTCGTCCGAGTAGCGACTTTCGCGCGCTTCGAGCTCCGCCTCGAGGCGTTTACGGAACCCGGCATCGTTGGCCAGCGCGCCGAGCCGCTCCTCGCTGATGCTGTCGAGGATGAGCCAGGGGTTCTGAGTGGCGTCCCAGAGCGCCGGGTCCGCGGCGCGCCATAGCTCGTCGGTACCGTGGTGCCAGCTCCAGCGCAGATCGAGCGCGAGTACGGCGAGGCCTTGCAGCGCCTCGGGCAGCGGGCGGGGAAGATAGTGGCTTGCTTGCATGCGGGGTCCTGCGACTCAGTGAACCTGCCAGCGGGTCGCCGCGCGGAGCCGGCGCACGAGGTAGACGCGGGCGGCCGTAAAGCCGATGAGCCCGCCGCCGAGCGCGGGTAGGCCGGACCAGCGGGCGAGTAGCACGAGGCTGCCCGCGGCGAAAGCGAGGCGTGCCACGGAGCCGGCCGCGAGCGCGACGCCGGGACGGCGCCGGTCGGCGAAACCGCGCACGGCGCGGTGCAGCGAGTAGACGTAGAGCGCGCCGACGGCCGTGCCCAGCGCGAGGCCGCCCGCGGCCGCGCCGAGCGCGGCGCGCTTCGCTTCGGGAAGCAGCTGCACGGCGGCGGCGAGGCTCATGGGCTCTCTCGGCGCGCCTGCAGCTCGGGCAGCAGGCTGTGGCGCGTGATGAGCAGCACCTCGTCGCCCGACTCGATCCGCGTCTCGTCCACACACGGGCGGAAGCGGCCGTCCCGATAGGTGCAGACCACGCGCGTATCGGCCGGGAGCTCGAGCGCGGCGATCGGGCCCGCATCCTCGGCGCGCGCGACGAACGAGAACACGGCGGCGTCATCCTTGATCATGGCCGAGAGCTCGAGCGGATCGCGTCCCTCGACCATGTTCATGAGGAAACGGCCGATGGTCCGCGAGGGAATGATCGTGTCCGTGAGACCGAGCTCGACGCAGATGTGCTCGAAGTCCGGGTCGTCGATGCGCGTGACGACGCGCCGGAAGCCGAGCGAGCGGCCGACGAGGCTGCCGATGATGTTGGCCTGGTCGCTGCCCGTCAGGCAGAACAGGAAGTCCGTCTCGGCCGGATCGGCCTCCTTGAGCACGAGCGGGCGCGTGCCGTCGCCGTGAATCCGGCCGCAGTCGAGATCGTCGCCGAGTGCCTTGAGCCGCCCTTCGTCGCTGTCGACGACGACGACCTCGTGGCCACGCCCGGCGACCATGCGGGCCGCGGCGACGGTCAGTGCCGAAGCGCCCACGAACACGACTCTCATTCAGGCCGCTCCGCCCTTGATTCCCGACCCCGCTCGCGTCGGCCCGAGCCCACCTTCGTTGCGCCTCACAGCCCCCATCTTCGTCCGAACCAAAGCCCCGGCTGCACGAGCGCGAGCAGCGCGAGAATCTCGACCCTTCCCGCGAGCATGTCGAACGCGAGCACGAGCTTGAGCGGCACGCCTAGACCGGACTGCGTGAGCCCCGTCGAGAGCCCGACGGTGCCGAGCGCGGACGTGACCTCGAACAGGCTGTCGAGCGGCGCGTAGCCGCCCGCCAGGAACGTGAGCCACGACAGCCCCAGCGCGCCGACGAACAGCAGAACATAGAACAGTGCGCCGAGCAATTCGGAATCCTCGTAGCGCCGGCCGCCGAGCCGGAACTCCGCGAGAGCGTGCTCGGGCACCCGCAGGCGCCGCAGCGTCAGCTGCCCGAAGCGCACCAACAGCAGCAGCCGAAATATCTTCACGCCGCCGGCGGTCGAGCCCATGCTGCCGCCAACCGCCATCGACGCGATGAGCACGAGCTTGGCGAACGCGGAGAGCGAGGCGAGGTCGACCGTCGCGTAGCCCGTCGTCGTTTGGCCGAACACGGCGAGCAGGGCGCCGTCCCGGGTCGCGGTCCCGAGGCCTTCCGCGCCGTAGAGGCTGGCGGTCAGCAGCGCCCAGACGATAACGAGCAGCACGAAGAGCCCGAGCAGCTCTTCGTCGCGAAAGAAGCGGCGGAAGCGCCGCGCCCGCAGCTGCGAATACAGAGGCAGCGAAACGGCGCCGCACAGGCTCACGAACGCCGTCGCGAACCAGACCCGCGGGCCCCCCAGGCCGCGCAGGCCGACGTCGAAGCTCGAGAAGCCGCCCGTCGACACCGCGCTGAGCGCGTGCATGACGGCCGGCAGCGTCCGGGCGCCGACGGCGAGCAGCAGGACGATCGCGAAGCCGGTCAGGCCCACATAGGTCACGGAGACCCGGCGCGCGTAGTTGCGCGCCGTCGTGTCGAGGCTCTCGCTGCCGTCCGTCCCGAGCAGCCGGCGCGCCATGGCCGGGTGCTGACTGAGCATGGCCACGGCGAAAGCGACGATGCCGAGGCCGCCGAACCACTGTCCCCAGGCGCGCAGGAACAGCAGCGAGCGCGGCAGATTTTCGACCGAAGGCAGGGTCGTGAGGCCCGTCGTCGTCACGGCCGAGACGGCTTCGAACAGTGCATCGACCGTGCCGAGACCGCCGACGCGGAACGGCACGAACAGCAGCAGGGCGGCGCCGGCGAACGCGAGCGCGACCACGGCGAGCGCCTCGGCCGGCAGCGTCCGCTCCGGCGGCGCAAGCTTGAGCAGCGGCAGGCACGCGAGCGCGAGCGCGACGCCGACGCCGGCCTCGACGGCCGCAATTTTGTAATCTCCCACGGCCAGCGCGACGGCGATCGGGGCGAGCTGCAGCGCCGCGAGCACGGCGCCCGCCTGGCCCAGATACTTGAGCACGACACGCGGCCTGGCCGCGTACGAGAGGCTGTCGAGCCGCCCTACCAAGCAGGGGCCGCCGCGGGGGCCGCCGCCGCCTTGCCAGGCCCTGGGCCGGGGGGCGCCGCTCGCCGAGCCGCGGGCAGGCCGCACGGCGGGCGGGCGCCGGGCCAATCCTCGCGCCCCCGGGGCACGCCGGGTCGGCTCGGGTCGGTCGGTTTCGGTTGATACGAATTCATAGCACGTCGACGGCGGGGAAGAATGTTACCTTTCGGACCGAGTTGCCCGCCACGGCCGGGCGCGCGAGCAGGGCGGCAGCCGAACATGCAACGGATACAGACGAGACGCCTCAATGAAGCCACCTGATTTCGGCTTGAAGCCGGACAAGCCGAAGATCGAGATCAAGAAGCCGGAGAGCGAGATCAGGCAGCCGGAGAACGGCAAGTTCTGGCAGAAGCCGACGTTCACCCTCTGGCTGTTCGTGCTGTTCGTCGTCGGCTCCATCTATCTGTCCCAGTACCTGGCCGGTCCCGCGCGCCAGGAGATTCCATACAGCCAGTTTCTCGAGTATGTCGACAAGGGTCAGGTCGCGGACGCGGTGGTCGGCGAGAAGCGCATCACGGGCACGCTGACGCAGACCGATCCGGCGACGCACGAGCCGCGCCGCTTCTACACCGTGCCGCTCTTGAACGACGCGCTGGCGCAGCGGCTCGCACAGCACGGCGTCAAGTACTCCGTGGAGCCCGGCAGCAGCGGCATCGTCGCGTTCGTCCTGAGCTGGATCATACCGTTCGCGCTGCTGTTCCTGCTGTGGGGCTGGATGGGACGCCGCATGTCGGGCAGCAACGCTTTCCTGAATATCGGCAACCGTGTCCACATCCATCCGGAGGGCGGCATCACGGTCACGTTCGACGATGTCGCCGGCGCGGAGGAGGCCAAGCAGGAGCTCAAGGAGAGCATCGAGTTTCTCAAGGACCCGAGCCGGATTCAGCGCCTCGGCGGACGCATGCCGAAGGGCGTGCTGCTCGTCGGTGCGCCGGGCACGGGCAAGACGCTGCTCGCGCGGGCCGTCGCCGGCGAGGCCGCCGTGCCGTTCTTCAATATCAGCGGCTCGGAGTTCATCGAGATGTTCGTCGGCGTCGGCGCCGCCCGTGTCCGGGACCTGTTCCTGCAGGCCCGCCAGAAGGCGCCGTGCATCGTCTTCATCGACGAGCTCGACGCGATCGGCCGGGCGCGCGGCATCGGGCCCGTCATGGGCGGGCACGACGAGCGCGAGCAGACGCTGAATCAGCTGCTGACCGAGATGGACGGCTTCGATCCGTCCGTCGGCGTCGTGGTCATGGCGGCGACAAACCGGCCCGAGATCCTCGACAAGGCCCTGCTGCGCGCGGGCCGCTTCGACCGCCAGATCGTAGTCGACAAGCCCGATCTCGAGGCGCGCGTCGCGATCCTGCGCGTGCATACGCGCACCATCAAGCTCGCCGCCGACGTGGACCTCAAGGTCGTCGCGCAGCGCACGCCGGGCTTCGTCGGCGCCGACCTCGCCAACATTGCGAACGAGGCGGCGATCCTGGCCGTGCGCGGTAACGAGGACGCTGTGACCATGAAGGATTTCGAGGCGGCCATCGACCGCGTCGTCGCCGGCCCGGAGAAAAAGCACCGCGTGCTCGACGCGGCCGAGAAGCGGCGCGTGGCTTATCACGAATCGGGCCACAGCATCGTCGCGAAGACAGTGCCGACGGCCGAGCCCGTGCACAAGATTTCAATCATCCCGCGCGGTGTTGCGGCACTGGGCTTCACGCTGCAGCTGCCCGTCAGGGAGAAGTTCCTGTCGACGAAGGAGGAGCTCAAGGATCAGCTCGCCGTGCTGCTCGGCGGCCGCGTTGCCGAGGAGCTCGTGTTCGGCGACGTCTCGAGCGGCGCACAGAACGATCTCGAGCGCGCCTCGGAGATCGCCCGCGAAATGGTCACGCAGCTCGGCATGAGCGAGAAGCTCGGGCCGTTGACTTTCGGCAAGCACCAGCAGCTCACGTACCTCGGCGTCGAGAGCGCCGAGGAGAAGAACTACAGCGACGAGACGGCGCGCGTCATCGACACCGAGGTGCGCGCGCTCGTCGAAGAGGCGCATGCGCGCGCGCGGGAGATCCTCGCGGGCAAGCGTGCCGGCCTCGATGCGCTGGCTGCGCTGCTCGAGGAGAAAGAGGTCGTCGACGCCGAGGAGCTCGACCGGATACTCGAGGCCGCTCCGCCGCGTGCGGCGGCCGGGTGAGCACCTTGGAGGACGTTTCCGCCGGCGCTCTCCGGCCGGCGCCGCCGCCGCCGGCCCAGCCGCAGCAGGGTGCCGCGCCGCGGCGTACCGACGACTATGCGGGCCGGCCGGTCGCGGAGACGCTCGCGGCCTTGGGCGTGGAGGCCGAGCGCGGGCTGGCCGCGGCCGAGATCGGCCCGCGTCTCGGGCGCTATGGCTACAACGAGATCGACGAAAAAGAAGAGACGCTCTGGCACCGCGTCTTCCGGCGCTTCTGGGGGCCGATCCCATGGATGATCGAGACCGCCGCCGTGCTCTCGGCCGTCGTCCAGAAGTGGGACGATTTCGTGATCATCGCGATCATGCTGCTCGTCAACGCCGGCCTCGATTTCCTGCAGGAGCATCGGGCGCTGAACGCGCTCAAGGCGCTCAAGCAGCGTCTCGCGAACGAGGTCGTCGTCCTGCGCGGCGGGCAGTTCAAGACGCTGCCGGCGCGCGAGCTCGTTCCGGGCGACATCGTGAAGCTGCGGATCGGCAACGTCGTGCCGGCCGACGTGCAGCTCGCGGACGGCGATTACCTGCTCGTCGATCAATCGGCCCTGACGGGCGAGTCGCTGCCCGTCAGCAAGAAGGCGGGCGACGTGGCCTACGCGAATACGATCGTCAAACAGGGCGAGATGACGGCCGTCGTCGTCAACACGGGCGCCCAGACGAACTTCCACTCGGTCGTGGCGCTCGTCGCCAGGGCCGAGCGGGAGCAGCGCAGCCACTTTCAGAAGATGGTCATGCGGATCGGCGATTTTCTGATTCTCACGACCGTCGTGCTCGTCGTCGTCATCGTCATGGTGAGCCTGTTCCGGCACGAGGATCCGCTCGAGATCGTGCGCTTCGCGCTCGTGTTGACCGTGGCGGCGATCCCCGTGGCGCTGCCGGCCGTCTTGTCCGTGACGTTGGCCGTCGGCGCGCTGAACCTCGCGCGCCGACAGGCCATCGTGAGCCGGCTCACGGCCATCGAAGAGCTCGCGGGCGTCGATGTGTTCTGCTCGGACAAGACGGGCACGCTGACGACGAACGAGATGCACGTGGCCGAGCCCGTGACCTTCGGCGCGGCGCGCGAGGCCGACCTGTTCCTGACGGCCGTGCTCGCCTCGCGGCGCGAGAACAACGACCCGATCGAGCTGCCCATCTTCCGCTATCTCGAGGACCATTTCCCGGAGCTCGACCCGCGCGCATTTCGGCGTGTGCGCTTCGCGCCGTTCGACCCGATCGCCAAGCGCACGGAGGCCGAGGTCGAGCAGGGCAGCGAGCGGTTCACGGCCGTCAAGGGCGCCCCCCAGGTACTGCTCGGCATGACGCGGCTCGAGGACGAGGCCGTGCAGCGCGTGCGCGCGACCGTGGACGCGCTCGCGGCGCGCGGCTATCGCACGCTGGCCGTCGGCCGCCGGCGTGCGGAGGCGCCGCTCGAGCTGCTGGGGCTGATCCCGCTCTACGACCCGCCGCGCGAGGACTCGAAGCAGGTCATCGACGACATGACCGCCCACGGCGTCCGGGTCAAGATGATTACGGGCGACAATCTGGCCATCGCCCGCGAGATCGGCCGCCTGCTCGGGCTCGAGCAGCGCACGCTGCGCTCGGAGCAGCTCTCGGGCTCCGCCAGCAACGAGCTGCTCGATCTCGCGACGGCGCTCTCGAGCGCGATCTACCAGCGCTTGAAGCCCGAGGTCTCGGCCGAGGAGGCGCGCCGGTTCGCGGCCGAGGTCATGGACACGGTCGCGAAGACGTTCGATACGCGACTGCTCGAGCGCGAGTTCATCGAGACGCACGAATCGGCGATCGTCGAGATGATCGAAACCGTGGACATCTTCGCCGAGGTCGTGCCCGAGGATAAGTACCGCATCGTCGACACGCTGCAGAAGGGCGGCCACATCGTCGGCATGACGGGCGACGGCGTCAACGATGCCCCGGCTCTAAAGAAGGCGGACTGCGGCATTGCCGTCTCCGGCGCGACGGATGCCGCTCGCGCGGCCGCGGACATCATCCTGACCGCGCCGGGGCTCGGCGTCATCAACGAGGCGGTCAAGCAGGCGCGCATCACGTTCGAGCGCATGAAGAGCTACGCCCAGTTCCGCATCGCCGAGACGATCCGCATCATTCTGTTCATGACACTCAGCATCGTCGTGTTCGATTTTTATCCGATTACGGCGCTCATGATCATTTTGCTCGCGCTGCTCAACGACATCCCGATCCTAACGATCGCCTACGACAACACGCGCGTGGACGCGCTGCCCGTGCGCTGGAAGTTGCAGGAAATGCTCACGATCTCGAGCGTGCTCGGCGTCACGGGCGTCGTCGCCTCGTTCCTGCTGTTCTTCATCCTGCGCGAGCGCGGCTTCGGCCAGGACGCGATTCGCACGTTTCTGTTCCTCAAGCTCATCGTCGCCGGCCACAGCACCCTCTACATCACACGCGCGCAGGGCTGGTTCTGGCAGCGCCCGTTCCCGGCGCCGGTGCTCCTGCTCGCGACTTTCGGTACGGAAATCGTCGGCACCGTCATTGCCGCGCACGGCTTCCTGATCACGGCGATCGGCTGGAAGTATGCGCTCACGATGTGGGCGTACGCGCTCGTGTGGTTCGTGTTCAACGATGCTGTCAAGATGGCGGTCTATCGGGCCTTGAAGCGGAGGTAGCAAGAAAAAGGGGTCAGAGCCCTTTTTTGGGCGATCGGGCTCGGTGGTCGCGGTGACCGTACTGACGTTGACGGCGGGGGAAAAGGCTCTGACCCCTTTTTTTGGGGTGCTTCGATGGGAGAGAGTGCATGACGGTTCGCAGGGTGGCGACTTCGCCGTTCGAGGATCAGCGGCCCGGGACCTCGGGGCTGCGCAAGAAGGTCGCCGTGTTTCGGCAGCCGCGCTATCTCGAGAACTTCGTGCAAGCCGTGCTGGACTGCCTCGAGCCCGCGCAGCGCGAGCTGCTCGTCGTGGGCGGCGACGGGCGCTTCTACAACCGCGAGGCCATTCAGGTCGTGCTGCGCATGGCGGCGGCCAACGGAGTGCGCCGCGTGCTCGTCGGTCGCGCCGGGCTGCTCTCGACCCCGGCGGCCTCGAACCTGATCCGTGCCCGTCGGGCCGGCGGCGGCATCGTCCTCTCAGCCAGTCACAATCCCGGCGGGCCGCAGGGCGACTTCGGGGTCAAGTTCAACGGCGCGAACGGCGGCCCCGCGGCCGAGCGCGCGACGGAAGCCATCTATGCCCGCAGCCGCGAGCTCCGCGAATATTCCATCCTCGACGCACCGCCTCTCGACATCGATCGCGAGGGCAAGGCCCAGCTCGGCGCCATGGAGATCGAGATCGTCGACCCCGTGGCGGACTATGCTGCGCTCATGGAGCGGCTCTTCGACTTCGATACGCTGCGCGCGCTCGTCGCGGGCGGCGAATTCCGCCTGCGCTACGACGCCATGCACGCCATCACGGGGCCGTACGCCGCCGAGATCATCGAGCGCCGGCTCGGCGCGCCGCCCGGCAGCGTCGTCAATGCCGAGCCGCTGCCCGATTTCGGTGGCGGCCATCCGGACCCGAACCTGACGTACGCCCACGAGCTCGTCGAGACGATGTACGGGGCCGACGCCCCGGATTTCGGCGCCGCGGCCGATGGCGACGGCGACCGCAACATGATCCTGGGCCGGCGCTTTTTCGTGACGCCGAGCGACAGTCTGGCCGTGCTGGCCGCCAACGCCCGCCTCGTGCCGGGCTATCGCGACGGGCTTGCCGGCGTCGCCCGCTCCATGCCGACGAGCCGGGCGGCGGACCGCGTCGCCGCGCGCCTCGGTATCCCGTCTTACGAGACGCCGACAGGCTGGAAGTACTTCGGCAACCTCCTCGACGCGGGCCGCATCACGCTCTGCGGCGAGGAAAGCTTCGGCACCGGTTCGAACCATGTGCGCGAGAAGGACGGACTCTGGGCCGTGCTGTTCTGGCTCAACCTGCTGGCCGTCCGCCGCGAGCCCGTGGAGCGGATCCTCCGCTCGCATTGGCGCAAGTTCGGCCGCGATCTCTACACGCGCCACGACTACGAGGGCCTCGACGCGGCGCCGGCCGAAGCCCTGGTCGCCGATCTGCGCGCGAACCTGGGCCGGCTGGAAGGCCGCCGCTTCGGCGCGCGCAGTGTGCGCGCGGCCGACGACTTCCGCTATGTCGATCCCGTCGACGGCAGCGAGAGCCGCGGACAGGGCCTGCGCATCATGTTCGACGACGACGCGCGCATCGTTTACCGGCTCTCGGGCACGGGCACCGAAGGCGCGACGCTGCGCGTCTACATCGAGCGCCCCGAGCCCGATCCCGCGCGCCAGACCGAGGACGCGCAGACTGCGTTGGCCGACCTCATCGCCACGGCGCGCGAGATCGCCGGTATCGAAGCGCGGACCGGGCGTTCGGCGCCCGATGTGGTGACCTGACGTCCGGCGCTGCCGCGCGGCGTCCTCGGTGCCATGTCGGATACGTTGCGGCGGCCTTCAGGCTCGGCGTAAGGGCGGTGTCGGGACCGCCATGAACCCGTCCTTGGGGGCTCGCTGAGCGCCCTCCCTGGCGCTCAGCGTCCCGACACCGCCCTTACGCCGAGCCTGAAGCCGGATACCGACGCAGGCATAGCCGCCGAAGACCACACGCGTCGGCGATCTCCGCAGTCGTCCGGAACCGCGAAGACCGCGCGGTCTGCCGTCTTCGTCCCAACGATTTCACCGCCCGGATGCAGCATGATCCACGAACGGCCTCCGCCGTCGGCACGAGCCCCCGGCTGCCACCCACGCGAGAACCCGTTCGTGAATCATGCGGCCTACAGCTACAGCCGCCCGCTCCGCTTCGACAGCAGCGACAGCACGAAGAGCGCGGCCCCGACGAGAATGATCGCCGGCCCGGCCGGGAACCCGGCCGCGTGCGCGACGACGATGCCGACGACGCTCGATACGACGCCGATGCCCGCGCTGACGAACGCGTACTGGTGCATGTTGGCGCTGATCATGCGCGCCGTGGCCGGCGGCACGATCACGAGTGCGCCGACGAGCAGCGAGCCCGTGACCTTGACGCCGACGGCCACGACGAGCGCGACGGCGCCGAGATACAGCAGGTTGTAGCGCTTTGCCCCGATGCCCTCGACGGCGGCGAGGTCGGGCGCGATGCCGATCAGCATCATGCCGCGATAGATGCGGCGAACGACGACGCATACGACGCTCGAGACCACGACGGCCGTGACGGCTCCCACGGCCGTAACGTGAGAGATGTCGCCGAGCAGGCTCTCGAGCAGGTCGGGCTGAGGCACGACGAGAAAGCCGAGCGCGAGACTCGAGACGAAGACGATGCCGACCAGCGTCTCCAGCGAAAGCAGCGTTTTTTCGCCGAGCTGCCAGATCAGCAGGATGCCGACCGCGAGCGACGCGAAGGCTCCAAAGGCGGCGTCGATGCCGAAGGCGAACGCGAGCCCCATGCCGGGCAGCGCCACGTGGCCCAGAGCGTCGCCGACGAGCGCCATGCGGCGTGTGATCATGAGTGAGCCGAGATAGCCGGCCGCCCCGCCCACGAAGGCGCCCACGACGAGGCTGAAGAACAGCGAGTCAACCATGCGAGTGCCGGTAGAACTTGGCGTCGGTGCCATAAACACCGCGCAGCACCTCGGGGTCGAGGATCGTCTTCGGCTCGCCGTAGCAGGCCACGGTGTTGTTGATGCAGAGGGCGTGATCGGCTTCGCTGGAGACGGTGCTCAGATCGTGGGTCACGAGGATCATCGAGAGACGCCTTTCGCGGCGCGTGCGCCGCAGCAGCTTGTTGATCGTCTCCTCGCCGCCGATGTCCACGCCGGCCGTCGGCTCGTCGAAGAGGATCACGTTCGGGTCGTTCATGAGCGCCCAGGCGACGAGCGTGCGTTGAAACTGGCCCGACGAGAGCAGTCCGAGCGGCTTGGTCGAGAACGCCGGGTCGGTGATGCCGACCCCCCGGAGCAGCGCCGGAACGTCGCGGCGCGGACCCCCACGCAGCGCGAAGAAGTCTGCGACGGTCACCGGCAGCTCGCGGTTCAGCGGGATGCGCTGCGGCACATAGCCGATGCGCGCGTCGGACCGCCAATCGACGCGGCCGCCGTGCGGCAGCAGCCCGAGCAAGGAGCGCAGCAGCACGGTCTTGCCGGCGCCGTTGGGGCCGAGGATCACGAGCGTTTCCTGATCCGCGAGGTCGAAACTGAGCCGATCGAGCACGAGCTTACCGTCGAGCTCGACGGTCAGGTCGCGGACGCTGAGAATGGGGTCGCGGTTCTCCAAGGGCTGTCCTTCGGCGGGCGCAAAGAACGGCAAGTATAAACGTCCGCGGCCGCCGAGCAGCGCTGAGCTACTCTATTTCCTCTTCCAGTGCGGCGGCGTCGCCCAGTGTGCCCGGAAGAATGCCTTTCTCGACGTAAATGGGCCGCGCCTTCTCCCTTAGGCCGGGCAGGCGCCATGCGAACACTGCCGCGCCGAGAATGCACACGAGGCCGCCCGCGGTCAGGGTCAGCGGGGCACCTATGGTCCCGGCAACGGCGCCCGCCAAGAGGCTCCCGAAGGTCGCCATGCCGATGAAGGCCATCGTATAGAGCGCCATGACCCGGCCGCGCATGTGCTCCTTGACGAGGGTCTGGATGAGCGTGTTGCTCGCGGCCAGGTGGAGCATGAAGCCGACGCCCATGGAGACCATTAGCAGCAGCGAGGCGGCCAGCGAGCGCGAAAGGCCGACGCCGGCGAGGCTCGCGCCGAACAGCCCCGCGGCGAGCGGGATCAGCCCGCCGAGCCCGAGCACGCTGCGCCGCGAGGCCAGATACAGCGCGCCGAGCAGCGCGCCCACGCCCATGGCGGCCATGAGGAAGCCGAGTGTGTGTGCGCCGCCGCCGAGCGTCTGGGCCGCAATGACCGGCATGAGGACGCGGTACGGGATGCCGGCGACCCCGACGAGCGCGAGCAGCAGCAGGATCGAGCGGATCGGTCCGAAACCGAAAGCGTAGCGAAGGCCGTCGCCGAGATCGTGCAGCAGCTTCTTCTTGCCGGCGCCGCGCGGGCCGGCGGCGACGTTCATGAGCAGCAGCGAGACGACGACGGCCACATAGCTCATGCCGTCGGCGAAGAAGCACCAGCCCTCGCCGGCGGCGGCGACGATGAGTCCCGCGAGGCTCGGGCCGATGAGCCGGGCGCCGTTGACCATCGTGGAGTTCAGCGCGACGGCGTTCGAGAGATCGGCCCGGTCTTCGATGAGGTCGATGAGCAGCGACTGTCGCGTCGGCATGTCGAAGGCGTTGATGATACCCTGGAAGACCTGCAGAGCGATGATCTCCCAAACCCGGACGCTTCCGGAGAGCACGAGCGCGGCGAGCGTGAACGATTGCAGCATCGCGAGTATCTGCGTCGCGACGAGCAGATGGTGGCGGTTCAAACGGTCCACCCAGACGCCGGCGAACGAGGCGAGCAGGAACGTCGGAACTTGGCCGGCGAAGCCCAGCAGCCCCAGCAGCGCGGCCGAGTGAGTGAGCCGCCAGATAAGCCAGCTCGTCGCGAGCCGGGTCATCCACGTGCCGATCAGCGAGATGCTTTGGCCGCCGAAGAAGAGCCGATAGTTGCGGTGGCGCAGCGCGCGCAGGGTCGCCGGAAGACGGCCCGCATTGGGAGTGGCCATAGGAATCGGGAATCGAGCATGGAGTCCACCCGGATCGTAGTGCAATCACCGGTGCAGAGTACATGCGGACGAACCGGGAGCGTCCGGGGGGCGCCCCCCGTAGTTTCACAGGCGGAACGGTTCTCGCATCTGGCACGGATCCTGTACGTACGGTCTCGGGCGAACGGAGACGATGTCATGAACAAGGGCTTACAGGGATGTCGCGCGGCAAGAGCCGCGATCATTTGGCTGCCGGCGGCGCTCGTTGCGGCGACGCTGGCCGCTCCCGTCGGGGCGCAGCTGGCTTCCGCGGCGTCGGCGTCCGGGTCGCTCTCGGCCTCGGCCCGCCAGGGCAAGGCGACCCTCGACTCGGTCAGCGCCGCCTTCGAGACGGCCGCGGCCAATTGTTCGGCGGGCCGTCCTTTCACCCGGTTTTCGGGGATTCCCCCCAGGGCCGTGAACGCACCGTCAGCGCGCTCGGCTCGGGCGTCATCGTCTCGTCTGACGGCTATATCCTGACCAACGCTCACGTCGTCAAAGGCTCGGTCGAGCTCACGGTCGAGCTGCCGAGCGGCAAGCGCGTTCCAGCGCGCGTCGTGGGTACCGATCCGGATACGGACCTCGCGGTCATCAAGGTCGATGCGACCGGGCTGCCGGCCGCGACTTTCGGCAATTCGGACACTGTGAAGATCGGCGAATGGGTCATCGCCGTCGGTAATCCGTTCGAGCTGCTTCATACGACGACAGCGGGCATCGTCAGCGCCAAAGGGCGCGCGGACGTCGGCATCAGCAATTACGAGGACTTCATTCAGACCGACGCGGCCGTGAATCCGGGCAACAGCGGCGGGGCGCTGGCTAACCTCGACGGACAGGTCATCGGCATCAACGCCGCGATCAGCAGCCCATCCGGCGGCTCGGTCGGGCTCGGTTTCGCCATTCCCATCAATATGGCCATGCACATCATGCACGCGCTCAAGGCAAACGGCCGCGTGGTCCGCGGCTACCTCGGCGTGCTGCTGCAGCAGCTCACGCCTGACTTGCAGAGGGCGCTCGGGATTCCCGCCTCGGCCAAGGGCGTGCTCATCGGCAGCGTCCAGCGCGGCGGCCCGGCGGCCAAGGCGGGTCTGCGCCAAGGCGACGTTGTGACCGCGTTCGACGGCCAGACCGTCGACGACGTGGGCGACCTGCGCAATCTCGTCGCGGGCCTGGCGCCGCAGTCGCAAGTCCAGGTCGGGATCGTCCGCAACGGTGCGCCGATGACGCTCGGTGCGACCTTGAGCGAGAAGCCGCAGCCGGAGCAGCAAGCCCCAGGTGCGGAGCAAGGCAGCTCGGATGCGCAGGATCCGCAGCCGCAGCGCCTCGGCCTCGTCGTCGAGACCCTGAGTCCGGAACTCGCACAGCGGCTCGGCTACGACGGCGAGCGGGGCGCGCTCGTGGTCCGTGTCATGTCCGGCGGCGTTGCAGAAAGCGCCGGTCTGCAGCGCGGCGACCTCATCAAGAAGGTCGGGCAGCAGGCGGTGGCCTCGGCGAACGAGTTGGCCGGGCAGGTCGCAGGCCTCGATACCGGACCGACCGCGCTGCTCGTGCAGCGCGAGGACAAGACGTTCTTCGTCGCTATCGAGGTGCCTTGAGCGGGCGGTGTCTGGACCGGCGGGAGGTGTCTCGAGCGGGCTGCGTCGATTCAGCCTTTCGGCGGCTGCGGCGGCGGGCCGGACATCGGTTCGAAGGATTTGAACCAGCAGCGCTCGCCGTCGACGAGGATCGAGCTGAACTTATCGAGACTGCCGAGCGTATCGGTCACGAATGCGATCCGAATGGCGAAGGGCAGCTGCTCGCAGGGTGACCAGAAGGTGATGCGATACCACTTTCGGTTCTGACTCTCGACGTAGAGCTCGTTGGCGCGGTCCGAGCGCCAGTTGCGGATGTTGCCGAGATTCGCAAACGGAATGCTCGTGTGACGCTGCTCGCCATGCGCGGAACCGGCTCCCGCGAGGCAGGCGAACGAAACGGCGGTCACTGCAAGTCCTCTTAGGACAACGTTCATCGCGTCGATCTCCTTGGCCTGTAGAATTGAGTGCACCTAGTTGCCCTAAGCTAGCGAAGCCGGGCCGGGCCGCCTACGGGTACGAACCCGTGGTGCCCGGGTGCGGGAAATGTCGACGGCCGGGGCGATCCGGGCTCCGCGATGCCGGGGGGGCGGCAGCGGACGGCGACGCTTTCTCCCGGGGCCGAGGCGGCGCGTGGGCGCCGCAGGAATTCGGCTAACAGATCCGCGGCAGCTGCTCGCCGCTCAGCATGTCGAGCGCGCGAAGGGTGCCGAGCGGTCCGCGGCACGCGACGCGGCCCGCCGCATCCGCGTGGACTCGGCCGATCAGGGCCGCGCCGCGGCCGACCTCGTGCCTGCGCAGCACGTCGACCGTACGCTCGGCCGCGGCCGCCGGCACGAAGGCGGCGAAGCGGCCTTCGTTCGCGACGTGCAGCACGTCGAGTCCGAGCAGCTCGCAGGCCGCGCGGACGTCGTCGCGGACCGGAATCAGCGTCTCGTCGAGCTCGATGCCGACGTGCGCGGCCTCGGCGATTTCCACGGCCGCGCTCGCGAGGCCGCCGCGCGTCAGATCCCGCAGGCAATGCACTTCGATGCCCGCCTCGAGCAGCGCGAGCGCGGCCGCGGCGACGCTCGCGCAGTCGCTCTCGATGACGGTCTCGAAGCCGAGCGCGTCGCGGGCCGCCATGACGGCGATGCCGTGGCGGCCGATGTCACCGCTCAGGATGACGGCATCACCCGCCCGAACGCGCGCCGGCAGAATCGGGACGGGCGCCAGGATGCGGCCCAAGCCCGCCGTGTTCACGAACAGCCCGTCCGCCTTGCCGCGGTCGACGACCTTGGTATCGCCCGTCACGACGCGTACGCCGGCGGAATCCGCGGCCGCGCGCATCGATGCGAGCAGCCGCCGCAGCAGGTCGAGCGGGAGACCCTCCTCGACGATGAGCCCGACCGAGAGGCACAGCGGGCGGGCGCCGCACATCGCGAGGTCGTTGACCGTGCCGTTCACGGCCAGCGTGCCGATGTCGCCGCCAGGGAAGACGAGCGGCCGGACTACATAGGAATCCGTCGTGAACGCGATGGGGCCGCCGGGGTCGAGCGTTGCGCCGTCGTGCCGGGTATCGAGCGCGGGGTCCCCGAGCGCGGGCCGCACGAGCGTATCGAGCAGACGCGCCATGGCGCGCCCGCCGCCGCCGTCCGCGAGCTTGACGACGCCCTCGTCCCCGGCCGCCACTGGGGAGTGCGGTCCGACGCTCACGCCGAGGACGCCGCGGGCGCACGGCCCGAATTGCGGAACCTGAAGTAAGCGGCGCACGCGCCCTCGCTCGAGACCATCGTGACGCCGAGCGGATGCTCGGGCGTGCAGCGCGTGCCGAAGGCCGGACAGTCGGGCGGCTTGCACGCGCCGCGCAGCACGAGGCCGCTCCTGCATTCTCCTCGCTGCTCCGCGGCGAGCCGGACGGCGCCGAAGCGCCGTTCCGCGTCGAGCTCGGCGTAGGCGTCGGCGAGCCCGAGGCCGCTGGCGGGAATGTCGCCGAACCCGCGCCAGCGCCGCGGCACGACGCGGAAGACTTCGGCGAGCATCGCGCGCGCCGGCGCATTGCCGGTGCGCCGCACCGAGCGGCTGTACTGGTTCTCGACTTCGGCCCGGCCCTGCTCGAGCTGCCGCACGCAGAGGTAGACGCCCTCGAGGATGTCGAGCGGCTCGAAGCCCGTGACGACGATCGGGACGCGGTAGCGGGCCGCGATCGGCTCGTACTCCTCGTAGCCCATGATCGTGCAGACATGGCCCGCCGCGAGGAAGCCTTGGACGCGGTTGGCGGGCGATTCGAGCAGCGCCCGCATCGCGGGCGGCACGAGCACGTGCGAGGCGAGCAGGGTGAAGTTCGCGAGTCCTTCGCGCTTGGCGCGGTAGCAGGCCATCGCGTTCGCGGGCGCCGTGGTCTCGAATCCCACGGCAAAGAAGACGACCTCGCGCTCGGGCGCGGCGCGCGCGATCGCGACCGCATCGAGCGGCGAGTAGACGACGCGTACGTCGCCCCCGCGGGCCTTGGCGCCGGCCAGGTCTCCGGCCGTGCCCGGCACGCGCAGCATGTCGCCGAAAGAGCAGAGCGTGATGCCGGGCAGTGCGGCGAGCTCGATGGCCTTGTCGACGTACTCGGTCGGCGTCACGCAGACCGGGCAGCCCGGGCCGTGCACGAGGGTCAGGCCTGCGGGCAGCAGTTCGTCGAGGCCGTGGCGCACGATCGAATGCGTCTGACCCCCGCAGACCTCCATGAGCGTCCAGGGGCGCGTCGCCGTGCGGCGGATGGCCGCGACGAAGCGGCGCGCGGCGTCGGCGCTACGGTATTCGTCGCGGAATTTCATGCGTTCTCCTCGGCGGCGTCGGGCCCGGCTTCGCCGAGCGCGTCGAGCTCGCGCAGCTGTGCGAACACGCGCGCCGCTTCGGCTGCGTCCAGCACCGTGATCGCGAAGCCGACGTGCACGAGCACGTAGTCGTCGACGCCTGCCTCGGGCACGTAGGCGAGATTGATCTCCTTGACGACGCCGCCGAAGTCGACGCGCCCGACGCGCGTGAGCGGCTCCTCGCCCGTGAGACTCAAGATCCGGCCCGGCACGGCTAGGCACATGGCGATGCCCCTTCGCGCTCCGCGGCCGTTTCCCGCGCGAGCGACCATGCGGCCCACGCCGCTTGGCCGAGCGCGAGGCCGCCGTCGTTCGGGGGCACGCGTTCGTGGCGGAGCGGCTCTAGCCCCACGCGCTCGAGCGCCCGCACGGCGGCTGCCGTGAGCCGCGCGTTCTGGAAGCACCCACCGGTCAGGGCGACGCGGCGCTCGCCGATGCGCCGAGCGACGGCCGCGATCGCGTCGGCGAGGCCGAAATGCAGCGCGGCCGATATCGCGCCCGGTGCGGTGCCGGCTTCGCTGTCGGCGAGCGCGGCCTCGAGGGCCGGCTGCCAATCGAGGACCAGCGGCGCACCTTCGCGAAGAGCGAAAGGGTAGCCGCGGCCCGGCTCGATGCCGTCGGCTGCCCACTCGAGCGCGCTGGCGGCCTCGGCCTCGTAGCGCGCGCGCTGGACGAGGTCCGTCAGCGCGGCGAACGCATCGAACAGGCGCCCGACGCTCGAGCAGCGCGGCGCGTTGAGGTTCCGCTCGAGGGCCCGGCGCAGCACTCGGCGCTCGGCCGGTGTGAACGCCGCAAGCGGCGCGAGCTCGCGCAGCGCGAAGGCGCGCTCGCCGAATGCCTCGTAGAGCAGGCCAAGCGCCGCGCGGCGCGGTTCAAGCACCGCCGCGTCGCCGCCCGGCAGCGCAAAGCCGCGAAGATGCGCGACGCGCCGCCAGGCGCCGCCGGCGAGCACGAGAAATTCGCCGCCCCAGATCGTGCCGTCGGGCCCGAAGCCGCCGCCGTCGAAGGCCACGCCGAGCAGCGGCGGGGCGACGCCGTGCTCCGCGGCACAGGCCGCGACGTGGGCGACATGGTGCTGCACGCCGAGCGTCCGCGGGCGCGCGGTGGGCCGTGCCCGATCCGCGGCAGGGCCGCCTGCGCGGCCAGCCGCCGCGTCCGCCTCCATCTGTGCCGTCCGCGTCGTCGCGTAATCCGGATGCAGGTCATGGACGAGGAGCCGCGTCGGGAGCGCATGGGTGCGCACGAGGTCCGCGCGCACGGCCGCGTGAGCGGCGCGCAGGCCGTGAGAGGCGAGGTCGCCGACGTGCTGGCTCAGCACAGCCGACCCCGCTGCAGTCGCCGCGACCGAAGTTTTTAGGTGGCCGCCCAGCGCCACCGTGCCCGCCGCCGCCCCGGGCAGCGCGACGACGGTCGGCGCATGGCCGCGGCCCGCACGCAGCACGAGCGCGCGGCCGGCCGCAACACGGACGACGCTGTCGTCGACGGGTCGCAGGATCGGCCGGTCGTGCACGAGGAACAGGTCGGCCAAACCGCCGAGGCGCTGCACGGCCTCGGCCTCGTCGAAGACGAGAGGCTCGCCGGCCGCATTGGCGCTCGTCGCCACGACGGGAAAGCCGAGCTCGCGCAGCAACAGGTGATGCAGCCCGGAGTAGGGCAGCAGGGCGCCGACCGAAGGCAGATCGGGGGCAACGGCGTCAGCGAGCGCCGCGCCCGTGCGCCGCAGCAGCACGATGGGGCGTGCGGGGCCTGCGAGCAGCGCCGCCTCGAGCGGCGATACGCGGCACTCGACACGCAGCGCCTCCAGCGAGCCGAACAGCACCGCGAAGGGCTTGCCCGGCCGCCGCTTGAGCTGTCGGAGGCGGCGGACGGCGCGCTCGTCGCGCGCGTCGGTGAGCAGATGAAAGCCGCCGACGCCCTTGACGGCGACGATGCGGCCCGCGGCGAGGGCGGCGGCCGCCGCGTGCAGCGCGGCGTCGCGCTCGGCCAGCAGCCGGCCGTCGGGCGCCTGCAGGGCGAGCCGCGGGCCGCAAACGGGGCAGGCATTCGGCTCGGCGTGGAAGCGCCGATCGGCCGGGTTCTCGTATTCGGCTTGGCACGCGGCACAGAGCGCGAAGCCCTTCATCGACGTGCGGCCCCGGTCGTACGGGAGGCGCTCGACGATCGTGTAGCGCGGGCCGCACGCCGTGCAGTTCACGAACGGGTAGCGGTAGCGTCGGTCGGCGGGGTCGAACAGCTCGGCCAGGCAGTCGCCGCAGGTCGCAAGATCCGGTAACACGCGGGCGGCAGGCGATCCTTGCGAGAGGCTTTCGAGGATCGCGAAGCCGGGCTGCCCGGCGGGCGGCACGGCGCGGGGATCGACCCGCGTCACGGCCGCATGCCGCGGGGGGGCCGTGCGCAGCGCATCGAGGAGCGCGTGCACGGCCGCGGGCGCGCCCTCCGCCTCGACGAGCAGTCCGCGCGGCGTGTTCCTGACCCAGCCGGCGAGCCCGAGCGCCGCGGCGCGCCGGTAGACGAACGGTCGGAAGCCCACGCCCTGCACGGCCCCCTCCACGGCGATCCGCAGGCGGATCGGGTCGGGTGCATCCACCGGCTCCGGCACGGCCATCGGCGTCTAGACCTCCACTTCGATGCGCTCGAGCAGCACGTTCTGTGCGTCCGGATGGGAGGTGTCGTCGCTGGCCGTCACCTCGAGGCGGGCGCCGGCCGCCGCGGTGCCGGCCGCGGCGCGTTCGAAGTGCTCCGCGAAATGCTCGGGCGACATGTGGCACAGTGCGCCGATCCAGACCGAGACGCCGACGACGTGCTGCGCGCCCTCGGCGCTGGCGGCGGCCTGAATGCGGCGCACGAGCGCGGCGACCAAAGACGTTTCGTGCATCTAACTATCCTCCGAGTCTTGGAGCTCCGCGCCGAGGCGTGCGGCGAGGCGTTCGACCGCGGCGGCCACGGCCGGCGTGAGCTCGGCACCGGCAGCGAAGCGTTCGCCCTCGACGGCGTAGACGATGCACCGCGGCGGCAGCTGCCCGAGCGCGCGGGCGAGCTCGAGCGCCTCGGCCAGGCCGAAGCCGTGGGTCGAGAGGCCGAACTGCCGCGCGGGCAGCGGCGCCTGCGCGGCGTCGAAGCGGCGCACCGTGCCCGCGGGCGCGCCCGAGGCGGAGGCGTCGACGATGACGGCCGCGGCCGCGCCGTCGAGGGCGGCGAGCAGGGCCGCGGGCTCGCCGTCGCGCTCGAGAACTTCGACGCGGCCGCCCGCGCGGCCTGCCGAGTCCTGCGCGCCCGCTTCGGCCAGCCGGCGCTCGAAGCGGCGCGCCGCGAGGCGGCCGGCCGCGTCGTCGCCACGGTCGAGATTGCCGATGCCGAGCACGACCGTGCGCCCCGTGCTCACGCCGCGCTCCCGCGGTCGACGTCGAGCCGCAGGAAATGCGCGGCGCATGAGATGCAGGGATCGTAGTTGCGGACGATCTGCTCGCAGCGTGCGCGCAGCGCCTCGTCGGGCGCATCGAGGGCGCCGCTCACGTAGGCTGCGAGGTCGTCCTCGATACTGGCCTGATTCTGCGCCGTGGGCGGCACGATGCGTGCCTCCGCGATCGTCCCGTCGGCTTCGAGCCGATAGCGGTGATAGAGCAGGCCGCGCGGCGCTTCGGTTGCGGCGCAGCCGACGCCGGCTCGCGGCTCGACGGCGAGCGCGGGCCGGTCGGGTTCCGTATAGTCCGCGATGAGCGCCAGGGCTTCGTCGCAGGCGTGAAGCACTTCGACGGCGCGGACCACGATACTGCGGTAGGCGTCGGTGCAGACGGTCCCGAGGCCGGCCTCGCGAGCGGCCTCCTGCGCGACGTTCGAGAGGCGGTCGAAATTGAGGCTGTAGCGGGCAAGGGGGCCGACGAGATAGGCGCCGCCGCCGCGCCGCCGCGACTGGAGCGCCGTGGAGCGCTCGACGTGCCGTTCCTCGAACTCGCTTTCGTAGTCCGCGGCCGCGATGTCGAGGCCCGCGCTCGAGAAGATCCGGCCCTCGTTGAGCGGATATTCCTGTGCGTGACGCAGCGCGACGAACTCGTAGGGCCGGCCGGCCTCGGCCGGAAAATCGAAGCCCGCGACCCAGCGCACGGTCTCGAGCGCGGCGTCGCGGGCGAGCTCGAGGCGCTCGGCCAGCGGCGCGAGCTCGCGGCGTTTCGGCACGCGGTAGAAGCCGCCGACGCGCACGTTGATCGGATGTATCTCGCGGCCGCCGAGCAGCGTCAGGATTTCGTTGCCGGTTTTCTTGAGCTCGAGGCCGCGGCGCAGCGCCTCGCCGTGCTCGCGTGCCATGGCCACGGCGCCGTCGAAGCCGAGGAAGTCGGGCGCGTGCAGCATGTAGATGTGTAAGGCATGGCTCTCGATCCATTCCCCGCAATAGAGCAGCCGGCGCAGCGCGCGCAGGGGCCCTTCGACGCGCAGCCCGAGCGCGTTCTCCATGGCATGCACGGCGCTCATCTGGTAGGCGACCGGGCAGATGCCGCAGATGCGCGACGTGATATCCGGGGCTTCGTCGAACTGGCGCCCGCGCAGCAGCGCCTCGAAGAAGCGCGGCGGCTCGAAGATGCTGAGCTCGGCACGCTCGACTGCGCCGTTGCGCACGACGACCTTGAAAGCGCCTTCGCCCTCGACGCGGGCCATGTAATCGACCTTGATGGTCTTACGCACCATGGCGCGTGCTCTCGTCGCGGAACGCCGGGGCGCCCGCGTTGAACGTGCGATAGACGCGCCGCAGCGCGTCCGCGTCCATGCCGAGGCCGGCCAGCTCGGCGCTCAGCGCGGCCGCGTTGGCGGTCTCTTTCGGTCCATAGCAGCCGTAGCAGCCTCGATCGAAAGCCGGACAGATCGCGCCGCAGCCCGCGTGCGTGACCGGGCCGAGGCAGGGCGTGCCGTGCGCGACCATGACGCATACGTTGCCGGCGCGCTTGCACTCGAGGCAGACGCTCTCGTCGGGCACGTTCGGCTTGCGGCCCGCCAGGAAAGCGCCGACGACCTCGAGCAGCTGGCGCTTCGAGATCGGGCAGCCGCGCAGCTCGAAGTCGACGGGCACGTGCGCGGCGATCGGCGTCGAGGTCGCGAGCGTGCGGATGTACTCCGGGTGCGCATAGACGGCCGCCGTGAACTCGCGCACGTCCGCGAAATTGCGCAGCGCTTGAATGCCGCCGGCCGTCGCGCAGGCGCCGATCGTCACGAGCGTGCGCGCGCGCCGGCGGATCGCGAGGATCCGTCCGGCGTCTTGCGGCGTCGTGATCGAGCCCTCGACGAGCACGAGATCGTAGCGGCCCTTGTCCTCGGCCCGGCGTGCCTCCGGGAAATAGGCGATCTCGACGGCGTCGGCGACGGCGAGCAGCTCGTCCTCACAGTCGAGCAGCGTGAGCTGGCAGCCGTCGCACGAGGCGAACTTGAAGACGCCGAGCCGCGGCTTGCGCCGCCTCGCAGCCATGTCAGAGCTCCTTGTGCGCAAGCAGTGCGCGCACTCGATCGTAGCGGAAAACCGGTCCGTCCCGGCACACGAGCAATGGACCGAGCTGGCAGCGGCCGCACAGCGCGACCGCGCATTTCATGTCGCGTTCGAGCGAGACGTGCACGGCCTCGCCCGGCACGCCGGCATGCTGCAGGGCCGCCACGGCGAAGCGCATCATGATCTCCGGCCCGCAGACGAAGGCCGCCGTGCGGGCCGGGTCGCGGATCGCCGGCGGTACGAGCCGCGTGACGACGCCCACGTGGCCGCGCCAGTCGGCCTCGGCGTGATCCACCGTGACCTCGACCGCAAAGCGCCGCGCCCAGCGGCGCAGCTCCGCGCGATAGAGCCGCTCGCTCGGGCTGCGCGCCCCGTAGAGCAGCGTCAGCGAACGCGCGCGGCCCGCTGCCGCGAGGCCGTAGAGCACCGGCCGCAGCGGCGCGAGGCCGAGGCCGCCGGCGACGATGAGCGCATCACAGCCCGCGGCCGCCGCGAGCGGCCAGCCGGTACCGAAAGGTCCCCGCAGGCCCAATGCGGCGCCGGGCCGAAGCTCCGCGAGCGCCGCCGAGACGGCACCGACGGCCCGCACGGTGTGCACGAGCCGCTCGGGCTCGGCCGCGTCGCCGCTCAAGCTGACCGGTATCTCGCCGACGCCGAAAACGGTGAGCATATTGAATTGTCCCGGCTCGAACGGCACGGGACCGTCCTCGGGCTCGACCTCGAGCGTCACGACGCCCGGCGCGTCGCGGCGTCGGGCCAAGACCCGCGCGATGCTGGGCAGCATCGGGTCCGCGGCGGGCGCCGCGCGCCGGCCGTCAGCCGGAGTGGCCATAGACGTCGAGGATTTGCAGACGCGTGCCCTGCAGCCGCTCGATCAGTGCCGGCACGAGGCGCTTCATGAGCGTGTAGCCCACGTCGTGATCGCGCTCGCATTCCGCGCGCATGCCGCGCGCGTCGAACGCGATGGTCTGCGTCGCCTCGACGGCGCGGGCGTCGTAGGCCCAGCGGTAGGGCGGGATGAGCCAGGAGATCCCGACGATCTCGCCGGGGCCGAGCGTCTGGAACGTCTTCGTTCCGTGCCCCGCACCCGTGATCTCGAGTGCGACGCGGCCTTCGCGCAGCAGGTAGAACTCGTCGGCCGAGCCGCCCTCGTGAAACAGATACTGCCCGGCCTCGAAGGCGGCCGGGCGCGCGCAGCCGCAGACGAGGCGACAGAAGCTCGGCTCGACGCCGGCGAAGAATGGGTGCGCGCAGATGATGCGGTCGAGCTCTTCCACGCTCAGTCTCCGGCGCCGTGCCCGCCGCCGTCGGTGGCCGCGATGGCGTGCGCTTCCTCGGTGATGTCGATGCCGACCGGGCACCACGTGATGCAGCGGCCGCAGCCCACGCAGCCCGAGCTGCCGAACTGCTCGTGCCAGGTCGAGAGCTTGTGCGTCATCCATTGCCGATAGCGCGAGCGCGTGCTCGGCCGCACGCTGCCGCCGTGCACGAAGGAGAAGTCTGCCGTGAAGCACGACTCCCAGCGGCGCGTGCGCCCGAACTCGGTGCCGGCTAGATCGCTCGTATCCTCGACCGTCGTGCAGAAGCAGGTCGGGCAGACCATCGTGCAGTTGCCGCAGGCGAGGCAGCGCTCGGCGACGTCCTGCCAGCGCGGATGCTCGAGATTGCGCGCGAGCAGCGCGGGCACGTCCGCCGCGGGCATGTCGCGGCCCATCGAGGCGGCCGTCCGGGCCACGACGGCTTCGGCGGCTGCGCGGTCCCGTGCCGTCGCGGGCCGGCTCCGCAGCGCCGCGAGCACGTCGCGGCCGGCGGCCGACCCCGCCTCGACCAGCAGGCCGCCGCCTTCGGCGGCCGGCAGCTCGGTCAGGGCGAGATCGAAGCCGGTCTCGGCCTTGGGGCCCGCGCGCATCGAGACGCAGAAACACGTGCCGCCCGCGGTCGAGCAGTTGACGGCGACGAGAAAGGCGCCCTCGCGACGCGCGCGGTAATGGCGATCTTCGTGTGCGCCGCCGAGCAGGACGCGGTCCTGAATCGCGATGGCCGCGAGCTCGCAGGCGCGCACACCGATAAAGGCATACGGCCGCGGCGGGTCCCCGGCCGGCGCGAGGTCGACGGCGTCGCCGTCGCGGCGCCCGCGCCAAAGCGGAAGCCGCGGCGGGTGCAGCAGGCGCTTCCAGGAGTGCGGGCCGACGGCGTAGCCGAACAGGGCGTCGTCGCCGCGCGGCACGAGCCGATAGCGGCCCGCCTCCTGCTCGTCGGTCCAGCCCTTCGGCAGCTCGGCCGCGGACTCGATCTCGGCGTAGACGATGGCCCCGTCGCGAATCGTCGGGCCGACGACGCGATAGCCTCGGCGGCCGAGTTCGCGCAGCAGCGTGTCGATTTCCCCGGCCTCGATGACCGCGGCGTCGGAAGTCTCCATGGAACCGTATGCTCCGGCGATCGCGGCGCCCTTGCAAGCCTGCGATGCGCCGCGTCATGCTCGTTAGGGTAAGTACATCTCACGATTGCGGTGCGCGTTCCAGCCGTTAACGTCGTTGAGGCCGGCCGCCAAGCAAGAGGAGCGTTTCGTGAAGCAAGAGCTGTCCCCGGTCGTTTGGTTCGAGGAGCTCGGCCGCGCCGACGTACCCCGCGTCGGCGGCAAGAACGCCTCGCTCGGCGAGCTCATCTCCCGCCTCGGCGCGCGCGGGGTCAGCGTGCCGACCGGCTTCGCGACGACGGCGAATGCCTATAGACGTTTCCTCGCGGCCAACGGGCTCGAACGGGAAATCCAGGAGGCGCTCGCGGCGCTCGAGGCCGGCAAGCTCACGCTCGCCCAGGCCGGCGAGCGCATACGCACGCATTTTCTGCAGGCGGACTGGCCGCCCGAGATGGCCGACGCGATCGTTGCGGCGTACCGCGAGCTGTGCCGCCGCGCCGGTGCGGACGAGGCCAACGTCGCCGTGCGCTCGAGCGCGACGGCCGAGGACCTGCCCGACGCGAGCTTCGCGGGCCAACAGGAGACCTTCCTCAACGTGCGCGGCGAGCGTGCGCTGCTCGATGCCTGCCGGCGTTGCTACGCGTCGCTGTTCACAGACCGTGCGATCAGCTATCGCCAGGCCAAGGGCTTCGATCACATGGAGATCGCCTTGTCCGTGGGCGTGCAGCGCATGGTGCGCTCGGACCGCGGCGGCGCGGGCGTCATGTTCTCGATCGACACGGAGACGGGCTTCGACAGGATCGTGCTCATCAACGCGGCCTGGGGGCTCGGCGAGAACGTCGTGCAGGGCGCGGTCGACCCCGACGAGTACGAGGTCTTCAAGCCCTTGCTCGACCGGACGGATCTCACGCCGATCATCGAGAAGGCCTGCGGCGAGAAGGGCCAGAAGATGATATACACGGACGATCCCGCGCGGCCCACGAAGAACGTGCCGACCTCCAAGGCCGAGCGCCAGGCCTTCGTGCTCGCCGACGACGAGATCCTCGCGCTCGCGCGCTGGGCCTGCATCATCGAGCAGCATTACGGCATGCCGATGGACATGGAATGGGCCAAGGACGGGCGCACGGGCGAGCTGTTCATCGTCCAGGCGCGACCCGAGACCGTGCAGGCGCGCCGCGAGGCTGCTTCGCTAAAAACCTACCGGCTCGCCACGCGCGGCCGCGTGCTCGCGCGGGGGCTCGCGATAGGCGACGCCGTCGTGGCCGGCAAGGTCTGCGTCATCGAAAGTGCGCGTGATATCGGGCAGTTCGTGGACGGCGCCGTGCTCGTCACGCGGATCACGGACCCGGACTGGGTGCCGATCATGAAGCGCGCCGCGGCCATCGTGACCGATCACGGCGGGCGCACGTCGCACGCGGCGATCGTGAGCCGCGAGCTCGGGCTGCCGGCCATCGTCGGCACCGGCAATGCGACCGAGGTCCTGCACGACGAGCAGGCCGTGACGGTCTCGTGCGCGGAGGGGGACGAGGGGTTCGTCTACGAGGGCACGGCCGAATTCGAGGTCGAGGCGCTCGACCTCGATCGGATCCCCACGACGCGCACGCGTGTCATGTTGAATCTCGCGAATCCGTCCGCGGCGTTCCGCTGGTGGCGGCTGCCCGCCGACGGCGTCGGGCTCGCGCGCATGGAGTTCGTGATCAATAACCACATCAAGGTCCATCCGATGGCCCTGGTCGGCTATGACGGCCTGCGCGACGAGGACGCCAAGCGGCGCATCGCCGCGCTCACGCGCGGCTACGAGGACCGGACCGAGTACTTCGTCGAACGGCTCTCGCGCGGCCTCGGCCGCATCGCCGCGGCGCATTACCCGAATCCCGTCATCGTACGCATGAGCGATTTCAAGACGAACGAGTATGCGAACCTGCTCGGCGGCTCCGAGCTCGAGCCGAAGGAAGAGAACCCGATGCTCGGTTTTCGCGGCGCCTCGCGTTACTACTCGCCGCGCTACCGGCAAGGTTTCGCGCTCGAATGCCGCGCGATCCGGCGCCTGCGCGAGACCATGGGCTTCGATAACGTCGTCGTCATGATCCCGTTCTGCCGCTCGACGAAGGAGGCCGACCGCGTGCTCGAGGTTATGGCGGAGAACGGTCTCGAGCGCGGCCGCGACGGGCTCAAGGTCTACGTCATGTGCGAGATTCCGGCCAACGTGGTGCTGGCGCGTGAGTTCGCCCGCCGCTTCGACGGTTTCTCGATCGGCTCGAACGACCTCACGCAGCTTACGCTCGGCGTCGACCGCGACTCCGAGGCGCTGGCCGATCTGTTCGACGAGCAGGACGAGGCGGTCGAGTGGATGATCCGTACCGTCATCGACGCGGCCGGTCGCGCGGGCGCGAAGATCGGGCTTTGCGGGCAGGCGCCCAGCGACCATCCGGAATTCGCCGAGTTTCTCGTGCACTGCGGCATCGATTCGATATCGGTGAGCCCGGACAGCTTCGCCGCCGTCAAGCGGCGAGTCGCCGCCGCCGAGACGGCCGAGGGACCCTCCGGGGCGGCCGGCGAGACGTCGCCGGCTATCACCTGATTCGCCGTCGGCCTCCCGTGCCGTCTTCGGCTCATCATTGCCGAAGTGTCGGTCAGAGGCATCGGCGCGAGCCGCAAGCGTGTCGGGCCGCGGCATCGGCGCGAGCCGCAAGCGGCTCCGGCGGCGGCATCGGCGTCGGCCGCACACGTATCCGGCGGAGGTATCGGCATCAGGGCGGGGTCGGGAGCGTGCGCGCCAGGGATGGCGCGCTACGCAGCCCATGGATGGGAATTCCGGCGGTCCCGACCCCGCCCTGATGCCGATGCCTCCGCCCACCGCCAACGCCCAAGCGCCGATGCCTCCGGCCGCCGCCAACGGCGCCGCACCGATGCCGCCCCCCGGTTGACGCGCGCCCCCCGCATGCCCACCATCGGCGCCACGCAGGCATGTGCGCCTCGAGGCGCGCGAGGCGGGTATGGCCACGTCCGATAGCATGAAGAACCAGCCGTTCGCGAAGCGCCTCGGTTTCGCGATCGATGGTTTCAAGACGGCGCTGCGCTCCGAGAACAGCTTTCGGTTCCACGTGCTGGCCGCCTGCGCGGTGCTTGCCTTGTTGATGTGGTGGCGACCCGCGCCGATCTGGTGGGCCGTCGTGACCTTGACCGTAGTGCTCGTGCTCGCGGCCGAGCTCGTGAATACGGCCCTTGAGCACCTGGCCGACCATCTGCATCCGGAGCAGCACCCCGAGATCAAGACCGTCAAGGACTGTGCCGCGGCCGCGGTGCTCGTCGCGAGCGTCGGCGCCGTGGCAGTGGCGGCGGCGCTGCTGGTTGCGCTGATTCGGTGACGAGAGGCGGCGCGCGGCCAGAGGCCAACCGCTACTAGTGCAACGCGACGTTGTAGCTCAAGCGCATGCCGCCGCGGGCGAGGGGCGTCAGCGAAAACGACGCGGCCGGTCCCGCATATCGGCGGTGCATTGCAAAATGGGCCGAGGCGATGCCGATGGCCGCGCCGGCGACGGTATCGGAGAGCCAGTGGTCGCCGTGATCGAGGCGCTCATAGGCTGTACCGGCCGCGATGCCGTAGCCGAGCACGCGCCGCACCCACCGAAAGTCGTCGTTGCCCGACTCCGCCAGCACCGTTCCGATCGCGAACGCGGCCGTCGCGTGAATCGAAGGAAACGAGTCGCCGCCGGAGTGCCAGCTGCCGGGCTCCGAGGTCTCGAAGGGGCGCTCGCGCCCGGTCGCCTGCTTCAGCACAAAGGCCGTTGCGGAGCCGAAGCCGGCGGCCTCGAGCATCGCGGCTGCTTCACGGCGGCCGTCGTCGCTGCCGATGAGCCTCGCGTAGATCCACGTCCCCGCGAACGCGACCGCCGCGGGCAGGGCGTCGTGCAGGTCATAGTTGTCATGCGTCGTGCCCGGCGGCGTAGTTGTGGTACCGAAGTGAGCCCGGACTCGGTCGTCGAACTGGTAGGCTGCGGCGACGGTCGCGACGGCGCTGCCGAATTTGATCCAATCCCGGCCATTCCAGCGCGCGGGAGATGTGACGTAGGCGACGATGTCGGCGCCCGCGCCATGGTGCCCGCGGGCCGGCGCCTGTGCATCGGCCGAGCCGTGTGCCGGGACCGAAACCCCTTCCGCGGCCGGAACCTGCTCCGCCGCAATTACCTGTGCTGCCGCGGGAGCCTGCGCAGTGCCCGGAATTCGCGCCACGGCCAAAACGCGCGCCGGGCCCCGGGACGCAGGCTGGGCGCCGACCGGCTGTACGAGCCCGGCGAACAGGGGTGCGAGCAGGATGGCCGCCATCATGCGCAGCCGCCGAGTCGCCGCGGCGATCGCAGGCTGCCCGCCGAATGCATCCGGCCCGTCGGAGCTCGCTCTCTTGGTCATTCGATTGGCTCGCAAAGCGCGCATACTACCGCGAGTTTCGCTTGGGCGCTTGCGTAGGGTATCGTGCCCTGAATGAAACCCTTATTCGCCTCGGCCGTTTGCCTGCTCTTGACCGCGACGCTTTTGGCCTCAACGGCAAGGGCCGCGCAGATCGACAGTCTCACCGTGACGCTCGAGGACGGCCGGTATCATCTGGTCGCGCAGACGCACCTCGACGCGACGCCGGGCTCGATTTATAAGGTGCTGCTCGACTACGACCACGACGCCTACGGCCGCATCTCGGACATATACAAAGAGAGCGGTTACCTTGCGCCCGCGCCCGACGGTACGCCGCTCGTCTACACGCGCGTCGAGGGCTGCCTCCTGTTTTTCTGCCGGAGCATGCGCCGCGTCGAGCGGCTCGAAGCCGTGAAGCCCACCTTCATTCGCACCACCGCGCTGCCGGACCGCAGCGACTTCAAGTATTCCCGCTCGGAGTGGCGGCTCAAGCCCGAGGCCGGGGGCACGCACGTCACGTATCGCCTCGTCATGCAGCCCGACTTCTGGCTGCCGCCGTTCGTCGGCCCCGCCTTCCTCAAGCACGTGCTCATGCACGGCGGCGTTCACGCCGTGGAGCACATCGAAACGCTTGCCCGGCAGCTCGACCGGCGGGCGGCAACGACGGCGGCCGCACCTGCGCACGGGGGCGACCGCGATTCGGCGCCCAGCGGCCGGGCCGAACCCGTTGCCTCCGGCGGTGCGGCCCGCGCAGCCGCGGAAGTGGTCACGGCCAAGGCGCACTGAGGCGTCTCGACGCGTGGCCCCGCCGCCGCTTTCGCTCTACGTGCATCTGCCGTGGTGCGTGCGCAAGTGTCCATACTGCGACTTCAATTCGTATGAGACCAAGGCCGCGCTGCCCGCGGAGGCCTATGTCGACGCGCTGTTGAGCGACTTCGAAGACGAAATGGGCGCCGCCGGTGAGCGCGCCATCGGCAGCATCTTCATCGGCGGCGGGACGCCGAGCCTGTTCCCGGCGGCGGCCGTCGGCCGCCTGCTCGCCGGCGTGGGCGGGCGCGCCGCCCTCGAGAAGAACGTCGAGATTACGCTCGAGGCCAATCCGGGCGCGGTCGAGGCCGAGCGCTTCCACGGCTTCCGGCAGGCGGGCGTCAATCGCCTCTCCATCGGCATCCAAAGCTTTCGCGATCCTTTGCTGGCCCGCCTGGGCCGGGTCCATGACCGTGCGGAGGCCGCAAACGCCATCGAGCTCGCCCGCGCAGCGGGATTCTCCAACCTGAACCTCGACCTCATGTACGCGCTGCCCGGCGACGACCCCGATGGCGCCGTCGCGGACCTCAACGTCGCCCTCGGCTTCGAGCCCGAGCATGTGTCCTGGTATCAGCTGACGCTCGAGCCCCATACGGCCTTTCATCGCAAGCCGCCCGCGCTGCCCGACGAAGACCTCGTAGCCGAAATCGAGCTGCGCGGCCGCGGGCTGCTCGAGCGCTTCGGCTATGCGCGCTACGAGGTCTCGGCCTACGCGCGGCCGGGCTATCGCTGCCGACACAATCTCAACTACTGGCAGTTCGGCGATTACATCGGCATCGGCGCGGGCGCACACGGCAAACTCACGTTGGCGGACGGCAGCGTCGAGCGCCGCGCGAAGCCGCGCAACCCGCGGACCTATATGGCGCAGGCCGGGTCGCCGGGCAGCGCCGAAGTGGACCGGTTCGCGCCCTCGGCGCGCACCGTGCTCGAGTTCATGATGGGGGCGCTGCGGCTCCCCGAGGGCGTGCCGGCCGAGAGCTTCGAGGCGCGCACGGGTCTGCCGCTCGCCGCCATCGAGCCCGCCCGCGCCCAGGCCGTGCGCCGCGGATGGATGACGGGCGAACCGGGCCGCCTGCGCGCGACCCCCGGTGGCCTTGCGTTTCTCAACGGGCTGCTCGCGCTGTTCTGACCGGCCGCCGGTCATTTGGGCGCCGGATAAGGGCGCCGAGGTCTACGATATCAACGAAGGGCAGTGAGCGCCCCGGCGGCTACTTGATCAGCACGGTGTCGGGGTGCTGCGCGTACCACCCGAACCAGAAGGCGCGGTGGGCCGGCACGCGGGGCAGCTCGAGCTTCGGGTCGGTCTCGGCCTCGAGCCCGGCCTCCGTGACCTTCCACGCCCGCCCGCCGGTGTCGATGACGCGGCCGTCCGCATCGATGCGGTCGAAGCGGTGGCTGCCCGCAAGATACACGCGGTTTGCGCCCGCGGGGCTCGTGATTACGACGAGCTGCGGCTTCGGCACGTCGACGCGGTAGACGCGGTGCCGGCGCAGAAAGTCGGCGCTTATCGCGACGGGACGCGTGCCGGCCGCGAGCTTGGGCGGCAGGCGCAGCACGAGCACCTGGGCCTTGTTCGGCAGGCGCGCATCGTGCCGCGAGACGTCGAACATGAGCGCGTCGGTCGAAAAGTAGTCCCGGTAGGCAGCGCCTTCGGAGTAATCCCGCCGGTAGCCGGTATGGATCGACAGCACCGTCGTGTCTGGATGACGCCGCCGCCATTCGCCCCAGGTCGTCGTGACGATCGGCAGCGCCTCCAGGCGCAGGCCCGAACCTACGAGTGGGCCGACGACGGGGCGGCCCTCGATGCTGGACCACAGGCTATGCGTGCCGGCATCGAACATGAGCTTGTTGGACTGGTAGAGCAGGCCGCTCGTGCCGAACATGCGTACCTTGCCGCCCACGCGGCTCGCGTAGGGGATCGCCGTGCCGCAGAGCGTGCAGTAGACGAGCGTGATCGCGCGGCCGCCCAGCCGGTCGCTCGCGAGCTCGTGCCAGGCCAGAATTCTCTTGGGATAGGCGCGTGCCGCGCCACCGACCTCGACGCCGAAGACCACGTCGCCGTCGTCGAGATACTTCGCGTCCGCTGCGTCTACGGTCTTCGGATGATCGAGCGGCGAGATCCCGTTGACGGGCACGCCGCCCCATTCGATCTCGTCGAGCCGGATGTCCGCATGCACGGGCGGTTGGAAGAACGCGGCAAACTGCGGATCGAGCTGCGCATAAAGGCGGCCCTTGAACGTGCCGTAGTCCGGATGCGGGTGATAGGGCCGGCTCCAGATCCAGCGCCGCCACGCGTCGACGTCGAGCCCGAAGTTCTGGCCGGTCTGCTGCTCCAGGAAGCTCGCGAGGCGGCTCATGCGCACCCACGAGATCGGGTTGACGAAGCTCGTGCGCCGCAGCACGTCGAGCTGGTCCACGATGATCGACGCGTATCCGTTGCGCCAGGCCGCAGCCAGCTGCCGGCGCCCGGCGTCGGCGACCTTCTCGTTCAAGGAAGCCGCGGCGAAGAAGTCTTCCAAGGGCGGGGCGCCGGCGTCGGCCGGTGCGGCCTTGCCATGGGCCGAAGCGGCATCGCCTTGTGCGGTTGCTGTGTGGCTCGCGGTGTCCTGGGCCCGCGGGGGGCCGGCCAAGAGCGCCCCGGCTGCGAGCAGGGACGCGGCGAGCCACCGTCTCGGGCTTGCTCTCGTCATGCCGGCTGTCGCTCCGCTCCCGCCATCCCGAACCATGGTAAAGGACTCGCGTGCCGATGAAAAAGTCTCCGGCCATGCGCCGGCAGCGTCCGGACTGGACCGTTAAGTTCGCATGGGGCCCCCATCGGGTGTATGCTCGGTCGCTAAGGTGGGCAGGGGGCTTACGAGCGGCACCGACGTGGTATCGCCGCAGCTGTGCACGACGCCATCCGCACCGGACCGTCTCGGCCCGAGGCTCGGGCAGAGGAGGAGGTCGATGAAGCAGCCAAACCGCATCGAGGCACAGGCCTCGCAACGCTTGCGCAACGAGATGCGCAGGGCGATGCGGACGGTGGCCGCCGTCAATGCGGTTATCAGGCAAACGGACGGCGGTTGGGTCATCGAGCTCTCGGACGGGCGCAGCTGCGCCTTCGGCCGCGAACTCTGCCGGTCCGAGGACACCCTCATGGCGGCTGCCGTGCAGTGGGCACGGCGCCACGGCGCGACGTCTATTCAGATCGCCTGCTGAGCCTTCCGGCACGCCGGAATGCGTGGCCTGCAACTTGCATAGCAGGCTCGCGTGAGCAAAGCCACGAACGTAATTCTGGACGTGGTCTCCGCGACCGCGGTCGCATTCGTCAATGCATTGCAGGCGCGTGCCCGCCAGATCAGGAGCGCCATTCTCGGTGTGGTGGTCGTGGCGGCGGTCGCGTTCATCGGCATCCTGGCAGTCCTTTTCGGCGGCCTGTACGACGTTGCGGCCACACGTCAGCATTTTCGGCCCGTCTACTGGGCCTTGGCCGAAGGCCTCAAACGCTCGGTCGTCGTGCACGCTAACGGCATCGAGCCGCCGAAATTCGATCGCGCGAGCCGCCTGCGCGGGGTCGTCGAGTACGACGCGCACTGCGTGAAGTGTCATGGTGCGCCCGGGGTCGCGCCCGACGAATTCGCGCTCGGGCTCGAACCCGGCTTCAGGCCGAAGGATGCGGCCGACATCGCCGCTTATCTCTACTCGCTCGGCGACTGCTGACCCCGGTCGCAACATCTTCGAAGCGCCGCAGTTTCCTCAATCTGTCGGCGGATACCGACAAACCGGCCGTCAACGGTCGCCGCGGCAGCGCGTTGTCTGCTTCCGTGCCCGGGAACTTTCGCGGCAAAGGAGAGCAACGTGCTTGGACCGAAACACATCGATTTCACCGGCCGCCTGCGCGCGGTCGCTTTGGCCTGCCTCGGCGGCTGCGTGCTGGCCGGCTGCAACGGGTCGGGCTCGACCACGGCCGTGAGCGGCACGGCCGCCGGCGGGTGCTCGCCGTCGGCCGCGGCCGCCTCGGCTGACTGCGGGACCGCGCTCGTCAGCCTCACCGATGCCGAAGGCGACTTCGTCAGCTACACGGTCGACGTTTTGTCGCTGACGCTGCAGCGCGCAGACGGCACGACCGTCGAGATGCTGCCGCAGACGACGCGTGTCGATTTCGCCCAGCTGACCGATCTTTCCGAGCTCGTGAGCGCCGCGACGCTCGCGCCCGGGGACTTCGTCCGCGGCACGATCCGGGTCGATTACGGCAACGCCGACATCGAAGTGGAAGCGGGCGGGAAGGTCGTGCCGGCCACGGCCGTCGACGCTGCGGGTGCGCCGCTCGGAGTCGTGGCGCTGCAGGTGCAGCTCTCGGACCGTGATCATCTGGTCGTCACGCGGGGCCGCATCGCGTTGTTGAGCCTCGACTTCAACCTTTCCGCGTCCAATACCGTCGATACGAGCGTCTCGCCGCCCGTCGTTACGGTGGCCCCCTATATCGTCGGCGAGGTCTCGCCCGTCGACCAGAAGGACCTGCGCGTGCGCGGCGCGCTCGGGAACGTCGACGAGGCGGACTCGAGCTATACGGTCCGGGTGCGGCCCTGGCAGCTCGCGAGCGGCGATCACGGGACCGTGACCGTGCACACGACGGCGCAAACGACTTTCGAGATCGGGGGCGATGCCTACACGGGCGCGGCCGGGCTCACGGCGCTCGCGGGCCTGCCGACGACGACGCTGACGGTCGCGCGCGGCACGCTCGACACGGCGACGCACGCATTCACGGCGGCGGACGTGCAGGCCGGCACGAGCGTCGGCGGCGCCGGCGTCGACGCGGTCACGGGGAACGTCGTCGCGCGCAGCGGCAACACGCTGACTGTGGCCGGCGCCTGGGCCATGCGCCGCGACTTTCACGCGGCCTTTCGCAGAACCGCGACTGTGCTGCTCGGTCCGTCGACGACGGTCGTCGAGACGGGCGCCCCGGGGGCTGCGCTCGACAAGGACGCCGTGTCGGTAGGCCAACGAATTACGGCTTTCGGCACGTTCCAGGATCCCGCTTCGGTCGATTCGACGGCCGCGAGCGGCTCGACGGCCGCCACGACGCCGCCTGTGCTCGATGCAACGTCCGGACGCGTGCGGCTGCTGCCTACGCGCATCGAAGGCACCGTGATCGGCGTCGTGCCCGGGCAGATGAACCTCGCCCTGCATTCGATCGATCGACTCGGCATCGACTTGTTCGACTTCGCGGGCACGGGTTCGGCCGCGAGCGGCGATGCGGATCCGGCCGACTACGCGGTCGCGACGGCAACGCTATCGCTGGCGGCCGTGACGGCCGGGAGCTGGACGAGCGTGCGCGGCTTCGTCGAGCCGTTCGGCGCGGCGCCGCCCGACTTCGCCGGCCAGACGGTCGTCGATCGGCAGGGCGCACCTGCCACGCTGGACATCGGCTGGGGCACGGCCGGCACGTCGGCGCCGTTCGTGACCATGGAGGCTTCCAGTCTCGTGCTCGACATCGCCAATCCGGCGATCGGCAGCCGCCATGTGCTGCGCGTCGGCGGCGCCGACCAGGATCTCGCTGCGCTGCCGGCTGCGCCGTCGATCGTCCCCGCGTCCGGGCGCACGGTATTCGGCGTCGCCGAGCCGGGCCACGTCGAGCTGTTCACCGATTTCGGCGCTTTCGTCGCCGCAGTGACCGCCAAGCTCGACGGCGGCCAGGCGCTGCGCTCGTTCGAAGCAGCCGGCACCTACGACATGGGAACGAGCACGTTGACGGCCGCGAAGATCGCCGCGGTGTTCGCGCCGGCAAATTGACCCGGGACGAGCGAGCGCCGGCCGCGGCGGCTGCGGCCGGCGCTCGCGTTCGCCGGGCCGCACGCTGCGGCTGCCCAGCGCGGCCGCGGGCTTTCGGTTTTCCGTCGTGGCGGCTCGCGAGCCGCACGGGCAGTATCGTCAAGGGGTATGGGCTAAAATAACAGGCCGGGAAACGGAAGGGTCGCCAATCCCATCAACCACTGACGCCGAGGAACATCGTGAGCAAGTTCGACGAACAGTTGCAGAAGATTCGCACACAAAAGGGCTTCATCGCGGCCCTGGACCAGAGCGGGGGCAGCACGCCCAAGGCGCTGCGGCTCTACGGAATCGACGAGAGCGCCTGGTCGAACGACGAGGAGATGTTCAGGATCGTCCACGAGATGCGCACCCGCATCGTTACGAGCCCGGCATTCAACGGCGAGCGGATTCTCGGCGCCATTTTGTTCGAGAACACGATGGACCGCGAGATCGAAGGCAAGCCGACCGCAGACTATCTTTGGGACGTGAAGCGCGTCGTGCCGTTTCTCAAGGTCGACAAGGGCCTTGCCGAGGAGAAAAACGGCGTGCAGCTCATGAAGCCGATTCCGAGTCTCGACCCGCTGCTCGACAAGGCCAAGTCGAAAAACGTGTTCGGCACGAAGATGCGCTCGGTGATCAAGCATGCAGACAAATCCGGCATTGACGCGATCGTCAAGCAGCAGTTCGAGCTCGCGCGGCGCATCGTCGCCAAAGGCCTAGTGCCGATCGTCGAGCCGGAGGTGGACATCCATTGCCCGGACAAGGCCGAGGCCGAGCGGATGCTCAAGGCCGGCATCAAGGCCGAGCTCGACGGGCTCGCGGCCGATCAGCGCCTCATGTTGAAGCTCACGCTGCCGACCGAGGACGACTTCTACGCGGACTGCATCGACGATCCGCGCGTCGTCAAGGTCGTCGCGCTGTCGGGCGGCTACACGCGCGACGAAGCCAATACGCTGCTCGCCCGCAACCACGGTGTGGTCGCGAGTTTCTCGCGCGCGCTCGTCGAAGGCCTCACGGCGCAGATGTCGGACGAGGAATTCAATAGGAAGCTCGACGAGTCGATCGAGAGCATCTTTCGGGCGTCGAGCACCTAGTGGCCGGGCGAGGCCGCGGCGGGGCCGGCGAGCGCCCGCCGCGGCCGGCCGGATGGGACGACTATTGCGCGGTGCCGTGGTAACGCCCGACGTAAGCGGCCTTGGCGACGATGTGGCCGTTCATGGCCTTGAGCAAGTCGTCGCGGCTCGCCGATTCGGGCAAGTCGAGCTTCGTATTGAGCGCATAGAGCTCGAAGACATAGTGGTGATACGGTCCCGGCGGCGCGCCCGGGCCCATGTAAGCGTTTTGCCCGCGGATGTTCTTGCCGTTGACGGAGCCCGCCGGCAGCGAACCCTCGGGTATCCCGCCCGCCGAGGCCGGAATGTTCCAAGCGACCCAGTGCAGCACGTCCGTCGTGTTCTTGCCGAGCGCGACGTCGATGTCGTGCAGAATGATCGCGTAGGTGACGGTCGTGTCCGGCGCCCCCGAGAATTTGAAGCTGGGCTGAACGTTCTGGCCGCGACTCGTGTACTTGGACGGAATGATTCCGCCGTCGGGGAAGGCGTCCGTCTGCATGGCGAGCGGCGCGAGCCTGGGACGGCCGCCGCCGTTCTGCGCCGCTACCGGTCCAATGAGCACCGCCTGGGCGGCGGCCACAGTGGCTAATGCAAGCAGGGTTCTTCTAGTTGACATGTTCTGCTCCCTTTGGGTTATTGGATGCGCGCCGGAAAAAGGGGTCAGAGCCCTTTTCCCGTCTCGGAAAAGGGCTCTGACCCCTTTTTCCTCGGACGCCCGCGCAGTATAGCGTGACACCAGGAGGCTTCGGAGCGGCATGCCGGCGGGACAGCTCACGAGGACATGGCGCACTGTGCGCGACGCGGTGCTGCGCCCGGAGGCCGACCCCAAGCTCGACAACGTCATCGCCGAGCGGGCGCGGCACGAGGCGCCGGTCGTCTGGCTCATCGGCAAAGTCCAGGCGGGCAAGACGTCGATCGTGCACGCGATCACGCAGCACCCCGAGGCGGAGATCGGCTCCGGCTACCGGCCCTGCACGCGCACGGCCCGCGTGTTCGACTTTCCGCCGGAAGCCCCCGTCATTCGCTTTCTCGATACGAGCGGCCTCGGCGAGGTGGGCTACGACCCCTCGGCCGATCTCGCCGAGCTCGAGCACCGCGCGCACGTCGTGCTGGCCGTCGCGCGCGCCATGGATCCGGAGCAGGGCGAGGTCCTGGCCGCGCTGCGGGCCGTGCGTAACCGCCACCCGGACTGGGCCATCGTGGTGGCCCAGACTTGTCTGCACGAAGGCTATCCGAGCGGTGCCGATCACCCGCCCTACGCCGCGCTCGGCTCGGCGCCGGGGCTCGACGATCTGCGCCGCAGTCTCGCGGAGCAGGCCGCGGCGTTCGAGGCCTTGCCCGGCCGCGGCGAGGTGCGGACCGTGCCCGTCGACCTGACGCCCCGCGCGGAAGGCTTCAACGATCCGCGCTATGGCCTCGACGCGCTCCTCGATGCGCTCGAGCACGCCGGCACCGCCGGTATGCGGACCATCCTGCGCAGCCTCGCGGCCGGGGAGGCGGACCAGCGCGCGTTGCTCGCGCGACCGCATATCCTCGGCTATGCGTTCGCGGCCGGCGCGAGCGACGTGCTGCCCTTGATCGGATGGGTCAGCGTGCCGACGATCCAGGGCAAGATGCTGCACAGCATCGGTCTGATCTACGACGTCGAATGGAACGCGCGCACGATGCGCCGTTTCGCCGGGTCGCTCGGGACCGGCACGGCCGTACGCATCGGCCTCGGGCTCGGGGCCAGGCAGCTCGCGAAGCTCGTGCCGGGCTACGGCCAGACGCTCGGCGCGGCCGCCGCTGGGACCGCTAGCTTTGCCGTGACGTACGCGATCGGGCGCGCCGCCTGCTACTACTTGGGGCTGCTCGATGCGGGCCGTGAGGACGCCGAAGGCGTCGCCCGCACGTACCGGGAGTCGTTGAAAGAGGCTTTCGGCATCGTGCGTGCGCGCCGGTTCGACGCGGGTCCGGCCGAGGGGCCGGCCGTGCCCGAGAACGGCAACCATGGCTGAGCGGCCGTCGTTCTTCGGCCGCTGGTGGGTGGCCATCCTAGCCGGCGGGCTGCTCGCGGTGCCGATCCTCACGGTGTTCATCGGCGGCATCGTTTGGCTGCTCGAACGGGACTGGTTCCTGATCTGGTTCGCTGCCGCCGCAGCCGGAACCGTGATCGCCTGGCTCGCGCTGCGCGCCCGCCACCGGCCGTTTCGCGAATCCACGGAAGAACCCGGCGCCTTGACCGAGCCCGATGCGAATTGGTCGCCGCACGAGCTCGCGGCCTGGGAGGAGATCCGCAGGCTGAGCGCCGAGGCCGATCTCGGCATGCTCGACGACCGGCGCGAGCTGCTTCGCGCCGCCGAGCGCACGATCGAAGCCGTCGCCCGCCACTATCACCCCGGCCGCAAGAATCCCACGCTCGAGTTCACGCTGCCGGAGCTGTTGCTGCTGACCGAGCGCATCAGCGCGAGGCTTCGTTACCTGTTGCTCGAGCAGGTGCCTTATTCGCATCGTCTCAAGGCCGGGCACTTGATGCGCGCCTGGGGGTACCAGCCGTTGGTCGCCAAGGTACTCGAGCACAGCCACACGGTCTACTCCGTGCTCAGGATCGCCCGCATCCTGAGTCCGCTCGGCGCGCTGGCCGCCGAGGTGCGCGACTACGTCGTCAACGACCTGTATCAGAACCTCCAGTCCCACGTGCGGCGGAGGATTGTGCGGCTCTGGGTCGAGGAAGTCGGGCGCGCGGCCATCGAGCTGTACTCGGGCCGTCTGCGGGTCGACGCGGCCGGTTTAGCCGAGCTCGCCGCAGGCGAGAGCCTCGACGGCACCGCAGCGGAAGCGCCACTGCCGGGCGCGCTGCGCCTACTCGTCGCGGGCCGCACGAAAGCCGGCAAATCGACGCTCGTGAACGCGCTGCTCGGCTCGCTCAGGGCCGGCGTCGACGTGCTGCCGGCCACGGCCGGGTTCGAAGGCTACGAACTCAGCCAGGAAGGGATGCCCGTGGCCTGGCTCATCGATAGTCCGGGCCTCGAAGATACGGCGGGGGAGGCCGAGCTTGCGGCGCGCGCCTCGGCCTGCGATCTCGTCCTTTGGGTGGCCGCCGCGCATCGCCCGGACCGTGCCGCCGACCGGCGCTCGCTCGACGCGCTGCGCGAGCGCTTCGCCGCGGACCCGCGGCGCAAGATGCCGCCCGTCGTCGTCGTCGCGAGCCACATCGATCGCCTGCCGCCCATGCGCGAATGGTCGCCGCCGTACGACGTGGCCGAGCCGCGGACCCCGAAGGAGCGGGCGATCCGCGGGGCCATCGAGGCCATCGCGGCCGATCTCGACGTGCCGGTCGAGGCGGTCGTGCCAATGCGCCTCGATGACTCGCCGCCCTACAATCTCGACCTGCTGCGGCTCGAGCTCGCCGAGTTGTTTTCCGAGGCGCAGCGGGCACGGTGGATCCGCATTCAGCGCGATGCGGCCGAGCGCCCGGACTGGCGCGTGGCGTGGCGTCAGCTGGCGGGCGCGGGACGCATGGTCGGCGCTTTCGTCAAACGCACGGTGAGCAGCGCCGAGACACCGGATGCGCAGGTGCCCGAGCTCGGCCCCGAGCGCCGGACCGGCGGACCCGACGACCCGCGCCGCGAACCATCGACCGAGCCCCCCGGCGAACGCTCAAGCGAGCTTACCGGCAATTCGTCGACCGAGCGGCCCGATCGAGCGTCCACCGCGCCGACCGCTCGGCCGCCTTCGAGCTGACCGTTCCGCGCCGGCACGCCTTCTGGCATGACCTTTGCTGGATCCGGGGCGTGAGTCGATCCAGAAACACGACGGAGTCCTCCGACGGGGCCCCAGCGGGGAGGCCGGAAGGTCCGGCCAAGGCCCCCGTCGCGCACCGCAAGCGGCTGGCAGGGGCACGGGAGGCGGCCGACGGCCGCAAAGCCGTCCGCCTGTTCGTTTTCGAGCCGGCGCCATGGCGGTGCAGCGAGCGCCGAGCGGTGGAAGCGGCAGTGCCGGCCGGCCGTAAGTCCGGTCGGACCGCTGCGCTGCTCGAGTGCTGGATCCGGCGGATTCGGCGGCGTTGAGGGACCCGCAACACGGGAAGCTGCAAGGTCGATAGGGAGTTCGCCATGGCGCGAGACAGAAACACGGGCATGGGGCGCGGCGGCGACGCGGGGCGGCACGACGATACGGCGGCCGGCGCACGTCCGGCGGCGCGCGCGGCCCATGGCGCTGAGCCTGCGGATGGGCCGAAGGACGATGCCGAGGCGCGGGGCCGCACCGGACCCCGCGGACGCGGGGCCGCTTCGCCGCTCGAAATCCCGCTCGAAGGCTGGCGCGACGTGCTGCGCCGCGTGGGCGGCCAGATCGGCAAGGACAATCTCGACCTCGTCGCGGCCGGGGCCGCCTTCTACGGCATGCTTGCGCTGTTTCCCGCGCTCGCGTCTCTCGTCTCGATCTACGGGCTCATCTCGAGCCCCGCCCAGGCGCAAAAACAGATGGAGATGCTCGAGAATGTGCTGCCGCAGCAGGCGGGCCAGCTCATCGGCACGCAGATGCAGCGGATCGCGAGCGGCAGCGGCACGGCTTTGACGCTGGGCCTGGTGTTCGGCTTCGTTTTGACGATCTGGAGCTCGTCGGCTGGCGTGAAGTCCCTCATGACGGCCATGAACATCGTCTACGGCGAACCCGAGAAACGCGGCTTCATCGAGTTCAATCGCCTGGCGTTGCTCCTGACGTTCTGCCTGCTCGTGTTCGTGGTCATCGCCCTGCTCGCGATCGGCTTCGTGCCCGCGGCCGTGCAAGGCTTCAACGTGAACGGATTCGTCGGGACCTTGATCAACTGGGTGCGCTGGCCCTTGCTCGCGGCCGCGAGCGTCGGCGTCTTGTCCGTTCTGTACCGGTACTCGGCCTGCCGGGCGCGGCCCGCTTGGCGCTGGGTGGCGTGGGGCGCGGTGGTCGCGACCGCGGTCTGGCTCGCGGGCTCGGCGCTGTTTTCGTGGTACGTCGCAAACTTCGGGCATTACAACGCGACGTACGGTTCCGTGGCCGCCGTGGCCGTCCTCATGCTGTGGCTGTGGTTGTCGGCCTATATCGTCTTGCTCGGCGGGGAGCTCAACGCTGAGATGGAGCATCAAACGCGCCTCGATTCGACGACGGGCGAGCACGAGCCGATGGGCCGGCGCGGCGCGCACGTGGCCGACACCGTCGGCCGCTCCTGACCGTCCTCGCGGCCGTTCCCACTCTGGATCCGCCGGCAACGCGCAACGCCGGCGTAAAATGACGTAGTATCGCGCTCAAGCGGCCGCAACGGCTGCCGCCCGCGCCGCGTGCGGTGGCGCTCGAACAAAAAAGGGGGGATGACGAATGGTGAGCGCCGACTCGAAGCGATACGCGTACCGAAAGGCCGTGCTCCTCGTCCTTGCGGCAGGTGTCTTGCTCGCAGGTGCGGCGCAGGATGCCAGCGCGGCGCACCCGGATTTCTCGGGCATCTGGTACCCGGCCGGTTTCGCGAAGCGCAGCCCGAACCCGTTGCCGTTCACGCCCGAGGCCAAGAAGCTGGCCGATGCGTACGCCGCCAAGTTCACCGTCGATGACGACCCGGGCCGTTTCTGCATCTGGCCCGGCATGCCGCGGGCGCCGTGGGGTGCGCCGTTCTCCGTCGAGGTCATTCAGCGGGCGCAGGACGTGACGATCTACTGGGAAGGCTACGGCATGTACCGCAAGATCTACATGGCCGATCATCATCCGCCGAAGGCTCTGCTGCCTTCCGCCATGGGCCACGCCGTCGCGCACTGGGTGGGCGACACGCTCGTCATCGAGACGACCGATCTCAAGCCCTATCCGTACATGAACAAGCTGCCGAACAGCTCGTCCGCGCATATCGTCGAGCGCATGAAGACCGAGGAGCGTGAGCGCGGCGGCGCCAAGCATCGGTATCTCATCGACGACATCACGCTGACGGACCCCAAGGTCTACACCCAGCCGGTCCACCTGCACGCCGAGGCCGTGCTGCGGCCGGACATGCAGGTCCTCGAATACACCTGCACCGATACGTTGTGGGACAATTACTTGCAGAAGCGGGGCCTGAGCCTGCCCGACTTGGATTCTCTACCGGATTCGGCGCCGGGGCGCTGAGCGCAAGCGCGTGGAGGAGGCAAACGTGAAGAACAGGGTCATCGGTTTTCTGGCTGCGATCTCGCTCGGGTGCGCTGCAAGTGCGGCGTTCGCCCATCATTCCTTCGCGGCTTACGACATGTCGAAAAACATCGCGTTCGTCGGCGTCGTCGACTCGGTGAAATTTCGCAACCCGCACATCGAGATGACGCTCAAGCACGAGACGGCGGACGGCAAGACGGAGATCATCCACTTCGTGGAAGGTGCGCCGGCCAACATGCTCGTGCGCATGGGGCTCGCGCCCTCGATGGTGAAGCCGGGCACGAAGATCACGGCCATCGGTGCGCCCCGCAAAGACGCGCCCGACAAATACTTTCTCAAGACAATCATTCTGGCGGACGGCCATAAGTTCCAGTCGCTTAAATAGCGGCGTGCCGACGATTCCACGACCTGACGGCGGGCGGGCTGATCTTTCTGACCTCCGCATCGGATCGTAAGCTGCGAGTCTACGACCGCAGGACGGGGCAGGTCCTGTGGACGCGGGGCCTGCCCGCGGGCGCCGGTCCGTTCGGCGCGAAGCTCGGGGCCGAGGGCGAGCCGCCGCCGCACAACGCCTATTTGGCATTCGCGCTACCTCGGAGGGAAGGTACCGGGCCGCGATAGTGCGACCGCTGCCGCTTGCGGCGGCGGCATGCTACAAGGGAGAAACAATCTGATCGGGCCTGACCACAGGCGCGTGGCCGCGTACTCGGCGCACTGAGCCTAGGCACGGCCGAGTCGCGGCGAACCTTCGGCGCCGAAGACCTTGCCGCGGCGGAGGAAATTGCGAGCCGGGCGGCGCTCGCGCTCGACAATGCTGCGCTGCTCGCTGAAGCCGAGTCGGCGCGGGCAGCGGCCGAGCGCGCTCGCAGCCGGCTGCAAAGTCTGTTCGAAATCAGCGGGGACCTCGCCGCGTCGCTGGATCCGGCCGATGCGCTACGGCGCCTTGTACACTGCGTCGTCGAGACCATGGCCGATTACTGCGTGACTTACTCGTGCGACGGGACGGAGATCGTGCGGGAAGGGCTTGCGCACCGGGTGCCCGGGCAGCTCGAGCTCGTGCAGCGGCTCGCCGAGGTAGGTCCACCGCGCCTCGACGACCCGGCCGGTGCCGGTGCGGTGATCCGCACGGGCGAACCGATCCTGGCCAGCGAGATCAACGAGGCGCATCTCGAGCAGACGACGCAGAGCGCGGCCCATCGGGCCGCCGTGCGCGCGCTCGCCCCGCGTTCTGCGATGATCGTGCCGCTCAGGTCGCGGGGGCGCATGCTCGGGGCCGTTGCGTTCGCGGCGACGGCGGATTCCGGCATGCGCTACGACGCGGACGATCTCAAACTGGCCCTGGAGCTGGCCGACCGTGCGGCGCTGCTCGTGGACAACGCAAGGCTCTACGCCGAGGCGCGCGGCGCCGTGCGGGCGCGCGACGACATGATCCAGCTCGTATCGCACGATCTGCGCAATCCCCTGCAGTCGATCGCGACGGCGGCTGCGCTGCTGCAGTTCGATCCGCCGCCCGAGCGCCGCGCGCGCAGCCTCGCGAGCATCACGCTCGCGACCACGCAGACGGCCGACGATGCCGGCCTCGTCCGCGCAGACCGCGCCCGGGTCATGCAAGTGCTCACGAACCTGATCGGCAACGCGCTCAAGTTCGTACCGGAAGGCGGCACCGTCACGATCGCTGCGAAAAGGGAGCAGGGGCGCGTCCGCTTCGCGGTCGCCGACACGGGCATCGGTCTCGGGCCCGAGCAGCAGGCCCGCGCGTTCGACCGCTTCTGGCGCGGCGAATACAACAAAGAACGGGGCGCGGGTCTCGGGCTCGCCGTGGCGAAGGGCATCGTCGAGGCGCATGGCGGCGAGATCGGCGTCGCAAGCCGCCGCGGCGTCGGCAGCACGTTTCATTTCTCGCTCGAGGCGGCGCTCGAACCGGGGCTGCCGGAGCGTGGGCCGGCGTACGGGCCGATCCTCGTCGTCGATGACGACGACGCCTTCCGCCAGGAGGTCGTCGACGCGCTGCGCGACCAGGGCTACACCGTCATCGATGCACGCGATGGCGTCGAGGCCCTGACGCACCTGCGTTCCGAGCGCAAGCCGGCGCTGGTCCTGCTCGACATCATGATGCCCGTCATGGACGGCTGGACCTTGCTCGAGACCGTCAAGCTGGACCGCCGGCTCGAGGACGTGCCGCTCGTTCTGCTGACCTGTCTCGACGAGCAGCAGATCGGCGTTCCGCTCGAAAGGGCGGCGGGCTACCTCGCAAAGCCGGTCCGCCTCGCCGAGCTGCTGGAGATCGCAGCGCGGCATTGCGGCCCCCGCGGCGTACTCGTCGCCCAGCCCGACACTCACTGACGCGGCGGAGCGCAATGCCCGCACGCTCAGAAAGCACGTCGACGACCTTCTCGACGTCGCGAAGCTCGAGGCCGGCCACGCTGCGCCGTGCTATTCGAAGGCCGACGCCGCGGCGCTCGTGCGTCTGGTCGCCGCCCACTTCGAGGGGCTCGCGGGCGAGCGCAGTATGCGCTTCACCGTCGAAGCACCGTCGGCGCTGCCCGCCGAGCTCGACGTGGACAAGACGCGCCGCGTGGTCCTGAACCTACTCTCGAACGCCTTCAAGTTCACGGGCGCGGGCGGCGCGGTCCGTTGCACGCTGCGGGGCACAGAGGCCGCGGTCGTCATCGACGTGGCCGACGCCGGTCCGGGCGTGCCGCCCGAGCAGCGTGGAGTGATCTTCGAGCGCTTCCGCCATGCGGAAGGTCCCGATTCGCGAAGATTCGGCGGGACGGGCCTCGGGCTCGCAATCGCGCGCGACTTCGTCGAGCTGCAGGGCGGCCGCATCGAAGTGCGCGATGCGCCGGAGGGCGGCGCCTTGTTCCGCGTCGAGCTGCCGCACCGCGCACCGGTCGGCATCGAGGTCGACGCGCAGGTCCGGGCCTCGGATTCCTTCGACGGCGATGCGCGCCAGGCGCTTGCAGAGCTTCGCTCGGCGCCTGGCGCCGCTGCTCTCTCGACGGCCGCGGAGGCGCCCTGGCCCTGGTCGTCGAGGATAACCCGGACATGAATCGCTTGGTGGCCGAGACACTCGCACCGGACTATAGGGTCGAGCGGGCCTTCGACGGCCGGCGCGGCCTCGAGCTCGCCGAACGTTTGAGCCCTGACCTCGTCGTCAGCGATCTCATGATGCCGGAGCACGGCGGCGAGGAGCTCGTCGCAGCGATCCGGCAGCGTCCCGCACTCGACGCCGTGCCGATTCTGCTGCTCACCGCGAAGGCGGACGAGGACCTGCGCGTGCGCTTGCTGCGCGCAGGGGCCCAGGACTACGTAACGAAGCCGTTCTCGGCCGACGAGCTGCGCGCGCGGGCGGCGAATCTCGTTGTCGTCAAACGCGTCCGCGATGTTCTGCAGCGCGAGATTTCCGCACGCTACGAGGATCTCGAGCTTTTGGCGCACGAAGTCACGGAGCGCCAGCGGGAGCTGCGCACGGCGCTCGAGGCAACTCAGGCTGCACGCGAGCAGGCCGAACGCGCGAGCCGGATCAAGTCCGACTTCCTCGGCTTGATCTCCCACGAGCTGCGTTCCCCGCTGGCTGTTCTGCAGCTACAGCTCGAGCGGCTAGAGCGGCTGGAGCTGGCCGGCGCCGGCCGTTCCGAGGACGCGCTCGCCATCCTGGCACGCATGCGCCGCTCGACGCGCCAGCTCGCGGAGCTCATTCAGGGGCTGCTGCAGCACGCGAGGCTGCGCGGCGGCCGTCTCGACCCCGTCATGGAGGCCGTCGACGCCGAGGCCCTCGCGCGCGAGGTCGTCGACGAGCTGCGCGAGCGCGCGGAGGACAAAGGCCTCCATCTCGAGCTGCGGGTCACCGGCCCGCTGCCGGCGCTCGCGACCGACCGCGCCCTCTTGCGCGTCGTGATTTGGAATCTCGTTGCGAACGGTGTGAAATTCACGAAGGAGGGCGGCGTCACGCTCGAAGTCGATACGGTCGGCGATACCCACCGCTTCGTCGTGGCCGACACAGGACGCGGTATGTCCGCCGCCGAGCGAGCGCGCGTATTCGAGCCGTTCGAGCAGGGCGAGGACGTGCGCAACAAGCATACGCCGGGCGTCGGGCTCGGGCTGGCCCTCGTCAGAGAGCTCCTTGCGGCCCTAGGCGCCGGACTCCAGCTCGAGTCGGCATCGGGACGGGGCAGTCGGTTCACGGTCGTGCTCCCGACCAATGCGCGGCTGCCGCCGGACACGGCGTCGCGAGAGGCGCCGCGCGTCTCCGAATAGTCCGCGGTGCCCTCGGCGGCGGCGGGCGCCGGTTGGCACAAATTCTGCTTGTTTCGGCACGGGTATCTCGCCGCTGAGCCGTTCCCCCGGCCGGCGCCGCCAGCAGTCCTCCCCCCCCTGGAACTCCCCCGGCGGTGCTGCGGCGAGTACCCCTTTTTCCTTCCTCGCCCGCCCGCTGCCAACGCGCCCGGCATGATGAATAATGCAGGCTGGGTGCGAGGAGCGCCGAGCGGCGCAGGGGGATACGGCGATGCATCAAGCGAACACGAGTCGGCGAGAATTCCTGGCCATGGCCGCCGCGGCCGGCGCTCTGGGGCTAGGATCCGGCCGCAGCGAGGCGGCGCCGCCGCTGCCGAAGCGGACGATACCCGGCACGGCCGAGCGCTTGCCCGTCATCGGGCTCGGGTCGAGCAAGGTCGTCGAGCAGATTGCGACGCACGGCGCGCAGCCGCTCGACAGCGTGCTGCATGCGCTCGTTGCGGGAGGCGGCAGCGTCGTCGACACGTGGCCTAGGAATGTGGACAACGACAGGGCCTTCGGCCGCGTCATCAACGAGCCCGACCTCGCGGGCCGGTTGTTCGTGACCATGAAGCTCACGATGCCCGGCCGGCAGGCGGGCGTCGAGCAGTTCCGGCAGGTCCAGCAGCTCTATGGCCGCAAGACTTTCGATCTGGCCCAAATCTTCAGTCTCGTGGACGTCGACACGCATTGGCCGACGCTGCAGGCGTTCAAGGAGGCCCAAGCGGCGCGCTACATCGGGGTCACGGTCGCCGAATACCGGCTCTACGACGCGCTCGAGGCCTTCCTCGCCCGTGCGAAGCCGGACTTCGTGCAGGTCAACTACTCGGTCACCGAGCGCCGCGCGGAGCAGCGCGTGCTGCCGCGCCTCGCGGCGTCGGGAATAGGGGTCATCGTGAATCGGCCGTTCATGAACGGCACGTATTTCGGCCGGCTCGGCGATCGGCCCGTGCCGGCGTGGGCGGCCGATTTCGGCTGCCGGACCTGGGCTCAGTTCTCGCTGAAGTACATTCTGGCCAATCCGGCCGTGACATGCGTGTTGACCGAGACGACCAACCCGGCGCACCTGCAGGAGAATCTTGCGGCGGCCTTCGGCCGCCTCCCGGATGAGTCCGAGCGGCGGCGCATGAGGGCCTTCATCGACTCGGTATGAGCGCGTATACCGTCACGAGCGCCGCACCCAATCGATGTCCTCGAAGTGCTCGAGATACGCCTGCAAGTGCGCAATGCGGCGGCGGAGTTCGACGTGCTGCGAGATGCGCTGCTCGATCTCGCGCTGAGCGTGACGAGCCAGGAGCGTGAACGTGCGGACGGCGTGCTCGACCTCTTCGCGGCTGCACTCCGCGAGCGGTTTCTCGTTCAGATTCTCGTCGACGGGCACGTCGCTCGGCAGTTCGAGCTGGCTGAATTCGACCTCGACGACTTCCGGTACGTTGTAAGTCGGCATTCGGTGCCTCCCTATTCGCGGCCTGCGCGGCCCCGCGGGGCGGCCGTCTGCGGCTCGGCGGTGGCCGGCCCTCGGGCGCGGCATGGACAGATGCGCGGATTATAGACGAACCGGCCGGCACGCCGCCGGTCTAAGCTCGTCCGGCGCCGCGGGTCTAGCGGCAATCCCTTATTCGTCGGGCCCTCGGGCTTCGACTATGCTGCATGCTCGTTTGTCAGGCTGACGAAGAGGAAGGTGGAGACGTGAACGCGAGACGGAAGACCGGGACCTGGGCGGCGAGTCGGGCCGGGGACGGGCGCACGACCCGGTGGCTCGGCGCCGTATTGTTGCTGACGGGCGTACTTTGTGGGGCGGGACGCGCAGCGGCCCAGGCACAGCTCTTCGGGCTGACCGACTACTCCGGGGCGGAGCTGTATCAGCAGTTTTGCTCGGCCTGCCACGGCGCCGGCGCTCACGGCGACGGCCCGGTCGCGGCGACGCTGAACGTCATGGTTCCGGACCTGACGCGGCTCGCCCAGGGTAACGGCGGCCACTTTCCGGCCGAAAAGGTCCGGGCGATGATCGACGGCCGCAGCCTCATCGCGGCCCACGGGACGCGCACGATGCCGGTCTGGGGTTATGAGTTCTGGGTCACGGAGGGCGCCGACCGGCAGGCCGAGGCCGATGCCAGAAAGGTCATCAACCGGGTGGTCCGCTATCTCGAGTCCATCCAGGCGCCGGACCCGCGCGGCTTGCCGCAGTGAGCACGGCGCCGGTCGAGACCGGTTCTACCCCTAGGCAGCGGTTTTTGGTACGATACCGCCTCTTTTATCGCGGAGTATCCGTTCTGAGGAGGCTTTCGGGTCCCTGCGGGGGTCCGGCAAGTAGGTCCGGGTACCGGCCGACAGGTTAGGTGGAAGGGCCCCTTTTGGGGCCTTTTGTTTGGTCCGGCCCGCATCCTCGCGTGCGTTCGAGGAGTGCGGCGCGGACCCGAAGATGGGCCTCCGAAGGCCCATTTTTTGTTACTGGGTGCAGGTGCCAAGGCAGTTCGACAAGCAGGGAATCATCGATTTGCTGGAACCGGTCGTCGCCACGCTCGGCTTCGAGCTCGTCGATATCGACGTACGCTTCGGGCGCAACGGGCTGCTGCGCCTGTATATCGACCGCCCGGGCGGCGACGAGGCGGCGGCTGCGGCGGCGGAGACGACGGACGAACCGTCACAGGGCGGAATTACGCTCGCGGATTGCGAGCTCGTGAGCGGACAGGTCGGGGCGTTCCTGGATGTGGAAGATCCACTGCCGAACAGGTACGTGCTCGAAGTATCTTCGCCCGGGCTCGATCGGAAGCTGCGCACCCGCGCACATTTCGAACGGTTTGCGGGCAGTGAAATCCGCGTCGAGCTCGCGCACGCGGTCGAAGGCCGGCGCCGCTTTCGGGGGCGCCTTATGGGCATCGAGGGAGAGGACATCGTCATCGACGCCGAGGGCCAAGCCCTGCGCTTGCGCCTCGACGACATCGCGGAGGCACGGCTTGTGCCGAACGCCTAGGCAGGACCTCAGGTGACTGTAGGATGAACAAAGAAATTCTCATGGTGGCCGACGCCGTCTCGAACGAGAAAGGCGTCGATAAGAACGTCATCTTCGAGGCCATCGAAGCGGCGCTCGCGTCCGCCACGCGCAAGCGATACGGCGAGGACATCGAGGTTCGCGTCGCGATCGACCGCGAGACCGGCGAGTACGAGACGTTCCGCCGCTGGAAGGTTTTTGCGGACGACTCCACGGAGCTCGAAGAGCCCGCGCGCGAGCTCCGGCTCGAGGATGCGCACGAGCTCGATGCGGACGCTGAGCCGGGCGACTATGTCGAGGAGCCGATGGAGTCGGTCGAGTTCGGCCGCATCGCTGCGCAGACCGCGAAGCAGGTCATCGTGCAGAAGGTGCGCGAGGCCGAGCGCGAGCAAGTCGTCGAGGAGTACAGCGAGCGTGTCGGCGAGCTCGTGAGCGGCATCGTCAAGCGCGTCGACCGCCACGGCGCCTACATCGATCTCGGCGGCAACGCCGAAGGCTTCATCCCGCGCGAGGACATGATTCCCCGCGAGCCGATCAAGCCGCAGGACCGCGTCAAGAGCCTGCTGCGCGACGTGCGTTCCGAGCCGCGCGGGCCGCAGCTGTTCCTGAGCCGCACCTCGCCGCAGTTCCTCATCGAGCTGTTCAAGATCGAGGTCCCCGAGGTCGGCCAGGGGCTCATCGACATCCTCGGCGCCGCGCGCGATCCGGGGCTCCGGGCCAAGATCGCCGTGCGCAGCAACGACGCGCGCATCGACCCCGTCGGCGCCTGCGTCGGCATGCGCGGCTCCCGTGTGCAGGCCGTTTCGAACGAGCTCGCCGGCGAACGCGTCGATATCATCCTGTACGACGAGAACCCGGCGCAGTTCGTCATCAATGCAATGTCGCCGGCCGAGGTGCTCTCGATCGTCGTGGACGAGGACGCGCACGCCATGGACATCGCCGTCGAAGAGGAAAAGCTCTCGCAGGCGATCGGCCGCGGCGGTCAGAACGTGCGCCTCGCGAGCGAGCTCTCGGGCTGGGAGCTCAATGTAATGACGGAGAACGCCGCCGAGGAGAAGAGCGAGAAGGAGGCTCGCGAGGTCGTCGAGCGGTTCATGCGCGATCTCAACGTCGACGAGGATGTCGCGTCCATCCTCGCGCAGGAAGGGTTCACGACGCTCGAGGAGATCGCGTATGTGCCGGCCGCCGAGCTACTCGCGATCGAGGAGTTCAACGAAGGCATCGTCAGCGAGCTGCGCGCGCGCGCCCGCGACGTGCTCATCACGCAGGCGATCGTCAGCGAAGAAGTCATCGACCAGGCCGAGCCCTCGGACGACCTGCTCGAAGTCGAAGGTATGGATAAGGAGCTTGCCTACGAGCTTGCGAGCCGCGGCATCGTGACGCGGGAGGATCTCGCGGAGCAGGCCGTAGACGATCTGCAGGGCATCGACGCGCTCGATCCCGACCGTGCCGCGCGGCTCATCATGGCCGCCCGCGCGCACTGGTTCGAAGGGGAGCAGCAGGCGTGAGAGACCTGAGGAGATTTGAATGGCAGAAGTAACGGTCACGGAATTTGCAAAAGTCTTGAAGGTGCCGGTCGAACGGCTGCTCGTGCAGCTCGACGAGGCCGGCATCAAGGTCTCGGGCGCCGAGGACAAAATCAGCGAGGATGCGAAGCTCGAGCTGCTCACGCATCTGAGACGCACGCACGGCCGCAACGAGGCGAACGCCGCGCCGCGGCGCATTACCCTGAAGCGTAAGTCGCAGAGCGAGCTTCGCCTTGCGGGCAATCAGGGGCGCGCGCGCACGATCAACGTCGAGGTGCGCAGCAAGCGGACCTACATCAAGCGCGACGTGCTCGAGGAGCAGGCGCGCAAGCAACAGGAAGCGCTCGACGCCCAGCGTCACGCCCAGGAGGCCGAGCGCGAGGAGGCCGAGCGCGCCGAGCGCGAGAAGCTCGAGGCCGTGGAGCGGGCCCGCCGCGAAGAGGCCGAGCGCGTCGAGGCCGAGAAGCGCGCCGCCGAGCAGCGCGAGACGGAGGCCCGCCAGCGCGAGGAGGAAGAGTCGCGCCGCCGCGCCGAGGAGGCCGAGGCCGCCAAGCGCCGCGAGGAAGAAGAGAAGGAAAAGGAACGCCGCGTGGCCTCTCAGCGTGCCGATCAGGAGCGGGCGCCCGCCGCGCCGCGGAGTGTGTCCGCAGCGCCGAAGGGTGCGAGCGCCGGGCCGAAGGGCGCCGCGCCGAAGGGCGCCGCGCCGAAGGGTGCCGGGGCCAAGGGCGCGTCCGCCGCGCCGAAGCGGGGCAAGGGTCCCGATCATACGCTGCACGTGGCCGACGGCATGGCCGGCCGGCGGCGCAAGAAGCGCCCGGACCGGCGGCGGTCGTTCGTCAACGTCGGCTCCCAGCATGGCTTCGAGCGGCCGACGGCGCCCGTCGTGCGCGAGGTCGAGATCCCGGAGACGATCACGGTCGCAGATCTCGCGCAGCGCATGGCCATCAAGGCGACCGAGGCCATCAAGGTGCTCATGAGAATGGGCGTCATGGTCACGATCAATCAGGTCATCGACCAGGACACCGCGGCGCTGCTCGTCGAGGAGCTCGGGCACACGGCGAAGCCTTTGAAGGCCACGGCCATCGAGGACGAGCTGCTCGAGTCCATGGAGGAGGCGACCGAAGGCGAAGCGGTGCCGCGCGCGCCGGTCGTGACCGTCATGGGCCACGTCGACCACGGCAAGACCTCGCTCCTCGACTACATCCGCCGAACGCGCGTCGCTTCGGGGGAGGCGGGCGGCATCACGCAGCACATCGGCGCCTATCACGTCGAGACGGACAAGGGCCAGATCACGTTCCTCGATACGCCGGGCCATGCCGCGTTCACGGCTATGCGCGCCCGCGGCGCCCAAGTCACGGACATCGTGATCCTCGTCGTAGCCGCCGACGACGGCGTCATGCCGCAGACCATCGAGGCCATTCAGCACGCGCGCGCGGCCGGCGTGCCGATGATCGTTGCCATCAACAAGATGGACCGCGAGGACGCCGATCCCGACCGCGTGCGCAATGAGCTCGCGCAGCAGGACGTGCTGCCGGAGGATTGGGGCGGCGACACGCTGTTCGTCAACGTCTCGGCGCATACGGGCCTCGGGGTCGAGGACCTGCTCGAGGCCGTGCTTCTCCAGGCCGAGTTGCTCGACCTCAAGGCCGTGGACAAGGGACCGGCCGCCGGTGTCGTCATCGAAGGCAGCCTAGAGCGCGGGCGGGGCGCCGTTGCGACCGTGCTCGTGAACAAGGGCCAGCTCAACATCGGCGACATCCTGCTCGCCGGCCAGGAGTACGGGCGCATTCGGGCGATGTTCGACGAGACGGGCGCCGCGATTAAGACCGCGGGGCCGTCGACGCCGGTCGTCGTGCTGGGCCTTTCGGGCACGCCCTCGGCGGGCGACGACGTGCTCGTCGTGCCCGACGAGCGCAAGGCCCGCGAGGTGGCGGCATTCCGCCACGGACGCGAGCGTGACGTGAAGCTTGCCCAGCAGCAGGCTGCGAAGCTCGAGGACGTGTTCTCCCAGATGAAGGAGACGGGCAGCGTCAGCGTCCAGCTGCTCATCAAGGCCGACGTGCACGGCAGCGCCGAGGCGCTCAAGGATGCGCTGCAGAACATCTCGGCGCACGACGTCAAGGTCTCCGTCGTCTCTTCGGGCGTCGGCGGCATTACGGAGTCCGACGTGCAGCTCGCCGCGGCCTCGAAGGCCATCGTCATCGGCTTCAATGTCCGCGCGGACGCTGCGGCCCGCAACGTTCTCAAGGACAGCGGCGTCGACGTGCGTTATTACAGCGTCATCTACGAAGCCATCGACGACATCAAAGCGGCCGTCAGCGGCTTGCTCGCACCCGAGGTGCGCGAGCAGATCGTCGGTCTGGCCGAGGTCCGCGACGTGTTCCGCTCGCCGAAGTTCGGCCAGGTCGCGGGCTGCATGGTCGTCGACGGCTACGTCCGGCGCGCCAACCCGATCCGCGTGCTGCGCGACAACGTCGTGATCTTCGAGGGCCAGCTCGAGTCGCTGCGCCGCTTCAAGGACGACGTGAACGAGGTTCGGGCAGGCACCGAGTGCGGCATCGGCGTCAAGAACTACAACAACGTCAAGGCCGGCGACCAGATCGAGTGCTATGAACGGACCGAGGTCGCGCGTACGCTGTAAGACATGCCTCGCGCGTACTCGAGAAAGCTGCGCGTCGGCGCGGAACTGCAGCGGCTCTTGAACGAGCTGCTCTATGCGGACGTCAAGGATCCGCGGCTTGCCGGCGTCACGGTCACGGAAGTGCAGGTCAGCGGAGACCTCGGCGTTGCCAAGGTCTATTACTCGACGCTGGACCCGGACCAGGACGTCGCGGAGATCGCGGCGGCGTTTCGCAAGGGGGCGGGCTTTCTGCGCTCGCGCATCGGCCACTCGCTGCAGCTGCGCCGTGTGCCGGAGCTGCATTTCGTGCACGACTTGAGCGCTCGCCGCGGGGCCGAGCTCAGCCGGCTCATCGACGAGGCGCAAGGCGGGCCGGCCGAGGACAGGTCCGCGGAGGGCTCGGGCCCACGCGAGGACGATCGGGGCCTCGACGACGACGACGCGGACGACGCGGACGGCGTTCGCGACTGACCCCGCTTCCGATCGGAATGGGAAGAAGACGCGCAACCGGGCGCGATGTGCGCGGCGTCGTGCTGCTCGACAAGCCGCGCGGGCTCACGTCGAACCAGGCGCTGCAGCGCGTCAAGCGCCTCTATGGGGCGGCCAAGGCCGGTCACACCGGCAGCCTCGACCCGCTGGCGACCGGCATGCTGCCGATCTGCTTCGGCGCTGCGACCCGGGTCTCGGGCTATTTGCTCGATGCCGCCAAGACCTATGCGGTCACTGCGACGTTCGGGACGGCCACGGACACGGCGGACGCGGACGGCAGCGTGATCGGCCGCAGCGAGGTGCCGCCCACGGACGAGCCCCGCTTGCGGGCCGTGCTCGGCTCGTTTCTGGGCGAGAGCGAGCAAGTGCCGCCCATGTACTCCGCTCTGAAGCGCGAAGGCGTTCGTCTGTACGATCTCGCGCGCCGCGGCATCGAGGTCGAGCGGGCGCCGCGCCGCGTGCTCATCCATTCGATCGGGCTCGAGGCCCTGCGGTGGCCGGAATGCGACTTCACGGTCAGTTGCTCCAAGGGCACCTACGTGCGGTCGCTCGTCGTCGATATCGCCGCTGCGCTCGGCACCCTCGGACACGTCAAGGCGCTGCGGCGCCTGGCGGTGGGCCCGTTCGCGGCCCAGGCCATGGTGGATTTCGAGTCGCTGGAGCGGACCGCCGTCGAACGTGGCAGCGCGGGTCTCGACGCGCTGTTGCTGCCGGTCGACAGCGCGCTGGCCGATCGGCCCCGTCTCGCCCTGCGGCGAGCGGCGGCGCGGGCGCTGCTCGACGGCCAGCGGCCTCTGCCGGAGCCGGCTTGGCCGCGTGGGCTCGTGCGGCTCTATGCCGAAGATGGGGGCTTCATCGGCATCGGCGAGGTTTCCGAAGCCGGGGAACTCGTGCCTCGGCGCTTATTTCGCGCGTGAAGCGCTTGGAGCGCGCTGGAAAGTCGGGGTAAAATCGCCGGCTTTATAGCGCAAGGTATAAGTCAAGCAGGGCTGCCCACGGGGTGGTCTGGAGTGAATCAGCATGGCTCTGAATGCCGAAAAGAAATCCGAGATAATTACCGAATATCAGCGTGACGCGTCGGACACGGGTTCGCCCGAGGTGCAGGTGGCCCTGCTCTCGGCCCGGATCAGTCAGCTCACGCAACACTTCGACGCCCATCACAAGGACCATCATTCGCGCCGCGGTTTGCTGCGCATGGTCAATCAGCGCCGCAAGCTGCTCGATTACCTGAAGAAGATCGATCAGGACCGCTACCAGCGTCTGATCGGCCGTCTCGGATTGAGGCGTTGAACCCTGCCGTTTCGCCATCGGAGCCGGACGAGTGTCCCGGCTCTGATTCTATTGTTGCCCGCCACGCACACCCCGTGCCGCAGCGTCCGGCGACGGCCCGTGCACGCTTATTGCAAGGACATTAGCAGTGAAAGCCAGCAGAACATTCAAGTATGGCGCGCATGACGTGACCATCGAGACGGGCGTCGTCGCGCGCCAGGCCGACGGCGCGGTGCTCGTGAGCATGGCCGACACCGTCGTGCTCGTGACTGCGGTGGGACAGAAGCAGGACGTCGAAGGCCGAGACTTCTTCCCGCTGACCGTCAACTATCAGGAACGGACCTACGCGGCCGGCCGCATACCGGGCGGGTTCTTCAAGCGCGAGGGCCGGCCCAGCGAGAAGGAGACGCTGACCTCGCGGCTCATCGATCGGCCGATCCGACCGCTGTTCCCCAAGGGCTTCATGCGCGAAGTGCAGGTCATTGCGACCGTCCTGTCCATGAACCCCGAGATCGATCCGGATATTCCGGCGATGCTCGGCGCTTCGGCCGCGCTGACGCTGTCCGGCATGCCGTTTCTCGGGCCCATCGGCGGCGCGCGCGTCGGCTATCGTGACGGCGAGTATGTGCTGAACCCGACGTTCACGGAAGTCGGCGCCTCGGAGCTCGATCTCGTCGTAGCGGGCACGGCCGACGCCGTGCTCATGGTCGAGTCGCAGGCGAAGATGCTCTCGGAAGAGGTCATGCTCGGCGCCGTCATGTTCGGGCACGAGCAGATGCAGAAGGCTATCGAGGCCATCAAGTCGCTGGCCCAGGAGGCCGGCAAGGCGTCGATCGAATGGGCGGCCCCGACGCCGGACGAGGCGCTTGCACGCTCGGTCGAGCAGGCCGTGGCCCAGCAACTCGGCGAGGCCTACGACATCGTCGAGAAGCAGGCGCGCCACGCGCGGGTTTCGGAGCTGCGTCAGGAGTGCCTGGCTTCGCTGGCCGATCCCGAGTCCTCCAACTGGACGGCAGCCCAAGTCGAGAGCGAATTCCAGAAGCTCGAAAAGCGCATCGTCCGCGGCCGCATCATCCGAGGCGAGCGCCGTATCGACGGCCGCGACACGCGTACCGTGCGCCCGATCTCGATCAACGTCGGCGTGCTGCCCCGCACCCACGGCTCGGCGCTGTTCACGCGCGGCGAGACGCAGGCGCTCGTCGTCACGACGCTCGGCACGGGCCGCGATGCGCAGATCATCGACGCGCTCGAGGGCGAGCGGCGCGATCCGTTCATGCTTCACTATAATTTTCCGCCGTATAGCGTTGGAGAAACAGGATTTATCGGCTCGCCAAAACGCCGAGAGATTGGGCATGGGCGGCTGGCCCGGCGCGGTATCTCCGCCGTCATGCCGGACATGGAGACCTATCCCTACGTGATCCGCATCGTCTCGGAAATCACCGAGTCGAACGGCTCGAGCTCCATGGCCTCGATCTGCGGCGCGAGCCTCTCGCTCATGGACGCGGGGGTCACCATCAAGGCGCCGGTCGCGGGCGTCGCGATGGGGCTTATCAAGGAGGGCGACGACTTCGTCGTGCTGACCGACATCCTCGGGGACGAGGACCACCTAGGGGACATGGATTTCAAGGTCGCCGGCACGACCGACGGCGTGACGGCGCTGCAGATGGACATCAAGATCGCGGGTATCACGCGCGAGATCATGCGCAACGCGCTCGATCAGGCGCGCGAGGGACGGCTGCACATCCTCGATAAGATGAATGCCGTGCTCAACAAGCCCCGCGAGACGATGTCGGACTGGGCGCCGAGCATCATCACGATCAAGATCGATCCCGAGAAGATCCGCGACGTCATCGGCAAGGGCGGCGCCGTGATCCGGGCGATCACCGAAGAGACGGGTGCGACCGTCGACATCGAGAACGACGGCACCGTCAAGATCGCGTCCGTGGACGCGGCCTCGGGCCGGGCGGCGCGCGAACGCATCGAGCTCATCACGGCCGACGTCGAAGTGGGCCGCATCTACGAAGGCAAGGTCGTGCGCCTCATGGACTTCGGCGCGTTCGTCGCGATTCTGCCGGGCCGCGACGGCCTCGTGCACATTTCGCAGATCTCGAACGAGCGCGTGGAGCGCGTCAGCGACAAGCTCAAGGAAGGCGACGTCGTCAAGGTCAAGGTGCTCGAGGTGGATCGGCAGGGGCGCATTCGACTCAGCATGCGCGACGTTGAGAGCTGAGGTCGACTGCATGCTTCATGAACGGGTTGGGGCTTCGGCGGTGGCCGGAGTCTCGTGCCGACGGGCGCTTTCGGGGACGGCGTGAATCCCTCCCTGGAGCCTCCGTAGCCCGCCATCCCTGGCGCGCACGGCCCCGAAAGCGCCCGTCGGCACGAGACTCCTCTGCGGCGGCACCAGCCGTTCACGAATCACGCTGCCACGGCGCCAGGACGGTGTCGGGACCGCCCTCACGACGAGCCTGAAGCCCGCCGCCGGCGTTCCCCGCCGATGCCGCCGTCACTCCATTGTGCTGCGGCCCGCGAGCCGGCGGATGTCCCACGTGCCGAGCGCCCACTGCCAGAGTTCTGCCGGCGGCGCGCCGTGGAGCGCGGACGGGGGCGGTGCGCCGAGGCGGGCGAGGGTGCGTGCGACGGTGCCGGACGGGTGCGCAAGGTCGACGGGCCGCGCGCCGGCCTGTTTCGAGAGCTTCGTGCCGGCCGCATCCACGAGGACGGGGATGTGGAAATACGCGGGCGTCGGCAACCGCAGGGCGCCCTGCAAGTGGTGCTGGGCGGCCGTGGAGTCCAGCAGATCGCTGCCGCGCACGATCGTCGTGACGCCCTCGAGCGCATCGTCGACGACGGCCGCGAGGTGATAGGCCGGGAGCCCGTCGCGGCGCCGGATCACGTAGTCGCCCTGTCGCTCGAGCGTATGCTTCGGAATCGGGCCGCGAAGGCCGTCGACGGGCGGGGAGTCGACATTATCGACGCGCATGCGGATAGCCGTGTCTCCGGCTTGGAGGCCGAGGTCTCGGCAGGTGCCGGGGTACGCCGGGCTGCCGGGGTGGCTAGCCTCGTAGGCCCGGAGCTCGCTGCGGCTGCAGCGGCACCGGAAGCCTCGGCCCTCGGCGAGCAGACGCAGCGCAACGGCCTCGTAGAGCTCGAAGTGTTCGCTTTGGTAGAGAACGCTTCGGTCCCAACGCAGCGCGAGCGCCTCGAGTGCGCGCTGAATGGCGGCGGCCGCGCCCGGCACTTCCCGCGGCGGGTCGATATCGTCGATGCGGAGCAGCCACTCGCCGCCGGCTTGGCGCGCATGCAGAAAGCTCGCAGCCGCCGCCAGCAAGGACCCTTCGTGCAGGGGACCCGTCGGGGAAGGCGCGAATCGGCCGACGTAGCTCACGAGGCGTAGACCGCCGCGGCCGCGTCAGTGCGCCGCGGCGACTGCTTCGCGGGCCGACCGGCGGTCAGCGATAGTAGTCCTCGCGGTCACGGAATTGCCGCTCGGCCAATTCCCGCCGTTCCTGCGCTTCGACGCACAAAGTCGCGACGGGCCGCGCCTCGAGACGGCGCAGTCCGATCTCGTCCCCGGTCTCCTCACAGTAGCCGTAGCTGCGATCTTCGATGCGCTGCAGCGCCGAATCGATCTTCTTGAGGAGCTTGCGCTCGCGGTCCCGAGTGCGCAGCTCGAGGCCGAACTCGGACTCCTGCGTGGCCCGGTCGTTCGGATCCGGGAAATTGGCTGCCTCGTCCTTTAGGTGCAGCATGGTGCGGTCCACTTCCTCCATGAGCTCGCGCTTCCAGGCTAACAGGATGTTGCGGAAGTGCTCGAGTTGCCCGTCGCTCATGTAGGGCTCGCCGCGCTTGGGTTGATAGGGCTCGAATCCCCGCACGGGCCCCGTCAGGAGGCTCTTGCCCGCATTGACGCGAATGCCGCTGGTGGCGGCCGGCGTCTGCGCGGGCCGGCTCGTCGCGACCGTGCTGTGCTTGGATCCGGAATCTTTCTTCGAATTCGCTGGTTTAGCCACTACTGCCTTTTTCGAAAGGGGTGTCTTCCTCTTCGATGCAGACTTCGGTGTGCTCGAGGCCGTTTGCGCGGCCGCGGGCTTGCCCGCCGAAGTCTTCTTCTTCGAAGTCCTTTTCTTGCTCGACGCAGCCGCCGGTGCAGCGGTCTTCTTGCGCGTCGTGCCCGTTGTCTTCTTTTTTTGCGTGCCCCTGCTCGGGGACGCCTTTTTCGTCGCCGTCTTCTTGGCGGAGGTCTTCTTGGCAGAGGTCTTCTTAACGGAAGCTTTCTTCGTCGACCGTTTTGCGACTTTTTTACGACCGGCCACGGCCGAGCCGCTCACGGCCTTCTTCCGCGAAGCTGCCCCTGCTGATTTCCCGCTGCCGCCTGTCTTTTTTTTCTTCTTGGCGGCTGCCTGTCTTGCCGGCATATGTCTCGCCTCCAAGAGGGACTACCACGAAAGCGGCGATTATACATACGGCGCGGCCGAGCGGAAGCCTCAATTTCGCGTCTCAGCGTGCTCCTGGGAGAGGCGGCAGGGAGGGGGCTTCGGACGGCTGCCAGCCGGGTCGCCGATGCTCCGCTGTAACCGTGGTATAGATGCCGCCGCGGACGTTGAATTCCGCGGTGAGGCGAAGAAATCGCGGCCGCAGGGCCTGCACGAGGTCGTCGACGATCTGGTTCGTGACCGCTTCGTGAAAGGCGCCCACGTCCCGATAGGACCAGACGTAGAGCTTCAGGGACTTGAGCTCCACGCAGTCGGCGTCCGGGACGTATTCGAGGTGCAGGGTCGCGAAGTCCGGCTGCCCGGTTTTCGGGCACAGGCAAGTGAACTCCGGAATCCTGATCCGAATCGTGTAATCGCGGCTCGGATGGGGATTTTCGAAGGTCTCGAGGGGCTCTCGGGAAGGGTCGGGTCTTTCTGTGCTGGGCACGGGAAAAAAGGCTCCAGGGGGCGCAAATCGGCCCCAGAATAAGCGTCGTGTTGCGGTTCTTTTTACTTTACACTACCGGCCCCAAGACGGGTATGCGGCCCGAGCTCCACTCAACGACTCACTACAGCGTGCCTCCCTATGCGCCTGAGTAAGATCAAGCTTGCGGGCTTCAAGTCTTTCGTCGACGCAACGACGATTACTTTCCCGAGCAATCTCATGGGCATTGTCGGGCCGAACGGTTGCGGCAAGTCCAACGTCATCGACGCGATCCGCTGGGTGCTCGGCGAGAGCTCGGCCAAGACGCTGCGCGGCGATTCGATGACGGACGTCATCTTCAACGGCTCGAGCGGCCGCAAGCCTGTGAGCCAGGCCAGCATCGAGCTCGTATTCGACAATTCCGACGGCACTGTCACGGGCGCCTACGCGCAGTACGCGGAGATCGCAGTGAAGCGCGTTCTGACGCGCGACGGCAATTCGCAGTACTGGCTCAACGCCAGCCGCTGTCGCCGCAAGGACATCCTGCACATCCTGCTGGGCACCGGGCTCGGCACGAACGGCTATTCGATCATCGAGCAGGGCATGATCTCGCGCATCGTAGAGGCCAAGCCCGACGAGCTGCGCGGCTTCCTCGAGGAGGCCGCCGGTATCTCGAAATATAAAGAGCGGCGCCGCGAGACCGAGCACCGCATCCGGCACACGCGCGACAATCTCGAGCGCCTCGGCGACCTGCGCGAGGAGATCGAGAAGCAGCTCTCCCATCTGCAGAGGCAGGCTACGGCCGCGGCCAAGTACAAGGAGCTCAAGAGCGAGGAGCGGCGCGTGCATGCCGAGCTGCTGGCGCTGCGCCTGCGCGCGCTCGGGGCGGAGCTCGAGGCGCAGGAGGCCGTGCTGGCGGAAAAGAAGGCCGCGCTCGAGGCCGCGCTCGAAGGCCGGCGGGGCATGGAGCAGGAGTCCGAACGGCTGCGTGCGACGCTCGCCGAGCGAAACGAGGCGCTGAACGGCGTCCAAGGCGACTATTATCGAGTCGGCGCCGAGCTCGCCCGGCTCGAGCAGGCCATCCAGCACCGCAAGGACCTCATCAAGCGCCAGCGCGAAGATCTCGAGACGACAGAGCAGCAGCTCGAAGAGATTCGCTCCCACATTGCCAACGATGAGCTCGAGCTCGAGCAGCTCGACCACGCGCTCGAGGCGTTGAGCCCGGAGCTCGAGCAGGCCGTGGACAACCGGCAGGCGGCCGAGGCGTGTCTGGCCGAGGCCGAGGCGTCTATGGAGTCCTGGCGCGGGCGCTGGGAGCAGGTCGCGAGCCAGTTCTCGAACACGGAGAGCGCTGCGCGTGTCGAGGAGGCGAGGCTGGAGCAGCTCACGGCGCAACGCGATCGCTTGCAGCGCGATCTCGACAAGCAGGCCGCCGAGCGCGCGGGCATCGACCTCGAGGAGCCGGAGACACGCCTGGAGCAGCTGTTCGGCCAGGAGGAAGCGCTCAACGGCGCGTGCGCCGAAGCGGCGCGTTCGCTGGACGGCGTGTGGCAACGCATTCAGGAGCTGCGGGAGCAGGACAAGCGGATCTCTGCCGAGCTGCACGAGTTGCGCGAGATGCTGCAGAACGACCGCGGTCGGCTGGCGTCGCTCGAGGCGCTGCAGGAGGCGGCGCTCGGCGAGACCACGAAGCAGGTGGGCCGGTGGCTCGAAAGCGCCCCGCTCGCGGATCGCCGCAGCCTCGCCGAGCGGCTCGTCGTGGACGCCGGTTGGGACCGGGCGGTCGAAACGGTGCTCGGCAGCTATCTGCAGGCCGTCAGCGTCGATGCGCTCGAATCGGTGGCCGAGAGCCTCGGCGAGCTGACGGAGGGCGGGCTCGCACTGCTCGAGGAATCCGATGCGGCCGCCGCCCCGAGCTCGGCGGCCGCGGGTTGGCTCGTGGACCATGTCCGCGAGCCGGCATCGGCCAGGGGGCTGCTCCACGGTGTCCGCACCGCCGAGTCGCTGCAGGGTGCCGTCTCCATGCGCTCGCAGCTCGCTCCTGGCGAGTCGATCGTGACGCGCGACGGCTTTTGGATCGGCCGCAACTGGCTGCGCATCAACCGCAGCGACGACCCGGAGGTCGGCGTCATCGTGCGCGGCGAGGAGATCGCGCGCCTCAGGGAGAAGATCGAGTCGACCGCGGCGCGCGTCGAGGACGTCGCGGAACGGCTGGCCGAGACGCGGGCGCACCTCGAGCAGCTCGAGGAGGCGCGCAAGGACGCTCAGAACGAATCGACGCGGCGCCAGCAGCTTCATGCCGAAGCGAAAACGAAGCTCGAGTCCGCGCGCGCCGAGCTCGAACAGGTCCGCAACCGCGCGACGGGGCTCGACCGGTCCATCGAAGAGCTGCGCGCCGAGCGGCTCGCTGCCGAACAGAAGCTCGAAGAGAGCCAAATCCGGCGCGAGCAGGCGGCCACGCAGCAAGAGGAGCTCGCCGGCGTTCGCGAGCGGCTCGAGCACGAGCGCGATCATCATCAGTCCGTGCTGTCCGAGGCGCGTGCCCAGGCCGAGCACGACCGCCAGGCCGCCCACGACCTCGCCCTCAAGGTCGAATCGCGCCGGCACTCGAAGGAGTCCGCCAGCGCCGCGCTCGCCCGCGTGCAGGCGCAGCAGCAGCATCTGCTGAAGCGCCGCGACGAGCTGCGGAGCCGTCTCGAGGGGGCCGCGGAGCCACTGGCCGAAGACGAGGCGCGGCTCGGTACGCTCGCCCACGAGCGCGCGAACGTCGAGGCCCGCCTGGCCGAGGCCCGTGCAGCAGCCGAGCAGACCGATGCGGAGCTTCGCGAGCTCGAGCAGCGGCGCAGCCAGGCCCAGCAGGCCGTCGCCGAGGCTCGGGAGGCGGCCGACGCCGTTCGCCTGACGGTCCGCGAGGCGCAGGTTCGGTCCGAGACCGTCGCCGAACAGTTCCGGGAGACCGAATTCGAGCTCGCGCAGGTCTTGGCTGAGCTGCCCGAAGACGCCGAGGCGGGGCAATGGCACGAGTCGCTTGAGCGCCTCGAGCGGCGCATCCAGCGCCTCGGCGCCATCAACCTCGCGGCCATCGACGAGTTCGAGCAACAGTCCGAGCGCAAGAAATATCTCGACTCACAATTTGCCGATCTCACGGAAGCGCTCGAGACGCTCGAGAACGCCATCCGCAAGATCGACCGCGAAACGCGGACTCGCTTCAAGGACACGTTCGAGCGCGCGAACCAGGGGCTCCAGCGGCTGTTTCCGCGCCTTTTCGGGGGCGGTCATGCCTATCTGGAGCTCGAGGGCGAAGACCTGCTCGAGGCCGGCGTCGCGATCATGGCGCGGCCGCCCGGCAAGCGGAACAGCACGATCCACCTGCTCTCGGGAGGGGAGAAGGCGCTGACGGCCGTCGCGCTCGTGTTCTCGATCTTCGAGCTGAACCCTGCGCCGTTCTGTCTCCTCGACGAGGTCGACGCGCCGCTCGACGATGCAAATGTCGGCCGGTTTTCGGACATCGTTCGCGAGATGTCCGATCAGGTCCAGTTCGTCATCATTACTCACAACAAGACGACGATGGAGACGATGCATCAGTTGACGGGCGTCACGATGCACGAGCCCGGCGTGTCGCGTCTCGTCGCCGTCGATCTCGATGAGGCGGTGAAACTGGCCGCCATGTAACGGCGACGACGATGACTGAGCTGCGCTGGGTATTGCTGGCACTGGGCATCTTGGTCGTGACCGGTGTCTACGTCTGGGGTCGGGGTCTGTTTCTGCGCAATCGGCTCGCCCGGCAATCGCGCCGCGGCCGGGAGGAGCCGCATATCTCGCTCGAGGCGGACCTGCTCTCCGAACCGGGTAGCCTGTCCGACGAAGGCGCCGACTGGGAGCGTCTCGAGAATGCCGCGCCCGACGAAGCCGAGCCCGCACCGGACCCCGCAGCGATACGCGAGCCCGTCCGGGACGCGCGCAAGCGGTTGGCGAAAGGTGCGCCAGGAAAATCTGCGCCCGCGGCCGCGCCCGCGTCCCCGGCCCCGAAGCCCGCCGCGAAACGCATTCCCGACAAGGTCATCACGATCCGCTTCATCCCGAAGAGCCACGAGCTCGACGGTTCCGCTGCCGTGCAGGCGCTGCGGGCCGCGGGGCTCGAGCATGGCCGCTACGGGATCTTCCATATGCCGGGCTCGTCGGAGGGTGACGGACCTCTGTTCAGCGTCGCGAGCCTGACCGAGCCCGGGACCTTCGATCTCGCGAAGCTCGGTTCGATCGCGGGTATGAGCTTTTTCGTCGCGCTGCCGGGCCCCGCGGACCCCATCGAGGCGTTCGATTCCATGGTCGGCACGGCCAGAACTCTCGCGATCGATTTGAGCGCGGATCTCTACGACGAGCGCGGCAGCTCATGGAGCATCCAGAGGGAGCGCTATGTGCGGGAGGAACTCATCCGCTATCGCCACCAGCATGCTCATCACTGAGGCCCATGGCCGTGGCCGGCCCTGATCGAGCCGCGGTCGCCGAGGTCGAGCGGCTTCGGCGATTCATCGAAGAATTCAACTACGCTTACTACGTGCTCGCCGAGCCCAAAGCCTCGGACGCCGAGTACGATCGCCTGCTCCGCGAGCTGCAGACACTCGAGCAGCGTCACCCCGAGCTCGTCACGCCCGATTCCCCGACGCAGCGCGTCGGGGCGACACCGGTCGGCGAGTTCCGCGAGGTCCGCCACTCGGTGCCGATGCTCTCGCTCGACAACGCGTTCGACGAAGCGCAGCTCACGGCATGGGGCAAGCGCGTCACGGATCGGCTCAAAGCCGCCGGCGTCGACGCCGAGCGGCTCGAGTTCGTCGCCGAGCCCAAGCTCGACGGCCTCGCCGTGAGTCTGCGGTACGAGGACGGGATTCTCGTCCTTGCCGCGACGCGCGGCGACGGCACCGTGGGCGAGGATGTGACGCACAACGTGCGGACAATTAAGGGTGTGCCGCTGCGGCTCCGTGCAAGGAAACCACCTGCCGTGCTGGAGGCGCGCGGCGAGGTCTTTCTACCGAAACGAGGCTTCGAAGCGCTGAACAGGCAGGCGGCGGAGAAAGGGGAGAAGGTGTTCGTCAATCCCCGCAATGCGGCGGCCGGCAGCTTGCGGCAGCTCGATGCGCGCGTCACGGCGTCGCGGCCGCTCGAAGTGTTTTTCTATGCGCTCGGCGAGGTGCGTGGATGGGACGTGCCACCGACGCAGGCCGATCTGCTTGAGGCCCTGAAGGGCTTTGGCCTGAGAACCAGCCCGGACTGGCAATTGCGAGAAGGAATTCAGGGCTGTTTGGCCTATTACGAGAGTATCGGCGAGAGACGGCTGGATCTACCCTACGAAATAGACGGGGTCGTCTATAAGGTCAATCGCGCAGCATGGCAGGAAGTCTTGGGTTTCGTCTCCCGGGCGCCGCGCTGGGCCATCGCACACAAGTTCCCGGCACAGGAAGAGTGGACGACGGTGAAACAGGTGGAGTTTCAGGTCGGCAGAACGGGCGCGTTGACTCCCGTGGCCCGGCTCGAGCCCGTCTTCGTCGGCGGCGTCACGGTCAGCAATGCCACGCTCCACAATATCGAGGATCTGCACCGCAAGGACGTTCGCGTCGGAGATACAGTCATCGTCCGCCGCGCCGGAGATGTCATCCCGGAAATCGTCGCCATCGTGCCGGAGCGCCGCCCCCGCGGCGCGCGTCCCGTCCGGTTGCCGAAGCAGTGCCCTGTGTGCGGCTCAGATGTCGTACAGCCGGAAGGCGAGGTCGTTGCGCGTTGTGTCGGCGGCCTGTACTGCCCCGCCCAGCGGAAGGAGGCATTACGCCACTTCTGCTCGCGGCGGGCGATGGACATCCAGGGGTTCGGGCCGAAGGTTATCGAGCAGCTCGTCGGTAAAGGGTTTGTGGAAACTCCGGCGGAGCTCTACGACCTTACAGAGGAGCGTCTCGCCGAGCTCGACCGCATGGGCGAGAAATCGGCCCGCAATCTCGTGGAGGCGCTCGACAAGAGCCGCGAGACGACGCTGGCGCGTTTCCTCTACGCCCTCGGGATCCGGGAAGTCGGAGAAACGACGGCCCAGGCACTCGCCAGCCACTTCGGAGAGCTGGATCCCCTGCTCGAGGCGTCCGAGGAACAGCTCCAGGAAGTCCAGGACGTGGGACCGGTCGTGGCCGAGCAAGTCAGCGCCTTCTTCAAGGAGGAGCACAACCTCAAGGTGATCCACAAGCTGCTCGAGAAGGGCATCCACTGGCCCAAGCCGCCGGCGCCGAAGCGGGCCGCCCTGCCGCTCGCGGGCAAGACTGTTGTCGTGACGGGCACCCTGTCGAGCATGACTCGCGAGGAGGTAAAGGAGCGGCTCAGGGCGCTGGGGGCCAAGGTCTCTGGGAGTGTCTCGAAGAAGACGGACTTCGTCGTCGTCGGGGAGAATCCTGGGACTAAGGCGAAGAGGGCGGAGGAGCTGCAGATACCGGTCGTTTCGGAGAATGACCTCCACCGCTTCTTGCATACGGAGTAGGTATGCGTTCTGCGTTTCAGCAAGCTGTGCTCGCATCGCTCGCGGGCCTTCTGATGCCCGTCGCCCGGTTGATGCTGAGATGCGGCGTTGGCTGCCCCGAATTCGTGGCCGTCACCAAAGCAGTGTTCGTGCAGGTTGCGTCGGAGCAGTACGGCGTCAGAGGAAGGCCAGCCAATGCTTCTCGGGTCGCGGCGATTACGGGATTGTCACGAAAACAAGTCAGGCGGATAAAGGAAGTGGGGCCGGTAGCGCGCTGGACGCCCGAAATGGAGTCCACCCCCGCTAATGTCGTCCTGCACTATTGGCACTTCGACCCCGAGTACTCGGAGGCGCCCGGACAACCGCGATGGCTTTCCCTTGAGGGAGAGAAGAGCTTCAGTACCCTAGTTCGCGACTACGCGGGAGATATCCCGCCGACCGCGATGCTGAAGGCGTTGATGAGAGTGGGCGCGATTAGACGGGACCGCGCGCAGCAACTCCTCCCGCAAGAACGGTATTTCTATCCAGCAGATTTTGACGAAGATTTTGTCCACAACGCTGCCTTTGCGCTCCGAAGCCTTGGCGATACGTTGGTCTATAACGCTACGATATGGGCTGCTGCCGACGGTGCGGGCGATCAGTGTGCGGCCGAGGAAAGCCGCTTCGAGCGCGTCGCATGGACTGACCGTTTCACTCCCGAGGTGACGGCAGCCTTCAAGGCCTGGGTTCGCGCGGAGGGTACGAAGTTCATAGAGGAAGCGGATGATTGGATCGGGAAGAACGAGGGGACGAAAGAACGGCCATTCCCCGGAGAGCCGAGGGCCGTTGGCGTTGGCCTGTATTATTTTGAGGAAGAACGATAAGAAGGCAAGTCTGCGCGTACTAGCCTGTACAGACGCGCGAAATTTTGGGTCGTTTGGTCAAAATGATCCTTAACGAAACGCATCCCAAGCTTTTCTAATACTCTGATACTTCTGGTATTTTCTTTGTAAACTAAACCAAAAATACGTTCGAGGGCGAGACCGTCGGCCGCGAACGCAATTGATACCAGCTCGCTGGCTGCCTCGAGAGCGAAACCGTATCCCCATTCCGTTACCGCTAGCCCATATGTGACTTCGAACTCGTCGAAGTCGTTCATCCGCTCTATTCCGCACCAGCCTATCACTCTCCCACTAGCTCGATTCTCCATGGCAAGGGCACCGAATCCCGTTGATTCAACCTTGTAAATCAACCGCTCAAGTGATCGACGGGACTCGGACCGGCTCTTCGTGCCTCCTGCATAGCGGTTGACGTCCTCATCGCGATGGAGCTCGAACAGTGCGTCAGCGTCTTCGATGCGGAATGCACGTATCAAAAGGCGCTGGCCACATATAGGTAGGAACTTAGTGAGCCCCGGGGAGTGTGGTGATTCCAAAAATAGGTTCTCTGAAAAAACTCGTTTTAAAACAGTGTGTTATAGGTTATTGCCCGTGCAGAGGCACCATCGCACGAGCGATCGAAATTGGTTACACCGGCAAAGAATCTCACAGTTTTTTTTTGACTTTCCATGAAGTAAGTCATGTTTCTTCTTGACGCAATCCCGAAATGCGACCAAAATCCCACCAAACAGAATTATGTACAGTTCGAAGGGCTTTTGTTAAAAGCCACGCGCGGTAGCTAAGAAGAATCCGCCAATCCGAACCAACAAAAATAAGTCCTATAACAGTGAACAGAAATAGCAAGGCGCTAGGGCAGATCTTGGGGATTGTCAAGAGACCTGTCTTAGCGGAGTCCGAGACTCTGGCAACCTCCGGAGGGGTTCACATGCGCAAACTCCGCGTCGCTCCTGGCTCTGGTGCAGTGATGATGGCGGCCGTGGTGTCTTCCTTTTTTCTTCTTGTTGGCCCCTCGTACGGGGCGACCGGCAGTAGCGTTCAGGGTATCACGGGCAGCGGATCGCGCGGCATCACGGGCAGTGGATCGCGCGGCATCACAGGCAGTGGATCGCGCGGCATCACGGGCAGTGGATCGCGCGGCATCACGGGCAGTGGATCGCGCGGCATCACAGGCAGTGGATCGCGCGGCATCACGGGCAGTGGATCGCGCGGCATCACGGGCAGTGGATCGCGCGGCATCACAGGCAGTGGATCGCGCGGCATCACGGGCAGTGGATCGCGCGGCATCACGGGCAGTGGATCGCGCGGCATCACAGGCAGTGGATCGCGCGGCATCACGGGCAGTGGATCGCGCGGCATCACGGGCAGTGGATCGCGCGGCATCACAGGCAGTGGATCGCGCGGCATCACGGGCAGTGGATCGCGCGGCATCACGGGCAGTGGATCGCGCGGCATCACAGGCAGTGGATCGCGCGGCATCACAGGCAGTGGATCAAGGGGCGCGACTGCCGCTGGGTCGGCGATTTTCCAGTCGATCGCTATGGGGCCAGTTGATGCGGTTGATTCGGCTGGCGGCGTTTCGATTATCTCCGTGCTAGGGCAGACCTTCGTTGCGCCTTCTGCCCAGATTTCGGGCCTTTCAGCCGGAGACTATGTCTTAGCTGCGGGCTCTGGTGATGGTGAGTTGTCTGTGCTTGTTCCTCTCGACGAGCCTTACGTTCCCGGAGCCTCTCCCGTCCTTATCCGAGGCTCCGTCAATTCAGTCAATGCCGACACGGGGCAGATGTCCGTCGGTCTTGCCTCGGTTGACTTCACGGGAGAGTTGGCCACTGACGCGTCGTTTTCCCCGACCCCTGGACAATTGGTTGAGGTCGGCGGAATTCAGCCTGCAGCTGGTGGTGTGGTTCTTGCGGGAATCACGGGTAGCGGATCCCGAGGCATTACTGGCAGCGGTTCTCGCGGGATCACGGGCAGCGGTTCTCGCGGGATCACGGGCAGCGGTTCTCGCGGGATCACGGGCAGCGGTTCTCGCGGGATCACGGGCAGCGGTTCTCGCGGGATCACGGGCAGCGGTTCGCGAGGCATTACTGGCAGCGGCTCCCGCGGCATCACGGGCAGTGGCGTGCGAGGGATTACTGGCAGTGGCCTCCGTGGTATCACGGGCAGCGGTTCGCGAGGTATTACTGGCAGCGGCTCCCGAGGCATCACGGGCAGTGGCCTGCGAGGTATTACCGGCAGTGGTCTCCGTGGTATCACGGGCAGCGGTTCGCGGGGAATTACCGGTAGCGGGTCTCGCGGCATCACGGGCAGCGGTTCACGGGGAATTACCGGTAGCGGGTCTCGCGGCATCACGGGTAGTGGCTTGCGAGGGGTTACTGGCAGCGGTCTTCGTGGTATCACTGGTAGCGGGTCACGCGGGATAACCGGCAGCGGATCGCGCTGACGTTAACGTTCCATTCGCGTCGTCCCTTCACAAGCGGGGCGAGGCCTAACGGCGATCGTGTCGTTGGGCCTCGCCCTTTTTGTTGTCTGTTTGATCCCCTCAAGTCGAAAGAACGACGCGTTTAATTGCGGGCGCGATTCTTGGTGTGATAACTAGAGCCGATGGGAGAATCTGTACGAATCGGCCTTCTGTCCGCCTTCCGCCGGCTAATGCAGCCGTTAGTTCGTATTCTCGTGCGTAATGGTGTTTCGTACCAAGAGTTCGCGGAACTTTTGAAGAGCGTCTTCGTGGAAGTAGCGGAACGTGACTTCACCATTGCGGGACGCAAGTCCTCGCAATCCCGAATTGCCATACTGACTGGGTTAAGCCGAAAGGAAGTCTCGAGGCAGAAGGCAATACTAGCTGGTGGCGGGCCAATTGACGCTACCAGCAACCTTAATGGAATTACCCGACTGCTGGTCGGATGGCATTCCGACCCGGAGTACACAGGGCCTTATGGAATGCCAATTGAAGTACCTTTCGAATCGGCTGGTGGTCCCAGTTTCACTCAACTCGTCAAGCGCCATAGTGGCGACATGGCGCCGAGGGCCGTCCTTGACGAGCTGATGAGGGTCGGTGCTGTCGACGAGTTGGGCAATGGCTTGCTTCGCGTGCTTACCCTCGCCTACATCCCGCAACGCTTGAACCCGGACGCGCTTGAGCGCTTTGGGGAGGTAGTAAGAAATTTCATATGCACATACGAATACAACATGGAACGGCCGCCTTCAGCGTCGGGTGCTGGTCGCTTCGAACGAATCGTTTTTCCGGACGATGGGCTGCGCCCGAGTCTGATGCCGGCTTTCGAGAAGCTGATTAGGACCAAAGGCCAGCAGCTACTTGTCGAACTGCTCAATTGGCTAAATGCACAGGAAATTTCCCAAGATGCTAAGCCGAGCGACAGCACAAGAATTAATACGGGCGTTGGCATCTACCACTTTATCGATGACGGATCGGAATAGCTCGGGAGCCCCGCGCTCGAAATCTATCTTCGCGATGCCAAGCGCGCTAGCGCCACATTGCCGCTTCGGCCACGACTCGGTGTCGTTCCGTCATTTTGAGTTATTGTTCGCACCGCTTGCTTGCTTCTTCAGCGACTCTATATACGCCTGAATCTTCTGCTGATTCACCGCGTTAGTCATCTTGTCTCGCACGGAGTCCAGTGACGGCGGCTGGTTGTCCTTCTTGTCCTCGAGCTCGATGACGTGCCAGCCATACTGCGTCTTGACCGGTTGCTCCGTGTAGGAGCCGACCTTCAGGCTTTTCACCGCCTCCCCGAACGGCTTGACCATCGACTCGGCCGTGAACCAACCGAGGTCTCCTCCGGAGGGTCCCGTCGGGCCCGTCGACTTCTTCTTAGCGAGTGCGGCGAAGTCGGCGCCCTTGTCGAGCTGTGCAATGATTGCCTTCGCCTCGTCCTCGGTCTTGACGAGGATATGGCGCGCTTTGTACTGAGTTGCGCCGAGGTTTGGTAGCTGCTTTTGGTAGGCAGCCTTGACCTCGTCATCGGTAGCCGGGTGCTGCTCGATATACCGGTTGATCATCGCGCGGGCCAGTAGTTGCTGGCGCTGCAGCTCGAGCTCCACGGCGATCGTACGCTCCTGGGGCAGGCCCTTGGTCTGCGCCGCATCGGCGAGGAGTTGGAGATTCTCGAGGCTGTCGAGAACGCCCTTCCGTTGCTCGTCCGTCAGGTCTTCTGGCGCCTTGTGCAGGGCATTCTCGGTGTAGTAACGGTACATGGATTCGTTGATCGGCGTGCCGTCGGAGGCTTTGACGGTGCTCGTGCCGAGCGCATCGGAATTGCTGGCTGCCGCGCTGCCGTCGGCCTGGGTCTGCGGGCTCCCGTGTTGAGCGCATGCGGCCAACAAGACGGAGGCACAAGCGAGGCCTGCGGCGGCGAAATGCAATCGAAACTTCATCTCTATCCTTTCTCTCTCTCTCGGTGAGTTTCCTCGGCGGCAGAGGGGGCGAGGGCGACAAGACTGAGCGCATGGATGTCGGTCTTCATGAGATCGCCAAGCGCATCGTAGACCATACGATGCCGCTCCAACGTCTTGGTTCCCAGGAACCGGTCCGATACGAGCCGCACTCGAAAGTGGCCGCGCCCGTCGCGGGCGCCCGGATGCCCGGCATGCCGATGGCTTTCGTCCTTGATCTCGAGCTCTTCGGGCGCGAAGGCCTGCTCGAGGCAAGCGCGAATGGCGGAGACGCGATCCTCAGTCAGGGCTGGCCTCCTCTCCCTGTGGCTGGGCCGCTATCTCCTGCCCCGAGGTGCGCACGGCGATCCATATGGCTTGGCCGATGGCCGTCAACAGCATCAGGCCGAACTCGCCGAACAGCTTGAAGTTGACCCAGGTGGCTTCCGTGAAGTTGTACAGGACGATCAGATTGGCGGCGCCCATGACTACGAAGGCGGCCACCCACATGAAATTGAGCTGGCGCCACATGTCCGCGTCCAGCGTTACGGCATGCCCCATGAGCCGTTGGATCAGCGGCTGTTTGCCGAAGTAGTACTGGCTTGCGAGAAAGGCACCGGCAAATACCCAGTACACGACCGTCGGCTTCCACTCGATGAAAATGGGGTTGCGCAGCGCGAGTGTGATGCCGCCGAGCACGGCGACCGCGGCCGTCGAGACGAGCAGCATGCGGCTGACCCGGCGCCGGCGCAGCCATTGCGCGGCGAGCTGTGCGGCCATGATCGCGATAGTCGCTCCGGTTGCCACGTACATGCCGGCAAGCTTGTACGCCACGAAGAAGACGATAATCGGAAATAAATCAACGAGTAGCTGCATTAGGCGTGTACTCTGCTGGAGACCGCTAGGCGCATCTTAACCCAAGCGGGGTGAGGCGCGCCCTCCGGCTGTGCTTACAATGGCGGCATGAGCCAGTACTTCAAGGTCCATCCCATCAACCCACAGCCTCGTCTGCTCGAGCGAGCGGCCGAGAGCCTTGCGGCCGGGGGCGTCATCGTCTATCCGACCGATTCCGTCTACGCCTTCGGCTGCCGCATGGGGGAGAAGGAGGCGCTCGAGCGAATACGACGCATCCGGCGTACGGAGCGGGATCATGAATTTACGCTGGTCTGCCGCGACCTGTCCGAAATCGCAACTTACGCGAGGATAGACAATCAAACCTACCGACTGTTGCGTTCCCTCACGCCCGGGCCCTACACCTTCATCCTCCGAGCCACGCACGACGTGCCGAAGCGGTTGCAGGATCCGAAGAAGCGGTCGATCGGTATCCGCGTGCCGGATCACCCGATTGTGGCCGCGCTGCTGGAGGTTTTCGGGGCCCCGATCCTGAGCTCGTCGCTCCTGCTCCCGGAGGAGGAGCTGCCGATGTCGGATCCGGAGGAGATCCGCGACCGGCTCGGCAGTCAGGTGGATGCCATCGTCGACGGCGGCGCATGCGGCGTGGAGCCGACGACCATCCTCGATCTCAGCGGCGATACGTTTACCGTCCTGCGCGCCGGCAAGGGCCCTGCGCCGAACTTCGCTTCGTAAGCCCGCCGAGCCTTTAGAGAGCGTATAATACGGCGATGCCGGGACTAGATTTTGCTCACCTCATTCGGGTCTTGTCGGTGGCGGCCATCCCTGGCGTACTGGCAATTACCCTTCACGAAGTTGCCCACGGCTGGGCGGCCCGCCTACTCGGGGACAACACCGCCTACATGGCCGGGCGGCTCAGCCTGAATCCGTTGAAGCACGTGGATCCAATCGGCACGGTCGTCCTGCCGATCGTGATGCTGCTGATCCCGGGCGGCCCCATCTTCGGCTGGGCGAAACCGGTTCCCGTGGCTTTCGGTCGGCTCCACCACCCGCGGCGCGACATGATCCTCGTGGCGGCCGCGGGGCCGGGCTCCAACCTGCTCATGGCGCTCGCGTGGGCGCTCATCGGTGCGCTCGAGATGCTCGTCCTGCACGTGGGGGGCCTGCCGGGCCAGTGGATCATCGGGGTCTGCCGGTTCGGGATCGAGATCAACGTCGTCTTGGCCGTTTTCAACATGGTGCCGATTCCGCCCCTCGACGGCGGCCGCGTGCTCGCGGGGCTGCTGCCGCCGCAAGGCGCCCGGATGCTTGATCAAATCGAGCCGTTCGGGATACTCATCGTTTTGGTGCTGCTCATGACTGTCCTGTGGCGGTTCCTCTCGGGGCCCGTCGTGTATTTCGTCAATGTGTTCTACTCGATAGCCGGATTCGGACACCTATGACAGCCGAAGCCGAGGCCCCCAAACCCAAGCTGCGGCTCGTTCCGCAAGTGCCGCCTCCTATCAGCGGCGAGGCGGGGTCGCCGGCGCAGGGCGAGATGCCGTTCGCGATCGTCGAGGGGGAGCCGGTCACGCAGTTGCCGCGGGATCTCTACATTCCGCCTCACGCGCTCAAGGTCTTCCTCGAGGCATTCGAGGGGCCGCTCGATCTGCTGCTCTACCTGATTCGCCGCCAGAATCTCGACATCCTCGACATCCCGATCGCGGAGATCTCGCGGCAGTACGTTCAGTACATCGAGCTCATGAAAGAGATGCAGTTCGAGCTCGCGGGCGAGTATCTCGTCATGGCGGCCACGCTCGCGGAGATCAAGTCCCGCATGCTGCTGCCGCGCGCACCGGAGGAAGAAGGCGAGGAAGACGATCCGCGCGCCGAGCTCGTCCGGCGGCTTCAGGAATACGAGCGGTTCAAGAAGGCCGCGGAGGATATCGATTCGCTCGAGCGGCTCGAGCGGGATGTCCTGCAGGCGGAGGCCGAGATCGTCGAGCGGCCCATCGTCACGAAGCTCCCGGACGTGACGCTCAAGGAGCTGCTGTTCGCGTTCAAGGAAGTCCTCGACCGCTCCAGCATGTTCGCGCATCACCACGTGCAGCGGGAACCGCTCTCGGTGCGGGAGCGCATGTCCAACGTGCTGCTGGTGCTTCAGGATCGAGAGGATGCCGAGTTCACGGCGCTGTTCGACCCGACGGAGGGCCGCATGGGCGTCACGGTGACTTTTCTTGCGATCCTCGAATTGGTGAAAGAGACGCTGATCGAAGTCGCGCAGGCGGAGCCGTTTGCGCCGATCCGTGTACGCTCCAAGCAATCTTCCGCGCCCGACGAGCAATCCGAGCGCGCCTGAGAGTCGAGATGGACCCGACGCAGATCAAGCACGTCATCGAGGCCGCGTTGCTCGCGGCTGGCCGTCCCCTGCCGTTCGACAAGCTCGCTTCGCTGTTTGCCGCGAAGGGTTCCGAGCTGGATCGCGATACGCTTCGTCAAGCGCTCGAGGGGCTCGAGGCGGACTACAAGGAGCGCGGTCTGGAGCTCAAGGAAGTCGCGAGCGGCTATCGGATCCAGATCAGGAGCTCGATGACGGATTGGCTCGTGCCGCTCTGGGAGGAGAGGGCACCGCGGTATACCAGAGCGCTCCTCGAGACGCTTGCGCTGATCGCCTATCGCCAGCCCATCACGCGTGCCGAGATCGAAGACGTGCGCGGTGTCGCCGTGAGCACGAATATCATTCGAACCTTGATGGAACGAAGCTGGATCCGCGTCGTCGGTCATCGCGATGTCCCCGGCAAACCAGCCATGTTCGGGACCACGCGGGATTTTCTCGACTACTTCGGGCTCAGGAAGCTCGAAGACTTGCCGACGCTCGCGGACATCAAGGAGGGTCTGCCCGAGGAGAGCCCGCAGGGAGATTTCATCGACGTGCTGGCTTCCGGCGAGGAAGGCGAGAGCGCCGAGGCGCTGGCGCTGAGCGAGGCCGAGGTCAGCGTCGTCATCGCCCAGGCAGCGATGAGCGAAGAATCCGAGGGCGAAGCCGAAGCCGAACCGGTCGAGGTGGCAGACCTCGAGGCGGCGGATGACTTCGAGCCGGAAGATTTCGCGGCGGAGGGTGCCGAGCCGGAGGATTTCGAGCCGGAGGATTTCGAGCGCGAGGATCTCGAACCCGAAGATTCGGACGCCGAAGACGCCGATTCGGAGGAGCTCGAAGTCGTCGTGGTGTTCGATTCCGATTCGGACGCCGAGGATGCTCCGGAGGGCCAAGCGGATTCGGCTGCGGACCTCGATTCGGAAGCCGAAGCCGAAGCCGAAGCGGAAGGCGAAGGCGAGCCAGAAGGGCGCGTGTCCGAATTTGACGACCGCGCGCCGCCGAGCGAAGCGCCCGAAGACGAGACGGAAGGCGACGCGGAGGACTCGACGAGCGTCGGGCTCGCGCGCTCGGAGTCGCACTGACTCTGGGCGAGCGTATTCAAAAGGTCCTCGCCAATGCGGGGCTCGGGTCGAGACGCGAGATCGAGCGCTGGATCGTGGCGGGCCGCGTTACGGTCGACGGCCGGCAAGCCGAGCTCGGCCAACGCATCGAGGGTCGGGAGCGCGTACTGCTCGATGGACGGCCGGTGGCGCTCGCGTCGCGCGGCGCCGCTCACCGCCACCTTGCCTACTACAAGCCCGCCGGGGAGCTCACGACGCGGGACGACCCCGAACGCCGTCCGACCGTTTTCGACCGGCTGCCGACCCCCGGCCACGGGCGGTGGATCGCAATCGGCCGCCTCGACCTCAATACGCAGGGTCTGCTGCTGCTCACGACCGACGGGGAGCTGGCGAACCGACTCATGCATCCGAGTCGGCAGGTCGCGCGGGAGTATGCGGTGCGGCTCCTCGGCCGGCCGAGCGACGCGCAGCTCGAGCGGCTGCTAGGGGGCATCGAGCTCGAGGACGGCCCGGCGAAGTTCGACCATATCGAATACCGCGGCGGTGAGGGCGCGAACGAATGGCTGCACGTGACATTGCGGGAAGGCCGCAATCGCGAAGTGCGGCGGATGTTCGAGGCGCTGAACCTGACCGTGAGCCGGCTGATCAGGGTGCGCTACGGTCCGATTCAGCTCGCCCGTCTGCAGCGCGGCCGCTCGCGCGAGCTCGGCACGGGCGAGGTCGAGGCGCTCTATCGGGCGGTCGGCCTCTCGGTGCCGGGCAAACGGGCACCCGGCCAACGCGGCTGATGCCTAGCGGCGCGTGATCCCGCCGCTGCACCGCCGAGCCCATCATGCCGGCTTGGGGGTCTGCACCTCGATGCGCTGCCCCGTCGTACCCTTGCTGTCGGGCCCGAGCAGGTAGAGATACGGCTTTGTCAGGGATTCGGGCGCCGGGATCTGCGACGGATCCTCGGCCGGATAGGCCTTCGCGCGCATTTGGGTCCGCGCGGGGCCTGGATTGATGCAATTGACGCGCACCGCCGTTTTCTCCATTTCGTCGGCCAAGACCTGCGTCATGCCCTCGACGGCGAACTTCGAGACCGCGTAGGCGCCCCAATAGGCCCGGCCCTTGTGGCCGACGCCGCTCGTCGTGAACAGCACGGATGCGTCGGCCGAGTTGCGCAGCAGCGGCAGCATGCAGCGCGTCAGGATGAACGCCGTATTGACGTTGACGTGCATGACGCGCTGCCAGACGCCGATGTCGTAGTACTCGATCGGCGCCCGTTCGCCGAGGAGCCCGGCGTTGTGAAGCAGGCCATCGAGCCGTCCGTAGCGTTCCTCGATCTGATCGATGAGCTCCTGATACTGGGGCCCTTGCGCGCGCTCGAGGTCGAGCTGGGCGGCGGCGGGCTCGGGGCCGAGCGGGCATAGCTCCTCGTACAAGGCCTGCAGCGCTTTGGCGTCTCGGCCGTGCAGCAGCACGGTCGCGCCGTGGCGCACGAGATCGGTGGCGACGGCACGGCCGATGCCGCGCGTCGCGCCGGTCACGAGGATCACCCGGTCCTTCAACAGATCGGCCGGCGGCGAGTAGTCCTGCATTTCGATCACTGCATGCTCCGATTCGTTCGCATCCTGGGTTGGAGGGCCGCGGGCTACGCAAGGTCCCCGAGCATGGCGACGAGCTCGCGCGGATGGCGCGCGACGTAGTCGGCAGACCAGGCCGTGACATCCACGTGCGGACGGATGTAGCCGTAGGCGGCCGCGATCGTGACCATGCCGGCGGCGCGTCCCGCCTCGACGTCCCGCGGCGCGTCACCGACATAGACGCAGTGTTCCGGCGCAATGCCGAGCTCCCCGGCGGCGAGCAGCAGCGGCGCCGGATGCGGCTTTCGCTGCGGCAACTGATCGCCGCTCACGACGCTGCCCGGCCGGCCGCCGAGCCCGAGCGCATCGAGAAGCGGCACCGTCATGGCGCGCGGTTTGTTCGTGACGACGCCCCAGCGTCGCCCAATACGAGAAATACAATCATCAATATCGTTTAACGTGATGTATAAACGAGAATTTATGCAGACATCGCGGGCATAAAGCTCGATGAAGCGCGCGCGCAGCGCTTCGAACTCCGCCGCCGGCCCGGCGTCGCCGAAACCGAGCCGAACGAGACCCGTGGAGCCGTTCGAGACTTCGTTGCGGGCGATCGCGTACGGCATCGGCGCGCGGCCGGCCTCTGCCAGCATGCGGTTCAGGACCGCCACGAGATCCGGGGCCGTATCGGCGAGCGTACCGTCGAGGTCGAAGAGGACGGCAGCGATGCTCATGGCGAGGCACGCTCGTGTGCCGCGCTTTTGACCGCGTGCAGAAAGTAGTTGACGTCGACGTTGCCGCCCATCGTGTAGTCCCCGAAAAGGGGATTGAAGTGCAGGCCCGTGAGGCCTTCGACCGTGAGGCCGGCGCGCCGGCACCAGGCCCCGAGCTGCGACGGGCGGATGAGCTTGAGGTATTCGTGCGTGCCCCGCGGCACCATGCGCAGCACGTGCTCGGCCGCGACGATCGCGAGCAGGAAGCTCTTCGGGTTGCGGTTGATCGTCGAGAAGAAGGCCGCGCCCCCGGGTTTCAGCGCCGCGGCGCAGGCCGCCACGATTGCCTCGGGGTCTGGCACGTGCTCGAGCAGCTCGAGGCAGGTGACGATGTCGAACCGGCCGCGCTGCGCGACGGCGACCTCGTCAACGTCGATGCACTCGTAATGGATCTGCAGGCCGGCCGCCGCCGCGTGCGCGCGGGCTGTATCGATGTTCGCAGCAGCCAGGTCGATGCCGGTCACGTCGGCGCCTTCGGCCGCGAGGGCCTCGCACAGCAGGCCGCCGCCGCAACCAACGTCGAGCGCCCGGACGCCGCGCAGCGCGGCCCGATCGCGGACGTAGGCGAGGCGCAGCGGATTGATCGCGTGCAGGGTCCGAAACGGCCCTTGCGGGTCCCACCAGTCTGCCGCGCGCGAGGCAAACTTCGCGAGCTCGGCCGGATCCGCGTTGCCTGTCGTGTCGTCCATTGGCCGGCCTTCGTCCATCATTCGTTCATCAAGCGTGCGCCCCAATCGGCGGCCGCGGCCGCAATCGCGCCCGTATCCATGCGCGTGAGCTCGCCCTGCGCGACGAGGTGCTCGCCAGCGACCCATACGTCGCTGACGGCGTCTCTCGAGGCAGCGTAAACCAGCTGCGAGAGCGGATCGAGAACGGGCTGCAGCGCCAGCTTCGCGAGCGAGACGCAGACCAGATCGGCGGCCTTGCCCGGTACGAGCGAGCCGATCTCGCCGTCGAGGCCGAGGGCGCGCGCACCGCCGAGCGTCGCCATCTCGAGCGCGGCCGCGGCGGTCACGGCGCTCGCGTCGCCGGCGACCTGCTTGCCGAGCAGTGCGGCGAGCTCGAGCTCCGACCATAGGTCGAGCCGGTTGTTGCTTGCGGCGCCGTCGGTGCCGAGCGCGACGTTGGCCCCCGCGGCGCGCAGCGCGGCCACCTCGCAGAGGCCGCTCGCGAGCTTGAGGTTGGAGCGCGGACAGTGCACGACGCTGGCGCGGGCGGCGCCGAGCGTCTCGATCTCGGTGGGCAGCAGATGCGTCGCGTGCACGGCCATGAGCGCCGGCGTCACGAGCCCGAGCGTCTCGAGCCGGGCCAGCGGCCGGCGGCGCGTCGCGGCCAGCGCCTCGGAGATCTCGGCGGCCGTCTCGTGCAGATGCATGTGAACGGGCACGTCGAGCTCATCGGCGAGCCGGCGGACTTGGGCGAGCGTGCCGTCCGCGACCGTGTAGGGCGCGTGCGGTGCGAACGTCGTCGAGATCAGCGGCTCGCCTTTGTAGCGGTCGCGGACGGCCAGCCCCTTGCTCACGTATTCGCCCGGGCCCGTCGCCCATACGGTCGGCGCCTCGAGCACGATCATGCCGATCGCGGCCCGCATGCCTGCCTCGAGCGCCGTCTCGGCGACCGCGTCGGGGAAGAAGTACATGTCCGCGAAGCAGGTGATGCCGCCGCGCAGCATCTCGGCGATCGCGAGCCGGGTGCCATCGGCGACGAACTCCGGTCCCATCCATTGCGACTCGGCCGGCCAGATGCGCTCGCGCAGCCAGCGCTCGAGGGGCAGGTCGTCGGCGAAGCCGCGCAGCAGGGCCATTGCGGCATGGCAATGGGCATTGACGAGGCCGGGCAGCAGCACGTGGTCGGGCCGCTCGTGCAGCGCGTCCGGAACGAAGCGCCGCTCGGCCTCGGCGCGCGGCTCGAGCGCGAGGATGCGTCCGCCGTCGACGGCCAGTGCGCAGCCGGTCTCGACGCGGATCTCGGGCTCGACGGCGATCGTCCATCGGGGACAGATCAAGGCGTCGATGCGTTGACGTGAGTTCGACATGGAGCTGGCGGTCGGTTCAGTGCCGTTTTCGGGTGCGCTTCCCGGAAATTGGCCGCAAGTATACCGGCGCCCAGGTTCCGGCGCTGGGGGTCGAGGGCCCCTCTGTGATAGAATTCCCGGGATTTTTCGAGCACCTTAGGCCCGGTTGTCGGGCAGCTTGGACGCCTCGACAACCGCCGCGCGCGAGGGCGCGCACGCACCTAACCTCGCGGTCTCACGAGCTCTCCTTGACGCGCGTCAACGTGGAGGCCGGCGGCGTTTTTTTGAGCAAAACGAATGGCTGAAGCAGCGAAAGAAGTCGTCTCGGTCAATCTAGAAGACGAGATGCGGCAGTCCTACCTCGATTACGCGATGAGCGTGATCGTGGGCCGAGCCCTGCCGGACGTGCGGGACGGGCTCAAGCCGGTGCATCGTCGCGTTCTCCACGCGATGCGCGAGCTCGGCAACGACTATAACAAGCCCTACAAGAAGTCCGCGCGCGTCGTCGGCGACGTCATCGGCAAGTACCACCCCCACGGCGACGCGGCGGTGTACGACACGATCGTCCGGCTCGCCCAGGACTTCTCGATGCGCTACATGCTCATCGACGGCCAGGGCAACTTCGGCTCCGTCGACGGCGATGCGCCGGCGGCCATGCGCTATACCGAGGTGCGCATGGCGCGCATCGCGCAGGAGCTTCTGGCCGACATCGAGAAAGAGACGGTCGACTTCGTCCCGAATTACGACGAGTCCGAGCGCGAACCTTCGGTGCTGCCGACGCGCATTCCGAACCTGCTCATCAACGGCAGCTCCGGCATCGCGGTCGGCATGGCCACGAACATTCCGCCGCACAATCTCGGCGAGGTCGTGGATGCTTGTCTCGCGGTCCTCGACGACCCCGCGATTACGATCGCCGAGCTCATCAAGCTGATCCCCGGGCCGGATTTCCCGACGGCCGGGCAGATTCACGGCATCGAAGGCATCGTGAGCGCGTACACGACGGGGCGGGGCCGCATTTACGTACGCGCGCGCACGCATACGGAGACGCTGGCAGACCGCGGCCGCGAGCGCGAGGCCATCGTCGTCACCGAGCTGCCGTATCAGGTCAACAAGGCGCGGCTCATCGAGCGCATCGCCGAGCTCGTGCGCGAGAAGCGCATCGAGGGCATCAGCGAGCTGCGCGATGAGTCGGACAAGGACGGCATGCGCATCGTCATCGAGCTGCGTCGCGGCGAGATGACGGACATCGTGCTCAACAACCTGTTCAAGCAGACGCCGCTGCAAAGCGTGTTCGGCATCAACATGGTCGGCCTCGTCGACGGCCAGCCGCGCCTGCTCACGCTCAAGGACCTGCTCGATGCGTTCCTGCGCCACCGACGCGAGGTCGTTACGCGGCGCACGCTGTTCGAGCTGCGCAAGGCCCGGGATCGCGCGCACATTCTGGAAGGCCAGGTCGTCGCGCTCGCGAACATCGACGAGGTCATCGAGCTCATCAAGGCCTCGCCGTCGCCCGCCGAAGCGAAGACGCGGCTCTGCGAGCGCGACTGGCGGCCGGGCGCCGTCGTCTCGCTGCTTGAGCGCGCCGGCGAGGCGAGCACGCGCCCCGAGGACATGCAGGAGCCGTTCGGCCTGAACGACGCGGGCCGCTACCGCTTGTCGAGCGTGCAGGCCCAGGCGATCCTCGATTTGCGACTGCATCGTCTGACCGGCCTCGAGCAGGAGAAAATCTCTAGGGAATACAGCGAGATAATAGACAATATTCATGAATTCATGACGATATTGTCGGAGCCAGAGAAGCTGCTCGGCGTGATCCGCGGTGAGCTCGCCGAGATCCGCGAGCGCTATGCGGACCCGCGCCGGACCGAGATCGTCGAGGACTACAACGATCTCACGATCGAGGACCTGATTCCGGAGGCCTCGCTCGTCGTCACGCTCTCGCACCTCGGTTACGCCAAGGCACAGCCCGTGGAGGCTTATCAGGCGCAACGGCGCGGCGGGCGCGGGCGTGCGGCCGCGCGCGTCAAGGACGAGGACTTCATCGATCAGCTCTTCATCGCGCACTCGCACGACACGCTGCTGTGCTTCTCGAGCCGCGGCAAGGTCTATTGGCTCAAGGTCTACCAGCTGCCCCAGGCCGGGCCGGGATCGCGCGGGCGCCCGATCGTCAACCTGCTCCCGCTCGAGCCCGAGGAGCGCATCAATGCCGTGCTGCCCATCAAGACGTACGAGGAGGACAAGTTCGTCTTCTTCGCGACGAACCAGGGCACGGTCAAGAAGACGCCTCTGCCGCAGTTCTCGCGGCCCCGCACGAACGGCATCATCGCCATCGATCTGCGGCCCGAGGACCGGCTCATAAGCGTCGGCATCACCGATGGCCAGCGCGACATCATGCTGTTCGGCAGCTCCGGGAAGGCCATCCGCTTCTCCGAGGACGACGTGCGGCCCATGGGGCGCACGGCGGCCGGCGTCCGCGGCCTCAGGCTCGGCGAGGACGAGGAAGTCATCGGGCTCTGCATCCTCGATCAGGGCGCGATTGCGCTCGCGACGCAGAACGGCTACGGCAAGCTCACGCTCGCCGACGAGTTTTCCGTGCAGGGCCGCGGCGGCCAGGGGGTGATCTCTATCAAGACCTCCGAGCGCAACGGGCGGGTGATCGGCGCACTGCAGGTCTCGCCCGAAGACGAGATCATGCTGATCACGTCGGCCGGCACGCTCGTGAGGACCCCCGTGTCGGAGATCTCCGTGCTCGGCCGCAACACGCAGGGCGTGCGGCTCATCCGGCTCGACGAGTCGGATCGGCTCGTCGGTGTCGAACGCGTCGAGGCGCTGCAGGACGAGGACGGGGAAGACGACGAAGCCGAAGAGGCCGGCTCGGACGAGCTGGAGGAGTAGGGGAGCGGGCGCCGGCAGCGCTCCCAGGGAAGGGGCCGCCACAGGACGCAAGGGGTCAGAGCCCTGCGTCCGCCGCGGCCCCATTGGACATGGACGAACAAAAAAAGGGCTCTGACCCCTTTTCGGTGAGCTTTATGAATCGAGTCTTCAATTTCAGTGCCGGGCCGGCAATGCTGCCCGAGCCCGTGCTTCGCAAGGCCCAGGCCGAGCTGCTCGACTGGAAGGACAGCGGCATGTCGGTCATCGAGGTCAGCCACCGCGGGGCCGACTTCGTCGAGTGCGCCGCGCGCGCCGAGGCGGGACTGCGCGAGCTGCTCGCCGTCCCCGATCACTATAAGGTGCTGTTCATGGCCGGCGGGGCCACGGCACAGTTCGCGGCCGTGCCCCTCAACATCGCCCCTGAGGGCTCGACGGTCGACTACGTCGTAACGGGCAGCTGGGGCAAGAAGGCCCTGGGCGAGGCCGGCCGCTATGCCGAGGTCAATGTCGCGGCGGACGCGAGCGCAGGCGGCTTCACGGAGATTCCGGAGCGCTCGGGCTGGAAGCTCACGCGCGATGCTGCCTACGTGCACTACACGCCGAACGAGACGATCGTCGGCGTCGAGTTCCACTCGATTCCGGACGTCGGCGACGTGCCGCTCGTCGCGGACATGTCCTCGACGATCCTCTCCCGGCCGCTCGACGTCGGCCGCTTCGGTATCATTTATGCCGGCGCGCAGAAGAACATCGGCCCCGCGGGCCTTGCGATCGTCATCGTGCGCGAGGATCTCGTCGGCCGTGCGCGGCGCGAGACGCCCGGCGTGCTCGATTACAAGATCATGGCCGAGTCGGATTCGATGTGGAACACGCCGCCGACGTTCTCGTGGTACCTCTCCGGCCTCGTCTTCGACTGGATCAAGGAACAAGGCGGGCTCCCGGCCATGGCCGAGCGTAACCGCCGCAAGGCCGAGAAGCTCTATGCGGCCATCGACGGCTCGGAGTTCTACACGAACCGCGTGCGCCTGGATTGCCGTTCGCGGATGAACGTGCCGTTCACGCTCGCCGATTCCGCCCTCGACAAGGCTTTCCTCGAGGAATCGAAGGCCGCCGGCCTCACGAATCTCAAGGGCCATCGTCTCGTGGGCGGCATGCGCGCGAGCATTTACAACGCCATGCCGGAGGAAGGCGTCGATGCGCTCATCGCCTTCATGCGGGACTTCGAGTCACGGAGGGCTTGAGTCGATGTCTTACAAAGTACAAACCCTGAACAACATCGCCGTCTCAGGCCTGCGCCGGCTGCCGCGTGACCGCTACGAGATCGCTTCGGACATCGCGCGTCCGGACGCGATTCTCGTGCGCTCGCACAACATGCACGAGATGGAGATCCCGGCGACCGTGCTGGCCGTCGGCCGCGCCGGGGCCGGCGTCAATAACATTCCGGTCGCGGACCTCAGCCGCCGCGGCGTGCCGGTCTTCAATGCGCCGGGCGCGAATGCGAATGCCGTCAAGGAGCTCGTGCTGGCGAGCCTGTTTCTGTCCGCACGTAACGTCGTCGAGGCCTGGGACTACGTGCGCCACCTCGAGGGCACCGACGAGGAGCTGCACAAGGCCGTCGAGGCCGGCAAGAAGCAGTTCGTCGGCTATGAGCTGCCGAGCAAGACGCTGGGCGTCATCGGTCTCGGTGCCATCGGCGTGCAGGTCGCTAACGCCGCGCTGGCGCTCGGCATGCGCGTCATCGGCTACGATCCGAAGATCACGGTCCGGCGGGCCTGGCAGATGTCTTCGGGCGTCGAGCAGGCCGTGAATCTCGACGACCTGTGCAGCCGCGCGAACATGATTACCGTGCACGTTCCGCTCAACGACGAGACCCGCGGCCTCATCGACACGAAGCGTATCAAGCTCATGCCGCGCGGCAGCGTGCTGATGAACTTCGCGCGCGACGGCGTCGTCGACGTGCCGGCGACCATCGACGCGCTCGGCAGCGGGCAGCTGCGCCACTTCGTCACGGATTTCCCGACCAATGCCATCAAGGACCATCCGAAGGCGATCTGCCTGCCGCATCTCGGCGCCTCGACGGGCGAGGCCGAGGAGAACTGCGCGATCATGGTGGCCGAGAACCTCAGGGACTTTCTGGAAAACGGCAACATTCACAGCTCCGTCAACTTCCCCGAAGCCAATCTGAGCCGCGACAGACCCTACCGCATCGCGATTCCGCATGCGAACGTGCCGAACATGGTCGCGCAGATTCTGGCGGCCGTCGCGAGCGAGGATATCAACATCAACGATATGCTGAACGTCTCGCGCGGCGAGCTCGCCTATACGGTCGTCGACCTCGACGGCCCCGCGAGCGACGGCGTCATGAAGCGCATCCGCGAGATCAAGGGCATTCTTTCGGCACGCATCGTGCCGGAGCCCGACGCCTGAGGCCATGAACGAGGGAGGCGCACAGCCATGAGCGAGAAGCCGGATCAGGGCGGTGCGCCTACCCTCGAGTCGCTGCGCGAGCGCATCGACGCGATCGACGCCGAGATTCAGGCGCTGATCGCCGAACGCGCGCGCCGCGCGCAGGAGATCGGGACCATCAAGGGTCTGTCTTCAACGGCCGAGTTCTACCGGCCCGAGCGCGAGGCGCAGGTGCTGCGGCGCGTCGTCGAGCGCAACAAGGGGCCGCTGCGCGATGAGGAGATGGTGCGGCTGTTCCGTGAGCTCATGTCCGCCTGCCTGGCGCAGGAGGAACCGCTCAAGGTGGCTTATCTGGGGCCCGAGGGCACGTTTACTCAGTCCGCGGTCTTCAAGCATTTCGGCCATTCCGTGCGCTCGCTCTCGATGCCGACCATCGACGAGATTTTCCACGAGGTCGAGTCGGGCCTCGCGGACTTCGGCGTCGCGCCCGTCGAGAACTCGACCGAAGGCAGCGTCAACCACACGCTCGATATGTTCCTGACCTCGCCGCTCAAGATCTGCGGCGAGGTCGAGATGCGGATTCACCAGCATCTCATGGGCCGCATGAAGGAGATCGGTCAGATCCGGCGCGTATGCTCGCATTCGCAGTCGTTCGCGCAGTGCCGCAGCTGGCTGGCTCAGTATTTGCCGGAGGCGGAGAAGATCGTGGTCTCGAGCAATGCCGAGGCCGCGCGACGGGCGCGGGACGAGGACGGCACCGCGGCGCTCGCGGGCGAGGCCGCGGCCGACGTGTACGATCTCGATATCCTGTTCAGCAACGTCGAGGACGAGGCGGACAATACGACGCGGTTCCTCGTCATCGGCCGCAAGCTGCTCGCGCCGAGCGGCGACGACAAGACCTCGGTCCTCGTCTCCGCCACGGGCACGCAGGGCCCGGGGGTGCTCCTGCACCTGCTCGATCCGCTCGCGCGCCACGGCATCAACATGACCCGCATCGAGTCGCGGCCCTCGCGGCGGAAGAAGTGGGACTACGTCTTCTTCGTCGACGTGGATGGCCACGCAGGCGATCCCGTCATGCAGCAGGCGCTGGCGGAAGTCGAGCGCCAGGCGAGCCTGTTCCGGGTCCTCGGGGCCTATCCGAGGGCCGTGCTGTGAACGCCGGCTCGCCGAGCAGCAGCCCCGGCGGCGGAGGCGCGCGGCATTTCGTGGCGCGCCCCGTCGAGCGCATCGGCGGCGTCATCGCCGTCCCGGGCGATAAATCCATTTCCCACCGTTCCCTGATGCTCGGCGCTATCGCGGAGGGGCCCACGGTCGTGCGCGGATTCCTGAGCGGAGAGGACTGCACCGCGACGTGGCAAGCGCTCGAGGCGCTCGGCGTGCCGATCCGCGCAGACGGAGACGGTACGCTGCACGTCGAAGGCGTTGGGCCCCGCGGCCTCCAGCCGCCTGCGCGGCCGCTCGACCTCGGCAACTCCGGTACGGGCATCCGGCTCATGACGGGGCTGCTCGCGGGGCAGTCCTTCGACGTGGAGCTCACGGGCGACGCCTCGCTGCGCAGCCGGCCCATGGAGCGCATTGCGGCGCCGCTGCGTGCCATGGGCGCGCGCGTCGAGACGCTCGACGGCAAGGCGCCGATCCGCATCGGCGGCGGCGCTCGCCTCAAGGGCATCGACTATGCGCTGCCGGTCGCGAGCGCGCAGATCAAGTCCGCGCTGCTGCTCGCGGGCCTCGGCGCCGACGGCACGACAGTCGTGCGCTCGCCGGGCCCGAGCCGCGATCACACCGAGCGCATGCTGCGCACGCTGGGCGCCCGCCTCGAGATCGCCGCCGACGGCCTCACCGTCGCGCTCGAGGGTCCCCAGACGCTCCGCGGCGCCCCGATCGAACGTCCCGGGCGACTTCTCGTCGGCCGCCTTCTTCCTCGTCGCCGGCTGCCTAGGCGCCGCCGACGGCCTGCTCATCGAGAACGTCGGCGTGAATCCGACGCGTACGGGGCTGTTGACGATCCTCGAAGCCATGGGGGCGCGGATCGAGCTGCGCAACCCGCGCAGCGCCGGCGCGGAACCCATCGCCGACCTGCATGTCCAACTTTCGGATTTGAAGGGCATCGACGTTCCGCCCGACCTAGTCCCGCTCGCTATCGACGAATTCCCGGTGCTGTTCATCGCGGCCGCCGCCGCCCGTGGGCCCACGATTGTCCGCGAGGCCGGCGAGCTGCGCCACAAGGAGAGCGACCGGATCGCCGTTATGGCGGCGGGTCTCGATGCGCTCGGCGTTGGCGTCCAGGAGCGCGCCGACGGCCTCATCATCGAGGGCGGGCGGCTCGCCGGCGGCACGGTCGACAGCCTCGGCGACCATCGGGTCGCCATGGCGTTCGCCGTCGCGAGCCTGGTCAGCGACGGCCCCATCGAAATCCGGAATACCGCGCAGGTCGCAACTTCGTTTCCGGAGTTCACGCGCACGGCTGCCGCCGTGGGCCTCGAGGTCGAAGAGCGGGCGGGCTGAGTTGGCTTCCGAGAGGGCCCCGGTTCTCGCCATCGACGGCCCGAGCGGTGCCGGCAAGGGGACCGTGAGCCGGGCGCTCGCGAAGCGCCTCGGCTGGCGCCTGCTCGACAGCGGCGCGCTCTACCGGGTCGTCGGTCTGGCGGCCCGGCTCGAGGGCATCGACCTGGCCGACGCGGCGCGGCTCGCCGAGCTCGCGGAGCGGCTCGATGTCACATTCCGCGAGGCCGACGGCGAGGCGCGCGTGCTGCTGGGCGGCCGCGACGTGACGGCGGATCTCAGAACCGAGGCCTCCGGCGAGGCGGCGTCCCGCGTGGCCGCGCTACCGGCCGTGCGCACGGCGCTGCTCGCGCGTCAGCGGGCATTCGCCGGGCCTCCGGGGCTCGTCGCCGACGGCCGCGACATGGGTACCGTGGTGTTCCCGGACGCGCCGCTCAAGGTGTTTCTCTCGGCTACCGCCGAGGAGAGGGCCCTGCGGCGCCATAAGCAGTTGAAAAAAAAGGGGATTGATGTTAGCCTGCGCGACCTTTCCCGGGAAATTGCGCAGCGGGATCAGCGCGACGCGAGCAGGCCCGTCGCGCCGCTGGTTCCGGCCGGCGACGCGCGGGTCATAGACTCGACGCGCATGAGTCCGGAAGAGGTGGCGGACCGCATCTTGAAATGGCTTCAAGAAGCGGGTGTCATGTCGAGTCAGGGTAAACGTAATGTGCCGGAGTAGGAATGCCGGCATGTGTCATCAATTGGACCGTCCGAGCAGGACGACGCTCGGGCGTTGAGGTTGCAACATCCACATGAGTGAATCCTTCGCAGAATTACTTGAACAGAGCCTGGCCCATCAACAGATGAAGCCCGGTGCGCTGCTGACCGGTACGGTCATCGACGCGAACAGCAACGTCGTAATCGTCAATGCGGGCCTGAAATCGGAAGCGGTGATTCCCGCGAGCCAGTTTCTCAACGAGAAGGGCGAGCTGGAGGTGCAGGTCGGCGACGAAGTCGAGGTGGCCCTCGATACGATGGAGGACGGCTTCGGCGAGACGCGACTGTCTCGGGAGAAAGCGAAGCGCATGCGCACCTGGACGCGTCTCGAGGACGCGTTCGAGCACAGCAAGGTCGTGCAGGGCATGATCAGCGGCCGCGTGCGCGGCGGCTTCACAGTCGACATTGATCTCGTGCGCGCGTTCCTTCCCGGGTCCCTCGTCGACGTACGGCCGGTCCGCGATCCCGTCGCGCTCGAGGGGCAGTTGCTCGAGTTCAAGGTCATCAAGCTCGACCAGAAGCGCAACAACGTGGTCGTTTCCCGGCGCGCCGTCGTCGAGGAGGAGTACAGCGCCGAACGCGAGCACCTGCTCAAGAATCTCGAGGAAGGGGCGGTGCTCAAGGGCATCGTCAAGAACCTTACGGATTACGGCGCATTCGTCGATCTCGGCGGCATCGACGGCCTGCTGCACATTACGGACATGGCGTGGAAGCGCGTCAAGCATCCCTCGGAAGTCGTGCACGTCGGCCAGGAGCTCGAGGTCAAGGTCCTGAAGTTCGATCGCGAACGCAACCGCGTCTCGCTGGGTCTCAAGCAGCTCGGCGCCGATCCCTGGGAGGACCTGGCTCGGCGTTATCCGCCCGGCACGCGGCTCTTCGGTAAGGTCACGAACATTGCCGACTACGGCTGCTTCGTGGAAATCGAGGAGGGCGTCGAGGGTCTCGTCCACGTGTCCGAGATGGACTGGACGAACAAGAACGTCAACCCGCACAAGGTCGTGCAGATCGGCGACGAGGTCGAGGTCATGGTCCTCGACATCGACGAAGAGCGCCGGCGTATCTCGCTCGGGCTCAAGCAGTGCAAGCCGAATCCCTGGGCGGAGTTCGCAGAGAACTACAACAAGGGCGATCGGGTCTCCGGCCAGATCAAGTCGATTACGGACTTCGGCGTGTTCATCGGCCTGCCGGGCGGCATCGACGGTCTCGTGCACCTCTCGGACCTTTCGTGGGACGTGCCCGGTGAGGAAGCCGTGCGCAACTACAAGAAAGGCGAGGAGCTCGAGGCGACCGTACTTGCCATCGATCCGGAGCGCGAGCGCATCTCGCTCGGCGTCAAGCAGCTCGACAAAGACCCGATGTCGCAGTTCCTCGGTGATTTCCCGAAGGGCAGCATCGTCAAGGGCACGGTGCAGGAGGTCGATGCCAAGGGCGCCACGATCGCGCTCGAGGCCGGCATGACCGGCTACTTGCGCGCATCGGAAATCTCGCGCGACCGCGTCGAGGACGCCCGCATGGCGCTCAAGGTCGGTGACGAGGTCGAGGCCAAGTTTACGGGCATGGACCGTAAGAACCGCGTGCTGTCGTTGTCGATCAAGGCGAAGGAAGCGCACGAAGAGGCGCAGGCCGTGCAGAACTACAAGTCCGATGCCGGCAGGCCTTCGAGCGGTACGACGCTGGGCGATCTGCTCAAGGAGCAGATGTCCTCGGACTGAGTCGTTCGACATCCTAGTTGGGGTTTGCCGGGGCCTGGGAGGGAAGGTCTATTCATGACAAAGTCCGAGTTGATCGAGTCCATCGCACGGGACCAGAAGCACCTTCCCGCGAAGGATGTCGAGCTCGCCGTCAAGCATATCCTCGAGCTCATGAGCGAGGCGTTGGCGAGCGGCGAGCGCATCGAGATCCGAGGCTTCGGCAGCTTTTCACTGCATTACCGGCCACCGCGAATGGGGCGGAATCCGAAGACGGGCGATGCCGTCGCGTTGGCCGGTAAGTACGTGCCGCACTTCAAGCCCGGCAAGGATCTTCGGGAGCGCGTTAACGAGTCGCGCGACATGCCTGTGCGCAGCTGACGGCGAGCCGGCGGCCGCAGCTCGGTCGGCAGCGGCCGGGAGGAGAGGTGGTAAGTACGGTGCGCGGCGTCCTGCTGGTCCTGGCGCTGGCCGCCGTCGTCGCGGCGGTCGTCGTCTTTACGTACGGCAATCCCGGCACGATGAGTCTCGACGTCGGCGTCGCCCGGCTCGAGCATGTGCCGATCGGCACGGCCTTTGCCGCGGCTTTCGGGCTCGGCTGGGCCGTGGGCCTTATTTCGGCCGTCGCGGCGATGCTGGCCGGGTCCAACGAACGCCGGCGCCTGCGGCGCAGCCTGCGGCGCGCCGAGGCCGAGGTTCGTACCCTACGCAACCTGCCCCTGCAAGATGCCGACTGAAAGCACCTTTTGGCTCGCGGGCTTTTTGATCCTCGCGGCGGGGCTCGGCTGGGCCTTCGAGCACTTCACGCGGGAGCGCGAGGATCAGCGCCCGGACAAGATTACGGCCGATTACATCCGCGGCCTCAATCTCGTACTGAACCGCAAGACCGACGAGGCGCTCGAGCTCTTCGTCAAGATGGCCAAGGTCGACGATGAGACGCTCGAGACTCACTTCGCGCTCGGGCATCTGTTTCGCCGCCGCGGCGAGGTCGACCGCGCGATTCGCGTCCATCAGAACCTTCTCGCGAGGCCGAGCCTCAACGAGGCCCAGCGCCATCAAGCGCGCTTCGCGCTGGCCGAGGATTACTTCGGCGCGGGCTTGTTCGACCGCGCCGAGCAACTGTTCGCCGAGCTTGCGGCGAGTCGGACTCAGGGCCAGGCCGCCCTCGAGCGGCTCGTCGATATCTACGAGCGCGAGCGCGAATGGGACAAGGCCATCGAGACGTATCGTCAGCTCGAGCGGGAGACCGGCGAGCCGAAGGGCCGAATCCCGCAGTATTTCTGCGAGCTCGCTGAGCGGGCGCGCATCGCCGGCGATCCAAAGGGTGCGGCCGCCTACCTGGACGAGGCGGACCGAGAAGGGGCCGGCGGCCTGCGGGGCTCCTTCACCCGCGCCCTGATTGCGAAGGGCCAAGGCCGCTATGAGCAGGCGATCGCGCTCTACGAACGGGTGCTTGCGGCCGATCGACGCTTCATGGCGGAGCTTCTGCCGGAGCTCGTGGCCTGCTATCGAGCCCTCGGCCGGCGGCCGGAGTTCGACGACTACGTCGATGGACTCGTGCAAAACGATCCTTCCCTGCGCAAGGATCTCGCCTATGCCGCGATCGTCGGCGATCTCGCCGAGTCGCCCGCGCTGAGGCGCTGTATAGAAGGCTTCGTCGAGTCGAACGAGGTGCTCATGGACCTCGTGAACATCGACGACTTCCGCACGGCGAGCCCCGAGATCAGGGAGCGCACGATCAAGCGCGTCGTCAGGGGGCTGCGCCAGCTTGCCATGAAGAGCGTCCGGTACCGGTGCACGAACTGCGGCTACGGCACGCAGAAGCTCATCTGGCATTGCCCGAGCTGCAAGCAGTGGGAGACTGTGCGGCCGGTGCAGACGTTCCAGTTCGACGCGCTTGGGGCGTAGGCGGCGGCTCGGTGCGCCGCCGGTGACATCGCCGTCGCGGTGCGTCTGCAGTAACTGGGCGGCGGGACGCGTTGGCGCCCGTTGCAGCCGTTCGGACGCAGAAGGGCGCACCGACTCGCGTTTGCGGGGCCGTCGAGCATTGCGAAGACTGCACGGACCGCCGCCTTCGCACCAGCAGGTTCCTCGCGCGGTTGCAGCATGACGCATGAACGGCCGTCCGTCTGCGCGCGGCTCCGCTCACCACCGGCGCCCGAACTCGTTCACGAATCATGCGGCCGAGACCCGGGCCGACTGATGGCGATTCTCGGCAATCGCGCTCGATTCAGCGGCTGCGCAACGGTGCCCGTGCCGATACAGTCTTCGACTCCTGACAGCAACGAGGAAGGCTCAATGAAAGGGATGATTGCGCCGCTACTGCTCGGCGGGTTGTTACTCGGTTCGGGGGCCGCCTGGGCCGGTCCCGTGAACGTCAATACGGCGAATGCGGATACGATCTCGGCGGAGCTGACGGGCGTCGGACCCGCGCTCGCGCGGGCCATCGTCAAAGACCGGGAGGCGAACGGCAAGTTCGCTTCGCCCGAGGCGCTAATGCGTGTCAAGGGCATCGGACAGCACGTGCTCGATATGAATAAGGGAAACATCCTCACGAGCGATCCGGCGCCCGCCAAGCGGTGACGGCCTTGGGCCCGCGGGCGGGGAGGGAAGCCTTCCCGCGCCGCGGGCCCGGGGCCGAACGGGGGGCGCGCCATCGTGCCGGTGGCCGCATGGGTGGCCGACCGGGGGGCGCCTTGCGCCCAGCACGCCGGGCAGTCCGGTATCATGCGTCGAGTCAGTTGGTTGGAGAACGGACGCATGGCACCGATACGCACGGCGGTTTTTCCGGTCGCAGGACGCGGCACTCGATTCTTGCCTGCGACGAAGGCCTCTCCGAAAGAGATGCTGCCCATCGTCGACAAGCCCCTGATTCAATATGCCGTCGAGGAAGCGTTGGCTGCCGGCGCCGAGAAGCTCGTTTTCATTACGGGCTCTTCCAAGCGCTCCATCGAGGACCACTTCGACATCGATTCGGAGCTCGAGCGCACGCTCGCGGAGTCCGGCAAGACGGAGTGGCTCGATCTCGTGCGCGACATCGTTCCGCCCGGTGTCAGCTGCATCTACGTGCGTCAGGGGGTGCCGCTCGGGCTCGGCCATGCGGTGCTCTGTGCCCGTCCGGCCGTCGGCGCCGAGCCCTTTTTCGTACATCTCGCCGACGACCTGATCTACAGCGACGTGCCCGTGCTCAAGCAGATGAGCCTTCACTACGAGAAGCACGGCTCGAGCGTGCTGGGGGTCGAGACCGTGCCGCGGGACCAGACGGGCAGTTACGGTATCGTCGAGGTCGCGCACGAGGCTTCGGGGGCGCAGGAGGCTTCGGGCGTGCAGCGCATCAATCGCATCGTCGAGAAGCCCGCTCCCGAGGACGCGCCCTCGAATCTGGCCGTCGTGGGACGCTATGTGCTGACGCCGGCCATTTTCGACAAGCTCGAGGCCACGGGCACCGGGGCCGGCGGAGAGATTCAATTGACGGACGGGATCGCGGCGCTCTTGCGCAGCGAGCCCGTCTACGTGCTGCCGTTCTCCGGCACGCGCTACGACTGCGGGAGCAAGATCGGCTATCTGCGCGCGACGGTCGAATATGCGCTTCGCCATCCCGAGCTCGGGGACAACTTCAGGGCCTATCTCGAAGGCGTCTGGGAGCGCTGAGCACTCGGCGCGCCGTCGCTGTGGGCGGCGGCCGAGGCGTCGGCCTCGAGCTGTTCGAGCTCCGCGCGGATCTCGGCGTTGTGCTCGCCGAGCAGCGGCGGGTGCCGGCGGTAGATCACGCCGCCGCCGGCGAAGTTCACGGGCAGCCCCAGCGAGCGCACGACCCCGATCAAGGGGTGCTCGAGCTCGACGATGAGTTTGCGGGCCTCGATCTGGGGGTCGTTCAGGGCGTCGTCCGGAAAGTGTATCGGGCCGGCCGGCACGCCGGCTGCGACGAGCCTCTCCGTCCATTCCGCCGCATCGCGTTCGACGAGCACTTCCTCGATGCGCTGGATCAGCGCCGGTCGATTCGCGTTGCGGCCGGCATTGGTTGCGAAGCGGGGGTCGCGCTGCAGGGTGTCTCCGAGGCCGAGCACCTCACAGAAGCGTTCCCAGATTCGCTCGCTGCCGACGGCGACGATCATGAGCTTGTCGCGCGCCCGGACCGGCTGGTAGGGCGTCACGGTCGGGTGGGCGTTGCCGAGCCGAAGCGGGCGCTCCCCCGTCGCGAAGTAGCTGCCGGCGAGGTTCGCGAGCCAAGTCACCTGAGCGTCGACGAGGGCCACGTCGAGAAACTCGCCGCGGCCCGTGCCGCCGGCAGTCCGGTCCCGCCGGTACAGCGACGCCAGGGTACCGAGCGTCGCGTAGAGCCCCGCAGAGATGTCGGCCATGGCGGTCGGGAAGCGGCTTGGTCCGTCGTTCGGCGGTCCGGTCAGGGCCATGAGACCCGCTTCTCCCTGCGCAATGATGTCGTAGCCGGTGCGGCCTGCCTTGGGCCCGGTATGGCCGTAGCCGCTGACTGCAACGAAGACGAGGCGCGGGTTGCGTCCCATGAGACTGTCCGGGTCGAGTCCGATCGCCGCGAGCGAGTGTAGGCGCGGGTTATTCGTCACGAACACGTCTGCGCGGTCGACGAGCGCGTGCAGCAGCGCGAGATCTTCCGGATTCTTCAGGTCGAGCTCGATGCTGCGCTTGTTGCGGTTGACGCAGAGGTAGTAGGCGCTTTCGCCCTCCAAAAACGGCGGGCCCCAGCCGCGCGACTGATCCCCGATGCCGGGGCGCTCGATCTTGACGACATCGGCGCCGAGGTCGCCGAGCAGCATGCTGCAGTAGGGCCCAGCCATGGCTTCTGTGATGTCGACGACTTTGAGGCCGCTCAGCGGCGGCGGATTCGTCACAGTCGAAGCTCCTCGCGCAGGCCGTCCTCTATAATGGCCGCCAGTATAAGCCTTCGATCCGTCTTTTCATCCGCAGGAGACCAGCGTGAGAAACGTAGCCGTCCGCAACATCGATCGTGCCCCGCGTGAAGTCGTCGACGCTCTCGGCGAGCTCGGCGTCGCAACCGTCCATGAGGCCCAGGGGCGGACCGGGTTGCTGCATACGTACATGCGGCCGATTTACACGGGCGCAAGAGTCGGCGGCAGCGCCGTGACGGTGCTGGCCCATCCCGGCGACAATTGGATGCTGCACGTGGCGGCCGAGCTCGTTCAGGAAGGCGACATCGTCGTCGTCGCGTTGAGCGCCCCGAATACAGACGGCATGTTCGGGGAGCTGCTCGGCACCTCGTATAAGTCCCGCGGCGCCCGAGCGCTCGTCATCGATGCGGGCTGCCGCGACGTTCGCGAGCTGACCGAGCTCGGCTTCCCGGTCTGGAGCAAGGCCGTCTCGGCGAAGGGCACGGTCAAGGCCACGGTCGGCTCGGCTAATGTCCCGGTCGTCTGTGCCGGTGCGCTCGTGAATCCCGGCGACATCATCGTTGCCGACGACGACGGCGTCGTGGTCGTGCCGCGCCTCGACGCCGAGAAGGTGCTCGAAGCCGCACGGCAGCGTGTCGCGAAAGAGGACGAGAAGCGTCAGCGCCTCGGTTCCGGTGTGCTCGGCCTCGACTTGTACGGTATGCGCGAGCCGCTCGCGAAGGCCGGGCTCGTTTACGTCGATCGGCCGGAGGACGTCGCGAAATAGCCGGCCGGCGCCGCCCGCGGCGCGTCCTGTCCTTTGGCCGGGGGGCGCGACGGGGCCGCGTGCGGCGCCGACCGCCGGCAGGTGCGGCCTTTCCGCGCAATTGATCACATCTCGCTGCGCCCGCGCACGCTATCTTTGCGGCCCATGGCGCTGCCCGAACCGACCTGCCACGAATCCGTCTCGGACTCCCCGTACGCGGCCGAGCTGCGTCACCGTCCGCTCAGAAGGCGCTTCGCGCCGGCGCTCGAGCGGTTGTACGTTCGCCGCAGGCTTTCGGAGAGCCGCGCCCTGATCCGGGCGATCTGCCTGCTGGCGGCCGTCATCGGGCTGTATCGGTGGTTCCCGGGCTTGGGGCGGAATACGGGCATGATCCACGATTCCATCTCCTGGGTCGTGGTTCTTTCGTCGGTCTTTCTGGCTGCGATTGCTTTCAGCCCGCTGTTCGAGACCACGTATTCGCCCGTTGCGCGCGTGGTCATCCCCCTGCGCAATGCGCTTGCCGCCATTTCGATCGCGCAGCTCGCCGCACACGGCGAAACCGAGACGCTCATGGTGCTGCCGTTGATGGTGTTCGGCCCGTTGTTCTTTCTCGGACTCTCCTTCCCCGCAGGGCTAGTGGCCGTGGCAGCCGGCGTCGTATCGTTTGCGGTTGCCGGCGCCGTCGCTCAGCTGCCCTCGCCGATCGCCGTTCATGCGGGCCTCTTCCTGCTCGTCACCGTCTCGCTTGCCGCGATAGCTGCCTACGAAGGGGAAAAGCGGTCGCGAAGAGCCTTCCTCGAAAGCGGTCTCGTGGCCGAGCTTGCGCGTCACGACGCGCTGACCGGCGCGAACAACCGGCGCGTGTTCGACGAACGGCTCGTGAATCTGTGGCACCGGGCCATTGCAGAGCAGCGCCGCCTCGCGATCCTGTTGATCGATGTCGACCACTTCAAGGCGTACAACGATCGCTACGGCCATCAGGCCGGCGATCGGGCGCTGCGCGCCATTTCCGATTCGCTGCAGGCCTTCGTACGCCGCACAACGGACCTTTTGGCTCGCTACGGCGGCGAGGAGTTCGCGATCATCCTGTACGACGTGGAAACGCCCGAAGTCGAGGACATCGCGCGGCGAATGTGTCGCGGTGTCGCCATGCTCGCCCTCGACGATGCCACCGGCGTCGAAGCCCGTGTCACGATCAGTGTCGGCGCGGCCGTTATAGAGCCCGCGGCCAATCGCGCGCCGCGCGGCGGTCTCCAGCTCGCCGATCAGGCGCTCTATGCCGCGAAGGTGAATGGGCGCAATCGCGTCGAGCTCATGGACGAGTGCGAGTACCGGCTGCTCGCTACCGGCGTTTTCGACCGGGTCGCCGGCGAATAACGTCCGAAAAGAGTCCGGGGGACGGAGCCGGCCTCGGCCCGAGGCGAGCGGTCCAGCTGCCCGGGTCGCGTTACGAGCCCGATCGCGCGCCGTCGGGCACGCTCTCGCGCGCCAGCCCCGAGACGCGGCGCCGCTGGTTCTTGCGGAGCTCCGGAAGAAACGCGGCGAGCAGCCCGAGCGCCGGCAGGAACGAGCACAGGTGAAACACCGTCGCGATGCCGGCGGCGTCGGCGATCTGCCCCGCAATGGCGGCGCCCGTGCCCGCGAGTCCGAAGGCGAGGCCGAAAAACAGGCCCGCGACCGTGCCGACGCGGGCGGGGATCAGCTCCTGGCCGTAGACGACAATGGCGGGAAAGGCCGATGCCAGGATCATGCCGATGGGCACGCTCAAGACGCCGGTCCAGAACAGATTCGCGTAGGGGAGGGCCAGCGTGAAAGGCAGCACGCCTAGGATCGAAGCCCAGATGACGGTCTTGCGGCCGAAGCGATCGCCGAGGGAGCCCCCGAGCAGCGTACCGAGCGCGACCGAGGCGAGGAACAAAAACAGGTGAACCTGTGCGTTGCGGACCGAGACGCCGAACGTTTGGATCAGATAGAAGGTGTAGTAGCTCGTCATGCTCGCCATGTAGAAGAACTTCGAGAAGACGAGGACTACGAGCAGGGCGAGGGTCCATGCAACACGGCGGCGCGGCAGCGCCCCTTCTCTTGCCGCGGAGGCGGCGGGCCGCTCGAGCCGGGCAAGGCCGTGTGTCTTGTACCAGCGGCCGACGTGAAACAGCAGCAGCATGCCGGTCAGTGCGGCGGTTGCGAACCAGGCGATGCTGCCCTGGCCGAAGCGCAGCACGACGAAGGCCGCGAGCAGCGGGCCGATCGAGGAGCCCAGGTTGCCGCCGACCTGGAACAGCGATTGGGCGAGCCCATGGCGGCCGCCCGACGCCATGCGCGCGACGCGCGAGGACTCCGGGTGCAGGATCGAGGAGCCGATGCCGATGCAGGCCGCACCGAGCAGCAGCGTCGGGTACGAGCCGGCGCGGGAAAGCAGCAACAGCGCCATGAGCGTGACGCCCATGCCGAGCGACAGCGAGTACGGCTTGGGACTGCGGTCCGTGAAGGCGCCGACGACGGGCTGGAGCAGCGAGGCCGTCGCTTGGAAAGTCAGCGTCAGGAAGCCGACTTGGGCGAAGTCGAGGCCGTAGTTCTGCTTGAGAATGGGATAAACCGCCGGCAGCAGCGACTGCATCATGTCGTTGAGCAGATGGCAGGCGCTGATCGCCGCGAGGATCGAAAAGGCGGTCTTGGCGGCGCTCGTGTCGGCGGCGTGCGCCGCGGCGGTGTTCAATGCCGTATCGTCCATGAAGAAGAGAACGCGCAAGCGTAGCAGACGCTGCGCAGCCTATCCATCCGCGCGCGGCGCGCGCCGGCCGAACTGGCATGGCAGCTGCGCCAGCAGAACCAGAACGCCGCGCAGTCGCTCGATCAGGCCTACGGGATCGCAGTATTCGACACGACCAAGGGCGGCGCGATCGTGACGGGCACCGGCGGCACGGGTGTCGCGATGCCGACGACGGCGCTCAACAACCCGTCCCCGAGCAACGCGACGTACATGCACGTTGGCGGCGCCGGAATCGGCCTGACGGCCGGGGCCTCGAACTACAAGCTGATCATGCTGTTCAAGGACCAGAATACGTATCGGCAGTTCGTGAACGGCCAGTGGAGCGGTGCCTCGTCCGCGCAGGCGACGGCCGGCAAGAAGGGCGCGACGTCCGAAGCCGCTTGGCACGACGGCGTCAAGGTTTATCGCATGACGGACGGCGGGCTCATGGCGGGCGTCGACGTCAGCGGCATGAAATTCTGGCCCAGCAAGAAGCTCAATAAGGGCAACGTTTGACCGGTGCCGGAACAGCCGTCGGGCGGCGTCGACGCCGTGACGGCTGGAGGAGGGGGCCTTCGGGCTCCCTTGCTTTTCTGCGGCCCGCATCCCGGTCGGCGCAGCGGTGTACCATGGGCGTCGTCTTGACGAAGTCCGCCTGGAGAAGCCGATGAGCGTCGCCGAGAACGATGTCGAGGCCAGCGCCCGAGGCATCGAGGCCGAGATCAATTATCTGCTGCCCGGGCCCGCCATTAATCGTCGCTTCGTATCCGCTGGCAGGGAAGTCAACACCGGCCGCTACGGCCCGTTCAAGGTGCCGATCCGCGATGGGCGTTCGATCCAGCGGCATTTCACGCTGGACACGCACGGCTTCGTGCTCGCGCACCACGAAAGTGCGATCACGGACTTCTACGCCAAGGAGCAGGTGGACCGGCTGTATCCGGGCGAAGTGGCAGAAGCCGTCAAGGCGCTGACCGGAGCGAGCTTCGTCGCGACCATGGGCTGGATGATCCGCAACTCCGGCGATCTCGCGAGATTCAAGCGCGTCGAGGGGCCGTACACGCACCAGGGCGGCGTGCAGCCGCCCGCGGGCGAGGCCCACATCGACACGGAGCCCTCGCGCGCCGACCGCCAGGCACGCGCGCTCTACGAGCAATGGCGGCCCGAAGGACCCGGCTACCGCCGGTTCATCTATTCGAGCTTCTGGCGCACGTTCTCCGAGCCGCCGCAGGACTGCCCTCTGGCGGTCTGCGACCACCGCAGCGTCGGCGACGAGGAGGGCGTCCCGAACGTGCTCTATATCGTCGATGAAATTCCCGAAGGCGAGGCGATGTTCGCGCCGATGCCCGACGCCGAACGGCCGGCTGCCGCGGTGTTCCGGTACAACCCCGCGCATCGGTGGTGGTATTTTTCCTCGATGACGGCCGACGAGGCGCTGCTCGTGAAGTTTCACGACTCCGACCGCTCGGTCGCATGGCGCACGCCGCATACGGCCTTTTGGGATACGACCTTCCCCGACCGCAAGGAGCGCGCCAGTATCGAATTCCGCAGCGTCGCCTTCTTCGAATAGCCGGCGCGCGTCGCCTCCATGAGGAGGTGATACGTCGAATCAGAATACTGCCGTAGGCAGGATCTGCCAGTACGTAGAATTGCGACTGCCCCGGGACGTTCCGACGCAATAGCTTCTTTTCGAGCGCCGGATTCCCACGCGACCTACCGGCGCGCCAAGGGAAGCAGAGGAGAGTCGAACATGCGTGCAAATCAGCGGTGGCAGGACCGGGTGAATCTCGTGCTCGGCCTGTGGTTGTTTCTCTCGCCTTTCTTCGGGATCGGCGCAGGCAGCACACCTGCCGTCTGGCATTCGTACATTTTCGGTGCCACGGTCGCACTCGTCTCGCTCGGCGCATTGGCCAAGCCCCAGATGTGGGAGGAGTGGACGAACTTGTGCATCGGTCTGTGGCTCATCGCGGCTCCGTACGCGCTCGGCTTCTCGACTGTGCAGGTTGCGACTTGGAACCACTTGATCGTCGGTATCGTCGTCGCGGCCGGCGCGCTCTGGGCCGCGGTGCTGCCCGGCACGCCGCGCATGCGCCACGTTTGACCGAGACCCGCCGCTCGAACCACGGTCCTCGAACCACGGTCCGAGCGCGCGCAGAGTCAGCACGCGCAACGCGCTGAGCAGACACATCCAGGCGAGACCATAGCAGCCGGGACGCACGGGCTCAGGTGCGCTGTGCGAGGAGCTCGACGGGACCGAGCCGGCGCTGCAGCCTGGCCGTCAGCGCGGGCAGCGCGGCTGCGTCGAGTGCCCGCAGCGACCAATGCGACGCGGCATGCAGGCGCCAGCCGCGCTCGAGCAGCCATCGCGGGAGGGCGTCGGGGGCGTAGCCCGCCAGTGCCTGCAGGGCGGGGTGCCACTCGACGACGAGCACGAGCCGGCGCGTGCCGAGCAGTTGCGGCATGCCTTCGAGGACATCGAGCTCGGCGCCTTCGACGTTGATTTTCACGAGTGTCGGCGTGGCGTCGACGAGGTCGTCCAACCGTTCGACGGGCACCTGGAGCACGTCCGTGACCTGCGCATAGCAGCTGCGTGCAAATAGGCTGTTGACGGCGCTCGTCTCGCCGCGCACGTAGAGTTCGCGACGGCCCCGCTCGCGGCCCGCGGCGGCGCGCGCAACGGTGACGTTCGAGACCCCGGCCGAGCCCAAGTTGCGCGTGAGGACCGCGAGGTTGTCCGGCGTCGGTTCGATGGCGAAGACGCGGCCCGAACGGCCCACGCGCAGGGCTGCATAGACAGCGTTGTAGCCGATGTTGGCGCCGACGTTGATGACGGTGTCGCCGCGTTCCACGGCCGCGTCGATGAGCCGATGGATGCGCAGGTTGCCGCCGACGACGGACAGCCGGATTCGCCGCGAGCCCGGCACCTCGAGCCGCACGGCGCCGAGGCGTACGTTGGGGCCGCGCCAGGCGTCGGCGGCGGCGCGGGCATAGGGCAGGGCGCCGCGCAGGGCCGCCCATGGGCTTGTTGGCTGCATGCGCCCATCGTAGCGCGTGCGGACGCGAACGCGCCCGGTTCCCGAGCCGGAAGCCGGGCCCGCCGGGCGAAGGGGCGGAGGCCCCGGCCTCGCTATCGATTCAGCATGTCGTCTCGCGGAGGCGCCTCCGACAACGGCAGTTAGTCGTCGCGGCGCACCGTTCCGGCGGCTCCGATGCCTTGGCGATCCTTTCCATGAGTGTCCTCCATGACATCCGGTTTAGTATTCATACGCCGGCGTCTAGAGGGGACGCGCGGAGCGTTTGATCTTCGCCCGGCGCGCGCGCACACTCTCGGGCGGGAGGAGCCAGCCATGACAGACCATAACGAAGAATCGATCGGACGGCGCAAGCTCGTCGGTGCGCTCGGCGCGGGCGCAGTCGCGCTCGGCACCATCGCGGGGACGCGCGAGGCCGCGGCGGCGGAATCCCGCTGGCAGCCGGCGCTCGAGAAGCAGGACGACTGGATGGAAATGCCGAGCCGGCATCGGTTCGTCTTCGACACGACGAGCACCGACGGCGTCGGGGAAGCTTTGTTTTTCACGCGCAATTATCTGGCCGTCAACGAAAGCGCCTACGGCGTGCCCGCCTCGGAGCTCGCGACGATCATCATCGTGCGCCACCGCTCGACTGTGTTCGGTTACGCCGATTCGATGTGGGAGAAGTACGGAGAGACCTTCTCGAAGATCACGACCTTCCTGGATCCGAAAACTCAGAAGCCGCCGACGAGCAATCTCTTCGATGCTAAGGGCTACGGGCCGGCGCTGCCGAATTTCGGCGCCCGGATCTCGGACCTCGCGGCCAAGGGTGTGCATTTTGCCGTGTGCGGCGCGGCCACGCGCAGGGTCGCCGGCGAGGTGGCGCACGCAACGAAGCGCTCCGAAGACGAGATACACGCCGAGCTCGTCGCGCATCTCGTGCCGAATGGCCGTATCGTACCCGCGGGCATAGTCGCGTTGAATCGCGCCCAGGAGCGCGGCTACGCCGTATCCCAGCCGGGTTGAGCCGTAGTAGACAGAGGGCACCAGCCGCCTGCAACCAGTAGCCCGTAAAGGCTGATTAATCAGGTGCCCCGAGCCGGCGGCCGTCGACTTCGGCCCCGTAGTAGCCGTAGGCGTGGCGCTTGTGATAGAGCTCGCGCGTCTTTTGCACGTTGCCCGTGGAGCGCGGGTCCTGCGGCCGCGGGTGGCTGTCTACCCACGCGGCGACATCCCAAGCCTGCTGCGGCGTCAACGTGCCGGGCGCGCCGAAGGGCATGTTCGCGTAGATGAACGCTGCGGCCTTGTCGGGCGCGTGCATGCCGGCGCCCCAGTTGTAGGACTGCGGACCCCAAAGCGGCGGAATCACGCTCGCGCCCGCGACGATGCTGCCTTGCCCGTCGTCGCCGTGGCAGAGCGCGCAATCGGCGGCATAGACGGCGCGGCCGCGGTCCCGGTCCGGCGGCGACCCCGGCGCCGCGAGTGCGGGGTAGCCGGAGGCCTTCGGCTTGATCCCGACGGGGAGGCCGGTCGCGAGCCAGTTCATGTAACTCATGAGCGCGACCATCGTTTCGCTGTCCGCCGGCGGCGGCGTGCCGTTCTGGCTGTAGCGGAAACAGCCCTCGATGCGCATCGCAAGCGAGTTGATGCGGTGGTTCTTGGAGCGGAACTTCGGGTATTGCGGCACGGCCGCCCACATGGGCGAGGAGACGGGATTGCGGCCCCTGTCCGTATGACAGTTGCGGCAGCTCAGCGCATTGCCGGTGTACTTCGCCGCGTATTTCGGTGTGTTCGAGAAGATGCGCTCGCCGAGCAAGACCGCCGCGGCGTCCTCGGGGTTGGCGGGCAGGGCCGCTTCGGGTGGCGGCTCGAAGGCGTCCGGATTCTGCGCATGCGGCCGCCAGGCCGACTCCCCGCCGCGCGGCGCTTCGGACTGTTGGCCTTCCCGCAGCGAGGCCGCATATGCGGCTGCGGCCTCGATTTCGGCGGGGTCGAGCTGGGCGGCCACGCGCGCCATGAGCCCGAGCGGCCCGCCCGGGCGGCTGCCAGCCTTGAAGGCCTCGAGCTGGGCGCGCAGATAGTCCGCGGGCTGGCCCGCGAGACCTGGCAGCGCCGTGCCGCCGCCCTGCAGGGCCGGCCCGTGGCAGTCGCGGCAGGCCGGAACACCGCTCGACCACTTGCCGAGCGCGACGAGGCGGGCGCCGCGCCGGAGCGTGTCGGCCGGCGCCGGCTCGGCGGGCAGATAGGGAGCCGAGAGGCCAGCGACGTAGGCGGCGACCGCACGCCTCTGGGCGGCGTCGAGCGGTTTGGCGATCGGTGCCATGACCGGATCGGGACGTTTGCCGTTTCGGTAGGCTGCGAGCTGGCCCGCGACGTAGTCGGCGGGCAGACCCGCGAGCCTCGGAATCGCGCCGCTGCCCGCGCCGCGCGCGCCGTGGCAGGCGATGCACGGCGCGATCTGGCCCTGAACGCCTTGGTTGTAGATCTGCGCGCCGGGCGATTGCTGCGCCCGACCGGAGGCCGACAGCACCAATGAGAGGCCGGCGGCGGCCACGAGCCCAAGCGATTTCTTCGCGCCCATCGTCGAGTCTCCCCTTGTCTTTACGGGCTCTGTGCCGATCCGTTCGCGCGTCCGGTGCGCCGAAACGTGTACACTTTGCGCCGACCCTCGCAATGCACCGGGGCCGAACTCCGGAAGGATACCTGCAATGCAGGCTTACGACATGCATCCCGCCGCGTGCGGGGAGCGCCATGCAGCCGCGCCGCTTTCGGCCGGGAGGCAGTGTTGGCGCTGACGTGGCTCGGCGCGCTGGCGGTCGGTCTGAGCCTCGGTCTGCTCGGTTCGGGGGGCTCCATCCTGACCGTCCCGGTGCTCGTCTACGCCGCAGGCGAACCGCCGAAAGTCGCGATCGCGGCTTCGTTGGCCATCGTCGGCTCGATCGCCTTGGTCGGCGCCGTCAGCTACGCACGCCAGCGGCTCGTCGATTGGCGCTTCGTGCTGTATTTCGGGCTGCCCGGTATCGTGGCGACCTACGGCGGGGCCTGGGCCTCGCATTTCGTGACGGGCGCTGTGCAGCTCGTCGTCTTCGCCCTAATCATGGCGCTCGCGTCGTTCACGATGTTGCGCCGGCCGCGCGTTACGCAGGCCGCGTATCGGGAGCAGCACTTTCTCTGGCTGCTCGGCGCGGGCATCGGCATCGGTCTCATCACGGGCTTCGTCGGCGTCGGCGGCGGATTTCTGTTCGTGCCGGCGCTCGTGATCCTGGGCGGCCTCTCTATGCACCGCGCCGTCGGCACGAGTCTCGCGATCATCCTGCTCAACTCGGCGAGCGGTTTCTACAAGCATTTCGAGCTGCTCTCGGCGGGCAGCGTCGCGATACCCTGGGACGTCATCGCGGTCTTCGCGGTGATCGGTATCGGTGGCAGCCTGCTCGGCAACCTGCTCGCGCGGCGGCTGCAGCACGCGCATCTGCGTCGCGTGTTCGGCGTCTTCCTCGTCGTCATGAGCGTGCTGATCCTCTGGGAGAGTCTGCCCGAGGTCGTGCACGCGGCGGTGCGCTGATTCGCGTGCCGCCGGAGACATGGGTTTCGGCCTGCCCGCTCATGCTCGCGGTACGTACATCCCCTTATCGTTCGGTCGATGCCGGGCGGCGCATCCTTCCAGGATTCCAATTGGAACGATGAGGGCCGGGCACGGCGAGCGCTCGGGGGCGCGTCGACCGTCTGTTCCCGAAGGTGTGCCAGGCCCGGGTGAACGAGCGCGGAGGGCGAAGATGAAGGATCGTGGCTGGGCACAGGATGGCGGCGTGGGCCCCTGTCCGCAATGAGCCAGGTCGCCGACGCCGGCGCAGGCCCCGCCGAGGCCGTGTCCTCCGAGCAGGTGCCGGACGCCGAGGCCGTTGCACGGCTTTCGGGCGATGCCCTGCTCGAGCGGCTCGGTGTCCGCCGCGAGCGCGGTCTGTCGAGCGCCGCGGCGGCCGAGCGTCTCGCGCGCTACGGCCGCAATGCGCTCGAGGAAAAGCGCGTCAGTGCGCTGCGCGAGTTTCTGGCCTACTTCTGGGGGCCGATCCCGTGGATGATCGAGGTCGCGGCTTTGTTGTCGGCGATCGTGCAGCATTGGTCCGACTTCTTCATCATCGTCACCCTGCTGATCTTCAATGCGGCCGTCGGCTTTTGGCAGGAGCACAAGGCCGGCGACGCGGTCGCGGCGCTCAAGAAGAGCCTCGCACTCACGAGCCGCGTGCTTCGCGATGGCCGGTGGCGAGAAATCGCGGCGGAAGAGCTCGTGCCCGGCGACATCGTGAGGCTGCGCCTCGGGGACATCGTGCCGGCCGATACGAAGCTCCTCGAGGGCGACTATCTCAGCGTCGACCAGTCGGCGCTGACGGGGGAGTCGTTGCCCGTCGACAAGAGGCCCGGAGACGTTGCGTATTCCGGCTCCGTCGCGAAGCAGGGCGAGATGGTCGCGCTCGTGACGGGCACGGGCGCGGACACGTACTTCGGCCGGACGGCCAAGCTCGTGGAATCCGCCCAAACCGCGTCTCATTTTCAAAAGGCCGTCCTGCGCATCGGGGACTACCTGATCTATCTGAGCCTCGGGCTCGTAGCCGTCCTCGTCATCGTGCAGCTGTTCCGACACGCTCGGCTGGTCGAGCTCGTGCAGTTCGCGCTGATCCTCGTCGTCGCGTCGATCCCCGTGGCGATGCCCGCGGTGCTCTCCGTTACCATGGCCGTCGGCGCCGTGGCGCTGTCGCGCATGAAGGCAATCCTCTCGCGCCTCGAGGCCATCGAAGAGATGGCGGGCATGGACGTGCTGTGCTCGGACAAGACCGGCACGCTGACGCAGAACCGGCTCGAGCTCGGCGAGCCCATGATCGTCGGTGCCCGCGACCGCGCGGACCTGCTGGTCGCGGCTTCGCTCGCCTCGAAGGCCGAGGACCGCGATCCGATCGACACGGCCGTGCTCGCGGGGCTCGGGCAGCCCGCCGCGCTCGAGGCCTACCGGCAGACCGCGTTCGTGCCGTTCGACCCGGTCGTCAAGCGAACCGAGGCGACGGTCGAGGGGCCGTCGGGCGAGCGGTTCAAGGTCACGAAGGGCGCGCCGCAGGTCATCCTCGCGCTCGCGCAGCTCGAGTCCGCGGGCCGCGCCGCGGTCGAGCGCGCCATCGACGATTTCGCGGCCAAGGGCTATCGCACGCTCGGCGTCGCGCGGGCGGACGCGGACGGGCCTTGGCGCTTCCTCGGCGTGCTGCCGCTTTTCGATCCGCCGCGCGAGGATTCGGCCGCCACGATCGCGGACGCCGGGCGCCACGGCGTCGACGTCAAGATGGTCACGGGCGACAACCTCGCGATCGCGCGCGAGATCTCCGCCAAGCTCGGCCTCGGCTCGCGCATCGTCTCGGCCGAGGACGTGTTCGGCGAGCACGCGCAGGAGATGGACGACGGCGCCGCCGAACGCGTCGAGCGCACCGACGGCTTTGCCCAAGTCTTCCCCGAGCATAAGTTCGCGATCGTCAAGGCGCTGCAGGCGCGCGGCCACATCGTCGGCATGACGGGCGACGGCGTCAACGATGCGCCGGCGCTCAAGCAGGCCGAGGTCGGCATCGCGGTCTCGGGCGCCACGGACGCCGCGCGCTCGGCCGCGGATCTCGTGCTGACCGAGTCCGGCCTCTCGGTCATCGTCCGCGCCATAGAGGAAGCACGGCGCATCTTCGAGCGCATGAACTCTTATGCCGTGTATCGGATTACCGAGACCATCCGCATCATGGTTTTCGTCGTGCTCGCGATGCTCGCGTTCGACTTTTATCCGATCACGGCCGTTATGATCATTCTGCTCGCGTTCTTCAACGACCTGCCGATCATGACGATCGCCTACGACCGCACACGCGTCGATCCGGCGCCTGTGCGTTGGGACATGCATCGCGTGATTCTGGTCTCGACGGTCATGGGCCTAACGGGGGTCGCCGGCAGTTTTCTCATGCTCTTCGTCGGCGTCGAGGTCCTGCATCTGTCGACGCCCGAAGTGCAGACGTTCGTATTCCTCAAGATGGCCGTCGCAGGGCATTTGACGCTGTTCGTCTCGCGCAGCAAGGGGTTCTTCCTCAAGAAACCCTATCCGGCTCCGATCATGATCTGGTCGGCCGTCGGCACGAAGCTGGCCGCGACCTTGCTCGCGGCCTACGGGTTCGGGCTCGTGACGGCGATTTCCTGGCGCGCCATCGGCCTGATCTGGGCGTATTCGGCCGCCTGGTCGCTGTTGACTGACGCCGCCAAGCTCACGGTGTACCGACATCTGGATCGAGCCGGACCCCGCCACGTTCGCTTTCTCTCGCGCCTCAAGGCGCCGATCACCGCGCATGCCTCGGCCGCGGCCTCCGAGCGCCGAGGCCATGCACGGGGGCCCGCCGAGGCCGGCGGCGGGGCTAGCCGCAGTGCGCAAGAGGCGCGATAGTTTGCTTTTCGTATAGTCCGAAGGAGAAGAATATGCCACTCAAGCTCGTCCTGGAGCTCAGCGACAGTGACATCGGCTACTACCGCAAGGTCATGGAAGAGACCTGTGAGCGGAACGCAACGCGGGGCGAAAAGGCGATTCTCGAGGAAGCGCGTCGGCTGCTCGAGCGTGCCCAGAACGGCGAGGGGCCGGACTATGTGCGCAAGCGCCTCGCCGACCTGGGCACGCTCATCGCTTTGCTCGACGACGAGGAGTGGCCGCTCGAGGACCAGGAGCGCGGCCGCATCATGGCTGCGATCAGCTACTTCGCAGAGCCCGAGGACATGATTCCAGACGCGATTCCGGGCCTCGGCTTTCTCGACGACGCCCTCATGGCGGAGATCGTTATCGACGAGCTCAAGCACGACCTCGAGGGCTACCGAGAGTTTTGCGAGTACCGCAAGCAGCAGGAGGCCATCCGCGGCGAGGACGCGCATGTGAGCCGCGAGGCGTGGCTCGGCGAGCGGCGGCGGCAGATCTTCCTGCGCATCAAGCGGCGGCAGCAGGAGAGCCGGCGGCACGGCTCGAGCGAGGCGCCGACCGACCCGATCCTCGCATACCGGAGCTACCCCTACTGATCGCACACGGAGCCGGCCTCGTCACGGCCGCTACGCGGCGCCGCATGCCGAGGCGTGCGGCGCCGCGCGGGTTCAGTGCCCCTTCCCGTCCTTGCGCTTCGAGCTCGCGCGTCCCTGCTTGGTGGAGTGCCTTTCGGTCGGCGCCGCGTGGGGCTCGGGCGGCCGTTCGGCGCCGTTCCCGGTCGAGGGCCGGTCCGCCTTAGGAGCCGGCGGCCGCGCGGCCTCCTGGTGGCCGCGCGAGCGCGTTGCGGCCGGGAACGACTCGGGCCGGGGCGTCGTGAGGATCGGCGGCTTGCCGTGGTTCACGGCCGCGTGGGATTGCGGGATGCTCCGGGCGGCCTGGGCATGGACGACCTGCGCCGGCGTGGGCGGCAATCTGTGTTCTCGTGCCGCGGCGCTTCTTTCCTGCCGGGTCTCGTGCGCGATCACGCCCTGGCACCCGTTGTAGCTCGTTCGGTTCGGCGGCCGCTTGAACTCGATGTTCTGGACGTAGGTATTGCGAATCACGGAAACGTTCACGACGTTCACGGCACGGTTGTAGAAGAAATGGCCGTCACTCCACCGGCCTCCGTAGTAGCCGTGGCCGGGATAGCCGAATCCGTAGTCGATGCCCCCGTAGAATCCGACGACCGGCCCCCAATAGCCCCGGACGAACACAAAACGCACGCCGTCCCAGGCCCAGTAGCCGGGTGTCCAGAGCAGTCCGACCGCGGGCGGCAATACCCACGTGCCGGGCACCCAATAGTAGCCCGTCGCGATTTCGTCCCAGGCCCAGTAGCCCGGCACCCAGATATAGCCGTCGCCGGGGCAGGCGGGCTGTGCGTACAGCGGCAGGGGCGGGGGAGCGATCATGATCGAGACGCGCACCTGGGCGTGGACGAATGCGGGCACGGCAGGCGCGAGGACGGCGAACAGAACCACGATGACACGTAGAGAGCGGCGCATCCGGATATCTCCGTTCAACTACCTACTAAGGCACCTTGTAAGCGCCCGCCGAGTGCCGATGCGCGGAACGTTCTTAAGGCTTGGATTGCGAAAACGGCAATAGGTTTCGGGGCCCTCGATCTGCCGCTCGCCGAAGGCAAGGTCACGGCGCTGATCGGCCCTTCGACAGCATTCGCCTTTCTCGACTGGGTCACAGAATGGGCACGCCTCGGTGTCGCGACGGCGTGCCGGCCCGTATAGTCCGGCGCGATGCCTGGCCCTAATGCATTGCCCGTTCAGCAGCCGGCCGCCGGGCTGCGGCTGCGGCTCGCCGAAGTCATCGGCGCACTGAGTTACGCGCTCGATCTCACCGAGGGCCAGCCCCGGGGCCACTGTCTGCGCTGCTGCTGGATCGGCTTTCACGTCGGCCGGGAACTCGGCCTCGACGAGACCGCGCTCTGGGACCTCTACTACACGCTGCTGCTCAAGGACGCCGGCTGCAGCAGCAATGCAGAGCGACTCTTCGAGCTCTACGCTCACGACGACCGCGCGACGAAGCGCGATTTCAAGACCGTCGATACGGACAGCCTGCATCAGCTCGCATCGTTCGTGCTCAAGCACGCCGGCGTCGGCAAAGGACTGGGCACGAAACTGCGTACGCTCGGCAACCTGCTGCTGCACGGCGAGGCGCTCGCTACGGAGCTCATCGCGACGCGCTGCGAGCGCGGCGCCCAGATCGCGCTCGACCTCGGCTTCAGCCCAGCGGTCGCCCAAGGCATTCACAGCCTCGACGAGCATTGGAACGGGAAGGGCCGGCCCGAGGGGCTCGCGGGCGAATCCATCCCGCTCGCCGCGCGGATCGCGCTGCTCGCGCAGGTCGTCGACGTGTTTCACCACGAAGCTGGCATGGAGGCGGCGCTGGCGCAGGCGCGGCTGCGCCGCGGCACGTGGTTCGATCCGGCCCTCGTCGATGCCATCACGCGAATCGCTCGGGACCCGGCCTTCCGGGACGCGCTCGGCGCCGACGACATCGACGAACGCGTGTTCGCGTTGGAACCGGCGAGCCGCGTCACGACGGTCGACGACGAGCGCCTCGATGCGATCGCCGCCGGTTTCGCAGGCGTCGTCGACGCCAAGAGCCACTTCACGTACGGCCATAGCGCGCGCGTGGCCGAATACAGCGGCATGCTCGCCAAGTACTTCAACATGGAGCCGGGCCGGCGCCGCTGGCTGCGGCGCGGCGCGCTGCTGCACGACATCGGCAAGCTCGGTGTGAGCAACGCCGTCCTCGACAAGGCCGGCAGCCTGGACGCGGCCGAGTGGGACGAGGTCAAGGCCCACCCCGTGTTCACGGAGGAGATTCTGGGCCGCATCACGCCGTTCAAGGAACTCGCGAGGATCGCCGGCGCCCATCATGAGCGCCTCGACGGCAAGGGCTACCCGCGCGGTCTGAAGGGCGCCAGCATCTCCCTCGAGACGCGCATCATCACGACGGCCGACATCTTCGACGCCATCACGGCCGAGCGGCCCTACCGGGCCGCCATTCCCGTGGAACAGGCGCTCGAGATGATGGAAAAACTGCGCGGCCGGGCGCTGGACGGGGACTGCCTCGACGCGCTGCGCAGCACGGTGCCGAGCCTGGGCGCCTAACGCAAGCCCACCGCCGGCGCCCCTTTTCGTCGAGGCGCGGCCGGTCCGGTCGCCGTAAGCGCCTGACGAACGGTCGAGGCCGGGCTATGCTCGGTGGGGGGAAACCGAGCCCGAGAAAGGAGAGCCGCATGCAGCCTTATCCGCATCACTACCGAGTCCGAGCTTCGGCCGAAGCTCAGGGAGACGTGACCCTGAGTGCGGAGGGCCTGCCCGAACTGGCGTCGGCGCCGCCGAGCGAGTTCGGGGGGCCGGGCGACCGTTGGTCGCCCGAGACGCTGTTCGTGGCCGCGGCGGTCGATTGCCTGATCCTGAGCTTTCGTGCCATTGCGACCGCCTCGAAGTTTCCGTGGCAGGCGCTGACCTGCCGGGCCGAGGGTACGCTTGACCGCGTGGACGGCCGGACTCAGTTCGTCGGGCTGCACCTGGAGGCCCAGCTCACGCTGCCCGCGGACGGGAATGTCGAACGGGCCCGGCGGCTACTCGAGAAGGCCGAGGCCACCTGCCTCGTCACGAACTCGCTGAAGTTCGAGCCCGAACTCAGCATGAGCGTCTCGCTGGCGTAGGGGGGAGAGCGCGCTCAGACGGTCTCCGCCGGCTGCGGCTTGACGGCCTCCACGGCGGCGCTGCGATCGAGGTACGGTACGCCGAGCACGTCGTGGATGAAGTAGCGCGCGACCGGTACGCCGAGCAGCATGCCCCACAGCCCGAAGGCGTGGTAGCCGACGTAGAGGATGATCAAAGTAAGTACGGGATTCAGCCGCAGGTAGCGGCCGTAGAGGAGGGGATTCAGCAGGTACGCCTCGATGGCGTGGATCACGACGACCATGGCGATGGCCGCGCCGGACAGCGCGAGCCCGCCGTCGTTGAGCGCCACGAGCACGATAGGGGTCGTCGAGATGAAGACGCCGAGCACCGGAATGAAGCTGCTGGCGAAGACGATGACCGCGAGCATCGCGACGAGCGGGATGTGCAGAAGCAGCAGCCCGGCGATCGTGAGGGCCGTATTGATGAGCGCGATCGACGCTTGCGCTTCGATGGCGCGCCCGACGAGAAAGCCGAAGCGGCCGATTGCGGGCGCGGCCTCCTCGTAGAAATCGCCGACCTTCGAGCTGCGCAGCCGTTCGATGCCGCGCTTCATGCGGCCGAGGTCGCTGAGAATCAAAAAGCTGAACAGCAGGGCGAGCAGCGTCGTCGCCGTCGCGCGATACAGCATATTGACGACGGTCGGCGCGTAGTGCCGCACGCGCTGGAACTGCTGGCTCATGATCGCGCTGAGATACAGCTGATCCTGCCGGTTCAGATAGTCCGCGAGATTGCCCGTCGGGACGGCGTCCGATTCCCTCGCTTCGCGGATCTCTGCGTCCGTGACGGAATAGCTCGCCCGTTCGCCCGCCAGGCGCTCGTCGACCGCGGCCGCCACGGCGTCGGGCAGCGCGCTGCGCAGGAACCCGGTCAAAGGTTGGCGCAGCGTCGGATAGTGGTCGACGAGGCGGTCCTTCGCCTCGACGAGTCGGAACTCGATCGCGGGAAGGTTCAGGATCGTGCGGTTGACCTCGGACGCGACGCTCGGCACGACGAAGCGAACGAACGAGGCGAGCATGAGAAGGAACAGTGCGTAGACGAGCGACAGCGAGACCCAATGCGCCATTTTCAGCCGGCGCTCGCAGAACTGGGCCATGGGTGCCGCGATGATCCCGAGCACGAACGATAGGAACACGAGGCTGAAGAACGGCCGCAGCGCCCAGAGCAGCAGAAACAGAATGAACCAGATGACGATCCGGCGGTTGCGCTGGTAAAACTCGCTGAAGCTGAAGGCCGACATCGCGCTGGGGCTCCGTTTCGCACGCAGTCAGGTGGCGGAGGCTTGTAGGCCCGGCCGGCACGCCTGAGGCGGTGCCTTACGTCCCTGTGCCGGCGGCGGGTCGCGCGGCCGGCCTGACGGGCCCCTAGTATGCAGGCTTCGCCGGGCTCCGCCTAGCGGGCGCTCCGGCGCCGCCGGGGCTGCGGGGCGCGGCGGGATCGAGCGAGCTCGCGGGTCGGCCGGATTCGGGCCCCGATGCATCGTTGCCGACGGCCTGGGCACGACAGGCTACAATGACCGCTGTCTCACACCCCGCCACAGCGACAGGAGGATGACCCGGTGAAGCTCGAAACCCAATGCCTGCATGCCGGTACGCAGCCGGATCCGACGACCAATTCCCGGGCCGTCCCCATTTATCGCACGACGGCCTACGTCTTCAGCGATACCGAGCACGCAGCGAATCTTTTCGCGCTCAAGGAACTGGGCAACATCTATACCCGCATCATGAATCCGACCCAGGATGCGCTCGAGCAGCGCGTCGCGGCCATGGAGGGCGGTGCGGCGGCTCTCGCGCTCGCGTCGGGCACGGCGTCGATATTCAATTGCATCAACAACATCTGCCGGACCGGGGACGAGATCGTCTCGGCGAACAACCTCTACGGCGGAACGTATACGATGTTCAACGACCTGCTGCCGCAGTTCGGCTACCGCGTGAACTTCGTGGACCCGAACCATCCCGAGAATTTCGCGGCGGCCATCACGCCCAAGACCAAGGCGCTGTTCTGCGAGACGCTCTCGAACCCGGCCTGCGACGTTGCCGATATCGAGGCGATCGCCGACGTGGCGCACGCACACGGCATCCCGCTCATCGTCGACTCCACTTTCACGACGCCCGTGCTGCAGCGCTCCATCGACTTCGGCGCGGACATCGTCGTGAACTCGCTGACGAAGTGGCTGGGCGGGCACGGCACGGGCATCGGCGGCATCGTCGTGGATGCAGGCCGTTTCGACTGGCGCAGCGACAAGTTTCCGCTCATGACGGAGCCCGATTCGAGCTACCACGGCATTCGTTGGGCCTACGATCTGCCGGCGCCTCTGGCGCCCGTCGCCTACGTGCTGCGCATGCGCGTGATTCCGCTGCGCAATCTCGGCGCGTGCATCAGCCCGGACAACGCCTGGCAGTTCATGCAGGGCATCGAGACGCTGCCGCTGCGCATGGAACGGCATTGCCAGAACGCCCTGGCCGTCGCGAAACATTTGCAGCAGCACCCCCAGGTGGACTGGGTGCGCTATCCCGGGCTGCCCGGGGACCCGGCCCATCGCCTCAATGACAAGTACCTCAACGGCATGGGCGGAGCGATGGTGGTGTTCGGCATCAAGGGCGGCCTCGAGGGCGGCAAGAAGTTCATCGAGGGCCTCGAGATGTTCAGCCATCTCGCGAACGTCGGCGATGCCAAGAGCCTCGCGATCCACCCCGCAACGACGACGCATTCGCAGCTCAGCCCCGAGCAGCAGAAGGCGGGCGGCATTGCGCCCGATCTCGTGCGGCTGTCGATCGGCATCGAGCACATCGACGACATCGTCGAGGACATCGACAAGGGTCTCGCGGCGGCGAAATAGGGGGCTGAGCGCAGGCGCCGTGTCGGAGCGGGTCGAAGTCTTTGCGCAGGTGGCGCTCGAGAGCGGGGCGACGCTCAGCGACGTCCCCGTGGCCTACCGGACGTGGGGGCACTTGAACCCGGCCGGCGACAATGCCGTCGTCGTCTGCCACGCCTTGACGGGCAACTGCAACGTCGAAGCGTGGTGGCCCAAGCTCATCGGGCCCGGCCGCGCGCTCGATCCGGACCGCGACTTCGTCGTGTGCGCCAACGCGCTCGCCTCGCCCTACGGCACGGCTTCGCCGCTCACGCTCGATCCGGCCACGGGCCGCCCATACGGCGCGCGGTTTCCAGTGCCGACGGTGCGCGATACGGTCGCCCTGCATCGAGCCTTGCTCGAGCGGCTCGGGGTCACGGGCGTCGCGTTCGCGATCGGCGGTTCGATGGGCGGCATGCAGGTCCTCGAGTGGGCGCGCTACGACGAGCTCGTGCGCGGTCTCGTACCGATCGCGGTCGGCGGGCGCCACTCGGCGTGGTGCATCGCGTTCAGCGAGGCGCAGCGCCAGGCGATCTACGCGGATCCGGCCTGGCGCGGCGGGCACTACGAGCCCGGGGCCGGGCCCGCGGCCGGGCTCGCCGTGGCGCGCATGATCGCCATGATCTCGTATCGCTCGTTCGCCTCGTTCGACGCGCGCTTCGGCCGGCAGGCGGGCGAGGCGGACGATGGGCCGGAGTATGCCGTCGAATCCTACCTGCGCTATCAGGGCGCCAAGCTCGTCGAGCGGTTCGACGCGAATTGCTACGTGCGACTGACGCAGACGATGGATACGCACGACGTGGCGCGCGGGCGCGGCGACTACGAGGCCGCCTTGGCCGCGATACGCCAGCCCGCGCTCGTCGTGGGGATCGACACGGACGTGCTCTACCCGCTGGCCGAGCAAAAGGAGCTCGCGGCGGGCATGCCGCGGGCGCGCTTGGCCGTGCTCGAGTCCTTGCACGGCCACGACGGGTTTCTCATCGACTGCGATGCGCTCAACGATCTCGTGGCCGAATGGCGCAGGGAGATCAGCGTGGGTTGACGGGTCCCCGCTTCCGGTCGCGGGGACACTCGGCGCGCGGTTGCGGCGGGGCCGCTGCCGCGCGCGGCCGCGCGGCGGCGGTGCGCGGGTGCATCAGCCAAAGCCGACGCGTCTCTGCGCAGCGAGCGCCGTACGCGAACAGGGCCTGCACGGCGCGCGCGTCGAAGGCGAGCGGGCCCTTGTAGGGATAGCTCGCGGGAATGGAGGCGAACCGGAGCGCCATGCCGCGCCGCTGCGCCGGCGCCGCCGCGAGCTCCAGCGATCGTCGCGAGGAGTACATGAGCTGCGTAGAGAGGCTGCGCAACAGCACGGGCCGCAGCCGGTCGGGTGTCGTCGCGGAGGCCGCGAGCAACGGCGCGTTGACGATCACGGACAGCGTGCCCCCTTTTAGCATCTCGGCGCCTTCGGGCGGTGCCGGCGCGGAGATCTCGGGCGGCACGAAGAACGGCAGCGTCGCGCCGCCGTCCACGTGCAGCTCGTCGTACGTCATGCCGCCGTGCTCGACGCGGATCAGAACCGGCGGAAACACGCCGGGGAGACTCGCGGAGGCGAGGAGCACTTTCCGGAACAGTCTGCGGGCGTCGTCTCCTCCGTGAGACGCAATCGCGCCGAGGTCCCAGATCACGAGCTCTTGGTTGTCGAGGTCGGTCGTCGCGACGTAGAGCACGCGGCCCGTGGCGGCCGCTGCGGCGACGGCCGCGACGAGACGATCGGTGACGATCTCGTCCACGAGGCGCCGTAAGGGCTTGCCGCTGTAGATCGACGGTCGAAATAAATAACCGAGAACGGGCCGGCGTAGCACGTGCTCGATTTGGCCGCTGGCGAAGATCTTCTCGACGGAGGCGTCCCAGGCCGGCCCGAGGAACGCGAACGGCGCGAGCAGCGCGCCGGCGCTGACGCCCGTGACGGCCTCGAAAGGCCGACGCTCGCCGCCGCGAGTCAGCCCGACGAGCACCCCGGCGCCGAAAGCACCGCCGGCGCCGCCGCCGGAGAGCGCGAGGATGCTAACGGGCTGCCCGTTCGCCGCCGCCGCGAGGCCGCGCAGCACGCGTTCTCTGCGCGCCGCGATTGTATCGTAGTCGTCGGCCAGGAAGCGGACCGTCGAGGGAAACCCGAGCGGCGCGGCGGGTGCGATGGCCGGCGGCACGGCCGCCTTTCGCGGCACCGTCGCGCAGGCCGCCAGCAGGAGGCTGCCGGCGATCGCGGCGCAGAAGCGGCTCAGTGCGGCCACAGCCGCCGCGAGGCGATGCGGGCGCCCTCGGCCAGGGCTTCGAACTTGGCCCGGATCACCGTCGGGTGAACCTCCGTCTTGTAGCAGGCCTGGGACGAGAACCCGCAGTCCGCGCTCGCGATCACGCGCTCGCGCCCGACGAGCCGCGCGTAGCGGACGAGCCGCTCGGCGATGAGCTCCGGATGCTCGACGATGTTCGAGGCGTGCGTGATGACGCCCGGGATGATCGCCTTGTCGTCCGGCAGCTTCAGCTTTTCCCACAGATGATACTCGTGCTCGTGACGGGCATTGGCGGCCTCGAACGAATAGGCGCCGGCCTTCACCTTGAGCATGTGACCGGCGACGTCCTCGAGCGCGGCTTCGTGGATGCGCGGCCCCTCGTTGATGCCGTAACAGGTGTGGAAACGGACCCGCTCGGCCGGGATCCCTTTGAGCGACTCGTTGATGACCTCGACGTGGAGATCCGCAAGCCGCGCCTTGGCCTTGGCGTCCAGCGTCTCGTCGGCGAAGATCTCCGAGAGGGCCGGGTCGTCGATCTGCAGGAGCAGGCCGGCCTCCACGATGGCCCGGTATTCGTGCGCCAGCGCGGCGCCCGCCGCGTGCAGGAAAGCTTCCTCGCTCTCGTAGTACTCGTTGTCGCCGACTCGGGTCGGGGCGGTGGCCGGCAGGAAAGCCTCGGCAACGTCTCGGCCTTCGAGGGCGGCCTGGAGATTGGCGATGTCCCGGGCCACGGCGGCCGTGCCCGTGTACGTGATCGGCCCGACGCAGCAGAGCGGCACGATCGGCGCAATCGCACCGCCCAGCATCGCGCGGCTGAAGTAGTCGGCGTAGTACTCGGGGAACGCCGCCGTCTCGGCCGCGAACGGCTCGTGCTTCGCGTCGGGCCGCGGCTCGAGCCCGCTCAGTCGATCCTGCGCGTAGGAGAAGAACCCGGCCTTCGACATCTCGCCGTCGGTGACTACGTCGATGCCCGACTCGATCTGCATTTGCACGGTACCCGCCACGGCGTCCGCGACGGCGCGGTCGTAGGCGGTACCGTCGTGAGACTCGCCAGCGAGTCTCGCCTTCATGAGGTCCAGGAGCCGCGTGGGCCGCGGCATGGAGCCGACGTGGGTGACGAGAATGCGGTCGGTAGAAAGGTTCACGATGTCCTCACGGTCTTATCGGGTCGGCCTCGGCATGCCGATGAGTGCGATCCTACACGGCGAGCCGCCCGGCTGCATCGTCGGTCATGGACCGGCCAATCGCTCGCGTGGGCCATAATGGCGAGGTGAACGGCGGAGGTGTAATGAAGGGCAGCCGGCCGAGTGTGGCCATCGTGGGCGGAGGGATCGGCGGCTTATTCGCCGCCAATGCGCTGCTCGCGCGCGGTTTGCGCGTGCGGGTCTATGAGCAGGCGCCGGTACTGGGCGAGGTGGGCGCCGGAATCTTCCTGACGCCCAACAGCGTGCGGCATCTGCAGCGCCACGGGCTCGGCGCCGCCGTCGAGCGGTACGGCGCGCGCGTCGGCGCGGACTCGCGCTATATGCGGCACGACGGCAGCGTGATTGCGCCGGTGCAGGTCACCGACTCCGCCAATTGGAACGCTACGTTCGGCATGCACCGCGCCGATCTCGTCGCGTTGCTCGCCGCCGCGCTGCCGAGCGGCGTCGTCCACGTGGGCCATCGTTGCACGGGCGTCGAGCAGGCCGGCGACGTTGCTCGCGCAGTTTTTGCCGACGGCGGCGCGGCAGAGGCTGACATCGTCATCGGCGCGGACGGCATTCACTCGGCGCTGCGTCCGCACGTTTATCCTCCGTCCCGTCCCGTGTTCTCGGGCTCGGTCGCCTACCGCGGGGTGGTGCCGCGCGAGCGCATCCCCGAATGGCCCGTCGACCGCTGGCTGATGTGGCTCGGCCTCGGCAGGCATTTGCTCGCCTTCCCGCTGCGCGCCGGTGACCTCGTCAATTTCGTCGGATTCGTGCCCGCGGACGCTGCGATGCGGGAATCCTGGTCGGCGCCGGGCGACCCGGATCAGTTGCGGCACGAGTTCGTCGGCTGGGCCCCGTGCGTGGGCGCCTTGCTGGAGCGCGTGCAAACAACGTTTCGATCGGCGCTCTACGATCGCGACCCGCTGCCGGTTTGGACTAAGGGGCGGCTCTCACTCCTCGGCGACGCCGCGCACCCGATGCTTCCGCACCTCGGGCAAGGGGCCAACCAGGCGATCGAGGACGGCGCCGCGTTGGCGACGATCCTGGGGCGCGCCGACTGCGATACGGCGCCGGCGGCACTGCTCGCGTACGAGCGTTTGCGCCGCGAGCGCGTCGCGGCCGTGCAGCGGGGCGCGAGGCAAAACGGCTTGCGCTACGATTCCGCGGTGGCCGATCTGCGCGTGCGCGACAGCGAGCTCGAGGCGCATGCCGAGTTCCGGCGCCGTCTCTACGATTACGACGTCGTGCCCGAGGCGGAGCGCGTTCCACTTCGCGCCGGCGACTGGACTTGAACCCTGCCGCCCGCGTCCCACCGTCCATTCCGTACCGGCCTATATTGATCTGTTCAGTGCAATAGAGCGACCGAGATAATCTATTGGATAGATTTCTATCGGCCCCTCATACTCCAAGCCCTGGGACGATTCGACCAGGCCGACAAGTAGGAGCCCGTTGTGAGCGTCGATAAATCCGAAGCCAGGTGCCCGTTCGGACATACCGCCGGCGGCCCCTCCAACCGGGACTGGTGGCCGAACCAACTGCGGCTCGGCGTCCTGCGCCAGCATTCCTCGTTGTCCAACCCGATGGGCGGCGCGTTCGACTACGCCGCAGCGTTCGAGCGGCTCGACCTTGCGGCCGTGAAAAAAGACCTGCACGCGCTCATGACCGATTCGCAGCCCTGGTGGCCGGCGGACTTCGGCCACTACGGGCCCTTATTCGTCAGGATGGCGTGGCACAGTGCCGGCACCTACCGCATCGGCGACGGCCGCGGTGGCGCGGGCGCGGGGCAGCAGCGCTTTGCGCCCCTGAACAGCTGGCCCGACAACGTCAACCTCGACAAGGCGCGCCGGCTGCTGTGGCCGATCAAGCAGAAGTACGGCCGCAGGATCTCCTGGGCCGACCTCATGATCCTTGCCGGCAACGTCGCGCTCGAATCGATGGGCTTCGCGACTTTCGGTTTCGCCGGCGGCCGCGAAGACGTCTGGGAGCCGGAAGAAGACGTGTACTGGGGTGCGGAGACCGCGTGGCTCGATGACAGGCGCTACTCCGGAGAGCGGGAGCTTGAGAATCCGCTCGCGGCGGTCCAGATGGGGCTGATCTACGTGAACCCGGAGGGGCCGAACGGCAGGCCGGATCCGCTCGCTGCGGCTCGGGATATCCGCGAGACGTTCGCGCGCATGGCCATGAACGACGAAGAGACCGTGGCCCTCATCGCCGGCGGCCATAGCTTCGGCAAGACCCACGGTGCCTGCGCCTTGTCGTACGTGGGCCCGGAGCCGGAGGCGGCCCCCCTCGAGGAGCAGGGACTCGGCTGGAAGAACTGCTTCGGCACCGGGAAGGGCGCCGACGCGTTCACGAGCGGCCTCGAAGTCACCTGGACCGAGACGCCGACGCGGTGGAGCAACAACTTCTTCGAGAATCTGTTCGGCTATGACTGGGAGCTGACGACGAGCCCGGCCGGTGCCCATCAGTGGACACCGAAAGGGGGTGCGGGCGACGGCAAGGTGCCGCACGCCCATGATGCGTCGAAGCGCATTGCGCCGTCGATGCTGACTACCGACCTCGCGCTGCGCGTCGATCCGGCCTACGAGAAGATCGCCCGGCGTTTCTACGAGCATCCCAACGAGTTCGCCGAGGCGTTCGCGCGCGCGTGGTTCAAGCTCACTCACCGAGACATGGGCCCGCGCGCACGCTATCTCGGGCCCGACGTGCCGGCCGAGGAGCTCCTCTGGCAGGACCCGATCCCCGCCGTCGATCACGCGTTGATCGATGAGACGGATATCGTCTCCCTCAAGGCCGCGATATCGGCCGCGGGCCTTTCGATCTCGCAGCGCGTCTCGACCGCCTGGGCCGCGGCTTCGACCTTTCGCGGTTCGGACAAGCGCGGCGGCGCGAACGGCGCCCGTATCCGCCTCGCGCCCCAGCGCGGTTGGGACGTCAACGAGCCGGCCGAGCTCGACACCGTCCTGCGGGCCCTCGAAACCATTCAGGTGGAATTCAATGCCGGTGCCTCGGGCGGCAAGCAGGTCTCGCTCGCCGATCTGATTGTGCTGGCCGGCTGTACCGGCGTCGAGGAAGCCGCCAGGCGGGCCGGGCACGAGGTGAAGGTCCCCTTTGCCCCGGGACGCATGGACGCCTCGCAGGCGCAGACCGACGTGGACGCCTTCGCCGTGCTCGAACCCGTCGCGGACGGATTCCGCAACTACGTCAAAGGGCGGTACGCCGTGCCGGCCGAAGCCTTGCTGATCGATAAGGCGCAACTGCTGACCCTGACGGCACCGGAGATGACGGTGCTGATCGGCGGCATGCGAGTCCTGAACACCAACGCCGACGGCACTGCCCACGGCGTCTTCACGGAGCGCCCGGAAACGCTGACCAACGACTTCTTCGTGAACCTGCTCGACATGGGCACGGAATGGAAGCCTGTGTCCGCCGCCGACGAGCTGTTCGAAGGCCGCGATCGCCGGTCGGGCGCGTTGAAGTGGACGGGCACGCGCGTCGACCTCGTCTTCGGCTCCAACTCCGAGCTCAGGGCGCTGGCCGAGGTCTACGCAAGCGCGGATGCCGAGTGGCAGTTCGTGCAGGACTTCGTGGCGGCGTGGAGCCGTGTCATGAATCTCGACCGGTTCGACCTCCGCGGCTGAGCCCCGGCGCGGTCGACTTCGCTGCCGGCCCGGCGAGCCTGCCCGGAAAGGCATGCTCGCCGGGCAGTACGCCTGCTCATGCAACGCCGCGGTGAGCCCATCTCACTCGGCCGTACATGCTGCGGGCGGCCGATTCCATGCTCATGATCGCCCGCGTCGCCTGGCCGGTTGCGTGCCACACGGACTGGATCGGCGAGGTGCGCGCCGCATATGCGCGACTGCGTCGAACGGCTCTCTACCTTTCGACCCTAGCGGCGGGACAACGACGCGGCAAAGTGGACCAAGGGCTTAGATTCGTCGGCAAGCCGTACACTGGGTGGCCGGCGTCCGGTGCGGCAGCGACACGCTGCGTCACGCGCAAGACGGTCCCCGCGCTCTCATCGTCCAATCGTCCTATGGCGTGGAAGCGACTTTCCAGGTTTGCTCTCGGATAAAGCGGCGAAGTCGACTGCACGTTTCGGCCGACGAGGAACGGGTCATGAGAGCAATGATCATTCTGGCGTTATTGGTATTCAGTGGTTGCAGCGCGATGGACTCGATTCTGGGACCCCCTGCCGGGCGCGCCTCGTCGTCAGGCGGGGCTCTGAAGAGAGACTGGAACAAGATCTACGTCGGCTCGGAGGAGGTCATCATCGATGCGCCGCAGGCGGATCGTTACGAGTGCGAACGGGGTCCGCTGTACTGCGAGAGCTTCGGCTCGAAAATGATCTGCCAATGCCCAATTTGAGCGAAAGAAGCGGCTTGCGGGTTGGAAAGACGCGCTCGTCGTTCACCGGGCCGACATCCCACTCGATCTTGTCCTGCTTCACGGGCGCGAGAATCGGTTCGAACTGAACGTCGCCGACGCCCGATGCTCGCTGCGGCCAGGATTTGCTGATCGGCGGCACGATGGGCCTCAACAGGACTTTCCAGCGCCTGTTCAGCGGAATCGGAATAACGGGGCGCGGGTCCTGAATCATTCTTCTGCTCGGATCGAACATCGCCTCTGTAGAGCAGACAAGGTAAACCGGCGACTGTCGGGCACGCATTGGACTTTCGACCATGCGCCCGCACGCGCTCGGCGGGATCCGCCGTCTCAAGCGATCCGACGAAGGTCCAATTTTCGCGATCCGGTCCGGAAGACGAGACTTCAATCGAGACCGGTTGAGATTCCGCCAATGCGTCTGTCCCTGCGAAATCCGAAACTCGTCGAAACGGCCGCAGGTCTCGGCGCCCTCGGCATAGGCGCCTCGGTCTATCTATTCGACCGGGCCGGCGGCGCGCGCTTCGTCCCGGCGTGGCTTGCACCGCGATTCGCGGTGCCGCCGACGCCGGGGCTCGTCGGCGGCAGCTTGCCGAGCTTCGCGCACGTCTTTGCGTTCGCTTTGCTCACGGCCGCCGTCGTCGGCGCCTCGCGCAGCGCCGCCAAGCTCGCCTGCCTCGTGTGGGTGCTCGTGGACGTGGCGTTCGAGGTCGGGCAGGTCGACAGGGTCGCCCACACTTTCGCCGTGGTGTCTTTCCCCTGGGGCGGAGCGCACGTTCCGTTTGAATACGTCCGGACCTACCTGCTGCGCGGCACGTTCGATTCGATGGATCTTTGCGCGGCCGCACTCGGCGGCCTGGCCGCGTACCTGGTTATCGCTATGGTCGAGCGCGACGCGACGCAATGCCTGAGCCGATGCGACGCGCGTGGCGGCTAACGGCGGTGGCCGTCGTCGGCGCCGCGGGCATCGGCTCGCTCCTCGGCAGCGGGAGCGCCGGCGGACCGGCGACGATCGGCGCGGTCAGTCAGAAGGTCAACGTCCTGCCGAGCTACGGCTACAGCATCGGCCCTGCGGCCGCCTCGGAGCCTTTGACCGCGACTATCCGCATGCCCGACGGGCCTGCGACGATCGCGATCGACTTGGCGGATACGGTCAGCGGTACCGCCCGCACGGTCGCGGGCAGTGAGGGCAACGTCGTGCTCGATCCGCAGCGCATCGACGCCGGCTCCCGCATTACGGTCGACAGCAACGTCGCAGTGCCTGTGCTCGGCGCCTTTGACGTGAACGTGGCCAGCGCGCTGGCGGCACCTGCCGAAGGATTTCCGACTTCGGGCCGGCTCGACGTTTCGTTCGCCAACGACGTGGTCAGCGTATCCGCCGAGGGAGGCGGGCGCGTAAGCGTCGGGCTGAATTTATCGATCTTCACAGATTATGCGTGGGAGGACTTCCGGCGGCTATTCCAGGACGCCACGGCACCCGACTGGGTTCGGCGTGCGTCGCTCGGCGCCGACGCGCTGGAGCTCGTCAATCGTCAAGCGTTCGCCGTCGCAGAGGTGTTCGACTCCATCGACGCCTCCCTGGCCGCCGCCACGAGCCTGGAAGTCATGTGTGACGCGTTTCCGAAAAGTCCGCCGCCCGGCGTGCTGCCGCAGGGCCTGTGGACCCTGACGTGGCTAGGCGCCGGCGAAATCGAGCCGGGTAACGATTTCGAGTGGGTCTTCAGCGACTGCTGGCGAGCCGACCTCGATCGGCTCGAACGCGGCCGCATTGCGTTGCGGGGCTACGTGCGGGCGGTGACGGAAGGGCGGCTCACCCGAATCGGCTTCGAGGGAACCGGGACGAACGGGGGAGGGGTGACGCTGGACGGCTTTCGGATCGAGAGAACGGTCGAAGGCGAAACCGGCTACGTGATCGACCCCGTGAGCGCCGTTGCGGTATCGGGAAGTTTTGACGTGACTTTTTTCGTTCCGCCGATGTGACGGCATTCCGGCAAACCGTGCTTGGCTGGGGAGGGTACCGAGAGATGCTTCAACGAAGAGTTCTGCTCGTGGTCGCCGGCGTTCTCCTGTTGGCCGCCTGCTCGTCGCAGGAGATTATCCTCGCGCATGCCGTCAAGCTCGCGCCGGCCGTGCAGCCGATTCCCGACGACCTGTTGCTCGACGTAGGCGTGGTCACGTTCGTTTCCGGTGCGTCGGACGCAAAGGCCGCGCCGGAGGTCAAGAGAGAGCTCATGCAGGCCGGAACGTTCGTGCAGTTACGTCGCACGGAGTCGATCTATCTGGCCGTTCAGCTGCGCAAAACGCTGCAGCGAAGCGGTCAGTGGGGCGAGGTCTGGGTGCTGCCGAAGGCGACATCGACGCCCGAGCTCACCGTGACGACCCGCATATTGCAGTCCGACGGCGCCTTCTTCCGGGTGCATGCGGAGGCCGTCGATGCGACGGGTCGGACCTGGCTGAACAAGGACTACGAGCTGGAGACGGCCGCAGGGGTCTACGACGGGCAGCGCTTCCCGGGGCTCGATCCGTATCAGGACGTGTTCAACGAGATTTCGAACGACCTCGCGGCCGAAGGAAGGCGGCTGACGCCGGATGAGCGGCGGGACATCAGGCAGGTCGCGGCGATGCGGTTCGCGGTGGACTTGAGCCCCGAGGCGTTCTCCGGCTATGTCGCCAAGGAGCACGGCGGACGGTATGCACTGAATCGGCTGCCGGCCGTCGGCGATCCGATGTTCGCGCGCACCGAAAGCGTGCGCCGGCGCGAGATGGTGTTCATGGACACGCTGGACGGGCACTACAGCCGATTCGCCGCCGACGCGCGGAAACATTACGACGCTTGGCGGCAGTCGGCCCGAGAGGAGTCCCTGGCCATTCAGGACGCTCGAAAGGCGGCCCGCTGGCGCACCGGCATGGGCGTCCTGGCGCTCGTCACCTCGGCCGTTTACGGCGGGGGCATGGGCGGAAATTCGCTGGCGGCCGACGTTCTGACGAACACCCTCATGTATGTCGGCGCCGACATGCTGAACTCGGCGGCTGTCCGGCGTCGCGAGATGAAAGTGCACAGCGACTCACTCGAAGAGTTGTCGTCGAGCTTCAACAAGGCCGTCAGTCCGCTCGTCGTCGATATCCAAGGCACCCAGCACCGGCTTACCGGCACGGTAGAGGTGCAGTACGACGAGTGGCGCGACCTGTTAAAGCGCATGTTCGACGGCGAGACGGCGCTACCGACGGCCGTGGATGCGAGTCCGGCACCGCTATTGCCCTAGGGACCTGCGATCGTCAAAGGAGGTTACGGTGATGGGCAGAAACGGAATGTTGGCGTGCGGAATCGCGGCCATCGGCGCCGCATCGCTCGGCGATGCGCGTGCCCAGGCACGCTACGACGGCCATGAGCTGGACGACGTTTTCAAGGTGACCGTCAGCGCGTTTCAGACGCGCAATACCACCACGAGTCTGCGGATCGATTCCAGAACGCTGGGCCTCGGCACGATGCTAGAGGCCGAGAGCGATCTCAACGTCGAGGACTCTGTGACTGGCAGCCGCGCTGACGGGTATTACCGGTTCAACAAAGCCAATCGCATCGAATGGACGTTCTACTCGCAGAACCGCGAGGGAACGCGGAGCTTGCTCGACAGAAACATCGAACTCGGCAACATCGTGATACCGATCAATTACAGTGTGCAGTCGAAGCTGGACTTCGACATCGCCAAGATCGGTTATGCCTGGTCTTTCGTCAATACGAGCACCTATGAGCTGTTTCTGGGCGCGGGTCTCAACGTGCGTAACATTTCGTTGGCCTTTCGCGGGGTGGGCCCCGGGCCGAACCCGGGCGACACCCGAACGTTCGAGACCCAAGAAGCGTTGCCGTTGCCGACGATCACGGCCGGCATTCGCTACAATATCAGCCATGCCCTTTCCGTGAACTTCCGCGCGGAAAACTTCTTCCTCGGCGTCGACCGCAATCGGGGACGCATGCAGGACACCTATCTGCTCGTCGAATACGACTTCTCGAAACGATTCGGCTTGGGCGGAGGGATCAACAACTACAATATCGACGTGGAGATGGAGCTCGACGATGGGTATTCGGGCAAGCTCGAGTCGAGCTACTTCGGCTTCCTGCTCTTCTTCACGGCGGGTTTCGGCGAGTGACCGACCGGGCCCGCCGCGCGCGTCGTGGCTCACGACACCGCGAACCGCGCTGCCGATCGAGATCAGCGAAATCACCGTCATGGCCACGCTTATAGCGCCGGCATCGGCAAGGGGAGCCGATTCGTCATCGAGCTGCCGGCTCACGACTATGCTCACGACTAGCGCATGCGCGGCCTCTATGCGGGCCGGCCCTCGCCGGACGATTATGCGACGTCCGCGTCGCGATTTCGGCGCCGATTGCTCGGCAAGGCGCGGCGCTTGGTCCTCGGAAGCGTGAACACGACATTGACGCGGCGATCGCGGGCCGGCTCGGCCCAAATCTTGCCGCCGTGCGCCTCGACAATGGAGCGGCATATCGAGAGGCCGAGGCCCGCGCCGGACGTATCGCGATTGGCCTGCCAGAACGCCTGGAACATCGACTCGATCTGCGGGAGCGGCAGCGGGTCCCCGCTGTTCGCGACCGAGAAGAGGACCTGGCCGGCGCTGGCCGCGGTAGTCAGCGTTACCGTTCCGCCCGGCGCCGTGAACTTGGCCGCGTTGTCCAGGAGGTTGACGAAGACCCGCAGGATGCGGTCCGGGTCGACGTTCACAAGCGGCACGCGGCGGTCGCCGCGAACGACGAGATCGAGCCGGTGGCCGCGCATGATCGGCTCCGCTGCGTTTCTGGCCCTTGCGAGCAATTCGTCGGCCAAGACCGGTTGCCGCTTGATCATCGAGGCGACGGCGTCGGCGGAGCCGGGAGCGCCCGCGACGGAGATCGCCAGCAGATCGTCCACGAGACCCGACATGCGTCGGCTCGCGTCCAGCAGCGACGCGGCGAGCTCGTGTTCGCGCTCCCGGTCCGCGGACTTTGCGGTCATGTAGGCGAGCATGCTCGCGTCGAGCTGGATGCCGTGGAGAGGGTTTCGCAAATCGTGCGCCACCTTGGCGAGTATCTCTTCGCGCTCGCGCACAACGGCCCGCAGACGATCCTGCGACTCTTGCAGCAAGGTCACGTCCTCGTCCACGGCAATCGCACCGACGACGGCTCCTTGCTCGGAGCGAATCGGTGCCGCCCAGGTGACCACGGTCTTCCGCGAGCCGTCGGCGCACTCGATGGTGGAGACCTTGCCGTTTTGGATGAGACCGCTCCGGAGCGCCTCGGCCAGTGCCTGCCCCTGCACGGAAGCGGGCTCGGCGAGCGCGTGACCGTCATCGTGCGGTCCGAGAACGGGTCCTTCGGCCTCGCCGTCCCATATGCGCCGGCCTGCCGCGTTGCTCCTGACGACCCGACCCTGGGCGTGCGCGACCCAGAGTCCGACCGGCAGAATCTCGAAAATGCTCGTGAGCAGCGGTTCGATTCGGCGCATCGCATCGTCGAGCCGCGTCCCTGCCCGCGATTCGTAGGTTGTAAGCAGCGCCCGATGCTCCGCATCGTACTCGTTACGCTCGGACATATCGCGCGCGACGACCTGCCATCCGCCCCCGACCTGTATTCTTGCGCGCACGTCCACGGGGATCCGGCTGCCGTTCTTGCGGCGTAAGGACCATTGCCCAAGATGCGTTGCGCCCCGCAATAGTTGTGCCCGGGCATAGCGCAGCCGCGGAACGGCTTCGGGGGCGACGATATCCATGACGGTCCGGCGGGCAAGCTCGTGGCGCGAGTACCCGAGCAGCCGACAAGCCGCTTCGTTCGCGAAGCTGCAACGACCTTCCGAATTGACGATGAGGACGGCGTCCTCCCCAAAGTCGATGATGGCGCGGAGTACGTCGCTGCTTAACCCCGGCTCTTGCGCCGGGGCGTATGCGCGCCAAGGGCGAGTGGCCTGTCTTCGGCCCACGTTGTTGCTCATATCCGTCAGGCCCCGCTGGTTGAGACGGCGCGTAGTCGCTTGGGTACAGCGCTGGTCGATATCAAGCGCAGGACCCGCCGAAGTCTCCCCTATTCATTCAGTCTCGGTTGGCTCGATGGAGTAAGTCGAGTTGGCAGTTTCCGAGGGTACGCCCGCCGGCAGCTGCTACCCACGAAGATACCAATAACGACCTCGTCCGACCTCTAGGGCGCGACACGGAGCGGCGGACGCCATCGGGCTTCGGTTCCGCACGGGCGATTTTCCGACCCGCCTATGAATTGGGCCATCGGACAATGACGATTGCGCTTCGCGGCTGATATCACCTGCCGAGTATGTCGCTGTTTCGCGGCCGCGCGGAGACGGTTCTTCGTTACATTAGAGCGAGGAGAGATAAAAAAATGTCGAAAATAGATATGTTCGCTGTGGCATGCGTTGCGCTCGCTGGGGCGTGGTGGCATTCCGCCCAAGCCCAGGGGGGGCTGCGGCAACATCGAATTCTCGGAGGCCGTCACGAGCCGTTTGCCGAACCCTCGCGATGCCTGTATCGAAATCGTCGAGCGCGACGGCAAGCGTTTCGGAGGCTTTCACCAGGCGCGCCGAGACGATGAAACGTCTCGGCGCGCTGCCGACGAAGTAAAACGGATAGCACGTCACGAGCGTCAGGGACGGTGCGGCCGACGACGCGAGCACGCTCACGTCGGCCGGGTCGACCACCTTGGTGCCTACGACCTCGTAGCGATAGACGCTGTGTAGCGATTCGACGAGCACGGTCGCCCCCGCTTTGATGTTCTCGAGCGCCCGGAAGTGGCCGTCTCGGTGCGATGCGAGCCCAACGTTGCCTCGTGCGCCCAGCGGTGCGGTGCCTTCGATGTGGCCTGCGCCGACCGTGAGGCTGGCGTCGCTCGTGTCCGCGACAGCAGCAATGCCGCGCCGGAAACGCTGCAGACGACCGAGATCAGGACGTAGATGCGGCGGCGTATTCGCATCTTGAACTCGGCGCGGGAGGGGGAGGGGGAGGGGGAGGGGGAGGGATGCCGTGCACGGCGTGCACCGCTCTCAGCTCTCATGGGGTGCAAGACCGAAGTGTTCGGCGACACGTGCAAGTTGCGCGACCGAGCGAACGGACATCTTGCGCATGACCCGAGCGCGGTGAACTTTCACGGTCTTCTCGGAAATGCCCAGGTGGGCCGCAATCTGCTTGTTTAGGAAACCGGCGACGACTTCCTCGAAGACCTCTCGTTCGCGTTGCGTCAATGAGTCGATGCGTCGGCGCGTTTCCTCCATGCGCGCGCGTTCTTCGCTGGCATTCCTGCCGAGCTTCACGGCACGCTCGACGGCTTGGAGCAGCTCGTCCTGCTCGAAGGGCTTCGTCAAGAAATCGACGGCGCCGAGCCGCATGGCCTGGACCGACGAACGGATGTCGCCGTGACCCGTGATGAACACGAACGGGTAGCTCAGCCCACGGTTGGCCAGGATCTGCTGCAGCTGCAGGCCCGTCAGCTCCGGCATGGAGAGATCGGCAACGACGCAGCAGGGCTCGCTGACTTCCACGTCGTCCAGGAAGGGTTTGGGGGACGAATACGGCGTGACGGCGAAGCCGTGGATGCTCAGCAGCCGGTGGATGCCGCGAAGGACTGCATCGTCGTCGTCGATCACCGCGATCAGCGCCCTTCCGTCCGTCGTGATATTCGGGTTCCTTTCCATCACCACGCTTCGCTGTTAAATAACGGTGTCCGGGGCCGGTACCCAGAGTCGAGATCGTCTTCGGTACCCCGTTCCATCGGCCCTCGCCGACCGTTCGGGCGAACGGATCGCCTATTCCCCTCTTCGACCCAATATAGGGACCGCGGCGGCGCTCAGAACTTGTACTTTGTTACTAGTCGTTTCTGCCATAGGAAACCACCCGATCATTCGCTGCCAGAGCCCGACCACTGCCGTATTGCCCGGGATGCAACCGCGGTCGGCGGCTTTGCCCGGACCACGATGCTCGGCTTGTCGCTGTGGGACAACATGTCGAGGCAGAGCGGTGGCGATGCGTCATCCTGGGTACAGCCGTGCCGCGGCTCAGCATGTCGTTGCGCTACGCCGAACGTCCGATGGGCCGGCCCTGACCCTCATGCTTGAATATCAGCCCCTCGGTGGCCCACCTTGGAAGCTCGCAATGCGGCCCCAATACGTCCTCGTCGTCGAGGACGACGACGACTTGGCGGAAATCGAAGTGCGTTTGCTTCGCATGGCAGGTTACTCCGCGAAAAGCGTTGGCGACGGCATGGCGGCGCTGGAAGCCGTGGACGCGGAAAGGCCCGCCCTCGTGTTGTTGGACATGCTCATGCCGAGCATGGACGGCCCGGAGTGCGCACGTCGTCTGCGGGAGCGCTACGGACGCTCTCTGCAGATCGTGATCGTGACGGCGGCCGAGCACTTGTTGGCGTACGCGGGCGACACGGAGCCCGACGAAGTGCTTGCAAAGCCGTTCGATGTGCACGAGCTGCTCGATGTCGTCTCGAGGTACGTGAAGCCGCGGCCGGCAGGGCTGCGGGAGGATTCGTAGCGGCATTGCGAGTTCCGTCGGAGGCTCCGACAGGGACTTTGGTCTCATTCTTGGGGCGCGAGCGTTTCGCCAGAATTACGAAGTCGCTCGCGTCTCGGGGCAGGCATTGTGGCATGAATCCAGAGGCTGCAAAGGGAATTGAAGCTAAGGCCGTGGCTGGTCCGGAAGGGTCGGCTCGTGCGCGCGGCCGGGAGTCGGGCGCCCCGTTCCGGCGGAGGATCGCGAACATCGCTGTGGCGGTCGCGGTGGCAAGCTTTGCCTGGCTGGCGGCGCCAGCGCGCGCTTGGGCCGACGAAGGCGGCGCAGGCAGCGGCGCAGACGATCATCGTGGAAGTCTAACGGTCGGGGCGTTCTACGCCGAACCCACGACGAGCGCCAGCCTGGACCGCAGCGGCGGCTCCGGGACGAACATCAACCTCGAGCGAAACTTGGGCCTGCCGAAGCACACGACAGTCGCGCGGCTGAGCGGCGACTACTGGTTGAGCGACCGTGCGCGGCTCGACTTCTCCCTGTTCCAGTACCGCCGCAGCGCGACGCGACAAGTCGACAAGACTATCGAGTTCGGCGACAGCGTATTCCCCATCAATACCGTCGTCATGACGAGCTCGAAAGTCACGATCTTCAAAGCGGCCTATACGTTCGCGCCGATCCGGCGAAGCCGCGGGTTCTTTGGCTTGACCGGGGGACTGTATTTCGCGTCGTCGGCCCTGAGTCTCAACGATACGACGGTCGGAGCGGACGAGTCGGACAACGTGGACGCCCCCCTTCCTGTGATCGGAGTGCGCGGCGAGTACGACCTCACGCGCCGCGTCATGCTGATCGGCGCGGTCGAATGGTTCGGCATCGCAACAAACAAGGCTGGAGGGCGTTTGGTCGACAGTTATATCGGGGTCGACTACAGCTTCAGCGAGCGCGTTGCGCTCGGCCTCGCATACAACAACGTCACGATGAGCCTGCATGCCAAGAACGACCGGGGCCTCGAGGGGCGCCTGAACTGGGGGTACAACGGAGGTCTGTTGTACCTGAAGCTGAATTTCGGATGAGCGAGCGGCATGAGGAGGCCATCGCACGCGTTCGACTCGAGTCCGGGCGCGTCGACGAGGGCCAAAGCATCCGCTGTATCGAGCAGGTGGCGACTTATGAGGACTAGTTGCTTTCCGGCGCCGCGCGCGGGCATCGCCTTGACCCTTCTTCTGGCTCTCGGAAGCGGAGGCGGTGCGGCGCGGGCGCAGGTTTCGACCGAGCGCTTATCCGATCGCAGCGCGGAGCCGGCCTCACGAAATTCCGCCGCGGACACACGGGCCAGTGGCCGCCGAAACGTCAATCCCTTTCTGGAAGGCCGATCGACATTGGCTCCCGTATTGCGGGCAGTCATGCCTGCCGTCGTGAACGTGCTGGTCGTGCTGGGAGACGACTCCGGAGGACGCTCGCAAGCCGAGGGGTATCGGCTCGGGGAAGAGCTCCAGGGCGACCCCAGCGGCGGATCTCAAGACGGTTCCTTGGAGCCGAACGTCGGCTCTGGGATCGTTGTCGACGCCGCGCGCGGACTGATCGTCACTAACGCCCACGTCGTCGAAGGCGCCGCCGAGATCTTGGTCGTGCTGAAGGACCGCCGTCAGTTCAAAGCGCAGTTGCTGGGCAGCGATGCAGGGACCAACGTCGCCGTGCTGCGAATTCATGCGCGCCGGCTCACGGCCATTCAGTTCGGTCGCTCTCAGGATCTCGAAATCGGCGATTTCGTCATCGCAATCGGGAATGCCTTCGGTCTAGGCCAGAGTGCGACGCTGGGCATCGTCAGTGCTCTGGGGCAAAGCGTGAACGCCAACGACTATGAGGACTTTATCCAAACGGACGCGCAGATCAGCCCCGGCGACTCCGGCGGCGCGCTGATTGGCCTGGATGGCCGTTTGCTGGGCATGAATACGGCGATCATCGTTCCGGTCGTCGGCCAGTCCGGATTGGGATTCGCCATCCCTGCAGATGTGTTGAAGCGAATCGTTCCCGTGCTGGCGAAGCATGGCCGCGTGCACCGGGGCCGGCTCGGCCTCCATATGCAGGACGTGACACCGTCGTTAGCGGACGCTCTCGCTCTCGGCGTGGATTACGGAGCGCTCGTGATTGCCGTCGACGGGGGCTCGACGGCAGAGGCGGCGGGAATCCGCGTCGGTGATGTCGTGGTCGCGGCAAACGGTAAAGCCATCGATGCCGTCGCGCCGCTGCGCAACGCGGCGGCCCTGCTGGAAGTGGGGGAGACCCTGCGGCTGACTTTGCGCCGAAGCCGCGAAGCGCTGGTCACCTCCGTGACGATCGGTGCGATCGGCGAGGCAGGACCGAATCAAGTGGCATTCAAACAAGTCCCCGGAGTGTGGTTCAGGGACGCGGATACCGCTATGCAGACGCCGCCAGGACGTGGCGCGGCCCGCGTCGTCGCGGTGGAGCGCGGCACGGAAGCTTGGGTCAGGGGGCTGCGCGCGAACAACGTCGTGACGGCAGTCAATCTCAGGCCGGTGACGTCGGCCGCTGAACTGGGCGCGGCGTTGCGTTCGGCCCGCGAAAACATAGCGCTTCGCGTCCTGCGGGCGCTACCGACCGGCGAAGAGGAGATGTACGTCGTGATTCGGTAACCCGAGCTACGGGCGCTCGCGGGTACCCTCGCCGTATACGTCTTTCCGGCCAGAGGGCAGAGTGCGACCAAGCAGTCTGTAGGCGAAAGGTCCTACACAAGAGCGGCATGCGGCCGAAGACTTCGGTGCAAGGGCAAGCGCGAAGCCCGAGGCAAATGGTTAGCTGGCTGAAGGAAGACCCATGGCGTCACGTCGAAGTAGCTGCTGAACGACACAAATTCGTCGTTGGACCATGGTCTAAGTGACGCCACGTTCAGCCGTCGCCCAACATACGCGCTCCACCCACGTTGAAGCAGGAGCGAACATGAAATCTCGATTCGAACGGAGCGTTGCTTTGGCGGCGCTCGTTTCGTTGACGCTATTGACGTCGCCTGGCTGGAGTCAACAGCCGGCGTCGGCCGCGGAACAATCCGGCCAGGCTACGACAGCGGATATGGAGACCCTGCGCGAGAAGGTGCGCGCCGACAAGAAGGCACTCGTATCGGCAAATTTGGATCTGACGGAGGAGCAGGCCGCGAAGTTTTGGCCGATCTACGAGAGTTATCAGAGCGACCTCCAGAAGCTGAATAAACGCCGCGTGAAGATGATCGACAGCTACGCCGATCACTACGGAAGCATGACGGACGCACAGGCGAGCAAGCTCATTTCCGAGGCGGTATCGGTGAGCCAGGACCAAGCGGCCATGCAGAATAGGTATGCGGAACGTCTCGACGGTGTCGTACCGGCCGTCCAAGCGGCTCGCTATCTGCAAATCGAGAACAAGATTCGGGCGCTCGTCGATTACGAGGTCGCCTCGAACATTCCGCTTGTCGAGTAGAGAGCCGAACACCACCGACTGGGCCAATCCAAATACAGGCAGAATCAAACCAGCGCCTTATCGAACCGTACCTTGCAGGAAACCCCAAGGAAAAGGCTCACCGATCGAAGTGCTCGCGGCCGGCGGGAGGGCTCGCGCGCAGGATCCTCGCGCTTCTGCCCGCGCTCGTCGTCGGCCTCGGGGCGCTGGGCGCGGTGTAGGCAAAGGCCCAGTCGGTGAAGGGGAGCAAACCGAATAGTGAGACCGACAATGAGGAAGCGAGTGGCTCTGTCTTTGGTCCTGCGCATTGCGTCCACGGCGACGCGCCTGGTAGTCGCCCAAGCCGCTGATCCGCTCCCCTCGTGGAACGACGGCCTATTTCGCGTTGGATCGGGTCATCGTGTCGACTTGGATCGCCACGGCCCGGCATCCGAAGACGCACCGGCTGTTTACGGAGATGGTCTACGAGACGATGCTCGAGCTGCTCGCCTATTTCCGCACGAAGGGCTTCAAGCCCTTCATCGTTTCCGGTGGCGGTATCGATTTTATGCGGCCTTGGACGGAACGCGTCTAACGGCTCATGCCGGGCGCACACGGAGGCCTAGTCGGTGAGGCTCAAGCGAAATTGCGGAGAATACGTATGAACGCAGACCCCCCGACTTTCCCCAAAAGGAATGTCCGGCAGTGGCGTCGCCGGGGTTGGCTTGCGACCGGTGGGTTCATCGCGGTTTCGATCCTCGCGATCTACGTTGCCGGAAGGCAAGGTGCCGCACAGACGTTGGAGGTTGTTTGCAGCGGCAACGTCCAGGCATTCCGCGCGCCTCCGTTCGAGACGTTCGATACGGGCCATAACGACCTCATCAGCGCGGAAGAAGCCGAGAGCTGCACGGCGTTGAGCTCCATCTTCTCCGAGCTCGAACGTCAATGACGACGAGCAGCTCAGCCAGACCGAGTACGCTTCGTTCGCGGGTGTTTGGACCGAACGCGTCACGAGTTTCGGCGGCGATCAGGACTGAGCGCGTCGGTTGGAACCTGGGCCTCGGCGGAACGTTCGCCGTCGGGGAGAGACAATTGTTCGTCGAGGCGAAGTATACGAGCATCAACACGAGGGGGTCCGACCTCAATTTTCTCCCCGTTACCGTTGGCTATAGGTGGTGAGACGGCGGGGGAGCAATGATAGGGCCCGTCCGCACGAGGCGGCCCCGTCGAAGCCGTGAGCGCGGGGGCGCACGAGGCGGGCCGGTCAGAATCGGTAGCGCGCCGAGAACTGAACCTGGGACGCGGTGCCCAGTGCGCCGTCTTTGTCTACGCGGCGCCCCCAAATCGCTTCCGCCCCCAGGTCGACGCGCTCGACCGGCGACCAGATCAGATTGCCGCTGAGCTGCAGCGTCTTATCGTAGGCATCGCCCGGCTGAAATGACGCATTGTCGACATTGACCTGGCTCATGATGAAGTTGGAGCGCAGCCCATCTCCCCACCACTTCTGGAACGAGGCGTAGGAGGCGAGGACTTTGAGCGTACGCATTTCGCCCGTCGAGTCGTCGAAGACGGCATCCTGTCCTCCGATCGTACCGAGGTCGTTGACGTACCGACCGTAGCCGTCACCATAGTTGATCTGGATCGCGAGGTTGTCTTTTGGGTCCCACCTGTCGAAGTCGCGGGTGCCGCTGATACTCAGCCCCCAGCCGATGGCGCTCCTCTTGACGTTCGGATCGACGTTCCAGCGTGCGCGGACGCTCCGGACGATCAGCGACGACTTAAGGCTCCAGCTCTGGCTGAAGAATATCTGCGGCGCTGCCGTACGTATGCTTGCGACGAAGTCCGGAACTTGACTGACGCCGGCGCCTCCGGTCACGTCCGGCGCAGGGTCCTCCAGCGCCAACTCGAGGTTCCACCCCGTGCCGATTTTCGGAAACCATCGCAGCTCCGGCTGGCGCACATCGATGCGGCCGTTTATGCCTTCGAAGTCGAGGTCTTCGGGTGCGGCCCGGGTGTCCATGAAAGTCGACCACGTCTCGCCCACCATGACGTCGCGAAATTGCCCGAAGGCGTGTCTTAGCCGGAACGAATTGCCCGTCCCGGCAAAATCGCCTTCGAGGAATGCGCGCAGCTGGCCCACGTTCGTATCGTCCCGAAGCTCCACGCTGAATCTGGACTGCTCGGCCGTCAGTACAGCCTCGGCATCGCCGCCTGCCGCGCCGCTTGTCGGTATCGTGCCGGTCGAGAACCGATCCTGAGAGCCTAGACCGTTGAAGCTCTCCACCCAGTTCGTCTTGACAAAGCCACCGAAGCGAAGCGCAGAGTTCGTGCCTGGAATCGGGATTCCGCCTTTGAATTGGCTAATGTCGTAGGTCGTCGTGGTTTCCTGGCTCGCGATACTGCCCGTCGTGCCCCGGTCGTGCCCGTCGCCTCCGAGGGAGGAGGCTCGAGTCCCGGTCGCCGCAACCGAGTTGCCGCTGGCGGGCGCGTCCCGCCCTACTTGTGCCCGCAGCGTATCGATTGCCGCCGACTGAGCATCGATACGCCTTTGCTGCTCTTCAAGTTGGCCCGTCTGAGCGGCGAGCCGCTGTGCTTGCTTCTCCAACCGGCTCTGCTGCGTCGTGACGAGCCGCCGCAGCGCGTCCAGTTGAGCTTGGATCGGAAGGGCGCCGGCAGCAGGCGGCGCTTCGGAAAGTTCAGCAACGTTCTGGCTGCAAACGGGAAGCGGCGCGAGTACGGCGGTCGCGGTCATCACAGCCCAGCGGCCGGTCGCGAACGGTCGTGTCATCTTAACCAACCTCTCTACCGCCGAGACGGAGGTGTCGCCTTCGAGTTACGCCCATCGGCACCGGCTCAGACGAAGGTCCCACGGCAAATGCCTAGCCGGACGGGGGGCCTCCGGCATGGAGTCTGACGTCAGTGGAAGACGCGGTGAATCGGACTTTGGCCCGATCGTCGGGGCCGAGATCGCGTTCCGCGGGTTGGACCAAAGGCGCATGGATGCCCGGTGCGCGGCGAACGATGCTCTCGTTAGTGGCCGTAGCCCCTTCGGCCGGGTAAATCAGCGTCAACCGCCAAGGAGTCGCGAGATGAACAGAACGTCGTACGTCACGCATGCACTGGCTTTTGTGGCCGCGGCCACCCTGTATATCGGCCAGGCGCTGGCCGCAGACGGCCTTCCGGACAAGACGGATGACGGACTCGAGAGAATCCCGGCGAAAAAGGTGCAAGCTCTCTATTGGCAGCCGGGGGCGAGCCTCGAGGCGTACAAGCGGGTAGCGATCCTCGAGCCGTTCGTGGCTTTCCGGAAGGACTGGCAGGCCGACCAGAACCGCGACAGAAGAGGGGTCCAGCAGCAGGTGACGAGCCAGGACATGGATCGCATCAAGAAGGCCCTGGCCGCTGAATTTCTGGCGGTTTTCACGAAAGAATTGCAGGACAAGGGCGGGTACCAAGTCGTCGACTCTGCTGGAGAAGATGTGCTGGTGCTGCGACCGGCGATCGTCAACCTGGACGTGGCCGCCCCCGATCTCCGCACCTCGGTTCGGACGTTCCGATTTTGTCGCGTCGGCCGGCTCGATGACGCTGTATATGGAACTCTACGATTCGATGACGAACTCATTGATAGCGCGCGTCATAGACTCTCGGGCCGCAACCAATACCGGGCAATTCCAAGTCTCTAACAGCGTGACGAACCGCGCCGAAGCAGACCGAATTCTGCGGGGCTGGGCGGGTCTGTTGCGAAGCGCCCTCGACGAAAAGTGGCGGCCGAAGGAATAAACGGACGCCCAGCGAGGCCGAAGCCCTGTGCCGGACAATGAGCGATGGCGGAGACGTTCTAGTCGTCGAGGACAACGCCGACCTGGCGGAAATCACGGCCTACGTGCTCGGGCAAGCAGGCTTCGCGGTCAGGGTCGCCGAGAACGGGGAACGGGCCCTGCGCGCCGTGGCGGAGCGCAAGCCGGCGCTCGTGCTGCTCGACATGCTGATGCCGGTCATGGACGGTTGGCAATGCGCAGCGGCGCTGCGCGCCGTACACGGCCATTCTCTTCCCATCGTCGTCGTCAGCGCGGCCGAGGATGTCGCCACGATACGCGAGGAGATCTGCGCCGACGACGCACTGTGCAAGCCGTTCGACTTGCGCGCGCTCCTCGAAGTCGTCGGGCGCTACGTCGAGCGGGAAGATGCGATGCGGGGTGAGACCAAGGACTGATTGGCGGGTCGGCGAGCCGTGTTCGATGCTGAGTAAGAAGCGCCCACTACTAGATGCATCACGAGGAGACAACCATGCTGTATCGAATACGTTTCGTCTGGCCCGCGGTGGGCTTGATTGCCTTCGGGCTGGCCGGATGTCAAAACATGAAGGAGCTCCAGAACAATGTGGCCGCGCTGCAAAAACAGGTTAACACCATGCAGGCGGACGCACAGAAAGCAAACGAATCGGCCGACACGGCCGGCAGGGCCGCTGCCAGTGCGCAGAGTACCGCCGATCAGGCCCTTGCGGCCGCACAAAGCGCGGACGCGAAAATCGACAGATCGTTCAGCACTCAGCAGCGGAAATAGCGGCTCGCCGCCGCGTGACGTCTCTGTCCTCTCGGCGCCGGCAGTGCCGGCGCCGAGACGCTGCGCCCGCGTGGACCTGCGGCCGCCACTGCGTTTGGGAACCGCCCGGCATTGAGACCCGGGCGCGTCAGGGATTGGCTCGGATCGATCGGCCTGGGCCGCCGCATGCCATTGCGGGCGTGGTCCGAACACAGGTTGGCCGCGACGGTTGCCGCCTTGTTTCTGGTCGCCGGCTTCGCCTGGGTGCTGTTTACGGACCTTTTGCTTTACGGTTTCACGCGCAATGCGGTTCTCGTGGCAAGATTCGAAACGGCCAAGGGCTGGACCTTCGTGCTGCTCGCGGCAGCGCTCGTTTACGCCGTCACCTATCGGGCCGCCCGGCGATATTCCCGGGCGCAGGCGACGATGGCGGCGGTCGTCGAGAGCATTGCCGACGGGGTGCTGCTGCTCGGCGCCGACAGATCCGTGAGACACGCGAATCCTGCGGCCATGCGCTTGCTGGGCTGCGACAAGCTTGTCGGTATGACGGCCGAGGAGTTCTCGCGGCGCTTCCGTGTCTCGTATCCCAACGGCGCCCTGGTGCCGCCGCACGAGTACGCTTCGCAGCGAGTGTTCGAGGAAGGCGGGCCGCTTCGTTACAAGGCCCTGATTTTTCCAGCTCAAGGCGGCGAGCGCACGATTTGGGTGACGGCTGCCGCTGTCCGTGACAAGGCACGGGAGCCCGCCTCGCTGGCGGTAAGCGTCATGCACGACGTTACCGACTCGGAACGGCTCGAACAGCTGAGGGATCAATTTCTCGCGACTGCGGCACATTCGCTCAAAACGCCGGTCGCCGTCATCAAAGCCAACGTGCAGGCAATGGGCGGCAGCGAAGGGCACTCGACCCTCCCGCAGGCGCTGGCGGTCATCGAACGGCAATGCGTCCGCATCGATCGGATCGTGCAGAACCTGCTGGTCATCGCGCGCATACGATCCGGCAGCTTGAAGCTGCGTATGCAAGCGCTGGCATTGCGCACGCTCGTCACACAGGTCGCGCAACAGACGGCACGAGCGTGGCCGCGCAACGAACTGAACTATGAGATGCGGGCGTCTCCGCGCGTCCGGGGCGACCGAGAACGGCTAGGCCTGGCCGTCTCCGACCTTCTCGATGGCGCGCTGCAGTCGTCGGCTTCCGGCTGTCCCGTAACCGTGCTGCTCGAGGCGCGGCGCGGCCATGCGGACGTTGGCGTGCGCTATAAGCCGTTCCTGGCTCCCGAAGAGCGCGTCGAGGGCACGCCTACGGAATACGACGAGCTTGGTATCGGGCGGCTGGTCGTCGAGACCATCGCCGCCGCCCACGGCGGCGAGGTCCGGCACGAGAGCGAAGGCACCGACGTCACTGCATGGATCAGGCTGCCAGCCGAATCAGAAGCGGAAGGTGATGCCTAAGCTCACCCCTTTGTCCAGGTCGCGATCGCTCGAGTCGACGCCATTTTGCGCCGGCAGATCGAAGCGGAACCATCGATAGCCGGCGAATACGTCCATGTTGTCGGTCAGCGGCGTTTCGAATTGCAGCGTGAGATCGGTGACGCTGTTGGCGTTGCCGAAAGTCGTGATGTCGGGCGCATAAAATGCAGTCGCCGAGGCCGAACTCATGCGCTTCGGCCCGAACAGAAAGGAGAATTTTCCGCCGATGGCGACCGCGAAGATGTCCGCGTTTTCCACGCTCAACAGGGCGGCGTAGGCGCGCGGCCCGACCTCGAGCGCCCATCTGCGCCGCGCCGGGCGACCCTCGACGTGGGCGAGCACGTCGGCCAAGGCCAGGAGATCTCTCTGTTCGTTGATAAAGAACCCGCCGCGAACCCAGTTGTTGCCGATTTCGCCGAGATCGAGCTTGCGCCTGTACAGCAACTGCATCGCGTCCTGGCTCACGTACGCGTCGATGCCTTGCTGCGGCTGCGCTTGCTGCTGAGCCTGGATTTCGGTAGGCCGCTGCGGCTGTTGCGCGTGCAGTCCGCCGGCGGCGAGCGCGGTGAAACCAACGGCGGCGAGACGAAAGCCGGGCCCGCTGCGCGGGCGCACCGACGACGGACGCACATGCTTCATGCTTGTTCTCCTTGGAGTTGGTTCTTAATCGAGAGGTGTTTCGCTGCGCTAAGGGGTTGAACCTGAGAAGCCGGCCCGCGGATCGTCATTGCCCCGCGTCGCGCAGGATCTTCTTCCAGCGATCGGCGAGCTTGTCGAGGATCTTCTCGAGTTGCTGGTCTCGTTTGATCGGTGTGCTGGCCGGGGACAGCGTGCCGGTGCCACGCCAGACTAGCTTTTTGTCGACGGGCCGATAGGCATCGACGACGAGTGTTCCGGCCGACTCCGTGGAGACACCGGGCCGCGATGTGCCGAGCCCGCTGTCTTCCCAGGGCGCCCAACCCGGACCATAGCCGCTGTAGCCGAGCTCCGCACTGTCGGGAGGCGGACTCGCCGCCGTCGTCAAATGGTACGTAACGTAGAGATCGGGCATGTCGTTCGTCTCGCGCAGGCCGCTGTCGATGAGCCGCGCCTCGAGCAGCTCCACGATGCGCTTCGCCATGAGCGGACTGTCGGAGCCGGTCGTCTTCGGTGCGACATACCGAAACGTCTTTATGTTTCCGAACCGCATGTCTTTGGCGTAGCTGATGGCCACGTCTCCGGCCGCGGCCGCGTGACCGGCCGCCAACAACAGCGAGAGAGCGAGCATGGCGCGCATCGAGTTTCTCCGTTCGCACTGGGCGTTTGAGACGTACCTACGCACTTCGCGCCGTTGCGCCGAGTGGTGCATTGATCGTCGGTATTGGCGGCGCGCCGAGCAAGTTGGACCTTCGTCCCCCCTGGCCGGCCCATTGCGGCCGATCGGAGTCGATCGCGAGGCGGCGCCGTGCAGGGGTGACGTCGATTTGAGGCACTGCGGTCCCCGTATCTTTAGCCCGCGCCGAGTGAAGTTCCGCGAGCGGGCAGTCTTCGCCTCTGCGGAACTGTCGGGCATCGGAAACACAATCGTCCGGGCGGAGCGTGCACGCGCCGCCGCAGGGCGCGCGATGACTCGCGATTGGGAGCGTGGCATACGACTTGCAGAACGGTCAGCGTCGGGAGCTGAAATGCTTCCGCATGGGTCGACAAACCACTCACGGGAGAAAAGACAGATGAAGAGACTAACGGTCACGCTCTTGGCCCTAGGGTTCTCCGCCATCGCGTTTGCACAACAGAGCTCGGCACCTCCGTTCGAGCAGGTCGACGCGAACAACGACGGTATGATCAGCCCCGCGGAGGCTGGGCAGGTCGAGGGCATCGATTTCTCGCAGGCCGACACGAACGGCGACGGTCATCTGAGCCGTCAGGAGTACGATGCCGCGACCGGGCAGGGCGCGAGCGGCGGTTCGCAGGAAGGCCAGAGCGACCAGTAGCCGACGAGTAGCCGATCCACTAAAAGCCGAGGGCGGGCCGTCCGCTTAGGGCGCCCGCCCGAGGCAACAGGGAGCCTTGAAGTCATGAATGAGATACGAAGCAACGACGACGAGAGGTCGTCGAAGCGGCGGCCGCGCATGCTGCTCGTCATGGTCGCCGCGGCTGCGCTCGCGAGCGGCCTTTCTGGATGCGAACGCGATCGCAGCGGCCAGGCGAGTCAGTCCCTCGACAACGCGGCCCAGGAAGCGGGCAAAGCGGCGCAGGATGCGGGCAATGCCGCGCGGGATGCGGCTGGCGCTGCCGGCCAGGCTGCGCAGGACGCCGGGGATGCTGCGGGCAACGCGGCGCGGGACGCCGCGGACGCGGCCGGCAACGCTGCGGACAAGACGCGCGATGCGGCACGGGACGCCGCCAAAGCCGCGGGCGAGGCCGCCGACAAAGCCGGCGACGAGGCAAAGCAATTGCAGGACAGCGCGGCCGAGAAGCTCGAGGCGCCGAAGTCGGATTCTCCCTGAAGCGTCTCGCTTCGGGCCCCAGGGCGCGGCGCGGCGCGTCGGGCCCGGCGGCTAAGGCGTCGGCGCGCGCGGCTTAAGCAGCCGTTGGCCCAGGGCGTAGACGAGGGCGTGGTGGACGACGGAGAGCGCCGCGAGCGACAGCGCGAGCGCGTGCTGGCCTGCCGCCCAGAACCCGAGCGCGGCGAGCCCGGAAAGCCCGAGTTCTTCCGCAAGCCGGAGGGGCTCGGCCCATCGGCCCGCGAACCGAAAGTCGAGCGCGCCCCAGATCCCGAAGCCGACGGCCGGTGCGCCGATCGCGAGCAGTGCCCGGGGCGCTGGGCTTGCGCCGGCATGGAAGCCCCACCAGGCGAAGCCGGCCACGACGCCAGCCTCCATGAGGGCGCGTAAGGCGACGTTGCCCCAGCTCAGCGCCGACAGTTTCTCGACCTGTTGCGTTGCAGGGGCGGGTTCCTGCCGCGGCGAATCATATGCCTAGGCCGGCTTAATGACCTTGTAAAGCACGTTGGTTTGTCCGACGGTCTTGATATTGGTGAAATTCTTAACGTCGGGCATGAAGTCCTTGGCGTGCTTTCGGCTCGCCTCCGCATAGGCTTCTTCATCCGCGATCCAAATATTGGCCATGGCGAGAAACGGCGGCGGTGAACCGTCGCGGCCCGGCTGGCCTCGAAAGACTTCGTAGTTCCGGATCGAATCGCCATACAGGCTCAGCACGAACGGGATGTGGTGCTGCGTGTAGTAGTCGATGTCGAATGCGTGGCCCTGGCCGCTCGGGAACAGGACCGTGAGGCACCTGTCGCCTTCCTTTTTCTCGAAGGCCTCGGCGGGAGTGCTCGAGGCGACGAAGGCCACGCCGCCCAGCGCGGCGGCAATGGTCGCGGTCATCGCATCGCGGCGCCCGCGGTTTTGCGGCGCATTAATTTGTTGATCGGCAGCGTCGGCCATGGCTCACCCCACTCGGTTTCCGGTCCGGCCGATGATAGTCAAGGACAGGTCGTCGACGCGACACCGAGGGCGACCGCTATTGCAAATGAGAACCACTCGCAATAAGCTGCTGGGCATTGCTTCACCCAGGATGCCGAGCCCGAATACCCATGCCCCGTTCACTCCCGACAGCCGAGGCGTTGGCCGATCCGCAAACGGCGCTCGCCGACATCGGCCAGGCCATCGCCGCGTTCGAGCGCGAGGCGCCGGAACCGTTCTCGAGCAAGTTCGATGCCCTTCAGCGCGGCAAGGCGCCGCTGACCGCGCGGGAGCTCGCGGGCTTCGCGCTGTTCAACGATCCCACCAAGGGCAACTGCGCCGCATGTCACGTCAGCACCTCCGCCGATGGCCTCACGCCGCCGCTGTTCACGGATTTCTCCTATGACAACATCGGGCTGCCGCGCAATGCAGCGCTCGCCGTGAACGACGACGCCGGGACCCTGCCCTACGTACCCGCGAACGGCAACGACGGCGTGCACCGCTTCTACGACTTGGGTCTGTGCGGCCCCCTGAGGGACATGGGCCCGCGCGCGTCCGCCTCTTGCGGGCAGTTCAAGGTTCCGACACGACGACGGCGGCGCTTTCCTCGTCAATGCCGCCGTGTCCGGTACCGACGCCGGCTACGCCGGCAACGTCAATACCTCCGAGGTGCCCTATGACCGGCACATCGGCGAGACACCGCGGCTCGCCGCGGACGAGATACTCGACGTCGTGGCCTTCCTTTGCACGCTGACCGACGGCTACGACCCGGCGGCACCCGAGCAGTATCCGTGGCCGGCGCCGTGTCAGGCGGCCGAGCCAGGGCCCACCGCGAGGCCTTGAAACTCGAGGCGCTCGATCTACGAAAAGAAAGGAACCCGAGATGGATAACCCAGCACGCGCCTCGGCCCGATGCCTGCTCGCCGCAGCGCTGGCGGCCGCTGCTGCGGCACCGTGCGCGGCACAGGACCACGGCAGTGCCGAGCTGCCCTCACTGCCGTCGCGCGCCCCGGCCGGCGACCGGACGGCGGCCGACGCCGTGGCGATCTTCGGTTACGGCGAGGTCAACTACTACGCCCCCGTGCAGCGCGGCGACCTCAAGAGGCTCGATCTCGCGCGCGCCGTGTTCGGCTTCGGCTACACGTTCGATGACCGCACGCAGTTCGACTCGGAATTCGAGATCGAGCACGCCGTCGCCTCGGCCGCCGATGCCGGCGAGCTCGAGGTCGAGCAGTTCTACGTGGACCGCCAGCTCACGGCCCGGACGGCGATCAAGATCGGCGTGTTTCTGATTCCCTCTGGCCTGCTGAACCTCAACCACGAGCCCACGCGCTACTACGGCGTGCAGCGCAATTTCGTCGAGAAGCTCATCATCCCGACGACGTGGCGCGAGGGAGGCGTCGCCGTGCACGGCGGCACACGCTCGGGGCTCGGCTACGACCTGGGCCTGACGACGGGATTGAATCTCGCGGACTGGGACGTCAATCCCGAAGCGCCGTTGTACCGGACGGCGCAGGCACTTGCGCAGGGCGATGCGGGGCCGTTTCAGGCGGCGCACCAGGAAGCGTCGCTGGCCGATGCGCAGCATTTGGCCGGCTACGCCGCGCTCAACTACCGAGGCAAGCCGGGCCTCGACGTCGGCGGCAGTCTTTTCACCGGGCTCGCAGCCGTCCCGGCCGTGCCGCAAAACCTGCCCGACCAGAGGACGACGCTGTGGGAAGCGCACGTGCGCTATAACCCCGGGCGGCTCGATCTCTCGGCGCTCTACGCGCGCGGCACGATCGGCAATACGGCCGCGTTCAACCTGGCCAACGCGGGCGCCTCGAACCCGGAGCCCGCCGCGTTCGACGGCGCCTACGTTCAGGCCGCCTACACGGCGTGGCAGCGCGGCGGTGCACGCATCACGCCGTTCCTGCGCTGGGAGCGCTACGATCTCGGCGCCCGCTACGCAGGCATTCCGCCTGGGTTCGAGCCGGTGCCGACGGGCGACGTGCCGGGTTTCGGCGCGTGGCCTCAGCCCCGCGACCGCGTCGTCACGCTAGGCGCGAACTTCTACTTGAATGCCAAGCTCGTGCTGAAGGCCGACTACCAGCGTTTCGAGACCAACGACGAGCTGTCATCGTTCGATCTCGGGCTCGGGTTGGAGTTCTGATGCGTGCCCGACTCGTGCTGATTTCCGTCGTCGCGCCGCTCGCGGCCGCGCCGATCGTTGCAGCCTACGGGACGACTTATCTGACCGTCGAGCAGGCCCAGGCGTTGATGTTTCCGGGCCAGCGCCTCGCGCAGGACTTTCTGACCCTGACCGACGACCAAGTGCGAGCCGTCGAACGCGACGCCGGCTCGAGCGTGCTGACGCGGGAAGTCCGCGCCTGGCGCGCGGCCGACGGCGGCTGGTTCATGGCCGACCAGGTCTACGGCAAGCACCAGCTCATCGCTTACGCCGTGGCGCTCGATGCGCAGGGTGCGATTCGCCGCGTCGAAATACTGAGTTACCGGGAAGCCTACGGCGGGGAAGTGCGCTTGCCGGCATGGCGGGCCCAGTTCGTCGGGCGCGAGCACGGCGATCCGGTCGCGGTCGGTCGCGACATCAAGAATATCTCCGGAGCGACGCTCTCCTGCCGGCATGTGACCGAGGGCATTCGCCGGCTCTTGTCGATCTGGGCGCTCGTGCTCGCCCCGACGGCGGCAAGCCATGGCTGAGATCGAGCGGGCCCGACCGCTGCTCGGCACACGCGTCGCTATTCGCGTCGCGGGCCTCGGAGAGGCCGCCGCGCACCGCGCCGTCGAGCGCGCCTTCGAGGAAGTGGAAGCCGTGCACGCGGCCATGAGCTTCCATGCGTCCGGCAGCGAGTTGAGCCGGCTCAACCGCGAGGCTTGGCGGGCGGCCGTGCGCGTCGGACCGCGCACGCACCGCGTGCTGAGGTTCGCGCTGCACGTCGCTGCGGCCTCCGCAGGGCGCTTCGACCCGAGCGTCGCCCCGCGGCTCGTCGCGCTCGGCGTCTTGCCCGAGCCGCACGATGCGCCGCCTCCGGACCCGGGCGCCGACTGGCGCGACGTGATCCTCGCCACCGCGGGCGCGGTCCGGTTTCGCAAGCCGCTTTGGCTCGACCTCGGCGGCATCGCCAAGGGTTACGCCGTCGATCGCGCGGTCGCTTCCTTGCGCAAGGCCGGTGCGCGTGCCGGAGCCGTCGATGCGGGCGGCGACCTGCGTCTGTTCGGTCCCGGCGAGCATACCGTGCTGCTGCGCGACGGCGCAGCGGCGGATGCCGTGCCGCTGCTGCGGCTCGGCGCCTGTGCAGTGGCCAGCAGCGCGGTGCCCGAACCGGATGGCGCCGCGGGCCCCTTGCGCTGCGGCCTGCCGTTGGACGGGCGCGGCGGAAAGCCGATCCGCGCCGGCCTCGGCGTCGCGGTGGTCGCGCCCTGGGCCTGGCTCGCGGACGCGTTGACCAAGGTCGTGCTGGCCGACGTGGACCGCTCGGCAGGCGTGCTGCGTGCCTTTGGTGCAGCGGCTTTCGTTCGCGACGGCCGCGAATGGGCGCGGCTGCCGCCTTGAGCCGCGGCGCGGGTCGCGGGCGCATCCGCCCCGGGATGTCCACGGCGGCGCGGCTCGCGGTCTACGCGACGCTATCCGGAGTGTGGCTCTCGGGTGCCGTTTGGCTGCTGCTCCACTTCGCGTTCGCGCGCCCAGGCGCGTTCGGGCTCCTGCGCAATCCGCTCGAGCCCGAATGTCTCGCTGTGCACGGCGCCTTCGCATTTGCAGCGCTCGTGCTGGTCGGTTGGCTTTGGGCCGGGCATTGGCCTTCGGGTTGGCAAAGCCGCCGCAGCCGCATCTCCGGTGTCGCCATGGTCGCCGGCATCGGGCTGCTTTGTGTGAGCGGCTATCTGCTCTACTACCTGGGCGGCGAGGGTAGCCGAACGGCCGCCTCCGAGCTGCACTGGGGAATCGGCTTGGTCATGCCCGGTGCGTTCGCGGCCCATCTGCAAATCGGCACGGGCCGGCGCGGCCGCACTCAGAGTCGAATTCCGTAATGCCGGAGTAAGGCGATCAGCACGTAGTAGCAGGCGACCGTCGCGCCGATCGATACGGCCAGGCTCACGTAGAAGTTCCACGCACGCTCGAGCAACATCGGCAGCAGCACGAAGAGGGCCAGCGAGGGAATGACGAGCCACTTGACGCTTCTCGAAAGCGCCGCGACCTGCGCCGCGTCGCGCGTCTGCCAGTACAGCCAAATCATGGCCAGCACCGATACGAGCGGCACGGAAGCGAGTATCGCGCCGATCAACGTGCTGCGCCGCGCGAACTCCGATATCGCGACGACTAACCCGGTCGTGACGAGGATCTTGACGACATAGTAGACCACGTAGGGCCTGCTAACTCGTTAGGAGTCCCGTGAGCTGATAGCCGGTCAGGACGAAGCCGCCCGTGATGATTAGAAAGTTCGCGGCGAGCGCGTAGCGCGTGAATCCGGCCGTGCGGCGCCACCACAAGATCACCGCCAGGATGGCGCCCAGGGCGAGGAGCTGGCCGAGCTCGATGCCGACGTTGAAAGCGATGATGTTCGGCAGCAGCCCTGCGCGCGGCGGATTCAGCTCCTGTACTTTCGTGGCGAGCCCGAAGCCATGCACGAGGCCGAACACGAGCACCGCCAATTTCGTGTTGGGCTGAAAGCCGAACAGCGTGCGAAAGCCGCCGAGATTGTCGAAGACGATGTAGACGACCGAGAAGCCGATGAGTGCGTCCACGGCGAACGCGTTCACGCGGATGCCGGCCAGCACGCCCAGCAGCAGCGTGGTGCTGTGGCCGAGGCTGAACAGCGTCACGTAGACGATCACGTCCTTAAGCCGCCGCAAGAAGAACACGACGCCGACCAGGAACAGCAGATGGTCGTAGCCGGTCACCATGTGCTTGGCGCCGAGGTAGAGATAGGGGACCAGGTGCGCCCCCGTCGTGCTCGTGATGTACGCGGCGTCCTTCCCGCTCACGTCGTGAGCCGAAGCCGCCAGGGGCAACAAAAGGGCGAGCGGCGCCAGGGCCATGGCCGCGAGAACCGGGCGCCGGCATAGCCAGCCGATGCGAGCGTTCAGTATCCGGAGCATCGCCATATCCGTATATGCATCATCATGCGAATATAGCGGCTCCGGTGCTAGGATGCGAGCGCATACGGTGGGTCGTCCGAGACGGCGCGAGCCGCCGATTTCGAAACGATTTTGAGGAGCTTGTACGGATGGGGCTGGATCAAATCGAAAGACCGCCTGCGAGCCGGCGAACTTTGTTTGCGATTCTGGGCGGCAGCGTGGCCGCGGCGGCCGTGCTGCTGGTGTGCATCGTTCTGCCTGCGGAATACGGCATCGACCCGCTCGGCACGGGCAAGGCCTTGGGTCTGACGGGGCTCGCCGGGGCGCCGGCGCCGGTCGCGGCAGAGCGGGCGGCGGCACCGACCACGGCTGCGGCACCGGCTGCGGCACCGGTCGACGGCGCAGCGATCGTGCCGGTTCTGCAAAAGGCGCCGGTCGAGTCTCGATGGGGCGAAGCGGCGAGCGTCACGGGGGCCTTCATCGCGCAGGCCGAGCCCGTTCGGCTCGATTCCAGAGAGATTACGCTCGCGCCGTTCGAGGGCATGGAGATCAAGTACCACATGCGCAAGGGGGCCGGTCTCGTTTATTCGTGGACCGCCAGCGCACCGGTGCTCTACGACTTCCACGGGCAGCCGGATGTCGCGCCGGCCGACGCGCCGAAGACGGACGAGGACTACTTCGAGAGCTACGACCACGACGACACCGCGGGCAAGCGCGCGTTTCGCGGTACGCTCGTCGCCCCGAGCACCGGCATTCAGGGGTGGTTCTGGGAGAACCCGAGCGGGGACGCCGTGAAGATCAAGCTCGTTGCGGCCGGCTTCTTCGACTGGATCTATCAGAATCGCGGCGACGAGGAGTCCAGACTGAAGCCGATGGACGCGGATGCCCTCGCGAGTCATCCGCGCGTGCCCGACGAGTCCCTATAAGACTCGGCGGGCGTTGGTCGGCGCCGTGAGGGGGACGAGGCTGCGCGCGCCCGACTGCGTGTCCGTTGCAGCGTTGGCCCTCCTGGCGACGGCGGCCCGAGGCGCCGATTCGGCGCCCGGCCCCGCGACCGTCACGGTTCGCGCCGAACCCGTGGCGGCTCACTATCGGGCCTACGCTCGAGTCGAGCCCGTCTCGCTGTTGCCCGTGCGCGCCGCGGCCGCCGGCGTCGTCGTCGCGCTGTCCGCAGTGCCCGGAACGGCCGTGAAGGCGGGCCAGACGCTCGCCGAGCTCGGCGGAGCCGAGTTCGAGGCATCGCTGACCGCGCGGGAAGGGGCCGTTCGAAGCGCTCGCGCGCGGCTCGCCGCGGCGAAGCGCTCCTTGGCAGCCGAACGTCAGCAGTTGGGCGCCCAGCTCAGCACGCAGCAGGCCGTCGCGAAGGCACAAAGCGAATCTTCGGCCGCGGCGGCTGCGCTCGACGCCGCGCGAGCGCAGCTGCGCGCCGCCCGCCAGATGCGGACGTTGACGGCGCCGTCGGCCGGTAAGGTCGTCAGTATCGACGCCGCGCAAGGCGAGCGCGTCACGGCGGGCGAGCGTCTGCTGACCTTGCAGCCCAGGGGCGCGCTATGGCTCAAGGCCGCCTATTACGGCGCCGACGCCGCCGCGATCCATGTCGGCATGACGGGTGAGTTCCAGCGTGCGAGCGGGGGCGACGCCGTGCGCGTCGAAGTATCCACGGTGTTTGCGAGTGTGGACCCGGACGGCGCGCAAGCCGTCGCGCTGATGCCGGCCGAGGCGGCGGGATCCGCCGGCTCGAGCGGTGCGGGCGGTTCCCCCGCCTCGACGACGCCGGCGCGCTGGATCGACGGCGAGTTCGGCGTCGTGACCTTGGAGGGACCGAAGCGGGAGCTGATCGCAGTGCCGACCCGGGCGCTGATTCTCGATCATGCGCAGTGGTGGGTCATGGTGCGCACACCGAAGGGTGACCGCCGGCAGGCCGTCCTCCCGGGGCCCGCTCGCGGCTGGCAGACGTTCGTCGAGCGCGGCCTGCAGCCCGGACAGCAGGTCGTGGCGGAAGACGCGTATCTCGAGTTCCACTCGGCGATCGCGCAGCGCTACCAGCCGCCCGATTGAAGATGGCGGCAGAGGGCCCGCTGCCGCATGCACTGCTGCGTCCCGTGCTTTGGATGCTGGTATACGGTGCCCTGATCGCCTATGCGGCGTATGCCTTCCTGCGGATTCCCGTGGAGGTGCTTCCGCGCTTCGATTTCCCGCAGATCAGCGTCGTCACGCACTTCCCGGGCGCAACGGCCGAGGAGCTCGAGACGTTGATCGTCGACCCGCTCGAGGGCCGCCTCCTGACGCTGCAGAACCTCGAGAGCGTGCGCTCGGTCATGGGCAACGGCACCGTGGAGATCGACGTGCGCTTTAGCGAGGGCACGGCGGCCGGGCAAGATCTGCAAGCCGTCAATGCCGCGATCGATCGGGCCCGGGGCCAGCTGCCGCCGGCCGTTGAGCCGGCCGCGGAAATCATGGGTAATGCGATCAACGAAGTGGTGGACTACACGGCCCGGATTCCGGCGGGCGTCGCGCCCGCGGCCGTGCAGCGCGCCGTGCTCGCGAACGTCGCACCGAGCCTGCGCGCAGTGCCCGGCGTGCAGCGCGTGAACGTCTACGGCGCCGGCGACGAGGCGCTGTGGATCCAGCCGGACTTGAACGCGCTGTACCGCTACGGCGTTTCCGTCACGGCCATCGCTCGGGCGGTCAAAGACCAAGTGCTGCTCGCGCCGGCCGGCTTCGTAACGGCAGGCCATGCCGATGTGCTGATCGAGGGGCGCCGTCTTCCCGTACACGCCGCGGACCTCGAGCAGATACCCGTTCCCGGGCCGAACGGGCCGATCCCGTTGCGCGCGCTCGCCCGGATCGTGCGGGCCGCCGTCCCCGCGCACAATGCCGTCGCGCTCGACGGGCACCCGAGCGTCGCGCTGACGCTTTTCAAGCAACCCGGTGCCTCCACGCTGCCCGTGACGCGCGCCGTGCAGGCGGCGCTCGACGCGACGCTGAATCAACTGCCGGCCGGCGTGAGCTGGGTCCGTACGTACGACCAAGGCCTCATCGTGCATCGGGTCGGCGCCGACCTCGGCCGCAACCTGCTGATCGGCGCCGCGCTGGCGGCGGCGGTGCTGTTCGCGGTGCTCGGCGCCGGCAGCGGCGTCTGGGTGCTCGCGCTCAGCATTCCGCTCTCGGTCGCGCTCGCGATCGCCGGGCTCTACGCCCTGGGGCAAGACCTCAATCTCATGACACTCGGGGCGCTGACGGTGGCCGTCGGCCTGTTAGCTGACGATGCCATCATCGTTCTCGAGAGCATCTATCATTGCTGGGACGAGGGCGATGGGCATTGGCCCGGCATCTGGCGCGGTGTGACGAGCATCGCCGTGCCCGCCGTCACGGGCACGTTGGCGAACGTCTCGATCTACGTGCCGCTGTTGTTCGTCGGCGGCCTCGTTGGCTTGTTCTTCATCCCCTTTGCGCTCGCGATGACGCTGGCCCTGTCGGCGTCGCTGCTGCTCTCGTTGAGCTTGATACCGCTCGGCCTCGGCTTCCTGCATGCGCGGCCGCATGCCGGGCGCACGGGCGGACAGAAGGCTCTCGAGTGGCTGCGGCGCTGGAATCAAAGCCTGTTCGACCTCGTCTCGCGCGGCCCGCGCCTGAGCCTCGCCGTTACGTTCGGAGTGCTGTTGCTGAGTCTCGCGGGGCTCGCGCTCGTGCGGATCGACTTTCTGCCCCTGCCGAACGAGGGCGCGCTGCTCGAGTCTTTCTCGCTGCCGCCCGGCACCTCCCTGGTCGATACGCGCGCCGCTGTCGCGCGCATAACACGGCGGCTGCTGGCGGATCCGGCGGTGAGTCATGTGTTCGCGCGCGTGGGTTCCTCCGCGAGCACGGCTTATACCGAGCCCGCGTACGCCGGAGAGCTGCAGATCGCTCTCGCGCCCGGCATCGCGGTCAACAGTCTCGACGGCCTCGCGCAACGGCTGCGCAAGGCGACACGGATGACCGGAGTCCAGACGGCGCTCGATACGCCGACGCTCGAGCGCGTCGGCGAAAGCCTTTCGGGGTTGCCGCAGCCGTTCGTGATTCGCTTGTTCGGCAGCGATTCGGGCGAGCTGCGCCAGCTGTCTCGCCAGGTGGCCGCGCGGTTGCGTAAGGTATCCGCGCTGACCGCACTCTTCGACAACGACGGCTATCCGCTCACCGAGCTTCGGCTGCGGCCCAAAGCGCAGGCGCTCGCCGCCTATGGCCTGACGCCCGCAGGGCTCTACGCGCAAATCGATCCGTTGCTGAACGGCGAGGTCCTGGCCCGCGTGCCCGAGGGCAACGTGCCGCTCGATCTCTACATGCGGCTGGCGGACGCGCCGCAACGCTCGCTCCCGGATCTGGCACGGTTGCCGATTCGCACGCAGGGGTGGACGCCGCTCGGCCAGCTGGCCGATCTCGATCTCGTGACGACGCCGAATCAGCTGCGGCACGTGGCCGGGGGGCGCGCGCTCGAGATGGTCGCGACGCCCACGGGACCGCTCGGCAGCACCGTCGCCGCTGCCCGCCGCGCGCTCGCGGGTCTGAAGCTTCCCGCAGGGTATCGGATCGCCTTCGGGGGGCTCTATGCGCAACTCGAGCGGGCCGCGCTCGGCGTACTCGTTGCGGCCGCCGCGGCGTTCGTGCTCATGCTCGGCATTTTGATTCTGCAGTTCGACGGCTGGCTCGTGCCGGGCTTGCTGCTGCTGGAGATTCCGCTGGCCGTAACCGGCGGGACGGTCGCGCTGGTATTGAGCGGCGTGGGACTGAACGCCGCAGGCATGGTGGGCTTCCTGACGCTGATCGGCATCGGCCTGCGTCACAGCATCGTGCTGCTCGACCGCACGCGCCGGAACGAGGCGGCCGGCATGGGCGTGGACGAGGCGGTGCGCGAAGCCGTTCATGTGCGCTTCCGCCCGATCGTGCTGACGGCGGTGACGGCTTCCCTCGGCATGCTGCCGACGGCGCTCGGCTTCGGCCAGGGTGCCGCGCCTGAGCAGGGCCTCGCCGTGGTGATTCTCGGCGGCCTGATATGGAGCGCTGTGCGCAGCACCAATCTGATCCCGGCACTTTATCTCTATTGGCGAACCAAGCAGCTCGCGAAGGGAGCGGCGCCATGAGCTTGAGTCTCACGAAAGCCGGCTGGGCCCTGGCGGCCTGCACGGCGCTCATCGCCGGTTGTGCGCGCTTCCAGGCCAAGCCGCTGCCGAGCGCGCCGGACCTTCTGCCGATGCCGGCCCTGACCGTTTCGCCGGACCGCCTCGACCTGCCGGGACTCAAGCCCGTGCCGTTCGATCCGGCGCAGGGCTTGAGCGAGACCTCGGTCATCATGCTTGCGGTGCTCAACTACCCGGATTTGAAGGCGACGCGATTGAACGCGCGGGTCGCGGACGCGCAATTGCTCGAAGCCGGATTGATTCCGGATTTGCAGCTCAGCGCCGACGTCACGCGCTCGCCGCGATTCGCCGGCTACGATGCATCGCTGACCGAGGACCTGCGCGCGCTCGTGACGCGCGCTGCCGGCAAGCGCGCGGCCGCCGCGCATGCGCGGCAGGTGAACCTGCAGATCCTGTGGAGCGAATGGCAGGTGGCCGAAAAGGCACGCGAGCTTTTCATCACCGCCGACCGGGACGAGCAGTTGCGGAGCGTGCTCGACCGCAAGCGGCAGCTCCTCATGCAGCTCTATGCCAAGGACCAGACCGCGCTCGCGCAGCACAATTTGACCGCAGAAGCCCTCGCCGTGGATTTCGCCTCGTTGCTCGCGGCCGAGACGCAGTCGCGGCAGGTCGAGATCGACGCGGAGCGAACGCGCCACGCGCTCGACCGACTGCTCGCGCTCCAGCCCGGCGTGTCGCTGCGCCTGAAGGCCCTGAAGGAGAAGCCGCCGCTGGCCGAACAAGCCTATCGCGCGGCCGTCGCCGAGCTGCCGCATCGCCGGGCCGATCTGCTCGCGCTCGAGGCCGGTTATGCGAGTCAGGAACAACGCCTGCGGCAGGCGGTCCTCGCGCAGTTTCCGCTCATGAGCGCCGGCCTGCTTCAGTCCCGCGGCGCGGAAGAGGGCATACGCTCGCGCGGGCTCACGATGAGTCTTACGCTGCCGCTCTTCAACCGCAATCGGGGCGACATCGCGATCCAGCGCGCGACGCGCGCCGTTCTTCGCCAGACCTACCAGGCGCGTCTCGATGGGGCCGTCAACGAGGCGGATCAGGCCTGGCGGGCGGCGCGGATCATAGCCAAACAGCTGGGCGGCTTGAACGCCCGGCTGCCGGGGCTCGAGCGCTCCGCGGGCGCGGCCCGCAGCGCCTTTCGCCAAGGCTCGCTCGACATGCGCACGTATTTGCGGGCCGAGAGCAACGTTCTTGCGGCGCGCGAAGACGTCATCCGGCTACGCGCTTCGCTGGCGCGGACGGAGTCGGTGCTCGCCACGCTCCTGGCCCTGCCTTTCTGAAGGCGGCTTGTTCAGTACGCGGCCTGCAGCCTCAGCATGACGATGGTCGTGGAGACGCCTGCGTGGCTGCCGCCGTGCACGGGGAGGACGCGGATCGCATCGAGCATGATCTTGAGCGGCCTTTCCGGATACCAATTCACGCCGAGCGTGACGTTGCGTTCGGAGCCGCCGCGCAAGGCCGCGTCGTTGAGATCGAGCGCGCTGTAGCGGGCCGCGATTTCCCAAGCGCCCCGTCCGCCCGCGGAAACCGGATGGGCGGGAACCAGGCCGCCGAGGACGCCCTTGGCGGGCGAGAATGCGCGCTGTTCGCCCGTGAGGGACCAGCTCGCCTGCGCGTACCAGCCGGGCAGCCGCAACGTCGCGGCACCCGGACGCACGACCCGCGCCTGCAAGTACTCGCCCTGAACGGCAAAAGCGCCCGCATGAACCAAGGTTTCCACGCCGAGCCTCGAAAAGTGCGAGACGCCCGTGATCGCCGGCGTTGCGGCCAGCTTCGTGCCGATCGTGAAGGACTCGGGCAGGTAGCCGAAAGCGACCGTGTGGTCGGTGTCGGCCCGGCGCCGCGCGATGCTCGCGCCGATCTCCCAGAAGCCGTCGTGCGAGTACCACGGCGTGAGCGTGCCGCGGACGCTCGCGCCCCAGCGTCCGGCGGCGCCCTGGGGCGCAGCGGCGGTCTGCTTGTAATTGCCCCCGAACAGCCCGCCGCTCAGCGTCCAGCGCTCGCCGTGCGTCGTCAGCGCAGCGCCGATGTGCTTGCCAGGATCCAAGGCCATGACGGGCAGCGGCCGCTCGGGCAGAAGCAGGTTGGCGGGCGAGGTAAGGTAGGAGAGCGAGAAAGGCTCCTTGAAATAGCCGCCCGTGACCGCGAGCCGCTTGAAGCCGGTGTACGTCACCGTGCCGTGGACGAAGTAAGTGGCGCCGTTGAAGTATCCGAAAGTGGTCGAGTACCGCCAGCCAGGCGCGATCGTATCTCGCAGCCGGACGTAGAAGCGCCGGAGATTCGTGCGGCTGCCGAGGACGTCGTCGTGCGTGACGCTGAGCGGTGCGTCGAACTGGATGTAACCGTCGATCGCCGGTCGGCGCGCACGTTCGGCCTCTTTACGCTGCGCCTGCTTGAGCTGGGCGTATTGCGAATCGGTAATCGCACGGTCGGCATGCAGCGCATCGAGCAGATCCGGCTCTTTCTCGGCGGCTCGAACCGTGCCGGCGCTGAGGATGGCCGCGAGCACGCAGGCACAGCGGAATAGATTTGGCGCAGAGTTCATCGGGACTGTTCCTGCTCAAGGCGTCATAGGTGGGTTTTTTCGAAGCGGGCCGTCGCTCGGCGAGCCGCCCTGGTGCCGGCCGCCGTCGCCGGTCGCGACCGCGCTCGCCGGCAGCACGTGAACGTGTTCGGGCGCGACGTTGAGGTGTATCGCGTCGCCGACTCGCCGGGCATACGCGGACGGCGGCATCAGCACCTCGAGCGACGCCGAGCCGGCCCGGACGATGGCGCGGCATTGCAGCCCCTCCGTATGCAGTGCCGTAATGCGTGCGGGGAAGCCCTTACCGTCGTGCGCCGGGAAAAGCGCTTCGGAGCGGATCGCAACGTCCACGGCCGCCTGCCGCCCCAACCATCCCGGGGCTGCAGCGCGAAGGTGCAGGCCCGCATAGTCGAGGCGCACGGTCTCGTCCGTTCGCCCGAGCACGACCGCACGGAAGAAGTTGCGAATTCCGACCAGGCGCGCGACGGCAACGGATGCCGGGCGCACGAACACTTCCCCCGGTTCGCCTTGCTGCACCACGCAGCCGTCCGTGATGACCGCGACCCGGTCGGCGAGGCCGGCTGTGCGGGGATCGTGTGTTGCGGCGAGGGCGGGTACGCCCTCGGCGTGGACGAGCCCGATTAACGCCTGCAGCAGCTCGGCGCGCGTGCCGGCGTCCAGCGCCGAAGTCGGCTCGTCCAGCAGCAGGAGCTGCGGCTCGTGGGCTAGGGCGCGCGCCAGGGCCACGCGCTGTTGCTGACCGCCGGACAGTTCCTTTGGGTAGCGTGCCTCCAGGCCCTTCAGGCCCATGCGCTCGAGCAGCTCGACGGCCCGGCGGCGCCGTTGCGCCCGCGGGCCGTGCAACGCGAAGGCCGCATTCTGCCAGGCGCGCAGGTGCGGAAACAACGCATAGCCTTGCGGCAAATAGCCGACGGACCGGCGCTGCGGCGGACGCCCGTCCCACGGCTCGGTTCTTGCCGGAAGCAGGCCGGCGATGGCCTTCAGCAAGGTCGTCTTACCGGAGCCCGAGCAGCCGAGCAGCGTCGTGAAGCCCTCGAGTTCCAGCTCGACGTTCAGCGCCAGCGGCGCTTCCATGGCACACCGGACGCGCATCAATACAGCGGTCGTCTTCGGGAGGCGAGACCGAGCACGAGCGGCAACGGCAATGCCACGGCGAAGAATGTGCACAGCAGCGGGTAGACGGCCTCAAGGCCTGAGTTTTGCAGGTTGACCCACAGCTTCACGGGGACGCCTTGGGGGAAGTACGCGACGATGAGCACGATGCCGAACTCGCCGAGCGCCCGAACCCAGGCAAGCGCGATGCCGGCCGCGAGCCCGAGCGCCGACAGCGGTGCCGTGACACGCCAAAACACGCTCCAGGGCGAACGGCCGAGCGACAGACCCATCTGCTCGAGCTCGGGCGGCACGCCCTCGAAGGCGGCCCTGGCATTGATCACGTAGTACGGCGCGGACGCGTAGACCTGTGCGAGCACGAACGCGGACGGCGTGTTCGTCAGCGTCAAGCCGAGGGCCTGCAGGGGCCGGCCTATCCAGCCGTAGGCCCCGTAGGAGATCGCGAGCAGCAGGCCCATTGCCAACGGCGGCGCCAGTAACGGCAGCAGGACGAGCGCGTCGACGATCCATTTGCCACGGAAGCGGTGCCGCGCGAGCCACCAGGCGAGCGGTGTGCCGAGCAATACGACGATCAGCAGTGCGGCAAGCGTATAGCCTATCGAGACCGCCAGTGCACCAACGTCGCCCGCCGCATAATGCAGCCGCAACCATGGCATGCTCCATACGAGCCCGGCGAAGGGCAGGGCGAGCAGCGCCGTGGCCAGCAGGCCGAGGGCTGCGATTGTCGATCGCGTCGTCATCGTCCGTGTTCGAACTGCGCGGACCCGTCGCCATCTACAAGGCGCCGCCCTTCGGCGGGCCGTAGCCGAAGCTAGCGAAGATCCGCTGTCCGGCTTTGCCCGACAGGAAACGCACGAATGCGCCGCCGGCCTTCGGGTTCGCGGCGTTCTCGAGCACCGCTGCGTAGAAGACCAGCGGCTGGACCTTCACGGCTTTTGTCTTGCCGTCCGGGCCGGTGAGTTCGAAGCCGGCCTTCGAGTACCACGCGGCGGCCATGGCCGGATTGCTGAGATTCACCTCGTCCGGCAGCCGGATGAAGGAAAGGTGGTGCGAGATTACGGCGCTGAGATAGCCCGACGAGGCGTCGATCTGTCCGGCTTCGAGCCGGGAGAGCAGCGACGGCTCCGTGAAGATCTGCTTGGCGTTATCGATGGGGCCGAGGACCTTCCGCGCGAGTTGCGGCTGGCGGTAGTAGCGCTGTGCGAGCTGCATGGCCAGGACGATGTTGCGGCCCTGTGGGTCGGTGGCGGGGTCGGTCCGCCCGAAGCGGATAGCGCTCTTCTCGAGAAGCGCGTACCAGGGCCGTTTGCCGGCCGCTGCCGCCTCGAACGCAGCAGTATGCGGTCCGTTCTGGCTGTAGGCGATCACCATTTGGGTGCTCGCAACGGGCTCGGCTTTGCGGATTATGCCGGCGCCTTCGACGACGCGGATCGGCCCCGGCGTAATGGCGACGAACACGTCGGCCTGGATCCGCTTCGCGGCGAGGAGTCGAGCGAGCCCGTAAGAGCCCTGGCCCATGCCCTGGTACGCTACGGCATGGGCGCGGGCGAACTCCGGCCCGAGACCCTTGTCCATGACCGCGCCCATGGAGCCGGCGTACGCAACGCGCAGAATCGGTTTATCGGCGGCCGCCGCAGGAACGGCCGAGCACAGCAGTACCGCGGCACAAAGCAGGATGCGCATCATTTTTTCTCTTGGCCTCTCTTCAGGCGATTAGGCGTCCACGGCCAGAATTACGTGCGACGCCTTGATGAGCCCGCAGGCAGGCGCGCCCGCCTCGAGTCCGAGCGTCTTAGCGCTTTCGTTGGTGATGACGGCCGTGAGCCGCTTGCCGCCCGGCAGCGCCAGCACGACCTCGCTGTTGACCGCGCCCGTTTCGAGCTTGACGACTTCGCCGCACAGGCGATTGCGGGCGCTCGTCTGCACGCCCGCGGCGTCTGCACCGGTCAAAATGACCCACGACGCTTTGATGAGCGCATACGCGGCACTACCCTTCTTCAAGCCCAGCGCGGCCGCGCTTTCGTTAGTGATTATCGCGACCAGCGCCGTGCCCTCGCCGATGTCGAGCACCACCTCCGCGTTCACCGCGCCCCGGCGAAGGGACTTGACCCGGCCGGCCAGCTCGTTGCGCGCACTCGTCTTCATGCCCAGCCTCCGCATTAACGCGTAGAAGTGCTCGAAGTCCGCGATACCGGCCGATAGCCGCTCGAGAAACGCCGCGAACTGCTCCTCCGCAGCCTCGTAGACCTCGATGAGGCGCCGGCCCTCGTCGGTCAGGCGAGTGCCGCCGCCGCGGGCGCCGCCGGCGCTGCGTTCGACGAGGGGCCGTTCGGAGAGATTGTTCATCGCTTCCACGGCGTCCCAGGCCGTCTTGTAGCTCATGCCGATGGCGCGCGCCGCCTGGCTGATGGAGCCGGTTTCGGCGATGCGCCGCAGCAGATCGATGCGGCCGTGGCCGACCGAGCCTGGGCCGGCGGCGAGCCATAGGCGGCCGTCTACTGTGAGGGATTTGTGCCTTGCCATAAGCGCTATATAACGCAGAATATAACGCAAGGCGAAGCGCCTGCAAGGGCGCTGCCTCAAACGGACGCGTCGAGCTTCGGGCTTCCCGCGAACAGCGCCAGCACGCCCAGCACGATGAACAGCGCGGCGGCGCCGGCGCGGATGTAGCGGAGCGGTAATCGCTGCGCCGCGAAGTCGCCAGCAAACACGACGGGGACATTGGCCGCGAGCATGCCGAGCGTCGTGCCCGCGACGACGAGCGGGACCGTCTGGAACTTCGCGGCGAGCAGCACGGTCGCGATCTGGGTCTTATCGCCGATCTCGACGAGGAAGAATGAGATCAGCGTCGTCAGGAAGGCGCCGTAGGAGTACTTGGCCGCCGCGTCTGCATCGGCGTCGGGAACGAGGAGCCAGAACCCCATCACGATGAACGATGCCGCGACGGCCCACTTCAACACCCGGGCCGAGACGAGCGACGTGAGCCAGGCGCCGAGCTCGGCGGCGATGCCGTGATTGAGCAGCGTCGCGAGCAGGATGCCGGCGATCAGAGGCGCGGGCCTGCGAAACCGGACGGCGAGCACGAGCGCGAGCAATTGAGTCTTGTCGCCGATTTCCGCGACGGCGACCGAGACGGCAGAGACGAGGAACGCTTCCAAGGCGAATCCTTTGGAGCGGCTCCCCAAAGACGCCCGAAGTGTACATGATAGACGTCTGCACCAGAAGGAGACGCGCATGCGGAACGGTAGCCGTCGTTCGAATCCCCCCTTCGACGCCGGTCGGCGCCGGGCTTTGCGAGCAGCGGCGGCGGCTGCGAGCTTCACGGCGCTGGGCTGCACGCAACGGGCGGCCGGTCAGCCGCCGAAGGAATCCGGATTGTCCTACGAAGGGCTTCTCAAGGGGCGGCCCGGCTTTCAGCCGCGAACGCCGCTGGCCTTGCCGTATGCGGAGATTCCGGGTTTCCTTTCGAAGGCGCAGCTGGCGCGCAGCTACGCTGCTTACAGAGACGCTTTCGACCAGTTGCTCGAAGCCGAACGGTCGTTGGGCAAGGCGTCTCGCGACGCCGCCCACTCGAGCAAATACGGCGCTCTGCGCGCGCGCCAGATCCACGCGGCGAATTCGGTGTTGCTGCACGAGTTTTACTTCCGCAACCTCGCGTCCGCGCCCGTGCCGCCCTCCCGCTACATTCTGGGCAACATGCACGAGCACATGGGTACGCTGGCAAGCTGGCGCGAAGATTTCGCCGCCAGTGCCCGCGTCGCCGAAGCTTGGGCCGTACTCGCTTACGATCCCTACGACGATCGCTGGCACGACATGCCGTTGGGAGCGGCGGATGCAGGAGGCATGGCCGGCAACAATCCGCTCGTCGTGTGCGACGTGTCACCCGACGCTTGGAGCGTCGACTATGCGGACCGAAGCGCCTACGTGGTTCGTTTCCTCGACCATCTGGATTGGAGCGCCGTGGCATCGCGCTATCGGGCCGTCGACCGTCAATAGCGGCCATTGCGGGACACTAGTGGCCTGTAACGGCTGATTCGGTAGTGGCTGAGCGATGGATGGCGCGTCGGGGCAAGGCGCGAGGAGGAGGCATAGCGGTGACTATGGCGACGACGAGCAACGCGGCACCGGCGCGCCAGACGCGTTCAGGCGCTGCCGAATCAGCCGTAACAGGCCACTAGGTCCCGCGGGAGAGCACGCGCACGCCGTCGCCGATGCGGTCGCTCGGATGCACGATCACGCGCTCGTGCTGATCGAGACCACTCCGGATCTCCGCCTCGGTGTCCGTGCGCCGGCCAACCACGACGTGGCGAAGCCGAGCCCGACCGTTCGCGTCGACGAACACGGCCCAATCGGCGCCGTCGCGGAACAGTGCCGTGAGGGGCAGCCTCAAGACGTTGTTTTCGTCCGCGACGACGATCCGCGCCTCGACCTGATAGCCGTGCGCGAGCGCCTTCCACTGGTCGTGCGGACTCGTGATGTCGACGATCACATTGACCCGCTGCTCTTCTATGCCGAGCGCCGAGACCTTCGTAAAGCCGTAGGGCTCGACGACGCGGACCCGGCCTTCGAGCGGGGCGTCGCCGCCCCAATCGTCGATGATGACGCGTTGGCCCGCATGAACCTTCACCGCGTCCGTGGTTAGCAGTTCGACGGCGATCTCGAGGTCGCGCGGATCGCCGATTTCGACGAGCGCCGCGCCTGGCAGCACGACGCTCTCGCTCTGCTGGAGGACCTGCAGGATGCGTCCGCTCACGGGCGCGCGGAGCGAGACGCAGGCGCAGGGATCTTCCTGTTTGGCCGCATCCGCGGGCGACACGAGCTGGGCGCGGGCCCGCTCGAGCTCGAAGCGGCGCACGTCCAGCGCGGCGAGGGCCGTCGAGAGTGCGGCACGGCGCGTGCGGTAGGCCCGTTCGGCTACGTCGAGGTCGTGCTGCAACGTCACGCCTTGCCCCATGAGCTGGCGCGTCCGGTCGTAGTCGCGCTGAGCGAAGTCGAGCTCGGCGCGCGCCTGCTCGACTTCCGCGTTCGCAAGGGTCTGCGCCGATTCGGCCGCCCGCACGTCGGCCCGTGCCTGCGCCGCGCCGCGAGGGTCGAGGAACGCGGGCGCGATGGGCTCGATCTCGGCGACGACGGATTCGAGCGCGGTGACCGCATCGCCCGCATGCAGCCCCACCCGATGCATACGACCGCCGACGGGCGCCGAAAGGACGTACACGTCGTGCACGCGCGTTTTGCCGTCTTCGTCGATGGTCACGAGCAGCTCGCCGCGCTCGACGGCGACCGTGTCGACGCCGACGGGCCGGGGCCGGAAAGCGAACACGACGGCGAGCGCAATAGCGGTCCCGATCGCGGTCCAGAGTACGGCCCTGCGAAGTCTCGGTGTCATGAATCACTCCCGGGTCTTGAGCACACGGATCAGATCGAGCCGATCGATGCGCCGCCGCACGAGCCCGGCCGAGACGACGCCCGCCAGGAGCGTCAGCACGACGGCCCAGCCGTAGGTCGCGGGCTCGATCACGAGCGGCAGACGGTAGAGCTCGGTGTCCAGCAGGCGGGCGACGAGCACGGTCAGGCCGCGGCCGATGAGGCAGCCGACGGGTAAGGCGGCCGCAACGAGGAGGCCGACCTGCGCGAGCAGGATGTAGGAGATTTCGGCACGCCGAAAGCCCAGCACGCGCAGCGTCGCGAGCTCGCGGCCGCGCTCGGACAGCGCGATGCGCGCGCTGTTGTAGGTCACGCCGAAGGCGAGCGCCCCCGCGAAGCCGGAGAAAAGGCCGATATAGATCATGAGCTGCTCGCCGATCGTCTTGTAGAACGAGTCGAGGGCCGCCTGCTTGAGCATGATCGCCGTGACCTTCGGTAACCTCGTCAGCGCAGCGAGCAAGTCTGCCTCGGCGTCGGGGTCGACGAGCAGATTGACGTAGCCGGCGGAAGGGCGCTCGCGCAGAAGCCGATTCAGCGCGCCGAGATCCATATAGGCCGGCATCGAGATCAGCGTCTCGAAGACTCCCGTCACGGGCAGCGAGACCTGCGGCCGGCGGCCCTCGTGGACGTCGATCCAGACACGGTCGCCTATGCCGACGCCGAGCTTCCGGGCCAGACGCGTCGCGAGCACGAGGCCGCCGGGCGGTACGGGCAGGTCGCGACCGTTCGCCGTGTCGTGAATCGGTTGCAACAGGGTCCCAGGAGGGATGCCCGTAACGGCGCCGCGATGCGTGCGCGTGCCGACCGAGAAGTCCGCGCCGACGATACGCATGGGCTCGGCGGCGAGCACGCCGGGCAGGTGCCGGAACGCCTGCACGACGGTCAGCGCCTCGGGCTGGGCGAGGCCGATCATCATGCTCTGGCGCTGGCTGCCGAAGAAGTAGCCCTGGGCCATCGCGTCGATCGAGTCCCGCCACTGCAGGCCCATGACGAGCAGGCCCACCGCCAGGGCGATGCCGAGCGACGTGAACGCCGAGCGGATCGGCCAGCGGCCGATCTCGCGCAGCGCGATGCGCGTCGGTTGGTCGAGGGCGCGAACGACGCCGAGCGCCGCGACCCGGCTGCGACGGTAGGTGGCCGGCGTGGGCGGCCGCATGGCCTCCGCCGGGGGCAGCGCCGCGGCGCGGCCGACGGCCACGAGCGCACCCGCAAGCGTCGCGCCCACGCTCACGGCCGTGCCGATGACGAACGAATAGGGGCTCGGCCGATAGATGAGCAGCGGAAAGCGAAAGAACTCGGCATAAAGACGGGTGTTGTGCAGCCCGAACAGGACGCCCAGCAGGCTGCCGAGCGCGACGCCGACGGCTGCGATGGCCAGGACGAGCTTCATGTAGTGCCACGCGATCCGAGCGTTCCCGTAGCCGAAAGCCTTGAGCAGGCCGATCTCGGCGCGCTCCGTCGCGATGAGGCGCGCGAGCACCATGTAGGCCAGAAACGCCGCGACGCCGAGGAAGATCGCCGGCAATACGGTCGACATCGTCCGCAGCTGAGTGATCTCGTTGACGACGAACCAGTTCGAGAGCTGATCGGCGCGGGCGATCGCGCTCGTCCCGCCGTAGGGGGCGAGGAGCCGATCGACGGCGCGCAGGACCGGAGCCGGATCGGCGCCGCGCAGCAAGGCGACGGAGACGCCGTCGAACGCCCCTTCGAGGTCGTACGCGGACTCGAGTGCCTCGCGGCCCATCCAGACGACGGCAAAGCGCTTGTCGTCGGGCATCAGGCCGCCCGGCGCGAGCGCGTAGACGAATTCCGGGGAGAGCGCCGTGCCGACGATGGTCAGTGTCCTGCGGCGCCCGTTGACGACGGCGCCGATGCGGTCGCCCGGCCGTAAGCCATGCGCCGCGGCGAACGGCTCGTTGACGATGACCTCGTCGTGCCGGCGCGGCTCGATCCAGCGGCCGCTTCGGAGGGTCAGTCGGTTCAGGACGGGTTGCCCGGTCTCGGGGATCGACGTAAGGCGGCCGACGACGGGCTGGCCGAAGCCCGCCACGTCGAGGGTCGCGATCCGGGTGATACGCGTCTCGACGGTCTTCACCCCCGGCACGTCGCCGATGCGGGCGGCGACCCGCAGCGGGGCGCGTACGGCGCTCGCGAAAACGTCGCCGAAGCGGTTGCGGGCGTAGTAGGCGGTCGTCGTCTCCGTCAGCGCTTCGACGGTGGAGAGCGACATGACGAGCACCGCGACACCGCAGGCGATGACGACGGCGATTGCGAGCGCCTGCGCGCGCAGGCGCCAGAGCTCGCGAAAAAGCTTACGATCGAGCGCTTTCATGCCTCACCAGGACAGCTCGCGCGGCGGTATTCGATGTGCGTTGCGCTCGACGGCGGCGATCGCACCGTCCGCGATGTGCACGACACGATCCGCCATGCCGGAGACCGTCGTGTTGTGCGTGATCAGCGCCGTGCTGGTGCCGAGCTCGCGGTTCACGCGGTCGATCGCTTCGAGGACGAGTACACCCGTCCGGCTGTCGAGGGCGCCGGTCGGCTCGTCGCAGAGCAGGATGTCGGGCTGCTTCGCGATCGCGCGCGCGATCGCGACGCGTTGTTGCTCGCCGCCCGAGAGCTGAGCGGGAAAGTGGTCGAGCCGCTCCGCGAGGCCGACCAGGGCGAGCGCAGCGGCCGGATCGAGCGGCGCCTGCGCGATCTCGGTCACGAGGGCGACGTTCTCGCGCGCCGTGAGACTCGGAATGAGGTTGTAGAACTGAAACACGAAGCCGACGTGCTCGCGGCGAAAGGCCGTGAGCTGACTGTCGGTCGCGTTCGTGAGAACGTGGTCGCGGAAGCGAACGTCTCCGGCGGTCGGCGTGTCGAGGCCGCCGAGAATATTGAGCAGCGTGGATTTGCCGCTGCCGGACGGGCCCAGCAACACCGCGAGCTCGCCTTCGTAAAGGCTGAAATCGACGCCGCGCAGCGCGTGGACCTCGACGTCTCCGGTGCGATAGATCTTCGTCAGGCCGTGCGCCGTCAGTGTCTCTCGGCGCGGGCCATTGAGGCTCGTTGGCGTTTCCTCGGCGGTCGTGTTCATCATGGAGCGGCAGTCGGGCGGCTTTGCCCGCGATCACGTTACGCGAACTGTTCTCGAGTGCGAATCAGTACTTGTTCGAACGCGAGCGGCGCCGCCGGCGGACCGTTGCCGCTTCCCGGGACCTACGTACAATCCTCGGTAGCGGCCGCGAGCGGTCGGAATTAGCGTGGCCTATCCGAGAGTTCGGGTTCGAAACGTATGCGCCGAGTGGTCGCGTTAGAGCGCATCGCCGGGCTTGTGGGCGAGGAACGCGGCCTGTCGGCGCTCGAGGCCGAAGAGCGCAGGGCCCTTTACGGTCCCAACGACATCGTCGAGACGCCGCGGGGCGGCTGGCGCGATCTCGTCCGCGATACGGCCAAGGATCCCATGATCTGGTTTCTGGCCGCCACGAGTGCGCTGTTCGGAGCTGTGGGCGATTGGGCGGAGGGGCTGATCATGCTCGGCGCCATCGCGCCGCTCGTCGGCATGGACGCGTTTTTGCACCGCCGCACCCAGGCCTCGACGCAGGGCCTCAGCAGCCGCCTGGCCGAGCGTGCGGCGGTATTGCGGGACGGGCAGTGCTTCGAAGTGCCGGCAGCCGACGTCGTTCCGGGTGATCTCGTCCTCGTTCTGGCCGGGCAGGCGTTTCCGGCCGACGGTCTGCTCGTCGCGGGAGAAGCGCTGCAAGCGGACGAGTCCACGCTCACGGGCGAGGCGTTTCCGGTTCGCAAGGAGCCGCTGCGCACGGCGTTGCCGGCCGGCCGCGAAGCGCCGGTGGACGGCGTTCATTGGGGCTTTGCGGGAACGCGGTTGTTGACGGGCGGCGCTCGGCTGCGAGTCGTCGACACCGGCGCTCGAACTCTCTACGGGGAAATCGTTCGCTCGGCGGTTCATGGGGCGCATGCCCGCACGCCGCTCCAGCGCGGCATCGCGAGCCTCGTGACCGGCTTGCTCGTCGCCGCCGGAACGCTGTGCCTCGGGCTCGCCTGGATCAGGTGGCGGCAGGGTCATGGAATCGTCGACGCGCTGATCAGTGCCGTGACGCTCGCGGTCGCCGCCATTCCCGAGGAGTTTCCGGTGGCCTTCGCGTTTTTTCTCGGCGTCGGAATATTTCGGCTGGCCAAGCGGCAGGCGCTCGTGCGCCGGGCCGTCGTGGTGGAGAACATCGGCCGCACGTCCTGCATCTGCTCGGACAAAACAGGGACGCTGACCGAGGGCCGGCTCCGTCTCGCGCACACGATTCCCGCCTTGGGCGTGGAGCCGGACCGGCTCCTGCGCCTCGCGTCGATGGCATCTAGAGAGGAAAGCGGCGATCCGTTGGACACCGCGATACTCGAGGCCGCAGGCCCAGCGGCACATGCCGCGCGCATGGCGACTCATCCGTTCACGGAGGCCCGACGACGCGAGACGGCATTATTCGAGGCCGATACCGGGATCGTCGCCGTTACGAAGGGCGCGCCCGAAACGATCCTGGCGATGTGCTCGCTCGGCGGTGCCGACCTCGACAAGTGGTTGGGCCGGGTCGGCGAGCTGGCGGCAGGCGGCCACAAAGTCCTCGCCTGCGCCTGGAAGGATCTGCCGCGCGGGGACGTGGTCGCCGCCGAGCCCGAGCGAGGCTATACGTTCGCCGGCGTGCTCGCCTGCGAGGATCCCGTCCGCGAGGGCGTCCCGGACGCCGTCCGCGCGGCGACGGAAGCCGGCATCCACGTGGTCATGATAACGGGAGACCACCCGAGCACGGCGGCGGCCGTGGCGCGCGAGGTCGGTATCGGCGCGCCTTCGCCGGTGACGATCGAAGGCGATGAGCTCGAAGCGGCCATCGTTCGAGACGGCGGCCGCACTCTAAAGCGCATCAACGTCATCGCGCGCGCGGTTCCCGCGCAGAAGCTCTCGCTCGTGCGCGCCCTGCAGGCCCAGGGCGAGGTCGTGGCCGTGACCGGCGACGGCGTCAATGACGTGCCGGCGCTGCAGGCGGCGGACATCGGCATTGCCATGGGCGAGCGCGGCACCCGAAGCGCGCGCGAGGTGGCCGCGATCGTGCTGCTCGACGACAACTTCCGGACGATCGTCAACGCGATTGCCGAGGGCCGGCAGCTGTTCCGCAACCTGCGGCTCAGCTTTGCCTATCTGCTCATGATCCACATTCCACTCGTCGCCACGGCCGCCCTGATACCGCTGGCCGGCTTTCCGCTGCTCTACCTTCCGGTGCATATTGTCTGGCTGGAGCTCATCATTCATCCCACGGCGCTGCTCGTGTTTCAGGAGCTGCCGGCCGGCGCGCGGCTCGAACCGATCGGGAAGCGCGAACGCAGCGGGCGATTCTTTACGGGCCGGGAGTGGGGGGTCGCGGCGGCCGTCGGCATGACCATAACGCTCGTCATCATTGGCGGTTACGTTCGCAGCTTGCGCGCACTCGACGTTGAGCACGCCCGTGCCATGGCCCTCGTGGCACTGGTCGTCGCGAGCGCGGCCCTCACCGCGAGCCTGAGCGGTCTCAGAACCTGGACCGCAAGGGTCATCTGCGGGGCGTCCGTCGGCTCCGCCTTGTTGCTAGTCCAGGTGCCCTGGCCGGCCAGCGTGCTGAACCTCCGACCCCTGCACGCGGACGATTGGCTCATCGCCGCGTTCGGCGGTGTCGTGCCCGGCCTGCTGGCACTGCTCCTTCGGTGGCGCGCGCCGGTGTCGGGACGGCGCTCGCTCTTAGGCCGGCGGTGATTCCTTCCCTGCCGGCATGGCCGACTGCAGCCGGCTGATGGGTGCAATGCATCCGTGGTCGTCACGGGTGCTCTGCCGCGGCGCCGTGCCCGACAATGAATATCTGGAGACTTTGCCCAATCCCGGAATATTTTCGGGCAGGAGGATGCATTTTAGTGGAGCCCCATTCGCACCCGGCCGGTTGGATCGAGGCCATCGGCTGGTTCAGCTTGGCCGCGGCCTTCGCGAGCGCCCTCGCGATCCTGGCCGATATTTTCGTGAGAGGCTATCGCCAAAAGGTGGCCATCATGAATCTGGTCTACCCCATCACCGCACTGTACTGGGGCCCGGTCGCGGCGTGGTTTTACTTCAAGCACGGAAGGCGGCAGGCGCAGCCGGTCATCGAGCGTCAGGGGGCGCCGGACCCGAATCGGATGCCTCGTTGGATCATCCTGAGCAAGGCGGTCAGTCATTGCGGGGCGGGGTGCACACTGGGCGACATCGCGGGCGAATGGCTCGTCGCGACCCTGGGCTTGACGATCGGTGGGAAGGCGCTGCTCGCCGATCTTCCGATGGACTTCGGTTGGGCTTGGACGCTCGGCATCGTCTTTCAGTACTTCACGATCGTGCCGATGCGCAAGATGGGCAAGCTCGAGGGCATCTGGGCGGCGATCAAGGCCGATACCTTGTCGATCGCCGCGTTTCAGGCGGGCCTCTTCGGCGGGATGGCCGTCTATCAGGAGCTGATTTTTCCGCCCGGCCTGCCCAAGAGCACCGCGACGTATTGGCTGATGATGCAGCTCGCGATGATCTTCGGTTTCTTCACGGCCATGCCCATCAACAGTTGGTTGATCAATAAGGGGATGAAGGAAAAGATGTAGGCAGGCCGCGCCGGACCGGCGGCGGCGAAGCTCATGGCTGGGCGATGAGGCAGGGCATGTTGGGGCGTGGTTGGTCGTTCCTCGGTATGCACGCCCTCTGGTGGGGATTCTGGATCCTGCTGTTGGTCGCGCTGTTCGCTTGGATCTTGCCGTCGGCGCGTCTGGGTCCGGGTCCGAGGCCCCACCCCAGGTGGGGTGGTATTATGTGCCGATTCCTCCAGGGGAGCGTCCGGTGCGACCGGATTTCAAGGATCAGGCGACGTTGCGGCTCAAGATCGAGAGTCTGACCGACGGCCGCCTCGCAACGTCTGCGGAGGAGGAGGCGTGATCGTGCACGCGCTGGATCTCGTGGGCGAAAGTCTGCGCGAGGCGGTTCCCCGCAAGGCGACTGGCGCGAACGGGCGCGTTCGCTCTCCGGATGGGCGGACGCGGCGAGCTACGCATTGGCCGACGCGACGATGCTGCGCAAGGAAATGGCTTTCGGTTATGTCGTCGCCGGCTTTCTCGCCGTGCTCGTGCCGCGGCACGTCTGGGCCGCGGTATTCGTGACGGGACACGGGTTCTGGACCGTGCTCGAAAACGCAGTCGTCGGGCCCTTCATCGCGGTGATCAGCTTCGTCTGCTCGGTCGGCAACGTACCGCTCGCAGGTCCAGACGGCAAATGCGCCGGCCAGGGCGCAATTCGACGGCAGGACATACTACTTCTGCGCCGATCGGTCCCGGGCTCGGTTCCTGGAGGCGCCGGAGCGTTTTGTCGGCGCCGAAGGCGGGCAACAGGAAAAGGCCGACCGCCATGCACACTCGTAGAGTAAGAATGATGCGAAAGCCGACGCAGACAAACGCTGGAAGCCGACGCCGCCGGACGATGCGCATAGGCGCTACGACGGCCTTCATCTGTGCAACGAGCCTGCTCGCGGCATGCAGCCGGGAGCCCGGATGGGTGGCGAGATTCGATGCTGCCGCCCAGCAGTTCCAGGTGATCCGTCAGGCCCAGGCGCAGGAGAATACGGACCTATCACCGCAGGCACGCTCGGCGTACGAGCACATGCAGGGGCTCTGGGCACGCATGGGCAATGCCGAATCGGGGATGATGCATTCCATGCGCGGCCGCGGGACGATGGGTCGGTTCGGAATGGGCGGGCGCATGATGAGCGGGCCCATGATGACCGAGTTCAACGAAATGAATCAGCAGATGCTTTCCTATTGCTTGGGCATGCAACAGATCATGCAGCAGGCCGGTAACGGCTCCATGGCGAGCATGTACGTGCAAATGGCCGAGCGCATGCGCGGGCTTCTCGCGAGCCTGCCGCCGAGCGCCGGAACGGCGCCCGCTGCGCCGAACAGCGCACCGCCGGTGACGGACGGCGCGGCGACTTTCGCGGCCGACTGCGCGGGCTGCCACGGGGCGGGCGGTGAAGGCGTCGCCGGTGCGTTTCCTCCTCTGCGGGGGACATCGGCGATCAACGGCGCCAAGGCCACGCTTGCCGAAATCGTCCTGCACGGGCTGCAGGGCCCCGTGACCGTGGCCGGCCAGCGCTACGACGGATTCATGCCGGGGCTCGGCGGTACGATGAGCGACGCCGAGATCGCAGCCGTCCTGACCTACGCGCGTTCGTTGCCGGGCAATCAGGGCGGTGCCGTGACAGCGGCGGACGTGCACAGCGTCCGGATGCAGACGGCTTCGCGGAGCGATGCCTTTACGGGGAGCGGTTTGGGTTTGGATTGAGCCGCCGGCCTGCGCCCGATTGGCCGCAAGCACCGCCTTGCGACCGGCGGCCGAACGGTACACAACTCCTGCCGTGCCTCTGTGGCGCCCGTGCCTCACGGTGAACGCCGGATCGATGCGCGCGAGCTCGATGCGGTGCCCCACACGACCAGGCAACGCTCCGGACAAATCATCTCGACCTTCCGCGTCCCATTGCGATTGCCGCTCACGCGCGAGCCGTCGACGCGAGTCGCGTATCATGGTCCCGCTCTCGCGCCGTCTCGGAGTTGATTCGCCGTTCATGGACATCGAAGCGGTCTTCGTGCTGTTGTTCGTCGTCGCAACGGCGGTCGCCATTGCGGTGCGCCGCATCTATCTGCCCTATACCGTTGCGTTGGTCATCGCGGGCCTTGCCCTGGGCTACGTGCATTTGTTTCCGGCCCCGCAGCTTACCAAGAACCTATTGTTCTCCGTGTTTCTGCCGGGCCTCGTCTTCGAAGCGGCGTTCCATATCGATTTTCAGGAATTCTGGCGCAACCGTCTGACGCTCGTGAGCTTGGCCGTCCCCGGCGTCATCGCGTCGACAGGGCTCATCGCCGTCATCCTCGCGCCCCTGGCGAAGGCGTTGGACGTGGCTCCGGGCTTCGATTGGCGCCACGCCCTCGTTTTCGGCGCACTGATTTCCGCGACGGACCCGATCGCGGTCGTGGCGCTGTTTCGCACGCTCGGCGCGCCTCGCCGCCTCACCATGCTTCTCGACGGCGAGAGCCTTCTAAACGACGGCACGAGCATAGTTTTCTTCACGCTGAGCCTTTCGCTGCTCGCCGGTACGATTACGACGCCGCCGCAGCTCGCCCTCGAATTCGTCACCGTCGTCGGGATGGGGGCCATAGCGGGCGGTCTGATCGGCCTCGCGGCGTCCGTGCTGCTGCGCCGCGTGGACGATCCGATGATCGAAATCACGCTGACGACGATCGCGGCGTACGGCTCTTTCGTGGCCGCGGAGGCCCTGCATTTTTCCGGCATCATCGCAACGGTTGCAGCGGGCATGCTGTGCGGCAACTACGGCGCGCGGGCGGACCGGTCGCCCTCGAGTCGCGTCGCGGTCGAGTCGTTCTGGGAGTATGTGGGCTTCGCGCTGAACTCGATCGTCTTCCTGCTGCTCGGGCTCGAGCTCAAGCTCGACACCCTGTTCGCGTATTGGCTGCCGATCCTCGTGGCGTACGCCGTCGTGATGGTCGGTCGAGCGCTGGTCATTGCCGTGGGACATGGTCTGCTTCGCATGACGCGCGAGCGAATTCCGTGGCGCTGGAGCGTAATCCTGACGTTCGGGGGCTTGCGCGGCGCGCTGCCGATGGTGCTTGCCTTGAGCTTGCCTGCGTCTTTCGCGTACCGCGACCTCATCGTCGCAATGACCTTCGGCGTCGTGCTGTTCTCGATCCTGCTGCAGGGCGCGAGCATGTCGAGTCTCATGCGCCGCCTCGGCCTCGTGAGCTCGCGCGCGGAGCGCGTCGCTTACGAGTCGCGCCGCGGGGCGTTGCAGGCCGCGGACGGGGCGCTGGAGGAAATCGACCGCATGGCCGCGCGGCACCTTGCTGCGGCGGACACGCTTGCGTCGTTGCGCGAGCAGTACGTGCGCCGCCTCGAGCGCGCTGAGGCGGAGCTACGGAATCTCGGTGGCGACCGCCGTGTCCTCGCCCGTGAGGAACGCCTTCGCGTCGAGCGGCATCTGCTGCTCGTCGAACGGGCGCGAGTCATCGAGGCCTTCCGCCAAGGGACGTTGGGCGAGGGCAGCCGCGACCGGCTTCTGGCCGATATCGACGCCCGGCTACTGAGGCTCGAAACCGAAGGGCTCCCCGAATCGAATGACGATGCAGGAACGTCACGCGGTCCGGAGGAAGCCGCTTCGGACCCGGCGGATTTGCGCGGGCCCGGAAGCGTCTCTGAACGGCGTGGAGAACGTTCGGGCGGTGAAGCCTGAAGCGCCGCGGCCGGCGTGCAGACCGCGTCGGTGCTCAGTCTTTGTCCTGCGTGCCTTCCCAGCTGTTCTCCACGATGTTGCCGTTCTCGGCGTCGACCCCGATTTCGTGGATCCGCTTGCCCTGACGAATATCGAACGAATAGCGCCAGGCCCCGTTCTCATTTTCGAATTCCTGATCGACGATCTTGCCGCCCTTGGCCGCCGCGAGCGCCGTTTGGCGGGCCTGCTGCATCGTGATCTTCGCGTTCGCCTGCGCCTGGTCGGTGGCCTTCGATTGGGAGGACTGCGCCGATGCGGCAAAGCCGGCAGTGAGCGACAATCCCAACGCCAATGCTGCAATGGTCTTTCTCAAATGGGGCATGATTCAACTCCTGTTCACCTGTCATCCTGATGAGTCCGGCGCGCCGCCGATGACACAACCGGACTGACGACCATCCTATCCAAGTCAAGCTGACAGCACGTTAACTCGAGCGCACCGGCACGCCGGGAGGGTCACCGACGGCGGACTCGCGGCTCGCCGCACGTCGCATCGGCGTGCAGCGACGGTGTCACTGCCGGGTCGCCTTCCTTTTGCGCTGCTGCCAGTATGTATTGACGCCCGTGTAGGTCAGCGCGAGCCATGCCGACTCCTCCACGGCCGCGCCGATCACGTCGCTGACGTAGTGCACGCCCAGGTAGACGCGGCTTTGCGCGACGAGGAGTACGAGTATGACGGCGACGATGGCGACGAGCGCCTTCCATCGCCAGGCCCGCACGCGGGGTATCAGGAACATCGCGAACGTCCCCCAAAGCAGCGTGGCGGCGGCCGTGTGTCCGCTCGGAAAGCTGTAAGTGTGCAGCTGTGCCGCGAGGCCCGAGAGCATGGGGCGGGCGCGATGGACGGCGAGTTTGACGATCGTGTTCAGCAGCAGGCCGCCGGGCACCGCGACGAGCACGAAGACGATCCATTTTCTTCGGTGTCGCCAGGCGAGGTAGCCGAGGAACGCGGCGACGACCGCGGTGACGTAGGGCCACGTGTGCAGTCGGCTGACCCAGAGCATGAACGTAGTGACGTGGGGATTTTGGTGGGCGTTGAACCACACGGCGATGCGTCGATCGAATGCCGTCAGAGGATCTCCCGTCACAACGTCCTCGGTGATGCCCCCGAAGAGCCAGGCACCGGCCGCGAAGAGGGCTAAACCGAGCGTGAGCTGCAGGCCGAGATAGCCGCCGGGGCGCAGGCGCCGCCGGAGCCAAGCGAGCTGCGGTGCGAAGCGGCGCTCCAGCGCGCGCACGCGTGGCTGCTGCGAAAATCGCCGCCGTGCGGCCCTAACCGCGTTCTCGTGGGTCGCAAGCCAGTGCCAGGCCACGAAGCCGAGCAGCACGACGAACAGGATGATGCCGAGCACGGCGCTCGCCCGTCCGACCCATAGGCGCGCGGCCTCGCCGACGAAGTAGCCGAGCAGCACGAACAGGCTCGCCCAGACGGCGCCGCCCGCGGCGTTGTAGAGGAGAAACACCGGGCGGCGCATGCGGGCGGAGCCGGCGATGAACGGCACGAGCGCCCGGCCGAAGCTCACGAAGCGACCGACGAACACCGACTTGCCGCCGTGGCGCCGGAAGAAGACGTCCACGCGCTCGAGGCGCTCGGGCGTGACGCCGAAGCGCGCGCCGTACCGGACGGCCCAGCGCCGGCCGAGATGCCGGCCGAGAGCGTAGCCGATATTGTCGCCCGCGATTGCTCCGAGCGCCGCGCTGACGATTAGTGCATCGACGTCGAACACGTGCTGCCCGGCGAGGAAGCCCGCGATGAGGACCAGCGTCTCGCCGGGAATGATCAGGCCCACAAAGGCTGCGGACTCGAGCATGGCTCCGAGCCCGACGATCGCATAGCCCCAGGCGCCGAGCCGTGAGGCGAGGTGGACGAGGTAGGTGAGCATGCTCAGTCGCGGGGAACTCGGCAGCCGAACCACCGCGCCTGCGCACCCGTTGCCCAATGAACCATCCGGATCAGCATACAAGAGGCGGACCGGACAAGCATGACTCGGCTGTCACCTACGGCATGGCGTCCTCGACGGCAGCCTCTCCGGCCAAATGACCGTGCGGGTCGAGCAGTCGGTAGAGCCCGGGCAGCAGGAAAAGCACGATGGGCCCCGAGAGCGTGAAGCCGCCGATTACGGCGATCGCGAGCGGCTGCATGAGCTGGGAACCGGCGCCGACGGCGAGCGCGAGCGGCAGCAGCGCGAAGCCCGTCGCGAAGATCGTCATCGCCACGGGGCGCAGGCGCCGCATCGAAGCCAGGTGCCAGGCCTCGCGGACAGCCATGCCTTCCCGAAGCGCGTGCCGCGCCTCGTTGATGACGAACATGGCGTTCTCGGCGACCATGCCGACCATCATGATGGCGCCGACGTAGCTCGAGACGTTGAGCGACTTGCCGAGAATCAGCAGCAGCCCGAGGGCGCCCGGCAGCACGGCGATCGCGCACAACGAGGTAACGATCGGCGCGCGCCAGTCGTCGAACGCGAACAGGACGACGAGCGAGACGAGCACGAGGGCGGCGATGAGGACATAGAGCAGGTCCTGGAACGACTGTTGCTGCTGCTGAAATTGTCCCCCGAACTTGACGGACATGCCGGGGCCGAGCGCGACCTCGCGGCGTATGCGGGCCCGGATCTCGGCGACCGTGCTGCCGAGGTCGCGGCCGGACAGCCGGGCCGTCACGCCCACGTAGGTGTTGAGGTTCTCGCGATCGATCTCGGTTTCGGGTGCACCGGTGCCGATCGAAGCAACGTCGCGCAGGGGCAGCAAGGCCGAGCCGGCACGGATCCGCAAATCACCCATCGCGCTTGCGCTCGGCTCCAGCACGCGGACGTCGTACATTCGGTCGCCGACGCGGATCTGGTCCACGACCGTGCCTATCAGAGCCGGCGCAACTTGCGCGTTGACCTGGTCGGTCGTGAGACCGTAGCGCGCCGCCGCTTCCGGCTTCACGCGGATGTTCAAGGCCGGGCCTGCGATCGTGATGCCGTCGAAGGTGTCTTCGACGCCGCGCGTGTCGGCGACGATCTTGGCGATCTGCTTCGCCTTCTGCTCGAGCAGGGCCGTGTTGCTGCCGAATATCTTGATATCGATCGGCTGCGGCTCGCCGCCCGTCAGATCGCCGAGATTGTCCTCGATGAGCTGGCCGAAGTCTGTGTTGATAGCCGGCTCCACGGCGGCGATGCGCGTGCGCAGTTCGTCGATGATGTCGTCGACGGGCCGGCGCTCGCTGCGCGGCTTGAGGTTGATGACGTAGTCGCCCCGGTTGGGCTCGGTGATGAAGAAGCCGAGTTGAGTGCCGGTGCGCCGCGAATAGCTCTCGACGCCGGGCACCGCCATGATGACCTTCTCGGCCTCGTTTAGCATCTTGTTCGTGTCGCTCAGCGACGTGCCGGGCGGTGTCCAGTAATCGAGGATGATGGAGCCTTCGTCCATCGAGGGCAGGAAGTCGGTGCCGATTCGGCCGTAGAGCCACCACCCGGCGCAGATCAAGCCGATGAGGCCGACGACGGCGATCGAGCCGTGGTCGACGAACAGCCCCGCAAAGCGGCCGTAGGCCGCGCCGAGGCCCGCGCTCAGGCGGCCACGGAAGCCTCGCGGCGTTGCGGGCTTCTTCATGGCGCCGGGCTCGGCATGCGTCGCGGCGGCGGCCTCGGCCTTCCGCTGTGCGCGCCGTCTGCGGCCGACCTTCTCCAGCGCGACGATCGCGGCCGGCGCGGCGACCACGCCTACGAAGAACGAGACGGTCAGCGCCAAGGCCATCGTGAGCGCCAGGGGCTTGAAGAAGGCGCCCGTGATGCCCGGCAGGAGCGCGAACGGCAGGAAGATGATGACCGTCGAAAGGCTCGAGCCGATCAGCGCCGGAAGCAGCTTGCGGATCGAGGCCGCCGCGGGGTCGGGACTGCCTTCGTCGCGATGGCGCTCGATGTCCTCGACGACGACGATCGCGTCGTCGGCGATGAGACCGAGGGCGGCGGCGATGCCGGCCAGGGTCATGAGGTTGACGGTCTGCCCCGTGGCCCCGAGCAGCAGGCCGACGATGGCGACCGTGATCGGTATCGTCGCGGCGGCGACGAGCGTCGTGCGCCAGCTCCAGAGGAAGCCGTAGAGCACGAGCGCCGCGAGGACGACGCCGACAAGCACGGCGTCTTCCGTGCCGCTGACCGAGTTCGAGACGAAACGAGCCTGATCGTAGAACGTCGTCCACTTGGTCCCGGGCGGCAACAGGTCCGGCCGGTCCTTCAAGAGCTGGCGCACGCTCTCGGCGATCGTGACGGTGTTCGCCGAAGGTTGGCGAATGACGTTCACGAGCACGGCGGGCTTGCCGTTGGCCGTCGTGCGGATGAAGGAGACCTCGTCGGCCACGGAGAGCTTGGCGAGGTCCGCCAGCGTCGCCGGGGGGCCCTGCCGGACGGGCACCGAAATCTTGGAGAGCGCGCGAATATCGTGGACGCGCCCGGTCGTCAGGGCGAGGTAGAGCTCGTGGTTGCGCTCGGTCAGCCCGGCCGACAGCACGTCGTTGTTGGCCCGTATGGCGTCGATGACGTCCGCGGCGGAGAGGCCGCGCCCCTGCAGCGCCTGCGAATCGAGCCGAATCTGAAACTCGCGCTGCCGCCCGCCCTGAACTTGAATCTGGGAGACGCCGTCGATGCCGAGCAGCGCCGGCTTCAGTGTGTATTGAGCGAGGTCGAGGAGCTGTGCCTGCGACTCGGTATCGGATGTGAGCGCGTAGCCGAGGATCGGAAAAATCGCGGTGTTCATCCACTCAACGTCGATGTGCGTGTCCGGCGGCAGGTCCGTTTGGATACGCTGCGTCTCGCCCTGAACGCGCTGGAGCGCGACCTGCATATCCGTGCCCCAGCGGAACTCCGCCGAGATCTCCGTGGAGCCGCGCGAGGTAATGGAGCGGACGACCGTCACGCCGGGGACGCGGCGAATCGCTTCCTCGAGCGTGCGCGTCACGGTCGGCATCATGCGCGCCGCAGGCTCGTCGCCCGCGTCGGCGATGACCTTGACGATCGGGAAGGTCACCGAAGGAAAGATCGAAGAGGGCAGCCGGGCCAGCGAGTAGATGCCGGCCACGGAGAGCAGCAGCAGCAATCCGAACAGCGCGTGTGGGCGCCGGCGCATTCTGTCGAGAAATTTCATGACGCTGGAGTCGCTCGGCCGGGGACGAACGCGATTCTATCCTCAGGCACCTGACAGCAGCCTAACGTGCCCAAGATCGTCAAATCCCGCCCTTGATCTGGACTTTCGTGCCTTCGGGAAGCCCGACCTGACCGTCGACGATGACGCGCTCGTTCGTTGCGATGGCGGGTTTCGTGATCTCGATGGAGTCTCCCTCGGTCACGCCCGTCGATACGTCGAGCCAATGAGCTTTGCCGTCGCCGTCGACGACGGCGACCCGCGATATCCCCGTCACGTCGTCGGTGAGCACCGCCGCTTGGGGGACGACGGTTGCATCGGCGTGTCGGGCGACGACGATACGCGCCGTACCGAACAGCCCGAGCCCCAGCGCGGGCCGCGTCGAGGCAAAGTCGAGGCGGACCGGGGCGCTGAAGTTCGCCGTCGATGCAAGCGGCAGGATGCCGTGCACGACGGCCGGGACGGGCTTTGCGGAGACGGCCGGAAGGCTCACCGAAGCGGGCTGGCCCGGCTTGACGCCGTCCACGGCGCTCTGCGGGACTTCGGCCTGGAAGAAGACGCTGTCGGTTTCGGCCAGTGTGACGAGGACCTCGCTCTCGTCGACGTAATCGCCGGCCTCGGCGGAATGCGAGAGCACGACGCCCGCGGCCGGCGCCCGCAGCGACTGGCGGACGAGATCCATCTTGGCGAGCGCGATGGCCCGCTCGGCATCGGCCTTGTCGGCCGCCGTGTGCGCGGCGGCAAGCATCTGGCGGGCGCCGTCGAGCGCGGCCTGGCTGTTCTTCGAGACGACCACGGCGACGATCTGACCCTTCTTGACAACGTCGCCGTCGGCCACGCGCAGCTCGATGACGCGGCTTGCATACGGCGCGCGCACGCGGCCTTGCCGCAGCGCTTGCGTCCGCCCGGACGCCGTGACGGCAACGTCCACGTTCTCGTGCCGAACCGGCGCGACTTCGACGGGCACGCCGACGGGCGCCTGCTCGGGCGTCGCCGGCTCCGCGGCGTCGGCCTCGGACCCCCCGCCGACGCCCGGCCCGCCGGGACCGCAGCCGGTGAGCGCGGCCGCACCGGCAAGCAGGGCCGCCGCACAGAGCGCGGCCCTCAGAGTTCGCGAGAGCGGGCACGCGCGTGTTGCCGCACGCACCCCGTTCGGCAAGGAATCGTTCACGGAGCCCCCCAACGGTAGAGATCTGCTTGTGCGACTCGGTAGCTGTAGACTACGTCGAGCAAAGATTGGTTCGCGGTGATCCAGGCATCGTAGGCGTCGAGCACGCCGAGCGCCGTGCCTTGGCCGCCGCGGTACAGGCTCTCGGCCTGCAAATAGGCGTCGCGCGCGGCCCCGGCGGCGGCTTGCCGCTGCTGATACTCATCGAAAAGGTCCGCGAGATCCGTGGCGGCCTGCGTCCAGGCAAGCTGGGCTTGCCTGCGAACGAGCACGCTCTGGGCGCGCGCCTGACCGAGCGCCGCTTCGGCTTCGGCCACGCGGCCTTCGTAGACGCCCTTGTCCCAGAAGGGCCGCGAGAAGTTCAGCGTGACCTCCGCGCCCGAGCCAGTGCCATTGTTCATGAGCGCTACGTCGGAGCCGAGCACGGGCTGTGAGCCCACGTCGGCATCGAGCGTGACGTGGAACCTGCGGCCCGCATGCGCGACCCGAACGCCGGCCTCGCCGGCGCGCACGTCGGCTTCGGTCTGGGCCACGTCGGGCGTCGCGAGCCACGGGGCGTCCGCCTTTTTCGGGGCCGGCGCCGGCGCCGGCAGCGGAGCGAGCGTCAGAGGCGTCTCCGGCGGCCGGCCCATGAGCTCGTTGAGCGTCAACAGGCCTTCGTGCCGATCGCGTTCGGCGGCCGCGACATCGGCCCGGGCGCTCGCGAGCCGTTGCCGCGTGCGGAGCACGTCGGCGCCGACCCCTTGGCCCGCCGCCTGGCGCGATTGAACGACGGAGAGATAGGTCTGGAGGCGCTCGATGGCGCGGCGCCGGAACGCGAGCGTCGTCTCCGCGCGCCGCACCTGGTCGTAGGCCAGGCGCACGGCGTGGTCCACCTCCCGGATCGACATGCGGTAGCCGGCCATGGAGGAGGTCGCCTCGGCTTCGCGCTGCGCGAGCCCGGCGCGCAGCTCGCCGCCGTCGTAGATCGGCGTGCGCATGAGCACGCGGGCGAGCGCATCGCTGCTCGCATAGCTCTGCGGCGCGCCGCCGTGCACGTCCCCGTCGACCGAGAGCTGCGGGTAGAGCTGGCCGCGGGCAATCTGCGCACGGGCCACGGCCTGGCGCACCTTGTAATTAGCGACCGGTAACTGCGCGTTGTTGCGCCGCGCCTGGCTCAAGGCCTCGTCCAGCGTCAACGAGCCCGGTTCCAGCACCGTACCTGTTTGCTGTGCGAGCAAATTTCCGCACAGCGTGAAGGCGGCCAGAAACGTCAACGTCCGAGTCGCGATGAGGGTTCGGCGCAGTTTCATGAATACTCCGTCAGTGGAAAGGACACGGAGACCGTGGTGCCGCGCCCGAGGGCCGAATCGATGGAGATCGTAGCGTGATGCATCTGAGCGATCCAACGCGCGATCGAGAGTCCGAGACCCGCACCGCCGGCGCGCGCATGGGAGGTGTCCACTCGATAGAAACGGTCGAACACGCGCGGCAGCTGCTCCGTGGGGATGCCCGGGCCCCTGTCCTGAATGGAAACGGACACGCGGCCGTCGCGCCGCTGGGCGGCGACGTTGACGCGGCCGCCGGCCGGCGAGAATTTGACGGCATTGTCGAGCAGGATCATGAGCAGCTGGCGCAACAGCTCCGGGTCGCCCCGCACGGGCGCTTCGTCGAGCGCCGTTACGTCGAGCGTCACGCCCTTGCCCGAGCCGAGCGCGCGCGCATTGCTCACAACGTCGAGCAGCAGATCGTCGAGATACAGGGACTCGAGGCGCACGGGCCACGCGCCGGCATCGGCGCGGGCGATCGTGAGCAGGTTCTCGAGAATGCCTCCGAGCCGCTCGGCCTCGCCGTGGATCGCCCCGAGAATTTCGAGATACTCGTCGCCGGCGCGAGGCTGACGCAAGGCGACCTCGGCGTGGCCCCTGACGACGGCCACGGGCGTCCTGAGCTCGTGGGCCGCATCCGCCATGAAGCCCCGCATGCTCTGGAACGCGTCTCGAACAGGCTCCGTCGAGCGCCGCGCGAGCAGCCAGCCGCCGACCCCGACGAGCCCGAGGGCGAGCACGGCGGCAAGGCCGAAGGCGAGCAAGAGGCCGGGATATTCGCGGTCGATCTCGACAACGTCCGCGGCGGTCACCCCGACGTACTCGCGGCCGTCGGTGAGCCGGAAGCGCCGCGCGTAGCCGCGCCAAGTCGAGTCGTTTGCGGTCTCGTGTTCGGCAAGCTGCTCGCCGCCGGCGAGCGCCTCCGCGGCGAGCGTACGTATCCAGGCCGGCGCGGCGTCGGGATGCAGCAAACGTCCCGCGTCATCGAAGACGTAGAGGCGGCGATCGGGTATTCGCAGCTCGTCGAGTGCATCGACTCGGTGGGCGTCGGGAGGTCCCTCGCGAATGCGGATTTCGGCGGCCCGCTGCAGCTCGTCCACGGCGTCGGCCAGCGAATCGTCGAGGCGCGCCGAGATCTGTCGAGTCAGGACGTAGAACAGCGCGCCGACGAACACGGCGAGCACGAGCGCGAACACGCCCACGTACCAGGCCGTGAGCCGGACCCGCAGGCCTTTGAGCTCCTCGATCACAAGCCGAAACGGTAACCGGCGCCGCGCACGGTATGAATGAGCCGCGGTGACTCGTGGTCGTCGATCTTGCGCCGGAGCCGCCCGATCAGCACCTCGAGGACATTGGAGAACGGATCGTGGTTGTCGTCCCAAACATAGGCGGAAATACTCGCGCGGTCGATGACGGCGTCGTGATGCCGCACGAAAAATTCCAGCAGCTCCCATTCTTTCGCAGTGAGGCGGATGGGCCGCCCTGCGCGCGTCACGCGGCGGCTGCGTAAATCGACGTGCAGGTCGTCGAGATCGAACGCCCCCTCGGGGACGCCGACGGGCCGGCGCGCCAGGACGCGGACCCGAGCCAGGAGCTCGCGAAACGCGAAGGGCTTCGTCAGGTAATCGTCGGCGCCGCCCTCGAGCCCCTTGACCCGATGGTCGACCGCGGCGAGCGCCGTGAGCATGAGGACGGGGGTGGCAATACCCTCGTCGCGGATGCACCGGCAGAGGTCGAAGCCGGTGCCGCCCGGCAGCATAACGTCGAGCACGATTACGTCGAAGCCGCCCGCCAGCGCGAGATCGTATCCCGATTCGAAATCGCCCGCCGCCGAGACGTGAATGCCCTCATCCCCAAAGCCGCGCTTCAGCACGTTCACGAGCTCGCGGTCGTCCTCGATGAGCAGCAGGTGCATGGTCTTCGGCATCGATTCCCGGTCGTTTCCGGGCCGTCCGGGACGCTTGGAGCGACCGGCGGCTCGGCCCGATCTCGGAGTCTATCGCGTTCAACCTGACACTACGCTAACTAGCGCGCCGGGCAGGGCCGCTGTTAGCCCTGTGTCAGGTTGGCCGGGTTAACATCGGCCATGGCGGACCCAGCTGGCGTGCCTGCGTTCGCGGGGGCCATGCTGGGGCTGCCGGTCAAGAAGAACATCCACGTACCGAGGAGTGCCCTATGAACAAGAAGATGCATGGGCTGGCCGCAGCCGCCGCGCTGCTCGCCTTCGCGCAGGCGGGCACCGCCGCGGCCCAAACCTACCACGTCGCCAAGATGTATAAGCTCGGCGGCGCGGGCTTCTGGGACTACCTGAATCTCGATCGGGCGACGCACCGGCTCTTCATCGGCCGCAACGACCGCGTCATGGTCGTCGACCCGGCGACCGGCAAGGTGCTCGGCCACGTGCCGGGCCTCATGCGGGCGCATGGCGTCGCGTTCGACCATGCGAGCGGACGCGGCTTCGCGACCTCGGGCGGCGATGCCACCGTCGTCATGTTCGACCTCGAGACCTTGAAACCGATCGGCCGGATCAAGGTCGACGAGGACGATGATGCCGTGCTGCACGATCCGGCCACGGGCCACATCTTCACGTTCAACGGCGACGCCCACACGGCCAGCGACATCGACCCGGCCAAGGGCAAGCTCGTCGGCACGATCGACCTCGGCGCGAAGCCCGAATTCGGCGTCACGGACAGGCAGGGCAAGCTCTACGTGAACCTCGAGAGCACGTCACAGATGGCGGAGATCGACGCCTCGGCCATGAAGGTCACGCGCAAGTGGGCGCTCGCGCCCTGCGACTCACCGAGCGGGCTCGCGATCGACACGGCGCATCACATCCTGTTCAGCGTCTGCCGTAACGGCATGATGGTCATGTCCAACGCCCAGAGCGGGCGAGTCGTCGCGCATGTGCCCATCGGCCCCGGGCCGGATGCGGCGCGGTTCGATCCGGGCACGCAGCTCGCGTTCGCCTCGACGGGCGGCGACGGTGCCATCACCGTCGTCCACGAGGACAGCCCGACGCAATTCCGGGTCGTGCAGACTGTGAAGACGGCGCTCGGCGCGCGCACGATGGAGCTCGATCCGAAGACGCACCGGCTCTATACCGTGACGGCCGCGTTCAAGCCCCGGCCGGCGCAGGCCCAAGGGCAGCGCCGGCGCCGGCCGGAGCTCGTCCCGGACAGCTTCGAGCTCATCGTTCTCGAGAACTGACGCGCGCGGCCGACGAGCGCTGATTCGTCGGCGACACCTTTGAGGCGGTAGCTACAGCGGGGCAGGTGCGGCAATGATCACCGTGTATGGGCGAAGAAACTCGATGAACGTCCAGAAGGTCATGTGGACGCTCGGTGAACTGGACCTCGAATATCGGCGCCTCGATATAGCGGGATCATTCGGCTTTCCGCCGGACTACGCCTCGATGAATCCGAACGGTGTGGTACCCACGATCCGCGACGGCGATCTCGTCATGTGGGAATCGAACGCCTGCGTCCGATACCTCGCCCGGACCTACGGTCAGGGCAGGCTGTGGCCCGACGAGCCGGCCGCTCTCGCGCACGCGGACCAATGGATGGATTGGGCTTCGTCGACCATGAACCCCGCGTTCTTCGACGCTTTCATGAACTTGATCCGCCTGCCCGCCGAGCGTGCCGATCGGGCCCGAATCGCGCGCGGGGCCAAAGCCTGCGGCGACCTCGCGAAGCGGCTCGATGCGCATCTCGGAGACAAGCCGTACCTGGCGGGGGAGGCCTTCACGATGGGCGATGTGCCGCTCGGCTGTCTTGCGTACCGGTACTTCGATCTGGCGATCGAGCGGCCGGAGACGCCATGTCTGCGCGCATGGTTCGAGCGTCTATGCGAACGACCGGCATACCGCAAGCATGTCATGATCCCTTTCGGGCGCAACGCCGAGGAATGGCTGCGCGAGGAGAAAAGAAATGCCGGGATTCAGTAGGCGGCCGACCCTCGGCGCTCACGATGGCGCATCCCGTTAAGGCGGTCGAAGGTCAGGTCGCGCTCATTCTCGAGCGCCTGCGCTCGATCTGCCTGGCCCTCCCGCAGGCCACGGAAAAGCTGGCCTGGGGCGAGCCGACCTTCCGGGCCGGCGGCGGCAAGATCTTCGCGCAGTTCGACAATCATCATCACGGTGCTGACCACGTGGCGGTTTGGCTGCCAGCACTGCCGGGCGCGCAGGACGTGTGGGTCCAGGCCGATCCGCGGCGCTTTTTCGCGCCGCCCTACTGCGGCGTCAGAGGGTGGATCGGCGTCCGGCTCGACGATGACGGCGTCGACTGGGACCAAGTGGCCGGGCTCGTGCAAGACGCCTTTCGCCTCGTGGCTTCCAAGAAGCTCATTGCGCAACTCGATGGTGCGTGATGCCCCTGGCCGCCGCGACCACCCTGCCGGCAACGATGTGTATGTGCGCGTCGAAGGCGGTCATTCCTCGGCGCATATCTCGGGCGGCGACTCACGGAAAATCACGGGCATGCTCATCGACGGTTCGACCGGCAAGGTTGTTGCGTCTTACCTCCGGTACGCCGAGCCCAGGGACCTGATTTGTCCCGTCACAGCCGCCCCGTTCGCTGACCGCGTTTTTTGACCGAGCGCGTCGAGCGCGAGATTGAGCTCGAGTACGTTCACGATCCGGTCATCGGTCAGCGGTCCGCCCGGCGAGAACGCCCGTTCGCGAATCAATGCGTTGACGCGCGCATTTGGCAGGCCGCGCGCGGCCGCGACGCGCGCAGCCTGATAGAGCGCCGCGTGCTCGCTTATGTGCGGATCGAGCCCGGCGCCCGAGGTCGCCGCGAGCTCCGGCGGCAGTGGATTATCGGCCGTAGCGCCATAGCGCTTGACGATATCTTCGGCGCGCTTGGTCAAATCGGTGTTCGTGGGCGACTTGTTGCTGCCGCCGGCGGCCGATGCGTTGTAGTCGACGGCCGAGGGACGCGGCCAGAAATACCGGGGCTGCGTGAAACTCTGGGCGATTAAGCGGCTACCGACTACGTGTCCATCAGCGGCTCTTATCAGGGAGCCCCCGGCTGCCTCGGGCGCGACGACTTGCGCGATCCCGAAGACGGCTCCTGCATAAAGCACGACGCAGATCAGCATCGTAGCGACACCGACCCGTATGCTCGAAATCCACATTTCCATGTCTCCAATAGGTCGATTGGTGGGAGCCGACTCACTCAGTGCATGTAGAGGAAGTGCTCCGCAATGGGCCCGAGCGCGGCCGCAGGAAAGAAGCTCAGCGCGCCGATGAACACGATCGTCGCGAGGAGCATGATGCCAAAAGTGCCGTCCTCGACGCCGAGGCTTCCGGCGGAAATCGCCGTGGGCCGCTTGGTGGCCAAGGACCCGGCGATCGCGAGAGGCAGGATGATCGGAATGAACCGCGCGAGCAGCATGACAATACCGGTCGCAACGTCCCACTGCATCGTGCCGTCGCCGAGACCTTCGAAACCCGAGCCGTTGTTCGCGCTCGAGGAGCTGAACTCATAGAGGATTTCGCTGAAGCCGTGCGGCCCCGTGTTGTTCAGCGTCGTTTGACCCATAGGCGATGCAGCGAACACGGCCGTCCCGACGAGAATCAGGAATCCGTGGGCGAAAAGCGCGAGCGCTGCGAGCTTGACCTCGTAGCCCTCGACTCGCCGGCCCAAGTACTCTGGCGTGCGACCGACCATCATCCCGGCCAAGAAAACCCCGAACACGATGTACAGGAACATGTTTATCATGCCAACGCCGACGCCGCCGAACGTCTCGTTGAGCCACATCCCGATCATCGGCATGAGTCCCGTCATGGGGTTCAGGCTGTCGTGCATGGCGCCGACCGAACCATTACTTGTCGAAGTTGTCGCCACTGCCCAGAGGGGACCGCTCGAGGGCGCGAACCGCATCTCCTTGCCTTCGAGGTTGCCGACCGTTTGCTCGATAGGGAGGTTCTTGAATGCCTCCGTGGGCGCTGCCTCGAAGTGCACGGCGGCGGCGGTGTTCGCGACCAGCAGGGCAAGCATGACGGCGAAGACGACGGCCGCATGCCGCATGCGCCCGACTATGCGGCCAAACGTCCAGACGCAGGCCATCGGGATCAAGAGGATGGCCGCGATCGAGAGCGCGTTCGTCCAGAAGGTCGGATCCTCGAATGGGTGCGTCGAGTTCGGCCCGAAGAAGCCGCCTCCGTTCGTGCCAAGCTGCTTGATCGCGACGAACGCCGCGACAGGTCCGCGGGCGATGATCTGCTCGGCGCCTTCGAGCGTATGCGCGACGACGGAGCCGTGGAAGGTCATCGGCACGCCACCGAATACCATGAGCGTCGCGACGACGAGCGCGCCGGGCAGGAAGACGAGGAACGAGGCGCGCTGGACATCGACGAAGAAGTTTCCCATGCCGCGGCCCGCGAGGCCCCGCGCGAGCGCGGCGAGTGCCGCGACGCCCGTTGCCGCCGAGACGAACTGCAGCCACATTAGCGCTCCGAGCTGCGAGAAGTAGCTCATCGTGACTTCGCCGGAGTAATGCTGCAGGTTCGTGTTCGTCGTGAACGAGGCGGCCGTGTTGAAAATCGTGTGGCCGGCGATGGCGCCCTTGTGATCCGGGTTCAACGGCAGATGCTGCTGGAGCGCCATGATCCCGAAGCTCACGACGAACATGATGACATTGAACGCCAGCATGGAGCGCATGTACTGCTTCCAGTTCTGCGACCCCGAGCCGAACCGGCCCGCGACGCGCTGGAAGAGGCGCGTGAACCGGCAGGCGGCGCTGCCGGCAGCGGGGCCAGGGTTCATGGCCCAGTGCATGTACCGGCCGAGGGGCCAGGACAGCAGGATCGTGCCACCTACGACCAATGTGACGAACATGACGGCGTACATAAAGACCCGCGAGAATCGTTTGACGATCGGAAGTTCGGTTTGCCCGCTAGGCCCGTGCCGTCCAGACAGCGACGAGGTAGAGCAGCCCGAAGACCGCGAGCCCGAGCAACAGATAGATCAGCGTAAGCATTGCCTTTATACCCATCCCAATGCGTTCAGTATCAGATCGATTAACTTGATGCCGACGAACGGCGCGACGACGCCGCCTATGCCGTAGACAGCCAGGTTCCTCCGCAGCAGCGCCGCGGCGCCCACCGCGCGATAGGCGACGCCTCGCAGTGCCAACGGGATTAGTACGACGATGATGAGCGCGTTGAAGACGACGGCGCTCAGTATCGCCGACTCCGGTGACGCGAGGCCCATGACGTTGAGTGCCCCGAGCGGGCCCGCCTCGCCTTGGGGGGCGTAAAGGCCGACGAAGATCGCCGGAAGGATCGCGAAGTACTTCGCGACGTCGTTGGCGAGGCTGAACGTCGTAAGTGCCCCTCGGGTCATGATAAGTTGCTTTCCGATCTCGACGACCTCGAGCAGCTTCGTGGGGTTGCTGTCGAGGTCGATCATGTTGCCGGCCTCGCGCGCCGCTTGCGTCCCGGTGTTCATGGCGACGCCGACATCGGCCTGCGCGAGGGCCGGGGCGTCGTTCGTGCCGTCGCCCGTCATCGCGACGAGGTGACCCGCGGCCTGCTCGGCGCGGATGCGTTCGAGCTTGGCCTCGGGCGTCGCCTCCGCCATGTAGTCGTCGACGCCGGCTTCCGCGGCGACCGCGGCGGCCGTAAGCGGGTTATCGCCCGTGATCATGATGGTCCGGATACCCATCTTGCGCAGCTCGGCGAACCGCTCCTTGATGCCGCCTTTGACGACGTCCTTGAGCTTTACGACGCCGAGCACCTCGGCGTTCTCGGCGACGACGAGGGGGGTGGCGCCGCTCCGGGCGACACGCTTCACGATATCCTCCACGTCCTCGGGAACGTGCCCGCCCTGCTTGTCCACATAGACCCGTACGGCGTCGGCCGCGCCTTTTCGGATGCAACGTGCCGGCTGGCCGCCGCCGGTTGAAAAATCGACGCCGCTCATGCGCGTCTGGGCAGAGAAGGGCACGAACTTGGCGTGCGGCTCCGCCACCTCGCGGCCGCGGAGCTTGAACTTCTGCTTCGCCAGCACCGCGATGCTCCGCCCTTCGGGTGTCTCGTCAGCGAGCGATGCGAGCTGGGCGGCATCTGCGAGCCGGGCGGCCGTCACGCCGCGCGCGGGGATGAATTCGCTCGCCATGCGATTGCCGAGCGTAATCGTGCCCGTCTTGTCCAGCAGGAGCAGATCAACGTCGCCGGCCGTCTCGACGGCTCGGCCGCTCATGGCCAGGACATTGCGCCCGATCATCCGGTCGATGCCGCTGACGCCGATGGCGCTCAGCAGTGCACCGATCGTCGTCGGGATCAGACAGACGAGCAAGGCGATGAGCACCGGCACGGGCAGCTCGAGCCTCGCATACGCCCCGAACGGCTGCAAAGTGACGACGACGAGCAGAAAGATCAGCGTAAGCCCTGAGAGCAGGATCGTTAGCGCGATCTCGTTCGGCGTCTTTTGTCGCTGCGCCCCTTCGACCATGGCGATCATGCGGTCGAGAAAGCCGCGGCCGCGCTCCATGGTGACGCGGACGACGATACGATCGCTGACGACCGTCGTCCCGCCGGTGACGGCACTGCGGTCGCCCCCGCTCTCCCGAATCACGGGGGCGGATTCGCCCGTGATCGCCGCCTCGTTCACCGTTGCGATGCCCTCGATGACCTCGCCGTCGGCGGGGATCACGTCCCCGGCGCTGCAGACGACGGTATCGCCCTTGCCGAGCTGGCCGGCCGGGACCCGTACCTCGCGACGATTCACGAGCTTGCGGGCCATCGTCTCGTGGCGCGCGCGGCGCAACGTGTCCGCCTGTGCCTTGCCGCGTCCTTCGGCCATGGCTTCCGCAAAATTGGCGAACAGCACGGTGAACCACAGCCATACCGCGAGCTGTGCCACGAAAGCGCGATCCGCCGAAAAAGGTATCTCGACCGTCGTGACGGCAGCGCCGACGAGCGTCACGAACATGACCGGATTCTTGGCCATGAGGCGCGGGTCCAGCTTCTTGAACGCGCCGCGAATGGCCTGGACGATGATGCGCCGTTCGAATAGCGAGCGCGGCTTCGGGCCTTGCGCGGCCGGCGGCTTGGCGCGCATTTTGCCCGAGGCCTCGGAAGCGAAGGCTTCGGTGCTCATAATACATCTCCAGTCAGAACTTCTCCGGCCGAATGACGGCGGCGAGCAAATAGACGAATAGCAACAACGCGATGCTGGCTACGGTGATGAGTCCCATGCGGCTTTCCTCCAACAGTTCTCAATGCGGGCAATCGACCTCCGAGACAATCGCTTCGGCCGGCGCCGGCGGATTGAGCGTATGAGCCATGCGAATATGGCCGCAATACCGATTGGAGGGGTCGGATATAAGGAAGACGTTAAGACTCGGCCATCCGTCACGTAGTCACTGCCGTCGAGCAATTGTTTTGGCTACGCCACGAGGCTCGGCCGTGGGGGCTACGGCTCGTCGCCTGCTCGACGAAAAATCGAGCGCTCACCGACCGCCGTAATTGTTTCTTCAGGAGGGCGCGTTACCGCTTCGAGCCCTGGATCTGTAGCATAATGCGCGTTTGCGCCTCCTTTCGCCGGGGTCGTTGATGTTTCAGGCCGATTTGCGGCCGTCTCCCAATGCGCTTCTCGTTGAGGCCACACGCGCGGGACGGGGCCGCCTCAAGATCTTCATTGGCGCTGCGCCTGGCGTCGGCAAGACGTTCGAAATGCTGACGCAGGGCCTGCGGCTTAAGGCCGAAGGCGTCAACGTCATGATAGGCGTCGTCGAGACGCATGGCCGGGAGGAGACGCAACGCTTGACGCGGGACCTTCCGGTGCTTCCGCCCGCGCGCCTGACGTACCACGGCCGCTCGATGCAGGAGCTCGATCTCGATGGCCTGCTCGAACGTCGGCCGCAACTGGCGCTTGTCGACGAGCTCGCGCATACAAACGTCCCCGGGAGCCGTCACGAGAAGCGGTGGCAGGACGTTCGAGGAACTGCTCAATGCGGGCATCGACGTGTATACGACAATGAACATTCAGCACCTCGAGTCGCTGAACAACGTCGTGGCGAAGATCTCGAGAGTCAACGTCCGCGAGACGGTGCCCGACCATGTGGTGGACCGGGCGGATCAGATCGCCGTGATCGACCTTCCCGCAGAGGATTTGATTCAGCGCCTCCATGAGGGGAAGGTCTACGTGCCGGAGACGGCGCAGCTCGCTCTTCAGCACTTCTTCAGCCCAGGCAACCTTACGGCCTTGCGGGAGCTCCTGCTTCGTAGTGCCGCCGAACGCGTCGATGCAGACGTATTGAACTGGCGGCGGGCCCGTGCCATCGAGCAACCATGGCGGACTCAGGAGCGGCTCATGGTGCTGATCGGGGCCTCCGCGGATTCGCTGCGGCTCGTGCGCCTCGGCAAGCGTTTAGCTGGGCCCGGGCAAGCGCCGTGGATCGTTGCACACGTGAGCCGGAGCCGGGACGGCGCGGAAGCGCTCGATGCGTGTCTCGCGGAGGCGTTCAAGCTAGCGGAGGAACTCGGCGCCCAGACGATGCTGCTCAACGGGCAGGACCTCGTAGCGGAAATTCTTGCGGCCGCGACCGAACACAACGTTACACAGATCGTCGTAGGCCGCTCGCGCAATCGCTTGCGCACGTTTGCCCTGCAGCGTTCGCTCGCGAGCGACCTCGTCCGGCGGGCGGCCGATCTGGACGTCATCGTAGCGGCTGCCGGTGAAGGCCGAGAAGAGAGGGGCGTTAGACTGTCAAATCGGTCAAACTGGGCTCGTGCTGGCTGGAGGGCGTACGCGGAGGCGGCAGCCGTTACGGGCGCTTGCGCGGCCATCGCGCTGCTGCTCGACCCGCTGCTCGAGACCGCGAACCTCGGGCTCGTGTTTCTGATCGGCGTGCTTTTTGCGGCCGTGCGCGGCGGTGTCGGGCCCGCGCTGTTTTCGAGTGCCCTTAGCTTCCTCGTCTTCAACTACCTCCTCACGGAACCGCGTTACACGTTCAACATAAGCAGCCGGCGCGACACGCTCACCGTCGTATTTTACCTTGTGGTAGCGCTCGTCACCGGCCAACTCGCTGCCCGCGTGCGCGTTCAAATCGAGACCATTCGCGCCAACAATCGGCGCATCGCCTCGCTCGAGAACTTCAGCCGAAGACTGACGGGTATCGTAGGCCGAGACGATCTAGGATGGGTGCTAGTCGAGTATTTGCGCTCGACTCTCGCGCTCGACGCGATCGTCCTGATGCCGGGTGTGGACGGCAAGCTTGCAGTCGCAGCGGGCGATCCAGGCCGCGATGGACTGACTGACGGGGAGAAAACTGCGGCGGATTGGGCACGTCACCACAAGGAGACGGCAGGGCGGGGCACGGGGACGTTGCCGAACTGCGCATGGCAGTTTCTTCCGGTGCTTGGGCGCGACGCGACGCTCGCCGTGTTGGGCGTTCGGCCCATCGATGGGCGCCGCGCGCTCGATCCGGAGCAGCAACGGCTGCTCGTTGCGATGCGAAATCAAGCCGGCACGGCCCTGGAGAAGTTGCAGCTCGCGACCGAAATGCAGCGGACCCGGCTTCTCACCGAGACGGACAAGCTGCGCTCCTCGCTGCTTTCCTCCGTTTCCCACGACCTAAGAACGCCTCTCGTATCGATCAAGGGCGCAACCACAGCCTTGTTGGATCTTCCCGGCTCACTTTCGGAAGAGGACAAGCATGAATTGCTGGAGAACGTGCTCGAGGAGACGGACAGGCTGAACCGCTACGTTCAGAACCTGATCGATATGACGCGGCTGGGTTACGGGGCGATCAGCCCGCGGCGCGATTGGTGCGATGTTCGCGACATTGTCGGTGCGGCAACGCGGGCGCTAAAGGGGAGCCTCAAGGGACATATAGTGACGCCGACGATTCGCGCGGCGGACGAGCTCGTGCATACCGACGCCGCCTTGCTGGGGCAAGTTCTTGTCAATCTGCTCGACAATGCCGCGAAGTACTCGCCGCCGGACGGTCCGATCGAGATTGAGGCACGGCGCGAGGCGCAGGATTACTTCCTAACGGTCTGCGACCATGGGGCCGGCATTCCTGTCAACGAACGCGAGAACGTATTCGACTTGTTCCACAGGGCGCGGGCGGCCGACCAACAACCCGCCGGCGCGGGCATGGGTCTCGCGATCTGTAAGGGCTTGGTGGAGTCTCTTGCAGGCGACATTTCCATCTCGTCGCGACTCGGTGAGACCGGGGCCTGCATAACGATTCGGCTGCCGCAGCCACGGCAACTCCCACCCTCCCGAGAGCGAAGCGAGTGACAATCGGCGTTGCCCGAGTGCTCGTCATTGACGACGAAGCGCCGATCCGGAAATTTCTGCGGATTAGCTTGGCTGCCGAGCGATTCGATGCCATCGAGGCCCCGAATGCGGCAGAGGGCCTGCGGCTATTGACCGCCCAGCGACCGGATCTCGTCATTTTAGATCTCGGCCTACCAGATGCGGACGGTGTCGACGTAATTCCGGCCATTCGCGCCGTGAGCGAAGTGCCCATCATCGTTCTTTCTGTTAGAGCCGCGGAAGATCAGAAGGTGGCTGCGCTCGATGCGGGGGCGAACGACTATGTCACGAAACCATTTGCGACAGGCGAACTCATGGCGAGGATACGCGCCGCACTGCGCAGTCGGAGAGGTCCGCACGCGCCCGGCCCGCCATTCCGGGCCGGCCCGATCACTGTCAACGTCGTCAAGCACGAGGTGCTGCTCGACGGGAAGGAGGTCAAGCTTACGCCGAAGGAATTTGAGCTGCTGGCGCAGCTCGTTGCGAACAGCGGGAAGCTCGTCACGCATCGGCAGTTGCTTACGGAGGTGTGGGGCGCTGCGCACGAAAGCGACACTCAATATCTGCGCGTTTACATCGGACAGCTGCGGCAGAAGCTCGGCGACGACCCGGCGGATCCGCGGTTTATCGCAAATGAGCCGGGAATCGGATATCGATTCATTGCTTCCTAAGCGGCCACCAATGGCAAGGGGTGTTCCGAGTGTTGGTCCTCCATTCGTTTTTCAGAGCGCTCGAAGGGCCGCCCGTAGCGGCGCGGCGTGCCGGAATTACGCACCGAGCGTCATCGCACACTACAGTCAGGTGCAATTGAAGGCTCGGACGGCAACCGCTGGGTGAGCGCCGGGCTCGGGGAGCCGTCCGGAAGCCGCGGCCCGGTCAGTCCTTCATGAAGGCCAGCAGATCGGCATTGATCACCTCCGCATGGGTCGTGATCATGCCGTGCGGATAGTCTTCGTAGGTTATCAACCTACCGTTCTTCTGCAACGCCGCCGATTTTGGGCCGGCAGCGACGTAGGGCACCACCTGATCGTCCTTGCTGTGCATCACCAGCACCGGTACGGTGATCTTCTTCAGATCCTCGGTGAAATCGGTTTCCGAGAACGCCTTGATGCAATCGGTCTCCGCCTTGATGCCGCCCATCATGCCCTGCCGCCACCAATTGTTGACGAGGCCGGGGATGGTCTTCACGCCCGGCCGGTTGAATCCGTAGAATGGTCCTTCCGGCACGTCGCGGTAAAACTGCGCTCGATTGAATGCGTTCTGCTGGCGATAGGGATCGAACACCTCGCGCGGCAAGCCTTCAGGATTGGCATCCGTCTTCAGCATCAGCGGCGCCACAGCGCCGATTATCGCCGCTTTGGCGACGCGCTCTTCGCAGCGCGCAGCGTAATGAACCACCTCGCCGCCACCGGTCGAATGGCCGACGTGGATGGCGTTCCTGAGGTCGAGGCGTTCAGTCAGCGCCGCGAGATCGGCCGCGTAGTGGTCCATGTCATTGCCGGTGTCGGTCTGCGTCGAGCGGCCATGGCCGCGGCGATCATGGGCAATGACCCTGTAGCCGTGTTGCAAAAAGAACATCATCTGTGGATCCCAGTCATCCGCCGACAGTGGCCAGCCATGGCTGAAAACGATGGGCTGGCCCGAACCCCAATCCTTGTAAAAGATTTGAACACCGTCCTTCGTGGTCACATAGCTTCCGCCCTGATGCGTGTCGTTGTTCATTTCAGTGTCCTTTCAATGGTTGAACCGAGGAACGCGACTCATGCTCTTGTGCCTGTCCCCGACAAGGACCGTGAACACGCGCGAGTTCGTGCTTCTAGCGTGCAGACACCTCGAGCCGAAGACGTAGGATCAGAGCAGCCATTCGATCGGCAGCAGCGACAACAGGGCCAGAGCGATTCGGCGTGCACGGGTGGTCCCGGGTTCATCGGCATGGACGATCTCGTCGCCGTTTCGCCGCTCAATCCAGCGCAGCCTGCCCGCGCCGTTCAGTCGCAGCTCGTAGGCGCGAGTCGGTACTTCGTCGAAGAACTTGCGGACGATCTCGCCTGCCAGGACGGGGCTCTCGATCAGGAAGCCCATTTCGGTATTGAGGCTCGCCGAGCGAGGATCGAAGTTGAACGAGCCGATGAACGCCTGTGCGTCATCGACGGCAAAGGTCTTTGCGTGGAGGCTGGAGCCGGAGCTACCGGGGCGCAGATTCGGCCGCCGGCCGGGCCGTTTCGTGGCGGGCGGCTGCGACGAGGCGCGCTTCAATTCGAACAGCGCGATGCCGGCCCCGAGCAGCCGCCGACGCCGTTTGGCGTATCCCGCATGAACCAAGGCCACGTCGGTTGCTTCGAGCGAGTTGGTGAGTACTGCGATCTTCACTCCCTTTGCAGCCAGATCCGTCAGAGCTTCGACGCCGGCCCTCCCGGGTACGAAATACGGGGAGACCAGCCTCACAACGTGCGTAGACGCGCGGAGTCTCGCCCTCAGGCGGGGCCACAGCAGCGTTGCGTAGTGCGTGCGCCGGAGTCCTTTTCGAGGGTCGTCGCTAAGCATGTGAGTCGTCGCCCACTCGAACGCCCGTCGGCCGGCGCGCCGGTCGCCGGTTAGGAGGTGCCGCAGCCTCGGCGTCAGCGGTAGGGCATTGGCATCAGCCGAGGCAGACGGCGGGCGGCCGGCTCGCGAAGCACTCAGGGCTACGGCGGTCGGGGTGCGCGGACCGCCCCCCCGGAGCACGCGACCCAGCGGAATGGCGGAGGCGCTGGCCCAATAGCGGTCGAAATCGCGTGACACGTCCTTCACGACCTGGCCGATCGCGAGCACATCGAGATCGACGAAAGAGGCCGCTCGACCGGCGGCGAAGTATTCGTCGCCTATATTGCGGCCGCCGATAATCGTCACTTGATCGTCGGCCGTGAACGACTTGTTGTGCATCCGCCGGTTGAGCCGCGCGAAATCCGTGACATACCCCAGGAGACGCAAGCGGCGCAGCTTAAACGGGTTGAACAGTCGGATATCGAAGTTCGGGTGTGCGTCGAGGGCGGCGAGAACGGTGTCCAGACCAGACGTGTCGTTGTCGTCGAGCAGCAGCCGCACTCGTACGCCTCTTTCGGCGGCCCGTTGTAATGCCGCGAAAAGCGAAGTCCCCGATACATCGATGCGCCAGCTATAGTACCGCAAATCGAGCGTTCGGTCGGCGGCGTCGGCCAGCCACATTCGCGCCGCGAAGGCCTCCCGGCCAGCGTAGAGGGGGGTAAGGCCCGATTTTCCCGGGTGCGCTCGCGCGAGGCGTGCGCAGGCTTTTCCCAGCCGCGTGTCTTCAGGCTCTTGGAAGATTGGATGCGAGCGTCTGGATTCGGGGGCCATCTGTTTGAGTCAGTTCGCCATCCGTTTAGAGGAGGCTGCAGCTGCGCCTGCCGCCGTTAACGTAAAGCCGTCTGTGCTGCGGGGAGCGTCAACGCGAAACAGCTCCCTTTGCCTAGCTTGGAGCGGACTTCGAGCGGGTGGCGCAGTGCATCCGCGAAGCGCCTGACGATTGCCAACCCGAGACCGGTACCGGAGGTCGACGCGCGCGCCCCAGGGTGGGCTCGGTAATAGTCATCAAAAATATCTCGCAGCTGATCGTCCGGAATTCCGATGCCCGTATCGTGTACCTCGATGCGCACGCTGCTTCCTCCACTGGAACTCACGAGGCGGACTTCCCCGGAGAGGGTGTACCGCACCGCGTTGGCCAACAAGTTGCGGAGCATCCTTTCGAGCAGCCGGGGATCGCTACGAACGACGTAATCGGAATCGTCGATACTCAGTAGGATATTTCGGGACGCGGCTTCGAGCTCAAACTCCGCACGCAGGCGACGAAGAATGCGTCGTAGCGGAAAGTCGGCAAGGGCGGGAGCCAGCGCACTATCGCCGAGGGCGCAGAGATCGGACAAGGAATCGAGAAGATGGCACATGGTGTCCAATGTCGCTTCCTGGCGTGCCAACACTTGCGCTGAATGGGAGCCCGCGGGCACAGCCGAGGTCAGCGTGCCGCTGAACAACCTCAAGGTGTGCACCAGCTGGCGCAGATCGTGACTCGCATAGGCCAACAACCGATTGATCTGCGGGCTACTCACGGATACGCCGGTTCGCTCCCCGGGGTGTCTATGTCCGGTCTCATGTATACGGTGATGTTCCAACATTTGTTATATGCCTCTAGAAGGGGCTGGTCCGGCCTGCGCGCGTTCGACGCCGACGGTGCGCGGCTCGGCGTGACTATCGGCGCCATCTGCCTCTTAGTAGCGTCTCCCTTGTCGACGCGCCGGCGACCGGAGCGGCATCTCAGGTCGCCGACGCGCTGTAGGGACATTAGGCGTTCCCGTACGTCCCCCTGAGGCGGTAAAGAGCCGACCCCGACGCGACGATGATTAGAGCTCCGACGACAATCTGGTTCCACGTCTCGCCCTGCTGATCGGTGAAATGCATGAAGAACGGTGCGGCGAGCAACCAGAGACCCGCGGTCAGATTCGTCCACTCCTCCCATGGACGCACACGGACGATACCTGCGACGGCGACGAGCACCACGATCGTGCCCACCAGATAAGAGTTCCAAGCCGCGCCGTCGTTTACGTGGCCTAAGCCGATGAACGGCGCGATGATCAGCCAGGCGCCCAAACAGGCGTTGGACCAATCCTCCCAACGCATCTGCATTGGTCTGTGGTCGAGAGTTTGAACTGCCATTGCTCAGTTTCCTTCTATGTGTCCGAAAAGCCTCCGACGGGGCGAGCCACGCTGCCCGCCCGCCGACCATGAACGCTACGCCGCGAGCGGCGGCATCGCGCTACGGGAATGGTCGCGCGAAGTCACGACGAGAGATTGCACAAAGAGGCCCTGAGTTGTTTGAAACGGCCAACGATTACGAGAGCGGAGGCGCGCAGTCTGGTCAGGCGAGGTGCCCGCGCCCGGGCAGGTTCGGGTCGCCCACGAACGATAAATGCGTCTCGACAAAGGAGCCGGGAGCGTTCTCATGAGACCGTCGGCGGGAAGCAGCGAGCCCGCTTGGCTGCCGGCGGCGGGTGCCGTGTGACGTTCTATTGTGGGCCGACCCCGGCGGCGGGAAGACAGAAAGTGAACGTCGCGCCGGGCCCATCTTCGTTGCCGTTGCCCCAGATGCGGCCGCCATGGCTCTCGACGATCGAGCGGCAGATCGAAAGCCCGACGCCCATGCCGTTTGCCTTCGTTGTGTAGAAGGCCTGGAACAGCTTTTCGACGACTTCGGAATCAACGCCCGTGCCGGAATCCCGAACGGCCAGCCGGACGCCGGCGCCGTCCTGGTAGTCGGTCTCGACCAGGAGCGTCCTGGGACGGTTCTGGACCTTCGCCATGGCGTCAAGCCCGTTCAGCAGCAGGTTTAGGATGACTTGTTGAAGTTGGACTCGATCGGCGTTTATGCGCGGCAGGTGATCGGAGAATTGCGTCCGCAGGATTGCGCCGCCCCTCTGAAGTTCGGCCGCCGACAGGGTTAGCACTTCCCGCGCTGCGTCATTGAGGTCCATTTCTTCCAGTGTCGGGGCCTTCGAGGAAAACATTGCCCGCAAGCGCCGGACCACTTCGTGGGCGCGTCCAACGTCCCGGATCGACCGCCGTATGGTTTCGGCCGCGCCGGCCAAGTTGGGAGGATCGGCAGCCAGCATCCGCGCGCAGGTGTTGGCGTTGGTCAGAATGCCCGACAACGGCTGGCTCACTTCGTGCGCGATGGAGGCCGTCATGGCGTTGAGGGTGGCGACCCGTGCCACGTGCGCGAGATCGGCCTGCGTTTGGCGCAGGGTATCTTCGGTGCGCTTTTGGTGGTCGATGTCGGTCGTCGTGCCGACGAATTTCAGAACTTTTCCCTCGGCATCCCGCAGGACCACGGCTTGCTGGAGGTGCCAGCGATATGTCCCGTCCTGCGCCCGCCGAGATCGGCATTCGAACGAAAATCCCTGTCCAGAGCGCACGCCGTCCCAAAAGGTCTTGGCTACAATCGCCCGATCCTCAGGGTGGACCGCAGTCATCCAGGCTTCTGGATGCGAGCGAATGAACTCGGGAGTGTGGCCGGAGAATTCAAGCCAAACTTGATTCACGAAGTCCGGGGCCCCGTCCGGCTTGAGCGTCCAGGCAGATACCGGAAGAAGCTGCAGCAACCCAACCTTGATTTCCAAGTCTGCGTACAGGGCGGCATTTTCGAGCGAAATTGAAGCCTGCGAGGCCAGCAACTCAAGAACGGCAACCCGATCCGGAGTAAAGACTCGGGGTGACAGATGGTTCTCGAGATAAAGTACTCCGACAAGCTTCTGCTGCGTGATGATCCGAAGGCACAATATCGATCGGGAGCGTTTCCGCCGCAGATATTCGTCGTCCGAATAGATGTTGTCCAACGCGGCATCATCCAAGAGGACGCGCTCCAGCGTCCGCAGCGTGTAATGCAGTACGGACTGCGGTAGATCGAATCCGGTGATAGCAGCTGCGGGCCGCGCCACGACGTCGATCCGGCCCAGTTCCGTCGTTGCCTCCGCTTCGATACGCGGTTCGTCGTCTCGGATCAGGATCAACAATCCGCGCTCGGCTCCGGCATGCTCGACCGCGATTCGCATTAGCCGCTCGACCAACTTTGGAAAGACTATTTCACTCGAGAGTGCCTGCGAGGCTTTGACTATCGCCTCGGCGTCCAGGTCCCTGACTGAAGGGCCAATCGCGGCTGGAGATTGCCAGGATCGCGCCTCGCGCAGGTGCGGGTGGCGTTCATCGAGTTGCTTCACTTTACCGTCCGCGCCCCAACGGTGGTAACAGTTCCGCGCATTGCGGAGATAAGCGTGACTGGCTGTTTCGAGACCGCGCGCGGCGTAGAAACGCGCAGCCAGCTCATTCGCCAGTGCCTCGTTGTGGACGAAGTCACTTTCACGGGCGCACTTGATCGCGGCTTCGTAAAGGCGTCCGGCATCCATGTCTCGCCCCTCGATTCGGGCGATCTCTGCCGCAACAAGCGAGGCACGATTTGCAAAGTTCTCCGGGCAATGCTCCGCCCATTCCGCAAGCTGCCTGTGGTGCGCGATCAAAGCCTCGAAATGCTGCTGATGCCGAGTGGGGAAAGCCATATCGCATGCTGCCCCATGGCTCAAGGCACCATAAAAATGGGCGTCCGCCGTTTCGAGAAACGACGGCGAGGTCCAAAGCAAGCGTTGTGCGTTTGAAGACGCCGCGACGGCAGCCCCATAATCGCCGGCAAAATAGCGTGCCTGCAGCTTTCGCACCCAGTACCAGCACGCTGCAATTGCGTGGCCCTCTTTATTCGACAAGCGGCGCTCCACCTGAAGCTCGTCGAAGCGCTCGTCATCGAAGCAGCCGAAAGTTCTCGTAAGGCCGCGCAGTGTGCGAACCAGCGCGAGCTGGCTCGCGCTTATGTCGGTCAAGAGACCGAAGCGGGCATTACGGGAAAAATCCAGACTTCGCTCCGTCTCACGCTGCACGTCGGCAAGTGGATCACCGCGGGTCATGAGATTCCCGAACAAGTCGACGCCGCAAGACGCCGCGGTCGTGAGGTCGCCGATGGCACTTGCGGATTCGAACGCTCTACGGATCAATCCCTGGCCAATGCGCACGTGCTTGGTCCAAGGCACGATGAGAACCGCGAAGGACAAATAGGTATGGGCCTTAAACGCCTCAAGTCCACGCCGCTCGGCAAGATCGTAGCCGAGTCGTCCGAACTGAAAGCCCGCTTCGTAGTCTCCGAACCGCGAGCCGGCGATCATGCCCATCCAGATGTAACCGTCACAGGACGCTCCAGTGTGACCATGTTGTAAGCCGATCTTGACCATTTCGCAGATCAGGATGCAAAGCAGGTTTGCATCCGTGTACAACGCGGTCTTCAGACTCCGCTCCAGAACGTCCAGAGTGGCTGCGTATTTCGGGTCGCTCATCACGGGCAGATCGATGAGGTCTTCGATTTCGCGGTTGCGGAGTTGCGTCCACGTGCGGTCGTATTCCAGGCGCGCTTCTCTTTCTGTCGGATGCGCTGACCATTCGATGCCCACGTGCCGCAGGTACTCGAGCGCAATGTTAATGGCGCGGCTGCTCTGATCGAGAGTCGTGCATACGTCGATGTGCAGGCACGCCAGCGACCCTCGCTCGACGCCGTCGATTGTGCGCTTGGATAGTGCAGTCAAACGCGCATCTGCGGCCGCGAGTTCGCCGATGAGAAATTCGCAACCGGCCCGTTCCAACTCGAGCGCGAACATGAGGTCGCGCCGGCGTTCCCAGCCACTGTTGCCCAAAACCTCCGCGCCGGCGATGAGATAGTTGAGGGCCGAGGCGTACGCGGCGGATGCTTTGGCCCGACGACCCGCTCGCAGGGCGATGGCCGCTGTCTGCGCTCTTTCGTCGCCGTCGACGAGCAGTTCGGCGCCGCTATTCAACTGGCCGGCGACATCGAACAGATGTTCGGCCAGGGCATCCGGTGAAAGATTGGCAAGGAGCAGGCGGCCAATTTGCAGATGGGTGCTCGCGCGCTCGCCTTCCGGGATCAGTGCGTAGGCCGCTTCCTGAATCCGGTCATGGAGGAATGCATACGTGTCCTCTACGCGAACGATGAGTCCGGCGCGAACAGCGTCCCACAAGGCGGCGTGGAGCGCCTGGGCGGATGTTCCTAAGCCTACACTCAGGAGCGCGACATCGGCCACGTTGCCGAGGCAGGCGAACTGCCGGAGAGCGGCTTGCGTATGCCGGGACAACCGCCGTAGCTTTCCCAACATGAGATCCACCACGTTGTTGGAGTAGCCTTTGGCGCGAATGCGGCCCAGGTCCCAGATCCAGCCCGAGGCGTCCCGGTCGAATCGGAGCAACCGTTCCTCGGCCAATGAAGTGAGGAGTTGGATTGCGAAGAACGGGTTCCCGCCCGTTTTCTCGTGGACCAACAGGGCCAGTGCCTCGGTGGAGTCCAGGCCCCCGCGCAGAGCGTCTGTCGTGAGCCGTTCGATGTCACCTATACCGAGAGGTGCGAGGACGATTTCTTCTATTCTCGCTCCCGTGCCGCGGACGGCCGCTAAGGTCCGCATGAGCGGATGAGAGGCACCGACTTCGTTGTCGCGGTAGGCCCCAATGAGCAGCACATGTCGTACATTCGGATCCGTAGCCGCGCGCTCCAGCAACTCCAGGCTCGCCGTGTCCAGCCATTGCAGATCGTCGAGGAACAACACCAGCGGGTGCTCGGGGCGAGCGAAGACGCCGAGGAAGCGTAGCAACACCAGTTGAAACCGGGCCCGCGCTTCCTGCGGCGCCAGTTCCGCCGCAGGCGGTTGTTTACCAATGACGAATTCGAGTTCGGGGATCAAGGTGACCATTAGTTGGCCGTTCGGCCCCAACGCCTCTTGAAAAGCGCGTCGCCAGTCGTCGACCTCGGCCCGACTCTTGACGAGAATCTGACGCACCAACGTCTGGAAGGCCTGCGCGAGCGTGGCGTAGGGGACGTCCCGTTTGTGCTGATCGAACTTGCCGGTAGCAAAAAGCCCGCGTGGCGGGACGAGCACCTTCTGCAGTTCATTCACGACCGACGATTTGCCGACTCCCGAGTACCCGGACACGAGCACAATACCGGCGCCACCCTGCGTCACCACTCGTTCGAACGCCGCGATCAGCGCATCGACTTCACGCTCCCTTCCGTACAGTTTCTCGGGTATGAGCAACTCGTCCGGCGAATCGTGCGCGCCGAGATGGAAGGGGGCGATGCGGCCTCGCGACCGCCACTCGGACAGGCAGTGCCGAAGATCGACCTCCAGTCCGGCGGCTGTTTGATAGCGCTCCTCCGCATTCTTGGCGAGCAGCTTCATGACCACGGCCGACAACGGCGCCGGGATGGCGCGCAATGCGGCCGGCGGTACCGGCTCGCGTGCGACGTGGCAGTGCACCCACTCCATTGGCTCGGCGGCGGCGAACGGGAGCACCCCCGTGAGCAGCTGGTACAAGGTGACGCCCAACGAGTAGAGGTCGCTGCGGGCGTCTACCGAGCGGTTCATGCGCCCGGTCTGTTCGGGGGACATATAGGCAAGGGTGCCGGCAATGATCTCGGGCGGCGCCGGTGCCAAGCGCTCCCGGGGGAGTCGCGAGGCGATACCGAAGCCGGTCAACCATGCCCGTCCGGACTCATTGACCAGGGCGGCCGCCGGCTTGATATCCCTATGGATCAAGCCGCGCTCATGAACTCGACCGACGGCGGACGCCAAACCGAGGGCGATGCGCAGGACCTTAGTCAAATCCGCGGCTTGTCCCCGGTCCCGCTCGAGCACGCGATCCAGAGGTTCACCGCCAGGGTCTCTCAGAATTAGAAGCGTGCGTCCTCGTTGACGAGTCAGCGCGAGCGGCTGGGCTGCCCATGCTGCATCGAGTTCAGTTGCGAGCGAGTATTCGTGCTCGAGTTGCCGGAGGCTGTGAGGCGACGGCTGTTCGGCAATGGGCGCCACCGCTAGGATAGGCGTCTTGTCGGTGCGGTCTATGCCGCGGTACAGCGTGAATTCCGCCCCTTCCCGGAGCGCTTCCAATGCGTACTCGGAATCCTCTTCCACCCCAGGGCCCCGTTATTGGCGCGCTCGGGTAGCGCATCTGATAGCCCCCGCCGAACACTGCCGCCGAGCCGAACCGGCATCCATTCTACCTTGGTATCGGTGTTGAGGCTCGCGGGCTTCGAGCGGCTCGCGCCCTACGTCACTCCCCCGCACGGGGAGCCCTGCGGTCGAGGGAGCCGATTTATCTGTGTCTCCGTATGGCCGATACCATCGTTCAATGGTTCTCCGTCGGCGTTTCTGTTAAGTCGTGACTAACATAGGCCAAAAACCGATGGGTCGGCGCGCTCGGGGATGCGGCGCAACGCTTCCGGAGATGTGTCTGATGCATACGGTGATGTTCCAAGGTTGGTTATACGCCTCCAGTACGGTCGTCCGGGCTGCAAGCGTTCAACGCGGACGATGCGAGGCTTCGCGCGACTGCTGGCGCAATCTGCCTTTTAGGCGCATATCCGTTTGATTGATGCAACCGCGGAGAGCTGGGGCAGAAGCTCGTCCGACTATGACCGTGAGTTGGACGCCTCTACGACGACGTGCGCTATGGGCCGGGCTGTGGCTGCGCTTTCGGAGGGGAATGAGCTTACGCAGCGACCGGACGAGCGGCGCCAATAGATTGTCGCGTAACATACGAAGCATCCTTTCGAGGGTAGAGCCGTTGGGGCCAGTGCCCTCGATTACGACGAGTTTCATTATCTGCTCCTCATTAGAATGGCCGGCGCGGTTCACTCGCGTATAGCGATTCAGCGATCGCATTGAAGGCTTCCCAATAGAGCCAAGCGACAATGCGACTTCTCACTTTTTGACGCGCTGGCGACCGGAGCATCATCTCCGGTCGCCGAGGCGCTGTAGGGACATCAGGTGTTCGCGTACGCCCCCTTGAGACGGTAGAGTGCCGACCCAGAAACGACGATGATTAGGCCGCCGACGACAACCTGGTTCCACATCTCGCTCTGCTGATTAGTGAAATGCATGAAGAACGGCGCCAAGAGCAACCAGACACCCGCGGTCAGATTCGTCCACTCCTCCCATGGACGCACACGGACGATACCCGCGGCCGCGACGAGCACCACGATCGTCCCCACCAGATAAGAGTTCCAAGCCGCGCTGTCGTTTACGTGGCCCAGGCCGAGGAACGGTGCGATGATCAGCCAAGCGCCCAAGCAGGCGTTGGACCAATCCTCCCAACGCATATGCATTGGTCTGTGATCGAGAGTTTGAACACCCATTGCTTTGTCTCCTGCGATTTGTCCGAAAGGCCCCCGGACGGGGCGAGCTAGGGTCTCCCGCCGGTAATGAACGCTACGCCGTGATCGGCGACATCGCGCTTCAGCTATGGTCGAGCGAAGTCACGACGGGGGATTGCACAAAGTGGGCGTGAGTTGTTTGAAACGGCCAACGATTACGAGAGCGGAAGCGTGCAAAGATGCGGCGCCAAGACGCTACTGTCGCAGTTCTTTGGTACCGCTCACGTGCGGATTCCCGGATTCGTAAAAGCGTAGGAGCCGATTCGTGTTATGGGAGATGCCAATGCGAATACTTCTCCCAATGGTCCCAACGCACTGTCCCGTTGCGGCAAGCCAAAGCGGGCCGGCAGAGCAGAGATCGAGGCCGTCATCGCCCAGGCTGATTTTCAAGGCCTTGGTCAGGCGCCCAGGGCCTCGGCCAACGTCGGCAGGACGTATCGTGCCGGCGGTGGCCAGCATCTCGCGTATGCCCATCAGCGGTTGGATGGCGCGCAAGAGAACGCCTCCGCCGATGCCGGCCGGCTCGCTCGTCACATTCAGCAGCAAGGAGCGTCCATAAATCAGATACACGTAGGCGTGGCCGCGTTCCAGAAAGAGAGAGCGATTTCGCTGGGTTTTCCCCCGAAATGCATGGCCGGCCGCGTCGCCAACGGGATAGGCTTCCGTCTCCACGATGCGGCCGCTTAACCTTCCCGTAGAGAGGTCGTGAACTACCGCCTTACCGATGAGATACCGCGCCAGCTCCACGGTGTCCACGGGAAGCTGCGCACGATGGAGACGGTGCATCGGCATAACGATCGTTGTGCGGGCTGCAAGCAGCGTTACTGCGATCCTATGATATCCGGTCGCAGAGGTTCGCAAAGCACTGCGGCACAGCTGTGTCGATACGACGCGAGCCAACACCATGGTGTCATAGACAGGCGACCGTCACTGCCGCACCGTTACCGGCGTCGGTAGGGACGGCGTCCCGGGCACGTCGAGATAAGGGATGGGAATCGGGGTTTTCGGAAACTGCCCAGCGGATGCTGTCAACGGGCAGGTAGTTATTCGAGGAGATGCATGAGATGGGCATGGGAGCTGCGAAATCGAGGCGAGCTTTTTCCGCGGCTGCCCGAACCGACCTGAAGGCTGCGCCGCAGCAGGCAATCGTAGCCGCCTTGAACGCGTTGTTAGCGGACTTCTTCGCGCTCTACCTTAAGACAAAGAACTTCCATTGGCATATTTCCGGACCTCACTTCCGGGATCATTACCTGCTCCTGGACGAGCAAGCGGCGCAAATTCTTGCGGCCACGGACGCAGTGGCGGAGCGCGTCCGAAAGATTGGCGGCAAGACCTTGCGCTCGATCCGGCACGTCGGGCGACTGCAACGCATCGCGGATAACGATGCCGATTACGTAACGCCCTTCGATATGCTTGCCGAGCTTCTCAATGACAACGGGCAAGTGGTCGCGCGTATGCGCGAGACACACGCCGTTTGCGACGAGCACCAGGACATTGCGAGCGCGAGTCTGCTCTCCGCTTGGATCGACGAGGCCGAAGGGCGGGTATGGTTTCTGTTCGAGGCGACCCGCCTGTACTCCGGGCGAATGTAGATATGTAGTCATCGTTTGGACTTTGATCGAGGACGACGAAGCGGGGAGATGTGGCTATGTTAGACGGGATGTCGGTCGCAGCATTCACGGCCGTTCACGTTTCCCTGAGCCTCGTCGGAATCATTGCGGGTCTCGCTGTGCTTGTCGAAATGATTCAGGGGAGGTTATCGATTGGCTGGACTTGGCTATTTCTCGTCACGACGGTGCTCGCGAGCGGTACGGGCTTCGCGCTTCCGCCGTTCGGCCTCGATGAGCCTAGGATGATTGGCATGTTCTGCCTGGGGCTGCTCGCGCTGGCAATCGCGGCGCTGTACGTCAGTCTTGTCGGCCATTGGCGATGGATCTATATCGTAGCGACGATGATGGCCCTGTATCTGAACTGTTTCGTTGGCATCACGCAGGCGTTCTCCAAGCTGGCCGTACTGAAGCCGTTTGCGCCGAATTTGACCTCGCCGCCGTTCGCCGTCACGCAGCTGATTGTCCTGGCGCTGTTCGTCGGGCTCGCGGTCCTTGCGCTGAGGCGGTTCCGTCCGGCCACCGGCAGCACCCCAGTGTTGACTCACTGACGCGATGCCGCCCTCGTGGCCGTCGTTACGGACAACCGAATGGAGCAGCGCTTTCCGCGCCTGTCGGCCGAGCAGGTCGCGGAACTGGCGCCTTTCGGTATCGAACGCCATTTCGAGCCGGGTGCGATCGTTTGGCGGGCAGGCGACCTCGACGTGGACTTCTTCGTGGTGCTCGAGGGCGCACTCGAGATCGTCGGCCGCGACGCGTACCGGCATGACAGCCTATTCACGACCCTAGGCCCTGGGCAATACTCGGGGGAGACTTCGCTGCTGGCGGGGCGCAGGGCCGTTGTGGCGGGACGCGCGGCGGCTCGCCTCGAATTGCTCGCTATACCGGCGCCGAAGCTCCGGCAGCTCCTAGTAACGCGCGCGGGCCTCGGCGAAATCGTCATGCGCAGCTTCATCCTGCGGCGGATGCAGCTCATCTCCGAGCGAGCCGGGGACGTTGTCGTAGTAGGTTCACGTCATTCTGCCGACAGCCAGCGGCTGCTGGAGTTTCTCGTGCGGAACGCGCAGCCGTACACCTTCTTGGACCTCGAAAGGACCCGCGACGTGGCCGAATTGCTGCACGGTCTCGAAGTCCGGCCGGACGAGACGCCAATGCTCGTGACGGCCCGAGGTGCTCCGCTCCGCAATCCGTCACTTAGCGCCGTCGCGGAGCACCTCGGGCTCGCACTGCATCTGGACCCGCTGACGGTGCGCGACGTCGCCGTTATCGGAGCCGGGCCTGCCGGGCTCGCCGCCGCGGTGTACGCGGCGTCGGAAGGACTCGATGTCGTGGTAATCGATGCCATGGCGCCAGGCGGTCAGGCCGGCACGAGCTCGCGAATCGAGAACTATCTGGGATTCCCGACCGGCATCTCCGGGCAAGCCCTGGCGGCGCGCGCCTATCTGCAGGCGCAGAAGTTCGGCGCGAGGTTTCTGATCCCCGAACGCGTCCTGGGCCTTGCTTGCGGAGCGCCGTATCACGAGCTCCTCCTCGAGGGCGGCGAGAGACTGCGGGCAAGAACCGTCGTCGTCGCCTCGGGGGCGAAGTACAGCAAGCTGCAGTTGGAAGGTTTGGATCGGCTGGAGGGCGCAGGCGTCTACCGCGCGGCTACATTTCTCGAGGCCCAGCTCTGTCGCGGCGGCGAAGTCGCGGTCGTCGGCGGTGGTAACTCCGCCGGCCAAGCTGCGGTGTTTCTTGCCGAGAGCGCGTACAAGGTTTACGTCATCGTGCGCGCCGAGCGGCTCGCCTCGAGTATGTCCCAATATCTCGTTCGACGCATCGAGACAACGTCCAATATCGAGCTGCGGACTCGGTCGGAAGTCTGCGCGCTCGAGGGAGAGCGCTCGCTCGAGGCCATTCGCTGGCGCCATCGCGAGACGGGTGAGGAGACGCGGCGCCCGGTCCGGCATCTGTTCGTCTTTATCGGTGCCGTCCCCAATACCGCATTCTTGCCCGGGACCGTGGGCAGGGACTCCAAGGGATTCGTCTGTACCGGGCCGGACTTGACGGCGGCTTCGAGCGGGCCTCTCGATGCGGCGTCCTGGCCGCTCGAGCGGGCACCCTTTCTACTCGAGAGCAGTTGCCCGGGCGTTTTCGCCGTCGGTGACGCGCGGGCGGGTTCGACGAAGCGTGTGGCCGCGGCCGTCGGGGAGGGCTCGACGGCCGTGCAGTTCATCCATCGAGTCCTGACCGGGCAATTTGGGTGATCGCAGCGGCGTGACGTGTAGGACAACGGACTCCGCGGGGTCAATCCGCGAGACGCTCCAATTGCGACCTGAGCTCGCGCCGGCCGCTCGCGACGGCCACGCGCGGCAACAGGACGCGCCGAACGATCTCGGGCCATGAGAACCGCCGTGCTGTGACCTGGCCGGCCTGGCGCATGGCGCGGCCTAGCTTCGGCGCCCGGCGCAGGCTCGCGAACATGCCGAGGAACTCGTCCGCTTTCCCCGTTTCGAGCACGAGGGCGTTGCGGCCGGGCAACGCGTAGTCCTCGCCCGTGCAGCCCGTGCAGGCGAGGCCGCCCGCCGCCATGGTCTCGAGCCCTACGAGCCCGAAGGGTTCATGGCGGCTGTTGGCAAGCACGGCGTCCGAGCCGCGGAACAACAGGCGGCGCGCGTCGGCATCGACGTGCGAGCGCAGGTTCACGACGTCAATCTCTTCTCCGTCGAGTCCGCGCAGGGCTTCGAGCATGCCTTCGACGCCGGGTCTGGCCCAAGTGCGATCGAGGCGGCGGAGCCCTTGGGTCCGCATCGCCGCGAGTACCTCGTCGCCATGCGGCTCGGCGCCGCCGCGGGCGATGAGTAGCGGACGCCATCCGGCCCGCTTCATGGCGGCCGTGATTTCGACGGCTGCGAGCCAGCGCTTATCAGGATCCCAGCGCGCCATTTTTACGACGACCGTACGATCCCGAAACCGACGCCTCAAGCTTGCACAAGCCGCGGGTGGAATCGGATCGAAGGCGTCACTGCAAAGCCCATTGGGCACCACGACGGCGTCCACGCCGAGCGGGCGCATCTGATGCTTCATGTAGCGGCTGACCGTCGTGATCAGCGCGGCCTGATTGAGACGCGGCCAATCGATCTGGTCGAACCCGAACGTATTGTTGGCGTTCCAAAGAATCGTGACCCGGTCGCGCACTCCGGCGCGTTCGAGCAGTGAGCTCAGCGACATGACCGAGCGTGCCGTGTGCCACTCTTCGGCCAGAACGACTGCATGGTCGCCGCCGCGTACGGCCGGCAGCAGGGTCTCGACGAGGTAGGGCGGCAGGCTGCGCGTGTACTCCTCGTGCTTGCCCCATTCGCCGTCGTAGACGCCGCCCGGATGATGCGCACTTATCCACTGTGCCCAGCGATGCAGATGCAGCGATCCGAGGGCCTCGTGTCCCGGCAGGCCCGGATCGCCCACGAACCATAGATGCGCTTCGAAGCCGAGATCCGCCAGGGTTCTCACGAGCCCGTCCGCACGGGTTGCGAGCCCGCCGGCCCGCGAGTAGGCGTCCGGCCCCTCAAACGACAACATATGAAACTGCATTTGCCCGCCTCTCGGTGTCCTCGATCGACGATCGAATTCGTTGCTACAGCGGCCGTAATTTGAGCCGCTCGCGACGACCGAGTCTATGACGATACATGCGTGCTTTGGCCGATCTCATGGCCGCCTCATGCGCGTGACCGCGAGATTCGAATACGGACGTTCGGATTGGTGCAGGCGAAGGGAAATTCACGAACGTTTTGTGCAATACCCGAGGCGCCGCGCACGTCAACCTGAGCCTCGAGGCAAACGTGAAGGCGACGAGAACGGGCCGTAACGCAAATGGACGGGCATGGCGTGAATGACAAGATCGTATTCCTTCTCGATGTCGACGACACACTCATCGACAACGATCGCATAGAGGCGGATCTCAGCGTCCACTTGGAGCAGGCTTTCGGCGCCCGCAGCCGAGATCGCTACTGGCTCATATTCGAGACGCTGCGCGCGGAGCTCGGCTATTCCGACTACCTCGGCGCCTTACAGCGCTACCGGATGCAGGACGTCGGCGACCCGCGCCTGCTCCTCGTTTCCTCGTTCCTCTGCGACTACCCCTTCGCGGACCGTCTCTATCCGTTGGCCCTCGAAGTCGTCGCGCGTCTCGGCCGCTGGGGACCGACGGTCATCCTATCGGATGGGGACGTGGTCTTCCAACCGCGGAAAGTGCATCGCTCCGGCCTCTGGGGCGCGGTAGGCGGCCGCGTGCTGATCTACGTCCACAAGGAGCAGATGCTGGCGGCGGTCGTCAGGCGCTATCCCGCAGCGCATTACGTGATGGTCGACGACAAGCTTCGCATTCTCAATGCCATGAAGGACGCGCTCGGCAATCGTCTCACGACCATATTTCCTCGGCAGGGACACTATGCGCACAACGTCGAGAACCTCGAGAGATACGGCCGGGCGGACGTCATGCTCGAACGCATCGGAGACCTCATGGCCATCGATCTCGAGCCGCTTCTCGCGGCCGCCAGGCCCGCACGCCGAAACGGAGGTTCCCGATGAAAGCGCCGAACCGGCTCGACCCGCATCCGAACGCCGGTCGGGCGGCGGCTTCCTCGGATCTTGTCGACGTGCCGCGGCTCATTACCGCCTATTACTCGGAGCGGCCGGACCCCTCGGTGCCGGCACAACGCGTGGCGTTCGGGACATCGGGCCATCGCGGCAATGCGCTGACGAGAACGTTCAACGAGGCACATATCCTGGCGATCACCGAGGCCGTATGTCGATACCGGCGAGTCCAGGGGATCGACGGGCCGCTGTTTCTCGGCATCGACACCCATGCGGTTTCCGTGCCGGCGTCCGAGAGCGCCCTAGAGGTGCTTGCGGCCCATGGTGTGACCGTCCTGCTCGCCGAGCGCGACCAGTACACGCCGACACCGGTCATTTCGCACGCCATACTGACTTACAACCGCGGCCGCAAGACCGGGCTCGCCGACGGCATAGTCGTAACGCCTTCGCATAATCCGCCCGAGAGCGGCGGCTTCAAGTACAACCCGCCGAACGGCGGTCCCGCCGACACCGGGGTGACGGGCTGGATCGAGAAACAGGCCAACGAGTTGCTTGCGGGCTTGCGGGGCGTGAAGCGAATCACCTCGGCGGCGGCCCTGCGCGCCGCTACGACCCGCCGCCATGATTACGTAGCCGCCTACGTCGGCGATCTCGCCGCGGTCGTCGATATGGAAATGATCCGGGCCTCCGGCCTGCGTGTGGGCGTCGATCCGCTCGGCGGAGCAGGCGTGCACTACTGGGGCCGAATTGCCGAGCGGTACGGTATCGACCTCGCGGTCGTCGACGACGTCGTCGATCCGACGTTTCGGTTCATGACATTGGATCGCGACGGCCGGATTCGCATGGATCCGTCGTCGCCGTACGCAATGAAGCGCTTGATCCGTCTCGCCGATCGGTTCGACATCGCCTTCGCCTGCGACACGGACCACGACCGCCACGGTATCGTCTCCCGTCGCGCGGGTTTGCTTCCGCCGAATCATTATCTGACCGCCTGCGTCTCCTACCTTTTCGGCCACCGCCCCGAGTGGAGCGCGGCAGCGGGGGCCGGCAAGACCCTTGTCAGCACACGCCTCATCGATGCCGTTGCCGCCAAACGCGGTCGGAACCTCATAGAGCAGCCGGTCGGTTTCAAGTGGTTCGTCGCGGGGCTTCTCGACGGCAGCTTGGGTTTTGCGGGCGAAGAAAGCGCGGGCGCGTCCATGCTGCGCCGCGACGGGCGTGTCTGGACGACCGACAAGGACGGCATCGCGGCGGGGTTGCTCGCGGCCGAGATGACGGCACGCCTCTTCCGGGACCCGGCTGCCCTGTACGCCGAGCTCGCGGCCGAGTTCGGAAACCCCGTCTACGAAAGGGTCGAGGCGCCGGCGGATGCCGAGCAGAAACGGCTGCTGGCGAGGCTCTCGGCCGCGGATATTGAGGCGCGGGAGCTCGCGGGCGAAGCGATCGGCAGCGTCTTGACGCGCGCGCCCGCCAACGGCGCGCCCATCGGCGGCATCAAGATCAGCGCGAAGAGCGGCTGGTTCGCGGCACGGCCTTCGGGAACCGAGAACCTCTACAGGATCTACGCCGAGAGTTTTTTGGGGCAGGCCCACTTGGAGCGCGTGCTCGAGGAGGCCGAGGACATCGTCGCGCGCGCGCTCGCAAGGCGGCGACCGGCCGGTTCGGCAAGCCTGGGCTCGGCGTGAGCCCGTTCGAGGAGCGGTCATGAGCGAAGCGAAAGCCGTCGTTTCAGATCCAAACATCGCTAGCCCGAAGGCGCAACGCCGCGGCGGACCGCCAGCGGACGCGGCGGTACCGGCCGTGGACGGGCCGGACGCACTCTACGCGCTCGCGCTCGATCTGCGCTGGTCCTGGAACCATGCCGCCGATGAGATTTGGCGCCGGCTCGACCCCGAGTTGTGGGCACTGACGCACAATGCCTGGTGCGTGCTGCAGAGCGTCGGCCGCCGTCGTGTCGAGCGCGAATGGTCGGACCCGACATTTCGTCGCGTCGTGAGCAACGTGCTCCGCGAGCGCGAGGCGGCCCTTGCGACGCCCGCGTGGTTCCAGAAGACCTACCCGGACGACGCCTTGCGCGGCGTGGCCTATTTCAGCATGGAGTTCATGCTCAGCGAGGCGCTACCGATCTACTCCGGTGGTCTCGGCAACGTCGCCGGCGACCAGCTCAAGGCGGCCAGCGACCTGCACGTGCCAGTTACGGGCGTCGGCCTGCTTTACCAGCAGGGCTACTTCCGGCAGCTCATCGGCCAGGCAGGCGATCAGCAGGCGCTGTACCCGTACAACGATCCCGGGCAGCTGCCGATCGAGCCGGTCCGCGACGCGGACGGCGAGTGGCTCCGGCTGCGTATCGACCTGCGGGATTACCCCATGTGGCTTCGCGCCTGGCGGGTTCGGGTCGGCACGGCGAAGCTCTACCTGCTCGACAGCAACGACGCGGCGAACTATCCGCCCTATCGAGCCATCACGGCTCAGCTATACGTCGGCGACCCGAAGCAGCGGCTCCTGCAGGAGCTGATCCTCGGAATCGCCGGCTGGCGCCTGCTCGAGGCGCTCGGGGAAGCGCCCGAGGTCTGCCATCTGAACGAGGGACATGCCGCGCTGGCCGTTCTCGAGCGGGCGCGGGCTTTCATGCAGGCGACGGGCGAATCGTTCGAGGTCGCCATGACCGTGACCCGCGCAGGCAACGTATTCACGACGCACACCGCCGTCGCCGCGGGCTTCGACCGCTTCGCGCCGGAGCTCGTCCGCTCGCTGCTCGGCAGCTACGCCGAGAGGGAGCTGGGTATCGGCGTCAGCGACCTGCTCGCGCTCGGCCGCCGAAAGGTCGGCGACGAGGCGGAGCCCTTCAACATGGCCTACCTCGCGATACGCGGGAGCGGCGCCGTCAACGGCGTGAGCGCGCTGCACGGCGAAGTCAGCCGCAGGCTGTTCGCGCCGCTGTTCGACCGCTGGCCCATAGAGGACGTCCCCGTCGGCCACGTCACGAACGGAGTGCACATGCCGAGCTGGGATTCGGCCGGAGCGGACGAGCTGTGGACGCAGGCGTCGGGCAAGGATCGGTGGCGGAACGCGACCGAGACGCTCGAGCATGAGATTCGCGCGCTGCCGGATGCGACGCTCTGGGCCTTTCGCGGCGCCGCGCGTGCGGAGCTCGTGGATTTCATCCGAGCCCGCCGCAAGCGCGAAGTGGCCGCCGCGGGCGCCTCGCACGACGAGCTCGAGGCCGCGCCGAAGCTCCTCGATCGGCATTGCCTCACGGTCGGCTTTGCGCGGCGCTTTGCGACGTACAAGCGGCCGAACCTGCTGCTGCACGACCGGGCCCGCTTGCGGCGCCTGCTCGGCGATCCGTCCCGGCCCGTGCAGCTGATCCTCGCCGGCAAGGCGCATCCGGCCGACGGCCCCGGCCAGGCCTTGATCCGCGAGTGGTACGAGTTCATTCGCGAACTCGGAGTCGGCGGCGGCGTCGTGTTTCTCAGCGACTACGACGTCCTTCTGGCCGAGCGCATGGTGCAGGGCGTCGACGTTTGGCTCAATACGCCGCGCCGGCCATGGGAGGCGAGCGGAACGAGCGGCATGAAGGCCCTCGTCAACGGCGGCCTCAACTGCTCCACGCGCGACGGCTGGTGGGCCGAGGGCTATGCGCCGGAGTGCGGCTGGGCCGTCGGCGACGGGCGCGAGCCCGGGGATGAGGTCGCCGACGATGCCGCGGACGCCGAAGCGCTCTACACCTTGCTCGAGCGCCAGATCGTGCCCGAATTCTACGCGCGCGATGCGGACGGTATGCCCTCCGCCTGGATCGCGCGCATGCGCGAGAGCATGGCGCGACTCACGCCACGGTTTTCCACGAATCGTTCGGTGCGCGAGTACATCGAGCGGTACTACTTGCCGGCCGCGGCCGCGTACCGCGCCCGCAGCGCGGACGACGCGGCGCTCGGCAGGCGCATCGCGGCATGGAAGCTAGCGGTCGAGCGGAACTGGCCGGGCCTGCGCTTCGGGACCATTGCCGTGGAGACGGCCGGCGGGCTGCATACGTTCGAGGCAGAGGTCTATTCAGGCGAGCTCGAGCCGTCGGACCTCAGGGTCGAGCTCTACGCGAATCCGGAGCGCGAGGCCGATAGGGCCGCCCTGGAGATGGCCTTCATGCGGCCCGCGGCAACGGCGGGCGCGAGCGTGTTCCGAGGCAGCGTCCCAGCGAGTCGCCCCGCGACCGACTACACGGTGCGCGTCGTGCCGCAATACGACGGCGCCCGCGTGCCGCTCGAGGCGGCACATATTCTCTGGCAGCGGTAGCGGCCGGCCTCACCAACACCGCCCCGACGTTCGTTCGGCTCAGGAGGAAGGACTCATGGCTATCGAAGCATTGCACACCGACCGCGATCCGAGGCCCCTCTCGCCGGAGGTTCTGGCGCGGATGAACGCATACTGGCGGGCCGCGAATTATCTCTCGGTAGGCCAGATCTATCTCGTCGAGAACCCGCTGCTCGAGAAGCCGCTCGCGCTCGAGCACATCAAGCAGCGGCTGCTCGGCCATTGGGGCACGACGCCCGGGCTGAACTTTGTCTACGTGCATTTGAACCGCATGATCAGCGCGCGCGACCTCGACATGATCTTCGTAACGGGTCCCGGGCACGGCGGCCCGGGCGTCGTCGCCAATACGTATCTCGAAGGCACCTACAGCGAGCTGTATCCGGCCGTCGGCCGTGACGCGGCGGGTCTCCGCCGTCTCTTCAAGCAGTTCTCGTTTCCGGGCGGCATCCCGAGTCACGCGGCGGCCCAGACGCCCGGCTCCATCAACGAGGGCGGAGAGCTCGGCTACTCGCTCGCGCACGCCTATGGCGCGGCTTTCGACAATCCCGAGTTGATCGTGGCCTGCGTGATCGGCGACGGCGAAGCCGAGACCGGACCCCTGGCCACGAGCTGGCAGTCGAACAAATTTCTGAACCCGGAGCGCGACGGGGCCGTGTTGCCGATCCTGCACTTGAACGGTTACAAGATCGCCGGGCCGACCGTGTTCGGTCGCATCGAGCACGAGGAGCTCGAGCAGTACCTGCGCGGCTGCGGGTACGTGCCGTACTTCGTCGCGGGGGACGAGCCTGAGACCATGCACCAGCTCATGGCCGGCACCCTCGACCGAGTCGTAGACGAGATCCGGGATCTGCAGGTCGAGGCGCGCGAGCATGGATTCCGCCGGCGCCCGCGTTGGCCGATGATAGTGCTCGAGACCCCGAAGGGGTGGACCGGTCCGAAGGTCGTCGACGGCGTGCGCGTGGAAGGCACCTTTCGCGCTCACCAGGTGCCCCTGGCGGAGTTCGAGGCCAAACCTGAGCATCTTCGGATTCTCGAAGAGTGGCTCCGGAGTTACGCACCCGAGGAGCTGTTCGACTCGGCCGGCCGGCTCGCACCGGACGTCGCGTCGTTGGCCCCGCGCGGGCCGCGCCGGATGGGCGCGAACCCGCATGCGAACGGCGGCCTCCTGCTGCGCTCACTGAAGCTGCCGGAATTTCGCGATTACGCCGTCGACGTCCCCCAGCCCGGCGCCGTGACGGGCGAGGGTACTCGGGTGCAGGGCCGATACCTGCGTGACGTGCTCGAGCTCAATGCGGACCAACGCAACTTCCGCGTGTTCAGTCCGGACGAGACGGCCTCGAATCGCTGGACCGCCCTGTTCGAGGTCACGGACCGTTGCTCGACCGCGGCAATTCTTCCGAGCGACGAGCACGTTGCGCCCGACGGGCGGGTCATGGAGATGCTCAGCGAGCACCAGTGCGAGGGCTGGCTCGAGGGCTACCTGTTGACCGGCCGGCACGGACTCTTCTCCAGCTACGAGGCGTTCATTCACATCGTCGATTCGATGTTCAACCAGCATGCCAAGTGGCTCGAGGTCACGCGAACCATCCCGTGGCGCAGACCCATCGCCTCGTTGAACTACATGCTTTCGTCTCACGTGTGGAGGCAAGACCATAACGGCTTCAGCCATCAGGGGCCGGGCTTCATCGACCACGTCGTCAACAAACAGGCCGACATCATCCGGGTCTACCTGCCGCCCGACGCGAACACGCTACTCGCGGTCACGGACAGGTGCCTGCGCAGCCGCAGCGAGGTCAATGTCGTCGTCGCCGGCAAACAGCCCGAGCCGCAGTGGCTCGACATCGATGCCGCCGTCAGGCACTGCTCGGCGGGTATCGGTATTTGGGAATGGGCGAGTAGCGATGCAAGGGGCGATCCAGACGTGGTCATGGCGTGCGCCGGCGACGTGCCGACGCTGGAGACTCTCGCCGCGGTGGACTTGCTGCGCCGTCACGTGCCGGAGCTCAAGATTCGCGTCATCAACGTCGTCGACCTCATGACGCTGCAGCCGGCAGCGGAGCACCCGCACGGCCTCACCGACCGTGACTACGAGGTCCTATTCACGCCGGACAAGCCCGTCATCTTTGCCTACCACGGCTACCCGTGGCTGATTCATCGTCTGACTTATCGGCGGCCGAACCAGGCGCGGCTGCATGTGCGCGGCTACAAAGAGCGCGGCACGACGACGACGCCGTTCGACATGGTCGTCCTCAACGAAGTGGACCGGTTCCATCTCGTCGGCGACGTCATCGACCGCGTGCCGCAGCTCGGCTCGCGAGCCGCCTACGCGAAGCAATACCTGCGCGACAAGCTGCTCGAGCATCGCGCTTACGTCGACCGCCACGGCGCGGACATGCCCGAGATACGCGACTGGAAGTGGGGTCGCGATATCGGCGCGGATGCGGCGGCCGAGCGCCGGCGGCGCCGCGAACCGGGCGCTTCCGACACGGAAGCTCGAGACGGCGGCCGCGAAGAGGTCTGAAGGGGACGCGGAGAGACGAGGGATCTGATATGGATGCCGGACCGGTGGAGCCATATTCTTGGTCCTGCGTGCCATCCGGATCGCGGAGACCCGTTGTCGGAGGCGGCCCGCCGGGCACGCGCTGGTTCGTTCGACGGATACAATGCGATGGCACGGCGGTAGCTATTGAGGAAGGCTCACATGAACGAAGTCTGCGCTCATATCGAAGCCATTTCGACCGTGAAGAAACCGCGCCGACGCGAGTGCGAGGAGTGCGTGAAGGCGGGTGATCGATGGGTTCACCTGCGGACCTGTCAGACTTGCGGCCGCACCTTGTGCTGCGATGACTCGCCGAATCAGCATGCGACGAAACACCATAGGGCTACAGAGCATCCCGTGATCGCCTCGGCCGAGCCGGGCGAGCGGTGGCTCTATTGCTATCCGGACGACGCCTTCGCAGAGTATTGATGATTCTGAGTGGCATCGGGATGGAGTTCTGCACAGCGCCGTCACCATTCAGCAGGACATACGTTTCCACGTGGCGGACGTTGATGCGGGCGAGAGCCTCGCTTACGAAATTTCCGAGGACCGCTACGTTTGGCTTCAAGTCGTCCCCGGTGTCATCGAGCTAGACGGCGGCGAACTGCGCGAGGGCGACGGGGTCGGACTCGTGGAGGAGCCGGGCGTGGCAATCGAAGCAACGACGGATGCCGAGCTCATCCTGTTCGATCTGGCCTGATCCGCGCACATGCCGGCGGTGCCTGATTAGCGGGGGCTAATGAGGTTCCCGCTGGGCGGTGGCACGAGGGCGGCGCTGGTAAGGGGCGCCGGCGGTAGACGACGATCTCGGCGAGGCTACCCTTTGCTGCTGAAGGCGCGGTCCCGTACGGACGCGGGTTACACTGCGATTTCAGTGCCCGCTTTTCGCGATTTTTCTTGTTGACGGCAATGAGACCCCAGTTGACAGCCGCCAGCCGAATTTGACGGCGATCGCGTGTTCGTTCAATCAGTTACGGTTGTTGCGCCGACTAAAGATGACAGACGTTGTCGCGGCTTAATGTGAATTGGCTCCCCGGGCCGGACTCGAACCAGCGACCAATCGGTTAACAGCCGATCGCTCTACCAACTGAGCTACCGGGGAACCACGCCCTCGGGCAGCACGCATTCTCCAAGATGGGTTCCGGCAAGTCAAGGCGGGATCTGCGGAAATTCTTGCGTTCTCAGTAGGTTATGCACCGCAGTTTTCGGCCTTTCCAAGCACGAAACGCCGCCGCCGTCAACTCGCGGGCGCGCCGAGTGCCGGGCGGGGGCACGCGGGGGAGGGGGAGCATTCCGAACCCACGGCGGTCCAAATCGACACCGCGCGTGTGCGAGCATAGGCCGGCCTTTCGCCGGCCGTACCTGTCCCTTATCGTATGGATCCTTCAGGAGCCCCCTACCCGTGAGCGAATCCGCCGCCGCCCGACCCCTGCAGCTCGAATCCTCCTACGAGGCCGCCGGCGATCAGCCGGAGGCCATCGCGAAGCTCATCGAGGGCTTGGGGGACGGGCTCGCGAGCCAGACCCTGCTCGGCGTGACGGGCTCGGGCAAGACGTTCACGATGGGCAACGTGATCTCGGCCCTGCAGCGGCCGACGCTGATCCTGGCCCACAACAAGACGCTCGCGGCCCAGCTCTACGGCGAGATGCGCGAGTTCTTTCCCCACAATGCCGTCGAGTATTTCGTTTCTTACTACGACTACTACCAGCCCGAGGCCTACGTCCCCTCGAGCGACACCTATATAGAGAAGGACGCTTCGATCAACAATCACATCGAGCAGATGCGCCTCTCGGCGACCAAGGCGCTGCTCGAGCGGCGGGACGTCATCATCGTCGCGACAGTGTCCGCCATCTACGGCCTCGGCGATCCCGAGGCCTATCACGCCATGGTCCTGCACCTCGTCCGCGGCGCGCGCATCAATCAGCGCGACATGCTGCGCCGACTCGCGGAGCTTCAGTACACGCGCAATCCGCTGGACCTCGCACGCGGCACGTATCGCGTTCGCGGCGACGTCATCGATATTTTTCCTGCGGAGTCGGAGCAGGAGGCCATCCGTGTCGAGCTTTTCGACGACGAGATCGAGCAGATCAGCATATTCGATCCGCTGACGGGCGCTGTGCTGCGCTCGGTGCCGCGGGCGACGATCTATCCGAAGACGCACTATGTGACGCCGCGCGAGACGCTGATCGGGGCCGTCGATCAGATTCGCGAAGACCTGGCGATCCGCCTCAAGGAGCTTCGCGAGGCGAACAAGCTCGTCGAGGCCCAGCGCCTCGAGCAGCGCACGCGCTTCGACATGGAGATGATCCTCGAGGTCGGTTACTGCAACGGCATCGAGAACTACTCGCGCTACCTCTCGGGCCGCGCCGCCGGTGAGCCGCCGCCGTGTCTGTTCGACTATTTGCCGGGCGAGGCGCTGCTGTTCATCGACGAGAGCCACGTGACGATCCCGCAGCTCGGCGCCATGTATCGCGGCGACCGCTCGCGCAAAGAGACGCTCGTCGAATACGGCTTCCGCCTGCCTTCGGCGCTCGACAACCGCCCGCTGCGTTTCGACGAGTTCGAGGCGCTGGCGCCGCAGACGATCTTCGTTTCCGCGACGCCGGGCCGCTACGAGAACGAGCATGCCGACCAGGTCGTCGAGCAGGTCGTGCGGCCCACGGGGCTCGTGGACCCGGCGGTCGAGGTCCGGCCCGTCGGCGTGCAGGTCGACGACGTGCTCTCGGAGATCAACCTGCGCGTCGAGCGCGACGAACGCGTGCTCATTACGACGCTGACGAAGCGCATGGCCGAGGACCTTACGGATTACCTCCAGGAGCACGGCGTGCGCGTGCGCTACCTGCACTCGGACATCGAAACCGTGGAGCGCACGGAGATCATTCGCGACCTTCGGCTCGGCGAGTTCGACGTGCTCGTCGGCATCAATCTGCTGCGCGAGGGCCTCGACATGCCCGAGGTCTCGCTCGTCGCGATCTTCGATGCGGACAAGGAGGGCTTCCTGCGCTCGGAGGGCTCGCTGATTCAGACGATCGGCCGCGCCGCGCGCAACGTGAACGGCAAGGCGATTCTCTATGCCGACCGCATCACGGGCTCGATGCAGCGGGCGCTCGAGGAGACGGAGCGCCGGCGCGCGAAGCAGATCGCCTACAACGAAGCCCACGGCGTCGAGCCGAAGACCATCATGAAGGCCGTGCAGGACATCATGGAGGGGGCGAGGGCGGTACCGCGCGGGCGCGGCCGCACGCGCCGCGAAGCCGCCAAGCGTGGCCAAGAGCGGCTCCCGCCAGAGCAGGTCGCGGCGCGCGTGCAGGCGCTCGAGAAGAAGATGTTTCAGCACGCGCGGGATCTCGAGTTCGAGCAGGCGGCAAAGCTGCGCGACGAGATCCAGGCGCTGAGGCAGGAGGCGTTCGAGTTGCCGCAGCGCGCGGCGCAATAACACCCGGCCGGGTGCGGGGCCCGGCGACGCCCTCAACGAGAAACGGCAGGCCGCGCCTGCCGTTAACTTCTTGAATTTGGTAGGCGCGAGTGGGATCGAACCACCGACCCCCACCATGTCAAGGTGGTGCTCTACCACTGAGCTACGCGCCTAAGGGAGCGCAACAATACCCACTTATGGGGTCGCGACTCAAGCCCTTGCGCCAAATTGACATCGGTCGCTGCTCGCATATGCAGCGCGGGCCGGAGCGCGCAGCGGGACACGCGTGCCTCCTGGACCGGCCGCTTTGCATGCCAAGCTTTCGACTCCGGCTGGCGAGTCCGATAATCGCGTTGTACCACCGAGAACACTGAGCGCGCCGGTGCAGCGGAAATCGTTACTCGAAGCCTACCGGCGCGACCGCCGGGCCTTGGAGCTTCCGGGCTATACCCGCGAAGACCTGGGCCATTTGGTTCGCTACACACCGATGGGAGTCCGTGGCGAAGGCTTCGTCGTCTTCACGCACCTTGCCGCGGCGGAGGTCGACGCGGAGATTGCCCGGCAGATCGCCTATTTCTCCGCAATGGGTCGCGGCTTCGAGTGGAAGGCATACGCATCGGACGCACCGAGCGACCTGCAGGCGCGGCTCGGGGCCGCCGGCTTTGCGGCCGGGGACCCCGAAGTGCTCATGTCTTGCGAGCCCCGCGCGCTGGGCACCCCTGCGCGCCGTGCGCCGGCCGGGGTCGAGCTGCGACGGCTTGCCGATCGGCAGGCGTTGCACGAGGTCGCGAGCCTGCAGGAGGCCATCTGGGCCCGCCCGTTCGGCGGGCTGGCCGAGCACTTGGCCGGGGCGTGGGATTATAGTGCCTACTACGCGGCCTATTTCGACGGACGTATGATCGGGTCAGGCTGGATCGAATTCGCCTCGGGCTCGGCGTTCGCGGAGCTGCACGGCGGCAGCGTGCTGGCCGAATTCAGAGGCAGAGGCGTGTATTCGCAGCTGCTCGGCGCGCGGCTGCAGGACGCGGCGGCGCGCGATGTCGCCTGGGTAACGGTCGATGCGGCGCCGATGAGCCGACCGATATTGGAGGCGAAGGGGTTCGAGCGCTTGGACGGTACGCGGCCCATGACTTGGCGCACGGCGTAGGGCCGCAACCGAGGCGTTTGAATACGGCACATTAGAGCGGCCGCGGCGCCGGCGCCGCCGGCCCGCGTCAGCGGAGAGGGCCCCATGACGCTACAAGCACTCTTCGGCGTGGAATTCCCGATCGTTCAGGCCCCGATGGCCGGCGTGCAAGCCGGTGCGCTCGCGGCCGCCGTCTCCAAGACCGGCGGCCTCGGTTCGCTGCCGTGCGCGATGTTGACGCCCGAAGGCGTCGCGGCGGAGCTCGAAGCGATCCGGGCGCAGACCGACCGGCCCGTCAACGTCAACTTTTTCTGCCACCGTCCCGCGGCCCCTGACGCCGCGAGCGAAGCGGCGTGGCGCGATGCGCTCTTGCCTTACTATCGGGAGCTCGGCCTCGACCCCGCGTCCATCTCGGCCGGGCCGTCGCGAGCGCCGTTCGGCGCGGAGGCAGCCGATGTGGTCGAGGCATTCCGGCCAGCCGTCGTGAGTTTCCATTTCGGTCTGCCGGCGCCGGCACTGCTGGCGCGCGTGAAGCGCTCGGGCGCAAAGGTAATCGCTTCGGCGACGACGCTCGAAGAAGCGCGGTGGCTCGAAGCCCGGGGCGTCGACGCCATCATCGCCCAAGGCGTCGAGGCGGGCGGGCATCGCGGATCGTTCCTCGCCACGGACGTAAGCACGCAGGTCGGAACGTTCGCGCTCGTGCCGCAAGTCGTCGCCGCCGTGCGGGTGCCGGTCATCGCCGCGGGCGGCATTGCGGACGCGGCGGGCGTGCGTGCGGCCATGGCGCTCGGGGCATCCGGCGTGCAGGTCGGGACGGCGTACCTGCTGTGCCCGGAAGCCACGACGCGCGCCGTGCATCGCGCGGCCCTCGAGAGTCCCGCGGCGCGCACGACCGCCGTCACGAATTGCTTCAGCGGCCGGCCGGCGCGCAGCATCGTGAACCGCCTCGTGCGCGAGCTCGGGCCGCTGAGCGCGCTGGCGCCGGCCTTTCCGACCGCCGCGGCCGCGCTCGAGCCGCTGCGGAACGAGGCCGAGAGGCGGGGCAGCGGCGACTTCTCGTCGCTGTGGGCGGGTCAGAACGTCAGCGGTTGCCGAGCGCGGCCCGCCGCCGAGATCACGCAGGCACTGGCCGCGGGCCTCTAGCTTGCGGCGGCCATACGAGTAGCCCGTCGCCTTCTGCACGCTCGGCGCATGCGCTAGAGTTCGTGGTGCCGCCGCGCCTCGGGCGATTGCGGCGCCGAAAGTCTTCCGCGAACAGGAGCGAGGATGAACGATTCCAAAAAGCCAACTTTACTCGTCACGGGTGCCGGGGGACAGCTCGGCCGGCGCGTCGTCGAGCTGTTGCTCGATGCCCAAGCCGGCCCGGTGATCGCCACGACGCGGGATCCCGAAAAGCTCGCGCCGCTGGCGGCGCGCGGCGCCGACGTTCGCAAGGCCGACTTCGGCGATCCGGCGTCTCTCGAAGCGGCGTTCGCCGGCGCCCGGCGCATCCTGCTGATCAGCACCTCTGCGCTCGCCCCGGCCGGGCTGCGGCTCGCGCAGCACCGCGCCGCCGTGCGGGCTGCGGTCGCCGCGAAAGTCGAGCATGTCGTCTATACCTCGGGGCCCGCGCCGTACCCGGTCGAGGGCGGTGCGCTCATCGACGATCACTTCTGGACGGAGCAGGCCCTTTTCGCGAGCCCGCTCGAGTGGACCGTCATGCGGCACTTCCTATACATGGATTCGCTGTTGAGCTCGGTGCCCGGTGCCGTGGCTTCGGGACGGCTCGTCTCCTCGGTCGGCGGCAGCGCCACGAACTACGTGACGCGCGAGGACTGCGCGCGTGCCGATGCGGCGGCGCTGGCTGCGGATTTTCGCGGTCGGCGGATTCTCGATATCACGGGGCCGAAAGCCGTGACCCAGGACGAGATCGCGGCGCTCGCGAGCGAGCTCACGGGCCGGGCGGTGCAGCGCGTGGACGTTACGGCCGAGGAAGAGCGGGCCACGATGGCGAGCGGCGGCATGCCGCCGTTCGTGGTCGATGCCGTCGCTCGATTCAATCTCGGCCGCGCCCAGGGTTACCACGCGATCGAGAGTCCCGCGGTCGAGACGCTGACCGGCCGCGCGCCGTGCTCGGTGCGCGAGTTCCTGACGCAGCATCGAGCGGCGCTCGCGCCCGCCGGGGCGTGAGCACGCTCGAGCGGGGCGGCGCCGCGACCGGCTCGGATCCATCGAGGCGAGCGCCCGTCCGCATTACGACGGGGACGCGGAACGGCGTCCCGCCCACTCGCTACCTCGGCGCGGTGCCGTAGCGCCGCCGACCGGCGCAGTTCCCCGCGCCGCTAGCCCGCCCGCAGCGCGGCGTCGGGATCGCCGCCCAAGCGCTGCAGGGCCTCGTCGTAGCTGCCGAGCTTCGGCGCGGTGCGCGCCGTTTCGATGAGCGCACGAACGGCCGGCTGGCGTTCGAGCGCGGCCCCGTACGGCTCCAATGCGTGCGGCAGCGCGGCGCCGTACGTGCGAAAGCGCGTCAGGACGGGGAAGTACATTGCGTCGGCGATGCCGAAGCGCCCGAATAGGAAGGGGCCGCCGGAGCGCTGCAGGCATTCGTCCCAAATCTCGAAGACCCGTGCCGTGTCGCGTTGCGCATCGGCTCCGGGCGAGAAGCCCGGCACGCGGCCGAACAGGTGGCAGAACATTTGGCTTCTCAGCCCCATGAAGCCCGTCGCCATCTCGCAGCTGACTGCGCGCGCCTGGGCGCGGCGGACGGGATCGTCAGGCCACAAGCCTGCCGCGGGATAGGCGTCGGCGGCGTATTCGCAGATGGCGAGTGATTCGTGGATCGGCACGCCGTCGACGCGAAGCACCGGAAACAAGCCGCGCACACTGCCGCGCGCACGGCGCTCCGCCAAGGTCGTCTCGGACGGCCGGCCCGGCGCCGACGCCCCGGCCATGTGCGGCAGCTCGACCGTCTCGGTCTCGAACCTCGCCCCGGCATGGGTCAGCGCGAGCCACGGCCGCATGGACCAGGAGGAGTAGCGAAGGCTCAGTACCGTGAGCTTCAGCGCGGGCATGCCGCAAGTCTAGAGCATGCCGCGAAGGGCGCAAGGCGCGCTTCGAATTCGAACAGGCGAAAGCGTCCGGGCCGTCGCGGTCCGGACGCTTTCGCTGGGCTCGTTGTGGCTGGCCGACGACGAAGCGGCGGCCAACCGGCACCGACCGGCTGGCGTCAGCCGGACTTCGCGCGCGGACCCTCGTGGTTCAGGTCGGTCGGCCAAAAGCGCATGGCCGAAACATCGGCGCTCGCGATGAGTCCCGCGTCCGTGAGCCGGAACGCCTTGACGCCGTGCTGGAAGGTCGTCCTGCCGGCGTTGCCGGTCTGGCCGGCGACCGCCTGGGCGCCGACGCCCGCCGACCAATCGCCGCGCACGAACTGGTCGAACGTGCTCTTGTCCTTGAAGAACAGGATGAGCTTGTAGTTCGACAGTCCGGCGCTGAGGCCGATGCCTGCGCCGCCGACGTGCATGAACGTGGCGTCGTCGGCGTTGCCGTGTTTCGGCATCGCGGCGCCCGTGCCGCCGACGCCCGTGACGATCAACCCGCCCTTCGTGGCGTCGAAGACCGCGTAGCCGTAGGTCTCCGGCCAAAGGTTCTCAGCGGTCGCATTGTGCTTCCTGAGCACTTCGACGCTCTGCTGGGCCATGTTCACGAGGGCCTTTTGCTGTTGGGCCGGCGTCGAGAACTTGCCCGTATGCGCCTCGGGCGTTTGCTGAGCGCGGGCCTGCATTTGCAGGCCGAGCAGCGGGATCGCTGCGAGCAGGCCCAGCGTGAAGGTAAATAGTCTGCGTCCGTGTTTCATTTCTTCTCCCAGTTTTAGACTGCGATGTCCCCGAAGTCTGCAAGCAGCGTGCCAGGAAATGCTTGCAGCCCAATTGGTCTCGGGGTCGAGTCGAATAATTTCGGTGTCCTGCGATCCATTCGTGGGCGGCCGCGTGTGGGGCTACGGACTCGTGCCGCCGCCCGCACCATTGCCTGCGCCGCCCGCACCACCGCCTGCGGCCGGCCCGCCGACGGCGCCGCGATCGGCTGGAGCGACCGCGCCGGCACCATAGTAGGCCCGGCCCCAGCCGCCCCAGATCGCGATGACCCAGATGACGGCAATGATCAAGATTATCCAGAGGAAGATTCCGGCCCAACCCCAACCAGTGTCCAAGTCTCTGTCGAGCTTGTCCTCGCCCGGGGTTCTTTCGCCCAGGGGCCTATTGCCTACGGCGCGGTTGCCTCGCCGCCGGCGCCACCATGGGCCCCAGCCGCGATAGCCCCACCCGTAACCGAGCGGCAGCAGGAAGAAGATCAGCACGAAGGCTATCCACCACCACCACCAGCCGGATCCATACCACCACATCGGAACCTCCTCATGTCGATAACGAATGCGCGCAAGCGGTCACTCCAAGAGGAATTCTCCGCCGCGCACAATGGGAGGAAGAAAGCAACGATCATGCCACGCGTCTCCGCGACGCAGCATTCGCAATCGCGGAATTCGCAATGCTTAGCAACGCTCATTAATCGGCATGCGCGGAGAAACCCATCGATGAGGCGTCCATGAAGGGCGCGTCTCGGGGACGACTGACGAAGGGGGCGGTCGGCAGCGCAGATAAGCCGGCGTGCATTCGTCCGCGCGCGGACGCGCGCCGGGATCAGGAGAGCGGACGCCGGGGCGGCGCTCGGAGGGTTATTTCAACCGCTCGACTTGTATGAACCCGTGGTGCCTCGGGGTCGTGAGCCGGTAATGCGTGCCCCAATGGGTCGGATAAAGGCGGACTCGGTCGCCGGGGCGCAGCAGGTAGCGCTCTGGCACGACCTGGTGCCAGACCTGGCCGTTTGCCAGCGTGATTACGTATTGCTCGGGCTCGAACTCGCGAATCGAGGCGATCGCGCTGATGATGTCCGAGCTTTGGGCTTCGTCGCGGGAAGTGGAGGCCTGCGCGCGCCTTGCCGGGCTCGGGTGCCCGTTGCCGTTTCCGGCCCGCGCGGCCCTCGCGGTCGGCACCGAGGTCGCGCGGGCCGCGGGTGCGGGGGCGGCAGCGGGCTTCTCGCCTTTCACGGCCGTCGCATTCCGGCTGACGCGCTCGAAGCAGGCGAGACGCGCATCCTTGTCGTGAATGCCGAGGCACGGCGTCACGTCCGCAACGACATGCTGAGAGGGCTCTGCCGCAAAGAGCTGCGGCGAGAACCCCATGCAGCACCCGAGCGAGATCAGCGAGAGGCGGCGCTTGGTCATGCTTCGCAGGCTCCATGGTCGGTGTCGGAGTCTCGGGCGGGCGGCGGCGATACCGAGCGTGCCCGATGGCGCGACCATGAGCCTAACTCCCCGGGCCGGGGATTGCGAGGCCGAGCGGCGACCGGCGCCGGAGGGGCGCGGACGCCTTACCCGAAGCACTCGAACAGCAGGCTGCCCCCTTGCTCGGACCGCGTGAGCCGCACGTATTGCGTCCGTTCCGGGCAGCTCAGCGTCTGGACGTTCGGCGCGTTGCCCTGAATGCAGGCCCACTTGAGGTCGTCGCTGTCGACCTTGAAGCTGCCATGCTCGCCTGGGCGAACCAACAAGTCGCGGCTCGGCTTTCGGGCGGCGACGGAGCCTTGATCTATCTGCACGTTGCCCGCGCACTGATCCTTCTGCGAGTCGAGCAGGGTAAGGCCGGTCGGCAGCCTCGTCGTGCCGGCCTGCTCGCCGAGCCCGGCGGCATTGTGGGCGCAGCCGCTGAGCACGGCGCCTGCGGCGAAGAGGAGACAGGGAACGATTCGTGGCATCGGATACTCCTATTTCGAGTCTTTGTCTGCGTCCAGCATTCGCTCCTTGGCGGGAGAGGCCGCAGCAACATGCGTGCCACGGACCGGATTGCCTGCGGTTGGACTGTCCCGCTCGGTACGCGTCCCGAGCGGGTGTGCCCGCAGCGGCCCATCGGACCCAAGGGGCCTGAACTGCCTGATAAACAACGGAGTTTCGGGCGCCCAGCCCGCTTGTCTCGCTTCCGCGGTCGCCGTACAATGCCGGACTCCCCAGATGCGCCCGAGGACGGCGAACCTGGGGCTCGAGCGGGACGGCCGCAGGCGAACGCATGAGAGGCATGGCTCCTCTCGCCGACGTGCGCCGCGGCCGCTGTTGTTTTCAAGCGAATTGAGGAGCGCAGAATCAGCCAATCAAAGCGTGTAAGACGCAATCAAGAGATCACCACGCCACAGGTTCGCGTGATCGGCGCGAACGGCGAGCAGGTCGGAATCATGTCCATTCAGGACGCGATTCAAACCGCCGAAAGCTCGAGCCTGGATCTCGTCGAGGTTGCGCCGAATGCCGAGCCGCCGGTGTGCCGGATCATGGACTACGGCAAGTTCGTGTTCGAGCAGAACAAGAAGGCTCAAACAGCGCGGCGCAAGCAGAAGCAGACGCAGATCAAGGAGGTCAAGTTCCGACCGGGAACGGAGGAAGGCGACTACCAGGTCAAGCTCCGCAACCTCGTGCGCTTTTTGAATCAGGGCGACAAGACGAAGGTCACGTTGCGGTTCAGGGGGCGGGAGATGGCGCACCAGGAGTTGGGTCACCAGCTTTTGCGCCGCGTCCAGAAGGATCTCGAGGAACTCGGTGTCGTGGAACAGTTTCCGCAGCTCGAAGGCCGGCAGATGGTCATGGTGATTGCGCCGCGCAAACGATAGCTAGAGCTGCCCAATCAAGTGTCCCGGTGCCACGGCGCCGGGGCCGCCCGAACGGTCCTGGCAACGGCCGTCCCGGGCTAAAAAACGTGTAAGGAGAAAGACATGCCGAAGCTCAAGACGAATCGCGGCGCCGCGAAGCGTTTCCGTGCGAAAGGGAACGGCGGCTTCAAACGCGGCCAGTCACATTTGAATCACATCCTCACTAAGAAGACGCCGAAGCGGAAGCGCCAGCTGCGGCCGATCGCGCAGGTCGCCGAGCAGGACGTGAAGGCCGTGCGCAAGATGCTGCCGTACAGCTGAGGGCGCACAGATGGCACGAGTCAAACGCGGCGTCATCGCGAGGGCACGCCACAAGAAAGTCCTCGACCAGGCCAAGGGCTACTACGGCGCGAGGCGCAAGGTCTACCGCACGGCCAAGCAGGCCGTCATCAAAGCCGGTCAGTATGCTTATCGCGACCGGCGCCAGCGCAAGCGCCAATTCCGGGCGCTTTGGATCACGCGTATCAACGCGGCCGCGCGCGCCAACGGGCTGTCGTACAGCCGGCTCGTGAGCGGGCTAAAGCGCGCCGAGATCGAGGTCGATCGCAAGGTGCTCGCGGATATCGCGGTCTACGACCAGGAGGGCTTCGCGGCGCTCGCCGAGGCCGCCAAGCTCGCGCTCGAGAGCGCCTAGTCCCGCCGGTCTTGACGAGCAGGGCGGGGCGGCCGTGAGCGCGTTCGCAGACCTATTGAGCGAAGCCGAATCGGCCGCCCGCGCCGCCGAGGACCTGGCGCAGCTCGACCTCGTGCGCGTCCGGTATCTCGGCAAAAAGGGCGTGCTGACCGAGCGGCTCAAGCAGCTCGGCAGCCTGCCCGCCGAGGCGCGTCCGGCAGCCGGCAAGGCCATCAACGAGGCCAAGCAGACGCTGACCGAGACGCTCGAGGCCCGCCGCGCCGAGCTCGAGGCGCGCCGGCTGGAAGCCGAGCTCACAGCGGAGTCCCTCGACGTGACGCTGCCGGGCCGCGGCCAGCTGTCGGGCGGGCTGCATCCCGTCACGCGAACGTTACGACGCATGACCCGCATCCTCGGCCGGGCCGGCTTCGAGGTCCAGACGGGGCCCGAGGTCGAGGACGAGTTTCACAACTTCACGGCGCTCAACATTCCGGAAGACCATCCGGCTCGCGCCATGCACGATACGTTCTATCTGCGTTCCGGGCTGCTGTTGCGCACGCATACGTCCCCCGTGCAGATCCGCTCCACGCGTAATCGGGGCGTGCCGATCCGCGTCATCGCGCCTGGCCGGGTCTACCGCTGCGACTCGGACGTCACGCACACACCGATGTTCACGCAGGTCGAGGGCCTCGCCATCGACCGCGGCGTGAGCTTCGCGAACTTGAAGGCGCTGCTCTACGAGTTCGCCTCGAGCTTTTTCGAGCGCGAGGTCGAGCTTCGGTTCAGACCTTCGTATTTCCCATTCACCGAGCCGTCGGCCGAGGTCGACGTGCTGACCGAGTCGGGCCGCTGGCTCGAGATCCTCGGCTGCGGCATGGTGCATCCCAACGTGCTGCGCAACATGAACGTCGATCCCGGCGAGTACAGCGGTTATGCCTTCGGCATGGGCGTCGAGCGGCTCGCGATGCTGCGCTATGGGGTCGACGATCTGCGGCTCTTCTTCGAGAACGATCTGCGCTTTCTCGAACAATTCGCCTGAGGGGTTCTCGTGCGAGTCAATCTCGAATGGTTGCGGGACTTCGTCAACGTCGATGTCGACGGGCAGGCCTTGGCCGATGAGCTCACGACGCTCGGCCTCGAGGTCGACGACGTGTTCGAGGCCGCGCCGGCCTTCTCGGGCGTCGTCGTCGCGAAGGTGCTCGAATGCCGTCCGCATCCGAATGCGGATAAGCTCTCGCTCTGCGTCGTCGACGACGGCCAAGGCCGCGTCGGCGTCGTCTGCGGCGCGCCCAACGTGCGGGCCGGCATCACGGCGGCCTTCGCGCGCGTTGGCGCTAAGCTGCCGGGCGGGCTCGACATCCGCGCGGCCAAGCTGCGCGGCGAGCGCTCGGAAGGCATGCTTTGCTCGGCTAAAGAGCTCGGCTTGGCCGAGGACGTCGACGGCATCCTGATCCTGGCCGACGAGGCCGCGCCGGGCACGCCGCTCAGGGAGTACCTGCGGCTCGACGATTGCGTGCTCGACATCGACATCACGGCGAACCGCGGGGACTGCTTCAGCGTGCTCGGCATCGCGCGCGAAGTCGCGGCCAAGCGCGCTGCCGGGCTGCGCCTTCCCGCGACGGGCGCTGTACCGCTGGGTTCCGAGGACGAGTTCCCGGTCGCGCTCGAAGCACCCGAGGCGTGTCCGCGCTTTGCGGGGCGCGTCGTGCGCGGCGTGCGCACCGGCCTGAAGTCGCCGCTGTGGATGCGCGAGCGGCTGCGGCGTGCAGGACTGCGCGCCATTCATCCGATCGTCGACGTGACCAACTACGTCATGCTGGAGCTCGGCCAGCCGCTTCACGCTTACGACCTCGCCAAGCTCGAAGGACGCATCGTGCCGCGCATGGCGCGTGCCGGCGAAGCGCTCGAGCTGCTCGACGGCCGCGAGGTGGAGCTCGATCCGGACGTGCTCGTCATCGCCGATGACGCCGGGGCCGTCGGGCTCGCCGGGGTCATGGGCGGCGCCCGCACCGCGGTCGAGGTGGGCACGGCCGACGTGCTGCTCGAGTCCGCGTTCTTCACTCCGGCGGCCATCGCCGGCCGCGCGCGGCGCTATGGCCTGCACACCGACGCCTCGGTGCGCTTCGAGCGCGGCGTCGATCCCACGGGACAGATCCGTGCCCTCGAACGCGCCACGGCGCTGCTCATCGAGATTGCCGGCGGCACGCCCGGTCCCGTGCTCGTCGCCGAGCAGCCCGAGCGGCTGCCCAAGCGCCCGCGTGTGCCGCTCGCGAAGCGGCGGGTCGAGGCGCTGCTCGGGCTCGAGCTCGACGCGGGCGACATCGAGGTGCTGCTGACACGACTCGGCATAAGGCTCGAAACGCGACCGGGCGGCTGGGACGCAACGCCTCCGCCTTATCGCTTCGACCTCGAGATCGAAGAAGACCTCATCGAGGAGGTCGGCCGCACCCTCGGCTACGACCGCATTCCCGCGGTGACGGGCGCCGGGGACGGGCATCTCGGCACGGCGACCGAGCGGCGCATCGACGCGGACCGCATCGCGGATCTGCTCGCCGCGCGCGGCTACTCCGAGGTCATCACGTACGGCTTCGTCGACCAAGCGCTCGACGCAGCCGTGAACCCCGAGGTCGCACGCGCCGAGCTCGCGAATCCGATCGCGAGCGACCTCGACGTTATGCGCAGTTCCCTGTGGCCCGGCTTGCTGCTCGTCGCTCGGCAAAACCTGAGCCGGCAGCAGCCGCGCGTCAAGATCTTCGAGATCGGCCGCCGATTCCTCGCGGCCGGCACGGCCGTGCAGGAGACGCCCGCCGTGGCGGGGCTCGTCGCCGGCGCGGCGCTGCCCGAGCATTGGGACATCGAGTCGCGGCCGGCCGACTTCTTCGATCTAAAGGCCAACGTCGAGGCCTTGCTGCAGCCGAGCGGGCGGCTCGGCGAGTTTCGCTTCGTGGCGGACCGGCATCCGGCGCTCGCGCCCGGCCGCACGGCACGTATCGTGCGGGAAGGCGAGACGGCCGGTTGGCTCGGTGTCTTGCACCCAGCGCTCCAGCAGCGGCTCGACTTGCGCCGGTCCGTGCTGCTGTTCACGGTGGAACTTGCTGCGGCCGCGGCGGCCGAGGTGCCAAAGTTCATAAATTACTCGAAGTTTCCATCTCTACGCCGTGACCTAGCAGTAGTTATTCCGGAGAGCGTGACGGGGGACCAAGTGACGGCCGCGGCGCGTCGCGGCGGCGGCGAGCTGCTGCGCGACGTGCTGATCTTCGATGTCTACACGGGCCCTGGAGTAGAAGCTGGTAGAAAAAGCATAGCCTTAGGCTTGATTTTACAGGGCGTTTCACGCACGCTTACGGACGCGGATGCAGACCAAGCCGTCGACTCCGTCACGCGGGAATTGGAGCGTGAGCACGGAGCCACAATAAGAAGCCAATAAAGAGCCGAAAACGGAAGCATGGCACTGACCAAAGCCGACATGGCCGAGTCGTTGTTCAACGAGCTCGGCCTCAACAAGCGCGAGGCGCGAGAACTGGTGGACTTGTTCTTCGAAGACCTGCGCTTGGCGCTCGCATCGGGCGAGCAGATCAAGCTGTCGGGCTTTGGGAACTTCGACTTGCGCGATAAAAATCAGCGACCGGGAAGGAACCCGAAGACCGGCGAAGAGATCCCGATTACGGCCCGCCGTGTCGTGACCTTCCGTCCGGGCCAAAAACTCAAGGCGCGGGTGGAAGCTTATGCTGGAAGCCGGGAATAACGACGACCTCCCGCCGATCCCCGGAAAGCGCTACTTCACGATCGGCGAAGTCAGCGAGCTGTGCGGCGTCAAGCCGCACGTCCTCCGGTACTGGGAGCAGGAGTTCCCGCAGCTCAAGCCGGTCAAGCGGCGTGGCAACCGCCGCTACTACCAGCGCCAGGACGTGCTGATCATCCGCCAGATCAGGAGCCTGCTCTACGAGGAGGGCTTCACGATCGGCGGCGCGCGCCAGCGGCTCACGGGCGATGAGGCGCGCGTCGATGTGACGCAGAGTCAGCAGATCATTCGCCAGATACGGGTCGAGCTCGAGGACGTGCTGAAGCTGCTGCGGCGGTAGTCCTCCCCGCCGGCGCGCGCGGTGCCCCACGCGCGGCGTTTTCCGTTAAACTTGCAAGCCCGGTCGGGGCGTGGCGCAGTCTGGTAGCGCACTTGCATGGGGCGCAAGAGGTCGCTGGTTCGAATCCAGTCGCCCCGACCAATCACTTACGAGCATTCGCTCCAGCTAACGGGTCAACGCTGCGGCCGAATGGGCGGAGCACCTGCCGCTCTGGCCGACGCCGCGCAGGCTCACGGTGCCGCCTTTTGCTTCGAGATCGCCGAGGCGAAAAGGCAGGCCGTCCATCATGCGGCCCCAATGAATGTCCTGGCCCAGCTGGCGCTTCTCGGGATCGTCGTCTCGGATCAGCGCTACGGTCGGGGCGAAGACGCTGATGTCGGCGACGCTGCTTCCGTGCAGAAGCCGTCCCCAGCGCAGGTCGATCTCGATGCGTTGCGCCGCGACGAAGTGAACGGGCCCGCTGCGCGAGTCGGCGCCGGATCGGCTGGCGTTGCGCTTGTCGATCACGAATCGATGGATCACGAGCGCGCCGCCGAAGACATGCAGGTCGACGTTGCGGATGCGTCCCCGGTAGTGGTCCAGACCGGCCAGCCGGTGGTTCGCATACCGCTCGATGCCCCAAGGCGCGAGCGCCCGGATCAGGACCAGCACCAGCACCAGCACGACGACAACGGCAATGAGGATCGGAGTCTTGAATCGCATGTGCGCCTCCGGCGGCGCGTCGCAAAGGGCGTGCCGGCCGCCGGAGCGGCGCCGCGGGGCGGGGCGCCGGGGAGGTCGGCCTGCGGCGGCAGCCCGTGAGGCGCATAAAAAATAGAAAAACCAATAGGATATAAATGTAAATTCATGTAAAAAATAAAATTAACCTCGGGTTCGTCGCAGAGCCCCACGATGTTTGGTTGAAAGCCCGGCGCCACCTTCGGCATCATGGACCCCGACGCCCGCTGCAGGGACTGCAGTCGGTGCGGCTCTCGGCGAGGGCCGGCCCGGAATGGCGACGATCCAATAAAACTGAGCAGGACCGCCGGCGTTTGTTCATCGAACCCTACAGACTCGAAACGAACCCATTTGCGCCCGACGGCATTCGGCCGCTCTTCACATCGCATTCGATGCGCTTCGCGCAGCTCAAGCTCGAGGAGCTGCTGGAAGGACGCATTCAGACGCTCTTCCTGAGCGGCCCGGCCCGAGTCGGTAAGTCGACGCTCGTCGGGCAGCAGCTGCGCACGGCGAAAGCCCAGAGCTTCAGCTGGATCAAACCCGGCAAAGAGCAGGAGCCTCACGACGTGCTCCTGAAGCTGCTCCGGGACATCGGTCCGGGCGAGGTGCAGGGTTCGACGGGCGAGCTTCGCAACATCCTTCTGGTCTTTCTCAAGCACCAGGCTGCCAACGGCCGCGTCTCGCTCATCGTCGTCGATGCGCTCGAGCGGCTCGGTGTGCCGGTGATCCGGGAGATCGAGGCGCTGTCCCGCACGAGGCTGCGCAATCGGCCCGTCGTGCATTGCGTGCTGATTACACGCAACGAAGACCTCGTCGGCAGCCTCATGGAGCAACGGGAGGGGGGTCGGCTCGCGCCCGTCGTGCATCAACGCCTCGGCGGCTTCATGCTCGAGGAGACGGCCGCCTATGTGCGTGCGTGTCTACACGGCGCGGGCTGTGCCTGGGTCGAGGAGCTCGTGCCGGACGAGACCCTGCTGGACATTCAAGGGTTCACGCAAGGCATCGTTGGCGACGTGAACGAGCTGTGCCGAGAGGCGCTCGAGCGCGTGGCGTTGCAGGGCGGCACCGAGTACCGGCATCTGCGCATCTCGCGCGCGTTGCTCAAGGACGCGGGCCAGAAGCTGCATCTGCGCTACGACCCTTCCGTGTGGCAGCAGCGGGCCGAGGAAAGCCTCTCGCCGGACGCGATTCACGTCTCGGATCCGAACGAGCTGCGCCTCGGGGCGGCACGGCTCGTCGTGACGAGCGGTGGGGAGGCGCTGGCCGAAATTCGCCTGCAGCGCCCCCGGCTCGTGCTCGGGCGCGATGAGTGCTGCGACATTTGTCTCGAGAGCACCTACGTGAGTCGGTACCAGAACCTATTCATGGAAACGCCGGACGGTTGGCTGCTCATCGATCTCAACAGCACGAACGGCTCGTTCGTCAACGGGCGTAGGGTGCGCGAGCATCAGCTGCGCGACGGAGACCTTATCGCCATCGGGCAATATCAGCTGCGTTTCACCGCGGGCGATGCGGAGAAGGGCGAGAAGCCGTCCAAGCGCGGCGAGGACACCCTCGTGGGCCCGAAGCCGGTGATTGGGAAGTTGGCCTGAAAGGAAGAAAAAAGGGGTCAGAGCCCTTTTTCTTACGCGCCGCCGCTGCCGGGGCACGCCCCGTACGAAAAAGGGCTCTGACCCCTTTTTTTCTTCTTTCTTATGCGGTGGCGGACCGGATCAGGTGCTCGCTGCGATCCGCTACGATGGCGTTCTTCCCGATGAGCCGGTCCTCGATGCCGAGCAGGATCGGCTCGGCGTTGCGTCTATAGATATTGACCTTGGCGTTGTAAACCTGGCGAGAAATGCCGTGCTTGTCGGCGAGCGTGATGCGCCGGACCGTGAACTCGCCGTTGTCGAGCCGGTGGCCCGTGAGGTAGCACTTGATCGCGTCGATACGCTCGCCCGCGAGCTCGAGCCCGGTAAGCTGCGCGAGGGTGCGCGTCGCGCGCATGACGAAGTCGACCGAGTCGACGGTGGCGTTGGTGCCGTCTCCCGTCGGCATTTCGACGGCGAAGTCGCCGACGAGGATCTGGTTCGGCAGCGCGCGCTCGATCATGCGCGCGAGCTCCACGGTCACGTCGCCGACGATGTAGTGGGACAATGTCGGACTCAGGCCCTCGGACTGATGAAACTCGTAGCTGCTGCCGGCATGAAACGCGGCGCGCAATTGCGGGACCGTGTTGCGGCTGCCTTTCTGCCTCGCGATCGCATTGTCGGCGAGGATCAGATGCATGAGATGGTAGAGATTGATGTTGGCGTCGAGATCGAGGTCTCGATTCCAGATGTAAAAGCCGTCCCCTGTCGTCGAGCGCGCAAAGTCGATGCCGATGCGCTTGTCGAGCAGCTTGCTCTGCGCGGAATTCAAGGAATACGAGAGGCTGTTGAGCTGCGTCATCTGCTCGAACGGCGAGAGCAGGCTGAAGCCGACGATGTCGAACAGCAGAACCGCCCGGCACGGGACGTAGGTGATGCCGTAGCGGCGTACCATTTTTTCGATGATCCGGCGGTGGGCGTCGTTGTCGGTCAGCGAGGCGCGCAGCGGCAGCGAGGTTTTCTCGATACCGAGGAGCCTCGCGACGTTGTCCATCTGCCGCGGCGTAAGGAGCCTTTCGGCCGAGAGCAGGGACTTGAAGAAATCCTCGGAGGGGCGCGGCCGGCGCGGCAGCTCGGTGGCGATGCCCTTCCCGTCGCCGGCCGGGGGCCGCGAAAGCTCGGCGACGGCATAGTGCGGGATGACGAGCAGGGCGATGCCGTCCGGCTCGGGGCACCAGTTCAGGATCACGTTCTGGCCGAGCCCCCAGAGCCTGTGCAGGCATTTATCGAGGTAGATGAGGTCGCTGCGCTCCTTGAGGCTCATCTCGCCGGTGATGGCGGAGAGCGCATCGAGGTAGCTGCCGACGCTCGCGAGCCGGAAGATGGGCGAGTCTGACGAGCTCATGTTCGTTGTAAGCCCCCTGAACGTAGGAATCATGCCGCTAAATGGCGGGCATTGAAAGCCTTTTGGGCCCGGTCTCGGTTGCTCGCCCGGGCCGCGGACGGGATAATCGCTGCCCTCGAACACGAGGCCAACCATGAGCAACAACGAATCGAACGGGGTCGACCCGCGCAAGTACTCGCGGCGCGTCGTCGACGGCGTCGAGCACGCGCCGAGCCGCGCGATGCTGCGGGCCGTCGGCTTCAAGGACGAAGATTTCGGCAAACCTCAAATCGGGGTCGCTTCGACGTGGAGCATGGTTACGCCCTGCAACATGCACATCGACGGCCTCGCGCGCGAGGCCGGGGCCGGGGCGGACGAGACGGGCGCCAAGAGCGTGCTCTTCAACACGATCACCGTTTCGGACGGTATCTCGATGGGCACGGCCGGCATGCGCTACTCGCTAGTCTCGCGCGAGGTCATCGCCGACTCGATCGAGACGGTCGTCGCGGCCGAGGGCTTCGACGGCTTCGTCGCGATCGGCGGCTGCGACAAGAACATGCCGGGCTGCGCCATGGCCATGGCGCGGCTCGACCGGCCGTCCGTGTTCGTCTACGGCGGCACGATCCAGCCCGGGCCCAAGCACCGCGACATCGTCTCGGTCTTCGAGGCCGTGGGCGGCGTCGCCTCGGGCAAGGTCAGCGCGGCCGAGCTCAAGGAGGTCGAGTCGACGGCCATCCCGGGGCCGGGCTCGTGCGCCGGCATGTATACGGCCAACACGATGGCTTCGGCCATCGAGGCGCTCGGCCTGAGCCTCGCGAACAGCTCGGCGCAGGAGGCCGTCTCGGCGGCCAAGAAGGCGGATTCCCGCCGCGCCGGTGCGGCCGTCGTCGAACTCGTCCGCCGCGGCATCAAGCCTTCCGACATTCTCTCGAAGGAGGCCTTCGAGAACGCGATCACGACCGTCATTGCGCTCGGCGGCTCGACTAACGCCGTGCTGCACCTGCTCGCGATCTCCCACGATGCGCGCGTCGATCTCTCCCTGGCGGATTTCGCTCGCATCGGCGCCCGCGTGCCCGTGCTCGCGGACCTGCGGCCGAGCGGCCGCTACATGATGTCCGAGCTCGTCCGGATCGGCGGCATCCAGCCGCTCATGAAGACGCTGCTCGAAGCGGGGCTGCTGCACGGCGGCTGCCTGACCGTGACGGGCAAGACGCTCGCGGAGAACCTTGCGGCCGTCCGGCCTTACCCGGAAGGCCAGGACATCGTGCAGCCGCTCGACAAGCCCATCAAGGCCGACAGCCACCTCGCGATCCTGCACGGCAATCTCGCCCCCGAGGGGGCTGTCGCGAAGATCTCGGGCAAGGAAGGCGTGCGCTTCGCAGGGCGTGCACGCGTGTTCGCCTCCGAAGAGGAAGCGTTCAAGGCCATCCTCGGCGGCGGCGTCGTCGCGGGGGACGTGGTCGTGATCCGCTACGAGGGCCCGAAGGGCGGGCCCGGCATGCGGGAGATGCTGAGCCCGACGGGTGCCATCATCGGCCGCGGCCTCGGCGACAAGGTTGCCCTGATCACGGACGGGCGCTTCTCGGGCGGCAGCCACGGCTTCGTCGTGGGGCACGTCACGCCCGAGGCGGCCGTGGGCGGGCCCATCGCCGTCGTCGAGGACGGGGACGCGATCACGATCGACGCCGAGGCGAAGACCATCGATCTGAACATCGCGGCCGAGGAGCTCGATCGGCGGCTGCGCGCCTGGTCGCCGCCGCCGCCGAAGGCCGAGCGCGGGTTGCTCGCGAAGTATGCGCGCCTCGTGAGCTCCGCCTCGCAAGGCGCGGTGACCGACACCGTTTGAGGCCCGTTCAATGAGCATGGAGATGCATCGCGCGCTCGGCGTCGACTCGCCCGTCGAGACCCCGTACGCCGATTCGCCCTGGGTCGTCGTGAAGTTCGGCGGCCGCAGCGTCGCCACGCCCGAGAACTGGGCGCGCATCGCGGATCTCGTCCGCGCGCGCTTGGCCGAAGGAGTCAAGCCCGTCGTCGTGCACTCGGCGCTCGCCGGCGTCTCGAACGCGCTCATCGATCTGCTCGAGACTGCCGTGCGCGGCGAGGATTGCGCCGCGAAGCTCGCGCGCATCAAGACGCAGCACACCGAGCTTGCGGCGGGTCTCGGCGTCGACGCCGCGTCGCTCGAGGAGCTGTTCGAGAAGCTCGAGCAGCTCGTCGCGGGCGTGCGGCTCGTCGGCGAGATCAGCCCCCGCGTGCACGCGCGCGTGCTCGCGACAGGCGAGCTCGCGGCCACGCGGCTCGGCGCGGCTTACCTCGCGCGGATCGGCTTGCCGGCGGTCTGGCACGACGCCCGCGAGCTGCTCGTGAGCACGAATGCCGAGCAGGCGGAGCGCGCTCAGTTTTTGTCCGCGCGCTGCGACTTCGCGCCGAACGCCGCCCTCAAGCGGCGCTTCGCGGCCGTCGACGGTTTCGTGATCACGCAGGGATTCATCGCGCGCAACACGCATGGGCAGACCGTGCTGCTGGGCCGTGGCGGCTCGGATACGTCGGCGGCCTATCTCGCGGCCATGCTCGAGGCCCGGCGCCTCGAGAACTGGACGGACGTGCCGGGCTTCTTCAGCGCGGACCCGAAGGCCGTGCCCTCGGCGCGGCTCATTCGCAGCCTGCACTACAAGGAGGCTCAGGAGATCGCCTCGGCAGGCGGGGGTATTCTGCATCCGCGCAGCATCTCCCCGGTGCGCAGCGCGGGGATCCCGTTGTTTCTCAAGTGCACTGCCCACCCCGAGTGGGAAGGCACGGTCATCTCGAACGCGCCGGGCGCGGACGTCCCCCAGCTCAAGGCCATCTCGCAACGCGGCGGCATCACGCTGATCTCGATGGAATCGCTCGAGATGTGGCACCAGGTCGGCTTTCTGGCCGAGGCCTTCGCGATCTTCCGCTCGCACGGGCTTTCCGTGGACCTGATCTCCACGTCCGAAAGCAACGTCACGGTCTCCGTCGACGTCGGCGCGAACGGCGTCGAGCCCGACGTCATCGATGCGCTCGCGGCCGATCTCGAGCGGCTGTGCCGCGTCTCGGTCATCAGCGACTGCGCGGCCATTACGCTCGTCGGCCGGCGCATCCGCACGATCCTGCACGAGCTCACCTCCGTGCTCGAGCTCTTCGAGGAATACCAGGTCCACCTCGTGACGCAGGCGGCCAACGATCTCAACATGACGTTCGTCGTGAGCTCCGAGCACGCCTACCGAATCGTGCAGAACCTGCACGGGCAGCTCGTGAGCCGCTTCGAGGGCGGCGTTTTCGGGGCGACCTGGGAGCAGTTCTCGGGCGTGCTGCCGCCGCACGTGACGCCGACGAAGCCGTGGTGGGTGGAGCGCCGCGATGCGCTGCTCGCGATCGCGGCCGAACGTGGAGCCGCCTACGTCTACGACCGCGGCAGCATAGAGCGGGCGATCGCCTCCCTGAAGGCGCTGCCGTCCGTGGACGCCGTGTTCTTCGCCATGAAGGCGAACTCGCACCCGGAGGTCCTGCGCATCGTGCACGAGCGCGGCGTGAACTTCGAATGCGTCTCGCCGGGCGAGATCGCCCGCGTGCTCGAGCTGTTCCCGAGCATCGACCGCAAGCGGATCCTGTTCACGCCGAACTTCGCGCCGCGCGAAGAGTACGCGCAGGCGGCGCAGCAGGGCGTGTGGCTCACGCTCGACAACCTGTATCCGCTGCAGAACTGGCCGGAGCTGTTCCGGGGCCGGGAGCTGTTCATCCGCATCGACACGGGCACTGGCCGCGGCCACCACGAGCACGTGCGCACGGCCGGCGTGCACTCGAAGTTCGGCGTCCCGCTGTTCGAGGTCGAGGAGCTGGCCGAGTTCGCGCGCGCCGCCGGCGCCCGCATCGTGGGCCTGCATGCGCACACGGGCAGCGGCGTGCTGAGTCCGGAAGCCTGGCGCGAGACGGGTCAGCAGCTCGTGGAACTGCTCGAGCGGTTCGGCGACGTGCGCTATCTCGACCTCGGCGGCGGCCTCGGCGTGCCCGAGCGGCCCGGCCAGCACCCGCTTGACATGGCGGCCCTCGAGGCCGCGATCGGCGAGGTCAAGCGGGCCTGCGGCGGCCGCGAGATTTGGCTCGAGCCGGGCCGCTACGTGGTCGCCCAGGCCGGCGTGCTGCTGGCCAGCGTGACGCAGACCAAGGGCAAGGGCGATGTGCAGTATGTCGGCGTCAATACGGGCATGAACAGCCTGATCCGCCCGGCGCTCTACGGCGCCTATCACGAGATCACGAACCTCACGCGCCTCGAGGAGGCCACGACGGAGGTCGTCACGATCGTCGGCCCGATCTGCGAGACGGGCGACCGTCTCGGCTCGGACCGCCTCATGCCCGTCACGCGGGAAGGCGACGTGCTGCTGATCTCGAACGCGGGCGCTTACGGGTACGTCATGAGCTCGAACTACAACCTCAGGGCACCGGCCGAGGAGGTCGTCGTCTAGGCGCGATACCGTGCCGGTGGGCTACAGGGTCGACGCAAGGGCCGTGTCGGGGCGGCCGTGAACCCGTCCGCGGTTACAGCATGATTCATGGACGGCGGCCGCCGCCACCCGGCCCCGGTTCATGAATCATGCGGTCGCCCCCCCCGGCAATTGAAACCCCGGCCCGTTTCGATGGAGAATCGGGCTCTCTATCATGGCCGGAGGAGGGGTAGGCATGAAACGAGCTATCGCGGTGCCGCTGGGGTGCCTGCTTGCGCTGGTGGCCGGGACGCCGGCCTCGGCCCACCACTCGTTTGCGGCGGCCTATAATACGAAGCAGCCGATCAGCGTCACGGGCAAGATCGTCCATGTGCGGCTCACGAATCCCCATTCCTGGTTCTACATCGACGCAGTCGACAAGGATGGCAAGGTCCATCACTGGTCGTTCGAGGCCGGGACGCCGAGCGGCATGATCCGCAACGGCTATTCGCCGAAAGTCATCAAGGAAGGCGACATGGTCACGATCAGCGGCTTTCATGCCCGCGACGAGTCGGCCGATTCGGGCATGTTGACGAAACTCGTGACCGCGGACGGCAAGGTCTACGGCATGTTCGGCCCGCAGCAGGCGCGCGGCGTCAAGTAATCGACGCAGCATCGCCGTCTCCGTCTCCGCCTCGAGGAGCCACGCTCATGAAGTCGTTTCCGACCGCATACCTCGCGCCGGCCGTCGGCGCCGTGATTCTCGGCCTCTCGCTGTTCGCGGCGGGGCCTGCCGCGGCCCAGCAAAGCGGCGCCCCCGCCGCGGATAATTCGGTGCCGCGGCTCACGGACGGCCACCCGGACCTCTCCGGCGTATGGTGGGGCGGGGCGGACGTGGGCGGGGCCGGTTTTCGCCCGTCCGCGACGCGAGTCGGGGCCGACGGCAAGAAGCCGACCTACTTCACGGATCTCTACCAGCCCTGGGCCGCTAAACACGCCGCGCAGCTCAGCGACAAGAACGATCCGACGCTGAGTTGCATTCCGACGGCATTCGGCACATTGAATGTGCGGCTCTGGGACGTGGGCGCCGTGGGCCAGATCGTCGCGACGCCGAAGTACGTCGTGATGCTCCAGGAGACCTTCCACGGCTATCAGGTCGTGCCGACTGACGGGCGCCCCCATCGCGACAACATTCCGCCCTCGTACCGCGGTGACGCGGTCGGCCACTGGGAAGGGGACACTTTCGTCGTCGACGTCACGAACTTTACGGACGATACGTGGATGTCGGCCGAGGGGCGCGTGTCGTTCCATTCGGACGCGCTGCATATCGTCGAGCGCTACCGGCGCACCGACGCGAAGACGCTCATGGTCGATGCGACGGTCTACGATCCCAAGGTGCTGACCAAGCCCTGGGTCGTGCCGACGCAAAAGCTCACGCTCGCGCCTTTCGACCAGCTTTTGCCGCTGATCTGCTCGGGCACCGATACCAAGGCGCTCATGGACGCGGCGCAGTCCGGCCACTGAAGCCTAGCGTCCCACCGCAAGCTCAGGCCGGCGAGACGTTCTGGTTCATCCTGAAGAAGTTGTTCGGGTCGTAGCGACGCTTCAGCGCCTTTAGACGCGCGAAGGCGGGACCGTACGCGGACTCGACACGCTCCGCGCCCTCGTCGCAGAGCTCGTTGACGTAGACGCCCTCGGACAGATAGGGCCCGAGTTTCTCCCAGGTCGAGCGCAGCCACTCGACGTTTGCGGCATCCTCGCTCGGCGATTCCCAGCAGCCGAGCAGCGTCATCGAGTAGGCCGCGTCCCGGTGGTAAAAGGCCGTCGTGTCCGGATCGCCTTTCGCCACGGCGCCCCCGAAAGGCACGACGATCACGGCATTCAAAGGCGAGGGGCTCTCCGCGTAGCTCTTGGCGAGCACCGTCGCGGCCGCGCCCGGATCCGCCATGAAGTTCGAGCGCATGTAATAGCGCCGATGCGGCACCGCGGCGCCGTCCAGGATGGTCTGCAGCGTGGTGTACGGCGTGGGGCCGATCTGGCGCATGACGACGGTGCCGAGCTGCGTGAACGGCTCGATGAGCCGGGGGCCCGCGTCCGAGTCGGTGCCGAGGTAGGCCGGCGCGAGACCGACGGCGCGGTGACCGTCCGGTGTCGTCAGCAGGAAGCAGCCGGCGATGACGTCCTCGGGCGCGTCGGCCATGAGGGCCGTGAACCGCGGCATGACGGCCTCGGCCTCTTCGAGGGGATAGGCGACGAGGCCGCCGAAGACGGGGCCGAGCGGGTGCAGCCGGTATTCGAACGAGGTGACGATGCCGAAATTGCCGCCGCCGCCGCGCAGGCCCCAGAACAGGTCCGCGTTCTCGTCGAGGGCCGCGCGCAGCAACTGGCCGTCGGCCGTCACGACGTCGCAGGCCAGCAGGCTGTCCACGGTCAGGCCGTGCTTGCGGCACAGCCAGCCGAAGCCGCCGCCGAGGGTCAGACCGGCGATGCCCGTGTGCGAGATCATGCCGCCCGTCGTGGCGAGGCCGAAGGCCTGCGTCTCGCGGTCGAACTCGCCCCACAGCACACCCGGCTCCGCGCGGGCCGTCCGGGCGCTCGGGTCCACACGGATACCCTTCATGGGCGAGAGGTCGATCAGGAGGCCGCCCTCGCAGACCGAGTGACCCGGAAAGCTGTGGCCGCCGCCGCGCACGGCGACGAGGAGCCCATGCTCGCGGCCGAAGTTCACGGCCGCGACGACGTCGGCCGCGCCGGTGCAGCGCGCGATGACTTCGGGCCGGCGGTCGAACATGCCGTTCCAGACCCGCCGGGCCGCCTCGTAGCCGTCGTCTTCCGCCGTCAATACGGCGCCGCGCAGATGCGAGCGCAAGCGCTCGATGTCCTGGTTCCCGAGCGTCATGAGCTTTTTCTCCCCTTGCGCCCGGGCGGGCGCCGCAGCCGAGCCGACAGCACTCTACGCCCTTCCGCGGCCGGAGCCTATAGGTCCTTCGAGCAGCGCCGGCCGGCGGCAGCGCCGCCTGTCACTTCCCCTTAACGCGGTCGTCACAGCCGGCCGTGAAAATGGCCCGCTTCCGCAACTTCATTCCAAAAGGAACCGCTCCATGACCGTGAAGAAACTGCTTTCCGTGCTGATCGTTCCTGTGCTCGTGTCCACGGCCGCGCATGCCGGCGTCGAGCTCATCGCGATCGGCACGATCGACGGCGCCTATCAGGACCTTTCGAACCCGACCGCGGCGCCGCTTGAAAACGGCATCGCCGGCAACCGGCTCGGCGGCCTCGGATCGGGGTTCGCCTACGCGGGCGGCACGACGTTCCTTGCGCTGCCGGATCGCGGGCCGAACGCGAACAGCTACAACCCCTCCGTCGACGACACGGTCTCGTATATCGCGCGGTATCAGACTTTCGATCTGCGTCTCGCGCCCGCCGACCCGGGGGCGCCGCTGCCGTTCGTGCTGACGCCGACGCTGCGGGCGACGACGCTGCTCTCGAGCCCGACGCCGCTCGTCTACGGCAACGGCGCGGGTCTCGGCTACCAGGCGGACGGCGTGACGCCGCTGGGCTCCGGTGCGCCGGCCCTCAACGCCGTCGACCACCGGTACTACTTCACGGGCCGGTCGGACAACTTTGATCCCTCGCGACCGTCGACGTACACCAACGATGCGCGCCTCGATCCCGAAGCCATCCGCGTCTCGAACGACGGCCGCCGCGTCTTCATATCCGACGAGTACGGCCCTGACCTTTACGAGTTCGACCGCGCGACGGGCATGCGCGTGCGCGCGTTCCGGCTGCCGGACAATCTGGCGATCACGGCGCTTAGCCCGCAGAAGGCCGTCGAGAAGTCCGTCAACACGGCGGGGCGTACGACCAACAAGGGCATGGAGGGTCTTGCGATTACGCCGGACGGCAAGAGGCTCGTCGGCATCATGCAGGCCAATCTCTTGCAGGATAAAAAGAAGAGCATACGTATCGTGGCGGTCGACATCCGTACCGGCGCGACGCACGAGTATGCCTACGAGCTCACGGACGGCTCCGGCGCGAGCGAGATCGTGGCCGTCAATGATCACGAATTCCTCGTCGACGAGCGCAAGGGTAACGGCTTTGCCGACACGCCGCTCCTGACCGACCAGGCTTCGGCGGCAGAGGTCAAAGAGCTGTTCCTCATCGATCTCGACGGCGCTCAGGACGTGACGAATCTCACTGGCGACCTCTCGGCCTACGCCGTGCCGAAGACGCTGTTCCTCGACGTCGTCAAAGCGCTCTCCGGCGCGCCCGGGAACATCGATCCGAAGTTCATTCCGTCGAAGATCGAGGGGGTGGCCTTCGGGCAGGACGTGGTCGTCGACGGCAAGACGAAGCACACGATGTTCATCACCAACGACAACGATTTCCTGCCGACCGTTGCCGACCCGAGCAAAGATCCGGGCGATTCGACGCGCGGGAGTGTGCCGAATCCGAACCGGTTCTTCGTGTTCACGTTCGATGAGGCGGACTTGCCGGGCTACGTGCCTCAGGACTTTCGGCGCGCCGAGGATTTCCGCCGGGGGCACGGCGGCGAGCGCGGCCGCGACGGCGGTTTCGAAGGGCGCTTCTTCTCCTACGCGCGCTGAACGAGGTTAGGACTGAGCGGGGCGGCGGCGGGCTCGGCCCGGACTCAGCCCCGATGGCGCTGCTCGAGCTCGGCGACGACGTCGCCGAGCTCGATGCCGCGTAATTTGAGCAACAGGAGCAGATGAAAGATCAGGTCCGCGGCTTCCTCGACGACGCGCTGTTGCGACTCGGCCGCGCCGGCCAGCGCGACCTCGACGCCTTCCTCCCCGACCTTCTGCGCGACCTTCGTCGTTCCGCGGGCCGCGAGCCGCGCCGTATAGCTGCCTTCCGGCGCCTCGGCGAGCCGGCTCGCCACGATGCCTTCGAGCTCGGCCAGAAAATCGAGGCCGCTCATGCACGGGCCTCGACGGGCTCGGCGGGCGGACGGATCGCGATGCCCGCCGCGAGCAGATAGCGCTTGAGATCGGGAATGGCGATCTCGGCCGAATGAAACACGCTCGCGGCCAATGCACCGTCGACGCGCGCCTGCTCGAACACGTCTTTGAAGTGCGCCATGGTGCCCGCGCCGCCGGAGGCGATGAGCGGTACGGCAACGGCCTCGCGCACGCGCGCGAGCTGCGCGATGTCGTAGCCCTTGCGGACGCCGTCCTGGTTCATGCAGTTCAGCACGATCTCGCCGGCCCCGCGGTGCTCGACCTCGCGAACCCAATCGAGCGTGCGCCGGTGGCTGGAACGCGTGCGCGTAGGGTCGCCCGTGTTTTGATAGACCTCGTACTCGCCGTTGCGCTCGAGCGTGTCGACGCCGATGACGACGCTCTGCGAGCCGAAGCGCCGCACGAGCTCGTCGACGAAGTCCGGGTGCTCCAGCGCGGGCGTGTTGACGGAAATTTTCTCGGCGCCGAAGTTCAACACGGTCTCGGCGTCGGCGACCGTGCGAATGCCGCCGGCGACGCAGAACGGAATGTCGAGCACGGCCGCAACCTTGTTGACCCAGCTGCGGTCCACGGTGCGCCCGTCCGGGCTCGCCGTGATGTCGTAGAACACGAGCTCGTCCGCGCCTTCGTCGCGATAGCGCTTGGCGAGCTCGAGGATATCGCCCATGACGCGATGGTTGCGGAACTGGACGCCCTTGACGACGACGCCGTCCCGCACGTCGAGGCAGGGAATTATGCGTTTCGTAAGAATCGGCTCATCTCCTGATCGGTAACGCGGCCTTCGAGCAGGGCCTTGCCCGCGATGGCGGCCGCGGCGCCCGTCTCGGCCAGCGCGTCGAGATCGGCCGCGTCGCGGATGCCGCCGGAGGCCTGGAACGCGATGTCGGGCCAGTCGGCCGCGCAGCGCCGGTAGAGCCCGACGTTGGGGCCCGTCAACGCGCCGTCGCGGTCGACGTCGGTGCAGAGCACGTGCTTCAGGCCCTTGTCGGCGTAGCGGCCGAGGATCTCGTCGAGCGTGAGTCCGCTCGTGCGTGTCCAGCCGTGCGTCGCGACATAGGGCGTGCCGGCGGGATCGATGCGCACGTCGAAGCCGAGGGTGAGCCTCTCCGGCCCGAACTCGCCGAGCCAGCCGCCGACGATCTCGGGCTCGGCGACGGCGAGGCTGCCGATCACGACGCGGTCCGCGATCTCGAGAGCGCGGCCGAGGCTCTCGCGGTCGCGGATGCCGCCGCCGAGCTGCACGTGGAAGTCCGGCGCGCGCATGGCCGCGACCATGTCGAGGTGGGCCGGGGCGCCTTGGGCCGCACCGTCGAGATCGACGACGTGCAGCCACTCGGCGCCGAGGCCGCGGTAGCGGGCCGCGAGGTCGACGGGCTCGACGCCGTAGCGCGTTTCCTGGTCGAACCGGCCCTTGAGCAGCCGAACGCAGCGTCCATTGCGGATGTCTATGGCGGGAATCAGTCGCATGGCTAGAGCTTCAAAAAGTTATCGAGGATACGCGTGCCGACTTCGGACGAGCGCTCCGGGTGAAACTGCGTGCCGAAGAAATTGCCCTGCTCGACGACGGCCGAAAACTCGATGCCGTAGCGGCTCGCGGCGCGCGTATAGGGGCCGACGGGCGCGGCATAGCTGTGCACGAAGTAAGCGTAGGCGCCGTCGCCGATGCCGTCGAGTACCCCGCACGGGCCGCGCAGCTCGAGCTCATTCCAGCCCATGTGGGGCACGGGTAAGCCTTCCGGCTGGGGCAGCCGGCGGACGCGCTCGGCAATGATGCCGAGGCAGTCGGCGTCTTCCTCTTCGGACGACTCGAACAGCAGCTGCATGCCGACGCAAATGCCGAGCACCGGTTGCGTGAGCCGCGGCACGACCGCCGCGAGCCCCGCGGCGCGCAGCCGCTCCATCGCGTTGCGGGCCGCACCGACGCCGGGCAGGATCACGTGCGTTGCGGCTTCGACGCGCTCGGGGTCCGCCGTCACGGGCGCCTCGAGGCCGAGGCGCGCGAGCGCGAAGCCGAGCGAGGCGAGGTTGGCGCCGCAGCAGCCGATGACGACCGGATCCTTCGAGCTTGCGCGTGTCATAGCAGTCCCTTCGTGGTCGGCAGCGCCTCGCCCCGGCGCGCGATAGCCTGCCGCAGCGTGCGAGCGACGCCCTTGAACGCCGCCTCGACCATGTGATGCGTGTTCTCGCCGCGCAGGCGAATGTGCAGCGCGGCGCCGAGCGTCTCGGCGAGCGAACGGAAGAAGTGGGGCACGAGCTCCGTCGGCAGCTCGCCGACGCGCTCGCGCGCGAACCGGCCTTCGAAGACGAGATAGGGCCGGCCGCCGAGGTCGAGCGCGATCTCCGCATCGGCTTCGTCCATGGGCAACAGGAATCCGTAGCGACCGATGCCGCGCTTGTCGCCGAGCGCCTGCTTGAGCGCCTGGCCCAAGGCCAATGCGACGTCCTCGACCGTGTGATGCTCGTCGATCTCGAGGTCGCCGTGGCAAGTCACCTCGAGCGCGAAGCCGCCGTGCTTGCCGAGCTGCTCGAGCATGTGGTCGAAGAAGCCGATGCCGGTCGCCGCGCGCGGGTCCGCCTCGCGGTCGAGGTCGACCTGGATTTCGATGTCGGTCTCGCGGGTCTTGCGCCGGACCCGAGCCGTGCGCGGACGGTCGAGCAGCGCATGCGCGACCTCGCCCCACGAGGCCGCGGCTGGGTGCGTCGCGGGACCGGCGTCGCTTCCGTCTCCGGGGCCGAGCCGGAAGCCCGCGAGGCCCATGTTGGCGGCGAGCTCGAGATACGCCTCCGTGTCCCCGACGACGGCCGAGGCCGCGCGGTCGAGGACGTCGGCGCCGAGGTACGCGCGCACGAGGCCGAGTCCCGGCGGGCGGCAATCGCAGCCGGTGCCGGCATCGTGCGGGCAGCGCAGGAAGGGCGCGAGCGGCAGGCCCTGCGAGGCGAGCACACGCGCGAGGAACGCGTCGATCTGGGTCGCGGCCCCGTCTGCCGGCCCGGCGGCTACCGCGCCGGCTGCGCCTTCCTCGGCGCGCGCATCCGGCGCGCCGGCGGCGATCACGACGGGCTCGTAGCCGGCGCCGGTGAGTCTCAGCAGGGCCGGGACGACGCCGGGCACGAGACCGATCGCGTCGAGACGCTCGGCGCCCGTTCGCTCGAGCAGGCCGCCGTCGCGCGCGAGGAACACGAGCTTACGCGGCATCGGAGCCCTCCGCGGCGAGCGCGGTCAGCAGCCGGTCGTTGTCCTCGGGCCGCCCGACCGTGATGCGCACGCAGTCGGCGAGCGCGGGCTCGCCGTCGAACGTGCGCACGAGGATACCGGCCCGGTGCGCGGTCTCGCGGAAGCTTCGGCCGTCGCGCGTCTTCACGAGCACGAAGTTCGCGTCGCTCGCGTAGACGGTCACGATGGCCGGCACCTCGCGCAACGCGGCCGAAAGCCGGGCCCGCTCGCGCTTGAGCAGCCCGATGCGCTCCTCGGAGACCCGCAGCGAGTCCCCCGAGAGCGCCTGCATGACGAGCTCGATAGCCGGCGTCGGAAACGTGTAGGGCGGCAGCACGTTGCCGAGGTAGGTCACGAGCTCGGGCGCGCCGATGAGCACGCCGCAGCGCGCGCCCGCCAGCGAGACGAACTTCGAGAGCGTACGCAGCAGCACGACGTGCTCGTAGCGCTGCTGAAGATCGAGGAAGTGCCGGCCCGCGAACTCGTGATAGGCCTCGTCGATGACGAGCAGCGCGCGGTCCACGAGCCCTTCGCAGAGCCGCACGACGTCGGGCCGCGGAACCGACTGGCCCGTCGGGTTGTTCGGTGTGCACAGGAACACGATCTTCGTCGTCGCGTCCACGGCGGCGAGCACGGCGTCGACGTTCGAGCTCGAAGCGGTCCGGCAGGACCCGGAGCGGCACCTTGACGAGACCTGCGCCCTGGATCTCGGCATAGACGCGGTACATGTCGAATGTCGGCGGCGTGATCAGTATCCGGTCCCGGCGCGCCTCGCAGAAGCCGCGGATCAGCGCATCGATGGCCTCGCTGCTGCCGCGCGTCGCGATGACGTCCTGCTCGCGCGCACCGTAGTGGGCCGCGAGCTTGCGCTGGAGCTCGAACGGGCGCGGGGGCGGGTAGACGTTGAGGCCGCGCTCGGTCGTGTCTCCCGGCGCGCGCCAGGGCGACTCGTTGGCGTTGAGGCGCACGAAGCCTTGCTCGTAGGCGCCCGGGACGTAGGGCCGCAGACGCCGCAGATCCGGACGGGCGAGATCGAGCACGCTCACGGTGCGTCCCCGCGCTCGGCCAGCGCCTCGAGCCGCAGTGTCACGGCCCGGCCGTGCGCCTCGAGCCCTTCGAGCTCGGCGAGGGTCGCGGCGACGGGGCCGATGCTGCGCAAGCCCGCCGGGCTCAGCTCCTGGATCGTCATCGAGCGGCAGAAGTCCGCGACGCCGAGGCTCGAGCTGCGCCGCGCGTAGCCGTAGGTCGGCAACACGTGATTCGTGCCGCTGCAATAGTCGCCGACGGATTCGGGCGCCCAGGGACCGAGGAACACCGAGCCCGCGGCCTGCACGCGGTCGAGCCAGGTGCGCGGCTGCTCGATCTGCAGGATCAGGTGCTCGGGCGCGTAGTCGTTCGCGATCGCGAACGCGGTCGCGAGGTCCGGCACGGTCACGATCGAGGAGTGCCCGAGCGCGCCGTCGACGAGGGCCTTGCGACCCAGCCGGGACCTCTGCGCCTCGACCTCGGCCGCTGCGGCGTCGGCGACGCGCGGGCTCGTCGTCAGCAGCAGCACCTGCGAATCGGCGCCGTGCTCGGCCTGCGAGAGCAGGTCGGACGCGACGAACGCGGGCTCGGCCGTGTCGTCGGCGATGACCATGACCTCCGACGGGCCGGCCGGGAAGTCGCGTGCCGCGCCCGCCGGGTCGCGGTCTACAAGGGCCTTCGCAGCCGTGACCCAGGTGTTGCCGGGGCCGAAGACCTTGTCGACTTTGGGCACGGTCTCGGTGCCGTAGGCCATGGCCGCGACGGCCTGCGCGCCGCCGAGCTTGAACACGCGCTCGACGCCCGCGACCTGTGCGGCGTGCAGGACGGCCGCCGCGACGCGCCCGTCGCGCTGCGGCGGGCTGCAGAGGATGCGCACGGGGCAGGCGGCGAGCTTGGCCGGGATGCCGAGCATGAGCGCCGTGGAGGGCAGGGGCGCGCTGCCGGCCGGGACATAGAGGCCGACGCGGCCGATGGGCCGCGAGACCCTTTCGCAGCGCACGCCCTCGCTCGTCTCGACGGAGATCGGCGCGGCGATTTGCGCGCGGTGAAAGACCTCGATGTTGTGCGCGGCCGCGCGGATCGCGAATCGCTCGGCGCCGGTCAGCGTCGCGGCCGCCTCGTCGAATTCGCGGCGCTCCACCTCGAGCGACTCGAGCTCGACGCCGTCGAGCTCGCGCGTCAGCGCCCGCAGCGCCGCGTCGCCTTCGCGGCGCACGCGCGCGATGATCTGCTCGGCGCGGGTGTAGAGCTCCGCATCGGCGGCCAAGGCGGGCCGGGCCAGCACGCGGTCGCGCGCGGCGGCATCCAGTGCGTTCCAGTCGTACTGCTTCATCGAAACCGTCGCCTCAAGCGAGCATCTTCTCGACGGGCAGCACGAGCATCGAGCTCGCTCCGGCCTCCTTGAGCTGCTCGAGCGTTTCCCAGAACACGTTCTCGCGGCAGACCGCGTGCACGGCGACTTTGTCGTCGCGCCCCTCGAGCGGCATGATCGTCGGCGCCTCGCTGCCCGGCAGCAGCGCCGTGATGGCCTTGAGCGCCGAGCGCGGCGCGTGCAACATGATGTACTTGCTCTCGCGCACCTGCAGCACGCCCTGGATGCGCTGCAGCAGCCGGCGCATCCATTCGGCCTTGCCGGGCGGTACGGAGACGGGCGTGCGGATCAGCGCCGCGCGGCTCTCGAGAATCGTTAGTGCCTCGCAAAGCTGGTGCGCGCGCAGCGTCGCGCCGCTCGAGACGAGATCGCAGATCAGGTCGGCGCGGCCGAGACTCGGCGCGATTTCCACAGCCCCGGAAAATTCGACGACCGCGGCGTCGATGCCCTCGCGCTGCAGATAATCCTTGACGATGAGCGGGTACGTCGTCGCGATGCGCTTGCCCTGGAGCGAGGCGGGCCCCTCGAACCTCATACCTTCGGGCACGCCGAAGGACAACCGGCACTGGCCGAAATCGAGCGGGCTCACGAGCTCGAACAAGCCCTGCGTGCCGCGCTCGACGAGCTCGAGACGCCGCTCCTCGATGATGTTGAGCCCGACGATGCCGAGATCGCAAACGTCTTCCTGGACGAGGCCCGGAATGTCGTCGTCGCGCACGAGCAGCACGTCCACGGGCATGTTCTCGCCGTAACAAATGAGCCGATCCTTGCCGCGCGAGTAACTGAGCCCGCAGCGGGCCAGCAGCTCCATCGAGTGCTCCGTGAGCCGCCCGGACTTCTGCACCGCAACCTTGATCCGGGTGTCCTGGTTCTTTTGCACGTAGGGTCTCCGAGTTCGATTCGAGTTGCTCAGGAATCCGCGCCGAGCCGCTCGAGCACGATGCGATAGCCGCCGTTGCCGGCGCTGAGAAACCGCGCCACGCGCCCGATCGTCGTGACCGAGACGCCCGTGAGCTCGTGGATTTTGCGGTAGGGCAGGCCCTGCTGCAGATGAGGCACGACGGACCAGCGGTCCACGATGGCCTCGAGTTCGGCCGGCGTGCAGAGGTCGGCGAAGAAGCGCCGGCATTCCGCCTCGGATTCGAGCGCCAGGACGGCACGATACAGGCTTCGCTCTGCACGTGCTCGGGTTTTGCCGCCGTTCTGCGGCTGATCGGCGTTGCGGTGGTTCTTCATCGCGTCGGCTTGTTCTAATGTAACAGCGTGCTGTTACAGTAGTACGGAAACGCTCGTGCGTCAAGGCGCGACTGCTCGCGGCCCACGCGGCGTTGAGGCGCTCGCGCATTGTTCATGAATGCATTTGGGCGTTTGTGACGGCCGGAGGCGCGCATCGATGGGCCCTTTTCGGAACGCGCAACAGGGCGTGTTCGGGACCGTGCGCGCCAGGGATGGCGCGCACGGAGCCTTCATGGACGGATTCACGGCGTTCCCGAAAACGCCCTGTTGCGCGAGTCTGCGTCCCCGATGTCGCGGGCTATGGCCGTCTTTTCGCCCCAGCCGAAGACGTTCAGTCGCGCAGCCGCTCCACCACGGCCTGCCCGAACTCCCGCGTCCCGACGGGCGTTTGCCCCGCCTCGGCAATGTCGCGCGTCCGCAGCCCAGAGCGCAGGCAGTCCTCGACGGCCCGCTCGACGGCCGCGGCGGCCTCCTCGGCGCCGAACGCGTGCCGCAGCAGCAGCGCGCCGCTCAGGATCGCGCCGGCCGGGTTGGCGAGGTTGCGGCCCGCGATGTCGGGTGCCGAGCCGTGGATCGGCTCGTAGAGGCCGCCGGCCCCGTCGCCGAGAGACGCCGAGGGCAGCAGGCCCATGGAACCGGCGAGCATCGAAGCCTCGTCCGTCAGAATGTCGCCGAACATGTTCTCCGTGACCATCACGTCGAAGTCCGCGGGCCGGCTCAACAGATGCATGGCGGCGGCGTCGACGAGCAGGTGCTCGACCTCGAGGTCCGGAAACTCCGTGCTGAAGATGCGAGTCGCGACCTGGCGCCACAGGCGCGACGTATCGAGCACGTTGGCCTTGTCCACGGAGGTGATCTTGCCGCGCCGGCCTTGGGCGAGCCGGGCCGCGACGCGGCAGATGCGCTCGATCTCGGGCACAGTGTACTCGCACGTGTCGTAGGCGGATTCGGTCCCGAGCTCGCGTTTGCCGAAGTAGATGCCGCCCGTGAGCTCGCGCACGACGACGATGTCGACGCCGTGCAGCTTTTCCGCCTTCAAGGGCGAGGCGGCGGCGAGCTCCGGCAGCGTCTTGACGGGCCGCAGGTTCGCATAGAGCCCGAGCGCCTTGCGCAGGCCCAGGAGCCCGACTTCCGGGCGCTTCGAGACCGGGATGTCCGCCCACTTCGGGCCGCCCACGGCGCCGAGGAAGACGGCCTTCGCCCTGCGGCACGCGTCGAGGGTCGCGGCCGGCAGCGGCTCGCCGGCGGCATCGTAGGCCGCGCCGCCGATCAGCGCTTCCTCGAACTCGAGGTCGAGGCCCGCCGTCCGGCCGGCCGCCTCGAGTACCCGCACGGTCTCGGCCGTGACCTCGGGCCCGACGCCGTCGCCGGGCAATACGACTACGGTCTCGCTCATGCCGCGTTCCTTGCCTCGTACTCGGCGATCGCATCCTCCTGCTCGAGCAGGAAGCCGAGCTGGTCGATGCCGTTCATGAGGCAGTAGCGGGAGAAGCGGTCGATCGGAAACGCGACCTTGCGGCCGGTCGGCAGCTCGAGCGTCTCCGATTCGAGGTCGATCGTGAGCTCGGCGCCCGGGTGCTCGAGGAGCCAGGCATGCGTCTCTTTGTCGACGATGATGGGCAGCAGTCCGTTCTTGAGTGAGTTGCCGCGGAAGATGTCGGCGATCTCGGTGCTGACCACGGCGCGGATGCCGAAATCGAGCAACGCCCATGGGGCGTGCTCGCGCGAGGAGCCGCAGCCGAAATTGTTGCCGCCGACGAGGATGGCCGCGCCTTGGGCTTCGGGCTTGTTGAGCACGAAGTCGGCCTTCTCCGAGCCGTCCTTGTTGTAGCGCCACTCGCAGAACAGATCCTTGCCGAGACCTTCCTTGCTCGTAGTGGTCAGAAAGCGTGCCGGGATGATCTGATCGGTGTCGATGTCGTCGTACGGCATCACGACCGTCTTCGAACGCAGTTGTTTGATCGGTTCCATGTCCTTCTTACCTCATGAGCTCGCGCGGATCGGCTACCTTGCCTGTGACGGCCGTAGCGGCGGCCGTGAGCGGGCTCGCGAGAATCGTGCGCGCGCCGCTGCCTTGCCGCCCTTCGAAGTTGCGGTTGCTCGTACTGACGGAGAGCTTGCCGCTCGGCACCGTGTCACCGTTCATGCCGATGCACATCGAGCAGCCGGGCTCGCGCCACTCGCCGCCCGCGGCGCGCACGACCTCGTCGAGGCCCTCGGCCTCGGCCGCGCGCTTAACCTGCGCCGAGCCCGGGACGACGAGCAGGCGCACGTGATCCGGGACCTTGCGGCCCTTGAGCAGCGAGGCCGCAGCGCGAAGGTCGCTGAGCCGCCCGTTCGTGCACGAGCCGATGAAGACGACGTCGACGGGCGTGCCGAGAAGGGGCTTGCCGGACTCTACGTGCATGTAGTCGAGGGCCTTGCGGAAGGCGGCGTCGTTGCCGGCCGGGACCGGCTCGTCGACGGAGATGACCATGCCGGGGTTCGTGCCGAAAGTGATCATGGGCTTGAGACTGCCCACGTCGACCGTGACCTCCTTGTCGAAGACCGCGCCTTCCTCGCTCGGCAGCTGCCGCCAGCGCGCGACGGCCGCATCCCAATCCGCGCCGGTGGGCGCGAAATGGCGGCCGGCGATGTATTCGTAGGTCGTGTCGTCGGGCGCGATGAGGCCGGCGCGCGCGCCGGCCTCGATCGACATGTTGCAGACCGTCATGCGCTCTTCCATCGTGAGCCCCGAGATCGCTTCGCCGCGATACTCGATGACGTGGCCCGTGCCGCCGCCGACGCCGATCGTGCCGATGACCTTGAGGATCGCGTCCTTGGCCGTGACGCCGGGCGCGAGATGGCCGCGCAGGCTGATCGCGAGAGTCTTCGGCTTACGCTGCAGCAGGCACTGCGTCGCAAGCACGTGGCCGACCTCGGTCGTGCCGATGCCGAAGGCGAGGGCGCCAAAGGCGCCGTGCGTGCTCGTGTGCGAGTCGCCGCAGACGATCGTGCGGCCCGGCTGCGTCGCGCCGAGCTCGGGACCGATGACGTGGACCACGCCGCGCTCGGCGCTGCCAAAGCCGCGCAGCTCTATCCCGAAGTCCGCGCAGTTCTTCTCCATCTGCCGGACCTGCTTGGCCGCGGCGGGCTCGCTGACGACATCGAGGTCCTTGAGCGACGTGACCGGCACGGTCGGGATCGAATGGTCCAGCGTCGCGAGGCAGCGGTCGGGGCGGCGCACCTCGAGGCCCTGCTGGCGCAGCAGATCGAAGGCCTGCGGGCTCGTGACCTCGTGAATCAGGTGCAGGTCGATGTAGAGGATCGCCGGCGTGTCATCGGTTTCGGGCCGAACCACATGGCTCTGCCAGACCTTGTCGAACAACGAGCGTGCTTGCATGGATGCGCTTCCGTTTCAGAGAAAATGACAAGACAAAAAAAGGGGTCAGAGCCCTTTTTCGCTACCGCCCCGGGCCTCGAGCCGTCACCTTCGAAAAAGGGCTCTGACCCCTTTTTTTTGTTTCAGACCGCGACCGTCCGGTCGGCCTGGGCCTTACCGTCCGCCGCGATCGGCTCGAGCCAACCCCAACGATCTTCCGTCGAGCCGTCGAACAGGCCGAAGAAACAGTTCTGCAGCCGCTCCGTGATGGGCCCTCGCCGGCCCTCGCCGACGGTGATGCGGTCCACCGATCGCACGGGCGTGATCTCGGCCGCGGAGCCCGTAAGGAACACCTCGTCCGCGATGTAGAGCCATTCGCGCGGAATGTTCTGCTCGACGACGCGCAGGCCGAGCGATTCGGCGAGATCGATGACCGTGGCGCGCGTGAGGCCGGCCAGGATCGAGGCCGCGACGGGGGGCGTGTGGAGGACGCCGCCCTGGACCAGGAACAGGTTCTCGCCGGCGCCTTCGCTGACGAAGCCCTGGCTGTTCAGCGCGAGCCCCTCGGCGAAGCCGAGCCGGCGCGCCTCGAGCGTGACGAGCAGGCTCGAGAGATAGTTGCCGCCCGCCTTGGCCATGGCCGGCACGGTGTTCGGTGCGACGCGCTGCCACGACGAGACGCACACGTCGACGCCGTTCTCGAGCCCGCCTTCGCCCAGATAGGAGCCCCACTCCCAGGCCGCGACCGAGCAGCGCGCCGGCTCCTCGGGATTGCCCGCGACCCCCATTTCGCCGTAGCCGCGAAACGCGATGGGCCGGATATAGGCGCCGCGATTGAGCTCGTTCGCGCGCACGACCTCCTTGCTGGCCTCGACGAGCTGCTCGAGCGTATACGGGATCTTGAGGCGGTACACCTTCCCGGAATTCAGCAGACGCTGAATGTGATCGGTCAAGCGAAAGCCCATTAGCCCTTCGGGCGTGTCGTAGACGCGCACGCCCTCGAACACGGACGAACCGTAGTGCAGCGCATGGCTCAGCACGTGCACCGTGGCCTCGGCCCAAGGCACCAACTTACCCTCGTGCCAGATGAAACGACTTGTCTTGAGGGGCATCCCGTTGATCTCCGTGCTAGGGGCGGCGAGGGCCTCGACGCTCGGCGCCAGCTGGGGGCGCTGATTATATTCGACCCCCGCTGGAACCTCACCCCGAGGCCGCCCGCCGCGCCGGCCTCACTCCTGAAGCCAGCTCATGCGGCTGCGCAGCTCGCGCCCGACCTTCTCGAGGTCGCGATCGAGATCCTCATCCAGCAGCCGCTTGTAGTTCTTTAGACCGCTCTGGTTCTCCTTGATCCACTCGTCTGCGAATTGGCCGTCCTGGATTTCCTTGAGCACCTGGCGCATGTTGTCCTTGACGTGGGCGTCGACGATGCGCGGCCCGCGCGTGAGGTCGCCGAATTTCGCCGTCTCGCTGATGAACTCGTGCATTTTCTTGAGGCCGCCCTCGTGCAGCAGATCCACGATGAGCTTGACCTCGTGCATGCACTCGAAATAGGCGACTTCCGGCTGATAACCCGCCTCGACGAGCGTCTCGAAACCGCGGACGATGAGCTCCGTCAGGCCGCCGCACAGCACGGCCTGCTCGCCGAACAGGTCCGTCTCGGTTTCTTCGCCGAAGGTCGTCGTGAGGACGCCGCCGCGCGTGCCGCCGATGCCGTGCGCGTAGGCGAGGGCGCGGGCCTGGGCGTTGCCGGTCGCATCCTGCGCGACGGCCATGAGGCAGGGCACGCCGCGGCCGGCTTCGTATTGACGGCGCACGAGGTCGCCCGGCCCCTTCGGCGCGATGAGCACGACGTCGAGGTCGGCCCGCGGCTCGATCTGCTTGAAGTGAATGTTGAAGCCATGGGCGAACAGCAGCGTCGCACCCTTCTTGAGCGCCGGCTCGATGTCCTTGTAGAGCTGGGCCTGCGCCATGTCTGGCACGAGGAATGCGACGAGCCCGGCGCCTTCGACGGCCTCGCGCGGAGCGACGACCTTGAAGCCGTCGCGCGCGGCCTTCGCCGACGTCGCGCCGCCGGGCCGCAGGCCGACGACGACGTCGAAGCCCGAGTCACGCAGGTTCATCGCATGGGCGCGCCCCTGGCTTCCGTAGCCGAGGACCGCGAGCCGTTCGCCGGCGAGCGCTTCGGGCCGGGCGTCGGATTCCACAAACAGTTGCATTGCATTTCCTCTTTAGAATGTCTCGTGCGCAGCGGCGCCTGCAGGCCGCCAAAAAAAAACCCCGCAGCCTTTCGGGTGCGGGGTTTCGACTCAGGCTTCTTCGTCAAGCCACGCGCCCGCACCGGCCGGCATGCAGCCATACGGCAAGGCGCGGAGCGAAGCGAAATTTACTCATCTCGGTCTGTCGGGATGAAAAATGGAATGATCATAAAAACTGCAAACTATGTCAACGCCTTAGCACCGCGGCACCGGGGCCGATAGGGGAGGGCCGCCCTGGCCCGACGGCTGGCGCATCCGCCATTCTTCTTAAGGAATCGAGCGCAAGGTGTTCATCGGCTTGAGCGGAGGGTCTTCGACGGCGCTATCGAAGGCCACGCGCCGTTTGCGTTATCCTGGCTGGCGCGAGGCAGTGGATTCGGTACCCCGAAAACGAGCAGAATCGCGTGCAGCGGCTGCGGAAGGCGAGGCGCGGGGCCTACCCGCATTGCCCTCGCCGTGGGTGGCTGGTTAAGGTCGGTAAGAAGAAGGAGAACCGAGCAATGAGCATTCAGGTCGGCGACAAGATGCCGCAGGGACAGTTCACGGTCATGGGCGCGGACGGGCCGCAGCCCTTGTCGGCGGACGAGCTTTTCAAGGGAAAGAAGGTCGTGCTTTTCTCGGTGCCGGGGGCCTTCACCCCGACCTGCTCCGCCAAGCATCTGCCGGGCTTCGTCGAGAAGGCCGACGAGCTCAAGTCCAAGGGCGTGGATACGATCGCGTGCCTGGCCGTCAACGACGTGTTCGTGATGTCGGCGTGGGGCAAGTCCGCGAACGTGGGCGACAAGGTCGTGATGCTGGCCGACGGTAACGGCGAGTATGCCGCGAAGCTCGGCCTCGAGCTCGACGCGAGCAAATTCGGCATGGGCACGCGCAGCCAGCGCTTCTCGCTCATCGTGAACGACGGCGTCGTCGAGCAGGTCAACATCGAGCCCCCGGGGGCCTTCGGAGTCAGCTCGGCGGAGACGGCGCTGTCGCAGCTGTAGGGATGGCGTCGCCGCGGCTTCGAGGGCACACCGAGCGCGGCGCGTGACCATGCAGCCTGAAGCCGGCCTCCGCAAGACGGCGCTCTTCGACGAGCACGTGCGCGCGGGCGCGAAAATGGTCCCGTTCGCCGGCTGGGCCATGCCGCTGCACTACGGCTCGCAGATCGAGGAGCACCACGCGGTCCGCAGGGCGGCCGGCGTCTTCAACGTCTCCCATATGGGCATCGTCGACGTGAGCGGCGAGCCGGCCGTCCGCCTGCTGCGCCGCGTGCTCGCCAACGATCCGGCCAGGCTCAAGCGCCCCGATACGGCGCTCTACAGCTGCCTGCTCGACGAGCACGCGGGCGTCCTCGACGACCTCATCGTCTACCGGATCGGCGAGAGCGATTACCGGCTCGTCGTGAACGCGGCCACGTGCGCGAAGGATCTCGCCTGGCTCGGCACCCACGCCGGCGGCCAGCCGGGGCTCGCCCTCGCGCCGCGCGAGGACCTCGGCCTGCTGGCCGTGCAGGGCCCCCGAGCGGGCGTCGTGCTCGCGCACGTCATGCCGCTGCACGGCGCGGCGCTCGGGCACATGCGGCCGTTCGAGATCCTGCAGCTCGACGAGGACGGCTGGGCAGCGCGCACGGGCTACACGGGCGAGGACGGCTGGGAGCTCATGCTGCCCCGCAGACGCCTCGCCGGGCTCTGGCGCGGGTTGCTCGGTGCCGGCGCCGTGGCCTGCGGCCTCGGCGCGCGTGACACGCTGCGCCTCGAGGCCGGGCTCAATCTCTACGGTCAGGACATGGACGAGTCGGTCACCCCGTTCGAGTGCGGCCTCGGCTGGGCGGTCGCCCTCGAACCCGCCGAGCGGGACTTCGTGGGCCGCAAGGCGCTCGAGCAGGCGGTGCCGCGTTTCCGGCGCGCCGGGCTCGTGCTCGAGGAGCGCGCCGTGTTGAGGGCCGGGCAGCCCGTCGCGACGAGCGCCGGCCCCGGTGCGGTCACGAGCGGCGGGTTCTCGCCCACGCTCGGCCGCTCAATCGGCCTCGCGCGCGTGCCGAGCGAGGCGGGCAGCGGGGACTGGCACGTCGAGATCCGCGGCAGGTCGCTGCCCGTGCGCGCCGTCGAGCCGCCGTTCGTGCGCCGCGGCCGGATACTCGTTTCGTGACGCGACAGGCTGGCAAGCGGTGAGGGCCCCATGAGCGAGATACCCGAGGACTTGAGTTACACGGCCGAGCACGAGTGGCTGCGTCGCGAGGACGACGGCACGGTGACCGTCGGCATCACGGACCACGCGCAGGCGACGCTCGGCGAGCTCGTCTTCGTCGAGCTGCCCGAGGTCGGGCGGCACTTCGCGGCCGGCGATGCCTGCGCCGTCGTCGAATCGGTCAAGGCCGCGTCGGACGTGTTCGCGCCCGTGAGCGGCGAGGTGTCCGCCGTCAACGAGGCGCTGAGCGAGGCGCCCGAGAACGTCAACCAGGACCCTTACGGGGCGGGCTGGCTATTCCGGCTCGCCGTCGATGCGGGCCAGCCCTTCGACAATCTGCTCGACGCAGCCGCCTACGCCCAAGAGGCGGCGGCGGAGGAATAGCCTTCGCGGCACGGCGGGACGGATCGAACCATGCCCTTCATACCTCATACCGAGGCAGACCTCGAGGAGATGCTCGCCGTCGTCGGCGTCGACGCCATCGACCGTCTGTTCGACGAGATCCCCGCGGCGTTGCGCGTGCGGCGGCTCGAAGGCATGCCGCCCGCGCTCTCGGAGCACGAAGTCACACGGCTCATGCGGCAACGCGCGGCCGAGGACGAAGGCCTCGCGTGCTTTGCGGGCGCCGGAGCCTACGAGCATCACATCCCGGCCGCCGTGTGGGAGCTCGCGACGCGCGGCGAGTTCTACACGGCGTACACACCCTATCAGGCCGAGGCGAGCCAGGGCACGCTGCAGCTCATCTACGAATACCAGAGCATGATCACGGCGCTGACGGGCATGGACGCCGCGAATGCTTCGCTTTACGACGGCGCGTCGGCGCTCGCCGAAGCCGTGCTCATGGCCGTCAGGGCGCATCCGCGCGAGGCCTCGCGGCACGTGCTGCTGCCCGCCACGCTGCATCCGGCCTACGCGCGCGTCGTCGAGACGATCGTCGCGGCGCAGAACGTGCCGCTCGCGCGCGTCGACTACGATGCGGCCACGGGCACGACGCCGCTCGAGGCGCTCGCCCCGTGGCAGGATGCGCTTCCGGCCGCGCTCGTGATTCCGCAGCCGAACTATTTCGGTCGGCTCGAAGACGTCGATGCGCTGACGGATTGGGCGGCGCGGCGCGGCGTGCTGACGATCGCGGCCGTGAATCCGCTCTCGCTCGCGATCCTGCCGCCGCCCGGCGAATGGGGCGGCGCGGGCGTCGACATCGTCTGCGGCGAGGGGCAGCCGCTCGGCGTGCCGCTGTGCTCGGGCGGCCCGTACTTCGGATTCATGGCGACGCGCGCCGCGCATCTGCGGCAGATGCCCGGCCGGCTCGTCGGCCGCACCGTCGACGCCGAGGGCCGGCTGGGCTATACGCTGACCTTGCAGGCCCGCGAGCAGCACATCCGCCGCTCCAAAGCAACGTCGAACATCTGCACGAACCAGGGGCTCATGGTCACGGCCGCGGCGATCTACGTCTCGATGCTCGGCGCCGAAGGTCTGTGGCGCGTGGCCGCCACGAGCCACGCCAACACCCGTGCCTTGGTCGAGGCGGTCGAGGCGATCCCGGGCGTCGAGCGCGCCTTCACGGGCCCTTTCTTTCACGAGTCCGTCCTGCGGCTCGACCGGCCCGCTGCGGGCGTTCTGCGCGGGCTCGCCGCGCGCGGCATCCTCGGCGGCGTCGACCTCGCGCCTACGCACCCGGAGCTCGGTAACGCGCTGCTCGTGTGCGTGACAGAGACGAAGGCGCGCGCCGACATCGAGGCCTATGCCGCCGCACTGGCCGCCGAGCTCGGTGGGTCCGGCGCCGGCTGACGGAGGACGCGAGCGGTATGCGAGAAAGTTTGATATTCGAACAATCGAGGCCCGGCCGCTACGCGACGGTGCAGGCACCGGCCGAGCGTGCCTCGATCGAAGACCTACCCGAGCGCTTTCGGCGCCGGTCGCCGCCCTGCCTGCCGGAGGTCTCGGAGCTGCAGGCCGTGCGGCATTTCACGCGCCTCTCGCAGGAAAATTTCTCGGTCGACACCCAGTTCTACCCGCTCGGCTCGTGCACGATGAAGTACAACCCCAAGGCCTGCGATACGCTGGCCCGGCTGCCGGGCTTCCTCGGCCGGCACCCGTACGCGCCGGACGCGCACGGGCAGGGCGTGCTCGGGTGCCTGTTCGAGCTGCAGGAGATGCTCAAGGCCGTGACGGGCATGCCGGCCGTCTCGCTCGCGCCCATGGCCGGCGCGCAGGGCGAGCTCTGCGGCATGCTCATGATCCGCGCCTATCACGCGGCCCGCGGCGAGCTCGCGCAGCGCACCGAAGTCCTCGTGCCGGACGCCGCGCATGGGACCAACCCGGCGACGGCCACGATGTGCGGCTTCAAGGTCGTCGAGCTCGCGACCGCGGCCGACGGCGACGTGGACCTCGGGCTGCTCGAGCGCAAAGTCGGGCCCAACACGGCCGGCATCATGCTCACGAATCCCTCGACGCTCGGCTTGTTCGAGCGCCGCATCGTCGAGATCGCCGAAATCGTGCATCGCGCCGGCGGCCTGCTGTACTACGACGGCGCGAATCTCAACGCGATCCTCGGCAAGGTGCTGCCCGCAGACATGGGCTTCAACGTCATGCACGTCAATCTGCACAAAACCTTCTCGACGCCGCACGGCGGCGGCGGACCCGGGGCCGGGCCGGTCGGGGCCGCCGCTCGCCTCGAGCCGTATCTGCCCGTCCCGTTGGTCGGCCGCGACGGCGAGGCGTATCGGTGGATCGGCGAGACCGAAAGGCCGAGTACGATCGGGCGGCTCTCGACCTTCACAGGCAACATCGGCGTCCTGCTGCGGGCCTATGTCTACCTGCGCATGGTCGGCGCGGACGCGCTGCCCGCAGTCGCCGAATACGCGACGCTCAATGCCAACTACCTCGCCAAGCGGCTCGCGGACGCGGGCTTCGAGCTGGCCTTCCCCCATCGTCGCTCCGCCCACGAGTTCGTGATTACGCTGCGCCGGCTCGCGCGCGAACACGGCGTGCGGGCGGGCGATGTGGCCAAGGCTCTGCTCGACTACGGCTGTCATGCGCCGACGGCCTATTTCCCGCTGCTGGTGCCCGAGTGCCTGCTCATCGAGCCGACGGAGACCGAGCCGCGCGAAGTGCTCGACGCGTTCGTCGCGGCCATGGCCGACATCCTGCGGCGCGCGCGAGAGAATCCCGAGGACGTCAAAGGAGCGCCGTACAGCCTGCCGCTGCGGCGGCTCGACGAGGTCCGCGCGGCCAAGCATCTCGATCTGCGCTGGACGCCCCCGGGCGCGTCTGCTTCGTCCTGATCGGCGCCGGCGCCGGGCTCGGCGCGGGACATCAGCCGGCGCGGCGCTGGCATGGCTCTTGCTTGGAGCTGGTCATCGGCATCGAATGCGGGGGATTGCACGCGCCATGTGGTCGGAGCTCACTCAGCTGGTCGAGAACCGCTGCCGCGAGACGGGGGTGCACGGGCCGCGGCAGGCGCAAGCGCTGCTCGCGCTCTGCGGCGCCTTGAGCCATTGCGAGCTCGTCTTCGAGCGCCTCCACGCGGCCGGGCCGCGGCGCTCCCCGCGGGACGACCTCGACTGCGTGCTGGCGATGGACGCTCTGTTCGCCGTCCTGCACAACGTGCAGCCCGAGCTGCAACTGTTCGAGACGGAGCCCGCGACCGCGCTCGCGCGCTACGCCCGGCAGCCTGGGCACGGCGCCATCTCCGACCACCCGCCCGATCGCCTCAGGGAGCAGGTCGAGCTGTTGCGTTGGCTGCTGGCGCTCGAGGAGTCCGAGGGCGACCTCGAGATGCCGGTCCCGACCGCCTTCACGGGCGCGCGGCGCGAGCTCGGCAGGTTCGCTATGGAGCTCTTCGATCCGGGGCGGCTGCTGACCGACTGAGCCGGGCCGCAACGGCCGCCTCTAGAAACCGACGCCGAGGTCCACCTGGAAGCGCTGCGTGCGGTCGCTGATGAAGGGATTCGCGGCGTCCTCATGCGCGTCGAGCGGCACGGCGTAGCTGATCCTGAGCTCGCCGAGCGGCAAGAGGACACGGGCCTCGATCCCGGCTGAGTGCCGCAATCGACTCCAGGCGAAACCGTAGTCGAGCGGCTGGCCCGCCGCATTGCGGAACCCGACGGCCTCCGTCGAGAACACGTTGCCGACGTTCGAGAAAGGCGCCGAGGCGCAGCCGTTTCTCCCAGCGGACGGGGCGGGCCATCAACAGATCGAACTGCGCCGCGACGAGCAGGTTGCCGCCGTAAGGGCGATCGAGCGAGTCGCGCGGTCCGAGCGTGCCCGCCTCGAAGCCGCGCACAGTCCCCGGGCCGCCCGCAAACCAGTTCAGGTAGGGCGGCAGGGACGTCGAGCCGCCGTAAGCGGCGCCGAAGCCGAACCGGCCGGTCAGCGCCGCCGTCCAACGCTTGGCGATGGGCCAATAGCGTGCCGCGTGGTAGTCCGCGAGAAAGTACTCCACGCCGCCAAGGGGCGTCGCGGCGCGCGCGCTCAGCGTCTGCTCGAGACCGGTTCTCGGAAACACGCTGCGATCGCGCGTGTCGTAGCGCCAGTCGAGGCGCAGCGTCAGCTCGTCGTAACGCGTCCCCGGGAAACCACCCGCTTCAGGGTGGCCGTTGGCGAGCATCCAGGCGATGAGCTGCGCGCTCGTGCCGGCCGTCGCCTTGAGGGACACGCGGTCCGCTTCGACGCCGACGTGGAGCCTTTGCGTCGTGTCACCTGAAGGCACGATCGGCGTGCGCTGGGGCGGCAGCGGCGGCGCTCCCGGAAGGCTCGGCGGCGCGACGGCCACGGCGCGTCCCGTCTCGTAGCCGTAGTCGAGGCGGAGACTGTCGAGGCTCACGTCGAGGTTCGAGGCATTCGCCGAAGCCTGGCTCATTTGGCGCGACGCGAGCGTCAGGTTACGCGTGATGCCGCCGGGCGGCGCCGGGCGCGCGTAGGGCACGCCGTAGGAGAGTTCCTCGAGGGAGCTCAGCGTGCCGCCCTCCAGGCGCGCCGAGAAGCGCCGGCCGGTCCCAAACAGGTTTTCGTCCGTAAAGTAGAGATGCAGCGACGCGAGCAGCGAAGGCGAATAGCCGCCGCCGCCGCCGTAGCGGCGCGCGGGCGTCTGCTTGATGGCAACGATGACGTCGACCTCATCGGGGCTGCCGGGCACGGGCTTCAGGTCCGCCCGGGCGGCAGCGATGTAGGGCAGGCGCTCGAGCCGACGCAGCGACTGCTGCAGGGCAACCGTGTTGAGATAGGTGCCTTCGTACTGCAGCATCTGCCGCCGCAGCACTTTGTCGTCGATGCCGGAGACGCCCGTGAACTCGATCCGGTGCACGTACACGCGGCCCGTGCCAGGCTGTGCCGAGGCGGCGGCCCCGAGCAGCGACGCGAGCAGCAGCAGGCCCAATGCCGCGGTGCGCAGCGTCGATAGCGCGGGGCGGGCGATCCTGCGGCCGGTTCGGATGCTCGAGCAGTTCATGGCACGACGTTGAGCGGTGCAAGCCGCATGCCGGTTTCGTTCCGCCCGCCGAGTATAATCCTCGGCGGGAGGGCGGCCCGCCCGCCGCGAGGCGCGGGTCGAGCGGCGCGCAGAGCCCGAGTGGCGGAATGGTAGACGCAGCGGACTTAAAATCCGCTGACCCGTAAGGGTCGTGCCGGTTCGAGTCCGGCCTCGGGCACCAATAGCGAGCTGCGGCCCGAATTCTAGGGCCCGATATCCGTGCCTTCCGGCGGCTCCGTTTCGTCCGCGCCAGTGACCCCGAATTGCGCGGGCACCTGCGCATAGAACACGCGCAACTTCTCCTTGTGCAGCAATTCGAGCAGCTGCGCCGCCTCCTCGTCGCTGACGATGAATTCCACCTCGACGCTGAGGCTGCCGGCGAGTTCGAAGAAACGCGCCTCATGCAGGTGGTGATGGCGGCCGAAGCCGGCCATGGCCTTGAAGGCGGAGCCGCCACGGATCCCGAGCTTGTTGGCCTCGCGGAGCACCCACTCCCAGAGCAGAGTGCCGCCGTGACGCTGGTCCTCGTGAATATAGAACCTCAGAAACGAGCCTTGCATGATGCCTCCAGAGAATGCGCTCATCGCTTCAGCTCTTGATCCAGGCGACGGTCCCGATGCCCGCGAAGGTCATGAGCACCGAGCCGGTCAGATGCACTGCGGCCGCGCCGCACGCCCAGCCGATACGCCCTTCCTGCAACAGCGTGACCAGTTCCGCCGAGAATGTCGAGAAGGTAGTAAGAGCGCCGCAGAAGCCCGTGACGATGAGCAGGCGCCATTCGGGTGCGAGCGCCGCGTACGCCGAGAAGTAGGCGATGGCGGCGCCGATGACGTAGGCGCCCACGAGGTTCGCCGCGAGCGTCCCGGGCGGAAGCGTGGGAAAGAAGCTGTTGAGCTTCATGCCCAGCCACCAGCGCAGGACCGCGCCGGCCGCGGCACCGCCGCTGATCGCGACGATCGACTTCCACATGGGGGTGACCTGGTTCTTCGGGTTGCGGCGAGTGTACGGAAGGCGTGGGCAGCGATCAACGCAGCGGCCCGATGTGAGCTTCCAGCGGGGAAGCGGACGGATTAACGTTGACACGAGCGGGCGCCGGGTGCCCGCCGGCGGCTCGGAAGGCCGCTCTCGTGCCGTGCGCTCAAGCCGTTTGTGCTCGCCCGGAGAGTTCTCGAATGACTTCGGCCGGATTGCATTTGTTATGCTCGGGTGCAGTTTCGTCTGCTGCCCAAGCCAGAGCCCATGGGCCACATACCAAATGAACCAGAATTCCAAATTGGAGGAATCATTCGGCCGCGCCAAACTGTGGCGGCAAGAAGCGAATGAGCTCAGAAGTATTCTTGCGAGAACGGGCCTGACCGAAGAGTGGAAGTGGGGGAAACCTTGCTACACCTATGATGGCAAGAACATCTGCATCATCCAGAGAATGAATGGCTTCCTCGCCCTTTTGTTCTTCAAGGGGGCTCTGCTGAGAGACCCGAATAACCTTCTCGAAGCGCAAGGCGCTAACTCGCGTGGCGGATATCGCATGCGTTTCACCAGCGTTCGAGACGTTGCGAAGAGGGCGAAGAGCGTCGAAGCCTACATCCGTGAAGCGATCGAGATCGAAAAGGCGGGCCTGAAGGTGGAAAAGGCGTCGGCCTTGGAATACCCCGAAGAGCTTGTCGAGAAGTTTGCCGAAGATTCAGGCCTAAAAGCCGCCTTCGAGAAGTTAACTCCGGGACGTAAGCGCGGCTATGTCTTATATTTCGCCGCTGCCAAACAATCGAAGACGCGGCTGGCGCGCATCGAGAAGTACCGGTCTAAGATCTTAACCGGGAAAGGATTTCAGGAGCCGTAGAGCAGGTTCATCGGGCGCTTCGGGAATCGAACCTGGGCCAGAGGCAAGAGGCCTCAGCGCGTCGAGACCGACTCAGGCCGTGCGTCGTTGCGGGTGCTCGGCCTCGTCGATTCGCTCCGAAGCGCTCGGTTCAGCCTCATCGCCGGTCGCGTTACGCGGCAGCAGCACGCGTGTGCGCCAGACTTCGTAGGGGTCCCAGCCGCCCGGGGGCTTCGCGGCAGCCGTCGTGTCGGCCCGTTCTTCTGCGGGCATCGGAAATCCAGCGTTCCTCATGACGCTCCTTCGCCAATTCGCTTCGAGCTTCCAGAGTATGGCGCGGAGACATTGCGCGAATGTGAAACGCATCACGATTCGCGGCCCGGCGCGGCCGCAGGGCTCGACGGCAGCGGGCACATGAGGTGTAACCAAACGGACATTCCGAGTTAACGCGCGTGTAATTGAACCGTGCTGGACTGCGGCCCATGCCTAGCGCCAGGTGCTAGTCCCATGGCAGCCGTCATTCTCGTCGTACATGCCGATGCCGCGGTTCGGAGCGCAGTTCGAGAGGTCCTCGAAGGCCTCGGCCATTCCGTTCTCGAGGAAGCCGACCGGGCGACCGAGAAGATGCGTGCGCGACCCGACCTCGTATTGCTCGAATGGCGGGGCCGGGCGGCCGTCCACGAAGCCCTGGTGCGCTTCAAGCCGGCACCCGGCCGTGCGTCCAGCCGCCTCATCGTGCTGGCACGCGACGAGGCCGCGCAGGCGGCGCTGGAGGCGCTCGTGCTGGGCGCCGACGATTGTCTCCGCGTGCCGATCGACGCGGACGAGCTCGCCGCGCGCACGGCGGTGGCGCTCCGGCGCTCACCGGTCGATACGCCGGCGGATCGGGTGGTCGCCGGGCCCATCGTGCTCGAGAAGGCGCTTCACGCGCTGACGATCCGCGGCAGCCGCGTCGAGCTCGCGCCGACGGAGTACCGGTTGCTGGCCTTTTTTCTCGACAATCCGGACCGCGTGTTCAGCCGGGTCGAGCTCTTACGCGGGGCCTGGACGCGCGAGTTCGGCGAGCGCCAGCAGAGGACGGTCGACGTCCACGTGCGCCGGCTCAGGCGCGTCCTGGAACCTTACCGGTGCGACCACACGATCCAGACGGTGCGGGGCTTCGGCTATCGCTTCTCGGCGGCACGGGACGAGGGCGCCGAGATCTGCGCCCTGCCGGACCGGGCAAGCCGCTCCTGACGTGTCCCGCCCCGTTTCGGGCGGAATTGTCATTCTCCTGTAACATTGTTCCGGCCAAATACCTCCACGCCGGCTTGGGTTGGTTCGGCTAAGGAGACAAAAACGTGAGGAACACCTTGAGAAAATCGACACCGTGGCTGCTCGCCGTCGCCGCAGCGGGCGCGCTCGCGACCTCGGCTTTTGCGGATGATATTTCGGGCGCCGGCGCAACTTTTCCCTATCCGGTCTACTCGAAGTGGGCCGAAGCCTATAAAAAAGAGACGAATGTCGGCCTGAACTACCAATCGATCGGCTCGGGCGGCGGCATCAAGCAGATCGAGGCGCAGACGGTGACCTTCGGCGCTTCCGATAAGCCCCTGGAGCCCAAGGAGCTCGAGGCGAACGGCCTCGTACAGTGGCCGATGATCATCGGCGGTGCGGTGCCCGTGGCGAACATCAAGGGCGTCAAGCCCGGCGAGCTCGTGCTGGACGGCCCGACGATCGCGGCCATCTATCTCGGCGACATCAAGAAGTGGAACGACTCGCGCATCGAGAAGCTGAACCCGCACCTGAAGCTGCCGAACGAGGCGATCGCGCCCGTTTACCGGTCCGAGGGCTCGGGCACGAACTTCCTGTTCACGACGTATCTTTCGACGGTGAGCCCGAAGTTCAAGTCGGAAGTGGGTGCAAGCACTTCGGTCGCGTGGCCCAAGGGCATTGGCGCCAAGGGCAACGAAGGCGTCGCGAATATGACGGCCCGCACACGCGGCGCCATCGGCTACGTCGAATACGCCTATGCGAAGCAGAACCACCTGGGGTATGCGCGGCTCATCAACCGCGACGGCAAGACCGTCTCGCCCGCGATCAGCACGTTCCAGGCGGCCGCGGCCAATGCCGATTGGGCCCATGCGCCGGGCTACTACCTGATCCTCGTCGATCAGCCGGGCGCCAAGAGCTGGCCCATCACGGGCGCGAGCTTTATCCTCATGCACAAGCACGTCAAGAACGCCAAGGACGCCGAGACGGCTCTGAAGTTCTTCGACTGGGCCTATGCGCATGGCGACAAGATGGCTGAGGACCTCGACTACGTGCCGATCCCGGACAACGTGGTGCACATGGTGGAGCAGACGTGGTCCAAGGCGATCATGGGCAACGGCCAGCCTGTTTGGAAGCATTGAGGTACGTAAGGCCAGTCGCTCGACACAGGCCTTCGTGTTGACAGTCTGAACCGGCGACCGGGCGGCGCTAGCCCCCGGTCGCCCTTGGCTTTTTATGGCGACTCATCCGCTCTACCTGCGTCTGCATCGCGAGGCCCGCGCCGAGACGGCTTTCCGCTGGGCCACGTTCCTCTCTGCCGCGCTCGTGCTCCTCCTGCTCGCGGGCGTCCTGGTCTCGCTCGCGCACGGCGCGTGGCCGGCGCTCGTCCAGTTCAAGTGGCACTTCCTGACGACCGAGGTCTGGAATCCCGTCACGCAGAAATTCGGCGCGCTCGCGCCGATCTACGGCACCGTCGTGACCTCGATCATCGCGATGCTCATCGCCGTGCCGATCGGTTTCGGCATCGCGGTATTCCTGACGGAGACTTGTCCGCGGTGGCTGCGCGGGCCCATCGGCATCGCCATCGAGCTGCTGGCGGCGATCCCGAGCATCGTCTACGGCATCTGGGGCCTGTTCGTTCTCGTGCCGATCCTGCAGGAATACGTGCAACCCTGGCTCATCGACAATCTAGGCGAGATCCCGGGGATAGGCGCGCTGTTTCAGGGGCCGCCGTACGGCATCGGAATGTTCACGGCCGGCGTCGTGCTCGCGATCATGGTGCTGCCTTTCATCACGGCCGTCATGCGCGAGGTGTTTCAGATGACGCCTCGATCGCTCAAGGAGGCGGCCTACGGCGTGGGCGCGACGCAGTGGGAGGTCGTCTGGGACATCGTGCTGCCGTGGTCGCGGCCCGGCGTCATCGGCGGCATCATGCTCGGCCTCGGCCGCGCGCTGGGCGAGACCATGGCCGTGACCTTCGTGGTCGGTAACGCGCATAGGATCAGCGCCTCGCTCATGGCCCCCGGCACGACGATCTCGGCCGCGATCGCCAACGAGTTCAACGAGGCCGTCGGCGATCTCTACACGTCGTCGCTGATCGCGCTCGGCCTGATTCTCTTCATTCTCACCTTCGCCGTCATCGCCGGGGCTCGGCTGTTGCTGCTCCGGCTCGAGCGCGGCGGATCGAGGCGCTCATGACGAACATGCTGCGGCGCCGCCGCTTGATCAACTGGCTTGCGCTCGGCACGTCGATGCTCGCGACGCTCGTCGGTCTCGCGATTCTGGCCGCGATTCTCGGCACGCTCGTCGTCCAGGGGATCGGCGGCTGGTCATTGCGGGTATTCACGCAGATGACGCCGGCGCCGGGCAGCCAGGGCGGGCTGCTCAACGCGATCTACGGCAGTTTCGTCATGACGGCCATCGGCATCGGGCTCGGCGCGCCGATCGGCATCATGGCCGGGACCTATCTGGCCGAATACGGCCGCGGCAACCGGTTCAGCTCGATCGTCAGGTTCATCAACGACGTGCTGCTCAGCGCGCCTTCGATCATCATCGGATTGTTCGTCTATTCCGCCGTCGTGGCGCAGATGGGCCATTTCTCGGCGATCGCGGGCGCCATCGCGCTCGGCATCATCGCGATCCCCGTCATCGTGCGCACGACCGAGGACATGCTGCGGCTCGTGCCGAAGAACCTGCGCGAAGGGTCGGCCGCGCTGGGGGCACAGCCCTGGCGCACGGTCACGAGCATCATTTATCCGGCCGCGCGCAGCGGTGTCGTGACCGGGGTGCTGCTCGCGGTCGCGCGCATCTCGGGTGAGACGGCGCCGCTGCTGTTCACGGCGCTGAGCAATCAGTTCTGGAGCACCAAGCTTACGGGGCCCATGGCGAACCTGCCCGTCATCATCTTTAACTACGCGATGAGCCCGTACGACAACTGGCAGTCGCTGGCCTGGACAGGTGCATTGATCATCACGCTGTTCGTGCTGGTGCTCAGCATCACCGCGCGAGCCCTCGGGGCTTTGTTCGGCACGGTCCAACGCGGATCGTGACGGCTGGAGTGAAAATCATGCTGCAAGCTTCCAAATCCGCCGCAGGGGCGGTTTCCGAAGAGCCCACGGCTCGGCCTGCCGCCGAGCCGGCCGTACAATCCGTCGCCGGCGCGGGCCAACGAGCGCGGCCGCGCAAGACGCTGCGCATGCCGCGCCTGCAGGCCGCGGCCGAGGCGACGCGCCCGGTCGAGGACATGCAGGTCAAGGCCTCGGTCGAGGGACTGAGCTTCTACTACGGTGCCACCCAGGCGCTCAAGAATCTGAGCCTGCCGATCGCGGACCGCCGCGTCACGGCGCTCATCGGGCCTTCCGGCTGCGGCAAGAGCACCTTCCTGCGCTGCTTCAACCGAATGCACGATCTGCAGCCGGGTACGCGCTATGAAGGGCGGATCACGCTGCATCCGGACAACCTCAATCTCATCAGCCGCGAGATCGAGGCCATCGAGGTGCGCATGCGCATCGGCATGGTGTTTCAGAAGCCGAATCCGTTTCCGAAGTCGGTCTTCGAGAACGTTGCCTATGGGCTGCGCCTGCGCGGTGTGCGTAAGCGGTCGGCGATCGCCGACGAGGTCGAACAGGCTTTGCGCGACTCCGCGCTCTGGGACGAGGTCAAGGACCGGCTGCACGACTCGGCGCTCGCGCTGTCTGGCGGCCAGATGCAAAGGCTCTGCATCGCCCGCGCGCTCGTGACGAAGCCCGAGATTCTGCTGTTCGACGAGCCGACCTCGGCGCTCGACCCGATCGCAACGGCCAAGATCGAGGAGCTGATTTCGACGCTGCGCGACCGTGTGACGGTGCTCATCGTGACGCACAACATGCAGCAGGCCGCGCGCGTCTCCGACTACACGGCCTTCATGTACCTCGGCGAGCTCGTCGAGTTCGACGAAGCGGCGAAGATTTTCACGAACCCGAGCCAGAAGGCGACCGAGGACTACATCACGGGCCGGTACGGCTAGATCACGGGCCGGCGGCTCGGAGTCATTGCGCGTCTCGACGCGCTCGAGAAAAGAAGACCCGCCGTCCCGGAAAGGGAGGGCGGGTCTTGCGTATGCGCCCGAGGCGCTTCGTCTCGTCGGGCGGCGCGTCAGAAGGCGGTCTGCGCCCAGATGCCGATCTCGTTGTGCTTACCGGAGTTGGCGCCGCCGAGCGTCCCGTTCGTCGTCTTCCAGATGCCGTTTTCGACCTTGTCCTGCTTGTAGACGAAGGCGACGTCGACACCTTTGACCGGCGTGATCTGCACGCCGAAGTTGTAGTAGGTGTCCTTGAGCCCGGGCTGCAGGTCCTTGCTGGGCTTCACGTCGTCGTAACGCGCGAAGACGGCGGTCTTGGCCGAAAGCTTGTACGAGCCCCAAAGGGAATAGCCATCGGCCTTGTCCGTCTGCGGGCTCAGCACCTCGTTCCAGTTCTTGGCTTGGAAGTAATCGGTGCCGATGCGGTACTTCGGTTTGACGTAAGCCGCGAGCAGCTCGTACTTCTGCGCCGTGTGCAGCGTGTCGACGCCGACGGTATCGAGGCCGCGGTGGCCCGTGCGGAAGCCCGCCGCGAGCGTGAGGCCGTCGACGGGAACGACGGCGATGCGGCCCGCATAGTCGAGCGTCTGGCTGCGCGTCGGGTTCTTGTACCCGTTGCCGTTGATCGTCGAGACCTGGTAAGTCACCTTGCCGTCCGCGAACTCGCCGAGGGCATGCAGGCCCCAGTCCGCGGAGGTTGCGAAGCCCGCATGCTCGATGAGCACGTTCTCGACGTAACGGTAGCCGTAGAGGCCTTCGACGAACGGCACCCAGGGCAGGTCGGCCGAGCCGAGCCGCACCGTGAAGGCTTTGTCGAACTTGCCTTCCACGTAGGCCTTCTTGACGAACAGCTGCGTCTCGCCGTCGGCTTTCGAGTAGTTGAAGTCGGTCGTGATGTTCGTGCCCCAAATTTCGTCGAACTTGTGGGAAACCGATATGTAGAACCGCTTCACGTCGATACCGGTCCCGCTCGGGTTCGTCTTGACGCCGTCGCTGGTCTGGTCGATGTTCGTCAGATCGAAGTAACCCTTGCCTCCGACGGTCGTCGTGCCGACATCGGCGGCCGAGACCGCGCCGGCCCCGCCGACGCAGGCGAGAAGAACGGCGGCGGACAACAACTTCCTGCTCATTTATTGCTCCTGAACGTGTTTTCGCTTAGCTGGCACGCGGCTCCGGGGACCTCCCTATCGGCAAGCCGCAGAACCAGCACGCGGGAACGTTACAGGCGGAGGGTTACAGGAATGTTACAAACGTGTCCTTTCCTCCATTCGCAATCGTGTTGCGAAGGAAAGTACATATGACAGCACGATGACGGGATGGCCGCGGCGCGGGCCGCGGCATTGCGGCCTACTTGACGCGGTGGATGCGCGGCTGCGGCTTCAGGGGCTGCGGCATCGAGGCCGTCGCGGCAAGCGAGGCGGGCGGCGGCAGCGGGTTCCCGGCCTCGCGCCCCGGAAGGATGCGGACCTTGAGGCTATAGGGCCCGATCGTGACGACGTCGAGGTCCGCGAGCACGGCGCGCCCGACGGGGCGGCCGTTGACCCGCAGGCCGTTGGCGCTGTTGAGGTCGATGATGTAGAAGCCCGCCGGCGTCCCGACGACGGCCGCATGATGGCGGCTCATATACGGGCTCGGCAATTCGAGGTCGTTGTGGGTACTGCGGCCGATGAGCGTTCGCAGGCCGAGCTCGATGCGTTCGCGGCTGCGGCCCGCCTCGGAGACGATGAGCACGCCCCTCGGCAGTGCGGGCGCCGCCTGATAATCCGGCGCGGGCTGCTCGACCGTGGGCTCGGCGCGCACGGGGCCCTCGCGCGTCGACCGCCGTGCCGAAAGGGCAGCGATTGCACGCTGGATCGTCGCCTCGTCGACGTCGTCGCGGCCGCGCTCCCGGGCAATCAGCATCCCCATCTGGCACAGCACGTCGATGGCGCTGAAGCGTCCGCCGCAGATGCTTGCAACCAGCCTCACGGCGGCGGGATTCAGCGGCTCGGCGAGCTCGACGCGGCGAAACCGCCAGTCGAGATAAGCGGCGACCTCCGTCGAGTTGGGCGCCCCGAGGGCGTAGAAACCGATGCGGGCGGAGTCGACGGCCGCCGTCAGGCGTTCCTGCAGCGGCGGGCGGCCCGCGCAGAGCAGCTGAACGGCAGGGCCCGCGCCGGCGCGAATCAGGGTGAGGCGCTCGAGCTCGCGCCAGGCGCCGGGCTCGAGAAGCTGGGCATCGTCGACGACGATCGCGACGCGTTTGCCCTGCGAGCGCCGGTGCTGCACGAACACGCTGAGCAGATTGCGCTGGTCCAGTTCGTCGATGCCGGCCACGGCGAGGTCGGCCGCGGCCAGCAGCGCCGCGAGAACATCCCGGCTCGAGCGCTTGGGGCCGGGGCAGGGCAGCACGATCGCTTCGGGTCCGAGACACGCTGCCGCATAGCGCAGCAGCACGCTCTTGCCTACTGAAGGGCCGCCGACGAGGGCGCGGATCGGCGCGCGGACATCCGTCTCGGTGAGGCCGGCCACCGCCGCTCGCTGGATCGGCCCGAGCCAGAACGTCGTCCGCCGTTGGGCGTGCGAATACGGTTGCCGGAGACAGCTGTCGTGGGGTGGCCCCCATGTGCGTTTTCCTTTCTGCCTAGCGCAGTTATTGGTTCTTGTTGAAACGCTTTGTTAAGTCTATGCGAGCGGCCGGCTTATGTAAACGGTCGCACCGCGGGCGTCCTCGAGGTTGCGTCGCGATGATATAAGCGGATCTAAGTTCGAATTGTAATAGATTGGTTATAAAGAAATTAGCGGCCAGTCGGGGGCTTGAGACCGGCCCTTGCAATCGAGCCGCGCTGCGTCACAATGCCCGCGCGGTCGATCGGGACCGATACGAGTGCGGGCAATGCTGAGCGTGGAGGCGCTGGAAGTTTGGCGGGGCGCCAACTGCCTGTTCGAAGGGCTGGAATTCGAGCTCGGCACAGGGCAAGCGGCCGTGCTCGTCGGTCCGAACGGGGCCGGTAAGACGACGCTGCTGCGCATCCTTGCCGGTCTCGCGCCGCCGACCGAGGGCCGCGTGCGGTGGGACGGCACGGACGTGCGCGCGCTCGCGCCGGAGCGCCGCGCGGAGATCGCCTACCGCGGCCACTTCGATGGCCTCAAGAAGGACCTGACCGTGTACGAGAACCTCGCGTTTCATCGCCGCATGTACGCCGGCACGGGGCCGATCGAGCCCGTGCTCGCCGCGCTGCAGCTCGAGGCGAAGCGCGACACGCCCGTGCGGCGGCTGTCGGCCGGGCAGCGGCGCCGGACCGCGCTCGCGACGCTGAGGCTCTCGGGCGCGCGACTGTGGATTCTCGACGAGCCGACGACGAACCTCGACGCGGAGGGCCGCGGGCTCGTGACGGACTGGATCGCGGCCCACGTCGCCGAGGGCGGCTCGGCCGTCGTCGCGACTCATCAGACCAGCGGGCTGCTCGAGCCCGGCGCGCTGCTCATCGAGCTCTGACGGCGTGGACGCTTTTCTCGCCGTGCTGCTGCGCGACCTGCGCCTGGCGTTTCGGCGCTGGAGCGAGCTCGCGAATCCGCTGATCTTCTTCGTGGTCGTGGCCGCGCTGTTCCCGCTCGGCATCGCGCCCGCCGCCGATCGGCTCGCCGCGATCGGCGCGGGCGTCGTCTGGATGGCCGTGCTGCTCGCGTCGCTGCTCGGGCTGGACGGGCTGTTCCGCAACGATGCCGAGGACGGCAGTCTCGAGCAGCTGCTGCTTTACCCCGTTCCGCTCGGCGTCATCGTGCTCGCCAAGATCGCCGCGCACTGGATCGCGAGCAGCCTGCCGCTCGTCGCGCTCGCTCCCGCGCTCGCGCTGACTTTCGGCCTGCCGCTCGTGTCCCTGCCGACGCTGCTCGGCGCGCTGCTGTTGGCGACGCCGACGTTGAGCGTGTTTGCGGCCGTCGGCGCTGCGCTGACGCTCGAGCTCAAGAATTCGGGCGCGATCATCGGCCTGCTCGTGCTGCCGCTCGCAAGCCCGCTGCTGATCTTCGGCGCGAGGGCGACGGAGCTCGCCGCCCACGGGGAACCGATCGCGGGGCCGCTCTATCTGCTGGCGGCCATGGCCGTTTTCGGTATCTCCGTCGGCCCCGTGGCCGTCGCCGCGGCCGTGCGCGTCGGGCTCGAATGAGCCCGCGGCCCTTGACTCGCCGCCGCATTCCTCCACTATGTAGTCCAAATGCCCCACAACCCCAATCTCGGCGAGTTCGAGCAGATCGTGCTGCTCGCGATCATGCGCCTCGCGGACCGAGCCTACGGTGTGGCGATCCGCTGCGAGATCCAGGCGCATACCGGCCGCAACGTGGCCCCGGGCGCGCTGTATACGACGCTGGAGCGGCTCGAGCAGAAGGGCCTCGTCGCCTCGCGCCTCGGCGAGCCGACGCCCTGCCGCGGCGGCCGGGCCAAGCGGTTTTATGTCGCCAGCGCTGCCGGCATCGAGGCCGTGGAGCGGGCGCAACGTTCCTATCGGAGCCTGCTGGAAGGACTCGAGCTCGAGGGCCTGGCCGCGACGGCCGCGGGGGTGCGGCGCTGATGGACGGGACAAGGGAGCGTTTGGCCGAAATGCGGGTCGAACGCTCCGAGGATTCATAAACGATGCTCGGACTTCCACGTTGGTTTCACCGCTGGGCCTCGCCGCCCTACGTCTACCGTCAGGCGGAGCGCCTGCGGCCCTGGTTCGCATGGATCGCGGTCGTGCTGTTCGCCGTCGGGCTGTTCCTGGGCCTCGTCGTGGCGCCGCCCGACTACCTGCAGGGCTTCAGTGCCAAGATCATGTACGTCCACGTGCCGACGGCGTATCTCAGCATGATGGCCTACGTCCTCATGGCCGGCGCGGCCTTCGTCGGCTTCGTGTGGCGCATCAAGCTGGCCCACGCCGTGGCTGTCAGCGTTGCGCCGATCGGCGCCTCGTTCACGTTCCTGGCACTCGTCACGGGCGGCATCTGGGGCCGGCCGACGTGGGGCACCTATTGGCAGTGGGGCGACGCGCGGCTCATGTTCGAGCTGCTGCTGCTGTTTCTCTACCTCGGGTACATGGCCCTGCGCGCCGCCTTCGAGGACCGCGATAAAGCCGATCGGGCGGCCTCGATCCTGGCCGTGGTCGGGGTCGTCAACGTTCCCATCATTCATTATTCCGTGGTGTGGTGGAACACGCTGCACCAGGGGTCGACGTTCCGGCTCATCGGCAAGTCGACCATCACGCTGAACATGCTGGCGCCCCTGCCGGTCATGCTCGTGGCCTTCACCTGCTGCTTTGCCTGGCTCGTTTTGAACCGCCTGCAAGGCGAGATTGTCGAAAGGGAGCGCAATACGCGGTGGCTGAAGGAACTGGTCGCGGAGGCCGGCCGATGATCCGATTCCTCGACATGGGCGGGTACGCGCCTTATGTTTGGTCGGCCTACGGGATTACACTTCTCGTAATCGTTCTGAACGTCTGGTCGGCGCGGCGGGCCCGCGTGCGGCCGCTCGAGCGTGCGGAGCACGTAGTCGACGAGGAACGGCCGCGGCGCCGTCCGACAGTGAGGCAAGTACAATGACGGCAAGAAGGCGGCGCATGCTGCTCATCGGGCTCGTGCTGGCGGGCGTGATCGTATCTGTCGGTCTCGCGCTGAATGCGTTCCGCCAGAACCTTTCCTATTTCTTCAGTCCGACCGAGGTCGCCGCCGGCAAGGCGCCGAGCGGTCACAACTTCAGGCTCGGCGGCATGGTCGTCAAGGGCAGCGTCAAACGCAATCCCGGCAGTCTGACCGTGAACTTCCTCGTCACGGACTTCGACCACACGGTGCCCGTGCGCTACACGGGCGTGCTGCCCGATCTGTTCAGGGAAGGCTCCGGTGTCGTCGCGCGCGGCAAGCTCGACGCCTCGGGCCGCTTCATGGCCGAGGAGGTCCTGGCCAAGCACGACGAGAACTACATGCCTCCGGACGTGGCCAAGGCACTCAAGAAGGGCCGGGCCAAGGCGGCCGCCGAGGGCCGGGCCGTGCCCCCCGAGACGACGAGCTCGACGGCGGCGCCGCCGAGCTCCTTGCCTAGCCCGAGCGCGACGACGGCCGCAGCGGAGCTCGCACGATGATCCCCGAGCTCGGCCAATTCGCCCTGATCCTCGCGCTCTGCCTCGCGCTCGCGCAGGCCGTGCTGCCCATCGTCGGCGCTGCGCGCGGCGACAAGGCCTGGATGGCCTTCGCGCGTCCGGCGGCGGCCGGGCAGTTCGTCTTCGTCGTCGCCGCGTTCGCGATCCTCGCGCACGCGTTCCTGACGGACGACTTCAGCGTGCGCTACGTCGCGGAGCACTCGAACACGGATCTGCCCGTCTTCTATAAGTTCGCGGCCGTCTGGGGCGGCCACGAAGGCTCGATGCTCCTGTGGATCACCGTGCTCGCGGTCTGGACGCTGGCCGTCGCCTGGTCTAATCGCGGGCAGCCCGAGGAGTTCGCGAGCCGTGTCATCGGCGTCCTCGGCATCGTGAGCGCGGGGGTCATCGCATTCACGCTGCTGACTTCGAACCCGTTCGAGCGGCTCCTGCCGGCCGTCGCGCAGGGTCAGGACCTGAATCCGCTGCTGCAGGACCCGGCCATGGTCGCCCATCCGCCCATGCTCTACAGCGGCTACGTGGGCATGGCCGTGCCGTTCGCGTTCGCCGTCGCCGCGCTGCTGGCCGGGCGCCTTACGACGGAGTGGGCGCGCTGGACACGGCCCTGGGTCATCGCCTCGTGGATTTTTCTGACGATCGGCATCGCGCTCGGCAGCTGGTGGTCGTACTACGAGCTCGGCTGGGGCGGCTGGTGGTTCTGGGACCCGGTCGAGAACGCCTCGTTCATGCCCTGGCTCATGGCGACGGCCCTCATGCACTCGCTGGCCGTCACGGAGCGGCGCGGCCTGTTCAAGAGCTGGACCGTGCTGCTCGCCATCGCGGCCTTCTCGCTGAGCCTCATCGGCACGTTCCTGACGCGCTCGGGCATCCTGATCTCGGTGCACGCGTTCACGACCGATCCCTCGCGCGGCCGGTTCATTCTCATGCTGCTCGGCCTCATCAGCGGCGGCTCGCTGCTGCTCTATGCATTCCGGGCCAAACATATGACGACCGGGGGCGGGTTCAAGCTGCTTTCGCGGGAGGCCTTCCTGCTCGCGAACAACATCCTGCTCGTCATTGCGGCCGGCGCCGTGCTGTTCGGCACGCTGTATCCGCTGTTCATCGATGCGCTCGGCGGCAAGATCTCGGTCGGCCCTCCGTACTTCAACGTGGTTTTCCTCGTGCCGATGCTGCCGCTCTGTGCGCTGCTCGGCGTCGGCATGCACACGTTCTGGAAGACCATGGGCGGGCAGGGGCTCATGCGCAAGCTGCGCTGGCCGCTCGGCATCGCCGTTGCCGTCGGGCTCACGGTGCCCTGGCTCGTGTTCGGCCGCACGTCGGTGCTCACGACGCTCGCCGTGGCGATCGGCGTCTGGGTCATCGGAACCTCGCTCATCGAGCCGATCCGTCGCTATGCGCTCGGGCGCGGCGGGCGCCTTTCGCGGGCCCAGTGGGGCATGAGCATCGCGCATCTGGGCGTCGGGCTCTTCATCCTCGGCGCAACCGTGACCTCGGCCTACAACGTCGAGCTCGATCGGGCCGTCAAGGCCGGCGATACCTGGAACGTCGGCGGCTACGCCTTCACGTTCAAGGGCACGCACAACGTCAAGGGGCCGAACTACACGGCCGTCGAAGGACGTATCGATGTGCACCGGAACGGCAAGCTCGTGACGGTGCTGTCGCCGCAGAAGCGCGTCTACGAGGTGCAGAAGAATCCGATGACGGAGGCGGCGATCGACAGCGGCTTGAGCCGCGACGTGTTCGCGGCGCTCGGCGACGATCTCGGCGGCGGCAGCTGGAGCGTCCGCGTGCAGGTCAAGCCCATGGTGCGCTTCCTGTGGCTCGGCGCGCTCGTCATGGCTTTCGGCGGCATCCTCGCAGGCTCCGACAAGCGGTATAGGCGTGAGGCTGTCCCGCAGAGCGAGACGGCGGCCGCGCCCGTGCCGCAAACCGTGGAGGGCGGTTGATCATGTGGCGCTACATCGTTCCGGTTGTGTTGTTCGTCGCGGTCGGCGCGTTCTTCTTCGTCGGTCTCGGCAAGGACCCGCGCGAGTTGCCGTCGGTGCTCATCGGCAAGCCGGCGCCGACTTTCACGCTGCCGCTGCTGCAGAACCCGGCGGAGAAATTCGCGAGCAGCGATTACGCCGGCGACGTTGCGATCGTCAATGTCTGGGGCAGCTGGTGCTATGCGTGCCGCGACGAGCATCCGTTCCTGCTGCACATCGCCCGGACGACCGACGTGCCGATCTACGGCGTCGACTGGAACGACGACCGCGATTCGGCGTTGGCCTGGCTCAAGGAGCTCGGCAATCCTTATAAGAAGACCGGCTTCGATTCCAACGGCGACGTGGCCATCGATTTCGGCGTCTACGGCGCGCCGGAGACCTTCGTCGTCGATCGCAAGGGCATGATCGTCTACAAACACATCGGCCCGGTGACGCCCGACGTTTGGCGCAAGGAATTCCTGCCGCGCATAGAGCAGGCGCGGCGTGAGCCCATGCCGCCGGCCGCGAGCGCGGTGTCCGCGGACGGGCGCAGCTGATGGTTCGCGCGCTCGCAGGCAGGCTGCTGCTCGCGCTGGTCGCGGCCGTCGCGATCGCTGGCGCGGCGCGCGCCGTCGATTCCGAGCCGCCGTTCAAGGACCCGGCGCTCGAGCAGCGCTACCAGACGCTGATCCACGAGGTCCGCTGCCTGCAGTGCCTGAATCAGACGATCGCCGATTCGGAGGCGCCGCTGGCCGGCGAGCTGCGCCGCACGATCCACGAGAAGATCGCGGCGGGGCAGAGCGACAAGACCATCACGGCCTACCTGATCTCCCGCTACGGCGATTTCGTCATGTACAAGCCGCCGTTCAAGCCGGCCACCTACCTTCTGTGGGGCGCGCCGCTCATCCTGCTCGCCATCGGCGGCGTCGTCTTCGCGCGCGTGCTCGTGAGCCGGTCGGCACAGTCTCTCGACGAGGAACCGACGCAATGACGACCTTCTGGGCCGCGATCGCGATGCTGTTCGCGGTCGCGCTGGGCTTTCTTGTCTTTCCGCTGTGGAGGCAGCGCCGGCTGAACGGCCGCTGGTCCTTCTCCGGTCTCGCAGCCGTCGCGCTGACGGTGCCGCTCGCGCTCGGCGTCTATTTCGCCATCCGCACTTACGATCCGGCCGCCGAGGCGCGGCGTGCCCAGCAGCTGCAGATCCTCGAGGAGTTCGCCCAGCGGCTCAAGGCCGATCCGAACAACGTCCAGGGTTGGCGAATGCTCGGGCAATACTATTCGAAGCTCGAGCTCTACGACCGCTCGCTCGCCGCCTACAAGCAGGCCTGGGCGCACAGCCCCGCGCCCGACGACGGCCTCAAGCTCGACTACGCCGAGGCCCAGGTCCTCGTCGACCAGAGCGCGCTCGCGGGCAAGGCGGGCGAGCTCATCGAGCAGGTGCTCACGCACGACCCGAACAACGCGCGGGCGCTCTGGTACGGGGGCGAGCGTGCGCTGGCGATCGGCCGCGACGACCTCGCGCGCACGCGGCTGACCCGCCTGCTGCAGCTCGGTGTGCCCGACCAGATCGCGCGCGTCGCCCACAGCCAGCTCGCCCAGCTCGGGGGCGCGTCCGCGGCGGCGGCCGGGCAGCCGCAGAGCGCGGCGGCCGCGAACGGTCCGAGTGTGCGTATCAAGGTGAGGCTGGGTCAGGACGTGGCTTCGCGCAAGCTCGATGCGAGCGAGAACCTGTATATCTTCGCGCGCACGGCCGCGGGCGGCCCGCCCGTCGCCGTCATGCGCCAGCCCGTCAGCGCGATTCCGGGCGAATTCGTGCTCAGCGACGCCAACGCCATGATCCCGGGGCGTTCGCTCGGCGATTTCCCCGAGCTCACGCTCGTCGCGCGCATCGGCAAGCAGCCGACGGCGTCCCCGGGCGATCTCTACGCCGAGATGCCCTTCCATCCGGGCAAGGACAAGACGGCCGAGCTCGTCATCGACAAGGTCCAGCAGTGATCCCGGCCCGTCGGGACGGCGGGGCCGTGAGATCTTCGGGCATCCGCAAGGCGCGATGACGCCATGCCCGAGCTGCCGGACATCACGGTGTACCTCGAGGCGCTCCGTGAACGCATCGTCGGGCGGCGGCTGAAGCGGATCCGGCTGTTCAGTCCCTTCCTGCTGCGCACGGCCGTGCCCGCCCTCGACTCGCTAGAGGGCGCGTGTGCCACGGACGTTCTGCGGCTCGGCAAGCGCATCGCGATCGGCCTCGACACAGGGCCCTGGCTCGTGCTCCATCTCATGATTGCAGGCCGGCTGCATTGGGCGGAGTCCGCGCTCGAGCGGCCCACGCGCCAGACGGCGCTCGCGCTCGAGTTCGATTCGGGCACGCTGCTGCTGACCGAGGCCGGCACGAAGAAGCGCGCCTCGCTGCACGTCGCGGCCGACCGCGCCGCGCTGGCCGCGTTCGACCGCGGCGGCCTCGAGGTGCAGGACTGCGGCCTCGACACGTTCAAGGCGGCCATGACGCGCCGAAACCATACGCTCAAGCGCGCACTGACCGACCCGACGATCCTGAGCGGCATCGGCAACGCGTATTCCGACGAGATCCTGCACCGCGCGCGGCTCTCGCCCGTCACGCTGACGGCGCGCCTCAAGGACGAGGAGTGGGCACGGCTGCTCGAGGCCGCGCGCGCGACGCTGGCCGAATGGACGGCGCGGCTGCGTGAGCACTACAGCGGCCGTTTCCCTGAAAAGGTCACGGCCTTCAGGCCCGCGATGCGCGTGCACGGGCGTTATGGCGAGCCGTGTCCCGTCTGCGGCACGGCTGTGCAGCGCATCCGCTTTGCCACGAACGAGACGAATTACTGCCCGCGCTGCCAGACGCAGGGCAAGCTGTTGGCGGACCGGGCGCTTTCGCGTCTGCTCAAGAAGGACTGGCCGCGCTCGATCGACGAGCTCGAGCAGCGCGGCCTGTGACGCCGATGCGAAGCGAATGGCCGCGGCTCATCGTCCACGCCGACATGGATGCGTTCTACGCCGCCGTCGAGCAGCTCGACGATCCCGCGCTGCGCGGCCGGCCGTTGCTGGTCGGCTCGCCGAGCGTGCGCGGCGTCGTGCTCACGGCGAGCTACGAGGCCCGGCCTTACGGCGTCGGCAGCGCCATGCCCATGGCCGAGGCGCGCCGCCGCTGCCCGCAGGCGCTCGTGGTGCCGCCGCGCTTCGAGCGCTACCGCGAGCTTTCGCGCCGCGTCATGGCGGCTTTCGCCGAGTTCGCGCCGGCCGTCGAGGCGTTGAGCCTCGACGAGGCCTTTCTCGACATGAGCGGCAGCGAGCGCATACTCGGCCCGCCGGCGCGCATCGGGCAGCGCATCAAGGACGCGGTCCGCGCAGTCACGGGCGGGCTCACGGTCTCGGTCGGGCTCTCGGCCACGAAGTACGTGGCGAAGGTCGCGAGCGGCCACGCGAAGCCCGACGGCCTCACGGTCGTGCCGCCGGATGCCGCGCGCGGCTGGCTCGCGCCGCAGCCCGTCGCACGGCTGTGGGGCGCCGGTCCCAAGATGCAGGACCGGCTGCAGCGCCTCGGCCTCCCGACCATCGGCGCCGTTGCGGCCTGCGACGTCGACCGGCTGCGCCGGGCCCTTGGCGCCGCCGGGCCCCATCTGCACGCGCTCGCGCGCGCCGAGGACCCGAGGCCCGTCGAAGGCCAGCGCGTGCCGAAGAGCATCGGGTCCGAAGCGACGCTCGAGGCGGACACCGAATCTCTGCTCGAGATCCGAATGCGCCTGCGCGAGGCGGCCGAGGGCGTGGCGCGCCGCCTGCGCGCGACGGGCTTCGTCGCGTCCGGCGTGCGCGTCAAGCTCAAACGGCACGATTTCCGCCTGTTGACGCGGCAACGTCGGCTGCCCGCGACCGACGTTGCCGACGACCTGTACCGCGCCGCAACGGCCCTGTTGCCAAGCTTCGGCGCCATCGCGCCCGTGCGCCTCGTCGGGCTCGCGGCCTTCGAGCTCGCGCCGGCCGGCGCGCCCGGGCAGCGCACGTTACTCGGATCCGAGGGCCGGCGCGAGCTCGAAGTCGCGCTCGATCGCATCGACGCGCGCTTCGGGGCCGGCACCGTCCGAAAAGGGGTCAGAGCCCTTTTTTCGAACAGGCGGGGGCGGGGGGCGTAGATCGCAGGCGCCTCCGCCTCCCGCCGACGCGGAGTTTTTGGATTGGTAGACGCCGCGGGCCCTGCAGTGCGCGCAGCTACCGTGCCGTCGCCTGGTCCTCGAGCTCGGCCCATCGCTCGACCGCGGCATCGAGCCGCTGCTGCGTCTCGCTCAGCCGAGCCAGCTTCGCTTCGACTTCCTCGCGCGGGCGCTCGTAGAGCGCCGGGCTCGCGACCTCGGCCTGCAGGCTGCCGAGCTCGCCCTCCAGCCGTTCGATCTCGTCTGGAAGGGCGTCGAGCTCACGCTGGAGCTTGTACGTGAGCTTGCGGGGGCTAGGCTTCTTCGGCGCAGCGGCCGGTGCCTCCGAGCCCTCGCGCTGCGGTGCGGCGGCCGCCGCCTTCTTTTTGGGCGCATCGGTCACCGTCAGCGCGTGCTTGTGCCGCGCCCAGTCGCTGTAGCCGCCCGCATAGCGCTTGACCGCGCCGCCTTCCTCGAAGACGAGCGTGCTCGTGACGACGGCGTCGAGGAAGTGGCGGTCGTGGCTCACGACGAGCAGAGTGCCCGAGTACTCGGTGAGCCGCGCCTCGAGCGCCTCGAGCGTCTCCACGTCGAGGTCGTTCGTGGGCTCGTCGAGCACAAGCAGATTCGCCGACCGCGTGAAGAGCTTTGCAAGCACGACCCGGTTGCGCTCGCCGCCCGAGAGGGCAGCGATCGGCGTCATGGCGCGCTTGGCCGAGAACAGAAAGTCGGTCAGATAGCCGACGACGTGCTTTTTCTTGCCATAGATCGTGATGTAGTCACGGCCTTCGCCGACGATCTCGGCGACCGTCTTCTCGGCGTCGAGCTCGCGCCGGAGCTGATCGAAGTAGGCCACCTCGAGGTTCGTGCCGAGCTTGACCGTGCCGTGCTCGGGCGCGAGCTCGCCCAGCAGGATTCGGAGCAGCGTGGTCTTGCCGACGCCGTTGTTGCCGATGATGCCGATACGGTCGCCGCGCATGACACGCAGCGAGAAGTCCTCGAGCAGCGGCCTGCCGCCGAAGCTGTGAGAAATGTGGTTGGCCTCGATGACCTTGCGGCCCGAAACCTCGTCGGACTCGTTGATGTGAATGCGGGCCGAGCGCGGGCGCTTGATGCGGGCCTCGCGCTCCTCGCGCATCGACTCGAGCGCACGCACGCGGCCCTCGTTGCGGCTCGCGCGCGCCTTGACGCCTTGGCGGATCCAGGCTTCTTCCTCGGCGAGCTTCCTGTCGAACACGGCGTTGCGCCGATCTTCTTCTTCGTCGGCCTGCCGTTTCCGACGCAGATAGTCGCCGTAGCCACCCGGCCAGCTGCGCAGCTGGCCGCGGTCGAGGTCGACGATGCGCGTTGCAATATGCTGCACGAAGCTGCGGTCGTGCGTGACGAACAACACGGCGCCTTCGTACCGCACTAGCTGCCGTTCCAACCACTCGATAGTGCTGATATCAAGATGATTAGTGGGCTCATCGAGCAGCAGCAGATCGGGCCGGGAAACGAGCGCCTGTGCGAGCGCCACGCGTCTACGCCAGCCGCCCGACAACGTCCGCAGCGCCATCTCAGCCGGCAAATCGAGTTGGCTGATAAACGAATCGACTTGGGCATCGACGGCCCAACCGCCTGCGGCCTCGATATCCCGCTCGAGACCCTCGATGTTTGCAAGAATAGCGCGAGTCGAATCGGGCAGGGCGGAGAGGCGGCGATATTCGGCGATGCGCGCAAGCTGTGCGGCCATTCCGCGCGCCACGAACTCGCGCACGGGCTCGTCCGAGGCATCCGCCAGTTTCTGGTCTAAGGTGCTGATTCTAAGGTTGTTGGGCTTTTCGATCTTGCCATCGTCGGGCAGCAGCTCGCCGCTGATGAGTTTCAGCGTCGTCGATTTGCCCGCGCCGTTGCGGCCGACGAGACATACGCGCTCACCGGGATCGATGACGAGGTCGGCTTGCGCGAGGATCGTCTGGTCCGCGAACGCCAGTGAGATTTTGTCGAAACGAACTAAGAACGCCATAACGTTGTATTAGTGCCGGAAAGGCTCTTGACAAAGACATCCTGCCGGACAGTGGTGGACATTTCGATTCATGACGGTAGTATCGGTTAGGCCCGGCTGTCGGACCCGTCTGTCCGCGCGCAATTCATGCGCCGAGCAATCAATTTTTGTAGATGGAGCGAGCTGCAATCATGAATACAGCGAACCCGTTGAGTACGAGTATTCAGGGATTCGGCGACGACCCGTTGAGCGTGCGCCAGACGGATCACTACAAGGAAGAGTACGTCAAATCCTTCGTAGAGAAATGGGATGATCTCATCGACTGGGAAGGTCGTGCCAACGCCGAAGGCGAGTTCTTCATCGAGCAGCTTCGCGCCCACGGCTGCAAGAAAGTGTTGGACGTCGCGACGGGCACGGGCTTTCACTCCGTGCAGCTGTTGCGTGCAGGCTTCGAGGTTACGAGCGTGGACGGCAGCCCGACGATGCTGGCGAAAGCGTTCGACAATGCCTATCGGCGCGGCTTCGTGCTCCGCACGGTGCAGGCTGATTGGCGCTGGCTCAACAGGGACGTCCATGATCTCTACGATGCCGTAATCTGTCTCGGCAATTCCTTCACGCATTTACACAACGACAACGACCGCCGCAAAGCGCTGGCCGAGTATTATGCGACGCTCCGGCACGAAGGCATACTCATTCTCGACCAGCGCAATTACGACGCGATTCTCGACAAGGAGATCGAGCCGTCCCACCAGTATTACTACTGCGGCGAGGACGTTCTCGGCGACTCCCGAGCACGTGGATGAATCCCTTGCGCGCTTCCGCTACAGCTTCTCGGACGGCGCCGTCTATCACCTGAATATGTTCCCGCTCCGCAAACGCTACGTGCAGCGTCTCATGACGGACGTGGGCTTTCAGAACGTGACGACTTTCGGCGACTTCCAGGAGACGTACCGCGAGCGCGAACCGGACTTCTTCGTCCACGTCGCAGAGAAGAAGTACACATCCCGCGAAGACTAGGAAAGACATATGAATCCCAAATACTCCGAAGTCGTGCAGACTGCGCGCGACTACTACAACAGCGACGATGCGGATAATTTCTACTTCCACGTGTGGGGAGGAGAAGATATCCACATCGGGCTTTACGAGAGCGACGACGAGCCGATCGCCAGGGCCTCCGAGCGAACGGTCGCGACCATGGCCTCGCGGCTCCAGAATCTAGGCCGGACCAGCCGGGTCGTGGACGCCGGCGCCGGCTATGGCGGCGCCGCCCGCTGGCTGGCCCGAAACGCCGGGTGCAGCGTCGCCTGCGTGAACCTCAGCGAGGCCCAGAACCAGCGGAACCGGGAGCTGACGCGTGCGGCCGGGCTCGAAGAGCTCATCGACGTGCACGACGCGAGCTTCGAGGACATTCCTTACAAGGACCAGTGGTTCGATTACGCCTGGTCGCAGGACTCGCTACTGCATTCGGGCGACCGCGCCCGCGTGTTCGCCGAGATCGACCGCGTGCTGAAGCCCGGCGGCGAGTTCGTCTTCACGGACCCGATGCAGGCCGACAACTGTCCCGAGGGCGTGCTGCAGCCCGTGCTCGCTAGGATTCATCTGGACAGCCTGGGTTCCATCGGATTCTATCGTGCCGAGGCGAAGAAACTCGGCTGGGAAGAAGTCGCCGTCACGGAGCTTACGCACCAGCTCGTCAGGCACTACGGGCGCGTCAAACAGGAGCTCGAGGGCCGGCGCAGCGAGCTGCGCGAGCTCGTGTCGGACGCTTATATCGACCGCATGATTCAGGGCCTCGAGCACTGGGTTGCGGCCGGCAGCAAAGGCTATCTGGCCTGGGGCATCCTGCATTTCCGGAAGCCGGCCTGAAGGGCATGATGAACGGGGCGGCGGCTCCTTGCGGGGCCGCCGCCTTCTTTTAGTCTCCAGAATTTAACATAATATACATTATGCGCACTTAGCGATGCGTCCGGGCGAACGGGACCCCGAGCCGCCGCGCCCCGCGGCAAGCCCGGATTCGACAAGCACGTATACCCGCCGCCTCCGATTCGACCTTAAATTGGACATAAGCAGGACGGCCTGCCTGGCCGCTGCACGTACTCCCCTTGACGCTGCAAGGTCGTCGGCTTTTCTTACACATCTTGAGCGAAGCGCTTAAGTAAAACGTGTAACTGATTGTTTCATATATATGGATGCCTGTGGCACAGCTCTTGCTTGGGGGCGAGGTATGCGCACGAATAAATGGTTCGGAATATGGACCTTGGGTGTGTTTCTCGCCGCTTCGGCCGCGGCGCAGGCCCAAGATTGGAGCGTGATCGTCAACGGCAAGGCGATCCATCTCAACGCTTCGCGGAATTGGAACGAAGACAATTACGGCCTCGGCCTCGAGCGCGAAGTCGAAGGGAGCTCGCCGTGGGTGCGGCTGCAGCTCGTCAACGGCTTCCTCGACAGCGCGGACCACATGTCCTACATGGCGGGCGGCGGCCTCATGCGGCGCTTCCGCTTTCCGGAACTTTTCCCCAACGTGCATGTAGACGTGGGCGCCGTGGCCTTCGTCATGACGCGCGCCGACGTTCGACAAAAATCGCCCGTTCCCGGGCGCCTTGCCGGCACTGACGATCGGCACCCGTAAGGTCGCGTTGAATATGACTTATCTTCCCGGGGCCGTCATGCAGGCGACGACCAACGTGCGCCGCGACGACCCGACCGTGAAGGGAATCTTCTTCCTCCAGCTCAAGCTCGATCCGAGTCTGCTGGGCCTCGGAAGCCGCCGCACGGGTTCGTTTTAGCCGCGCGCGGCCGGGCGCCGTCCGGCGCCCCGCTGTGCTATCTTCATTGCCGTGAAGGAAACCTGCGGCCTCAATCGGCATCCAAAGTAAGAAGCGCCGGCGGGCGGGCTTCGGCACGGCCGCCGGCGGGCATTATGAGGAGCCCGACTATGCATGTATCGTCGTCCCGGAAGAAGTTCGCCGCTTTTGCGCTGAGTCTCGTCGCGGGGCTGACCTACGCGAACGCGAGCCGTGCGGACCTGTTCATGTCCCGCAAGGAAATCAATCGGGAGTCCGAGGTCCAGTGGCTGGACCTCAAGAAGCATACTCCGAAGGCGCCGCCCCAGGTGCAGCGCTACGTGCGGTGTGTCACGGACGATCTCATCAAGGTGCTGCCCAAGCAGTTCCAAAACCTCGATTGGGAGATTCAGGTCTTCGACAGCGGCGAGCTCAACGCCTTCGCGATGCCGGGCGGCAAGGTCGGCGTTTACAGCGGCATCCTCCGGGTCGCCGACACGCCGGACGCGCTCGCCGCCGTGCTGGGCCACGAAATCGCCCACCTGACGCAGGATCACGTCTACAAGCGTGCGCGTAAGGAATCGCGTAACGAGGTCTTCGATATTCTCGGCAGCGCCGCGGGCCTGGGCAGTGTCGCTTCCACGGGAACGACGCTGCTTCTGAGCCTGCCCTACGACCGCAAGCAGGAGAGCCAGGCGGACCTCGTCGGCCTCAACTACATGGCCGAGGCCGGCTTCGACCCGCGCGCCTCGATCAACCTGTGGAAGAACATGATGGCGCAGAACAAGGGCTCGCCGCCCGAGTTCCTCTCCAATCATCCGGCCGACGATCGCCGGCTGGACGACCTCATCAAGCACCTGACCCCGGCGCTCATCGAATACAACAAGGCGCGGGCCGCGGGGAAGCACCCGAGCTGCCACATGTAGGGCGGCTATTCGGCCGGCGCTGGGGCCGGCGTGGACGGCTCCGCCGGCGCCGGAACCTGCGCCGGAACCTGCGCCGGGTCCGATGGCCGAGCGGGCGCCGGCGCAGAAGCCGCCGGCTTGTCCGGCACCTCGATGCGGCCCCGCATGGGCGGCGGCGGCGGCGCGATCCCCGCATTGACCCGCATCTCGACGAGCTGGTCGTCGTTGATCGAACGAATGTCGAGGACACGGCAGGCATCGACGCTCGAGAGCGGATCGAAGGGATCGGGCACATCGCCGTTGTCGATGCCGGAAAGCGGGGAGCGCCGGGAGAGCGGGTCCAGCATTCCCGCTGGCGGGGCCAGGATGCCGGAGTAGAGATACAGATCGGGCGCTCCGCGGCATATCCTGCCCGGCAGCCCACCCGTCGCGCGGCCGAGCGCGCCCCCTTGAATCAACGCGATGTGCGGGCCCAGCGTCGCGCCGCAGCGGATCCCGTCGAAGTGGACCACGAAGGGGCATCGCTGGGGGCCTACATAAAAGACGGCCGTCGAACCGTCGATGGATTCGACGCCCTTCACATCGCGTTGATAGAAGCACTCGGTGTCCGTGCACGAGGCGACGGGCGCATTGGGCGTCCTCGGGGCCGCTGCGCAGCCCGCGACGCCGACGATGGCGATGCCGGCGATGAGTCTCATTCTCGTAGCTCCGGGCCCTGCGGCCGGGTGCCGGTCGTCAGGCCGGCCTCGGGGTCAGCCTGCCGCGCACGGCCACCGCGACGTCAGGGTGATCGCAAAACAGGCCGTCGACAAGGGGAAAGTATGCCGCAAGCAGCGCCTCGAGGCTCGCGATTTCTGGCGGAACGCGTTCTCGCCTGAACGTATAGGCGTGCAGCCCGAGGCCCGAGGATGGCAGCGCCTCGAGCCACGGCGCAGGCAGCAGCCCCCCGCCTGCCGTGGGGGTTGCGATGCGCGCGAACGAGGGTGCGACAACGTCGGCGTAGGCGGCCGCGCGCTCGAGGCCCTCGGGCGCGAGCAGCGCCTCGGCCTGCGGACCCGACTCCACGAGCTGCACGAGCCTCAGGCGGCAGCCGAGCTCGCGGCGGCAGCGTTCGAGCTCGGCCGCTTCGAAGCATTGCACGAACGCGGGATCCTCGGGCTCGCGGTAGCCGGCCGCGTCGAGCGTCTCGAGGAGCCGGGCGGCGAGATCGATGCCGTGCGCGTGGTGCCAGTCGGGCCGCTTGATCTCCGGGTAGATGCCCACCGCCCGGCCCGTCACGCGATTCAACTCGCGGATCAGGCGCAGTTCTTCGTCGAGGGTGACGATCCGAAACTGCATTGCGTCGTCGCCGAATCGCTCGGGATACAGCGGCTCGTCCGAGCCGGCGCGGCGCCGCTCGCGAATCGAGAGACACCCGAGCTCGGCGACGTCGAAATCGACGGCGTAGAAGCGCCCGTCGTCGCGGCGGCGTTCGGGATAACACCGGGCCACGTCCGTGACGTCGTCGAGGAAGATATCGTGCAGGACGAGCAGCGTCCCGTCGCGGGCCGCAACAACGTCCTGCTCGAGGTAGTCGGCGCCCTGGCCGAATGCGAGGACCTTGGCCTCGCGCGTGTGCTCGGGCAGATAGGCGCTTGCGCCGCGGTGCGCGATGACCAGCTTCGGGCTGCTCATGGATTCGGGCGGCGGGCTTGCGAGGGCTGCGCCCCCTACTCCGGCATCACGAATTCGATGACGTCCCAGCGCGTCGTGTCTTCGTGGCGAGCCTGCCGGCGCAGCGCGTCGGCCATCGAGCGCTCGTTCCAGCCGACGACCTCGGCCGCGCGCTTGACCACCTCCTCGGGCACCTTGGCTATGCCGCCGAAGGGCTCGAGCGCGATGATCGGCAGGTCGAGCGCCTGCGCGGCGTCCATCTCGTACGTGATCCAGTCGCGGTTCTCGGCATACAGCGAGCTCAGCACGATCACGGCCTCGGCCTTCTTGATCTGCGCGAGCAGCGCCTCGCGCAGGGCTTCCTTGCCGCCGGCCGCGGGCACGTCGTCCGGGGCGCTGCAGTTCAGATAAAAGAAGTTGGACGCGGTCTCGAGGTACTCGAAAACGCGGTGGTAGTCCGGATGCTGACCGAAAGCATGAGTGACGAATACGCGAATGGGGTTGCGTTCCGACATCGCTGGCGACCTTCACAGGCGGTGTTGGCCGAGACCCTACTCCCGGACCGCCCGGTTTGCAATGAACGGCTCCGCGCAACCGGATCGACACTCAAATGCCGCCGCGCTTAGGTACACTAGGGAAATGCGGCTTCTGCTGTACAACATCCGCTACGGGGTCGGGTTCGGCCCCGCCCTGCACCTGCCGCTGCCGGGCATGGGCTATCTGCTCGGCAACGCGGCCAACCTGCTGCGCATCACGGACTTCATCAAGTCCCAGGACCCGGACATCGTCGGCCTCGTCGAGGTCGACACGGGGTCCATACGCACTCGGCGCATCAATCAGGCCGAGGCCGTGGCCAAGGCGCTCGGCCATTACTCGGTCTATCAGTGCAAGTACGGCGTGGAGTCGCTGAACCAGCATCTGCCGATCGTCCGCAAACAGGGCAACGCGTTCCTGGCGGCGCCCCGCGTGCACGGAGAGCGCTTCCACTACTTCGAGAAGGGCATCAAGCGCCTCATCATCGAGCTCGAGCTCGAGGACTTTTCGGTCTTTCTCGTGCACCTGTCGCTGAAGTACCGCCATCGCCACGCCCAACTGCATACGCTGCACGATCTCGTCGTCCAGTCGAAGAAGCCCGTGATCATCGCGGGTGACTTCAACACGTTCTGGGGCGAACACGAGATCTATCTGTTCATGAAGGCGGCCGGCCTCAAGAGCGCCAATACGCGCGGCCTGCCCTCCTATCCGAGCCGGGCGCCGCGCAAGGAGCTCGATTTCGTGCTGTACGGCGAAGGGATACGGGTCACGCACTTCGCGATCCCAAACGTGAACTTCTCCGATCATCTGCCGCTCGTCTGCGACTTCGAGGTCGAGCACAAGTCCCAGGCGGCGGCCTGATGGCCGCGCCGCTTCGGCACTGGCGGCGGGAGACGGGCGCCGACGGCGTCTGCCGGCTCGTCCTCGACAAAGCGGAGTCCGGCGCGAATACGCTGTCGCACGAGGTCATGCTCGAGCTCGACGCCATGCTGCGCGAGCTGGCCGCGGCGCCGCCGCGCGGCCTCGTGATCGCCTCCGCCAAAACCACGGGCTTCATCCTCGGCGCCGACGTCAAGGAGTTCACGGCCGTCGCCTCGGCGGCCGAGGGCACGCGGCTCGCGGCGGAGGGCCAGCTCATCCTGACTCGGCTCGCGGACCTCCCCTGCCCGACCGTCGCCGCCATCGACGGCTTCGCGCTCGGCGGCGGGCTCGAGCTCGCGCTGGCCTGCGATTACCGCGTGGCCGTCCGCGGCTATGAGCGCAACATTGGGCTGCCGGAAGTGCAGCTCGGCATCCACCCCGGCTTCGGCGGCACCGTCCGGCTCGTGCGGCTGCTCGGTGCACCGCGGGCGCTCGATCTGCTGCTGACCGGGCGCTCGCTTTCACCGGTCGAGGCGGAGGCCGCGGGGCTCGTCGACCGGCTCGCGTCACGCGAGGACCTCGAGCGGACGGTCCTCGAGCTCATCGAACGGCGGCCGGCGCCGCACCGGGCGCCCTGGTACCTCGCCGTGCTCAGCGCCGGACCGCTGCGCGCGGCCCTGGCCGGCCGCATCCGCCGCGGCATTGCGCGGCGCGCGCGCCGCGAGCAGTATCCTGCGCCCTTCGCGATCCTCGCTCTATGGCAGCGCCACGGGGCCCGCGGCGAGGCGGCGTTCGCGGCCGAAGCCGCCTCGATCGGCGAGCTGCTGGTCGGCCGCACGGCCAAGAACCTCGTGCGCGTGTTCTTGCTGCGCGAGCGCTTGCGCCACCTCGCGCCCGCGGACGAGTCCGTTCGGCACGTCCACGTGGTGGGCGCTGGCGTCATGGGCGGCGACATCGCGGCCTGGTGCGCGCTGCGCGGGTTCACGGTCACGCTGCAGGACCGGGCCATGGAATTCGTGGCGCCCGCCCTTGCGCGCGCGCAGCGGTTGTTCGAGAAGCGCCTCAAGGCGCCGGGGGCGGCCGAGGCCGCGCGCGGCCGTCTCGATGTGGATCTCGAGGCGCAGCGCGTCGGCGACGCGGATCTCGTCATCGAGGCCATCGTCGAGCGGCTCGAGGCGAAGCGGGAGCTCCTCGCGGCGCTCGAGCCCAAGCTCGGTGACCAGGCCCTGATCGCCACCAATACCTCGAGCATCCGCCTCGAGGAGATGGCGTCGGCGCTGAGCCGGCCCAACCGGTTCGTCGGCCTGCACTTCTTCAATCCCGTCGCGAGCCTGCCGCTCGTCGAGGTGGTCCGCGGGGCCGAGACGGACGAAGCCTCCCTCGAGCGAGCGATCGGATTCGTCACGCGCATCGGCAAGCTGCCCCTGCCCTGCCGGAGCACGCCGGGATTCCTCGTGAACCGCATCCTGATGCCCTATATGCTCGAGGCGCTGCGCGCGCACGAGGACGGCTATGCCTTCGAGACGATCGACGCGGCCGCGAAAGCCTTCGGAATGCCCGTGGGGCCCATCGAGCTCGCGGACAGCGTCGGACTCGACGTGGCACTCCACGTCGCCAAGATCCTCGGCGGGGACGACGAGGGCCGGCGGGCGCGGGCGGCGCTCGAGGCCAAGGTGGCGGCCGGCGAGCTCGGCGTCAAGAGCGGCGCCGGGTTTTACCAGTATCGGGAGCGCCGGCCGGAGAAGCGCAAAGACTACCCGCCGCCCGACGCCGAGCTTCAGGACCGGCTGATCCTGCCGATGGTCAACGAGGCCGCCGCCTGCCTCGCGGACGGCATCGTCGCCGATGCGGACCTGCTCGACGCCGGCGTCGTGTTCGGCACGGGCTTCGCCCCGTTCACGGGCGGCCCCCTGAACTACGCGCGCGAGCGCGGCGTGGGCGAGGTCGTGGGCCGGCTCGAGGCGCTTGCCGAGCGGCACGGTCCGCGCTTTTCACCCCGGCCCGGCTGGGCCGGGCTACGTGCCGAAGCGTGACCGCAGTAACACGTGCCCCGGCGAGCCTGTGTTATTCTGCGGCCGCATTGCGCGCCATGGCGGTTTTTGTCCCGATTCCCGAGAACTGGGCCCGATGAGCAGACCTGTCGACATAAGTGAGCTTAAGGCGCTCTCGCCTATGTCGAGTCTGAAGAAGGACAACCTTCATGCGCTCGTCAAGAAGGTCAAGGTCAGGGAGGCCCAGCCCGGCGAAGCCCTGTTTCACGAAGGCGATACCGAGAAGCGCACGGTCTACGTCCTTTCGGGCACCGTCGAGCTCCGGGAGGGGTCCCAGACCCAGGCGCGCATCACGGGCGGGACCGAGGAAGCCCAGAATCCGCTCTCTCCGGTGCTGCCTCGCCATCACACGGCCGTCGCCGTCGCCCCCTGCGAATACATCGCGATCGACAGCGACCTGCTCGACGTCATGCTGACCTGGGACCAGACGGGCACCTACGAGGTCAGTGAACTGCGTGGCGAAGCGGGCGCGTCGGACGACTGGATGACGACGCTGCTGCAGACCAAGGCATTCCACAAGATTCCGCCAGCCAACATTCAAGCCATCTTCATGCGTCTGCAGCAGGTGAACTACCGGGCCGGCGACGTCGTGATCAAACAGGGCGACGAAGGCGACTACTTCTACGTGATTACGCGCGGCAAGTGCATCGTCACGCGCGAGACGCCTCTAAACAAGGAAGGTATCCGCCTCGCAGAGCTGCAGGTCGGCGACACCTTCGGCGAGGAGGCTCTGATCTCCGAGGCCAAGCGCAACGCGACGGTCTACATGGAGACGGACGGCTCGCTCATGCGGCTCGGCAAGGAGGACTTCAAGACGCTGCTCAACGAGCCCATGCTCGACTGGGTCGAGGCCGAGGAGGCCGAGGAAATCGTCAAGGCCGGCGGTCAGTGGCTCGACGTGCGCCTGCCGAGCGAGTTCGAGGCCTACCACAATCCCGGCGCCGTCAACGTGCCGCTCTATTTCATCCGCCTCAAGCTCAAGACGCTCGATCCCGATATCAAGTATGTAGTCTGCTGCGATACGGGGCGCAGAAGCTCCGCCGGGGCGTTCATCCTCAACGAGCGCGGCTTTCAGACGTACGTGCTCAAGGGCGGGCTGAACCGCACGGAGCTCTCGCGGACGGGCTGAGGCGCGAAAAAAGGGGTCAGAGCCCTTTTTCGCCCGTCACGATGCGGCCCGATGCCGCGCCGCCGAAGGCGAAAAAGGGCTCTGACCCCTTTTTTCTTACAGCGTATGCGTCGGCTTGTCGCCGCCGAGCGCGCCCGCCAGATAAGTCTCGATGCGCTTTTGCGTGTTGCCCTGATCCTGCTCGCTGAACTGCACGCCGATGCCGGCTGTCCGCTTGCCCTGCGCGCCCTTGGGGGTGATCCAGATCACACGCCCCGCGACGGGAATCTTCTCGTCCTCGCCCATGAGGTTCAGGAGCATGAAAACCTCGTCCCCGAGCTTGTAGCTCGAGTTCGTCGGGATGAACAGGCCGCCGTTCTTCACGAACGGCATGTACGCGAGGTACAGCGCGCTCTTGTCCTTGATCGTCAGCGTCAGGAGCCCGGGTTTCGTCACGATCGCCCTCTATCGGGTTGCAGGCCCAGCAACAGCACGCGCAGCGCGAGCTCGGTGTTGAGGCCGCTGCCTTGCTGGTCGAGCAGCCTTTCGGCGGCCTCGAGCCGGTCGAACAGGGCCTCGACGGGCAGCGTGCGCCAGGCATTATGCAATGGATCGTCCCCCGGATCTGTGACAGCTTTCGAATCGCGGCCGGTCGTTCGCCTGCGGATTGCACGCTGCAGCCGTTCCGCAAGCCACTCGAGGGCCAGCGCCGGGTCCTTCTTGCTCCACTCGTCGGCCAAGACTTGGGCATCGAGCCTGTTTCTAGAAACAAGCTCCATTTTATTCTCTAACTCTTTGAGAAACCTAGCTTGTTCTTTGCTCGAAAGTTCGAGGGCGCGCATCGGCGCCCCGCGCGCGACCCGTAGGGCCTCCCGGACCTCCGCCTCGTCGAGGCCGAGCCAGGCCGCGACTTCGCCGGCTGGCGGCCGAGGCACGGCGAGGGCCTGGCAGCGGCTGCGGATCGTCGGCAGCAGCCGGTCCGGCCGATGGGATACGAGCAGCAGATAGGTCCTCGAGGTCGGCTCCTCGAGTGTCTTCAGCAACGCGTTGGCGGCCGCGGTCGTCATGGCTTCGGCCGGCTCGACGATGACGACCTTCTCGCGTCCGCGATAGCCCTTGAGGCCCAGCGCCTCGGTCACCTCCCGGATCTGATCGATGGCGATCGTCTTCTTATCCTCCAAGGGGAATACCCAGTGCAGGTCGGGATCGTGGTCGGCGGGCGCGTGCCGCTCCCGCAGCGCCGCGGCAGCCTCGGCCGCTCCCAGCGGCGGCACCGGCACTTCGGCGTCGGCCTGGGTCAGCAGGCGGTGCGCGAACACGAGCGCAAGGTTGATCTTGCCGACCCCAGCGGGGCCCTTGATGAGCCAGCCGTGCGCGAGGCGGCCGCTCGCGCGCGCAGCCTCCAAACGTGCGAGCGGCGCGGCGAGCCAGGGACAAAGTCGTGTGCCGAGGCGCGTCGGCGCCGAAGGCTCAGCCGCCATGCGCCCGCCGCTCTTCGAAGCGATCGAGGACGGCTTCGATGTCATGCTCGACACGGTCGCGCGGCTGCGCGGCGTCGACGATTTTGATGCGGTCCGGCTCGCGCGCCGCGAGGCCGAGATAAGCCGCGCGCACGCGTTCGAAGAAAGCGTGTTCCTCGCGCTCGAAGTGATCCGGCTCGCGGTCTCCGATGCGGGCCAGCCCGACCTCGACCGGCGCGTCCAACAGCACCGTAAGGTCTGGCTCGACGCCGCGCTGCGCGGCGAGACGCAGGCAGCCGAGCAGCTCGGCCGAGCCTCCGCGGCCGCCGCCCTGGTAGGCGAACGTGGCGTCCGTGAACCGGTCGCAGACGACCCAGCGACCCCGTTCGAGGGCGGGTGCGATGACCGTCGCGACGTGATGTGCCCGCGCGGCGAACATGAGCAAGGCCTCGACCTCGGCCGAAAGCGGGCCATGGTCGCCGGCGAGCACCCATTCGCGCACGCGCTCCCCCAGGGGGGTTCCGCCGGGCTCGCGCGTGAGGAGCACGTCGCGGCCGCGGGCCTCGAGCTGCCGGCGGATCGCAGCGAGGCTTGTCGACTTGCCGACGCCCTCGATGCCTTCTACGGTGATGAACGCGCCCTTCATAGCTCAGTGATTCGTCCGTTCCCCGGCCGTGCGCTTGAGATATTCGCGCACCGCCGCGTCATGCTCCGCGAGCGTCTTCGAGAAGTGGTGGCTGCCGTCGCGCAGCCCGGTTGCGACGAAGTACAGCGCGCCCGTCATCTTCGGATGCACGGCCGCTTCGATCGACGCCTCGCTGGGCAGCGCGATCGGCGTCGGCGGCAGCCCCGCGCGCGTGTACGTATTGTAGGGCGTGTCCTTCTCGAGATCCCGCGTCTTGATGTCGCCGTCGAATGCGGCGCCGAGCCCGTAGATCACGGTGGGGTCGGTCTGCAGGCGCATGCCGCGCTCGAGGCGCGCGTTGAAAACGCCGGCGATCTTCGCCCGCTCGCTCGCGAGCGCAGTCTCCTTCTCGATGATGGAGGCGAGGATCAGCGCCTGGTACGGCGTCTCGACGGCGATGTTCGAATCGCGTTCGGCCCAGGCAGCGGCGAGTCGCTGCACGAGCTCGTCGTGCGCGCGGCGCAGGAACTCGAGCTCGCTTGTGCCCTTCGGGAACTTATAGGTATCCGGAAAGAACTCGCCCTCGGGCGCAAGGTCCGGCGCCCCGAGGCGCGCCATGATCGCGGGGCCGTCGAGACCGCTCGAGGCGATCGCGGGCTCGGCGCGCAGAGCCTTGAGCAGATCCTCGAAGCGCCAGCCTTCGACGACCGTGAGCTGATGCAGGTAGACGTGCCCTTCGACGAGCTTGCGGAGCAGGCCGCGCGGGGTCAGGCCCGGCTCGAGCTCGTACTCGCCGGCGTGGATTTTCTTGGCGTCGCCCTTGAAGCGGGCGTACCAGGTCAGCAGGCGCGGGTGCGCGACGACACCCTGCGCGGCGAGCCCGGCGGCGACGGCCGTCAACGAGTCGCCGCTCGCGACCTCGAAGCGCATGGCCTTGCCGGGCACTGCGAGCGGCGTATCGAGGCTGCGCCAGGCCGCGAAGCCCGCCGCGCCGGCGGCCACCAGTGCGAGCACTCCGATGGCGACGCCGATCCAGAGCGCCCTACGCATCGCCGGCTCCGGCGTCCATGCCGCCGATCAGGCTCATGAGCCGCCGCGTCGCAGGCCCCGGCGCGAGCCTGCGAGGCCCGAGGCGACGCACGGGGCGAATGCCGGCCACGGCATTCGTGAGGAACAGCTCGTCGCTGGCCTCGAGCGCCTCGAGCCCGAGCTCGCGCTCGACGGGCGCGAGGCCGGCCCGCTCGGCGTGCTCGAGCACCACCCGCCGCATGACGCCGTGGACACCGCAGCGCGTGAGCGGCGGCGTCGCGAGCTCGCGCCCGCTTACGGCGAACAGATTCGAGGCAATGCCGCCGACGACATAGCCGCTGCGATCCCGCAGCAGGCCCTCGTTCGCCGCCGTGCCCGTGAGCTCCATCTGCGCGAGAACCTGCTCGAGGCGGCAAAGATGCTTGAGCCCGGCCAGCTGCGGATTCTCGCCGAGCCGCAGCACGCAGTGCTCGACCTCGATGCCATGCGTGTAGTGCTCGGCCGGGTAGTCGGGCCACGGCGCGACCGAAAGCAGGTGGACGGGCGTGGAGGGCTCCGGCACACGGTAACCGCGGGCGCCAGCGCCGCGTGTGACGATGAGCTTGACGACGGCGTCCTGCGCGGGCGGACAGCTCGCCGCGATCGTCTCGGCGAGGACGTTGAGATCGGGGACGGGGATCGCAAGCCGGCGGCAGCCGAGCGCGAGCCGCTCGAGATGGTAACCGAGCCAGCGGATCGTGCCGGCGCGGGCCGCCATCGTCTCGAACAGCCCGTCGCCGTAGGCAAGGCCCCGATCCGTCGGGTCGATGCCGGCATCAATCATCTTGCCCCTCTGTGTGCCGACGGGCCGGCACGGAAGGCCTCAGGTCGGACGCCTGAATACCAGCGTGCCGTTCGTTCCGCCGAAGCCGAAGGAATTCGAGAGCGCCGTATCGAACGTCGCTTCGCGGGCTTCGTTCGGCGTGTAATCGAGGTCGCACTGCGGGTCCGCCTCGTCGAGATTGATCGTCGGCGGAATCACGTGATCGCGCATGCCGAGGATCGTGAAGATGGCCTCGGCTGCGCCGGCCGCGCCGATCATGTGGCCCGTGGTCGACTTCGTCGAGCTCACGGCGAGCCGCTTTGCGTGATGCCCGAAGGTCGCCTTGATGGCGACGGTCTCGGCGACGTTGCCGAGCTGGGTGGATGTGCCGTGCGCGTTGATGTAGCCGATGGCCTCGGGCGCGACCTCGGCGTCCGCGAGCGCGTTGCGCATGCAGACCTGCGCCCCCTCGCCGCCCTCGGCCGGCGCCGTGATGTGGTGGGCGTCCGCGCTCATGCCGAAACCGATGAGCTCGGCATAGATGTGCGCCCCGCGCGCCTTGGCGTGCTCGTACTCCTCGAGCGCGAGGCAGGCGGCCCCGTCGCTGAGCACGAAGCCGTCTCGATCGCGGTCCCAAGGCCGGCTCGCGCGCGCCGGGTCGTCATTGCGCTGGGACAGCGCCCGAGCCGCGCAGAAGCCGCCGAGCCCGAGCGGCGTGGCCGCATGCTCGGCGCCGCCGGCGAGCATGACGTTGGCCTCACCGTACTGGATGAGCCGGGCCGCGAGCCCGATGCAATGCGTCGACGTCGTGCAGGCCGTGACGATGGCGAGATTCGGTCCCTTCAGGCCATGCATGATCGAGATGTGGCCCGAGATCATGTTGATGATGCTGCTCGGCACGAAGAACGGAGAGATGCGCCGCGGACCGCTCGTGATGAGCTTGTCGTGATTGGCTTCGATGGTCGCGATGCCGCCGATCCCCGAGCCCATCATGACCCCGTAGCGATGGGCCCGTTCCTCGCCAACCTCGATCCCGGCATCGGCGATCGCCTGCCTAGTGGCCGCGATGCCGTAGTGGATGAAGGGATCGCATTTCTTCGCTTCCTTGGGCTCCATGTAGGCACCGATGTCGAAGTCGGTGATGAGCCCGCCGATGCGCGTGGAAAACGCGCTGGCGTCGAAGGCATCGATGGTTGCGATGCCGCTCTTGCCGTTGCGCACGTTCTCCCAGGCTGCGTCGACGCTGTTACCGACCGGGGCGATGATCCCTAAGCCCGTGACCACTACACGGCGTTTCGCCACGAAAACATCCTCAAGACAAGAGCAAGCATACGGGTGGAATGCGGCGGCTGCCGCGCGCGATCAGGACTCGTTCTTTCGAGCAAGAATATAGTCGATGGCCTGCTGGACCGTCGTGATCTTCTCGGCTTCTTCGTCCGGGATCTCGGTCTCGAACTCCTCCTCGAGGGCCATGACCAGCTCCACGGTGTCCAGCGAATCGGCACCGAGATCGTCGACGAACGAGGCATCGTTCTTGATTTCGTCGGCCTTTACGCCCAGCTGCTCGGCAATGATCCCTCTGACCTGCTCTTCGACGCTACTCATCTCTTTGATACCCCTTAAGTATTGACAGGCCGAACCATACGGTCCGGCCGGGCGTGGCGTATTGTATTGGAATCATCTTCTCACGGCGACCACAATATTGAGCCCCGAACGCGCGCTTTCGTGGGCCTATTGCATGTACAAACCGCCGTTGACGTTCAAAGTCTCCCCGGTGATGTAGCTGCCGGCGTCGGAGACGAGAAAGACCACGGCCGCCGCGATGTCCTCGGGCGTGCCGAGCCGCCCGTTGGGAATCTGCTGGCGCAGGGCATCGACCTGCGACTCGGTCAGCACACGGGTCATGTCGGTGTCGATGAACCCCGGTGCGACGACGTTGACGGTGATGTTGCGGGAGGCGAGCTCGCGGGCCAGGGACTTCGAAAAGCCGATCATGCCGGCCTTGGCCGCCGCGTAGTTCGACTGCCCCGGATTGCCGCTGAGTGCGACGACCGAGGCGATGTTGACGATCGCGCCTCGGCGGGCTTTGATCATTCCGCGGACCGAGGCCCGGCAGACCCGGTACACCGAGGAGAGGTTCGTCGCGACGACCGCCTCCCACTCCTCGGGTTTCATCCGCATGAGCAGATTGTCGCGCGTGATGCCGGCGTTGTTGACGAGAATGGTCGGCGCGCCCTCGCGCTCGGCGAGCTCCGCGAGCAGGCCTTCGACCGAAGACTCGTCGTCGACGCGCAACACTGCGCCGCGCCCGGGGAGCTCCGCGTCGCGGAAGCGCTGCGAGATGGCTTCGGCGCCCTCCTCGGTCGTCGCCGTGCCGACGACCGTCGCGCCCTGGCGTGCGAGAGCCTCGGCGATGGCGCGGCCGATGCCGCGCGATGCGCCCGTGACGAGCGCGATGCGCCCGGCGATCCCGGGCCAGGGTTTGAGGGTCGCTAGATCCATGGTCGGCGGATTATAGCGATGCGGGCCCGCGGCGGCGAACCAAGGCCAAGGCCGCGCCGAACAGCGTGCCGCCGACCGCGCCGTACAGATGTGCGGCCGTGATGACGACGCCGCCCGTCGCGCTCTCCGAGAACGGCAGCGGCCCGAGGAAATGCTCCCAGACGAGCTTGCCCGCGATCCCGGCCGCGATCGTCAGCGCGAAGCGCCGGTGGCGCTCGAGCAGGGCCAGTGCGCCGGCCGCGAGCAGCCCGTGGAGCATGCCCGAGAGACCGACGTACCAGAGCACGCCCGGGCTCCCGAAATACAGTCCCGCGTCGATGGCGGCCATCGATGCGAGCCCAGCGCCGCACCAGGCGGCGGCCGAGAGGGCGTCGCCCACGATGAGGCGGATCAGCACGAGCGCCGTGCCGTCGAGCAGAAAATGTCCCGCGTTCAGGTGAACCAAGTGGCCCGTCACGAGTCTCCATAGCTGGCCGGCTTGGATGCCGGCCCGGTCGTAACGGGCCCAGCGGCGCACGGGCTCGCCCCCGAGCACGAGCGCGAGGCACACGCCGAGGACCGCCAGCACCGGGATCCAGCTGTCGAGTCGGCGTCGGCCGGGTCTGTCGCCGCCGGCCGACAGGCTTTGCGCGGCGGCGTCCGCCGGGTACGGTGCGCGCTCCGGCGCGGGTCCGGGCAGTGGCTCTTGGTTCACAAAGAGGCTTCGATGGTTGTGATATCTTCGACGCTGGCGCACCGAAACGGGGCGTCCGGCACGACAAAAGGTAGTGGCATGCGAGTCAGCAAATCAACTTCTGCGGCGGCCCCGCAGAGCGGCTTCACGCTGCTCGAGATCATGATCGTCGTCGTGATTATCGGCCTGCTCGCGGCCGTCGTGGCGCCTTCGCTCTTCAGCGATGTCGACAAGGCCCGCGTGAGCCGGGCGAAATCCGACATTCAGGGCATCGAGACGGCGCTGAACTTGTACCGCCTCGACAATTTCAAGTATCCCACGACGGACCAGGGCCTCGACGCGCTCGTCAAGAACCCCGGCGAGACCGTGGCCCCGAACTGGAAGCAGGGCGGTTATCTCAAGAAGGTGCCCATGGACCCGTGGGGGCGGCCGTATCGATACGAGAGCCCGGGCCAGCACGGCGAGGTCGACATCTTCACTTACGGCGCGGACGGACAGGAAGGTGGCGACGGTGTGGATGCCGATATCGGCAATTGGGACCTCAACTAGCGGCTCGATTCGCGGGCGCGGGCAGCGCGGCTTCTCCCTGCTCGAGCTGCTCATCGTCGTCACGATCATCGGCATCTTCGCCGGCATGGCGGTTCTTTCGCTCGGCGTCCTCGGCAACGACCGCGAGATCGAGCATGAGGCGCTGCGCCTCAAGAGCCTCATCGACTTCGTGCACGAGCAGGCCGTCATGCAGTCCCGCGACTACGGCGTGCTCTTCACGGACGACGGCTACCGCTTCTACGTCTACGACTACGACGAGATGAAGTGGGTCGACGCCCCGGAGGCCGATATCCTCGGGGCGCATTCGCTCAAACAGCCGCTCGCCATGTCGCTCAAGCTCGAAGACCGCAAGCTCGTGCTCGATACGGGCAGCAAGCCCAAGGATCCGCTCAAGCAGCCGGAGCCCCAGGTCGTGATCCTCTCGAGCGGCGAGATGACGCCGTTCGAGGCCGACATCTACCGCGACGTCGCGGGCGGCCGTTTCGTGCTCACGGCCGGTTTCGACGGCAAGATCGAGATCAAGCAGAATGGCTTCGGTAAGGGTGCGTAGCAGGCCCGCTGCCAGACGGCGCGAGAGGCCCGGCCGGCGGGCCGTCCATGCCGCGGGCATGCGCGGCTTCACGCTCATCGAAGCCATGGTCGCGCTCGCAATCGTCGCGCTCGGCATGATCGCCGTCTTCATGCAGCTCGGCCGCTATGCCGAGAGCGCTGTCCACATCGAGGACAAGACGATCGCGAGCTGGATCGCGACGAACCGCATCACCGAGCTCAGCGTCGCGAGCACGTGGCCGGCGCTCGGCAAGGACCAGGACGACGTCGATTTCGGCGGCCGCATGTGGCATGTGCGCGTGGAGGTCAAGAAGACCCCGGTCGACAACCTGCGCCGCGTCAACGTCGCCGTCTCGCTGACCGACTCACCGGACGCCGTCATCGACAAGGTCTCCGGCTTCATCGAGCCCCCGGTGCCGCCCGGCTTCGGGCAAGTCCACTGGCTCACGGCCGGCCGCGCCCAGCCCGGCCCGCAGGGGACGCGCAAGTGAACGGCCTGCGCGGCCGCGAGCCCGGTTTCACGCTCATCGAGATGCTCGTCGCGATGGCGATCGTGGCCGTCATCGGCGTCATGGCGCTCGGCGGACTCAACACCGTTATTAAGGAGCGCGACGCGGCGAAGGCCCACGCGGAGCGCTGGCGCGAGATTCAGTTCGCCATGCGCATGATCGAGCAGGATCTCTCCGAGATCCATCCGCGGCCGACGCGCGACGAACTCGGCGAGACATTCGAGCCGGCCGTGCTCTCCAACCCCGATGCGCAGTACGCGCTCGAGTTCAGCCGCGGCGGCTGGACGAACCCGGCGGGCTTTAAGCGCGGCAGCGTGCTGCGCGTCGCCTATGTGCTCGACGACGACAAGCTCGAGCGCCTCTACTGGCCCGTCATGGACCGGACCCTGTCCACGCCGCCCGTGAAGGAAGAGCTCTTGACCGGCGTCGACAAGCTCGACATCCGCTTTCTCGACCCTAACGGCGAATGGCAACCGCAGTGGCCGCCCGTCGGCGCGGCCGGACCGGAGGCGCTCGTCTCGCGGCCGCGGGCGATCGAGATCAAGATCGATCTGCACGGGTTCGGCACGATCCGGCGCCTCGTGGAGACGAGCAGCTGATGCGTGGGCCGCGCCGGCAACGCGGGGTCGCCGTCCTGACCGCGATGCTCGTCGTCGCGATCGGGACGATCATCGCGACCAACCTGCTCTGGGACGCGACGCTCGACCAGCGCCGCACGGCTGCCGCCCTGGCGGCCGACCAGGGGCTCATGTACGTACAAGGCGCCGAGGCCTGGATCGGCGACATCCTGCGTCAGGATCTCGTGAAATCTCCGGACAGCGACAACCTCGGCGAGGACTGGGCGACGCAGCTGCCGCCGCTGCCGATCGACGGCGGCACCATTCAAGGGCGCGTCGAGGACCTGCAGGGCCGCTTCAATCTCAATAATCTGATTCAGAACGACGGCAAGGAGGACCCGATCGAGGTCGCGCAATTTCAGCGCCTGCTCAAGCTCGTCGGGCTCGACCCGGCGCTGTCCGGCGCCGTCGTCGACTGGCTCGACCCGGATGGCGACGCCCACTTTCCCTCGGGCGGCGAAGACAGCGTCTATGCCGACGCGGACCCCCCCTACCGTACGCCGAACACGATGATCACGACGCCGACGGAGCTCATGGCCGTGAAGGGCTTCGATAAAGAGAGTTACGCGAAGCTCGCCCCTTACGTCACGGCTCTGCCGCGGGGCACGAAGCTCAACGTCAACACGGCCTCCGACGTCGTTCTGGCTTCGCTCTCGGATACACTCGACATCGCGACGGCCGATTCGCTCATCGAGGAACGGGGCGATACGGGCTTTCCCGACATCAACGGGGCCTTTCAAGGCCTCGTCGATTCCGACGTACTGCAGCGCATCGACGGCGTCACGGAGCATTTCATGCTGACGGCGACGATTACGCTTGGAGATTCGCGAATGACTTTTCACTCGGTACTGCAGCGCGACCCCAGCGGGCTCACGCGCACCCTGTTTCGCAGCTTCGGCACCGAATGACCGTGGAGACGTTGATCCTGCGCCTCGACGCGGACGCCGCGACGGCCCGCTGGGCCGTGTTCGACGCGGACGGCCGCCTCATGTCGGCGCCCGCGGCCGGGCCGCTGGGCGACGCCGTCGAGCCGGCCCGCGGCCGCCGGCTCGTCGTGCTCGTCCCCGGGCTCGATGTCGTCACGACGGAGACGGCGCTGCCGAATCTCGGCGCGGCGCGGCTCCGCAAAATGCTGCCCTACTCGCTCGAAGACACGCTGGCCGAGGACGTTGATAACCTCTTTTTCGCCGTCGGCCCGCGCGGCCCCGAAGGCGCGGTCGCGGTGGCCGTCGTTGCGCGCGATCACCTCGAGCGCTGGCTCGCGGCCCTCGCGGCCGCCGGCCTGTTGCCGCAGGCCGTCTATGCCGACGCCGATGGCGTGCCGGATACTCCGGGCACGCTGACGCTGCTCATGGAAGGCGAACGGATTTATGGGCGGGCGCCCGGCCGGCCGCCGTTCGTTTTCGAGAGCCTGCCGCTCGCGGGGCTCCTCGATACGCTCCAGGCAGACGAGAAGACGCCCGAGTACGGTCACGTTGTCGTCTATCTGGACGCCGAGGCGCAGCAACTGCACGAGCACGATCTGCGTGCGCTGCCGGAGCGCGTCTCGAGCACGGACGTGAAGCTCATGGCCGACAGCGCGTGGTGCCGCCTCGCGGCGACGCTGACGCACAGCCCCGGCATCAATCTGCTGCAGGGCCCCTATGCGCCGAAGTCCAACTGGGCTGCGGCCGTGCGGCCTTGGCGGCTCGCGGCCGGCCTCGTGCTCGCGGCCGCCCTGCTCGGCTTCGTCGGCCGCGGCGCCGAATACCTCGCGCTGCGCCACGAGGACAACGCGCTGACGGCGGTCCTCGCCGCCGACTGCCGCCGTAGCCTCGGCGCGGCCGAGCTCAGGCGCTGCGAGGCGGAAGTGCGCCGCCGCCTCGGCGCGAATGCCGCGCAAGCCGACGCGGGCGGTCCGAGCTTCCTCGGTGCGCTCGCCGCCGTCGCGGCTTCTGAGAACCCCAAGAGCCGCATCGAAGCGTTGAGCTACCGCAATCAGGTCCTCGATCTGCAACTCGTCGTGCCCGATGTCGCGGCGCTCAACACGTTCGTCGAGGACGTCCAACGCTCGAAGCGCTTCGCGGTCCGTATTCAGTCGACGAACCCGGGCAAGGACGGCGTCGAGGGCCGCGTACGGGTCTTGGGAGCGGGCCGATGAGAGACTGGTTCATGAGTCGCGAGCCGCGCGAGCGCGTCGTGCTCGTCGTCGGCGGGGTCGCTGCGGCCGTCATCGTGTTCTGGGGGCTCGTCTGGACGCCGCTCGCGCGCGGCTCCGCCGAGCTGCACGCAAGCGTTGCGCACAAGAGCTCGCTGCTCGTCAACGTCCAGCGTGCCGCGGCGCTGAATCCTGCGGCGGCGCGCGGGCCGGCCCGCGCGGCGCCCGATTCCATGGTCGTGCTCGTCGACAAAACCTCCCGCGAACACGGCCTCGCGAGCGCGTTCACGCATACGCGGCCGGACGGCCGGGACGGCATCAACGTGACGTTTCAAAACGCTTCGTTCGATGCGCTCGTCGCCTGGCTGCTGGCGCTGAAGTCGGAGTACGGCGTCAACGTCGAATCGGCGTCCTTCAACGGCACGCAAAGCATCGGCCTCGTGAGCGGCCAGGTGCTGCTCCGGAGGTCGTAGCCGTGCCGGGAAGAGTCGCGTGGATCGGCCTCGGCGTCGGCGCTTATCTCGTCTTCCTCCTGGCTTCGTTTCCGGCCGCGACTGCCTACCGCTACGTCGAGCCCGCCGTCATGCGGCTCGCGGGCGCCGATCCGGGCGCGCTGAGGCTGACGGGCTTAGAGGGGACGCTGTGGTCCGGGCGCGCCGCACTCGGCTCCGCGGGCGGTTTCGCGCTGCACGATATTCGCTGGGAACTGAATGTGCCGAGACTCCTGACGGGCCGTGCGGCAGGGCATCTGCAGGCGGGCCTGCCCGACGGCTTCGTGTCCGCGGACGTGAGCGCCTCGCCGAGCCGCGTCGAGCTGCGCGGCGTCCGCGCGAGCACGAACCTGCCGTCCCTCGATGCGCTGCTGCCGATCAAAGGCATGCAGGGCCTCGTGAGCCTCACGCTCGACCGCGCGCGCGTCGAGAACGGCCGCCCGACGTCGATCGTCGGTCAGGCTCGCCTCGCCCAGCTGGCCGTCCCCCCGCTCATGCCCGGCGCCGGCTCCACCCTCATCGCGCTCGGCAACTACGCCATCCAACTGAAGGATACAGGCGGCAAGGGCATCGCCGCCGCCTTCCACGACACGGGCGGCCCGCTCGAGGTTTCCGGCACCCTCACGCTAGATAGCCAGTACAACTATAAGCTGGAGGGCTATGCGGCGCCGCGTGCGGACGCGCCCAAGGAGCTCGTTCAGGGACTTGCGTTCATGACGGGGGAGCCGGACGCGAAGGGGCGGAGGCGGTTCTCGCTGAGCGGGTCGCTGTAAGAGGAAGAAAAAAAGGGGTCAGAGCCCTTTTTCGTCGCAGAAAAAGGGCTCTGACCCCGTTTTTTTCTTCCTCTTCAGGGCGTCCAGCTCCGAAACGCCTGCTGCAGCGGGAAATACAGCCCTACCCTGACGGGGCGCGCGTCGATGGCCGCCATGCTGTGCGCGTAGCGCGCGAGCTGCGCGCGATAGCGCTCGACTTCCGAATCGAGAAAGGTCTCGACTTCGCCGCCTTCGTGCGCGCTGGTCTTGAAATCGATGATCCAGCGCAGCTCGTCGGCGACGAACGTCCGGTCGAGCTGCACGTGCTCGAGGCCGCGCTCGCCGCGCAGCGTGAGCCGCAGCTCCGAGGCCGCCTCCGTGTGGCGGTCGAGAATCCAGCGCCCCTTGGGGTCCTCGAGCACGCCCGTGAGCGCGCGCTCGACGCGCGCGGCAGCCGCTTCGACCTCGTCCCGGTCGAGGCCGAGCAATTCGAGCTCGCGCGCGAAGCGCGGCCGCGCTTCGGTGATGCGGGCGGCGCTCCAGCACTCGAGACCGGTATCCGCGATGCGGTGCAGGTAGGCGTGCACGACGGTGCCGACCTGGACGGCGGCCTGCCCCGCCCATTCGAATTCCGGGCGCACGCCGGCCGTTGCGGCCGCGCTGCGGCGGGCGAGCACGCGCTCGGCGAGCCGCCTTTCGAGCGCGTCCGCGGCGCCGAAGCCGTCCGCCAGCCGGCGCAGGACGGGCTCGAAGGGCTCGGAGCGCTGCGCCTCGGCACACAAATCGTCGCCGTTCGCCCCAGCGGCCAGTCCTTGGCCCTCGTCCGCCGCCGCGCCGTTTCGAGTCGCTTCAAAGTGAACGGCGACACGCGGCCACAGCGGGCTCAGCAGTGTGCGTTCCGGCGGGGCATCGCGGTCGCCGGAGATGCGGCAGACGAGGTGCAGGCGCTCGCGCGCCCGGGTCGCGGCGACGTAGAGCAAGCGTGCACGCTCGGCCAGGTCGCGGCCGTTCTCCGCCCGCTCGACGAACCGGCACAGGGCTTCGTCGTCGCCAGGCCGCGGCAGCGGCGCCATGATGAAATCTTCGCTGCCGTCACGCGCGACGCGCTGCATATAGCTCAGCGCTCGGCGCCGCTCGCGGCGCGGCTCGCGCCCGAGTCCGAGCAGCACGACGGTATCGAACTCGAGCCCCTTGGCTCGATGGATAGTCATGATCTCCACGCGGGCTTCGACCGGCGTCTCGGCCTGCCCGCGCGGCTTCGCGAACGCCTGCTCGAGTGCTGCGGGGTCGTCAACGTCGCCGCGGCGCGCGCAGTCTTCGAGGACCGCGAAGAATTGGTCGGCATAGGCCGCCTCGCCGGGCGCGTCGAGGCAGCTCGGGCCGTCGAGCGTCCGCCACGTATGCTCTACCCATTCCGCGAACGGTTCGCGGGCACGGCGTTCGAACGCTTCTTCGAACGCGATGCGCAGGTTCGCCAGGCGCGCCCGCGCATCGGCGTCGAGCCGGGCGAGCCGATCGGGATCCGCGATGAGCTCGGGCACGGTGCGCTCGCGATCGTCGCCGCAAAGCGCAGCGAGATCGGCCCAGCGCAGCCCGCACCAGGGCGCGCGCAGCACGGCTAACCAGGCGATGCGGTCGGCCGGATGCGTGAGCGCGCGCGTGAGGCCGAGCAGATCCTGAACGGCTGGGTGCTCGTCGAGGGGATCGATCTCCACGGCGTGCACCGCGAGTCCCTTGGCCTCGAGATGCGCGTGCAGCCCGGCCAGGTGCGTGCGGCTCTGTACGAGCACGCCTATGCTAGCTTCGGGCGCGCGGGCCTGCTCGCGCTCGACGATAGAAATTGCCGCCGCGAGCTCTTCGTCGACGTCGTCGCTGCGCAGCGGATGCACGATGACGCCCGCAGCGTCGACGGCGTCGCGGGCCGCAACCGAAGGGCTGAAGCGCGCGGCGCCCGCCAAGAGGTCGTCCTCGGGCGGAAAGGCGCGCGCGAAAGTCTCGTTGGTCCAGGCGACGATCTGCGGGGCGCTGCGAAAGTTGCGCTGCAGCGTCAGCGGCTCGCAGCGAACGGCGCCGACGCCGACGGTGCGCACGCGCAGGAAAAGCGACATGTCGGCGTCGCGGAAGCGGTAGATCGACTGCATCGGATCGCCGACGAGGAACAGGCTGCGGCCGTCGCCGGGCTGCCAGCCGGACGTCAGCAGCTCGAGCAGGCGCAGCTGCGAGTGGGAGGTATCCTGGAACTCGTCGACGAGCACGTGCCGGATGCGCCCGTCCAGCGCGAGCAGCAGATCCGACGGCTCCTCGACGCGCCCGAGGGCCTGTTGCGCGGCGAGGGCCAGCTCGACGAAGTCGACCGTCTGTTTTGCGGCGAATATAAGACGGAGCTCGGCGGCCGCGTGTAGCAGTGTGCTCCGCAGCGCCGCCAGGGTGCTCCATTCGGTCGCGGAGTAACGCGGGGCCGGCAGCCGGCGCACGAACGCGAGCGCCTCGCGCGCGGCGTCGTCGGCCTCGAGTTCGCCGAGCAGCGCCTCGAGCCGGCCGCGCTCGAGAGCGTGTTTCGGCCCGAAGCCGAGCCTGCGGTCGAGGCGCCGGCGCCAGGCGTCATCGCGCGTCAACAGGACCTCCGCGATACCGCGCCACGCCTCGACGCGCGTAAAGAGCTCCGCCTCGGCCTCGCCGCCAGGCCGCCACGGGGCGAGAGTGTCCCTGCAGCGCTCGTCCGCGGCGTGCTCGGCGGCATGCCGCAGCAGCGGCACGAGCGCCGCGCGCACCCAGGCCGGCACGTCGACGGCCGCCGCCTCGAGCTCCTCGCCGACGAGCCGCGCGAGCGCACGCTCGAGCAGTTCGCGCAGCGCGTCAGCGTCCGCGCCGACGAAGTATGGCAGCCATTGCTCGCGGCGCGGCAGCAGCTCGGCGAGCATGCGTTCGAGCCGCAGGACGTCGTTGTCGAGCGCGCCGAGCAGCCCGCGCAGGCTCGCCGCGACGCCGTCGCCGGCGTCGAGCTCGGCCACGGTGCGCTCCGCGGCCTCGCGATACAGCGCCTCGGCATCCTCGGCGATGCCGGCGCCCGCGACGCCCGAGGCGAGCACCGGCAGGCGCCGTGCCAGCCAGGCGTTCATCGCGTCGAGCGTCTCGATGCGCATGCGTTCGGGCGAGCTCGTGAGCGACCAGCCGCGGGCGGCGTCGCGCGCGAGCGCGGCCCGCGCGAGTCGGTGCGTCACGGCCTCGTGCGCCCGGGCCGGCGCACGGCCCGCCTCGGCGGCCTCGAGCGCGGCGGCCACGCGGCTGCGCATCTCCGCGGCGGCCTTGCGCGTGAAGGTGATCGCGACGATCTGCTCGGGCTCCTCGACGGTCGCGAGCAAGGTGAGATAGCGCTGTATGAGCAGCTCCGTTTTGCCGGAGCCCGCCGGCGCCTGCACGACGAACGAGCGCGTCGGGTCCAGCGCCGCCTCGCGCGCGCGCTGATCGGCGGCCGCGCTCACCATGGGCGGAGCCACCCGCGATGCAGCGCGAGTTGCTCGTCGACGCGCGTGAGCGGCGCGTAGGGACCGCGCGCGGCGTCGAGATCGTCGGCGAAGAGCCGCACGTCGCCGGCCGCGAACTCCTCGACGAGCGTCGCAAGGTCCGCACGCCAGACGGCGATCTGCTGGGCCAGGCTGCGGCCTTCGGGCAGCGGCCGCGAGCGTCCCGGGAAGTCGTCGGACCGCGTCCAGATGCCGCTGTAGCCGCCGGCGCGTGCGGCCGCCGCGAGCGAGGCGATAACGAGCGCCGCGAGCTCACCGTCGGCTGCGATCGCGTAGACGGGCAGCTGGCAGTCGCGAGGCCGCGGCGCGAACCAGTCCGCGGGCCGCGACGAATGGCCGGTCTTGTAGTCGATGATGGCGAGCGCGCCGTCCCCGAGACGATCGATGCGGTCGACGCGCGTCGAAATGTGCCAGCGGCCGATCTCGACGCTCTGCCGCCGCTCGACGGCCGCGACCTCGAACTCGGCGCGTGCAAGCTCGCGGCGCACGAAGTCGGCGAGAATTGCGGTGGCCCGTAAGCGTTCGAGCTCATAGAGGCCGCGGAGCCGCGAGCGCGCGGCGCCGAAGACAGCGTCCAGCGCCGCCTCGATCGCCGCATGCTGGGCCGCGCGCAGCGCCTCGCCCGGCGCGGCTGCGAGCGCGGTAAAGGTGTTGTATTGGCGATAGAACTTTTCGACGGCTGCGTGTAGCGCGATGCCTTTGAGCCGTGCCGGCAACCCGCGGGTCACGGGTTCTAGCGCGCTCGCGCCGAGACGAAACTCGCAGAACGCGCGCAGCGGACAGCGCGCCGCCGCGTTCAGTGCCCGCGTCCCGCCGGGCAGCCGCCCGGGCACGGCCGGCACGCGCGGCTCGGCGACGCTCTCGCGGCGCCGCGGTGCTCCCGCGGACCGGGCCCGCTGGGGCCCGGGCAGCCCCGCCGAATCCAGAGCCGGCAGCCCCCGCAGCAGCGGGCTCGGCTCGGCCGGGTTGTCGTGCTCGCGCGCGGGCCAGCTCAACACAGCCTCGGGGACGCGGGCGCATAGCCCATCGAGCAGGGCGCGCGAACGCATCAGCGCATCCGCGGGCGAGGACCAGGGCATGGCATGACGCACCTGGAGCCGGCGCGGCAGCAGCGGGTTCAGCACCACAGGCCGCGGCAGAGCCGTGCTCGTGAGCCCGGCAGCCCAGGCCGCCGCGTACCCCGGGCCCACGTCCTCGAGCCTCTCGAGCACGTGGATACCCGCCGCCGGCAGCGGGCCGCCGCCGCCTTGGCCGGCCACGATCCGCTCGAGCTCGGCGAGGGCGCGCCCGACGGACACGCGCCCGACGATCGGAGTCAGCAGCGCGAGCTCGTCGAGGGCGCGCGCAAAGGCCTGCAGCTCCTCGTCCGCGGCGGTGCCCGCGCCCCATTCGAGCACGTCGAGGGCGCGCTGCCACAGGCGCGCCCAGTGAGACGGCGACCGCAGCGCGCCGGGCGGCGCGTGCAGCTCGAGCGCCGCCTCGAGCCGAACGGCCAGGCGCGGCACGGCGGCGCGGAGCCGCGCGCCGAGGCCCGCGCGGCGGTAGGCTTCCTCGAAAGGCAGCTGGGCCAGCAGCTCGCGCCGCAGCGCGGCTTCGAGGCCTGCGGCCGCCGCGCGCTCGGCCGTGTCCGGCTGACCGAACAGTGAGCTGCGCAGCCAGCGGCTGAGCTCGGTGAAACCGCCTTGGGGCGACAACAGCTCGAGCGCATTCAGCGCGGCGCCGACGAGCGGGCGCGCATCGGCGCCCGCTGCGCCGGTGGCGACGTGGACGGTCCCGGCTGGGGCGCCGGCCGCCGCGAAGGCCCGGCGCACCGAGGCGCTGCGATCCGCCAGTCCGGGCAGCACGACGGCGACCCGCGTGTCCGGATGCCGCTCGAGTGTGCCGACCGCCCAGGCGGCGGCGGCCGCGAGCTCGCGCTCCTCGTCGGGCAGGCCGATGCGGGCCGCGCGCCCCGGCGATTCGAGCCCCGCCGCGCGCGCGCCGATGCGCCAGCCCGCCCCGCTCAAATGGGCGAACAGCGCCTCGCGGGCCGGTGTCGGCTCGAACGGCGCCGCGCACTCGAGCCGTCCGGGCGCCGGCGGGCTCGAGCCGAGCAGACGCGGCACGAGATCGGCGGCGTCGAGCCAGCGATGTGCGGCCATTCGTTCCCGGTACCCGGCCGACCAGCGCAGGAAGGCCGCGAAGTCCTCGTCGCGTTCGCCGGCCGCCGTCTCGGGCCCGAGCCGCCACGCGGCGAGCCGCGCGTGGGCGTCCTCGGCCCAGCGGGCCAGGCCCGCGATACCGAGGAGCCCTGCTCCCTCCGGCGAATCCGCGACGACTTCACGCCACAGCGCGGCGCTTTGGCCTGCGGTCAACATCTCGGGCGAGCCATCCTCGCGCCCGAGCCGGTAGAGACGCTCGGCGAACGCCCGGAAGCTCAGCAGCGGCGCACTGGTCCAGGCCGCCGCGCCCGCGCGCAGCGCCGCCCCGCCGAGGTGCAGCTCCCATTGCTGGGCCGCGAGGCGGCCGTCGACGAGGATCGCATCCGGCGCGGGCACGCTGGCTTCAGGCGGTGGATTCCAGCTGCGGCGGCCGGCTCGCGATCAGCGTCAGGACCTCGTCGATACGTCGAAACACCTCGGCCAGGCGCTCCTCGTCGGGCAGCGTCGTGATGCGGAAGTGATCCCGGTACGGCGTGTTGAAGCTCGAGCCGGGTGCGACGAGCACGTGCTGCTGCTCGAGCAGCTCCATGGCGAAGGCCTCGTCGTCGAAGCCCGGCAGCTGGCGTTTATCCACTCGAATGAACGCGTACATCGACCCGCGCGGCGCGACGAGGCTCAGATACGGGCTGCGCTCGACGCCGTCGATGATCGCGCGCCGCGATTCGTAGAGCCGCCCGCCCGGCGAGCAAAGCTTGCGTATGCTCTGAAACCCGCCGAGCGCCGTCTGCACCGCCCATTGGCCGGGCACGTTGCTGCAGAGCCTGAGCGCCGCGAGCAGATCGAGCCCGGCCAGATAGCGCTCGGCCCGCTCGAGCGTGCCGCTGAAAGCGACCCAGCCGACGCGGTAGCCGCAGGCCCGGTAGACCTTGGAGAGCCCGCTGTAGGTTGCGCACAACGTGTCGCGTGCGAGCGTCGCCATCGGCACGAACTCGGCGTCGCCGTAGACCATCTGATCGTAGATCTCGTCGCTGAGCAGGACGATCCCGTGGCGCTCGGCGAAGCGTGCGATCGCCGTCAGGCTTTCGCGGCTGTAGACCGCGCCCGTCGGGTTGTTCGGGTTGATGACGACGATGGCCTTCGTGCGCGGCGAGACGAGCTTCTCGAGCGCGTCAACGTCGGGGTTGAAGTCGTTTTCCTCGGGACACGGGTAGTAAACGGCGCGGCCGCCGTTCAGCACGGTTGCCGCGGTCCAGAGCGGATAATCCGGGCTCGGGATCAGCACCTCGTCGCCCGCGTCGAGCAGCGCTCTGAGCGTGAGGTCGATGAGCTCGCTAACGCCGTTGCCCATGAAGACGTGCTCGGTCTTCGTGTCGAACACGCCGCGTTCCTGCTGCTGCATGACCACGGCCTCGCGCGCCGGGAAGATGCCTTTCTGGTTGCAGTAGGGTTCGGCGGCACCGAGGTTCTCGATCATGGCCAGACGCATGGTCTCGGGTGTCCTGAAACCGAAGAGTCCCGGATTGCCGATGTTCAGCGAGATGATTTCGTAGCCCTGCCGTTCGAGCTCCTGCGCGCGCCGGGCCAGCTTGCCGCGGATCTCGTAGCGGACGTCCTTGAGCTGAGTGCTGGCCTCGATGCTGCGGGTCTGGCGTGACACGGCGGGTTCCTCGACAAAAGAGCGCTATTCTGCCTCGAACGACGGCGGGCCGAAAGGACGCAGGGCACGCTAATGGACCCCGGCGTCGGTCGGTCCAGGCCGCGCCGGCGGCGGTGTGCGCGCTTGCGCGCGCGTCAGGCGCCCGTCGCGACGGGCCGGTTGGGATCGCGGATCCACTCGCTCCACGAGCCGACGTAGAGCCGGCCCGGCTCGAGGCCGGCCGCTTCCATGCTCCAGAGCAGGTGGCAGGCCGTGACCCCGGAGCCGCACATTGCGACGAGCTCGGCCGAATCGCGGCCCTCGAGCACCGCCCCGAGCCGGGCGCGCAGAGTCTGCGCCGGCAGGAGCCGGCCGTCCTCGCCGACATTCCCCATGAACGGCACGTTGACGGCGCCCGGAATGTGGCCGGCGGTCGGATCGAGCGTCTCGTTCTCGCCCCGAAACCGGTCCGGCGCCCGGGCGTCGAGAAGCAGGCCGCCGCCGCGCAGAAAGGCGGCAACGTCCGCGGGGGTCGCCGCCAGGCGCTCGGACCGCGGCCTCGGCACGAAGCGCGCCGGGCGCGGCGCCGGGAGCGTCTGCTCGAGCGGGAGCCCGAGGCGGCGCCAGCGCGCGAACCCGCCGTTCAGCACCGCGCCGCGCTCGTGGCCGAGCCAGCGCAGCATCCACCAGAGCCGCGACGCGAGCGCGCCCGGCCCGCCGTCGTAGGCGACGACGTAGCTCTCGTTCGAAATGCCCCAAGCACCGAGTCGGGCCGCGAACGTCTCCGGCGCCGGCAGCGGGTGGCGCCCCTCGTTCGGCGCCGGCGGACGCGAGAGATCCGCGTCGAGGTTCGCGTAGCGCGCCCCGGGGATGTGTCCCGCCTCATAGGCGGCGAAGCCGGCCCCGGGATCGCCAAGATCGAAACGGCAGTCGACGATGACGGTGCCGGCATCGTCGCGGCGCTCGGCCAAGGCTTCGGCTTCGATGACGACGGGAAACTGCGACTCGGACATGCGCTGCTGCTCCGCTGGGGCCTATCCAGCATTGTACGCGGGCTCGCTCGCCGCCGCCGAGCGCGGCGCCCGGTGCAGCCGCTAGAATGGCATTCGGGTGTCTGACAGGAGAAGGCGGAGCACGGCATGCGAAAGGTCCTCGTTCCTCTAAAGCGCGTCGTCGACTACAACGTGCGCGTACGCGTCGCGGCCGACGGTTCGGGCGTCGCGACGGAAGGCGTCAAGCAGAGCATCAACCCGTTCGACGAGATCGCGCTCGAGGAGGCGCTGCGGATTCGCGAGCGCGGCGAGGCCGACGAGGTCGTGGCCTGCTCGATCGGCACGCCGGATTGGCAGCAGCAGCTGCGCACGGCCCTCGCCATGGGCGCCGACCGCGCCCTGCTCGTCGAGACGCCGAGCCCGCTCGAGCCGCTCGGCGTCGCCAGGGTGCTGCACGCGATCGTCGAGCGTGAGCAGCCGTTCCTCGTGCTGCTCGGCAAGCAGGCCATCGACGGCGACCACAACCAGACGGGCCAGATGCTGGCCGCGCTCTGGCAGCGTCCGCAGGCGACGTTCGCATCCAAGCTCGAGCTCGCGGGCGAGACCGCGCGCGTCGCGCGTGAGGTCGATGCGGGCCTCGAGACGATCGAGATCGACCTGCCGGCCGTCGTGACGACGGACCTGCGCCTCAACGAACCGCGCTACGTGAAGTTGCCCGAGATCCTCAAGGCCAAGCGCAAGCCGCTCGAGTCGCTGCCGCTCGACTCGCTGGGGCTCGGCCTCGACGGTCAGTTCAGGGCTGTGCACTTCGAGGAGCCCGCGCCGCGTGCCAAAGGCGTGAGCGTCGGCAGCGCCGCCGAGCTCGTCGCGGCGCTGAAGCAGCGGGGGGCACTGTGAGCGCCCGCGTGCTCGTCGTCGCGGAGCACGACGGCCGCCGCTTGTTCGAGAGCACGGCCAAGAGCGTCGCGTGCGCGCTCGAACTCTCGCCGACGGTGCTCGACGTCGCGGTCTTCGCCGGCGACGCCGAGGCCGGCGAGGCCCTCGCGGGACAAGCCGCAAAGCTCGAGGGCGTCCACACGGTGTTGCGCGTCGAGCGGCCCGAGAACGCCGCGCCCCTCGCGGCCGTGCTCGCGCCGCAGATCGCGGCGCTGGCCGCCGCCTACACGCACGTGCTCGCGCCCTCGACGACCTTCGGCAAGGACGTCCTGCCGCGCGCCGCGGCGCTCGCCGGCGTCGGCCAGGTCAGCGACATCATGGCCGTCGAAGGCGAGTATCGATTCAAACGGCCCATTTATGCTGGCAACGCCATCGTCACCGTCGAGGCCGCGGCCGACCGCAAGCTGTTCGGCACGGTGCGCACGGCATCGTATCGGCCCGTCGCGGCCGAGCGACCGGTCCCGGCGGCCGTCGAGACCCGAGCCTGCGACGTGGAGCTGCCCGCGCATACGCGCTTCGTCGGGCTCACGGCCGAGCGTTCGGACCGCCCGGACCTGCAGACCGCCGCGCGCGTCGTCTCGGGCGGCCGGGCCTTCGGCAGCGCCGAGAACTTCGCGCGGCTCTACGAGCTCGCCGACCTGCTCGGGGCCGCGGTGGGCGCCTCGCGCGCGGCCGTCGACTCGGGCTATGCCTCGAACGATCTGCAGGTGGGCCAGACGGGCAAGGTCATCGCGCCCGAGCTCTACGTCGCGATCGGCATTTCCGGTGCGATCCAGCATTTGACGGGCATCAAGGACGCGCGCGTCATCGCCGCGATCAACAAGGACCCCGAGGCGCCGATCTTCGAGATCGCCGACGCGGCCTGGACGGCCGACCTGTTCGAGGCGCTGCCGGAGCTCATCGAGGCGCTGCGCGCCGAGGGCGGTTGACCCCGGCGCATGCTGAGCTACCTGCACGAGTTTCACGCGGGCGGCCACGCGGACGTGCTCAAGCACGTCGTCCTGCTCGCGATCCTCGAACGGCTGACAGCCAAGGCCAAACCGCTGCGCTACATCGAGACGCACGCGGGCGCCGGCGGCTACGACCTGCGCGCGCGCGAGGCGCAGAAGAATCGCGAGTACGCAGCGGGCATCGGCAAGCTTTGGGCCCGCGACGACGCGCCCGCGCCGGTCGCCCGTTGGCTGGAGCTCGTGCGGCGCTTCAACGGCGGCGACGAGCTGGTCCGCTATCCCGGCTCGCCCTGGTTGGCCCGGGAAGTCCTGCGGGCCGGCGACAGCGCGTATTTTTTCGAGCTGCATCCGAGGGCCCACGAGGCGCTCGCGCGCCGCTTCGCCGGCGACGGCCGCGTGCACGTGCTGCGCCAGGACGGCCTGCCCGGCGGCATCGGCCTCGTGCCGCCGCCCGAACGCCGCTGCTGCATGCTCCTCGACCCGGCCTACGAGCTCGCGGACGAGCATGAGCAGGTCCTCGACGCGCTCCTCAAGGCGCATAGACGCTTCGCGACCGGCGTCTATGCCGTCTGGTACCCCGTCATCGAGCGCGCCTGGGTGCGGCGCCTCGAGCGCGCTCTGCAAGCCACGGGTCTGCGCGCCATGGATCTTTTTGAGCTCAGCGTGGCCGCCGACGCCCACGGCCGCGGCCTAACGGGCAGCGGCATGATCGTCGTGAATCCGCCGTGGACGCTGCGCGAGGCCATGCAGACCGTGCTGCCCTGGCTCGTCGACGTTTTGCGCCTCGACGGGAGGGCCGCGCACCGCGTGGTCGAGCTCGCGGCGCCAATGCCCGCGCCGGCGTTTCCGGGAAATCGTTAGCCCTGCGCGGAAGCGCGTCGAGCGGTTTGGCCGCAGCGTTACCTCGTCGCTGCGTCTGATGAGATCGCCGCGATGTGAATCACGCGCCCGAAGCCGGGCTGGATCTCGAACAGGCCGCTGACCTCGACGAGCCGGCCTTTGAAGTGGCTCGCCGTCGCGCTCGGCTGGAGTCCGACGCGGTGGCCCGAAGGATCCGAAAGCACGAAATAGCTGCTTCCGTCCGCATCGTGCTCCTCGCTTACGACTCCGACCGTGGCCACGCGCTGCCCGGCATACGTCTCCTGCCATTCGGCAAGCTGCTCGAGATTGACCTGGGTGTTGCCGCTGCACGCGGCCGTCGCTGCGAGCGTTGCCGCAACGACGAGAGAAAGGCTCCGGCGCACTACGAGCTCCTCGAGACTCGACCAGCGATAGGCCCAGTCTATGAGCCAGGTGCCGGTTGCCCAACCCGGGTGTATCCGGAAGCGCCCCCCCGCATCACCCGCCCCACGCCCCCGGCGCCCGAATCGGGCCCGCAACGCCCGCGGGCGCTTCCGCGCGCCTGACTCTGCGCAGCTTCAGCACGAAGTCGATGGCCATGAGCACCGCGCCGAGGGCGAACACGACATCGCCCGGGGTGCGCAGCCACTGCCAAAGCGTCGTGCCCGAGTAGAACTCCGTGCTGCGTGCGTAGGCATAGCCGCGGTCGTAGACGGCCCAAAGCTGCGCGAGGCCGACGGGCACGAAGTTCATGGCGATCCACATGACGAGCCCGGCGTTGTAGAGCCAGAACGCCCAGACGCCGAGCCGGTCGCTCCACTGGCAGCGGTCGGCGGCCGTGTATCTGAGCGCAAGGTAGATCAGACCGATCGCAAGCAGCCCGAAGGCGCCGAACATCGAGGTGTGCGCGTGATTCAAGGTCAGGAACGTCGCGTGCTGATAGTAGTTCACGAGCGGCGCGTTGATGACGCCGCCGAATACGCCGGCCCCGACGAAATTCCAGATCACCGAGCCGATGATATACAGGAATGCGAGGCGGTACGGAAAGTCGCGCAGGCCGCGCAGCTTCTGCCGCTGCGCGACACCCTCGAGCACGAGCAGGAACAGCGGTAGGACCTCGAGGAACGAGAACACGCTGCCGACGGCGAGCCAATCGGGCGGCTCGCCGGCCCAGAACAGATGATGCCCCGTGCCGAGAATCCCGCTCGCGAGCACAAGGATCCACTCGAACAGGATCGAGCGCTCCGCGAACTGCCGCGACACGAGGCCGATCGACATCAGGAAATAGCCCGTGACGGCGGCCGCGAACAGCTCGAAGGACCATTCGACCCACAGATGCCGCTCCAGGCCAACAGGCCCACGAAAAACAGGATCTGCCAGGCGCGGCCGAGCTCGAGATATTCGAGGCCTTGATCGCCGAGCCAGAACCAAGCGCCGCCGAGCCAGCCGCGGATACCGACGTAGTCGCCGCAGAACGTGCCGACGGCGATGATGCAGATGATGACGAAGAAGGCATTGACGAGCCAGCGCTGGGCCGGCGGCTCGCGTCCGCCTATGAACGGCGCGAGAAACAGCGCCGCGGCGATCCATCCCAGCCCGATCCAGACGATCGGGGCCTGCACGTGGACCGAGCGCAGGAAGTTGAACGGCAGCCAGGCGCCGATGTCGATTCCGTAGAAGCTCCGCCGGTCGGCGTAGTAGTGGCCGAGCAAGGCACCCGCCAGGATCTGCAGCAGCAGCACGAGCACCACGAGCACGAAGAACTTACCGAGCGCGCGCTGGCTCGGGGTCAAGGACCGGAACCGGCCGAGCGGGGCCGTCAGCGCCTCGTCGGGGCTATCCTGGTCGATGTAGACGCGAAAGATCGCGAGCACGACGCCGATGCCGATGCCGATGCCGAAGATGAGGCCCGCAATGGAGATCACGGTCCAGATCAATGCGGCGGCGGGCGGCCCATTGCCGACCAGCGGCTCGGCGGGCCAGTTCGAGGTCCAGGAGAGATCGCTTCCGGGTCTGCGCGCGACGGTGGTCAGCGCCGCATAGACGAGAAAGTCGGCGACCTGCCGCGACTGCGTTCGGTCCAGGGAATACGCCTTGGTGTAGCCGCCCGCGAGGTTCGATTGCAGCAGGCTCCGGCGGCAAAGGCTCGCCCGGCTGTATGGAGGCCCTCCCCACTGAAGCTGCGTCTCGATCCCTGCGCAGTAAGACTACTCCAGCCGCCCCCTGCGACGAACCGTGGATCGTCCCCATCCCTGGCACAGGCTGCGTTTTGGCAGCCGGGTATGAGCGCGCGACAATCGAGTCGCAGCCAATGGACGGAATTCGGGAGCGATGAAGCCGATGGACGAATTCGCGGGGCGCGCGGGCGGGCGGCACTCGAAGGCTCCCGGGCGCGGGCCTTGGGCCCGTGTGGCGCCGTACTACGATCGTCAGCTCGGGCTCGAATCGAGCGCGCTCGCCGCCGCCGCCGAGCTCCTCGGCGGTGTCGCGACCGACCGCCTGCTCGATCTCGGCACGGGCACCGCGGCATTTCTTCGGCGACTGGCGGCTACGGATGGGCGGCCCGCGCTCGCGGTAGGCCTCGACTGCGAGCGGGCCATGTTGCGGCACGCCGGCCAGGTCCCGAAACGATGGCCCTTCGTGCTCGGCGCCGCCGACGCCCTGCCCTTCGCCGATCGGAGCTTCGACGCCGTCAGCGCGTGCTATCTGCTGCACGTACTCGAGCCGCGAACGCGCGCCCAAGCGCTCGGCGAAGTCTGCCGCGTGCTCACCCAGGCCGGCCGTCTCCTCACCATCACGCCGGTTCGGCCCCGCTCCCGCGCGGGACGCGCCCTCATGGCGCCCTTCGTCGCAGCCAGCCGCCGCTGGCCCGACTGGCTGCCGGGCCTGGAGCCCTACGACCCGCGGCCGCTGCTCGAGCGCCACGGCTTCGCGATCGAAGCTTCGCGGCGAACGGGGCGGGGCTATCCGTCCCTCGTGCTACTGGCGCGGCGCGCCCATGTGGTACCGGGGGCAAGCCAACCGTAAATTTGCTCCGGATATTTTACTCCGGCTTGCATGCCACGATGAGCCCGTAGCCCAGCACGCCCTGCTCGATCGCTCGGCTCGCGGCGCGGGCCAGGCGTCCCGCCGCGGCAAAATCGACGCCCTGCACGGCCGCGTTCTGTACGGCCGCAACGAGCTCGGCGCCGAACAGCCGGCCCCGAATTTGCCGCACCGTTTCGAGCAGGGCGCCGTCGTGCCGCTCCTGCAGCTGGACCTCGAGCCCGCCGGACCTCAAGCCGGCCGCGTAGTCGGCGAGCGGGCGAGCGCCGGCGATGCACGCGACCCAGGCCAGCAGGCCCTCGAGCTCGTCGGGCAGCGGGCCTTCGCAGGTGACGTCGGAGATGCCCAGCCTTCCGCCGCCGCTCAACACGCGCCCGAGTTCCCGGACGGCCGCCGGCTGGTCCGTGAACGTGCACAGTGCGCATTCGCAGACGACCGCGTCGAAACGGCCGTCGGGGAACGGCAGGCGCTCGGCGTCCGCGCGCTCGAAGCGCACGCGGGCCGAGGCACCGGCAGCCTTCGCGGCCGCCTCGGCCCGCAGCACGTTGCGTTCGCCGTAGTCGATGCCGACGACCTCGCAGCCGAAGCATTCCGCGAGCCGCAGCGCGCTCGCACCCGTGCCCGAAGCCACGTCGAGCACGCGCGCAGCCGGACCGAGCCCAAGCAATCGCCCGAGCCGCTCCGTCAGGGCGAGGCCGCCGGGATGAAAGGATTCGCCGAGCAGCGCCTTGGCGAGGTCGCTCTCGTAAAGGTTCGCGCAGCAGTGCTTGACCGCCTCGGCCTCGGCGCTCGGTCGCCCGCGGTCGCCGGCCCGAGTCGGGCGCTGTGCGCTCATCGGCCAGCGCGGGCCCGCGCGCCGCCGAAGTCGAATTGCACGGGCTGAGGCTCGTAGCGCCGTCCTTCGGCCCGCGCGCGCCGCCGCTCGGGCTCCATGGCCGTGAGCTGTGCGCGGGCCTGTTCCCGATAGCCCACATTGTTATAGGCGCAAAACGGAATCTGCTTGCCGCCGGGCAGCAGGAACTCCTTGCAGCACTTCATGAGGTTTTTCTGGTTGAAGGTCCACGGATCCATGAAGTCCTGCAGCATGATCATGAACATATGCTCGGCGAGGTCGCCCACCGTAAAGCCTTCCGCGAGCCCGCAGACCTCGCACGAGAAAGCGAACTGCTCGACGGACTTCTCCGAGCCAGGCACGGCCGCCGATGAGAACAGCCCCTCGAGCACGCGTCGGACCTCGAGCCCGAAGTCCGGCACGACGCGGTTCGCGATGTAGTCGAGGTAGTTGCCCACGTCGAGGATGCGCGGGAGCGGCGTGACGCGATCGCCGTCCACGAACGCGTACGTGACCGAGTTGCAGGTCGGGAAACAGCACGGCACGGGCACGAAGTCGGACGCGACGAATCGGCCGGCCGTCTGCGCCTCGATGAGCCGAATCACGTCGGGGATCGTCATGCGTTCGAGCGGATCGTGCTGCGTATGCCGGCCGGCATGAAAGGCGGGCTGGAAATTGATGCCGCGGACGGCCGGATGGTGCATGCCGAACTCGATGAGGCGGCCGATCTCGTGATCGTTGACGCCGCGCTCGACGGCGGGCACGAGCGTGACGCCGAGCCCGATCTCGGCGAGCCGGTCGAGCGCGCGGAGCTTCTCCTCGAGGATATCCGGCTCGCCGCGCAGGATGCGGTAGGTTTCCGCCTCGAAGCCGTCGAACTGAAAGTACAGCGACGGCCGGACCTCGGCGAGCTGTTCGAGGAAGCGGTCGTCGCGGGCGATGCGCTTGCCGTTCGTGTTGATCATGACGAAGCGGATGGCACGCGCCTTGGCCGCGCGGACGAAGTCGATGATCAGCGGATGCACGGTCGGCTCGCCGCCCGAGAACTGTACGACTTCGGGCGTGCCCTCGGTCCGCACGAAGTCATCGAGCACCTGCTCGACCTCCTCGAGCGTCAGATTGAACCCCGGCTGCGCGTCCGCAAAGCACAACGGGCAGTCCATGTTGCACGTGCTGTTGACCTCGATGACGCCGACGCATGCGTGCTGCTGATGATCCGGGCACAAGCCGCAGTCGTGCGGGCAGCCGCGCTCGACCTCCGCGCCGTAGGCCAGTGGAATCGTGCCCGGCTTGTTGTACTTGGCGAAGGCCGCGTAGGCCTCTGCGTCGGCGTAGACGAGCGCCTCGAATGGGCCGCAGTCCGGACAGCGCTTGCGCAGGTAGACTTTGCCGTCGCGCAGGATCACCTGGGCGTCGAGCACGCGGCGGCAGCGCGGGCAAATGCTGCGCGTGAGTTCGTAGAAGACATAGTCGGCGTCGCGTTTCGCAACGCTCGCCGGCTCGCGCGTCGATTCCGCAGTTCGTCGTTGCATCGTCATCTCGCTTTGTTTCGTCGTCGGTCGAAGCCCGACCATCTTCTGACCAGTTTACCTGCAGTGCCTTCGACGAACCGCTCGAGCGCCGCGTCGCCCGCGATCTGCTGAAGGGGTGTGCCGTAGGTCGGATAGGGGTGAATGGCCCCGGCAAGCGCGTCGAGCCCGAGGCCTTTGGCGAGCGCCACGACAATCTCCCCGAGCGTCTCGCCCGCGCGCTCGGCCACGATCGTGGCGCCGAGCAGCGTGCCGTCGGGCCGGGCGACGAGCTTCACGAACCCCGTGGTGTCGCCCTCGCAGACGGCGCGGTCGACCCGTTCCAGGCCCCACCGATGCACGCGTAAGCGCCCGCCGAAGCGCTCTTCGGCCTCACGCTGCGTCAGCCCGGCCTGCGCAAGCTCGGGATCGGTGAAGGTCACGCGCGGCACGGGCGAAGCCACGCCTCGCGCGCTGCCGGGCAGCAGCGCGTTCCTTGCAGCGTAGAAGCCCTGCCAGCCGGCATAGTGCGTGAACTGCTCGGTACCGAGCACGTCGCCCGCGGCGTAAATGTGCTCGACGTTCGTTCTGAGGCGCGTGTCGACAGGCACGCCGGCGGCCGAGCACGTGACGCCGGCTCTGTCGAGCCCGAGCTCCGCGACGCTCGGCGCGCGGCCCGTCGCGACGAGCAGCCGTTCGCTGCGCAGCATCTCGCCGCCGGCCGTGACGGCAACGGTTTCCCCGGCGTCGTGCACGGATTCCGCTGCGGCCTCGACGATGCGCACGCCTTCCCGGGCGAAGACCGCGCGCAGCACGTTCCGCGCGTCGTCGTCCTCGCGCGGCATCCACTGCTCGGCCACGATCGTGACTTGCGCTCCGAGGCGAGCATAGGCTTGCGCGATCTCCGCGGCCAGCGGCCCCCCGCCGACGACCGTCAGGCGCTTCGGCAGGACGGCATTCTCGAACACCGTTTCGGAGGTCCAGAATGCCACCTCGGGCAAGCCCGGAATCTCCGGCACGCGCGGACGGGCGCCCGTCGCGACCAGGAAGCGTCGGCCCTGCACGCGGCGCCCCTCGACGTCGAGCGTCTTGGCGTCGACGAACCGCGCCAGTCCGCGCAGGACCTCGACGCCCTCGGCTTCGAGCATTGCGGGCGTCTCGCTGCGGTAGACCGCATCGACGGCGCGCTGCACATACGCCCGGACCTGGTCCATCGCGACGACGGGCGGCCCGACTCCGATGCCGTAGTCGGCTGCCGAACGGACGGTGTGGGCGATCCTTGCGGCCTTCAGCAGCGCCTTGCTGGGAACGCACCCGGTCCACGTGCAGTCGCCGCCGAGCCGAGCGCGCTCGACGAGCGCGACGTGCGCGCCGATTCGGGCCCCGAAGCGCGCGGCCACGAGACCGGCCGAGCCGCCGCCGATCACGACGAGGTCGTAGGGTTCGGTGTTTCGCATGATGGGGGTTCCGATTCGCGCTCGCCGGTGCGCGCGTTGGGTGCGAGACGCTGCAGCGCGAGCAGCGCGACCACGGCCAGCGCGGCCGTGCCGTAGATGAGCCCGTCCACGCCGAAGGCCGCCCCGAGTGCCGCCGCGAGCAGCGAGCCGAGCAGCGCGCCGACACCGAGCAGCGCCGAATAAACCCCCATGGCCGCGCCCCCGCGCCCCGCGTCGGCTCGCAGCGCACCCGCGAGCAGCGCGAGGGCGGCCGGCGAGAAGCCGCTTTCGATCATTATCGTCAGCGCCGTCGCAGCACCGAGCAGCCAGCGTGCAGTCGCCGATTCGATATGGTTGAACACGAGCAGCTCGCCGCTTGCGGCCAGCATCGCGAGCAGCGTGACGCGCAGCGCACGCGGCAGCGCCATGCGCGGCAGCACGCGGCTCCAGGCCGCCACTCCGGTGCCGAAGACGATTGAATAGCCGAGCAGCGTCCAGCCTACGCGGCCCGGGTCCGTGGCGAACACGCCGTCGAGGAACTGCGGCGTCAGCGGCTGCCGCGTGAGCAGGAAGCTCAGCGTCGGGCCGAGCCAAAGGCCCACGATCGCGTTCATGCAGAGCCAAGCCGGCGCGAGCCGGCGCAGCTGCGGGTTGCGCAGGGCGCGTACGAGATCGGACGTCGGGCCGACGGTGCGGGATTCGCTGGCGCGACTCGTCGCCGGCGTCCCCAGGTACAGCAGCACCGCTGCGACGCCGTACGCGAGCGCGACGCCCGCGAACGCCCTCGATTGCAGGCGCGCCCAGAGCTCGGCCCCGAACAACCCGCCGAGCGCGATCCCGCCGAGCAACGAGAGCTCGAAGTAGCTCATCGCGCGGGCCTGCAGGGCCGGATCGCGCCGCGTCGCCTGCGTCAGATGCGCGAGCAGCGGCGGCGCGACGGCCGCGGCCCCGACGCCTTCGGCCGCGCGGCACAACAAAAACACGGGCCGCACGGTCGTGAGGCCGAAGCCCTGCACCGCGAGCCCGCCGAGAACGCAGCCGAGCGCCATGATGCGCCGCGGCGACGCGATGTCGGCCAGCACCCCGAAAGGCACGGCGGCGGCGAGCTCCGCGCCGAAAGCCGCGGCGCCGAGCGTGCCTGCGAGGCCGGCTCCGACGCCCCCGCGCGCGGCCGCCAGGCGGGCGAGATACAGCCCGACGAGCACGCCGCTCGCGCCCGCTGCGATGCGCTGCAGCGCGTTGCCCGCGAGCGCAAGCCCGAGATGCAGGCCGTGCGCGCGCCGACGCACGGCTTCGTCGACGGCCGTCATCATCTCCCCCTCCGTTGGCGGGCGTTGTCCCTAGTGAGACGCCCGCCGCCGTATGGTCAGCGCAGGACGCGCGCAGATCAATGGGAGACCCGGACTGCCAGGGTTTAGTAGGGGCGATCGGGGACGAAAAGATGTAATCGTTCGCACGCACGGCGCCATGGCACGCGATGCAGCTGCCATGCAAGCTGCGGGCCGCGCCCCTGCTCGCGGGGCCGGCCGTTCCGATACAATGCTGGATTCGCCGCGCCGCGCCCGCGCGGTCCTGCCGAATCGCAGAAGGAATGCCATGGCCGACAACGACGATCCCGCGAACAACCAGCCCCCGGGCTATATCCCGCCTGAAGTGTGGACCTGGGACAAGCCGAGCGGCGGCCAGTTCGCCAACATCAATCGTCCCGTCTCGGGCCCGACCCACGAGAAGCCGTTGCCCGTCGGCAAGCATCCCTTGCAGCTCTACTCATTGGGCACACCGAACGGCGTCAAGGTCACGATCATGCTCGAGGAGTTGCTCGCGCGCGGTCACGAGGGCGCCGAATACGATGCCTGGTTCGTCGATATAGGCGAAGGCGACCAGTTCGGCAGCGGTTTTGTCGAGATCAACCCGAACTCGAAGATCCCGGCCATGCGCGACCATTCGACCGATCCGCCCACGCGCCTGTTCGAGAGCGGGTCCATTCTCTTCTACCTGGCCGAGAAGTTCGGCGAGTTCCTGCCCGGCGAGCACTACGCGCGCGCCGAGGCGATGAACTGGCTCATGTGGCAGATGGGCGCGGCACCGTTTCTCGGCGGCGGCTTCGGCCACTTTTATGCCTACGCGCCGTTCAAGATCGAATATGCGATCGACCGTTACGCCATGGAAGCGAAGCGCCAGCTCCATGTCCTCGATACCCATCTGGCTGCGCACGAATATCTGGCCGGCGGCGCGTACACGCTTGCCGACATCGCCGTTTTCCCGTGGTATTCGAGCATCGTGCAGGGCGCTTATGGCGCGGCTGAGTTCCTTTCGGTCCACGAGTATCGGCACCTCGTCCGCTGGGTCGAGCAAATCGCCGCGCGCGAGCCCGTCCGACGCGGGCGGCTCGTCAATGGCGGCCGCGGGCCCGCCGAATTCAGGCTCCGGGAACGCCACGAGGCCGCCGACATCGACGCGGTGCTCGCGCGCGTCAGGGCGGCCGAAGGCGGCGAGAAGCCGGCGGGCTAAGCGCCCGCGCGCACGTCGAAGCCCGCGGGCCACGTGACCGTGCTTGCGCGGGCGCCGGACGCGCCGCTACCAGCGATACGCGAGCTCGACTCCGACGGTCCGCGGCGGACCCCAGAACCGCTTCGTGCCCGTCAGCGGATCGCGGCGCAGCATCGTCTGCGCGTAGAGCGTATCGGTCAGATTTCTGCCGTAGAGCGTGGCGGACCATCGGCCTTCGGCGCTGCGGAAGCCGAGGCTCACGTCCACCAATCCGTAACCGGGTTGCCGAAGCGCGGGATCGGCGTAAATGTCGAAGTACATCGCGGATTGATACCGGTAGCCTGCCGCCAGCGTAACCTGGCCGCCCGGCACCGGGCGCGCGTGTGTGACGCGCAGCGTCAGGGACACGCGCGGCGCCTGCGGCATGCGGTTGCCGTCCCGATTCGGATCCTGCATCGGGACATTCGGATCGACGGACACGAAGTCGGTGAACCTTGCGTCGAGGAGCGTCGCGCCGAGCGAGACGCTCGTTGCGGCTCCGGCCGGGCGCGCGACCAAGCGCAGGTCGAGACCGCGTAGGGACGATCGCGCAGCGTTGATGACGATCGGAAAAGTGCCGACGGGCGCGTGACTCGGCGGCGTGTCGAGTTGCATATCCGCGTAGTCGTAGTAGAAGGCCGCGGCGTCGACGTGCAGTCTCCCGGAGGCCGCCGTCGCCTTGATCCCGGCCTCGTAGGCCCGCAGGGATTCCGGATTGAACGGGGGCTGAATCGCCGAGGTGTTGAAGCCGCCCGGCTTGTACCCGCGCGAGGCCGTGAGGTAGTAGAGCCGATCCATTCGCGGTGCGTATTCGAGCGTGACCTCGGGCGTCAGCGCATGCCAGCGCCGACCGTCGTTTTGCGTCGAGACGGTCGTTACGGCCGGGGTCGAGATACTGCGGACGAGATCGATATGCCGGTCGTCGACGTTGTAGCGCAGGCCGGCGCGGCCTCGCCAGCGCTCGCCGAGCCGGTACGCGAGCTCGCCGAACAGCGCATACGAACGGGTCGCGACATGCGCATCCGGCAGGATCCGCTCGCCTACCGGGGGCAGCCGCGTGTCGAGCACCTGCTCGTTGCGCTCGTCGAGCAGAAACGCACCGGCCGTCCAGGCGAACGGGTCGGCGCGCGTCGACGTGAGCCGCAGCTCCTGCATGACGGCGCGTGAGCGCGTCGTCGGGTAGTTGGCCGCGAATGCGGCATTCGTGCCGTCGAGATCGAGCGCGAGCGCCGCGTCGGAGGCGACGTAGGCGGTGGTGGACAGCAGCTCGAAGCGTTCGCGCCGCCAAGTGAGACGCGCGCTGTCGCGGCCCTCGCGGACGTGGATGCGGGGCGCGACGTCCTCGGTGACCTCGCGCGGGGCGGCGGGCACGATGCCGCCGAGCTCGATGCCACCGTTCACACCGACGCCCGGCACGGGTTGCAGCCCGAGCTCGCGCGAGCTGTTCTCCGCATGGTGCTCGCTGCCGACGACGAGACGCAGGTTGTCGGCCGGCGCGTAAAGGAGCTTGGCCCGAAACGCGTCGTGATGTTCGCTGTCCTCGTCGGTGTGCAGAAACACGTTCGTGACGTAGCCGTCCCGCCGCGCCGAGGCGCCCGCAAGGCGCAGAGCGACTTTGTGGCTCGGCAACGGTAGATTGGCTGCGGCCTGCAAGCGGTGCTCGGCGTAGCCGCCGGCGCCGACGCTGACGTATCCGTCGCGGTCGAAGCCCGGATCCGTCGTATGCACGCTCACGGCCCCGCCGACGACGTTGCGGCCGAGCTGCACGGCCTGCGGCCCCTTCAGCACGTCGACGCGTTCGACGTCGAAGAAGTCGACGATCGTATCGTAGGCGCGCGGCAGGTACACCCCGTCCACGAAGGTCGCAACGCTAGATTCGGCACCGGCCGTGATGAGCTCGCTGCCCACCCCTCGGAGGTACGGCTGCCCAAGCACCGAATTGGACTTGAAGACGAATCCGGGGATCGCGTACTGCAGGGCGATCGTATCGTGCAGACCGGCGGCGGCAAGCGCGGTACCGGACAGCGTGTCGAGCGTCATGGGAAGACGCTCGGCGTCCACGGGCTGGGAGACGGGCGTAACGATGATCTCGGGCAAGGCCTGCTCGGCCTGGTCCGCGGCACGGGCGGGCGCGGCGGCGACGAGCCAGGGCGGCAGGACAAGCAGGACGACAACCGGGAAGCTGCCTTTCATGGCCGTCGATGCGAGGGGAGCGAGGGCCCCGCCCTCAGTCCAATCGCGGTCGATCCGCCAACAGCCGCCTAACGAGCTCGGCTTGGCGACTCACGCCCGTCTTCTGGAAGATGTTCTTCAGGTGCCAACGCGCCGTCTCGTACTTGACATGCGCGAGCTCGGCGGCCTGCCGGAGCGAGACGCCGCAGAGCAGCCACTGAACGAGCCGCAGCTCGGCCGCCGTGAATCCGTATTGGCGCCTCAGCGCCGCGTCGGAGCCGGCCACGCCGGCTTCCTTCGGCGTGATGACGAGGGCGGCCGCGGCCTGCCGCTCGCAGAAAGGATCGGCGCTTGCCGGAGACAAGGGTACGGCGCGAATGCATAAGGCGCTGCGGCCGGTCCGCGATCTGAGCTCGACCGTGGGCGGACCGTCGCTGCAGCAGCCCTGCCGAACGGCCAGCACGCGCCGCAGCAGCCGGGTGAGCCGCGCGGCATCGCCCCGATGGACGGCGGCGACACGGCCACGATCGAGACGCAGCGCGTCGGCTTCGGCCAGCACCCGCTCCGCGAACCCGTTGGCCTCGACCACACAGCCCTCGGCATCAACGAACGCGACGCCGAAGCCGATGCATTCGAGCAGGTCCAGTGTCTGCTCGGTCCGCGCCGCCTGCTCCGCCAGGCGCGAGGCCACCTTGACGGCGTTCATGAGGTGTCCGGAGACGTAGGTGAAGCGCTCGACGTCGGCGGCCCCGAACGCGCCGGCGCGGCCGGAGCGGTAAAGAAACACCTTCGTGCGCTCGCGGCCGGTGGCCGAGAGGTTCATGCCCAGCGTGTGAATGAAGTCCTGCGGTTTCATCCACTCGTTGTAAAGCTCGGTACGCCGGTAGTAGCCGGGCCGGTCGAAAAACTCATCGAGCGTGCGTTCTGTGCGTATCTTTCCGGGCGCCTGCAACGCGGGCTCGTTCCAGGGATTGTCCAGCAGGTGGCGCTCCAAGTAGGTCCGCTGGAACGCCGAATCGACGCCGCTGACCTGAAGAAAATCGAGCTGACGGCGGCGCACGTTGTGGATGTAGCAGCCGGCCGCGGCACAACCGAAGTGCTTGCGCAACGACAGCACGGCCGAAGGCCAGCGGGATGAATCGATTGCCGCGGAGTAGACCTGGTCGATTATTCGGCTGACGGATTCCATGGCTCGGTGCAACGACCGGCGGCGGCCGGCTTCTTTTTGTACCGGGATATTTCGAGTTCCCGACGCGGCCAATAAGACCCCGTATGCAGGGCGATGTCAACTCGCCGACGGTTGCGTGCGACCGAACGAGGCGACTTTGTCCTAGACGTTACAGCGACGGCGGTGCTCCCGGGGCGATCGGCAAGGCGTGCGAAGGCGGCATGCGGATCAACCTCGAGGGCGAGTGGCTTCAGTAGCCGAGCTCTAGCTCTCCGGTCTGCACGCCGTCGACCGACCCGCTCGTGAGCCACTCGAGCGAGGCCCGGAACAGCAGGAGGTGATTGCGCTCCCACATGGCGTTGTGAGAAGAGCAAGCGAGATCGACGATCACCTTGGCGCCGGCACCGAGGTCCGCGTACAACGCATGCACGCGAGCGGGCGCGACCTGCTTGTCGTGCGTACCGGTCACGAGCAATGTCGGCGTATGCATCCCCGCAACGACGCTCCGATTCCAGCCCCAGACGCTCGTATTCGGTGCACGCCGGACGCCCTGCCCCCAGGTTGCGCCGACGGGGTCGGACGCGAGCATCGCGCTCCAGATCGAATCGCTCGCGGCGGGCGCGTATTGATTCGCGCAGCCGACCTGCCGATTCCAGTTGGCCGTGAAGTCCGCATGCGACTGCTTGTTGAAGGCTGCGCCGGCGGCCGGCGCCGGCGGCGGGGCCGCGCTTCGCGCGGGATCGTAGGCGGGCGCAAGCAGGACGAGCCGAGCCACGCGATCGGGATGCCGCGCCGCATAGCCTCCCGCACGAGGGCCGCCGAGGGACCAGCCTACGAGGCTCAGCCGCTCCACGTGCCGAAGCCCCAGGATGTAGGCGACGGCCGCGTCGATGTCGTCCCAGTCCGATGCGAGGGTCGTGAGCCGCTGTCCGTAGCTCGGCGCGCACGGCGCTTGCCCGAGGGCGCGCTGCTGCGCGGCACTCAGATTGCAGACGTTGTTCATGGCGCCCGGCCGGGTGGAGCGGCCGTATCCCGTCATGTCCACGGAGAAGACGTTCGAAGCCCGCCGAAGCGAGATAGGCCATCCAGCTGTAGTCCGCGTACGGGACGTTGAAGGCCACCTCCGCGGGTGTTCCCGCGCCGTGCACGAACAGCACGACCCGGTCGGCGCGGGGGCCGCCGCGCAGCAGCGTCGCGGGCTTCACGCGCTCGCGGACATAAAGCTCTACGGTCTGGCCCGCGATCGACGGTACCGAGGAGGTGTGGGCGACGTAGTGATCGATCGACAGCACGGACTGGCTGTCGTCGCGGTCGGGGGCCTGCGCCATGGCCGATGGACAGGTGCCGGCTATCGCGGTCAGACCCGCGAGTGCGGCGGCGCGAATACGGCGTGCTCGCACGATTTTCTCCCCGCAGATGTTTTCTGGAGGCGGAATCGTGTCAGATTAGCGGCCTGCGCGCCAACCCCATGCCCGCTCCAAGCCGCGGCGGCACGCTCGTCAGCCGCTCAGCGATACCTTTTCCGGCTTCGGAAACGGCGAGCACCCTCTCTGCCCGTCGGTACAGAACGGCGGCAGCGCCGCGGTATCGAGCGGTGCGCCGAGGTAAACGTGCCGCATGACGTCACGGTCGTATTCGAAGGCGGGTTTGCCGGCGCGAATGGCCGCGCCGATCTTCAAGACGCGACGCAGCGGGAAATAGTTCATGACCGTCATCGCGCCATCCGCGAAGTCGTGGCGCAGGCCGAGGGCGTGCCCGACCTCGTGAGCCACGAGGTAGCTCAAATGATCCTGCTGGTCGTGGAGATCGCCGTCCATCATCGTCTCCGGCAGGATGAAGACGTGCGCGTGAAGGATCTGTCCCGTCCACGGATCGATCTGGATGTGGGAAGTCGAAGCGTAGTCGCCGGACGTGACCCACTGGATGACGTTGTAGTCTGGGTTCGGCGCCTTGACGCCGGGAGGGGCGTCGACGACTCGAACGAGCTGCTCGCCGAGCGCCCGATTCCAGTACCGAACGCCGTCGCGGACGGCATCGCGATAGCGCTCGGGAATCGACGCGGACAGGGCGAATACGATCGGCCGATCGACGGCGAACTTCGTCGCATACATGACGCTCCGGCCGTCTCGCCGCTGCGGGTAAGTCTCGTAGAACCCGAAGTGCTCGAGATTCTTCATGACGAACGGCCGGAAGCGCGGATCCGGCCGGTAGGGACTCAAATAGTAGTGCACGACGATGCGATCGCCGCCCTTTCGTTTCGCCTCCTGGTCGAAAACGAGCGTCGAGCCGTGCCGCGACAGCGTCAGCACCTTGCGGGCGTAAAGCCCGAAGGCCCGATAGTCGTGCTTGTCGACGCGGCCGTAGTAGTCCTCTCCCGTCCGGTCCTCCTCGAAGTAGACCTTGTCGAAGCCGGCGTTGAGATTGAGATCGAGACTGCTCGCGGTTTCGCTGCGGATCGGGATCGTCGCGAGCAGATGGTGCGCAGCTTTCGGCCCATAGGAGTCGTCGAGCATCCGCACCGCCGTGCCGTCACGCATGAACGTCACGATCCGGCTGCGGCTCGTCATGAAGTCCTGCCGGCCGTTTTCCTGCTCGTAGTTGACTTGCAACAGAAACCGCGCGCCGAGCTGCGCCTTCTCCAGCGTCGTGGGCCGTGCGGACATGGCCTGCGCGAAGAACGGTGCCGTGGCGAGGACGAGCGCGACGGCCCAGCGGCGGAGTCGGCTCGCGGCGTGCCGGCTCCGGCTCGTGCCGAGCCCGCCGCGACCGGCGCCGTCGCGGCTCCGGCGGCCCGCCGCTCCGACGGCTCGACTCGGTGACGTGCGCATTGCTGCACTATACCAGGTAAGTAGTCTCGCGTCGGGCGTTGCGCGTATAGCCGCGGACCGATTGTTTTCCTTATCCTGCCTGCCGGTCGCTACGCTCATCAAGGAGGCCTGGGCAATGGAGAAATCGGTCGCCGGGCGCTGGTGGTGGGGCGTATCGCTCGCGACAGACCGGCCGAGCGGCTGGGTGCGCGTGCGCGAAAATGCAATTCAAGGCACCCAGCTTTACATCCGCGACGACCTCGGCGTGAACCGCCGGAAGGGGTTTCGGTTCGCGGCCGCGAAGCGGGTGAACGCGCGCGCGGCCTGGATGCTCTCGCTCGCGAGCTACGATCTTCAAGGCAGCACGACCATCGTGCAGCCGGTCTACTTCAACGGAGCGGCCCTCGCCCCGGGCAATCTGCGGACCGCCACGACCTACCCGCACTACCTGCAGATCGACGCTTCGTACTGGCGCCGCTTTGCGACGTTCGGCCGCCGCGGCGGCACTCAGGGAGGGCGGAATCGTTCAACCAACACGGAAGTCTCACTCGGCGTGGGCGCCCGCTTGGGCCCCTATCGGGGCTTGTCGCTGTCGGCATTCGAGGGCGACTTCGCTCAGAACGAGCAAAGCCACGAGGACGGCAACGTCATCCATGTGCGGGACGCGGGGTACGTATTTCGGATCGAGCGACCGTTCGGGCATCGCAAGAGCGACTATGGCGCGCCGCCCATGCCGTGGCCGCCGGGCTGATGCCTCAACGCCGAAGGATTGGAAAACGGGGAAACGTCTAACGGCCGGAATGGCTGAGCTGGGCGAAAGGCACAAATATGAATGCTGTCTCGGCGGGCCGGCGGCTCGCTTTCACCGGAGCCTCGGGCGCGCTCGTCTTGCTGATCGCGTTGATCTCCGAACCTTGGGCGTTCGCGGAATCGACCGTTCCGCCGTCCGTGACCGTGCGCCCGAACGTGCACTGGGGCGCCGACGCCAAAGCGTATGTCACGGCGCCCTTGCATGCCGGGCGCAGGCAGTGGCTCGAGGTCGGCGGCACCGCAGCGGCCGTCATACTCGCATATCAGTACGACGACAGAATGCACTCGCATTTCGTGCCGGCGGGCACAACGCCGATCCACAAACCCCACAACCCCGAAGACGCCCTGCCCGCCGTCGCCGCGCTCGGCGGAATATGGATTCCGGCCCGGCTGCGAAACGACGCTGCGGGCCGCCGCGAAGCCGGGGCAATGCTCGAGGCGGCCGTGTTCGCGACGACCGCGACGGAGCTGCTCACGAAGGTCAGCGGCCGCAGGCAGCCGAACAACGGCAGCCGCAACGATTTCCACGAGCGCGGCGACGCCTTCCCGTCGGGGCATACGGCCTTTGCGTTCGCGGTCGGCACCGTGCTCGCCGAATCCGCAACTGGCCGGCATCGTTGGCTGCAACGGCTGCTCGGCTACGGCATCGGCGTCGGCACCGCCTACCAGCGTCTGCACCACAACGAGCACTGGCTGTCGGACACGGTTGCCGGGGCCGCGATGGGTATCGGGACGGCGCACTTTCTCGCGAGCCGGCACGAGGGAACGACGCTGCTCGCCGACGCTAGCGGCTTGGCGATCGTACCGGTTCGACGGGGCGTGGCGGTCGGCTACGAGTGGCCGCTGCGCCGCTGAGCTCCGACCGCCCCCTCGGCGCCCGCGCATCTTTCCAGATCCCGACGCAACGGCCGGCCCGCTCCCGGAGCCACTCTTTGGGACGAGGCGCGGTCATGAGGTCCGCGCCGAAGTCGCGGCGGACCGCCTGCGTCGCGCTCGGGGGGAAGGCCGAACCGAACATGCTGGCTGCCATGAGCACGCCGACCGTCGGCCGCGGGTGGCCGTCGGGGCGATAGTAGAAGCTCCGCGAGACGGGCGCCGATACGCCCTCGAGCGTCACGGCATTGGGATAGGCAAAATCGAAGTAATGAAGGTGCGCTTGGCATGCCGCCGGCATGCGGCGCAGAAACTCGAGCGTATACAGCGCCAGCGACGCGCTGGGATCGCAGTTCTTTTCCCACATGTGGCGCGGCGTGACGTAGAGGTATGCGTCGATGCCCCGGTCGCAGAAGCGGTCGATCATGAGATCGAGCTGCTTGAACGCCCCGCGTTGGAACGGCGTCAACGGTTTCAGGCGCTCGTCCGCGTGACCCCGGCACGGCCGAAAAGATGCGGGCTTTGACGGCTTCGAGCTCGGCTCGACGCCGGGACATATCCGCGCGCTGATACGACGGCAGGTAGGCGGATTCCGGCATTCCACGGTCGCGCGCGCGGACGGCCTCCACGAGATCGGCGTTTGCGGCGATCGCCCAGCCCGTGAAGACGAGCGAATACAGCCGGCTGAGCTGCACTCAGCGATTGGGCTTAAGGTCCGGCGTCACGCCGAGGATGGATTCATCGAAGCCGTATTTCGTCCGTACGTCCTCGGCCCCGTAGATCTATCGCGGGCCCAGGATGCCCCGAAAACGGCGAGGTCCGGGTCGAAGTGATCGTAGAGCATCGGCTTGTAGACTCGGCCCCATCCCGAGAGCATTTGTACGATTGACTGATTGTCCGGGCGCAGCATGGCGCGGAAGGCCAGCAGGTTGACGGCGGCGACGGCCGCGGCCGCGACCCCGACGACGAGCGCGAAGATCCGTAGGAAGCGACGTGCGGCTGCCGTGCTCGTGGTCGCTTCGTCCATACCGAGCGTCGTTCTGCTCAAAACTGAAAGCAGATGAAGGGCCGCAGGTTAGCGAGCGCAAACCACGCCGTGACGAAGATGAGCGCGCTCGTCATGGCCCACCCGCGGGACAAAGAAAACGCGAGCCGCGGGACCGGAGCGGGTCCGGCCGGCACGTAGGACTCTACTGCGAGTGCGGCCCGCGTGCGCGCGAAGACCTGAATGGAGTTGGGCAGGCCCCAGCAAACGAAGAAATAGATCGGCAACACGGGCAGCACGTTCGGCGTCATTTCGGGCTGGCGGTACCAGCCGCTGAAACCGAGCATGGCCGCAACGAGACGGAACGCGCTCGGGAAGTCCGGGGAGCGGAAGAAGATCCACGCAAAGTCGATAACCGCGAACGTGAGAAGGAGCGAAGCGACGCGCACGGCGCGATGCAGCGCGGGCGTCCGACAGACCCGCTCGCGCAGCCCGCGCAGGCGCACATCCCCGAGCCGGCGCCAGAGATGATTGACGGCGAGATAAAGGCCGACTGCCTTATAGGGCGAGAAGAAATTGATAGGCAGCCGAAACCCGAACATGAAGCCGAGCCCGATGGCCATGTCCGAGTACGCGGAGAAATCGAAGTAGATCTGGAAACCATAGGCGAGCGCGGCAGTCCAGGCATCCAAAAATCCCATGGGGCTGCCGTACTGGGCGCCGAGAAAGAACAGATCGATGCGCGGCGCGAGCGGATCGATGAGAAAGGCCTTCTTGAATGGCCCGAGCGCGAAAAGAGCGAGGCCGATCGCGACCTGGTCCGCGTGTAGGCGCCAGTCCCTCTTCTCCCGTAGCTGCGGCAGCATGTCGTCCTGCCGCACGATGGGTCCCGCGATGAGCTGGGGGAAAAAGCCGATGAAGAAGACATGGTCGACCCAGGAAAGCGCGCCCACGCGGCCTTGGTGGGCGTCGATGAGCAGGCCGATCTGCTGGAACGTAAAAAAGGAAATCCCGATCGGTAAGACGATGGCGGGCACGCCTATGCGCGAATGCAGTAGCCAGTTGACGGATTCGATCGCGAACGCGGCGTATTAGTAATAGCCGAGCAGAAGCAGATTCAGCGCCACGCCGACGGCAGTCAAGGACTGCCGCTGAGGCCCGCTGGTGTTCATTATGCGCAGCGCAATGGCGTGGTTGAACAGCAGTGAACACAGCAGGATCAGCAGGTAAGCGGGAATCCAATACCCGTAAAAGACGAGCGAAGCTGCGATGAGCAGCGGTTTACCGACGTGGGGCCACCGATGCGTAGCGAGGCCGTAAGCTCCAAGGACGATGACGAGAAAGGCCAGGAAGCTATGGGAGGCGAAGAGCACTGCGCTGCCTCACGCGCCCGCCTCGGCTTCGGCGGCGGCCCGCTCGCCTGCAGCGGCGTCCGCGTCCAGCTCCTGCCGCAAGAGCGCGAGTACCCGCGCTGTCGAAATCGCGCGCAGGCAGGCATTATAGGTGCAGCTCGTTTTGCGGTGATTGGCCGCGCTGACGCACGGGGAGCACGCGAGGCCGGCATAGATCGGGACGGCGTCGCCGAGGGGGCCGTAGAGCGCGGGGGTTTCCGGGCCGAACAGCACAAAGGTTCGCAAGCCCGCGACGGCGGCGAAATGAGCGGGCCCGGAGTCGTTCGTCAGCAGCAGCTCGGCACTGTAATACAGCGGCACGAGCTCGTCGAAGGCCAGGTCTCCAGCGCAATTGACGCAGCGGGCGCTGTCGACGGCCGCGGCCACGCGCCCGCAACTGTCGCGTTCGGATGGGGCGCCGGTGATCGCCACGACAACGTCGTCGTAGTCTCGAAGCAGCACGTCGATCACCTCGGCGAATCGCTCCGGCATCCAGCGCCGCTGCGGCAGCATGTCGCTCGCGTTGGGGTTGACGAGCACGAGGCGGCTCCTGCCCGGGGTGTAAGTCGGGCACAGGGACTCGAGTTTCGCACCCAGTTTCTCGATGGCTGCCGCGTCGCGCGGCGCCCGGGCAAGCCTCACCGGCAGCGTGGCGAAATCGTACCGGCAGTACGGATCGCCGCGCCGATCCTCCAGCAGCGTCGCCGCGAGCATCATGAAGCTGCGCGAGATGTGATGATGCGGATTGTAGCGGACGCCATGCGTCAGGAGGCCGCCCCGGTAGAGTCCTTCGTCGTGCCAGGATTCGAAGCCGACGCGGCGCGCTGCCCCGGAAAGCCAGGAAAGCAAGGCGGTGAAGCGGGAGAAAAGCTCGAGATCGATGACGCTGTCGATGCCGCGGCGCCGGGCCCAGCGCATGAATCTCAGCACGTCCACGGCCAGCACCCAGAGGTTTCGGCTCCGCAGCGTGAACACGTTGCGGCGCGGAACCGTGCCGAGCAGGTCGAGGCTCGCTGCGTTCTCTGCGAAGATGACGAAATAAAGCTCCACGCGTCCGCGCTCGGCCAGGAACCGCATGGCGGGGTCGACGAGCACTGCGCTTCCCATTTCCGAGAGCTCGATGAGGAGCACCTTCTGCAGCCGCTGCTCGCGCCGGCGGCGGAACCGTCCTGCCCAGGCGGCCGCGGTTGCGAGCGCGCAGAGCGGCACGCCGAGAAGCCGATCGATTCGGCGCATCGTGTCGATCTTCATTGCAGCGCGCCCTGACCCGCCCGCGGCGCGAAGACCCAGCGCGATGCGCCGACGAAGTTGAAGAGGACGCCGGCCAGAACGCCGGCGGCGAGGGCAAGCTGTGTGTGGGCCGCGAAGTAAGCACTGCCGTGCACGAGGAGTCCGAACGTGCCGAAGTTCGGGAGGAAGCTCACGGCGCATAGGGCGAGGTACCTGAGCCACTGTGGCACGAGCGCGGCTGGCGGCCGGTCCCGAAAAGTGAAAAGCCGATTGAAGAACCAGTTCGAGCTCGCGGCAATCCAATAAGAGGAAGCCCGGGCTGCGTCAGGCGCGAAACCGAGGCCGTCGAACAACATCGTGTAGACGAAAAGATCGACGAAGAAGCCGCTGAGCCCGATCGAGCCGAACCGCACGAGACGTAGGAACACCGGTTCCGCCTGGGCCGCCAGCCGGCCCAATTTCGCTGCAAACGGCGCCGCCGTGCGGGCTTGCCAAAGGCGCTTGCCGAGCTCGTAGGTCAGCAGCGCGGCGAGACCGTAGCGCAGCTCGAGCACGCCCGCGTAGTCCGCGAACCCGCCCTTCGCCGAGAATAGGCGTAAGGCCACGAGCATCATGAATACCGTCGCGGCCGCCTGCCAGGCGCGGTGCGCGAAACAGGCGAAGCGCTGCGTAAGCGCGAGGCAGCCCCATGCGGTCGCAGAGCCGAGCAGCGCGCCCGCCGCGACGTCGAGCGGCCAATGTACGCCGACGGCGAGCCGCGCGACCGAGATGGCGCCGGCGCCGCCGAGCAGCGCGAGCGCGGGCAGCAGCCTGAATTTGAGGCGCTGAATCAAGAGCAGCGCGACGGCGAAAGCGCTCGCGGCGTGACCCGACGGGAACGCGTATTGGAGGATGCCGGGGCCGATCAGGTGAAACGTTCCCGCAGCCAGGACCGAGGTCGGCCGCAGCGTATGGAACAGGTCCTTGATGAGGTTGATGCCGATGCCGAGCCCGAAGAACAGCAGAACAAAAGCGGCGGAGGCCCTCGAGTCGCGCTGCACGAACGGCAGGGCGACGGCCGCGATGAACGAGCCGCCGCCGAGCGTCGCGAGCACCGCCCACAGCGGATCGGGCAGCAGGGTCGCGCTGCGATTGACGGCAAGGAAGAACTCGGTATCAAGCCGCGGGCTCAGGGCCGTCGTCAAGACGATGAGCAGGGCCGGGACGATGCACAGCAGCCCGATGAGCGCGGCGTCGGGATCCGGCATGTGTCTCGAACGGGCTTGGACGAGCATGGGCAGCTCGCCCCGGCTTGCGCGCTCGAAGCTCATCCGCGCTCGCCGACTTGCGCGGGCGGCGTGCACCGGTAGAAGCGGAAGCGGCTGACCGGCGTCGCGGGCGGCCAGGCGCTCTGCTCGAGGAACCGGCAGTTCATGGGACGCTCGAGCTTGAGATTCAGGTGCCCGTCGTCGGCCACGGGTACGACGAGAATTCCGGGGCCGCTGGGCTTGCCGAACCAGAAGTCGAACTGGGACCTCCGGCTGTCGTTGAGCTGCACGGCGGCGGGGCGGGCATACCAAGCCAGCCGGCTCGCGTAGGTCCAATTGTTCACCATGATCGTGGCCTTTGGTTCATTGGGAAAGTAACGTTTGCGGAGCCGGTCGGCCGCTTCGGCGGCCTGCTTCCAGCCCATGAAGCCTTCGACTGCAGGTTTGATCGCCGGCAGACGCTCGACGGGGCGCAATGCGAGCACGCCGAAAATCCCCCCTACGAGCACGATCGAGACGAGCGCCGAGGCGCCTGCCGTGAGCCGGATCGCGCGTGAGGCTGGAGCCGCGAGCCGGCCCGCGGCAAGCGGCACGAGCAGAAGCCAGCCCGTCAGCGTCCAATGCGGCAGCGAGGCGGCCGTGCCCCCGCTGATCGCGCCGGCGAGCAGCACGGGCAGTCCCAGGCATGCGAGCAGCCGCGGTAAGGGTTCGCGCGCCCGGACGATGGGGTGCCATACGGCCGCCGCGACGATCGGCGAGTACGCGACGACTTGGCCCAGCGCAAACACTGCGAGGTTCCGAAGATGCCATGCGCCGCTGCCGACATGGTTCGACTGGTAGGCCAGGGACGCCCAGCCGTGCCGCGCGTTCCAATACAAGACCGGCGTCACGAGCGCCAGCGCGACGACGCTTGCGAGCCAAGGCCCCGGCTCGGCCAGCCAATGCCAGCGCCTCTCCCATGCGATGAAGCCGAGCAGCCCGACCGGCAGCAAGACCGCCGTGTACTTGCAGAGCCCGGCCAGACCCAGCAACGCGCCCACTGTGAGCCATGCCGCAAGCCGGCCGCTGCCCGCCCCGTCGCTCCGGGCGAGGCGTGACAGCGGCCAGGCGAGCGCCAGTGCGCAGACGGCCAGCGGCAAGTCCGGCACGAGCCCGATGCCGAGCACCTGCAGCGCCGGCATGCCTGCCGCGAGCAACACGGCGATGCTACCCGCCTTGTCCGGGTCGGCGCCGAAGGCCGGCGCCGCTCTCCGAGCGAGCCCGAACAGCAGCAGGGCAACGGCTACGAAGAGCGCGATGGGCCAGAGCCTGAGCACGAGCTCATCGCTGCCGAGCCGCAGGGCGAGCCACTGCAGCCAACCGACCATCGGCGGATGGTCGAAGTAGCTCCAGGCGGGGTGCAGCCCGTACAGCGCGTATTGCGCCTCGTCGACGCTGAGCGTCAGCTGTGCGCCTATCCAAACGTGAACGAGCGTCGCTGCGGCGACGACGGCGAGGGCCCAACGCGCGAACAGGCGGCCGCTGCGGGTCGCGGCGCACGCGCCCGGCGGGCGGCCGAGCGCGTCAGCCACTCCGGCCTCGTTCGAGAAAGGCTGCGGCACGGACGAACCTCCGGCCCGCGGACGAACATAGGCCCTCATTCCAGCCCTTGCAAACATCGTAAAATTGAGCGGCACAATGTGCCCTTTCGAGATTCCCGGAGCCCACAAGGACGCCCCCGCGGGTCCTCCAGCAAGTCCCATGCCAGCGCGGCCCGAATAGGGGCAACGGTCTGTTAGACGCCCGTCGGCCGATAGTCCTTCGTTCAGAGATGCAAGTCGGCGGGACGGATCCCCCGAAGTGCCTCGTCCTCGTCATGTTCGACATGCTGTTGACGGTCTTCGTGACGGCTGCGCTGCTGGCAATCTACGAGTGGTACGAGGCGGACCTGCCCTCCCGGCTGCGCCTCGCGTTTCTGTGCCCTGGCATCTCGCGGCCCCGCGCGCCCAGCCCGGGTTCGGCTGGTTCTATTTCATCAACGAGCATTCCCTGCGCGTTCTCGGCACGCGCGTCCCGCACGACTATCATACCGGCCCGGCTCTCTTCTATGTGCCTTTCCTGCTTGCGGGCTGCGTGCCCTGGACGCCGTGGGCCGTTCTAGCCTTTCGCTGCCACAGCGCCGGCTCTCCGAGGCGCAATTCGTTAGAGCGGTCGCCGCCCGCACATGCACGAACCCCATCCGGCGAGCGCAATTTGCGCGCAGCCCGCTCGGCGGACTGCGGGTAGAATGACGCGTTTTGTCGAGCGCGTATTTCCGATGAAGGCACTTCCCGCCTGGCTGCTTTTCTCTCTGGGGTCTGCTCTGTTTGCCGGCATGACGGCCATTCTCGGCAAGCTCGGCGTCGCCGGAATGAGCTCGAATCTCGCGACACTCATCCGCACGATCGTGATCTTCATCGTCACGGCCGGCATCCTCACGCTGCGGCGCGAATGGGAATGGCCCGACCAGATCCCGCTGCGGCCGCTGACGTTCCTCGTGCTCTCGGGCGTTGCGACCGGCCTCTCGTGGCTGTGCTACTACCGGGCGCTGCAGCTCGCGCCCGCCTCGCGCGTCGCGCCAATCGACAAGCTCAGCGTCGCCTTCGCGATCGTGCTTGGCGTGACGCTGCTGGGCGAGCCGCTGACGTGGCGCATCGCGCTCGGCGGCGCGCTCGTCGTCGCCGGCGCGCTCGTGATCGCGGGGCTCTGATCGCGGCGCCTGCGGAGGCCCGGCGCGTGCAGGACCAAGGCCCTCAAATCTCGACCTGGATTCCGAGCTCGACGACCTGCTCGGGCGGAATGCTGTAGAAGGCCGTCGCGCTCAGCGCGTTGCGTGTCATATAGGCGAACAGCCGCTCGCGCCAGACCGCCATGCCCGGCACTTCTTCTGTCGGAATCAGGATTGTGCGGCCCACGAAGTAGACGATCTCGTCGACCGCGAGCTTCGGAATCAGATTCTGCTCCTCGCACAGACGCAGGGCGACCGGCACGTTAGGCGTCTGCATGAAGCCGTAATGCGCCACGACCCAGAAGAAGCCGCCGCGCAGGCGCTCGACCTCGAGCCGTGCCGCGGCCGGCACGCGGGGCACGCGGTCCGTCACGACGGTCAGGAGGATCACGCGCTCGTGCATGCTGTGAATATGCTCTAGATGATGGGTCAACACCGGCGGCGTGTTCGGCCAGTAGCCGTGGCTGATCAGGAATACCGCGGTGCCGGGCACGCGCGTGATCCGGTCGCGTCGAAGCGAGTCGATGAAATCGACGACGGGCGGAGTCTTTCCGCGATGAGACCAGAGAAGCTGGCGGCCGCGGCACCAGGTCTGCATCCCCCCATAGATGACGACGGCCACGACCATGGGGAACCAGCCGCCTTCGGGGATCTTGGCGAGGTTTGCGAAGAAGAAGGCCAGGTCGAGGATCAGGAAGCCGCACACGACGGCCACAGCGAGGCCTAACGGCCACTTCCAGGTCTCGCGCATGACGAAGAACGCGAGCACCGTCGTGATCAGCATCGTCGTGCTGACCGCCATGCCGTAGGCGCCTGCGAGGTTGGACGACGATCGGAAGCCGAGCACGAGGCCGATCGTCGCGATCATGAGCACCAAGTTGACAGATGGAATGAAGATCTGTCCGGCCTCGGCGGCCGAGGTCTGGACGATGTGCAGGCGCGGACTCTGACCGAGCTGCACGGCCTGGTTGGCCAGCGAGAACGCCCCCGAGATCACGGCCTGCGAGGCGATGACGGTCGCGACCGTGGCCAGCGCCACGAGCGGGAAGCGGGCCCAGTCCGGCGCGAGACTGTAGAACGGATGGACCACGTCGCCCGGCTGCGCGAGCAGGCTGGCCCCTTGGCCGAAGTAGTTCAGCAGCAGCGCCGGCAATACGACCGCGAACCACGCGAAGCGGACAGGGAAACGCCCGAAGTGGCCCATGTCTGCATAGACGGTCTCGCCGCCCGTAACGACGAGGAAAACGGCGCCGAGCGTGAAGAAACCGACCATGCCGTTGTGGATGAAGAATTCGATGGCGTAAAGCGGATCGACCGCGCGTAGCACGGCCGGATGCGCCGCGATCCCGTATAACCCGAGCACGGCGAGCACTGCGAACCAGAGCAGCATGATCGGGCCGAAGACGACGCCGACCGCGGCCGTGCCGCGCCGCTGGAACAAAAACAGCAGGATAAGGATCGAGACCGTGAGCGGCAGCACGAAGCGGACGAGCCCCGGCGCCGCGACCTTGAGACCCTCGACGGAGCTCAGCACTGAGATGGCCGGCGTGATCATACCGTCGCCGTAGAGAAGCGACGCGCCGAACAGGCCCAGGGCGATGAGCACGGCGTTGCGCCGCGCCGGCGACTGCCACGGCTCGAGCGACGCGAGCAGGGCGAGGATGCCGCCCTCGCCGTGGTTGTCGGCGCGCATGATGAAGGCCAGGTACTTGACCGAAATCACGAGGATCAGCGACCAGAAGATCAGCGACAGGATGCCCAATACCGTCGCCGGCACGGGTTGCAGGGGCTGGCCGCCGAAGAAACACTCGTGGATCGCATACAGCGGGCTCGTGCCGATGTCGCCATACACGACGCCCAGGGCCGTGAGGCTCAGCATCGCCTTGCGGCGCACGGCATCGTCGCCGTCGTGGCTCGTCGCGTCGTTCACGGGACTCTCGTTGCGCACGAAGCGGGCGAGTTTCGCGTATGGGCGACCGATTTGGCAATCGCCCGTCTCCCGCGAGACCGAGGGCGGCGGGCCGGTCTCGGGCCGGGGAGCGGCGGCTCCGAGCGGCAAACTTCGCCGTTTACGCACCCCCACCCAGCGCCTATCCTGAATACGCAAAGGAGGCGCGGCTCGCTGTGGACGGCATTGGACGAAAGGGACTCTCGTGCCTCGCGGCGGGGCTGTGCCTGCCCGTGGCCGTCGGTGCCCAGACGCCGGCCCCCGTGACCGCCGCAACGACCATGGACGAAATCATCGTCACCCCGCTCGAGAGCGGCGCCGGGATCGCGCGCGAGAAGGTCCCCTACAACGTGCAGACGGCGACAGCCGCGGAGATCGCGGCGAGCCAGAGCTTCGGCGTGGCGGACTTCATGAACCGCAACCTCGCGAGCGTGACGCTCAACGAGAGCCAGGAAAATCCGCTGCAGCCGGATATCCTCTACCGAGGCTACACGGCGTCGCCCCTGCTCGGTCTGCCGCAGGGCATGGCCGTCTACCAGAACGGCGTGCGCATCAACGAGGTGCTCGGCGACACGGTCAACTGGGATTTGATCCCCGAATCCTCGATCGCGCGCATGAGCCTCGTCGGCGGCACGAATCCGGTATACGGGCTCAACACGCTCGGCGGCGCGCTGACGATCACGACGAAGAACGGCTTCACGCACGAAGGCACGGGCTACGACGTTACGGGCGGCAGCTTCGGACGCAAGACGGCCGAGATCGAGAGCGGTGACAACAATGGCCGCCTCGGCTACTACGTCACGGCCGACGGCTTCGACGAGCGCGGCTGGCGCGACGCCTCGGGCTCGAGTGCTAAGAGGCTGTTCAGCGCGCTGAGCTATCGTTCGTCGGCGGGCACGAGCCTCGATCTCGACCTGAACTTCGCGCATACGGATCTGACCGGGAACGGTCCGATTCCGGCCCCGCTGCTCGCGCGCGACCGCGCCGCCGTATTCACGTATCCGGACAACACCCAAAACACGCTGAAGTTCGTCGAGCTCCAGGGCGAGCGCATGCTCGGCGGCGTCGACCTTTCGGGCAACGTCTTTTACCGGGACAGCGACACCGACTACTTCAACGGCAACGACTCGAACTTCGGCGACTGCGCGAGCGCCGGCGGTCCGCCCGGTCTCCTGTGCCCCGAGGACTCCGCTGCGCCCGCGACGGACCAGTTCGGCGCAGCCATTGCGGCATCCGATCCGGACGGGGCCCCGCGCGATGCTGTCAATAACATCGATACACGCAAGCAGCTCGGTACGGGCGCGAGCGTGCAGGCGAGTCTGAGCCAGTCCATCGCGGCCGGCAACCGCCTCGTCGTCGGGGGCGGGTACAGCCATGGAACGGCAACGTTCGCCTCGCGGCTGGAGATCGGCAAGCTCAATCCCGACCGCAGCACGAAGGGCAGCGGGATCTACGTGCCCGCAGGCGGCACGGCCGTCCACACACTGGCGCGCACCTGGTCCGTTTACGTCACGGACACGCTCTCGGCGACGGCACGGCTCGCGTTCACCGTCGCGGCCCGTTACAACGATACGGAGGTCGCTCTCCACGACCTCGGCGGCACGACGCCTTACTCGGTGCCGGCACCGAAGCTCGAGGGACGGCACGACTATGGCCGTCTGAATCCAGCCTTCGGCGTCACCTTCATCGTCAGGCCCGCCGTCTCCCTCTACGGCAGCTATAGCGAGTCCTCGCGGGCACCGACGCCGATCGAGCTCGCTTGTGCGGATGCGGCGGCGCCCTGCACGCTGCCGAACGCGTTCCTGGCCGATCCGCCGCTCGAGCAGGTCGTGACGGACAGTGTCGAGGTCGGCGCGCGCGGCGGAATTTCCGGGCTGGAGTATCATTTCAGTCTCTATCGCTCCGACAATACGAACGACATCGTCTTCAACAGCACCGGCGGCGCGACTGCGACGCAAGGGTTCTTCAGCAACGTCGGCACGACGCTTCGCCAGGGCGTCGAGCTCGGGCTCGCCGGCCGCTGGAGCCGTCTCGAGTGGTTCGCGAACCTGAGCGCGCTCGACGCCGAGTATCGGACGCCGTTCACGGCGCCCAGCTCCAACCATCCCTTTGCCGATGCCGAGGGCCACATCGAGGTTCAAAGCGGCGACCGCATCCCAGGAGTGCCGGCCCGCACGCTGAAGCTCGGCGGCAACTATCGCTTCGGAGAACGCTTCTCGGCGGGCGGCTCGGCCCTTTACGACTCGGGCGTCTATCTGCGCGGCGACGAGGCGAATCTGCTCGGTACGCTCGGCGGCTATACCGTCGTGGGTCTGCATGCGACGTATCGCCTGGCCGGCAGGATCGAGCTCTTCGGCCGTGTCGACAATGTGTTCGACTCGCGCTATGAGACCTTCGGCCTGCTCGGCGACAGTTCCGGCGTCGCGTTCGATCCGCCCCTGGGTAACGATCCCCGCTTTCTTTCGCCCGGCGCGCCGCGCTCCGTCTTCGTCGGCCTTCGCGGGACGTTCGGGGCCTCCCGGACGCGGCGGTGATCCCCGCGACTCAGTCGCCGCCCTTCGAGGGCTCGCTCGGCAGCGTGAACACGAGCACGAACGCGACCAAGACGAGTCCGATATTGACCCACGAAGCCGTCTTGGCGCTTGCGAGGAACGCCGCCGCGATGCTGCGGCCGTGACCTGTCATCGTCCCGAAAAAAGCCGTGCCGACGCCTGCGATGCCGACGGCGCTGCCGATTCTCTGTGCGGTCCCGAGTCGCTCTGCGCCAAGCCGCTGCCGAGGCTGCCAACCGTGAACACGATGAGGCCGACGAGGAAGGTCAGCTTATGGCCGTAGTTGTCGCCGAGACGTCCCGAAGGAATGAGGACGAGACCGAAGGTCAGCGCATAGGCCGATACGATCCATTCTAGTACGGCATTCGAAACGTGGATGCCGGATTGAACGTCCGGGAGCGCGACGTTCACGATCGTGACGTTGAGCAGTGCCATGAAGGCCCCGACGAGCATAACGCTCAGCGTGCTCCAATTGTTGCGGCTGTTGCGTCGGTTCAACTGTACCTCCAGTTCGGGAGCGCTTTCGCTTACTCACGTTTCTAGCAAGGATTGCGCCGGCAGCGACAACGGCCGCCTCCCCGCCCCCCGAGAGTCCCCACCGGAATCTTCTCGGCACCTGGATCGGTCGTAGCCGATTTGAGGGTGGCATGGTGCTTGCAAGCGCTCGCTGTACAGGCCGTGAACTCTAGGAGTGACAGCAGGATGCTGGCGAACGGCAATGCGCACGAAGCGCCGAGGCACATAGAGAGACGGAGCGCCGCGAAGCGTTCCGACCTAACACCTGCCGCGCTCGCCACTGTGGTACGTACGTTCGCGCTGGCCTGCTTGATCGGGCTCGCCGGTTCCGTGGCCGGCAATCTTGCGGCGACACTGATCGTCAAAGGCTACGACCCGATCAGCGAGACGATCAGCCGCCTGGCGGCAGGCAATGACGGCTGGATACAGGACCTCGCATTCGTCTCGTTCGCCGTCGGCGTGCTGTGCTGTGCGGTCGCCGTCATTATGGCGCGCTGCGCATATTGGAAGTGCGCCTTCGGTGCGTTTCTATTGATGCTGATCGCCGTGGACGTCGGCGTGATCGTCGTCTATCCGTACAACCAGCCAGGATCGGCGAGCTCGACGATTCACGTCGAGGCGGTCTGGGTGCTCGGGTTTCTGGTCTCCGGGGCGACGTGGGCCCTGTCCCACGTGCTGCAAGGCGTGAGTTCACGCTGGCGCCCGGGCAGCGTGACCGTCTGCCTGACGTGGATCGTCCTCGCACCGCTGCTCGTGCTCGTACCGAGAGCCTGGGACGGCGCTTACGAGCGCGCTCTCGCGCTGGTTTTCCTCGGCTGGATCGCCGTGTTGTCGTGGATCCTGCGCGACCGTGCGGAGCAGCTCGTGGCCAAGCCGACCCGACCCCGGCGGCCGACGCGCCAACCGCCGGCGAAGCGGCGATAACGCGTATAATCGCGTGCGGCACATCGGCCGGCACCGCGCCGAAGCGATGGACCTCGTGGCCGCCTCCGGCGCCCCTCGCCGTCGCTGCCATCCAGTCGAATGGTCAGGAGACCGCAATGACCCAGGATCTCGTCCTCGCCGCCAGGCCTCTCGGGTTCCCGTGGGAGGCCGTCGATCCATTTCTTTTTTGTACGTATCACAACGACACGTACCCGGCCGGCAACGATCGGCTCGGTCCCGCCGCATCGCTGGCCGGGCGCAATATCGGGCAGGACTTCGAGGGCAAGGACGGCTGGCGCATGTATCACGGCCGCGTCGTGCCGGGCTTTCCGCGCCATCCCCACCGTGGTTTCGAGACGGTCACCATCATGCGCCGCGGATACGTGGATCATTCCGACTCGCTCGGCGCCACGGCCCGTTTCGGCCCGGGCGACGTCCAGTGGCTCACGGCGGGCCGGGGTATCGTACATTCGGAAATGTTTCCGCTCCTCGCGCGGGAGGAATCCAATCCGCTCGAGCTGTTTCAGATTTGGCTGAATCTGCCGGGCAAAGACAAGATGGCGGAGCCATTTTTCGCGATGCTTTGGAACGAAAGCGTGCCGCGCCATCGCAACAGGGACGACCAGGGGCGCGAGACGGAGGTGACGATCGTTGCGGGGCCGATCGGCGATGCGCGTCCGCCGTCGCCGCCGCCGCACTCATGGGCCTCAGACCCGCGCAACGACGTCGCGATTTGGACCCTGAAGATGCAGGCCGGCGCACGCTTCACCTTGCCGCCCGCGCAGGCCGGCACGAATCGCACGCTCTATTTCTTCGCGGGGGCCTCCGCGACCATCGGCGGCCGGCACATTCCCGTGCGCACGGCCGTGCAACTGCGCGCAGACGCGGAGACGATGCTCGAGAACGGTTCGGAGGGGGGCGAGCTGCTGCTCCTGCAGGGGCGCCCGATCGGCGAGCCCGTCGTTCAATACGGGCCGTTCGTCATGAATTCGCGCGTCGAGATTCAGCAGGCCATCTACGACTATCAACGCACCGAGTACGGCGGTTGGCCGTGGCCGAGCGACGACCATGTCCATTCACGCGACGCCGGCCGGCACGCGCGCCATCTGGACGGGCGGTTGGAGCGTGTAGGTTGAGTTCGGCGGCCGGGCCCCGACGCGGCGTCAGCCTTTGGGCATCGTCTCGCGCCAGCCGTCGAGCTCGGCCAAGCGGGCGTTCCACGCGCTGACGTTGGGAAACTCCTCAAGCGGCAGGCGGGCGGGTTCGGCGTAGGTCAGTCCCGCGCCGACGCTGAAGTCCGCGAGCGTAGGTTCGTTGCCGGCCAGCCAAGCGTTTTCGGCGAGCACGGCTTCTAGCAGCGCCGCCTCGCGGCGAAACGCGACCAGGGCCTTTTCTACGACGGCCTCGTCCGCCGGCCCGAGATTCAATATCTGCTTGACGAGCCGTTCGAATTGAATCGGCTGGTAGGCCGGAGTCCAGTGCGCGGAGTCCCAGAACATCCACTGGTGAACCTTCGCCCGCGTCGCCGCCTCGTCCGGATACAGCGACGATGGTTTCTTGCCGGCGAGATAGATCATGATTGCGTTCGACTCGCCGAGCTTGACGCCGTTGTCATCCATGGCCGGAATCCGGCCGGACGGGTTCGCGGCCGTCACGTCGGCATCGTGCGGCCGCAGCGGAACCACCTCGACGGGTATTCCAAGGTGAAATGCCACTGCAAGCGGTTTACGAACGTTCTGCGACAGCGGTGCGCCGAAAATTCTGACTGGATCTGCCATGTCTTCCCCCATATCCAAACGTGCGGCCGATCGCCGCCGCCCCTGTACCCCTGGCGCGCGAGCCGAGGGGGGCGAGGGCCCGTGACACCTCGCGACGGGACTATACCCGCCCGCCCCGCCGGCATCCAGATCCGCCCTATCGCGCCCCGCCCTGCCCCGCCGCGAGGAACGGTGGTCCTTCGTGCCTAAGCTGGCCTGCGGCCGATTCGGCCGCAGTCGAGCCTCGGCGCTCATTGAAGCCTGCTGCGCCCGCCCGGAACGGAACACCTTTCTGCCGGCGGGCTCAACTTCTGCGGCCTCCGGCCGATGAAGCGGTTATGTACACTCAGCCCAGCCCCGAACCGATGCCCCGACCGCCCGCCTCGCGCCCGACCCCGATCATCACGCTGATTTCGGACGCGTGCCGCAAGATCCTCACGCATCGCGCCAGCTTGCCGAGCATGCCCGATGTCGCGGCCCGCATACATGGGGCCATGACGAGCCCCAACTGGAGCATCCGAACCGTCGCGGCAATCATTCAGGGTGACGCGGGCACGACGACCTACTTGTTGAAGACCGCCAACAGCGCCCTGTATGCGGGCTCGACGCCCATTCGCGATGTCGAGCGCGCGATCGCTTGGCTCGGCATGGACAAGACCCGCAGTCTCGTGTTGGCGCACGCGCTCCGCGCAATGTTCGTGACCCGGTCCCACGTGCTCGGAACGCTGTTGCGCAGAACCTGGCTCGCCAGCACGCGCCTCGCAGCGCTGAGCAGCGTGCTGGCGCGGCATTGTTCGAGGTTCTCGCCGGAGCGTGCGTTGCTTGCAGGACTCCTGCAGGACATCGGCGTGCTGCCGATTCTCAACGTCCTGAAGCGCTATCCCGATCAGCTCGGCGACGAAGACCTCATCGTCCGGGCGATCGACAAGTATGCCCCTCAGGTCGGCCGGGTTCTGCTCCTGCATTGGGGCTTCGAGCCCGAGCTCGTCGCAGTCGCCCAGAGCCGTGGCGAGTGGTTCCGGGACGCGGGACCGAGCGCCGATATGGCCGATCTCGTCCTAGTCGCCCGTCTTCACGACCGTATCGTCCAGGGCAGCGCCGAGGGGCTTCCGCGGCTCGACGAGGTGCCGGCCAGCTCCAAGCTGCCCCTCGGCGCCTTTCGCGACGACTCGAGCCTCGAGCTGCTGCACGAGGAAGTCCTGGCCGTCGAAGAGCTCATACGCGAGTTCGGTGCGGCATCGGGCTGAAGAGTCGAGGCGAGCGCTTGCCCGAACGCGCCGGACTTCCAGCGCCTCCCAATCGTGTGACGGTCAGCGCCGCTCGCCGCCGTACGCAGTTGCGACCGAGCGTCGCGCCGCACGGTGATGACCGTCACGCCCATTAATTGCCTAACGGATACAATGACTACATCGCTGCAAATTGCCAAGCCCCGCTCCTGGGAGGACGATAGGCAAGCCCGCTTCCAATGCGGGCCGCTGACCGAGTCCTTTCATCGAGCCGTCCCCGTGCTCGCATACTTGAACTGGTCGATCGACGCGGTCGATCTCGGCAAGGCCGTGACGACATTGCCTCTGACCGTCGAGAGCTCCAATCAGTACATCACCCAGCAGGCCGCGCTCATGCTGCTCGCCGCCGATTATACGGGCGGGATTGCCCTGAGCACGCTGTTCCCGGAAACGCCCGTCATCGGTTTCCACGCCCAGAAAGACGGCCACGGCGCCTACATGTGGGGGGCGCAGGCCTCGATCAAATGGCTGCGGCCGAGCACCGAGGACATCACTTGCCGGGCTTCGATCCCGGCCAAGCATTGGGGATCGGTCGCGGAGACGTTTGCGCGGGGCGAGGAGGTCCGCCACAGAGTGCGCATCAAGATGCACAACGGGGATCGACTCGTGGCCGTGAGTGACTTCGACTATTGGGCCCGAAGCGCACGCAGCCTCAGGGCTACCGGGCGCACGATCGCGTCGACGCACCACATGCTGACTCACAAGCTGAACACCTCCGCCCGCCTCATCGCCGGGCTGCGGGCGCCGATACGCTGCCCCGAGAACGACGACCGTGCCTTGGACCCCTATGCGGCCCGCGCGGCGGGCGCACAAGGCATCGCCATGGCCGAAAAGTTTTCGCGCGATACGCCGCAGCTGGCCGCGCTCGTGAAAGCGCGCACGCTGCATTGCGACGCGGCGCTGCGACAGTTTGCACGCAAACACGCGCGCTGCGTCGTGGTCAACCTGGGCTGCGGCTACGACGCGCGGCCCTGGCGAATGGAGGGGCTCGGCGACGTCACGTTTCTCGAGCTCGATCTGGCCGTCATGCTCCGCGAGCGCGAGAGCAGCCTGCCCGCGAGCACGGACTCGCCCTATCGTGTCATCAGGCGCCCGTTCGACATTCTCGCCGACGACCTCGGCCGCATCCTCGAAGAGGCCCGCCTCCCGGCGGACGTGCCGAGGTTCTTCATCTGGGAAGGCGGAAGCATGTATTTCGAAGCCGCCGTGGCCGACGCGTTGCTGGGCACGGTGCGACGCGCTATGCCTCGCGGCTCGCAGATGTGGCTCGACTTCGTCACCAGCGCAGCGGTCGACGGGACGTCGGGGCTCCCGGAAAGCGAAGCCTTCATCCACAGCATGCGCGTCATCGGCGAGCCGTTCGTGCGCGGCTTCGAAGACCCGGCCGTCGCGCTATCGGAGCTGGGCTTCGCCGACGTGCAGTGCACGCTCGCGGCCAACGTGCTCGAATCCGAAGATCCGGTCTGCAAGCACTACGGGTTCCTGCTGCTCAGCACGTAGTCGGCTTCACGGCGAACGGCGACTCGCACCGGGTCACAATGCCGCGACGGTTCCGACGTCGAGGCCTGGGGTCCGCTACGCCGCCTTCCCGCATGTGCTCACGTGCAAAAGCGAGTACGCCGGGCACCACCCCATGAGCCCCGTAACGAGCGGAACGAGCCCGATCCAGCCCCAGGGCGTGGCGGGGCCGACGAAGACCAAGGCGATCAGCACGACGCCCGCTACGATTCGAACGACTCGATCGACGAGCCCGACATTCGCTTTCATACGTTTACCTCGTTCGGTTCTCCGGTCCGCCGAGCCGGCGAAGATTCCGCCCGGCCGGGTCGAGCAAACATTGTCAGTCGAGCGGCGGCTCGGCCATTCGTGCTTTCCGCAAAGCGCTTCGCCCCGATCGCCCGCCCGTGTGCCGAGCGGGCCGGCCTTGTGCGCGGCCGTCCCAGGTGTCGTATAGTCTGACGCCGGATAACGATTCGCAGAGGGGGGACTATGCGGGATTCAGGCGGGCGGTCGTGCGACCGTAGGACGTTCATCGGCTCCGGGTTGCTCGCCGCGGCCGGCTTCACGCTCGCGGGCACTGCCCTGCGCGCAGCGGCCCAGGATCGGCGTCTCGCGACGATCGGCGGCATCGCGAAGACGCGTGCCGGCCGTGTACGGGGCCTGCTCAAGGACGGCGTGCATCAATTCTGGTGCGTGCCCTACGGCGCCCCGACGGCGGGTGCCAATCGCTTCATGCCGCCGCAGCCGCCGCCGGCATGGCGAGGCGTCAAAGACCACTTCGAGATCACTTACGCGGCGCCGATTCAGCCGGGTGCCGAAGAGCCGGCCCCGGTCGTGACAGCCTTGAACCGCCATACCGAGCAGAGCGAAGACTGCCTCACGGTCAATGTGTTCACGCCGGGTCTCGACGACAAGGCGCGGCCCGTCATGGTCTGGATGCACGGCGGGGGGTTTACGGTCGGTTCCGGGAATTATCTGCTTTACGACGGCACGAATCTGGCCAAGAAGGAAGACGTCGTGGTCGTCGCCGTGAATCATCGCCTGAATATTTTCGGCTTCCTGCACCTCGCGGACATCGGCGGGGCGAAGTGGGCGCACTCGACGAACGTCGGCCTGCAGGACCTCGTGGCGACGCTGGCGTGGGTGCGGGACAATATCGAGAACTTCGGCGGAGATCCGGAGCGCGTGACGATATTCGGCCAGTCGGGCGGCGGTGGCAAGACCACGACGCTCATGGCCACGCCTTCCGCAGCGGGACTGTTCCACCGCTGCATCGCGCAGAGCGGCTCGGCATTCCGCGGCATCCCGGCGGACCGGGCCAGCGAACAGGCCGAGCGCTTTCTCGCCAGGCTGAACCTCAAGCCTCCGCAACTCGACCAGCTGCAGCGCATGGATTTTCGCGCGATCCAGGCGGCCTACTACTCGGAGCCGCGGATCTCGGGGCTCGGCACGGGCCCGGTCATCGACGGCCGCGTGCTGCCGCACGACCAGTGGGATCCGGCGGCGCCCGGCTATTCTGCCGACGTACCGCTGCTGACGGGATCGGTCGAGACGGAGAACGGCTGGGTCGGGCCGCCGCCATACGACTTGGCGGACGCGGACATGCTGGCGCGCTTCACGAACCGGCTCGCGAACGGCGACGCAGCCGAGGGCCGCAAGCTTCTCGAACTCTACAAACGCCTGCACCCGAAGCGGCGGAACCAGATGCTATGGCTCACGGCAGAAGCGGACGACACGCGGCGCTGGAACGCGCAGGCGCTGAATCGCCTGAAGTTCGAACAAGCCCGGGCCCCGAGCTACCTCTACTTCTTCGATTGGTACTCGCCCGTGCACAACGGGCGTATGGGCTCCTATCACACGCTCGACATCCCGTTCGTGTTCTACAACCTCGATATCGGCGCATCGATGACGGGTTCGTCCCAGTCCCGCTATGAGCTCGGCCACATCATGAGCGCGGCCTGGGCTGCGTTTGCGAGAAACGGCAGTCCGGATCACCCGGACATGCCGCACTGGCCGGTCTTCGATCCGGAAAACTATCCGACGATGATGTTCGGCGACGAGGTGCGCGTCGCGAACGATCCGAACCGCGAAGAGCGGCTGGCCCTCGCCGCGCTGCGCCAAGCGCGTGCGAACGCTTAGCGCTCCTTGCGCCGCGCGCGCGGCGCAACCCATTGCGCCTCGAAAGTGGGCTCGAGCAGGGACTGCAGCCTGCCGAGGACCCCGGCCGAGGCATTGATCCCGCACAGCCGCGTCGTACGCTGCCAAACGAGGTCGTAGTCGCGCTCCCCTGCCAGCGCCGCGGCGGCAACGACACGCTCCTGGAGGCAGTCGACCATTGCCGCGAGCTTGCCCGCATCTTGAGTGCGGTGCGGGCAAGCGGCCGGGCCGTCGTATAGTGGCCGGCCCTTGCGCTGGCTGGCCGCACCGTCCCCGGCCGCGACGAGCTCGGTGCGCAGCGTCGGCGTCTCGATCATGACGATGCCCTTCGGATCCCGCGCCGAAACGTAGGCCTTGTGCTCGACGCCGAGCGAGCGGTAGACGAAGACGGTCGTGGGGAACGTCCCGGCCGGCACGCGAACAGTTTCGTGACCGCTCATTTTGAACCGCGTCTTGGGATGCTCGAGCGGATCGCAGCCCGGCAGTGTCGCCGGATTGATCGGAGGATCGATGTAGATCAGCGTGCGCAGAGGCGGTTCCGCCGGGTCGGCCAGCGAAACGAGCTCCCGACTGACCTGCCGCGTCTTGGCATCGACGCTGCTGAACTCGATCCACTGATAATCGACGTTGACGAGGCGCTCCGTCTCGAAGTAGGCGACCTTCGTTACGCGGCCGTCGTAGAGGGGGCCGCCGCCGACATTGCGATACTCGCGCCATTGGCCGGGAGCGATCCTGGCGCCGACCAGCGTCGACAGCGCGGCCGGCATTTGCGCGTGCGCCGCTGCGGACGCGAGCACGGCCAACCCGGCGAGCATCTGTCGTCTCATACGCCTCGCCAGCGGCCCCGGTGGCGGGGCGGCACAGGTCAGGACGGCAGCGGCGCCGACGCGAGCTTCGCGATCGTCCAAGTGCCGCCGGTCTTGGCGTAATCGATCGTGAGCCGCCGCCGCTCTGTCCGCAGGACGCCCCCATGACCCTGAGCACGGGCCATCTGGGCCAACGTGCAGTGCTCGGGCAGCGGGGTTTCCGCTTCGACGGCACATTCGAACACACCGGCGGCGCTTCGGCCGTCCGCGGCAATTTCGATTTTGTCCGGGGCGCCGGTATGGTCGGCCGTGATCCGGTGTACCGCGGCGTCGAGGCGCGCATCCTGCTCACCGCCATTGACACGCCTGAGCCAAGACGCGTGCAACTCGCGGATCGCGGCCTCGTCCTCGAGGCGTTCGATGCGGGCCTCGAGCTGCGCCCCGCCCAGGGCGGCGGCGGGCGCTGCGGCGGCGAGGGGCGCGGCCACAAGCGCGCCGCTCAGGAACGAGCGGCGCGTGGAGCTGTTGTCCTTGGGTCTCATGTCATCCCGCCCTATGCCTTGATCTGGAAATACTTCTCGACCTCGAATTTGCCCGCATGCCGAACGATGGCGCCGATTTGACTCATATTGAGACCGTGCGAGCCGCAGTGATAGCCGATGCCGGCGTCGTGCATGATGTTCAAGTTGAGCAGGATCGTGCCGAGCGTGCCGTTGCAGGCTTCTTCGAGCCAGTACATGAAGTAGATGCCGTCGCGGATCTTTACGAAATCACCCGGGCCGCTCCACTCCATGCCGCCGTGCCCGTCGGGCGTGAAGATGATCCAGGACACCGTGTTGGGGGTCGAATACAGATGCATCGACGTGAGCCCGGGCGCGTAGCTGTACGTGATGCAGCGGCCGAGCATCTCGGTCGTCCGCGCATGACGGCGGTACATGGGCGGCTGGATGCCGTCCATCTCGAGCACCCCGAACAGCGTGCGTGCCCCGGCCTCATTCGCAATATACGGCGTGTTGAGAAACCCGTTGAAGCAGGTCGCGAGCCCCTGGTGGAAATCGACAGTGACGATGTGGCCGTCGTGATTCGGCGCGCCCTCGAGCAAGTGCCCGAACAGGAACAAGCCGGGCGCGGCCTCATAGGTCTGGTAGCGGGCCCGGGTCCAGCCGCCCTTGCCGTCCATGCGCCAGCTGAGCTCGTCCGCGCTGGCGATCATGTATTCCATGGCCGGCCCATGGTCGTAGCGCAGCGTGAACGTCTTGCCGGCCAGAAAATCGCTCGTCGGCAGCGCGTTGGCGGCCATGCCCGCGGCGCCGCCCGTCGTCGTGCGGGCCGGGAAAGCCGTGGAATGTTCCTTGACGACCTTGGCCACTTCCGCCTTGCTCAGCTTCTCCATGGTTTTGATCGGCCTATAGACTCGGCGGCTGCCCGGCACGGACTTGCCGTCCTTATCCTTCGGGCCCGGGATCGGATTGCCGGAATAGTCGCCGAATTTCTCGAACCGGGCGATTTGGCCGACGATATCGCCGCGGCCCCGGAACAGGTAGTAATGTAGCGCGTCGTCTTCGTCGAAACCGAGCCGCATGCCGATTTGGCGAGTGCGGTTCATGTCGATGACATAGGCCGTAAACGTGCCCGAGAATTCGCATTCGGTGCGTGTGTAGGCGAAGAAATCGTTGTCGAGCTTGACGTAGTCTGACGGGGCGCAGAAGCCGAGCTCGCCGCCCGTGCGCGAGAGCTCGACGAAATGCGAATAGCCGGACGAAGGGTAATACTCCAGCGTCTCCATGCCGGTGTCCTGCACCCAATGGTAGCCCCGCCCCTCGAGCCGATCCGTGTAGTCGTGCCGGGCCTTGGGCGGCTCGCCGCCGACATCGACGTACCCGTAGTAGATCTGGCGCTGCACCTCGCGGTTGTCCTCGTAGCCGCTGAACCAGAGCTCGACGACGGTCGCGAGGCGGCTGTCCTGGTCGACGACGACCGTATAGCCGCGTTGAGTGCCCGGGATCATGTGGCTGAAGAGCAGGAACCGAGCCATCTCCAACGCGCCGTAGCCCGCGTCGATCGCATTGCCGCCGTTTACCGCTACGGCTAGACGGGCATTATCGGCGAACCGGTAGCCAAGGGCCGGCCCGCTGTCCGTGACGATCTTCAGCGACTTGCCGGCGAGGCTCGTCGCCAGGGGCGAGGCGCTTTGCGGACCGCGCCGGGCAACGGGGTCGAGCTTCGCCGCGATCTGCGCCTTCGTGAGCTTGGTGTAAGCGATGCGGTGCATCGGCTTCTTGGGATACGGCGTTCCCAGCATGCGGCTTCCCCCTTCACGTGCGGTGCCTCGCGAACGGTGCCGCGCGAGGCGCAGTTTCCTGGCTTTCCGAGATCATGCGGCTTCGGGTGCGGCTCGCGCAACCCGAGTGGCCAAACCACCGCGCAGCGGCGCCGCGAGGCGCAGCCCCGAAGCCCGCGGCCATTGGGACTCGGACGTGGCCGAAAAGCAACCGAATACGATCTTGGCCGCACCCGCTTCGACCCTCGCCGTGGCCCGTTTGCAGAGACCGTGCGATGAGCTACGCTCGCAGCAAACTTGGACGACACGATGCGTAATACGCTGTCCCGCTACTCGTTCGCGCTCGTGACCGTCGGGGTCGCGTTCGGGCTCAGGCTACTTCTCGCGCCGCTCACCGGCAACGGCGTGCCGTTCGCGCTGTTCTTCGCCGCCACACTGGTCACGAGCGTATTCGCGGGGACCGGCCCGGGGATCTGCGCCCTGGGCCTCAGCCTTCCCCTTGCGGCATATGCGTTCATCGTGCGCGCGGGCTATCCCGTGGATCAGGCACTGATCCGGGCGCTGCTCTACGGCGCAGACGGCGTGGTCATCATTTACTTGGCCGCGCTCGTAAACCGCCGGCGCCGGACCCTGGATGCTGCGAACTTGGAGCTCCGCCGGCTCGGCCGCGAGGCCTCGCGTGCGGCGGCCCGCACGGGCGAGGTGATCGAGCTTGCGCCGGACGCTTTCCTGCTCGCGGATCTCGACGGCCGCTACATCGACGTCAATGAGGCCGCCTGCCGGCTGCTCGGCTACGAACACGCCGAGCTCATCGGCAAGACGCTCTTCGACCTGATCCCGTCCGAGGATGCCGCTCGATTGACTGCACTGCGTACCGAGCTGCTCGTGCCCGGTGCGGTCAGCAAGACGGAGTGGCGCCTGAAACGCAAGGACGGCAGCGTCGTGCCGGTCGAGACGAGCTCGAACATGCTGCGCGACGGACGCTGGCAAGCCTTCGTTCGCGACATCACGGATCGCAAGCGGATTGAGGATCAACGCCAGGTTTTCGTATCCCTGCTCGACAACTCCGTCGACTTCGTCGGCATCGCCGATCCGGCCGGTAAGCCTATTTATCTCAACGCGGCCGGCCGTCGCATGATCGGTCTGAGGCCGGACTTTCCCGTGGAGGAGCTGCAGATTCAGGACTGCTATCCATCCGAGCTGCGCACGTTCGTCACGGACGTGCTGCTCCCAACGATGCGCGAAGAAGGCGTGTGGTCGGGCGAGACGTTCTTTCGGAATTTCGAGACCCAGGAGAGGATCCCGGTTTCGGACACGCACTTCCTGATCCGCGACGCGACCGGCCAACGCATCCTCGGCATGGGCACGGTGACGCGCGACATCTCGGAAGCCCAACGCATCGCCGAGGAACGCGAGCGGCTGCTAGCGCGCGAACAGACGGCCCGCCGGCAGGCGGAGTCCGCGAATGCGAAGCTGCGCGAGTCCGAAGAGCGGTTCAGATTGACGATCGACGAGGCCCCGATCGGCATGGCCCTCGTGTCCCTGGACGGCCGGTTCGTTCGCGTCAACCGGGTGCTGTGCGAAATCACGGGCTACACCGCCGCCGAGCTCATGGCGCGCACGTTTCACGAGATTACCCACCCCGAAGACGTCGACAAGGACGTCGCGCTGGCGAACGACCTGGCCCGCGGCAAGTATCCGCGCTATCAGTTGGAGAAGCGCTACATCCGCAAGGACGGCTCGGTCGTCAACGTCATGCTGAGCGCAGCGGTGCTGCGCGGGCCGGAAGGTGCCCCGCTCTATTACATCGCTCAAGTCGAGGACATTACCGAGCGCAAGCTCGCCGAGCGCGCGCTGCGGCGGTCCAAGGCCGCGCTGCAGCGTGCGATCAAGACGCGGGACGACGTGCTGCGCATCGTCGCACACGACCTGCGTAACCCGCTCAGCGCGATCATGATGCAGGCGGCCGCCATGGAACGCGCGGGCGACGAGCCCGAGCGACGCGACCCCGCACCCCGCCAGCTGATCCAGCGCGCCGCGGACCGCATGAATCAGCTGATCCAGGATCTGCTCAACGTCGCGCTCGTGGAAGCCGGGCAGCTCAAGGTCGAGCCCGCGCGGCTCAGCGTATCCGATCTATTGGGCGATGCACTGCGGATGCAAAAGCCGCTCGCGTCCGCCGCCAAAGTCGAGCTTAGAGACGATCTCGGGCCCGAGGTGAGTCAGGTGTGGGGAGACCGTCGCCGGCTGCTCCAGGTCTTGGACAACCTCGTCGGCAATGCGATCAAGTTCACGGAGCCGGGCGGTCGAATCGTCGTGAGCGCCGCGGTGAACGCCGACGAGGTCGTCTTTTCGGTCGCCGATACGGGCCGCGGCATAGCGCGCGACGCCTTGCCGCACATTTTCGATCGCTTCTGGCAGGCCGCTTCCCAGGCCCGACGGCTCGGGGCGGGGCTCGGCCTGCCGATTACAAGAGGGATCGTGGAGGCCCACGGGGGTCGGATCTGGGTCGAAAGCCGCGTCGGTCGAGGAAGCACCTTCTTCTTCGCGATTCCGACGCCCTGCACGCGCGAATCGGCGGTGTCCCCGGCGTAGTAAGGGCAATGGACCCGAATTCGAGACAAGCGCCGTATTTACAATGTCTGCGCGAAGCGTCTACTCTCCCGTTACCTAACCGGCCGCGGGGGAGGTGGCCGAAAATTACAATCCCGGGGGGGAGCGCCATGAAGTACGGTATATGGTTCGTGCGTCTCGTGTTCGCGGCCTGGATGGTTCCAGCCGGCCTGAACCACTTTGTTCCTCTGTTCCCGCAGCCGCTCGGCACGCAGCCGCTGAGCAAGGAGCTGTTCCTGGCGTTATTCGACAGCCACCTGTTCGATCTCGTGAAGGCGGTCGAGCTCATAGCCGGGCTCGGTGTGCTGACCGGCATCTACCTGCCGCTGGTGCTCGTCGTATGCATGCCGGTCTCGTTCTGCGTGTGGTACTGGGACACTGTGCTCGAGGGATGGGGCTCCGTCGCGTCGATCTTCGGCGGTGCCGTGCTGGTCTGCAATGTGCTGCTCTGCCTCGCCTATGTGGGAACCTACCGCGCGGAATTCACGTTCCGAGCGAAGCCGCGGGCTCTCGGCGGCTCCGCCGGGGGCTCTGGCCAGGAGCGCCTCGTCCTGGCGGGACGACTGATCTTCGGCGCGTGGATGCTGGCCAACGGCATCAGCTATCTGTTCGTCTCGCTCTATCCCATGCCGACCGGTCATGCGCCGCTCGCCGCGCAGCTCATGACGGCCCTCGTCAACAGCCACCTTATCTACGTGGTCGCGGCGATCCAACTGGTCACCGGCGCCCTGATTCTCGCCAATGTCTTCGTCCCGTTGGCGCTCACTGTCGTGATGCCGCTTTCGGTCTGCGCGGCCTTCTGGGGAGTGATCCTCGAGCACCAGCCCGTCGCGGCGCTCCTGTCGCTCGCGGCATTGGCGCTCAATGGCCTACTGATGCTGGCCTACATCGACTACTACAAGGGTGTCCTGCAGCGGCAGGCCCTCGCAGTCGGCGAAGCTTGAGGAGGACATCATGAATTTCGATACCCTGTTCGTGTATCCCGGGGGCCGCACGTCGCGCGGCAACTTCATCGGCGCCCTGCTCGTCCTGCTCGCGGTGTTTGCTTTCTATCACTTCCTCGTGCCGGGCCGAGACAGCCAGTGGTGCCAGCTCGTCCTGCTGTATCCGGGCCTGGTGCTGCACGCCCGGCGCCTGCACGACATGGGCCGCTCCGCCTGGCCGCTGCTCGCTCCGGCCGCACTCATCATCGCGGCCGCCTGGCTCGTCCTGTACGTCCCCGGCTCCCGGGCGCTCGGCATCGTAACGGTGGCTGCGGTCCTCGTCGCCGCCGCCTTCATCGTCTGGGGGCTCGTCGGCGCCGGCCAGACCGAGGCCAACCGATTTGGGGCGCCGGCGGGCGCGACCGGCGACAATGCCGCGGCAGTCTCCGTCACCGCACCCGGTCGCGCGCAACGAGCGGACGAATAGACTCGGCCCGAAAAGGTATAACTCGGCGGCCGCGCCGGCGAGGCGGTGCGTCCCAGGAACTAGCGGGAGATGCCCTGATGTGCGATCAAGACCATTTCGCGGAAGACCTGAAGCAATACTCGCGCCGAGAACGTCGGTACGCTCGCTGCGGCCGTCGGCGTCGCGATGATGCTGCCGCGCGCGGCCGATGCGATGGACGTCAACGAACGCGAAGTGACGGTCGAGACGCCCGACGGGAAGTGCGACGCGTACTTCGCGGCGCCGACCGCCGGCGCCCACGCGGCCGTGCTCGTGTGGCCCGACATTTTCGGGTTGCGGCGCGCGTTCCGACAGATGGGCAAGCGCCTGGCGGAATCCGGCTACGCGGTGCTCGTCATCAATCCGTTCTATCGCACGAAGAAGGCGCCCACGGCCTCTGCAGGCGCCAGCACTCCGATTCCGGAGGTGCTGCCGCTTGCGCAGTCGCTCAACGCAGCGACCGAGGTCACCGATGCGAAAGCGTTCCTCGCGTGGCTCGACGCTCGGCCCGAGGTGGATACACGCAGGAAGGCCGGCACGATTGGGTACTGCATGGGCGGCCCGATGGTGTTTCGCACCGCGGCCACCCTGCCCGACCGGATCGGCGCTGCGTGCACGTTCCATGGCGGCGGCCTGGTGACGCAGGCCGAGGACAGCCCGCATCGGCTGATTCCGCAGATGAAAGCGCAATTCGTGGTCGCCATCGCCGAGAGCGACGACAAGCGCGAACCGGAGGCCAAGGACGTTTTAAGAAGCGCTTTTGCGAAGGCGAATCTGCGGGCGGAGGTCGAGGTGTACCCGGCCGCCCACGGTTGGTGTCCGCCCGATACGCTCGTCTACGACTACGATCAGGCCGAGCGCGCCTGGAGCCGGATGCTCGCGCTGTTCCAGAAGGCACTCGCGTAGCGGGCGGCTCGAGGCAACGGCCGATCGAGGCTCCTGGAGGCTCCCGGGCCCCTCCCGGCGCGCGGCTGCGGACGGGAGGGCTTGCGTTTTCTACTTCCCGCCGGTCCTTTCGCGGCGCGAGACGCCGCCGAGGGCAACGGTATGGCCGTTCACCGTGAATCCCACGATGTAGCCGCCGTCACGGCCGTCCTTGCGCGGCGCTACGGTCAGCTTGATCTTGTCGCCGGCCTTGACCATGTCGTTCGTATAGCCGGAGCGATAGAAGTGGCTCGCGCTGTGGCCTTCGAACGTGACGGCGCGCGTGCCTTTGGCGTCCGTTACCTCAACTGTGGCCGCCGTGTGCGGGTTCCTGACGTCGAACTCCTTGACCGTGCCGACGACGGTGACCAATTTGCCGAAGTCGTACTGGGCGGCCGAGTGATGCGCGGCCGCACTCAAGGACCAAAGGGCCAACGCGGCCGTGCCGACCGCAAGGGCCAGGTAGTTTCTAGGGACTCTCCACATCACGGATCTCCTCATCATGCGCGATCGGGCCTCGTATCAGCGGCGCCCGGTCACTCGTTTGCTTCGCGGGCTTTGTAGACGTCGCTCATTTGCGCGTCGACGGGTTTGCCGGCCTCCATCTGCTTGCGCCTCATCTCGAGCAATTCGTTCCACAATTCGTTCGGACAATAGTACGGAAACATGAAACTGTCCGGACGCAGCTCGTACGCGTGCTCGATCTTGATCGGTTTCGTGTAGTAGACCGGATCCGTCATCGTCGCCTCGTACCGGATGAGCTTCTTCCCGTCCGCCGTCTTGTCGGGCGTAAAGCGCTCCTCGATCGTCGCCTTGTCGCTGTGGGGGTGCATCGATTGGTCCTGGCCATCGGTCAAGCTCGAGGTTTCCACCACGAGCGTATTGCCCTCCCAATGACCTTCCGAGTACCCGTCCCGGCTCGGCAGCCGCATGCCCTTCGGCTGGTGCCGCCCATTCAGGTAGATGCGCCGCGTCTCGTTGTCGACCTCGTAGATGATCGTGAGCTGGTCCGGCGACTGGATGAATTCGAGCGGATAGGCGCCCGGCTGCTGCATCATGGTCGGCATGCCGTATTCGGCGCAATAGGCCGCCGGATTGTCCCGTTCGGGCCCGCTGAGCTTGCGGTACTGCTCGACCCGGCGCTTTCCCTCCGCGGTCAAGGGCAGGTCCGTGCGCAACGCACCGAAGCCCGAGGCCCGCCGCTCTCCGGGCTCGCGGTGGGTGACCCAGATGCCGTTGAAGTCGGGATGTGCGGGCTCGGCCGCCGAGACGCTCCCCCAGGCCAAAGCCGCGGCGGCCAAGGCGACGGCTCTCGTGATCCATTGCGTTTCTTGCGGCATCGCTGTATTTCCCCCGGGGTGTCGCGCAACTTCGGCACACTCTACCGTTTCGATCGTCATGTTAGAAGAAATTCACGCCAAAGAATTCCCGGGAAACTCGTGTGCCGGCGCCCGGGAGCCCCGCGGAGGCCCGCCGATGCCCGCGCCGTTGTATCCCATCGGGCGGCGAGCGACGATAGGCGTGCTGAGCACCCGGTTTTGGGTTCGCGCAGCCGTCCCGTTCGGCTGCAGCCCCCCTGGAGGGACAGTCCATGAAGCCATCTTGCACGAAGGCCGCGCTGACAGCCGCGGCAATGCTCGCCTGGGGCGCCGCCGCGGCGCAACCGCCGGCATCGCAGGGTCAGGGCCCCGTATTCGCTCCCCGCGGGGCTGGGCAATTCGATCGGGACGGCGACCGCAGCAACGACCGCGGCCCGGGAGCGGATTCGGAACCGGCACCGAACGCCGACGAAGAAGGGCCGGCGCCGCGGGCCGCACCCGACCGGGGTCCGGGACCGGGGCCCGGTGGCGATTTTGCCCGCCGCCCAGCGCGTGATGGCGGGTTCCGCGGTCCCGCAGGCGAATGGCAGGGCGGTCCTCCGCGCGAGTGCTTCCTGTTCTCCCGCCAAGGGTGGGGCCCCGAGCACGGACCCGCCTTCCGGGGGGAGCGCCGACCGGGCACCGAACGCGAGCGCGACGAGTCGCACCGGCCGGCGCCCGGCATGGAGCTCGCCGAACTGTTGCGCAACGTCGCCGCGGTCTCGGGCAGGCAATTCCTCGTCGATGGCCGCGTGCCGAGGCACATTGCCGTGCGCGGCACGGATCTCGATCATCCGACGTATGCGCTCTTGCTCTCGATCCTGCGCCTCAACGGTCTCGCGGCCGTTGAGCTCGGCGGGCGAGTCAACGTCGTTCCCGCCGAGATAATCCGCCAATACGCGACGCCGATCGTCGAACGAGATGATGCCAACGTGCCCGACGACGCATGGGTCTCGCGCGTCGTGAAGACAAGCGTGAATCCTGCCAGCCTCGTGCCGATTCTGCGACCCTTGATGCCGAGACCCGCCCATCTCGTCGCGCACGTCAACGCCGACGGGACCGGAGGCACCGTGCTCATCGTCGATTTGTATGCAAACGTCAAACGTATTACGCAACTCATCGGCGCGTTGACGCAGGCCGACGAGCAGGCGCCGCCGCCGAACGCACCGGCGCAGGCGCCGCCGCGTGCGCCCAGATAGGCGGCGACGCGGCGTGGGGGACGCGTGGCGTTCCCCATGCCGCGGCCCGCTCTGGGCGGCCGGCCGCAGACGCCTTACAGAACGTCGCCAATGTGATGAACGTTGTTATAAAGCATAAGTAACGCTATGTTATATATACACTTATATTGCTCCAAACCTCGAGCCCGATGAATTCGGGCACGGCCCCGGATAGCGAGATACCTGGCCCTGGCCGGGGATGCCCGCGGGCCACTGTCGGATTCAGTTGACGTGCGCCCGCCTTTCTGTCGATCATTTCCGCACTCGAAAAACCATTAGGGGGACTACCAGTATGAGAATTCCAACAACTGCCGCCTTGGCCCTCGTTTCATTGACCGTCGGCTTTGCCGCCTTCGCCCAGGAGCCCGTGCGCGGTGTCAAAGACCCGGAGTCGCTGTTCAAGTCGAGCGATCCGGTGCTGAACCGGAACAAGCAGGCCGCGCTGCACATCGAGCGTGAGCTGTTGCAATGCGGGCAGTGGGATCGCGCCGGCGAGTGGCTGACGAAGGCGTACCACCAGCACAATCCCAATGCGGCCTCCGGTCTGGACGGCGTCGTCTACTACTTCACCAAAGTCGCGAAGATGCCCCGCACCGCCGATTGCGGAAAGCTCACGAAGCCCGTCGTTGCCGTGATCGCCGAAGGCGACTACGTCACGGTCATGACACCTCGTGCCTATGACGATCCGCGTCACCCGGGCCAGAAGTACTACACGACCTGGTTCGACACGTGGCGCTTCGTCGACGGCAAGGCCGACGAGCATTGGGACCCGGCGACGCTCGCCGTGCCTTCGAAGTAGCCGCTCGGCGGCGGCGCGAGGACGCGCCGCCGCCCATTCTTCTTTTCGAGGGACCTTCCGCCCATTAACGGCGCTCCGGCGAGGCGCCGGTCAACGGCTCGCCCGAGATCACGATCTCCACACGGCGGTTTTGCGCACGGCCTTCGGCCGTCGCATTGTCGGCGATGGGATTGGACGGACCGAGCCCGGCCACGTCGATCCTGGAAGCCGGCACGTTTTGGGAGATCAGGTAGTCTCGAACGGAGATGGCCCGGCGCAAAGAGAGCGCCTGGTTCGTCTTGATGGCGCCCAAAGCGTCCGTGTAGCCGTTGATCTTGAATTTGAGCGCTTCATACGAAGCGACTATGCCGGAGAAGCGGGACAGATCCTCGCGAGCGGTCCCGTCGACCTCGGCCTTCCCAGTGGCGAAATGCACGCCCCCGATTTCCGCGATGAGCCCCTGCTCGGTCGCGCGCGTCGGCAGCACGGCGTTCAGGCGTCGGCGCAGTTCCTCGCTCTGCTCTTCGCCTTTGGCTTGCCGCGCGGCGGCGCTCGCCGTGGCCTCCGCGGCGGCGGCCGTCGCCGCAGTCGCGGCCGCCGCCGAAGCGGCGCGCCGCGCGGCTTCTCCTGCGACGACGACTTCGCGGGCATCGTCGACGGCGGTTTTGCGGTCCTTGCGGTTTCCCGCCTGGGCTTCCTCGGCCGCGGTCAGCTTGTTCTCGGCATTCTCGTAAGCGGCCGAAGCGTACTTCTCGGCCCCCGCAGCCCGCGCGATGGCCAGGGCGTAGCGTGCCTGCACGAGCTCGGTCGGTACGCCCTTCCCGGCAGCGACAGGCCCGAGACGAGAGTAATCGGCGCTGGCTGCGAGCTGCCTCAGCGTGCCCTGTGTTCCATTGACGCGATCGGGCGTGTTGTACAGCACAATCATGTTACTCGGGACCGTCACGGCGAAGTGCGGCTCGGCCGTGACCAAGAGCCCGAATTGGGAGGCGCCGTACATCGTCTCGAGCCCGCCTTTGCCGCCGTCCGCGCCCGCCAGCACGCCCTGATTCGCGGCGGTTCCGTCGGGCCCGACCACCCACAGCACATAGGTGGTATAGGGACCCAGCGAGGACGGCGGCGGCAAAGCCTTCGCGTCGGCGGAAATTTGACTGTTGCCGTCCTTGTACCGGACCGTCGCGTCGCCCTGCGCCTTCGGCGCGACGGCCGTGCCGTGCAGCAACAGATGCGATTTTCCTCCCTCGCGGAAATTGAATACCGGCATCTGCCGCAGCGGATCCGAAGCGGCCGCCGATGTCGGCGGGCTCGCGTCCTGAGCGGCAAGCGGAAGGGAAATCGCGGTCAGTAGCGCAAAGAGCGAGGCTCTCGTCTGCATCGCCCGTCCTCCGAAACAGTCTCCTCGCACTGTTCATTATCGACGTGCATGCCAGTATTGGACTTAGGGACGACTGAAGCGACCACCGTGCCTGTTGGACCAAGGTCTGCTGTCCCGGCACGAGAGGCCGCACCACAATGATGGGCAACGTTGGGGACGACGCGACGCCGGACGCGGCGTCGACACCCCAAGACCTGCGGCTCCAAATTTTCTCTCGGACTTCGCATGGATACCAAGCAGCTCATCGTCGTTTCCGCCCTTTTTACGGCGTCCCGGCATCCGGCCATCGGCTTCTCCATCGCAGCAACCAACGCGCCGGAAGAACGGTTCGGGGCCGCCATCTTGCTCTATGTGCTGTTGGGCCTCGTCGTCGGGGCCGCGTATATCTTCTGCCACCACCGCAGGGAGGCGCAGATCCTCTCGACCAGCCGTTAATCTGAAAAGGCAAAACCATGGCAAGTGCACCCGACACATCGCGCCGCGTCCGAGGCGAGCCCCGCCTCGGGGGGGCCCCGTTTCCCGGAATGGTCTGGATACCGGGCGGAACCTTTCTCATGGGCTCGGACCGGCACTATCCGGAAGAGGCTCCGGCACACCGCGTCAGCGTCGACGGGTTCTGGATGGACCGTTATCCGGTAACCAACGAGCGCTTTGCTCGCTTCGTGCAGGCGACGGGCTACCGGACGTTCGCCGAGACGCCGCCGAATCCCGACGATTATCCGGGCGCATTGCCCGAAATGCTGTATGCGGGCTCGCTCGTGTTCGTGCAGCCCGCCGGCCCGGTGGACACATCGAATTTCGCCAACTGGTGGCGATACGTGCGCGACGCCGATTGGCGCCATCCCCAAGGGCCGGGTTCCTCGCTCGAGGGCCTCGAGCGTCATCCGGTTGTGCACGTGAATAGCACCGATTCGGAAAGCTACGCCCGCTGGGCGGGCCTCGAACTGCCGACGGAGGCCGAGTGGGAATTCGCGGCGCGCGGCGGTCTCGACGGTTGCGAGTACGCATGGGGCGCCGAGCTCACTCCGGAGGGGCGCCACATGGCCAATACGTGGCAGGGCGAGTTTCCTTGGCGCCAGGTGTGCGAGGACGGCTACGAGCGGACATCGCCGGTCGGCGCCTTCCCGGCCAACCCCTATGGCCTCTACGACATGATCGGCAATGTCTGGGAATGGACGGCCGATTGGTACCGACCGCGCCACGCAGGCGAGGCGCTCAAAGCCTGCTGCGCACCGCGAAATCCGCGCGGTCCCCGGCTCGAGGACAGCTACGATCCGTGCCAGCCCGACATCAAGATCCCGCGCAAAGTCCTCAAAGGCGGGTCGCACCTTTGTGCGCCCAACTACTGCCGCCGCTATAGGCCGGCAGCCCGGTTCCCCGAGCCCGTCGACACCTCGACGAGCCACGTCGGCTTTCGGTGCATCCTGCGGCCCGGCGCGTCTCGCGTGTGAAGAGCGCTTTCGCGACTCGTCCGTTAACCGGCCCTAGTGCTTAGGGTGTACTGCGCGGAAGTGCCTAGCAGTGCAAGATGAGCACGTCGAGACGCTGCGCCATCGACGCGACGGCCGACGATCAGGAGGAAAGCCATGAGACTGCATTGCTCGGCGCTACTATTCGGCTTGACCCTGGCCGCGAGCAACGGTCACGCTCAGTCCTCGCCGCCCAACAAAGCGGAGCGGCGAAGCAGCGGGCGACCGAGCAGGAGACCGAGAATTTCAAGAAAGCCATGAGCGTGTGCCTCGAAGGCAAGAAGTATCTCGTCAGGTACTAGGAGGTATCGCATGCCTGCTACGAAAAGAAGGCCGTCAGAACCGCGAGACCGTGCCGAACTGTTATGCCGTTCCCTCGCCTCGGCAGCCGGACTCCTACTCGCCGCTTCGGCAGCCGCGGACAACCTCAATGGCGCCGGGCAATTCCTCTGTGCCACCGGGCAGGTCGTGATCTGCGCCGAAGGCGCCGAATGTCAGCCCGTGCTCGCGCTCAACGTCAAGATTCCGCAGTTTGTCGTCGTCAACGTCGAGAAGAAGATGCTGTCGACGACACAGGCGAGCGGGCTGCATCGCGTCACGCCGATCGGCACGATGAAAAGGACCGACGGCAGGATCTACCTGCAGGGGATCGATCGCGGCCGGGCATACAGCTTCGTCATCGACGAGACGACAGGGCGCGCCACCGTAGCCGTATCCAGAGACGGCATGACCGTGACGGCGTTCGCGGCCTGCACGAACGCAAAGGTCGACGCGGAGGCAGGCCGCTCTTCATGGAGCCCTTGATCGGCCCGTTGCGCTCACGCGCGAGGCGGTGCTGCCAAAGCCCCGTACTCCGGTCGTGACATCAATGCGAGTCCGAAAGCAATATAAAGAACCCCGAGGAGAGTCCTTCCGACGAGGCGGCCCCATATCCTCGTCCCGAACGCATGGACTACTGGATCCCTCCGCCGACGATCGCGAGCGCCCCGATCAAGACCGTGCTCACAGCCGTCGCGAGCGCGAGGTCGCCGAGTACGACTACCCCGCAAACGATGAGCACGAGTCCCAACAAGATGAGGCTCCACAGCGCCTGCGGGCGCGAACCGGGCATCGTCGGGACGGAAGCGTCCGGATCCGTTCCCATTGGCCCCTCCTCGAGGGGCACTATAGGGGCGGCTTCCGGACGGGAGCCATTGGATTTTGGGCGACGCCGACGGCCGCGTACGTAGGCGCCTAGCCGCCCATGGGCCTCAAATTGGCGATTGCCGCGAGCGAGCGGAAAGGCTTGCTGCACTCGGGATGATAAAGACCGCTCATTCGCCGCGTCTTAGCCGAGCCTTGGCGAAACTCTATACGCACGGCGTCGCTATCCGGATTCGGAATCGGCTGCCGGCACGCCTTGCACAGCCACTCGTGTGGCTCGTCGTCGCCCCTCCCATCGAAGGGCTCGAATATTCCATCGAAAGCCATGAGATCCCCCATTTGCGCTGGACGAGCGGCGGCCGTCGCGCCGCCTTCGACCCCTTGCCCGCCCCCTCGGGGCGGGGTCGATACACTCGCGCCGTCGAACGCGAGCAGAGTACACGCAGCCGCTTCCGTTCGCTACCTGTTCGGGCGTCGGAGCTCATGGGCTGCAGAAGCGCCGTCGGTCTTTCGTCTAATTATGCCGCCTTCAACCCGCCTTCTATGCTCGACTCGGCGCACCTGGGAGACACCCGGGGGCGGCCCACAAGCGATTAACAGGAGGCGCACGCGTGGCAACGAAGAAACCGAACATACTCGTCCTTTGGGGCGACGACATCGGCTGGTGGAACATCAGCTACAACAATCGCGGACAGATGGGTTACAGGACACCGAATATCGACCGAATAGGAAGCGAGGGCGCGGCGTTCACCGACTATTACGGGCAGCAAAGCTGCACCGCCGGTCGCGCCGCATTCATTACCGGCCAGAACCCGATTCGGACCGGTTTGACCAAGGTCGGCATGCCAGGTGCGGACCTCGGCCTCAGCGCCGAGGACCCGACCATCGCCGGGCTGCTGAAGCCGCTCGGATATGCGACAGGGCAGTTCGGCAAGAACCACCTCGGGGACAAGGACGAGTTCCTGCCGACGAAACACGGCTTCGACGAGTTCTTCGGCAATCTCTACCATTTGAATGCCGAGGAAGAGCCCGAAGATCCGGACTATCCCAAGGACCCGGAGTTCAAGAAACGCTACGGGCCGCGCGGCGTGCTCCATTCCTGGGCCGACGGCAAGGGCGGTCAAAAGGTCGAGGACACGGGCCCGCTCAACAAGAAGCGAATGGAGACAATCGACGATGAGGTGACGCAACACGCCCTGGCTTTCATCGACAAGTCTCACAAGGACGGCAAACCCTTCTTTCTCTGGTACAACACGACGGCCATGCACTTCCGAACGCACAGGGCCGAGAAGCACAAGGGCAAGAGCGGCCAAGGCTTCTACAACGATGTCATGGTCGCCCACGACGAGCATATCGGCGAGATGCTGGCGAAGCTCGACGAGCTCGGCATCGCCGAAGATACGATCGTGATGTACTCGACCGACAACGGCCCCCACTTCAATGCCTGGCCGGATGCAGGCATCACCCCGTTCCGCTCCGAGAAGAATACGAACTGGGAGGGCGGCTGGCGCGTGCCGGCCTTCGTACGCTGGCCGGGCAAGATCAAGGCCGGCACGGTGTTCAACGGCATCGTGTCCCACCAGGATTGGCTGCCGACGCTGCTCGGTGCGGCCGGAGAAAGCGACATCAAGGCGAAGCTGCTCAAGGGTCATAAGGCAGGCGAGAAAACGTTCAGGGTCTGCATCGACGGCTTCAACATGCTGCCGTACTTCATGGGCGAGGCGGAACAGAGCCCGCGCGAGTCGTTCGTCTACATAAGCGACGACGGCGACGTGATGGCACTGCGGCTCAAGGATTGGAAGCTCGTGCTCATGGAGCAGCGCGCGAAGCAACTGGCCTGCTGGGCCGAGCCCTTCGTGCCGCTTCGAGTCCCGAAGATCTTCAACCTGCGCCGCGACCCGTTCGAGCGCGCCGACGAAAATTCGAACACATATTGGGACTACGTCTTGTCGCATGCCTATCTGATATACGCGATGCAGGGCGTCGTCGGCGAACAGATCGAGAGCTTCGCGCAATTCCCGCCGCGCCAGAAACCGGCATCGTTCAACCTCGATTCCGTTTTGCGACAGCTCGAGACCGCCGGAGGGGGGGGGAATCACTAGAAGACGTCGCATGGGTTCGGCCGAGCGCGGCGGCCGCTCGTGCTAGTTGGGTCTCCGCCGGTGCCGGGGTGCAGGCCGCGCCGGCGGCGACTCTTGCGCAACCCTAAACGTTGCTGCACGCTCGGCAGCGAGAACGCAACGCTGGTTCGTGCTGCTGGTCGCCTTCTTCCTGGGCACTCAGCTACTGCGCTGGAAGCCGCTGTTGCTTGTGCTCTTCTCGCAGATCGTCGGCGTCGGTTGGCTCGTGCAGACCGGCTTATGGGCCACGGGAGCCCTGACGGCGTATATGAGCCTACGCCGGCGCCGCCGCATGAAACGCGCGCCGGCCGAAGTTACCACGATCGACTTCGCGGGACTTGCGCTGCGGGCGGCCATTTGGACGATCGTGGTCTTGGCGGCGCTCCACAGGCTCGGAATCAACGTCTCGGCGGTCGTGACCGGGCTGGGCATAGGCGGAATCGTCGTGGCCCTCGCTGCGCAGAGCGTGCTCAAAGACTTGCTGGCTTCGCTGTCTATCCTCCTCGACCGGCCTTTCGGGGTCGGCGACGTGCTGGGGGTCGACGAGTTTCGTGGCAGCGTAGAGAAAGTGGCGCTGAAGACGACGCGCATGCGCAGCCGGCCCGACGGGCAGCTCATCCTCTCGAACACGGACCTGCTTGCGAGCCGGATACGCAATTTCGGCCGCATGACCGAAAGGCGCGTGGCCTTTACGGTCGGGATCCGAAGCCGTCTACTACGTGCTGTGGCCGATACCGCCGTCTTTATGGACATCCAGGAGCGCATCGATCTGCGAGTGTTCGTGGGCTTCGCCGAACACGGTATTCGGTTCGCGTATCCGACGCAGACTCTGTACCTGGCCGAGACTCACGGTCCCCCGGAAAGCCCCGCGCTGCAAGGCCCCGAGGCCGCGGAGTACTACGCTCCGGCACCCGCCCGTCCACGGCGACCCGCCGCCGTCGATGACTAGCGGCCTGCAGCGAATGGGCCGTCACTCGACGGTCGCTCTGACGGCCGAAGACGCGCCCTCTACCGCACTCATCTCCGCTTCGCGTGCCGCGATCTCCTGCAAGTCCCGCTCGAGGAAGAAGTTCAAGAACGTGCGGATCACCGCAATGGCACCGAGCTGCCCCACATCCTGCCAGGTCGGAGCGATGGCCGTCTCGACGATGTCTGCCGCGAGTTGAAACGTCAGGCCCGCGACGAGCCAGCGTCCGAAGTGCAGCCACGCCAGGCGTGTCTCGTGGCTGCCCGCGGTCCTCCGCCTCAGCGCAACGCCGATGGCGGCGACGAAAGCCTGCACCGCGCCATACGCCACTGCGATCAGCGCCATCGTATCGATGATCTGGATGGCCGCGCGCGTCGCAACGACGAGCCACTCCTCCATACGTCTTTTCCCTTTGGGCCGCCGCTGGCGGCCCACGCGGCCACTAGAACGGTCCCACCTCGAACACCATGCCGAAGATTGCCGCCATGCCGATCAGCAGGAGAATCACGGCCACAATGAGCGTCATGGAGACCGGGAACGCGCTCTGTCCGTGGACGAGATCGCTCGAGACCATCTCGGCGCGGGTTCGGCGGAGCGCCAGCATGAATCTCGCGTGATACCAGATGCCGAGCACGAGCATGGCGACGCCGAGCATAACGAGCGCAAGCCCGAACTGCCGCGGCGCTGAGCTGCCGGGCGAAAGGATGTTCGATCCAACAAGCCGCTTGAAGAACTGAAAGATCGTGAAGCCGAACCCAATGAGGGACAGCGAGGTCCTGATGACCGACATCAACGTGCGATCGGCGCTCAATCGCGTGCGTTGGAACGACATTCCCGTGCGGCGGCTCGCAAGCTCCACGGAGGGAGAATCGCCGGCCGGCGAAGAATGTGAGTCGCGGATGTCGCGCGACTGTGCCATACCGAAGCCCATGCCCTGCACTCCGTCGATTATCCGCTGCGCGACGACGCGGCCCAACATTGGACCTTGTGCTTAGTCAAGCCGTCCCTCGCTGCCGGGCTTCGGTCGTACGTATCAACGTGCCCCGTCGATGGACCGAAGGTCCAATCGATACCCGCTAGGGCCTGCACTTAGTCTGCCTCGCAGCCGGCGGCGTGCAGCGGTTCCTGAACGATTATCGGCTTGTCGGCAGCGCTTCCAGGAGAGATCCAACATGGCGAAGAAAGCATTCAAAGGCGTCATCAAGCTCGACATCCGCGACTCCAAGCCGGACTGGGGGCCGTTCACCTTGCCCAAGGCACCGAAGGGCGCGCCCAATGTGCTCATCGTGCTGTACGACGATACCGGGCTCGCGGCCTGGTCGCCTTTCGGCGGAGGCATCAACATGCCGACGCTGCAGAAGCTCGCCGACCGCGGTTTGACGTACTCGCAGTGGCACACGACGGCGCTCTGCTCGCCCACGCGCTCGACGTTCCTGACGGGCCGCAATCATCACCTCAACGGGTGTTCGTGCATCACGGAAGGCGCCCAGGGCTTTCCGGGCTGGAGCGGCCGCACGCCGGCCGAGTGCGCGACACTGGGACAGGTGCTGCAGGACAACGGCTTCAGCACCTTTTGGATCGGCAAGAATCACAACGTGCCCGAGCAGGACGTCGGTTCCGGCGCCAGCCGCTCGGAATGGCCGCTCCAGAAGGGATTCGACCGGTTCTACGGGTATCTGGGCGGCGAAACGAACCAGTGGTTCCCGGATCTCGTCGAGGACAACAAGTTCATCGACCAGCCGTACACGCCCGCGGAGGGGTACCACCTGTCGAGGGACCTCGTCGACCAGGCGCTGCAGATGATCCGCGATCAGAAGGCGACCAATCCTTCGAAGCCGTGGTTCATGTGGCTGTGCCCGGGGGCCAACCATGCGCCGCACCATGCTCCACAGGAGTACATCGACAAATACAAGGGAAAGTTCGACGCGGGCTACGAGGCCTATCGCGAATGGGTCCTGCCGCGCATGATCGCCAAGGGCCTGCTGCCGAAAGATACGAAACTCACGCCTTTCAACCCGCTTCCCGAGGACGTTGCGAATCCGCTCGACCAGGTGCGTCCGTGGGATTCGCTCGGCCCGGACGAGAAGCGGCTGTTCGCGCGTATGGCCGAGGTCTATGCCGCGTTCTCCGAGTATACCGACGCGCAGGTCGGACGCCTCGTCGACCACCTCGAAGAGACCGGCCAGCTCGACAACACGCTGGTATTTTATTGCTCCGACAACGGCGCCTCCGGAGAAGGCAGCCCCAATGGCTCGGTCAACGAGAACAAGTTCTTCAACAACTACCCGGACGAGCTCTCGGAGAACATGAAGTACATCGACAAGCTCGGCGGCATCGAAACATACAATCACTATCCGACGGGCTGGGCCGCGGCGTTCTCCACGCCCTTCCAAATGTTCAAGCGGTATTCGGAATACGCGGGGGGCACGTGCTGCCCGCTCGTGATCTCGTGGCCTAAAGGCATCAAGGCGAAAGGCGAGGTCCGCAATCAGTACCACCACTCGACCGACATCGTGCCGACGATCCTCGATGTCTGCGGACTCGAGATGCCCAAAGTCTATCGAGGCGTCAATCAATACCCGCTCTCGGGCGTTTCCATGCGGTACACCTTCACCGCCAAGCCCAACGCGCCGACGCGCAAGAAACGGCAGTACTACGCCATGCTCGGCACGCGCGGCATGTGGGAAAACGGATGGAAGGCGGCCGCGCTGCACGCACCGCTTACGAGCAAAGGGCACTTCGACCGGGACGAGTGGGAGCTCTATCACGTCGACGTGGACCGCTCCGAGTCGACGAATCTCGCCGAGCAGCACCCGGACAAGCTCGCCGCGCTCGTCAAGGCCTGGTTCGAGGAGGCCGATGCGAACCTCGTTCTGCCGCTCGACGATCGGACGCCCGCCGAGATTCTCGGTGCCCAACGCCCCACGGAGGAAGCGCCGCGCGAGCGATATGTCTACTATCCTGGAACCTCGCCCGTGCCCGAGTCCTTCGCAGTCAATGTCCGGGGACGATCCTACAAGATCGTCGCCAACGTCGAGATCGTCGATTCCGATTGCGACGGCGTCATTTTCGCCCATGGCTCGCGCTTCGGCGGTCATGCCCTATTCATCAAGGACCGCAAGCTCTGCTACGTCTACAACTTCCTCGGGATCAAACCCGAGCAGAAGTTCGTCTCGCGGGCGCTCGCGCCCGGCAAATACACACTCGGCATGGAGTTCATTCGGCAGAAGGTCGGCGAGCACGGCGAGTCGCTCGGCCGTACGACGCTTTACGTGAACGAAGAAGTCGTCGACGAGGGCGACATGAAGACGCAGCTCGGCAAGTTCACGCTCGGCGGGGACGGACTCTGCATCGGACGCGACAGCGGCGACGCGGTTAGCGAGGAATACGAAGCGCCGGGGACATTCCATGGCGGCCGGATTCAGTTCGTCGGAGTCACCGTCGAGAAGGGCCAGTACCTCGATCTCGAGAAGCTGGCAGCCGCCGCGCTTGCAGTCGATTAGGCGATGCCATAGCCGAGGGGCAAGGCGGCCTGCAACCAGGGTTGCAGGCCGCCGCAGAAGCCGACGGCGCCGCGAGACGATAAAGCAGCAAACCGACGAGCCGGTTCAGAACCTCACCCAACGGCAACGTCAGCATGGACACCGGGACGAACGGCCCGATGGCGGCGGCGGCGAGCCGCGCTCACGCTCGCAGTCACGGCGCGGGTCTACGGCTCCGAGCGCCTGGCGATCTCCGTCTGAGGATAAGGCCGGCGGCCGTTGATAACTATTTGGCCTTCAAGGTCTTATTGATGTCGGAAACCGGGAATGCGTTGACGAGGTCCCCCATCCCCGACAACGCGGAATCCGCGTCGTTGAAATCTGCCCCCTTGAACGTCAGGAACGCATTGTTCTCGAGCGACACGGTCAGGGTTCCGTCCTGCTGAATGCTCCCCGGCAGCCCGCCCACGCGCACCTGCTTCCCGTTCGCCGCCAGCCCGGCGCGTGCGAACCCGCCCAACAGTTTGCCGAAACCGCCGCCGAGCGAGTCGTTCCCGCCTGCGCCGCGCGTGAGCGAGACGTCCACGGAGTGTTTGTTCTTGGTGTAACTTGCGGAAATGTTGGCGAAGCCGAGCACGATGTTCTGATCGAAGCTGACGCGCTTCCAGCCGGCGATCTCCTGCTTGAAATACTGGCCCACCTGCCCCTGCATCTTCTGTTCGATGCCTTGCAGACACTGGTTTGCCATGTCGCGGGCTTCGTTGAGCTTCCCCGCCTTTTGCAGGGCATCGATCTTGGCGCAGCTGTCGAGTGCGCTGCCGCCGACCTCGAGTTGCGCAAAAGCGGCCGGAGCGGCCGATCCGAGAACCAGGCTCATGATTAGGACGCGTCCGTTTGCTTTGATCATTAGAATTCTCCAGCTGAGCCGAATCCACCTGTAATGGGCAAACGCCGTGCGCGCCTGCCGTTTTGTATTTTGGAAGATCGCAACCAGAAAGAACGCTTGCGCCGACTATCTTAGAACCAATTCCGGCTTTCCGCTATTCCCGTCCGATATCTGCCGCGCCCCGCGTCAGTTGTTCCTGGCGCCCTCCTCGATCCACCTGAGGAGCGCGTCGAAGTCCGGATCGCCCTCGGCCCAGGTCGAGAATGCGCCGCCGCCGTGATTCGTATTGGTGGGCCAAACGAGCATCTGACTATCCCGGGCGGGGGACTGCACACAGGCCGCCACATTGTCGCGCTTGGCCCAATTCGGCGCCGTCAGCAACGGGTCCTCGTCACAGGTCGTGATGTCGCGTTCGGACGAGTCGTGGCAACTTAGGCAGCCATAGGTAGTGTCCTGAAGCGCCGCCTGCACGCCAACACTGAATCTCGTCGTCGCGGTCACCGTCACATTCACGGTCGCCAGATTGCTCACGCGCGATCCCGTAGGGTTGCTGTCCTGGGCCGTGTATTGGAAGGTCGCGGTGCCGACAAAGCCCAGCGCGGGCGTGAAAACGAGTTGGTCCCCGGATTGCGTGACCGTGCCGCCGCCTCCGCTGGGCTGAGTGTAAGAGTGGAGGTGCAAAGGCGCAGCGGACGGATCGGCTGCATCGTTGGACAGCACGTCGATAGTCACATGCCGGCTGCCAGGGGTCGTGACTGAGTGCTGGCTGCAGGTCGCGATCGGGTCGTTGACGATCGTGGTTTGGGCGCAGACCGTTGCCGCGTCGTCCGTAACGCTCGGGTTGCCGAGCGGCACCACGTTGACGTTGATCGATGCAGTCCGAATCTCGCCATCGGTGTCGGTCACCGAAAACGGAACCGAGGCCATGATGGGTCCCGGTTGCGTCGCGCGGAGCGTTACGGTGCCCGTCGTCGCATCGTCGAGGGTGAGGTCGCCGTCGGCACTGTTCCAGCCGCTCACATCCACTGCGATCTTCGCGGGCGGGTCGCCAAAGATCTGCGGGCAGTTGTCCGTCGCGCACAGCTTGTTGAGCTCGTCGAGCACGGAGAGTGTCGCCGAGCTTCCTTCCTTGACGCTCAGCGCGAGGTCGCCGAATGTCGGCGCGTAGTTGGGCACGTCGACCTCGACGGGCTTCGATGCAACCGCAGCCCCTTCCGCGCCGTTCACGGTCAGCTGGATGCTATAAGTGCCGGGCTCCGAGGCGTCGAATGCGAGCTCCGAGGAAGCGGCGCCGACGAGCAACGGCTGAAAGGCCGCGATCGTCTGATCGTTGGCGAGTTCGCTCGGGGGCTGGTACTGGACGGTCCACGCATAGGAGTCGGCGAATGCGCTGTTCGCGCCCGACAACCGCACCGTGTCGTTGCGCGCCATCGTGCCGGTCAGCCCGGCAATTTCGGCCGTCGCTCCCGGCGACAGCCGCCCGTTGACCGGTTGCACCCCGAGCTCGTTGGCAAGCGCCTCGGCGGCTGTCGGCTTGCCGTCGGCGAAGGCGACCCAGAACCTGTCGTCCGTGAGACGCGCGTTCGGCATCTCGCCGTGCCGGAAGACCGCTGCGGTCGTCAGGTCCTTAGCCGCGATAAACCTCTGATAGTTGTCGAAGCGCAGTGTCGCGTCGGAGATGTTCGTATGGCACATGCGGCAATGGTGCGCGTAGACGTCGTGATAGATACCTTCGGCCGTATTCGGGTTTTGCGCCGTTGCCCCTGGATCGGTCTGAGTGGGCGTCGAGACGGTCTCGCCGTTCTTCCAGCCTTCGATCGCAGTCGAATCGTCGAACCGAGCGGCCACGAGCTGGCCGTTTTGGTCGAGGCCGCCGTACCAGTGCTCTACGAGCCGCCGCGCTGCATCGGTCTGGCAGCCGGGCGTCTGCGCGGCATTGCAGTACGTCGCGTAGGCGGCCTCGTTGAGCTTCTTGAGCTGCGCCTCCTGCTTATCTCGCGAGTAGTCGCCGTAGTCCCTGATCAGGCGGTCCTGGAGAGACAGCCCGTCGAAGCGCACGGCGGCGTCGGTAATCGCAGGATCCGTGTCGGCGAACAGCAGCGCCGAGACGTCCCAGGGCAGAAAAGTCGCATGGAGGTCACCGTGCGCGATGTCCGCGGCATCGCGGTTCACGGCCGGCCAGCTGTAGCAGGCCGCGTCGAGCGAGTCGCCGCAGTTGCTGTCGTAGACCAGCTCGCTGACTCCCGGCGGCTTCGCGCCGCCGTGACAAGCTATGCAATTGCCGGGCGTGAAGATCTCGCCGCGACCGTCGAAATTCAGGCTGGTCACCCGGCGCGAGTCCCCGCCGCCGTCGTCCACATACGTGAAGAATTTGACGAATTTCGGCGTGTTGTCGGCGGCATTCATCAAGGGGCTGTATTCCATGACGACCGTCGCGAATGGCGCGCCGTCGCGGATAGCGCCCTCGAGTGTCGAGTAGTTGCCGACGAATGCGTAGACGTTCCCGTACTGGTCCGTCCTCGTATACATGTTGCGGCCGAAGCCGAGGTCGTAATTGTTCAGATAGATGGCATGCGCGAACTCGGCGGTCCCTGCGCGCGCCGCTGGCAGCAGCGTGCCATTTGCGTCGGAGGCAAACCCGGCCTGTTGCAGCCAAGCATTCAGCGTGCCGCGAGTATTGTTCGGGTCGACGGTGCGATAGTAAACCTCGGACGTGAGCTCCGACTCGCGGCCGGCGATGCCGGCGAGCACCTGCTCGAGCGGCAGGACTTCGCGCGTGGGCAGGCCGGCGCCGTCGTTGGCGACGAGCTTGGTCTCGGCGACGACGTGCTGCTTCGAAGACGGCGTGGCGGGGACCGTGATGGGCGCGCTCTCGACGTCGTTGACGATAAGTGTCGCATCCTGCTGGTTCTGCGGCGCAGTCAGGACGAATAAGAGCACGATGTGCGCCTTCGGCGCATTGAACTCGTCGAGTATGCGGCTGCGTTCGCCGCTGTCCACGAACGGCTGATTGAAGTCGGCCACGTCGAGCCGCGGCACATCGAGGCTATAGTGCGGGTTCCACCACTCCGACTTGAGCTGGTCCGCCGTCAGGCCCGACGGCCTCACGACGGTCGGCACGTTCGCCGGCCACTCGCCCTGAATGCCGGTTCCGCCACCCGGCAGCGGCCCGGGCGTGAGATCCTCGAGCGGCTCGACGAGGCAGCCCGAGGACGTCGTGATCGGTACGCCCGCGTCGAATTCGCTCGTGCTCGTCGGACAATCTATGTTCGGGTTCGAGTGCGGCGGGTAGACGAGATAGGCCTTCACGGACAGCGTGAACGGCTTCGGCGTCGAATCGGTGGCGGCGCCCTCTGCGAGGGCGGGAACCACCTCGAAGCGCTCAAACGTGTTGCGCGCGGCACCGCGACGATCCAGCGTGAGGAACGCGTTCGAGTCCTCGGCCGGCATTACCGTCACGTCGAGGGATGCCTCGTCGGTCAGGTTGTCGGAATCCGTGACCGTCAGCGCGAAGGAGAGCTTTGTTTGGGCGGTGACGTGCGGCGCCGTAAAGCTGTAAGTCGTCTTGTCGCGCTGCACGAGCTCGACCGTCGGTCCGGCCGTCTGGCGCCAGGACCAACTTAGCAGTGGGCCGTCCGCGTCCTCGCTGTCCTTGCCCGTGAGCAGCACCTCGGAGCCTTCCCGAAAGACGTTCGTCTTGCCGCCGTTCAATGCTTGCACGCGGGCCGTGGGCGCTGTCTGCGCCGCATGTCCGACCTGACTGCCCCCCGAGCCGCTGCTGCAGGCGCCGACGATCAAAGCGGCGCCCACGAGGGCCACGACCGACAGCAAAAACCCGTCCGTCTTCCGAATCATGTTTTATTCCCGATCGAGAAGGCTCAGAACTCGTAACGGAAGCCGGTCGTGAGGACGCGGTCGGTGTAATTCTCGCGGCCTTGCACCGTCTGGAACTGCAGAAAGCCGCTGAATCCGCCGGCAATCGGCCCACCCGCCTCGCGTTGACGGCCGCCGCGCAGGATCATCGAGAAGCCGGCGGACGCGGTAAAGTACGACCGGTCCGGCGCGTCCGTCGGCAGCTTGAAGGTGGCGCTGCCGAGCACGTCCGCTAGGGCCGCGTAGCCGCTCGTGATCGTGCGCGTGCCATCCTGATACTCGTGATAGGCGAGGAGGCTCCAGTAGGGGACCACGACCCCGAAGCGCGGCGTGACGACGTATTGGAAGCGGACGCCCGCGGAGCTTCTCAGGCTCCGTATCTCCTGCTTCGAGACGACGAGATCGAAGCGGCGGCTCTCAGTGGCATTGCTCAATAGATTGATACTGCGCTGCTCGGCGAAGGCACCGATCGACACGTCGAGCGCCTCGACGTCGAAGGTCGGCTCGACCGAGAACTTGTTCCAGGAGAAGCCGTAGCCGAATCCGAACGTGGTGGTTACTACGTCCGCGCTCGGGTCGCTGCGCGCGAGCGAATGCACACTCGGCGTGTTCGCATTGAACGAGGGGTATTGGATGTTCCGATCGACGACGTAGTCCATCGACTGGACGCCAACCGAGCCGCTCAGCGTCAGGTGCTCGCCTTGCGACATGACGAAGACCATGAAGCTGCGGCCGTCGGAGCGGATGTTGCCGTCCACGACGCTGATTTCGCTGGCGGCGGGATCGAAGTCGATGGCTTGGCGGGTCGAGCCGAGGATCCCTCCAATGACGATCGTGCCGGGGAGCCGGTAGTCGGCACCGAGCGTATATTGCGAGCCGTCGAAGTCGAAGGCGTCCTCGAGTGGCGTCGGGGCCTTGTTGCCATACCCGTAGCCGTAGTTCAGAAAGCCCCCCCAGGGACTGTAGCGTTCTCCGCTCGCGCTCGCCGCCGGCTGGTCGGAAGAGGAAGAGGCACCGTCGTCGTTCTGCGCGAGCAGCGGCGAAACCGTGCCCCGCCAGTCGTAGAGGCCCGTGGTCGTGAAGCCGACGGCACCGTAGCGTAGAGCCGTCAGCCGCGCTGCCAGCGTGGACAGCTGGCTATTCGCGAACTTCGTCGCCATCGAGCCCTGCGCCGAAAGCTCTTCCGCTGCCGTCCAGCGCAGCGCGAGGCCGAGCCCTTGCTGGTCGAGTCCTAGGCTCGCGACCGTCGGGCCCTGCCCTTGCAGCTCGTTTGCGGTTTCGTAAAGCTCGCGCGCATTGACATAGACGAAGAACGTATCCGCGTTGCAGAGCGGTCCGGGACCGCTCGAATCTCTGGTGGCCGCCAACGACGTGATGTCGCTGAACGTCGGCGAAGGAATCTGATCGAGCACGCCGCCCGGGTTGCAGTCGGTATCGAGCTTGCGGAAAACCTGGTCGTTTGCGACCGCCGCGGCCCGCTCGATGTCGTTCGCGTAATGGAGGCCGCCGCCGAGCAGGCCCGGGCCCGGCTGCCCGTCGTTCGTCTGCGCGTCGGCCCCCGGGCCGAGCCCGTACAGCGCCAGGGCAGCGCAAAGCGCGAGGGCACGCCCTCGCACGGCTACGCTCAGGTACACGTGTGGCATCATCGACGGCCGTCCTCCCGACAGCTGCAGCCGCGCCCCCCCTTACCGCCGCGGGCGGAGCTTAGCCCCGCCAGCCGTCCTGCGCGAATGCGACCGAATCGTTGTCTTCTATTTGCTCAGCTAGGAATGAAGAAAAAGTCGCCGACCTCGTTCCCCGCATCCTTGATCACCTTCAGCTCAGGCTCCTGGCCACTCTTCGCGGCCAACGGCGACTCCCGGACGAGCTTCCTGATGTCCAGGAAGAGTTCCGGCGCCGTCAGCACCTTGGCGTTGTTCTGAAGCGCCTCTAGGAACGCGTGCGCGAAAATCGAATGCCCCCCCGGACCGTTGTCGAGCACTGGCTGGTCGCCGCCCGAGGCCAGCACGAGCCGCGACCGCTTCGGCATTTTCCATTGGATGTATTCGTCGGTGTATTGACCGTTTCCGACCATGACGTAGCCCGGATCGTCGCCGAGCAATCCCGCGTAGCATGAGTCCGAGACCACGAGCACGCGCTTGGCTTTGATCCGGCCGAGATGCCGGCTCACGAATTCGTTCGGGACCCAAAGCGTGTCGTCCGGCGGAGGCTCGGCATTCGACGGCAGCCAATAACCCGTCTCGCGCGCGCCGCTCTTGAGCCGGTCGCCGTGCCCCGCGAAGTAGATCAGCAGATTGTCGTCCGCGGTCAGCGTGTCGTTGAGCTGATTCACGGTCTTCATGAGCGTCAATTGATCCGGATTCACAAGCGTAAGCACGCTGAAACCGTACTTTTGCTCGAGCAGCTTCTTCGCCTGCTCGATGTCGTTCAGCGGCGAAGCCAGATTATCGAGGTGCTCATAGTCCTGCACTCCGATGATGAGCGCGTAGTATCTGCCGAAAGACTTGCGGTGATACTCGATCCGGCGGCCCTTCTCGAGTCTCCGGCCGGTCGAGGGTTCCGGCCGCGAGGCGTCTGCGCTCCGGTAAGTCGGCATCGCGGCCAGTCGCTGCTGCTCGTCGGTGCGCTGGGTTTGAAGTTGAGCCAGCAGGCCCTTGAGGGACTGCAGCTGCTCGGCCGCATCCTTGTCTTTTCCGAGCTGGCGCTGCAAGGCATCCACTTGCTTGCGCAGCGCATCGATCTGTCGGTCGCGCTGCCCGATCTGCTGCTCGAGTTGTTTGCGGAGGGTGGACTGCTCCTGCGCAGCCGCCGACTGGAAGATCACGCTGTCCTTCGACAGGCCGGACGCCTTGCGATACCAGTTCAGAGCCGTGAGCTTGTCCGCCGGCACGCCGAGACCCTGCTCGTAGAGCGCCCCGAGATCGAACTCGGCCTGTGCGTAACCCTGATCCGCAGCCTTTCGGTACCACTCGGCGGCCGACTCGTAGTTGGGCTCGGCACCGAGACCGCGCTCGAAGATCTCCCCGACCATGGTCTGGGCTTTGGGATCGCCCTGCTGCGCCGTGGGCAGCCAGACGTTCAGCGCCGAGCGGTAGTCCGCTCGGTCGTAGGCAAGGTATTCGCCGCCGCGCGCTCCGCAGTCCGCAGCCGTCGTGCGCGTCGGCCGCCGCGGGGTCAGGTATGTGCGCCCGCCGACGACGCGCACCTGCCCGGGCAGCAGGCAATCGACGATCTCGAGTGCCTGGACGGCCGCGTAGCCTTCGCGTGCCTTGCCGGCGTTCCGGTTCTTGCGGCCCTGGCCGTGCGCCGGCCCCGCGAGCAAAACCGTCGCGGCGGCGAGCACGCAAACGAGGAATATTGGACGGCCGCAAAGCTGCATGGCGCGGGCCCTTTGTTGTCGCCGAGAGACATTAGCTACGGCGCGCGGTCATGTCAAACACTTGCAGTGGCCCCGGATGCGAGGCCATCCGCAACCCTGTAAAGGCCTGCATCAGGGGCCTGCCGCCGGTTGGCAGCCCATTCGTTCCGGCGTGCACGCCGCGGCGCCGAGCGTCTTCGAGCACGCGGCCAGCACAGGTCCGTATCCGGACAAATATTCCTGACAGTACAGCTTGCGCAGGACATTGCGCTTGACGCCGGGGTCGGCGCCCGCCATCGACCCGAGGAATCCGTCCGCGACGGCCTGCAGGCCTCGAATGGCAAGCGGGTCGTTATGGTGAACCGCATACGCGCGCGAGAAATAGTCGAACGCGTCGTTCAATGCCACGGGGCCGAACTGGAGCGCTTTGTCGCCTTGCGCGATGTCGTCCTTGAACTCCTTTTGCGCCACGGCAGGCAGATCCGAGAACGGGACGTCGGGTTTGAGCTGATGGCCTGTGTAGAACGCGTATGCGGCGACGCCTGCTAGGATCACGACGATCGAGCCGTAGGCCGCCTTGCGGACGGCGCTCGGCCCATCGAGCTCTCTGAGGAAGGCGCGGGCATCCGGCTGGCGCTCGGATCGTTCGAACGAGAGCGCCCGGGCCAGGGCCTTGCGCTGACGCCGCGGCAAATCGCCGATTGCGGGCGGCTTCAAGCTTGCGGCCCGCGCGCGATCGGCCGGCAGCCTGTCGAATGGATGCTTGCCGGTCAGCAGTTCGAAAGCGACCACGCCGAGCGCGAAGACGTCGTCGGCCGGGGCCGGCGGCTCCCCCGCAAGCATCTCGGGGCTCGCATAGGAAGGCGTCAGCGCGCCGAGCTCCGTGGCGTCGAAGACCGTCCGGTCGGTTTGTGGCGGCTCCGCCCGGGAGGCGCTCGCTGCGCGCGCGTCGTGTATGGCGGCTTGCGTCGGCACGGCGCGGGCGATGCCGAAATCGAGCACTTTCACGCCGCGGGCCGTAACGAACACGTTGCCCGGTTTGAAATCCGAATGCACGATGCGGTTCTTGTGTGCGTACGCGAGCGCCTCGGCCGCGCCCCGGATGATCGGCAGCGCCTTCTCGCGCCCGAGCCCTCGCGGGTGCGCGGCGATTTGCTTGTTCAAGGGCGTGCCGTCGAGCAATTCCATGGTCATGTAGACCGTGGCGCCGTCGCGGTCGAAGTCGTGCACGGTAATGACGTTGGGATGCGCGAGTGTCTGCGCCTTGCGTGACTCGCGCTGCAGGGCAATCAAGGCGTTCGGATGGCGGCGAAACTCCTCGCCCAGGATCTTGATCGCGACGTAGGGCTCGCGGTCCCGCGCCTCTTGCTTGCGCAGGTCGAGCGCCCGATAGACGATGCCCATGCCGCCCTGCCCCAGCACCGAGTCGAGCACAAACCGCTGCTTGATGACGCTGCCCGGACCGAGCGCCGGCGCCTCGCCGCTCGCCCAGTCCTCCGGATGGGACCAGTCGGAGCTCGGCTGCGCCCCGCTTCCCGTCCACGCTCCGCCTTCCCGGGGCGGCTGCAGCCTCGTGGCCCCGGCAGCCGAGCCGCCGGGCGCATCGCCGGCATTGGGTTCGCTCGTTACCTTGATGCGGGTGCCGTCGGTCTCGCCGGCGACCAGGCGCGTGCGCTCGCCTTCGCCAGCCTTAAGGCGCGTTCCCTCCGCCCCGGCGGGCTTCAAGCGCGTGCGGTCGGAGCTGTCGGTCATACGTCTGGCACTCCTTCCTCGGCTTCGATGCAGACGACGACTGCCGTCAAGTTGTCGGGCGCCTCGCCTGCGAGCGCGGCGCGCTCGAGGTAGGCGCAGGCCCGCTCCGGATCCTCCAAAGCCAGCGCCGCGGCGATCTCCTGAGCACTGACCTGGCCGTAGAGCCCGTCCGTGCACAGTAGAAAGCGGTCGCCGGGCCGGGCATCCGCACGCTCGATTTCGGCCTCGAGCGGCTCCGGCCCGCCGACGGCGCGCGTGATGACGTGGTTGTCCACGCCTTCGGCCGCCTCGGAATGATCGCGGGAGAGCTGCTCGAGCGCGGCCGCGCGCAAGCGATACACGCGGCTGTCGCCGACCCAGACACAGACCGCCGCGGCGCCCTCGACGAGCACCGCGGCGATCGTACTGCCCGCCAGCGTAACGTCCGGATCGCGCTCCGCGAGCACGCGCAGGCAGCCGTTCACGACACCGAGCCCGCGCACCAGCTGCGCAATTCGGTCCTCGAATCCTCGGCCGGCCTCTAGCCCTTCCACGATGGAGGCCACCATGCCGCTTGCGATGGCCCCGGCCTGGTATCCGCCCAGACCGTCCGCGACGGCCCAGACGCCGAGATCGTTTCGGCAGGCATACGCGTCCTCGTTACGCTCGCGCACCTTTCCGCAATGGCTGACGGCGGCGGAACGGACTGCCGGGCCGCGGGTCGCGGTCGAGCGAAGCGCGAATCCGGCCGAAAATGCGGGCCGCGCGGCCCCGCTCAGCGTCTCCGAGCACCAGCCGTGGCGCCGCCACTCGCCGTCGAGCAGGGCGACAAAGGTATCCGGTGGCGGCAGCTCGTCGGCGACGAGCAGACAGGGCTCGACGCGCTCCGAGCCCTGCGTCCACCAAAACGAGCGTGGGCGAGGCCCCTCCAGCGCGGCGACGCCCAGCGGCAGGAGCACCTCGCGCAGCGTCGTGTCGGCCGCGACGCGAATGTGACGCGGCCCGGCGCACCCATCCGTGCCGCCCGGCCCCGCCGCATCGCGGTCGGGCTCCGAAGGCGCCGACGGGATCAGTGCGGCGAGGCGTCGGTCGAAATCCTCGAGCTCCAGGGGCGTCTCGGCCAGGGTCGCGAGCAGCAGTGCCTCGACCTCCCCATACCAATCGTCGAGCCCGCAAGCGACGGCGAGGCTACCGCGCGCTCGGCCGCAGCCGACGACGGCCGCGAGCGGGAAGTAGCGCCCCACTTTGTCCACGCTCGGCATCAATACGCCGAGCCGGCCCTGGTCTCCGCAGGCGCCCGGGGCGAGTGCGAAGCGCCAGATGGGGCAGGTGAGATAGACGTTCGAGCCACCCGTCGCCGAGCGCACCGCGACTCGCCCCGACACAAGCCTGCAGCCAGGCGTCCCAGCGCTCCAGAAAGTCTCCGGAAAGTCGCCGGCTCACGAAGTCGCCCCGGCTCGGCATCTTGCCGAAAAAGCCCGGGCTCGCAGGCGTCGTCATGCTCCTGAATTCTCGTTACGCAAGCCGGTTGCTGAGAGTCATTATTCGGACAGGCTCCTAGAGGGTGCCCGGGCAGCTGAAGCGTTCGAGCTGCGAGCGCGCGAACGGATTGAACGCGCTGCGCGCGGTGAGCTCGTACACGACGTTGCGGCCGCCCTGGGAGAACGTCGCCTCGAACTGCTCGGGCGTCCGGGTCGGCTTGAGCTTCGCGCGGCCGAGCAGCCGGAACCATGCCCACGGACCCTCGATGCGCTGCATGGCCGTGGCACCCGTCTTGCGGTCCAGGAACTCGAGCCGTACTCCCGTGCCGGGCTTCGGACCGGGCCAATGCATGAGCGTGGGCGTCAGCGGCCCGAATTGGTACGTGATCTGGGCCCCCTCGAGGTCGAGCAGAAAGCGCCCGAGCGAAGTGTTCATCTCGAGTGGCCGCAGATCGAAATCGATGGCCGGCTGCGTACTGCCCTGGCGGAAGAACGCACGCTTGATCGCGTCGGCATCCTCGAACGCCCGCAGCGCGGCCTGCGAGAGCTGAATCGGCACGTTCGCCGTGGGCCGGCTTCGCCAAGGCCTCGTGGAGGCGTCGACGTACTGGCGCAGGTTCGTGTTGAAGAACGCGTCCATGACGCCGCCGTAGCCGAAGAACTGCCCGAAATCCTCGAGCCGCACGCTCTGCTTGCTGGCGGAGTCGAACGGATAGCGGCCCGCGATGGCCTGCCTGCAAACGCTGAGCGGCCCCGATTTCCAGAGCTCGTTCAGATACGTCTTGACGTCGCCGGTCGTCAGCGCCGCGACGCGGTCCGCCGCCGTCTTCAGCAGATCGCCGACGAGCAGCGCGGGTTCCGCCGCGGCTTCCGTGCGCAGCTTCTGCACGACGGCCTGGCCGTTCTGCTGGACCTGCGGCGGGATCGCGCCGCCGGCCGCCTCGCTCGCAACGACGACGCTCAAGTATTGATAGAGCTCCTGCATGAGGCCGAGCAGATGTTCGGCCGGGAGCGGCTGGCCCTGCGTCTGCGCCGTCAAGGCGTTCAGGGCCTCGAAGCGCTCATCGACCGCGTTATGGGACAGCAAGGCGCTCAGGGAATCGGACACCTGATCCGTCGTGCCCAGGATTCGTCGCAGGCGTTGGCGGAGCTGATCGGCCTTGCTCTCGGCGCGCGAGACGATATTCGCAGCGTCCGGCTCGTCGAGGCGGGTTTGCCGCGACACCTCCTTGAGCAGCAGCAACAGCGGCGAGTCGTTGGGCCGCGCAAGAATGTTGAAGATCCGGGCAGCGTCGCTGGCCGTCGCGAAAGGCGCGAGCGTCACGTCGAGCAACGTGGCGGAGTAAAGCTGTGCGTACTCGTCGAGATAGAGCTCACGGACGCGCGCGAGCAACTGCTGCTGCGCGTCCTTGTCGGGGGACTGCTTCCCTCCGAGCACCCACGACTCGCCGGCGAGCTGGGACGTGAGCTCGCGGCTACGGCCGATGAACACCTTCTGATAGCCCGCCTTCGTGAATAGGCCCGGCAGGGCATCGGCAAGCGGTTTGCCGCTCTTGCGCGTGAACACCAGCTCGGCCGTCGGCCCGCCCGCGGCGTCGCGCACGTCGAAGCCCTTGACGTTGGAAGAGAAGGTGCGCTTGAGGCGGCCGTAGATGCGCTGCTCGAGCGGGATCGCACCGACCTCTCGACGCGCTTCGGCGATGACCGGAGCGCTGAGCGGCAACGGCAGCGGCAGCGGGCGTTGCGCGAACAGCGCCTCCAGGTGCCCGTCGAGCGACCGCCTTTGCGGTGCCGCGAGTGACGCCGGCAACGCCGCGGCCCAGTCGGCGCGCACGAAGGCCTTGATGGCCTCCGCGTCGTAATGCTCTTTCGAGTCGAGCATGAGGTACGCCTTGAGGGCTTCGTACGTATAGTCCGGCGAAGGCCCGCCGCCCCGCTGCAGCTCGGCTTCGAGCCGCAGCATGATCCGCGAGAGCAGCACCTGATTCAGGAGCCGGCGGTAGCTCGCGATGGCCTGATCGCCGAGCTTGCCCGCCTGCGAGAGACCGAATCCGTGCAGCCAGGAACCGCCGGCCTGTCTGTCGGCGTAACCGCCGGGCAGGTCGCGCACGGCGTCGAGTGCCGGCAGCACGGCGGCGAAACCGGTGTCGTGCTGATCGACGGCCGCGACGAGCATGCGTGCGTGCTCGGCGCTTGCGGCGACCGCGCGGATCTCCGTCCGGTTCTCCGCGTAGGAGAAGACCCAGGCCACGATAGCCAGCACGACGACGGCGGCCGTCGCGACATAGGCGCCCTTCTGCAGCCACGCGAGCCGCCGCTCGAGCCGGCGGTTGGTGCCCGCGAGGTTCGCCTCCCGGAACGCAAGTTCTTTGAGGACGTTCGTGATGAAGTAGCTCTTGCCGGCGCCATGGCGGCCCGGCAGCACGCCCTGCTCGATCTGGAACGTGCGCGCGAGCGCGCCCATGAGGCGATCGATCGGCGTGCCTTCCTGCGTGCCGCTCGTGAAGTAGGCGCCGCGCAGCAAGGGGCCCGACTCGAAGCGGCTGCTTTCGAAGATCTCCCCGAGGAACGCCGATAGGCTCTCCTTGAGCGCGGCCATCTGCTTCGGAAAACCGTGGATCAGCGCGCGGCGGGCCGGATCCGGCTCCTGGCTCATGCGGCCCAGCAGCCGCTCGTTGAGGCGGCGGACGAGGCCGTCGAACTCGGCGTCGAAACCCCGGACGGGATTCGCCTCCGGGTCGTCCGAGAAGCCGAACGTAAAACCCCAGACCTGCTCGCGCTCGGCCTTGCCGAGGTCGTCGAAGAACTCGGTAAAGCCTGCGACGAGGTCGCACTTCGTGAACGTCACATAGACGGGAAACCGAATACCGAAATGCTTGTCCAGCTCCATGACGCGCTGCTTGATTGCGCCCGCGTGCTCGCGGCGCGCGGCCTCGCTCTGCGTCATGAGGTCCGCGATCGAGATGGCCACGATCGTGCCGTTGATGGGCCTGCGCTTGCGGTGCTTCTTGAGCAGGTCGAGAAAGCCGAGCCAGGCGGCGCGGTCGACCTGCGCGTCGCTGTCCTGAGTCGTATAGCGGCCCGCCGTGTCGATGAGCACGGCCTCGTCGGTGAACCACCAGTCGCAGTTGCGCGTGCCGCCGACGCCGCGCACCGCCTGCGGCCCGAAGCGCTCGCCGAGCGGAAAGCGCAGCCCCGAGTTGACGAGCGCGGTCGTCTTGCCGGCGCCGGGCGGGCCGATGACGATGTACCACGGCAGGTCGTAGAGATTCAGGCGCCCTTTGCCGCCGCGCGCCTTGCGCAGCACCGTGAGCGCCTCGTCGAAGCGCCCTTTGAGCGTCGCAATTTCCTCGGCCGACGCATCCGGACCGGCCGCGGCGGCCGGCGCTTGCGTGAGCGCCTCGACCATCTGGCTCTGCGCCCGCTTCGCTCTTTGCGCGCGTAGGACGTGCTTGCCGACCCAGAGCACGAGGATGAGCAGCAGCAGAACGCCTCGTCCGAGCAGGCTCTCGAGCGGGCGCCAACCACCGAAAGCGAACAGCGGCCCGACGAGGAAAACGAGGAATGCGACGGCCGCGAAGCCGAGCACGCGGATCAGCCAGCGGTTCGTAAGCAGCTTGAGCATGGCCTTCACTCTCGCGTGGGACTCGCTTCGAGCGTGATCTCGACGCGGCGATTTCTGGCGCGGTGCGCCGGCGTGTCGTTCGGCACGAGCGGGTCAGTGTCCGCGCGGCCCTCGGCGCGCAGGCGCTCGGGTCCGACGATCCGCGCCAAAATATCCCGCACGGCCCGTGCCCGGCTCGTAGAGAGCGTCCAATTAGAAGGGAAGCGCAGCGTGCGAATCGGCCGATCGTCGGTATGGCCCGTGATCAGCACCCTGCCCGGCAGCTGCTTCAGCGCGCGGCCGACGGATTCGACGAGAGGCAGCTGCGAGGGCACGACGTCCGCGCTGGCGGACTCGAACAGCCCGTCGTGGAGCACGACCGTCTCCGCGCCGTTCTGGCTCATCACGTCCAGCCGGCCCGCGGCGATATCCGCATGCAGGAGATTCGCGAGCGTCGTCGGCTGCGGCGCGACGACCGCCCGGCGCTGCACGAGCGGCTCGACATCGCGACCGAGCGCGGCGACCTGGACGGCGACTGGGTCCGAGGCTCGGTTCAGGGCCAGCAGCAAGCCGAAGTACACGACGAGCGCGAGCCCGGCGCCGACCGCGCCGACGACCCAAAGCGGCACGAAGCGCGCGAGTTGCGGACGCGCGTCCGGTACGCCCTTCCAGTGCGGCGAGAGCTCGCGCTCGACCTCGCCGCGATGCAGCCGAATGACCTGCATGACGTTGGCTTCGATCGCGTCGAGCTGCGCGCCGCCCGCGGCCTGCACGCGGTACTTGCCTTTGAGTCCCATGGCCATGCACAGGTATAGGAGCTCGAGCAGGTCGAGGTTGGCCGCGGGCTGCTGCAGCAGCCGGTCCAGGATCTGGAAGAACTTCTCCCCGCCCCAGCCCTCGTTGTGGAAGAGATTGAGCAGCGTCTGACTGGCCCACACGCTCTGACTGCCCCAGGGCGTGTTTAGGACGGCCTCGTCGAGCAGCGTGCAAAGCGCGTAGCGGGCCGCGAGCACGGCTTCCGGACGGACACCGGCAGCGTGCGCGGCGGCTTCGAAGTTCTTGATCTCCTGCGCGGCCTGGCGGAACAGGCCGCCGGGGTCGGGATGGTGGACCGTCGCCGCGAGGCGCACGGCGAGCGCCAGCAATGGCGCAGCAGCGCCCGCGAGCGGATTGACGTTGGCGCCGTCGGTGCGATGGAGCGCGGTCGGACCCGCGGCCGGGGGCATGCCGCCCGGTGCCGGGCCGGCGGGCCCGGCCCCCGGTCGGGGCGCGGCGGCAACTGGGCGCTGACGTCCGCCTGGCGTCGGCCGAAGCACCGTCCGATCGCCGTCCCCGAAGAACGTATCCTCGCTCATACGTCACTCATCGAGATCGGAACCGGTTTGCGCCGTCCTCGACAATCGCTCACGAAAGCGGCTTTCGCGCCTCTTGGACCGCTCATCGACGGATCGCCCAAAACTGCATGTCCAGGCCGCGGTATTCGCCGCTCACGTGGATCGCGAAGCCGCCGGACTGCTGGCTCGGCCAATATTCGCTCGCCCGCTCGAGCTCGAAGTAAGTGTAGTCGGCATGATACGGAATCTGTCGCGGCGCTACCGGCACCGGCCGGATCACGACGCCCGGCAGTTGCGCGTTGACGAGATCGCGGATCTTCTCGACCGAGCCGATCTTCGTCTGTGCCGGGAAGCGTCTGCGCAGCTCCTCGGATGGCATATCCGCGCGGACGGCGAGCACGAAGCTCGCCGTGTCGAGCAGCGAGTGATCGGCGAGCGGCGCGGCAAAGATCCCATAGCGCGGCTCCCGCAGCGGGATCTGCACGGCCCTCTGCTCGATGACGGTGCCGAGCGACTCGCGGAGCGCCGCCATGACCGGCGCGAACGTGGCCTTGAGATCGTCGTGCCGATAGAGGGGAAAGGCGCCAGGGCGCTTGGCCGGGCTCGTGAAGGTTGCGAGCTCTCCGGCGATTCCGACCAGCAGCCGGAACAGGTCTTCGGGATGCAGGCCGCCGAGCGACGCCAGATGCGCGAGCACCGGCTCGTACCGGTTGACGGCCTGCAGCAGCAGGAACTCGGAGATCTCTGCCGCACCACCGCGCCCCGAGGCCGAGACGCGTCCGGCGAGCGCCTCGGCGCGATGATGCAGGAGACCTTCCAGCTCGTTGACGAAGCCGCCGAGAACGGTCGACGCCTGCACGTCGAGCATCGGCGGTACGTAGGCCTGCTGCAGGGACACGCTGCGATCCGCCTTGACCTCGACGACGTGCGCGGCCCCCATGCACGCGTACTCTTCGCGCTGATCGGTCTCGAGTAGCAGACGCGTCCTCAGCGTGCCGACGCGCATGAGCGCAACGCTCTGAGCGTCGGACGTCGCGTCCTGTGCCTCGAACTCCCGATGCACGTAACGCGCCAGTCCCTCCCGCTGCTCGCCGTTCGCCACCTCTCGCTCGCCGAGCCGGCGGGCCGGAAGCGCAAGATATACCCGGGACTCGCGGATCGATTCGTCCAGATCGAGCGGCGGCGGCGCCCTGTCGTCCTCCGGAATATTGAACGGCGTTCCGTCGGGGAACACGCCCTTGGCGCTGGCCACCGCGACCTTGCCGATGGCGAGCTGCGCCGTATCGAGCTTGAGCTCGGAATATCCCCAGCCGTTATTGCGCAGCCATCGGCAGCGGCCCTCGACGTAGGACTCGAGGTAGCGGTCGTGCTGCTGGAAATGATGCGGCTGCAGAAAGAGACCTTCCGACCAGACGACTTTGTTCTTCCAGGACATGCGGATCCTAGTCCTCGACGATGGCACAGCTTACGGTCGTTCCGTCCACGCGAACCTGCAGCTTCTTGCCCTTGAAGAGCCTCAGCACGTCGGTCCACTTCTTGGCGGGCACAGCGGCCACGGCCCGCCACGTCGCCTGTTCGATCCTGGTAAATTCCGCGACGACGCCGATGAACTGCGTCGCCTCGTCGAATTTTCCGTCGAGCTCCACGTGCTCGCCCGGCCCGACGAGCTGCTCGGTGCGGCGAATGAGATCGGCGCCGAGAATAGGCGAATTCGGCGCGACGAGGTCCGCGAAGCTCGCCTGCTTGAACCCGTCGTCGTGCTTGAGGTAGTAGACGTGGATAAGTACCGGCTGCGGCGCGTCATGCCGATTCGGGTTGATGTTGGCCGTTGCCACGACCTCGCTCTTGAGCTTCGTCTCCTTCGCCGCGGCGGGAGTGACCGCCAGAGCGAGGGCAGCCGTGAACACGACGGCCCCGGCGATCGCGCAGGCCAGCTCGCCAAGCGGCGCGAATCGCCGAGCCGCGCAACCCGCCTGCCGGAAGCGCGCTCGCGGGGGGAGACCGAAGGCCGCGGACATTCGCTTCGTCGCCATCATCGCCGTTTTTGCAGCGCCGTCAGCCGCTGCATTTGCTCCTCATAGGCTTGTGCGAACACGTCGCCGAAGAGACGTTCTGAACGTGGCGTCGTCGTCGCCGAGCTCCTGATACATCTCCCGATAGAGGTCCCAGTACTTCGTCTTGTTCATGACATCGAGCAGCGCGCCGCGCTTGAGGCCGCGGTCGAAGCCTTCCTGCAGGCGCTCCGGTTCGAAGCGTCCCATGAGCGCCGTAAACGCCGCCCGCATGCCGGCCATCGTCGCGACCTGATGCGCCTTCAAGTCGTCGAACGCCTCGCGGAACGCGTCGACCGGGGCCTTGAAGCTCTGGCCGCGGCGGCAAAACAGGTTGAAGAGCGCGTCCTCGGCGTTGGCCGAGAACTTGAGCGGATTGTTCTCCACGGGTTTCAGCGTCGTCATCGCGACGCGAAACTGGTTCTTGATTTCGGCGCGGGCGCGCAGGACTTCCATGAGCCCGTCGACGACGACCCGCAGAATCTCGCCCAGCGAGGCGAGCGTCGCGGCGTCCACGGTCTCAGGGTCGATGCCGGCGGCGTGCAGCAGGGCCCCGAGATCGTCGGCCGGCCGAGTTCCGGCCGGGTCCGCACCGGCCGTCGGACCGGCGGGCGCGTGCCCGGGGTCCCTATGCGAGGCTTGCGTCGCGTCTGGCGAAGACCAATCCGCGGGCCGCGGGCGGGCCGGCGGTGGACCGTGCCGCGACGGCTGCGGGCGAGGCGTCTCATGGCCGGCGGTCTCCGGGGAGACCGGCGCCGTCCCCAAGAACTCTGTGTTCGGCGGAGCGCTCGACGGTTCTGCGGCGGGCGGAGCCGGCGGCGGCGCGAACAGGTCCTCCGCCCATGACGACGGGGGAGCTTCCGGCGACGAGAAAGCGGCCGACTCGGAATTGGGCGGCCCCGCTGCGTCCCAGTTCTCGGGGATCAGGCCGGGACCGCCGGCGGGAGCGCTTGATTGCTCAGTCCTAAGCGGGCCGCTCCGGTCCGGGATGGCAGGATCCGGCACGACGTTCGGGGGGGCGAAGTAATCCGCATGGCCCGGCGAGTGATCGGGCGTGCTGGCGGGGGAGCGCTCCGGAAGGGCCGCGCTGCCGGCGTCGGCAAAGAAATCGAGCGGATCGACGCTGCGGTCGCTCCCCGGGACAGAAGCAGGCTCGGGAAACGAGCCCAGCTGCGGAGCCTGGCCCGCCGGCGGGTCATATGGCGCAGACGCCTCCCGCTCCATCAGCACCGAGATCTCGTAACTTCCGATCGTTATGACATCTCCACTGCCGAGCTGAACCCGCGCGCCCCTGGAGAGTTCTCGGCCGTTCAGGACGGTGCCGTTGGTGCTGCAGTCGATAAGCACATACCCGCCGCCCTCGAGGGCGATCTTCGCGTGCTCCCCGGAGACAAAGCGCTCGGGATCCGGCAATACCCAGTCGTTGCCGGGCGCACGGCCGATGGTGCCCCCATTATGAAAAACGCGGGTCGCGTCGGGGCCCATCGAAGGCCCTTGAGAGCTCGATACGCGAAGCGTTAATGCCATGCCCCCATACCGCCTGCCTGCGTGGCGCCAATGATAGCCATGTTGTCCCCGAGGTGCGAGCGACGCATATTCAGGGCGCGCGCCTGCATTGCGGGCGATCAACGGGTCTCGGGACGATAGAACCAAAAGTGCCCCGTCACCTTGATCGTCGTTCTCGTGCCGCCGGAAGTCTTGTCGAAATCGGCAAAGAAGAGCTGTGTGCGGTGCACGCTCGAGCCGGGCGGCGCGTTCTGTTCCAGCACCGTCACTGCGCCGTCGCCGTCGACACTGACGACGATGGCCGTGTGATGGGGCCGCTCTTCGTAAGCCGATCGCCAGGAGCCGTCCGCTCGAGTCATTTTGCGGTCGTAGCGATAGTGCCGAAACTGGATGATGTCCCCGGGGCGTAATTGCGCGAGAGTGGTCGGCTTACCCCACCGGTAATCGGCGTTCGGTGTAACGCGGCCGTAGTCCGCGGCGCTCTTTGCGCCTGCGCGGCGAAGGGCCTGGTCCGCCAGGTCGAAGCACTCGCCGCTCCCGACGTGTTTGTTCATTTGGGCCTTCGCAAACGCCACGACTTGCGAGCCTTGAGCTGCGGGGCCGCCCCGGGAAGGGGCGCTCTTCAGGCCGGCGGGGCCCGGAGCCTTTTGGCGGCCTCGCGCCAGCGTGCCGCGATGAGCGTTCCGCTTGTCTATGTGATGGTGCGGCGCAGGATGTCCCATTTCGCAATCGTCCGCTAGGGTTACAGCAGCCCCGACGCAATCGAGACCGCGACGAAAATGGCCGCGATCGTCAACCAGGTCTTGTGTTGCGGCAGAAACCTCCGCTCCCTTAGATAGCTTCGGATCGTGATCGCCACGAGGACAGCTGCGATTGCGATCAAGATTACCCCGGCTCGCGAAATATGCATCGTTTCGATCTTCTCCAGCGGTGAACGGCTGTGCGGCTCGGGCCGCACTCTCGACGGCTAACTCCACCCAATGCCCAGAGCCTTACGCTGCCGGAACCCGGGCGCTCTCCATTCGAACAACGGCGCATCCGGATTCAGTAGAGCGAGCTCGTACGCGGCCGCGATGCGCTGTCTTTGATAGCCTTCTTTCAAAACGTACCGGCAGTGCTCGTCGCTAATCGGGCGGCCGCACAGATAGCGGGTGCCTTGCCTGAACGACGCAGCCCTGTTCTCCCACCAAGACCGCACGCGCTCAGGATCGGGCCACTCGAGATTCTTGTCCGGATCGAGCGCAACGTTCTCGTCCCCTGGATCCTCGGTCGGCTCCGTCTCGAAATCGTCCGGCGCCTTTCCGACCAAACCGTCGTTCGCGAGGTCGGCGCCCGTGATCATAGAGAAGGCCTCACCGGCCTTGCGCGCGAGCGCTGGAATCGGCATATGCCGGATTAGCCAGGGGACATAGAGCGGGTCGCCGGAGACTCCGCAGGCCGCGATCGCCTCGGGCAGACGGGCGGGAAGCTGAGCCAGCGCTTTGATGAAATCGCGGCCCCTTGCAGGATCCATGGTGCGGAGGGCAAGCTGCAGAGTGGCCCAGCATAAAGCAGGCGAAGGTGGCCTCCGTACGTGCTCGACAAGAACTGGCGAAGCCCACGCGTTTCCGGTGAGCACGCCCGACCAAGCCGCCCACATCCGGACAGCGGGATGCTCGCTGTCCAGCTGGTTCCGCAGCACTGGGCCGAGATCTTGGCGCCTGAGCTCTCCGACAGCTCGCAGCGCTCGCATGCGGGTCGGCAAATCGACGCCCTCCGCGAGGGCTTCGAGTACGGCGCCGGGATCCCGTCGGTGCAAAGCGAAGCCCGCAATCCCGAGATGCCTGTAGGTGGCAGATCGAGCCCGGAGCATTGCGTGCAACCAACGCTCGGCCCGCTCGACCGATACCCAGCCCAGCGCTGACGCCGCTTCTCTAAGCAACGGTTCCGAACCCTCCGCAAGCTCCAGGACCCTCATAAATCGGGCGCCATCATCGCCCTCGAGTGCAAGCGCGGCCGCAACGAACGCCTGTCCCCGCTCCTGCTCTTCAAGGGCACTCAGGGCAGCGTGCCAGCCGCATTCCCCAGCGACGCGCAGGCCATCGACGTGCGCCTCGAGGCGTTCGTCGAGTCGGCAGAGATCCGCGAGCGTATACTGCGGATCGCCGACCGCAGAGTCACGCAGCCCCCACAGGAAGGCGGCTTCCTCGGCATGCTGTTCGACGATGGTTTCGATGATCGGAGATGAATTCGTCACGCGCAGGTCCCCAGAATCACCGAGTCGAGATGTTCAGGGCGCTACCGTCCCGCTCGCTATGTTCGGAATCGCCGTCGTGCCGCACCGGCCTGTCGTGCAGCGGCCGTTTCGGCTCGTGATCTCCTCGACCCATTGGATCTCCGCTCCTCCCCCGTCACACATTAGGAGTCTCCGGGACGAACCATGGTTCGAGAGTCGGCTCGGTCGGCGAGACGCTCCTGCCCACCAAGTGCTTATAGACGAAATCCAGCCGCTTTGCGGGCTCCCAGTCTACGTTTCCCAATATTCGCCGTAGCGTTCCTACGATGAGCGGCGATCGCCGCTGCTCCGCCGTTATGCGAAATTCCAGGTCGACGAAGCGCATGACGTCATCCTCGTCCTGAATCTCAAGAGCGGCCGCCGCGGCGGTGCGCCGGCGCACGATTTCCTCTAGCTGCTCGGCGGAAAGCTCCGGGTGGATGCGGGCGAGACGCTGCGCAATCGACATGCTCATACGACGCTCAGCAGCAGCCCCGGAGGACACAGCGGGAGCACGCTCTTGAGGGCCGAATCTTCGGCGGAAATTTCAAGGGCGGCGCGGTGAAGGTGAGCCAACTGTGAGGCGTCATACCGTGTCAGCAGGCGCCGCCAGAAACGCCTAGCCCGATGGATCAGGATGGATGGATAGAGATACGTATCCGGGCCGTTGGGTGCGTCCTCGGCGTCGTCGTCAAACAAACAGATGGCATAGACGTGCAGATCCCAATCGGAGAGACGTACGTCTTTCTGCAGCTGCTGCTCGAAGCGGTATTCCGTCATGTCGACCGCATGATTGAGCTCGCGAAGCGCCGCATCGTCAAGGCCAAGGCGCCGCCATCGCGCCGGGTCGTGACGCGCTCTCCTGAGGAGCCACATCCACGACTCGAGTTCCCGATGATCCTCTGGTCCCATGCTGAACGTATGACGGCCCCATGCCCCGAGAACATCGGCGCTGGAAGAGCCGCAGGCCCGAGTCACGCATGCGAGCCCATAATCGGGCTCGCCCCCGAATGCTTCACTGAACAAGCGGCGCAGGGTACCCTCGAGGCAGCGCTCGTCGGGCGGTTCGAATCCCATTAGCGCGAAGTATGGCTGGACCGAATCCATGCCGAGTAGGGTGACGAGCATCGCCCATCGTTCGCGCGTGAGTGCAGGAAGCGGAAGAGCATCCTCGGCCATCAGTTCCTTACGGTCCTTTCCAATCGGTCGGCTTCGGTCTAGGCTTCGTAACCCAACTGCGAGCATTCGGAGGATCCAACGGTGGCCCAGCCTTGCAATGTTCGTCGTATTCTTTCAAGTGACGATCAAGGTTCTTCTGTTGATTCACGATCTCCTGATCGTGTCGCATCCAGCTGTTGGAACCTTTCGGGAATTGAGGCGTCGGTGCGCGGTCCATGGGGTCGGAAGGCCCACCCTTGCCCGTGATCTGATCCTGCATCCTTTCTTCGAGACCGCGTACGCCGTCGACCTTGCCCTTTCTCCCTTCGCCGACCAGAAGCTTGACCTTCTCGACTAGCTCCTTGCACTGAGCGGGCGTCGCCTGCTGGCCGCCCGCGAGCGCGAGAAAAGTCTGCAAGATTCCAGCAAGATCTGCCGCATTTTCATGGTTCTGAAACTTCTTGTCCGTAAGTCTGCACGCGTTCTTCCCGTCGATCTTCACATCGAAGGAATACAATATCCAGGTCGACTCCTTCATAAACGTGCTCGACTTGACGCCGCCGGCGACACCTGCGTTATCACCGTTCGATAGCGAGAACTCCGAGCCCTTGATCGCAATCATCATGCCGTCGGCCTTGACGGTTGTCGAGCCTTTCGCGAGCGTCGCAGATTGCGAGATGTTCGGGTAGGGAACCGGGACTGGGCCGCCCGGTGACGGTGTCTTGCAGACGTCGGGAATCGTAGCGGTGGAGATGCCGTTGCTGCCCTTGTGGACGAGAGAGTTGCCGACACCGTTGACCTTGACTGTAACCGGCATCACTCGACCCCTACGGTTTGGACGAGAACCGCCGCTCGCTCACCTGCTTCGGAGCTTGCCCATACGCACGCGTATGGGCCGTGTGCGTAGCCCTTCAGCGACGAAATGGCAGCGAGCGTGAGGAACAAAGGGCCGCTTGCGGCCGAAACGTCACCGCAAGAATCCGCAGGGGCAACGAAATCGGAAGCCAATACGAACCGGTCGCGAGTGCGCAGGCAAGCAAATCCGAACTCGTCGGCTCGATACGCCTCTCCGTTCATATCGCAATAGACGTCCGTAATGAGCGCTCCAGACGGAAGGCCCGCAAGGCACTCGTTCAGCGCCACCGTCAACCCGCCGCCGGTGCATACGGCGTCCTCGCCGATGAGACTTGGCTCGATCCCTACTCCACCGCTGATAAATCGACCGAACAGCCTATCGTCGGGCCCCTGCAGAGTACTCGAATTGACCAAGAGTATCGCGGCGGCCCCTTCGCCGGGTATGAATCCCCACGCGTTGTTCAGCGGGCCGGCCCCGTGGAGCCGATCTGTGCTCTCCAGCCATTCGAGCGTTCGCGGGGAGAGATACGAATCGACCCCAGCGACGAGACAAGCGTCGAACCTTCCATTGAGAAGCTCTCGTGCGCAGGCGTGAACGGCCATGAGCCCCGCCGCCCGGCCGAAGGGAAACATCCCGACTTCGCCGAATCGTCCCGGAAAGCGGGCCAGGATTCGGGCACGGAGGGATTCTTGTAGATCGGTCGGCAGGCCGGGGCGATCGGCGGGCAGGGCTAGTCCCAGGGCCAAGCGCGCCGGCCACGCCGAAAGCGCCTCTAGCGGCTTCAGCGCCTCCGCTATGGCCGGGGCGAGCAGTGCCTCGAACCGCGGCAAACCTTGAAAATCGATATCGAGCCATGGCACGGCGGCCACGCAGATCGGCTCGCCCACACTGTCAGTTATGTGGGGGTGCCGGCCGAAGCCGCAAGTTCCGGCTCGCACGGCCGCCGCGGTAGACCAAGCGTTTCGGCCGAGTGCGGTCGACGCTCCCAGACCGGCCAAACAGACGAGCCGGGTGTTTGAATTAGGCTGATTCAACCTTCGGCGCCTTCCCGACGGGCAGAGCCGCTGTCAACGGCTCTTTCACGGAAACGATCGTCCTCGCCAACTGCTGTACTTTGGAATGACACGGCAGCGCGCTTTGAAAAACCAGGGACGCGCGCGGCCCGTCCGGCTCCAAAATCACGGTGTGTAACGCCCGCCGCGTATGTATCTCGCGCGAGCCGTCGTAGAACCGTGTATCGAAGCCCAGAAACACCTTCGGCAGCGTGAAGCGCAACTCTCCTCCGGCGTTGAGCCCGCGAAGGACGACGGGTTCGCCTCCGCGCAGGAATGCCGGCGCCTGCTGATCGGCGGGCGCGCATTGAAAGTATCGCTCGTCGAAATCATCGGGCAGCAGCGGCTGCCGTTCCTTCATCCACTTCTCGTCATAGGTACCCGCGAACGCGACCCTCGGCTGCCAATGACACGCGATCGGACCGAACCCCGCCGGCCGCGGTCTGTCGTTCCAGCTCCTGAACGGCTCGTTCGGATACTCGATATTGGGTAAGGCAACGTCGCCCATATGATCGCCCGCGACCGCGAACCCCGTGCCTACGGGGTTGCGCCAGTCCCAATCGCGCTCGGGATGATCGGACTTGCGATCCATTCCCCCGTACGCTCGCTCGTAGACGATCGGCATCTTGAGGAACGGCTGCGGCGCAGAAGGCCCGAATCCGTTCCATTTTCTATCGCCGAAGACGCGCAGCACCTTCTGCACCGGGCCGACCTTGAAGCCCACGTCGAGCTGCGTCACGGGCCGGCCTCCGGGCGCGTAGGCGTGACCGAGGACGATGACGTCCGTCGTCGTCTTCGTCAACACCAGATCGGCCTCGTAGCGCAAGCTGCTCTTGCCCGGCTCGCCCGTGTGCTCCGGAACGCGCAGGACGGGCGGCTGCTCCTCCGCAATCTCTGTGGAGCCGTCCGGTTTGATGTCGAACGTGCACTTGACGGCGACGACCCAGACCTCCGCGCCGTTGCGGTCGCGCACCCAACCGCGTTCGGCTGCGAACCGCGTCCGGTTCTCGATCTGCCACATGCGGCGGCCTCAGTTGATGTCGACCGCGGCGCCCTTGATCTTGTTGTAGCCGCTCGAGCGGCTCAGCACGTACTTGCCCTTGATCAGCACCTTGCCGGCACGCGTCAGCGTGATGCTAGCCTCGCCGCAGCGGAGGACGATCTCGCGTTCGGCGGTCAACAAGACACGCTCGTCGTCGCGATCGACCGTGACGCGAGGCAGCGAATCGGGAACGTTGGCCGCACTCAAAGGCGCCTCCTGGAGCACGCCGACGATGATCGGCCGCCGAGGATCGCCTCGCTCGCATAGTACGACCGCTGTGGAGCCGAGATGCGACCGCAGCAGGTTTACCGTCGTGCGGGCCGGAACGATCTCGCCGGAGAGGCTCGGCAGCCCGCTCAACAGCGGCCGCTCGTCGAGATCGAAGCCGTGCAGCCGGGCCGTGACGGCGCCCGAGACCGTTAGGGCGGCATTGCGTGGGACCAGTGGGATCGAAGCCAGCGCGGAGAATTCCTCGAACGTCTCCGGCCTTGCGCTCTTCTTGTGGCCCTCCACGTCGGCCTCGGCGCACACCGACTCTTCGAACGGATCCTCCACTACGCCCATTACTTAGCCTCCCGGCGGTCAGTTGATGCCGACCTTGCTGCCTTTGACCACGACGTCGCCGGATGCCTTGACGTTAATCTTGCCGGACCCGTCGAGCGAAATGTTCTTGCCCTTGATTTCTATCGTGCCGTCTTTCTTCATCGTGATGCTTGCGCCGCCGGTCTTGATGGTCACCGAATCGCCCGCATCGAGGGTGAAGTGCTGGCCCACATTTACTGCATCGTCCTTGCCGACGTCGGCGCTGCGTGAGCCCGAGACGCTAATCGCCTGATCCGCTCCGACGCTCAATTCCTGCTGGCCGGAAACCTGGATCGACTGTCCCGCGCCGACCTTGGTCGACTGATTCGTGCCGACGCTGATCGACTGGAGCGCCCCGACGGTCAGGGACTGAAAGCCGCCGACCGAAATCTCCTGCGCCGCGCCGACGTTGATCGCCTCGTTGACGCCCACGCTGTGCGAACGGTTGTTGGCGACGCTTGCCGACTCGTTTCCGCCAACGGAACTGCTCCGATTCGCGCCGATCGTGATCGTTTCGTTCGAGGCCACGGTCTTGGTTCGGTTCGCGCCGACATCGAGCGTCTGATTCTTCGCGACCTCGGTGGCCTGATCGTTGCCGACCTCGATCTTCTCGTCGTGCGTTACCGACTCTTTGTTGTCGTGCAGCACGGACGTCGTCTTGTCGTTCTCCACGATAATCGTTTGATTCTTCTCGGCGTGGATATACATCTCCTCCGAGCCCTTGAGGTCTTCGAAGCGGATCTCGTTGAAATTGTCCCCGCTGCCGCTCTTCGAGCTCCGGCTCTTGAGGCCGCTCTGCGTCTTGTTGCCGGGCAGGTCGTAAGGCGTCGTGTTGGCCGCGTTGTAGACGCGTCCCGTCACGATAGGCCTGTCCGGATCTCCCTCTATGAAGTCGACGATGACCTCGTGGCCGATCCGCGGGATGTGCATCGCGCCCCAATTCGCGCCGGCCCACACTTGAGAGACGCGAACCCAGCAAGAGCTGTTCTCGTCCGCCTTGCCATAGCGATCCCACGCGAACTGCAGCTTCACTCGGCCGTACTTGTCCGTCCAGATCTCTTCGCCGGACGGACCGACGACCACCGCAGTCTGCGGCCCTTGCATTGCCGGCTTTGGGGTGTCTCTTTCGATTCGGAACGGCGTATGGCTCTCGATGGCCTCGAAGGTGCAGCTGAACTGTAAGCCCGCCGTATCGCCGGACTCGTAGTCGCCGAGCACGATGCTTTGGTGACTCGAGACCACCAGGTACTCGCGATTCTGATCCTTGCGCGGGTACTCGGTCAGCTTGAACAGCCCCCCGGTGCAGACACCGCGCACATTACACACGGCACGCGCGCGCTCGTAGTGGGCTTGCAGCTCCTCGATTCGGGCGCGCGCGTACACGTCGCCTTCCGAGCGTTCCACATACTCGCCCGTATAGTCGAAGACCTCGTACTCGGATTGGGCATGCTGCCGGGAGACGACGGAATTGACCTCGAGGTTCGCTTTGGGCTTGCGAAAATCATAGGCGCGCAGCACGTACTTTCCCGGCTGCACGGACTTCGCGAAGTACCAGTCGGATATGTGCTCGTCGCGTACGGCCCGCGAAGGCGCGTAGTATGGAATATTAGCGTAGCCGCCGAGAGGCGCGTGGGCGCCGTACGAATCGGCGAGCACCAAAGTGTGCTTGCCCTCCTCGTGCTTGAAGTAGTAGTAGATGCCCTCCTGCTCCATGAGACGGCTCACGAAATTGAAATCCGTCTCGCGGTACTGGACCAAGTAGTCCCAGGTCCTGTAGGAGCCGCTCAACGAATCCTTGAAATCGGAGAAGCCGTGTTCACGAAACACGGCTTTGATGATGTCGGGAACGGTCTTCTCCTGGAAAATCCGGCAATCCGCGGTTCTCGTGAGAAACCACAGCCAGGGCCGCATCTGCATGCTGTACGTGGCGTAGGTTCCGCTGCGGCCCGTTTGGGCGAAATACGTGACGTAGCCGTGAAAGTAGCGCTTGCCGCCGCTCGGGAGATCGAGCGCGACGCAGGCCTCCTGGCCCAGCACGTCGTCGAGCGCGAGGTCTTCCTTGGGGCTCGAAAGATCCAACTCGTAAAGGAACGGCCGACCGAGCTCCTCCGTGCCGTCCATCGCCTGGAACAGCAGGTCCTCCTCGCCGAGCGCGGTCTTTATCTTGACCGGCTCCGAGCTAGCCATTTGTCGCCGATCTGCTTGGCATCATGGGGCTGGCTTTGCGTCAGCTTCTCTCGAAACGTCGTTGTTGTTCGCTTGCGGCCGCCGCTTGCGACCTCTTGGTCCGAACCCGCGGAAGCCGCAGGCTAGTCCCCCCCGTCCTCGCGCTCCCACTTCAGGCACGCCTCGTCCCGTTTGGACACGAGATAATACCCGCGCCACGGCCCCTCCGTGTCGATGATGACCGGCTCGAGGTCGTCGTACCGCCCTTTCCCGAAAGACTTGAACGCCGCCTCCTTCACGCGATGCTCGCGCACCCACTCGCTCCAGCGCGCCTTCTGGGAAGGGTCGATCCGCTCGCCCGAATCGATCGCCCGGCGCAGTGCTTGCTGGAACGGAAAGTAGTCCACGTCAGTGATGCGAGGACGGGCCATGAGGAAACTCCTGAGTTGAAATCTTAGCAGTAATGTCTAGGTCCTTGCATCATATCGCAAATAGACTCTCTCTAAGTTCTCCAATGCAGCCCCGCTTCGTCCGCCGCGCGCCCCGCCCGACGGGCCCGGGACGAACTGCGTCGGGCGGCGCAGCGGCTCGAGACTTCACTCGAAGCGGTACTCGAATTGCCCGTCGGCCACGGCCACCTCGATTCCTCGCACCGGTTGTCCCGCCAGCATCCGATTCAGAAACTCCTCGCTGATGCGTGGCAGCATGGTATTGGTGAGGATCGCGTCGATCATTCGCCCGCCGCTCTCGAGCTCCGTGCAGCGTCGCCTGATGAGCTCTACGACCTCGTCCGTATAGCGGAACGGCACACCGTGGTTCTGCAGGACACGCCGCTCGATGCGGCCGAGCTGCAGGCGCGTAATAGCGTCGATCATCGCGTCGCTTAGAGGGTAGTACGGGATCGTGACGATGCGCCCCAACAGCGCCGCCGGGAAGACCTTGAGCAGCGGCTCGCGCAGCGTCTTGGCAATACCCTCGGGCTCCGGCATGAGCTCGGGGTCTTTGCACATATTCATGATGAGATCGGTGCCCACGTTCGTTGTGAGCAGGATCAGCGTATTCTTAAAGTCGATTAGCCGTCCCTCGCCGTCCTCCATGACCCCTTTGTCGAAGACCTGGAAGAAGATCTCGTGCACGTCCGGGTGCGCCTTCTCGACCTCGTCGAGCAACACGACGCTGTACGGCTTGCGGCGCACGGCCTCGGTCAGGATGCCGCCCTCGCCGTAGCCGACGTAACCGGGCGGTGCGCCCTTCAGCGTCGATACCGTGTGAGCTTCTTGGAACTCGCTCATGTTGATCGTGACGACGTTCTGCTCGCCCCCGTACATGACCTCGGCCAGGGCGAGGGCCGTCTCGGTCTTGCCGACGCCGGAGGGCCCCGCCAGCATGAAGACGCCGACGGGCTTACCGGGGTTGTCGAGGTTCGCGCGGGATGTCCTGACGCGACGCGCGATCATCTCGAGGCCATGATCCTGCCCGATGACACGCTTCGCCAGCGTCGAGCCGAGATTGAGCACGGTCTCGATCTCGTTCTTGACCATGCGGCCGACGGGGATCCCCGTCCAATCCTGCACGACGGACGCGACCGCCTGCTGATCGACGCTCGGCAAGATCAGCGGGGCCTCGCCCTGCAGCGCCGCAAGCTCGGCCTGCAAGGACTTAAGCTCGTCGAGCAGGCCCTCGCGCTGCGCTTCCGAGAGCGGCGCACCGGCACTATTACCGCCGTCGCCGGCCGCGGCGGTACGCGCTTCGGCCGCGACCCGGTCCGCCGCCTCCTCAAGGTCGCTCTCGGTCCCCTCGACCTTGCCGCCGTCCCCGCGCAGGCGAGCGCGCAGCGAAAGGATCTTTTCCACGATCTTGCGCTCGTTCTCCCAGTTCGCCTCGAGCTCGGCGAGACGCTCGCGCTCGGTCGCGAGGTAATTCGTCGCCGCGGTTTCGCGGGCCGCGGTGTCGACGCCGATCGCCTTCTCGCGCCCGATAATCCCAAGCTCGGTCTCTAGCGCCTCGATGCGCCGGCGGCTATCCTCGACCTCGGCCGGGGTCGCGTGTTGGCTCACGGCGACGCGGGCGCAGGCCGTGTCGAGCAGGCTCACGGCCTTGTCGGGAAGCTGGCGCGCCGGGATGTAGCGGCTCGAGAGCTTGACCGCGGCCTCGAGCGCCTCGTCGAGGATCTGCACGCGGTGGTGCTGCTCCATCTTCGAAGCGACGCCGCGCATCATCAGGATGCCCTTCTCCTCGGAAGGCTCGTCCACCTGCACGACCTGGAAGCGCCGCGTGAGCGCCGGGTCCTTCTCGATGTATTTCTTGTACTCGGCCCAGGTTGTCGCGGCGACCGTGCGCAGCGTGCCGCGTGCGAGGGCGGGCTTCAAGAGATTCGCGGCGTCGCCCGTGCCGGCGGCGCCGCCCGCCCCGACGAGCGTATGGGCCTCGTCGATGAAAAGGATGATCGGCGTCTCGGAAGCCTGCACCTCGTCTATAACTTGGCGCAGCCGGTTCTCGAACTCTCCCTTCATGCTCGCGCCGGCCTGCAAGAGCCCCACGTCGAGCACGCGCAGCGAGACGTTCTTGAGCGTCGGCGGGACGTCGCCCTTCGCAATCCGTTGCGCGAAGCCCTCGACTACCGCGGTCTTGCCGACGCCGGCCTCGCCGGTCAGGATCGGGTTGTTCTGCCGCCGGCGCATTAGGATGTCGACGATCTGGCGGATCTCCTCGTCGCGGCCGACGACCGGGTCCATCTCGCCGCGCCGCGCCTGCTCGGTTAAATCCACCGTATAGCGCGCGAGCGCCTCCTGCTTGCCCATTCGGGCGGGCGCCATCGAGCCGCTCGCCTCGCCCGGCGCCGCGCCGCCGCCGGCCATCTCCCAGCCGTCGTGCGCGCGCATGGCGGCCTCCGGCGAGCCCGCGCAGATCTCCTCGAAGCGATCCGTCAGCGTGTCGTATTTGACCTTGTCCAATTCTCTCGAGATGCCCAGCAGCGCGAGCCTTAGACCCCGGTTCTGCACGATTCCCGCGACGAGATGGCCCGTACGCACCTGCGACTCGCCGAACAAGAGCGTGGCGACGATCCAGCCCCGCTCGACGGCCTCCTCAACGTGCGAGGAGAGATCGGAGATCGTCGTCGAGCCGCGCGGCAGGACGTCGAGGGCGTCCGTGACGTCGCGGGCCAGACGGGAAGGCTCGATGTTGAATTGCCGAATAATGCGGTGCAGGTCCGAGTCCTGCAGTTGAAGGATCTGATGGATCCAATGCACGAGCTCGACGTACGGATTACCGCGCATCTTGCAGAACACGGTGGCCGCCTCGATGGCTTTGTAGCCGACCTGGTTCAACTTGCCGAATAGCGCGGTACGACTGATTTCTGCCATTGCATGACTCCTGGCGAATGACGAATGCCTATGCCTCGTGGGGACGCTAGGCGAAGCCGTCGGCCGTCAAGGACGGATCGATGACGACGTCGTCGGCGTCTTCGCGGCCGCGCCGGTGGCCGAGCCAGCTCGTCCAGCCGAGTCGCGCCGCCATCCCGCAAGGGCCGCCCGCGCCGAGGCGGCACTCGGGTACTTCCGCGGCGCTCAGCACGAGGCGGAGCGTGCATTTGAATTCGTCTCCGACATAGGCGCGCACGAGGTCGCGGAGCTTCTCGAGGCTCGGCTGACCCGGCAGCATACGCACGAACTCCCCGAAGCCGAGGGGGCCGCATACGACCTGAAACGCATGCGCGCAGCCGAAGACTTCCCGGCCGAGAACCGTGCCGAGACCGAGCGCGCAGCCGTCCGCGCCCGCGCCCAGGAGCAACCGGTCCTCGCGCGCAAGGCGCAGCCACTCGCCGGCGAACTCCCGCACTCGAAATGCGAAGCCGAAGAAGTCCCCGAGCAAGCCGCTGAGCCCCTCGGCCGGCCGCGTTCCGAGCGCGAAGCGCCCGACGAGTGCGAGACGCGCGTCGTGCGGCACCGCTTCGCGATTCCGAAACTCGGGCGCGGCGACGCCGATGAGGCTGCCGACGAAGACGTCGAATCGCCGCGCTGACGATCGATCGAGACTGACGGTCGGTTGTGCATCCGCCCAAGCACGATAGAAGAGGCCGAGTAGGCGGTGATGGAAGACGTCGGCGAACGCCCGGAAGGAAGCGTCGCCGCAATTGAGCTCGCGCCCATACGCGTACTCGGAGAGATGCAGAGGTAGAGGGCCGTTTGGCCCGAAGAGGCCGAAGAAGTACTGCGCGAAAAAATTCGGAGCTCCCGGGCCTCCTTGGCGGAATTCGGCGAGCGTCGAGGCCGCGAACGCGAGCGCGGGCTTCTGGCCGAGGCGTAGCGCTTCGTCCGCCGGCCGTGCGGCCTGACCGATGCGAGGCTGGTCTGGATGCAGACACTCGAGCCGACGCAATGCCGCATAGAAGCCGAAGCGATGCGGCGCCTCCTCGAGGGCATTGAGCCACTCTAGAGTGTGTGCTGTCGTCCGAGACGCGGCCGCCATCGCATGACTTCCCCGCGATCGACCGAATTCAGCACCGTCGCGGTGAACGAATTGATCGACGCGTACTTCGCAAAGAACTGCTCGAGAACCTGTCCGAACAGAAATGCTCCCGTGCCCTCGAAAGCCGCCTCGTCGCAAGTCAGCGTGATCTCGATTCCGCGGCCGAAGGCGATCGGCCCGCCCGTCGGAATGCGTCCTGTCAGCGGCGCCGAGCGGATCGATTTGAGACCTTCGATCTGTCGAAGAACCGCTTGATCGTTCTGGTCGCAGTAAAGCGTTAGCAGCGAGCGGAGCGCTGCGGCGCCTTCGTCCGAATCGACGAGAGAGAGATAATTCAACGACAAGTGGCTGACGAGCCGCCAGGCCGTGTCGCCGTGGGCGTAAGAGGGCTTCGGCCGCGTCGGACCGGCCACGCAGCGGATCGACTCGACGGGCGCGCCAACGTCGAGCGTGAAATCGGTACGGCCCTGTCCGAACGAGACGTGCAGGGGCAGGTCGCGGTTGCTGCAAAGCGTCGCGACCCCGAGCTGCTTCAATCCACTGGCATACGGAGCCTCGTTTGCGTCGACGAGCGAGAGGAAGACCTCGCTGCCCACATAGCTAGAGCGCGCCCCGTGGCGGCGCTGGGTCGACGAAATCACGCGCGGCTCGCGCGCGACGGTGTAATACGCCTGATCGTCGGGCCGTGTCCAATCGTGCTGTGAGTAGAGCGACCGAAAGGTCTGCTCAGGCCTCGCGCTCGCGCCGAACCCTTGCACGTCCTCGATCGACCAGACTTCGAAATCCATGGGCCGAGTCCGGTCCGGTACCACGTGGTATTGGTGCTCCCGCTCGCCGAGATGGATGCGGTCCGCCTGCTTCGGGAAGAGGTTCACGATCGGCGCACAGTTCAGCAGGAGGTGCTCGGCGCCGACCACCTCCTCGAGCTCCGGATCCCGGCGGCTGAGCAGCACGACGAGCTCGAGCTCCGTACCGGCGCAGCGGCGCACGTGCGGAGCCAGACCAGTAAAGTCGACAAACAGGAACCGCTGCGGAAACGCGAAATACTCTTGCACGCACCGGTAGCCGTCGAACGAGCGCGGAGCGTAGGGCAGCAGGGACTCCGAGCGCGTAAACCCAACGGGCACGATCGATCTGCCGGGCAAGTAGGCACGCCAGGCGCTAACCCCCCCTTTGGGCCGTAGAAGCACGGCGCGGGCGTTGCCGAGCAACTGCTCGTAGAGCCGGCCCGGCAGGCCTTCGCTACCCCGCAAAAAGAAACGCAGGCTGTCGAGCGCGAGTTGGTCGAAGGCGAGCCCCGCGGTCGTGCGCAAGCTAAGGCGAATCCCCGCACGGACGTCCTCGAGTCGGTCGACGCCGATCGTCGCGAGCGAGCCGGCCGTCCCGTAGTACTTGGCCTCCGTGAGTTCCAGCGGCCAAAAGACCGCTTCCTGGCCCGTGCGGTATTCGCAGGCCGTTCGGTCCCCTTTGCCGAGCACCGTCCTCAGCGAGGTCTCCCGGGGCAGCACGAAGCCTTCCGCCAACGCGCTCTCGCTCAGAGCCGGAAAGAACTGCGCGACGGCCATCGACGGCAGCGGCGAAAGGTAATGCGGGTAGACGAGCTCGAGCAGATGCTGCGTGAAGCGCGGAAACTCCGCGTCGATCTTGAGCTGCACGCGAGCCGTCAGAAACGCGAACCCTTCGAGCAGGCGCTCGACATACGGGTCGGCTACCTCCAGCCCGTCCATGCCCAGGCGACCCGCGATCTTCGGAAACTCCTTCGCAAACTCGGCGCCCATCTCCCGCACATGCTGGAGCTCGCGGTTGTAATACTTGAGCAGACGCGGGTCCACTAGCCTCGCCCTTCGCTGACGGTCACGCTGCCCGTCTCGAGATCGACTTCCGTCTTGAGATAGAGCGCCTGAGGCGTCGGCTTCGCCCAGAGTTCGCCCTCGATCCGAAACACCATAGCGCTGCGTCCCGCGCCGCTCTCGCCGGTCTCAATGCTTACCTGCAGAGTGCCCGCTGCGATGCGCGGCTCGAATGTCGAGACCGCCTCGCGCACAGCCTTCTCGATGGCCGGTGTGTCGGCGCCGGCGATCGTAAGGCCGGCCAAGTCCGGAATGCCGTAGTTCAGCACGGAACAGCGCACCTCGGGAAAGTCTTCGAGTTCCTGCACGCTCTCGAGCCGCCCCGTGTTCAGCAGCCAAACGAGGTCGCGGAGCAAGGCGGCTTTGAGCCTCTGCACGGAAAGCACGCGCTGCTCGCGCGACTCGACCTTGCGATCCGGCTCCTCGTCGGTCAAGCGGTCGAGCAGCGACGGTTGCAGCCGTTCGGAAGGCGTGAGCTCGGCCACACCCTAGTGCTCGTCGCCGGCCGATGCCGCGGTCGCAAGACTCACCGTTCCGACCTCCGTGAGCGGATACTCGCCGCCATCGGTCGAGAACATGCGCTGGCCCGTGCCGACGAACAGCTCGGCACCGACGTTCGAGCCACTCCGTCCTGCGGGCGAGGCGCAGGAGCGGGTCGGCCGCGCTTTCTGTGCCCGGATATCGGGTCGGAATCAGGCCGACCGCGTCGCCGCCGTTAGCCCACTTGAACTCGGCCGGCAGCCAGACGAGGTCGCGCAGGTCCGTGGGCCGCTCGATGCGCAGCTCCGCGATGCGATGAAACGGGATGAAGTAATAGCGGCCGTTGACGATCGCCTCCACGACCGGGCCGAGCCGCGCGTCGGCGTCCGCGATCCATTCGAAGGGCTGGCCGTCGAGACTGCCGGCCGTGCCCGGAGCCTGCTCGAACGCTTCGGCGCGCAACGCCTGCGACTTCTCGTATTCCCCTTGCCCGGCGAGCCGCAAAGCCTCTAGCAGCAGGGCGAGCCACGGATCCGGAGCGCCGAATACGAGCGGCGAGCGCCGGCCCGCGAACACTTCGGTGCGCAGCGCTTCGCTGCCGAGCGCCTCGCGGTATACCTGCACCATCCCCAGAGTACCCGCATCGAGATCGCCGGCCACGTTGAGCTGCGTCAGTGCCCGGCCCCATTGGCCGAGCACCGAGAGCAGCTGAAACAGGAAGACGCGGAGCTTCGCGTCGGCAGGATCGGCGCGCACGGCGGCCTGCAGCGACGCAAGCGCGGCCTCCGGATCACTCTTGCGCAGGAGCTCGAGCGCGTCGGTCATGCATTCTCTGCGATGTTGTACTCGACGTCGATCGACCCACCTTTCTTGGCGCCCTTCGAATCCTGCGGCTGGTAGGATTCCTTGAACTTCGCGAAATTCAGCGTGACGTTCTCCGTGAACCGGTCTTCCCCGCTGCTGCCTCCGGTAGACACGGCCGTTACCATGACCTCGGTGAACGTGATCGTCAGGTAGTCGAGCGGCGTCCCCCCGGCCTTGCGGAACGAGAGCACGGCCTCGTCGAAGTGCTTGCCGGTGCAGCATGCCTGGACGAGATTCGGCGAAGCGGCATCGATGTACTTCGTGATCGTGAGATCCTGCACGTTGACCTTGCCCGCGCCGCCGCCGCTGCCGAGATGCAGACTGCCGCTTTGGCTCATGCCCCAGGACCAGCTCAGGACGTCGATCTGGTCGGCCTTGTCCTTTGCGACGGACTCGCCCTTGATGTCGCCCAGCTTCAAGAATGCATCAACAGCCATTTTTTATCTCCGTTCTCTGGTGAATACGTCGCACATTCTTAGTTCGGCGCAGACCTCGACCGAGTCGAACAGGCGGCGAGGCCTCGTGCCTCAAGCCGCCTTCTCGCTCGGCAGCTTCGAAACGAGACGCAGCGATACCGTCAATCCCTCGAGCTGATAGTGAGGCCGCAGAAAGAACTTCGAGGTGTAGTAACCGGGGTTGCCTTCGACCTCCTCGACGACGACCTGCGCGCCCGCGAGGGGCTTGCGTGCCTTGACCTCCTCCGTCGAATTGGCCGGGTCCCCGTCCACGTACTGCAGGATCCAGTTGTTGAGCCACTTCTCCATTTCGGCCCGTTCCTTGAAGGAGCCGACCTTGTCGCGCACGATGCACTTCAAGTAATGGGCGAAGCGGCAGCTCGCGAACAGATACGGCAACCTTGCCGCGAGTGCCGCGTTGGCGGTCGCGTCCGGGTCGTCGTACTCGGCGGGCTTTTGCAGCGACTGCGCGCCGATGAAGGCGGCGAAGTCGCTGTTCTTCCTGTGAATCAGGGGCATGAAGCCGTTCTTCGCGAGCTCGGCCTCGCGCCTATCGCTGATCGCGATCTCCGTCGGGCACTTCATGTCCACGCCGCCGTCATCGGAGGGGAACGTGTGCACGGGCAACCCTTCCACGGAGCCGCCCGACTCGACGCCCCGGATGCGCGAGCACCACCCATATTGCTTGAACGCGCGGTTGACATTGACGGCCATGGCATAGGCAGAGTTCGCCCACGCGTAATGACTGGAGTCCGCCCCTTCGGTGTCCTCTTCGAAATCGAACTCCTCGACGGGATCGGTCTTTGCCCCATAAGGCAGCCGGGCCAAGAAACGCGGCATCGTGAGTCCGAGATAGCGCGAGTCCTCCGACTCCCTGAGCGACCGCCAAGCCGCGTACTCGGGCGTAGAGAAGATCTTCGTGAGGTCGCGGGGGTTCGTGAGCTCCTGCCACGAGTCCATCTGCATGGCGGAAGGCGCCGCACCCGCGATGAACGGCGCATGGGCCGCCGCCGCAATCTGTGCCATGCCGCTCAAAATCTCAACGTCGGGCGGGCTGTGGTCGAAGTGATAGTCGCCGACGAGGCAGCCGTAAGGCTCGCCGCCGAGCTGCCCGTACTCCTGCTCGTAGACTTTCTTGAACAGCGGGCTCTGATCCCAGGCCGTGCCCTTGAAGCGCTTGATCGTCTTGCCGAGCTCGTTCTTCGAGATGCTGAGAACGCGGATCTTCAGCATCTCGTCCGTCTCGGTGTTGTTGACAAGGTAGTGCAGGCCCCGCCAGGCCGACTCGAGCTGTTGAAACTCGGGATGATGCAGGATGAGGTTTACCTGTTCGGTCAGCTTTGCATCGATCTCCGCGATGATGGCGTTGATCGAGTTGATTGCGTCGTCGACGATGAGGTCTTGGTCGCTGAGCACCTGCTGAGCCAACGTCTGGACGGCTGCCTCGACTTGCTGGCGCGCACGGTCGGACTTCGGCTTGAATTCCTTGCTGAGGAGCTGAGCGAATTCGTCCGGGGCGACGCTTTCTGCCGCAGCGCCTTGCTGTTCAGTCTTCTGTTCGGCCATGACTCGCTACTCCTCTCCCTTGTCCTCTGTGGACGCATCGGCGGCTTTGGAGGCGAGCGCCTGCAGCAAAGTTTCGTCCTTCAGCGCCTTCGTGATGAGCTCCTCGGCGCCGGCCTTACCGTCCATGTAAGTCACGAGATTCGCGAGCTGGGTGCGCGCCTCGAGCAGCTTGTCGAGCCCGGCCACCTTGCGCGCAACGGCCGCTGGCGAGAAGTCGTCCATGCTCTCGAACGTGATGTCTACCTTGAGATCGCCTTCGCCCGTCAGGGTGTTCGGCACCGCGAAAGCAACGCGAGGCTTCAAAGCCTTCAGCCGGCTATCGAAGTTATCGACGTCGATCTCGAGCATCTTGCGCTCCTCCAGCGAAGGCAGCGGCTCCTCGCGTTTGCCGGCGAGATCCGCGAGCACGCCCATGACGAACGGGATCTGCATTTTCTTCTCGGCGCCGTAGACCTCAACGTCGTACTCGATCTGGACGCGCGGCGCGCGGTTCCTGGCGATGAACTTCTGGCTACTCGGCTTGGCCACGGTGGTCTCCTGCAATTCGAAGTGAAAGAGTTACAACCCGGCTCCGCCGTCCGGCTCACTCGTCTTTGAGGCCGCCGATCAACTGAGCCTGCGCGACCCCATCGGGCGTCAGGTCGCGAAGAATCTCCATGAAGTCCTTGGCGACGAGACCTTTGGCGCGCTGCAGCAGCAACGGAACGGGACTCGAGGGCTCGTTTTTTTGGAAGTAATCACAAATGCGGTCCAGCAGCCGAATAACGTCTTCGCGGCTCTTGATGTCCCCGACGGCCGACGGGCCGTTGCCGGCCCCGGCGCCAGCAAGGCCGGCGCCTGAACCGTCGGCCTGCCCGTTGCCGAGCCGGCGACTCAGCTGGCTGCCGAGCGCCGCCTCGATGGCGCGGAGCTCGACGGCCAGCGGAGCAAGGTCGGGCGCCGCAAAGCCGGCCCGTTCAGCGAGGAAGGCCGCCAAAGCCTTGAGCTCCTCGACCGCCGCGCGCGCCGCTTCGGCGTTCGCCTCCAGCTCGTCGAGGTCCGCGTCGAGAAACGCCGCCTCGATCTGCGCCGAGCTGAGAGGATCGGCTCCGTCTTCCTCGCCCGGAGCGATCTCGCCTGAGGCGATGCGAATATTACGCAGGCTCACCGGCCCCATGGCCCTCGAACGCACGAGCGGGGCGCGCTGCAGGCACGCGATGATTCCGGTCCGATCCGTAAGTGGCATGAGGCTGTTCATGCGCAACGTCGGATCGTCGTTGTCCTCCCGGTCGAGCTCCGGATGCAAGCCGTCCCAGTATTCGGCCAGCAGGCGACCGACGAGCGCGAGTCCGGAAGCGAAGCCCGGGAGCCCCTGCCGATTGAGCGCCGCGTGGAGCAACGGAATGGCGACCCGCAAGTCCTTCGTGCGCGCGAACAGCGCCGAGGCCTTCTCGTAGACCTCGTTCCAATTCGGCGCCACGGCGGGAATCACGCTCCCGCCCATCTCGCGCGCCGGTGTCCCCTGGGCCGCGCGTTCAAGCTCACCGAATTCCGGGTCGTACTCCAGATTCGGTCCGCACGGCGCGTCCACCGACACGGGTTGCAGCAAAGCCGTAAGATCAATCATAGCGATTAGAGAATGGCCCGCGTGCCACTCCCCCCCGGCACGGCCCATCGGACAGGCGGACTCCGCCCTCGTCGTTCTTGGAAGCGTAGCTTGAACGTTATCAAGGCAATGTCAAGATCCTTAACTACCGCAAAACTTTGTGGTTCCGCAATCGCTGCGGATCCCATAAGACCCGGACAGGGCGCTCATCGAGAAAAGCATAACCGGGGCTCGCGCTTAGCGTTGCGGGCGCGGCGAGCGCGGTCTTGCGTCAACGGGCCGCTCGACCCCGCGGGCCGCGCGCGACTTGACATTTGCCGGTGCGCCGGCCCTCAGTTTCGCGCTTACGCCAGAAGTCGGCGCGCCGCCCCTCTTGCGGCCGACAATGGGTCGCGCCGCGATCGCTCCGGCCTACTGTTCACCCCGTCCCTGCCGAAAGCGTTGCAGCCGGCCTTACCACGAAGGATAGGAAACTCCGTCGATCGTGTAGTGGAGTCTGTAGCTCGCAGGGTGAGGCGGCGTCACGTGGTCGCGCTGATATCTCTGGCGATAGCAGGTGGGATCCATCCACCGCGTCAACCAGTACGTCCGCTCCGAGGCGGTATGGAAGAATTCCTCGCCGTTCAAAGGATTCACGAGCTTGAACCACAAACTCGTGCCGAGCTCCGGATACGGGTACCAGACCTCGCCGTCCGGGTCACCTTGCGACGGCTCCCTCGCCGGGCCCTCGCGAATGGCGTGACCGGCAATCGGATCGACTCGATGTCGGCGCCGCGCCACATTGGCGGCCGTCCTAGCTGCGCGATGGCGGGCGCCGTGCAGTGTTTTGTCGAGATGTTTGGTCGGACCTGCAAACAGATGCGGTTGTTTTCCGACGGGTCCCGGCTGCGTCGAGGCCCGTTCACCTTCGGCCACCTTCCGATAGATACCTACTTCGGCGCCGATCCCTCCCGGAAACCTGGCGTGATGGCCTAGGAATCTTTGGCACCAGCCCTTCCAAAGCTGAATGACGACCTCATGGCCACGGATCCTCGTTCTGACAACCTTGGTGAGGTATCCGGGCCACCACATCTCGGCGAAGCAGGGCAACGTGGAGCACATGGCCTTCCACGGCCTTGCCGTCTCGATATATTCGTAACCGTCTTCTTGGTCTATGTTAGTAATTACACTCATCGGCGCGCCTCGCAATCGGCCGACTCAGCGACTGCCGTCCAGGGAACGCACTCTCGCATCCGGGACCTCCCCATCTCGCCGCACAACAATTGTGCACGCTATACGGCTGCTGCGCCAGTTCTCCCAAAACGGCCCGAGCCGAGCCCCGAACCATCTTCATCGGAGATATGAAGCGCTATCCGGCCCGCGCTGCAACCTCATCGGTATGCGCTGCCGTCTCCGCATACTCGCAAAGCGCGGAGGACCGCACGGCGGCGAAACGTCCGGCGGCCGCCGCGCCCGACCAGAGACGGAAGAAGGAGGGCGTCCGCGGAGCCGTTCCGGGCCGGGGCGGCTCGCTACGGAACGATGTTCAGGAACTGTACGCGAGCGGTGCCGTCCGGCGCCTGCCGTGCCGCACCGTTGACGCGAACGCCGGGCTTCAGAAGCGCGGCGCTGCCGACCAGGACCCGTGTAATCTGCGTGTCGGCCGAGACGGCGATCCGCTGCGCGCCCCCCGCATAGGCCAAACGGAGGACGAGGCCCGTACCCCCGTGCGCGGCGCCCTCGACGTTGCCGCCCGTCAGCGTCGTGATGTCGCCGTTCGTCATCGTCGTCTTGGGCGGCCCCATCGGGTTGTGGCCTTCGCCCGCGCCGCGCATGCTCGCCGGGAAGATGTGGCACTCCGTCGCGCGCAGCGGGCCGGCCCCGGCCTCGACGGCCGTGCAGCCGACGAACTTGCCGGCGCCGAGGTCGGCCATCGTCGCGCGCACGCTTCGCGTAATCGTCAGCGACTCGGGCAGCTCGAAGCTCGCCGTCCCGCCGTTGTCGACGGCGACGGTCAACGTGCTTCCGGCGAAGCTCTCGACCGTGCCCGCGAAGCGCATCGCTCCCTGCAAGGGGTTCGAAACGGACCGAGTGCCGACCGGCAGCGGCTCCAAAGGTCTTTCGCCCGGAGGATGCTCGTCGACGGCAATCGCGTAGAAGCCGCTCACGGCATATGTGCTCATGACCGCCACGAGATTCATGGCGCCTCGCCGCCCGAACAGCTCGACGGCCTTCGCGAAAGTGGCCGGGCTCATCTTGCGGTCGCCGAGGAGCTCGCGGCCGAAACGGATGACCGCCGCATCCGCGTCGGGCAGCCCCCCGAGCGCTCCGCCGCGCTCGACGGCGCCGATGACTTCGGGCTCGACGCCGGCCGCGAGTGCGGACTTCATGTGGCCGTTCCACTCGAGCGTGAAGTTCGTTTCCCGGCAAGCGACGAGGATCGCGAGCTCGCGCGCATGCGCCTCGAGTGGTCCGCGGCCGACGGCGGCGTTGTGCAGGTCCAGGAGCGCATTCGCGACCGGCACGTTGTAAGCCGCGAATGCCAGCGGTCCGGTCACCGGATCCGACGGCTTGCCGTTGCGCGCGAACGTGTCGGCCAGGCGCCGTCCCTCCCCGCCCAGCGCTTGGCGCGTCAGGTAAGGCAATCGCGCCCCCGAGACGGCGTCGACGACACCGCCGGACTGCTGTGCGAGCGCCGGCACGCCCAACCCCGTCAGCGCAGCAGCGAGGAGGAAAACAGCGAACGGACGAGCTCCCAATAAGCGATGTTGCATTGTTGTTCTCCCGATCGTGGATAATCGCGCTATCGCTCGTGCGCGTAAGATAGATGCGAATCTAACACCGGACCGAAAGTGCAGCCTACACGAAAGCAGCCTCCGACGCGCCCCGAACGGGTCTGCCTGATCGGGACCGTAAAGCACTACCGAGCATAAGAAAATGACTCGATCGCTTTCGGCGACCCTTCTCGTTTTCGCGGCCACCGCCTGCACGAGCTATGTAGACCGGCCCGCCAACCGCTTCCGCGACACCTCGGTCAAGGATGAGGGCGTGACCCAGTCCAGGCCCAAGGCGGCACCTGACCAAGAAACTTGCGCCGATGGGTAGCCGGACGCATTCAAGGAACGGGCCGAGATAGCGGAAAATTCTTGTATTAAGTGCGGATGGCACGCGGCCTTCCGCCCCGGATGCGGGTGGGGGCTTCGGCTTTTGCGAGGCTGAGGCGCGAGGACGCGCGCCTTTCGCGCTGAGTCGAAAGTAAAGGAGTACGATCATGGCCATCACAGCACCTCATGTTCGAGGTCCCATAGCAGGGATCAGCACGGGCTCCACCGCGGAAATACTCGGCGGCGTCGGGGCCATCGTTCTTTCAATCGTCGGGCTGGCGCAAGTATCGAGCTATCTCATGATGAGTATCGTTACCATCCTTCTCGGGGTAACGCTGCTCTTCGAGGGCGCCGGTATCGCGGCCGATTACTCGCGGGTAGCGACGAAGGCAACGCGCGCAGAGCTACGCGGCGCCGAGGCCGGCGGCGGCATGACGACCGAGATCCTGGGCGGCATCGCCGGCATTGTCCTCGGTATTCTCGCTCTGCTCGGCCTGTCTCCCGTGGTTCTGGTTCCGGCCGCCATCATCGTGTTCGGCGCGGCAATGATCTTCAACACCAGTGCAATAACGGAGCTCAACGAGTTGAAAGCCGAAGTCACTGAGAGCGAAGGAGACATGCCCCGTCCCGGCATGCGCGGCCCCGTGGCCTCCGCCGCCGGCAGCGACATGATGATCGGCGTGGCGGCCGTTGTTTTGGGCATCTTGGCCGTCGTCGGCATCGCGCCCGTGACGCTGAGCCTAGTGGCGCTGCTATCGCTCGGGGCAGCGGAGCTGTTGATCGGTACGACGGTCGGCGGCCAGTTGCTCGCGCTGCTATCGCGCTGATGTCGATGTCTGAATAGGTCGAGAGGCGGCGGGGTCCTCGCGCGGAACCGCCGCCGATCGGCCCATACAGCGCACGGCGGATCGTCTGCAGAGGCCGCTCGCGCCCGTGGGGCGGATCACATACTGACTTAACGGACGAAACTGGATGCCGCAGCCGTCCTCCGCGGCCGACAAGAGCGGTTAGCCTTTCAGCGGCAGCGAGAAATGGAAGGCGCTTCCCTTTCCAATCTCGCTTTCCGCCCACAGATGCCCGCCGTGTGCTGTCACGATGCCCTTCACGATGGCCAGGCCGAGGCCGAGGCTCTTGCGATCCGCCGGGCGGGCGCGCCAAAAGCGGTCGAACACGTGAGGCAGATCGTCTGGGGCAATGCCGCAGCCCGTGTCTTCGACCGTCAGCTCTAAGCAATCGCGGCGTCGCCGCGCGCGAACGCTAATCCGTCCGCGAGTGGGCGTGAACTTCAAGGCATTGGCCAGAAGGTTTCCCAATACCTGAGCAATGCGTTCCCGATCCCCCGACACGAGCGGCACGTCCTCGTCGACGGTGCAATGAAGCTCGACGGACTTCTCTTTCGCCGTTTCCGCGAATGCGTCGCAAGTCTCCGATACCAATGAGGCCACGTCGACGGCCTCCGCGTCGATGTGGAGTTGCCCTCCTTCGATCCGGGTCACGTCGAGCAAGTCTTGAACCATACGCACCGCCGCGCCCACCGCGCGCCTGATCCTATTGGCGTGAACCGCGCGCTGCTCGGCCGTCAGCTCGCCCGATTCGAGCAGGGCCGCCGCCGTTGAGATGACGCCCAAGGGATTCCGCAGATCATGAGCGACCTCCGCCAGTACCTGGTCACGCGCGTGGACGGCCGCCTCCGAGGCGACAAGGCGGCGAGTCGCCGCTGCGGCTTCTTGGAGCTCCGTGATGTCTTCCGCCGTGCCGACCATGCGGTAGGCGCTTCCGTCAGCGTCGAGCACGGGCGAGGAGCGGTCATGAACCCAGCGAACCGTGCCGTCGGGGCGGACCACTCGATACTTTGTCTCTACGTATCCGTTGCTGCGGGCGGGAAAGCTCTTCTCGACCTCCGGCCGGTCGTCCGGATGAATGGCCTCCAGCCAGGCACCGTGCCATGCCGAAAGCGCCGTGCGTGGGCGCCCCCAGAGGGTTTCGTAGGCGGAATTGACGTAAAGGACTTCGTCGGGACGCAATGAGACGATGTAGAAGACTTCCCGAACGTTTTCGGCGAGCTGCCGAAAGCGCTGTTCGCTCTCGGCCAGTGCGGCTCCGCTGCGCTTGCGTTCAATGGCCGCCGATAGGACGTTTGCGATCGACTGCAGGAAATGGACGTCGTCTTCCAGGAAAGACCGCGGGTGGCGGGTATGTGCGCCAAGGATTCCGAACGGCGCGTCGATTGAGCCAATGATCACGCTGATGCCGCTGACGACGCCATGGTCGAGCAATAGCTGTGGCCCCCGAAACCGCGTCTCCGTCCGGAGGTCTTCGACGATGACGGGGTGTCTGGACCGCAGCGTGTAACCCGCCTGCGAACGCTCTCCCGCGGCGACCCGATGCTGCTCGCCGCCCGTCCAGCCTACTCCGGCCCGCATGACCAGCTCTCGCCCTTCGGGCAGCAACTCCAGGACTTTGGCCAACTCGACTTCAAGGGTCGACGCCAATGTCCGAACGGCCGCCTCGAACAACGTGTGCAAGTCGCCGCCCGAAAGCGCCTCCTGCTGGATCATGCCCTTACACTCTGTCCGACATTGCCCACTCTTTATCGAAGCGAAGGATAAAAGGCGTATATCCTACCCGCAAGAACGTCGCAAAATTATCGACAGCTTGCCGGCACGGCTTTATCTTGACAATCGCTGAAATCGTGCGCATCTTCGCCAGTCGGGGGGCTGTACTGCGAGCGACTAGGCGTGTCAGCAGCACGTGACAGTGCTGTGAACGGGCATCCGCGCTTATCCCGGTACAAAAATTACGTCTTATGGGGAGACGCGCGGAATGTATCGGCCGGTCCCGCTGGAATTCCTTGCCACCGAGCGGCTGTTGCGACTGTCCGGGCCAGTCGTCACGCTGTTCCTGATCGTCGTCGTTCACGGATTTGCCGTGAGGCTGCCGGCGTTGCCGCTGCTGTTGACGTTGGCGATTGCCTATTCCGTGCTGCTCGGCGGCATCGTGTCGGCCGCCGTCAGCGCGCTCGTGAGCATCGCGTACGCCACCTACGCATACCAGACGCCCGGAGCGCCGTTTCACTACGCGCCGGACAACTTCGAGCGGTTGGTCATCTTCGTCGCCGTCGTCCCCCTCGTCGTGGCGGTGCTGGGAAGCATTCGCAAGCGGCTCGACACGCTTCTCGCGCGCGAACGCCATCTCAGGCTGCAGGCCGAAGCGGAGCACGACAGGGCCGCGAGCATTCTCGAGAGCATTACCGACGGCTTTTTCGCACTCGACGGGGAATGGCGTTACGTATACGTCAATCACCGGGCCGAGCAACTGGTCGGTCAACCACGGGAAGCGCTGCTCGGGAAAGTTTTGTGGGAGGCCTTTCCCGCGCTCGTGGGCTCGGTTTGGGATAGGGAGTACCATCGCGCCGTCGATCAACGCGTGGCGGTCCACTTCGAGGAATTCTATGCCCCGCTGAACACGTGGTTCGAGACCCACGCCTACCCGGCGGAAGACGGCCTCACGATCTACATGCGATCTGTCACCGACCGCAAGCGGGCAGAGGAAGCGTTGGCCGCTCGGGCCCGCCAGCAAGCGGCTCTAGCGGCCCTGGGCCAGCAGCAACGGGCGGAAGATGCAGTATTCGCCGGTCAAGATCGTCACTTCACTGACATTGCCGTTCACGGCCGCCGCCGTAGTCGGCTGTGGCGGCCGGGAGCCGTCCTCGGACGGTGGGGATATAAGACAGCCACGCTTACCAAACGCGGCGCCAGCCGAACATCGAGGCTAAACGGTATCCGAGCCCGCGGCGCAGCAGCTCAATCGAAGCTTCCGCAGCCCTTCTGCTGGCTGCACAGCTTCTCGAGCAGCGCCATCGTCTTCTTGAGCGGGTCCGGCGGCGGCACGAGCACCTCGGGCGGATAGCGGCCGGCCGCGAGATCCATAGGCGTCAGCCCGTCGCGGCCCGCGATCTTGAGCTTCGCGCCGTGCTCGACGAGGAACGCGACGACCTTGTTCCAGCCGTTGCGAGCTGCACCGTGGATAGCCGCACGGCCGTCGGGTGGAACGTCGTTGTAGATGTAATTCTGATTCAGGATCTTCGTGACCTTGACCCGCATGAGGAAGTTGTCTTTGCCGGGCGGCGCGATGCGCCCGACGGACAAGGTCCGGCGATTGATGTCGGCCCCTGCGTCGAGAAGCAGCTTGATCGTCGCAATACGGTCCGCCTCGGTGGCATCCACGCCGCGCGTGGCGCGCTTACCGAAACCGACGCCGGCGGCCACCATGAGAGGCGTCACGCCGAACTCATTGGGGAGATCGGCGAGCGCCCCGTGCGCGAGCAGCAGCTTGACGACATCGGCGTCGCCCGCGCGGGCGGCGCGCAACAGCGGCGTCGCGCCCGTAGAGAGCATGATGTCCGCGCCGCGCTCGAACACGGCCTGTCGGTAGCGCGGCCGGTGCTTCAGCTGAATGTTCGGGTTCGCGCCGCGCGTGAGCAACAGGCGGATCAAGTCCAAGGCCGTCGTCTTGTCGCCGTTCAGCAGAATGGACTGCGCCGAGTGCGGGGGCGTATGCATGTCCACGGCGTTGTAAAGTGGGGTACGGCCGTAGAAATCCCACTTGTCGACGTTCGCGCCCGCCTCGACGAGCGCCTTGGCAACGTTGAAGTGCCCGTTCATGATCGCGATGTTCAGCGGCGTCACGCGGTCCGGGTCGACGATGTCGATGTCCGCGCCGGCCTTGAGCAGCGGTGCGATGCAGGCCAGGCAACCTTCGCGGGCCGCGTAGTGCAGCGCCGCGAAGCCGCCGTCGTACATGTCTTTCTTGCGCGGCTCCGCAGTCACGCGGCGCTGCCAGTCGCGGGCCTTGCCGCGCAGATTGGGGTTTGCGCCGTGCGCGAGGAGAAAGGCCACCATCTGCGGCTCGCGCTGGGCCGCCGCCCACATCAGGGCGTCCTGCCCGCCCCAGCTTTCGACGGCGTCGACCTTGGCGCCGTGCTCGACGAGGACCTTCGCAGCGTCCACATTGCCCGTGCGCGCGACGACCATGAGGGGCGTCTGCCCTTCGCGATTGGCCGTATTCGCGTCGACACCGGCGTCGAGCAGGTCCTTCAGTATCGGCACCGAGCCGACGAGCGCGGCCTCAGCGATCGGCGTCGCGCCGAAGTCGTTCGCGACGTCGGCGTGCGCGCCGGCCTCGAGCAGCGCCCGCGCGAGCTTCGCGTCGCCGTAGTGCGCAGCCCAGAACAGCGCCGTCGTGTGATTGGGCGAGGCCGCGTTCACGTCGGCGCCGTGCTGGATCAGCGCGAGCGCCGCAGCCGAGTCCTGTTCCTGCGCGGCCCTGAGCAGCGCCGCGGCCTTATCCGTGCGCGGCGCCGTCGCACCCGCCGCCGCGCCGGCCGCGCAGGCGAGGCAGACGAAGCAGGCAAGCCCCCGCAGCAGCCCGAGCGAGCGCGTCCTCATGCGATTGCGGCCGGCCACGCGATCAGATTTCCGTCATCTGCCCCGTGCTGTCGCCGAAGGACTCCATCGGTATGCCGCCGCGGTTAAGCAGCGTCAGCAGCAGGTTGGCGAGCGGCGTGTTGTCCTTGTAGCGCAGGTGCTGATGGCCCTTGATCGTGCCGCCGCCGAGACCCAGCACGGCGTTCGGCAGCGGCACGTTGTTGTGCAGGTCGCTGTTGCTCATGTTGCTGCCGAACAGCAGGATGGAATTGTCGAGCACGGTGCCGTTCGCTTCGTGCATGCCGTCGAGCTTCTTGACGAAGTCGGCGAAGATCTGCGTGTGATACGTCTGGATTTTCTGCAGCTTGCCGAGCTTGACCGGATCGTTGCCGTGATGCGAGAGCGGATGGAACGCCTCGGAGAGCCCGAGGAAGGTGTACGCCTTCATGCTGGCCTCGGCGGCGAGCATGTAGGTGACGATGCGCGTGACGTTGCCCTGATAGGCCAGCGCCAGCAGGTCGAACATCAAAGTCTGCTGCTTGTGGAAGTCCGGCTCCACGCCGAGCGGGGGCGGCGGTAGATCGAGCTGCGAGACGTTGTGCGCCTTGATCTTCTTGACGCGGCGCTCGACCTCGCGCACCGAGTCGAGGTAATCACCCAGCGTGGCCGCGTCCCGGGGGCCGAGCTCCGCGCTCAAGGTCTTGGCATGGGCGAGCGTGAAATCGAGAATCGACCCGGTTTCGGAGACGATGGCACGGCGCTGCGCCGGGCTGTCGCCCTCGCCGAAGAGCTGGTAGAACAGCTTGCGCGGGTTGAATTCCATCGGCAGCCCTTGAGTCGGGGTGCGGAAGGATATGGTGCTGCCGAACATGTTACCGGCGCTGCCCGCGGCCGGGCCGGGCTTGCCCTCCGCAGCCGCCTCGATGGACGGGTACGGCGTGCTCTGGCCGATGTGCTTGGCCGCGATCTGATCGCAGGTCGTCCCGCCCTTCGGACCGCCCGGAGCGACGCAGCGCAGCCACGTCCCCGGCGTGATGCCGTGCGGATCGGGGCTTTCCGCGGGCCGGTTGCGCGTGTTCGAAATGACGGTCAGCCGGTCCTTGAACGGGGCGAGCGGCTGCAGCACGGGCGAGAGCTCGAACTCCTTGCCGATGCCGTGCGGAGTCCAACGGTCGTCGCCTTCGAGCAGGACAGCCCCGTGCGGAAAATAGAAGAAGCCCATGCGCCGCGCGCCGACGCTGGCCGCGTCGGCCGCCTTGGCCATGGCGGGCAGCATGGCATCGAGGAACGGCAGCGCAATGGCGGCGCCCGCGCCGCGCAGGACGGTTCTACGGGACAGTCGCTTCTTACTGATGAACATGGTCCACTCCTCGCGTGATTCCGGCGGCCCCCGCGGAGGAACCGTCTGTATTGGCCGAGACTCGCTCAACGTCGTCGCTGGGCACCTCGATCATTCGGAACGCGTCGCTGTCGACGATGCCGAGGACCAGGGACGAGAAGCGATAGTCGTCGCGCGCGGCATCGTCGACGATGCGGCGTACGACCGGCATGTCGTAGTACTTCAGCGACCGCCCGAGCGCGAACGTCATGAGCTGCTCGGTCAGCGTGCGCACGAAGCGCTTCGGGTCGCTCGCGAGGGCCTTGCGCAGGTCGCCGGGGCCGTTGAGCTTTTGGCCCGTGGCGAGCTGCCCGCTCGCGTCGATTTTTGTGCCGGCAAATTTGTCCCGATCGCGCCACTCGCCTATCGCGTTGAAGTTCTCGAGCGTGAGCCCGAGCGGGTCCATGACGCCATGACAGGTATTGCAGGACGGGTTCGTGCGATGCTCGGCGAGGCGCTCGCGCACGGTCTTGGGCGGCCCGTTCTTGTTTTGAGGAAGGTCCGTGACGACGCCCGCGGGCGGCGGCGACGGCGGCGAGCCCATGATCTTCGCGAGAACGAACTTACCGCGCAGCACGGGCGTCGTGCGGTTCGGGTACGAGGTCGCCATGAGAATAGCGCCCTTGCCGAGCAGGCCCCAGCGCGCGGAATCCGTGAGCTTCACGCGGCGGAACTGATCGCCGCGCACGCCGTCGATGCCGTACATGCGGGCGACGGTCTCGTTGACGTACGTGTACTTCGAAGTCAAGAGATTCACGACGCTCTGATCGCCGAGCAGGACGCTGCGCAGGAACAGTTGCAGCTCGCGCTTGTACGCCTCGCGCGGATCGACCGTGGCGGCTTCGGGAAAGACGTTGCGGTCCGGCTTGATCTGGTCGAGCCTGGCGATGTCGAGCCATTGAAAGGCCCAGTCCGTCACGAGGGAGCGGGCGCGCTTGTCGGCCAGCATGCGCCGAACCTCGGCCGCAAGCACCTTCGGCTCGTGCAGGCGTCCCTGCTCGGCCGCATCGAGGAGCTCGTCGTCCGGAATGCTGCTCCAGATGAAGAACGACAGTCGCGACGCGAGCTCGAAGTCGTCGAGCGTGAAGTCCGAGCCCGGCAGCGCGTGCTTCGGCGAAACGAAGCGGTACAGGAATTCCGGGCTCGCCAGGATCGCCGTGACCGCCTTGCGGATGCCGGTATCGAAGCCCCCGGCCTGCATGCCGCGGCGATAGAAGGCGAGCAGATCTTCGAGATCCGCGGCATCGACGGGGCGGCGATAGGCGCGGCGCGCGAGGCGCGCGATGATGCTGCGTGCGCAGGCCTCGGCCGCGTCGGGCGCGGCGTCCGGCGCCGGATGGCAGGTGAAGACCTGGCGCCGCGACGGCGTCTCGCCCACGCCGCTCGCGTCGAACGGCCCTTGGATGTCGAACGACTTGACCCTGAGCAGACGGTCCTGTCCGCCGCCAGGCGTTCGCGACTCGAGCCGGGAATCGGATTCTGAATAGGTGCGGGCCAGGAAGGTTACGGCGACCTCGTGAGGGCCGGCCGGCGCCTCGAAGCGGATGTTCTTGAGCCGCTTATTGATGCGGTCCACGGCCGCGACGCCGTGCTGGTCGATGGCCCGCTGGTCGGCATCGCCGCCGATCGTCGTGCGATAGACCTCGCGTCCGTCGAGCGTCACGAGCACCGTGTTCGCGAACTCCATATCATAGACCCAGAGCGCCTGCGCCATGTCCGCGATGTTGATGCGGTAATGACCGTCGGCCGGGAAATCGTGCATCACGGCCATGCCGCCGCGCGTGCCGAGCGGCAGGCCCTCGACGTGGCGCTGGTAAGCGCCGGGGTGCTCATTGATATAGGTGGCGGCACCCGGCGCGGCATGGGCGTCGCCTACGGCTTGTTTGGCAACGCTGCGCGCGGCGGCAACGTACTGCTCGAGGAACGTGGGCGAGACGGTCAGCACGGAGGCGACGTTGTCATAGCCGTCCTTGGAATTGTCGCGTGGCAGCAGTGCCGTGGCGTCGACGTTTACGCCGAGCAGATCCCGCACCGCATTCCCGTATTCCGTGCGGTTGAGACGATGCAGGCCCACGTACCCGGGGCGCGGACCGCGCGCGGCGGCCTCGTCGTCGAGGCGCTTCTCCATTGCGGCCATGAACCCGGCGCGCTCGCTCTGGGTGGGCCGCCGTCCGCCGCCGGGCGGCGGCATGAGTCCGCCGCGCAGCTTGCGCAGGGCCTTCTCCCACGTGGCCGCGTCCTTGCCGACGTTCTTGGGGCTCATCGCGTCGAAGGCGAGACCGGCCGTAAACTCCGTGGAATTGTGGCAGTCGTAGCAGTAATGCGAGAGCAGGTTCCAATGCGCCGCGACCGTGCCCGGCCCCCGGCTGCAGGACGTCGCACCGGCACCGACCAGGACCGCGACGGCGGAGGCGGCGACCAGCCGCGGCCAAGGCCTGCGGCGTGCGACGGCCGGGCGCGGCTGCGGCAACGGGTCTTCAGAACGTCCGGCGCATAGAACCCCCACAAGCTCTGAAAGGCGAGCGTGACGAACGTGTCCCGATTGGGCCACTCCGGATGGAAATCGGCCGTCGGCCGTGCAGCGACGGCCTCCGCGGGGCTCAAGCCCTTGAAGAGGAGCTTGTCGCGAAACTCCACGAAAAGCTTCGCGTACATGTCCCGCTGGGCCTCGAGCTGCGCGCGCGTCATGACGGGGCCCTCTGCCGGCACGATCCGCGTCTCCGCGTCGGCGACTTGCAGCAGCGTTTCGGTTGCCTCGACGAGCCCGCCGAACCACCCGCCGGTCCACCAGTCGATAAGCGGCCATCGGTCCGCGGCGACGACGCCGCCGATGGCGAGCACGTTGGCTTCGGGGAAGAACACGTAGGCGTCCCCGTCCGTGTGCGCCTGCAGCATGTAGCCATACTCGAGCGGCTTGCCGTTGAGCTGCACGGCATTGCCGTTATCGTAGAAGGTCGTCGTAGGGCGCGCCGCGGCCGGCAGGGCCCGGTGCACGAAATTCTCCCAAGGACGGTGCACGTCCGTGCTGAGCCACAAGCGCGTATTGGCCTGCGAGACGATGTGCGCGCCGGCCCGAGCCAGCGCGAGGTTCGCGCCCGTCTGCGCGGGATGCCAGTGCGTGTTGAACAGCGTGCGGACGGGGCGGCCCCCGAAAAAGCTGCGGACGGTCTCGACGATATCCGCGGCGTGCTCTGCCCGGCCGCCGTCCACCATGACCACGCCTTGCTTATCGGCCGCGGCGACCACGTTGGCACCGCCGCCGGCAATCACGATTATGTCGTGGCCGAGGCGGTTGACGGTGAGCTTCGGTGCCGGCGCCGCTTGGCTGGCCGCGAGGCGCGGCAGTGAGTACGCCGCAGCGCCGCACACAGCGGCCTGTATGAGTCTTCTTCTGCTGTAGCTTGCCATCCCGACCCGAGCCTTTGGCTCACGCAAGCGGCGCCCCTACTTGGAGCGCCATGCCCAACGCTCGATGATAGGAAGGTATGTGCGGCTGAGCAAGGCGCGCGGCTGCCGATGCGCGGAGGCCGCCAAATTTGCCTGAGTGCCAACTCGAACGGATGCGCAAACCGCCCGGCATGCGTTGGATGTGCAGGGGAAGGTTTTCTGGGCGGGGGGGCGCGCCCTAGCTGTAGAAGCAAGTTGAAATACGCTCCTTAACACACTGTTTTTTATGTGGAGATTTCCATACAACCCGCCTCTGCTAAACCATCGGTTAGGCCTACCGCGCAGTTACCGCTCCACTTGCAGAGCGTCCCGACACTTTTTGCGTCTCGCTCATCGTCGATTGTCCCTGAGCTCTCGTCGAGCGTTCGCCGTGCCCCAAGACGAGGTGTGAACCGAGCCGCAGTTTTCGAATCGCGCTGAACGGATCGGTTTGGTTTGCACTGATTGCCGGGTTGCACCGCGAGACTCGGTTTCTACACATATCAGTGGACACAACAATTGGGTAGTCTGCGCGGCGCTGCCGTTACCCGTCGGACTCGAGGAGCGCCGATGCAGCCCGGCACGACCGGAGATAGGCTCTCAAGGAACTCATACAGAAAAGGAGTGATCTGTCGATGCGATTACGTAATCTATGGATCGCTGGCTGCGCCGGTGCACTTGCGCTCGTTGCTGCCACCGATGCCAACGCCGTACCGAGCTTCGCGCGCCAACTGAACATAGCCTGCAACGCTTGCCACACGCGTTTCCCGGAACTGACGGCCTTCGGCCGCGAATTCAAGCTGGCCGGCTATACGCTGTCCGGAGCGGCGTCCATCAAGGGTCAAAACAACAAGAGCGCGACAACGCTCTCGATCAACCAGCTGCCGCCGTTGTCCTTGATGCTGCAGGGTGCGTACACGCAGACGAACGCTGCGCAGCCGGACACGCAAAACGGGAACGCAGAGTTACCGCAGCAGCTGAGCCTGTTCCTGGCCGGCAAGATCGCGCCCAAGATCGGCTCGTTCGTGCAAGTCACCTATTCGCAAGCGGACGACAAGTTCGGCATGGACAACATGGACTTGCGTTATGCGAGCACGGCCAAGCTCGGTGACGGGAAGCCTGTCACGTGGGGCATTACGATCAACAACAACCCCACCGTCGAAGACTTGTGGAACTCCACTCCGACCTGGGGCTTTCCGTATGCAGGACCGGACGTTGCGCCGACGCCGGGCGCCGGCACGCTCATCGACGGCGGTCTCGCCCAGGACGTTGCGGGCGTCGGCGCCTATGCTTTCTTCAATTCGAAGTTCTATGTGGCCGCAACGCTGTACCGCTCGGCCCATCTGGGAAGCGCCGCGCCGACGATCGGCAGCGAGAACACCATCGACTCGGTCGCGCCCTACTGGCGCGTCGCCTGGCAGCACAAATTCGGCAATAAGTACCTCGAGGTAGGCGGCTACGGAATCGATGCCGACTTGTATCCGCTGGGCACGACCGGGAACACCAACAATTTTCGCGACATTGCGGCGGATACGCAGCTGGAAATGCCGGCCGGCAAGGGTCTACTGATCGTACACGGAACGCTGATCCACGAGAAGCAGAATTGGCACGCGGCGTTCGCCGCCGGCGACTCGGCCAATGCTTCCGACAACCTCAACACGCTTCGCGGCGACGTGAGCTACGGCGTCAACGCGTGGAAGTACACTTTCGGGTTGTTCTCGACGACGGGCAGCAGCGACATGGGGCTGTACGCGCCGGACCCCATCGACGGCAGCGCGAGCGGCAGTCCGGACAGCCGCGGCTGGATCGGTCAGGTGAGCTACTTCCCGGCGCTGAACGTCCAGTTCACGCTGCAGTACACGGGCTACAACCGTTTCAACGGCGGCGGCTCGAACTATGACGGTTTCGGCCGCAGCAACGCCGACAACAACACCCTGTTCCTGCAGGGATGGTGGGTCTGGTAAGCGGGCAGCCGAGAAAGCTGCCGAGCTCGGAAAGATCGCTCGCGGCCTAGCGCCGCGAGCGATCTTTCGTCGCGCGCCCCTCGCGAGCCTGCTGCAAGGAGGAGCGTCTGCGCAGCGGGACCGCCTCCCGAGAAAACGTCGACGTGTCGCTCTCGCGCGAGCATCCGGTGCGCTTCCGTCCCGGGATGGGCGGGGGCTCGGAATGAAACGGGGCCGCGTACAGCCCGAGGACGGATTTGCTCTTCGTCGGCGCCGTCGATCTCCGCGCCAAGGTGCAGCTCGTGCGCGAGCTCGAGGTCCCGGCGCCCGGCCGGTCCTGGTTCGGCAGCCCGGGCTCCATCGCGCAGATCGTGGATCCCGCGAGCACGGCTCGGGACTGGTCGTTTACCGCGCGGGCGGCCAGGAGTTACTTGGCGTCGCCTCCGGCATGAAGTCTTCGGCCAGGCAAGGCGACGCGGCCAAGAGCCGCATCCTCGTTTACGGTCTCCGCTGACCTGCAGGACGCCTGCGGCGGTCGATGTCGCCCCGTCCACGTGCCGGCCGGGCAAGCGAGCCCCCAGCCATTCTGATATCCTATCGCGCCCGCTTCACGCGGTATCGCAGACCGAGGCTTCCCGCTCGAGGGCCGCCGGCCGGCAGCCCAGCCACTCAAGACCCTGGATGACCCATTGATTTCTACCGCGAATCTGTCGATTCAGTTCGGCACCAAACCCCTATTCGGAAACGTCTCCGTAGGCTTCGCCCACGGCAACCGCTATGGGCTGATTGGCGCGAACGGCTCGGGGAAATCGACGTTCCTGAGAATTCTCTCGGGAGAGCTCGAACCGACGGCCGGGAACGTTTCGATCGATTCGAACGCCCGCGTCGGCGTGCTGCGCCAGGACCAGTTCGGCTACGAGACCCATGGCGTGCTGGATACCGTGATCATGGGCCACGAGAAGCTGTGGGGCCTGCTCCAGGAGCGCGACCGTCTCTATTCGTTGCCCGAGCTCAATGACGCAGACGGGATGCGGCTGGCACATCTCGAATCGGAATTCGCGGAGCTCGACGGGTATTCGGCGGAATCGAGAGCCGGCGAGCTGCTCGAAGGCATCGGGATCCCGACGGAGCAGCATGCTGGACCGATGAGCGCCATCGCGCCCGGCTGGAAGCTGCGGGTGTTGCTGGCGCAGGCCCTGTTCTCGGATCCCGACGTTCTTCTGCTCGACGAGCCGACCAATAACCTCGATATCCATACGATCCGCTGGCTCGAAGAATTTCTCTGCAACAGCACCGCCACGATGGTCATCATCTCGCACGATCGGCACTTCCTGAACACGGTCTGCACTCACATGGCGGACCTCGACTACGGCGAATTGCGCCTATTCCCGGGTAACTACGACGAGTACATGATCGCCGCCACCCAGAAGCTCGAACGAATCCACGCGGAGAACGCCAAGAAGAAGGCCAAGATGGCCGACCTGCAGGCCTTCGTCAGCCGCTTCTCCGCCAATGCTTCGAAGGCGCGGCAGGCGACGTTGCGCGCTCGGCAACTGGAGAAGATCGAGCTCGAAGACATCAAGCCCTCGAGCCGCGTCAGTCCGTATATCCGTTTCGAGCAGGACAAGCCGCTGCGGCGCATCGCAGTACAGGCTGCGGAGCTGACCAAGCGCTTCGCCGACCGGCCGCTGTTCTCCGAGCTGAATCTAACGATAGAAGCGGGCGAACGAGTGGCCATCATCGGGCCGAGCGGCATCGGAAAGACGACGCTGGCCCGGTGCCTCCTGCAAACGCTCGAGCCGGACGCCGGTACGGTCAAGTGGGCCGAGAACGCCTCGGTCGGGTACTTTGCGCAGGATCACTCGGCCGATTTCGACACCGATATGACGCTGTTCGAATGGATGACCCAGTGGCAGCCGCCGAACACCGACGAGCAGCTGCTGCGCGCCACGCTCGGCAGGATGCTGTTTTCGAAAGAGCAAAGCGAAAGATCCGTGCGCGTACTTTCCGGGGGCGAGGAAGGCCGCATGCTGTTCGGCAAGCTGGCCCTTCAGAAACCCAACGTACTCGTCCTGGACGAGCCAACGAATCATCTCGATATGGAGACCATCGAAGCGCTGAACCTGGCGCTCGAGAATTACCCGGGCACGTTGATATTCATCAGCCACGACCGCCAATTCGTCGCGTCGCTGGCCACGCGCATCATCGAGCTCGGCCCGGACGGGGTTGGCGACTATACCGGCAGCTACGACCAGTATCTGCAAGCCCAGTCGCCCAAGCGCGATTCGAAAGTCGCGTAGGCCATGCCGCCCAAAGACTTTCCCGCGGCCCCTCTCGAGCCCGCGCCCGGCTTTCGCGCGTTGGGACTGCCGGCGGCGCTGCTGGCGAGCCTGGACGAAGTGGGTTACGAGACGCCCTCCCCCATTCAAGCGCAAGCCATTCCGCATCTCCTGCAGGGCCTGGATCTGCTAGGCCACGCGCCCACGGGCACCGGCAAAACGGCCGCTTTCGCCCTCCCCTTGCTCGCACGCATCGAGCTCGAAAGCAAACGCACCCAGGTCATGACGCTGGCGCCCACGCGCGAGCTCGCGATTCAGGTGGCCGAGGCCTTTCAGCGCTATGCCTCGCACCTGCCGGGATTCCACGTGTTGCCTATCTACGGCGGCCAGGACTACGCGACGCAGATCCGCCAACTCAAGCGCGGTGCCCATGTCGTGGTCGGCACGCCCGGCCGCGTCATGGACCACATGCGCAAAGGCACACTGAAGCTCGACGGACTCCAGGCGCTCGTACTCGACGAAGCCGATGAGATGCTGCGTATGGGCTTCATAGAGGAGGTGGAGTGGATCCTCGAGCAGACGCCGGAGCGGCGGCAAATGGCGCTGTTCTCCGCCACGATGCCGAAGGAAGTCGCCCGCATTGCGCGGCGGCACCTCCACGATCCCCAGAACATCAAGATCGAAGCGCGCACTGCTACGGCCGAGACCGTCCACCAACGTTATTGGCTCGTCAGCGGCGTGCACAAGCTCGACGCGCTCACGCGCATCCTCGAAGCCGAGACGTTCGAGGGCGTGCTGATCTTCGTTCGCACCAAGACCGCCACGGCAGAGCTCGCGGACCGCCTGCAGGCGCGTGGCTATGCGGCGGCCGCACTCAACGGGGACATGCCGCAAAAGCAGCGCGAGCAGATGATCGAGCGGCTCAAGCGGGGCTCGCTGGACCTGCTCGTTGCCACCGACGTGGCCGCGCGCGGCCTGGACGTTCGAGCGGATCAGCCACGTCGTCAACTACGACATTCCTTACGACGCGGAGGCTTACATCCACCGTATCGGCCGCACCGGCCGTGCGGGCCGCAACGGCGAAGCCATCCTGTTCGTCGCGCCGCGCGAACGGCGAATGCTCGGCGCTATCGAGAGGGCGACGCGGAAAAAGATCGCGCCTTTGACGCTGCCCTCGACCGAGACGGTGAATAATCGGCGCATCGCGGGCTTCAAGCAGAAGATCACCGATACGCTGGCCGCGGGCGACCTGCACTTCATGCAAAGTCTGATCGAGCAATATCAGCAAGAGCACGATGTGCCCGCGCTCGAGGTCGCTGCGGCCTTGGCCAAGCTCGCGGTCGGCGACCAACCTCTATTGCTCAAACCGGATGACGCGCCGCCCCGACGCTCCGCCAGCGAGGTCGGGGCGCACACAACCAAGCGAGCCGCACGCGGCCAGCGGCAGCGGCCCCCTGCCGCCGCGTTGGAACGGTATCGTATCGAAGTCGGCCGCGCGCATGGCGTTCAGCCGGGCCATATCGTGGGCGCGATCGCCAACGAGGCGGGGTTGGAGGGCCGCCACATCGGCCATATCGAAATACACGACGACTTCAGCCATGTCGATCTGCCGGCCGGCATGCCGCCCGAGGTGTTCGAGGATCTGAAGAAGGTCTGGGTGTGCGGCCGGCCGCTGGCCATCTCGCGCTCCGCCCAAGGCGGGCCGCCGAAGCCGCGGGGAGCCAAAGGCAAGGCGTCTCGCGCCCGCGGCCCGGCCAGATCCCCCGCCCGAGGACGGAATTGAGCCCATATTCAGCACCTTATTGCGCCCCTTGCCGGCACTTTTGCAGCGGGCTTTGACGCACACCTCGTGCAACCCGTCGATCCGGCCCGGGCCGCCGAGCTCGTCAAGGCTCGACGCCGTCGTCGAACGTCACACTGCACGCAATCTAATTGGCGATTACGCGCCGTCCTTCCAGAACGAGTCCTTCAAGTTCGAGTCGAGGTGCAGATAGTCGACGTCGAAGTCACACAGCTCGGCCAACTCCTGCGGTTTGAGCAGCTGCACGCTCATGGCGTCGCGGCGCAGCAATCGCCGCTTGCGCAACTCGGTCAAGACTCGGCTGACATGAACCGATGACAAACCGAGGGCGTCTCCGATGTCGGTTTGCGTCAGCGGCAGCACGAACCGATCGCTCGATTCATCGCCGTCTTGGATCAACGATAGTCGCCTGTGCAGCTCCAACACGAGGCTGCCGACTCGTTGAATCGCGCGTTGCCGGCCGAGGCGGACAATTTGCGCCTGCAACATCCCTTTTTCCTGGGCGTTGCTCCACCACAGCGCCGCGATGACCGAGGGGCACTCGCGAAGCATTTTCCCCATCGGTTCCTTTTCGATCCGCCGGTACGTCACCTCGGATATCGAGCGGATACCGTGGTCCGCTCTCGATACGGCTACGGAATCGGGATTCACGATGTCGCCCGGGACAAGAAAATTGAGAATCTGCCGCTTGTTATCGCGGGTCGCTCGATAACGGCAAGCCCAACCGCGCTGAAGGACGATAAAGGAATCGTTGCGTGTGCCGCGCTCGAGAATGTCTTCTTGCCTGTTCAGACGAATTTCTCGATGTTCGAGCTCGTCCAGTCTTTTGCCATCTCGGACCGAGATCCTATAGTAGCGTTCCAATCGGCGTCGTAGCGGTGTCGGGGAGCTTCCCCTCAGGGGCGTAGCGCTGGACATGCATTACCTCGCATCGAACGTACCGCTCACCCGTGCAACAAGCGTGCCTCGCTTTCTTCGGAGCGCGAAAGCTCCCCGCATCCACAAATCTTGCGACAATGGTGGATTGACCACGCATCTACCGGAGAGAGTTTGAAGGATCGCGCCCCGCGCATCGCAGCCGAAGTCGCCTTCCGTATCGAGAAGCGCGACCGCACGGGAGAGCGTCCATGGGCCGTTTCACCAAAGGCGGGGCTTCGAGCGCTATATATGTCCGACGAGCCGATTCCTGACTGCTGTTTTGGATCTTGTCACCGCAGGTTTCGTCGTTGTAAGTAGCGGCTTCTTCGGTTCACTAGAGCGAAGCGGAAAGTGATCGAATTCGCGGACTTTGTCCCAGCGAAACTGGAAATAGTGCGCAGGCGGCGAACCGGACAATAAGGAGGGCCCGTACATAGCCTCGGCCGATGTTCTTGCGTAGCCCATCGCCGAGAGAATCGTAGCGAATATCTGCGGGTGGCTGGCTCGATCCTCGAGCTTCGCCGCAGCAGCCGAGGCTTGCTCGGCGAGCCGCGAGTTCCCGGAGATCAGGAGCAGCGGTACGCTGAACTCTTGCGCGATAGGGTGCGCATTACAGTGGGGCGATGCTCCATCGAAGCGCTCTCCGTGGTCGGACGTATAAATGATGAGCGCATCGCCAAGGGGCACGCCCTCGAGCATCGTATCCATGAATCCGCGGGTCGAATAACGCACGGCAAACGAATGGGCCTGCTCGGCGTTTCGGGGTTTCGGGAAGCGATCCGCCGGGTATCCGTTCGAGTAGGGAAAGTGAGCGCCGCGCTTATTTACATATACGAATCGCTTGCCCGGTTCCCGGAGGAGCTCGTTCAGCCGTTTCGCAATGGCCTGATCGGTGTCCTTGCCGGCCGTCACCCCGATGTAGTGGTCGATCAGCGCGGCCTCCTTGTTCGTCATGAAATTCTGGTATGAACCCGAACGTTGTCCGTCGAGCAGCCAGGTTTCGTAGCCCGCCTTGCGTGCATAAGCCCAGATAGTGGGAGTCCGGGGTTTCTCGAGCGGGCGTATGTGCGCGACACGAATCCCCCAGCGCAAGAGACTGTTGGAAACAGCTGAGCAGTTCCCGGACGATGCGGCCTCGCCGTAATCCACGCCCTTCCACCGTCTCCATTCGTCACGCAGCTCCGTCACATAGGCGTGATAGTTGACGCTCTCATCGACCACGAGAACGATCTTGGAGATGTCGGTCCGGCGCACCGGCTGCATGTCCGCGGGCGGCAAGTCGGGAGCGCTCTGCAACATCAGCCGGGTATCCAACACAAACAAGTTGCTTTCGACTGGAAGAAACGCCCCGAAGTAGTGATCGGTGAGGAACACGCTGAGACAATACACCGAAGACGCGCAGCTTCCCCAGATCAGCGGCCGCATCCGTGTGCGAAATCGTCCGCGGGCCAGGCGCGTCACGCACAAGGCGGGCGCCGTCAATGCGCAGGAGAGAAGCAGATATTCGGCGAACGTGAACCGGAATGCGCTCGCAGCATCCGAAGCCTCCCCTCTTTCCGACACGAGCCATTCAACCGTTTGCTCATTCACGACCCGCAGATCGAGCAGATGCCGGGCAAGGCCGTTTGTCGTAACGATCGCCACCACAACCAGAACGACGGGGAGCAAGAAAATCCGGTTCAGCGACATCAAAGCTATGCCGAAGCTGATGCCGCTCAATGTGAACAGCAGCGTGTAAAACAGGGCTTGCGCCGGAGGATGGGCGCGCCACAGGACTTCAACGTGGGGAAAGAACGTTGTCGCGTTCAGTAGGAAATAGCTGCAGAGCATGGCTACCGTCCAGAGCGCAGCCCAGGTCGACGCGCGGCGATACCGTGACACGCTTGTTCGACGAATGCCGACGGTTTCGCGTAGGCCGCTCATAAGAGTTCTCCCCCCGTCGCGTTTGACCCGCTTAAACCGTGCCAGGACGGTGAAATCGCTCCAATAGGGGACAATGCCTGGTTGTCCCAACCTCCAAATGCCGGAGCATCGCCCTAGGTCCAGCTGATTGCCGCCTTAGCGAGGGCGCTCCGCATCACCAAGCCCCTCTTTGGATAGGCCGGGGACGACCGTCGCGCGCCCCTGCAGGGACGTGCCTGAGGTTGGTTGCACCGCGCGCGTCATTGGTGCCCAAATTCGTCGCGCACCTTACCGCGGAACGCTGCGGCAACTATTCGAACTCGCTATCGTGGAGCCGCCTCGGCCATCACTTTTGCTCGGCACTCTCTGCATCCACCAGCAGGATGATTTTTCCTTCGGCATGTCCGGCCTTGCTGTACGCCTGTGCCTCCGATGCCCGAGCCAACGGGAATGCCTTGTCGATGTGCACGTCGAGTTTGCCGGCGGCCGCCAGCGACGCAACCTCCTCGTACACTCGGCGGGCGACGTCCGCGGCACTGCGGTAAGGCGGACAGATCAAGCCCGCTGCCGTGCACTGAGCCTCCAGGCCGTGCGCTCCGGTGCTGAGATATCTGCCGCCCTTGGACAGCGTACCCATCGCGCGTATGGCAGTCTGTCCGCCGACTGTGTCGAGGACTGCGTCCACGTGCCCGGCCTGCGTTTCGAACTTGACTTTCGTGTAGTCGATCACCTGATTGACACCGATGGAACGCAGATACGCATTGTGTCGCGCCGACGCAGTTCCGATCACATATGCGCCCCTAGCCTTGGCTGCCTGCGCGGCGGCGCTGCCGACGCCTCCCGCGACGCCCGTTATCAGCACACGTTGCCCTTTGGCCACGTCCATGACGTCCACAGCACGGACACCGGTTACGGTGGCAATGCCGAGGCCAGCGGCCTGGGCATACGTCATATTCGCGGGCTTGAGCATTACGTTTCCAACGGATGCCACTGCGTACTCGGAATAAGCGCCGTTGAATAGGCGGGAACGACGAACAACGATTGCGAATACGGGATCGCCGGCGCGAAAGCCGGTCACGCCCTCGCCCACCGCTTCGATGACCCCAGCAACGTCACCGCCCGGAATACGGTCTTCGGACGGCGCACCGGATTTCCAGTCGGCCGGATTCACGGCGGCCGCATATATCCGGATCAACACCTGCTTGGCGCCGGGCATCGGGACCGGCACGGTCTGTAGCTGTAGTGTTTCGCTGTCGGCGTGTTGGACGATGGCTTGCTGCTCCGTGGGGACGGCGGCGTGAGCGCCCCCCAGACAGACGGCGAACAATGCGCCCATCACAAAACGTAGCGACAGCAATAAGCGTGCATTCATAACACCACCTTCGTGATACTGCGCCGTCGGTTCGCAAGCTCGGAACGGCGCGGACAGACTCCTGGCCTGCTCGGCTTGGGCTTGGGCTTAGGCCTGCGCGGCAACGGCCACGGCGCCGGCGTCCGGCTGACGTTGCAGGTCCCAGCACATCTGCACCAACGCTCGTGCCCGATTCGAGGGCAGCACGCCGTCGGCAAGATCGGTGAACTTGTCTTCGAGCGCCGCATCGCTGAGCGGCTTTTCCAAGCTGCCGATGGCATTTTGGATGTGGAGGACCAGTTGCCTGCCGTCCTTCAAACGAATCGTCAAATCCGACTGCTGAGGTTTCACAGCAGGGTCCGTGCGCACGCTGACTCGCTTGCGCAGGGCGATCACCGTCGGGTCACGCACAACGGCATCCTGAAACTGCCTTGGACCGGCCGCACCATAGATCAGCGCAACAGCGATGCAGTGATAAATGCTGAACTTGCCTTCCAGTCCCGTTCGCGGCTCGGTCTTGCCGGTCAGGGACAATACCAGCGGATTCGCGTGGAGCTCGACGGCCGCGATCTGCTCCGGACGCAGGTTGTATTTCTTTCGCAGCTGAATCGCGGCGTCAATGCCAGGATGAGTCACGATCCCACAGGCGAATGGCTTGTAGGTATTCAGCGCGGCCTCGTAATGCGTGCCGAGGCCCTTGGTGATTTCTTCCCACCTGACTTTCCGGGAAGTGGCCTGCACGAAACCGTCCTTGCCTTCGAGCGCGGCGTCGTTCGAAGTGAAATTCTGCTCGGCGAGGAGCGCAGCGGTCAGTCCGTTCTGCGCGGCACGACCGGGATGAAAGCTCTTCGTCATCGACCCGAACTGGACTTTGAGCCCTACCGGCTGGGAGGCCGCGATCCCAATTGCCCAGATCATCTGCTGCTCGGTCAGTTTGAGCAGTTTGCCGGCTGCAACGGCGCTGCCGAATACGCCGCACGATCCCGTGATATGCCAACCCAAATCGTAGTGACTCGGGTAAATCGCATTCCCGATGCGGCACTCGACCTCGATGCCCAGTATCAGTGCGTGGAGAAAATCCTTTCCGCCGATCGGTCTGTGCTGGGCAAGCGCGAGAATAGCGGGCGCGACCGGGCCCGCGGGATGGATGATGGTTTTCAGATGCGTGTCGTCGTAGTCCAGAACGTGAGAGCTGATGCCGTTGATTAGGGCCGCGTTTAGAACATCGAACCGCTCGCGACGTCCGAGAATGCTTGCTTCGGGGCGGCCGGCGAACGGCGCGAGCGCCGCAATTGCCTTGACGACAGTCTCGTTCCTGGAACCGCCGACTGCCACGCCCATCCAATTGACGAATGTGCGCACACCTTCGTGGCGAACGTTCAGGGGCAGATGTTCGTAACGGGATGAGCCGACATATTGCGCGATCGTCTTCGTGACATGGGGAGGCGGCGCGAGCGGCAGATCATTCCGTGTGTCCGCGCAGTCCCCAACCGGGTCAGCGCGAAGCGCGGGCGATGCTAGAAGCGCGGCACTGGACAGCAACATGCGCCGATCGATATTCATGATTGTCCCCCCCGGCGGCCCGAGCAAACGTGGATATCGCTAGTTGTTGGCTCCCAGTATGAGGCCAGCGCCACTCCGGCGGCAATTCAAACGGCCGCTCTGCTCGCAAACTCGCTACATGGGTCTGATCGCTTCTCCGCTCGAAGGCTAGTGCCCGCTCCTGCGGGCGATTGGGCCGCAATCGACCCCTGTCTTGCCTCGTTCTGCACCGAAGACCGACCCACCGCTGCCGGAACTGATTCTGAGTGCAGAACATCGGCCGGCGAGATTCGCGCCGCTCGCAAAGCGGGGATGAGGGCCGCGGCGACCGTTGACGCGCCGAGAGCGAGGGTCGCGGCAAGAATAAGGTGCGGTCGCCAAGCCTCCGAAAGGAGGCGCGATCGCCGGTATAGCCGAGCACCGGGGCACGGGCCCGGTACGCCGTTGAAGCAAGTCGCCGCGCTTTAGGGGACGGGTACGGGCGACTGGAGGCTAGGACCGCCCTCAAACAGTTCCCCTAACTAATTGTATTACGGGCCATTATATCTCGCGCATCTCTTAGGTTACCGCCCAAGTTACCCCCTCCGCGCTCTGCCCTAATCGCCGTCGCCCGCCGCACACGACTCATGTGCGATGGCGCCGTTGCCGTTCGCTCGGCGCGGCGGAGCTCGAGTTCGCGCTTCGACCTCCGCTGACAGGGTGCCTCTGCACTGGGGAAAGCGCCGACAGCCCCAAAAGGGCTGTCCGGCATTCGGCCCACGCTTCGCCTCCCGGAGCACCATTATGGAGCCGCAGCGTGGACAACACGGATCCAGACTTGGCGGCGGATCGGAGAGAACGTCCGGTATCACCGGCTCTCGGCGCGCGCGATCCGCTTCCTTCCGGCGGCGAAGCTGCTTAGCGAAACGCAAAAGACGCTCGCCATCCAGGAGCTCAATACTTGCTTGCTGAGCAAACTCGACAGCGTCGACTGTAAAACGGCCCGACGTAACGACTGCGCCGCCTTTAACACCCGCCTGTGCAATCACTCCCTTCAGCTCACGAACGACCTTGACGCTGACAAGTTGCGCCTGCCAGTGCTTGCACTGCACGAAATATACATCGCTACCGCGGCGAAGTACTAAATCCACTCCGCCATCCGGGCCGGGGTTCGTCTCGGCCACCTGGAACCCCTGCTTTCGATAAATCTCGGCGACCAGGGTCTCGAACTCGCGCCAAGTCATCGTTGGTGGTTGATGTGTGCCAGCTACGGTGTTACCAGCTGGGGCCCCAGCGAACGCGTCCATAAGACGAGCTGCCCTCGCCTTCCTGAACCCGGAAAGGGCCATACCGATCAAAAAGGCAATCGGCACGATGAACTGCCCGAGCCCAGCGCCCGTGACAAGCATCTGCCTGACAATGACCGCTCGCATGTCCCCAGGCCCGCCCGGCGTCGGTACAGCCGAATGTGCCGCGAACCGTAGGACTCCGAAGCTGATCGCGGCAAGGACAAGGGACGCCCACCAGGGCAAGGCGGCGGCAATAGAAATGAGATCTTCGATGACGTTCGTTCTTCGGCGGCGCCCCATAGAGTTTCCTCATCAGCAAACGCGCCGAGTGTGCAAGCCTTCAGCCTCGAAGGGTAGGAAATCCATCAAGATTTCGCCGGGCCCGGACCCATGAATTGTGCGGCTTTGTCGCTTTGGATGTCCGGTGACAAGCGGCCCGAATCGAACTTCGAATCGCGGGTTCGGTCGTTATAGCAGCGCGGTGAGACACTCCCGAAATCAACGGCGCGCTCAATGGGTCGCTGCAACACCATACTATCCTTTGTCTCGGTAGGAGAGGTGTGCAAATGTCGCGACCAGGACCCGCAGGACTATCGGATGAACAGAGGGCCGAGATGTGGCGGCGGTGGAAGTCCGGCCAGCGGATGAGGGATATCGGACGAGCACTGGGCTTCGATCATGGATCGATTCGCTCCCTGTTGGCTCAACGCGGTGGAATCGCTCCGCCGGCTCGTAGGCGAGCTCGAACCGCGCTGACCCTGGCGGAGCGCGAGGACATCTCGAGGGGCATCGCCGCGGGTAAGTCCTTCCGTTCGATCGCCGCGCAGCTCGGCCGCGCTCCCTCGACAGTGAGCCGAGAGGTTGAGCGACATGGAGGGCGGGCTCGGTATCGAGCGACCCGAGCAGACGACCGCGCTTGGCACTTGGCGCTGCGACCCAAGGAATGCCTGCTCGCCCAGAACCGCAAGCTGTGCCACATCGTCGCGAGTAAACTGGCTCTTGATTGGTCGCCGGAACAGATCTCCGGTTGGCTGAAAATGCATTTTGCAGATGACGAGAGCTTGCGCGTGTCCCACGAGACGATCTATCGAAGTCTTTTCATTCAGGCTCGCGGCGTGCTCAAAAAGGAGCTGATGGATCATCTCCGCTCCCGCCGGCGGCTGCGCCGCGCGGGCAAGGCCGACAAGGATAGCGAACAGCGTGGAAAGATTGTCGATGCCGTCTCCATCCGCCAGCGCCCTGCGGACGTTGAAGACCGAGCCATTCCAGGTCATTGGGAAGGCGATCTGATCAGTGGCTCGAAGAACAGTCATATCGTCACGCTCGTCGAGCGCCAATCGCGCTTCACGTCGCTCATCAAGGTCACGAACAAAGAGACCGCGACTGTGGTGGCCGCACTGACTCGACACGTCCGCAAACTCCCGGTAGCACTTCGACGCTCAGTAACGTGGGATCGAGGCCACGAGATGGCCAAGCACAAGGCCTTCACGGTCGCCACCGACGTGAATGTCTATTTCTGCGACCCCCACAGCCCGTGGCAGCGAGGAACGAACGAAAACACGAATCCGCTGCTGCGCCAGTACTTTCCGAAGGGAACCGACTTGTCGGTGTACTCTCAGTCAGAGCTCGACAAAGTCGCTCTGCGCTTGAACCAGCGCCCGCGAAAAACTTTGGGGTTCAAGACACCTGCTGATAAGCTTCAAGAGAGTGTTGCGTTCACCCGTTGAGCCCGCCACTGTTCTTGGGAAAGTAACGCCCCAGTTTCGTCCCCAAAGCGGGATGTGATTGCCCGAATTCGGGACGCTTTCGCGAGAAGAGCGCCGACGATCCGTCAGGGAACCTTGCCGCTTCAGGCACTTGCATTGGCCGCGCGTTTGGCACGGTCGTTGCGTCAAGGCTTTCCGAAAGACGACGCATTGGGGGAAGTCGATGACGGCCGATCGCAGAACATACCGCTTCGACGCTCTGTTCCAGGACCTTCGCTACGCCGTGCGCCTGCTCGGGCGCACCCCCGGTTTCACGGTCTTGTCCGTGCTAATTCTCGCGCTCGGCATTGGCGCGAACACCTCGATTTTCAGCGTCGTGAGCGCCGTGCTGATCAAGCCGTTGCCCTTCAAGGCGCCCGATCGGCTCGTATTCCTATGGGAGGACATGAGTGCGGGCGGCCTATCGGACCATAGCACCGTCGCACCGGCTAACTACGCGGATTGGAAAGCGCGCAGCCATTCGTTCGAGGACATGGCGCTGTTCAATGGCCTGCAGGAGTTCAGTCTCACCGGCGCCGGGGAGCCCGTGCGGGTCGGCGGTATCAGCGCGACCGGGAACTTTTTCTCGGTTCTCGGACTCACGCCGATCCTCGGCCGTACCTTCTCCCCGGCCGACGAAGGGCCTGACGCCACGCCCGTCGCCGTCGTGAGCCGAACGCTATGGGTCCGGCGCTTCGGCGCGGATCCGGAGCTCGTCGGGCGGAACATCGTGCTTAACGGCATCAAGCACACCGTCATCGGAGTCGTGCCGCCTGCGTTCCGCTATCCGAACAAGAACACGGAAATCTATGTACCGGCCTCGTTTACGCCCGCGGAGCTCGCACAGAGAAACGACCATTCCCTCTGGGTAATCGCGCGGCTGAAGCCCGGCGTCACCTTGGGGGATGCCCAGGCCGAGATGACTTCGGTCGCCAATGGCATGGAGAAGGATTATCCGGAATCGAACAAGAACGTCAGCGTTCTCGTGTCGCCGCTGCGCGAGGAGTTGGCGCGCGGCGCCGGCCTCCTCGGCGAGAGCGATGTTCGCGGGGCGCTCTTTGTCCTGCTCGGGGCCGTCACAACCGTTTTGCTCATTACCTGTGCGAACGTCGCGAATCTGCTCCTCGCTCGAGGGACGGCGCGTCGCAAAGAATTGGCCGTCCGTCAGGCGCTCGGCGCGAATCGAGGGCGTGTGCTGCGGCAACTCTTGACGGAAAGTGCGGTGCTCGGGGCCATCGGACTTGGCCTGGGGATCGCGTTCTCGGCTGCATCGCTCGGCTATCTTTCGCGGCTCGTTCCCGGCACGCTGCCGAATGGTACGGCGCCGACGCTCGATTGGCGCGTGCTCGCCTTCACAAGCGCGATCTCGCTGCTCACTGTGCTGCTGTTCGGCATAGGGCCCGCGATCGCCGCCGCGCGCATCGATTTCGCCAATGCCGTCAAGCGCGACATCGGGCGCGGCGCGGGTCCACGCGGTGTATTCGCGGGCAACGCGCTCGTCGTCGGCGAGATCGCACTCACCGTCGTGCTACTCGCGGTAGCCGGGCTGCTGCTGCGCAGCTACGCGCGCCTGCTCGACGTTCGATCCGGGTTTTCGGCCAGATCACCTGCTTATCGCCGACACCGGAGGACTATCACCATCGAAGTACCCGGACGCTGCGAGCCGCAGGGCCTTCTATGCCGGCGTCCTCGAACGAGTGCGTGGGCAACCGGGCGTCTCGAGCGCAGGCTACGTCACGAATCCTCCGCTGATGTTTCTGGGAGGCAGAGCGATCATCGCCGTCGAGGGGCAGCCGCCGCCGCGACCCAGCGACTTTGCACGAAGCATTGCCAGCGGCCGCGGCGTGAGTACGGGCTACCTCGAGACACTCGGGGTCCCCTTAATTCGGGGCCGACATCTCGACAGCCGAGACTCGGCCGGGGCGCCGCTCGCCGCCGTCATCAACGAGGCCATGGCGCGGGAGCGTTGGCCGGGTCTAGACCCCGTCGGCCGCCGATTCAGATTCGGCTTCCCTAACGCCCCTTGGATGACCGTCGTGGGCGTCGTGGCAAACACCAAGCAGATGGGGTTGGATGCCGCTCCGTACCCTGAATTCTATACTCCACTGCAGCAGACGAGCATCCAATCGTTCCTGTGGCCCCGCTATCTGCTCGTTCGGACAAAGCGCGATCCGCTTGCGCTCTCCGGCGCCGTGCGCAAGGCGGTCTGGGCCGTCGACCCGGCGCAACCCATCGACTTCCGCACCATGCGCGACGTCCTCGACGCGCAGCTCGCCAACCGGACGACCCAGCTCACGCTGATCGGCGGCTTCGCCGCGCTCGCGCTACTGCTCGCCTCGATCGGGCTCTACGGCGTGCTGTCCTACACGATCGCTCGGCGCAGATCGGAGATCGGCCTGCGGATGGCGCTCGGCGCGCAGCGCTCGAGCGTCGTCGCCTCCGTAGTCCGAAACGCGCTACTCATGGCGATGATCGGGCTCGCGATCGGGCTTGTCGCGTGCCTTGCCCTTTCGCGCCTGCTCGCCGCGTTCCTGTTCGACGTGCGGTCAACGGATCCGGTTACGTTCGCGGCCGCCTCTGCCGCGCTGCTGCTCGTGGCCCTCCTAGCGAGCTACGTGCCAGCGCGCAGGGCGGCCGACGTCGACCCAGCCACGGCACTGCGCATCGAGTGATTGCAGTGACATTCCCAAGAACAGCGGCCCGCTCGGTTCGCGACAGCTACCTGGCCGCCCGGAACCTGCGCGGCGGGAACGGACCTAGAGCGCTCCAACCGCTAGGGACGGCGATGCGGCGGAATCGCGCGCTCATCTCGGCCCCGGGGCCGCGATCACCGGTAACGGCCTTCCTAATGGCTCTCCGCCGCAATCCGGACGGGAGAACGTCGACCGTCTCGCGCAAGACCGAGCGGGCGACGCGCGCCGCCTGCGTCGCAGCAACAGGGGAAATCTGGCCCTACTGCTTCGGCCGTCCTTGCGTCAGCAGTTTGTCGAATTCGTCAAGCATATCGGGCATGCTCGTTGCGGCGGCAAACTCTCGGACCCACTTGACGATCCCATACGCCGCCGCGCGGTCGATGGCGCTGGCCCAGTCCGTTTCAGGCAGGATTGCCAGCGCATCGATGTCTCGGGTCAGCCGCGGCCGGCCCAACACGGAGGCGGCGACGCCGCCAATGACCATCCCGGAGATGCGTCCCGATTCGAGCCACTTCGCCAGGTCGGCGAGGGCTGCCTGAAGGGATGTGACAAAAGGCTCAGCCACCCAACGCCTGCCGCAATCGAGCCCACCGCTTGCGGACTTGCTGCGATTGAAGGTCGCGGTCTGGGTCCGCACTAAATAGGTCACGCGAACTCATGAGAGCCGCTAGTTGCCGAAGTTTCGTCTCCATCGGCACGCGTCGGAGCTCTGTCAGCTCCATGTCTCGCACGAGTTGCCACCGCGCGAGATAAGCCCGGGCGTCCTCGCTACCTATTGTCGCCATAGCCCCATTCTACAACGCCTGCGGCTTCGCACTATCGGGGTCGCATGGTGGTAAACGAGCACGGCAGCTTCGGGAGTTGACCAACCTTCCGGCCCACAGCCGAAGGCCAGCCCGATTTCGCAATCCCGCCACTCGTTGGATTGGATGTGCGTGGCCAGTACCGGACGGCATCGGACGCGACTGGAGGCTAGGACCGGAATCGAACCGGTGTACACGGCTTTGCAGGCCGTTGCATCACCACTCTGCCACCTAGCCCCGGCGGGCGGCCGCCGCGGTCCGCGGACGCGGGGACGCAATTTAGCACATTGCGCCGCGAGGCGCGCCGATCACTTCGAATTCAATTCGGCGGCCGGCCAGAACCGCGTGCCCGAGACGTCGGCCTGCGCCATGAGCCCCTTGTTCGTCAGATAGAACATCGCGACACCGCCCACGAAGCTCGCGGTCGCGGCCGCACCGGACTGGCCCGCCGCGGCCTGGGCGGCCGTGCTCGCATCCCAGCCGCCGGCCGCGAAGCGAGCGAGCTGGCCGGTGGTCTGGAAGAGGATCACAAGATCGTAAGTCTGGGCGCCCAGGCCGATACCGACGCCGCCCGCCCCCATCCTCATGTACGTACGCGTTCCGCTCGCCTTGTCGACGGCGACGCCGGTGCCCCCGCCGCCCGTCAAGAACAGGAACCCGGCCTTCGTGCCGCGGAACGCGGCGTAGCCCGCGGCTTGATCGTAGAGCTTGCGCGCGGCTGGGTGTTGGGCGAAGAGTTTCGCGAGCGCCGCCTGGGCACGCACGTCGATGCGGCGCCGCCGCTCGGCCGACGCGCCCGCCTTCGCGCCGGCGCCGGGCGGGGCCGATGCCGAGGCCTCGGCCGGGGAAGCCGGCGCGGCGGAACCGTGCAGCGCCTGTGCGGAGGCGGCGCCGAAAGTGACGAGCAATAGCATCGCGAGCATCAGTCGGAGTGGCATCGCTTGACCCCCATGCGTTCGATCCGGACTCGCGGCCGTGGGCCGGCGGTTGTATATATATGAGACGCGCCTGCTTTCGAGCGGGCGAACAAGCGCGCTGCGGTCGAATTGTACCGGACTGCGCACGATGGAGGGTGAGCCGCGCCGGGCCGCAAGGCGGCGCGCCCCGCGAAACGGGACGTCGACATGCAGGGTAAGGATTATTACAGGGTACTTGGGCTCGCGCGGGAAGCCTCGGCCGAGGAGGTCAAACGCGCTTACCGCCGCCTCGCCCACCGCTACCATCCGGACATAAGCCGGGAGCCGAACGCGGAGGAACGCTTCAAGCAGGTCGCCGAAGCCTACGACGTGCTCGGCGATCGCGACAAGCGGGCGGCCTACGATTCGCGCGCCGCCTGGCGCCCGCGCGGGCCCTTCGGGGGGCCGGGTGCCGCGCCCGAGGGCAGTTTCGCCTTCGGTGGCACCCGCGCCTGGGAGCGGCGGGACTTCGGTGATCTCTTCGAGTCGCTCTTCGGCGCCGGCGCCTTCCGGCCGGGCCGGACGTCGCGCACGGCCGGCGGCGCGGAGAGTCCCGAGACGACCGTGACGCTGACGCTCGAGGAGGCCTTTGCCGGCGTGACCAAAACGCTGACGATCGACCCGGGCCCGTCGGCGTCGATCGCTCAACGGCTGCGGGCGCGCGCGGCGCGGGCCGTGAAGCTCCACGTGCCGCCCGGCGTCGTGGACGGCCAACGGCTCAGCATAGAAGGCTTGCGCGGCGCGGTCGCCGGCGTTCATAGGGGCGAGCTGTATGCGATAGTGCGGTTCGCCCCGCATGCCCATTTCCGGTCGGAAGGCCGCGACATCCATCTCGAGCTGCCGGTGCTGCCGTGGGAAGCCGCACTCGGTGCGTCCGTGCCCGCACCGACGCTCGGCGGCCCCGTCGAGATCCGCGTGCCGCCCGGCTCGCAGGCGGGCCGCAAACTGCGGCTCAGAGGCCGCGGCCTGCCGGGTCGACCGCCCGGCGATCAGATTGTCCGGCTGTCGATCATCGCGCCGCCTGCGACGACTCCGGAAGCCGAAGCGTTGTACCGGCGCATGGCGGAAACGATGACGCTCGACCCGCGCGCCCGTTTCAATCTGCGCCGGAACTCCGGCAAGCACTAGTGGCCTGTAACGGCTGATTCGGCAGTGGCTGAGCGATGGATGGCGCGTCGGGGCAAGGCGCGAGGAGGAGGCATAGTGGTGACTATGGCGACGACGAGCAACGCGGCACCGGCGCGCCAGACGCGTTCAGGCGCTACCGAATCAGCCGTTGCAGGCCACTAGGAGCCGATGAACACGGCGAGCAACGCGCCCGCGCGGCGCATGACGGGCGGCGAAGCACTCATCGATGCGGTCGTCGCGAACGGCATGGATACGCTGTTCGGGCTGCCGGGCGCGCAGATCTATCCGCTCTTCGACGCCGCGAGCCGCCGCGGGCTGCGCGTATTGGTGCCGCGTCACGAGCAGGCCGCGGGCTACATGGCCATGGGCTACGGGAAGTCGACAGGCCGCGCTGGAGTCTGCGCGGTCGTGCCGGGGCCCGGCGTGCTCAACGCCTCGGCCGCGCTCGTGACGGCCATGGGCAACTGCTCGCCCGTCGTGTGCCTGATAGGCCAGGTTCCGAGCGAGTATCTCGGTCGCGGCCGCGGCCATCTGCACGAGCTGCCCGACCAGCGCGCGACGCTGCGCGGCCTCATCAAGGACGCGTGGCGCGCCGATTCGCCGGGCGAGGCGCCGGCCTGCGTGAACGCCGCTTTCGCCGCGGCGCTCGGCGGGCGCCCGGGACCGGCCGCCGTCGAGATGTGTTGGGATACGATGGCGGCGTCGGCCAACGTCCGGCCGCAATCGGCCGCCGCGGTTCCTGCGCCCCCCGAGCCGGATCCCGACGCGCTCGAGGCTGCCGTACGGCTCCTCGCCAGCGCGCGCCGGCCGATGCTCATGTGCGGCGCGGGCGCGCAGCACGCGAGCGAGGCCGTGCTCGCGTTGGCCGAGCTGCTCGATGCGCCGGTCACGGCCTTTCGCAGCGGCCGCGGCATCGTGCCGGAGGATCATCCGCTCGGCGTCGCCGCCGTGGCGGCGCGCGAGCTCTGGGACGAGGTCGACGTCCTCGTCGGCATCGGCTCGCGCCTCGAGATGCCCTACCTGCGTTGGCGCAACGCCATGCGGCTCGAGCCGCGGCCGAAAGTCCCGGCGCTCGTCCGCATCGACATCGAGACGCGCGAGCTCGAGCGCTTCGCGGGCGATGTCTCGATCCGCGCGGATTCGGCGCGCGCATGCCGCGCGCTCGTCGATCGGCTCGGAACACGGCTGCGACCGCGCAGCAGGGACCGCCGCGCCCAGATCGCGGCGGCAAAAGCCGTCGCTGCCCGCCTCATCGCGCGCGTGCAGCCGCAGGCCGCGTATCTCAACGTCGTTCGCCGAGCCTTGCCGCGCGACGGCTTTCTCGTGCCCGAAGTCTCGCAGGTCGGGTTCGCGACCTACACGGGCGCCTTCCCGGTGCTCGCGCCGCGCACCTACGTGACCGAGGGCTTCCAGGGCACGCTCGGCTTCGGCTTTCCGACGGCGCTCGGTGTCAAGGCCGCGCATCCGGAACGGCCCGTCGTTTCGCTCAACGGCGACGGCGGCTTTCTGTTCGGCGTCGCCGAGCTGGCGACGGCCGCCCAATACGACCTCGGCGTCGTCGCGCTGGTCTTCAACAATGGCGCCTACGGGAACGTCCTCAGGGATCAACAGTCGCTGTATGGACGCGTCGTCGGCGCCGAGCTCGAGAACCCGGACTTCGTAGCGCTCGCGCGCAGCTTCGGCGTCTCGGCCGAGCGCGCGGAGAGCCCGGCGCGTCTCGCACTCGCGCTCGAGCGCGCACTGGCCGCGAACCGGCCGGCGCTCATCGAGATCCCGCTCGAGCGCGGCGCCGAGACCTCGCCGTGGAGCTTGATCCATATGCAGCGGCGGCCGTCGGCCATGCTTGACGACGGCGCGGCAACCGGTATCGGCCGCGTTGAGTCGTAGCCCGAGGATTCATGAGCGGGCCCCTGGGCCCCGCCGCCAACGTCGCCGCGCATCGCCCGCGGCGGCGCTGACGTTGCTCGCGGCGGCCGCTGCGGCTCAGCAGAGCGACCCGGCGCTCATGAGAGGCCCGTCGGGCGCGGCGCCGATGCGCTCGCCGGCTTTCGATGCCGCGGCGCTGACGGCGCTGCCGCGGCGCGACTGGATCACGAACGGCGGCAACGTCTACAACCAGCGCTACTCCCCGCTCACGGCCATCAACCGGGAAACCGTGAGCCGCCTCGCGGCCGTGTGGCGCACGGGTCTGAACGGCTCGGGTCTGAACCCGCGCACCTCGGGCCAAGCGCAGGTGCTGGCCTATGCAGGCGTGCTCTACGTCGTCACGGGCCAGGACGACGTCTTCGCCGTCGACGTACGTACCGGGCACATATTGTGGAGCTACGAGGCCCGGCTCGACCCGGAGGCCGTGCGCGCGTGCTGCGGCTGGGTCAGCCGCGGGCTCGCCATGGGCGACGGCAAGCTCTACCTCGGCCGACTCGATGCGAAGCTCGTCGCGCTCGATCAGGCGACGGGGAAACCCGTCTGGTCCGTGCAGGCCGAGGACAGCCGCCGGGGATTCAGCATCACGGGCGCCCCGCTTTACTACGCGGGCATGGTCATCACGGGCTTTGCGGGCGGAGAGCTCGGCATCCGCGGCCGGGTCAAGGCCTACGACGCCGCCGACGGCCACCTGCTCTGGAAGTTCTACACTGTGCCCGGCCCCGGTCAGCGCGGCCATGCGACGTGGCCGGCCGACAGCGACGCATGGCGTCACGGCGGCGCACCCGTCTGGCAGACGCCGGCCGTCGATCCCGCGCTCGGCCTACTGTATTTCTCGACGGGCAATCCCGGGCCCGACCTCGGCGGCGCCGTCCGTGCCGGCGACGATCTCTACAGCGATTCGATCGTCGCACTCGACGTGAAGACCGGCGCCTACCGCTGGCACTTTCAACAAGTCCATCACGATATCTGGGACTACGATTCAGCGAACCCGGTCGTGCTCTTCGACGCGCGCATCGGCGGCCGTCTGCGCCGCGGCATTGCGGAAGTTTCGAAGACGGGCTTCGTCTATCTGCTCGACCGGCAGACGGGTAAACCGCTGCTCGGCATCGAAGAGAAGCCGGTGCCGCAGGAGCCGCGCCAGGCGACGGCGCCGACGCAGCCCTTCCCCGCCGGCGACGCCCTCGTGCCGCAATCGATCGATGCGGCGCCCGAAAACTACGAGCTCGTGAACCATGGGCGCATCTTTACGCCCTTTTACGACAAGCCCGTCCTCTACAAACCCATCGCAGCTGTGAACTGGCCGCCGAGTGCCTACGAACCCGCCTCGGCGACGCTCTTCGTCTGCGCCGGTGACGGGGTCAACGCAGCCGTCGCGGACGACTCCCAATTCTCCGCCCCCCCCGCGGACGGCTCGTTCCTCGGCGGTGCCTTCCTGCGGCCGCCCGGGATGCCGGGCCGAGGCCTGTTCGCCGCCGTGAACCTGACGACGAACCGCCTCGTCTGGCGGCGAACGCTCGCCACGCGCTGCTACGGCGGGTCCATCGCAACGGCGGGCGGCCTGGTGTTCGTCGGCCGCAACGACGGTCGGCTCACGGCACTCGACTCGAGCTCCGGACGGCTGCTGTGGTCGTTTCGTCTCGACGCGGGCGTCAATGCGCCGCCGACGACATTCGAATACGGCGGCGAGCAGTACGTGGCCGTTCTGGCCGGCGGCTCGGTCTACGGCGGGCGCCGCGGCGACGGGCTTTGGTTGTTCTCGCTGCACGGCGATATCGACGCGGCCGCGCTGCCGAGGGCGCCCAGGCACGCGCACGTCGCGGCCATCGCCGTGCCCCCGGGGCGCGTTCCCGACCTCGACAACGGCCGCAGCGTTTACGACGCGACCTGCGCGCCCTGCCACGGCGATCGCGGCCAGGGCGGCCAAGGCGGAGGGGTCGCGCTGCGGCGAGCACTCGACGAGCAGCAGATCCTCGAAGTCGTGAACGCGGGCCGCCGCGCCATGCCCGCTTTCGGCGGCGCGCTCTCGCTCGGGGACATGCAGGACGTGGCGAGCTTCGTCCGGCGCGGGCTCGGCGACGGCGTCCGCTAGCGGGCCGGCCGACGCCGCGGGCGACCCGCGGCCGCCGCCTCAATGCTGCGGGCGATGCGGCGCCGGCGTGCCGGAGGCGCCCGAGACGGGCTCGCTGCCGCGGCGGGCCTGTCCCGACGGTGGCAGCGGCTCGAGCAGAAAGCCGCTCTTCGGCAGCGCCGGCATGCGGCTCAGGTCGACCGACAGGTCCTGCTCGGGCACGCGGTACTTCGCCTCGTCCTCGAGGAACTTCACGGCGCCCTTGAGCAGGGAGATCGTGATCCACTCGCCGGCGCAACGATGGTGAACGTAGGGATCGCCGCCGCCCTGCGGGATCAAGGCAAACGCATCGGGCTCGTGGACCTCGAAACGCTCGGGCCGAAACTCGTTCGGGGCCGACCAGAGCCGTTCGTCGTGATCGGTGCCGTACAGATCAAGCAGCACGCGATGACCGCGCGCAAATCGATAGTTGCGCCACTCGAACGGCTTTGCGACGACCGCTGCAGCGAAGGGAAAGAACGGGAAGAAGCGCCGCACCTCGTTGACGAAGTGCTCCATCTCGCGGCTGCCGTCGGCGTCCGACGGCCGGCTGGCCGGATAGCGGTGCAGCGCCAAAGCGGCGAACGTCACGTACCTCGCGATCGCCACGGTCGGCCGCAGCACGTTCAAGAGATCGACGGCTGCGACCTGGAGCTCGAGCAGCCGCCCGGCAAGGTCGCGGTGAAATGCGACGACGGCGAGCGCGCCCTCCGGTGGCGGATCGAGCTCGCCCGCGCGGGTGCGCTGGACGAGGTCGCGGCCCCATGCCTCGGCGCGCTTCCTAGCGAGTCGGGAGTGCCAGTAGCGGGGCCCGATTCCGCCGCCGCCGTCGACGAGCGCGGCGAGATCGTTTGTGCGCTGCTCGACCTCGAACTCCGGCAGAGGCACGCCGGCCCACCGGCACACGGCGCGGCAGAAGGCTTCGTGCGCTTCGTCGAGAAGCCGGACGCGATCTTTCTTGCGCCAGCGCTGCAGCGCGAGCCGCCACTCTTCGTGCGCGATGTCGGCGAGCTCGTCGATGCGCTCCGGCAGCATGAGCCCCATGAACATTTCCTTGCGCTGGCGGTGTGCGGGCCCGTCGAGGCCCTGAACGCCGCCATTGCCGATCAGCGTGTTACGCACGCGCCAAGGCATCGCCCCGTGCCGGCGCATGTGATCCGTATCGCAGAAAACCCGCGCGGCGTCGCTGCCGAGCATGCAGATCGTCGGCTTGAGCATGAGTCGCGTTTCGAAAACGTCGGTGTGCAGCTTTCGGCAGCGATCGCCGATATAGCGGTACCCGAGACGATACAGCGCGATCGTTCCGTCGATGCTGGGGTCTCGCGGCAATTCAGGCATCCTGTCCTCCGGTCATCGTCTGTTTCGGCGCATCATGCGCGCCGGCCCCCCTTTTTTTCAGCGACTATTAAGCCTCGAGGCAAAATCCGTGCCGCGTCCAGGTTCAATCCACCTACGTCGGTGTAGAACCTAAAAGAACACGGCCCAGGAGGGCTCCGACTCCGGCGAGCCAGGCCGCTCGCGCGAGGCTTCGTGCGGTTCCCGCGCGCCAACGCGCTGACGTTTCTTGCGGCGCGCCGTGTAGTGCCTGCTGCGGCGGCGGCGCGGCCCTTCGCCGTGCCCCGCCTTCTCCCACGTTCCCTGCGGCTCGCGGCCCGGACGGTGCTCGTCGGGCCGCCTATTCCCTTCGTCCGAATGGTGTAGGTCCATCGCGTGCACCTCTCTCCCGCTCGCGCGGAGCGCATTGCGAATCGGAACATCGCAAATGTTGGTGCAATGGCCGTGCCAAGGCGGCGTGCGGGCGCCGCGCGTTAAGCCGCACCCTGCGTCAAGAGCGTGTTTGCGGCACTGCGCTGGTCGAGCACATTGGCGTAGACGGCGATATAGGCCAACGCCATCCGGCGCGCACCGTAGCGCAGGGCACGGGCGCGTGCGGCGACGGCGAGCCTCGCCGCCTCTTCGGTGTCGCCGAGCAGCGTGGCGAGCGATTCGGCGAGCGCGGATTCGTCGCCCGGCTCCACGAACCGCGCCGCGCCGTCCCAAAGCTCGCGCAGCGGCGCGATATCGGCCAGCACGAGCGCACAGCCCGAGAGGGCGGCCTCGAGAACGGCAAGACCAAAGGGCGCGCTCCGACCCGGGTGCGTATACACGGCCGCGCGGCGGCAGTAGGCTGCGAAGCGCTCGCGCGTAAGCGGCCCCGGCAGCAGGACATTGGGCGGTTGGCCGTCGGCCGACGGGTTCCGGGCGCGCTTGCCGGCACCCGCGATCACGACCCGGTGCTCGATGGCACGGGCGGTGCGCAGCAGGCTGTGCAGCTGAGCGTCGCGATCGTCCAAATCGCCGGCCGCCAACACGAAAGGCTCCCGCCGCTGACCTACGGGCCAGCGGCGCGGGTCGATTCCGTGCCGAATCACCGCCTCGCGGCCTTCGGCGTCGGCCTCCGGGTATTGGGCGAGCAGCTCGCGCAGGCCCGCCGCGCTCGTCGCGATCACGTGGTCCGCTCGATCGACGGCCTCGACGACCGGTTCGGCCCGGCCGCCGGGAGCCGCGTCGTGGGCAACGAGCACGACGGGAACGGTCCAGGGACGAGCCCCCGAAGCGAAGTCGTTCACATGCAGCAAGTCCGGACCCCGGTCGGCCACGAGGGCGGCTAGCCACTCGCGCCGGCGCCCTTCCCCCGCCGCGCGGGGCGCCTCGTGTACGACGACGTTCGTGAGGCGGGACGCCTCGATACGCCGAGCCTCATCGAGCTCGCCGGCGAGCACGGCCAGATCGAGCTCGCAGCCGAGCGCGCCGAGCTCGCGCAGCAGATCGACGGCGTACGTCCACATCCCGCCTGCGGCGGTGCACGTCATGAGTATCTTCATAGCACAATCACGCGACGAAGGCCGATGGCGACGACACGAGACACGTGTCGCCGAGCGCGCGGCGGAAGTGCCGCATCGTCTTGGCGAGCCCATGCTCCAGGGACGTAGTCGGGGTCCAGTCGATGCGCTCCAGCGCCCGCGCGATGTCCGGACAGCGACGGACGGGATCGCCGGGCGGTAGCGGGCCGAACACGATCTTCGAGGACGAAGCCGTCAGGCGCAGAATGAGCCGCGCGAGCTCGAGCACGCTGAGCTCCTCCGGATGGCCGAGGTTCAACGGGCCCGGCAGCCCGCGTTCGAGGCGCAGAAGCCGCAGCAGCGCGTCGACGAGATCCTCGACGTAGCAAAAAGAGCGCGTCTGCGAGCCGTCACCGTACACGGTCAGCGGCTCGCCCTTGAGCGCCTGGGACAGCAAGTTCGACACGACCCGGCCGGCGTCGGGACGCATCCGGGGGCCGTAGGTGTTGAAGATGCGCACGACCGATACGGCGACGCCGCGTTCGCCGTACACGTGGCAGACCGTCTCCCCGCAGCGCTTCGCTTCGTCGTAGCAGGCCCGGGGCCCCATGGTCGCGACGTTGCCGGGGTAATCCTCCTGCTGAGGGTGCTGCGCGGGGTTGCCGTAGACGTTGCTGCTCGAGGCATAGATCAGGTGGCTGCCGGTCTCTGCCGCGAGCTCGAGCAGGCACCTCGTGCCCTCCACGTTCGTGCGCAGCGTCTTCTCGGGATCGGCCGGAGCATGCGGCGGCGCCGGCGGACTCGCAAGATTGAAGATGGTATCGACGGGAAGCCAGAGCGGATCTAGCACGGATCGAGGCACGAAGGAGAAACGGGGCGAGCGTGCGAGCGCCGCAATGTTGTCTTCGCGTCCAGCACTGAGATCGTCCAGGCAGTAGACGAAGTGGCCCTCGTTGATGAGGCGTGTGCACAGATGCGACCCGACGAATCCTGCTCCGCCGGCGACCAGTACTCTCATGAGCTCTTCCTTCTGCGATTCGGGAAACGGCCGCGTTGCTTATTTCGAAATTTGTCTCTGCGGCGCTATGGCCCGAGCTTTTGCAACAAGCGTGCCACGGACTGAGCGCGGTGCCCGCAGCGCGGCAACGGGGGGATCGCGCCGCACACGGCCGCTTTCGCGGCCGGACGCGACGAGTCTGCCCCATTGCGGTTCACGGCCGGCCCGCGTTTCGGGCGGTCTGCCAAAATCTTGGGCCCGCTTCCAGAAGCTACTGCGCCGCTTATTGCGTCCCCTGCGCCGGCCGCAGGCCGCGCGGCCGGCGGCCGAGCAGACGGGCGCAGAGCGCCTCCGCGCCGGACAGCCGCACGCGACCGCGCCTTGCGACGGCGCGCTCTGCCGGGGTAGGCGCACGGCTCACGACCGCTGAGCTCTTGTTGCCGACGCGGAGCCCGGTCAGATCGAGCAGCCGTACCGCTGCAGCCAGCACAACCGGTTCGCGCGGAACGCTCGCCTCGAGGTCGCCGTCGATGCGGCGGCGAATCCTCGGTAACGCGACCGCAAACTCAGACATCTGATCGAACTTCGCCCGCTCCCGTCGGGCACGCCACTCCGGATGATAGACGTATTGCTTGCGGCCGCGCTGGTCCCTGCCGGTCGCTTGAATGTGACCGTTGTCGTCGCGACACAGCCAGAACGTCGGTCCACGCCGGGGGCACGGCCAGTGCATCGAAACGCATCTTGGTCTCGTTGCGGCCAACGATGGCGCCTTCGGCATCGATTTAAACGAACCCGCGGCCGCGGCGCGGGCGTGTCAGGCCGGGCTCGTGTGTGTTTACATAGCGCAACATTCAATCGGTCGGAAGGGCCGGCGAGGGACTCGAGCAAGAGTCGTGCCACAGGCGCTTGGTGCGCCTTTTCCTGGCATCGTTCTTGCAAATTACGGCGATCGAGTCTTCCGGGAGAAACCGTCGAAATGGATATCGTCCGACTCATATGCGCCGTCCTTCTGCCCCCGCTCGGGGTCTTTCTGCAGGTCGGTTTGGGCGGTCAATTCTGGCTCAACATCCTCTTGACGCTTCTCGGCTACATCCCCGGCATCGTGCACGCCGTTTGGATTATTGCCCGGCGCTGATGCCGCCAGGCGGCCGAGCCCGCCGATACTTTCCACGCTCGAATCGTCCGCACGCGGTTACACTGCGGCCTGCGTGTGGGATGGTGCACCCGATGATGGATGAATTTCCGAACGTCGAGCTCAAGGATCTCGAGGGCGAGGCCTCGGCGCTGCTGCCCTGCGACAACGAGGGGCTGCTCGCGGCGTACAAGCTGGATCGCGCATTCTGGGCTCTGCGGGACGCAGGCCCGGCCGAGGATGCGTTGCTGTTGGTCGGCCATCGCCGGGACCGGGACCTGCACAAGGGCTGGCTCGTCAAAGCCATGAAGGCGCGTCTCAACGTCCAGCGCGAGACCGAAGACGCAGAGCTGTTGGCGCGCCAAGGCGACTGGATCTACGTGCTCGGCTCGCAATCCGGGGGCGCGGACGGCGTGCTAGCGCCCGAGCGCAGCTTCGTCGCGCGCTTCGCCGAGCGCGCCGTGCGGCCGAGCGTAACGAGCGTGTCGAGCGCGCGCATCGAGATCGAAATTGCGAACCGGCCGTTTCTCGTTCACCGTGCCGTCAACGACGCTCTGAAGCGCAGCAGTCTCACGGTGATGCCGCTCGCGCCGCATGCAGCCAATACGTTCGTCCTGCCGACGCTCGAGGAGGGCTACACGGCCCGTGCCGCGTGGGCCCCGCGGCTGCAGAAGGACGACTACCCGATCCGCGTGGACGGCCTCGTGTTTCTGGCCGACGGTTCGGCCTTGCTCGGGCTGCGCTTTCCGATGACGGCCGACGGCCATCCCCTGCTCGTCCGAATCGAAGACCTCGGCCGCTGCTTCGCCGAGAACGGCACGCTGACGGCCTCCATCGCGGGCTACATCGCGAACGCGGGTTCCGCGGAGCGGCCCGTGGGCATCCGTGCCTTGCAGCGGACCGGAGCCGGCGACCACGACCGCCAGGCCATCAACGTCCTCACGGGGCCGCTCGGCTCACCCGGGCACCGCGACGCACTCGCGCACGACTACCCGGGCAGCGAGAAAGCCCCGTGCCGCCACTGGTGCATCGAGCTGCCCATGGGACGCGCAGCAGGCGAGGGACTCGAAGCAGAGCTCGTTCGGCAGTTCGACAAGCACAACGTCGAGGGCTTCGCGCAGGATGCGGAGGCGCATTGGCATTACCTTTCGCGTGCGTCCGGGGAGAGCTTCATCGTGCTCGGCGACTGAAGCAAGTGGCCAGGCGGCCCGAGCCCAGCGCAATCGTTGTGGGAAGTCTCCCTATCCGTTACCGCGAGGTTCTCGACTGTCCGAATGCGCTAAGACATCCTCTACCTAGCGGCGTCGTTTGCCCCTGATGCGTGCTGCCTGTTTTCGCCGCCGGCACCACCCCCTTCGTTGGCGTTGGTCTGCGTATTCTGAGCCTCGCCGTTCGGGCTCGCGTTCGCACCCTTGACGATGTCCACTTTTCCGGGCTTCGGGTTCGGTGCGGCCCCGAAGTGCGGGTGCGCGACGGGTTCGGGTCCGTGATAGGTCGCGCCGCCAGACGATCCCGAGACGCCTGAGATCTTCGGCTGCAGGCCGGCGAAGTAGTCCGCGACGGCCTTGATCTGGTCATCGGAAAGGCCGCTCGCGATCATCTCCATGACATTCGCCGTGATGCCGCCGCGCTTGCCGGATTTGAATTGCTCGAGCTGCTGCTCGAGGTAAAGCGCGTACTGGCCGCCGATAAACGGGAACAAAGGCGGGCGGCCTTGCCCGTTCGCGTCATGACAGCTAACGCACGGCAGCACTCCCTTTTCCGGGAGACCGCCTGCCAGGGCGGTTCGGGACGCAACGGTCCCGACGCGAACGTGCCCTCCTCGGCGCCGGTCACTATCGCGCTCGAGCCCGCTTGCGTCTGGATGCTATGCGAGCCCGATTGGGCCTGCGCTTGCGACGCGGCATGCCCCGCCCAACCGACGGCCAATAGGCCGAACAGTCGACCTTGACCGACATCCCGCCCATGGCCTTGCCGATATCTGCGCGTTCTGTGTCACGTAGTTCGACATGAGTCGATCGTTGTAAGGAAAATCGAAAGTCATCCGACCCAGCGGCTGCCCGAACGCGTTCTTATAGGTCGGGTCCAGAGACAGATAGTTGTTCGGGTGCGGAGTGGACGAGCCGTGCCGCTCGAACGTCGCGACTGGAGACCAGGTGCGGGACGACCGACGGAGGGCGCGCGATGATGAGCACGGCTGCAGAGCCACGCGTGCATCAGCCATGCCAGAGGTTGGCGGTATTTAACCATCCGTTCACCGACCGTTCAGGTTCAAAGCTTTATACGGTTGTGTGTGAATCAATTCCTTCCCGCCAGCGAGGCTTGCCGGCGGCCAACTCAGGGCATCGTTCCCGATTCGGCTGCCGCAATTTTGCAAATGTGCACACGAAGCTGGAGAGTGCGTGCTCGCCTCGGGCCGCGCGAGGCAGCCGTCACGCTCGCCACACGGAGGTCTTGCTTCGTGATGCGCTTCCGAGCCGCTCGGAGGACGCGGCCGTATAGTGGCAAGCAAGATCGAGCGAGGGCCGCGCACCGACCGTCGTACGTATCCAGGAGGAACCGATGGCGAAAACAAGGAAAGTCATTCTCGTCGTCGAGGACGAGTCCGACGTCCGCGCAGGGCTCGCTGGGCTGATTTCGCACCACGGCTACGCGGTGGAAACGGCGGCCAACGGCAAAGAAGCGCTCACAAAGCTCGACACCATGCCGCCTCCCTGCCTGATTCTGCTGGACCTCATGATGCCCGAGATGAACGGCTGGGAGCTGCGCGCGCAATTGCTGGCCCGCAAGGATCTCGCGGAAGTCCCTGTCGTGCTCGTATCGGGCACGGCCGGTCTCGAGCAGATCGCGCGCACGCTGAAGGCGAGCGGGTGTCTGCCGAAGCCGGTGGACTTCGAGCGTCTCGTCGGCATCATCCAGGCCTACTGTTAGCCGTCCCGCTTCGCCGCGGCGGCCTCGGGGCTGCTAGACTGGGATCGTGGCCTCGTGGAAAGGGATCGCTGGATTGGGCACGCCGCCGCGGAACATTCTGGTTTTACTCGTCTTGCTCTGCGCGCTCGGTCCAGCATACGGTCAGCCGCCCGACGGCCGTCGTAACGCGAGCGGCACAGACCTCGATCTCGACACCGTCGCGCAAATGATCCTGGCGCGCACCAACGCTTTCCGCATGAAGCACGGGCTCGAAGGGCTGGAGCGGGACCGGCGGCTCGAGAAGGCCGCCGGAGATTTCGCGCGCTTCATGGCTAGAACCGACAAGTACGGCCATACGGCAGACGGCAAGCGCCCGTCTCAAAGGATGTCCGCGCATGGCTACGAGTACTGCATTGCGGCGGAAAACATCGCCTACGCCTACCGGTCCACGGGGTTCATGCGCGAGGCGCTCGTGGACGAGTTCGTGCAGGGCTGGATTCATTCGCCTCCCCACCGCAAGAACATGCTCACTCCGCCGTTGCGGGACATCGGCGTGGGCGTCGCGCGCAGCAAGGAGACGGGTTATTACTATGCCGTCCAGGATTTCGGCCGGCCGCGCTCGGCCGCGATTACGTTTACTGTCTCGAACCGTTCCAGCGCGACGATTCACTATCGCTACGGCCAGCACAAATACTCACTGGCACCGCATGCCGCGCGTACGCACACCGACTGCGAGCCGCGCGCGCTCGAGGTCTTCGGCGCCGGCCGGCACAAGCAACGCACGTTCGAACCCGCCTCGGGCGCGCGTTTCGTGGTCAGCGGCGGCAGCGGCAATCTCAGCGTATCGATGCGATGACCGACTCGGGGTCTGCACCGAGCAAGACGCCCTTCTTCGCGGCCTTCGGAGCCAATGTCGCCGTCGCGGCCGCCAAGTTCTTCGCGGCGCTCCAGACGGGCAGCTCGGCGACGCTGGCCGAAGGCTTCCACACGAGCGTGGATGCCCCGAACAATCTGCTCATGCTGATCGCCGACGGCGCTTCCCTCGTCGTGGCCTACCGCGAATTCAAACCCCATCAGGGCCGCCGAGGCATCTGGCGCGGCATCCGAACCAGCAAGGACCCGACGAACGACGTGCAGTTCTCACCGGAGCTCGGCTTCCCGGAGCTCGCGCAGGCCCTGGAGCGCCTCGAAGCGGCGATACGCCGCCAGCACGCCGGCGTGAAGCAAATCTTCATCGAAGCCCGCGCGTTCAGACGCTGAGTGCACGAGCCCCGGCGCAGAGCGCGACGAACGCCGAACGCTTGCGCGCGAGCAAGCGGCGTGGATCGGGCGGGCACGGCGAGCGCACGACGCGCACGGGCGCCGGTCCGCGCGGCGTCCAGCGCAAGCCGTGCCGCGGGCTGGCCGCCTCGATAAATACGCTTAGCGTCGGGACGCCGAGTGCGGTGGCCAGGTGCTGCCCCGCCGAGTCGTAGCCGACGTACACGTCCGCGCACGCGGATGGCGCCGCGCCGCGGCGATGACCTGCGCGAACAGGCGACGGTAAGCCTGCGCAGCGCGGCCCGAGAAGGCGTCGCACAACGGCTCGACGACCTCGCCGAACAACAGCGCGGCGCCGTGCCCTGCCTGTTCGGGATCCGCGGACAGCGCAAGATCGGTTAAGCATTCTATAGCGGGTCGCGACGGCTCGCCGTGGCGGCGGTAGTGGCGCCAGAAGGCATCGACCGCGTCTTCGGCCCCGTCGAAACTACGGGCTCGCGCAATACTCTGGCTGCGGTCCGGCTCGCTGCGCTCTAGCATGCCGGGCCTGCCGTGCCCGGCCGCAGATCAGGGCGACGTGCGACACCGCCCTCTCCCCGCCTCCCCGTCAGTCGCGCTCAGCAGCTCGAGCGCAGCATCGGCAACGTCGACCGGTTCGATGTCTAGACAGGCGTGATCGACCGGACAGCGGAATGCATAGCAGGGGCTGCAGCGCGTAGGCCTGCGCAACAAGCGATGCGGTGTGCGGCGCGGCACCCATTGCGACTCGAGGTCGGTACCGGCGAACGGCACGACGGCCGGCGTTGCGAATGCATCCGCCATGTGCATGACGGAGGTGTTGTTCGTCAGGACGAGGCGCGCACCGGCCACGATAGCGGCGAGCTCGGTCACCGAGGTCTCTCCCGCGAGATCGACGGCCTCGGGGCCGATGCGCTCGACGAACTCCGCCGCCTGTGCTTTGTCGCGCGCGTGCGCCGTGACGACAATCGGCAGGTGTGCGGCGGCCGCGACGAGCTTCGCCGCTCTTCGCATGCGCTGGGGGTCGTAGTTGCGTGCGGCCGCGCTCGTCCATGGGTTGAGCAGCAAATAGGGTTGGCCGCCCGCCAGACCGTGGGCCGCGAGCAGCGCCCTCGCCCCACAGCGCGCGCCGTCCGGCACCCGCAACTCGAGCGCATCGTCGTCGGCCGCGAAACCGAGCGCGCGCACGACATCGAGGTTCCTGTCCACCTGATGTTGCGCGTCGCCGCCGACCGCCGGCGCATGCGTCAACAACGCCGAGCGCTCCTTCGAGGCGCCGGCGCGCAGCGGGATTCCGGCGAACCACGCGACGGCCGCGGCCGCATGCGGCGTCTGACTGAAGCTCGTGAGGATGACGGCGCCGTCGAACCTGCCGGCCTCGAGCGTCGCGATGAGCCGCCGCTCCTCGGCTGGAATCCGCCGCGCGGCCGCCGATGTCCAGCCAAAGCGTTCGCCAAGCGATCGTCGAATCGAGCCACGGCAGCAGCGGCGCGGCGGCGGCGCCAGCGGGACTCGCGAGCAGCGTGAGGCTCGCTTCGGGCAGCGCGAGCTTCAACGCCCGCAGCGCCGGGCCGGCCATGACAACGTCGCCGATATTATCGGCGCGCACGACGAGCAGGCGGCGCGCTCGCCGCCAATCCCCTACGCGCTGCCATGCCCGGCGCGCGCGCCAGCCGAGCTTGGGGAAGGCGCGAGGCATCGTCACGAGGCGGCGGGGCTCGCGTGCAGCGGAGCCGGCGGCCGTGCGCTCGACGCTTGCTCCCTGGTCGCCGGTTTCGACGGTGCCCCGCCGGCCGGCCCTCAGAAGAACTTCCGCAGCGCGCAAGACCTCGTCGCTGCCAACGTCCTCGAGGCAAGTATCGCGGCCCTCGAGCGGACAATGCCCGCTGTACCAACACGGCTGCTCCGTGAAGTTCTGCGGCCGCCGCTCGGGACAGCCGGGAAACCCCTGCAAGGTCGCGTGCGGCGCGGGCTGACCGTAGCGGCCATGCCAGGACGGCCCGAAAAGGTTGACCGTCGGGGTTCCGACGGCGGCCGCAAGGCGGCACGCACCGGTGTCCGCGCCGACCGCGAGATCGACCTGGGACAGCACCGCTGCAAGCTCGCGCAGGCTTCGGCAGTGCCACTGCCATGCAGCGGGACCCAGCGCGTTTGCGATCGCCGCCGCCTCGGCGTCGCGCTCGCCGCCGACGACGAGCAGTCTCGCATCGTGACTCCGCGCAAGCTCGCGCCCGAGCGCAACGAAGCGCCGCCCGGGCCAGCGCTTGATCGGCATCCCTGCATCGACGATGAGCGCGACGAGCGCGCCCGCTTGCGGACGCAGGCGCGCACCCGCAGCGCGCTCGGCCCCGGTCAGGTAGACGCGAGCGTCCTCGGCCCCGACTTCGCCGGACGCGATGATCCCGTCGCCGGCAAGCAACTCGAGGAAACGCCGCCCAACGCGGACATCGGCCGGCGGCGAGCGCCAGAGGTCGGCGACGGTGTGCGCGGCCCCGTAGCGTGCGACGAGACGCTCGATGCCGTCGTAACGCGTATCGGAAACGACGAGGTCGTAACTGCCGGAGGCGAGCACCCGCGCGACGGCCGCGCGGGCACCGCCGACCTGTGCGGCGAAGACCCGATCCACGTAAGGGTCGGCCTCGAGCAATTCGGCGCCGCGACCGAACGTCAGCACGTCGTGCGCCGCGCGGGGATACGTGCGGCCGATGGCATGCACGGCGGGCAGCGCAATGAGCAGATCGCCAAAGCCGCCTAGCAGCTCGATGAACAAGGTCCTCTCCACGCCGTCCCGCATTCTCAGACTCCTTTCGCGCAGCCGGCCGAACCCGCCCAGCGACCGGAGCTTTGCGGCGTCGAAAAGCACGCAGGCCGACACCCAGCCGTGTTCGCGGACGAGCGCGCGCACGACTCCCGCGTAACGTGAGGCCGGATAGCGGCGCGACGCCGCACTGGCTCCCGGGTGCACAACAACCCAGGGACGGCATTTGTCGATGCCGATCGCGGCGAGCAGGTGCGCCACTCGGTGCTGGGCTTCGACCGGAGGCACGAGCCGCAGCCGTTCGTCACACGTGTACCAGCCGACCTGGCCGACGAGGTCGAGCTGCCGCCGCACTTCGTGGCGCAGCACGCGCTCCGGCTCGGGCTGGCCCGATCAGCTCCCGCCTCGGCGTGCATGCCCGTTGCTTTCATCCAGGGCGCGTCATAGACGAGGACATCGTCAACGTCGGGTGCAAGCCGTGCAGCCTCGGCGCCGGAAGCCGAGGTCAGCAACCTGAGCCGCGCCCCGGTGGAGGCCTTGATGGCCGCAAACGCGGGCGTCGTCATGAGGACGTCGCCAAGCGAGTCGACCCTGACCGCGAGCACACGGCGCGCCTCCCGCCAATCGGCATGCTCGGCGGAACACGCGTCTGTCATACCAAGGTCGCCTCCCCATCCGGCCCGACTTTCGCAGCCGCGGCGGACGGCTCCGCGAGCGTTCGCTCGAGGATCACGGCGGCGGCCGCCGCAAGGTCCGCCACGACGTGCTCGGGCACGCGCAACGGCCCTGTGCGCCAGTCGGTCTCGTTGCCGCAGTCGAGCAGAATGGGTCGGCAGCCGGCGCGCCGGCCGGCTTCGACGTCGTCGAGGATGTCGCCCACGAGCCAGGCCGAGTCAAGGTCGATGTCGAGTTCGCGCGCGGCACGCCGCAGCAGTCCGTCCGCAGGCTTGCGGCAGGCGCATACGCGATTGAACGGCGCTATGCTTCCGTTGGGATCGTGCGGGCAGTAGTAAAAGCCCGCAAGCCGCACGCCCTCGCGGGCCAGCAGCGCACGCACCTGCGCCTCGACGATCGCGATGGCTGAGCGCGAAAAGTAGCCGCGCGCGATGCCGGGCTGATTCGTGACGACGACAAGCCGAAAACCGGCCGCCGCGAGCCGGCGGACGCCGTCGGCCGCACCGCGCGCGAGGACAATGCGTGAAGGCTCGACGTTGAACGGCACGTTCTCGAGCAGCGTGCCGTCTTTGACGAGGAATACGGTCCTGTCGGGCGCTGCACGGTTCACGGCCAGGAGGTCTCCCTCTTGGGTATGACCATGTCCGCGGTGCTGCAGTAGTACTTGAGTTCCTCGCGATCTCTACGCCCGGTGAAGCGGATGCGATCGCTCACGCTCTCGGTACGAGCCAGCGTTTGCAGCCGTGCGATCTCGGGCGTCCCCTGCGGATCGGGCTCCCGGGCGTCGCCGCCGACGATGAGCAGCTGCGCCCGGCTCGCATCGCTGCGAAAACGCGAGAAGCCCTGCACGACCGTGTCGATACCTTTGCGCGGTACCATGCGGCCGAGCTGCAACACGATGAACGCATCGCGGTCCAGCCCGAGCCTGGCCCGGACCGTGCGTCGAGGGACGGGCCAAAGCTCGCCTGGATCGAAGCCGCAGGGGACCGTCGCGATGAGTTCGGGATCGGCGCCGTAGTGCTCGATGAGGTCTTCGTGGTCCTGCGGCCACTCCGCGATTAGGCAGTCCGCATCTCGCACGATGCGCTCCTCGATCTCGAACCGGCAGTCCGGAAAACGGTCGTTGGTACCTTGGTGGCGGCGCCGGATTCGTCCGAGGGCATGGAACGTGACGACGAACGGCACGCCCAGGGCGGCCTTGATTTCCGAGGCGACCATGCCCGACATCCAGAAGTGCGCATGCACGAGGTCGTACGGCCGCCGCGCGCAACAGCCTTGGACGTAGCGAGCGAAGGCGCCCATGCGCGGGAGAGGCTGTTCCTTGGGAATCGGCCCGGGCGGGCCCGCCGGCACATGGATGACGCGCGAGCCGTCTTGCCAGGGCACGACCACCGTAAGATCCGGATCGTCGCGCCGCGTGAACACGTCGACTTCGTGACCGTTGCTCGCGAGCAGCCGGGCCAATTGCGCCACATAGACGTTCCGACCGCCGCTGTCGGCGCTGCCGAGTCCTGCGAGAGGCGAGGCATGCTCGCTTATCATCGCGATCCTAGGCATGGGTCGCCATACCCCCTGCTGCCGCACGGCGTGGCGTGGCGACGTCCGTGACCGCGGCGAACGCCCGGTTCCAATCGGCCGCAAACCGCCGCGTTCGGCGATTGGCGGGGCGGATCGTGCTCGAGGAAGATCAGTCGATGCGGGACGTGGGCGATATAATAGAGATAGTTGCCATGCACGTGCCACGTAAGGACGTTGAGCGGGCGCCTCACGATTCCGCCCCCGTCTTCTCGTCGGCGCACGAGGCCGAAGGGAACCGGCGTCGATGTCCCTCGCGCCCGGCGACCCGCGGCACGGAAAGCGTTTCGACGCGGCGGCCGAAGCCGAGCGCGTCGACGAGGAACAGGTGCCGCTCGCTTTCGTCGAGATTGGCGGCCGGCGGCGATAGCGCGTTCGTCAGCAGGCCGCCACCGAATTCCGCGCTCAGGCCGGCGCGCCGCGGCACGCCGGCAAGGCATCCTAAATAGGCGGGCAGATAGGGCGAGCGGCCGGACTCGGTGAACACTAAGAGGCCGGCCGACGAGGCGTTGCGCAGATCGGCGACGGCGCGCGCGGCATTGGCGCGCCGCGCACGGCTCCGCTTTCCGGCTTCAGGAACCGGCCACGAATAGTCGATCCGCCCGTCGGCCATGCGTCCGACGGCCGCGGGAAGCTCTGCACCGGCCGGCCAGAGCAGGATCAGCCGCGCGCGGGGCAGCGCAACCCGTACGCTTCGCACGGCGGCCGCAAGAGCTTCCGCGCCGGCCTCGGAGCCGACGTACCCGAGGGCGAGCACGCTCGCATTCGACCAGCCCTCACGCATGCTCCGCCTCGACACCCAGCACTGCAAGGGCCTGTTCCAATACCTCCTCGGGGACGGGGACGTCCCGGTTCGAAACCAGCGCGTCGTCCAAACCTGGTGTCGCAAGCCCGCGCGCGAGCACCGGCCGGTGCCGCTGCCGGTCGATCGGCGCCCAGCGGTCGGGATCGGAGGCGAGGAACACGATCACGCTGCGCGTTGCGAGCGCAGCCGCGAGATGCGAGATCCCCGTATCGTTAGTGACCAACAGCGCGGCCTGCTCCATCAGCGCAGCCGCCACCCCGAGATCGGTCTCGCCGGCCAGGTTGAGCGCTTCGTGCGCCATGAGCTCGGCGACGGTCGCAGCCGTACGGCGTTCCGCCGCGGTGCCGGTCAGGACCACACGGTAGCCGCGCTCGGCAAGGCCGTCTGCCACGGCCGCGAAGCAAGCCGCAGGCCAGCGGCGCAGCAGGTCCCGCGCACCGGGGTGCACTAGCACATAGTGCTCCGGCTCCAGTTCGGCGAGCCGTGGATGGGCCGCTAGCGCTTCCCGATCCTCGGGCCTTACCGGAAAGAACAAAGTCTCGTCGCGAGCGGAACAATCGAGCTGCTCTGTCAGAAAAAGCCAACGCCGAATCTCGGAGCCGCGCTCAGGGTAGCGGAAGAACGTCTCGGGCGTGGGACAGAAATGGCCCGGACAATAGAGCCCCGTCATACAGCGCGCACCGAGAAGCGCCGTGAACGCGTTGCTCACGGTACCGCAGCCGTGCATCTGGATCGCTACGTCGAAGGGCGACTCTTGGACGCGGCGCAGAAAGTCAGCCAGCACCGCCGGTGAATAGGGCATTTCGGCAATGCCCGGAAAGCCCGGGAACGGCAGCAGCGTATCGACGTACTCAGGGTATCTCTCCACGAACCAACGCACGGATGGCAAACCGATCAGAGTCGTTTCGGCACGGCCGTAAGCGCTGCGCAGCGCGCGAAGAGCCGGCATGGCGCACAGCATGTCGCCGAGCCCGTGCAGCGCCCGTACGACGGCTATACGCGGTTCGCGCATCGGACCCACTCCCTTCGGTGCGTGTTCGGGCACCGGCGTGCGGCAACGTTCGCCATTCGTCCCCCTTGGCCGAGATAGCTCGGCGCCCTTTGCGTACGAGGCTTCGGGCCCGCAGGGGCTTGCAAGCATCGTGCCTACTGCTTCTCGTGTTCACGGCCGCGCAAAAGCCCTCGGCTGTGCCCGCCAAACTGCTTCGATGGACGAAAGAAGACGGCGCCAAGACGCAAGATCTGCGATGCTTACAGGAAGCCGGCGCGATGAATGCGCGAGTCGCCTCGGCGTGACGGCTTAATCAGATTGCTCGACATCGCATAGTCCGCATCGGAGACTTTTCCCCCGCCGCCCTCGAACAGGGCAGTCATGCAGCGGCCCGGTTGCCGAAGGAGGAGCCCCCTGCCGAGCGACTCGTGCACGACACGAACTCTGACCGGAAACGGGTGCGTTGCAACGGGCGCGGGCACTCCGCGCCCGCAGTTGTCGCAATGGCCGCAGGGTTCCGCCGCCTGACCGAATTAGGCCAGAAGATATAGCCGGCGGCAGTCCAGAGTCTCGGCATAGAGACACATGACGTTCGAGCGCATGCACTCCTCGAGCGTGCCGTTCTCGCTCGTGCGCAACGGCGGTCGCGGGAGCTTCGTCAAGCGCCGCGGCGACGGTTTCTGCGTGCCGATGCGTCGCCATGTAGACGATCTCTACTATGGCGATGAGATCGGGCTCGAGAATCTGCCCTCGATCCCGCCGGCCCAAATGCGCGATCCGCGCGAGCTCAACATGCCGGGCCGCGGCCTCGGCAGAGACCCCTACCGCTCCCCCATGCAGTGGTCGTCAGCCCGGCACGCCGACTTCACGAGCGCGGAGCCTTGGCTGCCTCAGAGCACCGATGCAGCGACGCGCAATGTCGCCGCGCAGCGCACTGCGGCGCGCTCCATGCTCTCGCTCTACCGGTCGATCATCGAGCTGCGGCGCCGGCATCCGGCCCTCACGACCGGTTCCTATCGGCCCATCAACGCACCTTGGCCGCTCCTGGTCTACGAGCTCGCCCTGCTCTATGTCTGCGCCATCGCGTTCCGGACCGACGCTCTGAGCCGGGGACGGCAGTATTACGCCTGGTTCCTGTTCCTCGAGGGCACGTCGCTCGGTGTCTTTCTCTCCCTGGATCTATTCCTGCTCTATGTCTTCTTCGATTTGAGCCTCGTCGGCGCGTATTTTCTCATCGGCCGCTGGGGACACGCGGATGCCCAGCGGACGGCCCTGAAGTACTTCCTCTACACATTTTCGGGCTCGCTGATCATGCTGCTCGGAATCCTCGGCCTGTATCTGGCCGCCAAGCCCCTGACCTTCGACATGCGTGCGCTGATCGCGATGCAGCCGAGCGCCTTGGTCGCGCTCGGCCAGCGGGCCTTCAAACGCCGCATCGCCTACACGTCGGTCAATCGAATGGGCTACGCGGTGCCCGGTGTCGCCTCCGCGGGCACCCTGGGCTCGGGCACGGGGATCGAAGCGAGTCGCCGCGCGCTCACGGGCGCGACGCTCGAGATGACCGCTCAAACGCTGATCACCGGCGCCTAGTTCCTCATGACGGGCATATTCTGGCGCCGCGGCGGCGAATACGGCCTCGACGCCTACGGCGGGCTCGCGCGTTCTGCGCCGAGCCTGAAGCCCACCTCCGAGGTATCCAGTCCCAAGCAATGCCGCCAGCCTTCAGAGAGCCGAAAGATCGATGATCTGCGCCTCGAGCTCGGCGGCCGAGACTCCGATCCGAGCCAGCGCGATCGGAAGCTTGAAACGGCGCGGTCCCGCGCTGCCGGGGTTCAGGTACAGCACGCCTTCGCGGCGCTCGATACGCGGCTGGTGCGAATGGCCCGCGATGACTGCCGCGAAGCCGGCGGCCGCGGGGTCGAGGTCGAGCTCGTGCACGTCGTGCAGCACGTAGAGCGCGTGCGGGCCGACCTCGACGACGGCGGTCGCCGGCAGCTGGTGGGCGGCCCACTTGTCGACGTTGCCGCGCACGGCATGGACCGGGGCGAGCGCGGCCAGGGTCTCGAGCACCTCGGGCTTGCCAACGTCGCCTGCGTGAATCAGCAGTTCGCAGCCTTCGAGCGCACGCAGAGCCTCGGGCCGCACGAGTCCGTGCGTGTCCGAAATCACGCCGACTTGCGTGACCGCCTCAGCCATCGAGCACGGTCAGCGTCGCGCCCGCGATCACGGCCTCCTCGTCCACGGGGATCACGTGCACCTCGATCGCCGAGGCACTCGTCGAGATACGCCCGCCCCTGCCGACGCATTCGGCATTGGCCGCCGGGTCGATCTCGAGGCCGAGCCAGGCGAGGCCTGCGCAGATGCGGGCGCGGACCTCGGGCGAGTGCTCCCCGATGCCGCCGCCGAATCCAAGGACGCCGAGGCCGCCGAGCACCGCGGCATAGGCGCCGAGGTACTTGTGCAGCCGATGATAGAAAGCCGCGAGCGCCAGCGCGGCGCCCGCGTGGCGCTCGCTCTCGAGGCGCAGCAGCTCCCGGACGTCGTTCGAGACGCCGGAGAGGCCGAGCAGACCCGAGCGGCGATTCAGTGCGTCGTCGATTTCCCGCGGCGGCAAACCGAGGCGCATCAAGTACATGAGGACGCCGGGATCGACATCGCCCGAGCGCGTGCCCATGACGAGCCCTTCGAGCGGCGTGAAACCCATGCTCGTCTCGACCGGCCGGCCGTTGCGCAGAGCGACGGCCGAGCAGCCCTGACCCAGCTGCAGCGTCACGGTGCGCCCGTAGGCTGCCGGGCTCGCGGCATCGCGCAGGCGCTCGGCCATGTACTCGTGGGCCAGGCCATGAAAGCCATAGCGGCGGATGCCGTAGCGCCGCGTCCATTCGCCCGGAATCGCGTACGTGCGCACGCTCTCCGGCAAATCGTGGAAGAAGCCGGTATCGAACACGGCCACCATGGGCACGCTCGGGAAACGCTCGCCGACGATCTCCATGACGGCCAGCGCGTGCGGATTGTGCAGCGGCGCGAGGCTCGACAGGGTCTTGAGCCGGTCGAAGACCGAGGCTGTGACGCGCACGGGCCTCGAGAACGTCGAGCCGCCGTGCACGACGCGGTGCCCGCTGCCCAAGACGCTGCCGGACTCGAGCGAGAACCCGTCGGCGCCCGCCTCGAGGCGGTCGAGAATCACGCCCGCGGCTTCTCCGGCGCCGCCGATCCCGGCAAGCCGCTCCGGCGGCCGACCGTCGAGCCTCAGCACCGGCTCGGAGTGGTCCAGGTCCTCGACGTTGGCCCTGAACCTGCGGGTCGGTCCCTCGGCCGCGAACAGCTCGAACTTCAGCGAAGAGCTGCCGGCGTTGAAAACCAGCAACCGGCGTTCGCGGGTCATGGTCGGCGCGAACGCGCGTCCGGCGCCCAGCAGGCTTTCATTCTATCTCCTCCCCGACCTTGAGCTTGAACGCCGGGCGCGGGCCGGCCTTCACGAGCAGGACCGCGCGGTCGGTCGTCGCAAGCAGCTGCTTGACGACGCCCGCATGGCCGCGTACGAAGTGGCCGTGCCAGCCCATGACGATCAGGCTCACGGCGTGCTCTTCGATGAGCGCGAACAGCTCCTCGCCCGGGTCGCCGCGGCATAGCAGCACGTCCTCGATACACTCGCACTCGTCCGGCCCGCACTCCGGCAGCAAGCGGCTGACGAGCTCGTGCAGCCGATGCGGATACTCGTGATGAGGCTCATCCGCGTAGCGCGCCTCGGCCGCGAGTCCGGCCGGCTCGTTGCCTGCGCCGACGACGTGTGCGACCTCGACGGCAAAGCCGGCGGCGTTCGCCAGCCGCACGGCGATCCCGAGCGCTGCGTCGGCCTCGAACTCGCCGCTGAGCGGCACGAGCGCGCGCGTCCACGGCAGCCGCTCGCGATAGCCGGAAGGCATGACGAGCACGGGGACTCGGCTGTGCTCGGCGACCCAGCGCGTCACGTGGCCAAGCAACTTGAAAGGATCGGCATCGGCGGCCTCGGTCTCGGCGGCCTCACCGCGCGCCGTGAGGATCACGAGGTCCGCTCCGAGGTCGTCGATCGCCTCCAGCACGGCCCTTTCGGGGAATTCGGGGGCCTGGTGCAGCGTAACGCGCGGCCGGATCGCACGCGGCACCTTGAGCCGGTCGAGTGCCTCCTGCGCCGGCAGGTCGTCCGGCGCCGCACCAAGAACGTGCAGCTCGGCGTCCAGGCGCTCGGCGAGCCAGGCGGCGGCGCCGAGGCTGCACGCGGCGCGCTCCGACCCGTCGAGCGCCACGAGCAGCGAGGAGTAACGCTTCATTCCGCGACCTCGATCGGAAAGCACCGGCCTCGCCAGGCGAGACCGAGCGCAACTCTGCGCCACCGCTTCGGAAGCGGGACGCGCACGTCAGTGACCTTCGGGCCCTCGTCGGTGAGGCGGACGCCGAGCACATCGAACACGAGCGCCTGCCACGTGGCCGCCATGCAGGCCGGATGCACACCGAGCGCACTATTGCCCATGAGATTCGAGAGATCGAGCGTGAGGCTCTGGCGCCAGTACTTCAGCGCCTGGTCGGCGAGCCCGATGCGCGCGGCCAGCGCCGCATGCACCGGCGGCGACAGACTGCTGCCGTGATCCGTCAACGGCTCGTAGTAGCGGTAGTTGGCGGCCACGATATCGAGCGGGAAATCATCCGGAAACAGAAACGGCAGCATGAGCACGTCCGCCTGCTTGAGAAGCTTGAGACGATTGATCCTGTCCCAATCGAAAAGCCGCTCGATGGGCGCCTTGAAGCGCTCCTCGACCGGCAGCTGGTAGTTCCCGAGCCCGAAGAATCCCGCAAACTGCTCGATGATGCCCTCGGCGTTGGGTCCGGGCCAGTAGATATGCCGCGCCGTATCCCGCCAGGCATCGATCTCGTCGTCCTCTAGGCCCAAGCTCGCCGACAGCGCCCGATACGCCTTCGGGGCCTGTGCGCGGAGGCGGGCCCAAACGCTCGCGGCCTTCTCGAGATTGAAGCGCGCAAGATAGTTCGTATAAGCATTGTCGTCGACGCCGTGGTGATACTCGTCCGGCCCGACGACGCCGCGAATGTGTTCCTTGCCGTCCGCGCCGCGCTCCGTCCTCCCAGTCCAGAAGCGGGCCGTCTCGGCCAGGATCTCCGCGCCCGGTCCGTACAGAAAGTCCTCGTCGCCGGTGGCTTCGAAGTAGCGCCAGATACCGTAGGCCACATCGGCGGTCACGTGAATCTGTTGGGTGCCGGTGAAGATCGGAATCTCCTTCTGAGACGTACGCAGCACGATCTCGCGCGGCGTCACATCCTCGCCCGTCACGGTCGACTCCCAGGCATAGCAGGCGCCCGGCATGCCCATCGCGGCCGCGCGCCGGCGCGCACCGTCGAGCGTCGTGTGCCGATAGAGCAGCAGATTGCGTGCCAGCTCCGGCTGCGTGTGCACGAAGAACGGCAGCATGAAGATCTCCGCGTCCCAAAAGACGTGCCCTTCGTACGCCCGCCCCGATAGCGCGCGGCCGCCGACCGAGACGCGCGGGTCGTGGTCGGCAGCGCTCGAGAGATGGTAGACATGGAAGCGCAGCGCCTGCTCGACGGCCGGCGACCCGCTCACGCGGATGTCGGCGGCGCGCCAGATCTCGCCCCAGCGCTCGCCATGCAGCGCGAACTCCCCTTCGAAACTCTGCCAGCCGCGCGCGCGCAGGTCGGCCAAAGCGGCCGCGGCGGGATCCGGGCCGTCCCGGCTCGTGTAAACGACGATCATACGGCGAAACACGAGTGGCTCGCCGATGGCCGCGTCGACGCCGAAGCGCTGCTGCTCGCGGCCGCTGCCGAGCAGTGTCGTGCGTGCCGCAAGGGCGATCTCGAACCCCGAGGTTTTGGTCCGGTAGCGCTGCAGGTCGATGCCGCTCTCGTCCGGTTCCGCGGCGAGGGGATCGAGGTGCGGGTGATGGACGCCCAGATCGGGGTCCGTCAGCGAGACGTCGAGCTCGACGCGCCCAGAGTGGTTGTCGAGCCGAACCGCAACCTCCTGCAGCAGCAGATGCGGAGCGGCGAGGGACGCGCAGCGCCGCGTCCGCAGGTTGATGCAGCGTCCGCCGCCCGGCTCGAACACCGTCTCGCTCTCGAGGACGGCCGCCTGCATATCCAGGACTCGTCTCTGACTGCGCCAGGCCGAGTCGACGAGGGTCAGCGCCATGCCGTCGACCTCGAGCCCAATCCGGAACGGGAACGGCAGCGAGACGATCTCGCTATAGGGGTAGTCGCCGCGGTGCGGGTCCAGAAACTCGTGCTCGGAATACGGCAACGACTCCTGCTTGCGGTCGTAGACGCCCGCGACGAACAGATCGCCCTGCGTGGAAGGCAGCACCGCCTCGAGCGCGCCGCGTACGCCGAGGTAGCCGTTGCCGAGCGTGAAAATACTCTCGACGCCGCGCTCGCGCGCAGGATCGAAGCCCTCCTGCACGATGCGCCAGGCCGTGCGCTGGGCCGCGGCGACGAAACGGCGCTCGAGCGCCGGCACGTCGAGCTCCTCGAGATCGGCGACGACGACGTCGGCGCCGCGCCGCTCCAGCGCGAGCCGATTGCCGCCGCGATCGATGCCGACGACGAGGCCGAAACCGCCCGCACGACCGGCCGCGACCCCGGCCACCGCATCTTCGAACACGAGCGCGCGGGCCGGCGCGGCCCCGAGCCGGCGCACGCACTCGACGAACGCATCGGGTGAGGGCTTGCCCTCGAGGCCGGCCTCTTCGATGTCGATTCCGTCGAGCCGCACGTCGAAGAGCCGTTCGATGCCGGCCGTCGCGAGGATCGTGCGCCCATGGCGGCTCGAGGTCACGATGCCCGTCGCCACGCCGGCCCGCCGCAGGGCCTCGACGAGCCCGATCGTCGAGGCGAAGACCTCGACGCCGCGCTGCTCGAGGGCGTGCTCGAACAGCGCATCTTTATGCCGCGCGAGCGCGGCGACCGTCTCGGCCTCGGGCGGGTCGTCGGGGCCGCCCTCGGGCAGGACGATGTCGCGGACGGCCAGAAAGCTGCGGACGCCCGCGCTGCGCGGCTTGCCGTCTACGTAGGCGCGATAGTCGGCCTCGGCGTCGAACGGTCGGAACGGCTCTCCCGTCGCAGCCGAACGCTGCTTGAGGAACCGGTCGAACAACGCTTTCCAGGCGGCCGCATGCAGCGCCGCCGTGCGCGTCACGACGCCGTCCATATCGAAGACGGCAGCGTCGAAATTCAGCGGCTGGCGATCGCCGGTGTCCGGCTCGGCGCTGATCGCTCGTCACTCCGCGGCGGCGGCCGCCTCACGGGCCGCGCGCCGCGCGGCCTCGATGGTCTCGAGCAGAGAATCGTAGGGCTTGACGAACTTGTCGATACCCTCCTCGAGCAGCTGCGCCGCCGCGCGCGCCGGATCGATGCCGAGCGCGCTCAGCTCGGCGAGCACGCGCCGTGCGCCTTCGACGCGGCCCCTGAGACGCGGCGCCGGGTCGCCATGATCGTCGAAGGCGCGCAGCGTCTCGAGCGGCATCGTGTTGACCGTCTCGGGCCCGATCAGCGCCTCGACGTATTTCACGTCGCTGTAGCTCGGGTCCTTCGTGCCGGTGCTCGCCCACAGCAGCCGCTGAGGCCGGCCGCCCCGGCCGGCGACGCGTTTGAAGCGCGGTGCGGCGCAGAACTCTTCGAACACCTCGTAAGCCGACCGCGCGCTCGCGATCGCCGCTTCGCCGCGCAGCGCGCGGGCGCGGCGGGCGGGCTCACCGCGGGCGGCGGCGATCGCATCGAGCTCGCGATCGACGAGCACGTCGATCCGGCTCAGGAAGAAGCTCGCGACCGAGGCCAGGGCCTCGAGCCGGTGGCCGGCCTCCGCGGCACCCTCCAGTCCTTCGAGATAGGCCGTGAGCACATCGCGGTAGCGCTCGACGGAAAACAGCAGCGTCACGTTGACGTTGACGCCGTCGGTCACGAGCGCACGCAGCGCCGTAAGCCCCTCGACCGTGCCCGGAACCTTGATCATGACATTGGGCCGGTCGAGCGTCGTCCACAGATGCTTAGCCTCGGCGATCGTGCCGCCGGCGTCCTTGGCGAGACGCGGCGAAACCTCGAGACTGACGAAGCCGTCGCCGCCGTCGGCGTCCTCGTAGACCGGCCGCAGCACATCGGCGGCCGCGCGCACGTCCGCCACGGTCAGCGCCTCGTAGATCTCGACGGCCGACTTGCCCTTGCGCGCGAGCGCTGCGATTTCGGCGTCGTAGTCATCGGTCTCGGCGATGGCCTTCTCGAAGATGGCCGGGTTCGACGTGATGCCCGAGACGCCCCACTCGCGTACGAAGCGCCCGAGCTCGCCGCCGCTCACGAAGCCGCGCTGAATGAAATCTAGCCAGGGACTCTGGCCGAAATCGTGCAATCGTTTGAGCGGGCTTCGCCCCGCGGCCGTTACGCTATCCGCCATCATTCTCCTCCTGGGCTCGTCCAGCGCCAGGCGCGGATCTCGGGCATGTCCTCGCCGTGCGCATAGATGTATTCCTTGTGCTCGATGAGCTTATCCCGCATGAGTTGCCTCGCATAGGCCGCACGCGGCCCCAAGTCGGGTACCCGGTCGATCACGTCCGAGACGAGGTGGAAGCGGTCCAGCTCGTTGAGCACGGCCATATCGAACGGCGTCGTCGTCGTGCCCTCTTCCTTATAGCCGCGGACATGCAGGTTGCCGTGATTGCTGCGTCGATAGGTCAGCCGGTGAATGAGCCAAGGATAACCGTGATAGGCAAAGATGATCGGTTTGTCGCGCGTGAAAAGCGTATCGAAGTTCCGGTCCGAGAGGCCGTGCGGATGCTCCGTCTCCGGCTGCAGGGTCATGAGGTCCACGACGTTGACGACCCGGATCCTGAGCTCGGGAAACTGCTCGCGCAGAATCGAGACCGCGGCCAGCGTCTCGAGCGTCGGCACGTCGCCGCAGCAGGCCATGACGACGTGCGGCTCCCCGCCCTGATCGGAGCTCGCCCAAGGCCAAATGCCGATGCCGGCCGTGCAATGCTTGATCGCGGCCTCCATGTCGAGGAACTGAGGCTCCTCCTGCTTGCCTGCGACGACGACGTTGACGAAGTCGCGCGAGTTAAGACAGATATCCGCCACGCAGAGCAGCGTGTTCGCGTCGGGCGGCAGATAGATGCGGATGACGTTGGCCTTCTTGTTCACGACGTGGTCGATGAAGCCGGGGTCCTGATGGCTGAATCCGTTGTGATCCTGCCGCCATACGTGCGAGGTCAGAAGGTAGGTCAGCGAGGCGATGGGCCGGCGCCACGGAATCTGTTTGCTGACCTTGAGCCATTTCGCATGCTGATTGAACATCGAGTCGACGATGTGGATGAAGGCTTCGTAGCACGAGAAGAAGCCGTGCCGGCCCGTCAGCAGATAGCCTTCGAGCCAGCCCTGGCACATATGCTCGGAGAGCACCTCGAAGACGCGGCCGTCGGGCGCGATATTCTGATCCACATCGATGAGCGGCTCGACGAGCCGCTTGCCCGTAACCTCGTAGAGCGCGCCGAGCCGATTCGAAGCGTTCTCGTCGGGGGCGAAGACGAGGAAGTTCCGGCTCTTCGCGTTCTTGCGCATGACGTCGCGAAGGTAGCGGCCGAGCACACGTGTCGACTCGGCCATGGCCGCGCCCGGCTTCGGCACGTCCACCGCGTAGTGGCGGAAGTCGGGCAGACGCAGGTCCTTGAGCAGTAAGCCGCCGTTCGCATGCGGATTCGCGCCCATACGGCGATCGCCCGCAGGCGGCAGCTCGAGCAGCTCACGAACTGGGACGCCGTCCTCGTCGAAAAGCTCCTCGGGCCGGTAGCTGCGCATCCACGCCTCGAGCTGCACGAGGTGCTCGGGATTCTCGCGCAGTCCCGAGAGCGGCACCTGGTGTGCGCGCCACGTGCCTTCGACGGGCTCGCCGTCGACGGTCGCCGGCCCGGTCCAGCCCTTCGGGGTCCGCAATATCAGCATCGGCCACGCCGGGCGCTTCGCGACCCCGCGCTCGCGCGCCTCGGCCTGGATTTCGCCGATGCGGTCGAGCAGCCGGTCGAGTGCAGCGGCCATTTCCGCGTGAACCTTTTTGGGATCGTGGCCGGAGACGAAGGTCGGCTCATACCCGTAGCCTCGGAACAGCTCGGTGAGCTCCTCCTCCGGCAACCGCGAAAGCACGCTCGGGTTCGCGATCTTCCAGCCGTTCAGGTGCAGGATCGGCAACACCGCGCCGTCATGGATCGGATTCAGGAACTTGTTCGAGTGCCAGCTCGTCGCGAGCGCACCCGTCTCGGCCTCGCCGTCCCCGACGACACAGGCCACGACGAGATTCGGATTGTCGAAAGCCGCGCCGTAGGCGTGCGCGATCGAGTAGCCGAGCTCGCCGCCCTCGTGAATCGAGCCCGGCGTCTCGGGCGCCGCGTGGCTCGGCACGCCGCCGGGGAACGAGAACTGCTTGAAGAGCCTCTGCATGCCCTCCGCGTCCTGCGAGATCTCGGGATACAGCTCGCTGTACGTCCCTTCGAGCCAGGTGTTCGCGACCATCGCGGGACCGCCGTGACCGGGGCCCGTGATGAAAATCATGTCCAGCCCCCGTTCCTTGATGACGCGGTTCAGGTGCACGTAGATGAAGTTCAGACCGGGCGTCGTGCCCCAGTGACCCAGTAGGCGCGGCTTGACGTGCTCGAGACGCAACGGTTCGCGCAGCAACGGGTTGTCCATGAGGTAGATCTGGCCGACGGACAAGTAGTTCGCCGCACGCCAATAGGCGTCCATGCGCCGCAGCAGCTCGGGACCCGGCGACTTGGCCGTCCCACCTTCTTCGGGCACCGGATTCGCTAGTGCATTCATCGTTCTGGCTTCCCCATCTCCCGCCGCGCGAGGCTGGTGCTCGACCGGCGAGGCAAGATCCATGCCCCCGCTCCGAGCCTCCCATTGTGCGCAAGCCGGCGCCGGAACGCACTTCGCAATGACCGCAACGGCTTTGGCACGCATGTTGCTGCTATTGCTGCTAGGTGCCGCCTCGTGCGCGTTCGCAATACGAATCGCCCGCGCGGCATTCAGCCTTCGCCCGACGGCCGGCTCCTGTATATCGCCATGAGCGGCTCGCCGCCCTCGCCGCCGGGCACCGACGAGAGCAAGCTCCCGCCGCCCGACAAGGCGGCCGACGGCGTGGGCGTGTTCGACATCGCGAAACGCAGGCTCGCCTTCGTCATCCGCGGGATCTCGGACCCTGAACAGGTCGCTGTCGATCCCTCCGGCCGCAAGCTCCTGATTGCGAGCGAGGACTCGGCAAAGGCCGTGATCGCCGCTACGGCGACGGGCGCGCTCGGCGCCGAGTTCGCGCCGGGGGCCGAGCCCGAAGGCGTCGCGTTCTCCCCCGATGGCCGGTTCGACTATGTGACCTCCGAGAGCGCGGGGACCGTCTCGGTCGTCGATCTCGGCGCCGCGCGCATCATCGCCCGCCTCGCCGTCGGCCGCCGGCCTCGCGGCGTCGCATTCTCGCCCGACGGCAGCCGCGCCTACGTCACCGCGGAAGTCGACGGCACGGTCGCATTCATCGACACGGCCGCGCACCGCGTGCTGGGCAAGCTCAAGCTGCCGGGCGTGCTGGCGCGGCCCATGGGCGTGGCCGTCTCGCCGGACGGCCGTACCGTCTATGTGACGACGGGCCGCGGGCGCGAGCTCGTCGCGATCGACGCAGCTACGCGCCGGCTGCGCGGTAGCGTCGAGGTCGGCCCGAGGCCCTGGGGCGTTGCCCTGAGCCCGGACGGTCGCTACGCCTTCACCGCCAACGGTCCCTCGAACGACGTGTCCGTCGTCGCGACGGCCGATCTCAAGGTCGTGCACAAGATCCCGGTCGGCAAGGGCCCCTGGGGCGTCGCAGTCGCCGCCGCAACCGCCCACTGACGGCGCGGAGGCCGAGCCGGCTGCCCGTGTCGCCTCTTTGCGCCGACGCCGAATCCCGAAGCGGGTGGAATTCTTCTGCCCGGTCTTTACAATCACGGCATGCGAATACTCCTAGCCGTTCTCGTTATCGCCGTGCTCGGCACGGCGGGCGCCTGGATCGCCGCCGGGCGCGCCGAAGGTCCCAAGATTAATATCGCCGAGCCGACGGTCGTCGGTCAGACCGGCCGCCTCGACCTCACGGTCGAGACGCCGGACGCGAAGCTAACGCAGCTCGACGTAACGCTCGAGCAGGACGGCAAGAGTACGGCGTTGTTTACGCTCCGCACGGGCGCCGCCGCGCTCGCCCGCGACGGGGCGAACCGCCTGCATCTCGTGCAGCCGCTCGGCAAGAAGCAAGTCGCGAGCCTCACGCAGGGCATGGCCACGATTGACGTGACGGCCGCTCGGCCGGTGCTGTTCGGGTATCGGCAGGCCGAGGCGACGGCGCACAAGGCTTTCCAGGTCGACCTGACGCCGCCTCGCGTCTCGGTCGTCTCGCGGCTGCACTACGTCAACCAAGGCGGCTCGGAGATGGTCATCTATCGCGCGACGCCTCCCGAGGCCGAATCCGGCGTGCGCGTCGGCAACTACGAATATCCCGGCTATCCGGCCAAAGGCGCCGGTATCGCGAGCTCCGATCCCGCGCTGCGCGTCGCGTTTTTCGCGCTGCTATGGAATCAGGACGCGAGCACGCCGATTTCGCTCTACGCCCGCGACCGGCACGGCAACGAAACTTCGACCGTATTCGACTACCGCATTTTCCCCAAAGAGTACAAGCACAGCACGCTTCATATCGGCGATTCTTTCCTAAAACGCGTCGTGCCGGCCGTCCTCGCCAACTCGCCCGGCTTCAAGGTCGACGATCCATCCGATCTTGCCGCGTCCTACGTGCGCATCAACCACGACATGCGCGAGGCCAACGCCGCGACGATCGCCGGATTCGCCAAGCAGACCGCACCCGAGATGCTCTGGCACGGCGCCTTTCTGCAGCTCGAGAACTCGGCCGTCGAGGCGTACTTCGCCGACCAGCGCACCTACGTCTACGACGGCAAGCCCATCGACCACGAGGTGCACCTCGGCTACGACCTCGCCTCGGTCGCAGGCGCCTCGATCCGCGCCGCCAACCGTGGCCGCGTCCTGCACGCGGGCTGGCTCGGCATCTACGGCAACTGCGTGATCATCGACCACGGCATGGGCGTGCAGTCTCTGTACGGCCACCTCTCGTCCATTGAGGTCAAGGTCGGCCAAATGGTCGACAAGAACCAGGAAATCGGGCGCAGCGGTGCGACGGGGCTCGCGGGCGGAGATCACCTGCACTTCTCGATGCTCGTCAACGGCCACTTCGTCACGCCCATCGAATGGTGGAGCGAGAAGTGGATACAGGATCGCATCGAGCGCAAGCTGCGCGAGGCCGGCGCCCCGGCGGACGGAAACTGATTCCCAGGGAAGTCTTTCCGAGCAATGATGCGCCCGCCCGGACGCCCCCGCCCTCGCGGCGCCGATCAATTCTCGGCGCGACTCCCGCGCCGATATAGATTCCCGACGACCGATTCGATAAGCGCGCGGTCGCGCACGGACCACTTCTGCGTCCGGATCTCATCGACCCAGGCCTGCTCGTGGCGCCGCGCGATGGCCTCGGCGCGCGTGCCCACGCCGGCGTCGTGGAACTTTCTGAATAGCTGGAGCGCATGAGCCGCCGCGTTCACGTCACGGCACGCGTAGGGCCTGACCTCGTCCAGCGCGTGGGCAGCAAGCTGGGCAAACGATATCGGCGGCGCGATGAGGCGCAGGCATCCGGCCTCGTCGAACCGCCGATCGCTCGGCTCGGGCCGCGCGCCGACGAGCGCGAGAAACGCGAATAGCCAGTCGAGGCAGGTCATGGCCGTGAACGCGTCGTTGATGCCGGGAGACAACGCGCGCGAGGCGACCTGCACGAGCTGTTCGATGAGGAACGTGGCGTCCTGCTCGGCCGTCCGGTCCGGGCCGATGACGAAGCTGTCGCTGAACAGCTCGGTTGCATTCCGTCCGCAGTCGCCGCCGAGCACTTCGGCCAGACAGGCACCCCGGAACACGAACTGCCCGGGCGAGTAGCGCAACTTAACGATGCAGCCCGTCCGGCTCGCGGTCCTGATCAGCGCCTGGCCATGGATATCCTGCAGGTAGCCGCTGGCCGGGGCCTCGACGCACCCGGTCGCCTCGGGCAACTGCGCCGGCACGCGACCCGACTCGGCGCCGATTCCGACCGGGTACAGACGCTCTGCGCGCTCCTCGAGACGGTCGCCGAGGTAAGCCACCACCGTGCCGATATACATCTGCTTGGGCGCATGGCTGATGAAAAAGACCAGGATCCCGATACTCGCCAGCGAGAGGAGCAGCGCAACGAACAGGGCGAGGTCCGGCACCGCGATCCGCGTATTCTCGCCGCCTTGGCCGAGCACGGCCGCGAGCACGAGCAGGCAGTAAACGAACGTCGCGACGAAGGTCCCAAGCGTGAGCTGGCTGCCGCGGTCCTTGAGAAAGCTCTCGAACAGCCGCGGTCCGTAGGACGAGGTCGCGTTCGAGACGGCCAGCGTCGTGACCGAGAAGGTGACCCCCGTCACCGTGATCATCGAACCCGCAATGGCCGCCAGCATCGCGCGCGCGCCGGCCGGGGTGACGCCGACGCCCTGCGTGAGCGCGGAAAAGATCCGTACCTCGAAGACGCTGCTGAGCCAGACCAACAGGACGGCAAGCCCGATTCCCGCGACGGCCATGAGCCCGGGCAGAAACCAAAAGCTCGTACGGACGGCATAGAACCAGTGACGCAGGCGCTCCATCCGGGCTCAGCGCCGCGCGCGCGCGGCCAGCGGTGGGGCTTCGTCGGTCATGGTGTGCGTCGGGCTTCCTCGAGCGGAACGGGTCTCCTCTCGTCGGCCCATTCAAGAACCATACCGGCGCGGCGGCGAGGCCGGCGCGCGGCGCTGGCGTTCGACGGGGAGCGGCGCAGGTCGGCCGAGTCTTTCTCGCCGGCCCACGAATGCTTAGACTGGGGCGATGCAGGATCTGCCGCAGCATCTTTGGACCGCCGCAGCCGGGCTGGCCGCGGCGGAGTGGCAGCCGCCCGAAGAGACGCCCCAGCCCGAGCCGCCGCCGCCCGAGCTGCCGGACGAGCCGGCGGAGCAGCCGCCGTCCCGGCCGGAGGAGCTGCCGTCCGATCCCGGCGGCCCGGCCGAGCTGCCCGACACGACGCCCGACGACTGAAGCGCTCCGCCCGCGGGCCCGGGCCGCCCGACATTCGCATGAATACGTATTGGGACGGACCGACAGGCCTTCGATAATTCCGTGCGAGGCTCAGGCGATCGGCGCGGAGTTAGCGATGAAACGGCACCATGAACACGGCAAGTCACGGCTCGGGAACCCGGGTCTCGAGGAGCGGGTCCACGATCCCTACAAAAGCGAGGGCAAGCTGCCCGAGCCGACGCGCTGCCCGGACTGCGGCGCGGTATACAGCCAGGGCCGCTGGCTCTGGGCCGAGGCCCCGGCCGCGGCGCACGAGGCCCGCTGCCCCGCCTGCCGCCGCATACACGACGGCTATCCGGCGGGCGAGCTGATCCTCTCGGGCGCGTTCGTCCAGGCCCACGAAGCCGAGCTGCTCGGGCTCGTTCACAACGAGGAAGCGGCCGAGCGCCGCGAGCACCCCCTGCACCGGATCATGGGCACCGAGCGGCGCAGCGACGGGCTGCGGCTCACGACGACCGACATTCACCTGCCGCGCCGCATCGGCCACGCGCTCGAGGCCGCCTGGGACGGCGAGCTCGCGACACATTACGACGAACAAGGCTATTCCGCGCGCGTCGTCTGGACCCGCGAGGCCTGACGGCACCGGCGGCCTCGTCCGGCGCCGCCGGCCTACCAACTTTCAACCATCCTGCCCGAGGTGTAGACTGAGAACCGTTTCGATTAGCCCATCTATAAGAATGTACGTCAAGGGCCAGCTGGCACGGCACCTGCTTGACGCGGCACCCGATCCCATCATCGTCGCGAACGAGCGCGGCGAGATCGTTTTCGCCAATTCTCAGGTGAAAGAGACCTTCGGGTACGAGCCCGCCGAGCTCCTGGACCGGCCGCTCGAGGTGCTGCTGCCCGAGCGCTTTCGGGCAGGTCACAAACAGCACCGGGACGGCTTTTCTGCGGCGCCCCGCCCGCGGGCCATGGGCGCCGGAATCCCCCTGTACGGGCTGCATCGGGACGGCCGCGAATTTCCCGTCGAGGTCAGCCTGAGCCCCCTCCAGACGGAGACGGGGCTGCTGATCACGAGCGCGATCCGCAACGTCACCGAGCAGCGCGACACGGAACGCCGCCTCGCCGCGGCCGACCGCGCCAAGAGCCGGTTTCTGGCCGCCGCGAGTCACGATCTGCGCCAGCCCCTCCAGGCCCTGAATCTGTTGAACAAGGCCATCGCCAAGCGCGTCGAGCGGGACGCGTTTGCGCGCTCCATCGTCGAGAAGCAGCAGCAGGCGCTCGCGTCGATGTCGGCGCTGCTGAACTCGCTGCTCGACATCAGCAAACTCGATGCAGGCGTGATCGTACCGCAGCGCGTCGACTACGATTCGGACGAGATCTTGGAGCGCTTGCGCGTCAATCACGAGCAGCAGGCGCTGGACAAGGACTTGCGCCTCACAATGACGGGCTGCGGTGCCCCCATCCACACGGACCCCGACCTGCTTCAACAGGTGCTCGGCAATCTCGTCGCCAACGCCGTCCGCTATACCGTCGAGGGCGAGATTACGGTCGGCTGCACCGACGGCGGCAACGGGCGTCTGCGCTTCGAGGTCAAGGACACCGGTCCCGGCATCCCTGCTAATGAGCTCGACCGCATCTTCGAGGAGTTCTACCAGATCGACCATGGCTCGCAGCGCCCGGAGGGGCTCGGCCTCGGGCTTTCGATCGTCAAGCGCCTCGCGGCGCTGCTGGGGTTCGAGCTCGATGTCGTCTCGACGCCCGGCGTCGGGACCAGCTTCTCGTTCGAGATCGAACGCGGCCAGACCCCGAGCGTCGAGGCCAAGGACGCGGCACCCAGCCCCCGCCCGGGCAGCGGGCTGATCCTCATCGTCGACGACGAGCGGCCCGTGGCCGAAGCGACGAAGATGCTGCTCGAGATCGAGGGCTTCGACGTGCGGCTCGCGACGTGCGAAAGCGAGGCCGTGGCCGCCGCCCGAGAACGGCGCCCGGACCTCATCATCAGCGATTTTCACCTGCGCGGCGGCGAGACGGGTCTCGGCGTCGCGCTCAGCGTGCGCCGAGACGCGGAACGCGAGATCCCGATCGTCTTCGTGACCGGCGACACCTCGAAACTCTCGGCCTCGGCCGGGCCCATTCCCGGCGCGGACTTCCTCACCAAGCCGCTGCAGGCCGACGATCTCCTGGCCATCGTGCGGCGGCGGCTCGCCGCCTCGCCCTGACCGCGGGCTGAGCGCGCCGCGCCGTCAAACTCCTGCGGGCAGCGTCGGGTCTGCGCGCGTCTGCCGCCACTCCTCGAGCAGGGCCTCGACATCGGCGCGTCCCACGGGCTTGACGAGATGGCCGTCGAAGCCCGCTGCGTGCGTCCGCTCGCGATCCTCGCGCCTCCCCCAGCCGCTCAGCGCGACCATGCGCACGCGCTGTGCCCAGGGCTGCTGGCGAAGCCGACGGCACGCTTCGTAGCCGTCCAGACGCGGCATGTCGAGATCGAGCAGCACGACGTGCGGACGGAACTGCTCTGCCGCATCGACGGCCGCGAGCCCGTCGTAGGCCGTCTGTACCTGACTGCCCATGAGCCGCAGGAGCCGCGCGAGGGCATCGGCGCTGTCAGGGTCGTCGTCGACCACGAGCACTCTGCAGCCCGCCGGCGCGGGCCGCCGCCCGCCCGCCGCCGGCCCGCCCGCCGGCTCGGCGTCCTGAGCCGCGGCCTCCTCGACGGGTAGGCGCAGCACGAACTCGCTTCCCATGCCCGGGCCGTCGCTGTGCGCCTCAATGACCCCGCCGTGCAGCTCGACGAGGCGCTTGGCGAGATACAAACCGATGCCGAGTCCGGCGGCCTGATCCGGCGCGTGCGGCAGCTTGCCCTGAAAGAACACATCGAAGACGCGCGGCAAGTCCTCGGCCGAGATCCCAATGCCCGTATCCTGAATGCTGATGACACCCTCCGCATCCTGGCGCGCGACCTTGATCCTGATCCGTCCCTTGCCCTGCGTGAATTTCGAGGCGTTCTTGAGCAGGTTGACGATGACCTGCGTCAGGCGCACCGGGTCGCCCGTCGCATAGATCGATTCGGATGGCAGCTGCACGATGAGTTGCTGCCCGCTCTGAGCGATGAGCGGCCGGCAGGACTCGAGGGCGGCTTGGACGACCTCGGCGAGCTCGAGCCGTTGTCGCTGAATCCCGAGCAGCTCGCGCGTGATGCGCGAGATGTCGAACAGATCATCGATGAGCCGCGTCAAATGCCCAACCTGCCGGTCGATCACCTCGCGGCTCCAGTTCAGATCTTCGCGGCCGGCGCCATGCAGCAGCTCGGCTGCGTAGCGCAGCGGCGCCAAGGGGTTGCGCAGCTCGTGCGCGAGCGTCGCCAGAAAGCGGTCTTTGTGCCGGCTCGCGGTACGCAGTGCATCGTCGCTCGACTTGCGGTCCGTCACGTCGAGCACGGTGCCGCTCACGAGCGTCACGGGCTTACCCGCCAGCGAAAGCTCCGAGCGCGCCTGGCCGCACTGCTGGATCCAGCGCTGCCGGCCCTCCTCGCGGACCCAGCGAAACTCCACGTCGAAATGGCCGCTTTGGGCCGGGTCGCGCGCCCGCGCCAAGGCCTTCCGGTACAGCTCCCGGTCCTCCGAATGGACCTGGCGCTCGAATGCCGCGCTACTCGTCGGTGCGCGCTCGGCCGCAAAGCCCAGGATTTCCCGCGCCCGATCGTCCAGCATCAAGCGCTCCCGCTCCGGCTGCCACTCCCAGGTCCCGAGCCGCGCCGCGTCCAAAGACGACTGCAGGCGAGCCTCGCGCCGCGCCCGCGCCCGCTCGCGCAGGCGCTCCGCCAACACGGCGGCCGCCTGCCCGGCGAATTCCTCACACATGGCCTGCGCCTCCCGCGTCGGCCGATGCGGCCGGCGGAAGTAGGCCGAGACGACGCCGAGCAGCGTGGCCGGACCGTCGTGCAGCGGCATCGACGCGACGGCACGAAAACCGATTGCCGCCGCCGCCTCGCGCATCGCGGCAAAGCGCGGATCCGTGGTGACATCTTCGACGACGACGGCCGTGCCGCTCGCGGCCGCAAGCGTGCAGGCACAAGCCGGCTCCTCTCCCGACCCAACGGGCACCTGCGCGAACGTCTCGGCCGCGGCAGCATCGAAACCGCGCGAAGCGAGCAGGTGGAGCGCCCCGGTCTCGGGATCGAAGATCTGCGCTACGGCGAAATCAGCGTTCACGAGACCGGCAACGGCACCGACGATCTTATCGGCCGCCCGCTGCACGTCGCGCATTCCGCGCAGCTCGACGAGGAGCGCCTCGACCGGGGAGTCGCCCCCCTTCGCCGCCGGCGCAAGACCGGCGAATGCGGCCGTGCCGGCGGCATCGGCGCCGGCCGGTGTCAGGACGCACATAGCCCCGCCGGTCGCACCGTTCCGGTGCCGCAACGGCAGACACGATGCCTCCAGACCCACGTTGCCGATGGGGAGATGGACCGTCTCGCCGGCATAGGCCCGCTCGAGCGCAGTCGCGAACTCCGGTGCAAGCCGCGCACAGTACGTGAGGCACGGCCGCCCGATGAGCGCGTAGCCGCCGCATTCCGCGAGGGCAGCGAAGGCATCGTTGTGGAAGCCGATGTAGTCTTGACCCCACGCGACAAGCATCGGGGTGTGAGTACCCAAGGCCACCTCGATCGCCGTGCGCAGCGGCTGTGCCCACACGTCGGGCGGACCCAGCGGACCGTTTGACCAATCGCCGGTGCGCACTCTGCGGCCCGCTTCACCGCCCTCGGGGGGCCAAAAGGATGGTGCGCCCGGACTCATGACATAGTCGGCGCAAAGTCAGGGTTCCGGGGCGAAGCAGCAAATTGAACAGCCTTGCACCCGATCACCGCTTTGCCCTCTCGTCCGGTTCCATCCAGGTTGAACGAGTTGTATCTGCCATGCAATCAGTATGCGATACCGATGCGCCCGTTCCAGGGCTACGCGCACCGTTGTTCTTCTGCTGCGCGGCCCGTCCGCGACCGGCGGGGGTCCATGCATCGCTTGGTCGCCCGCCCGCCGAAACATGTGCTGTTCAGCAATGTTCGTGCCAGCTGAGATCGCTGAGGCCGCGGGCCGGCCGACACGGGAGACTACCGGCTCGACGCAGCTAGGAATGCGGGCGCCGACGACGCTGCGGAGACCTGCAGCGTTCCAGTATGCGGAAAAGGACCTGTAAAACTTGCAACGCCAAATGAAGCGGTGCCGTCACACTCAGAGCCATCGCCTCCATTTGAAATACAGGTAGGGGAGCACGGCCGAGAGGACCATGAGCCCCAAGGCGTAGTAGGGATAGCCGAAGGACCAGCCGAGCTCCGGCATATGCCTGAAATTCATGCCGTAAATCGAGGCGATCAACGTCGGCGGCAGGAACACAACTGCCGCCACTGAGAAGATCTTGATGATGTTGTTTTGCTCGATGTTAATCATTCCGAGCGTCGCATCGAGCAGGAACGTGATCTTCTGCGAAAGAAAGGAGGAATGATCCGTCAACGACTGAATGTCCCGCGCGAGCGTGCCGAGCCGCCCGCGAAGGTCCGGATCGTCCGTGCCCTGCGACTTGACCTGTCGCAGGAACCCGCCCAGGCGCTCGAGCGTAAGCAGACTGTCGCGAATCTTCGAGTTCAGATCGCCCTTGCGGCCGATCTCCTCGAGCCATTGCTGAAAGTCCCGGCTGGGCCGGCCCCCGGCGCCGTTGACTTGGAAGATCCCGCGCGAAATGCCCTCGACGTCGCGCCCCACGCGTTCGATGACATCGGCCAGCCGGTCCACGATGACTTCCAGCAGCGCAATCAGGGCTCCGAAGCCGGTCGTCGCGCCGAGAGGCACCCTGAACGCTCGCTGCAGGAAGGTCTGAAACGCGCGCGGATCGTGATAACGCACGGTGACGAGGCGATTCCCGGTCAGGACGAACGTGACGGGGGCCATCTCGGGATCGTCGCGGTCGGCCTGCGCCGGAAGCTGGGCCGTCATGAAGGCCGAGCCCTCCTCCATATAGAGGCGGCTCGATACTTCGATCTCTTCCATTTCCTCGCGTGTCGGGATGTTGATGCCTACCGCCCGCTCGAGCAGCCGCTCCTCGGCGTCGGTCGGATCGAGCATGTCGATCCAGACGATATCGTCGAGGTCGTTCCCGATGTCCTGGCCGAGCTCGGCCAGCCGCCGAAGCCGGCCCCGCTCATTGACGTAGGCGTTGATCATGATTCCACGGGGCTCCCCGGAGCCGACAGACGGCAGGCATGTTAACCCGCTTCGATCCGCACGGGGATCCGGAGCCCGACGCCGGAAGGACGTTCGGCGAATCTCGTTCAGTCGGCCGCGGCGTCCGCCTCGACGTCGATGCCGGCCCCGAGGAAGCAGACGTAGCCGCGGATCTTCGCGGCATCCTCAAGGGGCGCCTCGTACGACCAGGCCGCCTCTTCGAACACGCGCCCGCCGGCCTCGACGCTGTAATACGTGGCTTCGCCTTTGTAGGGGCAAACCGTGCGCTTTGCCGCGACCGCGAGGCGGGCCTCGCGCAGGTCCTCGCGGAGCAGGTAGAAACGATTCGGCAGGCCCGTCTCGGAGACGAGCCGCGGCCGGCTCGATTCGGCCAGCACGACACCGCCGGCACGCACGCGCACCCGCCGCGCGCTCGCGCGCACATCGACGCGGTGATAAGGGTCCCGCAGGTGCCCGAAGACGCGTTGGTCCTCGTCGAACCATGCATCGATGCGATCGAAATAGTGCGTCTGGCACCAAAGTTGCTGCGGGGCGGAGACGAGGCAAAGGAGGCATGCTATGACCGACCTGCTCAAGGACAAAGTCGCCGTCGTAACCGGCTCGGACTCCGGCATCGGCCAGGCTACAGCCGAAGCGTTCGCGGCCGAAGGCGCCGACGTGACGATCACCTACCTGCACGACACGGACGGCGCCGAGGCGACGCGGCGCAAGGTCGAGGCCTGCGGGCGGCGCGCCCTCGTGGTGCAGGTCGATTAGCGGCGGCCGGAAGCGGCAATCGACGACCCGCAGCGCCGCGAAGAACAGGTTCAGAGCATCCCCTGGAAGCGGGCGGCCGAGCCGCGCGAGATCGCGCGGCTCGCAGTCTACCTGGCCTCCGACGACGCCGACTACGTGACGGGCCAAACCTTCACGATAGACGGCGGACTCACGATGAACCTGGGCCAGGGAGCCTAAGCCTCTGCCGGAGTCATGATGCGCCTGCTGCGGACGCCGCACGCCCTGGCAATGCCGATCATGCCCCGGATAGACGCCTAGCGTCGCGGATGGTCTCCGGCGAGCGCCACGCAACAGCGGCTTCAGCCCGCGACTTCCTGCCCGCGCGGCATTCGCTGGCTGCCGCCCGCCGCGCCGCGGCGGGTTGCCGGGGTTGCGGCCTGTGGCAACGAGCCACGCAGACGGTTTTCGGGGAGGGCCTGCGCGGGGCGCGGCTCATCGTCGGCGAGACGCCGGGCGACCGCGAAGACCTCGCCGGCAAGCCGTTCCTGGGCCCGGCCGCAGCTTCTCGGTCCGGCGCGACCGAGGCCGCTTCGTGAGCACGGCCTATGCGCCGCGCACGACCGGCACCGTCCACCCCTCGGCGCTGCTGCGGCTTCCCCACGGCGAGGACCGCGCGGCCGAGATCGCGAAGTTCCATGCGGATCTCGCCCGCGCAAGGCGCGAGCTCGAGCACCGCGAAGGCACCGCGTCAAGCTGATGAATGCCGTGACCACGTGGGCCCTTACGGCAGCGCTTAAGCGCCGGTATGCTGGAACCCCGAACGGCGTGACGCTGCCGGCAGGACGACGGAAGGAGGCAAAATGGCCAACAGAACCCTCGACCTCGGCGCCCAGGACCCGGAGCTCAGAAATTCACCGATTGCCGAGGAAGGCGACGAGGACACCGAAACCTTGCGCGAGACCGTGACCGAGGACGCGCCGCTCTGCTACTTCAACGACCGCGCCTACGTGCACGGCACGCTCGTGCGCAGCGGCACGACGACACTGCGCTGCGAGCACGGCCTCTGGGTACGCGCGGGCCCGGGCGACCCGGACAACCCCTGAGCCGCAGCGCGTTGGCCCGGAAGCTCAAGCCCGCCGCCGCCGCGGGCCCGCGCACGCAGCGCGCCGCAGCCCCCGCGGAGGACGCGGCGCCCGATGCGGGCGGTCCGCCCGCGACGAACGCGCAGATCGCTGATCTGTTCGATGAGCTCGCGGACCTGCTCGACATCGAAGGCGGCAACGCCTTCCGCGTTCGAGCCTATCGGTACGCGGCCGACCTGATCCGCGGCCACCCCAAGGCCATGTCGGATCTGATCGCCGCCGGCAAGGACCTGACGGAGCTGCCCGGCATCGGCAGGGATCTTGCGGGTAAGCTACGCACGCTCGTCGAGACGGGCCGTCTGCCCGTGCTCGAGGAGGTCGCCCAGCGCACCCCGCGCGTGCTGAGCCGGCTCATGCGCATCGACGGCCTGGGCCCGAAGCGCGTCAAGACTCTGTACCACGAGCTCGGCGTGCGCTCGGTCGAGGATCTCGAACGGGCGGCCGAGGCCGGCCGCATTCGCGAGCTGCCAGGCTTCGGCGCCAAGACCGAGCAGATCATTCTTGCGGGTTGCGAGCGGCTCGTCGTGCGAGAGAGCCGCATGCGGCTCTCGGTCGCCGAGCAGATCGCAGAGCCCTTGGCCGAGTACCTGCGAGCCTGCGGCGGCGTCAAACAAGTGACGGTCGCGGGCAGTTATAGACGGCGCAAAGAGTCGGTCGGCGACCTCGACTTCGTCGTGACGGCGAAACGCGGCGCCAACGTCATGCGCCACTTCACGAGTTATGCCGACGTCGCCGAGGTCGTCTCGAGCGGCGCCACCCGCTCGACCGTGCGGCTGCGCTCGGGCCTGCAGGTCGACTTGCGGCTCGTGCCGCAGGTCAGCTACGGGGCGGCATTGCACTACTTCACGGGTTCCAAGGCGCACAACATCGCCGTGCGCACGCTCGGTCTACGCAAGGGTTACAAGATCAACGAGTACGGCGTCTTCGCAGGCGAGGAGCGCATCGCGGGCCCCACGGAGGAGAGCGTCTATGCAGCGGTCGACCTACCCTATATCGCGCCCGAGCTGCGCGAGGACCGCGGCGAGATTGACGCAGCGCGCCGCGGCGCGCTGCCCAAGGTCATCGCGCTCGATGACATCCGCGGCGATCTGCACTGCCACACGGTCGCGAGCGACGGCCATGCCACGCTGGAGGAGATGGCCCGGGCGGCGGCCGAGATCGGCTACGAGTACGTCTCGATCAACGATCACTCGAAGCGCGTCACGATTGCGAACGGCCTCGACGAGCGCCGCCTGCTCGAGCAGCTCGAAGCCATCGACGCGCTCAACGAGCGGCTCACAGGCATCACCGTGCTCAAGTCCGCCGAAGTGGACATTCTCGAAGACGGTTCGTTGGACTACTCCGACGCGGCCCTGGCCCGGCTCGACTTTACGGTCTGCTCCGTGCACTACCAATTCGGGCTGACGGAGGCGAAGCAGACGGCGCGGGTGCTGCGCGCCATGGACAACCCGCACTTCGCGATCCTAGGCCACCCGCGCGGCCGCGTGATCGGCCAACGCGAGCCCTTCCCGCTGAACCTCGAGCGCGTGCTGCGCGGCGCGGCCGAGCGCGGCTGCTTCCTCGAGCTCAACGCGCACGCGGGCCGCCTCGATCTCGACGACGAGGGCTGCCGCCTCGCCCGCGAGGTCGGCGTCAAAGTGGCGATCTCGACCGACGCCCACAGCACGGCCGGGCTCCGCTCCATGCGCTTCGGCATCGACCAGGCACGCCGCGGCTGGCTCGAGGCCGCCGACGTCGTCAACACCCGGCCGCTGGCCGAGCTCAGAGCGCTGCTGCAGCGGTAGGAAAAGGGGTCAGAGCCCTTTTTTTCGCCATGCCTCGGTAGTCGTGCGGCTGCGGCGTGCTCGCGAAAAAGGGCTCTGACCCCTTTTCCTACCCCTTTTCCTACCGCTACAGCCCGACGGAGACGGTCTTGATCTCGGTATACGCCTCGATGCCGTCGCGTCCCTGCTCGCGGCCGAGACCGGACTGCTTGTAGCCGCCGAATGGCATCGGCATCTCCTTGGCGCCGCCGTTGATGCTGATAGTCCCCGCGCGGATCTTGCGGGCCAGCGTATGCGCGATGCGGATGTCGCGCGTCCAAACGTTCGCCGCCAGACCGTAGCTCGTCGCATTGGCAAGGCGCGCGACCGCGTCGAGATCGTCGTCGTCCGCGAACGGCATGCCGCAGAGCACGGGGCCGAAGATCTCCTCCTGGAATACGCTCATCTCCGGGCGCACGTGCGCGAGCAGCGTCGGTTCGACGAAGTAGCCTTCCCCGCCGATGCGCCGACCGCCCGTCACGATCTCCGCACCCTGCTCGGTCCCGGCCTCGATATAACCCATGACGCGCTCGAGCTGCCCGGCCGAGACGATGGGGCCCATCTCCGTATCCGGCGCCGTGCCGGGGCCGACCTTGAGCTTCGCCGCACGCTCGGCGAAGCCTTGCATGACGCGATCGAAAACCTTCTCGTGCGCGAAGAGCCGGGTGCCCGCCGCGCAGTATTGGCCGGTTTTGAAAAAAATCGTCGAGCTCGCCGCCGCCGTCGCGGCCTCGATGTCCGCATCCGGGAAGATGATGATCGGCGACTTCCCGCCGAGCTCGAGCGTCACCCGCTTCATATTGGCCGCCGCTGCAACGAGGATCGACCGGCCGACGCGCGTTGAGCCGGTGAACGAGATCTTCTCGATGCCAGGATGCTCTACGAGCGCCTGGCCGGCCGTCTCGCCGAAGCCGGTCACGACGTTCACGACGCCCGGCGGAAACCCGATCTCCTCGACGAGCTGCGCGAGCCTGAGCGCCGACAGCGGCGTGAGCTCTGCGGGCTTGTGCACGACCGTGCAGCCGACGGCGAGCGCGGGGCCGAGCTTGTTGACGGCCATGAGCAGCGGCGCATTCCACGGCGTGATTGCCCCGACGACCCCGACGGGCTCGCGCAGCGTGAACGAGAACGCGCGCCCGGCGGCCGACGAGAGCGCCGTGTCGCCGGTTAGCTTCGTGGCCCAGCCGGCGTTGTAGCGCAGGCTCTCGACGGCCATTGCAACGTCGACATGCCGCGTCGAGCGCACGGGGTTGCCGCCATCGAGACTCTCGAGCAGCGCGAGCTCGTCGGCGTGCGCCTCGAGTGCATCGGCGAGCCGCAGCAGTAGCTTCTGTCGCTCGGCATGCGCGAGTCTCGGCCACGGCCCGTCCTCGAACGCCCGCCGCGCGGCCGCGACGGCAAGGTCGATGTCTGCGGCCTCGCCCGCGGCCGCCCGCGCGATGACCGTCCCCGTCGCAGGGTCCTGCACCTCGAACGTCTGCCCCGACACTGCCTCCCGCCACTCGCCGCCGATGTAGAGCCGGTGGGCGTGCGCCGCGAGCTCGGCCTTGAGCGCATCGACGGGCGGAGACATGGCGGTGAGGGCGTTCATACGGGGCTCCCTTGTTCAGACGGCCAACCGAGACGCAAGCGGCGCTCGAGCGGACCATTATCGGCGCCCCCGGCGGCCCGCACCAGCGCATGCGGGCCGGCCCCGCGAGACAGCCGGCCGAGCCTTCGCTAATCTGTCCGGACACCCGTCCGCACCGGTCGCCGTATGCCCAAATCCTCAACGCCGCCCACTGCGTCCGCCTTCACCGCGGCCATTTCGCGTCACATCTGGGAGACGAAATACCGTTATCGCAGCGACGGCCGCGCCGTCGACGCGACCATCGACGAGACGTGGCGCCGAATCGCTCGGGCGCTGGCCGCGGCCGAGTCCGACCCGGCCTGGGAAGATCGCTTCTATGGCGCCCTACGCGGCTTCCGCTTCCTGCCGGGCGGCCGGATTCTCGCGGGCGCGGGCACCGGCCGCCGCGTGACCCTCTTCAACTGTTTCGTCATGGGCACGCTCGAAGACACGATGGACGGCATTTTCGACGGCCTCAAGGAGGGTGCCCTGACGATGCAGCAGGGCGGCGGCGTGGGCTACGACTTCTCGACGCTGCGCCCGCGCGGCTCGCCCGCCGCAGCCGTCGGCGGCGTCGCCTCGGGGCCCGTCTCGTTCATGCGCATCTGGGACGCGATGTGCGCGACGCTGCTCTCGACGGGCGCGCGCCGCGGCGCCATGATGGCCACGCTGCGTTGCGACCATCCGGACATCGAGACGTTCGTCCGCGCCAAACAGACGCCCGGCGAGCTGCGCAACTTCAATCTCTCGGTGCTCGTGGGCGACGACTTCATGCGGGCCGTCGAGGCCGATGCGGACTGGCCGCTCGTGTTTCCGGTCCGGCCCGGAGAGGCTCCGTCCGGTGCGCATGAGACCGTCATGCGCCGCTGGTCCGGGTGCCTCGAGCCCGTCCCCTGCCGCGTCCATGCCCGCATCCGCGCCCGGGAGCTCTGGGACACGCTCATGCGCTCGACCTTCGACTACGCCGAGCCCGGCGTGCTGTTTATCGACCGCATCAACCGCGCGAACAACCTCTGGTACCGCGAGCACATCAGCGCGACGAATCCCTGCGGCGAGCTCCCGCTGCCGCCCTACGGGGCCTGCGATCTCGGCTCGATCAACCTGACGGCGTTCGTGCGCGACCCTTTCGGCCACGGCGCGATGCTCGATCTCGACGCCGTCGCGGCTACGACGCGCACGGCCGTCCGCATGATGAACGCCGTCGTCAACGTCTCGCGATTCCCGCTGCCCGCGCAGGAACGCATGGCGCACGGTACAAGGCGTATCGGTCTGGGGCTGACGGGGCTCGCAGACTCCCTGATCATGCTCGGGCTGCATTACGCCGAGCCCGCCGCGCGCGAGCTCGCGGCGCGCGCCATGAGCACGATCTGCCATACGGCCTACCGCTGCTCGATCGAGCTCGCCGAGGCAAAGGGCCCGTTTCCCTTTTTCGATCGGGACCGCTACCTCGAAGGCGAATTCGTGCGCGGCCTGCCGCCCGACATCCGCGACGGCATCGCGCGCCACGGCCTGCGGAACAGTCACGTCACGGCGATCGCGCCGACCGGCACGATCAGCCTGCTTGCCGACAACGTCTCGAGCGGCATTGAGCCGGTCTTCGATTTTCATTATCGCCGGCGCATGCTCGAGCTCGACGGCGGTCAAGCCGAGTACGAGCTCACCGATCACGCGCTCGAGCACTGGCGGGCCCTGCGCGGCGACGCGCCGCTACCGCCGACGTTCGTCAGCGCCCAGCAGCTCGAGCCCGCGGCGCACCTCGACATGCAGGCCGCGCTGCAGCCCTACGTAGACAGCTCGATCTCGAAGACGATCAACGTGCCGGCCGCATTTCCGTTCGAGCGCTTCAAGGACATCTATCGCTATGCCTTCGAGCACGGTCTCAAAGGCTGCACGACGTATCGGCCGAACGCCGTTACGGGCGCCGTGCTGCGGGCGGGCGGGCCGGCCCCTGCGCAGGACGCGAAGCTCTGCTGCGTGCCCGAGCGGGAGGCGGACTAGTGACCTGTAACGGCTGATTCGGTAGTGGCTGAGCGATGGATGGCGCGTCGGGGCAAGGCGCGAGGAGGAGGCATAGTGGTGACTATGGCGACGACGAGCAACGCGGCACCGGCGCGCCATCCATCGCTCAGCCACTACCGAATCAGCCGTTACAGGCCACTAGGCGGCTGCAGCGCCGCTTGAACTGCCTGAACCCTGCTTATGCGCGACGTGTGCTGCGCCCCCAACTTCAGCATGCGCTCGATCACGGGCAGCCGCGGCGCTTTCGCCCCACGGCTGCCTGCTCGAGCCGCCGCCGTCCTCGCGAATCCGTCTCGCTCAGAATCCCTTATGCGTCTCAGGGCCCGCGCTGTCCGCAGGCCGCCGCCGTGGGCGCCACAACGGCACCAGTATCGGCACGCGCCCGCGATACTCGACATAGGTCTCGCCGTGCGCCTCGACGAGATCGCGCTCCTCGAGTTGCAGCGCGAGCAGGACGAGATCGATGGCCAGCGCCGCGGCGGGGCTTGAGGCCGTACCCGAGTCGATCGACTTCGGCACGCCGAGGCCGCTGACGAAGCCGAGCGCGCCAGCGTCGAGACCGTCGCGGCGGCCGTCGGCTACCGCTCGCCGGCGGCGTTCCAGCGCGCGTTCAAGCGTCGGCAGGCGAGACGCCGGCGGCCTATCGCAAGCGGCGCGCCGCGGCGGAGCCGAACTGAGCCGCCGACCGGCACGACCCGCTCGGGCCGCGCCGGCGAGCGCCCCGGCGCGCTCACCAGCCGCCGCCCCCTCCGCCACCGCCGCCTCCGCCCGAGAATCCGCCGCCGCCGGCACCGGCCGAAGACCCGGGCGGCCGCGACGCCGAGGCGATCGCGTCGCCGAGCGACTTCGTCATGTCGGCCGTGAAGCGGCCGAGGTCGCCCGCGATCATGGCCGAGCTCCAGCGGCCGCTGTACCAGGCCGGGCGATAGGCGATCCCCGTCTGGGCCTCGAGGCCGGCGAATACGCGCGCGAACTTCTCGGCCCAGCGCTGCTCGACGCCCAACGCGAGCGCAAAGGGAAGGAAAGTCTCGAACAGCGCCGGCGTCTTCTCGGGCGGATTGCGAAGATTCAGCTCGTCCTTCTCGGCCACGTCGAGATAGAGCTTGAAGCCCTCGATCTCGTCTAGCCGGCGGCGTCCGAGCCGCGTGGGCGCCTTGAGCAGGTAGGCGAAGATCGGCAGCAGCAGCACCGTGAGCGCCAGCGTCGCGATGACCGCGGGGGCCATCTGACCGATGAACAAAACGGCTGCGAGCGTGACGGCGAGGAGCACCGCGGCCGGAATCAGCAGCGTCGAGTTCGTGAGAAAGTAAACGCGGGCATATTGCCGGCCCAGCGCGCGCCGATGCGCCTGCATCGCCTTGCGCAGGAGCCGATAGTTGGCGTTCTCGAGGCGGACCTCGTCCCCTTCCGCGAACAGCGCCTCGAACAGTGCGCGCTCGGGGGCGGCGAGCTCGGCTCCGCCCGAACGCTGCCTGCGCAACGTGTACTTGCGCCCGGCCTCTTCGATCGTGAGGTGGCCCTTGACGGCCAAGTCGATGACGGCAGCCGAAAGCGCCTTCGTGTCGTAGCTCATGCGGCCGACGAAGCGCACGGCGGCCGGCGAGAAGTGCTCCGGCGGCGTGTAGTGCGGGAAAATCACGCCGCGGGACGGATCGCGGCCGGCCTTGCTCCAGGCGTAAGTCAGGTAGAGGAGCACGGCCGCGAAACCGGCGAGTGCGGCCTCGAGCCCGGCGTTGTCCGCCAGCAGCCAGCCCATGCGCCGCGCCGTCGAAGGCGCCGCGATCCAGCCTTTCTTCCAGCTCACGACGACGGTGATCCCCTCGTGCGGGCGCAGCGGCCGCGTCGTGCGGATGGAGGCCGTATCCGGTCCCTCGATTCGCGCGCGGTAGGCCTGTTCCCGGCTGCCTTGAACCCCAACGTAGCCCTCTACGGCGCCCACGCTGAAGCCCGCGCGCGCCGGCAGGGTCACACGCGCACTCGCCGAGTCGATCGCAAAAAGCCAGCCGTTGCCGGTGACGTTCCAGTAAAGCTCGTCATGGTCGGCGAAGAACCCGAGCTGCCGGGTCGTTCGATAGCGCAGCTCGTATTCGTGCATGCCCGGCGTAACCATGCGGTCCGCGCGGCCGAGATAGATGCGAACGCCGTTGCCGAGCGCGTGCAGGGCAAACGTTTCGGGCATGCCGTCCCGGCGCGCGGAAAGGACCTTGAAGCCCACACGGAAGCGGTTGCCGAGCCCGTCCCGATAAGTTGTCGGAAAGTCCCGGTAGATCCCGTGCCGGATCGCCGCGCCTTCGGCGCGTACACGGATCGTCTCTTCGACCTCCATCGACCCGTCGGCCGCGATCGCGATGTCGCTGTGAAAATCGAGGATACGCTCGTCGGCCCGGCTCGCGAACGCGAGCAGCGCGAGCACGGCGAGCACGACGCCACGGACCGGAGCCACGCCTCAGCCCGCCCGGCCGAAATCGACGCGCACGGGTGCCTCGGCGCCCTCCTCCGCGGCGAAGAACTCGGCCTCGTGGAACCCGAAGCCGCGGGCGATCAAGAGGTCCGGAAACGACTCGACGCGCGTGTTGTACTGCCGCACGGCGCCGTTGTAGAACCTGCGCGCATATTGCAGGTGGTCCTCGACCTCGGTCAGTTGCTTCTGCAGATCGAGGAAGTTCCGATCCGCTTTGAGATCGGGATAGGCCTCGGCGAGCGCGACCAGGCGCCGCGCGCCGTCCTCGAGCCGATCCTCGAGCGCGGCCTTCTCCGGAAGATGACGCGCGGCGCGCGAGAGATCACGCAGCTGCGTCACGGCCTCGAGCGTCGACCGCTCGTAACCGGCGTAACCGCGCACGGCTTCGACGAGACGCGGAATCAGATCGTGCCGGCGCTGCAGCTGGACGTCGATATCGCTCCACCCGGCCCGCGTCCGGTTCCGGTCACGCGTCAGGCGATTGAAGATCCATACGGCCCAGAACAGCAGCGCTCCGAGCACGACGAGCACGACGAGCACGACGATCAGCATCCCGTGTATACGCCTCGAACCGACGATCGGCGGCTGGCATTACAAAACCTTGGCGGCCGCGATTCAAGGACGAAGTTCAAGCCCGCATGATTCATGAACGGGATCGGGTGCCGGTGGTTAGCCGAGGCAGGCGCGAGTCGGTGCGCTCTTGGCGGCCGAACGGCTGCGGTCGACGTCGGCCCGCGGGGTCTTCCGCGCAGCTAGGGCCGCATCGGTAGCCGGCGGAGTCCTCGTCGTAAGGGCGGTGTCGGGACGCTGAGCGCCAGGGATGGCGCTCAGCGAGCCCCCAGGGACGAGTTCACGGCGGTCCCGACACCGCCCTTACGACGAGGATTCCGCCCACCGCCAACGCATCCCGCCCCGGCCGATGCCGATGCCGATGCCGATGCCGATGCCGACAGCTACGCCGACGGCGCGTCGGTCGGCAACCGCCCGCCGTCGCCCTGAGCGCCCGGCAGCCGCTGAAGGTGGATGTGCCGCGCGAGCCGGATCGTCGGCCGAATCAGCAGCTGCAGGCTGCCGAGCACGAACAGCCAGGTCCCCGCCGTGACCCAGTCGGGCCGGAGGAACATGAAGCTGCCGAGCAGAAACCAAAGCGCGATCAGGAAATCGTTGCCGATCGAGACGAGCTCGTAGCGGCGTCGGATCACGATCTCGTCGCGCCCGATGACGAACGTGAGCGGTTCGTCGCGCTGCCGTGGGCGGTTCATGACGGCCTATCCTGCGGGAAGCGGGATGGGCTCACAAGCCGAAGTACGTCCCGAGCGTCCAAGTCTGTTCTAGGCGTTTCGGGCGCCGCGGCAGCGGGCTGCGGTATGCTAGGAGCCGCGCCAGCGCCGCCGGAGGCCCGATGACCGAGATACCGACCGCCCGACCCGCCATCCTTTTCGTCGCGGCCGTCATGGCAGCCGGAATCGCGAGCGGCGTTGCCCTCCCTGCGGCCGCCGCACCGAAAGCCGGGCCCGCGACGGCCGCCTACGATCCGGCCCAGACCTTCGCGCCTTTGACGCTGCCCCAACCCGTGAACGCGTACCGCGGCGGCGACGGCGCGCCTGGCCCGGATTATTGGCAAAACCGCGCGGATTACACGATCCATGCGACGCTCGACCCCGAGGCGAAGACGCTGACGGCCGACGAGGTCATCACGTACACCAACAACAGCCCCGCGGCCCTTCCCGCACTGTGGTTGCAGCTGGACCAGAACATCTATCGCCGCAACGCGCGCTCGCGCTACGCATCGGGCCGGCCGGCCGGCGGATTCACGGCGGGTTACGTGCTGGACGCGGTCATGATCGAGCACGGCGGCCAGCAGCACACAGCGGACTACGTCGTCGACGACACACGCATGCAGATCCGGCTCGCGCGCCCGCTCGCACCGCGCGGAGGCCGGCTCGAGATCCACGTTCGCTACCACTACACGGTGCCAGGTAAGTTCGGCGGCCGCACGGCCTGGACCGCGACGCCGGACGGAGACATTTACGACATGGCCGAGTGGTACCCGCGAATGGCGGTCTACGACGATCTGCGCGGCTGGGACACGCTGCCCTACCTCGGCTCCGAGTTCTATCTCGAATACGGCAACTTCGATTACTACGTGACGGTGCCGCGGGAAATGCTCGTCGCGGGTTCCGGTACGCTCGAGAATCCCGATGAGGTCCTGACCGCGGCCGAGCGCGAGCGCCTCGCCCGCGCCCGCGACAGCGACGCGACCGTTATGATCCGTGCGCCCGGCGAGGTCGGCGACCCGGCTTCGCGACCGGCCGGGCCAGGGCCGCTGACCTGGCACTTCCGCATGGACGACGCACGCGACGTCGCCTTCAGCGCCTCCAGCGCCTTCGTCTGGGACGCCGCGGCGATTCGACTGCCGGGCCCTAACGGGGCGCTCGCGATGTCGTTCTATCCGAAGGCGAGCGCGGGCAGTGCGCGGTGGGGCCGTTCGACCGAATTCCTCAAGCGCGCCGTCGAGCAGTATTCGAAGCGCTGGTTCCCGTTCCCATATCCGGCGGCTATCAACGTCGCGGGCCCCGTGGGCGGCATGGAGTACCCGGGCATCGTTTTCGACGGCGCGAACCTCGAGGCCAAGAACCTGTTCTGGCTCACGGCGCACGAGATCGGCCACACGTGGTTCCCGATGATCGTCGGCACTAACGAGCGCCGCAACGCCTGGATGGACGAAGGCTTCAACACGTTCATCGACGTTTACGAGTCGCGAGACTTCGAGAACGGCACGTTCGGGCCGAAGCACGACCAGGAATACGCGCCGGGCGGCGGCAACCCGGTCGAAGAGATCGTGCCGCTGCTCGAGGATCCTAAGACGCCGGTCATCATGAGCCGGCCGGACGCGATCCCCCCGAAGTACGGCCATCCCGTAAGCTATTTCAAGACGGCGCTCGGCCTCGTGCTGCTGCGCGAGCAGATCCTCGGCCCGGAACGCTTCGATTGGGCCTTCCGCAAATTCATCCGCGACTGGGCCTACAAGCACCCTTCGCCGTCCGACTTCTTCCGCACGATGGACAGCGCGGCCGGCGAGGATCTCGCCTGGTTCTGGCGCGGCTGGTTCATGCACAATTGGACGCTCGACATCGCGGCAAGCAAGGTCGAGTACCCGGACCGCGATCCGGCCAAAGGCGCGAACGTCACGATCGAGAACCTCGATCGGCTCGTCATGCCCTGTATCGTACAGATCGACTTTGCGGACGGCAGCCGCAAGCGCGTGCGCGTACCGGCCGACGCCTGGATCCAGAAAACGGCCGTGACGCTGAGTCTCGACACTCACGTGCCCGTGACCACCGTGACTGTCGATCCGGACCACGTGATCCCGGACCGCGACCGCGCGAACGACGTGCTGAGCGTAGCGCCTGCACCCTCGGGCTGAGACACTCGCGCTCCGATTTCCGGAGCCGGCGGACAGGAGGATCGGCGTGGCCGAGATCGAGGCGCGCGCGCTCGTCAAACCCTTCGGCGCGCATACGGCCGTCGACGGCGTGAGCTTCAACGTCGCGCGCGGCGCGACCTACGGCCTGCTCGGGCCGAACGGCGCGGGCAAGACGAGCCTCATGCGTATGATGGCCGGCCTGACTCCGATCACGGCCGGGACGCTGCACGTCGCCGGGCTCGACGTGGCGCGGGACTCGCGAGCCGTGCGTGCGCTGCTCGGCGTCGTCACGCAAAGCGACGGGCTCGACCGCGAGCTTTCAGTGCGCCAGAACCTCGAGAGCTTCGGCTATCTCGCGGGCCTCACGCGCGCCGCAGCCCGCGCGCGCACGGTCGAAGTCCTCGAGTTCTTCGGGCTCGCCGACCGCGGCCGCGACGACGTCGACGCGCTGTCGGGCGGCCTTAGGCGGCGGCTCGCGATCGCGCGGGCGCTCGTTACGCGGCCGCGCGTCGTCATCCTCGACGAGCCCTCCACGGGCCTCGACCCCGACAGCCGCATGCGCGTGTGGACGGAGCTCGCCGAGCTCAAACGCTCCGGCGTGACGCTCGTGATGTCGACGCACTATATGGACGAGGCCGAGACGCTCTGCGATCGTATCGCCATGCTGCACGCCGGCCGCATTCTCGACGTGGGCACGCCGCCCGAACTCGTCGCCCGGCATGCCGGCGGGGGCACCGCGGACATCCGCCTCGAAGGCGCGGCGCCGGAGACCGTGCGCCGCGCGCTCACGGAAGCGGGCCTTCGCTTTCGCGAGGTCGGCGCGCTGTTTCGGGTCGCGGGCACGCAGGACCGGCGGCCGGAGCTGCCGGCCATCGAGGGCGTGCGCATCACGGCACGCGGCGCGAACCTCGAGGACGCATTTCTCGCGCTCGCGGGCCGCGGGCTCGGGGACGAATGATGGACGCCGCCGCCGACACGGCGCTCGGGGCGCCGGCGCCCCGCTTCCGCTGGCGCTCCGTCGCCGCGATCTGGTCCCGGCACATGCTCTCGCTCGGCCGCATCTGGCACGTGGCGATCACATGGTTCTTCGTCGAGCCCGTGGTGGCGCTGCTCGCGGTCGCGATCGGCATCGGCCAGCTCGTCGGCGGTGTGCCGGGCTACGGGAGTTACGCGGCCTTCGTCGCGCCCGGCCTCGTCGTCGGCACGGCCATGTTTCACGCCATCTTTGAGTGTGCCTGGAGCGTGTTCTCGCGGATTCAGGACAGCTTCTACGAGACCGTCCTGACGGCGCCGGTCACGGTCTCGGAGATTACGCTGGCGGAGCTGTGCTTCGCCGTGACGCGCGCGGCGATCTCGACGCTGGCCGTCGCCGGCTTCGCGGCTGCACTCGGCTGGCTGCCGGCCGCCTCGCTGCCGGCCCTGCTGCTCGTCGCCGTCGGCGTCGGCACTGTGTTCGGCGGCATCGGCCTGCTGTTCGCGGCGCTCTCCCCGAGCGTGCACGTGCTCTCGCTCGTGTTCACAACGGTGGCGACGCCGCTGTTCTTCTTCAGCGGCGCGTTCTTTCCGATCGCCGTGCTGCCGCACTGGGCGCAGCCGATCGCATGGGCCGCACCGTTGGCACCGCTCGTCCAAATCGCCCGCAGTCTCGCCGTCGGCCGCTTCGGCCCCACCGAGGCTCTATGCGCCGCCTACACGCTCGCGCTCGCGGCCGTGCTCTACCCATTGGCCGCCGCTTTGCTGCGGCGCCGTCTGCTCGCGTGACGACACTCCGCGCGCCGCGGCTGACTAGGGCGTGGAGACCGCGTGGGCCTCGGATGCATACCTACCGCGCAAGCGATCTTCTTGGCATTTCGATCGGTCTGTGGTCTAAACCTGCCGGTCGAGATCGTGCATCGGTTCTCGCTCGGCAGGTTTGGTGCGGCAGCAGCGGCAGCACTCGTGTTTCCGGCGCTCGCGGCTGCGCTGTTCGAACGCGGAGTGCGCCGGTACAGCTCGGGGAATCGAATGCTCGAGCCGCGCTGACCCCAAACGCAAAGCGGCCGCCGCAAATGCGGCGGCCGCCCCGGGCAACTTCCGAACGCGTGAGGAGCTACTGCCGAGCGCCCGGCGCCGCCTTGTTGGACGACCCGAGGAACAGCTTGGTGCCGTCGGGCAGCGTCAGGCTGCTGCCGTTCGCGCGATAGGAGCCGTCCCGCGCCTGCCAGCCCCGGACGACGATTTCCGTTCCGGGCGGCAGCGACGCCTTAGTGAAGCCGCGCCGGATCAAGCCGTTCGGCGGCCCGCACTCGATCATCCATTCGTGGGTCTCGCCGGTCTTCTCGTCCTCGACAGCAACGTGAATCCAGGAGTGCGGGTTGATCCATTCCATCCTCACGACCTTGCCATGCAGGTCGACGGGCTTGTTCACGTCGAACTCCGCCGCGAAGGAGTGGTGGGCGCTGGCCATGTGGGCGGCGGCCAGCGCTGCGAGCCCGAAGGCCGCAGCCGTGGTCTTCAAGTTCATGAGCTTCGTTCCTTCATTCCGTAGTGACGGCGCCTATTGCCCGGTGGCCGCATCGGCCGTCCCGGCTCGCGCGCCTGCCCCCGCCTGCTTGGCCTCCATGCTGCGGGCGGCGCTCAGGCGATTGCGCATCGAGTAATTGCCCTCGTGGCAAGCGTATTCGTAGACCTCGTAGCCGGGTTCCTCATGCAGCGGCAGCGTCGCGGTCCACGGCGTCGTGTAGGTCTTCGGGTCGTTGATCGTCACCGAGTACTCGATCGTATCGGGCGCGATGCGCGTGAAGCGCTCCGTCAGCATGAGGTCCTCGGTATACGGCGTATTGCCATGCACCGAGACGAGGCCGCCCTTGAAGTTCTTGGTCTCGACGACGAGCGTATTGCCCTCCCAGTGGCCGCGCGACTCGCCCATGTAGGTCCGCACGTTGTCGCGCGGGCGATCGTCGAGCGGAATCAGACGCGTCTCGTGGACCATCTCGTAGCGGATGGCCACCATGTGCGGGGTCTGCACGAACTGCGAGCCGTTGCCGTAAATGGCCGGAAAGAAGCCGGCCGTGACGCCCCGGGTGATGCAGCGGTCGTAGAGCGTCATGTCCAGATACGACTGCGGATCGTGGCCCACGTAATTTCCCGGCGTGCGGCGGTCGCGGGCCGCCGGCACCAGCGGCGGTATCTGGCCGTCGGGCGGATCGGAGACGAGCGAGGTCAGGCGCGAGGCCTCACGAGCGTACTCGATGAAGTTTGGCGGCACCGCCTCGGCTTCGACCGTACCCAGGGCCTTGACGCGCTTCCAGAACCCCTCGTCGGGACGCTTCCCCGTATCGATGGCGCTTTCTTGACGCTCGACGCTGGCCTGACGGGCCGCCATCTCGGCGTCGGTCAGAAAGCGGCGCGTGCCGAATACCTTGGGCCGCTCGAACGGCACGCCCTGCACGTCGTCCGTCGTATAAGTGCCCTGCAAATCGGGGTCCCCCCACGGCGTCTTCGGCGGCGTCCAGTCGGCCGGGACCGGGGCCGGCTTTGCGGCCTCGCCGGGCTGCGCGGACTGGGCGGCGAGCCTGCCGGCGCCCAATACCGCGAGGCCGAGCACGAGAACGTTAGCGATGCGAATGCGCACGGTCGTCTCCTCGATATCTGTGTGACCGCTTTCGGGGCCGGTTCAAGGTCTTGCCGGCGGCGGGGTCGGCTTCGTCTGAGGAGGGGCCTTCGGCCCGCTCAGGTCGCTGTACAGCATGCGCTCGGCATACTCGACGCATTTATATTCCGGCAGCGTCCCCTTGGCCTCGATGTCGCGGTACAGCGTGAGCTCTATCTTCCACGGCCGCGTGAAGACCTTGGGATCCTCGATCGTCGCTTCGTAGTCGATCTGGTTCTTGCCGACCATCGTGTAGCGCTCGACGACGTGCAGCTGATCGCTGTGGTAGTTGCCGCTGCGGTCAAACCAGGAAAGATCGTTGAAGCCGCGGTTGTCGACGACGAAGGTGTCCTGGTCCCAACTGCCGTTGGCCGTGCCCATCCACGTATCCACGGCCGCTTCCTTGAACTTGCCCATGAAGATGTTGCGATTGGCGCTGCCGAACTCGTAGGCCATGAGCACTCGGTTCGTGCCCTGGACGATCGCGAACGGGTAGGGCATATAGGTCGCCCGCGGGATCCCGGGCATGTAGCACTTCGCTTCCGGATCCGCATGCCAGCGGTCGGCGCGGTTCTTGTCCCGCTGCGCCAGCGCCTCGGGCTTATAGGGTATCTTGCCGCCTTCTACGACACCGCGCCCGGGCGGTATCGCGTTCAAGGTGCCGATCTCCCAGTACGGGCCGGCCGCCGGACCGTGGTCCTCGAGATTCCAGTCGGCGGTGCTCGTGGTCTGCCAGATCCCGGACAGATCCGGGTGCCCGTCGTAGGCTCTCGGGACCTGCGCGGAAACGGATGCGGCGCCGAAAAGCGCGGGCAATAAGACACACGGAATAAGACAGAGTCGGGTTCTCATTCTTCTCTCTTCGAAAAGCCTAAGCTTCCCGTGGCCGCGTCGGAGCGCCGCTCGCCGAACACCGCTCCCGCGCGCCGCGAGCCTACTGGGAGCCGCCGTTGTCCGAGGCGCCGCCGAAAATCTTTCGGCCGTCGGCCAGCGTCACGTCCGCCGCGCTCGCAACATGTTCGGCCTTCTTGGCCCGGAAGCCCTTGACCGTGATCGTGTCGCCGGCCTTTAGCGACCGCCGCGACCAGCCGCGGCGCATGAGCACGTTCGGGCTCGTGAGCTCGAAGTTCCAGTTGGCTGTCGTGCCGTCTTTGTCCTTGACGTCGATGTAGAACCGGGCGTGAGGGTTCATCCATTCGACCTTCGTCACCTTGCCCGTGACTTCTATCGGCTTGCTGCGGTCGAACTCCGCGGCGAATGAGTGATGCGCAAACGCGCTCCCCGCGGGCAGCGCGCAAACCGCTAACGCCGCCGCAACGGCAAGCCGGAAACGATCCTTCATAGTCCTTGTGTCCTCGAATTCGATAATGTCCAAGGAGCCCGACCCGGATACCGCGCCTTCATGGCGCAGGCCGCCGCGGCCGGGTGGCGGCGGCGGGCATGGCCCGCCGCCGCACCCAACGAGTCACTCAACGTCTAGAAATTGGCATTGACACCCACGAAGAACTGCCGGCCCAGGATGTCGTAGAACCCTGCCTCCGTCGTGCCCGAGCCCGTGCTCGGGTTGTTGTCGGCGGCCGTCCGACCGCCGGTCCAGACCGGCGGCGTATCAAACAGATTCTGAATGCCGAAACGCACCGTCGTGCGCCGCGTCGCATTCCACGATCCCGTCAGGTCGAAGACGTCGTAGGACGACTCGGCGCCCAACTGAGTCGACTGCGGGATAGGCCCGGCGCCCGTGGCCGAGCTGTTGAGCACGGCCTGCGTAGCGTCGATCGCGCTCGGCAGGTGCCGCCAACGCAGCGCGAGATTCCACTGATTGCGCCCGTAGTTGACGGTCGTGAACGTGCGGTAGTCGTACGCACCGTTGTTCAGCGACGTGCCCGCATCCGGTCCCAGGCTGCCCTTCCAGTCGATGACCGGCGAGGCGGCCGTGGCCTGCGTCTTCTCATTGAGCAGATTGGTGATCATGAAGTTCACGCCGAAGGTGCCGCCGGCGAGCGCCGTGTGCCAATCCGCCGTGATGTCGACGCCTTCCACCTTCGCGAAGGCCGCGTTGATGTAGGACACCGTCGTCGGGGCAGCGCCGCCGCTCGACGGGTTCCGGTACATGCGCAGACACGCAGGGTTGTTCGGGTCGCCCGTCGGATTCGACTCCACGCTCAAGCACTGCTCGTAGACGACCTCCGCCGGCTCGACCGAGATCATGTCCTTCAGATCGATGCTGTAGTAATCGACCGTCAGGTTCAGCGCGTCGAGCTTCTCGCGGCCGGAGTTCGGGCTCCAGACGAAGCCGGCCGTCAACGTATCGGCCGTCTCCGGGTTCACGTTCGGATTGCCCGTGGCGTTCACGAACGGCGTCCAGAAGTAGCCGTTGGGCTGCGTGTTGTTCGGATCGTAGAACGTGGCGGCACCGGCCGGGCCCATACGGGACGAGCACAGCGCGAGAGCCTGCTGGTAGTTCGGGTTCACGTTCTTGTTGGCGCCATAGGTCGCGTTGCTGTTCAGACCGCAGGGATCGCCCGTTCCCGAGACATACCAGCTCTGCGTATTGGATTGGAACAGCTCCGCGATGTTCGGCGCGCGCGTCGCGAGCTGCTTGCCGCCGCGGAACCGCAGCGTGGGCGTGATGCCCCAGTCGATGAGCGCCTTCCAGGTATCGACGCCGCCCTGCAGCTTGTAGTCCGAATAGCGATAGCCGAGTTCGAGATTCATGTGCTGGGCACCGGGCTTGTCCTTGATCAACGGCACGAGCAGCTCGCCGTAGATTTCCTTGACGGACGTCTCGCCCTGGGTGTTGTCGGCCGGGAAGCCCTCCGGATTGTCGAGATAGGACTCTTCGGTCTGGAGCGGATCGAAGATGTAATAGTAAGAGTCCGTCCGCGAATGCACACCGGCCGAGAAGCGGGCCTCGCCGGCGGGCATGTTCACGAGATGGCCCTGCACGTTCGCCTCGATGAACTTCTGATCCATGAGCGACTGATGGTTCAGCGTCACGAATACGGCCTTGAGGCAGTCCTGGCTGATCTGCGAACGATTCACGAACACCGGCATGCCCGACGTGCAGGTCGCGACGCCGCCCGAGAAACCGTTGCCCGGCGCACCCGAATTGCCCTGCGCGTAGAAGCCGTGGCCCCAGTTCGGCGAGTTCGTCATGATGTCTCGAGTGCGCGCCAGCGAGGCGTAGCCCTCGAGATGCAGGTCGAGCTTGGAGCGGCCGCGGGACATGACGAAATCCCAGGTCCCGTCGATGGCGTCGATTCGGCCCTTGAGCCCGAAGTTGAACTGGTCCGTGCGCGTCTCGCTGTAGACCGAGCGCGGATGCGCGTTCGGCACGCCGAAGTTCGAGAAATCGAGGCTGTAGTTGAAGCTCCAGGGCGCGTTCGGGTTGGGACGCGAATCGAGCAGTTGCTCGAGCTCGGGCGAAACCGGCCACGCCTGCGTGTCCGTGCAGCCGCCCATGGCCGGGCAATTGAGACCGAAGCGTCCGCCGGACAGGTAGTCGATGTTCGTCGTCCCGTCCGGGTTCACGGAATCCGGAATCCCGCGCGCGGGATTGCCGTGGTAGATAGCGTTGCCGTGAGGCGCGATCATGCCCCAGCCGGCCACCGTCGGCGACTGCGTGAACAGACGCCGCGTCTTCGAATCGACCGACAGCATCTGCATGTAGGCGCTGACGTGGTCCGTCAGGTCGTAGGACGCGCGGCCGAAAGCCGAAGTCCGGTCGAGCGGAATGTTGGCCTCGAAGTCGATGAGGTTCTGCTGGATGCGGCCCTGCGAATCGATCTTGCGGTACGGGAAGTCACCGGGCACGTTGACGTTGTTCCGGGAGGTCAACAGCAGGCCGTTATACCGATAGGTGCCGGCCGTGCTGCCTGGCCCGTTTGGACTCGAGCCGTTGAACGAGGCGCCGCCCGTGTAGAGTGTACCGTCGTCGTTCCAGTAGGCCCGGCCTGAGACCGCACCGCCGGAACGCAGCACCGTATTGGTCGGAGCCTGGTTGAAGATGTTGTCGATCACGGCTCCGCTCGGCGCGTTCGACCCGTCGATCTGGTAGTACGGGTCCGTGTAGATCAGCTCCGTGCCCTCGACGCTCGGGTCGCGCTGGGAGTTGTGATAGAACGCCGTATCGTCGGCATAGATCGGCTCGCGCCGCGCCATTTCGAGGCCGAGCATGACGTTGCCCTTGCCGTCGGCGCTGTTGATGCCGAACAGCGCCGAAGCGCGCGACTGCGCCCCCGTGCCGTTCATGAGGCTGCCGCTCTGGACATCGAGATTGACGCCCTCGAAGTTCTTCTTGAGGATGAAGTTCACGACGCCCGCGACGGCGTCGGCGCCGTACACGGAGGAGGCACCGCCCGTGATGACCTCGACGCGGTCGACCGCGGCCGCCGGAATCGAGTTCAGGTCGACGGCCATGGTCGCGTTGACCGGCACGGCGCGATAACCGTCGAGCAGCACGAGGTTTCGGTTGGCGCCGAGACCGCGCAGGCTGATCGTCGAGGCGCCGGCCGTCAACGTCGGGAAGTTGTCCGTCATCTGGCTCTGGTCCTGCAGCTGCGTCATGCCGGTCGCGGCCGGCACGAATTGCGGCAGTTCATTGAGCGCGGATTCGAGACCGACCGAGGTCTGATTCTCGAACGCCGCCTTATCGATCGTCTGGATCGGGCTGTTGGCCGTGTAGTCGCGCCGCACGATGCGCGAGCCCGTGACCGTCACTTCCTCGATCTGCTGCTGTTTTGCCTGTTGTTGCTGATCCTGCTGCGCCGCCTGGGCGTGCGCGACGCGTACGCCGACCGCCGGCAGCGCCAAGGCTGCCGCTACCGCATAGGCCAGCTTTTTCGGCCTGAGCGAGACATTGGAAACCGTCCCCATGATGCATCCTCCCCATAGCTTTTCGTGAGTGCGCAGCGGCGTTGGTTTTGGAGTGCCGCGCGCCTGTGACTTTTAAAGATCGATCAACACGGTCCTTATCGATTCGTTCTTCCTGAATTGCGCCCTCCCGAGCTAACCGTCAGAAGGCGCGACGACCGACCTTCCCATTTGCGCGATCACCTGCGTGACGCGCCCGTCGGCGGCTCCTTCGTTTGGGGTCTCCCCTAGACCCGTTTCAGTGCTTTAGCGGTGCCGGCACCGGCAGCCCTTCCGCGGCCATCAGCCGGCGCAGCCATACAGCCGCTTCGGGATAGATAGGCCTCGACGAGGCACGGAGTGTATTCGATCCCCTCGGCCGCCGTCATCGGCACGCCATAGGCGCCGAGCTCGAGCGGCGAGGCGCGGCTGCTTAGCGCGTCCCGACATCTGTGCCGCCGGCAACGAGCTCGCGGTTCGAGCTGCTCCGAACGGGCACGGCAATGTGTTTCCCCCACCGTGATATGTTCTTGATCGGACTTTAGCACAAGATTGTATTAATGTATTACCTAGTGCAAGCCCCGGTCCGTCCTGCAGACGACAACACAGAGGGCTAGCCAGCCCGAGCGATTACTACTAATAATAGAATCTGTTTCGTCGACGTCAGGCCGGCAAGAAGCAAGAAGGTGGAGCGAGAATCAAGACGGAGTCTCTGTCCATGAGCAGTATCGATCGGATCACGCGCGACGGCTCCCTTCGCGACCGCGTTACGGCGACCCTTCGTGACGCAATCCTGAACGGCGAGCTCGAGCCCGGCCAGAAGCTCGTGGAACGGGATCTTTGCGCCCGGCTCGCGATCAGCCGGACGCTGCTGCGCGAAGCCCTCCCGCAACTGCAGGCCGAGGGCCTGATCCGCTGCGTCGCGCACAAAGGGCCCTCCGTTGCGTCCGTGGACGCGGCCGAAGCCAAGGCCATCTACGCCGTACGCCGCGTGCTCGAGGGCCTCGCCGCTCAGGAATTCGCGCGCAACGCCTCCCAAGCGCTCGTCGCCGAGCTGCGCGCGCAGCTCGCGGCCCTCAAGCGCCCCGAGGCCTCGAGCAGCCTGCGCAACCTCCTCGCCGCGAAGGCCGGTTTTTATTCGGTGCTTTACAAGGGCTGCGGCAATCCCGTTTTGAGCCAGATTCTCACGCAGCTCAACAATCGCATCATGCTCTACAAGCGGCTGTCGCTCAGTGTAACCGGACGCATGGCTCACACCATCGACGAGCTCGAAGCGGTCGTCTCGGCCATCGAAGCCCGCAACGCCGACGGCGCGCGCGAACTTTGCGAAGCGCACGTCCTCAACGCCGAACGCAACGTGATGCTCAAGCTTTCCGACGAGGCGGACGCGCGTCGGGAGAGCCTCGACGCGAGCGCCTAGGCCCCGAGCGCAGGCCCCGAGCGCGCTGGCCGCCGTTCGAATCGGGCCACCGGGCCCAGCTACCGCCCCCGGTTGGCTGCCCCGCCGGGCTGCCGCAATGGCTGCTCCCCGGCCAGCGCGATGACGGGCCGGCTGCGCACGAACTGCGACACGATCCACTTCTCCCCTTGGGTCGGCGGCCGTCCGGCATGCAGCGTGCGCACGTCCGAGCTGCCGTCGGCCAAGGCATTCGAGAAAAACAGCCCCTCCCCCGTCCGCCCCTTGTGGTGGATCCCGAGCCGCGGGAACTCCGTCTCCCCGCCGGCGTAGTCCTCGTTGAGGTAGACCAAGAACGTCACGATGCGCTGCCCGTTTTGCGCAATTTCCTGCTCGTAGTTGGGCACGTCGGGGTCCACGAAGTCGAAATGCTCCGTGATCTGCTGGCCCGGCTCGTAGTGCAGCACCGTCCCGGCCTCCAGATGAGAGAACGGCACACCGAGGCACGCGGCCATGCGTCTTTGCATGAGCACGAGGACGAAGTCCGTCGTCAGTACGCTGAAGATGGCCGCCTTGTTGGTGCGGGCCGGGTGAACCATCTCCTTGCGCTCGAGGGCTTCGTAGACGCGCGCGCGCGACAATATGGGCTCCGCGCGCTCGATGAGCCACCGGCACACTTCGGGCGGCAGGAAGCCGGCGAACGCACGGACCAGCGGATCGCTGCGCAGCTCCGTGCCCGAGGGCGGACGCTCCCAGGCCGCGAGATCGATGCCGCTCGCGAGCCGGCGCCAGTCTGCAGCGCCCCCCTCCGCGGAGGCTGCCTCGGGTTGCCCGGCGAGCACGGCCAGCTGCGCCTGGGCGGCGGGCCAGCCTCTTTCGGCCGCGCCGACGAGACGCTCGAACGCGGCCGCGAGGCCGTGGCCGCGACTGACGCCGATGCCGAACAGCACGGCGACGATGGCAGAGGCTTCGGCGCCGCCGCGGTCGGCGGCCTCGACGAGAAGGCCTATCGCATCGTTCGGTAGCAGAGGGGCGCGGTCGCCGACTAGCAGCCGCTTGCCGAGCCGCGTCTCGGCCTCGACGTCCCGATTGCGGACGCCCGCCACGAGATGGTTGACGGCCTCGGCATGCTGGCCCGCGGCATCGCACTCCTCGGCCTTGGCGACGTGCGCCGAGAGCGCCCTGCGCACCGGCTGTTCTGTCATCGGCTCACCCTAACATGCGGCCCGTCGGACGCCGATCGCAGACGGCGAGCCTGCTTCGATCGCAGCACTCATGGCAGGAGTGTACATTTCCGATTTCGATCTGTCCCGCCAACGTCCACCACTGCAAATCGGAGGCCCACGTGGATCTGCGCATCAACGGCAAGACTTGTCTCGTGACCGGCGCGAGCCGCGGCATAGGGCGCGGCACGGCCAAAGTCCTCGCGCACGAAGGCTGCCGCGTCGCGCTCGTCGCGCGCCGCCGGGCGCTGCTCGATGAGCTCGCCGCAGAGATCCGCGACGCGGGCGGTGCGGAGCCGCTAGTCCTGGCCGAGGACCTCGCTGCGGCGGGCGCGCTCGAGCGCGTTCGCGACCGCATCCACGCGACCTTCGGCGGCCTCGAGATACTGGTCAACAATGCGGGCGGCTCGCGTCCCGTCGCCTGGGATGCCCCGGAACCGCAATGGCACGAAGGCATGACGCTGAACTTCGAGCTCGTGCGGCGGCTCACGAGCCTGTTCATTCCGGACATGATCGAGCGCGGCTGGGGCCGCATCGTCAACGTGACCGGGAACAACGAGCCGCCCGGGGTCAACATTGCTTCGGTCGCCAAGGCGGCCGTGCACAACTGGGCCAAGGGCCTCTCGCGTCAGCTCGCGCCGCACGGCATCACCGTGAATTGCGTGCCGCCCGGGCGCATCAACAGCGAGCAGATCCTGTTCAAGCTGCACCCGACTCCCGAAAACCGGCAGGCGTTCATCGCGGCCAACATTCCCATGGGCCGCTTCGGCGAACCCGAGGACGTCGGGCATCTCGTCGCCTTTCTGGCCTCGCCGCTCGCGGGATACATCACGGGCGAGATCGTGCACGTCGACGGCGGCATGCACCGGTTCGCGGGCTGATTCCGGGGCACGGCCCCGGCGCGCCGAGGCACGGCTCCGCCAGCGGCGTGCCGCCGGTCTTGCGCCTGCGAGAGAGGCCGAACGCTATTGCGCGGCGCTGCTCTTCTTCGGCTGGCCGAAGACCGTGCGCCCGTCCGCGAGCAGGACCGTGCTCGCGCTCCCGACGTTCGGGGCCAGCTTGGCACGGAAGCCCTTTACCGTGACTTTGTCGCCGGGCTTCAGCGAGTGGCGCGTCCAGCCCTGCCGCATAAGTATGTTTGGCGTCGCGAGCTCGAAGTTCCAGTGCACCTGCTTGCCGTCCTTACCGACGGCATCGATGTAGAAGCGCGCATGCGGATTCATCCACTCGACCTTCGTCACCGTCCCCGTGACGTCGACGGGCTTGCTGCGATCGAACTCGGCCGAAAACGAATGGTGAGCGAACGCGATGCTCGGCAGCGCGGCGGCCGCAGTCACGACGATGACGCCCAAGCGGGCACGGATACTCGTAGTCATAGCTGAAAGTCCTCCAGGCCGGGTCGGCTCCTTCCGCTAAGCGCCGCCTTCACTACTTCGCATCGTAGTACTGCGACGACTGCTCGTTCTCGAGACAGATGAACTCGATGAGATTCGTATTCAGCATGATCTTCTGGTTGACGCGCACCGTGAACGGCCGCGTATACGCCTTCGGATCGTCGATCGTGATATCGATCTGCAGATGGCCGAAGTCCAGACGCCGGAACCTTTCGGTGATCTTCGCCTTGTCCGTCAGCGGACTGCCGTGCACGTCCAGCCAGCCGCCGTTGCGAAAGTGGTCGGACTCGACCACGAGCGTATCGCCTTCCCAATGCCCCACGGAGTAACCGTACCACCAAGGCTCGGGATCGTTGTCCGGGAGCCCGCGGCCATCCGTAAAGATCTGCCGCAGGCCGTAGTTGGACTCGTACATGATCACGAGCTCCTGCGGCGTCTGGACGATCTTGCGCGGCTGGGGGTGCAGGTGGAACTGCATGTAGCCCAAGGGCAGACAATGGGCATCCGGATTGTCCTCGTCGTGCGCGGCCATGCGCTTCTCCTTGAGCGCCTTGGCCCATGGACGCAGCGGCAGCCCGCCCGGCATATTGGCTCCGATGTCGAAGAACGTCGCAAGCGGGGGCGCGCCGTCCGCCTTGACGGGCTTCGCTGCGACCTTCGCCGCGGCCTTCCCAGGGGCCGGGGCGCCGCCGGACGCCGCCTTGCCCCCCGGCTTGGCGGCCGCCTTCGGAGGCGGCGGATTCACGGCCATCCAAATGCCCGACAGGTCGGGGTGGCCGGCGGCCGTGCGCGGCACGGGGCCGTTCAGGTCGGGCTTTCCATCCGGCGTCTTCGGAACGTTGGCCGACGGATACGGCGGCCACTGAGCGTAGGCGGGCGCTGCGAACCAGCCGAGCAGCGCACAGGCGGCGAGGACCAAAAAAGGGGTTTTCTTCATTACGCATCCGATCTTCGTTCGCGCGCGGCGGCCACGAGTCGTGCCCGCGGGCTGCACGCGAAGGCGGGAAACAACTTGCGGCGGCGGCGCGGAGATCGGCGAACGAAGTCGCCGATACGGTCTCCTCGCATATGTCACCGCGCTAGAGGCAACTAGCGACACTAATACACATGCATAAACAATATCCACCGGAGCGTACCATCGCGGGCACGCCGGCTCAATTGGCGGAGACTCAATGTTTGTCGGGCGGCCGCGCAGTGCCCGCCCGGGCTCGCAGCCGCGCACCCGAGACCTGCCGGACGGACCGCACGCGAATAGGGTTACGCGGCCCGCAAGCTTCGCGTACCCGGGGTTACGCCGTTGCGCCGAATTTTCTTTAGGCGCATCTGCCGACAAGTGCGCGCGTTGCGTTTTGTTATACGGTCTCACGGTTTGTTACTCCCCAAGTGAAGCGCCGGCCGCGAACGGCGCGCCGCGCCGGCCCCCGAGTCCATGGCATATCGCTTGCATACGCTGATCCCGAAACCGCGTCGAAAGACTGAACGATAACGAACGATCCACAGTTCGAATGATTCACAACAACGTGAGAAGCGAGCCGAGCAAATGTCCGAACCAATGCTCAAGGCCGTCATGCGCGCCGTTCGGTGCGTGGACTACGGCCCACCCGCGCGTCTCGAAACCGTCGAGACGCCCAAGCCCGATTTACCGCCGGATCACGTCCGCGTAGGAGTCCATTACTGCGGCCTCGGCATCCCGGACCTGCTCATGATGACGGGCCGGTATCAGTTCAAGCCCGTGCTGCCCTTCATACCCGGCTCCGAGATTGCCGGTGTCGTCACCGAGGTCGGCGCCAACGTCGAACGCTTCGTGGTCGGCGATCGCGTGGCCGGCCTGAACCACACGTTCGTCGGCGGCCTCGCGCAGGAAGCCGTGCTGCCCGCCGTCACGACCGTGGGCGTGCCGAGCAACGTGCCGCTGCGCATCGCCGCGGCTGCGCTGTTGAACTACTCGACGGCCTACTACGCGCTGACCGAGCGCGGCCGGCTGCGCCCAAACGAGCGCGTGCTCGTGCTCGGCGCCGCGGGCGGCGTCGGCATTGCCGCCATCGAGATCGCCAAAGCGCTCGGCGCCCATGTGCTCGCTGCCGCCAGCACCGACGCGAAGCTCGAGATCGCCCGCAGCCACGGCGCCGACGCGTGCCTGAACTACTCGAGCCAGTCGATCAAGCACGAGCTCAAGCGCTGCGGCGGAGTCGACGTGGTCGTCGATCCCGTGGGCGGTGTCTACTCGGAGCAGGCATTGCGCGCGCTGCGGCCCGGCGGGCGGCTGCTCGTCGTCGGCTTCGCGGCCGGCCGAATCCCGAGCATCGCGCTGAACCTGCCGCTGCTCAAGGACTGCTCGATCGCGGGCGCCTTCCTCATGACGCAGCTGCGCAACGCGCCCGCGCGGTTCGTCGCGAACGCGGAGGGCTTGTTCGACTTGCTGGCCGACGGCCGGCTGAACCCGCCCGTCGCCGAGCTCGAGTGCTTCGGCCACTACGCTTCCGTGCAGCGGCTCATCGGCGACCGCGCGCGCCGCGGCAAAGTCGTCATGCGGCTCGGCGCCGCCGTCAAGAGCGAACCTACGCAACGCGTCCCAGCCAGAGCCGGCGTTTCGGCCGCGTAGTCGCCATGAGCACGCGCGTCGCCGAACGACCCGCGGCGCGGACCGCGCCGGCGGTGCGTGACCGTGTTTTGCGGGCCGCCGCGGACCGCTACGCATGGGTCGACTACGCCAAGGGCATCACGATCCTGCTCGTCGTGTACGGCCATACACTGAACGGCATGGCCGCCAAGCTGCCGGAGCTGCCGGCCGGCTTTCAGTATGCCTCGGCCGGGGCCTTCTCGACGTTGATCCCGCTGTTCTTCTTTCTGGCCGGACTCTTCGTCGAGCGCAGCTGCGACAAGCGCGGACCGGCGCGCTTCCTTGGCCAGCGCACCGTAAGGCTCGCCTACCCGTACGTGATCTGGTCCCTCGCCCAGGGGGCCGCGGAAATCCTCTTCTCCGCCCACAGCCGGCACGGCACGACCGTAACGACGCTGCTTGCGATTCCCTACGAACCGCTGGAGCAGTTCTGGTTCTTGTACACACTATTCTTGATGTATCCGGCCTACGTCCTCTCGCGCCCACTCGGCCGCGCGGCAAAGCTCGCGCTCGGCGCGGCGGCCGTCGCGCTGTTTCTGCGGCCCATCGACGTCGCGGCGTTTACGCTCGATCAGTTTTCGCTGCATCTCGTCTTTTTCGCGGGCGGCGTCGCCCTGGCGCCCTACCTCCTCGGCCAACGCGCGCTGCGCATGCCGCGTTGGACCACGCTGTGCCTGACGGCCGCCTTCGCGGCCGTGTCCGTTCATGTCCTGCGCCACAACGTCGACCCGGTGACGGCCCTCGATACGCATGTCCAGCACCGCAACTACTACCTGGTCATGGCCTCGCTTGGCTGCGCGGCGGTCCTCGGCTGGGCTCAGTGGCTCGCGGCCAGCGGCCGCGCGCCGCTGCTCCGAGTGCTCGGCGCCTACTCGCTGCAGATCTACGTCGCCCACATGTTCTTCTCGGTAGGGGCGCGCATCGCGGCGGCGCATTTGCTCCGCGGCCACGACCCGCTGCTCGCCTTCGGCGGCGCCATCGCCGCCGGCGTCGCGGGCCCCATCGCGCTCTGCATGGCGATGCAGCGGCTTAGGCTGCCGAGCCTGTTCGAGCCCGTACGGCCGTTATACTGACGGCCCGGAGCGCTGCGCGCGCTCGTCGAGCGCGAGGCGCATGCCCCGGCAACGACAACTCGGCTTCTGGGCCGTGACCGCAATCGGCATCGGCGGCATGGTCGGCGGCGGCATCTTCGCCGTGCTCGGGCTGGCCGTGCAACTCGCCCGCGGCGGCGCGCCGCTCGCGTTCCTCGTCGCGGGCAGCGTCGCGCTGCTGACGAGTTACGCGTATGCGCGGCTCTCCGTCGCGATACCCTCGCGCGGCGGCACGGTCGAGTTCTTGAACCGCGCTTTCGGCAACGGGCTGTTCAGCGGCTCGCTGAACGTCCTGCTCGCGCTGAGCTACGTCGTCATGCTCTCGCTCTACGCCCACGCTTTCGGCAGCTACGCGGCGAGCTTCCTGCCAGCGGCTTGGCGGCCGCTGGGCAGCCATGCCGCGATCACGGTCGCCGTGCTCGCGCTCACGGGAATCAACGTCGCCGGCGCCGGCGCCGTCGGCGAAGCCGAGGAATGGATCGTCGGCTTCAAGATCGTCATCCTGCTCGTGTTCGTCGTGCTCGGCAGCCGGAGTCTCGACACGGCCGCGCTCGCGCCGGCCGCCTGGGCCGGCATCGGGCCGCTCGTGGCCGGCGGCATGATCATCTTCCTGGCCTACGAAGGCTTCGAGCTCATCGCGAACGCGGCCGAGGATGTCGTCGCGCCCGCGCGCACGCTGCCGCGCGCCTACTACGCGTCGGTCGGCTTCGTCATCGTCCTCTACGTGGCGGTTGCAGCCGTCACCGTCGGCAACCTGTCCGTCGGCGCCATCGTCGCCGCGCGCGACTACGCCCTGGCCGAGGCGGCGCGGCCCTTCCTCGGCTCGGCGGGTTTCGCGCTCATCGCGGTCGCGGCCATGCTCTCGACGAGCTCGGCGCTCAACGCGACGCTTTACGGCGCCGCGCGCGTGAGCTACATCATCGCGCGCGACGGCGAGCTGCCGGCCTTCCTCGAGCGCAAGGTCTGGTCCCGGCCCGTCGAAGGCCTGCTGATCACGGCCGCGCTCACGCTGCTTACGGCCAACCTCGTCGACCTTTCGAGCATCGCGCTTGTCGGCAGCGCCGGGTTCCTGGCCGCTTTCGCGGCCGTGAACGCCGCGAACGTCCGCCTCCATGCGCAGACCGGGAGCCGCCGCTGGATCTCGACGCTCGGCTGCGCCGCCTGTCTCGCAGCCCTCGCGGCCCTCGTCGTCGAGCGCGCGCGCACCGCGCCGGGCGAGCTCTTGAGCCTGCCCGCCGTCGGCGTGCTCGCGGTCGGCATCGAGGCCCTGTTCCGCTACGGCTTCGAGCGCCGACCGGCGGCGCCCGCGACCGCCGCCGCCCCTCTCACCGCCGACGGAGACGAGCCATGAGACGTCGAGAATTTCTGACCGCGGCGGCCGCCTTCGGCACGGCCGCGCCGCTCGCCCTCGGCGCCGCCGACGCCCAAGCGCAACCGGTGCCGATACGACTGTCCGCGTACGACGACCGGGTCCGGCCCCTGCTCGCGCGCATGACGTTGGCCGAGAAGCTCGGCCAAATGGCGCAGGCCGAGCTCAACCGGCTCGAGCACGAGAGCGACGTCGAGCGGCTGTTCCTGGGCTCCGTGCTGAGCGGCGGCGACGCCGATCCCAAGGCGGGCAACGGCCTTGGGGCCTGGACCCATGCCGTCGACGCGCTGATCCGCCGCAGCCTGAGCACTCGGCTCGCGATTCCGATCCTCTACGGCGCCGACGCCGTTCACGGTCACAACAACGTCGAGGGCGCGGTCGTTTTCCCGCACCATGTCGGGCTCGGCTGCACGCGCAATCCCGAGCTTATCGCGCAGATCGGCCGCGTGACCGCGCGCGAAATGCTCGCGACGGGGGTGCGTTGGACGTTCGCGCCCTGCGTGACCGTGCCGCAGGACATTCGCTGGGGCCGTACCTACGAGGGCTACTCCGAGGACCCGGCCGTCGTGAGCACGCTCGGCGCGGCCGCAGTCCGGGGCCTGCAATCCGGCGGCCTCGGCGCGGCCCACGCCGTCCTCGCCTGCGCCAAGCACTATGTCGGCGACGGCGGCACGACGTACGTCGAGCGCCGACCCGGGAGCCGCCGCGCACCGCTCGATCAGGGCGATACGCGCGTCGACGAGGCGACGCTGCGCCGCATTCACCTGCCGCCCTACGCCGCGGCCGTGCAGGCCGGCGTGGGCTCGATCATGGTCTCTTACAGCAGCTGGAACGGCGTCAAATGCTCGGCCGACAGGCACCTGCTGACCGAGATCCTCAAAGGCGAGCTCGGCTTCGAGGGCTTTCTGGTCTCGGACTATTACGCGATCGGCCAGGTCGACCCGGACTACAAGACGGCCGTCATGAAATGCATCAACGCAGGGCTGGACATGGCCATGGAGCCGGCCGGTTACGCACGCTTCATCGGCACCTTACGCGAGCTCATCCAGGAAGGCCGCGTGCCCCTCGCGCGTATCGACGACGCGGTCACGCGAATTCTGCGCGTCAAATGGGCCATGGGGCTCATGGACCCGGCCCGCTCGCCGCTCGCGGACCGCGGGCTGCAGGCGGCGTTCGGCTCAGCCGCTCACCGGGCCGTGGCCCGGCGCGCCGTGCGCGAGTCGCTCGTGCTGCTCAAGAACCGGCGAGGCGCGCTGCCGCTTTCGCGTCGTGCCGCGCGCATTCACGTAGCCGGCCGCGGCGCCGACGACATCGGCATCCAATGCGGCGGCTGGACCGTGACGTGGCAGGGCCAGCCCGGCCGCGTGACGCCCGGCACCACGCTGCTCGCGGCCCTCCGGAAGGCCGCGGGCACCGGCACGAAGATCACCTACTCGGCCGACGGCGCAGGTGCCGCGGGCGCGGACGCGGTCGTCGCGGTCGTCGGCGAGCTGCCCTACGCCGAGGGCGTCGGCGACCGCGCGGATCTCGCGATTTCGGCCGCCGACGCGGCGCTCCTCGAACGGGCCGCGGCGTCGGGCGTGCCCGTCGTCGCCGTCGTGATCTCCGGCCGGCCGCTGATCCTGGGCGCGGCCCTCGCCAAGGTCGATGCCCTGGTCGCGGCCTGGCTGCCGGGGACGGAGGGCGATGGGCTGGCGGACGTGCTGTTCGGCACCGCGGCGCCGCGCGGCAAGCTCGGGTTTTCGTGGCCCCGGACGATGGCCCAAGTCGGCGCACACGCCGGCGGCGAAGGTGAGACGCCGCTGTTTCCCCTCGGGTTCGGGCTCACCTACGCGCCCGCGTAGCCGGGCCTGACGGGCGGCCGCCCCACTCCCATGGCATTCGAATTGCATGGCCCAAGGCCCTTGGGATCCGACGGCACGGCCATGAAGACGCGTTTCCTACTGCTGCTCGGCGCCGCGGCGGCCGCCACGTCCGGAAACGCGCCCCCGGGGCGAGCGGACGCTCCCACCGCGTCGCCGCAGACGACGACCGAGACGGCGGTGCCCTCCGCCGCGGACATCGCAGCCTTCGCGCAAATATACGCAGCGCTCGCCGCCGCGCGCGCACGGTTCGAACGGGAACTCGGGAACGCCCGCACGGCCGCCGACGTGCAGAGCCTGCGCTGCCGGCTACGCGCCGCGCAGCGCGCCGCCCTGGCCCGGCACGGCTGGACCGCGCAACGCTTCAGTCGCATGGCCGCCACGCTGGACGCGAACCCGGCCGTCGTGGAACGCGCGATCGCCGTGCTCGCGAGCGGCACCTGACGCCGCCCGCGCGGGCCCCGACAAGGCTTTGACCAATCCAGAGTTATCTATAGCGTCGGGCCGCGAACGCGGCGCCGGCGTCCCTGCCGTGGTATATATGCATCTCGAACCGACACCGATCCTATTTTCGAGGAGTCATGATGACCGGAAGAGCGCTTCGTGTGCCGCTTGCCGCCCTTGGGCTGGCGCTGGCGCTGCCCGTGATGGGGCAGGCCGGCCATCCCGTCAAGGGAACCTGGAGCGGCTATTGGGGGCCGGACCAAAACGATGCCCACCGCATTTTGCTGCAGATGGACTGGGTCAACCGCCAGATCGTCGGCACAATCAATCCCGGGCCGCACGCCGTCAAGATCGACAAGGCCGATCTCGACGTCTCGAACTGGACCCTGACCATCGAAGCGGAGATGCCGACCGCGAACGGCGCCACGAAGCCGTGGGTCGCCACGGGTAAGCTCCAGAATCTGGGCTCGTGGTTGAACCGCCGCTACTCGGGCACCTACACCTTCGGCGACGAGAAAGGCAAGTTCATCGTCGCTTTGAATTGAGGGACGTTCGCGACCGCGCGCGTCCCACCTACGGAACGACCAGCATTACAGAGTGTTTGGAGGGGAATCAATGAACAAAGGAATCGCGCTGCTCGCTGCCGGGCTTGCAGCCGTTGCGACGGCCGGGCCGGTCCTTGCGCACCACTCGTTCGCGGCCGAATTCGACAGCAAGAAACCCATCGACCTGACGGGAACGGTCACCAAGGTCGAATGGATGAACCCGCACACTTACTTCTATGTGGACGTGCAGGACAACAACGGCGACTACACGACCTGGGCGCTCGAGCTCGGCAGCCCCAACGGTCTGGCCCGCATGGGCTGGTCCCCGAATTCCCTGAAGGTCGGCGACACGGTCCATGTCACGGGCTTCCAGGCGCGCGACGGCAGTCCGAAGGGCAACGCGCGCTCGGTCGTGCTCGCCGACGGTAAGCGTCTGTTCAATTCGACGAAGGGCCCGGATCGCGCCAAAAAGGCCGATAGCGGCACGAAGTGAGCCGCGCCGAATCGCCCCTGCGGAGGACCGAAACATGAAATCGGACTGGATCAGGAAAGCGCTGGCGGCCGCAGCGGCCGCCCAGCTTGCGGCTTGGGCAGCAGCCCCCGCCTCGGCGCAGCAAAGCGCCGCGGCACCCGCCGCCGACGCGACGGCCAGCGCCGCGGCCGCGGACACCGGCTCCTCGAGCCCGCCGGCTCCCCGGCTGCCCGACGGCACGGTCGATCTCGGCGGCAACGGCATGTGGCGCCTGCCGTGGATCACGGACTTCGGCAAACAGCTCGTCGACAGCAAGACGATTCCGTTCCTGCCGTGGACGAAGGCCATGTTCGAGTACAACAAAAAGACTCACGTGGCCTACGACCCCGAGGGCTTCTGCCTGCCGCCCGGCGGACCGCGCATGTTCGGCACGCCGTATCCGGCGCAGTTCATCCAGCAGAAAGACCGCATCGTCGTGATCTTCGAGGGCGGCGCGCATGTCTGGCGCGAGATCCACATGGACGGCCGCCCGCTACCCGACCCGAAGACGCTGACGCCGACCTACTTCGGCTACTCCGTCGGGCATTGGGAAGGCGATACGCTGGTCGTGCAGACCGTAGGCTTCAACGAGAAGACCTGGCTGAACTTCGGCGGCTATATGCATACGGGCCAGATGCGAACCGTCGAGCGCTTCACGCGGCCGAACCTCAACACGCTGCATTACCAGGCGACGGTCATCGATCCGGGCGCGTACGCCGAGCCCTGGACCGTGGCATGGGACATTCCCTGGGCGGCCGGGAAGGATCTGTCCGAGTACATCTGCCAGGAAAACAACAAGTTCATCGTCAAGCTCAAGGACGATTTCGGCAAGCCGTTCTTTCAGGACCAGCCCATTCACGTCTCGGACTTCAAGGCGCTGTTCGAAGCGCCGACGGCGGCTGCGAACCCCTGAGGTAGCGCTCGCCTTGCCTTCGTTCCCGCTGGCCGGCGCCGACTCCACGGCGCCGGCCGCTCCGGGCGCCGAGGCTCCGATCGGCGCCATCGCCGAGGTTCACGGCCCGGTCGTCGTCATTCGCTGCGACAAGCTGCCGCCGCTGCGGCAGGCCGTGCGCGCCGCCGTCGATCACGAAACCTATCTATTCGAAGTGCACCAGCACCTCGATGCGGCGCACGTGCGCGCGATCACGCTGCACGGCACGAGCGGTCTCAAGCGTGGCATGCCCGTCTACGACACCGGGGCCCCTCTCCACGTGCCGGCGTCCGCCGCGTGCCTCGGCCGCATGCTGAACGTCTTCGGCGAGCCGCTCGACGACCGCCCGGCCTTCGAGCCGCGCGAGTTCCGCAACGTGCATGCGCCCCCCCTGCCGCTCTACGAATCGGTGAGCGCACGGGACAAGCTCGAGACAGGCATCAAGGTCATCGATCTGTTGTGCCCGTTCGTGCGCGGCGGCAAGACCGGGTTGTTCGGCGGCGCGGGCGTCGGCAAGACCGTGCTCGTCATGGAATTCATGAACTCCGTTGCACGGCTGCACGCGGGCGTCGTCGTCTTCGCGGGCATCGGCGAGCGTATCCGCGAGGGCCACGAGCTTTGGCACGAGATCGGGCGCCTGGGCGTGCTGCCCCAAACGCTCATGGTCTTCGGGCAAATGGACGAGTCGCCCGGCGTGCGCTTTCGCGTCGGGCTCTCGGCGCTGTCTTATGCCGAGTATCTGCGCGACACGCTGCACAAGGAAGTGCTGTTCGTCGTCGACAACGTTTTCCGGTTCGTGCAGGCGGGCAGCGAGATCTCGAGCCTGCTGGGCCGCATGCCGGCGACGGTGGGCTACCAGCCGACGTTGACGACCGAGGTCGCCGAGATCGAGGAGCGCATCCTGTCGACGCCTGCGGGCGCGATCACGTCGGTGCAGGCCGTTTACGTGCCGGCCGACGACATCACGGACCCGGCCGTCAGCGCGATCCTGCATCATCTCGATACGACGGTCATCCTGTCCCGCGAGCAAGCCGCCAAGGGCATCTATCCAGCCGTCGACCCGCTCCAGTCGGCGAGCAAGCTCATGGACCGCGGCTTCCTCGGCTCCCGTCACTATGCGGCGGCCGAAGGCGTGCGCGAGCACCTGGCCCGGCATCAGGAACTGGAAGACATCATCGCAATGCTCGGCATCGACGAGCTCTCGGCCAAGGACCGGCGGATCGTGCTGAGGGCGCGGCGGCTGCAGCGGTATCTGACGCAGCCGTTTTGGACCACCGCCTCCCATACCGGCATCGCAGGCGTCTCGGTGCCGCTCGAGCGCACGATCGCCGACTGCGAGGCCTTCCTGCTGGGCCGCTACGACGACGTGCCCGAGGAGCGCTGCTACATGCGCGGCGCGATGGAAGAGCCCGCGCCGCCGATATCCGGCGGCACGGCTTCATGAACGCGTTTCGCGTCGTGCTGCTCGACTACGCCGGGTCGACGACGATCGAAGGCGTCACGTCCTTCGTGGGCGAGGATGACTCCGGGAGCTTCGGTATCCTGGCCGACCATGCGCGCTTCATCACCGTCCTCGTCGTCGGCCTCGCGCGCCTGCGCGTCGGCCGCGACGACTGGCGCTATCTCGCCATGCCGGGCGGCACGCTGTACTTCGACCGCAACGTGCTCACGCTCACGACGCGACGCTATCTCGTCGATAGCGACTACAACCGCATCAGCGAGGCGCTCGAACGCCAGCTGCTCGCCGAGGAGCAGGCTCTGAAGACGCTGCGCGCAAGCCTGCGGCGCATGGAGGAGCAGATGCTGAAGCGGCTCTGGGATCTGTCGAGGGGCGCGCGTGCTTAAGGAACAAAAAAGGGGTCAGAGCCCTTTTTCGCCAAGCGGCTTGATCGCGGTGTCCGGTGAGTCCCAGTGGGCGAAAAAGGGCTCTGACCCCTTTTTTGTTCCCTGTCTTCTTACGCGATGCGTTCCGACCACGATCTGAAGCGCAAGGTCGAGCGCCAGGCCGAGCGCATGCGCCGCGCCGAGCGCGCGCGCGCGACGCTGCTCGCGCGCACGGTCTACGCCGGCACGCTGGGCCTGCTCTTCGTGCTGCCCGTTGTCGGGGGCGCCTATCTCGGCCGCTGGCTCGACGGTTTCGAGCCCGGCTACTCGACACGGTGGACGCTGAGCTTCATCCTGCTCGGCGTCATGCTCGGGGGCGCCAACGTGTACCTGTTCATTCGCAAATAGGCTCATGAATCAAGGCCAACTCGTCATCGAACCCTGGTTCCGGCTCGGTCCGCTCGAAATCACGAACACCGTCGTGACGACGTGGATCATCATGGCCGTGCTCGGCGGCGCGGCCTGGGCCGCCACGCGCCGCCTCGCCCTCGAGCCCGGGCCGCTGCAGACCGCCCTCGAGGGCATCGTCGCCGCCATCGACCAAGCCGTCGCCGACGTTGCGCTCGAGGACGGGCGGCGCATCATGCCGTTCATCGGCACGCTGTGGATCTTCCTCGTCGTCGCGAACCTGACAGGGCTCATTCCCGGCGCCGAGTCCCCGACGCGGGATCTCGGCGCAACGGCCGCGCTGGCCCTGCTCGTGTTCCTCTCGACGCACTGGTACGGCATCCGCATCGAGGGCGCGCGCCGGTATCTCAAGCACTACCTCGAGCCGAGCCCGATCCTGCTGCCGTTCAATCTCGTCGGCGAGATCACACGCACCGTCGCGCTCGCCATTCGCCTCTTCGGCAACATGATGAGCCTCGAGATGGCCGCGCTGTTGATCCTGCTCGTCGCGGGATTCCTCGCGCCCGTTCCCATCCTCATGCTGCACGTCGTCGAGGCGCTCGTGCAGGCGTACATCTTCGGCATGCTGGCGCTCATCTACGTCGCCGGCGGAATTCAGTCTCAGCGGCAAAAGGCCGTCAACGAGGAGTGATTCGATGCCCGATCTATCGACCTTCGTCATCGCCTCCACGGTCGCCGCGATCCTCGGCATGGCGCTCGGCGTCATGCTGCCGGCCGTCGCCATGGGCTGGGCGATCAGTCGGGCTATGGATGCCCTATCGCGCCAGCCCGAAGCCGAGGCCGCAATCACGCGGACGCTGTTCATCGGCCTCGCGATGATCGAGTCGCTCGCGATCTACGTGCTCGTGATCGTGCTGATAACGCTGTTCCGCAACCCGTTGCTGGCGTACCTGCTGCAGCCGGCGCAGCGCTAGGCCTGGCCCGAGGAGGTCGAGTCCGTGGAGCTCAGCTGGTCGACGTTTCTGCTCGAGATCGTCAATTTCGTCGTGCTCGTCTGGATCCTCAAGCGCTTCCTGTATCGGCCCGTGCTCGCCGTCATCGCCCGCCGGCGGGCCGGCATCGATCGGGAGCTCGCCGACGCGGCCGCCCTCAAGACCGAGGCCGAGGCCCTGCGGACGCGCTACGAGGGCCGCGTCGAGGAGTGGAATGCCGAGCGGCAAAAGGCGCGCGAGGCCTTGAACCAGGAACTCGACGCCGAGCGCGCCAAGCGCCTCGAAGCCCTGCGCGGTGCGCTCGAGCGCGAGCGTACCCAAGCCGCGGCCGCCGAGGCGCGCCGGCAGGCCGATACGGCGGAACGCGTCGAGCGCACAGCGCTCGAGCAGGCTGCGCGCTTCGCGGCCCGGCTGCTCGAGCACGCGGCCGGACCGGAAACCGAGCGCCGGCTCGCTGAGCTCGCCCTCGAGCAGCTCGCCGCGTTGCCCGCCGCGCAGGCCGCGGAGATCGCGGACGGCTTGGCTGCGGCGCGCGCCCCCGAGGCGCCCACGCTCGCGGTCGCAAGCGCCTATCCCCTCGACCAGACGCTGCGCGACCGGCTCGCGACCGCACTCGCGGCGCTGCTCGGGCGGGCGCCGCACTGCGAGTTCGTCGAGGACCCCTCGCTCGTCGCGGGCCTGCGCGTCACAGTCGGTCCCTGGGTGCTCGGCCTCAACGTCCGCGACGAGCTCGCGGGCTTCGCCCGCTTCGCCCATGAGCGCTGACGCGGACGCCGCACCGCCGCGCGGCCCGCTCGCGACGCGGGGTGCCTGGCTCGAGCGCTATGCGCCGGCCCTGCGTGTCGGCCAGCGCGGCACGGTAGTCTCCGTCGGGGACGGCATCGCTTGGGTCGCGGGGCTGCCGTCCGCCGCCATGGACGAGATCCTCGTCTTCGACGAAGGCAGCCTCGGCATGGTCTTTGCGTTGACGGCCGCGCTGATCGGTGCGGTGCTGCTCAAAGACACGGCCCGGCTCACGGCCGGCACGGGTGTCGAGCGCACAAGCCGCCCGCTCGCGGTGCCGACGGGCGACGCCCTGCTCGGCCGCATCATCGATCCGCTCGGGACGCCGCTCGACGGCGCCGAGCTGCCGGCGGATCTGCCCTCGCGGCCCGTCGAGCAGCCCTCGCCGCCCATCGTGGCGCGCGATTTCGTGACGCGCCCCCTCTACACGGGTATCAAGGTCATCGACACGATGATTCCGATCGGCCGCGGCCAGCGCCAGCTGCTGATCGGCGACGAGGGCCTAGGCCGCAGCTCGCTCGCGCTCGACGCGATCCTGAGCCAGGGCCGCGCACGCGAGGTGCACTGCGTCTACGTCTTCATCGGTCAGCGGCGCTCGACCGTGGTCAACGCCATCGAGACGCTGCGCGCGCGCGGCGCCATGGAGTACACGACGGTCGTCGTCGCCGGCGCCGACAGCCTCCCGGGTCTGCAGCACTTGGCGCCGTTCGCGGGCTGTGCATTGGCGGAGCACTGGATGCACCGCGGCCGGGACGTCCTCGTCGTCTACGACGACCTCTCGGCGCACGCGCGAACGTATCGCGAGCTCTCTCTGCTGCTGCGCCGCCCGCCCGGACGCGAGGCCTATCCGGGCGATATCTTCTCCGTGCACGCGCGCCTGCTCGAACGCGCGACGTGCCTGAACCCGGCCCACGGCGGCGGCAGCCTCACGGCCCTGCCCATCGTCGAGACCGTCGAAGGCGAGATCGCGACCTATATCCCGACGAACCTGATATCGATCACGGACGGTCAGGTCTTCCTCGAGCGCGGGCTGTTCGCAGCCGGTTTCCGCCCGGCCATCGACATCGCGCGCTCGGTCTCGCGCATCGGCGGGCAGGCGCAGCATCCGCGCATCAAGCAGGAAGCGGGCCGCATGAAGCTCGACTACCTGCAGTTCCTAGACCTCGAGGTGTTCACGCGCTTCGGCGCCAAGCTCGAGGCCTCAATGGAAGCCGCGATTCGCCGTGGCCGGCTGCTGCGCGAGATCCTCAAGCAAGACCGCCTGCAGCCGGTCGCGCCGGAATTCCAGCTCGCCTGGCTCATTGCCTTCAACGACCAGCTGCTCGACGAGCTGCCTCCGGAAGCGGTGCCCACGGCGCTCGCGGCCCTAGAGGCCGGCGTGGCGGCCTCCGGGCTCGATCTCGAAAGCGGCCGCGACGAATGGCGGGCCGCCGCGCTGAACTGGCTCGCGCGCGTGCCGCGTGCCGCGAGCGAGGCGCGATGACCCGGCGCCGCAATCTCGAGCGCCATCGCCGCAGCCTCGGCGAGATCCGCGAAATCATGGATTCGATGAAGACGCTGGCCTACCTCGAAACGCACAAGATTGCCAAGGTGCTCGACGCCCAGCGCGCCGTCGTCGCGCACATCCGAGCCGCGGCCGCGGATCTCGCGGCGTTCCATCCGGCGCTCGTGCCGTCGGCCGAAGGGCTTGCGCCCGTCATTCTCGTGGTCGGCGCCGAACGCGGTTTCTGCGGCGACTTCAACCGGGGCCTACTGCGTGAGCTCGACGCGCTCGATCCAGCGCACGGCGCAACGCTGTTCGTCGTCGGCCGCAAGCTCGTGCCGTTGCTCGAGAAAGACCCGCGCGTCGCGGCCGCCTTCGAGGGCGCCGGCGTCGCGGAGGAGATCGGGCCGGTGCTGGACCGAATCGTGGCCGAGCTCGCGGCCCGCGGTGCCGGCGCCGGCGGGCTCGCGCTCACCGCCCTGCACCATACGGCGGACGCCGGCCTTGCGGCCGCGCCGCTGCTGCCCGCGTTCCGCGAGCGCCCAGCGCCCGGCTTCGGCCACGCGCCCGACCTCGACCTCACCGCGCGCGAGCTCATGATCGCCCTGACGGACCAGTACCTGTTCGCCGCGTTGCATACCGTGCTGCACGACTCGCTCATGGCCGAGAACCGGCGCCGGGTCGCGCATCTGGACGGCGCCGTGCGCCACCTCGACGAGCAAGCGGCGAAGCTCGCGCATCGCCGCAACGCGCTGCGGCAGGAGGAAATCATCGAAGAGATCGAGGTCATCCTGCAAAGCGCGCAGGGCGTCGCGCAGCTCGCAAGGACGGGGACCGAAACGGACGCCGGCGGCCAGTAGGCCGAGACTCCGCGGCCGACCCCCGCTTTTTTGCGCTTTCGCGCAGCAAACGGCGGCGCGGCCTTTTATCATTCACCGCGCCATGGCCGAGGACCCATACAGCAGCCTCTTCGTCGACGCCGTCGACATCCCCCTGTGGCTCGAGCGCGACCGCGACACGCCCTATGCCGAGCGCCTGCGGCGGGACCGCGAGATCGCACGGGAGTTCGGGAGCGGCGAGCTCGACGCCGGTCGCGAGGCCGCGCGGGGCCGGGCGGCGCTCGTGCGCGCTTGGTGGCGCCGGGTCGGGCGCGACGAGCCGCCCGGCCCCGGGCGCCGGCTCGAGGCGGCGCGGACGCTCGTCACGGCCGGCATGGCCTTCCTCGGGATCATGAGCGGCTCCGGGCTCGCACTCGGCGCCTTTCGCTACAACGGCAGCGAGCCCGTCAACGTCGTCAAGGTCCTGGCCTTGCTCGTCGGCATTCAATCCGTGCTGTTATTGCTCACGCTGCTGCTGCTGCCCGGCCGCATCCCCGGTTTGCGGGGCCTGCAGGACGCGATCGCCGCCATCAACCCGGGCGCGCTCGCCGCCTCCGTCTATCGGCGGCTCGCCCGCCCGCAGCCGAACCTCAGCCCGCTGTTCGGCTGGCATCCGGGCCGCGCGACCGCCGCCGGACGCTTCGCGAAATGGCAGCTGCTGCGCTATGCCCAGGTCGCGGCCGTGGCGTTCAATTGTGCGGCGCTCGTGACCGCGGCGCTGCTCATCACGTTCACCGATCTCGCGTTCGGCTGGAGCACGACCCTGGCCGCGGACCCCGTCACGGTCGCGCGCATCGTGCACGCCGCGGCTTGGCCCTGGCATGCGCTGCTACCGGGCGCCGTGCCGGATCTCGACCTCGTCGCGCGCTCGCAGTTCTTTCGCCTGCAAGGCAGCGCCGGCTTCAGCGCCGCGGCTTCGCGCGAGCTCGCGGGCTGGTGGTCTTTCACGATCCTCGCCATCGTGACCTACGGCCTCCTGCCCCGCACGCTGTTGCTCGTCTTCGCGGGCCTGCGAGTCAAGGGCGCCGAGCGGACCCTGCTGCTCGACGACACGCGCGTCGCGGCGCTCCTCGAGCGCATGACCGCGCCCGAGGTCGAGACCGCCTCGCCCGAGCCCGAGCCGCCCGCGTTCGAGGCGCCGCCGCCGGCCGGCCGGCGCCCCGTGCCCGGCGCGGGCGCGGCCGCGGCGCCGCTCGGTACGGCCGTCGGCGTCGTCTGGAGCCATGCGATCCCGCCGGACGACGCCGGGCCCTACGCCGAGCGGCGCCTGCGCCTGACGCTCGCCGAGCTCATCGAGGCCGGGGGCGCCCGCGATCTCGCCCAGGACCGGGCCGCGCTCGAGGCGATCGCGCAGGCCGGCCAAGGCACGGTCGTGATCTTCACGCCGGCCTGGGAACCGCCGCTGCTCGAGTTCCTCGACTTCGTGGCCGCTTTGCGGCGTGAGCTCGGCCCGGCCTCCGCGGTGCTCGTCACGCCGGTCGCGGAGGACGAACGCTGCGTGAGCGAGGTCGAGACCGACATCTGGGGGCGCGCACTGGGCCGCCTCTCCGACCCCCAGGTCTATCTCGAGGTCGGTGCCGCATGACCTGGCCGCGGTTCGCCATCGTCGGCCATCCCAACAAGGGTAAGAGCAGCATCGTCGCGACGCTGGCCGAAGACGATGCGGTGCCGATCTCGCCGCAGCCCGGCACCACGATGCGCTCGCGCACCTACCCGATGCGGCTCGACGGCGAGGTCCTCTACGAGCTCGTCGACACGCCGGGTTTCCAGCGGGCCCGCGAGCTGCTGGCCTGGCTCAAGAGTCGGGACCGGGGCGCCGGCGCGCGCGCCGAGGTCGTACGCGAGTTCCTGGCCGAGCATGCGGAGGATCCGCGCTTCCATGACGAGCGCGAGCTGCTGCAACCGATCGTCGACGGCGCCGGAATTCTCTACGTCGTCGACGGTAGCCGCCCCTACGGACGCCAGTACGAGGCCGAGATGGAGATCCTGCGCTGGACCGGACGGCCGCGCATGGCGCTCATCAACCTGATCGCGGCCGGCAATCACGTGGAGGAATGGCGCGCCGCGCTGACGCAGTATTTCTCGATCGTGCGCATCTTCGATGCCATGCGTGCGGACTTCGCCAAACGCATCGAGCTGTTGCGCGCCTTCGGCGCCATCGACGAGGACTGGGCCGGGCAGCTGAACCGCGCGGCCGAGGCCCTCGTCGCGGAGCGTGCGCGCCGCAAGACGCGCGCCGCCGGCGTCGTCGCCGATCTGCTCAGCGACGTGCTGACGCTGACCGTCACCGTCCCGCTGCCCGGCGGCGATCGCGACGCGGCCGTCGAGGAGAAAGCGCGGACGCGCCTGCGCGACTCGGTCCGCAAGCAGGAGCGTCGCGCCCAGCGCGCCGTGCAGGAGATCTATCGCCATCAAGGCCTCGCGGCCCAGGAAACGGGCTCGGCTTTTCTGACCGAGGACGTCTTCTCCGAACGCAGCTTCAGCGTATTCGGCCTTTCGACGACGCAGCTGGCTTTGACCGGGGCCGCCTCGGGCGCGCTGGCCGGCGGCATCGTCGACGCCGCGCTCGGCGGCGCCACGCTGCTGCTCGGCGCGGGCGTCGGCGCGGCGCTCGGTGCGGCCGGCGCCCTCGCCGGGGCGAACCGGCTCGCAAAAGTACAGATCCTCGGCCAGCCGCTCGGCGGCTTCGAGCTGCGCGTAGGGCCCATTACCGATCCCAATTTGCCGTGGGTCCTGCTCGGCCGCGCGCTGCTGCACCTGAAGCTCGTCGCCGAGCGCAATCACGCGCGCCGCGAGGAGCTCGTCATCGACGCCGAGACCGGGGTGCATCTCGCCGACACCATCGACGCGGGCGCGCGCCGCAGGCTCGAAGGCCTGTTCCGAAACCTGCGCAGCGAGCGCGGGCTCGACGCGAGCCGCCGTGCCGCGCTCGTGCACGAGATCGAACGGCTCGTCGAGACGCCGTGAACGGGCGCGCGTGACACAAGCGCGCCCGATCGCGTACATTCACGCACTTTCCCACCTGTATACTCAACAAATGCCCGAAATCACGCCCGAGACGCTCAAAGAGCACCTGGACAAGCTCGTCGCCCATCTGGAGCAGGAACATCCGGATCTCGTCAACGTCGTGCGCAGCTTCCGCAGTCTCGACAAGCTCGCGTATCGGCTCGGCCTGCTCGACAGAAACGAGTCCTACGCAAAGAAGGTCACGTGGTGGCCGCTGATCTCCGTGCTCGGCACGTACTCGTCCGGCAAGTCGACGTTCATCAATCAGCTGCTGGGGCAGAAGCTGCAATCGACGGGCAGCCAAGCCGTCGACGACAAGTTCACGGTCATCTGCTATGGGCGCGGTCCCGAGCCGCAGGTGCTGCCCGCGCTCGCGCTCGACAGCGACCCGCGCTTTCCGTTCTACAATTTCAGTCATCAGATCGAGGCCGTCGCGCACGGCGAAGGCGAACGCCTCGATACTTACCTGCAGCTCAAAACCTGCAACAGCGCTGAGATCCGCGGCAAGATCCTCATCGACTCGCCGGGCTTCGACGCCGACGCCCAGCGCACCGAGACGCTGAAGATCACGAACCACATCATCGATCTCTCCGATCTCGTGCTCGTGTTCTTCGACGCGCGCCATCCCGAGCCGGGGGCCATGCGCGACACCCTCGAGTATCTGGTCGCCGGCACGCTGAAGCGGCCGGACTTCAACAAGTTCCTGCATATCCTGAATCAGATCGACAACGCGGCGCGCGAGGACAACCCCGAGGAAGTCTTCGCGGCCTGGCAGCGCGCGCTCGCGAACGCGGGCCTCACGGCCGGGCGGTACTACCGGATCTACGATCCGGGCTCGGCGATCACGATCGAGGACCCCAACATGCGCGCGCGCTTCGAAGCGAAGCGCGACGGCGACATGCAGGAGATCCTCGCCCGCATCCGCCGGCTCGAGGTCGAGCGCGCCTACCGCGTCGTCGGCATGCTGGATCAGACGACGGCGCGCATTCGCGACGAGTTCGTGCCGCGCATCGAGGCCGCGAACCGGATCTGGCGCAAACGCGTCTGGCGCTTCAACGCCATCGCGCTGCTCGTGCTCGCGGCCGTCGTCTTCGGCATCAGTGTCTGGCGCGGCTGGTGGCAGGGACTCTCGTTCGTGCCGCCCTGGCAGAATGCGGGGTTGGGGCCGCGCATCCTGTTCTGGATCGGCGTGGCCGTGCTCGTCGCGATCGCCGCGCTGCTGCATCGGTTCTCGCGGCGCAGGACGACGCGCAAGCTCGCCGCCGGGATCGCGGCCGACGCCTCGCTCGGCATGTATGCGGAAGAGGTCGAGAGGGCCTTCCTCAAGAACGTGCGCTCGTGGTTGCGGCCGTATTTCGTCGTGAAGCCGCTCGGCTGGGGCCGGCGCGCCCGCAAGAAGGTCGATCGCATCCTGGCCGAGGCCGATCGCGCCATCCAGGCCCTCAACGACCGCTACGCCAACCCGTCGGGCGACGGCACGGCGCCGGCTCCGAGCGCACCGCCCGCACCGGCCCACGCGCCATCGGCATCCGCGTCCGCGCCCGAGGGAGCCACGGCCGGCACCAGCGCCAAAGCCAAGGCCTGAGCCTTAGGAGCCGGCTTCTGCGCAGCCCCACGGGGCCCGCAGGCCTGCGAGTCGCGGTATGATCCTCGGTGAGCGAGCTTTTGCCTCCGGGGAGAACCGTCATGAGAAGCAATACCGCAGCGCTCGTCGCCGCCGCCTCCTTGAGCGTCGCGCTCTCGCCGGCCGCCGCGGCCGATGACGAGACGGCCGAGGACTGCGTCCAGTTGAACTGGATCCAGCGAACGGAGGTCGTGAGCGACTATTCCATCGTCTTCTACATGCGCGACGGGCGGATCTTCCTGAACTCGATGCCGCGCCGGTGCCCGCAGCTCGGTCACGAGAAGCGATTCATGTACAGCGTGCCGCAGAACCGCCTGTGCCGCTCGGATACGATCACGGTGCTAAGCAACTTCGGCTTCGGGCTCGAGCCGGCCGCCTCCTGCGTGCTCAGCGCATTCACGCCTATTTCGAAAGCGGCCGCCGAAGCCCTGAAGGCGGAGGGAGAGGACGCGCGGCCCGGTGCACGCGTTACGTCGAGAATCACTGACAAGGGCACGCCGCATAAGGATGCCGAGCCCCCCGACGACGGCGCCAAAGACACCGCCAAGAACGGGGCCGCCGACGCAACGGGCGCCGCCAACGCCGAGAGCACCGACGGGGCCGCCAAGTCCGCCGAGGACAGCGGAAGCCGCAAGCACCGGCGGCACCGCAGACGCGAGGATCGCTGAGCGCGAACGCACGCCGGCCCGCGTTGCCGTGCGTCGCTGCGCCCGGGTGGCGCGGCGCGCACCTGCAGTAGAATACCGCGACAACAACGATTCGAATTCCGTCAAGGGGGAGCGTTTTATGAACCTTCGTCGTCTTCTCGCTGCCTGTGTGCTGGGTTCGCTGGGCGTCGGCTTCGGCGCTGCGGCGCAGACGCCGCCGCAGGCGTTCGTGCCCGTCACGGATGCGATGCTCAGGAACCCGCCGCCCGGCGATTGGCTCATGTTCCGGCGTACCTACAATGCCTGGGGCTACAGTCCGCTCGATCAGATCGACCGCAAGAACGTGAACGGGCTCCAACTCGTCTGGACGCGGAAGCTCGGCGACGGGGTACAGGAAGGCACGCCGCTCGTGCACGACGGGATCATGTACTTTCCGAATCCGAACGACGTGACGCAAGCCTTCGACGCGGCCACGGGCGACCTCCTCTGGACCTACCGGCGCAGCGTGCCCGACGACATCGGCAAGTATTACCCGGCCGCGGACACGAACCGCAACCTCGCCATCTACGGAAACCTGATCCTCGACAACGGCGCGGACGGCTACGCCTATGCCATCGACGCCGAGACGGGCAAGCTCGCCTGGGAAACGCCGATCCTCAAAGAGCACCTCCACGGCGCAAAGAACAGCTCAGGCCCCATCGTCATCGATGGGATGGCGGTTTCCGGCCGCAGCTGCATGCCCGCGGGCGGCCCTGAGTCCTGCGTCATCACGGCCTTCGACGCCAAGACCGGCAAGGATGTCTGGCGCACACGGACGATACCGAAACCCGGCGAGCCGGGCGACGAGACTTGGGGCGACGTGCCCTACGAGAAGCGCTGGCAGGTCGGCAGCTGGATGGTCCCGAGTTTCGACCCGGAGACGAACCGCATCATCGTCGGCACCTCGGTCACCGCGCCCGCGCCGAAATACATGCTCGCGGGCAACGGTAAGACCTATCTCTACAACAACTCTACGCTCGCGCTCGATGCGAAGACCGGCAAGATAGTCTGGTACTTTCAGCACGTCGTCGACAGCTGGGATTTGGATCACCCGTTCGAGCGGATGCTCGTCGACACGGCCGTCGCGCCCGACGCGAGCTCCGTCAAGTGGATCAATCCGCAGGTGCACAGCGGACAGGTCTACAAGGTCATCACGGGCATCCCCGGCAAGACGGGCATCGTCTACACGCTCGACCGCGACACGGGCGAATTCCTTTGGGCCCGCGAGACGGTCAAGCAGAACGTCGTCGAGAAGATCAACACGGAATCGGGCGCGGCGACCGTGAACCCCGAGGTGCAGTTCACGGCGGATCATCAAACCAAGTTCGTGTGCCCGAGCTCGTCGGGCGGCAAGAATTACCCGGCCGGCACTTACAGCCCGCTCACGGGCCTCATGTACTTCCCGCTCGAAAACACTTGCATGCACGTCACGTCGACGGGCCCGAATCATCCGCCGCTCGCCGTGTACGCGGAGAACTCGAAGATCGAGGTCGCACCCGGCGCCAAGGACGTGGGCACGATCCAGGCCATCTCCGTGCGGTCGGGCGCGACGGCATGGAAGCACTCCCAACGCGCCGGCACGCTCTCGCTCGTCTCGACGGGCGGCGGGCTTGTGTTCGGCGGCGACGTTAACGGCCGCTTCCGCGCCTACGATCAACGCAGCGGCGAGATCCTCTGGGAGGTCAACCTCGGCGCCCCGGTCAACGGCTATCCGATCAGCTTCGCCGTGGACGGCCGCCAGTACGTCGCCGTCAGCACGGGCGGCTCCGGCCTCGCCTACGGCCTCGCGGCGCTGACGCCCGACCTGCGGCCGGGGTCCGGCAATCGGCTGTACGTCTTCGCATTGCCGCGGTAGCGGGCCTGCGAACCGCGCTCCAGCCACGTTCGCGGTGGCTTCAGGCTCGGCGTCAGGGCGGTGTCGGGACCGCCGTGAACCCGACCCTGGGGGCTAGCTGAGCGCCATCCCTGGCGCTCAGCGTCCCGACATCGCCCTGACGCCGAGCCTGAAGCCGGATACCGACTAGGGAAGGATTCACGCCGTCCCCGAAAGCGCCCGTCTGCACGAGACTCCGCCCACCGCCAGCGCGATCCCGCTCATGAATCATGCGGTCGACTACCCGCCTCAGAGTTGCTTACCGACGGCCTCGCGGGGGCGGGCATAGAGGTCCGGCAGCGGCGCCGGGCGGCCCTTGAAGCGTTTGTGCAGCCAGAGGTACTGCTCCGGGCTCTCGCGGATGAAGCCCTCGAGCACTGCGAACAGCCGCCGCGTGTCTTCGATCGGATCCGCGCTCGGGAGGCCTTCGAGCGGGGCGTGGAAGCGCAGCTCGTAGCGGGCCTTGCCCGGCAGGCGGCGGAACGCGAACGGCACGACGGCGGCGCCGCTGACGCGGGCGATGCGGCTCGTCGCGACGTTCGTCATCGCGAGCTCGTGGAAGAACGGCAGCAGCGCGGCGTTGGCGCCGGCGTGGTATTGATCGGGCGCGTACCAGATGACCGCGTTGCGCTTGAGGCTCTTGAGCAGCGAGCGCACGTCGTCGCTCGCGGCGAACTCGTGCGCGCTGCGGAGCCGGCCGCGGCGCTGCAGGGCGTCGAGCAGCGGATTGCTGCGGTGGCTGAACATGCAGGCGAACAGGGGTACGAGGCGCTTGAACGGCCGTCCGCAGATCTCGAGCGTCGTGAAGTGGCCGGTGAACAGAATGACGCCATGGCCGGCCGCGACGGCGGCGTCGAGATGCTCGCGACCGACGATGTCGAAGCGATGGGCAAGACGGCGATCCGGCGCGTACCATGCGAACGCCGATTCGGCGACCGAGGCCCCGAGCGCCCCGAAGTGCCGGCGCGCGAGGCGCTCGATTTGGGCGGCCCCGAGCTCCGGGAAGCACAGCTCGAGGTTGCGCGTGACGGTGCGCCGCTGTTTCTTGGCGAGGCGATAGGCGAGGCCCCCGAGGCGCTCGTGCAGCGCCAAGGCGGCGCCGAGCGGGAGCATCGCCGTGAGCCGCAGCCACAACCAGAATGCCCAGACGGGCCAGTAGCGCGGCGCGGCATACGCGACGGCATCGGCGCCCTTGTTTGCCATCAAGTGCTCGCTCTCGATTCGCGGGCCCAGCGCGCAGGCGTCCGGGGACGGCCGGTGCCGCAACGCAATTCTATGCCGCCAGCTGGGCCCGCTGCAGCGCCGCGTAATATCCGCCGAGCCGCATGAGCTCTTCGTGAGCGCCGATCTCGACGATGCGTCCGTCCTGCATGGCCACGATGCGGTCCGCGTTCTCGACCGTCGACAGCCGGTGCGCGATGACCAGCGTCGTGCGGCCCTGCATGAGCTGCGCGAGCGCGCTTTGAATGCGCCGCTCGGAGTCCGTGTCGAGCGCCGACGTTGCCTCGTCGAGCACGAGCACGGGCGCGTCCTTGAGCAGCGCGCGCGCGATGGCGACCCGCTGGCGCTGGCCGCCCGACAGCAGCAGCCCGCGCTCGCCGACGCGCGTGTCGAGCCCCTCGGGCAGCGCGGCCGCGAACTCGGTCACGTAGGCCGCCTCGGCGGCGCGCTCGATGTCCGCGCGCGAGCGGCCCGCCAGGCCGCCGTAAGCAATGTTGTTCGCGATCGTGTCGTCGAACAGCACGACGTCCTGGCCGACGTAGCTCAACTGTCGGCGCAAGTCGGCGAGCCGGTACTCGCGAATGTCGCGGCCGTCGAGCAGGATCGCGCCCGAGCGCAGCTCGTAGAAGCGCGCGAGCAGGCTCACGAGCGTCGACTTGCCGCTGCCGGAGCGGCCGACGAAGGCGATGTGGCTGCCGGCCGGAATTTCGATGGAGACGTCCCGGAGCGCCTCCGTGCCGACGCCCTCGTAGGCGAATACCACGTGCCGATACTCGACGCGTCCCTGCGCGCACTCGAGGGGCACGCGGCCCGCGTCGGGCTCACCGGGCTCGTCGAGCGTTTCGAATACGCTCTCCCCGGCCGCGACGCCGCGCTGCAGGATGGGATTCACGTTCGTGATGCGCTTGAGCGGCGCGAGCAGCATGCCCATCGCGGCTAGAAAGCCGACGAAGCCCGAGGCGCCGAGGCCGCCCGAGCGGTCCACGGTGAAGGCCGCATAGACGACGGTTGCGATGCCGCTCGCCACGGCCAGCTGAGTGAGCCCGTCGCCGAGCGTGCGCACGGCCGCAAGCCGGACCTGCAGGCGGGTATTGCGGTCGTTGACGCGACTGAACTGCGCGCGCGCGCGCCGTTGACCCTCGAAGATCTTGACGACGCGATGACCGCTCAGAGACTGCTGCACGGCGCGTGTAAACTCGCCCATCGACACTTGAATGCGGCTGCTGTAGCGGCGCAGTGCCTTGCCGGCATAGGCGACGAGCAGGCCGACGGTCGGCGCGACGACGACGACGAGCAGCGTGAGGCGCGGGCTCATGTAGATCATGACGCCGACCAAGACCACGATCGTCAGCGAATCGCGCACGAGTACGATGACGGCGTTCGAGAGGCCCTCGGCGAGCTGCTCGGTGTTGTAAGTGAGCTTCGAGATCAACAGCCCCGTGGCCTGCCGGTCGAAATAGCGCGCCGGCAAGGCGAGGTAGTGGCCGAACAGCTCGCGCCGCAGGGCCATGACCACGCTGCGCCCGATCCAGCTGAGCCCGTAGACGGCTAGGAAATCCATCGTGCCCCGCACGGGGAACAGGATCACGATAAGCACAGGGATCAGGTAGCTGCCGTGCCGCCCGCTGTCCTCCAGCACGGCAATGACCTGCTTGATGAGGGCCGGCACGGCTGCGTCCGCGAATGCATGCACGATCATCGCCGCGACGGCGCCTGCGACGACGGCCTTGTGCGGGCGCACGTAGGCCACCAGGCGGCGGTAGATGCCGGTCGCCCCGCTTCGGGGGACCGCCTGCGCGGCGGCCTCCGCGGCGCTTGTGGTCGTGTTCAAAAGCTGCTTGCGCCCATGGAACGTCGAGCGCGCAGCGTAGCAAAGCAGCGTAGGGGGCGCCACGGCGCGGGCCGCGTCCTGCGGGCCGCGTCTTGAAGAAACGGCTCGCGCGGGAAGCACGTTCAGGGAACCGTATTGCACAACGTTTGCACCAGGCTTATTATAAGCATGCTTATCAATAGCCGACTTTCCCCATGACCGCCCAATCGGACCCGAAGCGCAGCATCGGCTTCCTGCTCACGGACGTCGCGCAGATGCTGAGGCGCAACTTCAACCGCCGCGTCCAGTCGCTCGGGCTGACGCAGGCGCAGTGGCGCGCCATCGCGTATCTCGCGCGCAGCGAGGGCATGAACCAAGCCTGCCTCGCGGAGAGCCTCGAGGTGCAGCCGATCACGCTCGCGCGGCTCGTCGACCGCATGCAGTCGGCCGGCTGGGTGGAACGCCGCACGGACCCCGATGACCGGAGGGCCGTACGGCTTTATCTGACGGAGAAGTCTCAGCCCATTCTCGAAGAGATGCAGGTCCGCGCGTCGAACATGCTCGAGGAGGTCCTGACCGGTGTCCCGGCGGCCGCGCGCAAGCAGCTCATCGAGGCGCTTTGCGTCATGAAGCAAAACCTCTCGGCCGCCGAGGCGGCCGCCGCTCACCACGGCTCGAACGGAAGGAAGAGCAAGGATGTCGGACAACAAGATTCCAGCGAAGACATCGACCGGCGACGGGAAGGCGAACGACGCGGTGCCCGCTGAGGGCAATCGGCAAGGCCGCGGCGCCGCGCGCCGGCTGCTGCGCGGGGCGCTGCTCGTACTAGGGCCGGTCGCGGTCCTCGCGGTCGGCGCCTACGTCTATTTCACGTCGGGCCGCTTTGCCGAAACCGAGAACGCCTACATACAGGCGGACAAGGTCGTCATCAGCGCCGAGGTCGCGGGTACGATCAAGAGCGTGGCCGTCCAGGAGAACCAGCCCGTGCAGGCCGGCGACGTGCTCTTCGTCATCGACGACCGCGCCTACCGGGCCGCGCTGGCCCGGGCGGATGCGCAGATGCGCGCCGTCAAATCCTTCCTCGGCGGCCTCGTGGCCTCGTACCAGGGCAAGGTCGACCAGCTCGCGCTCGCGCGTACGAACCTCGCGTACGCGAAGCGCGAGCTCGCTCGGCAGGAGGGCCTGCAGGCGAAGAAGCTCGGCACCGAGGCCAACGTCGACCGCGCGCAGCACGACTACAACGTCGCCAAACAGCAAATCCCGATTACCGAGCAGGCGATCCGCCAGCTCGAGGCCCAGCTCGGCGGCGGCCCGGACGTGCCCCTCAGCGAGCAGCCCATGTTTCTCGCGATGCAGGCCATGCGGGATACGGCCCAGGTCGATGTCCTGCACACGGTCGTGCGGGCCCCGTTCGCCGGCATCGCGAGCAAAGTCCCGGTCGTCGGCCAGCACGTCGCCCCCGGCACGCCGGTCATGAGCGTGATCAAGAACCGGAACATGTGGATCGAGGCCAACTACAAGGAGACCGACCTGACACACGTGTGTCCGGGACAGCCCGTGGACATCACGATCGACACGTATCCCGACCGTCACTGGCGCGGGTCCGTGGCCAGCATCAGCGGCGCAACGGGCGCGGAGTTCTCCGTGATTCCCGCGCAGAACGCGACCGGTAACTGGGTCAAGATTACCCAGCGCATCCCGGTGCGCATTTCCGTGCCCGTCGGACAGGGCGATCCGCAGCTGCGCGCGGGCATGAGCGCGACCGTGTCGATCGACACCGGCTACCATCGCCCGGTGCCCGCGTTCCTGCGCTTCGGCACGGCCTCGGCGGCCGCGTCGAAACCCATGCCGCCGGGCTGCGGCCACACGGGCTGAGCGCGGCGCGCTCACGCCGTCACGGCGCGCCGCCCGCCCCTTCGACACGGGAGCAGCGATGGACACCAGCGCTTCGGTACAGCACCGGGGCATGATCACGATCTCAATCATGCTTGCGACGATCATGCAAGTCATCGACATGACGATCGTCAACGTGGCCCTGCCCCACATGCAGGGCAACATGTCCGCGACGCAGGACCAGATCTCGTGGGTGTTGACTTCCTACATCGTCTCGGCGGCCATCATGACGCCGCTCACGGGCGTGCTGGCATCGCGCTTCGGCCGCAAGCATCTGTTCGCGGCCAGCGTCGTCGGCTTTACGATCGCCTCCATGCTGTGCGGTGCGGCCACGTCGCTCGAGCAGATCGTCATCTACCGCGTGCTGCAGGGCGCGCTCGGCGCGAGCCTCGTGCCGCTGGCCCAGGCCGTCCTGCTCGACACGTATCCGCGCGAGCGGCACGGCTCGGCCATGGCGCTCTGGGGCATGGGTGTCATGGTCGGCCCGATCCTCGGGCCGACCCTCGGCGGCTACCTGACGGAATACTACAGCTGGCGCTGGGCCTTCTATATCAACGTGCCGCTCGGTATCCTGGCGCTGCTCGGGATTCTTGCCTTCGTGCCGCAAACCGAGAAGCGCCGCGGCGGCCGCTTCGACTTCTTCGGCTTCGCGTTGCTGAGCCTCGCGATCGGCGCGCTGCAGATGATGCTGGACCGAGGCAACTCGCTCGACTGGTTCGGGTCCGCGGAGATCGTGCTCGAGACCGTGCTCGCGGGCCTCGCCCTCTACATGTTTCTCGTGCACATGTTTACGGCCAAGAAGCCCTTCATCGAGCCCGCCCTGTTCAAGGACCGCAATTTCGTGGCGGGACTCACGCTGATCTTCGTCGTCGGTGTGATGCTGCTCGCGACGCTCGCGCTGCTGCCGCCTTTCCTTCAGAACCTGTTGGGGTTCCCGGTCGTGACGGCCGGGCTCGTGCTCGCGCCGCGGGGCGTCGGCACCTTTTTCGCCATGCTGGTCGTCGGCCGGCTCGTGGCCCGCGTCGACACGCGCTATCTCGTGCTGTTCGGGCTCACGATGACGGCTGTATCGATGTGGCAGATGGCGGGCTGGACGCTCGACGTGGGCATCAAGGACATCGTCGTCACGGGCGTCGTCCAGGGCATCGGCCTCGGCTTCATCTTCGTGCCGCTCAGCACGGCGGCGTTCGCGACGCTCGCCCCAGAGCTGCGCAACGAGGGCACGGCCATGTTCAGCCTGATCCGCAACATCGGCAGCAGCATCGGCATCTCGCTCGTCATGACGATCCTCGGCGAGCGGCTGCAGATCGACCACGCCGCGCTGGCCGATCGCCTGACGCCGTTTCGTAGCGCGATGAGCTGGGCGCCGCGTGCCTGGGATCTCGGCACCCTGACCGGCCCCCTGGCCCTGAACGGCGAGGTCACGCGGCAGGCCGCGATGATGGCCTATCTCGACGACTTCAGGCTCATGATGTACATGACCGTCGTCGCCGTGCCGTTGCTGCTGCTGCTTCGGCCGCCACCGCGGCAGCGAAGCGCGCCCGCGACCGAGGCGCAGACGGCAGCGGCCGCCGAGCCGCGCGGCGAGCAGACGGCTCACGCCGTCATGGAGTAGCGCGCGGCGCCGCGGACGGGCGCGACCGTCCGCGGCGGCTCGCTCCGCGCGTGCGCGCGGCTATTGCGCGGGCTGCTTCGTCTTGGGCGGGTACCAGAACTCGAGGTGGCAGCTCTCGCAGGCCTCGTCGAGCGCCCCGCCGGCGTCGGACAGCGCGTCCTTGTCACGGGCGTCGATGGCCTTGATCGACTGCATGACGGCCGTGTGCAGAACTTGGGCGTGCGCGACCCAGGCGTCCCAGTTCTTCTCGCGCAACTGCTCGATCTGATCGCCCGAGAGCTCCTCCTCGGGGTACTCGGCGACGGCCCCGGGCTTATCCGTGCGCCGGCCGGGAATCATGAGGGCATTGGACATCTCCGCCAGCGTCAGCGCGTCGCCGCGCACGGCCGCCCATTCCTCGTCCGTCTTCGGCGCCTGCTCCTGGATGCCGGCCTGCGTCACGTTCACGCTGACCGAGTCCCACAGACGCTGGGCCGCCGGCATGACGACGAATTCCATCAAGTCCGCCACGGTGGTCGCCGGCTCGAAGCCGTACGGCGCCGGCAGATTCTTAAGGTGTTCAGAGTTGCTCGAGACGGGCCCAGGCTGCGAATCGGACTGGGCCCAAGCCGTGCCCACGGCGAATAGGGCGACCGCGGCGGGCACGAAGCGGCGACCCAGGCGCGCGCCCGTACGGGCTAAGCCGTCGCGGAACCAAAGACTCGGTTTGCTCATATGCTGCTTCCTCAGCCGCTCAGCGGCCTCTTTGCGCTCACGCCCCGGATTTTAGCTGGCTTGGGGCGAGAAAAAAGCCAAAAAACCGTTCGATAACGGCCGCCTTAACGTTCGGCGTCCGTTCGGCCCCGGAACCCGGCCGCCCGCGGCTTGTCGGATCTCGCAGGGGCGCATAACTAGGATTCAGCCCCTAACGGCCGGTATCATGCCGGCGATTGCTGCGTTACGTCATCCGAGGAGAAGCGCCATGTTCTCTGCCCTTGCCCGCTCGGCGGGCGCCCGTCTGTCCGCCGCGGCCGCGGGCTGCCTGCTCCTGGCCGGTCCCGGCATGGCCCAGTCCGGGCCCGAAGGCACCGCGGCCGGCCAGGGCGCGCCGCAGCTGAACCTGGCCTATGATCGCTTCAAGCTCTCCAACGGCCTCACGGTCATCGTCCACGAGGACCACAAGGCGCCCGTCGTCGCCATCAGCATCTTCTATCACGTCGGCTCGAAGAACGAGCCGGCGGGCAAGGCCGGCTTTGCACATCTGTTCGAGCACCTCATGTTCAACGGCTCGGAGAACTTTCACGGCGACTGGTTCGGCCCGATGCAGAAGGTGGGCGCGACCGACATGAACGGCACGACCTCCTACGACCGCACGAACTACTTCGAGACCGTGCCGACGCCTGCCCTCGATCTCGCCCTATGGATGGAATCCGACCGCATGGGCCACCTGGTCGGGGGCATCACTCAGGATGTGCTCGACGAGCAGCGCGGTGTCGTCCAGAACGAGAAGCGTCAGGACGACAACCAGCCCTACGGCCGGCTCCAGTATCCGCTGTTCGGCGGACTGTTCCCGCCGGGCCATCCTTACCATCACACGACGATCGGCTCGATGGCCGACCTCAACGCAGCGTCCCTGGCCAACGTCAAGAACTGGTTCAAGACCTATTACGGCCCGAACAATGCCGTCATCGCCCTCGCCGGCGACATCGACGTAAAAACGGCTCGCGAGAAAGTGCAGCGCTACTTCGGCGACATCCCGCCGGGGCCCGCGGTCGATGTATCCCAATCTTCGATCCCGGACCGCGACCACGACACGCGCGAGACGCAGTACGACGAGGTCCCGGCCGCGCTCGTGGACCGCGTCTGGGCCGTGCCACCGCGCACGACGCGCGACGCCGCCCTGCTCGATCTCGCGGCCTCGATCATCGGCGACGGCCGCAACTCGCGCCTGTATCTCGATCTCGTCTACAACCGCCAGGTCGCCTCGCAGGTCAACGTCGGCGTGACTCCGCTCGAGCTTTCGAGCGTCTTCGACGCGACGGTCGTCATGAACCCCGGCGAGTCCGCGCAGATCGCAGGCGACGCACTCGATCACGTCGTCGCGAAGTTCCTCGAGGACGGCCCCACGGCCGACGAGCTGCAGCGCGCGGTCACGAGCATCAACGCGAGCACGGTCCGCGGCCTCGAGAAGGTCGGCGGCTTCCGCGGCCAGGCGACGGTGCTCGCGCAGGGCCAGCTCTACGCCGGCGACCCGGCGTTCATCGAGACCTATCTAAAATGGGTCAACTCGGCGACGCCGGCAGACGTGCGCGATGCGGCGCGGCGCTGGCTCGGCAAGGGTTGGCATCAGGTCGACGTCCTGCCGACCCCAAAGCTCTCGGCCGCCAAGACGGGCGTCGATCGCTCCAAGGGGCTCCCGCCGATTCCGACGCAGCTGCCGAAACTGCGCTTCCCGGCCATTCAGCAGACGACGCTCGACAACGGCATGCGCGTGATCCTGGCCGAGCGCCACTCCGTGCCGCTCGTCGAATTCTCGATGCAGTTCGATGCGGGCTACGCGGCCGATGCGGGCCGCAAGCTCGGCGTCGCGCAGTTCGCCATGTCCATGCTCGACCAGGGCACGCAGGACCGCTCGGCGCTCGAGATCTCGGCCGAGGCCGACCGGCTCGGCGCCAACATCTCGGCGAATTCGACACTCGACTCCTCGTACGTCCATCTGTCCGCGCTGTCGAACCGGCTCGAGCCTTCGGTCGACCTTTGGGCCGACGTTATCCGCCACCCGGCGTTCGCGCAAGACGAGATCGCGCGGCTGCGCGGGCAGACGATCGCCTCGATCGCGCAGGAGAAGGCCGAGCCCGAGCAGCTTGCGCTGCGCCTGTTGCCGCCCGCCCTCTATGGCCCTAATCACGCCTACGGCGTCCCATTCACGGGAACGGGCACGGTCGAGTCCGTCAAATCGATCACGCGCGCCGACCTCGTGCGCTTCGACCATGACTGGATCCGGCCCGACAACGCGACGCTGTTCGTCGTCGGCGACACGACGCTGGTGCAACTCAAGCCCATGCTCGAGCGCGCGTTCGCGGACTGGAAAGCGCCGGCCGAGCCGCTGCCGACGAAGAACGTGGCCGACGTAGCGCTGCCCAAGTCCCCGCGCATGATTCTCATCGACAAGCCCGGTTCGCCGCAGTCGCTCATCATGGCAGGCGAGGTCGCGCCGGGGCTCGGGACGGATCACGACGTGGCCATCGAAGCCATGAACGACGTGCTCGGCGGCGACTTCACGTCGCGCATCAACATGAACCTGCGCGAAGGCAAGCACTGGGCCTACGGGGCCCATACGTTCCTCGAGAGCGCAAAGGGCCCGCGCCCCTTCCTCGTCTATGCGCCCGTGCAGATCGACAAGACGGGCGCCTCCGTGGCCGAGCTCGTCAAGGAGCTCGAGGACGTCACGGACACGCGGCCGATCACGCAGCAAGAGATGGCCAATGCCGTCGCGGGCGAGACGCGGGGCCTGCCCGGCCGCTTCCAGACGAACAATGCGGTGCTCGCGAGCCTCGTGACTTCGTGGCGTTACGGCCGCCCGCTCGACTACGCGGCGACGCTCGAACAACGCTTCGAGTCGCTGAAGCTAGACGACCTCGAGTCGGCCGCGCACGAGGTCGTGCATCCGGAAAGTCTCGTCTGGATCGTTGTTGGCGATCTCGCGAAGATCCGGCCGCAGATAGAGAAGCTCGGCATTGCGCCTATCGAGATTTGGGACGACAACGGCCATCCCGTCCGCTGACGGGCAGCCTCGAAAAGTACAAGAATATGATCCATCCCGGGAGGAGGTTCGCACCATGAGTCTTGAATCGTCAGCGGCGCGCGGGCGCCGCGCACGCACGATCGGGGGCGTAGTTCCCCTCGCCGTCCTGATCGCCGCGGCGGTCGCGGGCGGCGCCGCCCACGCCCAGCACAGGGTGCCGTTCAAGAACGGTATCCCCGTCGCGCCGCAAGGTCTCGCGAACAAGAAGCTTCCGCCCGGCCCCTTCGTCTACCCCACGGCCGAGGGTATGAATATCCGCGTCGTCGTCGTGACGCACAAGCTCGTCTATCCCTGGAGCGTGGCCTTCCTGCCGGACGGGACCATGCTGATCACCGAAAGACGGGGCACACTGCAGCATGTACACCCCGACGGCACGATCGATCCGCAGCCCGTGGGCGGCACGCCCGCCTCGTTCTGGCAGCTGCCCTCCGGCCTGCCGGGCTCGGTCCACGGCTACATGGACGTCGTGCTGCACCCGCACTTCGCACAGAACAAGCTCGTCTACCTGAGCTACACGAAGCCGCTCGGCGACGGTAAGAATGGCCTCGCGATCGGCCGCGGGCGCTGGGACGGCCATGCGCTCGAGGACTTCCAGGACGTGTTCGTCGCCCGCGACGGCACCGGCGGTCCCTCACGTATCGCCTTCGACCGGGACGGCTACCTCTACTTCACCACGGGCGAAGGCGCCTCGGAGGACCCGGGAAGCTATGCCGGCAAGGTGCTGCGTATCAAAGACGACGGCAGCGTGCCGAGCGACAACCCGTTCGTGGGCAAGCCCGACTACAAGCCGGAGATCTATACGCTCGGCCACCGCAGCTCCTTGGGACTCGCGCTGCAGCCGGGCACGAACGTCATGTGGGAGAACGAAAACGGTCCGAACGGCGGCGACGAGGTCAACGTCCTGAAGCCCGGCAAGGACTACGGCTGGCCGAAGGTCAGCCTCGGGCGCGACTATCAGGGCCCGTGGCACTCCGGCGAGCCGACGGTCGCGGGCTACGAGGCGCCGGTGGTCTACTGGACGCCCTCGATCGCGCTCTCGGGCATGACGTTCTACACCGGCGACAAGCTGCCGAAATGGAAGGGCGACCTGTTCGTGGGCGGCCTGCGCAAGGGCGAAATCCCAGGCACGGGCGAGCTCGACCGCGTGCTGCTCAACGAGAAAATGCAAGAGTTGCGGCGCGAGTCGCTGCTCGAAGACCTCCGGCAGCGCATTCGCGACGTGCGGCAGGGCCCGGACGGCCTGCTGTACGTGCTGACCGACGAGAAGGAAGGCGCCCTGCTCAGAATCGAGCCGGCCGACTGAGCCCGGCGGCGTCGGTGCTGCCGCCCGGCGCGGCGGTGCCGGCGGCGCGCCGGGCCGAGGCGCTCACGATGGCGCCGCTGCACCGAGCGGCGCCTCGAGCGCTGCGGCGAGCTTGCGTCGCGCCCGAAAGAGCCGAGTCAACACGGCCTGCTGCGTGAGACCGAGCATACGTCCTACGTCGCGCGTGCTGTGGCCGAGCAGCGACTGCAGGACGAGCGGCTCGCGATAATCGGCCGCCAGCTCGCGCAGCGCGCGACGCAAGGTCAACACGTCCGGGTCGAGCGTCTCGGCCGCAAGCGCAACTTCCTCGGCGCCGAGCGCATCGATGTCGACGGTCGGGAGCCACTTCCTTTCGAACGTGCGTGCGTATTCCCGCCGCAGAATCGTCTTGAGCCAGTATTTCGCGGCGGCGAAGTCCTCGAGCGAGGCCAGCGAGCGCCAAGCGCGCAGCAGCGCTTCCTGGACGAGGTCCTCGGCCAACGGGGCTTCGCGGCACAAGTGCAGCGCATAGCGGTAGAGGTCCGGGCGGAACTGCCGTACGAGCTGCTCGAAGCGCCGCACGCCCTCAGCCGCGGCGCCGGACGCCCTTCCCTCGGCGACACGGCCGCCCGCTCGATCCATGCCCTTCCCCTCCGGCGCGATTCGCGCCTCCAGCCGGAACTCTGCGGTGAGTCGGCCGGGGAACGGAAACCTTACACGGCCCGCTCGAGCGTCGCCCGAATGCGCGCGCGCGCCGTGGGACCGAGCGCCTCCGCGGGCGCTTCGGCCGCAGCTGCCCGCGCGCAGACTCGGCGCAGGAGACGCAGCTGCCCACCGTAGGCGCGGCACAGGCGGCACATGAGCAGATGCCAGCGCAGCCGAACGCGCTCGCGCGGCGCCAGCGGCCCATCGAGTTCCCGCGACAGCAGGTCGGCGGCGTGCCTGCAACTCAACATGCCTCACTCCTTCCCGAACCAGTTGACCTCGAGACAGCGTCGCAGCCGTTGCCGGGCACGCGACAGCATGACCCAGACGTTGTTGTGCGTCGTGCCGAGCGTCGCCGCAAGGGACCGCGTGTCGAGGCCCTCGAGCTCCCTGAGCACGAACGGGCCGCGCAGGGACTCGGGCAAACCGCTCATGCAGGCCGTGAAGACGACCCAGAACTCGCTGCGCTCGAGCGCGGCCTCGGGCGACGCCCAGACCGCAGGGTGAGCGCGCCATCGGCCCCGCTCGTCGAACGGGCCACCGCCCGCCTCTTCGTCGAAGGGCTCCTCGGCCCGTACTTTGCGGTCGCGGCCGAGGGCACGATAGTAGTCGAGCAGTTTGTGCCGCAGGATGCCGACGAGCCACGTACGCTCGCTCGAAATGCCGCGAAAGGCCGCGGCGGACTTCATGGCCGCGAGCAGTGTCTCCTGCACGAGGTCCTCGGCCGCGGCCCGCTGCCCGACGCGGGCGAGCGCGTAGCCGTACAGAGCGTCGCCGTGCCGGTCGAGCCACTCGCTCGGGTCCGCCGCGGCGCTGCCGACCGCGGAAGCGGCCGCGCGCGTCACTCGACCTCCAGCGTCGCGCGCATGCCCGCATCAGCATGCCCGGGCACGGCGCAGATGATCGCGTAGCGCCCCGGCGCCGGCGCCGTGAACTCGAGCGCGGCCTCGTGTCCGGACTGAATCGTCGGTGTGGCAAGGCCCAAGTCGGCGATCGTGACATTGTGTGCCAGCAAGCCTTCGTTGCGGAACCTGAGCTCGACGCGCCGGCCATGCTCGACGACGAGCGTCTTGGGCGAGAAGGCGAACTCGTGGGCGGTCAGCATGACGACCTGGACGGCGGCGGCCGTTGCCTTCGCCGCGGCCGGCGGCGCCCCCGGCGCGCCGGCCCGGCCGCCTCCGCGCGCAGGATCGGCGGCGGCGAGCGAGACGCCTGCCGCCGCGAGCGCGGCGGCGAGGCCTGCGGCGCGCACCGGCCACGGCCACGCGTCCGGCCGACCCGCGCGGCGGCGCGTCGATTCCGAGCGAGCGATCACTCGACGATCTCGTCCTGCTCGAACATGATGTGCATGAACGGCTGCATCTTGCCGTTCGGCAGCTTGAAGGCCGTTGGCACGGGCGCGTAGATGGGGCCCTTGGGCCCGGGCTCGATGGGCATCACCATGAGATGCGTGTGATGCATCTGACCCGGAAACTCTCTTTCCCCGGGCTTGAGCGGCAGGTCCTTCTGGAAAACCAGATGATAATTCCGGTCGCGCACGGGCTCGGTCGTCATGACGTGGATCATGCGCTTGCCGACGACCTTGCCATTGACCGAGATCGTGCCCACGCCCCAAAGCGCGGCATAGGTCTTGACCTCGGGCATGAGCGGCGAGCCCGTACCCGTCGCGCCGTGGTGCACCGAGTCGATCATGACACCGCCCTGCGTCTCGTAGCCCGGCAGGGGCGGCTGGATGACCTCGTCCAGGACGACACGGTATGCGTTTCCGGCCGGATCCTTGAACTCCGCCGTCAGCGTGGCCTTATCGGGGGTGTTCGCGGGCGGACCGGGTTGGTCCTTGTCGACGTGATCGTCGAACTCCGCCTCGAAGCTGCCCGAGACGATGCGCGCCCGGTCGCTGAAGGGATTGGGCGTCTCGAGGACCCAACCGCCGTCGGGCGTCTTCGTCCTGGCCGCAAGCGGCAGGCCGACCAGAAACGGGACGTGCTTCAGCAGATCCGGAATCGTCGGCGGGTAATGACCGTTGCGGGCCTCTTCGAGCTTCGGCTTCAACAGCATCCGCGGATGCTCCGGCGTCCCGAACACGGCGGGATCGAGCTTGCGCGGTCCCGGTAGGACCCAATAGACGATCTTGCCGGGGGGCTGCTTGACGATGCGTGTCTTGGCATGGGATTGCGCCGCCGCCGACCCGGCGGCGCCGAAAACAATGGCCGCCGCGAACAGCGCCGCAAGGCCCCTTTGGACTCGTTCGATTCTCAACGTCTTCTCCTCGTCCGGTGACCAAGTAACGGGTTTTAAATTCTCCTGTTCCTCGGACCGGGCGGCGGCGCGAATTATTTCGGGTTCGGTCGCGCACTGCATCACGGACAGCGCTTCCGCCCGCGCGAGGCAGGATGGCTGCCGAATGGAATGGGCGTCAAGCCGCGCATGCCTCCGCCATACCGTCGGGTTCGGAACCGGCGTACACTCGCTACAACGCCGTCCCAAGAAGACGGCGGCATTCAACCAAGGGGAGACTTAGCTCATGAAACTACTGACTGGCGTCATCGCGTTCCTTGCCTTTTCCGCCGCGGCCCAGGCGGCCGAGCCCGTCGTACCGGCGACCGATCAAGCGGCGCTCCTCAAGAGCGCCGACCCGCAACTCGCGGCCAACAAGCGGCTTGTCTACGACATGTGGCGCACGTTCCTCACGGCTCATCATATCGATGCGGCCGACGAGTACCTGGCCCCCGAGTACCACCAGCACAACCCGAACGCAACGACGGGCCTCGAAGGCGTCAAGGCCTACTTCAGGGCGCAGCACGCCAAGCCCATGCCGGTGCCGGATACGATCCCGGGGCTCGTCTCGATCGTGGCCGAGCGCGACCTGGTCGTCATGAGCTTCGTGCGAAATATGAAGGACAAGGAGGGCAATCCCTACACGGCTACCTGGTTCGACATGTTCCGCGTTAAGGACGGCAAAATCGTGGAGCACTGGGACACGGCGCTGAAGCCTTAGGCTCGGTGCGGGCCGGGAAAACCCGCGGACCCGGCGATGGCTTCCGACAGCGCGGCGCCGGCGGTACGTACCGCCGGCGCCGCTTTGACGATCGCTACTAGAACTTGAAGTTGACCTGCACGCCGCCCTCGCGCGGCGGGCCCACGGTCGCGAAGTCGAAGCCCCAGATGCCGTGGAAGAAGCCCGAGTTGATCAGGCGCTCGTTCGTGAGGTTCGTGCCGAACAGCGCCACGTTCCACTTGCCGTCCGCCGGCGTATAGCCCAGACGCGCATTCAGGATGCCAGAGCCGCCGCTCTCGTCGAAGCCGGCCGGCACGGCCGTCCAGAACGAGGTGCGCAGGAACGGCAGCGAGCGCCAGAACTGCGACTGGTAGAGGTAGTCGACGCGCGCCGTCAGCGACGAGCCGGCGTTGAGCCTCGCATCGTACTGAATGCCGACGCTGCCCGTCGTCTTCGGCGCCTGGGCGAATGCCGTGCTCGTATCCAGGAACAGCGTGCCCGGAGCGACCTTCGTGTACTTCGTGTCGAGCTTGCCGACGTTGAGGTTGAACATCCAGTGGTCCGTTGGGACGTACGTCATCTCGAGCTCGGCACCCTGCGCCAACGCTGCCCCGACGTTCGTCGTCAGCAGCATCGGGAGCTGGTGGCCTTCGGCATCGAGCACGACGCCCGCGGACTGGATGTCCTTCCACACCGTGTGGAAGACCGTGAAGTTCAAGCGCAGGGTCTTCTGGGCCAGGTCCGACCTGAAGCCGACCTCGGTATTCTGCAGCGTCTGCGGCAGATAGCTCGAGATTTCCCGGTTACCCGTGGACGGATCGATGTAGGCCGAGGCGCCGCCGGAGTCGAAGCCTTCCGAGTAACTGACGTAACCCATGATGTTCGGGTTGAATTGCTTCTGTAACGACAGCTTCTTGGTGTTCTTGCTGAAGCTCGACGGCGTGCCCGGCACACCCTCCGAGGACCCGGCAAAGACGTTACCCACGAACTCCATGTTGGTGCTCGGCGCCTTCGGCGCGGTCACGCCCGGAATGAAGTTCAGCGGCTGGTTGAAATCGTCCTGCTGGTGATGGCGCAGGCCGACCGTCAGATCGAGGGTGTCCGTGAGATTGATCGTGACCTCGCCGTAGGCCGCCCAACCGTGCTGATCCTGCCGGCCCAAGTTGTCGAATCGGCCGCCGGGACCGCTCGCAGAGGCATAGACATCCTGGCAGTCGCTGAGGTAGTGCTCGCCCGCCGGCACGGGATGCGGATGCTCCACTGACGTGCAGATCGGGTTCGCGAACGCCGCGTTGATGTCGTAGAGCCCGGAGACGAATTCCTCGACCTGGTAGCGGCTGCCGCGCGAATGGTTGACCTGGTCCCAATAGTAGGCGCCCGTCACCCAATTCACGCGATTCTTGCCGCCCGAGATCTGCAGCTCCTGGCTGAACACGTCGAGCTTGCCCTGGTTCACGTCCTCGACGAGCTGGTACTGGCTGTTGTCCCAGTCGACGATCGAGGCCGTCTCCTGATGCGTCTTCGCTGTAATGAACTCGAGCTTTGTCGAGTCCGTCACGTTCCAGGTGATGTCCGAAGACATCTGGGACTGAATGATCTTGTCCGGCAGGCTGACTTCCGAACGATTCTGCCACTCGCCCACGACACCGCCCGGATAGCCGGCCGTCTCCGTATGGGCGTTGAACGGCTCCTGACCTGCGGCCTCATAGAGGTCCGGCACACCGACCGCCTGACCCGCCTGCGGATACGTGCCCTTGAAGATCGCGTCCTGAATGCGCGGCTCGGTGAAGAAGTTCCTGTTCTGCTGATACTTGAAGCGCATCTCTAATTTTTGCGTCGGCGTCCACAGGATGTCGCCGTTGAACACGGTCTGATCCTGGCCGCCGCCGCCGACACCCGTGGTCAGGCTCTTGACGTAGCCGTCGCGACTCAGGCTCGCACCGGTCCATTTCGTCAGCAGCTTATCCGTGATCGGCAGATTGACCGAGAGCTTCGCGTCGCGCTGGTTGTAGGTACCGACCGTCGCACTCACGTCGGCCGAATACTCGTCCTGGGGTTTCTTAGTCCAGATTCGGATGGCGCCGCCGGTCGAGTCGCGGCCGAACGTCGTGCCCTGCGGTCCGCGCAAAATCTCGATGCGGTCGATATCGACGAAGCCCGAGGTCAGCAGGCCGGCCGTGCCGACCTGCCAGACGCCGTCGATGTAGGTGCCGACATTCGGGATGCCGCGCACGCGAAAGCTCGGTTGTTCCGTACCGCCGCCGCTGCCCGTGATCACCACGTTAGGGATGGCTTGACCCACGCGCTCGAGCGAGTCGAGGCCGCGCTTCTCCAAGTCGTTGTTGGTCACGGCCACGATCGAGATCGGCACCTGCTGCAGGTTCTGCTCGCGCCGAGTCGCTGTCACCACGATCTGTTCGAGCCCGCTGCCTGGAGTGGCGGCCTGACTCGCCGGCTGGTCAGCTCCCTGCGCGGGTTGTTGTGCAAACACGGCTGGCGCCATTCCGGCGCCGGCCGATCCGGCGAGAACGGCCGCTACCGCCGCCCGCAATATCCTGCTATCCATCGAAGACCTCCCCTTGTAACTCCCGGTCCGTTGCCGGTAGCAATTGATGTACTGAACAAATCAGTACGTCCTTATGAAACACTTCTGCAGCTACGGCCTACGGCCCTCGTTGCAGTTGCGCTATTGCCGCGGTCGACGAGAACCGCCGCAGAATCCCCTTAAGCTGCCCGCGGCACCGTTGCCGGCACCGCGGGCTAGGCCGCTTCCCCTGTGGAGCGGATGTTTGTTGCCCCCCCTCGTTCGGCGAACTCGCTAGGCGAGCGAGAGCCGCCCCGTGCTTCTGCCGATTGTCGAAAGCTCTGCGCCTGCCAAGTCCGCGAGCGCCAACAGCAGGTTGGACGTGGGCTCGCTGTTCTTGACGGCGATGTGACGGTTGCCCGCAAGGCGGCCGTTCGCGCGGCCGAGCAGCGCGGCCGGCGGGTTGTGCCGGTCGTGCACCTGGCCGTCGCTCATGCCGGCGCCGAAGTAGATCACGGACGCGTCGAGCAGGTTGCCGTCGCCCTCGCGCGTATTCTTGAGCCGGTCGATGAACGCGGCCAGCTTGACGACGTGATACGTGCAGATCTTCGAGTACAGCTCGATGCCTTCCGGGGTGCCGCCGTTGTGCGAGGTCGGATGGTGCGGCTGCGGCACGCCGAGGAACTGGTAGCTGCGGCCGCTGCCCTCGTGCCCGACCATGAAGCTGAACACGCGTGTGATGTCGCCCTGGAACGCGAGGTGCAGCAGGTCGTAGGTCACGGTCATGTGATCGTCGAACGTGTCGGGGATGCCGACCGGCGCCGCCGGCACATCCGCAAGACTTGCGGCACGGGATTGCGACTTCTGCAGCTGCTGCTCCACGCGGCGGATGTTCGTCAGGTACTCGTCGAGCAGCGTCTTGTCGGCCGGCCCGAGGTTGCGCTCGAGCTTGGCCGTCTCGTCGACGACGGAATCCAGCAGACTGCGCTTCAAGGCCAACCGGGCGACGCGCTCCTCGGGCGTACCGGCCTCGCCGAACATGCGCTCGAACGTGACCTGCGGGTTGATCGCTACGGGCAGCGGGCTCGTGTCGTCGCGCCAAGCCATGGTGTTGAAGAACACGCACGGGTACCCGTCGCAGGCGCCCGCGGCCGTGCCCATGTCTTCCGTGCCGAGCTCGAGCGAGCGCAGCGGTGCATCCCCGGTCACGGCGTCGGCGATGTACTGGTCGACGGACTTCTTCGACTCGACGGCCCCGAAGCTGCCGAGCTTGTTGACGGGACCGCGGCCGTTGAGCCAAGCCGCGCTCGCGCCCATGTGCACGCCGCCGTTGTCCGGCCCGCCCGGGGGCGCCTGCATCTGGCTGATCGTGACGAGGTAGTCGCGGTGCGGCTCGAGCGGCTTCATGATCGGCTTGAACTCGAAGTCGCTGCCCGTCTTCTCCGGGTGCCAGAGCCCCGGGTAGATGCCGTTCGGCACATAGACGGCGCCGAAGCGGAACGGCTGCTTACCACCGCGGGACTGACCGAAGGCCGGCACCATGGCATCGAGGAACGGCAGTGCGATCGCGGCGCCGACGCCTTTGAGAACGGTGCGGCGGGGCAAGTGCTTCTTCGAAATGAACATGCGTCTACTCCCTCGTTTGTGCGACCGTCTCGACGTCATTCTGCTTGCCGGGCTTGGTGCGCATCTGGAACGGATAGCTCTTCACGATATCGAGAATGATGGACTGGAGGCGGTAATTGTCGGGCGCCGTGTCTGCGAGAATGGCGCGCACGACGGGCATGTCGGCCGGCTCGACGCCGCGGCCGAGCGCGTAGATGAGCAGCTTCTTCGTCACGGTCCCGGCGAACACGTCGGGCTTGCTCAGAATGGCCTTGCGCAGCGCCACGGGACCGCTCACGGGCGTGCCGTCGGCCAGGATGCCGGCCGAGTCGATGGGCAGCCCATCACGCGTCTTTTCGCGCCAGTGCCCTACGGGGTCGTAATTCTCGAGCGCGAAGCCGACCGGGTCGATGATGCTGTGGCACGAGGCGCAGACCGGGTTCCGATGATGACGCTCGAGCGTCTGCCGGACGGTCATCGGCTTACCCTTGATCTCACTGGCCTCGAGCGCCGGGACGACGGGCGGCGGCAACGGCGGCGGATCGTCCAGGAAATTCGCGTTGATGAATTTGCCGCGAATCACGGGCGACGTGCGATTGCCGTCGGAGGTCAGCGAAAGCAGGCTGCCCTGCCCGAGCAGGCCGTAGCGGTTCGGGTCCGTGAGCCGCACCTTGCGGAAGCGCGAGCCGTAAACGCCCGGAATCCCATAGTGCCGGGCGAGCCGCTCGTTGACGAACGTGTAGTCCGCCGTGAGCAGCTCGAGGACGCTGTGGTTTTCCTTGAGGACGTTGCCGAACAGCATTTCGGTCTCGCGTCGAAACGCCTGCCGCAGGTTCTCGTCGAAATTCGGGAACATGAGCACGTCGGGCTTGACGCGCTCCTCGAGGTTGCGCAGCTGCAGCCACTGGCCCGTGAAGTTATCGACGAGCGCTTCTGAGCGCTGGTCCGCGAGCATGCGCTTGACCTGCGCCTCGAGCACTTTCGGCTCATGCAGCTTCTTGGCCGCGGCGAGGTTCAACAGCTCGTCGTCCGGAATGCTCGACCAGAGAAAGAACGACAGCCGCGACGCGAGCTCGAGATCGCTGATCCGGTGCGTGGTCCCGGCCCGCATGTCTTCGGGATCGCGCTCCTCACGAAACAGGAACGAAGGGCTCACGAGGATGCGTGCGAGGCCGTCCCGAATGCCCGAGTCGAAATCGCCGCCCTGCTCCCGCGCCCGGTTGTAGAACGCCATGGGCGCAGCGATGTCCGCATCCAGGACCGGCCGGCGAAAGGCGTGCCGGGCCAGCGCGAGGAAGATGCGCCGCGCGCAGGCCGGCTCCTCGGCCGTCGACTTCGGATGGCAGACGAAAATGTGGTCGCGAACCGGATTGTCGCTGACGCCCGTAACGTCGTAGGGCCCGTCGATGTTGGCCGTCTGCAGACGCGGCAGCCCGGAAGGGTTGTGCGCCTCGAGACTGGCGCGCAGCGGCTGCTGAATCACGTTCTGCTCGACGGCCGGGCGCTGGACCCACGTGAAGCCCACGTCGTGCGGGCCGGCCGTGATGTGGATCGGCGGCGACGTCATGCGCTTGTCGATGTCCGCACGCGCCGTGTTGATGTTGCCGACGCTCTCGGCGTGGTCCTTGGGACCGCCGATCTCGGACGTGAAGACCTGCTTGCCGTCCACCGTGATGACGAACTCGAACGGCCGGTCGTGACCCTCGATCCCCGCATACCCCTCGGCCACGGTCCAGACGAGCCGGCCCGACAGCACATAGTTCGCGTCCGCGGGGAACACGTGATGCACGATCGTACCGCCGCGCGTGCCGAGCGGCAGGCCGGGCATATGCTCGTTCTGCGTGAGCTCGATCGGGATCTTGTACGAAGCCGCCGACGGCGGCGTCGTCGGATCACCGACGGCCAGCGCACTGACCCGGAGCGCGGCCGTAAGATAGCGCTCGAGCAGCAGCGGCGACGTGCGCAGCACCGAGGCGATGTTGTCGAAGCCGAAATCCCCGCCGTCGCTCGGCAGCATATCCGTGACGTCGACCTCGAGCCCGAGCAGATCGCGGACCGCATTGCCGTACTCGGCGCGGTTCAAGCGGTGCACGGGGATCGCACCCGCGTAGGGATGCGCGGCGGCGGCGGCATCGAGCTTGGCCTCGAGCGCGGCGACGAGCCGCTGCCGATCGGCCTCCGAGGGCTGCGGCCGATCGCGCGGCGGCATGACGCCGAGGTGAAGCTTGTGGATCGCCGCCTCGAAGATCTTCTTGTGGCTGTCGACGTCGCCGGGCTTCAGGCCTTGAAACGATAGGCTCGCCGTGAAGTCGATGTCGTTGTGGCAATCGCTGCAGTACTTGTGGAACAGCGGCCATTCGGACTTCAACTCGGCATCGGGGCTGCGGCTCGTCCACAGATGCAGGCCGAGACCGGCGGCAGCGACCGCGACGACGGCGCCCCCGGCCGTGTAGTAAACGCCCCGCCTCATTGGCCGTTACTCGCGAGCTCGGCCGGCGGCGCCGAGCCATGCAGCACGATCGGAATGCCGCGTGCCTGCATGAGGCTCCTGAGAAGATCCGCGACCTGCTCGCGCGTGGGGCCCGTTTCCTTCACGGGCATCATCGGCGGCGGCTTCGGCTTCTCGCCCTTCCCGAGCCGGCCCAGTGCCACGTCGAGCGGCGTGAGCCCTGCCGCGTTCGAAGCATCGAGCTTGGCGCCCGCATCGGCCAACGCGCGGATCACGTCGAGCTTGCGATACTCAGCCGCCGCATGCAGCGCCGTCGTGCCGTCCGGCGCGGCCGCGTTCGGGTCCGCTCCGGCCTTGAGCAGCAGGCGCACGGCGTCGATGGGCTTCCTGTCCGAGGGCTCGCGAAACGGCGGCGGTCCTTCGCGCACGTTGCCGGGTCCGCCCGACTCCGAGACCCCGCGGCCGCCGTTGACGGCCACGACGAGCGCGGGCTTGCCGACATTGCCGTTCGCGGCACGCTTCGCCTCGACCTTCGAAGGCGTCCAGTGAACGTCCCCGCCATGCGCGAGCAGCAGCCTCAGGACTTCAACGTCGGCCTCCACGGCCGCCCGATAGAACGGCGAGGCATTCTCGGCCGGGTCGCAACACATGGCCGACCAGTGCAACTCGCCGGCGAAAGGCCTGTTGGGGTCCGCACCCTTGTCGAGCAACAGCGCGACGAGGTCGAGGGCCGTGTGCTTGTTGGCGTGATCCGGGCGCAGGTAGGAACCGTCATGCGCGTACCAATCCGTCGTCGCGTCGCGCATCTGCACGGCATAGAACAGCGAGCCGTCGTTGGGATCGGAGCCGAGGCCGATCAGCGTTGCGGCCATATCCAAGCGATCGTTGACGATGGCGATCATCGTCGCCGTGAGCCCGTCGCCGTTCTTGAGCTTTAGGTCGGCGCCGCCCTCGACGAGGCGGCGCACGATTTTCTCGTCGCCATTGCGCGCGGCCCACATCAGCGCCGTGAAGCCGCCGGACGGGAAATCCGCGTTCTTGCGTGTCTTCAAGGCATCGACGTGCGCCTGGCGGTTCGGGTCCGCCCCCGCCTTGAGCAGCGCATCGACAACGTCGAAGTGACCTTCGGCCGCCGCCCACATGAGCGGCGTCTGCTGCGCGAAGCTATCGTCCGCATTCGGGTCGGCACCAGCCTTGAGCAGCGCCTCGACGGCATCGCGATGGCCGCTGCGCGACGCGGCCATCAACGGCGTTTCGCCGTCCGGATGCCGCTCGTGAACGTCGGCGCCCGCGGCGAGCAGGGCCTCTATGCTGGCTGCATCGCCGTTGCGGCTCGCCTGCAGCAGCGGCGTGACGCCGTAGCCGTTGGCGACGTCGACCTTGGCCCTGGCCGCGAGCAGCGCCTTGACGGTATCGAGATCGGAATTGTAGACGGCCCAGAGCAATGCCGTGGAGCCGTCGGCGGCCGGCGCGTTGACGTCTGCACCGTGGGCCGCGAGCTCACGGACCTTGGCCGCATCGCCGGCCTGGGCCGCCTCCGCGATCGGGCTGCCTGCCGCATGCGCGGCTCGGACCGACCCTGCAAACCCTACGACGAGCAGGAAGCCCGCCGCAAAAGCGCGCCCGCGCCATAAACCCCAGCGTCTCCGCGTACGCATCAGCCCCCTCCCTCGCCCGAAAACCACAACGGATCGACGATATGGCTATTAGCGGTCAGCCGGGCGAGCCGGCCGCCTGCCACTTTTTTACATCATTCATCAATACTGCCTTGCCTGCAAGACATTAGTGTATTCGGTACGCCTCGCCATGCATGGAAGGCCATTTCGTTGCCCTTGCGCAACGCAATTTGTCGCGATGGCGCAACGCTTGAGCCGCTTGACCCGGTCATGTGGGCTCCGCGCGTCGCAGCCGCTCCAAGCCCTCTTCGGCCCGCCTGCGAGCCCGCTTGGCCTCGAGCAGCCAATGCGGACAGCGCGTGCGATCTGCATAGAGGCGCTCGCAATCGTCGCAGCGCACGCACTCCGTCACGACGATGCGCCGCTGCCGGATCGCGCCCCATTCGCAGGTTTTCTCGCATAGGCGACAGGTGTTGCATTCCGACCAACGCTTGATGCGGAACACGGTGAGCAGGGAAAGCAGTCCCAGCGCGGCGCCGACCGGACAAAGAAAGCGGCAATAGAGATTGCGCACGAACACGCTTGCGAGCAGGAGCACACCGAGCGCCGCCCACAGCACGGCCGAGGCCGAGAACGTGAACATCCAGAACGGCTCGATATAGCGGTAAAAGCCGATGTCGCGCGTCGCCAGGTAGTAGGCGACGGCGCCGAACAACATGCCATACTTCACGTAGCTCGCGGGCCGCTCGAACCGCGGGGGCACGTCGACGCGCCAACGCGCGGGAACGACGGCATCGATGAGCTGCGTCAGCGCGCCGAACGCGCACAGCCGCCCGCAGTACAGGCGTCCGAACAGCACGGTCGTCGCGAGCACGAACACGGCAAACGTGTACCAGGCCAGACTGTAGGCCAGGATCGGCAAATTCGCCGTCACGACGCCGAAGACGTTCACGACGGACAGCAGCTGGCTCTTGTAGATGCCCATGTAGAGCACGCAAACGACGAGTGTGACGTACTTGAGTGGGGCGCTCTTGCGAAAGAAGCTCACGAGCGCGAGCACCGCGAAGGCCGCGAACAGCGCGATGTCCGGCGCCTGGCTCCTGAGCAGCTCGAGCACCGACGGGCCCGCAGTATCCAGGTCGTCGAAGTTCCAACCCGCGCCGGCGGCGCTCTGCTGGGCCTGCACGCTGCCCGCGGCGAGCAGGCCTGCGAGAAGCCAGTAAGGCGCCGGCATGGGCCGGGAGAAGCTGCGGTGCGGGCTCGGGGCTTTCGCGCTCACTGCTTCGGAGGCACCAGGTAGGCACGCGCGATGCGCCGCGCGCTATTGCGCACGGCGCGGCTCGCGCTCGTGACCGATACGGTCGCGCGCGTGACCGCGTCGATGTCTGCGCCGACCTCGAATCGGTCGCGCACGCTCTTGCCCTTGAACTGTGCCGCGAACTCGGGCGTCTCGACCGAGAAGTAACCGTAGGGCTCGTGATCTTCCGTCACGATGACGCCCGTCAGCACTCCTCGGGTGTCGAGGCCGACGAGCATTTTTATCGGCCCGTCGTAACCGCGCTCGAGCGGCTCGAGCTCCGTCGTCCAGAAGGCATAGCCGAGCAGCGGCGGCTGCGCGTTGCCGACCGTGGGTCCGAAAGCTTTGTAGTGCGGCGGATTGCCGCCTTTGGCGGAGAAGCTCGCGGCAGCCGGAAACAAGCGGTGCAGCCGCGCGAGCAACGCGGCATTTTCGACGACCTGCCCCTGAGCAGCCGGATACACGACGAGGACGAAGGCCAAAACGACGACGGCAATTCGCAAACGGCTCTCCTTCCGATCGGGCCCGATTATTGTCCGACGCCGAGCATTAGGTCAATTTCACTGCCCGGGACATGCGCTGCACGCGATGACCGCGGCATGGCAATCGTTGCGCCGGCGTGCTACACCTCACGCCATGAAAGCATTGCTCGCCTTAGCGCTGACGGCCGCCGTGCTCGTCGCACCGCGGCCCGCCGCAGCGCAAAACACGGACCTCGAGAAGCGCCTCGCCAACGCCAAGCGCCTCGACTGCCGCTTCACGGTCGTCGCGACCGGCAGCTGGGCGCAGGGCACGCCGCGGGCGGCGGCCAAGCCCGCGACTCTCGACGTCGTGTTCTTCCATATCGACATAGACGGCGGCACGGCCGTGGCCGACGGCAACTTCGGCAAGAGCTTCATCGTCGTGCGCTATTCGCACGGCTATCTGCATTTGCTGCAGATGAGCCAGGCCGGGCCGCTGCGTGTCACGACCGTGATCGCGGACGAGACGAGCGCCGGCCGCATGAAGGCCGTGCAGAGCCGCCACGAGTACAGCTCCATCGCCCTGCCGGGCTTCACGTCGAAGCCGGAGATGTACGTCGGGGACTGCGCCGTCGCCGACTCCGAGGGGAACGACGCAAAGGCCTCCGGCGGCGCGCCGTCGCGCTAGGCCTCGTCGCCCAGGCCGCTTCGAACCGGCGCTCGAGCAGGCGAACGAACGCATCGACGCCGAGCCGCTCGCGCAGCGGTCTTGGGCCCGTCGCGCGACCGTCTCGATAGCGGTATTCTCACGAGGCGAGGAAGCCGCTGAAAACGGCCATGCTTCGCTTACAGACTCAGGCGCTGGCGGCGGGCTCCGCATAGCCCGCGGCCGAGGAGGCACCATGACGGTCGCAAGGAAGGCCGTCCTTCTTTCGCTGCTCTGCCTGTGTTCGAGCGCTCACGGCGAGAGCTGGTCCGAGCTCTCCATGTTGCAGTTCTATCCGGCTGCCGTGCCGGACCAGGCCCCGAGCGCGGCGGCCGCCGCCCGGCCCACGGCCGGCGAAGGCTCGGCGAGCGGCGCGCAGCCGATGCGTGCCGGGCACCCTCCGGAAGAGGCCTTGGCGGCGATCTCGCACAAGCTCGACGCAATTGCCGAGGAGCTGGCGACGAACGGCGACCGGTCGCCCGTGCTGCTCGAGGCCTACACGTCCCTCGCGTCACTGTACGAAGCGATCGGGGCGAATGCGGCGGCTCGAGACGCGCTCGAACGCGCCGTGGCCGTCAGCCGAGTCCGAAACGGCATCTACTCGCTTGCTCAGGCCGACCTCATCGAGCGCATGCTCGCCGACACGCCGGAACTCAAAGACGCCAACGAGGCGAATTCTCTCGAGGATCGCCTGCTCGAATTGGCCGGCCGCAACCCTGGCCGGCCCCGAACGGCCTGGCTGTTCGAGGCGCTGGGCGAGCACGAGCTCGGCAGGGTCCGCCGCCTCATCACGCAAGGCCTGCCGCCCGATACGCGGATTTCCTTCGGCACGACGCACATTCCTTCGCCCGACCGGGCGATCCAGGCGGCGCGCATCGACAGACTGCCCCCGAGCGTCGACGAGGTCGCCATCGCCTCGCTGCACAAGGCGAGACATTTCTACGAGCGGGCCATGCAAGCCGCGATCGAGATCGGCGGCTACAAGGCGCCCGATCTGCTCGCGTTCGAAGGCAAGATACTCCGCACCTACGATCTCGAAATCTCGAATCCGGCACTGGCTCCGCACCGCGGGCACGTCGGCGGCTCTTTCGGTCCGAGCCGCGGCTTGTGCGAGGTCGGCGAGACGGCGCACGAGATCCACGCCCAAAACGTCGCGAAGCTCGACCCGACAGCGGCCGCCGAGGGCGCGGCGCTCGTCGCCCTGGCCGACTGGAGGCTCCTGTGCGCGGAGAACGGCTTCGCGCTGGAGACGTACCGCAAGGCTTACGAGGCGCTGCGCGCCAGCGGCGCGCCCGACAATGCGCTCGCGAAGCTGTTCTCACCCGCCGTCCCGGCTAGGCTGCCGGTCTTCTCGGCCGCCGAGGAAGCGCAGCCGGATGACGGCGGCCGCGGCTACATCGACGTTGCGTTCGTCATTCGTCAGTTCGGCAATGCGAATCGGCTCCACGTGCTCGAGACATCGCCGGGCACCTCGAAAGCCGTGGAGGAGCGGCTCAAGACGTACATTCGTAGAAGCCGCTTCAGGCCTCCGCTCTCGGCGGGGCAGGCTCTGCGCTCGGCGCCGGTCAAGGTGCGCTATTACTATGACTATCCGTCCGACGAGGCCTCCGCACGGAAGCGCACCGATTCCGAGAACCTCGCGCAGTAGCCCGCCGCGGGGGCCCGGCTCTAATTCCTCGGTACGAGGGATCGTTCGTACGGTTACGGGGATTACCTGCGTAGATCCGGCGGCCTTCGACTGAGCGCCCGCTGAACGGCCGCACGCGTGCGCGGCACCGCCGCGCGAGCCGCGTCGTGGCAGGCCTCGATTCCCGACGGCCCGCCCTTTGTCTTTTGGCGCGTTCCACTATGCCTGGCGAAAGCGATCTGTGGCATATCTGTGCTCCCCGCCGACGTATCGGACGTTGCGGCCCGGAAGCGTGCGCACCAGCACAGACGACTCGATGGCCGCCAAGAGCAAGGTTCCCCTCGCCACCACGCAGACGGTCCCGGCCGGCCGCCGGGCGGCACCCCGCGCCGCGACGCACGTCGTCGACGTAGCGGCGCGATACGGCCAGAACGACGCGCTGCGCCGCGATCACGAGATCAGCGAAGCGATCATCAACTCAGCGCAGCACATCATTCTGGTTCTCGACAGCGAAGGCCGAATCGTTCGATTTAACCCGTACATGGAAGCGCTGACGGGCTGGACGCTCAGGGAAGTGGAAGGCCGCGATTGGTTCGAGACGTTTCTGCCGGCCCGCTATCGGGCGCGAATTCGGGACTTTTTCGGCCGGACTCTGGGCGCGGAGGGAACGCGCCGCAACGTGAATCCGATTCTCACGAAGTCGGGCGAGGAGCTCGAGATCGAGTGGGAGGAGGCGCGGCTGACTTCGGCGGGCGGCCAAGCCTTCGGGCTTTTGTGCACGGGGCGGGACGTGACGGCGCGAAGACGCATGGAACACCGGCTGCGGGAAAGCCAGGCACGGCTGCAGGCAGAGGCCGACGCCCTGTCTCGGCTCGATGACGCCACGGCGCGTCTGTGGCGGCAGCGGGACCTGCGGGCGGGGCTCGACGAGATCCTGAACGCGACCCTCGAGATGCTCGCCGCGGACTTCGGCAGCGTGCAGCTTCGGGAGGGGCCCGCCGGAGTGCCGGTCATCGCCGCGCGGAAGAAACCGCCGACGGTGTCGATCGAGCGGTGCCCGGCGCATCCCGCGTGGGCGGAAGCTCGCGCGACATGGACGGAAGCGTGCGCCGCTTGGGCCGAAGCGTCGCGCCCGGGGAAAAGGGCCGTCGTCGAGGATGTCGAGACCGACGCCGCGTTCGCGCCCTACCGTTCAGTTGCCGCAAACGCCGGCTTCCGCGCCCTGCAAACGACGCCGCTCATCGGCTTCGACGGCGAGCCGCTCGGCAGGATCTCGACGTTCTGGCGCCGGCCACGGGGGCTCCGCGAAGCGGAGCTGCAGCGACTCGATCTGTATGCCCTCCAGGCCGCGGGTTTCGTCGAGCAGTGCCGCGCCATCGAGACGCTGCGCGACAGCGAGGAACGCATCCGGGCGATTCTCGAGACCGCCGTCGATTCGATCGTGACGCTGGGCGCCGACGGCATCATCCACGACGCCAATCCGGCGACCGAGAAGATGTTCGGCTACGTCCGCAGAGAACTCGTCGGGCAAAGCATCAGGCTGCTGCTGCCGCAGCGGTACCAAGGCGAGTACGACGATTACCTCGCACGCCTCGAGACCGGCCGAGTGCACGCGGGATTTCGTCGCGAGGAGCTCGGCCGGCGCAAGGACCGCTCGACCTTTCCGGTCGGGCTCACGATCAGCAGGGTCGAGAACTTGAATTTGTTCACGGCCATCCTGCGCGACATCTCCGATCTCCGAGAGCTGGAAAGACAGGTCCTCGAAATCGCGGCGCAGGAAGACCAGAAGATCGGCTACGAGCTGCACGACAACATTCAGCAGCAGCTCACGGGGCTCGGCCTGCTGACGCAGACCATGGCGGAATCGCTGCAAGGCTCGTCGTCGCCGCAGGTCGCGACCGCATTGCGCCTCGCTTCGGGCATCAAGGAAGCAGCCGCTCAGGTGCATCTGCTGGCGCGTGGCTTGATCCCCGTCGACGTCGACGCCGAAGGGCTGCGCGCGGCCTTGGCGGATCTCGCGACCCGAAGCGGCGAACTGTACGGCGTCAACTGCGGCTTTCGCTGCGCGGGCGCCGCGGACCTGGACGACAACTTCGCGGCGACGCATCTCCTGCGCATTGCGCAGGAGGCCGTCAACAATGCCGCCAAGCATGGCCACCCCCGCCGCATCGACATCTCCTTGATCGGGCGTGACGGTACGTTCGTCCTGAAAGTCGTCGACGACGGCACCGGGATCGGGAACGAAGAGCCGACGGCACTGGGCATGGGCACACGGATCATGCACTACCGCGCGAGACTGATCGGCGGGACCCTCAAAATCGCGCCGGCTCAACGCGGAGGCACGTCCGTCACCTGCACGGTCTTTCGCAAGCAGGCCGCGCCGGCCGGCTGAGACCGGTTGCGCGCCCGCCGCGTGCGCACGGGGATAGGCCGCCGGGAAGCGCCCGGGCCAGGTAGGCTAGCATTGCCGCCATCGCGTCGAGAACGGCAAGCTCACGCTCGACTCCCAGGAGCCCGATTGTCCCGGAGGCTGCGTGGATTGACTACCGGCGCACGACGGGACGGGGCCGCAAGGGGCGGCCCGGCGCGCACTCGAGCGCGGTCCGATCCCATTTGCCGAGCGCCGCCGCGGCGCGATACGTGCTCTCGAGAAAGCTCGTCAGCGTCGATGCTGGCGAGTCGGCACGCCTTACGGCTTCGTAAGGCAGGATGAATTCGCCCAGGCCCGCGTCGAAAAACGCGGCATTCGGCGCGACTTGCGCGTCGCGGAATCCCTCCGGCGCCGGGTAGGCATACGCATAAAAGGCCGGATAGTCGGCGCCGCCGCCGCCCGGCCAGAAACCCGCCGACGCGACCTCGTGGCTGTAGGCTTCGCGCGTCACGGCATCGGGCAGACCCGGGACCCCGCCCGGATGCATGGGTGCGTCGCGTCCCGAAAAGCGCGTCACGGCGAGGTCGAAGCTGCCCCAGAACAAGTGCACGGGACTGACCTTGCCTATATAGCCGGTTCGAAACGTTTCGAACACAGGCACGACCGAGACGAGCGCGTGGAAATACCGCGTCACGGCCTCCGCGTCGTACGGCCGCGGTTCCCCGTCCTCGGCGAACGGGATCGGATTCGGCAGTTCGTTGGGTCGGCCGTGGAAACTGGGCGTCCCGCCGAGCGAACGCAGGAGATCGATAAAGCGAGCGTGAAATTCCGCGACCGACATGGGCCCCAACGCGAACGCAGCCCGGCCTCCGCGCGTGCTTTCCCCGACCACCTCGTGGTCGAGCAGATCGAAGCGGATTTCGATTCCGCCGGGTTTGTCCGGAACCCGCGAGGTCGTCAGCCCGCGCGCGGTCACATAGTAGGCGGCATGCCAGGAGTGGTTGACCCAAGGCGCGTGCGCCAGTCGGTACTTGCCGACGATCTGCAGAAACAGGTGCAGCGCCTCGCAGGTTTCGCGCCAAGCCGGATACGGAATGTCCGGCCAGCCGTCCGAGACAGCGGCCATCTCTACCTCACGCTCGCGACGCCGGGCAGCGTCCCGACGAATATCGTAGCGCGAATCGCGTAAGATCTGCGGCAAGATGGCGAGCCGAGCCCATTCCGCATTGCTGCGAGGTATCGATCGCGGGCGCGATCATATCCGCGGCGGCACGGCACCCGAGCGTCCCGTTCACATCGTCTACTACGGCGACTTTCTTTGCCCGTATTGCCGGCGGCTACGCACGATCCTCAGGCGGCTGCGCGACGCCATCGGCGACCGCTTCACCTACGTATTCCGGCACTTCCCAAACGAACGCGCCCACCCCGGCGCCGAATTCGCGGCGCGCGCCGCGGAGGCGGCCGCGAACCAGGGGCGATTCTGGGAAATGTACGACCGGCTCTTCGACAAGGAACCCCCGGTCGACGAGAAGGACATTCGGATCATCGCGGGCGAAATCGGCCTCGACACGGAACGGTTCGATGTCGACCTCGACAGCGACGCCGTTCGCCGCCGCGTCGAGGAGGATCTGGCCGAAGCGCGGCGCAACGGCATTACCGGCACGCCGACGCTGTTCATCGACGGCGCCCGCTACGACGGTGCCTGGGACTATTATTCGCTGCTGGACGCCCTCGAGCGGCCGATCGCCGAGCGCATCAACCGCTCGGCGCGCGCGTTCGCGAGCCTGCCCGCATCGGGCGGCATCGTGCTGATTTTGGCGGCCATAGCGGCCTTGTGTCTGGCCAACTCGCCCCTGGCCTCGGCTTACCACGACTTCATCCGCTCTTCATTCGGCATCGGTCCGCCCGGCAGCCTGCTGTCCCTGACGGTCGGCGAGTGGCTGTCGGAGGGACTGCTGGGGTTCTTTTTCCTGTTGGTCGGGCTCGAAATCCGCAGAGAGCTCACGGCCGGCGCCCTATCGGATCGTCAGGCCGCGACGCTGCCCATCGTCGCCGCGCTCGGCGGTTCCGTTCTCCCGGCCGTCATCTACCTCGCCGTCAACCGCGGCGGCGCGGCATCGGGGTGGTCGGTGCCGACCGCCACCGACATCGCGTTCGCGCTGGGCGTTCTCGCGATTTTGGGAAACCGCGTGCCGCCGAGCGTGCGGGTTTTCGTGGCGGCCTTCGCAGTCGTCGACGACATCGTATCCGTGCTCGTGCTCGCGGTGTTCTACCCGCACAACTTCCAGGCCGCATGGCTCGGCCCGGCAGCCGCCGTCATCGCATCGATGCTCGTCCTCCGACGATGGCGAGTGCGGGCCATCGGCCCTTACGCCGTGCTGGCTTTGGGCTTGTGGTTCTTCCTTCATACGGCGGGCGTGCACGGCGCGCTCGCGGGCATCGTGCTGGCCGCCCTGCTGCCCGCGCGCCCGGCCCCCGAGGCGACGCCGCTGCTCGCGCAGGCCGCGACGGCGCTCGCCGATCTCGAGCGCGCGCAAAACGAGCCCGACGGTGTCGACCACCGGGCGGTCCTGGAGTGGGCGAGCAGGAACCTCTCCGCGGCCAGCGAACGCCTGCTGTCCCCCGCCGACCGCGCGGAGCAGGCCGTCGGTCCCTGGAGCACCTATGTGATCCTGCCGCTCTTCGCGTTCTCCGCGGCCGGCGTCGGACTGCACGTAGACCTGTCGACGCCGCGTAACGCGGCGATCCTGGCAGGCGTGGTGCTCGGGCTCGTGCTCGGCAAGCCCCTCGGCGTGCTCGCAGCGACGTGGCTTGCGGTCTCCTCGGGCATCGCCCGCATGCCGGATGCCGCCGGGCTGCGGCCGTTTGTCGGTGCTGCCTGCCTGTGCGGCATCGGCGACACGCTCGCGCTCTTGATGGCCGACCAAGCCTTTCCGGTCGGCTCCGTCGAAGCCAATGCCGCCAAGATCGGCGTGCTGATCGGCTCGCTGGCCGCCGCATGCATCGGCGCGGCCGTCATCGCGACAGGTCGCGCCGGCGCACGCACGCAAGTGCTCCCGCCGGCGGCGGACGTGCAGCGCGGACGCGGGACCACTGGCGCGGCCGCCGCGCCGGCCGCCATCCGCGATACCGGCGCGGGGCGGCGTTAGGCGTCAAAATTCGCTCGAACACCTAGCCTGCGGCGGGATCGCCGGCGTCGCGGGACGCGACGAGCGCGCGAATTCGCGCGATACAGTCTGCCTCGCCGGGGCGCCCCGTCAACTGACACGGCTTTTCCTCGAGCAGACGCTCGAAGCGCTCGCGTCCCGTGCACTCCGAATAGAAGCGCGCCAGGGTCGGCGTCGGTTCGAGGCGGAAACTGCGGCCGAAGACATGCTGCACGGCATCGAGTTGGTCCCAGAGCATGCAGTCCGCGACCATGACGGGCCGCGCCGCCGCGCGTTCGAGCCACTGCCACTCGACGAGCGTCCGGTCGAGCACCGCGAAGTGGCCCTGGATACGCTCGAGCACCCGCACCGAGCTCGTGCCGAGATCCGCTCCCGGGAACATCGGCTCGGACCAAAGCAGAATTCCGACGGCCGTCATGACATCGACGTAAAGGCTCGATATCAGCATGTCGTGCCGAAGGTTCTCGTCCTCCGAGAGCAGGCCGGCGTCGCCCGACGCGCGGTGCAGATACGCCGCGATGACGGTCGTCTCCGCAATGCTGCGGTCCCCCCATTTCAGCACGGGCAGCTTCTGGAAGGGCCCCGTCACCGCGCGATCCTCACGAATCGCCAGCCAAGCCTCGAAACCGGACGCCAGGGAGATGCGCTTCTCTACGAACGGTATGTCTCGGCATAGGAGGTAGTAGCGCGCGAATTGCGCGCGTCCGCGCACGTCGAAATAGTTGAGCTCGATGCGAGGATAGTTCGGCATGCGGCATAGTATATGCCTGTTATGGTCGGCCCCGTCATCGGCGGAAACGGCGCCTCTGCGGCCGCAGCCATCCGCGCGGAACTCAGCTGGCGGCCGGGAGCGATGTCGCCTTGAGCGCCTCGAGGGTCTGCAGCAGGCGCCGAAGCGCAACCGGTTTCACGAGATGCGCATCGAACCCGGCGCGCGCGGCCCGAGCTCGATCCTCCTCCCGCCCGTAGCCCGTGAGGGCGAGGAGCCGAACGGACGGGTCGGCGGCCCGGATTCGATGCGCGACCTCGTACCCGTCGATGCCCGGCAGCCCGATGTCGACGAGCGCGAAGTCCGGTCTCCAATCGAGCGCCTTGCGGACGCCGGTCTCGCCGTCGGGGGCCTCGTCGACCTCGTGGCCCACGGCCTGCAGAAGCGCGTGCAACGACTCGCGCGCGTCCTTGTTGTCTTCGACAAGCAGGATTTTGTACTGCCTGCGCGCGTCCGGCAGGTCGCCGGAGACCGCCGGGGGCGACGCCGCCGCGATACGCGGCAGGCGGACCGTAAACGTGCTGCCTCGGCCGGGCCCTTCGCTGAAGGCCTCCGCAGTTCCGCCATGCAATTCGGCAATGCGGCGCACCAGTGCGAGACCGACGCCGAGGCCGCCCTGCGAACGATCGATACCTTGCTTACGCTGCACGAACAGATCGAACACCTTCGGCAGCAGGTCCGCTGCAATGCCGGCCCCGTTGTCGACGACCTCGAGGACGGCCTCCTCGCCGCGTCCGAAGACGCCGACGCGCACGGACCCTTCCGCGGGCGTGTGCTTGATCGCGTTCTGAACGATGTTCGCGACGACCTGTTGCAGCCGATCGGCGTCCGCATCGACCCAGACCGGCTCCAGCTGGAGCTCGATGCGCGGGCGCGATCGTGAGCCTTCTGCATAGAGCGGAAGCACGACGATGTCGACGATCTCCGCGAGGTCGACGGGATGCCGATCGAGTGTCAGCGTCCCGGCAGAGATTCGGGCGACGTCGAGAAGGTCTTCGATGAGCCGCGTGAGATGCCCCGTCTGCCGCTGGATGACACGTCGGGCACGCTCGGAGACCTCCGCAGACACTTCATGCACGCCCAGCAACGCGGCCGAAGCGGAGATCGCGCTCAACGGATTGCGCAGCTCGTGACTCAGCATGGCCAGAAAGGCATCGCGCGAGCGCAACGCCGTCTCGGTCTCGCGCAGGGCGCGGCGTGCGCGCCGCAGCAGCGCCGCTCTTTCCTGTACGAGTGCGGCGACGATGAGCGCCGCCATGGCAACGACGACGGTGAACGCCTGCAGCACGACCAGCGATTCGTTCGCGGACGGCATCGCAAACGGCCCGCGGCCCTTCGCCGTGGCCCAAGTCGCGATCAGGGTCATGATGGTGACCCCCGTGGCCACATCGCGCGGCTTGAACCGAAAGGCCGCCCAGAGTAGCGGCGGCGCAGCCAAAAACGCCAGGGGATGATGGATGAAGTGCGGCTGCAAGAAGACCACTGCCGCGACCAGCGAAATGGCTGCGAACATCGCGAGCGCTTCGGCGACGCGCAGCCGCGGACCGCGTAGACGGGGGTCGAGATACCAGAGCACGAGCAGCGGCGCGAGCAGGATGCCGCCGGCTGTATCGCCGAGCCACCACGTCAACCCGATGACACCCAAATTCTCCGTCGCCGCCAAGTCTCCGAGCCACAGAGTCGCGACGCCCGAGGCCGCGCTCAACATGGAGCCCAAAGCGATGGCGGCGCCGAATTCGAAGGTGTCGAACGCACGACGGAACGCCTTATTGCCGTGCGCGAAACGGCGAATGAGGTAGGTCGCGGTAAGCGCCTCGAGCGTATTGCCGCCGGCGATGCCGATCGCCGGCAGGAACGCCGCGGCCGTGACGATGTTGACGAGGAAGGCGCCGACAAAAATCGCCGCAGAAACGCGGTAACCGAAGATCACCATGGCGGCCACAGCGACGCCGGTAGGCGGCCACACTGCCGAGGCGCTGGGATTCACGAGCCCGAAGAATTGGAGCCCGAGCCTGCCCGCGCCGAAATAGACCACGACGAGAGCGGCAAGCAGCAAGACGAATCGCGGCGGCGACCTCACTCGCGCGTCCCTCATGACTCGTTGCGCCAGTCGCGGTCGGGCCTTGCAAACAGCCCGCGCGCCTCTTCTGGCCCCCAGCTGCCGGCCGGATAGCGATAAAGTGGCGAGCCGTCCTGCGCCCCCCTGCGAATCACGGGCTCGACGATCTGCCAGGCCGTCTCGACCTCGTCGAAACGAATGAACAGGCTGCGTTCGCCCGCGATGATATCGAGCAGCAAGGTCGCATACGCGTCCAGCGTGGCATCGGACTCGGCCGTCGCGTTCGTCGTGTCCACGCGCAGCGTGCGCGGCGTCATCGCCGGACCCGGTGCGCGCGCCTGCAGCTCGAAGCGAATCGCCCGCTCGGGCTGGATCGAGAGCGTCAGCCAATTGGGTTCGGCGTTCTCGCACGGGGTACGGCGAAACAACTGCTGCGGCGCATCGCGAAAGCGAATCGCCACCAGCGAACGGCGTGCGGCGAGCCGCTTCCCGGTGCGCAGATAAAACGGCACACCGTGCCAACGCCAATTGTCGATCCACAGGCGCATGGCGGCGTAGGTCTCGGTCCGGGACCCGGCGGGAACACCCTCCTCCTCGGCGTAACCGGCGGCCGCCTGCCCGTTTACGTTCCCCGCCGCGTACTGCCCGCGCAGCACGTCTGCGTCGAGCGCCGAGGCGTCGAGCGGCCTGATCGAGCGCAGCACCTTCGCCTTCTCATTGCGCAGGTCGTCGGCCTCGAGGCTCGCAGGCGGCTCCATCGCGACGAGCGAGAGCACCTGCAAAAGGTGGCTCTGCACCATGTCGCGTACACTGCCCGCGCGGTCGAAATACCCGGCGCGCCCTTCCATTCCCGCCTCCTCCGCCGCCGTGATCTGCACGTGGTCGATCGAGTGGCGGTCCCAGAGCGGTTCGATCACTGCGTTCGCGAGCCGGAATACGAGGAGGTTCTGGACCGTGTCCTTGCCCAGGTAGTGGTCGATGCGAAAGATCTGCTCTTCGCCGAAATGCCGGTGCAGTTCGGCATTCAGACTCCGTGCGCTGCTGAGGTCGTGGCCGAAGGGCTTCTCGACGACGATGCGGTGCCGTTGCGCGACGCTGTTCAGGCCCGCCGCGTCGAGCCGACGCACGACTTCGAGGAAACCGTCCGGCGGAATCGCGAGATAGAAGACCGCGTTGACGCAGCTTCCTTCGGAAGCGCTCATCGCGGCGAACAGCCGGCGGTACAGATCCGGATCCGTGTTGTCGCCGCCTACGAAGTCGAAACGCTTCAGAAGGCGCTGCCGCGCCCGTTGCTCGAGCGTTCGAGCCCGGGCCAGCACGTCCTGCAGGTGCGCCCGCCAGGCCGCCGTATCCCAGTCCCGGCGCGCGAGCGCGACGAAGCGCGTAGCGCTGCCGAGGCGGCCCGCAGCCTCGAGGTCGTACAAGGACGGCAGCAGCTTCGTGGAGGCGAGGTGCCCGGCCGCTCCAAAGATCGCGAATTGGCAAGGCTCTTTCATAGGTCGTGCTTATGGATCGTGACGACGCAGCGCCGCCACCACCTCGAAAGCCGGCGAGGTCGGGCGCCGACTCGGATAGAAGAGCTGGTAGCCGGCAAACGGCAGACACCAGTCTTCCAGCATACGCCGGAGACGGCCTTGCGTAACGTAAGGTTGAACCAGGTCCTCCGGCAGATAGGCAAGCCCGTAGCCCGCAAGCGCCGCGGCGAGGATCTGCGTGACGGCATGGAACGTGAGCTGGCCGTCGACGCGTACGTTCAACTCGCGGCGTAGACCCCGAGCTGGTCGGCCAAATGGTCGAACATGAGCCGCATCCGGCGGCTCGCCCGCAGGTCCTCGTGCATCGCGATCCAGATGTCGAGCTCGAATTCGAGCCGTCCAGGCAGCACGCGCACGAGGTCCGGATAGCGCCGCGCCAGCGGAATCTGGCACATGCCGACCCCAAACCCGGCCTTGAGCGCCGCAAGCTGAGCTATGTCCTGGTCGGAACGAAAGGCAAAGCTCTCCCGCGTCAGCTCGATCTCGAACTGCGGCATGCGGCTCACGGAAGGCACGCGGTCAAAGCCGATCAAAGCATGCTCGCTCAGCGCGTCGAGCGACGCCGGCACGCCGTGCCGCTCGAGGTAGCGGCGGTGGGCATGCAAACCGATGCCGACCTCCCCGACCTTGCGCGCGACGAGCGCCGCCTGCGTCGGCCGCAGCATGCGCACGGCGATGTCGGCCTCGCGATGCAGCAGGTCCTCGGTGCGGTTCGAAAGCATGAGCTCCACGGCAACCCGCGGGTACCGCCCGCGAAACACCGTAAGAATGGCCGGCAGGAGCTCGCTGCCCACGATCTCGCTTGCCGTAATGCGCACCGCGCCGCGCGCTTCGTCGGCCTCCCCCGAGGCCGCCCGCTTCAAGGCCTCCGCGGCGCTGGCCATGGCCGTGGCGTGCGGCACGAGCGCAAGCGCCGTTTCGGTGGGGGAAAGCCCGCGTTGGGTACGCGTAAACAGCGTCGCGCCGAGGGCGGCTTCGAGCGCGTCCACGTGGCGGCCGACCGTCGGTTGAGTCACGCCCAGGGCGCGGGCCGCGCCCGACAGGCTGCCCTCGCGAACGACATGCAGGAACGATTGATACAGCTCCCAACCCGGGCGAGCGCGCGCGGAGTGGCCGGAACTTGTCATACAAATACGTATACCAGATCGTCGCTAAAAGGCAATTTCTGTTCAGTTCTGCATGGCGCAAGCTAAGGCCTCCCTTCCACGAATAGGAGTTGCCGCCATGACCGATTCCGCACGCATTGCACTGATCGTCGGCGCCACCGGAGGATTCGGCGGTGAGCTGGCCTTGACCCTGCTCGCTCGAGGCTGGCGCGTCCGAGGCCTCACGCGTCACGCCGAGACGGCCACCGCGGCCCGCAATCCCGAGCTCGCGGCCGTCGAATGGGTCCACGGCGACGCCCTGCGCGAAGCCGACGTGGTGGCGGCCGCCGTGCCCCCGGCCGGCCCGCGCGCCGACCTCGTCGTGCATGCCGCCAATCCTCCGGGCTACCGCAATTGGCAGAGCACGGCGCTGCCCATGCTCGAGAGCTCGATCGCGGCCGCGCGGGCCGCCGGCGCCCGGCTCATTTTTCCGGGTACCGTCTACAACTTCGGGCCGGAGACGTTTCCCCTCGTCGCAGAAGGCGCACGGCAGGCGCCGCGCACGCGCAAGGGGCGGATTCGCGTGGCCATGGAGGCGCGCTTGCAGGCCGCCGCGAATGCGGGTCTCAAGGTGCTCATCGTGCGGGCGGGCGATTTCGTCGGCGGCCGCGGCGGCGGCAACAACTGGTTCTCCCAGGCGATGGTCAGGCGCGGTCGGCCGCTCGAGCGCGTCGCTTACCCGGGCCGCCCCGACGCCGGGCACACGTGGGCGTATCTGCCGGATTTGGCCGAGACGGTCATGCGGCTGCTCGACCGTGAGACCGAGCTCGCCGACTTCGAGGTCTTTCACTTCGGCGGGCATTGGTTCGAGCCCGGCGTCGGCATCGCGCGTGCGGCCTGCCGCGTCGCCGGCATTCCCGAATCGCGCGTGGGCCGCTTCCCTTGGCTGGCGATTTACGCGCTCTCGCCGTTGGTCGTGCTGTTTCGCGAGATGCTCGAAATGCGCTACCTCTGGCAGCAGCCGCTCAGGCTCGATAACGCCAAGCTCGTCGCCTTCCTTGGCGAGGAGCCGCATACGCCGACCGAGGCCATGCTGCGGGAGACGCTCGAGCAGCTCGAATGTTTGCCGGACCCGGTCAGTCGATGCGCAGTGCCCTGAGCGGGTCGACCTTCGCCGCCCGGCGGCCGGGAATCACGCAGGCGAGCATCGCGACCGCGGTCAGCACCAGCGCCACCGCCGCGATCGTCAACGGGTCCATGGGCGCGACCCCGAAAAGCTCTTTGGCGATGAGCCGCGTCAGCGCGAACGCGGCGCCGACGCCGATCACGAGCCCGATCATCGTCACGATGAAGCCTTCGCGCAGGACCAGCCCGACGATGTCCCGGGGCCCCGCGCCCAGCGCCGTCCGGATGCCGAATTCGTGGGCGCGCTGTTCCACGCCGTAGGCGATAACCCCGTAGATGCCGATGGTGGCGAGAAAAACGGCCAGGCCGGCGAACAGCCCGAGCAGACGCAGCCAGAAGCGCTCGTTACCGACCGAATTCGACAGGCGCTGGCGCATCGGCATCATGTAATCGACGGCCACGGAGGGGTCGAGGTTGGCCACGACCTTGCGCACGGCGTTGCCCAGTGCCATGGGATCCGCGGCGTCGGTCCGTATGGCGAAGTCCTTCCGCGCATGGATGAGGAACAGACCGCTGCCGGCATAGTCCCAAAGGTGCTGCCGGTAGGGAATGTACATCACGGGCGTGGGCTCGTCCTGCGGCCGGATGCGTGTATCGGCGACGACGCCGACGATTTCGCGAGTTCGGTCGTCGGCCAGTGCCGGGTTGCTCTGGTTCAGCCGAGCCTGGACGACTTGGCCCAGCGGATCGCCGTCGCCGAAGAACCGCCGAGCCAGGGTTTGGTTGACGACGACGACGCCCGGCGCCTTTTCGCCGTCCGCTTCCGTGAACATGCGCCCGCGGACCATCCGGGTGCCCATGGTCTTGAAATAGTCGTCGCTGATCTCGACGAACTCGGCGGTTTGGCCGTTCGCGCCGGGATCGCCCGGCTTGCCGACGATCCGGAACGGCGGGTTGATCCACTCCGTCGGCGGCAGGGCCGTCGTCATCCCGACCGCGCGCACGCCCGGCAGGGCCCGCACGCGCTCCAGGATCTGCGCGTACAGCTCCGCCACGTGCGGCGTGACGCTGAAATGCGCGCCGTTGTAACGCTTGCGGTAACGCTCGAGGCCGGACAGATTGATTTCCATCGTGAGCAGGTGGTCCGGGTTGAACCCCATGTCGACGCCCATGAGCCGCGCATAGCTGTTGATCATGAGACCCGCGCCGACCAGCAGCACCAAAGCCATCGCGACTTCCAAGACGACCAGCGTGCGGCGGACGCCCTGGCGGATGCCGCTGCCGCCGCCCCGCGCACCCTGTTTGAGCGTATCCTGCAGATCCGGCCGCGAAGCGCGGAACGCCGGCACCAATCCCGCGACGATCCCGGTGGCGACCGAAACGCCGAGCGTGAACAGCAGAACCGCCGGGCTGATCGTGATGGCCTGGGACGGAGGATAGAACTGGGGCGCCAGCGTCACGAACAGCCACGTCCCGAGATAGGCGATGACAATGCCGAGTCCGCCGCCCATGAGCGCGAGCAGGATGTTCTCGGTCACGAGCTGGCGCATCAAACGCCAGCGGCTCGCACCCAGCGCCGCACGCGTCGCCATCTCCGACTGGCGCGTCACGCTCCGGCTCAGCTGGAGATTCGCCACATTCACGGCCGCGATGAGCAGCACGAAGCCGACGGCGCCCAGCAGCAGGTACAGCGTCTGCTTGTAGTCGGCCGTGACGACTTCGTGCAGAGGCTTGAGCCGAACGTGCCAGTCCCCCGCATCCTTGCCCCCCGGCAGCGAAGCCTCCACGCGCCTCGCGATCGTATCCATCTCCGCCTGGGCCTGACCGAAGCCGACGCCCGGCTTGAGCCGCGCGACCGTCTGCCCCCGCGCGCCCGGCAGCCGAGAGACATTGAACGCAAACCAGCCCTCGACGTCGGCCCGCTCCGGCCGGACCCAGAAATTGGGCGGCATGACGCCGATGATCGTGCGGCCCCAGGCCGCGTCCCAGCCGGGCACCGTCTTACCGACCACGTCCGGACTGCCGCCGAAGTAGCGCTGCCAGAGGTCATAGCTGATGACGAGCGAGGCGGCCGTGTCCCCCTCGACCGTCGCCTCGTCCGGGCGATACCACCGGCCCACGAGCGGCTTGACCCCTAAGACCGACAGCGTGTTCAGGGCGATGCCGTCGAGACTGATTCGGGTGGCGCCGGCCGGCCCGTGTACCGATACGTCGATCCCGCCGGTATTGGCGACGGCGACGCCGCTCAGGATCCGACTCTGCTTGCGCCAGGCCTCGTGGACCTCCACGGCCGGCGGCCGCGTGCGCCCGTCCCGCTGGTTTACCTCATCGACCCAGACCAGTTGCTCCGGATGAGGGAAGGGCAGCGGCCGCAGCACGACGGCGTTCAAGACGCTGAAGATCGCGCTCGTTGCGCCGATGCCCAAAGCCAGTGTCAGAACCGCGGCCACCGTGAAGCCGGGACTTTTCCGCAGCAGTTTCAACCCCCAACGAAAATCCCGGCGAAACTCTGCGAGCATGGCCCCACTCCTGCCCAAGCGGCCTGTAACGATCAAATCGTTTGATTCCCATTATAAGGAACGATTAGCGCTTGGCGAGCAGATCCGCCGAGCGTTGTCCACGTGTCGGCGTCTTGCGACGGCGGCGCCGCCGCCCCGGGCCCGGTATCATAGGCAGCGAGTGGGAGGCGCACCGAAGGTCCAGCCGGGGCTATTCCTCGGCCGGATGCATGCCGGTGCCGAGAGTCGAAAGGGAGTTTCCGGGGGGGGATCGGACCATGAGCCATCGAAGCACATTCCACATCGTCGCCATCACCGTCGTCGCCTTCCTGGCCGCGACGCTCCAGCAGTCGGCCTACGCGGGGGTCATCAGCACGCAGCAATACCTCGGCAGCCTCGATCGTCAACAGGCCATCGCCCGGGTGGACGCCGTGCTCGCGCGCGAAGAGGTTCGCAAGCAGCTCGAACAGTTCGGCGTCTCGCCGGACGAAGCCCACGCCCGCGTCGCCGCGCTCTCCGATCGGGAACTGCAGAGCCTCGCGCATCGCGTCGGCCAGGTACCGGCGGGCGGCAGCATCCTTGCCCTGTTCGGCGTCGTCTTTATCGTGCTGCTGATCCTCGAGGTCCTCGGCGTCACCGACATCTTCAAGAAGATCTAGGTGCACCGGGCCGGCCCCAACGTCTGAGCCGCTGCGCCTCGCTCATGCGACTCGCGGCCCTCGCGCTCACCTGCGCGCTCGTCACCGGATGCGCGGCCGCGTCGCGTTTCGAGGCGGCGCGCTCGTACGAGCCGAGCGGAATCGGCTCGATGGAGCTCCGCGCCGTGCCGTTCTTTCCCCAAAGCCGCCATCAATGCGGCCCCGCGGCGCTCGCGACGATCCTGGCCTACGAAGGCCAGCCAGTCGATCAGCACAGCCTCGCCCCGGACGTTCTACGTCGAAGGCCTCAAAGGCAGCCTTCAGGCAGAGCTGCTCGGCGCGACACGCCGTCACGGCCTCGTCCCCTACGTGCTCGAGGCCAAGCCGGCGGCGCTGTTCGGGGAGCTCGCGGCAGGCAAGCCCGTGCTCGTCTTGCAGAATCTCGCGTTCGCGCGCCTTCCGGTCTGGCACTACGCCGTCGTCGTCGGCTTCGATGCCGACCGCCGGCGAGTCGTATTGCGCTCCGGCAGGCGGCGCCGGCACACGGAGCGGCTCGCGCGCTTTCTCGCCACGTGGGCGCTCGGGGGCGATTGGGCCTTCATCGCATTGCGGCCCGACGAGCTGCCGGCGGCCGGAACGCCGGAGCCGTACGTCCGCGCGTTGGCGGCCGCCGAGCCGCTGCTCGGCGCCGCCGCAACCCGCGGGTACGAAAAGGCGCTCGAGCGCTGGCCCCGGGCGCCCATCGTGCTGTTCGCTGCGGGCGGACACGCGCTCGAAGGGCAGAACTATGCCGCGGCGGTCGAGTTGTACCAACGGCTGCTGCTAATTGCGCCGAAGCACGCGGCGGCCCGCAACAATCTCGCGAACGCGCTCGCGGCCCAAGGCTGCTCCGCGGAAGGACTGCGTGAGGCCCGCCTCGCATTGGCCGAGACCGCGGCGCGAGATCCCCTGCGCCCGGCCATCGAGGACACGATCGCACAACTCCGCAGCGCCCCGTCGACGAGCTCGGCAGCCCAGCGCTGCTCTCGCTGAAAGACCCATTCACTGCCCTCGCCCTCGCCTCGCGCATGGGTCCGCGACGACTGGGTCCGCTCGCTTCTGCGCATTGCTCTTGCTGCCTCGTGATGTCGCGATCCTGAGACGTTCCCTTAACGCGTTGCAATTACCCTGCAGTTCTGTTATCGATGGATGCAGGGGAGGTCAGCTTTTCAGTCGTCGCGGAACCGCATCGGCTTCGGCTCGTGGGGCAGCCTGTCCTGTGTGAAAGGGGTTAGGGTCAACAGGGGGCCAACGCCATGCACAGGCACACTCCATTGCCTGCGTTCGCCTTGGTGAGCGCGGCAGTTTCGGCACTGCTCATTCCGGCCGTCACGTGGGCGCAACTCGAAGAAGTCGTCGTCACGGCCGAGCGTCGCGAGACGACGCTGCAGCGGACGCCCATCTCGATTCAGGCGTTCAGCTCAGAGGATCTTCAGCTCGGCGGCATCCAGCAAGGACAAGACCTCGGCATCATGACGCCGAACGTCGTGCTCAACCCCAGCGGCGGCGGCGGCGCCGGAGGCGGCAATTTCTACATTCGCGGCCTGCCGGGCGTCGGCGTCTACATCGACGGCGTATGGCAGGGCTCGGGCGGCCTGCTGCAGTCGGACTTCGTCGAGATGGAGCGCGTCGAGGTGCTGCGCGGGCCGCAGGGCACGCTGTTCGGGCGAAACACGAACGGCGGCGCCATCAACATGGTTACGCGCAAGCCCGCGGACAAATTCGGGGCGCGCATGAAGTTCGGCATCGGCGACTTCGATCGCCGAGACATGACGCTGGCCGTCGACTTGCCGTTCTCCGACAAGGTCAAGACGAAGTGGATGGCCGCCAGCCTGAAGAACGACGGCTTCCTCAAGAGCCTGACGACGCAGCGCTCGCTCGGTGACCAGAACGATACCTTGCTGAGAGGCGATATCCTTTGGGAGCCGACGGACAAGCTCTCGGTAGCAGATGCGCCGCCGGGGGATCCGCGCAACCAAGCCGGGCACGGGCGCGGAGTTCGTTCCCGTGCGCAAGGTCGACGGGCGGCCCCCCCGGCGCATGTCCCCCCGGTCGCGTTTCGGGTCGCCGCGAGCTTCCGGCGCTTCTTCACGGGCCAGGAAGAGGCGATCTGATCGTATAATGCGTCCGCGCACGACCTACGGCTGAGTGCGTTCCCTTTCGATCCGTCATTTGGCTAAGGAGTCTTTCCATGTCCGTGTTCCGCTTCACGCGCCGCAGTCTGCTTCAGACCGCGGGAGGCGTCGGAATCGCATCCGCCCTGCCGCTGTCTGGCGCCTGGGCGGATGCCGGCGATGCCTCGCTCAAATTCCTGGCGATCGGCGACTGGGGGCGTCACGGTCATGACCACCAGAGCGACGTAGCCGCCCGCATGGGCGAAAGCGCCGAGCGGCTCAACGCCCGCTTCGTCATCTCGGTCGGCGACAACTTCTACAAGAACGGCGTGACCGGCGTGGACGATCCAGCCTGGAAGACGTCGTTCGAGGACATCTACAGTGCACCGTCACTGCAGGTGCCGTGGCACGTGGCCCTCGGGAATCACGACTATCGCGGTAACGCGCAGGCGCAAATCGACTACAGCGCCACCAGCAGCCGCTGGCGGCTACCGGCACGCTGGTACGCGTTCACCGAGCATGCGCCCGACGGAGCGCAACTCGATATCTTCGTGCTCGATACGTCCCCGCTAGTGAGCTCGTATTACGCGGACGGTGCGAGCGTGGTTAAGGTCGGGGACCAGAGGGCCAATGTCCCCGCGCAGTTGGCGTGGCTCGATGCCGGACTCCGGGCGTCGAAAGCCGATTGGAAAATCGTCGTCGGTCATCATCCTATCTACATGGGACGCGCCGACCGCTCGATGCTCCCCTTCGCTTGGGACCGGGGACTGCGCAGGGAAGGCGGAATGCCCGATCTCATCGCGCAGCTCGACCCGATCCTGCAGCGCCACGGCGTGCCGCTTTACCTCAACGGCCACATACACGACCTGCAGCACGTGTCTCGCGGCCTGACGCATTACATCTGCACGGGAGCCGGTTCCAAGGCCGGCTACTGCGACATGGGCGGCAGCGATTTCTGCTCAGTGGAGCCAGGCTTCGTCGCATGCGCAGTCAATCGTGCACGGGTGCGCGTGGTCTTCCGCGACCGGCATGGCACAGAGCTTCACGTCGTCGATATCCCGCGCCCCGTCTGACCGCCCCACGGCCGGAATCACATCGAAGGCAGTCCGCGAATTAGAGCCGGGGGACCCGGCCGAAGTCCAACGGCAACCCGACATAGTTTTCGGCGATCGTGCGCAGCCCCGCCTCCGAGTGGAACAGGTAGTCGAGCTCGGCCTGCTGAAGCCTCGCGCCGATGGCGCCTTCTTCCGGGAAGCGATGCGTCAGATTCGTAAGCCACCAGGAAAAGCGCTCGGCCCGCCACACGCGGCGCAGGCAGCGTTCCGAGTAGGCATCGATGCCGGCTGCGCTTTCTTCGCGATAGAACTCGATGAACGCGCTCGCGAGCAGTTTCACGTCCGTGGCGGCGAGATTCAGCCCTTTGGCGCCGGTCGGGGGCACGATATGGCCGGCGTCTCCCGCGAGGAACAGACGCCCGAAGCGGAGCGGCTCGGCAACGAAGCTGCGCAGCGGCGCGATACTCTTCTCTAGGGACTCGTTGGTTTGCAGGCGTTCGCGGCCTTCCTCATCGAGACGCTGCCGCAATTCCTCCCAGAAGGCGGCATCGCTCCAATGCTCGAGCCTCTCGGTCAGCGGCACCTGGAGGTAGTAGCGGCTCCGGGTACGGCTGCGCATCGAGCACAAGGCGAACCCGCGCGGACTGTTGATATAGATGAGCTCGTCGCTGACCGGCGGTGTGTCGGCGAGCAAACCGAGCCAGCCGAAGGGGTAGACCTTTTCGTATTCGACGATCGACCCGCGCGGGACGCTCGCGCGGCAGACGCCATGGAAGCCATCGCAGCCGGCCACGAAATCGCAATCGACGCGATGCTCGCGGCCGTTCTTACGGTACGTGACGTGCGGCTTCGCGCCGTCGAAGCCGTAAACGGCGACACCTTCGGCTTCGTAGACCGTCGGCAGCCCGGCCGCCGCCCTCGCCTCCATCAGGTCGCGCGTGAGCTCCGTCTGGCCGTAGACGACGACGTGCTTGCCGCCGGTCAGACGCTCCAGATCGACGCGATGCCGCGCGCCGTCGGCGAGAATCGAGAAACCGCCGTGCACGAGGCCCTCGCGAAGCATGCGCGCGCCGACGCCCACCTCGTCCAACAGGTCGACGGAAACTTGCTCCAGCACGCCGGCGCGGATGCGTCCCAGGACATAATCGGAAGTCTGCCGTTCGAGCAGCACGGCATCCACGCCGGCCCGGTGCAGGAGCTGCCCGAGCAGGAGCCCCGCTGGACCCGCTCCGACGACGACGACCTGGGTTCTCATGGCGACGCCCGTTTACGCCGCCAGCCGCGCGGGATGGCGGCTGCGATCGGCCGACGGTTCCAACCACGACTGCTGCAGGATTGACCGCACGTCAAACCTCCTTCGCGGTCCAGCCGCGTCGGACGGCGCATGGAGCGGCCGGCTCCGCCGAGTCGCCGGCGGGCCGCCACCCCCGGCTGGTTACGCGGTTCAGGGATCTCGTCGAAGGTGCTTATCGAGAGAATTGGTCGCTTGCGGAATACGCCGACGCGCTACACGTCTCCCGATTGCGCCTACGCAATGCCTGTCTGAGCGCGACCGACCAGTCGCCGATGCAGATCGTGCATCGACGCATCCTGTTCGAGGCGAAGCGCCAGCTGATCTAACGGATCAGCCCGTCCGAGAAATCGCTTTCATGCTCGGGTTCGAGGATCCGGCTTACTTCATGCGCTTTTTCTCGCAACGCAGCGGCCTGGCGCCCAGCAGGTTTCGGGCGCAGGCCGCTGCGGAATCTAGAGCCGCCGGGAACGGCCGCAAATACCGCGCAGGCCTACAGCGCCCGTCGGCACAACGGCCCGAAGCTCACCACCTGTTGCCGCCGCCGTATCCGCCTCCGCCGCGGCGCCCATCCGACCGCTTCTCTTGCGGCTTAGCCTCGTTGACCTTCATGGCACGGCCCTCGAAGTCGGTGCCGTTGAGGCCGGAAATGGCGGCGTTGGCCTCGGCGTCGCTACTCATTTCGATGAAACCGAAGCCCTTGCTTTGGCCCGTGTCGCGGTCCGTGATGACCTTGACCGATTCCACCGTACCGAAGGCGGAAAACTTCGCGCTGAGCGACTCTTCGGTCGCCGAATAAGGCAGATTCCCTACATACAGCTTACGACCCATTTAGTCCTCCCTATTTAAGAGATGAAACCGTTTAAGGAGGATACGGGCGGAATTGCCCTTGTTCTCGCTTGACGATTGTCCACGTATCTTAGCGGAAAGATCGCCGCGCCGTTCAACTATTTTTTCGTTCCACGCGTCCGAACAGCGTGTAGCGAGGATCGAAGAGGAAACGCAGCCAGAGCCGAACCCAAGACCGGTGGGCCTCGAGGTTTTCGTAAAACTCGGGCGCGAGGGCCTTGAGCTTGGGCAGCCGAATCCAGGGAACGCTGGGAAAGTCGTGGTGCTCGTTGTGGTAGCCCACGTTGAGGGCCAAGAAATTGAGCGAGCCGTAATAGCTGAACGTCTCCTGCTTGGGGTCGAGCGTGTAATGTTCTTGTATCCAGCGTGCGCCGAGGGGATGGAAGCCCACGGCAAAGACGAACGACCCGAAAAGGTAGAGGAGCCCGTTGGCGCCGCAAAGCAGGTATATCGCCGCGTCGAACGCCAACCCGGCGGCGACGTTCGCCGCGCTCCACCAACTCCACATCCGGATGGATCTCAGGCGCGGCGGCCGCGTGAGCTGGAACACGGGGAAAAAGAGCTGCCAAATCGCTTTTCCGAGCACTGAGCTGCCGATCAGCCGGGCTTCCCAGCGATTCGCGATGTCGGCATCGAGGTCGTAGACGCCCTGGTGTGCGTGATGCTTGAGGTGGTAGACCTGGAAGCCGATGGCGGCCGGGAATACGTTCGGGAGGTCCGCAAGGATCGCCGCCCAACGGTTCCACGAACGCCTCTTGAAGATGAGGTTGTGCGCCGCCTCGTGGATGACGACGTAGAGGCTGTGGTTGGCGAAAGCGCCGATGCACCAGGCCGCCGCCAAGGCGGCCCACCAGCATTGCAGGCCCAGCTTGCCGAACAGCCACGCCAAGGCGACCTGTATCGCGACCACGAGGACCAGGATCGCGGCCGTCCAACGCGTACGGCCGATGAGGTCGCGGACCTCGGGATGAGCTTCAAGGATTCGCCGTGTGCGTTCGGGATGCGGCTGGTCCAGATGGCTTTGCAGGAAGCCGTGACCGGCAACAGGCGAATCCTCATTCACGCTTTGGCCTCGTCCAAACTCCGCGGAGCAGGCTGCCAGCATACACAGCTTTTCGGGTTGGCGTCTCATTTGGATGTCGCCGGAGCCGTCCGCCTCGCACCCATATCCTCCGGCAGCCGCCCATCAGTAGAATGACGATGTTCGATAGGAACGGTTGCTCGCGCGCCACCGTTCCCAATGCGTGAGGATACGGAGTTTGGCTGCCAGCAAGGACGATGACGACTCCAGCGGCGTGGGCGCCTCCGGTGCGCCGCTATACATCATCTTCAACCGCGGCTCGGGCGGCGACGACACGGACGAGCGCGAGCATACCGTGCGCGAGGTGCTGGCGCGTGCCGAGCGCCCATATGAGTTGTTCGTGGTCCGTGACCCGGGCGAATTGGACGCACTCGCACGCCGAGCCATCGACCTGGCTCACCGCAATCGCGGCGCCGTTGTCGCCGCGGGCGGCGACGGCACCATTAACGCCGTCGTGAATCGGGTTCTGCCGCACCGACTGCCATTCGGTATCCTGGCACAGGGAACCTTCAACTTTACCGGCCGCCGCCACGGCATCCCGGAAGACACGCAGCGTGCGGCCCAAGCGCTTCTCACGGCGCAAATCAAACCGGTGCAGGTGGGCATGCTCAACGACCGGGCGTTCCTGGTCAATGCCAGCCTCGGGCTGTATCCGCAGTTACTGCACGACCGCGAAGGCTTCAAGAGACGTTTCGGCCGCCGCCGCATAGTGGCGCTCGCGTCCGGCATCGTCTCTTTGCTCCGCCACTACCAAGCGATGGAATTGCACGTCGATAGCGATGGCGAGCGGCGTTCTTTGCGTGCAGCAACTTTGGTTGTCATAAACAATCGCCTGCAACTGGAAAGCATTGGCATCGATCGAGCCGAAAGTCTCGAAAAAGGCGAGCTCGTAGCCATCGTGATCGAACCGCGCAGGACCGCTGCGATGTTTTGGCTGGCCTTGCGCGGCATGACCAAGTCCTTGGACGAAGCGGGGGGCGAATCGGACTTTGCTTTTCGGCAACTGGAAGTCCGACGAATCAGTCCTTTCCGGCGCAGGCATGTCGTCGTGGCGCTGGACGGCGAACTGACCCGAATGCGCTGGCCGCTGCACTTCTCGGTCGCCCCAGAAGCGCTGCGGCTCATGGTGCCGACGCCGCCGAGCCGCTAACGGAGTGAGTACGTTGTTGCACATTTCCGACACTCACTTCGGGACGGAGCAGGCGCCCGTGGTCGAGGCGTTGGTGAAGCTCAGCGCGCGACTGCAGCCGACGCTGGTCGTGCTTTCGGGAGACGTGACGCAGCGCGCGCGCCGCCGCCAATTTGCCGCTGCGGCCGCCTTCGTTGGACGGCTCGAGCCGGCACCCGTCTTGACGATCCCGGGCAACCACGACATCCCTTTGTTCGACCTGTACACGCGCTGGCGCCGCCCCTATGCCAACTTCCTGCGCGCATTCGGCGGGGACCTGGCGCCGCGCTGGCACAACGCCGACTTGTTCGTCTTGGGCGTCAACACCACGCGCCGGGCCTACCATACCGACGGCGAGATCTCGGCGCGGCAGCGCCAGCGGATCGCGGCCGAGCTACGCCACGCTCCGCGCTCGTGCCTGCGGGTCGTCGCGATCCACCAGCCGATGCACGTTATCGAGACCGTCGACGAAAAGAATCTGATCCACGGCGCCGCGCAGGCCGCCCTCGAATGGAGTCGAGCAGGTGCGGACCTCGTGCTCGGCGGGCATATTCATTTGCCCTACGTTCACCCTCTGCAGGAGCGGTACCCGGACCTGCCGCGGAACGTGTGGACGGTCCAGGCGGGCACGGCCGTATCTCGCCGCGTCCGCGGCGGGCTGCCCAATTCCGTCTATCTGATCCGCTACAAGGCTGCGGCGGCCGAAAGGCAATGCACGGCAGAGCGCTTCGATTACGACAGCGGCACGCGTTCTTTCGCTTGCGTCTGCCGCAGAGACCTGGCGCTCGACCCGAACAGCCCGTGAGCGGCTTGCGCCCGAGGACGGCCTCGATTTCAAGCAGGAGCCCCGCGAACCCGCTTTCGAGCAGCCCTTCACTGCGGCGGCAGCGCTCCGAAGAAACGCTCCGCGAAGCGCCGCACCCCTTCCCAATCGGTGTACTCGAAATCCCTGGACGTGTCGACATGACCGCCTTCCTTCGCGGCGATGTGCTTCATCAGTGAGCGTTTGAGCCAACTGTACTGCGTGTATCTGAGCGCGCCTGCGAAGCTCTCGATCTGCTTCGGTGCCCAACCGGCCCGGTTCACGAATTCCTGCGCAATGCGACGCGCTTCCTCCCGCTCCCTCGGGTCGCTGCTCGCCGCGGCCAGCGAGACGGAAAAGAAGGCGCTCGGACGGGTCGCGAGGAACGCCTTATGCCGGTCGATGAAACTGCGCACGCCGCGCTGGTAGCGACCCTCATGCAGAGAGCCGCCGACAATGGCCGCGTCGAACGCGTCGAGATCCGCATCGGCCGCCTCCTGGGCAAGCTGGACACTGACTTCGTGCCCGAATTGCCGGCCCATATCGCCGACGAGCTGCGCCACCTTCGCCGTCTGACCTTCTGTCGTCCCGTAAGCGATGTGTACCTTTGCCATGCGCGCCCTCTAAAAGGCCGAGGCGATCTATTTCTGGTCTTTCCGTGCGACGCTGGCCCAAAGCAGCTCGCCCGTTTTCGTCAAACTGACGGACGACGCGTTCGCCGTGTGGGTCCCGTCTCTCGCCCCGTACCCCGTCACATCGATGAGATCGCCCGTGTTGACTCTGCCGCGGCCCCAGCCGCGGCGGAGCAGATCGTTGATTCCGACGAGTTCGACTGCCCAGCTCTGGACTTTGCCGCGTTCGTCTTTGGCGTCAATGAATAGCCAAGCGTGCGGGTTCGTCCATTCCATTCTCGTGACGGTGCCCGTCAATGTGACGGGCCGGTGGATGTCAAACTCGGCAGAAAACGAATGGTGTGCCGCAGCAGGCAGCGCAGCGAGCAGCCACGCGGCGCCGCCAATGACGAAGAACTCGCGTTTCACGACCGGACCCCCCTTTATTCAAAGCCGGCATCGTGTAGTGACCCGAGCCGCGGATCGGCTTACGATCACGACAATCCTAGCACTAAGTTTCGGGGGGGGGCATGAAACGAGGACTCGCGACGTTGGTTCTCTTGGCGTCGGCTGCACCGGCCGCGGCGCAGTGGCTTTCATTGCCTACGCCGGGTATCCCCCGCACGGCCGAAGGCAAGCCGGATCTCACGGCGCCCGCGCCGCGCACGGCGGACGGGCATCCCGAACTGACTGGCTTGTGGCGCCCAGCGAAGATCACGGGCGACCTGAGCGACCAGACCGCGATCAAACCGTGGGCGCGCAAGCTGATGGCGGAGCGCGAGAAGAACTACTACAAGGATGGCCCGCTCTTTCAGTGCCTGCCGCAGGGGCCGGGCTACATCGTGGGCGGCGCCGCCGGCGGGGGCGGCTTGCGCAGGATCGTGCAAAGCCGGAGCGTGATTGCGATCTTGAACGGCGACCTGACCTCCAGGCAGATCTTCGTGGACGGCCGCAAGCTCGAGCCGGACCCGCTGCCCATCTGGATGGGCTACTCCGTCGGTCATTGGGACGGCGATACGCTCGTCGTCGAAAGCAACGGCTTCAACGATAAAACCTGGCTCAATGCCGCAGGGCTTTCGCACACGGAGAAGCTGCGCATCACCGAGCGCTACCGGCGCCTCGACTTCGGGCATATGCAGGTGGACGTCACCTATGACGATCCCGGCACGTTCGACTCGCCGCGCCACGAGGTCGTCGCGCTGCAATACGCGGCCGACGACGAGATGCTCGAGATTGTGTGCAACGAGGCCTCCCAAGGCGTCACGAAACATTGGGTCGGCAACAAAAGCACCGACGCCAAGGCAACCGCCGTCACCGTCGCTCCGGACATCCTCGCCAAATACGTGGGTACCTATCGGGGCTACTGGCTCGATAACCTAACCACGGTCCAGGTGACGCTCGAAGACGGTGGGTTGGTCTTGCGGAGGAACGGCGGCAGGCGATCGCCGCTGCTCCCGCAGTCGCAGACCACGTTCGTCTGCCCTACCTGCCAATGGGGTCAGCCGTACGTGTTTACGCGCAAAGGCAATGGGATGGCCACCCAAGTGGCCGAAATCCAGGTTTCGGGCGCGTGGATCTTCAAACGGGTGAAGTGAGCGATCGCGCTCACTCCGCTCTGAGCGCTCGGGCCGGCATTATGTGCTGCCCCAGGCGCCTGGGCGCGGGGCGAAACGCACGGGCGCGGTCGCAGCCCGGAAATTCGAGCCGACGGACCTTTCCCCGGTTCAGCCGTTACAGGCCACTAGATCCGTGTGGCCAAATCCCTTCGAGTAATCGAGGACCGAAATGACGGTCGGGGTGACTCGAAAGATGCGAACGTCGTCAGGCGTCGGCATGGCAACGGGCAGCTCGTGCTGCTCGGGATATTTGCTCGGGAGCATTCGCAGCACCCTGGTTGCTTCTTCGCGGTCGAGCACCTCCTGCGCCCGGGCCGCCATCGAAAGGCCTTTGATCTCCATGAGTTCGGACGTGTCGTGGTCGATAGTGAGCGACACACGATTATCGCGCGCTAGATTCGCGGCCTTCTGGCTCTCTCGGCCACAGAGGAAATAGAGCGTCAGGTCTTCGCTCACGTAGCCGACCGTCGTCGCCTGCGGCCAGCCGTCCGGCCTCAGCGTCGCGATCGTCATGATCCGGTGTTGGTCCAACAGCCCCAGTATCTTTTCTCTGATTTTGTCGTCCATGCGCGTCTCCATTCCGTCACCTCGCGGTTTCCAGCGTGTTTTCGGGCCGGTCTTTCGGTCGAGCAGCGGTACGCAGACTATCCGCGGGTCGCTCAGCTCGCTTCTATACGTAGATTGCGCAGGCCTTTCGCGGGCGAGCTGCCGGACCTGCGGGAGGTATTCGTTGATGCGATCCGTTCTCCGGGCCGCGGTTCCCCCGTGCGCTTGCTACCGAGACGCTCTCTAGGTAACGTCCAGTTGCGGTTCAAGAGAATGGAAACGAGCCTCAGGAGCCATTATGAGAAAACGTGACAACGCCCAATCTCGTCGTGCGGTTCTCAAGGCTATCGGCGCAGCTACCGTGCTCGGCACACTGCCGCTGACCGGCTCGGTCGCGTTCGCGCAAAGCAAGAAAACGAAGATCGGCCTGATCGGCTCCGGCAACGTCGGCGGCGCCCTCGGCCGCAGCTGGGCCCGAGCCGGCTACGAGGTGATGTTCTCGTCGCGCAGCCTCGATCACGACCGGAAGCTTGCCGCCGCCGTCGGCGCCCGCGCCCATGCAGGCACGCCGCAAGAGGCCGCGGCTTTCGGCGACGTTCTGCTTTTCGCGGTGCCGTACAGCGCAATGCCAGGCCTCGGCAGGCGCCTCGGCGATGCGCTAAAGGGCAAAGTCGTACTCGACGCGAGCAACCCGTTCCCGCAGCGCGATGGTGAAATCGCGAATCAGGCGCGGGAGAAGGGCGCGGGATTGATGTCCGCGGAACTCCTCCCAGGGGCACGCATCGTCCGTGCGTTCAACGCAATACCCGCGGCGCGCATGGGCAGCGCCTATAAGGAGCCCGGCCGCGTCGGAATGCCGATAGCCAGCGACGATCCACAGGCGATCGAGATCGCATCGCAGCTGATACGCGATCTCGGCTATGAGCCCGTGCTAGTCGGCGGGCTGTCGATGGGCAAATACCTGATCCCCGGCACTGCGCTTTCCGGCGAGCACTCACCCGAAGAGATCCGGAAGATAGCCGCGACGCTGAAGCGGTAAGCGCTGCCGGCAGCGACCGACGCTGGGGCTCGCCTCGCTCAACGGAGCGAGGCGAGCCCCTCCGTCAGCTCGATGTTGGTACCCCAGGGATCCTTGATGAACGCAATCGCGATATCGAGGGCGGGCACCTTGCGATACGACACCGTGAGCGGAATTCCCTCGGCCTCGAGCTTGTTAGTGAACGCCTTCAGATTCTCGACCTCGAAGCCGATGTGGTCGAGCGCGCGACCCTGCGTGGGAACGGTCGGCGTCGGCGACCTCGAGAAGCTCAGAATCACGCCCGGCAACCGAGCCGTCACGATAGCCTGCCCCGGTGCGGCCGGCACGAGCGTAGCGCCAAATGTCTTTGCGTACCATGACCGCATCTCGACGTTGTCCTTGCCGAAAAAGTGGACGTGATGGAGCTGAATAGGCGCTTTTTGGTCCCTTATCTCGACGAGCTCGACCTTGATGTCCTCCGGCCCCATCGTGAACGCAATATGCGTCGCCGACGACACGAGCCCGATGTCGTCGGCAACTCTGACCGTCGCGGCCACCGAGTCCCTCGTGATCATCTTGTAGCCGTTGGCTTTGAGCTTCGCGACGACGGCTTTCAAGTCTGGCACCGAAAACCCGATGTGATTCACTGTCGTGCCGATCGTTCCGCCGGTCGGCTTCTGCATCGGCCGAAAGAACAGGAAAACATTCGGAAACTCGATGACTTCGATATGGTTCGTGCCGATCGTCACCGCCTTGCCGCCAAGCGTATCGACGAAGAACCGCTTCTGCGCCGCCATGTCCGTCGTATTGAAGTGATGGTGGCCGTAGATGACCGGCCCCCGGGCAACGAGCGTCTGGCCAATCGCCGGCACAACGGCGAAAAGCCCCAGCAGAAGCGTGGCAAGGAACGGCGTTGAGATGCGCATCGAATGTGCCCCCATTACGTGGTCCGAACTGGCTTCTTACGGCCCGCCGCTTGCGATTATGCGGCCAAGCGATGTCGGAGCCCAATCGCTCTCCCGAGTCCGAGACCCGGAAACTCTAACGAAGCGCGATGGGTGAGAACAATATCGCGACCGATGAACGGAACGAATGGAGAGGATGCGCTAGGAGTCCGGCAACTGGAGCGCAGCGGCCTCGGAACGCATCGCATCCGACGGGCTCACCACCCGCTTCCGCCGCCGTATCCGCGCCGGCCTCCATCCGTCCTCTTCGCCTGCGGCTTGGACTCGTTGACCTTGATTGTTCGGCCCTCGAAGTCCGTGCCGTTGAGCCCGGCAATCGCGGCATTCGCTTCCGCGTCGCTGCTCATCTCGATGAATCCGAAGCCTTTGCTTTGGCCCGTATCCCGGTCGGTAATGACCTTCACGGATTCGACCCGACCGTGGGCCGAGAACTTCACGCCGAGCGACTCTTCGGTTGCGGAGAACGGCAGATTGCCAACGTACAGCTTGCGTCCCATGGAATCCTCCTCGAGGAGGTAGAATCGCTAAAGGTGGGCGGGGGCGGAATTGCCTGGTTCGCGCTTTGCGACTGAACCTCGATCATAGCCGATGCAGCGCCCCGCCGTTCGACTATTTTCCCGAGCGCAATTCGGATATTCGCTGAGCCATGATCGAGCCTCTCCTTCTGACTGCCGTACGCGTGTCGACGTTCGACGATCGTCGGCCGCTCACCAATGCGAGCGGCTTTTACTTCGAGCGCGACGAGCGGCTCTTCCTCATTACGAGTCGCCACGTCGTATTCGACCAGCTCAGCGGGCACTTGCCGAGCCGGATAGAGATCGAGCTGCATCTCGGCGTTGACGATATGTCTCGATCGACGGGGTTCTCGATCCCACTCTATCGGAACGGCCTCGGCGTTTGGCGCCAAGGAAGTGATACGGCGGGCGCCGTCGACGTTGCCGCCCTCGAGATCGACCGCAACGCGCTACCTCCCGAGACCGCATATAGGGCGTTCACGCCTCGACATCTGGTGAAGAGTTTCGACCGCATCGAGGCCGGTACGTCGCTGCTGATCGTCGGCTTCCCGCTGGGCTTTCATGACACGAGGCACCACATGCCCGTGGTACGGCACGCGGTGGTCGCTTCGTCTTTCGGCCTTCGTTTCCAGGGTGAGGGCTACTTCCTGACGGACGGGCGGACGCACCGGGGAAGCAGCGGCGCTCCGGTCGTAGCGCGCGCTACCGCCTCGGACGCGAACATGGGCGATCTGCCGTGGATGCTGCTCGGCGTGCATTCGGCTCGGATAGATGTCGGCGGCCGCGATCTCGATCTAGACGAGGCACTGGGACTCAATTGCGCGTGGTATGCCGATATTTTGATCAAGCTTACCGAGCAGCCGGGTCGGTCGTCATCGCCTCCCGCGAGTGGCGCAGGCGCTTAGTCGAGACGAGCGAGGCCAGAGCTCTCCCCGAAGCAAGCGGCTCATTGACTAAGCCGTAGGCCCCTTCAATACCGATGAGTGGCGTTCTGCCGATGTATGAACATCCCTGCGCGCTACGGCACCGGCTATCTCGGCGCCAGGGGCACCCCACCCCCGTACAGCGCCACGGACTTTGGCGCTTGGTTTTGAAGCCCATCTGGGCGATCAACGGCATACGATCGACCCTCGCAACAACGTGCCGCGCATAGGCCGCGTTCTGCTAGCGCCCCGGGCGGGACATTTCCGCCGTCGCGATCGCCACGATGTTTGGTCCAGCCGTGCTCGATAGCTTCACTGGCTCTTCAATTCGGCAGCGATACATCTAACCGCGGCCAAACGAGAACGGGCAGGTAGATCACCAGGAAGACCAGATAGGCCGCGCTCCATACCAGCATCGAGCACACCATGATGTGTATGTACCCGAGCGGCAATGCTACAGGCCCAAAAACACGTAATGCTGCGCCGAGCACCACGAACAGATAGGCGGCGGTGATGGCCGGCCGCGCAACGAGGGGACGGCCGGTGTGCCCGAGTGCCACGCGTGTCGTGACGGCGAGGATCATGGTGCCGAAGGCACCCGCAGTCAGCCCGTGTAGCCAATTAGCGGCCCACGAAATGTGGCCGAGAAGCGAGACCGCTTTGAGTGCCAACGCCAGCGGAAGCCAGGCATAGCCGACATGCAGCACGAAGACGATGGGCATGCGGATGGCGCGCAGCCCCTCCCATTTCGCTAGGCGCGCGGCAAGCAGGACCGCCGCGAGCGCGGCAAGCACGCCTGCCGCTGCGGAACCCGGCACGGCCAGATCCCCGACGATCACGGCCACCACGGCGGCCAGCGACAGCGCTTCGAGCCGTGGAGCGGCTCGGATCGCGCTGCATTGGCCGCGGCCGAGGAGCGCGTTGCGGGTAAACGCCGGGATGATCCGACCGCCGACGAGAACGATCATGAGCATGACTATGTTCACAGCGAATCGCAGCGGGTCGAATGGCAAGGCGTCGAGCCAACCGAGCTGTCGGCCGTGAAAGAGCAGATCCGCGCCGAACAGCAGCCCCAGCATTACGAGAAAGGGATAGTTTCTCAGGTTGCGCGTCCGTATCAGCGGTACAGCGAGCGCGGCCGCGAGCGCAGGGATGAACAACAACTCTACGACCGCGGCTGGTACGGAATACAGGTGAGCGAGGGGGTGCATGACGACACGGCCGGCGATCCAGAGCAGCGCGAGCCCGACAAGAGGCAGGCCCGAGACGGCACGCGTGCCCGTCCACGTGGGCGCTGCAGTCAGGAGAAATCCGGCAATGATCGATACGACGAAGCCGAAGATCATTTCGTGACCATGCCAGGAAAATATGGGCACCTCCGAGGCCGGCCACCACCGCCATGCCAATCCAAGAAGCAACGTCGTGAGCGCAACGGGCACCCAGAGTGCGCCCAGTAGAAAAAATGGCCTGAAGCCGTACGTAAACAATGCAAGCCGGCGCATCCCAACTTGGGCCGCACTCCTGTGCGCGACTTCCTTCACCATCCGCTCCACTGCTCGCCATCAAGCCGTGCGGCAGAACCGTTTTGGGCGATGACGTGGGTCATGGCGCCAAGTCTATCCGACCCGGGCGAGACCCGGATTGATCTGGATCAAGTCAACGATACTCCCTCAGCTAACCTTCTCCGTTTGAAGACTTGCGATTCGCGCCGAACGTCATATCCTATTTAAACAAACTTGGCGGTATGTTCCGCGGCCGAAGCAGACTGTATGGGCGGTCTGCAAAGAACGCGTTGTTGCGGGGCCGCAATTGGAGACCGGTACCTAGGATAACGGCAGATGAGTGGCAAGCGGAAACTGACGGGCCCGGACCTGACAGCAGGCATGGCCATTGCAGCCCTGCCGGAGGGCGGTATGCTCGGTGGCTACGTAGGCGACGAAACCGTTCTGGTCGCAAAGCTCAGCGGCAGGCTGCTCGCCCTGAGCGCGAAGTGCACGCACTACGGAGGGCCGCTCGATAAGGGCTTGGTCATAGGCGACACCGTGCGCTGCCCGTGGCATCACGCCCGATTCGACCTCGCGACCGGCGAGGCGGTTGGAGCGCCGGCGCTCGATCCGGTTGGATGCTGGAGAGTTGATGTCGAGAACGGGAAGCTTTACGTCCGCGAACGCACGGCGCCTCCCGTACTGCCTCGGCGCCCAGCCCGCTCGCCGTCGTCGGTCGTGATCGTCGGCGGGGGCGCAGCCGGCGAGGCAGCGGCCGAGACGTTACGGCGCGAGGGCTACGACGGGCCCGTCATTATCCTGAGCGACGACGCCGCCGCGCCATGCGATCGCCCGAACCTTTCCAAAGACTACCTCGCTGGCACGGCCCAGCCGTCTTGGATACCGCTGAGGCGCGACAAGTTCTACCGCGAGCATGGGATCGAGTTGCGGTTGAATACGAAAGTCACCGCGATCGACTCGGCGGCCGCGGAGGTGCGACTGGGCGACGGCACCGCACTACCCTATGGCGCCCTGCTGCTTGCGACCGGCGCTGAGCCTGTGCGCCTGGATCTTCCCGGCGCCGAGTTGCCGCATGTACATTACCTGCGTACCCAGGCAGACAGCGAAGCGATCATTCGCGCCGTCGAAGCGGGTGCGAAGCGCGCGGTCGTCATCGGCGCAAGCTTTATCGGGCTTGAAGTCGCGGCGTCCCTGCGGCAGCGCAACCTCGGCGTGAGAGTGGTAGCGCCTGATGAGAGACCGCTCGCGCGAATCATGGGCGACGCGCTCGGCGATTTCATCCGAAGTGTACATGAATCCAAAGGCGTCCTGTTTCACCTGCAGCAAACCGCCTCCCGAATCGACGCCCGGCACGTCACCCTGAAGAGCGGCGCGCAGTTGGAAGCCGATCTCGTCGTCGTCGGAATCGGCGTGCGCCCGCGCGTCGAATTGGCGCAGGCGGCGGGGCTCGAGGTCGATCGCGGAGTCATCGTGAACAGTCACTTGGAGACGAGCGCCCCGAACGTCTATGCAGCCGGGGATATCGCGTGCTGGCCCGACGCAGCGAGCGGCCAGCGCATCCGCGTCGAGCACTGGGTGGTTGCCCAGCGGCAGGGCCAAGCCGCGGCACGAAACATCTTGGGAGCCGGCGAGCCTTATGTGGATCCGCCGTTCTTCTGGAGCCAGCATTACGATATCGCGATCAACTACGTCGGACACACCGTGGGCTGGGATCGGCTAGAGACCGAGGGCGATGCCGCTGAGCGCGATTTTCGCGTGAGATTTATCAAGGACGGCCGCGCGGCAGCTACAGCCACGGTTTATCGCGATATCGACAGCCTCCGCGCCGAGGCGGAAATGGAGGCCCGCGCGGTCGCTTCGTAGGATGATGGCCATAGCCATCGTTTCATGGTCAATATCAGCATCAAGCGCGTCTACGATCCAGAGTCGCCTAGCGACGGGCGCCGTTTCCTGGTCGAACGCCTATGGCCACGCGGAATCCGCAAGGAAGCGCTCCATGCAGAATCGTGGGTGAAAGACGTAGCGCCGAGCACTCAGCTGCGCAAGTGGTACGGCCACGAAACATCACGGTGGCCGGAATTTCAGCAGCGCTACCGCAAAGAGCTTGATGCGAACGAGGAAATCTGGCGTCCCCTCCTCGACGCCGCTCAAGCCGGGAAAGTCACACTGCTTTACAGTGCCCACGACATGGAGCATAACAGCGCGGTTGTGCTGCGGGATTTCCTCGTGGAACAAAGCACGCGCCGGCGCACTCGGTGAGAAGGCTGGCCCGTGCTCTCGCAGAAGAGCGCCTTCGTCCGCAGAGGCACCAGACTCAATAGGTACGCCACAACACGGTAGCGTCGCCTCGAGAATAGACCGTCGCCTCCTCGAGCCCGCGCATGATGCGGTCGAAGTTCGGGTTCTTTCGACCGCCGGGCTGTTTATGATTGCTCGCCCTCTTACTGGTCGTCCTCTTTCCAGTCGTCTTCTTCATTTGTCCGATCCTTTCGATGAGGCCAGCACCTTACGGCCAATGAAATTTTCCGGAAACGACTAGGTAGTTTATGCACAGGATCGCTGCGAGACATACGCCGACCGCCGCCAAGATTACGATCCACTGCCCCTCGAAGTCGAGCCGCACGAGCGCTGGACTAATCATTGCCCCGGCAAGACAAAAGTAGAGGGTTGTCACGGCTAGTCGCCGTGAACCAGACCACCATGCCACCAACGCAAGAGGCACCGTAACAACAAAAACGAAGACCGCAGCGGGAAACGCAGTGGCAGCAGCCAGATATGCCGTAACGGCGAGAAGCAATCCGACAGCTCCAGCAACGAGACCCAAGTCCACGACCACCACCTAGGAAATCGCTTCCAAGATATTTGCGCGCGAGGCGGCGAAGCGAAACGTGCTTAACCGAATACATCGGACGCTCGAAAAGCGGCCTGCTTCTTGCCCCCAAAAAGGCCGCTCCGGGCACGCTCTTGGCCGCTTTTCCCGCTCAGCAGAGACACCACCGCCTCGGCAACCACTGGCGCCGGACCGGATAGAGATTGGCGAGCGCAAGGGCCGCGAACTCCGATCTGTTCCGACGTGCACCTTCAGTGCCAGCCCTTCCCCTTCTTGCCTCGGCGCATCTCGACGTGTCGCGCTCGTTCGGCGTTCCCCCTCGATGGCGGCACCGAAATCACTTTGCCATCTACGATCGTCGCGGCCTTCGACATCAGGCGGCGCTCTTCCAACAGCGCCCAGACCTCGGCCTGCTTGGTCAGCCGCTGCTTCTCGAGCAGGTGACGGATGCGGAGGCTCACCGCCCGAGCCGCCGCGTCGAGACGCGCGGTTCTTGGCCTGCCGCCGGATGCGCCGGCATTTCCCGATCGAACGCGAAGGTCCACAGGCCCGACCCAAGACAGACCGGGCCGGCTCCGCCTCGATGTCGGGCTCGACGGACGCGCCCTTCCCGGCTCGCCAGTTCACATGAGGCCACCTATACGCACTACCGGCCAGGCACCCAGAAATCCTGTACGCGCGCGTCGCCGCCGCAGGCCCGAGTCGCTCGAACGCCTGCGCGCGCTTACCGAGCTGCGCCGCGCCGACACTGCCGCGGTCACCGCCATGCCACAGCAGGCGCGCCGCAAGCACTGTCTCGCGGTCATGGCGCGCGAGTGTGGCTTCTCGAGCTGGGAGCACGCGCGTCGCGCGCTCAAGGGCGACCCGGTAGAGCTCGATCTCGGTACGCTGCCCTAAGGTGCCGGCGAGAGCGGCGCGCTCAATCACTGGTTCGCCGTTTACGACGAAGCGCGCACCTTCCTCGACAGCGCACCTCCGGACGGCCCGCGACGCTACTTGCTCGCCAACAAAGCGCGACTTCTTCGTCGCCGATGGTCAGTTCATGAAGCGCATCTGGGTGGAGCCCTACAACCCGGACTGGGAGCGCGATCGGGCGGGACTGGCCTCGCCCCGCCGATCCCGCCGCGTGCCGGCGCCTCTATCACAAGCGCCCGGCAGCGCTCCCGGGGGGCGCGCGATGAAACTGGTGTCGCCGAACGCCGGGACTCTAGCTGACATCGCGGATACCCTTCCTCTTTAACAGGAAGATATACCGCTAACGTATTGATATTAATTAGGAAGAATTGGAGCGGGAAACGAGACTCGAAGAACGGCTGGGGCACCGTATCAAATAAAGCGAGGCGCCGATTCGGTTCTTGGGTTACCCATTATGTTACCCGTCGACAGGGCAGCTCCGTCATATTGTGGAGGCAACCCCCTCCTTGATACTCCTCGAACTTTTCGCGCGCCATGGCGGCCTCAATTAGGAGGATGTGCCCGGTCGCTTCCGGAAACTTGCGCCCCTGCTCCCGCTTCCTTTGAGAGTCCGAACCCTACCCCTTCAGCTGGCAAGCTGAAGCCTTCAAGCCTTCACGCAGCCTCCTCGTTGCCGTGCGCTCTCCAGTTAAAGAAATCCGTCGCGATCCCTTCGACAATTCGTAAGTGGTCACGCAGCGGCGTGATCCCCCCGCCTGCAGCCTCTACCGTGGCATCCGGCTCTCGCGTGGCGAGAGAGGAGTTTCAACGGCAGGAGGTGTGCACATGACGGAACACAATAGTCGGGTGAATCGGCGCGAGCGTAACCGGGCGGATTGGGAGCGGCTCGTCTCGAGCTTTGAACGGAGCGGGCTGAGCGGAAGGCGTTTTGCGAGCAGGCGGCGGTCTCCACCAGTACTTTAGACTATCACCGAGACTCGTCGCGACCTAACAGCCAACGCCATTCCGCACCATACAAAAACACAACCACCCAAGCGCCCAACGCGAGCAGCGGTACCGGCAGACTGCCGAGTCCTCTAATTCCAGTAACCGCGACCCTCAGCGCGATGGGCGAAAAGAATAGTGCGACCGAGGCACTCATCATGAGTCCAATCCAAGCAGGCAATCGTTGGTCAAGAATCGCACCGACAGAACCGAACAAGTACAGTGCCCCGAACGGAACAACATAGAGAAGGGGCCAGTTCACAGTAACAAAGAACCACACGGCTCCGCACGCGACCAACAGTTGCGCCCATTTGAGAACATCGACCCAGGTCAAGGCTTGGCCCGCCTCCCTCCTGGATTCAAGCTGCGGCAAGACGCCAACCAAAGACGCTTGGTCAGCGTAAAGCCGCCCCTCGAGACTAGTCCACCCATATATCAGCAGGCGAGATCCTCGTTTGATCAACTTGAAAATAACAGTTGGCAATACTTTCCGGAGTATTGGCACACCCTAGTCCCGGAACGACGAGGTAGGTAGTTACCGATGCAGAGTGGACTATTTCCGCTGGCGCAGACGATTCTAGGCCCATTTCGTAAAACTGTATATCCCAATAGTACGTGACCCCCTCAGCAATGCCCTTCGGATCGGACGAGCCGACGCTTGGAATATACAACTGAGCCCCATCGAATTTTGTTGTGTCCAAGTAAGCGGATGGGATGTCCGAGTCCCATGAACTGGCCACGAAACAACCGCGGTCGGCATCCTGCGAATCGCCCGTTCGCCCCGTAAACGGGACGGTGCAACCATAGTCGTCAATACTGATTTTGTCTTCGTATCCGACATTTTGGACGGCGTAAGTGTTTGGCGGATGACATGGAGCCGAATCGCCGATGTAATCGGGCTGACAAGTCACGGATGAAGAATCGGGCTGGTACAGGTTATTAGCTTTGAACGCCAGGGTGCTCATGGGCCGGACCCCCCAGGGCGTCTCCACTCCTTGAGTACCAAATGTGACTCTCGCCATCGCAAGGCCTATGGTCTGATCATCGAGAGTAATCGGCACCCACCAGCACATCCACGCCCAGTAATACTCGCCAGGTCCGATTTCCACTGGAATATAGCCGCAATACTGGGTCCAATATGCCCCACCCGGGACATTATTTATTCCAACACCGAATGCCTGATAGCCACCCGTATTTCCGTTCGGCGTATACAGCAAATCGCTCGGGCAATTTTGCTCCCATGTTGGGACAGGACTTGCTCCGCTGCAGGCAGTCACTCCGTTCGAGTAGTCGGCAGGTTTGAAATTCGGGACCCCAGAACTACCCGCCCGACGGGCGTACGTAGCGATAGCAGAATCAATTGTGGCATCGCCGGACTGAGCGACTGCTGGCTCACGAATCGCGATGATCGTTACAACCGACAAGGCTCCGATAGCCGCGAGACGTGATAGGCTGATCCCATGACGTGCCATTTCTTGCCCCCCCGTTTGCGCCTGAAGCTGCTCTTTATCTGAATTTGATCCTTACGGATGTTCCCGAGCCGGAAGTCGCTGCGGAGGTACGTTTTCCTCCACAGGATGTGTTGTCATGAACGGGGCGCCACGCCTTTCATGCGCTATCTTCTGGACCAAGTCCTGGTAGCGTATGGCGCCGTCTCTCGTTTCGTCGACCATGACCGCCGCAACAGTTTTCTCCGCCCGCAGCTTTGCGAATGTCTTGATATCGGCGACAATAGTTGCCTCGTAGTAGAGTGGCCCAGGGTCGGCCAGGTCCTTCATCAACGATTGCCGCTCCGGCTCCGGGCTGGTCGCTAGCTCTGACTGGTAGCGTCGGAATATAAGGTTCCCGGTTGCCAACCAGAGACGCTTCGACAACTCGAAGTCACTGAGTATGGCTAGGTCTCTGGCGCCAACGCCCAGTGTTATCACCTCTCCTTTCTGCCCAACAGCCACCTTCGCATCAGCACCAGCGACTTCGAATCCAAGCTGTTTGGCGAGGCCTTCCAGGTCCCCGGAAGAAAGGCCGGTCGCAAAGACAACCGTCCCAAGAAAGGTAGCGCCAGGATTGGCGGCATTCACACTTCGGATCGTTAGCCTTTCATCTGCCGCGGCACGCCTCTCTTCTATCGTACGGTGACTGGACGCCCGGAAAGCAGCGCTCAAAGCGCTAGCCGCCATATCGGAGTCGCTAGCCCGCTGAGCACGCACGTATTGCGACGTCATCATGAGCGCGATGCCGAAACCCAGGAAGGTCCCTGAGAAGCTAAGATTCATTTGGGTCTCCGTTATCCGGTCGATATCCAAACCCGCGACGCCTGACGCCTTGCGCACTCATCAGGTACGGCTCATGCAAGAAGCACGATCGACGGCAGCGTCGGCCGAAGAACCTGAAGCATTTATTTGTTTGGGTCTCTTAGCATACGCCATTTCGTTGAGCCTTGCAATAGTCTCGGTGCTGCTACTACCTTGTTGGCGCTCTATCTATATTTGCTAACCTCTATGAGACACGGGGCGACGCCAAAGAGCCACTGGAGCCGGGCACAGCGAGCCTGGCGAGTGCCCCGAACCCGCTCAGGCAGTCTCGATACGCAACGGAGGTGGAAGATCAGGAAAGGGAATCAGACACCGGAACGCCCGACGCCTGGAGCAGGCCGGGGCCGGCAAAGAACCTTGTGTCGTCGAGTAGAACGGCAGCAGCGCCGCGGAAAAGCGCGCCTCGCTCATCCCGGACCCGCGGTCGGCGACCTCGATGTGCCACTCGGCCCCGGCGCGCCGGATACGGACCTTGACCTCGCCGCCCGCACTGCCGGACTCGTGCGCGTTTTTTGATTAGGTTGATGAGAACTTGCTCGAGCTGTGCCGAGTCGAAGTGAGCGGTGTCGCCGGGTATGGGCCCGTCGAGACGGAAGCGGCAATGCATGGGCGAGGCGCTCGAGAAAGCCGTTCCACGCGACGGGCTCGCTGCGCGGCATCGGCAGCTTCGCGAAATCTGCGTAGCCCGAGATGAAGCGGTTCAGGTGCCCGGCGCGCTCGGCGATCGTCGCGAATACTCGCGACACGGAGCGGCCATCGTCGCGACGCGCGAGCTCGGCACCGGAATGCGCCAGCGACGAGATCGGGGCCAACGAATTGTTGAGCTCGTGACTGATCAAGCGGATGAGCCGCTTCCAGGTGGCGACTTCCTGCCGGGCGAGTTCGCGCGTCATGCGCCGGAACAAATACAGCCGGTGCTCTCGTCCTCGCAGATGGGAGGGACGCTGCGATACGTGGCAGGTCTCCTCGTCACCCTCCAAATCCACGGAGAACAGCGTATCCGCGCCGCCGTCGACGGCAGCCCGCAGCGCGTCGGGCACGGCGGCAAGGACGGCGGCCAACGGCCTGCCGATCAGGTCCCGGCCCTCGTCGAACAGCCGTCGCGCGGCCAGGTTGGCATAGACGATGCGGCTCCCGGCATCCGTCACGATCAGCGCAACCGGCGTATTCTGCACGATCGTGTCGAGCAGCAGCTCGCGCTGGTGCCGCCATCGATGTCGACGGGACGGTCGTCTCGACGGGCCTTCAGGTTGAGCGCGCCGAGCGCGGCTACAACCCTCATCGCCGAAAGGTCCCGAGCTACTACCCGATCATGGCGCACTTGGCCGAGACGACGCATGTGCTGCGGGTGCGCAACCGCTCAGGCAACGTGCACGACGGTAAAGCCTCTCTGCGTTTTTTTGCGGGAGCTGTGGCACCAGCTGTCGGCCTTCTCGATGCCCAGACGCCAGATCCGTTTTCGCATGGATGGCGCGTTTTTCCGAGAAGATGTGCTTCGTTGGCTCAGCTGGAGAGAGGTCGGCTACGCCGTCAAGGTTCCCTTCTATCGCTGGCTCGATCTACAGCAGTTCATCCGAAACGCTCCTGACTGGACACGCGTCACTGACGAGGCATCGGGGTTCATCGTGCCAGCGGTGGCGACGCCCTGGGGAAGATCGCTGCCGGTGGCGATTTACCGGCGCAAGGTCGCGCATCGCACCGCCAAGAACTATCAGCTGGACCTGTTCGACCCGGACGACGGCCACTACGAGTACTCGGCAGTTACGAGCAATCTCGATTACACGCTCGCAAACCTCTGGTATTTCATCGCAGGCCGCGGCGCGCATGAGAAGACGATCGGGCAACTGAAGAGCGGGCTCGCCTTCCACGCCGTGCCGACGCTCGCCTACGCCGCCAACAGTGCGTGGCAGCAGCTCGTCGCTCTCACGCACAACCTCTTGACGAACTTCCAGATCGACACCGGTGCCGAGCTGCGTCGCCGCACGCGTAAGCAAACGGCTATACCGCGGTTGTCGACTGTGCAGACGCTGCGCTTCACCCTCTTCACCCGTGCCGCAGCGCTGATACGCCCGGGCGGACGAACGGTGCTGCGCCTGAGTAACAACGCCGCCACGCAGCGCTTGTTCAATCGAATCGAACAAGCCTTGCCTTGTGCGGCCTAAGTTTTTGACGGATTAGGGTTAACATTGGCGCAAATGTCCAAGTACTTTGAGGCTGCCCGTACGGGCGTCGGGAATCGGGCATGCCGGCTTCATCCCACAGATACACTTACCTCGATAGCCGTGGATTCGGACGGACCCCATGACAACGGCGCCCACAACAGTCGGTACTCTTTGGAAGAGAGGTGATGACACAATACAGATTTGGCTGCAGCGGACAGAGCACGGCTATCACCTGTTATCGTGCGACGTTAGTTTCATTATTGGCTAGCGAAGCCTTGCGCCGGATCCCCCGGCGCTGCCGATGAGTCATTTGGGGAGCAAACGCTCGGGTTTCCGTTTCTCTGGCAAGGGCCAGAGACGCCATGTTGACGGACCCGCACAGCGCGGACACGCGCTCCAGAGACCCGGTGTTCACCTGCCACCCTGGTGATTCCGATGCCAGCTCGCAGTTACCCACCTCCCAAATCGAGTTACCCGGAAAGTTACCCCTTCCAGACATCGGCTGTGCGGGAATCACCGGGGACGTCGGTAGACGCGGAAAGGAGCTGACATCGCGGAGACTCCTCCTCTTTAACAGGAGGATATGCCGCTAATCTATTGATATTTTTGATGAAGAACTGGAGCGGGAAACGAGACTCGAACTCGCGACCCCAACCTTGGCAAGGTTGTGCTCTACCAACTGAGCTATTCCCGCTCGGATTTCAGCGAATTCTATATCACGGCACCCCGGCCGTGAAGCCTCTTGCGTGCCCCCCCAGCCCCGCCCGCCTTCACGCGAGGCCCCGCGGTCCGTGCGCGGTCCGTCGCGCCCCCGACCGAGCACGGGGAGACAACCTAGGCTTTTGGACCCGGCATCAAACCCGCGACCTCGAGCCGGATCCGGTAGACGACGTCGCAAGCCGTGATGAACAGGCTCTTCCCGTCCGTGTCACCGAAAGCGAGGTTCGTCGCGCAGATCTGCCGCTTGGGCTCGCCGCCCTCGATCGGCAGGTTGAGATAGCCGAGGAGCTTGCCGGTCGGCGCCGTGATCCGGATGATGCCCGGCCCCGCCCCGCTCGTCGAGTAGAGGTTGCCAAGCGTATCCACCTTCATGCCGTCGCCGATGCCCGGGCCCTGCGCGAACACGGTGCCTGCGCCGAGCGTGCCGCCCGGCTTCACCTCGTAGCGGATGATTTTCTGAAGCGCCGTAAGGTAGAGGTACCGCTCGTCGGGCGAGAGCGCGATACCGTTTGGAATACCGCCGAGCGTCGCGGCATCGAGCACCCTCTTCGAACGACCGTCTCTGATGAGCCAGATGCCGTTCGGCATCTGTTTGTTGGGGCTGCGTCCCGCGCCTCGCAAACCGAAGTCGTTGTCGGTGAGATAGACGGCGTCGTCGTGCGTCACGGCAATGTCGTTCGGTCCGCTGAAGCGCTTGCCGTTCGCCCCGCCCGAAAGCACAGTGCGCGTTCCGTCCTTCTCGAGCCGCATGACTTCGCGGTCGTCGTCCGCGCACCAGATCAGGCGCCCCACCGAGTCGAGGCTCGCGCAACTCGGCCCGATCAAGAGCACGTGCGAGCGGCCGCTGCGAGTCTGCGCCCCGACGTGCTCGATGTCCGTGCCCGTATAGCCGGCCTGCTCGAGAAACACGGAGACGTGCTTGTCCGCAGAGATTTTGTAAATGACGTTGTCGATGAGACCGCCCACGAGCAGATACCCCGAACGCCCCTGCCGTACCCAGACCGGCCCCTCGCTGAGGCCAAAGCCCCTGGCGAGCGGCTCGAGTTTCGCGTTCCGCGCGACGATGGCGTCGAGCGCAGGGTCCGCGCGCGTGATGCTGAAGGGCTGCGGCGCGGGCGGCGGGCCGTCGCCGCGCATGGAAGGTGCGTGCTGGGATGCGGCCGGATCGGCGAGCGCTGCCGCCAGAGAGATCGCCGTGAGGGCGGCGGTTGCGAGGCGTCGAGACATACTGCATCACCCAATCAGGCGGCGTAAGGGCCCACGTATTCTGCCATGCCGTCGGTGCCCCCGCCCCTCCGCAATACCCAGCGTGCCCTTGGGCCTGTGGCGCGCAGAATGGACTTCGTGCGTCACATCATTTATGTGCATTAAGGATTTGTTTTATTGATTCTTTATGCGCGGAACGTCCTCGCAACGCCGGCCGGCCGGCGGCTCAGGCTCCGAGGGCCGTCGCAATGTCGTAGAGCTGGTCGGCCGCGTAAGCGAGGCCGTCGGCAAGTCTCCATACCGAGACGACGAGCAATGCGAACAGAACCGTATTGATCCAGGCCCTGACCGCCTTGCTCCTCGTACCCTTCACGCTATCCATGGTGTAAATCCCCTCGATGATCGGTCCGCCATTCTCTCCCGGAAGGGCGGCGCCTGCACGCAGTCGTGCGGCGCGCCTCGACGTAGCGGTCCGATTGGGCGCGCTATTCAACGAAGGGGGATCACGATTCGGTAGGGGATCACGGCTCGGGCCGTGGCGCCGCGGCCTCGTTCGGCGCGGCATGCCGAGTGGGGTATTCGATGAAAAGCCGGGCGGCGGTACATCGCCGCCCGGCAGCGTGCCCCGAACGGCTGTCAGTCGTCCCGCCGTCCGCCGTGCTTCATGAACTCGTACGTGAGCTCCTTGCACGGGACTTTCTGGTAGGGCGTATTGGATAGATACACGGTATCCGACCCATGGTACGGCTGGGCCAGATAGACGGGATCCGTGACGGTGTAGTCCCGCTTGATCGACCATTTGTCCGTATCGACCGTGTAGCGCTCGACGATATGCAGCTTGTCGCTGTTGCGCGTCGGCGGCACGAGCACGCCGGGCTTGAAGCCGATCGTATCGACCACGAGGGTATTACCCTCCCAGTGGCCAATGGAATGGCCTTCCCGGCTCGGCTCGACGTTCGCCGGATGATGGTCCATATCCATGTAGATACGACGCTGAGAGCTGTAAGAGCCGTAAGTCATGTCGATCACGCGTTGGCCGTCGGGCAGCGTGTGCTGCCTGATTCGGTTGACGGGCCAATCGAACGTCCAGTCGAAGATGATGCTCGTCGTGTTGCACGAGAAGCGCGGATTGTCCGTCGGCGAGGACCGATCGAACGCTTTCGCGGCCGCCTTGCCGGCATCCGTATAGACGGGCCGCTCGGGGCGCGGGTACTGCGCACGGATCTGCTCGAGCGAGATCTTACCAGTGTGGTAGGCATTCACGAGATGCTTCGGCACCATGGCGCCGCTCCCGCCGCTGGGAGGGATGGTCAGCACGTATTCCTCGACGGCCCAGTCGCCAGTGATGTTCGGCACACCCGAAGGCAGCGTAGCCGCGCGATTGGCGGTATTGACGTTGGCCTTCGTGAACTGCTCATTGCGGCCGATCTTCGTGGCGTTGCCGCCGAGCGTGACGCTCTCGAGATAGCACGAATGCGGGTCCTCGCGGTGCGGGTGGCCCAACACGTGCACATGCATCCCCGGCTCGAAATCCACGTTCCAGCCCGAACGTCGGAGCAGCGTCGCCGAACGCATCGAGCAGCGCATCGAATACGGCTTGCCGTTCTTTTCCATGGTGAAGTAGATGTACGAATGCGGGTTGACCAGCTCGACTTTCGTCAACGTTCCCGAGTAGTCGACGAGCTTGTCCATCTCGAACATGCCGAAGCCGTGATGCGCCTGTGCGGAGCCGGTAAAGCCCAATATCAGGGCTGCAGTAGCCGTAGTAATAGCAATCGCTGCACTCGATTGCGTTCGCTCTCCTGAGTTCACGAGTCGTCCTCCAAAAAATCTCGAAATCGCGGGCACCAGGGCCCGATTGCTGAGCTGCGACCGCAACGGTTTGGGCCACTTACACAACATTGAGAAAAAAACATTGTAAGGCAACTGATACCTGCGGGCCCAGCCGAATGCGCCGAGCTCAACCGCCGCCGTGGTCCTTCAGCTCCTTACGCTCGTATTCGCGTTGGGCATGCTGCTGCTCACGCTGCACGGCGCCGGCGGCGCGGCGCGCCTTGTCGAACGAGCGCTGGCGCGTGCCCTTCGTGCTGACGATGGGTAACGACACGAGCCGTTGCAGGTCCCGGCCCTTGCAGGCCGGGCAATCCGGAGTTTCGCCCACGCGCACGAGTTCTTCGAACTCATGCCCGCAGCCGCTGCACTTGTATTCGTAAATAGGCATAACTGCAAACCTCGCCTGCCGCGCGCGGCATCAGGCGTTCGAGGGAACGTCGGAATCCGCGCCCACGTCGATTTCGTCGTAGCGCTTGACTCGGTAAATGAATACCGAGAATAGCCAGCCGAACGCAAAGATACCGATGATCGTATAACCGAGAATCCCGAAGTTCTGGTTGATCATGCCGACGACGTTCCACAGCGGCCCCTTCAGACCCAGCTCCTGACGCATGAGCCCGAGCGTCTCGATGCCCCCGATGACGACGGCCACGAGCACCGAAATGAACGTGATCGTCATGTTGTAGAACAGCTTGCGGATCGGTTTCTTGAACGCCCAGCCGTATGCACCGAGCATCAGGATGCTGTCGGTCGTATCGATCAAGGACATGCCGACCGTGAACAGAAGCGGAAAGATCAGGATGGTGCCCAGCGAAAGTCCCTTGCTGGCTTGGGCCGCGGACATTCCGAACAAGCCGACCTCAGTGGCGGTATCGAAACCGAGTCCGAAGAGGAGTCCTATCGGAAACATGTGCCAGCTGCGCGAGACCATTCTGAACAGCGGGCGGAACACGCGCGCGAGCAGGCCTCGGCTGTTGAGCAGAATATCCAGATCTTCATCGACGAATTGCCCGCCCTTCATGACCGATCGAAAGGTCTTGAAGATGGACACGAAGATGACGATGTTGAAGAAAGCGATAGCGAATAGGAACAGGGCCGAGACGAGCGTGCTGATCACACCGCCGAGACCTTCGAATGCATTGACCCGCGACCGAACGGCAACGGTCGCAAACGCGACAATAACCGACATCACGACGATCAATGTTGAGTGCCCCAGAGAGAAGAAGAGACCGACAGCAACCGGGCGCTTCTGCTCTTGCATCATCTTTCGAGTGACGTTATCGATGGCAGCGATGTGATCTGCGTCTACCGCGTGCCGAAGGCCGAACGTGTAGGCAAGCAGCGCCGTTCCGAACAGCAATGGACGGCCGTGGAGCAACAGATAAGCCCAGACCCAGACCGCCGCAGTGGCCATCCCGAGGATCGCATAGACGGTGATCAGTCGGCTTCGGAGGGTCTCGTCGCCGTCGTTGAATACGCTTAGAAACGATCGAATCATCGCGACGCGCTCCTTGCCCGGCCGGCCCCTCCTCGCCCGCCGAGGACCTCGGCGCGCTCCGCGCAAGCCCCGCTTGCAGGAATGGGCTCGTCGCTCATCATGCTGGCGAACACGCTGCCAAGCCACTCGTATGATCCGCTACCTTCGCGGGCGACGGCGCGGCTGTGACACAGCGGCCTCGGGGCCAGGCTTGCTGCGATGACTGTTTGGTTAATGGCGGCTCTCCGGTACCCGGAATGCGTTAAGCCTACGTTTCTTTCGACCGACGCCAATTTCGCGAGTTCGGTTACACCGCTTCCGGACCGGCCCGCCAGCGACCGCAAAGGTTCCTCCGCCGTTTATGATTCGGTGCCCTTAGCCGCCGCAAACCCGCCACGAGTCGCGCGCCGAAGCCGCTCCATGAGGCCCGGATCTAGGCCGAAGACACCGCACCGGCCGCCGGGGGGGCAGCAGCGTTGAGGGCGGGCGGCGTCGGCGAAGTCGGCGCGTTTTCGGTCTCGTCGAACAGCAGCAGCCGTCCGGCATTGCCGAGACCGAGGAACGTGCTCAAATTGTGCAGCAGCGCCGCGATGATCGGGGCTTCGACGCCGAGCACACCGGCGCCGGCCAACACGGTCAGAGCGAACGTGAATCCCAGGCCGATCGCGACGTTGACGTAGATCGTCGTGCGGCAGCGCCGGCTGAGGCGGATGCACGTTCCGAGGCGGCGCAGATCGTTCGTCATCAACGCAAGATCGGCCGAGGCCAGGGCCACGTCTGCGCCCTGCGCGCCCATGGCCACGCCGACGGCGCCGGCGCGCAGCGCCAGCGAATCGTTGATGCCGTCGCCGACGACCATGGGGCGATGCCCCATCCTGATCTCCTCCTGGACGCGGTCCATCTTCTGCTCGGGCAGCATTTCCGCCCAGACTTCGTCGATACCGACTTCCGCGGCGGTTTCTTTCGCCACGGCCGCGCGATCGCCGGTCAGCAGGACCATGTGCTCGATACCGAGCGCTTTGAGATCCTGTACGGCCGGACGAGCGCTGCTGCGCAGCTGATCGAAGAACAGCAGCCAGCCGAGGAAACGGCCGTCCAAGCTCACGCCCGCCAGCGGACCGTGGTGGTCCGGGGGGGGCGGTACTTCGATTCCGAGCTTCTCGAACAGACTGGGACGGCCCATCGCGACCGGCTTGCCGTCGTATTCCCCCGTGACGCCGAACCCGCCGAGCTCCCGGGCGTCCGCGAGCTCCAGGTGCTCCTTCTCGGGCAAGGCCGCCGCCGCGGCGCGGCTCAGCGGATGGTTGCTCGCGGCGCCGAGACTCGCACCGAGCCGGCGCAGCAGCGCCTTGTCGCCGCCATCGACGGGCTCGACATCGGTCAGCCGCAGGTCGCCGGTCGTGATCGTGCCGGTCTTATCGAAAATGACCGAGGAGACGTTGGCGAGGTGCTCGAGGAAACCCGAGCCCTTGATCAAGATGCCGTGCCGGGCCGCGACGGCGATCGCGGCGACGGCCGTTGCCGGTGCAGCCAGCACGAGCGCGCAGGGGCACGAAGCGACGAGAACGGCCAACATCGCGGGTACGTTGCCGCTGATCAGCCAAACGCCGCCGGCCACGAGCAGAACGAGGGCCATATACTGGCCGGCGTAACGGTCGAGCAGGCGCGTGACGGGCGGCTTCGAATTCTCCGCGTCCCGCATGAGGCTGATGATGCGGCCGACCGTGCTTTCGTCGCCTACGCGCGTGAGCTCGATTCGCAGCAGGCCGTCCAGGTTCATCGCGCCCGCGAGCGCCTGGTCGCCTGTCTTGACCTCCACGGGCACCGATTCGCCCGTCAGCGACGCCAGATCGAGACTCGAGTTACCCCGGCGTACGATACCGTCCGCCGGCACGCGTTCGCCGGCCCGCAGCTCGATGAGATCGCCGGCGTGCAGGTCCGTGCTGGGCACCATCTCGACGCTGCCATCCGACTTCACACGGCGGGTATCGACTTCCGTGAGCCGCGTCAGCGCGCTGACGGCTTCGTGCGAGCCCAGCATGCTGCGCTCTTCGAGCACGTGCCCGATGGTCATGATGATGGGCAGGAAAGCGGCCGTCATGAGGTTGCCGGTCGCCCACGCGGCGATCAACGCCAACGCGACGAGCCGATCGGTAATGCCGTGCAGGCTCGGCTCGCGCAGGCTGTTCCATGCCTCGACGAAAACGGGTATCGCCACGAGCGCGGCGCCGACGCCGGCGACGAGATTGGCGATGCCTCGCTCGGCGGGCAGGAACAGATCCATGGCGCCCGCGACGACGACGAGGCAAAGCGCGGCGAGCGCGAGCGTCAAGCGCAAGCCTAGGATGACGCGTTCGGCACGATTCAGTAGCTGACCGGGCTGCGTACCGGCCTCGAGCGCATCCTGCACCGACGCGGCGGTGTTAAAGCAGGAACCCGATTCGTCCTTGGCAGTGTCTATAGCTACGCTCATCGTGAACTCCCGCCCTCACGGGCCCCAGCACTCAGCTAATTCGACCCGGCTTGACTCGCGGATGGGGGCTGGCTGCCGAGTCGGTTCTGCCTTTCGGTCCCCTCCAAATTGCCCGGGAGCACGAGACGCACGCCGCTCTTCGGATCGACCAGGCTCACCGGTCCCGTACGTTTCATGATGGCCGCGATACCGCTGCGATACTGACGCATCAACAGGCTGTCGTGCGTCTCGCACGTCTCCTGGCGCTCCAGGGCCACGATCGGCGCGGTCGCGACATTGGCGTCGCTGACCAATTCGCTGGCCGTGGCCTGCGCCGAGCTGATGAGGCGCTCGGCCTCGCGGTTTGCGCCCTGGCGTCTGCGCTCGGCGTCCGTGCGGGCCACGGCGACGCCGCGATCGGCCGCCTGCGTCGCGACCAGCACGGCATCGAATGCGGACTTCGCCTCCGGCGGCAGCCACGCCGTCATATCGATGCGTTCGACGTGCACACCCAAGGGCGCCCCGGCGTCGGCCAGCCCCTTGAGCCGGGCGTTCAAAGTCGAGAGCAGGGATTCGCGGACTTCGGCACGAAGCGCGACGATGCCTTGCCCGGCGCTGTCACTGTCCGAGCTCGTCTGCACGACGAGAAAATCGTTGAGATCTCGACCCGCGGTTTCCTGGACCGTCGTGGCGTGAAACAGTCTGTTCAACGCCGCCGGCACATGCTGCTGCGAAAGCGTGTAGGCGACCGGATCGTCGATGTGGTAGATCAGCGTCGCATTCAGCAGCACGACGTTTCCGTCGCCGGTCAGATACGCGCCCACATTCTTGGGCACGCTGCCGCTGCTCGCCGTGCCGATACCGTCGATCAACGTCTTGTAGCTGTCGCTGGGCGCCGGCAGCGAATCAACGTCCTGGCTCAGCTGCCTTTCGGGACCCGGCAGCAGCCGCACCTCCTCGATGGGACGCGGCCAGGCCATCATGAGGCCGGATTCCTGAGCACGCACGATGCGGCCGAAACGCATGACGACGGCTTGGCTGTCCGACGGGATGGCCCGCACGTTGCTGAACAGCCAGGCGGCGACCAGCAATGCCGTGGCGATGTAGACGACGCGGAAACCGATCGAGACCGACTGGGCGATCGGGCCGGGCGGCGGCACCGGCGGCGGGCCGGCAGGCCGCATCTCGGACCGCCTCTCCTCCGACTGCATCGGCCTGTCCACGACTGAGCTCATCACTGCGCTTCGGGTGAATCGGTTTCCGTGCTCGTGGCTTCCGCGTCCGTCCTACCTTTGGCCGGAGCGGCGTCCGCTGTTGCTTTCGGCGGATCGGAAACCGTCTTGGGTTTGCGAACGTCGGCGACCGCATGATCCACTGCGTTGCGAGGCAGCACTTGGCACGCGAAACCGTCCTTGGAGCTGTAAGTGCCGGCACGCGTATGTTCCGCCGTCATGCCGTCGGGACCGTCGACGAGGGAGCGAAACGGCGCGGCATCGGTGCGCAACACGAGACGCGTGTTCCGGCCGACCATTTGGTTGATCGCATCGAGCGACCGCAAGGTCGTATAGAGATTCGGGTCGCTCTGATACGCCTTGCCGTAGATCTGCGCCGCGGCTTTCTCGGCATCGGCTTCCGTTTCCGCCGCCTGCTGGCGGGCACTCGCGACGACCTCGCGAGCCTGGCGATCGGCATCCGCACGAATGGCCGCGGCTTTGCGCAGTCCCTCGGCGGTGCGTTCCGCCGCGACGGTCTCACGCTCGGCGCGCATTCTCTTGACGGTCGCATCGAGCGTCGCGTCGGGCAGCGTCATTCTCTCCACGCCGACCTGGCGGATGCTGATGCCGTACACCTGCAGCATGCGAGACGAGATCTGATCGCGAAGCTGCTTTTCGAAATCAGCCAGCTTCACCTTCTGCGAATCCATGTTGACGAGATCCGCCATCGCGAAATTGCTCGACGTGATGTGCAGCGCCGCGGTCACGAAGCTGCGCAGCTGGCGGGCGGCTTCGTCCGGTTGATTGCGTACGGAACGCAGGAACTGGCGCACGTGCTGCGCATCGTCCGGCACCTGCCAGGCAGTATAGGCCTGGACGAGCACGCGCAGCCCGTCGCGCGTGCCAACGTCCTGCAGGCCCGTCGATGTCGTGCGCAGGCGCAGGTCGATGGGTATCGTCGACTCGACCGGCGCGGGCAGCTTCCATGCAAGCCCGGGCTTGGTCAGGACCCGATTGGGGCTCCCGAAACGCGTGACGACGAGGGCCTCGCCCGCCGGCACCATGACGACGCAGGCCGCCGCGACGGCCGCCAGCAGTATGAGCGCCGCGACGCCGATGCGCATGAACAGCTTGAACCGGTCCGGATTGGCGCCGCCTACGCCCGAGGCGGCAGCGGCTTCATCGTAGGACGTAGACATCGTGCTTTACCAAACGAAAAGGTGAATTGAAGGGCTGTCACAGGCTGCCCGAAGCGAACTCACTGTCCACTCCCGAACGCGTCGCTGCCGAGAGGCAGCGAGTTGCTGCTCGAGGTCGTCGCGGCACTGCCGCCACTACCGCCGCCGGTCGTCGTCGTCGTCGGATTCTGCCGCAGGTCGATAATCGGTCCCTGCGTCGGGCCCAGGCGGTCGTCGATGATCGTCAGCGGCGCCTTGGACAGCGTCGACTTCAGATTGCCGTAATAGCGTTCGATCAGGAACGCGCAGCCGCCCCGCGTGTAGGCAGTGCGATCGGCATCGAAGCGATAGGCTTCGCTCGCGGCCGTGTCCTTCGTCTCGGTCGCCTGCGCATCGGCCGAGGTCGTGAGCTGGTGAGATTCCTGCTTCGCGATACCCGCCGTTCGCTCGGCTCTGCCTTGCTCGCTGAAGATGGTGGCGTCCGCATTTATCTCCGCCGCCTGGACGGCGTGGTAAGCGGAGGCCGCGCCCGTAGGCGGATGGATCTCTTCGATGAGCACGGAGACAACGTCGATGCCGGCGTCGCGCGCGTTCAGCGCGGCGACCAACTTCTGGCGCAGCGAGGCGGCGACGTTTTCCCGTTCCGCACCGATAACCTGCTCCAAGGTCTGCGAGTTGAAGTAGCGCAAGACCAATCGCCCCGCGATATCCCTGATTAGGGATTGCGGATCTTCGACGGAATATACGGAATTCAGAGCCGCCTGGTCGGTCAGGCCGACTCGGTACAGCACGCTGATTTCCGTGCTGACGCTCTGAAAGCCCTGCGGACCGGTGCCGGGGCTCGGCACGAGGTAATGCGCCTGCCCCGCGTGCGCGGTTTCCCAAAGCCGGTTCATCGCGGGCGGCGGTACGGCCTCGGCCGAGATCGTGCCGCCGACGCTGTCGGGCTCGGCTTTGTCGACGCCGATCGCGACGGAGTGAATCTGCCCGAGCTCGACGGGCCGAAGCCGACCGAAGGGCCACGGCAGCAGCAGATGAAGACCAGGACCGAGAACGGCCACCGGGGCGCCAAAACGCTCGTAGATGCCGCGCTGATCGAGATTGATCAACTTCAACCCGCTCAAGCCCCAGCACAAAAGACCCGTGGCGAAAATGGCCGGCAGCGCCGCGGCGCTGAGGAACGCGAGCGCCCAGCTGCGAGCGAAATCCAGGCCCAGGTGCGTGCGCAGCAGCACACCGGGCGCGCGCGGCCCGCCCGTGAGCAAGGCAACCACGACGCTATCGGCAACCGCACGCGACTTCGCGGCGCTCGGCCGCGGTAGGAACATCCGCGCCAGCGCGCGAAGCGTGAGCTCCAGCGCAACGACGGCGGGGATACAAAGGAGCACCATTTCCGGCCAGCGCACCCAGGCGATGCCGACACCGCGGCCGATCTCCGCGCACGCCGCCGCCGTCAGCAGCACGGTGCCGAGCAGCAGCAGTCGCCGCAGCGCCGGCGCTTCCGGCAACTGCGGTTCCGGAAATTCCTTCATGACGCGTTCGGTGATCAGCGCGATGAACGCGAGACCGAACACAAAAGCGGCGGCGACGTTGGCCGTGCTTCCCATCTGCATCGGCGACGGCGTCGGCCACAAGAAGCGCACGAGCGCCCAGATGAGCACGGCGCCCACGGGCACGACCATGGCTTGAACCTGGCGTGCCGCAAATCCCGGATCGACGAAAGACCAGCGCCGCCGTGCCGCCAGCCGCGCTTGGTCCGATGCGTTCGCATATTCGAAGCGGGCCGCGGCCAATGCCCACGTGCCCAGCAAGGCCATGAGCGCGAGCAGCAGTGTGGTCAGAACGATGCCCGCGAGGCCGCCGACGATGAGCTCGTGCGAGGTGGCGTGAGCACGCGGCCAACTGCTCGCCGGGAGCAGCGCTCCGGAAAGGAGTGCCGCGAATGCAACCGAAGCTGCACCGTATAACCAGGCGAGTCGCCGTACGGTCCGGTACGATCGGGGAGCTACGAGCTCCTTCGCTTCCGGAGCGTTGTCTTTGGACTTGTCCATGAGCGCGGGCGATTGTATATCAGAGTTCGTCAATGTGGCTATTGAGCACCAGTTCGAGCCGGAACGCGATCAAGAAGTCTCAAGACGACGGCCTCGAGCGGTCTCACTATCGAGTCTACGACCTCGCAGCACGGGAACTTAAGCCCAAAATGGAAATCATCACTCGTGTGTTATCGTGCATACGGTGCCGGATTTGAGCACTGAACGATCGAAACAGTTCCATGGGCGAGCGTAATTTAGACCGAGTCGACACGGCCGGACGCAGGTTCGGGCTGCCGCGTAGCGCATGGAAGTGGGCCATCCTGGCCGTTGCCTTGAGTGTCGGTGCCGTCGCAATCGCGCTGGCCCACACACATCGCGAGCGCCGCATGGACCGGCTGCTGCTGACGCTCCTGCCCGACCAGGTCCCGGACTATCCGAAGCTCGTGAGCTTCGCCAAGGCTCAAGCCGAGCCGCTGTATAAGCAGCATTGCGCGGCTTGCCACGGCAAAGACATGCGCGGCAACACGACCCTCGGCGCGCCGAACTTGACGGACCGCGTTTGGCTCTACGGCACGGGACGCGTCTACGACATCGAGCGCACGCTGCTATATGGCATCCGCTCGGGCGAAAGCAAAGCGCGCAACGTCACGGACATGCCGGGTCTGGGCGTCAGAGGGAAGCTTACCGACGGGCAAATCGGCGAAGTCGTGCAGTTTCTCATGAAGATCAACGGGCGTCCGTACGACGTGGGGGCTGCGAACGAAGGCAGGCGGATCTTTTACGACCCGAACCTCGGAAACTGCGGCGACTGCCACGGCCCGGACGCAAAGGGCGACTCGGACTACGGCGCCCCCGATCTGACCATCAACGTTTGGAACACGGGCAGCGATCCCGATTCGCTGTTCAAGCACATCAAGTTCGGCGAACATCACATAATGCCCGGGTGGCTGGGACCCTTGACGCTCGAGCAGGTCAGGGCCATGGCCGTTTATGTCTACTCCGTGTCGCACCCCTCCCATGCGTCGTCCGAGTCCCGCTCCGGCGCCGACTCCTACGCTGCGCGCTAAGGCTGTCGACGGTAAGCCCAGATGTTGAACAATCCGACTATCGAAAGACATTCGAAGTTTGCGGACCTGCTGCAGGGCGCGCACACGTGGCAACACAAGCGCATCCTGCCCTTGCTCGGTGTCGCCGCCGGGCTCATCGCAGCGGGTGTGGGCATTTTTCGCAACATGCCGAAACCGATCACCGAGGTTCCGGCGGGCTACGTCGCAGTCGTGAACGGGAAAGGCGTCCTCATGAGCGACTTCATGTCCCAAACCGCTTACGAGGCCGAGAAGCCTTTCGACAAGGCGAGCGCGGCGGAGCGGCGGCATGTGCTGCACGAGATGATCGACAAGGAGCTGTTGGTCCAGCGGGGCGTGACGCTCGACTTGCCGGAAACGACGGTCGAAGTGCGCGACGTAATGGCCGAGTCCGTGCGGGCGCAGGTGGCCGCCCCTTTGTTGGCCGTCGAGCCGAGCGTCTCGCAGCTGCGCGAGTTCTATGACCGGCACCGGGCCGACTACACGGCCGACGGCACGATGACCGTGCACGATCTGCTGCTCAAGGTCGGCGGTTACCAAAACGTGGATCAAAGCATTGCGCAAGCGGAATCCGACGCCGCGGACGCCGTCTATCAGCTGCGTTCCGGCGCATCGATCGACTACATCAAGGAGCACTATGGCTTCGTGGATTCGGGTCGCGTGAACAGCTGGGAGCTCGACTTCTCGGCGAAGATTCACCTCGGCGCGGACCTCTACAAGGTCGCGAAGACATTGAGCACCGGCGAGGTATCGGACCCCGTCGTCCAGAACGACGGCGTACACGTCTTGATCATGGACCAGCGGCAACCGCAGACCGTCATGCCTTTCGACAAAGTCCGCAACAAGGTCTATCTCGCTTACCGCAAAGCGGAAGAAGACCAGGCGACGCAAGAAAACTTGAAAGTCCTGCGAAGCCGCGCGAGCATCCTGGTGGCACCCGGATACTCCGAGTGAAGCGCATCGTCGTCATTCTAGCGCTCGCCTGCTTCGTGGCGGCCGCACATCCGGCGGCGGCCTCGACGCCGAACGTCAGCTACTCCACGTGGACGATATCGCCCGACAAGATCGGCTTGAAGATCGTTCTGCCCATCCCCGCAGCGCAGCGCCTGACGGGCACGAAGATTCCCCTCGCGACGATCAACAAGCTCGAGGATTACCTGCTCAAACGTACCGGCGTCAGAACGGGCGGCGGTGAGAAGTGCCCGGCCATGGACCAAGGTTACGACCTCGGCCGCGTGGACCCGTTACACGTGGCGTCCGGGTATTACGGCTACGAGATCTTCTTTAAGTGCCCGGCCCACGCCGACGCGTTCGTTTTCGAAAACCACGTGTTGTTCGACATCGATCCTCGGCACGTGGATTTCGCGCGCATCGAATCTTCGCGCGGCCGATTCGTGCCGCAGGTGTTCACGGCCGGCAGGCAGGCGCTGCGCGTCCCGGCCGCCGGACCGGTGCCGGCCGCCACGAAGGGCCAGTTCGCGTACCTCGGCTTCATGCACGTTCGCGGCAGTCTGGACAGGCTGTGTCTGCTGCTCGGCCTGCTGCTGCTGATGCGGCGCAAGCGGGATCTCGGCTACGTGGCCGGCGGACTGCTGGCGGGCTACGCGCTGTCGTTGGCGACGACGGCGACCGGGCTCTTCATGCCCCGCGCCACCCTGCTCGAGGCGTTCATCGGCTTCCTGGTCGCGCTGGCCGCAGCAGAGCTGGCGGCCAGAGAGGCCGATCGCAGCAAGATCGCATTGGCTGGGAGCCTCGGCCTGGGCGCGCTCGCCGTCGTGGCGGCGTTCACCTTCGGCACTTGGCCCGCGCTCGTGCTGCTCGGAGCGATGCTGCTGACGGGCGGCTTCCTCATCGCGTCGCGCGACGTTCCGGCTTGGCCGGTCTATTCGCTGCCCGCGCTCGGCGTGATTCTCGGCTACCTTGACGGCTTCGTGCTGCCCGAATCCCTGACGCCCATGACGCTGCCGGGCAGGACGCTGGCCTGGATGGCGGCGGCATTCGACTTCGGCGCTCTGCTGACAAGCATCGCCGTCCTCGCGCTGCTCGGCGGCGTGCTTCTGCTGCTCAGGCGGCGCAAGCCCGTATTGCCCGCGCCGCTCGTGCACGACTTCGCCGCGGCGTGCCTCGGCGGCCTCGGCGTGTTCTGGCTGCTGACCCGCCTTTAGCCGGTCGGCCGCGCGAGGCCCGCCATGCCGCTCGAAGCACCCCAAGATTAACGCGAATAAACGGGTTAACGGGTTCCGTAAACGTCGTTAACGGCCGTTAACCGGCCCGCCCCTATATATGGCCCGCCCCTATATATGGCCCGCCCCTATATATGGCCCGCCCCTATATATGGCCCGCCCCTATATATGGCCCGCCCCTATATATGGCCCGCCCCTATATATGGCCCGCCCCTATATATAATGAGTCCGGGATCGCCGCAGTGCCACCGCCGGCTTCACGTGTGCCACCAATGGGCTGCGACGATGGCCACGAGCGCGCCCAGGATGGCGGCAATGCTCCCCCCCAGCGCGATCCACAGTCGAAGCTGCGAGCCGGACGCCGCGAGCAGGGCGTCCCTGCGCTTCAGCCATTCGCGCACCTCCGTCTGCTCGTGCGGCTGGAACGCTCCATCGGCCAGCATTTGCCGAACGTTCGGCTCGCCGAGCTTCTCCAGACGGCTCCAGAATTGTCGACGGTTGGCTACGAACAAGGCAGGCACTCCTCGTGTTTCGGCATCATCCATTTAACCCTATCGCCGCCCATGCACGGCCGCAAGAATGCGGGACCGAAGCGGCCGCGCGTGCCCGCTCGCCTCGAAGTTGACTTCCCCGATGGCGTGCAGGACGATGAACGCCGGCCTCCGCGCAACCGCAGTCGGCAAAGGAAAATCTTCATGCACAGGACCGGCAGCTTCACGCTCGTCGCTTTAGGACTCCTGCTGTCGGCCGCCGCCGCGGCACCGGGCGCTTACGCGCAGCAGCAGGGGCAGACCGACGGGAGCCAGCAAGCATCCGACGCTCACTCCACCGACTGGTATGTAGATCACGCTTACGACGAGCTTTCGCAGTACCGCACGAAAGTCGTCGGCGCGCTGACCCACGCTCGCCAAGAAGAAGACGAGAATTGCTACGGGACGGCACAAGGACTGCTCAGCAGCGTGAATGTCGCCGAGAACGTGCTGCGCGAATACGAGGCGGACCCCGCCAAGTACGTCGCCAAATGGAACAGCAAGCATCCCTCCGACCAAGCCACGACTCACAGCATGGCGAAATACATCGCGGAAGAGGTCGTCGGCAACGCGAGCCAAGAGGGCCTTTCGGTGCTCTCGAGCGCGGGCTGCATTAAATGACGCAGTAGCGGGCGGCCGGACAGACTGGCCACTCGCCCGTTAGGACGACCGCGCCGGGGCGACGGACGCCTCGAACAAACGCAGGGCCTCCTCCTGCGTCCGGGGCAGGTGCTCGCCCGGCTCCAAGACGCCGGCTTCCCGCGCGCGAAGCCCGAGCTTGAGCAGAAAAGGCGTCTGCAGGCGGGCCGCCCGCGTCAGAGCCTCGTCGGCCAGGATCTCCTCGATGGGCCCTTGTGCCAGGGTTTTCCCGCCCTCGAACAGCGCTACGTCGTCCGCGAACCGATAGGCAAGATCGACGTCGTGCGTCGTGAAGACCAGCGTGGTATCGAGTTGCTCGAGCCCCGTCAGCACCGAGAGCAAGTCCTCCGTCCCTTCGTAGTCGAGCCCGGCAGTGGGCTCGTCGAGCAGCAGTATCTCGGGCTGCATGGCCGCAATTCCCGCGATCGCCACGCGCTTCTTCTGGCCGAACGACAGCATGTGTGTCGCTCGATCCGCCAAATGTGAGATATGCAAGGCCGACAGAGCACGTTGGACCCTGAGCCGCGTCTCCGCCTCGTCGAGCCCCAGGTTCAGCGGTCCAAACGAAATATCCTCGGCCACACTCGCGGCGAACAGCTGATCGTCGGCGTTCTGCAGAACAAGCCCAACGCGTCGCCGCCATTCGGTAAGCGAGTCCGAGTCGTAGCGCATTGCCGCCCCGTCGAGCAGTACCAACCCGTCGTGCGGGCGCAAAGTGCCGTTCAGATGCAGTAGCAGCGTCGTCTTGCCGGAGCCATTCGCACCCAGTATCGCCAAGCGGCGGCCGCGTTCGATCCTCAGCTCCAATTGATTGAGCGCGCGCACGCCGCCGGGATAGACGTGAGTCAGTGAACGCGCTTCGAGCAGGCTCATGAAGTCAAAACTCCGATCGCAAGTACCAAGGACTCGAGCGCCACGATGCTCGCGAGCCCGGCCAGCGAAGGCGCCTGCGCCGGGCTTAGGACACGGAGCTCGCCTCGCCATCCCCGCGCCGCCAATCCCACCTCCAAGGCCCGCGCGCGCGCAAGCGCCCGGGGCATGAGATTCGCGATGAGCAGGCTCAGCGATGTCAAGTGGCGGCGATAAGTGACGTGCCCGAGCCGCGCCGCCTGTGCCGAGTTCATGGCCTGGGCCGTATCCGTCAACAGGAACACGAACCGATACATGAGCAGCGCCATTTCGGCGATTTCGGCCGGTATGCCGATGCTACGAAGGCCCTTCATGAGATCCGTCGCGGGCGTCGTAAGCGCGAGAAACAACAGGCAAGTGAAGCCCCCCAAGGCGCGCGCCGCAAGCCGCCCGGCCAGCTCGAGCCCGTGCGGCGCAAGCGAGACGTGCCAGCCTTGAACCTGAAACGCGAGCGTTCCGGCACCGAGGACCAGAAAGCCGAGCGGTGCCGTCATGGCCTTCCACCATACCGAGACGTTCACCCGCGCGAGCAGCAGCGTCGTACCTATCATCAAGACGGCGACCAGCAGCGCGCTCTTCCAGGACGGGACGACGACCGCGATCAGGAGCATCCCGAAAGCGAGCAGCGACTTCTCGGCCAGTGATTTGCGGCGCCAGCGGTTGAGATTGGCGCTCGTATCAATCTGGGACATGCGGGGGCGAAGGGCTCTTTCGCTGTTTTCCCGGTTGCTCTTCTGTGCGGCCCGTCCGCTTCTCACGTTCCTTGGCGGCCCCGTGGATCCGGCCCACGACGTAACCGATGACACCCGCCCCGATCGCGGCCTGCACCGCGAACAGCAGGCTCTCTATCTCGGCGCTCGGGGGCTTCCAAAGCGGTTGAAACCAGGGCTTGAAGCCGGGCTCGCTCGTCTCGATCGCCTTCGACGCGGCGTCGTCGGACCCGCCGAAGTTTCCCTTGACGAACACCAGAGGCAGCACGACCAACGCAAGCACGCCGAGCAGCAGGAGATAGTTCGTGCGGCGCGAGATCACTGCGAATGGGCCTGCGACGAGGGCACGAAGGTCGGCGCCGCCGCGGCCGGCTTCCGGATCAGACCGAGCTCCGCGAGCACGTTGGTCTTCTCGACGAGCGCGTTCATGACGACGACGGTCAGGAAGCCCTCCGCGATGGCGAGCGGCACCTGCGTGATCGCAAAGATGCTCATGAACTTCAGGAAGGCGCCGACATAGCCGCTCGCGGCATCCGGATAGGCGATCGCGAGCTGCACGGAGGTCGTGACATAAGTGGCAAGATCGCCCAAGGCCGCCGCCGCGAACACCCCCACGGCCATCGAGAACTTGAGCGAGCGGCACAAGCGCCACAAGCCGTAACTGACCCACGGCCCGACGATGGCCATCGAGAACACGTTGGCGCCGAGCGTCGTGATGCCCCCGTGGGCCAGCAACAGCGCCTGAAACAGCAATACGATCGCGCCGATGACGCTCATGACCTGCGGACCGAAAAGAACGGCGCCGAGGCCCGTCCCAGTCGGATGCGAACAAGAACCGGTTACGCTCGGCATCTTGAGTGCGGACAGCACGAAGGTGAACGCGCCGGACGCGGCCAAGGTCAGCCGCATCTGAGGGTGTTCGCGCATCACGCGCCGCAGTTTGACGGCGCCGTGGACGACGAACGGCGTGGAGACGGCGGCCCAGGCAGCGCACTGCTCAGGGGGCAGAAAACCTTCCATTATGTGCATTTCGCGAACTCCAAACGGCGCAGCAACAAGCGGCCTGAAGCCTGCCGAGAGATCGGAGCCGTCCCGTTGACGCCCCGGCATGCTCGACCGGACTCTGTCGCAGGTCGCACGATTGCAGCATATGAGCGCGGCCCTACACAGGTAAATAACGGTTTTCCGCAACGTTAGCAGGGACGTTAAAGTCGACCACAACTTTCTTTGATTCAGTCTGTTAGCGACAATAACGCGCACCCGCCCGAAGCCGGCGCGCGCAGCAGCGCCTACGGCCGGTGCCGCTTATGCAACACGTTGACCGGCCGCTGCTTTGACTTGTCCCCGCTTCGCGGCGGGCCTACTATCCCCTCCAGGAGGATAGGTATGACAGACACCGTTGGGCTCCATGCCGAGCACCCGCAAATCGTGCAGCGTCTCAAGCGCGCCGACGGACACCTCAAGCGCGTGATCGCCATGATCGAAGAAGGCCGCCCCTGCCTCGAGCTCGCGCAGCAATTGCAGGCGGTCGAGAGCGCCATCGTCGCGGCCAAACGAATGTTGATTCGCGACCATATCGATCATTGCCTCGAAGCGGCGGTCGAGGGCGAGCGGCGCGGCGCACGCGAGGCGCTCGATGAGTTCAAGGACATCACGAAGTATCTTTGAGCGGGCGACGCCGCAGCTCGCGAAACGGGACAGTAGGAGATTTGACATGACGCCTCTCGCCGATCTCGTTGCCCAGGGCACGGCCCATGCATGGGTGTTCATTCCGAGCGCCATCCTGCTGGGCGCCCTGCACGGCCTCGAACCAGGCCATTCGAAAACCATGATGGCGGCCTTCATCGTCGCGGTCCGCGGCACCATCGGGCAGGCCGTCCTGCTGGCCCTGGCTGCGACGGTCTCACACACTGCCATCGTATGGATTTTGGCCGGGCTCGCGCTCACGTTCGGCAATCAGTGGAACGCGGCGGCGACGGAACCCTACTTCCAGCTGGCTTCGGGGATGCTGGTCATCGGCATCGCCGTCTGGATGCTGCTGCGCACGAGGCGAAGTCACGGTTCGGCGGCGCCCGAGCTGCACGGGCATGACCACGCGCATGGCACACGCTATGAGCACGCGGTCACGGGCATGGCGGCCGGATTGTTGCCGCGGGCCGGCGGACGAACGGTGGCGTTTGCCGGGGCGCAGGCGGCCGCGTATGGCGGCGACGGCTCCGACCACGTGCACGAGCCTTCGCACGATCTCGACTTCGGCGGCCTCGAGGATGAGGCCGCGATGGATGCGCATGCCCGCGCACACGCCGACGAAATCCGCGCAAAATTTGCCGGACGCCCGGTGACGACGGCTCAGATCGTCTTGTTCGGCCTGACGGGCGGTTTGCTGCCGTGCTCAGCGGCGATTACGGTCTTGATCCTGTGCCTGCAGCTCCGGCAGGTCTGGCTGGGCCTCATGCTGGTATTGTTCTTCAGCATCGGCTTGGCGCTGACGCTGCTGGCTTCCGGCGTCGTTGCCGCTTGGGGCGTCCGCCACGTCGGGAACCTGCTCGGCGATCGATTCTCGCGCTTCGCCCGTGCCGCACCGTACCTCTCGGGCGGGCTCATCATTCTGGTCGGTATTTACATAGGGCTTTCCGGACTCATGCAGATCGTCTGAGGGCGCGGCCGCAGCCCGTGCAGCGGCCGCGCGCGCCCCGTGCGGCGAAAAAACACCCCCGCGAATTACCGCTGCGCCGCCTCCGATTCGATCTCGTCGGCGATGCCCATGAACGCCCGCGCGTACTTGGCGTTGTCGAGCTGCGCCATCGCGAAGTGGCCGCCGCCCCGGAGGCCTCGGTCCGGCAGGTAGACGTAGCTCGCGTTCACGCCGGCCTGCTGCCACACGGCGGCCTGGCATCTCAGGGCGCTCAGGCTGCTGAGCCCCTTCTCGGTCGCCGCGAGCACGATGCGCACGTGGGCATAGTTGACGAGCTTGCTCGGCGAGTCTCCCTGCATGGGACAACCGTCGTGATCGACGGGCGCAAAGTCCGCGGGCAGCGGCGGCTCGGTCGCCCAGCCGGCGATCAGCGGCGGAGCACCGCCGAAGCCGGGCGCGACGGGATTGCTGCCCGCGGCCTCGAAGCCGATGATGCCGACGACGTTCTTCGGGTTCAGGTCGGGTACTCGGAACGTGCTGCCGCCGCCGGCCGAATGCGCGAGCAGGATGGCCGGGCCGATCTCGTCGAGCAGCGCCGAGATCTTGCGCGCCGCGAGCGCGTCGCCGCAGTAAGGCGCCGTGGACGAGCTTGCGGTCCAGGCGACGACGGCGGCGTTGGTCGGCGTCGGCGTGCCGCCCGGCCACACGCTCGGATCGGACGTTGCGAGCCGCGAGATGATGGCCGTATTGGCAACGCCGACTTTACCGTTGCCGCAGGCCGGGTTGCTCTGCGAGCGGCCGTGGCCCGGGCGGTCGACGACGTAAACGTCCCACCCGTCGGCGACGAAATAGTCGGCCCAGCCGTCGCGCCCGTCCGGCGTCTGCAGCCAATCCGTGCCCTGCCCGCCGCCGCCGTGAATCAATACGAGCGGGTACTTGTGCCGACGATCGACGGGCAGCATGTACTGGACGAACATCGCGTTGCGCACGTCCAGGGAGCCGCCGTTGCCGGGCTCCGTCTCGTAACCGACGAACTTCTCGCCGAGGTCGCGCAGCACGAGCGGGCCCGCCTCGCCGCCGGCATGAGCCGGAGCGACGCAAAGCACGGCCGCGCCCAAGGCGGCGCCGATGAAACTATGCCTGAGTTTGCTATGCATTTTTGAGGATCTCCCCCTGAGCGGCAGCGCGTCGGAGCGGACTATGCCGCTCCGCGGCTCCAGGCTACGACATCGAAGTCGTCGGCGACATGCAGAAAAAGGTTCGTGATCGGCCCGAGCGGGCGGGTCACGTGCCCCTTGCCCGTCGTGTCCTCGAGGAAGACGAGATCGCCCGGACCGATCTGCCGCCGCGTGCCATCGGTGATCTCCACCTCCAATGTGCCCGTCATATTGATCGCGAACTGCTTGCGCGGCGCGTTGTGCCAGTCGGGCGCGGTCGTCCCTGAACCACGGTAGACGCCGGCCGTCATGTGCGTGATCGCGACCGGCCCGGCATCGTCCGCGATCACCAGATCCTGCAGGTGCGACTTTCCGTCGGGCGTTGCGAACACGCGGATGAGTCGCGCCTCCGTCGCGGCCGTTGCGCCGCGTTGCGCGACTGCTCTTGCGCCGGCCATGAGGGCGACGATTCCGCCCATCGCCAAGACTTCTCTTCGGTGCATGTCTCTCCCCCTTTTGTCTCCGAGCTAATGCCCGATCGCCTGCTCTTCGCGCCGGACGTCGGGATTGAATTCGTACGTGAGCTCCTTGCAGGGCCGGGGCTCGTAGGGCACGTCCGCCGGTAGGACCGTGTCCGAACCGACATACTGACCCCTGAAGTACACGGGATCGGTCGCGACGTAGTCGCGCCTGAGCGCGCCCGTCTTCGGATCGAGCGAGAAGCGCTCCACGACGTGGAGCTGGCTGCTGTTGCGTATCGGCGGCGCGAGGACGCCCGGCTCGAACCCGATCGTGTCGACGACGAGCACGTCCCCGTCCCAGTGCCCGATCGAATGCCCGGCGTAGCTCGGTTGCACATGGGCGGGGTGCGCGTCCATGTTCATGTGGATCACGCGCGCGAAGCTGTAGAGACCGTAGTGAATCACGATGCGGTCCCGGTGCTGCTCGATGCGATTGACGGGCCCGTCGAAAACCCAATCGAGAATGATGCTCGTCGGCCGGCAGCGCAGCCGCGGATTGTCTTCGGGCGACCACATCCGGAACGCTTCGGCCTCTTTCCTGCCCCGCGCCGTCAATGTCACGGGCCGGGGCCCCCAGCCCGCCGAGGTCGTATCCGCGATCGCGATCGTGCCGGCCTCGACGGCCGCCACGAGGTGTTTCGGCACCAGCGCCGCGCCCTTGCCGCCCGGCGGCACGGCGATAACGTACTGTTCCTGAGCCCAATCGCCGGAAATATTGGGCTCGCCCGAGGGCCGCCGCAGCGGGCGCCGCTTGGCCTCGTTGGTGCGGGTCGAGAACTGATCGTTGCGATTGAAACCCGCGCCGTCGCCGATCTTCACGTCCTCGAGATAACACGAGTGCGGATCGTCGCGGTGCGCGAAGCCGCGCACCGTGACCTTAGCGCCGATCGCGAACATCTCGGGCTTCCAGCCGGAGCGGCGCAGTAGCGTCGCCGCGCGCATCTCGCACCGCATCGCGATGGTTTCGCCGTCCGGTTGGACGGCCTCGAAATGCAGATAGGAATGCGGGTTCACGAACTCCATGCGCGTGATGACGCCCGTGAGCACCACGGGTTTCGAGCGATCGAAGCGGCCGAAGCCGTGATGCGCGAGCGCCGTGAAGGGCAGCCCGACGGCAGCCGCCGCGAGCACGGCGAACGCTCGCTGCCTGCCCCGCTGCGCCCGCTGCCCACGTGCACGATAGGCCGGATTCGTACTCGTTCTTTGATCCACGGCTATCCTCCCCCTCCCGCGGCCCGCGCCGCCGGCTTCTGCACCGGGATCGGTCCGACGCCCGATAATAGCTCGGGAGCGGCCGTTCGGGCCGCCTTCTCGAAACGCCGCGTTCGCTTCCTGCGTTGTAAAACCCGGCCGCTTCTGGTATCCCGTAGGCCCGGAATCGGCCCCGAAAGGTAGAGACAATGAATCGAATAAATAGAAGAAGGTTCATGCAAACGACCGGCGCGCTGGCGGCAGCTCCGGCCCTGGCGGGTTTGTCGGCAGGCGCCCGGGCTCAGAACGCGGCCGGGGAGCCGCGCGTCGAGCGCGACATCGTCTTCGGCAAGGGCGGAAACATGGACCTTCTGCTCGACGTCTACCACCCGCCCGAGGGCGTGACGCCGAAGCGCATGGGCATCGTCCATCTTTTCGGCGGCGGTTTCTTCGTCGGCAACAAGAACGCCCACTACATCGTCAACGACGCGCACGCGCTCGGGCGGCTCGGCTACACGAGTATCTCTGCCAACTATCGGCTGCAAAGCCAGGGCTCGTGGCCCGCGCAGATTCACGACACCAAGGCCGCGATCCGCTGGACGCGCGCCAACGCCGCGCGCATCGGCATCGACGCGGACAAGATCGCCATAGCCGGCTACTCGGCCGGCGGCATGCTGGCCCTCATGGCCGCGGGCACGAACGGCATGAAGGAGTTCGAGGGCGACGGCGGCACACCGGGCGTCAGCTCCGACGTGCAGGCCGGCATCGGAGTCTATCCGCTCGCGAGCGCCGAGATGGCGAAAGGGCTCTTCCCGAAGGGCCAGGCGACGCCCGCGAACGTCGCGGCCGCTTCGCCGACGAGCTATATCTCGAAGAACTTCGCGCCGACGATCTTCATCCACGGCACGGACGATCACGTCATTCCCGTGCAGTCGAGCATCAATTTCTTCCACAAGCTCCACGCCCTCGGCGTGCCGACGACGATGACTTTGATTCAAGGCGCCGATCACGCGTTCGACAACAGCGCCCTCGACGCTGTCGAGGTCATGGCCAAGTCCATCGACCTGTTCCTCGACCGGCTCATCATCAATCCGAAACCGTATGCACGCTTCGGTGCCGGACGCCCAGTGCATAGGCCGGACCCTCCGCACATCGGCTGAACGGGCCCCGCGCATCCCGGCTGCTGGACCGGGGTCGACGCAGCCCACGCCGCGGCGCTCAATCGCGCCGCGGCGTAGCGCATTCAGTTCGCTGCGGTCGCCTGCTTCGCGGCCCGCCCGAAAGCCGTCCCGCCGGCGGCCGGATCGGGCGGCGGCGCCGCGCGTCCCGTGACCGGGTTCGGATAGTCAAACGGCTCGACGTAATAGTTCGGGAACGTGAGATAAACGACGGTCGGCGGTAGGTCCGGCGGCGGCGGGAAGCTCTCGGGCCGCGTGTTCGGCACGGTGTGGTCCACCCAGCCTTCGGCGTACGAGGAGTACATGTTGAACGGCCCGTGCAGCTTCTTGATCATCCAGATGCCGTTGCGCTTCACGTAGCCGTTCTCGTAGTAGCAGTCGCCCCAGCCGCCGCCGCCCATGACGAACGCCGTCCACCGCCCTTCGGCCGTGCGCCCGTCCGGGTTGACCGTGACGATGCCCTGGAACTGCTGGTGGTCGATGATCAGACCGTCCTTGCGGCCCGGCGGGCCGAAGGCCTTGAGCAGATACTCGCGCGCGCGCTCGCGGCCGATGAACACACCGCGGCCGCCGATCTCGAGCGTGCCGTCCTCGGCGTAGAGATCTGCGACGTCGTTCCACTGCGCCTGATCGACGTAGTAGCCGTAGGCCCGCTGCAGCTTCTCGATGGCCGAAAGGTCCGCGAGGCGCAAGGCCCGGGTGGAGACGTCGGCGAGCTCCGCGGCGATCTTCCCGAGCTCGCCGCCCTGACCTCGCGGCACGTCGATCGGCCGGATCGGCGTCGCGTCCTTGACGCGATGCCCATAGTGATAGGGGACGAAGTGCGCCGTCGGCAGCGATCGGTACACTTCCGTCGGCGGGCGGTCCGGCGGCAGAGTCTTGCTGGGCGGGTCCATGGGCAACGGGTCCTTGACCCAGCCCTTGTCGTAGCCGGCCCACATCGTCACGTAGTAGTGCAGCTTCGAAATGCGCCAGACGCCGCCGTCGTTGACGTACTCGTTCTCGTAGACGCCCGCACCCCAGCGGCCCTTGCCGTGGCGCGACAGCTGCACGTCACTGCGCCAGCGCGCCTTGGCCGTGCGATTGTCCGGCGCAACGTCGATGATCGGCTGCAGCATGGGATAGTTGTTGAGCTGGCCCGGCTCGAGCCCTTTGGGCCCCATGAGCGTCAGTGCCTGCCGAACGCGATCGCGGCCGACATAAACGCCGCTCTGGCCGAACTCGTACGTAGCATTCTTCGCGAACAGGCTCGCGGCTTGGTCCCAAAGACCCTTGTCGACGTAGTACCCATACTTGTCCTGCAGGTTCTCGATGGCCCGCTCGGAGGCGAGCACGGCGAGCCGCGCCGCGACCTTGTCGGCCGCCTGCTCGAGCCGGCCCGTCTCGCCCGCGTCCGGCGCTCCGGCCGGCGTCAGCGCCGCCGGCAGCGGCGCGGCGGCCGGGCTATAGTGGAACGGCGGCACGAAGACGTTCGGAAACGGCCGATAGCGCTGCGTCGGCGGCGCGTCGGGCGGAAACGCCTTCGCAACGGCGGAGCGCCAATCGCCCGCGACGGGCTCGAGCTTGGCCCAGCCGCCCTTGTAAGGCGCCACGAAATTCGTATAGACGCGCAGCGACTGAATCTTCCAGACGCCGTTCTGCTTCACATAGCTGTTTTCCATCTCCGCATCGCCCCAATGCGCCGAGACGTGGTATTCCCCGAGCAGGGAGAAATCCCGCCAACGGGCGCGTGCCGTCTTGCCGTCGGCGGCGATCGTCACGACGGGCTGAAGCTGCATGTGATGATTGAACTGGCCGAAAGGCAGGCCGGGACCGGTCCCGTCCGTGCCCTTGCCGTAGCGGATGATGGCCTCGGTGATGTGGGCCTTGCCGCGGTAAACGCCGTCGACGCCGACCTCGAGCGTCGCGTCGGCGGCGAAGAGGTCGGCGGCCTCGTGCCAATAGCCTTTGTCGATGTAGTAGCCGTAGGCGCGCTGCAGGCGCTGGATCGCGGTAATGTCTTCGATGCGCCGCGTCTCGGCCGCCAGGGCGGCCGTCCGCGCGCGCAGTCCCTGGAGACTCGCGCCGCCGGCGTCGGTCTGGGCGGCCGCACCGCCGGCGAGCCCGAGCGTGGAAATCAGCAGCGCAGCGGCCGCGGTCCTGGCCGCAGGTAGACATCGTCGCAACATTCTTATTCGCTCCCCGATCAAGGCGTGAGTGGGCCCGTCCGGCGGGCGCTCCTTCCATTATAGGAAGAGTTTCGGCGCTTGCGCTTCAGTCCTGCGGGAAGACGCGCACCGACACGCGTGCACGGTCGCGGACGCGGCCGCCCTCGATCACGGGCCGAAACCGGTTCTCCTTGATCAGGCGAACAAGGTGTTTCTCGGCCTCCGGCCGAACGTTCGGCGACGCGTCGAGGATCTCGATGTGCTGGGGCCTGCCGTACTTCGTGATTTCGAAAGCCGCATCGATGTAGGCGCTCCCCGGCGGCGGCGATGCGGAGACGAGGGGATTGGGCTGGAACGTCGGAATCGTGACCGGGATCTTCGGCGAGAAGATCGAATCGATTGCCGTCCTCTTCACGCCTTTGCGCTCGAGCAAGTCGTAGGCCCCCTCGTACCGCTCGACCACACTGTCGAGGACGTTCAGCCCGGCATGTTGTGAGAACAGCAGGTCCCAGTCCGTCATCGTTACGAACGTCTGCACTCGAGCGAGCCAAGATGCCGAGTTTGCGGCGTTATAGGAGACGAGTCGGCGATAGCTCCGCTTCCCGGCTGCATAGTCGTGCGACGCATAGCTCACGCGAATGAGGCTTGCCTCGAGCGCTTTGAGCTCCGGACTCGCGAAACGCCGGTTCCGGCGCAGCACGTCGATGGCCTGCTCATAGTAGGCCATGGCCTCTCTCTGCAGAGCCTTGATCACGTCGCCGCGATCTCCCGAAGAGCAATTGCCCACGGCCTCCTCGACCTGCAGGCCGGCCGGCCGCCGATCGTAGTAACAGCCCAGATAGATCTGCGGAGGAAACTCGCCCGACACATAGGCGTCCAGCACGTCCACCCGTTCGTCGGCGACGTCGCGCAGCATCGGCACGATGCCCAAGTCATTCGGATGACGCCTCGTGAGCGCCAACATCTCGTGCTCGAGACGCCAGGCCATGTCCGCGTCGTCGCCCGCTTTCGCGTTGCGTATTTCCTGCCGTATGAGCGCCGCTTCTTTCACGGTATGGAGGCCGTAGTTGGCCCGTACGACCTGCCTGGCTTGCTCGAAGGCCGCGATTGCGAGCGCACGGCGACCGTCCTCCTCGTACAGCACGGCGAGCCCGGTCCACGGTTCGATCAGGGCCGGGGAGTAGGGACCGTTTTTCGACCGCTCTGCGTCGATCCGGCTGACGAGCTGACGCTGTCTTTCGTCTTTCGCCACGGGTGCAAGTGCGCTCTGCGAAAGGCCGAGGCCGGGCACGCTCGCCGCGACGAGCACGAGAACGATTCCGGCCGCCGTCTTCCCCGTCCGACGCATCTCGAATGAAGCCATGGGCGTCCTCCGAGCAGGGGCTCGAGTTCACTCCCTTGTGCAACGGCGAAGGCGGCCGCGCGCGGCGCGGTGCCACGCCCGCGCCAGGGCCGGCACTATGCTTCGCCTCTAGGTGGCCCTTCCTATGGCCCCTCCGCGTCTGCGCTCTATTCGCTCGCGTCCGCTCGTCTCATGCACGCGAACATCTATCATGAGACGCCCAAGTGGGCGCACGGTCAAGCATGGGCAAAGGCGAATCTCGTCGAGCGCCCCGCGTTCCTGACCGCGTTACGGTGCAACCCGAACGGAGGCGGACGAGCGCGCCGCGAGCCCAGGCGCCCGCGCTGTGATTCGCGCGCGGACTCTGGCACGATACGGTCACAGCGCTTGCCGAGGCGCGCTGCCAGCAGCCACCCGCTGTTCGGCTCGCGGCTGCCCATTCCCGGAGGGCAGGCGAACGTTACCCGGAGACCCTCGTCTCCGAAAAAAACAACGAGAGGACCCGTTAGTGAAAAGAAGTACCGCCTTGTGGCTCCTGCTTTCCGGCGCCGCGCTCGCGCCCGTTTCCGGCTTCGCGCAGATTTCGTGCTCCAGAGAAGGCCTGCAGCAAGCCGCCGATCTCTACCTGCAGGCCCAAACCAAGGGCGATCCGTCGAACCTGCCGCTGGCTAAGGGCCTGGGCTACATGGAAAACGAGGCCGCCGCAGACATGCAGCACGGCCTGATCCATATGCCGATGAAGATCGATCATCACTTCAGCCTGCTCGACCCGGCCACTTGCCAGACGTTTACGGAAGTGATCGTGACGGACAAGGCGCATCCGTACGTCCTCGGAACGCGGCTGCGCGTCAATCACGACAAGATCGCCGAAATCGAAATCCTCTGGACGACGACGGGCTATTGGGGGTTCAACGCGGACGCGTATCTCAAATACGCCACGATGGAAGACTGGAGTCCGATCCCTGCGGCCCAGCGCGATACGCGGGACACCCTCGTCCATGCCGCGAATGCTTACCTCGATGCGTTTCTCGAGGGCAACAAGAACGACGTGCCCTGGGGCTATCCCTGTAACCGCACGGAAGGCGGCATGCACACGGGCAAAGGTGCGCCCGACGATACCTGCGCCGTAGGCGTCCCGAGCGGCGTGAACATCGCCCATCGCCGCTTCATCGTGGACGAGACGACGGGTACCGTCGTCGTATTCTGCACGTTCGGCGCGGGGGGACCGGCAGGCGGCAGCGGCTCGCCCGACACGCATCTCTTCCGCATCGAGCATGGCAAGCTACGGTACGTGCACACGCTGACGCATCTGCTGCAGGCGGACTTTCGGCGCCCGCGAAGCGGCAACGGCGGCGGCCGCCCCGGCAACGGCGCCTGACGGCCCAAGCGCACGCATGACGAGGAGCGGCGATGGGCACGCCGCCGCTCCTCAGGTGAAGCACGGGCCGAGCTCGCGCACCTCCACAGTGGCCCAGGCCGCGGCCGGACACTCGGCCGCGATCGAGATGGCCTGCTCTCGCGTCTCGCAATCCAATAGGAAGAAGCCGCCGACCATCTCCTTGGTCTCGATGAAGGGCCCGTCCGTCGTCACGGACTTACCGTCGCGGACCTGAACACGAACCCCCAGCGCGTCGGTGCGCAGCGCCTGCGCGGCCTTCAATAGACCGCGAGACTTGAGATCGTCCGCGAACCGCAGCATGCGCTCGTACAGCGCGCGACCCTCGGACTCGCTGCGCTCCTCACGCTGGCCGGCCGGCTCGACGATCAGCAACATATAACTCATGGCGCGCTATTTCCCCGGATACTCGTAGAATGCAAACGTCGTTCCTTCGGTACCCTTTATGTAGACGCCGCAGGCACCCCAGCTCTCGGGGATGTTCCAGACGCTTCCCTTGGCCCACGAATCGTAGGTCGCCGTCCCCTTCTTGCACCGGATGCTGACGGCCTCGACGCTGCCTTGAACCTTGTCGAAAGAGAATGAGCGCCGCAATAGGTCGTGCACCCAGTAGCTGTGCTCGCCGACCCGGCCCTTCGACGCGATCACCTGATTCCCGTTGACGAGTTGGACGATCTTCGCGTCGATGGGCTTCAGCGCGTTCGTCACGGGGCCGTAGTACTTCGAGTCCTTCGCGCGCTTGGACCCGTCGAGCCGCTTGAACGTTCTCAGTGCGCCGCTGTAGTCCAGACTACGAACCTGCAGCACGAACAGCCGCTTGGCCGCCTCGACGAGGACATCGGCCGGGAGATAGTCCTGCTCCCACCCGAGCGCCTTCTGCAGGCAATCGGCGAGTTCTTCGGGCTTCGCCGTACCGAGTGCATCGAGATATTCGTATTTCAGCCACCAATACCACGCGTCCTCATAGAAATTGATCTTCTCCGCGTGATCGAGCGCCTCGACGAGCGGCTTGGCCTTGTCGAGCTCGTGCGCCGAAATCATCTTCTGAATGACTTTGAATCGGTTTGCGAACGCCCGCGTGGCGCCCTCGTTCTGATCGTTTGCCAGCTCGAAGAGGATCTTCGTGCGCGTCATGCTCTGCTCGACCGGTTGGCCGTTGCGCTTGGCGGGCGTGTACCGCCAGGTCCGCAGGGCCGAAGCCGCCGCGTGCTCGAAAGCCGGACTGCTCGAATCTTCGACCATGACGTCGCCGACCTTGCCGTCCTTCGACACGATGAAGCTCAACTCGACCCATCCTTCTCGACCGGACATCAAGGCTTGGGCGGGATACTGGGGCGGCGATCGTTTCAAGGGCGCGGTCGACTTGCAGCTCATCGTTCTTCTCCTTTCGCTCCATCCCCGCGCCGGCGTGCGCCGGGCGCGCCTTTTCCCGGCCCTCCTAGCGGCCGCGAGACCCTACGGCCCGCTCGACTGCGTCGCCCCCGGCGCGGCCATGGGCATCTCCCCCGGCTCGCCGGGCGCGGCCGGCAAGCCGTCGCCCTTGATGTCCATGGCACTGCCGCGCCAGACGAACCTCGTGCCCGTCCAGCCCATGACCCAGAGGGGCAGCAGCATCAGGTCGCGGAGCACCATGAGCCCCGCGATGCGCAGCGACACCGGCCAGGCGTAGCGCCGCGCCAACAGCAGCTCGGCGCCGTACCAGGCGGCGAAGAGACTGCAGAACCCAACGGCCGGAAGGCTGCCGGCAGCGGTCAGGACGGCGGCGCCCGCGAGCGGCAGCAGGCCGCCCGAGAGAATCTCGGCGGCATAAACATGCGGGAACGACGACCGCCGCAAACGCGCCCAGCGAACCTGCCGGCGCCACATGTCAACCGGCCGCCTCGCACCCAGCGGCTGGGGAAACGGATGCGCGACCATGCGCACCTTGCGGCCGGCGGCGCGGATCAATTTCGTGAAGGCGGAGTCCTCGGCGGGCTCGGCGGCGAGCGCCGCGATACCGCCCGCGGCTTCGAGATCCTCGCGCCGCCAGAAAATCGTCTTGCCCTGGGCGTAAGCGAGGCCCAAGGCGTCGGCCACGAGCAGCCAGCGGGCCTGGAAAGTGTTCAAAAAAGCGCATTCGAGCTCGGCACCGAACCCGGAGGGACGAATCCCGACGGGCGGCGACGATACGAGACCCGTGTCGGCGCCCCAGCGCGCGAGGAGCTCGTCGAGGTAGTCCGGCGGCATGAGGACGTTGCTGTCCGTCATGACGAGCCAGTCGTGGGCCGCGGCGTGCCAGCCCTTGACGAGGTTGTTGAGCTTCGGATTGGCGCTGATGCGCTCGTCACCGACGAGCAGGCGCGCGGGAACGTGGGGGTGCTCGGCTATGAGGCGCCGGATCAGGGGCACGACGGCGTCGCCCTCGTCCGCCACGCAGAACACAAGCTCGTAGTCCGGATAGTCGAGCGCGAACCCGCTTGCGAGCGTCTCGGCAATCCCGTTCTCGATACCGCACGCGGGGCGCAGGATCGTCACGGGCGGACGCTCGAGCCCGGGCCGTCGCGCCCGGCGCGTGCGCGCAAGCAGCAGCGCAATGCCGCCGAAGTGGGCCGCCCCGGTGGCGGCGACCACGCCGATAGTCACGCCGAGAAGAATCATCGGCGCAGAGTGTACCGTGCAATGATTACGGCTGCTCGCACACGGCTCGGCTCGGGGCGGGTTCCGGGCCGTCCGCGTCCGGTCCCGGCGGGCTCAAGTCGATGCCGATGCGCCGCCCGAAGGCATGCCCCCGCGCTCGAAATCCCCGCGCAGCTGCGCCATGGCGGCCGCGTCGCTTAGATCGATGACGGGCTCGGCGTCGTATTGCTCCCACCACAGCGACGCCGGCCGCCCGGCGGGCACGCCGAGCGCCTTACGAAGCCGGCGGTGGAACGGCACGAAGCCGCGCCGAGCGAGTCGCTCGATGCACCGGGCGATGGTGCCCTGCAAGCCACACACGAGCACGGCCGCGCGGGACGGCGTCAGGCCGCCGGGACCCAGCCCGGTCCGCATCTCGAAGTCCTCGAGCCTCCCGGGGAGGAAGTAATCCTCGGCACGGCCCGTGTCCCCGGCCCAGGCGGGCGCTTCTTGCGGCCGGCTCACGCTGCCGAAGTAAAGGAGCCCGTTCTGCTCCGCGTAGCGAGACAGCTCGTTTGCGTAGCAAAGGTCACCTGGGTAGGACGCCGCGTGAATCAAGGCAAAGCGGCTCAGGTCCGCTTGCCGGTCCGAGCGCCGCGCGCTGCGCAACATGCTTACGAACGGCGCAAGCCCCGTGCCCGCTGCCACGCATACCCTGAGCCGAGGATCGTGCTCGCCCAGCGTGTCCCGGAGCGTGAACTTGCCGACGGGTTTTCGCGTCATGTCGATGCGGCCGCCCTCCTCGAGCGGCCACAGCAGATGCGTGAACGGATTGACCGACGCGGGACGCCTCACGAAGCGAATGTAGAACTCGAATACATCTTTCTGCTCAGGCGCGGAGAGGATAGACATCGAGCGGCGTACCGAGCCGAGCTCGGGGCGCGTCTCGTTGTTGAGCCCGAGGGCGACGTACTGACCCGGCACGAAGACCGGGTCAGCGTCGAGCGGCTCGTCGTAGCGGACATGAAACGTCGCGAGCTCGGGCGTGAAATCCTCACGTCGGACCAGCGTGGCGTTGTAGTCGAGCCGCTTGGAGGACACCTTGCGTCAATCGACTCCGAAGGCCAGCAGCACGTTGCCGCCGGCCGCGCCGGCGCTGATGCCGTAACCCGAGCCGATGAACACCATGCCCCCGACGACGACCGCGCCCGTCGAGGCGATGGACCCGCCGCGGGCCGGGATCTTGTTCACGGCGTCGAACGACTGAGCCGTGTCGAATGACCACAGCAGCTTGCCGTCGGTCTCCGAGACTGCGTAGAGCGTGCCGTTCGTCGCGCCTTCGAACACGACGCCGGGGATCGTCGTCGGCGCCGCGCCGAGCGAGCTGCCGTGGCCGACGGGGTCGGGCTTGAACTGCCAGATCCGCCGGCCCGTGGCCGGGTCGATGGCCATGAGCCCGGCGCCGCCGTCGCCGTAGAACGTGTACCGCGGGCCGGCCGCCCCGCCCCAGACGATACCGCCGCCGCCGAAGCGCCGCGTCCCGCCGGGCTCGCCGCCCGCGAGGTTGACGCGGTAGAGCAGCTTGCCGTTCGCATCCGGGTCCATGGCGAACACGTCGCCGGCCTTCGTGCCGCCCGTCAGCACGCGCCTGCCGTCCGGCAGGGTCGCGAGCACGGGCGAGTTGCCGATGTCCATGTCGGGGCCGAGCCGCTCCGGACAGGCCGGGCTCACGTCGTCGCCGCCGCAGCCGCCCATGAAGACGTCGTTTTCGGTGGCCTGATACGCCCACAGCAGCTTGCCCGTCCCGAGGTCGACCGCCATGACGCCGTCCGTCGTCTTCGGCGACGGGGCCGTCGTCGCGTCGCCCGTGCCGAAATAGACGGCGCCGCGCGCGGGATCGATCGTCGGCGAGTTCCAGACGGCCCCGCCCGCCGGCTTGTACAGCGTTACGCCGTTCGGAAGGGTCTCATAAGGCTTCGGCTCGCCGGGCACGACATAGGCCTTCCAGATGCGCTCGCCCGTGTTGGCATCGAGCGCGACGACACTGCCCCGCGACGTGCAGCACGGGTAGCCCCGGTTGCCGCTGCTGAACTCCTCGGAGGACGAGACCGGTATGATGACCTTGCCCTCGAAAAGCTTGAGGCCGGCCGTGATGCGCGCGACGAAATGCGGGTCGACGCGCGTCTTCCAGAGCAGCTTCCCGTCCTGCACGTCCAAGGCATAGACGTTGGCGTGCCCGTCGCCGAAATAGACGGCATAACGGCTTGCGCCGTGCCCGGTCACGGGACCGACCATGGCCGCGCCCCGCACGATCGAGCCCTGCTGGAAGGACCAGTAGACGCAGCCCGTGCGCGCATCCAGCGAATAGAAGTAGCCGTTGTCGCTGCCGACGAAGACGCGCCCGCCGACGACGGTCGGCTGCGCGTTGGACGTGAGGCCCACGGGATACGCGAAGGCCCACTTGAGCTTGAGCTTCGGCACGTCGGCCGCGGCGAGGCCGGCCTGGTCGCCCGGCTGGAACCGGGTATTCGAGAGATTCGCGCCCCAGCCGTTCCAGGCCGGCGCTTGGCTGATGCCGGGGAACGGCGGGTTCGCCGGGCATTGATTCGGCATGCGGCTCGCGTCGCCCGCGTCCGTGCTGCCGAGGTTGCGGCCGGCCATGAACTCCGCCACGCGCTGCTTCTGCACGGCCGAGAGCCCCTTCGACTGCTCCTGCATGTCGCCCGAGGTGAGCGCCGCGTAGATCTTCTCGGGCGACATTTCGCGAATCTCCAAGGGCGACTGGGCCTTGGGAACCTTTTGATTGCCGTGACAGATCGAGCAGCGCGTCTGGAACGTGGCGAGACCGGACTCGGTGCCGGGGCCGGACCGTAACGCGCTCTTCAGCTGAGGCCCCTGCGCCCATGCGCCTACGGCCATACCCAATCCGGCGACGAGCGCCGCCCAACGCAGTTGTTCCTTCATAGCCCCCTCGTTGTTGTTGCTCTGATACCGTGACGACCCGCGCCCCCGACTGTACGCCAACCTGCCCATGAGGTCACGACGCCGGCCGGCACGCGCCGGCGAGCGGGCGCAAAGCCGAAGCTCAGAATCCGCCGCCCGTGTGGAAGCCGCCGGGGCCGCCGAACCCCCCGCCCGTGCGGAAGCCGCCGCCGCCGAATCCGCCGCCGGGGCCATGGCCGCCGGGCCTATGCCAAGGCCCGGGCCGGCCCGGGAAGCCGCCGCTGCCGAACGCCGGATTGGCGCCCATCGCGCGATAGCGCTGCTGCTTGGCCAAGGCCTCCCAGAGGTCCGGCATGGGCAGCGCGCCGGAAAGCAGCTGATTCAGAAGGGTCGCGACCAAGGCACCGTTGATGAATTCCGAGCTCACGGCATCGTAGCGCTGGGCCTTGAAGCGCTGCCGCACTTCCTCGAGCCGTTTGGCCCGCTCGCGGTGCTCGCCGTGCAGCGCACGATAACGCCCGACCTCGTCCTCGAGGCGCGGCGTCTCGGCCCGCACCTCGGTGATCCGATCGACGGCGGCATCGTCGTCCGGGCTCGGAGTCCTGTTCGCCCGCTCCCGAAGGGCCCGCATCTTCTCCGTGCGCAGCGCGTCCGTCAGCAGCTTGTAGCAGGCGCGGGAAAGCTCGTCCTCGCCGGCCGAGAACGCGGCCCGCTTCTCGACGAGGGCCGCGATGGCGGCCTCCTGCGCCGCGATCCGCTCGTCCACGGCCGCCAGCGCCTGCTCCGCCGACTCCAGATCGGCGCGCCGCTGCGGCACGCCGGCCGCCGCCGCGGCCTTGTGCTCCGCCGCCCGCAGGGCCGCCACGTCCGCGTCTGCGAGCCCGCGCATGCGGCGCGCGTGCGCATCGAATTTCGCGGGCAGCTCGGTCAGCATCCAGTAGTCGCGACGCAGTGGCTCGTACCCCTCGACGCGCGCGACCCAGCCGTCGAGGACCCGCGTCAGCGGCCCTGCACGGTAGCCGGACGTGCCGAACCCGCGTGCCAAGAGATAGGTGAACAGCGCGTCCGCTTCGTAGGGCCTGCCTTTCTCGACGCGGTCCGTGTGCGCCGCCTGCGCCTTGGCCTCGGCGAGATCGGCCACGGCATCGGAGGCATGCGCCTTCTCGAGCAGCGCCCGGTAAGCCGCGTCGGCCTGCAGGTGCGTCTGCGCCTCGGTCTCCGCGGCGTCGACGGCCTGCTCGGCCGTCTCGACGTTCTTATGCTCGGTCGCGCGCTCGGCCTCGACTTTGGCGAGCACGCTCTGGCTCGCGGCGATCTCGTCGCCGAGCTTGCGCTGTGCGTCCGTCCGCTGCGCGAGCAGCTCGGCCACGCGCTTGCCCGTCTCGTCGAGCGCATCGATGAGCTCGCCGCTCTCGATCTCGCGCAACCGCACGCGCGCGAGCACGCTCAAGGCGCCGAGCTCGGCCTGGCGCAGCTGCTCGAGCGCGGCCGTCGAACGCTGCAAGCGCGCGTCGAGGTTGTCGAGCTCGCAGCGCGTCGCCTCGAGCATGCGCTCGATGAGACGGAGCACCTCCGTGCCTCTGAGGCTCTGGTTCACTTTGCGCTCCTACCAGCTCGTGATCGCGGCACCGGTCGTCGCGATCGAATAGTGCGGATCGAGCTCGCCGCGACGCTTCGTGCCGACGACGGCCTGCTCGATGATGCCGTCGTCGCGTTTGTCCGCAGCGACGCGATCGTAGGTCGACTCGTCCACGCGCAGCCCCCACTTGCGCACGACCCGCGTCCGCCCGTCTTCCTCGCTGCGGATCGGCAGCGCGAGCACGCCGCCGTTCGGGGCCACGGCCTCGACGATGAGGTAGAAATTCCGCGCCCGCGAATTGTCTCCAGGGACCCGCCACACGCCGCTGCGCTCGCCGGGCCGCGAGACGATCCTGAGCTCGTACCGGCGCTCGAGACGCGCCTCGAGCGAGCGCAGGCCCGCGACGGCCGTGCGTGCGGCCGAATAGTCGTGCTCGGCGAGTGCGGCTTCGGCCGCTGCGTGCAAATTGCCCGCCTCGCCCAACGCCTTCGTGTCCCTTGTCGAGACGACGATCTCGCGGTAGGCGGCCGCGACGACGCCCGGCAGCTCGGCGCCGGCGCGCAGCGCGGGACCGCGCACGAGCAGCTGGAACGCGAGCGCGGCGGCCACGAGCACGACGCCCGCGCCTCCGACCCATTTCCCCCATCGGTCCCGGCTGACGTAGACCCGACCGAGCACGCGGGACAGGCTCGGCGACGGCCCTGCGTAGACGAAGCGGTTCTCGCGCAGCGCGCGTACGCCCTGCGCGAGCACGGCGTCGCTGACGTCGATACCCTGCGCCCCGTAGATCTGCCGCAGGCGGGCCAGCAGGCGCTCGTCGCGGTCGTCGGCCTCGAGCTCGCGGTCGAGCATGAGCTCGCGGTGGCGCAGCGTGTCGACCACGTCCATCGCGAGCATGAGCTCGTCGAGCGGCGCGGCCTGCGGTCGCTCCGGCTCGGCCCGCGGGCTTGCGCCGCCGCTTGCAGACGCGTCCACGTGCGGCTCAGAGTGCTCGTGCGGGACGCGGCGCCTCGAGCGCAAAGGCGTCCCCGCTCCGCACGAGCTTCGCGAGCCGCTGCTTGCCGGTCTCGACGGCCTCGCCGATCTCGGCCGCATTGCGCGTGCTGAGCGCGCGCATCTCGGCGATGATCTCGCGCGAGCGCTCCTGATAGTTGACGACCGAGCTCACGAGCTTTTTGACCGCCTCGGCGCGGATAGTCGGCCCATAGCCGGCCTTGAGCGCGGCCTCCTGGACCTTCCCGCCGACGTCGGCGAGATCCTCGAGGCTGCGGCTCACGCCTTCCTTCATCGCCTCGAGCGTGCGGGTGCTCTCGTTGAGGCCGTGCAGACCCGTGAACGATGCGCTCAGCGCCGTCAGCACGGTTTCGTTCGTGCCGAAAAAGGACACGGCCTGCTTGTATACACGATCCTTGACGTTCGTCGTCTGCACGAGACGCCCCATGACGACCTCCGACGTGTTGTACCCGACAGTGAGGTTGTCCGAAAGGTCCTTGCAGATCTGGTAGCGATCCTCCGCCGACTGCACGGCACGCAGCTGCTCGTCGCGCGCAAGCTCGAGCTGCGCCCGTGCGACGGCATCATCCGCCGCGGCGCCCTCGACCGCCGCCATCGCCTCCTTGAGCTTCGTCTGTTCGGCCTGGAGCTGCGCGTCGGCCGTCTTCATGACCTGCAGCGCGAGAATCTCGGCTTCCTTGAGCGCACCGCGAAAGTCCTGATAGGCCTCGAGGATCGTGTGCTCGCGCTCGATTTGATCGTTCGTGTCCTTCGCGACGTCGAGGTAGAGCCTCTTGATCTTGTCGAACCGGCCCGCGATGTCGCCCCGGGTGGCCTTCATCCAGACGTTCTGCAGACGTTCCCAAGTGTCGATCTTGCCGTCCTCGAGCTGCTCGATCATGGTTTTCGAGTCGTCGCGGACGCTGTTGAATGCGTCGGTGATCTGCGCGTAGCGCTCGCCCAGCGCCATGGCGGAGATCTGCTCCCGCACGACCTGGTTGAACAGCGAGGCCTGGCTCAGCGTCCGCGCGATCGCGACGACCTTGTCCTGGTCGAGATCGGAGATACGATTCAGGAGCGCGACGATCGGCGCCTCCTCGGTCTTTTCCGGCACGAGGCCGAGATCGCGGAGACGGAGCATGGCTTTGTCGAGGTACTGGATCGGAGTGGTCATAGTCGCCCTCGGTATCTTGGTTGGAGCATTCTCGGTTGCGCCAAGATTCCGCGGGCCGGCAGCGGCACGCCAAATGGACCTCCGCCCCCCACGGAATGAATAATACTCTGCGAGATTCGTGCCAGCCCAAAACCCGCGCCAATGCAAGCTTTTCGGTCATCGGCGGACGCGCTTTCGGCCAAGGCTTGAGCAATTGCGCCGAGGTTTCGCCGTTTGGCTCAATGGCCAGCCACGGCGCGCTGCGTTTCGTCCCGCGCGGCGTCTGTGTTAAAACGCGTGCATGGAAAAAACCGAAATCAAGACGCGGGACGGCGTCTGCCCCGCCTACGTTTATCGTCCGAGCGGTGCCGGCCCGTGGCCCGGCGTGCTCGTATTCATGGACGGGCTCGGCATCCGCCCGGCCATGCTCGAGATCGGGGAGCGCCTGGCGGCGCACGGCTACTTCGTCCTGCTGCCCGACTTGTTCTACCGGTCCGGACCGTACGAGCCCATGGACCCGCAGACGGTGTTCAGCGACCCGGAGCAGCGCAAGGTGCTCATGGAGAAGTTCTTCGCGCCGGCCTCGCCCGCGAACGTCATGGCCGACACCCGCGCGTTCCTCGACTACCTGGCCGCCCGGCCGGAACGTCAAGCCCGGCGGCATCGGCACGACCGGCTACTGTCTGGGCGGCCTCATGTCGCTGACCGCCGCGGGCACCTATCCGGACAGGGTCCTCGCCGCGGCTTCCTTTCACGGCGGCCAGCTTGCGACGGATGCGCCGGACAGCCCCCATCTGCTCGCGCCGAACATGCGCGCACGCGTCTACGTCGCGGGCGCGATCGAGGACGCCTCCTTTCCGGACGACATGAAGCAGCGGCTCGAACAGGCCCTGACCGACGCCGGCGTGGATCACGAGATCGAGACTTATCCGGCCAAACACGGCTGGGTCTTCCGGGACATTCCCGTATACGATGCCGCCGCCTCCGAACGGCATTGGCAATCGATGCTCGGTCTCTTCGACGCCAAGCTCGAATGAGGGCCGCGTGGGCGTGAGCCGGCGACGCCCGCCGCGGCGCCGGCCCACAGCACCAGCGCATTCGGCGGCCCGATGCGCTGGTTGAAACAGCTTTGGTTTCAGGTGCTGATCGGCATGGCCGTCGGCGTCGCCCTCGGCTGGGCCCGACCGGGGCTCGGGGCGGATATGAAGCCCTTGGGCGATGCCTTCATCGCACTCGTGCGCATGATGATAGGCCCCATCATCTTCTGCACGGTCGTGCACGGCGTTGCCGGCATGAACGACATGCGCCGCGTCGGGCGCGTGGCGCTCAAGGCCCTGCTGTACTTCGAGGGCATCACGACCGTCGCCCTTTTCTTCGCGCTCACGGTCGTCAATCTCTGGCGGCCCGGCGCCGGCATGAACATCGACGCCGCGCGGCTCGACACGAGCGCCATCGCCGCCTATACGGCCGAGGCGCATCGGCAGGGCGTCGCGGCGTTTTTGCTGCATATCATTCCGCGGACCTTCACGAGCGCCTTCGTCGACGGCAGCGTGCTGCAGGCGCTGTTCGTATCGCTGCTCTTCGCTTTCGGCCTGACGCTCGCTGGCGAGCATGCCCGTCCCGTCTTCCGGCTCGTGGAGGGCCTAAACCGCGTGTTCTTTCGGATCGTCGGGCTCGTCATGTGGGCCGCGCCCGTCGGCGCCTTCGGCGCCATGGCCTTCACGGTCGGCGCTTTCGGCGCGCACACGCTCGTCGCGCTCGGCCAGCTCATCGGCGAGTTCTTCCTGATCTGCGGGCTGTTCGTCGTCGTCGTGTTCGGTCTGGTCGCGCGGCTCGCGGGTGTCAGCCTTTGGCGCCTGCTCGGCTATATCCGCGACGAGATTCTCGTCGTGCTCGCAACAACGTCCACCGAAACGGTATTGCCCGCCGTCATGGGCAAGCTCGAGAAGCTGGGCTGCGAGGAGTCCGTGGTGGGACTCGTCATTCCGACCGGCTATTCGTTCAATCTCGACGGCACCTGCCTGTATCTCGCGACCGTGACGGTCTTTCTGGCGCAGGCGACGAACTCACACCTGAGCTTGCTGCAGCAGCTCGGCCTCATGGCGGTGCTCATGCTGACCTCCAAAGGCGCCGCGGGGGTCGCCGGCGCCGCGTTCGTAGTACTGGCCGCGACGCTTTCGACGGTCGGCACGATCCCCGTCGCCGCCATCGCCCTCGTGCTCGGCATCCACCGAATCCTGGCCGAGGCACTGGTGTTCGTGAACATCGTCGGCAATGCACTCGCGACGATCGTGGTCGCGAAGTGGGATCGCGCCGTGGACGTCGCCGCGCTCGATGCCGCGGTCGGCCTGCGGCCGCGGCTCGCACCGGCTGGACCCGAGTACGTCCAGCCGGCCGTTCCCGAAGAGTAACCGCCTAAGCCGATTGCGCGAGCGGGGCCTTGAGGCCCAACTGCTCGGCCGCCATGGTCGTTCCCTGCACCCGCGCCGCAATCTTTTGAAAAGCGACGTCGCGCGCGAAATCGGGCGAGGCGTGGTTGGGCTTCTCATCGACGCTGAACGGCGAAAAGCCGCAGTCGTCGGTCGAGCCGAGCTGCTCCTTGGCAATGTGGTTCGAAGCCGCAAGCAGCGCGTCCCTGACCTCCTGGGCATTTTCGATGCGTGGGTTCAGCGGGTTGATGACCCCGAGGTACGCCATCTGCACCACGCCGTTCGCATCGTCACGCAGGCTGCGCCCGATCGACGCATACACTTTCTCCTTATCCCGCTCGCTCGCGAGCTGAATCAGGAAGTATCCCGCGTTCATCTTGAACAAACTCGGCAATAGCTCGTTGTAGTCAACGTCGGCGCTGTGCACGGAGTCGCGATCGCCGCCGGGACACGTATGGATGCCTATGCGCGCGCGCTCCTGCGCGGAAAATCGGTCGATGACGCGGTTGTTGAGCTCGATAAAAAACGGCAGCACCTTGCGCGCGGTCCAGGGGTTCCGCGGATCGTTGCGGCAAGCCAGCCGGCCTTCGGTAAAGTCGATCGAGACGTGGGCGGCGCCGGCTTCGAAGGCCATGCGGATGTCCTTCTCGCACTCGTTGCAGAGATCCCCGTAGAATTGATCCCGCGTGTAACCGCGGATCTCGTCCTCGAGCGGATACAGAAGCGAGAGCATCGAGGGCGCAATGACGGCCTGTTTCATCGGTTTCGTCGCATATTGCAGGGCCTGCCGCAAGAAGTCGGCCGCGTAGTGCTTGTAGCGGAAGGGCCCGCCTGTCAGCCGCGGCAGCTGCCGGTGATGCCCGTCCGCGAAAATCGCGAAGTACTGGCCCCCCGGCGCCAGGTTAGGCGCAAGCCCCGTGCCGGCGAGCGTATCCGTCAAGGGATAGGTCGCGAAGCTCGAGATGCGCTGCTCGCCGTCGGAAACGATGGGCGCGCCGGTCGCCTCCATCCGCCGAATCGAATCCCGCACGGCCTCGTCCTGCGCGGCCTCGAGGTCATCCTTCGATATCTTCCCGGCATCGTATGCGGCGTAGGCGGCCTGAAGCTTCTCGGGCCTCGGCAGAGAACCTACCGGCTCCGTCGGTATGCCGGTGCTCGTTCGCGGATCGTATTCCATCGTATCCCCTCCTGTCGTTGCGCCGGCGTGATGTCGGCGCAGCGGGTTGCAGCGGTTTCATTGATGGTATCGGCGCATCGGCATCCCAGAAATCCACCGAGTCGGGTACGCCGTACCGCAAAACCGGTACCTTTGAGGGACTGCTGGGCCTCTGTTAGAGTCGATCGATCCGTCTGCCGGGTCCGCTTCTGAGCAAGGCAGGACGCATGTCCAAATCGCAGCGTCGTTCGTCATCGGAGCCCGTTCCGGAGCAAGGCGCGACGGCCGGCGCGCATATGGGAAAGACCGCCTATCCGCCCTTCGCGCAGCGCCCTCCCCGCGCACGGGGACGTGCGGGACCGGCCTCCCGTCCGCACGTCGAGCCCGCCGAGACCGAAGCGCTTCTTTGCGGCTTGGCCGCGGACCTCATGCAGAACTCGCAGAGCCTCAGGGCCATGGTCGTCAAGCTCGTGTTGCTGACGGAGGGCCTGTGCCGGGAAGTCGAAGCAGAGATGGGCAGTGTGCGCCGCCTCATGAGCGAGCTGTCCGAAGCCGAAAGGCGGGCGGGCAACGCGCCGTTCGCGGCGCTCATCGACGACTGCCTGCGCCGCGAACGAAGCCGCCAGACCCGGTCGCGGTCCGGCATCGGTGCCCGGGACCGCAAGCGCGCACCGCCCGCCGGGCACGGCCGGCTCGGCGCCCGCGAACGCGAAGTGCTCCAGCTCATCACCGAAGGGCTGCACTCCCCTCGTATCGCGGACCAGCTCGGCATCAAGACGGCCACGGTCGAGGTCCACCGCCGCAACATCATGCGCAAGCTGAACCTGCACTCGGTAGCGGCGCTGACGAAGTATGCCGTCCGCGAAGGCCTCACGGAGCTCTAGTGGCCTGCGGTAGGGCCGCCCGAGCCGGAGGCGCCGCACTATCCCGTGCTCGATATTATTGGCATATTATGCACGTCGTAAGCCAAGCTAGCGGCCCTTGCGGGCCGCTCGACGCGCCATGATCGAGGCCACGGGCCACCGATCCGGTCGGCGCCAAGCGGGCGCTCGCCTTCTTCCCGGACGCTATCGTGCTCGCGGGCATCGCGAGCCTCGCCGTCTTGACGGCAGAGCTCATCGCCGGAATCGTGTTGCTCGGGCGCCGCTTCGAGAACTTCGACATTTCGGCCGAGCTCAGGGCCTGAAGTCCGGCCCGCGCAGCGTTGATTAGAAGGGGGTCGAAGTCCAATGCGCGTCACGATATACGGAATCAAGAATTGCGACACCATGAAGACAGCCCGGGCCTGGCTCGAAGAGCATGGCGTCGAACATAGCTTCCACGACTACAAGCGTGCCGGCCTCGATCCGGAGCGGCTCCGGCATTGGGCCGCGCGCGTCGGCTGGCAGGCCCTGCTGAATCGGGCGGGCACGACGTTTCGGAAATTGCCGCCCGAGCAGAAGGAAGGGCTGACCGAGCAGAAGGCCCTGGCGCTCATGCTCGCACAGCCCTCGATGATCAAGCGGCCCGTGCTCGAAATCGGCGGCGACGGGCTGCTCGTCGGCTTCGACCCGGCGAGGTACGAGGAAGCCGCTGCCGCGAGCCGCCGCCGCAAGGCGCGAAATACACGCCCCTGAGAGGCAACGCCGGCCTCGAATCGCCCCTCCGATCGCCGCGTAGGCGGTATCATCGCAACGGGGGCGGCAACGCATCGTTGCCGGAACTGCGAGGGGGACGCATGCGAAAATATCCGCGTTTCGACGAGCTACCGGTGCGCGCCGACGCCGCGCCGGAGTCGTCCTGGGGCGTATTCGAGAACGAGGCGCTCGGCTGTCTAAACTTCCTGACGCCCGAAGGCGTCGTGCAGGCGGCTCGCCTCGTGCGGGCCGGCAAGGTCTTTCGCCTCGACGCCAAAGTCGGCTTCGTCCGGCCGCCCCTGTTCGGCAGAGCAGCCGTCGAGCACACCGTCGTGCCCCTCGGCCCGACCGTAAACGACAACGTCCTCGATACGTTCAATACGCAGGAAGGCAGCCAATGGGACGGCTTGGCGCACGTCGGTCACCCGCGCCACCAGGCGTTCTACAACGGCGTCAAAGTCGAGGAGGTTCGCGACGGACGCAACGCGAGGCTCGGCATCCACCACTGGGCGGCGAAATTCGTGGGCAGAGCGGTACTCGTCGACCTCGTGCGTTTGCGGCAGGCCGAGGGGCGCGCCCTCGATCCGTTCGAGACCGAGGCTTTCGGCGTGGCCGAGCTCGAGCGCGCGCTCGAGGCGCAGCGCACGCAGCTGACGCCGGGCAGCGTCCTGCTCGTGCGCACGGGCTGGATGGAGGCCTACGAGCACTGCTCCGAGGAGCGGAAGGCCTCGATGAAGGCGTTCGAGAACGTCCGGTCGATCGGTCTCGAGCCGAGCCGCGAGTCAGTCGCTTGGCTGTGGGATCATCGCGTGGCCGCCCTCGGGACGGATTGCCCGGCCGTAGAGCCCATGCCGTTCGAGCGCAGCGACGAAGGCGCCCTGCACTACCGCGCCTTGCCCCTGCTCGGCCTGCCGCTCGGCGAGCTGTTCGTGCTCGCGCCGCTCGCGGAGGACTGCGCCGCCGACGAGCGCTACGAGTTCATGCTCGTATCGGCGCCGCTGCACCTCGAAGGCGGCATCGCCTCGCCGCCGAACGCCGTCGCGATCAAATAGACCGTGGGCGGGACCCGGGCCCGCCGATGCCGTCCCGCCATCCGCCGCCGGCTCCGATCATCGTCTTGATCGCGGCCCGGCGCGACTCCGTCGCGGCCGCCCGTTCCGCTGTCGCGTTCACGATTGGCTCCCCGCCGTCGGCAGCATGGCGACGAACTCGCCCACGAACCGCGCCGCGGCGAGCCCTTCGTAGGCCAGGGCGACGGCGACGCCGATCCGCGCCTTTCCGCGCCGCGCCAGGGTGCTCGCGAACGTCTCCCAATCGCCGTCCGCGTCGATGACCGCCTGGGCCTCGAATTCGCCCGCGATCGGCGCGACGAACTCCATCGTGTTGCGGCGAATGACAAGGCGGGCGTCGAGGCCTGCGGCCGTCAGGCGCGAATGCAGCAGCGACCACGCGGCCAGCATCGCTACGGCCGAAGCGCTGCCGCCGAAAACCGTACCGCGGTGATTGATGTTGGGCGCGAGCGGGGCGCGCAGCGTGACCGACTGCTCGTCGAGGCGCACGACAGAGACGCCCATCGCCACGGAAAGCGGAATCTGGCGGTGCAAATAGCGCTCGAGCTCATGAGCCGGCATGCGAGAGGCGCTCCGATTCGACGAACGGGCTCTAAGTTATCACGGCCGCCGCGGCGATGAAGGCCGGTTCCCAGGCTAACCGCCGAGCACACCGAGCGGGTACAGTGTGAGCGCCGCTCGCGAACAGGGCCTACGCTATGCCGTCCGAAGCCGCCGTCATCGCCCGCACGGTCGCGCCGATCTCCCGAGTGCGCCTCGTGCGCGACCTTAGGGTCCTGGGGGTCGAAGCGGGCGACGTCCTCGTCGTGCACGCCTCCCTGTCGGCTCTCGGCTGGGTCATCGGCGGTCCGCAGAGCGTCGTCGAAGCGCTGCTCCAAGCCGTGGGCGCCTTCGGTACCGTGGTCATGGCCGCGCAATCGTCCCAGCTAAGCGAGCCCGCGCACTGGTCGGAGCCGCCCGTGCCCGCCGAGTGGTTCGCCGCGATCCGCGAGCACATGCCGGCCTACGACCCGGCGCTCACGCCGATCCGCGGCATCGGCGCGATCGCCGAGTGTTTGGCCCGCCACCCGCAAAGCCGCAGAAGCGCACATCCGCTGGCTTCGTTCGTCGCGAACGGGGCGGCGGCCGAAACCATCGTCGGGGAACATCCGCTCTCGCCGGCATTCGGCGAGGCCTCCCCACTCGGCCGTTTGTACGCGCTCGACGCCAAAGTGCTGCTCATCGGCGTCGATCACGACCGCAACACCTCCTTGCACCTCGCCGAGCACAGAGCGCTGTGGCCGGGGAAATGCCGCCTTCCTCAAGGCGCGCCGCTCCTGCGCGACGGCGCGCGCCGGTGGGTCGAGTACGAAGACCTCGTGCCTCGCGACGAGGACTTCACCGAGATCGGCGCCGCCTTCGCCCGCACGGGCATGGAACGGCACGGATGCATCGCTCAGGCCGAAAGTCGGCTGGCCCGCCAGCGCGCGCTCGTCGATTTCGGTACGCGCTGGATCGGCCGGCACAGAGCGCGCGCGCCCTGAGCGGCGACCGCGGCCGCGGTCCTCGACGCGCGGCGGTCCCTGCGGGCGCGGCCCGCGCGGCCGTTTGCCGCGGGCCGCCTGCTATGTGACCATGAGCCGGCTCGGATCAGCCCGTGTTCGACCGCAAGGCGCCCTCGGCCGCTCACACAAAAAAAGAGGCATGCCGCAATGCAGTCAAACAGACGAACGTTTCTCAAGACCGTCGGCGCCGGCACAGCCGGCTTGACGCTGGCCGGTGCAGGCGACGTCCTGCTGCCGAACGCCGCGCGGGCACAAACGGCCTCGAAGGGTGACGACGGCCCCGTCCTTCGGGTCGGCGAACGCATCGCTGTCGCCGAGACGACGGCGGGCAAGGTCCGCGGCTACATCCTGCGCGACATCCACTACTTCCTCGGCATGCCGTATAGCGACGACACCTCGGGTGCGAACCGCTTCATGCCGCCGCGGAAGCCGAAGCCCTGGAAGGACATTCTTTCCGGCGCTGTGGTGGGGCAACTCCGCGCCCCAGGACATGGACAATCGGTACGCGAACCCCTACGCCTCGTTCCGCGATCACTGGAACTACGGCAACGTCAACGAGGACTGTTTGCGCCTCAACGTATTTACGCCGGCGCCCGACGGCGGCAGGCGGCCGGTCCTGTTCTGGATTCACGGCGGCGGCTTCACGAACGGCAACGGCATCGAGCAGGACGGTTACAACGGCGAGAACCTCGCCCGCTTCGGCAACGTCGTCTTCTGCTCCATCAATCATCGCCTGGGGCCCCTCGGCTACTGCAACCTGGCGGGCGTCGGCGGCGAGCGCTTCGCGCCCTCCGGCAATGTGGGCATGCTCGACATCGTCGCGGCGCTCGAGTGGGTGCGCGACAACATTGCGAACTTCGGCGGGGATCCGGGCAACGTCACGATCATCGGGCAGTCCGGCGGCGGCGCCAAGGTCTGCATCCTGACCGCGATGCCGTCCGCGCAAGGCTTGTTCCACAAGGCCGTCGTGCTCAGCGGCGCGGCGGTCCGCGCCGGCGAAAAGGACGATGCCGAGATGCTCGGAGACTATGTGCTGCGGGAAGCCGGGCTCGCATCGAAGGACGTGAGCAAGCTGCAGGAATTGCCCTGGAAGGACTACTACGCGCTCGCAACGAAGGCACGGACGCGGTTCGCGCAAGACGCCGCCCGCCGCGGCGCGGGCCGTTCGCTGTTCCTCGGCTTCAGTCCTTCCGTCGACGGCGAGGTCCTGCCGCGCCAGCCCTACGTCCCTTCGCCCGCGCCGACGGCCGCCGACGTCGCGATGATCATCAACTCGAACATGAACGAGATCCCGCCGGCCTGGCCCGATGGCTCGCAGGCGGACATGACGTTCGCCGAAGCCGCCGAAAGGCTCCGGAACCGGTCCGGCTTCGGCGGCCCGGGCCTAGGCGACCGAGCGCAAGCCGTAGTCGCGGCCTATGCGAAGCGCTTTCCGGACAAGAGCCCGGCCGAAATCTGGTCCCTCGTGAGCAGCAACCGGCAAAGCGTCGTCGCGCTGGCCGACGCGAAGTCGAAGCAGGCCGCTCCGGTTTTCGTCAGCTGGTTCGCGTGGCAGCCGCCGCTTTTCGACGGCCGGCTGGGCGCATTCCACTGCCTCGACATCTGTTTCTGGTTTCACAACACGGATCTCATGTTCACGCACACGGGCGGAGGTGCGCGGCCGCGCAAGCTCGCCGAACGCATGGCGGCTTCCCTCGTTCAATTCATGAAGACCGGCGATCCGAACGGTACAGGCCTCGATGACTGGCCGCGATACACGTCGGCACGCGGGGAGACGCTCGTGCTCGACGACGTGTCCCGGGTCGAGAACGACCCGGACCGCAAGGCCCGCGCGCTGTTGCCCTCGGTATGAGGCGCGGCGGGATGCCATAGGCCGGATTCCCTCGGCCGAACCGGCGGTCGGCTCACCTCGCGCCGAGGCAGCGTTGGTCAGGGCTCCGGCACGGTTTAACATACGGCACACGAGTCGCCGCAGGGCCGTGTCGCCCTTCGGTCGCAACGAGGGGGAATTTGCATGAAACGTGGCACAGCGTTATCCGCAGTCGGCGCCCTGGCGGTCGCCGCAAGCCTGACCCTTTCGGGCCAGGCCTCGGCCTCCGAGCAGTCCTGTGCGAGCTTGAAAAGCAAGCGCTTCAAAGACACGCGCATCGAGTCTGCAGAGGAAGTCCGCCCCAACCCGACCTGGGCCTTTCCGCCCTCTGTCTTCGACGGCCTCGCCGCAACCGACCCCGCGGGTACTTTGAACGTGAAACAGCCGTTCTGCCGGGTCGTCGCGGTCATCGAGAAAGAGATCAAGTTCGAGCTCTGGCTGCCGGACGACTGGAACGGCAAGTATCAGCAGGTCGGCAACGGCGGCTACACGGGCGCCATCAACTACCCGACCATGGGCGGCGCACTCGCGAAAGGCTTCGCCACGGCCTCCACGAATCTCGGCCACGAAAGCAAAAACGCCTTCAGCGCCGACTGGATGGTCGGCCACATGCAACGCATCCTCGATTTCGGCTACCGCGCTCATCACCTGGTCAGCGAGACGGCTAAGCGCATGGTGGATGCCTACTACGGCAAGGCGCCGAGTTACTCCTATTTCGTCGGTTGCTCCTCGGGCGGCTGGCAGGCGTTGACGGAGATCCAGAAGTATCCCGCGGATTTCGACGGCGTCGTCGCCGGCGCACCGGCCCATAATTTCGTGCGTCTCAATCTGCGCAGCACGATCGTGGCGCAGATGAGTCTCGAGCATCCCGAAGGCAATCTTAGCGCAGCGCAGACGAAACTCGTGGCCGCGGCCGCCCGCAAGCGTTGCGACCCCGAAGACGGCGTCACAGACGGTCTCATCAGCGCGCCGCTGCAATGCGACTTCGATCCCAAGGCACTCGAGTGCAAGGCCGGCGAGCCGGCCGACGCCTGCCTGACGCCGCCGCAGGTCGAGCGCGTCAAGGCGCTCTACGGCCCCATCGAGTCCAAGGGCGGCCTCGCGCTCTACCCGGGCCCGACGATCGCGGCCGGCTTGCGGCCCTCGGCATCGGCCAAGGCGGACGCGCCCGCCCTCGCCGCGCCGCTGCGCAACGCGCTCGCGGAGTTCGGCTACAAGAAGGACCTGACGCTCGGCAGCTTCGACGCGGACCGAGACATTCCGCCCATGGAGAAGCTCATGAATCCCGTCATGTCCTCCGTGAACCCCGACATCTCCAAGTTCAAGCGCCGTGGCGGCAAGGTCGTCGCGTGGCAGGGCTGGGGCGACCCGGCCATCTCGCCCTACAACACGCTCCACTACTACGACACGGTCAAAGAGAAGATCGGCGGCGACATGGACGACTTCTACCGCATCTTCTTCGTGCCGGGCATGGGGCATTGCGGCGCGGGCGCCAGAGGACCCGATAAGTTCAACGTCGTCACCGCGCTCGAGAACTGGGTGGAGAAAGGCGTCGCCCCGACGCGGATCGAATCGGCGCAGTACAAGGACGGCCGGCTCACGCGCACGCGGCCGCTTTGCATGTATCCCGAAGTGCCCAAGTACAAGGGCGCGGGCAGTACCGACGACGCCGCCAATTTCGTCTGCGCGAAGCCGTGATCGTCCCGCATCCCGAGAGCCGCGCTTACGTCGAAGCGATCATCCGCTACACCGATCCTTCGAGCGCCGGCGGGCAGCTCAAGGTAGACGACCACGCAAGCTCGAGTTTCGAACTGCACGAGCATGTGCTTCGCATCCACAATGCGCGCCGCGACGCGGACGAGATCTCGTTCGAGCAGTGTGGGTTCACGATGGTCCGCCATAAGACGGCCGCGAACCTGCTCGACAAGCGCGCCGTCGAGCGGACGTACTACAAAGAGGCCGAGGCGATCGTCAAGCAGCTCACCGGCGCCAGCGAGGTCATCGTCTTTCTCGATCTCGTGCGCAGTGAAGCGCGGGGCCCCGAGGCGCAGGGCGTCGAACCGGCCGCCAACGCGCATGTCGACTTCGACGAGCGCAGCGTGCGGCTCTGGGTCGAGACGCTCCGGCCCGACGATGCCGACCGCCTGCTCGCGAAGCGCTTCGTCAACATCAATCTCTGGCGGCCCATCCGCCCCGTCGAGCGCAAGCCGCTGGCGCTATGCGATGCCCGCAGCATCGTTGCCGAGGATCTGATCCCCATCGTCATCGACGGCCGTCCGGACGACCCGGCAGGCCCGTTCTCGGGCTTCAATCTGGTCTACAACCCGCAGCACCGCTGGCACTACTATCCGCAACTGCAGGTCGACGAGGTGCTCGCGTTCAAAATCTTCGACTCCGACGGCACTCGGCCCTATCTTGCAGCCCACACGGCCTTCGACGATCCGACCTCGCGTGCCGACGCTCCGAAACGGCTCAGCATCGAGGTGCGTACGATCGCCTTCATCGATTGACGTGCGCTCGGACCGCTTTGGCGTCGACGTTACGTTGGCGGCAGGCTTCAGGGTCGGGACACGTTGGCAGCGGGCTTCAGGCTCGGCGCAAGGGCGGTGACGGGACCGCCGTGAACCCGTCCCTGGGGGCCCGCAGAGCGCCATCCGTGGCGCTCAGCGTCCCGTCACCGCCCTTGCGCCGAGCCTGAAGCCTGGATACGTCTGCGGCCGTAGCCGCTGAAGACCGTACCATCGGGGTCGGCGGCAGCCGTTCAGACTGCGCAGGGCAAACGGGCTGGCGCCTGCAGCAGCCGTGGGGAATCGCGCGGGCCGCACCGACTGCCGTCTTTCACCAAGAATCTCCTCGCGCCGTGGCAGCAGGATTCATGAACCCGCCGGCCTCGCAGAGGAATCGCGTGCAGACGGGCGCTTTCGGGGCCGTGCGCGCCAGGACGGCGCGCTACGGAGGCTCCAGGGAAGGATTCACGCCGTCCCCGAAAGCGCCCGTCTGCACGCGATTCCGGCTGCCACCTACCTGAAATGCCGTTCGTGAAGCATGCGGCCGCAGGCCGACCCTTAAGGAGTGATGCGGCTGACGCGATGCAGCTTGCCGTCGCCGGCCGTGCCCACGAGGAGATTACCCGCCTGGTTCGCCTCCTGGCAGATGTATTCGTAGAGCTCCGTCCCGGCCTCCCAGCGTAGGCCGAAGCTCGCCGTCCAGGGTTTCGTGTAGGCACCGGGATCGTCGAACGTGATCGAGTACTTCATATGCGTGGCGTCGAGCCGCGTCAGGCGCTCGAGGGTGTGCAGCCGGCTCGTGTGCGGCAAACCCATGCGATCCGGCCAGAAGCCTTCGTTGTAGCCGACCGTGTCAATGACCAGCGTGTCGCCGTCCCACCAGCCGATCGAGTGCCCATAGTACCTGGGCACGAAGTTCTTGGGATGAGACCGCCCGTCCATGTAGACCGTCCGGAAGGTATGGGGGCCGCCGATGTCGAAGATGTAGATCCTCTTCAGGCGCTTGAAACTCGTCGATCTCGACACCGTAGGGCGTGATGAACTGGCGGGCCGCGCCCGACGGCTTGCAGCGCGTGTGCGGCTCCATCCTCGTCTTCTGGCGCTCGTCCCATTGCGCCCTGGCCCAGGGCTCGAACGGAATCTGGGCGAGCGGTATCAGCGGTGTCACGATGACCTTGCTCGGCACCCAGACGCCTTTGTCTGCCGGTGTCGCACCGCCGAGCAGCACCCGGCCTGCGCCATTGCGGGGAGCGGGCAGCGGCGCGGCTTTGTCCGCGGCCTTGCCGCGCTGGGCGGCGCAGGGCGAAAGGCTCGCGAGCGACAGCAGCGCGGCCGCGGCAAGCGGCAAAATCGTGCGTCCCATGGTCTCCCCCAAGCGCATCATCGCGAACCCTCGCCGACTCTACCCTCGTGTGCGGCGACTGTGCAACGCACGCGGACGCGACGGCGCGCGGCGGCGCCAAGCCGCTCGGCCTTCGGGAAGGCGCTTGCGCCGAGCCTGAAGCCGGATACCGACGCGGCTGTAGCTCAAGACCGCTGAGCCGGCGCTTGGGGCAGTTGTCCGGCTGCCGCATCGTTCGGAGCCGCAGCGAGCCCGCGGACTGCCGACTGTGCACCAGTGATTTCCTCGCGCCGTCACGGCATGATTCATGAACGGCCGCCGCCTCGCAGAGGAGTCTCGTGCAGACGGGCGCTTTCGGGGCCGTGCGCGCCAGGGATGGCGCGCTACGGAGGTTCCACGGACGGATTCACGCCGTCCCCGAAAGCGCCCGTCTGCACGAGACTCCGGCAACCGCCGACGCGCGAACCCGTTCGTGAATCATGCGAACTAAGGCCAACGACCCGGGCACGCAGATCCTGTTACGCTACCTGCCATGGAGGAATCACTCAACGTTTTCGACGAGCCCTTGGAAACCTGCAGCGGGAAGCCGCTGACCGGTTTCTTCCGCGACGGCTGCTGCAACACGGGCGACGAGGACTTAGGCTCTCACACGGTCTGCGTGCAGGTCACGCGCGAGTTCCTGGAGTTCTCTCGCTTTCGCGGCAACGACCTCTCGACACCGCGGCCGGAGTTCGGCTTCGTCGGACTCAGACCCGGGGACCGCTGGTGTCTATGCGCCGCACGCTGGAAGGAAGCACACGAAGCCGGAATGGCGCCGCGCATCTATTTGCGCGCGACGCATCGTCGGGCGCTCGGCATCGTGCCGCTCGAAGTCATGCGCAAGTTCGCGGCGGATCTGAACTGATCCGCCGCGCCGCGCGTTCCGCTACTTGCTGGGGGCGCCGACGCCCGCCGAGCCCACGTTGAGGTTGGAGCCGTCGGGCAGCGTCACGGAGGCGCCGCTCGCCCGGAAACCGCCGGCGCGCGAGCGATAGCCGAGGACGGTCACGACCGTGCCGGCCGGCAGCGAACTGCGGTTCCAGCCGCGGCGAATCAGCGCGTTCGGCGCACCGCCTTCGATCGCCCACTGCTGAACCTCGCCGCTGTCCGTCGTCACCTTGAGATAGATGTACGAATGCGGATTCGTGAACACCATGCGGACGACCTCGCCCGTCAATTTGATCGGCTGGTTGATGTCGAACTCGGCCGCAAAGGAATGGTGGGCGACAGCCGGAGCAGTGGCGCCGAAGGTCATGAAGGCGGCGAGGGCTGAAGCGGCGAATAGACTGCGTGACATGGTGAACCTCGTGCTCATTCGGGCGGCGGTGTACGTCCGGCGCCGGCGGCGCGCTCGGAGTCTGTCGACTCGGACGCTTTGGGCGCTTTCGTCATCAGGTCGCCGTAAAGCAGTTTTTCGGAGAACTCCACACAATTGAACTCGAGTAAGCGGGCGTTCTTCTCCACGCGTCGATAGAGGGGCATGCGAATCGTCCACGGCCGCGTGAAGACCTGTGGATCGTTGATCGTGGCCTCGTAATCCAAAACGTCGTCGCTGACCTTCTTGTAGCGCTCGGTCACGAGAAGCGCCGAGCTGTGGTAGTTGCCGGCACGGTCGAGCCACGTCTGGTCGATATTCGAATTGACCTTGATTACGAGCGTATCGCCGTCCCAGGACCCATTGGACCGCCCCATCCAAAGGTCCACGGGCGCGATCTTGTGGTCCTTGGGATTCATGTACACGGGACGATTCGCGTTCGCGTACTCGTAGGCGAACAGAATGATGTCCCCCTCGCCCTGAACGATCTCGAACGGGTACGGCATGTAGGTCGCCCGCGGGATGCCAGGCATGAAGCACTTGGTCTCCGGGTCGTCCGCGGGCCAGCCGGCGCGATTACGCCCGCGCTGCGCGAGGGCTTCGGGCTTGTACGGAATCGTGCCGCCGACGACGACGCTCTGCCCCGCCGGCACGGCGCCGAGCGCACCGAGCTGCCAGAGCTCGTCCCGGGATGCCGCCGAATGGCCCTCGAGATTCCAGTAGGCCGTATTCATGGCCTGCCAGATGCCGTTGAGGTTCGGCTTGCCGTCTATACGCTCGGGACGCTGGCGCTGCTGCGCGTCGGCCGCCTGGCCGGGCCCCAACACCGAGACGAAGACGAGCGCGACGACGGTAACAATGGCTGGAAGGTGACGCGACATACGAATTATTATATCCATGAAAAGTTCGGCGGGGAGAATAAGCATGCGGAGCACTTTGTTCAACCGGGTCGCGGGTCGCGCCGTCTCTTGCGCTCAGGCTGTGCGAGTCGGGAGCCGGCCGCCCGCGCTCGCACCGCTGGTCGCGGCGATGGGCCTCGCGTGGCTCTCGGCCACGCAGGCGCAGGACGCGGCCGCGCCTGCGCCCAAGACACCGGTGCCCGCAGAGCAGAAGGCCGCCGCCGCGAACCCGAATTGGCAGGCGCCCCGCCTGTCATGGGGCGATCCGGATCTCCAAGGCACCTTCACGAGCCGCGACATGAGCGGCATCCCCATGCAGCGCCCGGTCCAGTACGGCACGCACGAGACGCTGACGCCGGAGCAGTTCGCCATGCGCGTCAAGCACGGCGCCGGCGGCCTCGCCGCGTTGGCGGGCAGCCAGGACAACACCGATCGCCTGCAGCTCAGCGCGCTCGACTCGGCCGAAACGGGCACGCGCACGTTCGGCTACACCTCGTACATCATCGATCCGCCCGACGGCCGCATGCCGGCGCTCACGCCCGAGGGCCGCAAGCGGCAAGCCATGGTTCATCGCGGCCAGTCGAACGGGCCGTTCCACACGATGGCGGACTTCTCGTATTACGACCGCTGCATTACGCGCGGCATTACAGGCTCCATCCTGCCCTCCCTTTACGGCGATGCCATGCGCATCGTGCAGTCGCCGACGGAAGTCGCGATCAGCTACGAAATGCTCCACGACACGCGCATCATTCCGCTGGACGGGCGGCCGCCCGTGGCGTCCGGTATCCGCGAATACATGGGCTCCTCGGTCGGCCACTGGGAAGGCAACAGCCTCGTCGTCGAAACGACCAATCTGACGGGCAAGCTGACCGTCGGGCGCATGGGCCACAGCAAAGACCTGAAGCTGACGGAACGATTCACGCGCATCGATCCGGACATGATCAACTACGTCGTGACCGTGGACGATCCGCGCACGTTCGAGAAGCCGTGGACCTTTCGGCTCACGCTCACGACCCAGCCGGGCTACGAAGTGCTCGAATACTCCTGCCACGAGGGCAATTTCTTCGTGGCCAACGCGCTGCGCGCCGAAAAGGAGTACGAGCAGCGGGTGGCAGAGGCCAAGGCCAAGGGCGAGCCCATCCCGAAACGCGACGCGCCGCAGGGCGCGGGGCTCGAGATCTACCGGGCGCCCACCGCGAGCGAAGCCGAGGACATCAACACGGAGAAGTGAGGCGCCGTTCGCTTGCCGTCACACCGGCGACCGTGAATTCCTCGCGGTCGTGAAACAGGTGCCGCACGAAGAGGCGGGCGCAGTGGGGCCGGAGCTGCGTGCGGACTTCCTCGAGCAGGGCAACGGGGTCCGTCCGGCCGAACTTCAGGTTCACGACGAATCGCCGGCAGCGCCGCGCCGCGAGCCACGGCTCGAGTACCTCGCGCAGCACACGGCGCGGATCCTCCACCATGTCACAGAATAACCAGTCGACGCCCCGTCCTTGGGCGGGCACGAACCGAAAGGCGTCGCCGCGCACGTGGTCGATCGAGACATTGCCCAGCGCGCCTTGTTTGAGGGGCCCGTTGTCGACGGCGATCACCTGCGCGCCGCGGCGCGCCGCGCTGTAGCTCCAGCCGCCGGGCGCCGCCCCGAGATCGACGACGGTTTCGCCGGGCCCGGGCTCGGCGCCCACGAGCCCATAGGCCTCCTCGATCTTGAGGTAGCTGCGGGAAGGCGCCGCCGGATCGTCGGCCATGCGCTGCTGCCCTCCGAACCAGGCCTCGCGTGCGACGAAGCCCCGGTCGAAATCGACCAGGGGCACGTATAGGCCGCGGGCCTCCCCGCTGCGCGGCACCCGAGCGCTCGCGAGCCGTGCGACTCGCGCCATGCGTCGTTGGAGCTGGTGACGCAGCGCCGCCTCGACGTTGGCGGCGCGCCGCCCCAGGCCTTCCACGCCTGCAGCGGCAGATACGACCAACGGCCACGGCGCCTCGAAACGCTCGCCCCGCGCGCCGACCTGGAAGCGCTCGGCGGCCGCGTTCGCAAGCGCATTCACGGAAGGCGCACGGATCGGCTCCACCCGGCGGCAGACACTCTGCGCAAAGCACCACTCCGCGAGGTCGGAGGAGCCAGTCTTCGCAAGCAGCCATCCTGGGCCCGTCTCGGCTACCGCCAGCTCCCTATGCGCGGCCTCGCGCCCGAGCAGAGCCTCGAACCCGGGCGGGCAAGTGAGCAAGACGGTCACGCTCGCCAGTCTATAGGCAGCCGGGCAAGACCACGAGCCGGGCGCCCGCCCTCGAGGCGGCGAGTGCCCGGACCCGGCGAGCGACGCGAGGAACTGCGGCCCTACGACCGCCGGCTGCTGGAGCGCCGCCGCCGCTAATGGCCCGCGGTCTTGCAATCGGCCGAAGCTGCTTCAATACTGTCCACATCCGTACCTGCCGCGAGGTCATCCGTCTACCGCTAACTTCTTGCTGCCGACACCAAGGTTGCGATTTCGGTCACTGGGAGGTCGGCCGAGTCGCATAAGACCGCGAAGGCAAAACAGCGTTACAGTCAACTCATCGAACTCCGGGGGGAGAAGTAAGATGAAGTCGAACCGCTACGAAGGGCGACGCCCGTCCGTTACGGCACCGGCCCTGACTCGTCTCGCCATGCTCGTGCCCGCGCTGCTCGGCGCGGCCGCTGCCGAAGCCCAGCAACCAGCGCCGGCGCCGCAAGGCGGACAGGGGCTCGAGGAAGTCGTCGTCACCGGCTCACGTATCGTCCGCCGCGATTTCCAGGCCAACAGCCCGATCACGACCGTCGATCAGGCGCTGCTGACCAATACCATGTCCGTCGGCCTCGAGAAGGTCATGAACCAGCTGCCGCAGTTCGTGCCGGCCGTAACGCAGTTCGTGACCACGGACGTGCAGTCAACCGCGACGAACACACCGGGCGCCTCGACCCTGAGCCTGCGGGGGCTCGGCGCGAACCGCAATCTCGTGCTCGTCGACGGCCGGCGGCCCATGCCCGTCAATGCCTCGGGCGCTGTGGACATCAACACGATCCCTTCGGCCGCCGTCGAGCGCGTCGAGACCATCACGGGCGGCGCCTCGTCGGTCTACGGCGCCGACGCCATGGCCGGCGTCGTAAACTTCATCCTCAAGAAGAACTTCGAGGGCGTGAACATCGATACCCGCTACGGCACGACGCAGGCCGGTGGCGGCGACGAGTTTCTGTTCTCGGGCCTGTACGGCGCGAACTTCGCGGACGACAAAGGCAACGTCATGCTCGGCTTCGAGTACGACTCGCGCGGTAAGGTGCTGCAGGCCGACCGCGCCTTCTACCGCAACGGCTGGGCCGATCGGAGCACGGGCTCCTCGTTCTTCGGTATCGCCGAGCCCTACTTTCAGCCGGATTTCACGAACCCGCCGGACCCCGCCGTCGTCAGTGCCCAATTCCCCGGCATCGCCGGCGTCTCCAATCGGGCGAATCTCTACTACAATGCGGACGGGACGCTTTACACGGGCAACGCGCCCGGCTCGGCTCAATACAAGGGCCCGCTGGTCGTCGACGGCCTGCAGTACCGCGAGGTCAGAACCGATGCCTCGCCGGGCTCGCCGGCCGCCGGCACGCTCGTGCAGAACGAGATCCAGGGTCTGGCTTCGATTCCGTTGACCCGCTACTCGGCCTTCGGGCGCGCACACGTCAAGATGGGCGAGCGCATGGAGGGCATTCTGCAGGCCAACTTCAGCGAGGACGAGACGCGCACGCTGCTCGGCGACAACTGGGCCTTGTCCTTCTGGGGGGCGCCCGTGCCGCACGGCTCGGACATCTACGCGCCGTCGCTGAACTCGGACGGCAGCACCGTCGGGTTCTACTTGCCCGGCGGCCGTTACGGCCTTAACTGTCCCGCTATGGGCGGCTGCACCAAGTCGCAGGTCTGGCCGACGCCGCCGGCGCTTTCCGCCGTGCTCGACAGCCGGCCGAACCCGAACGCGGACTGGTTCCTCGGCGACACGACGACCTACATCGGCAAACGCACCTCCGACAACGTCGTCACGTCGTATCAGATCCTGGCCGGTGTCGAAGGCACGTTCCCGAACAACGACTGGACCTGGAATTTCTACGTCTCGCACGGCGCGACGAATATCGGCGACACGTTCGGCGGCTTTCTCTCGACGGAACGCTATCGCTACCTCATCGCTCAGCCCAACTACGGCCGCGGCGCGTTCGCCGTCGGCAATGCCTACGGCGGCAATCAAGCCGGCGGCACGCTGAACTGCACGACGGGGCTGCCCATCATGCAGGAGTTCGCGCCCTCCCAGGACTGCGTCCAGGGCGTCAAGGCGAACCTGCAGAACCAGGCCCGCATGGAGCAGAACGTCGCCGAGGTGGACCTGCAGGGCAAGCTCGCGACAATGCCGGCGGGCGACGCCCGGTTCGCGCTCGGCTCGGACTATCGCTGGAACGGCTACAACTACCACGCCGACATTCTGCAGAGCCAGCAGTCGTTCCTCGACGGCGCCATCGGCCTGTTCCCCGCCAGCGACTCGCAGGGCGAGACGTTGGTCAAGGAGCTCTACGGGGAGCTCCTCGTACCGCTGCTCGCCGATAAGAAAGCGGCCCAGTCGCTCGGCCTCGAGCTCGGCTACCGCTACTCGGACAACGACCCGAGCGGCGCCGTGGACACGTACAAGGCGCTGTTCGACTGGGCCCCGATCTCGAAGGTCCGCTTCCGCGGCGGCCACCAGGTCGCGAATCGCGCCCCGAACATCGGCGAGCTGTTTCTCTCGAAGACGCAGACCGTCACGTTCAACGCCGTGGGCGACCTGTGCTCGGAGACGAACTTCGTCAGCGGCTTCAGTGCCAATCCCGGCCGCAATCCGAACGCGGCGCAGGTCAAAGCCATCTGCGAGCTCCAGATGGGCGCGGTCGGCGCCCAGGTCTATTACGATCCGGGCAACGTCGCCTCGCAGCCCGCGGGTCCCGGGTTGGCGCTCGCCAACACCGTCGGCAATCCCGAGCTCGATCACGAGACGGCCGGGACGAACACGTTCGGCGCCGTGATCCAGCTCAAGAACCGCACCTCGCTCTCGATCGACTACTGGGACATCGCAATCGACAACATGATCTCGGCCCAGTCCGCGCAGTCGGTCCTGACGCAGTGCTTCTCGCCGGCCGCCAATCCGAGTTTCAGCGCGACGGCGCCGGCCTGCACGCAAATCTTACGCAACCCGCTGAACGGAGCGCTCTCGGCCGTCGACGTAACCTACACGAACGATGCCTCGATCGAGACGAGCGGCGTCGACGTGCAGCTCAACTGGGGGACGGCGATTCCGCGCGGCAACCTCAACCTCAGCCTGTTCGCGAGCTTCCTCGACAGCACGAAGGCGAGGCTCAATCCGCATGCGCCCTGGGTCGAGTACAAGGGCACGTTCGGGCCGGTCGGCGTCTCGGGGGTCCAGGGCGGGGCCTACGACTACCGCACGTTTACGACCGTGAGCTATTTCACCGGCAATTGGAATCTCTCGCTGCGCTGGCGCCACCTGCCGAGCATCGAGGCCGCGGCGGCCGCGACCGACCCGACGCAGACCACGCTGCCGACGGGCGCCTACGATATCTTCGACCTTTCGGGCGGCATGAACTTCGGCTCCCGCTGGAGCCTACGCTACGGCATCGACAACCTGTTCGACCGCCAGCCCGAGGTTACGGACGCGACGCCGTGGTCGCCCGGCAGTGCGACGAACGCAAACTTCTACGACGTGCTCGGCCGCGCCGCCTACATCGGCGCCTCGATGAAGCTTTGAGATACGACTGAGCCGGCCGCCGGCCCGCAACCGCGGAGCGGCGGCCGGCTAGCCGGAATGGCGGGCGCCCCCCGGTTGGCCCTGCAGCGGCCACAGCCAGGCCGCACCGCGTACGCCGCTCGAATCGCCGTGCACGGGCGGCAAAACCCGCGTGGCGAAGGTCGGCGAGAACACGTAGGCCGCGAGCCTTTCGGGGACGAGCCGATAAAGCGCCGCGATCTTCGAAAGGCCGCCGCCGAGGACGATGACCTCGGGGTCGACGAGGTTGACGACCGTGCCGAGCGCGCACGCCAGACGCTCCGCGTAGCGCTCGATCGCGGCACGGGCTTCGGGGTCTCCGGCTTCGGCCTGCGCGGCGATCTCCGCTGCGCTGCATGCGCGGCCCGTGCGCGCCAGGAACTCGGCGGCGAACGCGGGGCCCGCCAAATAAGTCTCTATGCAGCCGCGGCGTCCGCAATAGCACTTGCGCCGCGCGCCACGGTCGGCGTCGGCATTCGCCCACGGCAGCGGATTGTGCCCCCACTCCCCGGCGATCGCATTCGCCCCTTCGAGCACGCGCCCGCCGACGACGATGCCTCCGCCCACGCCCGTGCCCAGGATGACGCCGAAGACCGGATCCGCGCCGGCGCCGGCGCCGGCGCCATCCACGGACTCCGAGAGCGCGAAGCAGTTGGCGTCGTTGGCGAGGCGGACTTCCCGGCCGAGCTCGCGCCCGAGGTCGACGGCGAGGGGCCGGCCGTTGAGCCAGGTCGAGTTCGCGTTCTTGACGAGCCGCGTGACCGGACACAGCGCCCCTGGAATGCCGACGCCCACGGAGACGTTCCGCGCACCGGCCTCGGCCTCGAGCGCCAGCACGATCTCGCGGACGAGGGCCAGGCAGGCAGGATAGTCTCCGCGCGGCGTGGCCCGGCGTTTGCGGGCGAGAATGAGGCCGTCGTCTGCAAGCAGGGCACCTTCGACCTTGGTGCCGCCGAAATCGATGCCTATGCGCATGGCGGGGGCAGGCTCGTCGCTCGCCCACGGCGCGTCGCGGGGGCTGACCCTGCGCCGGGGGGACACCCCTGCGGCCGCGCGGCGCCGCTCAGCTCAGGAAGTCCTTGGCGACGCGCCGGGCTTCGGCGGACTCGTCGAACAGCAGGTGGCCGGCGTTCTTCACGATGTGCAGACTCGCCTGCGGAATCGCCTCGCGCCACAGCGGCGCAAGCCCCACGGGCAGAATTCGATCCTGATCGCCCCAGATCACGAGCGTCGGCATCGTCAGGCGCCTCGCCCGGCGCGCGAGCTTCGGGCCGAAGGTGGAGCTCGGACCGAAAGCCTTGCCCATGTATTCGCCTTCGCGGCCGATGCGCTCGTTGAAGCGATCCGGCCAGAAGGGCTCGATGACCGACAGGTCGTGAACGAAGAACTTGGGCAGCTCTTCGGGCGAGGCGTCCTGGAAGTTGCCCATGGGGAAATCCGGCGAGGAGATCCCGGCCGGCGCCGCAAGAACGAGCTTCGCGACGCGGCTCGGATGCGCGGCCGCGAAGGCCGTCGCCATGTAGCCGCCGAGGCTCGTTCCGACGAGACCGGCGCTCGCAAGGCCCATCGCGTCGAAGAGCTCGATGTAGTGGGCGACGTAATCGTCCATCGAGGAGATCTCGGGGTCGTCCCCCGACTCCGCGAACCCCGGGTGATACGGCAGGATGACCTTGAACCGGTCCGCCCATTCCCGGGCCCACGCGAAACCGTGCCACGTGCCGCCGCCGTGCCAATAGACGACGGGTCGCCCCTCCCCGATCGTGTAGACGACGGTCTTGACGCCGCCGATCCGGTATTCCCAGCGCGCAAATCCCTGGGTATCGAATGGTGATGATTCCTGCCAGCTCACTCGTAGGCCCCCTCGAGACGTCGTCCGAGCGCTTCGCGCCGTTCGTTCGCTTCGAGCGTGGCGAAAACCCCGCTTGGCGTCAAGCGCGAGCCGCCTCGCGCCGACGGCGCCCGGCCCCGGCGCAGGGCCGCCTGCAATCGACGCGGGCTTGACCTATGCTTCAATACCGATCGCGAGGCGCGCCCGGAGGATGCATGACTTACGAGCTCTACTACTGGCCCGGAATTCAGGGGCGCGGCGAGTTCGTTCGGCTGGCGCTCGAAGAAGCGGGCGCCGAATACGTGGACGTTGCGCGTATGCCCGAGGCGGACGGCGGCGGCATGGCCGCCCTCCAGCGCCTGCTCGCGGCGCAGGATGCCGGGCATCCGCCGTTTGCGCCGCCGGTTCTCAAGGACGGCGAGCGCCTCCTCGGCCAGACGGCCAATATCCTGCTGTACCTCGGCGGCCGCCACGGCCTCGCCGCAAGCGACGAGGCGGGCATGCTATGGACGCATCAGCTGCAGCTCACGATCGCCGACTTCGTCGATGAGATCCACGATACCCATCACCCGATCGGGAGCGGCCTTTATTACGAAGACCAGAAGGAGGCCGCCCGGCGCCGCACGCGTGACTTCCTCGACAACCGGCTGCCGAAGTTCTGCGGCTACTTCGATCGGATACTTGCCCGAGATGGGAGCCGCCGCGGCTGGCTCGCCGGCAACGATCTCAGCTATGCGGATTTGTCGCTGGCACAGGTCGTGACGGGCCTCGAGTATGCGTTTCCGAAGCGCGTCGAGCCCCTGCTCTCGAGCCGCTTCCCGGCGCTGCGGGCGCTGCGGGAGCGCGTGTGGAGCCGGCCGCGCATCGAGGCCTACCTCGCCTCCGCGCGGCGCCTGGCGTTCAACGAGCAGGGTATGTTCCGCCGCTACGCCGAGCTCGACGAGTAGGAGGCTTTTCGAGCCGGCCGTCCAGCTTCCGCGGAGCCGATGCCCGGGTTAGTATGATTCGCCCGAGCGCTGAGTGGCTTGGCCCGATACAGCAAGAATACGGAGGGGAGAAACGTGTGCGATCAAGATACCCTTGAGGACATCGCAGAATTTCAACGGCGCGCCAATCTGACGCGGCGCGGCTTCGGCGCACTTTCCGTCGGGGTCGGCCTGGCCGTGATGCTGCCGCGCGCGGCCGACGCCCTGGACGTAACAGGCGCGGATGTCGATATCAAGACGCCCGACGGCACGGCGGACTGCTATTTCGTGCACCCTACGACGGGCAAGCACCCGGCAGTGCTGATTTGGCCCGACGTTTTCGGGCTCCGGCCGGCTTTCAAGCAGATGGCGACGCGCCTCGCCGAATCCGGCTATTCCGTGCTCGTCGTGAACCCTTACTACCGCAAGGCCAAGGCACCGATCCTACCCGAGGGCGCGAGCTTCCAGGACCCGAAAACGCGCGCCGTCGTCATGCCGCTCATGCAGGCGTTCACCCCCGAGGGCGAGATGAGCGACGCGAAAACCTTTGGGGGCTGGCTGGACCGGCAGGCCGCCGTCGATACCTCGAAGAAGATGGGCACGACGGGCTACTGCATGGGCGGGCCTTTCGTGTTTCGCACGGCGGCGGCGCTGTCCGAGCGCATCGGCGGAGCGGCGACCTTCCATGGAGCGGCGCTCGTCACCGATATGCCCGACAGCCCGCATTTGCTCATCCCGAAGATGCACGCCCGCTTCCTCGTCGCGATCGCGGCCAGCGACGACGAGCGTCAGCCCGAGGCCAAGACGGTCCTCAAGGCGGGCTTCGCCAAGGCCGGTCTGCCGGCCGAGGTCGAGGTCTACAAGGGCACGATGCACGGCTGGTGCCCGCCCGACTCGCAGGTCTACGACAAGGCACAGGCCGAGCGCGCCTGGAGCCGGCTGCTCGTGACTTTCAAGGAGGCGCTCGTTTAGTTAGCGGGGTACGTTAGGTCGCGAGCGGGCGGACACGCGCGCCGCCCGCCGCGACCGCATTGCCTCGGCCGCGCTCGGCGCTTGCTCGATGGCGGTTCTTCTGCCGTCGAAACTAGCGCCGCGCGGCTAACGCCATGGGTCGATGTCGACCACCGTGAGCCGCGGCCCCCCGCCGACCATCTTCCACATGGCCCCCGTCTCGCCGCCGAGCACGACGACGTGAATGTCCTCGGGCCGGAACATGCGAATGAGATCGTCGGGCGCAGCCTTCAACATGGAGGCGTAGGGCTCGATTCCAGCCACGGCGCGGGGACGATGCAGCGTCTGAATCCATTGATTGTCCCAATACTCGCGCGCCGGCAGGCGGGCGTTCTCGACGCACCAGTCGATGAGCTTCTGCTTCGTGAAGCCGAGCTCGGCGAAGCCGCGCGCAACGAGCGGATCGAGCGTAATGACGGGCCCCGTGAACGGGTCGCAGGCCTTGAGCGAGCGCGCGAACAGCTCCTGCCAGGTCTCCCGCGGGCCGCCGCCGAAGATCGTGTACCAGCCGCCGAGCAGCAGGCTCACGGTGCTCTGCTTCGCCTCCCGGCCGTGCTGCACGTGGAACGGCTCCCAGGGGCTCGCCGCCTCGTTCTCGACGATGACCGCGTTGTAGTTCAGGAAGTTGCCCTGTGAGCCCATGTAGGACTCGTGCGGGACGGAGCCGCCCTGCAGGTTCTGCGAGAGCAGACCGTAGGCGCGGCCGATCGTCGCGTTGGCGCGGCTGTACGGGCTCATTGCGCCCACACCGTAGTTCATGCCGATCTCGTCGCGGATCGGACCGTTGACGATGGCGACCGTGGCCTGCAACGTCGTCGAGCTCGAGCGCCCCGACTGCCCGCTCGCGGCCATCGCGAGAATCACCGGCAGGTATTCCGGCTTCGCGCCGGCCATGACGGCGTTGACGGCGACCTTCTCGACCGTGAACTCCCAGAGCTCACGGTAGGAAGTCGGCCGGAGCCGGCCGACGATCTCGTCCCGGCCGCGGCTAGTGCCGGCGAGCATGGCCTCGACACGCGCCTCGGTCGGCAGCTCGATGGGCAGATAGTCGGTCCACTGATTCTCGAGGAAGAGCCGCTTGAGGTTCTCCTCGGTGTCGGGCTCCAGCAGCCGCGGCGTCGCGCGCTCGAACGAGAGCCCGCTCAGGTCTTCCTCGCCGAGCGGTTGCGTGAGCCCGTCGATGACTTCCTGGGCGAACGGCAGCTTGCTGACGGGGTCCGCGCCTTCGATGTAGGCCCGCAGATCGCCGGGGCTGCGCCCGACGACGGGCTGCGGCACGAAGGCCTGCCGCGTAGTCGGCATGCCGTTGGCCCGCGCGACGGAACGCGCGAGGCGCGCGAACGCGTGCGTGTGCACGGCGACGGTCGGGACGCCGCCCTGCTCCAGGGCCATGGCCAGCCCGACGACCGTCGGGCTACAAGTGCTTCAGAGGCCTACGCCGAGAATCGCGGCATCGCCGTCCTGCTCGATGGCGGCGCGCATCTCGGGATCGTCGACCCAGCTTTCTTTCGGCTTGATCGGCCGCACGTTGACGGCCGGGAGCTTCTCGTGGAACCAGTCCGCGAGCTGCGCCATGAAGACATCGGAGTTGTCGAACAGGCAGTCGACGAGGTAGACGACCTTGCCGTCGAGGCTCTCGAGGCGCGGCGCGAGCCGCTTGCCCGTGACCTTGGGCGGATAGCCGCGCGGGTCATGAACGATGATTTTGCCGGTCACTCGCTTTTCTCCCGACGAGACACTGCTTGGCCTAAGTATAGCGCACTCGGCGGTGCGCGACCGCGGCGGCCGTCCAGAGGTTAAACTCAGCGGCACGATGTGCGCTTCGAATGCAGGCAGCGACGGGCCTTGCGTGCGCGAGGTCATCGGTCCCGAGGCCGTGCTGCTGCGGCGGTTCGTCCAAGACGACGGCCGGGTCCTCGCCGCCGTCGCAAACGTCGCGCGGCACGCGCCGTTCCGCCACATGGTCACGCCGAACGGGCGCGCGATGTCCGTGGGCATGACGAACTGCGGCGCGCTCGGCTGGATCTCCGATAGCGCGGGCTACCGCTACAGCGCGCTCGATCCCGAGAGCGGCCGGCCCTGGCCGCCCATGCCCGCCCCGCTCGCTGCCTTGGCCGCCGCGGCGGCCGCCGCCGGCGGCTTCGAGGGCTTCGCGCCGGACGCGTGCCTGGTCAACTGCTATGTCCCGGGTACGCGTCTGTCGCTGCACCAGGACCGGGACGAGGAGGATTTCTCGGCCCCGATCGTATCCGTCTCGCTGGGCCTGCCGGCGACGTTCCTGTTCGGCGGCGCGCGCCGCGCGTCCCGGCCGAGTCGCCATCGCGTCGAGCACGGCGATGTCGTGGTCTGGGGCGGCGCCTCGCGCCTGTACTTCCACGGCGTGGCGCCCCTCGACGAGGGCCGCCACGAGCAGCTCGGGGAGCGGCGCATCAACCTGACCTTTCGCAAGGCGCGCGGACAAGGCGGTGCGTGATGTGGCAGCATGGGCACACCCTTGTCGAAGCGGAAAGCGACGGACGATGCAGCGCGAATTCTGGCAGACCGGCTGGGATCAGGGCCGAACGGGCTTCCACCGAAACAACGTCAATCCCTATCTGCAACGGTACTGGTCCGCGCTCGGGGCGGCGCCGGGCAGCCGCGTCTTCGTGCCGCTCTGCGGCAAGAGCCTCGACCTGCTTTGGCTGCGCGACCGCGGCCACCGGGTCGTCGGCGTCGAAGTCGTGCACCGCGCGGTCGAAGCCTTCTTCGCGGAGAACGGCCTCGCCGCCGCGACGGCCGCCAAGGGGCCGTTCGTCGCTTGGACCGCGGACGGCATCGAGATCCTCGAAGGGGACTTCTTCGACCTCACGGCCGAGGAGACGGGTGACGTCGCCGCCGTCTACGACCGCGCCTCGTTGATCGCCCTGCCGCCCGCCATGCGCCAACGCTATGCGGCGCAGCTGCGCGCAATCCTGCCCGCCGCAGCGAAGGTGCTGTTGATCACGCTCGAGTATCCCCAAGCCGACATGGACGGCCCCCCGTTCTCCGTCACCGAGGGCGAAGTTGCCGCGCTCTATCAGGAGTCTTTCGAGATCGAGAGGCTCTGCACCGAAGACGGCCTGGCCGCCAACGCGCAGCTGCGCGAACGCGGGCTTTCGCGCCTGACCGAAAACGTCTACGCGCTCCGCCCCCGATAGCCGGCCGAGGGCTCGCGAGCCGAGGGCTCAGTCGTTGATGCCCTCCTGAATGATCGCCTCCTCGGTGATCTCCTCGACGAGCTCGTATTCGGGCTCGCCGATGAGGTTCTTACCGCGCCAGCCACCCTGCAGGAACCACAGGGCCGCGACGCAGGCGATCGTGACGTTGGCGATCGGGAAGGCCCACCAGAGACCGACCTCGCCGAGCCCGGTGTGCTTGGAGAGGATGTAGGCAATCGGGAACTGCAGGATCCAGAGCGAGACCATGGCCAGGATCATGCTGTTGAATGTGTTGCCCGAGCCGCGGAAGGCGCCGCTCAGCGTCTGCTGCAGCCCGATGAAGCCGAACGACAAGGCCATGAGGTGTAGGAACTGCGTACCGCCCGTGATGACGTTCGGCGCCTCGGGCACGAAAAAGCGGATCAGCGGATGCGCGAACACGAAACAAACCAAGCCGACGAGCTCGAGGACCGCAAAGCCGATACCCGCGCTGAGCCAGGCGATGTGCGCGGCACGGTCGACGTTGCGCGCGCCGATGTTCTGCGCGACGAGCGTCGAGGTCGCCATCGAGAGACCCATGGCCGGGATGATGATGAAGCTCAGGATGCGCGTGCCGATGCCGTAAGAGGCGATCGTCGTCGTGCCGAAAGTCGCGACGAGGAAGGTCATGACGGTCAAACCCAGGGCGCGCGTCGACTGCTCGAGTGACGCCGGCAAGCCGAGCCGAACGACCTGCTTCATTAGCGCCCAATCCGGCTCGAAGTCGCGCAGCTTCAAGCGGATCCCGAAGCGGCCCGAAAACAGGGTCGACATGCCGACGGCCGTCGCGACGGCCTGCGTGCCGATCGTCGCGAATGCGGCCCCGGTCACGCCCGATGCCGGGATCGGGCCCCATCCGAAGATGAACAGCGGATCGAGCAGCAGATTCAAGATCACGGTGCCGAACACGATGTAGACGGGCGCGCGAACCTCGCCGACGCCCCTGAGCACCGATTGAAAGACGAAGTATCCGAAAGTGAATACGATGCCGATGAAGGACACCTGCAGATAGCGCGTTGCGTCATGCAGCGTTTCCGGCGCGACCCCCATGAGCCGTAGCGCGTACGGCGACAAGGTATAACCGATCGCCGAGAGCAGCAGGCTCACGACGACCACCATGAGCAGAGTCTGCGCCGCGACGTGGTCGACCTTGCGCGCGTTCCGGGCGCCGGCGTATTGCGCCACGAGCACGGAGCCGGCCACGGCCAGCCCGCCGCCGATCGCGATCATGAGAAAGATCAGCGGGAAGCTTACGGAGACGGCCGCGACGGCCTCCCCGCCCAGGCGACCGACCCAGAACGTATCGACGAGCTGATACGCGGTCTGCAGCACGTTGGCGAAGACGATCGGCAGCGCCAGGGCAATGAGCGATTTCACGATCGGCCCTTCGGTGAAACGGGCCGACCTGTGAGTTCCGGGTTGTGCCATCTGGGTGCTTTCTCCGACGCGTCGTGGACCGCAAACGATGCAGGATACGAGAACTCGCGCCGCTTGGCGCCCTTGACATCCGCGGGCCGGCGCTCCAGACGCCCGCCGGAGACCTGGGCGCATGCGCACGTCCGCGCGGACTCGGGGGCAAGCGCTTCCTAGGGCGCCCGCAGCCGCCGCAGGTCGCCGCTGCGCACGGTCGCGCCCATCGAGTCGAGATGCTCCATGAGCGGGACGACGTGCCGGCGCGTCGAGCGCAGCAGATCGCGGACGTCCTTGACGGCAAAGGTCTGAGGATATGGGAAGGTATGCGCCAGCGCCTGCTTGACGTCCTCGACGGTGCTCGCATGCAGCACGATTTGAGTGTTTCTGTCGTAGGTCTTGAGGCGCACTAGCCGCCCGGTCTCGAGCAACAGCCGATATATGACCTGCGTGACGCGGTCCTGGCCGACAACGTCCTGCGGCGCCGGCGGCGTGAGGCCGCCCGCGCGAAACGCCTGTTCGATCTGCGCGACGAGCTGCCGCTCGCGGCCTTCGAGGCGGGCGAATGGATCGTGGCCGGCGATCGCGAAGAGCTCGTCGGCGGCTTGCACTCGACCCTCCGCGAGGAGCCGCTTCAGCGCCGCCCGCACGAGGGCCTGTGGCGGATTCGCTCCGAGCGCGCTCGCGATGCTGCCCGGGTCGAGCCCTGTGCGCAGCGGCTGGTCCGCGTGTAAGCCCTCGAGCACGGCGAGGATGCCCGCTTGAACGCCGACCAACGCATCGGGCGTCACCCAAAGATCCTCGCCGATGCGGATCGCGTCGAGACGCTCGGCGGCCTCCTCGACAACGGCCCGCGGGCGCTCGAGCCGCTGCGCCAGATCGCCGAGCCGCAACCCCGCCGCTCCGGCCTCTTCGAGCCGCTGCCGCAGCATACGCTCGAGATCACCCGAGGCCGCACTCTCGAGTCGGTCCGCGACCCGTACATCGAAGCGCCGGTGCCGCCTCGTGTTGACGTCGAGTACTCGCCCCCCGCCGAGCGTGCGCGGCGGCGACAGGCTGCGGATCAGGTAGCGCTCGGTCGGCCGCGTCGCGATGCTGCGGTCGAGATTGAGCTGCACGAGTCCGCTTTCGCCGGGCGCGAGCTCGCGCCGATCGAGCAGACGCAGTCTCGCCGTCGCCTCCGTCGTGCCCGTGAGCACGCGGACGACCGCGCCGTTGGGGATGGCCCGACCGGCCTCCTCGAGCACGCGCAGTTCCCCGTCGAGGCGTCGCGCGGGGACCACGAAGCCCGGTGCGGCCAACACGTCGCCACGGCGGATTTCCTCTCGGCTCACGTGACGCAGGTTCACGGCTACGCGCTGGCCCGGAACGGCGTGCTCGATGGGCCGGCCGTGGTTCTGTAGACCGCGAACCGTGGCCGACCGCCCGCCGGGCTGTATCTCGACCGTATCGCCGACGTGCAGCTTCCCGCCTCGGAGCGTGCCCGTCGCAACGAGGCCGAAGCCGCGCATCGTGAATACCCGGTCGAGCGGCAGGAAAAAGCGGCCCTGCGCCTCGCGCGTAATTTCGGTGGCCGCGAGCCGCGCGAGCGCCGCGCGTACGGCATCGAGCCCGGCGCCCGAGGCGACGGACGCCTCGAGCACGGGTGCGGACTCGAGAAATGTGCCGCGCACGAAGCGCGCGACTTCGGCGGCCGCGGCCGCGCGTCGGGCCGCGTCGACGAGATCCGCCTTGGTGACGACGACGAGCCCGGTCTCGACGCCGAGCAGGCGCGCGATCTGAAAATGCTCGACGGTCTGAGGCATGATGCCTTCGTTGGCCGCGATGCACAGGACGATGCCGTCGAGCGCCGTCGAGCCGCCGATCATGGCCCGAACGAAGTCCTCGTGACCGGGCACGTCGATGAGATCGACGACGCCCTGCGGCGTCTCGAGGAACGCGAAGCCGAGCACGATGGACAGGCCCCGCTTGCGCTCCGCCTCCAGGCGGTCGGTCTCGATTCCCGTCAGGGCGCGCACGAGCGCGGTTTTGCCGTGATCGACGTGACCGACGACGCCGAGCGTGATCCCGCTCACGACAGCGCGCCGCGCAGTACGTGCGTCAGCGTGCGCGTTTGCTCGGGCAGGACCGTCCTCGGATCGAGGCATACGGCGTTCTTCGATATTCGCGCGATCACGGGCGGATCCGCGGCACGCAGCTTGGCCGCCAGCGCGGCCGCGCTCGTGCCCGCCGCCTCGAGCCGCACGATCTTCGTCGGCAGCTCGCTCATGGGCAGCGAGCCGCCGCCGGCATAGCTCGCGTCGTCGGCGAGCCGTGCCGTCACGCCTTCTAGCCCGCGGAGCTCGCGCGCGAGCCGCGCGGCCCGGCGGCCGACGGCCTCAGGGCGTTCTGCGATCATCCGCAGCACGGGCACACGCGCGCGCGGATCGTGCGGAGGCTCGTAGAGCTTGAGCGTCGCGACGAGCGCAGCCAGGGACAGCTTGTCGATGCGGAACGCACGCGCGAGCGGATGCCTGCGCAGTGTCTCAATGGCCTGCTCCCGGCCGACGACGATGCCGGCCTGCGGCCCCCCGAGCAGCTTGTCGCCGCTGAACGTCACGAGGTCCGCGCCGTCGGCCACGCACTCGGAGACGGTCGGCTCGGCCGCAGGGCCGAGCTCGTCGAGCCGGATGAGGCTGCCGCTGCCGAGGTCGCGCACGAGCAGGAGCCGGTGCTCCCGCGCAAGCCCGGCAAGCGCCTGCGGCGCGGGACTTGCCGTGAACCCGACGATCCGAAAATTGCTCGGATGGGTCGCGAGCAGCACACGCGTATGCTCCGTCACGGCATTGGCGTAGTCGCGAATCGTGGTTCGGTTCGTCGTGCCGACCTCGACCATGCGCGCGCCGCTCTGGGCGATGACCTCGGGCATCCGGAACGATCCGCCGATCTCGATGAGCTCGCCGCGGGAGACGACGACCTCGCCCGAGCCCGCGAGCGCGCCCAGCGCTAGCGTGACGGCGGCCGCGCAGTTGTTCACGACGAGCGCGGCCTCGGCGCCCGTGAGCCGGCGCAGCAGCGCCTCCACGTGGCAATTGCGCGAGCCGCGCTCGCCGGCCGCGAGGTCGTACTCGAGCGTCGAGTACGCCCGCGCCACGCGCTCCACCGCCTCGACGGCCTCGGCCGCGAGCGGCGCGCGCCCGAGGTTCGTATGGATGACGATGCCGGTCGCATTGATGACGGGCTTTAGGCTGCTCGCCCGGCGCTCGAGCAGATCCGCGCGCAGCAGCTGCGTGTACGCTTCGCTCGCGAGGTCCGGCAGCTCGTCGACGCCCGCGGCGAGGCGCTCCCGCAGCCTCGCAAGGCGCGCGCGCATGACCTCGACGACTTCCGGGCGGGAATACTCGGCGCACAGGGCCGCGCCCTGCTCGCTCGACAGCCAGGCATCGACGGCCGGCAGACGTCTCAACAACTCACGCGACATGGCGATAAGATAATGACTTCGCGCGGATTCTAGCAGGCCGAGGGTTTTCTCGCGGCCATGCACCCGGTACCCTTGCGCGTTTTCACCATTAGGGACGACAGCGTGAGCAAAGAGTTCGACATCGTCGTCGCCGGCGGCGGCCTCGCCGGCCTTTCCGCCGGCCTCGCCGCGGCCCGCCGAGGCCGCAGCACGCTCGTGCTCACTGGCGACGCGCTGGGCGGCCAGCTGCTGAACATCGAGCGCATCGACGGCTACCCGGGGTCGCCCGACGGCGTGCCCGGCTACGACCTCTGCCCGATCGTGCAGGAGCAGGCCACGGCGGCCGGCGCCGAATTCGCCATGACGAACTTGACCGGTCTCGAGGCGAGCGGCGAAGTCTGGCTCGTGGCGACGGCCGACGAGCGCTATACGGCCCGCTGCGTGATTCTCGCAACCGGCACGCGGCTCCGGGCGCTCGACGTGCCCGGCGAAGCCATTCTGCGCGGCAAAGGTGTGAGTCAGTGCGCAAGCTGCGACGCTCCGCTGCTCCGGGAGCGCGCCGTCGTCGTCGCGGGCGGCGGCGATTCGGCCCTACAAGAGGCCCTGACACTCGCCGAATCCTGCTCCGCGGTCACGATCGTGCACCACGGCACGCGCTTCAGCGCCCAGGCGGCCTACCGCGAGCTCGTCGAGGCCCATCCGAAAATCTCCGCCGTGCCCGAATCGGAGGTCACGGAGATCCTGGGCCAGGACGCCGTCACTGGCGCTCGCGTAAGGCACACGGGCAGCAGCGCGACGAGTGAGCTCGCCTGCGACGCCGTGTTCGTCTTCGTCGGGCTCGAGCCCAACACCGCCTACGTCGAGGCCTCCCTGCTCGACGGCGCCGGGTACGTCGTCACGGACGCCGCCATGCGCACGCCCCTGCCCGGCCTTTTGGCCGCCGGCACGCTGCGCGCCGGCAGCGTGTGCCGCGCCGCGGCCGCGGCCGGCGACGGCACTACGGCCGCACTCGCGGCAGACCGCTTCCTGCAGAGCGGCGAATGGACCGCGGCTCAATGAGCAAGGTGCGCGAGGGCAAAGGCAAAGGTCCCTAGGCCGCGATCGCGAGCCGCATGCCGGCGCCGAACGGCCGCGGAAGGCGCACCCTGCCTCGGAAAAGGCTCCGTGTACCGCCGGGAGCGAGCGGCGCCGGCGCGTTTACCGCTCGCTTCCGGGCACGCCGCCGACCATCGGAGGGCCGCGACGCCCGAAAACGGGCCGCAATGCCTCGCGCCGCCGCAACGCTTTCGGCGGCGCGAGGCAAGGCAGCTCGATCGAGAACTCGCTGCCCCGCCCAGCGCCCTGGCTGCGCGCCTCCACCTTCCCGCCGTGCAGCGCGACGAGGCGCTTGACGATCGTCAAGCCGAGCCCGAGCCCGCCGCATCCCGTCCGCCGCGGTCCCTGCACGAAGGCGTCAAAGATGTGCGCGAGCCTTTCCGGCTCGATGCCGATCCCGCCGTCGGCGACCGTCAACCGCACGTACGCGTCCGTCCTGCGCGCCGTGACGGAGATCGAGCCGCTCGGCTCGCTGTACTTCGCCGCGTTGCTCAAGAGATTCGCGACGACCTGCGTCATCCGGTCCACATCCGCCTCCACGACGAGGCCCGGAGCCACATCGACGGACAGCGCTTGCCGCCGTGCTTCGATACTCGGAGCGACGACTTCGACGGCCGCGCGGACGATCTCCGCGAGCTCGATACGCTGTTTGCTCAGCACCACCTTGCCGCTCGCGATCCGGCAACCGTCGAAGAGATCGTCGACCATCCTCTGCAGCCTTCCGACCTGCCGCTCGATGACGGACTGCTCGTCGGTGGCCAATCCCTTGAGCCGCATCGCCTGGAGGGCATGTACGATCGGGGCGAGCGGCCCGCGCAGCTCGTGGCTCAGCGTGGCGATGAATTCGTCCTCCACCGACCGCCAGCCCCCGCCTTCGGTGCGCCGGTCCGGCTCGGCTGTCATCGCGGGATCGTCTTCGGGCTGCATCCACGCTCCCCAATCGAGCTGCGAGGCCGGCCGATGAGGCTGCCTCGAGTCTCGATTCAGAGAGATACCGCCCATCTCACCGCCGTTCGTTCTATTCACGCCTTGTCTCCGCCTGGAGTGACTGCCGGAATGAGCGTCTGCGGCGGCTGGCCCATAGCTCGAAGTGATCCTATTAGCGCCGCAGTTCGCCGGGCTTGAGTTCGATTCGATCGACAGAGCCGCTCATCGTTCTATTGTTCTACTTCTTCTCTCTCGCTCTCGTGCCCGTTCTGGTATCGGGATTGTCGCCCATGTTGGCGATACCGCAGGTCGGCCGGAATCCACCTTTGGTCTAACGACTTTCCGCCAAAGCCGGGTGGTGGATACACCCTCGAAAGAACCGAAGGTTGCCGAGACCCGAACGATTGACCTATTATGTCGAAAAGCCCCCAATAATTGACGGGTTATCTTTCTGGCTGCGCTAACTAAATACCTGACCAGCGCAAGGCTTTGCCGAAATAACGTGGTGACGATGTCTCTGCCGCCCCCTAGGCCCGCGCCACCGTTGATCGCGCTCATCGACGACGATGCCGGCGTCCGCGAAAGCTTGTCCCGACTCCTGAGCGTCCACGGCTTCGCCGTCGCCCCCTACGTCGATCCTCAGGAGTTTCTCGACGATCTCGAGACCAATCCCCCAGTCTGCGTCGTGGCCGACTTGACGACGCCCCACCTCTCGGGCTTCGAGCTGCAACAAGAGCTGGCCGACCGCGGGGTCGGCTATCCCATCGTGTTCATTACAGGCTTCGGCGATATTCGCTCTTCCGTCGAGGCCATGCGGCGCGGCGCCGTCGACTTCCTCGTCAAGCCCTTCGCGCCGAAGGACCTCTTGGCCGCAGTCGAACGCGGCGTCGCCGCCTCCGCGGATGTCCACGAGGAGCGCGCCCGGCTCCAATGGCTCCACCGCCGCCTGGAGCTGCTGACCGCCCGCGAACGCGAAGTGTTCGAACTCGTCGTCGCCGGCTACCTCAACAAACAGATCGGCGCCCACCTCGGCATTTCCGAAAAGACGGTCAAGGTCCACCGCGCCCGCGTCATGCGCAAGATGTCCGCCCGCTCCATCGCCCAACTGGCACGCGTCGCCGAACAGCTCGGGATCGATGCGAAGCGCGAATCGCGGTAGCACGCGGCCCGCTCGCAGACGTACCGAAGCCATCGGCGCAAACCGCACACATATCCGCGAAGCCATCGGCGCAAACCGCCAACGCGTCCGGCGGAGGTCTCGGCGCAAACCGCCAACGTTTCTGCCGGAGGCCTCGGCGCCCACCGCCAACATCTCCGGCGGAGGCATCGGCATAAGGGCGGTGTCGGGAGCGGCGCGCCAGGGATGGCGCGCTACGCAGCCCCATGGATGGGTATTCTGGCGGTCCCGACACCGGCCTCATGCCGATGCCTCCGCCACCGCGGGCGTATCCGCGCCGAGGCCTCCGCCTACCGCGCCGCCTATGCGCCGATGCCTCCGCCCGCCGCGCCCGCCCCCGCGAGCCGACTGTGCCTGATGCCATACAGGCCATAGACGAAGAGCCCGACCCCCATCCAGATCACGAACCGCCAGATCGTCACGGCCGGCAGACCGCCGAGCAGAATCACGCGGCCCGCCGAAACCCAAGGCCAGCCAATGATCAGGAACAGCGAGAACACCGCGCCTAGCGGCGCCACGACGTAGACGGCGGGCATGCGAAAGCTTCTCGGCAGATCCGGCTTGCGAAGCCGCAGAATCAAAACCGACGCGCAGATCACGATGAACGCCGATAAGGTTCCGATATTGACGAGCTCGGCCACCTCGCCGATCGGCAGCAGCCCGGCCACGAATGCGACGAATATACCGAGAATCACCGTAGGGCGATAAGGCGTGCGATAGCGTGGATGCACGCGCGCAAACCACCGCGGCAGAAGACCGTCGCGCGAGAGCGCGAAGGCGATGCGTGCAGCGCCGAGCATGAATGCGAAGAGCACGCTCGTGATGCCGGCGATGGCCGCGACGTTGATGATGCCGCGCACCCAGTCGAGTCCCAGCGCCTTGAATGCAGCATCGACGGGCGCCGCCGAATTGAGCGCCGTATACGGCACCATGCCTGTCAGCACGAGCGACACGGCGAGATACAGGGTCATCGAGAGCCCGAGCGAGGCCAGCACGGCGCGCGGCAGGTCGCGCTGCGGTTCGCGCGCCTCCTCGGCCGCGGTCGTCAGCGTGTCGTAGCCGAAACAGGCAAAGAACACGATGCTCGAAGCCGCCAACACACCGCCCCAGCCGAAGTGCGAGGCCCCGTCGGCACCGACGGCCGCCGGCGGCACGAACGGACGCCAATTCGCAGGGTCGACGTAAACCGCGCCGATGGCAATCACGAGCACGACGCCGACGACTTTGATCGCGACGACGACGGTGTTCGCCCGCGCACCCCACTCCGTCCGCACGGTCAACAGCCAGGCGATCCCGAGCGAAATCAATGCCGCGATGAGATCGAAACGCTTCTCGGGATGTGACGGATCCCAGGCACCCTGCAGTGCGACGGGCAGTTGCAGGCCGGTCAGCTGGCTGATCAGAGCTTGTACGTAACCGGACCAGCCGATCGCAACGACGGCGACGATGAGCGAGTATTCGAGCAGCAGGTCCCAGCCGATGATCCAGGCGAAAAGCTCACCGAGCACCGCATAGCCGTAGGTATAGGCGCTGCCGGTCGCGGGAATCAGGCCGGCGAACTCGGCGTAGGCGAGCGCCGCGCAGGCGCTGCCGAGACCGGCGACGACGAAGGACAGCACGACGGCCGGCCCCGCGTTGACGGCGGCCTGCTGCCCGGCGAGCACGAAGATGCCGACGCCGATAATCGCCCCAACGCCGATCGCGGCCAGCTGCCAGACGCCGAGCACGCGTCGGAACTCCTGCCGCGCTCCGGCCTCGGACTGCAGCCGCTCGATCGGCTTACGGCGCGTCAAAGCCGACAAGCGCCCGAAGCGGCTGTCCGGGGGCCCGAAAGTCTGTAGCCGATTCAACTCTCTCTCCTTCCGGCCGGTCGGATCGGCCGTTGACACCCGAGGTCAGGGCCTTATAGTAGCGGGCCTTCGACTTCCGCAGCATCTGCTGCTTGGGGAGAACCGACGCCGCGCCAAGCCTCTTCTACGGGGACGAAGTTGGATACGCCCAAGACGAGCCGACAAGAAGAGGCGAGAAGCGCCGCGCAGGGCCGCGACGGTCGAGGCGCCAGCGGCCCCGCAAGCGACTTCTTCGTGGAGAAGAAGGGCATCCGCTGTGCAGGCTCCCACTACATCATCGATCTCTACGGCGGCAAGCGCCTCGACGACCTCGAGCACGTCGAGCGCGCCTTGATCGATTGCGTCGACGCGGCGGGCGGCACGCTGCTGCACATTCACCTGCACCCGTTCGAGCCCGGCGGCGGCATCAGCGGCGTCGCCGTGCTGGCCGAAAGCCACATCTCGATTCACTCCTGGCCCGAGCTCGACTATGCCGCTTTCGACGTCTTCATGTGCGGCCGGACCCACCCGGAGCGCTCGCTCGAGGTCCTCGAAGCGGCGTTCGAGCCGGAGAAGATGGCCGTGAAGGAGATTCTCCGGGGCAAGGAGGCATGACCAACGAGCGCTGGTTCGCCGAGACGCTGACGCCCGGCGTGCGCCTTTCGCTGCAGGCGCGCAAGCTACTCTGCAGCGAACGGACGCAGACGCAGGAGCTGGCGCTGTTCGACCATGTCCTGTTCGGCCGCGTGCTGCTGCTCGACGGCGCCTTGCAGCTCACGAGCGCCGACGAGTTCGTCTATCACGAGATGATGGCGCACGTGCCCCTGCTCGCCCACGGCGCGGCGCGCGACATCCTGATCGTCGGCGGCGGCGACTGCGGGCTCGCCGAGGAGGTGCTCAAGCATGCAGGTGTGCGCAATCTGGCGCAGGTCGAGATCGACGCGCGCATCGTCGAGCTCGCGCGCGAGCACCTCGGCGCCGTCAACGCACCCGTCTTCGACGACCCGCGTTTCGCGCTCACGATCGCCGACGGTCGGGAGTTCCTGGACACGACCGAACAGCGCTTCGACGTGGTGCTCGTCGATTCCACCGATCCGGTCGGCCCCGGCCGCGTCCTGTTCACCGAGGACTTCTATCGGGCCGTCCACCGCCGGTTGAATCCGGGCGGCATCCTCGTCACGCAGAACGGCGTGCCTTTCGTGCAAGCGAACGAGTTCTCCGCCGCGATGGCGAATCTCGCCGCCGTCTACCGTCACGTGTGCTGCTACACCGTCTCGGTGCCGACGTATTTCGGCGGCGCGCTTGCGCTCGGTTGGTCTTCGGACGCCGATGCCGCCCTCACCGTGCCGCGCGCCGAGCTCGCCGCGCGCTTCGAGCGTGCGAACCTCGCCACGCGCTACTACAGTCCGGCCGTGCACAAGGCCGCGTTCGCCCTTCCCCGTTACATCGAAGACGCATTGCGTCAGGCCGTCGGCGAAACGTAGGCCGTCACGATCTCGTCGAAGGGGGCATGGCCGGCCGCCCGCTCGAGCGCTCGCGCTTCCGCGTCGAGCCGGCGAATCGCGGCGAGCTTCTCCGTGTTGCCGAGCTTCGCCTGGGCGACCGCGCCCCTGAGGACCCGGATCGTCTCATCGTAGACATTCAGCGGAACCGGAAACGGATGACCGTCCTTGCCGCCGTGGGAGAACGCGTACCGCGCCGGGTCCGAGAAGCGGCAGGGCGTGCCGTGGACGACTTCGGCGACGAGCGCCAGGGCAGAGACGGTGCGTGCCCCGACGCCCGGCGTCAGCAACAGCTTCCTGCACGGCCGCGTTGTCGACCTTCGCGACGAGCCGGCTCGAGCGCGTCAGCGAATCGGCATCGAGCCCCGTCCGCTGGCCGACGCCCGCGAGCTCATCGGGCGTGCGGCGCGAATGGCGGCTGCGGCCGCCGCAAACGTAGATGCCGATTTCGTGCTGGACGGGAGCGAGGCCGCGCTTCAGAGCGCCGACGACGCTCGTCGTGATGCCGGACGAGTGCCAGTCCATGCCCATGACGGCGCCGAAAGATTGAAACCAGAACGGGTGCGAGATCCTTCGCAGGAACTCGTCGCGCCCGTAGTGCAGCACGACGGCCTCGGCAATGACGCGGCCAAGGGCGGCCATGCGGGCCGAGAGCCAAGCGGGCACGCGGCCGCGCTGCAGAGGAAGATCCGCGCTGCCGGTGCGCTTAACCAGAAGCGACTCGAAACGCGCAGGGCGTGGCGGCCGACGGCGGCCGCGCGAGAGGACGGCGGCGCGGGTCGATCCCGCGCCGCCGCGTGACTATCGCTCCATCGCAACGCAAGGAGCGCTCACTTGCTCCCCTTGGTGCGCCAGCTCTCGGCATAGTTCTCGCGGGCCTCGCGCGCATACGGCGTCGGCGAGACGCGCACGCGGATCTCGGCCTGCTTGTGCTCCTCGGTCGAAGTCTTGCCGGTCCGCTCCGGCTCGCCCCACACGAGCGTCAGAACGTCGCCGATCTTGATGTCGGCATCGACGACTCCAAGCGAAAGCAGACAGCGCTCGTTGTACGAGTAACCGTTGAACATGGACATGCCGACGAGCTGGTTGCCCTGTTTGAGCATGTCGGCGCTGCTCGACGCATAGTTCGGCTGCGGGAAATCGATCCACTTGTACGGCGTGCCCTCCTCGAACGCGGAGGCCACGACCTTGAGCACGTCGTCGCGGTTCCACTCGAGCGTGACCTTCTGCCGGTTCTTCTGGTCCTTCATCTTGGCGAGTGCATCCTTGCCGATGAAGTCCGTCTTCCAACCAATGTAGAATCCGTAGCCGAGCTCGAATGGATTGACGTAGTAGTCCTCGATGTTGTCGCTCACGAGGCTGCCGCCAATCGACCCCACGGCTTCGTAGCTATCGGCGCCCAGCCAGTCGCGATACTCTTTGAGCATGCCAGCGCCCGTGTAAATGCCGGGCAACGGCGACGGGATCCAGCCGGACTCGAGCGTGTTCGTCGAATACGCCCGGCTGCCGACGAGGCGCAGGTCCACGCCCGCGCCTTTCGCGGCTTCGAGAATCGTCGACTGAATGTAGTGCTTGTCGGCGTACGGGCCCCAGATCTCGAGGCCGGGCGCGCCGGCCATGCCGTGACGCAAGGCCTGGACGCGCCGCGAGCCGACGTTGATCCAGTCGACATGGAAGAACTTCACGTCGGGCACCGGGCCGCCGTTGATCTTCGTGAAGATCTTGTCGGCCTCGGGACCTTGAATCTGGAAACGGTAGTGCGTGCGATAGATGGCCCTGCCGTCGGGGCGGCTGTCGGAGCGCGGATCGTGCACGAGCCGGACGTTGAACTTGCCGACCGCCGCCTGGAATTTGACCCAATTCGCGGTCGGCGCCCGGCCCACGAGCACGAACTTATCTTCGCGCTCCCGGAAAATGATCATGTCGCCGATGACGTGGCCTGCGGGCGTGACGGGAACGAAGTGCTTCGCGCGGTTCAGGCCGAAGTTCGCGAAGCTGTTGATGCCGACGTACTCGAGGAACTTGGCCGCATCGGGGCCCTCGACGATGAGCTCGTCCATGTGGTGCGTCTGATCGAAGAGCACGGCCGATTTGCGCCACGCGATCTGCTCGTCGCGCCAATTCGAAAACTCGGGCGCGACGACGGGATACACGTAGATGCCTGACTTCGAGTTCCGCAGCAGATTGACCGCGCCGCCGTGCGCCTCCAAGACGGAGGTCAGGTTGTTGTTGCTCATCGTGTCGCTCCTATCACAGTCACAGAAAAGGCTGAAATAATGCCATGGCGCTTCCGTGCGCCACTACCGAGCGTTCGCAGCGTGCGGGCCGAAACGCCCGTCGATAGCCTGCCGTCGCGGCTCACACGAGTGCGGTAGGCACAGCTGCAGCTCCGGCCTCGAGGCGCGCCGATTATAGGGCGATCGGACTCGGGGTTACCGGTCTAAGCAACACTAGTATTTTAACCACCAGGGTACTCATGACTACACGGAACTCCCCGCTCTTCACACCCGCGCGACTCGGCACTCTGACGCTCCCGAACCGCATCGTCATGGCCCCCATGACACGCGGCAAGTCGCCCTGTGGCGTGCCCGGACGCGACGTTGCCGCGTACTATCGACGGCGCGCGGCGCACGGCGTCGGGCTCATCGTGACGGAAGGCACGGGCATCGATCACCCGGCCGCGCTGTCGCTGCCCGACGTCCCGCACTTTCACGGCCGCGCGGCGCTCGAGGGCTGGCGCTTCGTGGCGGAAGAGGTGCATCGCGCCGGCGGCCGAATCATGCCGCAGCTGTGGCACGTGGGAACGGCGCGCAAACCGGGCCAGGGCGCGCCGCCCGTCGGGCCTTCGGGCCTCGACGTCAAAGGCCAGCGCGTTTGCGAGCCGCTGGCCGAGGGCGAGATCGCTGCGATCGTCGCAGCCTACGCGAGCGCCGCGGCCGCCGCCCGAAGACTCGGGTTCGACGGCATCGAACTGCATGCGGCCCATGGCTACCTCATCGATCAGTTCTTCTGGGAGGTCACGAATCGGCGCAGCGACCGTTATGGGCGCGACATCGCGGGCCGGACGCGCTTCGCCGTGGAGGTGATCCGCGCGTGCCGCGGGGCAATCGGTCCCGACATGCCGCTCGTGCTGCGTTTCTCGCAATGGAAGATTTCGGCCTACGACGCGAAGCTCGCCCGCACGCCTGAAGAGCTCGAGCGCTTCCTGACGCCGCTCGTCGAAGCCGGCGTCGACGCGTTCCACTGCTCAACGCGGCGCTTCTGGGAGCCGGAATTCCCGGGCTCGGCCCTGAACCTGGCCGGCTGGACGAAGAAGCTCACGGGCCGCACCGTCATCACGGTCGGCTCTGTGGGGCTCGACAACGACTTCGTCGCCGGCTTGTTCGCGCGGGAGAGCGCGGGCAACACCGGTCTGGAGCGCATCGCCGCGATGATCGAACGGGGCGAGGTCGATCTCGTCGCCGTCGGCCGCGCGCTCCTCGTCGATCCCGCCTGGGCGGAAAAGCTGCGCGAGGGGCGCTTCGAGGCGCTGCGCCCCTTCACCCCCGACGCGTTGGGCGTGCTGAGCTAGCGGCGCGGGGACGCCGTTACGCACTCCGCGAGGAAGGCGTCGATACGCGTTGGCGACGGCGCCGGCATCGAGCGGCATGGCGTTGAACGCGTGCGGGCAGGGCTATGCCAGGCGCGGAGCGCCCCGGCCGAAGCGATAACTCGAAACCACGAGGCCGCCGAGCAACGTTTCCTCGTGATAGACGCGAGTCGCCGGCTCGCCGACGGCCGCGCCGACGGCCACCATGAGCGGCAACAGGTGCTCCTCGCGCGGATGGGCGTCGCGTGCGGCGGGTGCCGCCGCCCAATCCACCAAACGCGCCTCCCGCTCCTCGGGATCCGTCTCGTGCAGCGTCGCCTCGAGCCAGCCATCGAAGGCGCGTGAGGGGGCCTGCGCGCTCGGCCCCATACGGCGGAGATTGTGGTAGCTCATACCGCTGCCGACGACGAGCACGCCCTCCTCCCGCAACGGCGCGAGCGCGGCACCCGCCGCAAGGTGCGTGGCGGGATCGAGTCCGGCCTTGAGCGACAGCTGGATCACGGACACGTCAGCGTCGGGATAGATCACGGCGAGCGGCACGAAGGCGCCGTGATCGAAGCCGCGTTCGGCATCGAGGCCCGCGCGCATCCCCGCGGCCTCGAGCAAATCCCGCACGCGCGCCGCGAGCGTCGGCGCGCCCGGAGCCGCGTAGCGGACGCGGTAGGTGTGCTCGGGGAAGCCGTAATAGTCGTAGAGCATAGGCGGATGCGGGTTCGCCATGACCGTGAAATCCCGCGCCTCCCAATGTCCGGACACGACGAGGACGGCAGCGGGCCGCAGGCCGAGCTGCCGTGGCATGTCGGCCAGCGCGGCCTCGAGACGATCGAAGGCCCCACCGTATTCGCGCCGCATGTAAGGCCACGGGCCGCCGCCGTGGGAAACGAAATAGGTCGGCAATCGCATGGCGCCGTCCCGCCTCAAGCGCCCGAGGTGCTTTCGTGCGGCGCACGTGCACGGAATTCTTCCGTCGAATTCGTGCGCGGAAACGGCGTCGACGGCACGGGCACATCGAGAAATGCACACAGCGGCGCCCAGCCCTCGGCCACGTCGAACACGAGCAATCTGTCGCTCGGGATCGCGCGCTTCACGGCCTCGTTGTGCGCCTCGTAAATCGAGATCGCATGCTCGGCATCCATGCGCCCGCCGAACGTCCTTTCAGCGACGATGTACGCCGCCATATCGAGCTGCGGGCTGCGCTCGAACTCGGGTAGCTGTTCGAATCGTCCGAGAAGGTCGAAGATCGTCTTCGACATGCTGCGGTACCACGCCTTCGGATCGCGCTCCGTGAGCACGACCTTCGAATCGGGCGCAGCGTCCGCAAGCTCCCGCCAGAAGTAGCAGGCGGGCCAATCGGTGACGGCGGCGTAGGCATCGAGAAAGTCGTGCCAGTTTGGGGGCCTGCCGCGCGCGGCCTCGTGCCAGACGGCGGCATGCTCGGGGTTCGCGAAGGCCTCGCTCATGTGATAACAGGGCGCGAAGCCCAATTGCTCGAGCGCATTCTTCAAGGACAGCGTCCCCGTACGGCCGAAACCCGCGCCTACGATCTCTGGGCTCATGCGAAACCCCCTTTCTGCGTGTCCGGATTGCGGGCGGAATTATCGGCGATTGCGGGGGCGGAGGCACCGGCGTGGTCTCTTAGTCTCGTGCAGACGGGCGCTTTCGGGGCCGTGCGCGCCAGGACGGCGCGCTACGGAGGCTCCAGGGACGAATTCACACCGTCCTCGAAAGCGCCCGTCTGCACGAGACTCCGGCTGCCACCGACGCGAGATTCCGTTCATGAATCATGCGGGCCAAAGCAGATCGCAGCCCGAGACGCTAGAACATCGGCGAGTTGGGCAGTCCGAGCCGCGACTTCGCCACTTCGACATAGGCCCACTCGTTGTTGGCCGTATTGAAGTGGCTCCAGCCGGTCGCCATGTCCCTGATCACGCGCTCGAGCTTCTGGCCCCGGCGTGCCGCGCTAGAGCCCGAATAGCGCCAGATCCAGTTCTGCATGGCTTGCCAGGCGTCGGAGTACGCGTCGCGCGCGATGGCGCCGATAAATTGATCGTCTCCGAAGGTATACGGGCGGCCGTCCTCGACGGTGGCTCGGCCGTATTCCATCTGCAGCTCGGCCGACTTCACGACCGCGATCTCGGCGATCGTGAGTTTGGTGATCGCCGCGCCGAACCAGCGTTGATGATCCGTGTCCTCGGCCCAGGGAACGATCGGGGCGCGGATGGTCTTGCGCACTTTGAGAAGATGCTCGAACTCATCGAGCGCACCGAGCGCCGCGCCGACCATGACGGCGCCGACCGTCATCGTGAAGAAGGCCAGACCCCGCGTTGCATACATCGGGTTACCGTGCAGGCGCGAACCGACCGTGCCGCCCGAGACTTCCACGTCCGCCATGTGGGTGTTTTCGAGCACCCAGTGCTCGGGCACGACCGCATGGTCGAAAACGATGCTGTTGGAGCCGCTGCCGATGAGGCCGAGAAGCTCGCCCCAGTCGTCGAGAACCTCGAAGTCGCTGCGCGGCGCGACGAACAGGATCGGCGGACCCGGCGGACCGCCCTTCTCCTTCGGCTCGGTCAAGGCCTGGCCTATGTAGTGCGTGGAATAAGGAATACCGGAGCAGTAGGACACCTTGCCCGTCAGCTCCCAGCCGCCGTCGACGCGCCGCGCGAACTGCGTCAGCGGCGCCGCGACCGAAGCGGCCTTGAATTCGCCCTTCGTGCCGAAGATCTCGTCCTGCGCTTTCTCCGGCCACCATGAGCCGAGCTGCAACGCGTGGTTCGCCGCGAGGCATCCGCACCAAGCCGCCGAAGGATCGCCGCGAGCGATCTCCATCCATACGCGAACGTAGGTCGGCAGGTCGGTCTCCAATCCGCCGTAGCGGCGCGGCATGAGCATGCGGTAGAAACCGGCCTCCTCGAAGCGTTCGTGCAGCGCTTCCGAGATGTGCGTCAACCGCTCGGTCTCGGCTGCCTGTTCCTCGACCGCCGGGCGCAGCGCCCGGGCCCGTTCCAGCAAGACTTCCGGCGCTACGTCCTCCGCCGACTGCGACACGTCGCTCGTCATTGCCACGCTCCACTCCTTCGCGTAGTCCTTCGCTCGAGGATACCACATGGGGCGCGGCCGCTCGGGCCGCGCCGGGAGCTGTGCGAACGCCGCCCAGACGGCCTCGCGGCGGCGGTTTGCCCGGCAGCGCGTCTGGACCCGCTCCTCGTCCGAGGGGTACGCTGCCGGTTCCATCCTTACGGACGCACCCATGAGCCCGGTTCGCTTGACGCAGTACTCGCACGGCGCAGGCTGCGGCTGCAAGATCTCGCCGAAAGTCCTGGCCGAGATTCTGGAGCGCGTGCCCGTCCAGGCGCGGGACCCGCAGCTGCTCGTCGGCTACGATTCGCGCGACGATGCCGCCGTCTACCGCATCGACGAGCATCAGGCCGTCGTCAGCACGACGGACTTCTTCATGCCGATCGTGGACGACCCGTTCGACTTCGGCGGCATCGCGTCGGTCAACGCCATGAGCAACGTCTACGCAATGGGGGCGCGTCCCATCATGGCCATCGCCATCCTCGGCTGGCCGCTCGAGAAGCTCGACGCGGCCGTCGCCGGCGAGGTGCTGAGCGGCGCGCGCGAGGCCTGCGCTCGGGCGGGCATCCCGCTTGCAGGCGGTCACAGCATCGACGCACCCGAGCCGATCTTCGGCCTCGCCGTCACGGGCGTCGTCGACCCCGCGCAAGTGCGCTCCAACGATCTCGGCCGGCCCGGCGACGCGCTGTACCTTACGAAGCCGCTCGGCGTGGGCATCCTGACGACGGCGCAAAAGCAGGGCGTGCTGGCCGCCGAGGACTTCCGTGCCGTGCGCGACCTCATGCTGCAGCTCAACGATTTCGGCACCGAGCTCGCGGCGATCGCCGCCGTTCGTTCGCTCACCGACGTCACGGGCTTCGGCCTGCTCGGACATTTGACGCAGATGTGCGAGGCGAGCGGCGTGTGCGCCGAGATCGAATTCGCGGCCGTGCCGACGCTCGAGGCCTTGCCGCGCTACGTCGCCCAACGAACGTTTCCGGGCGGCACCGCCCGCAACTTCGCGAGCTACGGGCACAAGGTGAGCCCGCTCGCGGAGGACGCGAAGAACGTGTTGTGCGATCCGCAAACGAGCGGCGGGCTGCTCGTCGCGGTCGCCCCCGAAGGCCGGGACGAGTTCCTCGCTGCGGCGGCGCGCAGGCGGCTCGACTTGAAGCCCTTCGGCCGGCTCGTCGGCAGCGCGGAGTTCCGCGTCGTCGTGCGCTGAGCAATCCCTCGAGAGACGATGAAGCGGATCTACCTCGACTATAACGCGAGCACGCCGCTGGCCCCGGAAGTCGCCGACACGATGCGTGAGCTGCTCGACGCGGGGTTCGGCAATCCCTCGAGCGCACATTGGGCCGGGGTGCCCGCGCAGGCCGCCCTCGAGCAGGGTCGCCGGCAGGTCGCCGCGCTCCTCGACTGCGCGCCCGAGGAGATCGTCTTCACGAGCGGCGGCAGCGAGGCCAACAACCTCGCACTCAAGGGCACGTTCTTTGCGGCCGGACGCAAGCGGAGCCACATCGTCACCACGTCCGTCGAGCACCCGGCCATCCTATCGCCCTGCGCCTTCCTCGAGCGGCTCGGCGCGCGTGTGACGCGTCTGCCCGTCGACGGCACGGGCCGCGTCGATCCCGGCGACCTCGAGCGGGCCATGACGGCCGAGACACTGCTCGTCAGCGTCATGCACGCGAACAATGAAGTCGGCACCGTGCAGCCCGTCGCGGACTGTGCGGCGATCGCCCACGCGCATGGGGCCCTGTTCCATACGGACGCCGCGCAATCCGTCGGCAAGATTCCGACGCGCACCGCGGCACTCGGCGCCGACCTCCTGAGCGTCGCGGGGCACAAGTTCCATGCACCCAAAGGCATCGGCGCCCTCTACGCGCGCCGCGGCCTCGCGCTCGAGCCATTGATCCACGGCGCCGGGCACGAAGGCGGCCGGCGCGCGGGCACCGAAAGCGCGCTGCTGGCCGCGGCGCTCGGCCGTGCGGCGGAGCTCGCTCGCGATCTCGCCTCCATGGAGCGCGTGCGCACGCTGCGCGATACGCTTTGGGAGCGGCTCGAGGAAGCGTTCGGGGACGCCGTCGTCCTCAATGGTCATCCCGTCGAGCGGCTGCCCAACACGCTCAACGTGTCGTTCGTCGGCAGGATCGGCGCCGACGTGCTCGCGGCGCTCGAGGGCGTCGCTGCCTCCACGGGCTCCGCCTGTCACGCCGGCAGCATCGAGCTGTCGCCCGTGCTGACGGCAATGGGCGTCGCGCCCGAAGTCGGCATGGGTGCCGTGCGCTTCAGCCTCGGCCGCCCCACGACGCCGGCGGAGATCGACGCCGTTACGGAGCGGCTGGCGGCGCTTGGCCCGCGCTCGCCAGCTCGGGCTTGAGCGCAGCGGCCTGGGCGGCCCTCGTCATGACGACGATGCTGATGCGGCGGTTGATCGCCGCGTCCGGATGCTTGCGATCGAACGGCACCGTGGCCGAGAGCCCGACGACGCGCGCGACTTTGTCGGCGTGCATGCCGCCCTCGACGAGCGCCCGCCGCGCGGCGTTCGCGCGGTCCGCCGAGAGCTCCCAGTTGCTGTAGTTCTTGCCGCCGCCGTAGGGCGCGGCATCGGTGTGGCCGCTGATGCTGATCGCATTCGGCACGCCGTTGATGAAATGCGCCAGCTCGTGAAGGATGGCTGTCGTATAGGACTTCAAGCGCGCGCTGCCGGTATCGAACATGGCCCGGTTCCGCTTGTCGACGATCTGGATGCGCAGCCCCTCGGGCGTAATGTCGAGCAGCAACTGGTCCTTGAACGGCGCGAGCGCGGCGCTCTTCTGAATGGCCTCCTCGAGCTGGACCCGCAGCGCTTCGAGCCGCTTTGCCTCCGCTTTCCCCTCCGCCTGCTTCTTCGCGTTCTCGAGGGGCGCCGGCGGCTCGCCCATGGCCGCGACGCTCGACGAGCCGTGCGGCACGCGCAGCGACGAGCCGTGCATATCGATCATGCTGTCCGATGCCCCGCCGGGGCCGGCGATGCCCGCCGGCGCCTGGGTCGAGGTTCCGCGCGTCATGCTCGGGTTCTTGAAATATTCCGAGATGGCCGCCTTCTGCGAGTTGTTGGCCGCGCCGACGAGCCACATGACGAGGAAGAAGGCCATCATCGCCGTCACGAAGTCGGCATATGCGACCTTCCATGCGCCGCCATGATGGCCGCCGCCGCCGCCCTTGCGGCGGCGGATCACGATGATCGGCCGAACTTGCTCCTTCTCGCTCACGCTCGGTCAGCGGGCGGCTTTGAGGTGTTCCTCGAGCTCGAGGAAGTTCGGCCTGCCCTTGGCGGGCAGCGTCTTGCGCGCGAATTCCACGGCGACCTTGGGGTTGTAGCCGCGCAGGTTCGCGATCAGCGCGACCTTGACGCACTCGAACGCCTTACCGTCCTCGCGCACCCGATTGGCCATGGCCGAGGCGATCGGACCGGCGACACCGTAGGACAGCAGGATGCCGAGGAACGTGCCGACGAGCGCCGACGCGACGTGCTCGCCGACGGCGCTCGTGTCCCCGCCGCCGAGCGACGACATCGTGATGACGATGCCCATGACCGCGGCCACGATGCCGAAACCGGGCAGCGAGTCCGCCATGACCTGGACGGCGTGAGACGGCGCTTCCTGCTCGTGGTGATGCAGATCGAGCTCGGCATCGAGCAGCGTTTCGAGCTCCTGCGGGTCCAGGTTACCGCCGACCATGAGACGCAGGCAGTCCGTGAGGAACTCGATGAGGTGGTGCTCCTTGACGAGCGAAGGATACGCGTTCAAGAGCGCGCTTTCCCCGGGCGCCTCGATGTCGGCCTCGAGGCTCAGCATTCCGTCCTTGCGCACTTTGTTAAATAGGTCATGCAACAACGCGAGAAGATCGAGGAAGTCCTGCTCGCGATACGTCGGGCCCTTGAGCAGACCGGCCACTCCGGCCATGGCGGCCTTGACCGTCGCCAGTGGGTTGCCCGCCACGAAGGCGCCGAAAGCGCCTCCGGCGATGATCAGAAACTCGTAAGGCTGCCACAGCGCGAGTATCTTGCCGTGGGACAGCACGAATCCGCCCAGTACACACGCCACCACCGTCACTAATCCCACGACAGACGTCACGACCCGTCCTTCACTCCGCATCCAAGCGCCGAGAAGGGTATCGGCACGTGCGGCGACAAGTTGAGGGTTCGGGCACACCGATCCGCAGGCCCAGGTGACGGCGGCAAATGCCCTGCGCTAAAGTCACGGCATGGACGCACGGCTTTCCCGCCGCAGTTTCGTCGCGGCCTCGCTCGCGGGCACCACGGCTTCGATTTGGCCCTTCCGCAGTCGCGCCGAGGGCCGGCCGCCTCTGACCGCGACGGCCCTGACACCGAAGCTCATCGTCGTCGGCGGCGCCGGTGCCAACGTCACGATCCACGCCGGCGAACGGGGCGCCGTGCTCGTCGACGGCGGTATCGCGCAGCGCGCCGAGGACGTGCTCGGCGTACTCGAGGCATTCACGGGGTCGCGGGCCGTCGCGCGGCTGTTCGACACTAGCTGGCGGCCCGAGCACAGTGGGGCCAACGCCAGGCTCCGGGCCGCCGGCGCGGCGGTGCTCGCTCACGAGAACACCAAGCACTGGCTCGGCACGACCTTCGCCGTGCCTTGGGAACACCGCAAGCACGCGGCGCAGCCCGCGGCGGCGCTGCCGACGGAAACCGTCGCCGCGGACGGCCGTATCAACGTCGCGGGGCTCGGCGTCGCCTACGGCCATGTTCCGTACGCCCACACCGACGGCGATCTCTACGTCCGCTTTCCCGACGCCAATGTCCTCGCCGTCGGCGAGCTGCTCGCCGTCGGGCGCTATCCCGTGGTCGACTACGTGACGGGCGGCTGGATCGGGGGGCTAGCCGGCGCCACCCGCAAGCTGCTCGAACGCGCGGACTCGGGAACGCGCATCGTGCCCGCCTACGGCGCCGTTCAGGGCCGTGCGGCCCTCGAGGATCAGCTGCGGCTCTGCATGGCCATGCTCGAAGCCGTCGGGGCAGCCTATGCGCGGGGGCACTCGTTCGCGGAATTCGCGGCGGCGCAGCCGACAACCGCCTTCGACGCCGAGCGCGGCGACCCGAGCCTGTTCCTGCGGCTCGTCTACGAGGGCGCGGGCCGGCACCGTCGAGAGCTCGAGGCGATGGCGTCCGGCCGCGCCTAGGAGCCCGTCCTCCGAGTAACACCGCCGCAGGGACGGCGTCCCACGGCGAGCGGCTTGTGCCGATCGTCGAGCGCGCCTGGCTGCGGCCGCCGCCCCAGTGCGGGACCCCGAGCCTTCAGACGCCGGGCAACATGCGCTGCAGGACGCCGTCCCGGCGCACGAAGTAATGCCACAGCGCGGCCGCGACATGCACAGCCACGACGCCGAGCAGAACGTTCGTGAGCAGATCGTGCACATCCCCCGCCTCGTGGGCCCAGCGCATCGTATGGTCGGCCAGAGCCGGCAGCGGGATGATCCCGAAAAGCCGCAGCTGATAGCCGAAAAACCCAGCCGCCGCCCAGCCGAGCACGGGAATGGCGATGAGCAATGCGTAGAGCACAAGGTGCGTGAGCGCGGCGAGGACGCGCTCCCACGCGGCCATCGGCGCCGGCGGAACCGGGCGGACGATGCGCCATGCGAGGCGTACGAGCACGACGAGCATGATCAAGGCCCCGATGGACAGGTGCCAGGCGACGAGACCTTCCTGGGGAACGCCGGGCCGGATGTGCGGCATGGTCCAGCCGATGAGGATCTGGGCCGCGACGAGAAAGAACACGAGCCAATGCAGCGTGCGCGCGGCCGTTCCGTAGGCCGCTTCGCGCGTGGACGGGCCCTGCGAAAGTGTCGAACCGCCCTGGCCGAGGTCGCGTGTCGTGGTCGTCATTGGCGCTTTGCCCTGCCTATTCGGGTCGTTTTCGTTGGGGCCGCGGTATCATCGCCGCGAAACGAGCGCAGGTAAAGACCGCGGGCGGACGTGCGCCGCCTGGCGATCGCCCCAAGGCCCCGCTCGGCCGGCACCGACCCTGGTCGCAACCATGGATGCAGCGCGATTCTTCAGCACGGGCTGGACCCGGTTCCCCTTCGACCCGGCCGTCGCCGCCTGGGCCGCCGCGGCGCGCCCCGTCGCCGAGGCCTGCGCCGCGGCCCCCGAAAACCGCGCGCGCTGGCTGCGTTGCGGCGGCACCTGGTTCGTGGGTGTCAATGCATTGCCTAACGATGCGTCCGGTGCCGTCCCGAGTGCGGGTGTGCCGCCGCTCGCCGGTGCCCCCGTCCGTTTCGTCGCCGAGGCGCTCGGGCTCGGGGCCTTCGCCTGGGACCGCGCGCAGGTCTCGGTCTGCTATGCCGGCTACCCGTTGCCCTCCCCCGGGGAATCGCCGGCCGCGTTCCGTTTTCGCCGCGACCGCGATGCCGCTCATGTGGACGGCGTCACGCGCTACGACGGCCGCCGTCGGCGGCTCGGCGAAAGGCACGGCTTCATCCTCGGCCTGCCGCTGGCGGACGCGCCGGTTGGCGCGTCCGACTTCGTGGTCTACGAGGGCTCGCACCAAATCGTGCGGCGCAGCCTGCAGGCGCGGTTCGAGGGGCTGGCGCCCGAGCGATGGGCCCGCGAGGACTTGACCGAGGCCTACGCGGCCGCGCGGCGGGCATGCTTCGAGACGTGCCGTCGCGTGACGGTTCACGCCGGCCCCGGCGAAGCCTACCTCGTCCATCGGCTCGCGCTGCATGGCGTCGCGCCCTGGGCCGGGGCGGCTCGCGGCGAGCGCGCGATCGCCTATTTCCGCCCGGATCCGTTTCCGGGCGCCCGACCCGCATGGTGGCTCGAGCGGCCCTGACTCGGCCGCGCGGCGCCGGCGCCGGCCGACGCTCGGATTAGACGGTGGCCCTCCGAATGCGCCCGTGCCGGGCGCCAGGGCGTATCATGGGCCGCGACGGATCGGCGCGGGGCACCTCGCCGGCCGCGGTGACCCCGGGGGAGACCAATGCAAAGAACCGTGCGACCTTTTCTATTTCTGCTTCCGCTCGCGGCCCTGGTGGGCGGGCCCGGCACCGCCGCGGCCGCGGGCCCCTGCGATTGGGCGCGCGACGTGCGGCTCGTCAACGGCAAGATCCATACGATGGACGCCGAGGACCGCGTCGTCGACGAGGTCACGATCCAGGAAGGCCGCTTCGCCTATATCGGGCCCGCGCCCAAGGGCCGGCTCGATCCGTGCACGAAGGTCGTGGACCTGCACGGCCGCACGGTCGTCCCGGGCCTCATCGACAACCACAACCACTTCGCCCTGTTCAGCCGCCGCCCGGGCTACGACGTCATGGTCGAGACGGCGACGAACATCCCGGAGGCCATGGCCCTGCTCGCGCAGCGCGCGAAGAAGGTGCCGGCCGGTGCCTGGGTCACGACGATCGGCGACTGGACACCGCGCCTGTTCGCCGAAAGGCGCGCGCCGACGCTGGCCGAATTGGACCGCGCCGTTCCGAACCATCCGGTGCTGTTCGCAACGTTCGGACCCGCCGTCACGAATACGCTCGGCAAGCAATTCTTCGCGGCTCACGGCATCACGGTCGGCACGAACGGCGCGCTCGCCGGTCCGGCCGCCACCAAGGCCGTGAACCTGCTGCGCGACATGCAAACGCCCGAGGACAGAGTGCGCAGCGCGCGCTACGCCCAGTCCTACGTGCTGCGCTACGGCCTGACGACAAGCGTCGACATGGGCGTCTTCGCCCGCCCGGGCAGCCCGGATCTGCAGGACAGCGCCACGCTCGACGGCATCGCGAGCGCCAATCCCTGGACGGCCTACGCGCAGATCCTCGCGCTCGACCACCGGCACGAGCTCGACGAGCGCGTCCGCCTGTTCATCATCTCGATGGACAAGTCCAAGGCGCTGCCGATTCTCAAGGCGCGGCTGCTCAATGTCTTTCCCAACTTCGGCGACGACATGCTGCGCGTCTCCGGCATCGGGGAGTTCGCGACTCCATGGATATTCGCTTACAACTGGAAAGCCGGGCAGCACCCGGACAACTACGAGGCCGCGCTGCAGATGGTTGCGAAGCACGGGTGGAGCTATCAGCAGCACACCTTGTCGCTCGCGGAGGTCCAGTTCACGGCCCGGACGTACGAGAAGGTCAACGCCGTCACGCCCATAGCAGGTCTGCACTGGTCCATCGCGCACGTGCCCAGCATCGACCCTGCGACGCTCAAGGCGATGAAGGCCATTGGCGTGGGCATGGCCCTGCACGGCTGGAAGTACTTGCAGGGCGCCGAGGGGACGCCGGCGGGCCAACCCGCGGGCCCGCCCTATCGCACGATTCTCGAGAGCGGCGCGCATGTGGGCGCCGGCTCCGATGCGGGCGATATCGCGATGCTCGATCCCTGGTTCAACATCTATTACATGGTCACGGGCAAGGACTGCACGGGCGCGCTCATCAACGCGGGCGAGCAGGTCACGCGCGAGCAGGCATTGCGTATGTATACGGCCGACAACGGCTGGTTCTTCCGAGAAGGCGACGCACTCGGATCCATGGAGACCGGTAAGCTCGGGGATCTCGTCGTGCTGAGCGACGACTACTTCGATCCGCAGCGCGTCTCGAACGAAGGTATCAAGCGGCTCGAGTCGGTGCTCACCGTCGTCGGCGGACGCGTCGTCTACGACGCGCTGCCCCGATAGCGAGGCGCCGCCCTACTTCAGCACGGGGAGGGTCTTCCACTCCGAGAAGCCGAGCAAATCGACGACGCCGTCGGTCGCGACCTCGCTCTCGGAGCGCTCGACGAAAGCGGCCTCGTCGCGAATCGCTACGCCGAGGCCGCCGGCCGTCTCGATGAGACGCGAATGCCCCGCGAGCACGAGCGGCCGGGCCCGGGCGAGCTTGATAGGCACGGCGTTGCGCGCACCGACCGCCGCGACGAGCGCAAAGCGCTCGTTCTTGCCGGCTTCGACGACGGCGTTGTCCCGAACGAGCGTCACGGCCCTGCCCGCGCGCAGATGGGCGGCCACCTCATAGCGGAGCGTCAGAACGTAAAGCTTCTCGGCCGGTCCCGTGATGCGCACGCACGGGCCCAGCGCGCCTCGCGTGCTGACCTTGATATCCGCGAAGAGTGGAAAGCTGATCTGCAGCGGCTCCCCGTTGCTGACCTTGTTGAACGCCAGCACGGAAAACACGAGATCGCGCATGACCTGCTGCTCCTGGTCGGTCTGCATGACCAGGATATCGAGATGGTCCGAGATCGTCGTCGAGGAGATGACAGCCATAGACAACAGTTCGCTTGCTTCGCGAGGCCGTCAACTTTACTCGAATCCGGCGCACCAGCCCAAGCGTTGAGGCGCCGCGCGACACAACTGATTGCGAAAACGCGTGCGCCGAGCGGCGCGGCCGAGGCGGCGGCTCGCCGGTCTGTTCAGCTCTGCAATCGCTACGAGAACCCGCGTGACGGGTCGGTGCCGCGCAACTCTTTCGGTGAATGGTTCTGGCTCGAGGGCGGGAAGATCCGCAACATCCGAACCGCCATGTGTTACCCGCCGCCGGAGCGCCCCGTTCCGAACTGGCCGCCCTACGACGGCGACTTTCCGCTCCCGGCGGCCGTCATCCCGCGCTAGCAGGCAGCAACGGCGCAATCGGCGGCGCCGGATCGCGCTCCAGAATGTGTCACTCGTTGCAAATCCGGTGACTTCCGCCGGGGCGCGCCCGCAGGGGGCGCTGGCCGCGGCGCTGCGATTCGACATAACCCCAGGCTGGCATGCCGCATGCAACGCGGAGACCGGGCGACGCACGGCGCCCCGCCGGAAGAACAACACGAGAAAACCGGAGAGGCGCATGAACGGAAGTGTCCTCGCTGCAATAGGCATCCTCCTCCTCGGGCTCGGGCCGCTCGCCCGTCCATCGCAACTCGGCGCGCACCGAACTGACCGTCTGCCGACCGCGACGGCCGAAACGGGGCCCGCGGTAAGTGCACGCGCCGCGGGCACTGCGGCCAAGGCGGACGAGGACCGTTCGCTGGCCGCCCTGTTCGCTGTGCCGCGACGCAAGCTCCTCAAGCTGCTCGCGGTTTGCCTGTTCGGCTTCGCCTCCTGTGCCCGGCTCATCCGGCGCGCAAGGCGCCCTGCGCCCCCGGCGGCCGGCTCGCGAACCGTCGTCGAGCGCGCGCGCAGCACGGAACATCGGCTCCGCCGGAGGGCCGCATCCTGATCGATGCGGGGCGCGTGTGACGGTCGTCACACTTGGCCGTCCCCGAGCCGGCCACAATGCGTATGCAGGCAGGGAGGACACGCATGAACGTTCGCCGCATGGGATGTATCGCATTGCTCGCGCTTCTCGCGGCCGGGGCCGGTGCAGCGGCGGCGGAATCCGCCGGATCACGCGCCGGCGCACGGCTGGAGACGCCATCACGAGCGCCATGACCGCGACGACCGCCACGGCCGCCGCGACGGGGACGACCGGCACGACCGGGACGACGCGCCTCGGGACAGCGACTACGTCGGCTACACCGGCGCCCATTGGCAGAACGACTACGACATCCTCTCCGGGCAGTGTAATCGCGCAGCCGTTGCAACCGTCGTCGGCGGCGTCGTGGGCGGCGTTTTGGCCGCCCACGTCAGCGCGCCGGAGCACCGCACGGTCGCCACCCTGATCGGCGCCGCAGCCGGCGCCCTCGTCGGCCGAAAGATCGGTCACGAGCTCGACGAAGCGGACCGCGGCTGCTTCGGACATGCGCTCGAGATCGGCCGGCCGGGGCGCCGGGTCGTTTGGGCGAACCCGGCCGATGGCGTGCGCTACGAAATGGTGCCGGGTAACCGGCAACCGAGGAACGGCGTAACCTGCCGGGCATTCACCCTCGTGGCGATCGCCGGCGGCGCTCGCTCGACCCGCACCGGCCTCGCCTGCCAGGCCTCCGAGGGGGTTTGGCGCGTCGCCCAGTGACGCAGGCAGATGCCGGTCAGTGCCCTGCCCGCATCACCGCACCTCGCCCGTGCGATCGGGGCCGCGACAGCCAGACGAGACCGGTCAGCAGCAGGAATACCCACGCGGAGCCCCAGAAGACGTCGTTGGTGGCCATCATGAACGCCTGCTGCATGACCAGGTCGGCGAGCCGTTGGTTCGCCTGGGCCAGCGAGAGGCCCTGCGCCTGAAGCTCCGCGAGCCAATGGTGCAGCGATGGATCGTAGGCGCTCAAGCGCGCGGTCAGCCGGTGGTCGTGGAGCGAAGCCCGATGATCCCATAGGGTGACGCTGATCGAGGTGCCGAAGCCGAGCGCGAGCTGGCGTACGAAATTGAACAGGCCCGAAGCGCTCGCGATTTCGCTGCCGTGCAGCCCCGTCAACGACAGCGTGATCAGCGGAATGAAAAAGCAGGCCGTGCCGATGCCCCAGGGCAGGCGCTGCAGAAAAATGTGGCCGAAAGAGACCTGCGTCGTGTTGTGGCCGGCCGCGAGCGAGATCGCGGCGAAGACCAGGAATCCGCAGGTCACGATGAGGCGCACGTCCACCTTGTCCGCGAGCCGCCCGACCAGCGGCGAGAAGACGACGCCGAGGATGCCGAACGACGCCGTTGCGAGACCCGCCGTCGTCGGCGTGTAGCCGAGCTGCGTCTGCAGCCAAAGCGGGAACAGCACGATGGCGCTGAAGAACGTCATGTACCCGAACGTCATGGCGATGGTGGCCACGGCGAAGTTGCGCCGTTTGAACAGGCGCAAGTCGACGATCGGGCGCTCCTCGCTCAGCTCCCAGAGCACGAAGAAGCCCAGCATGACCGCCGCGCCGATGCCGAGGACGATGATCGTCGTCGACTCGAACCAAGCCTTGTCGTTGCCCTGATCGAGCATGATCTGCAGGCACGAAACGCCGACGACGAGCAGGCCGAGCCCAACGGCGTCGATGCGCTCCCTGCGAATGGCCGTCTCGTGGCCGCGCAGCAGCGCCCAGGTGACCCAGGCCGCGACGAGCCCGATGGGCACGTTGATATAGAAGATCCACGACCAGTTCAGGTTATCGGTGATCCAGCCGCCGAGTATCGGGCCCGCAACGGGACCGACGACGGCCGTCATGCCCCAAATGCCGTTGGCGAGGCCATGCTGCTCCCGGGGATAGTTGGCGAGCATCAGGCTCTGCGACAGCGGAATCATCGGGCCCGCGACCGCCCCCTGCAGGGCGCGGAACACGAGCAGCATGGGAAACGTGACCGAGAAGCCGCACAGCCACGAGAACAGCGTGAACAGCAAAGTGCAGAGCGCGAACAGCTTTACTTCGCCGACCTGCCTCGCGAGCCAACCGGAAATGGGCACCGCGATGGCGTTGGCGACGGCGAACGACGTGATGATCCAGGTGCCCTGATCGGCGCTGACGCCGAGCGTCCCGGCGATCGTCGGAATGGAGACGTTTGCGATCGAGAACGTCGAGGACGTTCATGAAAACCGCCAGCGCCAGCGCGAGCGTCACGATCGCGCGCTGTGCCGGCGGCAGCGGCACGCGACCGCTACTGGCTGCGCCGGCCCTCGTCTCCCTCATCGCGGGAAACGATACCCCGGGCCCGAGGCAGCGGTCCAGAAGGCTGGGTTCGGCGCCGCTACCGTCCCGAGACGCGGCGGTTGCGGCCGGGCCGATCGGCGTTAAGATCGACGTTGGGGGATTGCCGCGCACGGGCGCCGTCGAGGGGGGACGATGGGGAGAGACATTCGCAGCGGCCTCGGAGGCCGCCGGCGCTCGGGGTTCAGTGCCCTCGGGCTGCTTGCCTGCGTCGTCGCGGCGGCCGCGCCGCTACGTGCTCAGCAGCATGCCGGCGAATACGAGGAGGCCGATATCGACTACGGGGCTCGGCTCTACGCGGGCCGCTGCATCACCTGTCATGGGGAGCGCGGCGATTCCATTCCGGGCATCAACCTGCGCAGCGGCGTCTTTCCGAAGGCGCCGACGGACCGCGAGCTCTCCGATATCCTGCGTGACGGCATACCCGGCACGGCCATGGTGCCGACGGGCTACAACGACACCGAGCGCAATGCGCTCGTGGCCTATCTCAGGAACATGAGCCGTGTGGACCTCGAGGGCCTGCCGCAAGGCGACGCGGCCCGCGGCCGGGCGCTGTTCGAGGGCAAGGCGCACTGCAACGGCTGCCACCGCGTGAACGGCAAGGGCCCGCGCACGGCGCCGGACCTCAGCGACATCGGCGCGACACGGACGGCCGGAACGCTGCAGCGCGAACTGCTCGACCCGTCGGCCGCGATGCAGCCCATCAACCGTCCCGTGCACATCGTGACTCGGGGCGGCAAGGTCGTCGACGGGCGCCGGCTCAACGAGGATACCTGGACGCTGCAGCTCATCGACGACGACGGCGACCTGGTGGCGCTCGACAAGGCCGATCTGCGCGAGTACCGCGTGCTAACGGAATCGCCGATGCCGTCCTATGCCGAGACGCTGACGGACGCGGAGCGGGCCGACGTGCTCGCCTACCTGCTTTCGCTCAAGGGGGCCGAATGATGTCACGCCTATCGACCGCCGCGCTCGCCGTGCTGCTCACGGCTCCGCTCGCCGCCGAGGCGCAGCTGACGGCGGCGCGGCTCGTGCACGCGCAGGCCGAGCCGCAGAACTGGCTCACGTACTCGGGCGGCTACCAGAGCCGGCGTTACAGCTCGCTGCAGCAGATCAACCGCCGCAACGTCGATGACCTCGAGCTCAAGTGGGTCTTTCAAGCCAGCTCGCTCGAAAACTTCGAGACCTCGCCGCTCGTCGTCGACGGCATCATGTATCTCACGGAAGCGCCTGACACGGCCGTGGCGCTCGACGCACGAACCGGCAGAGTCTTTTGGCGCTATCAGTACGACCCCGACGCCGCCGGACGCCCCTGTTGCGGGCGGGTGAATCGCGGCCTCGCGATGCTCGGCGATACCCTCTACATGGCGACCATCGATGCGAAGCTCATCGCCCTCGACGCGAAAACGGGCCGGCCGCTGTGGCACGTCCGAGTCGCCGACCCGGCCGCGGGCTACTCGATGACGCTGGCGCCGCTCGTCGTCAAGGACAAGGTCATCCTCGGCGTCGGCGGCGGCGAATTCGGCATCCGCGGATTTCTCGCGGCCTACGATGCCGCGACGGGCAAAGAGATATGGCGCTTCTACACCATCCCCGCGCCGGGGAAGCCCGGCTCGGAGACGTGGCAGGACGGCGGGGACGCCTGGAAACACGGCGGCGGCCCGATCTGGGTCACGGGCTCGTACGATCCCGCGCTGAACCTGACCTACTGGGGCGTCGGCAACCCCGGTCCCGACTGGGCCCCCGCGCAACGGCCGGGGGACAACCTCTTCACGTGCAGCGTCGTCGCCCTGGATGCGGACACGGGCCGGCTGGTCTGGCACTTCCAGTTCTCCCCCCACGACGGCCATGACTTCGACTCGACGCAGGTGCCGGTGCTCGTCGACCTGCCGACCCACGAACCTTCGAGCGGCAAGCTCATGCTCTGGGCCAACCGCAACGGATTCTTCTATGTGCTCGACCGCGTAACCGGCAAGTTCGTCCGTGGAAATCCGTTCGTGAAGGTCAACTGGGCTTCCGGCCTCGACGCGGCGGGCCGGCCGATCCCGACGCCCGTGCCCGCGGGGCAGGCGACCTACCCGGGCAATCAGGGCGGCACGAACTGGTACTCGCCGTCGTACAGCCCGCGAACGGGGCTCTTCTACGTGCAGGCCTGGAAGGGCTACTCCACGGTCTACAAGGCCGACACCGAGCTTACGCCCTACCAGGAAGGCAAGTCCTTCGTGGGCGGGTTTCCCTCGGGGCCCGTGCCCGGGCGCACGAATCTGCCCGGCATCCGCCGCGGGCAGATCAACGATTGGACCGACGCCGTGGGCTACGGCGAAGTGCTCGCAATCGATCCGCTGACGGGCGAGGACAGGTGGCGGTTCAGGACCACGAACGTCTCGACGAGCGGTGTCCTGACGACGGCGGGCGACGTGCTTTTCACGGGCACTCGAGACGGGTACTTTTATGCGCTCGATGCCACGAACGGGCGGCTCCTGTGGCGCGTCACGGTGGACGGCCAGGGCGCGAACGGGCCGATGTCGTACGCCGTCGGCGGCCAACAGTATGTGGCCGCGGCCTCCGGCCATGCGCTGTTCGTGTTCGGGCTCAGGCAACATTAGCCGCGGCACGGCCGCGGGGAGTCATTCATGCAGCTTTCCTTGGTTCTCGGTTTAGCCCCTCTATTCATCGCACTCGCCGCTTGCAGCCAGCAGGGCAACGAGGGCGCACCTGCAGCCGCAGCGCCGCCCGCGGCCCACGAGCCCGCTGCGGACAGTTCCGGCGCCGACGCGCAGGCCGCCGCGAGCCCGCTCGCGCATGCGTTGGAGCCGCTGCCGGGCAAGGCGGGCCAGACGCCGGCGCTCACGCACGCCGTCAAGGTCGTCCTGCAAACGACGGCCGGCGACGTGACGGTCGAGGTGTATCCGGAGGCCGCGCCGAACGCGGCGGCCCGCTTCCTCGAGCTCGTCAAAGCCGGCTACTACGACGGCACGCCCATCTCCCGCGTCGTGCCGGGCTTCGTGGCTCAATTCGGCGTGAATTGGCGCGACGGCTACAAGAGCTGGAGAACCAAGACCTTCGCCGACGATCCGAGCCTGTTCTCGCTCGAGCGCGGCACGCTCGCCTTCGCTAAGGCGGGCCCAAACACGAACTCGACCCAGGTCTTCATCAACTATGCCGAAAACAACCAGCTCGCGAGCCCGCAGTACAACTTCACGGTCTTCGGCAAAGTCGTGAACGGCATGGATGTCGTGGACAAGTTCGTGCAGGTCGGCGACCCTAGCAACGGCTTGAACCAAGATAGGTTGTGGAACGACGGCGCCGCCTACCTCGATTCGCTGCCCGTCAAACCGACGATGATCGAGCGCGCCGTCGTGCAGTGAAAGGCACTGGTAAGGCATGAAATTCGGCATCTTCGACCACATCGACGATGACGGCGCGGATCCCGGCGAGCAGCTCGCAGACAGGCTGCGCCTCGCCGAGCTCTACGACCGGCTCGGCTTCTACGCCTATCATGTGGCGGAGCACCATGGCACGCCGCTCTCGCGCTCTCCGTCGCCCAACGTATTCCTTTCGGCCGCGGCCGCTCGCACCACGCGGCTGCGGCTCGGGCCGCTCGTCTATGTGCTGCCGTTGTACGATCCGTTCCGGCTCGCCGAGGAGGTCGCGACGCTCGATCGGATCAGCGGCGGCCGCCTGGAGATGGGCGTCGGCCGCGGGGCGTCGGACCTCGAGAGCGCGATATTCGGGCTCGATACCCAGCGCGAGCGGTTCCAGGACGCCTTGGCCGTGCTGCTCAAGGCGCTCTCGTCCGAGCGCTTCAGCCACGCAGGGCCCTACTATCGGTACGACGACGTAACGATGGCCGTCCGCCCCATGCAGCAGCCCCACCCGCCTTTATGGACGGGCATCAGCCGTCCCGAAGCCGCCGAGTGGGCCGCGGCGAACGCCATGAACGTCGTCGCGCTCCTGCCCGCGGCGGCCGTCCGGCCCGTCACGGATCGCTACCGCGAGGCATGGGCGCGGCTCGGTAAGGCCGAAGACGCGCTGCCCTGCCTCGGCCTGAACCGGCCGCTCGTTCTCGCCCAAACCGAGCGCGAGGCCCTCGAGGTCGCGCGGCGCGCTTACAGGCGCTGGAAACGCAACCTCGACTGGCTCTGGGACAGGAAAGGCGTCGCCTCGAGTCTGGCCAAGGTTCTGCCCGACGAATTCGACGCGTTTCAACGGCTCGGCGCCGGCTTCGCGGGCACGCCGGCCGCGGCGCGCGAGTTCTTTGCCGCGGAGATCGAAGCGGCTGGCGTCAACTATCTCAACGTCGGCGTCGCCTGGGGCGCGACGACCTTCGCGGAGGCCGCCCGCACGGCGGAGCTGTTCGCCGAGGAAGTCGTGCCGGCGCTGGCGGCGCTCTGAGGGACGCGTCCCCGGGCGCCGTCGACGCGCGCGTCAGTGCGCGGCCGTCCTCCAGCCGCCGCGGCCGGGCCCATAGCCGGGCTTCCAGCCCGTCGGCTCGGAATCCGGCAGATTGAAGAGCACGGCATGGATCTCCTGAATCATGCCGGCCTTGATGGCGAAGAACTCGGCCACGAGCCGATCGTTGGCCGTCGCGCGGCTCTGGCTCTTCCTGCCGTCCTTGAGGCCGAAGCGGACGATCGACAGCACGATGCCGCGCTCGGTGTCGACGACCGGATAGCGCCGATCCCAGAGGTTGCGGCCGATGAACGCGCCGCGATCGAAGCCCTCGGCCGTCGAAACGTAATGGCCGTCGCGCACGAGGCCCGTCGTCTGCAGCCCGTTCTCGAAGCGGCGCGCATCCGGCAGCAGCTTCGCGGGATGGTACGCTTCCGTGCCGTTCGTCTCGAACGCACGCCAATAGCTCTCGGCCGCCGCGACGAGCCCATAGTAGGAATCGCGGTCCGCGGGCCGGATCGTGAGCTGCAGCGCCGGATCGACCTGTTTGAGATTGTCGGCGTCCCAGAGCCGGTCGGCGTCACCGCGGTTGGCCTTAATGGTCTCGACTTCCGTGACGCGCCCGTCGGCCACCTTGAGACGGACCATGAGAATCGTCTTTGTGCCGTCCTCGTTCTCGACGACCGCTTCGGTACCGGTATCTCCGCGCGGCTCGTTGACGATGTCCCATCGATACACCGTGCGCTCGACGCCGGGCCAGAACGCCTTCGCCAGACTCATCTCGCGGCCGTTCTCGGTGACCTTCGCAGCCGCCGCGAGCGGCACCATGGCCGGATCGTCATGCACGAGTCCGTCGAAAAACGCATCGACGAAGCCCGTCAGGCACTGCCGATCGCAGCGCGCCTGCGCGCTCGCGCCGTTCGCGAAGATCGCCCCCGCTGCCGCGACGACCGCGGCCGTCTTCATGAATTTCACGCCACTCCCCCGAAGCCACGTCCTGATCGAGGAAGGCTACCACATGCGAGAGGAACGCGAGCATGATGATAAGCTGGCAGCGCGAGCCGCACGCGCCGACCGGAACGGCCGTACGGCTCGCCTCGCCCCGCGGCCAGCCAAGGAGTCCTCCATGCGCGAGCTCAGCTTCGGCCAACCCGACGATGGGATCGTCCAAATGGCTTATACGGTCGCGGACATCCGCGCGGCCATCGAGAAGTGGATTGCCCGTCTCAACGTCGGCCCCTGGTTCCTGCTCGAGCACTTCACCGGCGAACATGCCGTCTACCGCGGCCAGCCGTCCCAGGCGGACGTGAAAATCGCGATGGCCTTCGCCGGCCACATGAACGTCGAGCTCATCGAACCCAACGACGCCCACCCTTCGGTGTATCGCGAGGCCATCGAGGCCCGCGGCCACGGCTTCCACCACTGGGGCGTCGCGAGCCGCGACGTGGATGCCAACGTCGAGCGCTATCGCCGCATGGGCATGGAAGTCGCGTTCCGCGCCGGCGTGCCCACGGGCGGCGAAGTCGTCTACATGGACGCACGGGGCGCGCTGCCCGGTTTCGTCGAGCTCATTCCCGCGACGCCGCTCATGGAGGAGGCCTTCGGGCGCTTCCACCGGGCGGCCGTCGACTGGGACGGCCGCGAGCCCGTCCGGGCGTTCCTCTAGCCGGCACGCCGGTCGCCCCGCTCATGGTCCTCCGATGCATCGGCCTGGAAACGGTAGTGGTGGGCGGGTCTCATGCGGCCGACCCCGCGACGAAACATAGGAGTAGGAGAACCGAGAATGACGAACCTCCATCGCGCCGTCCTCGCTGCCCTGGCCCTGCTGCCCCTGCAATCCGCGTGGTCCGGACCGCCGTTCTTTACGGACGATCCCGTGCCGCTCGACTACCGTCATTCCGAGGGCTACGTCTTCTCGACGTTCGCTTCCGGACCGGACGGCAAAGAGATCGCGGCGCCGGCCTTCGAATACAACCACAGTCCGGCTCCCGAGGTCATGATCCACTCCGTCGTGCCGTTTCTGGAGGAGCGGCCCGACGGGCTCGGTCACGCGTACGGACTCGGGGACGTCGAGCTCGGCGTCAAATATCGGTTCCTCGACGAGACGGACAAGCGCCCGCAGATCGGAATCTTTCCGTTCCTCGAGCTGCCGACCGGGGACGCTGCGGCCGGCACGGGCAACGGCCGGGCCTGGGGCATGTTTCCCGTCTGGCTAGAGAAGAGCTGGGGACAATGGACCACGGATTTCGGCGGGGGGCGCGTATTCAACTCGGCGCCGGGGCAACGCGACTACGATTTCGGCGGCGCTCTGCTCTTACGCAGGCTGTCCGACCGCCTGATCCTCGGCGGCGAGGTGTTCGGGCAAGGCGCGGCGTCCGAGGACGGCCGCGGCACGACGCTCGCGACCTTCGGCGGCTACTACACGCCGCACCTTCAGTGCGGCGGCTGCCAGGTGCTGTTCGACGCCGGCCACAGCATCGCAGGCGAAAGGAACGAGACTCTCTATCTCGGGCTGTATTGGACCTGGGGACCGCCCAAGTCCTAGCGTCCGGGTCAAGATGCCGGAGCGGCGCCGGGTAGCCTCAGGGCAGCAGCCCGAACTCCGCTACCCCGCTCCGCGTGCCGACGAATACTCTGCCGTCGGCGATCGTCGGCGTGATGAATTTGTTGCCCGAGCCGAAATGGTCGCGGCCGTTCGCCGCCTGATTGCTGTTGTAGAGCTCGTGCGCCAGATTGGTCGCGTCGTAGGCGTGCAGGACGGCAGGGTCCGTGTTCTCGTGCGCCCAGACGATGCCGTCGACCGAGCCGTCGGCCGAGACGGCGGGCGCCGTGCCGGGGTACGGAAAGACCGTGCTCGTCTGCGAGCTCGGCAGCGTCGCGAGCTTGGCATCGCTCACATCGAAGGCCTTCAACGTGCCGTGGACGTCGCCGTAGTAGACCGTGCCGTCGAAGTAGGCCGGCGTGGACCAGATGCCGCCGGGCAAGACGCCGCCGAGCTCCTGCCAGATGTGATTCCCCGCGGGATCGAAGCGCCCCATCGAGTCGCGATTCACGACGTAGATATTCCCGTCCTTGCCCGCCCCGACCGCCAGGTGACGCGTCGTCCCGGATGCGTCCGCGAGATCGGGCAGCAGCATGATGCCGCCGGAGCCGAGGTCCGTGTCGGCCTGCGACTCCGCGACCTCGTTGGCCATCGTGAAATAATCCGCGACGGCGAGCATGCCGCCCGCCGTCGTCAGCTTGAGAAACGAATTGCCGTAATCCTGCCCGCTCGGAAAGCCGGCGCCGTCGAGCGTCGTCTCGAAGGCCCCGTTGGCCGTCAGCACGTAGACGTTGCCCGCGGCGTCCGCCGCCGGGCCGCCGCCGCTCATCCAAATCGCCGGGCCCCCGCCGCCGCTGTTCGGGGCAACGTCGAGCACGGCGGCGCGGGCGAGCGTCTGCTGATCGTAGGCGATGATCCAGCCCGTATAGGGCGCGATGTCGCAGTGCGAGGTCCAGGTCGTATAGATACGGCCGCCCGACGACAACAGCGCGGCGCGCTCCTCGTACTGTCCGGGGGCGAACGTCGTCGTGCCGCCCTGCGCCGTCGGGAACATGGCCGCGATCTCGACCGGCCCGCCGAATAGCTCGGCGCCCGTCGCGAACGTCCAGCGCATGCAGACGCTGGTGATACGCCGAGCTCGCATCCTTCGACATCGCCACGACGTAAAGCGCGCCGCGGCTGCGGTCGATGACCGGCGTCGCCGTGATGCCGATTTCCGGAACGACCTGTCCGCAGCCGCGCGTGTCGCTCGGCGTCTCCCCCGCACCAAGCAGCGACACGCGCCACAACGTCGCGCCCGTGTCCGCGTCGAACGCATAGACCGTGTCGTGCTCCGTCGCCGCAAAGACAACGTCGTGGGTGCCGCCGCCGATCGCAAGCTTGGAGAGATAGAGCGGCTGCGCATCGACCTTGCCGTCCACGTCGAGCACGCGCAGCAGGCCGAACGTCGAGGCGTCGACATTCGCCGGCTTGAGCACGACTTCGGCGAGGTTTTGCCCGGTGCGCGTGACGTCGTTCTTGTAGGTCACAACGTCGGCGGGCGCGGCCGGGTCCGTCACGCTCAGGGTCGCGGTCGCGCTCGAGACGCTGCCGGCGGCATTGCTAACGTCGACCGAAAACGTGGCCCCGTCGTCGGCCGCCTCAGCAGCCGGTGCAACGTAGACCGAAGCGGTGGCCCCCGATAGGGCCGCCCCGTCCCGCTTCCATTGATAAGCCAGAGGGGGCGTACCCCTGGCCGTAACCGTGAACGTCGCCCGCGCCCCGAGCGGGACGCGCTGATCCGCGGGCTGGGCCGTGATGGCGGGCGGCGTCCCGGCCGCCGGGCGCTCGCCGCCCCCGCCATGACCGCCGCCGCAGCCGGCGAGCGCCGCCGCGAACAGCGTGGCGCCGAGACGTAAGAGCCGTCGATCCATGGCGCGCTCCGCAAGCAGGCCGGGCCTTCAGGATTAGCGCGGCGGGCGGCCTTTGACAAGCTCGCGGCGCCCCGCAGCCTCGAGCGCGGACGCGTCGCTATATCGCTATACCGCCACCAGCGGCCTGTAACAGCTGGCCACTAGAGGTCGAGCACGGAGCGATCGACATCGGCGAGCCGCGTGCGGCCCGCCATGGCCATGGCCGCCTCCAGTTCCCTGCCGATCGTCTCTATGACGGCCTCGACCGACCGGCGTCCGCCCGCGGCGAGCGCAAAGGCCCACGCGCGTCCGAGCAGGACCCCGTCGGCGCCGAGCGCGAGCATGCGCAGCACGTCGACGCCGTTGCGCACGCCGCCGTCGACGAGCACGGAAAGCTTCCGGTCCACGGCCTCGACAACGTCGGGCAAGGCCCTGACGGTCGAACGCACGCCGTCGAACTGCCGGCCGCCGTGGTTCGAGACGACGATGCCGTCCGCGCCGAGCGCGACGGCCTGGCGCGCATCCTCCGGATCGAGGATGCCCTTGATCACGAGCGGACCCTTCCACTTCGCGCGGATCCAGTCCAGATCCTTCCAGGTGACGCTCGGGTCGAAGTTGCTGCCGAGCCAGCCGATGTAGTCCTCGAGGCCGCTGTTCTCGCCGAGCACGGCGAGCAGATTGCCGAGCGAGTGCGGGCGGCCGCGTACGCCTACTTCGTAGCACCACCGCGGCCTTCCCAGCGCCTGAACCATGCGCCTGAGCCGCCCCGCGAGCCCCGCGCTGCCGGCCAGTCCCGTGCGGTAATCCCGGTAACGAACGCCGGGTACCGGCATGTCCACGGTGAAGATCAGCGCCGAGCAGCCGGCCGCGGCGGCCCGGTCCAGTAGATCGTTCATGAAGGCGCGGTCGCGGATCACATACAACTGGAACCAGAACGGCCGCTGCAACGCGGCCGCGACTTCCTCGAGACTGCAGATCGAGACGGTCGACAGACAGAACGGCACGTTCGCGCTTTCGGCCGCGAGCGCCGCCTGCATCTCGCCGCGCTGCGCGAACATTCCGGAGATGCCGATGGGGCCGAGGCCGAAAGGCCGGGACCACTCGTGCCCGAAGAGCTGCGTGCGCACGTCGATTTTGGAAACATCGTTCAGCACGCGCTGGCGCAATTCGATGCCGCGCAGATCCTCGACGTTGCGCCTGAGCGTATGCTCGGCGTAGGACCCGCCCGCCACGTACTCCGCCAGAAAGCGCGGCAAGCGGCTTGCAGCGACGCGTGCTATTTCGTCGGATGACCGAAGCCTCATGGAACCCTCGTATCGTCGCCGGCGGGGGTGCGGCGAGCGCGAAAGGTAGCACGCAGAGCCGCATGCATAAACCGAAGCCGGGGCCGCGCCAGCCGCATGCCGGCGCACGCCCGGCGCGGGCCCCGCTATACTCCGCGGTGCCATCGCGGCATCGACCGAACCTGCCGGAGCCGAGCGCCATGTACATACCGCCGCATTTCGCGGAAACGCGAATCGAAGTGCTGCACGGACTTCTCAGGGCGCATCCGCTCGCGACGCTCGTCGTCGCGGTCGGCGGCGACGTCGCCATCGATCATCTGCCGCTGCTGCTCGTCGGCGAGGCGGCGAACGGGACGCTGCACGGCCACCTGCCGCGAGCGAATCCGGTCTGGCGGGCGCTCGACGGCGATACGCCGGCCGTCGCTGTGTTTCACGGGCCCGAGGCCTATGTGACGCCCTCCTGGTATCCCGCCAAGCAGGCGCACGGCAAGGTCGTACCGACCTGGGACTACGCAGTCGTCCACGCCCGCGGCCGCCCGCGCATCGTCGACGATCGCGACTGGCTGCTCGCGCACGTGACCGCGCTCACCCGCGAGCACGAGGCGGGGCAGCCCCTGCCGTGGCAGGTCTCCGACGCGCCCCGGGATTACGTAGAGCGAATGCTCGACGCGCTCGTCGGCCTCGAAATGCCCATCGAGACCCTCACGGGCAAATGGAAGGTCAGTCAGAACCGCGAGGCGCCCGACAGGCAAGGCGTCGCGGCCGGCCTCCGCGCGCGCGGCGACCGGCGCGCGCTGGACGTGGCCGACCTCGTCGTGGAACGCGGCACGGGCCGCAGGCTCAAGGACTGATATAAGGCTCGCTCGGCAGCTGCGATTCCGGCACCGACGGCTCGTGCACGTGCGCCTCGACCTTCTCGGTCGACAGCCGTTGACCGGAGGCCAGCCACATGACCAAGGCCGAGAAGACCGCGATGACGGGGATGGCCCAGCCGAGACCGACCACGCCGAGGTTGCCCGCGCCCGCGGCCGGATCGGGATAGGAGCCGAGCCAGCCGATCGCGGCGAGGCCCGCGAGCCAGGCGACGACCCAAAGGCCGGACCGGAGCTCGAGCGGCGGAGTCGTCTTGGCGTTCTTCCACTCGTGCAGCCCCAGCACGATGTAGCCGATCAGCACGGCGAGATACAGCTTCCAGGTCGTGTCCCAGCCCGACCAGTAAACGATGAGATTCGAGGACAGGAATGCGAGGTAAGCGAAAACGTGCGCCCCGGGCAGCCGGAACGGCCGCGCCTGGCCGGGCAGCTGCCGGCGCAGCGCGAGCAGGACGATGGGCCCGGAACCGAAAGACAGCACGGTCGCGGACGTGACGAAGCCGACGAGCTTCTGCCACCCCGGGAACGGCAGCAGAAAGACGACGCCCACGACGAACGTCAAAATGACGCTGACCCACGGCACACCGCGGTCGTTGACTTCCGAGAGGGCCTTGAAGGTGTTGCCGTTACGGCCCATGCCGTAGGACACGCGCGCCGTGATCGTGGCATAGATCAGGCCCGTGTCGGCGGGTGAGATGAAGGCATCGAGATACAGCAGCACGGCGAGCCACGTGAGGCCCATGACCGTGGCGAGCGCCGCGAGCGGCCCGTACGTCGCGGCGATGTGGTTGAGGCCGCCCGTGAAGCTCGTGCCGATGTGGGCCCAGCCGTTCGCGAGGGCCGAGCTCGGCAACGCACCGATGAAGGCGATCTGCAGCGCCACGTAGATCGCGCCCGTGATCAGCACGGAGCCGATGATCGCGATGGGCACGTTGCGGTGCGGATTGCGCGTCTCGCCGGCCAGCTCGACGCCCTGCCGGAAGCCGAGGTAGGAGAACACGATCCCGGCCGTGGCGATCGAGGAGAAGACGCCGGCCCAGCCGAAAGGCATGAAACCGCCCCTCGCGCTCGTGTCGAAGTTCGCGCCCTCGAACGCCGTCACGGCGAACGCAATGATCACGAGAACGATGATGACGAGCTTCCACCACACGAGCGCGTTGTTGAGCCTCGCGAACCAGCGGATGCCGACGACGTTGACGAGACTGAAGAGCCCGAGCAGGGCCACGGCCACGAGGAAGCCCGGCACCGTCAGAACGGGGGTACCGTCCTGCAGGCGCTGCAGCCAGGGAAGGTAGTTCGTCGAATACTGCAGGGCCGCGAGCACCTCGATCGAACGTCGTGGAGGCCGCCGCGATCCACGTGATCCAGCCGAACGTGTAGCTCGCGAACGAACCGAACGAGAACTGCGGAAACCGGACGACGCCGCCGGAGACCGGAAACATGGCGCCGAGCTCTGCGTAGCACAGACCGATCAGCATGATCATGACGCCGCCGATGGCCCACGCCAGAATCGCCGCGGGACCGGCGATCTGCGCCGCGTTGAGCGCTCCGAAAAGCCAGCCCGAGCCGATGATCGAGCCGACCGCCGTGAACAATAGGCCGATGATGCCGATATCGCGCCGCAGCCGGTGGTCGTCCGCGGCATGGGGGGTCGCAGCCATGCAGTCCGTCACTCCGTAGCGTGGGTGCCCGGAATGGTACCCCAGAAAGCCGTCTTGCATCGGTAACTTGCCCTATTTTTCCACGGCCGCTGCCTTGCGGGCCGCCGCCCAGGCAAGAGGCCTGCCTCACGTCCTATACTGGGCGAAGCCGGCGCCGGCCGATCAGCCACCCGAACGGAACCCTGCCGAAGATGAGCGAAGCCGACCCAAGCTTGGAGCAACCCCAGGAACCCGAGGCACCCGGGACCCCGACGACCGGCGCCGAGGACGTGCGCTGGGATCTCTCCGATCTCTACGAAAACATCGACGATCCGCGCATGGTCGCCGATCTCGAACAGCTCCTGGGCCTGGCGGAAGCGTTCGAGGTGCAGTTCCGGGGACGGCTGACGGAGCGTCTGGGCCAGGCCCTCATGGCGCAGGCCGAGATGAGCTGCATCGCCGATCAGCTCATGGGCTATCTGTTTCTGCGGCGCAGCACCGACGCCGCGAACGCCCAGATCCAGCGGCGCCTGGGCCAGGTTCAGGAGGCCTGGAGCCGGGCCGACGCCGACCACCTGAACTTCTTCGAGCACGAGCTCGTCGCCATCGACGACGCGACCTACGAGGCGATTCTCGAGCGCGACGAGGTCGCCAGGCACCACCGGCCGCTGCTCGACCACATGCGGGCCAATCGGCGCTACCTGCTCGAGGAAAACGTCGAGCGGGCACTGACGCTGCGCTCCCCTTTCGGGCCCTCGGAGTGGACGGACTTTGTGGCCGAGCTCGAGACGGAGCTGCGTTTCGAGGTCGACGGCGAGCACAAGACGCTGCCCGAGATCCTGCACGTCATTACCAATGACGGCGACGCCGACAGGCGCGCACTCGCCCTGCACGTCTTCAGCGAGGGCCTGACGGCAAGCCGCTTCGACCGAACGATGGCGCGAACGCTGAACGTCGTGCTCGGGGCCAAGGCCGTCGAGGATCGCGAGCGCGGCTACGAAAACCCGATGTCGGCGCGCAACATCGGCAATCGGATCGACGATTCGACGGTCGAGGCGCTGCACGAGGCCGTGGCCGACCTCGGCGCGAGACAGGCGCGCCGGTACTACAGGCTATTGTCGGCGCATCTCGGCGTCGCACCGCTCAAGTGGTCGGATCGCAATGCACCGCTTCCCTTCGCCGACAGGCGCGTCGTCGGCTGGAACGACTGTCTCGAAACGGTTCTCTCCGCTTACGACTCGTTCAGCCCTACGCTGAGCGAGCAGGTGAAGCTCATGCTGGACCGTAAATGGGTCGACGCCCCGCCCTACGCAGGGAAGACGGGCGGCGCCTACAACATGTCGCTGCTGCTGCCGCCGGACGAGCCCCGCGCCTACAATTTTCTGAATTACCTCGGCTCGACGCGGGACGTCATGACCGTCGCCCACGAGCTCGGCCACGGGGCCCACGGTCTGCTCGCCGCGCGGGCCCAGGGCGCGCTCATGTATCGCGCACCCATGGCCTACGCGGAGACGGCCTCCATCTTCGGCGAGATGACCACGTTTCGTTACCTGCTCGAGCGCGCCGAGAGCGACGAGCAAAGACTCGCCCTGCTAATGAGCAAGAGCGCGGACCACATCAACACCGTCGTCCGCCAGATTTCCTTCTCGAACTTCGAGCAACGCATCCACGCCGCGCGCCGCGAGGGCAAGCTCACGGTCGACGATCTCAACGCCGCCTGGATGCAGGTCACGCGCGCGTTCTATGGCGAGGACGGCGACCTGTTCAGCTATGCGGACACCGAGAACCTCTGGAGCTACGTCACCCACTTCCTGCGGCCGTTCTACGTCTATGCCTATGCTTTCGGCGAGCTCTTCACGCAGTCGCTGTTCGCCGTGCGCGAGCGCTTCGGGGGCGAGTTCGAGGGCAAATACCTCGACGTGCTGCGCGCGGGCGGCAGCAAGAATGCCGTCGAGCTCATGGCGCCCTTCGGGCTCGATCCCCGGGACCCCGAGTTCTGGCGCCGCGGCATCGAGGGCAGCATCGGCACATGGCTCGACGAAGCCGAGGCGATATCGGGCCGTATGGGCGTCGCCGTGGCGCTCGACGCCTGAGGTGCGTAGGTCCGATCCCGAGAGTGCGTCGGTCGGGCTCACGGCCGTCGAGCTCGCGACCCGCCTGCGCAACGGCCGCCTGCGCGCCATCGAGCTCACGCAGGCCTGCCTCGCACGCGTCGAGGCAGGCGACCCGGCCCTGCACGCCTGGGTCGCCGTCGATGCCGCGCTAGCCCGCCGCCGCGCGCGCGAGCTCGACGCCGGCCCGATGCGCGGCCCGCTCCACGGCTTGCCGATCGGCATCAAGGACATCATCGATACGCGCGATCTGCCGACGGAATACGGCTCGGCGATTTACCGCGGTCACCGGCCCGAAGCCGACGCGGCCTGCGTCGCTCTGGCCCGCCAGGCAGGCGCCGTCGTGCTCGGCAAAACGGCAACCAGCGAATTCGCCGGGCCGTCGCCCGCCGCCACCGTCAACCCCCATGCCGTGACGCACACGCCGGGCGGCTCCTCGAGCGGCTCGGCCGCCGCGGTAGCCGCCGGCATGGTGCCGCTCGCCGTCGGTACGCAGACGGCCGGCTCCGTGATCCGGCCCGCGAGCTTCTGTGGGATCGTCGGCTGCAAGCCGAGCTACGGCCTCATCGCCCGCGACGGCGTCAAACTCGTGGCCGAAAGCCTCGATACGGTCGGCGTCTTCGCCCGCACGGTCGCCGACGCCGCCCTGCTGCTCGGCGTGCTCGCGGACCGGCAGGCCCTGCTCGAGCTGCACCACCTACCGAATCCGCCCAAGGTCGGGGTCTGCCGCAGCCACGCCTGGCACCGCGTCGAGCCGGCGGCCGCGGCCGCCTTCGTCGAGGCCGAGCGGCGGCTCGCCGCAAGCGGCGCAGCCGTCGGTCGGGTCGAACTGCCCGCGTCGTTCGCGGGCCTCGCCGCAGCGCACGCGACGATCATGGGCTACGAGTGGGCCGCGAATCTCGCCGCCGAGCGGCATCGGCACGCGGACGCCCTGACGGCCCGCCTGCGCGCCGACCTCGAGGCGGGCGCGCGGATTTCGGCTGCCCGGTACGCGGCCGCGAAGCAACTCGCGCAAGCGTGTCGGCTCGAGCTCCCGGACTGCATGGCCGACTGCGACGTGCTGCTGACGCCGAGCACGCCGGGCGAGGCGCCGGCCGACCTCACGACCACGGGCGATCCCGTCATGAACCGCGTCTGGACGCTGCTGCACGGACCCTGCGTCAACGTGCCCTTCGGCTTCGGCCCGCACGGGCTGCCGCTCGGCCTGCAGGTCGTGGGGCGCCGCGGCGCAGATGCGCAAACGCTCGCGGCGGCCGCCTGGATCGCCGACTGCCTCGCGGCCTGATTGGCCGCTCGACGGCGAACGGCCCGCGCGCCGTGCAGCGTCGAGCGGATCAATCAGCCAGCATCAAAGGCTCGCGCAGCCGCAGAATCTGCTTCGCGTCGTCCGCGTCCACGATCTCGAACGCCTCGAGCCCGGCCGGACCGCGGGCCGCGTGAATCTGCTTCGGATGCCGGATCATGTGATCGGCGCCGTCGAGATCGATTTGCAGGAGGTCGTCCTTGGGATCGTAGGCGACGCCGAGTAAGCGCGTCCATTCCGCCTCGACCTGATCGCCGAGCGACAGCGACGCCACCTCGACATGAGCCTGTTTGCCGACGAGCTGCTTCGAGACCCGATCGAAATAGTCCTTCCATGCGGCCTTCTCGAGTCTCTCGGTCTTCACGGCCATGGGTCTCTCCTCTACACGACAGCGCCGATGCGCCGGAATGCGCCGGGCCGGCCGCGCCGCCGCAGCGGCCGCGCCCGGCTCCCCTGCCGACGTGCAAGCGGCGGGCCAGCAGGCCACCCGGCCGGCCGCGTCAAGGCGCGTAGGAGATTCGATAGATGACGTTGGCGCCATCGTCGCTGACGAGCAGCGAGCCGTCCGCCGCCTCGGTGATGCTGGCGGGCCGGGCCCACGCCTTGCCGTCGGTCACGAATCCGACGAGAAAGTCCTGGTACTCGCCGGTCGGCACGCCGTCTTTCATGATGACGCGCACGACCTTGTGGCCCGTGCGGTTCTGGCGGTTCCAGGAACCGTGGAAGACGGCGAAACCGTCGCCGACGTACTCGGCCGGGAACGCGGAGCGGCCCTGCCTAGCGGTATAAAACGCCAGGCCGACCGACGCCGAATGCGCCTGATACGGCACGTCGGGCGTGAGCGTCTTGCCGGCCAAATCCGGACGCTCGCCCTTGTGCCGCGGGTCCTCGTGGTCGCCCATGTAGTACCAGGGCCAGCCGTAGAATCCGCCCTCCCGAACCCGGGTCGAGTAGTCGGGCACGAGGTCGTCGCCGAGCAGGTCGCGCTCGTTGACGGTGCACCACAGATTGTCCGTGCCGGGCTGAAAGGTAAGCCCGACGCAGTTGCGAATGCCCGTCGCAAACGGCTTGCCCGGGGCCTTCGAGCCCACGTCGAACACGAGGACGTTGGCTCTGTTCGTCTCGTCGTCCCAGGCCGCGCCGACGCCGTGCCCGGCCTCCCAGGCCTCGATCTGAGCGGGCGTCTTTTTCGGCATCTGCTCGGCCACGTTCGAGCCCGAACCGACCGCGACGAACATGCGCTTGCCGTCGGGCGAAAACGCGAGGTTGCGCGTGAAGTGGCCGCCGCCGGCCTTCGGCGCGAGCTGCGGCACGACGACCTCGGCAGGCCCGCGCGCCCGCGTGTCCCCGGCACCATACGGAAACCGCAAGACGCGATCGTTCTCGGCGACATACAGCCACTGCGGGTGATCGCCGGCCGGATAGAACTGCATGCCGAAGGGCAGCTTCAGGCCCTCGGCGAACACCTCGGCGCCGACGACGCCCGCGCCGTCGGCCGTCGGCCGCAGAACCTTGATGCGGCCGGCCTGCGTCTCGGCGACGAAAATGTCGCCGTTCGGTGCGATGCGCATGATTCGCGGACCCTGCACGGCCCGCGTGAAGACGTTGACCTCGAAGCCGGGCGGGAGCCGAAGCTGCGCGTCGGCCGGCTTAGCGACGACGCGCGGAAAATCCCGGCCGATGGGCGTCGCGAACGGCGGCGGCAGCTTGGCAACGTCGATGCGGTGCATGCGCCCGGGAAAGTCGTTCTTCCAGTCGTCGGCCGGATCGGCGCCGGCGCGGGACGAGAGCAAAGCGGACGCGCCAATCGCGAGCAGGAGCGCGGCGCCTGCGTGAGGTCGAATCAGCATCGGTACCTCCTATCGAACCCGACGGTTCGGACGTTCGTTGGGCCGATTGTGGCACATTAGAGGACGGAAAATCCCACGCTGCCGAGGGCGGCACGCGAACCGCGGAGCGGCGGCGCGGCAGCCGCCGCGCGCCCGGGCCGCCGCAGAGGTAAGGCGCAACGAAAACGGCCGCGCGGAATCGCTTCCGCGCGGCCGCGACGCTCGCAGGTCCCCAGACTTAACGGGGCCGGCCGCCCCCGAACTCGTAGGTCAGCTCTTTGCACGGGTGCCGCTCGAACGGCGTCTCGGAGAGATAGACCGTATCCGAGCCCGTGTAGGGCTTGGCCAGATAGACCGGGTCCTCGGCCGTATACGTCCGCGTGATGGACCCGTCCTTCGGATTCAGCGTGAAACGCTCGACGACGTGCAGCTTGTCGCTGTTGCGCGTCGGCGGCACGAGCACGCCGGGCTCGAAGCCGACGGTGTCGACCACGAGCGTATTGCCTTCCCAGTGACCGATCGAATGCCCCGCATAGGTCGGCTTCAGGTCCGACGGATGCTGGTCCATGTCCATATGGACGCGGCGCGTGAAGCTGTAGAGACCGTAGTCGATGTCGACGACGCGCTCGCCGTCGGCCGTCGTATGCTGAGTGATGCGATTGACCGGCCAATCGAACGTCCAATCGAAGATGACGCTCGTCGGCTTGCAGGCCAGCCGCGGGTTGTCCTTGGGCGACCACATCTTGAATGCCTTCGCGGCGGCCTTACCGGCCTCCGTATAGACGGGCCGCTCGGGCCGCGGATACTGGGCGCGGATCTGCTCGAGCGTGATCTTACCGGTGCGATACGCCTCGATGAGGTGCTTCGGCACGAGCGCGCCATTGCCGCCGCTCGGCGGCACGGTCAGCACGTCTTCCTCGACGGCCCAGTCGCCCGAAATGTTTGGCGCGCCGGAGGCCAGCGTCGCGGGACGATTCGCCGTATCCACCTTCTGGGCGTGCGAAAACTGCTCGTTGCGATCGATCTTCGTGCTGCCGCCGAGGTTGATGCTCTCGAGATAGCACGAATGCGGATCCTGACGATGCGGGTGACCCTGCACGTTCACGTGCGTGCCGGGCACGAATAGGCCCACGTTCCAGCCGGAGCGCTTGATCAGCGTGGCGGCGCGCATTTCGCAGCGCATCGAGAACTTCGTCCCGTCGGGCTTGATCGTGTCGAAGTACAGATAGGAGTGCGGATTCACGAGCTCGAAACGCGTGAGCGTTCCTGAATACTCCGTGACCTTGTCCATTTGAAACTGGCCGAACCCGTGATGCGCCTGCGCCGCGCCCGCGAAAGCCAACGTGATCGCTGCAGCGACGGCAGACCGCCGAATGAGTTCTCTCGAGCTCACAATAACCCCCTTAAAAATTCGCCTCTGTGTGACAAGCCGCGAACCCAGCCGACGAGGCGCCAGGTGCGCAGCCGAGGTAGATTCTTGGCGGCGGCCGGGTCGGCCGCTCGTATACCCGCGCAGCCTACCCTACTCCCGCCCGTTCCGCGACTGGATCGGGGCCTTCGCGGCCCCCGCCGACGCTTCAGAAATGTGAAGATCGCGAGCCGCCCCGAGGCCGCGCCGCGCCCGGCATGCTTTATGCTGGTGCCGGACGCGGGCCGCGGACGGGCCCGCGGTTACGCACCGAGGAACGATGTCATGGCCGACGAACGCAAGCGCCTTCCCGGCAACGCGGAGGGGTTGTTCTACGTCGATTCGACGTGCATCGATTGCGGCGTGAGCCGTCACTATGCGCCGGACGTGTTCGGCGACGACGGCCGCCATGCGTTCGTCATCCGCCAACCGCACTCGCCGGCCGAACGTCTCAAGGTCGAGATGGCATTGCTCGCCTGCCCCGTGGCCTCGATCGGAACGGCGGCGCCCGTCGACCTTACGGCGGCCCGCGAGGCGTTCCCGCACGAGCTCGCACCGAACGTCTTCGTCAATGGCTACAACTCGCGCAAGTCCTTCGGCGCACACAGCTACTTCATTCGCGCCGGGGGCGGCAATTGGCTCGTGGACTCACCGCGGTATACGCGTCACCTCGTGGACCGCTTCGAGCGCGCTGGCGGGCTGCGCTGGATCTTCCTGACGCATCGCGACGACGTCGCCGACGCGGCGCGCTTCGCGCAGCATTTCCGAGCCGAGCGCATCATCCACGAGCGCGACCTCTGCGCGCAGCCGGATGCCGAGATCGTCGTGCACGGCGAGGGTCTGCGCCTCGACGATGCCGAGGTCATCGCGACTCCCGGGCACACCGAAGGCCACGCCGTGCTCCTATGGCGCGGACAGTATTTGTTCACGGGCGACCACTTTGCATGGGTGCAGAGCGAGGGCCGGTTCCGTTCGTTTCCAAGCGTGTGCTGGTACTCCTGGGAAGCCCAAACCGAATCCGTTCGCAAGCTCTCGGCTTGGCGGGACGTCCGCTGGATCTTTCCCGGCCACGGCATGTGGCATCCGGTGGACCCCGGCCGGTTCCCGCAGGTCATCGCGGAGGCGGCAGACTGGATGGCGGGCCAGGAGGCGTAGCGACGACCGCGGCGCCGCCGGACGCAGGCCGGCCGAGTTAAGCCTCGGCGACCGCTTCGAAACCCGCGCGGCGCGCGAGCAGCTCTGCGAAGGCGTCGGGATGACAGGGCTTGCTGAAGTGGAAACCCTGCATGTGATCGCAACCGCTTTCGCGGAGAAACGCGCACTGCGGAGCCGTCTCGACGCCTTCGGCCACGATCTTGACGCCGAGCGTCTTGCCGAGCGAGATCACGGCCTCGGTAATCGCCGTGTCCTCGACGCTGCCCGGGATGTCGCGGATGAACGAACGGTCGATCTTGAGCGTGTCGATGGGAAAGCGCTTGAGCTGCGAAAGCGAAGAGTAGCCGGTGCCGAAATCGTCGATCGCGAGCCTGACGCCGAGACGCTTGATGCCGGCGATGCGCTCGGCCACCTGATCGAGATCGTGCATGATCACGCCCTCGGTGATCTCGAGCTCGAGAAAACCCGGGGCCATCCCGGTCTGCTCGAGGACTTCGGCGATATCGCAGAGCAGATTGGGGTCCTTGAATTGCCGCGGCGAGAGGTTGACCGACATGACCACGGCGGGCAGGCCTTGACGCTGCCATGCGACATTCTGCTCGCAGGCGGTGCGCAGCACCCACTTACCGATCGGCACGATGAGCCCCGTGTCTTCGGCAACGGGAATGAACTGCGCGGGGGATACGGTACCGAGCTGGGGATTCCACCAGCGCAGCAGGGCCTCCGTGCCGACGATCCGGCCGGTCGCGAGGCACACTTGGGGCTGGTACTTCACCGAGAACTCCGTCTGCTCCAGCGCACGGCCGAGCTGGGCCTCGAGGATCAGCCGCTCGACGGACATCGGGCTCGTCTCGGGCGAGTAGAACTGGTAGTTGTTCTTGCCTTCTTCCTTCGCGAGATACATGGCGACGTCCGCGTGCTTCATGAGAGACAGGGCATCCACGGCGTCGTCGGGAAACCGCGCGATGCCGATGCTGGCCGTGACGCGGCACTCCTGCTCCATGATGGTCACGGGCTCGATGACCGCCGCGAGGACCTTTGCGGCGACGTCGGCCGCCGCCGGGGCACCGCAGTCCTTGAGCAGCACGACGAACTCGTCGCCGCCGAGCCGCGCCACCATGTCGGACATTCTGACGCAGCGGCTCAGCCGCGCCGACATCTCGCGGAGCAGCTGGTCGCCCGCCTCGTGGCCCAACGAATCGTTGATCACCTTGAAGCGGTCGAGATCGATGAACAGCACGGCACACTGGCCGTCTCGACGGCGCGTCGTCTCGATCGTGTGATTCAACAGTTCGCCGAAGGTCGCGCGGTTCGGCAGGCCGGTCATGTCGTCGTGCGTCGCGAGATATCTGATGCGAGCCTCGGCGATCTTGCGCTCGGAGATGTCCTCGACAATCGAAATGTCGTAGAGCGGAGCGCCTTCGGCGTTACGTTTGAGCGTGCTCTTGATGCGGACCCAGATCGTCTCGCCGTCCCGCCGGACGTAGCGTTTCTCGGTCGTCAGGGAATCGATCTCATTGGCATGCAGCCGCGTCCTGTCCTCGGTCGTCACGTCAACGTCCTCGGGGTGAGAAACATCCCTAATCGTCAGGCCCAGAAGCTCGTCCATCCCGTAACCGAGCATGTCGCAGAGCTGCTTGTTGGCCCACATGAACCGGCCTTCGAGGTCCACGTGGGCGATACCGATCGCGGCGAGCTCCACCGTGCTCGAGTAGCGCTCCTCGCTGTCGCGCAGCTGAGTCTCGAGCTCCCAGCGTTCCGTCACGTCGCGGATCGTGCCGATCACCGAACGCGGCCGCCCGCACTCGTCCCCGCGAATCTCGATGCGCAGCTCGACGACCTTGCGGCGGCCCCCGCCGAGCACCAGGCGAATCCTCACCGGCTCCAGGCGGACATTGCCGACGTTGACGTTGCGCGTGCCCTGGATCAGCATCTCGCGATCGTCGGGGTGGACCCTGCAGATGAAGTTGTCGAACGAGGCCTCGTGCACCTCGGGGTCGAGATCGAGGATGCGGAACAGCTCGTCGGACCACCAGTTCGCATTCGTGGCGAGGTCCCATTCCCAGTTGCCGATCTTGGCCAGCCGCTGGGCTTCCTTGTAGCGTGACTCGCTGAGCCGCAGGGCCGTCTCGATGGCCTTGCGCTCGGTGATGTCCTGCAGCGTCCCCGATACGCGTACGGGCCGCCCGTCGGCGCCGAGCGTGACCTCGCCCTGAATGTGGACAATCTTCTCGGTGCCGTCCCGGAGGCGCAAGCGGATGTCTATGCCGGGCCGGCCCGTGTTGGCCATGACCTTCTCGACGGACTCCTCGAGACGCCGGCGGTCCTCCGGATGCGTCATCTCGCGAAACAGCCCGTACGAGGGTGCCTCGGCCGCGGGATCGACGCCGAAGATGCGGTACAGCTCGGCCGACCACCAGTTGCGGTCGCGGACGAGGTCCCATTCCCAATTCCCGATCTTGGCGATGCGCTGTGCTTCGTTGAGGCGGGCCTCGCTGCGGGCGATCTGCTCCTCGGCGCCCACCGGCTCCCCCGAGATGTCTCCAGTGGATATTCGGCCGGACTGTGGGAGAACGATCATGGCTGCCGTAACGAAACGCGAGGTTCGCAAGGCTAGCAGCCGGGAAAGACCCGCGACTGTGAGGGGATGCAAGCGGAACGCGCGAAGGGCGTGATCGGGATCACGTTTCGAGCGGTCTGCACGCATACGGGGCAGCCGCCGCGCCGCGGCGTCCGCCGTCCGGCGGCGCGGAGCCCGCGACCGCGGCGCGGCGGACGGCCCGCGGTCCGGCGCACGGCCCGGGGTGCCGCCAACGAGGCCTGCATCCCCGGCTCGGTCCTAGTACACTTCGCAACTTCGTTATGTGCGATGGAGCACGCCCCTCGAGCGTGCGGCACCGAGGACCACCCCCGATGAGCAAGTCTGCTGAGGCGAGAGAAGACGCCGCGCTCGAGATTCGATTCGGCCCCGTCGACTTGGCGCAGGTGCGCCTGCGCACGACGGATCCCGGCGCAATCCTCGACGACCTGACGGGACGGGTCGCCACGGCGCCGCGCTTCTTCGACCGCACGGCGGTCTCGCTGGACCTCTCGATGCTGCCCGAGGAGCCGGCGGCCGACGCCTTGAAAGCGGTCCTGGAGGCCGTGCGCCGTGCCGGCATGTTGCCCATGGGACTCGTTCAGGGCCCGGCCTTCGTCGACGCGCTGGCGCGCGCGCTCGAGCTGCCCGTGCTGCCGCCGCAACGCCCGCGCGAGCGGCCCGCGGCGATCCAACCGGCACCGCGGCCCGCCGAGCCCGAGTCGCGCGCACTCATGCACCACCAGCCGATCCGTTCCGGGCAGCGCGTCTACGCGCGCAATCGCGACCTCGTCGTCACGGCGACGGTCGGCGCCGGCGCCGAGGTCATGGCGGACGGTTCGGTGCACGTCTACGGCGCCCTGCGAGGCCGCGCGATCGCGGGCCAAAACGGCGACGCCACGGCGCGCATGTTCTGCCAGGAGTTCCGCGCCGAGCTCGTCTCGATCGCGGGCGTGTTCCGCGTCTTCGAGACCTTGCCCGCCGAGCTGGCCGGTCACCCCGTGCAGGCGTGGCTGGACGGCGAGGACTTGCGCTTCGAGCGCATCGGCGCCTGACCGCTCCGAACACCATCTTTCAGGAGATCCTGCATTGACCGAGATCATCGTCGTGACCTCAGGCAAGGGCGGCGTCGGCAAGACGACGACCTCCGCCAGCATCGCCTGTGGGCTTGCAAACCAGGGCAAACGCGTGGCCGTGCTCGACTTCGACATCGGCCTGCGCAACCTCGACCTGATCATGGGCTGCGAACGCCGCGTCGTCTACGACTTCGTCAACGTAATCAACGAGGAGTGCACGCTCAAGCAAGCGCTGATCAAGGACAAGCGCATCGACACGCTGTTCGTCCTGGCCGCGTCCCAAACCCGGGACAAGGATGCGCTGACGAGCGAGGGCGTGCGGCGGGTCCTCGACGAGCTCATCGAGGACGGCTTCGACTACATCATCTGCGATTCGCCCGCGGGCATCGAGAAAGGCGCTCATCTAGCCATGTACTTCGCCGACCGCGCAATCGTCGTCGTGAATCCCGAGGTCTCGTCGGTGCGCGACTCGGACCGCATCCTGGGCCTGCTCGCGAGCAAGACGCACCGGGCCGAGAAGGGAGACGGCGCGGTCAAGGAGCACCTGCTCCTAACCCGATACAGCCCGCGGCGCGTCACGACGGGCGAAATGCTCAGCGTTGCGGACGTCCAGGAGATCCTCGGCATCGACATCCTCGGCGTGATTCCGGAATCCCAGGACGTGCTCTCGGCTTCGAACGCCGGGACGCCGATCATCCTGAACGACCAAAGCAACGTCTCAGGCGCCTATCGGGACGCGGTTTCGCGCCTCCTCGGCCAATCGGTGCCGCTACGCTTCATCGAAGAGCAGAAGAAGGGATTCTTCGCTCGCATGCTCGGGAGTTGACATGGGCCTGCTCGCACTCTTCCAACGCAAACCCGCATCCGCGCAGATCGCGAAGGAACGCCTGCGCATCATCGTCTCGCAGGAACGCAGCGCCCGCGACGGGCCGGACTACTTGCCGCTGCTGCGCCGCGAGCTCCTCGAGGTCATTCGCAAATACGTGAACGTCGATCCCGAAGCCGTCCAGATCAATCTGGAAAGCGAGGATGGGCACGACGTCCTGGAGCTCTCCGTCGCGCTGCCCGAGAAGCAGGAGAAGCAGCAGACCTGATCGGCGCTCGAGACCGCGGCGCGTCTATCGCGCCCAGGCGACGGGCCGCGGAACGTGCATCGTGACGAGCACGATGGGCCGACCGCCCGTCGGCTCGATCTGGTGCGGCGTCTGCTCGGGCACGAACACGAAGTCACCCTTCGCCAAGGCCTGCGAGCGGCCGCCTTCGATCGAGGGCCCGCTCAGATTGTAGGGGTTCACGCGTCGCACATTCACGATCCGGCCGCCCGTCACGAGAATGCCCGTGCCGTCGAGCACGTACATGAGCTCGGCATCCTTCTCGTGCAGGGCCGCCGGCGCCAATGCGGGGCGGTATTCGATCAGCGCTCGGTAGGGGGCGAGCGAGAGAATCGGCTCGGCGACGAGCGGCTGCCCGTCCTTGCGGTCCGCCTTGGCCTTCTCCACGAGCGCCGCCACGTCGCCGGCGGATATGAAGCTGCGCAGCGCCGCCGGCACGGCTTGCCGTGCGCTGCCGGGCGCTGCCGCGTCCACGTGCAGCACGGCGCCCTCCTTCTCGTCCGTCAGGAGATAAAGCGAGCCGTCCGGCGCCTCGCGCACGTCGCGCAGCCGCTGCCCGAGCTCGGTCAACATGCGCTCCTGACCGACGGGCTCACCGGCCCCGTCGAGGCTGACCCTGAGCAGCGCGTGCGTCATCGTGCCGATCAAAATGTTGCCGCGCCAGGCCGGGAAGCGGTTGCCGCGATAGACGGCGAGGTTTCCCGGATTGATCGACGGCGCCCAGTACAGCACGGGGTCCTGCATGCCCGGCACGCCGTGTGAGCCCCGGGCCACGCGTTCGCCGTTGTAGTGCGCGCCTTCCGTCACGAGAATCCAGCCGTAATTCTTCCCGGCCTCGATGCGGTTCAGCTCGTCCCCGCCGCGTGGGCCGAACTCGGTCGACCACAGCTGCCCGCTCGCGCGATCGAACGTGAGGCCCGTCGGGTTGCGATGGCCCAGCGTGTAGATCTCGGGCCGGTATCCCGGCTTGCCGACGAATGGGTTGTCGGCCGGTATCGTGCCGTCGGCGCGGATGCGCAGGATCTTGCCCAGGTCGGAGCCCGGATCCTGCGCCTTTTCGCCCCAGTTCCGGTCGCCGCTCGCGACGTAGAGCGTCCCGTCGGGGCCGAATGCCATGCGCGCGCCGTAGCTGCCGTCCGCCGGCCCCTGACCGCAGCAGCGATGGTTCGCGGCGGCCATGGCCGGGCCATACCACTCGGGCGCGACGAAGATGTCCTCGACCTGCTCCAGCTTCGGCCCGCCGTCCCAGCGGGCTCTCGCGACGGCCAGCGTCGAGACGGTCGGATCCTCCGGGCTCGGCTTCGAGTACGAGAAGTAGATCAGCCGGTTGTGCTCGAAATCGGGATGCAGGACCACATCCATGAGTCCCCCGATGACGGCGGCCCGGATGGACGGCAGGCCCGCAATGGGCCGCGGATCGAGCGTACCGCCGCGAATCACGCGTAGGCGTCCCGGCCGCTCGGTCACGAGCATGCCGCCGTGGGGCAGGAAGGCCAGGCCCCAGGGATGATCCAAACCCTTCGCGACGACCGTGACGTGCAAGCGCGCGCGCTCGGTCTCGAAATTCCATGGGCCGTTGCCGAGCGGCTTCGTGACGGGGCGTCGCGGCTCGCGCCGCGGGGCGCGTTGGGCGCCGGTTGGCGGAGGCGCCGCCTGCGGCGACTGCGCGCCGGCCGGGGCGGCGGCGCCGGCGAGCAAGCCGGCGAGGAGCAGCACGGGCATCGGTCTCGATGCGCGGGAGCGCTTCATGGTTCGTTCTCCGGCGCGCGGGCAGCGCCTTTTTTCGGACTCTACCTGCGATCCGCGCCGCCGGCCACTTCAGTGCCCGGCCGCCTCGAAGCCGGACCGCGATCGCACTGCACGGCGCCGCGGCGCGAGGCGGCGGGTCCGGCGCCGCGGGGCGGTGGGCGTTCACCGCAGGCGAGGCCTTGGCTCGATCCCTGCAGTGTTCGTGAACCGACAGGAGGTCGATACCATGCACAGGCTGCGTATCCTCGTCGCTGCCGGGATCGTTGCATGCGGCGCGGTCTTACTGCCGACTCGAGACGTCCATGCCGTCGCATCCTTCCGCTGCTCGGGGGCGCTGATCGTGCCCGGCATGACGGCCGGAGAAGTGCTGGCGAAGTGCGGCAAACCGACGTGGCGGGCCTTTAACGCCGCGCCCGTCAGGGCACGCGGTCTGCGCGGCACGCACATTTCGGGCTTCTCGAGCATCGAGTACTGGACGTATGATCGGGCGCCGGGCGAGTTCGCCGTGCGGCTGCGCTTCGCGGACGGGCGCCTCGAGACGATCCATCTGCTGTACGTCCGGTAGCGCCCCGCCGGCCGCGGCCGCAAGGCGTCTTGCGGGAACTGGATTTGAAATCGGAGTGCAAAAGCTGCTGCCCGGAGGCCGCGGACCGGGCCGCGCAGCGGGCCCGGGCCGGCCAGTCGGCCCGTAACGGCCGCCCGGAGGACTTGCGTGGGCGGGTGGCGCTTGTCAGGATCAGCAGCTGGCCGACTGGGCCGCATCATCAACCAACAAACAAATGGGCAAAGCCATGAAACATCTTCTGCTCGGTGTCCTGTGCTCCAGCGTCGTCGCCATGCCTGCATTCGCGGCGCTCCGGGAGGGCGACATGGCCCCGAAGTTCGAGGCCAAGGCGTCCTTGGCAGGAAAGGCATTCGAGTACAACCTCGCCGATGCGTTGAAGAAGGGGCCCGTGGTCGTTTACTTCTATCCGTCCGCCTACACGCAGGGTTGCGACATCGAAGCCCACACGTTCTCCGAGAACATGGCCAAATTCAAAGCCGCGGGCGCCAGCGTGATCGGCGTTTCGCTGGACAGCATCGACCGGCTCAACGACTTCTCGGCCGATCCGAAGTATTGCGCCGGCAAGCTGCCCGTGGCCTCCGACTCGGCGGGCTCGATCGCGAAATCCTTCGAAGTCGGCGTGCACGCCGGCCGCGCCGGGCTCAAGGACGTGCGCGGCGTCGAGATCGGTCACGGCTTCGCCGACCGGACGACTTTCGTGCTCGCCCCGGACGGCAAGGTGGCCGCGACTTTCTCCGGGATTTCGCCCGCCGAGCACGTCATGAAGTCCCTCGAGGCGGTCAAAAAGCTCGACCACGCCCACTGAGGCGCGCCTTCGAGTATCATCGCGGCGGGGCGCATCCTGCGCCCCGCCGGCCCGCGCGTTCCCGCGCCGATCCGCAAACCTCCGCATGCAAGCCGAGTGAAGACCTTGTCGTCGAGTCTTGCCAAGCTCTCGATCGAGCAGATCCGCGAACGCTATGCGCGTGAGGACCTCTCGGTCTCGCCGCAGCTGCTGAACAAGCTCAAGCGCGATCCGCGCCGCGGCGTCCGCCGCCTCTATGAGACGCTGCTGAAGCGCTACGAGCGCGAGCGGGCCGAAAAGCTCCGCCTCGACGCCATGTTGAACTTCGAACGCGTTTTGTGGCGTTCGGGCGTCGGCCGCATTGCCGGCGTTGACGAAGCCGGCACGGGACCGCTCGCGGGCCCGGTCGTCGCGGCCGCGGTCGTATTCCCGCCGCACACCGAGCTTGCCGGCATCGACGATTCCAAGCGCCTCGACGCGACGCAGCGCGCCGAGGCAGAGCGCGCGATTCGGGCAGCGGCGGCCGGCGTCGGCGTCGGCGTCGCCGAGGTCGAAGAGATAGATCGCATTAACATCTATCAAGCCGCGCTGCTCGCCATGCGGCGCGCCGTCGAGGCACTCCCCGAGGCCCCGGAGCACGTGCTAGTCGACGCCCGCAGCATTCCGGGCATCCCGATCCCGCAGAACGCCTTCAACAAGGGCGACGGCATGGACTTCTCGATCGCCGCGGCATCGATCATCGCAAAGACGCATCGCGACCGGCTCATGGACGCGCTCGCCGTACGCCATCCCGGCTACGGCTTCGAGCGTCACAAGGGTTACGGCACGCCGGAACACCAGGACGCCATCCTCCGGCTCGGCCCGTGCCCCATTCACCGGCGCTCGTTCGCTTTCCTGCGCGAGCTTCGCGGGGAGTACTCGGCCTTGTTCTACGATCTCAAGCAGCGCCTCGAGACGGCCGCCGACGCAGACGCGCTCACCGCCTTCGAAACCGCGTTCGCGGCCTGCCGCGAGGCGCTCGCCGACGACGAGCAGCGCAAGCTGCGGCTCGTGCTTACGCGCCGCTGGAAGGCAATCTAGCGCCGCTGCAATAGCGGCCGGCGGCGCGGTGGTACCCCACGCAGCGCGAGTAATCCGGCCGATCTACCAAAAATTCTCCTCGCCAGTCGGCCTCGTCGCGGACTTTAATGGCCGCGTGCCCGCTGGCCCGAGGTGCGCAAGGGCCGCCGCGGTCGGCGTTCGGCACATGCACGGAAAGCCGAAGGACAAGGAGGAAGTCCAATGAGGGAACTGACGACGGTCGAGCTCGAGCTTGTCGGCGGCGCCGGCACGGTCGCGGATACGGGCAAAAGTCTGGCTTCGTTCGGCACGGCGCTCGTCGGCGTCGGCGGCATCATGGCGCTGGTTCCGGGGGGCCAGGTAGCGGGGCTCTTCGTAGCCCTGGACGGTGCCGTCTACGTCGGCGCGGGCCTGCTCCTGCAGATGATGGGCTCCTAGGCCGCGGGTTCGGAGCATTGCAGGGGCCGGCGGCGGCGCCCGCCGCCGGCCCCGCCCGGAGGGCCGCATGCGCAAGGAACCGATTCCGTGGCTCGTCGCGGGCTACGCGCTGGCCGTGGTCGTCGCGGAGCTCTTCGGCGTACCCGGCTGGCTCGCGCACTTGCACGTCATGCCTTGGGCGGGGCTCGCCGCCGGCATGGCCGGCTGGCTGGCCTACGAGAATGCGAGCCGGCCTTGGCGCCTCGCGTTGCTGGCGGGGCTGCTTGCCGTGTTCATGCTCTCGGTGCTCGTCATGCGGCACCGCATCCTGGACTCGCTCTAAGCGCAACGCGAAGCGTTCCAGCGCTCCCGCGGACGGGCCCGGCGACAGCGATGTTACCCTTGCAAGCCTACGAAGCGGATAAGGCTTTCAGGGGGTTCAAGATGAAGTCGGCAATAATACTGAGCGGCTGCGCCATGGCAGCCGCAGGCCTATCGCTCGCCGCGGGCGTCGCCCGGGCACAGCCGGGGGTCGAATGCACGCGCGCATGCCTCGAAGGCTATGTCGATCGTTATTTCAAGGCGGTCATCGACGACGACCCGAGCGAGGTCCCGCTCTCCATCAACGTCAGGTTCACGGAGAACGGGCAACGGCTGCCGATCGGCGAGGGCCTTTGGAAAAGCATGAAGGCGGCGGGCAAGTACCGGCTCTTCGTCACGGACGTGCCGGCCGGCCAGGTCGGCCTCATCACGACCGTCGAGGAGGACGCCCGCGATCCGGACAAGTCCATGCCGGCGGCCATGGCCCTACGCCTCAAGATCGTCGACGGCAAGATTGCGGAAATCGAGCAAATGGTCTTGCGCGATGCAATGACGGCGAAACGCATCGAGGCCATGGGCGGCCCGCGCGACGCGTTCCTGACCGCGATTCCGCAGAGCCAGCGCATGTCGCGTCGAGACCTCATCGTGACGGCCAACGCCTACTTTTCGGGCATGCAGCGCAACGACGGCAAGGGCAATTATCCCTTCGCCGACGACTGCGACCGCTATGAGAACGGGGCACATACGACGAACGTCAAGCCGCGAGCCGGGCAGCAAGTGCCCGATCCGGCAACGGCGACGAGCTATTCCGCGACCTGGACCTGCATGCAGCAGTTCAAGTCGGGACTCCTACACTTCGTCTCGCGGATCCGCGATCGGCGCTTCGTCGCCGTCGACCGCGAGCGCGGTATCGTCATGGCCATCGGCTTCTTCGATCACATGGCCGGCGATACGCGCACGTTCGAGACGCCCAACGGCCGCACCGTCACGGCCGGCCCCACGCAGCCGTGGACGTGGTACATCTGCGAAGTGTTCAAGATCCACAATCACAAGATCGGGCCCATCGAGGCGCTGCTCGAACATCCGCCTTACGGCATGCTCTCGGGCTGGAGCAGCTATGCCGACGGGATGTCGGACCGTCCTCAGGACGTGACGGGGTACCCGGAGCAGTAGGCGTCTGTGCACGGCGGCGGTCCGCCGCGAGCCCGAACCGAGCGGCTCGGGCCCGCGGGACCGCCCTCCCCCTTACTGGAAGTTACGCCTCAGCTGCAGTTCCCACATGCGCGGCTGTCCCGGCGAGCCCAGCGTGTTCTGGCCGCCCGGCGCCGCGAAGCTGTACCAGTAGAACTTGTTCATCAAGTTCGTGATCTCGAGCGCGACCGTCCAATCCTGGCTGCTCGTCTCGTACGTCAGCCTCGTGTTGTAAAGGCTGTACGCCGGAATGATGTTGATCGCGGGATTCGGCTCCTGGCCCGGCGCGGAGTTCGTATCGTGGGACGTATACGTCCAATCGAGCCGCGGCGTCAGCGTAGAGCCCCCGGGCAGATTGATCGCATACTGTAGTCCGCCGCTCATGGTCGTCGTCGGCTGGATCAACGAATCCGGATTGCGGTAGCCGAGCTCGTTCGGGTTGCTCACGTCCGACGTGAACTTGTTGTAACCGACCGAGAAGTTCATCGACAGGTTCCCGACAGGATTGGCCGTTGCCTCGAGCTCGACGCCCTTGACTTTGCCCGGTGCGCTGAAGAACGCGAACCAGTTCCAGCCGTTCTGTCCGGCTAGCGGCGTGCCGGGCGGGCAGATGCCACCGAGCGGCCCGAACACGGGTGTGCCGGGATCCGGCGAGTTGAACGGCGTGCACTGGGCCGCGTTGGTCGTCACGACGCGCGGATTGTAGTCCATGTAGAACACGTCGCCATTGAGACGCAGGCGCCGGTTGATGAGGTCCCCCTTGTAGCCGGCCTCGTACGACGTGACCTGCTCCTGCGGGAACGGCTGCAACTGCCCCGGCGTCCAGGGCCGCGGCTGGAAGCCCGCCGAGCGAAAGCCCGTCGAGATCGTGCCGTAGACCATACCCGCGCTCGGGAAGTCGTAGTTGACGCCGGCCGTCCAGTCGTAGCGCCCGGCCGAGCTCACGGCGGGCTCCGGAATCTGCAGGAACACGCCGTGATCGAACGTGTACTCTTTTTTCTCGTTCGTGTAACGCACACCGGCCGTCACTGAAAGCCCCTGCGTCACGTCGAAGACGCCGTGTACGAACGCGGATTCGTTCGTCGTGTGGAAGGAGTCGTTCTGACTGAATTCGGGGATGATCCCGAGATAGTTGAATGGCTGCAGGTGGACGCGGCCGCCGAGGTGCGAGTGCGCGTCGTAATAGAACACGCCCGTCGTCCAGTCGAGCTTGTTGCGGATCGCGTTGCCGCTGAACTGGACCTCCGCCGTGCGCTGCTTGTGGTCGAGGATGTTGAACGTCGTCGTCAGGTCGAGCGGCGTGCCGTCACCGGTCGTGAACACGGTATGGTAGGAACGATACGAGCCGACCCACTTCATGTGGATGTTGTCGGTCAGGTCGTATTCGACCGTATTCGCAAGCCCCCAGGACTTGCTGTGGTCGTGGTCCGGCCAGGTCTTGTGCTCGATCGGGTCCTGATAGGTCTCGAAAGACTGATAGCTGTGCTCCGGCCGGTCGAAGCGGGCGCCGATGCCGTCGATGCCCATGGCCGGCAGGATCTGCCCCGAAACCATGAACGGATCGAGCGGAAACGCCCGCGGCTCCTTCTCGACCGCGCCCCAGGCCTCGCTGTTGTCATCGAGGTAGTCGGTCGTCAGCATGACGTCGAGGCGCTTCTTCGGGTTGTAGCGCAGGCTCACGCGTGCACCCTGCTTGTCGATGCCGCGATCCTCGCCGATTTTGCAGCCGTCCCGCGCCGCGCCCGGCTGATACTCCGGATAGGAGAACGCGTTGTCGGCCGCGCTGCCGGGCGTGACCATCACGGGCGCGTACATCGGCGTTCCGAAAGGCGACAGCTTGGGCGTCCCGTCGGTGTTCGTGATGAGCTGCGCGCCGCCGATACCGTCGCCGATACCCGCGAGCTGCGGCGTGCCCTCGGCCTTCATCTCGCATGTGAAATCGAGCCGGTCGATGTAGCCGGCACGGTGCTTCGACATGCCGACGGCGCGCAGTGCGAGCTTATCCCCGAGGATCGGGATGTCGAAGCCGCCCCGCAGATTGACGCGGTTGTAGTTGCCGTAGGTCGTCTCCACGTAGCCCGTGTTGTCGCCCTGCGGCTTCTTCGTGATCAGGCGAATGGCGCCGCCGAGCGAGTTCTTGCCGAACAGCGTGCCCTGCGGGCCGCGGAGCACCTCGACGCGGTCGATGTCGGCGAGGTCGAAGGCAGAGCTTGCGAGGGTGCCGAAGTACACGTCGTCGATGTAGATGCCGACGGCCGGCTCGGTCGCGTAGATATAGTCCGAGGCGATGACGCCGCGGATGCCGATCGTCGGGTTCTGGCCGCCGGGCCGGATGTAGGCATTCGGGACGACGGCGCCGATCTGATCGACGTTGGTCAGGTTCCGGACCTTGAGGTCCTGGGAGGTGAATGCCGAGACCGCGAGCGGGGTCTGCTCGAGACTTTCCGCGCGGAACCGGGCCGTCACGACCACTTCCTCGATGTGCCCCCCGCCGCTCGTGGCCGAAGAGCTCGCGGAGCCCGAACCACTCGCCGCGTCGGAGCCGTTCGACGTTTTCGAGGACGACTTTGCGGCGCTGGACGACGCCTGCGCACTCGCCCCCGTGGGCTCGAGCGCGAGAAGCACGGCTGCGGCGACGGCACCGACCGCAATGACCGGCGCGCTAGTGTGATGAGCTCGGCGTCGAACGACGGCCGACCTCCTCCGTTCCAAGGTCTTCATGAGAACGACTCCCCCTTCTACTCGTCAAGGTCTCGGTTGCAGGCAATGGCGCCGCGCTCGGATGGGCGGGCGCCCTGGAGACTGTTTTTCGTTGCGCCCGGACCCTGCCGGACTCTGCGGCGGTCCAGGCAGACCGCGGTCATCCGTCGGGCGGGACGGGCGATGCCGGAACTGCGGCGCACGCAGGCGGCCGGCGACATCGACCAGAGGCGAAAGCACGCACAGCGAATCGCCGAAGCGCCGCGCTCAAGGGGCGCTGAAATCGAACCGCGACGGGCCCTAAGCATAGGATCAGCTTGAGCAAGCCGCGGGGCGCAAGAGACGGTCGATGTTGCACACGATCTACGGAGTGTAGGAAACACACAACGTCCGGTCAATTCGGTCGTTGCTATTCCACATCGTATTGATGCTATTTATTTCAGGGTTTTTACCCCTATTGTACGTTCTTAGCTACAGCCATACGCGGGACATGATGGCAAAAAGTCACTGCCCCGACGGGTGGCATGGCCACGGCGGCGGGGGCGTGAAGGGGGGCATGACGAGGCGTCGCCGCCGGCAGATTCGCGGGCGGCGAGGTCGCCGGAATCTCTACAGCCTCACGAAGTAAGGCACGGTGAGCAGGGCGATCCCGATTGCGACGAGCACGAGGGTGTTGGCGACGAAGTACGGAAAGACCATGAGCGCGACGCCGCACAGCAGCGGCACGACGGCGCGCTGGCGTTTTCCGTAGACGAAGAAACCGAGGCCGATCGAACCGAACAACAGGCCCCAGAGCAGCGACGCTTCGCTCAAGACAAGGCCCTCTGCCCGATGGGCACGACCGGGCCGACAGCCGCCGCCGTGCGCGGCGGGCGGCAGAAGTGCTTGCGCAGCACCATGGTCGCGGTCTCCTCGTTCGGCCTTGCGGACCCCGGGGCGGGCCGGGGGGGACCGCCTCGCGGCGGCTTCCCGGATATTACACCGCGACCCGGAACGTGTCTCCGCCGCGGCCCCGGGCAGCGCCGGCGGCGGCTCAGCCTTCCCGGACCATGATGGGCCAGGCTGCGCGCAGGTAACCGAGCATGGACCAGATCGTGAGAGCGGCGGCGACGAACAGCAGCGCAATGCCGATCGGATAGAGTTTCACGGCTCCGATCGGCTCCCTGTAGAGCATGAGACTGATCCCAATGATCTGCAGCGTCGTCTTCCACTTGCCGAAGAACGTGACGGCGACGCGCGCGCGCGCACCGATCAGCGACATCCACTCGCGCAGAGCGGATACCGTGATCTCGCGGCCGATAATGATGCCCGCGACGATCGCAAGCCAGAAAGTCGGGTTGCCCTGGACGAGCAGCACGAGCGCCGTCGAGACGATAAGCTTGTCCGCAACCGGATCGAGAAACGCGCCGAATTTCGAAGTCTGATTGAGCCGCCGCGCAAGATAGCCGTCGAAATAGTCCGTGATCCCGGCAAGCGCGAACAGCACCCCCGCGGCCGGCCTGGCCCAATGCACGGGCAGGTAATAGACGATGACCACGAGCGGAATCGCGACGATGCGGAACCAGGTCAGGGCATTGGGCAGATTAAAGACCATCGTTTGCTTCCGCTTGAGTACACCGGGCGGGCCGCCGCTACTCGACATGAAAGTGCTCATAGATCGACTGCGCGAGCTGGCGCGAGATGCCTTTGACGCGCGCAAGATCGTCGACGCCCGCGCGCGCGACGGCCTGCAGGCCGCCGAACTGCCGCAACAGCTCGCGCCGGCGCTTCGGCCCGAGGCCGCGAATCTGCTCGAGCGGCGATGTCGTGCGCCGCTTCTCGCGCCGAGCCCGATGTCCCGTGATCGCGAAGCGGTGCGCCTCGTCGCGCAGCTGCTGGACCAGGTGCATTGCCGGCGACGCCGGCGGCAGCGCAAGCGCGTTCTGGCCGCCCGCGACGAACAAGCGCTCGCGGCCGGGCTTGCGCCCCTCGCCCTTGGCAACGCCCACGAGCTTGACACCCTCGATCTCGAGGCCCTTCAACACGTTCTCCGCCTGGGTCAACTGGCCTCGGCCGCCATCGATGAACAGCACGTCCGGCAGCGGCGCCTCGCCGCGCTTGAGCCGCGCATAACGCCGCTCGAGCGCTTGCGTCAGGGCGGCGTAGTCGTCGCCGGCAGTGACTCCGGTGATGTTGAAGCGCCGGTAGTCGGATTTCAACGGTCCCTCGGAGCCGAACACGACACACGAGGCGACGGTCGCCTCCCCCGCCGTATGGCTGATGTCGAAGCACTCGAGCCGGATCGGCGGCGCGTCGAGGTCGAGCACCTCGGCCAACGCCTCGAGCTGCCCCTCGACGGTGGCGGCGGCGTTGAGGCGCAGCTCGGCGCCGTGCCGGGCATTGGTCACGGCCATGTCCACCCAGCGGCTGCGGTCGCCGCGCAGCCGCCAGCGGACCTCGACGCGATGCCCTGACTGCTCGCCGAGCATGGCCGCGATGGCCTCGGCCTCCGGGACCTCTCGGCTCACGAGAATCTCCCGCGGGGCCTCCCGGCCGCCGTAGTACTGCAGCAGGAACGCGCGCGCCACCTCCTCCTCGCTCGAGCCCGGCGCGACGCGCGGGAAGAAGTTGCGGCTGCCGAGCGAGCGCCCTCCGCGGAAAAACATGACGGCGGCGCAGTGCACGCCGTTGACCTCCGCGAAACCGATCGCGTCGAAGTCGGCGGCCGTGCCCGACATGAGCTGCTGAGACTGCACGCGCCTGAGCTTCGCGAGCTGATCCCGGTAGCCGGCCGCGAGCTCGAACCTGAGCTCCTCCGAGGCGCGCTCCATGCGCTCGGCGAGACGGTCGATGACGGCGTCGCTGTGGCCTTCCAGGAACAGCATCGCGTTCTCTACGTCGCGGGCATAGTCCCCCTTCGAGATCAGCCCGACGCAGGGCGCGGAGCAGCGCTGAATTTGGTACTGGAGACAAGGCCGCGTGCGGTTCGCAAAGTAGCTGTCCTCGCACTGCCTGAGCTTGAAGAGTTTCTGCAATTCGCTGAGCGAGGCGCGCACGGCGCCCGCGCTCGGATAAGGGCCGAAGAGCTTGCCCTTCCTGGTGCGCGGCCCGCGGTAGAACGAGAGCCGCGGAAAATCGCTGTCGGTGTCGGCATGAATGAACGGGTAGCTTTTGTCGTCGCGCAGCACCACGTTGAAGCGCGGCCGATGGCGCTTGATGAGGTTGTACTCGAGCATCAGGGCCTCGGTCTCGGTGCGCGTGACCGTGACCTCGACATCGGCGACGGCGCGCAGCAGCGCGATCGTCTTCGCATCGTGCGCCCGGCCCCGAAAATAGCTGCCGACGCGCCGGCGCAGGTCCCGGGCCTTGCCGACGTAAATGACCTCGCCGGCCGCATCGAGCATGCGATAGACGCCGGGCCGGTGCGTCAGATGCCGCAGCAGCGCGCTCGGATCGAAGGCCGGCTTCGCCGCGGGGGTCATCTCCGCGGCCGGGCCGTCGACATGTTCGGACTCGTTGGGCTCGTTCACTCGGGGCGGACCTGGCTCTCATCGTTCGACAACGGCCGACCGTGTAGATTCTGTCAGCTGTCGGCGGCCTCGCCCATATGGCGGATCACGGCCGCCCCGAAACCGCGCGTACCGACCAGCGTGGCGCCCGGAATCAGGTGCTCCATGCGCTCGGGCACCGGCTCGCGGCGAGCCGGGATCTCCGCCCGCATCGACTCGCGTATCAGCGCGAGGTCGAACGTGAGCTCCTTGGCCGCGATCGTGCGCGCGATGCCGTTGAGCACGAAGTCGGCGGCCTCGTCCCAGCCAAGGTAGCGCAGCATCATCTCGCCCGACAGGATCAGCGAGCCGGGATTCACGCGGTCCTTGCCGGCCACGTCCGGCGCGGTCCCGTGCGTGGCCTCGAAGACCGCGCAGCCGTCGCCGATGTTCGCGCCCGGCGCGATGCCGATGCCGCCGACCTGCGCGGCCAGCGCGTCGGAGATGTAATCCCCATTGAGGTTCAGCGTCGCGATGATGTCGTAGTCGCCCGGGTTCAGGACGATCTGTTGGAGGAAATTGTCCGCGATGACGTCCTTGATGACGATCCAGCGTTTCGTTCGGGGATTCTGGAACGAGAGCCACGGGCCGCCGTCGAGCTCGCGCGCGCCGAACTCGTCGCGCGCCAGCTGGTACCCCCAATTACGGAATGCCCCCTCCGTGTACTTCATGATGTTGCCCTTGTGCACGAGGGTCACGGAGCGGCGGTCGTAGCGGATCGCGTATTCGATGGCCTTGCGCACGAGGCGCTGGGAGCCCTCGCGCGAGACGGGCTTGATGCCCAGACCCGAGCTCGACGGAAAACGTATCTGGGTGACGTTGAGCTCGCGCTGCAGGAAATCGATGAGACGCTGCACCTCCGGGGAGCCGGTCGGCCATTCGATGCCGGCATAGATGTCCTCGGTGTTCTCGCGGAACACGACCATGTCGACATGGTTAGAGACTTTCGACGGCGTCGAGGCGCCGGGAAAGTAGCGGATCGGGCGCACGCAGGCGTACAGATCCATGCGCTGGCGGATCGCGACGTTGAGCGAGCGGATGCCCCCGCCGACGGGCGTTGCGAGCGGCCCCTTGATCGAAACCACGAAATGCTCGAGGGCTTGGAGCGTCTCCTCGGGCAGGTATTCCCCCTCGCCGTAGCGCTCGACGGCCCGGCCGCCCGCGTAGACCTCCATCCAGGCGATGCCGCGCCGGCCGGCATACGCCTTCTCGACCGCCGCGTCGAGCACTTCGCGCATGACCGGCGTCACGTCAACGCCGATCCCGTCGCCCGTGACGTACGGGACGATGGGCCGCTCCGGCACGGCAATCGAGGTGTCGTTGTTGATCGTGATGGGCTCGCCGTCGGCAGGCGGAACGATGTGGTCGTAGCGCATGATTCAATCCACCACAGTCAAACATCCAAAAGAGCGGTCAGGGCCATTCTTCGCCAGCACCAACGTCACCGCGGCTGCAGCGCGATGCGCGCCGACCGGCCGACGTTGCCGAGGTCGCGGCTCGATGAGGCGCTCGAGCGACCGTGCGCGCAGGACAGCGCGCATTCGGGGGCAGGGACGCCCGCGTCGCTCGAACGCCCTCATCGAGCCGCGGCCGGCATCGTCCGCCGAGGCCAAAGCGCGCGCAGCGAGCCGCAGTCGCACCAACGATCCCGTCCCGGGCGAAAAAAGGGCCCCGACCCCTTTTTCGTTACATCCGCCCCGCGATGAGCATCGCGATCTCCATCGCCTGCTCGTAATTGAGCCGAGGATCGACCTGCGTCTTGTACGCGCGCGCCAGATCCGACTCCTTGAGGCCGCGCGCCCCGCCGATGCATTCCGTGACGTTGTCGCCCGTGAGCTCGAGGTGCACGCCGCCGAGGTAGCTGCCGGCCTCGCGATGGATGCGGAATGCGGCCTTGAGCTCGCCCAGGATATTGTCGAAGCGGCGCGTCTTGAAGCCCTCGGCCGTCGTCTCGGTGTTGCCGTGCATGGGATCGCAGACCCAGAGCACCTGCGAGCCCGTATTGCGGACGGCCTTGATGACGCGCGGCAAATGCTCCTCGACGTGCTTGACGCCGAAACGCGTGATCAGCGTCAGGCGCCCCGGCTCGTTGTTGGGGTTCAAGACATGGATGAGCCCCTGCAGATGCTCCGCGCTGACGCCCGTGCCGATCTTCACGGCCATTGGATTCGCAATGCCGCGGAAGTACTCGACGTGCGCGCCCGAGAGGTCGGCCGTGCGCATGCCAATCCAGGGATAGTGCGTCGTGAGGTTGTACCAGCGCTTGCGATGCGGCAGAAACCGGGTCTGAGCCTGCTCGTACGGAAGGTGCAGCCCTTCGTGCGAAGCATAGAAATTAACGCGGTGCGTGCGGTGCATGGGCTCGCCCGAGATCGCCTCGAAGAACTCGAGCGAATCGGAGACCTGCTTGACGAGCTCGTGGTATTCGGCGGCGGCCGGCGATTCGCCGACGAACCGCAGGTCCCAGTTCTCCGGATGGTGCAGGTCGGCGAAGCCGCCGTCGATAAGCGAGCGCACGAAGTTCAGCGTCAGCGCCGCCCGTTCGTATCCGCGCAGCATGCGCTTCGGATCCGGCTCGCGGGCCTCGGGCGTGAACTCGTTGCCGTTGATCGTGTCGCCGCGATAGCTCGGCAGGGAGACGCCGTCGCGCGTCTCGTAGTCGGCGCTGCGCGGCTTCGCGTACTGGCCCGCCATGCGGCCGACGCGGATCAGGGGCTTCTTGAGACCCACGAGCATGACGAGCGACATCTGCAGCAGAATCTTGAGCTGCTGGACGATGTTCTCCGAAGTGCACGCGTCGAAGCTCTCGGCGCAGTCCCCGCCCTGGAGCAGGAAGGCCTCGCCGCGCTGCGCGGCCGCGAGCTGCCCCTTGAGCGATTCGACCTCCCAGCTCGTCACGACCGGGGGCAGCGCCGAGAGCTGGGCCAGGGCCGTCGCGAGCGCGTTCGGGTCCCGATAGGTCGGCTGCTGGGCCGCCTCCCGGGTCTGCCAGCTGGCGGGATGCCAGCCCGTCGTGTGGGGGAGCTGCGTCATGGCGCGCACTATACAAACCGGTCTCCGGCAGTGCAAAAGCACGGCAGAAGCGTGGCCGAGCCCCACGCGGCGAGGCTTGCCTCACGCTACGGCGCGCATTACTCGGCCGGACTCCTGGGGTATGATGCCGTACGATGGTCTCACGGTTTCGCCTGCCCCGTCCCCGGGGACGAGCCGCCATGCTGGCCGCAGCCGCCGCGGCCGCGCTGCTGGCAGCGGCCGGCGTCGGCGCTCAGCGCGGTGCCGCCCGGGGCCCGCCCCCCGGGCACGAGCGCCCGACCGTACTGCTGCTTTCGCTGCAGGATGCCATCGGCCCCGCGACGGCCGACTACGTCACGCGCGGGATCGCCCGGGCCGAGGCCCACCGCGACGCGCTCGTGGTGCTTGCGCTCGATACGCCCGGCGGCCTCGATACGGCGATGCGGCGCATCGTTCAGGCGATCCTGACCTCGACGGTGCCCGTCGCCACCTTCGTTTATCCGCCCGGTGCGCGCGCCGCGAGCGCCGGCACCTACATTCTCTATGCGAGCCATGTCGCGGCCATGGCGCCGGCGACGAACGTCGGCGCGGCCACCCCCGTCCAACTCGTCGGGGCCTCCGCCCCGTCGCCCCCCGGCACCGACGGTGAGCAGCCCTCCGCGGGCGGCGGCTCAGGCGCCCCCGCGCCGCGCTCGACGGAAGAGCGCAAGGTCATCAACGACGCCGCCGCCTATATCCGCAGTCTGGCCGAAAGACGCGGCCGCAATGCCGAATGGGCGGAGGAAGCGGTGCGCTCCGCCGCGAGCCTTACGGCCAAGGCCGCGCTCGACAAGCACGTCGTCAACGTCGTAGCCGAGGACGTACCGAGCCTGCTGCGCCAGATCGACGGCATGAGCGTCTCGCTGCCGGAAGGCACCGCGACGCTGAACACGCAGGGCGCCAACGTCGAGCGCTTCGAGCCGAACTGGCGAACTCGCCTGCTCGCCGTGCTCAGCAACCCGACGATCGCCTACATTCTGCTGCTCGTCGGTCTCTACGGCCTGCTGCTCGAAGGCCTGCATCCCGGAGGCGTGCTGCCCGGCGTGCTCGGCGGCATCGCGCTGCTGCTCGCGCTGTTCGCCTTCCAGATCCTGCCCGTCAATTACGCCGGGCTCGGGCTCATCGTGCTCGGCGTCGTCCTCATGGTCGCCGAGGCCTTCGTGCCGAGCTTCGGCGCACTCGGCTTCGGCGGCATCGCCGCCTTCGTGCTGGGCTCCGTGATCCTCATGGACAAGAACGTGCCCGGCTACGAGATCTCGCGTTCGCTGATCGTCGCGCTCGCGACGGCGGGCGGCCTTGCCGTGCTCGGCACGGCCTGGCTCGCCGTGCGGGCGCGCCAGCGGCCGATCGTGAGCGGCGCCGAGGAACTCACGCACGAACCCGCCGCGGCGCTCGAAGACTTCGACACCGAGGGCGCCGTTTGGATTCACGGCGAGCGCTGGCGCGCGTGCACGAGCGTCCCGATTCGCAAGGGCCAGCAACTCCGCGTCACGAAGGTCGAAGGGCTCCTCCTGCACGTCGAGCCTGCGGACGCGGCCGTGCCTCAGAGAACGAGTCGGACCGCGAAGCGCCCCTGAGACGTCGAGGGCGGACAAGCTTCTGAAGCGAAAGAGGACAAGGTAGCTATGGTGGGAATCGAAGTACCGATCATCCTGGGAGGCATACTCGTTCTGCTGCTGTTCAGCGCGATCCGCGTGCTGCCCGAGTTTCAGCGCGGGGTAGTGTTTCAGCTCGGCCGTTTCTGGAAGGTCAAAGGGCCGGGCCTCGTCCTCGTGATCCCCGGCATTCAGCGGCTCGTGCGGGTAGACCTGCGGACCGTCGTCATGGACGTGCCGACTCAGGACGTCATTTCGCGCGACAACGTCTCCGTCAAGGTCAGTGCCGTGATCTATTTCCGCGTCGTCGATCCCGAACGGGCGATCATCCAGATCGAGAATCGGGTCGAGGCGACGAGCCAGCTCGCGCAGACGACGCTGCGCTCCGTGCTGGGGCAACACGATCTCGACGACATGCTGGCCGAGCGAGACAAGCTCAATGTCGACATTCAGACCATCCTCGATTCGTCGACGGAAGCCTGGGGCATCAAGGTCACGATCGTCGAGATCAAGGACGTCGACCTCGACGAGAGCATGGTGCGCGCGATCGCCGCGCAGGCCGAGGCCGAACGCGCGCGGCGCGCCAAGGTCATTCGCGCGGAAGGCGAGTTTCAGGCCTCCAAGCGGCTCGCCGAAGCCGCGGGCGTGCTGGCCGCTCAGCCGCAGGGCATGCAGCTGCGTTTCCTGCAGACGCTGACGGAGGTCTCGAACGAGCGCAACTCGCACACGGTCGTGCTGCCGATTCCGATCGACCTCATTGGCTCGCTCCTGGGCAAGGAGTGACCAAAAAAAGGGGTCAGAGCCCTTTTTCGGCTCCGAAAAAGGGCTCTGACCCCTTTTTCTTACTCCTTACCCATCGCACGCCGCCAGGCCTCCTCGAGCCGCTTCGCCGAGACGGGCCGCCGCGTGCCGAGCGCTTGCGCGAACAGCGAGACCCTGAGCTCCTCGAGCAGCCAGCGGTACTCGACGACGGCATCGGGCCAGGGCCAGTTCGGGGGCTGGCGGCTGCGCCAGACGTCGAGCCGCGCGGCCGCCTGCGCGACGGCCGCCTGGTGCTCCGCGTCCTTGGGCGCGCGCTGGCCGAGCTTCTCGAGCCGCTGCGCAGCCGCCCGCAGGTAGCGCGGCAGCTGCACGCGCCACTCGGGCGGCGTCTCGGTCAGGAAGTGCGGATGGACGAGCCCGTCGAGCTGCGCGCCGATGTCGTCGAGCGCGCGCTCGGGCACCGCGCCGCGCGCGGCGCGCTCGAGACGCCGCACGAGATCGCGGTAAGGCGGCAGCACTTCGCGTAGCAGGCCGCCGAGGTGCTCCGCGGCCGGAACGAGGCCGGCGCGCCCCGCGTCGAGGCAAGCAGCGAAGGCCCGCGCCGTGCGCGGCGGCGGGTCGAGCGCGAAGGCTTCATCTGCCGCCGCCGTGAGCACGTCGTCGACGAGCGCCTCGCCCGGGCCGATGCCGTGATAAGACAGCACGAGCGCACGATCCCCGAGCACGCTGCGGCGCACGAGCTCGGCCTGCTGCGGCAGGTTCTTGAGCAGGAGCCGGCGCACGCCGGCACGGTGCAGCGCGACGGCCGCAGGGCCCGGCGGCAGGAGGCGAAGGTCCACGCGCCCGTCCGCCTCGACGAGCGCGGGATAGAGCGCCAGCGAGGCCGAATAGTCGCGGACCACCACACTGTCCGGCAGATCCGGCACGTCCCAGCGCGTCACGTTCTTGCGCATCCAGCCGCTGCCCGGCCCTTCCGCCGCCGCGTTGCGTGTCTCGGCCGCCGCACCGAGATCGGCCGCAAACCGCCGCTGCAGAGCGGGCAGGTCCCTCCCCGCACCGAGCACTCGCCCGTCGGCACCGAGGACCTCGACGCGCAGTCGGTACTCGCGCGGAATCGCGGCAGCCGCGAACGTCCTCGCGTCGAGCTCGGCGCCGCGACGCAGCGCGAGCGCCTCGGCGAGCGCGGCCGCGAGACTCTCGCGGCCGCGGCGCGCCTCGAGATCCGGCAACAGCTCGGCGACCGTGTCCGGCAGCGGCACGAGCCGCCGCCTCTGCTCCTTGGGCAGGGTCCGGAGCCATGCCGTGACCTTGGCCGGCAACCAGCCCGGCACGAGCCACTCGAGCGGCTCCGGACGCAGCGCGCCGAGCAGCGGCAGCGGTACCGCGAGCGTGAGGCCGTCGCGCTCGGAGGCCGGATCGAAGACGTAGCTCAGCGCGAGCCGGTGACCGGCGACCTCGATATCGTCCGGATAGGCCGAGGCATCGAACTCGGCCGGATCGCGCGTGGCGATGTCCTGCACGCTCATCTCGAGGCGGGCCGCATTCTCGGGCCGCCGCACCCAGCGGCGCAGCGCCGCGCGGTCCGCAATCTCCGCCGGCAGACGCGAGGTATAGAACTGCTCGAAAGCGCGTGGACCGGCGAACAGATCCCGCGAGCGCCGCCGCGCCTCCCATTCGAGCAGCTCGTCGCGCAGCCGCCGGTTGTGCGCGAGGAACGGCAAACGCTCGCCGAGCTCGTCGGCGGCGAGCGCCTCGCGGATGAACAACTCGCGCGCGGCCGCCCGATCGATGCAGCCGAAATCGACGCGCCGGTCGCGCGCGAGCACGAGCCCGTGCAGCGAGACGACCTCGAGCGCGGTGACCCGGCCGCGCCGCCGATCCCAGGCGGGCTCGCGATACTCGCGCTTGAGCAGATGCGCGGCGGCATCCATGACCCAGGCCGGCTTGATCTGCGCGGCCGTGCGCAGGTAGACGCGCTCGGTCGCGACGCGCTCCGCCGCGACGATCCACCGCGGCCGGCGCTTTGCGAGCGCGCTGCCCGGAAACAGCCCCGCCCGCGCCTGCTGCATGCCCTCGTAAACGCCGCGATCGGTGTGCTCGGCGACGAAGTCGACGAAACCCGCGAGCACCGCCCGGTGCACGGCCTCGTAGCTCGCGTCGCCGCGCCCGACGCGCCAGCCGAGCCCGAGCGCAAGCTCCTTGAGCTGATGGTGGACGTCGTCCCATTCGCGAAAGCGCGTGGACGAAAGGAAGCGGGCCGCACACCATTTCCGGAACACCTTCTCGCCGCGCCGGCGCTCGGCGGAGTAGGCCCGCCAGAGGTTGAGCCGGGTGACGAAGTCCGAGCGCGCGTCGTTGAACTCGGCCTGGCGCTCGCGTGCCGTGCCGAGCTGCTCGGCCGGCTGCTCGCGCGGATCGACGACGCTGAGCGCGGCCGCGATGACGAGCCCCTCGCGTAACGCGCCGCCGCGCTCGGCCACCTGCAGCAGACGTGCGAGGCGCGGGTCGAGCGGCAGCCGCGCCATGAGGGCGCCGTCCGGGGTCAGGCGGCGCTCCGCATCCATGGCGCCGAGCAGGTGCAGCAGGCGATACGCGTCGTTGACGGCCCGCGTCGGCGGGGGGTCGATGAACGGAAAATCGTCGACGTGACCGAGCCGCAAGGCCTCGAGCCGCAGAATGACGCCCGCAAGGTCCGTGCGCAGGATCTCGGGCTCCATGAAGTCCGCGCGGCCCCCGAAATCCCGTTCGTCGTAGAGACGGATACAAACGCCGGGCGCGAGCCGCCCGCAGCGGCCGGCACGCTGCACGGCGCTGGCCTTGGCAACGGGCTCCACGCCGAGCGACTGCATGCGGTGTCGGGGCGAGTAGCGGCTCACGCGCGCGAGCCCGGAATCGACGACGAACCGAATGCGCGGCACCGTCAGCGAGGTCTCGGCGACGTTCGTGGCCAGCACGACGCGCGGCGCGGGACCCGGCTCGAACACGCGATGCTGCCGCGCGGCCGTGAGACGCGCGTAGAGCGGCAGGATCTCGTACCCGGCCGGGCCTGCGGCCTTGAGCTCGCGCTCGGCGTCCCGAATCCAGCGCTCGCCGGGCAAGAACACGAGTGCATCGCGCGCGCGCCCGCCGCCGTGCTCGGCCAGATCGACGCCCGCGAGCTCGCGGACGGCGGCCGTCACAGCCTGCGGCAGATCCTCGTCCCTGCCCGGCGGCCGGTAGCGCAGCTCCACGGGAAAGCTGCGCCCCTCGATCCGCAGGATCGGAGCGCCGCCGAAGTGCGCGGCGAAGCGCTCGGGGTCGATCGTCGCCGAGGTCACGACGACTTTGAGGTCGGGCCGCTCGGTCGCGAGCCGCTGCAGATAGCCCAGCAGGAAATCGATATTGAGACTGCGCTCGTGGGCCTCGTCGACGATGAGCGTGTCGTAGCGGCGCAGGAAGCGGTCGTGCCGGATCTCGTTGAGCAGGATGCCGTCGGTCATGACCTTGACCAGCGAGCCGGGGTCGGTCTCCTCCGTGAAGCGCACCTGATAGCCCACGGTGCCGCCGAGCGGCACGCCGAGCTCCTCGGCGAGGCGCGTCGCGACCGCGCGCGCGGCGATCCGCCGAGGCTGCGTGTGCCCGATCGTTCCCGCAATGCCCCGCCCGGCCTCGAGACACAGCTTCGGCAGCTGCGTCGTCTTGCCGCTGCCCGTGTCGCCGCAGACGACGATGACGCGGTGCGCAGCGAGGGCGGCGAGGATCTCGGCACGCGCACGCGAGACGGGCAGCGCCTGCGGATACTCGAGCGTATAGCGCGCCGTGCGCCGTTTCTCGATCAGTGCCTCGGCCTCGGCGAGCCGGGCCTCGAGCTTGCCGCGCAGGACCGAGGCCGGCAGCCCGCCGCGCTCGCGGCGCGCCACGGCGGCCTGCAGCCGCGCGAGGTCGGCTCGATCGGCCAGCGCGACCGACGCGATGCGCGCGGCCAGCGCCTCGTCGCCCGCCGCGCTCAAGCCGCGCCTTCCGGCCGGACCGCTCGCTCGCGCTCCCGTCCGCGCCGGCCCTCCGGCCCGTCGGCCTCCGAACCGCCGTCAGAACCGCCCTCCCTATCCCCCGGCCGCCCTTCCATGCCCGCCCGGCCGAGCTCGACGCGCAGCTCGGCGCCGCCGAGCGCCGAACGGCCCACTGCGAGACGGCCGCCATAGAGTTCCACCGTCTCGCGGACCACGGCGAGGCCGATACCCTGCCCCGGCACCGACTCGTCGGCGCGTGCGCCGCGCTCGAGCAGCCGCTGCGCCTGTTCGGGGTCGATGCCCGCGCCGTCGTCGCCGATGGCGATCTCGAGCCGGCCGCCGCGCGTGTCGGCCTGGATCTCGACACGCTCGCGGCAATACTTGTATGCGTTATCGAGCAAGTTGCCGAGCAGCTCGGTCAGGTCGCCGGGATCGCCCCGAAAGACGGCATCCTCGGCCACGCGCCGCCGGCAGACAACGCGCTTGTCCCGGTACACCTTGTTTAGCGTCTCGACGAGATCGCGCACGATCGGCCCGACGGCGACGGGTTCGACGCCGAGCCCGGTCGCCCCGCTGGCCCGCGCGCGGCGCAGCTGATAGGAGACGCGCTGATCCATGCGCGCGAGCTCGCGGCGCAGCGCCGCCGCGGACTGGCCCTCGCCCGGCGATTCGGAGAGCAGGCTTTGCATGGCCGCGAGCGGCGTCTTGAGGCTGTGCGCGAGATCGTCGAGGGTGTTGCGGTAGCGCACGAGCCGGCGCCGCTCCGTCTCGATGAGCGCGTTGAGGTTGGCCGCGAGGCCCGTGAGCTCGGCCGGGTAGGCGCCCGTGAGCCGCAGCCGGCGGCCGGCCTCGACTTCGCGCACCTGCCGCTCGAGCCTGCGCAGCGGCCGCAGGACCCAGCGTAGCAGCCCCGTGAGCACGGCGAGCATGAGCAGCGTGACGCCGGCGAACCAGCCGATGAGGTTGCGGCGGTAGGACCGCTCGCGCGCAAAGTACGGCTCGAGCGAGACGGCCACGCCGAAGTCATAGGCGCGCGGCGGAGCGTCGCTCGAGAACTCCCAAGTAATGCCCATGACCAGCGCCTCGAGCGGCGGGAAACCCTTCGGATGCAGCGTTACGTAGCGCTGCTCGCCGGGCGCCGGCAGCGGCCCGACGGCCAACGTGCGGTTTAGCATGGATTGCGACTGCCAAAGCGGTCGGCCGTCCGCATACCAGAGCATGCCGTAGAGCCCGGAATCGGCCACTTGATACTGGGGATTGTCGACTTCGGGCGGCATCGCGAGGTCACCGCCGGGAGTCGGGTCCGCGAGACCGATGAGCCCGAGCAGTTGCACCTGAAGCAGCTCGTGGCGGGCGAGCTCCGTGCTGCGCCGAAATGCGAGATCGAGACCGGCGATCGTCACGGCGAAGAGCACGATCAGCGTAACGCTGATCCATAGCAGCACTCGCGCGCGAAGGGAGCGGACGAGCGCCACCGCTCAGGCCGGTTGCGGGCCCGCGGCGTCTCCGGGCACCCCGCGCGGCAGGGTCAGGCGATAGCCGCGGCCGCGCAGCGTCTCGATGGGCTTGCGGACGCCGTCCGGATCGAGCTTTCGGCGCAGCCGCCCGACGAAGACCTCGATGACGTTGCTGTCGCGCTCGAAGTCCTCGTCGTAGAGCGCCTCGGTGATCTGCGTCTTCGAGACGACCTCGCCGGCGTGCAGCATGAGGTACTCGAGCAGCTTGTACTCGAAGCCCGTGAGCTCGAGCGGCGTGCCGTCGAGGGTGACCTGCTGGGCCCGCGTATCGAGCGTAACAGGGCCGCAAACGAGCGCGGACTGCGCCCAGCCGCCGGCCCTGCGCACGAGCGCATCGACGCGCGCGAGCAGCTCCTCGACGTGGAAAGGCTTGACGACATAGTCGTCCGCGCCGAGTTTCAGCGCCTCGACCTTGTCCTGCCAGCGGTCGCGGGCCGTGAGCACGAGGACCGGCAAGTCCTTGCCCTCGGCGCGCAACGCGCGAATGACCTCGACACCCGAGAGCTTCGGCAGACCGAGGTCGACGATGGCGACATCGACGGGATATTCGCGGGCTAAGTAAAGTCCTTCGTCCCCGTCCTCGGCGCGCTGGACGTGGTAGCCGGCTCGCTCGAGCTGGGCCGCGAGCGAGCGCGCGAGCGTCGCATCATCCTCTAGGAGCAGGAGGCGCATAGCGAATGTCCGGGGGAGCGGTTCACAGGAAGGCGCCGGTCTCGGCATCGATGCGCACGGTATGCACGCGGCCGTCCGGTCCCAGGATGCGGATCTCGTAGACCGTGCGCCCGCCCTGCTTCACGGTCTCTGCGCGCACGACGCGGCCCTTGTAGCGGCGCTGAGCCCGCGCCGTCGCCTGCGCGAGCGTCAGGCGACCGCGCTGCGCCGCATAGGCTGCAGGCGGCGCGGCGCCCCGCACCTCGAGCGCGGGCGCGCGAACGCGAGCGGCTGCATAGTCCGGAACGGCCAAGGCCGCCGCACACGCGAACGCGGCCGTCCAGGCGACGGCCCAAGCGGCGGCAGCGGCCCTCGCGGGGCGGCCGTTCAACGTCCGTGCCGCGGCCGCGCCGCGCGGGTCTCGCAAGGCTTTTCGCTTCACGCTCGGATTCCGACTCGGGTATCTGTAAAGGGACCACGGTTTCGATTTCGAAGCTTGGATAGCGGCATCGGCTTCGTCAAGGCGTCGGCGCGGACGCGGTCCGCGCCGACGCTCTCCTGGCTCATCGTCGCAATCGACGTCAGCCGCCGACGATGCCGATGCTGAGCCGGAGCCAATCGCCCGGCCGCTCGTCGGCGTGCATGTGATGGCGACGACCCGCGTACTCATAGGTCACGTCGTAACCGCGGAGGCGGTTCTCGACGTGCCGGGGCCCGACCACATGGCACCGCCTGACCGTCTCCTCGTGCACGGTCTCGGGGTGCTCGGCCTCGTGCCGCAGCGCCCGGTCGTGGGCAACGGCCGAGCCCGCGAGAGCACCGAGGACCGTCATGGCGTCGCGCCCGCTGCCCGCACCGAACTGACGGCCGATCGCGGCGCCGACGATGCCACCCGCGAGCGTCGGTCCCGCGACCCCGTAAGGCAAGCCGCCCGCGGCGACCTGTACGGTCTCGTTGTGGCATTCCCGCTCGGGCTCGCCCACGAAGACACGCTCGAAGATGGGCCGGACGGCGACGACGCGCGCCTCCACGAATGCAGCCCGACGGCCATGATCGTAGCGGTCGTGCCAACCGTAGCGGTCGTCACGATCGCGGCGGTGCCCAGGGCCGCGATGGTCCCAATCGCGCCGGTCGTCCCAATCGCGCCGGTCGTCCCGATCGCGCCGGTCGTCCCGATCGTGGCGGCCGTCCCGATCGTGGCGGCCGTCCCGATCGTGGCGGCCGTCCCGATCGAACCGCCCGTGACGATCGTGGCCGTGCGCGTAACCGCCCCCGTCGTGAGCGAACGCGCCCGTCGATGCGAGGAGCCCCAGGGCGACCAAAGCGGTCATCGACTTGTTGAGCATTGCCGGTTCCTCCTTCTACTCACCGGGGTCCTTGCGGACCTCGGGGCGAAAGATAGGCCGGCAGCGCTGAATCGAAGCTGAATGCGTGGACGACCGAGTGCGCGCCTACCCTGCCTTCTCGCCGGCTTCCTTGGCCTCCGTCCAGTAGGCCTCGAGCTCGGCCAGCGAATGGGATTCCCAACCGCGTCCAGAGCCGCGGACCCGCTCCTCGACGTGGCCGAAGCGCTGCTCGAACCGCCGGCAGGCTCCGCGCGCGGCCTGCTCGGGATCGACGTTGAGATGCCGGCAGACGTTCGCGACCGCGAACAGCACGTCGCCGACCTCGTGCTCGAGATGCTCGCGATCGGCCTGTGCCGCTGCCTCGTCGAGCTCGGCCAGCTCTTCCTCGAGCTTTGCCCTCGCGCCCGCGAGCTCGGGCCAGTCGAAACCCGCGCGCGCCGCGCGCCGCCCGAGCTTGACGGCGCGCGTCAGCGCAGGCAGCGCGGCCGGCACGCCTTCGAGCGCGCGGGGCTCACGGCCAGCCGCGGCTTTTTCCGCGTGTTTCACGGCCTCCCAGGCCTCGGTCTGGGCGGCCGCATCGGGGACGACCGCGTCGGCGAAGACATGCGGATGGCGCCGAATCATCTTCTCGCAGATGTGGCGCGTCACGGCGGCGAAATCGAAAGCGCCCTGCTCCTCGGCGAGCCGCGCATGGAACACGACCTGGAACAGCAGATCGCCGAGCTCGCCGGCCAGCTCCGCCAAATCGCCCCGCTCGATGGCCTCGGCGACCTCGTAGGCCTCCTCGATCGTGTAGGGGGCGATCGTCGCGAAGCTCTGCTCGAGGTCCCAGGGGCAGCCACGGCGCGGGTCCCGCAGCGTAGCCATGATCTCAAGTAATTTCTTTATATCGCCTGTATCATTCTGATTCGCCATCGAGAATAAGCCCTCTAAACGTCATGAGCATGGCCGCCGTAGCGCCCCAGATCCGGTGACCCTCGAACGCGAGCTCGTAGGTTCTGAAGCGCGTGCCGAGCCGTTCGCGATAGCCGATGCGAAACGCGTCCGCGGTGAGTAGCAACTCGAGCGGCACCTCGAAGACGGCCGCCACCTCGCCGGGATCCGGGCGCGGCCGGAAGCGGCCGGCGACGAAACCGACGACGGGCGTGACGCGAAAGCCGGTGCCCGTCAGATAGGTACCAAGATTGCCCGCGACCTCGACATCGGCGGAAGCGAGCCCGACCTCCTCCCAGGCTTCCCTGAGCGCGGCGGCGACGGGCGCCTCGTCCGGCCCCGCAAGGCGGCCGCCCGGCAGGCTGACCTGCCCCGCATGGTGGCGCAAATGGCCGGCGCGCTCGGTCAGGAGCACCGTCCAGCCCGCGGTCCGATCCACGAGCCCGAGCAGCACCGCCGCATCGCGCGCGGGCTGCTCGAGCTGCGAACGCAGCTCGGCGGAAATGGGCCCTTCGGCCTGAGCCAGCATGCGCTCGAGCGGGGTCGCGGCCGCGGGAACGCGCTTCAACGCGCGCAGGACGCGCGCGCGCAGCCCGGCGCCGGCGGCGGCCGGCGCCCGCCGCGTTCGGCCGGCCGGCTCCGAATCAGCCTTTGACACCGCCCTTCGTAAGCTCTGCCGGATCGAGCAGCTTCTCGAGCTCGGCCCGCGCCAGATCCGTCTGCTCGGCCGCGACGTTGAGGATGGGCCGACCCTCCTTGTAGGCCTGCTTCGCGACGGCCGCGCCCTTCTCGTAGCCGATCACGGGATTCAGCGCGGTCACGAGAATCGGGTTGCGGTCGAGCGCCTCGCCGAGGCGCTCGCGGTTGACCGCGAAGCCTTCGATGGCACGGTCGGCCAGCGCGCGCGCGGCGTTCGCGAGGAGTTCGATGCTCTGCAGCAGGTTGTGGGCGATCACGGGGAGCATGACGTTGAGCTGGAAATTGCCGGACTGGCCGGCGACCGCGATCGTCGCATCGTTACCGATGACCTGGGCCGCGACCATGGCCGTCGCCTCCGGAATGACCGGGTTGACCTTGCCGGGCATGATGCTGCTGCCGGGCTGCAGCGCCGGCAGCGCGATTTCGCCGAGGCCCGCGAGCGGACCGCTGTTCATCCACCTGAGATCGTTCGCGATCTTCATGAGGCTCACGGCCGTCGTCTTGAGCTGACCGGACAGCTCGACGGCCGTGTCCTGCGAGCTCAGCGCCTCGAAGTAGCTATCGGCGGGCCGGAACGAAATGCCCGTGCGCTGCGCGAGTGCCACCGCGAAGCGCACGCCGAACTCGGGATGGGCGTTGATCCCCGTGCCGACGGCCGTGCCGCCCTGCGCAATTCCCGACAACCGCGCGAGCACGCCGGCGACGCGCTGGTAGTCGTTGCGGATTTGCGCGGCCCAGCCGCCGAGCTCCTGATCGAAACGCACGGGCATGGCGTCCATGAGATGCGTGCGGCCCGTCTTGACGACGGCCGCGAGGCTCCGGGCCTTGCCTTCGATGACGTTGGCGAGATGGTTCAGTGCCGGCAGCAGCTGCTCCGTGACGCCGAGCGCGGCGCTGACGTGAATGGCCGTAGGGACGACGTCGTTGCTGCTCTGGCCCATGTTGACGTGATCGTTCGGATGCACGGGCTGGCCGAGGGCCTGGGAGGCGAGCCGCGCGATGACCTCGTTCGCGTTCATGTTCGAGCTCGTGCCCGAGCCAGTCTGAAAGACGTTGACCGGGAACTCGGCGTCGTGGCGGCCGGCCGCGACCTCGAGGGCGGCCTTCTGCACGGCCTCGGCGGTCTCGGCCGGCAACAGACCGAGGTCGCGGTTCGCCTCCGCCGCGGCCCACTTGATGAGACCGAGCGCGTGCACGAAGCGCGGCGGCATCGGTAAGCCGCTGATGGGAAAATTCTGGACGGCCCGCTGCGTCTGCGCGCCCCACAACGCATCGGCCGGCACTTCCAGCTCGCCCATGCTGTCCCGCTCGATCCTGAACTCTGCCATGCCTGATCCTCGAAAAAAGAGTGCTCCGAGCCGCGCGAGAGCGGCCGCCCGAATCGCATGTTTTCTGGTCGGAGATCCCCGACTAACCGTGTATCATGCGCACTCCGTCAATCGTTGTATAGGGCAAGTCCGAAGTGGAGCTGAGTACGCTGACCGCGCTGTCGCCGCTCGACGGTCGCTACGCTCAGAAGGCCGCGCCGCTGCGCGAATACCTGTCCGAGTATGCCTTGATCCGTTATCGGGTCCTCATCGAGGTACGCTGGCTGCAGCTGCTCGCCGACGAGCCGACGCTCGCCGAGATCCAGCCCTTTCCGGCCCCGGTCAAGGACGTTCCTGAATCGGGTCGTCGACGAGTTCGGCACGGACGACGCGCAGCGCGTCAAGGCACTCGAGCAGCAGACGAATCACGACGTCAAGGCCGTCGAATATTTCCTGCGCCACAAGCTCGAGGGCGTAGCGAGCGCGAGCGGCAATCTGATTCCGTTCCTCCATTTCGCGAGCACGTCCGAGGACATCAACAATCTCTCGTACGCGCTCATGCTGCGCGATGCGCGTCGCTGGGTGCTGCAGCCGCTCATGAAGTCGCTGACGACCGAGCTGCGCGTCCACGCGCACCGCTACGCCGAGCTGCCCATGCTGGCTCGCACGCACGGGCAGGCCGCGACGCCGACGACGCTCGGCAAAGAGCTCGCGAACTTCGTGTACCGCATGGACCGGCAGATCGAGCTGTTCGCCCAGGTCGACGTATACGGTAAGTTCAATGGGGCCGTCGGCAACTTCAATGCGCATTTCGTCGCCTACCCGGAAGCGGACTGGCGCGGCATCTCCGAGCGCTTCGTGCGCTCGCTTGGGCTCGAGCCCGCCTTATACACGACGCAGATCGAGCCGCACGATTGGATCGCCGAGTACTGCCAGGCACTGATTCGCTTCAATACGGTCGTCGTCGATCTGTGTCGGGACCTGTGGGGCTACGTGAGCCTCGGCTACTTCCGGCCCCGGCCCGTCGTCGGCGAGGTCGGCTCCTCGACGATGCCGCACAAGGTCAATCCGATCGAGTTCGAGAACGCCGAGGGTAATCTCGGCGTAGGCAACGCCCTGCTCGAATTCCTCGCGGGCAAGCTCCCGCTTTCGCGCTGGCAGCGCGACCTCACGGACTCGACGGTGCTGCGCAACCTGGCCGTCGGCATCGGCCACGGCCTCATTGCCTGGGAGTCGGCGCAGCGCGGCCTTGCCAAGCTCGACGCGGATGCGGAGCGCATCGCGGCCGATTTGGACGCCTGCTGGGAAGTGCTCGCCGAGGCCGTGCAGACCGTCATGCGCCGCTACGGCATCCCCGACGCATACGAGCAGCTCAAGTCGCTGACGCGGGGTCGGCGTATCACCGAAAGCGCGCTGCGCGAGTTCATCGGGTCGCTGAGCCTGCCCGAGGCCGAGCGCGCGCGACTGCTCGCGATGCGCCCGGCCGACTACGTGGGGCTCGCGGCTGCATTGGCGCGGGAGGTTTGATAAGCGGTGATAAGCGGGGTCAGAGCCCTTTTTCGCCCCCCGGAAGCCGCGATGGTCCGCCGCGGCGCGGTGGGGCGAAAAAGGGCTCTGACCCCTGCCGTCTCCTAACGCTGGTTTTCCAGACAAAACGTAGATTTGCGGCATTCCCTGAACGGAAAACGTGACGTGCGGCACACGCCCCTGAGAACCTGTTAACTAAACTCAACGTCACGATCTGGGCCGCACGTGCCGAGCGCAACGCTCCGACGCGACAACAAGGTGCGGGACACCGACAAGGGGCAGACCCAAAGTCAGCAGGGCGACATGGCACACGTTATCGAACAATCGAAGCGCCGGAGCGTCCGGCAAGTGCTCTCCACCCGAGAGGAGGTCCGCGCCGCCGTTGCGGAAGTCACTCGTTTGGCCGACCGCTCGCTCGCGATCCTGACGCAGAACCTCGAGCCCGAGATCTACGATCACGACGACTTTCTCGAGACGCTGAAGCGTTTCGTCCTGGCCCGTCCGTTCGCTCGCGTCCGCGTGCTGATCGCCGATCCGATTCGGGCGATGAAGGACGGCAATCGCTTCGTCTCCATGGGCCGACGGCTCAACAGCTACATCGAGTTCCGCAACGTCAAGCCCCAGTACCGCAACCACCCGGAGGCCTTCTGCATTGCGGACGAGCACGCGCTCGTCTACCGCGCGCGCGCCGAGACCTGGGAGGGCATGTCGGACACTTACCAGCCGCTCGTCGCGCGCCGCTATCTCGACATGTTCGACGAGCTTTGGCTCGCCTGCGAGGTCGAGCCCGAGCTGCGCCAGCTTCATTTATAATCGGTCGGCCGGAAGCCAACGGAGCCAGAGAGGCCGATGCAGCGCAACATCGACGTGACGGTCGCGGCCGTCATCGAACGCGGTCAGCGCTTCCTCATGGTCGAGGAATGGGCCTGCGGGGCCCTCGTCTTCAATCAGCCGGCAGGCCACCTGGAGCCCGGCGAGTCCCTCCTCGAAGCCGTCGTCAGGGAAACACGCGAGGAAACGGGCCACGACTTCCAGCCCTTGCACTTGCTCGGCGTCTATCTCTGGCGCAACCCCGAAACGGCCGCGAGCATTCTGCGCGTGACGTTCGCAGGCAGCGCAAGCCCGCCCGCCGCGCCGCCCATGCTCGACGACGGGATCGTGGCCGCGCACTGGCTCACGCGAAATCAGCTGCTCTCGCGTGCCGATCAGCTGCGCAGCCCCATGGTCCTGCAGTGCATCGACGACTACCGCGCCGGCGTGCGCTATCCGCTCGACTGCCTCAAGTACCTCTACGCGGGCGTCGAAGGCTGCGTCCGCCGCGCGTAGCGGCGGCTGCGGGCGGAGATCTCGGCTTAGGGCTCCGTGACCTCGGTGGCCCGGCGGAGGTCTCGGCGTAAGGGCGGTGTCGGGACCGCTGTGAATACGTCCGTGTACGCTTCGTAAGCGCCATCCCTGGCGCTTACGATCCCGACACCGCCCTTACGCCGAGACCTCCGCCTGGAGACGTGAGTGGCCATCGAGAGCTCCGCAGGCGCACGGCTTGGCGTCTTCGCGTCGGCACTCCACGAGCGTGCGCAATCGCGTCGTCACACAACCGTTCTCTCCGCGCGGATTTCGCATGATCCATGGATGGCAACCGATGTCTCAGAGGAGGCTCGTGCATACGGGCGCCCCGCGCCGAGAAGATTGTCCGTAAAATAGGGGCATGTCCGGCGAGCGCGTCATCGTGGCCCTATCCGGCGGCGTCGATTCCGCCGTCGCGGCCCTGCTCCTTCGGAACGCGGGCTACGCCGTCGAGTGCCTGCACATGACGAACTGGGAGGACGACGGCTACTGCGACGCAGCCGCCGAGTTCCAGGATGCCCGCCGCGTCGCCGCCGATCTCGGCGTTCCCCTGCACCGCGTAAACTTCGCGCGCGAATACCGCGAGCAGGTCTTCGCGCACTTCCTGCAGGAAATTCGCAGCGGCCGCACGCCGAACCCCGACGTGCTCTGCAACCGGGAGATCAAGTTCGGCGTCATGCGCCGCTATGCGCGCCGCCTCGGCGCCGAGCGACTCGCGACGGGCCACTACGCACGCCTCGCCCAAGGCCCCGGCGGGCCGCGGCTGCTCAAGGGGCTCGATCCCGGCAAGGACCAGAGCTACTTCCTGCATGCGGTCGCGAGCGCAGATCTCGAAGACGCGATGTTTCCGCTCGGGGGCCTGCACAAGGCCGAGGTCCGCGAGCGCGCGCGGCAGGCCGGCCTGCCGGTGTTCGACAAGAAGGACAGCACCGGCATTTGCTTCATCGGCGAACGGCCGTTCGCCGAATTTCTCGCGCGGTACGTACGGGCCGAGCCCGGCGACATTCGCGATCCCGAGGGCCGCATCCTCGGCCGCCACGCGGGCCTGCCCTTCTACACGCTCGGCCAGCGCCAGGGCTTGCGGATCGGGGGCGTAGCGGCCGCGGGGGATGCGCCGTGGTACGTCGCCGCGAAGGACGCCGAGCGCAACGAGCTCGTCGTCGTCCAGGGCACGGAAAATCCGCTTCTATACGCCGATCGGCTGCGCGCGAGCGCTCCGCACTTCATCGGCCCGCCGCCGGCCGGCTGGACGGCGGGCGAACCGCAGCGCTGCCAGGCCAAGACGCGCTACCGCCAGCCCGATCGGCCCTGCACCGTCACCTTCAGGGAAGATGCACTCGAGGCCGTCTTCGACGCGCCGCAGCGCGCCGTGACCCCGGGCCAGCACGTCGTCCTCTACGACGGCGAGCGCTGCCTCGGCGGCGCGACCATCCAATAAGGCATCGGAGCCCTTATAATTGCCGGGTCGTCAGCATTCTGCATCGAGGTTCCCCTATGGAAGACAGCTTTGGCGCCCGGCGAACGGTTCGCGTCGGTGGGACGGACTACCGCATCCACAGGCTCGATGCAGTCAGCGGCGCGGAGACGCTCCCCTACACGCTGAAGATCCTGCTCGAGAATCTGCTGCGCCACGAGGACGGCGCCAATATCACGGCCGACGACATCCGGGCGCTTGCGGGCTGGGATCCGCAGGCCGAGCCCGATCGCGAGATTGCTTTCACGCCGGCCCGCGTGATTCTGCAGGATTTTACGGGCGTGCCGGCCGTCGTCGACCTCGCCGCCATGCGCGACGCTGTCGTCAAGCTCGGCGGTAAGGCCGAGTCGATCAACCCGCTGTCGCCCGTCGAGCTCGTCATCGACCATTCCGTGCAGGTCGACCGCTTCGGCACGCCCGGCGCGCTGGCCGAAAACAACGCCATCGAGTTCCAGCGCAATCGCGAGCGCTACGCCTTCCTGCGCTGGGGACAGAACGCGTTCCGCAACTTCCGCGTCGTGCCGCCGAACACAGGGATCGTCCATCAGGTCAATCTCGAGTACCTCGGCCGCGTCGTCTTCAACGTCGAGCAGGACGGTGCCCTTGCGGCCTACCCCGATACGCTCGTCGGCACCGACTCGCACACGACGATGATCAACGGTCTCGGCGTCCTCGGCTGGGGCGTGGGCGGCATCGAGGCCGAGGCCGCGATGCTCGGCCAACCGATCACGATGCTGATCCCGCAGGTCATCGGCTTCGAGCTCACGGGCCGGCTCGCCGAGGGCGCGACGGGCACGGACCTCGTGCTGACGGTGACCGAGATACTCCGGCAGTACGGCGTCGTGGGCAAGTTCGTCGAGTTCTTCGGCGAGGGTCTCGACCATCTGCCGCTCGCCGATCGCGCGACCATCGGCAACATGTCGCCCGAGTACGGCAGCACCTGCGCCGTGTTCCCGATCGACAACGAGACGCTGCGCTACCTCGAGCTCTCGGGCCGCGATGCGCGCCGCATCGAGCTCGTCGAGCGCTACGCGAAGGAGCAGGGCCTCTGGCGCGCCGACGCGGGCGCGAAGACGCGCTACACGCATGTGCTTTCGCTGGATCTGGGCTCCGTCGAGCCCAGCATCTCGGGTCCGCGCCGGCCCCAGGAGCGCATCCCGCTGCGCGGCGCCAGCGCGCAGGCGAAGAGGCTGCTGCCGCAGGGCGAGCCGAAGCGCGCACCGGTCGATCTCGACGGCCGCCGGTTCGAGCTCGAGGACGGCGCGGTCGTGATCGCGGCCATCACGAGCTGCACGAATACTTCGAATCCGGCCGTCATGATCGGGGCGGGCCTCCTGGCCCGGAACGCGGCCGCGCGCGGCCTCACCCGCAAGCCCTGGGTCAAGACGAGCCTCGCGCCGGGCTCGAAAGTCGTCACCGCCTACTTCGAGAAGTGCGGCCTGCTGGACGACCTCGCGCAGCTCGGCTTCAACCTCGTCGGCTACGGCTGCACGACCTGCATCGGCAACTCGGGTCCGCTGCCCGATCCCATCGGCGAAGCGATCCAGAATCGGGACCTCACGGTTTGCTCGGTGCTCTCGGGCAATCGCAATTTCGAGGGCAGGATCCATCCTCTGGTCAAGATGAATTTCCTGGCCTCGCCGCCGCTCGTCGTGGCCTACGCGCTCGCGGGCAACCTCAAGGTCGACCTGTACAAAGACCCGCTCGGAACGGACCAGGACGGCAAGCCCGTCTACCTCAAAGACGTCTGGCCGAGCACGAAGGAGATCCACGACCTCATCGCGGCGAACGTGACCTCGGCGATGTTCAAGTCGAGTTATGCAAACGTCTTCGCGGGCGACGCGAACTGGAACGGCCTCGAGGTGCCGGGCGGCGAAACCTACGCCTGGGATGCCGGTTCCACGTACGTGCAGCATCCGCCTTTCTTCGAGGGCATGACGCGCGAGACCGTGCCGCCGAGCGATATCCATGGCGCCCGCGTGCTCGCGCTGCTGGGCGACATGGTCACGACGGACCACATTTCGCCGGCAGGCTCGATCGGCGCCGACTCGCCCGCAGGCCGCTACCTGCGCTCGCTCGGCGTGGACAAGAAGGACTTCAACAGCTACGGCTCCCGCCGGGGCAACCACGAGGTCATGATGCGCGGAACGTTCGCGAACGTGCGCCTGCGCAACCAGCTCGCCCCGGGCACCGAGGGCGGGTGGACGACCTTTCTGCCGACCGAAGAGCAGACGAGCATCTACGATGCGGCCATGCGCTACAAGGAGGCGGGCACGCCCCTGCTCGTCATCGCCGGCAAGGAATACGGCGCCGGCTCCTCGCGCGACTGGGCGGCCAAGGGCACGGCCCTGCTCGGCGTCAAGGCTGTCCTCGCACAGAGCTTCGAGCGCATCCACCGCTCGAATCTCATCGGCATGGGCGTGCTGCCCCTGCAGTTCGACGCGGGGCAGAGCGCCGAAAGCCTCGGGCTCGACGGCACGGAGACCTTCGAGATCGAAGGCCTAGGGTCGCACCGAGTCAAGCAGGTCACCGTGACGGCGGCGCGCGCCGACGGCACCCGGAAGACGTTCAAGGCGCGCGTCCGCATCGACACGCCCAAGGAGCAGGAGTACTTCAACCACGGCGGTATCCTGCACTTCGTGCTCAGGCAGCTCGCGGCCGCCCGTTGAGGGGGCGCCGCGAGCACGGCCCGCCAGAGGCGGCAGGAGCCTTGCGATGATTGGCTGGCTCAAACGCAAAGTCTCCGGCGCCGAGACGACGCTTCACAAAGCCCTGTGGGTCGTCGGCGTGCCGCTCGCAGGCGTCGCCCTCGTGCTGCTCGGGCTCGGCTGGTACTGGTCTCGCGAGCCGAAGCCGTTCTGGGTCAACGACACCGTTCGGACGTCGCCCGTCCCCGCGCCGCCGGCTGGCGCCCCGGAGGCGCCGAACGGCGCGGCCGTACCGGCCGGACGCGTCGTCGTCGGCTACTCCACGGCGGATACGCTGATCCATACGGTACGTTGGCTCCTCGAGAAGCCCGGCGGCTACCTCAGCAACGACGTGATGCCCCCGGGCGCCTGGCTCGACAACATGCCGAACTTCGAGTTCGGCGTGCTCGTGCAGTGCCGTGATCTCGCGCGCGTGCTGCGCAACGACTACAGCCGCTCGCAGTCGCAGTCGACGGAAGACCCCGACCTCGCCGTGGCCGAGCCGGACCTGAACTTCTCGAACGACTCCTGGCTGTTCCCGCCGAGCGAAAGCAAGTACCGCGACGCGATCGAGGCGCTCGAGCGCTATCGCGCGCGCCTCACGAATCCCGACCATCCCGACGCGCGTTTCTACGCCCGTGCCGATAACCTGCGCGAGTGGCTGTTCGTCGTCGAGCGCCGCCTCGGCAGCCTCTCCCAGCGGCTGTCCGCGAGCGTCGCGCGCGCTCGCGTCAACACCGATCTCGCCGGCGATCCCGCCGCCGAGCAATCGACGGCACGGCCCGAGGACGTCGACGTGCGTACCCCCTATTTCGAAATCGACGACGTGTTCTACGAAGCGCGCGGCACGGCCTGGGCCCTGTTGCACTTCATGCGCGCCGCGCAGTTCGACTTCAAGGGCGTGCTCGTGGACAAAAACGCCGTCGTCAGCATGCGCCAGATCATCCGCGAGCTCGAAGGCGCGCTGCAGCCCGTCGAGAGCCCGATCATCCTGAACGGCGGGGGCTATGGTGTCTTCGCCAACCATTCGCTCGTGCTGGCTTCGTATCTCTCGCGCGCGCACTCGGCCGTCATCGATCTGCGCGAGCTCCTCGAACAGGGCTGATTGGGACGCCTGCCGGAGATTGTGATCGGCGTCTTGGAGCGGCGCCGCAGCCTTTGCCTAAACTCCATGCCGGTCCCCCAACGGCCGCTGCTGCGGCGGAGACATTATGTTGCGCGCCTATGGATGCCTCCTCACGGCGGTCACGCTCCTCCTCGGCGGCTGCGCAGGCTTCAGTCAGCAAGAGTGTCAGATCGGCGATTGGCGCACGGTCGGTTTCACGGACGGCGCGGCGGGGCGGCCGGTCACGGCGATCGGCAATTACCGGCAGGCCTGCTCGAAGTACGGTATCGCGCCGAATCTCCAAAGCTATCGCGGCGGTTACGACGAAGGCGTGCGGGAGTTCTGCCGACCCGCCAAAGGCTTCGAGTTCGGCCGCAGCGGCGGCCGTTATGCGGGCGTCTGCCCCGCGGATCTCGAGCCCGACTTCGTCGCCGCCTACAGACAGGGCCGCCAGCTCTACGATCTCGAGTCCGCGCTGCGCGCGACGACGCAGCAGATCGCCTATGACAAGTCCGAGCTCGAGCGGCTCAAGAAGGACACCCTCGAGTCGGCCGCGGCCATCGCGCGCGACGACACGACCTCCGCCGAGCGCATCACGCTGCTTAGCCGGACGGCCGAAAACGGCCGCCACGAAGGCGAGCTCGAGAAGGAAATCAGGCAGCTGCAATCGACCCAGCTGCATCAGCAGCGCGCGCTGGACGCCTACCGCTCCACGGTCGCCGACAAGCTCTGAGCGGCCGCCGAGGCCACCGGCTCGAGCGCGGGCCCAGGCCCTGGCTCGAATCCGCGGCGAGGCCGCGGCGCGAGCCGGCGCCGCACGACGCGGCGCCACCACAGCGTGAAGCCCGTGATGAACAGCACGGCCGGCAACAAGCCGAGCACGGTCCACAGCACCCGGACCGAGAGCCCGCCGAAGCGGCCGAAGTGCAGCCTGATGAGCCCGCGCAGCAGCCATTCGCCCGGACGCTCGAAGTCGGTCTTGTTCGCGTCGAATACATCCATGAGCGCGTCGAACGGCTCCGGAAACGCGAAGTAGATGCCCGTCAGCGACCAGATCACGAGCAGCGCGAGCGACCAGAAGCCGAGCACGCTGTGCAGCTGCCACATGACCCCGGGCGCCTTGGGGCCGCGCCGCGGCAGGACGCTCCATGACCAGCGCCGGCGGCCCGGCCACCAGATCACGGCGCCCGATAGGACGAGCACGAGCGAGAGCACGCCGGCGATGCCGTTCGCCCGCCGACCCGCCTCGCCGGTCAGCAAGTCGTCGTGCAGGCTCACGAGCCATTCGACGGCGCGCAGCACCGGCGGATAGGAATCACCGAGGTCGCGGGCCGTGTAAGGATCGAAGAGGCGCTCGCGCACCTCGGCCCCGCGCGCGAGCTCGATCTCGACGGGCCGATCGAGCGCCCGCGCAAACGAAATGCGGCGCACGGTATAGCCAGGGTAATCGGCCGCGGCCGCAGCCGTGAGGTCGGCCGTCGTCAGAATCTGCCCCCAGCGAATCGTGACGTGGTGCGGCACGAGCCAGAGGTTCAGCTCCCGCCGGAACACGACGGCGCTGCCGCTTACGCTGATCAACACGACATAGAGCCCAGTCGCGATCCCGAGCCACAGGTGGACTTGGAACAGGGCTCGGCGCACGGGCCGCAGCTGAGGTCGATCGAGCCAACCGTGGCGACGCCGCACGTTCGTGGCGCTCAGCCGGCCGCGACCCAGAGCGGGATCTCCGTCCAGGCGTTGGCGAGGCGGTGATCGAGCGCGCGCCACTCGGGCTCGAAGGCCTCCACATGCCGCCAGAATCTGCGCGAATGATTCAGCGAGTAGAGGTGACACAGCTCGTGGATCATGAGATAGCGCACGACGGGCGCCTCGAGGAACAGCGCGCTGGCGTTGAGGCTGATGTTGCCGTGCCCGGAGCAGCTGCCCCAGCGCGTCCTCTGGAGGCGGACCTGGACCTTGCGCGGGCTGCGGCCCACGGTCTCGGCCTCGCGCAGCAGCCACGGCTTCAGGTGCGCGCGCGCCTCGTCGAGCAGCCATCGGCGCAGCAGCAGCCGGCCATCGAGGTGATCACCGCGGATCGTCTGCAGTTCCAGGCCGCTGGACGTGATCCGGCAGCGGGGCCGGTCGCCCGTTGCTCGGCGATACCTCACGTCCAAGGTCTTGCGGATCGCGGGCAGCGTGATACTCGACGGCAGCAGCGCCCGGTCGCCCGTGTAGCGCGTCTCGACCTGGCGGCGCGCCCGTGCAATCCACTCGGCATGCTCGGCCACGAAGGCCTCGACGGTCTTGGGCCGCGTGCCGATCGGCACGACGAGCTCGAGCGTATGCGGCGGTACGAGCTGTAAAAAAAGCCGGCGCGCACGCCGGCTCTCGCGGACGACGAGCGGGCTGCTGGCCGCCTCGAGCAGGGTCGGGGGCCGATCCTCGAGCAAGCGCAACTGTCTTGGCATCGCCGTCTTCGGCAAGCGGGTGCACGTATGATAGCGCGGCCCGGCACCCGGAGACCCCAGGGGCCTGTCCGAGTGCGCTGGGCGCCTGGCCGAGCGAGCCCGGTGCGTCAGCGCGACCGCGCGCGCCGGCCGCGGCCCCTGTCCCGCTTACCGGCCGCGGCGAGCCGCGCCTCGAGCCGCAGCGCGAATCGGTAATCGGGCGCATCCAGCAGCGCGCGTTCGATGAGGTCGCGGGCCTCGAGCTTGCGGCCGTCGAGGAGCCGCAGCTCGCCGAGCTGCGCGAGCGCCTCGGCCTCGCCCCAATCGAGGCCCGGCGCCTGGGCCGTATCCGTCCCGGCGGCCGCAAACGCCGCCACGGCCGCATCCAACCGGGCCTCGAGCGCCCTGCGCCGGTCCGTAGAGTCCCGGGCCGCTTCCCGGGGGATTGCCCAGGCCGCGACGAGGGCGGCGCGGGGATTGGCCGGCTCAAGCGTACGCGCCCGTTCGAGATCCTGCGCGCAACGCCTTTCGTGCAGCACGCGCTTGAGCGGCTCCCGCCGCGCCAACTCCGTTTCGCAGGCGGCACCGAGCACGAGCGCCTCGGCCGTCGCGGCATCGGCCGCGCGCTCGGCCGTGGCGGCCTCGGCGACCGCGCGCTGCGAGCCGCCGCGCGGGCGGCGCCGGTCGCGCTCGGCTGCGCCCGCGGCCGCGGCGCGATCGGCGGCCGCGACGCAGTCGTCGAGCCGGCGGCCCGCGTCGGCATCACGCCCATCGGCATCGAGCTCGGCGAGGCGCAAGGCGGCGAGGCCGAGCAAGTACTCCGCCTCGGGTTCCGTACGGGCCGCGCGCTCGACGTCGGCCGCGGCGGCCCTGACCACGGCCGGCTGCTCGGCATAGTAGCCATACTCGATCCGTGCCGCCGCGTCGGCGAAATCGGCCGCGCGGGCGGCGCCCGCTGCCGCCACGAACGCGCAGATGCCGATCGCCATCGGGCGTCGCGCCAAGGCGTTCCGCGTCATCACAGTTCGATCCGCTTCGTACTCGTGGCCCAAGTCTTCTCGGCTCCGAACTTACGCCGAGGTTTGCCTTCCGTCTCGGCCGGTCGTCACAATCCCGGCATGCTCGATCTCATCGACATCGGTGCCAATCTCACGCACGCCAGCTTCGACAAGGATCGCAACGCGGTCATGGCGCGCGCCCGCGACGCGGGCGTGCGGCGCATGATCGTGACGGGAACCTCCGTGACCGCCAGCCTCGAAGCCGCGGCCCTTGCGGCCTCGGCGCCCGAGGTCCTGTTCGCGACGGCCGGTATCCATCCGCACCATGCAGCCGAGCTCGGCCGCCACAGCATCGGCGCCCTGCGCGCCCTGGCCGCCGAGCCCCGTGTAGTGGCGATCGGCGAATGCGGTCTCGATTACTTCCGCGATTTCTCGCCACGGGACGCCCAGCGGCACGCCTTCGAGGCCCAACTCGAGCTCGCGGCCGAAACGGGGCTGCCCGCGTTCCTGCACCAGCGCGACGCGCACGCGCAGTTCGCCGAGATCGTCGCCGCGCACCGGCAAGCCCTGACCGGCGCCGTGGCCCACTGCTTCACGGGCGGCCCGGCCGAGCTCGAGACTTACCTCGAACTCGGTCTCTACGTCGGCATCACGGGCTGGGTCTGCGACGAGCGCCGCGGCGCGGCCCTACGCGAGGCCCTGCCCCGCCTTCCGCTCGACCGCCTGTTGCTCGAGACGGATGCGCCCTACCTGCTCCCGCGCGACCTCGACCCGAAGCCCCGCGACCGCCGCAACGAGCCGGCCTACCTGGCGCACATCCTTACAGTGGTAGCGCGCACGCTCGACGTGGCGCCCGAGGACGTCGCCGAAGCGTCGACGCGCAACGCCGAAACGCTGTTCGGGCTCCGGCAGTAGGCCGCGCCAGTGGCGGCTCTGGGCCGCCGGCGCTAGCCCGCCGGCGCTAACCCGCATCATTCATGAACGGGTTCCAGGCGGGTAGTCGGCGGCGTCTCGTGCAGACGGGCGCTTTCGGGGACGCCGTGAACCCGCTCCCTGGCCCATGGATGGGTATTCTGGCGGTCCCGACACCGCCCTTACGCCGAGGCCTACGCACACCATCCACGCCTCCACGCCGACGCCCGGCTACGCCGGTTGAGCGGCTTGCTTCACGGCCTCCCAATGCGGCCGCAACGCCTCCTTGAGGCCCTCGAGCTCGGTTTTGTCGGGCTTCGCATATCGCGCCGCAAACTCCTCCGCCAGGATGACTTCCCGCGGCCGGCCGCCCGAGAAGTCGGCGCCGTCCGAGAACAGCACGTGACCGTAAACCGGGACGTCGCGCACGAGCCGCCGGACGGCAGCGATTCGATCGTACAGCGTGGTCTGCGGGTTCGGGAACGTGAAGCGGCGCTGTGGGCCAATGACCGTCCACTCGTCCATCCGGTCGCCGCCGAAGATCGTGCCGACGAACTCCTTCGTATCGACGACGACGAGGCCTTGCGCCGTCAGCAGCAGATACTCGATGTGTATTTGGCCGCCCATGCCGTTCGGCAGCAGCACGTCCTGCGCCGTCTCGAGCGCGGCCGCACGCAGGACGGCGACGACCTCGGGCCGGCGCCGGCGCGCGATCGAGCGCACGAGCAGCACCGCGAGCAGCAGCACCGCGACGCCCCCCCCGATCGCGATCCAATATTGCGTATCCACTTTAATTAGTTCTTGTAACGCTATCTTTTACTTGACCTTTTTACTCCGAGTAATCGGTCCAAGCATCCAGCTGCGCGACGAGTGCATCGAGGCGCGCCGCGAGCGGTACGGCAACGGACGGCCGCTCGAGCAGCTCGCTCAAGGCCGGCGGCACGGGCACCGTACGGCCGACGACGGGTTCGACGATGTGCTCGAACTTGGCCGGATGGGCAGTTGCGCTGACGATCCAGGGCTCGGCCCGGCGCGTCGGCGGCAAATGGTCGTGCACCCAGAACCCGGTGGCCGTGTGCGGGCACCACACTTCGCCGTAGCGCTCGTCGTCGCGAGCGATCTGCGCACGGATGCCCGCATCGTCCACGGAATAGGCCTCGACGTTCTGCCGCAGGCCGGCGAGATCGGGCAACAGATGGCGCAGGCGCTCCATGTTGCTGGGATTGCCCACGTCCATGGCCGAGGCCAGCGTAGGGCGGCTCGCGCGCGGCTGCCAATCGCCCGTGGCCAGAAAGTCCGGAATCGTGCGGTTGGCATTGACGGCGAGCACGACCTCGCGCACGGGCAGCCCCATGGCCCGCGCCCAGATGCAGGCCATGCCGTTGCCGAGGTTCCCCGTCGGCACGATGGAGCCCGCGGCCTCGTCATGGGCACGCCAATACCAAAGGGCGGCGGCCGCATGATAGGCGACCTGCGGCAGAAGCCGCCCCATGTTGATGCTGTTCGCGGCACTGAGCCGATGTCGGCCCTTGAGCCCGGCATCCACGAAGGCCTGCTTCACGACGGCCTGACAGTCGTCGAAGGTCCCTTCGACCTCGAACGCGCGCACGTTCCCGCCCCAGCACGTGAGCTGGTGGCGCTGGCGCGGCGACACCTGTCCCTTCGGGAAGAGCACGCCGACGCGGATGCCGCGGCGGCCGTGAAATGCCGCGGCGACGGCGCCGCCCGTGTCGCCCGAGGTCGCGACGAGAATCGTGAGGGGCCTCGCGTCGCGCTCCTCGACGCGGGCCAGCGCCCGCTCCATGACCGCTGCGAGGAACCGCGCGCCAACGTCCTTGAACGCGGCCGTCGGCCCATGAAAGAGCTCGAGCACCGCAAGCTTGCCTCCCGTCCCGCGGAGTTCCCGCAGCGGCACGGGGAAATTCAGCGCATCGCGGCAGATCGCTCCGAGCTCGTCCTCGAGCGGCGACTCCGCAAAGAACGGCGCGAGCAGCTCGGCCGCGATCTCGGCCAGCGTCTCGCCTTCGAAGTCCTGGGGCACGAATCGCGGCAGGGATTCCGGCACGAAGAGCCCGCCGTCGGGCGCGAGGCCCTGCATGACGGCGCCGAGCAGATCGGTCTCCGCGCCGCCGCGAGTGCTTAGATAACGCATCGTTCGAAAAAAGGGGTCAGAGCCCTTTTCTCCCCCCTCTTTCTCCGTCAGTCCTGGTTGCTAAGCATGCTACACAATCGCAGAAGGTCCGCGAATATTCCGGCCGCCGTCACATCGGGCCCGGCGCCCGGGCCGCGCACGATGAGCGGATTGTCGCAATAGCGCCGCGTGACGAACTGCACGATATTGTCGGTGAGGCTGATGTTCGCGAACGGATGGTCGGCCGCGAACTGCTCGAGCCGGACCCGGGCCTTGCGGCCCTGCACGTCGACATCGGCCACGTAGCGCAGCACCTTGCCGTCCCTTCGCGCCTGCTCGACGCGGGCGGCCATGGGCGCATCGAAATCCGGCAGCCGCTCGAGGAACTCCGCGACCGAAGCATCGGCCAGCGCGGGCGGCGCGAGGCTCTCGACCTCGAGATCGGTGAGCTCGAGCTCGAGCCCCGCCTCCCGCGCGAGGATCACGGCCTTGCGCGCCACGTCCAGACCGGAGAGATCGTCACGCGGATCGGGCTCGGTGTAGCCCCTCGCCTTCGCCTCGCGCACGATTTCCGAGAACGGCCGGCTGCCGTCGAAGACGTTGAACAGGTACGCAAGCGTGCCCGAGAAGATGCCGCCGATGCTGCGGATCTCGTCGCCGGTCTCGACGAGGTCCTTGAGCGTCTGGATCACGGGCAGTCCGGCGCCGACGGTCGCCTCGTAGAGGAAGTGCGTGTTCGCCCCGCGCGCGAGACGCTTGAGCTCGCTGTAATAGCCGATCGGGCCGCTGTGCGCGCGCTTGTTCGGCGTGATCACGTGGATGCCGCGGTCGAGCCATGCCGCATAGCGGTCGGCGATGCTCTGGCTCGCCGTGCAGTCGATGACGACGGCATGCGGTAGATGATCGGCGTGAACGTGATCGACGAACGCATCGAGCTGCATCTCGCCGCCGCCCTCGAGGCGATCGCGCCAGCGGCCGAGATCGATGCGGTGATCGTCGAGGCACATGCGCTTCGAGCCGCCGATGGCGCGCACGCGCAAATCCAGATTGAACTTCTCGCGCAGCCGGTGCTCCGCACTGCCGATCTGATCGAGCAGCGCGCTGCCGACGAGACCGGGCCCGATGAGCCCGACCGAGACGGTCTTGGCCGAAAGGTAGAAGCTGCTGTGCACGGCGCGCAGTGCGCGCGTCATATCCTTCGCGCCGATGACCGCGGAGATGTTGCGCTCCGAGGCACCCTGGGCGATCGCGCGCACATTGATGCCGGCGCTGCCGAGCGTGCGGAAGAACCGGCCGGCGCTGCCCGGCATGCCGGCCATGCCGTCGCCCACGACGGCGAGAATACCGCAGCCCTTCGTGACGCCGACGCGCTGCACCTGACCCTGCTCGAGCTCGACGGCGAAGGCACGCTCGACCACCGTGCGCACGACCTCGGCCGAGCGCTCCGGCACCGCAAAGCAGATCGAGTGCTCGGAGCTGCCCTGCGAAATCAACATGACGGAGACCGCGGCTTCGCGCAGCGCCCCGAACAGGCGGTCGGCCGTACCCGGCACGCCGATCATGCCCGCACCTTCGAGATTGATCAGGGCGACGGCGTCCACGCCGCTGATGCCCTTGACCACGAACTCGCGGGGCGCCGAAGCCGTCGTGATGCGCGTGCCCGGATGCCCGACATTGAACGTATTGCGGATGCGCAGCGGAATGCCGTGCGCGACGGCCGGCGCCATGGTCTGCGGGTGGATGACCTTCGCGCCGAAATACGCGAGCTCCATGGCCTCGTTGTACGAAATCTCGCCGATGACGCGGGCTTCGGGCACGCGCCTGGGATCGGCGCTCATGACGCCGTCCACGTCGGTCCAGATCTCGACTTCCTTCGCACCGAGCAGCGCGCCGAAGATCGAGGCCGAGTAGTCGCTGCCGTTGCGGCCGAGCGTCGCCGGCAGCCCCTCGCGGTCGACGGCGATGAAGCCGGTGATGACCGCCACGCCGGCGAACCCCTCGGGCAGCACGCGCGCGAGCCGCGCGCGGCTCTCGTCCCAAACGACGATGGGCCCCATCTCGCCGGGCTCGACGACGAGCACTTCGCGCGCGTCGACGAAGCGGACGGCCTTACCCTCCGGAATCCGCGCCGCGAGCACGGCCGTGAGCAGGCGCGCGGACCAGATTTCGCCGAAACCGGCAATCATGGCCCGGCTGCGCTCGGAAGCCGCGCCTACGAGGCCGAGCGCCTTGAGCACGCTCTCGACGTCGCCGAGATCCTTTTCGAACTTGGCGAGCAGCTCGTCGGCGGTCCCCGGCGCCAGCAGCTCGCGTACGGCGGCCGTATAGCGCTCGCGCAGCATCGCGAGCGTCTCGGCCACGGACTCGCGCCGCGCCGCCTGCTCGATGAGGCTCAACAGCGAATCCGTCGTTCCGCGCATGGCGGAGACGACGACTGCGACATTGTCGGCCGTGCGCGCCATGACGATGTCGGCGACGAGGCGGAAGCAGCGCGCGTCCGCGACGCTCGTGCCTCCGAATTTGTGGACGGTCCAGCCCATCGAACGAACTCTCAAGTGAAGCGCTTCAGAAGCGGTGTTTCGCCCGCGCGCCGTCGCCTTAAGGCGCGGAGGCGGCGGCGGTCGCGAGGATAACAGAACCGTGCGGGGAATCGAGTACCGGCTCAGGCTCCTCGGGCCCGATGCGTGGCGATCTCCGCACGCATGGCGCCGATCGTGGTCGCGTAGTCGTCCGACCCGAAGATCGCAGAACCCGCCACGAACGTGTCCGCCCCGGCGGCCGCGATGCGGCCCACGTTCTCGACCTTGACGCCTCCGTCGACCTCGAGCCGGATCGGCAGGCCGGAATCGTCGATGATGCGCCGGGCCTGCTCGAGCTTGGGCAGCGCCGACTCGATGAAGCGCTGACCGGGGAAGCCCGGGTTAACGGACATGAGGAGCACCATGTCCACCTTGTCGAGCACGTGATCGAGCCAGTTCAGCGGCGTTGCGGGGTTGAAGACGAGCCCGCTCTTGCAGCCGTGGTCGCGGATGTGCTGCAGCGAGCGGTCGACGTGCCGCGTCGCCTCCGGATGGATCGTGATGAAGGTCGCGCCGGCCTCGGCAAAGTCCGGGATGAGGCGGTCGACGGGCTCGACCATGAGGTGCACGTCCACGGGAGCCGTCAGGCCATAGCTGCGCAGCGCCTTGAGCACGAGCGGGCCGATCGTGAGATTCGGGACGTAATGGTTGTCCATGACGTTGAAGTGCACGAGATCGCCGCCCGCGGCGACGACGTCGGCGACTTCCTGCCCGAGACGGGCGAAGTCCGCGGACAGGATCGACGGCGCGATCCACGGTTCGTAAGGCGGCAGTTGGGGCATGGAACGGCTTCCGACGACGAGGGGTGGCGGGGGTCAGAGCCCCTTTTTTCGGCTTCCGAAAAAAGGGCTCTGACCCCTCTTGAAACATTATCCCACGTCTAAGAGCCCGCCTCACCGGCCTCCGTCACATGCCCGGCCTCGCCCCCCGCTACGGCCGCAGCGGCCTTGCCGCCCCGCAGCGCGAGCGTCGTCGGCAGCACGACCGCGGCGACGGCCGCGAGCACGAGCAGCGCAGTCGCGTACCCGCCCGTCGCGTCGACGGCCGAGGCCGCGATGCCCCCGATGGCCGCCGAGCCGACGAGCTGGCCGACGCTGAGGAACAGCGTCAGCAAGCCTTGGCCGGCGCCGCGCTGGGCGTCCCCGGCCTCCTGGAGCACGATGTAGCGCAGGGGCGCGCCGAGCAGCGACGAGAGGCCGAGGCCGACGAGGGCCCCGGCCGTGTAGAAGCTGCCGTAGCTCAGCGGCACGAGGCCGTAGATCGCGAGCCCCAAGGCCGTCAGCATGAGGCCCGTTTGAATCACGGGCCGCGCGCCGACGCGGTCGAGCAGGCGCCCGGCCGTCGGCGCGCCGAAGATCAGTGTGACGACGAGCGGCAGGAGCATGAAGCTCGCCGTCGAAGCCTTGACCCCGAAGGCGTCCACGGCCATCTCCGGCAGGAACACCATCCCGGCCTCGACGAGTCCGGCCGCAAAAGCGATGAGCCCGACGAGCCTGAGCTGGCCGGAACGGAACAGCACGGGCGGCACGACGGGATCGGCCGCACGGCGCTCGGTCAACGCGAACAGCGGCGCCGCGATCACGGCGACGAGCAGGAACGGCCAGACGTGAATCGAGGCGAGACTTGCACCGAGGTTGCCCGTATCGATTTGATTGATGCCCCAGGCAAAAGCCGCGAGCGTCACGCTGAGCAGCACGGCGCCGCGCAGATCGAAAGCCCTTTCGTCGCGTCCTCGAGCCGTACGCGGCAGGACCTTCAAGGCGAAGCCGACGACGCCGGCCACGATCGGCAGATTCAGCACGAACAGCCACTGCCAGCCCCAACGCAGCAGGAGGCCGCCGAGCAGCGGCCCGATCAAGAAGGCCATGCCGAACACGGCGCCGATGAGCCCGAGCGCCCGGCCGCGCCGCTCGACGGGAAAGGTGTCTGCGACGACGGCACTGGCGACTGGGAAGATGCCGCCGGCGCCGAAAGCCTGGAGGGCCCGACCGGCCAACAGCACGGAGAAGGCCGGGGCCGTCGCGACGACGAGTGAACCCGCACCGAACAGCAACAGACTCGCGACGTATAGCTCGCGGCGGCCGTAACGATCCGAAAGCTTCGCGATGAGCGGCGCGCCGATCAGGTTGAACAGGATGTAGATGCCGAGCACCCACGAGAGGCTCCGGTCGCCGATGCCGAAGGTGCTCTGAATCGCCGGCAGTGCAGGGCCGACAATGGCGATATCGAGCGCACCGATCAGCACGCCGACGAACAATACCGTGAGGACGCGTCCTGACTCACTCATGGCTGGCTTTCTCCGAATGCGAATGGCGGCCGTTCACTCGACCGTCGGGGGGCGACACGACGAGCAGGCAGTGCAGGGCGTCGCGAAACAGCGCCTCGGCCGCCGGGTGGCCGTCGTAGACGCGAAGCAGCGGAATGGCTGTGCGCGCGATGACCTTCCGCGAAAGGTGCGCGCTCCCGTTGCGCAGCAGGCCGTCGCGCTCGGCCGCCTCGAGGACCTCGAGCAGCGCTGAATTGAGCGCCCGGTGCCGAGACTCGAAGCGGCGGAAGGTCTCCGGATCGATGTCCGGGATCAGCAGCAGACCGTCCCGATGCGAGCGCCACAGTGCGCAGTAGACCTCGGCGATGCCGTCGAGCCCGCTGGCCGGCGGCTCGGCCGCCAGCACCGCGATGCGCTCGACCGCATAATCGAAAATAGGATTAAGTATCTCTTCTAGGAGGCTGTATTTGCTTTCAAAGAACTGGTAGAACGTCGCCCGGCTGACGTCGGCTTCGGTCAGCAGATCCTCGACGCTGACCGGGGCGACCCCGCGGGCCGCGAACTGGCTCGCAGCGGCGGCCAGCAGCGCTTCGCGCATGCGTTGGCGGCGGCGCTCGACGCGCGTGGCAGGGGTGGCGGGGTCTGTGACGGCGCTCACGCCGCCGATCATACACCCTTATCTGTTTTCATACATCCGTGTTCGGATTTTGAGCGCCTGTGATCGCGACGCCTTCCTCGCCGAACGACTGCAGCGTTCGGGCGACGTTGCAGCCCCGCCCGTCCAGGGCACGCGAAGGGCGCCGCGCAGGCGGCATCGGCCCGCGCGCATCGATACTCCATTCCAATATCTGCAATGCAAACGCAGCAGCGTCTCCGTATGGCGACATCATCGCCCTCCCCGGCTCACTTGTCGTAACATGAAATCGTTCGCAACTCATTAAATCGTTCGCAACTCATTCAGTTCGAGCATCAAAATCCTGTCACGGGGAGAACAACCATGATTAAGTCCCGCACCTGCAATAAAGCTCTGGCACTCATCACGCTCGGCCTCGGCATCGTCGCCCTGCCCTTCGCGGCCAATGCCGCCGGAAACGCCAACAAGGAAATCATGACGGCCGCGCAACATGCCGGCTTCGCGGCAAAGTCCAAGGACCTCAAGACCGTTCACATGCACATGCATCATGCATTGAACTGCCTCGTGGGTCCGAACGGCCAAGGCTTCGACGCCAGCGAGGCGGACCCGTGCAAGGGCGCCGGCACGGGCGCGATTGCCGACGCGGGCAATCACGAGCAAATGATGAAGCTCGAGAACGCGGCCAAGACCCTGCGCATGGGCCTCGGCGAGAACGATCTCGCAAAGGCGAAGAAGAACGCCATGATGGCGCAGGAAGAGCTCAAAAAGGCGGAGATGAAGAAGAAGTGATCGACAAGGGGGACGAGGCCGCTCGTCCCCTTTCGACCGCGCTACGACAAGGCCTGCGCCCCCGCTTCGGCGCAGGCCTCGTCCTCGGCGCTCGATCCCCCCGAGATCCCGAGCGCTCCGACGAGCGTGCCGTCGACGAGGATCGGCAGGCCGCCCTCGACAGGCACGGCGCCGTTCAGGCGCAGCACGAGCAACCCATCGCCGCCGCGTGCGAGCCGGTCCTGAAACATCTTCGTCGGGCGCTTGAACAGCGCCGCCGAGCGCGCCTTCGAAATCGCGATTTCGACGCTGCCGACCTGCGTCTCATCCATCTTTTCGAGATAGACGAGATGCCCGCCCGGATCGACGACGGCAAGCACCATAGTCCAGCCGCTCGCATAGGCCGGCGCGAGTGCGGCCGCCGCGACCTGCTTCGCCTCGGCGATCGTGATCGAGCGGCCGTAGGGGGGCAGCTTCGGCCCGGCCGCGGGACGGGACGTATCGGAAGCGCTCATGCCCGACTCCTGTGCTTGTTCTCGTTCTCGAGCGCCGGCGCGGGCTTTTGCCCGCCGAGGCGGCGATACACCTCGTGCGCGACGACGAAGTCATTGAGGTCGAGGCCGAGCCCGCGGCAGGCATTCATGAGCTCGTTGGCCACGGCGCCGAGCGGCGCAGGACTGCCGAACTTGCGCGCCATGTCGAGGACGAGGAGCATGTCCTTTTGCTGGAGCGTCACGTCCGCAAGCGGCACGTCGGGCATCTTGCCTTCGAGAATGAACGGCCCGCGGTAGCCGAGCACGGGCGCGGCCGTAACGCTCTTGAGCACGGCGTCGAGCGCGATCTCCCGCGCAACGCCTCCCTTCTCCGCGAGCGCAACGGCTTCGCCGAAGGCAATGACCTCGACCATGAGCAGCAGATTCACGGCGAGCTTCATCGTCGAGGCCTGTCCGCTGCCCCCGATGTAGGTCACCTTCGGACCGACCGCGCGCAGCACGGGCTCGACGCGCTCGAACGCGGCCTTGTCGCCGCCGACCATGAGCGAGGCGTTGCCCTGCTCGACCGTCACGGGACTGCCGGAGAGCGGGGCATCGAGCATATGCAGATCGCGCGCCGCGAACTCCGCGGCAACGGACCGCGTCACGTCGGGCGCGATCGTGCCCATGTCGACGTAGACGCCGCCCGGCCGGAGCCCGGCGAGCACGCCTTCCTCGCCGAGCGCGACGGACTTAACGGCCGCCCCGTCCGTGACGATGGAGAAGACAACGTCGGCCTCGGCAGCCAAGGCGGCCGGCGTCTCGGCCAACCGCATGCCGCGCTCGACGAGCGGCGCCGCGCGCTCGCGCGTGCGGTTCCAGCCCGTGACCGCATGACCCGCGGCGAGCAGACGAGGAACGATGACCTGGCCCATCGCGCCGAGGCCCACGAATCCGATATCCAACAGATCGCCCCCTTCGTTTTGGTCCCGAAGTATACGCGCTCAGGTCGAGGCCGGGGCGCGCGCCGGCGCCGGCGTCTCGCCCCCAGCGCCCCCGCCCGCACGGCGGCCCGGCAACAGCCGCGCCGAGTTCAGAATGAACGCGAGCTCGGACGCGACGTGAATGAACGCGGACACCAGCGGGTCGAGCAGACCGAGCCCCGCGAGTACGATGCCGACAGCGTCGACGCCGATCGTGCCGACGAAATTGGTCCAGATGATGCGGCGCGTGCGCCGCGCGAGGTGCAAGGTCTCGGCGAAGCGTGCGAGGTCGTTGCCGAGCAGGACCACGTCGGCGCTCTCGCGCGCAACGTCCGTGCCCGAGCCCATGGCGACGCCGACCTGCGCTTCGACGAGCGCGGGCGCGTCGTTGACGCCGTCGCCGACCATGGCGACGCGCCGCCCCTCGGTCAGCAGCCGCTTCACATAGAGTCGCTTGTCCTCCGGCAAGAGCTCGGCCGCGACAACATCGATGCCGAGCTGCTCGGCCGTCACCTCGGCGACGCGCAGCGCGTCGCCGGTCAGCAAGATCGTGTCTATCCCGAGCGCCTGAATCGCGGCCGCGGCTGCGCGGGCCTCGGGGCGCGCAGTATCGGCAATCGCGAGGGCGCCGAGCAGCGCGCCGGCGCGCGCGACGAAGACCCAGGTCGCGTCCTCCTGGCCGGCCGCGAGCTCGGGCGGGAACGTCGATGCCCTGCTCGCGCAACAATGCGCGGTTCCCGACGAGGACGGTCTCGCCCGCGACGGCGGCTTCGATGCCGCGGCCGGGCGTGTAGCCGAAGCGCTCCGGCTCGGCGAGCGTCCTGCCTCGCTCCTGGGCATACGTCACGATCGTTTTGCCGAGCGGATGTTCGGAACGCAGCTCCGCGGCGGCGGCCGCGTCGAGCAGCGCCATCGGCTCGACACCGGGGGCGGGGCGCAACGCCCGCAGCTGGGGCCGTCCGTAGGTCAGCGTGCCGGTCTTGTCGAGCACCACGGTGTCCACGACGCCGAGCTGCTCGAGGAAAAGCCCGCCCTTGATGATCGCCCCTTCGCGGGCCGCGCGCCCGATCGCACCCAGGATCGCGAGCGGTGTGCCCGCCGCGACGCCGCAGGCGCCGGCCACGATGACGACGGAGATCGTCGAGCGCACATCCTGCGTCAGCAGATACGTCAGGGCCGCGGCGCCGAGCGCCAAATAGACGAGGTAGCCCGCAAGCCGGTCCGCAAGGCCCTGCACGGGCGCCCGCGAGCGCTCGGCCTGCTCTACGGCTTCGATGATCTTGCCGTAGCTCGTGTCGCGGCCGATCCGCTCGGCGCGAATCTCGAGCGCGCCGGATTGATTGATCGAGCCCGCGAACACGCGCTCCCCCGCGATCTTCTCGACGGGGAGCGCTTCCCCGGTGACACGCGACTGATCGACGAACGAGTGCCCGGCGATGACGACGCCATCCACGGGGATGCCCCCGCCCGGATTCACGAGCACGGCATCGCCGACCGCCAGCGTCTCGGCGTCGACCTCGGTCACGCCGGCGCGCCGGCGAACGGCCACGGCGCGGGGCAGAAAGTCGAGCAGGTCCCGGATCGCCCGGCGGCCCCGCGAGACCGTCATGTCCTCGAGCACTTCGGCGACGAGCACGAACAGCGTGATGACGAGCGCCGTGAAAAACTCCGCGATGGCCGCGGCCGCGACGATCGCGATCGACATGGACAGCTCCATTGTCATGCGGCGCGCCACGAGGTTCTCGAGTGCCTCGCGATAGATCGGCCACCCGCCGATGGCGAGGCCGAATACGCCCACGACGCTCACGGCATGGAACGGCTCCCAGACCTGCAGGCCGACGGCCGCGGCAGCCAGCGCTACGATCGCGATCCGCAGCGCCGCGGACCACTCCAAGGGGCGCCCGAGGTCGTGCTCCGGCACCGGCTCGCGGCCGCGGTCGGCACCGTCCACCTCAGGCTCTGCATCGTGCCCCATGGGATTTTGCTCGCGGCACAAGATGGCGCAATCCTATCACCGGCGAACTCACCGCACGCGAAGGAGCAGCCCTTTGAGGTACTCGCTCTCGGGAAACTCGAGCGCGACGGGATGATCCCCGGGCTGACCCAGCCGAGCGACGATCTGCGCCGAGCGCCCGGCGTCGAGCGCAGCGCCCGCGACGATCTTCTGAAACAGCGCGGCATCTACGTGGCCGGAGCACGAGAACGTCGCCAGCAGACCGCCGGGCTCGACGAGCGAGAGGCCGAGCAGATTGATGTCCTTGTAACCGCGGCTGCCGGCGCGTATCTGCTCGGCCGAATGCACGAACTTCGGCGGATCGAGCACGACGAGATCGAACCGGCGGCCGGCGGTCTTGAGCGCACGCAGCTCCGTGAACACGTCGGCCTGCACGCAGCGGCTCCGCTCGGCGAGGCCGTTGTGCTCGGCCTCCTCGGCCGCATGTCGCAGCGCCTCGGCCGAGCTGTCGAGCAGCGTGACCTCGCGGGCGCCCGCGGCGAGGCAGGCGAGGCCGAACCCGCCCGTATAGGCGAACGCGTCGAGCACGCGGGCGCCGGCCGCGTGCCGCGCCACGCGGGCCCGGTTGCGCTGCTGATCCAGGTAACCGCCCGTCTTCTGGCCTTGCGCCACGTCGGCGAAGCGCTCGAGGGCCCCCTCCTCGTAACGCAGGCGCTCGGGCGGCTCTGCGCCGAATAGCACACCGCGCCGCGAGGCCAGCCCTTCCTTGCGGCGCGCCGAGGCCTCGGAGCGCTCGAAGATGCCGGCAGGGTCGAGCCGGCGCGCGAGCTCGGCGACGATCGTCTCGCGCCAGGCGTCGGCGCCGGCTGCGAGGAATTGGCAGACCAGATAGTCGGCGTAGCGGTCCACGACGAGCCCCGGCAGGCCATCGGACTCCGAGAACACGAGCCGGCAAGCCGTGTCGGGCTCGAGCATCGCGAGCCGACGCCGCAGATCGACGGCCGCCTCGATGCGGCGGGCGAAGAACGCTTGGTCGACGGACTCGTGCGGATCGCTGGTCCATAGCCGCGCGCGGATCTGCGAGGCCGGCGAGTACGCGGCGCGGCCGAGAAAGTCCCCGGCGCCGTCGACGATCTCGACCGTGTCGCCGGCGGCCGGCTGCCCCTCGACACGCTCGACCGCACCGGAAAATACCCAGGGATGGCGGCGCCGCAGCGATTTCTCGCGGCCGCTCTTGAGGACGAGGCGGGCAAGGGAAGTCATGGCGTGGCGGGTCTCCGGGCCGTTCGCAGCGTGAAGCGCGCAGCGTACATGAGGCGGCGCCCGGGAGTCTGTCCGAGTTTTCTTCGCCGGGCGTGCGTGCCAAACTGCTTGCATTCGCGAGCCCCCGAAAAAGGGCTCTGACCCCTTTTCATGAGCGGCAAGCAGTATCGGAGCCCCTGGTGTCCACGATCCCGCGACAACGCGTGGCGCTGATCGGGGCGCCTACCGATGTGGGGGCCGGCCGGCGCGGCGCCTCGATGGGCCCGGAGGCCCTGCGCGTCGCGGGCATCGAGCGCTCGCTCGCGCGCCTGCGGCATCGGGTCGTCGACCGCGGCAATGTCGCAGGCCCCGCGAACCCGGAAGCCCCGCGCCAGGGCGGGTATCGGCACCTACCGGAGGTCGAGGCCTGGTGCACGGCCGTGCGCGACGCCGTCTACGCCTCGCTCTGCGCGGGCGAGCTGCCCATCCTCATGGGCGGCGACCACAGCCTCGCCGTGGGTTCGATCGCGGCCGTGGCGCGGTTCTGCGCCGAGCGCCGGGTCGTCCCGACCGTGCTCTGGCTGGACGCGCACGCGGACTTCAACGCGGCGGAGTCGTCGCCGACCGGCAACCTGCACGGTATGCCCGTCAGCATCCTGACCGGGGTCGGCCCGCCCGCACTGACGGGTCTCGGCCCGCGTGTACCCATCCTGGACCCCGAGCACATCGTCCAGCTCGGGGTCCGTTCCGTAGACGAGCTCGAGAAGAAGCTCGTCATCGAGCAGGGGCTCGTCGTCTGGGACATGCGGCAGATCGACGAGCTCACGATGCGGATCGTCGTCGATCGCGCACTCGAGCACCTCGCGAAACGCGGCGGGCACTTGCATGTGAGTTTCGACGTCGATTTTCTCGATCCGGGCATCGCCCCCGGCGTGCCGACGACCGTGCCCGGCGGCCCGACCTATCGCGAAGCGCAGCTGTGCATGGAGATGATCCACGATTCGGGCCTGCTTCGCTCGCTCGATATCATGGAGCTGAACCCGGCCTGCGACGATCGCAACCGTACCGCAGAGCTCGCCGTCGAGCTCGTCGAAAGTCTGTTCGGCGAGCAGATCCTCTCGCGAACCGGAGCGCCGACCCGCTATACGCTGTAAAACATCGCGCCGGCGACGCGCAGCCGAACGCGCGCCGCCGCTCCGAACCAGAAACCGAAAACGAAAGCGAAACGAGCCGTGACCCGAACCGAACAGATCATCGCCCAGACATCCAAATTTGCAGCCCCTAACTACTCGCCGCTGCCCGTCGTGATATCGCGGGCCGAGGGCGTGTGGGCATGGGACATCGAGAACCGCCGTTACCTCGACTGCATCAGCGCCTACTCCTCGCTGAACCAGGGCCACCGGCACCCTCGCATCCTGCAGGCACTGATCGCGCAGGCCGGCCGCGTCACCCTGACCTCGCGCGCCGTGCACAACGACCGCATGGGCACTTTTCTCGAGAAGCTCTGCAATGCCGCCGACGCGGACATGGCGCTGCCGATGAATACAGGCGCCGAGGGCGTCGAGACGGCCATCAAGCTCGCGCGCAAATGGGGCTACCGTGTCAAGGGCGTCGAGCACCATGGCGCCGAGATCATCGTCTGCAGAAACAATTTTCACGGCCGCACGACGACGATCGTCGGCTTCTCGTCGGAGGATCAGTACCGCGAGGACTTCGGGCCGTTCACGCCGGGCTTCCCGCTCGTCGACTTCGGCGACGTCGACGCGCTCGAAGCCGCGATCACGCCCCGCACCGTCGCCTTTCTCGTCGAGCCGATCCAGGCCGAGGCCGGCATCATCGTGCCGCCCGCGGGGTACCTCTCCGCCGCGCGGCGCCTGTGCCGGGAGCGGAACATGTTGTTCGTGCTGGACGAGATCCAAACGGGTTTCGGGCGCACGGGCAAGCTCTTCGACTATCAGCACGAGCCGGACGCGAAACCGGATCTGCTGATCGTCGGCAAGGCGCTCGGCGGCGGAGTCTATCCGGTCTCTGCCGTGCTCGGCCGCGCGGACATCATGCGCCTCATGCGCGCGGGCGATCATGGCAGCACGTTCGGCGGCAACCCGCTCGCGGCGGCCGTCGGCGAGGCTTCGCTCGACGTGATCCTCGATTCCCGCCTGCCCGCCCGCGCCGAGGAGCTCGGCCGCTACCTGTTCGACCGGCTCGCGAAACTCGACTCCCCGCACGTGCGCAGCGTGCGCGGCCGCGGCCTGCTCGTCGGCATCGAGATCGAGGCCGCCTCGGGGCCCGCGCGCGGCTTCTGCGAGAAGCTGCTCGAGCACGGCGTACTCGCGAAGGACACCCACGAGCAGGTCATCCGCCTCGCACCGCCGCTCGTCGTCCAGAAGGAGCAGCTCGAGTGGCTCGTGGAGCAACTCGAAGCCGTGCTGCGCTAAGATGCTTCGCGGAACGGGAATGACAAACGAGGGGACGACTTATGGATCTCGGTCTCAAGGGCAAGAACGCCGCCATCACCGGCTCGAGCCAGGGCATCGGCTTCGCCATCGCCACGGCGCTCGCGAAGGAGGGCTGCAACGTCGCGCTGTCCGCGCGCGGCCGGGAGCGCCTCGATAAGGCCTGCGCCGAGCTCGCCGCGCACGGCGTCAAGGCCGTCGGCGTCGTGGCCAATCTGGCCACCGAGGACGGCTGCCGCCAATTCGCGGCCGAAGCGGCCGAGAAGCTCGGCGGCATCGACATCCTCGTCAACAACGTCGGGGGGATGATCCCGGGCACGCTCGAGAGTCTCTCCTCGGAGCAATGGGCGAACGTGCTGAACGTCAACCTCATGGCCGCCGTTTATACGACCAAGCACGCCCTGCCCCATCTGCGCAAGGGGCGCAACGCGCGCATCCTCAACGTCTCCGGCGTCACGGGCAAACAGCTGCTGCCGGGCGCGCTGACGACGACGATCCCGAACGCCGGCATCATCGCGTTCTCCAAGGTCATGGCCGGAGACCTCGGCGCGGCCGGCATCACGGTCAACAATATCTGCCCGGGTTTCACGAACACGGACTCGTGGGGCCCGCGGGCCGAGGCCATGGCGAAGGTCCGGGGCACGACCGCCGAGCAAGTGCGCCAGGGCATCGCGAACCAGACGCTGCTCGGCCGGTGGGCAAAGACCGAAGAAATCGGCGACGTGGCCGCTTTCCTCGTCTCCGAGCGCAACAGCTACATGACCGGGACGACCGTGGAGGTCTGCGGCGGCTTCAACCGGTACATCTGACGCTCACGGCCGCCGCTCGGCGCGCAGCCGGGCGGCGGAGCGCACGGCTGCGCTCAGGGCGGCGCGGGCGGGCCGCCGCCCTGTCCCGCAGCGGGCCCGGGCGCCGCGACGAACGCCGTGAGGAAATCGCGCACGAGGGTGTCGGCCAACGCCGAGACGCCCTCGGGCGAAAGCGGCCCGAGCACGCGGCATTCGCGCTCGATCATGACTTGAAAGGCCACGAGCGAGACGAAATAGCGTGCGAGCACGGCCGGGCCGAACGCGGAGCGCACGGAGCTCGAGGCGAAGATCTGCTCGAGCTTGCCATAGGCCCGCGTCGGGCCGACGCGGAAAAAATGCTGCCCGAGATCGGGCGAATGGATGGCCTCCTGGAAGATGAGCCGGCGCAGCGCGAGCGTGCGGTCCGACGTGACGACGCTGATGATGGCCTCCGCCGCGGCGACGAGCTCGGCCGTGAAGCCCGTGCCGCTCGGCGCGATGTCGAGACGCAGCAGCCGCTCCTGATAGTCCTTCATCTCCCGCTCGATGACGGCTTCGAACAGTGCCTTCTTGCTGTTGAAGTAGCGGTAGATCGACTCTTTGGAAATACCCGAGTTGCGCGCCATCGCGTTGATGCTCGCGCCCTCGTAGCCGTGCTCGAGGAAATACTCTGAGGCGACCGCGAGGACTTCCTCCTCCTTACGGCGCCTGCCCTCCTTGTCGTGCTGCTGCGGCATCCTCGCCGACCCCGGATTGTCGAGCTCTCGAGAGCGGGTTCACACGGCCATGCAAACCGATTTGAGCTCGGTATACATCTCGATGCCCGCCCGGCCGTGCTCCCGACCGATGCCCGATTGCTTGAAGCCGCCGAAAGGCATGTTGGCATCCACGGGACCGTGACAGTTGACCCAGACCGTGCCGGCACGAATCTTGGGGATGAGCCGGTGCACGGCCGAGATATCGTTCGACCAGATGCTCGCGGAAAGCCCGTAGGGTGTATCGTTCGCGAGCGCGGCCACCTCGTCGAGATCGTCGAAGCGATTGGCCACGAGCACGGGCCCGAAGATTTCCTCCTGCACGACCTTCGCATCGGCGCGTACATTGGCCATGACCGTAGGCTTGACGAAATACCCGGGATGCTCGAGCGGCTCGCCGCCCGCGACGAGCGCCGCGCCCGCCGCGCGGCCGGACTCGATGTAGTCGAGCACGCGGCGGCGCTGCTCGCTCGAGACCAGCGGCCCCATCTGCGTCTCCGGGTCGAGACCCGGACCGAGGCGGATCGCCTGCGCCGCCGCACCGATGCCTTCGACGACCTCATCGAAGATCTTACGCTGCACGTACAACCGCGAGCCCGCGGCGCACACCTGTCCGGCGTTGAAGAAGATACCCTGCGCGGCCCCGCCGGCCGCCTTCTCCGGGTCCATGTCCGCGAGCACAATGACGGGCGACTTGCCGCCGAGCTCGAGCGAGACGCGCTTCAACGTATCCGTAGCGGTCTTGTTGATGAGCTTGCCGACGTCCGTCGAGCCCGTGAACGCGATCTTATCGACGCCGGGATGGGCGACGAGGGCCGCTCCCGTCGTCTCGCCGTTACCCGTGACGATGTTGACGACGCCGGGCGGGAAGCCGGCCTCGGCGATGAGCTCGGCGAGCCGCAGCGCCGAGAGCGGCGTCTGCTCTGCCGGCTTCAGCACGCACGTGCAGCCCGCTGCGAGCGCGGGTGCGAGCTTCCAGGCCGCCATGACCAGCGGGAAGTTCCACGGAATGATCTGCGCGACGACCCCGACGGGCTCGCGGCGCGTGTAGGCGTTCATGCGCCCGGCGCTGCGCGCCGGGTTGATCGAGACCTCGAACGTAGAGCCCTCGATCTTCGTGGCCCAGCCGGCCATGTAGCGGAAGTAGTTCCGGGCGCCGGGCACGTCCACGACGCTCGCCATGAACTTGGTCTTGCCGTTGTCGATGCTCTCGATCTCGGCGAGCTCGTCGGCGTTGGCTTCGATGAGGTCCGAGAGCCGCCACAGCAGCCGCTCGCGCTCGGCGGGCAGCAGCTCGCGCCAGGCGCCGCCCTCGAACGCGGCGCGTGCCGCCTTGACGGCGCGGTCAACGTCGCCCGCATCGGCGTCCGCGACCGCCGCGACCTGCCGGCCCGTCGAAGGATCGTAGACGGGCACGACGCCGCTCGACTTCGGTTCCACCCATTCCCCGCCGATGAACAGGCGCGGCGGGCGCCCGAGGAACGCGGCGACGGCGCTCGATGGTGCGGGCTGCTCGGCAATGGCGACGCTCATGATTTTCCCCTGATACAACCGCTTGGAGGACATTGATTCGAGTGTAAGAGCCGGCCTGCGGGCTCGCAAGCGAAGCCGGCGGCCCGGCCGGAGGGGCCGAGGGCGCTGCGCGTGCGTTCGGCGCCCGGGCTCATTTTCCGAGCCCCAGCAGCTCGACGGCGTTCTCCTTTAGGATCAGCGGGCGGACCTCCGGCCGCACGTCGATCTGCTCGAAGTCGGCGAGCCAGCGCTCGGGCGTCAGGAGCGGGTAGTCCGTGCCGAACAGCACCTTGCGCTTCAGCAGCGTGTTCGCGTAGTGAACGAGCTGCGGCGGAAAGTACTTCGGCGACCAGCCCGATAGATCGATGTAGACCTGCGGCTTGTGCAAACACATCGAGAGCGCCTCGTCCTGCCAAGGCCAGGAGGGGTGAGCCAGGATGATCGGCATCTCGGGAAAATCGACGGCCACGTCGTCGATCGGCATGGGGTTGCCGTACTTGAGACGGATGCCCCCGCCGCCCGGCATGCCCGTCCCCATGCCGGAATGCCCGGTGTGGAACAGCGCGGGCAGCTTCGCCGCGGCGATGACCTCGTAGAGCGGATAGGCCATGGGATCGTTCGGCATGAACTCCTGGAATTGGGGGTGGAATTTGAAACCGCGCACGCCGTAGTGGTCGATGAGACGGCGCGCCTCCCGCACGGCGCCGTGGCCGCGGCCGGGGTCGACGCTCGCGAACGGGATCATGATGTCGTCGTGCTCGGCCGCGAGCTCGGCGACCTCCTCGTTCGAGACCGGGCGCTGGCCGCGGGCGCGCAAGCCGTCGACGGAGAAGATCACGCAGCCGATCTTGCGCTCGCGGTAATAGGCCGCGATCTCGGGGATCGTCGGGCGCGGCTGCTCGTGCTTGAAGTACTTCTGCGCGGCGTCCTGAAAGGCTCGCGCCGTTGCGTCCTGCCGGTCGCGAATCGAGACCTCGGCATGCGTGTGCACGTCGATCGCGACGAGCTCGTCGATGTTGAGCGGCATGGCGGTTATCCCGGCCCCCGCTGCGGGCGCTCGACGCCCTCCGCGGCATTCCTGAACGGCTCGATCATTCCCGAAGCTCCCTTCCGATCGTAATGGCCATAGCCTACCCTAAAAGAGGAGCGGGCCCATTTCCGTCTTGCCCCTCGGAGACCGCCGATGAGACTGACCGCGAACGAGCAGGCCATGCTCGACGGGCGCGAAGGCAAAGCCAAGCAGAAGGCCATGGAGCTGCTCGTGCGCTACGCCGAGGCCCTCGGCGCCGTCGTCACGGGCGTGCCGACCGTGACGGACCTCGACGGCGACCCGCTCGCGCTCATCGAGTCGGGCGACTGGGTGCGCGTCGACGGCGACGCCGGCACCGTGGAGATTTTCAGGAAAGTTCCGTGAGCGGCGCCCGCGGCACGGCCAGCGCACACGGTACGGCGTAGCCCCGGGACCGGCATGCTGGAGATATCGAGAACCATCGCGATCCCCGACGAGGAGATCGAGTTCGCGGCGATCCGCGCACAGGGCGCGGGCGGGCAGAACGTCAACAAGGTGGCGAGTGCCGTGCACTTGCGCTTCGACATCGAGGGCTCCGCCGCGCTGCCCGCCGAGGTCAAGCGGCGCCTGCGCTCGCTGCAGGACCAGCGGATCTCGAGCGAGGGCGTCGTCGTGATCAAGGCGCAGGCTTATCGGAGCCTCGAGCGCAACAAGCAGGAGGCCCTCGAGCGGCTCAAGGACCTCGTCGAGCGGGCGCTCGAGACGCCCAAGCCGCGCAAGCGGACGCGCCCCGGCAAGGCCGCCGAGCGCCGTCGGCTCGAGCGCAAGTCGCGGCGCGGCGCGCTGAAGCGCGCGCGCGGTCCGATCTCCGAGGATTGACCGGGCACGGAACTTGCTGCGCTCGGTCGTGGCGCAGGAACGGTTACGGGAGGACGGACGCCCCGAGCGTCGCCGTCAGAACGCCGGGGCCGCGGCCGAAATGGGCGAGCGGCGTCCGGCCCTGCTCGTCGTGAACCGGCGCGCCCGATGCAGCGAACGCAGCTTCGATCCCATCGTCGAGCGCCTGACCGATACGCTGCTGCCGACCGTCGTCAACGTCGAAGACCCGGCCCGCATCGGCGAGGCGCTCGAACACGCCTGGACCGAACAGGTCGGCCGCGTCGTAATCGCCGGCGGCGACGGCACGATCAACGCTGCGCTGCCTTTCCTCGTGAGGCACGAGCTGCCGCTCGGCGTCGTGCCGCTCGGCGCCGCCAACGATTTCGCGCACACGCTCGGGTTGCCGTCGGACCCGCTCGAGGCGGCCGCCGTCGCCGCCCACGGCGTCACACGTCACATCGACTTGGCTCGCGCGAATCAGGCCTACTTCGTCAATGCCGCCGGCCTCGGCCTCGGCGCGGCCCCGGCGCGCAGTCCTGCGCGGCGCGCCGACGGGCTGCTCGCCCGCCTCGCCCATGCGGCCGGCGCGCTGCTTCGCTGGCGCGCGCAGCGGCCCTTCACGGTCGTGCTGAACCTCGACGGCATGCCGCGCCGCCATCGCGTCGTCCAGGTCACGGTCGCCAACGGGCGCTTCTACGGCGGCGGCATGATCGTCCATCGCGACGCGCGCATCGACGACGCCGTGCTGGACGTGCTGCTCGTCCATCCCCGACCGTTGACGCAGTCCTTGGTCGGGCTCGCCCGGCTCGGGCGCGCCGGCCGCGAAGACGCGCCGGTCACGGCCTACCGGACCGGGCGCATCGAGATCCGCACGCGACGGCCGCGTGCCGTCGCGACCGACGGAGAGTTCGCGACTGCGACGCCGGTCCGGTTCGAAGTCCACTCGCGGGCGTTGCGTGTCGTCGTGCGCGACGAACGCCGCGCCCGGACTGCCCGCGAGCCCCCCGCGGGGACTTGAAGCGGCCGCCCTCGGCACGCCGCCTTTTGCATCGGACGCAGGGCTCGGGCCAAGATACGCTCACCACGCCGCCGAGCCGGCACGCGGGAGAGCGCACATGAGCACGACCACCGAGATCGGCACCACGGCCCGGGCGCCCAGTCTCATCGACAGGCCGATTTACAAGTACTACGTCGTAGGCGCGCTCGTCCTCGGCTATATCTTCAATACCATCGACCGCGGCGCTTTCGGCATCCTCGTGCAGCCGATCAAGCACACGCTGCACGTCAGCGACACGGCCATGGGCCTGCTCACCGGACTCGCGTTTTCTTTCTTCTACTCGATTATGGGCCTGCCGCTGGCCCGGCTTGCGGACCGCTGGAACCGGGTCAAGGTCCTCTCTCTTGCGATCGCTTTGTGGAGCGTGGCGACCGCGCTTTGCGGGGCGGCCTTCAACTATGCGTCGCTGTTCGTCACGCGCAGCGCGACGGCCGTCGGCGAGGCCGGCGGCTCACCGCCCTCGCACTCGCTGATCTCGGACTATTTCCCGCTATCCGGCCGCGCGACGGCGCTCGCGATCTATGCCATGGCCGTGCCTTTCGGGATCGCCATCGGCAACGTCGTTTCCGGGCACGCGAACGTCCACTTCGGCTGGCGCATGACATTCGTGCTCGTCGGCCTCCCGGGCCTGCTCGTCGCGCTGCTCGTGCGCTTCACCGTCAAGGAACCGCCGCGCGGCTATTCCGAGCCGACGCGCAACGCCCAGACCCAGGCGCCCCCGTTCGGCGAGGTGTTCCGCTTCTTGTTGACGCGCCGTTCGTTCATGCACATGTCCCTCGCGGCCGCCCTGCACGCGGTCGTCTACTACGCGGGCAGCAGCTGGGATACGGCCTTTTTCCAACGCTCGCACGGCATGAACACGGGCGTCGCGGGAAACTACCTCGGCATGTTCGCGCTGGTCGGGGCCGTCGGCAGTTTCGCCGGCGGCTACCTCTCCGATCGTATGAGCCGCGAGCGCGGCGATCACCGCTGGTACATGTGGGTGCCGGGTATCGCCTGCCTAGTCATGGTGCCGTTCCAATTCGTATCCTATCTCTCGCCGCGTCTCGCCGTCGTCGTGCCCGCGTTCTCGATCATGGCCCTGCTCGCCTCGATGTTCTTCGGCCCGTCGTTCGCCGTGGCCCAGTCCGTCGCGACCGTCCGCATGCGCGCCGTGTCGACGTCCGTGCTGCTGTTCATACAGACGATGATCGGTCTGACGTTCGGGCCGTTCCTGGTCGGCCTGATCAGCGATCACCTCGCGCCGACGGTCGGCTCGAATTCGCTGCGCTACGGGATCGTGACCGTCGGCATCGTGAACATTTGGGCCGCCGTCCACTATTTCCTCGGTGCACGGACCTATCGCGAGGACCTCGAGGAAACGGCGCGTCTCAACGCCCGGGGTTTCTGACACTCGGCCCGCAGGCGTGCCGGCCGGCACGCCGCATCCCCCGGTCCGGCGCAGCGGCGCAAGAGCGCGTTCAGACGGCGCGCAGCGTCGCGACCGGCGATTCGTTGACGACGGACCGCACCGCCAACGTCCCGCTGACGCCGACGATGACCGCGCCGGCGCCAAGCCCCGTGAGCCAGAGCCCCGGCCCCGGCACGTAGTGGAGCTCGAACAAGCGCGAGGCGAGAACGTAGCCGATGCCGCCCGCGCCGAGCGCCGCCAGCGCACCCGCGAGCAGCCCGAGCGCCGTGAACTCCGCCGCGACGCCCTGCAGAATGGTACCGCGTCGTGCGCCGAGCGTCCGAAGCACGGCGCTCTCGAACAGCCGCTCATCGCGCGTCGACTGAATGGCGGCGAGCAGCACGACGATACCGGCGGCCAGCGTGAACGCGAAGACATACTGCACGGCCAGCGCGGCGCGGTTCATGGCACTGCGCACCTGATCGAGCAGCGCGTCGATGTCGAAGACCGTGACGCTCGGCAGCGCGCGCACGAGATCGAGCGTCGCGCTCCGCTGCGCCGGGTCGACGTGGAAGCTCGTGATGAAGGTGTGCGCGAATTGCTCGATCGCGCCCGGGCTCGCGACCATGAAGAAGTTCGGCCGGAACGAATCCCATTGCACGTCGCGGGCACTCGTTATCTTGAAAGTGATGTCTTCGCCGCCGATCGTAAACGTCAGCGTATCGCCCAATCTCAGGCCGAGCGCGGCGAGGCGCTCTTTCTCGATCGACAGCTGCGGCATCGAGTCGCCGGGCGACCACCACTTGCCGGCGACGACACGGTTGCCGGGCGCGGGCTTAGCGGACCAGGTCAGGTTCATCTCGCGCTCGAGACCGTGCTGCGCCCGGGCATCCTTGGCGCGGTACTTCGGCAGCGGCACGCCGTCGACGCGGCTGATCCTGCCGCGCACGAGCGGCGTGAACTCCGGCGCGGCGACGCCGGCCTTCGCGAGCACGCGCGCGACCGTGGCGCGCTCGTCGGGCTGAATGTTGATGGCAAAGCGGTTCGGAGCCGATTTGGGAAGCGTGTCCTGCCACGTCGTCATGAGCTGGCCGCGGACGACGGTCAGCAGCAGCAGGACCATGAGCCCGATACCGAAAGCCACCACTTGGATGCTGCTTTCCCGACCGCGCCGCGCCACGTTGGCGATCCCATAGCGCCAAGCGATGCCGACGCGGCCGCGCACGCGCTGCAGTGCGTGCACGAGCAGCCGGCCCGCGCCGTAGAGCACGACGAGGGTCACGAACGCTCCGCCGACGAGGTAGGCGATGAGCTCGGCGTCGCCGAACAGCACGTAGAGCATAGCGACGACGGCGGCCGTCGCCGCGCCGTAGATGGTCAGGTAGCGCAGCGGGGGCGGCTCGAGATCGTGGCGCAGGACCCGGGCGGGCGGCACGCCGCCGAGCTGCAGCAGCGGCGGCAGCGCGAAGCCGATGGCGACGGCCAGCGCCGTCAAGGGACCGAGCACGGCGCCGCTCGGACTCGGTCCGGGCAGGGGCCCCGAGACGAAGTCGGCCAGGATCAGTGTGAGACCGTACTGCGCCGCGAGCCCGATCGCGCTGCCGATACCGGCCGCCGCAACGATGAGAATCGCGAGCTGCGTGATATTGAGGCGCAGGACGTCCCGATGGCGAGCGCCGAGGCATTTCATCAGCGCCACGGCGTCGAGGCGCCGGGCCACGAATCGCCGCGCCGCCATGGCCACGGCGACGCCGCCGAGCAGCACGCTGACGAGCGCGGCGAGCACGAGGAAGCGCCCGGCCCGCGAGACCGATCTGCGGATCTCCGGACTCGCGTCCTTGATGTCCTCGAGCCGCTGCCCAGCCACGAGCCGAGGCTCGAGCCAGGCCCGGAATTTCGCGAGACCGGCGGCGCTGCCGGCGAAAAGGCCGACGTGCTCGGCGACACTGCCCGGCTGCAGGAGCCCCGAAGCGTCAACGTCCGCAAGATTCATGAGCAGCGTCGGGGCGAACTGCATGAGCCGCCAGCCCTCGTCCGGCCGGTATTCGAGTGCCTGGGTGACCTTGGGATGCAGCTTGCCGACGGCGACGGTCGCCCCGACGCCGACGCCGAGCCGCGCGAGGAGGCTCGGCTCGGCCCAGAACGTCGCCGGGCGCCGGCACGCCGGTCGCCGGATGCGGCTGGCCCGAGAGGCGATCGGCGGTCCTGACCTGTCCTCGCAGCGGGTAGCCGGCCGAGACGCCGCGAACCTCGGCTAGCGTGCCCGAATCGCCCGCGAGCACGACGCTGCGGAACTCGACGATCCGCGCAGTCTCGAGCCCGTATTTTGCTGCAGTCTCGAAATACTCTGCCGGCAGGGCACCACTCGACTCGAGCCGAAGGTCCGCGGCCAGAGATTCCCCGGCCTGCTGCTCGACGGCCTGGCGAACGCGATCCGTGAAGAAGGTGACCGCGCTCATCGCCGCAACAGCCACGACGAGCGCCGCGAGCAGGACGAGAATCTCGCCGGAGCGCCAATCGCGGGCGAGCAAACGCCCGGCCAATGTCCATGGTACGCTCTTCATGTTCGATCCTCGGTCCTCGATCCGGAGGGCAGCTGGGCGCGCAGGGGGCCGTCCACGAAACGATAACCGAATGGGACACCGAGCGGGAACCGATAAAAGCAATGACGACCGACGGCAATGCCTCCGGACCGACCTCTTTGGAACCGCGATCCGCGGCGGAGCGGTTCAGCGCCAAAGCAGTCTTGCAGCGTAACTATCTATTCCGGGGGCTGCCCGCCGCGGCGATCGAGCGCATGGCGGCGCTCGCGTCGCGGCGCGTGTATCACAAGGGCGCCGTCATCTTCTCGCAAGGCGATCCCGGCGATGCCCTGTTCGGCGTCGCCTCCGGTCGCGTGCGCGTCAGCGCAAGCGCCGCGGGCGGGCGCGAGGTCTTTCTCAACATCATGGAGCCCGGTGACGCATTCGGGGAAATCGCCGTCATCGACGGCTTACCACGCACGGCGGGCGCGACGGCGCTCGACCAAACGACGCTCATCGTACTGAAGCGCAAGGATTTTCTGGCGCTGCTCGAGCGCGAGCCGCGGCTCGCCATTCATCTGCTCGAGCTGCTTTGCGCCCGGCTTCGCTGGACGAGCGAGCTCGTCGAGGAGTCCGCGTTCCTCTCGGGTACGGCCCGGCTCGCGAAGCGGCTGCTGATCCTGGCGTCGCTGCACGGCCGGCCCCGCGGCCGCAACGAGAAGACCATGGAGCTGCGGATCTCCCAGTCGGACCTCGCCCATTTTCTCGGGGTCTCGAGGCAGATCGTGAATCAGCACCTCGGCGAGTGGTGTAAGGCGGGCTGGGTGGATCTCGGCCGCGCGCGGATCGTCATCGAAGACCCCGACGCGCTGCGCCGGCTCGCCGACGAGATCGCGGATGGGACGGAGGGACGCGGCGGCGAAGACGGCTGAAACGCGCCGGCCGCGTCCTTTCGCCGAGCCGCCGCCGGCTCGGCGAAGGACGCTCGAGACTCAGCAGGGGATGCAGAACCAGTCCCCGTACATGAACAGCCAACAGCAATTGATCGCTGTGTGGGTCCCGAGTTGACCGGCGGGCACGGCGGCCGGAGCGGTCTTGCCCAGATCCGGCGTCGCCCCAAACGACGACAAAGGCAGCCCCATTACGGCCAGCAACAGGGTCAATCGCAGCTTTTTCATGTCTTTCTCCCGTGGCGGTGCGCAAACGCCTGCGCTCGGGGCGCAGATTCCCATCGCCTCGCCCCGCCGTCTGTCCGGCACCTGACACAAGCGGCGATATGCCGCGTTGTGTCGTCCGATTGACAGACTGCCCCTCCGCTCCCTGCTAGAAATTCCTTCGGATGGGGGAAGCCGTTTTTGGGGGGCTCCGCGCAATGGATGAATCGGAAGAAGTCATGAATCTCGTCAGCAAGGTCGGCCGGCTGCCGCGGGAGGACCAGACCCGGATTCTCAGAATGGTGGACCTGTTGTCGCTCGCATCGGCACGGGTTCAGCGCCGTACGCAGCACATGCTCAGCGCACTGCTGGCAGAGCAGCCGCACTCGAAGAACGAATGCGTCGCGAGTGTGGACGAGGTCATCGAGTATCTCGAGCAGGCGGTCTACGGCGACGAGAGCTGCGCGCCGGACTGGGCGCGATTCGACGAGCCGACGATCGTCGGGAACGCCTGAGCAGAACCGGCGCCCGCCGCGCGGCGGCGCGCCTGAGCTACTTGACGTTCATTCGCACGACGCCGGTCCAATTGTCCGGTGGACGGGCCCGCAGCGCGCGAGCGCGCTCGAGATAGAAACGGCTGGGTCCGTCCGCAGGACAGTCGCGAAGCAACGCCTCGAACTCCCGGGCGGCGTCGTCCCAGCGGCCCTGTTCGAACAGTGCAACGGCCCGCCCGAACGCCTGCAAGTCGGGGAGCCTATGCGCAGCATAGGGGCCGGCCGGCAGTAGCTCGTGCACCGCGACGGGCACGGTTTTGCCGACGAGCAGGAAGCGGCCCAGCGGCCGCGTCGCATGGCGCGTGACGGCGGCCGCCGTCGCCGCCGTCATGAGGACGCGCGTACCGAGATGCCGATTCAGGCTCTCGAGCCGCGCCGCGACGTTGACGATGTCGCCCACGGCGCGGTACTCCCCGCGCGCCTCCGAGCCGATGCTGCCCAGCAGAAGCTTGCCGGAGCCCAGGCCGACGCGCGTCGGCAACAGTTGCTGGCGCTCGACGGACGCCACCACGGCGAGCGCCGCCGCGGCCGCCTCCGCGGCGCCGGACTCGCCGTTCTTGGCCGCGACCCAAACGGCAACCATGGAATCCCCGCCGAAGTCGGCCACCGTGCCGCCGTGCGTCTCGACGGCTTCGATGAGCGCGCGGTAGTACTCGTCCATGAACCGCGCGAGCTCCTCGGGCTCGAGGCGCTCGGCACGGCCGGCGTAGCCTTCGGCGTCGGAGACGAGGCAGGTCCCGTATACGGTTTCCTTACTCGCGGCGGCGCCTGCCGTCTCGCGCGCGAGGCTGTCCAGGGCCCGCCGCGGGAGGTGGTAGCCGACGACGGCCTCGATGCGCTCGCGCTGCCTCTGCAGTGCGCGATGATTGCAGAGCAGACCTGCGAACAATGCGACGGGCAGCTGAATCACGAGCGGCACGGCGAGGGGCGGCCACCAGCCGTAGCGGGAAAAAGCGAAGCCGGCGCCGACCGCGTACACGGCCCCCGCCGCGAGGGCGGCGGGCAGCGCGATGAGCGCGGGAGGCGCCGATGCGAGCGCCGCGACAATCAACCCCCAAGCGAAGACAGTCGTCCAAGCGAGGGAGAGGGGCAGCGGCCGCACGGCGCGCCGATCGAGCAGATTCGCGAACGCCGTGGCGCCGATCTCGACGCCGCTGAGGTCCTGACCCGTGCGCTGCGAGAACACGGAGAAGAACTTGTCCTTCTGTTGCGACTCCTTGCTCTCGGAAAAACCGACGAATACGGCCTTGCCGCGAAAGATCCGTGTCATCTCGCGGGGCGACAGCGCCGCGAGCGCCTCGTAGTACGGCACCGTCCTGATCGTGCGGGCCGGGCCGTAGAGCCACAGGTACCGGCTGTCAGTCCCCGCATAGACGCCGATCAGGGCTCGGACGAGCCGCACGTCGGCGTCATGGCTTCCGTCGAGCGCGCGCAGCAGATCATCGCCGAGGGCGGGATCGGCGCGAAAGGCGTCGCGCAGGCCGCGAACCGTCGCCTCGAGCCCGCCGCTCGCTTGGTCGGCCCGCTCCAACGCATCCCAAGCCTGCTTGCGCCCGGGCCGAACCCGCCGCAACAAGGCGAAAAGCTTCGGCAAGGCGGAGCGTGCGTAAGCCTGCAGCACGACGACCGGAAGGGTCGGGGTATCGCTCCCGGCGCGGCCGAAAGTCCAGAACTGGCTCACCCGCACGGGCACGGTGGGCAGCATGAACGGCGCGGTCCCGAGCGCGGCTTGTCGGAACGGCGGAATCGGGGGGAAGCGCCGCTCGATGAGGCCCCTTCCCTTCGCGACGCTGTCGTCCGTGACCTTTTCGACGAGCACGGCGTTGCCGGCCGCGCGCAGTGCCTGCGCGAAGGCCCGATCGCCGTCCGGCGCACGCCGCGTATCGAAGATGATGTCGAACGCGACGACCTTCGCCCCTGCCGCATTGAGGCGCTCGAGCAACTGACCATGAAGGGCGCGGGGCCAGCGGTCCACATGCGTCGTCAGACCCAGCCGCGCGGCGGAATCGCCCGCAATGCTCACGACCACGGCGTCGTCGGGCGGCCGAATCGGCCCCCGCGCTCCGAAAAGCGCTCCGAGCCCGAAGCCCTCCTCGAAGCGCTGCACGGGCGGCGCGACGCTCAAAAGCCAGCCCAAAGCGCCGACGAGAATCCCGAGCGCTGCAATTTGGCGCGGGTGCAGCAGCATGGCCTCAACCGCGCCCCGGGGAACGCTTCGGTCGCCGAGGCCGGACCGTGATGTCCAGGCGGAGATGCGGCGCCCGGGAGGTCGCTCGCGAGCGCTTCGTCCGACTGTGCAAAGCGCGAACTGTCCGCCGCTTGACAGACTGACGGCCGGGCTTAGACTGGGCCCCGAGCCCGAAGCAATACTTGATAGTACACATTACTTTCTCGTTGGCCGCAGCTTTCGGCCCGAGTACCGCCCGCGGCCGGCACTCGGGCCGTGTATGTCCACTACACAAAGAAGCCCCGTGATGGCCCGTCCGCCAGCGTTGATCGACGATTCGGGGCATCCGCCCGTCGAGCGCAAGCGCGAGCGTAACGCACTCTGCGCGTGGGCGGCACCCGTGCTCATATTGAGCCTGCTGTGGGCCGGGTCTGCCCGCGCGGGCCGGCCCCCGCGCGACTGCAACGCATGGCATGCGGAAGTCGTCGCCGTCGAGGGCACGGTCGAGGTCCTTCGCAAGAACCAATGGCAGAAACTTCCGACCGGGGCGTTGCTCTGCATGGGTGAGACGGTGCGGACCCAGGCCTACGGACGGGCCACCGTGCGCCTACCGGACAAGACGGCCTTTACGATCGCTCCCAACTCGACCTTGACGTTGACCGAGCCCGAAGGCGATCAGAACCGTGAAGGCACGTGGATCGACCTCCTCAAGGGCGCGCTTCACGTCATCAGCCGTAAGCCGCACGGGCTCAGGATCAATACGCCCTACGTAAATGCCGGCATCGAGGGCACCGAGTTCGTCGTGACGGTGGACGACCACCAGGCCAACGTCACGGTCGTCGAAGGCAAGGTCAAGCTGCGCAACAAAGCAGGCGAGGTCGCCGTTCCGAGCGGCGCGCGCGGGTCCGCGACGATGGCCTCGGCACCCTCCTCCGTGGCGGTCGCCGATGCCACGGAGGCGCTGCGTTGGACGCCTTATTTCGTCGCGCTCCTGGGCCGGAACCTGCCGAAGCCGGGCCAGGCGCCAACGCAGGCACGGGCCTTGTCCGCCGAGTTCTTCGCCCGCCGCGCCGCGAGCCGTTTCGAAGCCGGCCAGGTCGAGGAGGCGCGCACCGACCTTGCCCGCTCGCTCGGCATCGACGCGTCGAACGCTCACGCGCTCGCCCTCGAAACGCTCGTCGCATTGAGCGCCGGCCACGAGCAGGAGGCCCTGCGGCGGGCCCAGCAAGCGGTCGACGCCGCATCGACGGACGCCGTGCCGCGCCTCGCACTTTCCTATGCGGCCGAGGCGAACGGGAACGTGGCCGGCGCACAGGCGGCCGCCCGCGAGGCGGTGCGCCTGGCCCCCGGCGACGCGCTGGCCTGGGCGCGCCTCGGGGAGATGCGTCTCGCGGCGGGCGACTATGCCGGCGCGCGGCCCGCGGCCGAGAAGGCCCTTGCACTCGACCCCCGCTTGGCCTACGGCTACACGGTCCTCGGCTTCGCCCACCTGCAGGGGGACGGCCCCAAACCGGCCGCCGCGGCCTTCCGCAATGCGATTGCGCTCGACCCGGCGGCCCCGATGCCGCGACTCGGTCTCGGGCTCGCCCTCACGCGCGCCGGGAAGCTCGAGCAGGGCCGCGAGCAGATCGAGCTCGGCGTCATGCTGGACCCGACGAACTCCCTGTCCCGCAGCTACATGGCGAAAATCTACGACGCCGAGCTGCGCGAGAAGCTCAGCGCCGCACAGCTGACCATCGCCAAGCACTTGAACGGCGCCGATCCGACGCCGTGGCTCTACGATGCCCTGCGCAAGCAGAACGAGAACCGCCCGATCGACGCGCTGCACGACCTGCAGGGCGCCATTGAACGCAACGACAACCGCGCCGTCTACCGCTCTCGGCTCCTCGTCGACGAGGATCTCGCGGCCCGCAGCGCCGGCATCGGCCAGATTCATCGGACCCTCGGTTTCGAGCGGCTCGCCATGCTCGAGGGCTGGCGCTCGCTCGCCGCCAATCCGACCGATTTTTCGAGCCATCGGCTGCTCGCGGACGTTTATTCGACGCTGCCGCGGCACGAGAATGCGCGCGTCGACGAGCTTTATCAGTCGGAGCTCATGCAGCCGCTGAACCTCACGGCCGTGGTGCCGCAGCTCGGCGAGCCCAATCTCTTCGTCGTCGATACCTTGGGGCCGGGGACGCAATCGTTCGACGAGTTTCACCCCCTCGTCGAGCAGAACGGCCTGAGCTACGAGGCGTCCGCCGTCGGCGCCTCGGCCGGCACGCGCGGCATCGACGCGGCCGTCGCCGGGCTCGGGGACAAGATTTCCTACAGCGTGGGCTGGTTCGACTATCGAACCGACGGCTTTCGGCAGAACAACAACTTCGATCAGCAGGTCGCGAACGCCCTCGTGCAGTTCCGGCCCGTGCACGGGACCAGCATCTATACCGAGCTTCGCTCGAGCCGTGTCAGCAAGGGCGACACCGACCTGTTGTTCGACCCCAACTACTTCAACCCCAATGTGCGCCAGACCGAGACCGTCGACACGGCTCGCCTGGGCGTGCACCACGATCTTTCCGATCGCGGGATGCTGCTCGGCACCTTCATCGCGGAATCCGCGCGCGGCGAGAGCGGTCTGGGTCCCGCCTACTCTTCGAACGGGCGCCGCGACGGCGGAATACTGGAACTCCGGCACGACTATCGTGGCAATCGCTGGAAGCTCGTCAGCGGGGGGCGACTGGAACAATTCGATCATACCGACACCTCGACCTTCGCCGCCTTCCCTGGCGCCGGCCTCGCGACGCTGCGAAGCCGGTACCGTGTGGCCAGCTCGCGCGCGTATGTCTACGGCAACGTGGCGCTGACGCCCCGTTTCTCGGCGACGCTTGGTGCCAGCTACGACCGCGTGGTGGCCCGCAACTCGACGCGCAGCAGTCTCGATCCGAAGCTCGGGCTGATCTGGCAGCCGACGGCGCACACGACGCTGCGCGCAGTTCGATTCAAGACACTGCAGGGACCGTTCTGGTCCAAGCAAAGCACACAACCCTCACTCGAGCCGACGCAGGTTGCCGGTTTCAATCAGCGCTTCTTCGGAGCGGAGTCCGAAGCGGCGTGGCGCGACGGCGCCGCGATCGATCATGCCTTTTCGGCCAATCTCTACGTCGGCGGCGAGCTGTCGAGACGCAGGCTGACTTCTCCGCTGTTCCTGCCCGGAAGAACCGCTCCGTTCCAGGCCGATATCGACGAGACCCTGAGCCGCAGCTACGTCTACTGGACGCCGACGGCGCGGCTGGCGCTCGCCTCCGGCTATGAATATGAGCACCAGGACAATCACAAAGTCGTGGTGCCGGAGGGATTTAGCGACCTCGAGACGCGCCGCCTGCCCCTCACGGTCAAGTACTTCCTGAGCAAGGGATTCAGCGCTGGCGCAAAAGCAACATGGGTCAGCCAGGCGGGCGATTTCGGCCCCGGCCGCTTCGGTCCCGATGCCGAGACGAGTCGCGGCGAAAGCCGCTTTTGGACGCTGGACCTCTCGCTAGGCTACCGCCTTCCCGACCGCCATGGCCTCGTGTCGCTCAGCGTCAACAATGCGCTGGACAGATCGTTCAGGTTCCAGGACACCGATCCGGAGAATCCGCGAATCGTGCCGCAGCGGATGCTGCTGTTAAGGGTTTCCCTGGCATATTGAGCAGGTCGGACCAATTATGCAGTAGCGCCGCAGCCAGAATACCGGTTACAGTGCCTAACATTTCAAGGGGGTAAGCACGGCCCCAGAGGGTCAATGTCCTATCTATCTAGTGGCCTGTAACGGCTGATTCGGTAGTGGCTGAGCGATGGATGGCGCGTCGGGGCAAGGCGCGAGGAGGAGGCATAGTGGTGACTATGGCGACGACGAGCAACGCGGCACCGGCGCGCCAGACGCGTTCAGGCGCTACCGAATCAGCCGATACAGGCCACTAGGGGTCTATATACTCGGCGAATGTTGTAGCAGTAAAATTCTTTCTGGCTAACTCTAAAGTCAAAAAAGGGGAAAAGCTTTCATGTCGGCACAAGCACAAATCGGGGCCCAGCCCGGCGAAATCGCGGCGCTGCTTCACGAGCGGTTTTCGCGGCTTTCCAGGCAACTCAGGCATATGGAATTACCCTCCGGGATGACCCCGGAACGCCTGAGCACGCTCTCGGTCATCGACAAGAACGGCCCGATCTCGGTGACGGCGCTGGCAGACCGCGAAATGGTCCGGCCTGCGACCATGTCGCGCATGGTATCGGCGCTCGTGGACGAAGGGTTGGTACGGCGCCGCGAAGACAAGTCGGATGGGCGCGGAGTTCTCGTGAGCGTGACGGCAAAGGGCCGGCGCATCTACCGCCGTGCGCATCAGCAGCGCCTCGAGCAGCTCTCCGAGGCCCTGAGCGGCCTCAGCAAGGACCAACTCGCGTCGATGAAGAGCCTGGTCGGTGTGCTCGAGCATCTAACCTCGCTGCTCGATCATCCCAACGAGGTCTGACGCGCGCTCCGCGTGCCTTCGGTGCTCGGCCCGAGGCTAGGCAACGCGGGCCGGCTCTAGGAACGAGGGCCGGAAGTCAGTGCGCGGCGGACCGCGTTCGCGAGGTCGGCAAGGGTGAATGGCTTGCCGATCAGGGCCGTGTCCGCGAACGACGGGATTCGCCGCGCGGCCGCCTCATCCGCCGCCAGCATGAGCTTGAGCTCCGGCTTGAGCCGTCGCGCCCGCCGCAACAGCCGTTCCGTTTCCGAAGCATGCTGGGCGGCGGCGTCTACGAGCAGCACGTGGACCGCCGCCGTGTGCACGAGCCGCAGGGCTTCCTCCGAATCCGCGCTCGCCCGGACGGTGTAGCCCAGCACCTCGAGGGTCTGCTGGATCGTCGAGCGAAGACCCTCTTCCCTCGACAACACGAGCACCGTCTCGTCCCCGGTCGGCAACTGCGACAGCGGCATGGTCTTGCTCGTCGTCTCGGCGGCGCCGTCCACACGCGGTAGCAGCAGCGAGATTCTCGTGCCGCGGCCCGCGGCGCTCTCGATACCGACGGTGCCGCCCGCCTGCTCGGCGAACCAACGCACCATGCTCAAGCCGAGTCCCGTACCGCCCTGTTCGAGCTTGGTCGAGAAGAAGGGTTCGAAGACGCGGCTTTGCAGCGCTGTCGGAATACCGACGCCGTTGTCGGCCACCGAGATTCTGAAGTAGACGCCGGGCGCGATCCCGCGCAACGTCGCGTCGCGAGCCGGCACGTCGGCCGCCTCGACGGCCATCGATACCCTGCCCGGCCCGCTCGATGCGCCGCGCGCGTTCACGGCATCCCGTGCATTGACGGTCAAGTTCACGAGAACGCTCTCTAGCTGGGCGGCATTGCATTGAATGGCGCCGCTCTCCCGATGCAGGTTCGTCTCGAAGGCGATCTGGGACCCCAGCGCACGGCCGAGCAGCGGCGCTATGCCCTCCACAAGCTTGTACGGATCGACGGCGACCGTATCGACGGCCTCGCGCCGGGCGAACGCGAGCAGCTGGCGAATTAGGTCGCTGCCGCGTTTGGCCGCGTCGCGGGCGGCCTTGAGCCTTTCGAAAGCCCGCGGACGGTCACGCACTTCCTCGGCGGCCAGGTAGAGATTGCCGACGAGAACGGTCAACAGATTGTTGAAGTCGTGTGCGATGCCGCTCGTCAGGCTGCCGAGCGCCTCCATGCGGGCCGTGCGGTGCACGACCTTCCGAAGCGTCCGTTGCTCGGAGACGTCGACGAAGGCGCCGGCCAGGTAGCCGGGCCCGCCCTTCCCGTGATCGACGGCTTCGATATCCCCTTCGAGGTAGACCTGCCTGCCGCTCGCATCGCGCAGCGCCAAAGTGCCGTTCCTCCGGCCGGCCCCCTCCAGGCAGGCACGCCGCCACTCGCCCCAGGTGCCGCCGTCGGCCAGGAAATCCGACAAGCGGCCGCCGATCAGCTCGGCCTCCGAGACGCCCAACAAGGCAGCGAATCTTCGATTCACGGCCAACAGCTCGGCAGACGGCGAGGCGGCAAAGGCCGCAACGACCGAGCTGTTCTGCAGGGCCGCGCAGCGAAGGTCCCCGGCAAGCGTCGGCAGCGGACGAATTCGATTGTGCCTCACGGGCGCTTCACTCAGCCAAGTCTCCGACGCGATGCGTATCGCCCAACGGCGCCGCAGTTTCCGACATGCGCGGAGCCTACTACTCGGCCGTCTCGAGGCCGTTGACCCGCTTCACAAGTTGAGGATAACGAGAAGCCATTCACAGGACCCGGCCCCGGCGGCCGCTAGACTTGCACCTGCGACGAAGGAGTCGGAATGAAGAAGAATCCCAACCCGATGTCGGACGGCGCCGCCGCCGCGCTGAGCAGCACTATCGCCAGCACGGCGACGATGAGACTCGCGCATCTGCCGATGTTCGACATGCTGTATACGCCGCTCGAGGAGCGGTTCGAGCGGATCACCCGTCTCGCTCGCCGCGCCCTCGGCATGCCCGTGGCGGCGATCACGCTCATGAACGCCGAGAAACAGTGGTTCAAGTCCGTCTCCGGCTGGGCCGTCAGCGAGCTGCCGCGCGAGAGCAGCCTATGCTCGTTGACCGTCGAGGAAAACGGTCTCGTCGCCATCGCCGACACGCGCAGCGACCCGCGCACGGCCGACCATCCTCTCGTCGTGTCTGCACCGAGGTTTCGTGCCTATGCCGGGGTCCCGCTGAGCGACGACGAGGGCTTCACCGCCGGCACGCTCTGTGTGTTCGACGTGAAGCCGCACGCGCTGTCCAAGCTCGACCGGCAAAGCCTCGCCGATCTCGCGGCGCTCACGCAGCGCGAGCTCGTCGACGACCATCTGCGAACCGTCCACGCGTCGCTCACGTCCAAGCTCAGCCTCGCGCGCCGCGAGGCCATGATCGACCCGCTGACCCGCCTGTGGAACCGCCGGGGTGCGTCGCTGCTGCTCGAATCGACTTTTTCGCGGGCCGATGCCGACGGCACTTCGCTCGCGCTCGCGGTGCTCGACCTCGACGGCTTCAAGGAGGTCAACGACACGCTCGGCCATCAGGTCGGCGACGACGTGCTGCGCAAGATCGGCGCCCGACTCGTGAGCGCGGTGCGCGGCAAGGACTTCGCGTGCCGCATGGGCGGCGACGAGTTCCTGCTGCTGCTCATGGACGCCGATTCGGCCTCCGCCGGTCGCGTTTCGGAGAGAATACGTCGCATTATCATGGAGGCGCCGATCCCGACGCGAAACGGGAGTGTGACGGTGACCGCAAGTGTCGGCTTCACGATCCGCCGACCCGGAAACACGGCCTCCGTCGAGGCGCTGTTCGAGCGCGCGGACGAGGCACTGCGGCTGTCGAAAGCGCAGGGGCGCAATCGCGTGCGCATGGCGGGCTGAGCTACGCGCGGGCATATCGGTCTGGCTTCTCTCGCGCAGAGGGGCGCCTTCGGGGCCGTGCGCGCCGAGGGCGCGCTCTACGGAGGCTCCAGGGAAGGATTCACGCCGTCCCCGAACGCGCCCGCGCGAGACGGCTCCAATCGGCAGCGCCCGAACCCGTTCGTCAATCGTGCGGCGCCATAGCCCGCTTAACGGCTGAACTTTTCTAAAGAAATCGGGCCGCTGCGGCCGTCCACGCCGCGGCCGGCGGGGATGTCGCTCATTTGCGCTGATCGGTCGTTCATGCGATAAATAGTTAGCCAATCGCCTGTAGCGATGGTGCCACATCGGGGGATGGGAGCAGTGAAACGATCGCGAAGCGCCTCGGGCGTCCGGCGCGGTTCGTAATTCCGCGGCTTCCGTAAGGTATCGGCGACGAGACAGAGCGAAACTCGCTCCATACTCCGTTGTCGTAGTTCAATGGCGGCGCGAGGCATATGCGCATTTCGCTCGCCGAGGAGACAATCGAAATGAAAAGCCCAACGCCAGGTCGCCGAACGCTCGGCGCCGCTGCGGCAGGCGTCGCGCTCGTCGTCGCCGGCCTGCTTGCCGCTGCCGCGGCGGACGCGCAGCCCAACCTTTTGCCCCAGGGCAACAAGGTCGTCCAGCCCTCGCCGGAAAAGCAGAAAATGATCGACCTCGGCATTCAGAAGAAGACGGCCGAGGGTCTCTACGACTATTTCAAGCAACAGGCCCACGGGGGTCACGCCTTGAGCTGGCAGAACGTACCTGACTGGACGGGGCTCTGGACGCGAAAGGACAGCGTGTTCTTCTTCGATCCCGATCAGAAGCCGGGCACGCTGCCGACGGCGAAGCTCACGCCCAAGTACGAGAAAATGTTCAAAGAGAAGATCGAGCGCGTGCGCAAGGGCATCGAGTACGATCCGCTGAGCATGTGCAACCCGGCGGGCATGCCGCGCTGGCTGGTCGAACCGTTCCTGCGCGAATTCGTCGTGACGCCGAAAGAGACTTACCTCATTACCGAGCAGATGAACGAGGTCCGGCGCATATATACGGACGGCCGGGACCATACGCCCGCCGCGGACGCCTATCCGCTCTGGGAAGGCGATTCGATCGGCTTTTGGGACGGCGACACCCTCGTGATTTCCACGAGCCAGATGCGGGCCGGGCAGTACCAGCGCATTCAGCCGAATTACAGCGATCAGGTCCAAACCGTCGAGAGGTGGCACAAAGCAGACGACAACACGGTCGTCGCCGAGGTCTGGATCTACGATCCGCCGGCCCTGCTCGAACCCTGGTACACTAAGCAGGTCTACAAGCGCGTAGACGACCAGAACAAGGACTTGCGGATCCGTTATTGGGACTGCAACGAGAACCAGAACAACGACGTCGTCAAGGACAGTCAAGGTACGTCCGATTACAAGGGCTTCACCTTCACTAAGAAGAACGACGAATCGAATTGAGACGAAGACCGTTAAGGAGAGTCGAAATGAGAAAGTTGTTAGCGGGGGCCATCGGGAGCCTGGTGTTGATGTCCGGAGCTAGCTTCGCCCACCACTCCACGGTCATGTACAACATGCAGAAGGAAATCACCGTGACCGGCAAGGTCAAGGAGTTCCAGTACACGAACCCCCATTCGTGGCTGCTTGTGGACGTCAGGGGCGACGACGGTAAGGTCACGACCTGGGGCTTCGAGGCCGAGGGTCCGAGCACCCTGATGCGCGCCGGCATCCGGAAGAGCGATTTCATGCCCGGCACGGAAGTCAAGATCGAGGGCCACCCGATGAAGGACGGCCGTCCGGCCGCAACCTTCATCATGGCCACGCGCCTGAAGGACGGCAAGGTATTCAATCCTCATCCGAAGCAGTAGCGCCTCGGCGGCTCGCCTGCCTTCTCAGGTAGCGCGACCCGCAAGGAAACCGGCTTCGGCCATCGGCCGAAGCCGGTTTTTTTCGTTTCCGGCCGCCGTGGACACGGCGCCGCCCTCGCCGGCACAATAACCTCGAGGCCCCGCCGCGCGCCCCCATTGCGCCGGGCGAAGCGGCGCCGGCACCACAACAATTCCAGGCCGCAGTAAGGGGGCGAGATGGCGACTATCGAGAGCGCGAACGAGCAGCGCGTGCGCGAGTTCTTCAGCACCTTGAGCACCGGGGATCTGGAGAAGCTGCGGCCCCTCCTGCACGAGGAGGCGAGTTGGGAAGCGACGGGCCGCTCGATCCCGGGCGCCGGCATTACGCGCGGCCGCAACCACATCATCGACGATTTCCTGGCCCCGGTGCGCGGTTTGTTCGTCCCCGGGGACCCGAAGATCAAGGTCCTGCGCGTCGTGTGCCAAGGCGACTGGGCCGCGGCGGAAACCGAGGCCATGGGCAAGCTCAGCAACGGCAAGGACTATCACAACCGCTACTGCTGGATGATAGAAATTCGCGATGACAAGATATTCATGCTCCGCGAGTACATGGACACGGCCTACATCCTCGAGCAGGTAGGATAAGCACGTGGCGGAGCGCTACGATATCGTCACGGTGGGCTCGGGTCACAACGGCCTCGTGGCCGCCGCCTACCTGGCCGCGGCCGGCAAAAAGACGCTCGTGCTCGAGCGCAACGCCTGGTTCGGAGGCGGCGTCGTGACTCGGGAGCTTACCCGGCCCGGTTTCCGGCACGACCAGCATTCGATGGCCCACATCTTCATTCAGGCCAATCCCCTGCTCAAGAGCGACGAGTTGGGTCTCAAGAGCCGCTTCGGTTTGCAGTACGCGTTTCCGGAGCTGCCGATGATGTCGGTCTTCGAGGACGGCAGCACGCTCGGGTTGTATCGGGATCGCGAACGCACCTGCGCGGAGATCGCGAAGTTCTCGGCCGCGGACGCGCAGGCCTATCGATGGCTCGCCGACAAGGCCGCCGGCTACCTGCCAATGATCGTGGCCTCGCTCTACGCGCCGCCCGCGCCGCTCGGCGCGAGCTACGCGCTTCTGGACCAGAGCCGCGAGGGCCGGGAGTTGTGGCGCTATATGCAGATGAGCTCGCACGACCTGCTCTCCAGCATCTTCGAGCACGACCGCGTCCGCATGCATTTCGCCCGCGTCGCCGGCGAGAATCTCGTCTCGCCGGACGAGAAGGCGACGGGCCTCGGCGTGTTCGTGTTCGTCGGGTTCCTCGAGGCCTACGGGATCGGCGTGCCCGTCGGCGGCTCGGGCCGCCTCACGGACGCCCTCGTCGCGTGCATCCGCAGCCACGGCGGCGAGGTCGTCGCGAACACCAACGTCGCCCGCATCGTGGTCCGCAACGGGCGCGCCGTCGGCGTCGAGACGCGGGACGGCCGGACATTCGAGGCCAAGGACGCCGTGATCGGCGCGCTGCATCCGCACGATGTGCCGAAGATGGTCGAGGGCCTCGCTCCCGAGGTCGCCCAGGCCGCCGAGGGAACGCAGATCTCGGAGATCGGCTGCATCACGCTGCATGCCGCGCTCGAGGCGCCGCTGAAGTTCAAGGCCGGCAACGGCGTGAGTGCGGTCATGATAGAGCTGCTGCCGAACGATTACGACTCGGTCCGCAAATCCTTCGACGACCTTCGCTACCACGAGTTCTCGCGCTACCCCCTCGTCGGCCTGGGCTCGCTGACGATGTTCGATCCGTCGCGGGCGCCCGCGGGCAAGGCGACGATGCATGCCTGGGACTACGTGCCCTACGAGCGAGCGGACGGGCGCGCGTGGGACGATACGAAGGCCGAGTACGTGGAGCGAATGCTCGAGCACATGGGCCGATTCATCGAGAACCTCGGCCCCGACAACGTCATCGCGGTCCACAGCGACAGCCCCGTGGATATGGAGCGCACTTCGTCGAGCTTCCGTCGCGGCGACCTGCACGGCATCGCGGCGACGACCTACCAGTACGGCGCCCATCGGCCGACTCCGGACTTGGGCCACAACACCGTGCCGAACTGCGAGCGGCTCTATCTCGTCGGTCCATTCCAGCATCCGGGCGGCGGCGTATTCGGCGCGGGCCGAGCGGCAGCCATGCAGGCCTGCGAAGCATTGGGCATCGATTTCGAGAAGATCGGGGCGCGCGCCTCATGACGACGCTGTATTCGCCCGACGGCAGCAAGCTCATCGAGCTGCACTCGCTCGAGCGCAGCGGCAACGAGCTGCTGATCAAGGGCAAGGTGTTCGGCACGATGCCGCTCTCGGCCCGCCTCTCGGGCACGGAGCTTCGCAAAGGCCTCAAGCTGCTTAACCCGAGACTCGTCTGGTTCCTTTTGACTCTGCTGTTCCGGGGCTAGGAGTCCGCCCGAGCCGTCTTTTTTCGCCGGGAGCCGCGCCAAGATGAACGCGACAATTCCAGTTTCAGACGTCGACCTTTTCAGCGCCGAGTCGGTGCGCGATGCCCGCCGCGTGGACGACGAGATCCGCGAGCTCGCGCCCGTCGTATGGCTCGCCCGCGAGAACATCGCCGTGCTCGGGCGTCACGAGCACGTGCAGGGCGGCCTCGCCGACTGGCGCACGTTCTCGAGCCGCTCACGCCCGTGGCACGACCCGCGCTCGGTCCGGCCCGAGATCCTGTTGACCGACGATCCGCCGCGCCACACCGAGATACGCATGGTCATCGCCAAGGTGCTCTCGCCGAAGGCGTTGAATGCGCTGGTCGCGCCGTTTCGCCGCGACGCCGAGGCCGTCGTCGAGCGTGCCCTGGCGCAGAACGGCGTCATCGACGCCGTCGACACGATCAGCCGCAGCTTCGTGTACAAGGTCCTGCCGGACGCGCTCGGACTGCCCCAGTGGGGGCGGGAGAACATGCCGGCCTTCGGGCACATGGTCTGGGCCACGATGGGACCGCAGAACGCGCTGTTCGCGGAAGCCATGCAGGGCAGCGAGCCCGTCCTGGCCTGGGTCGACGAATGCTGCAATCGCGGGAATCTGGACCCGCAGGGGCTCGGCATGCAGATGTTCCTCGCGGCCGATCGCGGCGAGATTACCGAGGACGAAGCCAAGCTGCTCGTCCAGATCCTGCTCTCGGCCGCGGCCGACACGACCGTCATGACGATCAGCACGGCGATCCGCGCGTTCGCCGCCTTTCCGGAACAGTATCGCCTGCTGCGGGAGGACCCGTCGCTGATTCGTGCGGCGTTCGACGAAAGCCTCCGCTGGGACTCGCCGTCGCGGCTGGCCGGCCGCATCACGACGCGCGACGTGGAGATCGAAGGCAGCGTGATCCCGGAAGGCACGCGCTGCGGCCTGCTGTTCGCGGCTGCGAACCGCGATCCGCGGCGCTGGGAGGACCCGGAGCGCTTCGACATCCGCCGCAACCTCAGAGGCCAAGTGGGCTGGGGCCATGGCGTCCACACCTGCGTCGGCCGCTCGTTGGCGCAGATCGAGGCGGATGCGCTGCTCGGTGCGCTCGTCCAACGCATCGAGCGCTTCGAGGCCGTCGGCGAGCCCGAGCCGTGGCTGACGACGATCGGGCACGGCCCCGTGCGGCTGCCCGTCGAGCTGCACGCAGCCTGAAGGCGCCTCAAGCCGTATAGTCGAGTCCGCGCACGCGCTCGGCCGCGAGCTGCCCGGACCGGACGAGCACGGCCGCGGCCCGGTCGAACGCGGCCGCGTCGACCTCGATGCCCGGGGCCCAACGCGTGATCTCGAGCCAGGCCGCGGCGTCGGCTTCGCGCAGGTGGTAGCGGGCCGCGATGGCCGCGGCGGCGCGCGGATCTTCGCCGAGCCGGCGAGCCGACTCGAGGGCCGCCTCGACGAGCTCGAGGAGCGCCGGCCGCGACGCCTGCAGGGCCCGCTCCGAAGCGCAGCAGACGAAGGCCGGCCACGGCGCCGAAAACTCGGCCACGCGCCGGAAGCGGCCCGCGTCGACGAGCGGCTTCGTCATGAACTTCTCCCAGAGGAACACATCCGCCTGCCCCTGCTCGAAGGCCCGCACGGCGCCCTCGAGGTCCCCGACGGCCACGAAGCGCAGTGCGTCCGGCCGCCAGCCGCGTTGCTCGGCAAGCACATAGGCCATGAGGTGCGAGCCCGAGCCGAAGCGGCTGATCGCAATCCGGGCCCCCTCGAGCTCCGCCGGGCTCGTGAACTCCGAGGCCGCCGGAACATGCACGCCCCAAAGCAGAGGCGACTCCGTGTAGCAGGACAGGATGCGAAACGGTGCACCGGCCGCGATCGCGGCCACGGCCCCTTCGGTCAACAGCATTGCGAGGTCGAGACGCCCGCCGGCGAGCGCGTCCCGCATGGCCCCGCTACCGCCCGGATAGTCTTCCCAGCTGGCCTCGATGCCCGCCGCGTTGGCGGCTTCGCGTTCGAGCAGCCGCATCCACGGCAGGTTGAAGTGTTCCGGCACACCGCCGATGCGCAGCGTCTTCAAAACGCAATCCTCAGGGAGCGAGGTAGGCGGCCAGCGCGTCGAGATCGGCGTCGGTGATTTCCGTCTTGCGGAACGGCGCCATGACCGATACGCCGTTGCGCACGAAGGCCTTCGTCACGGCCGGCACGAGATCGGTCCGCTGCTCGAGCGGCGCCGGCTTCGCGCCATGGTAGAGCGCCGCAAGGGCTTGCGTGCCCGGGTGCTTCGGCCCGGGCGCGTGGCAGGGCGCGCACCAGTAGTCGAACACCTGCTTGCCCCGCTCCTTGAGCGTCGGGGGCTGCGCCGAGGCCAAACCGGCGCCAGCGGCCGCAGCCACGACGCAAAAAGCCGCCGCGAGGGCCGCCGTTTTCGCCCGGTCCATCAGGCTTTCCTCAGGTGCTTCGGCCAGATGCCGTAGCGGCCGGCCGCGAGGATGCCGTTCGGGTCGACGGCATCTTTGATGCGCTGATTGAGCCGCAGCAGCGCGTGGTCGTTGAACGAATAGACGGCGGCGCAATCGTCCATGAACGCCGTGTGCGTCCGGTACTCGCCCCAGCCGTGCTCGGCCGCCGCCTCGATCAGGCGCCGGAACACGGCGCGTACGTTCTTGTTGGCATCAACGTCGTGCAGCACCGGGAAGCCGACGAGGATCACGAACGTGCGCGGGTGGTACGACTGCGGGAAGACGTTCACCGAAGCCTCACGGCCGAGATCCTGCAGCACGCCGGCCAGGACGCGCTGGGACTCGAGCACGGCCTCGCCCGTCATCGGAATGACCGGCGAGAACCAGAGGTGGCCGGTCGTGGGATTCGGGTTCGTGGCCGAACGCGCCCCGATCGAGAAGATGGAGAGGCTCGGGATGCCGAAATTCGATTCGTCGCGGACCTTGGCGATCTGCGCGTCGTCGAGCGGGAAGCGGTATGCCGCCCCGTCCCGTACCGTCACGTCGGGGATGGCGGCCGCGAAGCGCTTCTGCGCATACGCCCACTGAGCCCTGACGACCTCTTCGGGGCCGTAGAACTTCAGGACGTTCGACCAAAAGGGAATTTTGTTGTCCGCGGCGAACCGGTTCAGCGCCTGTTTGGCCTCGTCGTCGCCGCGCAGCAGCAGCTTGCGCACATCGGGGTGGCTCGCCGCGGCGAAACGCAGCGGCGACTGCAGGTTCGTGCCGGCGTTCTGCAACCCCGTGTTCATGAGGTAAGCCATGATGTCGACGAGCGGAATGATGTCGTCGTGCCGCGGCGCCTCGACGATGCCTTCGAGATAGGCCTCGGGCTCCGGCAGCAGCCAGATGCCCATCTTCGTCACGACGCCGAAGTTCGACTGCGAGAAAATGCCGTCGAGGTAGGGCCCGAAGCCGTAGCGGTACTGCTGCCAAGTCTTCGCGCCCGGCAAGGCGCCCATGCCCGTGCGCACGAGGTCGCCGTCGGCCAGCACGACCTCCATGCCGCAGTGAGCGCCGAAGTGGTCGCGGTACGGATTCATCGTGTAGCCAGCGCCGTGATCGAGCGCGTTGCCGATGACGCTGCCCCAACCCGGATCGGGGCAATCGATCCAAAGTTTGAGGCCCCGGTCGCGAATGTATCGATAGAGGTCGAAATAATTGACCCCCGGCTCCACGAGCGCGTAGGCGTTGCGCTCGTCGACCTCGAGAATGCGGTTCATGCGCTTGAGATCGAGCACGACGCTGCCGGACAGCACGGGCGCGGAGCCGCCGTAGCCGAGATTGCGGCCCGTCGAGATCGCGTAGAGCGGAATGCCGAGCTCGTTGGCCGCCCGCACTACGGCCTGAACCTGCTCCGTCGAATCGGGCGCGACGGCCGCCGACGCGACCTTCTCGTCGTCCTCGGACCAGAGCGGGGAATAGGCGTCCCGGTACAGGCGCACATCCTCGTCGCTCGTGAACACCCATTCCTCGCCGACGATGCCGCGGAAACGCTGCATCGCCTGCGAGAACGTCTTCGGGCTCACACCCGGCGGAAGCACGCTCATGCCGAGGCCTCCATGGCCGTTCCTGCGCGCACGGCCGGCGCGATGACCCAGGAGTAGAGCGACTCGGCGCGCTCGAGCGCGGCCGCGGCCGCCGGCGATGCCGCCGCCGCAATGTGCGCGGCGGTGATCTCCGCCCGGCCCTGCGGGCAGGCCACCGCGATCTCGGCCGTCGCCCTTGCCCACCGGTCGCCCGCGCGCTCCAAAGAACGGGCTGCCGTCACCATCGCGTTCGGCCCGGAGACCCAGTGCTCGAGGCCGTGCGCGCCCGCGGCCTTGTGCTCGGCCCGGTAGACGACGCGCAGCCCGCGTTCCCAGCCGAGCCGCTCGAGGCAAAACAGCGGACCGTGCGCCGTGAGCCCGGCAACGGCCATGGGCTCGGCCGGCCTGCGTCCGGGCCCCGCCTGGCGCGCGCGCCAGACCGCATCGAGCTCGTGGAACCAGAAGGCCGTGATGTCGCCCTTGAATGCGTGAGTCGCGAGCCCGAGCTCGCGCGCACGCGCACCGAACGCGGCGGCGTCCTCGAAACGCGGATCGTAGACGACCTTGTAAAGCGGCACGGCACTCGGCCGCGTCGACGGTTCCGCGGCCGGCGCGGGCGCGAAAGCGCCTCGCGCGGCGAGCGGCAACGCACCGGCCGCGATACCGATCTGGAGAAATTCCCTACGATTGGTCATGGCTGCCCTCCCCCGGCGCAGGCCGCGCGGCCCGCGGCGCTTCTCGTTCGTATGCGCCCCGGCCGCCGTCCGCGGCGCCCCGTTCGAAAACACTAGGCGCTCGTGCCGGGTTTCGCAACTTGTCAGGGCTCGGGCCTACTTGCCGTCGACGGAAAACGCAAGCAGGACGTTGCCCGGCATGACACCGCCTTCGGGGTCGCCCGAGCCCACGAACAGCATGCTGCCGCCGACGACGGGACCGGCGCCGTCGAGTGAGCCGCCGTGCCCCTGCACGCCGTTCACCGTCTCGTACTTGCCCCGTGTGTCGTAGTCCCAGATCACCCGGCCGTCGGCGGCCGAATAGGCGCGCAGGTGCCCATCGAGCGAGCCCGAGAAGACGGCGCCGTCGATGACCGTCACCGGCGCAAGCTGGGCCGGGCTGCACCGCGCGCGGCCCTCGCAGCCCGCGGGCGGCGTGTACCACTTGCGCTTACCGTCCTGAAGCTGGAGCGCAAACAGGCCGCCGCCGACGGCGGGATCGGGTCTCGCGGGCCACCCGGCGGCGTCGGTCAGGCGGCCGAGGTCGGAAAGCGCTACGTAGGCATTGCCGGCGTCGGCCGCCGACCCCCATTGCACGCCGCCGAAACGGCCGCCGCGGCCAATTCTGACCTGCCAGAGAACGGCCCCGGCTCGATCCGGATCCACGGCGTGCACGACGCCCGACTTTTGTCCGGCGATCAGCGCCCGGCCGCCGGCCGGCAGCGCCACGAGCATCGGCGCGGCCGCGAAATCGAAGTCCGGGCCCGGCGCCTGGGGGCAGTTCGCGTGGACCGGCAGTGGACAGGCCGCGTTCGACACGTCGCCGGCCGTCATTTGCCGCGACCAGAGCACGTTGCCCGTATCGAGATCGAGCGCGACGAACGCATCGCTCGTATCGGTCGCGGGCGCGCTGAAATTGTTGCCGGTCGTGACGTAGATCGCATGCCGCGCGGCGTCGACGGCCGGGCTCGACCAGATCGCTGCGCCCGAGGGGCCGTAGGTCTCGGCACCGGCGGAGTTATGGCCGGTCGAATGTGGCTCCGCGACCATGTAGGTCTTCCAGACCAGCTCGCCCGTGCCGGCATCGAGCGCGACGAGGCTGCCGCGGAAGCGGCAGCAAGGATAAGTCGGCGTGGCGGCCGCGGCATCCTCGCTCGAGGCGACCGGCACGTAAAGGCGGCCGCGAAAAAACGCGGGGCTGCCCGCAATGGCCGCGAACGGCGCTTCGTCGACCCTTCGGAACCAGACCACGTCGCCCGTCACGGCATCGAGCGCATGCACGAAACCGCGTTCATCGCCGAAGAACACGACCGTCCGCTTCGCCGTCGGCGTCGTGACCTCGGCGACCGTGGGGGCCGCCCGGACACCGGCCCCAAGGTCGCGCGACCAATGGATGCAGCCCGTCGCGGCATCGAGCGCATAAACACGGCCGCCCTCGCTGCCTACGAAGAGCCGGCCGCCGACCCAAGCGGGCTGCGCATGGGCACGGGCGTCGCCCGGGAAACCAAAGACCCACTTGACCTTGAGCCGCGGCACGTCGGCCGGCGTCAGGCCCGCGTCCGCTCGAGCGCGAAAGCGTCGATTGCCGAGCCCGCCGCCCCAGCCCGACCACCGCGGGCCGTCGAGCGTGAACGCACCGGCTCCGGCGCTGCGGCAGACGGCGGCCGCAGGCGCGGCGGGGACAGGCCCGTTCTCGAGCGTCGAACCGGCGGCGAACTCGCTGACTGCGCGGCGCTCGGCCGGCGACAGCATGGCGGCGACGTCCGTCATCGTGCCGTCGACGAGCGCGGCGAGGATGCGGCCCGGGGGCATCGACTCGAGCGCCTTGCGCGACGGCGCACGTTCGGCGCCGCCGTCATGGCAGCCCGAGCAGTGTTGCGCATAGAGTTGCGCGGCCGGGGCCGCGCGGGACGCCGCCGAGACGCCGAGCGCGACCGCGACCGCGACCCCGGCAAGGCAGCGCAACCAAGGCCCGTTCATTCGTCGGTCAGATAGCGCCTCGCAACGTCGAGATCGCAGGGCAGGCCCGTCGGCTTGAGATCCGGTCGATACTCCCACTGCGAACTCCACTGGACCGGTTCCGCAAGGTAATCCGGATCTTCGAGCGTGGCTTCATAGTTCATGTGGCGGCGGTCCGGAGCGAGCGAGAAGCGCTCGACAAGATGCTTGCGCGGCCCGGAAGGCAGGCCGAGCGCGTTGCCTTCCCGGTGATCGGCGTACTGGACCGTATCGACGACGAGCGTCTCGCCTTCCCAATGGCCGATCGAGTGTCCGTGCAGCGTGCGCGGCCCGTCCTTGGGATGACCGCGCCCGTCGATGTAGACGATGCGCTTCGAGCCCATCCAGTCGACGTTGAAGACCACCGTGTCCTTGTTGACCTCCACCGTCGTCACGACGGGATAAACCATGAGTGTGGGCGCAGTGACCGGAATGCACTGCGCATGCGTCGCCTCCCTAATATTGAATTCCGCGAGCGCCTTCTGTCCCGCAGGGGTCAGCGCCCATTTGCCGCGGCGCGCGTTGAACCCGAAAAAGCCGCGCAGCGGAGCGAACCAGGTCCCCGCCAAGCTCTGGGCCTGCGCCTCGGACACCGATCTGACGCCGTGCGACGCGATGAACAGCGGCAGCGTGCGACCGTCGGCCATGACGACATCGCGGCCGAGAACGATGTGCCCGGCTCCGTGCTTATTGGGATTGGCGTGCACCGTCACCGGGTCGCCGGGATGCAGTGAGTCTTGCGTGAGCCCCAGCGGCAAAAGCACGGAGGGCGCACCGGCCTCGATATCCTGGTCAACGGCGGTCCCGTTCGGTCCCCGGGTGCGCACCGTCATGTAGACGTGCGGATTGCGCCACTGATAGCGCGTGACGACACCTGCGACGCTGATCTGCTTCGAGGTGTCGAACATCGCGGCGCTGTGATGCGCATTGGCGGAGCCGCAGCCCAGGACGCCGGCGCACAACAGGCCCAAGACCCGAACGTTCATCCGACTTTTCCCTCGCGGCTCCAGCGCCTTGGGCAAGGTGCAGGCGCCACCCGCCGGCACCCGCCTTCAACGCTGCCTTTGCAAGCCGATCCACCTAAAACCGGCCGGCAGCGGCTATGCGAACTGAGCCCTGTAGCCTCGCAGCTGGCGCGCGAACTCCTCGAGGGCGGCGACGCCGCTCTGCTCGGCGTCGACGCACCACGCCTGCAGCCGCGCGAGCAGCTCCTGTTGGCCCTTGGCTTGCTGCGTCCATAGGGCCTTGAGGCGCTGCCGGAACTCGTAGATCGTCTTCAGCGTCGCGTTGGTCTCGAGCGCCCGCTCGAGATGCTCCGTCGTCGCGGCGTCGAGCGCCAGGTTCTCCTTGGAGATGAGACTGCGAAGCCGACGCAGCCGGCGCCGGGCTTCTCCCTGCACGTAACGCGACTCGGCCGCGAGCACGGGGCGCACGACGCGCGTCCCGTAGAGCTTCAACACGTGAAACCGATTCGTCACGACGGCCCGCAGCAGGTCCATGTCGACGACGTGCCAGCCCTCGAGGAAGGCCGTCTTTGGCGCCGTCCTGCGCACGGAGGCGAGACCGAGTTTCTCGAGCAGCCGGATATAGACCCAGCCGATGTCGAGCTCCCACCATTTGTTCGAGAACCTCGCCGAGCTCCCGTAGGCATGGTGGTTGTTGTGCAGCTCCTCGCCGCCGATCAGAAGCCCGAACGGCACGATGTTCCGCGATGCGTCCTGCGTCTCGAAATTGCGGTATCCCCAGTAGTGGCCGACGCCGTTGATGACGCCCGCGGCCCAGAACGGAATCCAGATCATCTGGACGGCAAAGATCGCGAGCCCCGCGACGCCGAACAGCAATACGTCGATGGCGAACATGAGGCCGATGCCGAGCCAGCGGTGACGTGAATAGACGTGCCGCTCGACCCAATCGTCGGGCGTGCCGGCGCCGAAAGCGTCGAGCGTCTCACTCTTGCCGGCCTCGTCGCGGTACAGAAGGGCACCGCCGAACAGCACGCGGCCGATGCCTCGCTGCTGCGGGCTGTGCGGGTCTTCCTCGGACTCGCACTTGGCGTGGTGCTTGCGGTGCACGGCCACCCATTCGCGCGTGACCATGCCCGTGGTGAGCCAGAGCCAGAATCTGAAGAAATGCGCGACCGCAGGATGCAGGTTCAGCGCCCGGTGAGCCTGATGGCGATGCAGAAAGATCGTAACGCTGGCGATCGTGACGTGGGTCAGCACCAACGCGGCGACAACGTATCCCCAGGCCGAGAGAGACAGCAAACCGTCCAAAGACATTCTCCTCAACAGCGGTATGCATGGGCGGACGGCCGACGGCAGCGAGGGCCGGCACAAACCGTCCAAAGTGGTGAGCTTAGCAGACTGGGGCTTTCGGTTCGCGTATCTGGGCCGCCGGCCCGGTGCTGTCGCTGCCCGAGACCTCGGTGTAAGCTCGGGGCCACCCATGGCGGCAACGCGGGAGGGCCGGAACATTGATCATCGACGCTCATGCCCACGTCTCGGCCCCCAAGGCCTATTGGGCCTATAAGGCGCTGCTCGTCTCCCACCGCGGCGCCCACGGCCGCGGCCGGCTCGAGCTTACGGACGAGGAAATCCTCGCGGCCTGGGACGCCAAGGAAATGGCGCCGACGGGCCATCTCGAGCACATGCGCGCCTGCGGCATCGACATGCAGTGCATCTCCCCGCGCCCGTTTCAGATGATGCACTCCGAAAAGCCCGCCAAGATCGTGCACTACTGGACCGAGGCGACAAACAACGTCATCCATCGCAGCTGCACCCTGATGCCCGATCGCTTCTTCGGCGTCGCCGGGCTACCCCAGGCCGCCGGGGCGCCGATCGAGGATACATTCCCCGAGCTCGAGCGCTGCGTCGAGCTCGGCTTCAAGGGTTGTTTACTCAATCCTGACCCGTACGAGAACGGCGGCACGAAGGCGCCGCCGCTCGGCGACCGCTACTGGTACCCCCTGTACGAAAGGCTCGTCGAGCTCGACTTGCCGGCCCACATCCATGCCACGGGCTCCCGCGAGCCGGAGCGCGAGCCCTACAGCCTGCATTTTATCAACGAAGAGACCACGGCCGTCTACGGTCTCCTGAGCTCGTCGGTGCTCGACGACTTTCCGCAGCTCAAGATCCTGGTCTCCCATGGCGGTGGCGCCATCCCGTATCAGCTCGGCCGCTTCGACGCAGGCTCCGTGCGCCGGGGTCCGCGGGGACGCTTTCGCGATCGGCTGCGCAAGCTGTACTTCGACACGGTGCTGTACGGCCAGGACGCCCTCGAGCTGCTGATCAAGACGGTCGGCGTCGACAACGTGCTGTACGGCGCCGAGTGTCCCGGCGTGGGCTCGGCCATCGATCCGGACACGGGGCGCACCTTCGACGACATCGTGCCGCGCATCGCCGCCATCGAGTGGCTCTCGGAGCAGGATCGGGCCAAGATCTTCGAGCACAACGCCCGCCGCCTCTTCAAACTCTGATCATGGCCGAGCCCAAGGACTTCGCCGCCCGTCTGGCAGCGCTCGACAGCTGCGCGGTCTCCGACGCGCTCGACTCCCTGGGTCTGCCCCCCGCCGTCGCGGGCCTGGCGCCCGTCTCCGTGCGCCGGCGCATCGCCGGCCCCGCGGTAACCGTGAAGCTGGGCCCCGAAAAGCCGGTCCGCGCGCCTGTCCGCCATCTCGGCACGGCCGCCATCGAGGCGGCTCGCGCCGGCGACGTGGTCGTCATCGAGCACACGTCGGGCATCGGATGCGCGGGCTGGGGCGGCGTGCTTTCGACGGGCGCCTCATTGCGCGGCATTGCGGGCGTCGTCATCGACGGACCCGCACGCGATCTCGACGAGGCCGCCGCGCTCGAGTTTCCCGTCTACGCGCGCTCGGCCGACGCGCGGACCGCCCGCGGCCGCGTCTACGAGCAGGACTTCGCCTGCCCCGTGACGCTCGGCGGCGTCCACGTCGCACCCGGCGATTTCGTGCTCGCCGACTCGACGGGCGTGGTGTTCGTGCCGGCCCAACGGGCCGCCGAAGTGCTGAGGCGCGCCGAGCGCATCGCGGCGCGCGAGCGGCTCATGGTCGAAGCGCTGCGGCGGGGTGAGCGCATCACCGAGGTGGTCGGGCGCGACTACGAGGACATGCTCGACTCGCTGGACTGACGCTCGGCGCGGTTTCGACATCTGCGCAGGGCGTCAGCGTCTCATGCGGGCCAACAACCGCCCACGCGCACACAAAAACGGGCCGCCGGATGCGCCTCCGGGGGCCCGTCGACGTGCCGCGATGGGGAGGCGGCGCCTAGCCGGTGCCGAGGTAAGGAATCAGGCGGCCGAAGGCCAGCACGCCGGTCCAGAGAAAGATCGAGGCGCCGCCCACGAGCTTCGCGGCCCAGGGGGTATCCGCGTAGGGTGGTATCTTCTCGAGCATCGGGCCGATCTTGAGCCAGTAGATCAACGCGTTGAGCCCCGCCAGGACCAGGAAGATCATCTTCATCTGGAAAGAGATGTTGATCGCATAGCGATGCGGGTCGCCGAAAATGAAGACAATGCCCGTCAGCAGATTCAGCCCGAAGCCCACGAACGCGATCGGCACCATCTTGTGCACGGACAGCGAGGAGATCGCCGGGTGCTGTACGCCGATGAGACGCAGATCCATGACGAGGATCGCGCCGAAGAGCAGCGAGAGGCCGATGTAGTGGATGATCTCGCACGTCGGCCACGTCTCCGAATAGTCGAGCGCCAGGTGGTTGAGCCAGGTGCTCTGCATCCAATCCAGATACGGATTCAGGTGCGCGATCGTCTGAGGCCCGAGGATCCCGTCGGCGGCCGAATTGAGTTGCGAAAGGAAGCCCAACATTTCAGTTCCTCAGGTCAAGTAAGCGATAAGCCGCCCGGTCACGATTGCGGCGAACCATATGAAGATCGCAGCGGCCGCTGTGGCGCGCACCGAGATTGGCATGACGATGTCGCGAACGATGATTTCCTGACTCGCCGAGCCCCGCTTGCCGGCGCCGCCCGCGGCACCCCGTGCGTAACCCGCCGGTCCGCCGGCCGCAACGGCCGACATGGCGGAGACACCTGCGGCATCCGCCACGACAGGCTCCGCGACCGTCTCGTCCTCGTCGACCGTCGCGCCGGCAGCGGCACCGCCCCTGAGCCGCGCTTGCTCGGCCTCGACCGCGCGCGATACCTTGACCTGCAGATAGCCGATGGTGATCGCGCCGGCGATGACGAAGAACATCTTCGTCAGGTATGGAATGTTGTGAACGTAGTTCGACGCGGCCTGCGAGGTAAACAGCGCGCCACCCGAAATGAAGTTGATGATGAAGCCGAACCAGGCCGTGATGAACAGCGGGCGCAGCGACGAATACGGGATCATGCGCAGCTTACCGAGAATGCGTGCCGAAATGATCCAGGCCAGCCCCGTCATGATTCCCATTCCGAGCGCATGAACGGTGAGAATGAACGGATAGGCGAACGAAGAAGTGCGAACCCACTCCGCGAGCGGCGTTGCCTCGAGCCATGTGAAGAATTCCAAGGGTATCGCTCCAGTAGGGATGAGAGGGGGCAAATCCTATTCGGCGACGGAGGTTAGCGGGTGCCCGTCGCAAAGTCCAGAACGTCGTCTCTATATAAATGTTAGACGCGTTTCGGCCAAAGAGTTTGCTTCTGGACCCGCCAAAAAACCGCGTATTGCGCGTCGAACGGCCGAACACTAATCTTGAAAAACCCGCCTTGGCCGCTGCATGGGGCACACATCGGCTCGGGCGCCGCCGCCGGGCGCTTGCCCCGGCAGCGACGGCCTTGCAACCCGTTAACCACGAGAAGGCCGGCGTGTGTCCGTTTGTTCGGCCTTGATGCCCGCGCCAGGGCGCGATGGGCGGCAATCCCGCGGCGTATGGGAGCTCGATATGGCTGAAATCGTACTCGGACTGTGGACGACGCACGGCCCGCAGCTCAACACGACGCCCGAGCAATGGATGCTGCGGGTGCCGGCGGACCGCAGCCGCAGCCACTGGTACCGCGGACGCCGCTACGGTTTCGAGGAGCTGGTGGCACTGCGCGCGGCCGAGGGGCTCGCCGCGGAGGCGACGCTCGAAGCACGCACTCTTCGCCATGCCGCCTGCCAGGCGGCCATCGCCGAGGTCGCTTCCGTCTGGGAAAAGGCCAATCCGGACGTCTGCGTGATCTTCGGCAACGACCAGCGCGAGCTCATGCTGCCGGCTCTACAGCCGGCGTACACGGTCTACTACGGCGAAAGCTTCTGGAACGCTGCGCTGCCGGAACGACGCGCCTCGCGGCTGCCGCCCGGCATCCGCGAGTCCGAATGGGCCAACAGGCCCGAGACGCGCACCGAGTATCGCGCTCTGCCGGATCTCGCGCTGCGGCTGCTGGGCCTCGGCATGCAAGAAGGCTGGGACTTCGCCGCCTCGAACGCGTGGCCGGAGCACGAACCCGACCACCATCACGCCGGCACACCGCACGCGTTCGCCTACGTGCTGCGCCGCGTCATGCGCGACCGCGCCGTACCGACGCTGCCGATCATCACGAACACGTTCTTTCCGCCCAACCAGCCCCGCCCGTGGCGGTGCTTCGAGCTCGGCCGTCTCGTCCACCGCGCGATATCCGAATGGGACAGCGACGCCCGCGTCGCCGTCGTCGGCTCCGGCGGCATGACGCACTTCGTCATCAACGAGCCGTTCGACCGGGCCCTGCTCGCCGCGCTCAAAGACCGCGACGAGGCCTACCTCAGAAGCATCGAGCCAAGCTACATGCAGGACGGCACCTCGGAGCTCCTGAACTGGATCTCGGCCGCCGGATGCTTGTTCCAGACACCGCTCTCGGGCGAGCTCATCGACTACGTCCCCTGCTACCGGACGGAGGCGGGCACGGGCACGGCGCAGGGCTTCCTCGCCTGGACTTAGCCCGCTTGATGCACAGCCCGCATGATTCGTGAACGGCTCCTCGCGTGAGGGTTGCCGGAGCCTCGTGCAGGCGGGCGCTTTCGGGGCCGGCGTGAATACGTCCCGCACACACATCCGGAGAGAGAGAAGGCGGGCGCCGCTAAGCGTGGCGCCCGCCGTCCTTTACTGACAGAGCTCCGGCGTGACGCAGATCGACTGCAGCGTCCTGCCGGCAGGCGGCGTCGGCAGCCCGCGGGCTTCCATGAGCTTGCGGATCAGCGCGGCCGTGTCGGGGTGGCCGACGGCCGACTGGACGCCGACGCGGACAAGACCGTCCGCATAGTCGATGGCCTGCCAGGTCACGCCCGCGAGATTGTGGATCGAGTCGCGGCTGCCGATGTCGTGCGCCGAAAGATCGGCGCCGTGGTCGACGAGCAGTTGCACGACGTCGGTGCGGCCCTTGTGCGCGGCGCCCATGAGGGCCGTGCGGCCATCGAGAATATCCTGGGCGTTCACGTCCGCGCCGTGATCGAGCAGGAACTTCACGGTCTCGTAGCTTTGCTTCGGCGACCACTCGTAAGTGACACCCTCGACCCAGCCGATGCCGGAAGCGACCATGAGCGGCGTGACGTTGTAGATCGTCGGAATGCCGGGCTTGGCGCCGTGCTGGAGCAGCAGCTTCATGAGCACGAGGTCACCGGACTGCGCCGCCCGCAGGAACGGCGTCGCGCCCTCCTCGTACAGCCACTGGTGAGTGAAGACCGTGCGCGTTTCCGTGCTCGACTTCATGCGCATGTTGGGATCGGCCCCGTGCGCGAGCAGCAGCTTGATGAACTCGAGATGGTCCATGTCCGGCTTGCGAACCGGGTAATCGCCGCCCTCGATGTTGCGGTTGTCCGTCGCAATGTAGAGCGGGGTCCAGCCACCCTTGTTCGCGATGTTCGGATCCGCCCCATGGTCGAGCAGGTACTTGCCGATCTTGTAGTAACGGTTCTGTGTCGCCGTCAGCAGCGCCGTCCAGCCGTATTGCGTCGTCTCGTTCACGTCCGCGCCGTGGTCGACGAGGATTTTCACGGAATCCATGTCGCCCTGCCGCGCCGCGAAGACCAGCGGCGTCAGTCCGCCTTGCTCCTTCTTGTTCTCGCGGCGCAGCTTCTGCGGAGTGACCGGCGCGTTCTGCAAATCGGCGATTTCCGTCGCCAGCTTGCGCTGCAGGTCTTCCTTCTGAGCATCCTTGGGGTCGTCGCTCGGCTTGAGGTTGGAGCCGACGAGCGCGGCATCGGCGTTGCCGTCTCCCTCGGCCGCCGCCGCGCCGGCCGCTGAGGCGTCGGCCTTCGCCGCGGACTCACCCTTCGCCTTGGCCTTGTCCTTGGCCCGCTCGCGGGCGGCGAGCCGGTCCGCAAACGGCCCGGTTCCCGGCAGACCCGTGACCTCTTCGATGCGCTGACGGGCCGAAGGGGCGAGATAAGGATCTCGCCCCTTGGCAATCGGCGCCGAGCGGGCCCCGATGTCCGCGCCGTGGGCCACGAGATAGCTGACCGCCTGCGGCCGCGCGTACGCCGTCGCCCACATCAGGGCCGTCGTGCCGCGCAGCTTCTCCTTGGCGTTGACATTCGCACCGTGCTTGACGAGCGCGTCGAGCACGTCGGGGTTACCCGTGCGCGCTGCCATCATGAGCGGCGTCTCGCCATGTGCCAGCGTCGAGTTCGGGTCGGCCCCGGCCTGCAGCAGCAGCTCGACGAGCTGCGCATCGCCGCTCTGGCAAGCCAGAAACAGCGGCGTCATGCCCTCCTCGTTCGCGATCTTTACGTTCGCGCCCGCCTTGATGAGCTCACGGGCGGCATCGAGGTCGTCGAGGTAGGCCGCCCATTGCAGAGCCGTACTGCCGTCGGGCTGCTGGCCGTTGACGTCGGCATCCGCTGCCAACCATTTCTTCAACGCGGCGGCGTCCCGCTGCTGGACGGCATCCGCAATGCGGCTGTCGGCCATGGCTGCGAGACTGACCGCGAGGCCCGAGACCAGCACGAGGCCGGCCACGAAACTTTTCTTGCCCACTACTCTTCGCTCCCCCGATCGCCTATCGCCGCGCCGCCCCTTAGGACAACTCGGAAATCGCGTCGATGCGACCCGTACTGTCGCCGAACTTGTCCAAATGAATGCCATAAAGATCCAGGATGCTGAGCATCAGGTTGCCCGTCGGCACGGTCCTCGACTTGAAGCCGATGTGCCGATCGCCCTTGAGCTTGCCGCCCGCTCCGCCGATCAGCACGTGCGGCACGTCGTAGTGCAAGTGCTGATTCGAGTCGCCCATGTCCGAACCGTACAGCACGAGCGAATTGTCGAGCAGCGTACCATCGCCTTCCGGGATCTTGCTGAGCTTGTCGATGAAGTACGCGAGCGTGGAGACATGATATTGATTCAGCTTCGCGTACACCTTGATGCGCGCCGGATCCTCCGCATGGTGCGAGCCGCCGTGGAAGCTGATCGTCGTGCCGCTCTCCGGGAACACGCGGCCCGTGAGGTCGCGCGCGTAGAGAATCGAGCCGACGCGCGTGATGTCGCCCTGGAACGCCAGCGCGAGCAGGTCGAACTGCAGCTTGATGTGCTTGTCCCAGCTCTCCGGCACGCCGACCGGCGCCGGTACGTCGGGCGCGGACGTCGAGGCCGTCGCCGCGATCTGCAGGCGCCTCTCGATTTCACGCACGTCGCTGAGATACTCGTCGAGACGATTACGGTCGCCGCCGGGCAGGTCGGCCTTCAGGCTCTTGAGGCTGCCCTCGATCGAGTCGAGGATGCTGCGGTCCTGCGCCCGGCGCGCGGCACGCTCGGCGGCGCTGCCGCCGTTGCCGAACATGCGTTCGAACACGGTCTGGGGATTGATCTCCATGGGCAGCGGCCGCCCGATGAGTTCCTGGTCCGGCCCGCTCTTGACGGTGACGGGCTCTTTCCACGAGATCGTGTTCGTATAGATGCAGCTATAGCCCTCGCCGCAGCCGCTCGAGTTCGCACCCGGGTCCTCGACGGCCAATTGCATCGAGGGCAGCAGGTTCTTCTGACCGATCTTGTCGGCGATAACCTGGTCGATCGTGGCGCCGTTGTAAACGTCGGCGCCCGTCGTCTTCCTCGGCTTCGTGGCGGACATGTAAGAAGCCGCGACGAAGTGGTCGGCGCCCGTCACTCCCTCAGGGGGCTCCGCGGCCTTAGACCACATGCCCGTCGTCAGCACGACGTTCTTGCGGAACGGCTCGAGCGGCTGCCAGATGTACGGGAACTTGAAGCCGGGCGAGTCGTCCTTGACTTCCCACCAGCCGGGCGCCGCGCCGTGCGGAATGAATGCGCCCACGAAACGTTGCGGGAACACTTCCGATGCACGGGCGACCGAGCTCAGTGCCGGAACCATTGACTCCAAGAACGGCACCGCAATCACGGCGCCCGCCCCGCGGAGAAAAGTCCTACGCGGGAGAGATTTCTTGGTTATGAACATAGTTGCACCTCCTGGGCTCGGTCTCTCAATGAGCGTCGGCCACTCGCGTGTCAGCCGGCGTTTTCGCGGACGCCATGGTCTCGTTCTCGATCTTGTTGGTCAGCTCCTTCAGCCCTTCGTTCCCGAGCTTCATGTTCTCCCGGAACGGCTGGCTGTTAACGACGGCCATGATCATCGAATCCATGCTGTAGTCGTGCTTCGCCGCGGTCCGCACGACCTTGCGGACGACCGGCTGGTCGTAGTACTCCATGCCGCGCCCGAGGGCGTACGTCATGAGCCTGTTGGCGAAGTTGTTGACGAACTGATTCTTGTACTTGAGCAGCCACTGCCGGAGCTGGTTCGGCCCGTCGACCTTCTGGCCGTCGTACATCGTGACCTTCGTGTCAATCGGATTGCCGTGATCGAACTTACGCTCGCGGCCGATCGCGTCGAAGGACTCCATGACGAAGCCGAAAGGCTCCATGAGGCTGTGGCAGGACGCGCAGACGGGATTCTTGTGGTGCATCTCCATCATCTCGCGCATGCTCGGCGTGTGGGCATTGCCCGCGGCGTCGCCGGTCTGCGTCTTGAGCGCCGGCACGTTGGGGGGCGGCGGCGGCGGCGGTACACCGATCAGCGCGTCCATGACCCACTTACCGCGCTGGACCGGCGAGGTCCGGCCCGGCTGCGAGGTCGCCGTCAGGATCGCACCCTTGCCGAGCAGCCCGCGGCGATCGTCGAACTGCTTCGTAAGCTTCACGCGGCGGAAGTTGCTGCCCTCGATGTCGGGAATGCCGTAGTGCTTGGCAAGCCGATCGTTGACATAGGTGTAATCGGCATTGAGCAGATCCACGACGCTGCGGTTGTCGCGCACGATGCTGTCGAAGAACAGCTCCGCCTCCTTGACGAAAGCCTCGCGTAGATTGTCGTCGAAATCCGGATAGTTCATGACGACGGGCTCGTGCCCCTTGAGGCTGCGCAGGTCGAGCCACTGGCCCGCGAAGTTCTCCGTGAACGCGAAGGACTTCGGATCCTTGAGCATGCGATGCACTTCCGCCGCCAGCACTTTGGGATTGCTGAGGCGGTTCTGCTCCGCAAGCTTGAGCAGCTCATCATCGGGCATGCTGCTCCAGAGGAAGAACGAGAGCCGCGAAGCGAGCTCGAGGTCGCTGATCTGGTAGAGCTGCCCGGGCGCGAGGTTCGCGGGCTCCTTCTCGACGCGGTACAGGAACTTCGGATCTGCAAGCGCGCGCTGGAGCGCGCTCTGGATGCCCTCGTCGAAGCTGCCGCCGTGCTTGCGGGCCGCGTCGTAGAAGCCGAGGAGCGTCGTCACGTCCTGCTCGGTGTCGAAGCCCCGATACGCGCGATGCGCGAGCTTGGCGAGGATCTGCTCCGCGCAGGCCCGGTCGTCCTCGGCCGTGCCGCCGGCCTTGGGGCGGCAGACATAGAGCTTGGCCTTGGCCGGCGAGTCCTTCGCGCCCTTCTGGTCGAACGGCCCGTCGATGCGAACGCTGCCGACGTGCGGGTAGAAGGTCATGCCGGGCAGGCCGCCCGTCTCGATCGTGCTGCGCTCGAACTTGTGATCGAGGTCGAGCAGCGGGGCGTAGTTGGTCGCGACGAACGTCACGCCGATCCTGTGCTGGCCGGCCGCGATGGGCAGCTGAACGTCGAGCGTCTTGAGCTTGCCGTGCGCGCCGCCGAAGCCGCCGAACGGACCGCCGTTCAGCCCGAATTCCTTATCCCAGTCGAAGGTGTGCACGACCTTGCCGTCGAGCAGCACTTCGAGCTTCTCGCCCTTGACCTCGCCGAAGGGCCGGAAGTTGCCCATGTTGCCGAGGTTCACCGAGTACACCTTGATCGTGTACTGGCCGTCGTCGGGGAAGTAGTGGTTGATGAGCAGGCCGCCGCGCGTGCCGAAAGGCAGCCCGTCGACGTGATAGTCCTGGGTCGTATCGGCGGGCACGCGGAACGTAACCTGCGTCGGTTGCGTGACGAGCCCGAGCGCTTCGCGGCTCAGCTTGCCGGCCGACGTGATGTAGGTCTCGAGCAGCGACGACGAAAGGGTCAGGGTGCCGGCCTGGTTGTCGAAGCCGTTGCTCGTGTCGTCGGCGGGCAAAAATCGCGAGGCGTCGACCTTCATGCCGAGGAGATCGCGAACGACGTTCTGGTACTCGGAACGATTCAGCCGATGCACGCCGGGCGGCGGAAGGATCGGCTTGTAGTTCGCATCGAGGCTGTCCGTCAGATAGCTCACGAGCTCGGCGCGCGTTTTGGCATCCGGACGGCGGCCCTTACGGGGCGGCATCTGCCCGGAGCGCAGCATCCTGACGACCTTCTCCCAAGTCTCGGCGTTCTTGCCGACGTGCGCAACGTCGAGACTCTCGAGCGAAAGGCCCGCGACCTGCTCGGTATCGTTGTGGCAGTCGAGACAATACTTGCCGATGGTCGCGTGGTTCTCGGCCGCGAGCTCCTGATGTGATGGACTGCACCCCGTCGTCACGAACGCTGCCGCGGCGACGGCCGATGCCAAGTACAAGACTCTCTTCACGCTCCCTCCTCCAGACAACGGCCCTGCTGCAAACGACTCTCCGAAGCGCGGCGGCTTCGCCTTCTCATGCTTCGGTATGGAGCCTCTTGTCATGGTGAAATGTTACCGTGCTCACGGGCCTTTCTCCAAGTGATTGGAATAGTGGCTGTTACGCGGTAAGTGCAAGTTTTATTAATAAAACTACCACCTTCGCGGCGGCCGTTTTCGCCCTGCGTACCGCGCGTTCCGGATGGCTCCCGACGAGCCTTGGATGGACCGCGCGGCAGGCGCTCGAACGGCGCCGCCGACCGCCCCCGGCGCCTGGTCATTCGCCCCCTGCGGGCGGCGGCGGCCGGTGCTCCGCCGCGACGTAGGGGCGAACGGGAGGCCCGGAATACAGGGCCGTTGGCCGGATCAGGCGGTTGTCTGCCCGCTGCTCGAAGACGTGGGCGCACCAGCCCGCCGTGCGCGACGCGACGAACAACGGCGTGAACATGGGGGTCGGAATTCCGAGCGAGCGGTACACGAGGGCGCTGTAGAAATCGACGTTCGGGAAGAGATTCTTCTCGCGTCGAACGACGCCCTCGATGGCTTCGGCGACCTCGAATCGCGTCCGCGCGTCCGCGTCCACGGCCAAGCTCTTGGCAATTCTTTTGACTATCGGGCTGCGAGGATCCTCGTTTCGGTAGACCGCATGACCGAATCCCATGATCTTGACGCGGCGTTCGAGGCGCTCGCGCGTGCCGACCTCGGCTTCGGGCGCGGAGGCGAAACGATCGATGAGGCGCATGGCGGCCTCGTTCGCACCGCCGTGCAGCGGTCCGCGCAGCGTGCCGATCGCGGCCGTCACGGCCGAGTAGAGATCCGACAACGTCGCGGCGCAGACGCGCGCCGCGAACGTCGAGGCGTTGAACTCGTGCTCGGCGTAGAGAATCAGCGAGACGTCGAGCGCGTGCGCGGCCTCGGCCGTCGGCGTCCGGCCGTGCAGCAAGTGCAGGAAATGCGCTGCCGTGCCGCGTTCGGCCGTCTGAGTCTCGATGCGCCGGCCTTCGTGCGCGAAGTGGTGCCAATACAGGAGTATGCCGGGCACGCACGCGAGCAGGCGCCGGGCGGTCCGCCCCTGCTCGGCGAAGTCCCGCTCCGGCTCGAGCGCTCCGAGCGCCGAGCAACCCGTGCGCAACACATCCATCGGATGGCTCGCGGCCGGCAGGCGTTCGAGAATCGCTCGAAGCGCGGCCGGAAGCTCTCGCTCACCGCGCAGCGCCTTCTCGAAAGCCTCGAGCTCGGCCGAGGTCGGCAGGCGGCCCTCGAGCAGCAGGTAAGCGACCTCCTCGAAACCAGACTGTTGGGCTAGCTCTGCAATATCATAACCGCGATACGTGAGCCCGACGCCTTCTTTGCCGACCGTTGAAATGGTCGTGGTTCCCGCCGCGACACCGCGCAAACCGGCCGTCCGTTCGCCTTCACTCATCGTCCTCGCTCCTTTCTGCATACAGCTCGTCGAGCTTGCGTTCGTAGGCATAGTAATTCAGCACTTCGTAGAGCTCGGCCCGCGTCTGCATCGAGTCGAGCACGCCGGCCTGCGTGCCCTGCTCGGCAATGGCGGCGTAGACGCGCTCGGCGGCCCGGCTCATGGCCCGGAACGCTGACAGAGGGTACAGGATCATGGCGACGCCGGCCGCCGCGAGCTCCGCCGCCGTGAAGGACGGCGTGAGCCCGAACTCCGTGAGGTTCGCGAGCACGGGCACGGGCAGCGCGTGCGTGAAGGCCCGGTACTCATCGAGGCTCGTGAGCGCCTCGGCGAAGATCATATCCGCGCCGGCCTCGACGTAGGCCATGCAGCGCTCGAGCGTCGCCTCCCGGCCCTCGCGCGCGAACGCATCCGTGCGCGCCATGATCACGAAATCCGCGTCGGGACGGCCGTCGACCGCGGCCTTGATTCGGTCGCACATCTCCGCCGCCGCGACGAGCGCCTTGTTCGGACGGTGGCCGCAGCGCTTGGTCCCGGCCTGGTCCTCGATATGCATCGCGCCCGCGCCGGCGCGGGCGAGCTCGCGCGCCGTGCGCGCGACATTGAAGGCCGCGCCCCAGCCCGTATCGGCGTCGACGAGCAGGGGCACCAACGTCGCGCCCGTGATGCGGCGCACGTCCTCGAGCACGTCGTTACGAGTCGTCATCCCGAGATCGGGCAGGCCCAGCGAAGCATTGGCGACGCCCGCGCCCGAAACGTAGAGCGCCCGGAAGCCGGCACGCGCGGCCAACAGGGCGCAATAGGCGTTGACGGCGCCCGCGATCTGCAGAGGACGCGCCGCGCGCAGCGCTTGTCGGAAGCGCCCCCCGGCAGACTCAGTCATTGTCCGGCGCCTTCGCCTGCGGCGTGCCGGGCTCCGGCAAATACAGCTCCACAAACGCATCCACGGTCAGGGCTTCCAGCCGCCGCAGATCGCCGCACACGGCCTCGATGCGCTCCACGCGCGGGGCGTCGAGACGCGTCGCGAGATTGCGCCGCTGTTTTTCGAGCAGCAACGGCACGCCCTCGGCCCGGCGCCGTCGATGGCCCGGGGGGTACTCGATCTCGACGCGCCGGCTGCGCGAGCCGTCGCGGAACGACACCTGTACGGCATTGCCGATCGCGCGCTTGTCCGGATCGAAGTAGTCGGCCGTGAAGCGCTCGTTCTCGGTCACGTGCATGCGCTCGCGCAACGCATCGATGCGCGGATCTGCGGCCGCCTCGTCCTCGTAGTCCTCCGCGGCAAGCCGCCCGCGCACCAGGGCCGTCGCGACCATGTACTGCAGGCAGTGGTCGCGGTCGGCGGGATTCGCGAGCGGTCCGGTCTTGTCGATGATGCGCACAGCGGCCCGCTGCGTCTCGATTTCGACGCGTTCGATCGCGTCCAGCCGGCCGGCGACCTCGGGATGCAGCGCGAGCGCCGCCTCGACGGCCGTCTGGGCGTGAAACTCGGCCGGAAACGCAACCTTGAAGAGCACGTTCTCCATGACGTACGCGCCGAGAGGCCGGGCCAGCCGGAGCTCGCGGCCGCGGAACAACGCGTCCTGAAACCCCCATTCCGAGGCGGTCAGCACCGAGGGGTAGCCCATCTCGCCGCGACAGGCCAGCAGCGCGAGCCGCACGCCCCGGCTCGCCGCGTCGCCGGCGGCCCAGCTCTTGCGCGAGCCCGTATTCGGCGCATGGCGGTAGGTGCGCAGCGCGCCGCCGTCGAGCCAGGCGTTCGATACGGCGGCGACGATTTGCTCGCGCGTACCGCCGAGCAGCCGCGTCGCGACGGCGGTGCTCGCGATGCGCACGAGCAGCACGTGATCGAGGCCAACCTCGTTGAAAGCGTTCTCGAGCGCGAGCACGCCCTGGATCTCGTAGGCGGCGATCGCCGCCGAGAGCACGTCGCCCATCGTCGGCACCGGTCCGCCGCGCGCGCGCTCGCGCCGCGCGACATAGTCCGCGACCGCGAGAATCGCGGCGAAGTTGTCCGATGGGTGGCCCCACTCGGCCGCGAGCCAGGTGTCGTTGAAGTCGAGCCAGCGAATCAGCGCGCCGAGATTGAAGGCGGCCGTGACCGGATCGAGCTCGATGCCGAGACCGGGAACGCGGGCGCCGCCCGGCAGCACGGCGCCGGGGACGACCGGCCCGAGCAGGCGCGTGCAGGCCGGATAGCCGAGCGCAAGCATCGCGCAGCCGAGAGCATCCATGAGCGCATAGCGAGCCATACTGCGCGCCTCGGCGCTCGACGGCGGGCCGCCGACGACGTAGTCGGCGATCTGCATCAGCAACAGATCGGGTGCCGGACGGTGGGCGTCCCGCGTGCCCCGCTTCGCGTTCCGGCTCATCCCGCCGCCTCGCATGGCTCAAATCGCCGCCAATATAGCAGCTCGCCGCACGGGGCCCGAAACGCGGCGCGTACCGCGGTTCTGTGAAACAGCTTCGGGAAACGGCGCGTACACCGCTGCAGACTGGCGCCCGATAGGCCGTGATCGGCCGCCATGCTGGGCTAGAACGCGTCATGTACGAGCACCACTTCGGTCTGCAACGGCCCGTGTTTCCACGTGGCATCGCGAACGAAGCGGCCGTCTTCCTCGGCGGGCCCCGCGCGGCCGTCGTCGAGCATGTGGAGATCGCCTCCTCGACTCCGGACTCCGTCATCGTCCTGTACGGACCGCCCGGCCTCGGCAAGACGACGCTGGCAGCCCATGCGCTGCGCGCGGACGGCACCCGGCTCGCGATCGGCTGGCTCGCGGCCGCCCCGCAGACGCCTCACGAGCTGCTCGAGCTGCTGCTGGCCGAGTTCGGGTTCGAGACCTATCGGTTCAGCCGCGCCGAACGGCTGCAGGCTTGGCGCCACTATCTGCGCGAGCTCGCCGCGACGGAAAGCCGCGCGGCCGTCGGCGTCGAGAACGCCGACGCGGTGCCCGTGGCGGCCTTGGCAACGCTCGAAGGGCTCACGCGCGCCGATCCGAACGGCGCGGCCGGCGCCCATCTGTTGCTCATGGGCGGCCCCTCGCTGCCGAGCCTGCTCGAGGACGCGGCGCTCGAGCCCCTGCGCCAGCGGCTGCGGCTCCGCAAGGCCGTGTCGCCCTTCACCGCCGAGGAAACCGAAGCCTATTTGCGCCACGCCGTCGAGCTGGCGGGCGGCCGCTTCGACGCTGTGTTCGCACCCGGCTCGGCTCGCGCCGTGCACGCCTGGTCGGCCGGCGTGGCCCGGGTCGTCAACAATCTCTGCGAGAGCGCTCTCATGCTGGCCGCACGGCAAGGCGCCACGGTCACGCCCGAGCTGCTCGCCTGGACGGCCATCGAGCTCTGCGGCCTGCGGGCCGCCTCCAACGGGCCGGCGGCCGCCACGGCACCGTCCCGCAAGGGGGAAGCCGACATCGAAGGCGCCGAGACGACGATCCTGCCCGGCAGCCCGATCGAGCCCGCCGACGACGGCGCCGGCCCCGAGGTTGCCGCGGCCCCGGCCCTCGAACCTTGCCGGACGGCCGATCTCGAGTTGGCTGCCGACCTCGACTTGGCCGCCGACCTCGAACCGGCGGCGGCACTCGAACCGGCCGCCGAACTCGGCCCGGGCGCCGAGCTCGACCTCGCCCTCGAACTCGATTCCGCCGGCGCTCCCGCCACAAAGCCGGAGACCATTCCGACGCTGACCGATTCGGTCGGCGAACGCGACGACGCGCCCCCCGCCGAGCGGTGGTCCAACGACGACTTCGAGTCGATGAGCGCGGCGCTCGCGTCGGCGCTTTTCGAGGACGACCCGGGCGACGAACCCACCGGCCAGCCGCCCAAGGCCGCGGCAGGACTCAATCGGCGGTGAAGCCCGCCGCCCCCACACCGCGCGCGCATACGGCCTCGTCCTCGTCGCCCGTGCCGCCGCTCGCCCCTGCCGCACCGAGAATCCGGCCGTCGGCGTCCCGAATCAGCACGGCTCCGGGTTGCGGCAGGAAACGCCCCTGAGCCGTTGCGGCCAAGGCCACGAAGAAATTCGGGTTGTCCTTCGCACGCGCGGCAAGCGTCCGGCTCGACGCGCCCATCCCGACGGCCGCCCAAGCTTTGCCTCGCGCGACGTCGAAGCGGAACATGCTCGCCCCGTCCTCGCGCTGCATCGCTTTGAGATCGCCCGCGGCGTCGAGCACGACGACCGTGAGCGGCGGAATCTTCATCTCTCGCGCCGCGGCCAGCGCTTCGGCGACGATCTTGTTGGCCTGTTCGAGCGTTAGGTCGGACATCGTTTCTCCCTGGGGGTTGTGGTCGGTATTGATGCCTCGGCGGCTCTCCAGGGACGGATGCACGCCGTCCCCGAAAGCGGCCCTTATGCACGGGACTCCGTCGACCGCCAACGCGAGAACCCGTTCATGAATCATACGGACTCACAGCCACGCCGCCGCGACCGCTCCGGCGCCCGCCAGTCTTCGGCGAGCATGGCCCAGCGCAGGTGATCGCGCCACCGGCCGCCGAGCTTCAGGAACCGCGGCGAGAGACCCTCGAGCCGAAACCCGAGACCGGAGACGAGCGCGATCGAGCGGACGTTGTCCGGCTGGATATTCGCCTCGAGCCGATGCAGGCCGTGCTCGCGGAACCCGAGCGCCACGACGAGGCGCAGCGCCTCGCGCATGTAACCGCGGCCTGCGAAGGGCAGCAGCGCGTAGTAGCCCAGCGAAGCCGACTGGAACGAGTAGCGGACGATGTCGTTGATGTTGATGACGCCGGCGAGCGCGCCCGAGGCATCGTCCACGACGAAATAGGACTCCTGATTGCCGTGGCGCTGGCGGCGCAGGTAGGCGCGGTATTCCTCGGCCGTCGCGGGCGCGGCGACATAGGCCGAATGCAGTGCGCGGCTGCGGCGCACGGCCTCGAGGAACTCCGGTTGCCGGCGCGGCCTCGGCCGCTCGAGGTGGAAGGCCGGCCGGGCGGCGGGCGCGAGGGCTCCGAGGCCATCCCCCCTGCGCCCACCTTCTTCGGCCGCGGGCCGGAATTGCCGACTCACGCCCTACCCTCCGGTTACCGTCTCGAGCGGCCGCTCGGCCGACGGCTCAGTGTTCGGCCGATTCCGCCGACTTGTCCCAGTCTTTCTTGCCGCTGTCCTTGCCGGCGACCGAGTACAGCACCTGCGCGTTGCGCGTCTTTTGGAAATCTTCGAGCGACTCGCCGCGCATGGCCGCATAGATGTGCAGATTCGTCGTGCCGAGTACGGCGCCGAGCTTCTCGAGCATGAAGAAGATCACGCCATAGTGAATCAGCGCGCGCCAATCGCGCCGCCGCAGCATGTCGCGCTCCTCTTCGGTCAGGCCGGCGTCCTCGAACGCACCTTCCGGATCCGTGAGGAACCGTTCGCGGTGGACGGGCTCGACGAGCCGGTGCAGGAAATCGTTGAGACGATAGGCGCGCATGCTCGTATCGAGCGTGAACGGATAAGTGCCCTCGAGCTTTTCGATGCCCGACCACTCGTGATCGATGCGCTGGCGGTACTCGTCGGCCCACTCCGCGGCCGGCGGCGCCTCGTCGTCCTCGAAGACCATGGCCGCGATCGGCGTCATCGACGGCAGATAATAGGACTGATGGATTTTCTTCGCCGTCGGCGACAAAGCGCCGCGCATGATGAGCCACATGACGACCTCGGCCCCCTCGAGACCGCCGAGCTTCGCGTACTCGGCGATCGTGATCTCCGTCAGACGTTCCGGATCGCGCGCGAGCAGGTCCATGAACTCCATGTCCCAGGGGGTGTTGTTGAAGCCGGCCCGCTCGCCGTGGACCTGATGCGAGAGACCGCCCGTGCCGACCACGACGACGTCGAGGTCCTCCGGGTAGCTCTGGATCGCCTTACGCAGCGAGCGGCCGAGCTTGAAACAGCGCCGCGCGGACGGGATCGGAAACTCGAGCACGCCGACCTGCAGCGGCACGATGGCGCCCGGCCAGTCCGGCTCGTGCGGCCAGAGCAGCGATAGCGGCGACATACAGCCGTGGTCGAGCCCGCGGCCCTGGAAGAACGAAAGGTCGAACTCGTCGGCGACGAGGCCGCGCGCTATATGCTGCGCGAGCTTCGGGTGTCCCTTGACGGGCGGCAGGTCCCGCGCGCCGCCGCCCTCGTCGGCCACCGGGTAAGCGTCGCCGACCCCGAGCGCGAAGTGGGAATAGTGATCGAAGAAAAACGACGTGACGTGATCGTTATAGATAAAGAACAGCACGTCCGGGTTCTTGTCGCGCAGCCACTGCTGCACGGGCTTGTATCCCTCGAAAATCGGTTGCCAGACGCGATCCTGCTGCTTGTTCGTGTCGAGCGCGAACCCGATCGTGGGCGTATGGGACGTTGCGATCCCGCCGACAATCCTAGCCATCGAAGACTCCTCAGTTAGTGGGCCGCGTCGGCGCGCGGCGGCGTCTCGGCCGGGGGGCGGCCGCCGGCCTCAAAATCTCGAAGCGGCCCGCCAGGGGCCGCCGTGCAGGATACGGGGTCCGCCGCCTTTTTGCTAAACGCACCGCCGCCGCCCCGCTGCCGGAGCGGCCACGGGTCACCGCGCACGCCGTCGGCGCACCGGGACCGGCCGGCGCGCTTTACGGCCGGGGCGCGCTAGGCGCCCGGCCGTGGCCAGGCGGCCGGCTCAGGCCGCGTCGAACCGCTCGCTCGCGAAGCGCCAGTTCAGAACGCCCTCGAGCAGCGTCTTGAGGTAATCCGGCCGGCGATTCTGGTAGTCGAGGTAGTAGGCGTGCTCCCGAACGTCCACGGTCAGCAGGCAGTGCTTGCCGTGGGCCATCGGCGTATCGGCATTCGAAGTCGTCTCGATCGCGAGCATGCCGCCGTCGCTGACGAGCCAGGCCCAGCCGCTGCCGAAGCGCCCGCCGGCCGCCTTCGCGAACTGCTCCTTGAACTGATCGAGGCCGCCGAAGCCGCTTTCGATCGCCTTGCGCAGGCCCGCGCTCGGCTCCGTCTTCTCGGGCGTCAGGCTGTTCCAATAGAACGTGTGGTTCCAGACCTGGGCGCCGTTGTTGAACACGCCCGTCTTGTCCGGGTGGCCGACGACCTTGCGCACGAGGTCCTCGAGCGGCAGATCCGCGAACTCGGTCCCGGCGACGAGGTTGTTGAGATTGTTCACATAGGCTTGATGGTGCTTGCCGTAGTGAAACTCGATGGTCCTCTTCGAGATCGCCGGCGACAACGCATCCTCGGCCCAGGGAAGCTTCGGAAGCGAAAACGGCTGTGACTCTGCCACGGGAACCTCCTTATTCTTGAGTTCTGCGTAGGTACGAACCGCAAGACACAGCTTGCGGGCCCGTTGAAAAAAGGTAAGCGATCACAGTAGCGAACTGGCCGAACCCGCGCAAGCAGACGCGCCCCGGGCCTCGGGGGGGATATCGGTGCCCGCAGGCCGCAGGCCGCACGCTCGAGGCCTTCAGTCCGGCTCGCGGGGCGCGAGATAGCGTTCGAACTCCTGCTCGAACGCAAGCAGCTGCGGGTCCGCGAGCCGGTCCACATAAAGCCTGCCGTCGAGGTGATCGAACTCGTGCTGGAAGACGGTGGCGAGAAAGCCCTGCAGCTCGAACACTTCGGTGCCGCCCTCGAGCGTCGTGAAGCGCACGCGCACGTGCTGCGGCCGTTCGACGAACCCGCGCAGTCCCGGAATCGAAAGGCAGCCTTCCCAGTAACCCTGGGCGGCCGGATCGAGGACCTCGATCGTCGGATTGACGAATACGGTCAGCGGCATGGCCGGAATCTCGCCGTAGCGGCTCGGTCCACCGGCGATCTCGATGATGGCGAGCCGGAGCGACTCGCCGATCTGCGGGGCGGCAAGACCGATGCCGCCGTAGTCGTGCAGCGTATCGGTCATGTCCCGCACGAGCGCGGCCAAGCCGGCGCTGCCGATGGCTTCGAGCGGAACGGGGCGGGCGATCCGGCGCAGGACCGGGTGGCCCATGCGCAGCACTTTTCGTATGGCCATCGAGGCGGCGGCACTGCCGCGCGAACTGTTTGGAGCGGCATCATAGCAGTTCGACGGCCGCGGGCCCGCATAGCGGATTCCCCCTAGTAGAAATACGAAGCGACGGTTGCAGAGACGGGCACTTAGAATCCCGTGCGGCGGCGGGCAAGCGGAGATACGAACGGCGATGAGCGTTGAATCAAGGGACGAGCGGCAGGCCTTGATCGCTCGCGAAGCCTACCTCAGGGCCGAGAAGCGGGGCTTCCGCGGCGGCGATCCCCTCGATGACTGGCTCGCGGCCGAAGCCGAGGTCGATGCGCGCCTCGACGCGGCGTCCAGGAAACTCGAGCGCGACAGATTCACCGAGTACAAGACCTGGCTCAAAGCACAGATCGAAACGGTCAGCGCCCGGCTCGACGAGCTGCAGGAACGCGCCGGGGGCCTGCGCGGCCGCGCCCAGCAAGCACGCGAGCGCGAGCTCGCGCAGATCAAGGACGGGCGCGACGCGCTCGAAGCCAAGCTCGAGGCCCTGCGCAAGAAGGGCCGCAAAAAGCGCGACGAGCTCAAGCTGCAGGCCGAGCAACTACTCGGCGAGCTCAAGCGCTCGCTCGACAAGGTGCATCGCGACAAATGACCGCAGCGCCGCAGGGCGGCGCGACGAAGGGGGCAGGAGATGAGGCTTCGGACCGTGGGCATCAGCCTGCGCGAGAACGTGACGCGCATCGACCAATCCGCGTTGCAGAAAAATCTGCGCGCGCACGCGGGCATCGAGGACGTTTACTTTCGGATCGACGCGCAGTACGTGCTCTTCGTGCAGTACGATCCGCGCGTGCTCAGCGATTCGGCGCTGCTCGACCGGCTCTACCGCGAGGGTATTCACCCGGAGCCCGTGGCGCCCCGCCTCCGCAGCGCGCTCTCAAGGGCCTGAATCCGCTCGTAATTACCTCGCCCCCCTGTCCTGGCCGAGCAGCGGCCCGCTCTGACCCGCCTGCGATTTTCTCGTAAAATCGAAGCCCGCCCGGCGATGCCCGAGGTCTGTCAGTCGCCTCCGGCCGCGCCGAGGGCGAGCCGCAGGCCAGAGATTGACGAAACAATAATATGAAAAGACCCGCGACGCGTCCCGGCCCCGCCCCCCTGGCGGCCGAGGCTCTCTACCGCCACTGCGATCCCCAAACCCTGCCGTTCGCGACGACGGCTGAGGTCGGCGACTTCGACCTGGCGGTCGGCCAAGCGCGCGTCAGCGAGGCACTCGAGCTCGCGGCACGGATCCCGAGCGAGGGCTTCAATCTGTTCGTGCTCGGTCCACCCGGCAGCCACCGGCACCGCATTGCCCGGGATTTTCTCGAGCGCGAGGCCGAGCGCCGCGAGCGCCCCGCGGACTGGTGTTACCTCAATAATTTCGCCGAGCCGCGCAAGCCGCTCGCGCTCTCCCTGCCGCCGGGCCGCGGCGCCGCGCTGCGCGACGACATGAGCCGTCTCGTCGAGGGCCTGCGGGCCGCCATCCCGGCCGCCTTCGAGAGCGAGCATTACGCCAACAGTGTCGCCGAGATCGATCAGGAGTTCGAAGATCGGCACCGCAACGCCCTCGAGGCGCTGCAGCAGGAAGCGACGGCCGCAAACCTGAGCCTCGTTCGCACGCCGCACGGATTCGCGATCGCGCCCGTGCGGGACGGCCAGATCCTCGCCGACGAAGCCTTCGAAAAGCTGCCCGACGAGGACAAGAAACGCACGACGGAAGCCATCGAGCGCATGTCCGACAAGCTGCGCCGGCACATAGAGACGCTACCGAAATGGCAGCTCGAGCGCATGGAGCGCATCAAGAAGCTCGACCGCGAGGTCACGGAACGCGCGGTCGGCGGCCCCATAGACGAGCTCCGGGACAAGTACGCGGACGTGCCCGGGGTCGCCGAGTTCCTCGCCGCGCTGCGCGAGGACGTGCTCGCCAATGCGCGCTTCTTCCGCGCGAGCGAGGAGGCCCTCGCGGCGCCGCCTTATGGCGGCGCACCGCCCGCCCCCTGGACGCGCTACGCCGTGAACCTCGTCGTCGACCGTTCGGGCGACGGCGGCGCACCGGTGGTCTACGAGAACAACCCGAGCCTGCCGAATCTGCTCGGCCGAATCGAACACGTCGCGCAGTTCGGCGCGCTCGTGACGGACTACTCCATGATCCGTGCCGGCGCGCTGCATCGGGCGAACGGCGGCTTTCTGATTCTCGATGCCGAGCGCCTGCTGACCGAGCCGCTGGCCTGGAATGCACTGAAGCGCGCGCTGTTCTCGAAAGAGATCCACATCGAGTCCGTCGGCCAGCTACTGAGCCTCGTGAGCACGGTCTCGCTCGAACCGGAGCCCATTCCGCTCGCGGCCAAGATCGTGCTGATCGGCGAACGGCTCGTCTATTACCTGCTCTGCGAGCTCGACTCCGACTTCGCGGCGCTGTTCAAGGTCGCGGCGGACTTCGAGAACCGCATCGATCGCACGGCGGAAAACACCGGGCTCTATGCGCGGCTCATCGCGACGCTCGCGCGGCACGAACGGCTGCAGCCGCTCACGCGCGAAGCCGTCGCGCGCGTCATCGAGCACAGTGCCCGGCTCATCGGCGACTCGGAGAAGCTCACAACGCGGCTACGCAACGTCGCCGACCTGCTGCAGGAGGCGAGCTTCCGCGCGAGCCAGCAGGCGGCTCAAGTCGTGGATCGCGAGCACGTGCAGCAGGCCATCGACGCGCAGACGCGGCGCGTCGATCGGCTGCGCGACGAATTCCAGGAGGAGATCGAGCGCAACGACCTGCTCATCGACACGACCGGCGAGACGATCGGCCAGGTCAACGGGCTCTCCGTGCTGACGGTCGGCAGCTTCAGCTTCGGCCAGCCGACGCGCATCACGGCCAACGTTCGCATGGGCGACGGCCAGGTCATCGACATCGAGCGCGAGATCGAGCTCGGCGGCGCGATCCACTCCAAGGGCGTGCTGATCCTTTCGGCGTACCTCGGCTCGCGCTATGCGGCCGACATGCCGCTCTCGGTCAATGCGAGCCTCGTCTTCGAGCAGAGCTACGGCGGCGTCGAGGGCGACAGCGCCTCGGTTGCCGAGACCTGCGCCCTGCTCTCGGCGCTCGGCGAGCTGCCGATCCGTCAGTCGCTGGCCATCACCGGCTCGATGAATCAGCACGGCCAGGTGCAGGTCATCGGCGGCGTCAACGAGAAGGTCGAAGGCTTCTACAACGTCTGCGCCCGCCGCGGGCTCACGGGCGAGCAAGGCGTGCTGATACCAAAGGACAACGTCAAGCACCTCATGCTGCGCGCCGACATCGTCGCGGCGGTCGAGGCCGGGCGCTTCCGCGTCTTTCCGATTACGACAGTAGACGAAGCCATCGCGCTGCTGTCCGGTCTGCCCGCCGGCCTGCGCAACGCGCGCGGACGCTACCCGAAGGGCAGCGTCAATCACCGCGTGGAGGAACGCCTGACGGAGTTCGCGCACAAGCGTGAGGAGGTCAGCCAGACCATCCTGCAGAAGGCGCGGAAGGGCGGCGGCGGCAAGAAGAAGCACGAGGCCGAGGCGATGCGCGGCCGGAGGCGCTGAATGGCCGAGCTCGCCCCGTTGCGTCGGCTGCTCGTCGCGCTCGCGCCGCGCGGCGGGAACGGGCTCGAGCTCGATCTGTGCCTGACGCTCGCGAGCGCTGCCCCCGCGGAGCTGCTCGGGCTGCTCGTCGAAGACCCGCGCCCGCTCGCCCTCGCGGGCTCGCGCCTCGCGCGCGAGGTGGTGCTGTCCGGGCTCGAGCGCCCGCTCGAGCCGGCCGCGCTCGAGCGTCAGCTGCGCGCTCAGGCCGGTCAGGTCCGGCGGCGCTTCGAATCGGCCGCCGCGCGCCTCGGTTGGCGGCACGATTTTCGCGTCGTGCGCGGCGAGTTGCTCGACGAGATCGAGCGCGCGGCCGCGGCAGCCGACGCGCTCGTCGTCGACGCCATGCACCGCGCCGGCGCCCCGAACCCCTGGTCCGCGGCCGATCTGCGCCGGCTCGCCCGGACGCCGCTCGAGGCGCTGCTGCTCCTGCGCGAGGGCTGGTCGGCGGGCCGCGAGATCGTCGTCGTGCTCTCCGACGAAGCCGAGGCCCTGGTCCAGGCGCCGTCGAGCGGGGAGCCGGCCGCCGGGCGGCCCGCGACGCCGCTCGAGGCCGCGCTGCGCATCGCGCGCGCGACGGGGTCACCGCTGACGGCCGCGGCCTTCGGCCCCGCGGTGGCCGACAGCGCGCGCCTGACGGCCGTCGTCGGCGCCGCCGCCGCGCTCGCGGCCGTGCGCTTCGAAGGGCTCGTCGGGGTGCCGGGCGCGCCGCGCGAGGCCTTGCTCGCCGCGCTCCGCGGCCGCAAGCCTCGCCTGCTCGTGCTCGGCAGCGCGGGCGCCGAGGACGAGGCGCTCGTCGACGCGGCCCTCGACCAGCTCGCGGCGGCCGTGCTGCGCCTCGGGGGCCGCCGCCGCAAAGGAGGCCCGCCACCATGAGAATCGACTCGCAGACCGCGCTCATCGTCGTCGACGTGCAGCCCGACTTCCTGCCGGGCGGCGCGCTGGGCGTCGCTGACGGCGAGGCGATCCTCGCGCCGCTCGCAGGGCTGCTTCGCGCCCGACGGTTCCCGCACGTGGCCGCGACCCAGGACTGGCATCCGCCGGGCCACGTCTCGTTTGCGTCCTCGCATCGGGGCCGGGCACCGTTCGACCGCATCGAACTCTACGGCCGCGAGCAGGTCCTGTGGCCCGATCACTGCGTGCAGGGCACGCCCGGCGCGGCGCTCCGGGCCGACCTGCCGTGGGAATCCGCCGACGCAATCGTGCGCAAGGGCACGGACCCGGACGTGGACTCTTACAGCGGGCTGCGCAACAACTGGGATCGGCATGGCCGGCGGCCGCCGACGGGCCTCGGCGGCTGGCTCCGGGAGCGCGGCGTCGCACGCGTCGCCGTCTGCGGCCTCGCGCGGGACTTTTGCGTGCGCTGGACCGCGGAGGATGCGCGGGCCATGGGCTTCGAGACGGCCGTGCTCTGGGATCTCACCCGCTCCGTGGATCCCGCCGGCGACGGGGCCTTGCGCGAGGCACTCGGCGCGGCGGGCATCGAAGTCGGGAGCTCGGGAACGCTCCTAGCCGGAGGCGCCTGACCGGCCGGCTAGGCGTCTCGGCCTCCGTACGCGCCCGCAAGCTCGGCCTTCACATCAGCGTCGGACAGCTGCTCGAACGACTCGTACCAGGCGCCGACGGCGAGATACGGCTCGGGCACCGACAGGGCGACGACGCGGTCGGCGAGCGTTTCGAGGTGCTCGACGGCGTCGGCCGCCGCCGTCGGTACCGCGACGACGACCTCGGCGGGGCCGAGCGCCCGCACGGCCCTGACGGCGGCCTCCATCGTCGCACCCGTCGCGATCCCGTCGTCGACGAGAATCGCCGTGCGGCCGGCGACCGTCAGGGGCGGCCGCCCGGCGCGGTAGGCCTGCTCGCGCCGCAGAAGCTCGGCCGACTCGCGCCGCCGGATCGGTTCGAGATCGGTTTCCTGGAGCCCGAGCTGAGCCAACAGCCCGCGGTTGTAGACGCTCACGCCGCCGCTCGCGATCGCCCCCACGGCGAGCTCGGGATCGCCCGGCGCGCCGAGCTTGCGCACGACGAACACGTCGAGCTCGACGCCGAGACGCCGCGCAACCTCCGCGCCGACGGGCACCCCGCCGCGCGGCAGCGCGAGCACGGCCGCCGGCGTATCGAGCCGAATGGCGGCGATGCGCTCGGCGAGCCGCCGGCCCGCGTCATGCCGATCGACGAACAGCCTGCCGCCCCTGCTTCGCAACGCCTGTCTCTCGAGCCCGCGATGCGCGACAGTATGCGAACGTCTTGCGCAGGGGGACATACGAAGGGGTACGTATGAGACGGGCGTATCGGACCGGGACCGGGCAGCCAGCCGACTTCGGCGAGGGGCCGTCGAGTGAACGATGACGCAGAAACGGGGCTCGCTGCCAAGATGGCATTCCTGAGCCGTCCGTCGAGCTATCCGGACGCGCCGGAGGCGATCGAGTCCATCGAGACGCACTTCGCCCACGTGTTCCTTTCGCGGCGCTTCGCCTACAAGGTCAAAAAGCCGTTCCGCTACCGCCAAATCGACTTCACGCGCCTCGAAGGGCGGCGCTTCAGCTGCGAGCAGGAGGTCGTGCTGAACAGCCGGCTCGCGGCGCCGACGTACATCGGCGTCGTGCCGCTGACGCGGTCGCCCGCCGGTCTCGCGCTCGAAGGGGACGGGCCGCCCGTCGAATGGCTCGTGAAGATGCATAGGCTGCCCAAGGAACGCGCGCTCAACGTCGTCGCCGCGCGCGGCGGGGTCGAAGACATAGACGTGCACGCGGTAGTCGGCAAGCTCGTCGCTTTCTACGACCGCAGCCCGCGCGCGCCCTGGCCCGCCGCGGAGTACGTCCGCCGCCTCGAGGCCCGCTGCGTGCACGACACGCGAGAGCTCGAACACGCTAGCGCGGGTCTCGATACCGCCCTCGTCGCGCGTGCCCGGGCGGTCCCATTGCGCTTCCTGCGGGACCACGCGGACCTCGTCGCGGCGCGCGCCGCCGCGGGCCGCGTCGTGGACGCCCATGGGGATCTACGGCCCGAGCACGTCTTCTTGACCGGCGATCCGCAGATCATTGATTGTCTCGAGTTTTCCGAGGCGCTGCGCTGGCTCGACGCAGCCGAGGAGATCGCGTTTCTCGCGCTCGAGCTCGAGCGCATCGGCGCCGCCGACGTCGGCCGGCGCATCTTCGCCGCCTACGCCGCGGCGGCCCGCGATCCCGCCCCGCCGGCGCTGCTCGACTTCTACCGCGGCATGCGCGCCCTCGTCCGCGCGGAGCTCGCGGCCTGGCGCGTCCTCGACGCCCCGGCCGGCAGCGACTGCAGCCACTGGATGGCTCGCGCGGCGTGGTACCTCGAAAAGGGGTCAGAGCCCTTTTTCGCCCATGTCCGGGGCTGAGCCCGTCTCGAGCAGCGCGGCGAACAGGCCGGCCGTCTCGACGACGGCGAGCCGCGGCCCGAGCGCCGGGCACCGAACCGCGGCGTCGGGAACCGAATCCGTGACCGCAATCGACTCGAAGGCCGAGTTGCCGAGCGCCTCGTTCGCGGCCGGCGAGAAGGCCCCATGCGTGACCGCCGCATGCACGCGTTCGGCACCGCGCGCGAGCGCCGCCTCGGCCGCCCGCGCGAGCGTCCCGCCGCTGCTCGCGACGTCGTCGACGACGATGACCGTGGCGCCGTCGACCTCGCCCGCGAAGCCGTCCCCCGAGATGACGCCCTCGCTGCGCGACTTCTCGACGAAGGCGAGATCGACGGGCGCCGCGCTCGCGGCCTCGAGCTCGGCCGCGAACCGCCGGGCGCGCTTGACGGCGCCCGCGTCGGGAGCGAGCACGACGCAGCGCTCCGCGGCACGGGCCGCAACGGCGAAGTGCCGCGCCAGCGGCGCGGCCGCCTCGAGGTGCAGTGTCGGACACCGGAACGCGTTCTCGAAGGCGGCGACGTTGTGCACGTCGAGCGTTGCGACCCCATCGCAACCCAAGGCTTCGAACATCTGTGCGACGTAACGCGTCGTGACCGGGTCGTGCGGCTTGGTGCGACGGTCCTTGCGCGCGAACGCGAGGTACGGCAGCAGACACCACACCGAGGCGGCACCGGCGTCCTTGACGGCGCCGACGAAGACCAGGAGGCGGAACAGTTTGTCCGCGGCGCTCGCACGCGCATCGCCGCACAGCGAGCCGTAGACGAAAACGCGTTCGCCACGTACGGCGACGAGCGGCCGCAGCTTGAATTCGCCGTCTTCGAACCCGCGTTCCTCGTGGGGCGCGAGGCCGACACCCGCGAGCGCGCCCACGCGCCTGCCGAAGGCGGCGTCCGGACCGAGCGCAAACAATTTCACGGGTGGCGTACGAAACGGAGCATCGGCCTATGTTAACGTGTGGCCCGGGGCGCGCCATCCCCGAGGCCCGCCATGGCGAGGAACCCGAACAGGCCCCGGCGCCGGACCGAGCGTAGTCAATGAGCCAACGAGAAGACTGGTACGGCAGCGCGCTTCTGACCGACCTTTATCAGCTCACGATGCTGCAGTCCTACTACGCCGGCGGCATGACCGACCAGGCCGTGTTCGAGTTCTTCATCCGCCGGCTGCCTGCCAGCCGGAATTTTCTCGTCGCGGCCGGCCTGGCCGACCTCGTCGAATACCTGCTCGGCCTGCGGTTCACGGCCCGGGACCTCGCCGCGCTCCAAGCGACGGAGCTGTTCGACGACCCGTTTCTGGCGCGGCTCGAGACCTTCGCGTTCACGGGCGACGTCGATGCCCTGCCCGAGGGCACGGTCTGCTTCGCCGAAGAGCCGCTCGTGAGGATCACGGCACCGCTGCCCGAGGCGCAGCTCGTCGAGAGCCGGCTCATCAATCTGCTGCACTTCGAGACCATGATCGCCTCCAAGGCCGCGCGCTTCGCGCTCGCGGCCGACGGCCGCCAGCTCGTCGACTTCGGCATGCGCCGCTCGCACGGCGCCGAGGCCGCGGTGCTCGCCGCGCGCGCGAACTATCTCGCCGGCTTCGCGGGGACCGCGACCGTCGCCGCCCATCCCCTGTACGGCATTCCCGTTTTCGGCACGATGGCCCACTCGTTCATCGAAGCCCACGACACCGAAGGCGAAGCCTTCCTGCGCTTCTCGCGCGGCCACCGGGGTCCCCTCGTGCTGCTCATCGACACCTACGACACCGAGACCGGCGCGCGCCGCGTCGCCGAGGCCGCCGAGACCCTCGCGGCGGAAGGTATCGAGATCGCGGCCGTGCGCATCGACAGCGGCGACCTCGAGCAGCTCGCGCGGCGCGTGCGCGAGGTCCTCGACGCGGCCGGCCGAGAGCGCATCGGCATCTTCGTGAGCGGCGGGCTCGACGAATCCGCAGTTGAGCGCATGCTCGCCGGCGGCGCCCCGATAGACGGCTTCGGCATCGGCACCGCGCTCGACGCCTCCGTCGACGCCCCCTATCTCGATTGCGCATACAAGCTGCAGCTCTACGCGGGCCGTCCGCGCCGCAAGCTCTCGCCGGGCAAGACGACCTGGCCCGGCGCGAAGCAGGTCTACCGCCACCGCGACCGGCACGGCCGGCTCGACTACGACGTCGTGACGCTCGCCGACGACGCGCAGCGCGGCGAGCCCTTGCTGGAGCCCGTGATGCGCGGCGGGGCCCTGCTCGCGCCGTTGCCGGATCTCGAGGCGGCCCGCAAGCGCGCCGCCGAGAACCTCGCGAGCCTGCCAGACCGCCTGCGCGCACTCCACGCCGGCGGCGAATACCGCGTCGAGATGGCGCCCGCGCTCCAGGCGCTCGCGGCGCGGACCGCCACCGGCCGGCCCTGACGCTAGTGCCGCAACCATGAACGCAGCGGGCATCAAGGCGCTCGTCGTCACCTCTCACAGCGACCGCCCCGAAGCCGAGACGCTGATCGGACTGCACGCGCGCGGAGTCGCGCTGCGCGTCCTGTCCTCGCCCGCGGCCCCTCACTACGCGCGCCTCGAGCAGGCCGGCGTGGCCATCGCGCCGTTCGAGATCCGCCGCCGGATCGACCGTACGGCCATCGCCGCAATCCGCCGCGAGCTCGAGGCGGGCCGCTACGACCTCCTGCATCTCTTCAACAACAAAGCCGTCGCGAACGGCCTCATCGCGGCCCGCGGCCTGCCCGTGAAAATCGTGGCCTACCGCGGCATCGTCGGCAACGTGAGCTTCTACAGCCCCGTCTCACGGCTGCGCTATCTGAACCCGCGCATCGACCGCATCGTTTGCGTTGCCGAGGCCGTGCGCCGCTACTTTCTCGAGCTGCGCTTCTTCGGCCGCCGCCTGCCTCCCGAGAAGCTCGTGACCATCTACAAGGGGCACGATCCCGCCTGGTACGACGCGGCCCCGGCGCCGCGCGCCGAGCTCGGCGTGCCCGCCTCCTCGTTTCTCGTGGGCTGCGTCGCGAACTGGCGGCCGCGGAAAGGGATCGAGGTGCTCGTCGAGGCGCTCGGCCGGCTGCCCGCCTCGGCCGACGTCCATCTGCTGCTCGTCGGCAACATGGAGAGCCCCGCGCTGCGCCGGCGCATCGAAGCGAGCCCGGCCCGCGAGCGCATCCGCCTGCTCGGCTATCGCCGCGACGCACCCGCGGTCGTCGCCGCCTGCGACGCCGCCGTCCTGCCCTCGCTGCGGCGCGAGGGGCTGCCGAAGACCGTCATCGAGGCCATGGCCTATGCCGTGCCGCCCGTCGTGACGGACGTGGGCGGCAGCCCCGAGCTCGTCGCGCACCGGCACAGCGGGCTCGTCGTGCCGCCGGGCGACGCGGGCGCGCTCGCCGAGGCGCTGCGCGAGCTCTACGAGGACCGCGACCTCGCACGTAGGCTCGGGGCCGCGGCGCGCCGGCGCATCGCCGAGGACTTTCCGATCGGGCGCACCATCGAGCAGACCGCGGCCCTGTACGCGGAGCTCGCGGGGCGCGCGGGTATGGAGCCGAACGTCGGGGACGACGTCACAGACGGCGCCAGGTGAACCCGTCGCCGCGGCGATAGTAGACCGCGACGGCCCGGCCGTAGAGGCGCTTCTGGCTGATCAGGCCCCAATAGCGGCCGTCCAGACTGTCGCCGCGGTGATCGCCGAGCGCGAGCACCATACCCTTCGGGATCACGAGCCGATCGATGTCCGGCCCGCCGCCGTCGTCGAGATCGAGCATGGCCTTGTGGTCCGCGAACTGCTCGACGACCTTGCCGTCGCCCGAATGGCGGTCGAGCGGCTTGCCGTTGATCGTCAGAAGACCGTCGTGCAGCGTCACGACGTCGCCGCCGACAGCGACGATGCGTTTGACGAGCCGCGTGCCGTCGCGCGGCGAATCGAAGATGGCCACGTCGCCGCGCTTCGGCGCGTGAACGCCGAACAGCGCGATCGTCGTGAGCGGAATCCGAAGGCCGTAGGCCATCTTGTCGACGATGATGCGGTCGCCCGGAACGAGCGAGTACTCCATCGAGCCGCTCGGTACGTAGTAGTGATCGGCCAGCGTCGACCGCGCAGCGGTCATCAAGACCAGAAGGACCACCAAAGAGAGCCCTTCCGAGACCCACGCGCTCTTTTTGAGCCAGTTCCTGAACCGCAACGCGCTACTCCTGCTTGTCATCCGCGGGCACCGGGCGGCACTCCGCGCTCCATTAGAGCGCATGCCGCCCCAACCGTTCCTGTCGCCGCAAAACGACAGTTTGGCCCGCCGCGCGCGCTCATGCTAATTAGTCTGGCCGTTTACGGCCAAACTTCGCGGTTTAGGCTAAGATGCCGGCGCAGGCGGCCGACGATGCGCACTCACCGTCGATCCACGCGCCCGGTACCGCGTCTCTCCGCGTGCATCGAAAAGAAAGCGTACCGCAGGCAAACGCCGAGGAGCCGGCGCCGCGAGGCGATGGGCTCGGCGCGGCTCGTGTAACCCGCGCTCGCAGGCGCTCAACTCAACTTTCTTCAGGTGCGTCGACACCCGGGGGGACAGGCAATGTTCGAAAAAGGCAAGAAAGGCACGGACAAGGGGCAAGAATCTATGGCACGCGACGAGCATCATCACCCGGCGGCGACGCCCGCTCCCGAATCGACGGCCGCGCAGAGGCGCGCACCGGGCGGCCGCGAGGCGGCCGTCATCGGACCCTCCATTACGATCGACGGCGACCTGCGCGGCGAGGAAGACCTCATCATCGAGGGGGAAGTCAGCGGCACGGTTCAGTTCAAGAACAACAGCCTGACCATCGGCGCCCAGGGCAAGGTCAAGGCCGATGTCTATGCCCATTCGGTCTTCGTCGAAGGCTACATGGAGGGCGACCTCTACGGCAGCGAACGCGTCAACGTCCGCAAGAGCGCCCAGGTCCGCGGCAACATCACCTCCCCGCGCGTGAGCCTCGAGGACGGCGCGAGGTTCAAGGGCTCGATCGAGATGGATCCGCAGGCCGTCGAGGCCGCGCTCGGCAGCGGCCGCCGCGGCCAGTCGGCGCCCGCCGCGATCGACGGCGGCGCAAAGGGCGGCCAGTATAAAGGCGACGGCGGCTCCAAGGACACGGCGACCGCCGGCAAGCGCGGCTGATCGTCCGATCCGGCTAATCGGCCGACCGGCCTTCGGCCTGACGAAGGCTTCGCGCGCACTGGGCCTGACGTCCCTTAGGGTAGGCGCCGGCCCGTGCGCACGCGGCCGCCAGGGCATAGAATCTCGACGGGCGGCGGCACCGGCCGCCGTCGAGCTACCCGGAGTTCTGACCGCCGTGGATCCGCTGCATCGAGCTAGACCCCAGGACCGCTCCGAACCGGAGGCCCTGAACGCCCCCCTATTCGCCTCCCTCATCGAGCGTCTCGACGAGGAGCAACGCTACGTGATCCTCGACCTCGGCGCGGCGCGCACCGAGACCGTCGCCGTCTTCAGCCGCTTCCGCTGCCGGCTCGATATCGCGGGCCTCGCCGAGAATCTCGACGAGCTCAACAACGAGCCCGAGCCCGAACTGCTGCGCGAGAAGGCGGAGGCTGCGCTGCCGAAGCCGCGGCACGAGGCGCCGGATCTGATCCTGTGCTGGGACCTGCTGAACTACCTGAACCGCCCTGCCCTGACGACGCTCATGGCACGCGTCGCCGAACGCGGCCACCCGGGCACGCTCGTTCACGCGCTCATTGTCTACTCCTCCTCGCGCATGACCGGCGAGCCCGGCAACTTTGTGCCGGTCGACGCGCAGCGCCTCGTGAAGCTCAACCGCGGACCCGAGGACCGCGAGGCGCCGCGGTATACGCCCGAGGACCTGGGCCGCTGCCTGCCGGCCTACACGGTCGAGCGCGGCCGGCTGCTGCGCAACGGCATGCAGGAGTTTTTGTTCCGGCTCTGAGGCTAGAGCTTCGGGCGATTTACGGTACAATGCGCGCCTGCTCCGTTGCGGCGGAGCCGCTCGCCTCAATGCCGGTGTAGCTCAGTTGGTAGAGCAACGCATTCGTAATGCGTGGGTCGGCGGTTCGAATCCGTCCACCGGCACCAAGAAAAGCAAAGAATAACAATCCGTTACGCGAGCCACTCTCATCCGAAGAAGCCACCGAAGAGTCGCGCAAGGGCAATGCAAGTGCACGAATGCATCGGCAGTGGGCAAGTGCAAGCAAACACGACAAGCGGCCCCCGCCGGCGAGCTCAGGACGTACCGCCTCTCACGTATCAGCAAGGTCACCCTCGAAGCTGAATCGGCCACTCGTCCGGGCCGACTTCGATCTTTCGAAGTATTGGGCGGAGTCGTCGAAACGATTTCGGAGCCAGCTGCCGGGAGGTCATCGCGACATTTTCTAGTCCATCCCCGAATACTGCAGTGGATACGAAGACCCCTAGCCTATGTCGGGGTAGGAGGCTCGCGGAGCGGGCGAATACCCCGGACTGTGTGGCAAGTTCGATGGCCCGTGTAGGCTCCGAATACCGCTCGCAAGAGATTGTTCGGACTGAAGTAAATTTCCGAGATTCGTCGCACTACCCCCATCGCGCCCTGGATGCGTTTGGGCGTGATAGGCGGTCTCTAGTGCACCGTACCGCAAATGGCGTTAATTAAACCAGAAAAATTCTGAGCCATACTGGCTTCCTGGACGGGTCAATTTTCGATGCAAAACCCGGGTCAGTTTTCGGCGCAAAACAACAACGCGGGAAAGGGCCGGCACATATACCCTGCCCTGACGGCAGCGACTACTCGTGCATCAACGTCTGGCGAACTGCACGCTGCCATCCATCCAGCATTCGCTTTCGCTGCTCCGCCTTCATTTTCGGCTCGAAGCGCCGCTCAAGCGCCCAGGTCGCCGAGACAGAATCTAGATCGGTCCATACGCCGGCACCGAGACCTGCTAGGAAGGCCGCGCCTAGCGCGGTCGTCTCGACGCAGGCAGGCCGCTCGACGGGTGCTTGGAGGATGTCGGCGAGGAATTGACAGAGCCAATCATTGGCCGCCATCCCGCCATCCACGCGGAGCGCTGCAGTTCCCGATCCCGCGTCCTTGGCCATGGCGCTGGTGAGATCGAAAGTCTGATAGGCGACAGACTCAAGCGCGGCACGCGCGAGATGGGCCGCCGTCGCATCGAACGTCAGCCCGCAAATAGTGCCCCGCGCATTCGGGTCCCAATGCGGTGCTCCCAGCCCGACGAAGGCCGGCACCATGTATACCCCGTGACTATCGGAAACACGCGTTGCCATGTCGTGAGTTTGCGAGGCGTGCGTGATGACATGCAAGCCATCGCGCAGCCATTTCACCGCCGCGCCCGCGACGAAGATCGATCCTTCGAGCGCGTATGTCGTGCGGCCGTTCAACCGATAGGCCGGCGTCGTCAGCATCCGCGTTTTCGATATCACGGGCTGCTCACCAATGTTCAGCAGCAGAAAACAGCCGGTGCCATAAGTGGATTTGGCCATTCCCGGCTTCACGCAGGCCTGCCCGAACAGTGCGGCCTGCTGGTCGCCGGCCATTCCTGCGATAGGGATCTCCTTGCCGAGGATCGCCTTGTCGGCATGTCCGAAAAAGCCGCTGTTGTCTTTCACCTCGGGCAGTAGAGATGCCGGGATATTGAGCAGCCGGAGCAACTCCTCGTCCCAGCGCTGCTCCATGATATTAAACATCAGAGTCCGACCGGCGTTGGTCGGATCCGTCGCGTGGACCTTGCCTCCGGTTAGCCGCGACAACAGAAAGCAGTCGATCGTGCCGAATGCCAGCTCTCCACGCTCGGCCCGAGTCCGCGCGCCGGAGACATTGTCGAGAATCCAAGCCAGCTCGGTGCCAGAGAAGTATGGATCGACCAGAAGGCCGGTCCTTTCGGTGACCATCCGTTCGGCGTCGTCGGCTTTCAGCTTGGCGCAATAGTCTGCAGTTCGGCGGTCCTGCCACACGATGGCGTTGTGGATAGGCTTGCCCGTGGCGCGGTCCCAGACCACCACCGTTTCGCGTTGGTTCGTAATGCCGATAGCAGCGATGTCGGCGACATCGACTTTCGCTTTCGCAACGGACCCACGCATCATCTCGACCGTATCCTGCCAGATATCTTCCGGATCATGCTCCACCCAGCCCGGATTGGGATAATGCTGGCGGAACTCTTGCTGCGCGGTCGCTATGGGTTTCGCTGTCTCGTCGAACACGATGCATCGCGTCAACGTCGTTCCTTGATCGATTGCGAGAACGTACTTTTGGCGCGCCATGAGTGACCTCCTTGACGTTGTCTCGAACGTGACCAGCCCGAAATCCCGTTGAGCTCCTTCAGGAAACGGGCTCGTCGAGTTCAGCTGCAACGGTACGGTGCCGCGAGGGCAGGAAGGGCCGGATCAGCGACTGGTAGAGGCCAGCTCCCGTGACGCCGCCCAAAAGCGGCCCCATTATCGGAACCCACCAGTAATTTTGTGGAGCCGGGAGCGCGGCGGATCCCCAACCCATGAAGAAACAGAAGAGCCGGGGCCCGAAATCGCGTGCCGGGTTGATCGGCCATGCCTCCAGATAGCCGGCGGACGCGCCGATGCAGGCCACCAAAAGCCCTATGATCAGAGCCCCCGAATTCGCCTTGGGCGCCATCTCGTTGTATTCCTCGGTAACTGCGAAGATGCCCAGAACGAGAATTCCGGTGAGCACGATCTCGTCGACGAACGCGTGCAACGGCGTGATCCCGTCTCCAGGATGAGTGAAGAAAACACCCGCCGCGCCGCCGGCCAGCCGGGTCATACCGTGAGCGGCGTTGAAGCTATCGATAACGGGAGTGAACATCAAATACACGACGGCCGCTCCCAGGAATCCTCCCAGTACCTGGGCGCAGACATACGGCATAACCTTACGCGCGGGAAATCCGCGAAACAGGGCCAGGGCCAGGGTAACCGCAGGGTTCGCATGTGTTCCGGACACAGCGCCGGTGACATAGATGGCGATCGTTACGGAGAGCCCCCAGGCGATGCAAACGCCCCAATAGGCTTGCTGATAGGGGCTTGGATCGTACAGAAAATACATCGCGGCGGCGGAATCGCCCAGCGCGATAATGATGAACACCGCTATGCACTCGGATAACAGCTCTCCGGCAAATGCTTTTCGGGTTGGCATTACTTCTTCCCCCATGTTGGACTAGGCACGCGTTTCATCGATCGAAGCGTGCGCGATTGCGCTGATCGGCATTGCTCGATCGAGATACATTGATACACGATTGCGATCGTGCGCGGATACCCCACCTGAAGTGTTACCTATGTCTCCGGAATAAGGAGGAAGAACAGCCATTTCCCGCTGCCGAGCAGCACCTCCAGATCGAAGCGCGAGCGAACCCGCGTCGTATCAAGCATGGGTCGCCTCTGTGTCCAGCCCGATCCTGGATTCAGAATCTCACGGCAGTCCGAGCGTATCCGGGAGATCGGCAAATGAACAAGGAGAAAGAGCCAAGGGAATACTTCCGCGGGGGTTTCCGGCCCCGGCGCATCAAGTTTTGACGGCGAGGCAATTTCCGCTCACCCCTCCGACCTCGCTCGCTTCCACAAGTCGCTGCGCTATACTCCCTCTTGTACTTCACCTCATCGCGAGGTCAGGATGTCACTCCGCACGGTACATGACTCACTCCCAACGCCACCCAAGGGCTCGGTCGTGATCGCCGTTGCCCGCCAATTGACTTCGACCTATCCCGATCCAGCCATGTTCGCCAATCACAAAGCACGCGCGGCGGCGATTCACGAGTTGGTCGACTCGTGTGGACTCGACGTACAGGACTGGGGCGAGACAGACAGTGACATTCCTCGAGAGGTAGTGGAAATCGTAGTGCCGATTGCGGCGTCCACTATCTCGGCTATCGCGACTGTGCTTGCTGCGTGGGTCTCGAATCGCGGCACCCGCAATACCCAGAAGGAACTCGCGAAAGGAGCAGTTCTCGGCTTCGCAATGCAGGCGCCGGACGGTTCGCGGATTCAATTTACGTACCGCGATCGGGCCGATTTCGATCATGTCGTATCATCGGTGCGCAAGATCGCCCAGGCCGCAACCGCGGGCGGGTAGTCTTCTCCCCGACCAAAGCTCCTGAGGCCAGCCGTGTCCGGAGAGCCTAGACTGGCGCCGCGACGCTCCGGCCTCGGCTGGCGGGGCGCACTCGCGGTGTTCGGCTGCGCGCCACTCGCGCTCGCCGGGCTCCGGTTCCCGCTCCGGTTCCCGGCACCGGATGCGCTGCCGCACGCCTCCGTCACGAAAATTTGCAGGGAGTCGCCCAGCGAAATCGGGCGCCCGTCACTTCACCGGCACGTAGGCGACCCGGTCCCCGCGGAAGTTGCCCAGCCATAGGGTCTTGCCGACCTGGAGTGCAACTGTGCCATTGGAGAATTCGGGACGGCCGGGCTCTGTCAGCACAGGCATAACGGACATGGTCTTGGGTTCGATGCGCGCCACACCCCATCCATTGGTCGCGGCCAGGGACCCGCCCTTGGGGATGATCTGGCCGGCAACCAGTATGGTGCCGTTCGGAGCCCAGCGCAGATTGTCGGGATTGAATCCCACTTTGGCGTAGGCCGGCGGAGCCGAGTCGTCCAGTGCGAAGCGCACGACCTGCTGGCGACCCGTGTCGTTTTCCCACAACCACTTGCCGTCCTTGGAGGCGACTATGCCATTGTTCCCGGAGAGGCGCCCGCCCGGAAGTTCGCTGAATCCCGCGCCGGGTCTCCAGATGTAGGTGCCCCCAGTGATCTCGCTGCAGAACACGGGCTCCATGCTGAGCTTATCGAGATCCGCAAACTTGCTGATTGCCAGGGCGCCGCCAGGCAGCGCGGCCACGGCATCTGCCCACGTGTTGGGCGGCATCATGAGACAGCCCATCCACGCGATCGTCGGCATCGCCCCCTGGGCGTCGACGCGGAACACCTCCAGCGATTCCCGGCCGCCGTGGTTGATGACGTAGAGGGTGTGCACGCCGTCCTTCCCGGCGCGCAGCGCCAAGCCGTGCGTCCCTAGGCGCGTCGGATCCGGCGCCGGGCAGCCGGCAAAGGGACCGTCTTCGGCCGGCTCGATGAAGATGACGGCAGTCGCCACCGTCTTGGCTACGGTATCGATCAAGTAGAGTGCCGCCCCGGGCTTGGTGGCGGCCTTGGCCTGGCGCATGGAGCTGCCGATCAACCACCGCGTCCCGGGCACGCGGACGAGGTCCTCCACATTGGCGACCCCGCAAACGAACGAGAGACCGCCCGCCGGAGCGCAGTCGGACGCCTCGCCGGCGTGCGTCTGGCTGCGGCCGACTGTCGGCAGGGCCATGGAAACCGCCACCGTGCCCACAAGCGCTAGAACCTGGATCTTCATCAGCCTCCTCCATTTGTGACGCGGCGGCCCGGACGTTTCGCATCGCCTCCGCGGTTTCCTCCATTGAGGCTTGTCCGTCGCCCGCGCCCAGACGCGATCAGCGTCGTCGGTATCCCCGCAGGCGCGGGCGACCGACAACCCTCAACAATTGAAGCCGCTGAGAACCTGGTCGGATATTATCGTCGAGCGTATACCTCAGCCGCACAACTCATTAGCGTCGCGCGGACCACCTTCTTGGGGCGACACTCAAACAACGAACCGAATTTACTACTTGTCCACGCGAGTAAGGGGACCCATCCACGCGTCAGGAGGACCCGCCAGCATTGGCTTCAACTTTGCGATACCCGTCTGATACAAACCATCCTCGTCCTCGTAGATCGCCTTGGCGTCAGCCTCGGACTCCCACACACTCAGTGTGGCCAACCGATTGTTCGGAGCATCAACAATCAGGAAGTTTTGAATGAACCCTGGGTAGTTCGCTGCCGTAGGCATGATTTCCTCACGCAACAACCGGGCAGCGTCCTCGATCTTTCCTGATCGAATCTGCACACGAACGTTCATGCCGTGCATGAATACCTCCTGTTACAAGGATTTCCGCAACTCGAGACATGCGTTACTCTTGGCTGCAATTCCGCGTTGGGTCGATTCCTGGAATTCCAGGCGAGACCGAAATATAGCATCTGACCGTGCGCTTTCGAGCCCACTTACTCCGTTACGGAGGGTTAAACCGAGCCCGCCCAGATCACCGACCGCTTTCGGACTCATTCGAGACCCTCGAAAGCTCGCCGCTGACGACGCGGACGCGGATGCGGTCGGCCAATAGCGGTCGCGGCACGCGCGCAGCCGCGATCCCCCGGGGTCCCAATAGTCGCGCCAATAAGCAGTCGCCGCGCCCGGAAGTGCCCGACGCGGCGACTATGTCGAATATAGCGGTGCTGTAGCGCCTGCCTCGATTCAGCGCTACGCTCCCAAGCCCAGCCCAATAGCGTGGCGACCAAAAACGGATAAGCAAAGTACGGCAATGGCTGTCACAGCGGTGTTAGTGCGCTTCCCATAAAGAGCCTTACCGCTACAATCAAAAACAAGGTGCCGGCGATTGCGCCCGCGATGCGAATCCAAGTCGACGCTAGATTCGGTGCGCTCAATAGGTAGAGCGAAGTAGCCCGTCGGCAATTCCAATGCGTGCTATCCTGACGACATTTTTCTAACGTCCTGATCAAGCGAACAAGATTTGGACATCAATTGGCGAGCAGCACCGGTTAGGTAGACAGCATGAGCACACTTAGCAGCTTGTTACTAGTCTTTGTACTCTTCATCGCTACGTTCACCATCATTGCTGAAGCAATGTCCGCAAGCGCAAGCGCGTCGAGTATTGGAATCCAAATAGCAATATTGATCGCTGCGATCATCTTCATTAAGGGAAGGATCAAGAGAAGAGCCACCAGGAAGGCTGTGAAGTGCCCTAAATGCAAGCAGGTCAATGCAGTCCATGACAGGAAGTGCGATAACTGTGGACATGTTGGCTATAAAGCAGATGTTTTGGACCGAAAAAAAGTGATTTCTTGGCAGTGTCCAGCGTGCAAAGCACCACTTGTCAACATCAAATGCGTGAGTTGTGGCACAAATCTTGAGCACTTATTTCACGGCTGATAAAAGGCCTGGATGAATCAGCCAGTACCCATACCCTGGATCACTGGATGCGAACAATCGCAATATGGGCCTTGTATTCGTATCCTGCCGTATCAGGCTGAGAGTAACGTTAACATCTCCATGTCTGCTTTGCGCCCGGAAGCCGACCTCGAACCGAGCTGTGTTAACGCTCGCGAGGGCGGCAGCTCTCGGCCAATTCCGGTCATAGACGCGAATCAACCACGACCTGCGACGGGAAAATTCGTTCCGTCGATGGCGTTTGCACCCGGCCTTGTGCGGACTAGTTCGTACATTGCTATAGGTGCAGACACGCTGACGTTTAAGCACGCAGCCTTGCCGTATTGAGGAATAGAAACGATCCCTACGCACCGCCGGAGAAGCGACTCCGGTAATCCCGCCCCTTCGTTCCCTACGACGAGCGCAGGACGCTTAGGAAAGCTAAACCTTTCCAGTGATACAGCGGCGTCGTCTATCTCTATGGCTACCGGTGAAAATCCATGCTGCTGGCACCAATCCAGTCCAGTGCCCATCGTAACCGGTTGCACGTAACGCACGATTGGTGGATTACCTGAGCGGACAAAGCGCCACCGAGCCTGGAATTCGTTGCCGACGGCGTCGTCCGACGGGCCGGCCTCGAGGCACTTGCGCTGCAGTTGTCGGCGTCGACAGGCGCGCGCGCTTACGCCTTCGCGTTCGGCGAGGACCGTGACCAAGCGCAGCGCGGCCGCAATGCTTCAGTAGGCGGGCGATCGAGTCAGGCGGCCGTGCGCCAGCGCCGCAATGCGCTCGTCGAGCGAGGGGTGCGTCATGAAGAGCCGGCGCAGGCCGGAGGCGACGCGACCGCTGATACCGAAAGCCGCGAGCTGCTGCGCCGGCAAGGGTTCATTGTGCGCGAGCTTGAGCCGCTCGAGCGCAGCGATCATCTTGCCCTCGCCCGCCAAGTCCGCACCGCCGCGGTCGGCCCGGAATTCCCGCCGTCGCGAGAACCAGAATACGATTATGCTCGCGAGGATGCCGAGCACGATCTCTGCCACGATCACCGAGACGAAGTACGCTGGCCCGCGCCCGTCCTCGCTTCTGAACAGCGCGCGGTCGACAATCCCGCCGATGACGCGCGCAAGCACTATCACGAACGTATTCACGACCCCTTGAATCAACGCGAGCGTCACCATATCTCCGTTCGCGACATGACTGACCTCATGGGCAAGCACCGCTTCGAGCTCGCCTTCGCGCATTGTGCGCAAAAGACCCGTGCTGACGGCGACTAGCGCGTTATTGCGGCTCATACCGGTCGCGAATGCGTTCGGCTGGGGTGCATCGAAGACGCCGACCTCGGGCATCCCGACGCCCACGGCACCGGCCTGCCGGCGCACCGTTTCCACGAGCCAGGTCTCGGTCGCGTTGGCCGGCCGGTCGATCACACGGACACCCATCGAGCGCTTGGCCAGCCACTTGGAAAGCGCCAGCGAGATGAATGCGCCCCCGAAACCGAACAAAGCCGCAAAAATGAGCAAGCCGCCGAGCCCGGCGCCGTGCTGCGTCAGCCACTGATCGACGCCGAGGAGGCGCGCGACCGCCGTTAGGACGACGAGAATGGCCAGGTTGGTGACCAGGAACAGGAATATGCGTTTCATAGGGTTTCGCCTAGCGTCGGTCGAGTTGCCGATACACCGCTTAAGATAGGATCGCGCGCCGCGCAAAAAAATCAGAAAATTGAGCGGTCACCGGCAGGTTTTTCCTGATGAATGCGCGCCCCCTGAACCTCAAGCACTTACGCTACTTCGCGGAGGTCGCGCGCCGCGGCTCGGTCTCGGAAGCGGCCCGCAGCTTGTTCGTTGCGCCGCAAACCGTCAGCGCGCAGATTCAAAGTCTCGAAGACGCGGTCGGGCAGCCCTTGTTCGAACGCGCGGGCCGCCGCCTGATCCTGACCCCGGCTGGGCACACGGCGCTCGAGTACGCGAACGCCATCTTCGCGCTGGGCGACGAGCTCGCTAACGTGCTCCGCGGTGGGTCACGGCCGAAATCGAGCGTGCTGCGGGTCGGCATCACCGACAGCGTGCCGAAGCTGCAGTCCGTCGCCCTTCTGCAGCCCGTCATCGAGCAGCATGCCGACACGCTCGAGCTCTACTGCCGCGAGGGCACGTACCCGGAGCTGCTCGGTTTGCTCGCCACGGGCGAATTCGACGCCGTGGTCACGGACACGGCTGTACCGGCGAATCTCGCCCGCTCCCTGCAGGCGACGACGCTCGCCGAGTCCGGCACGAGCCTGATGGCCGCGGAACCGTTGGCCGCTCAATTCGCGCACGACTTTCCCCGACGTTTGGACGGCGCGCCAATCTTATGGGGCTCCGCACCTTCGTCGTTCCTGAGCCAGGCGCTCCAAGCGTGGTTCGCACGCGTGGAGGTGCGGCCGCAGATCGTCGGGCGCGTCGAGGACAGCGCGCTGCTGACGGGATTCGCGGAGCGCGGTCTGGGCATTATCGCAGTTCCTACGTCGATCGAGGACGATGTCGCGCGGCAGCATGGCCTCGGTGTTATCGGGCGAATCGGCGACATCACGCAATCGGTGTTCCTGATTCGCGCGCGCGACCGCGCCCCGCATCCGCTCGCGCGGGAGCTCGAAGCGCGCCAGAAAGTCACCAACCCTTCTCCCATGAAGGGACGGCCCTGAATCTCTCCACCAGAAAATCGATGAGCGCCCGCACGCGCGACGAAAGCGTTCGGTTAGGCGGATAGACCAGGTAGATCGCGCTCTCCGGCAGGACTTGAAACCGGCGCAGCAGCGGCACGAGCTGTTTCTGCTGCAAGGCGTGCCCGACCATGTAGACCGGTAAGATGCCGATCCCAAGGCCGGCGACCACGGCCGAACGCACGGCGTCCATATCGTCCGTTTCGAGCACGCCCGTGACCGGCACGGAATGTCTTCGCCCGTCGCTCCGCAGCCTCCAGACGCCCTTCGGCGCAAGGGGCGGAAACACCACGCACTCGTGCTTGCGCAGCTCCTCGATGCGGCGCGGCGTCCCGTGCCGCTCGAGGTAATCCGGCGACGCACACACCACGGCTCGGTTGGGGGCCAGCTTTCGTGCCACGAGATTCGGGTCCGGACTGAAGGACACGCGGATGCCGAGGTCGAATCCCGCCTCGCCCAAGTCCAGCGCGCGGTTGCTGCAGGACAGCTTGACGCGGATCTTCGGGTATCTCCCGTAGAACTCCGGGAGTGCCGGCAACACATGCCTCACCGCAAACGCTTGGGCGGCAGTCACTTTCACGAGACCGGCCGGCTCGGACTGCGTGCGGCTCAAGCGCTCCTCGGCCAGCTCGGCCTCCTGGACGATCCTTGCGCAGTGCTCGTACAGCAGCGCGCCGGCTTCGGTCAGGCTGAGCCTGCGCGTCGAGCGATTCAGCAGCTTGACGGACAGCGCACGTTCCAGCGCGCTCACGTGCCGGCTCGCCAGCGACTTCGACAGGCCGAGCTTATCCGCGGCGGCCGAGAAGCTCTTCGCTTCCACAACCTGGGCGAACACGCGCATCGCGTTTAGGCGGTCTTTCATTAGATATATTCTTGCAACAATCTATTGCACTACAGCTTATTTATTCCTTTCTCGCAACTCAATACATTGGCGTTGGGCCATGATCCGGCCCGCATCCGCCAGAGGTGAACGTCATGGCTGGTCACATCGTCAAAGTCGGGCAACTGGAAATTCGCTATCTCGTGGACGGCGCCCGGCAAGGAGGCTTGGGCTTGTTCGAATTGAAGGTGCCGGCAGGCGCTCACGTGCCTCCGCCGCACAGCCACACCGGCAACGAGGAGTGCGTCTATGTGCTGGAGGGCGTGCTTCGGTACTCGGTGGACGACGAAACCCGCGACTTGCAGCCCGGCGAATGGATGTCGACTCCGCGAGGGGCCGTGCACCAATTCAGCAATCCGGGTGCCGAAACGGTTCGCGCGCTCATCGTGCTGACGCCGGACATCGGCGCGCAGTTCTTCCGGGAGGTTGGCGCGCTGGCCGGTGCCGGCGCACCGCCGGAATCCGGCGAGCCTCGTCGCGGTCATGAAGCGTTACGGCTTGGTGCCGGCCGCGCCGTCACCGAGCCGCGGTCCGCGGTCCAGCGCTGGCGAGCAGCCGCGCGCTCAGTCCGTCACCGAGTTCCCCATCGCCTCCTCGTAAGCGCGGCGCACGGCCTCTGGCTGGCCCGCCTGAAACACGTAACGAGGCGGGAAGCGGTGGCCGAGCCGCGCAAAGCGCTCCTCGAGCTCGGCGCGGGTCATGCCGTCTCGGAAGCCTGCCTTGCCGATGATCGGCAGCTCGATGCAGCGATTGCGCGCCCGATCGCGCACGAGACCGGATGGTTCCTCTCCGCGAGCGATTCGGTCCAGATCGTCCATGAAGCGCCTGCGCATGAGCACCACGCCGCTATCGCTGCGGCCCAGGTGCTCCTTCGTGCGGTCTGCGATGACGCCTTGGCCGATCCACGCCACGAAGTCCTGATTCATGACGTGGCTCGTAATCCAGCGGCCCGTGGCGGGGTCCGTGACCGATCCGAGCCAGTAAGGAATCCGCGCCTGCTCGTAGGGCTCGCGCTCCTTCGGCACTTTGTCGAAAGCCCAGGTGATCGAGAGCGTGTTTTCGTCGTCCACCGGCACGCGCCACTCGAAGTGATCGCCGGTGAATAGCGCGTTCGGGTGCAGCGCCACGCGGCCGACGCTCCAGAGCGGATGCGACTCGTCGGTGTCGGCGCGCACGCGCCGGTAGTTGAGGCCCCACTCGAAGCTCTCGACCGCGATCTTGAGGTGCGTCGGCGCATAGTTCTCGACGCGGCCGGCGCTGCCCGCGGCGTGGTTCGCGTGCATCCACTCGAAATGAACGGGATCGCAGGAGTTCTCCTGGCACTGCAGCCAGTTGCAGGGCACGTTGGCGTAGACGATCTGCACGAAGCCGTTGCGCCAGGTGAAAGGCTCCCAGGTCGGAACGAGCGGGGCAGGCTCAGGCCCCAAATAGGCAAAGAGCAGGCCCGCCTTCGCTTCGACCCGATACGCCTTGATCCTGATGCGGTCCTTGAAGCCGACCTCGGGCCGGACCGTGTCCTCGAAAGGCTGCGCCAGGCAGCGGCCGGACCCGTCGAACAGCCAGCCGTGATAGCTGCAGCGAATTCCACGGGGTTCAATGTAGCCGTACGAGAGGTCGGCGCGGCGGTGTGGGCAATGCCGATCCACGAGACCGTAGCGGCCGTGCCCGTCCTTGAACAGCACGAGGTCCTCGCCGAATAGCCGCATCGGCTTGATGGACGTATCGTCGAGCTCGGCCGTCGCCGCGATAGGGTGCCAATAGCGGCGCAGCAGCTCGCCCATCGGCGTGCCGGGCCCGACGCGTGTCAAGCGCTCGTTGTCGCGGCGATTCATGAGACGGTCACGACTGCTACGTCAGAACGACTTGGACTTCGACCGACTCGCCCCATTTCGAGCTCTCCCTCGCGTCAAAACACGAACGGAACCAGGGCCTTCGTGGATCGTGCGTAGTCGTCGTAATCGAGATACCGCGCGCGGAGCAGCCGTTCCTCGACGACGACGCGGGTAACGGCGACTGTGGTCACGGCGATGCCGATTGCAGCAGTGAACATCGAGAGATGACCGAATACCGAGGCCCAGACGAAGAGCAGCGCCGCAGCGTACATAGGGTGCCGAACGAACCGGTAGGGACCGCGCCGGATAATCGCGCTTCCGGCCGGAGTCGCGGTGACTCGAAATTCGCCCTTCCGAAATGCGCGCCGCGCCCAGATGTTCAAAGCGATGGCCGCTACTTGGAGCGCAATTACGAGCGGCGAAGTCGAAAACAAGTTGCCGGTCACACCGAGCGCCGCGATCGCGGCGATGACGACGAGCAGCGGTAATCCGGAAGCCATCATGACTTAGCCTGTTTGAGTTTCCACTGCGCGGAGCCGCCGGTTTCTTGCTGCCTCAGGCAAGCATCCCATGGCGGATCGGCCATGCGCGAGGCGAGGTGCGCAACAAACATTCTCGGCCCCCACGGCGACGCCGTATCGTTGCAGGTTGTTCATGGACCCGGCCCGCTGAAGAAACCGTGACGCCACTCGTGAGAAGCTACCACATACCGGAACGGCCGTCCGTTATCCAGCCGACATAGGCGGTTAAGCGAGACGCAGCTTGACCGCGCGTGTCAGCAAATAGTCCTGGCGCAGGTGGTTATCCTCGAAATATTCGGCCAGGAGGGCTTCGAGCTCTCCTCGGAGCGCCGCGAGTCTGGCTCGATCCGACCTTTCCAGGACCTCGACCAGCCGTGCAATCGGCCCGACGTTGGCCTCGAGAAACAGCCGCTGGTGGGCCACGCTCAGACTCTGAAAGTACATCGTGTCGCGATCGAAAAACAGCCGCTCGACCGCATCGCCGAGCCGCTCCCGGACGAACGCGGTGTCGCCCCAACGATGCGGAGGCGAGATACCCGGCGCCGGAGGCGGCGCGTACGCACCGAGCAGGGCAAACATCCTGCCGACGAGGAGCTCCGGCGGCCAGGTCGAGAACGCCAGCGTACCGCCGGGCTTCAAGACGCGGAGCATTTCCCGGACGGCGACATCCGGTCGCGGCGCGAACATATGACCGAACTGGCTGACCACGACGTTGAATTCGTTATCATTGAGCGGCAAGGCCTCTGCGTCGCCCTCTTTCCAGTCCGCCTCCAGCCTCATGATCGCAGCGTTTTCGCGTGCACGCTCGAGAAGCTGCGGCGTCAGGTCAACGCCGGTCACGTCGGCGCCCAATCGCGCGGCGGTCAGGCCGACGACGCCCGTACCGCAGCCGACATCGAGCACTCTGTCGCCGGGCTGGATGCCGGCGAAGCGCACGAGACGCGGGGCGACAGCACTCGTCGCCATCTCGGTGGGCGTAAACAGCGCCCAGCCCTGTTTGGCGTTTTCTTTGAACTGTTGCAGAGCGTCCATGTGTTTATCCCTCTCGAGCCCGCTATCGCCGCGAACGCACACGCACGAATCGTTCGCCTCTGCAGTAGGTCCACGTCGACTCGCCGCAAAGCGCCACCGGCACCGCGCGTAGAGGCTGAGCCCTCTACGGAATCATGGTAGCTGTCCTTTCTGCGCGATGCTGCGATTCTTGCGCCGCAAGGCGTTGCCGAAGCAGCACGGGGAAGCGGCTCCCATCCATATCGACTCGCGTCTGCCGATAGGCACCGAGGCAAGAGGCGGCCAGGGCGCGGCCCCCACGGACCTCGGGCGCCGGTCCGGCGCGACCCGGTGCGGCCCGCAGAGTCGACGCGCGATGTTAGTTTACGTTTTTTTCCTTCTATCCTTATGTTACGTTTGTTTTCTCGATTGATTCCAATAGCCCTGCACGGCCGAGGGCTTGCGGCGGGGTCCGCCCCGATCGGGCGCGCACCGGGCCTGTCGACTGCCGACGCCCGGTCGTGATAGCGTCGTTGCAAGCGCCCGTGGGCGCGCAGGGATGATCGCAATCAACAGACGCAAGTGGTGGGCCAAGCGGCTGAGCCTCCTCGGGGTGCTCGGGATCGTCGCCTTTACCGTCGCCGCCTCCGAAGACAAACCGGACGGTATCCATGCCGTTTGGCCGTCCTCGGAATTTCATTTCGTGCGGCTGCACTACGACGACTCGCCTTACTGGGGCGGCGGTTACAGCTTCCGTGGCTTCCCGGGGCATTACATGGTCGATTACCCCGGCTCGGAAGATCACTTCGCGCATGCCGTGCCGCGGCTCACGCGCGTCAATGTCGATCCCGAGGAACGCCGCTTCCGCATCACGAACGACGCCATCTTCAACTACCCGTTTCTTTACGCCGTGGAAGTCGGCCATTGGTATTTGAACGACACGGAGGCGGCGCGGCTGCGCGAGTACCTGCTGCGGGGCGGCTTCCTCATGGTCGACGACTTTCATGGGCCGGAGGAATGGGCGGTCTTCATGCAGAGCATGACGCGCGTCTTTCCCCATCGCCCCGTCGTCGATATTCCGGAGAGCGATCCGGTCTTTCATACCGTCTATGATCTCGACAAGAGCGTGCAGGTGCCCGGCATGCGCGCGCTTATGCTGGGCGTCACCTACGAGTACGGCGGCAAGGTGCCGCAGTGGCGCGGGATCTACGACGACCACGGCCGGCTCATGGTCCTCATCGATCACAACATGGATCTCGGCGATTCGTGGGAGCTCGCCAACGACCCACGCTACCCCGAGCACTACTCGATTCTCGGCTTTCGCTTTGCCTCCAACTACGTCATCTACTGCATGACCCATTGAACGAAGAACATCCCGCACCGCCGGCGCCCGAGAGTTCGGTCGCCGGCCGCGGCCTCCCAGCCGCCGAAACCGGCTCTCCCTCCCCGTGCAACACCGGCGTATGATGTCGGCCGATACGGCGCGCTGGCTCGATTGACGCGTCGCGGGTCAAGCGAAGTCGTCGGAATGCGCAGGATATCGAAGTCGACTTTGGGCGCGGTCGTATTGGCGCTGCTGCTCGCCACGCAGGTCGCGGCCGCCAAAGTCAGAACCGAACGGGGCGTCTATGACGTTGAGGTTCGGAAGGTCAAGGTGGGCGTGCGGCATCTGCGCATCACCTACGTCAAGCCCGTTACGCCGCGCCATCCGCAATACTTCATCGTGTTTACGACCGGCGACGGTGGCTGGCACGGGGTCAGCAACGAGGTGATGGAGCACCTCGCTGCCCAGGGTTACTCGATAGCGGGCCTCAGCGCACCCGATGTATTGCGACCTCTGAAGCGGGCTAGGCGAAAAATGACCGCCGCGCAGGCGGAAGAGCTACTCGGCGCCGCGTTCGCACAGTTCAGGAAGGAGCTCTCAATCGCCCCCTCGGCGCGCCTGATCGTCGTCGGGTTCTCACGCGGCGCGACGTTCGTGGCGTTCACGGCCATCCACCCGAAGCTCCAGCATGAGCTTGCCGGCGCCATCGCTATCGGCTTGACGCGCCGGGCCGATTATCTCGGCTCGATCACGCCGGCCGCTGCCGACATTCAGTTGGACAAGAAGCGCCGCGTGCTCATCTACCCGGCGCTCAAGCTGTTCGCGCACGTTCGGGTCGCGGTTATTCAGTCGACCGGCGACCGCTATGTCAGCGCGGCCGAATCGCGCGAATTGCTAGGCCCGGATACGGCGTTGCGACGGCTCTATACCGTCGACGCGAGGAACCACCGTTTTGGCGGCAACCGCGAGCAGTTGATCGTAGACCTCGACTCGGCGCTTCGCTGGATCGAGCAGCCCTAGAAGACGTTGTCGAAGGGTCCGCCGAGCGGCCCGCCCTGGGCGTCGGTGACGATGAAACGGGCATTGCCGACGCCGGCGGCGGCTGGCTCGGCGGCGGCCACGTCCGGCTACTCGGCAAACGCTGGAATCACGTCGCGTCCGATCAGCTCCGCCGTCCGCATCGCTTCAGCGAAAGTCATGCTTCCGAAAGCGACGTTGCAGGCAATGTAGTCCGCACCGATGGATTCGACGCTGTCCGCGATGAAATCCCGGAAACCCGCCGCCGTCCCCACGAACGCCGCACCGGCTTCGATCATGGGACCGACTTCCGGCGGCAATCCCAGGGGAAATTCCATACCGTTCCGATCCCAAAGCAGCCGCATGTGTCCGAGCCAGGACGCGTAGGCGCGCTCTGCGGCGCTTAGAGCCTGCCCCTCAGTCTCGGCCAACACCACGTGCCGCATGACGCCCATCAAAGGCAAGTCCTTTTCCGGCCGGCCGAAACTCGACCATTCGGACTTATAGCGAGCGATCACGGCACGTGCGCCTTCCGTCGGCAACAACGTCACCATATGTGCGCTCTCGAAGGCCGCCCAATGGGTGGACTCCGGGGAGACGACCCCGTACCACAACGGCGGATATGGCTTCTGGGCGGGGCTCAGCACCATCGGAACCTTGTCGAAGCTGTAGAATTCGCCGTCGAAGCTCAGTTCGTCTACCGTGAGTCCCCGCTTGAGCACCTGCAACGCTTCCGGAAACTGGCGCGGGCCCGCTGCGGCATCGACGCCGTAGAAGCCGACTTCTATAGGTGATACGCCGCGGCCGACGCCGAGCTCGAAGCGCCCGCCGCTCAACTGATCCAACATGCAGATCTCTTCGATCAAGCGAACCGGATGGTAGAGCGGCAACGAGTACACGAGCGGCCCGAATCTCAGCCTTTTCGTGCGCTGCGCCACGGCCGCTAGAAAGATGCCGGGCGACGGCGCAAGCCCCAACGGCGTACCGTGATGTTCGGCGATTTGGTAAGCATAGAAGCCGAGGCGGTCATACGCCTCGATGAGACGCAGCCGTTCGTCGAACTGCTGCCCGACCGGGACCCCGCCCTGGTCCATGTGATCGAAAACACCAAACTTCATCTCGCGCCCCCCATCGACGCCTGCCCTCTGGCACATGTTGATCGCGTCGCCGATACGATACTGCCCGCTGCGCCAACCGAAAATCAATCGGTACGGCCTGCCGGACTCGGCCGTTCCTCGTCACCGACCGCGCCGCTCGCGGCCCCGGGGCCCTTGGCGCCGGGGACGGCCGTCGTCGGCCGCGGAATGCTCGCCGCGCTCGCCAAAACCGCTATATGATGGAGCCCTTTCGAATTGGCGCCTCGAACCGCCCAGCTCATTCAGGAGCTCGATGTGCTCGTGAGTCTCAGGCTCATGCAGGAGCGGCTCGTGCGCCGAAGCAAAGGAAGGATGCGGATGGATAGATCGCCTGTGCTCGTGGCCGCGGCAGCGTACGCTGTGCTGACCATGATGCCCCCGCTCCAAGCCGAGGCGCAGACGGCAGCGGTTCCGCGCATCGCGGCAGTGCCGCAGAGCCGCTGGAGCGATGCACTGCGCGCCGCCGCAGCGGTTGTCGCACCGCTCGGCATGACGAATCTCGTTGCGGTCTACGCGAACTATCCCGAGCTCGCAGAGGTCCTGCTGCCGCATCTGCACTACGTCTTCGCGGCCTCTACGCTGCCGCCCCGGCATCGGGCCCTGCTTGGTCTGCGCGCGGCGTGGCTCACGCGCTCGGATTACCTCTGGGCGCACTGGGCCGCCGCGGCGCGGCGAGCCGGTTTCACCGACACCGAGCTCGTACGCGTCGCGAAGGGGCCCGACGCGGCAGGCTGGAAGCCGTTCGAAGCGGCATTGCTGCAGTCCGCGGACGAGTTAATCGTGGATTCGTTCATCTCCGACGCGACGTGGGCCGCGCTGTCGAAGCGCTACGACGTGAGCCAGCTCATCGACGTCATCGATACGGTCGGCGCAACGACGTTGCACGCCGGCGCCGCCAAATCGCTGGCCGTCGCGCTCGAATCGAGCGCAACCGATCACCTGCCGCGCGGCGTACCCTATGCGCCGGCCGCGAAACGGACGAACGTGCGCCTCATCGGCGCCAAGCCGCGGATCCCGCCCGTCCCGCCGAAAGACGGCAGCCGTATCACCGCCAACGTCTTCAATACCTTCGTCCGCAACCCCCGGGCCGATCGCGTGCGCGGCGCGGTCAACGCGCACGTGAACAGCCATACGGCGCTCACGGCGCGGCAGCGCGACCTGCTGATTACGCGAATGGCAGTATTGTGCCGCGGCGAATACGAGTACGCCGCGCACCTGCGCACCGGACGCCGCGCGGGCATGGACGATGCCGACGTCGCGCACGTCCTCGCCGGGCCGGACAAGGCCGAGGGCGCCAACCCGGTGGACATCGCGCTGCTGCGCGCCGCCGACGAGCTGTATCGCGATTCGGCCGTGTCGGCGGCGACCTGGAAGGCGCTCGCGGCGACGTTCGACATGCGCCAGATGCTCGACGTGCTCGTCACCGTGGGCGCCTATCGCTCAGGCGGCATGCTCATCAACAGCGCGGGCGTACAGCTCGACGCGAGCATGGCAGACTATCGGTTTCCCGCGTCCTTACGCTGAGGGAACGCAGTGAGAGCGTGTGCGCGTCAATCGGATTCCGTCTCGGACCGTATCGCCGCGCATTTGACGCTCCGGCGGCGGAACATACCACTCGAGGGCACCGTCGGGCGCCGCTCAGAAGACCTCCCATCCCTGCGCAAGCACCCGCGGCGCGCGGAGTCTTATCCCAGGTAAGCCGGCCCGAGCTTCTGCAGATCCTCGAGGTCCCGCATTCTCACGGTCGTCGAAACACGGTCGTCCTTGATCTTGACCTTGTCCGCCGGCACGATGCGCGGCTCGGCGTGGACGAGCGAAGCCGGGTCTCTGTCGACCACGTAGTCCATGATCTTGCCGGTGCGGACGTTGATGAGCATGTCCGTGATGAGCCGCGAGCGACCGTCCGCGAAAAACAGCGGCTTGCCGATGAGTCCCGCGACCAGCCGATCGGCCGCCTGGCCCGGCGACAGCTCGAGTTCCCGCGGGCCCCGCGCCGCCGCCGGGTGCTCAACGACGACATGCAAAGCATGATCGCCGCCCGCTGGCTGCATATGCACATTGCGGAACGGCACATAAATATTTCGAACGCCGTACAAGCTCATCGGGTAAGCGGAATCGAACAGAACGTACTGCACCTTCCTATGGTCGGGCGTCAGCACGAGGTTCACGACGTCCCCGATGGTGTTGGAGCGGTAGCCGACATAGCCGCCGAGTATGCGGTGCGCGTCCACGATCTGCTGGGGCTGCGGAGAAGGCTGCAACTGCAGGCTCGTCGTGGCCGCGGCCGTGAGCGGCAGCGCGCAGAGCACGACGAAGGCCGTTCTCGTTTGAGACATCTTTGGCGTATACATAGTTCCCTCCATCTTGAATCTCTCTGAGCCATCCGCTCGATGGGATGGGTCTCGATACGGGAGAAAATGCATATGCCATGCCAAGCGCCGCTGCGCGGGCCTCGACGCATTCAAACACGGTCCGGACGCAGCGTTTAGTCAAGTCGGGGGAACGCAATCGTCGAACCGAACGTGTTAGGCCTCGAGCACTCACGAAACGGAGGCGAGTTCATGGATGGCGTGCTGACGATTCTCGAGAACAGTCCCGGGCTCACCGAGCAAGAGATGCTGGAAATACTCAATCTCGGGTGGCTTTTCAGGCACGCACCACCGTCGATTCGGGAACGCGCCATGAGGAGAATTCGCCCGCTCTTCAAACCGCGCCGCGTCGACGGCCGCCTCTACATGGCAAGGGTCCGCGAGATCGGCGTTGAGCTACAGAAAGCGTTGGAGGAACGGGTGAAGACGAAGGTGGCGGCGGTGGAAACGCACTGACGCACCTTTCGGCCTCGAAAACGAACGCGCATATCCCGGTCAACGGCAACGCACCCGACCCCGCGCCGCGCGGTCGGGTGCGGACCTCTCTTGCTCAGAAATCGACGACGGCCGTGCCCCCATCCGAGACGCCGACCGCACCAAAAGCGTCGACGGCCGTCCCGTTCACTTGCGTCGGGGCGACGAATGCAATGGCCTCGTCGCTCCCGACGAGATCGTCCCCGGCCTGACAAGTGAAGGCCACGACGTAGTCGCCCGGAGACAAAATGACCGAGTAAGTGTAGTTGCTGTTCGCATCCAGAGTCAGGCTTGCGGTTGCCACCGGGTTCGGGCCGGAGCCGCCCATGTCGTCCGGCTGCTGAATCGAAGTGTCGAATGCGTCGTAGATGTAGACGGCGTTGCCGGCGCCGGTGCTTGTGTTGCCTGTGCAGCCCTGGGCGCTCAGCAACGATCCGCTCACGGTACCGTTCAGCGTGCCGTACTTCTGCATGTCGGTGATTCGCAGCGCCGGCTTGAGCAGATAGGCCTGCTGCCCGCCCGGCGACGTTTGCCCGCCCGGGGCGCTGAGACCCATGCGCATGTTCCAGTCGAGCAGAAAGCTCGACTGCTGGTCGGCCGTGACCGTGAAGGGACTCACGAGCCTCAGGCCCGTCTGGCCGCCGCTCGGCACGCCAATCTCGTACTGACCGCCGTTGGCGACAACATAGGAATCGAACACGCCGTCCAGCTTGGCGTTCACTTCGAGCTCAAGCCAGTCATAGGTGCCCGCCGGCACGGACTCGTCGTTCAGCAGCGGCTTGGAGTTACCGTTCTGCAGCATCAACAGATCGATGTCGAGGGGCTTGGCGAAGGTCTTCTCGACCGTGTTGCCGCTGTGCGAATGTAGGCGAACGCCGGTTATCTCGACCCAAACCTCCGACACGCCATCGACGGGAGCGTCCGAAAGGGCCAGCGTGAGCGAGCCGTTGGTGCCGCCGCCTCCGCCGCCCGAGCAGGCCGTCAACGCCCCGATAGCGACAGCGGCCGCGCACAACGTGATGCCGAGAGTCCGTTCCATGGATGCAAGCCCCCAATTAGAAATTCCACTGTGTGAGCACCGGCCGCAAACCGAGATGCGACCTCATAGCCATACACGCGCCGGCCGCTGAACGGTTCGGTCGGCCGACATGCCTTGCTCTCATTTTGTGACTTGCGTCATACGGGAAGAGCCGGCGTTCACCGATCCGCCGTCCAAGGAGCCTGGATCAGTGACCGAGAGCCGGCGAGCCGGCGGGCGCCGCGCCTGCGGCGAGAGCGTTTGCGGTGGAACGTCGGGATGTGCGACGTTCGAGGGATCCCCAGCGCTGCGGCCCTGGATCGGGATAGTCAAGCGCTCCGGAACGGCGTAAGCTCGATAGCGTTCCGACTCAACGAGGAGACGATCATGCGCTCGCGATTCTCTTTGTTATTGGGCGGGGCTTTATTCATGCTTTCGCTGCAGGCCTTGGCGCACCACGGCTGGGCCGGGCAGGAAACCAAGCAAACCACGATCTCGGGCACGGTCAAAACGGCGTTGAGCCTCGCCGGTCCGCACGCCACGATGCAGATCGTCGACGACGAAGGCCAGGTCTGGGATCTCACGCTGGCGCCGCCGGCGCGCACGTCTCGGGCTGGACTGAAAGAAGGCGCGATCCCCGTCGGCGCAAGGGTCACGGTTGTCGGCAATCGCAATCTCGACAAAGCTCGTTTCGAGATGAAAACCGTGCGTGTGACGTACGCCGGCAAGCACTACGACGTGTATCCCGACCGAGTCTCGTAGAGGGCGCCGGCCGCTCGCCGTTTTTCAGCGCGCGCCGGGGCGGAGACGTGTACGACATTCTGGCGTGGCTCGAGGCCTCGGGACTGGGCCGCACCATTCGGGGCTCGGGCGTCTGGGCCTACGCGGTCATCAATCTGACGCATATCCTGGGCGTCGCAGCCTTGTTCGGCTCGATACTCGTGCTCGATCTGCGCCTGCTCGGGCTCTGGCGCGACCTCCCGCTCGGCGTGCTTGCACCGCCGACGGTGCGTCTCGCGGGCGCGGGTTTTGCAGTCGCGCTGCTGAGCGGGATCTGCATGCTCTCGACGAACGCGACGGAGTATGCCGGCAACCCCTTCCTGATCATCAAATTTCCCGCCATCGCGCTCGGACTGGCGAACGTGGCCGTTTTGCGCCACATGCCCGAATGGAATGCAATCAGGCGGGGCCAAGCGCTGCGGACTGCGTCGCGCCGCCGGCTGGCCGCCGCGGGCGGCTTGTCGCTCGTCTGCTGGCTTACGGCGTTGACGGCCGGGCGAATGATCGCGTATTGGTAGATGCCCGTGCGGCTTGACGCAGCGAAACACCCTCTCCCAAACTCTTACCTGCCATGCCCGGATCCGAGAACTTCCGGGAATGCGTCCATCGTCCGTCCGCCGTCGTTCAAGGGAAGGGAGATTCATGTTTCAACGATGTCATGTTCTCGCGCGCGGCGTTGCCGTCATCGCTTTTCTTGGGCCGCTCGGCTTTGCCGCCGGGCCTGCCGCAGCGGCTCAATGCGACCGGACCTGCATGAGTGGGATGATCAGCCGATATGTCGATGCGCTGCTGGCGCATGATCCTTCGAAGCTGCCGCTGGCGGCCAATGTCCGCTTCACGGAAGACGCCAAAGAACTGAAGCTCGGCGACGGCTTGTGGAAAGAGACGTTGACGAAGGGGACTTTCCGCCAAGACTACCTCGACACGGCGAAGCAAGTCGCGGCGTCTCACATACAATTGCTCGAAGGCAAAGACCAGATTCTCCTGTCGGTCCTCCTACATTTGAATGACTCGAAGATCGCCGGCATCGAGACGCTGGTCCAGCGCGTCACGCCGGACTCGCGCTTTCAGCCCACCGAGCTCGGCAAGCCGATCCGCGGCATGAACGACCCGGTCCCGACGGGCGCGAAGGAGTCACGCGCCGCCATGATCAAGACTGCCCTCACGTACACAGAGGGCCTGCGGATCGGCAACTTTACGGACGCAAAAACACCCTTCGCGCCCGAAGCCTATCGCGTCGAGAACGGCGTCATCACGGCCGGCAAGGGTTGCGGGCGCCCCGATTGCGGCATGTACGCTCAGACGATCATGCTGCACCCGAACGTAACGCCCAGCATCGCGGCCGTGGATGAGCAAAACGGCGTCGTCGTGTTGTGGATGAATTTCGGCTTCACGAATTCGTACGGTCCCGGAAATTCGCTGGTGACATTCGAAGCGTTCAAGGTGTGGGGCGCACAAATTCACGTCATTAACGCCTTCTTTCGCATCCTGCCGCTCGCGACATCGCGGAACTGGCCGTCCGCCGATCCCGCTCCGGGAACGGCAGGATGGGCGCGGTAAACCGGGCTGGGCAGCGGATACGCCCTATTCGGCGCGCAAGGCCGCCATGGGCTCGACACCCGCGGCCAGCCGCAGCGGCACATGACTCGCGAGGACCCTGCGCCGGAGTGCGGCTAGATCATTTCGCCGGCGGCCACGAGCCGGCGAGCTTCGCGTTCGCACTATGAATGCGGCCGCGAGCGTTCCCGAAAGTGCCGAGAAGTTTGCGCCGGTGGGGCGCTGTCGGACCGCCGCCGGCGCAGGCGGCCCCGGCGGCGGGTGGCCGAAGCGCAGTAGGTAGCCATACCCAGCGTGGCCCCCAACCGCCCGCCATGCCTGGCCGGCTGCCTCGTCGCCGCAGTCCTCGGCGACGCTGCTGCGTTGTCTCGGATCGGCCGGGATGCCACAGTCTACGCATGCCTGGATGGCGCTCTCGACTGCGCCGATGGAGCCCGAGAAGAGTCCAATGACGACTCGTGCATCGCTTCGTCTGCGGCGGATTCTCCGGCTGCTCGCGTACGCGCGTCCTTACCGTCGCGGCTGGCTCTGGATTTCGCTCATGAGCACGGCGGCCGGCGCCGGCGCCCTCGCGCAACCGTGGACGATGAAGATCGTCGTCGATCAGGTTCTCGGCGGGAAAAGGCCGGGACCTGCCCTGGGTCGGCTCCTGGACGCCCTACCCGGCGCCGGCTCGCCCATGGCCCTCCTGGCCGAAGCGGCCACGGCGAGCTTGGTGCTTTTCGTGCTCGCCGGCGTGCTCGAATACGGCATGGCGCTCGGTTGGCTCCGCGTCGGGCAGCGCATGGTATACGACCTCGAACGGGACCTGTTCGCCCGGCTGCTGAAGCGCTCCCTGGCCTTCCACGCGCGCGCCTCGATCGGCGACTCGATGAGTCGCGTCACGACGGACAGCTACTGCGTCTACGGGCTCGTCGACACGCTGCTGATCACGCCCGCAAAGAGCTTCCTGCTCGCGGCGCTGACAGTCGCGGTCATGGCGGGCATGAACGGGCCGCTCACGGTCATCGCGGTTCTCGCTGCGCCTTGCATGGGCGCCGCAGTCTTTCTGCTCGGCGGCAGGCTCGAAAGGGCCTCGCGCGCGAAACGGGACATCGAAAGCCGGATCCAAGCGCACGTGCGCCAGATGCTGAGCGGCGTGCAGGTCGTGCAGGCATTCGCGCAGGAGCGCCGCGAGTCGACGCGGTTTCAACATCAGGCCGCGGCGGCTGTTCGGGCCTATCAGCGCACGGTCTTCCTGAGCAACGTGGCCGACTTCTGGTCGGGATCGATCGTGGCCCTTGGCACCGGGTTGATCCTGTTCGTCGGCGCACGCCTCGTGCTCGGGGGCTCGCTCACGGTCGGCGAGCTGCTCGTGTTCGTCGCGTACCTCGCGGCGCTGCAGGGATACTTTCAATCGCTCGCCCGCAGCGTCACGTCTTTGCAGTCCTTGCGCGGGGAGATGGATCGCGTGCTCGAGATTCTGGACGCCGAGCCCGAGATCCGCCAAGCGCCCAGCGCGCGTCGACTGGCGCACGTGCGCGGGCATCTGCGTCTCGAGCACGTCAGCGTGGCTTACCCCTCCGCGCCGCCCGTGCTCCACGACATCGACCTCGAGCTCCATGAGGGCGAGACGGTCGCCATCGTCGGCAAGACGGGCGCCGGCAAGACCACACTCGTATCGCTCTTACCGCGTTTCATCGACCCGAATGCAGGGCGCGTGCTACTCGACGGCTACGACTTGCGCACGCTCTCGCTCGCCGACCTGCGACATAACGTCGCCGTAGTATTTCAGGACCCCTTCCTGACGCCGGGCACGATCGCCGAGAACATCGCTTTCGGCGCAGCCGAGGCCACGCGCGACCGCATCGTCGCCGCTGCCGTGGCCGCAAACGCGCACGACTTTATCTCGGCACTGCCCGAGGGTTACGAGACGGTGCTCGGTGAGCGCGGCATGACGCTTTCGGGCGGCCAGCGCCAGCGGCTCGCGATCGCGCGCGCATTTTTCAAGGACGCGAACTTGCTCGTGCTCGACGAGCCGACGAGCGCCCTCGACGCGGCTTCGGAGCGACTCATCGTCGACGCGCTGCGCCGCCTCGCGCGGGGACGCACGACGCTGATCGTCGCGCATCGCCTGAGCACGATTCGGCACGCGGATCGCATCGTCGTGCTCGGAGCCGGGCGCATCGTCGAGCAGGGCACGCACGACGAGCTGGTCGCCGCGGACGGGGCGTATGCCGCGATGCATGCCGTTCAGGCCGGGACACCGGCCATAGGCGCCGAGTCGTGACGGCGCGGCGGGCGGGCGCGGCCCGCGGAACGCTGCCGTTGTTGGCCTGGGTCATGGGGTTTGCCCTCAAACGTTGGCGGCGCAACGCGCTCGTCTTCGGCCTCGTGCTCGCGAAGATCGGCTTCGATCTGCTGAAGCCCTGGCCCATGAAAATCCTCGTGGATCAGGGCCTCCAGGGTCGCACGGCGCCCGCCTGGCTCGCCGCGATCCTGGGCGGCATGCCCCAGGATGCTGCGAGGCAGTCCTTGATCCTCGGCGCAGTCGTGGCGACCGTCGTCGTGTTCCTACTGAGCTGGCTGCTGACGACGGCCTCGCAAATCACGAACGTCGGCTTCGGAAAGCGTCTGTCTTACGACTTGGCCGCCGAATTGTTCGTGCACCTGCAGCGCCTGTCGCTGAGGTTTCACTATCGAAAGCCCACCGGCGACACGATCCGGCGCGTCACGAACGATACGAGCTGCGTGGCAACCATCGTCCAGGGTGCGCTCGTACCGCTCGTCACGTCCATCGTCACGCTTGCCGTCATATTCGCGATCCTCTGGCAGCTCAGCCCGACGCTGACGCTGGCATCGCTCGGCGTGCTGCCGCTCATGGGCTTCGGCTTCCGGCGCTACGCGGTACCGATGATGCTCTTCGGTTATCGACAGCAGGAGGCGGACGCGCAGATCTATGCGATCGTCGAGCGCACGTTGGCGGCCATGCCGGCGGTGCAGGCGTTCAGCCGCGAGGAACACGCGAACCGCGCACTGCGCGCAGCGACCGAGGCCACATTCGAATCCGCGGTCGCAGCCACGAACGTCCAAATGAAATTCAAGATGGCCATCGGGATGGCGACGGCCCTGGGCACGGCCGCCATTCTGTATTTCGGCGCGCGCGAGGCGCTCGCGGGCACCCTCACGGTGGGCAGTATCATCGTCTTCCTCTCCTACCTCTCGTCCTTGTACCAACCGCTCGAATCGATCGCGTACTCGTCTTCGACGATTCAGGGCGCGGCCGGCAGCGCACGCCGCGTGCTCGAGGTCCTCGAGAGCGATCCTGAAGTCACGCAGGCCCCCGGGGCACTGCGGCTCGGAACCGTCCGCGGTCGCATTCGGTTCGAGGACGTCGGGTTCAGCTACGAGCCGGGCCGGCCCGTTTTGCGCGGCATCTGCCTCGAGGCGAAGCCGGGCGAGACTTTGGCGATCGTCGGCGCGACAGGAGCGGGCAAGAGCACGCTGGTCTCTTTGATCCCGCGGTTCTTCGATCCCGACGAAGGCACCGTGACCCTCGACGGCCACGACCTGCGCGAGCTCGAGCTCGCCGAGCTTCGGCGGCGCGTCGCCGTCGTGCTGCAAGACGCCTTCCTGTTTCCGATCAGTGTGCGGGACAACATCGCCTACGGCCGGCCGGGGGCGTCGCCGGCCCGGATCGAGGCGGCGGCCGCGGCGGCCAATGCTCACGAATTCATCTGCGCCCTGCCCCAAGGCTACGAAACGATCCTCGGCGAAGGGGGCGTCACGCTGTCGGGGGGCGAGCGCCAACGACTCGCCATCGCCCGGGCGCTACTGCTCGACGCGCCGATCGTCATTCTCGACGAGCCGACGAGCGCCCTCGATGCGCAGAGCGAGGCCCTCGTGGTGCAGGCGCTGCAACGCCTCATGCGAGGGCGCACGGCGTTCATCATCGCACACCGGCTCTCGACCATTCGCCATGCGGACCGCATCGTCGTCATGCACGACGGCACCGTGGCCGAGATCGGGACCCGCGCCGAGCTGCTCGCCCGCGGCGGGCGATTTGCGACGCTTCACGCGCTGCAGCTTGCGCAGCCTACGCGGCCTCGCTGATGCGTCCGGCCTGTAACGCGACCTCAGGGGCCGAAAAGCACCCCCGACCGTGCAGAGTACAGCCGGCGCGCCCGCGGACGAACGAGATTTGGCCGCCCGAGCTGCAGCCAGAGCGCCACATCGTCGGCGCTCTGGCTCGAGTAGACGCGATCGGTATAGGCGCTCGTTTGCAGCGTCAGCGCCAGCGGCAGACGTCTCCTCAGCACGTGAATCGACTCGAGCCGGACTGTGACGCTTTCGTACGTCTCAGAGTAATCGACGCTGCGGTCGAGCGTCGAGTAGCCGTCGGAGTATCTCGTCCAGGTCAACGTGAATCGCTTCGCCGAAGGCGCAAAGCTGGCCCAAAGCGTATCGCTCGTATAGGTCCCGAGCCAAAGCCCGACCGCGGTCCGCGTCGAATCCTCGTCGCTCGCCGCGTCGAGACCGAAACTCAGCCCGGCCGCCGGATACAGCGTAGAGTTCAGGGACTGCGAGACGGTCTCGCCGAAACCGCCGTACGACGAGGCGCGGCTGGCGCTGAAGCTGTGATTGCCCCAGGCGTTCCGCAACTCGAGCGTGGCGCCTTCGCTGCGAACCCCGCCGCCTTCGACGTCCGTCGGCGCTAACGCGTCGGCGCTGCGCCGGCCCTCTCGATACCAGAGCGACGAGCCGACGTAAGGCCACTGCTGAAAGACGAAGTCGGCCTTCAGTCCCGCGAGCTCGTCGATGTAGCCCGGCTTCTGCGTCGCGTCTCCGAGGCCTTTGCGCAGCTGCTCCGTGGAGGCGCGCAGCGACACGCGATCGCTGACGGGCAAGCTCAGCCATACGCTTTCGGCTTCCCGGTCTGGCCGCAGCGCACTGCCGCCGAGCCGCAGAAAATCCTTGTAGGCGCTGCCGGTGCGCACGTAGTCGGCGCCATAGGCGATAGCGCCGAGACTCCCCGCGTAACCGTACTGAACAGACGACAGTCGGGCAGTGTCCGCGCTCGCATCCGCGTCCAAGCGCCTCTCCGTGTGGGCGTGCAATACGCCGCCCGCCACGGCCAACTCGAGGTCGACTCCCACTTGCTCGCTCGCCTTTCCCTGCAAACTGTTCGCGGGAGAACGGCTGCCATAGACCATGCGCAGACTCGAGTCGCCCCGGTCCCAATAGGACATGTCCACGAACACGTCGTGATCGGCGCCGTAACGCATGCTGAGCGCCGTTGCGGAGACGTTCAGCGCGGCGTCGAGCGACGCCAGCGGCCACAATGCAGCGGCTTGGCCGATCGGGGAGGCCTGCCCGGCCAGCGATACGCCCGCCGGCGCCGAACTCGAGCCGCCGGGCGGGACAGCCGAGACATCGTAACCGCCTAGAGAGGCAATCGACTGGATTGCAGAGGCAAGCGAAATATTAAGCGCATAAGCATCCTGGACCGCCGTCTGAGCGACCCTGTCGACGCCATCGGCGCCCGGCGAAGCGGCCCACGAGAAGCCGCTCCACGAAAGCAATGTCATAAGGGCGGCGGTGCGCCTGCGCCGGGCGCACGCCGCGAGCCCCCAGAAGAACCCCATGCTCTGCTGTTATCAGCTCTTTTCGTGCCTGCGTTTTAGCAGCATCGCCGCACGAATACAAATGCAGCTCGTATGAGGATCGCAGCGCAAGCGAGGCCGCGCGCATCGCGCACGCGAACCGCCGCGCGAGTCCGCGGGGCGCGCAGACGGAGACGGTGGGCTTAGATCGTCGGTTCGGGTTCGCCGGCGGGCGCCGCAACGGGCCCTGCCGCAGCGTCGAACGCCTCTTCGCTGCATGCCAGGGCTGCCCCGCATTGGCGCCATGCACCGTATACGAGCGTCGCGCCGGCCATCGAAAGCACGATGGCCGCGACCCGGGCGCCGTCGAGGATCGCAAAGAGGGACAGCGCGAAAGCCAGGAGCGCGATCCCGGCTACAAGCCACGGGACGCGCGGGGCGGTTTTCAGCCGCAGCATTTGCCGTCCTGCACCGTGCTCCTCGAGGCCGAGCCGAGCGCGGCAGCCGCCGAGCGCACCGGCGCGGACCTCGAGATCCCAGCGGTCGAAATCGCCGCCGTGCCGTACCGCGGCGCGCCGGTCGCGTGCCTGTGCCTCCACGTCTCGAAGCCACGCCTCGGGCGAGCGCCAGCGCTCGCTCCATGCTTCGCGCCGGCTCCACAAGCGCAGGCCAAGCCCGGTCTCGACCCAGGACCGCCAAGGCGTGAGGCCATGGGCGAGCCTGCCCTTGAGCCTCGCGACCGGCTGCATGAGATGCAGCAGCGCGGTCAAGGCGCGCAGTCCGAGGCGTTTGCCATGCGAGGCATGCGGTGTCGGAAAACTTGCGCGTCGGGCGCTCGCGATCGCCTGAGCGACAGGCAGCGCGGTCCCGAGGCCGAGCAACGGGACCGCGGCGAGCAAGGGCGGCCAGCTCAATCCCAACAGAGCGAGCACGGCCAACGCGCCCAGCAGCAGAAACCACTCCGGCATGAGCGGCAGGGCGCTCAGGAAGCCCGGCGCCGGCTCATAGAGCGATTGAAACGGCGCCTGCCCCCAACGGCCGCCGTAGACGCGGGCGCCGCGCGCCCGCAGCGCAGCGGTCAGTCCCCGGCCGTAGAGCCGGCCCGACCAGGCATAGTGACCCAGCGCGTTGTAGCGCTCGGGCCACTTCGCCTCGAGCAGCGCTTCCGCTTTTCCGTAGCCTTGCTGCTGCCTCCAATACGCGCCGATCGAGTTACGCCGATGGTGCCAATCGACGGCCGCGGGGCTGAAGCCGATCTTCCAGCCGCGATCCTGCAACCGCCAGCAGACATCGACATCGTCTCCGGCCGCCCGGAAGCGCGGGTCGAACCCTCCAATGGCGGCGAGCGCGCTTTTGCGGAACGCCATGTTGCAGCCCGGGATATGTTCGGCTTCCGTATCGCCGAGTAATACATGAACGGGGCCGCCCGGGGCATTCGCAACACAGTCGGCAATCGGCCCGTCGCCCGGCGGCGCGATATTCGGCCCGCCGACGCCCACGTAGCTCGTCGTCACGAACGTGTGGGCCAGGTAGCGGAGCCACTGCGGATCGGGGTAGGCGTCGTCGTCGATGTAGGCGACGATTTCGCCGCTCGCCCTTCTCCAGCCCGTATTGCGCGCCGCGCTGAGGCCGCGGTTCTCGGTGCTGATCAGCGTCACGTCGTATTGCGAAGCGATGCTCGCCGTCGCGTCCGTCGAGCCGTCGTCGACGACGATGACCTCATAGCTCGGGTAGTCGAGCGCCTGTAGGCCCTCCAACGTGTCCCGTATCGTCGCGGCCCCGTTATAGCTGCAGACGACGACCGTGATCGCGGGCCAGTCTGCTCTCGTCGGAAGCGGCGCCGCTGCGAACGCGTCGCGCACGGCCGCGAGCGCGGGCTTCGGCACGCGCTCGCGCGTCGTCAGGCCGAAGTCCCAGTCTTCGATCGAGAAGCCGCCGCGATACCATTCATCGGTCCATGCGAAAGCGAAGGCCCCGGCGCAACCGGCAGCGAAGGCGGTCCGAATCTGCTCGGCGACGCTGCGCGCTTGCACGTCCAACCCGTTGCGACGGCTGTCGAGCCCGATCTCCGCCATGACCAGGGGCTTGTCACCGGCGATGTTCTGCAGGCGGGCCAGATAGGCGGCGAGCGCATCTCGGCTCTCCAGATAGACGTTGAAGCAGACGAAATCGAGGAACGGCAAGCGCAGATACTCAGTCGTCGGAAAGTTCACGTAGGTAAACAGGGCGTCTGGGTCCACGGACCTCGCCGCCGCATGCAGCCGCCGAACGAAACGTTCGACGGCGCGTCGTCCATGCCACCTCACGATCGAGGCCGGTATCTCGTTGCCGAGCGTATAACACAGCAGCGCCGGATGGCCGGCGCATGCCGCCACGCACTCGCGCAGCCGCCGCTCGATGCGCGCCGGCGCCGTCCCATCGTCGAGAAAAGCGACGTGCTGCTCCCATGGCAGCCCCGCCATGACGCGAAGACCATGCTGCTCGGCGGCATCGAGCAGCCAGACCGGAGGCGGCGTGTAGGTGCGCAGCGCGTTCATGCCGTTGGCCGCCATCGTCGCCATGTCGCGCAGGACGACGGCGCGCGGCGGAAACGGCTCGCCATCCGCTCCGGGTCGGAACGTTCCGTACGTCGCCCCTTTGACCCAGAGCTTCTGTGGCCCGGCATAGAGAAACTTGCCGCGCACTTCGGGCCTCGAAAAAGCGCCGCGGGAATACCCTGATGGGAGCGGCGCAGCGGTCCCCGCCGCACCGGCCGGGGCCGTCGTTGCTGCCGGATACGCATCGGTTCTCTGCATTTCGGAAAGCTCCACGTCCGGGCGCATTGCGCAGGGCGGCGGCGCCGCTGCGGCGGTAATCCGTCGTTAGACGCGGGCGCCGGCCGCGAGCCGGTCCTCTGCGCCCTCGCCCTCTGCGTGCCAGCGCCACGCCGTATCCACGATCGTCGGCAGCGCCGAGAAACGCGGCTCCCAACCGAGCACTCGCCGTGCGCGCCCCGGCGCCGCGACGAGCTCGGCCGGGTCCCCGGGACGTCGCGCACACCGCCGCGTCGCTATCTCTCGACCGACGCGCCTCGCGACGCACTCGACCACTTCGCGCACCGAGTGGCCGCGCCCCGTGCCGAGGTTCAGGCGCAGCGTCTCGCCCCCTTGCAGCAGATGGCGCAAAGCACGCGCGTGCGCATCGGCCAGATCGGTAACGTGGACGTAATCGCGTATCGCCGTCCCGTCGGGCGTGCCGTAATCGGTGCCGTAGATGTCCATACTCGGGCGCCGCCCGAGCGCAGTCTCCATGGCAATCGGGACCAGGTGAGTTTCCGGCTCGTGGCGCTCGCCGATTTCGCCCTCCGGATCGGCACCGGCTGCGTTGAAATAGCGCAGCGCCACGGAACGCAAGCCATGCGCCGCGCCGTACCAGCCGAGCGCCCTCTCGACGAACAGCTTCGACTCACCATAAGGGTTGATCGGACGCTGCGGATGGGCCTCGTCGATCGGAACTCGGTCCGGCATGCCGTAAGTCGCGCACGTCGACGAGAAGACCATGGCCTCGATGCCTCGGCCGCGCATCGCCTCGAGCAGATTGATGGAATTCGAGACGTTGTTGTGAAAGTACTTTCCAGGCCGCTGCATCGACTCGCCGACATAGGCATGGGCGGCGAAATGAACGACTGCGCAGATATCGTGCTCGCGCAGCGTTCGCGCGAGCCGTTCGCCATCGGCCAAATCTCCGTGCACGAACGGACCCCACTTTACGGCCCAGCGATGCCCCGATACGAGGTTGTCGTAGACGACTGGCCTGAAACCCGCGGCGGCGAGCGCCTTGCAGGTGTGACTGCCAATGTAGCCCGCGCCCCCGGTTACGAGGACGCTGCGTCCACTCGTCGCGGTCATCGTGCCCGCCCGTCAGCCGACCGCCGAGGCCGGCTTGCCCCTGCCGACCTCCTGGAACGGCCTCGGCGCCGGCCCGTGGATCGCGAGCAGCTCGCGAAAATAGGCGACCGTCGTCTTGAGTCCCTGCTCGAGCGGTACCCTCGGCTCCCAGCCGAGTTCCGCGCGCGCGAGACTGATATCGGGCCGCCGCTGGCGCGGATCGTCGGCCGGCAGCGGCGCGAAGCTTATCCTCGAGCTGGAGCCGGTCAGCGCAATGATCTTGCGAGCCAGCGCTTCGACCGTCATCTCGATCGGGTTGCCGACATTCACGGGGCCCACGAATTCGTTCGGGGTGTCCATGAGCTTGAGCAGCCCGTCAATGAGGTCGCTGACGAAGCAGAACGACCGGGTTTGCCGCCCGTCGCCGTAAATCGTGATGGGCTTGCCGCGCAACGCCTGTACGATGAAGTTCGAAATCACGCGGCCGTCCTGCGGGTCCATGCGAGGTCCGTAGGTATTGAAGATTCGGGCGATCTTGATCGGAATGCCGTGCTGACGATGGTAGTCGAGGAAGAGGCTCTCTGCGCAACGCTTGCCCTCGTCATAGCAGGAGCGGATACCGATCGGGTTCACACAGCCCCTGTATCCCTCCACCTGCGGGTGGACCTCCGGATCGCCGTAGATTTCGCTCGTCGACGCCTGCAGCACCCGGGCCTTAACGCGTTTAGCGAGACCCAGAACGTTGATCGCTCCGAGCACGCTCGTCTTGGTCGTATGCACGGGATCGCGTTGGTAGTGGATCGGCGACGCCGGGCAAGCGAGGTTGAAAATCTCGTCCGCCTGGATATAGATCGGGTTCGTCACGTCGTGCTGCACGAAATCGAACAGCGGATGATTCAACAGGTGGACGACATTTCTCTTGCTGCCCGTAAACAAGCTGTCGAGGCAGGTCACGTGGGCGCCTTTTTCCAATAGGCGTTCGCATAAATGCGAACCCAGGAATCCTGCGCCCCCCGTTACCAGCACGGAGCGCTCACTGAAACCGCGCATGTTCGTAGTCCCTATGAAGATTTGTAGGTGTTTCTCCGCACCCGAGAAGGCGCTAGCCGGGGAAGGGCAGCAACTTTAGTGCCAGCACACATTCTTGGTATGGAGACTGTCTCCATACGGCGACAGATTATCGAAGGCCGACATCTGCGAGCAGCTTCGCGCCGATCATGGGGGCGGCGAAGCACTCTTCGGCGATGCGCCGCGCAGCGCGGCAGTGCCGCTCGTAGTCGGCATTGATCCTGTTCACGGCTTCCACGGCGTCTTCGAGCGTCGCGATACCGAACAAACCCTCGCCCGTGGGAAGAACGTTCGAAAAGCCCGTGTCCTGCGTAACGACGGGTTTGCCGGTCGCGAGATAACAAGCATCGCGTTCGCTGAACCAGCCGCTTCGCATGCGGATATTTTGATCTTTTGCCACGCCGAACTCGGCGCGGGAACGGCGGAAGTAATCCGGATAGGTGCCGAAAACATCGAGCGACATCTCGAGCGGCGAACGCGTTTTCCAGCCGTATGTTTCGATCCGCCGGCGATCTTCCTCCTTATCGAAATTCAGCGCGAGCTCGAACGCCTGGCGTACGCGGCTCGGCAGCTCGAGAAATTTTTCCCATTCGTGATGTTTGCTCCACCTGTAGGTTTCGCCGCGATATTCGACGTCGCTGCCGCTTTGCCTGTAGTTGCCGATGGTCGTGAAATGCTCGGCGTGCGCATTGAAGCGCAGGGGCCAAAGCTCCAGATCGATGGGCTGGCGCGAAGACTTGAATTGGCGTCCGCACAACGGCACACCGCAGTCCGGGGCGCCGTAATTCTCCCCGTACGTCACGAGCGTGTGGTGGGAATCGAACGCGGCGCGCGTGTGCTCGTCGCCATTGGCCAGGCGCAATTCGGCAGTCACCGGGTCCGTCTCGACGTATACCCGCAACGGCGCCCGCAGCTGCTCTTCGCGCAGGTCCGTGGCGCCGACGATGTTCAGCAGCGCATCGCACGACGCGTACAGTGCGTCCAGCTTCTTCGGAGCCATGCCCCAGCAAGCACCGTCGAGGCCGTGGATTCGGAATGCCCAACGGCCGGACAGCCCGATCCGGGCCATCGCCTTCTCCAAATGGCGGATCGCGTAGGCCGCGTCGGCCGTGACCGTATTTTCGACAGGATCGTATGGCCATGCCGGATCGTCTTCGACGTACCAGACTTCGTGGCCATGAGCGGCCAGGGCCCGGAGCCAGTTCAGGTACAGCCAGGTCTGGCCGCCGAAAGGGCAGCGCCCCATCATGCCGAGCACGACGAGTTTGAGTTTTCCGGGCATTCCGCCTGCCTTCTTTTGCGGTCGGAGCTGGACGACGTCCATTGTGGCCCGCCGTGGCCGCAATGGACGTAGGGGGGATTACGCATCCTTCGCCAAGACGAGCCCGCCGCGCAGCGGTGCGTCCTTTAAGGCTGAGCCAAAAGGCCGCTGCAAGCGCGGGGAAGCAGTCCCGCCCATATGAATGGCCAGGCCCCGGCGGCGGCGCACGAGCGATGCCCCGGGCCCGGGGCTTCAGCTTTCCTTCTTAGTTTGCAGAGAGTGGTACTTCAACAGACGGCGCGCCTCATCGAGCCGCTTGCCCGCACCGACGAGGCTGCGGATCTCCTCTTCGGCGCGCTCGATGGCCTCCGCGGCCTCCAGCACCTCGTCCTCCCTCGCTTTGGGGATGACGACGACGCCGTCCGCATCGCCGCGCAGCAGATCGCCCGGCAACACGCGCGCCTCGCCGATCGTGACCGGGACTTGTTCGGCGTCGACCTGCACGCGATCCTTACCCGTCCGCATTGAATAGCTGCGGCTGTAGATCGGGTAGCCGAGATCGAGGCTCAACTGCGTGTCCCGGTTGGCACCGTCGATGACCGTACCCGCGAGCCCGTTGCGATGTGCAACGAACGTCAGAATGTCTCCCCAAACCGTCGCGTCCTCGCGGCCACCGTTGTCGAGCACGACGACCGTGCCCGGCTCCAGATCGTCGATGTAATCGCCGACCGTGCCGGGTTTCGCGGCGTCTTTGGGCCCATAGAGCACCGTGTAGGCGCGACCCGTCATGCGGAACCGCGGGTCGCGCGGCTTGATCCCCAGACATTGCCCGGCGATTCCCAGCCGATCCAGGGCGTCACTGATCGTGGCGGTATCCAGGCGGGCCGCGCGTTCGAGGTTCGCATCGTTCACAGGGTGTTCTTGGGATTCTGCTGCAGGACCTTAGAATTTTGCCCGTTTCCGCTTCCCTGAGCCAACTCGTGCTCGCAGCCCCGGGTTCGCCGCCGGCCACGGGAATCACCAAGATTTGGAATCGTGGATTCCAGATATGGAATAGCGCGAGCAAATCAAATTTTGCGGGCCCGCTGAGGGAGCGAACAGCAACGGGCTGAATCGCGAGTGCCAATCGCCGCGCGTCTTGCGCGCGCTGTTGCGGTGCGGATTTCCGTCAGTACGCTCATCGAAAAGAGCTTCGTCGCAGAACCGGCCCACTTGCGAGGGAATACAAGATGGCGAACAACACTGCACTCCTCGGCGGAGCAGCGCACCGCAGCAGGTGCGATTTCCTATGCGGCCTGCTTCAACAAGCCGACCCGGGACAGCCATTGCCGCTCCCTGCCGCGCGACAGCGATGCGAGAATCGCGCGATCGGAGGGCGCGATCGCGCCACTGCGTATGAAGACGAGCACGGCCAGCGTGCACACGACGCCTCCGAGCGCCAGCTGCCCGATCATCGGTCCGCCGAGAGCGACCTTGAGGCCATAGCAAGTCGCGATGGCCGCAGCCCAGATGGCAACGCCGTTGAGCACGGCAGCCCAGCCATTCGTCCACCTGGCCCGCCCGCGAACCTGCCACCAAATGAGCAGATTCTTGAAGACATTGGCGGAACCCGTGGCGAACGCGGCACCGTAAAGACCCGCGATCGGCAGCAGCGCGAGCATCGCGAGCACGTTGTAAATCAGAAACACCTTGCTGACGAGCAGGATGAGCGGCTTCTCCTCGTACTGGGCCACGAGCGTCGCGGGCGTCGCGACGACGTTCAGCACGGAGAAAGCGACGACGAGCGGCAGAAGCCAGGAGTATTCGACGTACTTGCCGCCGAAGACGACTTGCACGATCTCGGCGTGGTAGACGAGGCTGTAGGCCAACACGGGCCATCGCACGACGAGGCTCGTGTTCATCAGTAACGTATAGTAGCGGGGCAACTGGCGGTCGGCTTCGGCCGGCGGCACGGCGAAAAACATCGGCTGAATGACGTTCTGAAAGATGCTCGTCGGCATGAGCTGCGCGGTCATGATGCTCAGACGGTTGTAGAACGAATAGACGGCCACGGCGACCGGACTCAGAAAGGCCGCGATGAAGAAGTTGTCGGATTGCACTCCGAGCACGAAGGTCCCGGCGTCGTTGAAGTTATTGTACAGGCCGTATTTGAACAGGCGCTTGCGTTCGGACCGATCGGGCCAGTAACGCTCGGCGGTCCAGCCGGTAAGACAGGCTCGGCGATAGGCGATGCTCAGGAACACGTAGCAGACGAAATAGGCCGAGGCATCGGCCACGATCGCGTGCACGAGCGTAAAGGAACCGAAGAAGTACAGGCCGCCGTAGGCGATCAGCTTCGAGATGGATAGAACGGCCATCGATCCGACGCTGTAGCGGTGCAGCATGTGAGCGGCGAGGGAAAGTTGCAGCAGGCGCGTCTGGAAGAACAACAGCACGACGGCTCCGAATACGATGAACTGCATTCGGTAGTCGGCCAGGCCGAACAGAGGAGCGAAGTAATTCCAGGCGAGGAGTATCACGCCGAGCACGGCGAGATTGGAGAGGACGCGCGCCACGGCAATGCATTTGACGAGCCAATGGGCGGCCGACTTTTTGTTCGCCTGGAGATATTCCGGCTGATACCGCCGCAGCGTCTGTTCCAGCCCGAACGAGGCAACTGTGCTCACCACGGGTATGAAGGCGTAGAGCAGGTTGAAGACGCCGAAATCCTCCTTACCGAGGCCGCGCACGAGAACCACATAGGCGGCCATGGAGGCGACTTGGGACACGCTGCGGAACGAGGCAGTGTGGATCAGGGACTTCCGGGCGCTGGCCGGTGTGTACAAAGACATGTTCGCTTTCCAGTGCGAGCCCGGCCGCGCAGGCTGCCGCCGGCGTACCGGCGCACGCAGCCGCCGGCTTCCCGACATCTACTTTCCGTTCAAGCGGTTGCGCATGCAGGCGCACCGACGCCTCCTAGCATAAGAGGCGCGCATCGCGCGGAGACATAGGGGCGTCTACCCAACCGCTCGGGCGGGCACGGCCGCGAACGCCGGCCTCATGGTCGGCGGTTCGAGGGCCTCAAGCGAAGCCGCGTCTTCGGAGCAGCGCCGCGACTTCGGGGTCCCGCCCTCGGAACCGGCGATAGGCATGCGCCGGATCGACCGTGTTGCCGACGGCCAGCACCTCTTCCCGGAAGCGGGCCGCCAAAGCCGCGTCGTAAAGATCCCCGGTCGTTTCGAATGCCTCGACGGCATCCGCCACGAGCGCATCGGCCCAAAGGTAGCTGTAATACCCGGCGGCGTAGCTTTCGCTCGAAAACACGTGCGCAAACTGCGGAATCCGGTGGCGCATGGCGATCTGCGGGGGGCTCTTCAGCTCGGCCAGCGTTGCGCGCTCGAATTCGCGCAGGTCGACCTCGGCACCCGCCAACAGGTGCAGCTTCATGTCCACGATCGCCGAGGCCAGAAACTCGACGCTGCGAAACCCTTGGTTGAAGTGCTTCGTCTTCTCGAGCCTTTCGATGAGTGCACGCGGAATCGGACGGCCGTCGCGGTCCTTCAAATGCCGCAGGACTTCGGGCGTTTCGAGATACCGCTCGTGAAATTGCGAGGGAAACTCGACGAAGTCCCGCGTCGTGTTCGTACCGGAAAGCGACGGATACGTGACGTCCGAAGTCAAGCCGTGCAAGGCGTGACCGAACTCATGGAACATCGTAACCGCGTCATCCCAGGAGATCAGAATCGGCTCCCCCGGCTTGCCCTTGATGAAGTTTGCGTTGTTCGAGACGATCGGCAGCACGTGGTCCGCGTGGATCTTGCTCTGATCGCGATACTCACTCATCCATGCCCCGGAGAGCTTGCCGGGCCGCGCGTAGGGATCGAAGTACCAGAGGCCGACGACGTCGCCGCCGCGCGTGACCCGATACACGGACACGTCCGGGTGATAGACGGGCACCTCGGCGAGCGGCTCGAACCGATAGCCGTAAAGCCTTGCGGCCGCCTCGAACATGGCCTCGCGGATGCGCTCGAGCTGCAGGTACGGCTTCAGCGCATCCATATCGAAATCGTAGCGAGCCAGCCGCATGCGCTCGGCGTAGTAGCGGTAGTCCCAGGGTTGAATTTCGAAGTCCCCGCCTTCGCGCGCCACGATCTCCTGCATCTCGGCCACATCCTTGTGCGCTTGAGTCACGGCGGGCCGCCAAACCTCGAGCATGAGCTCCATCGCGGCCTCGGGCGTCTTGGCCATCGTGTCGGCGAGGCGCCAGTGGGCGAAGCTCGCATAGCCGAGCACGCTCGCACGCTCGGCGCGAAGCGCGAGAATTTCCTGGGCGATGGCGTTGTTGTCGTTGTCGTTGCCGAGATCGCCGCGAGAGGACCAGATGCGAAACGCGCGCTCGCGCAGCTCCCGGACGGGCGAGTACGTCAGGAACGGCTCCATCGAGGAGCGCGTGTTGGCGATGACCCACTTACCCGCGAGCCCGCGCGCGGCCGCTTCGACGGCGGCCGCCTCGACCATGGATTCCGGTAGGCCGGCCAGGTGCGCGCGGTCCTCGATGACGAGGCACTGCTGCTCTTCGTCGGCGAGCACATTCTGCGAGAAACGCGTGTAGAGCGCCGCCAAGCGCTGATTGATAGCCGCCACGCGTTGCTTGTCCGCCGCGCCCAAGCGTGCGCCGTTCAGTACGAAACGCGTGCGGTGATACCACGCAAGCCGCTGCTGTTCCGCCGAGAGCCCTGTCTCCGCCCTGCTCTCGTAGACCGACTCGATGCGGGCGAACAGTTTCGTATTCTGAACGACCTCGTCGTCGAACGCCGCGAGGAGGGTCGTGACCTCGCCTTCGATCTTTTGGAACTCGGGGCTGCTCATCGTGCTCGCCCAGACCCAGAAGACCGTCAACACCCGCCGCAGCGGCTCGCCCGCGCGCTCCATGGCCGCCAGAGTATTCTCGAACGTCGGGGCACGCGGGTCTTCCGCGATGGCTGCCAGCTCCTCGCGCTTCGCCCGTACGGCTTGGTCGATGGCCGGCTTGAGGTCGGCGAGCTCGACCCGGTCGAACGGTGGGAGGCCGCCGAAGGGCCCTTTCCATGTTTCGAGCAGCAAGCGACCTTCCATGCCTGTCCCTGTCTCGCCTAAGCAAACGAACTACGCAGAAACGCGAAGTTTACCGACTTTGCTCGTCGAAGACAGAGCTCGGCGCCGCCCAAATCCTTCGCTGGACCCGCTCGCTCCTCATTCCGAGGAGTGCGTCACACGGTTCCGCCGGAGCCGCCTACACCTCGGCCGCCCGAAGCGCCGCCAGCACGCGCTCCTTGCGAAACGGCGGCCGCCGCAAGCGCACACCCGTGGCGTCGTAGACGGCATTGGCGACGGCCGCGATGACCGGCTTGTGGCTCGCCTCGCCGGCGCCGTAGGGCGGCAGATCGGGGCGCCCGGGCTTTGGGTCGCCATTGACGAGCACGACGTCGATGGTTTCGGGCGTGTCGGCGTGGCGCAGGCTCGGATGAGACACCCAGTCGACGCTCGTGACCTTCTCGGCATCGAAGCGGACCTCTTCCCACAACGCCCGGCTCAGCCCATGCAGCGTGCCGCACTCGATCGTGCGGCGCAGGCCCTCCGGATTGATGACCAAGCCGCAATCGTGAGCGCAGACGAGGCGTTTCACCCAGACGCGCCCGGTCTTGCGGTCGACTTCGACCTCGGCGATCGTCGCGACGACGGTGTTGTTCCGGTAGGTGTAGGCCAGGCCGCGCCCGGTGAGGATCGGGCCCGCGCCCCGCGGTTTCGGCGAGGGCCTCGCGTCCCAGCCGTAAGCCTCGACGGCCGCGCGAACCACGGCCAGGGAACGAGCCCGGCGATAGGCGGCATCCTCGGGGCTCGCGGCCAGCATATCGAGCCGGAACTGGACGGCATCCGTACGCGCCGCCGCCGCGAGCTCGTCGATGAACGATTCGAAGGCGAACGTCACCTGCGGGCCGTTGGGGTCGCGCAGGTTGCCGGTTCGCAGCGGCGTCTCCCAAATCCTCGGAAGGCTCACGACGTGGCTCGCCATGCGCCGATTCGGAATGGCGTACAGGACCGAGGGCGTCTCCGCCCGGCCTTCGGCCGGCCGCTCGGGCCGCAGGCCCATAAGCTGCGCGATCAAGACCGTACCCGGATCGTTGTAGCCGAGATGGTTGTAATCGGCGGCGCGAGCGTCGTAGGAAAGTGCCACGACCTTGCCCTGCGCGTCGAGCCCGCCGCGCAGCTTGAACGTATACGCCGGCCCTTTCGTGTCCCAAGCCGTCTCCTCGTCCCGCATCCACTGCACGCGGACCGGCCTGCCGAGCTCGCGAGCGAGGTACGCCGCTTCGAAGCCGACGTCATCCGCCGCCGTGCGGCCGTAAACCTGCGGCCCATCCATGTAGAGAACCCGCACGCGCTCCCGGGGCATGCCGAGAAACTTCGCGACGCCGTCGCGCAGTCCGTACGACTTCATGTCGTTGGAGTAAATCGTGAGCTGACCGTCGGAGGGGTCGGCCAGTGCATGGGCGGGGCCGATGGCGGTATGCCCTTGGAACGGAACCTCGTACTCGGCCTCGACGACCCGGTCGGCGCTCGCCAGCGCCGCATCCGGGTTGCCCGCGACCGCCGCTGGGCGGCTCGAGGTCGGCTTCGCGCCGCGCATGTAATCGAATAGCGCGTCGGACGCCGGGAACGGGGCCTCGGCGGGCGGTATCCACTCGACGCGCAGCTGCCTTGCGGCCTGAATCGCTTGCTCCTCGCGCTCGCAGACCACGGCCACGTAGTTGCCCCGGCTCACGACGCGGACGAAACCCGGCATGCCGGCGACGGACGCCTCGTCGACGCGCCGAAGCACGGCCCCTGCGACCGGCGGCTTGACGTTACGCGCATGCACCATGCCAGGCAGCTTCACGTCCACGGCCCACATGAGCGAGCCGTCGACCTTGGCGGGGATGTCGTAGCGCTGCAGCGGCTTACCGACGACACGCAACGCTTGCACGGGCTTAACGCGAGCGGTCCCGTGGGTCGCGTCGACGTTACGGCCTGCGAGCGTCACGTCGAACCGCTTGCCGCCCACGAGCGCGGCATAAGTGACCGACCTCGTCGAGTCAGCCGTGACCGAGACCGTGGCATTGGCGACCGACACCTCGGCGACCGGCACGCCCAAGTGCTCGGCGGCCAATTCGAGCAGGACGCGGCGGGCTTCGGCCGCGACCCGCCGCATGGGCCAACCGTCGCGCTCGATGGCGTCGGAACCGCCCGAGCCCCCCTGGTCGGGCGTCGTATCCGTGCGGCCCATGACGAGGCTCGTGGCGTCGTAGGCGATATCGAGCTCGTCGCACATCATTTGCCGGAACGCCGTGCCCGTGCCCTGACCGCCGTCCGTCTTGCCGACGAAGAACGTCGCCGTGTTGTCCGGATGGATCACGATCCAGGTGTCGAGCTGGCGGAAATCGGGATCCGGATAGAGGCCGGAACCGGCGGCCTGTGCAAGCGCGCCGCCGCCGGGCACGGCGCCGATACCGAAGCTCACGACCAGGGCGCCGGACGCCTTGAGGAAAGCCCGGCGGGACGTGGGGGGATTGACGACGCGCAGCAGCGCCTCTTCGACGGCCGCCGGAAGCTGCAGTGTGCCGTTCATTCGACGCCCTCCACGCGCGTCGACGCTTCGCGCGCCACGCGCTTGATCGCCGCCTGAACTCGGTAATACGTCATGCAGCGGCACAGCACGCCCTGCATGCCCTCCCGGATCTGCGCATCGGTCGGCCGAGGATTGCGGTCGAGCAGCGCCTTGGCCGTCATGATCTGCCCGTTTTGGCAATAGCCGCACTGTGGCACCTGCTCGTCGATCCAGGCCTGCTGCAGCGGATGAAGCTTGCCGCCCTTGGAAAGTCCTTCGAGCGTCGTGATCTCACCGCGCACTTGCCCGACCGCGGTGACGCACGCGCGTGTGGCGGCGCCGTCGATGATGACCGTGCAGGCGCCGCACTGCGCGAGCCCACAGCCGAATCGCGGGCCGCGCAGGCCGAGGTCGTTGCGCAGCACGTACAGCAGGGGCGTCGCCGGGTCGACGTCCACCCCGTAAGTGGCGCCGTTGACATGCAGGGAAACCACGCTCATGAGCTGTCCTCCGCCGGTTACGCGCGCCGGCGCGCGCGTGGGATCTTGCTAGCCGGGCTCGGGCCCCGGCCCGAACGCCTTGGCCTTGAGCTCGTCGATGTATCCGCGCGCGAACCGCTCGGCCGTTTCGGGATCGGGCGGCAGGCCGCCCTGCTCGTCGGACCGGCCGCCGAGCTCGTCGCGGCTGTTGACGCGCGGGAACGGGGCTGCCGGCACCGGGACGCCGAGGAATTGGCACAGAGGCTCCCAGCCTTCCCTAGGATGAAACACGAGCAGACGTTCGGGCGGTAGCGACTCGACGACTTCGCGATTGCGGCGCTCGAACCACTCGGTCATGAACGCGCGGTCCTCGTGCCGCCCCCCGAACGCGTCGAAGGCGACCCCCTGCAGCAGCGCACCGAAAGGCGAATCATGGACCTGCGCATTCATCCTTTCGGAAAATATCGTCTCGGTGACGGACTCGAACCAACTGTCGGGCTCGCGCACGGTCAGCACGATCTTGGCCTCGGGGTAGTACTCCGCGAGCTCACGCCAATACGTGCAGGCCGGATAGTCCATCGTCGCCTGGAAGCCGTCGAATATCGAGTCCCAATCGGGCTGACCCGCGATGACGTCGAGCCAGAGCGGGATATGGCGCCGCGCGCCTGCCAGCACTTCGGACATGTGGTAGCACGGCCCGAGGCCCAGATGCTCGAGCGCGAACTTCGTCGAGAATGTCGCCGTTCGCCCGAGCCCCGCCCCAATCACCTTCAAGGCCATCGAGAATCCCCCGTGGATTTACACCGTAAAGCCCAACATTAAGGCATCGGCCGGTCATGTAAAGCGGAATTTCAGGGAAATACGCGCACGGGCGTCGTTCTCGCAGGGGGCACTCGGCGCACCGGCGCGGGTCCGGGCCGCCGCGCCCCGGCGAGTTCTTCACGAATCGACGCGGCCAGCCTATTCTTGCCCTTTCCAACCCGTTGCAGATGGGCGCTCGGCGCCGAGGGGGAACTGCGTGCCGAAACTCACGAAACGGCTGTCGATCGCGTTGGCGCTGGCCTCGGTTGCGGTTCTGCCGCCGGCTTTCGGTCAGCGTTCGCTCGACTCGGCGGCCCGAGACATCGATCGGGCCGAGTCCCTGCGTGCGGTCAAGCGCCTGCAGCGGACCTACGCACAGTATTCGCAGTACGGCCTGTGGAATGAGATGGCGGAGCTGTTCGCGAGCGACGGCGCGCTGATCCTGGGCGACCGGTCGGCCCAGGGGCGCAAGGCCATTGCCGAGCTGTTGACGAAGCGAAGCGGGGCCGACCGGCAGGGCCTCGGGCCGGGGGCGATCCACACGCAGCTCATCGACGAGCCCGTCGTCAATCTCTCGACGGATGGACGCTCGGCCAAGGGGCGCTGGTACGGCTTCTTCCTGCTGAGCGACGCCAAAGGCAATGCGAGCATCGAAGGCGGTGTCTTCGAGAATGCCTATGTCCGCCGGCAGGGCGAATGGAAGATCGCCGTGCTGCACTTCTACCCCCAATATGCGGGCGCCTACGCGACCGGGTGGAAGAACTGGAAAGGACGGGATCTGCCGATCGTTCCGTATCACTACACACCGGACGAAAGCGGCGTGCCCATCCCCGCGCCGGCCGGCCCGCCGCCGCACAGCAAGGCCACGCTCGCCGACCTCGAGGCGCGCGTCGACGAGCTGGACGACGAAGATCTCGTTCGCAATCTCCAGGCGGCTTACGGCTACTACGTGGACCGCAGAATGTGGGACGACGTAATCGACCTGTTCGCCGACGACGGCGTCTGCGAAATCGGCGGCGTGGGCGTCTACGTCGGCCACGAGGGCGTGCGCAAGGCGCTCCAACGAATGGGGCCCGCGGGTCTGACGCACGGCGTCCTCAACGATCGGCTGCAGTTCGATACCGTCGTGAATGTCGCACCCGGCAGACACGAGGCCCGCGTTCGCGGCATCGAGCTCGGCATGCTCGGCGAGGCCGCCAAGGGCACGGCGTACTGGACGGTCGCTGTCTTCGACAACCGCTTCGTGAACGAAGACGGGCTATGGAAGATACGCGAAATGCGCGTCTTCCCCCTGTTTCGCTCGAACTACAAGCAGGGCTGGGGCAAAAGCCGCATCGTCGAGGGTCCGCCCAAAGGTGCGCTGGCACCGGACAAGCCGTTGCCCGCAGCCGATGCCGGCCGCGAGGACCGCATCATCCCCAAATTCATATCGGCTCACCCGGTCACCGGCGAGCCCGTGACGGCGCCGGCCGGTTTCCGCCTGGTCGCGACCGAGGCGCTCACGGGACCCATCGCCGCGTCGCACCCGAAGAACGCGAGCGCCGAAGCGGCGGCACGCCTTGCGGAGGTTGCGCGCAAGCTGGCGGTTGCCGAAGCCTACGACGGCGCCGAGAACGTCTCGAGCGCCTACGGCCAATACATAGACGATTTCCAATGGCCGCAAATGGCGGCGCTGTTCGGCAAACGCGGGGCCAAGCAGGTGCCGTTCGCGGGCTACTACATCGGCGCCCGGCGCATCGCGCACGCCACCTACCTCGAGTGGGGCGATCCGCAAAAGACGCGCGCCGGCGTCGCGCTCCACTGGCGAATCCAGCCCGTCATCAATGTCGCGCCGGACGGCCGGTCGGCGCGTCTTCGCACTTATCTGTTTCATCCCAACGTCTCGAAACGAGGCGGCACGCTTTTCGGCGCGATGTACCCGGACGACCATCTCATCCTCGAGGACGGCGTTTGGCGGCTATGGAATCTGTCGCTCGACGAGCCTTACTTCAGCATGCCGAACTGGAAGGGAGGCTGGTCGGCGGCAAAGGAGCGCCCCTCGGCGGCGCCGCGGCCGAAGCCGCCGTCGAGCCGTGCGGCGAAGGCCGGACCGAAGCACTACATCGGGGCGGCCCTCGTCGAGCACTTTCCCCCGGACGTGCCCATCAACGTCCTCGGCGCGCGTCAGGCGCACTTCCGCGGCGGCACGGGCGTACCGTGGGAGTGGCCCAAAATACTGCCGATGTGGTGGGGGTACCGGAACCCCGTGAGCGGCCGCACGCCCGAGCACTTCCTGCCGGACTGTGTGCCGTGCGATTACGCTCCGGACTTGAGCATGGCCCGGCACGGCTACCTGCTGCCGCCGACCGATCCCGTGCGCAGCGCGCCGTGATGCGTTCCCGGCCCCGCGCCGGACGCCGACGGCTCGCGGCCGCCCGCCGCGGGCATGCGTCTTGCACGATACCGGTACAGGCCCAAGGAGGAGGAGCCATGACCGAAGACCACGAATCACGACACCACCTGCGCGATCTGCTCGAAGACTTCGACGCCGCGATGCTCGTGACGCGAACCGGTGACAAGCGCATGCGGGCCCGGCCCATGGCCGTTGCCAAGCTCGAGGCCGATGCGGACGCCTACTTCGTGACCGCGATCGATTCCCCCAAGGTCGCCGAAATCGAGACTCACCCCGAAGTCACGCTGACTTTCCAGGGCAGCGGCAAGTTCGCCTGGATCAGCGGCCGTGCCCGCGTCGTACGCGACAGCGCATTGATCGATGCGCTGTGGAACGAAGCGTGGAAGGTCTGGTTCCCAAAGGGGAAATCCGATCCCGCGCTGACGTTGCTCGAGATCGACGCGCAAGACGGAGAATATTGGGACAACACGGGCGCCCAAGCCGTGAAATACGGCTACGAGGCCCTCATGGCCTACGCAAAGGGCCGCCGACCCGACGAGCGTGCTGCGTCATAGGGCACCGCACGCACGAATGGCCCCGGGGACTCGGCAAAATCGCGAACGCGCGCGCCCTCCGGAATCGGCTACGCGCGGGGTGAGGCCGGCTCCGGCCGCAAACCCTCCGTGAGCTCGATGACGGTCCCCCACGGATCCGTAATCGACGCGACCGCGATGCCGCCGTGCGCCGGGTCCTCGTGGTACGGGACAGTCAATGCGATCCCTTTCGCCTCGAGCTCCCGACAAAACTTCTCGAGCCCCCTGACCTCGAAGCCCACGGCGGAGACGACGCGGCCACGCGTACCCACGAGCTTCTCAGCGGGCAGCCACGAGAAAAAGTTCAGCGAATAACCGACGCCGGGCAGGTCGGCGCCGATGAAAAAGTCCGTCTGGCCGGGGCGCAGGGTCGCGTCGAAGACCTTCATGTACCACCTCTGCATCGCGACGAACTGCTTGTTCACGAAGTGCACGTGGTGATAGGCGATGGGCGGCGCGTCGGGCGCGGCCGCCGTCACGAGCTCGACCTTGACGCCGTCGGGCCCGAGCAGATAGGCAAACCTGCCGTAATTACCCGCCGTCGGCGGACTGGCCGTTTGGCCGGGTCCCGGTTCCCGCCCGACCGTCAAGGCGTAGCCGTTGGCGACGGCTCGGGCGGCGACTTTGCCGACATCCGGCACGGCGAAGCCGATGTGGTCGAACGTCGTGCCCCGCGTCGGGCCCGAGGGCGGCCGGTGGCGCAGGAAGAGATCGATGCCCGGAAACTGCACGACCTCGGCGCCCGCAGGCCCGGCCCGACCGAGTTTGCCGCCCAGCGTATCGACCCAGAATTTCTTCTGTGCCGCGACGCTCGTGGCGTCAATGTCGAAGTGGCCCACGACGATGCGCGCAGCGGTGTTGTCGAGCTGCGCATGCACGGCGCAGGCCGGCAGCGCGAACAGTGCTGCAACGACGGCGTAACCGAAGCGGTTCATTAGCGTCTCCCCGTGACCTAAGACTTGCCTACCTCTGCCGCGCTGACGGCGCGCGAAGCGCCGCACGGCCCAAGCGCACTCAATCCGCGGCAAAGCAGTAATACAGCCCGTTGCCGCCGGTCATGATTGCCCCTCCGCGCCTTCCGTGGGCGCCCAACGCTCCGGAAAATCCGCATAAAATACGGTATTGAAGCTCAATACGACTCTTTCCGCGGACCGGTTCGGGTCCAGCGATCCGTGCTTCAGCCAGCTCGGGAACAACAGCAGGCCGCCCACGCTGGGCGTCACGGAAGCGGTCTTGAGCGTGAAATTCGTAGGTTGCAGCACCGGCATCATGTCGACGAGGGGATTAGGGTTGCAGAACGTGATCTTGCTGCTGGCCTCGTCGACCTTGAGATACAGCGCGCCGGAGACGATGCTGAGCGGGTGCGTGTGAAAGCTCAGCTTGCTTCCCGCACGCTGGATATTGACCCAGGAGTTGTCGAGCGTGACCGGACGGGTGCCGAAATCCCGCGCGTATACGTTGATCTGGTAAAAGATCCGTTCCTTGATCTTGACGTGCTCTTCGATCTCGTCGAGCACGTATCGGGACTTCTTGAGGCCCTCTTCGAACGAAGACTTCGCATCGCCCACCAGCGAACCGTGCGGACCCACTGCACCACGGTCGAGCTTGGAGACGATTTCCGCGCATTCGCTCTCCGTCAAGAAGCCGTCGATCAGCCGGATCAGGACGGGAAACAACCCGAAGTCGTTCGCGGTGGCCATTAGCGCTCGCCTGCCCCTCGGTCGGTGACCTCACCGGCGAGCATTATAGGGCCCAATCCGGCTCCGCGGGACCCAGCCCCGAGGCGCGGCGCTTACTTGGTCGGAATGCCCTGCAGTAGCATGGGCTCTCCCCAAATCGACAACGCCGCGCCGCCGGCTTCGAACCACCGGCGCCAGAATGCCTGCAAGGCGCGGCGGGCATTCTGGCTCTCGTGCAGGCCGTTCCGGCCCGGATACGCGGCACCGGCCACGTACACTTGGGCACCGCGCATTTGCGCCCGCAACCCGGCCTTATCGATGGCCCGCAGACTGGCGTCGACGCTCAGTGTGCGCAGCCTGCCGGAGCCGTACACGCTCAACACGTCCGAATTCTCGAGCATGTCGGAGATGACGAGTATCTGCTTGACCGGCGCGGCGGAGGGCGCGAGGACCTGCGCCGAGATCGTCTGCAGACCCTTGAGAATCAGCGACTGACGCGAGTCGCTAACGGGATTGTTCAACAGGTCGAGCAGTGCGGTCGCGACCTTCTTCTGCGCATAGCTGTGCAGCAGCTCGAAGCAGCGCATCGCGTCGCGCACCGAGTTTGCCGGCAGCTCGTGCTCATAGGCGGACTCGGGCGGATCGGGGTCGATCGTCCCGTCGAGTTTTACGACCGTGAACTCGTCTTGCGTAATGTCCGAGAAACCAATGACGACGATGCGTTCGCCGGGCGTGATGCTGCGCACCACACGGGCGACCGTATCCCGAATGATATCCTTGGGAAAGTCGGCCGTCCGGTCGACGGCTGCGACGAAGAGGCGCTCCGGCGGCGGCGCCCCATGGTGAAAGTAGCTCTGCTCGCAGGAAGGGAAATCGTTGCGGGCGGCATCGGCCGCGGCGCCGGCCGGCAGACCGGCTATCAGCACGGCGAAGAGCAGCTTCGGACGGAGGCGCGCCACTACTCAGACTCCGGCAAGTCCGCACCCATCTCGCGGCGCAACCGCTCCTCCGTCAGCCGGCGCTTCTCCGCTCTGCGCTGCTTGGCCTCGATCTCGGCCGCGATCCGCGCCCTGATCTCCGCCTCCATGGCGGCATCGTCCTCCTCTTCCTCTCCCGCCACCGTGCCCGCGCCGCCATTGACCCGGGAGCCGTTGAGCGTGGGCGCTCCCCCGAGCGCGGGCGTCACGTTGCGGGCGGCGGCGGGCGCTTCGGGCGTGACGCTCACGACAGCCTCGGCCGCGGCTCTGCGCGCGCGCCTCTCGCGCTGCTCCTGTACGAAGCTCGCAAAGGTCCGCTTGGCCATGTCTCTTTCCGTCTCTGCGGCCACGGCCACGTTGATGAGCCGCCGCTGAAGCTTGCTGAGCTTGGCCTGCGCAATGCGCTCGATTTGGTCGCACTTGCGCGTCCAATAGAGCTCGAACTCGTCCGGCGTGGGAAACCCGTGCCGAAGCTTCGCGGCATCGCGAGACTGCTTGCCGACGAAGCCGAATTCGAATCCCAGAATCACGCCCATGAGCTGTAGCGCGATGAACAGCGCGGAGAGGACGAGAAACGCCGTCCTGGCCGCGCTGATCTTCGCATCGATCTGCGTGCGGCTGGCCTGCTTGTCCGCGCTCGCCGTTTGACCGGAGAGGATGGAGAGGATGTCGGTATCGCTGCCCCCCGCGGCCGGTGCCGAGGCGGCCGCGGGCGTCACTACGGCCTGCGCCGTCAGCGATTTCATGAGGTTGTTTCGTATATAAAACGTGCCGGACGCCATGACGACGATCAAGGTCAGCGTGATGCCGGTTACCATGAAGCTCGACGCGAACCGCCCGCCGCCGTCGTCGATGCGGTTCGCCAGTTGAATGTACGCCGGTTGGCCGTCGTCGAGACTGTCGCTGTCCAGCCGGACGCGAGAATCCGCGCGCAGCGCGATGGCCTGCTCGGCCTGCGGTCGGTTCTTGAACAGGTGCATGGCGCGGCTGCGAAGCTTGTTCCGGAACAGCTCCCTACCCGTGTAGTGAGTGAACAGCAACATGATGATCGCGAGCACGGCCGCCAGTACGTAACCGAACTCCTGCTGAGCGGCCAGCGTCGCGTTCTGCGCGGCATAGCCCGCCAGGAGCACGCCGAAAGACAACGCTTCGGCGATCAACAAGATCACGACTGCGGCCCACACATAGAACGGCGCCTCTCGCCGGCCGAGCTCGTCCACTTTGTTGAGGTAGGAAGTGGCGCGGTCGTAGTCAGCAGCCGTCGTATGGCTCGGGTAGAAGCGATAAAAATCGTTGCACAGCTCCCATTCGCCCCGGAACCAGCTCGAGTCCCCCACGCGCTGATCGTGGCGGGAAAGGCGCGCAATCTTACCGACGCCGGGCAGGTCGTAGGCCATTCGCATCGTGAAAAACCGAATGCGTTCCCATTGCCACCAGATCAGCGCGAGCGCCGCGAGTATCGAGGCGACCGCCCAGAGCATCGGCGGCACGGTATTCAGGTACTGATTCAGTGTCTGGAGCATGACGGCGTCCTCGAAGCTTGTCCGCACCTACTTCTGCTGCACGAGCGCGGGGCGGTACTCGGCCTGCATCCATCGGCCTCGGTCCCGATAAAAGAGATAGCCGTCGCTCGCCGCGAACCGGCCCTTCTTCGGAATCACGATATCGAAACATTCCAGCGGCGCGTCGGCCTGCGTGACGTACAAGCGATAGAGCAGACCCTTGTCGCCTTCGTAAACGTTCACGTCGGTGTTGTACCGCTCGACGCTCGAGGTTCGTCCTCGGCGCTGCACCAGCAGCGTGGGGCTGCCCACGGGCTCGGCGTCGTCGGCCAGCACGGCGACGGGACCGAAACCGACGGTCGTGCCGTTGACCTCGCTGCCCCAGCCGCCGCCGTAGAGGCCCGGCACGTAGGCGCCCGTCGTATGGCTCGCCACGACCCTATTGTCCGAAAAGTGGTAAAGCGGGCTCGAGACCTGCGGCAGGCTCGCGTAGCACGGCGGCGGCGGCGGCTCGGCGGCGTGAGCCGTCGCGATCGGCGAAAGCCGCCAGAGGGTCGAGCGCGGCCGCGGCCCAATGGCCGCCCACAACGCATCGTCGCCATCGACGGCCGGCGCACCGCCGAAGTCGACCGGGGCGCGCGCCCCTCGGGATGCGGCCGCCGCGCGCTCCGCCGCGCGGGACCGCGACCGACGCCCCGGCACCGAGATCCCGGCCGGCGCGGGCGGCCGCACGGAGGATTCAGCCCCTCCCGCCTGCGGCTCGGCGGACGCCGAGGCGAGGGCCAGCGCACCGCGATCCTGACTTCGCGCCGCGCTGTAGGCCACGAGATTCGCGACGTTGTTGATCTCGAGGACCTGGACGCGACGGTTCATCGCGCGGCCGCGGCTCGTCGCATTGCTCGCGATGGGGTTCGTGCTGCCGCCCCCTTTGACGTAGACGTCGTTCGCCGGCACGCCGGCCTCGACGAACAGCTTGGCCGCCGAGCGGGCCCGCGCCAGCGAGAGGCGCGCGTTCGTCTCCGGAGAGCCCGTCGAATCGGTGTATCCGGTCAGAAGCAGCTTCGTCTCGACGGGCTTGCCCTGTTCGTCCGTGCGCTTCCCGTAGACGGCGGCGATGGCCTGCACGGCCGAGCGACCGGCCGGAGTCAGCGTCGACGACCCGCTCGCGAACATGTTGTCAGCATGAATCTCGGCCAATAGCCCGTTCTTGTCCTTGGACGACTCTTTCGAAACGGCCACCGGAGTAAACGCAACGTCGACGTGATGCGCCTTGGCGGCCGCTTCGATCTCGTGTTGGCGCCGATCCAGATAATGCCCGTAGGCGGCCCCCGCCGCGGCCCCGGCCGTGCAAGCGACCGCGCAGGTCTTGTCGTCGCCGCCCCTTACCTTGCAGGCCAGGATGCCCGCGCTGCAGCCGAGCAGCCCGCCTTCGATGGCGCGTTTGTTGTCGCTCAACGTCGTGCAGCCGGCCGCCATGGCAAAGCCGACCGCCGCCGCCGCGATCTTGGCAAGACGCGCGATGCTTCGCTTGGACCCGAGACTTTCCTCAACGCCCGAAATCATCGTCCCGCTCATCGAGCCGTTCGGGGGCCTCGAGCTCGGGCTGCTCGAGCTTTTTATCGGGCAAGGCCGGTTCCGTCTCGCCGTCCATGCGCCTGGCGCCGAATTTGTCAGGACGCGCCTGCTCCTGCTCGACGGCGTCCGCTCTTTCCATACCCGGAAACTTCTCGATACCGGCGGCGCGTTGCTCGTGCTTGGCCAAGTCGGCCTGCCTGATCTCCTCGAGCAGATCGTTGTCGTGCTGTTCCTGGGACGACGGGGGATTGTTCCGGATCGCCTGGTCGACCCGCTCGTCCGCGGAGCGGCGGAATTCCTCGTAGGCCTGCTTGCCCGCACTGGCCGCGGCGCCGACTGCAAACAGTGTGCTCGTGACTCCGTCGGCCACGTTCATCTCATGCCCGGACGGATGCGTGTTCATGTACTGCGGCGGCGTATCCGCGATGCCGACCGATGCGATGGTCTGCAGCTGGTCATGAACGGGTTGCTGCGTGGCCTTTTCCATGGCATGAGCCGTGGCCTCCCGAAACTCCTGGCGATCGCTTATCTGGCGCTTGAGCTCCTCGACTCGGCCTTCGAGCGTTTCCCTGTGCTGGCCCCGTTTCGGGCTTTCGTCGTCTGGCGCGGCCATGGCGATACCTCCTGAGGTCAGCGACCGAAGTCATCCTCGCGTTCGTAGCCGAGCTGCTGCGTTTGCAGCTCGGGCTGCTCGGGCACGCGCTCCGGAGACGACGGCTCGGTTTTCTGGTATTCGGAAAGATCCGCGAACTTGCTCGCGACCTCGGGCTGCGCGGGCTCCTCCCGCTCGGGCGGTGCGTCCTGAGTCCTCTGCTGATCGAGGTCCACGAACTTGCTCTGCTGCTGCTGCTCCGGCTCCTGCTCTCGTTCCTGCGCCTGCTGCTGGGTCTGCTCGGGCGCCGAGCCGCCGGGCGGCCCGTCCAGCTGGTCGATGGTCTTGGCCTCTTCCTCTTTGGCCCGCTGCAACTGCTCCTGCTCGAGCTCGTATTGCTGCTTCTCGGCTTCGTACGTCGCCTGCAGATTTTCCTGGGATTCCTGATAGGGCACGGCGACCGACTCGGGCAGCTTGGCATAGAGCTCCGTGCCCTGCTGCAGTGCCTCGGCGTTGTGGTCGTTCATCCGCGCATACATTTCGGCATCCGCGAGCCGGCACGCTTCGGCCTTTTCTTCGGACGTCATCTCGGGGTTGCCTTGGATCTGGGCGCGGCGCTCCGAGCACGCGCCCATCTCCTGGGCATTGGCATTGAGGCGGTTGTTTTCGATGGCCGCAATCTCGTCCGCCGTCGGCCGGTAGTCCCTCCCAAGGGCGTGCACGTCCGCGGCGCGAGCCGCCTGGTCCACGAGGCGCTGCTCCTGGACCCGGCGCTCGAGCGTCTCCAATTCGGCCTTCGTCATCGCCATGGCAGCCGATCCTCAACGGCCGGCAACGGTCACTACAGGCTCCCCATGCTCGCTTCGAGCTCTTCGTTCTGCCACGCGTAGAGCTTGCGGACCTTGGCAGGCTTGCTCGAGCCGCCCAGGACGATCTGGTAGTCGCGGAATTCCGGACCGGCCAGCACGGCGCCGGTCAGCGGTTGATCGCCCACGACGGCGCCCAGGAAGCCGAGCTCGCCCGCGAGCTTGTCGGCCAGACCGTCGGCATTGCTCGGGTTCATGTAAATGCGCACCGCGCAGCTGCCCACCATGCCATGGGCGTTGGGATAGGCTTTCTCGAGCTGGCCGAGGCTCTGCACGAACATCCAAAGCCGGAGGCCGTACTGGCGGCCGATTTCGATGGCTTCCTCGACGGGCGGCATGTGGCGCAGCCGCGGCAGCTCGTCGAGCATGCAGAGCACGGGCGCCGCGCCCGGCGGCGGCAGCTCGGTCGTGAGCATGCGGAAGTGCTGTGCCACGAACACGCGCAGCAGGGAGATGTAGCTCTCGACCTCGTTGGGCTTGAGGCAGATGTAGATCGTCGGATTCTTGCCGCCGCGCAGATCGAGCGGGTTCCAGTCCGAAGCCCGGGTCGCCCGTTCGATGCGCGTGCCGGACCAGGCGCTGAGGCTGGCCTGCGCCGTCTGCATCACGCTGTCCCGAGTTTTGGCCTGCATCTGCTCGAGCGAGGTGCCGGCCATGAGCATGCTGCGCACGTCCTTGGCGCTCTTGAGCGCCTGGATCATCTGGTCGAAGTCCACGCCGTGCATGAGCTCGAGCACGTGCGACATCGGCCGTTTGTCGGGCGGGTTGTAATAGCAGATGCTCGCGATCCCGGCCGTCAGCAGATCCCGCGCCTTGTTTTCCCAGAACGGGTCGCTGGCGCCGCTCGGCACGATCATCATGTCGGCCAGGAAGCGCGAGTCCTCCCAAATCCAGTCCTTCTCGCGGCGCACGAACGTCAGCGGATTGAAGCAGTGGCTGTTGTCCGGATCGAGCGGGCTGAACTTGAAGACCGGCCCGACATTCTCCGCGCGCCACTTGCTGGTGCCCGCATAGATCTCGCCCTTGACGTCGAGGACGATGGCCGGCCCCTTCCATTGCAGCAGGTTCGGAAACACATGGCACTGCGTCTTGCCGGACCCGGGCGGCGCCACGGAGAGCATCGCTCCCTCGCCCGAGAACGTGAGCGGCTCGTCCAGCCCTTCGAGCTCGCCGATCGTGAGGGCCCAGTCGCTCTTCCTGGCAAAGACCGACTGCGGGACCTCGTGCGGCGTGAGCCACCCGCCGCCCGCCATCAGCCTGCTGCGGATCCTCGCGGCGACCGGGGGCGGATGGGGCTGTGCCATGAGCTCCTCGATGCGGTTCAGCAGCGCCACGGAAGCGCCGTCCTCGCTGACGTCGTTCACGGTCATGTATGTCGCGACGACGCTGTCGCCGGCCCCGGCGCCGCCGGCGCTGGCCTTCCAGGAAACCAGCTCGCCGACACCTTCGGCAAAGAGAAACGCGGCGCGCAGCGGATCGTATTGAAGGTCGCCCAGCAATTCCCAGTTGCGCAGCAGCTCGAGCGCGCGCAGCCACTCGCGCTGCCGCGTGCTCATGGCCGACAGATTGCCGCGGGCGACGAATTGCAGGAAGTTCTTGCCGAGTCCCTGGCGCGTGATCTTCAGGTACTCGTACTTGTGGCCCGTTTCGTCCCGCTTCGTCTTGTCCAGCTCCCAGTCCAGGCGCGTCTCGAAGCGAATCACGCCGGTCCCCTGATCGAAGAATCGATTGATTGCCCGCTCCCGCTCCTCGGGCGTCTCGCCCAGCCCGGCCCAGCGTTCGGCCTCCTCGCGCTCGATGCGGGCATAGATTTCGCGTACGGCGGCATGGCGGCGCAGGTAGTAGAGGATCGCCGCCCCCACAATCGCTACCGGTATCAGCACAACGGTCGGCAACAGCACCAATGCGACGACCGCGCCGATGAGCCATAGCCGGTATTTTGCGGCGGCGGCCATCGCGTAGTCCTTGAATGTCTTCGCGGCCTCGGGCTTCTGCTTCTGCTGGCGGAACCGCCAGTACGTGAATCCGAGCATCGCAAGCAGCCCGACCACGACGCGGTTCAGCGTCGCAGCAATCGCCGCGAGCCTGCGCTCGCGCTGCGCGTCCGCGATGGCCGCGGCGCGCGCCCTCTGGGCTTCCTGGTACTGCTTCTTCTGCGCCGCGACGTATTCGCTGAGTGCGGGCACGAGACCCACGTCGCGGGCGCCCGGCAATCTTGCGAGCAGCAAATAGTTGGACCGGAATGCCTGGCAGTCTTGGCTGGACGCGTTCGCGCAGCCGTGATTGCGCTCCAACGCCGTCAGCGCCGCCGCGTCCTCGTTGGCCTTACCGCTCAGGAACGCTTTGAGTTCCTTGCTGCCCATCGAGTAGCTGCGCGTGTCGCGGCCGTTGACGATATTCTGCAGGTTGACCTGCTCGAACTTCAAAACGGCAGCGTCGACGATATCCTGCTCCAGCCGATTTCCGGGTTTGAGCAGCGCGGCGTCCTGTTCCGCCTGAGAGTGAATCTGCTTGACCAGCGCCACGGCAGGCTCGAGGCGTTTCTGGCGCTGCGCTTCCTCTTTCTCATGCTGCTGCTGCTGCCGGGCCTCGAGCTGCTGCTCGCGCGTTTGCCGCCCCTGGCCGTTGACGAACTTCTCGTTGATCTGCTCGAGCGCTTCCTGATCGCCGACATAGTTGGTACGCAGCGACTGCAGCTCGGCATCGAGCCTGGCTTTGCCCGAATCGAGCCTCGCCAGCTGCTGGCGCTGCGAGGTCTGCAGGCTCTTGTACCGCTGGCTCGCGTCCGCAACCTGCGCCTTGAGGTTCTCGAGTTCGGCGCGCAGTCTTGCGGCGTGCTGCAGGTCCTGCGGAGCGACCTTCCCGGGACCCTTGGCCTTGCCGGCCAGTATGGCCTGCGACGCGCGGTCGCCGGCGTAGATGCGGAACAAGGCCTTCTGTTCCGCCAGCTCGGCGCGCTGTTTGGCGACGAGCGCATCGTAGTCGTCACCGATCTTGGACAGCGCTGCCCGCTGTTCGCTCACGAGCGTATTGCGATTGTCCGTATAGGCTTGGACCTGCTGCCCGATATCGAACGCTCGGTCCAAGTCGCTCTTGCCGGCGTTGCCGGCCCAGCTGCTCAGGGAAACGAACAACAGACATACGAGCAATGCGTTACGGCTCATCAAGTATCCCCTCGTGAAGTCCGTGGGCGCACCCGCAGGGCCACGCCCCGCGCGGTCCGGCGCGGCGACTCGACAGCAGCTGACCTGGACGTTGTCGGCCGCAGAGCGTGGCCGCAGTCATCGTCTTCGTGCGAGTTCTTTTGGTCGGCGCCACGGGTCTCAGCAAAATCGTAGGGCGGCCAATGATCCGCCAAGGCAATCGTCCTTGATCGTCGGACTTTCTGGCTATATTGCGGGACGGCGATGACGGCCACACCCCCCGTTTGGGGGGGCTTACGGAGGCAGGCGCGACGACGAGGCAGGCGGCTTACGGCGGCCCGTACGACACGAGCGGACGCGGCACCGGCACGGCGGCCGGCAGATTATTACCTGGGCTGCTTGGGCACGAACGCCAGGAACCGGCGCGGATTGTCGACCATGATGCGGTGCAGCACCTCATCGGATGCCCCGGCGGCTCGAAGTTTGGGCAGGAACACGGTCAGCGTCTTGTCGTAGTGGCTCGAGGCGTCCGACGAGAACATGAGGTGATCGGCGTAGCCTGCCTCGATCAGCGTCATGACCATCGGCACCTGCTGTGCATCGTTGTTGCCCCCCTGCCGGTCGAAGCCGACGAAGGCGCCGCGCCGGCAGATCGCCCGGTGCACGGTGACCTTGGGGTCGACGAGGTTGCCGAGGTGGCCAATCACGATACGCTGCGGCTTGACGCCGGCGTCCTCGAGCAGATCGAGCTGCTCGAGCGCTGCCTTTCCCGGGATACCCGTGTGGGTGAAGATGGGCAGATTCGTCAGGCCGTGCGCGCGGCCGACGGCCCGGAACACCTTGCGTTCGTCGGCCGTCATGTAATCCCAGGAACCGATCTCGCCGAAAGCCCCGATGGGGTTCGCCGTCACCTGATCCAGCAGCGCCTGGACGACTTCGTCCTCGCTCATGGTCGAGATGGCTTTCGGGTAGTACGGCTGCGTGTAATAGCCCGCGCAGGCGACGATCGGCATGCCGGACGCCATCGACACGCGGCGGATGAAATCGATGTCGCGCCCCATATCGGGATGACCCGCATCGACCATGCAGCCCACGCCTGCCCGCTTGGCGTTCTCGACGTCGGCGACCATGGCGTCGAGGTTCTTCGTCGGGCCTGGCGGCGGGCCGCGGCGGTTGCCGCCCGGCCCTGCCTGCGCGGCCGAACCCTTCGCGGCGGACGCGGGTAACGCGTTCTCGGCACGCGTAGCGGCGCTCGCCGCCAGAAAGTGCTGCATGAAACCCGGCGCAAGCGAGAGGTGCTCGTGAAACAGCGTCGCGCCGCCCGCGAGCTCCTCGGGCGCGTAGTCCCGCAGCAAGGTCCTGATCACGGCGCCTTTGGGAAAGGTCGGCGCGGCGGACGCGGCGCTCGGCAGCGCCGCAACGGCCGCGGTCGCCCCCAGCAGCCCCAAGGCATCACGACGCGTCATGGCGCCCGGACGAAATTCGGACATCGTGGCTCTCCCCTACGCAACCCTGCGACGCTAAACGATAGCTAATTTCCGGTCAACAGAAGCTTCGCCCTGCGAGACTGTCTACCTCTGCGTGCGAAGCACGGGCAACGCCGCAGCCCGCTAGTCCACGTACTCCGGCGAGTGCGGCAGACCTTCGAAGGTCGCGAGGTCGTGCTCGATCCACAGCGTCCCATGCGTCTTCTTCAGAAACGCTTCGATCCTTGCGCGTGACGCCCGCGACTCGTCGGCGTCGTACTCGAACGTCGGCACACGCCCCGTCGTGCGTTCTTCCGGGTAGTGGTAGAGATCTCCACCGAGCACGGTCATGCCCGCGTGGGCGAGCTTCACGGCCACGACCTGATGACCCGGCGTGTGTCCCGGCGCGGGCATGATGACGACGGAGCCGTCGCCGAACACGTCGAAGGACTCGTTGTCGAGGACCCGCGTCTTCGCATGCTCGAGGTCAGCGAACGTCGCGGTGTCGATGATCGTGCCCTTGGGGTGCGGCCCGAACATGAAATCCCGCTCCGCCTTCTGCACGATCCAAGTCGAGCCGGCGAAGGCGTTGGCGTTGGCCGTGTGATCGGAGTGATAGTGCGACAGCGCGAAGTACGTGATGTCGGACGGCTTGTAGCCGATCGCCGCGAGCTGCGGCAACAGCGGCCTCGCTGCGCTCATGATGCCCTTCGTGACGGTGCCGCCGCCCAGTGTGAAGGCGCCGTCCGGAATGCCTCCCGAGTCGAACATCAACGTGCCCTTCGGATGCACGATCAGGTAGGAGACCATGACGAGATCGCTTTCCTTGAGCTCGCCGGGCTTGAAATTGAACAGCGCGGGGTCGAGCGCTTTTATGCGCCCGTCGTCGAAGACGTAAATGCGGGGGGACGTAACGGCCGCGGGTGGCTGGCCGGCGGCGAACGGCGCCCAGAGCAAACCTACTACGACGAGCCACGCCATTTTTCTGATTTTTGTCGACATGCGATCCTCCCGGATGCCGAGATCGGCGCGCCCAGTGTAGCCCAGGGCCTCGACGGCCCCAATCGGCCGGCCTCCCTGTATCATCCCCTGGGAAAATTCGTGACGCAGTGTCGGGGCGCGGCCGCAGGGCCGCCGTATAGTCGGCTCCGATGCACGCGCTCTATGTATCCCTCGGTCTGCTGCTCTCGGCCTACGTGGTCCAGGCCCTGATGGCCGGGACTGTGTATGGCAAGTCCGGCCTCTGGGGGCGCATGTACCGGCGCGATCAGAGCCCTTTCGCCTATTGGTCCGCCGTGGCCGCCTACTCTGTGCTCGCCCTCGCGCTCACGTTCGCCTTCTGATCGCGGCGCAACCGCAGCCGGGCGCCGAGCCGGGCAGCGAGGACGGGCGGCAGCGCCAGCGCGGCGAACAGGACCAGGCCGAGCGGCAGCAGACCGAAAGAGCCGGAACCGGTCAGGACCATGGCTACAGGCTGAATCAACATGATCGCCAACGCCCAGCGCCAGGCGCGCTTCGGCTCGAGATAGGCCAGGAAGCCGGCAACGGCGATACAGCACGGATACGTCGCTTGCCAATAGAGCGGTGAGTCCCAGGCCTCGGCGCGCCCGGCCAGGGCGGCCGTCGCGACCCATAGACCTGCCCCCGCCGCAAGTGCGACGGTCAAGGTGAAAGGTGTCCCGCGGGTGCCCATGAACAGCGGACCGTACCGCTTCTCGGCGCCGCCCGCCGCGAACTGAGTCCGGTTCCGCACACGAGAACCGCCGTGAGCCGAGGCATCCTTACGCAGAGCCGCCCGTCCCCGGTTCGCTGCCCGTGCTCAGCGCGGCCAGCGCCTGCCGAATCGCCGCCTCCGCACAGGCGACGGTCTCGTCGAGCGTGAAGCCGAAATTGAAGCGAAAGTAGTACCAGGAGCTCGCGGCGAGATAGAAGCGGATATTGGCTGCGGCCAATTTCAAGTCGCGGTCGGCGCTGCGCGGCGCGTAATCCTCCACGAGCGCGCGGATCGTTTGCCACCGCTTCTTTGCCTGCGTGTCGCGCATACGTAGAAAAATTTCCGAGTGCAGCGCCGAGTCGATGAGCGAGGCATGCGGCTCGAAGGCCTCATACAGCACACGCGGCGCCGCGAGCAACTCCGCGATAGAGCCCGGATCCGGCGGCAATGCCAGCTTCTCGCGCACCGCGTCGGCCACGGCATCGAGCAGGACATCTCGCGATGGAAAGTAGCGGAACACGGTTCGCTCGGAGACCTCGGCCCACTTCGCCACGGCGCGCACGGTGAGGTCGGCGACGCGCCCTCGGCCGAGCATGCCGACCGCCGCCTCGAGAATGAGCCGATGGGTCATGTCGTTTCGACGTTGGGCAAGGCTCGGCATCGGGGCGGCTCGGAGGTTTGACATAGACTATGCCAGAGTGGCATATAGTATGACACAGGCCTTTCGAGAACAATCAACGGGGCGTGCGATGAAAAAACAAGGTGTGTGGCTGCAGCGCGGGGATGGGGAATCCATGAGCGTCATGGGGGCCCAGGTGCGATTTTTATGCACCGCGGACAAGACCGACCGCGCCTGGTCGCTCATGGAAGTGGTGGTGCCGAAGGGCTACGGCCCCCCTGCGCACCGCCATCCTTGGGACGAGGCCTACTACGTCGTCGAGGGGGCAGTTCGCTTCGCGATAGCCGGCGAAGAACGCATCGCACGCGCCGGGGATTTCATTTATGCGCCGGGCGATACGCCGCACGGCTTTCAAGGCTCATCGGAACAGGCGGCTCGAATGCTGATCTTCGACGCCCCGGCCCACGCTGAGGCATTCTTCCGAGACGTCGAACGCGAGGTCCAAAGGATGCCCGAAGACCTCGACAAAGTGCCGGCCATCGGCGAGCGCCACGAGGTCCACTTCGCAGACTGAGGAGCGGCCTCGGGGCCGGTTTTCGCGTCGGCGCAAGTTGTGGTACACAGGAGCACGACCTCGTACGGGGCCGCCTGTCCCTGCGCGGACCGTCTCGTGAACCGCGGCCAAAGGGACCCGAACCATGCCGACACCCTCCCGCCCATCGCTCCGCCTCTTCCGCCGGTCGCTCGTCGCGGCGGCCTTGGCGCTGCTCGGCGTCATGGCGCAAACGGCGCGCGCCGCGGGCGTATCCTGCGACCGCGCGTGCCTGCGGCACATGGTCGACGAATACACGGCGGCAATGGTTGTCCACGACCCGAGCAGGGCACCGTTTGCCGACAACGTGAAGTTCACGGAGAACGGGCAGGCGCTGACGTTTCAAGAGGGACTCTGGGCCACGGCGGCCGCCGATTCGAAGTACCGCCTCTACGTCCTCGACACCGACGACGAGTCCGCGGGTTTCCTGGGCCAGATGTCGTGCCCGACCCGAGCACGGGCCAGGTCGCCTTCCACGTCGTCATGAAGGAAAGCGGCAATCCCGTGTGGTTCGCGGGGCGCATGAAGGTCGAGAACCGCAAGATCACCGAGATCGAGGCGATCGTCGTGCGCTCGGGAACCACGTTTGCGGCGTTCGACCGCCAGCCGGCTCCGGCCTGGGCCACGGCCCTCGAGGCCGGCGAGCGCTCGAGCCGCGACCGCATGCTCGAGGACGCCAACATGTATTTCGACGCGCTGCAGGACAACCGAGCCGACTACGCGCCCTTCGCGGACGACTGCGGCCGCGTGGAGAACGGCGTGGTCACCGCCAACGATCCGAGCGCCAAGGCTCAGCCGGGGCGGCCGAACATCGGCGCCATGAGCTGGACGGGCAACATCAACAGCATGATGTGGCGCTACATCACGAAGATCGGCCAGCGCCATCTGGCGGCCATCGACGAGACGCACGGCATCGTCTCCATGGTCGTGATGTTCGAGCAGGCCGGCGACGTCGATTCGACGGTGGTCCCCGGCTTCGGCAAATACAACTACACGGGCGCCGCGCACCGGCCATTCAACGCGCTCGTGCTCGAGTCATTCAAGGTTGTAAACGGCAAGATCCGGCAGATCGCGGCTACGCTGACGACCCTGCCGTACGGGTCGAAGGACGGCTGGGGCGACTGAGCCTTCGTGCCGACGCGGCAAGCCGGCGCTGCGGCTGCGCTCGGGCCGCAGCGCCTCGACGGCTTGGAGGCGGCCGTCTCAACGCTTGCGCGGGACTGCGTACACCTCGATCCAGGAAACGTTCGAGCATCCGGCGAAGCCATGCCCGCCGCCCGGCATGAGATCGACGAAGCCGATCTCGTCCACGCGGCTCAGGTCCGGGTCGGCCACTTCCCGCGTCGTCACGACCCGCTGCGGATCGAGCTCGAACCAGCGCTCGTCGTCGAACGTCACCTCGGAGACGACGAAGTCTCCGGAGAAAGCGTTCGAGCCGCGCATCCGTCGCTGCGGGCTCTGGAACGTCTGGCTGCCGACGAGCAGCCTGCCGTCCGCGAGCTTCACGACGGGATGCAGAACGTGCAGGTCCTCCGTGCGCGTCCGCCAGCGCATTCTCGCGAGGCCCGTCAAATCGAGATACGCCTTCCTATCGCGCAGCGTGAGCGCCACGGGCGAGGTCGTAAAACCGGTCCACAGATCGGGAATGCCGTTGTGCTGCGTCACCTGGATGGCGTGCGCATCCGTGCCGTAGAGCTTCAGCTCGAGGTCGGGGTGGGTCACGGCTTGCTGCGTAATGCGGCGGTTCTCGTCGTTGAGAGGCCCGGTATGCGGCGGCTGCTGCCAGACCTCGCGGAACAGCAGCGTCGGCGTCGCCGCCTCATGCTCCAGGAAGTTCGGGCTCGCGGCAGGCGCCTGAGCCAGGGCGTGCCCGGCGCAGGCGAGCAGCGCGATCGAAAACGCGATGGTTGCACGCGCCCGCGCGCGGGTCGTCGTCAAAGTCGCGGTCATGCCTCACCCCGAATCGTTACTGCGAAGTCGCTTCAGCGGGATCTTCTCATAGCCCTTCTCGGCGCGGAACCGGCGGACGCGCGAAACGGCCAGACGCCCGCCGGACCGGGAGTCCCCCGCTGTCGCGGCGCGCTATGCTCGAGCCGCGCGCTCCCGACGATATGGCCGTCCACGACCTCCACGGTCCGGTCGCAGTTCGCCGTCCGCCCTCCAGCGATGATCCGGTTACGGTAGCTTATTCGCGGCCGCAGCCCAATCGGATTCCTCGGCGGACACGCGGAGCTTCGAAGGCGGGGCAATGAACCGCCGAGGGCCCGTCCGGGCCCGGAGCGCCCCGGCGGACGGTCACTGCCGCGTGATCGTCGGACCCTGCACGGGCAGGCCTGCGGGCGTGACCGTGCCGCCTCCGCTGGTATCCTCGAGCGTCAAGCCCTGCAGCGTGACCTGATAGGTCGTCGAAGCACCGGCCGGCCGCGTGCCGCCGTTCCCGCCGCTTCCGCCTCCTCCTCCGCCGCCGCCGCATGCGGTCAACGCCGTGAAAAGTGCTGCCGCGAGACAGAGCCGAATGCGTGTCGAGCCGATCATTGCTTGCACTTCCGAATAGTGAGGACGCGTCAAAAGTCGTAAGTGACGATGAAGTCCGTGTCGCCCGCCGGCAGCGCGTACGGCGCGTCGAGCTGCAGGTCCAGGGTACCGTCGTCGCTACCAAAGACGCCGCCGCCGACCTGCGTCTCCCCCGCGTCGACGCGGCCGTTGCCGTTCGCGTCGACCCAGAGCTTGACGGCGCTGAGATCCGCCGCATCGTTACCGCTTCCCGACGCTTTGAGCGTAATGCCGCTCAGGGTCGCGCCCGGCAAATCGACGTTCACTCGGAACCGCAAAGCGACGGCGCCCGCGGCGCCCGCTTTGACGTTGACGGCGGGCGCGTCGAGCGCGGTCACGGTCACCTTGGGCGGCGCCGTGGGGGTCGCGACGCCCCCCGGATCGCGCACGACGCCGTCGGCCCGACCGTCGGCATCGTCGGGTCCGCCGTCGGTCAGCGTGAGCTCGACGCAGTAATCGCCCGCGTGCAAGCCCTGCGTGTAATCGGGGCTGCCGGGCGCAGGACAGGCACCGAGCGCGCCCGGCGCCGAAGCGAGCGCATCGCCCGCGTCGACCGTGAACGGCCGCCAGCCCATGCCGGCCGCGTACTTTCGGTAGGTAGCGCCCGCCGGCAGCGCACCCGTCAGCGGGATCACGACGTGCACGGCGGTGCCTGGCGCCGCGAGGCCCCGGATCTCGAAGTCGTAGAGACCGTAGCGGTAATCGAAGCCGTCGTCGGCCGCGTTGGATGCCGCTGCGCCGCCGTTGCCGAAGCTTGCGACGTCCGCGAGCGTGACGCCCGCGTCCGTGCCGCTCGCGAAGGCCGTGCTCCCGAGCGCGAGCGCGAGTCCAGCCTCGGTCTGCAGCACGGGCCGGCCGCCGGTCTTCGCGAGCAGCAGTTCGGCCGCGCCGTCGGGCTCGAGATAGTCGTCGATGCCGTTCTCGTTGGCATCGGCAAGGCCTTCGGTCGCGTCGTCGATACCGTCGCCGTCGGAGTCGACGCTCGCGCTCAGCGTGGGCGCGGTCGCGACGACGCGAATGAGCCGCGCCACGGCCACGTGCTGCGCCGGGCTGCCGTCGTCGGAGACGGCGGCGCGAACGGCGTAAACCCCGGCGGCGAGACCCGAAGGATCGAACGTGAACGTCGTCGCGTGATAGCCCTCGGCCGGCACGAGCGCGGGGTCCGTCCCGGTCCAGTCGACGCTCGCGTGGTCGCTCGGGTTGGGGTCGTCGATCTGCAGCTGCATCGCGACGCTGCCGTCCACGGGCACGATCGTCGCGCGGCGCTGCCCGGCCTGCTCGACGTGCAGCTTCACGACCGGAGGCAGGTTGGCCGGCTCGATCTTGATCGTGTGCTGCGTCACGATGCCGGGCACTGCATTGACCGGCGTGCCGAGCGTCAGGACGATCGTCTTCTCTATACTCGGCGCCGCGCTGGCGATCGTGAGCTCGAGCGTGTCCTTGCGGCCCGGCCCCGCGATCTCGAGCGTGCCATCGTCGACCGTGTAGTCCGTGCCGGCCGCGGCCGTGCCCGAGATCGTCACGGGCACCATGACCGGGTAAGCCACGGCATCGCCGCCGAGCTCGGCCGTGACGGTCACGTGCGCGCCGGCAGCCGTGTATTCGACGGCACCGGCAAAATCGATCTGCGGGACGACGTCGACTTGCTGTGTCGCCGTCGTCCGGTTGCCCGCCGCGTCGGCGACGGACCACGTGACGACATGGCGCCCCGGCCGATAGGGGCCGGCATCGTCCGGCACCGGCGTCAGCATCCCGTCCTTCGCGTCCGAAGCGCTGGCGGCACCGAGCGCGACGGCCGTGTAGGCGCCCGTCGAGCTCACGCTCACATCGGCCGGCGGGCTCAGCACCGGCGGCACGTCGTCGACGGCGATGTTCGTGCCCTGTAGAAACTCCTGCAGATTGCTGCGCCCGTCGCCGTCGAGGTCCGCGGCGGCATCCGCGGGATCGTTGGGATCGAGCCCGTTCGCGGTCTCGTAGGCGTCCGGCAAGCCGTCGCCGTCGCTGTCCTTGCTGTAACGCGCGTCCTTCGGGAAGGCGTCCTCGGTGTCCGGCACGCCGTCGTTGTCGTCGTCGCTGTCGCAGATGTCGCCGAGCGAGTCGTTGTCGGTATTCGTCTGGTCGCTCGAGGCCACGTACGGACAGTTGTCGTCGGCGTTGAGGAAGCCGTCGCCGTCGATGTCGTCGTCGCAGACGTCGCCGATGCCGTCGCCGTCGATGTCCGACTGGTTCGTGTTCGCGACGCTCGGGCAGTTGTCGAACGCCGTGGCGACGCCGTCCTGGTCGGGGTCGTCGCTCGAGTCGAGCGGCACGAAGCTGTGGTAGAGGACCCGCACATAGCCGCCGGTCGGGCTCGGGTCCGCGGCCGTCGGAATCTCCGGGGCGCCGGCCACGATGTCCGTGAAGCCGTCGCCATCGATGTCGCCCGGGATCGCGACGAAGTAGCCGAGCATGCCGAAATCGGCCGTGCCGAGCGCCGCGTCGCCGCTCGCGAGCCCGCCCGGGCCGCCGCGCAGGACGTGGACGGCCCCACCGTCCGCGAGCCCCTCGCGGTTGGCGCCGACGACGACGTCCGCGTAGCGATCGGTATCGAGGCGGCCCATCGCGAGACGCACGCCGTATTGCCCTGCGTGCGTGTCGCCCGCGGCGCTGCCGTCGTCGAGCCCGTCGAACGTCTGGTTCGCGGCCACGGTGCTGACGGCGCCCGTCGTCGCCACATCCCAATACGCCGTCGTGCTGTCGTACACGTAAACACGTCCCGCGCCGCCGTAGGCGCCGACGACGAGATCGTCGATGCCGTCGCCGCCGATGTCGCCGCCCGTAGCCAGGCCCAACCCGAAGCCGCCGTGACCGCTTTGGCCCTGCAGCACGAACGACGGCTGCAGGGCGGCCACCATCTTCCAGTCATTGTCGGCGGCCAGGAATCCGAACACCTCGCCGTTGCCCGTGGAGGCCGCCGAGACGAGCAGGTCCGCCTGCCCGTCGCCGTCGATATCGCCGACCGCGACCGTGTCGCCGAGATTGGCCGCCCCGCTGCTGTAGACGAGCGGTGGGGCCGCGAGGCCGCCGCGCGACGACAAGAACACCTGGACCTGGCCTGCGCCCGCGCTCGGCATAGCGGTCGCGACGAGATCGGCGACGCCGTCGCCGTCGAGGTCGGCCGCTGCGAGGTAGACGCCGAGGTTCGTCTGCGCGGTATCGCCGTGGAGCACGATGTCCGGCGTCGCGAGGATCTCGCCGTTGTCCAGGTAAATCGAGACGGCGTCGTCGCTCGCGATGGCGACGTCGGCGCGGCCGTTGCCGTCGAAATCGCCGACGGCCACGGAGCGTCCGAACTGGCTCATGCCGCTCGGCGCGTCGATCTCCTGGAGGCTCGGGTTCGCACCCTGCTTGCCGCCGTAAGCGATGAAGGCGGCACCGTTGCCGTTCGAGAGCGGCGCGCCGATGACGGTATCGGCCAAGCCGTCGTGGTTCAGGTCGCCGCCGGCCAGCGCTTGGCCGAAACGGTCGTCGGAGCCGGTGTTCGGGGGCGTCAACACGGCGCCGGGCTTGACCGCTTCCGTTTCGGCCAGAAACGGCGAGCTGCCGTGCGCGAATTCCTCGGCCAGCGTGAATCCGTCGCCGTCAACGTCCGTCGAGGTGTCGTTCGCGACATTGGGATCGAGACCGTGGTCGATCTCCCACTGGTCGGGCAGGCCGTCGCCGTCGGTGTCCTTGCTGTAACGGGCGTCGTTCGGGAACGCATCGACCGCGTCGATGACGCCGTCCGCGTCGCTGTCCGCGACGCTGACCGTGAGGCTCACGAGGTTCTTGTCCTGGACGTGCGGCCCGTCGTCCGTGATCTCGAGGGCCAAAGGATAGTCGCTCGTCTGCTTGGCGTCGGCCAGCGCGATGCGCGCCGTGAAGCCGAGCGCCTGGCTTTGTCCGGGCGCAAGACCGCCGAGTGCGCAGACGATGGGCGCGGCCTGCGTGCAGCGGCCGTCGAGCGTCGCGAGCGTGAGTCCGCTCGGCACAGTAATCTTGACGCTCACGTGGCCGGCCGTGAGGCCGGCCCAACCGGCCGGCTGGAGGTTCGTTACGTCGATCTGCAGCGGGAACGTCGTATCGGGCTTCACCCCGGCCGTGGGCGCCGCGAGCGCCGCGCCGACGCTCGTCGCCTCGATAACATTGACGGTCGTCGTCGCGACGGTATCGGGCAAGCCCTCCGCCGCGTTCGACATCACGGCCGTGACCGTGTAATTGCCGGTCTCGGCATAAACGTGGCTGGCGATCAGCATGCCGGTCGTGGCCGCGGCCTTGACCTGCGGCGTAATCTCGCGGCCGTTCGGATCGCGCCGCCCCGAGTTCGTCCAGGCGGGCGTGCCGGCCGTCGCGCCGTCGCCCCAGGCGAGGCTCTTCGCCTCGGGATCGGAAGCCGAGTCAGAGTCGATGTCGTCGTACTTGGCCGTCAGCACGGTCTGAAAGCCGCGGCCGCCGGTCACGCTCGAGGGCATCTCGACGGTCACGGGGTCGGGCCTCGGCGAGATCGTCAGGTCCACGGCTTTGGTCTCGGCCGAGGTGTCGGTCCCGTCCGAAGCGTCGAAGCGGAAGCTGTCGGTACCGTTGTAGTTCGCGTTCGGGGTATAGCGATAGACCGCGGCGTTATCCGTCGTCGAGAGCGGCGTCAGGCTGCCGTGCCCGGGCGCCTGCTCGATCTTGAACGTCAGCGTATCGAGGCCGCCCGTGCTCGCGAAGCCGTCGGGATCGTAGGCACTGAGGCGCACGACGATGTTCGTGTCCTCGTCGAACGTGCACGGAATCTCGCTCGCAAGCGTCGCGTCGGCGAAGCACTGGCTCTGCAGGCGCTCGGGCGGCCGATAGGCGCGCGCCACGGAGACGTCGACGGCCGCAGGAGCGCTGCGGTCGATGCCGTCGTCCGTCACGTAGCTGAAGGTATCCGTGCCCTGAAAGTCGAAGTTCGAGACGTACTTGACCTTCGCGCTCGAGTCCGTCACGTCGTAGAACGGCATCGTCTTGAAGACGTGGACGAAATCGTCGCCGTTCTGCGCGTCGGTATCGATGACGTAGAACGAGCTCGAGTTGACCGAGAGCTGCTTGGGCTGGCCGAAATTTCCGAGGATGAAGCCCGGCGCATCGCCTTGATTCACGCCCGTGCCTGTCGAATCCGCCTCGCCCGCGAACGTGCCGTCGGGGCCGAAGCGCTGGACGCGCGAGTTGCCCGTATCGGCGACGTAGAGGACGTCGTTCGGGTCGATCTCGATGCTCAGGGGGCCGTTGAACTGGCCGGGCGCGCTGCCGCTTGTGTCCGCCGCGCGCGCGCAGGTCTGATCCGTGCAGGCGTAGCCGCGCGAGACATGGCTCTGCTCGTCGCAGCCATGGTAGGGCACGCCGTTCGAATCGGTCTTGTTGGCCGTGCAGCTGCCGAGCCAGCCGATGAAATGACCGAAATGCCAGACGCCGGCGTCGTCGCGGACCGTCGGCGAAAATTTGTAGATTCGGTTGCCGGTCGTGTCGAGAACGTAGACGTCGCCTTCCTTGTCGACCTTGATGTCCGTGCCGCCGAAATTGTCGATCGACGAGGTGTCGAGCACGCCTTGGACATCGCCGTTCAGGCTCACGTCGGGCATCGAGCGCCGAACGAGGAGCGGGTCCGTGTCGTGGGGCGTGAAACAGGCCGCCGGAAACTGCGTGCAGTCGGGTACGCCCTGCAGCTCGTAGAGCAGCCCAAGCTGCGTGTCGCCCGCGATACCGACGAGCTTCTTGCCGTTGACGTAGGCCGATTCGTCATAGTTGAACGAGCCATGGAACGTGGGATCGTCGAGGGCGGCGGAGTAGCTGTAGACCTGGACCGACTGGCCGCCGGCCGTGACGATCGCGTTGAACTGCACCCAGATGCGCCCGTTGTGATCCACGGAGAAGTCGTCGGCCGGCCAAAGATTGGTGGACAAGTCGGTGTTGTCGTAAGCCGCGCTGTCCGTCGGGTACAGCGGGCGCATTGCCACGAGTTTGCCGTCGTCGGTCCACTTCGAGATGCGCGGAATCGGGTCCAGCGTCCCGCCATTCTGGAGATTGTCCTTCGGCGTCTCCCCGCAGACCCAGAAGTAGTCGCGAACGTAATAATAGCCCTGGTCGTCCACGTAGACGTACGTCGGGTTGTAGACGAAGTCGACGGGGATCGTGTGGTTGAACTCCGTCTCGCTCGCGCTGCCGGCCGGCGCGTTGCAGATGTTGTCGTTCAGATACGTGCCGCGAGTTTCCGGATCCGAGAGCCGGAAGCCGTCCGCGAGGTCGTTGAGCGGGCTCGTCTTGGCCGTGGTCTGCGTGTTTTCGCGCTCGCCGACGGGCGAGAGACGAAAGTCGTCGATGAAGTACGGATACAGCGGCGCCTGGAACTGGCCGTGGGCGGGGTACTCGGAAATCTCGAACTTCAGCGGATCCGGCCGCCCGTCGAGCACGTCGGCGTCGGCGCCCGTGAGCTGGATCTCGACCGGTGCCAACGTCGTCGTCGACGCCGAGCCGGCCTGGGCCGTCGGCGGCGTGTTCGTGCCGGGGGCCTTGATGGTCACGACCTGGGGCATCGGCTTCGTGCTGTTGCCCGAGGCGTCCGTCGCCTGCCAATCGATGACGTAGCGGTGGCCGACGTCGAGCGAGGCCGGCGCATCGTTCGTAACGGCCGGGGCAGGATCGGCGAGGTCGACGACGAGCGGGCGCCCGAGCGGGAACGAGCCGTTCGTGAGGTCGACGGGGCCCGACGCGTAGTTGGCGAAACCCGGGGGCGGCACGAGTAGCGGCGCCTGCGTATCGACGACGCTGACGTGCTGCACGAACGTGGTGTCGACCCCGCCCCCGGCCCCGAAGGTCTGGTTCGAGGCGAGCGTCGTCGCGGCCGGGTACGGGCCGCCCGACTCGTGGGCCGTCCACGTCACGTCGGCCGACTGGCCGACCTTGAACAGCTGCGAGGTCGGCGTCGAGGTCGTCGTCTCGAAGCGCTGCCCGCAATCGTCCACGGGCTGAAATTTCTGCCGCAGCGCATCCTCGACCCGCCCGAAACGCACGCCGCCGAGGTCCGTCGCCTCGAGCTTCACGTTCTGCTCGACGACGCGGCTCGCCCCAGTGACCGCGTCCCGGATGTAAGGCACATGCACGTCCCAGACCGTCAGGCTCTGAGTCGCCTCGTTTTCGGCCGTCGTGTAGGAATTGTCCCTGAACCACTGATTGGTCTCGGTCAGGCCGGATACGTTGGCCGTGATCAGCCCGAAAGACTTCGCCAGCGTGACGACCCGCTCGACCTGCTCCGCCGTCTGCTCGGCAGCCACCTTCGCGGCATTCTTCCCGGCCTCGCTCGACGCGCGCGCAATGCCCCTGGCCGCGAGCTGCTTCTCGAGCTGTTCCTTCGAGAGCGACAGCGTCGCGGCCAGCGCCACGGGCAGGCCGAGATCGAGAATGCTGTTGAAGGACGTTCTCGGCGCGCCAGGTCAGCTCGTGGCGGCCTTCGGGAAACTCGGGCAGCCGTTCGAGCAGCGCCGCCGTCGCCGCGTCGACGCCGGGCCAGGCGTCCTTCGTGAGGTAGAGGTTGTCGACGCTGACGCGGACATCGGCCTGAGGATGGTAAACCGTCGGCGCCCCGAGATCCGACCACACGTTCTCGAGAGGCCGGTACGGGATGAAGTAGATGCTGCCGTAGCCGGTCTCGATGCCGTCCGGGTTGTCGTCGTCGGTCGGCACCGTGTCGCCGAACCTGTAGACGCAGGCCGTCAAGCCGTCGCCGCCGGGCGCCGGGCTGTTGGGGTAGACCGTGACGTCCGGCGGCGGCACGAGGGTCGGCGGCGTGAATTTCAGGCCCAGGTCCGTGTCGAGCTCGGCGAGCTCGGCGATCCATCCGCCGCCCGCAAGGCCCGCGGCCAGCGCCGATATATTGGCTCCCTCCAGCGTGCCTTGCGCGACGGCCACCGAATTGTTGTCCGCCGGCGTGACGTGAACGACCGAATCCGCGCAGGCGAGCTGGCCAAAGCCGACGGAGGCCACGAACCCGGGCAGAAGCGCGAACCGGGCCCTTCGGCAGGAGTGCCGCAGCCCGAACGACGGGATGGATTGCATCGACAGTCTGGTCTCGTATCTCGTAGTTATTATGTCCGAATGCGCGCCTCGGCCTGCTCGCGGCTCCGCGTCTGCAGCCCTCCCCTCCCCGCCCGCGGTCGCGCACTTGCCGTTGCGCACGGGCCGAAGTCTATCGAGTACGCGGCGGCCGCTAAATCGGCGAATGGTCTTAAGACCAAAGTCGAAACGGAAATCTTGATGGGCTATGCTCATGCCCGAGACGTAAACCGTACCGACCTTGGATGAAGCTTCTTCTCGTCGACGATCACGCGCTGTTTCGCGCTGGAATGCGCCACGTCCTCGCGCAGCTCGCCGACGATGTCGAGATTCTCGAAGCCAGTAACGCCGAGGCGGCGCGACGCGTGGCGGCCGACGAGGCCGATATCGATCTCGTGCTGCTCGACCTCATGCTGCCGGACGACGACGGCTTCGTCGCCCTCGAGGCGTTCGCGGGCACGCATCCGCTGCTGCCCATCGTGGTGCTTTCGGCCTCCGAAAGCCGCGAGGACATGCAGCGGGCCCTCGATGCGGGCGCGATGGGCTACGTGCCGAAGTCCTCGACCGTCCCGGTCATGCTGAACGCGCTTCGGCTCGTGCTCGCAGGCGGCCTGTATGTCCCCCCTGCGCTCGTCGGCGGCAGGTCGGCGGAGGCGGCCGTCGAGGCGGCGCAGCCGGCGCTGACGCCGCGCCAGCTCGAAGTGCTGGCCCGCGTCGTCGAGGGCAAGTCGAACAAGACGATCGCCTCGGAGCTCGGCATGGCCGTCGCGACCGTCAAGGCGCACGTCACGTCCGTATTCAAAACGCTCAAGGTCAGCAACCGCACCCAGGCGGCGCTCGCCGCCGAGCGGCTCGGCCTACGGCGGCAGTAGAGTGGGTTGCGGCGTCGCCTCGCGCGCGCGTCGGCGCCGCGTGTTGCGCAGGAACGCCCGCAGCCGTGCGGGCTGCAACGGCTTGTGCATGAGGGGATGGCCGCTGGCCTTCGCCTCCCGCAGGCGCTCCGGCGCCGTATCGCCAGTCACGATGAGCGCCGGAATCTCGCTGCCGAACTCGGCCCGCAGCCGCTCGATGACGTCGACGCCCGTGAGCGCGCCGGGCAGCCGATAGTCCACGACGATGGCCCCGGGGCTCAAGGAGGCGACGCGCAGCTCGGCCGCAGAATCCTCCGCAGACGCCGCGGCGACGACTCGGCACCCCCACTGGCGCAGCAGTGTCCGCGTCGCCTCGCGAACGGCCGCCTCGTCGTCCACGATGACGACGCAGAGCCCGTCGAGCTCGCGCGCCGCGTCGCCGCCGCCGTCCGCCGTTTCCGCAAGCTCTTGCGCCGAGTCACCGATCGGCACTGCCACCGAAAAGCACGCCCCTCGTCCGGGCTGCGACATCACGCCAACGTCGTGACCCAACAACCGGGCGACCCGCTCGACGATTGCGAGCCCGAGGCCGAGGCCCTTGGTCCGATCGCGCTCGGCATTCTCGAGCTGGTGGAACTCCTGGAAGATGGCGTGGTGCTGCGAGGCCGGAATGCCGATGCCCGTATCGAGGACTTCGACGCTTACGGTCTCACCCCGACGCCGGCAGCGCACACGGACTTCGCCGCGGACCGTATAGCGGATGGCGTTCGAGAGGTAGTTGCGCAGAATCCGTTCGAGCAGCGCCGGATCGCTGTGTACGACGAGACCGGAATCCTCACAGGCGACGTGCAGCCCCTTGGCCGCGGCGCCCGGCGTATGCTCGTTCACGAGCCGGTGCAGCAGCGAATCGAGACGGAAGTGGCGGAGCTGCGGCTTCAGGACACCGGCATCGAGTCTCGAGATGTCCAGCAGCGCATCGAAAAGCTTCTCGAGCGCCCGCACGGAGGCGACGATGTGCTCGGCGATTCGCCGGCCCTCCGCTTCCCGAACGTGCTCGTCGAGCGCGGAGGTGAACAGCGTGAGCGCATGCAGCGGCTGGCGCAGATCGTGACTGGCGGCCGCGAGGAACTTCGACTTCGCGATATTGGCGCGTTCGGCTTCGTCGCGCTGCTCGCTGAGCTGCTGAACGAGATCCACGTTCGCGAACCGCAGGCTCAACGACTCGACGAGGGTCCTGTTCAACGTACTACCGAAAAACGTCAGGCCGCAGACGTAGGCAATGGCCATGACGCCCAGGGCAACGTGCAAATGATCGCCGATGCCGAGCAGTACGAGGCTGCAGGGTAGCAGCGAGACGGGGAAGAACGCGTAGAACGCCGGCAGATACGCCGTCAGCGACGATACGGCTCCGGCGCCCATGCCGACGAGAATGAACAATATGAAGAGCTGATATTCGAGCGCATCGCGCGGAAACAGATACACACCGGCCAGGCCCCAAAGCACGCCGGCCGCGCCCGAGCCGAACGTGAACCATGTCCGCCACGGGTCCGCTCGCCGGGCCGACCTTCGCCGATACGCCGCGTACAGGGCCGTGCGCAGCACGATGACGAGCACCATGGCCGCGAGCCAAACCAGCAGCCGCGCGTGTCCGACGACCGGCCACAATCCGAACACCATGCCGGCCGCCACGAACGCATTGATGACGAGCAGCGGCGGCAGATAGCGAAAGATGACCTTCGTCTGCTCCGCGCCGATCGCTTCTGCATAGACTGCCGTTGCCGGGACAACCGCCGCGTCCGCTGCAAGGGTCAAGTCGGACCTCCCCTATCGGCCGAGCGGCACCCGAACGAGGTTGCAGGAACAGGCGGCGTTCGTCGTCCTCTTCGGCGCCTACCGCCCCTCGTACGAGATCCGAAAGATCCTGTTGCCGTCGTCGTCGCTGAGCAGCAGCGAGCCGTCGGGGGCCTCCGTAAGGCTGGCGGGCCGCGCCCAAGGCTTGCCGTCGGCGGTGATGAAGCCCACGAGGAAGTCCTCGTAGCGGCCCGTGGGCTTGCCGTCCTTCATCGGCACGCGCACGACCTTGTGCCCGGTCCGATGCTTGCGGTTCCAAGAGCCGTGGAACACCGTGAACGCATCGCCCACGTACTCCGACGGAAACGCCGACGGGCCGGAAGTCGCCTTGTAGAAGATGAAGCCCGTCGGTGCCGAGTGCGCCTGATACGGCACGTCGGGCGTGATGGTCTTGCCGGCGAGATCCGGGCGCTCGCCCGCGTGCCGCGGGTCCTCGTGGTTGCCCATGTAGTACCACGGCCAGCCGTAGAAACCGCCCTCCTTCACCTGCGTGGAGTAGTCCGGAACCAGATTGTCGCCGAGCAGGTCGCGCTCGTTGACGGTGCACCATAGACCGCCCGTCTGAGGCTCAATCGCGAGCGCGACGCAGTTGCGGATGCCGGTCGCGTACGGCTTCCCCTTATCGGAGCCAACGTCGAATACGAGCACGTCGCCGCGGTTCGTCTCATCGCCCCACGCGGCACCGACGCCGTGCTCGGCCTCCCACGCCTTGATCTGGGCCGGCGTCTTTTTCGGGATCTCCTCCGCCACGTTGGACCCTGAGCCGACAGAGACGAACATGCGTTTGCCGTCCGGAGAGAACACGAGATCGCGCGTGAAGTGGTACTCGCCCGTCGGCGCGAGCTTGGGCACGACGACCTCGGGCTGGGCCGTCGCCTCCATGTCCCCGGCTTTGTAGGGATAGCGCACGACGCGGTTGTTCTCGGCCACGTAAAGCCATTCGGGATGATCGCCCGCCGGATAGAACTGCAGGCCGAAGGGCCGGTCCAGGCCCTTGGCGTAGGTAGCCGAGCTCGCGACGCCCGAGTAGTCCTTTGCAGGGCGCAGGACCTTGATGTCGCCGGATTTCGTCTCGGACACGAAGATGTCGCCGTTCGGCGCGATGCGCATCACCCGCGGGCCCGCAACGTCCTTCGTGAACAAGGCCGCATGGAACCCCGGCGGCACCTCGAGCTTGGCGTTCGGCGGCCGGGGGACGACTTTCGGAAAGTTCACGTTCGACTTCCCGGGCGCCGGCAGGCTCGCCACGTCGATATGGTGCATTCGTCCCGGCGCGTCGTTCTTCCAGTCCTGGGCCTGCGCGGGCCCGGTCAAAATGAAAGGTATGGCGGCTACGACGCCGGCGATGATCGCTGTGAATCGCCTCGTGAGCATTTGATCCCCTCGTCGCTAACTCCTGGGTCGTTGCCGGCATTTTGGCACATTCCGGGGCTCGGCTGCGCCCGTAGGGCCCGCCCCAGTGTCGCGCCGTCGTCGGCGGTCTCGCCGCGCGGCGGGACGCCGATTCGGCGGCCAAACTGTCGGAATATTTAACATATATAGAGCCAGATCCGTTTGAGCACCGTTTAAGTGATTGACTCTTATATCTATTTCATTCGGGCCCAGATATTGCATAAGCGAGAAGATCCCGCTCATTCAGCAAAGGGCCCCCACACATGCTTAGGCGTAACTATGCCGTCGCCGCGGCGCTCACGAGCGCATTGGCCGTCTCCGCCGCTCAGGCGACCGTCGTGTACGATGCCGGCTCGCTCGGGTTCACGAGCTCGGGCCAGAGTATGTGGGGCAGCGGGGACGCATTTCGGAAATCGGACTCGGTGTTCGTCGGCACCCAGTGGTCGAACAAGACCGCGACGATCGGCGGGATTGCCGGCAGCGCCAATGCGGTCGTGGTCCCGGGAACGGACCCCGTCTATACATCCGTTTACGAGCCGAAAATCTGGATCCCGACGCCGAGCTGGGCCCATCCCTTGGCCGGCCATTATGCCGGCTGCGGCTGCACCAAGAACGTCCAGATCATACCGGGCCTCCCCGAGATCACCGCGGACACGCGCACGGGCGCCGAGATCAATGTGCATACGTCCGGACGCGCGGGCCTCGAGTTCGGCTATTCCATCGATAGCGGCTCCGTCGACACCGCGGCCGACTTTCAGGCAACGGCCGCCTTGCCGGATGCCGTCAACGCATCGCAATTCTTCTCCATCGGCACGAGCAGCGTCTTCGCCAACGGTACGATCAAAACGCAGTCTCCCAATGCCGAAGCGCACATCAGCGCGATCATGGACCTCTCGGGCTCCGTGGACGCCGAAGCCTGCGCACTGACCTTCGGCTGTGCGTCGTCGGGCTCAGCGGCATTGCCGACCGTGCACCTGGATCAGAAGATTCTTTCCATCGATCCCGGCAGCCTCAAGGTCCTCGACGGTGTGTTACCGGACGGGAAGGCGCTCGCCGAGGTGCCGATCGCCAATCAGAGCCTCACGCTCGAGGGCGGCGTCAGCGCAACGCCGCCCGCGGTCGGTTTCAAGCTGACGGACTCGTACGGCACATCGCTCGTGAATACCTTGCCTTCCCCGGCGGTGACGGCCGACTTGGCCGAAGTCGACCTCAATGCGCCCAACATCAGCACGAGCGGCACGGGCTCCGGCACCAATGTCACTTCTTCGGGGCGCGACGACCTGCTGTCGGCGCAACTCGACGTAGACGGGGCCGCGACGATCTTCGCCGGCCTGCCTCCGACGGGACTGAACTTCGACCTCATCGACGCGGGCGCCTTCAAGATGGGCGCCTCGCTGGACCTCATCAACGTCAAAGCCGGTCCGGTGCTCGGCCTCACGCAGAATTTCGAATTCACGCCGACCCTGATGGTCAACCTCGCGTTCAGCAACCCGGTCCAAGTCCAGGGGATGTCCGGCCTCCAGTCGAGCTGGACGGGGCGCTGGAGCGAATTGCCGCAGTTTGCGATCTCTCAGGCCACGACCTTCACGCCGACGTTCTGGCTCGACGCCACGCTGAAGAATACGATGGGGCTGGATCTGGGCCTCGTCGGCACGCTGGACCTGCTGAAGCTGGGCGCGACGGCGTCGATCGGAGGCGTCGATCTACTGCATTTCAATTCCGTCAGCCTCAATGAGCTGCTGGGCCTGGATGACACCTTGTTCAAGACGGACAAACTCGATTTCTCGGTGTACAACGACACATTCGGCCTCGGCGGCTTCAATACGATCGCGGGGAAAGCCTTCACGCTGAGCGTCGGCACGGGGTCCGGTGGCGGCTCGACCAGTGTGCCCGAGCCCGCCAGCCTTTGGCTGCTGTTGACCGGACTGCTGCCGATGGTCAGACTCCGACGCATGAACGGTCGTCGCATGAAGCTCGATTGTGCCTAGGGGCCGAACCTGCGTCGGATTGGTCCTCGGGATTCTCGCGGCCGGAGCGCTCTCATTGCCGGCGCCGAGCCGGTCGGCCGATAGCAAGGGGCAGTACGCCGTTCGCGGCGCGGGGCTCATCAGCTGCGCGCTCTTGGTCGAGGCGCGCAAGGCTAAGAGCGATGCCTATCTCGTGACGGCTGCGTGGGTCGACGGCTATGTCACCGGCATCAATCAGTACGCGCCGGACACGTACGACGAGCTCTCGTTCGAAAGCACCGAACTGATCATGGCGATACTCGACGAGCACTGCAAAAAGCATCCGGCGGACCCGGTCTTCGGCGTCATCAACAGCCTGTTCAAGCAGGTGCGGGACGATCGCTTGAAGGCAAAGTCCGAGAAAGTGAACGTCACCGCCGGTCCGCGCAGCGCTCGGCACTACGTGGAAGTGATCCGCCGCGTCCAGGCAAAGCTCCATGGCCGCGGCTTCTATAACGGGCCGGTCAACGGCGAATTCACGCCGCAGACCGTCGCTGCGATCAAGAAGTTTCAGAAGTCGATCGACTTCGAACCAACGGGTTTTCCGGACCAGACCACCTTGTGGCGTCTGCTGCGCACGGAATAGGCCGGCCGGCCTCTCAAGCCTCACGCCCGCCCTCTCAGCCGCCTGCGATAGATTCGGCATCGAATTCGGGCGCGGGGCGGCCCGGTGAGCGCATCGCCCCGCCGGGCTCCTAGCGGACGCCGAAGGCGTGCTATCGTCTCCGCACGCATCCGGCTGGGGAACACCGTCATGAGCGAGTCAAAGGGGCGGAAAACTACGGGCGACGGCGCCCGCGAAGGCGGCGACGGCCTCTCGCGCCGCTCCATCCTCCAGGTCGGGGCTCTGGCCACCGCGGGCCTCGCGGCCGGGCGCAGCGCCGCGCAGACGGTGCAGACGGCCCAAGCTCCCGGGATCGGGACGGGAACGATGGCGGGCCGGTCGTTCCGGGCCTTCGTGCGCCACGGCACGAGCGCCTCGATCGAAACGCTCCGCCTGCGCGAAATCCAGCCGCGCCAAGTGCTCGTTCGGACCACGGCCTCCTGCGGCTGCTACACGATCACACGTTCGGTATTGGGCCAAAACGATTTGCCCACGCCGCAGATACCGAACCACTCCGGAATGGGCGTCGTCGAAGCCGTCGGCGCCGCGGTCCACCGCGTCCGCGTCGGCGACCGCGTCATCGTCTCAGGCTCGCCCGAATGCGGGCACTGCTATCAATGCCTGCACGGCCACCCCGAAGCCTGCAATTACCTCAACTCGGCGCCGTTCATTGCGCCCATCGCGGAGATGGCGGACGGCACGGGCGTCATCGAGCAGGCGGCGATCGGCGGGCTCAGCGAGCTCATGGTCGCACAGGAGGAGTACTGCATCCCGGTCTTCACCGATTTGCCGGACGCCGAGCTCGCGCTCCTCGGCGACACGCTCGCGGCGGGCCTCGCCTCGACCATGACCTACGCCCCCGTCGAGCCCGGCTCCGATGTGGTCGTCTTCGGCGCCGGCCCCGTCGGGCTTGCCGCCGTGCAGGGCGCGCGCGCCTTCTCGGCCGGGCAGATCATCGTCGTCGAGCCCGTCGCCTATCGCCGCGAAACGGCCCTTCGACTCGGCGCGACGGCCGTGTTCGATCCCAACGTCGAGACGGACACGCTCGTCGAGCGCATCGCCGCGCTCTGCGACGGGCCGACGGACAGGCTCGACGCGGGCGGCCGCGGCAGCGGCGTGTTCCGTTATGCCGGTGCCGACTTCGTCATCGAGGCGTCCGGCTTCGATGCGTTTCCGCCCGCCGTCGAGACCGGGCCCGACCCTTCGGGCCTACTGGCCTTGCGGCAGGCCTGGGACGTGACGCGCGGCGGCGGCCACCTGACGACGCTCGCCGTTCAGCGCGGCGAGATCTCGTTTCCGGCCGCCCGATTCTGTCTCTCGACACGTTCGATCCACGGGGGTCAGATGGGCGGCATGCACGTCATGCGGGACACGCCGCGCATGGTCAAGATGATCGAGCGCGGCTCGGTCGACGCCAAAGCAATGATTGCCGCGACCTATCCGCTCGAAGGCGTCGTCGACGGGTTCCGCCGCGTCGCCGACCGCACGGCGCTCGGCGTCGTGTTCGTATTTTCGTAAGCTTCGGGGGCCGGCGCCGGTTCTTTTGAGAGCAAGTCACAACTTCCAAGGGGGTCACTATGCAATGCCTCGACGACGCCGGTGCGCCGGCTGCCGATCTAATGGACGCGGGGAAGCCACACCGCGGCAGCCCGCGCCCGAATCTCCTGCTGGCCTGCCTCGCCGCTGCGCTGGGCCTGCCGCTGGCCGTGCCGCGGCCGGCACACGCGCAGGACAACGCCGGCGGCGCTTCATTCGCTGTCTGCTCCTCCGTTTCGGGGGCGTCTTGTCTGGCGGAACCCGCCGCCGATACGCCCGTCGCCTCGCAGTTCCGCGCCTCGTACGACGCCTACATGGCCATGAAGCGCAAGGCGAACGGCGGCACCCATTACACGCGCGCAGACTACGCGAAGATGCCCGACTGGTCCGGCGTGTGGACGCGCGCCGGCGGCGGACTCAAATTCGATCCGTCCCAGCCCGGTAGGCTGTCCGAGGGTCATACGACGGCCAAGCTCACGCCGAAATACGAAGCCGCCTATCGGCAAAAGCTGCGCGACGTGGCGAACGGCAACGAGTGGGATCAGCTCAGCGACTGTCTCCCGGCCGGTTACCCTCGCTGGCTGACCGAGCCCTTCCTGCGCGAGTTCATCGTCACGCCCCAGGAGACTTGGTTAGTCAACGAACAGCAGAGCGAAGTGCGCCGCATCTATACGGACGGCCGCGGCCACATGCCGCAGGACGAAGCCAAGCCCCTGTGGACCGGCGATTCGATCGGCTTCTGGGACGGCGATACGCTCGTCGTGCATACGATCAGCGTCACCCACGGCCAGTACCAGCGGCAGAACCCGGATTACAGCGAGTCGACGAGCACGCTCGAGCGCATGCGTATGGTCGGGCCAAACCTCATCGAGGACGACGTGACGGTCTGGGATCCGAAGGGGCTCTCGGCGCCGTGGCACGTCGTGGACCATTACGGCCGCGTCACGACGCCGCACGCGCGTATCGACATGTGGTCCTGCGAAGCGAACAACAACGTCGTCCGCACGGCCGACGGGTCGACGCAGTTCATCCTGCCCGGAGAGACTGTCACCGTGAAGCGTGCCTACCGCGAACCGGACGCGTTCTATCTGACCGAGGCGCAGAAGAAGCTGTTCGAGGACGAGATCGGCGGGGCGAGCGGCCAATAGCCGATGGGAGCCATCCGGGCTCCGCGTCCGGATGGCTCCCGCGAGGGCCCAAATTTCGCGCGCAAGGCGCGAAGGCGGCCTTTATGCCGCGGCCTCCTGCGAGCCCGCCGCGGAGGGCTCGCTGCTTCTGCGGATGGCCTGCAGGGCGTCGTTGATCTTGAACGCGACGATCATGAGCTCGCAGCCGATGCGCGTGAAGATGACGCCGAGCACGAGACCGAAAAGTCCGGCGACGAATGAAACCGTGAACATCGTAATGAAGCTGCCGATGATCACGCCGGCAAGCATGAGCCAGTACAGGAACGTGATGAGCTTGGGCGTAAGCATGCTCTCGAAGAATAAGACGTTCTTGAATTCCATCGCATCACCTCTTGATCGTTAATTATTGGGACGCGGCCGGCACCAAGGCCCCGAGCGAGCGTGCTGGCCGGCGCCCCCTCGCCGGCGGCCTCGAGGCCTCGCCGCCCTTAAGGTGCTACGGCTTCGTCGGCGGCGTCAAGGGCGCGCCGATCGCCCGCCTGCGCGCCATAGGCGCCCAATAAATGAACCTGCTAACTAATAGGCTTTTGTGAGCGACGTCGGGGACGCTTGCTCTCGCCCTCGCTATCTTCTCCCTGTCACTACGTTCCCCAAGGTGATCGTGAGCTCACTGACGGCACGTCTCGCTCGGCTGCTCCTCGAGCGCGCCGAGACCCAGGACGCCCCCTCGAGCCGCCGGTACCGGGCCGTGGAAATCACGCCGGGCCGCCAGGCTTGCGCGGCGGCCGCAAGCCACGCGGGCCGCCGCTTTCTATGCGCCGAAGCACCGCTGCTGCCGCTGTCCGAGTGCGATCGGCCGGACGGCTGCCAGTGCCTGTATCGGCACTTCCTGGACCGCAGGCAGAGCGAGCGGCGCCAGGAGCCCGATTTTCTGGCCAGGCCGCGCAACGGCAGCGAGCAGCGAGCCCGCAGCGGCCGGCGCGCCGAAGACAAGGCGGACGATCCGCTCGAAGACACGTACTTCGGCTACATGTCACAGAAGCGGCGGAACGAGCAGGGCTGAACCGGCGCCAGGAGTCTGTCCGCTCACGCCTTGAGCGATGCGCGCGTGATGCTGGCAAGGTCGCGCGTGCCCATCTGGGTCATGACGATCTGCAGCTCGCGCTGCAGGATCTCGACCACACGGGCGACGCCGGACTCACCGAACGCGCCGAGCCCCCATAGATACGGCCGCCCGATACACACGGCGTCGGCGCCCAGCGCGAGCGCCTTGAAAATGTCCGTGCCGCGGCGAAAGCCGCTGTCCACGAGCACGGGCACCCGGCCGTCGGCAACGCTCACCACGTCCTGGAGCGACTCCACGCTCGGCATGCCCGTCACGTCGGCGCGGCCGCCGTGATTCGAGACCCAGATGCCGTCGACGCCGTGATCGAGGCAGCGCGCGGCATCGTCGCCCGTCACGATGCCTTTGATGAGAAGCTTCATCGACGTGGCGTTGCGTAACTTGTCGAGGTAATCCCAAGTCAGGCCCGCGACGCCGAAGCGCACGCCCTTCATGTCGACGCCGTCGAACATGTGCTTGCTTTCGAATGAGAGGCCAGGTCCGGGCGTGTGGCAGGGCAGGCAGGCAGGATTGCTGTCGCGGTGCAGCCGCGCGCTGGCCACCATGTTGCGCGCGGCGATGTCGACCGTCAGCGCGAGCGCAGTGCAGCCCGCGCGCTCCGCGCGCTCGATCATGTGGTGGGTCACGTCCCAGCTCGAGGTCGGATACAGCTGAAACCAGATCGGCGCCCCACGCGCCTCGGCCACGTCTTCGACCGAATAATTCGTCACCGTCGAGAGCACCTGCAGCACGTTCCTTGCCTTCGCGGCGCGGGCCACGGCGACCTCGCCGTCCGGATGGAACGTGGCCTCGGCGCCGCAAGGCGCGAGCACGATGGGCGCATCGTAGCGCTGGCCGAAAAGCTCGACCGACATGTCCAAGTGCGTCGTATCGACGAGCCGATGCGGCTTGAGCTCGATGTGCTCGAGACCCTCGCGGTTGATGTCGAGCATCGAGGAGTCGTCCGCGCCGTAGGCCATATAGGTGTAATGACCGATCGGCATGGTCTTCTTCACGACCGCCTCGAAATCGAAGACATCCACGGCATCGGCAGGATCGCGGACGGGCGGCTCGGCCTGAGCGCGGACGTGGGCGGGACGGAGCCCAAGAGCCCCGCCCAGGCCGAAGGCGTAGGCCAGCGGGCTACCGGCTAGAAAGCGGAGCAAACTACGACGGGCTTCGAGCTGCGTGCGCCCTCGCATCGCGGCTAGTGGCCTGTAACGGCTGATTCGGTAGCGCCTGAACGCGTCTGGCGCGCCGGTGCCGCGTTGCTCGTCGTCGCCATAGTCACCACTATGCCTCCTCCTCGCGCCTTGCCCCGACGCGCCATCCATCGCTCAGCCACACTACCGAATCAGCCGTTACAGGCCACTAGATGGACAGGACAGCCGTGCTGTCGCCGAACCGGTCGCGCTCGATGCCGAATTTATGCAGCACGGCCAGCAGCAGGTTCGACATCGTCGTGCCCTCGGCATTGCGCAGGTGCCGCCCCGTCTCGAGCGTCCCGCCGGCACGCCCGGCCAGCACGACGGGGAGCGGCTGATGGTTGTGCTGGTTGCCGTCGCTCATGCCGCTGCCGTAGAGCACCATGGAGTGATCGAGCAGGGTCCCGTCACCGTCCGGCGAGGCCGCGAGCTTCGAGAGCAGATGACCGAACAGTCCGACGTGATAGCGGTTGAGCTTCGCGAACTTGATCTTGTTCGCTTCGATATTCGAGTGATGGGAAAGCACGTGGAACGAGCCGTTGATGCCGCTCTTCGGATACACGTCATTGCTGAGCTCGCACGCCATGAGGAACGTCGTGACGCGCGTGATGTCCGCCTGCCAGGCCAGTACCTGAAGATCCATCATGAGCTTGATGTGCTCTTCGATGTCGGCCGGGATGCCGGCCGGCCGCGCCGGGATCTCGAGGTTCTCCGTCGAGCGCGCCCCGGTCTTCTGGATGCGCCGCTCGATCTCCCGCACGTCGCTCAGAAAGCCGTCGAGCCGCTGCCGGTCGGACCCCGGCAGCGTGCGCTCCAGAGACTTGACCTGATCGGTCACGGCATCGAGCAGGCTTACGGCCTGCAGCCGGCGTGCGTTACGCTCGGCGGCCGTGCTGCCGTCACCGAACAGATGCTCGAACACGACCTGCGGGTTGTTCTCCATGGGCAGCGGCGAGGTCGGCGTCTGCCATGAGATCGTATTGCGGTAGGCGCAGCTCAGGTCCCCGCAGCTCAGGCTCGCCTCGTCGATCATGAGCTCCAGCGAGGGCAACGGCGTGTCCTGGCCGATGGCCGCCGCAATGACCTGGTCGGCCGTGACGCCGAGGTGGGCCTTCGGCCCCGGCTGCGCCTTTGCGCCGCTCAAAAACACGGCCGAAGAGCGGTTGTGATGCGCGGTCGCCCCGCCCGGCCCGTAGGCCTGAGGATGACTGAGGTCACTGACGACGTTGAGCATGGCCCTATGCGGCGCGAGGGGTGCCAGGACCTCGGAGAGCTCGAAGTCGCGGCCCGCCTTGGCCGGCGTCCAGCGCGGCATGATGGAGCCGTGAGGAAAGTAGATGAAGCCGGCGCGAACCGGACGCGACGGCGCATCCTTGGCCCAGGCAGTGCCGGCCGGGATCATCGACTCGAGCAGCGGCAGGGAGAGCGCGACGCCCGCGCCTTTGAGCAGCGCGCGACGGGACAGGCGTTTTCGGGTGATGATCCGCATTATTGGCTCCCTCCGCTCACTTTGGTTCGGAACAGATCGCTCTGCGCGACGCCGAGGATGAGCGCCGAGAAGCGATAATCCTGCGCCCGCGCCTGCTTGACGATGGCGCGCACGGTCGGCATGTCGTAGTACTCGAGCCGCCGCCCCACGGCGTAAGTCAGCAGCTTCTGGACCAGCGTCGTAACGAAGGCGTCGGACCGGCCAAGCAATGCGGCCCGCAGGCTCGCAGGGCCGTCGACGACGGTACCGTCCGTGAGCGTGGCGTGCGAATCGATCGGTTGCCCGCCGTCGGTCTCGCGCCAGCCGCCGATGAGATCGAAGTTTTCGAGCGCGAAGCCGACGGGCTCGATGATCGCGTGACACGACGCACAGACGGGGTTCTTGTGGTGCGCGGCGAGCCGCTCGCGGACCGTGGCCGTCGCCGCGGGGCCGTCGCTGCCCGCGAGCGTCGTATTGACGTTGGGCGGCGGGTTCGGCGGCGGCGCCCCGAGCAGGTTCTCGAGCACCCAGCGGCCGCGGATGACGGGCGACGTACGCGTCGCGACGGAGGTCAGTGTCAGAATGCTGGCCTGGCCGAGCAGGCCGCGGCGCGGGCTGTCGGCCGGGAGCCGGATCTTGCGGAAGTAGCTGCCGTGCACGCCGGGAATGCCGTAATGCTCGGCGAGCCGGTCGTTCACGTAGGTGAAGTCGGCATCGAGCAGGCGCAGGACGCTCTTGTCCTCGCGCATGATGGCGGTCAGAAAGCGCTTCGTCTCCTGCTGCATGGCGCGGCGCAGGTTATCGTCGAACCCGTCCGCGGAAGGCGTATCGGTGGCGAGCTCCGGCAGCAGCAGCCATTGCGCCGCGAAGTTGTCGACGAGCGAGTCGGCCTTCGGGTCGGCCAGCATGCGGCGCACCTGCGCCACGAGTGCGGCCGGATCGTGCAGCTTGCCCGAGGCCGCTGCGCGCAGCAGCGTGTCGTCCGGAATACTGCTCCAGAGGAAAAACGAGAGCCGCGAGGCCAGCGCGTAGTCGTCGACCGCATAGATCGTGCCCGGCGCGACATTCGGCGGATCGGGCTCGACGCGGTACAGAAAGCGGGGATCGACGAGGATGCGCGACAAGGCATGCTCGACGCCGGCCTCGAAGTCGCCGCCCTTCCTGCCAGCGTCGTAGAACCTCATGAGCCCCGCAAGATCCTTGTGCGAAACCGGCCGGCGAAAGGCGTGCGTGGCGAGCTTCGCGACGATCTTCTCGGCACACGGCCGCTCCTCCGCCGCGTTCTCCGGCTTGCAGATCAGAATCTGGCGCCGACTCGGAGTATCGCCGACGCCGGTCGGATCGAACGGACCGTCGATCTCGATATGCTGAATGCTGCCCTGCGTATCGTAGTACCCGTAGACATCGTCGACGCCGGCCGGGCGCCAGCCGTCGACGAGCGCGGCGGTCACGACGTGCGGCCCCGCAGACACCTTGATGCGGAACTGGGCGGGGTCATCCGCCTTGACCGGCTTGCCGTCGAGCGTCACGTCGAGGCGGCTGCCGGCCGGCATTCGATAACCCGCGCGGACGTGAAACTCGTACTCGGCGTCGAGAGGAAAGTCGTGCTCGATGCGCAGCCCGCCGCGCGTGCCGAGCGGCAGGCCCTCGATGTGCCGATCCTGCGCGAGCGTCGGGGGCGCCGAGTAGGTCGCCTGGCTGCGCGGCGTCGTCGGGTCGCCGAGTGCCCGGCGGCTGATCTTCATGGCCGCCGAGACATAGCCCTGGATCAACGACGGCGAAGTGCCGAGCGCAGCGGCGATGTCGTCGAAGCCCTCGCTCGAATCGTCGAGCGGCAGCAGCGTCGTCGCATCGATGTCGAGATGCAGCAGATCCCGAATCGCGTTCGCGTACTCCGTGCGGTTCAGTCGCCGCAGCGCCGTACGCGCCCGGGCCTCGGGGTGGGCCCTTTCGGCCGTATCGAGGCGTGCTTCGAGCGCGGTCGTGAACTCGTCCAGCGTCTTGCGCGGCGGCCGCGGCCGCCCCTTGGGCGGCATCATGCCCGCCTGCAGCTTGCGAACGACGTGCTCGAAGGTTTCCGCGTCCTTGCCGACGTGGACGAAATCCTTGTCGTCGAGACTCATGCCGCCTGCGAGGTCGATCGAGTTGTGGCAATCCATGCAGTAGTGATGCACGAGCTGCTTCGCCGCAGCGGGATCCGTGTACGGGTTGCGCTGCGCGTGCAGCCACAGACCCGCGGCGCCCGCCGCACCGGCGACGCAAGCGGCGATCGAAGCGGTGACGGTCAAGGCGGCTCGGGGCATTACGTCCTCAGTGTTTCATGAGCCGTTCGATCAGGGCGATCGAGCTCGGCTTCGGTTCGGCGGGATGGGTCGCGAGAAATACGCCGCGAGCCCAGTCGAGCGGTGTGCGGCCTTCCTTGTCCTTGACATCGAGACGCGCTCCGTGACTCACGAGGTATTCGATGATGGCGTCGGACCCGCGGTTGGCCGCACCGTCGACGGCCGTCAGTCCCATCGAGTTGGCGGCGTTCACGTCGTTGCCCAGCGAGGCGCAGAGTTTGACAGCTTCGAGCAACGCGTCCGGGCCTTCCGTGTAAGTCTGCGAGACGACCCAGTCGATGCCGGCGGCCGCCATGAGCGGCGTCGTGCCCGCGAACGTCGCGATGTTCGGATCGGCCCCGTGCGCAAGCAGCAGCCGCATGACCTCGAGGTCGCCGGCGCGCGCGGCACGCAGAAACGGGGTCTGCCCCGTCAAGTCGACCCATTCGAGCGACCACGTGATCGGCAGCAGATATTCGCGCGGCGGCGGCTTCTCTTTCGTGCGCGCGTTGGGCTTGGCGCCGTGGTCGAGAAGCATGCGGATGACCTCGAGGACCGGCTTGCGGTCGATCTTGCTCTCGAGCGTCTTGTTATCGAGATACAGGTTACGCACCTCGACGGCCGACCACAGCGGGCTGCGGCCGTACCAGTCCTGCGCATCGAGATCGGCACCGCGCTCGATGAGCAGCTTGGCCACATCCATGCGGTCGTTCGAGATCGCCATGATGAGCGGCGTGATCCCGTTGGCCTCCTTGCCGTCGATGGCGGCCCCGGCGTCGAGCAGCACCTTCGCCGTCGCGAGCCGCCCGTCGCGTGCGGCATAAAGCAGCGGCGTCATCGAGCCCTTGCGAAACGGCCGCATGCCGCGGTCTGCGGGCCAACCGCCGCGGATGATGCCGACGCCGAAACTAAAACCCTTGCGCGAGTTCGGCCCGATGAAGGCCGGCGCGTCGCCGAGGCGCGTGCGCGCGTCGACCTCGGCCCCGGCCGATATCAGCGTGCCGGCGACATCGGGCAGGCCCTCGCGCGCCGCGAACATCAAAGCGCTCTGCCGGTAATGCGGATCACGGCCGTTTACGTCCGCCCCCGCTTTGAGCAGCGCCTCGACGGCCGGCAGGCTGCGGCTCTCGACCGCGGCCATGAGCATCGTCTCCCCGTAGGCACCCGCGGCATTCGGATCCGCACCTTTCTCGAGGAGCAGACGGATCATCTCGGCATTGCCGTTGGAAGCCGCGAGATACAGCGGCCTGATGCCATAGCGCGTAGCTCGGTTCGGATCGGCGCCGGCGCCGATCAATCGCCGCGCCAAATCGATTTCGTTGCGGCGTACTACCCAGTGCAGCGCGGGCGTCCCGTCCGCCCCGGGCGCATTCACATCGGCCGTGCCTGCGAGAAGCGCCCGCACGCGCGGCCACTCGCCGGCGCGAGCGGCATCGGCCAACGACGCGGCGGCGGGCCGCGCGCGGGCCACGGCCGGATCGGCCACGGGCTGCGCCCGCGGCGGCTCGGACGCGGCTTGCTGCGCCAGCAGCCCCACAGCCAGCACCCCGAGCGTGGCCCCGCGCACGAGACGCGCCGTCATGCCGTTTGCGAAATCCGCTGCTCGCATCGCCTCCCCAATATGGACGCCTTCGCCGCCCCAGCGCCCGTGCACGCATCCGTGTTGATCTTCTTTACGACGCGCATGTGCAACAGCTAATCTCTCCGATGTTACTCGCGAATTCAAGTTTTCGCTGCCGCTGGGGTCTTCGCCGCAACGGGAAATGGGGGAGAAAATGAAGCCGATCGACGCACGCCCGGGCCTCGGCCCACGTCTTTCCCGGCGCGCCTTCGCCGCCTCGGTCGCGGCGCTTGCCGCCGTGCCGCGGGCATTTGCCCAAGCGGCGCCCATCCGCTTACGCAAACTACATTGTTTCGAGATCAGGGTCTCGGACGTTGACAGAGCGTTGCGTTTTTACCAGGGCCTTTTCGGCATGCCCGTCCAGGCGCGCAGCGCCGACCGGGTCTGCCTGGCGATCGGGGACGGCCCGCAATTCATGGCCGTGCGCCCCATCCGCGACGGAGAGTCGCCGGCGATTACCTATATCGGCTACTCCGTCGAGGACTTCGACGTGCAGCGCGTGCATGCCGGTCTGCGCGGTATCGGCTTCGCGGCCATCGACCCACCGCCGATCACGAGCCCCGGCCTCGAGCATGCGATGAGCACTTGGATCAGGATGCGAGGGCAGACGCCGGAGCTGTACTTTGCCGATGCGCGCGGGCTCATCGTGCAGCTCAGCGACCCCGGCTACTGCGGTTCGGGTGCCGGCGCAAAGGCCTGCAGCGCCGCCGAACCCGTTCCCGCGGGCCTGCTCGCACTCAACGACCTCAATCACTTCACGGTCTTCGTCAACGACGGGGCCGCGGCCAATCGGTTTTATCAGGACACGTTCAAGCTGGCCGTTCAGGCCCACCAAGGCCCGCGTGCGCCCGTCGTCGGCATCGGCGACGGGCACCAGTTCGTCATGTACGCGGGCCCGCCGCGCGACAAACCCACGCCTGCCGTCATCAATCACGGCTGCTTCAATATGCGCGGGTTCGACGTGGACCGGGTGCTGGCGGCGCTGACGAAGTACGGCCTCACGGCGCGACGCGACCGCCGCACGGGACCGCTCATGCACTACGTGAGCCTGCGCATGCCCAATCGCGGCGGCGCCGAAGGCGGGACGCCCGAGCTCTACTTCACGGATCCGGACGGGATCTTGCTGCAGCTGCAGGACGTCAGCTATTGCGGCGGCGGCGGGTATCTCGGCAACGTGTGCTCGCCGGCCTGAGCCGGCGCCGCTGAGCAGCGCCGGCTCGATCGGCGTCTTTCATTGCGCGGGCGAAGCCGCCTTGCGCGCATAGTCGACGTAGGTCAGCTCCTTGCATTGGTCGACCGCGAACGGCGCATCGGCCGGCAGCACGATATCGGAGCCGACGTACTTGTCCGTGTAGTAAACCGGGTCTTCGGCGACGTATTCGCGCTTCAGCGCCAGCCTCTTCGGGTCGAGCGTGAACCGCTCGACGACGTGCAGCTTGGCGCTGTTCATGACGGGCGCGGCGAGCATGCCGGGCAGGAACCCGACGGTATCGACGACGAGCGTATCGCCCTCCCAATGACCGATCGAGTGCCCTGCCCGGCTCGGCACGAAGTTGCTGGGATGACTCGTCATGTTCATGTGAATGGTGCGCTTCAGCCCGCGGCCGTATTCGAGCGTGATTTCGTCCTTGCCTTGCGTGATGCGGTTGATGGGCCCGTCGAAGACCCAGTCGAACAGGATGCTCGTGATCTCGCAGCGCATCCGCGGGTTGTCCTGCGGCGGGGCCTTGCGCAGCGCCTCGGCCGCGGCGCGACCGGCCGCCGTGAACGTCACGGGCCGCGAGCCCCAGCCGGCATCCGGCACCTGTGACGGCGCCACGGTCCCCGACTCCACGGCCGCGACCATGCTCTTCGGCACGAGCAGAGACCGGGCGGCGCCCGGCGGTTTGGCGAGCAGATACTGCTCCTCGGCCCAATCGCCCGAGATGTTCGGCTCGCCCGAGGCCAGCCGCAGGGGCCGGTCCCTGCGCTTCTCGGGGCCGGCCGAGCTCAGTTGCTCGTAGCGCTCGAGCGTCGGGGCATTGCCGATGGTCAGCGTCTCGACGTAGCAGGAGGACGGATCGTCGCGATGAGGATGCCCGGATACTTTTATGTGGGCGCCTGCGACGAACATCTTCGGCGACCAGCCGGAGCGGCGCAGCACCGTCGCCGCCCGCATCTCGCAGCGCATGGGCCTGACCTTGCCGTCGGGCCCGACGACATCGAAGTAGACGTAGGAATGGGGATTGACGAAATCGAGCCTCGTCAGCGTGCCTTCGAGCTCTACGTTCTTGCGCAGATCGAAGCGGCCAAAGCCGTGATGGGCCCAGGCCGAAGCGGATAACGCGACGGCGGCCACGGCAACCCAGACTCTCGACATCTTTCCTTACCTCCCCCAGGGCACGGCCGCAGCGGCCGGCGACAGCGCGAGTATACCCAGCGCCGCGCGGGCCCGCGATACGCTCCCGGGGAGGCCGGGCGGCCGCATGTGCGCGTCGCGCACGGCGCTCAGTCTTCCTCGGGCTCGATCGTGAGCCCGGGCGTCTGACGCCCGTCGACGGCCGACCCACGGCGTCGCCATAGGAAGTAGACCGGGAGCCCGGCGAGGATCACCGCGAAGCCGTCGACGGTCGAGCGCGGCTGCTCGATCAAGGCATTGCCGAGCAATGCGACCGACGCGAGCAGGAACACCATGGGCACGACCGGGTAACCCAGCGTGCGATAAGGCCGCTCGAGATCGGTGCGCGTCCGCCGAAGCCGGAACACGGCAGCCACCGCAAGCGCATAGAACGGCCAGATGCCGAGCACGAAAGCATCGGCGAGCTGCTCGAAGCTGCGTATCGAGACGTTGGCGACGCCGAGACCGGCGGCCAGAGCGATGGCGGCCCAGGGGGTGCGCCAGCGTGCATGAACGGCCGCGATGGGGCGGAAGAAGAGACCGTCGTCGGCCATCGCGTACAAAATGCGCGGTCCGGTCATGACGGAGCCGTTCAGGGCGCCGAAGGCCGAGAGCACGACGAGGCCCGCCACGAGGGAGGCGCCCGCGCGCCCCACCACCCGGTCGGCAGCGTCGGCGGCAACGAGCGTCGATGCGCGCATCGCCTCGAGTGGCAGCACATAGAGGTAGGCCGCGTTCACGAGCAGGTAGAGGACGCCGACGATCGCGACGCCGACGAGCAAAGCCCGCGGCAGGTTACGGCCCGGCGCACGCACCTCGCCGGCCATGAAGGTCAGGTCTGCCCAGCCGTCATAGGCCCAGAGCACCCCGACGAGCGCGAGACCGAAGCCGCCCCATGCCGTAGGCGCCAGGGCCGCCAAGAACCCGGGCCCCGCGGCCGCGGCGCCGCCGAGCAGCCCGGCGTCCGCGCCCCCGAACGCACCGCCGCCCGGGCGGGCGAACACGAAGGCGAGCACGGCCAACGCGCCGAGCGCGAAGACCTTGGCCGCCGTCGTCGAATTCTCGACGACGGCGCCCCAGGCCACCGACCGAATGTTAGCCGCACTCAGCAGCACGATCGCCGCCGCTGCGACGGCACGCGTCGAGATCGCGCCGAGCGGCACGAACTCGCCGAGATAGGCCGCGAAGATCATGGCGATCGCGCCCAGCGCAGATGGCCGGATCACGAGCAGCTCCGTCCACCCGAACAGGAAGGCCGGCACCGGCCCGAAGGCCTCGCGCACATAGACATAGAGCCCGCCGGAACGCGGAAACAGCGCAGCGAGCTCGGCCAGGGTCAGGGCCCCGAAAAGGGCAATGACGGCGCCGGCCGCCCAGACGAGCGCCGCGGCACCGGCGCTACCGACATCGCCCGCTACCGTGCTCGGGACGCGGAAGATCCCGCTGCCGATCGTCGAGCCGACGAGGACCGCCACTGCGCTCCAAAGGCCCAGGCGCCTCGGTAAGCGGTCTCCGGGCGCCGGGGACGACGGAACGCCCTCGTGCGGTGTCGACATACTGGCCCCTCGAAAGGATGCGCACAGGAAGGAGCGCCACGGTAGCAAATCCTCGCCGCGGGGCCGCGACGAGCCGGCGAGCCCCGCGAGGCTGACGGCATGCGGCAGGCTAATGTGCGGAGAAGTCCTGATCGGTGAACGACGAATCCCCCGTCGGCACTTTGATCCTGATGAATGCCTTCTTCGCGGCCGCATGGCAGGCGTCGCAGCCCGACGTGAGGGCCTTATAGGCCTGCTCGAACCGACCTGCGTTCTTGGCCGCAATCGCCGCTTTCATGCTTTCGAGCGCCGGATCGATGATCGTCTTGATCAGCTGTGCGACCGGCACGTTCTCCCAATCGGCCTGGTAGGTGGCAACGTCCTCGAACGTTTCGCCGAGCTCGTCGGCCTCGTACGCGGCGAGCGTCCAATTGCCCGCCCGACCCGCATACCACAGTTTCAGGTGATGCGGCTGGACGTAGGCGGTCATGAAATCGCCGAGGCCGGGCGCGTACGGAGGCGGCGCCGCTTGCGCCGCGGCCGCCAGGGCCGCGCAGCTCAGCGCGAGCGATATTAGGGAAAGTCTTCTCATCGGGCTCCTCCTCGATCTCGACGCGCTTGGGTGTCGCCTCGCGGTCATCGGACAGGCTCTCGTGTTAAAGAGTCTTACATAGCCGCGCTCTCGCGTGTAGTCCGCGGCCCCATCGCGGCCGTCGTTCTTCGCTTGACACGCGCGCGCGCGGCCGGTTATTGAGTCTTGAACGCTTCGGGAGAAAGGCGATGACACAAGTGCGCTTTCGGCAGATTCTGCGGCTCGCGGTCCTCGCGCTCGGCGCCTGCGCCTGCGCCGGCGTCTCCGCCCAGCAGGGGCAGCCCGATATCGGCATCGCCCCGGTCAAGCTCGGCCCGGGCCCGTATGTCTTCGACACGGCCGAGCAGCATCGCCTGCGTGTCGACGTCGTCCTGCACGGGCTGCCCCACCCCTTCAGCCTCGCGTTTCTGCCGAACGGGGACGCCTTGATCAGCGAGCGCGGCGGCGAACTGCGCCGCGTGCGCCACGCCACGGGGCAGGGCCGCCCCGCGGCGCTCGAGCCGCAACCGGTTGCAGGTGGCCCGCCGCCCGGGCCATTCCGCGGCGCCGGGCTCGCCGAGGTGGCCGTGGACCCGGACTTCGCGGCCAATCACCTCGTCTACTTCACGTACAACACCCCCGCGCCCGCCGCCGGCGGGTCGGGCACTGCCGGCTCGGAGCGGCCCGCGACGACCGTCATGCTCGACCGCGCCCGCCTCGACGGGCTGCGTCTCGTCGCTCGGCGCACGCTATTCCGAGGCGAACCCAAGTCCGGCAGCAGCGGATCGCGGCTCGCTTTCGGCCCCGGCACGATCTTCATGACGACGGGCGCGCCCTTCGGCGACCAGGCCCAGCGACTCGACAGCGTCTACGGCAAGGTGCTGCGGCTCACGCGCGACGGCGGCATCCCGGCGGACAACCCTTACGTGCATCGCGCCGGCGCCCGTCCCGAAATCTACTCCTACGGCCATCGGGACCAGCTCGGCCTGACGATCGATCCCGAGAGCGGTGCCGTCCTCGCGGCGGAGCACGGCCCGAACGGCGGGGACGAGGTGAACCTGATCCTGCCGGGCCGCAACTACGGCTGGCCGACCTACAGCTTCGGGCGCAGCTACGAGGGCCCGCGCATCTCGGCCGTACCGCTCGGGCCCGATACCGAGCAGCCCATCCTGCTCTGGATACCCTCCGTAGCGCCGACGGGTATGACGTTCTACACCGGCGACCGCTTTCCGACTTGGAAGCACAACCTCTTCGTCGGCAGCGCTCGGCACGGCGAGATTCCGCGGACCGGCGGGCTCGAGCGGATCGTCTTCAACGGCAAGCTCGAGGAGCTCAGGCGCGAGTCGCTGCTCACGGACCTTCATCAGCGCATCCGCGACGTGCGGCAGGGCCCGGACGGCTTGCTCTATGTGATCACGGACGAGGACGACGGCGCGCTGCTGCGCCTCTCGCCCGCCGCCGATTGACCCAGACGGCGTTCAGCGCCCGCTCGTCGTTTCCCCGGGCGGCGGCGCCAGCGTGAACTTCCCGTCGACGATCGGGTTGCGCTCCTCGCCCTCGCAGTCCTCGTACACCATGCGGTGAATGTTGGCGACGCGCTCGTACGTGCGGCGCAATTGCCAGGGCTTCGTGAGCATGGCTGGATCGATGACCGTCATGCGGTCCTCGAGATGATCCTTGTCGATCATGCGGATTCTTTCGACGAAATGCGCGTCCGCGCTCAACAGCGCGACGGTCTGGGCATCTTCGATGCCGCCGAACGCCATGACGGCGAGGCCGCTTCTGCCCGGGAACGCCGACTTCACGGCGATCGTATCGATCACGAGCGTCTGGCCCTCCCAATGACCGATCGAATCGCCCCAGTGAGTCGGCCAAAGGTCGGCCTTACCGGGATGCGAGCGCCCGTCCGTGTATACGTGGCGAATCTCTCGGCTCGAGAAGATCAGCGCCGTCTCCTTGGGCGTCGGCAGAATTTCGAACATCAACGGCGACTCGACCATGAGCGTCGGATAGCCGAACGTGCAGGCCCGCACGGCGCCGCCCGGATCGATGCCTTCGCGCATCTCCTTCATGGCCTGCTTCTGGCGTGCGACAACCTTGGCCACGGCGGCCTGCGCCGCAGGCTTGAGCGGCGGCGCCCACGGCAATTTGTGCAGCACTTCGTCGAGCGACTGGTAGAAGCCGCCATCCGGACTCGGCGTGGCGCCGACGTTCTGCCATTGGCCGCTCCAGTCCGGCAGCTGCGCCGACGCGCCGGCCGCGGCCGTCAGCGCGAGCAGCACCGCCGCCGTTTGTGCCGTGCGCAGCGGATTCATGGCGCCTCTCCCCGCTCGGGCGGCCGCGAGCCGATCAAAGGCCCGTCCGGCCCGATGCCCGAGAGGTACTGGCCGCCTTTGACGCCCTCGCGCATGGGATGGATCTTCAGCGTCAGCGCGTCGCCGGCCTTCAGGGTTCCGGGCCGCCAGCCGGCGCGTGCAAGGTGCTCGGGGCTCGTCATCTCGATGCTCCACTCCTCGTCGACGCCGCGCTCGTTCGTGACCAGCAGCTGAATGAAGACATGCGGGTTCGTCCAACGGAAATCCTTGACGGCGCCCTTGAGCGTGACCGTCTTGGAGAGATCGAACATCGCAAACGAGTGATGCGCGAGCGCCGCGCCGGCCGTGAGCACGAGCGCGAATGCGACGGCCTTACGAATCAGCCCTGCCTTCATCCGAAACCTCCCATTTCGAAAGCACCGTCGAAGATGGTACCGGTACGCTTCGCTCGTGTCAGCGCCGTCAGCCCGGCACATGCGATGGTTCCGGTACCTCGACCGTCGCATCGACCCGCTCCGTTTCGGGCTCCCGGATCTGCATCGCGGCCGCGCGATGGTCGCCGGCGATCAGACTATAGATCGTGGGCAGGACGAACAAGGTAAACAGGGTGCCGATCAGCATGCCCATGACGACGACGATACCGATCGCGAAGCGGCTCTGCGCGCCGGCCCCCTGCGCGAATACGAGAGGAATCAGGCCCGCCACCATGGCGGCTGTCGTCATGAGGATCGGCCGCATCCGCACGGCGGCCGCCTTGCGGATGGCCGTCAAACGGTCCAGGCCCTCGGTACGCTGAATCTGATTCGCGAACGAGACCATGAGGATGCCGTGCTTGGAGATCAGGCCGATCAGCGTGACCAGACCGATCTGCGTGTAGATGTTGAGCGTCGTAAAACCGAGATAAAGCGGCGTCAAGGCGCCGCAGACCGCGAGCGGCACGCTGACGAGGATCACGAGCGGATCGCGGAAACTCTCGAACTGGGCCGTCAGAACCAGAAAGATCACGACCAGCGCGAACACGAACGAACCCGTCAGACGATTGCCTTCCTTGACGAACTGTCGGCTGTTCGAGAGCCAATCGATGGAGACGCCGGGCGGCAGTTTCTGGGCCTGAAGAAAGCCGACGGCCTGGCCCATCGTCACGCCCGGAGCGAGCACGGCCGAGAGCGTGGAGGCATTGAGCTGGTTGAACTGCGGCAGCACGTTGGGCTCCGGGCGCATGTCGATATGCACGACCGTCGAGAGCGGCAGGAGCTGGCCGGACTCGGCGCGGACGTAGTACTGCCCCAGGTTGGCCGGCGTCAGCCTCTGCTTAGGCGGCGCCTGCACGATGACGTCGTAGGACCGATTGTGCCAATTGAAGCGGCTGACGTAGTTTTCGCCGACCAGCGTCGCGAGGGCGTTCGCGATGTCCGCCATGGGAACGCCGAGGTCGCCCGCCTTGCCACGATCGATGGCGACGTGCGCTTCGGGACTGTCGAACGCCAGGTCGCTGTCGACGAAGGAGAACAGGCCGCTGCGGCGGGCAGTGGCCTTGAGCTGCTCCATGGCGCCGTAGAGCACCGGAAAATCGTCGGCGGACCGGATCACCATTTGGACCGGCACGCCGCTGCTGCCGCTAGGCAGCGAGGACTTCTGGAACACGGTGACATAGACGCTCGGCACGCGGGCGCCCTCGCGCGTGAGCTGGGCCTGGATCGCGTCCGAACCGCGCTCGCGCCGCGACCAGTCCTTGAGCACGACGCCGCCGAATGCACTTTTCGGACTGTTATTGAACCAGCTCGTCTGGAACTCGGGCAGGCCCTCGAAGAGCTTCTCGACGGCCTCCGAGGCGCGCGCCACGTAGTTCACGTTCGCATAGCGCGGCGCTTTGGTGTTGACGATGATGACGCCCTGGTCCTCCTGCGGTGCGAGCTCGCGCTTGGCGCCCAGGAAAAATACGACGATGGTCCCGAGAATCACGACGCCGGTCAGCAGCACGGCGCCGCGCGCCGCGAGCGCGCCGTCGAGCAGCCGGCCGTAGAGGCCCGTGAGCCGCATCATATTGCGCTCGATGGCGCGCGTGAGCCGTCCCTCGGCCCGTTTCGGGCGCAGCAGTCGGCTGCTCATCATGGGCGAGAGCGTCAAGGCGATGACGCCGGAGACGATGACCGAGGCCGCCAGCGTGAACGCGAACTCGCGGAACAGCGCGCCCGTGAGACCGCCCATGAGACCGATCGGGGCATAGACGGCGGCGAGCGTGATCGTCATCGCGATGACGGGACTGATGATCTCGCGGGCGCCAATGAGCGCCGCGTCGATCGGCGACAGGCCTTCCTCGATGTGGCGATGGATGTTCTCGACGACGACGATCGCATCGTCCACCACGAGCCCGATGGCGAGCACCATGGCCAGCAAGGTCAGCAGATTCAGGGAGAACCCGAAAGCCAGCATGAGCGCGGCCGTGCCGACGAGCGAGAGCGGAATCGTCATGACGGGAATCAGCACGGCGCGCACGGAGCCGAGCGAGAGGAAAATGACGAGCACGACGATGGCCACGGCCGCGACGAGCGAACGGATCACTTCGGCGATCGAGCTGTTGACGAAATGCGCCACATCGTAGTCGTTGAAGACCTTGACGTCGGGCGGCGCGACGCGCTGGATCTCGGGAAGCAGCGCCTTGACGGCTTTGACGATCTCGAGCGGGTTGCCGTCGGGCGTCGGCGAGACGGCGATCGTGACGGCGCGGTGACCCGATGCCGTGCCGTTCGAATCGTAATTCTCGCCCCCGAGCTCGACGGTCGCAACGTCGCCGAGCCGCACGATGCCGTTGGCGTCGCGCTTGATGACGATCTGCCTGAACTCGTCCGCGCTGCGCAGGTCGGTGGCCGCCGTGATGTTGATCGCGGTCTCCGCGCCTTTGAGCTGGCCGGGTGCCGCCTGCACGTTGTTTGCGCGCAGGACGTTGACGAGATCGGCGCCGGTCAGGCCCCGGGCCGCGAGCTTGTCCGGGTTCGCCCAGATCCGCATCGCGAGCGTCTGGCCGCCCTGGATCGCGGCCGTGGCGACGCCCGGAACGGAGGTGATCAACGGCTGCGCCACGCGCGTGATGAAGTCCGTCAGCTGCGGAACCGGATACGTGTCGCTGACGAACGCGATGTACTCGACGGCCGACTCCGCATCCGTGACCTTCGTGATCACCGGATCGGCGGCGCCGGTCGGCAGGCGGTATTTGACTTGTGAAACCTTGGCGAGCACGTCCGTCATGGCGCGGTCCGAGTCCGCGTTCAAGACGAGCTTCGCCTTGATCTGGCTCGTGCCCTGGCTCGAACGTCGAGGTGATGTATTCGATGCCGCTGGCCGAGGCGATCGCCTGCACGATGGGCGTCGTGACGAAGCCTTGCATGACGTCCTGCGTCGCCCCGGGAAACGCCGTGTCGATCTGGATCGTGGCGCTTTCCATGTACGGATATTCGCGCACCGGAAGGCCGAACAGCGCGCTCGCGCCGATGAGCAGAATCAGCAGGCTGACGACGATCGCAAGCGTCGGCCGGCGAATGAAGGCGTCGGTGAACCTCACCGGCCGGCCTCGGCGCGCGCCGTGGAAACGCTCATGACGGCCGCGCCCGGCTGCACGCGCAGCTGCCCCTCGGTCACGATCGTCTCGCCCGCATGCAGGCCGCTCGCGACCACGACCCGATCCTCGATGCGCCGGCCCGTGACCACGGGCACGATATCGGCCTTACCGCCGCCGTCCCCGGTGGCGCCCCGGACGACGATGACGTTCTCGCCCGAAGCCAACGTCTGAATGGCCGTGACGGGCACGAGCAGCGCGCCGTGCTGCAGCGGCAGGCTCAGTGCAACATTGACGTACATGCCGGGCCTAAGCGCCTGATCCGGATTCGGCAGCAGCGCCTGCACCGTCACGTTGCGCGTATTGGCATCGATCTGCGGCTCGACGGCATTGACCTTGCCCTTGAAGCTGCGGCCGGGCCATCCGTCCGTCGTAACGGAGACGCCGGCCCCGACGGCGAACCGGTTCAAATCCTGCTGGGGAAGCGCGAACTCGACATAGATTTCGCTGAGGTCCGTCAGCGTCGCAATGGCGTCGCCGGGGTTCAGGTGCTGGCCGAGATTGACGCGCCGCAGCCCCAGTTCGCCGTCGAACGGGGCGCGTATCTGCTTCTGGGCGATCTGAGCGTCGAGCTGCTTCAGGGCCGCAACCGCCTGGTCCCGTTCCGAGCGGCGCTGATCGAGGAGGTCCTCCGAAGCGGCACCCGTCCCGGTCAGGCTTTGCGCGCGCTTGAGCTGGCGCTCGGCCAAATCCTGCTTCGCCTGGGCCGCCAGGCGGTCGGCGCGCTCGGGGGCATCGTTGAGCTGCACGAGCAGCGCGCCCGCCTTGACCACATCGCCGGAGTCGAAGCGGATACCGGTCACGAGTCCGCCGACTTCCGGCGTGATCACGACTTGGCGTACGGCGGTCACGGAGCCGACGGCCTCCAGATCGACCGGAGCATCCTCGGCCTCGACGACCATCGTCGTGACCGTCACGGGCGGGCGAGCGCTCGGCGGCACCTCTTGCAGCCGCGACGACCGCCACAAGTACAGCCCGCCCAAAACCACCGCCAGCGCAACGACCGTTACGCCCGAGGTCACGGCGGCCGTCCGCCGCCTCTGCCCGTCTGAACCCACGCCCCACCTCCCGTCGTACCGAGGGGCGCGCGTTCTAGCTTTTTTTAGGCGCCGCGCGTCCCCGACCATGCCGCGCTTCAAGTCGCGCCTTCGGCCATGGTCACCAATACTCTAGTGTACCGCGTAACGAAGCGTCGACCCTTCTCGCCGCAACGCAGTCCACCGGTATCGGCACGGAACGCCGGGACCCGCCGCCCGCGGGCAGAACGCCTATTGTCCGTGTACGCCGAGCGCCTGAATCGTGACCTGAATATGCCCGGGCTTGCCATGATCGCCCGGAGGATGAGCGATCGTTCCCTTGATGTTGAGCACCTCGAACGAGTCGAAGCTCAAACCCCCATGGTGACCTTTGGGATCCGTGAGTCCCGCGACGGCGTTGAAGATCGCCTCGTCCAGGTCCTTGCCCGACCCGACGGCGGCGACGACGTGCTGGTGCTTGTGATGTTCCATGTTTTTGTCCTCGCTGAACTTTCGCGGGCACCCGAATGAGTCCCGACTCCGCGACGATAGCGCCCCCAAGCCGAGCCCGCAGCTGCCGAAAGTACGTGCTGCGCTACGTGTTTTACGCAATGAGGACACAAGTGTCGGGGCTGGCGGGATTGACGTCGAGGGCGCTCGTCCGCGGGCTAATCGAGCACAACGTCCACCTGCGGAACCCGCTCGTACCCTGCGACGTGATAGATGACGACCGAAACCACCCACGCCAGCGCAAACACGCCTATTACGACGAAGCCGAGCCTGCCCGTGGCGCTCCGCGTCAGTGACCAGAACGGCCCTTCGAGATCGAAGTGATCCGCGACGACGCTCAGCACCTCGATTCCGCCGATCACGACGGCCACCAGCGCCGACACGGCCGTCACCGTCAGGTTGTAGTAGAGCTTGCGCAACGGCTTGACGAAGGCCCAGGAATACGCGCTGACCATGAGCACGCCGTCCGTCGTATCGACGAGCGCCATCCCTGCGGCGAACAGCGCCGGGAAGACCATGATGCTCGCCAGCGCAAAGCCGTGGGCGCCCTGGGCGGCGGAGATGCCGAGCAGGCTGATCTCGGTGGCCGTGTCGAAGCCGAGCCCGAACAGAAGACCGAGCAGCATCATGTGCCAGCTGCGGTTGACGAGCCGAAACAGCGGCCTGAAGATGCGCGCGAGCAGGCCGCGCCCGGAGAGGAGCACGTTGAGGTCCTCCTCGACATAGGGCTCGCCGCTCTTGACGCGCCGGAACGCGGCGTAGACCGAGCGCAGGATCACGAGGTTCAGCGCCGCGATCGTGAACAGAAAGAACGCGGAAATGCTCGTCGAAAGCAGGCCGCCGAAGCCCTTGAACCTTTCGGCCTCGTGCAGGAAGCCCGCGGCCGCAGAGATCGCGAGCGCTGCGATCACGACCACGGACGAGTGCCCGAGCGCGAAGAACAGCCCGGCGCCGAGCGGCCTTTGTTTTTGGCCCATGAGCTTGCGCGTGACGTTGTCGATCGCGGCGATGTGATCGGCATCGACGCCGTGGCGCAAGCCGAGACCGTAGGCGAGCACGCAGGTGCTGAGCAGCAGGGGCTGGTCGTAGAACATGGCGAGCGCCCAGATCCAGGCGCCGACGTTCATGACGGCCAGCAGCCCGTAGAGCTCCGCAATGGGCCGCATCGGCTTGTAGCCGAAATTCGGCCCGAACTCGAGCTCGACGACCTGCTCCTCCGCGACCGGAGGCTTCAGCGACTCTACGTCAAGCAGCTTGATGGCCATCGCGCGATCGTCTCCCGCTTCCGAAACGAAGCTCAGCCGCGAGAATCCGAAATGGCCGTCCCGGCCGGGCGCACGCAGCGGCCCGGCCGGAACGCCGGCGCTACTGCGGCTTGTTGAAGTCGAAGATGCTCTGCTTGGGTTGGGGCTTGTGCATCCCCTGCTCGAGGTACTCCTCCCAGATGTGCGCCCAAGGGCGGCCGTACATGTCGGGGATCTCGTAGCTGATCGTGTCGCCCGGAGAGACCGGCGTAGCCTTGCCCTTCACGGGGTAGATCGTCGGCACGCACTCGATGAAGACATAGGGATCGCCGGCCGTGACGGTGCTCTCCTTCACGAGCTTGCGCACGATCCGGATGGGCTGAACAAGTGCCACGGGATCGTAAAGGATCGCCTCGTGATTGAGCCCCACGAACTTCCCGTTCGCGTCCCGAATCGGCGAGTAGATCTCGATGGTCTGCATCTTGTTCGAGTACTCGAACGCACCGTGCACCATCCAGCCCTGAATGTTCGAGGTCCAGGTGATCAGCGTGTCGTGATCCCAGAAGCCGACCGTCTCGCCGTACCAGCGCGGGACATCCGCGCCGAGCCGGGGCACGGCGCCGCTCGTGTCGAACTTCTTGCCGACGTAGATGTTCGTGATGAAGTTGCGGGCGACGCCCGCCATGATCTGCACGATGTCAGGCGTTGCGATGATCTGGTGCTCCCAGACCGCGGCCTCGTGCCAGCGCCGCATGAAGCCTTCGGGCCAGCAATACTGGGAGGGCCATTGCGCCTGACCCCGGGCCTCATGGTAGGTCTGCTGCACCATGCGCTGCTGATACTCGGGCGTCAGCAGCGAGAGAATCGTCGGAATCTGGTTGTCGTGCATCCGGTACCAGTACATGTTGTTCGGCGTACGGCCCGGGTGCATGTAGCGGCCGGTCCAATCGGCGATTTCCTTGTACGTGGGTTTCGTGGGGCCGCCGCGCGCCTTGGTCTCGGCGAGCAGCGCCTCGTACTGCTCCTGCGCGGTCTTGAATGGATACGGGCTCACGATGGCCGCACGCGGGTAGTCGCGATCGCAGTGGCCCCAGGCCGCCGTCGCCGGGTCGTCATTGACTTCCAAAGGCGTGCCCACGGCGCCGGACTCCGCTTCCACGCCGACCGAGCTATTGCAGCGAAAGTAGCGCGGATCGCTCCAGAGCGCCTTATCCTGGTAAAAATCCTTCGTCGTGAAGATGTCGACAGGCAGCGGGGTGATGCCGGGCGGCACGGCGCCGCCGCGAGCCGTCGTTTCCTGGTTGTCGTTGCCGCCTCTTGCACGGCCAAATCCGAACTCAGGTCCGACGGGCTTGTATTTGTTCGCGTCCGCCATGAGCGGCCACCCGCGGCCGACGCTCTTGAAGCCGGGGTCGACGACCTGTTGGGCTTGAATCGAGGTCGCGAACGCGGTCGCGCCTATGACGGCGAGCCAGGAAAACTTCATGCTGTTACCCCCTACGAATACCCTACAACGTGCTGCTGGAAGCGTTCGCGAACTTCGTGTCCGCCGGCCTCGGCCGCTCGCTCGAACCGCTTCGGCCGCCTGCCTTGGATGCGAGCGCCTTATTATTGTCCTTGCGGCCCATCATAGCCTCTCTTGGCGCGGCCGAATAATCCGCGTGAGCAAGCCTGCCGCGAAAGGGCCCACAGAAAGCCAAAGAACCGTCAAGCGGGGACCGGGGCGCGCCGTGACCGCGCGGCGCGAGCGGCCGCAACGCCCGGCTCGGCGGCGTCGCCGCTCGCGCAGCTCGCCGACGGCGCAGCCGGGCAGGTTCGGAGGTACCGCCATACTGCGTCTGTGATATTCTCGGTCGCTGCCGGAAGCGGCGAATCGGCGGGGGAGCCGAGAGCCTTTTTTTCGAACCGCACGGGCGTGTGGCATCACGCGGAAAGACCGATGAGACGAAGACTTGCGATACTGGCCGTAGCCGCGGGGGCCGCGCTGCTCTCGAGCCTGGCCGCCGCCCAGAGGCCCGCTCTCGAAGGCCCCGGGTGGACGGGCCTCTCGAACCCGAAAGACATCATCGAGGCGCGCGAGGCCCTGATGATGGCGATCGAGCGGCTCATGGAGCCGATCGATACCTTGGAGGTCGAGCCCGAGGACCCGGCGAAGATCACGACCGCGGCCATGGAAGTCGCCCAGTTGCTGCTCGCGCTGCCGCATCTGTTTCCCCCGACGACGAACCTTTACGATCCCAAGGCCGCGCAGCCCGAGACGCTTGCGCTGCCCGCCATCTGGAGCAGTTTCCCGACGTTCTACCAGTTGGCCGCCTCCGCCCAGGCGGCCGCCGAGAAGCTCTCCAATACATGGGACCCGAAGCGCCAGCGCGAAGGGGCCGACGCGCTGCGCGACACCTGCGACGCCTGCCATACGGTATATCTGCGTCCCTTCGTCGAGTCGAAGGTCGGCGCGAAAGACTTGAACTTCGATTTCGACTCGGTGTTCAAAAACGAGTAGGCGTTCGGACGTTTCCGATCCTGACATTTCTTAAGCGTGGTTTCGCGACGGTATGGCAAAGTGGCGGTCGCAAGAACGGGCGACCGGACCGTCGTATACTTTCCGAACGGCTGCGGAGGCCCAGTGCCGAGCCGACCTCGCCGAAGCATAGAGACGAGTTGAGCTAAGAGGAGCACCGCCTTGAAAACAGAGACTTTTTCTAGAATCCGCCGCGTGCTGGGCGGGACCGCCGTGGCGGCCGTCGTGGTGGCCGCGCCGGCCTATGCGCACCATTCTTTCGCCATCTACAATGCCGAAGTTACGAAGGTCTTCACCGGCGTCGTAACGCGCGTAAACCCGGATGCGAATCACCTCCAGATCTTCTTCGCGCCGTTGGACGCCGCGCACGACAACGTCCAGCGCGACAAAGACGGCAAGCCGATCATCTGGGCCGTGGAGATGGCGGGGTCCGCCGAGTCGGCGAAGGAAGGCATTTCCGTCAATTCCTTCCCGCCCGGCACGATCTTCAGCGTCGGGCTGCACCCCTTGCGCAGCGGCGAGCCTGCCGGCAGCCGGCGCGGCACGGGCGCACTGTTCAAGTGCCCGGCCAAGACGCCGCCACCTCCGGGCAAGCACTGCGACACCGTCCCGGGTCACGAGCAGGTCGGCAACGGCGGTCCGCTTCCGACGCAGACGCAGTAGGCCGACATGCACCACTTCGGCGAGTGGCTGCAGACGACGCACCTGAGCGTGACGATCCAGTCGGTCACGTGGATCATCCCGTTCGTCCAATCGATTCACATTCTCATGATCGGCGTCGTCTTCGTATCGAACCTCGTGATCGCGCTGCGCGTCCTCGGACGCGCACGCACCGACGAGCCATTCGACGCCGTCTGGAATCGGTTCGCGCCGTGGATGTGGACCGGCCTTGCCGTCATGGCCGTGACGGGGGCCATTCTGATCGTCGGCGAGCCGGTCCGCGAATTCACCGCGCTGTCGTTCTGGCTCAAGATGGCCTTGCTCGTGCTCGCCATCGCGAGCACCTGGTCATTGGGCCACAGCCTGCGCGGGAAGACGTTCACGCCGGCGGCCGCTTCGTTCGGCGCCGGCGGGACCGCCATAGCCGTCCCTGCGGCCGAGTTCTCGACGGCCAACAAGGCCCTCGCCATCGCCACCATCGCGATCTGGCTCGCCATCGTCTTCCTCGGCCGCGCGATCGCTTACGACGTTGAAGTCTGGGGCTCGCTGTCGCTGCACAGCTGACCGACGAGACGGAAAGGAAGCCCAATGGACTTACACGGTATCGTGCAAGCCGTCCACGACTCCGGGGTCGGCAACTGGATGCGCATGTCGGTCAAGGCAATGCCCATCGTCGAGGCCACCCACGTCCTCTCGGCCGCCATCGTGTTCGGTTCGGTCCTGATCGTGGACTTGAGACTTCTCGGAATTCCCAACACACGCAGGCCCTTCACGCGCGTCGCGGACGAAATGCTGCGCCTGACCTGGGCCGCTTTTTTCGTCTCGGTCGTCACGGGCGTGCTCATGTTTGCGGCCAACGCCCCGACCTACTACGTCAACACGGCATTCCGGCTCAAGATGCTCGCCTTGCTCGCAGCCGGCCTCAACATGGCATTCTTCCATCGCGTGACCCTCAAGTCCGTATCGGGCTGGAATACCTCGGTCGCGCCGTTCGCGGGCCGCTTCGCCGGCGCGCTCTCGATCCTGATCTGGACGGCCGTGATCTTCCTCGCGCGTTGGATCGGCTTCACGAAGGGCTACGACTTTTCGATCCCGGCAGACGTGCACCTTAATTTCTCCTTTCCCGCGAACTAGTGGCCTGTAACAGCCAAATCCATAGCGCCTGAGCGCGTCTCGCGCGCCGATGCTGCGTTGCTCGTCGTCGCCATAGTCACCACTATGCCTCCTCCTCGCGCCTTGCCTCGACGCGCGATCCATCGCCCAGCCACTGCGGATTTAGCTTTTACAGGCCACTAGCCTGTCACGGCCGCGGGCGGCCTGTATCATGAGGGCCCGCCGTTCGGATGCGCTCGCATGGGTCTGGTCGTCGCTCTCTTCGTCGCCGTCGCCGCTTTCGGTTTCGGCCTCGGAATCCACGAGGTCCAGGGCCGCCACGTTCCGCTGCCCGTCGGGCTGCTGCACGGCCTCGGTGCCGTGGCCGCAATCGCACTGCTCGTCGTGCACGACGTGCATGCCTCGAACGACCTGCTCGCCAACTCCGCGACGGCCGTCTTCGTGCTGGCCGCCTTGGGCGGCCTGCTGATCTTCATGTTTCGTATTCGGCGTCAATCGATATCCGGGCTGCTCATCAGCCTGCACGCGGGTTTTGCGCTGTTCGGCGTGCTCCTCCTCGTCCTCGGATACTTCGGACACTGATACGATTCCACTTTTCGAGCCGACCCATTCGGCCGGGGAGACGAGATGACGACAAGAAAAGCACTCGCCCGACACATGTGGCGGACGGCCGCGGCCGGACTCGTGGCATGGACCGCGGGATGGGCCGGCCTCGCGGCGGCCCAGACTCATTCCGCGGCTGCCGCGGCCTCACCGTTCCACCCGGTGACCGACGCGATGCTGCAGCACCCGCCGGCGGCCGACTGGCTCTCGTTCCGCCGGACCCTCGACGACTGGGGCTACAGCCCGCTCGACGAGATCGACGCGGGCAACGTGAAACGCCTGCACGAAGTCTGGTCCGCGCCGCTCGAGGGCACGACGATCGAAGCGACACCGCTCGTGCACGACGGCGTCATGTATCTGCCCTTGCCCGGCGACAAGATCGTGGCCTTCGACGCAGCCACGGGCAAGCAGCTCTGGTCCTTCGCGCGGAGCTACCCCCAAGGCGCCGCGCACGGCGGCACGAAGCGCAACATCGCCATCTACGGCCACCTGTTGTACTCCACGTCGGGCGACGGCTTCCTGTTCGCCGTCGATGCGCGCACGGGCAAACAGGCCTGGGAGGTCAAGCTCACGGGGCGCGCCAACACCTCGAGCGGGCCCATCGTCGCGAACGGCAAGGTCATTTCCGGGCGCGCCTGCGCGCCGGACGCCGGCCCCAAGGGCTGCGTCATGCTCGCCAACGACGCGCTCACGGGCAAGGAGCTCTGGCGAACCTGGACGATCGCAAAGCCGGGCACGCCCGAGAACGCGACCTGGGGCAAGGTGCCCTGGGAGAAACGCAATCAGGTCGGCACGTGGATGCCGCCGAGCTACGACCCCGCGCTCAACCTCGTCTACTTCGGCACGTCCGTGACCGGGCCGACGCCGAAGTATCTGCTGGCCGGCAACGACAAGACCTATCTGTATCACGACTCGACGCTGGCACTCGATGCGGACACGGGCAAGATCGTCTGGTACTACCAGCACATCATCGATCAGTGGGACTTCGACCATCCTTTCGAGCGCATCCTCGTGGACACGGAGGTCGCGCCCGATCCGAAGACCGTGACCTGGATCAACCCCAAGCTCAAACCCGGCGAGCGGCGCGAAGTCCTGACGGGCATCCCGGGTAAGACCGGCATCGTCTACACGCTGGACCGACGCACGGGCGAATTCCTCTGGGCCGAGCCCACGGTACGCCAGAACGTCGTGACCTCGATCGACGGCGCGACGGGCAAGGTGCACATGAATCCCGCCACGCAATTCACCAAGGACGACCAGACCCTGGCCGTCTGCCCGGCCTACCCGGGTGGCAAGGACTGGATGCCCGGCTCCTACTCACCGAAGACGGGCCTCATGTACATGCCGCTCGAGAACCTCTGCTCGACCGTGACGAGCGCCGGCCCGAAGAGCGGCATCGGCCGACTCGGCATGCGGATCAACCACAGCGCCCACCTGCCGCCCGGCGAAAAGGCCATCGGCCAGATCAGGGCCATCTCGGTCGCGACCGGAAAGACGGCCTGGATCTACCGCCAGCGGCCTGCGACCATGGCGCTCGTCGTCACGGGCGGCGGCCTCGTCTTCGACGGCGACGCGGCCGGCGGCTTCCGCGCACTCGACGCCGCCTCTGGCAAAGTGCTGTGGGAAACCCATTTCGGCGGTTCCGTCTCGGGCATACCGATCAGCTTCGGCGCGGGCGGCAAGCAGTACATCGCCGTGGCCACGGGGCCCTCGGCCGAAACCTTCGATTTCGTGAAGTTCGCGCCCGAGATCAAGGTGGGGCACGAGAAGATGCTGCACGTCTTTGCGCTCGAGTAGGAGCGCGGACGGGCTCCATACGTCGGTAGCGGGGCTTCGCAAACAACGCTGGCGGCAAGAGCTGCCATGTTCAACAGAGATGCCACAACATAGAACCATCTAAAGAATTTGAACTGTACCATTACGGCCATGCTTCGAGGCTCGTCCCAAAGAAGCGTAGTAAATGAACTCGATTTGAGTGGTGCCCAGGGGCGGAATCGAACCCGGAAGAGGCCGAGGCGCAGTTTCCGTCCGAGTGAGTCCGGAAGCGGACGTTAAAGAGGATAATTTGTGGAATCGACTCTCCCGGATGCGGAGAATCGTGAACGCGTCCCATCTTCCGTGGCAAGGCGAACGCGCAAACCTACCGGATCTCGGTGCCGCTACCTATGTGCCAGCAAGATACGAACACGAGACCCCCGGGGCTTCGGTATCGGACGCGTGCGGCGTCGGGTCCGATAAGTACACCTTTTCATGACAAGGTCACATCTTTGCGATATGTTTGCTGTGTACATAAGCACTTGGAGAGAAGTAACCTTCACAGATAGATCGGGAGAAGAAGATGGCCGCACACGAGACAGGCATAGGCATTGGCATCGGCATTGGAGACCTCCAACTTGCTACTCGGCGCGAGGTCCGAAGGCTTCTCAAGGAGGCAAGGGGCAACCCGAACCGCGCAGTGATACTCTGTCTAAAGAAGCTTGTCGAAATGAACCTTATTTCACAGGACGATCTCACGAGCCTGACGAAGTTGTTCGAGATCGGATTTAGAGCGGCGAAAGGAACGACGCCTGCTGAAAAGGCGTATCTGCAGTGCCGTCAGATCGCAGATGAGATGCTGGCAAGTGGACAAAGCTCGTCGCCCGCTCTTGCTTTGGCGCTCGCCGAAACCAACTCCTACGTTAGCGTTGACGATGTACGCGGGACGCCGACCGTCGTCTACAAGAAGTCGCAGCAGAGCTGGGAAAGCCGTCTCACCGCGGCGGGTGCTGTCATCGGCGGCGCGTTGGGCGGCGGGGGCGGTGCCGTCTTGGGCGGAGCTATTGGGGGCGTCGTCGGCGCGATCGTCGATGAATGCAAGAAATAGGCGGCGGCATGCCGCCGACGATCCGGTGTTTGCCGAGCTGCCGCTCCCGGTGATGCGGTATCACGGGATCCCAACTGCACAACACGGGCTCCGGCTCGTGGTCGCGGGAGGCCCAAGACTCGGATCCCCATCGGAGACAGCGCGGGCCGGGGCAGGCGGGGCTGCTCGAACGGAAGCGGCCCGAGGGGGTTGCTATGGATTCTGCCCGATGCGTTGAGCGGTCGAATTACGCGAAGTCGTCGGAGATGAACGGCTACTCCTAGAGACGCTCCCGAGCATGCGTCTTGGCATTCGCCGGGGAAGCGACGCCGTGCGACTCGTCGGGGAACCCCTAGAGGAGTTCGGCCACTGCCGGGCGGTCTGGCCCCCTTTGAGCCGCACACCTCGGGATCCCGGGCTTATTGGCTGGAGCCATTCACCCTATTCAGATATTTATCGACTTCGTCGCGTGGCATCGCTCGAGATCCGCTGGTTTCTCGTTCTCGAGCCAGTTCCTGGGGTCGTTACGTCGCTTTGGCGATTCTAGTCGCCAATGACCGCTTCTCTGAAGAAGCGGCTTACCGAGACGCATATAGTCTATTGAAATTCATGACCAGCAGGCTTCTGTGCGTTGGTGGCGTAGGATGCTTGTTCCTAGTGGCCTGTAACAACTGAATGTGTACCAAGATGGCGGCTCGGATCGGCGTAACGCCACTTCACGATTCGAGGAGCCCTGTTGTACTGGCGGATGTAGCGCATGAGCTTTCTCTTCAAGTCGGGGACCGAAGTAAAGACGCCTCGAGCGATGACGTCCCGCTCGATCTTCGCGAACCACAGTCCGACCTGATTCAACCAGGAGGAGTAGGTCGGAGTGAAGTGCAGGTGAACGTTCGGATGCTCGGCCAGGAATTCCTCAACCCGCTTGGTCTTGTGCGCCGAGAGGTTGTCTGCGATCACATGGATTTCCTTTCCACGCGGCTGATTGACGAGGATATCGCTGAGGAAGGCGACGAACTCAGCGGACGTATGTCGTTCGGCGGTTTTGCCCAGGACCTCGCCCGTTTTGGTGTTGAAGGCGGCATACAGCGACAACGTACCGTGGCGGTAGTACTCAAAGCCGTGGCGCTCGGCTCGGCCGGGCGAGAGCGGCAGCACCGGGTCCTTGCGATCCAAAGCCTGGATCGCGGTCTTCTCGTCGACGCAGAACACCGCTGCGTGCTGAGGCGGGTTCAGATACAAACCGATGATATCGGCCGCTTTGCTCTCGAAATCCGGGTCGTTGGAAGCCATGTAACGCTCGAGCCGGTGCGGCTGCAGAGCATGCTTGCGCCATACCCGCGCCACCATCATGTGGCTGACCCCCAGATGTTCTCCCAGCTTGCGCGTGCTCCAATGCGTCGCTCCGTCCGGCGGCGGCGTCGCCGTTGCCTTCAAGATCCGCGCCTCCAATCGCGGATTGAGCACAGACGCTTTTTGCCCCTGATGGCGGCTGTACAGCCCCGCCAACCGTTGATGCGCAAAGCGCCGGCTCCAACTCGCAATGAAACCGCGGCTGCAGTCCACCCGCTCGCACACTTCATCCCACGTATGCCCTTCCGCCAGAAGCAGGATCACGCGTGCCCGACGCGCATCTTCGGCGCGCCCGGTCCGGCTCTTTGCTCGGCGAGTAAGCTCCATACGTTCCTGGTCACTCAAGGCAATCGCGTCGCTCATGGACGCGATTATAGTCTAAAAATGGTTGTTACAGGCCACTAGTGAAGCTGAGGATAGTCTTTCCACGGCAACTCGGCGGGATCGCGCAACGCGTCGGAAATACCTGCGTAGATGGCGTTCGATCATGACCGCGAGGTGTACACGTGCCCACATTCTCGGAGCGAGATCCAGAGAGAACATGACAGTCGGCAGCGCGTAAATGGTCATCTGCGTAGCACGCGAAGAGTAGAAGAAGTAATTGCTTAAGGAACAAGTATATTGCGGAAGGACGCAGGTCCAGGCGCACCTTGACGGCCCTCGTGCGGCAAAGTAGCCGACGAGATGGGCGGAATCGAACCGCCGACACGCGGATCTTCAGGAAATCACGAGCGTCCGTGGGAACTGGGCGTTGTTCTCCCAATGCGTAGGCTTCTCCGGCATCTGCGCCGCCGTCGGCTGCACGTGGCCGTTGGCATCCGTTACGCGCGAGACGATCGTGTGCTTGCCCGGGGTCGCGTCATTCCAATCGAAGCTGAACAGCTTCCAGGAATACCGGCTTGCATGCGGATCGAGCGTGGCCTTCTGCCACGGTCCGTCGTCCACCTTGACTTCGACCGATCGCAGCGGCGTGCCGTCGTTCAGGACGAAGCCCATGATCTTGTACGCGCCGTTCGCACGCGTGACGCGCGTAATGGCCGATTTCAGCCGTATCTTCGTGACCGAACGCTCTTCCCAGCGCTCCACGCCGCCGATGTTGCGGCGGCTCAGGGTGACATAGTCGCGGGCCATGAAGCGGCCCATGAAGCGGCGGTCCTGCACGTTGATCTGCGCCAGCCACTTGACGTTCGCGACGCCGTACCAGCCCGGCACGAGCAAGCGCAGCGGGGCGCCGTGATAGTGCGGCAGGGGCTGGCCGTTCATCTCGTAGGCCAGCATGACCTCGGGACGCAGCGCATCGCTGATCTGCAGGCTGCGGCCGAAGTTCTGCTCGACCTCCACGTCCCTGATCTTCTCCTTGCCTTGGTCGGTGCCGTAGAACACGACTTCGATACCGCCGTCTCGAACACCGGCGTCGCGCAACAGTTCGGCGAGGCTCACGCCCCGCCAGCGCGCGTTGCCGATCAGGCCGTTGAACAGCTTCGAGCTGTTGCCACCGCACTCGAACCCGGCGTCGATCTCGACGGCCGGACGGCGTTTGAGGTCGGCCAGCGTGAGTTCCATCGGCCGGTCGACGAGACCGGTGACCCGCAGCTTGTAGGCGTTCGCGTCGATGGCCGGCTGGTTGTAGTGCTGGATGATGTAGAAATCGTTCTCCGACGTGTAGAACGTCTTGATGTCGCGTGTATCGAGGAAGTGAACGGCGTTCGGCACGACGGGCGGTACCTGGAAGCTCTTCGGCACGTCCGTGAACGGCACGACCTCTTCATCGGCCGCCGCCGCGAGCTTCGGCCACAGCCCCGTGCTCGCTGCAGCGGCCGCTGCGCCGACGGCAAGACCTGCCTGCAAAATGCTTCGTCTTGCGTGTGTGTCCTGTTCCGCCATGGCGACTGTCTCCCCCTGCTTGAGGCCGTTTGTTATACGTGCGGGCCCGAAACTCCAGAGTATCGGCGCGTACCGGCCGCTTTTCAACGGCGGCGTTTCGAGGCCTCCCGGCCCGAGGTCTCGGCGGCGGGCGGGGGGAACCTCGGGGTTGGACGGCGGCCGGGGCAACAGGGGTAGAATCGCGTAGGGGGCCGGCGCGAGCCGCCGGAAGGGAGGACAGGATGCAGCATGCCGTGCTGAGCGCCTTCGTCGCGGCCATCGTCGCCGCGATCGTCAGCGTCGTCTCGTTTCGAATCGCGGCGCCCGGTGCCGCCCCCGAAAACACCGACATCGACGCCCTCGCAACGCGGCTCGCAAGCCACAAGCTGCTCGTCGAGAAGTTCACGCCGCCGGTACTGACCTACTCGTCGGCGCCCAGCGAGGACGGTTGGATCGACGGCGCGCGCGGCGCCGGGGCCGATCACAGGTCGCTGGCCCCGGCATCGAACTCGGTCTGCTTCCTGACGAAGGTCGAAATCAAGGGCATTCAGTCGCCGCAGGACTCGAACCGATGCAGCATCGACATCGACGATTTCACGGGGTACTGGCAGCTTTCGGCAGCCGTCGACGAGGGCGGCAAGTCTCAGGTGCGTTGCAACGCACGGTGCCTGATCTGGAAGTGAGCGCGCGCCGAGGCGAGCTTGCGCGGCATCCGAGCACAGGGGGAGAAACCATGAGCGTTGGCGGCATTGGACGCGGGGCGAGGCAGTTCGCTGCAGTATGTGCGGCGGTCATTGTCGTTGGCGTTATCGCGGGCGCGCCGCCTCGGGCGCACGCGCATCACAACAGCGAGGCCGAATACGGCGCGTTCGCCTCGGGGACGGTATACGTGGAAGGCAGGATCGTCGCGATCCGCTGGTCGAATCCGCACATCGGCATCGATATCGTGACGACGGGCGGCGAGCTCCCGGCCGGCCGGCATTGGCGGCTCGAGAGCCATCCGACGCGGATCATGGAGCAGTACGGTTTCAAGCAAGCGGATTTCGCGATCGGCGACCGCGTGAAGCTCTTCGCCTGGAAAAACGTCAGGAATCAGCCGCTCATGTGGCCGCGCGCGATTCAGGTCAACGACGGTCCCATGCGCTCGAACCTGAGATTCAGGGACATGATCGACATTGCGAACGGCACGTTCGCGTCCGAGCACATTCAGCCGGCCGCGAACCTCAACGGCTCCGCGCCGGAGCGCGCGGGCGCGGAGACCGTCAAGAAGCTCAGGGCCATGGGCCTCATCGACGAAAGAGGGCTCATGATCTGGCCCCCGCCCCACGGCAGCCCAGCCCAGAAGCCGTGACGGCCGGTCCGGCGCCCGCCTCGGGCGGCCGTTGAACAAACCGCGGCCACCGCCTACGCTGTCGGCTTTCGAGACGCTAATAAGGAATCAGCGGTGCGAGTCGGAGTCGTAGGCGCCACGGGCAGAGTGGGCACGGAGCTGCTCAGGATCCTGCAGGAGCGCGAGTTTCCCGTCACGGAACTGCGTGCGTATGCATCCCCGCGGTCGGAAGGCCGCAAGCTGGCCTTCGGCGACCGCGAAGTCGCGTGCCAAGTGCTGCGCGAGGGCTGCTTCGAGGGCCTCGACCTCGTCATCGTCAACGTCGACGAGCCCATTTCGCTCGAGTGGTCGCCGAAGGCCGCGGCCGCCGGCGCCAAGGTCATCGACAAGTCGTCGGCCTTCCGCATGGACCCTTCGGTGCCGCTCGTCGTCGCCGAGGTCAACCCGGAAGACATGCGCCACATGCCGAAGGGCATCGCTGCGTGCCCCAACTGCACGACGATGATCCCGATTACGGCGCTCGGGCCTCTGCATCGCGCGGCCCGCATCGAGCGCATGGTCGTCGCGACGTATCAGTCGGTCTCCGGCGCCGGCCAGCCCGGCGTCGAGGAGCTCGACCGGCAGTGGAAGGCGCTCGCGGGGCATGCGGCCGAGCTTGCGCGCGCGGGCACGCTCGAAGCACCGCCCGTCAAGGGCGAAGTCTGGGCCAAGCCCATCGCGGGCAACGTGATCCCGCTCGCGGGCTCCGTGCGCGAAGCCGGCTACACGTCCGAGGAGTGGAAGATGGTGCGGGAGTCGCGCAAGATCCTGCACGACCCGGATATCCGCTGCACCGTCACCTGTGTGCGCGTACCCGTGTTCGTCGGTCACGCCGTGAGCGTCAACGTGCGGTTCCATCGCGCCGTGAGCCGCGCCGAGGCCGTCGAGCTGCTGCGCGACGCGCCGGGCGTGCGGCTCGTCGAAGACGGCAACGGCTACCCGACGCCGCAGGAGGCGGCCGGCATCGATCCCGTGCTCGTCGGCCGCATCCGCGAGGACCCTTCGGAGCCCGGCAGCCTCGATCTTTGGATTACGGGCGACAACCTGCGCAAGGGCGCGGCGCTGAACGGCGTGCAGATGGCCGAAGTGCTGCTTCGGCAGTAGCACGGCTGCGGCATGACCGACTCCAAGCCCGTCGCGAGCTACCTCATGGACATGGACGGCGTGATCGTGCGCGAGCGCGAACTCGTGCCCGGCGCCGACCGCTTCATCGCCCGGCTGCGCGAGGCCCGCAGGAAGTTTTTGGTCCTGACCAACAACTCCCGGCACACGCCGCGCGACCTCGCGGCCAACCTGCGCCGCCTCGGTCTCGACGTGACGGACGCGGACATTTGGACCTCCGCGCTCGCCACGGCCCGCTTCCTGAGCGATCAGCGCCCGGAAGGGTCCGCGTTCGTCATCGGCGAGAGCGGCCTCACGACCGCCCTCTACGAGGCCGGCTACACGCAAAGCGAGCATAGCCCGGACTACGTCGTCTTGGGCGAGACGCGCACCTATAGCTTCGAGCGCATCACGCAGGGAATCCGCCTCATCAGCGGCGGCGCCCGGTTCATTGCCACGAACCCGGACGACACGAGCCCGTCGCCCGAGGGGCCGCTGCCGGCGACGGGCGCCGTCGCCGCCATGATCTCGCGGGCCTGCGGCGTCAAGCCCTACTACGTCGGCAAACCAAACCCGCTCATGATGCGCTCGGCGCTGCGCAGCATCGACGCGCATTCGGAGTCGACGGTCATGATCGGCGACCGCATGGAGACGGACATCATCTCCGGGATCGAGGCCGGCATGCGCACCGTGCTCGTCCTCACGGGCATCACCCACCGCGCCCTCGCCGAGACGTTCCCCTACCGCCCCACGCGCATCGTGGACTCGATCGCCGACCTCGTCGAGGACATCGTCTAGCGGCCGTCACAGGCCGCTAGACGCGTTGGCGCGCGGTTTCCGGCACGAAGAACCCGATCAGCCCGGCCGAGCCGATGCAAAGGCCCGCGGAAACGAGAAACGGCAGCTCGAAGTTATACCTAACGAGCCAGCCCGCCAGCAGGGGGCCTACCGCAATACCCATCGTGAAGCCCATCGTCGCGATCGCCGTCTGGCGGCCTTCGCGGCCGCTGTGGGCGAGGTCCGCGGCCAGCGCAAAAGTCGGCGCAGCCAAGGCCGCGGCCGCAATGCCCTGCATGACCCGCCAACCGATCAGCGCATAGACGGAACCGGCCGTCGCGAGCAGCGCCGTGGCCGGCGCGAGCACGACGAGCCCGGCGATCACGAGCGGCTTGCGCCCCACGCGGTCCGAAAGCCTGCCTAACGGGATCTGCAGCAGCAGCCGGCAGACCATGAGCGCCGTGAACGACAAGCCGAATCCAACGGCCGTCTCGTTCGTGCGTGCATTGATCTGCTTCTCGAGCGGCACGAGCTCCGAAAAGGCGATAGCCATGGCCAGCGTCGCACTCGCAAGCGCAAGGATGCCGGGCCGAAACATGCCTCGCTCGAACAGCTCGAACCTGCCTTCGGTCCGCCGCCGCGGCGGTTCGCGTACCCACACGGCGACGGCGACGAGGCCGAGGAGCACGCAGCCGGCCCCCGTCGAGAAGGTCACGGTGAAACCGTAGTGGTCGACGAGAAAGCCGCCGAGCAGTGGGCCGATCGAAAAGCCGACCATGCGCAACGTCGTGAAGATTCCCATTGAGCCGCCTCGACTCTCGCGGCGCGTGCCGAGCGTCAGCAACGCCATGGAAGCCGGGACGGTCAAGCCGACCCCGAGGCCCTGACCGAAGCGCAGCCACAGCAGATCGAAGTAGCGGCTCGCCCAGACGAAGCCGATCGTTGCCGCAACGTCGATGCCGAGCCCGATCAGGATCAGGAGCTTGCGGCGCTGCAGCCAGTCTCCGAGCGCACCGCCGAAGGGCTGGAGTATCGAGGTCAGAAATCCGTAGACCGCGATCAGCAGACCGACGAGCATCGGCTCGTGCAGCGAGAGCAGCGGATGCGGCAGCGCCGATACGTACAACGGGATGACGACAAACAGCAGGCTGTTGCCGAGCGAGTCGCCGAGACGCGCGAGCGACAGCGCCCAGACCATACGGTTCGCGCCGAGGCGCCTCAAGAAGGACGCGCGTCGCTCCGCGCCGCCGCGCTCGCGCGCCGCCCGGCCTGCGTCGTCGCTCTCGATACTCCTTCCGTGGCCCATGCAGCCGACAGCGTCTGCAAGCTTCGTGCCTCGCGAAAAACGGCGCGCCGTGCGCGGCGCATCAGTCGGCGTGCCGGCGTCGCCACCAGCGCCGCAGCACCCGGTTCCACCACATGACGGCGCCCGTCACGAACATCGCGGCCGGGGCCAGGCCGAAGACGGCCCACACGGCTTTGGTCGCCTGATCGCAAACGCCCGGGCCCGCGCAAGGGATGCCGATGCCGTTGATGCGGCCGAAGTGCAGATAGGCGAGCCAGTAGAGCGCGCTGTCGACGAAGCGCCGGCCGGCGTTCTCCGTCGTCATGGGCTGAATGCGATCGGCGGCGGCCTGGAACGACGCGGGGAAGCACAGATAGAGCCCGCTCAGCGCAAAGATCAGCACGAAGCCGAAGCTCCAAAAGCCGACCGCGCTGTGCAGGTCCCACATGAACCGTTTCCAGCCCACGCCGCGGCGCAGCGTCAGGCTCCGCCGCCAGCGCGCGATGCCGGGCCACCAGATGACCGCCCCGCTCAGCGCCGCGAGCAGGACGGCGAAAGCTCCGAGGCCGTTGACTTTGCGCCCGACTTCGCCGCCGAGCAGATTGTCGTGCAGATCGATGAGCTTCGAGACGAGCCGCCGCCCGAGCGGCGAACCGCCCGGCGCGACCGTAACGGCCCCCGGCTCGCTCGATTCGACGGCTTCGGCCGTCGCCGCTGCATAGAGCTCGTTGCGGTAAACGAGCACGCTGCCAGTGAGGCTGATGAAAAAAATGTAGAGGCCGAGGCCGATGCCGCTCCACAAGTGCACCTGAAAGACGGCCCTGCGCAGCCAGACCTTCTGCGGCTGCCGCAGCCAGGCGCTCCAGGAGCCCGCCCGGCGGCCTTCACGGACCGCGCGCGTCACTCCGCGACTTTGTGCAACCTGTACACGAACGCCGGCGGCACATTGATGGGCGAGATACCCACGAGCTCGGCGCCGAGATCCAGCGACTCGAGCAACCGGCGGCCGATCGGCGGACGGCCCGCGTAAGTGAACTGATGAAAACTCCCGCGCGGCTTCAACAGCTCGAAGGCCCCGGACAGAATCTGCCGCTTCGTGTCTCGATCGAACCACAACATCGGCAGACCGCTGACCACGAAATCGACGCTGCCCGTCAAGGGACGCAGACTTTCCGCCACAGACCTTGCGTCGATTCGCAGCAGGTTGGCCGACGGGAACCGCTGCCGCAGCAGCTCGGCAAAGTCCGGTTGCCGCTCGACAAGGTAGAGATCTTCGGGATGCACGCCGCGGGCGAGGATCGCTTCCGTCAGCGTGCCCGTGCCGGCGCCGAGCTCGACGACGCGTGCGCCCGGGGCGAGCCCGCGGGTCATGAGTTTCGCGAGCCACTTGCCGCTCGGCAGGACCGAAGCGACGTGAAAGGGATCTTGCAGCCAGCCCCTGAAGAACAAGGCCCGATGAGTCGCCGGCGCGCCAGAGGCCGACTGCCGCTTCGGTTCAACCTCCGCCACTTCGCGCTCCCCCGATATTGGCGCGCAGAGCATAGCCCAAGGCGCCGCATGAATGCCAACCCGTCCAGCGCCGAGCGCTGCCATTTCGATGGGGAAAGTTTCTGCTCACGAATCGCATCCCGAGACGCTGGGCGACGCTGTTCATGGCGCGCTTCAGCCGCATCGAGCAGTCGGCCGTGCGGACCGTCTCGTTCTGGCTCTGGCGGCTCTTCGGCGGCGATTTCGAGCTGCACGAAGCGCACGGCACACGGTTCGCGAGCCTGCACGACTGCTTCACGCGCGCCCTCAAGCACGGCGCCCGCCCATCGCAGTGGACCCGGCCGTCGCCGTGTGCCCCTGCGACGGCATCCTCGGCGCCCACAGGCCGATCCATGGTACCGATGTCCCGACCTGCTCGGCGATGCGGATCTCGTCGAGAAGTATCGCGACGGTCGCGCGCCTCGAGCCGCTCGTGTGTATCAAGGGCTGAGCGCGCCGCTCGCGGCGGCGCTAGTCCGAATACTTGGCCGAGCGCGGCGCACGCTCGGGGTTGGCGCGCCAATAGGCCGTGCGCCTGCGGTCCGCCCAGGCCATGAGCGGCGTCGAGCTCACGCCGTGGATGAGAATCGAGCCCGAGATGGCCCAGCCGACGACGGCCGCGATACGCGTAGCGTCGGCGAAGCGCGCGGTCGACAGCGCATGCAACAGGTAGAAGATCGTGCTGATCCCGCGAATGCCGAAGAATGCGGTCAGCGCGCGCGAGACGCGCGGGTGCGGTGAGGCGGTGAGGCTGATCCAGCCTGTCAAAGGACGCACGACGAGGATCAGGAGCAACGCGAGCCCGATGTCACGAGCATGGATGGGTGTCAGCAGACCGAGAGCCAGCGTACCGCCGAAGAACACGAGGATCACCATCGTCAACAGGCTCTCAACCTGACCCGCGAACTCGGCGAGCGCTCGATGGAAGCGGTCCCCGGGGCTGCAGCCGCGAAACGTGATCGCCATGACGAACACCCCGATGAAGCCGTTGAGCCCGAGCTCCTGCACGGTACCGAAGCACAGAAACGTAAGGGCGAGCACGGCAAGCCCGTCGCCCGTGCTCGACATGCTTCCCGTCGGCAGATGAAAGGCGAGCCAGCCGAACACGCGGCCCAGAATCCAGCCGACGGCGCCGCCGCCCACGATCGTCGCGAGCATATCCACGCCGGCCCAGCGGCCGGCGAACTGCGTAAACGTCGCCGACGTGAGCAGAATCGCTAGCGTCACGAGCGGACCCGCAAGGCCGTCGTTGAACCCGGCCTCGGCCGTGAGCCCGAAACGAATCTCCCCCTCCTCCCCGGTGCCCGGCGGCCCAACGCCGACGGAGGACGCCAGCACGGGGTCGGTCGGCGCGAGCGTGGCCGCGAGCAGCAGCGCACCGGGCCAGGCGAAGCCGCCGAAATAGTGCGCGAGCAGCATCATCGAGACGATAGTCAGCGGCATCGCGACACCGAGCAGCCGCCAGGCCGTCTGCCAGCCGCGCAGGCTGAACGGGCGGTCGATCTTGAGTCCGGCGCCCATGAGCGCGATGACGACGACGATTTCGGTCACGCGGGCCGCCAGCGACATCGGCGGCAAGCGCCCCGGCGGAATCGGGGTCAGCGTGAACACGACGTAGCCGAGCGCGATGCAGACGATTGGCAGCGAGAGCGGCAGCCGCTTGAGCAGCAGCGGCAGCCACACGACGAGCAGGGCCACGCCGCCGAGGCCGAGAATGACTAAGTAGTACTGTTCGAACATGCAGTGGATTCCGGGCAGGGCGCGTGGCGCGCCCCTGCAAGTACCCGGCCAACCCCGCTCAGCCGCGGACGTCGTGCGGCTGCGCTCCGGCGCGCTCTCTTGATGCGGCGCGAGGTGTACGACGGCGACTTAGGCGAGCCCGAGGTCGGTCAGCGGCCGCGCGCGCCCCGGACGCGGACCACAACGTCCACGCCGGCCGCTTCGGTGCCGGCGGGCAGCGGCGCATCGATCTGCAGCGATAGAGCGTTCTCCGGGATGTCGAAGAGCTCGCCGGTCTCGACGTTGTAGAAGTGATGATGCGGGGCGATCGTCGAGTCGTAGAACTGCCGGGTGGGATCGATCTCGACCGTCTTGACGAGCCCGCGTTCGCATAACAGGTTCAACGTATTGTAGACCGTGGCCTTGGATACCCGCGAGCCCACCTTGCGCACGGCCGCAATGACCTGCTCGGCGGAAAGGTGCTGTGGCTTCGAGAGGATGACTCCGGCCACGTCGACGCGCTGCGGCGTCGGATAGACGCCCCGCTCGGTCAGCAGCTCTGAAATCTCGTCCCGGGTCACAAGCCCGCCTTGCAAATCAAGTAGTTGCCAAAGTATACGCGGCGTGGGCCAAATTTCCAGCGCCACGGCCGCGGTTCGTGACCTGAGACCGCCACGCGCGGCGATTTCTCCCCGCTTGCGCTGATTTACGGCCTCGCCGGCGGGCGCGGGCACCGGCTAGCCTTTCCTCGACGCGGCGCCGCCGCCCCGATTCCGGGCCCGGCATGGCCGCCGCCGGCGACAGGGAGGTCCGCATGCGCATAGCCGGCATCACGCTCTGGGAGCTGCTCGTGACGCTCGCCGTCGCCGGCCTCGGGCTCGTCGTCGCCGTGCCGGGCCTCGAGCGCTTCGCGCTGGACGCCCGCCGCACGGCCGAGGTCAACGCGTTCGTAGGGGCCGTGCAACTCGCGCGCAGCGAGGCCTACGCGCACGGCCGCCCCGTCGTGCTCTGCAAGACCGCGGACAGGCGGCGCTGCGGGGGCCGCGAAATCCGCTACGACGCCGGCTGGATGGTCTTCACGGATACGGAGGAGGCCAGTCCGCCGGAGCGGGGGAAGGCCGTCCCCGTGCTCTACGCGCACGTGCCTCCGGCCGGCACGCGCATCGCCTCCAACCGCCGGCTCTTCGAGTTCTTCCCGTTCCGGCATCGCAGCACGAACGGCACCGTCACGTTCTGCGATCGGCGCGGCGCCGAAGCCGCCCGGGCCGTCATCGTGAGCTATACGGGGCGGCCGCGGACGGCCTCTCAAGGCCCCGGCGGTCGCCCGCTCGCGTGCGGAAGGTGAACATGACCGGGCCGGGGAAAGTACCGCTCATCGGCGCAATGCGGCCGGTCGTCGATTGCCGCTTCGCGGCGGCCCCCCGCGCGGCTATAGTTGCGAACCATGAAAGGGTTCGCGCAACGCGGCTTCACGCTGTGGGAACTCATGATCACGCTCGCCGTGGCCGGCGTCGTGCTCGGCATCGGCGTGCCGGGCTTCAAGGAGTTCCTGCGCAACAGCACCATGACCGCCGAGGCCAACGACCTCGTCACGGGGCTTTTGCTCGCGCGCTCCGAAGCGCTCAAACGGCAGGCGCCGGTGACACTCTGCGCGACGGCCGCAGCGAACGCCGCAACGCCCACCTGCGGCACGAGTTGGAAAGGCTTTGTGGTCTTCGCCGATGCGAACGGCAACGCGGCCGTCGACGCCGGCGAGAAGGTGCTGCTGCGGCGGGAGGCGGCCGGCGGCGCGCTCGGCGTCTGGATCGACGGCGGCGGCTACGTGCTCTACGGCGCGAACGGCTTCAAGCGCAAGGCCGACGGCAAGACCGAGGATTCGGCCTCGAACGTCCTGCTCTGCGACGACCGCGGCAACCGGAACCGCGGCGGCGTCTCGACGGCCCGGCTCGTGACGATCGACCCGATCGGGCGGCCGCTCGTCGAGACCTCGCCCACGGAAATCTCGGACCAGGCCGGCAAGATTCCCGATGCAAGCTGTCCATGAGGCTGGCTTCGCTCAGGCGCGGCGGCCGATGAGCCGGGCGCGCGCGCGGCGCGCCGGCGCCGAGGCCGCCCCGCAGGCGGCCCGGGGCTTCACGCTCGTCGAGTCCATGATCGCGCTCGTCGTGCTTTCCGTCGGCATGCTCGGCATCGCCGCCATGTACGGCCAGGGCCTGACGGCCGGGCGCACGGCCGAGCAGCGCACGCGCGCCGTGAACCTCGTCGCCGACATGGCCGACCGCATCCGCGCGAACCGGCTCGGCCAGGCCGCTTACGAAGGCACGGCGGCCAACCACCGCTGCGACCCGCAGCACGGCGGCCCCGTCGCCTGCACGCCGGCCGAGATGGCCGCGCACGACCTCTTCGTCTGGAACGAGGAGCTCGCCGACGCCCATATGGGCCTGCCTCAGGGCAGCGGCAGCGTGGCCTACGACGCGAGCAGCACGCCGCCGACGTACACGATTTCCGTGAGCTGGACGCAGACGGGCCAGGGCACGAAGACCGGGACGCAAACGTATTCGCTCGCGGTCCAGGTACCGGATTTCTAGCCGTGCGCCTACCCGCCCCGCAGCGCCGCCCAAGCCGCCCCGCCCGCCCGGCAGCGGTTGCCGTATGCCAGGCCGGCATGACGCTCATCGAGCTCATGGTCGCGCTGGCCATCGGCCTGTTTCTCATGATGGGCGCGTTCACGGTCTACCTGCACACGCGCTCGACTTTTCAGCTCAGCGAGACGATGGCGCGGCTGCAGGAGAACGCGCGTTTCGCGCTCGATGCCATCGAACCGGACGTGCGCATGGCGCACTACTGGGGGCTCACGGCGCGCACCGAGCAGATCGCCGGTCGCGCCGGCCCGGCGGACCCTGTGGCGTTCGGCGTCGGCGGCTACGACTGCGGCGCGAACTGGGTCGTGAATCTCGATGCCGACGTCGACGGCACGAACAACGGCGACGCGTGGGCCTGCGCGTCCAGCATGTACCCGCCGGCCGCCGCCGCGGATACGCTCGTGGTGCGGCGCGCCTCCGAGAAGGCCGCCATGCCGCCGCTCGACAAGAAGCAGCTCTACGTGCAGTCCACGCTCTTCCAGGACGGGCGGCTGTTCGACGGGCTTACGACGATCCCGCCGGGCTATGCGGCCGCGAGTTCCGAGACGCATGCGCTCGTCGTAGACGGGTACTACGTGAGCCGCTCCTCGACGCTGGGCCCGGACGTGCCCTCGCTGCGCGTCATGCGCCTCGTCCCCGGCGCCGTCACCGATGCCGGCCCCAAGGTCGAGGACATCGAGGTCATACCGGGCGTCGAGGACATGCAGGTGCAGTTCGGGCTCGATCTCGATCCGCCCGCCGCCCCGAATCGCGGCTCGATCGACCTCTACGTCAACCCCGGCGATGCGCGCCTCGACCCGGGCAGCGCCGGCTACGATCCGAACGCCCGCATCCTGGCCGTGCGCATCTGGCTGCGCGTACGGGCCGAGCGTCCCGAGCCCGGCTACGAGGACGATGCGCCCTACACCTATGCCGATGCGCACTTCGACGCCCCCAAGGACGCCTACCGCCGCATCGTCGTCTCGAAGACGATCTTCATTCGCAACGCGAGGTCTCAGACATGAACCGTCCCCGTCGGCCGCGAACGCCGTGCGCCGGGCCGCTGCGGGCGCCGCGCTGCGAGGCGGGCGCCGCGCTCATCGTGGGCCTGATCCTTCTGCTCGTGTTGACCTTGCTCGGTGTCTCGGGCATGAACATGGCGACGCTCGAGCTCAGGATGGCCGGCAACGAGCAATCCCGTCAGGCCGCCTTCCAGGCCGCCGAGACGGGCATCGATCTCGCGCTCACCCAGGGCGACTATTCGACGACGGCGGGCAAGACCGTCGATGCCGACATGGGCACTGCCCACGTGCACGACACCGTCACGTTCGTGCAGACGACGCCGGTGCCCGACAAGGCCTTCAGCTTGGGCGTAGCCGGCGGCGGCGTGCAGGCCTACCACTTCGAGGTCAAGGCCGTCGGCACGGTGCCGGGCGGGGCCACCTCGACCCACACGCAACGCTTCTACGTCGTCGGGCCGGCCGGCCCCTGATCGCCTGCCTTGGCGACGTAATTGAAGGAGAAGCGCATGAGCCGAAAACTCATCGCGGCCGCGGCGCTGGCCCTAGGGCTCGCAAGCACGGCCTGGGCCGAACGCATCGTGAGCCAGCCCGAGGCCGCATACGAGCTGCGCCTCGAGGACGTGACGACCCTGCCCGACAGCACGGCAGGCTATCTCGTCTTCAGGACCTGCTCCGCGTGCAACGTCACGTCGGTGACCGTGAGCCCGGATACGGTCTACGTGCTCGCCGGCAAGCGCGTGCCGTTCGCGGACTTTCTGCGCGCGGCGCAGGGCTACAGCCGGGCGGACGGCGGCCCGACGAACACGAACGTCTTCGTTTATTACGACATTGCGACGCGGCACGTGAACCGCGTCGTGCTGAATCACTTCGGAGCCTAGACCGATGACCGTCAGGACTCAGCGTCTCGTCGTCGTGCTCACCGGGCTGCTCTGGGCCCTGCTCGCGGGTCAGCCCGCGCTCGCGGACGACACGGAGATGTTCGTTTACGACACCAGCGCGCTGCACGTGAGCCCGAACATCCTATTCATCTTCGATACGTCGGGCAGCATGGGGACCGAGGTCGAGAGCCAGCCGGCCTACGACCCCTCCATGACCTACGCCGGCAGCTGCGATCCGAGCCGCGTCTACTGGCGATTCGGAGCCGGCGATGCGCCGACGTGCGACACGAACCGCTGGTTCGACAGGACGGCGCTCAAGTGCAAGAGCGCTCTCGACGCCTTCGGCGCCACGTCGGGCTACGTCGTCGACCACTTCGCCGCATTCGATACGGGCTCCGCCACCTGGAAGGACCTCGACGAGAGTCAGAAGTCGCGCGCCGTCGAGTGCCGTTCGGACAGCGGCACGGACGGCGGCGGCACGGACGCCTCAAAGGTGTATGCGCAGAACGGAGACCCCGCAAATCCCTGGACCGACAACTCCGCGAAAGAGATCAACTGGTGGAGCGAGCCGACGGATACGCTCTACAGCGCCAACTACCTGAACTGGTTCTACGGCGCGACCGGACCCTCTACGCGCAGCCAGGTCATGAAGGACGTCGCCAAGGGACTGCTCGGCAGCGTCCACGGCGTCAATATCGGCCTCATGCGCTTCAACAGTGACGGCGTCGGGGGCCATCTCGTGCAGGCCGTGAAGGACGTCGACTCGAGCCGGGCCGCACTGGCGGCGGCGATCGACGCTCTGCCGGCCGACAGCACGACGCCGCTCTCGGAGACACTGTACGAGGCCGCGCGTTATTTCCTTGGACGCCAGCCCGAATACGGTGCCGGGCTGCACAACCCGGATGCGACGGGCATCGGCGTCGGCCCGGACGGCAACTACGCCTCCCCCGTGCAGTACGCCTGCCAGAAAAACTACGTCGTGTACCTGACCGACGGCCAGCCCGAGTACGATTCCGGCGCGGACAGCGAGATCCTCAGCATGACCGACAACGCCGGGCACAGCTTCGCGGACCTCGTCGGCAGCGCCTGCGACAAGGAGACTTACCCGGCCGGCATCACGGCGTCGGGCGGCGACTGCCTCGACGACCTCGCGGCGTTCCTGCACAGCGCGGATCTCTCCGGAACGCTGCCCGGAAAACAGAACGTGACGACTTACACGGTCGGCTTCACGGCGGACCTGCCGATCCTCCAGCAGACGGCGCAGCGCGGCGGCGGCCGGTACTACACCGCCAAAGACACCGCGAGCCTCTCGCAGGCGCTCACGAACATCGTCACCTCCATCCTCCAAACGCAGGCGACGTTCACGGCGCCCGCGGTCTCCGTCGACACGTTCAACAGGACGCGCAACCGCAACGACGTGTACGTCACGATGTTTCAGCCGGCAGGTACGGCGCACTGGCCGGGCAACCTCAAGAAATTCCAGCTGAACCCGACGGACGGCACGCTCGTGGACCAGAACGGGCTGCCGGCCATCGACACGGACACGGGCTTCTTCAAAGACACCGCGCAAAGTTTCTGGACGGCCCGGCCCGACGGCGCCGACGTGACGCTCGGAGGGGCGGCGGCGCAGCTGCCCGATCCCGGCCCGAGACATCTCTACACCGATCTGGGCAGCACCGATCTGACCGACGCCTCGAATGCGGTCGCGACGGCGAACGCCGGGTTGACGGATGCGGTGCTCCACGTCGGCGATCCCGGCGATCCGTCCCGCGCGGACGTCATCGACTTCATGCGCGGCGTCGACGTGGCCGACTCCAACCATGACGACAGCAAAACGGATACGCGCCGCCAGATCGGCGATCCGCTCCATTCCCAGCCCGTTACGATGGTGTACGGCGGCACGCTCACCGCGCCCGATCCGGAAGACGCCGTCGTCTATTTCGCGACCAATGACGGCTACCTCCACGCCATCGACCCATCGACGGGCGCGGAACGCTGGGCATTCGTGCCGCGCGAATTTCTCGGCGACCAGGCGGAGCTGCTCAAGAATCCGACCGTGGGCTCGAAGCACTACGGAATCGACGGCAGCCTGCGCCTCCAGGTTCTCGCGAACGACGATGGCGTCATCGATCCGGCCCACGAAAAGGTCTATCTGTTCTTCGGCATGCGGCGCGGCGGCTCGGTCTACTACGGCCTCAACGTCACGGACCCGAACCATCCCAAGCTGCTCTGGCGGCTCGGCAGCGACGCGCTGCCCGGCATCGGCCAGACCTGGTCGAATCCGGTCCCGACGCGCATTGCGGTCGCGGGCGCCGACGAGAATCCGGACGACCTCGTCGTCGTTCTCGGCGGCGGCTATGACACGTCGCAGGACGGCGGCGCGGCGAGCACGGACGGAACCGGCAACGACATCTACATCGTCGATTCGGTGTCCGGTAAGCTGCTGTGGCGCGGCAGCAAAACGGGCGCGACGAAAGACTTCGCGCGGATGGATTACTCCATTCCGGCCAACGTCAGGGTCATCGATCTCGACGGCGACGGCTATGCGGATCGAATGTATGCGGCCGACATGGGCGGCCAGGTCTGGCGTTTCGATATCAACAACGGGCAATCCGCCTCCGCGCTCGTGAACGGCGGCGTCATCGCCCAGCTTGGGGCGGCGGGCAACGCCGCTGCGACGCTGACCGAGACTCGGCGCTTCTACTACGCGCCGGATGTCGCGCTCGTCAGCAACAAAACGCAGAGCTTCCTGCACCTGGGCATCGGCTCGGGCTATCGGGCGCATCCGAACTCGACGGCCAACGCGGATCGCTTCTATGCGCTGCGCGACTACGCTCCTTTCCGGGAGTTGACGCAGGCCGAATTCGACGCCCGCGCGCCCGTCAAGGAAGGCGATTTGACCGACATCACGGACAACGTCGACGCGAAGCTCGCGGCCGATAGTCCCGGCTGGATGCTGCGGCTCGCCAGCGGCGAGAAGGTGCTCGCCGAGGCACGCACGTTCGACAACAAGGTCTACTTCACGACCTACACCCCGGGCGCGCCGCTCGATGCGGACCACTGCGTGCCGCAGCCCGGCACGAGCAAGCTCTATGTCGTGAGCTTGTTCAACGGCGCGCCCGTGACGAACCTCGATGCCTCGGTCGAGGACTCGAGCTCGACCGACGCCGCGGCGACAGCGGCCGATACTCCGCTCACGGCCGCGGATCGGTCCAAGGCGTTTGCGGGCACGATACCGAGTGCGGTCACGTTCGTGTTCCCGACGCCCGATGCGGACTGCGAAGGGGACGCCTGTACACCCAAGCCCGTGGCCTGCGTAGACCTGTCCTGTACCTCCACGGACTTCGTCGATCGGCCACGCAGGACGATCTGGACGGAGAATTCGGTCGACCGGTGAGCGAGCCCGAGCAGCAGCCCTGCAAGCGCGGCACGGCCGGGCGCCGGCGGCCCGGTCCGGAGCGCGGCGTCACGCTCATCGAGCTCATGATCGTCGTCGTGATCGTCGCGATCCTCGCGACGATCGCGGTACCGAGCTACCGGCAGTACACGCGCCGCGCCTACCGCACCGAGGCCAAGACGGCCCTGTTGAAGCTGCAGACGAAGCAGGAAGGCTACTATCTCGAGCACAACCGCTACGCGGCGTCGTTCACGGAGCTGGACTGCTGTGACAAGAGCGAGAACGGCGTCTATACGCTGACGCTGGCGACCGCGGGCGACGGACAGAGCTACACGGCGACGGCAAAGCCCACGCCGGGCGGCGGCAACGGCGCCTCGATGACGGACGATACACACTGCGCCGAATTCACGCTGCAGCAGGACGGCGAGAAGGGCGCGACCAGCGACGACTGCTGGTAAATCTACGGCCTACTGTTCGCTGCTCGGCGACCCCGGCCCGCCGATGCGGGCCGGCCGGCGCGGGGCCAGGGCCCGCTACTCGCCCGGCCTTGCGACGCGCTCGTCCCGCCGATGCCGGCGGGCGTCGAGGAGATTGTCGAGGATCAGCAGCACGGCGCCGATCGTGATCGCGGAGTCGGCCACGTTGAACGCCGGAAAGTCCCAGGCGCCGTAGTGCACGCGGATGAAGTCGACGACGTAGCCGAAGGCCACGCGGTCGATGACGTTGCCGAGCGCGCCCCCGAGCACGAGGCACAGGCCCGCGGCCAGCAGATGGTGGCCGCGGGGAGCGAGCCGGCGCAGCCAGACCAGGATGCCGATGCTGACCGCGATACCGAGCGCGATGAACGCCCAGCGCTGCCAGCCCGAGGCCGTGCTCAGGAAGCTGAACGCCGCGCCCTCGTTATGCAGCCGGATCAGGCTCAGGAACGGCAGCAGCACGACCTCCTGGAACTCCTCGAGGTGCCGCACGGTGAGGTACTTCGTGATCCGGTCGAGCACGATGACGGCCACGGACAGCCAAAGCCAGTTGGCCGCGCCGGCCTTGAGCGAGAACCACCGCCGTACCGTCATGGCGCCCCCGCGTCCTTGGCGAGCCGGATGACCCAACGGTGCTCGCCCTGGCCCTGCTCGGTCTCGTGCACGCCGGCGCCCGGAGCCTGCCAGCGACTCGCGAGCGTCTCACTCATGAGGTAGTCCTTGAACTCCGCGACGGCCTCGCGCACGGCCTCGTCGCCCTCCACCCAGAGGCAGATCCGGTCCGACACCTCGAGGCCGGCCTGCTTGCGCGCGTCCTGCACGGCCCGGACGAGCTCGCGCGCGAGCCCTTCGCGGCGCAGCGCATCGTCGAGCGTCGTGTCGAGACCGACGAGGTAACCGCTCTCCTCGGCGCAGGCGAAGCCCTGCGCGGAGACGCTCTCGACGAGCAGACCCTCGGGAGGCAACTCGACGCGCTGCCCTTCGATCTCGACGACCTGTGTCTCGCCGCGCGCGACGGCGGCCGCAACGCCCGCGCCGTCGGCCCGTTCGAGATATTTCCGGATGGCCGGTATCAGCTTGCCGTAGCGCTTGCCGAGCAGCGGCAGGTTGGGCTTGATGCGATAGCTCACGAGCTCCGCGTCGCGCGCGAGCAGCTCCACATCCTTGACGTTGAGCTCTTCGAGTATCTGCTCGCGCTGGCGCTCGACGGCCCGCTCGGCGGCCGCGTCGGGCACGCGGACGAGCAGGCGCGGCAAGGGCTGGCGCACCTTGAGCCGCGAGGCGTTGCGCGCCGCGCGGCCGAGCCCGACGATGCGCTGCACGACGTCCGTCTCGGCCAGCAGGCCCGGATCGCGGCGCTCGGGCCGGGCTTCGGGCCAGCCGGTCTCGTGCACGCTGACGGGGGCGCCGGAGCGCGCGCCGCGGCCGAGGTTCTGATACATGGCCTCGGCCAGGAACGGCACGAACGGTGCCAGCAGCCGCTGCAGCGCGTCGAGGCACTCGTAGAGCGTCAGATAAGCCGCCTGCTTGTCCTCGCCGCTCGCGGCCTTCCAGAATCGGCGGCGGTTGCGGCGCACGTACCAGTTGCTGAGCTGATCGACGAAGCGCTCGATGGCCGTACCGGCCTTGAGCGCGTCATAGTCCTCCAGCGCGGCCGTCGAGGTCTCGACCGTTTCCTCGAGCAGCGCCAGCACCCAGCGGTCGATCTCCGGGCGCGCGGCGAACGGCACTTCCACGGCGGGATCGAAGCCGTCCAGCCGCGCGTACATGACGAAGAAGCCGTACGTGTTCCAAAGCGTATTGATGAAGCTGCTCGCGACGTTGGCGATGATCTCGACCGAGACGCGCTTCTGCACGTCCGGCGCGACGCGCGCCGTGAAGTGCCAACGCAGCGCATCGGCGCCCACCGAGTCGAACACGTCGTACGGATCGACGATGTTGCCCTGCGACTTCGACATCTTTTTGCCGTCCTGGTCCACGATGTGGCTCAAACAGACGACGTTCCTGTAGGCGACGCTGTCTGCGACCATCGTCGCGATCGCGTGCAGGGTGTAGAACCAGCCGCGCGTCTGGTCGATGGCCTCGCAGATGAAGTCGGCCGGGAAGCTGGTCTCGAACTTCTCGCGGTTCTCGAACGGGTAGTGCCACTGCGCATAGGGCATGCTGCCCGAATCGAACCAGCAGTCGATGACCTCGGCCACGCGCCGGTACTCGCGGCCCTCGTGCACGAAGGTCACGTCGTCGACCGCGGGCCGATGCAGGTCTAGGCCCGAAAGGTCTCTGCCCGTGCGCTGCTCGAGCTCGGCGACCGAGCCGATGCACTGATAGTCGCCTTCGCCATCGGTCCACAGCGGCAACGGCGTGCCCCAGAACCGCTCGCGCGAGAGCGCCCAGTCGATGTTGTTCTCGAGCCAGTTGCCGAAGCGCCCGTCGCGAATGTTCTCGGGCACCCAGTGGATCGTCTTATTGAGCGCGACGAGCCGCTCGCGGAACGCCGTCGTCTTGATATACCAGGCGTTCTTCGCGTAGTAGATCAGCGGGTCGCCCGTGCGCCAGCCGAACGGGTAGTTGTGCGTGTAACGCGCCTCGCGGAACAGCAGGCCGCGCTCGCGCAGCAGCGCAACGATGACCGGATCCGCATCCTTGAAGAACTGACCGGCGACGGGGGCAACCTCGGGCAGGAAATACCCGTCCTCGCCGACGCCGTGCACGACGGGCAGGCCGTAGGCTTGACCGAGCCGCAGATCGTCCTCGCCGTACGCCGGCGCGATGTGCACGATGCCGGTGCCGTCCTCGGTCGTCACGAACTCGGCCGGGCGCACGCGGCAGAGCGCATCGCCGACGCTCTGGTCGTCCGTGGCCGCCTCGCCCGCCGCCACGGCCGGGGCGCGAGTGTCGATCGGCAGAAAATCGAACAGCCGCCCATAGCGCATCCCGTCGAGCTCGCGGCCTTTGGCGCGCTTGACGATTTCGTAGCTGCCCTCGCCGAGCACCGCGTCGGCCAGCGCCTCGGCAAGGATCAGCGTCTCGCCGCCGTGCCGCGCCCAGACGTAGTCGACCTCGGGATGCACCGCGAGCAGGAGATTGGAGGGCAGCGTCCAGGGCGTCGTCGTCCAGACGAGGAAAAACGTGCCCGCGGACTCGCCCAGGGCCTTGAAGCGCACGAAGACGGAGGGGTCTTCGACCTCGCGGTACCCGAGCGCGACCTCGTGCGAGGAAAGCGTCGCACCGATGCGCGGGTCGTAGGGCACGACCTTGTAGCCCTGATAGATGAGCCCCCGCTCGAAGATGATCTTGAGCAGATTCCAGACGGACTCGATGTAGGCATTGTTCAGCGTGAAATAGGCATCCTCGAAGTCGACCCAGAAGCCCATGCGCTCCGTCATGGCTTCCCAATCGGCGACGTAGCGCATGACCGAGGCCCGGCACTTCGCGACGAACTCCGCGACCCCGACCTCCTGCTCGATGCGCTGCTTGTCGAAGATGCCGAGCTCTTTCTCGATCTCGTGCTCGACGGGCAGACCGTGCGTGTCCCAGCCCGCCTTGCGCGGGCAGTGGTAGCCCTGCATGGTCCGAAAGCGCGGGAACAGGTCCTTGAACGTGCGCGCCAGCACGTGGTGGATGCCCGGGCGGCCGTTGGCCGTCGGCGGGCCCTCGTAGAACACGAAGCGCTCCCGGCCTTCGCCCGCGGCGAGCACGCGCTTGAACACGTTCTCGCGGCGCCAGAACTCGAGGATGGCCTTCTCGAGCGCCGGGCCGTCGTAACGCGAAGCGACTGGTTCGAACATCGGTCGGGGCATAGGGCAAAGGGGGGCTGGAGTTTACGTCATTCGCGTAGCGAGCGCAGCCCGCGCCGCCGCCACGTCAAGGTGCATTTGGGCCGTCAGCGCGTCGAGGCTCGGGAAGTGCCGTTCTTCGCGGAGCCGGCTCACGAAGTGCACCGTGATGTGCTCGCCGTAGATGTCGCGCTCGAAATCGAAGATCAGCACCTCGAGCAGCGCGCCCTCCCCGCCCACGGTCGGTCGAGTGCCGACGCTCGCCACGCCGTCGAGCAGGCCGGGCCCCAGGCCCGAAACGCGCACGGCAAAAATGCCGTCGACGGGCGAGCGCCGGCGCTTGAGGCCCACGTTGGCCGTCGGGAAACCGAGCCGACGGCCGAGGCCCTGCCCGCGGATCACGCGGCCCGACATGCTGTAGTCGCGGCCGAGCATGGCGCGGGCGGCGTCCAGCTCGCCCGCGGCGAGCGCGGCACGGATGGCCGTGCTGCTCACGCGGCGGCCCTCCCATTCGACGGGCGCAACGACGCTGAGTTCGAGCCCCAACCTTCGACTCGCGCGCTCGAGATCCTCGACGGCACCGCGCCGCCCCGCGCCGAAGCGGAAGTCGTGGCCGACGACGAGCCGGCGCGTGCCGAGCGTGCGGTGCAGCAGGCTCTCGATGAACGCCTCGGGCGGCAGACTCTTGAGCAGGCGAAAGCTCGGACAGAAGAACTCGTCGAGACCGAGCGCCGCGAATAGCTCGAAGCGCTCGCGGAAGCGTGTGAGGCGCGCCGGCGGATCGGCCGGATTCATGAACTCCGCCGGCATCGGCTCGAACGAGAACACCGTGGCCGTGCAGCCGCCTTCGGCCGCGGTGCGGCGGAGCCGACCCAGTATCTCCTGATGGCCGCGGTGAACGCCGTCGAAGGCGCCGATCGCGACGGCGCGGCCGGCCGGCGCCGGGCAGCGCTCGAGCGCCCCAAGGCTCCGAACGAGTCGCATCGTCAACGCGCCGCGCGGCACGGCCGGGCGCAGCTCACGAGCTCGACCTCGGCGGCAGGCGCGCGAGGTCCCGCGGCCTGAGCCCCGACGCGAAACAGGTCGCGGCGTAAATTGCGGCCCCGCCGAGCACGCAGGCCGCGAGCCAGGCCGTGCGCGCCACGCCCCCCATGGCCAGCCAGTCGCCTACGCGCGTCTCGGCGAAGACCACGAAGCCCGTCATGGCCGCGCAGCCGGCGCCGACCTGGAGCACGAGCGCCCTCCAACCGGCATGCGGTCGGTAGACTCCCGCACGCACGAGCCCGGCGAACAGCAGCCCCGCGTTGGCGAGCCCCGCCACGCTCGTCGCAAGCGCAAGGCCCGCGTGCGCCGGCGCCCAGCCCGTGCGCCCCAGCACGAAGACGAGCCCGAGGTTCAGCAGCGCATTCAGCACGAGGGCCGCGACGCCGATGCGCACGGGCGTGCGCGGATCCTGGCGCGCGAAATACGCCGGCGAGAGCACCTTGACGAGCACGAAGCCGACGAGGCCCGGCGCGAAGGCTCTGAGACTCGCGGTGCTCATGGCCAGATCGCGGGCCGTGAACTCTCCGCCGTAGAAGATCGTCGCGAGCAGCGGCTTCGCGAGCAGGCCGAGGCCCAGGGCCGCAGGGAACGCGACGACGACCACGAGCTTCAGCGCCCAGTCGAGCGTGCCCGTGAACGCCTGCTTCGAGGCCTCGGCGTGGTGCTGCGAGAGGCTCGGCAGGATCACGGTGCCGAGCGCGATGCCGACGACGCCGAGCGGAAACTCCATGAGCCGGTCCGAGTAGTAGAGCCAGCTGATGCTGCCGGCCGCGAGGAACGAGGCGATCAGAGTATCGATGAGCAGGTTGATCTGCGCGACCGAGGAACCGAACACCACGGGCAGCATGAGGCGCAGCACGCGCCGCACGGCCGGGTCCGCAAGCGCCCAGCGCGGCCGCGGCAGCAGCCCGAGGCGGACCAGGAACGGCGCCTGGAACGCGAGCTGCACGAGGCCGGCCGCGAACACGCCGACCGCGAGACCGATGCCCGGGCGCGCGAAACTCGGCGCCACGAAGGCCGCGAACGCGATGAGCGTCAAATTCAGCAGCACGGGCGTGAAGGCCGGCACGGCGAAGCGCCGGTAGGTATTGAGGATACCGCCCGAGAGCGCCGTCAGGCCGATGAAAAACAAGTACGGGAAGGTCCAGCGCAACATGTCCCGCGCGAGCGCATAACGGCCGTCGCCGCCGCGAAAACCCGGCGCGAACACGGCGATGAGCACGGGCGCGGCCACGACGCCGGCCACCGTGACGAAGAACAGCACGAGACCGAGGGTCCCCGCGATGCGGTCCACGAGCGCCTGGGTCTCGGCACGGCTCCGCGTGCTGCGGAATTCCGAGATGACGGGAACGAACGCCTGGGAGAAGGCGCCCTCGGCGAAGAAGCGCCGCAGCAGGTTCGGGATTTTGAACGCGACGAAGAATGCGTCCATGAGCGGCCCGGCGCCGAACCAGTGCGAGAAGCCGACGTCCCGGGCGAGCCCCGTCACCCGCGACAGCACCGTCAGCGAGCTCACGACGCCCGTCGAACGGAACAGGCTCTCCGAGCCCGCCTCCGCGGCGTCGGCGGCGCATTCCTTGCGGTCGGGAGCGGCGTTCATGCGGCCAGGGTCCGGCTTGACTTGACATCGGCAGGTTCGAATAATACCGCCCTTTTCCCCGGCGAAGCCGGCAGGCAAAACGGAACCACACCTTGGCCAACATCCAATCTGCGAAAAAGCGTGCACGCCAGAACGTCAAGGCGCGCGCCCACAACGTCGCGCTGCGCTCGCGCGGCCGCACCGCCGTCAAGAACGTGCTGAAGGCCATCAAGGCCGGCGACAAGGAGGCTGCAGCGGCGACCTTCCGTCAGGCTGTGCCCGAGATCGACAAGATGGCCGGCAAGGGCCTGATCCCCAAGAACCGCGCCGCGCACTACAAGAGCCGCCTGAACGCGAAGCTACGCGCCATGGCCTGAGGCCGGCCCCGCGCCGGCCTCGTCGGCGCCCTCCCCCTCCGAGGGCACCGCGAGCGTCTCCAAGAACCGCATCGCATCCCGGGCCAGGGCCTCGGTGCCCTCGCCCGTCGCCGCGCTGATGCCGTAGACCGGCCCCTGCCAGCCGAGCGCCGCCACGCAGCGCTCGATATGCGCCGTGCGCGCCTCTGGCGCCACGAGATCCAACTTGTTGAGCACGAGCCAGCGCGGCTGGCGCTCGAGGCGCTCGGAATAGCGCTCGAGCTCGGCCTCGACGGCCCTGAACTCGTCCCGGACGGCTTCGGGGCTGCGCCCGGGGCCCGCGTCGACGAGGTGCCACAGCAGGCGCGTACGCTCGAGGTGGCGCAGAAACTGGATGCCGAGCCCGGCGCCCTCGGCGGCGCCCTCGATGAGCCCGGGAATGTCCGCGAGCACGAAGCTCTGCTCGGCCGCGACGCGCACGACGCCGAGTTGCGGATGCAGGGTCGTGAACGGATAGTCCGCGACCTTCGGACGCGCCGCCGAGACGGCCCGCGTCAGCGTCGACTTGCCGGCGTTCGGCGCCCCGAGCAGCCCGACGTCGGCCAGCAGCTTCAGGGCGAGCCCTAGATGCCGCCGCTCGCCCGGCTGGCCGCGCGTAAACTTGCGCGGTGCACGGTTGACGCTGCTTTTGAAGGTGGTGTTGCCGCGGCCGCCCCGGCCGCCGCGCGCAACGAGCAGCCGCGCGCCCTCGGCCGTAAGATCGCCCAGCGTCTCGGCCGTCTCGAGATCCGCGATCTCGGTGCCGACCGGCACCGGGATCTCGAGATCCTCGCCCGAGGCCCCCGTCATGTTGCGGCCGGCGCCGCCGCGGCCGCTGGCCGCCTTGAAGCGGCGCTGCACGCGGAAGTCGGCGAGCGTATTGATGCCGCTGCGCGCGACGAGATAAACGCTGCCGCCGTGGCCGCCGTCGCCGCCGTCGGGCCCGCCGCGCGGGATGTACTTCTCGCGTCTAAAGCTCGCGGAACCGTCGCCCCCGCGCCCGGCTTCGATCCAGATATCGGTTTCGTCGACGAACTTCATTTCGGGGGGCCCTAAACAACGAAAGCCCCGGCTCCGCGGGGCTTTCGACGGTGCTCGCGCGCCCGGCGGACGCGGACGCGTTTGGCCCGCGCCCGTCCGAGGACGCGGCGGGCTCAGTCCGCGAGGACGCTGACGTGCTTGCGCTGCTTGGGGCCGCGCGTCTCGAACGCGACGCGGCCGCCCGCCGTCGCAAACAGCGTGTGGTCCCGGCCGACGCGCACGTTGGCACCCGCGTGGAAACGCGTGCCGCGCTGACGGACCAGGATATTGCCCGGGGCGACCTGCTCGCCGCCGAAACACTTCACGCCGAGGCGTTTCGATTCCGAATCGCGGCCGTTCTTCGAGCTGCCGCCGGCTTTCTTGTGTGCCATGGCCTATCCTCCTGTCTCGCGCCTAGGCTTCGGCGCCGCCCGAGATCTCCGTGATTTCGAGCTCGGTGTAATGTTGACGGTGTCCCTTTTTGCGGTGGTAATGTGCCCGCCGCTTGAACTTCACGACCTCGATCTTCTTGGCGCGGCCCTGGTCGATGACCCGGCCCTGCACCTTGCCGCCCGCGACGAGCGGCGAGCCGACCTTGAGATTCGCGCCCTGGCCGACGAGCAGCACCTCGTCGAAATCGACCACGTCGCCGACGGCGGCGTCGAGCCGCTCGACGCGCAGGCGATCGCCCTGACTAGCGCGGTACTGCTTACCGCCGGTACGAAAAACGGCATACACCTGGGGAAACTCCTGACAGACTGGGCCGCGGAAGGGCGGAAATTCTAGTGATTTGCCGGATTGCGGTCAACGAAAAACGAACGAAAAGGGCTCTGACCCCTTTTTCGTCCCGGCCGTCTCAGGCATCATCCTCGCATGCGCGTGGCCGAGACTGAGCAAACCCTTCCTTCGCTGGATTCCCTGAGAGGCCTCGTCGGCGAGGACTGGAGCAGCGTCAACCGGGTCATTTATCGCCGCCTCGGCAGCGACGTGGCCCTCGTCAACCAGGTCGCGCACCACATCATCCATCATGGCGGCAAGCGTCTGCGGCCCCTGGCCGTGCTGCTCGCGGCGCGCGCCTGCGGCTGCTCGAGCGATGCCCACGTCTCGGCCGCGGCCATCATCGAGTTCATTCACACGGCAACGCTTCTGCACGACGACGTCGTCGACAATTCCGGCCTGCGCCGCGGGCAGCGAACGGCCAACGCGATGTTCGGCAACCAGGCCAGCGTGCTCGTCGGGGACTTCCTCTACTCGCGCGCGTTCCAGATCATGGTCGAGCTCGGGGAGCTGCGCATCCTCGACGTCCTCGCCAACGCGACGAACACGATCGCCGAGGGCGAAGTCCTGCAGCTCATGAACTGCAACAACCCGGACATTACAGAAGCCGACTACATGGAGGTCATCTACCGCAAGACGGCCAAGCTCTTCGAGGCCGGCACGCGGATCGGCGCCATCCTGGCCGGCCAGGACGAGCGGACGGAACAGGCCCTCGTCGGCTTCGGGCGGCACATCGGCCTCGCCTTCCAGCTCGTCGACGACGCGCTCGACTACGATGCGACGCCCGAAGAGCTCGGCAAGAACATCGGCGACGATCTGGCCGAAGGCAAGCCCACGCTGCCTCTGATCTACGCGATGGCGAACGGCAGTGCGGCCGAGCGACATATGATTCGCGAGGCCATCATGACGGGCGGCACGCAGAACCTGACCTCGATCCAGCTCGCGATTGAAACGTCGGGCGGCCTCAAGTACACGGCCGAGCGCGCGCGCGCCGAAGCCGACAAGGCCCTGGCCGCGCTCGAGGCGCTGCCGAGCTCCAAGTACCGCGACGCGCTCGCAGGCCTCGCCCAGTTCGCGGTCAACCGCCGCTACTGAGCCGTCCGCCGCCCTCGCCCTGCCCGGGCCGCGGCCGCGTTACGCCGGCGCCGCCGCCTACTCCCCCTTGCCGCCGTCCGGGTTCGCGGCGTTGAAGCGCTCGATCTGCTCGGCGCTCGCCGGCTGCTGGTAACGGGCTTTCCATTCCGAATAGGGCATGCCGTAGACTTTCTCGCGCGCCGCATCGAGGTCAACGTCGAGCCCGCGCTCGCGCGCGGCCTCGGCATACCACTTGCTGAGACAATTGCGGCAGAACCCCGCGAGGTTCATGAGATCGATGTTCTGAACGTCCTTGCGCGCCGCGAAGTGCGCGAGCAGCCGCCTGAACACGGCCGCTTCGAGCTCGGTCTCGGTATTGGGTTCCATGAGCGTCTCCTATCGCTGGTTTCGTGATTCGGGGCGGCCCGCCTCGAGCTCAGCCGCCGCGCGCCTGCGCGACGATCTCGGGCCAAAGGCCATAGGCGCCGCGCCCGCCCGTCGCCGCCGCGAAGCGCGCGGCGAGACGCCGAGCCTGGTCGGCCGAGAAATGGCTGCGCCAGTCGCCGACGCGGCCCTTGCGCACGAACTCCGGCATCCCTTCGGGCCGCGGGCTCGACCAGCGCCGCTGATCACGGCGCATCCCCTCGAAGCTGCTGTGCTCGAGCACGCGCGCGAGCACGCCGGGCGCGTCCAGGGCTTCGGCCTGCACAGGCCCCAGAAACCCGGCCACGGCGCGGACGGCCCCTTCGGGATCGGCGCGCATGGCCTCGTACGTCAGGAACAGCACGTTCGGCGCTTCGCGCTGCGCATACCAGGAGTTCAGATGCGCGAAGTAGTCCCCGAAGTCCACCTCGCCGGCCAGAAAGCACTCGAAGAAATCCTCGAAGCGCCCGTCCGCGAAGTCGTAGTGCTTCGGGAAGCCGCGCGTATGATGGTAGAAGGAGACCGCGCAGTCGAACGGGTTGCGAGCCACGACGATGTAACGCCCCGGGGGCCCGAAAGGCGCCATGGACCGCGGCAGATGCGTCTTCAGCAGCCGCGGCGCCGGCAGCGCGAGTGCCGCCTCGGCGCCGACCTCCTCAAGGTGCGGAAACGCATCCTCGAGCTTCGCCCCTGCGGGCAACGGCTCGCCGCGGCGCAGCAGCAGATAGACGATGTACTGCATCCACGTCGTGCCGCATTTCGGGTACGTGCAGACGAAGATGTCGCCGGGCTGCGCCCGGTACTCGAGCGCCGATTCGAAGCCCTCGGGCGGGAACCCCATGGGCATGCGGAAACCGTCGTGCAGAGTGTAACGGGGCGTTGCGCCCATCACGAGCCTCCCCCGTCGGCTGCCGCTGCCAAGCCTCCTACCAGGCGATGCCGTAGTCGTCGCCGAAGTCGCTGGCGCCACCCCAGAGCGTGCTGTGCAGCTGGTCGAAGTAGATCGCCGTGATGGGACCGGATGTCTCGGCCGCCGTTTCGACGTCGTAACCCATCTGCTCGAGCTCCGCGATGGCCCACTTCGGCATATCGGCGCGCACGAGCAGCCGGCCCGGCTGCGCCTCGTGCGTGCCGAAAGAGCTCATCATCTGGTAGCTGTTGAAATTGGCCGCCTCGGTCGCCTGTTGGACGTTCATGCCGAACAAGCGCATGTCGAGGAAGAACTGCAGCAAGTTCTGATCCTGAGAATCGCCGCCCTGCACCGCAAACGCAAGATACGGCTTGCCGTTGCGCAGCGCGATCGTCGGGCTCAGCGTCGCGCGCGGCCGCTTGCCGGGCTCGAGCACGTTGAACGGGTTCGTGCTCGGATCCATGACGAAGCTCTGCATGCGCTCGGAGAGGCCGATCCCGGTCTTGCCCGGTATGAACGCGGGCATCCAACCGCCGCTCGGCGTCATGGAGACGACCCAGCCCTGCGCGTCCGCGGCCTCGAGCGAAGTCGTGCCCGCGTGGAACGCCTGATCGTCCGTGAGCGTGCGCACGACGGGCAGGTTCGCGGCGATCCGATGGTGGTGGCGCAGCTGCGGTCGCCACTTGTGCAGCAGATCCTTGAAGGGGTTCGTCTCGCCCTGATAGGGGTAAGGATCTCCAGGCCCGACCGTCGGGTCGTTGCGCTGCCAATCGATCTCCTTGAAGCGCTCCTTCGCGTAGGCCTTCGAGAGCAGGCCCTTGATGGGCTCCTTGGGCGGGAAGTAGGGATCGCCGTAGTAGAAATCCCGATCCGCGTACGCTAGGTTCATGGCCTGATAGATCGTGTGGATGTAGCGCACACTGTTGTAACCCATTGACTGCAGATCGACGTTCTCGAGGATATTCAGCGTCTGCAGCATGACGGGGCTCTGCACCCAGGTCGTGAGCTTGTAAACGTCAACGTCCTTGTAGCGCGTCGTGACGGGATTCTCGACGTAGACGTGATAGTTCGCGAGGTCCTTCTTCGTGATGAGCCCGCCCTCGGCCTGCGTGCCGCTGGCGATCTCCTCGGCGATGTCGCCCTTATAGAAGCGGTCGTAGGCGGCCATGATGGCCTGCTTGCGGCTCTTGCCCGCGTCGAGCGCCTTGCGCTCGGTCTCGACGAGCTTCATGAGCGTCGCGCGCAGCTCGGGCTGCTTGAAGATCTCGCCCGGCAGCGGACCGGACCAGGCATCCGGATGCTCCGGATCGTCATGCACGAGCAGCACGCGGCGCGAGCCCGGCCAGCGCCGCAGCAGCTCCTTGCCGGCCTCGATCGAGCGCGCGGCCTGCATCTCGACCGGATAGCCCTTCGTCATCTCGAGCGCGGGCGCGAGCACGTCGGCCAGATGCATGGTCCCGAACTCGGCCAGCATGATCATGAGGCCGCCGGGCGTCCCGGGCGTCACCGCGGCCAAGGGACCGTAGTCCGGCGGCTCGCTCATGCCGTGCGAGCGGAAGTATTCGGGCGTCGCCCCGGTCGGCGCCACGCCGAGCGCGTCGATGCCCTTGACCTCGTGGGTATGCGGATCGTAGATCAACGCCTGCGTCTCGCCGCCCCAGCCGAGCGTATCCCACATCGTCGCGGCCGCCGCGAGCATGGCGCAGGCCGCGTCGACGGCGTTGCCGCCGCGCTCGAAGATCTTCGCGCCGGCTTCCGCGGCCAGCGGTTTGCCCGCCACGGCGACCCAGTGCGAGCCGTGCAGCGCCGGCTTGTGCGTGAGCTTGTTCTCCTGCGCCGCACCGGTCACGGCGACGGCCGCGAGCGCGAGGCCCAGACCCAGCGTGGAGGCAAACCTCCGGGTCGGCCGCAGGCCGACGGAATCTTTGGCGAACATGACCGCAGTGTACCCGCGAATGGCGCCGTGTGGCACGCGCGGCAAGCAACGTGGCGAGCCGCAGGACGCTCGGCGCCCCGAAGCTGACCATGCCGCCTGCCTTGGCCTCGGCCGGGCTTAGATTCTGCCCGGCGCGCTACAATCCGCGCGATGAGTAGCGCCCCGGAGCCCTGAAGCGCCGATGCCGACCGAACCCACGTTGTTCGAGCCCACCGCGGACGCCGACCGCCCGCTGGCCCACCGGATGCGGCCGCATTCGCTCGACGACTTCCTCGGGCAGCAGCACCTGCTCGGGCCCGGCAAGCCTCTGCGCCGCGCCATCGAGCGGGGCCAGGTAGGCAGCATGGTGCTCTGGGGGCCGCCCGGCTGCGGTAAGACGACGCTCGCGCGGCTCATCGCCAACTACACCGACAACGCCTTCGAGATCTTCAGCGCCGTGACCGAGGGCGTACCGCGCGTCCGCGAGATCATCCGCGAGGCAGCCGCGCGCCGCGCCGCCGAGGGCCGCGGCACGATTCTGTTCTGCGATGAGATCCACCGCTTCAACAAGGCCCAGCAGGACGCCTTCCTGCCGCACGTCGAGGAAGGTCTCGTCACGCTCATCGGCGCGACGACCGAGAACCCCTCGTTCGAGCTCAATTCCGCACTTCGGTCCCGGCTGCGCGTGTTCGTGCTGGAACCGCTCGACCCCGACGCTGTCCGCAGTATCGTCGCGCAAGGCTTCGCCCGGCTCGCCGCCGACCAAAACATCGCGCTCGCGCCGACGGACGAGGCGCTCGACCTCATGGTCCGCTATGCCGACGGCGACGCGCGCCGCGCGCTCAATGCAACCGAAGCGGTCGGGAGCCACGTGCGGGCACAGGGCGGCGGCACGATCGACGCGCCGCTCGTGACCGAAGTGCTCGAGCGGCGACTCGCGCAGTACGACAAGAACGGCGAACAGCACTTCAACCTGATCTCGGCGCTCCACAAAGCCGTGCGCGGCAGCGATGTCGAGGGCGCCCTCTACTGGCTCGCACGCATGATCGACGGCGGTGAGGACCCGCTCTACATCGCGCGCCGCATCGTGCGCATGGCATTGGAGGACATCGGCCTCGCCGACCCGCGCGCACTCTCGCTCGCACACTCGGCGAAGGATACCTACGAGTTTCTAGGGTCCCCCGAGGGCGAGCTCGCGCTTGCGGAAGCCGTGATCTACCTCGCAACGGCACCGAAATCGAACCGGGCCTATGCGGCTTGGAACCAGGCGCTGGCCGCGGCCCGCGAGCATCCGGCAGAACCCGTCCCGCTGCATATACGCAATGCCCCCACCCAGCTCATGAAGGAACTCGGCTACGGCAAAGGCTACCGCTACGACCACGACGAGGGCGGCCACGCAGAGGGCCAGGAGTATCTGCCCGAGCCGCTGCGCGGAGCGCGCTGGTACGAGCCCACGGATTTCGGTTTCGAGAAAACGTTGGCGGAACGCATTGCCTGGTGGACGCGCCGCAGGAGATCCGGCTGATGCAGGCGACAACTATCCAACGCGCATTTTTCGCAGCCCTGCTGCTGATCGTCACGCTCGCCTTCGTTTGGCTGATCCGCGGCTTTCTGCAGCCCATTTTCTGGGCCATCGCGCTCGCGATCGTCATATACCCCGTGCATTCGCGGCTCGACCAGCGCCTTCATCACCGCGCCTCGCTGGCCGCGATGCTCAGCATGCTGCTCATCGTGCTCATCGTGCTGCTGCCGCTCGCGGGCGTCGTCGCGGCCATCACGTCCGAAGCGGCGAACCTCTATCAGCGGCTCGAAGCCGGCGATTTTCAACTCGACCGCCTCTACACCCAAGCGCAACAGCACGTACCGCAGCTTACTCACGCGCTGAACGCAATCGGCATTCACATCGATCGCCTGCAGGCCCAGCTCTCGGCGGCGGCCGTCGGCACGAGCCGCTTCATCGCCTCCCGCGTGCTCGAGATCGGACAGAACACGGTCCGCATCACCGTGTTCTTCTTCCTCATGCTCTATCTGCTCTTCTTCTTCCTGCGGGACGGGCCGCGCATGCTCGACGGGCTCGTCGGCGCCCTACCGCTCGGCGACGCCCGCGAGCGGCAGCTCCTCGCGCGCTTCGCGGAAGTCTCGCGCGCGACGATCAAAGGCACGCTCGTGATCGGCCTCGTGCAAGGCACGCTCGGCGGCATCGCCTTCTGGCTGCTCGGGTTATCGGCGCCCGTGCTCTGGGGCTCCATCATGGCGCTCACGAGCATCCTGCCGGCCATCGGACCGGCGATAGTCTGGATACCCGCCGTCATCATCCTGTTCGCCACCGGGCACATCGGCGCCGCCATCGCGCTCATCCTCGTCGGGACGTTCGTCATCGGTACGGTCGACAACCTCTTGCGCCCTATCCTCGTCGGCCGAGACACGCGGATGCCCGACTATCTCGTGCTGCTCTCGACCCTTGGGGGACTCGCGGCCTTCGGCCTGGCGGGCATCGTCATCGGCCCGATCATCGCCGCGTTCTTCCTGAGCTGCTGGCACATGGCCAGCGAGGAATTCGGCGAGGACGGCACGGGGCTGGCGCCTCCGCGGGCCCCGGAAGGCGAAGCGCTCGAAGCCGGAACGCTCAATGCCGCCCCCAACGCCGACGCGGCGGCCGGCGGCGAGGCGGTCGGAGACGCCGTCGCCCGCAGCCGGCCGGACGAAACCGCCGCGCGCGAGAGCGCCCACGCCGACGCAGATCCCGAGGAGACGCGGACCGATCCGCGACTCGGAGTCAATCGCTGACCGCGTCTCCCGCCGGAACCTCTACTCAGAAGGAGCACCGGCACTCCATCTTCACGCCGAAGTGCTCGCAGTACAGCGGCCCACTCGCGCACGCGTAGTGATTCGCCTCCGACGAAGCGATGAGCACCGTATTGCGCCCGAGATAAACCTTCGTTGGATCGTTCTGGCCCGTGGTGCCAAAAGTCGAACCCGGACGACCCGAAGGCGGACCTAGAATAGAGGACATTACGCTACAACCGCTCAATGACACTAACGACAAGATGATCAACGCTCTCATGGCCGACTCCTTGTTCCCCAACATCCCGGGTCGTCTTGACCGCTTCGTTTGAGAGCTGACGTTGAATGCAGCCTTCATGCCATTTCCGAGAATGCTCGGCCCGGCTCGCATCGGCTGCCTTAGGAGACAAGGAGATCCCGTCGTTTGAAAATCTTGTGGACGCGCCGCGCGCCGCCGCAGCGGGCTGTTCTCGCATCCGAGCCGATTCGAGCAGAACGGTAGCCGCTGCCTCGACCTAAGCGTGTTTATCGCCGCGCAGCTGTGTCGCGTGTATGCGACCCGATGGGCGAGAAGGTTCCGGAACGCGAAGTGGGTCGGTTCGACCGCGTGCACGCTCGTCGGCGCAGGCAGCTCGATGAGATTACGGGAGCACACCATGGCCGAAGGCCCGCATGGCGAGGCTCCGCATGTCACCCGGGAACGGAACGCGGATTTCAAGACTTGCTGCGGCGCGCATTCACGCGTATAACGGCGGGTCTCAATTCGGGGTGTAGCTCAGCCTGGTAGAGCACTGCGTTCGGGACGCAGGGGCCGGAGGTTCAAATCCTCTCACCCCGACCAGGAATCCCTTCTTTTTTCAGCGAGTTACCTCGCCTCCATCGAGAGTCCATTGGTCGCCCCTGCCGCGGGAAGTGCAGGGGAAGTGCTCTTGCGCCTCCGGGTTTCGGCATCCCGCCGAAACGGCCGACGCCGACTCACACGCGAGCGGACGCGGCCTGACCACGACGTTCCCGAAGAACCCTCTTTTCGGCGCGGATCGGCCGGAGGTGGACCGACACAAGCGCGTCGTGAGGTGCTAGGGGCTTCGTCGCTGGATGTAGTGCGACTTCTACTCTGGCAGTTCACGAAACCGGTTCTGTGGGCGAACGTGATTGCGTGGCCTTTGGCGTTCTGGGCCGCGACTCACTGGCTGGACGGTTTCGCCTTGGCGTTCTGGGCCGCGACTCACTGGCTGGACGGTTTCGCCTACCGGGTGAGCTTGCCGTTCTGGCTTTTCGTCGGCGCGCCTGCGTCGGCGCTGCTCATTGCCTGGGCGACGATCGGGACGCAGGCTTGGCTCGCCGCCAACGCCAAACCAGCAAATGCGCTCCGGTACGAATAGCCGGCTCGTTTTTATCATTCTCCAGGACAAGCCGGCTCGATGACTCGGCGCATCGTGCATCGCGCGTCGCGAGCCCATACTGGCGCATCCCCAAGGGGGTTGACCAGCGCTGCAAACCCTCGTTCATCCCAAATCGTAGTCCCGCTTCAAACGATCTAGCGTGCGCTCGACGGCGCCAGGCAGATGCTCCTTGAGTCGCGGGTTATCCGATCGCGAGTTCAGCCAGCCCAACATGGCGAGCCGCCTCGCGGTGAGCAGGTGAGGAAAGATTTCCTCATCATAACGGTCCCAGCTCCTCTTCGTCGTATAACCCTCGATCAGCGCCTGTTTGAACTCCAGGTGCCTGTCGCGTCCCTTTCCCGCGGCTAGGCGTTCGATCGCAAGCAATGGGACGGCCAGATCATAGGCATGGAAACCATGTCCGCAATCGTCGAAGTCGATGGCACCGAAGTTGCCGCGGACCACCAGGATGTTGTCGAAGTGAAGGTCAGCGTGAATGAGCCCCTGCCTCTCTGGAAATCGCCGTTCATAGCTGCGTAGGTTATCGAATACCTATTTCCTTGCTTTCGTGATGAGCGCTTGTTGCGCAGGGTGAACGCAAGCCAAGGAATCGATGGAGCCGAACTTCGGCTTTGCTCCGACAAGCCCCTCCGAAGTCCAATACCGCCGGTGCACGACGCGCGCCCGAGGAGCGTCCGACTGAAGTTCTGCCAGCACCTTCCCCACTGCGTACAGATGCTTCGGCCGGACGGATTTCCTGATGAATCGGCCTTCGATCCAAACGAACAACGCGGTGTTTCTCGGTACTGCAACGTCCCCCTGCATGACCGTTTCCACCAATGTGCCGCGTTTGGAGAACACCGGCTTGGGCACCAAGTGCCCGGCATGCGACAGCTGAGAAAGCCATACCAACTCCTCCTGGATCGCGGCCTTTGTGTGATAGCCGGGGCGATGAATGCGCAGCAAGTATTGAATGCCGCCCTTGCCGTGAACGCGGAAAGTCGTGTTCTCGCCGTGGTGAATGAAGTCGATCCTCTCCGCATGAACCGGATATTGCGAAATCGCCGTTTCAGCCAGATTTCTGAGTCGCCTGACCTGGGCCAGATAGGAGGCTTCGCTTAATGGTGATTTCACGGACAAGATAACGGAAAGGTTCATCCAGTGAATAGAGGCCCCGCAGATCGCGACATCGTAGGGACCAAAAAGCGGCACATTTTAAGCGCAGCCCAGAATCCATGTGACATTGGCGGGCTGACGGAGCCTTCGCGCCGGCCACACGTGCGCCGTTCACCGCCTCTTGGAAGCAAAGATCGTAGCAAATGTTCATTCCGATCCCGACCCCGCACAGGTCGAATACCGGGAATTCACATTCAGGCGCTCGCAATCGCACAGGATGGCGAGGCCTCGCCAACTACCCAGCCGGGGGAAAGCTCACGTCCGCGATCCAGTTCCGCTGCCGCCGCGCGAGACGGCTCCCCTCGCCTTCGCCGTCGAAGCGCATTTCGGCGCGCCGGACCCGCGCCGCGTCAACGTCGTCGAACGCGTTGACATTTACGAGGGCGTAGAGGCGGCCTTCGATCGAGCTCGTGACGAGGGGAACGACTCCGCAGCACGTGCAGACATGAAATTCCGCTGTGCGCGTACCAAATCGGTATCGAGATGCGAGCGAAGGCTGCCTGATCGATACCTCGAGCTTCCCGTCGCTATACAACGTCCATAGGCCACCGTGTTTCACGCAGAACGAGCACGTGCAGGCGCGCGCGAGAATCTCCACGGGGTCCGGCGCCCAGACGAGTGCGAATGCGATATTGCCGCAATGGCAGCTGCCGTGAATTACCATCTATGAATCACACCGTTCGCGCTCGGTTGCGCCTTGGTATTCGTCCTGGCCGGGTATGCGAGTAGCGATACAGCTGAGAGACGACAAATGCGGCGAAAGCCGCCATGGCGAGCGGATAGGCCCACCCGCCCATCGCTCTATTCAATGCCGTTTCAGCAGGAGAAACGGAAGAACCAGCACGAACACCAGGAAGGCGATACCGATCAGTATGCCGATTGACAGCAACGGCTTCTCCGTCACGGAGTCCCACGTCGATTTGACCCTTCCTTCCCGCTTCGCAGCCTGGTAGTCGGCCAGCGCTCTCTCTCGGCGTTGGCGCTGGTAGGCGCGCATGAGCTGCTCGGCTTTGGGAAAGTCTTCGGCATGCCGGATCCAGAAGCCACCGCCCGAGACACCCCAGAAGCTCGGCTCCGTCTCGTAAAACGCAATACTTGCGCGTTCGAGCAGCGCGCGGATCTCTTCAGCCTCGTCCGCAGGGACGGCGCGCAGATTCAGCAACAGCTTGGCCATGCATCGATGATACGACACGGCCGGCCCCGAGCCCGTGCGCGGCGCAACGCGCCGCTCGAGCGCCGGCACGAGGCCGTCCGCCCCGTCTGTATGCTCGTCGACGAAGAAACCCCGACGCCCCGCAGGAACGCGGGGCTCGGGGGCCGACTCTCGAGAAGCCTACGCCTTGGTGAGCGTCAACCGGCCGATCGGCAGCCGCCGCACCCGCTGCCCGCAGGCTGCGTAGATCGCATTGCAGAGCGCGGGGATCACGGGCGGCAGCGCGGGCTCGCCGAGGCCCGTCGGCGGATTGTCGGTTCTGCGGAAATGGACCTCTACCGGCGGCGCGCGGTTGATCCGGAGCAGCGTATAGCTGTCGTAATTCGACTGCGCGGCGCGTCCGTTCTTGATGTTGACCTGCAGCGCAAGGGCCTGGCCGATGCCGTCGAGCGCGGCGCCCTGCACCTGGTTCTCGGCGCCGATGGGATTGACGATGTGGCTGCCCACGTCGACCGCGACCCAGACTTTGTCGATCTTGAGCGCGCCGCGGGCGCCGACGGTCGCCTTGACGACCTCGGCGAAGTAGCCCATGTGGCTGTAGTAGAACGCGACCCCCATGCCGGTGCCGCGCGGCAGCCTGTGCCGGTCGACCCAGCCGGACTTCTCGCGCACGAGCTCGAGCACGCCGCGCATGCGGCCCGTGTCGAAATTCGGCTGCGGCCCGTAGCGGTCGTCCTTCGAATCGAGTATCCGCGGCTCGCCCAGCAGATCGAGGCGGTACTGCAAAGGATCGCGGCCCGCGGCATGCGCGAGCTCGTCGATGAAGCTCTGGAACGCGAACGCGAGCCCGTTGCTCTCGGGCGCCCGGAGCGGCCCGGTCGGCACGCCCGACGGAATGAAGGACGCGGCGAATTCCATGTTGGCGACGAAGCGGGCCGGGAACTCGTCGGGGCCCGCGAACGCCGACGACGCGGGTTTACCGGCCGTGCCGAGCGTCACGAAATGGTCGCGGAAGGCAACGAGACCGCCCTTCCCGTCGAGACCGGCCTTGAAATAGTGGAAGCCGGCGGGGCGGTAGAAATCGTGGCGGAAATCGTCCGTGCGGTTCCACAGGAGCTTGACCGGCACGCCGGCGCGCTTCGAGATGGCCGCCGCCTCGACGGCATAGTCGCTCGCGCCGCGCCGGCCGAAGCCGCCGCCGCTGCGAGTCAAATGGATCGTGATGTCCTCGGGACGGATCCCGAGGGTGCGCGCGATGGTCGTCCGATTCGCTTCGGGAGCCTGCGTCGGCGCCCAGACCTCGATCTTGCCGTCCGCATAGGCCGCCGTGCAGTTCTGCGGCTCGAGCGTCGCATGCGCGAGGAAAGGATAGGCGTAATCGGCTTCGAGCACGTGCGCCGCACGGGCCAGCGCCTCGTCGACATTGCCGTCCTTGACGATATACGTCGCCGGCGCCTGCCGGCTCAGCCGCGCCGCCTCCGCGGCCAGCCGCGCGTCGCTCTCGTGGGCGGCACTGCCCTCGTCCCAGGTCACTTCGAGCTTGCTACGCGCCTGCTCGGCGAGCCACCAGCTGTCGGCGACGATCGCGACGCCGTCCACGAGCCGGTCGAGCGGGCCCGTGGAGCCGACGGCGCCCTCGTTGCCTTTGATGATAAACGCGTCGACGACGCCGGGCTGCGACTTCACGGCGTCGACGTTCGCGTTGACGATCCTGCCGCCGAACACGGGGCACTTCGCGTAGATCGCGTACTTCATGCCCGGCACGGTCACGTCGATGCCGAACAAGGGTTTGCCCGCGACGACGAGCGGGCTGTCGACGCCCGGCACGGACGTGCCGATGATCTTGAAGTCCTTCGGGTCCTTGAGTCGGACGGAGGCGAGGGCCGGCGGCGTGAGCTTCGCGGCCGCCGGCGCGAGCTCGGCGTAGCCGAGCCTACGCCCGCTCGGCGCATGCGTGACGGTGCCCGAGCCCGTCCGGCACTCGCGGGCGGGCACGCCCCAGGTCTCGGCCGCGGCTCGGACCATCATCTCCCGCCCCGCCGCGCCGACGCGGCGCAACGGCTCCCAGTTCAGCGGCGTCGCCGTGCTGCCGCCGGCGAACTGGGGCGCATACTTCGCGCCGTCGGCGAGCGCCTGCTCGGTCCGCACGTCCTTCCAATCGACGTCGAATTCCTCGGCGATGAGCATCGGCAGCGACGTCTTGACGCCCTGCCCGATCTCGGGGTTCTTGGCCATGATCGTGACCACGCCGTCCGGTGTGACGCGGATATAGGCATTGAGCACCGCGGCGCTCGACGCCGAGGCCTGCACGTTCGGCACGTAGAAGTCGAGCAGCAGCCCGCCGCCGGCGAGTGCGCTGGCTTTGAGAAAAGCACGTCGAGAGAAGTCGGAACTCGCCGCGCCGTCGAGTGTGGGTCTGGCAGCCATGTCAGCTCTCCCGCGTATCGGTGGTGGGCAGTCCGGCCGCGCGCTTGATCGCAGCGCGGATTCGCGTATAGGTCGCGCAGCGGCAGAGGTTGCCGGCCATCGCGGCATCGATGTCGGCATCGGTGGGCCGCGGGGTCCTGGCGAGCAGCGAGGCCGCGGACATGATCTGGCCGGCCTGACAGTAGCCGCATTGCACGACATCGACGTCGAGCCAGGCCGCCTGCACCTTCCTTCCGAGCGGCGTCGAGCCGATGCCTTCGATCGTCGTGACGGCCGCATCGGCGACGCTCGACACGGGCGTCACGCACGAGCGCGTCGGCTTGCCGTCGACGTGGACCGTGCAGGCTCCGCACAGGCTCTCGCCGCAGCCGAACTTCGTGCCCTTGAGATCGAGCTCGTCGCGGAGCACCCAGACGAGCGGCGTCCGTGGATCGACGTCCACGCTGCGGCGCTCGCCATTGACCGTTAACGTATATTTCATTTTTGCATCCCGGATGGAAGGTGGCGTCGGACAGCTGCGGATATGGTAACGCTCCGAACGGCTCGCTGCATGCCGGTTAGGACCAAGGGCCGATGGCACTGCGAAAATCCCTGGCCTAGGTTCCAAGGGCAAGGCAGCCGATCCTCGAAGGGGATCGGTCGATCGATCCGCCAAGGAGTATTTCGACCATGCGCCGAGCGAGCCGATGCTTTCGAGGGACGCCGATATTACTTTGCCTGCTGGCGACGGCGCCGGCCGCCTGGGCGCAGGGCGGCGCCAACAATGGGAGCGATGAGTCGGCCGACCTGGCAAAGAAGCTGAGTAATCCGGTTTCGGATCTCGTGAGCGTCCCGTTTCAGTTCAACTGGGCGCAGGGAGTGGGCCCGGACAACGACTCGCGCTTCCTACTCAACATCCAGCCGGTGATGCCGTTCCGGCTCAATCAGGACTGGAATCTGATTTCCCGCGTCATCGTGCCGGTTTTGGGTCAGCCTGCGCTGACGCCGGGCGGCTCGGCGGCGAGCGGGGTCGGCGACATCCTGGGCTCGTTCTTCTTCTCGCCGAAGAAGGGCAACCTCATCTGGGGCCTCGGTCCCGCGTTTTCCCTGCCGTCGACGAGCGAGCCGACGCTCGGCACGGGCAAATGGTCGGCCGGCCCGACGGCCGTCATCCTCAAGCAGTCGGGGCCCTGGACCTACGGGATCCTCGTGAACCAGCTGTGGTCCTTCGCGGGCAGCGGCGATCGCGCCGATGTGAGCCAGGGCTTCTTTCAGCCGTTTCTGACCCATACCAACGCGAAGGCGTTCACGATCGGCGTCAACAGCGAGAGCGTCGCCAACTGGAAGGCGGACAGCGGCGAGAAGTGGACGGTCCCGATCAACTTCTTCGTCTCCAAGGTGCTGTCCTTCGGTCCTTTCAAGGCCTCGTACCAGGGCGGCTTCGGCTATTATGTCGAGAAGCCGACCGGAGGGCCCGACTGGCAGCTGCGGGCAACGATCACGCTGCTTCTGCCGAGCGGCTGACCGGCAACCGGCCTGCAGGGCGCCTAGTCGCGCACGCGCGCCGCGCCCGCCGAGGCCAGAAAATGCAGCGCGGCGTAGCCGAGCATGAGCCCGACGCCGAACAGAACGGTCACCACACACGTGTGCAGGTGGGCACGCGCGTGCAGGAAGAAGCCTGCGATGGAACCGAACAGGCCCAGCGGGTCCGTCACCACGTCCCAGCTGTTCCAGCGCATGACGCGCCCCAGATAGACGCCGAAACCCGAGAGCATGAGCGTGCTGCCGGCCGTCAACCAGCCGGCCGGGACGCCGTACCTGTCCTCGACGAGCTGATGGATGTCGAGCAGCGAGAGGTATCCGAGCAGCAGACCCGCCGCAGCGCAGGACAAGAGCGTCCCGAGGTCGTACCAGAAGACGGGTCCCGTGGGCGCCGACAGGTGAACCAGATCCGTGACGATATAGGGGGCGTTCGGCAGAAACACCAGCCACAGGGCGAACACCATGCCCTGAGCCCAGCGGGGCGCGCCGCGGCCGTGCATGGTCTTGAGCGCCCTCGAGCTGGCGAGCGGCACGGAGGCCAGAAATAGATTCCAGACCAGAAACAGCATGTGCGGCGAATCCGTGCGCAGCACGCGCGCGACGATGAGGCCCAGGCACCAGGCGACCATGAGCGCCGACAAGGCCAGCCCTCGCGTCTCGAGACCGCTCGGCATTTTCCCTGGAGCAAGCATCGTTCCCTCGTCGTCTCGGCCGCAAGCGACGAGTCGCATCAATGCGTCATGGAATACAGAATGTAATTGAAGAAGATCGTCATGCCCATGGCGGAATACTTCTCGGGATATTTCGGATTATCCGCATTCTCGACCGAGTCTCCGAGATCCATGTCGTGGCAGATGGCGACCATGATCCGGCCCTTGTCGTCGTAGATGGCGCGCCAGTGGGGCACGACGCCGTCCTTCTCGTAGGTGCGGCCCGAGTCGAGAAACTGGGCGCCCGGAATCTGAATGCGGTGCGTCAGGTCGCGATAGATGTGGAAGATCGGGTCGCTGTCGGGAATATCGACGATCGGCCGGTTCGGAAACACTCGCCGCATGCTCGCAACGAACACGGACCACTCCTGGGTGCCGTGGAAGTCGTCGACCATGAGGAAGCCGCCGCGCAGCAGGTACTCGCGCAGCTTGGCGGCCTGCGCGAGCGTCAGGTCCCAATGGCCGACCTCCACCGCGTAGAGCCAAGGCCAATTGAAAACGTCGTCGCCGTCGTTGAGGTTGACGGGCTGCTCGACCGGGCGCGCGTCGATGCTCGTGAGCCGCTCGACCATGGCGGCCAGATGGCGGTCCGCGCGGGGGTAATCCATCGTCCAGCCTGTTCCGCCTTCGCGCCAGTCGCCCGCGAGCAAGCCGTGCCCGTCATAGCCCGCGGGAATCGTCGGGTACATGAGGCGCGCGAACACCCACTCGGCCGGCCGATCGTAGTCAGGCGGAAGCGGGAAGTTGTAGTACTCCACGCCCGGATACTGGCGGAAGGGCCGCGGGAGCGTCGGATCGGGCTTGGTCGCGGCAATGAGCAGCAGCGCGAGCGGCAGGACCGCGAGCGCGCGGAGCCCTCGGGGGCGACCCGGCGCCGGCAAAGACGAGCGGGGACATTCGGCCATCGTCACGGCCCTCCGGCCGAGTGTTCGGCGTATTGTACGCCCCGGCCGGCACCCGCACGCGCGCCGGCCCGGGCCGAGCTCGCGCAGGCGCCCGAGCAGCCCGCGTCGGCCCCTTCGCAACGCGAGGCGCTGCGAAGGGGCGCCGGGGCTCGGTGCGAGCCCTCAGGCCGAAGCCGGCCAGACGAAGTCCTCCCGGAGGCCTTCGCAAACGGGCAGGCCGTCGGAGGGGCGCGGAACTCCCGTGGAGGGATCGTAGAACGCATGGTACGTCGCCGGCAGGTTAGCGGCCTCGTACCCCATGAGATTCGGGACGATCACGCGAATCCTATGCTGCTTGTCGTCCAGCATGATCGGCTTGCCGCAGGTTGCGCAGGTGCACAGCTCGAGCGGGCCGTTCGGGTTCTGGTCGTTGAACGGCTGGCGCTTGAGATTCGCGGCGTTGTCGACCTTGAGGTCCCCATGGTTGAAGAACACGACATGCGTCGTGGGTTGTCCTGTCACCCGCTTGCAGACCGAGCAGTGGCAGGTGTGATTGTCGATCGGGTCGTTGTCCGAATACGTGTGGACATGCTCGCAGCCCCCGGCGTATTTGTGCTCCATCTAGCCTTCCTTCTTGGTTGAGTTACGTTCGCGCGCCGGCGCCGGCGCCGGCGGCGCGGCTCCATATTACCGAAAAACGGCGGGCTTCAGACGTTGCGCCGTTGCGGTCGATTCGAACCCGAATCGGAGCGGGGGCGATCCGACTTGATTACACTGATCATGCCGTCGGATTCGATATACGCGGCACGCACTTCGTCGAGGTCCGCGACACCATGGGCGCGCAGCTCGCCCATGAGCTCCTCCTCCGTGATCCTTTCCTGCTTCAGATGCTTGGGCAGCATCCGGCCGTGGGCGACGAGTTGGACGCGCCCGGGCCGCAACAGCGGCCGCAGAAACGAAAACCGGAACGCAAGATAGTCGAGGACGTAGCTCCAGGCCACGATCGTGAACACGAGGACAAGACCGGCAGGGACGGACTTGTAACTGCCGGCCATGCCGTTCTGGGCCGCATCGGCAAGCAGCACGATGACGAGCATGTCCGTAATGCCCAGGGCGCCTGCCTCCCGCTTGACGATGAAGCGCAGCATGAAGTAGAGCCCGAGGTACATGACCGTGCCGCGAACGAAAATCTCGACCAGAGACGTTGTCGGCGTAAAAGTCGTGGACCAATCCAATGCGGCAGTCCCTCCTTCGTCGGCAGAAAGCAAATTGCGTGCCGCGGGTCCGGACGCGGCGGCCCGGTGCTAGCATGGGCTTCGGACCGCAGCACCGAACCGATGATCACGGCACGAGACGACGCTGAAGACACGGATTCCCCGGGCGCCGCGCTCGTGGCCGCCGATGCGAGTCCGCTGATCGTCCTGGCCGCGGCTGAGTGCCTGGACCTCCTTCGCGCTCTGTTCGGCACGGTCGTCGTCACGCGCGCCGTGGTGGACGAGGTCATGGCCGGTGACTTGCGGCCCGGGCAAGCCGAGGTTTCGGCGGCCATGCGTGCGGGCTGGCTGCGCGTCGCCCCGACGCCCCTGGCCACCTGGAGGCTGTCCGGCCTCGACCCAGGCGAAGCCAGCACCCTCGCGCTCGTCTCCGAGCATGCCGGTTCCGCCCTCGTGCTCATGGACGACGCGCTCGGGCGGGAACGAGCCGCCGCGCTCGGCATCGAGGCCTGGGACGTTGCGGACGTGCTGCTGCGCGCGAAGCGGGAGGGGCTCGTCGCGCGCATCGGCCCGGCGCTGACCCGGCTCGAGCGCAAAGGCTTCGTGCTGCCCGAGCCGCGCCGGCGGGCGGCCCTGGCCGGCGAGGCTGCGGACGCTGCCCCGTAACGCCGCGCCGCCCCGAGCGCCCCCTCCCCCACATTCAAATACTTGGACGAGTTTCCCAAGTCGATACGGCCAAGACGATGGAGCATCCCGCAACCGGAAGGAAATGCCCGCATGGCGCCCCGCAGGCGCCGGACGGCAGGCTGGCATCGACCTTGCAGCGCGTACGACTACCCATCGCCGTCGGTAGCGAGCCGCGCTGAATGCGCGCTCAGGGGCGGTGCGGCACAAGACTCGGGAGGCAAGCTACACGTGAAGATCGGCATCATGCTCAGACACCTTGACCAACATGGCGGCGGCGTATTGCAGTACACGCAAACGATCACGCGCTCGCTCCTGGCGCTCGACCAGGACAACGAATACGTATTGATGTACCGCAACCCGAAGTTCCTCGGGACCTACGCCGACGGGGAGCGCGTCCGCGAGGTCTGCGTTCGCTCGCCCTCTACGCTGCTCTGGGACCAGGTGGCCGTGCCGTGGATGGAGAAGAAGGAACGGCCGGACCTCATCTTCAACCCCAAATTCTCGCTGCCATTGATCACGGGCGCGCGGACGGTCTTCGTCTGTCACGGGCTCGATTGGTACGTCATGCCCTGGGGCTCGCGCTGGCACGACCGCTTGAGCCACCGTTATCTCGTGCCCCGCTACGCGCGCATGGCCGATGCTATCATCGCCGTATCCGAGACGGCGCGGCAGCATGCGATCGAGTACTGGGCCATCCCCGAGGACAAGATCCAAACGATCTATCTGGGCATCGACCCGAACTTCGCCGCACCGGTCCCGGACGCGCGGCTCGAGGAAGTCCGCAGCACCTACAACCTGCCCGAGCGCTTCTTTCTGTTCGCCGGGCAGATCTTTCCGAACAAGAACTTCGGCCGCTTGATCGAGGCTTACGCTCGCGTCGGCCCCGAGCTGGGCATTCCGCTCGTCATCGCCGGCACCCACACGTTCCGGAGCGAGCACGAGATCGCGCTCATCGAGAAACTCGGCGTCTCGCCCTGGGTGCGCCAGCTCGGCTGGATCGGCCGGGACGTTCTGCCGAGCCTCTACCGCCTCGCGCATGCTGTCGTCTTCCCGTCGCTGTACGAAGCCTGTCCGAGTCCGATCCTCGAAGCCTTCGCCACGGGCACGCCGTTGCTGACCTCGAACGTCTACGGCACGGGCGAGCTCGCGGCCGACGGCGCCGTCCTCGTGGACCCCGAGGACGTTGCGGGGATCGCTGCGGGAATCCGCAAGGTCGCGACGGACGACGCCGTGCGCGACAGGATCGTCGCCGCCGGCCGCAAGCGGCTCGAGGACTTCGACTGGGACGCCTGCACGCGCAAGACTCTGGCGCTGCTCGAGGGCGTTTGCGGCCGCGAAGCGCCGGCGGCCCGCACGCCCGCGTGAACCTGCGCCGTCTCGCCGTCAACGCCGTCTCGCTCGCCGCGGGCGGCGTCATCGCTCAGGTCTGCTTCCTTACGATCGAGGCCGTCATCGCACGACGCCTCGGCGAGGCCAGCTACGGTGCCTACGGGACCGTTTACGCCATCGCGCTCGCGCTCGCCGTCGTCGCCGACATGGGCATGAACTGGAAGCTCATCGAGGACGGCGCGCGCGAGCCGGCTGCCGTGCCGTCGCTGCTCGGCACGACGCTCGTGCTCAAGCTCGTGTTCTGCGCGGCCATCTATCCGTTGGCATTGCTGCTGCTGCCCGTCGCGGGCTACGACGCCGGTCTCGTCGCTTTCTTCTCGGTGTTCTACATCTACACCGCGCTGCTCGTCGTGCAGGAGACGCTGGCCGCACGCAACGCGGTCCATCATCGCATCTACATCAGCGCCCTTTTTCAGGGCGTATGTCCGCTGCTGATCCTGGGCGGCGTCGTGGCCGTGACCTCGTTCGCGCCGCAGCTGCGCCCCATCGGCTGGGCCTACGTCGCCGCGAGCGCGCTCGTGACCACGGTCTGGATGATCGTGACGATCGTCGGCGAACGCCCCCGCGTCGAGTTGCGCGGCAGCCTGCGCTTGCTGCGCGGCAGCTACCTCTACGGCATCAGCGCGACGCTCTACCAAGTCAGCATCCGCATCGACCTGATTCTGCTCTCGCTGCTGCGCGACCTGCCGACCGTCGGCCTATTCGCCGCGGCCGACAAGCTGGCCGACCTCGGGACCAAAGTCGGCGTCATGGGGTCCCGGCTGCTCTCTCCGTCCCTGTTCTCCCAGAGCCGCAATGAGCCGGAGGCCTACCGCAGGTCCTGCAAAGTCATACTGCGCGGCGTGAGCGTCTTCGGCGGGCTCGGCTGCCTGCTGCTCGCGCTGCTCTCCGGCCCGCTGCTCGTCACGGCCTTCGGGGCGCCGTTCCGTGCCGCCGCCGGGACCCTCGCGCTGCTCGCGCTCGCGCTGCTGGCGCGCCTGATCTCTATTGTGCTGCAGATGATTCTGAGCGCCTCAGGCGAGCACCTGCGCCGGACCGGCTCGCACGCCGTCGCGCTCGGCATTTCCGTCGGCACGGCCCTCGCGCTGATCCCGATGCTCGGCATCATCGGCGCCGCTATCGCGCGCGTGCTGTCCGAGTGGTTCTACGTCGGCGCCATGCTGACGGCCCGGAACCTGCCAATTCCGCGCGCCGCGGCCGGCGCGTGGATCTTCGCGCCCTTAGGAGTCGGGGCGGCCGCCTACGGCCTCACGAGCCTCGCCCTCGCGGACGAGCGGCTGCGGCTCGCGGCCGCCCTGGCCCTCTACGGCCTCGGGCTGCTGACCGCGCGCGTCGTTCAGATCAAGGAGCTCCGGACGCTCGGCTCGCTCCTCCTCGATGCCGCCAAGGCGTAGAGGCACCCAGGCGAAGGCGCGGGCGCGGCGGCCGGGCCGCTATTCGCCGCCCCAGCACGCGGCCGTCGTATCCGAGCCGCCCGAGTCCTGAGCGGTCTGCTGGCCCGTGCTGTTGACGGTCAGCTTCGCGCAGTCCGTATCCGCCGTCTGCGTGCCCGTCGGCGTCGCCGTGATCGTGTAGCTCGAGCTGTTGGGAATCGCGAACGTGATCGTATAGTCCGCGTTCGGGGACGCGACGGAGTCGCCGTCAGCGTACGGGCAATGCGCCGAGGTGTAATCGAAGTACTGCGAATAGCAGCGCTGCAGGCTCTGGGCGTCGAGCAGCAGGGCGCGCGTCGCATCGGTACGGTGCGTCTTGTGCACGTAGCCCGTATACGACGGATAGGCGATGGTCGCGAGAATCGCGACGATGACGAGCGTGATCATGAGCTCGATGAGCGTCACGCCGCCCTGCCGCAGTCTCGAAATTGGCCGATTCATCCCGAACTCCTCAGGCGCCGACATGCAGCGCGATGTCGATGACTTCCGCGTCCGGCGAGCTCGTCGGCCCGTCCAACATCGCGTCGACGACGTCCCCGGGCTGGATGTGCGCAACCTCGGAGCTCGCCGCGCTGCGCGCGCGTATCGCATAGGCCTTGCCGTCGATCGTGACGGCGCTCGTACCGGAAACGGACGAAACGGTGCCCGTGACGATCGGGCCTGCGATCCGGCTCGCGAGCGCTCCGCCTGCGGCGAAAAGCAGCGCGAGCAGCAGCGCCTTGGCCAATCCTTTTGCGTATGCGTTCAATGTCGAACCTCCCACCAGCCGATACGCCCCTTGCCGCGGCCGCGATCACCGACGTTGAGAATCGTCGTGTCCGACTTGCCGATCATCTTGTGGCGGCCGACGCCGCCCGCCGCCGCGCCGTTGCCGCTGCGCACGATCGTCGGCGCGGAGGCGAAAACGCCGCCGAGCGACATGCCAATGGGGTTCTTACCCGAATCCGTCTGGTCGTCCGCGTTCAGCTTGCCGTCGACACTCACGTCGAGCTCCGGCAGCGCAAAGGCCCCGCCCGTCGCATTGTCCACGACCGTGAGCCAGGCATTGCCGCCAGAAGTGCACGAATCGGCGTTCGGCTGGTAGCTCGTGACGACGAGCCCGCCCCCGGCCTCGACGACGGGGTCGGTCACGAAGCGCTCGCCGGCGGCGAGGTCGAAGTCGATGTACCAGCCACGGTTCGTCGGCAGGTTCACGGGCAGGACGGTCGACTCGATGCGGACGGTCTTGCCGCCCACGGTCGAAGTCCCGAGCGTCTGCTGGACGAGATTGTCGCGCGTCGGGATCCCAGCGAAACCGATCGGCGCGACCGCGCCCGTCGGCGGATCGTAGATGCCGTACAGCGACTGCACGCCCGTCGTGCCGAGGTCGCCGATGCCGAGCAGCTGCCCCGTTCCCACGTAGACCATGGTGCCGAGATAGCGCGGATAGAGCGGATTCAAGGCGACGGCAGGCGCCGTCGTGATCGGCTGCTTGTTGCCCGAGGCATCGCGCGCCTGAAAGATGACCTTGACGGTCCACGCGCTCGGGTCCGCATCCGAGATATCCACGCGCCAGACGTTGCCCTGAAGGTCGCCCGCATACACCGTATCGGCGGGATGGGAGAGCTCGCCGTAGCTGTTGACCACGGTCACGCTCGAGAGGCCGTTGGCGACACTCGTATCGCAGATGCCGGACACCTTGGCGCACAGATCGATCTTCGCGACCTGTGCGCCCGTCTGCGGATCGAGGGCATAGAGCACGGGCTTCTGGTTCGTGCTGTTGTAACCGTTGCCGACGAAGACGAGCCAGCCGTCGTGGGTTTGCGCGACCGCGGGCTCGCTGAAGGTCAGGCCCATGTCCGTGTCCGTGAACTCCCACAGCGCCATCGAGGCGACGCCCGCTTCCGTGGTTACTTTGTCCGCGTCCGTCACGTCGAGCGCGAAGATCGACTTGCCGCCGGCGCCTTCGTTGCCGACGAGTACGGTGTGCCAGCTGTCGTCGGCGAACTGCACGTCGGCCGCGACGGGCGTGCCGTTGACGAAGTACTCGTGCTGCTCGTTGTAGTAAGGATCGGCGAGGTCGACGAGTTTCGAGAACACGCCGTTCGGGACATAGGCGAAACGCTCCTTGCCCGTCGCCGCGTCGAAGGCATGCAGCATACCGTCGTTGGCGCCGATATAGATGATCGGCGAGCGCGACTTGTGATCGGCCATGAAGCTCAGGTAGCTCGAGCTCTGCGAGAACCCCTGCGGGGGCCCTATGTACACGGGCGCGCTGCTGACGATGTCGCCGAGCAGGTGAGTCCGGTTGCGCAGCACGCCGCCGTTGATCTGCTCCTTGGAGTGATCGCCGCGCAGATAGTCGACGATGTCGGCGCCGTTCGTGTCGATCGTGAGCGTCGAGAGCGCCATGCCGAGCGCCGTCGAGGACGAGATGCCTGCCGGCGCGAGCGTATCGTTCCAGCGCAACGGCGTGCCGGCTCCGGCGACGGGGTCCCACGTTGCGATGAGCCTGTCAGTATCCCAGTCTTCCGCGTCGAGCTCGGTCCGGGCCGACCACAGCGCATCCGTGGCGCCCGAGCTCACGTCGCCGGTCGCGGCGTCGATGGGATAGGCGTGCAGGTCGCCCGTCCAGTCCTGATAGTCGTCGGAAGTCGTGAAACTCGCGAGATACGCGACTGAACCCTTGTTGAGACCCGTCGTGTTGACGGAGGTCGAGGCCGTCGACTGCGTCGCCGCGAGGATCTTCGCGAGGATGACCTGCATGTCCGAGGTCAGGTCGTCCGGGCTCGTGGCCGGGAAGTAGGACCCGGTGCCGCCCGCGACCGACATGGCCGTCAACACGCTGGCGGCCGTCGGGTTCACGGACGGGTCGACGCCCGCGCCGAGGCCGATGACGTAGGTCTTGATGCCCGCGTTGGCGAGATCCTGTATGGAGGTGATCGTGTCCTTGACGGCTTGGTCGTTCGTGCCGCTCGCATCGAGCGAGCCGTCCGCGTTGAACGCGACGGTCACACCGAACTGCGTCGCCGACGTTGTGCCGGGCGGCGGCCAGGAATGGGACGACAGATCCAGCGTCGGCAGACCGTCCGTCACGAGCACGACGTAGCGCTCTGCGGAGCAGCCGTTCGAGGACGGCGGGTTCTTCGTCGTATAGTAGCTCAGCGCGCCATGGAGCAGACCCGGCAGTGCCGACTGCACGCCGCTCGCCTTGATCTCGCTCGTCCCGGTCGAATTGGTCTCCGGCTCGAGGTAAGGCGTGAACTTCGCAATGGCCGTGCTCACGGACGAGGCCGTCGGCACCTCTCCCGCGCTCGTCATCTCGACGGCGACGTTGCCCGTGGTCGCGGACTGCCCGCCGTAGTAGCCGAAGCCGCGCTCGATGTACATCGTCTGGGGCGTATAGGGCACGTAGCCGGCATTCGTCGGCGCCGTCGTCCGGGCGCAGCTCGAGGTCTGGCTCGAATAGCTCTCGGTCACGTAGCCCGGATTGGAGTTGTACTGCGCGAGCGTATGATTCGGCGGCCACGGATTACTGGGGCTCGGACCGCCGTAGACGACGCAGATGGCCGAAAGGCTGCCCGCGTACAGCACGTCGTTGATCAGGGGATTGTCGCTCGTCGCCGAGACCAGGACATACTTCGAGTCGTCGACGCTGCCCGTCGCGACGCCGGCCGACACGATCGAGTTGCAGTTCGAGTATACCGTGTTCGTGCTGCTCAGCATGTGGTACTGATAGCAGGGATTGCTCATGTAGCTCGACCCGGCCGGCGGCGTGTCGGTGAAGACGAAGCCGCTGTCGGTCGGGCTCATGGCGTAAAGCCAGGTCGTGTACCGGTTGACGCTCGAGGTCTTGTAGTCGATGAGCCCGAAATCGGCGCTCGCCATGAAGCGGTTCAGAATCGACTCGATGCCGGCCTTCGCGACGTTGAGGCGGCTCGGCGAGTTGTCCTTGAGGTAGCCGCCGTCGCTGACCGTATAGGGCGCCGTGCCGTCCCCGCTGCCGGCGTCGAGCGGCGGCGTGAACCCGCTCGGGATCGTGTAGTTCACGGGCGAGCTCGAGTCCTGCAGCGAGCTCAGCGAGTTGCCGAGCGAGCCCGAGCCCGTCATGATCGCGCCGCTCAGATTGCCGTCCATGGACTGCGAATTGCCGACGGCGAGCATGATCTGCGGATGCGCGGGGATCGCGACGGTCAGCGGCACCTGGAAGATGGAGATCGGGGTCGGCGTCGCCGCGGCGGCCGGTCCGCCGTACGCGAGCAGCATGCTCGCGGCTCCGGCCGCGACGCAGAGCGCGCGGCGCGCCGCTTCGATTGCGTGTGCGTTCCTCATGAAAGCTCTCTCTCCTTGTGCGCCGTGATTTCGCCCCTCAATGGACGAAGCTCTGCAGAGTGATCGAAGCCGTCGAGTCGCGGCCGACGGCCGTCGCCGTCGTGCGAATGATGCTGCAGTCGCTGTGACTGCCGTAGCTTGCGCCGCAGTCGGACAGGCCGCCCTTTGCCTCCTGGACCGGCGGCAGCGACTCCATGACGAAACGCGGCGCCGCGGCGCCCGGCAGCGTCGGACCGCCGTAGGCCACGGAGCTCGAGGCGAAGGCGGAACCCGTCGCGTCGCCCACGCTGGTTCCCGTCGTCGTGACCTCGTCGCCGAGCGTATAGGTGCCGGGCGAGCTGCCGTCCCAGGAGACGCCGTCGAAGAGCCCGTTCTCGTACTGGATCTCGGCGTCGCGCAGCGTCGCCTCTGCGTTTTGCAGCGCCTGGTGACGATTGTCGTCGTTGCGCGCCATCTGCTCGTGCACCGATTGCATCCGTCCGGCGCTGAGTCCGATCAGCGTCACGACGAGCAGAAGAATCAGCGAGACGAACAGAGCGGCGCCGCGCTCGCGGCGGTGAACATCGGGATGCTGCGCGTATGGCATGGAAGTTCCTCTCGTCGAACGGCTCACGGCACTGCGTTCCGCAGCGTGATCGTGGTTTCGAAGACTTGGCGATGACGGTTGTCGGCAGGCACGTTGACGGTCGTACCCAGCAGCGAGAACGTCTGCGCCTCGGCCGCGCCCGCGCCTTCGCCGGGCGCGGCGGCGGCGAGCACGGCGACCTTGACGCTGACGACCTTCGTGAAGTCGCCGCTCGGCACCTGGTCGGCCGTGACGTACTCGCTGGCCGTGCCGGCGCCGGACGTGTCCAGACCGTACAGCACCTGCATGTTCTCGATATCGGGGACGAGCTCCTCGTCCGTGAACTGGCCGGGCCCGTTCGCGCCGTTGAGGTCGAGCCGCTTGAGCGCTGCGTCGCCGTCGGCGCCCTGCCCGATGTAGTAGACGAGCGTCGTGAGCGGTGTGACGAAGGCGCCGTGCGCGAACGGCACGGGAATCGCGAGCCCCGAATTGCCGGGCGGACCGCCGCCGGTGGCGAAGCTTACGCTGCCAGCCGTCTTCGAAGTGACCTGGAATGGGAAGGCCTTCGTGCAATCCGAAATCACCGCGATCTGGCCGGCCTGAAAGGGCGCGGTCGTGTTGACCTGGATCGTAGTCGCGCTGTCGGAAGCGAAGATGTCGGCCACCGAATAGGCCGGCGCGCCCTCCGCGCTCGAGCGGACGACGAGGACGTCGCTGTACTGGACCTGGGTCGGCGCCGGCGACAGCGAGCCGTCCGTAAACGCCGCGTCGAGCGCCGGCGACCAGTCGCCACCCGTCGAGTCGACGCTGACGGCGGGCAGATCGAAGGAATCGCCGGGTGCGGTACCGGCGGCCTCGTAGCCCTGCCAGCCGAGCTGGAAGTCATAGGCCAGCGTGCCCGCCGCGCCGGACAACAGCGAGAGCTGGATCGGCGAGCTCGAGGCGGTCGAATCCATCTCGCTGGCCGACGTGCAGCCCATATTGCCGGCGTTGCGGGCCGAGGCTTGGATGAAGTTCAGCGCGAAACGGCCGCCGTCGGTCAGGGCGCCGGTGCTCGACATGCTGCGATAGGCGGTGCGCGAGCCCGTAAAGACGGCGATGACGGCCGCGATGACGACGAGCGAGAGCACGAGCGCCACCATGAGCTCGATCATCGAAATACCCTTCTGACGGCTCACAGCACGGTCTCCAGCGTCACGTCCACGGTCGAGGAATCGCCGCCGAACGTCCCCTGCGCCGTCGCGTCGTTCCATTGCACGGTCACGGTCGCCTTCGTCACCGTCGTCCCGGTCGAGCCGTCGGTCACCGAGCTCGTCGCGACCGACCCCTGGGCCGAGGGCCCGAGCAGCGCAGCCATGCGCGTCTTCCAGTCCGAGAGATCATGCTGCGCGAGCTGCGCGCCCGTGCAGCTCGCGCCCGAGTCGCAGGCCGGCGCTGAGCTCACGCTGCCCGTCAGGGCGATGTCGTAGCCGCCCTCGACGGCCGTCTCGCGGTTCGCTCGCATGGCGTCGAGAATCGTGTACGAGAGGGCCGCGGCCTGGCTGCGCAGGTAGGCGCTGTCCGTCGAGCGCGACGAGAACAGCATGAGCTTGCCGACGCCGAGCAGACCGATGCTCAGCACGAGCAGCGCGACGAGCACCTCGATGAGCGTGAATCCCGCGGGCCGGGCTTCGGCGGCGCGGACGGGGGTCGGGCGGATGGTCACGGGCATGAGAGCGCTCCGCCGGCAAGGTCCAGGCCCGCGTGCGACGAGGTCGCCACGCGGCCGGTAATCGCGAGTTCCGTGTAGCGCGCCGATGCGGCGCCGCGTGCGTCGCAGAACGTGAATTTCGCGGCCTGGCCGCTCGCCATGAGCGAGGTCAGCCCGCTGGGCTGGAACGTGACGCTCGCGAGGTCGTTAGCCTCGCTCAGCGTATTGCCCGCGTGGAACGCGGAGACGACCTGCAGCGGGGTCGCCGACGCCGCGCCGAGCACGATCCAGCCGCCGGACCAATTCGAGGCGCCGCTGCAGGTCGAACCGTTCGTCGACGGGCAAACGGTCACGTTCACATCCTGCTTGACGGCCTCGCTGCGGGCGACATACAGGCTCGCCACGAGCGAATTGACCTCCGTCATGAGACGGTCGTTCTGCACGAACGAACTGAAGGAAGGGACGCCGACCGCCACGAGGATACCGGCGACGGTCAGCGTCGCGAGCAGCTCGAAGAGCGTAAAGGCGTGCGGCCTGCGGCAGCCGGCGAAGCGTCTCGCGCACCTTCCGGCAGGACCCGGGACCGATCGTTGCTTGAGCTTCATGGCGCGCACTGTCCTCTTCGCCGCCTTCGAGGTCTGTGACTTATCCCTCGTTATGCATGGCGTTCCGGAACTCTCCGACGAGCGGTTCCGAGAGAGCGATGAGCGGTGCGCCGCCGCCCCGATTGCGAAAGTTATGTCGAAGCGGCCCGGGTTCGAATCGGTGGCGACGCGACTGGACGCGGCCGAGGCCGGTCTGCAACCATGACCGCAAGGAGGTCCGCATGAACAAGCCCAGGCACTTCGACGAGCTTCATGCACGCTATCCGGGTTATTTCGAGGCCCTCGAGCGTCTCGGGGAAACCGTGCGCAACGTCGGCCCGCTGGATGCCCGTACGTGCCATCTGATTCAGCTCGGCGCCGCGGCGGCCATTCGCTCCGAAGGCGCAGTCCACAGCCATGCCCGGCGCGCCGCCGAAGCCGGCGTGTCGCGCGAGGAAATTCACCATGCGCTGCTGAGCCTCACGAGCACGATCGGCTTCCCGGCCGTCTCCGCCGCCATGAGCTGGGTCGACGATCTCGACGACTCGAACCGCTAGGCGCATCCCTGCCCCGGCGTGAGCGCCGCCGTCGGCGCGGCGTATAATCTCGGCTCGAAACGGCCTGAAGAACAATCTGCACAATAAATAAGGTGTCGACGGCACCGCTCGGGGAATCGCCATGGCAAGTCCGCTCCGTCTTTGCCTCCTGCTCGCCGTCCTGCTGGGCGCCCGCGCCTCGGCCCAACAGGCGAACGCGCCGCCGCTGCTGGCCTGCGGTCCGCACGACGATCTGCGCATCATCTGCGGCACCCGGTCCCCGGAAGATCTCGAGCGCACGCCGGACGGCAAGTACCTCGTCGTGAGCCCGTACGTCTCGTTTCGGAACGGTGCGGCGAAGAGCATCGGCCTGCAGCTCTTCGATCTCGCGAAACAGACGTTCGCGCCGCTGCCGACGACGGCCGAACCGCGGCCGGATTGGGGCGACCCGGCCTGCCCCGGCCCGATAGGCGCCGCGCTCACGCCGCACGGAATCTCGCTGCGCGCGCGCCGCGGCGGCGCCCAGGAGCTCTACGTCGTCAACCACGGCGGCCGCGAGTCCATCGAGATGTTCGAGCTCGAGCCGGCCGCCGGTCGCTGGCGCGCCGTCTGGCACGGCTGTGTCGTGACGAAGCACGCCTACAATGACGTCGCGGCGCTCGCCGACGGCGGCTATATCGCGACCCAGCCCGAGGCGCTGCGCTCGAACGATATCTTCGACGGCAAGCCGACGGGCTACGTGGTCCGCTGGAGCCGCAAGCGCGGCGAGCGCGAGCTGCCGGGCACCCGCTCGGGCTATCCCAACGGGGTGCTCGTCGATACCGGCGGTCGCTACGCCTATTACGACGCGTGGACGGCCCGGCAGGTGCACAAGTACGACCTCGAGACGGGCAAGGACGCGGCCGTCGCGCGCGTCGACTTCATGCCGGACAACATCACCTGGACCGAAGCGGGGGGCATCCTGGCAGCGGGCATCGTGGCCGCGAGCGGCGAGTGCCCGCCCGGCAGCGGTCTGCCCTGCATCCAGGCGTTCGGCATCGCCGCCCTCGACCCTGGCGCCATGGGCGTGCGGCCCGTGTATCGCTCGACGGCCAAGCCGGCGCCGATCGCGGGCGTTTCGGTCGCGCTCGAGGCGGGCTCGGATATCTACGTGGGCGCCTTCCAGGGCAACCGTCTCGTCGCGATTCCCGCGCGCTGAACACGCGCCCCGCGGATTCGCTCCGCGACGTCGATTCGGAGGCTGCCCGAACGACTCATGGACGAAAGGAGCGCCGTGCTCCCAGGATCCAACATGGCTCAGGATCTATCGCGCTACCACCGCCAAATGCTGTTGCCGGGCTTCGGCGAGGCGGGCCAGCAAAGGCTCCTCGACTCGACCGCGCTCGTGCTCGGCTGCGGCGCGCTCGGCTGCGCGGTGGCCGATACGCTCGCGCGCGCCGGCGTCGGCCGCCTCGTGATCGTCGATCGCGACTTCGTCGAGCTCACGAATCTCCAGCGTCAAGTGCTATTCGACGAGCGCGACCTGCGCGCCGGCCTGCCCAAGGCCGAGGCCGCAAAGCGGCGACTCGCGCAGATCAACTCCGGCATCGCGGTCACGGCCGTCGTCGACGACTTGAACCCGCGCAACATCGAGCGCCACGCCGCCGGCGCCGACGTGCTCGTCGACGGCCTCGACAATTTCGAGACGCGCTATCTCGTCAACGACTTCGCCGTCCGGCACGGCCTCCCCTACGTCTACGGCGGGGCGGTCGGCACCTCGGGCGCGGCCTGTGCGATCTTGCCGCACACGCCCGCCGGCTCGGCGCCCTGGGAGACGCCGGCCCAGGGCGGCGCAACGCCGTGCCTGCGCTGCCTGTTCGACGAGCCGCCCCCGCCGGGCTCGACGCCGACCTGCGAGACGGCCGGCGTGCTCGCCCCTGCCGTCGCCATGGTCGCGAGCTTCGAGGCCGCCGAGGCGCTCAAGATTCTCACGGGGCGCTTCGACCGCGTCTGCCGGACCTTGCTGAACCTCGACCTCTGGGCCAATGCCATCAAGCAGTTCAAGATCGACCGCGCCTACGAGGCCGGGCTCTGCCTGTGCTGCGGACAGCGCGACTTCGAGTATCTCGAGGGGCGCCGCGGCTCCGGCGCGGCGGCGCTGTGCGGCCGCGAGGCCGTGCAGATCCTGCCGCGGCCGGGCGCCGCGGCCCCCGATTTCGACGCGATTGCGGCGCGGCTCCGCGCCCACGGCCCGGTGACGGTCAATGAGTTCGTCGTGCGCGCCGCGATCGTCGATGCAGGCCACGCCTACGAGCTCACGCTGTTTCGGGACGGGCGGGCAATCGTCAAGGGCACGGCCGAGACGGCCGCGGCGCGCGGGCTGTTCGCGCGATACGTCGGCACGTGAGCGGCGCGGCCCGCCGCGTTTGTCGAAAGCGGCGGCGCCCAATCGACCATGGGTAGGTAACCATCAGGAGAACCCAAGTGAGCGCGATCAGAGTCCTCGTCGGCACGAAGAAAGGGGCGTTCGTCCTCAGCGCAGACGCCAAGCGCGAGAAATGGTCCGTCGCGGGCCCGCATTTTGCGGGCTGGCAGGTCTACCACATGAAAGGCTCCCCGGCCGATCCGGACCGCATCTACGCCTCCCAGACGAGCCCCTGGTTCGGCCAGATCATTCAGCGCTCGAATGACGGCGGCAAGACCTGGGAGCAGCCCGCCTCGCCCAAGGCCGCGGACGGCGGCGAGGCCGCCGCGACGGAAGAATTCGTCATGCCCAAGGGCGAGAGCAACAAGTTCGTCTACGACACGTCCGCGCACGGCCGGCCGCTGACGACGCACCAGTGGTACGACGGCACGCAGCACCCGTGGGAGTTCGCGCGCGTCTGGCACCTCGAGCCCTCGCCGACGGATCCCGACACGGTCTACGCCGGCGTCGAGGACGCGGCGCTGTTTCGCACGGCCGACGGCGGCAAGACCTGGCAGGAACTGCCGGGCCTGCGGGGCCACGAATCCGGGCCGCGGTGGCAGCCGGGCGCGGGCGGCATGTGCCTGCATACGGTGCTGCTCGACCCGGCGGACCCGGAGCGAATCTTCATCGCGATCTCGGCCGCGGGCGCCTTCCGCACCGAGGACGGCGGCGAGAACTGGCGCCCCATCAATCAGGGCCTTTACTCGAAGTACATCCCGAATCCGACGGCCGAGGTCGGCCACTGCGTCCACCGCATCGCGATGCACCCTTCCCGGCCGAGCACGCTCTTCATGCAGAAGCACTGGGACGTCATGCGCAGCGACGACAGCGGGGACTCGTGGTACGAGATCAGCGGCGACCTGCCGACCGACTTCGGCTTCCCCATCGACGTCCACGCGCACGAGCCCGAGACCGTCTACGTCGTGCCGATCAAGAGCGACGCCGAGCACTACCCGCCCGAGGGCAAGCTGCGCGTGTATCGCAGCCGCACGGGCGGCAACGAGTGGGAGCCGCTGACGCGGGGGCTGCCTCAAAAAGACTGTTACGTGAACGTGCTGCGCGATGCCATGGCCGTCGACTCGCTCGACCCCTGCGGCGTCTACTTCGGCACCACGGGCGGGCAGGTCTACGCCTCGGCCAACGGCGGCGACGACTGGATACCGATCGTCCGCGACCTGCCCGCCGTCCTCTCGGTCGAGGTGCAGATCCTGCCATGATCCGCGTCGTGCTGCCTCAACATCTGCGAACGCTCGCACGCGTCGACGGCGAGGTCGCCCTCGCCGTCGACGCACCGGTGACGACGCGCAGCGTTCTCGACGCGCTCGAGGCCCGCTATCCCATGCTGCGCGGCACGATCCGCGATCATGCGACGGGCCGGCGCCGGCCGCTCGTGCGCTTCTTCGCCTGCGAGGAGGATGTGACGCACGACCCGCCCGACACGCCCCTGCCGGCGCCGATCGCCGAGGGCGCCGAGGCGTTCTACGTCGTCGGTGCCATCGCCGGCGGTTGAGGCCGGCGTCTTCTCGGCCGGCGGCGGTCTCGGGCGCCGCCTCGGCTGGCATCCGCCTTGCAGCGCTCGGGCGAGACCCCGAGGTACGCATGAAGCACACCCGAGCACTGGCCGCGCGCGAGGCGCGGCCGCGAACACGCCGGCCCGCGCTGCTCGCCGCGCTGCTCATGCTGACCGCGGCACCCGCGGGGGCCGCGGTTCCGCTGGGCATCGCACGAACCTTCAACTGGTCCTATGCCGCCGCCTACGGGACGGGCCGCTATACGCTCGGCGGCGGCAATACGATCACGGTCGTGCGCGTGCCGCTGCACTGGAACCTACACGCACCGCGGAGCGGCACCGGCTGCCGCTGCGGTATCAGCGTGCTGTTGCCCATTACGCTCGGCGTCGAGAATCTCGACCTCGCCGACCTGCCCCATCGCGCCGACGCGTTGGGCTTCTTCCCGGGCATCGAGCTCATGCTGCCGCGCACGGCGCACTGGGACCTCAAGCTCACGGCCCAGATCGGGGTCGGCAAGCGCCGAGCCGCCGGCTACACGGAGACGGCGAAGCTCTTCGGCGCTGGGATTCGCAGCCGCTACACATGGCACGACGCGCCCGGCGCGCCGGCGCTCATTGGCGGGCTCTACTGGTCCGCCTATCGCGTCGACGGCGGCTCGACCCGGTCGCTCGCGCGCTTTTCGACCGGGGCCGAATTCGACGTGCCCGTGCCCCGTTGGACGTTCCATGGCGAAGCCATGCACCTCATCCCTCACGTGCTGGCCGATTGGTATTTCAATCCCCTCGACATCGAACCGATCCTGACCGGCACGCGGAAAAAGGTGCATCTCGAATGGGAGTTCGGCCTGGCGGCCGGCCGCGACGATCCCTTCAAGATTCTCGGCGCGAAGCTCGCGAGCGTGGGGATCGGCCTGCGCTTCTCCGAGCACTCCCGCGGCATCCGCTTCTTCGTCGGCTCGATCTTCTGACGCCGCGGCCGTGCCCGGCACGCCGTTTGCAGGGATAGCGGCAGCAAGACCGGAGCCACCACCCGATCCCGGGTTGAGGTACGATGCCGCCCATGCACGATGCGTCGGCGCCGCTGTTCGCGCAGCGGCCGTTATGGAGCGGCCTGTTCTGGGCCGGCTATTGGGCCTGGATACTCTTCGAGACCTGGGTCTTCGCGCGCGACCGGCGTGCCGCCCGGGGGCAGCGGAGCGACCGCGGCAGTCTTCCCGTCATATTGGGGCTCGTCGCGGTCGGCGTCGCGCTCGCGTTCACGGCGCCCGGATTCGCGCCGCGCGCCCGCATCGCGGCCGCGCCCGCCGCAGTATTCGGCGCGGCCATGGCGCTGTTGTGGGCGGGCATGGCCCTCAGGCTTTGGGCGATTCTCACGCTCGGCCGCTTTTTCAGAATCGCCGTATTCGTGCAGGACGGGCACAGGCTCGTGACGTTCCGGCCCCTATCGGCTGCTGCGGCATCCGTCGTATTCGGGCTCGCTGCTGACCGTCACGGGCATCGGCCTCGCCATGGGCAACTGGATCTCGCTCGCAGCGGCCCCGATGTGTCTCGGCGCCGCCTACGTTTGGCGCATCCGGGCCGAGGAACACGCCTTGCGGGCGCGCTTCGGCCCAGAATTCGAGGCCCATCGGCGCCGCACCTGGGCGCTCGTGCCGTTTCTCTGGTGAGCGCGATCGCCTTGCCCCCCGCGCCCACCACCGCCGCCGCCGTGTGACGGCATGGGCGCTCCACGACAGGGCGGCCGCTTTCGCAACGAGGGGGTCGTGCGTCATGCCCAGCCCGGCCGCGTGCTGCGCTGGCTCGCGACGCGCAAGGCGCCCCATTGGCCCGACGTGGAGGCACCGCCCGGACCACCGCCGCCGTACGAAGTCTCGGGCCCTGCGCTGCAGGCCACGGTCGTCAATCACGCGACCGTGCTGCTGCAGATGGACGGCATCAACGTCCTGACCGATCCCATCTGGTCCGCGCGCTGCAGCCCCGTCTCGTTCGCGGGCCCGCGGCGGCATCGGCCACCCGGCTTGCGGTTCGAGGACCTGCCGCCGATCCACCTCGTGCTGCTGAGCCACAACCATTACGACCATCTGGATCTGCCCACGCTGCGCCGGCTCGCCGCCGTGCACGCGCCGGCCGTCGTCACGGGCCTCGGCAACGCGCCGCTGCTCGAGCGCGCAGGCCTCTCAGTCGTCCACGAGCTCGACTGGTGGGACAGCGTGCCCGTGCCCGGGCGCGCCGACCTCACGGTCACGGCAACGCCGGCGCAGCACTTCTCGGGCCGCAGCCCATTGGATCGGGATCGCAGCCTTTGGTGCGGACTCGCGCTGCATGGTTCCTCGGGCGCGGCGTTCTTCGCCGGCGACTCGGGCTATGGCGAGCACTTTCGAGCGATCCGCGAGCGGCTCGGCGCGCCGCGCCTCGCGCTGCTGCCGATCGGCGCCTACGAGCCGGACTGGTTCATGCGGCCCGTGCACATGACGCCCAGGGATGCCGTGCGGGCCCATCTCGACCTCGCGGCGGGCACGAGCATCGGCATCCACTACGGCACGTTTCCCCTGTCCGACGAAAGCCCCGACGCGCCGCCCGCCGAATTGGCGCGCGCGCGTGCCGAGGCGAATCTGCCCGAGCGCGCGTTCTTCACGCCGCCGCACGGCGCCGGCATCCTGGTGCCGCAGCTGCCGGCGGCAGACTCGCTCGGCCGGCTTCGAAACCGCTGACGTCCTGCGCCCGTCAAGTCTTTCCGCTGCCCAAGGCGACCTCGAGCGTGAGCTCGCGCGCGCCGAACAGGCGCTTGCGCCGCAGCCGGATGCGCACGCGCTCCCCGGGGCGCTTGTCCCAGAGCGCGAGCCGCACGTCGGCGACGGAAGCGATGCGGTTGCCGTCGATCGCCACGATGAGATCGCCCTTGCGAAGCCCGCCGCGCGCGGCCGCGCCGCCTTGCGAGACGCCGCGAATGCGGCAGCCGGTGTCCGCATCCGCGAGCTCGACGCCGAGGACGCCCGCAGGCGGCAGCTGCGCGTCGTCGCCGAGCAGCACGTAGTCGGCCATGCCGGGCTCGAGTTCGGCGCCGCCGTTGAGCACGATCGCGTAGGAGACGGCCGTGCGCCGGGCGAGCCGCGCGGGAATGCCGTCGCCGAACTCGACGTGCCCGGCCCCGGCCAGGACGACCATGCGGCGCGCGGGATGGGTTTGGAGGTAAGACGCCGCGTTCGCCGCCATGCTTTCATCCCAGACGAGCTGTGCCTCGACGAAATGGTCGAAGTCCCCGGGCTCGGCGCTGCCGTGCGCCGCGTACGCCGCGCGAAGGCGTTTGCGATAGGCCGCGCCCGCGGAGCCCATGGATTCGGGCAGCTCGGCGCGCTGGGCTTTCGCAAGTCCCTCGAGGCCCACCCTCGCGACGGCCGCAGGCAACGATCGCGGCACGTTCAATGCCAGGACGGGAATGCGCGCCTTGCGGGCGTAGCGAAAGATCGGCGCGTATAGGCGGTAGTCGAAGCCCCAATGCCGGAAATATTCCGTCCTGCGCAGGAACTCGCGCTCGTCGATGCGGGCCGCGATGTAATCGTCGAGCACGGCCTGAAAACCGCGCTCGAAATATTCGACGCCGATGACGAGCCCGGGATCGCGCGCGTGCAAGGCCTCGATGAGCGCAAGTTGATTGAGGTGATCCGCATAGCGCGTGTGCGTCTCGCCGATATAGACGACCCGCAGGTCCGCGAGCTTGGCGGCGAGCGCGCTCGGGGCGAGGGGCGCTGCGAGTGAGACGGCATCGAACGCGGCCCCCGAACCGGGCGCGGGTGGCGCGGCGGCGGCCGAGACGGCCGCGAGTAGAACGACTAGCACACAGAGTCGGGCCCGCTGATGCATAGACGCGAGCATAGCAGCGTCGGCCGCCCACGCGGCGATTCTCCGCGATGGCGATCGGCCGGCAAATGGCCTACGCTTCGCGCGCAGCCTTCGGCATTCGATCCCGGAAGGTGTTCATGAACAAGCGCCGAGCCCTGCTCCTGCTCCCCGCCGTCGCCGTGATCGGGGTCGCCGTCTATTACATGCTCGAGCGCGCGCCGCGTACACTCGTTCTCACGGGGATCGTCACGACGGACGACGTGCGCGTCGGCGCGCTGATCTCGGGCCGTGTCGAGACGCTCGCGGTGCGCGAGGGCGACACCGTCAAAAAGGGGCAGCTGCTTGCGCGAATCCAGCCGCAGGAGACGCAGGCGGATCTCGACTACTACCAAAGCCTGCAGCACGCCTCTTCGGACGCGGTCGAGCAAGCCAAGGCGGAGCTCAAGTTCCTCGAGATGCAGACGCGCGAACAGATCCGCCAGGCCGCCGCCAATGTGGACGTTCTCGAAGGCGGATGCGCAGCAGGCCGCGGCGGATCTCGAAAACGCGCGGCTGCAGTATGCGCGCGAGAAGCGGCTGCGGGAAAAGCAGCTCAACTCGGTCGAGGCGCTCGACCAGGCCCGCACGGCCTACGCATCCGCGAAGGCGCACGCGGCGGCGCTCGAGATGCAGGTGCAAGCGGCCGCCGCGGCGCTGGCCGTGGCGCAGGCCAACGAGCAGCAGATCGCGGCCCGCAAGGCGGCGCTGCACTCGGCCGACCAGCAGCTCGCCGCGGCCGATGCCCAGACGCAGAAGGCCGAAGTGCGCCTCGCCTACACGGAGGTCCGGGCGCCGCTCGACGGCATCGTGGACGTGCGCGCCGCGTTACCGGGCGAGGTCGTGAATCCGGGGCAGACCATCGTGACGCTCATCGACCCCGACGACCTCTGGGTACGCGCCGACGTGGAGGAGAGCTACATCGACCGCGTCCATCTGGGCGACAAGCTCGAGGTCCGCCTGCCGTCGGGCGCGCGGCGCGAGTGCACCGTGTTCTTTCGCGGCGTGGACGCGGATTATGCGACGCAGCGCGACGTGAGCCGCACGAAGCGCGACATCAAGACGTTCGCGCTGCGGCTGCGCTGCGACAACCGCGACCGCAGCCTGGCACTGGGAATGACGGCTTATGTGTCGCTGCCGCTGTAGCGCGGAAAGAGCGAAAAAAGGGGTCAGAGCCCTTTTTCGTTCGACGAAAAAGGGCTCTGACCCCTTTTTTCGCGCATGACCCACGACGTCGAAGTCGACGGCCTCACCAAGCGCTTCGGTGACTTCTGCGCCGTCGACGGCCTCACGTTCCACGTCGAGCACGCCGAGGTCTTCGGCCTGCTCGGCCCGAACGGCGCCGGCAAATCGACGCTGATCCGCATGCTCACGACGCTCGTGCCGCCGACCTCGGGCCGCGCGCGCGTCAACGGCTTCGACATCGTCGAGGCACCGAACGAAGTCCGCAAATCCATCGGCGTGATCCCGCAGGCCATGACGTCGGACCTCGATCTCAGCGCCGAGGAAAACATGAGCATCTTCGCAAAGCTCTACGGCCTGCCGCGCCAGCAGCGCCGCGAGGTCATTCGCGAATTACTCGAGGCCGTCGATCTCGGCCAGTGGGCCGACAAGCCGGTCAAGCAGTTTTCGGGCGGCATGCGCCGGCGCCTCGAGATTGCGCGCGGCCTCGTGCATGCGCCGCAGATCTTCTTCCTCGACGAGCCGACGACGGGGCTAGACCCCGTCTCGCGCGTCGCCGTTTGGGAAATGCTGGACCGCCTGCGCAAGGAGCGCGACCTCACGGTCATCGTGACGACCCATTACATGGAGGAGGCCGACAAGCTCTGCGACCGCATCGCGATCGTCGACCACGGCAAGCTCGTCGCGCTCGATTCCCCGCTCAAGCTCAAGGCTTCCATTCCGGGCCGCAACGTGCTCGAGGTCAGCTTCAGCGCCGTGCCGGACGGCTGGCAGGCGACGCTCGACGGCCTGCCCGACGTGGCCGGCGTCAAGGCCGACGGCCACGTCTTCCGGCTCTCGTCCGACAACGGTCCGCGGACGACCGTCGCGCTCATGGATGCCGTACGGCGCGCGCAGGTAGAGATCGCCTCGCTGTCGGTGCAAAGCACGACGCTCGACGACGTGTTCGTGCACTACACGGGCCGCCAGCTGCGCGACAGCCTCCAGAACGCGAATCCGGCCGAGAGCCGCTTCATCCAGCGAACCGGTTGAGGACCGCTGCATGCACAGGATCTGGGCGATCGTCGAACGCGACCTCCGGCGCTTCCGCCGCAGCCCGACGCTGATCATCGTCTCGACGATCATGCCCGTCGTGCAGCTCGTCGTGCTCGGCTATGCCTTCGGCGGCAAGGTCCGGCACCTCTCGGTCGGCGTCGTCGATCAGGACCATCACGTCGCCGCCGTCCAGCTCCAGAGCATGTTCAACGCCGTCGCCGCCAATGCCGAGACCTTCGAGACGACCGCCTATCCGGACGAGTCCGCGGCCATGCGCGACCTGCGCACGGGCCGCATCAACGGCGTTCTGACGATTCCGCCGCGCTTCTCGCGCGACCTGCTTTCGGGCAACGACCCGAAGATCGCGCTCATCGAGGACAATACGGACCAGTTCAGCTCCTCGGCGCTCGCGGGCAGCATGAGCCAGCTGCTCGGCACGTTCAACGCGCAGGCCGCGGCGCGCGCGCCGACCTCGGACCGCGCCTCGGCCGCCGCGACGCTCTCGGTCGTCGAGGTCTACCCTTACGTCCCCTACATCCAATACCTGCTGCCGGGCACGATCGTGCTCGCGATCTTCGTCTCGGCCATGATCGGCGGCGGCATCATCTTCATCGACGACAAGGCCCGCGGCCTGCACGAGGGCTACCTCGTCACGCCGATCAGCAAGTTCGAGCTCATCATGGGCTTCAACGTCGCGGGCGTGCTCAAGGCCGTCCTCGCGGGCGCCGTGCTCGTGACCGTCGGCTCGTTCGTGGCCGGGATTCCGGACCCGTTGAACGTGCTGCGCCTCACCCGCATGCTCGTGCTCGTCGCGCTCACGGCGCTGACCCTGATCAGCATGATGTTCCTGATCATGGTGCGCGTCACCGATCCGCTCGTGCCGCGGGCAATCTTCGGCGTGCTGAACACGGTACTGTTCTTCCCGAGCGGCGCCGTCTATCCGACCAACGCGTTCCCGGCCTGGATGAAGGTCATCACGGTCGCGGACCCCTTCACGTACGCCGTGCACGGGTTCAAGTCGCTCGTGCTCAAGGACACGAACCTCGCGGCGATCGCGGGCGACATTGGCTTTCTCGTGGCCTTCACGGTCATCGCCATGGGCGCCGCGACGCTGCTGTTCAAGCGCAGCCTCTAATCCCGCCCGATTCTGTGATTTCCGTCCTGGGCCCTCGGCGCAAGACGCGCGAGACTGGCTCGGCATGGGATGGCCGTTGCGTAACGGCTATTACTTCAATAATATCAGCAGGGAACGACACGAACCGAACAAGGCATCTTATGAGTAAGGCCCAAGCTAAGGTTCTGATTGTCGAAGACGATCCCGATGCGCGGGAAACCTTGCGCCTTCTGCTCGAGATCAAGGGGTGCCGCGCCGACACGGCCGCGAACGGCCGGGAGGCGCTCGCCAAGCTCAAGCGCTGCCGCGCCCGGCCGCGCCTGATCCTGCTGGACCTGCGCATGCCGATCATGGGCGGGCGCGAGCTCTGCGCCGCCCTGCTCGAGGACGACCGCCTGGCCGGCGTGCCCGTCGTCGTGGTCTCGTCCGAGCCCGACCTTCCTCGCGAGGCGGCCGAGCTCGGCGCGGCCGCCTACCTCGAGAAGCCCCTCGACGCCGCGCGGCTCGACTCGATCCTCGAACGCTACGCGGCCCCGCGCCCGCTGCACGCGACCGCGGCGGCCTAACCGTGGGCGGCGCCCCGGCTCGCTTGCCCGGGCCGGGTGCGTTTTGCACACTGTAGCGTCGCGGTCTTTCGGTACCAGGATGTCAACGCACGCCCACGGCCACGCGCACGATCACGACCCCATGCCCGCGAGTCAGCAGGTGCTGCTGGTCGCGCTCGGGCTCACCGCGGCCTTCGCCGTCGTCGAAGCGCTAGCGGGCTGGTGGTCGAATTCCCTGGCGCTGCTCGGCGATGCCGGCCACATGATCACCGACTCCGTGGCCCTCGGGCTCGGCGCGGCCGCGGCCTGGATGAGCCGGCGGCCGCCCTCGCTGCGGCACTCGTACGGGCTCAAACGGGCCGAGGCGCTCGGCGCGCTCGTCAACGTCGCCTTCATGCTCGTCGTCATCGTCGGCATCGGCTACGAGGCCGTCCAACGCCTGGCCTCGCCCGAGCCCGTCAACGGCCGCATCGTCATGCTCGTCGCCGGCATCGGCCTCATCGTGAACGTCGCGGCCGCCTGGGTGCTGCACCGGGGCGAGCAGAACCTCAACGTCAAGGGGGCGATGCTCCACGTCTTGGGCGATCTTCTCGGCTCCGTCGCCGCGCTGGCGGCGGGCGCCGTCATCTGGCTCACGGGCTGGTATCCCATCGACCCGCTGCTCTCCGCGTTCATCGGCCTGCTGATCCTCATCGGCAGCGTGAAGCTGCTGCGCGACGTCGTCCACATCGTTATGGAGGGTGTGCCGCACAACGTGAACTTCGAGCAGCTCGGCCAGGCCATCGCCGACGTGGCCTGCGTAAGCCACGTGCACGATCTGCACGTGTGGGCGCTCGATTCCGCGACCTACGCGGTCTCGGCGCACGTCGTCATCGACGACATGAGCAACTGGTCGCACTGCCGCCGCACGCTAGAAGAAAAGCTGGCCACCGAGTTCGGCATCGCGCATTCTACGCTGCAGCCCGAGCCGCCGGAGACCTTCGTGCAGGCATGCGTCGACGGAAGCTGCGGGCCCGTGTTTTCCAGTCGCGGGATGGAGGGAGGTTCGCGATGAGCGCCGCGGATCGCAAAGTCACGACACACCGGCTGCGGCAGATGAAGGCCGATCGCGAGCCCATCGCCTGCCTCACGGCCTACGACTACCTCACGGCCTCGATCCTGGACGCCGCCAACATCGACGTGCTGCTCGTCGGCGACAGCGCGGGCAATGTGTTTGCCGGCTACGACACGACCGTGCCCATGACCATGGAGCAGATGCTCTACCATGCCCAAGTCGTCGCGCGGGCCACGAAGCGCGGCCTCGTCGTCGCCGACCTGCCGTTCATGTCCTACCAGGTCAGCCCCGAGGAGGCGCTGCGCAACGCGGGCCGCTTCATCAAGGAAGCGCTGGCCGAAGCCGTGAAGCTCGAGGGCGGCAAACCGGTCTGCCCGACGGTCCGGCGGGTCGTCGACGCCGGCATTCCGGTCATGGGCCATCTCGGCCTCACGCCTCAGTCGATACATCGTTTCGGGAGCTACAAGGCCCGCGGCGGCTCGGCCGAGGAAGCCGAACGCATCCTCGCCGACGCCAAAGCGCTCGAGGACGCGGGCGTCTTCGCCATCGTCCTCGAAAAGGTTCCGGCCGACCTCGCACGCCGCGTGACCGCGTCTCTCGAAATCCCGACGATCGGCATCGGCGCGGGGCCCGACTGCGACGGGCAGATCCTCGTCACGCCGGACATGCTCGGCATCTTCCAGAAGTTCAGGCCGCGCTTCGTACGCCGATACGCGGAGCTCGCCGAGCAGATGGGCGATGCGTTCTCGCGGTACCGCGCCGACGTGAAAGGGCGGCGGTTTCCTTCGGACGACGAGAGCTACTAGGCAGGGGCGTCGAGACGTAGGTGGCGCCGGCCTTCGAGACGGCGCTGGCATCGGCTTCGAGACGGCGGTGGTGGGGCTTGAGGCTCGTCGCAAGGGCGGTGTCGGGACCGCCGTGAACCCGTGTATGGACTCCTCCCGTCAAGTGGGGGCGGGGGTCTTTGTCTTGGCTCCTCGATCCAGCTGAAGGCGTGCCGGGCGGCCTGAGGGGGCGTCGTCATGCGCGAGAGGGATAGCGGCTGCAACCGTGTATTCGTCCTGTTACGGGCCATGAGTGAGGGTGGGCCCTGGACATCATGAAAGTCGCCAGCGCGGAGCCAATCGTCCTTTAGTGTCCTCGAAGGGACAACGGATTCAACGGCTTCACCGCGCCAGCGGCCGTTCCGCTTGTGCATGATAACGATCACGTTCGGCAGCTTGTGGGCGGGGATGGAGACTTTGAACGTCGCAAACCGAGAGAGCAGCTGCCTCAGGCCGCTTTGCCGGAGGGGGCTTGAGCGCTCGTCGACCAGTGGGCGTTGAAGGCGCGATCGTACTTGGCGATCGCCCATAGGATGCGGGCGATCTTGTTGGCCAAGGCGACGGTGGCCTTATTGGTGCCGCAGCGCTGCTCGGTCTGCAGCGCCCAGCGGCGCAAGGGATCAAGGGTTTTGCCGGCCTTCTCAGCGCAACGGGCGGCATTGAGAGCGGAGCGCGCGCCGTGCACGATGAGGGTTCGCAGGTACTTGTCGCCGCGTTTGCTGATGCGGTCGAGCCGGCGGCGCTCACCGGAGGAGAACTCCTTGGGGGTGATGCCGAGCCAGCTTGCGAAGTGCCTGCCTGAGGGGAAGCGGTTCATATCGACGACGGCGGCATAGATGGCGGTTGCGCCGAGGGAGCCGACGCCTGGGACGGCCAACCAGCGCCGCACCAGATCACTCTCGCCGGTGAGGGCTTTGAGCTCGCGCTCGATCCGGTCCATGCGCTGCCCGCAGGCGTCGATTTCCTCGAGCACCTCAAAGACGGCGGGGCGCAGAGCGTCGGGGAGGCCGTTGTCAGCGATCTGGAGGGCTTCGCGGATGGCGCTGCGCCCGCGGGCAAGGCCCTTGGGGATCGGGATGCCGAACTCACGCAGGATGCCGCGGAGCAGGTTGATGCGTTGATTGCGGGTGTGCTTGTACTGCTCGCGCAGGCGGTGCAGTTGCTGCAGGTGCTGCTGGTCGAGGGTCTTGATCGGGACGGGCTTGATGTCCTGGCATCGGGAGGCCTCGATGAGGGCGGCGGCGTCGGCCCGATCGGTCTTGTTGCGCTTGACGTAGGCACGCACGTACTGAGCGGGAAGCAGCCGGACTTCGTGTCCGCACTCCTGCAACCGTCTTCCCCAATAATGCGCCGAGCCGCAGGCTTCAAGGACGAACAGGCTGTGGACCTGATGGCCGATGAAGTGCCCGAATTGGCTAGGGCTCAGCGACTTACGCTGCTCGACCCGATACAACTGATTGGCGACCGCGACTTCGAGGCGGTTCTTGGCCAGATCGACACCGACAATGGCAGTAGTAGTATTCATGCTGGGCTCCTCTCTCACGCTGGGGTTTTAGCTGCCGAGTGCAGCGTGGCACTAAGATGCCGATTACCCGAGGGAGGAGTCCATTTCATCATCCCTGGGGGCTCGCTGAGCGCCATCCGTGGCGCTCAGCGTCCCGACACCGCCCTTGCGACGAGCCTCAAGCCCAGATACGTCTGCGGCCGTAGCCGCCGAAGACCGTACGCATCGGTGGCGGCGGCAGCCGTTCGGAGCCGGACTGGCGCGGCGATCGGCTGTCACGAGAACGGCACGGGCTACGTCTTCACCCCGGCAATCTCCTCGCGCGATTGCAGCATGATTCACGAACGGCCGCCGCCGTCGCGGAGGAGCGTCGTGCAGACGGGCGCTGTCGGGGCCGTGCGCGCCAGGGATCGCGCGCTACGGAGGCTCCAGGGATGGATTCACGCCGTCCCCGACAGCGCCCGTCTGCACGACGCTCCGCCTGCCCCCCCGAACGATCCGTTCGTGAATCATGCGGCCGAGTGCCGGGCGTCGAACGTCGAACGTCGAACGTCGAACGTCAGAGATCGTAGCTCGCGTGCAGCGCCGGCATCTCGACGGTGGTCCCGCGGTCCCCGAGCCGCTCGGCGAAGTGCTGCATCGTGTCCGGCTCGCCGTGCACGAGGAACGTGCGCGGCGCCTTCGTCCCCGCGTGCCATGCCAGGAGCTCGGCCTGGTCGGCGTGGGCGGAGAAGCCGTTGATCGTATGGACGCTCGCGCGCACGGCGACGGGCTCGCCGAAGATATGGACGCGGTCCGCCCCGTCGATGATGCTGCGGGCTAGCGTGCCGCGTGCCGCATAGCCGACGAAGACGACAGCGCAGTCGCGGCGGGCCAGATTGTGCTTCAGATGATGGCGCACGCGCCCGCCCGTGCACATGCCGGAGCCCGCCATGATGACGGCACCGCCCGTGATGCGGTTCAGCGCGATCGAGTCGGCCGTATCGCGCGTGAAGTGCAGCCCCGGCAGTCCGAAAGGATCGCCGCCATCGCGGAACAGCGCGCGCGTATCCGCGTTGTAGCCTTCCGGGTGGTGCTGAAAGATCTGCGTTGCCGAGATGGCCATGGGCGAATCGAGGAAGACCTGCAGCGTGCGCGGCAGGCGGCCGGACTCGACAGCCGCGCGCAGGAAGAACAGGAGCTCCTGCGCGCGCTCGAGCGCGAACGTCGGGATCACGACGTTGCCGCCGCGCGCGAACGCCGCCTCGACGGCGGCGTAGAGCTCCTCGATTGAAGGTTCGATGGCCTTGTGCAGGCGGTCGCCGTAAGTCGTCTCCATGATCACGGCGTCGACGGCGGGCGGCGTCGCGGGGTTGCGCAGCAGCGGCCGGCCGGCGTTGCCGAGGTCGCCCGAGAACAGCAGCTTGCGCCGCTGCCCCTGCTCTTCGAGCTCGAGCACGATGCAGGCGGAGCCGAGAATGTGGCCGGCATCGATGAAGGTCGCGCGGATGCCCGGCGCGATGTCGAGCGGCCGGTCGTAGACGGCCGTGCGGCCGAAGAGCTCGAAGGCATTGAGCGTGTCGAGCTCCGTGTAGAGCGGCTCCCTGCCGTCGCCGTCGGGACCGCGATGCGCGCGCCGCGACCGGCGCGTCGCCTCCTCCTCCTGCAGGTGAGCGGAGTCGAGCAGCACGAGGCGCGCGAGCTCGCGCGAGGCGGCGGTCGTGACGATCTCGCCCCGAAACCCGCGTTTGGCGAGCAGCGGGATGCGTCCGCAATGGTCGAGATGGGCATGCGTCAGGAGGACATAGTCGATGCCCTTCGGCTCGAAGCCGAAAGGCTCGGCGTTGTCCTCGTCGAGCTCGCGGCCGCCCTGGTAAAGGCCGCAGTCGACGAGGATGCGCGTGCCCGCACATTCCACGAGATGGCAGGAACCGGTGACGCCTTGATCGGCGCCGTGGAATTCGATCTTCAACGCAGTCTCCTTTTGCAGGTCGCGCTTCCGCCGCTCAAAGCAGCGGCTGGCCGTTGATCTCGTGCCAGCGCAGAATACCGCCCCAGATTTCGTCGGCCGTCTCGGCAAACCAAAACAGCTCCCGGTCCTCCGGCGCAATGACGCCCTCGTCGACGAGAAAGTCGAAATCGACGGCGCGGCGCCAGAACGCCTCGCCCACGAGCACGACGGGCACGGGGGCGATCTTACGGGTCTGAATCAGCGTCAAGGTCTCGAACAGCTCGTCGAACGTGCCGTAACCGCCAGGGAACGCGACGAGGGCGCGGGCGCGCAGCAGAAAGTGAAGCTTGCGCATCGCGAAATAATGAAACCGAAAGCAAAGATCGGGCGTGATGTAGGGATTCGGAAACTGCTCGCGCGGCAGCGAGATGTTGAGCCCGACCGTCTTCGCGCCAACGTCGAACGCCCCGCGATTCGCAGCCTCCATCATGCCGGGGCCGCCGCCCGTCAGGACGACGATGCCGGAGTTGTGCGAGCCGCCGCCGGCCGCGCCGACGAGGCGCCCGAGCTCGCGCGCGACGTCGTAGTAGTGGCTCTTCGCGAGGATACGCTCGGCGCGCCGCAGCCGCGCCCGCAGCTCGTCGTCCCCGGGCGCGCGCTCGAGTTGCGCTTCGAGTGTCTCGACCGCACGCCGCGCGGCCGAGGGCTCGGCGATGCGCGTGCTGCCGAAGACGACGACCGAATGGGCGACGCCGTGCTGGGTCAGCAGCAGCTCGGGCTTGAAGTAGTCGATCTGCAGGCGGACGCCGCGCGTCGCGGCGTGGCTCAGGAAGTCGAACGTCCTGGTCGGCCTCCCGATAGCTCGGGCTCTCGAGGATGGCCTTAAGGCGCCGCGGCGCCTCGGCGTCGTCCACGGGCGACTTCGGCTGCTGCTGCGGGAGCGGCTCGCGCCGCAGATGACGATGCGGCGGCGTGGCGATCGGCCGCTCGGTCGGGGGCGGGCTGTCGGGCATGAAGGGCGGTTCCTGTACGGCGCCGCGAGCCGCGGCGGCAGGCCGTGAGTGTCCACGAGAACGCCCAGTATTACAACGGCTTGCGGGCCCGCCTCAGCGTACGCCGCCCGAGAACACGACGCCGATCAGGTCCTGCATGAAGTGCATGACGATGGGGGCGACGAGGCTTCGCCGCCAGAGATAGACGGCCGCATAGAGCGCGCCGAGCATGCCGACGGACACCATGCCCGCCCCGCCCTCGTAGCCGTGCCCGAGGGCGAAGATCACCGAGGAGACGACGACGGCCACTCCGGCGCCGCGCGTGAACGGCGCGAGCCTCAGCAGCAGATAGCCGCGGAAGATGGTCTCCTCGGCCACGGCCACGACGGCGACGAGCACGACGCCGAGCGCGACCTCCCAGGAGCCGGCGGGCGTCAGGAACGTCGGCGAGACCGCACCGCCCGAGAGCCCGAGCCGCTCGAGCCAGCCCGCGAGCACGCTGGTCGCGACGGCGGACGGCCAGAAGAAGACGACCCCGACGAGCACTTCGCGAAACCCCGCGCCCACGTTCCAGCCGATGCTGCCGAGCGACTCGCCGCTGCGCCAGACGAAGAACATGACGAGCGCGACGAGCCCCAGGTCCTGGGCCATGGTCGTCGCGGCCGTCACCGTGAAGCCCGCGGTGCGGGGCGCGTGCTCCACGGCCCCGAGCACGAGAGACGGTAGGACCAACAGCAGGAAGACCCCGAGCTCGGCGGCCTGCACGCGCTTACCGACGGGGCCTTTTCGGGGTTGCCCCGAGGTTTCCAATTCCGTCACGCCGTCTCCTTGCCTGCCGTCACTCCCCGCCGCAAGCAAGAATACGGCCAAGCGGCGCGGACCGGACGTTCCGGTCCGCGCCTATCCGCCTCAGGGAATCTGCACGGGGACGAAGAACGAGTTGTTGTCCCGCTGCACGAGCAGGGCCGCGGTCGACCCGGCCTTGAGGCTGCGTACCATGTTGACGAGATCCTGCGCGGAGCGGACCGGCTGACGATTCACCTCCTTGACGAGATCGCCGCGCTTCAGGCCCGCGTTGTCGGCCGGGCTGCCGGGCTGCACGCGTGCAATGACGGCACCCTGCTCACCCTGGTAGCCGAGCTGTTGCGCCAACTGCGGCGTCAGCGTCTCGACCGAAATGCCGAGCCGCTGCGGGTTCGGAGGCCCGCCCTGCTGATTCTCGTTCTGCTGGTTCTCCTCGGGTTTCTGACCGAGCTTTACCGATAGCATCATCATATTGCCGTTGCGCAGCACGCCGAGCTGGGCTGTCGTATCGGGCATCATGCCGGCGACCGCGTTCTGCAGCTCGGTCGCGGTCTTGATCTGCATGCCGTTGATCGACGTGACGACGTCCCCTTGCTTGACGCCGGCCATGTCGGCTGGGCTGCCCTGCACCACATCGCCGATGAGCGCGCCCTCGACGTTCGAGCCGATGCCGAAGGCCTGCTTGAGCTCGGGCGTCAGCGGCTGCAGCAGCACGCCGAGGTAGCCGCGAATGACCTTACCGTGCTCCTTGAGCTGGTCCATGACGTTCATGGCCAGATTGATCGGGATGGCGAAGCCGAGCCCGACGGAGCCTCCCGAGGGCGTGCTGATCATCGAGTTGATGCCGATGACCCGGCCGTCGAGATCGGCCAAGGCACCGCCGCTGTTGCCCGGATTGATGGCCGCGTCGGTCTGAATGAAGTCCTGGTAGCCGGAAACGCCGACCTGCGAGCGTCCCTTGGCGCTGATGATTCCGGCCGTGGTCGTGTGCAGCAGCTCGAACGGATTACCGACCGCGATGACCCACTGGCCGACCTTGACGTCGCTGGAGTTGCCGAAAGTCGCGACCGGGAGATTGTGCTCGTCGACCTTGATGAGGGCCAGGTCGGTCTCCTTGTCCGTGCCGACGATCTTCGCCTGCGTGCGATTGCCGTTCGGCAGCACGACCGTGAGCTTCTCCGCCCCCTGGACGACGTGATTGTTCGTCAGAATGTAGCCGTCGGACGACGCGATGACCCCCGAGCCGAGCGCGTGCACCGTACGCTCCTGTTGGTCCGGCATCTGCTGGCCGAAATAGCGCTGAAAGAACTGATTGCCGAAGAACTGTTGGAGCTGGTCGCCGCCGAACGGGTTCTGGACGGTGACCTTGGATTCACTGAAGATCGGCACGACGGAAGGATTGACCTTGGCGGCCGCAGCCTCGAACACTTGGCTGATCTGGTCGAGGACCTGTCTGCCGTGCTGAGTCGCCTGTTCGTTCGAACTCTGCTGGTCGGGCGCCGCCTGCTGCGCCGAGGCGGGCGCGACGGCACCGGCGAAGGCGAGCGCCGCGGCGAGGCATAAGGCGCGCAAGGCGCCGGATGCAGAGAATTTTTGGATATGAGACATGACACGCTCCGTATTGTTCCTGACACACGGCTCTCGCCGCCGGGCGGCTTCCGCCCGCCGATTCCACCTCCGACGCTAACATTCTCCTGTCACGCGTACGATAGGTGAACGTTCGGATTAGGCCCGGAGACCGAAAGATAGTTCCTGCGTTATCATGAGCTTATGAAAAAGGTTCGAATTATGGTGGCGGCCGCCCTCGGCGTCGCCGCCATCGCGGGCGCAGGCTGGTGGCTGCGCCACCGCCAGCCGCCGGCCACGGAGCTCACGCTGTACGGCAACGTCGACCTGCGGCAGGTCTCGCTGGCCTTCAACGACAGCGAGCGCATCGCCTCGATCGCCGTCGAGGAAGGCGATCGGGTGCACAAGGGCCAGGTCGTCGCGAGGCTCGATACGGGCCGCATCGAGCCGCAGGTCGCCGCGGCCGAGGCCCAAGTGGCCGCGCAACAGGCCGTCGTCGAGAGATTCCACCGCGGCAGCCGCCCGGAGGAGATCGCTCAAGGCCGCGCGAACCTCGCGGCCGCGAAGGCCGACGCAGAGAACGCCAGGCTCCAGTATCAGCGTCTCAAGACGCTCGTGCCGCAGAAGCTCGCGAGTCAGCAGGATCTCGATGCCGCCAAGGCGGCCATGGACGCGTCGAAGGCCAAAGTCGACGCTGCGCAGAAAGCCCTCGATCTCCTGGTCGCAGGCCCGCGCAAGGAAGACATCGCGCAGGCAGAGGCTCAGCTGCGGGCCCAACAGGCTCAGCTCGCGCTGGTGCAGCGCCAGCTCGGCGATGCGACGCTCGAAGCGCCGCTCGACGCCGTGGTGCGTGCGCGGCTGCTCGAGCCCGGGGACATGGCCTCGCCGCAGAAGCCCGTGCTCTCGCTCGCGATCCTCGATCCGAAGTGGATCCGCGCTTATGTCTCCGAGGTGGACTTGGGTATCGTGCATCCGGGCATGGCCGCCGCCGTCGCCGTCGATTCGTTCCCGGGGCGGCGCTTCGAGGGCCACGTCGGCTTCATCTCGCCGGTCGCCGAGTTCACGCCGAAGAACGTCGAGACGCCGGCACTGCGCACGAGTCTGGTCTACGAGGTCCGCGTACTCGTCGACGATCCCGGCGACAATCTGCGGCTCGGCATGCCGGCCACGGTCTATCTGCCACGCGCGCAGGCGCCGACGGCGACGCAGGAGTCTTCGACGGCAGGCTCGGCTACGGGCCGCCGGGACCCGTGAGCGTAGCCGCGCCGCTCATCGCGGCCCGTCACGTCTCGAAGCACTTCGAGCTCAAGACGGGCGAGCGGGTGCAGGCGCTCGAGGACGTCTCGCTCGAGGTGCGCGCCGGCACGCTGACCTCGCTCGTGGGCCCGGACGGCGCGGGCAAGACGACGCTGATCCGCCTCGCGGCCGGCCTCCTGACGCCCGACGCGGGCAACGTCACGGTGCTCGGCTTCGACGCGGCGGCCGACGCGCAGGCCGTGCAGGAGCGCATCGGCTATATGCCGCAGCGCTTCGGCCTTTACGAGGACCTCAGCGTGCAGGAGAACCTCGACCTTTACGCGGATCTGCACGGCATCGGCCGCGCGGAACGCGCGCAGCGCTATCCTGAGCTCATGGAAATGACCGCGCTCGGGCCGTTCACGAAGCGGCTGGCGGGCCGTCTCTCCGGCGGCATGAAGCAAAAGCTCGGGCTCGCGTGCACGCTCGTGCGCTCGCCCGAGCTGCTGCTGCTCGACGAGCCCACGGTCGGCGTCGATCCGCTCTCGCGCCGCGAGCTCTGGGAGATCGTGCTGCGGCTCGTCGCCGACGAAGGCCTGACGGTGCTGCTCAGCACGTCGTACTTGGACGAGGCCGAGCGCTGCGAGCATGCGCTGGTCCTGCACGCGGGACGCGTCATCGCCGACGGTCCGCCGGCCGAGGTCACGGCGGCCGCGGCGGGACGCACGTTCGTCGCAACGCCCGCGGCGGGACAGACGGCGCGCGACCTGCAGGCGCGCCTGTTGGCCGAGCCCGGCATCGTCGACGCGGTGCCCGCCGCGGGCCGCGTGCGCTTCGTGCGCGAGGCGCAACCCCCCGCTGCCGGAAGCGCCGGCGCGGGCGCCAACGCGCTCGAGGGCCTCGCCGTAGAGGCCGCGACGCCGCACTTCGAGAACGGCTTCATGGCGCTGCTGCACGCGCATCTCGACGGCCGCCGCGAGGCGCCGCCGGTGCCGGCAAGCGACGGCGCCGCCGGCCGCTTGCGGGCGACCGCGGGCGGCCCCGCCGTGGAAGTGCACGATCTTGTGCGCCGCTTCGGCGCGTTCACAGCCGTCGACCACCTGAGCTTCGAGGTCGGCCGCGGCGAGGTCTTCGGCCTCCTCGGGCCGAACGGCGCCGGTAAGACGACGACGTTCCGCATGCTGTGCGGGCTGCTGCCGGCGAGCGGCGGCACGCTGTGCGTCGCCGGCGCGGACCTGCGCCGCTCGCGCGCCTCGGCGCGCCAGCGCATCGGCTACGTGGCACAAAAGTTCTCGCTCTATGGGACCCTCAGCGTCCGCGACAATCTCGATTTCTTTGCGCGCGCCTATGGGCTGCGCGGCGAGCGCAAAGCCGAGCGGATCGCGTGGGCGCTCGAGGAGTTCAGCCTCGGGGCGCACGTGACACTGCCGAGCGGCCAGCTGCCCGGCGGCTTCAAGCAGCGGCTCGCGATGGCTGCGGCGCTACTGCACGAGCCCGACATCCTGTTCCTCGACGAGCCGACGAGCGGAGCGGACCCCGTCGCGCGCCGCGAATTCTGGGCCCGGATCACGTATCTCGCCCAGGGGGGCGTCACGATCGTCGTCACGACGCACTTCATGGAAGAGGCCGAGTATTGCGACCGCATCCTGATCCTCGATGCGGGCGAAGTGCTGGCCGAGGGCGCGCCGGCCGCCATCCGCGCGCGCGGAGCCGCCGAGCAGGGCCGCGAGCCGACGATGGAAGATGCGTTCGTCGCGATCGTCGAGGACGCCCGGCGCGGCCGCTCGGCCGAGGACGCGGCATGACGGCCGCGCGCCGCGCGCCCGAGCGCCGCCACGGCAAGGGCCGGCGCATCGCGGCGCTGGTGCGAAAGGAGAGCTATCAGCTGTTCCGCGATCCGAGCACGATCGCGATCGGCATCGTCATGCCGCTCATGCTCGTGCTGCTGTTCGGCTACGGGCTCTCGCTCGACGTGCAGAACGTGCCCCTGGCCGTCGTGCTGCAGGATACGGCGCAGGACGCGCGCCAGCTCGCCGCCCGTCTCGACGGCTCGCCCTATTTCGACGTCCGGCTCGTACCCTCGATGCAGGAGGCCGAGGCCCTCATGATTCGCCACGAGGTCGACGGCATCGTGCGCCTGCGCTCGGACTTCTCGCGGAGCCTCGCCGAGGGCGATGCCGAGGTCCAGCTGCTCGTCAACGGCACGGACGCGAACACGGCGCGCATCGTCGAGGGATACACGCAGAACGCCATCGCGACTTGGATGAACCTGCGCTCCGCCGAGGGCCTGCCCGCGGCTTCGCCGCCCATCGACGTCGAGAGCCGTCTGTGGTTCAACGAGGCCAACGACAGTCACTACTTTCTCGTGCCGGGCCTCATCGTGCTCGTCATGACGCTGCTCGGCGCATTCATGACGGCGCTCGTCATGGCCCGGGAATGGGAGCGCGGCACGTTCGAGGCCCTGTTCGTGACGCCCGTGCGCGCCGACGAGATCCTGCTCGGTAAGCTCATTCCCTACTTCCTGCTCGGCCTCACGGGTCTCATGCTCTGCGTCGCGGGCAGCAAGTTCCTGTTCCACGTGCCGCTGCGCGGCTCGCTCTGGCTGCTCGTCGGCAGCTCGATGCTCTATCTGCTCGTCGCGCTCGGCATCGGCCTCGTGGTCTCCTCGATCACGAAGAGCCAGTTCATCGCGAGCCAGATCGCGCTGCTCGTGACCTTCCTGCCGGCCATGATGCTCTCCGGCTTTCTCTTCGATCTGCACAGCATGCCGGCGGCCGTGCGTGCCGTGACTTACGTGCTGCCCGCGCGCTACTACGTGACACTGCTGCAGACCCTGTTCCTCGCGGGCAACGTCTGGAGAGTCGTGCTGCCGAACGCAGCCGTGCTCGCGGCCATGGCGGTCGTCATGATGCTGCTCTCGCGCATCGCGACCCGCAAGAAGCTCTCGTAGCGGCCGGCCATGCTCGAGGCGCTGTATCGCATTCTCGCGCTGATCCGCAAGGAGCTGCTCGCGATGTTCAAGGACCCGCGCAGCCGTTTCCTGCTCTTTCTGCCGCCCGTCCTGCAGAGCATCCTGTTCGGCTATGCGGCCACCTACGATCTGAATACCGTTTACTACGCAGTGCTCGACCAGGACCGCAGCGCGGCATCGCACGCCTTTCTAGCCAAACTCGACGGCTCGCGCGTATTCGTGCGCGTCGCGAATCTCGAGCGCGCGGCGGACATCAAGTCCTTCATCGACGATCGGCGCGGCCTCCTCGTCGTGCAGATTCCTCAGGATTTCGCGCGCAACCTCGAGGCCGGGACGCGGGCGAAAGTCCAGGTCATCGCGGACGGCCGCAACTCGAACACGGCCGGCACGGCGACGCGCTACGTCGCCGGCATCGCTCAGCAGTTCGGCGAGCGCTGGCAGATGGACCACGGTCAGAGCGGACCGCCCCTGAAGCTCGTCGCGCGCGCCTGGTACAACCCTCAGCTCGAGACGCGCTGGCATATGATCCCCTCGCTGATCGGCACGCTCACGCTGCTGCAGACGCTGCTGCTGACGGCCATGTCCGTCGCGCGCGAACGCGAGGAAGGCACGTTCGACCAACTGCTCGTGACACCGCTGCGTCCGTCGGAGATCATGATCGGCAAGGCGCTGCCCTCGATGCTCATCGGCGCCGGGCAGGCGACGCTGATCCTGCTCGTCGCGCAGCTCTGGTTTCGCATCCCGTTCGCGGGCTCCTTCGGCACGCTCTACGTAGGCCTGGCGCTGTTTCTGCTGGCCGCGGTCGGCATCGGCCTCATGGTCTCATCGTTTGTCGCGACGATGCAGCAGGCGATGCTGTTCTCGTTCGTGCTGCTCATGCCGTTCATCCTGCTCTCCGGCCTCGCGACGCCGATCGGCAACATGCCCGTCGTGCTGCAGCGGCTCACGCTTTTGAACCCGCTTCGGTACGCAATCGACATGGCGCAGCGCATCTATCTCGAAGGGGCTGGGCTCGGGCAGATCGTGCCGGACCTATGGCCGCTCGCGGTGATCGCGGCCGTGACCCTGCCCGTGGCGGCCTGGATGTTTCGGAACCGATTGACGTAAGGTGGCATGAGCGCCCACTGAATAAACGTCGATCAGAGGTTGGATGCGGTTGTATGCCGCCGCCGAAAGACAAGCCGCAGCGCGGACCGCTTGCCGAACGGATCTTCCGGGGCGACAGCGAGCTCGCTCGCCTGTCGCGGGAAAAGGACTGGGCGAAGACGCCGCTCGGCCCGATGGAAAGCTGGTCGCCCAGCCTCAGGACGGCGGCGAGCCTGGTTGTGGCCTCGCCGGTGCCAATGATCGTGCTCTGGGGCTCGGAGCTGGTCCAAATTTACAACGACGGCTACCGGGACGTCATGGGCGCGAAGCACCCCGCGGGGCTCGGGCAGCGCACGCGTGATTGCTGGCCGGAGGTGTGGTCGTTCAACGCGCCGCTCTACGCCGGGGTGATGGAGCGCGGCAAATCCTTCCAGTTCGAAGATCAGCGTCTCTCGATCGAGCGGAACGGCTATCCCGAGGAAGCGTTCTTCACGCTGACTTTCAGCCCCGTGGCCGGGGATGCGGGTGAAGTGGGCGGCGTGCTCGTGACCGTTCGGGAAACGACGGCGGCAATGGCGCGAGCCCGGGCCGAGGTCGCGCTGCAAGAGAGCCAAGAGAGATATCGCGAGCTGTTCGATTCCCTCATCGAGGCTTATTGCGTCATCGAGGTGATCTTCGACGACGGCGGCAAAGCAGTGGACTTCCGTTATCTGGAGACCAATCCGGCGTTCGTCCGCCAGTCCACCGAACCCATGCTCGGCAAGCGAATCAAGGAGATCGTTCCCGAAGTCGAGCCGTTTTGGCTCGATCACTATGGCCGCGTCGCGACGACCGGCGAGCCGGCACGGTTCGAGCACGCCGTCGCCGGGCTCGGCAATCAAGTGTTCAGAACGTCTGCCTTTCGCGTCGGCGGTTCGGACAGCCGCAGGGTGGCCATCGCCTTCGAGAACATCACCGAGAAAAAGCGTGCCGAGGAAGCCCTCACGGAAAGCGAAACGCGTTACCGCACCCTGTTCGAATCGATGTCGGAGGGCTTCTGCATCATAGAAGCGATTCTCGACGACAACGGACGCGGCGTCGACCATCGCTTTCTCGAGGTCAATCCGGCCTTCGAGCGGCATACTGGGCTCCCAAACCCGGTCGGCAAGACGGCGCGGGAACTGGTTGCGAACATCGAGCCTCGCTGGCCCGAGCTGTACGGGCGTGTCGCGACGACGGGAGTGCGCGAGCGCTTCGTGGAGTACTCGGAGGCGATGGGACGCTGGTTCGAAGTCGACGCATTCCCGCTCGGCGAGCCCGGAGAACGGAAGGTGGCCCTTCTGTTTTCGGATATCACCGAGCGCGTTCGAGCAGAGCATAGGCTGCAAGAGACTGATCGGCGGAAAGACGAGTTCCTGGCCGTACTGGGGCACGAGTTGCGCAACCCGCTCGCGCCGCTGCGGACGGGGTTGGACCTGCTCGAGCAGGCGCGGAATCATCCCGCGCTCCTTGACAGCCTGCGGCCGATGATGGACCGGCAGCTCTCCCACCTGACCCGGCTGGTGGACGACCTGCTCGACATGTCGCGGATCAGTCAAGGCAAGATCACATTGACGCGCGCCCCGCTCGACCTGAACCATGCGCTCGAGGCCGCCGTCGAGCAGGCGGCCGGCCTCCTCGAGCAGCGAGGGCACGAGTTGTCCGTCCACATATCGGAGCGGCCCTTACGCATTGACGGCGACTTCGAGCGCCTGACTCAGGTCATTGCCAATTTGCTCACGAATGCGGCCCACTACTCGGAGCCTCGGCGGAAGATCACCATTCGCACCGATCGCGACGGCAATCGGGCCGTGCTTCGCGTTCAGGACGAGGGCTACGGAATTCCAACCGAGCGCCTGAGCCAGCTGTTCCGGATGTTCAGCCAGGTACCGGAGCACCGAGAGATGAGCGGTAGCGGCGGTCTCGGGATCGGGCTCGCGCTCTCGCAGCAATTGCTGCGGCTTCACGGAGGGACGATCGAAGCCGTCAGCGAAGGGCTCGGACGCGGCAGCGAATTCATCGTGCGCCTGCCGCTGAACCTAGACTTGCCGCAATCGCCCGAGGCCCCCGAGAGCGCCGCGGCGCGAAGCGGGCACCGCCGGATTCTAATCGTCGACGACAATGTCGATGCTGCCGACAGCCTCGGCCTGATTCTTCGTTTGAAAGGGCACGAGGTGGAGGTGGCCCATGAGGGCCGGAGCGCGCTGGAGCGTCTGCAGGCGTTCCAACCCGATGTCGTGCTGCTCGACATCGGCCTACCGGGCTGGGACGGAATCGAGGTCGCCCGGCGGATACGGAAACTGCCGACGGGCCGGCACATCCGCCTGGTCGCACTGACGGGCTGGGGACAGGAAGAGAACCGCCGGCGCACGCAGGAAGCCGGGTTCGACGACCATTTGACGAAACCGGTCGGAATCGCAGAGCTCGTGAATCTAATCGACTAGCCAAACCCGGCGGCGCGGTGCCTCTCCGGAAGAAGGGGCGAGCCGCTCAGCGCGTGCCCGCCCCGAAGGCAGATCCGGCGGAGCCGACGCCGCCGAGGCGCCGGCTCGCGGAGCTAGTCGTGCATGGCAGCCCCCGTCTCGATCGCGACGCTGCCCGCAGTCAGCGTCGTGCCGTCCCAAGTTCCGGATACCGAGGCATAGGTCGGCGCCGTCGTGCCGAATAGATCGGCCGAGGTGCCGTGCTCGAACCGAGTGGACGGTGTCGTCGCGATCGTCGTCCCGACGATCGAGAAATCCGGTTCGGCGACGCTCGCGACCGGACCGCGCAGCCGCACGGTCGCGGCGGTGCCGGATTCACGCTCGAGGCGCGTGGCCTGCACCGCATTGGCGCCGGTCGCAGTGCCGCGAATCTCCACGTGATCGCCGACGGCGAGCTTGCCGAGCGCGATGTAGCGATCGTCCTCCGCGCTGCGGTCGTCGAAGCCGGTGTTCGTATTCACGCTGACCGTGATGCCGAGCATCTGCAGCGTGCCCGCGGCCGTATCGATGGCGTCGATATTACCGTCGAGCGCGACGTTCGCCTCCTGGCGCAAGTTGACCTTGGTCGCCACCAGCACGTGGTTTGCGTCGAAGCTGCCTTCCACCTCGACCTTGACGTTGAGCGCGAGGTCGGCGGATGCGCCGCCGATGAATTGCGTGTCGGAATTCGTCGTGACGGTTTGATCGTTGACGTCGAAATCGGTGAGCGACGCAAAGCGCGTCACGAGCCCCTCCACCTCGACGTGATTGGCATCTTCGGCCACCTTGTCATCGAAGCGCCTGACCATCACCCTGTCGGCGACGAGCTGACCGGAACCGTTCACCGACGCGCCCTCGACTTCGACCACGTCGCCGTCCGCGGGTCCCGCCGCCGCGAAGCCGGCCAAAGTCGCCTGATCGTAGAGTACCGTCAGGGCGTTGATCTCGAACGTCTTCGCGGTCGAATCGAGCCCCGCGATCTTGCCGGTCACCTTCAGCGCGGCGGTCGCATCGGCCGGTTCTATGCGCGTGGCGTGCACGGTGCCGTCCGCGCCGACGAAGCCGTCCACCTCCACCGATTGCCCGACCGTCAAGCCCCCGAGCGAGGCCGGCTGAATACTCTTGGCGAAGAGCGTATCGGAGCCGACGGCGACTGTTTGGCCGAGCACGACCATCGTGCCGGCCGTCGTATCGATCGAGGCGATCGCACCCTGCAGCGCCGCGTCGCGATCGATGTGCAGGGCCTCGGGCAAGCCGCCGTCGTGGCTATCCTGGGCTTCCACGCGCACGGTCTGACCGACCTGCAGGTCGCTGACCGCGACGCTCTGACCGGCGTCGGTCACCATCGCCTTGCTGACGTCGTAGCGAGTACCGTTGACGTAGACGCTGCCGAAACCGGTAATTGCGCCGTAGCTGACGACCGAAGTCGACTGCGCGGTGGCGGCCGGCCCGGACGAGCCCCCGCCGCCACTGCATGCGGCAAGCGCTACCGAGGCACCCAGAGCGGCCATGCGCCGCGCGGAAACTGCGATTCTCATAAGATTGGACACTCCATTCCCAACTTGAAACCTTGTACGTAGACAATCCATGGACGCCGGCGGCCGCGGCTCGAGCGACTCCAGAGCTAACACGTTTGAACGCGTCTCCGGTTCCACTTCGCATACCGCCGCGCGTGCGGGGTCGAGCTCAGGCGCGCGGAGCCAACGCAGAGCTCTGCAAGCCGGCTAACGTCCCGGGACGCGGCGTTCGAGGTTAGAATCCGGAAACGCAAGCTCGCCCGAAGCAGTCGGGCGGAATCCGTCGATGCGAGCGCCAATGGCAGTAGTAACAGACCTCAATTTATTTCCAGTTCTGGTCAGGCGGGTAGACGAGTTCTTGGCGCAAAACGAGTGCGCCGAGATAGTGTCTCGCCTCGACGCGAGCGCGTTTGGCTCGCACGGGTCGTTGATCGGCGATGCGGCGTCGTCGTTCGACCATGGCTTCAAGGAAGCGCGCCATGCGCTCGATGAAATCGAAGAGTTCATCAAAGTGAAGGAGCGGATCATATACCTGATCAACGCTTACGCCCGAGATTTCGGTATGAGACCCGTCGGACTGGGCAACTCCTGGGTCAACATTCAGCGCGAAGGCAGCGGGTTGGAGTATCACACGCACCCGCTCAGTATCGTTTCCGGCGCGTTGTATCTGCAGGTCGACGAAGGCAGTAGCAAGACGACGTTCTGCAACCCGAACCCGTACGTAGACATGACGCTCGTGCAGCAAGCCACGAACTACACGACGAGGACCGCCTCGCTGCAGCCCATCGTCGGCACATTGGTGCTGTTCCCGAGCTGGTTGAAGCACGGCTCAATAGACCGGAACGAATCTGCCGAGAGAATCGTCCTGAGCTTCAACACGCGGCCGCAGTCGAACCCCGGTTACTGATCGCGACCATCACTTCCTACACGGGTTCTCTTCAACGCGTTCTCGACGCCTCCGCGAATGGTTTCCTTGTATGGGCCGTCGGCAATCTCGCCCAGGTAACGCTGCGCAAGGCGATAGTGAGCTCGCGCCGCAGACGTTTCTCCGAGTTTTTCCTGCGAGTGCCCAAGGTTGAGATGAAGGGAAGCCAAGAAGCCTCCGACGAGCTGTGCGTCGGCCTCCGTCGCTCTTTCGAGCGCCACCTGGTTCCAGTGCAGTTCGTCAGCGACGTTCCCTTGCTGGCGGGCAAGGTAGTGAGCGGCGATACATGCCTCGTAATTCGTACCGTGATCCTTCCACGCCTGCTCATAAAGAGCCTTGGCCTCGTTCTGCAGGCCGGCACCTTCCGCTCGCATCCCCTGGGCGCAGAGCTTTACGACGTGGTTATTGGCGTCCATCTTCCGTCCCGCGATCAGGATACTTTGCGGCGCACTCAACGGCTTGCGAGAAGCTAGCACAGCCGGGGCCGCCTGTCGGCTTTTGAGCCGAGCGCGTGCGTTCAGCCTTAGAGCGGAGGTCGCCGGCGGGTCGGCGTCAAGCCAGGCTGGCCGGCACGGTCGCCAGGCGCCCCGCCGGAACCGCCTCGACCAGATGGTCGCCGAAGCCCGCCTGGGACGGGAAGAGGAAGGATCGCGAGCGAAGGAAGTCACCTCGAACTTGATTTCGAACGCCATCAGTTAGAAGGCCGCTGACTCGGTTGTAACGGTGACAGTCAAAGAGGCCGGAGGAGGAGTCAACCTACCCGGAGTGGGCTTGAAGAAAGGGAAAAGCGAAGGAAAGATGGCAGTCTCGGGCTAGGCCTGTGCATCACGAAACGAATTGTTGAAGCGCAAAAGGGGTGAATTGAGGTGGATAGTTCCGCGGAGCGCGGTACCACTTTCGAAGTCTGGCTTCCGCGTGTCCCCTCCGCTCCCGACGACATTTGGAGCTGAGACTCTCCGAGTCGCGAAATAGCGGTCGCTCAATGTCCGCCTAAGGGCGGACTTTCGCCGTTAAGAATGTTAATTTTGGACCAACGTGGAATTTCCGCTGCCGACCCATTTCTGCGTGTTACGCGACCGCTAGAATCTAGCCATGTCAGTCGATTCGAGAATTCGAATAAGATGGCGAAGCCCTGGCTGCGCATGTAGGCTAAGCAGCCTATTTTGCTTGGAGCACTCATGAAAATTATCGGCTTAGGCGTAGGACGCACGGGGACTCGGTCACTCAAGCTGGCAATCGAGCAGTTGGGCATGGGTCCTTGTCACCATATGGAAGAGGTGTTGCAAAACCAACCTGAGCAGGTACCGCTTTGGGCGGCGGCCTTGAACGGGAATCTCGATTGGCAAGCGATCTATTCTGGCTACGAGAGCGCCGTCGATTGGCCCACGGCCGGCTTTTTACGCGAGCTCGCCGCGGCCTTTCCTTCAGCTAGGTTCATCCTCACGGTGCGCAGCCCAGAGAGCTGGCTCGACAGCTTTTCTCAGACCATTTACCCGTTCGTGACGGAGCGGAGCCGTATCAAGGCAGAGATGCTGCCCTGGATTGATATGGCTGCGCGCGTTATCGAGAAGACCGGATTCGTAAGCGGTCTCGATGCGGCAGGGCTCCGGCAGGCGTTCGATGCGCATAACAAGGCTGTCAGGGAGACGATTCCGGCGCAACAACTTTTGATATATCAAGTCCAGGATGGCTGGGAGCCGCTATGCGAATTCCTCGGTCTCCCCGTTCCCGCGGACCCGTTTCCGCGCACTAACGACCGCGGTGAGTTTTGGGAACTCGTATCGCCGGCGCTCGCGCCTTCGTGACTCCTGACCGAGCCGCGCAAGGCGCGCGTTCTGTGGGCTTGTGCGGCGTTCTTCGATAGGCCCGCGGTGCGCCCGTTCCAGCTGCGCGCTCAGTTCGCCGACGTCAACTTGTTGCGTGCGTACGAGTTGAAAGTTAGCTCCTGCAACGGCATGGGAAATGGGCCGAAATGTGGGAAATCCGAGCCGGGACTCAACAGTTGGGTTGTCCGTCAATTCGCGTGTTACGGTGGAACAATCGCTCTTCGCATTCCTGGCCCGGATTGAGGGCCGGGTTAAAGTCTCGCGCCGGGAGTCGCTTCCGCAGGACGCTGGGCAAGCGTACGGTCTCGGTGACGGTTATAGTATGCTACCCGTGATTTCGCCCGCCACCATGAAGAAGCCAACACACCCATGAAGGACAAAACGTACAAGGGACGCTGCTTCTGCGGCGCCGTCGAGGTCACGGTCACCGGAGATCCGTTGGTCATGGGCTATTGTCACTGCGAGTCCTGCCGCTGCTGGTCCGCGGGGCCCGTAAATGCGTTCACGTTGTGGAAACCCGAGGCCGTGAAAGTGACTGCGGGCGCCGAGAACATCGGCACTTACAACAAGACTGAGGGCAGCGCGCGCAAGTGGTGCAAGCTCTGCGGCGGGCACCTCCTGACCGATCATCCGGGCATGGGGCTCGTCGATGTTTATGCGGCTGTGCTGCCGGACCTGGAATTCAAGCCGAGTGAGCACGTCCATTATCAGGAGGCGGTGCTCCGAATCCACGACTCGTTGCCGAAGAACAGAGATTTGCCGAAAGCGGCGGGCGGCTCCGGCGTGCTCCTGCCGTCCTAGCCTGGGCGCGCGGGACCCTCGTGACTTTGCTCGAGAGACGCCCAAGCCCGGGGCGGGCACGTGCGCCGTACCCGGAACTCGCGCGACCCCTTCTGACACCGTTGCAGGCATCAATTCCGAACCGGCGCGGTGGAATCGCTCTTTGCCAGCGCCCAGTCCATTAGCCCCCCCCCGGAAGAGCGGACATATCCCAACAAAACCGCTCATAGAGGACTCAGCGGGTCCGCTCAAGGGCGCAAAGCGGCCGTAGAAGTGCTAATTTGGGGCTTGGACCGAAAGGTCGGTAGTCGACCCATTTCTGCCGTTGACGTAATCCTGCAAAACGGCCTCCATCGAGTAGAATTGCTTGCAAAGAAGCAAGAATCGGTGGTCCAGATGCCTCTGAGTGAGCGCTCCAACTGACCAAGGCCTTGGCGGCCGGCACACGCCTCGGCACGTACGAGATCACCGGCACGGCGCTCGTCATGTAGCTGATCGACGGCCCGACGCTAGCCGAGCCCCCTCTGACTGAGCCTGTGGCCGCACAATAAGATGGTGTGTAAACTCGCCCTGATCGCAATGCGTAACAAAAACAGAATAACCCTGAATGCTCCCGAAGATCAGGCTGTCGATGGTTAGCAGCGCCATGAGCAGCTTCATGCTACGGCAGTTGCCGCGTACGAGCGAGGGGCAAAGCCGGCGGAGGTTGCACAGTTTTGGGGTCGCCGATCAGGGTGCACGCATTATCTTTGATGACGATAGCCGGCGCGGGGTTGCGATGGGTAGGAACCGGCTGAGGCAGCCCGGAATTAGTGCGCGGCTTGGTCGCTTGGCGACGATGCTGCTGGCAGTGACAGCTTCCGGACGGATATTCGCGGTCCCTGCTAGGGCGGACCCCCGGCACGCGGTTTCGGATCAGATCGCCTTCTACGGAGACATCGGCAACGCCGTAAATAGCGCGTACCGCAAGAACCCGCTCCTTGTCCGTCCTTCAATGCTCCTATTGACCGAGGATGGTTCAGTTGCGCTGATTCACTTGCGATGGAGCGGCTGGGGCACGAGTGTCGCCCGAGCCACCGGTGTCTGGAGTGCAAGCAACTGCACACCGAGCTGTGCGACCGGTAAGCGGACGCAAAGGCCGGCGCGACTGACCCTTTCTAGCCCAGGACTCGTGGTTGGCCAATGGGTGTACCGCTGCTTCCAGACTACCCCTCCGCACCCGCGGCGCGACATTGCGGATCACGCATGCATCGGAAAGCAGGGAGCAATTTGGGCGTATATGCCGACCCCTGCTGGATGAGAAAGAGCGACTTACCATGCTACCGTCCCGTCGCGGACGCGCGGCGGCGGCATTGAGGATCGAATGTCCGTTTCCGAGCATTGAAGCCCTGTGCCAAACCACAACCGATCGGGGATAGGTATCATGATTTCACACCTCCGTCCGACTGTAATCCTGCGTTGCTTGCGAAGCGAACGCATCGGCCCATACGCCCTGGTGGCGTGCATGTCGTTGCTGGTACCGCCTTCCGCCCAGGCAGGATTCCTCGATCAACTCAAGCAGAAGGCAACCAATGCAATCCAAACAGGGATCCACCATGCATTGCCGAGCCAGGCGGGTTCATCATCTGCTTCGGTAAATCCCCAGCCCGCGGCTTCGCCATCTCGCCAGGCCAACCAGACGCCGGCCGCCAGGCCATCGACGGTGACCTCTCAAGTATCAAAGAACCCGAATTCCGTTCCCTTGCTGCGGACTTTCCATCCGATCGTTCCTTCGTACTCCGGATCAGCGGAGGACCTTCTTGGTATCCGGCTGGGCATGGCAATCCCGCAGGCGGAGAAGATCACCAGCAAGATTTATCCCGGCAATCCCAGGGTTTCTAGGTCCGCCTATGTCTTCAACTACAAAGAGGTCAGGGTCAAGTCTCAACCCTTCGTGCAGTACCTCGAATATACGAAAAAGACCCCGAGGATGACTGATCAGCTCCTGTTGGGTTTCAACAGCCCCGTGGGCGACGACAGGATCGTCGCCATGGTGCGGGTGATCCAATTCGATCCTCACGCGGCCAATGAACCGCTCGTGAGCAGCATTCAAGCCAGTCTGGTCAAGAAGTACGGTACCCCCGCAGCGAAGAATGACTACATGGAGGCTCAGTTGTGGTGGGCGTTGAGTCAGAAGGGTCGTGTACCTTGCCCGTCCGGCGAGTGTTTCAATGCCCTGCCCTATAACAGCTCCTATTTCGGTGATAGTCGTTTTATGGCAGTGACTTCCATCGTCGGCGAATATCGTCTGAACTTCAAACCGGCGCCCAGCGACGGGTTCAACTACGAGATGATACAGCGATGCGGTGCCATACTAGATTCAAATAAGCCGGTTGCCGATGATGTCGTCCGGATCTGGGCCGAGATCACCCCCAGTAGCGCCGATTCGAGCAAGGCGTCGTCGACGGAAATCTATGTCTATTACATCAAACCCTGTATCGATGACCTCATTGACGCGCGATCGCAGATGAAGGCGGCGGCCATCAAACGCTATCAAGCGATATCGAAGACACCGGCTGCGCCCTCCTTCTAGACCGAACGACAGCGGACCGCGGGCCGCGATTATCATGGTCACGAACGAGACGGAATCGAGCACGGCTGCATGGGAAAAGCCTTTGAAGGAGTCTATCCGCATGAAGGCAATTGAAGTCGGATGCCATCAAGGCCTACAAGAGTGCATTGGCCAGAGCCCCCGCTGCGCGCAAGCTTTGAAGGCGGAATTGCCATGAACTCCCCGGGCAACGTCACGGTGCGACATGATCTGCCTGTCAAGTAGGGCAGATTCCCTGTCCCTTTGAAACACACGAGAATCCGGGCGCCCCGGCCTCTGTGCGGACGAGCGCTGTGTCGGTCGTTAGCCCGCACGGGACGGCAGTCGTGAGACTCCGAGCTGCAGCTGCCACTGTGTCTTGACCGAGATGCAATATCGAGGTGTGTCGTGTTTCATAAATTGGTTCGATGGAATGCCGCCAGCGTCGCGAAATGGGAGCGCGCGAGGAGCACTGGTAGAAAGCGGTACGTCTGGCGAATCGGTGTGTTGGGATGGGGCGGTTTGATGTTTCTCTTTACGACACCGTACTTCTATTTCCAGCAATATGGATCTACGCGGTTTTCGTTCAATGATTTTCCGATCCTGCTTGTCGTGCTTAGTGCATTAGTGTGGCTGACTGCCGGGTACATTTTCGGGTCGATAACGTGGTCGACGATGGAACGAGCTTACGAAGTGCAACAGCACAACATGGATTCGAATCGGCCGGCGCGGTGAACGTACTTGGCGATTTTGGACAGCGATCGGCCGCCCGCTATTGGCCGCAAGGGGAAGTCGTTCGCACGTTCGACGGCCCACTCCCGGACGTCTCGAAGGAGTTCGGAAGCGGACCTAGGCCCGGACTCGCTCCATTAACGCGAGATTAACGGTCGCCTTGGGCTCGAAATCGGACCCGTAGTTGCTATATTGCGAGTGATTGGAGCAATTCCGATGTCGCCCCGTTCGTGACGTTCCAATTCTCACTTGGGGCTCCAGACGATTTCCACCGACTCGCCATAGGGCGTCGATTTCCACTGCCCTAACAGCCGACGCATGCGCTCGGACACGGTGGCGACGAAGCTTTCGCTACACCAATCAGGCGGCTCCTTTCCCTGCGATTCGCTGAACCAGCGAAGCTTCGCAAAGGCCTGATCGACTGGCATGGCCACGACACTGGACATCACGCCCACGATGCCTTCGACCAGGGAGAGGATTTTGGCGTTCTCCTTCACGGATTCGAATGTCCGGTCATTCAGGTCCGCCATCGTCTTTCCGCTTGCGAGCGTGCCCCAGAATCCACACTGCGTGGGCAGCGTCGACTCGACGGCGTAGTGAAGCAGATCGTGGAACAAAGCCTCCCGCGTGACGAGCTCAACTGTCTCGCGCGACCCATCGCTACGCACGATTTCGAGTGCGTGCCGCTCGTCCGAGATTTTGGTGAGTAGAATTCGCATCAGGCTGGAATTTTGCTCCCACGGGACGGGACGCGCCCAGCATTAGACTGCCTAATAGGCGGTGCGCTACCTCTCCTTCGTAATTGTCAAGAAACGGCGCAGCGCGGCATCGAAAAGGTCGGGGTCCTGCAGAAAAGCAAAATGGCTCACTTGCGGGAGAATCAGGAGTCCGCTGCTTGGAATATGAGCTGCCATATAGAGCGTGTTCGCGCGCTTGATTGCTTCGTCGCGATCAGCGTCGACGATCCAGGTTGGGACCTTGATCCGCGCCAGATCAGCGGCTGTGAAGTGCGGTTGCGTCGCCCACATCTTGGTGATTTGTTCGAGGAAGGAATCATACGCGCGGGGGGTCGGCGAGAGCCGCTCGTATTCGCGCCGAGCACGCGCGATGAAGCGAGTGAAGACAGGGCTCCTCGAGAACGTCCTTTACTCCGCTCGGATCAGAGTTGGCCGCAAAGGCAAAGAGTTTGGTCAGCCGGTCCGGATGGTGAATAGCAAGATCGAGACCAATGATCGCGCCGTCGCTCCAACCGACGATCGCCGCTTTCGGAATATGAAGATAACCCATGAGCCCCAGCACATCCTGCGCCATGAGGTCGTAGCCGAAGGGCTTAGCGTTACGCGTAGAACGGCCGTGGCCACGGCTGTCCATGACGATAACGCGATAGCGGCCTTCCAGCGCGCGCACTTGGTTACCCCAATAGTCGGCATTGGCGAGTCCGCCATGCAGCAGGATCACGGGCGCGCCGTGGCCGAACTCCGCGTACCAGATCCTGATGTCATCGACCGGCGCATAGCCGCTCACCGCGGCTTTGGGAAGCGTCGGCGTCGGTGGCAACACCTGCCATTGCGGCCCGGCCGCCACCGCTACTTCGGCGATCGAGCCTACCCACAACGCCACTAGTAGGAACAACGCACGTCGCATCGGATCCTCCGTGTAGCAGTGCCGCTGACCTTCAAGCACAGGCAGAATGTGCAGCCGCCCAGTGCCTGGCGATCTCCTCACGCCGACAGATCCACACCGAATCGTGGTCCTGAACGTGATCGAGAAAACGCGCAAGCGCCATCGCGCGGGCGGGATGGCCGCTGATGCGGCCATGCAAGCCCACGCTCATCATCTTCGGCCGTTGGGCGCCCTCCCGCCATAGCAGGTCGAACGCGTCTTTCAGGAGGGCGAAGAACGCCTCGCCGGAAGCGACACCGTTAGGCAGCAGATAGCGGGCGTCATTGTTGACCAGCGTGTAGGGGATTATCAGGTGTGGGCGTGAGCCGGCGAGCCAATAGGGCAAGTCGTCGTTGTAGGCATCGGAGCTGTAGAGGAACCCGCCGTCCTCGCGCACCAGGCGGCGCGTATTCGCGCTGACGCGCCCGGTGTACCAGCCGACCGGACGCTTGCCGCAGATTGTCTCGATGACTTCGACGGTCAGCCGAATATGCTCTCGCTCTTCGTCTTCGGGAATGTCGCGATAGTCGAGCCATCGGTAGCCGTGCCCGGCGACCTCATGCCCGGCCCTGGCGAGCGCGCGGCCGATCTCCGGACTGAGCTCGAGCGCGCGGCCGACGGCGAAGGCCGTTAGCGGCAGGCCGCGGGCGGCAAAGAGATCCAGGATCCGCCAAACGCCGGCGCGCGAGCCGTATTCGTACATGCCCTCGACGCTGAAATCCCGTTCGCCGGTGCGCGGCGGGCGACCGAGCAGCTCGTGCAGATAGGCCTCCGATTGGGGATCGCCGTTCACTATGCTCGACTCCCCGCCCTCCTCGACGTTGAGCACGAACTGCACCGCCACCCGCGCATCACCCGGCCAGCGCGGATGCGGCGGACGGCCGACGTAGCCGGTGAGATCGCGTCCGGCCATCAGCCGAGCTCGAAGGTCGTGACGCCGAAGACGTGCTCGTGTGCGAGCACGGGAGCGGGACCGAGATACATCCGCGCGCAGCCGAAGACTTCGGTCATCGCCCGCCGATGCACGAGTTCGAGCGCCGCGGGATTGTTCTCCGGCGCATCCAGAAACAGCGGGCCGCCGGCGGCGAACGTTGCGAGCCGCGCGTAAAGGGCCTCTGCCGCCTGCGCGTCATCGGCAAACAAGGGACCGAGCTTGCAGCCTTCCCGGCAGCGCCGCACGACGCCAAATCCTGCGAGTGTCCCGCCGCGCCGGCAAGCGAGAGCCAGCGCGTCGGGTTGCGCTATCCATGCCTCGAGGAAGGTCGGGCGCGGGGCGGCAAAGCAGATGCGATCGTATTCGAGCACCTGATCGAACGGCACGCCGGCCAGCGAGACGATGTCTTCGCCAGACCGCAGGCTCGACGCGTGTTCCGCAATTTCGGCGCGAAAGCGTAGGTCGCGGTGCGAGAAAGCGAAGCCGCCCGCAGCGTAGTAGTCTTGCATCTCGAACACGCCGTCGAGGCCGATGCTCGCGCCGGGCCGCAAGCGTTCGAGGAGTCGCTCGCGGCGGGCGTGCCAAAGCGCGTTGCCGAATCCGCGGCCGCGAAACTCCGGCCGAACGATGAAGAAACCCATGAAGCCGAATTCGCCGCCATAGGACGTGATTGCGCCCCCGCCGATCAGCTCGCCGTCGAGCTCGGCCGCGATGAAGGCTTCCGGGTCCGTCGCCCAGAAAAGCTCGGCGTCGTGCAGCCCCGGGTTCCAACCCTCCCGCGCGGCCCAGTCGACGAGCACGTCGACCTCGGGCCGGGTCATGCTTCGGACTTCGAGCTGTTCGGACATCGCGATTTGCTCCCGCGGGCGGCGGATCGCCAATTAGTCGCACAGTAGCCGCGGATTTCCAAGTGGCGTCGTTGAAAAGGCCCGAACGCGGCCGTAGCCCTAGAGGCAAGGAGTTGAACTGGGTCCAGACCTCCCCCGGCAAGGCATGGTTCACCTACCTCCGCTGCTACGGACCGCTGGAGGGCTTCCTTGAAGCGACTTGGTCGGTGCGGGAAATCGAACTCCGCGCCGTCGGCGCAATCCTCCTGTAGCGCGAACATCATGCCGTTCGAGAGATTCCCGTTGTGAGGGATGGCCGTGATGTCGCCACCGGTCGTCCTCTCGTAGTTCTCCAGCCACGCCCATAGATCCTGCGGATTCGGAGATCCGATGGGTAGCGTCGTTCTACAAGGCACCACTTACGCCGGGCAGCACGGTCGTCGACAGCGAGCTATGACGGCTCACCCGCGAGATCAGCACGAAGCCGGCCGCGACGACCAGAACGTCCGATGCCGTGCAGCAGGGCGCGGACCTGACCTCGCCGCGACGTCGCCGATCGATCGTGACACGAGACCGATGACGATCGGGAGCGGCAGCAGCGCGGCTCCGCCCAGCAGCGTGGAGTAGCCTGCAGGTGATCAGCACGAACGGGACGCGCCGCGCCGACGCCTTGGCCTGCATTGTCGAGCATTTTCTCGCGAAGCCCCCGGACCGCACGCCAGCGGCGGCCGCGAGCGACCGCTACTGCGTTATGGTCCAAATTGATCAGTCGCTGCTTAGCGCTGGGCGTCCCGCGCCGCCCTCGCTTGCCGGCAGGCAACGCTGCGAGATCGAGGCAATGCCGCAGCTTGCCGTGGAGACGGCGCGGCGCCTCGCGTGCGACGGTGCGCGGGTCGGCATGAGCATGGGCGCAAACAGCGAGCCGCTCGACGTCGGCCGCCGCATGCGCAGCGTGCCGCCGTCCATCGACCGCGCGCTCCGAGCCCGAGTCGGCGGCTGCACGTTTTCGGGTTGCGGCCGCACGCGCGGCACGCACGCCCATCACATCGTCCATTGGGCCGACGGCGGCGAAACGAAGCTCGGCAATCTCACGGTGCTTTGCCGCTTCCATCACCGGCTCGTGCACGAGGGCGGCTTCGAGTGCTAACGCGCGGCGGACGGAAGGGTCGTCTTTCGGCGCCCGGACGGCAGCACCGTCGAGGACGCGGGCGCCCATGAGATGCGCTCAGTCGCCGAGACGCTCGAGTCGCTCATTGCAGCGCTCGGCCTGTCGGCGCGAAGACCGGTCGCAGTCGTTGGCACGGGAAGCACTGCGACTACGACTGGGCGCCGTTTTCCGCGCGAGAACTGAACGGTGCATGATGGACAGCGCGACCGAACACGACAACCGAATGCCGCGGCGCGAGCGAGTTGCGGAAGTACGCCGTCACCTTGCCCGTTCTAGACCCACCCGTGCGACACTACGCCCACTATGAAGACTCTCCACACCCGCAACGGTTCGCTCGCCGCGGTCGTTGCCCTCGCCGCGGGCCTGGCGGCCCTGTTCGCCGCCGCCCGCGTTTCCGCGGAAGACCGCGTCACGGCCGGCACAGTCTCGGTCGAGCCGCCCACGCTCGTCTCGCTCGGCGTCGATTGGCCCATCACGGGCGACGACAACCGCAATGCCCGCGTACGCGTCGAATACCGCAAGCTCGGCGCCAGCGGCTGGCGCACGGGACTGCCGCTGCTGCGGCTGCAGCACGAGCAGGTCAACGGCCGGGTCGGCGGGCCGAGCTTCATTCCGGGCACGAACGCGGCCGAGAGCGCGGCGCAGCTGGCACGCAGCCGCGGCGAGACGACGGGCAGTGCGCAGGCGGCGGCCGGCGTGCCCGCGGCGGGCGCGAGTCCGTTCGCCTTCAGCCCGTTCTCGTACACGGCGCCGAATATGTTCTCGGGCAGTCTGTTCGATCTCGAGCCGGGCACGCGCTACGAGATCCGCCTGACGCTCACGGATCCCGACGGCGCGCAGGGGCAAACGCAGCAGACGGTGCAGGCCGAAACGCGCCGCGAGCCTATGCCCGCCAAGGGCGGCAAGGTCTATCACGTCTATCCCGTCGGCTACACGGGTCCGCGCGAGCAGCCGGCGTTCACGGGCCTCATGGCCGCCTATTACATGGCCGCGGCGCATTTCGACTACGAGAACGCCTACCCGCCGCGCGTGCAGCCCGGCGATACGATCCTCGTCCATGCCGGCCTCTATATCAGCGACCGCCATCACTACATGAACAAGGCGCCCGCGCCGGGCTATCTCGCGCTCGGCACGGTCTTCGACGGCACGTACTACCTGACGCAGAGCGGCACGCCGGATAAGCCCATCGTGATCAAGTCCGCGGGCGACGGCGAGGTGATCTTCGACGGCGACGGCGCGCAGAACCTGTTCAACCTCATGGCCGCGAATTACACCTACATCGAGGGCATCACGGTCCGCGACACGAACGTCGCGTTCCTGCTCGGCATCAAGGGCATCGCGGGCGCGAGCGGCTTCACGCTAAAGGATTCGAAGATCGAGGACGTGGGGCGCGCGATTCAGGACGACTGGTCGGGCTCGAAAAACTTCTATATCGCGGACAACGTCTTCATCGGCCGGCACGATCCCGATCACATGATGGGCTGGACGGGCGCGGTCTGGGCGAAGTTTCCGGGCTTCCCGGAGCGGCTCGATTCGGAGTACGCGATTAAGGTCTACGGCCAGGGCCATGTGGTCGCACACAACTACGTCGCGAACTGGCACGACGGCATCGACTTCGCGACCTACGGCAACCCGGACGGCACGCCGAACCCGATCGCGGACCGCTTTCCGATGTCGGACGACTTTTACGAGAACGACATCTACAACATGGGCGACAACTGCATCGAGACGGACGGCGGCGGCCGCAACATCCGCGTGTTCCGCAATCGCTGCTTCAACTCGGCGCTCGCGGGGCTCAGCGCGCAGCCCATCTTCGGCGGCCCGGACTACTTCTTCCGCAACGTGGTCTACAACGGCCCCGGCGCGGGCTCGCTCAAGTACGTCTCGACACCGGCGGGCGTGCTTTTCTACCAGAACACGGTCGTCGGCGAGGTCGCGGTGCCGGGCCCCGCGTCGAACCTGCACTTCCGCAACAATCTGATCCTCGCGCAGGGCGCCGAGGAAGCGGTGTTCAACGTGGGCACGTTCACGAACTATTCCTCGTCGGATTACAACGGCTTCCGCCCGAATCCGGGCGCGGCGGTGTCGTTCGAGTGGAGCTCGCCGGCGCACGGAAAGCGCAGCGAGTACATCGAGCCGCCCGTCGTGCGCAAGTTCCGCACGCTGGCCGAATACACACGTGCGACGGGCAACGACGCACACAGCCGGCTGCTCGATTACGACGTTTTCACGCACGTGACACCGCCGGACATGACGGACGCGCAGAAGCTCTACGACCCGGCGAAGCTCGATTTCCGTCTGCGGCCGGGCTCGGCGGCCGTGGACGCCGGCACGGTGCTGCCGAACATCACGGACGGCTACACTGGCAAGGCGCCGGATCTCGGCGCACTCGAGCGCGGCCGGCCGGTGCCGCACTATGGGCCGCGCTAGCGCGGCGGCGCGAGCATGCGGGGCTCGCCGCGACTCGTCAGGCGCATGCGGTTCGTGATATTAAGGTTGGGTTTCGAATTGCGACGGAAAGGTCTCTCATGCGCGTACGTGTGATTTCGGCCGCGGCCGCGGCCCTCTCGACACTGCTCCTGGCGGCAGCCCTGCCTTTCGGCGCCTCGGCGCAAGAAAGCGGCTCGGGCGACCTCGGCCCCCTGGACCAGAAGGTCTCGCCGATCCTGCTCGCGGAGATGCGTAACGTCGCCAAGGAATCGCTGAAGCAGACGCCGCATTTCGGCCACGTGCCGCTCAAGGCGATCGAGGACAAGGAAGCGGCGCCCTCGGCTCAACCGCTCGTGCTCTACATCGGCGCGGATTATTGCCCATTCTGCGCGGGGCTGCGCTGGCCGCTCGTGCTGACGCTCATGCGCTTCGGCGAGCTCTCCGACCTGCGCTACACGCGTTCGGCGAGCCGCGACGTGTTTCCGAACACGGCGACGTTCAGCTTCAGCGATGCGAGCTACAAAAGCGACTACATCCGCCTCGAGGCCGTGGAGATCCAGGACCGCGACGGCAAGGCGCTCGAGAAGCCGACGGCCGCGCAGCGCGCAACGTTCACGCGTTACAACGATCGGGGCTCTATCCCGTTCCTCTATCTCGGCGGGCGTTATGTCGAGGTCGGTGCGCCGTTCACGCCGGGGGTCTTCAAGGGGCTGGACTGGCAGCAGATCGCGGCACAGCTCGGCCAGGGCGGCAACGCGGCCTGGCAGGATGTCATGAGCGAGACGGATCTGCTCTCGGCCGCGCTTTGCCGGCTCACGAAGGGCGCGCCCGCGGAGGTCTGCAAGGCGCCGGCCGTTGCGGCCGCGACGACGCACCTGCCGAAATAGGCATGCCCCTTGCAGCGTGCGGATCGGGCAAATACCCGGCAAGCGCTCCAAGGAGGCACCATGACGCGGCAGCTCGGCTCACGGCCTAAAACCCCGTAGCGCCTCGCGAGGCCGCCGTGCACGCGGATCCGGTCCAGCGGCGCGAGGACCGGCACCGCAGAGTTTTACTCGATGCGGGCGCGCATCACGCGTGAGCTCATCGAGCGCGGCGGTGTGCGCATCGTCGCCGTCGAGGCCGACTGGCCCGATGCGCGCCAGATCGACCGCTTCGTCCGCGGCGCGGCGCCGGACCCGCATCCCGAGCGGGCGTTCACGCGGTTCCCGACCTGGATGTGGGCCAACGCCCAGGTCCTCGAGTTCGCGCGCTGGCTCAGGGCCTTCAACGCGAACCGCGCGGCGCGGGACCGGGCGGGCTTCTACGGCCTCGACTTCTACAGCCTGTACACGTCGATTCGCGCCGTGCTCGCCTACCTCGACGACGTTGACCCGGAAGCCGCCGCCGTCGCGAGGCTACGCTACGGCTGCCTCGAGCCGTGGCAGGACGACCCTTCCGCTTACGGGGCCGCCGCGCTGCGCGGCCGCTTCGACGGCTGCGCCGACCAAGTCGTGGGCATGCTCCAGAGCCTGCTCGAGCAGCGGCCGGAACGACTGGAGCGCGCGATCGGCGTGATCTACCGGCCCGAGACGGAGCGCGCGAGCCACTACTTTTACGCCTGTCTGCCGAAGCAGTTCGACGAATGGATCTGGTTCGACGAGACGCGCGCCGTCGACGCGTTGCCGGTCGAAGCGGACCCGGGGAAGCTGCCCGAGACCTTTCCTTTCGGCCTCTGAGCCCCTCCCCCGGGCGCGTTGCCCGACTAGTTGACGGGGCTGCCTTCGACCTGAATGCGCAGCACGACGCCCATGTCGAAGCCGAACTTCTTGCCGAAGTCCACGCCGAAGTCGTCGCGCTGGATCTTCGTGATCGCATCCGCGCCACAGACCTGCTTCTTGTTCATGCCGAGCTTGCACAGGAAGTGGTCGATCTTGAGGTTCACGGGCTTCGTGACGCCGTGCAGCGTGAGCATGCCGTCCACGGCCGTCGGGGCGCCGTCCTTCCAGTCGACGAGCTTGCCCGTATAGGTCGCCGTCGGGTACTTCGCGACGTTGAACAGATCGGGCGTCTGCGCGTGGGCGTTGAGCGCGTCGTTGCCGAAGTCGATGGAGTTCATCTCCATCGTGACGTTGACAGTGCCGGTTTGCGCTGCCTTGTCGAGCGTGACCGTGCCGTGGTTGTTGCGGATCATGCCGCGCCACTTCGACAGGCCGCCCATGTGGTCGGCTTCGAACGATGGATGCGTGTGATTCGGGTCGAGCTTGTACGTAGTCGGCGCCGCGAACGCAGCCGTGCAGAGCAGACTCGTGGCGGCCGCCAATGCGAGCGGCCGAATGATTACAACGGGATTCACTGCTTTCTTCTCCTCGATCGTGATGTTAGCCGGCCGTTCCCCCGGCCGCGGCAAAGGGCAAGCTTACCTATGCCGGGATTGTGCGTCGAGGCGCGTGCGTGGGTAAGCCCCGCCGAGCAGGGCGAGCAGGCTCAGCAACCCGGCTCCGCCGCCGCCCCCGCCGCCGGCCGGGGCCTTAGCCTCGACATGCACGGTGCGGGAGACGGGCGCCGCGGCGTTGCCCGCGCTGTCGACGGCGTTGTAGGTCACGGTATAGGTGCCGATGAGCTGCGTGTCGACGCTGCCGTCCGCGGTCGGGGTCAGCTTGCCGTCGACGTTGTCGGTCGCGACGGCTCCGGGATCGTGGTACGGCTCGTCGACCTGGACCGTCATGTCGGCCGGCCCGACGAGCGAGATGACGGGCGGGCTCGTGTCGCCGAGCCCGAAATGTCCCTGGCCGTCGTTGAAGAACACAGCCGTGCCGTGTTTGCCTGTGACGACGAGGTCGGGCGCCTTGCCGGCGCCGAGGTGCGCGAAGGCGGCGCCCGCGGGGTCGGGACTCGTGAACAGGCTCGGATCGAGCGCGAAGGCGCCCGTGCCATCCCCTTTGAAGACCTCGTCGACGCCGGTCGCGCCGATCGTCACGATGTCCGCGGCCCCGTCGCCGTTCACGTCGCCCGCGAGCACGGCGACGGTTGGGGCCGCGCCGAGCGCGGCGCCCTGCGAGAAGCCGCCGTGGCCGTCCCCGAGCCACACGAGGTCCGAGGGCACGCCGTCGGCGGTGCCCGGCGCCGTGCGCGCGAAGACGAGATCCGGGAAGCCGTCGCCGTTGAAGTCCGCGCTCGCGACGGCCGTCGTCGGCCCCGTGACCAGGGCGGCCGCGGGCGCGAAGGCGCCGCCGCCGCGATTCAAGTAGAGCTGCGCGGCGCCGTCCGCGTTCGCGAAGACGAGGTCCAGGCGGCCGTCGCCGTCGGCGTCGAGCAGCGCGACGCCGCGGCTGTCGAGCGCCGGCCCGTCGAGCGCCGGAGCGGCTGCGAAACCCGTGCCGCCCCGGTTCAGCAGAACTTCGTTCGCGCCGCGATTCGCGAACACGAGGTCCGCGAACCCGTCACCGTCGAAGTCGCCGGCCGCGACGGCCTGACCGCCGCCCCCGGGCAGCACGGGACCGGGCTGCATGGCGCCGTTACCGGCGTTCGTGAAAGCCGCATTCGTTCCGGCGGCACCCCCCGCAAGCGCGATATCGAGGTCGCCGTCGTTGTCGAGATCGGCCAGCGTGAGGCCGCGGCCGCCGGCGTCGAGGGAGAGCGGCACCGCCGAAAGTCCCCGCCGGTCGGCGGCCGGCGCGAGGGCCGACGCGATCTCGGCCGGGCCCGCGACGTCGAGGCGCAGCTCGGTCGGCGAGCCCGCGCCCGTCGCAATGGCCGCGTCCGCGAAGCCGTCCCCGTCGAGGTCGCCGGCCGCCACGGCCTGGCCCGCGGTGCCCCCGAGCGCTTGGGCCGGCACGCTCGAGACGGCGCCGCCGACCCCGAGGCTCGCCGCGGCCGCGGCGTCGGCGGCGTTCGCATCGAGCGGCCCGTCCGCCGCCGCGGCGACACGCGCCGCGACGTAGACGTTGCCGGGCTCGCCCGCGGTCGCCTTCAGCGTCACCGCAACGGACTGACCGGCGGCCAGCGGCCCGAGCGTGCAGTCGAAATGCCGGGCATCCGTGGACGGCGTGCAGTCGCCCGCGTCGACCTGCATCGCCTGGCCGCGGAAGTCGACGCCGAGCACGGCCGAGTTCGCGGCGTCGGGGCCGGCATTGGCGAGCGTGAACGTCCAGGTCACGGCGGCGCCCGTCAGGGCCGGATTGGGCGCGGCCTCGATCTTTTCGATAGAGAGATCGGCGCGCGCGAGGGCCCGGACCGTCAGCGTGAAGCGGTCGCTGACGCGCCCGCCGCGACCGTCGTCGGCCGTGATCGTCACCGCATAGGGCGAGCCCGCGGCGTCGCTTTGCGAAGGCGTCGCCGCGAGCCGGCCGGCCGCGAGCGACCAGCCGGGCGGCAGCCCCGCGGCCGTGAACGTCAGCGCGTCGCCGTCCGGGTCGCTGAACGCGGCGCTCACGTCCAGCGCGAACGGCGCGCCCTCGACAGCCGTCTGGTCGGCCAGCCCCGGGGCGACGACCACGGGCGGGGCATTCGGCACGATGGTGATATCGAAACTCTGATCCTGATAGCAGAACAGGAAGAAGAAGCGGCAGGTCGAATCCTGCTCGAGCAGCTCGACGTGCCCGTCCGTATCGCCGGGCCCCGGGGTGCCGCTGAGGCGCGCCGTGCCGTCCCCCGTCGGGGTCAGCGTCAACCAGGGCGGCAGACCGTTGGGCGCCGTGATGTCGACGCGCCCGCGCCCGCTCGCCCGCACGTCATAGACGTACGGCCGGCCCACGTACGCGGTCGTGACCGGCGCGCTGTCGAAGCCCGCAAATGCCCGCGGCGCCGCAAGCGCCAGCGCCAGGACCGTCCAGTGGAAGCGCCCCATCTCGTCATTGTTCTCGATGCCGCAAGCACCGCTGCAAGGAGCGTGCCACGCGAGCACGCGACCCCGCCTGGACAGGCCCTGCCGCAGACTCGAAACTGGCTCGGACTCAAAGTCGACCGGAGCCCGACCGATGCGAAGACGCGCTTCCCCCTTCCTGCTCGCAGCGCTTGCGCTGACCGCCCTGACCGCCGCGGCGGCCCGCGCCGACACGGCCTCCGTCGCCGTCGCCGCCAACTTCAGCGCGACGCTCGATGCGCTCGCCGCGAAGTTCGAGCAGGTCGCGCGGCACAAACTGCGGATCTCCGCGGGCTCGACGGGTCAGCTCTATGCGCAGATCACGAAAGGCGCGCCCTTCAACGTCTTCCTCGCCGCCGACGAGCGCCGCCCGAAGCTCCTGGCGCGGGAGGAACTCGGCGATACGCGCACGCGCTTCACGTATGCCGTCGGCCGGCTCGTGCTCTGGACGAATCAGGTGGACAAGTACCCGAAGCTCGATCTCGCCGTGCTGCGCACCGACCGCTTCCGCTGGCTCGCCATCGCGAACCCGAAGCTCGCGCCCTACGGGGCGGCGGCGCAGCAGACGCTGCAACGTCTCGGCCTCTGGAAATCGCTCGCGAAGCGAATCGTGCAGGGGCAAAACATTACGCAGGCATTCGCGATGACCGAGAGCCGCAGCGCCGACCTCGGCCTCGTCGCGCTCTCGCAGGCCGTGAACTACACGGACAAGGCAACCTATGTCGAAGTGCCGGCGGACATGTATGCGCCGATCCGTCAGGACGCGATCCTGCTCGAGCACGGCCGCGGCAATCGCGCCGCCGTCGCCTTCCTGAAGTTTCTGGCCGGCCCGGATGCCAGGGCCATCATCGAGAAGTTCGGTTACGAGGTGCCGGCGACGGAGCCGCCGCCCTGAGGTGGGGCCGCCGAAGGCGGGCCGCGTCGCAATGACGCGGCCGCCCACGACGTATCGTCGACTAAGTCTTATTGGCTGCTCTGACCCTGCGGCAGGCCGCCCTGGGCGCCCTGCGAGCCGCTGCTCTGGCCCTGTCCGGTCGCGGCGTCGTACTCCTGACGACTCAGGTGACCGTCGTTGTTCGTGTCGGCCTGGGAGAAATCCAGACCTTCGACCTTCGCCGCCTCGGCACGGCTGATCATGCCGTCGTTGTTCGTGTCGACCTGTTCGAACGGAGGCGCGGAGCTCTGCTGCGCAAACGCGATCGCCGAAAACCCAAGCGCCAAGAGCGTGACCATTACTCGTTTCATCTGTCTTTTCTCCCGTGAGTGGTTGTCAGACTGACCGGGAAGCACTCCGGCTTCCGCGGCCAGAGCGAATTGCAAGTCGTATGCCACGCGCCGAACGCGAGCAATGACACGCGTTGCGCCTGCAACGACTCGATTCACGTCGTAATTGTGTTACCGCTGCCCGACAGTTCCGCGCCGCCGCAAACCGGCCGCGAGGCCAAGTTCAGATGGCGCGGGGCCGAACGTCGAAATCGAGCCTGCCGCCGATCGGCAACACCTGCCGCGAAAACGCCGGCAGCGAGCCTGCGCATGGAGGCGACGGCGCGAGGCCGCCGCTCGCAGAGGTCCAGCTACGGTGCGCATTTTCAATGTCTTAACAGGTATACGTTCCTGCATCCGGTATGACTACGGCTGGCACGCGGTTTGCAGTCGTTGCAAATGCGAAATTGGGCTGCGCAAAACTTGCGGACGGGGACGATCGATGTTGGGGAAGGCGGCGCTGTTCGGCTTGTCCGTGCTTTTGGGGGGCTGCTCCCGAGAGCCTGCCGCCTCGTTCGACCAGCTGGATCGAAACCATGATGGCCGCATTTCCCGGCAGGAAGCCGCAGCGGATCCGGGTCTGGTCCGGCAGTTCGCGAAGCTCGATGCGGACGGCGACGGCGAAGTGACACCCTTCGAGTACCTGCAGTACCTACAGGCCGCCAACCGGCTCTAGGAGCGCACACGGTCGGCGGCCGAACACGAGTTGGCTCGGAATGACGCGGTTTCTATCTCGAGCACCGGCGGTCGGAGACCTCCCCCGCCGGTTTTTTTATAGAATCTCCGGCACGTGCCGCGTGCCGCAGGTGTCCCTGCGCCGGCCCGTCTGGAGCGTCTTAGTGTACCGTCCGCGCTCGATCGTCAGACTGATCCTGATCGGCTTCGCCGTCGTCATGGCGCCGCTCATCGCCGCCGTGATCACGGCCGTGATTCAAGTCGACAGTCTCGCGCAGGACAGCCGCGCCGCGCTCATAGAAGGCGAGATCGGCATCCAGCAGAGCCGCTCGCTCGTCGAGCAGCTCATCGAGATGCAGCGAGCGCTGACGCAGTTTCAAGTGCTCAAGGACGCGGACTTCCACGAGAATTATCTCGAGCGCCGGCGCGTGTTCCTCAACGCCGTCGAGAACCTCTCCGAGCTCAAGCTCACGAAGCTCGGCCGGCAACAGTTGGAGAGCCTGAAGAACGAGGAGCGCGCGCTCTTCGAGAAGCTGCACACCCCGTCGGGGCAGCCCGCCGCCACGCTCGCGAAAGACAACAAACCTGCCGTTTGGGCGGATCTCACGAACAAGGCCCGCACGGTGCTCTCCGAGAGCAGCCGGCTCATCGAGAGCGAGGTGGACGCGACGACGGCCCGCGCGGGAATCATGCAGCGCACGCTGCTGCTGCAGGCGGCGGCCGTGATCCCGGCGGCCATCGTCCTCGCGGCGCTCGCCGTCGGGCTCATCGTGCGCCCGCTGCGGGAGGTGGACCAGGCCATCCGGCGGCTCGGTGCGCGCGAGTTCGCGGCCCCGATCGAAGTCCACGGCCCGCGCGACCTCGAGGCGCTGGGCCGCCAGCTCGACTGGCTGCGCCTGCGCATTCAGGAGCTCGAGCGGCAGAAGATCAACTTCTTGAGGCATATCTCCCACGAGCTCAAGACGCCCCTCACGACGATCCGCGAGGGCTCGGAGCTGCTGGCGGAAAGCCTCGAAACCGGCTCCCCGGAGGAGGCGGAGATTTCGAGAATCATCTGCTCCAACAGTCTGCACCTGCAGAAGCTCATCGAGGACCTGCTGCAGTTCGGCAAGACGGCCGAGCTCGTCTCGGACCTCCGCATCCTCGATTCCGTCGACCTGCAGGCCGTCGTGCGCCAGGTCGTGGCGACCCAGGCCCTGGCTTCGGCCTCCAAGGTCCTGAGGATCGAGGAAGACCTCGCGCCCGTACGGATTCGCGGCGACGAGAATAAGCTTAGAATAGTCGCCGACAACCTGCTGACGAATGCCGTCAAATACACGCCCGCCGGCGGACGGGTAGCGGTTACACTGGCGGCGCACGACGGCTATGCATTCGTCGACGTGCGCGATACGGGGCCAGGCGTAGCGGAGTCGGAAAAGCAAAAGATCTTCGAACCTTTCCAGCAAGGCCAGGCGGAATACCAATCGAGCGTCAAAGGAACCGGCCTCGGTCTGGCGATTGCCAGGGAATACGTGGAGGCCCACGATGGGTACATTGAGGTCGTCGATTCAAGCGAAGGCGCCCACTTCCGCGCCGCCTTCCCGATTGCTGGGCCGAAGCGGTTCGCGGCGGCTTAAGCCTTGGCTCGTGCTCGTCCTGACCTGCGCCGCCAGCGCCTGCCAGACGGCTCAACTTCCCGCCGCGGCGACGGCCGCTGCCGCCGCCGCCCCCGTGCCCTCCGACGACGTGCTGGCCGAGCTCTCGAGGTACGGCAATAAGGTGCGCGAGCTCGGCGGCAAGCAGCTCGAGCAGCAGTATCGGCAGCTCGCCCTCGCGAACGATTCGATGCTCTCGAGCGAGTCCGCGATCAAGCTGTCGCTGCTGCTGAGCGCCCCGAACTCGGCCTTTCAGGACATCGACCAGGCGACGCGCTTCCTGCGCAACGTCGTGTACCGGGAAGCCGGCCAGGAGCCCAAGATCGCCGAGTTTGCCCGCCTGCTCTACAATCTGCTGCGCGAGCGCGTCTACAGCGATTCCGACGGCGATGCCACGCTCGCTCTGCTCGCCAAGGAGCGCGACCGCAACGAGCAGCTGAACCGCCAGCTCACGAAGGTCAAAAGCGCCCTCGCGCTGGAGCGCAAGCAGCGCGAGACGCTCGAAGGCCAGCTCGATGCGCTGAAGAAACTCGAAGAGCAGCTCTCGCGCGAAGACCTGGGACAGTAACACCGGCTTATGCCCGACAAAGCCCGAGTGCTCCTCGTCGACGACGACCCTAGCCTCCTCAAGGTCCTCGCCATCCGCCTCGAGCGGCAGGGCTACAACGTCAAGACCGCCGACTGCGGCAAGCGCGCCCTCGCCTGCCTGCCGGGCTACCGGCCGCACGTCGTGATTACCGACATGCGCATGGACGGCATGGATGGGCTCGCGCTTTTCGACGAGATCCACAAGCGCGAGCCCACGCTGCCCGTCATCGTGCTCACGGCCCACGGCACCATTCCCGACGCGGTCGACGCGACGCAGCGCGGCGTGTTCGCCTACCTGACCAAGCCGTTCGAGCGCAATCAGCTCGTCGACATCATCGAGCGCGCGCTCAAGATGTTCGGCGAACGGTCCGACGCGCCGCTCGAAGACGCGGAGTGGTGCGCGGAGATCGTCACGCGCAGCTCGAAGATGGAAACCCTGCTGCGCGAAGCGTGGATGGTCTCGCAAAGCGACGCGAGCGTGCTGATCCGCGGCGAGAGCGGCACGGGCAAGGAACTGCTCGCGCGCGCGATCCACAAGGCGAGCGCGCGCCGGAGCCAGGCGCTCGTAGCCGTGAACTGCACGGCGATCCCCGAGCAGCTGTTCGAAGCCGAGCTCTTCGGCCACGAGAAGGGCGCGTTCACGGGGGCGAACCAGGCCCGCGAGGGCCTCATCAAGGCGGCGCACCGCGGCACCTTGTTCCTCGACGAGATCGGGGACATGCCGCTGCCCTTTCAGGCCAAGCTGCTGCGCATGCTGCAGGAGAAGGAGGTCCGGCCCGTCGGCTCCACGCACGCCGCGTCCGTCGACGTGCGCGTCGTCTCGGCGACGCACCAGAACCTCGAGACCGCCGTGGCCGAGAAGCGCTTCCGCGAGGACCTCTACTACCGGCTTAATGTGGTGACGCTCGAGATTCCGCCGCTCGCCAAGCGCCGCGAGGACATCCCGCTGCTCGCCGATCAACTGCTCGAGCGCGCGCGCGCCGAGCGCAGCGGTGCCGGCATCGACGTCACGGGCTTCTCCAAGGAAGCCATGGAGCTCATGATGTCGGCGCCGTGGCCCGGCAACGTGCGCCAGCTCCGCAATGTCATCGATCAGTGCGTCGTGCTCTCGACGGCGCCGCTGATTCCCGCAAGCCTCGTCGAGCGGGCGCTGCGGCGCAAGGAGAAGGCCTTTCTGCCGTTCGCGAAGGCGCGCGATCACTTCGAGTTCGAATATCTGACTCATCTGCTCGAGATGACGGAAGGCAACGTGGCGCAGGCCGCAAGGCTCGCGGAAAGGAATCGTTCGGAGTTCTACAAGCTTCTGCACAAGCACGAGCTCGAGCCGGAGCTCTTCCGCCGCGGCGAGCCCGAAAGCGCCGCAGCCACCCGCGACTGAGCCGCGGCGCTTCAAATAGCCGCCGCGCTGGGTTCTAATACCCCGTCCGGGGAGGGGAGGACCCAGTATGTGGCAGCAGCCTTATTTGCCGATAGCGAATAGCCTTGGGTGGTCGGCGCTTGCCGCCGCCGTGCCGATTCTCGTGCTGCTGCTGCTGATCGGTGTGCTGCGCCGGCCGGCCTGGGTCGCGGCGCTGGCGGGCCTCGCCACCGCGCTCGTCGTCGCGATCGGCGTCTACGGCATGCCGGTCAAGCTCGCCCTGAGCTCGACGGCCATGGGCGCCGCCTTCGGCCTGTTTCCGATAGGCTGGATCGTCTACTGGGCCATCGTGCTGTACCGCCTCACGCTCGAGACGGGCAACTTCGAGATCATCAAGGACTCGATAGGCGGGCTCACGTCCGACCGGCGGCTCCAGGCCATGCTCATCGCCTTCGCGCTCGGCGCCTTCATCGAGGGAGCCGCGGGCTTCGGCACCCCGGTCGCCGTGGCCGCGGCCATGCTCACGGGGCTCGGCTTCTCACCGTTCTTCGCGGCCGGCATCTGCCTGCTCGCCAACACGGCGCCCGTCGCGTTCGGCTCGATCGGCATCCCGGTCATTACGCTGGCCGGCACGACGGCCGGGCTGCACGGGGTCGCCGTGGGCCCGTGGACGGCGGAGCTCAGCAGCTGGGTCGGCCGGCTCTGCGCGCCCGTGTCTTTGTTCATACCGGCCTACCTCATGATGGTCATGGGCGGTTTCAAAGGCCTCAAGGCCGTGCTGCCCGCGGCCGCGGTCTGCGGGGTCGCGTTCGCGTCCGTGCAGTTCCTGATGTCGAACTTCGTGGGGCCGGAGCTCGTCGACATCGTGGCCTCGATCGTCGCGATCCTAGCGCTCATCGCGCTGCTCAAGGTCTGGCAGCCCGCCGAGGGCTTTCACATGGCCGGCGAGCATACCGCCGAGATCGAGCTCAAAACCCACGGCGTGGGCCGCACCGTGCTCGCCTGGTCGCCCTATCTGTTCCTCGTCGCATTCGTGCTCGTCTGGGGGACCTCGGGCGGCAAGCACGCGCTCGATGCGGTGACGGCCTCCGTGCGCTGGCCGGGCCTCGACAACCTCGTGCTGCGGGGCGCGCCCGTCGTCGCGACGCCGACGCCGTACGCGGCCAGTTACACGCTGAACTGGCTCTCGGCCGCGGGCACGGCCTGCGCCTTCGCGAGCATGGCGGCCGCGCTCGTGCTGCGCGTCTCGCTGGGACGCTATGTGCTCCTGCTCGGCTCCGTAGCCCGGCAGCTCGCGTTCCCGATGCTCACGATCGCCGCGGTCGTCGGCCTCGCCTATCTCATGAACTACTCGGGTGCGACGGTCACGCTCGGCCTCGCGTTCGCGGGCACGGGCGCGCTGTTTCCGTTCTTCAGCTCGTTGCTGGGGTGGCTCGGCGTGTTCCTGACCGGCAGCGATACGTCGTCGAACGCGCTGTTCGGCAACCTGCAGGTCGTGACGGCGACGAGCCTGCACCTCAATCCGGCGATCCTGGCCGCAGCGAACTCGGCCGGCGGCGTCATGGGCAAGATGATCAGCCTGCAGAGCCTCGCGGTCGCCGTCGCCGCCACGGGCATGAGCCGCAGCGAGGAAGGCAAGCTCTTCCGCTTCACATTCAAGCACAGCATCCTGCTCGCGGCCGTCGTCGGTGCGCTGACGGCGCTGTACGCCTACGCGATCTGACCGGCCTGCGCCCTCAGGTGGCGGAGCCGGGCACTTTGACGACGAGCACGTCGCCCGCGGCGTCGTGCAGCACACGGTCGGCCGTACTGCCGATGAACAGGCTCCGGATCGGGCCGCGCGGCACGGCACCGAGCACGAGCAGCGTGTGCGGCTCGCGCGCGCGCTCGCCGAGCACCTCGCCGGGGCGACCTTCGACGATGGTGCCCGCTGCTGCCGGCAGGCCCGCTTCGGTGACGAGCCGCGCGAATGCCTCGCGGCGCCCGGCCTCCAGCGAGCCCTGGACGTCGTCGACCATGACGGCATCGAGCCCGGAATCCGCGACGATCAGCGCAAGCGGCGTGAAGCAATGCACGACCTCGAGCCGTGCGGCACAGAGGTCCCGAAACAGCTTGGCCGCCGCGAGCACCGCGAGATCGAGCGAGGCGGGCTTGCCGTGCTCGCGCGCCGGGTCCACGCCCGCAACGACCCGCTCGTAGGGCTCGCCGCCCCGGGCGCGCGCGACGAGCACGGGCACGGGACACGTAGCCACGAGCCGCCAGTCGTCGTGCGAGAACCGTCCCGCCGGCCCGCTCGGCTCCGTGACGACAAGCTCCGCGCGGCCACTGAGGGCCTCGCGGGCCGCGCCGTCTGCACGCGGATGGCTCCAGACCGCGCGCGCCTCGGCCCGCAGGCCGCGCTTGCGCAGGGCCGCGGCGATCGCCTCGGCGGCGCCCCGCCGTTCCTCGACGAGGCGGTCGCGCAGCGACGCATAGACCTCCGGATGGCCGAGATAGCCTTCGAGGTGCGGATCGTGAACCAGGGCCAGAACGTCGACGGCAGCGCCGGCGCGCTCGGCGATGGCTGCGGTACGCCGCACGGCGGCGGCATCGGCGGTGGTGCCCCTCTCGGCGAGCAGCAGAAGCTTTTCGATCATGCGGGCAAGCATAGAGGGCCCGGCCGCGCCGTCCCATCTCGGCATCTACGAATCCGCGCGACGTCAAATGCCGGCATGGACGGTACACTCTGACAATGCAACCTCTCTACCTTCGTACCCTCCAGGATCTCGTCGCATCTTTCGGCGCCCGCGGCGACAAGCAGGCCCTCGTCGCCTTCGGCGCGGATTCGAGCGAAACCTTGAGCTTCGACGCCTTGGGGGCCCGCATCGCGGACATCGCCGGCGGCCTGACCGAGCGGGGCATCCGCCCGGGCGATCTCGTCCTGCTGTGCGGTCCCAACGGCCCCGGCTGGGCGGCGGCCTACTTCGGCATCGTGGCGGCCGGCGCGACGGCGGTGCCGGTCGACGATCAGTCCGGGCCCGAGACGCTGATCGGCGTGCTGCGCCACAGCGGCGCACGTTTCGCCTTCACGAGCCGCCGCCACCTCGACGCGCTCGGCGACGTACCCGAGAGACCTCAGGCTTTCGCCCTGCTCGAGGCGGGTGCCGAGGACCCGCTCGCGTACTCGCGCATCAAGGCCGACGGTCCGGTCGAGCTGCCCGCGCCCGACCCGGCCCGCATCGCCTCCCTTGTCTACACGTCCGGCACGACGGGCAACCCGAAGGCGGTACCGCTCACGCATGCGAACCTCGCCGCCGACGCCAACGCGCTCATGCGCGCCGGGCTCATCGGCGCCAGCGACCGCGTGCTGCTGCCGCTGCCGATGCATCACAGCTATCCGTTCACGGTCGGGCTGCTGCTCGTGCTCGGCATGGGCGCGACGCTCGTGCTGCCGTCCGGCATGTCGGGCCCCGAGATCACGGGGGCGCTCAAGGCCGGCGACGCGACCGCAATGCTCGGCGTGCCGAGCCTGTACGCGGCGGTCTGGCAAGGCATCACGACGCGCGTCGAGGCCGGCGGCGGAAGGCAGGCGCGGCTCTTTCGCCGGCTGCTCGCGGTGAGCCGCCGCACGACGCGCCTGACCGGGCTGCGCCCCGGCAAGCTGCTGTTCCGCCCGCTGCACGCCAACCTCGGCAAACGGCTCAGGATTCTCGGCTGCGGCGGCGCAAAGCTCGATCCGCAGCTCGCGCGGGATCTCGAGACGCTCGGCTGGACGGTGCTCTCCGGCTACGGCCTGACCGAGACCTCGCCCGTGCTCACGTTCAACTCGCGGCGCGGGCGCCGCCTCGATTCCGAAGGCCGCGCGCTGCCGGGCGTCGAGATTAGAATCGCGGAGGCGAGCGATCCGGCGCAAGGCGAGATCCTCGCACGGGGCCCGAACGTCTTCGCCGGCTACTGGAACAACCCCGACGCGACGCGCGAGGCGTTCACGGCCGACGGCTGGTTTCGCACCGGCGACCTCGGCTGGCTCGACGCCGAGGGTTATCTGCACGTCGCCGGCCGGCTCAAGGAGGTTATCGTGCTCGCGGGCGGCAAGAACGTCTTCCCGGAGGACGTCGAGCCGACCTACGGAGCCTCGCCCCTGCTGCGCGAGATCGCGCTGCTCGAGCGCGAGGGCCGGCTCGTCGCGCTCGCGGTGCCGGACGAGGACGAGCTGCGCCGGCGCGGCGGCCTCGGTGCCGTGCGCCTGATCGGCGACGAGCTCGAGCGGCTCGGCATGCAGCTGCCGCCGTACGAGCGCCTCATGGACTTCCGGGCCGTGCGCGAGCCGCTGCCGCGGACGCGCCTGGGCAAGCTGCGCCGGCACCTGCTGCTCGACCTCTACGAGCGCGCCGGGCAGCGCTCTCTCGAGGAACAGCCGGTCGATCTCAGCGCCGAAGACAAGCAGCTCGTCGAGGCCTCGCCGACGACGCAGGGCGTCTGGCAGTGGCTCGCCGAGCGCTATCCGGACCGGCACCTCTATCTCGACATGAGCCCGCAGCTGGATCTGCAGATCGACTCGCTGGGTTGGGTCACGCTGACGCTCGAGCTCGAGCAGCGCTTCCGTGTCGCCCTCTCGGGCGCGGCTGTGAGCCGCGTGCTGACGCTGCGGGACCTTCTGACCGAAGTTCACCGCGCCGAGCAGAGCGGCGCCACGACGCCCGCCGCCGGCGGGCCGCGCCCGGCGCCGCCGCGGCCCGGGCCCGTGCTCGGGGCGCTCGGCGCGGGCCTCTTCGCTCTCGACCGCGCGCTCATGCGCACGCTGTTCAGCCTCTCGGTCACGGGCCAAGAGCGCGTGCCGAGCGAGGGCCCGCTCGTCTTCGCGCCTAACCACGAGAGCTTTCTGGATCCCGCGGCCATCGCGGCCGCACTGCCGCCCGGGATGCTGCGGCGAGTGCATTGGGCCGGCTGGGTCGGCGTCATGTTCGCGGGCCCGGTCAGCCGCCTCGTGAGCCGCGCGACGGGCGTATTCCCCGTGGACCCGGACCAGGACCTCGCGGGAGCCATCGGCACCGCGCGCGCCGTGCTCGAGCAGGGCGACTCGCTCGTCTGGTTCCCCGAAGGCCGCCGCTCGCTCGACGGCCGGCTCCTGCCCTTCCGCCCGGGCATCGGCGCATTGCTCGAGCATCAGACCTGCCGCGTCGTGCCGACGTTCGTGCAGGGCAGCTTCGAGGCCTGGCCGCCGACGCGCAAGCTGCCTCGCCGCCATCCGGTCAGCATCGCCTTCGGGCCGAGCGCGTCGGTGGCCGAGCTTGCGGCGGAGGGGGAAGGCGATTCGGAGCCGGCGCGCATCCGCAGCGCGCTCGAGCGCCGCGTCCAGGCGCTGGCCGCGCAGTTCGGAGCCCCCCCGGAAAGTCCGGACTCGACTAAGCTCGGCCCCGCGCGGTAATTTGGCCCATTATGGCTATCGTAAGAAATTGCCCGAACTGCGGGCGCCGCAACCGGATCCCCGAGGCGCACTTGTCGGACACGGGACGCTGCGGCTCCTGCCGCGAGCCGCTGCCGCCCCTCGCGGCGCCGCTCGAGGTCGGCAGCCACGAATTTCGCGCCATCGTGGCCGCGGCCCGGGTCCCGATTCTCGTCGACTTTTGGGCCGCCTGGTGCGGCCCGTGCAAGATGGCGGCGCCCGAGGTCGCGCGCGTCGCGGAGGCGATGGCCGGGCGCGCGCTCGTGCTCAAGGTCGACACCGAGACGGCCCCGGACCTCGCGGCCGAGTACAACGTCCGCAGCATCCCGAACTTCGCTGTGTTCGCCAACGGCTCGCTCGTATTTCAGCAGGCCGGGCTCGTGAACCACAGCCGGATGCAGACGTGGCTCGAGCAGGCTGCGGCGGCCGCATGAAACGTGTTCACACTCGAGGAGCGTCAAGCGCCATGAAATCGACTGCTGCCACCGCCACGATCGCCTTGCTGGTCCTCGCCGCCGGGAGCGCCGCGGCGGCCGAGAACGCCGCCTCCGGCTCACAGATCTATGCCAACAACTGCGCCTCCTGCCACGGGCCGACGGGCGAAGGCAACGGCCCCGTCGCCGCCGTTCTCAACGTCAACGTGCCGAATCTGCGCAACCTCGCCGAGCGCAATCACGGCGTCTTCCCGACGGCCGATGTGCGCGCCTACATCGACGGCCGCAATCTGCCGGCCGCCCATGGCGACCGCTACATGCCGATCTGGGGCGCCGAGTTCGGCTGGGGCGGCAAAGGCAAAGCGGCCACCGAAAAGCTCATTGCAGAGCGCATCGACGCGGTCGTCGACTACCTCAAAAAGCTCCAGTACCGGAAGTAACCGAAGCCGATTCAGATCTGGCGGATGCTGCCGACGATGCGCACGAGCTCGGCCAGCGAACGCACGCCCATCTTGTGCATGACGCGGGCGCGATGCAGTTCGACGGTGCGCTGGCTCACGCCGAGATCGAGCGCGATGACCTTGTTGGCATGGCCCTGCACGACCTTGTCCATGACCTCGGTCTCGCGCGGCGTCAGCGTCTTGAGGCGTTTGCGCGCCCGCGCGACCGACTCGTCCTCGTTGCGGCGCTCGCGGTCCGCCTGCAGCGCCTTGTGGATGCGGTCCAGCAGGTCCTGATCGCGAAAGGGCTTCTGAATGAAATCCGCGGCGCCGGCCTGCATGGCGGTGACGGCCATCGGCACGTCGCCGTGCCCGGTGACGAAGATGATCGGAATCTCCGCCTGCCGTGAGTTGAGCTCTTCCTGCAGCTCGAGACCGCTCAGGCCCGGCATGCGAATGTCGGCGACGAGGCAGCTCACGCGCGACGGCTCGTAGCCCTCGAGAAACGCATTGCCCGAAGAATACGTCTCGCACGGCAGCCCCACCGATTTCAGCAGCAACCGCAACGAATCGCGCACGGCGTCGTCGTCGTCGACGACGTAAACGACCGAAGACTCTTCACTCACGCTTCACTCCCCAGAATAGCCCGGCAATGAGACCGAGAACTCGGCCCCGCCCTGCGGGAGGCTCTCGTAGGAGAGCGTCCCGCCGTGAGCCTGCACGATCGTCTGGCTGACCGCCAGTCCCACGCCGAGCCCTTCCGGCTTGCTCGTCACGAAGGGGTGGAAGATCGAGGCGCCGAGCCGGGCGTCGACGCCGGGCCCCAAGTCCGCGACCGCGATGCAAAGACCGCCGGCGCCGTCGGCCCGCGTCTCGATGCGCAGTACGCGCCCGGCCGAACCGACGTCCTGCATCGCTTCGACGGCATTACGCGTGAGGTTCAGCACGACCTGCTGCAACTGCATGGCATTGCCGTGGACCCGCGGCAGGCCCTCGGCCAGGTCGAGCTCGATGGCGACGCCGCCGGCCCGCGCATCGGCCTCGACGAGCCCGAGGACGTCGCGGATCACGCGATTCACGTCGAGCGCTTCGAGCTCAGCCTCGTGCTTGCGCACGAAGCTGCGCAGATTCTCGATGACCTGGCTCGCACGCCGCGCCTGCTCGGCGATCGCGCCGCAGGCTTGACTCAACGAGGCCAGATCGGGCTCGGTCCCGGCCACGAGCCGCTTCGCGGCCTGCGCATAAGTCGCGATCGCGCTCAGCGGCTGGTTGATCTCGTGGGCAATGCCGGCGGCCATCTCGCCCATGAGGCTGAACCGGCCGACGTGCGCCAACTGCGCCTCGAGCAGCCGGCGCTCGCGCTCGGCGGCGCGCATCTCGGAGAGATCCCGGACGATGCCGACGAAGCTCCGGCCGGCGGAGCCGACCGCCTCGCCTATCGAGAGCCAAATGGGCACCCGCTCGCCCGACTTGCGCAGGGCCTCGACCTCGCGGCCGATGCCGATGACGCGGGCCTCGCCTTCGCACAGATACCTTTTGACATAATCATCGTGCAGCGAGGCATGCGGCTCCGGCATCAGGCGCGCGACGGGCGTGCCGACGACCTCTTCGGCGCGGTAGCCGAACAGCTGCTCGGCCGCGGGATTGAACGACGTGACGCGGCCGCGCTCGTCGATCGTGATGATGGCGTCGACGGCCGCGGCCAGCAGCGCATCGAGCTCCGCGCCTCGGTTCGCCTGGGCCGACGTTTCCGTCTCGTGCGTTTCTACCATGGATGGATTCCGACTCAGCGCGGCCGTCGGCTCACGCCCCTGGCCGCCGCACTATAAACTTGGGCGCAGATTGCAGGCAAAGCGCCCGGGGAGGTATCCGCAATGACCGAAGGGGACCGTATTCTCGTCGTCGTCGATCCGACGGCCGATGCGCAGCCCGCGTTCGAGCGCGGCCTGTGGCTCGCGGAGCGGCTCGGCGCCGCCCTCGAGCTTTTCATCTGCGACTACGACGCCCATCTGGCGGGCAAACGCTTCTACGATGCCGATTCGCTGGGCCGCGCGCGAGAGACCCGGCTCGAGGCGGACGGCGCCCGGCTCGCCGCGCTGGCCGCCCAAGCCGAGGCACGCGGCGTGCCTGCTTCCGTGGACGTGCAATGGGACCACCCGCTGCATGCGGGCATCGTGAGAAAGACGGCAGCAACTCGGCCTGCCTTCGTCCTCAAGGACACGCATTACCACGAGCTCATCCGCCGCTCGATCTTCTCCAACACCGACTGGCAATTGATCCGCGAATGCCCGGCCCCGCTTTGGCTCGTCAAGCCCCACGAGCCGGCTACCCGCCCCGTGTTCCTCGCGGCCGTCGATCCGCTGCACGAGCGCGACAAACCGGCTGATCTCGATCGTGAGATCGTCGCCCTCGCACGGCGGCTCGGCGACGCGCTCGGCGGCCGGCTCGAGCTGTTTCACGCGTTCGATCCGACGCCGGCCTTCGCGGCCTCCGGCGATGCGAACGGAATCGCACTCGCGGCCCCGGATGGCGTCCTCGACGAGCTGCGCGTCATGCACGCCGAGGCCGTGCGCGCGCTGGCCGCGGCGCACGGCGTGCCGGACGCGCGCGTCCACGTGCTCGACGGCGGGACACGCGAGCTGCTCGTCGACCTCGTCGGCCGTCTTGCGGCCGACTGCGTCGTCATGGGCGCCGTCTCGCGCAACGCGCTGCAGCGGCTCTTTCTCGGCAGCACGGCCGAAGAAGTGCTCGATCGGCTGCCTTGCGACGTGCTCGTCGTCAAGCCGCCGTCGGTGCCGCGGACATAGTCCGGGCGAACCGGAAGCACAGCGCTTCCGGCTGCCCGTCGCTGCGCATCGCGCTCAGCCGATGTCGACTTGGACGCGGCGAGGCTGCTTCGCTTCGCTCTTCGGCAGATGGACCCTCAAGACGCCGTCCTTTGAATCGGCGCTGATCTTCGTCTGATCCACGTCCTCCGGCAGCGCGAAACTGCGGGCGAAGCGGCCATAGAACGCCTCGCGACGATGCTCCTTCTCGTTGTCCGTGGACTTCTCGACGCGGCGCTCGCCGCTCAGCGTCAGCACACCGTTCTCGACGCTGATGTCGATGTCCTCTTTCTTGACCTCCGGAAGGTCGGCCTTGATCAGGTATTCCTTGTCGTTTTCGACGATGTCGGCGGACGGCCGCCACTGCATGTTGTCCCCCGCCGGGCTCATATCGCGCGCATAGCGCGAGAACAGCTGGTCCAGCTCACGAAAGGGGCTCCAGGTAATCAGGTTCATGATCTGTCCTCCTGCAATTGGGACTGCGAGACAACGACTACATTGAGACGGCAGCTCGTTTTTCAAGGCCGCCTCACCCGGGGACGACTACGATGTCGGCGTCTACGGCATCGACGATGCGTTCCGCCGTAGCGCCGATGATGCGCGCGCGGTCATCGAGCCCTTCCGGCGCGCAGCCGACGACGAGCACGCCGACGCCGAGCCGCACGGCGACCTCGGCGATGGCGCGAGGGACCGGACCGGCCGCGACGTGCGTACGCTCATGCGGCAGACTGCAGCGCTCCGCGAGCGCCTGTCGATCGTCGGACGCGGCCGGGCCCTCGGTGACCGTCACAGCATGCAGCTCGGCGCCGAGCGCGTCCGCGATGCCGCGCGCCGCGGCAATCACGGCCGCATCGGGCTCGCCGGCGGCCGTGCGCGCGCCCAGCTTGACGGCCGCGAGCACGACGTTGGGCGCTTGCGGCGCGTTCGGACTCACTAACAGCGTCGGGCAGCCCATGCTCCCGAGCAACGTGAAGTCCGTCGTCTTCATTAGATGCCGCGCGAGCGCAGTCTGGCGATTCGCCGTCTTGACGACGAGCTGGCTGCCCGATGCAATGGCCGCGCGCGCCATCGCGTCCCGCCATTCCGGGTCCCAGCCGACCTCGATCGAGGCCCGTGTGCCGCGCCCGCGCGTGCCCGCCGCGAGCCGCTCGAGCCACGAGCGCGTCCGTTCCACGTTAGCGATCTTCGCGTGCTGATCGAAAGCGAGCCGGCTGTCGTAGCAGCAGCAGTACAACAGCAGCTCGGCGGCGCTGCGCTCGGCGATCCACTCGGCCCTCTCGAGCGCAGGCTGCACGAGCCTCGTCGGATCCAGCACGGCCATGACCTTGGCGATAGGAATCGGCACCTTCGTCAACCCAGGGTTTCCCGCCTCGCAGTGGCGCAAAGGATGCGGCGCGGCGCCAATCCCGAGAATAAGTAGATGCACGTAGCGATGGCGGCAAATGCGGATTGCCGCAAACGCCGCTCTCGCCCATCATGGGCAGGTCGAGAAAAAGAACCAAAGGGCCGCTCATGTCAGTCGACAAAATCTGCAATCACAACGTCGTCACCACGGAGGCCGACGCCGGGCTCGTCGAGACGGCCCTGCGCATGCGCGAAGAGCACGTCGGCAACGTCGTCGTAACCGAATACCGCAATGGCCGGCAGACGCCCGTCGGCATCCTTACGGATCGCGACATCCTCGTCGAGGTCGTCGCCGCCAAGGTCGATGCGAGCGCCCTGACGGTCGGCGCCGTCATGACGCGGGACCTGACCGTCGTCGCAAAAGACAACGGCGTAGATTTCGCGCTCAAAGCCATGATGCGGGCCGGCGTGCGCCGCGTCCCGGTCGTGGACCGCGACGGCTCCCTGGTCGGCATCCTCAGCGTCGACGACGTGCTCGCACACATGAGCGAGCAGCTGTCGCACCTGGCCGAGGCGCTGCGCGGCGAGCAGCGGCGGGAGGCCAAGCAGCGGCCGTAGGCGGCGCGTGCGGGTAGCCCGCATGATTCACGAACGGGCTTGGCGCGGGGGGGTTGTCGGAGGCTCGTGCTGCCACGGCGCGAGGAGATTGGCGGGGCGAAGACCGTAACCCTGGCGGCTGCAGCAGACCCCGGCCCGGGCGCTCTTCGGCGGCTATAGCCAGCCCGGTATCCAGGCTTCAGGCTGCTCGTCGTAAGGGCGGTGTCGGGACGCTGAGCGCCAGGGATGGCGCTCAGCGAGCGCCCAGGGACGGGTTCACGGCGGTCCCGACACCGCCCTTACGACGAGCCTGAAGCCCCACCGGCAACGTCTCGAAAAGCCTCACCGCCGCCGACGAGCGACCGAGCTACCCCGCCGCCGAGAAGTCCACCGTAGCCGCCGTCCCCTCACCGGGCCGGCTGTCGATCGTGAGCCGCCAGCCGAAGCGCTCGCAGATGCGCTTCGCGAGGTGCAGCCCCATGCCGCCGCTGGGCTTCGTGCTGTAGCGGCGATCGAACAGCGAACCGAGTGCCTCCGCCGGTATGCCGCAGCCCGTGTCCGTCACGGACAGCCGCGAGCCTTGCGTTTCGACGCGGATGCCGCCCGCGCGCGTGTGCTCGATCGCGTTGCGCAGCAGATTGCCGACGACGATGGCCGGCAGGGCCGGCGGCACATCGAGCCGCAAATCGGTCCCGCCCCGGTATTCGAGCGCCACGGCGGCGGCGTCCACGAGCGGACGGTAGCTCTCGGTCAGCTCGCGCGCGACGCGGTCCAGCTCGCAGCCGGCCGGCTCGCCGTCGTCGGCGCGGGTCTCGCGCGACAGGAACAGCAGCGCCTCGCTGTACTCGCGCATCTCGCGCTGGGCACGCGCGATGCGCTCGGCGGCGCGCCGGGCGCCCGGCGGCAGATTCGGCTGCTCGAGCAGCACTTCGGTCGCGCCCTGCATGACCGCGAGCGGTGTCCTGAGCTCGTGCGCCGCGGCCGCCGTGAACAGCTGCTCGCGCTCGACGAAGCCATCCAGCCTTTCCATATAGCGGTCGAAGGCCTCGGCGATGGGCGTGACCTCGTCGCCGACGAAATCGGGCGCGATGCGCACGTTGCGCTGGCGCGGGTCGAGCTTCTTGAGCCGCGCCGCGAGCGACGTCACGGGCGCGACGAGCTCGCCGGAGGCCCAGAACCCGATCCACACGGCCAGCAGCGCACTCAGCACGACGCCGCCGACCAGCACGTAGATGACGGGTTGCTCGAGCGCCTCCCACTCCGTGATGTCGTAGCCGACGTAGAGCCTGCGGCCGTGCGCGTCGCCGACATAGACCTGATAGGCCTTGTCGCCGACGCGGACGGCGTGGTGGACACCGGGTGCGAGCGCCGCGAAAGCGCTTGGCAGCGCCGGGTTCTGACGACCGACGAAGCCCAGCAGCAGCGCGCTCTTGACGGAGTCGAGCGCCGGGTGCGTCTCGAGATTCGCGGCCAGCGTCTGAAACTCGGCGCGGATGTGCCGATTCAGCACGCTGCGCTCCATGCGCTCGGCACCGATGAAGACGCCGAAAGCGAATACCGCCGTGCTCAGCGCGCCGAGCAGCAGCATCGCGAGCGTGATGCGCGCGCGCAGGCTGGCGAAGCGGCGTTTCGGCTCAGCGCTCATCGATGTCGGCAAGCCGATAACCCACGCCGTGCACGGTGTGCAGAAGCTTGCGTTCGAAGGGTTTGTCGATGGCGGAGCGCAACGAGTAGATGTGCGCCCTGAGCACGTCGCCCCCGGGGGGATCGTCGCCCCAGAGCGCCTCCTCGAGCTCGCGGCGCGCGACGACGCGGTGACTGTTCGCCATGAGGACGCCGAGCAGCCGGCGCATGCTCGGGTTCAGCTCGAGCTTACGCCCGGCGCGGCGCACGGTCTCGGTCGCCTGCTCGTATTCGAGGTCCGCGACGCGCAGCGTGCGGCCGCCGATGACCCGGCCGGCCCCGCGCCGGTGCAGCGCTTCGAGGCGAGCCTCGAGCTCCTTGAGCGCGAAGGGCTTCACGAGGTAGTCGTCGGCGCCCGCGCCGAAGCCGCCGACCTTGTCCTCGAGGCGGTCGCGCGCCGTGAGCATGAGGACCGGCGTCTCCTTTTGCCCCTCCCGCCGCAGCTTGCGGCAGACCTCGACACCGTCCATGCCGGGCAGCATGAGGTCCAGCACGACAACGTCGTAATCGTGGGTCAGGGCGAGGTGCAGGCCCGTTACGCCGTCGCCGGCATAGTCGAGCACGTGCCCGCGCGGCTCGAGGTAATCCCCGATGTTCTCGGCAATGTCGCGATGGTCTTCGATGACGAGCACTCGCATGGGGCCGGATTCTAAGGGAACCGCGTGAAAAAAAAGTCGCTGCACGTATCTTCCGCAATGCCACGAAAGTATGAGTTTTCCACGACATATTTTTAACGTCGTTCGCGGCATCGTCTCGCCACGTTTCGGCGCAGGGCGCCGCTCAGCTGGGAGGCCGTTATGCCACCGATCAGAACGACGACGAGCCGGGCTCCACGGCGATGAACCGTGCATTCGGAGTCGCCCTGACCCTCGCGGGGTTTGCGGCGGCGGGCGCCGCGCGGGCGCAGGCCGAAGCCCCTGCGCCCGCGGAGGAGTCGGCGTCCGCGCATCTGCATCACGAGCACACGCCGCTGAATCTCGATGCGGCGCTGACCTGGGACGCGCTGCTCGAGCATACGGTCGAGAACTTCCCGCGCTACGTCGAGCTCGAGGCCCGCGACCGCGAAGCGCGCGCGTTGGAACGGCGCGCTCACAGTCTACTTGCGGGCCAGCCCAGCATGACGCTGAGCTATCGTACCGACGAATCGCTCACGAACGACAATCTGCGCGAATACGAGGCCGGCCTCGTGCTGCCGCTGTGGCACGCCGGCCAGCGCCGCGCGGCGGGCGCACTCGGCGCCAGCGCCGGCGCAGAGGCGCGCGCCGCGACGGCCGCGCTGCGCTGGGACGTCGCCGGCCGGCTGCGCGAGGCGCTCTGGGACCTCGAGAGCGCCTCGAACGGCGTCGAGCTGGCGCGCGACGAGCTCGAACGTCGCAAGAAAGCTCGAGCGCGTCGTCACGCGGCGCAACCAGGCCGGGGACCTGCCGCTCGAGGATGCGCTGCTCGCGCGCTCGACCGTGCTCGACAGGCAAGCCGCGGTCGTCGACGCCGAAGCCCAATTCGTCGACGCGCAGCGCGCTTACGAGAAGCTCACCGGGCTCGCGGCGCGTCCCGCTTCGTTCGCGGAGAAGCTGACGACGCGCAGCGACTACGACGCGTCGCATCCGCTGCTCGTACTGGCGGCGGCGGAGGTCGCCCGCGCCCGCGCCGCGCGCGAGTTTACCGCGCGCGAGACGCGCGGCAAGACGCAGCTCTCGATCGGCCCCCGCCGCCAACGCGACCCCCGAACGAACTTCTTCGACGACAGCCTCGGCGTCGCCGTCAGCGTGCCTTTCGGCGGCCGCGCCCAGGCGGCGCCCGAGATCGCCGCGGCCGACCGGCGCGTTGCCGAGGCGCTGGCCCAGCAGACGGCCGTGCAGCGCGACGTCGAGACCGCCATGCACGAGGCGGCGCACACGCTCGAGACGACCGAGAACGCGCTCGATCTTGCGGAGCAGCGCGCCGCGCTCGCGGAACGGCGCTGGAAGATGGGCCAGAACGCCTTCGAGGAAGGCGAGATATCGCTGACCGAACTGTTGCGGCGCGAGGAAGCGGCCCGCGCCGCCCACCGCGAAGCCGCGCGGTTGCGGATCAAGCGCGGACGCACGATAGCCGAGGTCAATCAGGCCGTGGGAGAGCTGCCATGAGATCCAAAGTCGCCTTGTTAGCCGTCGCCTTGTTGCTGCCTTTCGCGGCAGCGCCGGCGCAGCAGGCCGCGGCCGGCGCGACGCCGGGCCCCGCGGCCGAGGTCGCCCAGAGCGGCGCCAGCGCCGAGGCCGGCCGCGCCCTCGCCGTGACGCCCGAGCAGATGGCCCGGCTCGGGCTGGAGTGGCGGCGCCCCGAGACCGTCGCCGAGTTCGCCGTCGGCTCGGCGCCCGCTGTCGTCGTCGTGCCGCCCTCTCAGGAAGCCATCGTCAGCGCGCCCGTCGGCGGCCTCGTCACGCGCATCCTGATTGCGGAAGGCAGCTCGGTCGAGGCCGGCCAGGCGCTCGTCGAGATGCGCAGCACGGAACTGCTGCAACAGGAACGCGAGTACCTCGAAGCGCTGAGCGCGCGGCGGCTCGCGGACGCCCAGCTCGCGCGCGACGAAGGCCTGCGCACCGACGGCATCATCGCCGAGCGCCGGCTGCAGGAGACGAAGGCTCAGGCCGCCTCGGCCCGCGTGCGCCTCGAAGCGGCGCGGCAGCAGCTGCATCTCGCGGGCTTCGACGACGGCGGGCTCGCCAAGCTCGCGGCGAGCGGCACGATCACGGCGAACCTCACGCTGCGGGCCCCGTTCGCGGGCACGGTCGTTGCGCGCCATATTGCCCTGGGCGAGCAGGTCCAGGCCCAGGACAAGGTCGCGCGCATTGCCAATCTCGAAAGGCTCTGGCTCGAAGTGCGCGTGCCTCAGGAACGCGCCGATGCCGTCGCGCCCGGCATGCACATCCGCGTCGAGCCGCAAGGCCGGCCCGCGACGGCCGAGGTCTTCCAGGTCGGCCGCGTCGTGGATCCGGCGACGCAGACGGTGCTCGTGCGCGGCAAGATCGACAACGCCGGCGGTGTCCTGCGCGCCGGCCAGACCCTGCCCGCCCGCATCCTCGGCTCGAGCGCCGACGGTGCGCTGGCCGTCCCGAAGGCGGCCGTCGTGAGAATCGACGGGCATGCCTTCGTGTTCGTGCGCCGGGCGGACGGCTTCGACCTGCGCCCGGTGCGCCCCCTCGGCGAGGACGCCGAGCGCGTTTACGTGGCGGCCGCGGGCCTCGCCGGCTCCAGCGAGATCGCGGTCAAGGGCGTCAGCGCGCTCAAGTCGCTTCTGCTCGGCGGGGAAGAGGGCTGACATGGGCAGGCTCATCGAATTCGCACTGAGCCAGCGGCTGCTGGTCAGCCTGCTGACCGTGCTGTTGGCCGCGGGCGGTTACGAGGCCTTCAGGCACCTGCCGATCGACGCGTTCCCGGACATCTCGCCGACGCAGGTCAAGGTCATCATCAAGTCGCCGGGCATGACGCCCGAGGAGGTCGAGACACGCATCACTTCGCCCGTCGAGGTCGAGCTGCTCGGCATCCCGAAGCAGACGATGCTGCGCTCGAACACGAAGTACGCGCTCACGGACATCACGCTCGACTTCGAGGAAGGCACCGACATCTACTGGGCGCGCCAGCAGGTTGCAGAGCGGCTCAACAATGTTTGGGGAGACCTGCCCGACGGGGTCCAAGGCGGCATCGCGCCGATGACGACCCCGCTCGGCGAGATGTTCATGTTCACGATTGAGGGCGGGGATTTGACGCTCGCGCAACGGCGCACGCTGCTCGAGTGGACGTTGCGCCCCGCCCTGCGCACGGTGCCGGGGGTCGCGGACGTCAACGTGCTCGGCGGCTACGTGCGCAGCTTCGAGGTCGTGCCCGATCCCGTGCGCATGGCCGCGCGCGGCATCGACACGCTGACGCTCGCGAACGCCATCGCGGCCAACAACCGCAACGACGGCGCGGGCCGCCTCAACGAAGGCGAGGAGACACTGCTCGTGCGCGCCCAGGGACGCATTCAGACGCTCGCCGATCTCGAGGCCATCGTCGTCGCGGCGCACGGCGGGATCCCGATCCGCGTCGCCGACGTGGCCGACGTGCGCATCGGCTCGATCACGCGCTACGGCGCGGTCAGCGAGGACGGCAGCAAAGAGGCCGTCGAGGGCCTGATCCTCGGGCTGCGCGGCGCCAACGCGGGCGCCGTCGTCGAGGGGGTGCGCGCGAAGCTCGACCAGCTCTCCTCGGCGCTGCCGCCCGGCGTCAAGATCAACGTGTTTTACGACCGCGGTAAGCTCGTCTCCGACGCCGTCGGCACCGTCTCGGAGGCACTGACCGAAGCCGTCGTCCTCGTGCTCGTGCTGCTCGTGCTGTTCCTCGGCAATCTGAGGGCGGCGCTCACGGTGGCGCTCGTCCTGCCGCTGGCGGCGCTGACGACCTTTCTGCTCATGCGCCTCTTCGGCATGTCGGCGAACCTCATGAGCCTCGGCGGCCTGGCGATCGCGATCGGCATGCTCGTCGATGCGGCCGTCGTCGTCGTCGAGAACATCGAGACACAGCTTGCGGCCGGCGGATCCGCCGCCGGCCGCCTGCCCCGCCTGCACATGATCTACCGTGCCGTGCGCGAGGTCTCCGTGCCGGTCGCGTCCGGCGTCGGCATCATCGTCATCGTCTTCCTGCCGCTGCTCTCGCTGCAAGGGTTGGAGGGCAAGCTGTTCTCCCCCGTCGCGCTGACGATCAGCTTCGCGCTCGCGGGATCCTTGCTGCTTTCGCTGACGGTGATTCCCGTGCTGGCCTCGTTCCTGCTGCGCGAGTCCGCGCACGGGAAGGAGCCGTGGCTGCCGCGCAAGCTCGGCGAGGTCTACGAGCCCTTGCTCCGCTGGAGCCTCGCGCACGGCAACCGGCTCATCGCCGGCGCCGCCGTCGCCCTGGTCGCGATGGCCGTCGCCTACCCGTTCATCGGCAAGACCTTCATGCCGACCATGGATGAGGGCGACATCATCGTACAGCTCGAGAAACTGCCCTCGATCACGCTCGACCAGTCCGTCAAGACCGACGAGCGCGTACAGAAGGCCATCATGACGCAAGTGCCGGAGGTCCGGCACATCGTGGCGCGAGTCGGCTCGGACCAGATCGGCATGGACCCCATGGGCCTCAACGAGTCGGACATGTTCTTCCAGCTCGCCCCGCGCGATACCTGGCGCTTCGCGAGCAAGGACGCGCTCATCGAGGCCATCCGTAAGGTGCTCGATCAGTTCCCGGGCGTCGCCTACGGCTTCACCCAGCCGATCCAGATGCGCACGGCCGAGATGCTGACGGGCGTGCGCGGCGACGTGGCCGCCAAGCTGTTCGGGCCCGATCTCGGAGAGCTCGGCCGGCAGGCTGCGGCCATCGAAAACGTGCTGAAATCGATTCCCGGCAGCGAAAACGTCTTCGTCGCGCGCAACAGCGGCGTGCAGTACTTGCAGGTCGATCTCGACCGCGAGCGCGTCGGCCGCCTCGGCCTCAACGGCGATGATCTCGAGCGCATTCTGCACGCGCAGATCGAGGGCCTGCCGATCGGTATCGTGCAGGAAGGCGTGATCCGCACGCCGCTCGTGATCCGCGCACCGACGCAGATCCGCGAGTCCGTCGAGGGGCTCAAGAACATGCCGCTCGCGATCGAGGCCGCGCCCTCTGCGCCGGTGCCCGTGGACGCCGTGGCCCGCATCAAGCGCGTCGACGGCGTCGTCTCGATCGCGCGCGAGCGCGGTCAGCGCTTCACCGTCATCCGCTCGAACGTCAAGGGCCGCGACCTCGTCGGCTTCGTCGACGAGGCGCGCCGGCGCGCAGCCCAGGAGGTCAAGCTGCCGCCGGGCTACTTCGTGGAATGGGGCGGTCAGTTCGAAAACCAGCAGCGCGCCGCAAAGCGCCTCGCGCTCGTCGTGCCGATCTCGATCGGCCTCATCTTCCTGCTGCTGTTCTCGACCTTCGGCTCCGTGCGCCAGGCGCTGCTCGTGCTCATGAACGTGCCGTTCGCGCTGATCGGCGGTGTGTTCGCGCTGCTGTTGACCGGAGAATACATGTCGGTGCCCGCCTCGGTCGGCTTCATTGCGCTGCTCGGCATTGCGGTCCTGAACGGCGTCGTCATGGTCAGCTACTTCAATCAGCTCCGGACGCGCGGCCTCAGCCTCGAGGAGACCGTGATCCAAGGCGCGAAACGGCGGCTGCGTCCGGTCACGATGACGGCCACGATCGCAGCGTTCGGCCTCGTGCCGCTGCTGTTCGCGACGGGCCCGGGCTCCGAGATCCAGCGGCCGCTGGCCATCGTCGTGATCGGCGGCCTCATCACGGCCACGCTGCTGACGCTGATTCTGCTGCCGATCCTCTATCGCCGCTTCGGCACGAAGGAGGCCTAGCCCGTGGACGCGACGAACGCCGTGCTCTTCGTGATTTCCGTCTCGCCCGCGCTCGAGGACCAGCTCATCGACTGGCTGCTGGAGCGCGACGGCGCCCCGGGCTTCTCGAGCTGGCCGAGCAGCGGCCACAGCTCCGACCCTGCGCGGCTGAGCGCCACCGAGAAGGTCAGCGGCAAGCAGCGGCGGCTCACGTTTCAGGTGCAGCTTCCGGCGGCGCGGCTTCCGGCCTTCACAGCGGCACTGCGCGAGGACCTCGCCGGGGCCGACGTGCACTACTGGGTCGTGCCGCTCGTCGATGCGGGGTCGTTGCGCGGGTCGGCGTAATTCCCGCCGTTGGCGGCAGGCCGCCGACGGCCATCGCCATACCAGGCGGAGGCTTGTGCGTAAGGGCGGTGTCGGGACGCTGAGCGCCACGGAGGGCGCTCAGCGAGCCCCCAGGGACGGGTTCACGGCGGCCCCGACACCGCCCTTACGCACAAGCCTCCGCCTGCCACCGACGTCTCCGCGCCGATGCCTCCGCCCGCGCCCGAAGGTTGACGCCGTCGCCGCCCCCGTCGAAGAATGCCCGAACAACGAGAACGACACCGGAAGGAAACCCAATGAGACGAGCCACCCGCCGGCAGGCGATGCTATGCGCGTTAGCTGCCGTTGCCGTCGCCGGCCCGCTCGCGGCCGAAGCTGCGCCTTCGGACTGCGCTTCGCTCGCGAGCCACAAGGCCCCGGGCGCGGCGCTCGAGGTCGAAAGTGCGAAGGAAACGGCGGCCACCGACGCGCTGCCCGCGCACTGCCTCGTGCGCGGCGCGCTCGAGCGCCGCAAGGGCGTCGGCGGCGTCGACTACGCGATCCGCTTTGCGCTTGCGCTGCCCGACGCGTGGAACGGCCGGTTCCTGTTCCAGGGCGGCGGGGGGCTCAACGGCCGCGTGCGGCCGCCCACGGGCGCGACGGCGGCCGGCGATCGGCCCGCGCTCGCCCGCGGCTTCGCCGTGGTCAGCACGGACAGTGGCCACGAAGGCGCCGTCTTCGACGGCCGCTTTCTGGCCGACCAGGAAGCCGCCCTGAATTTTCTGTATCTCAGCGTGGGCAAAGTCACGCGCGCGGCGAAAGGGCTTGTCGCGGCGTATTACGGCCGGCCGGCCGCGCACTCGTATTTCGTCGGCTGCTCGACGGGCGGCCGCGAGGCCATGATCGCCTCCGAGCGCTATCCGGATGCGTTCGACGGCATCGTGGCCGGCTCTCCGGCCATGCGTACGGGCTACTCGAACATCGGCATGCGCTGGGTCGAGGTCGCTATCGACGGGCTTTCGAAGCGCGACGCGCACGGCATGCCGATTCCAGGCACCGGGCTGACCGACTCGGACCGGCAGCTCATCGTCGACAAGCTCGTCGCGGAGTGCGACGCCAAGGACGGCCTTGCGGACGGCATGATCTTCAACGCGAAGGCGTGCAAATTCGATCCGGCCGAGCTCACCTGCCGCGGTGCGAACACCTCGCAGTGCCTCGCACCGGCCAAGGTGGCGGCCGTCGAGCGGGCCATGTCGGGCCCCGTGGATGCCAACGGCGACCAGGTCTATCCCGGCTACCCCTACGACACGGGCATCGCCGCGCACGGACCCGGGGTGCTGCCGGGCGTGCTGAACGGGGCCCCGAGCCCCGTCGACCCGCCCGTCCCGCCGACGCATCAGGATGTCGACAAGGAGGCCATCGCGGCCGCGACCGGCGTCGAGGCATTGGGGTATACGCGCGCCTGGACAAACTTGAGCTCATTTTCATCTCATGGCGGTAAGCTTTTGTTTTACCATGGAATGAGCGACCCTTGGTTCTCGGCCAACGACACGATCGGGTACTACGAGCAACTCGCCGCGGACGGCGGCGGCAGCGCGGCGATCGCAAAGTGGAGCCGGCTGTTTCTCGTGCCGGGCATGAGCCATTGCGGGGGCGGTCGCTCGCTCGATCGCTTCGACCTGCTCGGCGCCGTCGTGGACTGGGTGGAGCACGGCCGAGCGCCGGCGAGCGTGACGGCCACGGGTCCCGCCTTCCCGGGCCGCTCGCGGCCACTGTGTCCGTACCCGGCGCATGCCGAGTACCGCGGATCGGGCGATCCGGACGACGCGGGAAATTTCGTCTGCCGGCGTTGAGCTAGAATGCTTCCCGTCCCGGCCGTTCGCCGAGGCGGGAGGCCACATGCCTGCGCCGAGCGTTCACGTCGTCTTCGCGATCGTTCTGTGCGTCGCGGCCATCGCTCTGTTCATGCGCGACGAGGTGCCCGTCGAATCGACGGCGCTGCTGGTCCTCACCGTCATCCTCGTTTGGTTCCAGGCCTTCGCCATCGAGGCGAACGGCCGGCGCATCGGCGCTACGGATTTCTTCGGCGCCTTCGGCGACGAGGCCGTCGTCACGATCACCGTCCTGCTCGTGTTGGCTCGCGGGCTCGAAACCACGGGCGCGCTCCAGTCCGTCGGCCAGGTCCTGGCGGGTCTATGGCGGCGCCGCCCGCGCCTCGCGCTGCTCTCGACGCTGCTGATCGTTTTTGCGATCAGCATGTTCTTGAACAACACGCCCGTGGTCGCGGCCGTGCTGCCGCTGCTCGTCGCCGTCTCGCTCGAGGCGCGCACGTCGCCGTCGAGCGTGCTCATGCCCGCGGGCTTTGCGACGATCATCGGCGGCATGGCCACGCCGATCGGCACGTCGACCAATCTGCTCGTCATAGGCGTCGCGGGCAGCCTCGGCCAGAGAGAATTCGGCATGTTCGATTTCGCGCTGCCCGTCCTCGTCGTGGGCGGCATCGCGATCCTGTATCTGTGGCTCGTCGCGCCTCGCCTGCTGCCGGCGCGCGCGCCGCCCATGACCGACGTGGCCCCGCGCATCTTCGATTCCGTGCTGCGCATCGACGAGGGCAGCTACGCGGCGGGCCGGCCGCTGTCCGAGGTCCTGGCCCGCACGCGCGGCCGCCTGCGCGTGGAGCGCATCACGCGCGGTGCGTTGACGCTGTCGAAGCTGCCCTCGGTCATGATCAAGGCCGGGGACCGCCTGCACGTGCGGGATACGCCCGTGCGCCTCAAGCAATTCGAGCGCGAGCTCGGCGCGACGCTCATGACCGGCGAGTCCGGCAACGACCGCGGCCTCGGAAGCTCGCAGCACCTGGCCGAGGTCGTCGTGACCCCGCGCTCGATACTCGATCGCGCGAGCCTCGAGTCGACCCCGCTGCTTTCGGCCTATGAGCTCCTGCCCGTGGCGCTGCATCGGCCGGGCCGGCTCGCGGCCGAGACGGCGCAGGAGGACGTGGCCCGCACGCAGCTCGACGCCGGCGACGTCGTGCTCGTGCAGGGCGACGACGCGGCTCTCGATCGCCTGAAACGCTCGGGGCAGGTGCTCGTGCTCGACGGGCGCTTCGCGCTGCCGCGCAAAGCCAAGGCGCCCGTCGCCGCGGCAATCATGGCGGGCGTGGTCGCCTTCACGGCCGTCGGGGCGCTGCGCATCTCGATCGCCGCGTTCCTCGGGCTCGCGCTGATGCTCGCGACGCGCTGCATGAGCTGGCGCGAGGTCCTGGCCGCCATCGATCGACGCATCATCCTCGTCATCGTCGCGAGCCTCGCGCTCGGCACCACGCTGACGGTCACGGGCGCGACGCAGTACCTCGCGATGCTCTTCGTCGCCGTGGCCGGCTCGCTGCCGATCCCTCTCGTGCTTTCGAGCTTCCTGCTGCTCATAGCGCTGCTGACCGAGATCGCGACGAACAATGCCATCGCGGTGCTCGGCACGCCGATCGCGATCAGCGTTGCGCAGCAGCTCGGCGCGCCCGCCGAGCCGTTCGTGCTTGCCGTGCTCTACGGCGCGAACATGAGCTACATGACCCCCTTCGGCTACCAGACGAATCTGCTGGTCATGAGCGCAGGGGGCTATCGATTCTCGGATTTCCTGCGCGTCGGCATCCCGCTGCAGATCATCATGTGGCTCGGAATGTCGATCGTGCTGCCGCTGCGTTATGGGCTGTAGCAGACTGTCGAAAAGCGCGCCGCCAGAGGCCCTTTTTCAACAGCCTGCTCGCGCTCAAAAGCTCAGCTGGCATTGGAGCATCAGCAGCCGTTCGCCGGGCCGGTTCGCGCCGCTCGCCGCGCCGCCCCGGAACCGCGTGCGCTGATAGGCGGCCGAGCCCCGGAGCCAGGGCAGCGGAAACCAATTGACGCCGACAGCTTCCGTGCGCGCCCGGCTCACGGCGACGGCCGGATCGGCAAAGGAGGCGGCGGCGCCAGCGAAGGCTCGGTCGTCGGCGGCGAAGGTCGAGAGCCTGGCCGCGATCTGGACCGCTCCGCGGCCGCCAGCCGGGCCTGCGAGGCCGGCAGGCTCGCCCGTAACGAACCATTCGCCCGTGATCTCCCAGGCGTCGTGCGAAAGCGCCGCGCCGCGGCTCAGGTTCGCAACGACGGCATGCACGTCCTCGCGCACGCGCACCCATTCGGCCATGACTCCCGCCGGCCCCTTGAACCAATACAGCTGCGGCACGACCTGCACCCGCCTGCCCGCCGCGAAGCTGCCGGCCGAGCCGCTTCGATAGTCGAACAAGGTGACGTGCCCCGGGCTGCGGTAGGCCGGCAACAGCGGCACCGTCGCCGAACCGCTGAGGCTCGCGCGAGTCAGGCCGAGCCCGAGACCCAGCGTGCCGCCGGCCCGTCCTTCGAGCGGCCGTGCAAGGAGCCGCAGGGCCAGCTCGGCGTTGCCGTCCTCGGGGCCCTGGCCCCCGCGCCCGTCATGAATGCCGTCGAAGGCCGTGAGCGCCCAGCTGAACCGGCGGCGCCCGCCCGTGAGCCGCAGGCCCAGGTCGCGCTGCGGCAGCAGCTCGTTGACGATCGAACGCTCGACGAGCACGAGCTCGCTCGAGGGCTGAGAGCCCTCGAGCCCGACGGAAGGCTTGAACTCACCGGCACGCAGTGCGAGGCCGCGCGCAAGCCGCGTTTCGACGTAAGCGCCGATGATCCGGGCGCCGCCGCTATCGACGTTGGGCGTGATCCGAAAGGCCGTCCGGCGGCCGAGCCGGCCCTCGAGAATCGGGCGCGCTCGGCGCACGAGCCACTCGTTCATGGGCCGCCCGGCCGCGTCGCTCGTAAACAGGCGGCCGTCGAGCTGCAGCAGGCCGCGCAGGCGCAGCTGCCACATCCCGTCCGCAGAGGTCAGCACGAGCCCGGCCGGCCGCGTGTCGGCGCCGGGCTCCGCGGCAACGGCGGCGCGCAGGAGCAGGCCGGCCGCGGCCAAGACGGCAAACCCCGCCATGCAATGGATCTTCACGGCGTCTTGCACCGCCCCATAGAAAAGGGGGCCAGAGCACGGCCCTGACCCCCGATTGCTTCGATGCTCGAAAAAGGGCTCTGACCCCTTTTTTCCTTTTTTCTTAGACCGTGAAGCCCTCGTTCTTGAACGGCATCGTCCTGATCCGGTGCCCCGTCGCCGCGAAGATCGCGTTGGCGATGGCCGGCGCCGAAGGCGGCAAGGCCGGCTCGCCACAGCCCGTCGGCGAGAAGTCGGACTGGATGAAGTGCACGTCCACGACGGGCGCGTTCTTCATGCGCAGGATCGGGTACCGATCGAAGTTGCTCTGCTGCACGCGGCCCCCCTCGAACGTGATTTCGAGGCCCATGGCCGTGCTGAAGCCGTCGATGGCCGCACCCTGGCACTGGTTCTCCGCGCCGCTCATATTCACGACGGGGCCGATGTCGGCCGCGACCGTGATCCGGTGCACCGTGATCTTGCGGTTCTCGTCGACGCTCACGTCCGCGACTTCGGCGAAATGCCCGAGATGGCTGAAATGGAACGCGAGGCCCAAGCCGCGGCCTTTCGGCATCGACTTACCCCAGCCCGCCTTCTCGGTCGCGAGCTTGATGACGTCGCGCGCCCGGCCCGTGTTCAGCGCCCGCGGGTCGCCCTGTTTGAGCCAGCGCGGCTCGCCCATGACGTCGAGCAGGAAGTCCCGGTGGTCGCGCCCGGCCGCCGCCGCGCACTCCGCGATGAAGCTCTGCACGGCGAACGCGATGACGTTCGAGCCCGGGGCGCGCCACGGCCCCGTGGGCACCATGGTCGGGATCATCGACTGGCCGATGCGCGTGTTCTCGAGCACGCTGGCCGGAAACTCCTTCGGCGAGAGCGTCGCAGCGCTGACGGGCTTGCCGTGGCGGCCGAAAGTGATGAAGTGGTCCTCCCAAGCCGAGAGCTTGCCGCTCGCGTCCACGGCGCCTCGGAACGAATGGAAGCCGCCCGGGCGGTAGAAATCCCAATGCATGTCGTCCTCGCGCATCCACTGCGCCTTGACGGGCTTACCGACCTTGCGCGAGATGGCCACGACCTCGACGACGCTGTCGTTGCCGAGACGCCGACCGAAGCCGCCGCCGCCGCGCAGCTGGTGCAGCGTGACGCGGTCCTCGGCGACGCCGAGGTACTTGGCGGCCGCCTGCACCGCAGCCTGCGGCGTCTGCGTCGGCGCCCAGATCTCGCAACTGCCGTCGTTCTTTACCCAGGCCGTGCAGTTTTGCGGCTCGAGGTCCGCGTGCGAGGCGAATTGATACGTATAAAAGCCTTCGGCCGTCTTGTGCGCGTCGGCGAAGGCCTTCTCGACGTTACCCGTCTCGCCGAGCATCGCCTGCGGCTTGGCCTTGGCCATGCGCTTCGCCTCGCCCATGGCGCGGGACCAGCTATCCTTCGAGGCGTCGCTCTCGTCCCACTGGACCTCGAGCTGCTTCTTGGCCTGGAACGCGTTCCACGTCGAGTCCGCGACGATCGCGACGCCCGAATTCAGCGCATCCGAGTTCGGCCCGAACTCGAGCGGATCGCCGCGGCCCTCGAGCACGAACGCGTCGTGCACGCCGCGCAGCTTGCGCACGTCATCGAGATTGGCCGACTTGACCTTGGCGCCGAACGCCGGGGCCTTGAGGTAGGTCGCGTAAATGAGCCCGGGCGGCCGCTGGTCGATGCCGTACATCGGCTGGCCCGTGACGATCTTGATGTTGTCGACGCCCGTGACGCGTTTGCCGAGCAGCTTGTAGTCGCTGCGGTCCTTGAGCTTCAGCGACTTCGGGTCCGGCACCGGAAGCTTCGCGGCCGCGTCGGCGAGCTCGCCATAACTGATGCTGCGGTTCGTTTCCGCATGCATGACTCGGCTCGCCTCGGTCGAAAGCTCGGTGGGGTTCACGCCCCACTGCTTGGCCGCAGCGGCGACGAGCATGGCGCGGCCGACGGCGCCGGCCTGGCGCAGCGTGTCCCAGTTCATGGGCACGGAGGTCGAGCCGCCCGCGAACTGCGGGCCGTAGAGCTTCTGATCGATGATCGACTGCTCGACGTGCACGTCTTTCCAATCGGCGTCGAGCTCCTCGGCGATGATCATGGGCAGCGCCGTCTTGACGCCCTGGCCCACGTCCGGATTCTTGGCGTAGAGCACGATGCGGCCCGTCGGCGCGATCTGGATGTAGGCGTTCGGCTTGAACTCCTCCTCGCCGCTCTGCTGCGCATCGACGCGAGAGCAGCCACCGAGCGCGAAGCCGATCACGAGCCCGCCGCCGACGAAGCCCGTGGCCTTCATGAAGTGCCGCCGGCTCAGCGCGGGCGCAGCGGCGAGCGCGGCCAGCCGCTTCTGCAGATAGTCCGGAAGATAGGGGTCCGTGAGGTCCTTGATCTGGTCGGTGCTCATCACAGGCCCTCCGTCTTCTCGGCCTGACCGGCGGCGACATGGATCGCGCGGCGGATGCGGTTGTACGTGGCACAGCGGCAGATGTGCCGCGACATCGCACTATCGATGTCTGCGTCCGTCGGTTTCGGCGTACGCTCGAGCAGTGCGACGGCGCTCATGATCTGTCCCGCCTGGCAGTAGCCGCATTGCGGGACGTCCTCGGAGATCCAGGCCTCCTGGATGGGATGCAGCTTGCCGTCCTGCGCAACGCCCTCGATCGTCGTGATGCGCATGCCGGCCGCCGCCTGCAGCGTGAGCTGGCAGGACTGGATGGGCTGGCCGTCGAGATGAACCGTGCAGGCGCTGCACTGGCCGATGCCGCAGCCGTACTTGGTGCCGATCAGGCCCAGTGTGTCGCGCAACACCCAAAGCAGCGGCGTCGACGGGTCGACGGTGTCGTCGATGTCGTACGACCGACCGTTGACGTTCAATTGCATGGATCTCTCCCCGTGGATCGTTCTGACGAGATTACCCCAAGTCTCGGCCAATTCCGGGTGGGAAGCAACCGGGCCCGGGGCCTCCGGCGCCCCGGCCCCGCTGGTGTCGGCGGCCCCGGCCCCGCTGGTGTCGGCGGCCCCGGCGCCTGGCCGGCCGTCGAGGCCGCATGCCGCGCAACGGCCGCTAGGGCCGTCCGAAGACCCGATCGAGATCGGCCTGCTCGAGCCCTGCGAATTCGACGAGCTTGAGCGTCGAGGTGTGCCCGGTCACGACCCGGACGGCGCGGCGCGGCCGGCCCACGCGCTCGGCCAGAAGCGCCTCGAGCGCGGCATTGGCCCGGCCGCCTTCGGGCGGCGCCGTGATACGGACCCTGAGTCGGCCGGCCGTCCAGCCGACGACCTGGTCCCCGGCAGCGCGCGCCGTGACTTTGACCGAAAGCCGTGCTCCGCCCATGTGCCTGCCCTACCCGCGAGACTCGGCGGGCCGGGCCCGAGCCGGCGACCGTCGAGCTACATCTTGACCGTCAAGCCGATATAGTAGCTCCGTCCGACCTGGTCGTAGTTGCTGTTCGTCGAGCCGATGGCGTTGTTCGTCGACGTGGCCCCGACCCACTCCGGGTCCGCGTTCAGCAGGTTCTGGATGCCGCCGCGCAGCTGATAACGGTCGCCGAAGCTCCAGTTTCCGTAGACATCGAACTGGTCGTGGGAATCGACGGGACGGGTATCGGCGGCCGCGCCCGGCGCCGGGTTCAACGAAGGCAGATGCTCCCAGCGCAGCCCTACGAGGAACGGCCCGTTGCTGTAGCTGAAATTCGAGAGGAAGCGGGTGTCGAACGAGGAATTCGTGGTCGTTCCGGTGTAGTCGATGAAGTCGGCCCCCGGGAACGGCGACTCCGCGTACTTGTTCAGATGGCTCGCCTGGACGCTGATATTGAGCAGGCCCGGAATCCTCTGGAACCCGACATCCGAGAAATTGATGCCCCAGTCCAGCTGAAAATCGATGCCCTCGGACGTAATGCCGCCCTGATTGATGTACTGGGCGCTGTACTTGCGGTCGGCGCCGTAATTGCCGGGCGTAAGCGGCGCTCCCCCGACGTACTCACGCTGAATCAAATCGCAGAACGGATTGCCCGCCGCCAGCTCCGCGCCCGTATGCGAACCCGGCGCGTCGCCGATCAGCGCGTTGTACTTGGGATCGAGGCACTGCTGGTAGATCGTGTCGTGCCCCGGCGTGCCGATCGCGTTCGTGAGCTTGATCTGGTACCAGTCGAGAGAAAGCGTAATGTTGCTGAACGTGGGCTTGGCGAACTTCGGCGTCAGCACGACGCCCCAGGTATAAGTATCGGCCTTTTCCGATTCGAGGTCGGGGTTGCCTTCGGTCACGCCGATCACAAACGGGAAATAGGTCGTGCCGCCGAAGACGTTGTAGGCGTAGCTGTCGGCGCTCGGCGTGCCGGGCACGTAGAGCGAGGCCGGCGCGCCCTCGCGCGTCATGAGGTACTGGCACAGCGTCTGCACGTTCAACCGGTTCGGGTTCTCGGGCCGGTTTCCCCAGGACTGCGTACCGGAGGGATAGTAGGCGCAGGCGTCCGTGCCGCCCGCGAGAGTGCTGCCGCCCCTCGGCGTAAACAGCTCCGTCACGTTCGGCGCGCGGTTCGCGAGTTGATAGCCGCCGCGGAACCGCAGCCAGCCGTTCACGCTCCAGTCACCCAACAGCTTGTAAGTCGAGACCTTGCCGACCGTGTCGTAGTCCGAATAGCGCACGCCGGGATCGAGCTCGAGCGACTGGGCGAACTTCTTGTCCTTCACGAGCGGAATCGCGAGCTCGCCGTAGACCTCCTTGACGTCCGTCGTGCCGTCGACGGAGACAGGCAGGATCACGTTCTGGATGACGTTGGGATAATCCTGGTTCGCGTTGTAGCCGGAATCGGGGTCGAATGCGAAATGCTCGCGACGGTAGTCGGTGCCGAGCGCGAACTGCAACGGTCCCGCGGGCATTTTGACGACCGTGCCCGTCACGTCGCCCTCGACGATGTCCTGCTGCAGCGCCGTAATCGAGTTCATGCGCAGGACGACGTAGTCGGCGCAGTCCTTCGATACGGACGGCGTGTTGTTGACGCTGCCGTCGGGATTGAAGATCGGCAGACCGGAGGTGCAATGACCCGTCACGGCGATGGGCACGTAGCCCGGCAGGCTCGAGATATCGAAGTTCACGCCGTACTGGTCGGCGTTGAACAGGTTCTGAAGCCTAGGCAGATAGGGAAAGCCTTCCGGCTGGCGCGCATTCACGGTCGTGTTGCCGTGCGAGGCGTAGACCGTCCAGTTCCACGGGTTGTTCCCGACCGTGAAGTCGCTCTCGAGGCCGCCGACGATCTGGTAGACGTTGCTCGTCGTCTCCGTCCTGAAATTCGGCAGGTAGTCGAGGCCGCCGACATAGGTCCAAGGGGCATCCGGATTCGGCCGCGAATCGAGCAGCGCGGCGAGTTGGGCGGGCACCGGGTGCTGGGCCGTACCGGCCGGCGCCATACCGAAGGTCGGCGAGTTCGGGTCGTCGTAGAGGTGGTTGTACGGAATCGTCGGCGACCAGACGTTGAACGCGCTCGAGACGAATCCCGACGACGTTACGAACGACTCGGTGTAGTTCAGCTGCGAGAAGACGTTGATCTTGTCCGTGATGGCGATTTGCCCCGAGCCGAACAGCGAGTAGCGCTGGAGCGGCAGCTGCAGATAGCTGTGCGCGGCATCGTTGTAGCCGAGCGTCCCGTCCGGATTGACCTTGAAGCCCGAGCTGCCCCCGAGCGGACCCGTGTAGGGATGGGCGGCATTCATCGGGTCGGAGGAATCGAACACGGCGCCGTTCTGATCGATGACGTAGGTCGAGCCCTTGAGCGGAAAACCGGCCGCGGGCGCGTTGAAGGCACTCGGAGTGAATTGCGAAAGATTCGAGCTGCCGATGGAGCCGCCCATGGTCCCGGGATCGTTCCAGCCGCGCACGACCCAATCGCGGTTCTTCGAAAGGATGATTCCGCGCTTGCTGTACTCTGCGCCGAGCATGACGTTGCCGCGGCCGTCGCCGAAGGCCGCCCCCAACAAGCCGCTGACGGACGTCTCCTGGCCGTCGCCCTCTTGGCTGATCCCGGACTGAGCGGTGACGTTGAGGCCTTCGAAATTCTTCTTGAGGATGAAGTTCACGACGCCGGCGATGGCATCGGCGCCGTAGACCGCCGCGGCGCCGCCCGTGATGACCTCGACGCGGTCGATGGCGGCGGACGGAATGGTGTTGAGGTCGACGACGAGCTGGCCGTTGATGGGCTGCATGCGCCGCCCGTTGACGAGGACGAGGCTGCGGTTCAGGCCGAGGCCGCGCAGGTTGATCGTGGCCGCGCCCGGCGCGGCGCCGGCCTGCGGGAACGGCGTAGCGGCGTCGCTCGTCGCCGCCTGCGTGCCGGCGGCCGTGAATTGGGGGAGCTGATTGAGCGCGGCTTCGAGGCCGATGTTGGTGCGCTGATTGAAGGTCTGCGCCTGCACCGTCACGATGGGACTTTGCGAAGTGTAGTCCCGGCGCGCGATGCGCGACCCGGTGACGACAATCTCTTCGAGATTCCTTTGGCCCTGCCCCTGGGACTGGGACGGCTGCTGCTGAGCGAGAACGTCGGTTTCGACACAGACGCCGAGCGCCAGAGCGACCGCCATCGAGAGCATGGCCTTGCGGCCAATACAGAACGTGTTCATCTCGTCCCCTCCCCGAAGCCTCGTGAACAGGACTGCAGCGTGTGCCGCGACTCTATTGCATTAGAACCTACCGTCAGACATATGGCGTATCGGGCATTTGTCGCATATTCGCGATTACTTTCCAAGCCCCCGCGAGGCGCAAATGCGCTACTTTTCGAGCCTGGCTATTTTGCGAGGTATGCGGCGCGGGGCTCGCCTGCGTGTCTAGACGCCGTCGTGGTATCCTTCGTCATGAGCCGACCGTCGTCGACCTTCTCTTCTACGAAGTCGCGCCGGGGCCGGCCCCGGCTCCCCGAACCCTTCCGCTATGCGGCCCTCGCGGCGAGCCCGTGCGCCGCGGAGCGTCCGCGCGTACCTCAAGCATGGAGACCGAACACGCGATGACGAACCCAGACGGCCTCAGTGCCTCGGAACTGTTCGAGCGCTCGCCCTACGCGCTCACTTACAACGACCTTCTCCTCATGCCCGGGCACATCGATTTCGCGCCGGCGGACGTCGACCTCGCCACGCGGCTGACGCGGGAAATCACGCTGAAGCGCCCGCTCGTGAGCTCGCCCATGGACACGGTGACCGAGCACCGCATGGCCATCGCGCTCGCGCTCTGCGGCGGCATCGGCATCATTCACTACAACTGCACGATCGACGAACAGGTCGCTCAGGTCCGCAAGGTCCGCCGCTTCGAGAACGGCTTCATCCTCGACCCCGTAACGCTCTCCCCGGCGCACACGATCGCCGACGTGCAGGCCATCAAACGCCAGCACGGCTTCAGCGGCATTCCGATCACGGAAGACGGCACGATGCGCTCGCGCCTGGTCGGCATCGTGACGAATCGCGACATCGACTTCGAGACCGACGCGAGCCGGCCGCTGAGCGAGGTCATGACGAAGGAGCTCGTGACGGCGCACAAGGGCATGTCGCTGACCGACGCCAACGAGATCCTGCGGCGCTCGAAGAAAGGCAAGCTGCCCGTCGTCGACGAGCAGGGGCGGCTCGTCGCTCTGACCAGCCGCCGGGACCTGCGCAAGAACCGCGACTATCCCGACGCGACGAAGGACGCTTCGAAGAACCTCATGGTCGGCGCCGCGCTCAGCACGAAACCCGAGGACCGCGACCGCATGGCCGCGCTCGCCGAGGCCGGCGTCAGCGTCGTAGTCATCGACGCCGCGCAGGGCGACAGCAGCTTCCAGCACGACATGATCCGCTACGTGAAACACCGCCACCCCGAAGTGCAGGTCATCGGCGGCAATGTCGTCACACAACGGCAGGCCGAGAACCTGATCCGCGCGGGTGCCGATGCGCTGCGTATCGGCATGGGGCCCGGCAGCATCTGCACGACGCAGGAGGTCACGGCCGTCGGCCGCAGCCAGGCCACGGCCGTGTACTACACGGCCCGGGCGGCGCGGCGCCACGGCGTGCCCGTCATCGCCGACGGGGGCATCAGCGTCATCGGTCAGATCATGAAGGCGCTCGCAGTCGGGGCGAGCGCGGTCATGTGCGGCAGCCTCTTCGCCGGCACCGAGGAGAGCCCCGGGGAATATGTCTACCGCGACGGCGTGCGGCTCAAGACTTACCGCGGCATGGCGAGCCTCGAGGCCATGAAGGCGGGCGGCAACAAGCGCTATTTCACCGAGCAGAGCAACGTCAAGGTCGCGCAGGGCGTCAGCGGCTTCGTGCAGGATCGGGGCAGCATGTTCGAGCTCGTGGCCTACCTGACCCAGGGACTGAAGCTCGCGATGCAGGACACGGGCGTGCGGAGCATCGCCGCGCTGCACGAAGGGCTCGAGGCCGGCGACCTGCGTTTCGAGCTGCGCAGCCCGGCCGCCCAGCGCGAGGGCGGCATCCACGACCTGTACAGCTATATGCCCTCGGACTCCGTCTACTTGACCGCGACGGAGTAGTGAATCGTCATCGCGACGATCCGGCCGTCGCGAATCAGAATGCAATAACGACGGCCCGCCCTCTATGCGCCGCCGACGCGCCCTTCGAGATACGCAACCGCACTCGCGACGCTAACGAGCTTCGGATAGTCCGTCTCGGGCACGTCGACGCCGAGGGTCCGATGCAGCGCCGTGACGAAGTTCAGCGTGTCCATCGAGTCGAAGTCGAACTGCTCGCGGAACGGCACGTCGGGCTCGAGTGTGGCCGCGTCGACGTCGGGGGCCACCTCGACGAGGGCGTCGACGACCGCCTGGGCGAGTTGCTCTTTGGATGTCATAGCAATCCCTCGGGTTCGAGAAGCCGCCGAGCGAGGTCCGCGAGGAAGAGGCTGCCGCGGTGGCCGTCACTGGCGCGGTGATCGGCGGACAGCGTGGCCGTGATCACGGGCGCGGGCACGACTTTGCCGTCCGCACACCACGGCCGCTGAACGATCGCGCCGAACCCGACGATCGCGACCTGCGGCGGGTAGATGATCGGAAAAACGGTCTCGACGCTGCCTTCGCCGAGGCTCGACACCGTGATCGTGGCCGCCGTGAGCTCCGTGCGCGTCAGGCGGCCGGCGCGCACGCGCTGCACGAGATCCTGGAAGCGGCGCATGAGGTCGGGCAGCGGCACGCGCGCCGCGTCCTCGAGCGCGGGGGCGACGAGGCCGCCGCCGCGCAGCCGCACCGCGACGCCGATGTTGGCGGCCGCGGCCGGCTCGAAGCGGCCGTCGCGCCAGTAGCCGTTGAGCTCGGGCACGGCCTCGAGCGCGAGCGCGACGGCCTTGACGAGCAGCACGGCATAGAGCAGGCGTTCCGTGACGGGATGGGCCACGTTCCACTTCTCTAGCCAACCCAGCGCAGCGGTCATGTCCACCGTGGTCGCGAGATAGTAATGGGGGATTTCGCGTTTCGAGCGGCTCATGCTCTGCGCGATGACGGCGCGCATGTCCTGAGGCCCCGCCGGACGCGGCGGCGCCGCCGTTCGCTTCGCGCCGGCCGCTGCTGCGCCCGTCGAGCCGCGCGCCCGCTCCACGTCCTCCAACGTCACGGCGCCGCCCGCGCCGCTACCCGCCAGCGACTCGGCATCCACGCCGAGCTCGCGCGCGCGGCGCCGGGCCGCCGGGGAGACGGGACGCCGGCCCGGGGCCGCAGGCGGTTGTGCCCCCGAGCGGGCGGGAGGGGCCGAGGCGCCGGGCCCGCCCGCAGCGGGCCGCGCTGCCGCCGATGTCGGCGCCGTCGCGGCGGATGTCGGCGCCGCCGCGGCGGCGCGGCCGGGTCCGGCGGCTGCGCCCCCGGCGATTGCGGCGGCCTCCCCGGCCTTGCGATAGATGGCGAGGACCGTGCCGACCGGCACCTCGGCACCCGGCTCGACGAGCAGCCGCTCCACGACACCGGGCTCGAAGATCTCGATGTCGATGATGCCCTTAGCCGTCTCGACGGTCGCGACGATGTCGCCGCGCTCGAACGCGTCGCCGGGATTCACGAGCCAGTCCGTGAGCGTGCCCGCCTCCATGTCGGCCCCGAGCGAGGGCATGCGAAACTCAGCCATCGCCGAACAGCGCAGCGGCGGCTGCAACGATGCCTGCGACCTGGGGCAGCGCGGCCTCTTCCAGGTGCTTCGCATAGGGGATCGGCACCTCGGCACTGCAGACGCGCGCGAGCGGCGCATCGAGGTCGTAGAACGCGCGCTCCGCGATGCGGGCAACGATCTCGCCCGCGAGGCTGCCGCTGCGCCAGCCTTCGTCGACGACGACGGCGCGGCGCGTCTTGCGCACGGAGGCGAGGATGCTGGCCTCGTCGAGCGGCCGCAGGGAGCGCAGGTCCAGGACCTCCGCCTCGATGCCACGCTCGGCGAGCGCGCGCGCCGCGTCGAGCGTCTTGGGCAGGCTGCCGCCGTACGTAATCAGCGTTAAGTCCCGGCCCGCCCGGCGCACGGCGGCACGATCGATATCGACGGCCGTCACGGCCGGATCGAGCTCGGCCTCGAGGTTATAGAGCATGACGTGCTCCACGATGATCACGGGATCGGGATCGGCCAAAGCCGCGGCCAGCATGTAGCGCGCGTCCTCGTGCGTCGCGGGCGCGACGACGCGCAGCCCCGGCACGTGCGCGTACCAGTTCTCGAGGCTGTGCGAATGCTGCGCGGCGAGTTGGCGGCCCGCCCCCGTCGCGACGCGGATCACGAGCGGCACGGAGAACTGCCCGCCCGACATGTGGCGCAGGGTCGCGGCCGTGTTCACGATCTGGTCGAGGCACAGCAGGCTGAAGTTGACGGTCATGATCTCGACGATGGGCCGCATGCCGCCCAACGCCGCCCCAATGCCGGCGCCGACGAACGCGGACTCCGAGAGCGGCGTGTCGCGGACGCGCGTCTCGCCGAACTCCTCGACGAGCCCGAGGCTCACGGCGTAGCAGCCGCCGTAGCGGCCCACGTCTTCGCCCATGAGGAACACGCGCGGGTCCGCGGCCAGCGCCTCGCGCAGCGCCGCGCGCATGGCTTCGCGATACGAGAGCTTGCCGCTCTTCGAGGCTGCGGACGCGGCGCTCACGGCGCCGCCTCGCGCGCATAGACACCGCGCACGAGCGCCTCGACCGGCTCGAACGTACCGCGCTCGGCGAAGTCCACGGCGGCCGCGACCTCGTCGGCGGCGGCCGTCCCGAGCGCGGCCAGGGCCGCGTCGTCGACGAGCCCGGCCTCGCGACAGCGCGCCGAGTAGGTCGCGATCGGGCAGCGCGCCTTCCACTGCTCGACCTCGTCCTTCGAGCGGTAGCGCTCCGGATCGAACATCGAGTGGGCGCGGAAGCGGTAAGTCAGAAACTCGAGCAGCTCGGGGCCGCCGCCGCTCCGCACACGGCCGACCGCGGCCGCGGCGGCCTGCTCGCAGGCCTCGGGGTCCATGCCGTCCACGGTCGCGGCGGGCACGGCATAGGCCGCGGCCTTGCGCGCGATGTGCGTCTCGGACTCCGAGCGTTCGAGCGCCGTGCCCATGGCATAGCGGTTGTTTTCGCAGAGAAACAGCACGGGCAGTTTCCAGAGCTCGGCGAGATTCATGGACTCGTGGAACTCGCCCTCGGCCACCGCGCCCTCGCCGAAAAAGCAGGCCGTGACCGTCTGCAGGCCGGCGAGCTTCGCGGCTAGCGCAAGGCCGACCGCGAGCGGCAGCCCGCCGCCGACGATGGCGTTGCCGCCGTAGAAGTTCGTTTGCGCATCGAACAGGTGCATAGAGCCGCCGTGACCGCGGCAGCAGCCCTCCTGCTTGCCATACATCTCGGCCAGGATGTTCGGCATCGGCACGCCGCGCGCAAGCGCGTGACCGTGCTCGCGGTAGGTCGCGACGACGGCGTCCTCGGCCTCCAGGCCGCGCATGACGCCCGTCGCGACGGCCTCCTCGCCGACATAAAGGTGCAGGAAGCCGCGGATCTTCGAGGCGCTGTAGAGCTCCGCGCATTTCTCCTCGAAGCGGCGGATGCGCAGCATCTGGCGCAGCAGCGCGAGCGCGTGCTCGCGGTCCGCGGTCGGGCTCGCGGCGGCCGCGCTCACGCGTCGCGCTCCAGCGTCGAGGTATCGCCTTCGGGCAGGCCGAGCTCGCGGGCCTTCAGCAGGCGGCGCATGATCTTGCCCGAGCGCGTCTTCGGCAGCGAAGCCGCGAACTCGATCTCGCGCGGCGCGACGGCCGGCCCCAGCCGGCGCCGCGCGTGCGCCATGAGCTCGCGCCGCAGCGCCTCGTTGCCCGCGTAGCCCGGCCGCAGCGCGACGAAGGCCTTTACGACCTCCATGACGGTCGGATCGGGCTTGCCTATGACCCCGACCTCGGCCACGGCGGGATGCTCCATGAGCGCGCTTTCGACCTCGAACGGTCCGATCAGGTGCCCGGCCGACTTGATAACGTCGTCGGCGCGGCCCACGAACCAGAAATAGCCGTCGGCATCGCGCCGCGCGAGGTCGCCGCTCAGGTACCAGCCCGAGCGAAAGCACTTCGCGTAGCGCTCGGGCTGATCGAGGTAGGCGCGGAACATCGAGGGCCAGCCGGGCCGCAGCGCGAGCTGCCCGACCTGCCCGTCGGGTGCGACCGTGACGGGCCCTTCCTCGGGCGCCTCGACGACGGCCGCCTCGATGCCGGGCATCGGCCGGCCCATCGAGCCGGGCTTGATCGCCATCGCGGCGAAATTCGCGATCATGATGCCGCCCGTCTCCGTCTGCCACCAGTTGTCGTGGAACGGCAGCCCGAGCACGTCGGCGCCCCAGACGACGGCCTCCGGGTTCAGCGGCTCGCCGACGCTGGCCGCGAAACGCAGCGCATCGCGGCGATACCGCTCCGCGAGCTCGGCGCCTGCCTTCATGAGCATGCGGATCGCGGTCGGCGCCGTGTACCAAACCGTGATGCGCTCCTCTTGAAGGATCCGATACCAGCGTTCGGCGTCGAAGTCCTGATCGTCGACGACGAGCGTCACGCCGTTGGTGAGCGGCGCGATGATGCCGTACGAAGTCCCCGTGACCCAGCCCGGATCGGCCGTGCACCAGTAAACGTCGTCCGGGTGCAGATCGAGCGCGTAGCGCCCCGTCACGTGATGGGCGAGCACGGCGGCATGCACGTGGACGGCGCCCTTCGGCGTCCCCGTCGTGCCGCTCGTGAAGTGCAGCAGCGCGGCGTCCTCCGGGTCCGTCGGCGGGATCTCGAACTCGGGCGACGCGCGCTCGAGCAGGCGCCACAGCGACTCGACGCCGGGACCGTCGACGGACTTCGGCGCGTCGTCGACGAGCAGGACGTGCTCGAGCAGCGGCAGTTCCGCGCGCTGCGGCGCAATCTTGCGCGCGTAGAGCGCCGCGGTCGTGACGAGCACGCGCGCGGCGCCGATCGTCATGCGCAGCCGGATGGGCTCGGGCCCGAAGGCAGGAAACAGCGGGCTGAACACGCTCAAGTTCTTGAGCGTCCCAAGCGCGGCCACGTAGAGCCCGGGCACGCGCGGCGCGAGCGCGAAGACGCGCTCGCCCTTGCCGATGCCGAGGCTCCGCAGCGCGTTGGCGAAACGGTTCGAGGCAGCCGCGAGCTCGGCGTAGGTGAGCGCGCGCGCGCCCGCTCCCCCGAGGCAGCGCAGCGCGACCTTGGCGGCAGCCGGGCCGCGCGCATGCCGGTCCACGGCTTCGTGCGCGATATTGACGCCGCCGCCGGGCAGGCCGTCGAGCAGCGCGCGGGCCTCGTCCCAGCTGAAGGCAGCGGCGGCACGCTCGTAGTCGTCGAGGTTCGGCGCGCGCTTGAATCCGGCCGGGTCCTTGCGGATGACGGGATAATCTGCCATGGACGCGAGTCTATGGGCGCGCGGGCCGAGGGGCCAATGCGCAAAAACCGGAGACGTCCGCGGGACCTTCTTGCGCAGCCTGCCAAATCGGCTTACTTTCGCCCGATAATCACGACAACGACCGGGCCGGCCGGGGGAGGAAGCCATGACGCGTCACAAGGGGCCCGATCTCGAGCCCGTCGCCGGCAACGGCCTGTTGCATCGGCGCCTGTTCCTGGCCGGCGCCGCCGGGCTCGCGCTCGTGCGAGTGCGGCCGGCCGCGGCCGCCGTGCCGCCGGATCTGCCCGAGTGGATGAAGGCGCCCGGGCGCGGCATGAGCCCCTACGGCGCCCGCTCGAAGTACGAGGCCGACGTCGTGCGCACGGTCGGCGCCATGCCGGGCACGACGGGCACCGGTTCCTCGCGCACGCCGCTCGAGCATCTCGAGGGCATCATCACGCCGAGCGCCCTGCACTACGAGCGCCATCACAGCGGCGTGCCCGACATCCCGCCGGACCGCCATCGCCTCCTGATCCACGGCCTCGTCGACCGGCCGCTGCTGTTCGATCTCGACGCGCTCTCGCGCTACCCGCTCGTCTCGCACATCCGCTTCCTCGAGTGCTCCGGCAACAGCGGCGGTCTCAATGCCCCAAAGCCCCCGCAGCTCTCCGCCGGCGGCATCCACGGCCTCGTCTCCTGCAGCGAATGGACTGGCGTCCCGCTCGGGACGCTGCTGCAGGAGGCCGGCGCGCGCCCCGAGGGCCGCTGGCTGCTGGCCGAAGGCGGCGATGCGGCGGCAATGAGCCGCAGCATCCCGATCGAGAAGGCGCTCGACGACGCCGTCATCGCGCTGTATCAGAACGGCGAACGGCTGCGGCCGGAGAACGGCTATCCCATGCGTCTGCTGCTGCCGGGCTGGGAAGGCAATACGAACGTCAAATGGCTGCGCCGCATCAAGGTCACGGCGACACCGACGATGACCAAGGACGAGACGTCGAAGTACACGGACCTCATGCCGAACGGCAAGGCGCTGCAGTTCACGTTCCCCATGGGCGTGAAGTCCGTCATCACGTCGCCCTCGGGCGGCCTGCACATGCACGGACCGGGGCTGTACGAGATCTCCGGTCTCGCCTGGTCGGGCGCCGGACGCATCGTCAAGGTCGAGGTCTCGGCCGACGGCGGCAAGACGTGGGGCGAAGCGGCGCTGGCCGATCCCGTGCTGCCGAAGGCCTTGGCGCGCTTCCGCATGGCCTGGCGCTGGAACGGCGGCCCCGCGATCCTGCAAAGCCGCGCGATCGACGACACCGGTGCCGTGCAGCCCACGCGCCGCGCGCTGCTGTCGGAGCGCGGCAGCGAGTTTCGTTATCACTATCATGCGATCCAGAGCTGGCAGGTCGCAGCGAACGGCGAGGTGCGCAATGTCTACGCTTGAGCGGTCCTTGCACGGGCGTCTGCTGCCGGCGGCCGTCGCCGCGCTCGCATTAGCCGCCTCGTCGCTGGCCGCGGCCCAGCAGGGCTCGAAACCGCCCCCGCAGGGTCCCAATCTCGGCGTGCCGGCAACGGCCGCGCAGATCGCGGGCTGGGACATCAGCATTCCGCCGGACGGCGCCGGCTTGCCGGAAGGCGCGGGCACGCCCGCGGACGGTGCGCGCGTCTACGCAACGAAGTGCATCGGCTGTCACGGCAAGGAAGGCGCGGGCAATCCCGCCGACCGGCTCGTGGGCGGCCGGGGCACGATCGCGAGCGATCGTCCCGTGCGCACGGTCGGCAGCTACTGGCCGTATGCGACGACGCTGTTCGATTACATCCGCCGCGCGATGCCCTATCCGGCACCGCATTCGCTGACGAACGACGAGGCCTACGCGCTGACCGCCTACCTGCTGCGGTTGAACGGCATCGTCGGCGACGATGCGAAAATCGACGCCGAGACGCTGCCCAAGATCAAGATGCCGAACGCCGGCAACTTCGAATGGGCGTGGCCCAATTGGCACCAGTAGCCGCTCCGAAAGCGATCCTTCGCCGCGCTCGGAATCGGCGGGTCGACTCGCGGCCGTCGCTGATCCGGTAGCCTGACGAGACGTGCCGGCAAACGCGCGGACCGTCGAGGCGCCGCTTACTGCAGCCCGAAAACGGTGCACTCGGCACGAGCGGCGCATTAGCAGCAAACATTAGCTTGCGTTCGCTGCTTACTCTTCCCGTTGTGCAACAGCCTCTGCGCGCCGTCCGGTCCAGGCGCGCATTCTGCAGAAGGCCTCTGCCGACCTGCGCAATGAAGCCTCACGGCGCCGCGCGATCCACTGCCTTAAAATCAGCGCGAGTTTCCCGGTATCCCACCCGGCGTTTGCGAACGAGGGATGGCCAAACGCCTCTGCTGCATCCTGAGTAATCGAGAAGGTGAGTCGCCCATGGGCATGATCTTGAATGGAAAGTGGACGGAGGAAACCCCGGCGGAGACGGGCGCGGGCGGCGAATTCAAGCGCATGGACTCGGCCTTCCGCCGTTGGATTCGGGCCGACGGCTCGACGGACTTCGCACCTGAGCCCGGCCGCTACCATCTCTACGTCGGCTGGCACTGCCCCTGGGCTCACCGCACGATCATGTTTCGCGTGCTCAAGGGGCTCGAGGACGCCGTCAGCATCTCGTACTGCCTGCCCTATTACCGCGAAGGCGGCTGGACGTTCGAGCGCCGGCCCGAATGCCCGGACTGCACACCGGACGCGGTCAACGGCTTCAGGCATCTCTATGAGGCCTACATTGCCGCGCGGCCCGATTACACGGGCAAGGTTACGATTCCGACGCTCTGGGACAAGAAACGCCGAACGATCGTGAGCAACGAGTCCTCGGAGATCATCCGCATGCTGAACTCGGAGTTCGTCGGGGTCGCCGGCAACGACCGAGACTACTATCCGGAACCGCTGCGCGAGGAAATCGACGCAGTCAATACCTTCGTCTACGACAATGTGAACAACGGCGTCTACAAGACCGGCTTCGCGAAGAGTCAGGCGGCCTACGATGCGGCCTACGACGCGCTGTTCGCGGCCCTCGACAAGCTCAACGTCCGGCTCGGCACCCGGCGATATCTGCTGGGCGACCGGCAAACCGAAGCGGATTGGCGGCTGTTTCCGACGCTCGTGCGCTTCAACGTCGCCTACTTCTCGGCCTTCAAATGCAACCGCCAGCGCATCGCGGACTTTCCGCATCTCTGGCGTTACGTCAAGGATCTGTATGCGACGCCGGGCATCGCCGCGACCGTCAAGCCGCGCATTTACGTGCAAAACTACTATTCGCTGGAAAACGTGAACCCGAACGGCATCATCCCCAAGGGCACGCCCGTGGATTTCTCCTGACGGGAACGCGCCTATGATCATCGTCGCATTGGCGCTCGTCGGCGGCATCGCCGGGGCAACGCTGCTCCGCGGCCACCTCGGGGGCTTCGCGCTCGGCGCGGCCTGCGGCGCACTCGCGGGCTGGGTGCTCCGGCTCAACGACCGGCTCGACCGGCTCGAGCGCCGAGTGGCCGAGGCGACGGGCGCTGCGGCGCACGATAGCCGGGCCGAGCGGTCGGCCGCGGCGGCCGTGAGCGTCGAACGCAGCGCCGAGCCGACACCGCCGCGCGAGCGGCGTGCTGCCGACGCGGCCTCCGCGGCGCCTGCCGCTGCGATGCCGGCACCCGCGCGTCCTTCGCCTGCGCCGCGCCCGCCCGGGCTCGCGGAAGTCGCGCTCGGCCGCCTCCGCGTCTGGTTCACGACGGGTAACGTGCCCGTCAAGGTCGGCGTCGTGCTGTCCTTATTCGGCGTCGGCTTCTTGATCAAGGCGGCCGTCGACCGGCACTGGTTGACGTTGCCGGTCGAACTGCGGCTCATCCTCGTCGCGCTGTTCGGCTTCGCGCTGCTCCTGCTCGGCTGGCGCCTAAGGATGCGCCAACGCAGCTTCGCGCTCAGCGTCCAGGGCGGCGGCATCGCGATCCTGTACCTTACAACCTACGCCTCGTTCGCCGTCTTTGACTTCCTGCCCGGCGCGGCCGCATTTGCGCTCCTGCTCGCCGTGACCGCGGCGGTCGGCGCGCTCGCCGTGCTGCAGGACGCGCCTGCGCTCGCCGTGCTCGGCATCATCGGCGGCTTTATGGCGCCCCTGCTGGCGTCGACCGCGGAAGACAATCACGTCGTCCTGTTTGGCTATTACGGCGTGCTGAACCTCGCAATCGTCGGGGTCGCCTGGTTCAGGTCGTGGCGCGCGCTCAACGTGCTCGGTTTTCTGTTCACGTTTGCCATCGGCAGCCTCTGGGGCTACGCCGGCTACCGCCCCGAGCACTTCGCGACGACCGAGCCGTTCCTCGTGCTGTTCGTGCTCATGTACACGCTGATCCCTTTGCTGTTCGCGACGCGGCAGCCGCCCGACCTCAAGGGGTTCGTCGACGGCACGCTCGTGTTCGGCACGCCGCTCGTCGGCTTCGGGCTGCAGTCCCGGCTCGTCGAGGGCATGCACCATGGGCTCGCGACCAGCGCGCTGGTTCTAGCGGCTTACTACTTTGCGCTCGCGATGGGCCTAGCCGCTCGGCGCGCGGCGCATCTGCGCGTGCTCATGGAGGCCTTCCTCGCCTTGGCCGGCGTGTTCCTCGCCCTCTATATGCCGCTCGCGCTCGACGCGCGCTGGACCTCGGCGGGCTGGGCGTTGCAGGGCGCGGCCGCCGTGTGGCTCGGCCTGCGGCAGCGCCGGCCGCTCGTACTCGCAGTCGGGGCCGCTCTGCAGGTTGCGGCCGGCGGCGTGCACTTCGTCGGCGACTACCTCGGCGGCGGTCCCGCGGCCCGGCCCATGCTGAACGGCGCGTATCTCGGTGCCGTGCTGCTCGCGGCGGGCGGGTGGCTCTCCGGCTGGCTCGTCGATCGCGCGCCCGCCGTCGAGCCGGCGTCCGGCATGCGGCGCTTCTTGGCCCCGAAGATCCTCGCGCCCTGCTTCCTGGCGTGGGGCACCGCGTGGTGGCTGCTCGCAGGCCTGGCCGAGCTCTGGCGCCATGCGCCCGGCCGACTCGAGCCCGCCGTCGCCCTGCTGCTCGTGACCGCGACCGCTCTAGTCGCCGTGCTCGCCGCCCCCCGCGTACGCTGGACCCGGCTCAACGCCCTTGGCCTGCTGACCCTTCCGGCCATGGCATTCGCGGCCTTCGTCGCACTCATGGCGAAGCCGCATCCGCTCGCGGACCTCGGTTGGATCGCGTGGCCTTGTGCCTTTTCGGTCCACGCGCTCTTCCTGCGCCTGCGGGAGACGCAGTTCCCCCGGCTGCGTACGGCGCTGCATTGCGGCGCATTCTGGCTGCTCGCCTGGCTGCTCGCGCCCGAGGCGGCCTGGCTCGTCGGCCGCCTTGTGCACGGCATCTGGCCCGTCGCGGCCGCGCTCGCGGCCGTCGCGGCGCTGGTTCAGCTGACCTTGCGCGCAAGCGCACGGCGAGGGTGGCCCGTAGGCGTCAATCGCTCGGCCTACGTCTACGGCGCGGCCGGAATCGTGCTGGCCGTCCTCGCGTACGCGACGTTCCGCATCAACCTGACCTCGCCCGGCGATCCCGCGCCGCTGCTCTACGTCCCGTTGCTGAATCCGCTCGAGCTCGCGAGCGGGTTCGTCGTCTTCGTCATGACCGAGTGGTGGCGCGCAGCGCGGCGTCCGGGCATCGATGCCCGCCTCGGCGTCGCGATTCCGACGCTGTTCGCCCTGTTCCTGCTTACGATGACCGTCGCGCGCACGGTCCATCATTGGCTCGGCGTGCCGTTCGCCTTTGCGCCCCTGGCGGCCTCGACGCAGCTGCAGGCGGCGCTCTCCATCGTCTGGGGCACGGCCGGCATCGCGGCCATGCTGATCGGCGCGCGCGGCACGCGCCGCGAGCTGTGGCTCGCGGGCGCCGGGCTCATGGCCATCGTCGTCGTCAAGCTGTTCCTCGTCGACCTCGGCCACGCGGGAACGGGCGGCCGCGTCGTATCGTTCCTCGGCGTCGGCTTGCTGCTGCTCGTCGTCGGCTACTTCGCGCCCGTCCCGCCCCGTTCCGCGCCGCCCTAGCCGGTCAGGAGCCCGTACCGAGGCCTAGCGCCCGCGCGAGTCGACGCGTGTAACGGGACTGCAAACATGCCGGCGACGAACCGTCATGTGTGCCCGGTAATCTCTCGCCGCATCCGGAAACCTACACGGAGCGACCATGCGCCGATGCGAGGAGAGATTGCGCTCATGACGATCAGCGACTGCCTGGACCGAAGCCGGGACGCCCCGGCGAGCGGTGCGAGGCTCGACGTTCAGATCCGCCACGGCGCCGCGGACGGGCGCCTCGAAATTCGAATCACGAATCGGTCGCCGGGCTCGGTCAAGTTGCGCGTGCTCGACCATTACGGCGGCCGGACGCTCGCGCATGCCCTGGCACCGGATCGGACGCTGGCCGGAAGCCTGCTGCTCGCGCACGCTTGCGGCCGCTACGACGTAGCGATCACCGTCGACGAGGCACCCGACATCCTTTATCGCTTCGCGGGACGCGTGGAAACGGGCGGTTCAGAGAAGCTTCACGAGCGCGATCGCGATGAGGATCGGCACGGCGACGAGGACGATCACGGTGAGCACGAGCAGCGCCGAAATGCCCAAGACGAACAGCAGACTCCGCCGATGCGTCCGGACCGGGTCGGCCTCCATCCGCGACAACAGGGCGTAGTTGCGTAGGTTCGCCTTGAAGCCCGCGTCGAAGATATCACCGGCGACCGGGATAGTCCCGACGAGGGCGTCGACGAGGACATTGCCGATCATGCGCAGCAGCACGCTGGTCGGCGCGCCGACACGGCGGGCCTCGTTGACGATCGCGGCTGCCAGCAAAGCGCCCAGCGTATCGCCGAGGCCGGGCACGAGACCGACAATCGGGTCGATACCGATCCGATAGCCGCCCGGCAATGGGATGGATGCGTCGAGAATCCAGGCCAGCCGGTGCAACTTGCGCAGTCGTTCGGGCGAGGATCGGATCAACGAGTGAACGGGTCCGCAACCTTTCGGGGTCTAGTGGCCTGTAACGGCTGATTCGGTAGCGCCTGAACGCGTCTGGCGCGCCGGTGCCGCGTTGCTCGTCGTCGCCATAGTCACCACTATACCTCCTCCTCGCGCCTTGCCCCGACGCGCCATCCATCGCTCAGCCACTACCGAATCAGCCGTTACAGGCCACTACTCACCTTCGCACCTCGTCCCGGCGGCCCGCAACACGGGCGGTTACGCAGGCGGCAACGCATGACGCGCGAAGAAGGCCCACCGGACGACCGTCGCCCTCGACGACGGGCCAGACCGCGACGCGGACGCACCCGGCGCTGTCGGTTATCATCGATTCGGGCGTGAGCATTGCGACGTTCGAGCGCGGCCGACGATGCCGCAACTGCGGCGGGGGCGCCGCTTTCGCACTGCGAGCCGGCTTCGGGAGAGAAGACTTGAACCTACCACCGCTCCTCGCGGCGAGCCTCGCGCTCGGAACCCTCGGTGCGGCCGCGGCCGTCGACGGCGCGCCGAAGCCGCCGCCGAAGAACTGGACCGCCGAGCAGGACCGCCGGAACATGATGCAGCAGCTCGGCATCGAAGCGCTGCGGCCCGGGCCGAGCGGCAACGAAAAAGCGCCGAATCACGCCAACTACGACGAATCGAAGGCCGACCCGTTTCCGACGCTTCCCGACGCGCTGACGACGAAAGACGGCCGCAAGGTCACAACGCCCGAGCTGTGGTGGCACGTGCGCCGGCCCGAGATCGTCGCGGACTTCGAGCGCGAGATCTACGGCCGCGTACCCGCGCACATGCCCAAAGTCATATGGTCGGTCCAGGCTGTCGACCATGAGGTCATCGGCCGGCTGCCCGTCATTGCCAAGAAGCTCGTCGGCCACGTCGACAACTCGAGCTATCCGCTCATCAACGTCAATATAGAGATGACGCTCGTGACGCCGGCGAACGCACACGGGCCCGTGCCCGTGCTCATGATGTTCGGGGGCGGCGGCTTTCCCGCGCCGGCGCAGCCCTCGCGCGCGGAGCTCGCGAGAATCAATGCGGCGCTCAAGGCCGCCGCGATCGCGCAGGACCCTTCTCTCGCCGCCTTGTTCGACGCGCATCCCGCCTACGAGCTCGTCAAGCCCGAGCCCTTCCGGTTCCCGCGGCGCAACGCAGACGGCGACCCGCCGAACGACGAGGAGCTCATCATGGACGGCTGGGGATTCGCCTCGATCGATCCGACGAGCGTCCAGGCCGACAATGGCGCAGGTCTCAGGCGCGGAATCATCGGGCTCGTCGACCAAGGCCGGCCGCGCAAGCCCGACGCCTGGGGCGCGCTCAGAGCTTGGGCCTGGGGCGCGAGCCGCGGCTTCGACTACCTTGCGACGGACCCGGCCGTCGACGCCAAGCACATCGGCATCGAAGGCGTCTCGCGCTACGGCAAGGCGGCGCTCGTCACGATGGCGTTCGACCGGCGCTTCAAAATGGTGCTCATCGGCTCTTCCGGCGAAGGCGGCGCCAAACTCCATCGGCGCAACTTCGGCGAGGCCGTCGAGAATCTCACGGGCACCGCTGAGTACCACTGGATGGCCGGCAACTTCCTCAAATACGGGGCGGCGAAGGCGCGCTTCGGCAGCATGAACGCGGGCGATCTGCCGGTCGACGCGCACGAGCTCATCGCCCTGTGCGCGCCGCGCCTCACCTTCGTGAGCTACGGCGTGCCCGCGAAGGGCGACGCGAAGTGGCTGGATCAGAAAGGCAGCTTCATGGCGGCCGTGGCGGCCCAGCCCGTGTTTCGGCTGCTCGGCGCGAAGGGCCTCGGCGTCCCCGACGACTATCGCAACGCGACGCTGCCGCCCGTGAACCACGGTCTACTCGGCGGCGAGCTCGCCTGGCGCCAACACGACGGCGGCCATACGGATGCGCCGAACATGAAATACTTCATCGCCTGGGTGGACGAGCATATCGGCCGCCCGTCCAAGCTCATGCCAGACGGATTGGGAGGTTTCTGAGAATGCGCAATGCTTACAGGATCGGTTCGGCCGCAGTCGCTGTGCTCGTGCTGGCGGGGCCCGCGGCACACGCCCAGGCGTTCGCCGACGCAGCGTCGGCGCGCTCCGACTACGTCAAAGCCCCGCTGAAGCCTCGGGCCGATTGCGCCGATCTCGCCGCCGCGAAGCTGCCGGACCTCGTGCGTCTCGATGCCCGCAGCCTGCCGGCGGCCAACGGCGTGCCGGCACATTGCCGAGTGGACGGCGTCATCGCCCCGCAGATCCGCTTCGAGGTGAACCTGCCCGCCGCCTGGAACGGCCGCTTCTATATGATCGGCAACGGCGGCCTCGCGGGCCAGGAGGCCGACGACCCGCGCAACGCCGCCGCCCGCGCCGCCGCCCTCGCCCACGGCTTCGCGATGGCGAGCACGGATACCGGTCACGACGCGCAAAAGGAGGCCGGCGGCAGTTTCGTGATGAGCAATCCGCAAAAAGCCATCGACTACGCGTACCGTGCCGTGCATACGACGGCGACGACGGCCAAGGACATCGTGAGCCGCTACTACGGGCGGCCGGCTGAGCGCTCGTATTGGAACTCGTGCTCGAACGGCGGGCGCCAAGGGCTGCTCGAAGCCGAGCGCTACCCGGCCGACTTCGACGGCATCGTCGCGAATGCGCCCTGGATCGACCAGACCGGCTTCACGATCGGCGCGCTGTGGAATCAGCGTGCCCTCGGCGCAACCCCGGTCTCCGCCGCCAAGATCGCGCTCGTCGCGAAGCACGTCATGGCGAAGTGCGACGGGCTCGACGGGCTCGCTGACGGCCTCATCGACGACCCGCGCAGGTGCGCGTTCGACGCCCGCAAGGACGTGCCGATGTGCGCGGCCGGCACCGAGTCGGCAAGCTGTCTCACGCCCGCCGAGGCCGCGGCCGTGCAGAAGGTCTACGAGGGCCCCCGCACCCATGCCGGCCGGCAGATCTTTCCGGGCTACATGCCGGGCAGCGAAGCGCTCGCTCCCGGCCGCAACGGCGAGTCCGCGAGCGGCTGGAGCAATCTGATCCTGCCGGGTCGGCCCGGCGCGAAGCCGGCCGACTTCAACCTGGCCGAGCAGATCATGCGCTACCTCGTGTTCAAGCCGCCGATGCCCGATTACGACTATCGCACGTTCGACTTCGACCGCGACCCGCAGCTGCTCGAGCGCTGGGGCAAGATCGCCGACGCGACGGACACGAACCTCGAAGCATTCCGCAAGCGCGGCGGCAAGCTCATCATCACCCACGGCTGGGCGGACCCCATCCTGCAGCCGCTCGAAAGCGTGCACTACTACGAGCAGGCCCTCGCCGCCAACGCGCCGAATGCGACCGACTTTCTGCGCCTCTACATGGTGCCCGGCATGGCCCATTGCGCGGGCGGCGTCGGGCCCGACCAGAACGACGCCGTCACGGCCGTCATCGACTGGGTCGAGCGCGGCGTCGCGCCGCGGCGCATCAAGGCCCGTAAGATCGTCGCCGGCAAGGTCGTGCGCTCGCGGCCGCTGTGCCCGTATCCGCAGGTCGCACGCTACAAGGGCGACGGCAGCATCGACGACGCCGCAAGCTTCGAGTGCCGGGCGCCGTAGGCCGCCGGCGGCGGCGCTTGCGGCCGGCCGCGTGGGCGCCTGCGGTGCGCCTTTGACTCACCAGTTGCGCTGGGGGCGAGCTTCAGGCTCGGCGCAAGGGCGGCGGCGGGACCGCCGTGAACCCGTCCATGAATCATGCGGAATCGTAGCCTCAGAGCCGCCGAAAGAGCGCTTCGTGCGCCCGCCGCAGCACGTTCTTCTGCACCTTGCCCATGGCGTTGCGCGGCAGCTCGGCCGCGAACACGACGCGCTTCGGCAGCTTGTACGGTGCCAAGCGCTCGCGAAGACGTGCGAGCACGTCGGCCTCGGTCAGTGCGGCACCGGGCGCTTGGACGACGACGGCCGTCACGCCCTCGCCGAAGTCCGGGTGCGGGACGCCGATGACGGCGGACTCGACGACGCCCGGCAACGCGTCGATCTCGTTTTCGACCTCTTTCGGATAGACGTTAAAGCCGCCGCTGATGACGAGATCCTTGCCGCGCCCGACGATGTGGACGTAACCGCGCGCATCGATCTTGCCGAGATCCCCCGTGATGAAATAGCCGTCCTCGCGAAACTCCTCGCGGGTCTTTTCGGGATTACGCCAGTAACCGCAAAACACGTTCGGCCCCTTGACCTCGAGCATGCCGATCTCCTCGGGCGCCAGCTCCGTGCCGCGCTCGGGGTCGACGACGCGCAGACTTACGGCCGGAAGCGGATGGCCGACTGTGCCGGGCACACGTTCGCCGTCGTACGGATTCGAGGCGTTCATGTTCGTCTCGGTCATGCCGTAGCGCTCGAGGATCGCGTGACCCGTGCGCTCGCGCCACGCCCTGTGGGTTTCGGCGAGCAGCGGCGCGGACCCGGAGACGAAGAGCCGCATGTGCCCGCAGCTGTCGCGGTCCAGCCATTGTTCGGCGAGCAGGCGCGTGTAGAAGGTCGGTACGCCCATGAGCATCGTGGCTTGCGGCAGGCAGCGCCGAATCATGTCTGTATCGAACTTCGGCAGCAGGATCATGCCGCCGCCCGCCGCCAGCGTGACGTTCGTGGCCACGAACAAACCGTGCGTGTGAAAGATCGGCAGCGCGTGCAGCAGCACGTCGGCGGTGCTGCAGTGCCAATAGTCCCTGAGCGTAAAGCAGTTGGAGGCGAGGTTCCCGTGGCTCAGCATCGCGCCCTTGGAGCGCCCCGTCGTGCCCGACGTGTAGAGAATGGCCGCGAGATCCGTGCTGCTGCGCTCGGCATCCTCGAAATTCGCAGGCTCATGTGCCGCCGCCTCCAGCAGCGAACCCGAGCGGCCGTCGGCGCCCAAGGTCGCCAATCCCGCCGGCTTCGCCGCGGTCGCGACCGCTTCCCGCCTGTCGGGGCTGCAGACGACGAGACTCGGCTCGGCGTCTGCGACGAAGTACTCGAGCTCGGCCAGCGTATAGGCCGGGTTCAACGGCACATAGATCGCGCCCGCCCGCAGGCAGGCCAGATAGAGCAGCAGGGCTTCCGCGCTCTTCTCGACCTGCACGACGATGCGGTCTCCGGAGTGCACGCCGAGGCGCTTTAGAGCCTGCGCGAACCGCGCGGAATGCACGAGTGCTTCGCCGTACGTGATGCGCCGGCCTTCCGGCGTCGCGATGAAAAGCCGTTCGTCGTTCCAGGCGGCGGCCCGGAAGCGGCTGAAGAGATTGTCGGACATGGGTCGTGACCTTACCATGAGAGCGAACCACGCGAGCGCCCGAGTCGCTTCGTGCGGCCCGACCCAAGTATGCTGGCACGGTCCCTGCAGGGAGACGTGCCATGGGTCTGCTCATATCGTGGATCATTCTATCGCTTGCCGTTTGGATCACGGCGGAGGCGCTGCCCGGTTTCCACGTCAAGAGCCTCGGCAGCGCCTTCGCCGTCGCCGCGCTGTTCGGCGTGTTGAACTTCCTAATCGGCTGGCTGTTCTTCGTCGTCCTAACGATCGCCACGCTGGGGCTGGCCTTCCTGCTGGCCTTCCTGACCCGCTGGCTCATCAACGCGATCCTTCTCAAGCTCGTAGACGCGCTGACCGATCACCTGACTATCGACAGCTTCGGCTGGGCCTTGGGCGGCGCCCTCATGATGTCCGCCATCGGCACATTGGCCGAGTGGATCGTGCGGGGCGGCTTCTGATCGCGGCGGCCGCCGGCCTTGACACCGAACGTCGCGCGGGAGAGTGTTCGGTGGTTAACCCATTCACCGGCGAGACAGTCAGGAGCCTACGACATGCCCTCTACCCCCTCGGCAGCCCCATCCGATCCCTCCCTCCGCGGCCACCGTCTGCGCGCCGTCGTCGCCAGCACGGTGGGAACGACGATCGAATGGTACGACTTCTTTCTTTACGGAACCGCCGCGGCGGTGGTCTTTCCAGGCGTCTACTTTCCGAACAGCACGCCGCTCCGAGGGGTCCTGCTGGCCTTCGCGACTTTCTTCGTCGGCTTCGCGGCGCGGCCGATAGGCGCCGCCATCTTCGGGCACTACGGCGACCGGATCGGCCGCAAGGGCACTTTGATTTCGACTTTGATGCTCATGGGCATCGCGACGGCGCTCATGGGCGTGCTGCCCGGCTACGACTCGATCGGCATCGCGGCCCCGTTGCTGCTCGTGCTGCTCCGCGTGCTGCAGGGAATCGGCGTCGGCGGCGAATGGGGCGGCTCGGTGCTGCTCTCCATGGAATGGGGAACGCAGCGGCGCCGCGGACTCATGGCCAGCTGGCCGCAAATCGGCGTACCGCTCGGATTGCTGCTGTCGACCGGTATGGTCCGGCTCTTCACCGGCGTCGCGGGCGCAGGTTTCGCCAGCTGGGGCTGGCGCGTGCCGTTCCTCGCGAGCGTCGTGCTGATCGGCATCGGCCTTTACGTTCGCCTCAAAGTGCTCGAGAGCCCGGCATTCGAGCAGATCAAGCGCGAAAAGGCCGTCGTGGCCCAGCCCGTATGGCAGGTCATCAAAGAGCAACCTCTCGAGGTCGTCACTTCCGCATTCGTGCGGATGTCGGAGCAGGCGCCCTTCTACATCTTCGTGACGTTCGTGCTCACCTACGGTACCGAGCACCTCGGACTTTCCAGAGGCCCGATTCTGACGGACACGCTCATCGCGGCGACGCTCGGTTTAGTCTTGGTACCGCTATTCGGGCATCTCTCGGACGTGATCGGCAGGCGCCTCGTGTACGGCATCGGCATCGTCGGCGTCGCCCTCTACGCCTTCCCTTACTTCGGCCTGCTGAACACGAAGGCATCGTTGCTCGTGCTGCTCGCCATCGTCGTCTCGCTCGTGTTTCATGCGATGCAATACGGCCCGCAGGCGGCGCTGATCGCCGAAAGTTTCGGTCCGGCGACACGCTACAGCGGCGCGGGCCTCGGCTATCAGTTCGCGTCAGTCATCGCGGGCGGCCCGGCGCCCCTGATCGCGACGGCTATCCTGACGTACACGGGGTCGAGCACGTGGATCAGCGTCTATCTCGTCGGCTGCTGCGTGCTCGCCATGGCCGCGTTGATCCTCATGCCGCATCGCGAGACGACGGCGGCGCCTTCTCGATTCGACGAGGCCACGGACCGCGGGCCGATCGCCGAAGCCGACGTTGAGACGGCCGGCGCATAGACGGCGCGCAAGAGGCCGGCGCATGGTCGACGCCCGAGCGCCCGGCGCCTCTTCGAGCGTATAGAAAAGGGCCCCGCTGCCGACCGGCGGCGGGGCCCCTGCGTGACGACTCGAGTTAGAAACCGAAGTCGTACATCGGGCGGAACACGCGTCCGCGTCCGTCATAGAGGCTCGCGCCGCGCCTATTTCTGTTTTGCGGACCTCGTGAAGTCCGGCTGCCAATCCTCCTGGGCGCGCGAGATCAGAAAGGCGTGGATGGCTTCCGCCTGTGCCTTGCTGAGCCGGTCTCCAAAGCTCGGCATGCCGGCCTTGGCGCGCTTACCGCCCAGCACGATATCGAGAAACTCGGCATGCGCGGCCTGCGTCATGTGGCGTAGATCCTTGGCTCCGCCGATCGCATTCGGGCCGTGGCAGGTCTGGCAGTTGGCGGCGTAGAGCGTCGAGCCCCTCTCGACGTCCTCGGGCGACTCCTGCACGCTCGGCGGCGCCGGAATCGCGGACGAGGGTGTCGCGGGCGGCAGCTCGACGCCCTTGGCATCTAGCGCGAATACCATGAGCCGCGCCGGCGCGTAGCTGAACGCGCTGCCGTCGGGGTTGGTCAGATTGGAGACGATAGCGCTGTTCCAGCCGACGTTGACGGCGATGTATTGCTTACCGTCGACCGTATAGGTCATGGGCCCGGCGACAGGCACGCTCTCCACGGGCATTTCCCAGAGTTTCTTGCCGTTGTCTGCCCGGTAGACGGCGAGCGTTTTGTTGATCGTGCCCTCGACGAGCAGATTCCCGGCCGTGACGAGCGTGCCGCCGTCGCCCGCATGCGGATACGGGATCCGGAACGCCTCCTTCTGGCGCACCGGATCCCAGGCCAGCATGTAGCCCTTCTCGCGGCGCGCCGCCTCCGCGTAGAGCTTCTTCCTGAGCTCGGGATAGTTATTCGTCGCGGCGTTGAGCGTCGTGCGGCCGAGCACGAATTTGAACTGGTCGGCCGGCACGACGGACTCGACCATCCAGCCTTCCATGAGCGGTATGTACACCAAGCCCGTCAGCGGGCTGAAGGCCATCGGGTTCCAGCTGTGACCGCCCCCGTATCCGGGCGTCATGAGGTGCGGCTTCTCTTTGACGTAGGCATCCGGATTGATGACCGGCCGCCCGGTCTTCATGTCGACGCGCGAAGCCCACGTGTTGGGAATGTAATTCTTGGCCGACAGCAGCTCACCGGTTTCCCGGTCGAGCACATAGAAAAAACCGTCCTTCGGCGCCTGCATGATGACCTTGCGCATGCGCCCGCGGATTTTTAGATCGGCCTGGATCAGCGGCGCCGTGCAGTCGTAGTCCCACTCTTCGGCGGGAATCTCCTGATAGTGCCAGCGATAATGCCCCGTGCGCGCGTCGACGGCGACGATGGAGCACAGGAACAGATTGTCTCCGCCGCCCGGGCTGCGAAACTTAGCGGGGTGCGGCGAGCCGTTACCGGTGCCGAAATAGACCAAGTTGAGATCGGGATCGTAGGCGATGGCATCCCAGTCGTTGCCGCCCCCGCCCATCTTCCACCACTCGCCGCTCCAGGTCTTGGCCGCCATCGGCATGACCGAGTCGGACGCCGCGCCTTCCGGCATCTTTTTCGGATCGCCCGGAACGATATAAAACTTCCAGGCCAGCTTGCCGGTATCGGCATCCCAGGCGGACATGTAACCGCGCGAGCCGAAGTCGCCGCCGCCGTTGCCGATCACGACGTTGCCGTCGGCGATGCGCGGCGCGCCCGTGATGGACAGCGGTTGGCCGGGGTCCTTCGTGTCGGCGGACCACACTACCTTGCCGGTCCGCGCATCGAGCGCGATGAGCCGCCCGTCGAGCGCGCCGAGGATGATCTTGCCGTGCCACGCGACCAGCCCGCGGCTCACGGGCCCGCAGCACGCGATGCGCGCATACGCGGCCGGCACCTTGGGATCGTAGGTCCACAGGACCTTGCCCGTGACCGCATCGTACGCGGTCACGATGCTCCAAGCGGAGACGTTGTAGAGGACACCGTCGATCATGAGCGGCGTCGCCTCGACGCCGCGATAGGTATTGAGATCGGCATACCAGGCCAGTCCGAGGCGCTGGACGTTGCTGGCATCGATCTGCTTCAGGGGGCTGAACCGCTGCTCTTTCCAGCTCCGGCCGACCTCCATCCACTGGCCGGGCTCCCGATCGGCATGCTCGAATCGCGCCTGATCGACGGCGGCCGCATGCCCGACCCCGTCCGCCCGGGCCGGACCGGCCAAGGTCCCGGCGACGCCGAGCAGCAGCCCCAAGATCAGAATGCGTTTCCGTTCAAACATCCGCCTCTCCCCCATGCACGATGGCGATATTTTGACCGAACTCGCGCGGAAACGCCCGCATGCGGCACGGACGCGTTGGTGGCGGGTTTCAGATGGTGGCGGGCTTCAGGCTCGACGCAAGGGCGGTGTCGGGACCGCCGTGAACCCGTCCCTGGGGGCTCGCTGACCGCCATCCCTGGCGGTCAGCGTCCCGACACCGCCCTTGCGTCGAGCCTGAAGCCAGAGACGGAGGCGGCCATCGCCGTTGAAGGCCGCACGGACTAGCGTCTTCGCGCCAGCGATCTCCTCGCGCCGTGGCAGCAGGATGCATGAACGGCCACCGCCGTCACAGAGGAGGCGCGTGCGGGCTAAGGCACTGCCGGAGGCAGCAACGCCGGGCGATCCTTCGGCAAGTGCTGGTCGACGGCCGTCAGCACCATGCCGACCATGACGTAGTCGCCCATCACCGTTACGAGCTCGACCGTCCCCGTCCTGCCGAAACGCTGCACGGCTTCCGCGAACAGGTTCGAGTCGAGCTGATGCTCGCGCATGAGCTGGCGGCCCAGCTTGATGATCAGCGTCTCATCGGCAGGCAGGCCGACCGGCGCGCGGTCGTACTTGATCGTATCCACGACGGCCTGTGGCACGCCGAAACGCAGGGCTGCGGGTTCGTGCGCCGAATACTCGTATTGCTGCTCGATCTCGCGCGTCGCGACGAGGATGGCCGTTTCGGTCAGACGAGGGCTCAGCTTGCCGTGGTAGCGGAGGAAGCCGTTCAGGTCGTTGAAGGCGGCGGCGATCTTCGGACTGTAGAGCGAGACGGCAACGGGACCCGTCGTCGGCACGGGGCCGTCGCCGACGATGCGATCGTAGACGGCCTTGCCTTCGGCGTCGAGGTCGGCACGCGTAAGCCGCGGGAGGCGCGTCAGGGAAACCGGGTCGATGTCGAATCCTTTGGAGCGGACGTCCCAGTCCGGATTCTTACAGAGCCCGCAATCCTCGCCGACGAACATCGTCGCGGCGTTCCGGTCCCCTTTGAACTGCCACATGAGCCAGCTCGACGCGACGTTGGCGAACTCGCCGCCGCCCGGATGAAAGACCGTCGCCGTGTGGCCCGCGTTGTGTCTGGAGCCGTAAAAGGCCGCGACGTTGCGGATCATGTCGAAGGTCGCGGCCGAAGCGCCCATCATGAAGTCGCGCTTGCCGCCGTTCACGAGCAGGACGGGGCCGTGCAGCTTCGGCAGCGCGGCGGCTGTCGGGAACCGCGAAGGGGTGCCATCGGCATTGGCCGGCCGAACGCCGGAGTTGAACACGCCGATGGTCGTGACCCGCGGATCCGCGCCGAGGGCGGTCGCCAAGAAGCCCCCGCAGGATTGGCCCATGACCGCGATCTTCTCGGTCGCGACCTTGCCGTGCAGCGGCGACCCCGCGCGCGCGTTCTCCTTCTCCGCCCAATCGATGGCCGCCCGCAGGTCGTCCGCGCTCGCCTGGCGGCGCGCTTCGCCCGCCTGCGCTGCCGTGCCGAGGACCAGGAAGCCGTGCGATGCGATCGTGCTCAGAAAACCCGCATAGCGCGTGCTGTCGACGGCGCAGCCGCCGTTGCCCCAAACAAGGACGGGCAGCGAATCGCGGCCGGGAAACGCCGAGAGATCGGCCGGCCGAAACGCGACGTATCCGGGCGCGCCGAAGGCCGGTTCGGACGTGACCTCGTAAGGGCCCGGCACGGCGCGCGGGGCGCCTTCGAGGGGCAGCGAGGTCGCGATCATTTCGGGCGTGATGCGCGGCGGCTGTGCCGCGCCGATGCCGGCCAGCAGGAGCAGTGCCGCAGCTAAGAGCATGGACGTTCTGGACATATCGATCCCCCTCCCCAGGAAGCGCCATCCGACCCATCCTCGCCCGGACCTCGTCCCGCACGCAAGAGGGCCTCGACACGCGCGCCCCCCTGGCCCTCGTCCGGAGACCGCCGGGCCTCTAGACTAGACTCGACGCGAAGCGAAGAAGCAGAAGGAGCGGGCGGGGTTGGCTTCCGTTTTCGAGCGAATCGCCGCGGGCGACGGCACGGCGCTCAAGGAGTGCATGGATCGGCACGCCAGCCTGGTCTGGTCGCTCGCGCGGCGTTGGTCCGGGAGCCTCCCGGACGCAGAGGATGCCGTTCAGGAGGTCTTCCTCGAGCTCTGGAAATGCGCCGGGCGCTTCGACCCGGCCGCCGGCTCGGAAGCGGCCTTCGTCGCGACGATCGCGCGGCGGCGGCTCATCGACCGGCTGCGTGCGGCGCGGCGGCGGCCGCCGAGCGAGGAGCTCGACGAAGAGGCCTTCGCCATGGAAACGGTCGGAGTCGAAGCGGCCGCCGAAGCGCAGGCGCGCCTCGAGTCGGCCGCGGCCGCCCTCGGCGCCCTCGACGCCGGGCAGCGCGAGGTCCTGCTCATGGGGATCGTCGAGGGGATGAGCCACGCGGAAATCGCGCTCGCGACGGGCAAGCCGCTCGGCACGGTCAAAACCCAGATTCGGCGCGGGCTCATCCGAGTCCGCGCCATGCTGGCGGCCGAGGAGAACGACTTCTAGCAGGCCAGCCTGCAACCGCAGCTAGCGCGCCTCGCGCACGAGCGAAGCGCCGACCTCGACGGCGGCGTCGACCGTCGCCGCGTAGCCGTCCGCATCGAGCTGCCGCCAAAGCTCGGGCACCTCGTCGAACGCGGCGCCGCCGACGAGCACCTTGACCTCGGGGTGCGCGCGCTTCACCGCGGCGATGGCCTTCGCGGCCTCGCCGAGCTGGGTGGTCAAGGTCACACCGATCGCGACGAGATCCACGTCGAACAGCTCGACGCCGCGGCCGATTTCCGCGGCCGGTACCGACCCCCCGAGGAACAGGGCCCGCCACCCTGCGAGGCGAAAGAGGTCGGCGACGACGCGGACGCCAATGTCGTGCGCGTTGCTCGCGACGGCGGCCGCCAGCACCTTGCGGCCCGTCGACTCGAGCGGCAGAAACCGGTCGGCGATCACGGCCATGAGACGGCGCGTGGTCTCGCTGACGATGCGCTCCTCGGCCACGCTGATCTCGCCGATATGCCAGAGCCGGCCGATCTCGCGCTCGGCCGGCGCCAGGACGTGCACGTAGGCCTCGGCCGCCGAGAGCGCGCCCTGCCCGAGCGCCCGCAGCACGGCCGCCATGCCGCGATCCGGGTCGCCGTCCAGGCAGGCTTCGAGATAGGCCGCCGCGAGGTGACCGTTGCGCGTTGCGGCATCGAGCCCGGCCGCGGCCGGTACGGCCGCCTCCGCGAGCCGCCCGATGGCCTGCCTCACGGGCGCGCGTGCGGCCTTGCGCAGCGGTTCGGGCAGCTCGGCCTCGAGCGCCGCATCGAGCGCGCGCAGGGCCCATTGGAGATCGGATTCGTCCGCCCCCCGCGCCCAAAGCGCCTGCCGCAGCCAATCCACGCGCGACGTGAACAGCGCAGGTTCCGAAGCCCGCAAGGCCGCGGCAAGCTCGAGCACGCGCTGGACGAACCACGCGCGACGCTCGGCGCCGAGGCTCGAATCGGCCGCCGCGATTTGCGGCGCGCGGGCCTCGAGCTCCGCGAGCGCGGCCGCCGCGTAGCCCCAGGCGCTGACCTCGAGGATATCGGCCGCCGCAGCACTGGTCTTCGTCATCGGCCGGCCCTCCTCGCCGTCTTCGATGTCGGTCTCGCCCGCGAAGTGTACACGCAGGTGTGAATCCATTCGTCGGCGGCCGTCGAATTGGATTCGCAGAGCGGCGGCGGACGGGCACATGGCAAAACGGAACGTCATCACCGGTGCGGGACCCGACGCGGCCGGCCGCAGCGCCCTGGAACGTGCCCGCGACCTGGCGCAGTTGCGGGCGGCCCAGCGGGGCTGGGAAGCGGCCGGTCCGCAAGCGCGTCTGCGCGTCCTCGCCCGCGGCCGGGCACTGCTCGCGGCCCACTGTCGAGCGATCGCGGCCCGAGTGACGCGCCGGCCGCCGGCAGAGACGCTGACGAGCGAGGTCCTGCCGATACTCGAGGCGCTGCGCTTCCTCGAATGCCGCGCCGGCGCCCTCCTCGTGCCCCGGCGCGAACGCGCGGCGCGCCGGCCGCTTTGGCTGCCGCGCGTCGCGATCGAGGTCCTGCGCGAGCCGCACGGCGTCGTGCTCGTCATCGGCCCCGCCAACTTTCCCCTCATGCTCCCGGCCATCCAGGCGGCCCAGGCGCTTGCGGCCGGCAACGCTGTGATCGTGAAGCCGGGGCACGGCGGCCGCGCAGCCCTCGCGGCGCTCGCCGGGCTGTTCGTCGAGGCCGGGCTGCCGCCGCGCACGCTCGTCGTCGCCGGCGAGGACGACGCCGAGGCCGAAGCACTGGCGCGCTGCGGTGTCGACAAGATCGTGCTGACGGGCTCGCAGACCACAGGCCGGCAGCTGCTCGCCGAAACCGCCGCGACGCCGACGCCGGTCACGCTCGAGCTCTCGGGGCTGCGATGCCGCTTTCGTGCGGGCCGATGCGGACCCGGCGGCGGCGGCCGCCGCCCTGGCTTTCGGCCTGCGGCTCAACGGCGGCGCCACGTGCATCGCCCCGCGCCGCGCCTTCGTGGCCGAGCCGCTCGCGGACGCGCTCGAGGTGCAGCTGCGCGCGGCGCTGGCCGATGTCGGCCCCGTCGTGCTGCCCCCGCGGACGGCAGCGCTCGCACGCGAGCTCATCGTGGAGGCGCGGGCCGGCGGCGCCCGTCTCGTCTGCGGCGCGGGCCCCGACGCGGAGCACCGGCTGCACCCAATCGTGCTCGCGGAGGCGAAGGCCGACATGCGGGTCGCACGGACGGCGCTGCTCGCGCCCATGCTCGCGTTGATCTCCGTGCGCAGCGATGCCGAGGCGCTCGCGCTGGCGCGGCGCTGTCCGCTCGCGCTCGGTGCAAGCGTCTTCGGCCGCGACGAGGCCGCGGCGGCCACGCTCGCCCGGCGCATCGATGCCGGGACGGTCGTCGTCAACGGCGTGGTCGTGGCGACGGCCGATGCCCGGGCGCCGTTCCCCGCCCGCGGCGCGAGCGGCTTCGGCGTCACGCGCGGTCCCGACGGCCTGCTCGAAATGACGCGACCGAAGGTCGTGCTGCGCGTCGCGGGCCGAGTGCATCACCTGAACCGGGCGCCCGACGAGCGGCTGATCGCGGACTATGCGGCCGCGGCTTACGGCTCCGGTACGGCGACGCGGGCCGCAGCGGCTTGGCGGCTCGCGCGGCGCGCCTGGGCGCACCGGCGTACGCAGGGCGCGCGATGAGCCCGCAACGTCTGCACGGCACCGCCGGCATGCCGCGCAGCGAACCCTTGACCGCCGACTCCCCGCGCCTGGCCGCGCTGTTTGCGCGCTATCTCCGCCGCTACCTCAACCGCCACTTCGACGCCGTGCGCATGGCCCGGCCGGCCCCGTTCGTCGACCCGGCCGAGCCCAGCGTGTTCGACGCGAACCATGCCGCCGGGTGGGATCCTCGGACAAAGGTCTACGGCAGCCGGAAGGCCACGACCTCGTTCCCTGCAACAACGGCCACGTATTGCTTGCCGTCCCGGCCACGATAGGTCAGCGGGTCCGCATTGGCCTCGGCCGCGAGCTTCACGGCCCACAGCTCCTTGCCGTCGCGGGAATCGAAGGCTCTGAGACGGTGGTCGTTCGTCGCGCCCACGAACACGAGGCCGCCCGCGGTCGCCGCGGGCCCCGCACTGCCGCTGCCGCCCGTGAGACGTTTTCCCTCGGGCAGCGCATCGGTCATGCCGAGCGTGCTCTGCCAGGCGATCTCGCCGGTGTTCGCGTCGACGGCGACGAGCCGCGACCAGGGCGGACGGTAGCAGGGCAGGACGGCGACCGTCTCGCCCGCGGCGTTCTTCAAGGGCGCGCTGAACGAGGCGTAGGGCCCGGGACCGCCGACGCTCGCGCGGTCGTAAGGTGTCGTCGCACCCTGCGTGCCCCGGCCGTAGTTCTTGCCGGGCTGCTTGCGCTCGATCCAGCCGACGAGCGAGGTGTCGTGCGCGTTGACGAAAACGTAGCCGGTCGTCGGATCGGCCGCCGCGCCGCCCCAGTTGACGCCCCCCGTGCCGCCCGGCAGCTGAATCGTGCTCTTCGGCGGCGCGCCGGCCACATGGAACGAGAACGGCGTGTACGGCCCCGCGTTGTAGAAGCCGCCGCTCTTCTTCCACAATGCCTCGCAGGCCGCTACGTGTTGCGCCGACGTGTCCTCGGCACGCACCATGTCGCGGGCCTTGTCGAAGGCGTCGCGCGCGAGCGGCCCGGGCTTGTTCGGAAAGGGCTGCGTCGGCGAATACCATTCCCCGGGAACGTCGCCCTTCGGCACGGGCCGCTCCTCGACCCCGAACAGCGGCTTGCCGTTCGTTCGATCGAGGATGAACATCCAACCCGTCTTGTTGACGGCGGCAAGCGCCGGCACTCGCCGGCCGTTTTGCTCAACGTCGACGAGCACGGGCGGGCTCGGCTCGTCGGAGTCCCAGAGATCGTGATGCACGGTCTGGAAGTGCCACAGATACTTGCCGGTCTTCGCGTCCACGGCCACGATCGAGTTGCCGAACAGATCGTCGCCCGGCCGGTCGCCGCCCCAGTAGTTCGCGGCGGGCCCGGAGACCGGCATGTAGAGAATGCCGCGCTGCGCGTCGAGCGTCATATAGAAGGCCCAGACGTTGACGCCGGACCGCCCGCGCCAGCCGTGGTCGAGCCAGCTCTCGTGACCGACCTCGCCCGGCAGGGGCACCGTGTGGAAATCCCAGAGATGCTTGCCCGTGCGCACGTCGAAGGCCCGCGTGTCGCCGGGCTCCGCGAGCTGCACCTCGCCCGTCGTCGCGCCGAGGATCGCGACATCGTCATAAATCAGGGGTACGCCGTTCCAGGGCACGGCGATCTGCACGACGCCGTCGCGGCCGAAGCCCGCAACCGGGCGGCCCGTGCGCGCATCGAGCGCGACCAGCGTCGGGCCGGCCGTCACGAGGATGCGCGGCGAATGCGCCTCGTCGCCGGGCCAATAGGCCACGCCGCGGGCCGTGGTCGTAAGCGGCGCCGGCAGCTCGCTGCGCCAGCGCTCACGGCCGCTGTCGGCCTCGAGCGCGACGACCGCATCGCCATCGGCCGGCAGGTACATGATGCCGTCGATGACAATGGGCGTCGCTTCGGGATTGCCGCGCGGACCCGGCCGGGCATCGGCGCCCTCGCCCCCGCGCGCGACGCGGACCGACCACGCGCGCACGAGCCGCGAGACGTTGGCCCTATCGATCTGGGTCAGCGGCGAGTAGCGCGTGCCGGCGTAATCGTGCCCATACATGGGCCAGTCGCCGGCAGGCGTCTGCGCGGGCGCAGCAGCGGCCGCCGCGAGCAGGACGATCGAAGCACCGAGCCCGAGGACGCGCCGCGGGCTCCCAAGTTGCAGTGACACCAATACTTCCCCCAGCGTTTGCGGCCGTGGCCGGCCGCGGAATCTCCGCGCTCATGGTAGGGGGAATGCGGCGCGGAGGGAACCGCTTGGGCCGCAGGCGCCATGCGCTCGCCGAGGATTCAGAACGCGGCGTGTTTGGGCGCCCTCGGAAACGGGATGACGTCGCGGATGTTCTGCATCCCGGTCGCGTATTGGACCGTGCGCTCGAAGCCGAGGCCGAAGCCCGCGTGCGGAACCGTGCCGTAACGGCGAAGATCTCGATACCACCAGTACGGTTCCGGGTCCAGCGCCATCTCGGCCATGCGCGCATCGAGCACGTCGAGCCGCTCCTCGCGCTGCGAGCCGCCGATGATCTCGCCGATGCCCGGGGCCAGCACGTCCATGGCCGCGACCGTCTTGCCGTCGTCGTTCTGCCGCATATAGAACGCCTTTATCTCTCGCGGGTAGTTCATCACGACGACGGGCCGCCCGACGTGCTCTTCCGTGAGCCATCTCTCGTGCTCGGACTGCAGGTCGAGCCCCCAGCGGACCGGAAACTCGAAGCTTTTGCCCGCGCGTTCGAGCGCCTCGATGGCATCGGCATACTCCATGCGCTCGAAGCTGGCCTCGACGAACTTCTCGAGCCGCTCGATGCAGCCTTTGTCGATGCGCTCGGCGAAGAAACGCATATCGTCCTGACGCTCGTCGAGCAGCGCGCGGAAGATCGACTTCAGAAACGCCTCGGCCAGATCGGCGTCGTCGTGCAGATCGGCGAACGCGATCTCCGGCTCGACCATCCAGAACTCGGCCAGATGGCGGCTCGTGTTGGAGTTCTCGGCCCGGAACGTCGGCCCGAACGTATAGACCTTCATGAGCGAGAGGCAGTATGCCTCGATGTTCAGCTGACCCGAGACCGTGAGGTTCGTCTGGCGCCCGAAGAAATCCTGCGAGAAGTCTACGGCGCCGGCCTGCGTGCGCGGCAGATTCGCGAGGTCGAGCGTCGATACGCGAAACATCTCGCCGGCGCCCTCCGCGTCGCTCGAGGTAATGATCGGCGTATGAATCCAGAAGAAGCCGTGCGCGTCGAAGAAGCGGTGGATCGCCATCGCGAGCGTGTGCCGGACGCGGGCGATGGCGCCGAACGTATTGGTGCGCGGACGCAAGTGCGCGACCTCGCGCAGATACTCGAACGAATGCCGCTTCGCGCTCGCGGGATACGTATCCGGATCGTCGACCCAGCCCAGGACTTCGATCGCGGCCGCCTGAATCTCGACGCGCTGGCCCTTTCCCTGGCTCTCGACGACCCGGCCGCGCGCGACGATGGCGCAGCCCGTCGAGAGATGCACGATCTCGCTCTCGTAGTTCGGCAGCGTGCCTTGCGCGACGACTTGGATCGGGTCGAACGCGGAACCGTCCGAGAGGTGGATGAACGACAGCCCGCCCGCCGACTTCGAGTCCCGCCGCGTCCGGACCCAGCCGCGCAGCGTCACCTCCGCACCGGTTCGGACGCGGCCCGCGACGACGTCCGCGACGCTCGTTCGCTCGAGAAAGGACGGCGGGGCTGGCACGGACTCTGGCATGCGGTCTCCTCTTCCCGGCCGCAGCTTGCGGACGGACGCGCGCGGCAAGCGGGTATTGTGATGCGCCGGCCGTCCCGCCGGCAATTGCCGGTCAAACCGGGGCGCCGTCGGAGCATGATTCATGAACGGCCGCCGCCGTCATGGAGGAGTCTCGCGCAGACGGGCGCGTTCGGGGCCGTGCGCGCCAGGGATGGCGCGCTACGGAGGCTCCGGGGACGGATTCACGCCGTCCCCCAAAGCGCCCGCCTGCGCGAGACTCCGGCTACCACCGACCGCAAGTCCGTTCATGAGTCATGCGGTCGACAGCGCCGCCTGCACGCGCTCGAGGCGGGCCTTGACCTCCTGCGCGAGCGCGTCGACGCCCGGCTTCTCGACGAGCTTGAGCACGGCGGCCGGGTCCATGAACGCGACCGTAACCTGGCCGTCGTCCTCCTGCCTGACGACGACGTTGCAGGGCAACAGCAGGCCGATGTCGGGGTCCGCCTCGAGCGCCTGGTGCGCCAACGGCGGATTGCAGGCGCCGAGGATCTTGTAGGGCCTGCGCTCGACACCGAGCTTCTTCTTGAGCGTTTCCTTGACGTCGATCTCGGTCAGCACGCCGAAGCCCTCGGCCTTGAGGGCCTCCGTCACGCGGGTCACGGCGTCGTCGAAGGCGCCGCTCACTTGGGTCGAGAATCCATACATTTCACTACTCCTATTGGCATCAGGTCGCAGGCTGCTCGTCGGCGTCGGCGTCCGCCGCGTGCTCCTCGTCGGCCGGCGGCCCCTGCAGCGCCCTGCGCGCCGCGCGTTCGTGCACGCGCCGCGTCCACGCGTAGTACAACACCGGGATCACGACGAGCGTCAGCAGCGTCGAGACCAGAATGCCGAAGATCAGCGAGACGGCCAAGCCGCTGAAGATCGGATCGTCGAGAATGAACAGCGCGCCGAGCATGGCCGCGACGGCCGTGAGCGCGATGGGCTTCGTCCGCACGGCCGTCGACCGGATCACGGCCTCCTCGAGCGAGAGGCCGCGGGCGACCTCCTGCCGGATGAAGTCCACGAGCAGGATCGAGTTTCGCACGATGATGCCGGCCAGCGCGATCATGCCGATCATCAACGTCGCCGTGAACTGTTTGCCGAGCAGCGCGTGCCCGGGCAGCACCCCGATGATCGTGAGCGGAATCGGCGCCATGATGATGAGCGGCAGCGCATAGGAGCGGAACTGACCGACGACGAGCAGATAGATCAGAATGAGACCGACCGAGTAGGCGATCCCCATGTCCCGGAACGTCTCGTAGGTGATGCGCCACTCCCCGTCCCACTTGATGCTGTAGTCGTAGGGGTCCGCCGGCTGGCTTACGAAGTACTGCGCCACGTGCCGGCCGCCGGCCTTGCCCGCCTCGACGTCCCCGACGAGATCGAACATACCGTAAAGCGGACTGTCGAGCTTTCCGGCCATGTCGCCCGTCACGAACACGACAGGCAGCAGGTCCTTGTGGTAGATCGTCGACTCCCAAGTCACGTCCTTGACGGTCACGATCTCCGAAAGCGGCACGAGCTTGCCGCCGCTGCCCGCGACGCGCAGCATGAGCAGACTGTCGAGCTCGGCCTTATCGGGCACGGGCAGCTCGAGCCGCACGGGCACCGGGTACTTCTGGTGCGTGTCGTGCAGATACGCCACGTCCTGGCCGCTCAGCGCCGTCTGCAGCGCCTCGGTGACGCTCGCCTGGGAGACGCCGAGCAGCGCCGCCTTCTGCCGGTCCACGGCGAACAGCAGGCGCTTGGCGGGCGCCTCGACGCTCGTGTCCGTATCGACGATGCCCGGCGTCGCGTCGAACAGCTTGTGCAGCCGCAGCGCAAAGCGCTGTTGCCCCGCGTAGTCCGGCCCGTAGACCTCGGCCACGATGGGCGACTGCACGGGCGGACCCGGCGGCACTTCGACCACCTTGACCGACCCATGGAAACGCTCCGCGATCTTCGCGAGCTCGGGCCGCACGGCGAGTGCGATCTCGTGGCTCTGGCGATCGCGCTGCGCCTTGTTGACGAGGTTGACCTGAATGTCGCCGACGTTGGCGCCTGCGCGCAGATAGTACTGGCGCACGAGACCGTTGAAGTTGATCGGCGAGGCCGTGCCCGCATAGACCTCGTAGTCCGTGACCTCGGGCACGTTCCCCAAGGCCGCGGCCATCTCGTCGAGCACGCGCGTCGTCTGCTCGACGGAAGTGCCTTCCGGCATATCGAGCACGACGTCGAACTCGGACTTGTTGTCGAACGGCAGCATCTTGAGCACGACCCACTGCACGGCGACCAGCGAGACGGCGCCGACGATCGCGATGCCCACGCCCGCGTAGAGCCAGTGTCGGGCGCGGCGCTGGCGGCCGGTGCCGAGGAACGGCGAGAGCAACGAGCGCGAGACGCGATAGAGCCGGGTCGGCTCGCCCTCGAGAACGGGCCCGTGCGCGAACTTGTGCAGCAGTTTCTTCGAAGCCCAGGGCGTGAAGATCAGCGCCACGGCCAGCGAAAGCAGCATGCCCGTGCTCGCGTTGATCGGGATCGGGCTCATATAGGGGCCCATGAGCCCGGTCACGAAGGCCATGGGCAGCAGCGCCGCGATGACCGTGAACGTCGCGAGGATCGTGGGGCCTCCGACCTCGTCGACGGCGCGCGGAATCGCCTGCTTGAGGCTCACGTCCCCCATGGCCATATGCCGGTGAATGTTCTCGACCACGACGATCGCATCGTCGACGAGAATGCCGATCGAGAAGATCAGCGCGAACAGCGAGACGCGGTTGATCGTGAAGCCCCAGGCCCACGAGGCGAACAGCGTCAGCGCGAGGGTGATTACGACGGCAGAGCCGACGACGATGGCCTCGCGCCAGCCGAGCGCGAAGATCACGAGCACGATGACCGAGCTCGTCGCGAAGATGAGCTTGTGAATGAGCTTCTCGGCCTTGTCGTTCGCGGTCTTGCCGTAGTTGCGCGTGACGGTCGTCTCGACGCCCTGCGGGATCAGCGTGCCATGCAGCTCCTTGACCCGCTCGATGACGGCGTCTGCGATCGTCGCGGCGTTCGTGCCGGGCTTCTTCGCGACGGCCAGTGTCACGGCCGGCGCCTCGACGCCGGGCGAAAGGCCGATGTGGGCCGCGGCCTGCCCCGTGCCGAACTGCACGTACTGCTCGGGCTGGTCGGGGCCGGCCGTGATCTTGGCGACGTCGTCGAGATAGATCGCATGCCCGTCCGCGACGCCGACGACGAGGTTCGCGACGTCGTCGGCGTTTGCGAGAAACGTGCCGGCCGTGACCGGCATGTCGCGGTTGTCCGCGACCATGGAGCCCGCCTGCGTGGCCGTGTCGCTTGCGACGAGCGCGCGGCGCAGCGATTGGAGGGAGAGGCCGTAGGCCGCCATGCGCTGCGGGTCGAGCTCGACGTGCACGACGCGGTCGGGGCCGCCGACCGTGTAAACGTTGCGCGTGCCGGGCACACGCTTGATGTCGGCCTCGATCGAATGGGCCACACGCTGCAGATCCTGGCCGCCCCGGGTCGGATCCTGCGTCCACAGCGTCAGGGTCACGATGGGCACGTCGTCGATGCCCTTCGTCTTGATCAACGGCTCCCCGACGCCGCTGTTCGGCGGCTGCCAGTCGCGGTGCGAGTAGATGGCGTCGTACAGGCGCACGATCGCGGCCGTGCGGTCCTCCCCGACCTTGAATTGCACCGTGAGTACGGCCATGCCGGGCCGCGAGACCGAGTACGTATGCTCGACCCCCGCGATCTCGGCCAAGACCTGCTCCATGGGGACCGCGACGACGTTCTCGACCTCGGCCGCACTGGCGCCCGGGAAAGGCACGAACACGTTCGCGAACGTCACGTTGATCTGGGGCTCCTCTTCCCTGGGCGTCACGAGCACGGCGAAGAGGCCCAGCAGCAGCCCCGTCAGGGCCAGCAGCGGCGTGATCTTCGAGTCCTGAAAGCGCTTCGCGAGCGCTCCCGAGAAGCCGAGCTTGGACTTACTCGCCATCCTTGCTCCCCGCAGCCTTCGACTGCCCTTTTTCGTACACTCCCGCGGCCACCGGATCGAGCGCCACGCGCTCGCCCGCGTCGAGCCCGGCCAGCACCTCGATTCGATCGCCGTAGTGCCGGCCGAGCCTGAGCTGCCGCAATACGACCTTGTCCCCCTCGACGACATAGGCCGCCGTAAGCTCGCTGCGCGCGACAACCGCGGCGTTCGGAATCAGCAGCCGCCGCGTCTCGCCGACCACGAGGCCAACCTTGACGAACATGCCGGGATACAGCGTCGCCGCTCGATCCGGCAGGTTCACGCGGACCTGAAACGTGTTCGAAACCGGGTCCGCGACCGGGAAGAAGGTCAGGCTCTTACCCTCGATGCGTTTGCTGTCGACGTAGACGAACGCCTTGCCGATCTTGCGCACGGGCTCGATGAGGCTCTGTGGCACGGACACGCTCACGCGCAGGGACTCGAGCGAGATGCCGCTCATGAGCGGCTGGCCCGGATTCACGAGCTCGCCGACCTGCACGTGGCGCGCTGAGACGATGCCCGAGTAGGGCGCCTTGACGACCGTATAGTCGAGCTGTTCCTTCGCCGCCGCGACGCCGGACCGCGCCGCCTGCAGCCTGGCGTCGGCCGCGTCCTTGTTGGCTTTCGCCTGGTCGAAGCGGGCCTTCGGCACGGTCTCGTTGCGGTACATGCCCGAGACGCGCTCGAATTCCTTGTTGGCCTCGGCCGCGCGTGCCCCCGCTTCCGCGAGTGCCGCCTCGGCCCGCTTCAGCGCCGCACGCTGCTCCGTGTCGGTCAGCCTCACGATGACCGAGCCCGCCTCGACGAAGTCGTTGACGTCGTAGGGCAGCTCCGCGACACGGCCGGAGGTCTGCGCCGAAACCGTGGCCCGGTTCACGGCCTCGACGGTGCCGTCGAAGACGCGCTCGCGAGGCGCCACCTCGTAGGCGGCCACGGCCGTCGCGAAGGGCAGCTCGCGCGCCGCGGCGTCGGCGGCCGTCGCGGCCAGCGGCGCCACGAGCGCGACGAGTAAGGCTAGGCCGAGACACCCGGCGAATGCGTCGACGGCGGCGGAGATCCTAGAGCTGATCATTGGCTTTACCTCGAAATTCTGAATGGCACGGAGCGGCTCATAGCAGGCCGACGGCCCGCGCGAGCCGGTAGCGCGCGAGGGCGACGTCGTAGCGCGCATCGTCGAGATTGCTGCGGCTCGAGCGGCGCAGCGCCTCGGCCGCGAGCACATCGGTGTTCGTGCCCTCGCCCATGCGATAACGGTCGGCCGCGACCCGCAGGTTCTCCTCGGCCTGATCCACGGCCTCCGTCGCGAGCTTGACGCGCCGCTCGGCCTCGGCCCGCGAGAGCCAGGCCTGGCGCACATCGAGCCGAACCATGCTCTCGAGGTTCTTGCGCTCGTCCTGCGTCGCGGCCGACTCGAGCTCGATGGCCGCGGCTCGATTGCGCGTGCGGCCGCTGTCGAAGAGCCGCCACTCGATGCCGACGCCGACCGACCAGAAGTCTCGGCGATTCAGAACGTCGTTCTCGATGTGGTTGTAGCCGCCGGTCAGGCCCACGCGGGGCCGGTTCTGCGCCCGCGCGGCGCGCGCCTGCGCGTCGAGCGCGGTCGCGGCCGCCGCGAGCCGGTCGAGCTCTTCGCGGTGCTCGAGGGCCATGGCCGTGAGCGCATCGAGGTCGGCCCGATCGATGCGGTCGGCGATGGCCGGCAGCTTCGGATCGAGCTGGACGGCTGCCGTGAGCGCGCGCCCGAGCGCTCGGTTATACGCCGCGCGCGCGAGATCGACCGCGTTCTCGGCCTGCAGTCCGCGCTGGCGGGCCTCCGCCAGGGAAACGGAGGCGGCCAGATAGTCGCTGCGCGGCACCGACCCGCTCTTGTACATGTCCTCCACATCGTGGAGGTGCGCTTCGAGGCTCGCCTCGTCGCTCTGCGCGACCGCAAGGGCGCTCGACGCGCGCAGCACGTCGACGTAATGCTCGGCGACCTCGAGCTTGACCTGCTCGGTCAACGCCCCGGCCGTGTAGCGCTGCACGTCGACGCCGGCCGCGGCCGCGTCGATCGCATTGCGCGTCGCCCCGCCCGTGTAGAGCGGCATGGACAGCTGCGCGCTGCCCATCGCGAACGTCGAGCCCGAATACAGCGGCAGCTGCAGCGCGAGCCCGGCGCCGCCGAAATCGAACGCGGGCGTCTCGTCGAACTGCATGGCGCTCGCACCGGCCTTGATTTCGGGCTTGCGCTCGGCCCGCGCGGCGCCGAGATCCTGCTGAGCCGCCGCAACGCGGTTCGCCGCGGCCCGCAGCTTGAGGTCGCCGGCCAAGGCGGCTTTCCAAGCCTCCGTCAGCGTCTCCGCGCCGGCGGGCCCGACGGCGCCCAGCAGGGCCGCCGCGAGGGCCGCCGACGCGGCAAGCCGTTTCCCTGAATTGATTCGCCTCATGATGCCTTCAGCTTCTCGATGCCCAGCGCCTTGAGCACGTAGTGCTCATAGACGGTCTCGCTCGTGCCGCGCCGCACCTTATGGAGGAAGTACTTCTCGAATGCGACCTTGCCGAGATGAACCCACCGGCCCTTCTTGGCCCAGGTCACATTGCGGGGCGGGATCTGCGGGAGCGCGACGAAGGCGATCCCCGTGTCCCCCATGTCGGCCAGGCAGATCGCGTTCCACGTTGCCGTGGCCGCAGGGGCCTTCCCCTCGAGCGCCGCGGCGATGTTCCGAACGATAGCCGTCACCATCGACTCGATCATGTAGCCCGTCTTCGGCGCCCCGGTCGGCACCGGCGTCTTCTCGACGGGCGCCAGCGCGATGCCGACGCCGGCCGCGTAGACGTTCTCGTACTTCGGGTTGCGCTGATACGCGTCGACGACGACAAAACCGCGCGGGTTCACGAGGTCCGCAATGTCGCGCACGGCCGGCACGCCCCGGAAAGCGGGCAGCAGCATGGCGAATGCGAAATCGACGGTCAGCGTCTCGACGGGCTCTCCGTGCTCGTCGCAGCGCGTGACCGAGGCCTTCCCCGGCTCGACCTGGGCGACCTTCGCGTTGGTGATCCACGAGATGTGGCGCTGACGCAGCTCCGATTCCATGAGCCCCCTCGAGTCGCCGACGCCGCCGAGTCCCAAGTGCCCGACGTAGGGTTCGCTGGTCACGAACGTCATCGGCACCTTGTCGCGGAGCTTGCGCTTACGCAGATCCGCGTCGAGGATCAGGGCGAATTCGTACGCGGGGCCGAAGCAGCTCGCGCCCTGCACGGCGCCGACGACAATCGGGCCGGGGTTCTCGAGGAAGCGCTGGTAGGCGTCCCAGGCGCGTTTCGCATGGTCGGTCGTGCAAATCGACTGCGTGTGGCCCGTCTCCGGCCCGAGACCCGGAATCTCGTCGAACGCGAGCTCCGGTCCGGTTGCGAGCACCAGGTAGTCGTACTCGATGCGCCGGCCGCCCACGGTCAGGGCATTCTCCTCGGGCAGCACCTTCTCGACGGGCTCCGCAACGAAGTCGATCTTCAGCCGGGCGAGCTGCTCGCCGAGCGGCACGGACACCTGTTCCTCGGTGCGCCAGCCGACGCCAACCCAGGGGTTCGAGGGCACGAACTGGAAAGACTTACGGGGATTGATCAATGTGATCGCGTGGTCTTTGGGCAAGCTGCGCCGCAGCTCGAAAGCTGCGGACGTGCCGGCGATTCCGGCACCGACGACGACGATGTGACTCATGACGCTACCTCTCTTGACTGCGCAGATTTCTCAGCGGCCGCCCGTCGCAAGCTCCGCCTCGGACCTCAGCCCGAGACGTCGCATGACGAGCGCGGCGGGGCAAAAATGCGTGAACGACTGCTGAAACAGGTTCGCGCCGACGAATACTGTGAGCCATACGAAGGCCGGATGGACCCACTCGGTCAGCACGACCGAAAGCAGGACCATGAAGCCCGCGAACGCGGCCACGCCGCGCTCGAGCGAGAAACCGTGCTTTTGCCGGGTTGTCGAAGTTGCGGTGGCCATTGCCGCTCTCCATGTTTTCGAAGTGCTTGAAATTCCGGTTCGACGGCCCGTTGGGCCGCCTCGGACCCTATAATATGCATTATCTCTAAATTAGCAAGCACTAATTTAGCGAAACACAATTAAATGATATAGTGTCCGCCGATCGGAGCACTTCGCAGTTGTACGTATGCCGGAGATTCAGATGCGCGATCCACGGCCGCAAGCCGAGGCCGAGTTCCTCGAGCTGCGCGAGCACGCGGGCGAGGCGGCGGCCCTACTCAAGGCCCTGTCGAACGAGCACCGCCTGCTGATCCTCTGTACGCTCGCCGCCGGCGAGCTGTCGGTCGGCGAGCTCAACGAAGAGGTCGACATGAGCCAGTCGGCGCTTTCGCAACAGCTCGCGCTGCTGCGCCGCGAGGGACTCGTGCAGACGCGGCGCCAGGCGCAGACGATCTACTACTCGCTGGCGCCGAGCAAGGCGGTGCAGGTCATCGACCTCATGAAGCGCCTGTACTGCACGCACCCGCGCCGAGCGAACGGGCGGCGCGGACGCTGACACGGGCGCCGGGCGGCGACGTCGCTCGACCCGCATGCCTTGGCGGGGCTTCTCGCTGGGCGTAATAGCGCGATGCGTCTGCGGCAAGGCTCCAGGCTCTGCGTAAGGGCGGTGGCGGGACCGCCGTTGCCTTCGGCATTTACGATCCTCGGCAGCGGCCTCGGGCAGAGGCCAAAGCCATCGCCTCGCGCGGCGTTTGCGGCGACAATACGCGCCTGCTCGTCACTGCCGGAGAACAGATGACCGACTACGTTGCCTCGGGCGACCTGCGCATCGCGAAGCCGCTGTACGATCTCGTTGCCGACGAGATTGCCCCCGGCACGGGCGTTTCGCCCGAAACGGCCTGGACCCTGCTCCAAGGGCTCGTGCACGAGCTCGGTCCGCGCAACCGAGCGCTGCTCGAGACGCGGGACCGCTTGCAGGCGCAGATCGACGGATGGTTCGCGGCGCGGCGCGGCCAGGCGTTCGACGTTGCGGCTTCACGGGCCTTTCTCGAGGGCATCGGCTATCTCGTCCCCGAAGGGCCGGCCTTCGCGGTCGGCACGCGCGGCGTGGATCCGGAGATCGCCACTGTCGCCGGGCCGCAGCTCGTCGTCCCCGTCGACAAGGCCCGCTACGCCCTGAACGCTGCGAACGCCCGCTGGGGCAGCCTCTACGACGCGCTGTACGGCACGGACGTGTTGCCCGAAGCGCCCGGCACCGAGAAGGGCGTGCGCTACAACCCGCGGCGCGGCGAGGCCGTGATTGCGCGCGCCAACGAGATCCTGGACGAGATCGTGCCGCTCGAGAGCGGCGCACGCTGGGCCGACGTCCAGCAGCTGCGACGGGCCGGGGGCGGCTTGGTGCTCGCGCGGGCCGCCGGCGGCGAGACGCGGCTGGCGGACCCGCAGGCGTTCGCCGGCTACGGCCTTGCGGCCGACGGCGCGCTCTCGAGCGTGTTGCTGCGGCACCACGGCCTGCACGTCGCCATCGAGATCGACCCGGCCCATCCGATCGGGCGCCAGCATCCGGCCGGCATCAAGGACGTCGTGCTCGAAAGCGCCGTGACGACGATCATGGACTGCGAAGACTCGGTCGCCGCCGTCGACGCCGAGGACAAGACTGTCGTCTACTCGAACTGGTGCGGGCTCATGAAGGGCACGCTGACCGCCTCCTTCACGAAGGCCGGCAGCACGATCGAGCGCCGGCTGCATGCGGACCGGCGCTACGTCAAGCCCGACGGCCGCGAGCTCGTGCTGCCCGGCCGTAGTCTGCTGCTCGTGCGCCACGTCGGGGCGCACGTCTTGACCGACGCGGTCACGACCGCGGACGGTGCGCCCATCTACGAGACTTTCCTCGATTGCGTCGTGACCGTGCTCGCCGCCCTGCACGATCTGCGCGGCACCGGTCCTCTGCACAACTCGCGCACCGGCAGTGTCTATATCGTCAAACCGAAACAGCACGGCCCGGAGGAAGTGGCCCTCTCGGCCGAGCTCTTCGCGCGCGTGGAGCGAGCCTACGGGCTGAGCGAGAATACCCTCAAGATCGGCGTCATGGACGAAGAGCGCCGCACGACGGTGAACCTGGTCGAATGCCTGCGGGCCGTGCGCGACCGCGTGATCTTCATCAACACGGGCTTCCTCGACCGGACCGGCGACGAGATCCATACGCACATGGAAGCCGGACCGATGATCCCGAAACCCGAGATCAAGAACGCGAAGTGGATGCGGGCCTACGAAGACTGGAACGTCGACGTGGGCCTCGCGGCAGGGCTGCCCGGGCACGGTCAGATCGGCAAGGGTATGTGGGCTATGCCCGACGAAATGAAGGCCATGCTCGAGACGAAGGTCGGCCATCCCGAGGCCGGCGCGAGCTGCGCCTGGGTGCCGTCGCCGACCGCCGCGACGCTGCACGCGATTCACTATCACGAGGTCAACGTCGAGGCGCGCCAGCGCCGCCTCGCCGAGCGGCCGCGCGCCCCGCTCGAGGACATCCTGACGCCGCCGTTGCTCGGCGATCGCAGCCTCGGCGCGGACGAGATCCAGCGCGAGTTGGAAAACAACGCGCAAGGCATCCTGGGCTACGTCGTACGCTGGGTCGAGCACGGCGTCGGGTGCTCGAAGGTGCCGGACATCCACGACATCGGGCTCATGGAAGACCGCGCCACCTTGCGCATCTCTTCTCAGCACATCGCGAACTGGCTACGCCACGGACTCGTCGACGAGGACCGCGTGCGCGAGACGATGCGGCGTATGGCCGAGGTCGTGGATCGGCAGAATGCGGCCGATCCGGCCTATAGGCCCATGACGCCGGATACGGCCTCGAGCATCGCCTTCCAGGCGGCGCTGGATCTCGTCTTCGAGGGACGTAAAGAGCCGAACGGGTATACCGAGCACACGCTGGCGCGACGCCGGCGCGAGTTCAAGTCCCGGGCCCAGTGACGACCGCGGCGAGGCGCCCTGCGCCTCGCCCGATCCGCCGCGGCATCCACCAGCCGTCGGCGCTGCCGCCGCACGCAATTTCCATGCCATAAATGGGCGCCTGCCCATCGCCTGTCTCCGTTTCAGGACAGGTTTGTCCCTCTGCCCATCTCTTGTAAATTCTCGGTCGCGCAGGAGACCAGCGCCTACTGCGCAGTTGCTGAAAAAGGCAAATCCGCCGCGAGGCGGAGACGCAAAGCCACCGGTCTTTGGCTCGGCCAGAGACAGCGGGGTTGCCAGCAATGAGTCGAGTCGCTCGCCGCTTTGCGGCGGCGGCGTCCCGGGTGTGAATCCCGTGCGGCTCAAAGCTTCTTCCCCGCTCGGCACCGCGTCGCCGGCGCCCAAACGCCAAAGAGCGGGGAAGAAAGAGCATGGGGATCTCGGTCTCGAGAAGCGGCCTGATTGCGGCCGCCAGCCTGAGTGTGTTGTTGGCGGCCTGCGGCGGCGGTGGGGGCTCCGGCACCTCGGCCGACACGGGCAGCGGCTCGGCGCAGGCGCCGACGGGCGGAAGCTCGACCCAGACGCCGACGGGCAGCGGCACTGCAAGCGGCGGCTCGGCGCCTGTGGCGAATGCGAAGCCGACGATCACGGGAACGCCGACGACGGCCGTCGCGGCCAATTCGACCTACACGTTTCAGCCGACGGCCAGCGACCCCGACGGCGACGTGCTGACGTTCAGTATTCAGAACCCGCCCCCTTGGGCCAGCTTCGATGCCGCCACGGGCAAACTCACCGGCACGCCCGGCGCGGGCAACGTCGGGGCCTACGACAACATCGCGATCAGCGTTACGGACGGCGCGGCCGACGCTTCGCTCAGCGCCTTCTCGATCAACGTGGAGGCCATGGGCAACAAATCGGTCGAGTTGTCGTGGCAAGCCCCGACGCAAAACGAAGACGGCTCGCCGCTGACCGATCTCGCGGGCTTCAAGGTCTATTGGGGAACGTCGCCGGGGAATTACCCGAATACGGTCACGGTCGACAACCCGAGCGTGCTCACGTACGTGCTCAGCAATCTCGTGCCGAACACGTACTACTTCGTTGCGACGGCCGTCAATTCGCAGGGCGAGGAAAGCGCGCCCTCGCCCATGGCCACCGCGACCATTAGCTGACAGCGCACGTCGGCGGCGCGCGGCCAGTCAAAAATCGTCGTCGACGATCGTGACCACGGCCGTCAGCAGGTGACCCTGCTGGCGGCCGCTCGGGGACAATAGGCTCGCGTTGACGTAGAAGTGCTCGCGCGGCTCCGGGACCGCGTCGTCCGTGATGGGAACGAATACCGTGAGCCGGGACTGGCCGGGGGCGAAAGTCTCGACGGTCCGCCCGACATCCCCGAAATCGTCGCCGGCCTTCGCCGTGCCGCTGCGCGTCCACCAAACAATTCTCGCCGCGTTCCGCGCATCGTCGCGCCGTATTTCGATGGGCACGACCGTATCGCCTTCGTTCGTCACGATGGACGTGGCCGCGAAATAGACGCGCTGTGACGGCGCCGGCAGCGAAGCCGGAGCGACGGCCGCCTCTGAGGGCCCCGCCTTGTGCGCAGGCTTCTCCTGCGGCGCTGCGCGCGGATGAGATTCGACTCGTTGCGTCTGCGGCGCCGCGGCGGCCTTGGACTTCACGGCGGGCCGCCCCTCGGGCACCGCCGCAGCTCGGCCGGCCGGCTCGCTCGCACCCACGGCCGACCGTCCGCTCTCGCCCTTCGCGGGCGCCTGCTCACGCTCGGCCTCGGCGGGCGGCGCGGGAGCGTCGGCCGCCGTGTCCCGACGTGCTTCGCCGGTGGGCGCCCCGGACGCCCTGTCCTCCGTCGCGGCGCGCGCCGCCGGCGGCGGCAAGGGAGACTTCGCGCTGCCCGAAGACCGCATCAGATCGGCCGCACCGCGGGCCGCGGGCGCGACGACATAGCGGTCCATCGCTGCAGCCGCCCGCGAGTAGAGCGCAGTCGCGCGGCTTCCGATCCCGCTCGGGCCGAGCGCCAGCACGGCGAACACGGAGAGCGCGACGAGTGCAGCTGCCGCCAAGACCCCGGCGGCGCGGCGAGCGAAGGACGGCCCCGTTGCATTGCGGGCCTGCGGCCGCGTTGCCGTAGCGGCGCGCGGCCACCTCCTTGGCCCGGTCCGAAGGTCGAGGCCGGCGAGCAACTGGGCAACGCTGCGCGTGCGCTCGTCCCGCCCCTTGAGCCCCGCGCGCAGCGCCCGCCATTGGCTGCGCGACAGTCCCTTGATGCGGTCGGGCATCGCGGCGCGGCGCCCGCTGCGAGCGGGTGTAGACAGGTAGGGAGGCGGCCGTGAACCCGAGAGCAGCTCGTAAGCCAGCGCCGCCAGCCCATAGATGTCGTCGCGCTCGTCAACGGAAAACGGACCGCTGCGGCTCAGGCAGGCGGCCGAAAACAGCACCTTCACCTCGCCGCGGCCGGCGACGACTACGTTCTCGGCACGGACGTCACCGTGCACGACGCCGGCCTCGTGCGCATACATCAGCGCCTCGCCCACCGACTGCACGACCTCGAGGGCCTCCGCCCGGGTCACGAGCTCCGGCTGCAGACTGTCGATGACGCCGCGCAGCGCCTCGCCGTCGACGAATTCCATCGTCATGAAATACGTGCCGGCTTCGCGGCCGAGATCGTGGACGGCTGCGATGTGCGGATGCTCGAGCCGCCGCACGGCCTCGAACGCGCGCTCGAAGGCGGCGAGCCGAGCAGGCGCCGCCGCCACCTCGCGCGGCAGCACGAGCAGCGCGACTTCGCGGGGCTCGCCCCAGCGGTCCGTCCGCTGCCGATCGAATGCCCGATACACGCTGCCGAAGCGCCCCTGGTCGAGCCGCTCGTGCACGCGGAAGCGGCCGCCGAGCCCGCTCGCCACGTCGGCCGCCTCGGCCCTCTCGGGATACCCGCTGGTATCGCCCAGCATGATGGGGTCCATGGGACTACCGGGTCAGTGCGTCGGACAGCGGCGGCTCGGGCCGCTCGTGGCCTGCGAGACCCGGACGATCCCTTCGTCCCAGCCTCGCATCGATGATGTCCGCGACCCTGTAGTCCTTGAGGTCCTTGGCATGTGTGAAGATGATGAGCTCGCCGAGCAGCCCGAGCGCGAATAGCTGCACGCCGAGCACGACGAACAGGCATGCGAGCAGCAGCGCGGGCCGGTCCGCCAGGGGCCGTGCGAATGCGAGCCGCTGCACGAGCAACGCGACCACGACCAGCGCGCCGACGCCGAAGGTCGCGCTGCCGATCATGCCGAAGAAGCGCAGCGGCTTCTTGGTGAAGCGCACGAGAAAGAATATCGTGAGCACGTCCAGGAAGCGGTGCACGTACTCGCGCAGTCGATAGCGGCCCCTGAAGTCGTCGCGCTGCGACTGGCTCAGATCGACCTCCCGGACGCGGAAGCCCTGCTTCGCGGCCAGGACCGGCAGCAGTCGATGCTGCTCGCCATAGATCGTAATCTCCTCGGCGACGCGCCGGTTCAGGACCCGCGCGCCGCAGCCGAGGTCGTTGAACGATTCGCCGGTGATGAGCCTGAGCAGGCGGTGAAAGCCCCGCCGGCGGAGGCCGTCCAGCCCCTTGACGCGGCGCGGCCACCGGCGGGCAATGACGAGATCCGCGTCGTCGCAGGCCCTCAGCAGCTTCGGAATTTCGACGGCGTCGATCTGAAAATACGCCGGCAGCGTCATGAGCCGCGCCCCGCTCGAGTTCGCAAAACCCACCATGAGCGCGGTCGCTTCGCCGAAGCTTTTGCCGAGTTGTACGATCTTGATGGGCTCGCCCGAGTCCCGCAGGATCATGAGCTCGCGCCTCGCTTCGGCCCGCCCCCCGTCGAGCACATACAGGATCTCGTAGCTGACGCCGCAACCATCGAGGCCCTGTCGATAATCGGCGTGCAGAGCCGCAACATCGTCGACTCGGTCGCCGACCGGCACCACGACGGACAGTTCGACTTGTTTCATCGCTGTGTTCGTCCTCGTCCTTGCAGCGCGCCGCCGGCGCTCAGCCGTTCCGAATCGCGCAAAACATATTCCGCGGTCAACATCGAAAGCCGTTGATCGCGCAGGTCGCCCGTCCGGTAGACCAATTCGGCGATCATCCCCGTCATTAGCAAGAAAAGCGCCAACGCGCCGAGCAGCACGCCCACACCGGCCAGAACCGTCGAAAATCCGCCGCCGACCAGGACGCTGTACAGACAACCGGCCAGGCATGCGGAGCCGACCGCGAGCGCCGGCACGGCCGGCACGAGGAACCAGGCCAGCGGCCGTGACGCAAAGCCGATGATTGTCTTAACGGCGAGCAGATCCAGCAGCACCTTGTAAACTCTGGAAAGGCCGTACTTCGATTCGCCGAAGCGGCGGGCGTGATGGCGGACCTTGATCTCGGCGAGTCGCGGGCCCGCCAACGACGCCATTGCCGGAATGAACCGGTGCATTTCCGAGTACAGAGGGATGTTCTTGATGACCTCGGCCCGGTAGGCCTTGAGCGAGCAGCCGTTGTCCTTGATCGGCACACCCGTTACCTTGCCGATCAGTCGATTGGCGATCCGCGACGGGATCTTGCGGCTGACCAGCTTGTCCTTGCGCTCGTGGCGCCATCCCACGACGATGTCGAATCCCTGCTTGAGCTTGTCCAGGAACAGCGGAATGTCGCGCGGGTCGTTCTGCAGATCCCCGTCCATCGTCACGAGCACCCTGCCCCGCGCGTGCTCGATCCCGGCGGCCATGGCCGCCGTCTGGCCGGAGTTGCGCCGCAACCTAAGCACCTTGATCTCTGGGAAACGCGCCGGCAGCTCGGCGGCAATTCCAAACGTGTCGTCGGCGCTGCCGTCGTCGACGAGCAGCACTTCGAACTCGAGCTGGAGCGGCGCGACGGCGGCCATGATCGCCTCCGCGAGCGGCACGACGTTCTCGCGCTCGTTATAGAGCGGAACGACTATCGACAGTTCCATGCCGTACCCGCGCCGACGCTGGCCTCGGCGGCGACCGCCTCGAACACCGCCTCATACCGCGCTGCGCAGCGGTCGATGAAGAATGCCCGCGCCCGCTCGCGGTTCGCGCGGCCGATCGCCCGCCGCCGCGCGTCGTTCGTTATCAACGACTCGCAGCGACGCACGAAGCCGTCAAGGTCGTTGAGCGGGACGAGATGCCCCGTGACGCCATCTTCGAGGTAATCCGTGTGGCCGCCCCGGTCGTAGCTCACGACGGGCAGTCCCTGACTCATTGCCTCGAGGAACACGAGTCCGAAGCCCTCGTGCTGGCTCGACGAGACATACAGGTCGGCGGCGGCCAGCACCTCGAACTTCGACGCCTCCGGAACGAGTCCGAGAAAGCGTACGCGACGCTCGAGCCCGAGACGCCGCGCCTTAGCCCGCAGCTGCGGCACGAGCGGCCCCGAACCGACGAGCAACAGATGCACGCGCCCGTCGCGCAGCCGCGTCATCGCCTCGAGCAACTGATCGACGGCCTTGCGCTTGACGAGTCTGCCGACGGTGACGAGCACGACATCCTCCGGGCCGAACCCAAAACGCTCGCGCGCCCCGACAGGCTCCGGCGGTGTCGCAATGCCGAGCGGAATCACATGGGCCGAGACCTCGGGGGCGAAATAGCGGTGCAGATTGGCCTCGGTGTCCTTTGATTGGGCGACCACCGCGTCGGCGCGCAGGGCGAGGTAACGCACCGCCGCGCGCAGCCCGGCATGTCGATGCGCAGACGAAGCCTTGCTCGGGTCGTAGAGGTCGCCGCCGTGGACCGACAGCACGTTCGGGATCCGCGCCGCGCGCGCGACGAAGTGGCCGACGGGCCCGCTCGGCAGCGCGAAGTGCGTATTGACGACATCGAACGTCGTGTCCCTCACGAGCCGCCGCCCGCGACGCGTGCCGTTCAACATGTAGGCGAACATCGAGGGGAAATTCGCGGCCGTAAGCCGCCGCCGGAACAGCACGGGCGCGCGCACGACCTCGACGCCGTTCTCGACGCTCTCGGACGGAAGCCCGAGCGCTCGCGACGTGAGCACGGTCACTTCATGCCGGCGCGCGAGCTCTTCGGCGAGTGCGGCATTGACGACCCCGCCGCCGCCCCCGAGCGGCGGATATTCGTAATTGCAGAACAGGATTCGCATTCAGCCGCGCCTCCGTCGCCTCGTTCGCATTCTTGTGCCTCTCCATCCTGAACGGGCAGATCGATCCGACCTGGTGGTATACAGAATGCGTGCCAATCCCCCGGCCCCAGCGCATGCTCGTTCGACATTCAGGAAGTCGTCGATTGCGGGCACGCCCTCGTTGCGAGCTTCATCGACCCGCGCAGCAAGAGTTGGAAGCCGAGTTGAAAACTTTGGAAGGCGTGCACGCACGCCTTGGGTGTAGTCTTGAGCGGTGTCCGACCGCGGTCGGAGCGCGGCCCGGGCCCTCGCGGTTTGCTAACGCTTCGGAGACCTTCTCATGCCCACTCAATTCCCTGATACCAAGAGGGCGTTCGTGACTGCCGCGGAAGCGGGCGCAGCCGCGCAACGCGCCGAGACGGTATCCAGCGAACCGCGCCCGGCCGCGGCCGCAGCTTCCAGCGCCGCCAACCGTCCCTCCGACGCGGCCGCGCCCGCAACGACGCGCTCGTCACGGCTCGCTGCAAAACTGGAACCGTTCGATTCCTACTGGCAGGCCCCGCGCGACGTTCGAGAAGGGCTATCGCTCGTTTCGGGCCTACTACGAACACAACTATCTGCCGCATATGCCGAGCGAGAAGAATGCCAAGATCCTCGTCGTGAGCTGCGGTCCCGGCTACCTCGTACATACCCTGCGCGCCGCAGGCTACGCAAACGTCACGGGCATCGACTCCGACGAGACCAAGATCGCCCACGCGCTTCGCCACGGCCTTTCGTGCGAGACGGCGCGCGCCTTCGAATACTTGTCGGACCGGGCCGATACATTCGACGCAATCGTCCCGGAGCAGGAACTCAATCACCTGACGCTGGACGAGCAGATCGAATTTCTGCGGGCCTGCCGCAGAGCGCTGCGCAACGGCGGTCTGCTGCTCGTTTACGGTCTCAACGGGGCCAACCCGCTCGTCGCGTCCGAAAACCTCGCGCACAACATCGACCACTTCAACACGTTCACGGAATACAGCCTCGGCCAAGTGCTCGCTCTTGCCGGGTTCGCGGATGTGACGCCGCGCCCGCTCGCGCTCTACGTCTTCTGGAAGAACCCGCTCAACTACGTCGGCCTCGCGTTCACTTGGCTCGCCGAGCTGTTCTTCCGGGTCTCGTACAAGCTCTACGGTAAAGACGTTAAGATCCTCACGAAGAAGCTCGCGGCCACGGCCTACCGGCGCGACGCACCGGCGTAGCGTCGGTACGCCCGGCGGCTCGCTGCGGGGCATCGGCACGAGAGCGGCAACGACCGCGGCGGGCCGGCGGCCGATGCCTTGGCGGCGGGCTTCCCGAGCCTCCGGCAACTTCCGGGACCCGAACCCGTTCATGAATCATGCGGCCGACACGGCCGACATGGACGGACGACTAAAGCATCCCGTGCGCCCGATACCACTCGGCCGTGCGGGCGGCTCCGAGTCGAAACGGCACGGACGGCGCGTATCCGAGCAGCCGTGCCGCCTTCTCCTGAGAGAACTGGAAGCGCTTAACGAAGAAATCGAGCCGTCGCCGGTGCCAAGGCGGCGAGACGCCGAACGGCCGGCAAGCGCTTTCGCAGACGACGGCTGCGAGCAGAAACGGCACGAGAGGCAGTCGGATCGCACGCAACGGTTTGCCGAGGGCCTCGGCCACGTGCTCGATGAAGCGGCGCGTCGGCAGCACCTCGCTGCCGGCGAGAACGATCGTCTCGCCGACCGCCTCCTCGCGCGCCGAAGCGCGCTCGAGGCCTGCCACGAGATCGTCCACATAGACGGGCTGATGCTCGTTGCGCCCGCCTCCGATGAGCGGCACCACTCCGTCGTTCACGAGCTTGAAGAGCTTGACAAGGCGGCCGTCGCCGGGACCGTAGGTTTCCGAGATCCGCACGATCGTGAACGGCAGGCGATCGCCGTAGGACGCCACGACGCGCTCGGCCGCCAGCTTCGTGATGCCGTAGATATTCTGCGGATCCGGGGTCGATTGCTCGTCGAGCCGGCCGCGCTTGGCGGAGCCGTAGACGCCGATCGTGCTGCCATGCACGAAGCGCCGCACGTCGGCCGCCGCGGCGGCTTCGAGCAGGTTACGCGTGCCCTCGACGTTCACGGCGTGAAAATAGGCGTCGTCCACGTTGCTCTCGTGCTGAGCGGCAGCCAGATGGAAGACGGTATCGACGCCCTGCACGAGGCGGGCGAGCAAAGCTCGATCGGCGATGGAGCCGACCTCGACGCCGATACCGGCTTCGGCCAGCGCCGTGCCCCGCAGCTTCTCGAGCGGCGTGTTCTCGCCGCCGAAGGCGACGACATCGTGGCCGCTCTCGGCCAGCCTCTGCGCAAGTCGCGCGCCGATGAATCCGGTCGCGCCGGTAACCAATGCCCTCATTCTCGTTCTCCCATTCGCGTGCCGGCGCCGCGCCCCGCGTGAGGGCGGAAGCGCTCGGGCACTATTCCTGGTCGTTGCCGGCCTGACAGGTCGATGCGGCCGCTAAGCGCCGACGCCCGCCACGATGCTCGCCGGACCGCCCGTGCCGGTGCCCGCTGCGGGGCGCTCGACGGTGCCGCCGACCGCAATGCGCTTCTCGACCGCGGCGATCTCCGCCCGGCGCCGTGCCTCGTCCCAGCCGAGCTCGCGGCCGGCAAGCGCGGCAGCCTCCTCGAGGGCGGCGCTGCCGGGATGGCCGCCGGACGCGAGATCCGTGCGGCGGAACACCACGTCTGCCAGCGTCAGGGCCATCTCCTCGCGGATGGCGTGCAGCACCTCGGCCTTGAGCGTCGTCGCCCCCGCGAGGCAGCCGGCCGCGTCCCCCTCCGCGAGCGCGAGGACGTCGCGGAACGCCGCGCCGTAGTTGTGCGCGAGCGCCGCCACGGCGCCCGGCGCGAGATTCAACGGGGCGGCCCGGGCCACGGTGCCGACGAGCCCCTCGAAGGTCTCGAAGTCGCCCCCGTGCAAAGGGGTGCGGTGCGTCGGGGCGCGCTCGGTCCGCTCGCCGAGCTTGCGGGTCACGAGATCGACGGCCGTCGCCGCATCGGCACGCGCCATCGTATAGCGCACGCCGATGAGGCTGACGAGATTGTCGAGCCCGTGCTCGGCCCGGTGATCGATCACGTGCGAGTGCTTACCGTAGCGCAGATCCTCGGCACCGGGCTCGTTGTCCCCGAAGGGCAGCAGCCCCGCGTTCCACATGGTCACGTCGCTCGGCTCGAGGCCGAGCGACGGCAGGGCCTCGTTGATCTCGTCGATGAAACCGGCGATCTCGCGCTCCCCGACTCTAACGCGGTCCGGCGGTTCGCTCCAGACGCGGTGCCATACGCCGCAAAGCGTGTACTGCCGCCAGGGCGTGAGAAACAGATGCCGGGCCGAACGGCTCAGGACGGCGTCGGGGTCGCGCGTGCGCGCCGGCAGGGCCACGCCGTAATCGTGCGCGAAACGGCGGCGCACGAGAAAACACGCGTCGCGCGAAAACGGGCCGTTCGAGCGCAGCGGCGTCCCTTCGTGCTCGGCCATGAACCACGGCACCCAAGGCCCGGCGGCGTTGAGCACGGCACGCGCGCGCACCTCGTAGTGCTCGCCCGAGATCTCGTCGCGGACCTCGGCGCCGACGACGGTCGTGTCCGCGCGCAGCAGGCGCAGCGCAGCCGCATGGTTCAAGGCGACAGCACCGTTCTCGACGGCCGAGCGCACGAACGCCAGCACGAGGCGCGTGGGGTTGTACATCTGACCGTCGCAGAACACGGCGCCGCCCGTGAGCGCTTGCCCCGGCATGCCCGGAAACAGCTCGGCGACCGTCCCCGCGTCGAGAAAGCGCGTCAACGGAACGTGACGGCTGCGGTCCCGAATCCGCAAATTTCTATCTGCCGTCAAGGCATCGTAGGCAAGCATTCCCGCCCCCAGAAACGGCTTGCCGCGGCGCCCGCGTCCGTACGTCGGAATTACGACGGGCACCGGTTCGACGAGATGCGGTGCAATCCTGAGCAGCGCGCTGCGCTCGTGGCTGCTGCGTCTGAGGCGGCCGAGATCGAGATGCTGCAAATAGCGGATCCCGCCATGCACGAATTTATACGAATTCGCGGACGTGCCGGCGCCGAAGTCGAGCCGTTCGACCAGGGCGACCGAAAGTCCGCGCAGCGTCGCGTCCCAGGCGGCGCACGCGCCGAAGATACCGCCCCCGATCACGAGCAGATCGAAGGCCCTGTCTTCCAATATCCGACTCTCTCTTTGCATCGCAATTTATTCCAAAGGATGGGAAATCATTCCATGTTTTTCAAAGCGCTCCCGCACCTATCACACCTCGCAAACGACTCTGCTAAGCTCGAAACGAGTCGAATTCAACGCAGCCGATGAACGGAAAAGCGCAACTGGATACGAGCATGAAAAGCATTCTTCTTGTTACCGCCGACACCCCCTCTGCAACTGCCGTACCGCTCCGCAGGCGCGCGCGCCACGGCGCCGGCCCGGCGCTCGCTGCACTCGTCATTCTGGGCGCAGCCTTGGCAGCCGGGCCGGGCACCGCGCTCGCCCAGCGCAAGGCCCGCGCGGCGGCCGCCGCGGCCAACCCGGCGCCCGCGACCGCCGAGGACGCAGGCGGGTACAAGGTCCAGCCCGGCGACATGCTGCACGTCTCCGTCTGGAAGGAGGACGGGCTGGACCAGGACGTGCTCGTGCGCCCCGACGGCGGCTTCTCCTTTCCCCTGGCCGGCGATGTCAGCGCCGCGGGCAAGACCGTCGCCGAGCTGCGCCAGGAGATCACGCAGCGGCTGCAACACTACATCCCCGGCCTCGTCGTGACGGTCGCGGTCAAGGAAATCAACGGCAACAAGGTTTACGTCATCGGCCAAGTCAACAAACCGGGCAGCTTCGTCATGAACCCGCGGGTCGACGTCATGCAGGCCTTGAGTATCGCCGGCGGTACGACGGCGTTCGCCTCTACGGGCGATATTTTCGTTCTCCGCCGCCAGAATGGCAGGCAAGTTGCACTGCCGTTCTCGTACAACGACGTTGTGCGGGGGAAGAACCTCCAGCAGAACATCTTGTTGCAGAGCGGCGACGTAGTGGTCGTGCCCTAGACGGGCGCAAGCTCCGCGCCGCGATCGGTTCAGGAACAACAAAAATGCAGGAACAACAGAGCCCCGAGCTCGGTCTCAAGGACTACATCGCGATCGGCAAGCGCCGCTGGCTGCTGCTCTTCCTCATTGCGGCACCGGTCATCACCATCGCGGTCGGGTTGGCCTTCTGGCTGCCGCCGCTGTACACCTCGCAGGGTGCGCTACTCCTGGAAGGCTCCGAGGTACCGGACTACGTTGTGAAACCCACGGTGCCGACGCTACCCGATGCACAGGTCCGCATGATCACCGATCGCGTCCTTACGAACGACAACCTGCAGAAGATAGTCGCTGCCGACCATCTGTATCCGAAGCTCGCCTCCACGGATCCGAAGGCCGCCGTGCAGGCGTTGCGCCAGAACATTTCGATCCAGGCCGAGGACCCGAAATTGCTGCAGGGTGTGATCGGCGCGAGCGATACGACGGTCGCATTTACGATCAGCTACTCGAACGCCCTGCCGGGCAAGGCCAAGGACATAGCGAACCAGCTCATTCACCTCTACCTCGAAGAGAACAAGCGCGCCCAGGAGCAGCTCGCGAGCTCCACGCGCGACTTCCTCGCGGGGCAGGCGAAGGATCTCGAGAAGCAGATGGCGGTCAAGGAAAAGCAGCTCGCGGCGTTCAAGAAGCAACACGCGGACAGCCTGCCGGAGCTGCAGACCATGAACATGCAGCTTCTGCAGAAGACGCAGCAGGACATCGAGGACAACGACACCGAGATTCGCCAGTTGCGCGAGCAGGTTTCGCTGCAGGAGTCGCAGCTGCAACAGACCAGCCCGTACGCGACCATCTATGACGACCAGGGCAAGCCGATGCTGAGCCCCGCCGACCGGCTCAAGATGCTCCAGCGGCAATACGTCGAAGAGTCGGCGACTTACAGCCAGGACTACCCGGATCTCGTCAAGCTCAGGCGCCAGATCCAAGCGCTGAGCGCCCAGACCGGACTGCCCGGCGTCGACAAGTCCGTGCTCAAGGCGGACCTCGACGCGCGCGAGCAGGAACTCGCGAACGACCGGCAGCACTACGGCCCGGATTACCCGGACATCGTCCGCCTCGAGCACGAGGTCAAGAACCTGCGCACGGCGCTCGCGAAGGCGCCGGCGAGCTCCGGCAATCCATCGGCCGCGGCGCCGCCCGACAACCCGGTCTACCTGCAGAAGCAGGTGGAGCTCAAGGGCTCGAAGGACGACCTCGCCGCCGCGCTGAAGCGCCGCGACGACCTCAACAACCGCCTCAAGGATCTCGAAAGGCGGCTGACGGCGACGCCTGAGGTCGAGCGCGAATACACGAGCCTGTCGCGCGGCTACCAGCAGCTCGTCAATCAATACGCCGATCTCAAGAGCAAGCAGCAGCAGGCCGAAGTCTCGGTGAACCTCGAGAGCGCGAGCAAGGGCCAGCGGTTCGACATCCTGCGCTACCCCAACCTGCCATCGTTGCCGTCCTCGCCGAACAGGATCGCCGTCATCATGCTGGGCCTTGCACTCGCCCTCGGCGGCGGCGCCGCGGCCATCGCCATCGCAGAAGTCACGGACGCGACCGTGCGCTCCCCGCGCGACATCAACCGGTTCCTCGAAATTCCGCCGCTCGTCATGATCCCGTACATCGACAACGACGTCGACGTGCGTACGAAGCGGTGGAAACGGCTCGGGGCGGTCGTCATGGTCGGCGCATGGGCGGGACTCACGGTGTTCGTCATCATGAACCCGGCCGGATAGGAGACAGCTCAGGATGGCCAGCATCGACAAAGGCCTCGCGCGCGTGCGCGGGGCGAAGTCCGAAAAGCGCGACGGTCAGGTCGCGGAGTTCATCAAGCCCTCCGAATCGGGCGGAGGCATCGCGATCGATACGCTGCCGCGCGTGAAGCTCAATCCGCGCGCGCTGCACAAGAACCGTGTCATCACGGACGAAGCAGTACCGGCCGCATCGGCTTACAAAATGCTGCGCACGCGCGTACTGCAGCGCATGCGGCGCAACAACTGGACATCGCTGGCCGTGACCGGCACCTGCCCGTCCGAAGGCAAGACGCTGACGGCCGTAAACCTAGCCATCAGCATGGCGCGGGATCTGAGCACGAGCGTGATTCTCGTCGATCTCGACCTGCGCAATCCCTCGATTGCGCGCTGCCTCGGCCTGTCTCCTCGGCACGGCATCGGCGATTACCTGCAGGGCGCCGTCGAGCTCGAGCGCACACTGTTCTCGCCGAACATGGATCGGCTCGGCCTGCTGCTGAACGAGCGGCCGTTCCCGAATTCCTCCGAGCTGTTGAACTCGCCGCAGATGGCCGCTCTGGTGGCCGAGCTCAAGCAGGGGGACGGCCGTATCGTGATTTTCGATCTCCCGCCCCTGCTCGTCACGGACGACATGCTGGCCTTCTGTCCGCTAGTCGACGCGATCCTGCTCGTGCTCGCCGAAGGCACGACGAAGCAGGCGGACCTCGTGACGGCCAAGGAGCTGCTCCAGGACACGAACATCGTCGGGGCCGTGCTGAACCGCTCCTCGGAGAACGTCGCGCCCTACTACTATTACTATGGATATGGCAAACAGTAGTGCAGTCGCAGCGCGCGCGGTCGACCTGCGCGCCAAGGCCGGCGACGCATTGCGCGGCCTGGCCCGCGATCCGCTCGAGATCTTTCGCATCGGCGCCATCGGCTTCAACACTGTCAAATTCCGTTACCTCAAGCGCTGCGCCGGTGCAGGCAGCGTGTTCGGCACGGGCAACCGCATCATCAACGCAGCCAACGTCAGCATCGGCAACGGCTGCCTGTTTCAGGATTCGATCTACCTTCGGGCCGGAGCCAGGGGCCGAATCACGATCGGCGATCGCGTGGCAATCAACAGCTTCTGTCAGCTATACGGCCACGGCGGCATCACGCTGGGCGACGAGACTCAGCTCGGCCCCAATACGATCGTGACGACGACGCATCACGACTACGCGGGCGACCTGACCGAGCAGTTCCGGGCGGTCTGGATCGGGCAACGGGTATGGATCGGCGCGAACGCGACGGTTCTATCCGGCGTGACGATCGGCGACGGCGCGGTTATCGGCGCGGGCGCAGTCGTGACGCGCGACGTCCCGGCGCACACAGTCGCGGTCGGCGTACCCGCCCGCGTCGTCCGCGAGGTGGCGTCGGCGTAGGGTACTACGCAGCGTTCCGAAGCATGGCGCTCTCCACCGCGTCGGTCTGCTCCCCGCGCATGTGGATCCGATACCAGATTTCGGCCGCGGCGAGCAGCCACAGCCGCTGACCGTGGTCACGGCGGCCGGCCAAATGTTCGCCGACGAGCTCGGCGACGCCGGTGTGAGTGAGGCAGCCGTCCTCGACGAGCGCCGAGTCGCGCAGCAGCGTGTCGTAGAGCCGCCGAAACTCGTGGCGCAACAGGTACGGCAACGGCGACGAAAAGCCCTGCTTTGAGCGCGTCACGACTTCCTGCGGTACGTAACGCTTGGCGAGCGCCTTCTCGATTCGCCTGAGCTCCGTTCCCCGTACCTTGAACGCCGTTGGCAGCGTCGCACAGTACTCGGCCAACACGTGGTCGAGAAACGGACTGCGCGCCTCGAGGCCGTGCGCCATGGTCATGCGATCGAGGATCATGAGAGGGTGATCGGGCAGCCGGGTGCAGTCGTCCGCGTAGAGCATGCGGTCGAGCGCTTCCTTGGCGTCGGCGGCGTCGTAAAGCGTCTCGATGCCGCGCTCCGGGTCGAACGCCGCGACGCTGCGCTTGAAGCGTTCGGAGTATACGCGTTCGCGATAGTCCTCGGTGAAGTAGAAGTAGCTCAGGCTCTTGGCGTAGCGCCGGCCCCCCTCGTGCGCGGCCAGCGAATGCACCCACTTGAGCCTGTGCCCGGCGCTCCGATACCAGTTTCCGCCCGATAGTCGGTCGATGACGGGCGCGAACACGCGCTCGCGCACGATCTTCGGGAGCAGCGCGTAATAGCGCGCATAAACGTTGCCGTAATAGCGGTCGTAGCCGCCGAAAAGCTCGTCGCCGCCGTCGCCCCCGAGCACGACCTTGACATGCTGCCGAGCAAGCTCGGCCAAGTGGTACGTGCACACGGAGAGCGCGTCGGCGGGCTCGTCGAGATGCCAGATGACGCGCGGCAGCGAACGCGTCAGGGAGGGCGAGACGGGCAGACGCCGATTCGCGAGCCCGTAGCGATCGGCGACGGCCTTGCCGAATCGGTAGTCGGAATGCCCCGCGTATGGAACGTCGCCAGTGAACGTTTCGAAGGCGCGGCCGATTGCCGAATGCATGAGCGCCGTCACGATGCTCGAGTCCATGCCGCCGCTCAGAAACGCGCCGACGGGCACGTCGCTGACGAGATGGTAGCTCACGGCTTCGCGCGCCTTTGCATCGAGCTCGTCCAAAGCGGCATCGAAGCCGATTCGGCGCTTCGGCTCGAAGCCCAGCTTCCAGTAGGGTTTCACCTCCACGCGCCCGTTCTCGAACACGAGATAATGGGCCGGCGGAAGCTTGCGGATACGCTTGAACATCGAGCGCGGCGGCGTGACGACGCGCAGCGTCAGATATTCGTGCAGCGCATCTGGGTCCATCTCGGCGAGGCCTGGCTCGAGTGCGAGCAGCGCCTTGATTTCGGACGCGAACGCGAATGTATTGCCGTCGTGCCAGTAGTAGAACGGTTTCTGGCCAAAATGATCGCGCGCGGCGATGAGCCGCCGGCGATGGGCATCGTAGAATGCGAATGCGAACATGCCGCGCAGTCTCGGGAGGGCCCTTTCGCCTTCCCGCGCGAGCAGGCGCAGCAGCACCTCGGTGTCGCCGTGCGTCGCGAGCGGGGTCTCCGCGGCGACCGAGGGCGCGAGATCCCTGTAGTTGTAGATCTCGCCGTTGAACGTTATCCAGCTGCGGCCGTCGCCCGTGCGCATTGGCTGAGGACTGCCGTGGGGGTCGATGACGGCCAAGCGGCAATGACCGAAGCCCACTTCCCCTTCGACAAGCGCGCCTTCGCCGTCCGGCCCGCGATGGACGATCGCGGCCGTCATTCTTTTGATTTCCTCGGCTCGGACCGGCCTCGAGCGAACGACTCCTACTATGCCGCACATGGATCGCTTCCCACCTCTGTTCTCTTTCCCTGGACGCGGTGGACCGCTGTGTCCACTTCCACCCTGCCGGCCGTCGCCCCCTCCCATCCAAGCCGCACTCGGCAGCAGCCGACGCAGCCCGTACTTGAGCAAAGTCCGTGCCACTCGGCCGGCCGCACGCCTGCGGAGGCAGCCTGCAGCGCGCCCCCTGCCGCTCACGCAGGCACGACATGGGCTTGCGCCCCTTCAACCGCCGCCAGCGCATGCTGATCCCTTCGCAGACGGCCGTACATGCGCACGGCGAGCAGCGCACGAAACGCCAGGATTTCCGGTGCCAGGGCAGGCCGGCCGCCGCCGAGCCGGCGGCGGCCGGCCTCGGCGAGGCGGCGAGCCAGACCGCGGCGCAATGGAAGGGCCGCCGGCCGGTCGACCGCCGCGCTGCGGCGCGCGTCGACGAGGCATCTGAGCCGCGCGGCGAAGTCCTCGCCGAGCGCGGATCGCGCGGGGGTCGAGGCGAATTCGTCGAGCATGAGCTCGAGCGTAGCGGGCTCGGCCACGAAGGCCGCGAGCGGATAGACGGCCGTGCGGCGCGCGAACGGGATGGCTGGCGAGAGCCGCTCGACCAGCCTACGCCAGAGGCGCTTGTCGGTTCTCAAGCCATCCGGCAGCCTCCGCACGCAATCGACGATGCCATTGAACAGCAAGGGGTTCACAACCTCGACGTACGCCGCCTTCAAATCCGTGAGCGCGGCCAACAACGCAGGCATCGCGAACTGCTGATAAGTCCGGTCGCGCCAGGCAGGAAGCGACTCGGCCGGCCGCCGGACGAGGTTCGGCGGAAGCGTTTGCGCACTCAGCCCGAAGCGCTCGCGGCTATCGGCGTCGAGCACATCGTCCAGCAGCGTGAATCGGCACGCCGCGCGGACGTTGGCTTCGCTGCGCACGCGCGTCCACCCCATGACCTCGTCGCCGCGAATGACGCCGTCGCACTGCTGCTCGGCGAGCGTGCGCCAGATCGCAAAGCCGTCCAGGTAGCCGGAGACCCGATCGGTTCTGCCTTCGCCGGCGACGAGGAACCGCTCGATCAGCCGGTCGCGCGGCTCGCGCGAGACTGCAATCGGAAAGAACCGGTGCGAGAGCCGAAAGTGGGCCGCGAGATCTGCGGCGATGGCGACGTCGCCGGCGCGATCGGCCTGGGCCTCCTTGACGCCCCACGTAACGCTGCGAAGGCCTCGCCGGTCGCGCAGCATGAGGAGCACTCCCCTGCTGTCCACACCTCCGGAGAGCGGCAAGAGCCACCGAGCGTAATCGAATCGGAGCGCTTCGAAGACGCGGGCGAGAGCGTCCTCGAGACGCCCGCGACACTGCGACTCGGCATCCGCGTCTGCCGCATCGCCGGCCCGGGGCCCGAGCTCGATCGCCGGCGCCTCGACCGTCAGGCGCCAGCCGGAGCGGTCCAGCTTCACCCGGCCGCCGGGCGGCACCTGGCGGACCCGTGCATCCCAACCCGCCTCCGGTCCCAATGTCCCCGAGGAAAGCATCCAGGACAGGGCGTCCCGGTTCGGCTCGAAACTGCCGGTCACGGCGGCCAGCGCGCGTTGAGACGTGGAGGCGACGAAGAGATTTCGAGTCAGCCTGTACCAAAGCGTGCGCGACGCAACGGCATCGGCCACGAGCTCGGCACTGCCGCAGTCCACGCGGATCAACGCGTAGGCGCCGTCCGGTGCGGCCGCGCCCGGCCGTGCCCAGTCTGGCGCCCCGGCGCCGAGCCGGCCGAGAACGACGCTGGCCCCGGCCGTCTCGACGCGGCTCGGTGGATTGAACAGCATGCATACGGCGCCGTGGCCGCGGCAGACGCGAGCCGGACGCGCATCGAGGTTGTCGAGTTGCAGGAGGCGGCCGAGGACGGCGACCTCCTCCGCGGACAGGTCGGCGTCAGCCTCCCGCCGGCATATGAACAGCGCTCTCATCGTCTCGGGTCCCCATGCTTTCGCGCTCCGGCGCCTGCGCGGCGCCTCGCGTATTTCGCTGCCTTTCGCCGACACCATGCAAAGATGATGCCGTACGTGGAACTTACCTGGTAGGGGACTTGTCGACGGCAAGCGCCGCTCGCATCGCACACACTTTCCAGATGCTGGAATTCGCCGCGGGGTTGCGGCCCGGGGCGATCGCCCCGAGGCGGAGGCCGTCCAAGGCAACTCGCTTCAGTCGAAGCGATAGATCTTCGTTTCGCCGTCCCGGCCCACGTAAACGACGTGGGACGCCTGTCCCCTGATGAAACGCTTGACGGCTTCGCTGACGGCGCGCGTCTCGGCCAACATGGCGTCTGAGGCGACGAGCCACTTCCTGCGGCCGGGGACGGAGAGCGTCTTCTCGAGCGCGTCGGCGCTCATGATGAGCGGTGTCGAAACGTAAAGATCGAGCAGACGGCCGCCGCGCTCGTACGTCTGGGTCTCGAAGACGGCTGTCCTGACCCAATAGTCGGTATGCCCGAGATAGGAATACATCTCGCGCGAGTCGAGCACGATGATCTCGTCGCCCGGGGCCGCATGGCGCTTCAGGTAGGCGGCAGGCGTCTTGAAATCGGGGTAATCGGTTAGCCCGAACACGCGGTACAGCAGGCCTTCGTTCCGGTACTGCTCGCGGGCGACGAGCAGGCCTCGAACCGGATTCAAGTCGAAGCCGAGCACGAGCAGCACGAACAGCCCGCCGATGACCGCCGCGCGAGCGCGGCTCGGCGGGCCGCCCGCCGCGCGGCTGCCGGCAGCCGTGTCCGTGCCGTCAGGCGCACGGCGCCAGGCCGCCAGCACCTGCTGCCAGCGCAGCAAACCGAGCGCGACGAAGGTAAAGAACAGCGTGTCGAAGGGCACTTCGTAGCGGAACAGCTCGTAGCGGGTACCGAACAGGCCGTTGACGACGAGCGGCGTGCCAAAAGCGAGTAACAGGAAACCTGCAGCAGGTTCCGAGGACGGACCGGAAGCCCGGTCGAACGCCCAGAGCACGCCGACGGCCGCGACGACCGAGGCGAGCGGCCACTGATTCACGAAGCCCCAGAAGACGAAGAAGTGCGGATAGTTCAGCAGCGACCATCTCATGGCGGCCTTCACGGCAGCGAGACCGACGAAGGCCGGCGCGGCGAGCCCAAGCGCCACGGTCGCGAGCAGCCACGCGGCGAAGGCGGCCGCCGTGATGCCCATGGCGAATACCACGGCGGGGCTGCGCAGTGCGGCCAAACCGCGTCTTTTGAGCCATGCGGTGGCCACGATCCCGAGGAGCGCGAAGTTGAACAGGCCAACGGCACAGCAGGCGGCCGTGCCGATCAGCGCCGTCCGTTCCAAACCCGGCCGGCGCCGCCGGAAGGCGAACAGCACTGCGACGCCCACAATGGCCGCAGCAAGCACGAAGTACCAGACGGGCGACGCGGCGACGAATCGCGAGAGCAGCGGAAGCCGCGGCACGGCCGGTCCGAGGGGGTCCGGGCTCGAAAGATGGCTCGCGATGAAGGCCTGCTCCGAACCGCCGAGCGGCAGTGTCCGCATCCGCTCGACGAACCCGCTCCAGACGAAAAAGAAGCCGGCCGTCACGACGGTCCCGGTGACCGGAAACGCGAGCCGCCGCGGGCGCAGCCATTCGCGCGGCCCGTCGAGGATCAGCGGATAGAACATGGCGGCGGCCAGCGTATAGCCGAGCTGATGCAAAGAAATCGTCAATACCGCCAAGGCGATACACAGCACCCCGCCGGCGAGGCTGGGCGCGCGGACCCGGTAGCGCCAGAGCGCCCACAACGTCAGCACATAGAAGAAGATGAACGCCGAGTACATGCGGGCATAACGCGCGAACTCCACGTCCCAGACGCTGATCGCGAGAAGGGCAGCCGCCGCGAGTCCCACGCGGTCGCCGAACAGCGCGCGGGCAAAGACGAAGGCGAGCGGGATCGTGGCAATGCCGAACAGCGCGGCCGGGAGCCGCATCGCGAACTCGCTGAACCCGAAAATCTTGGCACTCGCGGCCATCGCGTAGAGGAAAGGCGCGCCGCGCAGGTAGATCATGCCGCTTGGCAACTCGGGAATGCCCTTCGCGAGGATCGCCTGCACGGAAAGCGACGACAGATCCTCGTCGGAGTGGATGCCGAGGTGACCGAGATGCGCGAGGCGAAAGTACGCGCCGACGGCCATGACGACCGCGAGCAGCAGCCAGGTCGAGGCGCCGGACACCGTGAGCGGGACGCGGCGCCCGGCCCAGCCGGGCGGCCCGCCTCGATCGCTGACGGCAGGGGTCGGAGAATTGCTTAGGGTCGACGACATTCGGAGGCCTCGCTGCTTGGATCCCGCCAGCCGGATCACCCCTCTACACCGCAAGATGCTCGACGCTTCGTTCCCGGCACCGGAAGCGTTTCGAGACGCCTATACAAAGATGGTGCCAACCGGGCCGGCAAACCGCAGGCGGTCTCATCCGCGAGCGTCTCGGGCGGCGCCGCGCGCAGGCAGCGCCTTCCGCGTGAATTGGTAGACATAGGCGAGCATGGGGTCCTTGAGGAGAATCAGAGTGGCCACATACAGCACGCCGCCGGCAACGAGCGAGGCGGACGCCGTCTGGATGGCGTCGAGCCCGAAGAACCGGAAGCACGCGGTCGTGCCCGCCAGGCAGACGCCGGCCACAAAGCCGTAGCGCAACAACTGCCGCAGCGAGCGCGCCGCGTCGAAATGCTCGAGCTCGCGGCCGAGCAGCCAGAGCATGACCACGAAGACGACCGCCGCCGAGACGCTGAGCCCCAAGGTCACGCCAATGACCCCGAAACGGCCCGACAGCTCCGGCGCGATCATGAGATAGACGACCGTCCCCAGAGGCATGACGACGGCGGGGACCGCGACGCGCTCCAGGGCATAGAATGCGCTCGATATCAGTGCGTTGACGTTGGAGAACAAGACCGACGGCACCGCGCCCAGAAGCGCAAGCGCCACCAGCGCCGCCATGCGCGCGTCGAACTGGCCGCGCAGAAAGACCAGATCGACGATGACGCGCGAGTTCAGCGCCATCCACCACAGCACGGGCGCCAGCAGCAGAAAACCCGAGCCGAGCCCGTTGTCGTACAGGCGTGCGATCTCGCGGGACTCGCGATTGACGGCGTAGCGCGCCGTGCGGCTGAACATCATGAGCCGGACGCCCATGAATACCGAGCGCCCGAGCGGTTCGGTGAGCCGCTGCGACATCGCGAGCGCGGATATCGCGCCGCTGCCGAGAAGCGATCCGAGATAGTTGTCGATGACGAACCGCGTGCGGGCCAGCAGGCCGCTCCCCATGACGATGGCCGAAGCGGTGAATATCTTCCCTTCCCATTCTCTTCGAATGGAGATTCGCCAGGCGTAGCGGTAGCGGGCCCGTCTGGCCATGAGCCCGCAAACGAGGATTTGGCCGGCGAGATTGCCGACGGGCAGCGCATAGACGCCGATGAAGCCGTTCATGGCGAGCACGGTGATGAGATTGGCCAACGGCAGCGCGGCGCGAATTGCCATGAGGTGCACGTAGTCCTCGTCGTGCTGGCAAACGTACTGGTGAAAAGCCGTGATCGTCATGAACACGATCGTCGGCGCCATGATGAGGAAGTCCTCGCGCACGAGCCCGAGCGCCGGTGTGTCGAATCCCGGCAGCAGAATTCGGAAGAGCAGGCCGCTGCCCGCGGCGAGCGCGAGCATCAGGACGAGGGAGAGCAGCGCCGCGACGGTCACGACCGAGGACGTGAGCTCGGAAGCGCTCCGGTCCCCTTCCTTCCTGGCCCGCGCCAGGATCGGCAGAAAGTTCTTACCGAGATAGTCGAGGCATAACGCCATGTAGAGATTCGGCAGCATCAAGGCAGCGTAGTAGGCGTCGACCTCGCGCGTGAGCCCGAAGATCGCCGCGATGGCGACGTTGTTGGCAAAACCGATGAGCAGCGTTCCGACGACGATCGCGTTCGTCGCGACGAAGCTGCGCGAGGTCGTGCTCATGACCGCAGATGGGCCCGGCCGAGGCAGCCCGCCCCTCCGGCAGGGGCTCCCCGCGCCGCATCCGGCACTCGTCTTGCAAGGCCTGCCATCGGCACCGTCCAGTCAGAGGGGAATATGAGAACCTTGAAGTACGCAGCGAAGTGGTCGCTGTGGCGTGCCTGCCCGGGCGTGTTCGCCGCTCGCGCGCCGAAGGCCGCGCGCCGTTACTCCGTCGCCATTTACTCGGGACCGTCGCCTTTCGAGCTGCGCCCTGCCGCCGGCGCCCGCAATCCGGTCCTCGCGCCGGCGCAGGTCACGGACGTCCCCGCGTCCATGGTGGCCGACCCATTCCTCTTGCGGGCCGACGGCCGTTGGCATTTGTTCTTCGAGGTTCTCAACCGTCTGTCCTGGAAGGGCGAAATCGCCTACGCGACCAGTGACGACGGGCTCAGCTGGACCTACCGCGGCCTCGCCCTCGTCGAGCCCTTTCACTTGTCGTACCCGCAGGTCTTCGCGTGGCGCGGCGACTTTTACATGATTCCGGAAAGCGGCCGGGCCCGCGCGGTGCGCCTCTACCGCGCGCGGCGCTTTCCGACGGGCTGGCGGCGGGCCGCCACCTTGCTCGACGGTGCCCGCTTCGCCGACAGCTCCGTGTTCCGGCACGAGGGGCGCTGGTGGATGTTGACGGATGCCGGGGACGACGCCGCTCACCCGCTTTTGCGCCTTTTCCACGCCCCCGAGCTCGCCGGCCCCTGGCGGGAGCACCCGGCGAGCCCGATCGAGGACAACGTTCTGACGGCCAGGCCCGCCGGCCGCGTCGTCGTCCACGACGGTACGCCGGTGCGCTTCGCGCAGCCGGTCTATCCCGAATACGGCGCGGAAGTGAGGGCATTCGCGATCACCGTATTGACGCCCACGCGCTATGAAGAGCGCGCCGTCGCCGGCCCGCCCTTGCTCGGGCCCGGGCAATTCGCCTGGAACTCCGGGGGGATGCATCACGTCGACCCTCACCTGCTGGAAGACGGCAGTTGGTTCGCCGCGGTAGACGGTTTCGAGTTTTTGATGGGGCCCCCAATAGCCGCCATGGGCATCTGCCCGACTCATTGAGCAAGGAGCATGCCAACGTCGACGGCGTCGCGGCGGATGCCTCCGCAGCGACGCCCTCCAAGAATTGCTATCGGATAGCAAAAAGTCCTGCGGGCGCGTAGGCATGAGCCGTGATACGGCCCCCCGCGTGCGTCTGACGAAGCGCTTGACGGCTTCGTCGACCGCCGGGTCTGCGCCAGCAACGCGTCGAAGGCGACGAGCCACTTCCTGCGGCCCGGGACGGTGAGGGCCTTCTCGAGCGCGTCGGCGCTCATGATCAGCGGCGTAGGCACATAGCGATCGAGCAGCCGGCCGTGGCGTTCGGACGTTTGCGTCGCGAAGATGGCGGTCCTGACCAAGTAGTCCACGTGACCGAGATAGGAATGCATCTCGCGCGAGCCGCGCACGATGATCTCGTCGTCGGGCGCCGCATGGCGCTTCAAGTACGCCGCGGGCGTCTTGAAATGTGGATAGTCGGAGAGCCCGAACGCGCGGTGCAGCAGGCCCTCGTTCCGATAGTGCTGCGCGACGAGCGGACCGCGAATCGGGTCCAAGTCGAAGCCGAACACGAGCTGATGCAGAGAGATCGTCAATACTCCCAAGGCGATACACAGCCGACTTCGGCGAGTCGTTCACTCCTTCCAAGAATTGCTATCGGATCTCCAAAAGGGCCCGCTCGACGTTGGTCAGAGTCGCGAAGGCCGCCCGTAGGGCGGCCGAGAACTTGCGGCGCTGGTATGGAAATTGAATTCGTACCGTAGCCAGAACTAGGGAGGCGCCGGATTGAAGGTCCTAATAGCGAACAAATACTTGTTCCTGAAAGGCGGCGCCGAGGCCGTGATGTTGATGGAAAGGGAATTTCTACTCGGCGCAGGCATCGACGTTGTCGACTTCTCTATGCATGACCCGCGCAATATTCCGAGCGCCTACTCCGGGTACTTCGTCAGCAATCAGAACTATGCGGAACCGGGCAACGGAGCGTTCAAACTCCGCACCGCAATGAAGCTCGTCCACTCGCCGGAAGCTGTGCGCAACTTTGGGAGACTCATACGAGAAACCAGGCCAGACGTCGTGCACTGCCACAACGTCTATCACCAGCTAACGCCTTCGATCATCGGCGTCGCAGCGAGGCACAACGTCCCGGTCGTGCTCACTGTCCACGACTACAAGCCGATTTGCCCGATCCACACCCGCCTGCGTCACGGCGAGCCCTGCTCCGCCTGTCTCGACGGCCGCGTCTCCAACGTCTTGAAGTACCGCTGCCGCGAGGGGTCTCTCGCCCGCAGCGGACTGCTGTATGCAGAGGCCGTGGTCCAGCGCCTGCTCGGAAGTTACGAGAAAGTCGACGCCGTCATCGCCCCGAGCGAATTCATGCGCGCCGCCGTGACCCATCGTCGCTTTGAGGCGGACCGAGTCCATCTGATTCCAAATGGCGTCGACACGCACAGAATGCGTCCGAGCGGCCAGGACCGAGGCTACGCGCTTTACCTCGGTAGACTGTCACCGGAGAAGGGCATCGAGACCCTGCTCGCGGCCCACGCAACTGTGGCGGACGAGGTTACCCTGCACGTGGCGGGCACCGGGCCCGACGAAGACAATCTGCGCCGGAAGTATCCGCGGGCACGCTTTCTCGGCCACTTGACCGGGGCGTCCGTCACGGAAGCCGTCCGCAATGCCGGTATCGTCGTGCTGCCGTCCGACTGCTACGAGAACTGCCCGATCTCGGTACTCGAGGCAATGAGTTGCGCCAAGGCGGTGATCGCCAGCCGAATCGGCGGGATCCCCGAGTTGGTGACCCATGAGCAAACGGGGCTGCTGTTTCCGCCCGGGAATCGGGCTGAGCTGGCGCGCTGTCTAGCCGATCTCAGCCGCGATCACGAGGCACGCCTTCGGCTTGGCGCGGCCGCGCGCGAGCGCGTCGAACGGCACTTCTCCGTGGACCGGCACAATTCGGCACTGCTCGGCGTCTACGAGGGTGTCGTTCAGAGGCGCCGCCGAGCGGGCGACCGAAAGCGGTCCGAGAGGCGGCGCCCGGCACTCGGTCGCCCATCGTAGCGCCCGTCACGCTCGTGTTGTTCAGCGGCCCCGCTCAGCCGATGATGGACTCATAGACCCGAAAAATCTGCGCCTCGAACGCCTCCACCGAGAAGTGCTCGAGCACCCTTGTGCGCGCGTTCGCCCCCATTCTCGCGCGCTCACCCGGGCGGTCGGCCAGATACCGGATCGCCTCCTCGAGGCGAACCACATAGTCCTCATATCCAGCCGGTTTGATCTTGATGCCGCACTCCCGGGTCACACTGTATGCGGGGCCCCCGTAATCGGACGTAATGACCGGCACACCATAGGCCATGGCTTCGAGGATCGCGGCGCCGCCGGGCTCTCGAAGCGTCGGCAGACAGAACATGTCGCTGCCCGCCAATACGCGCAGCGCCTCGCCGTGCGGGAGGCTGCCCATGAGCTTGACGTGCGAACCGATGCCGGCCTCCGAAATCCGGCGCTCCAATGCGCGCCGCGCGGATCCGTCGCCGACGATGGTCGCAAATACGTCCCGCCGGCTCCTCAAGACCCGCCGCATCGCCTCCACGAGCAACTCTTGGCCCTTATTGGACTCGAGCCTGCCCATGCAACACAGCGATATGGTATCCGTTCTCTGCAGCGGCTTGGGCTCGAAGGCGGCGGCGTCCACAAAGCAGTCGAACAGCACTTGGGCACGGGAATGCATCTCCTGCGGAAGATACCGGAGCAGGTGCGGCGTTCCGATGAGCACCCTTTCCGCCGCACGATAATAGGCGAGCCATTCCGGCCTGCGCGTGATACGCGAGTAGTACAGATCGCGGAGCCTTGCACGGACCGAACGACTGCCCGCCAGAGCTTCGAATCCCGGCGGAAGGCGGAGTCCGCCCCCGACCGGTCCGACGAGTAGGGGCACGCCGTGCTTGTACAAATCGCTGTAAGCGTAGATGCCGGCGGGAGTCAGACAATGCACCATGGCGTGATCGCCGCCGGCGAGCAGTCCTCGAATCATGGCGCCGCCCTTCGCGAGCATGCGCCGGTAGACGTGAAGATAGAGGCGCCTGCGCCTGAGAAACCCCGTGACGCCATCGCACAGATCTACGTAGTGGAACGTCGATTCCCCGTAATCTTCCCGCTCGATGCCGGCACGGTGCTTTTCGTCCGTCACTACGTCGAGCGCGTATCGCTTGGACAGAACCTTGACCCAAAGGCTGGCGGCACCGGATTCCGAGCCGAGCATCGGATTGAGATCGATCGCGACGACGAGCACCCTACTCACTTTCGGCATAAGCTCACACTGCGTAAACCGTGCGCCGGTTCACTTACTCTCTTCCGGAGGCGAGATACGCGCCGCGCGGGAAGGATGAGAGGTTCTCTCGAGCTTCGTCACCGGCTCGACTGGCGTGGCGTTGGAGGTAGGCGTTCCTGGCGACAATTCCCGAGTAGAACCAAAACGGATAGGCAATCTCGTTGATGGTGAATACGCTCTTGTACATAAGCGCCATCGTCATGATGATTATCACTGCCCCCCATACCTGTCCGAGCACGGCAAACGTACCGGCCGATTTCGCAATCAGCCGCGCGTCCTGAAACACGCACCAGTAGAAGAGCAAGTACGTCAGCAGGCCCACGATGCCGATCTCCCAGAGGAAGTAGCTGACCTGCGTGACATCGACGCCGTAACGCTCGTAAAATGAAGCATATTCGCCGTCGAACCCGGGCAGCGACGAGTGCGAGACGTTGCCCGCGCCAAGGCCGAAAACGAGGTCCAGCGGATGCGCCGACAGCTTTTCCACGGCGAGGCCGACGCTGTCGAACCGGCCAACGTAACGATCGTCGCCTTCCGCCGCGCCGCTATAGAGATAGCTCTCCACGTAGCCTTGGGTGAAGAACGCGCCGATCGTGTGACTATATTTCCCGTAGATGGACAGCGAGTTGTAGATCAGCACGTAGCAGAATAAGGCCATGCCGCCGATGCCGATGACCGGAACCAGGCGACGCAGCGGCCGCGTGCCGCGCGGCATGAAAAGTGCCGGCGCAAGCAGGGCCACGGGTAAGAGCAAGACAGTCCCCTTGGTCTCGTTCAGGGTTGTCGGCAAGAAGAAGACGGCGACCGCAACGATCAAAAGGCCAAGCCGAAGCCGCCGATGCAGGTACAGCGTCACCAATACGGCGATGCCGCAGATCATCAACATACTCAACGCGCTCGACGAGGTCGTCGTCCCCCGCACCGGATCTCCGGTATGCATGCTGCCGGCGTACTCCACGAAGCGCTGGAACACCGCGAGAGGCGACTGAATGAGCAGGATGCCGAGCAGAAACCCGAGTTGAACCTTGATCTGCCGCGTCGTGAACGGATACATGGCCGCAAGCAGAAAGAAAGGGACGAATTTGACGTAGTTGCGCAGCCCGGAGACTACGGCGCCCGTAGGCATCGTCTGGGCGAAGAAGCCGAACGCCAGAACGAACACGAACACGCTGATGAATAAACCGTAGCGCCAATCGAGCAGCAGTCTGCTGCCCGCAACGAGACGGGCCAACACAATGACGAGAGCCAGCACCGACAGCGCCTCGGGCAACAGGACCCAGGCTGCCGGAATTACGTGGAGACGTTTAGCAGCGTAACCGGCCGAGAAGACCGAAATGAACAGCGAAACAACCAGAAAATTCACTGCCGAGCCGCCCGTTACTCGGCCACGCCGAAGGCCGAATTCTTCGTCTCGGGGGCCACCCGCTCCAGCAGGGCCCGATAACGGCTCTCGACCAGCTTGCCCATACGCTCGTGCGTGCGGTGCCTTTCGACGTAGGCTCTGCCGGCCCGCCCCATCTCGCGCGCCTCTTGCTCGTGACGCAGCAGGTACACAACGGCCTCGGCGAAGCTCCGCTCCTCCCAAGGCGTTACGAGGCCGGCACAGCTTTCGCGCAGCATGGCGGACTGCTCCGGATGATCGTTCGCGACGACTGGCTTGCCTAGTGCCATGTACTCGACGAGTTTCGTTGGCGATGTCGAGCGCAAGATCGGAATCGGGGCATAAGGCGAGACGCACACGTCGGCGGACCTCACGTATTCCCAACCGCGCCGCATCGGCATCCAGCCGGTGATCCTGACGGCGTCCGCTACCCCCAGCCGCACCGCCTCTCGCAGGAGCGCGGCCTCGTCCTCCGGGCGCTCGCCGCGCCCGACGAGAACGAGCCTCGCGGCCGGCACATCCTTTCGCACGTGCGCCAGCATGCCGATCAAGAACTCCAGGTGGCGTTCGGCGGCCAGCGTGCCGATATACACGATCCAGCGCTCTCCGGACGATTTATCCGTCGGTTCGGCGCCGCCGCGGTCAAGGTCCGCCAGATTGATGGAACTGGGAACGGCGGTGGTCTTCTCGAGCGGCACGCCGCGCATGACGAAATCGCGCCGCATCTGCTCGCTCTGCACGAAGACGTGCCCAGCAGCAGGACAAATCACGCGGTAAAGCAGAAACTGCTGCAGTATCCCCCTGAGCAGGTAGAAGACGCGATAGCGCGCCATCCCTGTGCGCGCGGCATACAACGACGCCTCCCCATGGGGAAATGCGAGCCAGTACACGAACGGGACCCGCTCGCGCCGCGCGGCCGTCAAAGCCAGCAGTGCCGCCAGGTAAGTGTCCTTTGCCTGCACGAGGGAATACCGGCCGCCCCTTATGAGCCGAAACACTTTGAAGTCATTGAAGAACCCCAGGAAGAACTTGCGCAGCCGACGCCACCGCGAACCGCCGCCGTCGGTCGAAGCAACGTAAGCGGTGCCGTTGCCGAAAGGCTGCTGTCCGGCGGTCACGGCAGGCGACGCCGCCTGCAACACCCAATCGATTTCGTGCCCTCGGCGCGGAAGATCCTCGCCGAATATCGCCTTGGCCGCGGGACGGAACGGCGGAAACGAATCCGACGTCACGAACAGAATCCGCAACCGGTCCGGGCTAAAGCCGCCGGAGTCCGGCGGCATGTCCTCGCAGCTCATTCCTCGGGCAACTCCCTTGTTGCAGTGTTCCGGACGCTCGGTCCTCGACCGTCTAGACGCTCGTATCATGTCTACGCGCCACTTCTTCAATTTCGCTGCTGGGCCGCGGCCACCGCCGTATAGACGGCGCGCGTCGATTCGGCTGCCCGCCGCCAGCTATAGCGCGCGAAGTCGAAAGCCGTCGGAGCCGCGGCGGGCGGCCTACCGGACGCAGCCTCCTCGAGAAGCCGTGCGAGGGTCGCTATGTCGCCGACCTCGAACAGGCTGTCCGCGGAGATTGGCAATGCGCGGTTCTCGGGCAGGTCGCTGGCCAGAATCGGTGCTCCGTAGCTCAATGCCTCCAGAAGCGCGATCGGATGCCCCTCGAGGGACGATGGGAGAACGAACACGCCGCAGTGCGAGAACAGCTCACGGAGATCTCGGCCACGCCGGAAGCCGGCGACGACGATGCGGGGGTTTCGCTCGCAACGCTCGACGACCTGCCGGGCATACGGATCTTCCTCGTCTCGGGCGCCGACGAGTACGAGTTTCCAATCGTCTACGGCGGCTCGCTCGAAGGCATCAACGAGATCGAGTTGTCGCTTAACCTGATCGAGCCGCGCTACGCAAAGTGCGTAGCGGCCTTGGCGAATGCCGAGCTCATCGAGCACGTGCGTGGTCGCCGCCCGCACGGTCCGCGGCACTCCGTTCGGAATCAGCCACGGTCGAACGCCGTACCGGCCGCGCACCGTCTCCTCCAGAAGGTCAGAGACGACGATGGGGGCGTGGGCGTAACGCATGCCCATTCGCTCACCGGCCGTCAACAGAAGACGAGCCAAAGTGCCCCACTTCTCTCGACGGTAATCGGCGGCATGGTGCGTGACAACCACGCGCAGACCCAGGAGCCTGGCGAGCGGGGCCAGCAGCGCCGGACCGACGCCGTGCAGGTGCAGAATGTCGGGGCGCTTCAGCGCGGCGTAACAGAGCCCTAGAACCGAATGCACCGCGGTTTCGAGCCCCGTTCGTCGCGGCGCCCAAACGTACCGAAGCCTTACGCGATGCCATTCCCGCGGGCGCCGGACTGGAAAATAACGAGATCGCTGTATTACTTCCACCTCACACCCAAGCCGGGCCAGCAACGGGTAGAGATTTCTCGAATGTGTCTCGATGCCGCCTTGAACTTCGACAATGCCGCGCAGGCCGAGAACAAGGACTCGAATACGCGGTTTCTTCTTCGGAATTACTCGTCGCGCAGCGACCGCCATAGAGCCTCCTGCCCCCCGGATCGAGGTCCCGTTCGGCGCGCGTCCGCTCGCCCGAACGAAACGAATGGCTGCGAGGCGACGTATTATCGGCCACGGGAAGAATTGTTGTTTGGACCTGCGGAACGGGCGGTGCAAATTGCATGCCACGGGCGGCAGCACTCCTGTCGTTGCGCTCTGCCGCGAGGAGCCCGAGGCCGCGGCCTCCCGGATTTGCTGTTCCGCCTTGCAAAACTTGTAAGTGTCGCAATGCCTCCGGCGCCGCCTCCACTATCGTTCCGTTCCCGGAGCTTTCCTGAATAGCGTTTTGCTGCGGGCACTGCCATCGGGTCCCGGTTGGCGCACGATCGGCCGGGCCGCCCATGGCATGCAAATTGCTTCGGCTGAGTCACGAAGACCTATTCGCGCTAAGAAGACTCAACCACGCTGAAGAGTGGGCTTTGGCCAACACCTATTACAAGTTCGGCTTCGCTCCATTGCTATTCTCGGCAATGGAGAGCATCGCGGCCCCGGCGATATCGACGGGCGTGTTGCTTGCCGCAACGCAGGCACTGGGCGTTCCGCTTACGCAGCCATACATTCTGCTGGCCATCTTCTCCGCGCTCCTGTGCTTCACCTTCATTCGGCCGGAGACGAAGCAGCACCGCTTCGTGCTGCCGAGCGGCTGGGCCATCGCGACGCGGATCGCTCTGGCATGGTTAGCCGTCGTCGGCATCCTGCTGCTCATCGGCTACGCGACGAAGATCTCCGAATACTATTCCAGGCGGGCACTGTTCCTCTGGTTCGTCACAACACCGCCCCTGTTGGTGGCCGCGCCGCTGCTCCTGCGCCAGTGCGCGCGCCGCATCGCGGTGGCCTCGGGCAATGCCCGGACCGTCGTGATCGCCGGCATCAACGACATGAGCCAGCAGCTCGCCCAAACGATTGCCGCAAGGCCCGAGTTTGGCCTGGAGCAACTGGGATTCTTCGAGGATCGCTGCACCTATCGCGTCGTCAGCGAGGAAAGCCCTATTCCGGTCCTCGGCCGGCTTGCGGAGCTGCCCGAGTACGTGAAGCGCCATCGAGTCGACGTCATTTTCGTCGCGATGCCGCATCATCTCGAGCGCACGAAGACGCTGCTTCATGCGCTGCGCGATACCACGGCGTCCGTGTACCTGATCCCGGAGATCTCGTTCATCGATCTCATTCAGACGAGAGCCGACGAGATCAGCGGCATTCCCGTCATCGCGCTGTGCGAGACCCCGTTCCACGGCTGGCACGGGTTCGAGAAGCGCGCGACCGATATCGCGTTGGCATCGTTGATGCTCGTCGTCGCCGTGCCCGTCATGCTGCTCATCATGCTCGGCATCAGGCTCACGAGCCCGGGCGGCGTGATTTTCAGGCAGCGCCGCTACGGGCTCGACGGCGAGGAGATCATCGTCTACAAATTCCGTACGATGACCGTAACGGAGGACGGGCCGAAAATACGTCAGGCCACTCGGGACGATCCTCGCGTGACTGCATTTGGTCGGTTTCTGCGGCGCTACTCCCTCGACGAGCTCCCGCAGCTCATCAACGTGCTGCAGGGGCGCATGAGCCTCGTCGGCCCGCGTCCTCACGCCGTCGCCCACAACGAGGAGTATCGCAAGCAGATCGACGGCTACATGGTGCGCCACAAGGTCGCCCCGGGCATCACGGGTCTAGCTCAGATCAATGGCTGTCGCGGCGAGACGAGCAACCTCATCGAAATGAAGCGGCGCATCGACTACGACCTCGACTACCTGCGCCGCTGGTCCCTGATGCTAGACCTGAAGATCCTGTGCAAGACGATTGCGATTATGTTCAGGGGGGAAGGCGCCTACTGAGCGCCGTCGGCTGCCGCCGGTCCGACCGCTGCCACGGGGGAGCGACCGGCGCGCGCTTCGAGGCCGAGCAAAGCCGCGACGCGGTCGATAGCCGCCGTCGAGTGGCGCTCGATCGCATACGTGCGGGCCCGCTCGCCGATTTCCTTCCGCAGCCTCGAGCACTCGAGCAGGTGACGCAGGGCCTGCGCAAGCCCTTGCTCGTCGTTCGCAACACGGCCGAAACCGCTTTGGCTCAACAGGCCGTCCGGGTCGACGTGCAGGCTGACCACCGGCACCCGGCGCATCCAAGCCTGGATGAACGTGTTGGAAAACCCTTCGTAGTCGCTCGTATTCACGAGCACGTGCGCCCGCTCGAGAAGTCTACCGACCTCCTCCTGACGTTGCACGCCGAGATAGTCGACGTTCGGGGCGGCGCTGATGGCAGCCATGACCTCGTCGAGCCAGCGCCCTCGCCCTCCTGCAGCGCCGACCATGACGAAGCGCACGTCCTCCCGGGCCTCGAACTGCTTGGCCAAGCGCACGAAGGCGGCAGGGTTCTTCAATGGCTTGAAATTGGCTATCCAGACCACCTCGAGGGGCGACGCCGGCTTCTCCGCGCTCCCGTCGACAGGCGGCACGGGATGAAAGTTCGGCACGACGAGTGCATCGGAACGCCCGAAGTTGGCCGCGAGCTCCGCCTTCTGAGTCTCGGTCTGGGCAAGAATCAAATCGGCATGCTCTATTCCATACTCCAGGAAACGCTGCTCGATGGCGTAGTGCAACCGCGCCCACTGCACTCGTTGGCGTCGCACGCTGCGATCGCTCGTGACCCGCCATACCATGCGCGCGCCGTTGCGGCGGGCATAGTGAGCAGCGATGCCCGTGTATGCACAGCCGACTTGCTGATAGATGATATCCGGCCGTACCTGCACAAGCGCCGAGTAGAGCCTGCGGACGTTGAAAAACAGCCCGTAACGGCGAATCCCGCCGAGCGTAGAGAACTTGACGATGCGGTAACCATGCGGCTCGAAGCCCGGGGCCGTACGGGCGGCCAGGAAGTACAGCTCGGCCTCGTATCGCTCGAGCAGATGTTCGATAAGGAGCTTCGCCTGGTACTGGGAGCCGCCCATCACTGCGGCCCAATGCGTCGGCAGCACGACACAGACTCTTGGGACGCGCCGGGCCGGCGTGCCGGTCGAGGCCGGGGCCGTGTCAGGCACAGCCGAACCTCAACGCCAGCGCGCAGGCCCGCTCGTACACCGGCCGGCAAAGCTCATCGACACGCTCCGCCTGCCGCCCGCTCCATGGCTCACGCTTGGCCGAGCGCGTGTGGATGGTCTCGAGCAGTTCGCTCCGGTAGGGCAGATCCGCAAAACGCAGCAGGGCCGGGATCGACGCTTCTTTGTTCAAGACCATGTCATTGTACTCGACAACCAACAGTCTATTCTCCGGCAGTCGACCGGCGAGCTCGAACGTCTGCGCGGTCTTTGCAGAATAGGCCGCGCACGCCTTGTCCAACGACGACTGCCACAGGGCCCGGGCGGCCCGCAACGCGCCGCCGCTCGTGGGCGATTCCCGGCCGCAGGCGTTGTAGAGCCTGCGCAGGGCCGCCCGGGACCAATTGTTCAGCATCGAATGCACAACGGCTCTCGGCTCCCTGACAATCCAAAGGAGGCGAAAATTGCCGTGCTCGAAATACTCGAAGACCCGATCGTTGAGATATGTAGTTTGGAAGCACGGCCTCCCCTCGAGCGGCAATTCCGCATAGCCGCAAAGGAGCAGCGCGGCGTCGAGCTCGTCGTCGACTCCAAAACGATGGTCGGCAACGCCTTCGGCCTTCGAGAGCATGCGCGCGACGGCCGTTGTCCCGGAACGTTGGCATCCGGCCACGAGAAGGGGGTCGGGATAGCGCTCGAGCTCGCCGAGCAGCTTCCTGCCGGGCTTTACGCAGCGGTGAAATCGGGCCCACGACTCGACTTTCGGGCCCCGCCATACGACCTTCTCGTTCTGCATCTGGTTTGGTGTGTTTCGGATTCGCTGTCGACCGCGCCATTTCTGCAAATTTCGTTCCAGCTCGACCAGCGCGCAAGTCGGCGCTCTGCCCCGCCGGCGGCGGTCAGTTCCAACGGTGCGAATCTTCCATGATCCGATGCCCGGCGAATTCGGAAACTGTCTCCATTTGCCGACTGTTGACCCGCAGGGTCGACTCATCGACACTCCTTCTCACACCGAGGGCAGACCCATCGAAAGGTGGGGACGCAAAACCACGGGTCTAACGCGAGCACATCGCTATGATCGCCGGGTTGCAGGGTTTCGTAGTCGAATGCCTCAGGCCATCGCCATGCGGGGCCATTGCAGTCCTGGATTCTCGCAGTGCTCTTCCTAACGGGCATCACGGCAAAGGATTGAAGTATGGCGATGCGAAACCTTCTCGCTTGTCTCTTACTGAGCTTTGCGGTCTATGCAAATGGATACGCAGCCACCTACTACGTGCGCAACGGTGGCGACGATTCGGCCGACGGCAAGAGCCCCGCTACGGCATGGGCGACGATCGGCAAAGTCAATTCGCATTCCTTCTCGGCGGGCGACTCGGTACTGTTCCATGAAGGCGACACATGGACCGGCGCTACGCTCGGGATAGGCTGGTCCGGGACGAGCTCCAAGCAGGCCGTGATCGGCGCCTACTACGTCGACGCCGGACAACCGCAAACGGGATTTCGTACCAGGCGGCCGACCATCGACGGCCAGAAGAAGTATCCGTCGTCGCACTATGCGCCGCTTGTGGAGGTCAAGGGCGATAACGTCCGCGTCCAGGATCTCGCGATCGTAAACTCTCAGGGTCGCGGGATCGTGTTCGATTCGGTCTCCGACGACCATGCCGTGAACCTCGTGCTCTCGAGCATCTATGACGGCTCGATCAAGTTCCTGACATGCTCCGGTTGCCTCGCCGAGGGCAATACGGTATCGGATTCGGACCGGGTCTGGCCCGAAGCTCACAAGACTTGGTCAGCTGCGATCTCTGCGAACGGTTCCTCGAACGTCGTCATCCGCGGGAACAATGTCATTCACGAGTACGGTGAAGGCATCAACGTCTTCGGCGGCAGCAAGAACTCGATCATCGAGCACAATTACCTGTTCGGGGTCCGCGCGGTCGGAATCTATTCCGACGGGGCTCCCAGCACCACCATCCGGTACAACATTGTGGTGGGCGCGAACGATTCCAGGTTCTGGAGGAACGGGAAGGCATCCGGCGCGGGCATCGCCCTAAACAACGAAAGCTATCACTATGCGGGCCATGGCGGCTCGCAGAGCACGAGCGTTCAGTCAAAGAACGCCAAGATATACGGCAATCTCGTTGCTTATACCAACGACGGCATCGCCATCTGGGGTCAGCTCGACGGCTCGAGCTTCGACAACACCATGATCTACAACAACACGCTGGTTGACAACGACGTTCAGTTCGCGAGCCTGGACAATAGACCGATGCCGAATTCGCAGTTCATGAACAACATCCTCATGAGCATCAGCTCGGGAACGGCGGACGTGAATTCGTCCAGCCTCTCCGGGTTAGTTGCGAAGAATAACTACTTCAGCCAGGGCGACCCGGGCGGAACGTTTTCGAGCTCCGGCAACGTATATAAAGGCCTCCAGCTCGCGCGCATGAGCGGATGGCGCAGCGTAACGGACCCTGCAAGCGTCAGTTGGCGGGATTTCCAGATTGCGCCCGGCGGCTCGACGATCGGCGCAGGCAATTCGACGCCGCTCAAGAACGCGACCGCCAACGATTCCTACAACATGGACTTCAACGGAAAACCGCACAATCGGCCGCCCGACATGGGAGCCATCCGCTTCGGCACTCTGAAGCGCGTCCCGGGAACGCCGTCCGGTCTCACGGCCACCAGTTCCGCCGGCACGACCTGAGCGTCACCGTCACCGGACGGCGCCGCACGCGCCGTCCGGCGGCGCATTCCGAGCACGTTGTCGTCGTTCGACGACAATTGACCTTCGCTGTGCTACTCGTCACACTCCTTCGCCACCGCGGCCGGCACGCGGCACAGCCAGCCCGCCGCCCCGGCATCTTGTCCGAGCGTCATCGCCGCGACGTAGCCCAACCAGGAAGTAAACCGCAAGTTCCAAGGTCCAAAGGTCCGGGGCTTGACCGGGGCAATCGTGTTCGCGGGCGAGCCGCGCTCATCGAGTGGCATCCAGCCATGAGGGTCACGAATGTATCCACGAATCGCACTCGGATTGGTCCTGGCATTGTCTCTTTCCGGCGCCTCTCGGGCCGCGACATACTACGTGCGCCACGGCGGCGACGACTCGGCGGACGGCCTCAGCCCCGCCACGGCGTGGGCGACCTTGACCAAAGTCAGCTCCCACTCGTTCTCCGCGGGAGACAGCGTGCTGCTACACGAGGGCGATACATGGACCGGCCAAACGCTCGAAGTCGATTGGTCGGGCAAGAGCTCGAAGGAAGCCGTCGTCGGTGCCTACTACATGAACGGTAGCCAGCCGGAGATCGGCTATCGCACGGCTCGTCCGACTTTGGACGGCCAGAAGAAGGTTCCATCCAGCCAATACGCCGCGATGGTGACGGTCAAAGGGGATTGGATACGCGTCCAGGATCTCGCTATCGCAAACTCGGAAGGCCGCGGCATTTTGTTCGACGGCGTCTCGTCGGGGCAAGCCGTAGACCTGCTGATATCGGCGGCCTTCGACGGCTCCATCAAATTCATGGATAGCCGGAACGGGCTGGCGGCCGGCAACACCATCACGGGCTCCGACAGGGTATTTCCCGAGACCGGTCGCGTCTGGTCCGCCGCGATCTCGGCCGGTCGCTCGACCGGCACGATCATCCGTGGCAATAACATCCTCGGGGACTACGGCGAAGGCATCAACGTCTTCGAAAACAGCAGCGACTCTCTCATTGAACGCAACTACTTGTACGGCGTACGCGCCGTCAGCATCTATGCCGACGCCGCCCCGTCCACCACCATTAGGTACAACATGGTTGTCGGGACGACCGATCGGCAGTTCTGGCGCAGTGCCGATTCCGTCGGCGCCGGCATCGCCCTGAACAACGAAAGCTACCACTACCAGGGTCACGGCGGCACGTTGAGCAGCGGCGTGCAGTCGACGCACGCCAAGATATACGGCAACCTCGTGGCCTACACGAGCAGCGGTATCGGCATTTTCGGTCAGCTAGAGAACTCGCGCTTCGACGGCACGCTAATCTACAACAACACGTTAGTCGACAACGACGTTCAATTCGCGTTACTTACGGCTAATGTCCCATTGCCGAACTCGCAGTTCATCAACAACATTCTCCTGAGCCTGTCGCCCGGCACTAAGGACGTTAACGTCTCCTCGCTGAATGGCATGGTCGCGAAGAACAATTACTTCAGCCAGGGCGATCCAGGCGGCGACTTCTCGAGCGCGGGCAACCGATATGACGGCATCGAGCTCGTCAAGATGACCGGCTGGCGAAGCGTCAAAGATTCCAAGGCATTGAGTTGGCGGGATTTCCAAGTCAAACCCGGGGCCTCGACGATCGGCGCAGGCGACGACACGCCGCGCACCAAGGCCACCAAGGCCGACACCTACAACGTCGACTACAACGGCAAGGCCTTTGGCGAACCGCTCGACATGGGCGGCTTGCGATTCGACTCTCTCCACCATGTTCCTGGCAGCCCGGGCGGGCTCAGTATCACGGCGCAATGAACAGGTGGAGAATTTCCAGCATTTGGAATGAGCGCCGCCGACTCAGGGCGCGCAAGCCGCCGCGGCGATAGGAGACCGCGCGCCGGAACCAGTGGCATGCAACTTGCTTGTCGGAGCGGGGACCTTTTGGGGGCGAACACCAGCCATGAACCGATCCATCGCAAGCAGACGATGGTGCCTGGCCGGCACATGCCTGGCATGCGCCGTCGTCGGGTCGGCGCCCTTCGGCGCCGCCTCTGCCGCCTGGGACACCGTCTCCAACATTCGCATGGGCATCGAAGCGAACGACAATCCGAGGCTCGGCCAACAGCAGACGACACAGTCACAAACGCTGCAGGACCTGCAGGATCACACGTCGGTCCGCGCCCTCGTAGACATGATCTTCCGCCTTCAGAACATCGGTCAGCGCAGCAACATATACGTGCAGCCCCGAATCCGCGCGGACGCATACTCGGACACGATCGACAAAGACCTTCAGCGCAAGGACCTGTACCTGTTCGCGAGCGGCAACTACAAATGGGAACGCGCCGAAATCGGGCTACGTAGCAATTTCGCGCGCGAGAGCATATTGAGCAGCGAGCTGCTCGACGCGGGGCTCATCGATCTCGGCGACCCGAGCATCGTGGGCCAGCCCATCCAGACGGACACGGGGCAGCTCGTCATGCTCAGCGAGCACCGAAACCGTGCCATCGTCGCACCGTACGCAAACTTCACCATATCGCCGCGCAGCTCGATCGGCGTGGACGCGACGTATCTGAACCAGACGTATTCGGGCCTGCAGCTCCGAACCCGGTCCGACATCTGGCAAAAAGAGCTCGGGACGCACGTGTCTCGAACGATCGATTCGCGCACCAGCGCCACGGCCCGCCTTTTCGCCGCGGACTACCATGCGGTAGCCACGGACAACGACACGCGCACCGTCGGTGTAGAAGGCGGCCTTTCACGCAAGCTCAACGAGACCTTGTCGCTGAATCTCAGCGCCGGCCTCGAGCGCAGCGCGTTCACGTATCTGCCCGCGGCCGGCCCGACCGTGCACAATGCGGCCGCGAATTACATCTTCGACGTGGGTCTAGGTAAGCAGACGGAAACCACGACGCTGAAACTGGACGTGAGCCGGCAAATCGACCCGAGCGCCGCCGGCTTCATGACGCGCCGCAACGAGCTGCGCATCCTGTACGCGCACGATATGTCCCAGCGGCTGACCCTGAACTTCGCGCTGCGGGCCTTTCAAAGCGGCGGCCTCAGTTCCACCGCCTCCACGGACGAAACACAGCGCAATTATGCTCGGCTCGCGTTCGAGCTCGACTGGGCATTCACCCGGACGTGGTCGTTCGCCGTGGGCTACGATGCCGTCTCGCAGTCGTTCCAGCACGTCTCGAGAGAGAACGGCAGCGCCAATGTCGTCTCGCTGGGCGTCGTCTATCAGGGCTTGTCGCGCCAGGGGCGCTAGTGGCCTGTAACGGCCGATTCGGTAGTGGCTGAGCGATGGATGGCGCGTCGGGGCAAGGCACGAGGAGGAGGCATAGTCGTGACTATGGCGACGACGAGCAACGCGGCACCGGCGCGCCAGACGCGTTCAGGCGCTACCGAATCAGCCGTTACAGGCCACTAGTTACCCGGGAGTCTTCTGTGACGACGGCCGCCGTTCCCTAAGACTTCGTGTTGCGCGCGCGAACCGCGCGCGTCCGCTCCCGGGACTGAGTGCGCGCGCCGTAACGCAGCGGCACGGCAGCTTCCGGTGCATAGACCATGAAGGTCATGCTCTCCTGGATATAGAGCTGAACGTGCTCGGCGTCGTGATTCGAATAGCCGATCGAGAAGTCCTGACCCACGACCAGCTCGAAGTCGCCGCCGCGCAGGCTCATGACCACGGCACCGTCGACGGCCGGCGCCCAGATGATGCGGCCATCGAGCTGCTGCGTAACCATGTTGATGACGGGGTAGCCGCCCTTGTTCGTCGTCTCCGTCAGACCCTCGTAGCACCGCGGGCCGAGCGCAATCGCGTAAGGGCCCTCGACGCCCTGATTGCGCAGCCAGCTCAGCGCCGCAGCCACCGCTTCGGGATACTTCTCGTAGTCTTCCGAAAGCGGCAGTGCATGACCGTCCGCGCGTTGCATGATTCCGTCGATGCCGGCCGCGGCGAAGCCCTCAAAGATCGACCGGTCCTCCGTCAGCGCGGCCGTACGGGCCGCGGCCACGACGTTGCCGAGATCTGCGTCGCGGCTGCCGCGGGCCATGGCGTCGACCTCGGCGCGATCGAGCCGAAACGGGACCGTGAGCTCGACGAGGGCGCGGGTCGCGCGCAGCGAGGCGTCGACGCCCTCGCGCGGCGACTCGATGCGGTCCGCGCGGCCCGATCCGTAGGACGAGCACTGCCAGCCGTGCGGGCCGCTGAAATCGACGAGCTTGCGTCCGGACAGCGTACGCCGCAGGGTGCGCTCGGCCTCCGCATCGATCTGCGCCCAGGTATCGGGCGTGATCGGCGCGAATTGTCTGTGCAGGTGATCCATGCCGCTCCCTTATCGCTTCGGTTCCGGCGGCCGGCGCAGGCTGCCGATTCCGAGATCGCCGGGCTTCGCACCGCCGGACGCCTCGCCCTCCGCGCCTTGCTCGGCGTCGGCTTCGATTCCGATGATGGAACCTTCCGTGAACAAATAGCGGCGGAGAAAACGGTCCAGGACGGGGTCCTGGCGCCGCAGCCACTCGAGAACCATGGCCGCGTGTTCCTTCTCCTCGTCGCGATTGTGCGCGAGCACGGCCTTGAGCTCCGGGTCGTCCGTCGCGTCGACGCGTTGCGAGTACCAATCGACGGCCTCGAGCTCCTCCATGAGGGAGCGGATTGCGCGGTGATTGTCGATCGTTTGCGGGCGGAGCTCGTCCGCGGCTTCGTGCAGGCTATCAGGTTCGCTCATGGTTTCCGTTTCGTCTTTTTCGCTCTCGGGCACTCGGACCGCCTGCTAGCGCAGCAGCCACTGCGCCAACAGGTCCCTGCCGAAGATCCAATAGTGCAGGGAAGCTCCCAGAATGGCATGCGATGCGGCGAGCGGCAACAGCACCCGGTACCGACGATAGAGACTGCCCCAAACCAGGGCAGCCACGAACACCGCCGCCATGACCACGAAGCGCGGATAGTGCACGGCGCTGAATATCAGGGCCATGAGCGCGACGGCGGCGCGCGGCGGCAGAATGTAGCTCAGCCTGCCGAGCAGGTAGACCTCGAACACGAATTGCTGCGCGAGCCCCCAGAGCAAGTACAGCCCAACGGCCGGCAGGTAGTGCGGGTTGAGTACGCGCGCTGCCGCTCCCTGCCAGCCGCCGTGCTCGTAGCCGAGCCCCGCGCCGACCGCAAAAAACAACAGCGCGCCCGCCAGCGTGAACGCGCCGGCCCGAATTGCGGTGGCCTCGAAACGCCGCCTGTACGGCTCGGCCGGAGCCGGCTGCGCCCGCCACAGTCTGCGCGTCCGCCCATATGCGGCGCCGATGAGCACCACCGCGGCGAGGCCGAGGACGCCGTCGAGGTACCGCGGCCGATCGCGGAACGCGAGCAGATATACGGCCGTGAACAGGCCGATCAGTAGCAGCTCAAGCCAAACCTGCCGGACCGAAGGCGCATCGAGGTGCCGGTCGCGGCCGTCCTCGGAACCGAACCCGGCCCCCGTGTGCATGGGGGCCTAGGAACCGGCCGGGAGCGGCAAGCGAATCGTGAAGCCTCCCTCGGTACGCCGCTCGGCCGTGCCGCCGAGCCGCTCGAGCAGATGCTCGGCCACGAGAAGGCGCACGACGAGCATCTTCTGCTCGCGCCGCCGCTCGTCGGCCCCCTTCTCGGACCCGCCGTCGCCGCTCGCACCGTCGCCGGTGGCAGAGGCCGCCACGCGGACCCAGCCGGCCTCCTCCCGCGCCTCGACCGACACTGCCTGGCCGGACTGCATCCCTGCGAGGAGGTTGTCGAGCAGCGTCCCGAGAACCTGGAGCAGGCGCTCGGCGTCCGTCTCCAGCATGGAGGCGGGAAGGCCGCCGCTCTCGACAGCGATATGACGCTCCTCGGCCGCCGGTCGGAGGTTACCCAGAGCTTCCCCGAGCACGGTGCCCAGCGTAACGCGCTCGCGCTTGAGCTCGAGGCTATCGGAAGCGATCTGCACAACGTCGCCGAGCTCCCGAATGAGCTTGGCCTCGCGCTCCAGATTGCGGCGGATGACCGCTGCCGCATTGAGCACGGCATCCCGGTCCGAGGCCTTGAGCTCGAGCAGACTCACGGACATGAGACAGGCATTGAGCGGAGCGCGCAATTCGTGCACGACGGCGGCGAGCAAGGCATTTCGGTCAACTTTAGTCACGGTATCGGAACGGATCGATTACAATCGCAATGAACCCGATGATAACCGCCGACACGGCGAGTTAGAAAACGCGGAAAGGCGCCGGCGGCCCTCGCCGGCCCCTTGGGAGGCAAGCGTGGAACCGACCGGCTTCGGATGGGTCCACAGTAAGCGAACCTGCTCGGCTTCGCTGGCCGGAAGGCGCGAAGCGGCCGGTGCGGCAGGCGCACGGCGAGCTCTTTCCACAATCCGGCGCCGCGGCGCGGCGCTGTGCCGACACGCGCTTCCCGAATCTGGTAGATTCGAGTAATACTGATACAAGAGACAGAACGGGTGAACTAGATGGCAAGGGTATTGCTTGTCGACGACGAGCCGGACTTTGTGCAGTCGGCGTCCGAGATGCTGCGGCTTCACGGCCACGACGTGCGCACGGCGGATACCTTGGCTAATGCACGCCGGCTGCTCGACTCGCAGAGTTCCGACGTGCTCTTACTGGATCTCATGTTGCCGGACGGCAACGGTCTCGAGCTGCTCGAGGAGCTGGCCGAGAACCATCAGGCCATCGAGCGGGTCGTGCTCATTACGGGCCACCCCGGCATCAAGTCCCAGATCAAGAACCTGAGCGGGCCCTCGGTCAACTACCTGACCAAACCCATCGACAGCCGCGAGCTCATGGGACTGCTGCGCGAGCTCGAGCGTACGGACCAGGGCCAGGAGCCCGAGGACGTAGCGCTGCACTTCGGGGTGCTCGTCGGCGAGACGCCGCAAATGCAGGCCGTGTACAACCAGATCGAGAAGATCGGCGGGACGGACAGCGCCGTCCTGATTCTCGGCGAGACGGGCACCGGCAAGGAGCTCGTCGCGGAGGCAATCCACCGCGTCAGCGGTCGTACCGGCGAATTCGTGGCCGTCAACTGCGGCTCATTATCGCGGGAGCTGGCGGGCAGCGAGCTGTTCGGGCACGAGAAGGGCAGCTTCACGGGCGCGACGCGCCAACACTCCGGCTTCTTTCAGCGCGCTCACGCGGGTACGCTGTTCCTCGACGAGCTCACGGAGATGCCGGCCGAGCTGCAGCCGCATTTCCTGCGCGTCCTCGAGACCCGCTGCGTGCTTCCCGTCGGCAGCGAGAAGGAGGTGCCCATCGAGACGCGTGTGGTCGCGGCCACGAACCGCGTGCCGACCGAGGCCATCCAGAACAAGGCGCTGCGCAAGGACCTGTACTACCGGCTTTCCGTGTTCCCGATCAACCTGCCGCCGCTGCATTCCCGGCGCGGCGACATTAGCCTGCTCGCCAACCATTTCCTGCGCGAGCTGGCCCGGCGCTACGGTCCCGAGCGCTGGCTGTCGGAAAAATCCATGAAGCGGCTCGAGGCCTACCACTGGCCCGGCAACGTGCGCGAGCTGCGCCACGTCATCCACCGCGCCTTCATCCTCTCGGACTCCGAAGACGGCGAGCTCGAGCTGCCGGAGCGCTTCGAGAGCCCGTTCGGCCAGCAGAACCGGCTCGAGGGTCTGCAGGTCGGCCGCTCGATCCGGGACATCGAGCGCGAGCTCATCATGCGCACCTTGGCGCACTTCGACGGCGACAAGCGCGCCGCTGCGGAAATCCTCGGGATCAGCCTCAATACGCTGTACAACCGGCTGCACGTCTACGAGCAGGAGAAGGCGTCCTAGCGCCTCGGTGTCGGCTGCAGCCCGCCCTATTCATGAACGGAATCGGGCGGCCGCGAAACGTTACCTCCTGGCACGGCCCTTGCACCCTGGCTAAGCAGGCAGTCAAGGAGAATAGTCGTATGAACTGGGATCGTATCGAAGGCAACTGGAAACAACTCAAAGGCGACGCGCGGCAGCGCTGGGGCAAGCTCACCGACGACGACTGGGAGGTCATCGGCGGGAAGCGCGACGAGCTCGTCGGCCGCCTTCAGGAACGCTACGGCAAGAGCCGGGACGAGGCCGAACGCGAGGTCGAGGACTGGGGCCGTAACCTGAGCTGACGAGAGCCGTTGCAGCCGCCGGAGCCGCGATTTCGCAAGCTGTTCGCCGTTGCGGTCGTTCTGACATTCAGCTTGCTGTTCTTCGACATGATCGCCCCGTTTATCGAGGCGGTCATACTGGCGGCGGTCTTGAGCGGACTGCTCTACCCGGCCTTCCGCTGGCTGGCCGGGCGTCTACCCAACGAGGGGATGGCCGCGACGATCACCGTCGCGGCCGTTCTCTTCGCCATTGTGCTGCCGCTCGTCTTCTTGGTCTTCGCTTTCGTCAAGGAAGCGATCCGCATCACCGGCGACCTCGCCCCCTGGATACAGGCCCAGCTCAACGGGCGCGGGCCGCAGTGGCACATCCCGACCTGGGTGCCTTTCGGCGCCTATCTGGAACCGTATCGGGACCAGATCCTCGGCCGTCTCGGCGACCTCGTAAGCCAGGCCGGAAGCTATTTCGTCAACGGGCTATCGGCCGTGACGCAGGGCACGTTCCTGTTCGTGCTGAACCTGTTCATCATGCTCTACTCGATGTTCTTCTTTCTCATGGCCGGGCCCAAGCTTTGGGACATCTTCGGCTACACGCCGCTGACGCACGAGGACCTCGAGCTCATTGCCGAGAAGGGTATCTCGATCGCCCGCGCAACGCTCAAAGGGACCGTCGTCGTCGGTGTGCTGCAGGGCACGCTGGCCGGTGCGGCGTTTGCCGTCACGGGCATCGAGGGCCCGGTGTTCTGGGGCGTCGGCGTGGCCTTCGCCTCGGTGATTCCGGGGATCGGCGCCGCCATTGTCTGGGTCCCGGCCTGTATCTTTCTGTTCGTGACCGGGCACACGCTGCCCGCGATCGGCCTGTTGCTGTGGTGCGCGCTCGTCGTGAGCTCGGTGGACAACCTCGTGCGCCCGTGGCTCGTCGGCAGCGACACCCGCATGCCCGACGTTCTGATCCTACTGAGCACGCTCGGCGGAATAGCGATGTTCGGCGTGACCGGCATCGTCATCGGTCCCATCATTGCGGGCCTATTTCTCACGAGCTGGCACATATTCTCGGCCAGCTTTCGGCAGGAATTCGAGAGTGCCGATGCCGCACCGCCGCTGTTGGACGAGGAAACCGAAGGTCTCGGCACCGAGGACCGCCCTCGCCAAAGTTCTTCCGGCTCCGGGACTTCGAGCCGCAAGAAGGCCGGCTAGCGCCGATGCATCTCGTCGACGGCAATTGGCTCGTGCAGATCGAGATCGCGATCAAGGTCATCATCGCCGGCGTGCTGGGCGGGCTCGTGGGCCTCGAGCGGGAGCTCGCCAACCGTCCCGCCGGCCTGCGCACGCATGCCATCCTGGCGGCGACCGCGGCCCTGCTGGTCGGGCTCTCGGACGTGCTCATTCAGCGCTTTGCGACGGAGACGGCCGTCGGACTGCTGCGCTCGGACCCGCTGCGCGTCGTGGTCGCCATTGTAACCGGCGTTGCCTTTCTCGGCGCCGGGACCATCTTCCGGCACCCCTCCGAGAACGTCATCGAGGGACTCACGACCGGCACGTCGCTGCTGCTCGTAGCCACCCTCGGCATCGCCGTCGCCACGGAGCAACTGCTGCTCGCCGCCATCGTCACGGCCGCGGCTCTGGTCGTGCTGCGCGTCGTCGGCCGGGCGCTCGGCAAGCCTCGAAGCAACAAGTAGCCTTGCCGAGCGGGGAGCGTCGTGCGGCCGGCTAAACGGCCCCGAGGACGCGGCCGAGCCTGAGCGCCGTGCGGCCAAGGCCCACGAGCCGTGCGCGGGATACGCCGCCGGCCTCCGGCTCTTGCGAATCGTCCTTCAGGGCGAGCCGGCCGACGAGCAGGCCGGCGACGAAGAACGCCGCGAGCCCAAGCGGGCTGCCGACCTCCTGGCGCAAGCGGCTCACCAAGCGCGCCTGCGCGAGCTCGATTTCGTCGCGGTCCTGCCGGGCCGCGAGCGCGAGCTCTTGGCACACCCGTCTTTGTCGGCTCAGCATCGACACGTTCCGTCACTCCTCTCTCGGAAACAGCGCACTGCGCAAGGCCGGCATCGTGAGATCGCGGCTCAGGCGCAGCGCCTTGCGGTACATGAGGTACGCCGCGACGATGTGCAGGGCCGCCAAGCCGAGACCGACCGCGATCCAGGTCACGCCTGCCAGCACGACGACATAGGCGATGACGCTGACGACGAGGATCCACGCGACAATGAGCAGCACCGACGCAACGATCGCGAGGACCAGCATCGTGACGCCGCTCATCGCCGCCAGGCCGCTCGAGGCAGCTGCGAGCTCGAGCAGGCGGGCGAAACGCTGCTTGAACGCCGAGCCGAGCTCGGCGGCCGCGCCGGCGAGGCTCGACGAATCGGAGGCGGGAGACGACGGCGTCAGGCGGTCGCGGTCGCCACTCACCGTTTCATGAGGCTGCTGACGAGCAACCCTGCGACAAAGGCGAGACCGGCACTCGCCATGGGATTCTTTCTCACATAGGCCTTGACCTTCTCGATATTCGCGTCGAGCGCGGATTCGAACTGCGCCTCGGCCTCACGTGCGCGGTCGGCGACCTCCTCCGCGGCGCCCCGCAGCTCACGCCGAGCCTCGTCGGCCGCCGCGCGCAGCTCGCGTTCGGCTTCCGCCGCGTCGGCACGCATTTCCCGCTCGGCCTGGGCCGAGCGCTGTGCTGCGCTGTCGATGCCTTCGTGCGCCTGGGCGGCGGCCTCGTCCGTGCTCGGGTGCTGCCGCCCGCCGTCTGCCTGACCGTTCATGCCCGCCGCGTCGTCCGGTGTCGTGCCCACTGTTGTTCTCCTTGGTGTATCTCGTCGTGCCGCTCAGGCACACGGAGAATGCGAAAACCATGCCACTGAGTTTAGCAGGCACCGGCCGATCGCTGACAAGCGGACCGGCCGACCCGTCATCCGGCCTTCGGGCCCGTAACGCGCTTGAGCAGCGTTCCGGCGCCGATCTGTGCACCGGGATCGGCGACCCGATTGATGAGCGCGAGCTCGTCGAGGCCGATCGAAGAAGGATAACGCTCCGCGAACTGGCGCAGCGTCATAGGCGCCGGCAGCTTTACGATTTCGACGTGCTGAGCCTCGATGCCGAGGATGGCCTTGTCCTTCACGGGCGCGAAGCTCGTCGCGAGGCGCTCGAGCTGCGCCTGCTGGCTCCCGAAGCCGCTCTCGGGGGCGTAGGCCAACAGCTCGTACGTGGTCTGTCCATGCGTGACGTGAGTGGCATAGCCGTGCACCGTGCCCGACTTGACCGCAGCCTGAAACTCCGTCACGACGGCCGCGTCGCCGCCCAGCGTCTGCGGCTTGCTGCCGAGGCCCGTGACGCCCTGCCGGGTCGCGAAGGCCTTGGCGGCCTGCTGGGCTCCGCCGGTCCCGGCGATCGTCAACTGCACGGCGGCGGCCTGATTCGGGGCGACCGCGTCGACCGTGTGCTCGAGATTCTGGCGCTGCCAGCCGGAGGGGACGGCGATCTTGAACGCAAGCTCCGGCTGATAGAACCAGTCGCCGCGGAAGAAACCGTTGCGAGGATTATTGCCGTATACGAGCCCGTTCACGTGCTGGAGATAGGCGTCGCGGCAGACCGCAAAGCTCCGCGACGCCTTCGGCAGATCGGCGATGCGCTTTTGCGTGTTGGCGATGCGCTCGGGCTCGCCGGGGTGGCTCGCGAGCCAGCTCGGCAACGGGCTCGAGCCCGCAAGCTTGCTCGAACGTCTGCAACGCGCGAAACACGTTGACCATCTGCTCGGGCTCATAGCCTTGCTGCACCATGTACTTGAAGCCGAGCGCATCGGCCTGGCGCTCGTCGTCGCGGCCGTACTTGAGAAACAGCAGTCCGAGGCCCTGATTCGCAAGCTGGCCCAGCTGGGCCAGCTGCGGAGAGACGGCCATGCCGATGCCGAGGCCGAGCTGGGCCAGCTCCTGCCGGCTCAGTTGCTCGACCGAATGACGTGCCGTCACGTGCCCGATCTCGTGACCGAGGACCGCGGCGAGCTCGGCTTCGTTGGTCATGAGATCGACAAGCCCGCGCGTGACGAAGATGTAGCCGCCGGGCAGCGCGAAGGCGTTGGGGCTCGGATCGTCGACGACGTGGAACGCCCACGGCAGATCCGGCCGCGTGGTACCCGCCGCGAGCTTCCGCCCGACCGCGGCGACATAGCTCTGCAGTCCCGGAGCCTGAACGAACCCGATCGACTTCTCGACATCCGCGGCCGAGCTCTGCCCCATCGCGATCTCCTGCTGCCGGGAAATCAGCGCGAGCTGCCGCTCGCCGGTCGCGGGGTTGACGCTGCAGCCGGCTGCAGCGACGAAGCCGAGGAGCGCGAAAGCCGCCCTCGCGGCGCGCCCTCCCGAAAGGATCCGCGGTCTGGAGGGCGCGCGGGCACCGCCTCGTGAAGTCATGCGCGTCGGCCTCCAAGAACCATGCCAGGGCCCCGCGCAGCCTTCGCAACGCGCGGACAGGCATTGGCACACAGCTTGCTTGCAACGTCTGCACGGTCGACCGTTCCGGCGGGGGACATGGGGGAAACGCTGCTCCGGCATCGCAAGTCCTGAGTCGAATGCTCGCACACCCGATGGGCGAAGACGATCGGGTGCGCGCGGTTCGGCCGTCTCGGCGCCCGGCCGGGACCGCCCGCGCATCGGCGCCGGCGATGTGCCTGGCGGGTCAAAAACGGGAATCGGCCCGCTGTTTTTGAGCGGATTTTTTCACAACGAAGGTGCGCAGCCCCGCGGGGGCGCCGCACAGGGATCTACGGGATCTCCAGGAGGATGCCCATGGAGCAAGCAAGCCGAGCCGCAACGGATCGAGCACGGGAAGGCGATACGCTGGCCCTCGTTCTGGCGGGCGGCAGCGGAACCCGGCTGCGCGGCCTGACCGAATGGCGCGCGAAGCCGGCCGTCCCGTTCGCGGGGCACTACCGCACCGTCGACTTCACGTTGTCTAACTGCGTGAACTCGGGGCTTCGGCGCATTGCGCTGCTCACGCAGTACAAGTCGCAGTCGTTGATCCGTCACATCCAGCGGAGCTGGGGGATTCTGCACCGCGAGCTCGGCGAATTCGTCGAGATCTGGCCCGCGCAGCAGCGCCTCGGCGAGCGCTGGTACGCAGGAACCGTCGACGCCCTCTACCAGAATCGCGACCTCATAGAGGCGCTCGCGCCGGACCACGTTCTCGTCCTCGCGGGCGACCACGTCTACGCCATGGACTACTCGAGGATGATCGCGCAGCACATCGCCAACCGCGCAGACTTGACGGTCGGCTGCGTCGAGGTGCCGGTCGAGGACGCGCAGGGGTTCGGCATCGTGGGCATCGATCGCGACGGCCGCGTCCGTTCCTTCGTCGAGAAGCCAGAGCGGCCGGCGCCCGCACCGGGCCGCCGCGACGTGACGCTCGCCTCCATGGGCATCTACGTCTTCGAGCGCGATTTCCTATTCGAGCAGATGGAGCGGGACGCCGACGACGCCGACTCGACGCACGACTTCGGCTACAGCCTGCTGCCGTCGGCGATCCCCTCCGGCAGGGTCTTCGCCTACAGCTTCCGCGACCCGCGCGACCCCCGGCTGCCCGGCTACTGGCGCAACGTCGGCACGGTCGACACGTACTGGCAGGCACACATGGAGTTGCTCGAAGAGCCCGCGCGGCTCGATCTTCACGATGAAGCCTGGCCCATCCGCGGCGAGCGCGACGGGCTGCCGCCCGCGCGCATCACGGGTCCCGTGCGCATCGGCGCCTCGATCCTCGCGCCCGGCGCCGTCGTGGCCGGCAACGTCTATCGCTCCATTGTCTCGAGCGGCTGTCGCATCGGCGCACATTCGCGCATCAACGAGTGCGTCCTGCTGCCGGGCTGCTCCGTGGGACGGAATTGCTCACTGGACCGGGTCGTTCTCGACAGCGGCTGCATTGTGCCGGACAATAGCGTGATCGGCGCCAACCTGCTCGACGCCGCCGAAACGAAGTATCATTTGTCCCGCCGTGGAATCGTGTTGGTACCGAACGAGGCCGCGGTTGCCGGCCGGACGACGGCGGCGGCCCGGAAAGTCGCGTGAAGCGGCACGGCAAGCGACGCCTTGGATGACGACTGAATCGCAGCGAGCGGCCGCGCGCCGGCACCCAGGGTGAGCCGCGCGGTCCGACGCAAGTCCCCGCGCCGGGAGACCGGCGCGGAGGCCCCGGCCGGCGCGCGGCCGGCGCGGGGCGCCGGGGCGAGAAGTGCCTGAACCGACGTACGCGGTTTGGCCCGGCGAGCCCTATCCGCTCGGGGCCACCTGGGACGGCGAAGGCGTCAACTTCGCCTTGTTCTCCGAGCATGCCGAGCGCGTCGAGCTCTGCGTCTACGACCGCAACGGCCGCCGCGCACCTACGCAGATCACCCTGCGCGAACACACCGATCAGGTCTGGCACTGCTACCTGCCGCAGGCGCGGCCCGGCCTGCTCTACGGCTATCGCGTTCACGGTCCTTACGCACCGCAGGAAGGCCACCGCTTCAACCCGAACAAGCTGCTGCTCGATCCGTATGCGAAATCGATCCGCGGCGGCATCAAGTGGAGTAACGCGCAGTTCGGCTACCGCATCGGCCATCCCAAGCAGGATCTCTCGTTCGACCGCCGCAACGATGCCGCCGGCATGCCGCGCTGCGAGGTCATCGATCCGGCATTCACCTGGGGCGACGACCGTCCGCCGCGCGTGCCCTGGTCCGATACGGTCATCTACGAGCTGCATGTCAAGGGCTTCACGGCCCGCCACCCCGAGGTACCGCCGCATCTGCGGGGCACTTATGGCGCGCTGGCCACGCAGCCCGTCATCAACTACCTGCTGCGGCTCGGCGTGACCTGCGTCGAGCTCATGCCCATCCACACGTTCGTCGACGATCGTCACCTCGTCGACAAAGGCCTGCGCAACTATTGGGGCTACAACACCATCGGCTTCTTCGCGCCCGATACGCGCTACTGCTCCGAGGGGCACATCAACGAGTTTCGGACCATGGTGCGCAAGCTCCACTCGGCCGGCATCGAGGTCATCCTCGATGTCGTGTACAACCACACGGCCGAGGGCAATCACTTGGGGCCGACGCTCTGCTTCCGCGGCATCGACAACGCCGCCTATTACCGGCTCTCCCCTCAGGACAGGCGCTACTACGTCGATTACACGGGCTGCGGCAACACGCTGAACATGACCCACCCGCGCGTGCTGCAGCTCATCATGGACAGCCTGCGCTACTGGGTCACCGAGATGCACGTCGACGGCTTCCGCTTCGACCTCGCCTCGGCGCTCGCGCGCGAGCTGCACGACGTAGACCGCCTCGGCGCGTTCTTCGACGTCATCCATCAGGACCCGATCCTGTCGCAGGTCAAGCTCATCGCCGAGCCCTGGGACCTCGGGCACGGCGGCTATCAGGTCGGCAATTTTCCGATAGGCTGGGCCGAGTGGAACGACAAGTACCGCGACACCGTGCGCCGCTATTGGAAGGGCGACGACGGCGTCATCGGCGACCTGGCCTTCCGCCTCACGGGCTCGAGCGATCTTTACGAGAGCAGCGGCCGCCTGCCCTACGCGAGCATCAACTTCGTGACGGCCCACGACGGCTTCACGCTGCAAGACCTCGTGAGCTACAACGGCAAGCACAACGAGGCGAACCTCGACGACAACCGCGACGGCGAATCGGATAACCTCAGCTGGAACTGCGGCGCGGAGGGCCCGACGGACGACCCCGAGATCCTGAAGCTGCGCGCGCGCCAGAAGCGCAACTTCCTCGCCACGCTGGTCCTCTCTCAGGGCGTGCCGATGCTGCTCGCGGGCGACGAGCTCGGCCGCACCCAGGGCGGTAACAACAACAGCTACTGTCAGGACAACGAGATCAGCTGGGTCGACTGGAGCGAAGCCGACGAGAATCTCATCGACTTCACGGCCAAGCTGCTGCGGCTGCGCAGGCTCCACGCGACGTTCCGGCGGCAGCGTTACATCCAGGAGCGGAGCGCGGAGGAGAAGGATCTCCATTGGCTCACGCCGGTCGGCACCGAGATGACCGAGGCAAACTGGAACGATCCCTTCGCGCGCTGCATCGGCATGTTGTTCTCGGGAGAAGCGTTCCGCGAGTGGGACCGCTACGGCCGGCGCATCGAGGACGACGACTTCCTGCTGCTGCTCAACGCGCACTACGAGCCCATCGAGTTCAAGCTGCCGCGGCGCGACGGCGCCTGGGTCAAGGTCGTCGATACGGCCCGGGAGGCCGGCGCCGCGACCTCGCTCGACACGAACCCCGATCATTACCCGCTCGAAGGCCGCTCGCTCGCACTGCTGCGCGGACGGCGCGACCGGCGGCAGTGGTGAGCACAGCGAAGGACGAGACGATGCACAGCGCCCACGCCATGCCGTTTGGCGCGGAGGTACTCGATACCGGCGTACGCTTCAGGCTCTTCGCCCCTGCCGTCGGACGCGTGCACCTGCATATCGGAAGCCGAGCGCCAATCGCCATGCGGCCGGCGGCCGAGGGTTTCTTCGAGCACGTCGACCCCGATGCGCGGCCCGGCGACCGATACTGCTTCTCGTTCGACGACGATTCCCTGCGTGTGCCGGACCCCGCAAGCCGCTTCAACCCGGAGGACGTCCACGCACCGAGCGAAGTCGTCGATCCGCGCACGTACGCCTGGCACGACGGCGCGTGGGCCGGGCGACCCTGGCACGAGACGGTCGTTTACGAGCTGCATGTCGGCAGCTTCACGCCGGAGGGCACGTTCGCCGCAGCCGAGCGACGGCTCGACTACCTCGCCGAGCTCGGCGTCACGGCCATCGAGCTCATGCCGCTCGCCGACACGCCCGGCGCCCGCAACTGGGGTTACGACGGGGTTTTGCCGTTCGCGCCCGAGCACGCCTATGGCAGGCCGGACGATCTCAAGCGTTTCGTGGACGCGGCCCACGCGCACCGCCTCATGGTCTTTCTCAACGTCGTCTACAACCACTTCGGGCCGGACGGCAATTACCTGCACCTGTACGCGCCGCAGTTCTTCACGGATCGTCACGAGACGCCGTGGGGCGCCGCCATGAACTTCGACGGCGCCGACAGCGGACCGGTACGCGCGTTCTTCATTCACAACGCCCTGTATTGGCTCGAGGAGTTCCACTTCGACGGTCTGCGGCTCGACGCCGTGCACGCCATCGTCGACGACTCGGCGCCGAGCTTTCTCGAGGCGCTCGCCGCGAGCGTGGCCAACCTTCCGCGCCCGCGGCATCTCGTACTCGAGAACGTGAAGAACGAGGCCCGGCACCTGCGGCGCGAGCCGGGGACACCCGGCCGGCCCTCCGCTTACGACGCGCAGTGGAACGACGACTTCCACCACGCCGTGCACGTGCTGCTCACGGGCGAGCGCGGCGGCTACTACGCCGACTACGACGCCCCGGCCGAACGCCTGCTGCGCTGCCTGACCGAGGGCTTCGCGTATCAGGGCGAGGTCTCGAAGTTTCTCGGCGGCCACCGGCGCGGGGAACCCTCGGTCGGGCTCCCGCCCGAGGCCTTCGTGAACTTCCTTCAGAACCACGATCAGGTGGGCAATCGAGCCTATGGCGAGCGACTTTCGATGCTCGCGGGCGACGATGCCCTCTGCGCCGCCGAAACGCTGTTGCTGCTCCTCCCGACCCCGATCCTGCTGTTCATGGGCGAGGAGTTCCATGCCCCCAACCCGTTCCCGTTCTTCTGCGACTTCTCGGGCGAACTCGCCCGGGCCGTGACCGAAGGCCGGCGTCGGGAATTCGCGGACTTCTTCGCCGATGCCGCGGACCTCGAATCCATTCCGGACCCCAACGCACCGGAGACGGCCGCCAGCGCGAAGCTCGACTGGGGCGCGGCGGCCGCTGCCGGCCCGGCCGGCGCGCTCGCGCGCTATCGACGCCTGCTCGCCCTGCGCCGCAACGTCGTCGCACCGCGCCTGCCCGCGGCCGCGCTGGGCGGCCGCATGCTTGCGTCCGCCGCGCTGACCGCCCGATGGCGGCTCGCCGACGGGAGCGTGCTCGCGCTGGCCGCCAACCTCACGGCCACCCCCTGTCCCTGCACGGAGTGGCCGGCGGGCGAGCTGCTGGCGGCGACGGCGCCGCTGCGCCGGCCCTGGCCCGCGGCGCTGCCCGGCTGGTGCACCGCGTGGTTCCGGGAGCCATAGCGGACATGGATGCCGGAGCCGTCCCGCGCGCGACCTACCGGCTGCAATTGACCGAGGACCACGGCTTCAAAGCCGCCTCGGCCATCGTGCCCTATCTCGCCAAGCTCGGCATCAGCCACGCCTATCTCTCGCCGTACTTGAAGACGCGTCCCCATAGTGCGCATGGCTACAACGTCATCGACCACTCGAAACTCAACCCGGAGCTCGGCGACCAGGCCGCCTACGACCAGATGTGCCGGGCGCTGACCGAGCACGGCCTGCGCCAGCTGCTCGACATCGTGCCGAACCACATCGGCGTCATGGGCAGCGACAACGTCTGGTGGCTCGACCTGCTCGAGAACGGCCAGGCCTCGCGCTTCGCCGACTACTTCGACATCGACTGGCATCCCGCCAAGGCGGAGCTGGCGAACAAGGTCCTCGTGCCCGTGCTCGGCGACCACTACGGCAACGTCCTACTGCGCGGCGAGCTCGGTCTCGTCTTCGACGCGCCGGCGGGCGAGCTCAGCGTCTACTACTACGAGCACCGGTTCCCGCTCGACCCGGCTACCTACCCGCAAGTGCTCCAGATCGGGCTGCCCGCGTCGGGTTCGGGCCGCTCGGCCGACGACCCCGAGCTCATCGAGCTCGAAAGCATCGTGCGGGCACTGCGCAATCTGCCGGCCCACTCGGCGGCCGACGGGGTCGCGCGGCGCGTGCGCGCCCATGAGGCGTCGATCGCCAAGCGCCGCCTCGCCGATCTGTGCGCCGCATCGAAAGCCGTCGCCACGCACATCGCGGCCAACGTCGCCCGACTCAACGGGGAGCCCGGGCAAGCGGGCTCATTCGAGGCGCTGCATGCGCTGCTCGAGCAGCAGCCTTACCGCGTCGCCTATTGGCGCGTTGCGGCCGACGAGATCAACTACCGCCGCTTCTTCGACATCAACGATCTGGCCGGCCTCAGGACACAGAACGAGGACGTCTTCGAAGCCACGCATCGCCGGCTGCTGCAGTGGGTCGCCGAAGACCGAATCCACGGCTTCCGCGTCGACCATCCGGACGGCCTGTACGACCCTCGAGGCTATCTGCGCTGGCTCGCGGCTCAGCTCGCCGCGATCGGCCATGCCGACCATTACCTCGTCGTCGAGAAGATCCTGGCGGCGCACGAGCATCTGCCCGAGGACTGGCCCGTCCACGGCACGACGGGCTACGACTTCTCGTTCGCGGTCAACGGGCTGTTCGTCTACTCGCCCGGCGAGCGCGACTTCGACCGGGCCTACACGGGGTTCGTCCGCCGGCAGTTCGACTTCGAGGCGCTGCTCCACAGGACAAAGCGCGAGATCGTGACCTTCCATCTCTCGAGCGAGCTCACGGTCCTCGCCAACCTGCTGGACCGGCTCGCCGAGACCCGGCTCGCGACCCGCGACTTCACGCGCAACGCCCTGCGCGACGCGCTGCTCGAGCTCGTCGCTGCATTTCCCGTCTACCGGACCTACATCGCCCAAGGCGAGATCAGCGCGCAGGACAGCCAGTACATCGACTGGGCCGTCCATCATGCGCGGCGCACATACGGCGACCGCGACGAGGGTACGTTCGACTTCATCCGCAGCCTGCTGCTCGGCGAGCTCCCGGAGGATGCTACGCCCGCATACCGACTCGAGATCGAGCGAATCTGCGGCAAGTTCCAGCAGCTCACGGCACCGGCGATGGCCAAGGCGCTCGAAGACACCTGTTTCTACCGCTACGTGCGCCTGCTGTCCTTGAACGAGGTCGGCGGCGAACCGACGCGCTTCGGGCTCACGCCGGCGGCGTTCCACCGCCTCGCGCAGCTGCGCTTGCAACACTGGCCCCACACGATGCTGGCGACGTCCACCCACGACAGCAAGCGCAGCGAGGACGTGCGTGCGCGCCTCAACGCGCTTTCCGAAATGCCCGACGCCTGGCGGGCCAAGCTCGCTAAGTGGCGGCGCTTCAACAGCTCGCGGCGCCGCAGCGTCGGCGACGACGCGGCGCCGTCGCGCAACGAAGAGTACTTGTTCTATCAGACACTAGTCGGCACCTGGCCGGTGCCCTACAAAGAGACCGGGCTACCGGCCTACCGCGAGCGTATCGAGGCCTACATGCGTAAGGCGCTGCGCGAGGCCAAGACGACGACGTCGTGGACGACACCGAACGAGGCATACGAGAAGGCCGTGCTGCAGTTCGTCGGCGAGGTGCTCGCGCCGTCGGGCCGCAATCCGTTTCTCGCCGATCTCGACGAGTTCGTGCGCGCGCTGGCCGTCCCGGGGTTCCTGAACGGCCTCGGGCAGACGCTGCTGAAGCTCACGTCGCCCGGCGTTCCGGACATTTATCAGGGGACCGAGCTGTGGGACTTCAGTCTCGTCGATCCCGACAACCGCCGCGCCGTCGACTTCGGCATGCGCCAGCGCATGCTCGCGAGACTCGAAGAGGATTGCGCCGATCCGGGGCTGTTCGACGGCCTCCTCGACGACATGCTGGGCAGGCTCGAGGACGGCCGCGCCAAGCTGTACCTGACGTGGCGCACGCTGAATTTTCGCAAGGCACACGAGGCGCTGTTCGCGGAGGGCAGCTACCTGCCCCTCGACGTGGCCGGCGCGCGCGAGGAGCACGTGCTCGGCTTTGCCCGGCAGTTAGGCGAGGAGACGGCCGTGATCGCCGTGGCGAGGTGGTTCACGTCGCTGCTGGCCGAAGGCGCCCGCTGGCCCGGCGCCGGGCTCGACTGGCGCGATACCCGGCTCGTGCTGCCGGGCCCCGGCCGCTATCGTCATGTATTCACGGGCGAGACGCTGACGGCCGATGCGCACGACGCCGCGATTGCCGCCGCGCACCTTTTCGCCCGCTTCCCCGCCGCGCTGCTCGTGCGCGAGTGACGGCGCTCGGCCGAAGCGCGTTCAAGCCGGGAACGCGACCGTGCTGAGCAGTGCGAGCGCGGCCTGACGGGAGTCGAGACGGGTGTGCTGAACGACGATCGGGACATCCGAGCGGATCACGCTCGCATAATCGGTATCGCGCGGCACCGGGGCGGGATCGGCGAGATCGTTGAACCGCATATGCTTAGTTCGACGCGCGGCCACGGTGACGCGATAAGGACCCAGCGGCTCCCGATCGGCGAGGTAGACCGTGATTTCGACATGCGCATCGACGTCGGAGGCGTTGAGCATGCAGGCCGTCTCGTGGCTCTCGAAGGCCCTGCCCTGCCCCGTGCTCTCGCCCGGGATGTACCCCTCGGCAATGACCCAGCGGGTCGAACCCAACTCGTTGTTGTTCATACGGCGCCTCGTGCAGGAATTGAGCCAGGCCTCGGCCCGAATGTCGGCTGGCATGCCCATTGCAGTAGCCGGGCGTCACGGAGGAAAGCTATGGATCACGGATCGAGGATTGCCGACCAGCAGGAATTCCTGCCGCTTACCGACAGTCTCGCCAGTCGCATTCGATGGCGTGCATGCGACTACGCGGCATTGATTTCCGCCGAGTTCGAGCTCATGGTCGCCGCCGGGCCCGCCTCCGAGCGCAGCCGAGGGCCCGTCCGCTGTCGAGAGCCGGCCCTGCAATCGGAAATCCGACTGCTGCTGCGGCGATCGCCGCGCGAGGCCTGCGGGCACCCCGATGCGGCTTTGCCGGCTCGCCTTCGCACCTGAACGCTCGATATCCACCGATGCCGCTGCGGTCAATACCAAAATTTGAAACTCATGTTTTGCTGCATTATTTATATATAAGCTCTTGTTATAAGAAACAATATCTTTTCTATTGCGCGACCGCGAGTCACGCTGGCCCTGGATTGCAAATATTGGAGTGAGCAGGTCCACAAACTTATCCACAACTGGGCGTCATCGGGTTCGCCGCATTCGCGCCGACGGCACGCGAATTGCAGCCGACTTCGGCAAAGGATTTCGAAGACTACGAGTCGAACGAGCCCAGGAAGTAGGAATCATGGAATCTGCAGACAAACGCGCTGCCGCGCAGGAACGTAAGGAGCGCGGCAAATCGCCCGAGGGCCGCGGCCGGACCCCGGAGCCGAAAGAACCTCGGCCGCAGGAGACCGACGCGCCGGACAAAACCGATGCCGCGGCACTCGAGGAAGAGCTCGAGGAGGGGCTCGAGGATTCGTTTCCTGCAAGCGACCCGCCGTCGGTGACCCAAAGGCCGCGTTGAGGCACCGGGCCCGCGCTGGCACCGAACTTGCTATTCATCGGACCGGGCGCCGCCGCGCGCGCCACGACCGGCGGCAACGTCGCGATCAACACCAGGAGGACCGCCCCGAATGGGAATCGGAGAATCAGGCCCGCGGCCTGGAACGGACGCCCTCGGCAAACTGCACGCGGATCTCGAGCGGCTGCCGAGACACCAGTGGGACAACTATCTTTGGGACTTCTGCCGCCAATTCGTCCAGCGCCACCGGCGCCCGGAAGGACGCAGCGAGCCGGCCGGAGGCGGCCCAATCTCCGATTCGGGGGGCGCGGGGACCTGAACCCCGCCCTGCGTTACCGGCCCCTTTTCACGATCGTCGCAGCACCCGGATGAGCTCGTCCTTGTCCATCTTGCTGCGTCCCGGTACGCCGAGCGCCTTGGCGCGGTCGTAGAGCTCGCCCTTGCTGAGCCGCTCGAGCGGCTCGGTCTCGGCTCCGCCTCTGTGCCGGGGCGCCGACGCTCGCGGCGCACCGGCTTCCGGCTGCAAGCGCCGCTTGAGTACGTCCATGAGATCGATGATTTCGGCCTCGCCGCCCTCGTCGGGCTCGGCCGCGGGCGCCCGCTCCACGTCAATGCCGCGTTCGAGCTTGCGGTCGATGAGTGCGCGAAGTCCCTCGGTGTAGCCGTCCTCGAGGTCGCCACGCTCGAGCCGGTCGCTCGCGAGCGACTCGATGGCACGCCCAAAGGCCGAGATCCGGGCCGCGGGCGCCTTACCCGACAGACCGAGCCCGAGATCCTGCGGCCGGCGCAGCTCCTCGGCGAAGCGCAGCATCTCGGCACGTAGGATGCCGCCCTCCGACAGCAGGGCGACGAGGTACTCCTTGCCGCGCATGACGAAAGTCGCAAGGCCCACACGCTCGCTGCGCTCCATGGTTTCGGCCAGCAGCCGATACGCTCGGTTACCGCCTTCGCCGGGGGCCAGCAGGTACGAGCGCTTGAAGTACATCGGATCGATGTCGGCAGCCTCGACAAAGGTCCGCAGATCGATCGTGCGCGACTTCTCGGGCGCGATCGACTCGAGCTCGGAGTCCGTCACGATCACGTAGCGGTCCTTCTCGATCTCGAAGCCGCGCACGATTTCGTCTCGGCTCAGGAAGCGTTCGTGGGTGGGGCAGAAGTAACGGCGCGCGAGCGGCCGGTGGGCACCGTCGACGAGCTTCAGCGACAAGGCCCGTGGACGGCTGGCCGGGAACAGATCGACGGGCAGGCTCAGCAGCCCGAACGTGATGGCTCCGGACCAGACCGCCCTTACGGCGCCGGCGATTTCGTCGAGCTCGTCGGCCTCAGGCACGCTTACGTTCCTTCTCGAGGCTCGCCTGCAAGGCGGCCGTGAGATCCTCCGACGGCCGCTGCACCTCAGGCCGCTCGCGCCGCACGGTCTTGCCCTTGGCCTTCGCCTCGATGAGGTCGAGCAGACGCTCCCGGTACTCGTCCCGGAACTGAGTGGGATCGAACTCGGCCTCGAGGATCGAAAGCAGCTGCCGTGCCATGGCCACCTCCTTTTCGTTGAGGGGCGCGCCCGCGGGTGCGCCGAGGTCGGTCGCCGAGATCGTCTCCTCGGCCGAGCGCAGCGAAATGAGCACGAGGCACTCTTCGCCGGCGCGTAGCGCCCCGCGATACGCCTTGCCGCGCATGACCCAGTGCGCGAGCCCGTCCCGGCCGCTGCGCTTCAGCGCCTCGAGCAGCGCGAGATACTCCTCGCCCGCGCCATCGGGGCCCAAGTAATACGGACGATCGTACCAGCGATGGTCGATGGCGGCGGGCGGCACGAAACGCACGAGCGCGATATCCCGGGAAGCCTTCGGCTCGAGCGCCTCGAGCTCGTCATCGGCCAGCAGCACGAGGTCGTGCTCGGGTGTCGCGTAAGCGTGGCGGGCCGACGCAAACTCCACGATCTCATCCGTCTCGGGGTTGACGAGCCGCTGCCGGACGGGTGTCTTGTCCTCGTCGTGCAGAAGACGAAAGTGCACCGTCCGGTCCTGCACGGCGGAGTAAAGCTTCACGGGGACACTCTCTGCACCGATCCTGAGCACGGCCTTCCAGATCGCCCGAGCGGCCACGTATCGTCCCCCTCACCCCGAGCCGGGGCCCGCGCCGGAAAGCGTCATCGAACCACGCCCACCGCGTCGAGCATCCCGTCGGTCAGGGCCGTGCGCGCCGCGTCGAACCCCTCCCATGGATCCTTGCGAAGCGCTGCGAGCCGGCGGCGGACCGTGTCGATCGCGTAGCGGTCCGCGCGCGAAGCGGGATCGAGCTCGTCCCAGGCGATCGGAACGGCCACGGGCGCACCCTCGCGTGCACGCGTCGAATACGGCGCGATAGCCGTGGCACCGCGGCCGTTGCGCAGATAGTCGATGAAGATGCGCCCCTGCCGGCGCGCCTTGGCCATATTTGCCGTAAAGCGCTCGGGTTGGGCACGGGCCTCTCCCTCGGCGATCGCGGCCGCGAAGCGCTTGACCTCTTCCCACTCCCGCTCGGGTGCCAGCGGCACGACGAGATGCAGGCCCTTGCCTCCGGTCAGCTTCGGAAACGGCGTGAGACCGAGCCGCTCGACACGCGCCTTGAGCGCCCAGGCGCCTTCGAGAAGCCGCGGCCACGTCACGCCCGGGCCGGGATCGAGGTCGAGCACCAGCAGATCGGGTCGCTCGAGCGATTCGATACGGCTGCCCCAGCAGTGAAACTCGAGGACCCCGATCTGCACGAGGGCGACGATCCCTTCGAGCGACTCCACGTAGAGGTAGGCCGCCTCACCCGAGCTCTCACGGACCGCGACGCGTCCGACGGCATTCGACAGACCCTCGGGCGGATGCTTCTGAAAAAAACAGCTGCCAGCACGGCCCGCCGGGCAGCGAACGAGGGCGAGCGGCCTGCGCGCGAGGTGGGGCAGCACCCAAGACGCGATCTGCTCGTAATAGCGTGCGAGATGGAGCTTGGTGATGCCTTGTGCCTCGTACAGCACACGGTCCGGGTGGGTGAGCCGGACGCCGGCCACCGCGTCGTCGAGGGTGCCTCTGCGGACCGGGTGCGACGGGGCTTTGCCTCCCGCAGCCACTTGCTTCATGTCGATCTCCAGTGCACGGCCGCCCGCTGCGTCCCCGGCAAGCACGATCTCGCGCGGGCTCTTGTCTTCCCTGAGCCCCCTGAAGACGGGATGGCGCAACGATCCGTCCCGGGTCCACTCGCTGTATTCGACGTTGGCCACGAGCTCGGGCCGCACCCAATGCACGCCGCGAATCTTGAGCCGCTGTTCGTCGGCGTCGAAGGGACAGTTGCCGATCTCGAGCTCGCGAAGCTGGTGATACAGGCTGCGCAGCCGCTGCGCCGAGAACCCCGTGCCGACGTTGCCGACGTACACGAGCCGCCCGGCCTCGTCGTAGGCCCCCAACAGCAGCGCCCCGAAACCGATCCGCGCGCTGCTCGGATCCGTGAAACCCCCGACGACGAACTCACCCTGCTCGACGCATTTGACCTTGAGCCAGTCGGCCGTCCGGCCGCCCTGATAGGGCGACGCACGCCGTTTGCAGACGATGCCCTCGAGACCCAGCTGACACACCTCGTCGTAGAGCTCCGTCCCCTTACCCTCGAAATGATGCACGTAGCGCACGCAGCCGCGGTTATTGACGCCGCGGTTCGTGAGCAGGGCGCGCAGGATCTCCTTGCGGCGCACGAGCTCGGCGTCGGTCAGGTCGTAGCCGTCGAGAAAAAGGAGATCGAAAACTTCGTAGATCAGATGGTCGGTACGCTTGGCCGCGAGCGCCTCCTGGAGCTGCCGAAAGCTGCTCGTGCCGTCGGGCTGCAGGGCGACGAGTTCGCCGTCGAGCACAGCCTCGGGAATGCCGAGCGCCTGCAACGAATCGACGAGCTTGGGGAACCTCCGCGTCCAGTCCTTCCCATTGCGGCTCAGCAGCGTGACGCGCCCGGCCTCGAAGAGCGCAAGCAGCCGGTAGCCGTCGAACTTGATCTCGTGCACCCAGGAATCGCCGGGCGGCGCCTGCGGTACACGTGTCGCGAGCTCGGGCGCGGGCCGGCGCGGAAGCGCCCCCTCGTGCACGCTCGGAATTCCCGCCACGCCGAGCTCGAGAGCGGGCCGCGGCGGGAGCCCCGCACTCCCCCTGGCCCCCGCCTTCCTCGGCTTCGAGGCCTTGGCCGGGCGGCGCCCTTCGGCACTCGCCTGCTTCGGTGAAGTACTGGGATGCGCCATCGCTCCCTCGTCGGCGTGGAACTTTTTGCAGCCGATTGCAGGATCCGTGCCACCGAAAGCATCTGCATTTTGGAAGCGGCTACAAATCTCGACTGCTTCGGCCGCGGCTCGCGCGGAGGTCTCCCGGCCGCCCGCGGGCCGCGGCCCCGCCCAACCCGCGCCCGCATGCGTCCCGGCGGCTTCGGCCGGGACGCGAAGCGCGGGGAGACATTTGGCACGTGATTTGCTTCTCTAGAGCCGTATTGCCGACATCGCACTGCCGATGCGGCGAACCGAATGCGATTCCGAGGCTGTAAGCCCCCCCATGCTCGGCCTCGGTTCGTGATTCAGCCCGGCGCGCTGGCCGGGCTTTTTTTTGTCCCGCGTCCGCGCACGGCCGTCGCGCCGCGGCGCGCGCACCCGGCGCTCCTGCGGCGCTGCCGCGTGCCCCCTGCGCGTGGCCCTCCGACGCAGCCGCGCCCGCCTCGCCGGGTTTCGTCCACGCTTCTGGCGCGAAACGATCCCTGATCCGGGCATGCTCCATGGCATGGTTCTTGCTCAACTCGGTTTCGCATCCACGATAACAACGAGCCGAACGCCGGCCCCCGAAACCCATTGACATCGGAGTACGAAAGTCGAGTGAGACCTTGCCGAAAGCCGCAGCGGCGCGTAGGCGTCCTGCTGTATGCCGCGATGATTGCGGGCCTCGCCGCCCGCGCTGCATTGGCCGATCCCATCGTTCTGCTGATGCCGATCACGCCCGATCCGCAAAGCGTGGTCGAGGGCAGCGACTATCGCTTCAACGTCTCCCTGTTCTTCACCGACCTCGACGGCGACAAGCTTTCGTACTCGGCCACGGGCCTGCCGGCGGGCCTCAAGATCGACAACGACGGGCGCATTTCGGGCAAGCCCGGCCGAGGCTCCGCCGCGGGCTCGCCCTACGCCGTAACCGTCACGGCTTCGGACGGCGTCGTTATGACGAGCGATACGTACACGCTCCAAGTCACGTCGGCCAACCAGCCGCCGACGGCAAGCTCGATTCCGCCGCAGAATGCGACCGAGGGCACACCGTTCAGCTTGAATGCCGCCATGTACTTCTCCGATCCCGATAACGACATGTTGACGTTCACGGCCGCGGGCCTGCCGAGCGGGCTCGGCATCGACGCCGCCGGCACGATCTCCGGCACACCGGCCGCCGGCACGGCCGGCGACCACACCGTCACCGTCACGGCTACCGACCCGAGCGGCGCCAAGGCCGACGGCGGCTTCACGCTGCAAGTCGCGGCCGCGAACCAGCCGCCGACGGCGAGCCCGATTCCGCCGCAAAACGCGACCGAGGGCACACCGTTCAGCTTGAAGGCCGCCATGTACTTCTCCGATCCCGATAAGGACATGTTGACGTTCACGGCCGCGGGCCTGCCGAGCGGGCTCGGCATCGACGCCGCCGGCACGATCTCCGGCACACCGGCCGCCGGCACGGCCGGCGACCACACCGTCACCGTCACGGCCACCGACCCGAGCGGCGCCAAGGCCGACGGCGGCTTCACGCTGCAAGTCGCGGCCGCGAACCAGCCGCCGACGGCGAGCCCGATTCCGCCGCAGAACGCGACCGAGGGCACACCGTTCAGCTTGAAGGCCGCCATGTACTTCTCCGATCCCGATAAGGACATGTTGACGTTCACGGCCGCGGGCCTGCCGAGCGGGCTCGGCATCGACACCGGCGGCACGATCTCCGGCACACCGGCGGCCGGCACGGCCGGCGACCACACCGTCACCGTCACGGCCACCGACCCGAGCGGCGCCAAGGCCGACGGCGGCTTCACGCTGAGCGTTGCCGCGAGCAACAGTCCGCCGCAGCTGGCGATGCCGATCACGCCGAATCCGCAGAGCGCCTCGGAAGGCGACGCCTACTCGTTCGAACGTCTCGAAATTCTTCACGGACCCCGACGGCGACAAGCTCACGTACTCGGCTGTCGGGCTGCCCATGGGTCTCTCCATCGACGCGGCGGCCGGCACGATCTCCGGCACCCCCGCCGCCGGCTCGGCGGCCGGCTCGCCCTACTCCGTAACGGTCACGGCCTCCGACGGGCAGGCCCAGATCTCGGGCGGTTACGCGCTGGATGTTAAGCACGTCAATCAAGCGCCCACGCTGCCGTCCCCGGCGCCGCGGCTTACGACGCCGGAGGATACGCCGCTCACGATCACACCGGACATGCTGCACGCGCACGACGACGATCCGGCAGGGCTCGAAGTCAAGCTGACGGCGCCGGGCCCCGACGCCCATTTCACGCTCGCGAGCGACGGCGCCACCGTGCAGCCGGCATTGAATTACGACGGCCCGCTCTCGGTCGAAGCACGCGTCGTCGATTCGGGCGGCCTGACGAGCAACGCGGTCACGGTCACGATCGATGTCACGCCCGTCAACGATCCGCCTTCGATCGCCTCGATTCCGGACCAGAGCGCGACCGAAGGCGTCGCCTTCTCGCTCGATCTCTCGCGCTTCGTCTCCGACCCCGAAGGCGATGCGCTGACGTACAGGGCGACGGGCTTGCCGCCCGGACTCGGCGTCGACCCGGTCTCGGGCGTCGTCTCGGGCACGCCGCCGATCGGGACGAAGGCGGCCGATTACGACGTGACGCTCTCCGTCAACGACGGCAGCGCAACGAGCCGCGCGCACTTCCTGATACGCCTCGGCGCAGCCGGGCGCGCGGATCTCGCGGTCGGCGTGGAAGTCTCGCCGAATCCCGTACTCGTGAAGGACAAGGCGACGTGGACGCTGACCGTCGACAACGTCGGCGCGAGCGACGTCGCGAACGTGCACCTCACGGCCGCTTTCACTGCGGACGTGCCGTTGAATTTCGATCCCGTCGACGCGGCCTGCACCCTGACGCCGGCCACGAACGAGACCGATCTCGATTGCCGGCTCGGCCCCGTGGCCGCCGGCGGCTCGACGAGCGTCGCGGTCAGCGGCTCGGCGGCCCAGGCGGGCCAGGCAACGGCCAGCGCACAAGTGGCCATCGCGGACGCCGTGCCTATCGATTCGAACAGCGCCAACGACAAAGCCCAGGCCGTGCTCGATATCACCGAGCAGCTGAGTCAAGGGCCTGCCGAAACGCTCGACGCGCCCGGCGTGCGCGCCCTGGCCGCGGGCGACTTCAACGGCGACGGCTTGACGGATATCGCCGCCGTTGCGGACGCCGGCACGCTCGTGTTCCTGAACACCGCGGACGCCCAGCATCCGAACAAGCTCGCATTCAACCCGCTGCCGCTGACGTTCGGGCCGACCTCGGGCGCGGGCATCGCGGCCGCAGACCTCGACGGCGACGGCGATATCGATCTCGCGGTCGCCGCAACGGACATGCCCGATACCGTGCTCGTCAATTCGGGCCAGGCGGCCTTCAAGGCCGTGCCGCTCGGCAGTACGCCGGGACAGAGCCAGGCCGTGACCGCGGCCGACATCAACGGCGACGGGGCCCCCGATCTCGTGTTCGCGAAGTCCGGCGGGGAATCTGTCTATGTGAACGACGGGACCGGCCGCTTCAACGCCCAGACGCTCGCGGGCGCCTCCCGGAGCGTCGCGGTCGCCGCCGCCGATCTGGCCGGCGATGCCCTGCCGGACCTCGTGTTCGCGAATGCCGACGGCGGCGCCACACTCTACCTCAACGGCGCGGGCGGCTTCGGCGACCCGATCACGCTGAACACGGGACCGACGACCGGCGTCGCGACCGCGGACTTCGATGGCGACGGGCGGGCCGACCTCGTCTTCGCCGCGAGCCCGGCGAACCAGGTGTTGCTCAACACCTCGACGTCCGCGGCGTCGTTCTTCCCGGCCGCAAAGCTCGGCGGCGCGCAAACCGTCGCCGTGCTCGCCGGCGATTTCGATGGTGACGGCCGCAACGACGTGGTCACGATCAATGCCGTCGGTGCGCACGAGCTGTACACGAACGGCGCGGCGGCGAACACCGTTTTTCTGTTACATCCGACACAGTTCCAGAGTCCGTCAGCGGTCGCGGCCGTCGCGGGCAGGTTCAACGCCGACAAGCGTCTGGACGTGGCCGTGGCGGGCGGCGACCGCATCGAAGTATTTTTCAACGACGGCCACGGCAACCTCGGACTCGGGGACCAGGAACCGCCGACGCTGACACTCAATGGGCAGCCGAACGTGACGGTCACGGTCGGCGATACGTATACCGACGCAGGCGCCACGGCCTCCGATGCAGTGGATGGCGACCTGACGGACCGTATTACCGTGGACAACCCGGTCGATACGAGCGTCATCGGCACGTACACCGTCTCCTACAATGTCGTCGACGACTCGGGCAATGCCGCACCGACGCTGACTCGCAGCGTCGAGGTCAAAGCCGGCGCAGCCACCGGAGGCGGCGGCGGAGGCGGCGGCGGAGGCATCGTCTCCGCCGTGCTGCTCGCACTGGCCGCGCTGCACCGCTCGCGGCGCCGTCCGCATCCATCCCGCCGACCTCTTGGAGCACGCCGATGAAGCTGCGCCGCCTGGTGAAGCCGTTCGTTATCCCTGCGCTGCTCGGCTTCGCCGCCGCGTCCGCCCGGGCCTCCGATCTCGACTACACGTACATCGACTTCCGCGTCCTGGACAGCCGCTTCGACGCAGCCGGGACCCAGCGGCCCATCCCCGAGCAGCCGGTCCATACGCAGGCGCACGGCGGTTCGGGAATCTCCATCGCGGGCTCGCTGGGCCTGCCGAGCCGCTTCTATGTGGCCGGCCGCTTCGACAGCTCGGTTATCAACGTCGAGACGCGCATTACGAGCCCGCTGGCCGAGCAGACCGTGGCGGATCAGTTCGATCTCGTGAGCTCGCGGTTCGGACTCGGTTACCGGCTGCCGCTCGGCACGCGGTTAGATGTCGTGGCCGAGCTCAGCTACGACACCGCCCAGCTCGACTTCGGCAGCCTGGCCGGCGAGAACTTCGACACGAAAGGCACGGGCCTCGCGGCCCGCGCGGGCTTTCGCTGGAACCCGAAGCCGTCCGTCGAGGTCTTCGGGACGGCGGGCCGCAGCCCCGTCGCCCACGTCTCGCTCGACGACCGCAGCTTCTCGAGCGGCGGCGTGGTCGATGCCGGCTTCCGCTGGTTTTTCTTCAAGGACCTCGGTCTCGGCCTCGATTACGCGAGCGGTGCGACCTCGGCGCTGACGCTCTCGATGCGATTCGGCTTTGGGGATCTGCCGTGGTAGTCGCGAGACCGACCGGAGGGGGCTAAGGCCGGCCCTTCAGGAAGGGGCTAGGATCCACGGCCCGGCCGTTTTGGCGGACCTCGAAGTGCAGGTTCGGCCCGGTCGCGCGCCCCGTGGCTCCGAGCCGCGCGATGAGTTGCCCGCGCGCGACCAACTGCCCTACGTGGACGAGAATCTTGGAATTGTGCCCATAGCGCGTGACGCGACCGTGGCCGTGATCGAGCTCGACGAGCTTGCCGTAGCCGCCGCGTGGCCCGGCCCACGTCACGACGCCGGCCGCCACGGCCACGACGGGCGTGCCGCGCCGGGCCGCGAAATCCACGCCGTAGTGAGCCGTCCGCTTGCCTGTGAACGGATCGATCCGGGCGCCGAAGCCCGAAGACACATACCCCCCGGCGATAGGCGGGCCGGTGGGTCGAATGGCCGCCCGGAGACTGCGCCACTCGAGCACACCCATGAGCGCATCGAGCTGTCGAGCACGGTTGTCGACCGTGCCCGCAAGCGACGCGAGCGAGGCCTCGAGATCTCCGGCCTGGACCTCCGTCTCGACGGCCGGCTCTTCAGGACCGCCCAGCGCCGGGTCCCGTCCGAAATCGAAATCCGGCAGGTCGAGCTTGCGGTCCTCGACGAGGCCCTGAGCCTGGGCGTCGAGGCGAAGGATGTGGCCGCTGAGGGCCCCCAGGCTCGCAGTAAGCGAATGCAGAGCCGCCTGCCCGGCCCGGCGCTCGGCGGCGATGCGCGCCTGATCCGCGAGCACGGAGGCGTGCCAAGTCTCGAGGACGGGCGACAGCGCGGCCGCGCGGGCTGAGTAGGCATACAAACGATAGGCCTGGACGCTCAGGAAGGCGCCCGCGAGTGCGGCGGCGACGGCTAAGCCGCCGAGCAGCGATTCGAGTCGGCCGCGGGCGACACGGCCGCTCATCCGCACGCTTGATTCGCGGCGGCTCCGCTCGGGGCGGCCAAAGAGGCTTCGAGGACGCGGCGCATGCCTCCGGCGATGCAAGCGATGTGCCAACGACAAGGGCGCGGATCGGGCCGCGCCGATTTTGCACGGACCAACAGTTCTTGGTGTCGCGACGGCCCCGCAGCCGCGGTGCCCGCAAGCGCCAGCTTGGCGCGGGTCCGAGACTTACGGCCGTATTCGCGCCTTCGACCGAAGCGCGAATACGGCCCCTAACCCCTGGCATGCTCTTTGCAAATCGGGTCGTCGGGAACACTCACCGCTTCGGTGACAGGCAAACATAACAAAGACGGCAAGGAGCATTCTTGATGAACATCGCATACGACGTGGAGTTCGATCTCGACGCTTTCCTGGAATCGATGGACGATCAGGACCGGCCGGCGTGGCGGAGGATCGAGGACCATATGGAGAAGCGCCGTCTGCGGGACGAGCTCTCGGCTTTCGGCAGCGATCTCGAAGCCGACGACTGAGTCGGCGGGGGCGGCCGCGGACGGGCGGCCGCCCCTGTTCTGCGATCCTTCGCTCCCGCCCGCCGTGCCGGGCGCTCTGCCCCGCGGCCAGTACTCATGTTGTATTGGACACTTACCTTTATGCTCTGCGCCGTTGCCGCGAGCGCGCCGGCTATTTGGCGCTGACCGTGCGGCAGCCCACATCGGCTAGGCGCTATACGGCATCGCTTTGGCACTGATCCTTCTGCTGTTCTTCGTACCCAGGCGGCCGGCGCCCTAGTGAAGCTCGAAAGCGGGCGCCGCACGGAACCGGAGCCCGCATACGGGAACGCGCGTGGCATGGCGCTTGCATTTGCGTAGCCCATGGAATCATAGGGAAGGAAGCTTGCAATGTCGACTAATCAAGACACAGAAAGGCTTGCCAACGAAGCAAAGCAGGAATTCGATCGGACCAACAACGAGGCCAAGCAGCTAGCCGACGAGGCGACCGAAACCGTGGAGCGCCGCGGCCGCGAGCAGCTCGACCGCCTCAAGGACGAAGCGGCCGACCGCGCGGAGCAAGCCGCCGACGCGATCGAGGAGGCGACCCAAAACGTCTCCGGGCAGGGCGACGGCAGCGACGCCGTCGCCGGTTACGGCAACAGCATGGCGTCTTTCATGCGGCATTTGGCGGGTGGCCTTCGCGAAGAGGACATCGACCAGTTCGCGAGCGAGCTCAGCGACTATGCGCGCCGCAGCCCAGGCCTTTTCTTGGCCGGGAGCGTTGCCCTCGGTTTCGGCATTTCGCGCTTCCTCAAAGCCTCGACCTCGCACTCCCACCGCGACAACGAGCGCTACGAACTCGGCTTCGAGGACGACTACGAGTCCGACGACGCCGACGAGGAATACGATTTCGACTCCGCGCTGCGGCCCGCGCCTACCCCGGAAGTCGCGCCTCGCGACCCGAGCGATAACTGGCCTGCCGACAGCAAGGATAGGGCCGCAACGGATGCGGAGCCCCGGTCCGCCCCCTCGAGCTCGACGGGCCCGGCAGCGTCGGACGCGACGCCCCCGATACCGCCGGCCGAATGGGCTCCGGGGGCCACGCACCGCATGGACCCGGACCGCAATCTGAGCCAAGGAGGAGACCATCGTGGCTAGATCAGCCGAAGACAGGCCCGAAAAGGCCGAGCCGGCGACAAACGTCGAGGACCTCGAGCACCGCCCGGCGCCCCCCGGTACGCGCAGCCGGGCCCAGACGTTCACCCTGATCCGCCGGCTCGCCGACGAGGTCACGACGCTGTTCACGAAGGAACTCGCATTGCTCAGGGTCGAGATGCTCTCGGCGCTGCGCGACATGCGCGTGGGCATCGGCACCCTCGCCGTCGGCGGCGCCGTGGCCTTTGCGGGCTTTATGTACCTGTTGCTGGCGGGGATCTTTGCGCTGACCCTGGTTTGGCCCGCTTGGGCGGCCGCCCTCACCGTTGGCGGCGCTGCGACGATCGTCGGCCTCATCATGCTTGCCGCCGGCCGCAGCAGACTCGAGGCCTCGAACCTCCAACCGGAGCGCACACGCGAGTCCCTGCGCAAAGACCGCAACGCGATCGAGAGGAATATCCATGAGCCGCATTAGCGATGAGATGCGCCGCGACGCGCGTAAGAGCCCTCAGGAACTCGAGCATGAAATCGACGCGACACGGGCCGATCTCGAGCAGACACTCGAAGCGCTCGAGCGCCGCCTGTCGCCCGAAGGGCTCTTTAACGAAGCCCTCGGCCGCGCCCGCCGCTACGGCGGCGACTTCGCCCAGAACCTCGGCGACGATATTCGCGAGCACCCGGTTCCGACGCTGCTCGCGTCGGTCGGTATCGCGTGGCTCGTCGCCGCACAGAATCGCCGCAGGGACGGCGACGGCGCGTTGCGCCGCGAAGGCGAGTTGCGCCGCGAAATGCACAACGTCGCATCGACCATGAAGCGCCGGGGCCGCGCCGCCGCCGGGGCCGTGCACCACGGCCACGAAGCGGCCCGCGAACGGATCCAGCGCGGCGAGGATGCGGCCCGCGAAGGCATCGCGAGCTCGCGCGCCGCGATTTCGCGCTCCGTCGCCGGCGTTCGTTCGGGGGCGCAGAGCGCCTCGTCCGCCATCGCTCAGGCCGAGGACCGCAGCCGCGAAGCAGCGCGGTCCGCACGCCGGCGCGTGCGCGGGGCACGCCAAGACGCCCAGCAGCTGCTCGCCGATCAGCCCCTGCTGCTCGGCGTGCTGGGCATCGCAGCGGGCGCGATCGCCGGCGCCGCACTGCCGGCATCACGCCAGGAAGACGAGACCCTCGGGCCGATGCGCGACCGCGCGCTCGATCGGGCCGAAGGGACCGGCAAGGAAGCGCTCGAAGCGGCGCGCACGCGGGCGCGGAACGCGCTGGAGGCCGGGCGGCGCGCGGCAGAGGCAGAGGACGGCAGCAGCCACCCGAGCCGCGCCGACGGGCCGAGCCGCGCCACGACGGGCAGCAGCGCGGGACCGAACCGCAGCCCGGACTCTAGGGGACTCTAGCCTGCGAACGGCGGGGCGAGAGGGCCGTTCGCGGCCGCTCTCCCCCGTCAGGCCGCCGAATCGAACAGCCGCAGAAGCTCGCTGCGCGTCTTCCCGGCGGCGCCGGGCAGCTGCAGCTGATGCGCGAGGGCGCGCAGCTCCTCGATGCTCCAACTTCGGTAGTCCGGACGCCGCGCGGCCATCTCGGCGCCGGCGCGCGGGCGCGCCGCGAGCGGGCGTGCTGCCGGGCGACCGACCGGCGGCTCGGGATCTCGATGGGATATCGCGGATCGCGTCATGTGGGTGTTCTCCTGTTCGGGACTCGACAAGCGGCGCAACGCTGCCGAGCGCCTGTTCTCTCCGCGTGCGAGCCGGCTGTCGTGTTTTTCTGCGCGGCTCGGCCGCCGATAAAAAGCAATATCCGTGCCAGCAGCGCCGGATCGAAGGATAGGGGGCGGGGCGGCCGCTAGGCCGGCGTCCTAGCCATCGTCGTTCTCGAATCCGATTTTGGCGTGCCTCCCGGCGTCGTCGAGTTCGCCGTGTGTAAGCACGGCGCGCGCCTCGGCGAAGGCGAACAGGAGCCCTCGGACGCCAGCCCGGTCCCAATATTCGGCCATCCGCGGCACGACTTCGAGCAGCAGCAAGGACTCGTCGCCGGGACCGCCCGGAAACCATACGCGCTGCTTCTCGCTCCAAAGCGCCGCCGCTCGTTCACGATCGTGAAGCATCCGCGCACGCCCGCTGACCGAAAGGAAAACGCCGCGCGCCTGCATGGCGACGTTGACGTGCGGGTCGCGCTCGAGCTCCTCGCACTTGCCGCTCGCGGCGCTCGTCATGAACCAAAGACAGCCGTCCTGCTCGGTGCCGGCCACGGCCATGGGCCGCGAGCGCAAGCCGCCCTCCTCGTCGCGGCTCACGAGCATCGCGTGATCGAAGCGCGCCAGAATTTGCCTGAGCTCGTCGTATGCCATGAACGGTGTTCCGCACGCGGCGGTCCGGCTTCAGAGCAGCAAGATGCATGCCCACTACAACGGCGGCACACATATCGCTCGGGAGCCTTTCGCTTCTAAATCGCCCGCCGCGCCGGGCAAATCATGGCTCGCTCGGATCAGGAGGTCCAAATGTGAAAGCAGTGGTATTTCACGGAATCGGAGCCATCGGGCTCGAGGACGTTGCACGGCCGACGATTCAGCACGGCATGGATGCGATCGTGCGCATTACGGCAACGGCGATCTGCGGCACCGACCTACACATGATCCGCGGCGGCACGCTGCCCGGTATGGAGCCGGGCACCGTGCGCGGCCATGAAGGCCTTCGACACCCGGCAGCCCGGGTGGATCAAGGTCGAGCTGCGCCCCGAAGGCGCCGCGCAGCGTCCTGCCGCCTGAGGCGCGGCCGGCCGCATAGCGGGCCGAAGCGACCCCCGCGCCGCCGCAGAGCGGCCGGGGGTCCTGTCACTGGCCGTGCCGCTCTCCATAGAGCGAGAGCCAGCGCAGCACGTCCTCGCGCCGGAGAAGACCGCGCAACTCGCCGCGCTCGACGACCGGCAGCTGGTTGACCTGCCGCTCGCTCAACAGCGCCAGCGCGTTCGCAGCGGGCTCGGTGGGCGCGACGACGGCCAGCGCGTCCGCGGGTGTCATGATCGCGCGCACCGGCGTCACGTCCCACTCGCCGCGCGGCACTTTGTGTACGTCGCGCAGCGAGACGAGCCCCACGAGCTGACCCCGCTCGACGACCGCGAAGGCGCGCTGCTCACCGCGCAGGACATGCTCGTCGACGAGCTCGTGAACGCTGAGCGTCGGGCCGACGGTGTCCGCACGGCCTTTCATGAGGCGGGCGACGGGCACGGCCGTCAACGACTCGCGAATCAAAAGCTGGCGGTAACTCGCAGCGGCCGCGTTGTTCAGAAACCAGCCGATGAGCGCGAGCCAAAGGCCGCTGAACAAGCCCGTGCCGAACCACGGCAGCCTCACGCCGAGGGCCATGGCGAGACCTGCCGCGATGAGGAGCCAGGCGATGAGCTGCCCGCAGAACGCCGCCCAGCGCGTCGCCCGATGCAGATTCCCGGTCATGCCCCAGATGACCGCCCTGAGCACTCGCCCGCCGTCGAGCGGGAAGCCCGGCACCATGTTGAAGATCGCGAGCACGATATTGATGGGGCCGAGCCAAAGCAGCAGCGTGGGCCACGGACCAAGCGCCTCGACGAGTGCCCGCGGGTCTTCCGCTTCGCCGAGATGCAGCGGCCCGGCGCTCGCCCAGGCCAGACCGATGAAAACGAACCCGAGCGCGGCGCTGGTGAGCGGGCCGGCGATCGCCATGAGCAGCTCCGGACGCCAGGCCTTGGGCTCCTCGCGCATCTGCGCCATGCCCCCGAACACGAACAGCGTGATGCGGGGAATCTCGATGCCGAAAGCGCGGCCGACGAGCGCGTGCGATATTTCGTGCACGAGCACGGAGGCGATGAACAGCACTGCGGCCGCGACGGCCGTCGCCCAGGCCGTGCCGACCGCCCAGCTCGGATGCCATGCCGGAAATGCGCCGCCGCCGAGGCTGACGGCGACGAGCGCGAATATGATCACCAGGCTCCAGTCCAGGTAAACGTCGATGCCCGCGAGCCGCGCCAGACGGAAGCCGTTCCCCATCGCCGCTCCCGGTCGCTACCCCGCGCCGCGCTCGCCGGCGCGCGGCCGCCGTTCGTTCGCGGCGACGCCGGGCGCATTGCCGTTCGCCGCGACCAGGCCGAGCTTATCGAGGCGCCGCGCCACCTGCTTCGTCACCGATTGGGCGATGTTCTCGACGCGTACGCCGTCGAGCGTCTCGGATTTCGCTGTCCAAACCAGGCGGTTGGGCTTATTGGCATACAAAGAACTCTCGATGACGTAGTAGGTCGACGCGGCCCAGTAACCGGGTGCCGCCGTGACGGCCCGCGAGGAGCGCCAATACCAATAATAGTTCCAGTTCGGATAATAGTACCAATAGAAAGGATCGCCCCAGATCATGCCGGGTGGCACCGGGCCGATATACGGGGTCGGGTTGATGTATTCGTGCCGCTTGTTTTCGCCGATGAGCCGAAAGATCAACACGCCGTCCACCTCGGCCTTGCGAAGATGCTGCTCCATCTCCTTCTCGCTGTACTGCTGCCCGGGCTCGAGAATCGCATGGCCGGCCACGGCATTGACACCCTTGTCCTTGAGCATCTGCGTCGCCTCGGTCTCGAAAATACGGCTGTCCGATTCGGAGTCCATGAGCGCGAGCACGGCGACGGTTCGGAGCGGCGGCCCCGAGTAGCTGTGGTCCGTCCAGGTGGACGCGAATTGCGTGGGCGTGCTCGCGCAGGCCCCCAGCGCGAGCACGGCGACCGCGCCTGCCAACAGAAATCGCCGCGGCACTCGCTCTCGCGGACGTTTCGGCGCCCGATCCATGAGTTGCTCCATTTGTTAATGACTTTCCGCGCAGAGCTGCATACATCATGCCACGCTTCCCGCCCTGCGCCGGCTCCGCCCGCGCAAACACTGCAACGCTCACCTCAAAAAATGGCAGCTTCGTGGGTAATCGCGCCGATTGCGCTCGGCGCGCGGCGCGTTTCGCCCCTGGCATGCGACTTGCAAATGGCTCGGGCATCGTTGTGCGCAACCATTCCCGGGCTGCCGGAAGAAAGACCCCATGCAACAAAGCGTCGCACAGAGCCCTCAACTCATCGATACCCTGCAACGGTATGCGGACCTGTTCACGTTCGCCCCGGTGGGCTACGTCGTGCTCAGAGACGACGGTACCGTCGAAGACATCAATCGCATGGCGGCGAACGTGCTCGGCTGGCCACGGACCTGGGTGGTCGGCCAGCCGTTCGTCAGGTGGGTGGCCGACGCGGATGCGGACGGCTTCCGCCGATACTTCGGCAGCGTCTACTCGGGCGAAGGACCGGTAGCCGGAGAGTTCCGCGTCCGCGATCGCAAGGGCCGCCTCAAAGATCTGCGCTTCGAAAGCTCTGCCATGATCGCGCGCGACGGCGAGCGTCTCTGCCAGGCGGCGATCTTCGACGTGACGGACCGGCGCGCCGCCGCGCGCGAGGAGAAAGCCGTTCGCGAGGAACTCGCCCATGCGGCACGCCTCAACTCCTGCGGCGAAATGGTCGCGGCGCTCGCGCACGAGCTCAACCAGCCGCTCGGCGCAATTATCCTTTACTGCCGCTCGGGCCTGAAGAGCCTGCGCGCAGACGGCGCGAGCCGAGCTCGCCTCGAACCGGCCTTCGAAAAAATCGCCGCCGCGGCGGAACTGGCCGCCGGCACCATCAAGAGCCTGCGCAGCTTCCTCGGCAAGGGCGAGCCCGTCATCGAGAGCGTCGACGTGAACGCAGCGCTCGGCGACGGAGCCCGCATGGCCGCTGCCTACGCCAAGGAGCGCGGCGGCCGCATCGACCTCGATCTCGCACCCGATCTGCCCGAATGGCACGGCAATCGCGTGCATCTGCAGCAGGTGCTGTTGAACCTGCTGCAGAACAGCTTGGACGCAATGCGGGGCGCGCGCTGCCCGGAGCCAGTGGTGACAGTCACGAGCCGTCGCGCCGATGATAACTGCCTGCACGTGACCGTCGAGGACTGCGGTCCCGGCATGACCCCGTTGCAGCGCCGCAAAGCCCTCGAACCCTTCTTCACGACGAAGAAACACGGCATGGGCGTCGGACTGCCGATCAGTCGGTCTCTCATCGAATCGTACGGCGGTCGCCTCAGCGTCGAATCCGGCGCGGCCGGCGGTGCGGCCGTGTCCTTTACATTGCCCATCAAACAAGGTGATTGATTATGTCCGCGGTGGCCTACGCAGTTGACGACGACCCGATGTTCCTCGATGCGCTCGCGCTGACCCTCGAAGGCGCCGGCCTCGACGTGAAGGCATATCGATCGGGCGAAGAATTCCTGCACGGCGACAGGAGCGATTCGCCGAGCTGCCTCGTGCTCGACGTAGGCCTGCCCGACGTGAACGGGCTCAAGCTTCAGGAACTGCTCGCCGAGCGCAACGATCCGATCCCAATCGTATTCATCACCGGCCATGGCGACGTCACGACCTCGGTCGCAGCGCTGCGTAACGGCGCGATCGACTTTCTCGAGAAGCCGGTCAGCGACAAAGCGCTGCTCAAGAGCGTCGGCGAGGCGCTGGCCTGGGACCGGCGACGGCGCGAGATCGAGCGGCAGAAGACCTCGGTAACGGGTAAGTTCCGCAGGCTCACGGGCCGCGAGCGCCAAGTCATGGCCATGGTGGTCGCCGACAAGTCGAGCAAGGAAATCGCGCGCGAGCTCGGCATCAGCCCGCGGACCGTCGAGCATCACCGCGCCCACATCATGCGCAAGATGCGCGCGTCCTCGCTCAACGAGCTCATCATCATGGCCGTGATCTGCGGCGTGCGCGAGCTCAAGATCTGATCGCCCACGGCCGCACCGCGACCTCGGCCAGGAGCGGCAGGTGATCGGAGAGACCCTGCACGTGCCGCAGGGCGCGCAGGCGTAGGATCTCGAGCGGCCGGCTGCACCAGATCCGGTCGAGCGGCAACAGCGGGAAACCCGCCGGGAAGGTCCGAATCGCGGGCGCGCGCTGCAGCGGCGGGCAAAGGCGGCGCTCGGAAACGCCGCGGCCGCAAACGTCGTTGAAATCGCCTAAGGCGATGACGGGGCCGCGGCCGAGTCCCGCGAGGATGCTGCGAAGGCGCGCGAGCTGCCGCCGCCGCTCCCCGGGCAGCAGCCCGAGATGCGCGGCGACGAGGCCGATCGCCCCTTCGGGCCCGTCGACGGAAGCGACGAGCGCCTGCCGCGGCTCCCGCCCGCCGACGGATATATCCTCCACGCTCAACGGCTGCACGGGCCAGCGGCTCATGAGCACGTGCCCGTAGTAGCCGCGCTCGCCCGCCACCGTCTTCGCCGTCAGCGTCGTCCAGCCGAGGCGCTTCGAGAAGAAGCCGAACGGGTCGTCCACGTCGGGAATCTGCGTGCGGGCATCGATCTCCTGGAGCGCCGAGATGTCCGGATCGAATTCGGCCAAAACGTCAGCGATGCGGCCCGGGTCGCAGACGCCGTCGCGTCCGACGCAGCCGTGCACGTTCCAGGTCAGCACGCGCAGCACGCCGCCGCGCGCACTCATTTGGGCCGGCCGTCCTTCACGGCCCGGCGCACGTTGAACAGCGCATTCACGAGCCCGAGAGCCGTCATCCGCCGCTCGGGATCGCCCAGATTCAGCACGAGCTCGGAGCCGATCTCGGCGGCGTCGGCCGCGAGCCGGCGCAGGCTGCGGCGGCGGCCGGCGACGCCGTGCAGCAGGACATCGAGCGCCGCATCGTCCGCGGCCGTGAGCGCCGCAACGGCCTCGCAGTCGGTGTCGAGATGTTCCGCGATGAGGAGGTTGCGAAGATCCGCCACGGCCTTGCGATGCTCAGTGCGGACCGCTTCGATCGCAAGATCCGTCTCCGTGTCGAGTCCCATGGAGCGGTTGTTGAGGTTCGCCGAGCCGATGCGCAAGAAGCGGTCGTCGACGAAGAGCACTTTGGCATGGACCTCGATGGGCACGTCGCCCGGCTGCGGCTCTGCCGTGGCGGCGGAGCGTTCGGCCGCGAGATCGGCCGCGCGCCGGCGGAGCCGTCGGAAACGAGCGCGGCGGGTCGCGACCGGATACATGAATTCGATTCGGCCGCGCAGCTGCGGACTGTCGAACATCTCGATGAAGCGCCGACGCCCGGCGCCCATGGTCTGCGCCTCGAGCCAACCGTGGGTCTGGCCGCCCGTGACGACTAGGACGCGCAGTGCCGGCCTCTCCTGCATACGCGCGAGCAGCGCATCAGCCGCGGCCTTCGCGGTAATGTATTGATTCTCTATGTACACGAAGCGCTCGGCGCGGGCGATCGCGCCGACCGTCGTCTTCTCGATTTCGCGCACCTCGCGGCGGCCTGCCGTCGCCGCACAGGTGCGCACGACGCCGAGCGTGACGTTTCGGAAGGCCGGCCTGAGCCAATCGGGCCAGGGATCGCCGTCGCAAGGCGGCGCGGCCTGCAGCTCGCGGCCGCCCGCGTCGCGCCAACGCTGGCGCGCCCGGGCGGCAAGCGCCCGGGCGGCCTCGCCGTCCACAGCGAGTTGTACGTCGTGGAAAGGGTCGTACCGGCCCCCGCCCGGGACTCGGCGCCGCGAGTCGCGCCGCCGATGCTCGGGCGTATCCCAGCGCCGCAACGCGAGGTCCAGGCCGCCGCAGAATGCAACTGCGTCGTCCACGACGACGAGTTTCTCGTGATGGCAGGCGCCGAGCGGCAAGCGGTCGTCGAGCTCGATCTCTATCCGCGGCGTGCTGCCGCCTAACACCCAACGCGGAAAGAGCTCGCGCTCGAAGGCGTAGAGCAGCGAGAAATCCCAGAGCAGGATGCGGACCGACAGCGCGGGCCGCCGCTTCACGAGCCAACGCAGAAACGCCCCGAGTTTCTCCGGGGCCCCGTCGCGCGGCTTCGTCTCCCCGCGCAGACGCATTCGGCTGTTGACCTCCCAGCCGATGATCTGGATGGAGTGCTGCGCCTTCAAGAGCGAAGAGCGCAGCGCCCCAAAATAGTTCGATCCGTCGACGAGCACCGCCGCACGCCGCGCCTCGGCCCGCTTCCAGCAGGTTTCGCCTTCGACGAGCAGGGGCGCCTCGGCTTTCGGTTGCTCGGCCGTTTCCGTGGTTTGCATCTGCCCAGGCTGCAGTGCAAGCGACATGCCAAGCCGCGGGATTACCCCTTGCGAGTCCCCGCCGTCTCTGCCGACCCGGCTCGCGCCCGGTCGTCGGCCCCGGCTCGCTCGCGCTCGCGCCACAGGCGCAGGCCTCGCAATAGGAAGGAGAGGCCCGCCCAGGCGGCGAAAGCGCCGAGCGGATAAGCCAGCACGCGCGGGAAAAGCGCCACGAGGACGGCGAGCAGGAGCAGCGCGCAACCGGCCACAGCGGCGAGCCGCGCCTCGACGGGGCCGAGCACGCGGCGATCGACGAAGGCGGCCCCGACCGCCCGCCCGATTCTGAGCGCGCCGGCCGCCGCGCGCGTCGCACTGCCGCGGCCGCCGACGGCACGCATGTGACGGCGCGGCGCGTCCTCCCCTTTACCCACTGCGGCCGTCCGCAGCCGCCCCGGCCCGGCCCCGCGCCGGCGCCTGCGCTGCAGCACAACCTCCGTCGAGTACTCGAGGTCCTCTAAATACATCCGCTCCATCTCCTGCGCGAAGCGGGCGTTCTCGACGATCGCGTCGAGCTCGCAATTGCCGAGCCAGCTCGCGACGTTGAGGTTCGTCGAGCCGACGCGGGACCATTCGCCGTCGGCGACCGCCGACTTCGCATGCAGCATGCGGCCGTTCCACTCGAATACGCGGACGCCGGCTTCGAGCAAAGGCCGGTAGCCGTAGCGAGAGATGGGTCTGAGCAGCGGCAGGTCCGTCGCGTTCGGCACGAGCAAGCGGACATCGATGCCGTCCTGGGCGGCGGCACGCAGTGCCTGGACGTAGGTCGTAACGCCCGCGTAGTAAGCATCGGTGAGCCAAAGCCGGCTCGTCGCGAGCGCAGCCACGAGCTGGTCGACCCTGAGCACGCCCGCCGTCGAAGGCTCTGTGGCCACGATGCGCACATTGACGTCGCCGGCTTCCGCCGGCGGCTCGGCTTGGGCGGTCGGCACGGTCCCGCCGAGCAGGTCCCAGATCCTCGCGAAGTTGCGCTCGATCTCGTGGACGGCGCGGCCGCGAATCTCGACTCCGGTGTCCCGCCAGGGCTCCAGGCCGCGAACCGGATCGCCCGCCCACGGGCCCGCCACGCACAGGCCCGACACGAAGCCGACGCGCGCATCGACGCTTAGCACCTTCCTATGGTCGCGGTACAACCAGCCCAGAGGACTATCGAATCGCGGCGGGTTGTAGCAGCGGACCTCCACGCCGGCTTCGACCAAGCGCCTCCAGAAGCGCCGCGAGGCCTTGCCGAGATTGCCGAACCAATCGTAGATCAAGCGCACCGCGACACCATCGCGCGCCTTGGCCGCCAAGGCCGCGGCGAACTCGCGGCCGACATCGTCGTCGCTGATGAAATACGTCTCGAAGTGGATGTGCCGCTCGGCCGCGCGAATGGCGTCGAGCCAGGCCGGGTAGTTCTCGCTCGCGTCCTTGAGAAGCCGGACGGCATTGCCGCGGATCCGGGGCGCGCCGGCCGCCCGCGAAAACGGATCCTCGAACAGCTCGCTGAGCAGGGGCCCGCTCGGCGGACGGCTTCTCACCTCGGTGGTCGGCGTCGGGGCGACTCGATGCAAAGACGGCTCGGGCATGGCGCCCAGTCTCTACCGTCCGCGCGCCGGACGCCAGCAAACAGCACCGTGGCTATGAGACCGCATGATTCGTGAACGGGCTTTGGGGCTCGGCCGTTTCCGGAGTCTCGCGCAGACGGGCGCTTTCGGGGACGCCGTGAACCCTCCCTGGCGTAAGACTGCAGTCCGTGCGGTCTTCGGTGACTACGGCCGGGTCGGTATCCGGCTTCAGGCGCGGCGTAAGGGCGGTGTCGGGACGCTGAGCGCCAGGGAGGGCGCTCAGCGAGCCCCCAGGGACGGGTTCACGGCGGTCCCGACACCGCCCTTACGCCGCGCCTGAAGCCCGCCGCCGACGTCCCAGGTCGACGCCGCCGACATTCCAGGCCGATGCCGCCGACATCCCGCTTGGCGTGCGCGCTACGGTTCCGCCTCGAGCAGCGCGTTGAGATCGCGCCATGGCAAGTCGACCCAATCGGGCCGGTTCTGCAGCTCATAGCGCAGCTCGTAGAGCAGCTTCTCGAGCTCGGCCAGCTCGATGAGCCGGGCCGCCTGACCCTCGGTTGCCGGGTAGACGGGGCAGCCATGCATGGCGTCGCGGTAGGCCGCAAGGAACAGCTCGCGCGTCTCGTCTCGCCAGTGATCGGCGAGGGCCCGGATCTCGGCCTCGTCGCTCATGCCGGCCGCCGCGAGGTTCCTGACCGCCGCGCCCCGGGCGTAGTCGAACGAGCGCAGCATGCCGGCCACATCGGTCAGCGGCGTGGTCTTGCGCCGGCGCTCGTCGAAGCTCCGGCCGGGCTCGCCCTCGAGATCCACGATGATGAAGTCGGCGCCGCTGATCAGCACCTGGCCCAAGTGGTAGTCGCCGTGAAAGCGCGTGGCGAGCGCGTCGACGGGCTCTGCCGTCAGCTCGGCGATGCGTGTCCGAAGCACGCGGTCCAGGGCCGGCAGCCGCTCGGCCGCCACTTGCTCGGCCGTCAAGTCGGTCTGCTCCACCCCGAGCTGCTCCGCGTGCTCGCGGAGCAGATGCAGCGTCGCGTCGACCTCGCGCTCGAGGCGCTGCCGCCATTCGGCGAGCCGAGTCGCGTCGAAGGGCTCGGGATCGAAAGCCGGGTCGCCCGTCGTGATCCCGAGCGCGCGATGCAGATCCGCCGTACGCTGCGCGAGCGTGCGCATGAGGCCGAGGTAGTCCGTATGGTTGAGCTCGACCGCCGCGGCCGCGTCGCCGTGCGTGAGCCCGTCCTCGACGGAGCGTTCGAGGTAATGCAGCGTGTAGCTCCACGCATCGCCCTGATTCTTGACGGAGGCCTGCAGCAGCGCGAGCGTAGAGCGCGTACCGTCGGCCGCGACGTGCTCGATGGTTCCGGCGGCCGGAACCGTCGCGTCGCACCGTGAGGCTTCCGTCAGAAAGCGGCCCATCTCCCACTCGGGATTCACACCTTCGCGCACGCGCCGGTAGGCCTTGAGGAACAGCTGGTCCCCGATCAGGAAGGCCGAGTTCGTGCCCTCGGTCGCAGGCCGTTTCACGCTGAGCGCCTCCGAGCCTTCAACGAGAGGGGGAAGCACGGAGGTCGCCTTGAACTCGATACGCGCTCCGTTGCATTCGAGAATCGACTCGGCCTGGACCCGATCCAGAAGATCGCGGCAGAACTCCTCTTCGGCGAACGCGTCGAACAAAAGCCCCGTATCGGCGCGCTGGCGCACGCGCGCAAGGGCAACCGCCGCGGCCGGCCGTGCCCGCTCGGGTCCCCAGTCGACGGCCAGCGGCAAAAAGTACCGCTGCGTGCCGCCGCTCCCGAGCCGCACATCGATCGTCGTCAGCAACCACTCGCCCCGCGCGCCCCTCCAGGTGCACCGCTCGCGGATCGACGCCTTTTCGATGATCTCGTCCTTGGCGGCGAACCACCGCTGCTGGCGCAAATACCGGGGAAGCACTTCGTCCTCGAACTGCCGGATCAGCCGGACGGCCAACGAGCGGCGCTCCTCGGAGCCGGCCTCCGTGAAGCTCGCGAGCGAGTCGAACAGAACGAGCCAGGGCGCGGGCTCCGCGGCGAGGAGTTCCTCGTGCCAGCTCGGCGCTTCGGCCGCCGACGTAAGCTCGAACCAGTAGAAGCCATGACCTGCCAGCGTCAGTAAATAGGGCAGATCGCCGATCGGCGGAAACGAGGAGCGGCCCATGAGCTCGACGGGCACGAGCCCCTTATAGCGGCTCAAGTCCAGCTCCACGGCCTGCGCCGAGCGCTTGAGGTTCGCGACACAAAGCAGGATCTCGTCCTCGTAACGGCGAATATAGGCGATGATCTTGCGGTTGCCGGGCCGCAGAAACTCGAGCGTGCCGCGGCCGAAGGCCCTGTGCGCACTCCGCACGGCCAGGATGCGGCGCGTCCAGTTCAGAAGCGAGGATCCTTCGCGGGACTGCGCCTCGACATTGACGGACTCGTAGCCGTAGACGGGATCCATGATCGGCGGCAGGAACAGCCCCTGCGGGTCGGCGCGCGAGAACCCGCCGTTTCGGTCCGGGCTCCACTGCATCGGCGTGCGGACGCTGTTGCGATCGCCCAGGAAGATGTTGTCACCCATGCCGAGCTCGTCGCCGTAGTAGACCGTCGGCGAGCCCGGCATCGAGAACAACAGGCTGTTCATGAGCTCGATCTTGCCGCGATCGTTCTCCATGAGCGGCGCGAGCCGGCGCCTGATACCGACGTTGACGCGCATGCGCGGGTCCGTCGCATAGGTGCTGTACATATAGTCGCGCTCACGGTCCGTGACCATCTCGAGCGTGAGCTCGTCGTGATTGCGCAGAAAGATGGCCCACTGGCAGTTGTCCGGGATCTCGGGCGTCTGCTGCATGATTTCCACGATCGGGTGCCGGTCCTCCTGCGCGATGGCCATATACATCCGCGGCATGAGCGGGAAGTGATAGGCCATGTGGCACTCGTCGCCGTCGGCGAAGTACTCGCGCACGTCCTCGGGCCACTGGTTGGCCTCTGCGAGCAGCATCCTGTTAGGGTAGTGCTCGTCCACGGCCGCGCGGATCTGCCTAATGACGTTGTGCGTCTCGGCCAGGTTCTCGTTGTTCGTCCCTTCCCGTACGCAGAGATAGGGAATCGCGTCGAGCCGGAGGCCGTCGACACCCATGTCGAGCCAGAACCGCATGACGCGGATCACGGCTTTGACGACCTGAGGATTGTTGTGATTCAGGTCCGGCTGATGGGAGAAGAAGCGGTGCCAATAATACTGGCGCGCGACCGGATCCCAGGTCCAGTTCGAGGTCTCCGTATCCGTAAAAATGATGCGCGTCTCGGGAAATTTCTTGTCGTCATCGCTCCAGATATAGAAGTTGCGTTTCGCCGAACCGGGCGGCGCCTGCCGCGCCGCCTTGAACCACGGATGCTGGTCCGACGTGTGGTTGATGACGAGCTCTGTAATGATCTTCAGCCCCCGCTTGTGGGCCTCTTTGACGAACGTACGGCAATCGCGCAGGGTGCCGTAGACCGGGTTGATGCTCCGGTAGTCGGCGATGTCGTAGCCGTCGTCCCGCATGGGCGACGGGTAGAACGGCAGCAGCCAGATCGTGTTGACGCCGAGGCGCTGTATGTAGTCGAGCTTCTCGGTCAGCCCGGGGAAGTCGCCGAGACCGTCGCCGTTTTGATCGAAGAACGATTTGATGTGGACCTGATAGATGACCGCGTCCTTGTACCAGAGCGGATCGCTGTCCCAGGAATAATCTTGTTCGGGCATCTCTACATGAAGTAATCGAAGTCTTTCTCGGTACGGATATGGCGCCGCAGGCGAAAGACGTGGGCCGGCGAGCGTTGCGGGTCGAGTGCAACGTAGTTGCGCTCGCCGTTCCAAAGATAGCGCGCCCCGGAGAGCAGATCGTGCACTTGATAGGGCCGGTCTCCGGGGATGCCCCAATCCTCAAGCGGTATCTCGACGTGCCCGGACTGCACGTGGTGAGGATCGACGTTCGCGACGACGAGCACGATGTTGTCGAGATCCTCCGTCTGCTTGGAGTAGGCGATGAGGCTGTCGTTATCGGTGCCGTGAAAGCGCAGACTCCAATCGGACTGCAGGGCTTCGTTCTCGCGGCGCAGCCGATTGAGCCGCCCGAGGAAATCGGCAAGGCTCGCAGGCGCCTCGAGGTTCCAGCGGCGAACCTCGTACTTCTCCGAGTCGAGGTATTCCTCGGTGCCGGGATCGCGCGGCGCGGACTCGAGCAGCTCGAAAGCCGGGCCGTAAATTCCGTAGCTCGCCGTCATCGTCGCGGCCAGCACGGCGCGGCCCATGAACGCCGGGCGGCCGCCGTACTGCAGGTACTCGTGCAGGATATCAGGCGTGTTGGGCCAGAAGTTCGGCCGGAAATATTCGCGCGAAGCCGAGCGCGTAAGCTCGGTCAGATATTCGACGAGCTCCTGCTTGGTATTGCGCCACGTGAAGTACGTGTAAGACTGCGTGAAGCCGGCCTTGGCGAGGCGGTGCATGACGCGCGGGCGGCTGAACGCTTCGGCGAGGAACAGGACCTCCGGGTGCCGGCCCCTGACCTCGCGAATCAGCCATTGCCAGAATCCGAAAGGCTTAGTATGCGGATTGTCGACGCGAAAGATCTTGACGCCGTGGCCGATCCAGAATTCGAAGATGCTTTCGAGCTCGGTCCACAGCGCGCGCCAAGCGTCGCACTCGAAGTCGAAGGGATAGATGTCCTCGTACTTTTTCGGCGGGTTCTCGGCGTATTGAATCGAGCCGTCGGGCCGGTGCCGGAACCACTCGGGATGCTCGCGCACGTATGGGTGATCGGGCGAGCACTGCAGCGCGATGTCGAGCGCGACCTCGATGCCGTGCCGCTCGGCTTCGCGGCACAGAGCGCGAAAATCCTCGAGCGTTCCGAGCGCCCGGTTCACGGCCTTGTGGCCGCCCTCCTGCGACCCGATGGCCCAGGGCGAGCCTGGATCGTCGGCACCGGCCGTCAGGGCGTTGTTGCGGCCCTTGCGCTTCGTGCGCCCGATGGGATGGATCGGCGGCAGATAGAGCACGTCGAAGCCGAGCCGGGCGACATAAGGGAGGCGCGCGGCCGTCGTCGCGAAGGTGCCGTGCTCGCCCGCGTCGGCCGTCGTCAGCGAGCGCGGGAAGAGCTCGTACCAGGACGAAAACCGGGCCCGCTCCCGATCGACGACGACGCGCAGCACGCGCTCGTGCACGGTCTCGAACCGCCGATTCGGGTAGCGCAGCATGAGGGCCAGCAACGCGTCGGAGAGCGCCGCGGCGCGGCGCGCGTCGAGCGGCTCGGCACCGGTCAGGCGGAGCGCGAGCCCGCGCAGCGCTTCGGCGTCGCCATCTTGGGCGCGGCCTGCCGCGGCGCGCACGAGCTCTTCGGCGGCCGCGAGCGCGAGCTCGAGATCCGCCGGCTCGCGGCGGCGCGCGAAGTCCTGGCGCCACGATAGGAAGCGATCGGCCCAGGCCGCCACCGTGTATTCGTAGGTACCGAGCCGCTCGACGCGGAATTCGGCGCCCCAGCGGTCGTCGGCGAGCGGGCGCATGCGCGTCTCTTGCCAATCGGCTTCGGCGGCGTGGCGGTGCCGCAGCACGCAGACGATCTGATCGTGGCCATCCGTGAACGCGTCCGCCTCGACGCGGACCCGCTCGCCGACCACGCGCTTGGCCGCAAACGCACCGCAATCGATCTCCGGCCGCAGTCTCTCGATGACGACCCTGCGCCGGCCGTCGTCCGGTGACGTCACGGGCCCGCCCCGCCCGTCCTCACTCGGCCCCCTCGGACGCCTCGCCCTCGTAGCGGAACACCACGGCGCCGAGCGGCGGCAGCGTCAGCGTCAGCGAGTGATAGCGGCCATGAGCGCCGACGGGCGCCGTGTCGCAGCCCCCGAGATTGCCTTGGCCGCTGCCGCCGTAAAGCTCGGCGTCGCTGTTCAGTACCTCGGCCCAGTGCCCCGCGCGGGGCACGCCGACCTGGTAGCTCGTGCGCGGCACGGGCGTGAAGTTTACGACGACGAGCACGGGCCGCTGCCCCGAGGCATCCTTGCGCAGAAAGCTCATGACGCTCTCCTCGCTGTCGTTGCAGTCGATCCACTCGAATCCCCGATCTGAGAAATCGAGCGCGTGCGCACTCGGCTCGCCGCGGTAGAACGTGTTGAGATCGCGGACCCAGCGCTTGAGTCCCGCATGCAGCGGCAGGTCCGCGAGGCTCCAATCGAGGCCCGCCTCGTGGTTCCACTCGTTCCATTGCCCGAACTCGCCGCCCATGAAGAGAAGCTTCTTGCCCGGATGCAGAAACATGTACGCGAACAGCGAGCGCAGGTTGGCGAACTTCTGCCAGTCGTCGCCGGGCATCTTGCGAATCAGCGAGCCCTTGCCGTAAACGACCTCGTCGTGGGAGAGCGGCAACATGAAGTTCTCGGTAAACGCGTAGAGGATGCTGAACGTGAGCTGATGATGATGGTACTTGCGGAAGACGGGGTCCTCGGACATGTAGGCCAGCGTGTCGTGCATCCAGCCCATGTTCCACTTCATCCCGAAGCCGAGGCCGCCGACATAGACGGGCCGCGAGACCATGGGCCAGGCCGTCGACTCCTCCGCAATCATCTGCGTATCCGGATAGTGTCCGTAGGTCGTCTCGTTGAGCTTGCGCAGGAACGAGATGGCTTCGAGATTTTCCTTGCCGCCGTACTCGTTCGGAATCCACTCACCTTCCTTGCGCGCGTAGTCGAGGTAGAGCATCGAGGCGACGGCGTCGACCCGGATACCGTCGGCGTGATATTTGTCGAGCCAAAACAGCGCGCTCGAAAGCAGGAAGGCCCGCACCTCGTTGCGGCCGTAATTGAAGACGTAACTGTGCCATTCGGGGTGATACCCCTTGCGGCGGTCCTGATGCTCGAAGACATGCGTGCCGTCGAAATAGGCCAGGCCGTGCTCGTCGCTCGGAAAGTGCGAAGGCACCCAGTCGAGCACTACGCCGATGCCGCGCTGATGCAGCACGTCGATGAGGTACATGAAGTCCTGCGGCGTGCCGTACCGGGCCGTCGGCGCGAAATAGCCGACACTCTGGTAGCCCCACGAACCGTAGAACGGATGCTCCATGAGGGGCAGCAACTCGATGTGTGTGAAGCCCATGTCGGCGACGTAGTCGGCCAAAGGCTCCGCGATTTCGCGATAACTCAGCGAGCGGCCGTCGGCCGTGCGCGTCCACGAGCCGAGATGCACCTCGTAGACGGACCAGGGCGCGCCGAGCGCGTTGGCCTGGGAGCGGCGCTGCATCCACTCGCGGTCGCCCCAATCGTAGTCGAGCGGCCAGACCCGCGAAGCGGTGCGTGGCGGGGCTTCGGCATAGAACCCGTAGGGGTCGGTCTTGTCGACCTCGTAGCCGCGCTCGTGCGAGCGGATGTGGTACTTGTAGGCCGCGCCCTGCTCGACGCCCGGCACGAAGCCTTCCCAGATGCCGGAACTGTCGCCGCGCACGCGCAGCGGCGCCGCATTGCGGTCCCAGCCGTTGAAATCGCCGATCACGGCGACGCGCTCGGCGTTCGGCGCCCAGACGCCGAACTGCACGCCGGCCTTGCCGTCCACGACCTGGGGGTGCGCCCCGAGGACTCGATACAGGCGGCTGTGGCTGCCCTCGCGGAAGTAGTAGATGTCCTGCTCGGTAAGCAGGCTGAACGGCCCGCCCCCTTCGGCCGGACGCCGTCGGTTCGTCTCGGCCATTCAGGCCCCCTCCGGGCGCCGATCGGCGGCCCGCTCGCACTCACGTCGCCACACGTTCGAAGCCGAGCTCCGGACGGGCGCCGGCACGATTCCCGGCCGCCGGGCGGCACCGGGCTGCTTGCGTCTCGTAACAATCATTGCCAATTGTGGAGCAAATTCTATGCCATTGAGGCGCTTTCGTCACGGCCGGCACTTCAGCCGGCGGACAATCTCCGCTCGCGGGAGAAGTCCGACACCGCCCTTACGCCGAGCCTGAAGCCCGCCGCCAACGTCTGCCTGAACCACGCGCTAGCGCTCGATGTGGTAAAGCAGGTCCCCGCCCTTCCCCACACTCGACGACTCGGTCTGCAGCCGCCAATGGCTCGAGATCGTATAGCGCAGCTTCAGCGTGTTGACGGGCTGAAACAATCCGAACCCGTAACTCAAGTAGAGGCTCGGCGACAGATATTTGCCGATGACGAATGCCGCGCTCTTGCTCGTCGCGCCCGGCTCGGTCTCGATGCCGAACTCCTGGAAGCCCAGCGACTTATTGAGCTTCTGCGAGACGAAATTGCCGCCCTTGAGGCCGAGGGCGATGGCCGCGCTCGACAGGGCCGAGGTCTCGGACGTCGACGCCTTGTCGAGCGAGCGGCCGAGCACGAGGTAGGAAAGCTGCTCCTGCTTCGGCAGCGGCGGCTCGGAGAACAGCGAGAGCTGCGGCTGCGCGAGCGTGCCCTGGACGCGAGCGCCCACGAGTATGTCCTGAGTCGCCTGGCGCACGGCCTCGACGTCGACGCCCGGGCGCGTGATCGGGCCGCCAGCGAATACGAGCCGGCCCTTACGGATATCGAGCTTCTGGCCGTAGGCCTCGTAGGTCCCCTTCTGGATGCTGAGCTCCCCCGATCCCGTCGTCGGCTGCTTGGGCGCCTCGACGATCTGCAGCCCGCCGACGAGCTTGCCGGTCAGGCCGAGCCCGTCGAACGTCACGTCGTCGCCGAGGTCGAGGCGCACCTTCGCGTAAAGCGGGCGGCTCAAGCCCGACGGCGCCGTCTGCGTCTCTTCGCCGACGATGACCTGATCCGGGGAGACGGTGACGGCGCCCTGCGGCACCTCCCGCGGCGTGAACTTCGCCTTCGGCACGGTCACCGTGCCCGAAAGGCTCAGCCGTTGGGAGTCGGCTTCGATGGCGAGCTGGGGCGAGACATAGACCTGCGCATCGGACGTGTCGTAGAGCTCGAAGCCCTTCCCCGACAGCTCGAGGCGGCCGACGGGAAGTGAGCCCGCAAGGCGCAGATTGCCGCTGCCGGACAGGGTCCCGCCCCCGGACTGGGCACTCGCCTTTACGGCCACTTCACCGCTGCCGTCGCCCGTCAGCGCGAGATTCAGGTGCTGCACCGTGATGGCCGGCGCGATGAGGTCGGCATGCGCATCCTCGAGCGCCACGCGCCCGGCGAGTCTCGGGGCGCCCAGCGTGCCCGAGAGCGTGAGCCGGCCCGCGAGCCTGCCGCCGGTATTGTCGATCTGATCCGTGACGTCGGCCAGGAATGTCAGATCGTTGACCTCGGCCTCGGCATTGCCCGTGATCGCGCTGGCCGTGACGGCTTCGCCCGGCATCCTGTCGACCACGGCGTGCAGGTCGAACTTGCCCATTTGCTCGAAGGGCCAGGCGAGGTCGACGGTCGTGCGCTCGGCGTTCGAGACGATATGGCCGCTCGCCGCGCCGAAGTCGAGCGTCGGAACGTTGACCGGGACCGCAGCGGCCCCTTTTCCGTTCGCACCGGCGGACGCCTGGCTTGCCGTCGCGTCGCTGGCGGCCGCCCCCGCGGAGGCGGCGCTCGCCGCCCCGATGCGGCCCGGCGTCGAGCTGAGCTTGATATCGATTGCTGGCGGCTGCTTCGGCGCAAGCCGGGCCTGGGCCGTCGCCGAGAGCTGCCCCTCGACGCCGACGGGCTCTGCAAGCAGCGGCAGGAAGTACGCGAACGGCAGCCCGGTCAGCGCAAGATCGGCCCGCGTCCCCTGCGGGTCGCCCGCCGCATCGAGGCACAGCTTGGCCTTGCCGCTGACCCAGCAGCTGCGCTCGAGGGTGACGGCGTTCGCCGTGAGCCGCCCCTTGGCCTGCCGATCGAGGCTCCAAGGCGCGAGCGCGGGATAGGCGACCGTCGCTTCACCCACGTCGAAATTCCACGCAAAGTCCGACTGCCACGGCCGCTCGAGCGAGCCCGTCAAGGCGAGCTTGGCGGTGCCGAGATCGGTATCGGCCATCACGGAGAATGTATGGTCGGCTGCATCGCCCGCGCCCGCGGCGTGCAAATGGGAGACGCCCGTACCCGAGATCTGCGCGCCGTCGACCGTGAGCTCGAGACTCGAGTGCGCGCGGCCCGAGGCGTCGACGTCGGCACTCAGCGCGAGCGTCCCGATATGGACCTCGGGCACGTCGATGCCCGAGCCGTCCGCATCGAGGACGATGCGCGGTTGCTCGCGCGGACCTTGAACGCGGCCGTGGGCCATGAGCCTGCCCGCGAAGCCCGGCCACAGGTCGCGCAGGTCCGGACTCGCGACGCGAAAGCTCAATTCCGCCTGCTGGGCGAGCTTACCCTGCGCGTGCAGCTCGGTCGCGCCGCTTTTTACGTCGAGCCGCGCGAGATTCAGCGTCCCCGCCGCGTAGCGGCCCTGGGCGTCGACGTTCACGGCGCGCTCGCGCAGGCGGCCGTCGAGCTTCAGCGCCTTGATGTCGACGGCCGCACCCTGCTTCTCGAGCGACCCCGACGCATCGACGCGGCCGCCGACGCTGCCCCGCCATTGCTTGTTCACGAGGCCCGGGTCCAGCATCGACGCGGTCAACTGCGCGCTGGCCGAGACGGCCGGCGACCACGTCGCTGCAGCGTGGCCTGCCAAGCTGCCGCCGAGCACCCCGGCGTCGATGCGCTCGAGCGTCAGCCCCTTGAGGTCGCCCTTGCCCGAAGCCTTGATGTGGCCGGTATTGCCGGACATGGAGAGGTCGGTTTCGAGGTCCAGCTTGTAGGCATCGAGCGTTCCCGTCACGCTGAGCCGTCCCTTGCGGCTGCGCGCCTCCGGGTTCGTCGCGGGCCAGGCGACGTCGGTCCAGTCGAGGTCCGCGTCGAGCTGGCCTCCGTCGCGGCGCACCGTGCCGTGGACCTTCCCGCCGCCTGCCACCTGCGCCGTAAGATCGGCCTTGAGCGTCTCCGGTGTGCCGGAGAGCGCCAGCTTGCCCGACGGGCTCGCGACGACTGCCGCCCCCGTCGGCGGCCATGCCAGATGCTGCCAGTCGCCGCCGAGCTCGACGCGCATCGTGGGCCCGAGCGCAACGGTGCCTTCGAGATCGACTGCCGCATTGGTCGCGGGCTGGCGCAGCTGGAGCCGGCCGACGCGCACGGTGTCGTTCGCGTACGTGGCATGCAGCTCGAGCTCGGCATTCGCGAGCTCCTCCGAGTTCAGCTTCGCGCGGCCGTCGACGCCGATCGAGTCGAGGCTGCCGGCGACCTTGGCGCTCGCCTCGATCGTTCGCACGGGCACGTCGAGGCCGAGGGCTTTCGGGTCGAGGGTCGCCTGAAGCTGGCCGTCGAGCTCGCCCGCGCCCAGCGGCCGCATGACGACGAGGCGCGCGTCCAAGGCGTAGGGCGGCTGCACCGTCTGGCGAAGGACGAGCCGCTCGAGATTGCCCGAAACGCTCGTCTTGCCGACGACGTCGGGGTGATCGCCGACGCGCAGCGTCCAGTCGAGCTCGGCATCGGCGGCATAAGGCTGCTGCGGCTCGAGACCGATGCGCCCCGATGCCGTCGCGAGGGGCGCGCGCACGTCGATGTCGTGCAGCAACCACTGGTTTGCATCGAGGCGCACGCCGAGCGAAGCCCGGTCGATCGTCACGGGCGCGGCATCGACGGCCGAGTAGTAGTCCGCCCGTTCCACGGTCACCTGGTGAATGTCGACGCCGACGGGCAAGCTCAACTGCGCGGGCAGCGTGAACGGCTGGCTCGAGGCCGGCGGCGCCGAGGACGCAGCCGCGCCGGCCCGCTTCGTGACGGCAACGCCCGCGAGCGCGAGCCGCTCGACCTCGAAGTTGCGCCCGAGCAGACCGAGCGGATGCCAATCGAGCTCCGCACGCCGAATCTCGATATGCATCGTGTCCGTGTCGAGCACGAGCCCGTTGGCGACGAGCGGCCCGAAGAGCCGGCCCTCCAGGCTCGTCACGCGGACCTGGCCCGGCAGGCGGCCCGCGACGCGATGCCACGCGAACTCGAGCCCGCTGCGTGTCCCCAAGAGCCACGCGAGCACGCCGCCCACGATCACGAGGACGGCGCCGACGCCCGCGAGCGCTTGCAGCGCGCGCCGCCTGCTCATAACTCGCCTCCGATGCTCAGGTATAGCCGGTAATTCGTTCCGGGCTCATCGAACGGATGCGCGAGATCGATGCCGATCATGCCGACGGGCGATTTCCAGCGCAGACCGAGGCCCGCGCCGAGCTTCGGATGCGGCAACGGGTCGTTCGACGCGTTCCCTTCGTCGACGAAGAACGCCGCGCCGTAATTGCCCACGAGGAGCACGTCGACCTCGGCACTGGCCGTGAACACGTAGCGCCCGCCGAGGCTTTCGCCTTCGGGGCCGCTCGGCGGGCTCAGCTTCTGATACGCGTAGCCGCGGACGCTGCCCTCGCCGCCCGCGTAGAAGCGTTGCGACGGCGGTAAGGCATCGAAGTTGCCGACGGTCAGTGCGCCGTATTCGGCCCGCAGCAGGTAGCGCACGCGCTTTCCGAGCGGACGCACGAGCCGCCCGCTCAGATACAGGCGCCCGTAGCTCGTATCCGAACCGAAATGGGACGAGGCGGCCCGGATATCGGCGCTCCACGAGTAGGCGCGCCTCGGGTAGATCGGGTCGTCGGCCTTACGTCGGCTGACCTCCATGCCGGGGAAAAACAGCGTCGCGGTCTGAGCCCCGGTCGACGCCGTCCAATAGCGCTCACGCTGCGCCGTCAGATAAACCCGCCGCAGCGTGCCGTGCCACTGCCGGTGCCAGCTCGTGCCGAGAATGAGCTGGCGCGTGGTCCAGTCGCCGACATCGAGCGCGCCGAGAGACGTGCGCAGCGTCACGTAATCCGTCGAGACGTTCTGCACGGGAATCTGGTATTGCGCCGCGGCAGTTTGCTCGATCGAGGACAGGCGCAAATCGGACCGGAAGCTGCGGCCGCGACGGCCGAGCCGCCTGAGCTCCACGCCCAGACTCAGGCGCGGACCCGTATCGGTACCGTATCCGAAGCCGAGCGTATAGTCCTGCCGTTTGCGCGGCGTCGTATGCACGACGACGGGAATCCGCTGGTCTTGCGCCTCGGTGCGCTGCACGTCGACGGAGACGTTCGCAAAGTAGCCGCTGTTGGAAAGGGACTGCTGCAGCGCGATGAGTCGGTCGGTCTCGAACGGTTCACCGGTTTTGACGGGCACGAAACGCGCCACGAAGTGCGGATTGAGGATGTCCTGCTCGACCGTAATGGCACCGAAATAGAAGCGCCGCCCCGTTTCGAGGCGCAGGTGGATCTCGGCCTCGTGAACCTTCGGGTGCACGAGTATCTGCGCACGCGCGTAGGCGGCGTCGATGAAGCCGGCGTTGTAGGCCGCTTGCTGGAGCGCCTGCTTGGCGTCTTCGTACCGCTGCTGGTTCAGAACGTCGCCGCGCTTGATCATGATCGAGGCCAACGCGTCGCGCACGGGCTTCACGTCGCGCCCGGGACCGTCGACGGCGATGTCGACCTCCTTGAGCACCGTCGGCGGCCCTAGCGTAATACCGTAGTGCGCGACCCACTGGCCCTTCTCCATGGTCAGCGAAGAATCCACGGTCGGGCTGTAGTAGCCGAAGGGCTGCACTGCCGCGCGGATCTGCTCGGGCGCCTGCCTATCAAGGCGATGCAAGCGGGCTTCGCCGACGTCGGCGTTGGCGGATGCAATATCGAGGTAGGCCTTGATGTTTTTCTCGATCTCCGGCGGCACGCCGGTGACCTGCACCTCGATGGCCTGCGCCGCGCTCGCGAATGCGAGCGCAAGCGCGAGCACGGCGTTCGCCGCAGCGATCCATCGGAGCCGCCGAGTGCAGGCGGCTCTCATCTTGCTCGTCAAGCTCAAAACGACCGGAAACTCCGCTGACCCGCCCCCTCCGCGCCCATGCGACGCGGCGCAGACCGGCGATGCAAACCGCGTGCCACGCATCGACGGCGTCGCGGCCGCGCGGCCGCGGCCCGCGCTGAATGGCATGGCGCTTGCATCATCCCCGTCATTATGCCGGAGAGACCTGAGCGATGGCTGAACAGGATGCGCGGCCAGTCCAAGGAATCCTCATCGCGTCCGCCGCGGGAGCCGTGCTCTGGGCGCTGATCGTGCTGGCGGCCGCCATGGTGTGATCAAGGTGCTGCACTTCACGAAGTTCGAGAAGCGGATCGAAGCGCTCGACGCGACCGAGCCCTACGACGTGTGCGTCGTCGGCGCGGGTCTTGCCGGCTGCCTGCTCGCCGTGCGTTTCGTCCGCGCCGGGCTGCGCACCCTGGTCGTCGAGGCCGGCGGCGCGCCCCATGCGGGCAGTGCCGACTGGGACGGCAGTTGCGAGCGCTTTGCGCGCGCCGACCTCGAGGCGAATCCCTACGCGGCCGGCCGGCCTTGGCCGCTGGCCCTGGCCGAGCTCGAGCCGTTCTACCGCCGGGCCGAAGGGACGCTGCGCGTGGGCCCGGCACGGCCGCTGCCGCAGGCCGGGCCGGAGCGCGCGGCGGGCCGCCGGGACCGCGTGCTCGGCGCCGTTGTCGCTGGAGCGGCCGGAGCGCCGCCGCGCAGGGCCGCGCCGACCCGAGGCATCGGTCCTTACGACCCGAAGCGCGAGCTCCTGCCCGAGTTCGAAGCCTCGCCCACGGGCGAGCTCGTGACCGGCGTGCGCGTTACGCGCCTGCACGTCGATCGCAACGGGCGCGTCATCGGCGCGGCCTGCCGCGCGCGCGGCGGCCACGAAAAAACGGCGCGGGCGGCCGCGTTCGTGCTCGCCTGCGGCGCCGTCGAAACGCCGCGCCTGCTGCTGCTCTCCAAGTCGAGGCGCTTCCCTCACGGCATCGGCAACCAGCATGGCCGCGTCGGCGCCCGAATCGGCGGTCATGCGGTCATCCGCGCCACGGGCCGTCTGGAGACGGGGTGGCCCAAGAGGGCGGCTCCCGAACTCTTCGTGCCCGAGCTGCGCGGGCTTTTTCGTGCCGAAGGGCTAGGCTCTATAGGCGTCATCGCCCGGCGCGAAACCTCATTCGGAACCCTGCCCCTGCCGCTTGCGAGCCTGCCGAGGCCGTTGCAGCGGCGCCTCCCGCGCGCTTTGCACCCGCGGCTCGCGCTCGTTTGCCGCATCGAGCTCAAGCCGGGCCCGAACAATCGGATCGCCCTCTCGGACACGCTCGTCGACGCGCATGGCGACCCTTGCGCCTGCGTCGAGATCCGCTACGGCGAGGAAGATCGTCGGCTCGCGGCCAAGGCCGCGCGGCTGCTCGAGCGTTGGCTCGACCGCGTCGGCGCCGTGCAGCGCAGCACGGCCGGGCCAGCCTGGGACGGACCGCCCTTGGGCGCGTGCGTCATGGGCTTCGCGCCGCACTTCAGCGTCTGCGACGCGACCCTGCGCGTGCACGCCTCTCCGAACCTCTACGTTTGCGGCCCGGAAGCGTTACCGACCGGAAGTGCCGTGTCGCCGGCACTAACGGTCGCCGCCCTCGCTCACCGCCTTGCGGACCACCTGACGGCCCGCGCCAAGTGGTGCGAGCGCGCCGCGGCCGTGCAGCTCAAGACCGCCCGGCGCCGAGCCGAAGAACTAAAGCGCAGTAGCACGGTCCACGCCCCGCGCCGCGGCCAGTCTTCGTAACGCGAGTCAGCCCGCCATGCGCCGCAGCAAATCCTCGAGCTGATTGCGACTCACGGGCTTGAGCAGGTATTCGTCGAAGGGCGAATCCTGGCCCCCCGACTCGTCTGCAATACCTGTCAGCGCAACGAGCCGAGGCGGCGGCCGACCCGGAACCGCACGGAGTCGGCGCGCCACCTCGACGCCGTCGATGTCCGGCAAGCCGATGTCGATGAATGCCACATCGGGCCCGAGTTCGCGCGCGGTGCGGACGCCCGCGACCCCTTCGTGCGCGACGTGCGCGTCGTGGCCGAGCGACTTCAACAGCAGCGCGAAAAGCTGCGCCACCTCGACGTTGTCCTCGACGACGAGCAGGCACAACCGCCCATCCCCCCGGGCACGTGCGATCCCGCCGCCACCCGCGGTTTCGGTCTCGGCGTGCGCGACGCGCGGCAGACGCAGCTCGAACCGCGATCCGCGGCCCTGGCCTTCGCTCGATGCCGTGATCGTGCCCCCGTGCATCCGCACGAGATTGTCGACCATCGCAAGGCCGAGGCCGAGCCCGGCCGAACCGGCCGTCCTCTGGCCACTCTCCTGAAAGAAGGGTTTGAACACGTGGTTCAGAGCGGTCCGGCTCATGCCGCGGCCATTGTCCGCCACGGTAAGCACGGCGGCCGTGCCGTGCGCGCGAACCTCTACGTCGACGCGTCCTCTCTCGGCCGTGTATTTCAGCGCATTCTCGAGCAGGTTGTTGACGATCTGGCTGAGGCGGACGCGATCGGCCTCCACCCAGACGGGGGACCCGGGCAGCTCCACCCTCCACACGCGGTCGGAGCCGCCGGCACGCGCGGCATCGGCGCAGTCCTCGGCGACGTCGCGCAGATCCAGCGTCTCGAGCTCGAGCGCGACCTTGCCGCGCTGGACCCTTGCCACGTCGAGAAGTTGATCGAGCAGGCGGCCGAGGTGGCGAACCTGACGGTCGATGACGGCCGTGCCCCAGGCGGCCTTCTCCGGCGAAAGCCCCGAACCTGCCATGGCAAATAAATCAGAAACATAGCCGATAGAACTCACTGGGTTCCTGAGCTCATGGCCCAGCATCGCCAGAAACTCGTCGCGCAGCCTCACGTCCTCGTTGAGGCGGGCGAGCAAGTCACGCACCTGATACTGGCGTAAGCGCGACTTGAGCCCGGCCCGGATCGAACTCACGAGCGACAACGCCGGGAGGGGCCGCTGCAGGAACGTGGTCTTGATCTTCGGGTGCCGCTCGAACGCGCGCAACGCCGCCAGCGATTCGGGGCTGGGGCCGTCCTTGCGCAGCAGCACGATGACCGGCAGATCCGACCAGGTCTGCTGCCGGTCGAAGATCCGAAACAGCTGTGCAGCGCCGCGCCGCAGCGCTTCCTCGCCGAGCAGCGCCACGCCGGCGCCCTCGTCCAGGCGCCGGACGAAACTCTTGAGATCCCGGCAGCTCACGGCCTGGAGCTCGGCCTTGGCGAGCTCGGCGGCGGCGAGCTCCGCGTCCCGCCCGAAAGGGAGCAGCAAGAGGATGCGTCGCTCAGCCGACCCTATCCTCTCGGGCACGTCTCCCGCTTCGGGATCCGGCAGCACCTCGTTGCGGCCCATCTCGACGGCTAGCCCTCGTGCTCCGGCGTCCCCGTCAAGAGCCCGCGTAGACCCGTCGGCGGATCGCAAAGCCGCATGCCGCCGGCATCGAATACGAGCTCGCGGATGCCCTGCTCATGCCGGCAGGCCCGGTGCTTGACGATGGACAACGCCCGATGCAGGCGGCCATGGGACTCGAAAAAATTTAAAAAAACAATGAGGTCTGATATATAACTCAAATCGACATTAACCCTAGAATCGCCCAGCATCCCGCGCTGGGTCAGCAGCATGAGCGTGATGACGCCGCGGCGCCGCAGATAGGCCAGCAGCTGATGCAGCTGCAGATCCAGGTAGCGGCTCGAGCCCGTCGCATGCAGGTAGCCCGAGAGGCTGTCGAGCACGACGACGCCGAGCGCGTCCTCGCTCCGCTCGGCGGCCCGCCGAATCAGATCGGAGACGCGCCCGGGCGAGGACGCTGCGGGATCGATCTGCACGAGATCCAGTTGGCCCGACTCGCGGGCCCCGGCGAAATCCGCGCCGAGCTCGCGGCTGCGCTGCAGCAGCGTCTCGACCCCTTCGTCAAACGTCAGGTACAGCACCGAGCGGCCGCTCGCGACGGCCTCCGCCGCCCAGATCGCGGCCAAGCTCGACTTGCCCGTGCCGGCCTGGCCCGACACGAGCACCGCGCAGCCCCAGGGCACGCCGCCGCCGAGCAGCGGGCCGAAGTCGGGATGGCGGGCAAGCAGCGGCGGCTCCGGCTCCCGCGGCGGGACCGGTTCCGAAGCGACCTCGATGCGCGGGTAGACTTCGAGGCCGCCCGTCACGATGTCGTAATCATGGTTGCCGCCCGCGACGGGCTCGCCGCGCAGCTTCTCGATGCGCACTCGACGGCGATCGGGCCCGTACTCCTGGTCCATCCTGGCCAGCGTCAGCACGCCGTGCACGATGCTGCGCGGATGGAACTGCTGCTCGCCGGCACCGGCGTCGTCGATGAGCAGCGTCGTGCACTCGGCCGGGTGCAGCGCGCGGCCGAGACTCTCGACGTGGCGGCGGTATTCGAACGGATCCGCGGCGAACCAGCGCAATGCCGAGATCGGATCGATGAGCAGACGCTCCGGCTTGCGGGCCGCGATCACCTCGTTGAGCTGATCCATGAGCTCGTGCAGCTCGACCTCGGACGCAGGAAACAGTGTGTACTGTGCCTGTCGCGCCGCCGCCTCCTCAGAAGCGATCTTATGCAGATCCACGCCTGCGAGACTCCAGCCGTGCGCCGCCGCGATGCGCTCGAGATCCTCGGGCGTCTCCGAGAACCCGAGATACAAAACGCGCTCCCCACGCGCGGCCCCGGCGATGAGAAACTGCAAACCGAGCGTCGTTTTGCCCGCGCCCGTCCCGCCCTCGACGAGATAGAGCTGGTTGCGCGGAAAGCCGCCGCCGAGCAGCTCGTCGAGTCCGGCGATGCCGGAGGTCGCACGCGATTCGCGATGGGTGCCTTTCAGCTCGGGATCCTCTAGCGCACCGATTCGAGCAGCGACAGCGTCGACCGGGGGCAAACGGCCAGGGCACTGCCGCCAAGCGACCCATGGTAGGCCCCAACGGCCTCGACCGTCGAATTTTCGCCCGCCTCAGCGCAGTTCGGGCTCGGCGGGTACCGTGTAGCGAGCGCGCACGGCCGCAGCGATTCGGCCTCGGCTTTCGCCCGCATCGAGGTCCGCGGAGGCTTCGACGCGCTCGATCTCGCGCGCGAGGGACTCGTCCTTGATGGCCGTTCGGACCCAGCGAGAGTAGTCATGTGCGGACCGATGAAACTCCCATGTTGCGTCGTCCACGCCGTCGGCGATCTCGATGGCCAGCGGTCCGGGCAGCAACGGCGTCTCGATACCCGCCGCCGCACAGAACGACGAGACGACGGCGGCCGCGGCGGGACCGACGCCGACGAGTATCTCGACGCGCGCCAGCGCCTTCGGCGACAGGGCTTCTGGGTGGACGGTAATGAGCAGGGCCGAGCAGAGCTCCGCCGGCAGCTCGCCCGCGAACTCGCCGCGCTGCGCCGGCAACAGATGGTGTGCCTCGCGCTCGCGGAGCCGCTCCACGAACAGCGCGGGCGGCGGCGGCGCAAGCAGTCGTTCGCGGCGCGTCGCCGGGGTATAAAGCACGGCCCCATTCTCGGCAACGACGCGGTCGAACAATGCCAAGTCGCCGAACACGGCCTCGAGATCGGCCACCTGTCGGCCGGTCACGAGAATGAGGCGCCTGCCGCTGTCCTTGCAGCGCCGCAGCGCCGCGCGCACGTCCTCGGCCACGGCGCCGCCGTAAGCGAGCGTCTCGTCGTAGTCCGTTGCCAACGCGAGAAAATACATGTGCCGCCCGCGCGAATCAGCGCCGAGCCCGGGTTGGGGAACCCGCGTTCATGGCGCCTCCAGTCCCGCCACGCCATGCCGTCCCGCTGCGGTTTGGGTAGCGGGCACCGGCACGAAGCTGCGTCGAAAACTCAGGTCGAGCGGCTTTTGCCGCCCGCGCGGGCGGACCTCGACGCTGAAGGTCAGAACCTCTTGCTCGTCCGGAATGTGCAACGTGCCGATATACGCAAACATTCCGCCGGTCTCGGCCACGCGCATCGGAATACTGCGTCGTTCCTGGGCGAGATTCATGGCGCTCGCATGCACATCGGCGGGCACGCTCTGGCCTTTGAGCTTGACCGAAACGTTCAAGAGGACTTCGTCGCGGCTCGGCCCGGGCAGACCATGCCGCCGAAGCACCGACTGGGGCAGTGCGTTCGTTCTGACGGCGCTGTAATAGACGGTGTAATTCCCGAAGCGCTGCTGCGCCGCGGGCGGCGGCGCGGGCAATTCGGCCGAGGCGGGGTTCGGCGCCGCGGGCGCCAGGACCGCTGCGGCGACCCAGGCGGCAAGCCCAGGCCCGAGGCGTCCATGCTGCAGAGAGGCATCCATGCTCGCTCAGTAAGCAAGAACCGCGCCAGCCGCGCGGCGCACGCTCACGCGCCGTCGAGCGCAGAGCGAAGCACCTCGAAGCTCACGGGCTTGGTCAGGTGCAGGTTGAAGCCCGCCTCGCGCGCCTTGCGCTTGTCCTTGTCCCGTCCGTATCCCGTTAACGCGATGAGGCGCACGCTTTCGAGCGCGGGCATAGCGCGCGCTCGCCGAGCGAGCTCGTAGCCGTCGAGGCCCGGCAGGTCGATGTCGACGATGGCCGTATGCGGCGTGCAGGCCTCGAGCTTCGCGAGACCGTCGAGGCCGTCGGCCGCGGTGGCGACCTCGTAGCCGGACGCCTCGAGCAGCATGCGCAGGCCTTCCCGCGCATCGTCTTCGTCCTCGACGACGAGGATACGCAGCGCCACGCCGGTATCAGCGGCCATTCGAGGCTTTACGGCGGACCAAGCGCGCGCGTCAGCGCACTCTGACGGCCGAGCGCCGCTCGGGGCCGGCGGCGCCATCCCGTGCCAGGGCATAGCTCGCGGACTGAACGTCGTCGACGCGCCAACCGAGCCCGCTGAGCCGGCCCGAATCCGGCGCCCCCCAGGCCGCTTCGAAGCGATCGCCGTCGACCACGACGTAGAGGCGCACGTCGGAACGCTGCCAGCGCGCGTCGGCGCGCACTTCGTCGAGCACCTCACGGTTACCGAAAGCCAGAAATTCCCAGTCGGCCCCGCGAGCTTCGTCGTCGTCGACGCGCGGCCCCGTGAGCCAGACTTGCTCGATGCCCGGGCAAGCTTTGCGTAAGGCATCGACGTACATACCGATTTCCTCGGGCAGCTGAGTCGGTCGCGTGCTGATGTTGGGCATAGCGCCTGAATACTCGTAACGCATCGGCCGGCCGCAGCGTCGCCGCGGAGTTCAGCCTCTGCGGAGAATAAGAGGCAAGATGTATGCCACTGCGAGCCACCGCGGGAGCCCGCAGATTGGAACGATACACCGAAATGAGGCTCAATAGGGCAGATGCCGCGTCGAAGTCGAAGCGCGGACGCAGCCGCCGTGGCGTCACGGTACACGTAACGAAACCAGATGCGAGGCAGGAGCATGCCCGATATCGTCAATCTTCCGGAAAATTTCATCGGCAAGGAGGATGAGCAGCGCCTCGAGAGTTTCGGCGCCCATCTGATATCTCACGGCCGCGCAACGCGCTGGCATTGGAACCGCCAACGCGGCATCAACGTCGCATTCGAAGTCTTTACGGGCGGCGCGCACGAACGCCTGCTCGTCGGCATCGTGCGCGACCGCAAGCACGACCGCTTCGTGGCGCAGGACGCCGGCGGACGAGTCGTCGCCGACGGCAGCCTCGACCACATCATGACCCTCGTGGACAAGCACGCGAGCTCGGCCAACGACGCCGATCCGGCCTGAATGCCGATGGCGACACGCAGCAAGGTCCTCGTCGGGGCAGTCATCGTGCTCGCGGGGCTCGTCGCCGCCGGCATTTATTTTTCGCGCCGCGTCGGTCCGGCCGTCGCGGCCGCCATCGAGACCTACGGGGGCCGAGCCGCGGGCACGAAAGTCCGCGTGGCCGGCGTCGACGTCTCGCTGCGGCAATCGCTGGCGACGGTGTCGGGGCTCGTGATCGGCAATCCGCCCGGCTACCGCGCGCCCTACGCGCTGCGCGTCGACGAGACCGCCGTCGATCTCGACGTGCCCTCGCTCGCGCGCCAGGCGATCGAGCTCAGGGACGTGACGCTTCAAGGCGCGACTCTCAACGTCGAGCAGCACGACGCCTCGACGAACGTCACGCAGATTCTCGACCATCTCGAGCACGGCGGCGGCGCGGACAGCGCCGCCAGCGCCGGGCCGCAAACGGCGTCCGCACAGAAACTCATCATCGACCGCTTCGAGCTCACGGGCGGTCGCATCACGCTGACCTCGAGCCTGCTGAACGGCCCGCAGACCATCGAGCTGCCCCAGATCGTCGTCAAGGACGTGGGCCGCGCTCAAGGCGGCCTGACCTACGACGCAGCCGCGGCCGCCATATTGCGGCCGATTCTCACGGCGGCTCGCGACGCAGTGCGGGACCGGCTCGGCAAGGCCGCCGGCGAGAGCGCGAAGAAAAAGCTCGAGGGCGCCGCGCGGCAGCGCCTCAAGGAGCTCACACGGTCGGGCGGGGGCTCGCAGCCATAGGCCGCATGATTCATGAACGGATTTGGGCGTCGTGGCACGCGGAGGCGGCCATTCATGAATCATGCTGCAACGGCGCGGGGAACTCGCTGGTGGAAGACGCAGTTCGAGCGCCTGCGGCAGCGTCGAACGGCGCCCTAAGACGCCAATCCGGGCGCTCTTCGGGCTAGGGCCGGGTCGGTGTCCGGGCTTCCGGCGTGGGCTGGTCACCTGCCTAGCCGGTCCGGCGGCCCTCCGCCGCGCCGTAGGCGCGGTCCGCCTTGGCGGCCAGGAAGAAGTCGCTCTCGGTCAAGCCGTCGATCTTGTGCGTCCAGATCTCCACGCCGCAGCGCCCCCAAGCGACATACAGGTCCGGGTGGTGGTGCTCGGTTTCGGCGATCTCGCCCACGCGGTTCGCGAACGCAAGCGCCGCGGCAAAATCGCCGAACGCGTAGCCGCGCTCGAGATGGCCGGCCGCGTTGAGCTTCCAGCCGTCCTCGAGCTCGCTCAAAAGCTGCGTGACGCGCTCTTGCGGCAGCGGCGGGACGCCGCCGCGGCACGGTACGCACGCATTGTCCGCCAGGCTCATCGGTCCTCCGGTATCCCAAAGTTGAGACGGAGCAGTGTAGATCTTGCAGGCGGGCGCGCACTACCCCCGCAGGCGCGGGGCCCGGCATAGATGTTCGCCGTGGCACGCAACTTGCTCATCGCAAGCACCGGTATCAGGTCCGCGCAGCCCTGCGCGTCGGGGGCAACTGTACAATGATCATCACGAGAAGCGGCGCCGCAGTGTCTGCGCCCGCCCGCAGTCGCTCCCTTCGTACCCGGCCGCTCAACGTCCTGATCCGCTCGCTCGATTCGCAAGCGCCAATCGAAAGCCAACGAGAGCCAACGCGATCCGGTCCGGATCGCAGGAGAGCGACAATGCAGGCATCAGCGAACCATCCGCGGCCGCCCGTGGTCCCGCGCAAGACTCCGCAGGAACGCAGAACGAAGCCCGCGCGCGCCTTTCGCGCCGCGGCACGCGCCGAGGAGCCGTTCGGCCCCGCCTATGGATGTGTGGAATGGTTCAACTACGAGGAGCCACCGGCGCGGCTGCAGCCAGCCGGCGGCTGAACACGGAGACCTGGGCGGGCGGTGCCGCCGCTCGTCCGGGCCCGGCCGGCCGCCGCGGAGCGGCCGCCTCGCGGCCGAGCCACACCCTTCGGGCTCCAGCCCCCCGATGGCGCCCTGTGGCATGGAGCTTGCAGATCGCCTCTCTCCGGATAAATCAACACTGCCAAGGAGAAGGATGTGTCTAAATTTCAGATGCTGAGCAGGGGCGGCATTCTCGTTTCGCTGGCCGCGATGGGATTTCTGGCGGCCGGCTGCAACTCGCACACTGGTCCCGGAAACACCAACGCCGCTCCGCCGCCCGGAAATACGGCACCGCCGCCGGAAAGGACGGCGCCTCCCGCGGCCGCGCCGAATGCTGGCCAGAGCAACGAGGCCGCTCCCGGTAACGCAGCGGCGCCGGGCAACGAGGGTGCCGCCGGCAGCAACACGGCCGTTCCCGACAACGGAGCACAGCCGAACAACGCACCCGGCAGCGAGCAAACCCCGGCGTCTCCGAACGCGCCCGAATCCCCGCCCGCGACGAACCAGACTCAGTAAGCCCAGCGCGCCGCGGACGCACGAGCCGGCGTCGGCCGCCGAGGCCGGCGCAGGCTCGCGTCTCCGTGGACGGCACGGCCCGCCCTCGCCCCTCGCGATTGCCCGGCCCGCCCTGCGGCGGGACGGTCCGACAGGCGCCGGTGCACACGATGACCGCACTCGAACTGGCGCTGACTCTCATAGCGGCCGCGGTCGCCACCTTGGCCTCCGCACATGCGCTGCTGCACAAGCGCCGGCCCCAATCGGCTTTCGGCTGGATCGCCGTGTGCTACACGCTGCCGTTCCTCGGCCCGCTGCTCTACTACGCGTTCGGCATCAACCGCGTCGAGCTTCGGGCCAAACGGCTGCGCGCGGGCGAGACGCTCGACGCCGAAGCCGCGGCAGCCAGCGGGGTGCGCGGCTTACCGCCCCAGCTCCCGGGCAACCGCGTCGAGCCGCTGTACAACGGCGAGGCGGCGTTTCCCGCCATGCTCGATGCCATTCGGGCCGCGCGCCGGCGCGTATACTTCTCGAGTTACATCTTCAACCCCAGCGGCATCGGCGCGGAATTCGCGACCGAGCTCGCTGCCGCGGCCGCCCGGGGCGTTGCGGTGCGCGTGCTCGTCGACGGCGTCGGCGAGCTGTACTCGCTGCCGCGCGCGGGGACTGTGCTGCGGCGGCGCGGGGTCCCGTTGGCGCGCTTCCTGCCGCCGCGCCTTTTCCCGCCCGCGCTTCGCGTCAATCTGCGAAACCACCGCAAGATTCTCATCTGCGACGACACGGCGGCCTTCTTCGGCGGACTCAACATCGACTCGCGGCACATGGCCGGCGACGAACGCATTGCGGAGCGCATCGTCGACCTGCATTTTCGTCTGCAGGGCCCGGCTGTCGCCGACCTCGCCGCCGTGTTTGCCAGCGACTGGCGTTTCGCGGCAGGCGAGGAGCTCGACCTCTCGGCCCCGGTATCCCCGCCCGACGGGTCGGCCCGCTGCCGCACGGTTCGAGACGGCCCGGACCAACCGTTCGATCGAGTGACCTCGCTGCTGCTCGCCGCCGTCGGCGGCGCGCGCCGCCGCGTCGCCATCATGACGCCGTACTTCCTGCCGCCCCGCGAGCTCATGGGCGTGCTGCAGTCGGCCGCGCTCCGCGGGCTCAACGTCGCCGTGCTGCTGCCCGGGAAGAACAACCTCCCGTATGTCCATTGGGCCGTCCGCAAGACGCTCTGGGAGCTCCTCGAGCACGGCGTCCGGATCTACTACCAACCGCCCCCGTTCGTGCACTCGAAGCTGCTGCTCGTCGACGACGACTGCGCGATCGTCGGCTCGGGCAACCTCGATCCGCGCAGCCTGCGTCTGAACTTCGAGCTGGCCGTCGAGATCGCGGATAGGGAGCTCGTCGGACGGCTCGGCGAGCATTTCGCCGCTGCCCGCGCGCGGTCGGAGCCCATATCGCTGGCCAACGTCGACGGTCGGCGGCTGCCGACGCGGCTGCTCGACGGTCTCGCGTGGCTGTTTTCGCCTTACCTTTGACTGCGGCCGGCCGTCGAGGCTTTCGCGGCAGACCGGCACGCCCGGCAATCCGCCTGAGCTTGCCCCGGCCCGCGCGGCCGAGCCTCAGCCGGACTCGACGCGCGGCTGCGCCGCGGCCCTTTCGGCGGCCGCGCCCGCGAGACAATCGAGGGCCGCGCGCAGGCCGGCGGGCCGATGGGGAACACCGGCGAGCGCAAGGCCCATTTCGACGCCGGCCAGCGTACCCGCGAGCATGAGGTCGTTGAAGCTGCCGAGATGGCCGATGCGGAACACCTTCCCCGCGAGGCGGCCCAGGCCGGTGCCCAACGAGAGGTCGAAGGCTTCGAGGATCGCCGCCCGCAGCGCGTCGGCATCGTGTCCCGGGGGCATGAGCACGGCCGTCAAGGCCGGACTCGCGGCCGCGGGGTCCGCGCACACGATTTCGAGGCCCCAGGCGCGCACCGCGCGGCGGGTGGCTTCGGCATGGCGGGCGTGCCGCGCAAACACGGCTTCCAGCCCTTCCTCGAGCAGCATCGCAATCGCCTCGCGCAGTCCGAAGAGCAGATTCGTCGCCGGGGTATAGGGGAAGAAGCCGTTCCGGTTCGCGGCGAGCATGTCGCTCCAGTCCCAATAAGCCTTCGCGCTGCGCGAGCGCTCGCTCGCGGCCAGTGCCTTCGCCGAGACGGCATTGAATGCGAGGCCGGGCGGCAGCATGAGACCCTTCTGGGACCCCCCGACGGCAACGTCGACACCCCATTCGTCCATACGAAACTCCACGGAACCGAGCGAGGAGATCGTGTCGACGAGAAACAGCGCCGGGTGACCGGCGGCGTCGATGGCTGCGCGCAGGGCCGGGATCGAGCTCACGACGCCCGTGGACGTTCTCGTTGTGAACGATGCAGACGGCCTTGATCGCGCGGTCCCGATCCGCCGCGAGCCGGGCTTCGACGGCGCCCGGATCGGCGGGGCGGCGCCAGTCCGTTGGCACGACCTCGGTCGCGAAGCCGAGCCGCCGCCCGAGGCGCTCCCAGAGCGCTGCGAACTGGCCGGTCTCGCAAATGAGCAGCTTGTCGCCGGGCGAGAGCGTATTGACGAGCGCCGCCTCCCACGCCCCGGTGCCCGAAGCCGCGTAGATCAAGACGGGCTCTGCCGTGCCGAAGACGGTCCGGATCGACTTCAATACCTCGCGGCCCAGTGCCTGAAACTCGGGGCCGCGATGATCGATCGTGGGCCTGTCGATAGCGCGCAGAACGCGGTCCGGGACATTCGTCGGGCCCGGTATTTGCAGGAAGTGGCGACCGCTCGGTTGACTCATGTTCTCGTTCTCCGTGCCGGCGCGGACCGCGTCACGTATCGTTTGAGGCGCGACGGGCCGAGCGCGGCCCGCAGAAGATAACGGTTCCGGAGCGTGACCGCACGCCGGCCTCCGGGTTGGGCCCTTCTGGCATAATGCCGGGCGGACCGGCAGAGCCCGCCGATCGCGCGAAGCACCGGCCAGCAGCGAGCGACCGGCAGGGGCGCTGCACCAGCGCGCGGCCGGCATCGGTGTAGTGGGATCGACCGGAGGCGCGCGAAAAGTCAATGTTTACCCGGGTCCATCGTTCCGTCCGATACAAGATCATGGCGGTCATCCTCGCGACCACGCTGGTCGCGCTGCTGATCTCCATGTTCGCGCTCGTGACGTACGAAGCCCGCAGTTATCGCCAATTCCTCGTCACGGATACGACAACGCAGGCGGACATTCTGGCGCGCACGAGCACGCCCGCGCTCGAGTTCGACGATCCGGACGCCGCCGCATCCAACCTGTCTCTGCTCGATAATCGTCCGAACATCATCGCAGCCGCGATCTACACGGCCGACGGCAACCCCTTTGCCACCTATGTCCGGAAGGGTCGGGACGACGTGCGGTTCCCGCCCCTGCGGCCCACGGCCCGCACGCGTCTTTCGAGAGACAGCCTGAGGCTCTACCGCCCCGTCGTCGACAACGACCGCGTCATCGGCACCGTATACCTGCTCGCCACGTACGACCTGTGGGGACGTATCGAGGGCTATATCCTGATTCTCGGCTCCGTCATGCTCGCGAGCTTCGGGGTCGCGGCCGTCATTTCGCTGCGTCTGCAGCGCAGCGTTTCCGCGCCCGTTCTGGCCGTGACGGACGTGGCAAGGCAAGTCATCGAAGACCGCGACTTTGCGCTGCGGGCAAAGAAGACGACCGACGACGAGATCGGCGTCCTCGTCGATTCGTTCAACGCGATGCTAAGCGAAGTCGGGCAGATGACCGAGGCCCTCGAGAAGACCAACCAGCGCCTGCGCAAGGAGACCGAAGAGCGCCGTGCGGCGGAGGCCGCCCTGCGGCTTGCAGACCAGCGCAAGGACGAGTTCCTCGCGACCCTCGCGCACGAGCTGCGCAATCCGCTTGCGCCCATGGTCAACGGCCTGACCCTGTTGAACGGGCCGGATCGAAACGCGGCGCGGCGCGCGGAGGAGATCATCCGGCGCCAGCTCACGCACCTCGTGCGCCTGGTCGACGATCTCCTCGATGTCTCGCGCATCACACGCGGCAAGCTCGCGGTCAACGCGGAGACGGTCGAGCTCTCGGGCATCGTCGGCAGCGCCGTCGATACGGTGCAACCCATCGTGGACTCGCGCCATCACGAGCTCGCGGTCCATCTGCCGAAGCAGCCGATCTACCTCAACGTCGATCCGGTCCGCATGTCGCAGGTGCTCTCGAACCTGCTCAACAACGCCGCCAAGTACACCGAGCCCGGCGGCCACATCGATGTCTCGGCCGAGATCGAGGACGGCACGCTCAGGCTCACGGTGACCGACGACGGCACGGGCATCGACGGGGACGTCCTGCCGACGATCTTCGAGATGTTCACCCAGGGGGACAGCTCCGTCGAGCGCCGGCAGGGCGGGCTCGGCGTCGGCCTCGCCCTCTCCAAGCGCCTCGTCGAGCTGCAAGGCGGCAACATCGAGGTGCGCAGTCCAGGACCGGGGCTCGGGACGACGTTCATCGTGACCCTGCCGACCGTCGCGGCTCCGGCGGCCGCCGACGAGAACGCGCCGGCGCCGCCGACCGAGCAGCACACGGCCAGGCGCATCCTGCTCGTCGACGACAACGTCGACTTTGCGACGAGCCTCGCGCTGCTGCTCGGCGAGCTCGGCCACGAAGTTCGCGTGGCCCACGAGGCAGAAGCGGGCCTCGACGCGGCCCGCGACCTCCATCCCGAAGTCGCCTTTCTCGACATCGGTCTGCCCGGCATCAGCGGCTACGAGCTCGCCCGCCGCCTGCACAATTCGTCCGAGACGGCGGACACCGTGCTGGTCGCGTTGAGCGGCTGGGGCCAGCAACAGGACCGCGCGAAATCGCGCGCTGCCGGGTTCGCGCAGCATCTCGTCAAACCGGTCGAGCTCGGGCAGATCCTGTCCGTCCTCGATTCCGTGGTGGCCAACGCATGAGGCGGGGCGGTCGCCCCCAGGAACGGTGCCGGCAGATCCGCGCCGCGGCGCTCACGTTGCTCGCGGCGGCCGGCCTCGCGAGCGGCGGGCACGAGTTCGTCGCCGGCGCACAGACCTCGCGCGCCGCGCCGGAGGCGGTCGAACGCACTTACCCGCCGTCGCAGGTCAAAGCCGCTTTCCTTTATCACTTCGGCTCGTACGTCCGGTGGCCCAAGCCGAGCACCGTCGACCCCATTACGATTGCCGTTCTCGACGCACCCGCCGTCGCGCGCGCGCTCGAACGCTTCGTCGTGGGCAGAACGATTGCGGGCCGGGCCGTGCGCGTCGAGCGGCTGCGCAGCATTCGGGAGCTCGACGACGAAGATCTGCTCTTCATCGGTTCGGAGGACAATCCGCGGCTCGACGAGGTCATGCAGGCGGTCGGGAATCGGCCGACGCTGGTCGTGACAGACGCCCCTGACGGCCTCGCTCAAGGCGCGATGATCAACTTCCAGGTCGTCGATCACCGCGTGCGCTTCGAGATCTCGCTGAAACGCGCCCGCGCCGCGGGAATCGTGCTGAGCTCGCGTCTGCTCTCGGCCGCGTTCCGCGTAGAGACCACGCGCTGCGCGGGCCCCTGCGGCCGCCACACGGCCGACGACAGGCGGCTCGCCGAAACGGGCTCGCGCGGTTCAGCGGAACGCGGCGGCCGTTACTTGCTGGCCCGGGCGCGCGTCTCGCGCCAGCCCGCGTGCGGCGACTCGCCGCGCACCGACTGCTTGTCGAAATAGAAGCGCAAGCCCAGCGTGACGGCCTTGGACCCGTCGCGGTCCGCGGCGTCCAGCGTCAGCGCGACGGCATCCGTCATATACATGTCCCCGCCGACGTGGAAATAGGTTGAGGTGCCGGCCTTGTCCAAATCGACGTACTCGGCGCCGCCGCGGACCTCCCAGCCGCTGCCGATCATATAGCGCGCACCGGCCTCGAGGAGCCCGCCCGTATCGTCGACGTTGCCCGCGCCCAGATCAACGTCGGTATTCAGGTAGCCGAAGCGGCCATAGATACTGAACCGCTCCGTCGGGGAGAAATGCGTGCCGATGCCGAAGCCGCGCCGCTGTCCGTCGGCATTGCCGGCATCCTTGAAGTCGAAGGCGTCGTAGAGCGCGAACAGATTGACGTGGCGCCGAGCCTCGACCGAATACTCCAGGCTGAGCCCGGTCCCCTTGAGATTCGGGCCGGGCACGTCGTAGCTCACGTTCTGGAGCCCGAGCTGCAGATAGTCGTAGCTCACGTCGTTCGAGCCGGCTTGCGCGAATGCGAGACCAGGCGCCAGCAGCAGCGAAAGCACGCAGATCGTTCTCATACGGGCATCCCTCATGCAATTTCAGTCGGCCAGACTAGTTTCAACCCTCGATACGCGCTCGTGCGCGCGTCACATTCCCCGACGCTCGGCTGCCGCCGGCTCAAAACGTCCACGTCGCCTCGACATAGACGCTGCGCGGAATCAGGGTCGCCCCGCCGAATTCGGCGTGGCGGGCATCGTTTAGATTTTGGACCGTGAAGGCCGTCCGCAAATGGGCGTTGGGCCGCCAGCCGAGCCTCACGTCGAGCGCCGTATAGCCCGGGATGGGCGTCTTCGCGCCGGCGAGCCCGACGGTCTGATTCGTAAGCTTGCCCACATACCGCAGGCCCGCGTAGAAGCTCAAGTCGTACGGCAAATTCACGAAGGAATAGACGGCGGCCTGGTTCTCGGGACTGTTCCCCGCGATGCCCGCTATGCCTCCGTCCGCGTGGCCGGGCTTATTGTGAAGGTCGAAGCCGATCCGCGAGTACTGGAACTGCAGCGAGACGGCACTGCGCGGCCGCCAGCGCGCCTCGACGCTGCCGCCTCGCGTCCAGCCGGCGCCGCCGTTCCCGAGCACGACCGGGATGATGATGTACGGCGACGGCGTCGTGACCAGCATCGGCGCCCGCGCGTCGTTGGTCAGCAACCGGTCGTAATGGTTCGCGAAAAGCGCGACGTTCGAACGAAAGGTCGGGGCCGGCCGTGAGCCGGTAGCCGGCCTCGTATGCCCGGAGCCGCTCCGCCTGGAAGGCGTCGTTGCCCTGGACCTGCGCGTAGAACGGAACGGTGGCGCCGGGCACGTTCAAGGGCGCATGGATCAGGACGTCGTCCTCGAGCCGCGAGGGAATACGCACCGCGCGCGAAGCAGCCGCCCAGAACGTATGCCGCTGGTTCGGCAGCCACGAGAACCGCACATTAGGCTGATCCTCGACCCCCGTGTAATCGTTGTGCTCGAGCTTGGAGCCGAGGGTCAGGAACAGAACGTCGCGGTGCGAGCGTGATCTTGTCCTGCAGGAACGAGCTGAAGGTCTGATCGGTGCGCGCGGGCGGCAGGAAGCTCGAGAAGACGGTGTTGCCGACGTTATCGCCCGACGAACGCAGCTCGAGCCCCCAGATCAGCTCGTGACGGCCGTGCGGAGCCAGGTTGTGCTGGAAGCTCGCGTCGAGCGTGTCGCGCCGCTCGCTGAAATCGCCGGGGATGTCGCGATAGGTATGGTCGTAGTAGAAATCCAGACGCAGTCCGGCCCCGAAAGCCAGCCGGCGCCGCCAACTCGCCAAAACGTAGTTTCCGCTCACGAGCGTCCTGCCCGGAACGTCGGGCCCCGGCAGCGTGCCGAGGGTAAAATCGGCGCGGTACAGACCCGACTCGCGGCCCGAGTAGGCCTCCCCTTCGAGCTGCAGCGTGTCCGTGTCCGAGAGGTCGAAATCCGCCCGAAAGCCGCCGCGCGCCATGCGCCACGCATCGCTCGCGCCGGACAGCGTGTCGGCGCCCGCGCGGTCGAAATACTTGAGGTAGCCGCGGATCGCGCCCCGGCGGCCGATGTGCGTGCCATAGCGAAGCCCGGCAATACCCCGCTCCTGGTTGCCGCTCGTTACATCGAGGTAACCGCCCTGCGTGTCCCAGGCCGAACGCGTGATGATGTTGATGACGCCGTTGACGGCGTTCGCTCCCCAGATCGTGCCGCCGGGTCCCTCCACGACCTCGATGCGGTCGACGTCGTCGAGCAGAGTGTCCTGGACGTCCCAGAAGACCCCCGCATACAGCGGCGAATAGACGCTGCGGCCATCGATGAGTACGAGCAGCTTATCCGAAAGGTTGCTGCTGAAGCCGCGGATCGAGACGGTCCAGGAATGCGAGCCGTTGCGTGCGACCTCGACACCCGGCGCGAGCCGCAGCGCATCGGCTAGCGTCGTCACGCCCGAGCGCCGAATCTCGTCGCCGGTGATGACGTAGACGGCCGCGGCGGCGTCGTCGAGGCTCTCCGGGCGGCGGGAAACCGAGGTCACGCGCAGGTTGTTGAGTTGCTCGATGCTCATGTCGAGCAGATCATTGCGGGCCTCGAGCGGAGCCGCCTGCCCGCCGGCCGGCGACGCGCCGGGGGCGACGTCCTGGGCTGCGGCAAGAAGCGTAACGGCAGACAGCGCCAACGCGGCGAGCAGCAGAGCGCTCGAGCGGCAGCGGAACCTCGTCACCTGCGGCGCGCAGGGGCGAGCGGCGCTGCTCGCGCTCCCCTTCCTCGGTTCCGGTTCGGTGCGCGCATGCCCTACTCCTCGTAATTGCGCCCGGAGCAGCAGATCATGATATCTCGGCGTTCGGCCGGCCGCCAAGCGGCCTTGCCTGTCAGCTCTAGGGCCCGGGCTCAAGCTCGGCGTGGGAGCTAGGCCGCACGGCCCGGCCGCGGTGCTGCGCGACGGCCTGCGTGACCTCGGCCCCGAAGAAAAAGATAAGCGCGGCATAGTAGACCCAGACCATGAAGACGACGACCGATCCGGCCGCGCCGAACAGCGACCCGATGCCCGCCTGCCCCAGATACAAACCAATGAGGTACTTGCCGCCGACGAACAGCACGGACGTGATGAAGGCCCCCAGCCATACGTCGCGCCACTCGATGATCGCGTCCGGCAGGTACTTGAAGATCATCGCAATGAGGACCGTGAACAGGCCAAAAGAGACCACGGAGTTCGCGATCTGCCATACGGTCACGTCGGAGACCGCGAGGTGCGCCAGATAGTTCTGCACGGCGGTCAGAACCGCGCTCAATATGAGCGAGATCGCGAGCAGGAAGCCGAGACTCAGGATCAGGGCGAACGAGAGCAGCCGATGGCGCAGGAAACCCAGCAGCGCGTTGCCGGGCGCCGCCTGCACGTGCCAGACATGGTTCAGCGCACCCTGCAGCTCGGCGAACACAGTCGTCGCACCGAACAGCATGAGCCCGCCTCCGAGTACGATCGAGCCCGCGCTGCCGCCGATGCTCTGGACGTTGTCGATGAGCGAGGTCACGAGCGCAGCCCCGCTCGACCCTGTCAGCGTGCGCACTTGGTCGATGACCTCCGTGCGCACAGTACCGTGGCCGAAAAAGGCACCGGCCACGGCAACGACGATGAACAGCAGCGGCGCCATCGACAGCAGCGAGTAATAGGACAGGGAAGCCGCGAACGTGAACGGCTGATCGTCGTAAAAGGACGCTGCGGACGACGCCAGCACTGACCAGACCGCCTTCGCCTTGCCGGCGATGAGATCGAAACCCCGCATCGGCCCTCTCTAACACGCGGACATCCAGAATACCGCAAGTGCCGGAAGGACCGGGACCGGCCCGCCCGGAGTCTCGGTCACGCGGCGCTGCGGCCCCCCGGCCGCCCCCTGACTGCGCGGGCTCCAAAGACTCCCAGGCGCTTGAGAAGACTTTTGAGCGGCGCCGGCGTCATGGATTAGTATCCTCCGTACGACTACCGAATTTCGGAATGGGGAGAACGACCATTAATACGATGACTCACCCGGCTCACGAGCCCCTGGCCGTCCCGCGCTCCGGGCACGGTAGTACCGAAGACAATCGCAGCCCGCTGCGCCGCCTGCCGCGGCTGGCAGCGTTCGGCATCCTCGCCGGCGCCGTCGCCCTCGCCGTGCAGCCCGCCGCACGCGCCGAGGACAAGCTCGGCGATACGCCGGACTACGCGACCTGGACGCAGTACCTCGGCGGTGCGGACTCGTCGCAATACTCCTCGCTCGCGCAGATCGACAAAAGCAACGTCGGTCGGCTCGAGGTCGCGTGGAGCTACAAGACGGGCCCCGGGCAACCTTACATCTTCGACCCCATCGTCATCGACGGCGTCATGTACGTGCAGGCCCAGAACAATTCGATCGTGGCACTCGACGCGGCCACGGGGCGCGAGCTCTGGGCCCACCCGAACGAGCACGGCACGAACCTCCGCGGCATGAACTACTGGGCGAGCCCCGACGGCAAAGACCGCCGCCTCGTCTACCTCGACAGCGGCTTCGTGACGGAGATCGACGCGGCAACCGGCAAGACGATCGAGTCGTTCGGGAAGGACGGCAAGGTCGATCTCAGGACGGGCCTCGTCGCCGACGTGAATTCGATGCGCCCGCTCTTCAACGCCCACAACCCGGGCCGTATTTTCGAGAACCTCATCATCATGTCGCTGCCGGCGAGCACCGCGGGCTACGACTCCAAGCCCGCGGACATCCATGCCTACGACGTACGCACGGGCAAGCTCGTCTGGGTCTTCCATACGGTTGCACGGCCCGGCGAGTTCGGTTCCGACACCTGGCCGGACCACGGCCGTCCCGGTTTCGGCGGCGTGCACAACTGGAGCGAATCGACGGTCGACACGAAGAACGGCATCGTGTTCATTCCGACGGGCACGGCTCGCTACGACTTCTACGGCGGCAATCGGCACGGCAACGACCTGTTCGCGAACAGTCTGCTCGCGATCGATGCGCGGACGGGCAAGCGCCTCTGGCACTTTCAGTTCATCCATCACGACCTTTGGGACTACGACACGCCGCAAGCGCCGAAGCTCTTGACGGTCGAGCACGACGGCAAGCCCGTCGACGTCGTCGCGCAGGCGACGAAGCAGGGTTTTCTCTACGTCTTCGAGCGCACGACCGGCAAGCCGCTCTGGCCGATCGAGGAGCGCCCCGTCCCACAGACCGACGTGCCGGGCGAGCAGACCTCGCCGACGCAGCCGTTCCCGACGAAGCCGAAGCCGTTCGCGCGGCAATCTTTCACCGTCGCGGACATCAACCCCTACGTTCCGGCGGCCGACCAGGCCAAGATCCGCAAGCTGCTCGAGACGTTGCGCAACGAAGGCATATTCACGCCGCCGAGTCTCAAGGGCACGATCGAGATGCCCGGCCACAACGGCGGCGCGAATTGGGGCAGCTCGTCCGTGGACCCGATTCACGGCCGCATGTACGTCGTCTCGAAAGAGCTGCCGGTGCTGACGAAGCTGCAGCTACCCTCGGCGTCGTCGCGCCGCGCCGGCCCTAGCGGCGCGAACGGTTCCGACAGCGCAAAGCCGAAAATTCCGAACGCAGGGCCGAATTTCGTTCCTTACGTCGCACCCGTCGATTTTCTTCTGCAGAGCAACGGCCTCTCGGCCATCTCGCCGCCGTGGTCCCAGATTACGGCCTACGATCTCAATACGGGCGAGATTCAGTGGCAGATTCCCGACGGCAAGGTCACGGACCTCGCCGAGCAGGGCCACGAAAACACGGGCAGCCACGCGCCGCGCGGCGGCCCCGTCGCGACGGCGGGCGGGCTGCTGTTCGTCGGCACGTCCTCAGACCGGATGTTCCGCGCCTACGACCGCGATACGGGAAAGGTGCTCTGGGAGTACCACGTCGGCTCGGCCGTCCAGGGCGTGCCGGCCGTATACGAGATCGGCGGCCGCGAATACGTGACGATCGCGAGCGGCGGCAACGGGCTGTTCGGACTTCGCCGCGAGGGGCCTCAGCCCGAGCCCGGGGCTTACATCACGTTTGCGTTGCCGGCGGCGAAGTAGTCGTGTGCTGCGGCCGGCGCTCGGCTCTTGCGAGCGCCGGCCGCGTCTCAAAACGCTCTCGTCGCGGACGCGCAGCGTCGCGTTCATCGCAGGGGCGTCGACCCACATGCGGGCTGCCGCGACCGCTGTGAATACGTCCCTGTACGCTCGCTCGCGCGCATCCCTGCGCGCCAGCGTCCCTGCCGCCCGCATGTGAGCCGACGCCCTTCGGGCGACGTTGGAAGACGGCCGCTTCACGCGCTGCGGAAGGCGGCGCCGTCCGAAGACAGTTTCCGCGCCCGATGCCGCCTTGTAGGTCCGGCGGCATGGTCCGCCGGTGGGAAGGTAGCAATGACTGACGGCATTCGAAGCAGGAAACGCGTGAGCGTGGACCTGCTGGAAGCGAAGGACTATCAGCCGCGAGCGCGCGAACTCTTCGAGCGGCTCAGGGCCGCGCTGGGCCCGCGCCTGCCTTCGGCACGCATCGAGCATGTGGGTGCCTCGGCGATTCCGGGCGCGCTGTCGAAGGGCGATCTCGATGTTTGCGTGGTCGTTGCAGCGCACGACTTCGACGCGGCGCTCGCCACGCTGCACGGCGCGGGTTTCCGCGAGAAGGCGGACACGTTACGGACGCCGCAGCTGTGCATGCTCGTCGCCGATCGCCCCGACGTTGACCTCGCCGTCCAGCTCGTCGAGCGGGACTCGAAATTCGAGTTCTTCATGGCCTTCCGCGACGCACTGCGGGGGCGCCCGGAACTCGTTGCGGAATACAACCAGATCAAGCAGACCGCGGCAGCGGCCGGCCAAGATGCCTACCGTGCGGCCAAGTCCGCGTTCATTGAGCGGGTCCTGTCAGACGCTCGAGGCGGCTAAAGCAGGCTAGGAGACTGTCCGCGCGGCCGACAGCTGATTCTCGACGGCGGGGAACGCATGCCTGGATGCGACAGTCCTTTTTTGGAGGCAACTGCACGGCAATGCCTGCAGGGGCCGAGACGCCGGCACCGCCCCGGCCAGGACGCTGGCGCGCAGGGATGCGCGCCAGCGAGCGTACAGGGACGTATTCACAGCGGTCCTGGACGGGGCGGTGCCGGCGTCTCGGCTCCTGCCGCCACACGCCGAGGAAGTGCGTCTTCCCAATGGCCGGCCACCCAAAAAGAGACAGCGCCCTAGTCCGCGCCGCCCTCCATCTTCCGGAACAGCTCATCGAACAGCTCGAGCTTCGCCGGCGAGGGGATCTGCTCGACAGCGGGCTGCGCCTTGAGCACCATGACGCGGCCCTTGTCTACGTTCTTGAACGCCGGCCATCGCGGCAGACCCGGGCCGTTCGGATCGCCCGTCTTCGCGAAGTTTGTCCAGTACGAGGACATGAGCCCGGCGACCTTCTGATCGGGCGCAGAAGCCTTGGCCTTGACCGGATCGCTGTTATCCGGATACAGCGGCAGTTTGCCCAGATTGTCGAACACATAAGGCAGCTCGGAGGCGTGCGTCGCGCCGCGATACGGCTGCCCTTCCTGGCCAGGCGGGTTTTGCGCAAAGTAGTAGACGTAAGCCGCCTGGCCCTTCTCGGCCTGATAGTTCGCGTATACACGCATTAGCCAGGCTGCGCCGTCGCGAAAGACGGCCTGTGCCGACTTCGCGGCCTCGGCGTCCGTATCCGCCGAGTACTGCTTGAAGAATGCGCCGGCCAGATTGCCCCAGCGTGCGCTCTGCTGTTTCTTGAACTGCTCGGCGTTCGCCCCACGGCCGCCGAAGAACGAGCCTTCGTCTTTGTTGGAACCGACGAGCACGTCGACGGGCTGCTGGTTGCCCTGCTCAAAGACCTGCGTCACGTCCTTGGGGATGACATAACCGTCGACGATCATGCCGGCGCCGCGCAGCTTCTTGGCGACCTCCTCAGCCGGCAGCTTGCGAAGCGCCGCCGCCGTCTCGGCACCGATGGCCTGCGCCTCCTTGGCGCCAGCCCGCTCGGCCTGCTCGAGCCTGCGCATGCGGCCCGGCCCGAGCCCCATCCAGGCGCCGCTCTCGGAGATCGCACGCTTGAACAGTCCCGCCGACTGCGGGGAGCCGACGAGCGCCGCGATCGCCATCGCGCCCGCCGATTGCCCGAATACCGTGACGTTGCCGGGGTCGCCGCCGAAGCCGGCGATATTGCGCTGCACCCAGCGCAACGAAGCCAGCATGTCCATGAGGCCGTAGTCGCCCGAGGCGTGATGGGCCGACTCCTTCGTCAGCGCGGGGTGCGCGAAAAAGCCGAACGCTCCGAGCCGGTAGTTCATCGTGACGACGATGACGCCCTTCTTGGCGAGGTTCGTGCCGTCGTAGAGCGGGATCGAGCCCGCCCCCTGGCTGAACGCCCCGCCGTAGATGTAGACCATGACCGGCAGCTTGGCCGCGGGCGAGCTCGCGGGCGTCCAGACGTTGAGATAGAGGCAGTCCTCGCTCGCCGTCGGGCCGTCGGGCAGCAGCGCGATGTTCGTGTAGCCGCGGCCGCCGGCCGGCTGCAGGCAGACATGGCCGTAATCGTCCGCCGGCCGCACGCCCTGCCACGTGGGCGCGGGCTGCGGCGCCTTCCAGCGCAGATCGCCGACGGGCGGCGCCGCGAACGGGATACCTTTGAACACGGCAACCGCGTTCTCGACCTTGCCGGACACGGCCCCCGAATCGAGCATCACGGGATCGGAGATGGCCGCCGCCGCGGACCCGGCCGCGGCGGCGAGCATGCTGCCGAGGAGCAGCGCAGACGCTTTTCTCATTATTGGCTGGACCCCTGGCCCTTCTGGTTCTTATCCGCGTCCGGATGAGCGCGCGCGTAGCGCGAGGTCACGATGTAATTGCGGATCTGCTCGTCGCCCTCGGCGCAGGCGTACTCGAACATCCGATACTCCGGGTTCCGATGCCAGGTATAGGCGGCCGTCCACGGCTGCTTGAGATCGACGGGATCGGAAACCGTGATGGAGTACTTCATGTCCCGGTCGCTGATGCGCGTGAAGCGCTCCTCGATATGCGTCTTCGTGCTCTCGGGGATACTCATTCTCGGCGAGCCGATCGTCCCGATGTTGGTCATGCCCGGCACGCCGTTGAAGTTGTCCGTATCGACGACGAGCGTGTTGCCCTCCCAGTGGCCGCGCGAAGCGCCGAGCCACTGCTTGATGGCCGGATCCAGCGGCTTCGCGTCGATCGGAACGATGCGGGCCTCGTGAATCATCTCCAGGCGAATTACCACGTAACCGGGCGCCTGGACGATCTGGATCCCATTGTTGTAGTGCATAGGGAACATCGAGGCCGGCAGGCCGCGCGTGATGCAGCGGTCCCAGGTGTCGAAATCCGTGGGCTTGTCCCAGACCTTGCGGAACCAGCTGCTGCCCATGGTCTTCGACTTTTCCTTGGCGGCCTCGGTCAGCTCGGGGAACTGGCCGTCCTGGGGCTCGACGATGAACGAATTCCGCCGCTTGGCCTTGCCGGCCTCGTCCCAATGGCCCATGCCGATCTTGTTGTTCGCGTTCTCCTTCGCGTAACGCTCGCGCAGCTTCTCGTCACGCGCCTGGAGCTTGGCGTACTCAGCATCCGTGATATAGGGCGAATCGCCGTATTTCTTTGGCCGGATCAGTGGCGTGCCGGCCCAATCGCCGATGGGCCACATGCCGGCGATGTCCGGGGCGCCCCACGCCGTCTTCGGCTGCTGCCAGTGCTCGGTATTGCCGACGGTCTGAGGATCGAGATTGAGCTGCTTCCAGAACGTCCTTCGCCGACGCCGGCGCGGCGACCGTCAGCAGCGCGGCGGCCACGCCCGCCGCTGCGGCGCCGAGGCCGAGAATTCGTTGGTTCATCGAAGACCCTCCAGTAAATCGCATAGCTTGATTCGAGGCTCCCCCTCGCTCTAAGGTTCGAGTATACGCGCTCAATCGAGAGAGGGTCGAGCAACCCACGGGGCGCGAAAACGCCTTCTCAGAAATCTAAAGGTTACTTGACGTTGGTGGCGGTGTATCGTACCCAACCGACTGAATTTCTAGGCGGGAGCACAAATGAAGCTTATTCGTGGAATCGCTGCGGCCGGCGCGCTTGCGGCCGGCGCCGGGCTCGCCGCCCAGGTGCTGGCCCAGACCGGGACGGACCGGGCGTCTTTCGGCAATGACAGCGTCATGCCGGCGGGCGATTGGCGCACCATCAATCGCGACCTCGCGGCGACCCGCTACTCGCCGCTCAATCAAATTAACAGCGAGAACGTCTCCAAGCTGAAACAGGTGTGGTCGTTCAAGCTGAACGGCGGCTCGGAGGCCGTCCCGATCGTCGTCGACGGCACGATGTACGTCACGAGCGGCGACCGCGTCGTCGCCATGAACGGCGACACGGGGAAAGAGGTCTGGGCCTACACGCTGCCGAAGCAGGCGCCCGCCGGCTCCGGGCCCGCCGTCGACGCCGACAGCGCCAGCCGCTTCCCGGGCCTCATCCAGCGGGCGCGCGTGTCGAATCGCGGCGTGAGCTATTGGCCCGGCGACGCGGACCACGCCCCCCGCATCGTGTTCATGGCCGGTTCGCTGCTCGTCGCCGTCGACGCGGCAACGGGCCGGCCCGCAGCCGGGTTCGGCCACGACGGCATAGTGGACGTGGGCGTTTCGTACCGCGGCACGCCGACGGTCTACCGCAACATCGTCGAGATCGGCGCATCGGTCAACGAGCTGCCGGAAGGCGATGCGGGCAACCCCCGCGCCTTCGACGCGGTCACGGGCAAGAAGCTCTGGGAATTCCAAACCGTGCCGAAGCCCGGCCAGCCCTACAACGACACATGGGGCAACGGTTGGAAAGACCGCTCGGGCACGAACCAATGGGCGTTCATGGCACCCGTCGATGCCGAGCGCGGCATCATGTATCTGCCGATCGGCAATCCGTCGCCGAACTACTACGGCGGCACGCGCCCGGGCGCCAACGTCTACGGCAATTCGATCGTCGCGGTCGACGCCGAGACGGGCAAATACCTGTGGCACTTCCAGGAAGTGCATCACGACCTTTGGGACATCGACATGCCGAACGGGGGCGCCCTCTTCAACGTCGTCGAGGACGGCAAGCGCGAGCCCGTCATCGCGCAGGTCGGCAAGTCGAGCCTGCTGTTCGTGCTGAATCGCGAGACCGGCGTGCCGGTCCACAAGGTCGTCGAGCGGCCCGTGCCCAAGGGCGACGTGCCGGGCGAGTACTACTCTCCGACGCAGCCGTTCCCGGTCGCGCCGCCGCCCTTGAGCCGCATGAGCTTCACGCCCGAGGACCTCGTCACGGCTGCCGATACGACGCCGGCGCACGCCAAGGCCTGCCGGGAATTCATGGCGCGCAGCGGCGGCTTCTACAACGCCGGGCCTTTCACGCCGTTCATGTACCATAAGGCCGGCGATCCGCCGAAATCGACGATACAGTTCCCCGGCGGCACGGGCGGTGTCAACTGGGGCGGCATGGCCGTCGACCCCAACAAGGGCATGATCTACGTCAACGCCCACAGTACCTCGCTCGTGGGCTGGGTCGAGAAGAAGGACCCCAACAAGACCTACAGCTTCGATGCCCCGGGCTCGAAACAGGCCTACGACCGCGCGAGCATTCTCGGCGTCGGCCCGTTCTTCAGCTTCGTCGCGCCCGTGAGCGGAAAATTCGACGACCAGGGCCGCGCCGTCGGGCCTACGCTGCCCTGCGAGAAGCCGCCCTGGGCGCGGCTCATTGCGGTCGACGCGAACACCGGGCAGATAGCCTGGGCGTCGACACTCGGGCTCAACACGCTGCTGCCGAAGGGCAAGCAGCTCGTCGGCAACGCGGGCAGCGCGGGCCCGACCGTCACGGGGGGCGGTCTCGTGTTCGTGGGCGCGACGAACGACCACCGCTTCCGCGCCTTCGACGCGCGTACCGGCAAAGAGCTGTGGGAGGCTAAAATCGACAAGAACGCCAACGCGAACCCGATGAGCTACCAGGGCCGCAGCGGCAGGCAGTACGTGGCGATCGTGGCCGGCGATACGGTCGACGTTTTTGCACTCTGATCCGGGACTTCAAGACAGAGGAGAGTTAGGAAATGCAGTATCGATTGACGGCTGTGGCGGCAGCCGTGGCGGCGGCGACCGCGCTGACCGCCGGTGCCGGCACGGCCCAGGCGCAAGAGAAGAATCGGCCGGCACGCATCATGGGGCACCCGAACTTCAACGGCATCTGGCAATCCATGAACACGGCGTACTGGAACCTCGAGGCACACTCGGCACAGGCGCTCGACGAGTTCTGGAAGCTCGGTGCGCTCGGTGCCATTCCGGCCGGTCAGGGCGTCGTCGAGGGCGGCACGATCCCGTACAAGCCCGAAGCGCTCAAGAAGCGCGACGAGAACCGCAAGAACTGGGCGGCCGAGGACCCCGTCGTCAAGTGCTACATGCCGGGCATCCCGCGCGCCCAGTATCAGCCCTTCCCGTTCCAGATCTTCCAGGGGAACCAGCCGGACATCCTCATCGTCTACTCGTTCGCGACCACGAATCGCGTCATAAACATCGCCGATCAGAGCCCGCCGCCCATCAAGACCTGGATGGGCAAGTCGAACGGCCACTGGGACGGCGACACGCTCGTCGTCGAAACGACCGGCTTCAACGGCAAGACCTGGCTCGACCGCTCGGGCAACTACCTGAGCGACGACGCGAAAGTCACGGAACGTTTCAAGCTCATGGACCCGAGCCACATCGACTACCAGGCCACGATCGACGATCCCAAGACGTTCACGAAGCCCTGGACGATCGAGATGCCGCTGTATCGGGACATGACGCCCGGCGCGCGCCTGCTCGAGTACAAATGCGTTCCATTCACCGACAACCTGCTGTACCACGACCTGCTGACGACGGCCCCCGGCAAGGGCAGCAATACGGATCAGAACAACTGAGGCGCCGTTCCCGGAGGGGGGCTCTCGCCCTCCTCTCGGATTACCGAAATGGCCCGAAAGGGCGGGCAACGTTAAACTTTCTTGATGAAATCGAGCGCGGCAGCCCGTTTTTGCTCCGGAACCGCCTCCTCCCCGAGCAGTCTAAATTCGCAGCAAAGGGAGGTCCGCAGCGGTGGGCTGCCGGGCAATATTTGAATACGCTAGACAGGAGACCTAATCCATGCGAATGAAGCTTCTCAGTATTGTCTCGGGAGCAGGACTGTTCATGGCTGCGGCCATGCCGGCGTTCGCGCATCACTCTTTCGGCGCAGAGTTCGACATTCATAAGCCCGTCGATCTGCACGGCACTGTCACGGAGTTCGAGTGGACGAATCCGCACTCGTGGCTTCACCTGGACGTGAAGGCGCCGGACGGCACGGTTCAGCACTGGAAGGTCGAAGGCGGCGCCCCGAGCCCGCTGCTGCGCCGCGGCTGGACCCAGAACACGCTCGTGCCCGGCCAAGACGTCATCGTCAAGGGCTTCCAGGCCAAGGACGGTTCGTTCCGCGCCAATGCGCAGGACATCGTGTTCCCGAACGGTAAGAAGATGTTCTTCGGCACGACGCGTCAGCACGCCGACGACTCGGCCGACTAGGCCCAGCAGCGCGGGGCGCGCTTCGCGCCTCGAGCGGCAGTCGAGCTCCCGGCTTCCGGCCTCTCTCGTCAAGAGGTTTCGGGGGCCGGGAGCTTCGCTTTTTGAGCGCTCTCTCTCGCCGTTTCCGCGGCCCGCTCGCCCCCGCCCCCGGCGGGACAATCCGCTGTCGATCCAGTATATTGTCCGAATGCGTGCTTTCGGTTCCGAAAGTCACGCCCGTCCCGCGCGCCTTAAGGAGAGGATCGAGATGCCGCTCGTTAACCTGAAACCCGTTCTGGCCGAGGCGAAGTCCAAGGGGTACGCCGTCGCGGCCTTCAATCCCGTCGACTACGCCTCGATGAAGGCCATGATCAAGGCGGCCGAAGAACTCAATGCCCCGGTCATCATTCAAACTTCGGCCAAGACCATCAAATACTATGGGCACGCGGCCCTCGTGGGCTGGATGCGGGAGCTCGCTGCCGATTCGCCGATCCCGGCCGTGCTGCACCTCGACCACGGCAAGGATTTCGACATGATCCGCACCTGTGTCGAGATGGGCTGGACCTCCGTCATGATCGACGCCTCGGACCATCCGTTCGAGAAGAACCTCGAGATGTCGCGCCGCGTCGTCGACCTCGCGACGAAGGCCGGCGTCGGCGTCGAGGCCGAGATCGGCCAGATTCTCGGCGTCGAAGACGACATGGTCGTGACCGAGGAGGAGTCTCACCTTACGGACCCGAACGAGGCGGAGCGCTTCTGCCGGGAGCTCGATCTCGCGGCCTTCGCGGCCGCCATCGGCACGGCGCACGGCTATTACAAGGGCGAGCCCAAGGTTGCATTCGATCTCATCGCCGAGATCAACAAGCGCACGAACACACCGATGGCGCTGCACGGCGGCACGGGGCTGTCCGACGAAGTCATCCGGCGCTGCATCGAGATCGGCTGCGCCAAAATCAACATCTCGACGAACTTGAAGCACGTCTTCATCGACAGCTTCGCCGACTACCATCGCGAGAACCCGAAGGACTACGAGCCGCTGCGCGTGCTCGGCGCGCAGTTCGAGGCGCTAAAGAACCTGTTCAAGCAGAAGATTTCGCAATTCGGCGGCGCCAGCCGGGGCGCGGAAGTGCTGGCCAAGGTCGCCTGACGCCGACGCGATGAAGGCTTTAATTTTCGACTGCGACGGTGTCCTGGTCGACACCGAAAGAGACGGTCACCGCGTCGCGTTCAACCGCACGTTCTCCGAATTCGGTCTCGACACCTTTTGGGACGTCGAGCGCTACCGCAAGCTCCTCAAGGTCGCGGGCGGCAAGGAGCGCATGCGCGCTCATTTCCAGGAGGTCGGCTGGCCGGCCGGCACGACGAACGTCGACGCGTTCGTCGCCGATCTGCACAAGCGCAAGACCGAAATTTTCATGGGTCTGGTCGCGAGCGGGCAGTTGCCGCTGCGCTCCGGGATCCTCCGCATCGTCGACGAAGCGAACGCAGCGGGCGTTCGGCTCGGCGTCTGCACAACGTCGAACGCGAGATCCGTCGACGGCGTGCTCGATCTCATGGGGCCGGAGCGCAAGGCCAGATTCGAGTTCGTGCTGGCCGGCAACGTCGTCTCGCGCAAGAAGCCGGACCCGGAAATCTACCTGCTCGCGCGGCAGCGTCTCGGTCTGGAGGGCGCCGACTGCGTCGTCATCGAGGACAGCCGCAATGGGCTGCTTTCCGCACTCGGCGCGGACATGAACGTCCTGATCACGACGAGCACGTATACGACGGACGAGGACTTCGAAGGCGCGGCGAGGGTCGTGCCCGAGCTCGGCGATCCGCCGAACGCGCTCGTGAGCCTCGCGGACCTCGAGTCCTTGGCCGCACACGGAGCGGCCTGAAGCCCCTCTCTGGAGAACCAGTCAATGAAAGAGATCACGCTCGAGGATGTCGAAGTCGCGATCAAGACGATCGCCGACACGGCGCTGCGGAACGAAAAGTACTTTTCGGAGCTCGACTCCGCGGCCGGCGATGCCGACTTCGGCGTCTCCCTAGCCTCCGGCTTCAAAGTCGTCAAGAACGATTGGGATACGCTCGACCGCAGCTCGATCGGCAGCCTGCTGCTCAAGATCAGCATGATCATCAGCCGCCACGTCGGCGGCTGCTCGGGTCCCATCTGGGGCACGGGCTTCATGCGTGCAGCCATGCTCTCGAAGGACAAATCGAGCGTCACGCTCGAGGAGCTCGAAAAGATGCTGACCTCGGCGATCGAAGGCATCCAGCAGCGCGGCGGCGCCGTGGCCGGCGACAAGACGCTGCTCGACGCGCTCCTGCCCGTGCGCGACACGCTCAAGGCGTACGAGGGCAAGCCGGACGCCGATCCGCGCGAGGTCCTGCGCGAAGCGACGCGCGCGGCGACCGATGCCATCGAAAATACCCGCGACTGGGTCGCCCGGCGCGGCCGCCAATCGTTCACGGGCGATCGCAGCAGGGGCACGCTCGACCCCGGCATCGTCGCCGTCGCAACTATGCTCAACGACCTCTGCAAGGAAGTCGGCATCGAGACCGAAAGCCTGGCAGCAGGCAAATAACCATTCAGAAAACGACTTGGGGGCCTCACAAAATGAAAAAATTCGTCAACGACCCGTCGAACTTCGTGCCGGAGATGCTCGAAGGCGTGTACCTCGCCAATCCGGAAATGCTACGGTACGTGCCGGAATACAACATCATCGCGCGTGCCGACCGCCCCGTCGACGACAAGGTGTCCATCGTCCAAGGTTCGGGCAGCGGTCACGAGCCTGCGCACATCATGGCTGTCGGCCCCGGCATGCTCGATGCGGCTTCGCCGGGCGGCGTCTTCTCCGCCCCGCCCATGGAGTTCTGTTACGAGTGCATCAAGCTCATGAACTCGCCCAAGGGCGTGCTCGTCCTGATCAACAACTATCAGGGCGACCGCATGAATTGGGACATGGCCGTCGAGATGGCGCAGGCCGAGGGCATCAACGTAAAGAGCTTCGTCATCGACGATGACGTCGCGGTTCAGGATTCGACGCACACCGTCGGGCGCCGCGGCGTCGCCGGCAACTTCTTCGTCATTAAGGCCTGCGGTGCGGCCGCCGAGCACGGCGCGAGCCTCGACGAGTTGCTCGAGCTCGCCAAGAAGGTCAACAGCCACGTGCGCACGATGGGCGTCGCGCTGACTTCGTGCACGCCGCCGGCCAAGGGCACGCCGATCTTCGAGATCGGCGACGACGAGATGGAGGTCGGCGTCGGCATCCACGGCGAGCCCGGGCGCCGCCGCGACAAGCTCAAGCCCGCCGACGCGATCGTCGACGAAATCTTCGACGCCGTCGCGCAGGATCTGCCCTTCAAGTCCGGCGACCGCGTCGCGCTCATGATCAACGGTCTCGGCGGCACGCCGATCAGCGAGCTCTATGTGCTGTATCGGCATGCGGCGCAGCGCTGCAAGAGCTTAGGGCTCACGATCGTTCGCAACTACGTGGGCAACTACTGCACGTCGCTCGAAATGGCCGGAGCATCGCTGACGCTGCTGCGCCTCGACAACGAGCTCGAGCAGCTCCTCGCCGCCCCCGCCGAAGTCGCGACGCGCATATTTTGACGGCGCGCTTCGGGGCCAACGTCGAGCTCGTCGCCTTCGACCTCGACGGCACGCTCGTCGACTCGGCCCCGGATCTCAACCACAGCCTCGGCCTTGCGCTCGCCTCGGTCGGCTTCCAAGAGCCGACCGAGGCGCAGACGCGCGCATGGATCGGCGGCGGCGTCGAGCTGCTGATCCGCCGCGCGCTCGACTGGGCAGGCGGCAAGGCAGGCGTCGCGAAGTTCGATGCCGCCTACGCGGAATTCTCGGCCCGCTACAGCGACAACCTCTTCGTCCGCAGCAGGCTCTACCCCGGCGTGCCGGAGACGCTCGACGCCCTCGTCGACCGCGGGCTCGCGCTGTGCTGCGTCACGAACAAGCGCATCGATTTCGCGGAGCGTGTGCTCGAGCTCGCCGGCATCCGCGGCCGCTTTCGCACCGTGCTCGGCGGCGACAGCCTCCCCGAGAAGAAGCCGAGCGCCGCGCCGCTGCTCGCCGCGGCTAAAGCCGCCGGCGTCGCGGCATCGGCCGCCGTGCTCGTCGGCGACTCCGATCAAGACTTCGCGGCCGCGAAGGCCGCGGGCTGGCCGTTCGTCTGGGCGCGCTACGGGTACCGCCAGCAGCTCGCGGAGGCGCCCGCGGCGCTCATTTCCATCGGCGCGTTCGACGAGCTGCTGGCGTTGTTCGGGGCGTAGACGTTTGAAGACGAACTTCGTCGGGCCTTGCGCGAGGGGCCGAGAGGCCGACACCACGCGTCCAGAACCGCTGTGAATACGTCCCTGTACGCTCGCTGGCGCGCGTCCTTGCGCGCCAGCGTCCTGGCCGCGTCGACCCTCTCGGCCCCGTATCGCTTCGCGGTGCAGAGACGTTTCTAAGGCCCTCCTCGAGCGCTTCCGCTTCCCGAAACGCGAACGCTGATGTCGCGCCGATCGATCAACGGCGCCTTGCCGCGCGGTTCCGCCTCCCCCGTCCGCAATGCCGCCGTCGGCAATGCCGCCTCCTTGCAGGGATCGCGACGTAGCAGCGGCCGAAATGCCGGCACGGCGTGGTAGCTGCATCTTACGCCGGCGCCCCCGCGGCCAACCCGATCGTCACGCATCCCATGTCGAGGGCGTCTTCGACGCTATTGCGACGGCGACGGCGACGGCGACGGCCCGCCGAGCGCCGCCGGGCGCGGCCCGCCGTGGGCCCAGTCGAGGAGCTCGACGGTATGCACGACGGGCCGGTCCGCCGCGGCGGCCAGCTGCGCGATGCAGCCGATATTGCCCGCGGCGACGACCTCCGCGTCGGTGCGGGCGATGTGGCCGCACTTGCGCTCCCTGAGCCGCGCCGCGAGCTGCGGCTGCAGGAGGTTGTAGGTGCCCGCCGAGCCGCAGCAAAGGTGACCCTCGGCGATCTCGCGCACGGCGTAGCCCGCTTGCCGTAGGAGCTCGCGCGGCGGGCGCTCGATGCGCTGGCCGTGCTGCAGCGAGCAGGCCGAGTGATAGGCGACGCGCAGTCCGGGCGGCGCTGCCGGCGGCGGCAGGCCGAGCTCGGCCAGGACCTCCGTCACGTCGCGGGCGCGCTCGGCCACGGCCGCCGCCCGGCCCGCGCGCTGCGCGTCGTCCCGGAACAGATGGCCGAGATCCTTGACGTGGGTCCCGCAACCCGATGCCGTGACCACGATCGCGTCGAGGCCCCGCCGCTCGATCTGCGCGTGCAGCCGGTCGACGAGCGTGGCGGCGAGCGCGCGGCTCTGGGCGTCGCGGCCCATGTGGTGCACAATCGCACCGCAGCAGCCCGGCACGGCGACGACCTCGGCGCCCGCGCGCGCGAGCACGCGCGCCGCGGCGGCATTGATCCCCGGAGCGAGGACGGACTGCACGCAACCGCCGAGCAGCGCGACGCGCGCACGCCGGGCCGCCGCCGGCCGGCTCGGGGCCGGCGGCGCGGCGGGTGCACTGGATTCGGACCGGCGCATGCCGGGCGGGACGAGCTCGAGTGCGGCACGCAGCCGGGCCGGCACGAGCCCGGCCGTGCGCCGGGCCGCCGCAGCGAGCCCGAGCGCGAGCCGGAAGCGGCCCGGGTACGGGAGCACATGGGCGAGCGCGGCGCGCATGAGGCGCTCGCCCCACGGCCGGCGATAGGTGCGTTCGACGTGCACGCGGGCATGGTCGATGAGTCGCCGGTAATCGACCCCGGATGGACACGTCGTGACGCAGCCTAGACAGGACAGGCAGCGATCGAGGTGGTGCACCACCTCCCCGGTGGCCGGCCGCCCGCTCTCGAGCATGTCCTTGATGAGATAGATACGCCCGCGCGGACTGTCGAGCTCGTCGCCGAGCAGCACGTACGTGGGACACGTCGCCGTGCAGAACCCGCAATGCACGCAGCGCCGCAGGACGGCCTCGGCCTCGGCGACGTCCGCGTCCTCGAGCTGGGCGGCGCTAAAGCGCGTCTGCATGGGCGTCGGTTCCGCGCGGCGGGGCTTCGAGGGGCAGCCGGCCCGGATTCAGGCGGCCGCCGGGATCGAAGGCCGTCTTGAGCCGCGCGAGCGCGCGGGCCACGGGCGCAGGCGGCGGCGGGAATGCCGGCGCCGCCAGCCGCGCAGGCGCCGGCGCCTTCCAGAGCGTCGCGTGCCCTTGGCGCAGGACGCCGCGCACGCGGGCGGCATCGGTGTCGGCGAACGCCGCCCAAATCAATCCGCCGGCCCAGTCGAGCAGATACCGCTCGGGCGCGAGCGCCGCGACGACGCCGGCGGCGGCCGCAGGCGGCACCGAGATTCGCCAGACAACGGGCCAGGGCGCGAGCGCCTCGGCACCGCCCATCGCGCGCCAGAACCGCCGCGACCAATCCGCGTCGAGGCGCTCGGCGTCGGGCCGGCCGAGCAACTCGAGCAGGCCCGCCACGCGCGCAGCCACGGACACCTCGAAGCCTTCCACGCGCAACGCGGCACCGCGGGCCGGATCGAAGGCGGCGGCCGAGACGTCGTGGGGCGACGAGAGCGCTGCGGTCAGCAAGCCGACGGCGGTCTCGGGGCCGTCGGCCGGCAGGATCAAGGTCACCTCGGTCTCGGGGCGCGGCACAACACGCAGCGTCACTTCGGTCAGCACAGCCAGCGTGCCCCAGGATCCCGCGAGCACCTTCGGCAAGTCGTACCCCGTCACGTTCTTGACGACGCGCCCGCCGCCCTTGAACCGCAAGCCGTCTCCGGTCACGGCTTGGAAGCCCAGGAAGTGATCGCGCGCCCCGCCGGCAGTCAGGCGGCGCGAGCCCGCAAGGTTCGCGGTCAGGACACCGCCGAGCGTCTGCCCGGCCTCGACGCCGAGCAGCGGGCCGAAGTCGGCGGGCTCGAACCCAAGACGTTGGCCTTCGCGCTCGAGCGCAGCATTCACGGTCTCGAGCGGCGTCGCCGCGCCGGCCGTCAGCACGAGCTCCGCAGCCTCGTAGGCAACGATGCCCGCCAGGGCCGTCAATGCGAGCGGATCGGCCTCGACGGGCGGCCCCACACTGCGTTTGGAGCCGCGGCCGAGCGGCTCCACGGCGCGCGGATGCCCGCGCAGGATCTCGCCGAGATCCTCGGCGTCGCGGGGCCGCAGGACCGGCGGCTCGGTTTGCTCGGCGACCATCAGAAGCGGGGCAGGTCCGGGAAGCGCTCGCTGCCCGGATGCACGTGCTCGCGGCCGCGCTCGGCGCAGCGGTGCAGCGTCGGGAAGACCTTGCCGGGATTGAAGCGCAGATCGGGATCGAAGGCCCGCTTGACGCGGTGCTGCACCTCGAGGTCGTCCTCGGCGAACTGATACGTCATGAGGTCGCGCTTCTCGAGGCCGACGCCGTGCTCGCCCGTGAGCACGCCGCCCACATCGACGCAGAGCTTGAGAATCTCGGCGCCGAAAGCCTCGGCGCGTTCGAGCTCGCCGGGCGCATTCGCATCGAAGAGGATCAGCGGATGCAGGTTGCCGTCGCCCGCATGAAAGACGTTGGCGACGCGCAGCCCGAAGCGCTCCGACATCGTGCTCATGTCGCGCAGCACGCGCGGCAGCTCCTTTCGCGGGATCGTCCCGTCCATGCAATAATAATCTGGGCTGATTCGGCCCACGGCCGGAAAGGCCGCCTTGCGTCCCGCCCAGAATGCGAGCCGTTCCTGCTCATCGGCCGAAGCGCGGCAGCTCGCGGAGCCATGCTCGGCCGCGAGGCGCGCGACACGCTCGACGAGCAGGTCGACTTCGGCCTCCGGGCCGTCGAGCTCGACGATCAGGAGCGCCTCGACGTCGAGCGGATAGCCGGCGCGGACGAAGGCTTCGGCCGCATGGATCGCGAGCCGATCCATGAGCTCCATGCCGGCCGGCACGATGCCCGCGCCGATGATGGCGGCCACGGCCGCACCTGCATCCTCGAGCACGGGGAAGCCGATGAGTAGCGCGCGCGCCGTTTGCGGGCGCCGCAGGATCCGCACCGTGACCTCCGTGACGACGCCGATGAGCCCCTCGGAGCCGACGGTGAGCCCCAGCAGATCGTAATGCGCGCTGTCGAGGTGCCGACCGCCGAGGCGCAGGACCTCGCCGTCCGGCGTCACGAGTTCCACGCCGAGCACGTTGTTCGTCGTGAGCCCGTACTTGAGGCAGTGCACGCCGCCGGAGTTCTCGGCGACATTGCCCCCGATCGTGCAGGCGATCTGGCTCGAGGGGTCCGGCGCGTAATAGAAGCCGCGCTCGGCGACGGCGTAGCTCACGGCCAAGTTCGTGACACCGCACTGCGCGACGACGCAGCGGTTCGCGTAGTCGATCTCGAGGATCCGGTTGAACTTGGCGAGCGCGAGGACAATCGCGTCCTCGGCGGGAATGGCGCCGCCGGAGAGCGACGTGCCGGCGCCCCGCGGCACGATCCTGACCCCCTCGGCGGCCGCGAAGCGTAGCACGGCCGCAACCTCGGCCGTGGTCTCGGGCAGCACGACGGCGAGCGGACGCTGACGGTAGGCCGTGAGCGCGTCGGTCTCGTAGGCGGCGAGCCGCAGGGGCTCGGCGACGACATTGTCGGCCGGCACGAGCCCGCGCAGCGCGGCCACGATGGCCTCGCGGCGCTCGAGAACGCCGGCATCGGGAGTCGGCAGACAAATCATGGCTGCGCCGTCGAGGCGCCCGTCTGCGCGGGGCGAAAGTCGTTCCGGTCGAGGTTCATCAAGCTCCCTGTGGTGCTGCTGCCCGTGGCGCGGACCCGGTGACGGAAGCCGGAAACCGGGGACCGACCGGCACGGCGACCGCGCCGCTCTCGGCGGCGGCCGCGGCCTGCGCCGACGCCCCTCGGGCCGGCTCGATTCGGGATTTCGCGATGCCGAGCTTCGCTAACGTGTTCTCGATGGATTGTGCGCGATAACGACCGAGCCTCGCCAGCGCTTCGGGCTTGATGTCCGTGTTCGCCACGAGCGCATCGTAGACCGCCTTATAGTACGCCGCTCGCTGGGTCTTGTCGGACTTGACCTGGCTCGCGTCGAACTCCGAGGCGATTGTCGCGCGCTGCTCGGGTTTGAGCCGCTGGCCCGCGAACTCCTCGAGCACGTCCTGAACACGCGGCGAGGCGAAGTCGAGCGGCCCGGGCTCGGCGTTGAAGGTCGCCCCCGCGGTGGCCAAGGTCACGTGCAGCTCGATTTCCTGCTGAGCCAGCGCGCGCCGGTCGGCCTTGGGGTCGACCTCGGGACCGGCGGCGAGGCCGAGCGCCGGCCGCTGCGCGAGCACCTGCGCCCAGGCGGCCAAGGTCTTTTGCCCCTGCGCCGACGGCGCCGCCGAGCCCGGCTCGAACTCCACGGCCCCGAGCGCCGCCGCGTCGAGATCGGTGAGCCCCGCGAGCGTCTGCAGAGGCGCGGCCGTCAGAACCCGAAGGCGCTGCCGCAACGCCCGGCCCAGCGCCTCGGGCAGGGTCTCGGGCCGCTCCTGAGGGGGCGCGGGCGCGGCCGCATTGAAGCTCAAGGGAGCGGCGAGATCGACCCGGCCGCCGGGATCGCGCAGCAGCGCGAGCGCAACGTCGATGGGCACCGTTCCGGCCCCGTCCGCAGCCGGCGCGAACGCCGGCTGCTCGGCGTGCACTTGAACGCTGCCCTCGACGCGACCGCCCCGCTCCGCATAGTGCAGCGCGACGCCGATGCGGCCGGCCTCGAGCGCGCGCCCGAGCCAGCGCCGCGTGAAGGCCGCGAGGAACGCGCCCGGCACGCCGTCAACCCCGAGCGCGACGGCCCGGCGAAGCTCCGCACCGGGATACTGGAGCTCAAGCGTCAGCGAGGCGGAACCCGCGCCGGCCAGCGTGCCGCCGAGCTCCGTCTTGCCCGCGCCGAGGCTGCCGCCGATGCCGACCACCCGAATGGGCTGCGGCCGACCGGCCACGGCGGCTTCCAGCGTGCCGTTCGCGAGCTCGAGCCGCCCAGCAGGCCAGCCGGACCCCGACGCGGCAAAGCGGTAGTGAGCGGCAAAACGCAGGCCCGTGCCGGCGCCTGAGCCCGCAAGCCCCGGCCCGAGCCAGGGCGCGAAGGCCCCGAGGTCGAAGCCCGCGAGGCGCAGCTGGCCGGCCGTTGCGAGCGACGGCGACGCGAGCGTGCCGTCGAGCTCGAGCGTCCCGACCTTCGCGTCGCCGAGCGTGAGACGCCGGACGGATGCCTGGTAGCGGCCCGGGCCGCGCGCGTCGGTGCCGAGATCGCGGCCCTCGAACCGCAGTCCGGCGAGGCTCACGTCCCCGCCCGTCGGCAGCGCCCCGTGCAGCAAAACGGTCCCATCCGTGACGAGCACGCGGTCGAGGCGCAGACGGCCCAACGCGGGCCCCGCGGTTTCGCGCGCGCCGGGACCGCGCCAAGCATTGCGCCAAGGCTCGCGCAGCTCTAGACGGGGCCGCTCGAGCGTAAGGGCGTCGAGCGACCAGCTGCGCGTGAACAGGCTCCGAAGATCGAAGTTTGCCGTGATCCGGTCGGCGTCGAGCGCGACCCCCGCGTCCGGGTCGACGAGCTCGACGCCGCGCAGCTCCACGCCGAGCTCGAACGGGTCGACGCGGACATGCTGAATCTGTGCGCGGGCGCCCGGAATGCGTGCGAAGCGCGCCGCAATCGCCCAGTCGATCCAGGCCGGCAGGACCACGAAGACACCGATCGCGAAGGCGGCGACGAGGACTCCTGCGGTCGCGAGGGGCGCGCGCGCCGGCCTCGGGATCGCTCTGGGCCGGAGCTTCGAGCGGAACCTGCTGATCAATCGCGCTGCCGCTGTGCTACGCATTGGAACGATTTCGGCCCTCCGACGGGAAGCGTGAGCGCCCCGAGGCTGCGGCCGGCGGGGCTTTACCTCCCGTGCCGCCAGGGTATATGGTGAATCGAAGCCCGCTGTGACGGAAAGCCCTGTTTTCGTTGCGGGGCGAAACGAGCATCGGCGGGTAAACGGGATGAACCGTCAACTACGCACCGCGATCATCGCCGCGGCCGTCGTCATCGTCGGCGCCGGTATCGGTTACGCCCTCTACCGCGCGACGACCCCTGCGCCGCCGGTCAAGGGGCCCGCGGCGCCGAGCAGCGAAGCCCGCGCCGAGGATGCGCGACAGTACATCGCCAAGCTCCAAAGCGCCGACCACGTCGATTACGACGCTGCAGTCGAGCGGGCCAAGCGCTTTCAGACCGAAGGCAAGCTCGCCGACGCCCAACTGCTTTACTTCTTTGCCGCGCGTAACGGCAACGGCCAGGCGGCCTTCGCCCTGGCCCGCATGAACGACCCGGTCGGCTTCGATCCCAAGGCGAGCCTGCTCGCCAAGCCCGCGCCGTTCCAAGCCTTCAAATGGTACACCGTTGCGCGCGACCAGGGCGTGCAGGGGGCCGCCCAGCGCCTCGAGCAGCTGCACACCTGGGCCGAGCAGGCCGCGGGGAACGGCGACCAGCAGGCCGAGCAGCTGCTGCTGGAGTGGAAGTAACAAAATGCGTAGCCATAGCATCTCTTTTGCGACCGCCGTCTCGCTGCTCGTCCTCGGGGCGAGCCTCGGGCCTGCGGCATTCGGTCAGGCTCCGCGCCGTCCGCTCACGCTCGAGGGCAAGCAGGCGCTCTATCAGCGCGTCATCGCCGTACCCGGTGCGGAGCTCGTCGAGTCCCCCTCGGCGTCGGGGGCGAGCCAGCCGGTCACGCCGTTCACGGTTTTCTATGTCTATGAACGCCGCAAGGTAGACGGCCGCGACTGGATTCAGGTCGGGCTCGACACGGGCGGAGAAATCAAGGGCTGGCTGCCCGGCAACGAGGCCGTTGACTGGAAGCAGGCCCTGACGGTCGGCTTCAAGGACCCGGCGAAGCAGCCGCGCGTGCTGCTGTTTCAGAACGCGGCTGCGCCGAAGAAGCTGGCGGAAGACGACGACGTCGCCGCATACAATAAGCTGCGCCAGGAAGCGATCGCGGGCAACGTCGGGAATACCCCCGTGGCCGCGATCCAGCCGCCCGGCTTCATCGACATCCGCCACAACTTCTACCTGGTCCCGATCCTCGGCTACGAGGACGTGCTCGTCGGCAACTATCCTGCGCGCCTGCTGCACGTTGCGAGCGTGCCGCTGCACTATCCGGCCGCCCAGAATCCCTACCGGGCCGCGATCGTGTTCGTTCTCGATACGACGCTCTCGATGCAGCCCTACATCGACCGCACGCGCGAGATCATGCGCACCGTCTACGAGAAGCTCGAGGCGGCCGGCCTCTCGAACCGTGTCGCCTACGGCCTCGTGGCCTTCCGCGACAGCACGAAGGCCTCGCCCGGGCTCGGCTACGTCTCGCGCGTCTTCGTCCCGCTGACGACGAACGGCAAGGAGTTCCTCGCCAAGGCCGCGAAAGTACGCGCGGCGACGGCTTCGAGCGAGGGCTTCGACGAGGACGCCTACGCGGGCATCAACCGCGCCGTGGAAGGCATCGACTGGAAGGGCTACTTCGCCCGCTACGTGATCCTCATCACCGATGCGGGGCCGCGGCTCGCCAAAGACCCGCTCTCTTCGACGCATCTGAGCACCGATGCGCTGCGGCAAAACCTCGTCAACAACGGCATCTCGCCTTGGGTCATCCATCTCGAGACGCCGCTCGGCGCAACGAAGCACGACCATGCCTTCGCGGCCGAGCAGTACAAGGCGCTCTCGACGATCAAGAACATCGGCGATTTTTACTACCCTGTCGAAACGGGCACGGTCTCGGACTTCGGCAAGGTGCTCTCGGCCATGATGGGACAGCTCACCGCACAGGTGCGCGCCGCAGCCTCGGGTTTTCAGCCGCTGCAAGTCCGTCCCGAGATGCTGTCCGAAGGGACGAACGGCAACGCCAACGGCAGCGGCAACGCCAACGAGGCGGCCGGCGCGAGCAACGGCGCCTCGCTGGCCGAGTTCCAGCAGAAGGTGGCCCGCCTCGGTTACGCGCTGCGCATGGACTATCTGCGCAAGAACCAGGGCAGCAATGCCGTGCCGGCGCTCTTCAATGCCTGGATGCTCGATCACGATCCCGCGCAGCCCGCCGAGCGCTCGGTCGACATCCGCGTGCTGCTGACGCGCGACCAGCTCAGCGACCTGCACGACGTGCTGGGCCGCGTGCTCCAGCGCGCCGAGCAGGGCGCCATCGCGCCGCAGAATTTCCTTGATCAGCTCAAGAGCTTGGCCGCGATCGTAAGCCGTGATCCCGAGGCGGTCGCGAAAGCCGCCGCGCCGGCGGGCGGCGGCGAGACGCTCGCCGACCTCGGCTACATGCGCGAATATATCGAGGGGCTGCCTTACCACAGCGAAGTCATGAACATCGACCTCGGCACGTGGCAGCAATGGTCCGCACAGCAGCAGTTCGAGTTCATCAACAAGCTCGACAGCAAGGTCGCCTACTACCGGGCGCTGTACGACAACGTCGATCTCTGGGTGTCGCTCGATGGCGGCCCCGTGGATGGCGACTCGGTGTACCCGCTTCTGCTGGAGGCGCTGCCCTGAGCCGAGCGGCCGTCTTCACGCTGCGGGATGTCGAGAAAACCTACCAGGCCGCAGGCACACGTTTCCGGCTCTTGATTCCGCATCTCGACGTGCCCCGAGGCGCCAAGCTCGCGTTCATCGGCGAGAGCGGCTCGGGCAAGAGTACGCTGCTCGAGCTGCTGGCCATGATCCTCATGCCGACCACGAGCGGGGTCTTCCGCTTCGCTCCGCTCGAGAACGGCGAAACGCACGATCTCGAGGCGATCTGGCGGGCGCGGCGCTCCGACGCCCTCAGCGACCTGCGCAGCCGCTATATCGGCTACGTGCTGCAGCACGGCGGCCTGCTGCCCTATCTCAGCGTCCGCCGCAATATCGAGCTGCCGCGCCGGCTGCTCGACCTGCCCCTCAACGGCGAGGCCGAAGCGCTCGCACAGCGGCTCGACATCGTTCAGCAGCTCGACAAGCTGCCTTCGACCCTGTCCGTCGGGCAACGTCAACGCGCAGCCATTGCGCGCGCGCTCGCGCACCGACCGCCAATCGTGATCGCGGACGAGCCGACGGCTGCCGTGGACCCCCTGCAGGCCGAGCGCATCGTCGAGCTACTGGCCGAGCTCACCGCACAGCTCGGCGTCACGCTGATCCTGGCGACCCACGCGCAGGAGCTGGTGCGCCGCGGCGGCTTTACGCTTTTGACGCACGAAATCGCCGAAGCCGACGCGCAAGGCATGACCGTGCGCGTCGGCGGCATCGCTGCGCAGCCCGGAGCCGGACCGTGACGGCCGCCGGGCCCGCGCCGGGCCGCGCCGCGACCCGGCGCCGCCGCGTTCGCCGGCAGCTCGAGCTCGTCGGCCGCCTCGCCCTCGACGATTACCGGCACGAGTGGGTGCTCTCGAGCTGCTCCGTGCTCGCGCTCGCGGCCGTCCTGATCCCGCTGCTCGTGCTGTTCGGTCTCAAGTACGGCATCATCCAGAACCTCCTGGGCCCGCTCGTCTCGAATCCGCGGTATCGGGAAATCACGCCGATTTCGAGCGGCAGCTTCGGCCCGGAGTGGTTCGCGCGTATGCGGGCGCGCCCGGAACGTCGCCTTCGTCGTGCCACTGACCCGCTCGCTCGCTGCCACCATGGACCTGCGCGCCCCCCAGAGCGAGGTCGGGCGCATCATCACGGCCGAGCTGATCCCATCGGCGGCCGGAGATCCTTCGCTGGAGAAAGTGCCTGCGCCGCACGGGCTCACGGACGTCGTGATCTCGACGAACGCGGCGGCGAAGCTGCACGTCGCGGCCGGGGACCGGCTCGAGGGCGTCCTCATGCGCCGGCTGCACGGCCGCCAAGAGGCCGTACGGCTGCCGCTTACGATCGTCGGCGTCGCGCCCGATATCGCGTTTTCCCGCGATGGGCTGTTCGTCTCCGTCGAGCTCATGGCCGACATCGAGGACTTCCTCGACGGCCGAGCCGTGCCGAAGCTCGGCTGGGGCGGCGGCGCGCCGCAGCCCCTCGAGCGCCATTTCGCGCGCTTCCGCATGTACGCGCGCAGCATCGGCGACGTAGCGGCGCTTCGGCACCTGCTCATCGACGAGAACGTCGACGTGCGCACCAGCGCCGCGGACATCACACTCGTGCAATCGCTGAACCGTAACCTCAGCGTCGTGTACTGGGTCATCGCCTTGCTCGCCGTGGGCGGCTACTGCCTCTCGTTCGGCACGCAGGTCTGGGCCAACGTCGACCGCAAGCGCCGCGAGTTCAGCGTGCTGCGGCTCACGGGCTTTCGCACGGCCGAGATCGTCTGGTTTCCGATCCTGCAGGCCGCCTTCACGGCATCCATCGCATGGGCCCTGGCCTGCATCGTATTCGCGGCCGTGCAAGGGACGCTGAACACGCTGTTCGCAGCCAGCGTCGGCCACGGCCAACCGGTGTGCCGACTCGAGCCCTGGCACCTGTTCGCGGCGCTCGGCCTCTCGCTCGTCGCCGCAGGACTCGCAGCGGCGCTCGGCGGGCGGCGCGTCGCGCAGCTCGAGCCGTCGCTGGGATTGCGGGACGATTAGCCGGCCGTCGGCCGTCGGCCGCATGATTCATGAACGGATAGTCGCGTTGGCGGTTGCCGGAGCCTCGCGCAGACGGGCGCTTTCGGGGACGCCATGAACCCGTCCCTGGGGGCTCCGTTGCGCGCCATCCCTGGCGCGCACGGCCCCGAAAGCGCCCGTCTGCACGAGGCTCCTCTGCGACGCGGCGGCCGTTCATGAATCATGCTGCGGCGGCGCGGGGAACTTGTTGGGGAGAAGACGGTTATCGGTGCGGTCTTCGGCTCAACGCAGCCGCATTGGTCTCCTGCGATGCCGGCGGTATGGACCGCAAACGTCGCCAGCGGAGGCTTCGGCGCAACCCGCAACCGTCGCCAGCGGAGGCTTCGGCGTAAGGGCGGTGTCGGGAGCGTGCGCGCCAGGGATGGCGCGCTACGCAGCCCCACGGACGGGTATTCCGGCGGTCCCGACACCGCCCTTACGCCGAAGCCTCCGCCCACCGCAACCGCATCCGCGCCGAAGCCTCCGCCCGCTACTCCTTGCCAGGCGCCGGCGAAAGCTTGCCCTGCGTCGAAAGCGAAGGATGGTTCCCGCGCCGCCCCCAGACGTGCAGCGAGCGCTGCAGCTCGCGCGAGAGCGGCTGATCGTAGAACCAGAGCTGCGTGTAGGCATCGATGAGGCCGGCGCCCGGTTGCTGCAGCACCGCGCGGCCGTCGACCTTGACGGTCGTGCCGGCGCCCGGCGCAAACGTGATCGCCAGGCGGTCGCCGGGAGCAAGATCCGCATAGGCTTTGCGAAGCATGTCCTCCTCGGCCGGCGACAGCGCAGGCAGCAACTCGTCGCGCCACGCCTCGTGGACCTTCGCGGCGCCGGCCATGATGTCGACGCGGAACGCCTTCGGGATGTCGGGTTGTCTTGCGGCTTGCACGGAGCCGATGAGCCGCGGCAACGCGAACGTGATCGAGTAAACGTCGTGCGAATCGATGACGCGCACGGCGTGCGCGCTCGCGCGCAGCGTCTGGCCGCCGACGACCCAAGGCTTCGAAGGCGCGCCGGGCGCGGACGCGACGGGCGATTGCGCATAGGAACCCGCCCCCATGCAAAGCCACAATGCCGCAACGGCCCACGTCGCAGGGCGCCTCGAAACGGCCCGCCTGAGCATCTTCCCTGGCCTCATCTTGCCTCCGGCGCTTGGTGTGTCATGAATCGGGAATTGCAAGGCGCATGCCCGGTTGCATTAGCGAAACGCCGCTCTGGCATGCGACTTGCAGCGCGCGGCACGATTCCAAGCGTTCCATCCGCTCGATGGAACGTGCTCACGTCGGCACCTTCGAGGAGGCAAGATGCAACTCAAAATATTCGCTTTCGCGCTGACGCTCGGCGGCCTGCTGGCCGCGCAGACCTGTCTCGCCCAGAACTCGGAGCAGAACGGCACCAAGCGCTGTGTCCAGCTCAACCGCATCGATCACACGGATGTCATCAGCGACAGCGCGATCCTGTTCTACATGAAGGACGGCACGATCTACCGCAACACGTTGCCGTACCGCTGCCCGAATCTCAAATCGCAGGACCGATTCATGTATCGCGTGTCGCTGCCCGAGCTCTGCAACGTCGACGTGATCACGGTCCTCAACGTCATCGGTCCGGGTTTCATGCCCGGGGCCTCTTGCGGACTCGGGAAGTTCGAGCACATCAGCAAGTCCCAGGCCGAGGAGGCCAAGGCCATCGCGAAGCGCAACAGAGAAGCCGGCGGCAAGTAGCCGCACCGTCCGGGCGGCGCGCCGGCGCGCCGCCCGGACGCCCCGCGTTGTTGACCCTCGCCGGCGGTCGATACAATCGGCTCGAGCCTCGGGTGTGCGTCGCGCGCGGCGGGCCCGCTGCTCGCCGTTTCATGGCAGCCGCGCAGACTAGGAGACGACATGCGAATGGGGATGATCGGTTTGGGCCGCATGGGCGGCAACATGGCCCGCCGGCTTCGGCGCGGCGGCATCGAGGTTGTGGGCTTCAACAAGGAGCGCGAGGCCGCGGACCGGCTTGCGGCCGAAAGTGGACTCATCGCGGCGACCTCGCTCGACGACCTGATCGCGAAGCTGCCCGCACCGCGCGCCGTCTGGCTCATGCTGCCGGCCGGGGACGTGACCGAGCAGTACGTGCAGAAGCTCGCCGAAAAGCTCGAGCCCGGCGATCTCGTCGTCGATGGAGGCAACTCCCACTACACCGACTCGATGCGGCGCGGCGCCGTGCTCGGCCAGCGCCGTGTCGAGTTCGTCGACGCCGGCGTCTCGGGCGGCATCTGGGGCCTCGAGGAAGGCTACGCGCTCATGGTCGGCGGCGCGCGGGACGCCGTCGCGCGCCTCGAGCCCGCGCTCAAGATCCTCGCGCCGGGCCCCGACCGGGGCTGGCTTCACTGCGGGCCGATGGGCAGCGGCCACTATGTCAAGATGGTTCACAACGGCATCGAATACGGCCTCATGCAGGCCTACGCCGAGGGCTTCGCGCTGCTCGCCTCGCGTGAGGATTTCGACCTCGATCTCGGAGCCATCGCGGAAATGTGGCGTTATGGCAGTGTCGTGCGCAGCTGGCTGCTCGATTTGACCGCAGGGTTCCTCGCGAAGGACGCTTCGCTCGAAGGCGTCGCGCCCTACGTCGCCGATTCGGGCGAGGGCCGCTGGACGGCCATCGAGGCCATCGAGCGCGGCGTACCGACGCCGATCATGAGCACGGCCCTCATGATGCGCTTCGCGAGCCAGGGCTCGCTCGACTTCGGCGCCAAGATGCTCGCGATGATGCGCAACAGCTTCGGCGGCCATCAGTTCGAAAAGACAGCCGAATGAACGCACGTACCGCGGCCGCGCGGCGCACGCGAGGCTGCCCGTGAGCGGGGCCTCGCTGCGTTGGCACGTGTTCGCCGAGCCGGCCGAGGCCATCGCCGAGCTCGCCGCCGCAATCGCAAACCAGGCGGCCGCTGCGCTCGCCGAACGCGGCCGGTACCGCATCGTCCTCGCGGGCGGCGAGACGCCGCGGCCGCTCTACGAGCGCTTGCAGCGCCTCGACACCGATTGGTCGCGCTGGGAAGTCTTTTTCGGCGACGAGCGGTGCCTGCCGGCCGACGATCCCGGCCGCAACGACAGCATGGCGCGCGCGGCGTGGCTCGACCACGTCGCGATTCGGCCCGCCGCGATTCACGTGATCCCGGCCGAGCTCGGCGCCGAGGCCGCAGCAACCCGCTACGGCGCAACCCTGGCTGCCGTCGGCCGCTTCGACACGACCCTGCTCGGCCTCGGCGGGGACGGGCACACGGCGAGCCTGTTTCCGGGCCAGCCCGCGGGCGCCGAGGTCGGGTCGCCGGACGTGCTGCCCGTCCACGGCGCACCGAAACCGCCGGCCGACCGCGTGTCGCTGAGCGCCCGGCGCCTGGCGGCCGCCACCCACGTCGAGCTGCTGGCCGTCGGCGCAGCCAAGCGCGAAGCGCTGCAGCTGCTGCGGACTCAGGCGCCCGTGCCGATCGCGGCCGTCGTGCCCGGCACCGAGCTCGGCGTATGGACGGACCGTGCGGCATTTTCGGACGAGCGGGCCGACAGTCTCGCCGAGTAATGACCGCCGCGCGCGCGGCTTTCGGTACACTCGGTCTCATGAACGCAGAACGCACGCTCGATGCCGGCCGCGCCGACGCACTCGTGACCCGGCTGTTCGAGGCGTCGATCGTCCCGACGCTCGTCGACTACATCAGGATTCCGAACAAGTCCCCTGCCTTCGATCCCGACTGGGAGCGGCACGGCCACATGCGGGACGCCATGGATCTCATCGTCCGCTGGTGCGAGGCGCATCGGCTCGAGGGCATGGCACTCGAGGTCGTGCAGCTGCCGGGCCGCACGCCGCTGCTGCTCATCGAGATCCCAGGCGAGGTGGACGACACGGTCCTGCTCTACGGCCACATGGACAAGCAGCCCGAGATGACGGGCTGGAGTCCGGGGCTCGGTCCTTGGGAGCCGGTGCTGCGAGGGGACCGTCTCTACGGCCGCGGCGGCGCCGACGACGGCTATTCGACCTTTGCCTCGCTGGCCGCGCTCAAGGTCCTCGAGGACCAGGGCCTCCCGCGGGCCCGCGCCGTCGTCGTCATCGAGGCCTGCGAGGAGAGCGGCAGCCCGGACCTGCCGCACTATATCGAGCATCTGCGCGAGCGCATCGGCACGCCGAGCCTAGTCGTGTGTCTCGATTCGGGCGCCGGCAACTACGAGCAGCTCTGGTGCACGACTTCGCTGCGGGGCATGGTCGGCGGGAACCTGCACGTGGACGTGCTGCACGAAGGCGTGCATTCGGGGGCGGCCAGCGGAATCGTCCCGTCGAGCTTCCGCATTCTGCGCGGCCTGCTGAGCCGGCTCGAGGACGAGCGCACGGGCCGCATCCTCCCTGAATGGCTGTATGCCGAGATTCCGGCCGAGCGCCTCGAGCAGGCGCGGGCCGTGGCCGCACAGCTCGGCCGCCGCGTCTTCGACCACTTTCCGTGGTGCGAGGGTATGCGTCCCGTCAGCGACGCTCCCGTCGACCTGCTGTTGAACCACACATGGAGGCCCCAGCTCGAGATCACCGGCGCCGACGGCCTGCCGCCGCTCGCGAACGCGGGCAACGTGCTGAGGCCCGGGACGGCCGCGCGCGTGAGCCTGCGCCTGCCCCCGGGCGTCGCCGGCAAGACCGCGCGCGAACGCCTGACCGAGCTGCTCACGGCCGAGCCGCCCTATGGTGCCCGCGTGCGCTTCGAGTCGGCCGAGGCCAACGACGGCTGGAACGCGCCGCCGCAAGCCGAGTGGCTCGCGACCGCACTCATGGAAGCGTCGCAGACCTACTTCGGCAAGCCCGCGATGTACATGGGCGAAGGCGGCACGATTCCGTTCATGGCCATGCTCGGCGAGCAGTTTCCAGAAGCGCAGTTCCTGATCACGGGCGTCCTGGGCCCCGAGTCGAACGCCCACGGCCCGAACGAGTTTCTGCACGTGCCGACGGCACGCAGGCTCGCCTGCTGCGTGGCCGAGACGCTGCGCCGCCATGCTCTGGCCGGCCGCTGACGAACCGCGCGGTACCTCGCGTTCGGTCCCGCCTCGCGTGTGACAAACCGGCCGCCCTGCAATAGCATTGTCGGCTTCGATCTCGCCGGAGGAACACCATGCCCCGCCATCCTACTGCCGTCGCCGCGGCGCTCGCCTCGTTCGCCGTTCGCCGGGACCTCAGGGGATAGCGGCCATGCACCCTCGCACGACCCGCCTGCGGGCGATCGCCGTCGGGCTGCTCCTCGCCGCCGCCGCACCCCTGCTGCTTGCCGACGAGCCGGCCGCGCCCGATGCGCAGAGCCCGGTCGCGCGCGGCCATTACGTGCTCTACGCGGCCGGCTGCATCGCCTGTCATACCAAAATGGGCGCGAACGCACCGGCGCTCGCCGGCGGCCGCGCGCTCAAGACGGATTTCGGCACGTTCTACACGCCGAACATCACGCCGGACAAGCAAACCGGCATCGGCGGCTGGACCGAGGCACAGTTCGCCGAGGCGCTGACCCACGGCGTCGCGCCCAATGGCGAGCCGCTCTACCCCGCGTTTCCCTACACGTCCTATTCCGGCATGCGCGAGCAGGACGTGCGCGACCTCTACGCCTACCTGCAGACGGTCACGCCCGTGCACAACGAAGTGCCGGCCCACGACCTCAAGTTCCCGTACAGCATCCGCTCGGCGCTCTGGCTCTGGCGCAAGCTCTACTTCCATCCGCAGCCGTTCAAGCCCAATCAGGGCAAGTCGGAGGTGTGGAACCGCGGCGCGTATCTCGTGCAGACCGAGAGCCACTGCGGCGAATGCCACACGCCGCGCAACTTCATGGGGGCGCCGGAGAAGAACCGGCGACTCATGGGCGGCGTCGGACCGGAAGGCGACAAAATCCCCGACATTACGCACGATAAGAACGGCATCGCCTCCTGGAAGATGGACGATCTGACGTACTTCCTGAAGACGGGCTTCCTGCCGAGCGGCGACGTTGTCGGCGGCAGCATGTACAACGTCATCAACGACTCGACGAGCCATCTGACGGACGCGGATCGCGCCGCGATCGCGACCTACCTCATGGATCTGCCGCCGGCCGGCTGAGGTCGACGCCGAGCGCGGCGAGTTGCTTCTCGACGGTCGGGGCCCAGCCCTGGTTCGCGAGGGGGCTCGCCGGGCTCGGATGCAGGATCGTAGCGACCGCGCAGTTCACGCCTTCGAGCGCTGCGCGGGCGCGGCGCTCGGCAAAGGCGCCGATGCCGATGACGATGCGCGGCGCGAAATGGGCGACTGCGTCGCGCAAAGCCTCGTCACAGGCCGCGAACAGCGCCTCCTTCTCGGCCCGCGGCAACTTGTCGGGGGTGCGGTTGCGGCCGCTCTCCTCGACGAAGGCCAAGGGACAATAATTCGCGACGAAGAACCGCGCGAAGAAGGCGTCGGCCGTGCCGTAGCGCTCGCGCGCCCACCCCCAAAGGCGTGAGCCGCTGATCTCGCGGCGCGTGCAGTCGAAGCCGAGCACGGGGCGCTTCGGGTGCTCGCGTGCCGGGCGCCGCACATGCCCCGCGATACCGAGCCAATCGCGCACCATGACGACGTCGCCGAAGGGCACGCCCGTCTGCACCATACCGAAAGGCCCTGGGTTCATGCCGAGCAGCAGAACCTCACGCCTGCCCCGTCCGTAGCGCGTCAAATAGCGTTCGTGGGGCTCACGCGCGTACACGAGCGGATCGTAGGTGCAGCACACGGGCGCCGCGAAGCGCATGCGCTCCACGCGGTCGGCCAGCGTGCGGCTGGCCCGCACGAGCGCCGTGGGCGGCGCGGCGCGCCGCGCGGTAGCGGAGCCCTGCGTGGCCATCTAGCGGCCTGCGCTCTCGAGCGCCTCGACGAACCGCGTCGACCAGGCGTGAATGTCGTTGCGCGAGACGACGTCGAACATCGCCCGGTGGCGGCGGCGGCGTTCGTCGATGGGCATCTCGATGGCCTTCTGCAGCCCGTCCGCAACGCCCTCCTTGTCATACGGGTTGATGAGCACAGCGCCGCCGGCGAGCTCGGCCGCAGCTCCGCAGAGCTCGGAGAGCACGAGGGCACCGGGATCGTCCGGGTCCTGGCTCGCGACGTATTCCTTGGCGACGAGGTTCATGCCGTCGCGGACGGGCGTGACGAGCCCCACGCGCGCGAGCCTGAAGAGCGTCATGAGCACGCTCGGGTCATAGGCGCGGTTCAGATAGCGGATCGGCACCCAATCCATCTCCGCGAAGCGCCCGTTGATGTTGCCGGCCGCTTGCTCGAGATCGTTACGGATCGTCTGGTAAGCCCTGATGCCGGCCCGGGTCGGCGGGGCGATCTGCATGTAGATGACCTCGCCGCGCGTCGCCGGATAGTTCGTCAGCAGGCTCTCGTAAGCTCGGAAGCGCAGCTCCAGGCCCTTGCTGTAGTCCAGCCGATCGACGCCGATGATGAGCTTGCGCGTGCCGAGGCTCTTGAGGAGCCGCTTGAGCTGTGCCCGCTCGAGGTTCTCGCCCGCGAGCTCGCGGCAGCGCTCCGCATCGATGCCGATCGGGAACACGCCCGCGCCGAAGACGCGGCCGTACGCCCGTAAGCGGCCGTCGGGCAACACCTTGCCGCCCGTCTCCGGCTGCGTCAGGCATTCCTGGAACGACCAAAGATCCCGGTCGGTCTGGAAGCCCACGACGTCATAGGCCGAAAGCGCGCGCAGAATTTCGCGGTAGCACGGCAGGGCGCGCAGGACGTCGAAGCCCGGAAACGGCACGTGCAGGAAGAAGCCGATCGGCTGGCGCACGCCCGCGAGCCTGAGCTCCTCGGCGAGCGGAATCAGGTGATAGTCGTGCACCCAGATCATATCGTCCGGCTCGAGCAGCGGCAGCAGCCGGCGCGCGAAGAACTGATTGACCCTGCGATAGGCGTCGTATTGGGCGCGGCTGTACGTGAAAAAGCCGAGCAGGAAATGGAACAGCGGCCACAGCGTGTTGTTGCTGAAGCCGTTGTAATAGCCGTCGTAGTCCTGCTCGTTGACGTCGACGGTCACGAAGCGGATCTTGCCCGACGTCGTCGATTTGGTCGCGGCGGGGGTTTCGACGCTCGTGTTGCCGCTCCAGCCGAACCAGATGCCGCCCCACTTCTGCAAGGCCGCCATGACGCCGACGGTCAGGCCGCCGGGCGCCTTGCCGCCGCGCGGCAGGGCCACGCGATTGGAGACGGCAACGAGCCGGCTCATGCTCGCGCCGGCCGCGCGACGGCGGCCTCGAGCCAGCCCAGCACGGCGCTCACGTCGCGGAGCCGCCAGCCCGCCGCGGTGTCCCCCTCGCCGACCTTGACGGATACACCGCCGAGCGCGTTGACGGCCGCAAAGCCGAGCTCGTCCGTCACGTCATCGCCGGCGAACACGGGCGTGCGGCCGTTGAACGGCGCTTCCTCCATGAAAGCGCGGATCGCATCGCCCTTGTTCGCGACGTTCGGCTTGATCTCCACGACCTTGTGCCCGAGCAGCACCTCGACTTCGGGAGGCAGCAGCGCCTGCAGCGATTCGACGAACCTATGCACGTCGGCCTCGAGCTCGGCCCGGTTCCGATAGTGCAGCGCGAGGCTCACGCCCTTGTCCTCGAGCAGCAGCCCGTGGCGTGCGGCGAAGGCACGCACGCGCTCCTGAGCGGCCGGCGGGATCGTACCCGCGGCCGCGGATAGGCGGCCCGCCGCGTCCCGGCGCTGCAGGCCGTGAACGCCGGCTGCGACGAACGAATGGGGCGCGAGAATCCTGTCGATGTCCTCGATGGCCCGGCCGCTGACGAGCGCGACCGCGCCGCCCGTCGCGAGAGGCAGGGCGGGCAGCAGCGCGGTCAGCCGCGCCGAAGCGGCCGCGAGCCGCGGATGATCGACGATCTCGAGCAGCGTGCCGTCGAGGTCGAGAAAAAGTGCCGGGCGGGATGGCCAGGGCGGGAGCGCTTGGGCGTCGGTCATCCGGCCACCATACCGTCGTGTTCGGGGCGGAGCAAAACGGGCCCGGCGCCCGACGGGCGCCGCCCGGCGACGCCGCCGCGTGCACGGATAGGGTGCAGCGGCCGCACCAAGACGGCGCACCCGCGCGGTCCAGCGCACGTCGATTTCATCCTAACCATATGAAATTAAAAGAATAGTACAAGTGGCACGGTTGCTGCAATAGGGTGCCGCGTGTCGCGACGGCTTGCGCTGAAAAGGAACCAGTGAGTCCTCGGCGGGTCGGCCGCGACGACTGGCAGGTAGTTCAACACTCACGGGGTGCAACGATGAAACTCATCACGGCGATCATAAAGCCGTTCAAGCTCGAGGACGTTCGACTCGCCCTCGGCGAAGCCGGTGTCCAGGGCCTGACGGTGACCGAGGTCAAAGGCTTCGGTCGGCAGAAAGGCCATACGGAGCTGTACCGGGGCGCCGAGTATTCGGTGGACTTCGTCCCGAAGACGAAGATCGAGGCCGCCGTTCCGGACGGGCTCGTCGAACAGGCGGTCGAGGCCATCCTCGGCGCTGCGTCCACGGGCTCCATCGGCGACGGAAAGGTGTTCGTTTCCGATCTCGAGAACGCAATGCGAATTCGGACCGGCGAAACCGGCGATCAGGCGCTTTGAATCAGACCTAGAGGAGAACGAAGGATGAAGACTTTGAAAAGACTCGGCGCCGGCGCCTTCGCACTGCTCGTGGCAGTGCCGGCCTTCGCCGCCGATGCCCCGAAGCTGGATACCGGCAACACGGCGTGGATGCTGACCTCAACGGCCCTCGTGCTGTTCATGACGGTCCCCGGCCTCTCGTTGTTCTACGCCGGCATGGTGCGCGCAAAGAACGCGCTGTCGGTCATGATGCAGTGCTTCGCCATCACGTGTCTCGTCACCGTGCTATGGGCGCTGTACGCCTACAGCCTCGCCTTCGGCACGGACGTGAACCACTTGATCGGCGTCGGCAAGCTGTTCATGGCGGGCGTCGGGGTCGACGCGGTCAGCGGCTCGATACCAGAAACCGTCTTCTCGATGTTTCAGCTGACTTTCGCGATCATCACGCCGGCGCTGATCATCGGCGCGTTCGCCGAGCGCATGAAGTTCTCGGCGCTGGTCTGGTTCACGGGCCTGTGGCTCACCCTGGTCTACGCGCCGATCGCGCATTCGGTCTGGGGCGGCGGCTGGCTCGGCTCGATCGGCGTCAAGGACTTCGCGGGCGGCACGGTCGTGCACATCAACGCCGGTATCGCGGGCCTCGTCGCGGCGCTGGTCATGGGCAAGCGTCAGGGTTTCGGGCAGCTGCCGATGAAGCCCAGCAACATTCTCTTGACCGTCGTCGGCGCCGGTATGCTGTGGGTCGGTTGGTTCGGGTTCAATGCGGGCAGCGAGCTCGCGGCCGACGGCACGGCCGGCATGGCCATGGCCGTCACCCAGATCGCCACGGCCTCCGCGGCGCTGGCCTGGATGTTCGCGGAGTGGGCCACGCACGGAAAGCCCAGCGCCCTCGGCATCGCCTCGGGCGCAGTCGCAGGCCTCGTCGCGATCACGCCGGCCTCGGGCTTCGTCGGCCCCATGGGCTCGATCGCGATCGGTGCGGCCGCCGGCCTGCTCTGCTACTTCTCGGTCGTCAAAATCAAGACCGCCTTCGGCTACGATGACTCGCTCGACGCGTTCGGCGTCCACGGCATCGGCGGTATCGTCGGCGCCCTGCTGACGGGCGTGTTCGTCGACGCGAGCCTCGGCGGCGCCGGCCTGGCCGACGGCGTGACGATCGCGAAGCAGTTGGGCATCCAGGCGATCGGCGTCGGCACGACGATCGTCTACTGCGGCGTGCTGAGCTTCATCATCCTCAAGGTGATCGACGCCGTCATCGGCCTGCGCGTCACGCCCGAGGAGGAGCTCGAGGGCCTCGACCTCGCGCTCCACGCCGAGAAGGCCTACAACCTCGCAGACGACAGCGATGTCGGCCGTTACGTCGAGCGCGAGGAGCCGGCGCAGGCGGGGGCGAAGCCGCGGCCGGCGCCTGCTCACGCTGCGGCCTCCGGCCACGCCTCGTAACCCAGCGAGGTATCACAGGCCCCGGCGGGCCAAGGAAGGCCGCCGGGTGAATAGAGCCTCGTGAGTGCGGCCGGCAACTGCGGAAGCGGTTGCCGGCCTCTTTTTTTAGGGATCGATGGCCCTCATTCGCAGATCCTTGGAAAGAATCAGCTTGACGACGAGATCATCGGAAGCCGGCGTCATCCCGACGCCGATGCCGCCTTCGACCGACAGGTTGCGGCCGGAGTAATCCACGACGCCGAACACCTGGCGCACGCGCTCGGCCGCCGGCAGCATATGCTTGAGCGGGCCGAGATCGTCGTACTCCTCGAGGGCGCCGGCCCACTTTCGGCTGAAGTTGTAGGCCACGCGCGTCTCCGGAACGAACTCGAGGTTCGCCGTGCCCGCGTAGGAGTTGTCGAGACTGGGGTTGAAGACCAGATCGACGCGGCCGAGGTGCCAGCCGACGATGGGACGGATCTCGTTCGTGTACCGCTTCTCGTCCCAGTGGCTGTTGTTGTAGCTGAATTCGAAGTTGACGCCGTAGAAGAACCTGCGTTGATCGGCGTGCGGCACCGCGAACAGGGCGCGTCCCTTGAAGCCGTTGAACGTCGCGCCTTCGTTCGAGGAAAAACTGTAGAGAGGCATATACAGGCCGGCCTCGAACCAATCCGTGATGCCCCATGCCCATTCGGCCACGCCGTTCCAGGTGTGATTCGACTCGACGGCGCCTGGGAACGCCGGCGCCGTCGCGCCGCGCACGGCGTAGTTGTTGTGCCAGGTCAGATTGAAAACCCCGGGCGGCGCCAGCGCGCCGTCGTAGACCTGGATCTCGTCCGTCTGAGCCGCCGCTGCGCCGGCCCAAAGGATCGACAGCCCCGTCAGAAGCCCCAGCAGCCCGAACGGGCCGCGCGTCACCGTGCTCGTCATCGTCGTTTTCCCCCGGCTCGACCTGGGAGGCAACGATACTCGATTTTTTACACAATTTTGACGTTTCCCGCGCGCGACGAACGAGAGCGTACGGGACGGGCACGGCCGACCGACGACGCTCGGCGTCCAAGCTCTGTTCCGCACGTTGCAGGAATTGGACCCGGCCGCGCCGCTCGGCCTGCTCGGGCCGAGGGCTGCGGGCCCCACGCGAAGCGCGCCGTCACGCGCCTCGCGGCAGCGGCATCGGGGACGCTCCGGATGCGCGGTTCCAGTGGCACCAAGCTTGCATCGCGGCCCGGACGATCCCGTATATGCGAATCCCTTATGCCCGAACAAGCGCTGTGGCCACTGGCCCTGTACATCGGCGCCGTATTGGCGCTCGTCGCGCTAGTGCTCGCGGCCTCCGCGCTGCTCGGCGAGCGTCACCATGCGAGCGCAACGGGCGATGCGTTCGAATCCGGCATCGTCCCCGTGCAGCCCGCCCGGCTGCGGCTCAATGCCAAGTTCTATCTCGTCGCGATGCTGTTCGTCATCTTCGACCTCGAGGCCGTCTACGTGGTGACATGGGCCGTCATCGCGCGCCGCGCGGGCTGGGCCCCGTACGTCGAGATCTCGATCTTCATCGCCGTCTTGCTGGCCGGTCTCGCCTACCTTTGGAAGCGGGGCGCGCTCGACTGGGGCACGCGGCCGCAGCTCGGCGGCCGGCATGCAGGCGGTCCTGCGCCCCTTGCGGGGCCGGCCCGCAACGCGACCGCGGCTCCCCCGGCCGACGGGAGCCGGCCGGCATGAAGTGGTGGCTCAGTAAACCGGAATCGCGCCGCAACGAGCCGAGACTCTCGCACGAAGAGCACCCGACCGAGCGCGTGATGCAGCGCAATGTCTTCCTGAGCCGGCTCCAGGATCTCGTCGCGTGGTCCAGAAAGTATTCGATCTGGCCCTTCAATTTCGGTCTGTCGTGCTGTTACGTCGAGATGGCGACGTCGTTCACGAGCAAGTACGACATCGCCCGCTTCGGCTCGGAAGTCATTCGAGCGACGCCGCGCGAGGCCGACCTCATCGTGATCTCCGGCACCGTATTCATGAAAATGGCGCCCGTGATTCGGCGGCTCTACGAGCAGATGATGGCGCCGCGCTGGGTCATCTCGATGGGCTCCTGCGCGAATTCCGGCGGCATGTACGACGTATACAGCGTCGTCCAAGGCGTCGACACCTTCATGCCCGTCGATGTCTACGTGCCGGGCTGCCCGCCGCGGCCGGACGCGCTGATCGAAGGTTTGACGCTCCTGCAGGCAGCGGTCGGCACCGATCGCCGCCCCCTGAGCTGGGTCGTCGGGCCGCAGGGCGTGGAGCGGGCCCCGCGGCCAAGCATGCGCGACAGGAAACGGTCGATACGCACGAGCGTGCGCGACCTGCGCCCCCCGGACTCGGTGTAATGGGGACGGCAGGCGCCGATCCCACCGTCGCCTCGATGCTCGAGCACCGCTTCGGGCCGGAGATCTGGCCGTCAAAGCCGGGCGATGGCGAGGCGGCGCCCAATCGGCCGACGGTGGACGGCATCCCGACCGTTTGGATCTCGAAGGCGCATCTGCCGGCCGTGCTCGACTACCTCAAGAGCGACCTCGATCGCCCGTACGAGATGCTCTACGACGTGACGGCCATCGACGAGCGCACGCGCGAGCACCGCGACGGCCAGCCGCCCGCGGACTTCACCGTCGTCTACGAGCTGTTGTCCTTCAGCCGCAATTCGGACCTGCGGCTCAAGGTCCCGCTTCAGGAGAACGACCTCGAACTCCCGAGCGCAACGCCCATCTGGCCCGCGGCCAACTGGTACGAGCGCGAGGTCTGGGACATGTTCGGCGTCGTCTTCGCGGGACATCCGCACCTGACGCGCATCCTGACGCCGCCGAATTGGCAGGGCCACCCGCTGCGCAAGGACAATCCGGCGCGTGCGACCGAGAGCGGCCCCTACTCGCTGACCGACTCGCGCTACGCGGCCGAGACCGAGGCGCTGCGCTTCGTCCCCGAGGAATGGGGCATGCGCCGCCAATCCGAATACACGGACTTCATGTTCCTGAACCTCGGCCCGAATCACCCGAGCGTGCACGGCGTGTTCCGGATTCTGCTGCAGCTCGACGGCGAGGTCATCGTCGACGCCGTCCCCGACATCGGCTGGCACCACCGCGCCGCCGAGAAGATGGGCGAGCGCCAGTCGTGGCACACCTACATTCCCTACACGGACCGCGTCGATTATCTCGGCGGCGTCATGAACAACCTGCCGTATGTGCTCTCCGTCGAGCGGCTCGCGGGTATTGACGTGCCGGACCGAGCGGTCGTGATGCGCATCATGCTGGCCGAAATGTTCCGGATCGCGAGCCATCTCGTGTTCTACGGCACGTTCACGCAGGACGTCGGCGCGCTCTCGCCTGTGTTCTACATGTTCACCGACCGGGAGCGCGTCTTCGAGATCATCGAAGCCATCACGGGCGGCCGCATGCATCCGAGCTTCTTTCGCATCGGCGGCGTGGCGGCCGACCTGCCCACGGGCTGGGAGGAGCTCGTGCGCAATCTGCTGCGCTGGCTGCCTCCGCGGCTCAAGGAGTACGAGCGCATCGCGCTCGACAATCGCATTCTCAAGGCGCGGACGGTTGGAGTCGGCGCGTATACGGCCACGGAGGCCATCGAATGGGGCGTCACGGGACCCGGCCTGCGCGCCACGGGCTTCGACTGGGACTTCCGCAAGCGGCGCCCGTATGCCGGGTATGACCAGTTCGAGTTCGAGGTGCCGCTGGCCGAGAACGGCGACTGCTACGACCGCTGCGTGGTGCGCGCCGAGGAAATTCGGCAGAGCCTGCGCATCATTGAGCAGTGCCTCGATAACATGCCGCCCGGCGACTACAAATCGCGCCACCCGCTCACCACGCCGCCGATCAAGCCCAAAACGATGCACGACATCGAGACGCTGATCCACCACTTCCTGAACGTGAGCTGGGGCCCTGTGATCCCGCCGGGCGAGAGCCTCGTGAACATCGAGGGCACGAAAGGTGCCTACGGCTATTACCTGATCAGCGACGGCGGCACGATTCCGTATCGGGTCAGGATCCGGACCTCGTCCTTCCCGCACCTGCAGATGCTGCCGGCGTTCACGCGCGGGCTCATGATTCCGGACCTCATCGCGGTGCTCGGCAGTGTCGACTTCGTCATGGCGGACGTGGACCGATGAGCAGCGACCTGTCCGTGCGTAGCCGTTGGGGAACACTGTGCTGACGCCCGAGGAAACCGCCGCGATCGGCCGCGAGCTCGAGGCCTACGAGCACAAGCGCGCGGCCTGCATCGAGGCGCTGAAAATCGTGCAACGGCACAGGGGCTGGGTCCCGGACGAGCAGCTGCGCAACGTCGCGGCACTGCTCGACATGTCACCGACCGAGCTGGACGGAGTCGCGACGTTCTACAACCTGATTTACCGCCGGGCCGTGGGCCGGCACGTCCTGCATTTCTGCGACAGCGTGAGCTGCTGGCTCATGGGGGTGGACGCGCTGACCGCGAGGCTGCGCGACGGCTACGATGCGGGGCCGGGGCATACGAGCCCGGACGGCCGTCTGACCGTGCTGCCCATCCCCTGTCTCGGCGCCTGCGACCGGGCTCCCGCGATCATGGTCGACGGCGAGCTGCACACGGATCTCGACGCCGCCCGTCTCGACGAGGTCCTGGAGCGTTACGAATGACGGAGCGGCCGTTGACGCGGCACATCGGCACCGAGGGCGTGCCGCTCGACCTCGGCGCGTACGAGCGGGTCGGCGGCTACGGCCCGCTGCGCAAAGCGCTCACGGAGCTGCGCCCCGAAGACGTGCGCGACGCTGTCACGCGCTCCGGCCTGCGCGGCCGCGGCGGGGCCGGCTTTCCGACCGGGCAGAAGTGGAGCTTCATGCCGCACGGCGAGGACGCGCCGGCCAAGAAGTACCTCATCATGAACGCCGACGAGATGGAGCCCGGCACGTTCAAGGATCGCTGGCTGCTCGAAGGCAATCCCCACGAGGTCCTGGAAGGCCTTGCGCTCAGCGCCTATGCGGTGGGCGCCTGCGAGGCGTACATCTTCCTGCGCGACGAGTACCGCGTGGCGGCCGAGCGGCTCGGCCGGGCCATTGCCGAGGCGCACGCCCACGGTCTCATGGGCGAGCACGTCCTCGACACCGATTTCAACCTGGCCGTGCATCTGCACACGAGCGCCGGGCGCTACATCTGCGGCGAGGAGACGGCGCTGATCAGCTCGCTCGAGGGCCGCCGGGCGCTGCCCCGCGCGAAGCCGCCGTTCCCGCAACTGTCCGGCCTCTGGGGGCGGCCCACCATCGTCAACAACGTCGAGACGCTATGCAACGTGCCGCACATCGTCGAGCGCGGCCCGGATTGGTTCAAGGGACTCGGCCGCACCGACGAAGCCGGCACGAAGCTCTACGGCGCAAGCGGCAAAGTCAAGCGTCCCGGCGCCTGGGAGCTGCCGATGGGCACGACGATCCGCGAGCTGCTCGAGGAGCACGCGGGCGGCATGCGCGAAGGCTACGCGCTGCGCGGACTGCTGCCCGGCGGCGCCTCCACGGACTTCCTCGTGCCCGAGCAGCTCGATACGCCCATGGATTTCGAGTCGATCCAGAAGATCGGCAGCCGCCTCGGCACGGGTACGATGATCGTGCTCGACGACAAGACCTGCCCGGTGGCCATGGTCGCGAATCTCGAGCACTTCTTCGCCCAGGAATCGTGCGGTTGGTGCACGCCGTGCCGCGACGGTCTGCCCTTCGTCGAGGAGCTGCTGCTCGCGATCGAGAACGGCCGCGGCCGCCCCGAGGACATCGAGCTGCTCGAGCACCACACGAAGTTCCTCGGCCCGGGCAAGACGTTTTGCGCGCACGCGCCGGGGGCCATGGAGCCGTTGCAGAGCGCGCTCAAGTACTTTCGCGACGACTTCGATAAACACATCACGCTGGGGCGGTGCCCGTATCGGTCATGAGGAGCTCGACGCAAGACGCAGTTGCGCGGCGTTCGGCGGTTCGGGCCGAGACGCCGGTACCGCGCGGCCAGGACCGCTGTGAATACGTCCCTGTACGCTCGCTGGCGCGCGTCCCTGCGCGCCAGCGTCCTGGCCGCGCGGTACCGGCATCTCGGCCCGGCGAAACGTTGCGGTGCAGGTGCGTCTCGAAGACGGCTGCGTCTCGGACCTCGGTTAGCTGCGGACGCTCCGCAAACCTCGAGCGTCCGTGCAGCGGCCTCGCTGCCAAGCACCGCGAGACGCTGCGAAAACGCCCGGCGCAGGCGCACGCGCACACGCACACACAGCCCGCGATACCGCGCTCTTCCGCCCTCGGCCCAAAGGGAGCCGGCGCGAAGCGCATCCGCCCGGCTAAGGCGTCTTCGTCTTCGTCTTCGCCTTCGCCTTCGCCTTCTCCTTCGCCGGCATCCAAGCGCTCGCTCGCGTCCGCGCCCCACGGAGGCTGACGGTGCCGATTTACATCGACGATGCCCCCTACCCCGCCGCGCCCGAGAAGAACCTGCTCGAGCACGGCCTCTCGCTCGGGCTCGACATCCCGTACTTCTGCTGGCACCCGGCCATGGGCGCGGTCGGCGCGTGCCGGCAATGCGCCGTCAAGCAGTACAAGGACGAGAACGACACGCGCGGGCGCCTCGTCATGGCCTGCATGACGCCGGCGGCCGAGGGCACGCGGATCGGGCTGCACGAGACCGAGGCGACGGCGTTCCGCGCGAGTGTCATCGAGTGGCTCATGCTCAACCACCCGCATGATTGCCCGGTCTGCGAGGAAGGCGGCGAGTGCCACCTGCAGGACATGACCGTCATGACCGGTCACGACTACCGCCGTTACCGGGGCCGCAAACGCACGTTCCGCAATCAATACCTCGGGCCGTTCGTGCAGCACGAGATGAACCGCTGCATCGCCTGCTATCGCTGCGTGCGCTTCTATCGGGACTATGCGGGCGGCGAGGACCTGCACGCGTTCGCGGCCCATCAGCACGTGTACTTCGGCCGCTACGAGGACGGCGTCCTCGAGAGCCCGTTCAGCGGCAACCTCGTCGAGGTGTGTCCGACGGGCGTGTTCACGGACAAGACCTTCTCCGAGCATTACATACGCAAGTGGGACCTGCAGGCGGCCCCGTCCGTCTGCGTGCACTGCAGCCTCGGCTGCAATACCCAGCCGGGCGAACGCTATGGCGTCCTGCGGCGCATCGTGAACCGCTTCAACGGCGACGTGAATGGCTACTTCCTCTGCGACCGCGGTCGCTACGGCTACGGATTCGTCAACGGCGACCAGCGCATCCGCCGCGCGCGCCTGAGCGCCGCACGCGGCGAGCGCGGCGAGCGCGCCGAGGCCGCAAGGCCAGCAGCGCCGGTTGAGGCCGAGGCGGCGCTCGGCCGCGCCGCCGAGCTGCTCGCCGAGGGCACGGTCGTCGGCATCGGCTCGCCGCGCGCTTCGCTCGAGGCGAACTTTGCGCTGCGCGAGCTCGTCGGTGCCGACAACTTCTACGCGGGCGTTTCCGCGGCGGAGGACGAGCTCGTCGCGGCCGGCGTCGCGATCCTGCGGCACGGCTCGACGCGTGCGCCTTCGCTCGCGGACTGCGCCGACGCCGACGCGGTGCTCGTGCTCGGCGAGGACCCGGCACGGACGGCCCCGCGCCTGGCCTTGGCCCTGCGCCAGACGGCCCGGGCGAAACAGGCGGAACTCGCCGCGGGGCTCCGGATTCCGAGCTGGCAGGACGCGGCCGTCCGCATCGCGGGGCAGAATGCGCGCTATCCGATCTTCGTCGCCACGCCGGCCGGCACCCGCATCGACGCTGTCGCCGAGACGCTGCGCGCCGCCCCCGACGAGCTCGCCAGGCTCGGTTTCGCCGTGGCCCGCCGGCTCGACGATGCCGCACCGGACGTGCCGGAGCTCGCGGACGCCACGGCCGCGTTCGCCGACCGCGCGGCGGCCGCGCTCGGCGCGGCGCGGCGCCCGCTCATCGTCTCCGGGACCGGATCCGGGAGTCGTGCGGTCCTGGAAGCCGCGGCCAACGTGGCCCGGGCACTGACGCGCCGGCGCGGGCGCCCGGCCGAGCTCTCGCTCGTGCTGCCGGAGGCCAACAGCCTCGGGCTCGCCTTGCTCGGCGGCGACCGGCTCGAAGCCGTGTTCGAGCGCGCCCGGACCGGACAGCTCCGGGCGGCCGTCGTGCTTGAGAACGACTTGCACCGCCGCGCGTCCCCGCGTGCCGTCGCCGAGTTCCTGGCGCACGTTCCGCATCTCGTCGTCGTCGACGCCGTCGACCACGAGACCGCACGCGCGGCCGAGGTCGTGCTGCCGGCCGCCGCGTTCGCCGAAGGCGATGGGACGCTCGTGAGCCAGGAGGGACGCGCGCAACGGTTTTTCCAGGTCTTCGTGCCGGCCGGCGATATCCGCGAGTCGTGGCGCTGGCTCGCCGAGCTGCTCCGCCGCGCCGGCCGCCCCTGTGGCTGGCAGAGCCTCGACGACGTGACGGACGCCTGTGCCCGCGACCGGGGCGTATTGGGGGCCATCCGGGCCGCGGCGCCGAATGCGAAGTTCCGCATCGCGGGCCGGCGCATCAACCGCGAGCCGGCGCGTTACAGCGGCCGCACGGCCATGCACGCCAACTCGACCCTGCACGAGCCGGCGCCGCCGTCGGACCCGGATTCGGCGCTGTCGTTCTCGATGGAGGGCTATCACGGACCGCGCCTGCCCGGGGCCCTGATTCCGTTTTTCTGGGCGCCGGGCTGGAACTCGAATCAATCGGTCAACAAGTTTCAGGATGAAACCGGGCGGCACCTGCGCGACGGCGACGCCGGCGTGCGCCTGTTCGAACCCGAGCGGCCGGCGGAGGCCGCTGCGGCCGCGGCCGTATTCTTTCAGGAGATCCCGCCCGCGCCCCGGCCGCCGCCCGACGGCCGCATCCGGCTCGTGACCCTGCACGATACTTTCGGCGGCGAGGAGCTCAGCGCGCTCGCGCCGGCGATCGCGGCGCGCGCGCCGGCGCCCAGCATCGCCCTGCATCCGGCCGACGCCGAGGTGCTGGGCCTGAGCGCGGGGCAGGCGACGCAGGTCGTGGTCGGCGAGCAGACGCTGACGGTGCCGCTGCGGCTCGAGCCGAGCCTCGCTCCCGGGGTGGCGGCGCTGCCCGCGGGTCTGACCAGCGTTTGTCTGCCGGCCGGCATCGATGCCCTCGTGCGCCCCGCGCCGTCGGCCGGGGCGCAAGCCGCGCCCGAGGCACCCGCGCCATGAGCGGGCTCGGCCGCGGTCTCGCGTTCACCGGCGTCCTGCTCGCCGTGCTGATCCTCGGTGCGGCGCTGCTGACGTGGATCGAGCGGCGCCTGCTCGCGTGGTGGCAGGACCGTTACGGGCCGAATCGCGCTGGGCCCTTCGGGATCCTTCAGGCGTTCGCCAACGTCGTCAAGATTCTGCTCAAGGAGGACTGGATCCCGCCGCTCGCGGACAAGCCCGTCTTCGTGCTGGCACCGGCGATCGTGACGATCACAATGCTGTTGGCGTTCGCGGTCGTGCCGTTCGCGCCGACCCTGCACATCGCGAGCCTCAACATCGGGCTGCTGTACTTCCTGGCCCTGACCTCGCTGGCGGTCTACAGCGCCGCGCTCGGGGGCTGGGCCTCGAACAACAATTACTCGCTGCTCGGGAGCCTGCGCGCGGCGGCGCAGATGATCAGCTACGAAGTGTTCATGGGCCTCGCGCTCGTCGGCGTCGTAATTCAGGCGGGCTCCTTCAACCTCGTGACGATCGTCGAAGCGCAGCGCAAGCTGTGGTACTTCGGCCCGCAGTTCGTCGGCTTCGTCGTGTTTTTCCTGGCCTCGATCGCCGAGACGCACCGCCTGCCCTTCGATCTACCCGAGGCCGAGCAGGAGCTCGTCGCCGGTTTCCATACCGAGTACTCGGGCATGAAGTTCGGTCTGTTCTTCCTCGGCGAATACCTCGGCGTGATGCTGTCCTCGGCCATGACCGTGACGCTGTTCTTCGGCGGCTGGCTGGGGCCCGGCTTTCTGCCGCCCGTCGTCTGGTTCGTGCTCAAGACGGCGGGCTTCGTCATGTTGTTCGTCCTGCTGCGCGCCGCGCTGCCGCGGCCGCGCTACGACCAGCTCATGAGCTATGCCTGGAAGTTCCTGCTGCCGCTTTCGCTCGTCAATCTGCTCGTCACAGGTGCGGTCGTGATCGCCACGCAGGGACCGCCATGATCCGCATGGTCGAATGGCTTACGGCCAACGTCGCGATGGTGCCGAACCAGGTCGTGACGCTCTGGGGCGTGTTCCTGCACGGCTTCAGGCGCCGCGAAACCGTGCGCTACCCCGAGCAGAAGCCGTACCTGGCCCCGCGCTACCGCGGCCGCATCATTCTGTCGCGCGACCCGGACGGCGCCGAACGCTGCGTCGCCTGCAATCTCTGCGCGGTGGCCTGCCCCGTGGACTGCATCGCGCTCGAGAAGACCGAGGACGAGACGGGCCGCTGGTACCCGCGCTGGTTCCGCATCAACTTCTCGCGCTGCATCTATTGCGGCTTCTGCGAGGAGGCCTGCCCAACGTATGCGATCCAGCTGACCCCCGACTTCGAGATGAGCGAATACGACCGTCACAACATGGTTTACGAGAAGGACGACCTGCTCATCGACGGCACGGGAAAGTACCCGGATTACAACTTCTACCGCGTCGCCGGCCTCGCGATCGGCGGCAAGGACAAGGGCGAGGCCGAAAACGAAGCCCCGCCCGTCGATATTCGCGGCCTCATGCCCTAGGACCGGGGCCGCTCCGACGGAAAGCCGCTCGGTATCGTGACGAGGAGGGACCGATGAACGCTGCATTCTACGTCGCCGCTGCGATCGCGACCGCGGCGACGCTCATGACGATCACGCGCAAGAACGCGATGCATGCGCTGCTCTACATGGTCCTCTCGCTGCTGGCCGTGGCCGTCGTGTTCTACGTGCTCGGCGCCCCGTTTGCGGCGCTGCTCGAGGTCATCGTTTACGCCGGCGCGATCATGGTCTTGTTCGTCTTCGTCATCATGATGCTGATCCTCGGCAACGACGCCGAACGGCGCGAGCGCGCCTGGCTTACGCCGCGCATGTGGATCGGACCGGCGATCCTCGCGGCCGCGCTGCTGGCCGAGCTCGGGTACGTGTTCGGCGTCGGCGGCACGCGCGCGCCCACCGGCACCATCGTGGACGCGCAGCACGTCGCGGGGCTGCTGTTCGGTCCCTACCTGCTGGCTGTCGAGATCGCGTCGATGCTGCTCTTGGCCGGCCTCGTCGGCGCATTCCGGCTCGGCCGCGGCCTCGACACCAAGCGAGGCACGGTGTTCGATCCGGAGAAGCCCGAGCTCGCTCCGCCGAGCGCACGGCCGTCGGAGCTGCGGACGTGACGGCCGTGCCCGCCGAAGCCGGGCTCGCGCTCGCGGCCGTGCTGTTCGCGATCGGCCTCGTGGGCGTGCTCGTGCGCCGCAATCTGATCTTCATGCTGCTCTCGATCGAGATCATGCTGAATGCGTCGGGTCTCGCGTTCGTCGTCGGCGGCTCGCGCTGGGGCAATGCGGCCGGGCAGGTCATGTACATCTTCGTGCTGACGCTCGCGGCCGCCGAGGTCTCGGTCGCGCTCGCGCTGATTCTGCAGATCGCGAGGCGCTTCGAGACGCTCGACGCCGACGCCGTCGGCGAGCTCAGGGGCTGACCGTGGCCGACTGGCTCTGGAGCGTGCCGCTGCTGCCCGTCGCAGGCAGCGTGATCCTATTCGCAACGCTGGGCCGGCTCCCCCACCGCATCGTCTCGCTCGTCGGCGTAGGCTCGGTCGGGCTCGCCGCGGCCGCCGCGGGCGGCTTCGCCGCCGCGTTCCTCGTCGGGCCCGGCGCGAATGCCGTCTGGCACGCCGACCTCGGCAACTGGATCGCGGCCGACGGCTTCAGCTCGAGTTTCGGCCTGCGGCTCGACTCGCTCTCGCTCGTCATGATCCTCGTCGTGAGCTTCGTCGGCTTCCTGATCCATGTTTACTCGACCGTGTACATGGCCGACGACGAAAGCTACAGCCGCTTCTTCGCCTCGATGAACCTCTTCATGGGCTCCATGCTCGTGCTCGTGCTCGCCGACAACCTGCTCTTGCTGTTTCTCGGCTGGGAGGGCGTGGGCCTTTGCAGCTACCTGCTGATCGGCTTCTGGTACCGGGATCCCGCAAACGGCTACGCCGCCCGCAAGGCCTTTGTCGTCACGCGGGTCGGCGACACGGCCATGCTCATGGGGCTCATCCTGCTCGCGACCTCGTTCGGCACGCTCGATATTCAGCAGATCCTGACGCGCGCAGCGGCCACCTGGGCGACGGGGTCCGGCGCGGCCACGGCGGCCGCCGCACTGCTGCTCGGGGGCGCCGTCGGCAAGTCCGCGCAGCTGCCGCTGCAGACCTGGCTGCCGGATGCCATGGCCGGCCCGACGCCCGTCAGCGCGCTGATCCACGCCGCGACGATGGTCACGGCCGGCGTGTATCTCATCGCCCGCACCTACGAGCTGTTCGTGCTCGCCCCCGCCGTGCAGCTCGCGGTCGCGATCATCGGCGGCGTCGGCCTCCTGCTCGCGGCCTTCAGCGCGCTCGCCCAGGACGACATCAAACGCGTCCTCGCCTACTCGACGATGAGCCAGATCGGCTACATGTTCCTCGGGCTCGGCGTCGGCGCCTGGAGCGCGGCGGTATTTCATTTCATGACGCACGCATTCTTCAAGGCCCTGCTGTTCCTGGCCGCCGGCTCCGTGATTCTCGGCACCCACCACGAGCAGAACATCTTCAGGATGGGCGGCCTGCGCCGGCGCATGCCGACCGTGTTCTGGACGTTCACGGCCGGCGCCGCCGCGCTCGCGGCCGTGCCCCTCGTGACCGCCGGTTTCTACAGCAAGGAGCAGATCCTGCTCGCGGCCTGGGCGCACGGCACCGTCGGGCACTGGCTCTGGCTCTCGGGCGTCTCGGCGGCGTTCCTGACCTCCGTCTACATCTTCCGCGTCGTGTTCATCGTGTTTTTCGGCGAACGGCAAACGCCGACCGAGCACGCGCAAACAAAGCCCCCGCCCGGCACGACGGGCTGGGCCGTGCTGATCCCGCTCGGCGTGCTCGCCACGCTCTCGATCGTCGGCGGCTTCGTCGATACGCCCGTCGGGCTCGGACACGTCACGCTCTTTGCGCACTTCGTCGCGACGACGCTGCCGGGCACGCCGCCCGAGGCCGTCAACGAAACCGTGGGTGCGGGCCTCGAGATCGCCGCGGCCGTCGCCTCGCTCGGGGGCATCCTCGTGGCCTATCTGCTGTACTTTCCGGGCCGCGAGCGCGTCCCCGCGCGCCTCGCTCGCAGCCGCATGCTCGTGGCGGCCCGCGGGGCCTGGGCCTCGGGCTGGGGCTTCGACCGGCTCTACGACGTGCTCTTCGTGCGACCGTTTCTCGCCGCCGCGGCCCTGCTCCGCGGCGACGCCTTCGACCTCGTATCCCGCGGGGTGGCCGCCGCGCTGCGCAGCGCCTGGCGCGGCACGCGAGTGACCCAGACCGGCGGCCTGCGCTGGTACGCGGCCGGCATGCTCGCGGGCCTCATCATCGTCCTCGCCGTAGCGGTGTTCGCATGATCCTCGTCTGGCTCGTCGCGATTCCTCTGGGGGCCGGCGCCCTCGCCTGGTTCGCGGCCCTGCGCAGTCCCGCCGCGTGCCGGTGGATCTCCCTGGCGGCCGCCGGCGCCGAGCTCGGTCTGGCCGTGAACCTTTGGGTCCACGCCCCGGCCGTAATCCGCGTCCCGAACGCGAGCTGGGTGCGGGAGATCGACTGGCAGTGGATTCCGCGCTTCGGCATCGGCTTTCACTTGGGCGCCGACGGACTCAGCCTGCTCATGGTCGTGCTGACCGCGTTTCTGTTCGTCGTCGCCGTCGCGTGCTCGTGGCGCGAGATCGAGGACCACGTCGGCTTCTTCCACTTCAACCTCATGTGGTCGATGGCGGGCATCGTCGGTGTCTTCCTCGCGCTCGATCTGTTTCTGTTTTTCTTCCTCTGGGAGCTCATGCTAGTGCCGATGTACCTGATCATCGCGATCTGGGGGCACGAAAACCGAATCTACTCCGCCATCAAGTTCTTCATCTTCACGCAGGCCAGCAGCCTGCTCATGCTCGCGAGCATCGTCGGACTGGCCCTGCTCCACTACGACGCGACCGGCATTTGGAGTTTCGACTATTTCGATCTGCTGGGCGCGTCGCTCAAACCCGGCATTTCGATGCTCCTGCTGCTCGGCTTCTTCCTCGCGTTCATCGTCAAGCTGCCCGCCGTGCCGCTGCACTCGTGGCTGCCCGACGCCCATACGGACGCGCCGACGGCCGGCAGCGTGATCCTGGCCGGCGCGCTGCTGAAGACGGGTGCCTACGGCCTGATCCGCTTTGCGATCCCGCTGTTTCCGGCCGCAGCGTCGCGGCTCGCACCCGCAGCCATGGCGCTGGCCGTCGCGGGCATCCTGTACGGCGCCGTGCTCGCCTTCGCGCAGACGGACTTCAAGCGGCTCGTGGCCTACACGAGCGTCAGCCACCTCGGCTTCGTGCTGCTCGGCATCTTCGCCTGGAACCGCCTGGCGCTGCAGGGCGCCGTCATGCAGATGATCGCCCACGGCATCAGCACGGGCGGCCTCTTCCTCGTCGCCGGCGCCCTGCAGCAGCGCCTGCACACGCGCGACATGCGCCGCATGGGCGGGCTCTGGGCCGACATGCCCCGCATGGGCGCGATCGCGCTGTTCTTCGCGATCGCCTCGCTGGGCCTGCCCGGCCTTGCGAATTTCGTCGGCGAGTACCTCGTGCTGTTCGGCGCCTTCGATGCGTCCCGCGTTTACGCGTCCGTCGCGGCCGCGGGCCTCGTCACGGCCGTCGCTTATTCGCTTATCCTGATTCAGCGCAGCTTCCAGGGGCGGCTCGCCGCGGCCACCGGCGCCGTCGACTTCCGGCCGCGCGAAATGGCCTATCTCGCCGCGATGATCGTCATTCTGCTGTGGCTCGGGCTCAGGCCGCAGTCGGTGCTCCAGACTGCGGCCCCGGCCCTGGCCGCGCTCCAGAGCGTGGCGGCGCGGTGAGCCTTTCGCTCGCGCAATTCGTCGCGCTTCTGCCCGACATCGTGCTCGGCGTCACGGCCATCGTCGTCATGCTGCTGACGGCCTTCGCGCGGCACCGCGAGCCGCTCATGATCGCGACGGTCCTGGGGCTGCTGCTCTCGTTCGCGATGCTGCCGATCGCGGGCGGCGTTATTCCGGCCCAAGTTACGCCGCTGCTGCGCGTCGACGCCGCCGCCCTGTTCTACACGGGGCTCGTGCTCTCGTGCACCGTCTGCGTGGCGCTGCTGGCCGCCGCCTACCTCGCCCGGCGCGGCGAGGCGCCCGGCGAGTTCTTCGTGCTGCTGCTCACTTCCGCTTTCGGCGGCGTCGTGCTCGCCGCGGCCTCGAACTTCGCCTCCCTCTTTCTCGGCTTCGAGCTGCTCAGCGTCTCGCTGTTCGCGCTGCTCGCTTATGCGCACGAGCGCAAGCCGGGCCTCGAGGCCGGCGCCAAGTACCTCGTGCTGAGCGGCGTCTCGTCGGCGTTCCTGCTGTTCGGCATCGCGCTGATCTACTTCGCCCTCGGCACGCTCGATTTTGCGCAGCTGCCCGCCCTGGGCGCCGGCCCCGGGGCCAGCTACGACGCCTTGCTGACGGGCGGCCTCGCGCTGTTCGCCGCGGGCCTCGCGTTCAAGCTTTCGCTGGCGCCGTTTCACCTCTGGACGCCGGATGTCTACCAGGGCGCACCCGCCCCCGTCACGGCCTTCCTGGCTACCGTCTCCAAAGGTGCGGTCTTCATCGTCCTGCTGCGCTACTTCACCTATGCGCACGGCTATGGCTACGCGAGCGTCTTGACGGCATTGACGGTGCTCGCCTCGGCCTCGATGCTGCTCGGCAACGTGCTCGCGCTGCTCCAGCAGAACGTCAAGCGCCTCCTGGCCTACTCGTCGATCGCCCACCTCGGCTATCTGCTCGTCGCCTTCATCGCCGGCGGCTCGGCGGCCGTCGAATCGGCCAGCTACTACCTCGCGGCCTACGTCGCGAGCACGATCGGCGCTTTCGGCGTCGTCACCGTGCTCTCGTCGGACGCCGAGGAGCCGGACGAGGTGCAGATGCTCGAGCGCTACCGCGGTCTGTTCTGGCGCCGGCCCTGGCTCGCGGCCGTCTTCTCCCTCATGCTGCTGTCGCTCGCCGGCATCCCGTTGACCATGGGCTTCATGGCCAAGTTCTACGTCGTCGCCGCGAGCATTCAGTCCTCGCTCTGGGTCCTGCTCTCGATCGTGATCGTCGGCAGCGCCATCGGCCTGTTCTACTACCTGCGCGTGGTCGTGACGCTCTACCTCGGACCCGAGGAGCCCGTGCCCGTCGAGATCGGCGCACCGGTCTCGGTGGCGGGCCGGCTCGTGCTCGGTCTCGCGACGGCCCTCGTCGTCTGGCTCGGCGTCTACCCGGGGCCGCTCATCGAGCTGATCCGCAACACGACGTTCAGCCTGCTGTAGAGGCCCCCCCGACCGTGAAGCGACGCATCGTCGACCGGTGCGCTACTCGACATTGATCCTGAAGCCCATGCGCAAGGTACGGGGCTCCTCGGCGCGGCTCATGCGGCAGTTCACGACGCCGCAGTCGATGGCCGCCGAGCTCAGTCCCGCCGGGTCGAGCCCCGCCACATAGGCCGGATAGGCGTAGACGATGTCCTTGCCGTGCGCGCCGAGGGCGTTCAGCAGCTCGCCATAGACCGTGTACCGGTGGAAAGAATAGGCCGCGCGGACATTGAGCTGCTTCTCGCCGCCCGCGCGCTCGGAATTGTCTTCCACGAGCGCGTAAGGCCCCAGATAGCGGAGGCGGGCGCCGACTTCCCAGGCCCCCGTTTTGCCCGAGACGCCGAACTCGCCGGCGTGCTCGATCGAGCCCGGGATGTACAAGCCCGCCGCGTTTTCGACGAAGCGTGCGCGGCTGCCCGTGTACGAGGCGTCGACGCCGAGCCACTCGACGGGACGCCAGAAGGCCGTGAGCTCGTAGCCGCGCCGGCGCGACGCGCCGAAGGGCTCGACCGAGTTCGAATCGCCGACGAATTTGAGCTCGCTGTCGAGGTCCAGCCACCAGTAGGCCGCCGTGAGCTTCGCCGCGCCCACGTCGAAGCGGCCGCCGACCTCGTAGCCCGTGCCCTGCGCGAGCCCGGGGACGGGCGTCGTCGCGTTGACGACGCCGCGCGCGTCGTTCGAATGGAAGCCGCGGCCCCAATTGGCGTAGAGCTCCGTCGAGCTGCCGACGCGGTAAGCGAGCCCGACCTTGGGCGAGAGCTGCGAGTCGGTCTTGCTGCCCGACGCGCTGCCCGCCGTCCGGGCCGTCACGTCGAAGCCGTACACGTCGCCGCGCAGGCCGCCCATGACGCGGAGCCGGTCGGTAGGCAGCCAGGTCGCCTCCGTGAACACGCCGAGCGAGGGCTCCCGAACACCGTTGTCGCTGATGTTGTAGAGGAACGTGCCGGCGTCCGTGTGATCGAGGCCGACCTTGCCGATGTCGTCGTAGCGCAGATTGCCGCCCACGACTACGTCGATCTTGTCCCGCTGGATCAGCGTCTTGTCGAGGTTGCCGCCTACCGTCCAGCGGCGATCGAACTGGTTGATCTGGTAGTCGTAGGTCGGGTTCGAAAGCATGTGCCAGTCGTAGTACTGGGCGTAGCCGGTCGCTTCCCAGCTCGAGCCCGTCAGGCGCGCCGAGGCGATCCAACGGGACGTCTCGCCGACGGCGGTCGGGTCGATTGCGCAGTACTCGTCGGCGCACACGGCCGTGCCGATGGCGCGCTCGGGGATCTGCTCGGTCGGGCGCCACGTCGCATGGTAGCCGGCGAGCGAGACGGCCAGCTGGCCGAAGGCCGTCGGGTGCTCGTATTTGCTCCACACCGACTCGTGGCGCAGGTGCTCGGCCAGCTGCCAGGGCCCGTCGTAGGCCTCGAGCTGACCGGCCGTCGTGAGCGTGCCGTGGCCGATATCGGTGCTGTCGCCGCCTGCGAGCCGTTGCCAGCCGTATCCGCCCTGCTCGAGCGAAAGAAACGGGGTATCGAAGCGGTCGATCGTCGTGATGCGCGACGCGGCTGCCATCGAGAAATCGCCGTCGCTGGCCCGGTACGGCCCCTTGCGGTAGGAAATCGTCTCGACGGTCTCGGGAATCAGCCCGTTAACGTCGAGGTAACCCTGACCGTGGCCATGCGTCCTGAGGTTCCACGGGACGCCGTCGACCGACGTAGAGAAATCCGTGCCGTGGTCGAGATTGAAGCCGCGCAAATAGTACTGATTGGCCTTGCCGCTGCCCGAATGCTGCGCGGCGATCAGGCCCGGCACGACCTCGAGCATCTCGGCGACGCGCACCAGCGGCCGCACGGATAAATCGACACCCCCGACGGAGCCCTCGCTGGCCGCATCGGCCGTACCGATGAGCCGCGCCGCCCGGCCGAAGACTACGATCTCCTCGAGGCCCGACCCGGCGGCGTCACTCGCCGCCGCCTCTCCGGACGCAGCCGGGGCGCTGCCCGCGGCACCGGCATCGGCCGCCCGGGGCGCGGGCGCGGTTTCGGTGCCGGCCGCCCCCTGCTGCGCGGCCGCCGGCCCGTGCAGGCCCGCGAGCGCCAAGGCGCCGATTCCGCTCACGAGGAGCGGCTGGAGGCGAACAGATTGTCGTCTTCGCTTCGTCATCGTCTCGAATACCGGTCGGTGGGTGGCTCGCGGCGCATTCTCACGCACGCCGGCCGGCCATGGAACTCGGATTTTCCGCAACGGGCCACGTAGTCGCCGATGGACGCGCGCCCTCCCTGGCGCGCACGGCCCCGATAGCGCCCCTCAGCTCGAGGCTCCTCAACGACGGCGCGCGGCCGTTCATTTATCGTGCTGCAACGGCGCGAGCAGCTGTGTGCTGCGAAGACCGTGAATCCGAACGCTTTATGGCAATCCGGCACAGCCGCAGAGGCATCTCGACCCGCACCCTCTTAGGCCAACTGCGGCTGCGTGGGTTCCGCCCGGGCGAAGGCCCCTACACAAACGCAGCCGGCCCCGGCCGCAAGCGTCTCCGGTGGGGGCTTCGGCGCCAACCGAAAAGGTCTCGGGCGGCGGCCTCGGCGCCAAAGCCGGCCGCCATTAGAATTGCACACCGTTTCCGTGGAGAATGGTCGCCCTTGCCCGTCGCCCGGAAGGGGCCGGCGCACGGGAACACCGCCGCGAGGGGACATCGGCACGGCGCGGCGCCGCAGCCACGAGGACATCACGGAACGCATGCCCATGCCGACGGATTCGATCATCTCGATACAGGGCCTCACGAAGACCTACGCGGGCGGCTTCGAGGCGCTTAGGCGCATCGATCTCGGTATCCGCCGGGGTGAGATCTTCGCGTTGCTCGGCCCGAACGGCGCGGGCAAAACGACGCTGATCAGCATCGTCTGCGGCATCGTGAATCCCACGACGGGATCCGTGACCGTCGACGGCCACGACATCGTGAAGGACTACCGTCCCGCGCGCAGGCTCATCGGGCTCGTGCCTCAAGAGCTCACGACCGACGCGTTCGAGACCGTCTGGGCCACGCTGCGCTTCAGCCGCGGGCTGTTCGGCAAGAAGCCGAACCCGGAGCACCTCGAGCGCACGCTCAGGGCGCTGTCCCTGTGGGACAAGAAAGACAACCAGCTCATGACGCTTTCGGGCGGCATGAAGCGCCGCGTCATGATCGGCAAGGCCCTCGCGCACGAGCCGCGCGTGCTTTTCCTGGACGAACCGACGGCGGGCGTCGATGTCGAGTTGCGCCAGGGCATGTGGGAGATCGTACGCGAGCTCAAGGGCGCCGGCGTCACGATCATCCTCACGACGCACTACATCGAGGAGGCCGAGGAGATGGCCGACCGCGTCGGCGTCATCGACCGCGGCGAGATCGTGCTCGTCGACGAGAAGGCCGAGCTCATGCGCAAGCTCGGCCGCAAGCAGCTCACGCTGCAGCTGCACGACCGGCTGGAAGCGCTCCCGCCCGAGCTCTGCGCGTTCGGGCTCGCGCTCGAGTCGGAGGGCTTCGAACTCGTCTACACCTACGACAGCCAGCGCGAGCGTACCGGCATCACGCCGCTGCTCGGCGAGCTGACCCGTCTCGGCATCGGCTTCAAGGACTTGCACACGACGCAGAGCTCGCTCGAGGACATCTTCGTGAGCCTCGTGCGCAGACCCGCGGCCGACAGGCGCACCGATGCCGAAAGGAACCAGGCGGCCGACCGGCTGGCAGAGACTCCGAGGTGACGGGCATGAACTTCGAGGCCGTCAAGGCCATTTACCGCTTCGAGATGGCGCGCACCTGGCGGACGCTGTTTCAAAGCATCTTCTCGCCCGTCATCTCGACCTCGCTGTATTTCGTGGTCTTCGGGGCCGCGCTCGGCTCGCGTATTCAGCGCGTCGACGGCGTGCCCTACGGCGCGTTCATCGTGCCGGGGCTCATCATGCTCTCGGTTCTGACCCAGAGCATCGCCAACGCCTCTTTCGGCATTTACTTCCCGCGGTTCATCGGCACGATCTACGAGGTCCTCTCCGCCCCCGTGTCGTACCTGGAGATCGTGCTCGGCTATGTCGGCGCGGCAGCGACCAAGTCCATCATGCTCGCGCTCATCATCCTCGCGACGGCGACGCTGTTCGTGCCGCTACAGGTCGCCCACCCCTTTGTCATGCTGCTGTTTCTCGTGCTGACCGCCGTGACGTTCAGCCTGCTCGGGTTCATCATCGGAATCTGGGCCGACAACTTCGAAAAGCTGCAGATCGTGCCGCTGCTCATCGTGACGCCGCTGACGTTCCTCGGCGGCAGCTTCTACTCGATCCGAATGCTGCCGCCGCTTTGGCAAAAAGTAGCGCTGTTCAATCCCGTCGTCTACCTGATCAGCGGCTTCAGGTGGAGCTTCTACGGGCTCTCCAACGTCAATGTCGCGCTGAGCACCGGCATGGCCGGCCTCTTCCTCGTGCTCTGTCTGCTCGTGATCGGCTGGATCTTCAGAACCGGCTATCGGCTCAAAACGTAGCGGCGCCGCGCAATCTGGCGCATTTCTGAGCAGCTTGACGAGATATACGCGCGGGCAACGCCTCCAAGCCGAACTAACCGCGGTTTCCACAGCCTTATCCACAGAATCTGTGGATACCCGTATGAACGGATAAGCAGCCCGCCGGCGGCGGCCGGCCCGTACTCGAGCCGCCGCCGCAAGCTCTCGGCAGGCCTCACGAGCGGGCACACCGGCTGCGCGCGTGCCCCTTGAGGGTGCACACCACGAGACGCTCGCCCTCGCGCGTGCTCGGCGTCCAGGCAGCGTCCACGCACCGCACAAGCCTCACCCGCTGCGGCGCGCGACGAGGCGGTGGCGCATCACTGCCTCAAGGCATAAGATCGGGCTTACCGACTGTTCAGTCGTGCGCGGGATACGACCGATTCGGTGTGCGCCGTCTCAACTCGATCGGCTCTTCGATGCGGCGACCGTCGCACAGCGTCGTCCTCAATTCGGATATTTCCCTCTTTCATGCTTTCCGGTCGCATGCGTGTTGCGTCGCCGCCGCACGCGAAACCGCGCTGCGCAGGGCGAAAACGTGTTGGCAAGCATCTTGAATGGTATTGAATGCTGAATGAACAATTCCTCGTTCACGGCGTCTTAGGAGATAAGTCGATGCGGGACTAGAAACGGATCACACTTCTTGACACGCATTGGGTTTAACTTTAAGTGCACGTATTGCGAGCTGCTCCGCAAACGGCGCACTTAGATGCGCGGGAGGTAAGCATGCCGCTCTCTGCCGATGACGATACGCAACGTCGTTCAGAGGAATTCATCGAATCGTTGAGTTCCTTCAGCCGACTGCATCGCGCGCAGCGGTGGGAAGGCACGTTCGGGGACTTCCTCTCCGACGTACTACCGGCCGATCCCTCGGCCCGGGCTCGTACGAGCCACGAGTACATCTGGGACATGCTCCGCTGGCACGGCCACAACGCTCACATCGAGGGCACCGAGGCCGTCGCCGCGCAGGAGCTGTTCAAGCGCGAGCTCTACGGCATCGACGAACCGCTCGGGCGCGTCGTCGATTACTTCAAGGCCGCCGCCGCGGGGTCCGATGTCGGCCGCCGCCTCCTACTGCTGCTCGGCCCGCCTTCGGGCGGCAAATCCACGATGGCGATTCTGCTCAAGCGCGGCCTCGAGGAGTACAGCCGCACGGACGAAGGCGCGCTCTATGCCATCAAGGGCTCGCCGCTGCGCGAAAACCCGCTGAACCTGATCCCGGCGAGCCTCCGGGCCGAATTCCGCGAACGCTACAACATCGACGTGCGCGGCGAACTTTCGCCCTGGGCACGAGACTACGTCGAGCGCGAGTTCGACGGCGACTTCGTGCGCGTGCCCGTGGAGCGCATCTTCCTTTCGGAGGCATCGCGCGTCGGCGTGGGCACGTATGCCCCGCACGATCCCACCACGGCCGACATCGCCGACCTCGTCGGCTCGGTGGATCTTGCAAAGGTCGCCCAGATCGGCGACGAGGGCGATCCGCGCGCCTGGTCCTGGTCCGGCGCCGTGTATGCCGCGAGCCGCGGCATGCTCGAGATGATCGAGATTCTCAAGGTCAAGCGGGAGTTCCTCTATCTCCTGCTCACGATGACGCAGGAAAAGAACGTCAAGGTTTCCCGCTTCCCGCTGATCCACCTCGACGAGACGATCGTCGCGCACACGAACCTCGCGGAATTCCACAAGTTCCTGCAGGAAAAGGAGAACGAGGCCCTGCTCGACCGCATGGTCATCATCAAGGTGCCGTACGCCCTCTCCTACCGGGAAGAAGCCAGGATCTACCACAAGCTCGTCTCGGGCGCGCAGGCGTTCCGGGACGTGCATTTGGACCCGCACGTGCTCAAGCTCGCGGCCGTGTTCTCCATCCTCACGCGGCTCGCCAAGCCGGACCGCGAGGGGCTCGATCTGACGAAGAAGCTGCGCCTGTACGCCGGCGAGGCCGTCGAGGGCATCTCGGAGACGGAAACGGCCCGGCTGCGCGCCGAAGCGCCCGACGAAGGCATGACGGGCGTCAGCCCGCGCTTCGTCATCAACGCAATCTCGAATGCGATCACGCACAGCAATGCGGACAGCCTCACGAGCATGGAGCTGCTGCTCGCGCTCAAGGACGCCATCGACAGCGACGCCCGTGTCGACGCCAAGCAGAAGAAGGTCTGGATCGACCATCTTGTCACGGCGCGCAAGGAGTTCTATAACCGCTGGGTCAAGGAAGACGTGCACCGGGCCATGTTCGCGTCGTTCGAGGACGAGGCCCAGCAGCTGCTCGAAAAGTATTTGGACGAGGTCGAGGCTTCGCTGGATCATCGCGAAGTGACGGATCCGATTACGGGCGAGACGCGCCCGGCGGACGAGCGGTTCCTGCGCTCGGTCGAGGAAAAGATCAAGGTTTCGGACTCGGGCAAGCTCTCATTCCGGCAGGAGGTCGTCCGCAAGGCCATGATCGCGTTCAAGGCCGGCCAGAAATTCAAGCTCGCGAGCCATGCCCGCATGCGCGAAGCCATCGAGCAGTACCTGTTCGACGAGCGCCGCGACGTGCTGCGGCTCGTCACGTCCACGGCCCGTCCGGACGAGGACGCACGGCAGAAGATTTCGGTCGTGCAGGAGCGGCTCATCGCCGAGTACGGCTACGACGAGCACAGCGCCAAGGAGGCCTTGAGCTACGTCACGACCCTGCTGGCACAGGAGTGACCGATCGACGGTAAACACCATTTATGACTGAACCCACTGACAAGACGAGCGCGCTCGGCGCAAGCAAGTGGTACGAGCTATTCTCGCGCGGTGCGCGTGACTGGCTCAGGCACGACGAGAAAGTCCGCGAGTCCGTGCGCGAGCATTTGCCGCAGATCATCTCGGGCGGGGATCTCATCAACGACGGCACGCGCTCCGTGCGAGTGCCCGTCCGCATGCTCGAGCACTACCACTTCCGCCTCCGCCAGAACGACGAGACGCAGGGCGTCGGCCAGGGCGATGCTGAGCCCGGCGACGTGCTCGCGAGCCCGCAGCCCGGCCAGGGCAACGAAAAAGCCGGCGGCGGACGCGAGGAAGGCGAGGTCCAGTTTCTACTCGAGATCAAGATCGACGACATCGTCGACTGGCTCTGGGAGGAGATGGAGCTGCCGAACCTCAAGTCGCGCGTCGGCCCTTCGGAAGACACGGACTGGGTGCGCGAGGGCTGGGACCGGCGCGGCGCGCGCTCGCGGCTCGACCGCCGCCGTTCTTTCAAGGAGCTGCTGAAGCGCCGCGGCACATCCGATGATGTCCCGACCTTCACGGACGAAGACCTGCGCTTCAGACAGCTCGCGCGGCGCAAGCAGCCGGCCGTGCATGCTGTCGTGTTCTTTCTGCTCGACGTTTCGGGCAGCATGTCCGACCGGGATCGCAAGCTCGCAAAGACGTTCTTCTTCTGGGTCGTGCAGGGCCTACGGCGCGAGTACCGCTCCCTCGAGACCGTCTTCGTCGCGCACACGACGGATGCCTGGGAGTTCACGGAGCACGAGTTCTTCCAGGTCGCGGCGACAGGCGGCACGGTCGCGTCGACGGGCTTCAACAAGGTCCGCGAGATCATCGCCGAGCGCTACAGCCCCTCGCGCCACAACATCTACCTGTTTTACGCCTCGGACGGCGACAACTCCGTGACCGACCAGGCCGAGGCGCGCCGCTCGCTCGAGGCGATCGCCGAGCAGGCGTGCTACGCCGGCTACGTCGAGGTCGCGTCAGGGCTCGCGCGGCCGCTCGCGACGGAGACGGGCCGGCTATATGCGGAGGCGGCCGGAGCGGGATACCCGGTCGGCAGCTGCGCAATCGACGACTTCGACGACGTATGGGACGCGGTACGTCACTTCTTCAATGCCGAGAACCGCGCGTTCGAGGAGGCCGGATGAGCGCCGCCATGGACTGGCAGAGCTATGTCGCGCCGCTCGAGGCGCTCGCGCATCGCTCGGGGCTCACGTTCGACCCGGTCGACTTCGAAGCCGTGCCCGACAGCTTCATGATGGAGATCGCCGTCTACGGGCTGCCTGTCCGCATGCCGCACTGGTCCTTCGGCGTACGCTACATCTACCAGCTCGTGCAGCGGCACATGGGCAACTCGCGCGTCTTCGAGGTGGTCTTCCCCGGCAACCCGGGGCACGCCTTTCTGGCCGCCAGCAACGGCCTCGCGGAGAACGTTCTCGTGACGGCGCACGTGCTCGGACACGCCGATTTTTCGCACAACAACGCACTGTTCAAGCGCTCGCAGGAACAGGTCAGCGAGCACATCGTCGAGCATGCGGCCAATCACGCGCGCCAGATTCAGCAGGCCATCGAAGCCCACGGCGCACCGCGCGTGGAAGCCGTCCTGGACGCCGCGCTCGCGCTCGAGCAGCACGTGGACATCGACCAGCCGCTGCGGCGGCCGCGCTATCCCGAATATGCGGCCGTGCCAGAGACGGCCGTCGCGGACGAGGAATTCCGCAAGCGCTTCGCGGCGCTCGAGCCTGAGGAACCCGCGGCGGGCGCGCAGCGCAGGCGCGCGGCCGTGCCCCCGCACCGCGAGCGGGACCTGCTCTGGTTCATCGCCCAGTACGCGCCCGAGCTCGAGAGCTGGGAACGGGACATTTTTCTGGCCGTGCGCGAGGAGTCCTTCTACTTCTATCCGGCCTTCGCGACGCAGATCATGAACGAGGGCTGGGCGTCCTATTGGCACGCACGCATGCTGCGCGAGGCGGACTTCGTGCCGCAGCAGGCGTACGTCGATGCGATCAAGTGCCATTCGGACGTCGTGCGCCCGATCGCCGCCGACCAGCAGGTCGCGCTCGGCATCAATCCTTACCATCTCGGTTTCTCGATGTGGGAGAAGATCATCGAGAGCCAGGGCACAGAGGCCGCGCGCCGCATCATGCAGCAGGAGGACGACTTCGGCTTCGTCCGCAACCACCTGACGCGCGAGCTCGCCGAGGAACTGCGCCTGTTCCGCTTTTCGGCGCGCCGCGACGGCCAGATCCGCGTGCTCGACAACGACCTCGACGCGCTGCACGAGAGCCTGCTGGCGCCGAAGTACAACTTCGGCGCGCCCTCGGTCGCAGCAAAGCACATCCGCCTCGACGGCACCCTCGAGCTCGCGCACGACTACGCGACCGACGGACGGGGTCTCGATGTCGAGCGCAGCCGCAAGGTGCTCGAATACGTTCAGCGCGTGTGGCGGCGCCCCGTTGTGCTGCACACCGTCGACGAACGCGGCGGTCCCCTGGAGATCTCCGTCCCCTGACGGACCGAAATTCGGATCGCGGCCCTGCCGGCCGGTCGACCGCTCGGGGCGGCCCCGGCAGACCGGCGCCAGCGGGTGAACCTACCGGCTGTCAGGCCGGCCTCACCGCCAGCATGGCCGCAACGAGCGATTCCGTTTCCGCTAACACCCAGCCGCCGACTTCCATCGTCCGGCCGGCCGCGAAATCTTCGGCGATACGCTCGCGCAGCAGCTGCCGCCGACGGGCCGGCGCGGCGACGAGGAAGGCGCCGCGCTCGCACGCACCGGGTAGCACGAGCCGCGAGAGCGCGCGAGCGTCCCGCGGCCACTCCGGACGCTCGGCGAGACAGCGGTGCCCAAGGCGCGCCGCACTTTTCGGATCGAGCACCACACCCGCAAAGGCGGCCGCGAGGGGCGCGTCGGCCAGCCGCCGCAAGCCGGCCGGCAGCCAGCATCCGGCGGCACCGCCGAGAAAGCGTCTGCGCGATAGAACGCTCATGTGAAACGGCTCCTCAGGTGATCTGCCATGCGGATCGCGAATGCGACGATCGTCAGGGTCGGATTCGTGTAGCCACTCGTCGGGAACACGGAGCTTCCCGCGATGTAAAGGTTGTCGAGGCCGTGCACACGGCAGTCCACGTCCACCACGCCGCGCTTCGGGTCGGAGGCCATGCGCGTCGTGCCCATCTGATGCCAGGCACCGCGCAAGCCGCGGTCGATGGTCGGCCAGCCCGTATCGAGGTCGTTCGCGAGCAGCTTCACGCGGCCGACGCGCGCGCGGCCGAGCTCCTGCGCGACGAGCCGCACCGAGCGCCCATACTCCTGCCGCGCGAGCTCGCCGATTTCCCAGTCGAGCCGCACACGGCGCAACCCGAGCGCGTCGCGCTCGTCGCCGAGCGTGATCCGACTGTCCGGGCTCGGCGGATGTTCCATGTGGAAATACAGCCAATAGGCGCCGCTGGGCTCGGGTCGGAACAGCCGGCGATAGCCGTAGACCGCGACCTCATCGAGGTGCTTCGCGATATCCCTGAGCCGCTCGGCCGTATGGTCGTCGCCGAAGTCCCCTATGAGCCCGAAGACCGATTCCACGGCCTCCGAGGTGCCGCGCAGCGCCTCGAGCCCGTCGGCAGGTCGGATCCAGCACCTCGTATTCAGAAGCCGCAACGCGCGCTGGAGGGGGTCGGGAAACGTCAGGTACCCGAGGCCCTTGACCTTCGTTTCGTGCATCGCGACGGGGTCGGTGTAAAACGTCGGCTCGACATAGGGCCTTTCGGGCAGCAGCAAGCCGGCCGGGAAGCTCAGGTGCTCCATGAAGTAGCGGCCGAGCAGCCCGCTGTCATTGGCGAGCCCGGCGCCGCCGCGCGCCGACATCAGCAGCCGCACGTTCTCGATCGCCCCCGTCGCGAGCACGATCTGCTTGGCCTGCACCGTGAAGCGCGTGCCGTCGAGCGTCGCGGCCAGCACGTGGCTCAGCGCCTTGCCGGATTCGACGGGCACGAAGTCGACGGCGTTCGCGTAGAGGTAAGTCGTGACGTTCGCGGCCTTGCGCAGGTCGTCGCCGTACGCGAGCCCGAATCGCGTCGGTGGGCTAAGCTGGCACATGGTGGTCCGGAGCCGCGCGGGGTCGAGCGGCAGCAACTGACGACTCGCGGGACCGAAGCGGTCGCAATGGTAGTCGTAGGGGCCGAGTTGACAGGCGCGATGCGCGCGCGCGTAGTAGGGATCGAGATCGGTTTTGGCGATCGGCCAGCCGCTGTGCGGCACCCAGTCTCGGGCCGCGAAATCGATGGGGTCGAGCGGTCGGCAAACGCCGGACCAATGGTTCGTCGTGCCGCCGAAGTAGCGCAGCCGAAGCACGTCGAGCGCATAGTACGGCCAGCCGACGTTCTCACCCTGGTAGAGCGCCTGCGTCTTCGGGTCTAGCGTCAGGCCGCCGCTCTCGAGCAGACAAACGTCGAGCGAACCGCCCGCCAGCTCGCGCGCGAGCGTGATCCCGGCCGCCCCCGCGCCGACAATGCAGATGTCGGCCTCGATCCTCGACCCGTCATCGAGCCGCCGCGCGTCTACGAACTTCACGGTCGGGCTAGTCTCACGATACGGCGCGCCCTCGCGGCCCCTTCGCGCGGGGCGTCGCGCGTATCGCCGCGCCGATCGCCGCCCCCGCGCAGCCGCCCGACGCGATGCTCACGGCGTCGGCGATGGGCCACGGGTCGATGCGCCCCTGAACGGCCAGCACTGCGAACACGATCAGCAGATACACCCAGAAGGCGCTGCTGAGCAATAAGCCCCATGCCAACCATGAGCGCGAAGGCCAGCGGAAGGCGAAGAAGCCGGCCGCGAGCGCCGATCCAAGCGAGGCGGCCGGAATGCTTTCGAGCGGCCGCACGTCGCCTCTGTACTGGAAAACGACGAACAGCAGGAAGACGATCGCGGCAGTCCCAAGCAGCAGGGCAATTCCGGGGCGTGTGCGGGCAAGGGCCATGGACCGTCGGCGTGGTGGTGTTGACTGACGGTAACGCGCGTCGCCGGAAAACGACAATCCGCACCGGCCCCGATGGCCCGCGGAGCGATGGAACCCGCCAATGCGACCGGAGTCGCAATAGGTGAGCGAATCTCGAACGGAGGCCGCCATGCCGAATCAATCGTCCGGCAACACGGAAATTCCGAGCACGATCGCGCGTTCGGACCGGCACGCGCAGCACATCTGGAGGAAGGCGCACGACAGCGCGGTGGAGACGTACGGCGAGGGCGGCCGCGCCCACCGCGTCGCGTTCGCGGCACTCAAGCATAAGTACAAGAAGCAGGGCGACAAGTGGGTCAGGAAGGATTCCAAAGGCCCCTCCGATCCTCAGGCCGCCCGCGGTCCGACGTCGAAGCACAAATCGACCGAGGGCAGCGCGCCGACGGCGGGCGGCAAGGAGGCCAAGTCCGAGAAAGAGGCCCGCAGCAAGGCCCGTGAAGCCCACCGGGAAAACGCCGAGGCCCGAAAGAAGCGCGCCTGAGCGGTCACCGGCGGTCCATTCCGCGCGGCCTCGCGCGCCGGAATCCTTCGATCCGGCCGGGGGCCGGAGTGCGGACCCGCATGGCAGGATTCTTAAGCTCCGCTGCCGTGACGGGCCGCGGCGCGTTCCTTATCATTCACGCAGCCATTCCGGCGTGACGGCCCTAGGGAGGCCCGGGTCATGGGAACGCGCTATTCCACGTGCGCGGCGGCGGCGGTGCTGGTCGCGGCCGCCCTCGGGGCCGTAGCGACCGCAGCCGCCGAGGATCGCCCCGCCCGCATCGACGGCCACCCGAACCTGAACGGCATCTGGCAGGCGCGGACCACGGCCTACTGGAATCTCGAAGCGCATCCCGCCGAGGCGCTCCCGAAGTTCTGGCAGCTCGGCGCGCTCGCCGCCATCCCGGCCGGCCGGAGCGTAGTCGTCGGCGAGACGATCCCGTACAAACCGGCAGCCCTCGCCCAGCGGCGCAAGAACCGGGCCGGCTGGCCCGCGGCGGACCCGGCGGCGAAGTGCTACATGCCCGGCGTCCCCCGGGCGACTTACCAGCCCTTTCCGTTCGAGATCGTGCAAGGCGACGGCGACATCCTCATCGCCTATTCTTTCGCGAAGGCGAACAGGCCGATTCACATGAGCCATCAGCTCGACGAGGCCCCGATCGATCAGTGGATGGGGTGGTCGAACGGCCATTGGGACGGCGATACACTCGTCGTCCGCGTCAACTCGAATGACGACCGGACTTGGCTCGACCGCGCCGGCGACTATCACTCCAACAAGATGGTCGTGACGGAGCGCTATTCTCTCGTCGATCCGAACACGATTGCCTACGAGGCGACGATCGACGATCCGGAGGTTTACACACGGCCATGGACGATCGCGATGCCGCTGTATCGCAACGTCGACCCCAATGCCGAGCTGCTCGAGTACAACTGCGTCGAGTTTTCGGAGAAGCTCCTGTACGGCAAGCTTCTCAAGCAGCCGGTCGAGTAGACCAGACCCGCTAGTTTCCCACGAGGAGAGGACTCCGATGCGAGTGAGAAAATCGAGTGTCGCGGCCGGTGTGCTCGCAGCCGCGGCCGCCCTGCCCGCGCTGGCCCACCACTCCTTTGCCGCGGAGTTCGACATCAATCGTCCCATCGAGCTCGACGGCGTCGTGACTCGCATGGAGTTCAGCAACCCGCATTCCTGGCTGCATCTCGAGGTCACGACGGACTCGGGCGAGAAGCAGGAGTGGATGGTCGAAGGCGGCGCGCCCAATGCGCTCGTGCGCCGAGGGTGGAACCGCAACTCCGTGCCCGCCGGGATCAAGGTGCATGTCGAGGGCTTTCAGGCACGGGACCGCTCGTTCCGCGCGAGCGGCCGGACGATCACGCTGCCGGACGGCCACAGCTTGTTCATGGGCTCGACCGGAGTCGGTGCGCCCGCGCCGGCGGCCGGCCAGGCGGCTTCCAAGGGCAAAGACCCGAGCAAGTGAGCCCGGGCGCCGTGCCCATCACTCCGAGTTCACGTCGATGATCGCGGCGCCTTCCTTGGGCGCACGGTAAATCGCGATCCCGCTCGCGCGCGGCGGGATGGGCAGCCCCTTGGCCACGGCATTCGCGACCTGCTCCTCGTAAGCGCGCTCGCCGCTCAGCGCGTTGTAGACGGCCTGATTGCCTTCGTGGCAGGAGTATTCGTAGATCCGGTAATTGGGCTGCGTCGTGAACATCATGCGGATCGTAAACGGCGCCGTGTACGTGACGGGGTCGTCGACCGTCGCCTCGTACTCGATCATGTCGGGATCGACGCGCGTGAACCTTTCCGTGATCTTCATGTCCGCGCTGTGCCGAATCCCGTTGCCGTTCGCGCCGATGCTCGTTCGATCGGTCAGGTTCGTCGTCTCGACGACGAGCGTCCCGTCTTCCCAGCGCCCCCGCGAATCGCCCATGTACTCGCGCACGGCGCCGGGGAGGCGCGGCCGCCCGTCGAGAGGGATCAGGCGCGTATCGTGAATCATTTCGTAGCTGATCGCGACGTAGCCCGGGCTCTGCACGATCCTGAGGCCGTTGCCGTAGATCACGGGCAGCGTCGAACCGAGGATGCCGCGTGTGATGCAGCGCTCGTAGAGCGTGAAGTCGCCGAAATCGTTGAACGGGCCGGGCCCGAAAGTGCCGCGGTCCCGGCTCGCCGCTCTGAGCAGCGCCGTATGCGTCATGGCCGGCAACCGCCCGTCGGCCGGTGCGACGACGAGCGACGTGTAGCCGAAGGTGCGCACGCCCCATTCGTTGCGCAGGAAGGTTTCGGTGTTGACGGCCCGGTCGCGCCCGGCCTGGTCGCGCTCCGCGCGCTTCATGAAGTCCGCGGGCGGCAACTCCTTCGCCGTGCCGTACTGCGGCGGCCGGTTCAGCGGCACGCTGCGCATGTCGTCGGTGCTCCAGACCCCCTCGAGGCTCGGCTCGCCCCACGACGTCCGCGGCCGCTGCCAGCTCGGGTCGGTGACGGCCGCAGCCCGGGTCTCGGCCGGGACCGACCGAAGCTTCGTCGGCGTATCGCCCGCGCCGCCCCCGCCCCGCAGCGCCGACCGCGTCTGCTGCGCCGTCGCGGGCCCCGCGCCAACCAAGGCGCAGGCGGCGAGCACACCCAAGGGCCATCCCGTTGCACGCATGATCGTAGGGCTCCTCTGGGAACTGTCGCCGCCATGATACCCCTGCCGGGCATCGCCCGCCTTGCGGCGCCCCCGCCGAGTTCCGTTAAATGGGACACCGACGGGCACGCCGAGAAACGGAGACCACCGCATGGAACGACTGCTCCATCAGTATTTTCGCTTGCTGGCGCGCTACAACGCCTGGGCGAACCGGCAAATCTACGATCGGATTCTCGGCATGCACGAGGCGGCCTACGGGGCCCTGCGCGCCAACGACGGCCGCACGCTCGTCGAGACGCTCGATGCGCGCCTCGCCGACGATCGCCTCTGGCGCGCACGGCTCGGCGGCTACGGCGCCTACGAGCAAGCCGTCGGCGCCCCCGCGTACGACAACCTCAGCGAGCTCCGCGACGCCCAACTAGCCGAGGACGTGGACCTGTTCGAGTACGTCGACGGCCTCGCCGAGGAAGACCTGCTGCGCCCCACGAGCTACGAGACGGAGGCCAACGAGACGCACACTCATGCCCAATACGAGCTGCTGACCCACCTGTTCGCCGCACAGATCGGGGCCCGCGCCCGCGTCTGCGAGCGGCTGCAGCCGGCACCCGATCTCGAGATGCTGACCTTCTTCCACGACGCCGAGGGTCAGGGGCTGTAGCGCGGGGGCCGCACGATTCATGAACGGCGTTTGGGCTTCACGGCTGCCGGAGGCTCGCGTAGAGGGGCGTCCCGACACCGCCCTTATGCCGAGCCTGAAGCCCGCCACCGCCGCATCGCGCCTAAAGCATCAACGCCGGCACATACGTCACGATGAGCACCACCCCGACGATAATCGCGACATACGGCAACACGCACCGATACAGCTCGCCCAGCGACCGGTCGAAGCGATACGCCGAAAGAAACAGATTCTCCCCCATGGGCGGCATGAGATAGCCGAGCTCCATATTGGCGAGAAAGATCACCCCGAGGTGCACCGGGTCGATGCCGTAGGCGCGCGCGAGCGGCGCGAGCAGCGGCACGAGCACGATGATGGCCGAGTAGATGTCCATGAGAGCGCCGACGACGACGAGCAGCGCGTTGAGCGCGAGTAGGAAGACCCACGGCGTGTGAATGACTTCGCGCACGGCTTCGAGCACGTGCATCGGAATCTGCGCGACGACGAGAAAGCTCGTGAGTCCCAGGGCGACCCCGACGATGATCATGAAGCCGCCGATCAGCGTCACGCTCTCGACGGCGACGCGCAGCACGCGGCGCCATGCGAGCTCGCGCAGCACGACGCACTCGAGCACGACGGCGTAGGCCACGGTCAGGGCCGCGGCCTCGACGAGTGTCGCGAAACCGCCGAACAGCCCCGCGAGAATCACGCCGGGCAGCAGCAGCTCCCATTTGGCGTGCCAGGCCGCCGCCGCGAGCTCCCGGGCGCTAAACGGTGTGCGCGCCGCCCGGCCCGCGACCCCGCGCCAAGCGCCCCAGCCCGCGACGGCGGCGACGAGCAGCAGGCCGGGCACGATACCCGCCACGAACAGCCGGCCGAGATCGACGTCGGCATAATAGGCGTAGAGGATCACGGGCAGGCTCGGCGGCAACAGCACACCGATAGAGCCTGAGACGGTCACGAGCCCGAGCGCGTCGCGCTCGCTGTAGCGACCCTCGCGAAGCATGGGCAACAACAGCCCCCCCATGGCGAGAATCGTGATGCCCGAGGCACCCGTGAGGGGCGTAAAGAACGCGAGCACGAGCGCGACGACGATGGCGAGGCCGCCCGGCAGCCAGCCCACAAGGGCCGAGAACAGCCGCAGGAGGCGATGGCTCGAACCGCCCTCGGCCAACACGTAGCCGGCCAGTGTGAACAGCGGAATCGCGGGCAGCATGGGCGAGGTGCTGATGCGATAGGCCTCTCCGGGCACGTCCGCGAGCGGCGAGCCGTCGTGCCAGAACAGCAGCAGCGCGATGCCGCCGATCGCCGTGAAGATCGGCATCCCGAGCACGGTGCCGACGGCGAGCGCGGCCGCGAGGGCGGCCACGAGCGCGGGACCCGGCGGCTGCGGCCAAAGCGCCAGGGCCGCCGCGGCAAGCAGCCCCGAGGCCGCGATCGAGCGCCCCGTGAGGTCCTGCGCGCTCGCGAGCACGAGACGCCAGGTGATGAGACCGAAGGCGACCGGCATGGCGGCCGTGAACAGCCAGACCGGCAGCCCCCAGGCCACGACGGCGCCGAAGCGCACGTCGGTCGCGACGAGCCGGAACGAGGCCGCCGTCAACGCGCTCGTGACCGCGACGGCCAGAAACGCGCGGATCAGACCGGCCACCCGGCGCCGGTCCTGCGGCAGAAACTGCGCCGTCGACAGCGCGAGCAGGCGGCCGGAGCGCGCCGCGAGCGCGGCGCCCACGAACGCAATCAGCAGCGTCAGATGCTGAACGATTGGGATCGAGCCCGGTATGCCCGCGCCGAGCAGCTCGCGCCCGCCGAGCTCGGCGAGCGGCAGAGCGCTCGCCAAGCCGAGCAGCAGCACGGCGGCGCCGTTCTCGGCGCCGCGGCCGAGCGCCGCCAGGCGGGCGGCCGCCCGCGGCACGGCGACGCTGCCGGCCGTGCCAGCCGCCCGCACGCCCTCGTTCCGCGCCAAAGTGGTCTCCCCCTGCTGCGTGCGCCGCGTCAATGCGGGCCCGCGCGCGAGTCCGCACCGGCATGCAGGCGCATGACCTCGGCGAACAGCGCGGGATGCGCCTTCGCGCAGACGAGCTCGGGATAGATCGCGCGCGCCGTGCGCCGCCACTCGGCCTCGGTCGCCGCGTTCAGATCCACGACCGTGAGGCCCCGCGTCTTCATCTCCGCGACGGCCTCCTGCTCGGAGCGATGAATCTCGCGGCGGAGCCGCACCGCGGCCTGCGCGGCCGCGGTGCGGAAGGGCTCGCGAAGCTCGGCCGGAATGCGCTGCCAAGCCGCGCGTGTCATGACCGTCGCGGCATTGAGCGGTGCGAACTCGAGATTCGTCATATAGGGCGCCGCCTGGTAGCTGCGGTCAAGCAGCGCGAACAAGGGCGGGACGTCGATGGCCTCGATGAGCCCCGTCTGCAGCCCCATGAGCATGTCCGTCGCCGGCAGCGGCACGACGCGGAAGCCGAGTCCCTTCGCGACGCGCTCGCTCTGCGGATTGCCGGTCGCCGTCCAGAGCCTGAGGCGGCGCAGATCGTCGACCGTGCGCACGGGGGACTTCGCAAAGAAATGCACCCAGCCGGCTTCGGCCCAGTTCATGATGACGTAGCCGCGCCGCTCGAAGCTCGCCTCGAGCTGGGGCGCAATGGCGTCGCGCACGCGGGCGAGATCCTCGTACGAATCGAACAGCAGAGGCAGGTTCAGGCAATCGACGCTGTCGTCGATGAGCGGCAGCCCCGCGCCCGAAACGGCCAGCGCATCGAGGCTCCCGCGCTGCATCTTCCTGACCATTTCGTCTTCGCCGCCGAGCACGCCGTTGGCGTAGATCCTGAGCTCGACGCGGCCGTTCGAGATAGCGTGCCATTGCCGGCGGGTCTCGAGCAGCACGTCGTGCCAGATCGAACCCTCCGGAGCGACGGTGCCGAGCTTGATGACGATCTGCGCCTCGGCCCGCGCCGCACCGAGTACGCACACGAGCACGAGCAGCAGGGCGCGGCCGAGATGCATTCGATCGATCCTCGCGCGTTTCATCTCAGGTTTCCTTTCAGAGAAACAGCTCGTCGACCCGGTCGAGCAGCGCACGCGCTCGGCGCTGAGCGATGACGTTCAGCAGGCGCTCGTCGGGCTCGGCGTCGACGTCGACGGCGAGCGCGCGGTGCAGGAGGTCGACAAATTCGGGCTTGTCCTGGCGCCTGACGGCGTCGGCTTGCGCATACGTGACGAACAGGCTCGCGCGCCGTCCCTGCGAGAGCTCGAGCGCGCGCGCATAGTGGGCGCGCAGCGCGGCCTCATCGACGGCGCCCGTGCCGGCAGCAGCGAGTCGAATCGCCAGCTCGTGCAGAGCACCTTCGTCCCAGCCCTCATCGAGCGCGAGGGCACGGGAAAGCAGCGCCTCGACCTCGGGCAGGCGCGCGAGCAGGCCCGGCTCGTTGCGCGCGCTCGAGATCGCGAGCGCGAGCGACACGGCGTTCCAATACAGCGCCGGGACGTCGCGCGCCGGGCCGCGGCCGATCTCGGCCGCGGCCCTCTGCGGGTCGTCGCGGAGCCGCACGCCGATGCCGGGATAGTCGAGCTCGAGCGCCCGCTGCGCATAGCCATGGGCGCGAAGGCAGAGGTCGCGGGCGCGCTGGCGCGCGGCGCGCAGGCGGACGAGCGTAACGCCCGGCGCGTCCTCCGGCACCTCCACATAGTCATAGGCGTAAAGCGTGAAACCGCGCGCCGCGGCGAGCAGCAAGCCGCGCTGATCGGGATCGGCCGCGAGCAGCGACTCCATGAGCTTGAGCGCGAACGGCAGCGCCTCGCCAATCAGTTCCGGATCCGGATCACTCTCGAATACGCTCCCATCCGCCGCCAGGGCATTGCTTAGCGAATGCACGGCAAGCCGCTGCACGGAGCACGCGGCGAGCGCGGCGGCGGCACCCGCGATGGCAAGGCGGCCGAGTTGTAGCCTTAAGATGCGCATCGGTGGCGGAGCATCCGGCAAGCACCGCCCGGCGGAAATTCGTGGATGTACATACTGGGCGGCAGGCGCGCGGAATGCTGAAGGCGGAGCCGGACGCCCCGGCAACTGCGTATCGCATCGGCCCGCCCCATCGCGCGATACTGGGTGCGGATGAAGCCGACCGACGCGATCTCCGGATGAGACATCGGCATGGGCCGCGGCGCCCCGCGCAACCCGCGACCGGCGTGCGTTGGCATGCCCTCGAGAAGGGCGACGCAGTGCACCGCCTCGAGTCCGATGCGCGCGAGGGCCTGGACCACGAGGCCGCGGCCGCGAGGCTCGCCCGCTATGGCGGCAACGTGATCGAGGCGCGCGAGACGACCGGCCTAGCCGCGATCGTGCTCGCGCAATTCACGGAACGTCATGATCGTCGTGCTGCTGGCCGCCGCCGCCATCGCCGGTGCGCTCGGCGAGGTCGGCGATACGGCGGCGATCATCGCCATCGTCATCGTGAACGCGGCCGTCGGCGCACTGCAGGAATATCGCGCCGAGCACGCCATCGCGGCGCTGAGGCGCATGGCGGCCCCCACGGCCCGCGTGCGCCGCGCCGGGGAGACGCTGACGGTGCCGGCCGCCGAGCTCGTGCCCGGGGACGTCGTCGCGCTCGAGGCGGGCGACATCGTGCCCGCCGACCTGCGCCTGCTCGAGACCTCCGAGCTCAGCTCGGACGAGTCGGTGCTGACGGGAGAATCTCTGCCCGTCGACAAAACCGCGCATCCGCTCGAGGACCGCGACGTGCCGCTCGGCGACCGGCGCAACATGGCCTACAAGTCGACGTCGGTCACGCGCGGCACAGGGGTGGGGCTGGTCGTCGCGACGGGCCTCGCAACCGAAGTCGGCCGCATCGCCGAGCTGCTCGAGGCCGGCGCGCGTCTGCGCACGCCGCTGCAGCGGCGCCTCGCGGCATTCGGCCGGCGCCTCGCGCTGGCCGTCCTCGCGATCTGCGCCGTGATCTTCGCGCTCGGGCTGTTGCGCGGACAACCGCCGCTGCTCATGTTCCTGACGGCCGTGAGTCTCGCCGTCGCGGCCGTGCCCGAGGCCCTGCCGGCCGTCGTCACGCTGACGCTCGCAATCGGAGCAAAGCTGCTCGGCCGGCGCAACGCGCTCGTGCGCCAACTGCCGGCCGTCGAAGCACTCGGCTCCGTCACGTTCATCTGCTCGGACAAGACCGGCACGCTGACGGAGAACCGCATGCGGCTCGCCTCGATCGCGGCCGCGGGCCTTGGGGCCGAGCGGTTGGAGGCGCTGCCGGCACCGCTGCGCGAGGCGCTCGGGCACGCGCTGGCGCTCTGCAACGACGTCGAGGCGGCGGCGGTGCCGCGCGGCGGGACGCCGGCGGACGCCGCCGCCGCGGCGCCCCGCGGCGGCGATCCCACCGAGCTCGCCCTCGCGGCCGGCGCCGCGGCCGCCGGCTTCACGAAGCCGGCGCTGCTCGCCGAGCTGCCGAGGCTCGAGGTGCTCGCGTTCGACTCGACGCGCAAGCTCATGACGACCCTGCATGCGAGCGGCGACGGCGCCGTCGCGTTCACGAAGGGGGCCCCCGAGAGCGTCCTCGCCCGCTGCGCGCAGGCGCTCGGCGCCGACGGCGAGCCCGTGCCGCTGGCGCGCGAGGATGCACTGACGGCGGCGGGCGCCCTGGCCGACGAGGGTTACCGCGTCCTGGCCGTCGCGATGCGCCGGTTTCCGCCCGGCGCCCTGGGCCGCACGCACGGCGACGGGCCCGAAGGCATACGGGCCGCCGGGTACGAGGCCATCGAGAACGACATGACCCTGCTCGGCCTCGTCGCGCTCAGCGACCCGATCCGGCCCGAGGCGCCGCAGGCGATCCGCGAATGCCTGGCCGCCGGCGTGACGCCCGTCATGATCACGGGCGACCATCCGCGCACGGCCATGCGCATTGCCAAGGAGCTCGGCATTGCGGCCGAACCGGCCGCGCTCATGACCGGCATGGAGCTCGAAGCGCTGCCGGACGATGCCCTGGCCGAGCGCGTGCGCGGGCTGCGCGTTTACGCACGCGTCGATCCCGAGCAAAAGATTCGCATCGTCGAAGCCCTGCAACGCGCCGGGGAGATCGTCGCCATGACGGGCGACGGAGTCAACGATGCGCCCGCGCTCAAGCGCGCCTCGATCGGCGTCGCAATGGGCCGCCGCGGCACCGACGTCGCGCGCGAGGCCGCGAAGATCGTGCTGCTCGACGACAACTTCGCGACGATCGTCGCCGCCGTGCGCGAGGGCCGGCACATCTACGACAACATCCGCAAGTTCATCACTTACGTGCTGCCGAGCAACAGCGGCGAGATCCTCGTGCTGCTGCTCGCGCCGTTCCTCGGGCTGCCGGTGCCGCTGCAGCCTATCCACATCCTCTGGGTCAACCTCGTGACCGACGGCCTGCCGGGTCTCGCGTTCTCGGCCGAGCCGGCCGAGCCCGACATCATGCGGCGGCCGCCGCGGGCCGCCGACGAGGGCATGCTCGACCGCAGCCTGTGGCTGCGCATGCTCTGGGTCGGCCTGCTCGTCGCAGGCGCCTCGCTCGCGACGGCCGTGGGGGGCGCCCACGACCTGCCGAGGTGGCAGACCATGGTGTTCACGACGCTCGTGACGGCGCAGCTCGCGAACGCGCTGGCCGTTCGCTCGCCCACGGCCTCGCTGCTCTCGACCGGGCCGTTCTCGAACCGGTTCCTGACGGGCGCGATCGGCCTTGCCCTGGCCGCGCAGCTCGCCGTCGTCTACGTGCCGGGGCTGAATCCGGTGTTCGAAACCGTGCCGCTGCCGCTGCCGACGCTACTGCTGTGCTTCGGCCTCGGCATCGCCGTGCTGCCGATCCTCGAGCTGCACAAATGGGTCGTGCGCCGCGGTCCCCGCGGGGCACTGCCGCGCTCCTCAACCGCCGGCCGAGCCTGAGCGGACGGCCTTGCGGATTTCGGGTGCCGCACGATCGAGATTCAGCGCAACGAGATTCTCGAGCCGATCGACGGCCGAATCGCGGCTCGGCGCGTCGGCGTCGAGCCAGGTGGCCCCCGCCGTGAGCAGCATGGGCTCGCGGCCGCCGAGCACGTAGACACCGATGTGCACGACGGCCGGCGCCTCGCCCGGGCGGATGCGGCTCACGCGCTTCGTGAAACCCGCGAAGTCGCGCAGCATGTCCGGGGTCACGGACCGGCGGACCGAGGTCAGCGAGTCGCCGGAACCGAGCGCTGCCGGCCGTAACACGAGGAGCCCGGCGACGTGCGCGCGTTCGAGGCGCGCGAGCACCGAACGCTTGTCGAGATCCCCGAGATCGGGGACGAGCCCATGGCTCGATACGGCCCGCAGCGCCTGACCGTCGAGCTTGGCGACCACCCCGTCCTCGAAGCGGGCCCGGAGCTCCGCATCGGCCACGAGCACGACGACGGCGAACGCGTCCGCGGCCTCCGCGGCCTTCGCGGTCCCGCCCTGCCGGCCCTGGGCACGCGCGCCGCCCCCGAAGCCGCCGAGCACGAGTCCGACGACCACACATGCCGACAGTATTCGCTTCATCCGCCGCCTCCGCCTCCGCCATCGGCGCGCTGCGCACCGCGAGTTCGAAAGATTGTCGGCGCGGGGGCGAAAGCACGTCAACGGCGATCGCGACTGTGGTGCACATTCGCGGCCGTTTCTGAAACAATACGCACCGTTTCGGGAGCTGTGAGATCGACATGCTGCAACGGACGCAGCCCGGGCGGCGCAACCTTTCGCTGCTCTTCGCCGCCCTGCTCGTTTCCTCGGGGCTCGTGTACGCGGCCGAGTCGCCGGACCCGGCGGACCTCGCCGCCCGCCTCGCACCGTGCACGACCTGCCACGGCAAGCAGGGCCGCTCGCAAAACGACGTTTACTACCCTTCGATTGCCGGCAAGCCCGCGGGCTACCTCTACGCGCAGCTCGAGAATTTCCGTGCGCGTCGCCGCTATCAGCCCGTCATGACCCCCATGCTGGCCGTGCTCTCGCCGCAATACCTGCGCGAGATCGCCGACTTTTTCTCGGCACAGCAGCCCGTCTGGGCACCGCCGACCGCCGGCGCCCCCGCGGCCGAGCTCGCCCGCGGCCGCGAGCTCGCCCTGCACGGCGACGCGAAACTCGGCGTGCCCGCCTGCAAGGCCTGCCATGGAGCGGAGCTGCTCGGCGCGCGGCCCTCGATCCCGAGCCTGCTCGGTCTTCGCTCCGAGTACCTCTCCGCGCAGCTCGGTGCCTGGCGCAACGGCGTGCGTAATGCCCAGGCGCCCGACTGCATGGCCGAGATCGCTGCGCGGCTCCGCCCCGACGACATCGCCGCCGTGGCCGCCTGGCTCGCCTCCCAGGCCTATCCGGCCGATCACGAGCCGGCTCCGGCGCCCCCGGCGAATCGGCCGCTGGCCTGCGGCAGCGTTCGATGAGCCGGCCGATTCTGCGGGCCGTTGCGGGTTTCGCCCTCGTCGCCGCGCTGGTCGGCGGCGCGGTTGCCGACGAGCCGCCCGCGAGCCCGGCCAAAGCGGCGGGCCCGGCCGCAGCCGGGACCTCGCCAGTCGAGGCCACGGTCCGCCCCGACGCGGCCGCGCAGATCGCCGCGGGCCGCTACCTCGTGAGAATCGGCGACTGTGCCGGCTGCCACGCGCTGCCGGGCACCACGGCGCTCGCGGGCGGGCGGGCAATTCCGACGCCTTTCGGCGCCGTCTACAGCACGAACCTGACGCCGGACCCGAAGACGGGACTCGGCGACTGGAACGCAGATGATTTCTGGCGGGCGCTGCACGAGGGCAAATCCAAGGAAGGGCGCCTGCTCTACCCCGCGTTTCCGTACACGAGCTTCACGCGCATCACGCGGGGCGATTCCGATGCGATGTTCGCATACCTGCGCTCGCTGCCGGCCGTCGAGCGCGCGCGCACGCCCCCGGACCTGCGATTCCCCTACGACACGCAGCTTGCGTTGACCGTCTGGCGCATGCTCTATTTCCGGCCGGCCCCGTTCGCGGCCGACGCAAGGCGCTCCGCGGCCTGGAACCGGGGCGCCTATCTCGTCGAAGGGCTCGGCCACTGCGGCGAATGCCATACGCCACGCAACCGGCTCGGCGGCCTCGAGCGCGCCGACGCCTTTGCCGGCACGCGTATTCCGTCCCTGGGCTGGGACGCCCCGCCCCTCGGACCGCAAGGCAACGGCGGCCCCGACGCGCACGCGGCGCTTGGGAAGCTGCTGCGCGGCGGCGTCTCGGCAACCGACGCCGTGGCGGGCCCCATGGCCGAGGTCGTGTACGGCAGTCTCCAATATCTGACCGACGCCGACACGAACGCGATCGTCACCTTCCTCGACTCGCTGCCGGCGCCCGCGCCGCCGTCGGGCAAGGGAACGGCCTGGCTCGCGCAGACCGAATGGCGCAACTACCGCAAGGCCGGCGCGCGGCTCTACGCCCAGCACTGCGCGGACTGCCACGGCGATGACGGGCGCGGCAAGCCCTACGCGTATCCGGCGCTGGACGGCAACCCGGCCGTGACCGCCGCCAAGCCCGACGACGCGATCCAGAGCGTGCTGTTCGGCGGCTTCCCACCGAGCACGCCGGCGAATCCGCGGCCCTACGGCATGCCGCCGTTCGCCCAGCAGCTCGGCGACCGGGAAATCGCCGAGGTCCTGACCTACATCCGCAGCGCATGGGGGAATCGGGCTTCGGCCGTCGCCGCCGACGACGTGCGCCGGCGCTGACCGCGTTCGCCTTGACAAGGCAGGCGCGTTCGCGAATTCTCTGCGGAAGCCTCGAGCGGGGTGTCGCCCCGACGACAACAACACAAGGAGGCTCCGGTGGGAGACGAAGAAGAGCGAAGCGCCGGCGTCAATCGGCGCGGATTTCTGTTGGGCGCCGCCACGGGGGCGGCCGCCTTCGCGGCGGACATCGCCGGCGCGCAGACCCGCGGCGACGCGGACGCCGCGGCCCGCGAAGCCGGCACGGCGGCGGCGCCGCCGCCGTCCGAGGCCCAGATCGAGCGCGACGCGGGTAACGTCCGCCCGCCCGTCGAGGCCCGGGCCGTGCAGCGGCCGGGGTCCGATCTCATGGTGCAGGTCCTGCGGGACCTCGGCATCGAGTACGTCGTCGGCAACCCGGGCTCGAGCTACGAGGGCTTTCAGGAGTCGGTCATCAACTACGGCCGGCCGCCCAACCGGATGCCCGAGTTCATTACGGCCCTGCACGAAGAATCCGCCGTGGACATGGCGAACGGCTACGCCAAAGCCGAGGGCAAGCCCATGGTCGCGGCCCTGCACGGCACCATCGGCGTGCAGCACGGCTCGATGGCCACCTATCAAGCCTTCTACGCGGGCACGCCGATGCTCATCGTGGCGGGCCGCGACGATCAATTCATTCCGGCGCACACGGCGGGCGACATGGCCGCGATGGTGCGCAGCTACACGAAATGGGACGCCCAGCCCAAGACGCTGGCCGAGGCGCTCGACGCCCTGCAGGAAGGCTATCGGCAGGCCGTGACGCCGCCGACGGGGCCCGTGCTCGTCGTGCTCGACATGGAGCTTCAGAAGGCCGAGGCCGGCAACCTCAGCGTGCCGAAGTTCCGGCCGCCCGTCATCGACGGGCTGGACCCGCGCACGGCCGACGAGATCGCGCGCCGACTGCTCGGCGCGCAGAATCCGCGTATCAACGTCGGCCGGCTCCGGACGCCCGAAGGCATCCGGCTCGCCGTCGAGCTCGCGGAGCTCGTGGGCGCCTGCACGGGCACCAGCGCCACGCAGGGCCCCATGAGCTTCCCCCAGCGCCATCCGCTCTGCGGGCCCGGCGCGAGCACCGATTACGACTACACGCTCGGCCTCGAGACACCCGCCAAGGACATGGCGCTGATCGGCCCGCGCGTGCAGTCGCTCGTCGAGACCCGCAACGTCATGCACGTGCGCTTCGGCGGGCTCGGCGACCACCCGGTCTCGAGCCCGTTCGCGCGCCGGCACGTCACGCCGGCCATCCAGTACGACATCGACGCCGAAGCGAGCTTACCTGCCATCATTGCCGCCGTGCGTCAACGCATGACGGCCAGCGCGCGCAGTCTCGCCGCCCAGCGCTCCGCCGCGCACGCGCGCGCCAACGACGCGGCCTTCGTCGCGGCCGTGGGCGCCGCGCTGCAGCGTAAGCGCTACGGCTGGGACGACAGTCCCGTGAGCACGGCCCGCATCTACGCCGAGCTGTGGCCGCTCATCGCCAACGAGGACTGGTGCCTCGCTTCCCCGAGCGCTTTCTCGGGCGGCCACCATCGCGAGCTCTGGGCGCACAACCGCCCTTACAGCTACTTGGGCGGCCAGGGCGCGGGCGGCATGGGCTACGGGGCCGGCGCCTGCGGCGGCGCAGGTCTCGCGGCCAAAAGCCGCGGCCGTTTCGTCATCAACGTCCAGACGGACGGGGACATGAACTACCAGCCCGGCGTGCTCTGGACTGAGGTCCATCACGAACTGCCCGTGCTGACGATCATGCACAACAACCGCGCCTGGCATCAGGAGCTCATGTTCCTGGAGTTCCTGGCCGGCATTCGCGGCCGCGGCACGGATCGCGCGAGCATCGGCACCTCGCTGCGCGATCCATTCATCGACTACGCAAAGATGGCCGGCGCCTACGGCATGGCCGCCGAAGGCCCCATCAGCGATCCCGAGCGGCTCGCGCCAGCCCTGGCACGCGGCATCGCCGCCGTCAAGCGCGGCGAGCCGTACATGATCGAACGTCGTCACGCAGCCGCGCTGAGGAGAGCACCATGAGGCAGGCAAGCCATTTTCACTTCGGCCTCGCGGGTGCGGCCGCGCTAATTCTCGCTGGCGCCGCGCCCGTATACGCGCAAAGCACCGCCGGCCCGCAGGCGAGCGGGGGCGGCGCGCCGCGCGCCGCGCAACCGGCGGGCGACGCCGCGCGCGGCAAGGAGCTCTACTACGTTCAAGGCTGCTACGGCTGCCACGGCTACACGGGCGAAACCGGCGTGCAGAAGCTCGTCGGGCCGGAAGCACCGATCGTGGCGGACGAGCAGACGTTCATAAAATTCCTGCGTCTGCGGGCCGACTATGCGCCCACGGTGCCGGCGGAGCGCATGCCGAACTACTCGAAGCAGTCGCTGAGCGACCGCGATGCCCGCGACATCTATGCGTACATCCGGACGTTCAAGCTCGATGCCCCCAAAGTAGAGGACGTTCCGACGTTCCGGAAGATCCTCGAGCTTGCCGAGACCCGTTCGCCCGCCGCCGGTAACTGACGCGCCACCGAAGCTCCTCGGCCGGGCGCTGCCCGGTCTGGCACATCGTTTGCACGACCTTCGTCAGCAACACGCGCCGCGCCTCGCGCGCGGTCGCGGTATTCGATCATTCAGCTGAACGGAGGTAACAGTGAGACACTTGAACCGCTACCGCAATTTTGCGTTGGGTCTGCTCCTCGGCCTGCCGCTCGCGGCCGCCGCCGCGACAGCCGACCACGGCATGCATGATTGGCAGAACATGCAGCAGCGTCTCGTGAGCGCCCAGCAGATCATGCGCGGCAACATCAGCAACGGGCTGAACCCGTTCGCGAGCGTCATCAACATGGTGCTCACGCCCGATCACGACAAGGTGGAGTACGTGCTGTTCCGATCGACGTATCCCTACACGGTCATCGGCGGCCAGACGGGCTTCGTGGCGTTCGACGACCTGAGAATCTGGAACGGCGCCGCGCTGAGCACGACGCTGACGGTCGAGAACCTGCAAAACGCGCACAAACCGAAAGAGCTCAAGCTCACGCCGAGCCAGGCCGCAAATCGGCTCGTATCGAACATCATCGGCTCGCAGCTCTACTTCGACGGCGGCACGTCGCGAACGATCACGAATCTTCTGATCGACCGAAAGACCGGAGAGATCGCGGACTATGTCGTCGACATGGACCCGGACTCGCTGTTCGATTCGGCGCCTCGCGCCGTGCCTGCGGACCGCATCACGGTCGCGGAAAGCCGCATCTCGACGAACCTGACGCTCGGCGACGCCGATAACCTGCAGACGATCAATCCAGATTATCTGTAACCAGATTATCTATAACGATCATCTGTAACGCCGGCGAGCGACCGCGGACGGCCGCGGACGTTCGCCACGTGCCCGCCGCCGGCCTGCGGGGCGCCGCAGGCCGGCTCGGCGCGCGCTCAGCCCGGTTCCCCCACATCCCAGGTCACCGCCTTGGTCTGCAGGAACGCCTCGAGCCCCTCGACGCCGTGCAGGCGGCCGATCCCGCTCTCTCGATAGCCGCCCGTTTCGACCTCGGGAAACAGCCGCATATGGGCGTTGATCCAGACGCTGCCGCTGCGCAGCGCAGCCGCGGCGCGCTGGCCGCGCGCGAGATCGGCCGTCCAGACGCTGGCCGCGAGCCCGAACCGGCTGTCGTTGGCTTTGGCGATGCCCTCTTCCTCGCGTGCGAAACTCTGCATGCTCAGCACGGGCCCGAAGACTTCCTGCGTCAGGAGCGGCGACTCTGCGCTGCGCACACGCACGAGGCTCGGCGTGATGAAGGCGCCGGCGGCGAGCTCGCCCTGCGGGGGCTCGCCCTCCACGAGCACCTCGTCGCGACCGCGGGACTTCGAGACGAGATCTCGGATGCGATCGCGGCTCGGCCGATCGATAAGCGGCCCGAGCTCCGTCGACGGCTCCTCGGCCGAGCCGAGACGGACACTGCCGAGCTGCGTCGCGAGACGCGCCTGCAGTGCCTCGACGATGGCCTCGTGGGCAATGACGCGGCTCGGCGCCACACAGACCTGGCCGGCGTGGCTCAGCGCGGCGCGCACGATCGCGGCCGCGGTGCGGTCGAGATCGGCGTCCTCGTACACGATGCAGGGCGCATTGCCGCCGAGCTCGAGGTTCAGGCGCTTCAGGGTCTTCGCACCGGCCTCCATGATCAGCTTCCCGACTTCCGTGCTGCCCGTATAGCTGATCATGTCGACACGGGTCGACGCGACCAGCCGCTTCGCAACGTCGTTGCCCGTCTCGACGAGCATGTTCACGGCGCCGCGCGGAAGCGCCTCGACGGCCGCGAGCAGCTTGAACACGCGCTCGTTGACGAGCGCCGTCTGCGGCGCAGCCTTGACGACGGCCGTGCACCCGGCCGCGATGACGGGCGCGAGCGAGCGGACCAGCAGAGTGATCGGCGCGTTCCAGGGCACGACGATGCCGACGACGCCCACGGGCTCGCGGGCGAGCATGACACGCAGGCCCGGCTCGAGCTCCGCCGTGCGGCCGAACACGTTACGGGCGAGCCCCGCGTAGTACCGGCATTCGGAAGCCGCGCCGGCGATCTCGTGCATGCAGTCGCCGATGAGCTTGCCGTTCTCGCGCGCCAGGTGACGCGCGAGCTCCGGCTTGGCCGCGTCGAGACGCGCGGCGAATTCGAGCAACACCTCGGCGCGCGCGCGCGGCCGGTGCGGCCAGTCGTCGGCGTCGAAGACGCGCCTCGCGGCGGCGATGGCCGCCTCCGCATCGGCCGCTGCGGCGGCCGAAAACTCGCCGAGCGACTCGCCCGTGCCCGGGTTCACGCTTTCGCTGCGCGCGCCCGCGTCGGCCGGCAGCCATTCCCCGCCGATCCAAAGCTGTGCCGTATATGCCATGTTCGTTTCGCTCTCCGTTTCGCCCGGCCGGCCTATAAGAAGCGCTGGAAGCGGTTGTCGTCGTCCACGAGCACCGTCTTCGCCTCGGGCGCTTGGTCCGTCAGGTCGAAGCCCATGACGATGATCTGCTCACCCGCCTTGATCAGATGCGCGGCCGCGCCGTTCATCGCGATCGTGCCGGACCCGCTGGGCGCGGCGATGACATAGGTATCGAGCCGGGCACCCGACGTTATGCTCACGACGAGCACTTTCTCGTGCACGAGCAGGCCGGACCGGTCGACGAGATCCTTGTCGATGGCGATGCTGCCGATATAGGCCACGTCCGCATCCGTGACGCGGGCGCGATGAATCTTGGAGCGCAGGAACCAGCGCATGAGGGCACCAGAGTGATCGTGAAGGCCGCGCATTTTCCTGCCCGGGCGCCGGTATCGCAATGGGCCGGAGGCCGGCCGGCGGCCCAAGGCGCCGCGGCGCGGCGTGTATGATACATTGCGGGGGCTCGCCCGCATCGGGCCGTCGGGCCCGCATGCGGCGGGACTTTGGACTTGAAGGGGGAACAATGAAAGTACGCAGGCTCGCCGGGCTCGCCGCCCTGGCGCTCGCAGTGCCAATCGTCGCCTTCGCCCAGAACGCCCAGCAGCGGCGCGCCAAGCTCGGCGACTTGATTCCGAAGCATCCGGGCTACCTCGGCGCGCTCGCGCCCGAGAACCTCGCAAAGAAGCGCCCGGCGCCGCCGTTCGACATCACGGGCACCTGGTTCGTCGACCTCAGCGAGGGCTTCGGGCACTTCATGTTCGGGCCGCCCTACCCGGAATTCATCGGCCAGGCCAAGAAGGACTTCGAGGAAGGCCAGCGGCTCCGCAAGCTGGGCAAACCCTACCGCGACGCGATCGGCCAATGCTACCCGGCCGGGCTGCCCATGATCATGACGCGCGTCTGGCCCATCGCCGTCGTGCAGCTGCCGACCGTGATCTACATGATCTCGAACTTCAACGACAGCTTCCGGCAGATCTTCCTCGACGGCCGCGACTACTCCGATCCCAAAACCGTGATTTACACGTATAACGGCGAGTCGCTGGGCCACTGGGAAGGCGACACGCTCGTCGTGAACACGCGCTACATCCAGACATACAATCACTACATCGATACGGGCATCCCGATCTCCGAGGACTTCAGGGTGCAGGAGCGCATCAAGCTGCTCGAGGACGGCCAGGTGCTGCAGATCCAGTACATCATGACGGACCCGAACAACTGGGTCGGCGAGTGGAAGAACACGAAGACCTGGCTCCGAGTCGATCACACCGACATCGGCGAGGTCGAGTGCCTGCCGGACCTCAACGACAACCTGCCCAGCACGCAAGCGGGTAAGGCCGGGCTCGAAAAGTAACGGTGAGAGGAAACGACATGAAGGCGATCCGTAGATTCCTGTTGTTGGCCGCCGGTCTCACAGCTGCCGGTCTGTTCGGCGCAGCGCCGGTGTTCGCCCATCATTCGACGGCCGCGTTCAATACGGCCACGGTCTTCAAGATCCACGGCAAGATCACGCAGTTCAGATGGATCAATCCGCACGCGTCGATCAAGATCGACGGCAAGGCCGACGGCGGCCGGCCCAATGGGCTCTGGACCATCGAGATGACGGCCCCCAACGTGCTCATCAACGACGGCTGGACCCGTGACGCGGTCCGGCCGGGCGACGACGTGACGCTCTACGTGAGCCCGCTCAAGAACGCCATCACGCTCAAGGACGGCAGCCAGGGCGCGCTTTACGTCGGCGTCGTGCTCGCGAACGGCAAAACGCTCGGGCGCACGGACGGCAAACCGGCGGCGTTGGCGTCATACCGCAAGAAGTAGCGCTTCGGTGCGCTTCGCTGCGAGCGAAATCGCGGCGGGACGCGTGGGCTCGACGACGGTGATCGCATAGCTGGCCGAGATCTTGTCCGTCGAAGCCGTGAGCCGGCCTCCGGTGCCGAGGAAGGCTCGCTACGGATTCTCGAGGCTGAATGTCCCGGAGTCGTCGTCATAGGCGAAGACTTCGCCGTACCGCCCCCAGCTGACGACCCCGCGCAGCGTCTGTGCCGCAGCGTCCGGCGACATGTAGTCCTCGAGCTCGTCCGCGAAGCGGCTCCACGGGGCCCGGTGGCTCGGCCGCTCGTCGAGCACGCGGCGGATGTGCGCGGCGAGCGCGACGTGGCCGAGCAGCCGTCGCGCGAACAAACGCTTGCGCTCGTCGAAGCCCGCGATCGTGAATGCTAGGCCGTCGGGCGTGAGCCGGATGTCGCCCCCCGCGAGCTCGGCGAGACGCAGCATCTGCAACGTCTCCGCGACGGGAAACAGATCGTCGACCTCCATGTGCAGCGCGCCGGCAATGACGGGCAGATCCGCGCGGCCCTCGTAAGGCGGCGCCGCGACGGTCTCGAGCAGGCCGGCCAGCAGGTTCGAGGATACCTGCGGCAGGATCGTGCCAAGGCCGACGACGCCGGGCTGCCGGTCCGTGCGGGCGGCCGGGCGCCCGCTCGCGAGGCGGGCCGTCATGACGACGTAGATCCGCTCGACGATTTCCCGGAAGCGCGGGTCGAGGCGGTCGCGCGGGTGCGGCAGCTCGACGCGGATCTCGGTCACGATGTGGCCCGGGTTGCTCGCGAACACGAGTACGCGGTCGCACATGAGCACGGCTTCCTCGATGTTGTGCGTCACGAGAATGATGGCCTCGATCGGCAGCTGACCCTCGGCCCACAGATCGAGGAAGTCCGTACGCAGAGTCTCGGCCGTGAGCACGTCGAGCGCCGAGAACGGCTCGTCCATGAGCAGAATGTTCGGGTGCACGACGAGCGCACGCGCGAACCCGACGCGCTGGCGCATGCCGCCCGAGAGCTCGCGGGGATATGCGGACTCGAAGCCGTCGAGGCCGATGAGGTCGATGGCGGCCAGGGAGCGGCGGACGATCTCCTCGCGCGGCAGCCGCAGCGCCTCGAGGCCGAGCGCAACGTTCTCCAGCACGGTGAGCCACGGAAACAGCGCGAAGCTCTGGAAGACCATGGCGATGCCGGCCGGCGGCCCCGAGACGGGGCTGCCGAGGTAGGTGATCGAGCCGCCGGCGGGCTTGGCGAGGCCGGCGATGAGACGCAGCAGCGTGGATTTGCCCGAGCCGGAGCGGCCGAGCAGCCCGACGATCTCGCCGCGGGCCAGTGTGAGATCGACGCCCTCGAGCACGAGCAGCTCGCCGCCGTCGGGCTTGACGAAGCTCTTGCGCAGTCCCTGCACTTGCAGCAGCGCATCGCCTTTGGCCTTCATGAGCCGTGTCCTCAGCCGAGCCGATACTTGCGTTCCGCGCGCGCGTACAACGGGCGCCACAGGACGCGATTGATGACGACGACGAACGCGCTCATGACGGCGATGCCGAGCACGATGCGGCGAAAATCCCCGGCCGCCGTCGCCTCTGCGATGTACGCGCCGAGCCCGTGCGCGTGCAGGGTCTCAGGTCCCCAGCTCGCGAGCTCGGCCACGATGCTCGCATTCCAGGAGCCGCCCGACGCCGCGATCGCGCCCGTCAGGTAGAACGGAAACACTGCGGGCAGCGCGATCTTGCGCCACCAGAGCCAGCCGCGCACGTCGAGGCTCGTGCCGATGTCACGCAGCTCGCCGGGGATCGTCGAGGCGCCGGCCACGACGTTGAACAGAATGTACCATTGCGTGCCGAGGATCATGAGCGGGCTCAGCCAGAACGTCGGGGTCGAGCCGGAACGCGACGATGGCCGAGACGACGAGCGGAAACAGGAGATTGGCCGGGAAGGCCGCCATGAACTGCGCGACGGGCTGCGCGATCCGTGCGGCACGCGGCCGCAGCCCGATGAGAATTCCGACGGGCACCCATACGGCGCTCGCGATCGCAATGAGCACGAGCACGCGCAGCATCGTCGCGAACCCGAGCAGCACGGCCGTTCCGACCTCGCGCAGGCCGACGCCGGCGCCGACGAAGCGCCCGATTTTCCATAACGCCAACCCGGCCAGCGCGGCGCCCCCGAACACCCAGAGCGCACCGCGTGCCCGTGCGAAACCCGCCCGCTCGGCGCGCGGCGGCTGCGCGGAGCGCGCGCCGCGCGGAGTCCGATACGTGTGCCGCCATGCCGCCTCGAGCGGCCGCGACGCGAGGCCGACCAGCCGCGAACGCCGCAGCATCGTGAGCATCCACGCCCGCGGCGGCGGCCCCGCGCTCTCCTGCTCGAAGCGAAACTTGTCGGCCCAGGCGACGAGCGGTCGAAACAGCAGCTGATCGTAGACGAGGATGACGATGAGCATGGTCGCGATCGCCCAGGCCACGGCGTCGAGTCTGCGCCCCGCGATCGCCAGCGCGATGTACGAGCCGACGCCGGGCAGCACCACGCGCGTGCGGCCGACGCTGATCGCTTCCGCCGCGACGACGAAGAACCAAGCGCCCGACATGGACATCATCATGTTCCAGATCAGCGGCGGCATCGCGAACGGCACCTCGAGGCGCCAGAAGCGCATCCAGGCGCCGAGCCGGAACGAGCGCGCGGCCTCCGTGAGCTCCTCGGGCACCGTGCGCAGCGATTGATAGAAGCTGAAGGCCATGTTCCAGGCCTGGCTCGTGAAGATCGCGAATACGGCCGTGAGCTCGGCGCCGAGCGCAAGGCGCGGCGTCAGCGCCATGAAGAAAACCGCCGCGACGGAAATGAAGCCGAGGATCGGCACCGACTGCAGGATGTCGAGCAGCGGGATCATGATCGCCGCGGCGCGGCGGCTCTTGGCGGCCAAGGTCGCATAGGTGAACGTAAACAGAAGCGACAACAGCAGCCCCGCAAGCATGCGCAGGGCCGTGAGCGCCGCGTACACGGGCAGGCCCGCCGGGTCGAGCGCGACGGGATGGCGATGGAGCTCGGCGAGCGGCCGCGTCACGTCGCGGCTCGCCTCGGCCAGCACGACGAGCAGGCCGAGCACCAGGAGCGCCGCGAGGACGTCCCAGTACCACGTCCCCCGGCGCTTGCCGACGACCGCCACGGCGGTCAGCTGGGAGACTGACAATGCGGGGCCTACAGGAAAGGCGAAGGCGCGCGAGCGACGCCGCCAGCGGGGGCTTGTGTCGGGAACGCAACCATGGCGGCAGGCTGTCCGGGGGTGAAGCGGTGCGCTTGTGTCGGCTATGACCGTCGACTATTCTCGGGCAACGCCTACAACAAGAACAAGCCCGCCGCCGCGGCTTGCTCGCAACACCTTACCTGCCTATTCAGGAGAGACGCCTCATGTTGACGTACCTGCGCGCACGCCGGTCCGGCCGGATCGTCATCGGTTTCGCGGCCCTCGCGTTCGCTGGCGCGCTCGCGGCCGGGGACGCCGCCGCCCAGAGCGCGCCGGGTAGCGCGGCGCCCGTCGTCGAGGTGACGGGCGGCAAGGTGCGAGGCGCCCGCAGCGCATACGACAGCAACGTCTACGTCTTCAAAGGCATCCCCTACGCAGCCGACACGGGCGGTAAGAACCGCTTTCACGCGCCGCGGCCAGTCCAGCCCTGGCAGGGCGTGCGCGACGCGACGCATCTCGGCGACCGGTGTCCGGCGCCCGACTTTCCGCCGCCGCCGTTCATGCAGGAGGAAGGCCAGGATCTGGATCAGAGCCCGATGAGCGAGGACTGCCTCAATCTCAACGTCTGGACGCCGGCGCTCGATGACGGCGGTAAACGCCCCGTCATGGTCTGGTTTCACGGCGGCGGCTTCAGCTCGGGCTCCGGCGGCAGCATCCGCTACGACGGCACGCATCTCGCCGCCTACCAGAACGTCGTGCTCGTCACCACGAATCACCGGCTCAACATCTTCGGTTACCTGAACCTCGCGGACCTCGGCGATCCGGCCTACGCCGACGCGGCCAACGTCGGCATACAGGACATCGTCCAGTCGTTGCGCTGGGTCCGCGACAATATCGCGAAATTCGGCGGCGATCCGAACAACGTCACGATCTTCGGTCAGTCGGGCGGCGGCGCGAAAGTCACGACCGTCATGGGTGTGCCCGAGGCCAAGGGGCTCTTCGGCAAGGTCATCGCGGAGAGCGGGCTCGCAGGCGGTCGGCCCACGCCGCCACCGGATCCCCAGCCCGTCCTGCGCAAGCTCGGCGTCTCGCCGGATCACCTCGAGCGCCTCGCGGACTTGACCACGAGCCAGATCATGGCCGCCATGGGTGCCGCCCAATGGGGCCCGTGGACGGACGGCAAGATCATTCCGAAGCAGCCGTTTGCCGGGCAGGCGCCGGCCCCATCGGCCGACGTGCCCCTCATGACCGGGTGGACGCAGACCGAAACCACGTTCTTCTCGGGGCCCGTGGCACCGCTCTCGGACGCCGAGCTGCATGCACGCGTCGCGCGCCTGCTGCACGGCGCGGACTCCGCCGCGGACAACCTGATCGCCAAGTACCGCAAGATCTATCCCGAGGCCCCGAACAACCTGCTTTATCTCAGTATCAGTGCCGACGGCATGATGGGGCGGCGCGCCATCGAGGTCGCGCAGGAGAAAGCCGCGCAGCCCGGGGCACCCGTTTACGTCTACCACTTCCGAGGCATGACGGAGGTGCGTCACCTCATGGCGCCGCACACCATCGACATCGCCTATGCGTTCGACAATCTCGCGCTCTCGACGCGCACGAACGGCGCCGTGACGGCGGAGAAGCAGGCGCTCGCGGATCGCGTGAGCACGGCCTGGGCCAACTTCGCGCGCACCGGCGTCCCGAGCGCACCGGGCCTGCCGAAGTGGACGCCGTTCACGTCGAACCACGAAGCCATCATGGTCCTCGGGCCGAAGCCCCACATGATCGAGGGGCACGTCGGCCTGCTCGAGGTCGTCGGGCAGCACTGACAAAAAAGGGGTCAGAGCCCTTTTTCGAGCGCAAAAAAGGGCTCTGACCCCTTATTCGCCTCATTCGAGCCGCTTGAACACGGCCTGCAGCGCCTCGACCTTGTGGATATAGGCACGCGGCGAATGCGCGCCGCAGCGCTGTCCGGCCGCGAAGCGAAAGCCGCGCTCCGCATAGGCGGCCGCGGCTCCCTCGCCGCAAAGCTGGATCACCATCGCAAGCGCCTGGCGCTGCTCGAGGCTCGCGCCGGCGATCGATTCGCGCGCCAGGATGTCGGCGACGCGCCGGCTCAGAAAGGCCGAGGTGAGCTCGATCGCGTGCGAAGGGATGATGCGCGTGTAGAGGGCATTGAACCAACACGAGTGCAGCGCGTTCCAGGGCCCGTCCTCGACGACGACGTGACGGTGGACGCAATAGTGCCGCGCCTCGGCGAACGCGCCGTCCGTCATCTGGTACAGACCGACGCCGCTCGAGGCGGGCCGATAGATATCGAGCGGCGCGAGCCTCAGCGCCCAGCGCCAGTACGTGCGCGCGATAGGATTCCCCGCCGCCTCGACCTGCGCGAGCGCCGCGAGCAGCTCCGGCGTCATGACGCGCGTCGAGTGCAGCCGGAAGAGCGCGCCGTAGTCCCTCCAGGTCTCCGCGGGGGTTTTGTAGAGCGCGGCACTCAACGGAAACCAGAGCTCGGAAGGCTTGCGCACGACCTGCGCGACCCAATTCGCCGTGAGCAGCAGCGCGAGCGCGAGCGTACCGCCGATCGCGATACGGACCGACCGCGGCGACTTGCGAAAGACGCGCACCCACAGCGCCCGCGCGGCCGCCGAGACGATGCGGGCCCCGCGGCGCACTGCACCCGGCGGCGCCCGGCGGCGCCGGCCGCGGCGCGCGCGCCCTCGCCTCGCGCTCTGGCTGCGCGTGCGCTCGTGCTTTGAATCTGCGGCCCGGGACATCCTCGGCTCGGTACGGCTTGGGCCTCATGATACCCGGCGCGGCCCGAGGGCCCGTGCGCGCCTACGTGGCGGGCGTCACCGCTGGGCGGACTCGGAGAATTCGACGAAAATCGAGCTATGGCAAGCCCCGCGATCGCCGCCGACGTGCTCGTGCTCGGCGCCGGTGCCGCCGGCCTCGCAGCGGCGGCGACGCTGGCTCGCGCCGGCCTCGACGTGCGTGTCGCCGAGGCCCGCAACCGCGTCGGCGGCCGCATCCACTCGCTGACGGGCCCGCAATGGCCGGCACCGGTCGAGCTCGGCGCCGAATTCGTGCACGGCCTCGCGCCCGCGACGCGCGCCTGGCTCGACGAGGCCGGGGCCGCGGTGGTCGAGACGGGCGGACCGCGGTTCCGCCTGCGCAACGGCCGCCTCGAGGCCGATTCAGGCCCGTTCGAGGCGCTCGCTAGGGGCCTCCGAAGCCTGGACCGCCCCGCGCATGATCTCTCGTTCGAAGCCCTGCTCGCGGGACCGGCCGCGGGCTTCTCGGCCGAGGCCAAGGACCTCGCGCGTATGCTCGTCGAGGGCTTCGATGCCGCGGACGCCGCGCGAATCAGTGCCCTGGACGTGCTCGACGAGTGGCAGAGCGACAGCGCCGCCGGCGCGCCGACGTTCCGGCCGCAGGGCGGCTATCCCGCCCTCGTCTCGGCGCTTACGGCGCCCGCGCGCGGCGCGCGGGCGCGGCTGCTGCTCGGCACCTGCGTCCGGCGCATCGCCTGGGCCCGCGGCCGGGTCGAGGTCGATGCACTGCGCTTCGGTCGCGAGCTGAGTCTGGCGGCGCCGCGCGCGATCGTCGCGCTGCCGCTCGGCGTGCTCCAGCAGCCGGCCGGCTCCCCGGCCGCGGTCGAGTTTCGCCCCGCCCTGCCCGAGGCCCGGCGCGGCGCGCTCGACGCGCTCGCCTCGGGTGCCGCGCTCAAAGTCGTGCTGCGCTTCGGCCGGGCCTTCTGGGAAGACGTCGAGGGCGGCCGCTTCCGCGAGGCGGCGTTCCTGCACGCGCCCGACGCCGCGTTCCCGACGTTCTGGACGGCCGTGCCCTTACACGCGCCCGTGCTCACGGCCTGGGCCGGCGGCCCGCGCGCGCGGCGCCTCGCGGGCAAGCCGCGGGCCGAGATCGTGCACGCCGCGCTCGAGAGCCTCGCGGCGCTTTTCGGCCCGGCCGCCCTCGAGGCGGCCGAGCTCGAGGCCGCCTTCGTGCACGACTGGCAGGCCGACCCCTTCGCCCGCGGCGCCTACAGCTATGTCCTCGTCGGCGGCGCCGGCGCCCGCGCGCGGCTCGCCGAACCCCTGGCCGGGACGCTGTTCTTTGCCGGCGAGGCGGCGGACCGCGACGGCACGGGCACGGTCGAGGGCGCCCTCAGGAGCGGGGAGCGGGCCGCGGCGCAGGCACTGGCGGGGGCGAACGGCGGCTGAAGCGCTCTCGCTAGGCGTCCGAGATTTCATCCGCCGGCGGCGCCTTCGATTCCGCAAGTTCCGCGAGCGCCTCGTCGACGAGCGCATAGGGCACGGGCTTGACGAAGTAGCGCGCGAATCCTGCCGCGGCCGCGCGCGCCCGGTCCGCGCTGCTGCCATAGCCCGAAATGCCGATCACGAGCGGCGAGCGGTCCCCGAGACGGTGGCGCAGCCGCCGCGCGACCTCGTAGCCATCGATGTCGGGCAAGCCCACGTCGAGCAGCACGGCTTCCGCGTCGCCCCCTTCGGCCTCCCGCAAGCCGTGCGAGCCCGTATGGGCCACGGTGACCTCGTGCTTCGAGGTTTCGGCCAGGTACGTCGCGAGCCCCCGCGTCCAGTCGATGTTGTCGTCGACGATGAGAACGCGCAGCGGCTTGGCCGCGGCGTTGGACGGACGCTCGGGCGCGCTCGAGAGCGAGGGACGCAGATCGGAAAGCGGCAACGTGAGCTCGAACTCGCTGCCGCGGCCCAGTCCGCCGCTGCGCGCGCATACGCTGCCGCCGTGCAGCTCCGTCAAACCGCGGACGAGCGCGAGGCCGATGCCGAGGCCGCCGTGGCCTTTGCGGTCCTCCGCCTCTGCCTGGGCAAACAACTCGAAGATGCTCTCGAGCATCGCCTCGCGGATGCCGCTGCCGTCGTCGCGGACCCGAACGCTGACGGACCCGGAGCCCCCGTCGCGGCTCGTCTCCGCGACGAGCTCGACCAAACCGCCGTCGCGGCCGTACTTCGCCGCGTTCGTGAGCAGATTGCCGAAGACTTGCGCAAGGCGCACGGGATCGGCGTAGACATAAACGGGCTCCGGCGGGTACTCGAAGACGAGCTTCTGCCGCCTCGCGAGCAGCAACGGGCGAACCGCGTCTAGCGCGTCGCGCAGGACGGGCCGGAGCTCGAGCGGCTCGCACTGAAGCTGCACACGTCCGCTCGTGACCCGCGAGACGTCGAGCAGATCGTCGATGAGCCGAGTCAGCTGCTTGACCTGGCGATGCAACAGGCTGCGGGACCAGTCGAGCTTACCTTCGGATACGGGCTTGCGGTGCAGGATTTCGAGCCCGCTCTGCATGGCCGCGAGCGGGTTGCGCAGCTCGTGCGCGAGGATCGCGATGAATTCGTCCTTGCGGCGGGCGGCTTCCTGGAGCAGCGCTTCGGCGCGCTTGCGGTCGGCCACCTCGGAGACGAGCTGAGCGTTGGCGAGCTCGAGGGTCCTGTTCAACGCTTTGAGCTCCCGAGTCTTCTCCGCCTTGAGCTCGGCATGCGCCGCCTCGAGATCCGCGTTCGCTTCTTTGAGGCGCTCGGCCAGGCCGGCGAGCTCCCTGCGCTGCAGATGAAGCTGCACGAGCACACGTACCTTGCTGCGTAAGATTTCGGGAACGACGGGCACGTAAACGTAGTCCGCGGCGCCCATCTCGTAGCCCTTGAGCCGGTCCAAGTCCGAAATGTGCACGCCCGTCACGAAAATGATGGGCGTATTGCCGCAGACCGGGTGCTGGCGCAGCAGCGCGGCCGTCTCGAAGCCGCTCATGCCGGGCATGTTGACGTCGAGCAGCACGGCCGCGAACTCCGTCTCGAGCAGCTTCAGCAGCGCCTCCTCGCCTGACGTTGCACGCACGAGGTTCTGCCCCAGGCTCTCGAGAATGGCTTCGTAGGTCAGCAGCCGCTCGGACTTGTCGTCGACGAGCAGAATATTGGCGCGTTCGCCGCCCGCCGCGCTCGTCATCGGTGCAGCCATACTCGAAGCAGCGCCAGCAACTGCTGCGTGTCGACGGGCTTTGCCACGTAGTCCGAAGCCCCGGCCTCGAGGCACTTCTCCCTATCGCCGCTCATCGCCTTCGCAGTCAATGCGATGATGGGCAGCCGCGCCCGCTTGCGGTCCGCGCGGATGTGCCGCAGCGTCTCGTAGCCGTCCATCTCCGGCATCATGATGTCGAGGAGCACGACTGCGAGATCCGGCGTCTCCCGAATGAGCCGGATTGCGTCGCGGCCGTTATTCGCGGAGATCACGCGCATGCGCCTCCCCTCGAGCACGGTCGACAGCGCAAAGATATTGCGGACATCGTCGTCGACGACGAGGATCTTGCGCCCGGCCAGCCCGGCTTCGCCTTCGCGCCACCGGCGCATCGTGGCGCGCAGATCCTCGGGCAGCGCATCGAGCGGCCGGTGCAGGAACACATGCACCTCTTCGAGGAGCGCGGGGACGGATTCGGGACGGCGCAGAACGAGCCGATCCGCCCGCGCGTCGAGGCACGCGCTCGCGGTTTCCGGCGCCGCGTCGGCAGCGTGGACGATAAACGGTATGTTGCGGAGCCCCGGATCGGTCAGCGCCGCGTCCAGCAAGCGCTCTGGGGCGGCCAGGCCGGCGTCGACCACCACGCAATCGAAGTTCCGCCCACGCAGGCATTGCACGGCCTCTTCCGCGCTCGAAGCCGTCTCGGGCGCGAGGCCGGCCTCCGCGAGCAGCCCTCCGAGCCGGCCGCCGCCGGCCTCGGCGACGAGGAGCCGGCGCGTCGGCGCCGCCGCGAATCCGAGCAGTCGATCGAGGCTGCGGCCGAGCTCTTTGCTCCCAATGGGCTTCGTGAGCGCCGTGAATGCGCCGCGCGACCGCGCCTCGAGCCCATCGTTCTTTGCGGAGATGACCTGCACCGGCACCTGCCGCAGCGCCTCGTTGCTCTTGAGCCCGTGCAGCACGGACCAGCCGTGCATCTCCGGCAGCGCCAAGTCGAGGCAGATACCGGCCACGGCGTAAGTGCGCGCAAGCTCCGCGGCAGCGGTGCCGCTCGAACGTCACGACACATTTCTGACCGCGCTCGTGCGCCGCCTCGACGAGCGCCGTCGCGGTCTCGGGTTCGGCCGCGACCACGAGCAGGACGCTGTCCTGCGCGCCGATCTCGTCGCGATCGTCGGCGATGGGCTGGGGGCGCGTGACGGGCACGAGCATGGAAGCGTGGGCAGCCGAATGCACGGCGGGCGCCGGATCCTCGCTGCGGTCCGGCGAGGCGGAGCCGGCATAGACGGACGGCAGGTAGAGCGTGAACGTGCTGCCGCGCCCAGGCGTGCTCTCCAGCTTGATCTCGCCGCCGAGCAGCTGGGCGAGCTCGCGGCTGATGGCGAGCCCGAGGCCCGTGCCGCCGTGCTTGCGCGCCGTGCCGGCCTCCGCCTGCTGAAACGCCTCGAAAACGATCTTCTGTTTATCGGCCGGGATGCCCATCCCCGTGTCGCTTACCGCGAAGGCGACGACGGCCTCGGCGCGATCGAGCACCGCGTGGCCCGGCATCCAGCCCTCGCGCGCAACGTAGACGGCGAGCTTGACCATGCCTTGCTCGGTAAACTTGAACGCGTTCGAAAGCAGGTTCTTGAGGACCTGCATGAGGCGCTTGGGATCCGTATGGATCGTTCCCGCCAGGGCTTCCTCGAGCATCGGGTCGAGCTCCGCTGCGAACGCGAGCTGCCGTGCTTCGACCTCGTGCCGGAAGTTGCGCTCGACGGTTTCTTTGAGGCCGGCCAGCGCGACCTCCTCCGACTCCACCGTGACCGTGCCCGACTCGATCTTCGACAGGTCGAGGATCTCGCTGATCAAGTTCAGAAGATCCGTGCCGGCGGCATAGATCGTCGAGGCGTATTCGACCTGGCGACCGGAGAGATTGCTTTCGGCATTCTCCGCGAGCTGTTGGCCGAGCACGAGGATGCTGTTCAGAGGCGTCCGCAGCTCGTGCGACATGTTGGCCAGGAACTCGGACTTGTAGCGGGACGTGAGCGCAAGTTCCGCAGCCTTCTCCTCGAGCGCACGCCGCGCCTGCTCGATCTCGCCGTTCTTGCGCTCGACCTCGGCATTCTGAGCCGCCAGCAGCTGCGCTTTCTGCGCCAGCTCTTCGTTGGTCTTCTGCAGCTCATGCTGCTGCGTCTGCTGCTCCGTCGCGAGCTGCTGCGACTGGGCCAGCAGCCGCTCGGTGCGCATCGTCACCTCGATATTGTTGATGACGACGCCGACGATGTCGGCGAGTTGCTCGAGGAACGCGATGTGCGCGCCCGTGAATGTGTGCAGCGAAGCGAGCTCGATGACGGCCTTGACCTGACCTTCGAACAGCACGGGCAGCACGATGAGGTGGCGAGGCGCTGCCTCGACGATGCCCGAGCCGATGCGTACGGTATTCTCCGGCAGGCTGCTGAGCATGATCGGCTTGCACTCGGCGGCGCACTGGCCGATGAGGCCTTCTCCGATGCCGTACTCGCGCAGCGCCCCGGCGTTGCTGAGATCCGCATAAGCGGCCAGCTGGCGCAGCCGGGGGCCGCGCTCGGTCTCGCCGGCCACGTACATGATGCCATGCTGGGCATGCACGAGCGGCGCGAGCTCGGACAGCAGCATCTGGCCGACCGTGTTGAGGTCTCGCTGACCCTGCATCATTCGGCTGAACTTGGCCAGGTTCGTCTTGAGCCAGTCCTGCTGAGTATTGCGCTCCGTCGTCTGCCGGAGGTTGCCGATCATGGCATTGATGTAGTTCTTGAGGTCCGCCACCTCGCCGCGCGCGTCGACCTGGATATAGCGCGTGAGGTCGCCTTTCGTCACGGCCGTCGCGACATCGGCGATCGCGCGCACCTGCGTCGTGAGATTCGCCGCGAGCAGGTTCACGTTGGCGGTGAGGTCCTTCCACGTGCCGGCCGCGCCCGGCACGTTTGCCTGGCCGCCGAGCCGGCCCTCGACGCCGACCTCGCGGGCCACGGTCGTGACCTGGTCCGCGAAGATTGCAAGGGTGTCGATCATCGAGTTGATCGTGTTCGCAAGCGCCGCGACCTCGCCCTTCGACTCGACCGTGAGCTTCTGCGTCAGGTCGCCATTCGCGACGGCCGTCACGACCTTGACGATGCCGCGCACCTGGTTCGTGAGGTTCGCGGCCATGACGTTGACGTTGTCGGTCAAGTTCTTCCAGGTGCCCGCGACACCCGGCACCGTGGCCTGTCCGCCGAGCTTGCCTTCCGTGCCGACCTCGCGCGCGACGCGCGTGACCTCGGCCGCGAAGCCATTGAGCTGATCGACGAGCGTGTTGATCGTGTTCTTGAGCTCGAGGATCTCGCCTTTGACGTCGACGGTGATCTTGCGGGAAAGATCGCCGCGTGCGATAGCCGTCGAGACCTCCGCAATGCCGCGTACCTGGCTCGTGAGGTTCGCAGCCATGACATTGACGTTGTCCGTCAGGCCCTTCCAGGTACCGGCAACGCCCGGTACCTCGGCCTGGCCGCCGAGCTGGCCCTCGGTGCCGACCTCGCGCGCGACGCGCGTGACCTCCGAGGCGAAGCTGTTGAGCTGGTCCACCATCGTGTTGATCGTGTTCTTGAGCTCCAGAATCTCGCCCTGAACCTCGACCGTGATCTTGCGCGAGAGGTCTCCGCGTGCGACGGCCGTCGTGACCTCGGCGATATTGCGGACCTGCGCCGTCAGGTTCGAGGCCATCGAGTTCACGTTGTCGGTGAGGTCCTTCCAGGTGCCCGCGACGCCCGGCACGCGCGCCTGGCCGCCGAGCTTCCCCTCCGTGCCCACGCCGCGTGCGACGCGCGTGACCTCGGCCGCGAAGCTGTTGAGCTGATCCACCATCGTATTGATGGTGTTCTTGAGCTCGAGCAGCTCGCCCTTCACGTCGACGGTGATCTTGCGCGAGAGGTCGCCGCGCGCGATGGCCGTGGCGACATCGGCAATGCCGCGCACTTGGTCCGTCAGATTCGTTGCCATGACGTTCACGTTGTCCGTGAGGTCCTTCCAGGTGCCCGCGACACCCGGCACCTCGGCCTGCCCGCCGAGCATCCCTTCCGTGCCGACCTCGCGCGCGACGCGCGTGACCTCGGCCGCGAAGCTGTTGAGCTGGTCCACCATCGTGTTGATCGTGTTCTTGAGCTCGAGGATCTCGCCTTTGACGTCGACGGTAACCTTGTGGGAGAGGTCGCCGCGCGCGACCGCCGTCGCGACTTCTGCGATGTTGCGCACCTGACCGGTCAAGTTGCCGGCCATCGAATTGACGTTGTCCGTCAGGTTCTTCCATGTGCCCGCGACGCCGGGGACTTCGGCCTGGCCGCCGAGCTTGCCCTCGGTGCCCACCTCGCGCGCAACGCGCGTGACTTCCGAGGCGAAGCTGTTGAGCTGGTCCACCATCGTGTTGATCGTGTTCTTGAGCTCGAGGATCTCGCCTTTCACGTCGACGGTGATCTTGCGCGAGAGGTCGCCTCTGGCGATGGCCGTGGCGACCTCGGCAATGCCGCGTACCTGGTCCGTAAGGTTCGCAGCCATGACGTTGACGTTGTCCGTCAGGTCCTTCCAGGTGCCCGCGACCCCCGGCACGATGGCTTGGCCGCCGAGCTTGCCCTCCGTGCCCACCTCGCGCGCGACGCGTGTAACCTCCGAGGCGAACGAGCGCAGCTGATCGACCATCGTATTGATGGCCTCCTTGAGCTGCAGCATCTCGCCGCGCACGTCGACCGTGATCTTGCGGGAGAGGTCGCCGTTTGCGACCGCGATCGTGACCTCTGAGATATTGCGCACCTGAGCCGTCAGGTGATTGGCCATCGAGTTCACGTTGTCCGTGAGATCCTTCCAGACTCCCGAGACCTCCTTGACGACGGCCTGACCGCCGAGCTTGCCTTCGGCGCCCACCTCGCGGGCGACGCGCGTCACCTCCGACGTGAAGACGCGCATCTGCCTGATCATCGTGTTGACGATCTCGGCCGAGCGCAGGAACTCGCCTTCGATCCGCCGGCCCTCGACCTCGAGAGGCACCGTCTGCGAGAGATCGCCCTTAGCGACCGCCGCAAGGCTGCGCGTGACTTCGCTGGTGGGCCAGAGCAGATCGTCGATGAGGCCGTTGACCGAGGTCTCCATGCCGCCCCAGGCGCCCGCGGCCCGCTCCGAACGCACGCGCTGGCGCGTCTTGCCACGCTTGCCCACGGCCTCGCTGACGCGCTCGAGCTCGCCGGCAAGATGCGCATTGGCGGCGACGATATCGTTGAAGGTATCGGCGATCTTCCCCTCGATGCCCGTCCAGTGCCCGGGCAGCCGGGCCGAGAAATCGCCGCGGCGCACTGCCTGCAGACAGGCGAGCAGCAGGGAAGGGTCGAAGTCGGCGGCGGACAGGCCCGGTCCGCCCGCAACGAGGCCGGTAGCGTGGCTTTCCATGGTGAGCCCTTCGTGTTATCGAGCGTTTACTGCCACGCGAGTGCGGGGCGTCACGCTAAGGTACTCGGCCCGGGCTCCGGGCTCAACATCGGTCCGGCTACGCCTGCGTGCGGCGCGACCTCCCGGGCGCTCTCGATTTCGAGAACAGTGCGGCGGCCGCAACGCGGCTCCCGCGCAACACGAGCAGCAGGCGGTCGGCCGGCTCGATTGGCACGTCTGGGCCCGGATTAAGGATGCTCTGCCCGTTGGCGCGGTCGATCTGCACTACGAAGAACGCCCCCTGGCCGCGCAGCTCGGCGTCGCGCACTGTCCAGCCGACGACGATGCCGTCGACGGGCACGCTCACGCCTTCGAGCTCGAGGCCGAACTCGTGCAGCCCGCGCTTGATGTCCCGCATCTGCGCCGAGTCCTGCAGCACGCGCTCGGTGGCCGGATACAGAATCATCTCCGCGATGCGCTCGGCACCCGTGTGGGTGGGCAACACGACCCGGCTGGCGCCGGCGTGATAGAGCTTGCTCTCCGTCGTCGAGGCCTCGCCGCGGGCGATGATCTCGAGCGCCGGATTCAGGTTGCGGGCGCTCAATGTGATGAACACGTTGGCCGCATCGTCCGGCAGCACGGTCGCGAGCACCCGCGCGCGCTTGATGCGCGCGACTTCGAGCGCGCTTTCGTCGATCGCATCGGCCGTGACGCAGAGGTAGCCCTGCGCCTGCGCCTCCGCCACCTTAGCGGGATCGCGATCGACGATCACGAACGCGGCACCGGCCGGCTGCAGCTGACTCGCAAGCTGCATGCCGATGCGGCCGAAGCCGCAAATCACGACGTGGCCCTCGAGACGGTCGATCTGTGTCTGCATGCGGTCGAGCCCCAGCATTCTGCGGATCTGGAAAACAGTAAAGGCCTGCACGAGCGCGCCCGTCAACACGATCATGCCGGTGCAGCCGAGGACGATCGTGGCCGTCGTCAACGTGCGCAGATAGACCGTATCGATCGGCCGAACCTCGTCGTAGCCGACCGAGAACATCGTGAGCACGACCATATATGTCGAGTCGCCGAGGCTCCAGCCGGCCCGGAGGTAACCGATGGTCGCCGCGCCGAATACGACGGCCACGAGGGCCAGCGCAATCGCGAGGTTGCGCAGGGGCGAGTCCAAGGCTCCGCCGGCCGCGGCCGAGAGCGCCTCGCGCGCCTGCCGCCGCCGCAGCGCCGGCCGCCCAGGTTCTATGCCGTGGCGTTTCATGCAGCGCGTAGCTTAGCCTTCCCCTCGCCGTGCGTCGCGGCCGAGAGTCGGCGGGACCGCCGTGGCGAGGATCGAGAAGGCGCGCGTGCCCGCACGTCTGGCGCTCGCGGGGCTCGCCGGCGACGCCGGCGTGGCGGCGGATGCGAGCGCGGGCCAGCCCTTGTTTGGCGCCTCCGACCCGAATCATCCCTACGGTGAGATGCCGCGATAGACTTCGTAGCGCACGGCGTCCTCGGCCTTGAGCACGACGCCGAGGCCGAGGCGGGTCGGGTCCGGCTTCAAGCGGCCGTCGACGGGCGAGAGGGCCCCGTCGAGCAACATGTGCTCGATGCGGTCGTGATCGTGAAAGAACTCCAGATGGCGCAGGCGCTCCACGGCGCAGAAGGCATGCGCGGAGATCGTCGGGGCACAGTGCGCCGAAAGGTCCAGCGAGCGCGCCGAAGCGAGTGCGGCCACCTGCAGCAAGCCCGTAATTCCTCCGCATCGCGTGACGTCGGCCTGCAGGCAATCGACCGCCTGCGCTTCGAGGAGATCGACGAAGTCGTAGAGCACGTAGCCGTATTCGCCGGCGGCCACGTCGAGACCGGGCGGGCCTTGATCGCGGATCAGCCGCAAGCCGTCCCGGTCGTCCGAAGAGACCGGCTCCTCGAACCAAGAGACGTTCCAATCCTCCCGGAAGCGCCAGGCCCAGTAGAGCGCCTCCTTGCGGCTCAGGGCACCGTTCGCGTCCGCCATGAGGAGCGTGTCCTCGCCGATCGCCGAGCGGCAGGCCGCAAGCCGCTCGGGATCCTGATCGGGATGCCGCGAGGTCTTGATCTTGACGCTCGGAATTCCCCGCTCGACCCAGTCCCGGACCTGCGAGACTAGGCGATCCAGCGGGTAGTTGCAGAACCCGCCCGAGCCGTAGACGGGCACCGAATCGTGGAAGACGTTCAGGAGCCGCAGCAGCGGCAACCCTAGCAGTTTGGCTTTGAGATCCCAGAGAGCGACGTCCACGGAGGCGACGGCCATTGTACCGATCCCCGGCCGGCCGGCATTACGCAGCGACTGCATGAGATCGCGCCAGATCGAACCGACCGCAAACGCGTCTTCGCCAAGGACCCGCGGCCCCAGCTTCGATTCGACTAGACGTGCCGTGCTCACGTCGCCGTAGGTGTAGCCGATCCCTGTCTCGCCGCCGGCTTCGACTTCGACGACCACCATTGTCGTCGAAGCCCATTGGAACGTACCGTCGGACTCGAGGCCGTCCGGCCCGTCTGTCGGCACCTCGTAGGCCGCGACGGAAACGCGTTCGATCTTCGGCCCATTCGGCGTCGCCGCTCCCTCGTTCGTCATACGCGCGCTTCGCCTCCGCGTTGCAGCGAGTGGATTGTCAGATTGCCGCGCGGTTCCTCCGCGTGTCGATTGGTGCGCTGACCGATTCGCGCCCCCGGGCCTAAAAATTCCGTGCGTGTCGTTTCTGGCACGTGCCTTGCACGTATGGCGTCTAGAGAGGACGAAAAGTTCGGACTCTGCGGCAGGCGCCGATTTCAACGCGCGCGAACGGGCTGCAGATAATAAATTGAGGAGATGAGTGATCCATGAGTAAGACGGTCGGCGATTTTTTGCTGCAGCGGCTCTCCGAATGGGGCGTCGAGCGCATCTACGGCTATCCTGGCGACGGCATCAACGGCATCGTCGGCGCCTTGGACCGAATGGGCGGCGGGATCGAATTCGTGCAGACACGGCACGAGGAGATGGCTGCCTTCATGGCCTGCGCCCATGCGAAATTTACGGGCCATGTCGGCGTGTGCCTCGCCACGTCGGGGCCTGGCGCCATCCATCTGCTCAACGGCCTCTACGACGCCAAGCTCGATCATCAGCCCGTCGTCGCGATCGTCGGCCAGCAGGCGCGCTCCGCGCTCGGCGGCCATTTTCAGCAGGAAGTCGACCTGATCTCGCTCTATAAGGACGTCGCGGGCGACTACGTGCACATGGCGTCCTCGCCCGTGCAGGTGCGCCATCTCATCGATCGCGCCGTGCGCATCGCCAAGTCCGAGCGCACCGTGACGTGCGTGATCGTGCCGAACGACGTGCAGGAGCTCGAGGCCGTCGAGGCGCCGCCGCGAGCGCATGGCACCGTGCATTCCGGCGTGGGCTACTCGGTGCCGCACGTCGTGCCGGCCGAGGAAGACCTCGAGCGCGCCGCGCGCGTGCTCAACGAAGGCAAGCGCGTCGCGATGCTGATCGGTGCCGGCGCGCTCCACGCCTCCGAGGAGGTCGCCGAGGTCGCCGAGCTGCTCGGCGCCGGCGTCGCCAAGGCGCTGCTCGGCAAGGCTGCGCTGCCCGACGATCTGCCCTACGTCACGGGCTCGATCGGACTGCTCGGCACCAAGCCGAGCTGGGACCTCATGGACGGCTGTGACACGCTGCTCATGGTCGGCTCCGGTTTCCCGTACTCGGAATTTCTACCCGCCGAGGGCCAGGCCCGAGGCGTGCAGATCGACATCTCGGGCCGCATGCTCGGGCTGCGCTATCCGATGGAGGTCAACCTCGTAGGCGACAGCGCCGCGACACTGCGCGCGCTCAAGGGCAGGCTCAAACCCAAGCAGGACCGCGCCTGGCGCAAACAAATCGAGGCCGGCGTCGCGCAGTGGTGGCGTGTACTCGAGGACCGCGCCAAGCAGAAGGCGGACCCCATCAATCCGCAGCGCATGTTCTGGGAGCTATCCTCGCGGCTGCCCGAGAACTCCATCATCACCTGCGACTCGGGCTCGGCCGCGAACTGGTACGCGCGCGACGTGAAGATCCGCCGCGGCATGATGGCTTCGCTCTCGGGCGGCCTCGCGACCATGGGGCCCGGCGTGCCGTACGCCATCGCCGCGAAATTCGCGTTCCCGGACCGTCCCGTCATCGCGACGGTCGGCGATGGCGCCATGCAGATGAACGGCAATTCCGAGCTCGTGACGGCCGCGAAGTACTGGAAGCACTGGAAAGACCCGCGGCTCGTCGTCATGGTGCTCAATAACCGCGATCTGAATCAGGTGACCTGGGAGCAGCGCGTGCTGGCCGGCGACCCGAAGTTCGAGGGCTCGCAGGCCATCCCGAGCTTTCCGTACGCAGATTACGGGGAGATGATCGGCTTCAAAGGCATCCGTGTCGACAAACCCGAGCAGATCGGACCCGCTTGGGACGCGGCGCTGGCCGCGGACCGACCCGTCGTCCTCGAGGCCTACACGGACGGCAACGTGCCGCCGCTGCCGCCGCACATCAAGCTCAAGCAGGCCCGAGCCTACGCGTCGGCGCTGCTGCACGGCGACCCCGAAGCGCTCAACATCGTTCTCGAGACCATTCGCGAGATCAAAGCGGATTGGGCTCACATCGGCGAGCGCGACAAGGCCGAGGCCTGAGCCGTGTCGCCGAGACCCCCGGGGCCGCTTTCCGGCAAGGCGGCCGAGGCGCTCGCGGGCGCCCTGCGCCGCCGCGTGCATGGCGACGTGCGCTTCGACGAAGGCTATCGCGCACTCTACGCCACGGACGGCTCGAACTACCGCCAAGTACCGATCGGCGTAGTCGTGCCGCGCGCGGTCGAGGACGTTGTCGAGACGGTAAGGCTGTGCCGCGAGCACGAGGCGCCCGTGCTGCCGCGCGGCGGCGGCACGAGCCTCGCCGGCCAATGCTGCAACGCGGCCGTCGTCGTCGATATGTCGAAGTACCTGCACAAGGTGCTCTCGATCGATCCCGAGGCGCAGCGCGCGGTCGTGCAGCCGGGCTGTGTGCTCGACGACCTGCGGGACCAGGCCGAGCGTCATCACCTGACGTTCGCGCCGGACCCTGCGACGCACGACCACAACACGCTGGGCGGCATGCTCGGCAACAACTCCTGCGGCATTCACTCGATCATGGGCGGGCGCACGGCGGACAATGTGCACGCGCTCGAGATCCTGACTTACGACGGCGAGCGCATGCGGGTCGGGCCGACGAGCAAAGAGCAGCTCGAGCGCACCATCGCGGCCGGCGGCCGGCGCGGCGAGATCTATGCCGGCCTCGAGCGCCTCCGCGACCGCTACGCCGATCTGATCCGCGCGCGCTACCCCGACATCCCGCGCCGCGTCTCCGGCTACAACCTCGACGAGCTGCTGCCCGAGAAGGGCTTCGACGTCGCGCGCGCGCTCGTCGGCAGCGAGGGCACGTGCGCCATGATCCTCGAGGCCGAGCTGCGGCTCGTGCCGAGCCCCCCGAGCCGCACGCTCGTCGTCCTCGGCTATCCCGACATCTACCGCGCGGGCGATCACGTCCCGCGCGTGCTCGAGTTCGGCCCCGTCGGCCTCGAAGGCATCGACGAGCAGCTCATCGACTACCTCGAGGAGAAGCACAAGGGCCGGCGCGGACGCCGGATGCTGCCCGACGGCGGCGGCTGGCTGCTCGTCGAGCTCGGCGGCGAGACGCGCGAAGAGTCCGAGGGCCGTGCGCACGAGCTCATCGAGACGGTGACCCATCTGCCGGACGGCCCGAATGCGAAACTCTACTCCGACCGCGCCGAGCAGCAGGAGATTTGGGAAATCCGCGAGTCCGGCCTCGCGGCCACGGCGCACATGCTGAATCAGCCCGACAATTGGCCCGGCTGGGAGGACGCCGCCGTGCCGCCGGCCAAAATCGGCCGCTATCTGCGGGACTTCCGCGCGCTGCTCGAGCGCTACGACTACGACTGCTCCCTGTACGGTCATCTCGGCCAAGGCTGCGTCCACGTGCGCATCGACTTCGACCTCGAGTCGCGCGCCGGCATCGAGCGCTTCAAAGCGTTTACGAGCGATGCGGCCGACCTCGTCGTGAGCTACGGGGGCACGCTCTCGGGCGAGCACGGCGACGGGCAGGCCCGCGCGGACCTGCTGCCCAAGATGTACGGCTCGGAGCTCGTCGAAGGCTTTCGCGAGTTCAAGCGCCTCTGGGACCCGGCGAATCGCATGAACCCGGGCAAGGTCGTCGACGCGTATCCGCGCGACTCGAATCTCCGGCTCGGCGCGGGCTTCGAGCGGCCCAAGGTCGATACGGTATTCGCGTTTCGGGAGGACGGCGGCAGCTTTATGGGCGCCGCGCTGCGCTGTGTCGGCGTCGGCAATTGCCGGCGCATCGACAAAGGCGTCATGTGTCCGAGCTACATGGCGACGCGCGAGGAGATGCATTCGACGCGCGGGCGCTCGCGCCTGCTGTTCGAGATGGTCAATGGCATGACGCGCCCCGATGCGCCGATCCGGCAAGGCTGGCGCAGCCCGGCCGTGCACGAGGCGCTCGACCTGTGTCTCGCCTGCAAGGGCTGTCTCGGCGACTGCCCGGTCAGCGTCGACATGGCGACGTACAAGGCCGAGTTCAATTACCACTACTACAAGGGCCGCATGCGGCCGCGGGCGGCTTACTCGATGGGCCTGATCTACTGGTGGAGCCGACTCGCCGCGGGAGCGCCGGGGCTCGCAAATTTCATCAGCCAGACGCCCGGCCTGCGCACGCTCGCGAAGCGGATCGGCGGCATCGCGCCCGCACGCAGCCTGCCCCGCTTCGCGCCGTGCACGTTCAAGGACTGGTACCGACGCCGCGGCCCGCGCCATCCGCGCGGCCGGCCCGTCGTGCTCTGGCCCGATACGTTCAACAACCACCTTCATCCCGAGATACTCGCGGCCGCCCTCGAAGTGCTCGAGGCCGCGGGATGCCATGTCATCGTGCCCGAGCCGTCGCTGTGTTGCGGCCGCCCGCTGTACGCCTGGGGCATGCTCGATTCGGCCAAGCGCCTGCTGCGCGGGATCATGGGCAGCCTCGAGGCGGACGCCTATGCCGGCACGCCCATCGTCGGCCTCGAGCCGTCCTGCGTCACGGCATTCCGGGACGAGCTCGCCAAACTGTTCCCCGACGACCCACGGGCCCAGCGGCTGAGCCGGCAGACCTTCATGCTCGGCGAATTCCTCGCGCAGCAGCACGACTACGCGCCGCCGCGGCTCGAGCGACGCGCGTTGGTGCACGGTCACTGCAACCACGCGGCCGTGATCGGCATGGACGGCGAAGGCGACGTCATGGAACGCATGGGCCTCGATTTCGAGCTGCTCGACTCGGGCTGCTGCGGCATGGCGGGGCCCTTCGGCTTCGAGGCCGATCACTACGAGCTCTCGCTGGCGATCGGCGAGCGCGTGCTGCTGCCGGCGGTGCGCCAAGCCGAGGCGGACACGCTCATCGTGACCGACGGCTACGCCTGCCGGGAGCAGATTGCCCAGCAGACGGACCGCTACCCACTGCACCTTGCGCAACTGCTGCTCATGGGGCTGCGCGAAGGCCCGCGCGGCATCGCGGGGGACTATCCCGAGCGCGGCTACCTCGCGCAGGACTTGGCGCGGTACGGCTAGCAGTCCAGCGGTCGAGCCCACCTGACGTCCCGGCGCCGCCGGCCCTCCCGCTCATCGCACAGCGCAACGAGCCCCATCATGCCCAAATGCCGTGTCCCGCCGTTCCGTACATCGCAACCTCTGCTCGCTATCGTTATGGACTGCCCGCCGTCGAACGCTCTAGTGACGCCGAAAGATCATTCGAATCGCTACGTACCCTTCGACTAACGAAAGGCACCGGAAGGCACGAGTGCACCTCCGATCCTGATACGATGGGACCCAAGCGGCGCTGGGAGGCCGAAAGATGAAGACCAAGATGAACACCGTAAGGTTCGTCGCGGCGGCCGCGGCCGGCGCCTGGCTCGCCGCGGGGTCTGCGCAGGCGGACATGCTGACCGGCCAACCGCTCGTCGCCGCTCTCGAGCATGGCGGCTACGTCATCGTCATGCGCCGCGCGAGCACCTCGAAGCAGGCGCCCGAGGGACGCCGGGCCTCGCCCGGCAACCCGTTTCACGAGCCCGAGCTCGACGCGATGGGCGAAGCCACGGTCGAGGCCATGGGCTATGCCTTTCGGAAGTTCTCGATCCCGGTGGACCAGACCTACTCGAGCCCCGCGTTCAGCGCATACCAGACGGCCCACTTCTTCGGCTTCGGGCAACGCCACAGGGTCGCCGAGCTCGGCCCGGACCATCCGGACGCGGCCTGGCTGCGCGCGCGCGTGCAGCAGCCGCCCGCGTCCGGCCGCAACGACGTCATCGTCACGCAGCAGGCCAACCTCGAGGCGGCCTTCGGCACCGAGGCGGCCGGCCTCGAGCCCGGCGAAGCGCTGATCTTCAAGCCTGCAGGCGGAAATAGCGAAATCGTCGGGCGCATGCCGATCAAGGACTGGGCGAAGCTCGCCGTCCTCGGGCACACCTAGGCTGGCTTCGCGCGTCGGCCGCATGATTCACGAACGGGTTCGGGGGCCGGCGGTAGGCGAACTCTAGGAAGGCCCCAGCGCCTCCTCGAGGAAGTCCGTCATGGCCACGCGCGCCCGCCGCGCGGCGGCCGGGTTGTAGGCGAGGCCCCGCTCCGGGGCGGCGGCCTGTGGATTCGTGAAAGCGTGCATCGTGCCGCCGTAGGCGTGCACCTGCCAGTCGGCACCGGCCTCGCTGAGCTCGGTGGCGAGGGCGCGCAGATGCTCGGGCGGCGCCATGGGATCGTCGTAGCCGTGCAGCACGAGCACCTTGGCCGTTATCGGCGGCTGCGAGCGGCGCTGAGGGGCATGGAGCAGGCCGTGTACGCTGACGACGCCGCGCAGACCCGCCGGGACGTTGCGCGCGAGATCGAGCACGCAGAGGCCGCCGAAGCAATAGCCGACGGCCGCCGTTCGCTGGGCGTCCACATGCGGATGGCGCGTGAGCGCTCCGAGCGCCGCGCGGATGCGCCGGGCGAGCACCGTCCGGTCGTCGATAAAAGGCTGCATGAGACGCGCGTTCTCTTCGGGGCTGCCCCCGCGCACGCCCTTGCCGTACAAATCGACGGCGAACCCGACGTATCCGAGCGCGGCGAGCCGCTCGGCCTCCGCGCGCTCGGCGTCGCCCTGGCCGGCCCAGGTGTGGCTCACGAGGACACCGGGGACCGCGCTCGCGCGGGACGCGTCATAGGCCATGTAGCCCTCGCAGACGACGTCGCCGTCGCGATAGTCGACGTATTCGGTATGCATGCAGATCCTTCCCGGCTTGTCGGAACGTCGGAGCACAGTGTAGCGTGACCCGGCGACGACGCCCGTCGCGCACTCAGCGAGGACGAGACGATCGCAACAGCAGCTTACGGGACGTGGGTCTCCCCGATCACGTCCGCGACGATCACCGCCGCAACCGTCGCGCTCGCAGAGCCGCAGCTCGCGGACGGTGCGATCTACTGGATCGAGGGCCGGCCCGAGGACGCCGGCCGCCGCGCGCTCGTGCGCCGCGGGCCCGAAGGGGTGACGGCGGACGCGGTGCCGGCGCCGTACAACGTCCGCACGCGGGTCCATGAATACGGCGGCGGGGCGTACACCGTGGCCGGCGGCAACCTCTACTTCGCGCACTTCCCCGACCAGCGCGTCTATCGGTGCCGGCCCGGCGAAGACCCGGAGCCCTTGACCCCCGACGCGGGCGGCGCCGCGCTGCGCTACGCCGACTTTCGCTTCGATGCCGCGCACGCACGGCTCCTCTGTGTGCGCGAAGACCATCGCGCCGGCGGGCACGAGCCGATCAACGCGCTCGTCGCGCTCGACCCGACCGGTCCCAATGCCGACGGAGGGACGGTACTCGCGGCCGGCAACGACTTCTATTCGAACCCGCGCCTGAGCCCGGACGGGCGCCGGATCGCTTGGCTGGCCTGGGACCACCCGCAGATGCCCTGGGACGGCACCGAGCTCTGGACGGCTACGGTCGCCGCCGACGGCCGGCTCGCCGAGGCGCGGCGCGTCGCGGGCGGACCGGGGGAATCGGTCTTTCAGCCCGAATGGTCGCCCGCCGGCCTGCTGCACTTCGTGTCCGACCGCAGCGGCTGGTGGAACCTCTATCGGCTCGAAGACGAAGGACCGCGTCCGTTGGCGCCGCTCGAGGCCGAGTTCGGGCTGCCGCAATGGGTGTTCGGCATGTCCACTTACGGCTTCGCTTCGGCCGACGAGCTCGTTTGCACCTACACGCAAAGCGGCACGTGGCGTCTCGGGATCGTTCGGCCTTCGATGACCGGCATCGAGCCCGTCGCCACGCCGTTCACGGAGATCGGAGCGCTGCGCGCCGGCGCGGGCGCCGCCGTCTTTATCGCGGGCTCGCCCACGGAAGCGCGCGTGCTCGCGCGTCTGGATCTGCGCTCGGGTCGCCTCGAGCGCCTGCGCGCCTCGTCGACGCTCGCGATCGACCCAGGCTACCTCTCGGTGCCCGAGCCGCTCGAATTTCCGGCGCGCGACGGCGGCACGGCTCATGCCTTGTACTATGCGCCCCGCAACAAGGACTACGAAGGCGCCGCGCAGGCACCATGCGCGCCCGGCGCCGAAGCCTCCGCGGGAGCGCCTCACGAGCGTCCGCCCCTCGCCGTCATGGGACACGGGGGGCCCACGGCGCAGGCCGGAACGGCCCTTAGCCTCGACATTCAGTATTGGACGAGCCGCGGCTTCGGTGTGCTCGACGTGAACTACGGCGGCAGCACGGGCTACGGGCGGGCCTACCGCGAGCGCCTCGCGGGCCGCTGGGGTATCGTCAACGTCGACGACTGCGTGGCCGCCGCCTTGTGCCTCGTGCGCAAGGGCCGGGCCGACGGCGAACGGCTCGCGATCCGCGGCTGGAGCGCTAGCGGCTACACCGCGCTCGCCGCGCTGACCTTCCGCGAGGTCTTCAAGGCCGGGGCGAGCCATTACGGCATCAGCGATCTCGAAGCCCTGGCCCGCGATACGCACAAGTTCGAGTCGCGCTACCTCGAAGCGCTCGTCGGCCCCTATCCCGAGCGCCGCGACCTGTACGTCGAGCGTTCGCCGATCCACGCCGTGCAGCGCATGAAGGCGCCGCTGATCCTGTTCCAGGGGCTCGAGGACCGCGTCGTCCCTGCCAATCAAGCGGAGCTCATGTACGAGGCCGTCAAGGCGAAACGCCTTCCGGTGGCGCTCGTCGAGTTCGAGGGCGAGCAGCACGGCTTCCGCCGGGCGCCCAACATTCGCCGCGCGCTGGACGGCGAGTTGTACTTCCTGGGCCGGGTCTTCGGGTTCGAGCCCGCAGAGGCCATTGAGCCCGTGCCGATCGCGAACCTCGAGTCGACCTGACCCGGACGCTGCACCGGCGCCACGGGCGCCGCGCGGAGACGCTACCGGGCCGCCGTCTGGACGAGGCGCTCCGTCAGGCTCATGAGCTCGTCCGCATCGACGGGCTTGCTCAGCAGGTGACAGTCCCCAACGTCTCGGAGCCGCTCGGAAATCGCCGAGGACGTGTCGCCGCTCACGAGGATGGCGGGCACGCTATAACCGGCTACGGCGCGGACGCCGGCAATCGCGTCGACGCCGTTGGCCCCGGGGCCGAGATGATAGTCGGCGATCACGAGACTCAGCGCCGCGCCGCGTTCGGCGAGACCGCGCTCGGCCTGCTCCGCGTCTACCGCGCTGATGACCTCGAGGCCCATCGTCTTCAGCAGCATCGCCGTCGCCGCCCCAACGGCGGGATCGTCGTCGACGACGAGCACGAGGCCCTGGCCCGCCGACCGATTCTGCTCAGCGGCGGCGCACACCCGCGGCGCGGCCGCCGGCGGAATCGCCTTCGGCACGCAGAACGCGAAGCAGGAACCCTCTCCCAGCGTCGATTCGACCTCGAGCCGATAGCCTAACAACTGGGCCGTCCGGCGAACGATGGACAGCCCGAGACCGAGCCCCTCGCGCGCCTGACCCGGGGCGCGGCCCGACTGGTAGAACTCCTCGAAGATCAGGCCCAGCTCGCTTGCGGGAATGCCGCAGCCCGTATCCAGCACCTCTATACGCAGCGCGCCGCGCACGGCGGCGGCGCGCAGACGCACCCAGCCCCGGCGCGTATACCGAATCGCATTGCCGACGAGGTTCTGAATGATCTGGCCGAGCAGGGTCGGATCGGTATGGACGTAGGCGTCGCTGTCCTCAACGATGAGATCGAGCCCCTTGGCTTCGGCCAAGGCCGCGAACTCCGCTCTGAGGCCGCCGAAAATCTCGCTCACGGCACAGTCTTTGATGTCCGGAACGATGACTCCGGCCTCGAGCTTGCTGATGTCGAGAAGCGAGTTGAGCAGCTTCGACATCGAGCGCAGCGCCTCGCCCTGGGTGGCAAGGGCCGCCGCGGCATTGGAGTTCTGCGGTACGAGTCGGTCCAGCACGCGGCCGAGCAGCATCAGCGTCTGCAGCGGCTGGCGCAGGTCGTGGCTGGCCGCGGCCAGAAACGCGCTCTTCGCACGGTCGGCGCGTTCCGCCGCCTCCCGGGCCGCGACGAGCTCCCGCTCGATCGCCTTACGCGCAGAAATGTCGCGGATCGCGCTCATGACGAGCAGGCCGTCGACCGTCTCGACGGGGCTCAGGCTGACCTCGGCCGGAAATTCGGTGCCGTCCCTGCGCAGCGCGAACAGCTCGAGCCCTTCGCCCATGCGGCGCATGCGCGGCGCGCCGAAGTATTCGAGGCGGTGGGAGCGATGGTGCATGCGGAAGCGCTCGGGCAGCAGCACCTCGACAGGCTGCCCCCGGATCTCGTCGCGGGCGTAGCCGAAGAGCGCCTCGGTCTGGCCGTTGACGAACACGATGCACCCCTGCGCATCCACGATGACCATGGCGTCCGGGGCGGCTTCGAGCAGGGCCTTGCTCTGTTCGTTGGCGAGTCTGTCCACGGATCTCTCGCGGCCGGCGGACCACTGGGCGGGCAGCGCCTCCTCGCACGGAGGCGTACGGTTTACATCTAAAGACGCATGATGCACTCTCGCGGAAAGGCAGCGGAATCATGGGGTCCACCAAACAGTGAATGGCGGTTAACGCCATTCTCGCGATCCGAAAGGTGCGTCATTCGCGCCCCGGGGGAGGCGGCATCCGATGCCAGCAGACCCAGAGACGACCAAAGAACGGCCTGAGCCGGGCCGCGCCGATGCCGAGCTCGCCCCACTCATGGACGCGGCCACACTGGCCGGGCACGGCGGCGCCGCCGTGCTCATCGACAAGCGTTTCCGTGTGCGCTACCTGGAAGGGGCCTTCGGGAAGTTCCTCGCGTTCTCGGCCGGCCCGCTGACCTACGACCTGCTTGCGATGGCTCGGCCGGACCTGCGCGCGCGGCTGCGCAGGCTCTGCGTGCTCGCCCTCGAGGAGGGCCGCCTCGTTCGCGACACGATCGCGCCAGGCGGCGGCAACGGCAGCCTGACGGTGGTACCGATCCGGTCCCAAGAGGAGACCCTTCTCCTCGTGCTGTTCCGCGAAACGCCGGGCCTGCGCGGAGCGACGGAGCCCCTGCCGCATTCGGAGGCCGCCTTGACCGCGGAGCTCGAGCAGGCGCTCGAGGAGACACGGCGGGATCTGGCGGCGACGATTCAGAAACTCGAGGCGGCGAACGAAAAGCTCAGGTCCTCGAGCGAGGCAACTGCCGCCGTCAACGAGGAGCTGCGCGTCGCTAATCAGGAGCTCCAATCGTCGCGCGGGGAACTGCAGTCCACCAACGAGGCGCTGCGCATCGTCAACTCGCAGCTCAAGCTCAAGGTGCAGGAGGCCGCGAGAACGAACGCCGACCTGGAGAATCTGGTCTCGGCGACCGAGATCCCCACGGTGTTCCTCGACCTCGACCTTCGCGTCCAGCGCTACACGCCGACCGCCTGCAGCCTGTTCCATCTGATCCACAGCGACGTCGGGCGGCCGCTGGCCGATATCGCGCCCCGTTTCCGCGATGCCGCCCTCATGGCGGACGCCCGCGCCGTGTCGGCGGCCGGACCGGTCCCGGAAAGGCTCGTGCCCGCGCTGGACGGCCGCTGGTATCTGCGCCGCGTCGTGCCCTATCGCCTGGGCGAGCGCCGCGTGGCGGGCATCGTGCTGACCTTCGTCGACGTGACCGAGCAGAAGGCCCTGCGCGAGGAGATCGTCAGCATCGCCTCCCTCGAGCAACGTCGCATCGGGGAGGAGCTTCACGACGGCACCCAGCAGGAGCTCACCGGCCTCGGCCTGCTTGCCCAGAGCCTTGCCGAAACGCTGGCCGCGGAAGGCGAGTCGCGTGAGAGCGCGCTGGCCGCGAAGCTCGCGGCGGGCATCGCGGAGGCGAACCGGCACGTGAGGGACATCTCCCGCGGTCTCGTGCCCGTCACGGTCGCGGCCGGAGACCTCGAGGCGGCGCTGGCCGAGCTCGGGCGCCGCACCCTCGACCGGGACCGGCTCTCCGTCGCGCTCGATTACTCGGCTCCCGTCTCCATTCCGAGCGACCTGTTCGCGACGCACTTGTTCCGAATCGCCCAGGAGGCCGTGACGAACGCCGTCAAGCATGCGGATGCACGCCAGATCGTCATCCGGCTCGCCAGCGAAGAGAACGAGTTTCGGCTCGAGATCGCCGACGACGGCAAAGGCCTCCCTGAGGCGCGCGGGAACAGCGGCGCGGGCCTGCGTATCATGGAGCACCGTTGTGCGCTGCTCGGCGGCGCGCTGGCCCTGCGGGCGCGGCCGGGCGGCGGCACGGTCGTGAGCTGCGTCTTGCCGCGGACCGCCGCATTGAGCGGCTCCGCCACGAAACGCCGACGGCGCGAGACGGCTCTGGGCGTCACCCCTGCGTCTCGTACACCCACCTGACGGCGCGTTGGACGAGCTCTGCGCCGTTGCGCAGGCCGAGTTTCGCGCGAATGTTCTCGCGATGCGTCTCGACCGTGTGCACGCTGAGATGCAGCTGTTCCGCGATCGCGCGGGTGCTCGTGCCGCGGCCGATGAGCTCGAAGATTTCGAGCTCGCGGTCGCTCAGCGACTCCACGTCCGCTGCCGGCCCGGATCCGAGCGCCTGACCGACGAGTCGCTGCGTCATGGTCTCGCTGAGATAGCGTTCCCCGCGCAGCACGGTGCGGATCGCCTCGAGCACCTCGCCCTGCGCCTCCTGCTTGGTCACGAAGCCGTGGGCGCCCGCCCGCAGCGCCCGCTCCGCGAACAGTGTCTCCTCGTGCGCCGTCAGCACGAGCAGCTTGGCGTCCGTGCCGCTGCGGACGGCCTTCTTGATGAGATCGAGCCCATGGCCGCCGCTGAGCGTGAGATCGACGATGACGACGGCCGGGGACTTGGTGCGCAGCAGCTCGAGCGCCTCGTCGACGCCCGCCGCTTCGCCGCACACCGAGAGATCGGGTTGCGAAGCGATGCGTGCGGCGAGCCCTTCGCGCACGAGCGGATGGTCGTCGACGATGAGTATGGACGCCCGACCTTCGGGCATCTCTGCGCGCAGACGCGCGGAACTCTTCGGTTTAACCGCCATAAGCCGCCCTGGCCGACCCGACCGGTTCGTTTTTTGGAATCAAAACGATACGGGCGAGCGGCCGCGCAGGTCAACCTATCCGGCGCCGCCGCGTTGTATGCTCTCGGGCGTGTGCCCGGCGGCCGCGGCAAGGATGAACGCCTGCCCTGCCGCGGCGGTTTGAGGCTGCTAAGTACATCCACGGATTGGAGCTTTCATCGCGGTGCCGATGATGCTCAGCGGGTCTTTCGAGGATCTCACCATGATCAAGATTTCCAAGCGCGTGACGGCCGGCGCCGTCCTGGCTGCGCTGCTGGCCGTCCCCTTCGCCGCCTCCGCGGACCATCGGGACGATCGCAACGACCGTCACCGTGCCGAGGAGCGTCACGAGCGTCAGGAGCGTTACGAGACGCGCAGGCGCGTAAGCCGCGCCGATTTCGCGCCCTTCGGCGCCCGAGTCCAGCGCCTGCCGGAAGGCCACGTGCACCTGAGCTTCGGCTTCGGCAGCTATTACTACTTCGGCGGCAACTACTACCGTTGGGCGAATCCGGGCTACTACGTCGTGGTCCGCGCGCCGATCGGCGCCCGCGTCGGCTTCCTGCCGCCCGGCTACGTCGCGTTCACGATCGGGCCGCGCCGCTACTTCTACGCGAACTCGTCGTATTATCTCTGGGATCCGGCCATCCGCGAGTACGTGGTGGTCCCGGAGCCCGCGGGCGCCGCCACGGCAATCGGCTCCCAGAACGGGCAGACGGAGGAGAGCTCGGCGTCCGCCGATGCCGGCGAGCTCTACGCCTACCCGGACAAAGGCCAGAGCGAGGCGCAGGCCAAGCGCGACCGGTACGAGTGCCATCTTTGGGCTTCGGATCAATCGGGTTACGACCCAACCTACCCCGATCAGCAAACGGCCAAGCGTGACGATTACCGCCGAGCCATGACGGCCTGCCTCGTCGGGCGCGGCTATACGGTCCGCTGAGGAGAGAAGCCATGGCGAGGCACTTCGTTCTGCTGCCGCTGGCCGGCGCCGCGGCGCTGCTCGCCCTCGGCCTCACGTCGGCCGAAGCCGGCGAAGGCAGGCTCATGATCTATCCCGCGCAGGGGCAATCGACCCAGCAACTCGACGACGACCGCTACGCCTGCCATCTGCAGGCCGTGAAACAAAGCGGTTTCGACCCCTCGAACCCGCCGCCCGAAACGCCACGCACGCCGGTCAAGGTGGAAGTGCCGAAGAACGCCAAGCAAGGGGCCACCGCCAAGGGCGCGGCCGCGGGGGCGCTCGCCGGCGCCGCGATCGGCAACAACAACCACGACACGCTCGGCGGGGCGATCGCGGGCGCGATCGTCGGCTCGGCCATCGGCAGCGCCGTCGAGGCGCAGGGCCAGGACGAGGCGCGCGAGCAGGCTGCGGCCAAGGCCAAACAGCAGGCCGCGGCGCGCGCGGGCGACCGCGACCGGCAGGCGCAATCCCGGGCGGAGTACCGAGAGGTCTTGCGGACCTGCATGGAAGGGCGCGGCTACACGGTGCGCTGAGGGCCGAGCGGACGGCCGCCGCGACGAGGAGGCCCCGCAACGACGCGGGGCCTCCGAACGGGCTCAAGCCGGCGTGAACCGGACGCCGAGCACGTAGGTCGAGATGTCGCTGCCGGCGTCGACGCCGAAGTCGAGGCCCCAGTCGGCGGAGAACTGGTACAGCAGCGAGCCGATCACGTAGTTGCTCGTGATCGTGCCGACGTCGAGGTGCCGCACGCCGATCTGGCCCTGAAGCGAATGGGTCAGCAGCGCACGCACGGCCGCGTCGACGATGTAGCCGTCGGACCTATCGCCCTGCAAGCGGCGGCGCAACCCGCTGAGGCCGCCGCCGCTGAAGATGCCCCCGCCTGAGCCGACCTCTCCGATGGTTGCAATGCATGGAACCCGTGTTTCCGAAGGCTCGGAGGACCGTTGCCCGAAAGGTGCTTGTGATCCGGGCGGCGCGCCCGGTACCCTTCGCCTCGAAAGCTTCAGCCGACCGCTCCGAGAGGCACACCCGCACCTATGACCGCGCCCGCACCGGCTCCCGCCGACCTGCTCGTCACCCACATCGATTGGCTCATTACCGTCGATGCGACGCGCCGCGTGATCCGCGACGCGGGCATCGCCGTCAAGGACGGGCGGTTCGCGGCCATCGGCAAGTCGGCCGAGATCGAAGCCCAATACGCGGCCGAGCGGGTCCTCGACGCCGCGGGCCGGGTCGCCGTCCCGGGGCTCGTGGACAGTCACCTGCATGCGTCGTTTCAGCTCGCGCGCGGGCTCGCGGACGAGGTCGGTACGCGGGACTTCCTCTTCAAGCGGATGTTTCCGTACGAGGGCGCGATGTCCGAGGAGGACGTGCACGTCAGCGCGCTGTTCGCCGCCATGGAGCTGCTGCGCCACGGCGTGACCTGCTTCGTCGATCCCGGCAACTACCACCCCATCGCCACGGGACGCGCGGTCCGCTCGACGGGCATGCGTGCCGTGCTCGGCCGCAGCGCGTTCGACTTGACGAAGGCCGTGCTCGGCATCCTGCCCGAGGGCATGATCGAGACGACGGACGAGGCGCTCGAACGCACGCGCGCGCTGCTCGAGCACGTCGCGGCACAAGGCGATCCGGGCCTCACGGCCAGCGTCTCGTTCCGCGGCCTCAGCAACTCGAGCGACGAGCTGATCATCGGCTGTAAGCGGCTGGCGGACGCGCACGGCTGCATCCTGCAGACCCACGCGTGCTTCAATTACTCGACGCGGGACGACTGCGTGGCGGCCTTCGGCATGACGGAGATCGAACGGCTCGAGCGCCTCGGCGTGCTCGACGAGCGCGCGCTGCTCGCGCACTCGGGCTGGCTCGAGCCGCGCGACCTCGCGATCCTGCTCGAGCGCAGACCGAGTCTGGTCGCCGCGCCGAGCTCGAGCCTGCACAACGGCTACGGCAACCTCGCGCAGGGTCATCTCGCCGACCTCATGGCCCTCGGCCTCAACGTCGGGATCGGGTCCGATCATGCCTGCTCGGGCATCACCGACATCGTGCAGGAGCTCTTCCTTTTCACCGGTACGCACAAGGAAATCCATGCCAATCCGCGCGTCGCACCGCCCGAGAGCGCCGTCGAGATGGCGACCCTGAACGGCGCGCGCTGCGCCGGCCTCGCCGACCGTATCGGCAGCGTCGAGACGGGCAAGGAGGCCGACCTCGTGCTGTTCGACACGCGCTTTCCCGAATGGCAACCGCTCTACAACCCCGTCTCGAACCTCGTGTACTCGGCCACGGGCCATTCCGTGGCGGACGTTTTCGTGGCCGGCGAGCAGGTCGTCCGGAACGGGCGCCTGACGCGCGTCGACGAGGACGAGGTGCTGCGGCGCGTGCGCGGGACCGCCGCGCGAATCGCGGAACGCTTGGGCGGGGACACGCTTTCGAGCCTACGGTGGCCGGTCAGCTGATCGAACTATGAACATCGACGTATTCACTCACTTCGTGCCGCCGGGGCTCGCGGACTATCTCGAGCGCTTCCCGGTCGGCCGCGCGGCCGTGCCGCGATGGCGGCGGCTGCCGACGCTCGTCGACCTCGATGCGCGCCTGCGGCTGCTCGACGGCTTCGACGATCTCGTGCAGATCCCCTCGCTCGCAAATCCGCCCATCGAAGCGTTCGGATCGCCCGCCGAGACGCCCGAGATCGCGCGCGTCGCGAACGATGCCCTGGCGGAGCTCTGCGCGAAGCAGGCGGAGCGCTTTCCGACGTTCGTAGCCAACCTGCCCATGAACAATCCCGAAGCGGCCGCCGAAGAGGCCCGGCGAGCCGTGACGGAGCTCGGCGCGGCTGGCTGCCTCATGTACACGCACGTGCTCGGCAAGCCGCTCAGCGACCCGGCCTTCCTGCCGATCTTCGAGCAGGCGGCGGCCCTCGACCGACCCGTCTGGCTGCACCCTATCCGCGGGCCGGAGACGCCCGACTACGCGAGCGAGACGCGCTCCGAGCACGAGATCTGGTTCTCCTTCGGTTGGCCCTACGAGACGGCAGCGGCCATGGCGAGGCTCGTATTCGCCGGCCTCTTCGACCGGCTGCCGAACGTCAAGATCATCACCCACCATCTCGGCGGTCTCGTGCCCTATCTCGAGGGCAAGATCTCGATGGGCTTCAGGCAGGCCGCCGAGGGCACCGTCGCGCGCAATCCCGTGGCCGAGGAAGCGGGCCTCGCGCGGCCGCCCGTCGACTACTTCCGCATGTTCTATGCGGACACGGCCGTCAACGGCGTGCGCGGAGCACTCGCATGCGGGCTCGAGTTTTTCGGCGTCGAGCGCTGCCTGTTCGCCTCGGACGCGCCGTTCGACCCCGAGGGCGGGGCGTATCTGATTCGCGAGGACCTCGCGATGCTCGAGGCCGCCGACCTCACGGACGCCGAACGCGGCGCCGTGTTACATGGCAACGCGGCGCGGCTGCTGGGGCTCGGCGAAGAGCAGACGTAGCCCGTCCCGGCGGCGCGTCGATACGGCGCTTGCCGGGACCGCCGTGAACCCGTCCATGGGGGCTCGCTGGGCGCCCTCCCTGGCGCCCAGCGTCCCGGCAAGCGCCGTATCGACGCGCCGCCGGGACTACGTCGTGCCGGATTGAACGCCGCGAAGACGCAGCGATCTGCGACTTCTCACGATCTCCTCGCGCCGGCGCCGCACGATTCATGAACGGCCTCCAGCGTCACAGAGGAGGCTCGCGCAGATGGGCGCAAGACTTCGACAACCGCCGCCCCCCGAGCCCGTTCATGAATCGTGCGGACCACGACCCGCTCAACGCCCCATGGCCACGACCAGGCAAGCGATAGCCCAAAACAGCGGATACTCGGCGCCCCCGAAGTTCCAAATCCACTTGCCCTCGGAGATGCGCCAGCTCGCCCAGGCCGCCACGAGCAGGAAGACGCCGCCGAGCGCGGCGGCGTAGGTCGTATAGAGATTGAAGACGAGGCCGATCGTCACGAGGATCTCGACGACGAAGGCGCCGTAGAGCCAGGCGATCGGGGGCTTGAGGCCCACGCGGTTCATGAAGTCTTTGACGAATTCGCGGTTCCTGAACTTCACGAACAGGTGCGGGACGAAAAACAGCCCGCAGACGATGCGCAGGACGTTGAAGCCGTTCGTGAGATCGAAGCTCTGTGCCATGCCGGTCAATGTTCGCCCCCTTTGGTCGGTGCACGCGCACCGGGTCGCACCCGAATGATAGTGCAAGACAGGGGTCTCGCCGCCCTTGGCCGGCGTCGGCCGCTGGGCTTACCCTGACAAGGGCCATGGATACACGACTTTCAGAAGAGGTCCGCTTCCTCACGACGCGGCTCGGCGTCATCATCCGCGAGCAGGCGGGCGAGGCGCTGTTCGGGCATTTGGAGCGCATCCGCCTGCTCTCGAAGCGCGTCCGCGATCAGGAAGAGACTCTCGAACAAACGCAGCAGAACGACGTCTTCGGCCGGCTTTCGACGAGCGAAGCCTATGCGCTCGCCCACGCCTTCAGCCTGTTCTTTCAGCTCGTCAATCTGTGCGAGGAACGCCAGCGCATCCGGCGCCTGCGCGAGACGGCCGAGCCCAGACAGTCGCTGAAGCAGCTGTTTCGCGAGCTCGAGGAAGCAGGCGTCGGCGAGGAAGCGCTGCAGCGCACGGTCGACGCGCTCGACATCGAACCCGTGCTGACTGCGCATCCCACCGAAGCGAAGCGCCGCAGCGTCATTTATCAGCTCTGGCGTATCGAGGAACACTTCGACGCGCCCGACGAGGTGCTCGAGACGCTCTGGCAGACCGAGGAGATTCATCAGCGCAAGCTCGAGCCGCTCGACGAAGTCGCGAACACGCTGTCCTTTTTCGACGCGGCGATCTTCGACGCAGCCGCCGATTTCTACCGCTGCTTCGACGCGGAGCTGCACCGCCGCTTTCCCGGTGTCGCACGCCGCCGGCCGTTTCTGCGCTTTGCCTCATGGGTCGGCGGCGACCGCGACGGCAACCCGCACATCACGCCCGAGATCAGCTGCGAGACCATCGAACGCCAGCGGCGCTGCGCGCTGGCATTCTATCGGCGCGAGTGCGCGCTGCTCATCGCCGAGCTCAGCCAGATCACGGCCGATCCGCGGCCCTTCGCGGCCGCCGGCGTCGAGGCGGGCCCGGAGCCCGGGGAGCTGTTCCGCGCGCAGCTCTCCCGCACGGCCGCCAAGCTCTCGGCCGAGCAGATCACGGCCGCCGAATTCGTCGCGGATCTCCAGCGCGTGCAGCGCGGCCTGCGCGCCCAGAAGGCCTGGCGCGCGGCCGAAGGGCGCATCGACCGGCTCATCACGCAGGCCAAGGTGTTCGGCTTCAGGCTGGCCGAGCTCGACTTTCGCGATAACGCGGCCAAGCTCACGAACGCCGTCGACGAGCTGCGCGCCGAGCTCGACGCCCTGCACCGTATCCAGGAACGGCACGGCGCCGTCGCGGCTCACCGCTTCGTGCTCAGCATGACCCATGGGGCCGACCAGGTGCGCGCGCTGCTCGAGCTCGCGGGCCAGGCGCAGGTCCGGGAACTCGACGTCGTGCCGCTGTTCGAGACGATCGCCGACCTCGAGGCCTCGGCAGGGATCATGCGCGAGCTTTACGAGGACCCGGGCTACCGCGCCCACCTCGCGCATCGCGGCGACGTACAGGAGATCATGCTCGGCTACTCGGACTCGAACAAGGACGGCGGTTATCTCGCGGCCAACTGGTTCGTCTACGAGGCGCAGACGCGCCTGGCCGAGCTCGCGGACGAGTTCTCTGTGCGGCTCCGCTTCTTCCACGGCAAGGGGGGCTCGATCGACCGCGGCGGCGGCCAGAGCCACCGGAGCCTGCGGGCCCAGCCGCATGCCGCGCACGGCGGGCGCATCCGGATCACCGAGCAGGGCGAGGTCATCACGCTCAAGTACTCGAATCCGATCGTCGCGCGGCGCAATCTCGAGCAGCTCACGTCCGCAGTCATCGCCGCATCGTGCCTGCCCGGGCCCGACGCGACGAGCGCCGACCGGCTGCCCGCCTGGCGCGCCGCGATGACCGAGCTCGCGCGCGACTCGTTCGAGCACTACCAGGCGCTCGTCTACGGCACGCCGGAGTTCGAGGACTATTTCTGGCAGGCCACGCCCATCGACGTCATCGAGCAGCTGCGGCTCGGCTCGCGGCCTAGCCGCCGTACGGCCTCGCGCGACGTGCGCACGCTGCGCGCGATCCCCTGGGTGTTCGCCTGGACGCAGTCGCGGCATCTGCTCTCGGCCTGGTACGGCCTGGGCTTCGCGCTGCGCCGCATGACGGCCGTCAACCCCGACGGCCTCGAGCTGCTGCGCGAGATGTATCGCCGCTGGCCGTTCTTCGCCTCGCTGCTCGACAATGCGCAACAATCGCTCGCGAAGGCCGACATGTACATTGCCGGCCGCTACGCCGCGCTCGTGGAGGAGGACGCGGTGCGCGAGAAGGTCTTCGGCATGATCCGCGAAGAGTACGACCGCTCGGTGGCGGCCGTGCTCGAGATCTCGGGCGAGCGCGCGCTGCTCGAGAACGAGCCCGTCCTGCGCGAATCGATCCAGCTGCGCAACCCCTACGTCGATCCGCTCAACTACCTGCAGCTCAACTTCCTGCCGTTGTGGCGCCGCGAGTCCGGGGAGCTCGCGAACCGGGTCGACGATCCGCTGCGCCGGCTGCTCGCGCTCACGGTCGGCGGCATCGCTTTCGGCATGAAGAGCACGGGCTGACCCTCGTGGGAGCGTGACTCTGCACTAGAATGCTCCGCCCATGAGCTCCTTGAGACGCACTTTGAGCCGGGAAGTCCGGGCCGCCTTCGCCGCGGCCGGCCACGCCGCGGCACACGGCGAGGTCCAGGTATCGAACCGCCCGGATCTCGCTCAGTTCCAATGCAACGGCGCCATGGCCGCGGCCGGCCAGGCGGGCGAGAAGCCGCGCGCCGTCGCCGAGCGCGTGGCGGCGGCGCTGCGCGCCTCGGCTGCGGCCGGGCAGCTCGCGCAGATCGAGATCGCAGGTCCGGGCTTCATCAACCTCTCCGTCACGGACGCGGCGCTGGCGGCGCACGTCGCCGCCGCGGCAGACGACCCCCGGCTCGGCTGCGATCCGGCCGAGACGCCGCACAAGATCGTCATCGACTACGGCGGCGCGAACATTGCGAAGCCGATGCACGTCGGGCATTTGCGCTCTTCGATCATCGGGGAGAGCCTGAAGCGCATCGCGCGCTTCTCGGGCCACGCGGTAGTCGCGGACGTGCACCTCGGCGACTGGGGGCTGCAGATGGGCATGCTCATCGCCGAGCTCGCCCGCCTTGCACCCGAGCTGCCGTACTTCGACGCCGGCAGCTCGGGCCCCTACCCCACAGAATCCCCCGTCACGATAGAAGACCTGCAGCGCCTGTATCCCGAGGCGAGCCGGCGCGCCAAGAGCGATGCGCAGGCCATGGCGGCCGCGCGCGCGGCCACGATGGAGCTGCAGGCAGGGCGGCCCGGGTACCGCGCCCTTTGGAAACATTTCGTCGCGGTCTCGGTCGCCGAGCTCGAGGCGGACTTTGCCGCGCTCGGCGTCGCGTTCGATCTGTGGCTCGGCGAGAGCGACGTGAGCGATGCGATTCCCGCGCTCGTCGAGCGTCTCGAGCGCGCCGGCATCGCCGTCGCGAGCGAAGGCGCGACCGTCATCGCGGTCGCCGAGCCCGGCGACACGAAGCGCGTGCCGCCGCTGATCCTCAAGAAATCCGACGGCGCGTCGCTCTACGGCACGACGGATCTCGCGACGCTCGAGCAGCGCGTCGCGACGGGCGCGGACCTGATCCTTTACGTCGTCGACAATCGGCAGGCCGATCACTTCCTGCAAGTATTCCGCGCGGCGCGCAGGGCCGGCATCGCACCGCGCGGCGTCGAGATGGAGCACGTCGGTTTCGGCACGATGAACGGCAAGGACGGCAAGCCGTTCAAGACGCGCGAAGGCGGCGTCATGCGGCTCAAGGACCTCATCGAGATCGTCACGGGCAAGGCGCGCGAGCGCATGGCCGAGGCCCGGGTCGCGACGGACTTCGCCGCCGCGGAGAAGGACCGGATCGCGCGCGAGGTCGGGATCGCGGCACTCAAGTACGCGGACCTCATGAACCACCGTGCCAAGGATTACGTCTTCGACCTCGAGCGCTTCAGCGCCTTCGAAGGCCGGACCGGGCCCTACCTGCTCTACGCCTGCGTACGTGCGAAGTCGATCCTTCGCAACGCGGCGGACCGCGGCCTCGAGCCGGGTGCCCTGCAGCCGCCGGAGGCCGACGCCGAACGCGCGCTGCTGCTTACGCTCGCCGCCTTTCCGGACGCGGTCGATGCCGCCTTCGCCGCGCGCGCGCCGAACTACCTGGCCGAGTACGCCTATCAGCTGGCCACTGCGCTGAGCCGTTTCTATACCGAGCACCACATCCTGCGCGAATCCGACGCCGCCCGGCAGGCCTCGCGGCTCGCGCTCGTGCGCCTGACGGCCGCGATGCTGGAGCGCACGCTGGAGCTGCTCGGGCTCGCGGTGCCGGAGCGAATGTAGGCTTCGGCGGCGCCCGCTCACAGGGCCGTCTGGCGGCGCCGGCCTGCACCGACATGGGCACGTCAGAGACTTGAATCCGGAGCACGGCGGCGGCTAGGATGAACGACAGTTTTCGATGAGCCGACCCCCGCCGGAAACGAGGTGCCAATGAACTCTAACGCGACGCTTTGGACCGAAGCTCTGCGCGACGGCGGGTACAAACAGACCAGCCATCGGCTACGTCAACCGGCCCGCTGTTTTTGGCGGCGCCCTTCTTTTTGCGCCATGGGCGTGCTCTACGATCTGTACCTGCGCTCGCAAGGCGAGAAGTGGCCTGCCAAGCCGCCGCACGGCCCGTTGCCCGAGGCCGTGCTCGAATGGGCCGGCATCACGCGTGAGCTCGAGTGCGACGTCATCGGCTACAACGATGTCGGCATGAGCTTTCGGGACATCGCGAGCGTCATCGAGGCGCATCTGTACCGCGCCGAGCGGGATCGGCGGTGGCAGGAAGCCGGCATCATCGCGAACCGCTGGGTCCAGCGCGCACAACAGGCCGCGGGCACGGAGCCGCGCCCGGCCGCGCAGAGCGGAACCGAACGCCCCGCAACGTGACCCGGCCGGCCGGGGAACCGCTACGGTCCTCGCCCGGCGCCGAAACGCCGCTGCGCCATGCGGCGACGGTCAGGATCACGCACTGGCTCGGGGCCGCGAGCTTTGCGGCCCTGCTCGTCAGCGGCGTCGCGATTCTGCTTGCGCATCCGCGTCTTTATTGGGGCGAGACGGGTGCGTTGGGCGCCCCCGCCCTCGTGGATCTGCCGCTGCCGTTCGTTTACGGCCTCTCGGGCTGGGGGCGCCACCTGCACTTTCTCGCGGCCTGGACCGGTCTCGCGGCCGGCCTCTGGTATCTCGTTTTCGCCGTTGTCAGCGGTCACTTCCGGGCGGCCCTGCTGCCGCGCCGCGGCGAGCTCGGCCGCGGCGCCCTGGGCGCCGTCGTGAGGCGGCATCGCGCGGCGAAGGCCGCGCGGGCCGAGTCGAGGTACAGCGCCGTGCAGCAGCTTGCCTATCTCGCAGTCGTGCTCGTGCTCGCGCCCGGCATGGTCTGGACGGGGCTCGCGATGTCGCCGGCCGCCACGTCCGCGTTGCCGTGGCTCGTCGAGGTGCTCGGCGGCCAGCAATCGGCGCGCACGCTGCACTTCTGCGCCGCGAGCCTGCTGGCTCTCTTCGTTCTGGGACACGTCGCGCTGACGTTCACGCCCGGGTTCGGCGACCGCCTCGGCGCCATGATCTCGGGTCGGCCGTCGCGGTGAGCCGGCCGGTGGCGCGTCGCCGGGTGGTCGGTCGCCGCCGGTTTCTCAAGACCGGCGTGGCCGCGGCGGCGGGCCTGGCGGGCCTCGGCGGCGCGGCCTGGCTCGCCGACCGTCATGGGCTCGTGCCGCCCGACCACGAAGGGCTGTTCGGGATCGGCGAGACGTTGACCTACGCGGCGCAGCGCCTGCTGACCTTCCGCCAGCCCCTGGCGCGCGAGTTCGGCCGCAGTGACATCTCCGCCGTCGCACCCGTCAACGGCGATCCGCCTGCGAGCGACGACTATGCCCGCCTGTGGCAGGCCGGCTTTGCCGACTGGCGCTTGGCCGTCGACGGGCTTGTCGCCTACCCGGCCTCGTTCTCGCTGACCGACCTCAAGCGGCTGCCCGCGCGCACGCAAATCACGCACCTCGCCTGCGAGGAAGGGTGGTCCTATATCGCCGAATGGACGGGCGTCACGCTCGCGGACTTGCTCCACCTCGTGGGCGCGCGCGCCGAGGCACGTTATGTCGTATTCCGGCCCTACGACGAATGGTGGGACAGCCTCGACATGAGCGACGCGCTGCACCCCCAAACGCTGCTCGCCTACGCCATGAACGGCGCGCCGCTCGCCCCGGGCCATGGCGCACCGCTGCGGCTGCGCGTGCCGCGCCAGCTCGGCTACAAGAGCTTCAAGTACCTCGCGCGCATCACCGTCGTCGACAGCGTGCGCGGCTTCGGCGCCGGCATGGGGTCCGCGGCGGCCGAGGCGGGTTACTCCTGGTACGCGGGGATCTGAGGATAGAAAAGGGGTCAGAGCCCTTTTTCCGTTTTCGGAAAAAGGGCTCTGACCCCTTTTCTAGCTACTTCTTCGACAGGTACGCCGCCAGCGCCTCGAGATCGGCGTCCCCGACCTCCGTCGGCCGGAACAACGGCATCGTGCCGACGCCGTGGCGGACGTAGTACTTGACGGCATCGACGGTCAGGTCCTTGCGGTCTTGGAGCGCGGCCGGCAGCTCGCCGCGATATTTGTAGGCGAGCGACTGCGTGCCCGGCGCGTTGTTGTGCTCGGTATCGCGCCCGTGGCAGGCGCTGCACCAGTTGTTGAAGACGGCGGCGCCGCGCGCGGCCAGCGAGTCCCCAGCCTGCGGCACCGCACGCGTCCGGCTCCACGAAGCGATGGGGCGCTTCGCCTCCTGTCCGGCCGCGCTCGCCGCCGTGACGGCCCCGACGGCCGCCGTGCCGAGCGCGAGGAGCACGATCCGCGCCTTCATGCCCGCCGCTCCCGCAAGTGCTTGGGCCATATGCCGTAGCGCCCGGCCGAGATGATGCCGTTCGGATCGATGGCGTCCTTGAGCGTCTCGTGTAAGCCGTGCAGCGCGCCGTTGTTGAAATCGTAGGTCTGCATCGCACGGTCCTGGTAGTACGCGTGGATGCGGTACTCCGTCCAGCCGCGCTCGGCGCAGTCGGCGACGAGCCGCTCGAACAGTGCGCGCGTGCGCCGGTTGTCCTCGGGGTTGCGATGCGTCGGCACGGCATGAAACACGGTCATCGCGCGCGGATGGAACATGGCGCCAGCGGCCGCCGCGGGCACCATGCCCATGTCGCCGTACGCCTTGCCCGTCACATCGAGAAGCGCGAGCAGCTCCTCGCCGCGCGGCGCGATGATCGGCGAGAAGTCGAGGTGGCCTTCGCTCGGCGGGGCACCGGGCCGGAAGCGCGAGGCGAAGAGATCGAGCGTCGGAATGCCGTAACGCTGCTTGTCGGCCACGGCCTCGACCTGCTCGTCGCTGAGCGGATAGGTGTAGGACACGACCTCTTCGAACTTCGCCCCGGGCACGGCCGCGGCGAAGCGGTCTTTCGCATGCTCCCATTGGGCCGCGATGACCTTCTTCGGGCCGAAGAAGCAGAACGGCGCCGTCCAGAACGGCGCGCCGCGCCGCTCGGCATAGCGCGCCCATTCCGCATCGGAGGCGCCGCCCTTCGTGCGCAGCCGCACGAGCTCGGCATCGTCGGAGCCATTCATGATCGGGCTGCCGACCTGAGTCTCCGAAGGGACGACGTGCGAGTACATGAGACTCGTCAGGACATCGAGCATAGGCACGACGTCTTCTCGTTTCGGCGCCGAGACCACGACCTGGAGCGAGGCCTCGGGTTCCTCCATGAGCCAAAAGCCCATCTTCGTCACGATCCCGAAATTCGACTGGGAGAAAATACCGTCGAGCCACGGTCCCATGCCGTACTTGAAAATCTGCCAGGTCTTCGCCTTCGTATTCGCGCCCATCCCCGTGCGCACGAGCTCGCCCGTGCCGAGCACCACCTCCATGCCGCAGTGCGCGTCGAAGTGATCGCGGACGTCGGCGTCCGTCTGCCCGGCGCCGCGGTCGAGCGCATTGCCGATGAGCCCGCCCCACCCGGGCGCGGCCGTATCGATCCAGAGGCGAATCTTGTTCTGGCGCAGATACCGGTACATGTCGTAATAGCTCACGCCCGGCTCGACGAGACAGGTCTTGTCGCGCTCGCTAACGTCGAGAATCCGGTTCATGCGCTTCAAGTCGAGCACGACGCTGCCGGAATAGACGGGGGCCGAGCCGCCGTACGTCAGGTTCCGGCCCGTCGAAATCGGATACAGCGGCAGGCGGTAATCGTTAGCGATACGAACGATCGCCTGCACCTGCTCGACGGTATCGGGCGCGACGGCGGCCGAAGCGTACCGCTCCTCGGGCTCGCCCCAGAGCGGCGAGTACGCGTCGCGGTAGAGCGCGACATCGGCGTCGCTGCTGAAGACCCACTGTTCGCCGATGACGTCGGCAATTCGCCGCAGCGCCGTGCGGAAGTCCTGCTCGGTAAGGCCGGGAGGGGGTTTGGGCATGTTCGTTCTCCGAGATCAGACGGCGTGCGCCGCTGCCGCGCTGCAGAGCGACGGCCGGCCGGTCGGAACGAGAAGCCAGGAGTAAAGCGGCTCGGGCTCGGTCTTGGCGTGCGCGCCCAAATCGATGAGCTCGACCGGCGCGGCACGGCCGACCTGGGCCATCACGAGCGCTGCGGCCGCCCAAGGCCAGGCGCGGCCTGCGGCGTCGAGACGCTCGGCCCAATCCGGCACGGGCGGCGCACCGGCGAGGGCATGGCGCGCCCGCCCCGCCGCCGCCGGGCAATGGCGAATCCGCCAGGCGACGCCCAAGCCGTAGTCGCGCGCCAAGTACTCGATGCAGAACAGCGCGCCCGCGGTCGTCAGTCCCGCGACAGCGGCCGGAGCCCGCCGCCAGCGCGGTGCGAGCCGGTTCATGAACAGGCCGGCCACATCACCGGCGAAGGCTTCGACGGCAGCGCCGCGCCGCGCGGCCGCGCGGGCGAATGCCGTGCTCTCGTCGAGCTGCCGATCCGCGACCGCGGCGGCGGCGCCGCTCGCAAAGGCGCCCGGCTGCGCAGCGGCGCGCCGCGCGATGGCAGCACGCGACTGCGCGCCTGCGGCGAGCAGCGCGGCCGCCGTACCAGAGCGGAGAAAATCCCGGCGTGTCGTCATTTCGCCCTTCCTGTTGTACCGGCTCCCCGCTCGGGGCGGGCCGCCTGTCTGACTCGGACCGCCTGCGCGGCCGACGCTCGGACGAAACCCCGCCTTTAAGCTAACTCGGCCCCTGGGGGATTTGCAATCGAAGCGAGGCGGCGCGCGTCGAGACGCCGGGCGCCGCGCCGGGAGCGAGGCCGAGCACGGGTTCATGGCCGGCATACCGCGTGCATTCCACTGTCCTTCGAGGCGATCACCGTGTACGACATCGGCAGCTTCCCGGCCAGCGGACCCGGCAGCGCGTATCGGTTCGGCTCGGTTTCGATCATCTGCCCGAAGCGCCGCCATTCGCAGCGCGGTGACTCGAATAGGTCGCCGATGCGCAACCCGGCGCCTATCAAGGCATTAACGACGGAGCCGATCGGGTGTGTCCAAAGCCGATGGGCCGTGTGCTCGAAGACGCGGCCGGAAGCGGCATACGAGCCGGCCTCGTGCCACAGCTGACCCTCCTTCTGGAAGTAGGGCTGTCGCACGACCAGCGCCGTCTGCGTCGGATCGTCCTCGAGCACGTCCGCAAACGGATGCACTTCGTCCATGTACAATTTGCCTTGCGCGCTCAGAAGACCGGCGACGACGGCCGCCCAACGGTCGATGTCCGGCAGCCAGCAAATGGAGCCGACCGAGACGAACACGATGTCGAACGCGCCCTGCACAACGTCGCGTGCAGCGTAAACGTTGGCACAGATGAATCGCGCGGGCAGACACAGCTCGGTGGAGACTTGCCGCGCCCGCTCGATCGCCGGCTCCGAGAAGTCGATGCCCGTGACCTCTGCGCCGAGCCTGGCCCACGACAGCGTCTCCATGCCCATGTGGCACTGCAGGTGGATGAGCTTCCTGCCGGCGACGTCGCCCATGCGCTGCACGTGCTCGGCATCGAGACAGACTCCGCCCTGCGCGAGTGCGTGCCGATGGCGGCGGTACATCGGCGACTCGAAATGCGCAGGTACGCGCTCGTCCCAGTTGAGACGGTTTATTCGAAAGTCTTCTTCGTGGGACGCGTGTGCGCTTGTCATCGTGCCTGCGGCTCCGCGCGCCATTGTCGCATCGTAGCTGCCCTGTGCTATATATGTCGCATCGCCCCCGCGGGCCGCCATCGGCGCTTCGGCGCCGGACGCCACAGGAGCAGCCCAATGCAGCCTACGCCGATTATCGCAACGCGGCCGCTCTTGCTGTCCTTACTGGCCTTGTGCACGGAATCGGGCTGCACGCTGGGCTCGCCGCCCGTCAAGTACCCGCCTGCCAAGATCTACGTGGGCACGGAAACGATCAGCGTTCCGCCCGGTGAAACCGACCGCTACGTCTGCCGCAAGGGCCTGATGGTCTGCAATGCTTACGGGGGAAGCGACTTCAGGTGCCACTGCGAATGAGCGGGCGGCGCCGCAGGCGTACGATCGGCTCGTAGACCGATAAGGCGGCTTCGAGCACGTCGTTGCCGTCGAAGTCGAACACCAGGTAGCGAAAGTCATGGTGCCGGTCCGCCCAGGCAGCCCCTTCGTAATCGAAGACGCCGCACACCTCCTCGGTTCGCGGGTCTACGGCCAGGTTGTGCAGACCGAGGTCGCCGTGGACCAAGACGCGGTCGACCTCGGCGACGTGCACGCGCTCGTAGGCTGCCATGACGGCCCTGGCATCGGCGGCTAGTCGGGCATCGTCGACGACGGTTTCGATCCGCTCCGCGACCCATTCGGCCGACTCTGGCCACGACGGCCGCGCGGGGAGCCAGCCTGCGGCGTCCGGCGCCCTGATCCGGCAGTGCTGCTCGGCCAGGATCGCGCCGACGGCCGCGCCGATGCGCGCTCCGAAGCCGTCCCGATCGCGGACGGCGACATACAGGCCCCACGGATCGTCGGTGCCCGGTACGATCGCCCGCGCGTCGAGGTCACCGTCCGCGCTCTCGACGAGAATCCTCGGCACCCGGAACCCGCACCGGGCAGCGATGAGGCGCAGGACGCTCCGCTCGGGCTCGAGGCGGGCGCGTCCGCGCGCCGAGGCTGCGAACCACGCGAGCCGCCGCTCCTCGGGAAGGCGAACGAGCCATCGCTCCTCCCGGGCCTCGAGGGTCAGCGCGGCCGGCTGCGGCCCGAACCCGCATGCGGCAAGCGCAGCGCGCGCGACGGCCGGAGTCAGCGTTTCGTATGGCACGCGCATGGCCCGGAAGTGGGAGACCGTCGCAGCTTGCGCGACAGGCGGCCGCCATGCAATCCGCGCCCGCGCATTGCGATCGAGCGCCCCCGCGGGCATGATCAGCCCGGATTCGGCGGCACGAACGACAAGACCTGGTGCCGCTCGACCCTTCACGAGAACGATAGGGAGAATACATTGGGGGAGACGATCGAGCCGGGCTCGTATACAGCAGCGCTCGCCGGATACGTGGCGGAGAGCGGTTTCGAGGCCGTTCCAGCCGACGTTCGCCGCGAGGCGAAGCGCGCGATCCTGAATTATCTCGGCTGTGCGCTCGGCGGGTGCCGCGAGCCGGCCGTCGACATCGCCGTCGAGGTGCTCGCGCCCTACAGCGGCAAGCCGGCGAGCGGACTGCTCGGGCGCGCGGAACGCTTTGACGCGCTCAACGCCGCGCTCCTGAACGGCATCGCCTCGCACGTTCACGAGTACGACGACACGACGCCGAAGAACTATATCCATCCGAGCCCGCCGGTCGCCTCCGCGCTCTTCGCCCACGCCGGCGCGCAAAGCGTTTCGGGCCGCGATTTCGTGCATGCCTTCGTGCTCGGCTTCGAAGCCGAATCGAGAATCGGCAACGCCGTGTATCCCGCGCACTACGAGGCGGGCTGGCACATCACATCGACCGCGGGCGTGTTCGGCGCCGCCGCCGCGATCGGCCGGCTCCTCGGGCTCACGAAACAGCAACTCGTCTGGGCCTTGGGCCTCGCCGCCACGCAGGCCGCCGGCATCCGCGAGATGTTCGGTTCGATGGCCAAGTCGTTTCAGCCCGGCCGCGCGGCCCAGAACGGCTACACGGCCGCCCTGTTCGCCCAGGCCAGTTTCACGGCCGGCGAGCGTGCGCTCGAAGGTCCGCGCGGCTTCGCGGCCGTGACGGCGGCCCAGTACGACCTCGATCGCGTCACGGCCGGCCTCGGCACGGATTTCAGTCTTCGGGACAATGCGTATAAGCCCTACGCCTGCGGCCTCGTCGTGCACCCGACCATCGACGGCTGCAGCCGGCTGCGCGCGCGCCACGGGCTCGATCCGGCCGCGGTCACGGCCGTACGGCTCGCGGTCGCGCCCCTCGTGCTCGATTTGTGCAACCACAAGGATCTGCGGCGGTCGCTGCAGTCCAAATACTCGATCTATCATGCGGCGGCCATCGGGCTCGCGCGGGGCAAGGGCGGACTCGACGAATTCACGGACGCAGCCGTGCGCGACCCGGTGCTCGAGCGGCTGCGCGGCCTGACCACGGCCACGGCGGATCCGGCGGTCACTGAGGACCAGGTCGGCATCGAGGTCGAGCTCGCCGACGGTACCGTGCTGCGCGAGTTTGTCGAGCAGTCGCTCGGCAACGTCCACCGGCCGCTCAGCGACGCGCAGCTCGAGGAGAAATTTCGCGATCAGGCCGTGCGGGCCTTGCCGGCCGAGCGCGTGGAAAAAGTCATCGCCGCATGCTGGGGTATCGACGAGCTTGCCGACGTGCGCGAGCTCGTCGAGCTCGCGCGCCCGGAGCGCAGCGCGTAAAAACACCGCTCGGCGCCCTTGCGTTGCGCGCGCTCGGCGGCGGCCCCTCCTGGGGGGCGGCCGCCAAGCGCCGCCCGCATCGTCTCGATGGCCGCGCGACCGTCGGCCCGTCGTCGAGCTTCCGCAACGGGTAAGTCTGGCCCGATGCTCGCGATGCGCGATGGGGTGATTGCCGCCCTACTTCCTGCCGTCCCGCCATCCGGCCGGCTTCTCGCCCTTGGCAATGACGATCGCGACGAATATCACCGTGAGCATCACGAGGTAGATTGCCAGGCCTTGGCCCCGCAGGTGCAGGTAGAAGTCGCCGAGCACGAACAGCGCGATAAAACCGATCAAGACGGCCCAGCCCTGCCAACATACGGGAAGCCCCCAGCCCCAGCCGAAGACCTTGATCGGGAACCAGTAGTCTTGTCCTTCCCGCGGGCTGGAGTCGGGGCCATCGTGGGACGTGCGTTGCTTCTTGTGCCGATCGGCCATTCAGCCACCCGGCTCCGACGGTGCGCGCCGTGATCGAGTCGCCGTCGGGCCGTCGCCACGGGCCCTCTCGCTTTCGACGGCCGGCGCCGCCGCCGAGCCCGCCAGCAGGCCGCCGTCGATATTGAGCTCCGCCCCGGTCATATAGGGCGCCTCGTCCGAGGCGAGCAGCAACGCGAGCGCAGCGACCTCCTCCGGCGCACCGAATCTGCGCGCGGGCGTCTCCCGAACGAACTCGCGCATCCTCGCCTCGCGTTCAGGGCCCCGGCCCAGCATCGGCTCCCACATCGGCGTGAGTATAGCTGCCGGATAAATCGAGTTGCAGCGAATGGCGAGGCCCTGTTCCGCACAATACAGCGCCACGGACTTGGTGTGGTTCCTGACCGCCGCCTTCGAGGCCGCATAGGCGGCGGCACCGGGGACGCCGACGAGACCCGATCGGGACGAGATGTTGACGATTGCACCGCTTCCGCGTCGGCGCATAGACCGGATGGCATACTTACATCCCAGGAACACGCCGTCGAGGTTCGTTCGGTGCACGTGCCGCCAGTCTTCGAGACGGGCGTGCTCCGGATCGTGCGGGACGGGTCCACTCTCGAGCCCCGTAATGCCGGCGTTATTGACGAGGATGTCCAGGCGGCCCTGCGTCTCCAAGATCTTCGCCGTCACGCGCTGCCATTCGGCTTCCTCGCGGACGTCGAGGTGAAGATACGCGCCGTTGCCGGCGAGCGAGCCGGCAACGCCCGCGCCGAGGTCGTCGTCGATGTCGCTCACCCAGACGAACGCACCTTGCTCGGCAAAGCTGCGCGCGATGGCCGCGCCGATGCCCCGCGCGGCACCCGTAACCAAAGCGACTTTCCCCGCGAGGCGGGCCATCGTGCGACTCCACTGCCGGCCAAAGAGCACGATAGCACTACTCGGCCGCCGGGCGTCGCCGGTTCGCTGCAAACTCGCTCGCGACCGTATTGTCCGAGGCGGGCCGCCACCCTCTCGTCCCGTTCCCGCCTACGTAGCATTACGACTGCCGACTACACCTTGTTTCACGGATCTTCTCGCTCGACTCGAAACGAACTCTTTGGAGCAGAAGATGAAGATAACAACGAGCAGAACCCGTCGGCTATGGGTCCTCCTCGCGATGTCGATGCCGCTCGCCGTCATGGCTCAGGACAGGGATCGCGACAGGGCGCAGGACCGCACGCAGGACCAGACCGCGATTCGCGATCAGGCCGCCGATCGTGCCGCCGATCAAGATCGGATTGCGGACCGGGACCGCGCCCAGGATCGCGACCGAACCGCGGATCAGGACCGTGACCGGGACCAGACACGCGATCAGGACCGGACGCAGGACCGCACCCAAGACCGCAGTCAGGACCGGGATGCGACGCATGAACCGCTGTACGTTCGGGATCGCGAACAGTTGCGCAACCGGGATATCTATGGCGCCCAGCTCATGACTCGCAAGGAGCTCAGCGCCTATCGCAGCAAGCTCGCCACCAAGAACACGGTGCGCGAGTGGGCCCAGTTTCGCGCTCAGCACCAGACGCAGATGATGGCGCGGGCCCGTGAGCGCGGCGTGCAATTGCCGGCTCCGGTCTACGGCCAGCAGCTCATGACCCATCAGGAGCGCGAGCAGCTGCAAACCCGGCTGCAGAACGCCGCCACGGAGCAGGAGCGCGAACGCATTCGGGCGGAGCACCGCAACCAAATGCAGGAGCGGGCGCGCGAGTATCAGATTCCCCTGACCGATCTCGGGAAAGGCTGATTGAATGAATTGCGGGACCGTGACGGCCAGGCTCGCCTGGCTCGCCCTCGCGGCTCTGGCGACGGCCGCTTTCGCGGCCGTCGCCGGCGCACAATCCGAGCCATCCGGGCGGCTCAGCGTCCGGGCGGGCATCGAGCACGCGACCGGCGAATACGCGGGCAGCGCGACGCTCGACGATCTCTACCTGCCTTTATCCGTAATTTACGAGCGTCGGCGCCTCGCGCTGCGCGTCACGGTGCCCTATCTCCGCGTGCAGTTCGCCGACGTGGATCCGGCCGGTGACACGGCCATCGTCAGCGAGAGCGGACTCGGCGACGCCGTCGCCGCCCTGACGGCCTTTGACGTGTTTCGCTCAGCCGATCGCAGCGTCGCCCTCGACCTCACGGGCAAAATCAAGCTCGCCACCGGCGACGAGGCGCGCGGGCTCGGCACGGGAGAGACGGACTATTCGCTGCAGGCCGATCTCTACAAGTTCCTGGGCCGCGCGACGCTGCTCGGCACGGTGGGATACCGGCTCCGCGGCCAGCCGCCCGGCATTACGCTCGACAATAGTTGGCTCGCGGCAGCGGGCACCCTCTACCGGATCACGAGCCGGACGCGGGGCGGGCTGTTCTTCGACTACCGCCAATCGGCCATTCCGGGCGCGCCGGCGATTAGCGAGCTCACCCTCTCGCTCTCGCGGGTTCTCGACGCGCATTGGCGGATGCAGGGCTATCTCGTGCACGGCTTCAGTGACACGAGCCTCGACTACGGTTTCGGCCTATCCCTGCGCCGCGACTTCTAGCGGCTTTCGCCGGGGGGAGGGTTTCGATCCAGCGGCGGCAGCAACGGCTGCCGCGGCGGCGGCACATGCTGATCGACGGCATTGAGCATGAAGCCCACCTTGAAGTACTCGCCCATGATCGCCATGAGCTCCACCGTGTGCTGGCGGCCGAATAGCGCCACCATCTTCTTCCACAGCTCGCTGCTCACGTGGTGCTGCCGATAAAGCGTACGTCCGAACGTGATCAGCGTTGCGTCCTTATCCGACAGCCCCTTCACGTCCTTGTCGTACTTCACGACGTCGATGACGGATTGCTCGAGCCCCTGACGCAACGCATAGGGCTCGTGCATCGTCCACTCGAACTGCTGGTCGATCTCCCGCGCCATGATCAGCACGGCGAGCTGAAAGTAGCGCGGGCCGACCGGGCTCGTCTCGCCGGTCGGGATGCCGAGGTCACGCCCGCTCGGCGCGTAGATCGTCACGTGCGTCGGGCCGGGCACGGCCTTGAAGTTCGGCCTGGCCGCGAGCCGTCGGCGCCCTTCCGCATCCAAATCCTGCGGCGTCACGGGCGGCAGCCGCGAGAGCGTCACGGGATCGATGTCGGAGGGCAGCGGCGACTGCGCCCACGCGAAAACCGGAAGCGCGGCAAGCATCAGGACCCACAAGCGGACGTGCATTGGATTATCCCCCCGATCGATCGAATACCACCGTTCGGCGCGTCGGCCCTGCGGCTCAGGCCGGCATGCCCGTCAGCTTCGCGCTGAGCGCCCAAAGCCGGCGACGCGCGTCCGCATCGTAAGCTTGAGCGTTTGCGCGCGCTTCCTTGAGCCCGTTGAAGTACAGCCCCGTCCGGCCCTCGAGCGCCTTCGAAACGGCCAACTGCATGACGGCATCGGCGCCTTCGGCAACCGTGGCCATGGGTTTACCGCCGATGCTGCGGACCATGTGGGTATCCATGAACGTCGCCGGGTGCAGGCTGTTGACGGTGACCCGCTGCGGGTCGAGACGCTCGGCCAGCGTCATCGTGAACATGATGAGCGCGAGCTTGCTCTGCGAGTACGCGCGCGTCGCGGAGAAGTGGTGCTTCAGCATCACGTCGTCGAAATCGATCGGCGCCTGCGCAATCGAGGCGACGTTGACGATGCGCGCGGGCGCGCTGCCCTCGATGCGCGGGAGCAGCTTACGGGTCAGAAGATAATGGGACAGGTAGTTGACGGCGAAGGTGAGCTCGTAGCCGTCGGCGCTTTCGCGGCGCGCGGCCTTCGGGCGCCCGAGAATGCCCGCATTGTTGACGAGCAGGTCGAGCCGACCGTGGCTCGCGAGCACCTTGTCGGCAAGGGCCCGCACAGCGGCCAGGGACGCGAGATCGGCCTCGTAGAACACGGCGCTGCCGGCGCCCTGCTTGCGAATGGCCTCGACGACGGCCTGCCCGCGCTCGGCATTGCGCCCGTGCACGATGACGGCCGCTCCGAGGGCGCCGAGCCGCTCGGCGACCGCGCGGCCGAGGCCGCTCGTGGAGCCCGTGACCAGCGCGGTTTTGCCCGCGAGCGAGGGAGCTTCGGCCGCCAGCGCCGGCGCACCGGACGGCCGCAACAGTGCAGTGATCGCGGCGCAGAGCCCGCCGATGAGCGTATCTCGTCTCGAAAGCATCGTTCCTCCCCCGGCCGCATGGCCAGGCCGGCATCATAAACCGGCTCGCCCGGCCCGTCATTTCGAGCCGCGGGATCGTCGCATCGCGCCGGAGGCGAGATCAGCGTCGTCGGTCTCGGCGGCGGATCGTCCCGCCGCCTACTCCTTCCAGCCTTTCGGCGGCGCCGTGCCGCCCTTGATCTGGCGCGTCTTGTACCGCCACTGGCCGTTCACCTTGACGAACGTCGCATATTCGCGGCCTTGCGCCCTTACACGCGGTGTATCGCCCTGCTTGTCGATAAGAAACTCGGTGAATATGAGCTGGGCCTTCGCCGTATCGCCGTGCACCATGATCAGCGGGTTCGTGATCGTCACGTTGAACGAATAGGCCTTTCGAATCGACGTGTCCTGCCCCGCACTCTTGTAGGCGCTCGCGATCCCGTCCCTGCCCTTGTAGTGCTTATCGCCCAGGATCAGCTCGGCGTCATCGGCGTAGAATTTCTCGAAGCTTTCTGGACTCTCGTTGCCGAAGTTGTAGTAGTAGCGCGTAATCAGGTCGTGGATCTGCGCCCGGTCGACGAGGGCTTGCGCCGTGACCTGTTGCGCCCGCGCGGCCGGGCCGCACGCCGCCCCGAGGCAAAGAACGCCCGTCCAGGCACCGAGCCACGCCCCGCGAAGAAGATTACCCCCACCCTTCATGACCACCTCCCGTAGTTCCGGTCCAGGCAGCCTATGGCAATCCCGAGTGCGGGGCAAGGCAGCGTCGGCGCCCCGGAACGGCACCGCATGCCTTCGCCGTCACCGGCGTTCGTCATTAGCCTGGACCTTGGTCCAATCGCGCCGAACGTCGGGCGGGAGGCTCCAATCGAGGAAAGGAGGCACTCATGGCGCGTTCCTTGCTGACTGCGACAGGGGTCGTTCTTGCGTTCGCGAGTGCGGCGCACGCTCAACGACCGGAGACCCGCGAGTTTGTCTCGTATGTGTGGACGAGCGGCATCGACGGCCGCGTCGGTATCGGCGACCGTGCCGCCGACGTCGCCAGCCCCTTTCACGATCTCATCGACTTCGTGGACGTCGGCGGCTCGGTGCACTACAGCTCGACATCGGATCGCTTCGGTTGGTTTCTCGATGGGACGTATCTGCGCCTGTCGGACAATCTCGAGCCGGCACAAGGGGGCGGCAAGGCCGAAGTCGTCCGGCGCATCGGCGAGATTGCCGTCACCCGCGCGCTCGCTCCGAAGCTGACGGGCTATCTCGGCGTGCGTTCGCAGCAGCTCGACTCGGAGCTGCGGCTGGCCGACGGCCGGGTATTCAGCGACGATTCGACCTGGACGGACGGCATCGTCGGCGCGCGCTGGACGCCGATCCAATCCGCCGCATGGACGGCCTGGCTGCGGGCCGACATCGGCGCCGGCGGCTCCGACTCGGTATGGCTTGGCGAGCTGGGCGGCGGCTATCGCTTCGGCTCGAGCTGGACCGCGTATGTCGCCTATAAGGTGCTGGATACCGACTACTCGGGCAACGGGCTGCTCTACGACGTCAGGGAATCGGGGCTCGCTTTCGGTTTCGGCTTCACGTTCTGATCCGTTCGGGCCCGTTCCGAGCCCCTCCCTCAATGCCGCAGCGCGCCGGCAGAGTTCTTTTCCTCGACGTGCGACGGCTTGGCGAAGTCCGCCTGTAGCTCGATGAGAGGACCTTGATTGACGCTGAACAGCGTTTGCCTGGAACGATCCATATCGACGATCAAGGTCAGCGTGGCCGAGAGCGTGAGCACCAGCAGCCCGCTGACGGCCCAAGTCCGGCTTCCCAAGATGCCCCCATGCGCACCCGCCAAGGTCATCGCCGTCAGCGCGAGGAAGCCGAGTGTGAGCCACACTCCGCCCGCAATGCGGTACCGCAGGGCGAACGACACACGTTCCTCGTGCAGGTCGATGACGTGATTCAACGCCTCGACGAACAGGCCCACGGGCACGGACCGCGGGGCGGCGAGCCCCATCTCGGTCGCATGTTGCCAAAGCTGGTCCTGCAGTGACTTCGATTCGGTTATCGCGCGGCTGACTTCTGCCGCAGAGGTACTGCGCGCCGCCTCCACCCTAACCGCGACATAGCGCGCCAGCAATGACTGAACCTCCTCGGCGTGCGGAGCGGGCAGCAGACTCGCACGCAGCCATGCCGTCCCGATGGCATTGGCTTCGTCGATGACGGCATGCTTGCGGGCATCGAACCGCGCGGTGGCCATGTTGAACGTGAAGGCCATGATCAACGCAAGCAATCCGAGCTCGCCTGCCACGATCGCGCCGACATGAGTGACGTTACCAGGCTCGTGACCGCTGCGTGCCTTGGCGAGACGATAGCCGACTTCGTAGAACACCAGCAGCAGCGCCACCAAGGCGGAGAACACGACGAGCAACGGCAAACGATCGAGGTTGGCATCGATCTCGTCCACGCTCACAACCTCCAGGCCGCCGCCGCCGACCGCCGCACGATGGCGCTCATTGCAGCGCGCTCGCGCTCGCCGCGCGCGTTCCGAAACGCTCTGAGTACGCTCGCACGGCCGTCCGGAGGTCGAGAAACATGCGTTCCCCGCCCACGGCCGCGCCGAGCGGCGCGCGCCGAACGGTACGCAGCGGCTGCGGATTCAGCCTGACCATCCACAGCTCGATGCCGGCGCCGCGCAGCTTCTCCTGCGCGTCCTGCAGCTGCTTCAGCGCCGTGTACTCGAAGTCCGGGATGGCGCTGCATTCAAGTATCACGACCTTCGGCCTCCGCTCCAGCACCAACGCGCGCATCTTCTCGAGCGCGCGCGGGGCGCTGGCGAAATTCAGGCGCCCCTCGGTACGCAGCATGAGCAGTCCCGGAACCGTTTCGTCGTCGGGGTGCTCGGCCCTGTCCCGATAGATCTCGGTGCCGGGCTTTCTCCCCACCTCGTACACGGGCGGGTGGTTGGCGGCGTACACGAGATTCACGACGGTCACCGCGATGGCGACCAGAATGCCGTCGAGCGTGCCGAGGATGACGACGCCGGCCAATGCGACGAACGCCCAAATCAACTCGCGCGTCGCCACTTGCCCGATGGCCCGGAACTCCTTGACACTCACGAGCCCCGCCGCCGCCACGAGCACCAACGCGCCCAGGGTCGCTTCGGGCAGCAAGCCGATGAGCCGCGCGAGGAACAACAGCGTCACGATGACGGTGGCCGCGGTGACGATCTCGGCGGCCTGGCTCCTGGCGCCTGCGCCATCGTTGACGGCGGTCTGAGAGGTTCCCCCGCCCGCGGGCATGGCCTGGAAGAAGCCGCCGCCGAGGTTGGCCATGCCGAGCGCAAGGAGTTCCCGATTGGCATCGATCTCCGGCTCGCCATGCTTTTGAAAAGCCCGCGCCGCGGCCACGGACTCGACGAACGCCATCAAAGCGATACCGATGGCGCTGGGCAGCAGCGCGCCGACCAGCGACCAGTCGGGCGCGGAGATCGCGGGCAAACCGGACGGGAGCCTACCCACCAAGCTCACGCCGTGGGCCGCGAGGTTCAGCGCTGCCGAAGCCCCGATCCCCGCGACGACCGCGACGAGCGGCGCCGACACGCGCGGCAGCAGCCGGGGCAGGCCGATGAGTATCGCCAGCATGGCGGCGCCGACGGCGAGCGTGGACGGATCGAAGCCGCCGAGCCCGGCTAAAAGGGCGGCCGCCGTCGCGAGGAACGGGCCGTGAGCCACTTCGATGCCGAGCACCTTGCCCAACTGGCTCACGAAGATCACGATGCCCACGCCGGCTTTGAAGCCCGTGAGTACGGGTGCGGAAATGAGGTTGGCCGCGACCCCGAGCCGCAAGACGGCCGCGAGCACGAGCAACGCGCCGACCAGCACGGCCAGCGTGGCGGCGGACGTCATGAGCGCCACGCTGCCACCGGCGGGCGCGGCATCCGCAAGCGCGGCGGCCGTCAGGATCGCAATCGTCAACGTCGCACTCACGCTGAGCGGCCGCGACGTGCCGAGCAGCGCGTAGACGCCCATCGGCACCAGCGCCGTGTACAAGCCGACCTGAAGGGGCAAACCGGCGAGCGCCGCGTAGGCCATGGCCTGGGGAATCACGACCGCGGCCGCGGTCAGGCCCGCGACCAGATCGGCGGGCCACCAGCTGCGGCGGTAACTCGAGAGCCAGCCCGCTATGGGCGGGCGCCGTCCGGTCATGCTGCGCACGGCCATCGCTTGCGGCGCCCGCCATTCCGCTCCGATCTCGGGCGTGCCTGGCCTCGCCTACTGGCGGGCCAACGCGATACGCACGCGCTCCGCCGGGGCCACGTAGTGCTCCGCGGCTTCGCTGGCCTCGCCGATGTCGATGGCCACGCCGCGGACGTCGCCGTTGAACGCGTTGGCGTGCGGCCCGTAGTCCGGCGAGACGGCCGCACCGTAGTCCACGCCCACGTCGCAGGTATCGTCCGCCGAGAACACCATGGGAGCCGTCCTTTCCACCTGACCCTGCCCGACTTTGCGGCCGTCGACGAACAGCGAGACCGTGCCGCCATGGCCCAAGCCCCCGTCCTCGTACGCAAACTCCATGCGTACCTGATGTCGGCCCGCCGGTAGGGCTTCGGTGCTTTCGGCGAAGTAATAGTCGATGCCGAGCAGGTTGTAGCAGTATTTGAGCTTTCCCTGCTTGGCGTAGAGGGACCAACCGCCGATATTCGCGCCTTGCGCGATGATGACGCCTTCCGCCCCCGATTCAGGCACGTCGATCATCGCCGTGACGGAATGCGACTTGTTCTTGACATTGAGGACGCAGTTTTCCGACAGCCGGCCCATGCCTTTGAAGAGCACTTGTGAACTGCCTTTGACGAGCACAGGACGCCCGGCCAGATCGGGGTTCATCCGCTTGTCGATCTGATCGTCTAGCGGCAATACGTTGTAGCGCGTCGCTTCGATGAGCCACAGGCGCTGCAGGGCGTGGAGCTTGTCGGGCATCTCCTTGGCGAGGTCGCGGGCCTGGCTCCAGTCCTCGTTCGTGTTGTAGAGCTCCCAAACATCGTCGTCGAAGGCCGGCAACTTCTCGCCGACCAGAATCCACGGCGTCTTGTGCTTGGTGACGGCGGTCCAGCCCTTGTGGTAGATGCCGCGGTTGCCGAACATCTCGAAGTATTGCGTTTCGTGCCGCTCCGGCGCTCGCGCGTCGGCGAACGCGTAGAGCATGCTGACGCCTTCGATCGGCATCTGCTGAACGCCGTTCACGGAGAGCGGCTGAGGCAGTCCTGCGGCTTCGAGAATAGTCGGCGCCACGTCGATGACGTGGTGGAACTGCGAGCGGATCTGGCCTTGCGCCTCGATGCCGTTCGGCCAGTGCACGATCGTGCCGTTGCGCGTGCCGCCGAAATGCGAGGCGACTTGCTTGGTCCACTGGTACGGCGTATCCATGGCCCACGCCCAGCCCACGGCGTAGTGGTTGTAGGATTCCGGGCCGCCGAGCTTATCCAGGTGCTCGATGAGAAATTCCGGGGTCTCGAGTGCCGCGGCGCCATTGAAGTTGATCATCTCGTTGAAGGTGCCGTTCAGAGTGCCTTCCGCCGATGCACCGTTGTCGCCGATGATGAAATAGATGAGCGTGTCCCCGAGGAGGTGGAGCTGCTCGAGCGCGTCGACGAGGCGGCCCACATGATGGTCGGTGTACTCGAGGAAACCGGCGTAGACTTCCATCTGCCGTGCCAACACGGGCTTCAAGGCGGCCGGCATGTCGTCGTAGGCGGGGATCTCCTTCGGCCGCGCCGTCAATTCGGCATTCTCGGGGATGATGCCCAGCGGCTTCTGGCGGGCGAAGGTCTCCCCGCGCACCTTGTCCCAGCCTTGATCGAATTTGCCCTTGTACTTGTCCGCCCACTCCTGCGGCACGTGATGCGGGGCATGCGTCGCGCCGGGCGCGAAGTACATGAAAAACGGCTTGTCCGGCCTCAGCGCCTTTTGTTGACTGACCCAGGCGATGGCCTTGTCGGTCATGTCGGCCATGAAGTGATAGCCCTCCTCGGGCGTCTTCTCGACTTCGATCGGCGTCGTGCCCTCGTAGAGCGACGGGTACCACTGATTGGCCTCGCCGCCGATGAAGCCGTAGAAGTATTCGAAGCCGCCGCCGCCCGTTGGCCAGGCATGAAACGGACCCGCCGGGCTCGTCTCCCAGACCGGCACCTCGTGGCATTTGCCGAATTGCGCCGTGGCATAGCCGTTGAGCTTCAGCGTCTCCGGCAACGGCGCGGCGGTATTCGGCCGCACCGAGCAATAGCCGGGCAATCCCGAAGCGATCTCCGTGATTCCGCCCATGCCGACCGAGTGGTGATTGCGCCCGGTCAGCAGCGCCTGCCGCGTCGGGGAACACAACGCCGTGGTGTGGAAGCGGTTGAAGCGCAGGCCTCCAGCGCCCAAGCGCTCGGCGGTCGGCGTATGGACGGGCCCGCCGAACGCGCTGCTGGCGCCGAAGCCGACGTCGTCGAGCAACACGACGAGCACGTTGGGAGCGCCTTCCGGAGGCCGCAGCTCGCGGATCGGTGTGACCGGCGTATCCGGGTCCCGGGCGTCGTAGGTGACGAGACCCGTTCGGGGGCGGTCCGGAATCGGCAACACTTCGCGGCCGTTCGCGTCGGATCCCTTGGGTGCTGGCATGCCCCTCTCCTCGCACAGTCGGTTCTGCTGTGACCAAAGGCTAGTGGCTGGCAACTCCGGAAGCGATACGACCAAAGGGCATGAGCGCGGGCGGCTTCGCCGGCGGTAGTCTCGATCGGTATAATGTCGGCTACTCGGTTGACAGTCGGTTCGGTTTGTCCGCACGATCCGGGCCTTGATCTCAGGATGGTGGACGATGCGAATAGCGCTTCTCGGGGCAGGCCAGATCGGCTGCGCCGTGGCACGGATTCTTGCTCCAACCGAAGACTTCAAGATCGACGTCTACGATGCGGATCAAAGCTCGCTCGACGCGGCCTCCGCGCACGTCTCGAGTGCGGTTCGGCAACACCTGACGCCCGAGTCACTGCGGCCGATTCTCGACGCGCACGAGGCCGTCATCAACGCCCTCCCCTTTTCCTGCACGAGCTTCGTCGCCGCCGAAGCCGTCAAGGCGGAACGCCACTATTTCGATCTGACGGAGGATGTCGAGTCCGCCCACTTCGTTGCGGAGGCCGCACGCGACGCGCGTTGCATCGTCGCGCCGCAATGCGGACTCGCGCCGGGCGTGATTTCGATCGTCGGGAATGCCGTCGCCCGCACGTTCGACAGCGTCCGCGAGCTTCGGCTCCGCGTTGGCGCGCTCCCGCAGTACCCTACGAACTCGCTGGGCTACAACCTGAACTGGAGCACCGACGGACTCCTGAACGAGTACGTGCGGCCGTGCGAGGTGCTCCTCGACGGGCGGCCAACGTTCGTCGAGCCCTTGGGAAGCCTCGAGAAACTCTGGATCGACGGCACGGCCTACGAGGCCTTCTCGACGTCGGGCGGCCTCGGTACACTTTGCCGGACATGGGCCGGCAAGATCGACACGCTGGACTACAAGACGATCCGCTACCCGGGGCATCGCGATCTCATGCACTTTCTCCTGCACGACCTCCGGCTGGCACAAGACCTGCCGGCTCTGCGGGACATTCTCGAGCGTGCGCTGCCGACGACCACGCAGGACGTCGTCGTGATCCAGGTCTCCGCGATCGGCATGCGCGCGGACGCGCTCGTGCAAGAAACCTATGCCGCGCACATTCCGTCCCGGCAGCTCGACGACGGGCCCATGAGCGCGATCCAGCTGACGACGGCCTCGAGCGTTTGCGCGCTCGTGGATCTCGTTCGCGAACGCGCATTGGCCCAACGCGGGCTTCTCCGCCAGGAAGACGTCCCGCTCGATCTCTTTCTCTCCAACCGGTTCGGGGCGACGTTCCGCGGGCTGGGCGAGCGTACCATCGGGCCGTCCTGATCGGCGGGACCGGGCGGGCAACCGCGATGCGCCAGACCATCGAGTGATACGTAACGTGACAGATTCCAGCAGGCTGCTCGTATCCCACTCACCCATCGACGGCAAAGAGATCGGCCGCGTAGAGGCCAGCGGCCCGGAAGCCATTGACCGGGCCGCAGCCGCGGCCGTTGCCGCCTTCCGCGCATGGAGGTGCGTGCCGCCGCCTCGCCGCGGCGCCGTCGTGCTCGAGCTCGGCCGAGCCGTGCAGGCAGCGAAGGAATCGCTGGCGGAGATCGTGACCCGCGAAGTCGGAAAGATCCGCAGCGAAGCCCTCGGCGAGGTTCAGGAAGTCGTCGACATATGCGAGTTCGCGAGCGGGCTGTCGCGTCAGCTTCACGGGTTGACCATCGCCTCCGAGCGCGCTCGACATCACATGCTGGAGCGGTGGCATCCGCTCGGCCCGACAGCCATCATTACGGCATTCAACTTTCCCATGGCCGTTTGGGGCTGGAACGCGGCCCTCGCCCTGGTGTGCGGCAACTCTATCGTCTGGAAACCGTCCGACAAGGCGCCCTTGTGCGCCGAGGCACTACACGAGGTTCTCCTGAGTGTCCTCGAGCGCGCGGACGACGCGCCGCGCGGGCTCAGCACGGTCCTTCACGGCGGCCGCGAAGTCGGCGGCGCGCTCAGTGAGGACCCAAGGTTCCCGCTCGTCAGTGCCACGGGGAGCACGGCCATGGGACGCGAGGTCGGGAGCCGCGTCGCGGACCGCTTCGGGCGCAGTTTGCTCGAGCTCGGCGGGAACAACGCAACGGTCGTCACACCCTCCGCGCGGCTCGACCTCGCCGTGCGCGCCATCACGTTCGCGGCCGTCGGGACGGCCGGTCAACGCTGCACGACGCTTCGCCGCCTCATCGTTCACGAATCCGTGCGCCATCCGTTGCTGGAGCGCCTGCGCAGCGTCTACGCGGCGCTCGAGATCGGGGATCCGAACGCCCCTGACGTGCTCGTCGGCCCGCTCATCGACGGAACGGCCTTTGCGCGCATGCAGGACGCGCTGGAGCAGGCCCGCGCCGAAGGCGCGACCGTCTGGGGAGGCGAGCGCGTAGACACCGGGCACGGTCCGGACGTGTGGTACGTCCGCCCGGCCATCGTCTCGTCCGAGCATACCCTGGATGTGTCACGGCGGGAGACGTTCGCCCCGATCCTCTACGTGCAGCCGTACGGAGAATTCGACGAGGCGGTTGCGTTGTGCAACGAGGTCTCGCAGGGCCTGTCCTCGAGCGTGATCACCGAGAACCTCGGCGAGAGCGAGCGCTTCCTGTCGGCCGAAGGCAGCGACTGCGGGCTCGCCAACGTCAACGTGGGTACGACGGGCGCCGAGATCGGCGGCGCTTTCGGCGGCGAGAAGGAGACGGGCGGAGGCCGGGAGTCGGGCTCCGATGCCTGGAAAGCGTATATGCGCCGGCAGACGCAAGTCGTCAACTGGTCCGGAGCGTTACCGCTCGCGCAAGGCGTCCGCTTCGATATCGAGGTCTGAGGCGCCCCGGACGGGCCTCGCCGGCTACCGGTTCCCGACCGTCGCCTCGATGGCGATGGGCCCCATGAGCGAAGCCTCCGAATGCGGGCCCTGCCCGGCCGGCCTATTGTCCTGGAATGTGCTGATCCGCATCTCGTTGTTCGAGACGTGCGCCGTCACGTGATTGTGGTACGGCAACGAGCCGAAGCCCCAGTCCTCGTGCAGGATGTTGAACTCGAGCGTATCGCCGTCGATCTCGAAGTCGTCGAGAACGCCCATGGTGTAGGGATTGTCGCAGCGGCCGCAGACCATGCCGCGCAGACCGTCCCCGAAGCGGCGAATGATGAAGAACTGTTTGTCGATGCCGGCGCCGTAGCCGAGCCAGACGCCGGCGAGCTTCGCGGGCGTCAGCGTCTCCCAGGGCCCGGGCGCAACGTAGGGCCGCGGCGCCGGCCGGCGCGCCGCGGGCGGGACGTTCGTCGGCAGCGGCGCGGGCGGGGCCTCGCCGGCCGGCCGCGGCAGCCGCGTCACGGGCAGCGGCGAAGGCGCAGGTCCGCGCGAATCCTTGTGCAAGGTCCATTCGAACGCGCCGCCGCCCGGCGCGCCGCTCGTGCCCTCGACCCTGAGGCGGCCGTCCTCGAGCCGTGCCGCCGCGTGGTCGACGTAGGCGGTGCTGCCATCGGGCTCGACGTGGGTTACGACGAAGCTGAGCCCGTCCGGCCCGAGCCGGCCGTCGACGAACGCGAGCGTCGTCGCATCGCTGCAATGCGTGCAGTAGATGCCTCTGACGCGGTCCCCGCGGATCGAGAAGTCGAAGACGTGCGGCACGGCCTCCTGCGGGCCGCTCGTCCAGCCGCCGCGATAGTCGTCGGCGTCGAGCGCGAAAGCGCCCCGCGCGAAGGCCAGGGCCGCCGCGAGTATCAGCCACTTGGGCATGGCGACGTCCCGATGGTTCGTGCCTCCCACTAGCGCCGCTCTAATCCCAGCGGCCCGGGCGCCCCGAGCGCCTCCTCTTCCCCTTCGTCCGCCAGCTGCCACAGCGCCTCGATGCTCTCGAGCGAGTGCCCTTTCGTCTCCGGCACGAACTTCCAGACGAAGGCCGCCGCGATGAACGCCACCGCGCCGTAGATCCAGTAAGCGAAGCCGTGGTTGAAGTGGGCCGTCAGCCAACGGTTGTCGTTGAGCAGCGGGAACGTCTGGGAAACGACAAAGTTCGCAATCCATTGGGCGGCGACCGCGATGGCCATGGCCGCACCGCGGATCTTGTTCGGGAAGATCTCGGCCAGCAGGACCCAGGTCACGGGGCCCCAGGAGAACGCGAAAGAGCCCGTGTAGGTCAGCATGAAGAACAGCGACGCGAAGCCCACGTGATGCGTCGCGAAGGTCAAGCCGAGCGCAATCATGCTGAAGCCCATGCCGAGCGCGCCGGCGATCTGCAGCGGCCGGCGGCCCCAGTGGTCGACGGTTTTGATCGCGAGGATCGTGAAACCGAAGTTGATCGCACCGACGACGATCGTCTGCAGCAGCGAGGCGCTCGTATCGGCGCCCGCGTTGCGGAAAATCTCGGGCGCATAATAGAGCACCACGTTGATGCCGACGAGCTGCTGAAAGACCGAAAGCAGGATGCCGATCACGACGACGAGCGCGCCGAACGAGAACAGCGAGACCGACTCGTGATGCCCCACGCGCCACTTGATCTCCTCGAGAATCGCGCGCGTCTTCTCGGGCGGATTGATCCGATTCAGGACGGCTTCGGCCTGCGCTTCGTGCCCGCGCAGCACGAGCCAGCGCGGGCTGCGCGGCACGAAGAACAGCAGCGCGAGGAAAATCGCCGCGGGCACGACCTCGGAGGCGAACATCCACCGCCAGCCGACCGTGTCGAGCCAAGCGTCGTTGCCGAGCAGCGCGATGGCGTAGTTGACGAAATAGACGAAGAGTATGCCGAAGACGATCGCGAACTGATTCCAGGAGACCAGCCGGCCGCGCCGGTCCTCCGGCGCGATCTCGGCGATGTACATGGGCGAGATCATGGAGGCGAGACCGACGCCGACGCCGCCGACGATGCGGTAGACGACGAACGCGGCCAGATATTGATGGTTGCCGGGGCCGATGGGCGCGAGCCCGATCTCGGGCACGGCGGACCCGACGGCCGAGATCAGAAACAGCGAGGCGGCGAGCATCAGACTGTTGCGGCGTCCGAAGCGGGCCGAGCAGTAGCCGCCGATCACAGCCCCGAGCACGCAGCCGATCAGGGCACTGGAGACGACGAAGCCGAGAAGGGAGTTCGAGCTGAACTCGGACAGATGGGCGGGATCGATGAAATAGGCACGCAGGGAGCCCACCGCGCCGGATATCACGGCCGTATCGTAGCCGAACAGCAGGCCGCCGAGCGTTGCGACGAGCGTAATGCCCGTAAGGTAGCGAGTATTCGGCATCGGCGGCTCCCCCCAGCTCTTCAATGCGATCGCGGGACCATCATACGGCCGATGGCGACGGCGCCGGTAGTGCAATTCGCCACGGGCCGGCCCCGTGCCGGGCGGAGCGGCTCGGCCCCATGGGCGCGCTGCGAATCAGCCCGAGGGCGAGGCATCGACGCCGGGTTCGAGCGCCGCGCCGAGCTCCGCGGCCGCGGCCTCGGCGGCGCGGACGACGGCCGCCGGCATCCCGAGCCGGGCCAGCACGCGCAGGGCGTTACGCTCGGTGCTCGCGCCGCGACGCACGCGGTAATCGAAAAAGCCGTCCGCCTCGGGGTCTTCGCGAAAATGCAGCAGCACGAAGCGGTCTCCGAGCAGCGCCTGCAGCTCGACGTCGTGGGTCGTCACGAGCACCTGTGCCCGCGCTGCGATCGCATCCAGAACGGCCTTGGTCGCCGCGATGCGCTCGACGGTGTTCGTGCCGCTGAACGGCTCGTCGATGAAGAATAGTGCGGCGTCGAGACTCCTCGCCTTACGGCGCGCTCGAGCATCGTCGCCATTGGCCTTCACCCGGATCGGACATCGGAGCCTCGCACGGCCTCTCGCGCGGCGCAAGCCGAGCGCTTGCAACCCTGCGCTCCGCTCGGCCATGATCTCGACGTCCAAGACGCGCGCCGCCGGCATATTCGCTCGGCGCGTCCCGAAAATAATGCACCTACAACATAAAGATCGGAGTGCAACCATGTCGCGATTGACGTTGGGGCTCGCAGGTGCGGCCGTGCTGGCCGCCTCATTCGCTTGCAACGGCTATGCAGCCGAATCGGACGCGCTGCAGGCGGCCCAGGCCCGCGCCGAGATCCAGGCGCTCATGTGGCGCTATGTCCGGGCGCTCGACTCGCTCAATGCCGATGCCTATGCCGCCGCGTTCACCGAGGACGGCCAGTTCGGCGTCGGCCCAAGCGCCGAGAAGGGCCGCGCCGAGCTCAAGAAGATGATCATGGGGCTCAAAGAGCGGCGCGCCGAGCAGCAGAAGGCCGGAAAGGCCGCGCCGCCGCCCATGTATCACATCATCACGAACCCCTACATCGAGCTCGTGGATAGCGACCACGCCCGGTTCCACGGTTACTGGCTCACGGTCTTCGGCCCAGCCGGAGAGAAGGGCACGCCGCGTGTCGCAGCGGCCGGCCGGGAGGTCGACGAGCTCGTGCGCGTCGACGGCAAGTGGCTTATCAAGCTGCGCAACGTCGCGCTCAAGGACTGACCTGCCGGCGCCGAGGCGGCGCCTGATGCGCCGCAGGCGGCTGCCCTGCGCGGGATGCCCCAACTCATGACGACGGGCCGCGCCCGCGTAGAAGCGCTGTACCGTGCCGAGTCGCGCCGCGTGCTCGCGGCGCTGATCCGGCTGCTCCGCGACTTCGATCTCGCCGAGGAAGCCTTGCAGGAGGCTTTCGCGGCCGCGCTCGAGCAGTGGCCGCGCGACGGCATGCCGGAAAATCCTCGCGCATGGCTCGTTTCGGCCGGCCGCTTCAAGGCCATCGACGCGCTGCGCAAACGGGCTCGCTTCGACGCCTCGCTGCACGAGCTCGCCCTGCGCTTCGAGGCCGAGACGGACGGACCGGACGTCGACACGGACGTCGAGGACGACCGCCTGCGGCTCATCTTCACATGCTGCCATCCGGCCCTGCCGCCCGATGCGCGCGTCGCGCTAACGCTGCGCGAGGTCTGCGACCTCACGACGGAGGAGATCGCGGCCGCGTTCCTGACACCGACCGCGACCCTGGCCCAGCGCATCGTACGAGCCAAGCACAAGATCCGCGACGCCGGCATTCCCTACGAGGTGCCGAGCCGAGCCGAATTGCCCGAGCGGCTCGACAGCGTGCTCCAGGTCGTCTACCTCGTCTTCAACGAAGGCTACTTCGCCTCCTCGGGCACATCGCTGACGCGCGCGGAGCTCTCCGCCGAAGCCATTCGTCTCGGGCGCCTGGTCCTCGAACTGCTGCCGGAGCCCGAGGTCATGGGCCTGCTCGCGCTCATGCTGCTCAACGAGTCGCGCCGCCGCGCGCGAGAGCGCGACGGCGCGCCCGTGCTCCTCGAGGACCAGGACCGCACGCTCTGGGACCGCGCCCAGATCGCCAATGGCCAACGTCTCGTCGAGCGCGCGCTGAAGTCCGGACGCTTCGGGCCGTATGCGCTGCAGGCCGCGATCGCCGCCCTGCATTGCGAAGCGGCCAGCGCGGACGAGACGGACTGGACCCAGATCGTCGGGCTTTACGACGTGTTGCTGCGCGTCGCGGCTTCGCCCGTCGTGGCTCTGAACCGCGCGGTCGCGGTAGCCATGCGCGACGGCCCGGCCGCGGGGCTCGCGCTCGTCGACGCGCTGCTCGCGAGCGGCGAACTCGAGCGCTATCACCTGGCGCACTCGGCGCGCGCGGACCTATGCCGGCGGCTCGGGCGCAGCGACGAGGCGCGAGCAAGCTACGAGCGCGCCTTGTCCCTTGCACGCCAAACCCCGGAGCGTGAGTTCCTTCAGCGGCGGCTCCGCGAGCTCGACGGCCCTTGAGGGCGTGCCTGTCGAAACGCGCGCCGCCCGAGTTCGAGGGGTTTCCGGAGGCCGCGCAGGCAGCCGCAGCGCAATTCCGGGAAGCCATGGATCAAAGCGGCTGAGCCGCCAGCCGCCGCGCCTCCGCGCGCGGGCACGCCCCATCGGCGCCGTCTTTCGAAAGCGGCCTCGCTTGTTCTTACGCTCTGCACATCTCGGATGTGGCACATTTCTTGCTCCCCCTGTTGAAGTGGGCCGGCAAGCGAGCATCGAGGACAAACGCGGCCGGGACAGCGAGGCCCGCTATAGGCATATATACGAGAACGTCGAACGTCTCGATTTGGGAGGAGGATCTCGGCGAGGTCAAGGCCGAGCTCGATCGGCTCGCGGCGCGGGGGATCTCGGACTTTCGCAGCTACTTCGACGCGCGCCCTGAAAGCGTCGCCGAGCTCATGGACCGCGTGCGCATCGTCGATGTCAACGAGGCGACGCTGCGGATCTTCGGTGCAAACGACAAGGCCGCGCTGATCGGCTCCATGGAGCGCGTGTTACTGCCCGAGACGCAGCGCGTATTCGTCGCGCAGCTGGTCGCGATGGCCGAGGCACGGCCGCGCTTCAAAGCCGACACGGCGATCCGCACGCTGCAGGGCGAACGACGCGACGTCATGTTCTCGATCGTCTTCCCGCCGGCGGGGGCCACGTTCCGCAACGTGCTCGTGACGCTGACGGACATCAGCGACCGCAAGCGCGCCGAGCGCAGCCTGCGGGCCAGCGAGGAACAGCTGCGCCTCGTTACCGATCATGCACCCGCACTCATCGTGCATTGCGATGCAAAGCTGCGCTACAAGTACGTCAACGCGTCCTATGCGGAGCGCTACGGGCTGACACCAGACGAGATTGTGGGACGACGCGTCGAAGACGTCGTCGGACCGAGGGCGTTCCAACAACTGCGGCCGTACGCGACGGCGGCCCTCAAGGGCGAACGCGTCGAATTCGAGGATCTCGTCTACTACGACGGAATCGGCCCGCGCTGGGTACATTGCGTCTACGTGCCCGAGCGCGACGCGTCTGGCAGCGTCACGGGCTACTTCACGGTCCTGCATGACGTGACGCAACGCAAGCAGATGGAAGAAGCACTGCGGCGGGCCGACCGCCTCAAGGACGAGTTCCTTGCGACCCTCTCGCACGAGTTGCGCAATCCGCTCGCCCCGCTACGCAGCGGAATAGACATCCTGCGAGTGACCCACGCCCCGAGCGGCCCGGATCGCTCCGTCCTCGACATGATGGACCGGCAGGTCGGCCATCTCGTGCGGCTCGTCGACGACCTGCTGGAGGTCGCCCGCATCAGCCAGGGTGCGTTCGAGCTGCACAAGGAGCGGATCGAACTCGCCAGTGTCGTCGCCAACGCCGTCGAGGCGAGCGAGCCGTTGATCGAGGCAGGGGGCCACACCCTGCACGTCGACCTGCCGCCCGCGCCCGTGTGGCTCGAAGCCGATTCCGTGCGGCTCGCGCAGATCCTCTCGAACCTCTTGAACAATGCCGCCAAATACACGGACGCGGGCGGCCGGATCGATCTTGCGGCCGAGCGCCGGGGCGGTACGGTCCGAATTTCCGTGCGCGACACGGGCATCGGTTTCGCGCCGGAAGCCGGCCTGCAGCTGTTCGTCATGTTCGGCCGCGCTCACGGCGCGGAGGGCCGCCGGCCGGGCGGGCTCGGCATCGGCCTCGCCTTGGCGCGGCGCCTGACGGAGATGCACGGCGGCACAATCGAAGCGCACAGCGAGGGACCGGGCCGGGGCAGCGAATTTAGCGTGCAGATACCGATCGGCCACCCGGCACCGCCCCCGAAAACCGAACGGCGCGCTGCCTCAGCCGCCCCCCCAAAGCGCCGCATCCTCGTCGTCGACGACAACGAGGATGCCGCCGAGAGCATCGCGCTGCTCTTGACGCAGCTCGGCGCCGCCGTCCGCGCCGTGCACAGCGGTTTCGAGGCACTCGAGGCCTTCCGCGCCGAGCCCGCCGACATCGTGCTGCTCGACATCGGGATGCCGGAAATGGACGGCTACGAGACGGCCCGCCGGCTCCGGAGCGAGTTTCCGGACCACGAGACGCTCGTCGTCGCGCTCTCGGGCTGGGGCCAGGAGACGGACCGCAGGCGCGCACGGGAGGCGGGCTTCGATCGGCATCTCATCAAGCCCGCGGATGCCGCCGCGCTCGAGGCCCTGCTCGGAACCGGCTGACCGCGCGCGGTTCGTCGACTCCGGCCGCGCGGACGCGCCGCGCGCCGGGGCTTCCCGCCAGCGCGTTTAGTCCGTATCGTCACTCCCTTTCGGCGGGATGCGATGACGGATCCAGAGCGAAACTACGAACCTATGATCGACGCCGAGGCCGAGGCCGGGCTCGCTCCGGCCGTCATGGAGAATCTCGCGCGGCCGACAGGGGCGGCGGCCCCTGTCGAGCTGCCCATCGACGCACTGGCACCGGGCCGCTATCAGCCGCGGCAGCGCCTTTCGGAGGCCGGTCTGGCCGAGCTCGCGGATTCGATCCGGGAGCAGGGCATCCTGCAGCCCATCGTCGTGCGCCCCGTCGTGCCGGCGGCCGCAGCGGCCGCAAAGACATACGAGATCGTCGCTGGCGAGCGACGTTGGCGAGCCGCGAAGCTCGCGGGCCTTGCGATCGTGCCCGTCATCGTCCGGGAGCTCGACGATCAATCGGCCCTCGCCGTCGCGCTCATCGAGAACCTGCAGCGCGAAGACCTGAACCCGATCGATCATGCGGAGTCGCTCTCGAGGCTCGCAACCGAGTTCCGTCTCACGCACGAGCAAGTCGCGAAGGCCGTCGGCCGCTCGCGCGCCTCCGTGAGCAACTACATGCGCCTGCTCGACCTGCACGAGGAGGTCAAAGATCTGCTCGTCGAAGGCACGCTCGACATGGGGCACGCGCGCGCCCTGCTCCCGCTCGACCGCGAAAGGCAGGTGGCGCTCGCGGAAAAGACACGCAAAAAGGGACTCTCCGTGAGGCAGGTCGAGAGCGCCGTGCGGAACCTGCTGACGCAGCCGCCCGAACCGCCGCCCGCGCGTCCCGTCCTCGACTTGCAGGCGCGCTGGCTCCAGGCGCAGATCGAGAAGGAGCTCGGCCAGAAGGTCGCAATCCGGCCCGGCAGGGACGGCGCGTACAACCTCCAGATCGGCTTTACGGATCTGCACCAGCTCGAGCGCGCCCTCGAGCATATTCGCGAGCTCGTGCGGCAGGTGCGCGAGACGGCCGGCCCGAGAGTGCGCGATGCCAATCTCTGACGCTCGCGGCAATGAGCGCGATTGCGATCGCTGACGGCTGCCGCCGAGTGTAGAATCGTCCCATGAACTCTTCTCTTTACGATCCCCGCGTGCATCGCGTCCTGGAGGCCATGCACGCCGAAGCCGACCGTGTGGACCCCCCGCTCAGAGCCCAAGCTCAGGGCAAAGAAGGCCCAGAGCGCGCTGCGCTGCTCGACCGCGCGTTCATTCCCGTGGACCCGAACGCGGGCCGCCTGCTGTATACGCTGACGCGCTCGGCGGCCCCGGGAACGACGGTGGAATTCGGCACCTCGTACGGGATCTCGACCATCTACATGGCGGCCGCCTTGCGCGACCGCGGGCAGGGACGCGTCATCACGACGGAGCTCAACACGGAGAAGGCGGAACGGGCTCGCGACTACATCCGCGATGCCGGCTTGCTCGATCTCGTCGACCTGCGCGTCGGCGATGCGCGCGAGACGCTTCGGGATCTCGAGCCGGACGTGACGCTGGCCTTTCTCGATGGCTGGAAGGACGCCTACCTGCCCGTGCTGAAGCTGCTGGAGCCGGCACTGCGGCCCGGCGCCCTCGTCGCGGCCGACGATCTCGCGCTGTTCCCCAAAGTGCTCGCGCCGTATCTGGCCTACGTTCGGGACCCGGCCAACGGCTATGTCTCGGTCGAGGTGCCGATCGGCGACGCCATGGAGCTCTCCGCTCGCTCGAAATAGGGGCGCCGCCTCGGGCCGCGCCCCGCCGGCCTTCCCCTACTTCGCTTCGCAGGCCGTCGGGCTCCACTTGGCGCCGTCCGGCTCCTTCTTGAAGTGCGTGCTCGTGATGAACGGTTGCGCAAGATACTTCGGGTCCTCGACGATGGTCGTGACGATGAGCCACGAATCGCCATTCGACTCGTAGGTACGGTCGTAGTACTCCGTCAGCACCGCGTCGGCGCTGAAGGGCACGCCATTCTTGCGCAAATACCCGGGCAGCATATGCGTCGTGACTGCGTTCATGGAGCCGCCCTTGGGTGCCGATTTAGCCGCGACGCCGGGGAAGCCGCCGCCCGGTCCGCGGCCGCCGCCCGCGCGCTCCCAGCGCGCGACGGAGTAGCCCTGGCGCGTCGCCTCGGTACCGGCCGGCGCCTCGCGCGACGTGATGCGCAGCTGCTCGTCGCTGTCGACGCCGGCGGCGAAGTGGAACAACCGCGTCTGCGTGCCCGCGTCCGTATCGATCTCGAGGGTCTTCGCGTCGCGCCAGCTGATGTGCAACCGTCCCGGCACGCGCATGAGCGCCGCGGCGCCGTAGGACTTGCATGGGTCGCCGGCGGCGATGTCCTTGTCCGGGTCCCAGGCCTTGCCGACGCGTGTCCCCTCGGCGTTGAGCGGCACGCCCGAGAAGTCGCCCTTCGGCGGGGTGACCATGCGGTAGAGCCAGTCCTCGGTCACGACCGAGACCCAGTAGCCCGTCAGATCGATGGGCGCCCCGGCTTCGCCGGTCGGCGGTGGCGGCGGCGGCGCCCCGAAGCGCCCGCCCTGGGCATGGACGCCGGCCGCCATGACGGCGCCGAGCGCAGCCGCGGCCGCGAGCGCAAGCGGACCGGGCGCAGTCGCCCTGCGGCCGGCGCCGCGCCGGCCATTGCAAGCCCCGCCGAGCACTAGTTGAAGCGCCCGGCGTACTTGAATGCCGGAACGGCGTCGGTCGCCGGCCGCTCGATCGTCTTCAGGCGCAGCCGATGGTCGCCCGCATGCCGGCTCGGCATGCCCGTCACGATGACGTGATCGCCGACCTTGAGCGAATCGCGGGTCACGCCGCTCTGCGAGAGCTGGCCCGCCGCGCCCCACTCGATCGACCACCGCACCATCTGCCCAGACTGCGCGTCCTTGGCCTCGACCTGCACGAACGAGTGCGGATTGCGAAGCAGAAACTGCACGAGCTTGCCTTCGACGGTCACGGGCGGCGCGTCCTCGAGGTAAGTCCCGGCAAAGGAATGATGCGCGTAGGTACCCGCGACCGGCAGGCAGCATGCCACGAGCGCCAGACTCAAGGATCTCAGATTCATAAGATGCCCCTCACTAATCTCCTACCCGGGCGACGAAAGCGCTTACTTTCCGCCCAAACTCTTGTATACGGCCTCGATAAACATCTGCGTCGTCCAAGGCCCGCTCGTCGCGCCCCACCGCGGGTCGTACTCCTTCGTGAAGCCGGCGGCCTCGACCTGGGCGAGCGTCATGCCCTTCGCGATCGCATCCTGCACGCGGTCGCGGACGATCGTGACCATGTCCCGGTACTCGAGGAGGTCGTGCTCGTCGCAGAGGCGGCCGTGCCCGGGGACGATGTAGGTGCCGCCTTCCTGTTCGTGTTTCGGGATCGCGATGTCGAGCGCGTGGTTCAAGGCGTCGAGCACGCCGTTCACCGTACCGCCGTCCTCGAGACGGATCACGGGATACGTGACCGTGTTGAACACCTCGCCCGTGTAGAGCACATCCGAGCCGCGGAAGAACACCATCGTGTCGCCGTCCGTGTGCGCGGCCGGCGCCAGCATCACGCGGATGGCCTCGCCGTTGAAGTAGATCTCCTTCTCGCCCTCGAAGAAGGTCACGGTCGGCCAGGCGCCTTCGGGCTGTGCCGGCTCACGCATCTGCCCGCTCAGATGGTTCAGGGTGTTTTCGGCAGCGACGATGGCGGCGCCGTGGTTGCTGGCGCCGAGATTGCCGCCGACGACGGGGACGCCGAGCCGTTTGAGCTCGAGATTGCCGGCCGTCATGTCCGAATCGAAGCTCGTGTCGATGATGTAGTGCAGTGCGCCCGGGTTGATCGTCCGCAGCGCCGCGACGACCTTATCCGTGAGCTGCCCGCTACCCGCGTTGACGAGCACGATGCCCTGCTCCCCGACCTGCGCGGCGATGTTCGCGCCCGCGCCGACGAGCATGTAGACGTTGCCCTGCACTTTGAGCACATGGACCTGCCCGTCGTCGACGACGCCCTTGGCCGCCTCGAGCGCCTCCGGCGCCGCGGCCGCGGCCGTCAGCGCAGCCCCCGCGAGCATGCAGCCGAGCGCGAGCCGGAAGCCGAGCGCGTGCCGCGCGCCGCGCGGCGTCGGTATGCGCCGCATCATCGCTGTCCCCCGCCGTCGGCCGGCGCCGCACTCGCCGCCGGCGCGGCCCCCTCGGCGGCGGCCGGCATGGCCGGAATCGGCATGTTCTTCATGGCCTCGCGATACTCCGGATACGCGGTCTTCGCACCGCCGAGCGCGGCATCGAGCGGAATGTGGTGGCGGGCCGCGAACTCGGCCTCGAATGGGTTGCCGCCCGGCGGAAAGCTCGGCACGACGCCCTGTTTGCGGCCCGGGACCTCGTCCACGTACTCGCACGGCCAGAGCCAATTGCCGGCCGAGTTCTTCATCTTGACGTAGTCCTGACTCTTGATGAGCGGCTCGGTCAAATACACGGGATCCGTGACGATGCTCACGTGCGTCAGGTGGTTGCCGTGCCGGATGAAGTGCTCCGTCAGCGTGATGAGATCGCTCGACGGCAAACCGTTGCGGCGGTGCCAGCCCTGCTTGATGCCGACGGTATGCACCGTCAGGATATTGCCCTCCCACTCGGCGGTCGAGAACCCCATCCACGTATGGGCCGCATAGGGCGGCGGCGCCGGCGGCGCGTGATCCTTCATCCAGATCGTGCGGTTCTGCTCGTACGTGCTGATGTAGTTGCGCAGCGCAACGACCTGCTGTGTCTCGGGATCGCGCTGCTCCCAGATCCGCAGCAGCAGCGGTCCTCGATAGATATAGGCCACCGTATGCACCTGGCATTGGTGCTCCGGCAGCGTGAGCCGATCCGGGTCCCAGCTCAGCGCCCATTGCCGGGCCGCGGCATTGATGGGCAGGCCGAGGTAGTCGACGAGCTCGGGGCCGGGCAGGCGCTCGGGCTGATCCTCGTCGAAGATGGGCTGCCAAGCCCCCGTAAGATCCACCTGAGCGGCGGCTGGCCGGGCCGCGAGCCCCAGCAGCAGCAAAGCCGGCGCCGCGAGCGCCGTGCGTAAGAACTTGTTCACGATTCCCCCAAAGCCGCTGCGCCCTCTTCGGCGGCGCTTCTTAGCCAAGTATCATGCGCGCGGCGCGACAGTCAAGCGCCCGCGAATACTACGCGCGGCGAGGCCTTCGCGGGCGCGGTCGCGGGCGCGCAACCGCAGTGACCGAGCCTTGGGAAGGAAGGGGCCGGCGCGCGGCCGGCCCCTCGAGGGAACGCGACGATGCCGGCCGGGCGGCCGGCCCGGCGCCTCAGTCGCCGTAGCCGCCGAAGCGCCCGCCCGGGAAGCCGAACCCGCCGCCGTGCGCGGCCGCCTCGCCGGTATCGGGGTCGAGGAACAGCCGGCGCGCGTCGCCGTGCTCGCCGTGTCCGCGCCCGAAGTCGAACATCGCACCGAGCCGCCCGGCCTTGGCATCGAACGAGTCGTCGCCGATGCGTCCGAGGCCCCAGTTGTCCTCGATGAAGCGCAGGATCGAAGCCTGGTCCGTGACGCCGTGGTCCACGAAGTTCTCGCGGGCCCAGGGCGAGATCACGAGCAGCGGCAGGCGCGGCCCGTAGCCGCAGCGGTCCTGATACGTGCCGGCACCCGGCGTGCCGCAGCCGCCGTTGACGAGCGCGTCGTGGGAGGCGTCGGCGGACGGGCTCACGACCGGCCCCATCTGGTGGTCGTACCAGCCGTCGGAGTCGTCGTAAGCGATGACGACGGCCATGTTCCGCCACTCGGGCGAGCGCTCGAGCCGGTTGATGGTCTGCACGAGGAAGCGCTGCTCGTCGAGCGGATCCGAGTAGCCGGCGTGGCCGTCCTGAGCCGCCGGGGCCTTGAGGAAGCTCACGGCGGGCATCTTGCCGGCGTCGACCGCGGCCCAGAAGTCGACGAGGTCGTATTGGTGGTTCGCCTGGTCCTGGCGGCCGATCATCGCGACCGAGCTCGGCGGCAGGTGATGCGGGTTCGACGTCGACGCGTAGTACTGGAACGGCTCGTGGTGCGGGATGTAGTCGGTCACGACGGCGCCGCCGATGTTCTTGCTCGTCGCACCGCAGACGGCCGGGCTCGTCGCCGTGGCCGGCGTCGTCGGGCGGAAGCCGCCCTCGAACCAGCCCCAGGTGATGCCCTTCGCGTTCAGCAGATCGCCGACGTTCTTGTTGCCGTCGACCATCGAGACGTGCGCGTGCTTCGGGTTGGAGCAGTCGTCGAACGTCGGGTCGGGATCGTTGACGACCGTGCCGACACCGTCCGCGTCCGGGCTCACGACGCCGTAGGTGTCGCGGGCCGGATCGGTCGAGATCGCGCCGTGGGTCTGGCCGGCGACAAGGTTCAGCGCGCCGGGCGTGGAGGGCCCGAAGGTCGTGTTGTAGGAATTGTCGCTCATGGCGAAGTGCTGCGCGTAGTTCCAGAGCGCCGTGACCGTGTTGCCGTCGTAGTAGTCCATGACGAGGCCCGGCTTGGAGATCTCGGGCGCGCTGCAGCCCTCGCGGTTCGTGTACTCGACGAACTTGTCCATGAGGCCGCCGTCGAACGCCTGCTGCTCGGCCGTGTAGTTATGGTCCTGGTCGCAGGTCAGCGCCTCGGAGCGGGCGAGCCGCTCCGGGTTGAACGCGTTGAGATTGTGCGCGAGCAGCTGCTCGTCGAGGCCGTTGACCGAAGGCGTGCCGGGGCGCGCCACGAAGCGCGGCTCGCCGACCGGGTTCGCCGCGACCGGATACGTGCCGAAATAGTGATCGAACGAGACGTTCTCCTGAAAGATCACGATGACATGCTCGATCGGCGTCGCCGTTGCCGAGTGCGGCGCAGGCGGCGAAGCGATCGCGGGACCGGCGATGGCCGCCGCGACGGCGACGGCCAGCGGCGTACCGCGCACTAAAGCGCTCAACGGAAATTGCATGAGTGCTCTCCTTGCTTGAGGTGAGTGCGCGCGGAAGTGCGCGCACGGCAGGAGAACATACGAGCGGAAGTTAAAACTTCCATGACGCGGGGATAACAGTCTCGTGTCGCGGCGAAGCGGCGTTACGCCCTCCGCCGCCGGTCTCGGCAATGGGTCCGCGTGCCGCAGTTGACGGGCGGCACGAACACGGACTTTGTCTACGTGTACTACGGCAACGCCAGGGCGGCGCCCGCGGCGCGTCCCGCGCCGTGCGCTAGCGGGCCCCCGAGGCGCCCGACGCCCGGTATATACTGAACCGCGCCGCCGCAGCCGAAAGACGGGAGCGCGAAATGACCCAAACCAAGATCCTGCTCGACGAATCCGACATCCCCACGCACTGGTACAACGTCGTCGCGGACATGCCGAATCCGCCCGCCCCGCCGCTCGGCCCGGACGGCCAGCCCATCTCGCCGGCCGCGCTCGGCGCGATCTTCCCGGAGTCGCTGATCATGCAGGAGGTCTCCGGCGAGCGCTGGATTGAGATCCCGGACGCGATCCGCGAGGTCTACCGGCTCTGGCGCCCCAGCCCGCTCTATCGCGCGCACCGGCTCGAGGCCGCGCTCGGGACGCCCGCCAAAATCTACTACAAGTACGAAGGCGTGAGCCCGGCTGGCTCGCACAAGCCGAACACGGCCGTCCCGCAGGCCTGGTACAACCGCGAGGCCGGCGTCAAGCGGCTCAGCACGGAGACGGGCGCGGGCCAATGGGGCTCGGCACTCGCCCTCGCGGGCCGGATGTTCGGGATCGACGTGCGGGTCTACATGGTCAAGGTCAGCTACGAGCAAAAGCCATTTCGCCGCTCGATGATGCAGACTTGGGGCGCGGAAGTGCTCGCGAGCCCGACGGAGCTGACCGAGGCCGGCCGCAAGGTGCTCGCCGGGGACGCGGCGAGCCCGGGCTCGCTCGGGATCGCGATCTCCGAGGCCGTCGAGGAAGCCGCGAGCCGCAAGGACACCAACTATTCCCTCGGCTCCGTGCTGAATCACGTGCTGCTGCATCAGACCGTCATTGGTCTCGAGGCCAAGAAGCAGCTGGAGAAGGCCGGCGATTACCCCAACGTCGTCGTCGCCTCCTGCGGCGGCGGCTCGAACTTCGGCGGCATCGCGTTTCCGTTCTTCGCCGATAAGGCCGCCGGCAAGGCCGTCCGCCTCCTGGCCGTCGAGCCCACGTCGTGCCCGACGCTGACGCGCGGCGTCTACGCCTACGATTTCGGCGACACGGCGGGCTACACGCCGCTCATGAAAATGTACACGCTGGGCCACGACTTCGTGCCGCCCGGCATTCACGCCGGCGGACTGCGCTATCACGGCGATTCACCGCTGATCTCGCAGCTGCACGCCGAGCAGCTCGTGGAGGCCGTCGCCGTGCCGCAGCTCGCGACGTTCGAGGCCGGCGTGCAGTTCGCGCGCACCGAGGGCATCATCCCGGCGCCGGAATCCGCCCACGCCGTGCGCGCCGCCATCGACGAGGCGCTCGAGGCCAAGCGGGCGGGAGAGAGGCGAACCATTCTGTTCAATCTTTCCGGGCACGGTCATTTCGACATGGCCGCCTACGACAAGTATTTCGCGGGGCAGCTCGAAGATTTCGCCTATCCGGAGGCGGCCGTCGCCGCCTCGATGCAGAAGCTGCCGAAGGTCGCGGCCGGCTAGCGCGAAGTCGGGCGGCTTCGAGCGCGTTCGGCATCGGCGCGCGCCTCCTGTAAACTCCGCTGAGCTTGGCAACGAGCGGAGTCGAATGGACGTGGAGGAACGCTCCGGGAGCGCCGAGCCCCGGCGCCGTCATTTGCCGCGGGGGTTGAACGTCACCCGCCGCCTCGGTGCGTTGGGCAGCCTCGCCCAGCGCGGCAAGAAGAAGCCCGGCAGCTCGCCCGGGACCATCGTCCATACAGGCCTCCAAAAGGTCGAGCAGGTCCGCATCTCGTTCATCGACTACGACTCGGCCGAGCTGCGGGAGCGCCGCATGGAAAGCATCGAGGAATGTTTTCCGTTGCGGGATCGGCAAACGGTCACCTGGATCAATGTCGACGGGCTGCACAACGTCGCGCTCATCGAAAGTCTCGGCAAGCACTTCGGGCTCCACCCGCTCGTTCTCGAAGACATCGCCGCCGTGAACCAGCGGCCGAAGATGGAAGAGTATGACGATTACCTCTATATCGTCCTGCACATGCTGGACTTCGATAGCGAGCGCAAGCACGTTCTCCACGAGCAGCTGAGCCTCGTGCTCGGCGCGAACTTCGTGCTCACGTTTCAGGAGCGAATCGGCGACGTGTTCGACCCCGTGCGCGAGCGGCTGCGCTCGGCCAAGGGCCGTATCCGCACGCGCGGCCCGGACTATCTGGCTTACGCCCTCATCGACGCGGTGGTCGACAGCTATTTCACGCTGCTCGAGCGCATCGGCGACCACGTCGAGGAGCTCGACGAATCGGTCATGGAGGCGCCGACCGAAGCAACGCTGCACCGTATCCACGCGCTCAAGCGGGAGATGTTGTTCATGCGGCGGACCGTCTGGCCTGTGCGCGAGGTCGCGGCGCAGCTCTACCGAAGCGAGCACGCGCTGATCCAGGACGAGACGAAGGTGTACCTCCGGGACGTCTACGATCACTCGGTGCAGAGTCTAGATACCGTGGAGACGCTGCGCAACGTCACGGCCGGCCTCACGGATCTCTACCTGTCGTCGGTCGGCCAGCGGCAGAACGAGGTCATGAAGGTACTGACGATCATGGCCAGCATCTTCATTCCGCTGACATTTCTGGCGGGCGTCTACGGCATGAACTTCAAGTACATGCCGGAGCTCGAGGTTCCCTGGGCGTACCCTGCGCTGCTCGCGGCCATGGCCGCCGTCGCCGCTGGCATGTCCTGGTACTTCAAGCGCCGGGGGTGGTGGTGAAGGCCGGCATGATGCGCGGCATCCGACGCGCGGCCGCCCCCGGCCTGCTTGCATTCGCGCTCCTCGCCTGCGCAGCCGCCGATGCGCAGACCATCCTGAACTCGGAGGCCCTGCAGCCCGAGGACGTCGAGAATTTCTTCTTCCGCGTGGAGGCCTCGGCCAACGTCACGGGCGGCAACTCGCGCGTCACGGACGTGCAGACCAACGGTGCCGTGGGCTATCGCGGCGCGCACGACTGGCTGGTATTCATGGGCGGGTTCTCGTACCTCTCGACGGCGGGGGATGTCTCGGTCGACGACCGCTTCGCACAACTGCGCTACAGCCGCCTGCTGAGCAAGCGCACGCGCACGTTTCACTTCGTCCAAGAGCAAAGGAGCCTTTCGCAGCTGCTCGCGCGCCGCGTGTTGGTCGGCAGCGGCATCCGGCACAGCTTCGTCGAGACGGATACGGCGCGGCTCGAGCTTGGCGTCGGCGCGATGTGGGAGGACGAGACGCTGCACGGCGCGACGCTGCCGCCGACCGCCGAGACGCACTCGCGGGACTTTCGGGCGGACCTCATCGGCGTCGGCGCGCACCGGCTCTCCGCCACGACGCGGTTCGTCGACGTGCTCTACCTCGAGCCGCGCATCGACGATCCGGGCGACGACCGGCTCTTCGACGAGTCCCGGATCGAACTCAGCGTCACGAAGGGCATCCAACTCAGCGTGGCCCTGCGCTGGCGCGACGACTCGCGGCCGCCGCCGACCGTAAGGCGCAGCGATCTCGAGCTCGTGACTTCGGTCTCCGCGCTCGTACGCTGACGGGCCGCGTGCCGCCTGCGGCGTGGCCGCCGCGGCCCTTCCCCGCTAACATGGGCGCAGAACCGACGAGAGGCATAGATAGTGGACTACACGGGCATACTCCTCGATGTGACGGCGCTGGTCGCGGCCGTCTGGGCAATCGACCGGCTCTTTCTGCGCCGGCGGCGGCAGCGCAAGGCCGAAGCCGCCGGCGTCGAGCGCGGGGACCCGTGGGCCGTCGCCTGGGCGCGGTCCCTGCTGCCCGTGCTGCTGCTCGTCGTCGTGTTCCGCTCGGCCGTGGCGGAGCCCTTTCGCATTCCGTCCGGCTCCATGATGCCGACGCTCGATGTCGGCGACTTCATTCTCGTCAGCAAGTTCAGCTACGGCATCCGGCTGCCGCAGCTGCACATGAAGGTGCTCGACCTCGGCAGCCCGCAGCGGGGCGATATCGTCGTGTTCCGGCCGCCATGGGCGCCCGGCGAGGATTGGATCAAGCGCGTCGTCGGCCTGCCCGGCGACCGCGTCGTCGTGAAGGGCGAGAAGGTCTGGATCAACGGCCAGCTCGTCAACGATCGGACCGTAGGTCCTTACCGCTCCTCGCGCGGGAACCTCGAGTCCGCGTACCTCGAGCGCAACAACGCCGCGGTGCTCGACGAGCACCTCGGCCGGGTCGACCACAAGATCCTCGAGATGCCCGACATCAACAGCTCCCCGCTCGGGGCGCCCGGGGTGCCGAACGCCCACAATCCCGAGATCGTGCCGGCCGGCTGCTACTTCGTCATGGGCGACAACCGCGACAACAGCGAGGACAGCCGCTATCACGGCTGTGTGCCGGAGGACGCGCTCGTCGGGAAGGCCGAGTTCATCTGGATGAGCCTGGCCTCGCTCAAGCGGATCGGCACGGTCCTGCACTGAACGGCTGGCGGCCCGCTCGAAGGGCTGGGCCTGCGGGCCGCGGCCGGCACGGTCGCGGCCGGCCGGCACGCTCGCGCCCGACCCGCGGCGCGTTGCGAAGCGGGCGCGCTCAGGCGCCGGCGGCCGCTTCCTGCTCGAGCGCCGCTTTATCGACGATTACGATTCGGCCGTTTGCGCGGCGGATTCTCCCGGCCTCCTCGAGCTCGGCCAGCGCGATGCTGACGGTGGGGCGCGCGGCGCCGATCAGCGTCGCAAGCTCGGAATGGGTCGTACGGATGTCGACTTGCGGCCGACCGGACGCGTCGCGCTCCGACCCTGCGTCCGGAAACACCTTGGCCAACTGCAGCAGGATGCTCGCGAGTCGCGCCCGCGCGCTGCGAAAAACGAGATCCTCGGCGCGCGACTCGATCTGCTTGAAACGCTCGCCGACCTGCTTGGCCACGGAGAACACGACCGAGGCCCTGCTGCGAATCACGTCCGCAAAAACGTCGCGCTCGACTTTGATGACCGTCGAGGGCTCGACGGCGACGGCGTAGCTCTCCCGCGCCCGGTCCGAGAACATGGCGAGCTCGCCGAAGATCTCGCCCGGGCGCACGTAGCCGAGCGTCAGCTCGTCGCCGCCCGCAGAGGCCCGGTAAATCCTCACGAGGCCCTTCTCGAGCAGGTACACGTACTGCGGCTCCCGAACGGGCTCGAAGATCATGGTGCCGCGCTCGAAGGCGTAGGCGGTCGAGGCCGCCGCAAGCCGCGCGACACCTGCGGCCGACAGCTCGTCGAGCCAATTGATGTTCTTCAGCTGCCAGTGATCGAGCATCGGGTGTTAGGTAGCTAACAGGGGGAATCATTCGCATTGGGCATAATAGTCGACCGATGCGGATTCGTCCTTCGCGTTCACCGCCATGTCGGTGAACGAACGCGACGAAGGCGCGTTGCCCGGTCGCCTGCCCTCTATAGCCATCGAAGCGATGAAAGTCCTGATCGTCGACGCCGATGCCGCGGTTGCGGACGCCACGGCTATGCTCCTCGCGGTTGATGGCCATCGCGTCTCGATCGCTGCGACGATCGAAGAGGCGACCGCGCAGATCGCGGCCCACGGTGCGCCCGACGCCCTCGTCTGCGACGTCCGAGTGCCCGTCGCCCGGGGCACGACCGACGCCATCGAGCGCCTGCGGGAACGGGCCGGGCGCCGAATTCCGGCCATCATCGTCGCCGACCAGATCGTGCCCTCCGCCGCGGACCTGGCTGCGCCTCTCGATCGGTCCCGCGTGCTTCGCAAGCCGACACATGCCGGCGAGCTGCTCGAAGCGATCCGGGAACTGACGGGGAACTGAGCGCGCGGGCCCTGGCTATCGGCCCGGCACCGCGGGCCCTTCGACCGGCCGCTGCACCGCGCCGCCCGCGAGGATGCAGTCGATGCGGGGCCGTCTCCTCGACGATCTCGACATTGCCGAGCCGCTTGCCGCAGAGCACGCGGAAGCCGTCGTCGTGACTGCCGGCATGTAGACGACACGGGTAAACGTTCGGGCGACCGCGCTAAAGGGCCCAGCGAAAGGCCCACTCGAGCGCCTCGACGGCATTGCCGTCGATGCACTTGCCGTGACTGATGACGATCCGCTCGGGCCGCCACGCGAGGAGCTCCCGGACGGCCGCGCGCACTTCGCGCCGGCGCGGAAAGAATGTCGAGCGCAGGTCGATAGGCATCTGGCCGCGCGGCGCGTAGGCACGGGCCAGCCAGACGAGGGAGCGGTACGGCTGACGGAGCTTGTCGAGCTCGAAGTTCTGAATGGTGTCCGCCAGGATCAACGTCCTCGAAGCCTCGTGGAAGAAGACGACCTCGCTGACGAATTTCCCCGGAATCAACGTCTGGGCGAGCTCGCTGGCCCATGCTGCCGGCGCGTCCCGCCCGAGCTCGGCGTCGAACCGGATATCGAAGCCTTGCGCCCGCGCGCGCTCGCGCACGCGCGGCGATGCCCAAACCTCGGCTTCGGGAAAGCGCTTCGACCACTCGCCAATGTGCGCGTAGTGAATCAGGTTCGGCGAGACGAGGTGCGCGATGCGCCCCTTCTCGCTCAAGTCGCGCGCGAGGCCCTCGTCGTAAGCCACCGGCGAGTGCAGCCAGAGCGCTCCGTCGCCGAGCCGCACCACCGTCATGCGCGTAGGAAACGGAATCGAGAGGAACGGGAACCCCGGGTAGGCCATCGATACGAGCGGGCCGTCGACGGTGCCGATACCGTCGGCGATGGGCTTGTACGCGTTGATGGGCTCGTAGAGAGCGACGGCTTTTTCAAACATGCCGGCATCTTGCAGGCGGCCAGTTTCGAGTTCAAGACGGCCCGCCGCCATGGCATGGATCTTCAATTGCGTAAGCATTTAGTCAGGAGGACTAAAGGCGCAGGATTCACGTCATTCCGGGTCGGCCGTCTCGCCATGAGCCAGGCGGATGAGCTCGGCCAAGCCCGCGCGCATCGCCGCGAAGGCCTCGGCGCCGATGCGCGCTTCGAACTCGCGATCGATGCGCGCGCGGGCCTTGGCCTGCGCCCCTGCGGGTCGCCGTCGCAGCGGAGTTGCTCTCGCTGGGACTTTCGATGGCGGCCGTCCTCGAGGGCGCCGGGCCCGCGCGGATGACCTATACTCTCCGACCCATGGCTCATCTCGTCGCCAGGGACCGGATCGAACGCCGACGCACGCACAGCGCGGAGCGCTCTCGACCTATGCAGACTTCAGAGGGACCGCGGACGTGAGCCGCCCGCAGAGTTGGCACGAAGTGACCGCGTGGCGCAAAGACATGCGCGCGCGCCTGCTCGACGAGCGCCGCGCACTCTCCCGCTCGGCAAGAGAGCGCATCGCCGCCGCGATCATGCTCGGCCTCCGCCTGCACGCGCCCGCGGAGATGAAGCGCAGCGTGGCGTTCTATTGGCCCATCAAGGCGGAGCCGGATCTGCGCCCCTTCATACGCGAGCTCCTCGAAGGCGGCACGGAAGCGGCGCTGCCGGTCGTCGTCACGCGGAATGCACCACTCGAGTTCTGGCGTTGGGATGCCGCCACGAAGCTGACTCGACAAAGCGTATGGGGCATCCCGATCCCTGCGGAGCGCGTCCCGATGCGCCCGGCAGTCCTGCTTGCACCTTGCGTCGGGTTCGACGCGGCGGCTTATCGGCTCGGGCACGGCGGCGGCTACTACGATCGCACGCTCGCGAGTCTCACACCGCGCCCATTCGTCATCGGTGTGGGATTCGCGAGCAGCCGCATGGAAACGATCCATCCCCAGCCGCACGACATCCCGCTCGACATGATCGTTACGGAGGCCGGAGTGCTGCACGGCTCCGCCTCGCACTAGCAGGCAGCAGGCCGTCGGGCTACGGCGCCGACGGGGCCGCGTCGGCGAGGCGGACGTGGCGGGGCAACCATATTGAAAAGGTCGTGACCTCGGGCTCGGCCGTGTCGACCTCGATCGTGCCGCCGTGGGCAACGACGAGCTCTCGGGTGATGAAAAGGCCCAGGCCGAGCCCCCCGGCGTGAGCCTCGCGCCGGCGCCGGAACGGCGAAAACGGATCCCCGAGCGCAGCCGCCGAGATCGCACCTTCGTTCCTGACGCGCAGTGCGACGCCATCGGGGCGCGTACCGTCCAGCTGCACGAGAATCTCGGCTCCGGGCCGCCCGTGCTGACCGGCATTGCCGATGACGTTCGATGCGATTTGGAGGATTCGATCCGCATCCCAGGTACCGATCGAATCCCCGCACACATCGACGCGGATCGCCCAGTCCGAGTGCGCCAGAGCGAGCTCGCTCACGGCTTGGCGGCACAATTGTGCCAAATCCGTCGACCGCGGCACCAGCTCGAATCCGCCGCCGACGCGGGACCGCGTGAAGTCGAGGAGCTGCTCGATCATGCGGTGCATTCGCGCCGCGCTGCGCAGGATCCGATCGAGCCACTGACCGGTGCCCTCGTCCTTGCGGCCGAACCGCATGAGCTGCGCGGCGGCCGTGATCGCGCCGAGCGGACTGCGCAGGTCGTGTGCGAGGATGCCCGCGAAGATCTCGTTATAGTGCAGGGTCTGCTTGAGCTCGACGACCACCGCCTCGCGGGCGTTCAAGGCCATGAGCAGCTTCTGTTCGGCGGCCTCGGCCGTGACGCGGGCACTGCGCTCGGCGTCGCGCAGCCGCAGCCGCTCGATGGCGCCTGCCGCGTGCGAGGCGATCGTCAGCGCGAGGTTCGCCTCGTGCTCCGAGAAGGCGCGCGCGCGGTCCCAACCGAGCACGAGCGTCCCGAGAATCCGCCGTTCCGAGACGAGCGGCACGAAGCCGAGGGCGCGCACGCCCCGCTCCAGCAAGCGGCTCCGATAGGTCTCCGCCGCGTCCGCGCCGAGGTCGCCGATCAGCACGGGGCGCGGTGCCCGCTCGGCCTCGAACCGCGGGCAGTTGGGCTCGAGATCTGCCGCCGCGGCCTCGAAGGCGCCCCGCCCGGAGCGAAAGCGCGGCGCCTCGTCGGCACCGAAGAGCAGGAGGCCGGAGGCGTCGGCGCCGAGTATTTCGTGCACGGCGTCGAGGGCAGGCCCGTGCACGTCTTCGGGCTTGTCGCACTGACCGGTTGCCTGGGCGAGGCGGAACAGCAGCTCCGTTTCCTGCCGGGAGCGCTCGGCCTGGCGCCGCGCGGCGTCGATTTCCTGGCGCTGCCTCTCTAGGGCGACGAGCACGTCCACCTTGGCCTGCAGCACGCGCTCGCTCAAGGGCTTGAACAGAAAATCGATGGCGCCCGTCTCGTAGCCCGAGAACGCGCCGAAATCGGCTTTGGAGCCCGCGGTCACGAAGATGATCGGCACTCGCCGGGTCCGGTCCACGCCCCTAATGAGCTCCGCGAGCTCGAAGCCGTCGATTTCCGGCATCATGACGTCGATGATCGCGACGGCGATGTCCCGCTCGAGAAGGAGCTGCAGTGCCGCGCGGGCGGAATCGGCCGTCAGTATCTCCACGTCGTCCCGCCGCAGCGCGGCCTCGAGCGCGAGCAGATTGTCGGCGTTGTCGTCGACGATGAGCACGGCCGGGACGTGGCGCTCGATCGAACGGCTGCGCCGGCCGAAATTCTGGATGCCGTGGGCTTGCGCGCCGCGATCGGTCGTCGAGCTGACTTGGCTCATGACGCTCTCCTCAATCGATACAGGCGTTCTCGTTGGGCGACGGGCTCGAACGCCGCTTCGTGCTGCGAAAGCGCGAGCGTCTCCCTGCCGCCGAGCCCGAGAAAGCCGCGTGGACACAGCGAATCGAGGAACAGGCCCAAAGCGCGCTCTTGCAGCCGCGCGCCGAAGTAGATCAGCACGTTGCGGCACGAGACGAACTGCACCTCTGCGAAGGCGGCGTCCGTCGCCAGACAATGGTCGGAGAACACGATGCGCCGGCGCAGGAACGGCCGGAACACAGCGAGCGAGTAGGCGGCCGTGTAGTAGGTCGCGAGCGACTCCCGCCCACCTGCGCGGAAGTAGTTCTCCGTAAAACCGCGCGTGCGCTCGAGCGAATACGTACCTTCCTTGGCTGCTCTGAGGCTCGCCGGGTCGATATCGGTGGCGTAGATCAGCGAGCGGTCGAGCAGGCCCGCCTCATGGAGCAGTATCGCCATCGAGTAGGCTTCTTCCCCGGTTCCGCAGCCGGCGACCCAGAGCCTCGGCGACGGATAAGTCGCGAGGTGCGGGACGATCTCGTTCCGGACGACGCTGTAGTACTCCGGGTCCCGAAACAGATCGCTGACCTGCACCGTGAGGTAGCCGAGCAGCCTGCCGAATACGGCCGGCTCCTGCATGACTCTATCGGCTAGCGCCGCGATGGAGTGCTCGCCCAGCGATTCGCAGGCGAGGTCGACGCGCCGCCGCAAGGTCGAAAGCGCGTAATGCCGGAAGTCGTAATGGTAGCGAAGGTAGATCGCCTCGAGCAGGCCCTTCAGCTCGCCCCCGTGGCCGCCGCCCGTCTGCGCCATGTCTCGAAGCTTCACCGCAACCATACTCGCAGGAGCGACAGGAGCTTCTCGACTTCGACGGGTTTGGCGATGAACTCGTTGGCACCGGCCTCGAGACATGCGGCCCGATCGTCCGGCATGGCCTTGGACGTGAGCGCGATGATCGGCAGCGAAGCCCAGCGCGAGTCCTTGCGAATTTCGCGCGTCGCGGCGAAGCCGTCCATCTCAGGCATCATGAGGTCCATGAGGACGAGATCGACGGGCTCTTCTTCGAGCCGCTCGATGGCCTCCCGGCCGTTCTGCGCCACGTCTATGCGCAAGCCCTTGGGCTCGAGGACGCGCGTCAGAGCGAAGATGCTGCGAACGTCGTCCTCGACGAGCAGGACCCGGCGGCCGTCGAAAACGGCTTCGCGGTCGCGCGCCGCTTCGAGCATCCGGCGATGCGCCTCGGGCAGCTCGGCCTCGACCTTGTGCAGAAACAGCGTCACTTCTTCGAGAAGCCGCTCGGGCGAGCGCGCGCCCTTGACGATGATGGAGGACGACAGGCGGCGCAGCCGCTGCTGCTCGTCGAGGCTCAGCATGCGGCCCGTGTAGACGATGACGGGGGGAAACGAACACGGCTCGTGGCCGGCCATTCGCTCGAGCAGCTCGAAACCGCTGACGACGGGAAGCATGAGGTCGACCACGCAACAGTCGAACGTCCTGCGGCACAATTCCGCGATGGCTTCGTCGGCCGTGGCGACCGCCACGATCTCCACGCCGTCCGCCTGCAACAGGCGCGCGATCGCCTCGCGCTGCGTCCCCTCGTCCTCGACGACGAGCACACGCTTCACGTCGCGCAGAAGGTGTTCCTCGAAAGTGCGAAACGCGCCGGCAAGCTGCTCCAGGTCCACGGGCTTGAGTGCAAAACCCACTGCGCCGAGCTCCCGCGCGACTTTGCCGTAATCATGGACGGACACGATGTGCACGGGCACGTGGCGGGCGGCCGGGTCGCGCTTGAGCAGCTCCAGGACCGTGAGCCCGGAATGGTCGGGGAGCCCGATATCGAGCAACACGGCGGCCGGGGAATAGGTGCGGGCGAACTTGAGCCCCTCGGCCGCGCCCCGGGCCACGACGCATTGGTAGCCGTGCTCGCGCCCGAGGTCGCGAAGGATCTCGGCGAACGCCGGATCGTCCTCGATGACGAGCAGGACGCGCCGCGGATCGGCGATCGAGTCGCGATCGTCCTCGACGAACGGCGCGGCAGCCGGCGGCTCGGCGTCGATCGCGGCCGCGAGCTGCCGCGGCGGCCGCCGGTCCGCGGGCGGCTCGGCTTCGGCCGCGGGCCGGCGCGGGAGCAGGACCGTGAAGGCGCTGCCGAGTCCGCGGCTGCTGCGCAGCGTGATCTCCCCGCCCAGCAGCGCCACGAGCTCCCGGCTGATCGAAAGTCCGAGCCCTGTCCCGCCGTAGCGCCGGTTCGTGGTCCCGTCTGCCTGCCTGAACGCTTCGAAGATGACCTCCTGCTGCTCGGGTGCGATACCGATGCCCGTATCCTCGACGGTAAACGCGAGGTGACTCGGACCGTGGCGCGCGACGTGCAGGCGAACCTCGCCCCGCTCCGTGAACTTGAGGGCGTTCGAGAGCAGATTCGTCAGGACTTGCCGCAAACGCTCGCCATCGGTCTCGAGGGTCTCGGGACAGTCGGGCTCGATGGTCGTGCCGAGAGCGATGTCGCGCTCGTTCGCGAGGGGCTCGAAGCGGCTCCGCAGGCCTTCTACGAGACAGGCGATCTTCGTCGGCTGGATCTCGAGATCGATCTTGCCCGACTCGACCTTGGCCAGATCGAGAATGTCGTTGATGAGCGCAAGCAGGTCGTTGCCGGCGCTGTAGATGCTCTGCGCATACCTGACCTGCTCGGGCGTCAGTGTCCGCTCCTTGTTGTCCATGAGGAGCTTGGCCAGAATCAAGGAGCTGTTCAACGGCGTCCTGAGCTCGTGGGACATGTTCGCGAGGAACTCGGACTTGTAGCGCGTCGCGCGCTCGAGCTGCGCGGCCTTGTGCTGCAGCAGCTCCTGAGTCGTCAGCAGCGCCTGCTTCTGAGACTCGAGAAGGCGCGCCTGTTCCTCGAGATGCGAGTTGGTCTCCTCCAGCGCGGCCTGTTGGTTCTGCAGCTCCTCCTGCGACTCCCTGAGCCGGCACGTCTGCTCCTCGAGACCGTGGTTCGTCGCTTCGAGCTCCGCCTGCTGCGCCTGCAGCTCCTGGGCCTGGCGCCGCGTCTCCTCGAGCAGCTCGGCTTGCCGCCGGCGGTATTGCTCGGCCCGGAAGGCGGCGCCGACCGACTCCGTCGCGCGCTCGAGCAGCCGCTTCTCGGCGTTGCCGACCGACCGGAAGAAACCGAGCTCGACTACGGCGGCCGGCGTCCCATCGGCCAACGCCGGCACGACGAGCAGCTCCCGGCAGCGGGCCGAGCCGAGGCTCGAATTGACGCGCAGATAGTGTTCCGGGACGTTCTCGACGTGCAGCGCACGCTGCTCCCGGACGGCCTGGACCGGTAGGCCCGCGATGGTGTCGACGGACCCGTGCTCGGCACCGATGGGTACGGAACCGGCTACCCTGTCTTCGGCTGCGAGCGCGTAAGCCCCGCATTGGACGAGACGGCCATCGGGCGCGACGGCCTGCACGGCGCCGACGCAGGCGTCCAGGTAAGCGGCAAGAAAGCGCACGACGCGGTCGCCGAGCTGGTCGAGCCCGAGCTCGCCGTGCAGCCGCGAACTCAGCTGGGCGGCGCCGGCGCGCACCCACGCCTCCACTTCGCGTTGCCGGAAGAAACGCGCCGTCGTCCAGGCCGAGACGGCAATGAGCAGGAACAGTAGGGCCGGACCGGTCTCGACGAGCAAACTCAAAGACCGCGTCGAGGCGCGGCCGCGGTCCAGCGTCGCCTGCAGCGTTGCCTGCTGCGAGTTCTCCATCTCGCTCACGAGCCGCCGGATGCTGTCCGTAAGCTCCTCGCCCCGCTCGCTGCGCACGGCGGCGAGCGCGGCGGCGGCATGCCCGGTCCGCTGCAGCGAAACCGTCTGGCGCAGCTCGGCAAGCCTCCGGTCGACGAGCTGACCGAGCAGGTCCGCGCGCTTGGCCTCGGCGGGCCCGGCGCTCAGCGAGCCCTGCAGGTCCGCGAGCTGGGTGCGCAGGGACGAGCGCGCGTTCTCGTAGGGCTGCAGGTAGCGCGCGTCGCCCGTGAGCACGTAGCCGCGCTCGCCGGTCTCCGCGTCCATGATCGACACGAGCACGGACTCGAGCCGCTGTAGCGTCTCGAGCGTATTCGTCGTGAGATCGGTCACGGCGAGGCGGTCCTGGAAGCCGCGATAGGAAAGAATGGCGATGGCCGCGAGCGCGAGCACCTCGAGGACGAACGTGGCGAGCACCCAAGGCGGCAGCATGGCGCCCGCGCGCCACGGCGCACTCGGCTGCCGAGCATCCAGCGCGGGGCTCGTCGGGGCGCTTTGGCTGTTGATCGTGCGGCTCCTATCCGACCGGCTCGGCTCGCACTCTCTCACTGGGTTCGAGCGCATCCACGTAACGTCTCGCATGAACCGAGCGGCAAGCCGCGGCGGAGCCGCCATAGTACCACCCGATCGAACATCTTGAGCAGGGAGGTGCGGCCGTGGACGCGCGTCGATTAAGAATCTGTAATGTTTCGGCGTTCCCGCGGCTCTCGAGTCGCGGTTCGATCACCGATAAGCGGGCACGATGAGCACATCACAAGGCGGGGCGTCCAATATGTCGGCTGCGACCGAGCCGAAAACCGTTCGCCCGATACCGGTGCGCCCATGTGTGCCGATCACGATGAGCTGCGCCGACACGCGCCGGCACTCGGCATAGAGAACCGCTCGCGCCTCGCCTTCCCGCAGAGTCGCCTCCAGTGCGTCCGGGCGGATTCCCGCTTCGAAGGCGCGGTCGCGCAGCAGCTCCATCTCCTCCTGCAAAAAAGCATCGAGCTGCAGCCTCCGCTCGTAGGCCACCTGCTCGGTGACGCTCGGATGTCCGAGAAAGCCTTTGTAAGGCACGTGGAACGCATGGACGAGATGCAGGCGCGCGCCGGGCGCGATGGCGAATGCCTCCCGAATGGCGGCTCGTGCATATAGCGAGAAGTCCACACCGACGACGACGCGCGCATACGCACCGGCCACATCGTCTTTGACGAGCAGCATGGGACATCGGCCGTGCTTTAGTATGTGGCCCACCGTCGTCTCGGAGAAGGCCGGTCGAGGTTCGGTTTCTCGGTGCATACCCACCACGATCAGATCGGTCTTCGCAGACTCGGCCAGTCTCACAACGTCGAGCTTGGGCCGCCCGAGGACCACGTCGATGCCGGCCGCAACGCCGCCGGCCATCTCGTTGCACTCGCGCGCGAGCGCCTTCTTGGCCCAGGCCGTGCAATGCTCGCGCAACTCGAGCGGAAGATTGGCATCCACCACGTGCACGACGCGCAGCTCCGCGTGCAACTCCTTCGCGAGTGCGAACGCGCGTGCCAACGCTCGGTCGGAGAGCCCCGACAGATCCGAAGCTGCAAGGATCTTCATCGTTCCGTCTCCTGCGTCTCCCGGCTATCCGGACAACCAAGCCAATAGCAGTCCCAAAACAATGAACACCAACAAAGCCCGGTCCCAGCGGCCCGCGCCGCCGCTCCGGCCCGTCTCCAGGGTCCGCCGGCGGATCGCCTCCGCCACCCGCGGCGTGAACGCCAGAGCGGACCGAACCCGCATCGTTCGGCCCTGGCTCCATCGAAGCAGCCCGGTGAACCGCGGCCCGAAGCTCGATCGATTCTCCGGTAGCGCCATAGCAGCCAGCGGCCGCCTGCCGTGCCGCAGCTTGTCCTGGACAAAGGGAAGCGCCAATGCAGCCAAACCGAAGGCCGCGATATAGAGATACGTCCAATGCTGGTAGCGCTCCCAGACTGAGGGAACGGCTAGGGCTCTTCCGAGAAGCGCTGCAAATATCCCCGTGCCGACGATGACGCCCCAGGCCGGCATCGAATCGGCGGCGCGCCGGCTAATCAGCCTGCCTGCGCCGTAGGCCGCACCGGCGACGCCCAGCACTTGGAGCCCGGCTCCCAAGGGGACGTCCGCCAGCTGCCCCAGCGGCAACCAACGGACCGCGCCCAGCAGCGCCATTGCCACGGGCACGCCGCCCATGAGCCCGGCGGCCGAGCGCTGTGTCGATCGATATCCCAACGGTAACCACACGTGGACCGGCCACAGCCCGGCTTTGAGGGCAAAGCCGCAGAGACCGTACAGCAAGTAGCCCTGGACATGGTCGGTGCCGACGACGGCGTGACGTACGACGGAAAATCGCACATCCGCCGTCGCCGTCGCGGCAATCAGCGCGGCTTCGAACAGGAGCTGATCGGCGATCACCAAAGCGATAACGTAGATGCGCGCTCCCCGACGCGCTGCCGCGCCGGCACCATCGACGAATACGCCGTAAAATCCGTAACCCATCAAGACCGAGAAAACGAAAAAGCTGACGACATCCGCCGCTAGGATGGCGCCGACGTTTCCGGCGAGCGCCAGGGCAAAAAAAGTCGAGCCGTGTTGGGCGGCCACCGTGCCGGGCCTGCCGCGCTGGCCGAGCATCGCGGTAAGCCAAAGCACGACGGACATGGCCAGGATCCAGCGCAGCTGCCCCTCGAGCTCCAACCCCATCCCCGACATGAACGGCGGCAGCGCCACCGATGCACTCCCAGGCCATATGACCAATACGGCGGCCGGCACAATGGCCGAATAACGCAGCCGGCCCTCACCCCCTCGAAGCCACGGGCAGGCAAGCAGCAACGGCCAAGCAACGGCTCCCCAAAGAAGCTGCGCATGAACAAGGGCCGGGAGGCCGTTCAAAACTCCCTCCGGGCAATCAGCTCCGCCCATCCCAACGGGCTGAACGGCATCGCCGCCATGAGCCCGGCAAACAACGCCAATACGGAGGTCGCAACGGGTGGCAACAGCAAGGCCAGCGCGGTTTCCCTCCGCCCGAAGGTCCGCTGCGGCCAGTTCCTCGAAGACTCCCGAAACCAGGCACGATGGAGTATCGGCAGGAAGTAGGCCGCATTGAGCACACTGCTGCCGGCCAGCACGTAGACGACCCAGGTCTGGCCCGCCTCCAGCGCCCCCAAGCCGAGGTACCACTTGCTGACGAAACCGGCGACCGGCGGCAAGCCGATCATGCCGAAAGCGCCGACCGTGAAGGCCGCCATGGTCCATGGCATGCGGCGGCCCACCCCGTCCATCTCGCTTATCTTGTGAATACCGAGCGTTTCGGCAAGATTACCGGCGCAGAAGAACAAGGTTATCTTCATGAGACCTTGGTGCACCAAGTGAACGATACCGCCGATGCTTGCGACGGGCCCCACTATCGATACGCCGAGGACGATATACGAGACTTGACTGACGGTAGAGTAGGCGAGCCGCCGTTTGAGGTCGTCCTGAAACAGCGCCCGCAACGATCCGTAAACGATCGTCACTGCGGCGACAGCAGCCAGAGGTCCGATCACGCCGAGCGACGCGGCCGTCTGCACACCGAAGACGTCGTAGACGACACGCACGATGCCGTAAGCGCCGGCTTTGACCACGGCCACCGCGTGCAGCAGCGCGCTGACCGGTGCAGGGGCGATCATGGCGCGAGGCAGCCAGCCGTGCAGCGGAACGAGCGCCGCCTTCACGCCGAGCCCTGCAATCAGCAGGGCGAAGATCGTTACGAGCGCGGCGCGGTGCCCGTCGCCGAGCGGCGCGACGAACCCCCTGGTGGCGAATTCCAGCGTGCCGGTCAGCGAATACAGCCAAACGGTCGCCACCATGAGCAGCGCACCGCCCAAGACCGTATACGCGAGATATACCCGCCCCGCCCGGCGCGCGGCTTCCGTCCCGCGATGGACGACGAGCGGGTACGTCGACAGCGTCAGCATTTCGTAGAACAGCAAAAAGGTAATCAGGTTGTCCGCCAGAGCTACGCCGACGGTCGAGGTCACGCAGAGGCTGAAGAAACCGAAGAAGCGGCTCCGATTGGGCGAGTTCTCGAGATACCCCACCGCGTAGATGGTCGTGACGAGCCAAAGCACCGTGGACAGCGTCGCGAAGAACATAGATAGCGAACTCGCCCGCAGTGCGATGTCGAGATGCGGCAGTATGGGCAGGCGATCTACGTACACGTGCCCGTGATACACCCCCGAGATCATCCAGCCCACCAATCCGAGCTTTGCGAAAGCACCGGCAAAGTTGAGCGTCGTGCGCAACCGAACGCTTTCCTCGGCCAGGAAGAAGATCAGGACGCCCGGCACGAAGGAACTGGCCAGCACGAGAGGGAGTAGCCACGTATCCTGCGTCATGGTCCGGTCCCGCCCTGGGCGAAGGGTGCGCCTATGTCCAGAAGCGGAAGCACTGCAGGCGCGACGAACCCAAGGACGATGGCACCGACGGCTAGCGCGAACGGCGCCCATTGCATGCGCGCGGAAACCGCCCCCGGTGCGTCCCGGTGTGCGGCCGGATTGAACGCATGCCCCAACACCTTGAACACATAGGCCGGCGCAAGCAGGCCGCCGACTACGATTACGGCCGCCCAGCCCCATTGGCTCTGCCCGACGGCCGCCTCCAGCAGCAGCCACTTGCCGATGAATCCGCCGCTCGGAGGCAATCCCATGATGCTCACTGCGGCCAGCGCGAAGGCGCCGGAGGTCAAAGGCAAACGCTGCATCGTTCGATCGAGCTCGGCGATGCGGTCGTGCCCGGCGGCGTGCATGAGATTGCCCGCCGATAGAAAGATGGCGCCCTTTGCCAGCGCGTGCGAGAGCGCCAGATAGACGACGGCGTTCCATACGGAGGCGCCGGCGGAAATGGCGAGCGGAAACGCGAGGAACAAGTAGCCGATCTGCGCGACGGTGGAGTAAGCGACGAGCAGCTTCAATCTCGTCTGGCGCAAGGCCTGCACGGACCCCCATAGGATGGCCCCAGCTCCAAGCGCGCCGAGCAAGGGCGCCGCACCCGGACTCAGCGGACCGAACACCGTGAGCCACAAACGCAAGAAGATGTAGAAGGAGGCTTTGACGACCAATCCGGAAAGCAGCGCGCTCACGGGCGCCGGTGCGCTTGAATGGGCGGGCGGAAGCCAAAAGTGCAGCGGGAACAGAGCTGTTTTGAGAAGCAGGCCCGCACCCATCATCCCAAACGCCGCCCAGACCGCCGGACCCGGCTGCACGCGCTCGGCGAGTATCGAAATATCGACGCTGCCGAAGGAGTGATAAAGCAGCGCAACGCCGAAAAGATAGCAAAGCGAGGCCAGAAGACTCGCGAGCAGGTAGCGCATGGCACCGACGAGAGCATCTTTCTCACCGCTCAGAGCGGCGAGCGCAACGGCGCCCAAGCCCAGCAATTCCAGCGTGACGTAGAGATTGAAGACATCGGCCGCCAGAAACAGCGCGTTCAGCCCCGCCATGACGAGCAGCCACAGCGGCCAGAAGCGAATCGACGCGTCGCCCTCGAAATAGGTCGTCGCGTAGATACTGATCCCGAGGCCCGCCAACGCTGCGGCCGCCAGCATCCACAAGCTCAGCCCGTCCGCATATAGATCGATGCCGAGCGGCGCGCCCCAGCCGCCGACCGCATGGTGATAGACGCCTTGATGTGCAAGCTGAAATCCGAGGCCGAAGACCAGAAAAACAGCGCCGACAGCCGCCACCATACCAAGGATTCTTGCGATCCCGGCGAACACAAAGCCGAGGATCCCCGTCGTCAAAGGCAGCAGGATCAACAGAGGCGCCCACGGAACGTTAATGGCCGCAGCCCCCAACGGCGCTACTCCTGCGAAGCGTTGCCGAGTGTCGCTCGACCGGTCCGAGCGGCCACCTTCAACATCAAAACGATGGCAAAGGCGGTTGCGGCCACCGCAACCACGATGCCGGTAATGACCATGGCCAAAGGCACGGCGTCCGGAGAGGCAACGCCGCGCGGCACGTAGGCGACGAGCTCCAGGAAGACGGCGCTGCCCATTACATTGATTGCGAGAATCTTGCGCAGCAGATGCTCATGCACAATCAATGCATACAGACCGATGCCGAACAGCCCGATACCGATGAACGCATAAAAGATCGTATCGTTCATGTTTCCTTCCGTCCGGCGGCCGGACGCCCACCCAAGAACAGTGCCGTCAGCGTGGCGCCGATCGACAAGCTCGCGCTCGTTTCGAGCATCAGGATCAGCCCGCCCGCCATGTCGCGCGGAAACTCGAGCAGACGTCCTTCGGCCAACAATGTCCACAGCGCGACGGCGACGAAGGCCGCGGCGCCGGCCGCGAGGGCGGCCCTGAGCGGCCAGCCCGTAGCGCGTGCAGGGAAAGTCCAACCGGCCAAGAGCTGCAGCACGCCGGCCGCGCCGAGCACCGAACCCGCTTGAAATGCGCCGCCCGGGGCATGCGCTCCCACCCATAGCAGATAGGCCGCCACCAGGACGAAGGCCGGCAGCACACTGCGCGTAAGCGTGTCCAACACGCGACCGGGCGGCGCTTGCGTCGACTCCGGCGCCGGCCCGAGAGACCAGGTGCCGAGCAGCGCCGTCAGCAGCACGGTCATCTCGAGCAGCGTGTCGTAGCCGCGAAAGTTCAGCAGCACGGCCGTCACCGGGTGACTCACTCCGCTGGCCCCGAGGCTCGCCGCGACTTGCCCGCCGAGGCCGGGCCCGTGCGCGGGCAGCCTTGAGGCCACGTAAGCGAGACCCGCCGCAACGACGATCACCAAGGGGCCCGCTAACCAAGTCAGCCGCACGACTCCGTTCCCGCACCGCTCGTGCGGCGAGGGCTCGGCGCCACTCGGTTGGGCATCGCGTAAGCGCGCCCATGCCGCGAGCAACAGGGCCCCCGTCAGTCCCGCGCCGATCGCCGCTTCGGCCAAGGCAAGGTCCGGCGCCTCCAAGCGGACCCAAACGAGCGCCATGAGAAACCCGTAGGCGACAAACAGCACGATGGCCTTGAAGAGATCCGAGGAAGCCAGCGTCTGCCACGCCAGCCACAGGAGTGCGGCCGCGAGCAGGCCATCCAGCAACCACCGCAGAAGCATCATCGCCTCCACGGAGCGATGCCGCGGCGCAGCGCCGCCCTGGCAACGAGATGGCTCACACTGGCCCCCGCCATCAGGACCAACCACCAGATCAGGAGCAGCTTGGCCGCCGCGGCCCACGATTCCGCCTCTACGGCGAGGCCGACGACGATCAGCCCGAGCCCGACATTGTCCGCCTTGGTCAAGGCGTGCAGGCGAGTGTAAACGTCCGGGAAGCGCAGCAGACCGACCGTGCCGGCCAAAACGAAGCCGCAACCCGCGATGAGCAGCGCGGCCGAGGCGTAGTCAGCGAGTGTCACTTCCGGCGCCCTCGCCCGACCATGCCCGACGCACGAACGCTACGGCCGTCACGGCGGCCAACAGCGCAAATACCAGCGCAACGTCGCGTGTCGCCGAGCTCCCATAAGCCCGCGCCAACAGCAGCAAAGCGGCGACGGCGCTGGTTCCGAACAACTGCGCAGCCAGCATACGGTCGGCCGCGGAAGGTCCGCGGTAGACGCGCACCATTCCGGCCATGAGATTCAGCACCAAGAATACGGCTAAGGCGAGGCACAGCGTCCGCACGGCATCCAGACCTCCGAAGTCAGCGGCTGGTAACGATCCTCATTCGCGTCTGTCCGGGCTCAACCTGATCTGGAACAGTTGCGCCACGTGGCGCTCGACCGCCCGCATCTCCGTCACGTAGTCGGCGCCGCCGTCGAGCACATGCAATCGGACGCGGTCCCCGCACAAGTCCGCAGACAAGGTTCCGGGCAGCAGGGAAACGACGTTGACCATGATCACTTGCGGCAGCCCCGCCGGCAAGCGCAGCGGATAATCGACCAGGGCGGGTGCAATGGGCATGCTCGGCTGCAGGGTGCGGCGCGCCACGTCGATGCCGCCGACGAGCGAGCGCAGCAAGAAGAACGGCACGAACCTCAGCAGCTCGAGCCAAGCGACACGTTGGATTGGAAGCAGGGCCGCGCTGGCGGCCGTCGCAAGCACCACGGCCGGGACGCCGACGGCCCAAGACCCGGAGGCCCCTTCGGTCAAGGCCCACCATAGTACGGCAAACACAGCCGCGCGCACGATGAGCACGGCAGGCTGTCCCTGAACGCGGCGTTCGTTCACGCGTTTACTGATCCACTCGGTCGAACCCTACCCTGCAGGCAACATAGCACTGCGACCGTCTCATAGCGACGACGCTCGCGGCCGATGCCTCGTTCTCGCGCCGACTCAGTCCGTGCCCAACGGCCCGAAATCCGGCGGCGGGCGGCGGTGGTGCGTCGCAGCCTCGTAGGCCGCGCCCACGCGGAACAGCAGCGCCTCGGCATAGGGCCTTGCGACGAAGTCGACACCGGCGGGGAGCTGCGCCGGCACGGGCCCGACGAGCCGGGTGCCGCCGTCCGCCGTGCGCGCGCGGTCCCACACTTGCGTCGTGAACCCGGCCGGCACCGTCATGACGGGAAACCCCTGCTGGCCGAAGAACGACCACCCGATCGCCGGGCGCCCGTTCACGGTCGGCTCGCGCGGCGCCGTGAGCTTGCGCGGCGGCACGCTCGACGTGGGCGCGACGAGCACGTCGAGCCGTTGCTGCTGCATGCATTGCAGCAGCATGGTCTGGAAGGCAAAGCGGTTTTGCAGATGCACCGAAGTGTCGATCGCCCGCGCCCGCTGTACGCGTTCGCGCGCCTGCCGGCGATCGGGAAAATGCGGATCTTCGTAAAACTTCGCCTTGGCGATGAGATCGGCGTTCTCGCGGATGTTCGCGTCGCCGCGCTCGCGCAGGTAGCGATCGATCATGTAGCGGTCTTCGCCGGCCAGGCCGAAGCCGGGCGCGAAGGCGCCGAGGTCGCGCAGCGAGAGCTTCGGCACCCGTTTGGGATCGAAGTGCATGTCGAGCAGCGCCGCGATGTGGTCCGTGGCGGGTCGCCCGTCGGCATCGTAGGGGAACAAGAGCGGGTACTGCCGGGTGAACGCCGAGGTGAGCCACTCCGGGACATAGCGATCCACGCAGTCTTGGAACAGGGCCCCGCCGGGCCCGGGATCGACGATCGTCGCGCCGAGCCGGCCGAGATCCGCCACGGCGCGCTCGACGAGGGCCAGGCTCTGCTCGTCGGCCTTGGAGAAGAGATCCCGGCGCATGTATTCGCGCACGACGCCGATGCGCAGACCGTCGAGGCGCCCGGGCACGGCGTAGTCGGCATAGGCCCGCGGCGGCTGACGGCCGACGGCACGGACCGTCAGCGCGTCTTTCGGGTCGTAGCCCGCGATGACGTTCGAGCACGCGGGCCGCATCCCGGACGTTGCGGCAGAGCGGTCCCGTGCGCATGATTAGGCCCGCCCCCATCATGCCGTCCCGGCTCACGAGCTCTTGAGTCGGCGCGAGACCGACGAGGCTGTTCACGGCAGCCGGCCAGCGAATGGAGACGACGGTCTCCTCACCGATGGCGCAAGTCACGAGATTGGCGGCCACGGCCGTCGCCGATCCCGCGCTCGACATGCCCGGCTCTCTCTCGGTGTCGTAGGGATTGCAGAACGTGCCGCCGAACGAGCTGCGCGCGCCGTCCACGGCGTACTCGGCCATGTTGGCCTTGGCCAGAATGATGGCGCCCGCGGCGCGCAGCCGCGCGACGACGGTCGCGTCGTCGGGCGGCCGGTCGTCGGCGTACTGCACGTCCGCGCCCGAGGTCGTGCGCATGTCGTAGGTGTCGTACTGGTCCTTGACGGCCATGATCACGCCCTGCAGCGGACCGACGAGCTCGCCGCTCTGCGCGAGGCGCCGGTCCTGCTCGGCGGCGACCTCGAGTGCGTCGGGCATTCGCGGGTCGGCGTCGGCCGCGTCGGTTAGCGAGCGGGCCTTGCGCGCGTCGAAGCCCCATCGCTTACGGGCGGCGGGACGCAGATTCAGCGTGGACAGCGCGTTGATCTGCCCCGCATGCGGGATCGTCGCGATCGGCCCGAGCCGTCCCTGGGGCTCGCGGACGCAGACGCCGTTGTACGCCTCGATGCGCCGCAGATAGTCCTCGACGAGCTCGACGGTCGTGAGACGCCGGTCGAGCAAAGCCGCCTGAATGTCCGCAATCGTGGCTTCCTCGACGCGGAACCGCGGCGCCGGCGCCTGCCCGCGGACGCTCGAGGCCGCGGCCGAAAGCACGAGCACGGCCCCGATTACCCGAGGGGCGAACGCACGCCGCACGGCGCGCCGCGCGCAGCCCGGCGAGCTCAAACCGCCACCGATTTCTTGCCCCACAGCTCCTGCGTCGCGAGCGCCGCGCCGTCGGCCAGCGCCCTGAGCTTGGCCCACTGGATCGAAGGGTGCACACGGCGCAGGAAGGCGCCCTGCGCGAAGCCGCAGTCGCTGCTGCCCATGACCCGCTCGCGGCCCACGACGCGGGCCAGGCGCGTCAAGCGCTGTGCGACGAGCTCGGGATGCTCGACGATGTTCGTGTGATGCGTGACCACGCCCGGCATCAGCACCTTGCCGTCGGGCAGCTTCACTTGCTCCCACAGCTTCCACTCGTGCTCGTGACGCGGATTGCCCTGCTCGATGGCGTAGTAGCGCGCCGGGACCTGCAGCATGAAGCCCACCACTTCCGACAGCGGCGGATCGAAGGCATGCGGCCCGTGCCAGCTGCCCCAGCAGATGTGATAGCGAATCCGCTCCTCGGGAAGACCTTCGAGCGCGTGCTTCAACGCGTCGATCCGCACCTGCGCCCAGCGGCGGTAGTCCTCGACCGATCCGCCGCGCGAGAGGATCGAATCGTACTCGTGCACGAGCACGGCGTCGTCGACCTGCAGCAGCAACCCCGACTCGACGATCTTGCGGTACTCGGTCCGCAGCGCATCCGCCACCGCGAACACGAACTCCTCGTCCGTCGCGTAGTAATCGTTTTCCAGCCAGAACACGCTGGCCGGTGCGACGACCGGCAGGAAGCCGGCCGTGACCTCGACCCCCTCGAGCGCGGCCTGCAGGTTCGCGATGTCGCGCTCGAGCAGATCGACGCGCTCATAGCGGATCGGCCCCGTGCACGTCCATATCTCCGGCCCCGCCGGCGTCGTGCCCCGCCGCTCGCGCACGCCCTTCTCGCCGAGGAACATGATGCGGCGAACGCGGCCCGCGAACTGGGCATCGTCCTCGGCATAGAATTCGGGAAACGCCTGCCGATCCCGACTCGGCGGCATGATCGCCGTTCCGGGGGCCTGCTCGCGTACCTCGAGGCCGCTGAGCCGCTCGTACAGATACGAGATCCAATTGACCTTGCCGATCTCCCCGTCGCTGACAACGTCGATGCCGACATCGGCCTGTTGGCGAACGATTCCGGCGACGGCTTGCCTCAGCGTCTTCGCCCGGGCCGTCTCGTCGATCTCTTCGCCGCGCTCGATGGCTTCGAGGATGGCCAGCACTTCCGGCGGCCGGACCAGGCTGCCCACATGCGTCGTAAGAATTCTGTCCAAGTCGTCCCCCGTTTCCTCGAGTGCAGCCGGCACGGTCTCGGTCCCGGTCCCGATAATGTACTCGACGTGCCCCGAGCCGTCGATGCGGCCGACTTCGTCACCGAATCGTTGCGGCGACCGCGCGGCCCGGAGCGTGGTCTGCGGAAGAGACGGCCATGTCCGGGCGCGGTATGTCGAGCTTGGCCATGAGCGCGCCGAACGCCTCGGGCTGCAGGTCGCCGATGACGTTCACGAGCGTGAGCTCGTCCTGCTCGTCGACGATGACGGCCATGCCTAGAAGCGTGCCCGGCCGCCGCATGCGGACGAGCGCCGTCACGAGGCCGCCGTCCTCGCGCACGGCCAGGCACTGACGCCAACCCTGACGCAGCAGCCGGTCGCGTGCGGCTTCCATGCGTTCGCGGACTCGACGGCCATCGCCGTCGATCTCGTAGTCGTAGACGCGCACGGCCTTGACGCCTTTGAGCGCCGCGGCAAGCTCGGGATCGCTGCGAGTGACGAGCCGTGCGAGCTTCAGCGGCAAGGGCCCGAGCGACACGGCCACGTGCCGGTCCGTGTCCCGCCCTCCCGGGGATCCGAAGGCCGCGTACCCGGGGTTCGAGCGCAGGTTGCCGAGAATTCCGCAGTCGGCCAGCAACGCGGCGGTACCGAGCAGGCCCAGCAGGCCAAGCAGGCGGACGGCACGACGCGTCGCGCGAGGCCGGCGGCGGGCGCCGCTAGCGGGCTGCATCGGCCGGCCCGCGTTGCGCGTCCTGGCGCCGGTCCGAATGTGCGTCCCGGTCCGGCGTCCGGCCTCGCTGCGGGTTCTCGCCCGCGTGCGCACCGCCGTTCGCTGCGCCCGGCCCGCCCCCCGAGGCCGGCGCCGACCGACCGTCCGCGGCGGCACCGGCCTCGGAGGCCGCGGCCGCCAACGGCCCGAGCACGCCGCCCATGCCCATGGCGCGCGCGAGGAACCCGAGCTGCGCGGGGTCGATCGCGCCGTCGATGTTCATGAATACGGCCTCCTCGTCGTCCACGACCATGACCGTCATGCCGGAGATCTGCTGACCGCGGGTCCTGGCATAGATGCGGACGTTGTCCCCTTCGTCCGCCACGTAGACGACGCGATGCCAGCCCGCCTGCTCGAGCGCAAGGGAATTCTTGTCGACGAAGGTCACGACGGCGGCCGGATCCGTGAGTTGCTCGTATACCCGCACGCGCACGTGCTTGAGTCCGGCCAAGGCCTTCGCAGCGGCCTCTCCGCCGGGGCCCGAGGTCTGCGTCGCGCGCGTCACGAATGCGAGCATGGTCGAGTCGAGGTCGACCTCGACGTTCGGCTGCGCCGGCACGCCCGGAATCGAGCCGAAGTCGAAGACGTTCTGCGCGAAGCCATTGGCCGCCAGCCCAATTCCTATGAGGGTCGCGCATGCGATTCGTTTCCACATGGTGTCAGTCTCCGTTTCGGTGTGATTGGCTGCGATCGCGCAGGGCGTCGCGGCTCGCGGTCAGCGCATCCCGGAAGCCGTCGCCGACGGCCCGCGCCGCCGCGCGGTCCGCGATCGTCGCCGTGCGCTGCAGATAGGTCATCGCGATCGAGAAGTTCTTCACGGCCTCGGCCTGCGCGGGGGGCGGAGGCGGCACGCGGCGCGGCAGCGCCGCGACGACGATGACCGCGACGAGCACCGTCGCCGCCGCGGCCGCGACGACGCGCCCGGCCGGGCGCCGCGCGGCGCGCCGGGCCGGCCGCGGCACGGCCCAGAGCCGGCGCCGCAGCCTCGCGGGCACGGGTACCCGCGAGAGACGGCCGAGCGCGATCCGCATGCGGAGGGCACTCGCGACGGCCGCGCGCAGCTGCGGATCGGCCTCCATGGCGGCACGCATGCGCCGTGCCTCGGCCCTACCGAGGCTGCCGTCGGCCATGGCCTCGATGCGGCCACGTGCCCATTCGTTTTCGAGCTCGGTCACGACGATGTCTCCAGTTCGCGGCGAAGCCGGCGCCGCGCACGATGTAGATAGACCTTCACCTGATTGGTATTGAGGCCGAGAATGCGGGCGCAGGCGGCGCCGTCGAGGCCATGCACGTCGAAGAGCACGAGCAGGCTGCGCTGCGGCTCGGGCAAGGCGCCGACGAGGCCGCGCAGGCGCGCGGCGAGGTCGTCCTGCTGAAAGTGCCAAGCCGGCCCCCGCTCGTCGCGCTGCTCGAGCTGCTCAGGCTCGGCGGCGACCCAATAGCGAGCGGCCCTGAGCCGATCGAGGCAGGCGTTGCGCGCGACCCTGAGCAGCCACTCCCTGGGGCGGTGCACGCCGCCGGCGTGCTGCCAAAACCGCAGGAAGGCCTCCTGAGTGACGTCCTCGGCCTCGGCCGCGTCACCGAGCAGCGAGCACGCGACGCGGTAAACGAGACGGTAGTGACGCACGACGGCGAGCCGGAACCGCCAGGCCGACATGCCCGGCTCGCCCCCCTGCCCGGCCGCCGCCGGCGGCGGCTCGCCGTCTTCTGCCCGTGGTGTCGCCGTCTCCTCGACCCGCATCGCCTCGCCTCGCGGAACGCCCCGCTTCAAAGGCAAAGACGCCCCGTCCGACGAAAGGTTACAACGGCCCGGCGCTCGACGCGGCCGGTCGCGCGCAGCGCGCCGTCAGGCCTCTGGTGCGAGCGCGGCTTCGACGCGGCGCGCGAGCCGGTCGACTTTCTCGACGTAGGCCTCCGGTTCGGCCTTGCGCTCGAGACCCGAAGCCGCCATGTAGCGGACTTTGCCGAAGATCGAACGCTCGGGCCACGGGCGATCGTGCAGTCCGAAGACCCAGCCCACGTTGGCGTAAGAGTTCGCGTCGCGCCCGTCTACGAAGTAGCGGTTATTGAGCTCGAGCGCGACGCGGTAGGCATGCTCGGGCGTGTTCGTCCACTCGAGGATCTTCTTGCCCCAATACATGCGCATGTAGTTGTGCATGTAGCCGGTCACCTTGAGCTCGCGCATCGCGGCATTCCAATACGGATCGTGCGTCGCAGCCTCCGCGAGCTGCCGGCTCGTGTAAACGTGCGGCCGCCGATCGTCGCGGTGCGCGGCCAGCGTCGCGCGCGCCCAGGCCGGCAGGCAGGCGTACCGGTCGTAGTCCTTCGTGAAATGGACGAAGTTTATGGCCAGCTCGCGGCGGACGAGCAGCTCGTCGAGATAGGAATCGGTATCCTCCCGCCCGGCCTGGGCCGCGCGGATTGCGAGCGCGAGCCGCACCGGCGAGATCTGGCCGAAGTGCAGATACTTCGACATATGCGAGACGTAGTCGGTCTGCGGCTGGTTGCGGTTCGCGTCGTAGCCGTGCAGGTGCGCGTCGATGAAATCCTCGAGCAGCCGCCGCGCCGCACGCGTGCCGCCCTCGAACAATGGATTCGGCCGGACGCTGCGGTCCACGTCGAGCTCGGCGAGCACGGCGTGGGGCCGTTCGATATCGAGCCCCTCGTCGGACAGGCCCAGCGAGTCGCGCTGGAGCGGAGTCGGCTCGAGCGGACGCAGATAGGCGTTCCAGTGACGGCGCAGCTTGCCGCGGATCGTTCGCGCGGCATGCTCCGCCTTGTCGCTGGCCCGCTCCACGGGCACGACGACGTCGGCTTCGACCTCGACGACCGCGCACGGCGCCGCATCGGCCACGCGGCGCCGCCACGCCTTTTGATGGCGCAGATAGCCGCGATCGCAGACGACGAGCGCGGCCTGCTCGGCGGCCTCGAGCGCCGCGTCCGCGGGATCCCTGCGCAAGACCCAGAACCGGATGCCGCGCCGCTGCAGCGCAGCTCGGACCTCGGCGAGCCCTTCCAGCATGAAGCGGTAATGTCTGAGGTTCGCGTCCGGATAGCCGTCGGTCAGACCGAAGACGCCGATCAGCGGGAGGCCGAGCTCGTTGGCGCGCCCGGCCGCATACTCGAGCGCGTCGTTGTGCTCGGCACGCTGGGACTGTTGCATCCAGTAAACGACGTAGCGTGCGCCGCGGCGCACGCCCGCGCCGTTCAAAACCCGGACGCGCGTCGCATCCACCGCCGCCATCAGCCGAGACCACGGGCGGGATTCATTGCATCCCCCTGTCCGGCGTCATTGCCCGCCGGCGGGTGTCCCCGGTGGCAGCGCCGAGCCATGCCGCATCGCCGTCGAGGTACAATACGCTTGCGCCGACCATGCGCTCGCCCGCGAAAGCCGCATAGACGCGCCATTGCGGCTCACCGCCGCCCGCGACGGCGCGCGCCAGGGGCCGGCGCGGCGGCGGAATCCGCAAGCAATACGGTCTCGCGCAATTCCTCGAGCGTCGCGCGCAGCGCCGCAACCCGTTGCGCACCGATTCGCTCGGCCCATTCCGCTTCGATGCTGCGCGCGAACGCGCGCACTGCACGTGCGTAGATGCGCCCTCGGCCCGTGAGCCGGACGCGGACTGCCCGTGCGTCATCCGGATCGGCCACGCGCTCGACATAGCCGCCGGCCTCGAGGTCCGAGACCAACGCACTCATCGACTGCTTCGTGATACGCGAAGCGCGCGCAAGCGTCGTGACGCGTGCCCCTTCCGGGATCTCCCAAAGCGGTTGAATGACGGCAGAGTGCGCCGGCTGCACGCCTTCGAACTTCGAATCGGCAATCCAGCCCGCGAACCGCTCGGTCATGAACTGAGAGGCCAGGCGCAACAGCGCACCGAGCATCGGGCCGCCTTCGGCATCGACCGTTTTGCTTGACATTTTTGGTAAGCCTGCCTGACCATAATAGTCCTGTTAACGAACTAAAAGGCTATCCCATGATCCATCACATGTCGATTCCGGCCCGGCAACCCGAGCACGTCGCGCGCGTGCTCGCCGAGCTGCTCGGCGGCTACGCCGGTCCGTTCGTCGGGCCGATTCCGGGCGCCTGGGTCGTCTACGAAGACGACGGGCACGGCACGGGTATCGAGGTCTACGACGAGCGCACGGTCATCGTGCCGGGCGCGGGCGACGAAATGGGCACGGCGCGCCTCGGGGACGCGCCCCCGGCCGTCGCCTTCCACGCGCTGATGTCGGTCAAGGCCGATCGCGCGACGATCGAACGCATCGGTGCGCGGGAGGGCTGGCGCACGAAGCACTTCTGGCGCGGTCCGGGCCCGGTGCGGCTGTTCGAGCTGTACGAGTTCTGGATCGAGAACCGCGTGATGCTCGAGCTCGCCACCGCCGACATGCTGCCCGCATACATCAAGATCGCCCACGGCGCGGCGCAGCGCGAATTGCTCGCGAGGCGCGGCGCCGCTTAGGGCGCCGCGGCCTCGATTCCATACTTGTCCCACAGCGCAGGCACGACCTTGCGCATCGCCTGCGGAGTCGGCACCGCAACGCCGGCCGCGGCCAACGCGGCGGCAACGTCGGCGTGGAATTCCTCGAATCCGCCCGGCGCATACATGCACAGAAACCGTGCCGCAGCGTCGCTCGGATTCGACCACCTGAAGGCGGCATGTGCCGGCAAACGCACGAAAGCGCCCTCGCCGGCTCGGACGGGCCCCGCGTCCAAATCGAACTCGAGGCAACCGCTCAACACGTAGAAGAACGCCTGCTCGCGCGTGTGCCAATGCACCACGGGCGGGGCCTTGAAACCGGCGGGGACCTCGTACTCGATCATGCTCCAGCCGGCCTGCGCGCCCGCGTCGAGCTTGTACTCGATGCGCACAGGGCCGGCCGCGATTGTCCTGCCGGCGCCGCGGTTCACGATGGATGCGCGCGCGTGTGCCGGTTCCTGCGTCATGCTCTGCTCCTGTTGACCGAAAGGGGCTCATCCTCGCCCGGGCGGCGCCGGAGCACATTGACCGCGCGTGCCGACTTTTTGTCCGCACGTACCCCGGCGGCCCGCGCTCGGCAAGCGGGACGGCGCCGGCGCGCGTTGGCCTATGCGCCCTCGGCGCGAAACGCGCCCGGCGGCTTCCCGTGCCAGCGCGTGAACGCCCTGCTGAACGAGGACGGCTCGGCATAGCCGCAGAGATAGCCGACCTCTCCGACGGACAGGCCGCCGTTCTTAAGATGCAGGAGCGCGAGACGCGAACGCATCTCGTCGATCAGGGCGCTCAAGTCCTGGTCGCGGGCTCGGAGCTGCCGCTGCAGAGTCCGCGGGCTCAGCCCGAGTCGAGCCGCGACGTCGGCGAGACGAGGCTTGCCCGCGGGCAGCAGGGAGGCGATGGCGTTGCGGGCACCGGTCAACACCGTGTCCGCGCCGAGCGACGCCACGAGGCGCTCGACTTCGCGGACGACGAGCGAACGCAGGCCGGGGTATTGCGCTTCGACGGGCCGCCGCAGGCAACCCGCGGCGATCTCGAAGGAGGAGGCATTAGCGTGAAACCGGACCGGAACGCCCAAGCGCTTCTCGTAGTCGGAGGTCGCGGCCAGCGGCGGGCCCGCGAACGCGAAGCCCACGATGTCGGCGCCCACACGCCGCGCCCGTCCCGCGATGGCGCAGAGCGCATAGTCGCGGATGTAGAGCGACACCGGCCCCGAGAACGTCACCCGTAACGCGGCGTCGCCCCCGCCTGCGACGGAGAGAGCCGTCATCCCTTCGGTCACGACGACGAAATAGCGTGCCATCGAGCGCACGGCGCGCTCCACAGAATCGGCCGTAGCGACGACATAGTCGAGCGATTCGAGCGCCCCGAAAGGCACGACGAGGCCCGCGTGGAGCCCGACGGCGGGACCGTACTGAGCGGCCGCGACCTCCCAGATGCGGCCCGCCGCTTCGAGCGGGATCCGGGCGTCGAGCTCCGCCAGCACGCCCGAAGCAATCCCGCTCGCCCGGCAAACCTCGGCAGCATCGAGCCCGAGGCGCTCGAGCGCATCGAGGCAGGCTCGCAGCGCGACGGACCACAGACGTGACATGCCGGGATTCTAGCGGCCTGCGACGGCCGACGCTCGGGCCTTCAGGGCACGAACGTCCCTGCGGCCGCGCGCCTCACAGCGCTGCGCGCAGCGCCGTGCCGACGAGGCTTTGCTCGATCCGCTCGGCCCACCGCTCGGGTTCGCCCTGCCCGGCCAGCCGCGCCGCGGCGCGCTCGAGCGCGAGGATCAGCCGCACGCGGCCGATGCGCGCCGCCCCGTTGCGCGCTACGGCGACGGCCTCGGCGGCCGCGCCCGTCCTACCCAGCGCGAACAGCGCCTCGGCCCGCAGACCTTCGGTCGCCGCGGCCACCTCTGCGAGGCTCGCGGCCCGCGCGGTCTCGAGCAGCGCCTCGGTCATGCCGAGGCAGATTTCAGGCTCACCGCGCGCCAGGGCGAGCTCTGCGAGCACGCGCTGGCACTGCAGCCTCTGCAGCCGCTCGCGGTGGGCGCCGCAGTCGGCCGATTCGCGCTCAAGGTCCGGGCCGATGCCGAGATCGCCGAGCCGTAGCCGCGCGAGTGCCCGAGTCGCATGTATCTGGCCGCGCCAAAACGTGATCTTCGCGTCGCGGCCGAGCGCGAGCGCGCGCTCGCCGTACTCGAGCGCACGCTCGTGAAGGCCGAGGTCGACGAGCAGCTGCGCGAGGAGCACGCAGGCCATGATCTGGTAGCGGACCTGGCCCAGCTCTTCGAGCCACTGCAGCATCCGCGTCATGCTCGTGTAGGCCTCGCCGTAGGCGCCCGTGCAGGCGCGGACGTGATCCCGGCCGAGCAGGATCGGCCCGCGATGCCACTGCAGATCGGCGCGCTCGGCGATCTCGAGCGCCGCTTCGAACTTCGTGGCCGCCGCCGCGTAGTCGCCGAGGCCCATGAAGCCGACGTTCGCGTAACCGATCATCATGAGATTCTCGGACTCGTAGCTCTTGTCGCCGATACCACGAGCGAGCTCGATCGAGCGTTCGTAACACGCAATGGCCGCGCGCGGCTCCAGGTTGTTGAAGTGGGCTTCGCCGCGGCCGTGGTAAGCCTGGACGGCCACGAGGTCGGTGAGGCCGAAACGCTCACAGGCCGCGACGGCCGCTTCGTGGTGCGCGATCGCCTCGGAGTTGCGGTTGTTGCTCCAGGCCACGGTGCCGAGATGGTAGAGCGTGTCCGCCGCGCGGCGCTCGTCGCCCATGGCGCGGCACTCGGCCAACGCCTCGGTCAGGCAGGCGCTGGCCCGCGCGTAATCGTCGCCGCGCCGGTACGTCATGCCGAGCTGAATCAGGGCGTCGCGCGCCTTCGTCCGGTCGCCGCGGGCCTTCGCCTGCGCGATCACGCGCCGAATGTCGTCGACGGCGCCGGCCGCCTGCCCGGCCTGAGCCCGCACGCCGCCGCGCCACGCGTACAAGTCGTCGAGGTTGTGCGCGCCGAGGGCCTCGGGATGCGCGGCGGCGAGCGCTTCGGTGCGGTCGAGCCAATGCAGCGCCTCGCCCAGCGCGAAAAGCCGCTGCGAGCGCTCGGCCGCGAGCCAAGCGTGGTGCAACGCCGCGTCCCAGATCTGGGCGCGCTCGTAGTGCTCGGCGAGGCGCGCGTCGCGTTCCGGCCATTCGGCCGCCGCGCGCGCGGCGAGCGCCTCGGCGGCAGCGCGGTGCAGCACGCGGCGGCGTGCGCCGCTGATCTCGCGATAGGCGACCTCGCGCAGCTTGTCGTGACTGAAGTCGTACGTGCCGTCCGCGTCCTCGCGCAGCAGCCGGCGCCGGATCAGCGTCTCGAGCGCCTCGAGCAGCGCGGGCGCAGGGCTCTGAGTCACGGCCAGCAGGCTCTCGAAATCGAAGCGCCGGCCGAGCACGGAGGCGACGTCGAGGGCATGGCGCGCGCGCTCGGGCACGTGCGCGAGACGCATGCGCACGGCCGCCGTCAGCGCCTCGGGCAGCGGCAGATCGCCGGGCTCGTCGCAGGAGATCTCGCCCGCCCGCAACGCGTGCAGCATCGAGGTCAGAAAGAACGGATTCCCGTCGGTCTCCCGGTGCAGACGCTGCGCGAGCCGCGAGTCGCCTCCGAGCAGCGCTTGCGTGTCCGCGAGGCGCAGCCGCGCGAGCGGCAGGTGCCGAGCGTGCGGCTCGCAGCGGAGGCTTGCGACGAGCTCCGCGAGGCGTTCGTCCGCCGCCAGCGCCTCGTCGCGATAGGCCAGCAGCACGAGACGGGGCCGGGCGGCGGACTCGCGCGCGAAGTAGTGCAGAAAGCGGGCGCTGGCGGCGTCGGCCCACTGAACGTCGTCGACGATCGCGACGAGCTGCCGCGTCGCGCCGATCGCGTCGAAGAGTTGCTCGACCGCCCTGAACAGCCGTGCCTGGCGCGCCTCGGGAAAGTCCTGCGACAGGGCCGGCACGTCCGTCCATTCTCGGATCGTCGGCACGAGCGCCGCAATCTCGGCGAGCGCGACCGGGGGAAGCCTCTCGAGCACCGTCTTCGACGCGAGCGCAAGACCCTGGGTCACGAGATCGACGATGGGCTGGTAAGGCATCGCGCACTCGATTTCGTAGCATCGCGTCGCGAGCGCCGGCACCTCGTGCGCCCGGGCGTAGCACGCGAGCTCGCGAACCAGCCGGCTCTTGCCGATGCCGGGCTCGCCTTCGAGGAGCACGACGTGCCCCTGGCCCGCGGCGAGCCGAGCGAGCAAGGCGCGCAGCATTGCCCTTTCGTTGTCGCGGCCGACGAAAGGCGCGCTCTCTGGATCCGCGGCATTCGTATCGACGAGGCCGATGGCCGCGGCGGCGAGCGCCGGCAAAGTTCCCGGCCCGGGCCCCAGGTCCGCCGGCGGCCCGGCGTCGCTGGCGAGCCGCTCGACGCGAAGGACGCCGCGCGCCGCCTCGACGAAGGCGGGCCGTTCGGCCGCGGGGATCTCGAGCTTGGCTGCCAGACGCTCCGCGAGCCCCCGGGACGGGCGGCGCACGTCGGCCTCGATCTTGCGGATCGCATCGCGCGAGCAGCTCACGAGCTGGGCCAGCGCGTCCTGCGTGAGATCGAGCGCCTTGCGGCGCCGGCGCAGCCAATAGCCGAAAGAGTGGCTCGGCGGACCCGCGCGCGGGATGTCCCTGCTCATGCGCCGATTCTCCCCGCTTTTTGTCCCGCTGTCTGTCCCGCTGTCTGTCCCCCTGAGGGGGACCGCCGGGGACGCGCGACGCGCTCAAATGGTCGCGTGCCGACCGGCTCGTCAGACAGGAGCAGACCATGCACATCGCGAAAGACAAGCTCGACGTGAAGATACGCGTACCGGGCGTGACGTTGCGCCAGCGTACGGGCTTCGGAAGCGTCGAGGGCTACGACGGAGTCAGCGGCGAGTACTTCTCGCTGGCCGCGGGCGTGGATACGACGCCGCTGTTCGAGGGCCTCGAGGGCAACGTTTGTCAGTGCCCGCATTGGGGCTTCGTCTTGAGCGGGCGCATCACGACGACCGACGCCGACGGGAGGCAGGAGACGGTGCAGACCCACGATCTCTTCTATTGGCCGCCGGGACACAACGTGAAGGTTGACGCCGACGCCGAGATCGTCATGTTCAGCCCCGAACGCGAGCACACACAGGTCATCAATCACATGCTCGAGAAGCTTTAGCGAGAGGAGCCATACCATGCAGACCCAGACCGCTATTGCGCCGGAACCGGATCTCGGCGCCATCAAGACGCGCCAACAGCAGACCTGGGCCGCGGGCGACTACGCCGTCATCGGCACGCCGCTGCAGCTCGTCGGCGAATCCTTGTGCGAAGCCCTCGACATCGTGCCGGGCGCGCGCGTGCTCGACGTGGCGGCCGGCAACGGCAACGCGACGCTCGCGGCGGCGAGGCGTGCCTGCGACGTCGTCTCGACGGACTATGTGCCGGCGCTGCTGGCCCAGGGCCGCGCGCGTGCGGCCGCGGACGGCCTCGACATTCGCTTCGAGACGGCGGACGCGGAGCATCTGCCGTTCCCCGATGCAAGCTTCGACTTCGTGCTCTCGACGTTCGGCGTGATGTTCACGGCCGACCAGCCAAAGGCGGCCGCCGAGCTCCTCCGCGTGTGCCGCGACGGCGGCCGCATCGGGCTCGCGAACTGGACGCCGACGAGCTTCATCGGGGATCTTTTCAAGCTTATCGGCCGCTACGTGCCGCCGCCTCCGGGGCTCGAGTCGCCGCTGCGCTGGGGCACCGAAGCGCGGCTCGCGGAGCTGTTTCCAGGCTGCTCGATCGCCGCGGCCACGCGCCGGCACGTATTTCGGTATCGCTCGCCGCGTCACTGGCTCGAGACGTTCCGCACGTACTACGGGCCGACGAACAAGGCATTCGGCGGGCTCGACGGCGATCGGCAAGCGGCGCTCGCCGAGGACGTGCTGGCCTTGATCGGTCGCCACAATCGCGGCGGCGAGGCGATGATCGTCGCGAGCGACTACCTCGAGGTCGTCATCGACGTCGAATGAGCCGACGATCTTCGGCGCAGGGGGACTCGCCCTTGCGCCGATCGAGCTCGTCAACGTGCCGCCCCGCGCGCCGCTCGCGGTCATCGAAGCGGCGGCGCGCGGTGCCGGGCACTCCACCGAATCCCAATTTACTTGACGTCGTTCTCTGTCGTGCCGGCAGCGCTGCGGTAGGGTCGGGCCCGAGCACCCACGGAAAACCCTATGCAGCAGGAACAAACGGACGCCGCGAACCTCGAGCTCGGCCTCATCGGCAATTGCCAGATCTCGGTCCTCGTAGACGGCCGCGGCCGCTACGTGTGGGGGTGTTTTCCGCGCCCGGATCTCGATCCCGTGTTCTGCTCGCTGCTCGGCCCCGCGCGCGACCAGGCGAAACGCGGGTTCTTCGAAGTGGAGCTGCTCGACTTCGTGCGCTCGGAACAGCGCTATCTCGAAAACACTGCGATCCTCGAGACGACGCTGCACGACGCGGCGGGCGGCAGCGTTCGCATCGTCGACTTCGCGCCACGGTTCCGGCAATACGGGCGCAGTTTTCATCCGGTCATGGCGATTCGCCAGGTCATACCGGTCTCGGGCAGCCCCGCGATCCGCATCCGTCTGCGCCCCGCCGCCGACTACGGCAGCAAACGTCCGGACGTGACCCACGGCAGCAATCACATTCGCTTCGCGTGTGGCGATTTCACGCTGCGTCTCACGACCAACGCCTCGCTGACCTCGATCCTCGAGGAGCGCGTCGTCTCGCTCGAAGAGCCCATCAGTCTCGTGCTCGGGCCCGACGAATCGCTGCCGCATAGCCCGGGCAAGCTCAGCCGGGAGATGTTCGGCGAGACCAAAGCGTACTGGGAAGCATGGGTGCGGGCGCTGTCGATTCCGTTCGAGTGGCAGGAAGCGGTCATCCGTGCGGCCATCACGCTCAAGCTTTGCACCTACGAGGACACGGGCGCCGTGCTGGCCGCCCTGACAACGTCCATCCCGGAAGCGACGGGCAGCGGCCGCAACTGGGATTATCGCTACTGCTGGCTGCGTGACAGCTTCTACGTCGTCCATGCACTGAACCGGCTCGGCGCAACGAAGACCATGGAGGCCTACCTGCGCTATCTATCCAATATCGTCACGGAGCTTCGGGGCGCGGAAGGTCTGCAGCCCGTGTATGGCGTGAACGGTCAAGCGACGCTCGAGGAGCGCATCGTCGAGAGCCTGCCGGGTTACCGCGGAATGGGGCCCGTGCGCGTCGGCAACGACGCCTACCGGCAGCAGCAGAACGACGTCTACGGCGCCGTGATCCTCGCCGCCACGCAACTGTTCTTCGACCGGCGCCTCGCGAGGCGCGGCGGCCGCCGGGATTTCGAGCGCCTCGAAGCGCTCGGCTACAAGGCGCTCGAGGTCTACGACCGACCCTGCGCCGGTCCGTGGGAATATCGGGGCCGCAGCGCCGTCCATACCTACGCGAGCGTCATGAGCTGGGCCGGCTGCGATCGGCTCGCGCGCATCGCGGCCCATCTCGGTCTCGAGGACCGGGCCGCGCACTGGACCGATTCGGCGCACAAGGTCCGCGAGCGCATTCTGGCCGAGACGTGGAACCGCGAGCGCAACAGCTTCGCCGCGAGCTTCGGCGGCGCCGAGCTCGACGGCAGCCTGCTGACGCTGGCGGATCTCGGCTTCGTCTCGCCGCAGGACCCGCGCTTTCTCGCGACCATCGAGGCCGCGGAGCGCGAGCTCAAGCAGGGGCCGTATCTGTTCCGGTACGCGAATCCCGACGACTTCGGCATGCCGGAGACCGCCTTCAATATCTGCACGTTCTGGTACATCGATGCGCTTGCGGCCGTCGGCCGGAAAGACGAAGCGCGGGAGCTCTTCGCCAATATGCTCGACCGGCGCACGTCGCTCGGGCTGCTTTCCGAGGATCTGTGTCCGCGAACGGGCGCGCTTTGGGGCAACTTCCCGCAGACCTACAGCATGGTCGGCATCATCAAGGGCGCCATGCGCCTGAGCCGCACTTGGGAACAAGCGCTCTGAGCCGCGCGTCCCGGCCCCCAGCGAGACCTTGACGCGGCCGCCTGCGCGGCCTGTTTCCAAGTGCTCGTCGGGCGGTCCGGTGGCTCGGGCGCGAGCACCGTGCGACACTCGCGGTGCCAGCCTTTACATGGAGGTGCGCAGCATGATCGACCGCTCCTCGTCACGCCTCTCGCGCCGTGATGCGATCCTCGCAGGCCTACTCGCCGGCACGGCCGCGCTGACCCGCGCGCCGGCCGCTCGCGCCGCCGAGTCGCCGCTCATGAAACCGATCCCGTCGACGGGCGAGAAGCTGCCGGCCATCGGCCTCGGCACGGACAAGTTCCGCCGCGGCGCAGAGGCGGCGATAAGGGCCGAGATCGAGCGCATGGTCGAGCTCGGCGGCACGGTCATCGACACGTCGTCCGATTACGGCGACAGCGAGGCGATCATCGGTGCGGCGCTCGAGAAGCTGGGCGTTCGCGACCGCATCTTCCTCGCCACGAAGCTCACGGCCGGCGGCAACTTCTTCGGCGGCGTGGGCGGGAAGGCCAGTTTCGAGCGCTCCCTCGAGCGGCTGCGCACGAAGTCCGTCGAGTTGCTCGAGGTCCACAACCTCGACGGTACCGACGAGCTGCTCCCGCTCATGCAGGAGTGGAAGCAGGCGGGACGAATCCGCTACCTCGGCGTGACAACGTCCGTCACGCGCCAGCACGGCGAGCTCATGCGGGCGATGCGCCGGCACCCGCTCGACTTCGTGCAGGTCGACTACTCGATCGGCGACCGCGACGCGGCCCGGGACGTGCTGCCGCTCGCGCTCGAACGAAAGGTCGCCGTCCTCGTCAATGTGCCTTTCGGCTACGGCTCGCTGTTCAGCCGCGTGCGCTCGCAGCCTTTGCCGCCTTGGGCGGGCGACCTCGGCATCTCGAGCTGGGCGCAGTACATGCTGAAGTACATCGTCTCGCACCCCGCCGTGACGTGCGCGATACCGGGCTCGACTCAAGTCGAGCACCTCGTGGACAACCAGGCGGCCGCGCGCGGGCCGATGCCGGACGCCGCGATGCGCCGCAAGATGGAGCAGTACTGGGACCAGACTGTGGCGTGAGTCGATCGCGAACGCTTACCGTGCCACGGGGCGCTTGCGCAGCTTGCGCTGCAGCGTGCGGCGGTGCATGTTCAGCGCCCTCGCCGCCGCCGATACGTTGCCGTCGTGCGCGTGTAGCACCTGCTGAATGTGCTCCCATTCGAGGCGCCTCACGGAGGGCGGGTCCGCGGCCGGCCGCACGCCCAGCGGTTCCCCGGCGCCCGGCTCGAACGCCGCCAGGATCTCGGCGACGGACGCGGGCTTCGTGAGGTACTGGACGGCTCCGAGCTTGATCGCGGCGACGGCCGTAGCGATGCTCGCGTACGCGGTCAGCACGACGACGTGCACCGGCGGCGAGCACTTCGCGGCGCGCTCGACGAGCACGAGCCCGGAGTCGTCGCCGACCCTGAGGTCGACGAGCGCATAATCGGGCGGCGCCGCACGCAGTGCCCGCTCGCCCGCGGCCACGTCGAGCGCCGTCGCCACGGCGAAGCCGCGGCGGGCGAACGCGGCGGCCAGCGTCTCGCAGTAGGCCGCGTCGTCGTCGACGATGAGCAGGCGCGCCGTCACAGTCTGAGACTCTCGAGCGGCAGAATCACCTCGACGGCCGTGCCTCCGCCTCGGCGCGGCTCGATACGCAACTCGCCTCCGAGGCGGTCGATGATGCGCGTCGAGAGGTAGAGACCGAGCCCGAGGCCGTGCCCCGGCGGCTTGCCGGTAAACGGTGCTTGACCGACCCGCGCCTCGAGTCCGGGCGCGAAGCCTCGACCGCGGTCCTCGACGCGCACGGCCAGGGCCTCGTCGTTCCACTCGGCGCTGATCGCGACGTCGTCGGGCGACTCGTCGGCCGCGTTATCGAACAGGTTGGTCAGCGCGCTCGTCAGGCTTTGCTCGGCGACCAGCCGCACGGGCGGCGCGGCATCGCCGATGCTGTAGCGCACGCTCGAGTCCGGGCGCCGGCGGCGCCAGGCCTCGACGGTTTCGCCGAGAAAGGCGGCCAGGTCCACGGGCCGTCCGCTGCGCGCCCCTTCGGCGCCGGCCGCCGAGGCCATCGCGCGCAATGCCTCCTTGCAGCGGCCGAGCTGCCCGCGCATGCGCTCCACCTTGGCGGCCGCCGACGCCGCTTCGCCGGCCTCGAAATCGAGCGCGGCCTCGTCGGCGAGGACCGTCAGCGTACTGAGGGGCGTGCCGAGCTCGTGTGCCGCGCTGGCGGCGAGCAGGCCCAGGCTCGCCAACTGCTCGTCGCGCAGCGCCTGCTCGCGCGCCCGCGCGAGCGCCGCATCGCGAACGCGAACGTCCGCGGTCATGCCAGCAACGAAATAGGCGATCAGAAAGGCGCAGAGCATGAAGCCGATCCACATGCCGAACACGTGGGCCGCGAAGCTCGAGCCCATCGGCAGATGCACGGCGGGAAGCGGCACGTAGTAGCGCATGAGCAGCGTGTAGAGCCCGACGGCCTCGAGCGCAACGCACCAGGTCTCGAGCTTCGGGAGCATGGTCGCCGCGATCGTGACCGAAAGCAGCATGAGCCAGACGAAGGGGTTCGTTGCCCCGCCGGCGAAGTAGAGCAGCGCGGCGACGACGGCCACTTCGATCATGAGCTGCACGAACAGCTGGCCGTCGGCCGGATCGGCCGCCGACGTGCCTGCGCGCCCCGCGAGGCGCCAGGAGAACACATGCGCCGTCGCCAACAGCGCGAACACCCCGCCGAGCACGGCGGGCGGCGGCAGCGCGCCGAGCCAGAAGCCGGCCGCACTGATCGCGCCGACTTGCCCCAAAACGATCATGGCGTGCAGCAGCCGAGTGCGGAAGCTGCGCCCGCGCTCCTCGGGCCAGACGATGTGCGTTGAGGCGGCCATGGCGTTGTATTCGCACAGTATAGCGAACGCCATCGCCGCATCGGGTGCGACATCCTGTCGCATTCCGGCCGCCGCGCGCGGCTCCTACAATGGCTTCCCCAATGGATATCTGCACACGGCAACGGCGACGCCGCTCGGCTGCGCCTCGGCCGGCGCTTTTGGGCGCCGGCGCGGCGGCGCTGCTGGCCTCGGCCAATCCCGCCTCGGCCCACGGCTTCGCGGGTAAGCGGTTCTTTCCGGCCACGCTCGCCGTCGAAGACGCCTTCGTCGCCCCGGAGCTCGATTTCCTGCACGGCAGCCGCCGCGAGCCCGGCGACGAAGGCCCGAACGTGCACGTCTCGAGCCTGTCGACGGAGTTTGCCAAACCCGTCGCGCGCGATTTTCAGCTTTCGGTGGCCGCCGCCTACCTGCACGAGACACCCGACGGCAAGGCCGGCGCAAGCGGCTTCGACAATTTCGGCGTCGGCGCGAAATACCAGGTCTTCATCGACGCGAAATCCGAATCGGCGCTGGCCGTCGGCTTCGACGCGGATCTCGGCGGCACGGGCAGCGGCCGCGTCGGCGCCGAGTCCTACTCGACGATCACGCCGGCCGTCTACTATGCTAAGGGCTTCGGCCGCCTGAGCCGCTCGCGCCTGCGGCCCTTCGCCGTCACGGCCCAGGCCGGCGTCGGTGTCCCGACCGACTCGGCAGGGTCTCATACGCTGGAGTGGGGCCTGACGCTGCAATACAGCCTGCCTTACCTCGAGGATTTCGTGAAAGACACAGGCCTCGAGGCACCGTGGCGCAACATGATCCCGATCATCGAGCTGCCCATGGAGACGTGTCTGGACCGGGGCTGCGGCGGCCGAACGACCGGCACGGTCAATCCCGGCGTCGTCTGGGTCGGCAAATACAGCCAGGTCGGGTTCGAGCTGGCGCTGCCCATGAACAGCGCCAGCGGCTCGGGCACCGGGTTCTTGTTCCAGTTTCACCTGTATCTCGACGACCTCATTCCCGCATGGTCGCGCCGCTGAACCAGCCCGCCGCGCCGCGGCCGCGCTGCCGGGCGCGCGCCGCCCGACGCGCGGCTGCGTTACTGCTCCTCGCGACGACGCTCGCCTCGGCGCCGGTTTGGGCGCACGCCTTTCCGAAGAAGTCCGACCCGCGCGTCGGCGCGACGGTGGCGCAAGCGCCGCCGGCCGTGCGGATCTGGTTCAATGCACGCATCGAGCCGCTGTTCTCGAAGCTCAGTGTGAAAAACGCCGCGGGGCGCGTCGTGAGCCGCGGGCCGGCACACGTCGCTGCCGACGATCCGTCGCTGCTCGAGGTCCCGTTGCCGGGCCTTTCGGCCGGGACGTATCACGTCTACTGGACCGTGACCTCGAAGGACGGTCATCGCACGGAGGGCGATTTCGAGTTCACGGTGAACGGCCATTGAAAGCCTCGCGCCCCCGCCCTGGCTCGAGGTCCTGACCGGCTTCGACCTTCTCGCCGTCACGCTGGTCATCGGCGGCGTCGCGGCCGACCGCTGGCTCGCGCCCGCAAGCTTGTCCGCCTGTGCAGCGCACCGTCTGCGCGGCGCACTCGGGCGCCTGCGCACCGCGGCGCTCGTGCTGCTGACGCTGACGACGCCGGGCCTGCTCATCGCGCGCAGTCTCGAAATGAGCGGCGCGCCGGTGCACGCCGTTCCGCGCGTCGTGCCGCTCGTCGTTGCGCATACGGACTTCGGGCATCTGTGGATCGCGCGCGTCGCCGGGCTCGCCCTGCTCTGGCTGCTCTGGGGCCTGCAATTCATCACCCGGAGGCCCGCAGGCGAAGGCGAGCCCGGGCATCGCGCCGCTCACGGGTGGCTGGCGCTGGCCGCGATCTCGGCCGTCGCGTTCACGCGCAGCGCGAGCGGCCATGCCGGCGACCACGGCGACCTGCGCGCGGCCGTGTGGATCGACTGGCTGCATATCGTCGGCGCGGGCCTTTGGGGCGGAGTCATCCTCGCGTTCGCGGCGGCCGTGTACCCGGAACTGCGCCGCGCGCCGAGCATGGCCGCGGCGGAAATCGTCGCTCGCTTCTCGAGGCTCGCGGGCATCGGCCTCGCGCTCGTGGTCGCGACCGGCGCCCTCAACGCCTGGCGCGCGCTGGGCGCCTGGACGCCGCTCTGGAGCACGCGCTATGGGCTGATCCTCGATGCGAAGCTCGGCGCCTTCGTCGCGATGGCCCTGCTCGGCGCCGCAAACCGCTTCCGCAACGTGCCCGCCGTCGGCGGCCGAGCGATGGGCGCCGAGAGGCGCGCCTTGAGGGATCTGCTCGTCGCGTCCGCGCTCGAGGCGGTGCTGTTTCTTGGCGTCCTCGCGGCAGCGGCCCTGCTGCTGCAAGCCGCGCCGCCCGCGAGCTAGCAGGTCTGCGAGGAAGCCCGCGTCGGCCCGCCGACGCCCGCTGGGTCAGTAGGGGTAGCTCATATAGCCCAATATCGGGTCCGTCGGACCCTCCGTGGAGCCGTGCCGATGGCTTTCCCTGCGGCGCCGCTCCATACGAAGGAACAACTGGTGGCGCTTGGCGTGGAGCCAATCCTCGCGGCTCACGTGCGCGTCCTTGCCGCCTTCGGCTTCGCGTTGCCGCCGGTACTCGCAAAACTCGCGGTACCCCTGCAGATCGTGCTTGAGCTCCTCGACGACGATTTCCGCCATGAGGGCGTCGTCTAGAAATCCGAGACCCGGTATCTTGTCGGGGATGATGTCTTCGGGCTCCGCGAAATAGCTGATCGCGGCCATGACGCGCCCGCGATCCTGCTGCTCGAGCGGCCAGTCGGCGTCCTCGACGAGCGCGATGAGCGTCGCCAGATCGTCGAGGCGCTTGCGCACGTACTCCGGGCCTTCGCCTTGCTGGGCCGCTTCGAGCAACCGCTTAGCTTCCGTGAGGATCGCTTCCTCGCCGCGCTGCGCGTTTCTGCGCCACGTCTGCTCCATGATGTCGCGGAAGTATTGGAGGTCGTTGTCGCTGAATTCCAGGACGAGTTTGAGTGGCATCGTCTTCTCCTGCAGATTCTTCGACGATTAACCGATCGCCGAAGCACACGGCATTCCCCTCGTCGTCGACCGACTAAGCAAGACTACCTATGCATCGGAGGCTAGCAGCGCGCCCATCGGGACCCAACTGGTACTTGTACGCATTGGCCCTTGCGGCCGGGAAAGCCGCGCGAAACCGCTGCTCGAGACCGATGCCGACGCGCATTGCCGGAATCGGGCGTCTTCAGTCCTCCGCCCGTTCGAGCCGGTGCGCGAGCGCATTGACGCGCAGGATCGCGCTCATGTCGCTCTTTCGGTAGGCATGCTCCATTGCGGCGAACAGGTGGGACTGCTCGAGCTCGAGGCGCTCGGGGTGCCGCTCCAGAAGCTTCACGTAGTGCTCGAAGACGCGTTCGGCCGCGGGCTTAGTGCGGCGGGCGACGGCGTAGCGAACCACGGCGTGGAGCGAGAACCGGTCCGGCAGCGGCTGCTGCACGAGGTGCCAGCGCTCGAGCTCGGCGCGGGCCGGATCGAGTTGCGAGACGCGTGCGAGCTTGGCGAGCGACGCGGCGTCCACATGGTCGCCCTCGATGTGCGCCAGCACGGCGAGCGCGCGCCGGGCCTCGACGCTCAGGCGCGGCCACGCCCAATCGACGAGCAGCGCGATCTCCGGCAAGTCGTCCTCGTGCGCCAGCGCGCGCACTTTTCCCACGCCCGCGTCCTGCAAGAACTCGCCGAGCGCTTTCACGCTCGCGGCCCGCGACGCGACGATGCTGTCCGCGATGTCGAGCGCCAGGGGGTTCCAGCGCAACAGCCGCGTGAGCGCCGCCACGCGCGGAAAGGCGCTCTCGCCGGATGTGACGAGCGGCGCCATGACGGGGAAGATCAAGACCCCCGCGAGCAGGCAACGCCGGGCCGTGATCACGAACGTCGCGTTGGAGCCCGCGAACGCGTCGAACAGCCGCACGATCGGGCGGTCGTCTTCGTGGTTGTCGAGCACGATGAGCCGCTGCGGACCGGCCGACAGGAACTGCTGCAGCCGCTCGACGCGCCCGTCGCCGCGCCCGGTGCCGAAGCGCAGCGCCAACATTTCGGTCAGCGTATAAAAGCCCCAGGTACCCGTGCGGAACCAGTCGATGCGGCCGCCGAACGCCGGGCGCAACCGGTGGCCCAGGGCCGCCGCCAACATCGACTTGCCGCTCCCGCCGGGACCGACGAGCGCGATGCGCGTCGGCCGCGTGGCTCCGATCGTGCGCTCGAGCGTGCGCAGCTCGGCGCTGCGGCCCTTCATGCCGCGGGGCCGCGGCGGGAAAACGGCATGGCGCGATGGTTTGCGAAGCGTATCTTTTGGCACTTGGCCGTCCCGTCGTGCATGAATCTTGGCAGGCGCATAGTACAGGATCTCGGCCTGCGGCCCCCGGCCCGCGCCGAGTCCGGCCGGCCCGATCTACGGCGGGCGGCCGCGCCCGCCGCTTCAGGTTGCGGAACGGTTCATGTCGCGGCGAGACCCGGCGGCTTAGACTTCGGCCTCGTCCCCGACCCCGCTGGCGGCCCATGAACGACCCCAAAGACCTCCAGGTTCTGTTGAAGTCGGACGTACCCATCGTCGCGATCGAGACCACGGACGAGCCTCGCGTGCTCGACCTGCTGACCCGGGCCGCCCTCAACAGCCCCGCGGTCGGCTACCGTCCGGCCTTCCGCTGGTCGATCACGGACGGACTCCAGCGTCTCGACCTCGCCCTCGAGCACGCGGAGACGCCCGCAACCGATCCCGCCGACGTGCTGCGCCATATTCGCTCCGTGCGCAAGCCCGGCGTCTACGCCCTGCTCGACTTTCACCCGTTCCTGTCCGAGCCGTTGAACGTGAGGCTCCTAAAAGACATCGCGCTCGAAGGCCGGCGCTCGGGCGTCGTCGTGGTATTGATCAGCCACCGCGTGCCGCTGCCGCCCGAGCTCGAAGGCTTGAGCGCGCGCTTCGAGCTGCGGCTGCCCGAGGAGGCGGAGCGGCGCCGGATCGTCGCGCGTCTCATCGACGAGTACCGTAGCGAGCGCGCCATCGGGACGGTCAAAGTGGACCCGAAGGCGCTCGACCTGCTCATCGACAACCTGCGCGGCCTGTCGTCGGCCGACGTCGAGCGCATCGCCCGCAATGCGATCTGGCACGACGGCGCGATCACGGCGCACGACCTGCCGGCCGTCATGCGCGCGAAGCACGAGCTGCTCAATACGGGCGGCGCGTTGAGCTACGAGCACGACACGGAAACCTTCGGCAACGTCGCGGGCTTCCGACGCCTCAAAGTCTGGTTCCAGCAACGCCGGGGCGCCTTTTCCGATGCGCGGCCGCCGGGGCTCGATCCGCCCAAGGGCGTACTCCTGATCGGCGTCCAGGGCTGCGGCAAGAGCCTCGCGGCCAAGGCCGCGGCCGGCGTGCTCGGGCTCCCGCTGCTCAGGCTCGATTTCGGCGCGCTTTACGACAAGTATCACGGCGAGACCGAAAAGAATCTGCGCCAGTCGCTGCAGACGGCCGACACCATGGCGCCCTGCGTCCTGTGGCTCGACGAGATCGAGAAGGGCCTCGCCGGCGGCCACGACGAAAGCGGCACGTCGCGGCGCGTCCTGGCCGGCCTGCTCACGTGGATGGCCGAACGGCGGTCCGAGGTGCTGCTCGTCGCCACGGCGAACAACGTCACGCAGCTGCCGCCCGAGCTCGTCCGGAAGGGCCGCTTCGACGAGATGTTCTTCGTCGATCTGCCCTCCGCGCGGGACCGCGCGGACATCCTGACGATCCATCTGCGAAAACGCGGGCTCGACCCGACCGGCTTCGATCTGCCGCGGCTCACCGAGCTCACCGACGGCTTCTCGGGGGCCGAGATCGAGCAAGGCATCGTGTCGGCGCTCTACGCCGCTTACGCGATGCAGCGGCAAGCGAACGCGGAGCTGCTCGCCGCGGAGTTTCGCCGGACGCGGCCGCTGGCCGTCGTGATGGCGGAGCGCATCGCGAGCCTGCGCAGATGGGCCGCGGAGCGCACGGTCCCGGCGGATTAGGCTACTCGTAGGCCGCCGGCGGGCCGGCTAGCGGACCTCGTCGAGGAGGGCCTTGAGCTTCTCGTTGTTCATGAGCGCGACGATCTTGGGATCGTTCATGAGCGCGGCATAGTCGCCCGCCGCGATCTCGCTCATGATCTTGGGGTCCGCCAGCACGGCGCGGACGTCGGGGTCGTCCTGCAGCGCCTGCACCTGCTCGAGCAGTTGCGGATCCTGCAAGAGGCCGGCCGCGATTCCTGCGCCGGCCGCCGGCTGCGGCGACGGGGCTGCGCTCGAAGGCGGCGGCGGCCGGCTCGGTGCGCCGCTCTCGTCGATCGTGCGGACCTGCGACTTGGGCACCTGCACGGTTCCCAGCGAATCCGTGCGGACGGTGTAGACCCCGCCCTGCAGCGATTCGACCTCGCCGTGAATCACGGTGCCGTCTTTCAAGACGACGTTCGCGGCGGACGCCCATCCGCAGACGGCCGCCAGGGCGGCGAACGCGGCCAGGCGGGCGGAGGTTGTATTGAAGGCGAGCCTACGCATCGGAATCCACCTCGTGCAGTTGGACCGAGCTTACACCTTACGACGCCGGACCGTCGTGCCGCACGGCGCACAGGCGCGGCGCCCCGGGCGCAGCCCGGCCGCCTTCTCTGGATTATGTGCAATCGACGCGGCGCCGGCCCGCCCGAGGACTGCGTTCGGCGCAGCGCGTCTACGGCAGCTCGGGCTCCGTGTCCGTCGCCGCGGACGCGGCCCGCTCCACGAGCCGCACGCGCGGCACGCGCGCGAAGCGACCCGCGAGCTTGCGGCAGAACACATAGAACAGCGGGGTAAAGAGGAGACCGAAGAGCGTCACGCCGAGCATGCCGAAAAAGACGGCCACGCCGAGCGCCTGGCGCAGCTCCGCGCCGGGGCCGGTGCCGAAAGCGAGCGGGATGACGCCGAAGACGAACGCCGCGGACGTCATGAGGATCGGGCGCAGCCGCGTCTTTGCCGCCGCGACCGCGGCCTCCACGCTCGTCAGGCCGCGCTCCTCGCCCTGCCGCGCGAATTCGACGATGAGAATCGCGTTCTTGGCCGCGAGACCGATGAGCACGACCATGCCGATCTGCGTGAGGATGTTGTTGTCGAGGCCGCGCGCGTTGACGCCGAGCAAGGCGGCGAGCAGGCACATCGGCACGATGAGGATCACGGCCAGCGGCAGCGTCAAGCTCTCGTAGAGCGCCGCCAGGAAGATGAACACGAACACGACGCCGAGCGCGAACGCGAGCGCGCCCGCGCTGCCGGAAATGCTTTGCTGGTAGGCCAGGCCCGTCCATTCGAAGCTCATGCCGGCGGGCAGGATCTCGCGCGCGAGCCGCTCCATCGCGGCAATGGCCTCGCCGGAGGAGTAGCCGGCCGCCGTATCGCCCTGGATATCGGCCGCCGGATAGAGGTTGTAACGGAGCACGCGGTACGGAGCCGTCGTCGGCCGCAGCTTCGCGATCGCGCTGATCGGCACCATCGCGCCGGAGGCCGAGCGCGTCTTGAGCTGCCCCACCCACTCCTCGTCCTGGCGATAGTCCGCGTCGCCCTGGGCGATCACCTGGAACGTATGGCCCAGCAGGTTGACATTGTTGACGTACACGCCCGCGAGGTAGGTCTGCAGCGTAGAGAACACATTGCGCACCGGCACGCCGAGCATCTCCGCCTTGTCGCGGTCGACCACGGCATCGAGCGTCGGATTGCGCGTGTTGAAGTTGCTGAAGGCCAGCCGGACGGCCGGGTCCGCCGCGGCCGCCTCCGTGAGCCGCTGCACGGCCGCCTCGAGCGCCCGGTAGCCAAGGCCGCCGCGGTCTTCGACCATCATGGTGAAGCCGCCGTTGTTGCCCATGCCGCGCACCGACGCGGGATTGACGATCCGGATCTCACCGGCCGTGATGCCGGCCAGACGCTTGCTGAGCTTCGCCGAGATCGCGCGTGCCGTGAGCCCCTTCGGCAGCCGCTCCTCGAACGGCTTGAAGACAGCCCACATCTGCCCGGAGTTCGTGGCGTTGCTGAACGTCGTGCCGTCCATGCCGGAATACACCGACGCGGACGAGACGCCCGGCGTGCCGAGCACGATCGGAATCATCTGCTGCACGACCGCGTCGGTGCGTGCGAGACTCGTACCGGGCGGCATCGTGAGCGAGATCGCGACATTGTTCTGGTCCTGCGCGGGGATGAATCCGCGCGGCGTCCCGATGACGCGCCAGGCCGTGAGCCCCAGCAAGCTCGCATACAGCACGGCGAGCAGCGCGCCGCGCCGCAAGGCCGCGCCCGTGAGCCGCGCATACCCGCCGGAGAGCCGCTCGAGCCAGCCGTTCGCGCGCTCGCCCAGCGCGAACAAGCGCTTGCCGAGCCCCGAGCGCACGAGCGTCGCGTCGTGCGGCGTCAGAATCACGGCCGCGAGCGCCGGTGATAAGGTCAGCGAAACCACGAGCGAGATCGCGGTCGCCGACGCGATCGTCAGCGCGAACTGCTTGTAGAACGCGCCGGCGATGCCGCCGATGAAGGCCGTCGGCACGAACACGGCGACGAGCACGAGCGCGATGCCGATCAGCGCGCCGCCGACCTCGTCCATCGTGAGGTGCGCCGCCTCGCGCGGCGACCGCCCGGCACGCAGGTGCCGCTCCGCATTCTCGACGACGACGATCGCATCGTCCACGACGATGCCGATCGAGAGCACGAGACCGAACATCGAAAGATTGTTCAGCGAGAAGCCGAACACGGACATAATCGTGAACGTGCCGATCAGCGACACCGGGATAGCGAGCAACGGGATGATCGCCGTGCGCCAGCGCTGCAGGAACAGCACGACCACGATCACCGCGAGAATCATCGCTTCGATGAGTGTGTGCCGCACGGCGTCCACGGCGGCCTTCGTGAACGCGACCGGGTTGTAGATGATCTGGTAGGCGACGCCGGGCGGGAACTGCCTCTTGAGCTCCTCCATCGTGTGCCGGATGTTGTCCCAGGTCTGGAGCGCGTTCGTGTTCGGCGCCTGCTGCACGCTGAGCGACACGGCGGGCTCGAGGCTCTTGTAGGCATTGACCGCGTAGCTCTGCGCGCCGAGCTCGACGCGTGCGACGTCGCCGATGCGCGTGACGCGCCCCTGCGCGTCGCGCTTGATGATCGCGTCGGCGAACTCCTCGGGCGTGTCGAGCCGCCCCTGGGCCCGGATGCTGAGCTGGTACGCGGCGGGACGGTCGTTGAACGGCGGCCCGCCGACGGCGCCGCCCGCGACCTGCAGATTGTTGTTGCGCAGCGCGGCGACGATCTCGTCGACCGTGAGATCGCGCGCCGCGGCACGCTCGGGATCGATCCATACGCGCATCGCGTAGTCGCGGGCCGCGTTGACGTTCACGTCGCCGACGCCCGGCGTGCGCAGCAGCCGCTCGCGCACCTGCAGGTTCGCGTAGTTCGCGATGTATTTGCGATCTACGCTCGCGTCGGTCGCGAACATATGCACGATCAGCAGGATATCGGTCGAGCCCTTGCGGACGGTCACGCCGAGGTTGCGCACTTCCTGCGGCAACTGCGGCAGCACCGACTGGATGCGGTTCTGCACGTCCACCTGCGCGATGTCGACGTTGGTGCCGCCCTTGAACGTGACCGTGATCGAGACGCGCCCCTCGCTCGTCGACGAGGAGGACATATAGAGCATGTTGGCGATGCCGTTGATCTGCTGCTCGAGCGGCGCGGCCACCGTGTCCGCGATCTCCTCGGCCGTCGCGCCCGGGTAAAGTGCACTCACCGAGACCGTGGGCGGCGCGATCGCCGGGTATTGGTCGACGGGCAGCGTGAGGTACGCCATGACGCCCGTGAGCGTGATGACCACGGACACCGCGGCCGCGAAGATCGGCCGGTCGATGAAGAAGTGCGAGAAACGCATGGCGTCACGGCCTCAAGGGGCGGCGTCCGCGGCGCTCGGGCCGCCGGCGTCGGCAGGCGCGGGCTCGGCGCTTCGCGCGCCGGCGCCGGACGCGGCCTCGGGCAGCGCAAGGGTGCTGTCCTCGCCGAGCGAGACGCCCGTCGGAAACGCCGTGAGCGGGCCCGCCTTCACCATGACCCTGCGGCCCGGACGCGCCCGCTGGACGCCGCTGACGATGATGCGATCGTCGGCTTCGAGACCCGAGAGAATCACGCGCAGGCCGTCGATGAGCCGGCCGGGACGCACGACGCGCTGGCCGACCACGCCCTCCCGGTCCACGACGTAAACGACCTGGCGCAGCTGGTCGGTGACGACGGACTGATCCGGCACGAGCAGGGCCGCGAACGGCTTCGTCGCGTACAGACGCAATTGGCCGAACATGCCGGGCGCGATGAACCCGTCCGGGTTCCCGACGACGGCCCGCAGGCGGATCGTGCCCGAACCGCGGTCGAGCGCGTTGTCGACGAAGTCCACGCGGCCCTTCCAGCGATAGGCGGACTCGTCTTCGAGGCGGATCTCGACGCGGCTGCCGAGGGCCCCCTTCGCCTCGCGCCGATATTTGAGCAGCGCGGACTCCGGCGCATCGAACACGAAGCGGATGGGGTCCTGACTCACGATCGTCGTCAGCACCGTCGTATCCGCGGTCACGATGTTACCCGGCGCAAGGCGCCGATACGACGCGCGGCCCGCGAGAGGGGCCGTGACGCGCGTGAACGAGAGATCGAGCTCGGCCGTGCGGGCCGTCGCCTTTGCCGCGGCGAGCTCTGCCGCGGCCTCCTGCGCCGCCGCGAGACGCAGCTCGGTCTCGGACTCGCTGACGAGCTTGTTGCCGACGAGCGCCTTCGCGCGCTTCAACTCCGCCTCGGCCTGCGCGAGCTTCGCACGCGCCCCGTCCACCTGCGCCTTGGCTTCGGCGAGCGCCGCCGCGTAGGGCCGCGGATCGATGACGAATAGCAGATCGTCCTTGTGGACCTGCTGCCCGTCGTCGAAATGCACCGACTCTATGGCGCCGGAGACCCGCGGCCGCACCTCGACGGCATCCACGGCCTCGAAGCGCCCGGAGTAGTCGTCCCAATCCGTCACGCGCTTCGCAAGCGGCGTCGCCACCTCCACCAAAGGCGGCGTCTGCGGGGCCGGCGCGGGCCGACCGCAGGCGGCGCACAGCACGGCGAGCATCCCGGCCATCGCCGGAAGCGCATGGAGGGCATGAACGGCACGGTCCGCACCGGCGGCGAGGGTGACGAGTTTCGGCCGCATCTCTCCTCAACCATTGTTGTTGTTCGGGACGCCTTCGAGCTCGCGGTGCGACCTCCCCACGGATAACCCGATCCCTGGCTTCGGGCCATCCCGTCATCGCGTACGCCCGCCCGCGGCGCCGGGGCATTCTACGCCTCTTGGACGGGATAGTCTTCGGCCCCTTGCGCCGCCGCCCGGGCCGGTTGGCGCAGGAAACCGGTTGCGCCGGAGCCGGGCCAGAGGGCATAGTCCCGCCCAATCAAACGTGGCCGCTACCGGTCCACACGACAAACGGGAGCCGCGCATGCGAAAGCCTCTCTTGCCCGTGACGGCAGGCGTGTTGTTTGTTTCCCTATTGGCCGGCTGCGGGCAGCGCGGGCCCGCGACGGGCGACGACTCGGGCGCAGACGGGAGCCGCGCGACGCAGGCGGCGAAGCCGCAAGAAACCGACGCCGCGCCGGGCAACTGGGCCGCCTACAATCGCACGCCGGCCGGCGACCGCTTCTCGCCGCTAACCGAGATCGATCGCAGCAACGTCGGCGGCCTCGAGCTTCGCTGCGCCTATTCGCTGCCGGAAGTGTCCTCGCTGCAGACGGGCCCCATCGTCGTCGACGGGACGATGTACTTCACGACGGAAACGCGCTCCTATGCGATCGATGCCGCGACCTGCGCGGAGAAGTGGCGCGTCGAACGGCCGCTCGAGCACCCCTCGACGCTCTCCGTGCACCGCGGCTTCGCCTATCTCGACGGCCGTCTTTTCCGAGGCACGACCGACGGACACGTGCTCGCGCTCGATGCCGCCGACGGCCATACGATTTGGGACCACGAGATCGACGTCAAAGCGCCCGGCATGACGATGCCGATGGCGCCGATCGCGGCCGACGGGCGCGTGTTCATCGGCAACGCGGGCGGCGACCAGGTCGGCGTGACGGGCCACGTCTATGCGCTCGATGCCGCCGACGGCCACGTCCTGTGGCGTTTTGACGTCGTGCCGGACAGCCCGGACGTGCGCGCCACCTGGCCCAACTCCGATCGCTATCCGATCAGCGGCGGCGCGTTCTGGACCTCGTTTACCTACGATGCCGCGAATGGCGTGCTGTACGTGCCGGCCGGCAACGCGGCGCCGGATTTCGACGTCGAGGCACGCGGCGGCGACAATCTCTACTCGGACTCGGTCATCGCGATCGACGCGTCCACGGGCCGCATGCTCGCCTACAACCAGCTCGTCAAACGCGACAAGCACGATTGGGACGTGAACAGCCCGCCGATGCTCGCCAAGACGCGCTCGGGCCGCCTCATCATCGCCTCGGCGAACAAGAACGGCGTGCTGTCGGTGCTCGACCGCTCGCAGGTTGCCTCGCGCCCCGCCGATGCGGATCCCGCCACGCTGCTGCCCGTCCTGTACGAGGCGCCGACGACGACGCGCGAGAACGTCGACGCCGACTTGTCGCGCGACAAGCCCGTGCACTTTTGCCCCGGCATTCAAGGCGGCAACGAGTGGAACGGCGCCGCCTTCGATCCCAAGGAAGACGCCCTGTACGTCGGTGCCGTCGATTGGTGCGCGACCGTGCAGCTGCAGAAGGACCTGGCCGTGCCGCCGGCCGGGCAAATCTGGTTCGGGTCGGTCCAAGCGGCCACGGGGATTCAGGACCCGGCTGACCAAGCCAAAGGCTGGCTCACGGCCTACGACGCCGACACCGGCAAGATACGCTGGCGCTTTGCGGCGCCGAAGCCGATCCTCGCCGGCGTGACGCCGACGGCCGGCGGCCTCGTATTCAGCGCCGATCTGGGCGGCATGCTGCGCGCCTTCGATGCCGGGACCGGCAAGGTGCTGTGGACGTACGACGCGGGGCAATCGACGGGCGGCGGCATCGTCTCGTACACGGCCGGCGGTCATCAGCTTATCGGCGTCGCGGCCGGCATGAAGTCGCCGATCTGGCCGGGCGCAGCGGACAAGAGCCGGATTCTCGTGTTCGGATTGCCGTAGGCTTTGCGGCCGGAACCGCTTTCCGTCGAGACCTCGTCCGATGCCCGTACCGAACGACCAAACGATGCCCGGCGCTAAAGGCCGCGCGACGGATCCCGAGCAGGACTCGGTGGAGCTCGCGAGACGGCTCGTCTATCTCGCCGCCGAGCGCACGCTCACATCGTGGGTCAGGACGGCCTTGTCGTTGATGGCGCTCGGTTTCGTCGTCGATCGCTTCGGGCTGATCCTGCAGATGCTGCATACGGGCCTGGAAACCAAGAACCCGAGCTCTCGGCTGCTGTCGACCTGGGCCGGTTCTCTGCTGATCGGCCTAGGCGCGGCAATGGCCCTCATGGCCGGAATACGTTATCTGCGCTTTGCGATCGCCTTTCATCGCGAAAGGCGTACCGGCGTGCGCCACGGCATCTACGTCGGCGCCGCGTTTTCGCTCGTGCTCGCGCTCGTGGGCATCGGCCTGGTCATCCTTCTGGCGGCGATCTTCAGGTAGCGCCCGCGACGGATGGCCGTGCCGCCGAATGAAGTTTGCCGGGCGGGCCGGTTACAATCGCTCTGCTCTTCGCAAGGGAACGATCCGCCATGACCAGCGATTCCGAGAGCCGCCTCGTGGAGCGCGCCGCCGCGCTGGTGCCGATGCTGCGTGAGTCCGGGGCCGCGTCCGAACAGGCCCGACGCCTGCCTCCCGAGACGTTCGACGCCCTGAGCGAAGCGGGTGTCTTGCGCATGATGGCGCCCAAGCGCTACGGCGGGGACGAGGCAGACTTCATTACCCAGTGCAGGGTTCTCGCCGAGGTGGCCCGAGGCTGTCCGTCGGCTTCGTGGGTGGCCACGATCATGAGCGCCATGTCCTGGGTTGCCGGGACTTTTCCCGACGCGGCTCAAGAAGAAGTGTTCGCGTCGGGAGATCCTCGAATCAACGGCGTCTTCTCGCCGACCGGCACGGCCGTGCGCCACAACGGCGGGTATCTCGTCAACGGCCGATGGGGATACAACACGGGCGGGCACGGCTCGCATTGGACCGTGGTCAATGCCGTGCGGACCGACGACGACGGAGCCGCTACGCCGATGTGCGTTCTGCTCAGGAGCCGGGAGCTCCAACGCCTGGACGACTGGCATGCGAGCGGCATGGCGGCGACGGGGAGCAGCACGATACTGGCCGAAGACGTCTTCGTGCCCGCCCATCGCGCGCAGCCGATTCCCGAGATGGCCGAAGGGCGCTTCCCGCCGCGCCACAACGCCGACAACCCTTACTTCCGTTATCCACTCGCCGCGGTGCTTTCGGTCAATGGCGCGGGCACGCCCGTCGGAATCGCACGCGGCGCGCTCGAGCTCTACTTAGAGCGCTTGCCCGGACGCGGAATCACCTATACGACCTATACGAACAAATCCGAAGCCGCCGTCACCCATCTCCAGGTGGGCGAAGCCGCGCTCACGGCCGATTCCGCGGAGGCCCATATGCGCCTCGCCTGTGCACAGCTCGATGAGTATTTCGGCAAGCCATTGACGATACGCGACCGCGTCAAAGCGCGCGCCCATGTGAGCGCGGCGACCGGTCTCGCACGCGACGCCGTGGACGTCCTGTTCTACGGAAGCGGCGCATCGGCCATCCAGTCCCACGTGCCGATCCAGCGCTTCCAGCGCGACATTCAGGCACTCGCGAACCATGCCATCATGCACCCGCAGACCAGCGTCGAGATGTACGGCAGGGTGCTGTGCGGACTGGAGCCGAATTCCTTGTTGGTCTAGGACACCGCGCTCCCTCAACGCTTCACGGCGCGGCCATAGACTTCGATCCGGCCGACGTTGACGAAGCCGCCCCAGCCGTGCCCGCTCCCGGGCATCAGATCCGCGAACCCGACCTCGTCGACCTTGCTCAAATCCGGGTGCGCCCAGCTTTGACCCACGGTCACGACGTGCTGGATGTCGAGCGGCAACCAGCGCACGGAGGACACGGCGAACTCCGACTCGAGAAACAACGAAGAGTTCGACGAATGGGCGCCTTCGGCATAGTCGCCGACGAACCAGCTCCCGTCCGCGAGCTTCACGACCGGCCTGACGACGTGAAAGCCCGAAACGCGCGTCACCCACCGAATCCGCGCGTGCCCGGTGAGATCGACGTAGCGCGTGCGATCACGCAGCGTCACCGCAACCGGCGTTTGGCATACGCCCGTCCAGAGGTTGGGCGGGTCGGTCGCGGCGTCCGCGGCGCCCTTGGGCGGCGGCGAATCCTGGTTGAAGCCCGCGAGCTGCACGCAGGACGTGCTGCCCCAGTCCCCTTTGTCGCTGCGCGTCGGCGGCCGCTCGCGATACGCCGCCACGCTGGCGGCATTCGGGTCGTAGATCCTGAGCTCGAGCGCCGGATTCGTCACGGCCGCCAACGTCACGCCGCCGGAAAGCCGGAAGTCCGGGGGCGCGTCCGGCGGAATCGCGCGCTGGCGCCACCGCTCGGCGAAAAACAGCGGCGGCAACCCGGGCCGCGCCTCGCTCGCTCCCGATCGCGGCTGCTGCGCCGAGGCTGAATTCGAGAGAACCGCGAGGACGCCGACGGCGCAGAAACAAGCTAGACGCAAGATGTATCGAAGGGCCACAAGCATCTCCTCGGGAAGGGTCAATCCGATCTCGGTGTTTCAGAGCGTGTCGCGCTCGTGCCGGCGCCGACTCTCTTCGAGCCGTTCCAGCTGCGGGTCCGGCGCATCGTCCGTGAACGCCGCCCGCATCTCCTCGAACGAATCGAACACATCCTGTTTCACCTCGACGTGGGGGAAGATGTAGAAGGCATCTGCGCGAATGCCGCGCAGCACGCGCTCCGCCAGCACGCCGGGGGCCATGCCCATCGGCAGTATCCTTCGGAAGAGCTCGCCGCCGCGGCGGCGCACCTGCTCGGCGCTCTCGTCCAGGGTGCCGCGAAATCGCGCTTGGCGATGCTGCTCGCTTTCGAAGAGCCGCGTGCTCACGGTCCCCGGGCACACCACCGAGACGGCGATCCCGTGCCGCGCGACGTCGTGGCGCATAGCTTCGGACAGCCCGCGAATCGCGAATTTCGTGGCCGCGTAGGCGGCCGTCGCCGGGCCGGCACGAATGCCGGCTATGGAGGAGACGTTGACGATGTGCCCGCCTTCGCCGTGCGACCTCATGTGCGGCAGCAACGTCAACACGCCGTTCACGGTCCCGCCGTAGTTGACGCTCGTGAGCCAGTCGAAGTCCTCGAACGTCGCATCGCCGATGTCGCGAATGACGTTGACGCCGGCGTTGTTGCACAGCAGATGGACGGCGCCGAACGCGCGCACCGCCTCCTCGGCCGCGGCCGCCCACGCGGCTCGGTCCGTCACGTCCAACTCGACGAGCCGAAGCGAGCCGGCGAATGGCTCCAGCTCGGCCGCGGCCTCGTCCAGATGCGGCCGGCTCAGATCGCTCGCGACGACATTCATGCCGGCGCCCAGCAAGGCTTTCGTCAGCGCGAGGCCGATCCCCGCGCCGGCGCCCGTCACGAAAGCCGTCTTGCCGGCAAGTTCCCTCATGGGGCAGCGCGTCGCGTGCGGCCGGCCAAAGGAATCAATGCACCCGCGCCGCGCGCCGCGGCGGATTCTTCTGCGCCGCGTCCCAGTGCTCCTGGACCCTGCCGTCCTCGACCCGCAGCAGATCGAACCAGTATGCGGGGTAAACCGTGTTCGGGCGGTCCGGGTCCCGGTGCAGTTGCTTGACGAGGTAAAACACGTAGGGACCGCTCGCGATGATCAGTGTGGGTTTGTTCTTCCACTTGCCGGTGAGCGGCTGCGGCTTCGCGAACCGTCCGAAGAAATCCACGAACGCGGCCCGGCCCGTCGGCACGTTGGGATTGTGCTGAATGTAGGTCGGCGCCATGACCTTCTGGGCGAGCTCGAGATGCCCGTATTGCAGGATGTCGCGCATCTCGACGTTCGCGATCTCCATGTTCTTGCGTTCCTGCTCCGAGAAGTCGAACTTCACGGCGTCGTAGTCCGTGCCCGCCGGCGCCGCGCCGCGCCGCCCGCCCGGCTGCTTCAAGGCGTAGTCCCAATGCTCCTGGACCTTGCCGTTCTCGATGCGCAGGAGATCGAACGTGTTGTAGTCGTAGGTCTTGGACGGATCGGTCGGGTCCTTCGCTTGGCGTTCCCAGACGAGCACCACGAAGTCGCCCTTCGCGAACTGCACGACCGGGGGATTCGCGAGCTTTGCCGGAATCGGATTCACGGGCGGTCCGAGCCTTTGGAAGAACGATACGAAACCCCGGCGGCCGGTCGGCACGTTGATGTTGTGCTGGATGTAGTCCTCGTCCTGAAACTTCGGTGTGAGGTCGAGGTGACGGCCCTGAATGCAGTCGCGCCACCACTCGAGTACCATTTTGAGGTTCGCCTGCTCTTGCCCCGTCATGGATTGCGCGCCGGCTGCGGGCGGCAGCGCAAGTGCGAGAAGCAGCAAAGCGATTGTCAGGTTCTTCATGTTCGCCCCCGTCGTTGTTGTGATTCGGACTATACGACACCCGGGACGGTACGCATATTCGTGTGGCATATATCGCCTGTCCCCAGGTCGGCCGGCTCGGATCGGAAGGACGGCGGGGTTCGGCCGGCGCCTCCCATTTCACCGTGAACCGCTCGACTTCACTCCCATGGCTCGGGCGTGTGCGTCTAACTTGGCTGGCACGACATCGACAACCGAGGAGGATGATCATGAACGCAAAGACTGGCGCACTGACTCTGGGGCTGATACTGACGGTGACGACTTCGCTTGCGTTTGCGGACGGCGACCGGGACGAACATCACGACCGCGGGGGCCATCACTTCCCGCCGGTGGGGCTGGTGAAGACGGTCCTGGACTATGTCGCTCCGTTCGAGAGCTTCAGCTATGCAACGCAGAGCATGGGCTATGTGCAAGGCACCGGTTGCGTCAGCGGGCCCAACGGAGGGGCTATGGGCGTCCACTACGTCAACGTGGCACTGCTCACCGACGACGAAATCGATCCGACGAAACCGGAGATCCTGGTCTACGAGCCGACGCCCTCGGGCAGCATGCGGCTCGTCGCGGCCGAATACGTGGTGTTCAAGGAGGCCTGGGAAGCCAAACACGGCGTGGGCAACGTTCCGTACATCGAAGGCCAGCACATGATGTTCACCACGGCACCCAACCGCTACGCTCTGCCGGACCACTACGAGCTGCATGTCTGGGCGTTCAAGGACAATCCGGCCGGCATGTTCGCCCCGTGGAACCCCAAGGTGACCTGCGAGTACTACGCCCCCGAGCAATAGTGCCCGACGCGCCGGGCGATGTCCTGCGCCGAGGCGGCGGTACGGACATCGCCCGGCCATTTGGGCCGACACGTGGGCCTGCACCGCGTTTTGCGGGGGACCGGCGTGATCGGTGTACACTCTCCGTGATGCGTGAACGCGCCCACCGCAGGAGATTCCGATGCCGCATTTCGTGATCGAAAGAGAGATCCCGGGCGCCGGCCAGATGAGTCGCGAAGCACTTCAGGCCGCGATCAACAACAGCCTGGAGACGCTCGAGGATCTGGGACCGGACATCCAGTGGCTGCACAGCTTCGTCACCGACGACAAGGTCTACTGCGTGTACTTTGCCCCGGACGAGACGCTGATCCGCGCGCATGCGCGCCAGGCCGGCATGCCGGCCGACCGGGTCTCGGCCGTGCGAAGCATGCTAAGAGAAGACGGCGTTCACGTGCCCGAAGAGCTGCTCGCCGACGATTGATTTCACGCCTCGGCCGGGCCGGCGAGCGCCTCGATCGCTGCGGCGACGTCGGCCGGCGTCATCTTCGCTCCGGCGCGCAGCAGCCTCTGCACCGTCGTTTCCTCGATCTGTTTCAGCGCCTGCTGCATCACTTCATGCGCAACGGTCTTGTTCTCGTCGGGCCGCGCGGCGAAGCCGAGCGCAGCGCGCCACGCAGCCGCCGCCTCGAGCAGCTGCACGGACAGCGCCGGCTCACCTGTCTTCAATGCATAGCTCGCGAGACTCGTAGCGACCGTCGCCATGCCGCGCCGATGATCCAGTGCCTCGAACTCCGCCAGCGCCTCCAGCAGCAGCGGCCGTGCCTGCTGCGGGCGACCGATGTCGAGCGCCAAGCGACCGCGATCGGCTTGAGTCCGAGCCAAACCCCAGCCGTCCCCGAGGTGGCGAAACTCGGCCTCGGCTCCGGCATAGCGTACCGCTGCTTCGTCGTAGCGGCCCTCGGCACGTGCCACGTCGCCTAGATGGTTCAGGCACCACGCTGCGGCCGATGGATCTCGTTGCTCCATGAACAGATCGCGGGCTTCGTTCAACAGGCCATGCGCGGCGCGCGCGTTGCCGAGCCTCAGTTCGCTGGCGGCCAGATTGCTCAGCGCAGCCGCGATTTGGCTGGTTTCGCCGAGCCGGCGGCATAGCACGAGGACCTGCTCGAAGTAGCCCCGCGCACCGCGCTCGTCACCAAGAAAGCGCGCAGTTAGAGCCAGCGCGCTGAGCACCATCGTCTCGCCCTTGTGATCGCCGAGACGCCGGTATAATGCCAGCAGTGCTTCGAACTGCTCGCGCCCCCCGACGTGATCGCCGTGCATTGCCTTCACGGTCGCGAGATAGGTAGCGACCTTGGCCCACAGCAGCGTATCGGGTTCTCGGGGTACGGTGTCCACGATGCGTTGCAGCAACCGTCGGCACTCGATGAGCCTTTCGCGCCGCTCCATATAGCCGAACAGCGCCTGTCCCAATCGCAGGCACCAACGGCTCGGTCCATTCGTCAGCAAATGTTCGAGCGCCAGGCGGAGATTGTCCTGTTCCGCATCCAGACGGGCCAGCCAGGCATTCCGCGCGTCCACCTCCATGGCGCTGACGCCCTCTTCCGCCAGCACGAGGCAGTAGGCCGCGTGCGCCTTACGCACGATGTCGCGCTCCCCGCTCGCCGAAAGCCGTTCCAGGCCATAGGCACGCAGCGTCTCCAGCATGAAATAGCGCGGCTCGTCGTCGGCCGCACGGAAGTAGACGAGGCCCATCGCAAGCAGCCTGTTTAGGCTTGGCATCAGGTCGTTCCCGAGGTCGCCGCGGGTATCGGCCACGGCCTCGGCGGCCTCGAGCGTGAAACCGCCGGCAAATACGGCCAAACGACGCAACAGACAGCGCGCCGTATCGTCCAGCAGCTCGTAGCTCGAGTCGATCGTGCGGCGCAGCGTGCGCTGCCTCGCGGGGGCATCGCGCGCCGGGTTTTCCGGCAAGTCGAGATGCCCCGTGAAGCGCTCGAGCATCTGCCGCGGGCTCAGCACTCCGGCCTGCGCCGCGACCAGCTCGATCGCCAGCGGGAGACCATCCAGACGCACGCAGAGTTCCGCGAGTGCGCCCATATCGTTCGTGAGGTCGGCCCGCGGGTTCGCGGCCGCCGCGCGGCTCAGAAACAATTGCACGGACGGCACGCCCGCCAACTCATTCGCGTCTTGCGACCGGTCGCGCTCCGGTATCGCCAGGGGGGGCAACGGGAACTCGTGCTCGCCGTAAAGGCGCAGCGGCATGCGGCTCGTCACGAGAAAATTGAGCCCCGCGTCGGCATCGAGCAAGGTACCGAGGACGTCACCCCCGTCGAGCACGCCTTCCATGTTGTCGAGTACGAGCAATATCGGGTCCGTCAGCCGGTTGCGGATGCGCTCCGCGATCGCGTCGGGGAGCGGCCGGCCCTCGGTACGCCGCACGTTGAACACATTGGCCAGCAGCTCCACGAGCACGTCGCGCTGGGTCACCGACGTGAGGTCGAGAAACAGCACGCCGCCGGGATAGGCCCCGCAAGCCGCGTCGGCGACGGCCAGCGCCAGCCGGGTCTTACCGGAGCCCCCGACGCCCGTGATCGACAACATGCGCACGCTGGCGTCCTTGAGCCGGCAGACGACCTGGTCCAGCTCGTCGTCTCGGCCGATCAACGGCGTGCGCGGGACGGGTAGCGGTGCGACACCCAATGCCGCGTCGCCCCGGGCCGTTGCCTGCGCCGCGTGGTCGAGCGAGGCGCCCGCGCCCGCCCGCTTCAGCGACGCCCGTATGCCGTACTGCCCCTTGGGCACGTCCAGCTGCACGGCATCGTGCTTCCCTTCGTTCTCGTAGTAGCCCGCAAGGGCTTGGCGCAGACGCCTGGCCTGAACCCGCACAATGGTATCCAGGCGCGGGTCGAAATCGTCGGGGCGGTCGAACACCTCCAAGCCGACGGCGTACTCCTTGAGCGGCGGAGCGCCCGAGCTCAGCGAATGCTCGACGAGATGCGCGAGCATTCGGCTCAGGACGGGCGAATTGGCGAAGGGTCGGCGCGCAAGCATGCGCTCCAACTGTCGGCGAATCGCCGACCGTCCCGGCCCGTCGGTCAGCCCGTCCTCGCTCATGGCGTCATCCCCCGCCTCGGCGGGATCTATCGTAGCGCAGCGGGCTCGACGATGCCCATTTAGAGAAGCGCGCTGCTAAGCTGGACCAGCCGTCCTGCCGATCGCTTCGGCCGCGGCTCGGGCCAGCCTGCCGCAGGAACGGCGATAGGCGAGCCGTCAACGTCCATCGGACCGGATGTGAGAAGCATGCGTTCTGTGAGGCTATCGGGCCGCCTGCACTTCCTGGACGCGCTGCGCGGACTGGCGGCGCTTGCGGTCATGGTCTTTCATTTCTTCGCGCGAGGCGTCTCGCCGATCCACGCCGAGCTCGCCGCGAGTCTGCCTGCCGGCATCGCGCCGATTCTCGCGCACATGTTCACGGGCGTGGACGTTTTCTTCGTTCTCAGCGGATTCGTGGTCGCGTTCTCGATGGACGGCCGAACCGCCGATCTGCGCTATGCCGGCAACTACATCCTCCGGCGCAGCCTGCGGCTGGATCCGCCTTATTGGGTGGCGGCCGGGCTGATGCTCGGCTATCTCGTCTTGACCTGGCCCGCGAAATGGCACGATTTCTACCTGGAGTACGGCAGCTTTGCGGGCGTGCTCGCCAACCTGTTCTATGCGCAGAATCTGTCTTTTGTCCATCCCGCGAGGTCGATTCTGGACGTTCTCGTGGACGCTGTGTCTCGAAGTGCAGTTCTACCTGACTTTTCTCTTCATACTCGTGTTCGGGCATCACGTCGGCCTGCTGCCGGGGCCCCGCCGCGCGGCGCTGCGCCGGACCGTCGTGACCGTGGCCGTGGCAGCCGTCGGCGTTTGGTCCCTCATCCATTCGGTCCGGCAGCCGAGCAGCGACTTCGCAGGCTGGTCCTGGACCTTTTTCCTCGGTGTGGCCGTCTATGCCGGGCTGACGCGCGGGATCCCGGCGGCCGCCGTCGTGGCGCCGCTCGCCGTCTTGGCGGCATGGTTCGCTGCCCTGAGAAACCTAGACGGCCTGGTATCGATCGCGACGGCCGCCGCGATTTACGCCGCAGGCGCGAGCGGCCGCCTGTCGACGCTGCTGGCGCGACGGCCGTTGCTTTACCTCGGCAGAATCAGCTACAGCCTTTACCTTTTACACATGGTGCTCGGGATGAACCTGCTCTTCTTGCTTGCGCCGACGAGACTGGGCGGCATCGCGGGCGGATGGTTCGCTCTGGGGCTCGCGATCGCGATTTCGCTCTGCGGCGCGGACCTGCTGCACCGCATCGTCGAAGCGCCATCGAACCGCTTGAGCCGACGGCTCAAGCAATCCGCACGCCCCAGGGAGTTACCAAGGGCGCCGGTGGAGCCGCTGGCCGGCACGGATCTTACCGCCGTCGCCCTAGCGGTCGAGCCGCCGCGCCCGGAGGGGCCGGCCGCAGATTGAGCAAAGCGACCGGTCGCCCTTTCAAGCTACCGTGCATTCGGGTATACAACACGGGCATCGGTCACATGGGGAAACGCTCGATGAGCTACCGGCACGCAGAGCACGCATGGGAAGACGCCCGATGATCGTCGTCACTTCGGAGTACGTCGCGGGCTACAGGATTGCCGAGACCAAGGGCCAGGTGTTCGGCGTCGTCGTGCGCAGCCGCGGACTCGGCGGCAACATCATGGCGGGGCTGCGCTCCCTCGTGGGCGGCGAGATCAAGGAATACACGGCGCTTCTCGAGGAAGCGCGCCGCCATGCCGTGGATCGAATGGTCCAAAGCGCCGCCGCGATGGGCGCGAACGCCGTCATCATGATGCGCTTCGATTCGTCCGAGATGGGCCAGGTCATGAGCGAGATCGTCGCCTACGGCACGGCCGTCGTGGTCGAGCGCGAGCGCTGAGATGCTGCGAAGCGTCTTGCTGGGAATCGGCGCGGCCGGGATGTTGGTCGGCTGCGCCTGCTTGGCAGCGGGCGCGCTCGTCCCCGGTATCGATCTGCTTGCCGTGTTCGGCGTGCTGACGGCCGGCATCGCCTTCGAGCGTTGGCGCTACGAACTCAGCGTGAATCGTTCCCGGCCCGGCTGGCAGGCCACCGGCGAGCGCTTCGTAGACCCCGCGACGGGCAAGCTCACGGACGTGTTCTACAACGTCGAAACGGGCGAGCGCGATTATCGCGTCGTCGACGGCCGGCCGAACTCGCCATGAATGTTGCCGCAGCGCCCGAACCGACGAGGCTGCTGCTGCTCGGCACGCAGGGCGGGCCCAACTACCTGCCCGGGCGCGCCGAGACGGCCAGCGCGCTGATCGTCCAGGGCTATCCCTATCTCCTCGATTGCGGGTACGGCACCCTGGCCGCGCTCATCAAGGCGGGCCTGAACTACCGCGAAGTCGCCACGGTCTTCCTCGCCCACCTGCACGACGACCACGTCGTCGACCTTCCGGCCCTGCTGAGCCACGCGTGGACGGGCGGCCGCATCGAACCGACGAACGTCTATGGGCCGCCCGGCACGCAAGCGCTCGTCCGGGCAGCGCTCGAGTTCCAGAAAGCGAACACGGAAATCCGGCTCGTGGACGAAAGCCGTATCACGCTGCCCGAGAACCTGTTTTTCGGGCACGACGTGGCGGCGACCCGGGAGCCTCTGCGCGTGTACGCCGATGAGCGCGTGAGCGTAACGTCCATCGAGAACACGCATTATCCGGAGTCTTCCAAAGCGAAGACGACGCAACGCTCGCTGTCATGGCGCTTCGACGCCGCCGACCGCTCGGTCACGTTCTCGGGCGACACCACCTACTCCGAGAATCTAGTCGCGCTGGCCAAAGGGTCCAACGTCCTCGTCTGCGAAACCATGCACGTGGGCGCCATGCGCAAAGCTTTCGAGAAGATGGTCGCCAACGGGGCCTACGCCGATAACCCCGAAGGTGTCTGGGACCACATCGCGATCACTCACTCGAGCACGGAGACGACGGGCCGCATGGCCGCCGAGGCAGGCGTGAAAACCCTCGTCCTCCACCATCTGATTCCCGGAGCGCTCGAGGAGCTGCCGGACGAGGCCTATATAGAGGGCGTGCGCAAGCACTTCGCCGGCGAGGTCATCGTCGGCCGCGACCTGATGGAGATTTGAGACCTCCGCGGAGAGCACGAGAGTACCGAGGCGTTCCGCGCGCGGCGTTTTCGTTCGGCGCGGAGAATCCGCAGATGCGTCCGCCCGCGCGTCGCACGCGGACGGACGCTCGTCGCACGCCCCGACCGCCTCAGAACGGCTTACGAAGCCACGGCGCGTAGGCGACGTCGCCGGAAACCGTGCTGCAGCCCGGCGCATCCGGGCCGCCCGAGCACTTCCACCAGTTCTGCGTGGCATCGACGCTGCCGGAGGCCAGATTCTGCACGCCGACGCCCGCCTGCAGCGAATTCAAATGCACGTCCACGGACCCCGCAGCCGCGACGGCGACGCCGATGTCCTCCTCCTTGATGACGTTTTGCGCGATCACGATTCCATGCACGGGCACGACCGCGCTGAAGACCACAATGCCCGTCGGCCCTGACGTTGGCGTGTCGCCGTCCGCCGCATTTCGGGCGATTCGGTTGCGCACGATGACGTTGTCGTCGAGGCTCTGGCCCGGCGCGTGACTGTGCATCGTGACACCCGGCAAGCCGTTGCCGACGAGCACGTTGTCCGCCACGGTGTTGCCGTAGTTCATGGCGCCCGGCGCGGCCGCAAAGATCCCCACGCCGGCGCCTTCGCCGTCGGTGGCCAGCCCGTTATACGAGGAGTTGTTGCCGATGATCCGGTTCGCAAAGACGCCCGGCTCCGGTGGCGTATAGAGCGCCGGAATGTTGTGCGAGGCCAGCGTGATGCCGCAGTCGAACGCGTTGTGCTGGACGACGTTGTCCGTCACGAAATTATCGTGCGTCTTACCCGTATCGTCGCTGAGCAGGATACCTCCTGCGTTGTTCTCGACGAGGTTCTTCGCGACGACCGAGTGATCGACACCGCTCAGGTGAATGCCTTCGCCGCAGTCGAACCCTTCCCCGGCGATGAAATACACCGGGACGCCTGGGCATACGAGATTTTTCGGGTCGAGCGCTTTATCGTTTCCCGTCACATGATTGCTCGAGATCGTGATCGACGAGGCATTGGTCACGACGATGCCCTGCGCCTGCGCGTTGCGCACCGTGAACCCGGAAATCACGACGTGCGCAAGCCCGGTGCCGCCGAGCCCGCCGTTCGTGAGCCCGTCCACGTTGATGCCGTTGAGCAAGCCCGTCGCATCGATGATGCTCTGGCCGGCCCCGGCCCCGACCAGCGAAAGCGGCTTCTGCACGATCACGTCCTCGTGGTACACACCGCGCGCCACCTTGACGATATCGTTGTCCATGGCGTGCTGAACGGCTTCTTTGATCGACGCATAGCAGCCGGACTTACCGCCCGGCGCCACGCACAGCGTCGCGCCCATGGCCGAAGCCGACAGTAACGCCGTCACGACGATACCGGCCAGAACCACCAGAGGCTCCACACGCGATCTACCTCGCGTGGCATTAGGATGAGGCATGGTCTTTCTCCCTTTTTCTTGATCGACCGGAGCCTCTGCGGCTCCCGAAGTGAAGATTCTACGGCATCCCGAGGGACCCCAGCGGGCCCCCCGGCTTCCCGACGTTACCGACGTCTAGTTCTGTTCCGGCTGGTAGCTCAAATCCGGGCGGGTTCGATCGAGTTCCATTGCGAGGTTCGCCACCGTATCGTTGATCTTCGCGACGATTTTGCCGCCTTCGTCCGCGCCGAAATGCTGGATGACGCGCTGCTGCGGTCCGGGGGTAGCCTCGAGGTCATCCCATGATTGGACGAGGCCGATCACGCGCACGCTGTCGGCGCCGAACTCAGGCATTTGAACCACGTAGTGGGAATCCGGCGTGACGGCGAGGCTCGCCTCGCGCGTCTTCCGAGATCCCTCCATGTACTGCTGCTCCATTCCGGGCTTCAGCGTGATCGCGAAATAGATGACCGCCGCGGGTGGCTTCGGCATTTGCTGAGGCGGCAGAACACTCAAATCGACATGGGTCCGATAGAAGGCCGTCTTCATGCTCGCTATCGAGGCGCTTGCCAGGCCCTCGAGCCGGTCTGCTTCCTTCTGACCGAACGCGTTGGCCAGCTGCGGGCCGGCATTTCCCAGATCCGCCCAGCCCTTGAGCTGCCCATTGAAAGTGTAGGTAGGCTCACCGCTGACCGATTGGGAGGCCAGCCAGTAGTTCTTGAGCCCCTGCTTCCGCGAGGCATCCCGAAACGCACGCAGAAACTCCTCGAACTGGGGCCCCGCGCCCGGCCGTACCTTCACCTTGATGACCTGCATGAGCCCCGAGTTATCCTGCCCCATGGCATGCCCGGAGACGACGAAAACCAGTGCCAAGAAAAAGACCCGTATGGTTCTAGCGATCATGACTTTCTCCCGTTCTCGTTCCACTTCACGTCCGGTTGCCGCGGTACTAGCCCAGCTTGGCAAACGCCTTTTGCAGGTCTTCGGCGTTCATGACCGGCAGCAGCTCCACTTCGGCGTTGAACACGTGAAACAGCGGCTCCGCGATAGCGGGGATCTGGGAGCTGTCGGCCATGTCGAAGACCACGAGTCCGCTGCGCTTGCCATCGTTTGCGAAGAAATACGCGGCTTCCGGCTTGAGGTCGCGCAGCATTGTTTCGATCGACTTTTGCATGGCGCCTTCGGCAATCGTCCGATTTCCGTCTGCCGCCGGCACCGTCCATCTCAGCATCGTCCGCATGGCATCTTCTCCTGATTGATCTGTTGCTAACTCGACACTGCCTTTCGGCGCTGTCGCTCGCGTCCTTGCCGCCGCACAACGCTCCTGCGCTGCCCTCGTCGGCGAGCTGTCGCCATTTTCGCGATCATCCTGCCTACGCGACCCTATGACAGTCGCGCGGCCGCTCGTACGCGGCTTGTTATCCCTAGCCGTCGGAGTAGACTGCGCTTTCCAGTCCTCAAATCTCCTCGTGAGGATGTGAAAAGATATAAGAATTAGCCTCAGCGCCCAGGTGGAATGGACAGCCGTGCCGCGATGCGTCTATGAATTCGACGGCTTCCGGCTCGACCCGGGCCAACGCCGGCTCGAGGGCCGAAACGGCGAGCCCGTCGCGCTGAGCGCGAAGCCGTTCGACGCGCTCGTTCACCTCATCGAGCACGCCGGCGAGCCGGTATCGAGAAAGCAGTTGGCCTACGTCTTGTGGCCGAACACGATCGTCGAGGACAACAACCTCACGCAGACGATCTCCACGGTGCGCCGCAAGATCGGCAAGGGCACTATCGCGACGCTCCCCGGGCGTGGATACCAGTTCGTGGGCGATGTCCGCCTCGTCGGCCGCGATTCGCCGTCGACGAGCCCGGCGGAGGATGGCGCGGGCGCGCAGCAACACGGCCCGCGGCCATCTCACCCGACCGGCATCGAAGCCGCTGCTTTGGGCGCACGCACCCGGTGGCAGCGGGCCGCGGGAGCCGTCGTCATCGTTACGCTGCTCGGGCTCGTCCTCGGTTTCTTGGTCGTAGGGCACCGGCTGCCCGATGGCGAGCCCCCCGTCCTGCCGAACTCTATCGCCGTGCTGCCGCTCGAGAACCTGAGCTCCAATCCCAACAACGCCTATTACGCGGCCGGACTACACGAGGAGATCCTGAATCGGCTCGCCAAGATCAAGCGCCTCAACGTCATAGGTCGAACGTCGGTGCTGCGCTTTGCCAAGAACAGGCCGCCGATTCCGGAGATCGCCAAGGAGCTCCATGCCGAGACCCTTATGGAAGGGTCCGTGCAGTTCGACGGCGAGGGCATAAGAGTGGCTGTGCAGTTGATCGACGGGCGGTCGGGCGACCAAATGTGGGCGCAGACCTATGAGAGCAATTTCGGCGATGTTTTCGGCGTGGAGGCGGATATCGCGACGAACGTCGCGGACTCCTTGAGCCTGAAATTTTCGCCCGACACGTGCCTTACGCGCATGCGGCCTTGGCCTCGATGTACCGGTATCAGTGGCACTGGACCAGGGCGGTCGACGAATACGAAAAGGCGGTCGCCGCCATGCCCAGCGACCTCTCGGCCCGACAGGGCCTGGCATGGACGCTCGGCTGGCTCGGCCGGCCCGAAGAAGCGATCGAGCAGGGAAAGCTTGGCGTCAAGCTCAATCCCCTGAGCGCGAACGCCCTCTACTACCTCGCGCCAAACTACGCCTATGCCGGAGACTACCGCAGCGCCATCGAGGTCATGCGCCAGGCGCAACGCTTGATTCCGAACAACCCCGTAGCGCAGGCGTGGCTGGGACTCATGGATACCGCCCTTCGGGATAGGGACCAGGCCATCCGCGATCTCGGGCGAGCCGAGGAGCTGCTCGGCGACCACCCGAGCACGGTCTTTCTTCCGGAGCTCGCTTATGCCTATTCGCTGCTCGGTCTGCATGGCGACGTCGATCGGCTTTACCGTGAAATCATGGCACGCGCCAAGGCGGACAAATCCCTCGGCGCCGGGACTTGGGCGCAGACGTATCTCGCCATCGGCGATAAAGAGCAGGCGCTCAAGTGGCTCAACGTCGTGGCCGACGAAGCCAAGAACCACGTCATCGACGAAGCGACGCTCAACGTCTTGCATCTGAAGATGAACTACATGAACGACCCGGTGCTTCGAGAGCCTCGGTTCGTCGAGGTCTTGGGCCGCATTCAGGGCGATTGAGCGTCGCGCAGCGCGGCGGATTGGACAGCCCGGGCGCCGTTTGCCGATACTGGCGAGGTGCCCTGGCCGAGGAGAACGAACAATGCCGAGAGCGTATCGATCCGCACCGCTGCCTTTCCTATTGACCTTCGCGATGGCGGCCGCCTGGGCCGGCGTGGCGAATATTCCCGGGCCCGCCGTCGGTACGCATTTTCCGGTGCCGCTGGCGGCCAAGGACCAGGACGGCCAGCCGCGAACGCTCCAGGGCCTCATGGGCCCGAAGGGCGTCGCGCTCATCTTTCAACGTTCCGCGGACTGGTGCCCGTTCTGCCAGGCGCAGCTCGAGAACATGAACCGGCATTTGAAGCAATTCCGAGCGCTCGGCTTGAACGTCGTCTCGGTGACGGTCGACGACGTGCCCAAGATCGCGGCGTTCGCGAAGCAAGCCGAGATCGGTTACACGATGCTGTCGGATCCGAAGGGCGACATCAACGAGAAGCTCGGGATCCGAGACAAGCAGTATCCGGTCGGCAGCTTTCCTTACGGCGTGCCGCGGCCCGTGCTCTATATCATCGATCGCAGCGGCACGATCCGCGCGCGTTACATGCCGCCGACCTATGAAAAGCAGCCGGACATCGATCGTGTGCTCGAGGACGTCGCCGGGCTGAAGCTCTGAGATGCCCGCGCCGCGTCTCTCTACCGATAGCGACGCCGATCGAAGACCATTCGCAGGCTCGACCAGGGAACCGGACGGCTGCGCATCCGCTCAGGGCCTTGCGCACCGAGTGAGATCGCCAGAGGAGCAGTCGTCCGAGCGGATCTTGGCCGGCGCTCCCGTCCGCTCGGCCCGGTCGAAGCTGCGGTCGGCGTCCTCGTGCCTGTCGAGATGCAAGTACGTGCGCGCCTGCAGCAGGTAGAAATCCGGCTCGTCGCGCTTTAGGCGCAAGGCCTTGCCGACCGCAGCCAGCGCATCTTCGAAACGGCCGTGCCGGTAGTCGTCGAGCGCTCGAAAATAGTGGTAGTAGGGATTGCGTTGCTCAACGTGCGCGACGCGCTCGCGGACCGTTTCGGCGCGCGTGTCCCCTGTCCTGTCGTAGAGCGTGGCCAGATTGGTCAGCGCTGTCGGCGCATCGGGCGAGATGGCCAGCGCCTGCAGGTAGGCCGCTTCGGCATAGTCCCATTGCTCGAGCCGCGCGTAGAGCAGGCCGAGATTCTCCCAGGCTCCCGCCACGCTTGCGTCCGTGCGCAGTGCTTCCCGCAGGTTTACGAAGCTGTTCGCGTAGTGTCCCTCGAGCAGGGCCTCGGCGCCCCGGTTCGTATAGAAGAGCGCGAGCGCGTACCGGTCGCTGACGTCGTATCGGCGGTACGTCGTCCTGAAGTCAGCGCTGTCGAAGTCGACCGCGTAGCCACCTTGGCGGCCGGCCGCGACATGGGCATTGATGTGCCGAGCGAGGATTACGATGCCCGACTCCTGCGACCAGCTCGGCGGGACGTCTACGATCTCATACCTTACGCGCAGGCCGGCGCTTCGAGCCAGGTTCACGAACAGCATCGTGTAGGACAGGCAGTTGGCGCGGTGCGAGTAGAAAGTGCCGCGGACGGTCTGCGTGGCGCCGGAATCGTAATCCACCGAGAGCAGATCGTTCGCCCTCATGTGACTGAGCAAAGCTCGGAGCTTCCCCTCGTCGCCGCGGACTCCGCCGACACTCTCGGCGACGAACCGGCGCATCCGCTCATCCAGCGCGACGACATCGGCGGCCGGAATGGGCTTCTCGGTAGCCTGCGCGAATAGATTGCCGCCGGAGAGAAGCTCGGATTGCGTGAGCGCCGGCCGGACGCTGCCCGGCGCGGCGCAACCCGCCGCGAGCATCAAGACGATGGCCGCAACGATCACCCGATGCATGGCAGGAGCCTGGATCGGACATTGCAGCCATTGTAGCGCCTTTGGCGCTCAAATCGATCCGGGCGCGCGAATCTCATGCGCAAGCTCGACGTGCACTCGGCCACCGAGCTTGCCGCTCTGGCACAGCGAGAGGACTTGGCCGGTTCCTGATCGGCCCAACGCGGGGCTCAGTGGTCCGGTCGGCGCCGGCTCGCGGGCGCAAACATGGGTACTCTGGCATTCGGAAATGCCTATACTTGCGCTGGTGTCACGATGAGGAAGCGAGATGACGGAACGGCATGAGACTGCACCGACAGCACGATGGGCGCTGGCCGCGAGCATCGCCGCGATCGCGGCGGCGTGGTCCGGGCTCGCTTTGGGGCAAACGCCGGGCGTGCCCGCGGATCTGGCGCGGCTCCAGCCCGTGACCGACGCCATGCTCCAGCATCCGCCTGCCGCCGACTGGCTGTCGTTCAGGCGTACGCTCGACGCTTGGGGCTACAGTCCGCTCGATCAGATCGATCCCGGCAACGTCAGCCGCCTGCATGAGGTCTGGTCCTTGCCGCTGCAGGGGCCGACGATCGAGTCGACGCCGCTCGTGCACGACGGGATCATGTTCGTCCCGCTGCCGGGAGACAGGATCATTGCCATCGACGCCGTCACGGGCAAAGTGCTCTGGCGCTTCGCCCGCCCCAATCCCGGGCGCGGCGCCATGAAACGCAATATCGCCATCTACGGCTACCAGCTGTATTCCACCTCCGCCGACGGCTCCCTTTTCGCCGTGGATGCACGCACGGGCACGCAGGTATGGGACGTGCAGCTAACGGGCAAGGCGAACACCTCGAGCGGCCCCATCATCGCCGACGGCAAAGTGATCTCCGGCCGCGCCTGCGCGCCCGACGCGGGGCCGAAAGGCTGCGTCATGATCGCCAACGACGCGCGCACGGGTAAGGAACTGTGGCGCACGTGGACGATCGCCAAACCCGGCACGCCGCAAGACAAGACCTGGGGCAACGTGCCCTGGAGCAAGCGCCAGCAGGTCGGCACCTGGATGCCGCCGAGCTACGACCCCGCCCTCAACCTGGTTTTCTTCGGCACGTCCGTGACGGGCCCGACACCCAAGTACTTGCTGGCCGGGAACGACAAGACCTACCTCTATCACAATTCGACACTGGCGCTGAATGCGAACACCGGCAAGATCGTCTGGTACTACCAACATATCGTCGACCAGTGGGACTTCGACCACACGTTTGCCCGCATTCTCGTGAAGACCCGGGTCGCGCCGGATCCCAAGCAGGTGGCCTGGATCAACCCGAAGCTCAAACCCGGCGAGCTGCGCAACGTCGTCACGGGCATCCCGGGCAAGACCGGCATCGTCTATACGCTCGACCGGCGCACCGGCGAGTTCCTCTGGGCCCGGCCCACGATCGAGCAGAACGTCGTGACGTCGATCGACGGCGCGACGGGCAAGGTGCACATGAACCCCGCCACGGAGTTCACGCGGCCGGACCAATCGCTGCAGGTCTGCCCGGCCGATACTGGCGGCAAGGACTGGATGCCCGGCGCGTACAGCCCGAAGACCGGCCTCATGTACATGCCGCTCGAGAACGTCTGCTCCACGGTGACCAGCGCCGGCCCCAAGACCGGCATCGGCGTGCTCGGCATGCGCATCAACTTCACGCGGCATATCGCGCCGGGCGCAACGGACGTGGGGCAAGTCTGGGCCATTTCGGCGTCCACAGGCGACACCGCCTGGATCCACAGCCAGCGGGCCGGGACGATGGGCCTCGTCGCAACGGGGGGCGGGGTCGTGTTCGACGGCGATATCGCCGGCGTATTCCGCGCCCTCGATGCCAAGACCGGCAAGGTGCTATGGCAGACGAAGCTCTCGGGGATGGTATCGGGCATCCCGGTCTCGTATGAGGCCGGCGGCAAACAATACGTCGCCGTCGCGACGGGACCGTCGTCGAACGGTTTGAGCCTCGCCGCGCTCACGAAGGATGTCCACGCGGAGACCGCACGCGTGCTGCACGTGTTTGCGCTGGAGTGAGGTGCTTGCGCCGAGCGCATCGACAGCCGGCTCGATGAGGAAGACCGCGGAGCGCGGAATTAATGGCCACCGTCGCGAAAGGGCCCGCTAACGCCGCATTCCGGCCAAGTTTCCATCTGTGGATGACGCTGCTGATGGCGCTCTTCGTCTTCGGCGGCTTCGGCATGACCTATATCGGACCGATGGTCGAAGGGACCTTCCCGCATGCACCGCCGGTGGTGCATCTGCACGGGGCGATCTTCTTCACCTGGACGATCCTCCTCGTGACGCAGGCCGCGCTGGTCAATGTCCGGAACGTGAGGCTTCACCGCTCGCTGGGCACCTTTGGCATCGCATGGGCGGCCGTCGTCGTATTCATGGGCCTTCTGATCACGTTCATCAGCATCAACGGCCCCCCCGGAGGCCCGGACGACATGGGGCTGCTGTACCTCTCGCTCGTTGCCCCGCCGAGCTTCGCGATCCTGTTCGCGATGGCCATCCGGGCCGTCCGCACGCCGACGGTGCATCGCGACCTGATGCTGCTGGCGATGGTCAGCATTCTCATGCCGGGGATCAACCGGCTCTACATGATGAGCCTGGGGCTCGGCCGCGTGCCCTTCTCCGCCACTTACGTGACGATGGACGCCATGGTCGCGGCCATTCTTTACCAGGAGCGGCGCGCGGCCGGCCGTATCAGCCCCACCGCCTGGATCGCCGCGGCGGTCATCGTCGTGCCGGAGTTCTTCCTCCCGCTGATCGCCTCGACGCCGGGATTCGCCCGCCTCGTCAGTTATCTCGGATCGCTGGTGTATTATCGCTAGTGGCCTTCGTCTTCATCGGCTTCGGCCGACAGCATGGCGGGCAGGCGAATGCGACGATGACCATCCTGGAACTGGCACAGAGGTATTTCGAAGCCTGGAACAGGCACGACGCCGACGCCGTCGTCGCCGTGTTCCGCGATTCCGGAACCTACAGCGATCCGACGACGAACGGCCCCCTTGCCCGTCAGGCGATCGGCGATTACGCACGAAGACTCTGGGAGGCTTTTCCGGATCTGTCGTTCGAGGTTCGCAGCGTCGCCCAGACGGCCGCGCGCAAGGTCATCGCGGAGTGGACGATGACCGGCACCAATTCGGGGCCGTTCGCCGGTCTGCCTCCCACGCAGCGGGCCGTGAGCGTGCCCGGCGTCGATGTGGTCGAGACACAGCCCGACGGCATCGCATCGGTCACGGGTTACTTCGACTCCGGGGCCGTCCCGGCGCAATTGGGCTTGCAGGTGCTCGTGCAGCCGCAAAGTATCGGGCCGTTTTCTTTCGGAAATTCGGTTGCGGTGCAGTCGGGCAATAAATCCAAACCCGGCGCGTTCAGCGTCACGACCATCTGGAACGATCCGGAGCAAGACGCCGACATTCGTGAGTTGAGCGTCGCAACGGCCCGGGACATGTTGGAGATGAAGGGGTTCATTGGGCTGACCCTGGTCCGGGTCGGCGGTCGCGGGATCACGGTTTCGGCTTGGGAGAAGCCGGAGGACGCCAAGCAGCTTCTCCGCAGCCCATCGCATCGCGCAGCCATGAGCCGCTTCTGGACGGACCTCGGAAACCACGCGTTCACGAGCGTCTGGGCACCGGACCACATCAATCCGCTCTGGGTGCGGTGCCGGGCCTGCGCAAAAATGGCAGACTACGAGAAGAGCGACGGGCGGTGCGCTTGCGGCTCCGCGCTTCCCGAAGCGCCCGCGTATTTCTGAGCCCGCCGTGGGCGCGCGACTTCCGCACCCCGATCGAACGCCAACGCAAATGCTACGGTCCGGCCGACGAATTACATCGCCTTCGTCGGCATCACTCGCCAGCCTCGCGGCTCGAGCGGGTGGACATGCAGGTCGTTGACGCGCCGGCTGGCTCGCCCGGCAGCCGATCCGTGCTCGCGGACGCCGACTTCGTCGCCGGTCTCGCGCATCGCCATCGCCCTTGACCGGCCCATCGCCCACGACATACCCTCTCGAACGCAGCCGACACAGCGTTTGAATTTCCTATCCCTCGTGCACCGCGACGCGCCGGAGCGCGGCGTTGCGCCTATTTCCGGGAGGGGCAGCATGAGCTCTGCGGCACTGGCGGATGGCAGGCTTGAAATCGCAGCGCCGCTGAAACGCCATGTGGCGGCGGTGGTCGCGGGCAATGCGCTCGAATTCTACGATTTTCTCACCTACACCTTCTTCGCCATCTATATCGGCCAAGCCTACTTTCCCTCGGCCAGTCCGGCCTCCAGCCTGCTGGCGTCGCTGGCGACCTTCGGCGCGGGCTTCGCGACGCGGCCGCTCGGCGGGGTGGTGCTGGGCTTTCTCGGCGACCGGCTGGGGCGCAAGCCGGCCATGTTTCTGTCCTTCACGCTGATGGGAATCGGCATGCTGGGCGTGGCGCTGACGCCGTCCTATGCCTCCATCGGCATCGTGGCGCCGGTGCTTCTGATCGTCTTCCGGCTGATCCAGGGCTTTGCACTGGGCGGCGAGGTAGGCCCCACCACGGCCTTCCTGGTCGAAGCGCCGCCGCCCGAAACCCGCGGCTTCTACGGCTCGCTGCAATCGGCCTCGCAATACGTCGCGACCTTGGTCGCCGGATGCGCGGCCACGGGCCTGGCCGCGGTGCTGACGACGGCGCAGCTCCAGAGCTGGGGCTGGCGCGTCGCCTTCCTCATCGGCGTTGCGATCATTCCTTTCGGCCTGATGATCCGCCGCTCGCTGCCCGAGACCCTGGCCACGGCCGAAACCGCGCCGGAGAAAGACGTCGACGGCGCCTGGGGCGTGGCACTGCTGGGGCTCATGCTGTTGTGTGGCGGTACCATCGCCACCTACACGATCCTCTATCTCAGCACCTACGCCCAGGCGGCGCTGGGCCTAGCGGCGAACTGGGCCTTCGCCGCGACGCTGGCGATCGGCATCAGTGGCATGATCGGCGCGCCGATGGGCGGCATCCTCTCCGATCGCTACGGGCGCAAGCCGGTGATGCTGGTGGCGAGTGTGCTGATGACGCTGTCTACGGTGCCGTCTTTCCTCGCGCTCAACGCCTGGCCCACGGGGCCGGTGCTCGTGGCAGTGAGCTTCTATCTCACGTTCGCTCTGGCGGCGGCGGCCGGCCCTGGCATCATGTGCATTTCCGAGCAGCTGCCGCCGCGGGTGCGCTCGGGCGCAATGTCCGTGATCTACGCGCTGGCCATCGCCATTTTCGGCGGCAGCGCGCAATTCATCGTCGAATGGCTGCGCCAGACGCTGCACGATTCCATGGCGCCGGCCTATTACATGAGCGCGGCGGTTTGCGTCAGCCTTGCCGCCATCGTGCTGATGCGGGAATCGGCGCCGGGCAAGCGGCGGTAAGCAGCACCATGCGAATTACCTGAACCATGTTCTGGCTCGCATCGAAGCGAACCATGCGGGCGTCGAAGAGGCGCTGATGCTGAATCGCCACGGATCGCTTGCGGAAGGCACGGCGGACAACGTCTTTGTTGCACGCGACGGCGTGTTGCTGACGCCGCCGTGCAGCGACGGCGCGTTGGCCGGCATTACGCGGGGCGTGGTCCTGCGGGTCGCGCAAGAAGCCGGCATTCATACCCGCGAAGTCTCACTCGCCGCTTACGATGTCTACACGGCCGACGAGTGCTTTCTCACGCGTACGGGTGCGGAGCTCGTTCCCGTGCGAGAGGTGGACGGGCGAGCCCTCGGCGCCTGCCCCGGCCCGGTATTCGAGCAGATCGCCGAGGGCTTCCGTCGCTTCGTCATGCAGGAGGAACAGTGGGTCTGACAGGACGGCGTAAACGCACGCGAGCGAAGCGCAACGCGTGCGGCACAAGCATACCGACCTCGGACCGGTAGCGGCGGTAGCGTTCGCCGAAATCGGCCACGAGATCGCGCTCTTCGAACCAGATCCCGACGAAAATATAGCTGCTTGCACCCAATGAGAACGCCAAGTGCCCGGCCGTCATGACCGGCACGGACCATAAGCTGAGCAGAATGCCGAGATACAGCGGGTGCCTTACGTATCGATAGAGCAGCGGCGTCCTGAATGCAGGCGCCGCCATCTCTCGGCCGAACCACCGCGACCACACCTGCTGCAGACCGAAGAGCTCGAAATGGTTGATGAGGAACGTGCTGGTCAGGACCAATGCCCAGCCGGCCCAGAATATGGCCCACAACGGCCGCGCGAAGGCACCCTCTTCCACGCTCCAGACGACCGGCACGGGAATCGGCCGCCATTGCCAAAACAGCAGCGCCAGTACGAGGCTCGTCGCAAGCACGTAGGTGCTTCGCTCCGCCTGCTTAGGAACGATGCGAGTCCAAACTCGCTTGAAGGCGCGGCGGGCCATCACGCTGTGTTGCACAGCGAACAGACACAACAGAAGCGCGTCGATGCACAGCGCGGCCGCCAGTGTCGTCGGCGTGCCGCCGTCGACCGATTTGGGCACGATCACGTTTCCACTGAAGCCGATCAGGTACAGAAGCGCCGCCACGCAAACGGCATATGCGAGCGAACCATAGAACGACAAGATTACTGCGCCCATTGAGGTCTCCTTTAACGATGCAAATCCAGTCGAGAGCGAGCGGTGACCGGCGCCCGGATCGACGCTACGCGCCTGCCCGGCGGGGTGCCTCGGCTCGAGCCGTCACTATCCACGTGCTCGCACCTGCAAAAACGCCATCGGGGCGAACGAGCGGCGCGAACATTTTCTCGAGGGCTGCCGTCACCTGCGGCCGGCGACGTTCACCCTCCTTACCGGCGAGCCGGATGATCTCGCCGGCAGGACCGAGCGCCATCGCGAAATTCACGGCGTCGGCGACGTTGTCGCCGACACGTATTGGCGTATCGAAGCGCTCGAAGGTTACGTCGTGGAACCCGGCCGCCAGCAGCTGCGCGCTGACGAGGTCCGCGCTCGCCATGGAGAACGGCCCCGGCCCGCAAGTCGCCTCGTCCGTGCTCGGCGGCAGCGGCACGATGGGTGCAACGGCCAGCTCGGCCGAGTGTAGCCACGCGTTCTCATCCTTCCTGCGCCACACGGTCATGGTCAGCTCGCCGCCGTCCCGAAGCGCACGCCGGAGATTCCGCAGCGCGGCGACGGGATTTTCGAAAAACATGGTCCCGAAGCGCGAAAACACGTAGTCGTAGGGCGGGTCGAGCGTCTCGCTCTGGGCATCGGCGACGATGAAGCGGGCATTGGCGACTCGCGCGGCGGCCGCCTCGGCGGCGGCGACCTCGATGAATCGGAAAGCCGGGTCCGCGCCGACGGCCTCGCCTCCGGGCCCCACCCGCGCGGCGATCTCCAGCGTGCTGTCGCCGAAACCGCACCCCACGTCGAGCACGCGAGCGCGGCGCGGAGGCGGATGCCGATCGAGGGCGGCCGTGCCGATGACGGCCAAGCCGTCGCAGATGATGTGCCGGAAGCGCAAGAACTTGTCGAACAAGACGCCGTTCCAGGCTTCGATGGCCTCGGCGTTGCCCTCGAAGATGCGCGTTTTCGCTACGGTGCTCATGGTTCCTCCCGATGAAATGGATCGCGTTTGGTACTGCCGGCATTCTCGGTGCCGAAGCACGCTCGCACTTTCACCGAAAGTCCTTCGTTCTTGCCCGCGTGTCCGCGTATGGCGCATCGGCACCGCAACCATCTCGCTTCTGCGAGCCGACGGCCATACGGACGCAGAAGCAAAGCGCGCCGACTACCGGCAAAGGACGCGCCGGCTCGGCTGCGTACAATGCCCCGTCCCCGCCACGTCGGAAATCGAAATGAGCACAGCACGAGAACACTACGAAGGCCTGCTCGCACCCATCTACGTCTGGATGGCAGGAGGCTTGGAAGCCGCGCTGGCAGCCGGCGCGGCGGATGTGCAATCTCTGGCGCCCGGCGCTGGGTTGGCCATCGACCTCGGGGCGGGCTTCGGGATGCACGCCATTCCGCTCGCACGCGCCGGCTACGACGTGCTCGCGATCGATTCGTCCCCTCAGCTGCTCGACGTGCTGCGTACGAACAGCACTGGACTCGCTGTGCACGCCCTCGAAGCGGATCTGCTCGACTTCGCCCGGCACGTCGAGCGCGAGGCCGAGCTCATCGTCTGTCTCGGCGACACCCTGACCCATCTCGCCGAGCCCGCCCAGGTGAAGCGGGTCTTCCGCGACGCGGCCCGGACGCTTCGACCCGGCGGCGGGCTTGTTCTGACGTTCCGGGACTACGGGCACCCGGCGTCGGGTGCCGCGCGCTTCATCCCGGTGCGCAGCGATGCGAACCGGATTCTGACCTGCTTTCTCGAGGCGCTGCCCGAACACATGCTCGTCCACGACATCGTCCATGAGCGCGAGGCGTCGGCGTGGCGCATGAAGGTCGGCAGCTACCGCAAGCTGCGGCTGCCGCCGGTGCGCGTCGAGGCGATGTTGAGAGAGGCAGGGCTCGAGCCGGCCACGGAACCGGGGCCGCGCGGCATGATCAAGATAACGGCGCGTCGGCCGTGAAGATACGGCGCGCGGATTTGCCCGCTACGTCGGCTTCGAGTCCGGGACGGGCGATCGCTGCAGGCGCCGCCACGCCGCGGGTGGGGTGCCCACGGACCGCTTGAACGCGCGCGCAAAGGCGGCTTCCGATTCGTATCCGACCTCGAGGGCGATGGACGCGACGCTCGATTGCGTGTCGAGGAGCATGCGCGAGGCCAGCTGCATGCGCCAGCTCCCGAGATATTGCATCGGTGCCTGCCCGACGAACGAGAGGAAGCGCTCGTGCAGCGCCGAACGCGACAGGCCGACCTCGCGGCTCAACGCCTCCACGCTCCAGGGCGCGGCCGGCCGCTCGTGGAGCAGGGCCAACGCCCGCCCCACGAACCGATCGCGTAAGCCGGCGAGCCAACCTTCGGAGGCCTCGGGCAAGCGCTCCACATGGCGTCGGACGGCATCGACGAACAGCATCTCGCTTGCGCGCGCAAGCAGCGCCTCGCTGCCGGGGCGCCTGCTCGTGGACTCGGCCGCGACGAGATGCAAGAAGGGCTGGCACCAGGGCTCGCCAGGGCCGGCCGGCAAATGAAGGAGCCGCGGGAGCGTCGCCAGGACGGGATTGAACGGCCGCAGGTCGCAGCCGATGAAGCCGCAGACCAACGTCGTGGCTTCGCCGTCGCCCGAGCTCTCGGCGGGCGCCGCCTCGGCGACGACGTGCGCAGCCGCGCCGTCATAGCTGACACGGAAGGGGCGTGGATTCGCTTGCGTCTCGTAATACCAGCTCGCCTGCGGTTTCGCACGCATGCCGGGCGCGCTCGAGACGACATGCGCATCCCCTTGCGGCAAAAGAACGACGTTGCCGCGTCTGAGTTTGAGCGGCCGCTGCCCGACGATCCCCGCCCAGCACTCGCCCGCCGTCACGACGTGATACTCGATAACATGTTGGGCGCCGGGCATCACGGCAGCTGCAATGTCGCGGGAGGCTGGCGCTTCGGCCACCCATTTGCCCTCGCAGGTGACGCAATAGTAGACGGCGCTTTGGAGGCGCACGCTGCGCAGGACGTTGGAGAGGGTGTCGTAGCTCGTACGCGTGCTCTGGAGCCGTACCAGAGCGGATCTTCTCAGACCGCTGGTCGGTTGCCTAGCGGGCCAGCCTGAGCGGGGTGCGGAAACCCACCGTGGTGCACCTGCCCGTGGCCAATGTGCGCGGCGGATACGCGAGCCGACGCTCGCGCAGATCGAAGTTCCCGCGCTCGCCGCCACGGGCTCGGTGTTCCTCTGCATTCCGGAGCACGTGCGGCTACAGCTCAAGCTCGAGGTTCTTGAGCAGCGCGAGGTCAAGCTTGCGGACGGCTCGCGCGCCACCTATCCGTACGTCGGCCCGATCGTGCTGCGCTTCAGGAATCGCACGGGTTTTGTGGGTGCCCTCGTGCTCGGCGACGAAGTGCTGCTCGGGGGGTGGTGAGCGCGACGGTAACGCGTCGGGCGCGTGCTGCTCGGCGACCGACGCGGCACGCGCGAGCTGCGCGAGGGCCTCCTCGGTATTGCCGACGGCGAGATAGGCATACGCCCATTCTCAATCGCCCCATCTCGACTCGCACGATCGAGTCGACGGCCGGATCGAAGCGCTCGTCGCGGCGAAAGACGTCGATGGCGATACGGTGTTGATTCAACCCGTCTGCGACGCCGTTAAGCTCGGCCTCGACGAGGTACTCGAGCAGGGGAAACATGCGGCCCGCGCGGACGAAGGCAGGGCGCTCGGCGATGCGCGCTAGGTGTGCCTGGACGGAGTCGCTCCGTGCCGGATCGGTCGTGGCGGTGCTGCTAGCGGTCATTCGGACGCCCGGATCTTCGACGTACCCAAGAACTCTAGTGGCTTATCCGGGCTACGGCCAGCCGAAGATCCGAGAGTGGAATGGGTGGAAACATACACGGATGCGCTGCGCGCAGCAGCCGCGATCGTCGAGCTTCCGGACGATCTCACCGGTCGCCTGGCAGCCGCCGTCCGCCTCAGAAACATCCTGGCGCACATGTACCTCGATATTGATCATGGGAGGCTTTTCGACGAGCTCGCCTGGATCGAAGACACCGAGACTTTTGCCGCTGCAGTCGAGCGTTGGGTGAGGATCGAAGAGCAGCGTTAGCGTTCGCATCGCGCCGCATAAGTCCGGCGCGACAAGCAAGTAGCTACCGGGCGCCTGCTCCAGTCGGCGATTGCGTCGAGCCCTGTCTCCTTGCGCCTAGCGGCGGTCACGGGCAGAGGTAGCTACTTTTCGCCTCCTGCAAGATGTGGCACGTTCAACGCTTCGCGCTTCCGCCGTCGTTGCTCAGAGTTATGTTCCTATCGAGCCGATCGATCGCTCTCCGTATTCGCCCTCATTTCGTGAGGACACAGAGGGTCGTTTCGCGCGCGTATCGCGTGGTCTGCTACCACCGCCGCGGTTATCCCGGCAGCGTTGCTGAGCACGGTGCGGCGGGCGATTACATCGAGCGCGCTGCCGCAGACGCCGCTGCCTTGCTGCGCGAGCTCGGTATCGCCCGCGCGCACGGGATCGGCCACTCGAGGCATGTGAAGTGCGTTTGAAGCTCGTTCGTTGTGTCTTTTTTTGCGGCGCTCTGATCGCCATTGCCGCGGCAGCGGATTCGCCGCATTTCGAGCCCTGGATAAACGGCGTCGAGGATAGCGAGCCTGCGCTTCAGGTTCAGGCGATCGATCGAGACACCTTCGTGATCCGCGAGTCCTTCAAGGCCAGCGCGAACGCGCCTTTCGTTTACCTCTTGTTCGGCTCCGACGAGGCCTTGCTGATCGACACGGGCGACGGCGAGTGGCCGATCCGCGCCGCCGTTGACCGCATCATCACCGACTGGCTCGCGCAGGAGCATCGCGCCTCCATTTCGTTGGTCGTCGCGCATTCGCACTCCCACAGCGACCATCACGCCGGCGACCGCGAGTTTTACGATAGGCCGGATACCGTGGTCGTCGATCTTCATCCCGCGGACGTGGCCGCTTTCTTCGGCATCGAACACTGGCCGCAGGACGCAGCGGCCTACGATCTGGGAGGCCGCTTGCTCGACGTGATCCCGACACCCGGCCACGAGGCAACGCATATCGCCGTCTACGATAGACGTACGAAGACACTTTTTTCCGGCGATAGCGTGCTGCCTGCCCACGTGCTCATTCCCTTGGATGAGTTCGACACGTTTCGAGCCAGCATCGAGCGCCTCGCAGCCTTCGCTCGGCGAAATGGGATCGAAACCATCCTCGGCGGCCACGTGGAAATGTCGGCGCAGCCGCGAAAGGATTTCGACCTGGGCGCCGAGTCTCACCCGGACGAGCGGGCCCTCCCGCTCGATATCGATGCCCTGTTCGAGCTGGAATCGGCCCTGCGGGCGATGGAGGAAACTCCGCGCGTGGAGATGCACGGCTCCTTCGCTATCGTGCCGTTACCTCACGAGGTGTTGGCGCCGTACGAGCTCCGGAATTGAGCGGACCAAGCGAGCGAGATCTTGTCACTCGGGCGCCGCGGCCCGGATGATGCGGGCCGGCAGTGGGGCCGGGCCAGTGGAGGGGGAGGCATGAAGCTGCTACCCATTTGCAGTCTTGCGGCGCTTGCGCTCGGCGCCGCCAGTTGTCATTCGCCGGACGGCGTCGCCGGCGGCGAGGCGCAGGAGCGGCAGCCCCAAAGCTGCGACGCGCTTTCTGCCTTGGCGTTGCCGAACACGACGGTCACCCATGCCGCAAGCGTCCCGGCGGGCGCGTTCGTCTCCGACGTGGCGCCACCCTTCTTTGCTCCGCCCGCCGACTATGCCGCGTTGCCGGCCTTTTGCCGCGTGGCCGCGACGGTCACGCCCGTGCCCGGCTCGGAGATCGAGTTTGAGCTCTGGCTGCCCAAGCAGGGCTGGAACGGACGTTTCGTCGGCGTCGGCGACGGCGCCAACATGGGGGCCATCCATCACTGGGACATGGCCCCCTATCTCGCCGCGGGCTACGCCGTCGCCAATTCCAACACCGGCCACGACGGCGGCCCGATCGACGGAGGCTTCATGCGGCGGCACGAAGCCCTCGTCGACTTCGCCGGCCGGTCCGAGCACGAGATGACCGTCAAAGCGAAAGCGCTCGTCGCGGCCTATTACGGCCGGTCCCCGGACCACGCGTATTTTACGGGCTGCTCCACAGGCGGGCGCCAAGCGCTCGCCGAAGCGCAACGTTACCCAAACGACTACGACGGAATCTCCGCCTTCGCCGCCGTGGCCAACTGGGTGCCGCTCAATACGTGGGCGCTCTACGTCGAGCGAATCCTTACGGACAAGTCGGTGCCCATGCTGACGGGCAAGCTGACCATGATTCGGGACGCCGCCGTCGTCGCCTGCGACAACTTGGATGGAGTCACCGACCGCGTCGTCGAAGATCCCCGCGCTTGCCGTTTCGACCCGGCCGTGCTCGCCTGTAAGGCCGCGGATGGACCCGACTGCCTCAACGAAGCCGAGGTTACTGCCGTTCAAAGGCTCTACGCGGGGCCGGCCAATCCGCGCACCGGCGAGCGCCTCTACAAGCCGGGGCCGCCGACGGGCGAAACGGTGTGGGCGTTCTACACGCCCGACATGCTCCCTTTCGCCGACGAGTACTTCCCCAACGCCGTGTTCGACGATCCCGACTGGAAGATTTCGGACTTCGACTTCGATGCCGACGTGACGCGCACGCGGGAGGCGGATGGCGGGCTCATGTCGCCGCGCAATCCCGATCTCTCGGCCTTCGCGGCGCATGGCGGCAAGCTGCTCATGCTGCACGGCTGGTCGGATGGGGCCGTATCGCCGTTCGACAGCATCAGCTATTACGAGAGTGTCCGGGACAAGATGGGCTCGGACGCGGAAAGCTCGGTTCGCCTGTTCATGCTGCCTGGGGTCGAGCATTGCTCAGGCGGTGAGGGACCGGATCGGGTCGACGAGCTTGCGGCGCTGCAGAGCTGGGTCGAGGACGGCCGTGCACCGGAGCGTATTCTCGCGAGCAGGCAGTTGCCGGACGCTCGAACGCGCACGCGCCCGCTCTGCGCATACCCGCAGGTCGCGCGCTACGACGGGGCGGGAAGCACCGACGAAGCGCAGAACTTCACCTGCGCCGCCGAGGCGAAGTGATCCTCGGTCCGCCGCTCCCATGCCCGAAGCGCCGCCTCCGTGGACTCGGGCGTCACATTCCGGATCTGCCGACAGCGCTCTTCCACCTGCGCCGCCGCCGCGTTCAGGGCATCGTCGAGCAGCGCTTTCTCTTCCACAAGATGCGCTACCCGCGTCAGCGCTCGAGCTTTCGAGTACGACAGTTGCCGCGCCGCAAACTCCGCCGAAATCGCCGGCAGCTCGCGCAGCGCGTGCGCCGTGCGCACCTTCTCGCGTGCCGCCGAGATCGAAATCCGCCAGCGCCAGGCGAGCCACTCGGCGCAGTTCTTGTAGCTCCACTTCGCCCAGCCGAAGCGATCGTCGAACTCGCGGATGAGCATGAGCAGTCGATACCTCCCGGCGTGCAGATGACAGGCCAGGGCTACGTCCCGCACTGGCGCGGCATTTACGACGACGACGGGCGCCTCATGGTCGCGATCAATTGGAACATGGATCTCGGCGACGCCTCGGAGCATGCCGACGTTCCGGAGTACCCGGAAAAGATGACGGCACTCGCTTATCGGTATGCGCTCAACTACACCGCGTATTCGATGACCCACTGACGATTAAAGGGTGGCTACCCCCGCCTGACTCGAGCCGGCTTGTCGTGGCCGACGGCAGAGCCGCCTTCCAGCAACTCGCCAAGCCGATCGTATGTCGCGTGGATGCCGGCCAATAAGCCCGATGCCATGAAGGCCTCATAGGCCGCCCGCGTCGGATACAGCGCGGCGACGTTCAGAGTGGACTCCTGACCTCGCTCGCCGAACCGTATCTCGACGCGGATCTCATCCGCCTCGGTGCCGCTCCAGCGTTCGAAATGAACGATGCGCTCGCCGGGCTCGAGCTCGACAATGCGGCAGCGCTGGACGGCTTCCGTTCCGTCCGGACCGCGCGTCACCAAGAGGCATCGGCCGCCGACGCGCATATCCAGTTCGCAAACGACGAGCTCCCAATGCGGCGCACCGTACCATTGACGAAGCCGATCGGGACGGGTCCAGGCTTCGTAGAGAGCTGTGCGCGGCGCGCGGAAGACGCGTTTGATCAGGACCTGCCGTTCGGCCGGCGTGCCTATCGTCTCGGGGTTCGCGATGTAGGCCCAGCCGTACCGAAGCGAGTCGAGCTTCCGAGGCTCGCCGCCGATCACGGAAGGCGCACTCGAGCCAGACCGCACCTTGATCGCCGGCACGTAGCGGCCTTTGGGAATCTCGATGACGATGGCGTCGGCGGCGCCGTCGGTGGCGTAGTATTCGCGCAGCTTGTTGCGAAGCCGGCCGATCTCGACGCGCACGATCGCGTCGATTTTGGGGTCGAAGCGCTCGCCGCGGCTGAAGACGGCCCGTGCGATCGAGCCCTGGCTGATCCGCTGCGCGGTGCCGTGCGCGACGGCGTCGACGAGATACTCGAGCAGAGGCAATACCCGACCGCCGCCCGCGAACAACGGGCTCGCGGACATCTTGCGAAATTGAGCGCGAATGCGGGAGGGTGACTCCGACGACATTGTCACCCGACTCTCCCTTGTGGCCTACCCGAAGTACTAGCTAGCGTCCGTAGTACGGCAAGTCAACCCTCCCCGCGTGTTCGGCGGGCGCGTAAGCGCCAGCGCTCGCGACCTCCGAGCGGCTTCAAGGCCGCGCTTCGAGGATGCCGTCGGGCTTGAGCGCTGCGCGCGCGTGCCGCGCTGCGCCCGAGGGGTCGGCCATGTCGTGCAGGCAGTCGAAGAAGGCGATGAGATCGTAGTCGCCGCCGGCGTAGGAGACTGCGTCCGCTTCCTCGAAGCGGACGTTGCTGGCGCCGGCTTCGCGGGCTCTCTGTCTCGCGGTCGCGACGGAGGCGTCGTGATCGTTGCGGCCTGCTCCGCGAGCGCACGGTAGAGACCGAGCTCGTCGCCGATCAGTGTGAGCACCGCGCTCATCGAGGCGCCGAGACCCGGGTTAGACCTATGATGCCGCGGCAGCCGCTAGGAATCCGCCGCTCGACCGATTTAGACTGGGTGCCTCCGGCGTCCGCGGCGGCGCCGGCCACGACAAATAACATTCGAAGCGGGAGTGGCAAATCATGAGAACTCGATGGATCGCAGCCCTCGGTCTGCTCGCGCTCGGTGCGCAGGCCTCGGCGCAGCAGGCGGACCCGAAAATGAGCTTCTTCATCACGAGCGTCGGTTCGGGCAACGGAGCGGATCTCGGCGGCCTTGCAGGCGCGGATGCGCATTGCCAGGATCTGGCCGCGGCCGTCGGCGCCGGCGACAAGACCTGGCGAGCCTATCTGAGCGCCACGGCCGAGGACGGCAAGCCGGCCGTCAATGCGCGCGACCGTATCGGCGACGGCCCGTGGTACAACGCCAAGGGCGTCCAGGTCGCCGAGGACGTCGAGGACTTGCACAGCGACGACAACAAGCTCGGCAAGCAAACCTCGCTGACCGAGAAGGGCGAGGTCGTGAACGGACGCGGCGACAACCCCAATATGCACGACATGCTGACCGGCTCCGAGCTCGACGGCACCGTCTCGAAGGCGGGCAACACCTGCGGCAATTGGACGAGCTCGGGCGAAGGCACGGCCAACCTGGGCCATCACGATCGGCAGGGCGGCGGGCAAAACCCGACGTCCTGGAATTTCGCGCATCCCTCGCGCGGCTGCAGTCAGGCGAATCTCGTCTCGACGGGCGGCAACGGCCTGTATTACTGCTTCGCCACCGAATGACGCTCGACTGGGCGCCGGCCCGCGTGGCGCGGCCGGCGCCGAGGTCGTAAAGTCTTCCGGCATCGTGCTCTTCCTGCGCGAGCGGCCCCCGACGAGACCGACGCGCGGCACGGCGTTCGATCATATCGGTTTCGCCGTGCCGGACGTGGGCAAGGTCGCCGCGCGCCGTCGCGAACGGGTACGGGCTCACGGTCGGCCGGGAGCCACGGCTGATTCGGTAGTGGCTGAGCGATGGATGGCGCGTCGGGGCAAGGCGCGAGGAGGAGGCATAGTGGTGACTATGGCGACGACGAGCAACGCGGCACCGGCGCGCCAGACGCGTTCAGGCGCTACCGAATCAGCCGTTACAGGCCACTAGACGGCGAGTGCGCCTGCAAGAGATTGACGGGAAGAGGAAGATTTGGTGGAGCCGAGGGGGGTCGAACCCCTGACCTCCGCATTGCGAACGCGGCGCTCTCCCAACTGAGCTACGGCCCCACGCGAGGTGCCCTGCGGGATCGACCGACATCGACCGGCGCGTCAGAGCGGGGCGTATTGTACCCGTTTTTTCGGCCGTTGTGCCCCCCGCCGACGGGCGCCTCGGGGCTCTCAGCCGACCACCGTAATCAGCAGGCGTCGCTCGTGTCCGCGGTGCCGGTGCTCCCAGAGGTAGATGCCCTGCCACGTCCCGAGCGCGAGCCGCCGGCGCCGAATCGGGATGCTGAGCGCCGACGCCGTGAGCACGGTGCGCACGTGGGCGGACATGTCGTCGGGCCCTTCGGCGCGGTGGACGAAGCGCGAGTCGCCGTCAGGCGCAAGATCCGCCATGAAGGTCTCGAGATCCCGGCGCACGTCGGGATCGGCGTTCTCGCAGAGCATGAGCGACGCGCTCGTGTGCGTGTTGAACACGTGGCAAAGCCCCGTCTCGACGTCGGCCCCGGCGACGGCTTCGGCCACTTGGCCGGTAATGTCGTAAGTGCCTCGGCCGCGGGTCGTGACTCTGACTTCCGCACCGAACACGGGTCAGTTCCCTTTGGCGGCCGTATCTGCGGGCGCGTCCGTGAGCTCGGTCGGCGCGGCACGCTCTAGGCCGGGCGCCATGAGCCCGTACCGCACACGCAAGGTCTTGACCTTGCCGAACCAGGGGCTGCTGACTATATAGACGTTGTCGTATTCGGCCGGCCCGATTTCGGGGATATTCTTGCTGCCGTGCAGCTCCTCGACGAGCGGCGCGATCGCGTTCGCGTCGGTGACAATCAGGACGATGTCGCCCTTGTGGTCCTTCAGCACGTCGTTCATGAAGCCTTCGACGTTGTACGGATCTTCGATCTGCACCTTGATGCCGAGCCGCCGCGCGAGCGGCGCGGCGGTCTCCTGGGTACGCCGGGTCTTGCCGGCATAGATCGCGTTGACGCCGCCGACGACGTCGATCTTTTCGAGAAAGTCGGCCAACAGCTCCGCGCGCCGGCGGCCCGTGGCGTTCAGCGGCGGATCCGCGCCCTTCGCGACCGGCTGATCGACATCGGCATGGCGTACGAAGATGACCGTCGTCGTCGAGCGCTGCTCCAAAAACCAAGCAAGGCCGATGGCGACGAAGACGAAGGCAAGAATCGGGTAAGCGCGGGAACGGCGGCGCCTGCGGGCGCGTCCGGAGGAATTCCGGGATGTCGGCGGCCGCGCCACGTTCAGCTCGGCCGCTTCTGCGTCGCGCTCTCTGCCGCGCTGTCCATGAATCTAGCGCCTCCGCGTTTTGCGCTCGACGACCGTGTATTCGGCATCGATGAGCCTACCGCCGTTTTGGCCGCGCGAGCCGTGAATTCGGTCGCCTTCCTCGGCGGCCTTGCGAAGCTGCCGCCGAAACCACCAGAGGCGGACGGCGATCACCGCACCCGCCACGGCCGCGACGCCGAGCAGCGCCGACAGGATCAGCGCGCCCACGAACACCGCGCCGATCAGCGCCGCGCCGAACACCAGCAGCGCCAGCACCTGGGCGACGGGATTGCTCGGAACGCTCAGCTTGTAGTGTCGTCCGTACATCATGCAATTTTAACCCACTCGGTTGGATGAGGCCGCCAGCGGCCTCGGAGTCCCCTCGGCCAGCGGCCCAGGGCGCGCGTCAGCCGCTCGCTACCGCGAGCGCTGCTTGCCGTCCATCCGCGTGAAAACACCGTCGAACCAGAGGGTCCACGTCTGCGCGCCGAGATCGAACTGCTCCATCTTCTGGCGCACGCGGCCGTCGTCGGTTTGGGTCCAAGTGCCTCGGAAGGCGACGACGTTGGGGGGATTCACGTACTCGACGGTCCCCTCCATGTGCATCTCGCCCTTCTGGTTTAGGCCCCCGGAAAGGTCGGCGAGAGTACCGGTCGACCCGGTCCAGATTTCACGCCATTGGCCTTTACTTGGAACGTAGAAGCTCACGCTTGTTCCGGAGGAGCCGCCGGCCCCGTCCCACTTCTCGACGATCGTGCAGCCGCCGTTCTGCTTCGTGATCGTGTCGTGCCCGACCAACGTACCGTCCGGCATCCGGACTTCCCAGCGCCCGACCCAGAAGTCGAACTGCTTCGCCTCGGGCTCCTGCTCGCAGGGATAGACACGGGCCCGCACGTCGGCCAGGACGGTCTTGAAACGGGCATCCCCGCGCACCTTCGCGAAGTCCTTGTTCTTCTCGAGCAGGGTCAGCGCACGAAGACCCACGTGGTCGGCGGCGTCGAGCGCCGCCAAGGCGTCCTTGCGCTTGCCGAGCGCGAGCAGGTTCCGCGCCCGCTCGACGTCGACCATGGCTTCCGGCGCATTGGCCGTACGCGCCTTCTCGAGGGTCGCGAGCGCCTCCTTGTGGCGGCCCAGCTCGCGCTGCGCCTGCGCGATCCGCAGCAGGCTCAGGCGGTCCTGCGGGCTCGCCGCGAGGATTTCCTTGTACTGGACGATGGCATCCTCCCAGCGCCCCTGCTCGAAAGCGAGCTCGGCGGGGTCGGCGACGACCGGCTTGTCTTCGGTGGCCGCGCTCGGTGCCGGCGCCGCGGCAGCCGGCTGGGCGGCCGCCGCACGGCTGGCCGCCTTTGCCGTTGCGGCGCCGGCCGGCCGGGCCCCCGTCTCGGTCTGGGCCTGAACTCCTCCCGCGGCGGCGGCCGCCGCAATCGCCGCCATTCCTGTCACGAGCGCAATCTTCAGACAATCCATCGTCACCTCCACAGAGTCCGCCGTATGGTCTTGGGAATGGCTGGAAGACGCAAGTTTTTCCGGACCTGTTGCCGTTCGGTGACGGTCGAACGCGCCGAGGCGCCGGCGCCGAGGACGGGGCCTCGCCGCCTTGCAACCGACTCGTGGCCCCGACAGAATGCGGTCGCCGGGAGCAGGCGTCGCCTTTGATCCGGCCGCCGACGGAACTCGCGGAGGGGTGGCTGAGCGGTTTAAGGCGCTGGTCTTGAAAACCAGAGAGGTTCTACGACCTCCGTGGGTTCGAATCCCACCCCCTCCGCCACTCCAAGTCGCTGTTTTCCCTTGTCTCTGTGTCCTTCCGAACTGCGCGGAATAGTGCCCTACTTCCGGGCGCTTGCGGCGCTCATAGATCGAAGTCTTGTCCACCGAGACTCTCCAGGCTTAGTTTGCGGCCCGTTTTCGCGCCCCAGTCTCTTAGGGCCTTGTTGGTGGGGCCACTTGCGGTCGTTTCCGGACGGGATGGCCGGATCAGGACGGCTCGGCTTTGGCGGCAAAGGCTAGTCTAGGCCGAGCAGCTTGCGTTGCTCGTCCCAGGCCAGAGGCAGGACGGTATTTTTCGAGAGTTGTTGCGCGTTGAGCTCGACCGGATGCCGGTCTCTGAGAATGGCTTGGACGATGTCCGGCGCCAGGAAACTGACGCAGAGAACTCTGCGAAAGTGCGATCGGGAGAACCCGGCGTCGGCGGCGACCTCGTCCATCGTCTTGCCGCGGCTTGCGAGCAGGATCGATTGAAATCGATAGGCCTGCCCGAGCAGCCGGCAGAGGCTGTGATCGGATTGCTTCCTCGCTCCGCCCCCGGCCCCATCGATCAGCAGTCGCATTTCCATCCCGGCGCGCTTCAGGCGCGCGGGGATCGACAGCGTCAGCACTCTTCCCGCGCCGCAATCGGCGGCCGACGCTGAGGGGCGATCTACAGGTGGCAGCCCAGTGCCCGCAAGCAACGCCGGCAGGCGAGCGACTTGGATCGAGATGTCGAGCGCCTTAGGCCGGAGATCGATTCGGTCGACGATGCATCGGAGCACTGCCCGCTTCGTAAGCGCTCGTTCATCCGCGTCCTTTCGCCGGCGCCATGATCATGGCAGCCTGCGCGGATGCGTTCAGCGACCAATCAGGCCAGCCTTGACGTTCCACGGCAGCAGCGCCTCGAAGTCTTCGAGGGCGTGGGCCGTCGGCAGCTTCGTGTAGACATGAGTCAGATAGGCGTGCGGTTCGATCCCGTTCGCCTTGGCGGTCTCGACCAACGAGTAGAGGTTCGCGCTCGCCGCCGCGCCGCTCGGCGTGTCGCTGAACATCCATGCCTTGCGTCCGACCACGAACGGGCGAATCGCATTTTCACAGCGATTGTTGTCCAGCGGCACCTCGGGGTGATCGAGGAACACCGTAAGCTTCGGCCACTGACCGAGCCCGTAGTGGATGGCCTTGCCGAGCGCGCTCTGCGGCAGCACCTGGCCAGCCATCTCGTTCAGCCAGCCGTAGAGCTGCTCGACGATCGGCGTGCTCTCTCGGCGCCGGGTATCGAGGATCGCTACAGCGTCGGCGCTGCGATCACGCAGCGGCCGTTCGATTCGATACAGTCGGCCGATGTAATCGAGCGCCGTGCGAGCGGAGCTCTCCCCGTTCGCCGCTTTGCGCGCGTCTTCGAGCTTTCTCCGTAGATGGGCGAAGCATCCAGCGTGGAGCATGCCGCTGGCGCTGGCCGTCGCAGCATAGGCTTCATAGCCGTCGGTCAGCAGGATACCCTCGTACCCGGCCAACAGCCGCTTCGGCACTTGCCCTCCACGGGAGGGATCGTAGTCGAAGAGCACGATCCGGCGGCCGGGCGGGCCTGCGCATCGCACCCACATCCAGTGATCGGCGGTCGGCGCCTTGGCGCTTCTCAGTACTTGGACGCGGGTCTCATCCATATGGATCAGCGGCGCCTCAAGCAGCAGATCGCCCAGCAGGTTCACGATCGGCAACACATAGGTGCCGCCGAGCTTGATCATCCAGCTCGCCATGGTCGCCCGCGCAAGCTCGATGCCGAGTCGGCCGAACTGGCGCTCCTGCCGGTTCAGGGGCAAGCCATCCACGTACTTCGCAGTGGTGATATGGGCCAGCAGCTCCGGGCTCGCCTTGCTCTTCGGCAGCAGCTGCGCCGGAGCAGGCGCGATCTTCACGCCTTCCCTGCAGCAGGGACAGGCGTACTTCGGGCGTACGTGGCGGATCACGCGCAGCTGCGCCGGCACGTAGTCGAGCTGCTCGGCCGTCTCCTCGCCGATACGTTCGAGCGTTGTGCCATCGTGCGGGCACACCTTCTCCGCCTCCGGCAGATCGTGCACGACCTCGATGCGCGGAAGCTCGGCGGGGATCGCCTTGCGGCCGCGTTTTTTGCGCGCGTGCTCGGGGATCTGGACCGTCTCCGGGGCCGTCTCGGCGAGCGGCGCAAGCGCCTCAGCCTCGTTGAGCAGCAACTTCGCTTGGTCGGGCGAGATGTCCTCGGCCGGGCGCTTCTCTGAGGAGCGACCGAACAGCTGCTGCTTCAGCCAGCGGTTCTCTTCCTCGAGCAGCGCGATCCGCTCGTTGCGCGCCCGCTCGATCTGTTCCAGGCGACCGTTGAGTGCCTCGAGCTCACGGCGAGAGTGTTCGAGTTGTTCGGCGAGCGACGACACGCGCGCATTTTACTCGATACCGATGCTTCGCTGTTCAACTTGCGCGCGCAAAATTCAGCGTCTTGTGCGGCTTCATCCGCCACACGTCATAACCGTCGAGCAGCCAGCGCAACTGCTCACCGGTCAGCGTCACCACCGTCTCGGTCGAGCGCACCGGCCACGGAAACTTCTCCTGCTCGAGCCGCTTGTACCAGACGATGAATCCCGTCCGATCCCACACCAGCATCTTCAGCTTGTCGCGGCGCTTGTTGATGAAGATGAAGAGCGCGCCCGAGAACGGGTCCCTCTTCAGCACGCCCTCGACCAACGCGGCCAGGCCGTCCATTTGCTTACGCATATCGACAGGCGACCGGTGTAGATACACCCGCTCGATGCTCCGATCAGGCCGAAGCATCGCCTTGCGCTCCCTTCATGAGCGCCGCCAGCCACCGTGGGTCGGGCCATTCCTCGCACTCGACTTCCCACAAGCCCGCGTAGCGAACCCGGCACACCGCTGCAACCCTCGGAAGCGACTCGAACCGTACCGGGACGAACTCGGCCGCGGCCACCGTCACTTCATTGCGACGCGGCACCGCACCGAGCTTCATCAGCTGCGACTTCGCGTGGTATAGCGCGCCGATAGACAACCGACGGCGTTTGGCATACGCCTTCAACGTCTCGCCTCTCTCTTCGGCACGCTGGATGTGCTTCAGCCAGTATCGCTGCCGCCCCGTCAATCCTTCCGTCATCGTTTGCTCCGCACCCAAGACGGCGCAGAGCTTGTCTCACGGCGGGGCAACAGGGAAGAATGTGGTTCGTCGAGCGCTTACGGATCGCTCTTTGTCCTCCCGAAGTAGACGCCGAACTTGAACGAATTGGCACCCTGAATATTGGCCCAGGATTTCGTTCCCGATTCGACCAAATTACAGAAGGTCTGCGTCCCGTGACCAACGACATACTGATCAAGCGTTAGACTATCGAGCGCATTCGGCGGGAAGGCGGTAACGAATCGCCCTCGCGCGTTAAGCGCGGCGTCTTCGTGCGAAGTGTCGTACTCAGCAACAAATTTCTTGATGCCTTTCATTACCAGCCCCTATCCGGCGGGCTCCGAGCCTAACGCACCATCGATCGATAGCATCGATTGGCCGACCAGTCGTAGAGGCACTCATCAGGCTCCAACAACGCGTAAGCCCAAACAGTGCCGATAGCCACCCTCACAGAACGCATCTGAATTGGCGAGGCAGTCCCACAACGCTGTTTGCCAATGATTTAAACCGTAATCCTCGATCGAGGACTCAAAGCACTTCCGCAGAAAATCTCGCAGCGCGTGTCCGCCACCTTCTGCTGCGAGCTCGAGGGCTGGTCGATAACTCGTGATGAAGCCAATCACCTCTGCCTGATATCTCGCGTCCAGATCCAACCGCTCCACGAGAAACCACAGACGGCGCAACAGGTCGTTTGACATGCCGGCGCAAGGTTGCACTGTAAATCGAACGCGCAAGCCCTCCTCGGACACGTCCGCCTCGGCGAAGAAGAACCTCTCAGGCGGGATTTCGTCTAAGTAAATATGCGGAAATTGCGCATCCGGCTCGCCACCGGCAACCGCGCGCTTTTTGTTGTTGCACGGATGACAGCAAGGAATAAGATTCCTAGGATAGATAGCGAACGCGTTGTAAGTGCCGCGCGGTAGCTGGTGATCGAGATCCCTCACCTCTCCAAAACCACAGTACGGGCACTTCTGCACGCTGATCTTTAGCCGGTTTCGCAGCGATGCCAGACGCCCGCCTTCCTGCACTTCATCGTATGCACTACGAAGAGCCTCCAAGAATCGCTTGCCCAAGCGACGAACGAGCAAAGCTTGACTCGGCCTTCCACTCGTCGCGTCATACTTTTCGTAGGCATCCATCAAGCGCACCGTTTGACTATCGCTATATACGTACTTCTTCTTGCCATTCGCATACGTCAGCGCTGTTTCCAGCTCCTCTTCAGCACTGTCGCAGTCAGGCAACGGCAGCTTCCACATAGCGTCAGTCTTCCGTAGTTCGCAGCCGGTTCATCACATATGCTCGTGCTTGATTACTTAGGCCATGGGGCCCAAATAGCCCTTCGATAGGCTCGAGAGCACCCAATCGATCCACCAGCATGTCCAGCACTCTGTGAAAATCGGTCACTTCGCTGTTCATCCCGAATACGTCGTTCGTCAACGATCCCACATTCTCGCCAAAGGTCTCTGCCGGCACACCGACGGCATCCACGATATCGCCCTCCCGGCGGACGATGAGCACATTTCTGCCCAGCGTTTCCTGAATGACGACCGGAGAATGTGTTGCCACAATGCCGAACGCTCGCTGCGACTCCAGTATACTTCGAATCGCATGCATGAGCGCTGCAAGTAGCGGTGGATGCAAATGCATTTCCGGTTCGTCGAACAACATCAGCGAACGGGGCGTAATGTATGCGCTTAGACTTGTAATGATTTGCAGAGCAATCTTGTGACCGGTGCTCCAACCTAGGAATGCGCCGTGGGGAGACAATTCAATGAGTGCTTCCACATTGCTCGCATCTTCCCACTGCGAAAAGGACGGATCTGTGACGAGGATTCGAAGGGCGTCTCGAAACAGAGACCAGCGGTCCGCTCGTCGTACGAACTTAATTGTGCGTTCGAACTCTTCGGCCAACGCCTCTATTGGCTTCAGACAAGTCTCCGTGACGCGGTCCGCGCTAACGACGCCCGCTCCTTCCGAAGATTCGATCGCTCGTTCGAGTTCCGTCGCGACATCTCGAAGGCCGCAAAAGATGAATCGGCCTTCGCCTCTGCGCGCATCCTCTACGATCTGGACACGTTCGTCGGGCCCATCCTCCTCTCGCGGTGCCACACCGGGAAGCCCAAAGCTATCGAAAGCACTATATGAGACCGCGATGATGCGAGGAAAGCCTAGTCCAACCGGGGATATCTTGCCAAGTTTGTCGAAAGTACCCGTTTCTCGCTTCGCTACGGAACCGTGTGCTACGCGAGCCAGGCGGGCGAGCAGCGTACTCTTGCCGGAGCCATTTCTTCCGATAAGCGCAATGATTCTACCCGGAAGGGAGTTATTTCGAGAAAGCCAGTCGTTGGAATCGATTGACACTCGTGAGAAGTCAAACTCAATTGGCTCGCGCCAGCCAAACGGGTGAAACTCGAAGGTCAGATCTTCGTCGGGGAGCGACGTATAGTCATTGTCGACCAATCCACGAGCCAAGCTCAGAAACTCGCGGATTTCTGCTTCCTTCCGATCGCGGAATACGGACGTTCGACCAGCCGTCCTCGCCACTGAACAACTTCTGCAGTTCTTCATGTCTAACGGCGTCGCGGAGCGCGTCAAGTATCATATCCCGCTGACCAGCGTCTAGCTCCGCGAGGTGCTGGTAATAGTCCAACGACTCTCCGACGGAAACGAATCTATCGCTGAGGGTATCGAAGTCTTTCGTGATCTGAATGCCGTCACTCGGCGTCTGTCCCCGCCTGAGAATTTTCACGGCACCGATACGCTTCGACCGACCTTCTGTTTCGACATACAGCACGTACTGAGTCTGAAACCCATAGTCGTTCCAGCGATCCTGCATCAAGGCACATTCGCCAGGCTTAAGCCGCGGGACTGATCTCGACGGCTCAAAGACTCGGAAGCGCATCGTATGTACTACCTAAAGATACGAAGAGCCAAAACTGATAATGTCTGTGGTCTGGGTTGTCGAGTACTCATTGACTCGATTGCTGTTTTGAGCTGTTTCTCATTATCTCTTCGATTTGCATATTCTTTGCCAAAGCGTCCCCCAACTTCTTCAGGCAGTCATTTCAATCAGCGTCGCACTCTTCGCTCCGCGCGAAAGCCCGACATAGAGATCCCGGTAGCCGCCCCAGCTCGTCTGCCAGTCAGGGCTGCGCAGGATCACGGCATGATCGTATTCAAGGCCCTTAACGAGAAGCGTACTGCCGATTGCACGATACACATGGCTGCGGCTTTGAAACCGCCTACGCGCGATCTCGGCCGCATAGCGACCTTTAAGGTCTGCGCCAGTTTCGCAGTGTTCTTCGAGGATGCAGCGCAGCGCACTGAGTGACTCCCGTAACTTGCAGCGCACGTTCGCAAGAGCGTCACAGTAGCAGAGCAGATCACGCAACAAGTGCGGCGTAATGCCTTCAGTGTGTCGCGCGCACAACTTCTGGCGATCGGTCCGGCGCGGTGCCTGGATTTCGCCAGCAAGGATCCTTCTGATAAAACGCTGGTCGTCCTGCCCCAGCCCGCTATGGACGCGCTTGAGAAACGCAAGCGCTGCATTGCGCCTGGCCGCCGGTGTTCCATCACAAATAGAAAGAATGAGCTTGTGCAGGTCACCAAGATCGTTGGCTTCTAGGACCTGATAGCCGTGTCCAACAAGCGCACTTTCGAGACCGCCGGGCAGATTACGCGCTTTGGACCGGATGATGCAGATACGTCCCTCGGCAGCATGCGTCAATCGGATCAGCTCTCCCGCCAATGCGCGAAAACGAATTGACCGCTTGCTGACCGGCGAGCCTGCGTAATCCGGCTCACGCTCAGCGCGGAACACTCTGCGTGTTGTTTTGCACCGAAAACTGACCCGGGTTTTGCATCTAAAATTGACCCGTACAGAGAGCCAGTATGGCTCAGGATTATTCCGGTTTCTTCGCTTTTCGTTCCCTCCTTGTCTGAGTTGAACTGTTCTTGAAGCGGTAGCTGTCGTTGCCGGTTTCCACAATATGACAATGATGCGTGAACCGATCGAGGAGCGCCGTCGTCATCTTTGGGTCGCCGAACACGGTGGCCCACTCCGAGAAGCTCAGGTTCGTCGTGATCATCACGGCAGTGCGCTCGTAGAGCTTGCTCAAGAGATGGAACAGCAGCGCCCCGCCGGCCTGAGAGAAAGGCAGGTAGCCGAGTTCATCGAGGATCACGAGATCGGCATGGACGAGGCGGTTGGCGAGCTGGCCGGCTTTGCCGTTAGCCTTTTCGCCTTCCAGCTGGTTGACGAGCTCGATCGTCGAGAAGAACCGCACGCGCAGATGATGGTGCATGATAGCCTGGACCGCGATGGCCGTTGCCAGGTGCGTCTTGCCGGTGCCCGGGCCGCCGATGAACACCACGTTGTGCGCCTCGGCGAGGAACTCGCAGCCATGGAGCGTCTTCACGAGCGCGACATCGACGGCGCTGTCTTCGAACTTGAAGCCGGCGAGATCGCGGTACGCGGGGAAGCGGGCGCTCTTCAGCTGATAGTTGATCGAGCGCACTTCGCGTTCGGCCACCTCGGCCTTGAGCAGAGCATCGAGCACGGGCTGCGCCTGCTTGAACGCCGGGCTTTGCTGCGCGGCGAGTTCCGCCACCGCCTGGGACATGCCGTGGAGCTTGAGCGAGCTCATCGTTGCGATTATCGCATCAGCCTGCATGGGTGTCTCCTCGCAGGTGATCGTAGCGGGTGACGTTTGCCCTCGGCTCCTCGAGCAGCCTCAGCCCGTCCGGCGTGTCGATCGGTGCCGGCGCATCGGTCTCGAGTAGGCGGCTGAGCAGGTTCAGGATGTGCTCCTTCGAGAGGACCCCGGACTCCAGCGCGAGTTCGACAGCACAGAGCACCGCGCCCTCGTCGTGGTGAAGCACGAGGGAGAGGATCTCGACCATCTCCCGATCGCCGCCGGGGCGCTTCAGCAGCACAGACTGCAGGCGCTTGAAGCCGTCGGGGAGCTCGGCGAAGGGGGCGCCGTTGCGCAATGCGCCGGGCTTACGCTGGATCACGGCGAGATAGTGGCGCCAGTCATAGATCGTGCGGGCTGGCCGGTCATGACCGCGGCTGAACGCCCTGGGGTGCTCGGCGACCACCTGGCCCTCGGCAACGATGACGACGCGCTCGGCATAGGCCCTGAGACTCACCGGCCGGTTCGCGAACGAAGCCGGCACGCTATAACGATTACGCTCGAAGGCCACGAGGCAGGTGGGGGAGACGCGCTTCGTGTCCTCGACGAAACCGTCGAACGGCGGCGGCATCCTCATCAGGTGTTCCCGCTCCTCGGCCCAGACCTCGGCGATCGTACGGCTCGTCTGCTCGGGGTGGCGGATCCGGCTCCACTGCATGACGCAGCGCTGCTCAAGCCACGAGTTCAATGCCTTCAGATCGGCGAACTTCGGCACCTCGTGCCAGATGCGTGGCCGGGCATCCTGCACGTTCTTCTCGATCTGCCCCTTCTCCCAGCCCGCTGCGGGGTTGCAGAAGTCCGCTTCGAACAGAAAGTGGCCGGTCATCGCCCGGAATCGAGCGTTGACCGTGCGGGCTTTGCCGCGGCCGACCTTGTCGACTGCCGTCTTCATGTTGTCATAGATCCCGCGCTTCGGCACACCTCCCAGCGCCGCCAGCGCGTGGTTATGGGCATCAAACAGCATCTCGTGCGTCATCAGCGGATACGCCCGCAGCATGAACGCACGGCTGTAGCACAGCTTGAACTGCGCGACGGCGAGCTTCTGCCGCTCCCGCCCGACGACCGCCCAGTCCTCGCTCCAATCGAACTGAAACGCCTCTCCCGGCGCGAACACCAGCGGCACAAAGGTGCCCCGGCTCGTCTTGGCCGCTTCCTGCTGCTGTCGCTCCCACGTCCGAGCAAACGCGGCCACCCGATCGTACGACCCGGGGTATCCGAGCGCCACCAGGTCGCCATAGAGCTGGCGCCAGTTGCGCCGATGCTTCCGCCCCCGCGTCGACTCACGCAACAGCCACGACGACAACATCTCGGCGTACGGATCAAGCTTGCTCGGGCTCCGGCGCTTCGGATACACCGGCTCCAGGGTCCCGCTCGCCAAATACTTCCGTATCGTGTTCCGCGAAAGCTTCGTGCGCCTCGCGATCTCGCGAATCGATACCCCTTCGCGCAGATGCCAGCGCCTAATCACACTCAATAACGCCACGTCGATCACTCCTTCGCTCCTGCCCTCCACGGGCAGGATCAGGGTTTACACGTGGGTCAAAATTGGATGCAAATATCTAGGCTAGGCGGGTCAGTTTTAAGCGCAAATCAACACTCAGTCAGCTGCGCGACCCGATTGGACTCGCGGTCACGTTCTTCGGCAAGCTTCTCGAGCCGCGCGAGCAGGAGATCTCGCTTGACCTGGGCAAACCAAGGCCGAAGCGCCTCGCGGCAGCCGCGCAGCTCCTCGATCTGGGCTGTCACCTCGGCATGCCGGTCGCAGTCGGCGACCAGCGGATCGAGCGCCGCAATCTGCGCCTTGGCTTTCAGGACGGCCTGATGCGCGCGGTCGAGATCGTCGAAGTGGCCGATCAAGGCCTGAATGCGAGGTTCGACCGGGAAGCGTTCCAGCATATGACTGCGGACAAACTCCGTCATGTTGCCGACCGACTTCATCGAGACCGTGTGGTTGAAGAGCTCCAGCGCCTGATCGGTATCGATGCCGAATCGGCGTCGGAAAGATGCACCATACGGAGGGAACGTGTCGTGCACTTCGGTGTGCGACTGACCTCGCAAGCGCTTGCGCAGATCCCGAATGTCGGAGCCGAAGCCCGCAAAGTGTTCGGCGATCGTCAGCGCCCGATCGGACACGACATAGAGGCGGTCGGGCTGGCCTTGGGTGTCGCGTATCCAGAAGACCTGCGCGAGTGTCACGTGCTGATCGTATCCCTCATTGTGGAAGTGGCCGAGGACGACCGAGTAGCTGTTCTGATCGCGCAAGGCGACGGCCTTCGCCGAGAGCCCTTGCTCGCCGCGCTCTGATTTGAAGAACCCGAGGACATAAGAGCGCAGCGTGCGCTCCCGGGACTCGGCACCGGCTGCCTTGTTGTACGTAATGCGCTGCGCAGGAACCAGTAATGTCGTGATTGCATCGACGAGCGTCGACTTTCCCGAGCCGATATCGCCTGTCAGGAGGCTGTTGTCACCGTTCGGGGTTAACGTCCAGACGCGATCATGAAATGTGCCCCAGTTGTAGACTTCGCAGCGCTGCAAACGGAACCCCGCACGTTGATCCGAGGGGGCGAAATCGAAGGCCTGCTCGCGGGGCATTTCAGCCATGATCGGCTTCCAGTTGGCTGCGATATTCTTCGAGGCGCTTTGCGAAATCGGACACCCACTGGGCATCGACAAACGTCTTGATGATGCGGCGGACCTCGTACTGGTTGTCCTGTCCTCTCAGGGAACGCAGAAATCCGAGTTCGACGACCTTGTTGATATCGGCATCAATCCGATCGACCAGCTTGGCCTCATTGGAGCTGTCAGCGACGAATAATCGCACCAGATCAACGATCTGTTCGCGCGACAGGATGAGCCGGGTGTCACCGCCTGCCGCATCATGCTCGGCGAGCTTTTTTCGTAGCAGAGCAAGCAACAGGCTGACCGCGTAACCGAGCTGACGTCGTTGGACCAGGCGGGGAATCTCCGGATCCCCATCTTCTGGCGTACGTTGTCGAAGATAGGCATGCCCCTCGGCCTCGACCACGAGCAGCTCCAGGCCGAGCAGTGCGACGTGGTCCCGCACCTTGCCTTCGAGCTTGAGTAGCGCTTGCCAGAGCTCGGGCTTTTGATCGTGGTAGAGCACACCCTTGTAGAGCGTAACGAGCACGGCGGGGAGCAATGCTGTCGAGTTAGGCTGGTCCATCGACGCTCACTTTATGGATGCGGGCCACTTGATGCTCCGCGACGAAAATCACCGTTGGCAGTGTCGCGCGCCGCTCACGGCCGGCCGAGTCCATCCACGTGACTTGCTGTGTTCGGCTTTCGTCGATAATCCCATATCCTTCGCCGGTGGCGAGGCTCAGCCAGGCCACGAGCTCTGCGAGTCCCTGTTCGAGCGGTTGAGACTCGAGCAATTCCTCAAGGCTGATTTGGCGCCGCGTTTGCAACGCCTGGCGTAGTCGAGCGCGCAGACGTTGTCTATCGACGTAAAACTGCTCGAACAACGCGCTCGCGTCGACATCCGCATCGCCCTCGTCGAGCATTTGCTGAGTAATCACCGGCCTTGCCGGAGGCGCGAACAGCGGTCGATCCATCGGCAGCTCGATCTTCGGGGAAAGCTCATCAAGCTCCATAACGCTTCCCTGGGGTGGGTTGTCGCGGACTGCCAGTGCCGCCTGTTCGACCTCCCGGATCACTGTCATGATGCGCCGGTCCTCATACCACGCCTGGTCGTCCAAGTAGCGGCGCAGCTGCTCCGACAGACGTGCGACCGTGCGCTGTGTTGTTTCTCCCGCCGTCAGCCAGTCATAGTGAACCCGTTTCAGTCGCGGGTCTGGATGCAGTTCAACGACCGGATCAAGCTCGAGTATCCGCTCAAGCAGCGCGGTCAGTTCCTCCTGACGCGCCGGCGACATCAAAAAGTCCCAGAACGCTCGGAAGCTTCGCCCCTGGTCGGATTCAGAGATCGCATCACGCTCCCCGAAGATCACTTCAAGGACTTCGCCTTTGGCGCCCTCCCACGTCGCAATACGCTCTCTGACTTGTCGGTCAAGCTCCCGAAAATTCTGCTCCACCTGCCGAAAGTCGGCGAGCAGTGCGCGCGCGGTTTCCGCTGCCTGCAGGAAACGTTCGCGCAGCTGAGTATCATCCATGATCGAGAACCGGCCGGCACGAACCTGTTCGATCTCGGCGTCAATCGCGGCGCGTCGACGCTGAAGCCCGAGCAGGCGGACATCCGGATCCACCTCGCTGCCCTCGGCGATCTGACGCAGCAGATCGAATATCACCTTGAGACGCGATTCCGCGCCGACAAATTGCTGTTGCTCCAAACCGATCAGCCATTGAATTGCCCTTTCGGTTGCGGGGGTCAGGTCGAAATGCGGCTCGTCGGAATCCGGCGGATAGAAACGGCGGAGGTATCCGCGGCCCTCCTCCGCCCAGCTGTTCAGATACTCGAGTGCCGGTCGTGGCAATGCCTCTTCGCCCAGTCTTTCTCGCAGATGATAGATGTAGTCATCGAGCTGCGACGCGAGCGTCTGCTCGCTGACGACGCGAACGTTTGGACGAACGAAGACGTGGTAAAGGAATCCTACGATGACCGCCGCGTGCTCGGCCGCAAGCAGGCGCCACGCCGGGTGATGGCGTCGCAGGTGCGTCAGCTGATCGTAGTCCATGCTTGCATCTGTCGATCGGTCTTGTGTTTGGCTCGACTACACTGCCGACGCCGTTATGGATTCCTCAAAGTGCTGACGTAGTTCAGCGAGCCGAGTACCACGCCGTCTATAACCCGTCATCGGGGAGGTCCACAGCTTAGATCCCATGCAGCACCTCGATTCGACCTGGCGTCTTCTGGCCCTCTCAGCGTCTACGCCCGACTACGGTCATTTAATTGATTGATTCTATTGCCCGTCAATAAGTTCTTCGAGCTTGCTCAAGAACGTGCCGTCATGAGTTTCATCACATGATTGTTGTTCCAGAGGCCCGACCCTCGGACTCGCTCACGGTCTGAATGGTGCCCTAGCCAATCTGAAGACGGCGGATCCAACGGGTCCCGCTTGAAATTACTAAGCAGCCCGATTGAACTTCGCTCAATCACACCGCGGAGGCTCTCGGCACCGGGCTCATCAGCGATGTCGAGCCAAAGGAACGGCATCTGCCCGATTTATCTTGTGACTGCCTGCTCCAATTGCTCTTCGGCCGCCCCGATTGCCGACCTGTCGATACCAAACTTCAAGGCCGCCGCTCCGGGGTTTCCACCAATACCCCATGCAATGGGCTCTTGCGTTCCTTCCCTTACCTTCATCGCGGAGCCCACAATGAGGCGAAATATGGACCCCCTGTGATTGCCGCCACCCGTTGTGTCGGCACCCCGATGCTGCGACAGACGAGTCCAGAGCGTAGTCCGCGACCTCTCCGTCAACGCATGCGTACCGACTCTTACGACCCTCGGCCCAGAACCGCTATCTAAACGCATTTGCCCCGGCTCAAAGAAGAAATACAGACCCCGCCGTGGCCACTCCAGACGGCCGTGACAGTCCGCGAGCTTACGCTTGCCGCCCAACTTGGCCTCGAGTCGCTCTAAGAGCGCGTAGAACCGCCGCAGGTCCGCGAGCCGATCAACCTTGCTCATGCCGAGTTAGCCAGCTCAGCTGCTCTCCGATACGCATGCCCCGCATCGGCACCTCAACGTCGACACCGAGGGTGTTCAGTGACAGCTCGAGGAATTCGCGATAACGAGCGCCGGCCAAAATCACGACGCGCTCCGGGATCCGAGCGCGCGCACGGAGTTGCTCGATTACGCGTCCGGACCAACGGCGCCGCTCCGCCACAGCCATAGCATTGAGAGTTTGTTCATAGGGCTCGATCACTTCTTCGGGCGGAATGAGGCCGTACTTGGCCGACAGGATGTACCAATCGCCACCGGCGCGCTCGACAAAGGCACGCGCCTTAAGGAACCACTCAGAGATGTAGACATCTTTAGCCGGCGCCGCGGTCGCCCTCTTTCGACTGACGCAAGAGACCAAGTAGGCGCTCGTTTTGCTCGATCGCTTCGGTGTCAGAACTGGTGCAGCATGCTCAGGATCTGCCAACTGCTCCTCTGATCTAATCCTGGGAGGTTGCATTAGCGGCCCGCTCCGACCTGCCGGGCCAAAGAAATACGTCGCGTTGGCGCCCCAATGCGGTCCTTCACGGCGGATTAGCTCGACGTTGGCGGCGGCGAGGAACTTTCGCGACTCCAGCGCCGCACACACTGCGGGCATCCGGTTCTGAAGATTCATATTGGCGTGGATATCCCCCGCACGAACCCGAACCTCTGCCGTGCCGGCCTCCAATCCCGGGTGAATCACCCTTTCAAGAACGAAACCCCGAATTCGATCGGCCAATTTCCCGCTGGTGCTCATTCCCCCTCGCCTGCTTACCGCCCCATAACTATTCACTCTGTGTCGGCTACGATCCTCTCCAGCCGCGGCCTAAAGACGTTGACAAATAGATTAACCTTGTCTGCAAAGAATTCAGCAATTTCCGCACGGCGGCTAGGATCGAATACGTCTTCGACTGGCTTCCTCGACAAGATGGTCTGCCGCGGATCGTCCCATGTGAGGTCAATGCCAATCTCTTCATCGATCTCTTGTCGCTGCTCCGATAGCGTCTCGTACGCTCTGTCGGCAAAGTTGCCTCTGGTAAAGCGCAGATAGACACCGACTCGCTTCGTGCTTTGAGAAAAATACGCGCTGACCCACGACGTCGCGCCCGACGGCGGCATCGGAAAGTAGATGTTTGTACTCTTCCCGGAGCCAGGGATAGGCTGCGACGCATCATCGAGCGTAAGCGTCGACAGAAACTCCGTCCAGAACTCCCGGTAGAACTTCTCCCGATCTGTCGACGCCTCCTCCGCACTAACCCTCGCCTCGGCCTCGGCGACGGTTGCGCCTTCCGGCAACTCGATGACAACACGCTGAAGTTCAACGGTTCGTGCAATCACTCTCGGCTGCACAAGCAGCCCCATCTCACTATGGGAGTAGAGCGCGACCTCGACAAGGCCGAAAGTGAACTCGAGACGACCGACGCTCTCAAGGAAATTGGCGATGGCCGCCGCCCCCTCCCGGATGCCGTCACCGATGATCAGCAGGAGGAACCGCCCCCGTCGCAACGACTGCTGCACCTCGTCGACGAATTGCGCCTCGTCGAGATCCGGATACGCCCGTGCCACGAGTTCATAGGGTACGTTGCCTTTCGCTTTGAGACACTTCGAGACCTCGCGCTGCAGATCTTCGTAATCCCATCTTGAGAGCTCCTTCGCATAATCGAGGATCTGCGCCACCACTTTTCGACGGGCCTCCGGATTTCGCCAGAGTTTTGCCTCAAGCACAACAAGCCGCCCGGTCTGGGTGATGTACAGAGCGTCGAGGTAACCGACCGGCGTATATAGCTCCTTACAGATTGGTACCAATCCCTCGTACGAGCGATCGATTTCCGCTATGGGCAAACACTGCGGATAGTCGAAGGCGAGCCGTTGGATGAACTGCTCGTCATACTCGGCACTGCCGAGAGGCGCTCGGTCGAGTACGACGGGTTCACCGTGGCGAATGATAAGTGGCGTTGAGTAAGCGTCTTTTGCCAATTTAGTTATCCCCGGGAGACGGCGCATCGACTGCCATGCCAGCGGTCGCAATGATGTGCCAGCATGCCGCGCTTCCAACACGTTTGATGCCTACGCTCCATCAAGACGGACAGGTCGGCGCTTGTGTTTCGATATGCGCCGCAGCCAGCTTCCTGATCAAACGAGTCATACCCCTCCTCATGTCCATCGCGCGCGCCCGCGTCACGCCATCTTCGGCTGCTTTCCCTGCATGAACCAAATTTCGGTTTTCCCGAGCGCGGGTAAGAATCTGCGCCTCACCCGCGTCCATGAGGCCTTCCTCGCAAGCACGCTTTATCAACGCACCGAACGGCTCGTCAAAGTTCCCCAGCCGCCACGCCAACAAGCCCTCGTAAACCGCCCCCGCCATCAAGGCGAAAGACAGCCAAGCTCCGCTTTCAAACGTCACATCAGACTCTTCGAGGAATTCGGAGAGGCGGTCTTTCAGCGACTGGTCATGAACTTGCGGAAAGAACAATCTGAAGTCGCGTATTCCGTAATAGGTCACGACGAGTCTGCAGCTGCCCGCGCCCAAAATAGATTCAGAGAAAGGCGTGCCGAAATTGACTCTATCGCCCCTGACATCGAAGTGCGTGTCCAGGCAAAGCACTTGATAGCCCGCATCGATATTTGGCGGCGGTACGAACTCTGCGTACTCGATAGCGTAGGCGGCTAACGTAGGGACGGTTAAGGAGGTTAAAACCTCATGGCGCCGATCAGCGGCCACGAACTGCATCTCGTCAAACCGAAAGAGCGTCGTTCTCATCGTTCCCCTCGCCTGCTTCAGGGCAGCCGAAAAACGAAAACCATAGGGCAACTCCGACACGGCCTGACTAGCGGGGGCACTGTAAGGTGACTGGCCAAACAGGAGCGATCCTTGCGCTCGCCCCAGTACTTCCCGCGCATTTCTTGGCGCAATCTCTGGACGAGAACGGTCACGACGGTCGCCGGCGCCTATTCCGGGCGAATGCACTGTGACCGTCGTACCGCGGATAATCCCCGTCCTGGACACGTACCAGCGTCCTCAGATCGGACTCCAATCGGTCTGGCAACAGCGGGCCCCAGATGTTATCGCAATAGGCAACCTGCAGCTTCTTGCCCAGAGCAATGTGCTCATCCCAGAACCAAGGAGTGTTCTGCTCCCTCTTGATGTTCGCGTACATGGCGCAGTACTTCTCAGTACCCGGGAAGAAGTGGTCTATTAGCCTCCACGCAACCGCCGTATTTCTGTCCTGGGACTTGCCGATGTACCGAATCTCATCCTCGTCAGCGTCCCCGATCATATACACGCCGTAACAACTCTCCGTCGTCCCCGGAGGAAATAGTCGAACCTGCATCTGCTCGCGATGAATGATTTGGTTAAACAGCGCCTCGGGCTTTCGTTTGCTTATCCAGCCCTGCCATCGATTCGGATGGTCCAACATCTCCGGAAGCCAATGCTGGAAGTCGTCTGTATACGGGAACGCAAATTCGTAGAAGCCGGCGACAGGACACCCATCCGTGGTGGCCGCACGAAGCTCATTGACCAAACTGGAGAACGAAGCCACGTCACACCCCCATATTCCGAATACTCCGAGCTTCTCTGCCCGCCACCGCGGGTTGATTACCGACGGCCAGCCTGAGGGGCGATTCTGCACACAGGCATGTTGAACCAACTACTCCTCGGCCCTGTCTCGCAACATCCGTGAGCGACGACTCCGCGTCGCAACTCACACGTATCGCTCTCGGGGACCTTCTTGTTGTCGAATGTTATTCTTAGCTTGCGCCACTACAGATCTCGTGGTCATGCAGATGATAGTATAGTCTTGAGCCAGTGTTCGGAAGTGCTATGCGTCAAGATTCCAACAAGAAGATCCGCCTCGCACCTACCGACCTCAGCAACTTCCTAAGCTGCCGTCACCTGACACGCCTTGACGTTGGAGCGGCGCGCGGTGAGGCGACGCGCCCCGTAAGGTATGGACCCTTCCTCGAGGAGCTCAAGGCCCGTGGAATTGCGCATGAGAGAGCCTACCTCGCCCATCTTGGGTCTCAAGGCCTCTCAATAGTAGATTTGAGCGAGAGCGAATCGGGAAATCAGGCGGCCGAGAAGACGGTTGCCGCCATGCGAGCGGGAGCTGACGTAATCTATCAAGCTGCGCTCGCGGACGACACCTGGTCCGGCCGCGCCGACTTTTTGATCAAGGTCCCATCGGCGAGCGATCTCGGTCCGTGGTCTTATGAGGTCACGGACACGAAACTTGCGCGCGACACGACCGCCGGCACGGTCCTGCAGCTATGCGTGTACTCCTACCTCGTCGGGAAACTTCAGGCCAGGTGCCCCAACTACATGCATGTCGTGGTGCCCGCCAATGACTTCAAGCCCGTGTCCTTTCGGGCCGATGATTACGCGGCGTACTTTCGCTTACTGGAGCGCGGCATCGCCGACTTCGTCGCCGGCCCAGACGACGCATACCCGGATCTCGTGGCGCACTGTGAGCTCTGCGCATGGTGGAGCCAGTGCGAAAAGCGCCGGCGAGACGACGACCACTTATGCTACGTGGCCGGAATCAAGCAGAGCCAGATTAGGAGCCTTCGGTCTTACGGGATCAACCGGCTCGCCGAACTCGCAAACCTAGATGAATTCCCCGATCCCCTTGGACGCTCAAGAGAAAGCTTCGAGCGGCTCCGTGATCAAGCGCGAGTTCAGCTAAAGGGGCGCGAAACAAATGCATCGTATTATGAGCTCTTGCTCCCATTGGACGTAGATCACGGTCTGGCTCGCCTTCCCGAGCCCACGCCCGACGACATCTTTCTGGATTTCGAGGGCAACCATTTCGCTGAGGACGGCGTCCAGGAGTACCTGACCGGTTTTATCGCACCCGGCCCCGCCGGCGAGCGCATCTACACGTCGCTCTGGGCTCGCACGCTGGCGGAGGAGCGACAGGCATTCGAGCGGTTCATGGATTTTGCGACAGCGACCAGAGAGCGAAACCCGGGAGCGCACATCTATCACTTCGCGCCCTACGAGCCTTCTGCAATGAAGCGACTGATGGGGCGATTCGCGACCCGCGAAGTACAGCTGGACGAATTGTTGCGAGGGAGCGCCTTCGTCGATCTCCACAGTGTTGTGAAGCACGCATTGCTCGCGGGCGTCGAGCGCTACTCGATCAAGGACTTGGAGCCTTTCTTTGGGTACGCGAGACAGCAGGATTTGGCCGAGGCGTCAATGAGCCGGCGGATTGTGGAGCACGCGATCGAGGCCCAAGACATGGACGAGGTGATCGAGAGGCACTGCCGTATCGTCGAGGACTATAACCGCGAAGACTGCGAATCCGCGGCGCGGCTGCGCGACTGGCTCGAAGCCCTGCGAACGGACGCCATCGCCGCCGGGCATGACCTGCCTCGGCCGCCTCCCGAAGATGGTAGCGCATCCGAAGAGATCAGCGATCTCGACCGGAAGTTGCAGAGGCTTCGGGACGGCCTCTTGGAAGAGGTCCCCGACGATCCGGCCGAGAGATCCCCGGATCAACAGGCACGCTTTGCTTTGGCCCACATGATGGAGTTTCACCGGCGGGAAGACAAAGCGGGCTGGTGGGAGTACTTTCGCGTTCTCGAACTCGATCAGGAGGAGTACGCCGACGAGCGGCGCGCTCTGACCGGCACCACATTTGTAGAGGCGCTGAGTGCGACTAAGGCACCGCTTCAGCGCTATACCTTCCCCCCGCAAGAGCTCGACGCGCGCCGAAACGACAACGTTTACGACTCGGCCGCCACCAAGGTCGGCAAAGTCGCCGAAGTCAATTACTCGGCGAGAACCATTGATATCAAGAAGTCCCAGGCGGCTGCAGATCATCACCCCGCCAGCGTCGTCTTTCATAACCAAGTATCATCCCAGGCCCTACGTGAGTCGTTGATGCGGATGGGCGAATCTGTGCTGGCACAGGGCTTCAATGCCGAAACGCCCTACCGAGCCGGATTCGAACTGCTAATGCGCCGGCCCTCGCCATTGGTCGAGGCCAATGGCTCACTGCAGCGAAATGGCGAAACTACAGTCGAAGCCGCGTGCCGCCTTTCCCTCAACCTCGACGGCCATGTGCTCGCTATTCAGGGGCCACCGGGAACCGGCAAGACTTACACGGGCGCGCACATCATTTGCGCGCTGAAGCGACAGGGACTAAAGGTCGGCGTCACGGCCGTCAGCCACAAGGTCGCGGAGCACCTGCTGGAAGGCGCGATGAAAGAGGCTCAGAACCAGAACCTCGCGCTTCGCTCAGTGCACCGGGAAGACGGCGAGTATTCGGGCGACTGGGGAATCCGATACCAGAAGGACTACGGGCCCATTCGGCGGGGCCTCGACAATGGAAGTGTCGATGTGCTGGCTGCAACCGCCTGGTGTTGGGTCCGGCCTGAATTCGAGCAGAGCGTCGATGTATTGATCGTCGACGAAGCCGGTCAAATGTCTCTGAGCAACGTGCTTGCGGCCTCACCGGCCGGCAAGGGTTTGATACTCCTGGGTGATCCACAACAGCTCGAGCAACCGCTGAAAAGCAGCCACCCCGCAGGCAGTGAAGTGTCGGCGCTCTACCACCTACTGGCCGGCGAGGACACGATGCCCCAGGACAAAGGCCTGTTCTTGGCAGAAACTTACCGGCTCCATCCCGACATCGCTCGATTTACTTCAGAGGCATACTACGAGGAGCGACTGCATTCCCTCCCCGGGCTAGAGTGGCAAGCGATCGTCTTACCGCCAGACAGTACAAATGGACTTTCCGGTTCCGGTTTACGGTTCGTACCCGTACCGCATAGCGGCAATCAGTCGAGGTCCCTCGAGGAAGTCGAAGCGATCGCGCACATTGTCGAGGACCTGATGGCCGCCGGGCAGTGGCGCAATGCCGAGAAGGTGGTCTCGCCCCTGACGCCGCAAGACATCCTCATCGTCGCTCCGTATAACGCACAGGTCGCGGCCCTCATCGAGACCATGCCTTCGATGAAGGAACGCATCGGTACCGTGGACCGCTTTCAGGGCCAAGAAGCGGCGATCGTCATCTACTCAATGACGTCGTCAAGTCCAGAGGATGCCCCTAGAGGCATGGAATTTCTCTATGACCGCCACCGGTTCAACGTTGCGACCTCAAGAGCGAAAGCGCTCTGCATCCTCGTCGGAAACCCAGCACTCTTCGAGCCCGATTGTCGAACGCCAAGTCAGATGCGGAAAGCTAATGGCTTTTGCAGGTACCTGGAACTCGCGACGGTCGTCTAGATGGCCCTTCAGCGCCCGGAGCGAGTCCCCACATTAGGCGGGGGCGTGCAAGGCAGCTCGCGCCAAGAGACCCGTGGCAAGACGAGACCTTCCAGGTTCGGCTAACCTTCGCACCTACGCTTTGCTTTGCCCGGAGAAACATGTGACCCCAGACGTAAAATCGCTCACTGACCGTGACCTGCTGGGTCTCTATGGTCGCTTGATGAGCGAATTGAGAGATCGCGGCATCGTACGATCCTCAAACGGCCCAGGAGCCGATTACGCAGAAGGATTAATTGCGGCCGCGTTTAACCTGCGCCTGAATACAGCCTCAACGGCCGGGCACGATGGAATTGATGAGAGCGGCAAGCGGTACGAAGTCAAGTGCCGGCGCCTTACCCCGTACAACAAATCACGCCAGCTGAGCGCGATTCGCGGACTGGAGAGTCAGCATTTCGATTATTTGGCGGGCGTGCTTTTCGAAAGCGATTTCTCGGTTATGCGTGCCGCATTAATCCCGTTTGACGTGGTCAAGGAGAACGCAACGTACGTCGCGCGGACAAATAGCTGGAGATTTATCCTTCGCGACAGCGTGTGGGCTCTTAGCGGTGTTAAAGACATTACCGATCGAGTAAGGAAGGCCCAGAAATGGAACGGGACCTGATGACCGAAGGCGGTCAGCGCCAAGAGCTTCGCCGTGCCGCCTATTGCCGGCCACGGCTCCCTACTGCTCCAGTCCGTCGCGCGTGTCGCGACGCTCCAGGAGGGCGTGCATGAAAGGCTACACGACCGCACTCCAAGAGCACCTTGGACACTACGCAACGGCTCGCCTCGGCGTGACTGAACGTGGCCTTTACAACGGCCAGCCATACTCACACATTCTGCCGCCGCCCTTGAAGTACCTTAACCTGCTCGAGTCTGCACGATCCGAAATCCAAGCCTACCTCGACGCCAATCGGGACATTAAACTCCATCGCTACTTTCATCATTTGAACTCCTCCCAGGCCTTCGCATTCAACTTCTTCTATCCCTACTTCGCTGCGGCCCCGGACGCCCAGCGCGTGCTGTCGGCCCAATTGGGAGTAGATTCGCCGGTAAGCGCTTGGATATTTGAGGCGATCCCAAACGCTCGCGAAGGAACGAACGTCGATGTATTTTGGGCTGCGGACGATGGACCGCGCGTGTTTTGCGAAGTCAAGCTTTCGGAAGCGGAATTCGGCCAGGCGCCAAGTAACGAGGAGCGCGAACTCAAGCTCGAGACGATCTACAGACCGCGCCTCCGCCAGCTAGTCTCGGACGAGTTGCTAACGCCGGGCAGATTCTTTAAGCACTATCAGTTGTTGCGCAACATCTCGCTGTTGGCGGAACGACCCGAAGACCACCTCGTTTTTTTGTTCCCACGTGAAAACGAGGCACTAAAGGGCCCCCTCGAGCAGGTATTGAATGAGACGCATGCGGTAGCCCTGAACCGAATACATGTTGTGCACATCGAAGACTGCGTCGACGCGCTGGAGCGATCAGCAAAATTGTCGCCCGCTCTGCGAGTGCATGCAGCAGCGCTAAGAGAAAAGTACGTCATATAGGAAATTTCGGAAAGTTATTGGCGCCTTAGTCGTTGCGAGCGATGCGGCAGCATCGTGCGCTGCTGAAGAAAACTGGCACTTCGGTACTTCGCATAGCAGTTTTACCGCGCCAATGGCCGAGAGCTGGAGCAGGACGATGCCCCGATCCCGTGATCTCCTCACGCTGTCGCGCGAAGATCTCTACGAACTTGCCTGGTCGAAGCCAATGACCGAATTGGCTAAGGACTTCGGTATTTCCGACGTCGCGCTTGCCAAGCGGTGCCGGAAGCTGGGCGTTCCCGTGCCGGGTCGTGGGTATTGGGCCCGGGTGGCCGCCGGGCAAACACCGCGGCAACCCAAATTGAAGCAGCGTAACGAAAAGGCGACCGACCATTCGGCGCTGACATTTGACCCGCCGCCCGAAGACCCGGCGACACCTGTGCCGACCACCGAGGCGCCTGAACATACAGCACTTCGAGAAAAGCTGAGGGCGCTGCAGAGCGACCCTAGCCACGATCTTCTGTCGTCGACGCCTGTGATCAAGCGGACCGCCGTTCGCCTAAAGCGACCCTGGCGAAGCGAGATCAACTGGAACCGCGGCGAACGCAAAGGACCCGTCTTCTCAACTGACGTTAGCGAGGATCTGGCGGATCGAGCACTCACGATCGCCGATCACATCATCGCGGGAGCCGCGGAGGTGGGCTGGCCGTTCAAGGCACCTCCAGAGGAGGAACCGCAAACGCGTCGGTACAGTCCTGCGATGAACCGCGAAGTTTCTCGCCCTGGGTGCCTGTACGTCGAGGGTGAGCCGCTGGAAATCCGGATCGACGAGCGCAAGAAGCGGATCGATCACGTGCTGACCGAGAGTGAGAAGGCGCGGCAACGCCGTGGCGAATACTTCTACGCTTCACGTTGGGACTACATCCCGTCGGGGGAGATTCGCCTCACGGTCACACGCCCCGACTCGCGATACCACTCTCGGACATGGAAGGACGGTGCGAGACGCAAGCTTGAGGACCAGGTCAACCACATTTTGCTGGCGCTCCTGGATGAAGCCATTCAGATTAAGGCAGACCGCGAAGAACGGCGACTGGCGGAGATTGAACGCCGCAGGGAGGAAAAATTGCGCTGGCAGCAATCCCAACGGCGGTCGGCGAACGCGAAGCTCGTGCACGAGCTCGAAGCGCAGGCGGGCGCTTGGCGCCGCGCCCGCTTCCTGCGCTCCTACCTAAGAGCGCTGCGGCGAGCTCTTGGTAATCAGAGCCTTACGGTCAAGCGGCAGGACGAGACGGTCGACTTCTTGGAATGGGCACAGCACTACGTCGATCAGCTCGACCCTCTCTGCCCGACGCCTCACGACCCAGATCTGAAGGCCGATCAGAATGGGTATTACACGCCGCCTGACGCAAAGGTCGACGCTGCGTTGAGCCGGTTGCTTGGTCAGCATTGGGAGAATGCGTTCAAAATCGGAGAGAGCGAGCGGCCGGAGGGGGACGATTCGGCGACAGCGGCTCTCTTCGACGAGTACGATGATGACGACTGAGCGACGGCGTTCGGGTGGGGAAAGCGGAGCCTATGCCCTTGCCCGTTCGTGCCTGCCGCGCCGCACGAACACGGATTCCCTGCGATTTCCCTGTTTTTCCCTGTTCTCGGTGAGGCCCGGCGCTAGGGAAACGGTCCCAAGCGCCTGATTGCAGGTCAAATTCTTAAGCGGCTCGGGGGCAGCGACCGCCAGATTCGCCGCAATTCCCTGTAATCTTCCCTGAAAACAGGGACATTTCGGAGACGAGTTCGCACTAGACTCCCTGCACCGCCATTTACCTTTTTGTTTTTAAAGTCTTTTTTGAGCTTTATCTTCGCGTCGAAGTCCCCCCGTACTTTCCGCGGCTTGCGCACCTAGCGCTCGGCTCAGCCGTCCACGCAGACTCCCCAGGCCCAGTTTCGCGACGCGTCGGCCCCCGCTCGCCGCTTGAGACTCATGCTCGACAGCATGGGCTCGTGGGCGTCAACGTAGTCGTAGATCAGGACGTCACGCTTGGTCGGATGCATTCGGTGAAGGCGGCCCGCGTATCGCGAACGTAGCCCCCGCCAAGAGATCGGCATCGTCAAAAGCAGCGTGTCGAGGCGGGCATCATCGAATCCCTCGCCGAGATAGCGGCCGGTCGCACGCAACAGGCGCTCCTCGCCGTCCGCCACTTCCCGCAAGGCCCTCTCCGCTTCCTTCCGCGCTCGTGCCTTCATGCCGCCATGCAAGACGATCACGTTCTTTGCAAACTTCGATAGCCGGTCGGCGAAATTCATCAGATGATCTTTGCGCTCGGTCAATATGACAGGAGAGCGCCCTGCCTCGAGCGCCAAGAGAACGTCATTGAAGATCAGCTCGTTGCGCGCCTCGTCCTTTGCGATCAAGCCGTAGAACTCTTGAATACGCGCAGCTCCATTCAATTGCTCCGCGACCCGAAATTCCGTCCGGAAAAACACCTTGTGCGCGAATGGCCGGTTCGACGCTTGCTTCCGGGCGTCCACCTTGTACCGTACGGGACCGCATTGCATGAATACGATTGGATGACGGCCGTCCTTCCGAGTCACTGTCGCCGAAAGACCCAACGCGTACTTCGCTTTCGACTGCCGAGCGACAGCTTCGAAGCTTACGGCCGGAAGATGGTGGCACTCGTCGATGATGAGTTGCCCGTAGTTGGCGACGAGGTCAGACACTTCCCCTTTTCTGACCAAGCTCTGAATCAGCGCGACATCGATCTGACCGGTCGGCTTCTTCTTGCCCCCGCCGACGAAGATCCGGACCCGCTCGTCAGTAGGTCCAGGCAACACCGATCACGGGTCCGCCTGTCTGGGCGTCGAAGACGAAGCGACTGACGCCGTCGCCCTCTTCGTAGTCGATGTCGATCACGCGGTACCCGAAGGTCACGCCAAGGTGGTCGGTTGCGTCCCAATTGAGGCGGGTCACGACCTGCCACGCGGACTTCGAGCCGACGCCGAAGCCGCCCACATCCGCCCTCAGCTTGAAGGACCATCGAGCGGCGAATCGCAGCGTATAGCGGCCGCCGACATAAGGATCCACCCAGCTTTGCGAACCGCTGCGGGCCCGCGTGTCGCCGGTGGGTCCCACAGCGGCGATATCTGCATTTATGTCGTTGTACCGAAGCCCGCCGAGCACTTCGAATCGACCGCTCAGTCGATAGGCTACGTCGACACCGAGCAAGGCTTGCGTGGCATTAGCGTCGAACTGCTGGCCGAAACCGGCATCCTTGGTCGCTTCGAGGTTCGAATAGATGGCGTCGACGTCGATGGCCCATGGCTCGCGTTCGGCCCTATATGCCGCCATCGCGCCATACTTCAGGTGGTCGAGCAAATCGGCGAAGCTCACGTCCACGTCGGCCGAGACGGGGCCAACCGCGACATTGCCGTCGATGCCCGCGGCCATCAAGTACCCGAGAATCGTCTGTCGCCAAGGGTCCGTCTGCCCGGCCGCCGGTGCGGAGAAAATCGCGAGCAAAAGGCAAAATGACGCCACCATCGCGGGTTTCGTCGGGGTCTTGATGCCGCCGATGCGACGCAGGCTCCGCAGGTTGCTATGCATGCCAGTTGGCTCCTTGGCTGGCGAGACGCAAGATGCGAAGTGCGACATGCGATGCGAGCCGTCCGTCAAATATAAGGGTCGTGCGCCGCGCAACAATTGGACCTTCGGGATACGAGGACCGTCCTGGACGCCCGACATCGGGCGCGGGAGGCTTCGACACTGAAAGCTCAGTCGCGGCCGGAATCGGCAGCTTGCGGCTTCTGGGCACGGCTGCGCCGCGCTCTTGCGAGTCTCGTGATCCTGGTCGTGACACCGCGGGACAACGCGTAAGGCACGCCCATGACGAACGTACCGACGAGAAGCGCTACGCTGAGCAGGATGCGCTCGAAGATCAAGTACTGGGCGATGGCGTCCATTATCGTGCCCACGGCAATGGGCGTGATCAAGGTCGCCAATGCGCTTCGCAGTGCTGCTTTGCGATGCTGCGGCTTGGAGATCAAGGCGAAGACGAATGGTCGCGAACCTGCCTTCGCGTCGAGACGCCCGTCCCGCCAACCGAGAATCAGCGCAACTGCCGGCTGAACGAAGAATCGCAAGCTCATCGGTCCCGTCAATCGCTCGACGACGCCCTCGACTACGCGCTGCGCCAGATCTTCCACCGTTCCTCTCCTGACGTTCCCATAACCGCCATCAACCGGCGCGCCGCGTCGCAGGTTGACCCTACGTTCAACTCAGGCGGCTCGCGAAAAGAACCGTGCACTACGCGCCCCGGCCCCGAACATTGGGCCATGGTCTGACGTTCGACTCCGGACGCGGCCTTGAGCGCCCGAGGCTCTGCGCGTGGGTGCGGATGGACGAAGGGCCAATTGCGCCGCCGCGTCGCGTTCGCCGAGGCTTTCGCTCGACGTGACCGGGAGTAGGTCGGGATGAGCCAACGTCGGGCGTCTGCTGCAACCTCCGTCCGCATCTCGGTAGCCGCCGTATGGCTCGGCGCCCTGCTGTCGTGGCTCCCCTGGCAGGCGGATGCCGAGAACCCTCTCGCGCCGGTCGACACATCGAGCCCCCGAGCGACTCTCGAGAGCTTTCTGTCGCTGACCGACGAAACGGCTCGCCGCTACGAAGCGTTTCGGGAGAAGCCGAATCTGTCGACAGAGAGGCGGCTGATGCAACTCATGGACAAAGTCGAGCGCCTCTTCGACTTGAGCGGCGTGGCGCCCGCGACGCGCAAGAGGGTAGCCGCCAGAACTTACTACCTGCTTTGGGACGTTGTCGCAAAAGTCGAGCTGCCGGACCCGTCCGACATACCCGGCGCGGCAGCCGTTGTCCCTACCGCCCGGACGGGCACTCCCGTGACGCGATGGCGGATTCCAGGTACGGATATAACGATCGCGCGTGTCGCTGAAGGAGACCGTGCGGGTGAATTCCTATTCAGCCCAGACACCGTAGCCCGCGCTCGGCATTACTACGAGGCGGCGCGCAGCCTGCCTTATCTTCGTTCGATGCGAGTTTCCAACGTATACCGTATCGATCAGACCATCACGGGCTGGATGATCCCACCGGGTTGGGTCGATGACCTTCCGGCGTGGGCGAATGAGCCTGTCGCTGGCCAAGTGCTCTGGAAGTGGCTGGCTACACTGTTGCTCTTCGGGCTCAGCATCGCAGCCGCCGTGGCCGTCTGCCGCCTGGTCATGCGCCGGGCATTGAATTACACGCTTGCATCGCTCCTCCGTCATCTGAGCACGCCGCTGGTGATCTATCTTCTAAACGAAGCCCTCTGGCTCTTGTTAGTGCGTCAAATCAACGTGACAGGGGCCGCCGCGCCCCTACCGGACATCTTGCGCGAATCCGCATTCGGTCTGGCAATCATTTGGGCGATTTGGGTGGCAGCGCGTTGGGTCGGCGCGCGGATCGTGAGGTCACCGCGGATTGCCTCCAACAGCCTGCGCGCCAATCTCACGACCTTCGCCGCTCGCTCAGTCGGGCTCCTCGCCGCGTTGATAGTCGTCTTTCGTATCGCTCAAGACTTCGGTGTACCGGTCTACGGCCTAATTGCGGGCGCCGGTGTAGGCGGCGTTGCGATTGCTCTCGCCGTAAGGAGCACGCTGGAAAACGTGATCGGCACGTTGAACCTCTATGCCGACGCCCCAATCCGCGTCGGCGACTTCTGCCGGTACGGAGACGACCCGGTCAACGGCTCGCTGCGCATCGGAACGATCGAGGAGATAGGGTTGCGCTCAACGCGTATACGCGGAGTAGACCGGTCTATTACCACCATACCGAACGCCGACTTCGCAAACATGCACCTCGTCAATCTAACGAGACGCGACCGCCTGCTGCTCAGCATGACTCTGGGCCTTCGCTACGAGACCACGGCCGAGCAGCTGCAAGCCGTTCTGACGGGATTCCGTGAAAAGTTGCTTACGGAGCCGCATGTCGACCTCGAGACGGCACACGTGCGGGTTACCGGCTTCGGCACCGCAGCGCTCCAAGTGGCCGTGTTCGCATACGTGCTCACGCCGGATTGGAACGAATTCCTCGGCATACAGGAGGAGTTGATCATTCGATTCTTGACAGTTGTCGATGAAGCCGGAACAGGACTCGCCTTGCCGTCGACAATCGTATACAGGGCGCGGGACCCGGCAGCGGATCGCGCCGGTCAGGAAGTGAAATTGCGGCGCAGGAGCAGCGGCCCGGCGGGCCCCGCTTGAAGCTCGGGCGAGCGGCACACCAGCAGCACGTTCCAATCGACCGTAATACCTTTGCGTTGCCAAGACCCGCGCGTAGGCAGAACGTCTAATGGAACCGCCCAAGGCGCGCGCGTAGATTCACTTTGACTGTTATGTTCACAACCGATCCGAATTGCCAAAGGCGGCACGCTGGAGGAACACGCATGACGAAGCACCGTTTTAATGGACGCATCGCTCTCGACGTTCGAGACGCACAAGCGGACTGGGAGGCTTACCAGCCCGTCGAAGCACGCGACGGCTCGCCCAATATCCTCTACATCGTCTGGGACGACGTGGGCTTCGGTGCCTTCGATTGCTACGGAGGGACGATCGAAACCCCCAACATGACGCGCCTCGCGAATATGGGGCTGCGCTATACGAACTTCCACACGACGGCGCTTTGTTCGCCGACTCGCTCGTGCCTGCTGACGGGGCGCAACGCCACCTCGAACGGCATGGCATGTATCTCGGAGTTTTCGACGGGCTACCCCTGCGCCAACGGCCGCATCCCGTTCGAGAACGCGATGATTCCGCAGGTTCTCGTCGACAACGGCTACAACGCATACCACGTCGGCAAGTGGCATCTGACGCCGGACTACGACAACCATGCCGCCGGGTCACGACGCCAGTGGCCTCTGGGACGCGGGTTCGAGCGGTTCTACGGGTTCCTCGGCGGAGAGACGAACCAGTGGTACCCGCTGCTCGTGCAGGACAATCAGAGCGTCGACCAGCCCTACATGCCGGAGGACGGCTACCACTTCACCAAGGACATCACCGACAAGGCCTTGCAGTACATCCGCGACGCCGATGCAGTGGCGCCGGGGAAGCCGTGGTTCCTGTATTTCGCGCCGGGCGCGGCCCATGCCCCGCACCACGTGCCCAAGGAGTGGGCGGACAAATACACTGGCAAGTTCGACATGGGCTACGAGAAGTACCGAGAGCAGACGCTGGCCCGCCAGATCGAGATGGGACTCGTGCCCAAGGGTACCGAGCTATCGCCTGTGAATCCTTATGTCGACGTCAAGGGGCCCAACGGCCAGCCATGGCCCGCGGAGGACACCGTGCGGCCGTGGGATTCGTTGAACGCCGACGAACGCAAGCTCTTCTCGCGCATGGCGGAGGTCTACGCAGGCTTCGTCTCTCACTGCGACCACCACATCGGGCGCCTTCTCGACTACCTGGAGCAGACAAATAGGCTGGACAACACGCTCGTGGTCGTCGTCAGCGACAATGGCGCCAGCGGGGAAGGCGGCCCGAACGGCACCGTGAACGAGATGAAGTTCTTCAACGGCATTGTCGATACCGTCGAACAGAACCTCAAGCACCTGGACGAATTGGGCTCGCCGCGCAGCTACAACCACTATCCTAACGGTTGGGCGCACGCGTTCTGCACACCGTTCAAGATGTACAAGCGCTACGCCAACTACGAGGGCGGCACGGCCGATCCGCTGCTGATCACTTGGCCGAAGGGCGTGAAGGCACGGGGAGAGATTCGCCACCAGTACTGTCATGCTGTCGACATCGTGCCGACGCTGTACGAGAGCTTGGGAATAGAGCCGCCGGAGGTCGTTCACGGCTACGTGCAGTCCGAGATCGAAGGCGTGAGCATCGCCCACACCTTCGACAATCCCGACGCCCCGACTAAGAAGGTCGCCCAACTCTATTCCATGCTCGGCACGCGAGGCGTCTGGCACGACGGCTGGCATGCTGCCACGATCCACGCCGCGACGAGCGGCTGGGGGGGCTTCGACAAGGACCGCTGGGAACTGTTCAACCTGGAAGAGGACCGCAGCCAGAGCAAAGACCTCGCCGATCAGCGGCCCGAGAAACTCGAACAGCTGAAGAGCTTGTGGGCAATGCTCGCGGGCAAATATCAGGGCCTGCCGCTGGACGACCGGACCCCGGTCGAGGTGCTTTCCGAGCCGCGTCCGAGGCCCGGCAAGCCTCGGGATCAGTATGTCTACTACCCAAACTGTGAGCCGGTCCCGCAGGGGGTCGCCGCCAGCACCACGCAGCGCTCCTACGACATCGCCGCGCAGATCGAGGTCGATGCCGATCAGCCCGACGGCGTCATATTCGCCCAAGGCAGCCACATCGGCGGACACACTCTATACGTGAAGGACGGCTACCTGAACTATGTGTACAACTGGCTGGGCGACGTGCAACAGAAGCTCCAGGCGAGCAAACCGCTGACCAAGGGCAAGCACAAGCTCGGCGTGGCGTTCGAGATCAAACAACACGACGAGCACAACAGCCCGGTCGGCCCGGCAACGTTGTATATCGACGACCAGGAGGTAGCTTCCCACGACTTCAAGACGCAGCCCGGCTTCTTCGGACTGGAAGGCGTCATCACTATCGGCCGCGACGTTGGCAGGCCCGCCTCCGATGACTACGCGTCGCCGGACACGTTCCGCGGCGGCGTCATCGAGAAAGTGACGGTCGGCATCAAAGGTACGCCGCACCGCGATCTGCAGCGGGAGGCGGAAATGGCGCAGCGGCGCGACTGAGCGAACGTTACGGCGTCCCGGGCGGGCCCGGGACGCACCCCGCCCCCGCCCGCGTATTGACTAATTGAAATAGCACAGGAGAAAGACGCGATGTCCACTCGCACGATCGCCGCCGTCGGCTGGCTGACGCTTTGTTTGGTACAACCCGCCGCGGCCCAGCAGCAGGGCAGCCAGGCCGACCACAAGAACGACGCGGTCGCGGCCATCAAAGAGTCGCTTCAAAAGAGCATGGCAGCGCTTAAACAGTATCAATGGGTCGAAACGACGACTGTGTCCGTGGGGGGCGAGGAGAAGTCTCAAACGGAAGCGACGTGCTATTACGGCGCCGACGGGAAGGTCCAGAAGGTCCCTGTTGCCGTCCCTTCGGAATCCGAGGCGAAAAAACCTAGAGGTCTGCGGGGCAAACTGGTCAAGAAGAAGAAGGCGGAGATGTCCGATTCCGCGAAAGCGGCGGTCGCCCTCGTAAAGGAATACGTGCCGCCCGATCCGGCCCGCATTCAGGCGGCGCACGCAGCGGGAAACATCGAGGTAACGGCACCCAACGCTCAAGGTAACGTCAAGGCTACGGTGTCCGACTATCTGAAGACCGGCGACTCGTTAGCCATCACCGCCAACATGGCGACGCACAGCATCCAATCCGTTGCAATCAACACGTATAAGGCCTCACCGAAGGACGCGGTCGCGATGAATGTCGGCTTCGGCGCACTGCCGGACGGGACGCTGTATCCGAAGACGACCAAGCTCAATATGCCTTCGGATAAACTTACGATCGTAATCGAAAACTCCGGGTACAAGAAGGCCGGCCCGTAACGGGCGCCCTTCTTGATCTCATTTTGCCGTCAACCGATACCGCAGCGCGAGTGTACCCGTGCACGTGGCAGCGCGAGCGTAGCCGTGCACTTCATGCCGCTCACTTTCGGATTCCGTTGGTGTAGACGAGCCCAAGTAGCGAACAGCACGCAGTAGCCATGCCCGGCGCCGGCAGAGCCTTTGGCCCCTGCCGGCGCAGCGGGGAGGCTGCGTCGAAGTGAGAACCGGCCTGAATGTTCCGCTCGGCCGGCGACGAGCCGCGCAGGCCAAGACTTCAGGCGTCCCTCCCACCGCCCTTGCCGCCGTCGCGCGGCAGCCCGATCGTCACAGTCGTGCCGTGCGCAGCCTGAGATTCGATTTCAACGTCGCCGCCGTGTGCGCGCGCGATGCTTCTGGCGATGAAAAGCCCGAGACCGAGACCCTGTCCCCCGCGCCGCTCCGGACCGGGCCCGCGCCCGCGAACTTCGACGGGATTGCGCATGGCGCGCCGAACATGGAACGGGATCGGCCGGCCCTCGTTGTGGATCTTCAGCACGACCCGCTGACCTTCGTCTCTGGCCGCGACGGAGACGCGCGCTTCGCGCCGGCCGTATTGCACCGCGTTGGTCACGACGTTGGTCAGCATCTGCTCCAGACGCCCGGCGTCCCAGTGTCCGGTCAGGTCACCGGCGCAGTCAACGTCGACACCGGCACCGGGGCTGGCTGCGACAACGTTTTCCGCGACGCGCCGGCAAAGATCGCTCAGATCCATCGGCGCCTTGCGAATCCCGAGCGTCGCGCCGATGCGCGCTCGCGCAAGATCGAGCAGATCGCCGACGATGCGCCGCATCTGCAGGGCGGCATCGCGCACGCGTTTCGCCGCGGCCGCATGGCTCTCCGGTTCGGCGTCGCTGAGCACGAGCTCGGCCGAGGCGAGTACGACGCCCAGTGGGGCCCTCAGGTCGTGAGCGACGACGGCGGCGAAGACGTCTCGCGTCCGGTCGATGCGCTCCTGAAAACCCAAGACCGCCGCCGTCAGCGAATCGTCGACAGCCTCGTTGAACGACAGCAGCTCGCCGTGCGCTTCCCGGTCGAGCGTCGGCGCGCACTCGATCCAGCGACGCATGACGATACCTCGCAGGGCGCGATATTCCGCGACCATCTCCTCGAGCGTGAACCCGCGAGCATAAACGTGCTCGGCATGCTCCTCGGCCGTGGTCCGAAGCTGAAGAGCCTCGTCCCGGCGCCGGCCGCGCGCCGTCGTCCCGGTGTCGCGGCGCCGCAATGCCATTTCTGCCGCGATCGCGCGCAGGCTGCGGCCGAGCCTGAGCCGCTGCGCGCGCTCGCTCAGGCCGCCCGTATGCTTCGGATAATGTCCGATTTCGTGCGCGCATTCCGATGCGATCGACTCGATGTTCGCCTCGATGTAGCGCGCCATCGCCATGGATCGATCTTTCGTCAGCGCCAGATTTCCCGTCTCCATGATCCCCTTGCTTCTTCTCGGCGTCCGAGTCGCAACGACCGGCCGCTTTAGAAAAGAACACGGACCGCGAAGCATCGCGTTCCATTGCAGCATACTTCGCCACGCGAACTAAGCTGTCGCACATGAGAGACGGTCCCTATGCCGGCAACGCAGTTCGATTCGGGTCCGGCCACACCGGTTGCGCTTCGGCCCGTGGAACCGTCGCGGAACGCAACCGCACTAGGCGGAAGCCCGTAGGTGGCGGCCCCGAGGAACGATTCCGCAGCCTGAATCGTGTTTGGAATCGAAGGAGCGACGAGGCGTCGAGGGGTAAGCGCATGAGCAATTGGCTTCCAAATTCGAGAAGTTTCGTATTCAGCGAGTCGGAATGGGAATGGATAGAGCGCCGGGCCGAGGAAATTTATCTCGTGGCCGGCGATCCGCTGCCGTTGGCGCGGTCGGCCGCGATCGCCGATCTCGTCCGGCTGCGTCGACAACCGAAGGCACAAATCCTTCAATTCAAGCCTCGGCCCGTCCCGCGCGCCGAGAACCCGCCGCAAAAACGCCAAGGCTGAGCGACGCTTATCGCCCGCCGACGGGCGTGCCGCTTCCGCCGATGGCGCCCCGCGCCCTTGTTGGCACGGCAATTGCTTGCTTAGCAGTGCTTCTCGGACCGAAGCCTTTCCGGGCGCGGCGTGATATCGGCGCCGAATTCGTTCCGGGCAGCAAGCTGGCCGACAGGCCGCCGAGTACCGCCGGGCGGGGGCGCAAATCCTGCTTTCCGCTTCGTTCCCGCAGCACCTTCGCCCGGCCCCTCCACTTTCCGCCCCGCCCACGCGGCCCGCGCACTGAGCTATCATCCCCCGGACGCGGCGGCCGGCGTGCCGCCATCCGGCCTGTCGGCGCGCTCGCGCAGCGTACGCCGGCGGGCGCGCTTCTGGGGAGCAAGAGAATGAAAACAGCATCGATCGTGACGGCAGCCTCTCTGCTGCTGGCGGCTCTGGCGCCGCTGCCGTCTCTGGCGCAGGGTCCGAGCGGCGCCGCCGACACGCAGCGCCAATCCGCGCCGCCACCCGCGCCGCGGCTGCCGGACGGCACGGTCGACCTCGGCGGCAATGGCGTCTGGAGCCTGCCGTATATCACGAATTTCGCGGACCATCTCGTCGGCGCGGACGAGGTCCCGTTCCTGCCCTGGACCAAGGCGCTGCACGCCTACAACCGCTCGACAAACGTCAAGTACGATCCGGAAGGCTTCTGTTTGCCGCCCGGCGGTCCGCGCGCATTCGCAACGCCGTACCCGGCGCAGTTCCTGCAGCAGAAAAACCGCATCGTCGTCATCTTCGAAGGCGGCGCGCACGTGTGGCGCCAGATCTTCATGGACGGGCGCCCGCATCCGGCCCCCGACGCGCTCGTGCCTACTTACTTCGGCCACTCGGTCGGGCATTGGGAGGGCGATACGCTCGTCGTCGACACGGTCGGCTATAACGAGAAGACCTGGATCGACTACAACGGCCACAACCATACGAATCTGCTGCACACCGTCGAGCGCATCACGCGGCCGAACCTCGATACGCTGCATTATCAGGTCACGATCATGGACCCCGGCGCCTACAGCAAGCCATGGACCGTGGCTTGGGACATTCCCTGGCATGCCGGCCAGGAGCTGACGGAATACATCTGCCAGGAGAACAACAAATACCTGCTGGCGCTCAAGGACGACTTCGGGCAACCGTTCTTTCAGAAGCGGCCTGTGAAGTCGCTCGCGGAAGCCGACCATTGAGGAGGGCCCTCGCCGCCCTCGCGCTGACCGGGCTGGCCGCTTCGGCGGCCGCCCCGTCGGCCGCGCGCGCCGCCGCGCCGGGCTGGCAAGCCTTCGCCGAGTGCGCGGCCGGCTACCGGGCCAATTGGAAGGATCGCCTGTCCGACCCGAGCCGGCCGCCCGAGATGCGCGATACGATCAAGGCGCAGTCGCAAGACTATGAGGCCGCAGCCGTACGCCGCTATCGCGCGCAGACCGGCGCAAGCGAGCCCGCGGCGCAGCAGGCCGTCGAACGCTATGTCGCCGACCGCCTCGCCCACTTCGTCGCCATGGACAAGGGCGACGCGCTCAACGACTTCCTCGACCAGTGCCCGCAGCCCGACGCCGCGGCGCACTGATCACTCGCCGGCAGGCTAAATCCCGGCATACCACTCGTACCCCTCGTCCTCCCAGTAGCCGCCGCGCCCGCCGCCGATTCCGGCGAAGCTCTCGACGGCCTCGATGCGCCGCACGAATTTCGCCATCTTGTAGCCGAGCTGCCGCTCGACGCGCAGGCGCAGCGGCGCGCCATGCGCGATAGTGAGCGGCGCACCGTTCAAGCGGTAGGCGAGAATCGTCTGCGGATGAAACGCATCCACGAGATCGATGCTCTCGTAGTAGAGGTCCTTGCCGTCGAAGTAGCGGGGCAGCTCGTCGGCGCAGTGAAAGACGAGGTAGCGCGCCTCGGGCTCGAGGCGCGCGCGCGCGAGGATGCGGGCGAGCTGCGGTCCCGTCCAACCGCCGATGCAGCTCCAGCCCTCGACGCAGTCGTGGCGCGTGATCTGCGTGCGCGCCGGCAAGGCTTCGAGGTCTGCGAGCGAGAAGCTCATGGGCCGCTCGACGAGGCCGTCGACCTGGAGCCGCCAGCCCTGCCAATCTGCGCGCTCGAGCTCGAGATAATGCGGCGGCAGGTTGTAGTCGTCCTGCGACCCGTTCGGCTTGAAATACTTCGAGAACGTCGGCCGGCCGGTACTCCGGCGCGAGCGCACCGCGGCGAAGCAGCGCGCGCTGAACGAGCTCCGTGAGACCGTTCGCGCCGGCCATGAGCTGCCGGAACGAAGGAGCGGAGGAAGACCCGGCACAGCCGCCGAGACCGAAGCCGAAAGACGCCCCGAACGCCGCGGCGCCGGCCGTGCGGAGGAAGCGGCGCCGGGAGGCGCGCGGGCTATGGTTGTTCGGCATCCGGATCTCCTTCGGCCGCGCTCGGGCCGGCCGGGCCGGGCTCCAGCGCATGCCGTCCCGTGATCATGGCGCGCAGGTTATCGATCCATCCCGACGCAAGGACCATGAGCACGTGCACGAAGACGAAACCCACGATCAGCCAGGCGACGACGAAGTGCAGGGTGCGCGCCGACTGACGCCCCGCGAACACGTGCAGGAGCCACGGCGCGGCAGCATCGACGCCGGGCGACAGCGTGAGGCCCGTAAGCGCGGCGAGCGGCAGCAGCACGAGCACGACGGCCAGATAGCTGAGCTTCTGCAGCACGTTGTAACGGCGCGCCTGCACTTCCGGGCTGAATTTGAACCGCAAGTGATCGTGCAGGCTCCTGCCGAAGCCGCGCAGCTCGGCGCGGCTCGGCAGCAGATCGCGCTGCAGGTGCCGGGCGAACAGCGCATAGCCTAAGTAGAGCAGCCCGTCGATCGCAAACGCCCACGCGAAAAAGAAGTGCCAGACCCGCCCCGTCGCGAGATCCTGCCACCGGGGAATCGTGACCCATGCCGGAAAGGCGCGCGGGACCCCTTCCCCGCCGATCGTCGACCAGCCGAGCACGCCCGTGGTCACGAAGCGGCGGCCGAGGACCGTCGTGAACCCGACGGGACGCCCGTGCTCGTAGTCGTCGCCGATGCGCAGCAGCGGACGGTCGAAATCCGAGGCCTTGCCCCAGTAGAGGGACGGATGGGCGTTGAAGATCTGCAGCCCGCTCATCAACAGGATCACGACGCAGACCGCATTGATCCAGTGCATGAGGCGGACGGGCAGCGCGTGGCGATACACCGAAGCGCGCCGCGCGCGCCGCGGCCGCGCTGCCGCCGACGGTGCTTCGATGCTTTCGGTCACAGGACTAGAGTAACAGCTCTACTTCGCGAACAGCTCCTTGAGGCCGCCCGAGATCAGCGTGGACACGTCGAGCAGGATGCGCGGCAAGGCGATGCCGGCCGGCGCCACGAGATATTTCGGCTCCCACACGGGCAGGAACTTCGCCTTGTAGTGCCGCAGCCCTTCGAAGTTGTAAAAGTGCTCGCCGTGCCGGAACACGAAGTTGCCGATGCGGTGCCAGGCGGGGGCCAGCGGATGCTGCTCGAGCCCGGCCAGCGGAGCCATGCCGAGGTTGAACCAGTCGTAGCCGTTGTCGCGCCCCCAGAGCATGAGCTCGATGAACAGGAAATCCATGGCGCCCCGCGGGGCGTCGGGTCCGAACCGCATGAGATCCACCGAGAGCTCGCGCTTCGTGTTCGTGCGCCAGATGTTCGCGAACGCGACGGGCTCGCCCTCGCGCCGCACGAGCGCCATGTCGAAGCGCCGGATGTAATCCGGCCTGAACGCGCCGACCGAGAAGTGTTTCTCGGCCGTCGACTTGTCATCGAGCCATGCAGCGGAGATCGCCTGCAGCTGCGGCATGATTTCCGGCACCGACCCCACCCGCACGACGTCGAACGTCGCCCCGTCGCGCAGGGCCCGCCGATGCGCCTGCCGCAGGTCCGCGCGGCTGCTGCCTTCGAGGCCGAACTCCGGCAGCGGCACGCGGGCCTCCTCCCCGAGCTTCAACGCCGCGAGACCGAGATCGACGTAGAGCCCGAGCCGCTCGCGGCTCGCCTGATAGAAGACCGTCCAGGCGCCGTGCCGATCCGAAAGCTCCCGAAAGCGCCAGACGAGCTCATCGCCGGCCGCGCTCGCGCCGACCGGGTCGCCGAGCGCGACCCAGCTGCGGCCCGCCACCTGGTACATGACGAAGGCCGTGCCGTCGTCGCTGAACAGCAGCCGCTTGTCGCCCGTCAACGCCGCGTTCGCGTAGGTTTGATCGGACCCCGCGATCGCGGCACCCGCGCGATCGAGATCTTCGTCCGTCGGCGTCTGCGGTTCCGGCCGTGCCGGACGCAGCAGGTTCAGCAGCAGCACGCCGGCGGCCGCGACGCTGACGAGCAGCGAGGCGCGCAGCATGCGCGGCGCGTCGGCGTGGAAAGCAAAGGTCCACCATAGGTGGTTCGAGTAGGCGACGTTCCGGTAGGCCAGCATGCCGACCCAAATGCTGACCGCGATGACGCCGACGATGCTCGCCGCCCAGGCGGGCGTGAAGCGCTCGGCCAGCAGCGACGCCGGCCGATAGAAGGCGCTGCGGCCGAGCACGAGGACGCCCGCGACGATCGAGAGCAGCATGGCCTCCTCCACGTCGAGGCCCTTGAGCAGCGACGCGACGATACCTGCAACGAGCAGCGCGAGCGTGATGTGGTAGGCCGTCGCGACGCGGCGGCGGAGCGCAAACGCGAGCACGACGAGGCCGAGACCGACCATGCTGCCGATCATGTGCGACGCTTCGACGACCACGAGCGGCAACAGCCTGCGCAGCGCGGCGATGCGGGCATCGATGCTCGGCGTCACGCCGGAGAGCAGCAGCACGGCGCCGGCCAGAAAGGTCAGGGTCGCCGCGGCCTGCGGGATCACGGGGGCGATGTAGGCCGAGGCGAGCGCATGGGCGCGGCGCCAGTGCTTGCGCTGCACTCGCACCTCCTCGCCGAGAAACAGCAGCGCGGAGATCACGAGCGGGGCAAGGTAGTAGATCGCCCGGTAGGCCAGAATCGAGGCCGCAAGGCTGTCGACGGGCAAGTCCGGCAGGACGAGTAGGATCACGGCGTCGAAGACCCCGACGCCGGCCGGCACGTAGCTCAACAGGCCCGCCGCGATGGCCGCCGCATAAAGGCCCGCGAACGTCGGGAAATTGATCGCCGCCTGCTGCGGCAGCAGCACCCAGAGCACGGCCGAGGCCAGCACGAAGTCGAACATGCCGAGCAGCACCTGGCCGACACCCAGCACGGCGCCGGGCTCACGCAGCGCCCAGCCGCGGATTTCGAAGGGGCTGCGCCCGAAGGAGGCCCAGAGCATGTAACCGACGACGACGATGAGCAGGACCGAGCCCGCCAGCACGGTCCAGGCTTCGTGCAGGCGCAGCGCGGCCGCGGTCTCGGTCGGCTCGGCGAGCAGCGAGATACCCGCGAGCGCGCCGAGCCCGAGCAACGCCGTGATCGCGCAAAAGCCCGAAACGGTCGCGACGTCGACGGCCGTGAGCCCGCGCGAGGCATACAGCCTGAGACGCACGGCCGCGCCCGTGAACCCCGCGAGCGTCAGGTTATTGCCGAAAGCGTAGGCGATGAACGCTGTGAACAGCGTGCGCCGATAAGGCACTTTCTTGCCCACGTAGCGCAGGGCGAGAACGTCGTAAAACCCGAGCGTCCAATAGCTCAGGGTCGCGAGGCCGAAGGCGAGCGCGAGCCGCCGCCCCGGGATCGCGTGCAGCTGCGAAAGCACGTGCCGCACGTGGAAGTGAGAGAGTTCGCGATGCAGAATCAGCGCGGCGATGCCGAGCGCGGCCAGGGCCGCCAGCGGCCTTAGCCATCGCATCCGCTCCGTGATCGGAGTGGGCGGAGCGTTACCGCCGCTCACTGAGACGTTCGAGCCGGTCGGCTGCGGCGCCGGGGCTTTCGGGCCGATACCGAGCTGGCCGAGCAGATAGGCGATCAGGGGCTCGTCGTCCTTGACTCGATGGCCGCCCGAGTGCTGCACGGCATTCATGCCGCGCACGGGGTCCGTGCAGAACGTGCTCGCAACGTCCTCGCCGTAAACGCAGACCATCGGCAGACCGACGAGCTTCTGCGCCTCGGGACGGACGGGCACGTCGGTCGGACGATGCACGTCGCGGAAAAGGTCGTCGAAGTGGAATTCGAAGCTTGCATCGCGGCTCAAACCGACGAATGCCGCCGCCTGCACGCGCTTGCGAAGATCCTCCGGCCAGCGATTCAGCACGAACGGCAGCCAGTCCGCCCCGCGCGAGTAGCCGAGCACGACGATCTTGTCGCGATGCCAAGCCTCGAGCTGCGCGCGCACCACGCCGGAGAGATCGCTTGCGAGCCGTTCGGGGGTGACGGCCCCCCGCTGCATGTAGTCGCGCGCCTTGAGGCCGACCACGGGCGCCCCGTGCGCCGCCGCGGCATCGGCGAAGGCGCGGGGGAACGGCGCCCAGTTGCCGTCGCCGCTGAGCAGCAGCACGAGCGGCCCGTTCGTGCCAGCCGGCGCCGGCTCGAGCACGAGCGGCAGCCCGCCGGGTTTCTGGCCGACGGCCTCGACGGCCGGAAACGCCGCGCAAACGAGCAGCAGCAGTAGCGAAAGTCGCCGACGACCGTCCATTGTCGCTCTCACGAGGGAACTCAAAAAAACCCGCCGATGTTACACCCTTAGAGGCCCGAACACGGCAGAATTCCGTCCGTCCCGCGGCAGGCTCGCGGTTTCCGCCAGCCGGAGCGGTCGGTCGCGGCCGCGGGCAGACCCGAGTGCGGCATTGGCCCTCGTCCGGAACTGGCACGGGAATTGGATGGCATGTTTTAATGTTAGCAGCAATGCCTTCCACTCTCCGGCAACGCTCAAGGTCATGGCGAACCCAGCCGATCTGAAGCAGGCGCCCGACTTCGGTCTCGCGCAGCACGTGGCGCTCGTGACCGGGGCCTCCTCGGGCCTCGGCCGCTCGGCGGCGCTCGCGCTCGGCCGCGCCGGCGCCGCGGTCGCCGTCAACTACCCGCCCGGCAACGAAAAAGCAGGTGCCGCGGTCGCCGCCGAGATCGAGAGCGCGGGCGGCCGGGCGCTGGCTGTCGAAGCCGACGTCAGCGACGAGCAGGCCGTCGAGCACATGTTCGCCGAGATCGTGGCGCGCTTCGGCACGCTGCACGTGCTAGTGAACAACGCCGGCATTCAGGACGGGGCCGCGTTCGCAAAGATGACGCTGGCCGAATGGCAGCACGTCATCGACGTGAACCTCACGGGCCAGTTCCTCTGCGCACGGGAGGCCGTACGCGAGTTCGAGCGCCGCGGCATGCAGCCGGACGTCTCCTGCGCGCTCGGCAAGATAGTCTGCATGAGCTCGGTCCACCAAATGATTCCCTGGGCGTTCGAGGCCAACTACGCGGCCTCCAAGGGCGGGGTCATGCTGCTCATGCAGTCGATGGCGCAGGAGCTCGCGCGCCAGCGCATCCGCGTCAACGCCGTCGCACCGGGCGCGATCCGCACGCCGATCAACCGGCCGGCCTGGGAAACGCAGGCCGCCCTGGACAGGCTGCTCGAGCTCATCCCTTATGGGCGCATCGGCGAACCGGCCGATATCGCCGAGGCGGTGCTGTGGCTCGCCTCGGACCTGTCGGACTACGTCGTCGGCACGACGCTGTTCGTCGACGGCGGCATGTCGCTGTATCCCTCGTTCCGCGGCAACGGCTGATCGGATGAGCAAACCGATCGAGGACTACGGTTACGTCGGCAACATGACGACGGGCGCGCTCGTCGCGCGCGACGGCTCCATAGATTGGCTCTGCCTGCCGCGCTTCGACAGCGATGCCTGCTTCGCGGCCCTGCTCGGCGACGAGGAGCACGGCTTCTGGCGCATCGCGCCGGCCGCGGAACCGCGCAAGGTGACGCGCCGGTACGTGCCCGGCACGGCCGTGCTCGAGACGACGTTCGAGACGGCGGACGGCAAGGCCACGGTCGTCGATTTCATGCCCTATACCGACGACGAGGAGTTCGTCGAGGTCGTGCGCCTCGTGCGCGCCGATGAGGGCGTCGTCCCCATGAAGATGGAGATCAAGATCCGCTTCGGCTACGGCCGCGTCGTGCCGTGGGTCCGGCGCCAGGAATACGGCCTGAATGCCGTCGCCGGGCCCGACGCCGTCGAGCTGCACACGCCCGTGCGTCTCGAGGGACGGGACTTCAGCACGGTCGCGGAGTTCGACGCGGGCGCGGCCGCGGTGCCGTTCGCGCTCTCGTATCACCCCTCCCATCGGGCGGGCCGCCGGCAGCACGACCAGGAAGGCCGGCTCGACGAGACGATCGAGAAATGGCGCCAGTGGTCGCAGCGCTGCCACTTCGAGCGCCCGGAGGCCCGGCGCTGGGCCGAGGCCGTCCAGCGCTCGGCCATTACGCTCAAGGCGCTGACCTTCACACCCACCGGCGGCATCGTGGCCGCGCCGACGACCTCGCTGCCGGAGCAGCTCGGCGGCCCGCGCAATTGGGACTATCGCTACTGCTGGATTCGGGACGCGACGCTCGCGCTGTATTCGCTGCTCATGTCCGGCTACCGGCAGGAAGCCATCGAATGGCGCCAATGGCTGCTGCGCGCCGCGGCCGGAGATCCTCGCCAGCTGCAGATCATGTACGGGCTCAGCGGCGAGCGCAGGCTCACGGAGATCGAGCTCCCGTGGCTGCCGGGCTACGGCGGGAGCTGCCCGGTTCGCCTCGGCAACGCCGCGTTCGACCAGCGCCAGCTCGACGTCCCCGGCGAGCTCATGGATGTGCTGCACGTCGCGCGCAAATTCGATCTCGAGTTCAGCGACCACGCCTGGGAGCTGCAAAAAGCCATCCTCGGCCAGCTCGAGCAGGACTGGCACAAGCCCGACGAAGGCATTTGGGAGGTGCGCGGCGGCAAGCGCCACTTCACGTACTCCCGGCTCATGTGCTGGGTCGCGTTCGATCGAGCCGTGCGAGCCGTGGAAAAATTCGGCCTCGACGGGCCCGTCGAGCGCTGGCGCGCCGTGCGCAAGCAGATCCGCGAAGACATCGGCCACAACGGCTGGAACGAGGAAAAGCGAAGCTTCGTGCAGTACTACGGCGGCAGCTCGATCGACGCTTCGCTGTTACTCATGGCGCAGGTCGGGTTCCTCTCGCCCGACGATCCGCGCTTCGCGGGCACGGTCGAAGCCGTCGAGCGCGAGCTCCTGCACGAGGGGCTCGTGCGGCGCTACCGCACCGAGGAGACGCCCGACGGGCTCGAGGGCGACGAAGGTGTCTTCCTGGCCTGCAGCTTCTGGCTCGCGGATGCGTACGTGCTGCTCGGCCGCTACGACGACGCGGTCAACCTGTTCGAGCACCTGCTCGCGCTGCGCAACGACCTCGGCCTGCTCGCCGAGGAGTACGACCCGCGGCTCAAGCGCCAGCTCGGCAACTTTCCGCAGGCGTTCTCGCACATCGCGCTCATCAACACGGCCCACAACCTCGCATCGGCGCGCGGCCCCGCGGCGCATCGCGCCGACGGCGACGAGGCGACGGCCGGGCCCGGCTGACGCCTCGCCGAGCGGCCGCCGCTACTTCGGCGGCGGCCCCTGGCTCACCTGCACGAAGTCGTCGGGCCGCACCCACTTTGCGAATGCCTTCTCCACCTGCGCGGGCGAGAGCGCGACGAAACGCTCGGCCGCGATCCGCGGCTCGTCGAGCGGCAGCTCATCGTCCACGCGCTGGATGAAGCCGCGTGCAATCTGGTGCTCGCCGGACTCTCCGAGCGGAATCTGGCGCAGCAGATAGGCCTTGACCCGGTGCAACTCCTCGGCCGGCACGGGATTGTTCTGCATGCGCGCGAACTCCTGCCGCACAATCTGCGCCGCCTTGTCGACATTCTGGGGATCGGAAGCGTATTGGGCGAGGAATACGCTGCGGTTGCGGCCGGCCTGAATGCCGCTCCCGACCGAATACACGAGCCCTTGCTTCTTGCGCAGCTCGACGCTGAGCCGCGCGGTATAGAACCCGCCGCCTAGCACGGCATTACCGAGCTCGAGCGCATAGTAATCCTCGTCGTGGCGCGTCAGCGTCATGACCTCGGCGAGCACGACGATGTCCTGAACGCGAGTCGAATCCGGTACCGCGACGACATGGCGCATATTGGGGGGCGCCTTCGGGAGCTCGGTCTCGGGTTTCGGACCCTTCGCGCTCCAATCGCCGAAGTATTTCTCGATGGTCTTGCGCGCCGCGTCTGGCGTCACGTTGCCGATCACGACGATCGTCGCGAGGTCGGGCCGGAACGCGTAGCGGTAATAGGCGACGGCGTCGTCGAGCGTGAGGCCCTTGACCGTCTCGGCCGTCGCATGGCGCAGGCTCGGGTCGTCTTTGGGCAGCAGGCTCTGCTTGAGCGAAAGCTGGGTCAGGAAGCTCGGGCTCTGATTGCGCGCCGCCGTGATCTGCGCGAGCTGCGCGCGCAAGATCTCGAACGGCTGTTTCGGCAGCGCCGGGTGCAGCTCGTTCTCGGCCAACAGCTCGACGCCGCGATCGAAGTCGTTCGCAAGCACCTGGACGCCGAAGTCGCTGCCCGCATTCTCCATGGCGCCGATCGCATCGAGCGCCTGCTGAAACGCGAGCCGGTCGTGGTGCTCCGTGCCGTAATTGAAGAGCTGCTCGAGGATGTCGTCGACGCCCTCCTTGCCCTTTGGCTCCTCGACCTCGGGCCGGTTACGGATGTGGCCGTAGACGCTGACCGTGTCACTTACGTTCTCGGGCTGGACGATGAGCCGCAGGCCGTTCGGCAGCAAGCTCTCGACCGGATTCGTCGTGAGCTTCGGGACCTGGAGCTGCGACAGCTTCGCGGCGGCCCACTCGGGCAGCTGCGTCGCGGTCGACTTGCCGAGGTGGATCGTCTCCTGGCCACCGAAGCCCGACCCGCCCGCCGCCACGGGACGGCCCGAGCCGTGCGGCACCATGGTGGCCGAGACGGCATTCGAGAGATCGATGTACTTCGCGGCCACACGCTGCACATCCGCCGGCGTCACCTTCTCAATGCGCTCGAGGTCCTCGGCCGGCGAGTGCAAACCGTAGACCGCGACGGCCTCGGACCAGACGGAGGCTAGCCCGTCGATCGAAGTCTTCTGGAACTCGGCTTCGCTGCGCTCCTGGAGCTTGGCGGCGGCAACGAGATCGGCCGGGACGCCGTTCTTCTTGACGTTCGCGAGGATGCTGCGCACGTTCTTGTCGAGCGCGTCGACGTCCTGGCCCGGCGCGAAGGAGACGGCCGCGTAGGCCATGCTGGCCTTCTTCATCGGGTCGAGGGCGAAATAGGCACCGACGGCCTTGCCCTGCGCGACGAGATCGTAGAGCGCAAAACGCTGGCTGTTCAGCACGTCGGAGAGCACCTCGAGGGCCGGGAAGTCGGGGCTGTCGAGCCCCGGCATACGCCAGGCGATCATGCGCGTGCCCGTCGGACGATTGGTGTTCACCTCGATGCTCTGCGCCTTCACGGGCTGCAGGTCGATCGCCGGCCGCGGCGGCAGTTTCTTGGACTTGATGCCGCCGAAAAGCTGCTTGACCTGGGCCACGACCCGGTCGGGCTCCACGTCGCCGGCCACGATGAGAATGGCATTGTTCGGCGCGTACCAATGGTCGTAGAACGCTTTGAGCATCTGCGCCGTCGTTTTGTCGAACGAGGGCCGCGTGCCGAGCGCGTCGTGCGCGTAGGGAGTGCCCGCGAACAAGATCCTGCGCAGCTTCGAGTAGAGGACGTAGTTCGGGCTCGAAAGATCCTGCGCGACTTCCTGCTCGATGGCGCCGCGCTCCTCGCTCCAGGCGGCCTGCGAATCGAGGATACCCTGCATGCGCAGCGCCTCGATGTGCAGCGCAACGTTGAGATCCTCGGCCGGCACCGTATAGAGATATTGCGTCAGCGCCTCGCGCGTGTTCGCGTTGAACTCGCCGCCCATGATGTTGCCGATCGCCGCGAGCTGATCCGCCGAAAGTCCGGGGCTGCCGCGGAACATCATGTGCTCCTGGGCATGTGCCATACCCGGAAAGCCCCCGGGAGACTCGTTCGAGCCGACGAGGTAATTGACCGACGTTGAGACGACGGGCGCGAGCGTGTTGCGCACGACGATTAGGCGCAAGCCGTTGTCGAGCGTCGCGCGCACGACGGCGCCGTCGCCTTGGGCAGCCGGAGCCGGGCTCCCCGCCGCCTGGGCTGCGGGCTGCTGGGCGTAGACCGGCGCCGGCCGGACGGCCAGCCCAGCGGCAGCCAGCAAGGCAATCCCGAGACCGGCGAGGCGCCAGACGCGCAGCCGCAGGCGCTCGGCGCGACCGAGGGCCGGCGTGCCGCGCTCCGGCCAGGACGGGCGGACGGACGCGGTTCGGGGGGTTGCGGAGTGTGTCATCGGGGCCTCGTCATCGCTGCTGCACGGTGCCGCCGCCGCGCCATTGCGCCGACGGGGCTGGCTCCTATGCTACAGCACTCCGTCAGAGCCGCCACTGGGCACGGATCCGAGCCACGAGCGCGGGCACGGGCAGGCTCACGTCGAGACGCAGCGCGTCCTCGGGCGGCTCGAGCGTCCCGATCTGGCTCGCGAGCAGCTCGGCGGGCATGAAGTGGTGCCGCGCCCGCATACGCTCCCGTATGAGCTCGGCCGGCCCGTGCAGAAACACGAGCTCGATGCCGGGCCGGCCCACGCCGAGCTGCTCCCGGCTGTGGGCGGTCAGCGCCGAGCATGCGAGCACCGCGAGCCGCTCGTCTGTTCGCCAGGCGTCGACGAGCCGGCGCAGAACTTCGAGCCAGGGCTCGCGATCGGCCTCGGTCAGCGGCTCGCCGCGCCGCATCTTGGCGACGTTCTCGGCGGAGTGGAAGTCGTCGGCGTCGAAAAACGTGCCGCCGGTCTCGCGCGCGAGCGCGCGACCGACCGTCGTCTTACCGCTGCCGCTGACGCCCATGATGATGACGACCATGAAGAAATTCCGGCTTCGCAGCCCTGCCTCGACTCAGGCGTTCACTCGTAGCGCAGCGCTGCGATGGGATCGAGATTCGCCGCCTTCGCGGCCGGCAGGATACCGAAGGCGATCCCGACGAGCGCCGAGAAACCCAGCGCGAGAAACACGGCCCACAGCGGCGTATGGGCGGCCGGGAAGCCTGGAATCAGCGAGGCCGCGAGCGCCCCGATGCCGTAACCGATCACGAGGCCCGTAATGCCGCCGATGAGGCAGAGCATGAGCGCTTCGAGCAGGAACTGCACGAGGATGTGGTGACGCTTCGCGCCGATGGCCTTGCAGATGCCGATCTCGCGCGTTCGTTCCGTGACCGAGACGAGCATGATGTTCATGATACCGATTCCGCCGACGAGCAGCGAGATGCCGACGATGCCGGCCATGACGACGGTCACGTTCGTCAGAATGCTCTTGAACGTCGAGGTCAGCTGCTCCGCCGTCTGCACGCGAAAGTCGTCGTCGTCGTTCGGGTCGAGGTGGTGGGCACGCCTGAGCAGCCGCTCGATGATGCGGATGATGCCGTCCATCTGCGCGACATCGGCGATCGTGAGCTGAATCGCGATCGTCGGCTCGGCTTGATTGCCGTTCAGGCTCTGCATCGTGCTGTAAGGGATCAGCACGCGGTCGTCCTGGCTCTGGCCCAGGATCTCGCCCTTCGGCTCCAGCAGGCCGATGATCTTGAGCCATTCGCCGTTGACCTGAATGAACTGCCCCACGGGATTCGGCGGCAGCGAGAGGTCCTGCCGTACGTCCTCGCCGATGACGGCGACGCGCCGCCGCGTCTCGTTGTCGCTGTCGGAGATGAAGCGGCCATAGCGGCTGAAGTACTGCCCGACCTCCTGGTAGGAGTACGTCGTGCCCAGCATCTGTGCCGTCGTCGTCTGCGAGCCGAAGCGCACCTGGCTCTGACCGGTCTGCGAGTACATGATCGGCGTGATCGACTGGATACCTTCGACGCGATAGGAAATCAGGTTGAGATCGTTCGGCGTCAAGCGCGCGCGCTTGCCCTGCAGCCGGTCCTCGAGCGGCGTGTACGCCTGGACCGTGACGCCGTTGCTGCCGAGCCCCTGGAACTGCTGCCCGATCGTGTAGCTCAAGCCCTGAATGATCGACACCATGGCGATGACCGAGGCGACGCCGATGATGATGCCGAGGGCGGTCAGGAAGCTGCGAAAGGCGTGCGCACGAATCGAGTTCAGCGCGGAGCGTATCCCTTCGGCCGCGAAGAACCAGGCCGGGAAGCGTGCAACGGCGAGCGCGCCGCGCCGCGCACCCGGGCCGTGCTCAGTGGCGGGTGCGGCTGGGGTTTGCATGATCTTCCACCACCTTGCCGTCGCGCAGCCGGATGGCGCGGCTGCCGTGCGCGGCGACTTCCGGCTCGTGCGTCACGACCACGATGGTCTGGCCTGCCGCGTGCAGCTCGTCGAAGAGCTCGAGAATTTCGACGGTCGTCTGCGAATCGAGGTTGCCCGTCGGCTCGTCCGCCAGCAGGATCGAAGGGCGCGTCACGAGCGCCCGCGCGATCGCGACGCGCTGGCGCTGGCCGCCCGAGAGCTGGTTCGGCAAATGATCGTTGCGCTCGGCGAGGCCGACGCGCTCGAGGTAGTGCATGGCCTCGGCCCGCCGCTCGGCCACCGCGACGCCGCGGTAGATCAGCGGCTGCATGACGTTCTGCAGCGCCGTCATGCGCGGCAGCAGATTGAAACTCTGAAAGATGAAGCCGATCTCCTGATTACGCACGTCCGCGAGCTCGTTCTGCGTGAGGCCGGCCACGTTGTGGCCATTGAGCAGATAGCGGCCCGAGGTCGGCGTATCCAGGCAGCCGATGATGTTCATGACCGTGGACTTGCCGGAGCCCGAGGAGCCGATGAACGCCACGTACTCGTTGCGCTCGATGACGAGATCGAGCTCGTCGACGGCCTTGATCACGAACTGACCCATGACGTAGTGCTTGCTGATGGCTTCGAGGTTAATGACGGACATGGCTCAAAAGAAAGGGGTCAGAGCCCTTTTTTTCAATCATCCGCCGCTGCGCCCGGAGGTGTCGCGGGAAATAATGGGCTCTGACCCCTTTTCAACTTTCTCGCTCTTCGGCTGCACCCGGTCGCCGTCGGCCAGCGAGCGCAGCGTGCGGTCGGGCCCGACGATGACGAGATCGCCATCGGCGAGCTTGTCTCCCTTGACCTCTTGATACGTATCGTCCGAGAGACCGACCTCGACCGAGAGCTTTTCGGCTCGCCCGTCCCGGTCGACGTACAGCGAGTACGTCTTGCCCTTGCGCGTGCGGTCTTCGCTGACGAGGATCGCCTGAATGGGCACGGCGAGCACCGCCTTTTTCTTCGTGGTGTAGATCTCGGCGCGGCAGGACATCCCGGGCCGCAGCACGACGCCCTCCGGCGGGTCGAGCCGTATCTTGACGGCGAAGCTCAAGCCCTGCTGACCTTCTGGCACCTTGGCCGAGACCGCGATGGAGTCGATGACGCCGGGTATCGGCCGGTCCGGATATGCGACGGCGTAGACGTCGGCCTTCTGCCCGACGGCAACGTTCGCGATGTCCGCCTCGTCGACATTGACCTCGGTGTGGATGCTCGCGGGGTTCGCGATCGTCATGAGCGTCGAGCCCGGAATGTTCGTCGAGCTCGAGATCGCCGTCTCGCCGACCTTGATGTCGAGCGAGGTCACGATGCCTTCGAGCGGCGAGTAGACGCGCGTCTTGCTGAGCCGATCCTGGGCCTGCGCAAGCTCGGCTTTGGCCTGCGAGAGCTGCTCTCGGCTCGATTGGAGATCGACCTTCGCGAGGTCGCGCTCGTTCGTGGCCTCCTCGAAGCTGTCCTCGTCGATGAGCTTCTGCTCGTAGAGCATGTGCTTGCGTTCCCACTGCCGCTGGATGTTCTCGAGCTTGAGCTGCTGGCGCTCGATCGCGATCTGCTGCAGCTTGACCTGCGCCTCGTCCTGCTCGGCTGCGGCCCGGTAAGCCTCGTCGTCGATGCGCAGCAGCAGCTGGCCCTTCTTCACGCGGTCTCCCTCGGCGACGAGCAGCTGCGTCACTCGGCCGATCTCCTCCGTCGTGAGCTTGACCTGATCCTCGTGCTCGAGGTGGCCGGACGCGAGCACCGAAGACTCGATGCTGTGGCGGACGAGCGCCTCCGTCTGCACGGGTTTGCCCTCGTTCCCGAACGTCCCCTTGCGCAGAATCGGCACGGCCACGACGAGCGCGACGACGCCTCCGAGCAGCAGCATCCTCTTCTGCATAGGCAAGCGCTCAGCGCAGCGCGACGAGCGCGACCAAGCCCGCGATGACGATGAGCGGCCCCGCGACGATGGCGGTCGAGGCCCCGAGCCCCTTGCCCGTCCAGCGGCTGTAGCCGTAGACCATGAGCCCGAGCACCCAGAACGTCGGCAGGCTCAGCACCTGCAGCAGGCGCGCACCGCCGGCCCCGGGCGGGATGCCCAGCAGGTAGGCGAGCGACAGCGGGTTTAATTGCTCGGGCGGCAGGTGGGAGACGTCGTTGATCGCGAGGTTCACGAGCGTCGCGAGCAGGCCGAGCAGCAACGGCAACGAGGACCAGGCGGCGAACGAAAACCAGCTCACGAAGTTGTAACCGTCGTTCGTGAACAGCGAGACGATAGCCAGATAGGCGGCGCCGACCATGAGAATGAGCAGCATGGAAACGATCGACGCGACGGCGGCACCGATGCCTGCGCCGTAGGGCGGGATCTTCCCGATGAGCTCGAGCGTCTGGCGGCGACTATCCGCCGGAACCTGGGTATTTGCGGCGTCCATGCTTCGCTCGAAGAGCCAGACGAGGTCCACGCCCGAGTAGTACCACAGGGCGACGAGCGCCGTCGCGGCGAGGAGCAGGAGGACGGGGAACAGGGACGTGGGGCGCTCCTTGAGCGAGCCGAACGCCTGACCCGGAGCGGTGAACATGTTCGTCAGGGTCTGCAGCGACGATGCGCCGACCGGGATCTCGTTCGCGACCATCGTTTTACCCCCTGAATTTGCGCCGCTACGCGGCCTTGCCGCAGCGGACCGTGCGCCTGCAGCGCCTCGCACGGCGAATGCCAGCCCGGCGTCCGCGCCGAGGTGGTCCGACAGTCTAGCACTTTGCTGTGCGCCTAACACCGAGCGCCGGTATGAGGTAGATTAATGGCCTGCGCAATTGTCCTCCGGGCGAGAGGATACAGGCCATGACCCGAGCATCCCCCACCGAGGCTGCCGTGCTCATCGAGGGCGTGACGAAGCGCTTCGGCGCCATGACGGCCGTCGACGGCCTCGATCTCACCGTGCCGCTTGGCGGCCTTTACGGCTTCATCGGGCCCAACGGGGCGGGCAAGACCACGACGATCAGGATGATCATGTCGATCCTGTTTCCGGACCGCGGCCGGCTCGCCGTGCTCGGCCGGCCTTCGGCGCTCGAAGCGAAGGATCGCATCGGCTATTTGCCCGAGGAGCGCGGCGTCTACCGCAAGATGCGTGTCGGCGACATGCTCGCCTACCTCGCCCGGCTCAAGGGTCTGCGCGGCGATGTCCGCCGGCGCGTGCAGGCGGGCCTCGAGCGCGTCGGCCTCGCGGCGGCCGAGCGCAAGCGCTGCGAGGAGCTCTCGAAAGGCATGCTCCAGAAGGTGCAGTTCGTCGGCGCAACGATCCACGAGCCGGACCTGCTGATTCTCGATGAGCCGTTCAGCGGGCTCGACCCGATCAGCATGCGTCAGCTCAGGGACTTGATCCTCGAGCAGCACGGCCGCGGCGCGACCGTGATCTTCTCGACGCATGTCATGCCGCAGGCCGAGCAGATCTGCGGTCACTTCGTCATGATTCACCGCGGCCGCAAAGTGCTCGACGCCGACCTCGCGGCCATCGAGCGGCAATACGACTCGCGTACGATCCACTTCGTTCCGCTGGAGCCTGGCGCGGACGTCGCGGCGCTGGCCGCTCTGCCGTTCGTGAGCCGGCTGACGCGAAGCGAGCATGGCTACGAAATCTCGCTGAACGAAGGCGCGGATACGGCAGAGGCGATGCGGCAGATCGTGACGGCGGTTGCGCCGGCGCGCATCGAGCTCAAGCGTCCGCGTCTCGAAGACGTCTTCGTCGAGCTTGCCGCGCCGGCCGAGTCCGATTCGGCGCCCATCGCAGAGGACCGGCTCGCGGCGGCGCAGGCGCACGGTGCAGTGCCTTGACCAAGGTGCTGCAAGTCGCGTTGCGCGAGTTTCTCGCAACCGTCTCCTCGCGCGCCTTCATCATCGGCCTGCTCATCGCGCCGCTCATGGGGCTCGCCGCGGCCACGCTGCTGCCGAGGCTCATGAACGGCACCGAGTATCATGCGAGCGGCGAAGTCGCCGTCATCGATCCCGACGGCCGCGTCGCGGCGGCGCTGGGGACCATTCTCGATCCCGCCGAGGTCGCCCGCAGCCGGCAGCGCGACGCCGAGCGCCTCCTGAAAGCCCTGCCGCCGGCCGCCGGCGCCGTCGTCGGCGACGCCGCGCGCCGCCAGCTCCGCAAGCAAACCGTGGACCTGCGGCTGGTCGTGCGCCCGGCCGATGCGGACCCCCGGAAGGAGAAGACCTGGCTCTACGCCGGCGGCCCGAACGCGCACCACTTCGCGCTCGTCGTCGTGCACGCCGACGCCGTCGCACCCAAGGATGGGAGCGCGACTTACGGCAGCTACGATCTGTTCATCCCGAGCCACCTCGATAACCGGGCCGTCGCCGAAGTCCAGCGCAGCGTCGGCGAAGCCCTCGTCGCGGCCCGGGCCCGCGCCCACAGCCTCGATCCGGATACCGTGCGCGCGCTCACGACTGTCGCCCGCGTGGCACCCGTGACCGTCGACCCGGCCGGCGCACATCGCGGCGGCGTCGCGCTGAACTTCCTGCTGCCGCTGGCCTTCGGCGCGCTCATGTTCATGGGCGTGATCATGGGCGGCCAGGCGCTGCTCACGTCGACGATCGAGGAGAAGTCGAGCCGCGTCATCGAAGTCCTGCTTTCGGCCGTCTCGCCGATGCAGCTCATGGCGGGCAAGTTGCTGGGCCAGATGGCCGTGAGCATCGTCGCGCTCGGCCTCTATGTCGCCATGGGGCTCGCCCTGCTCACGGCGTTCGCGCTGCTCGGCCTCGTCGACCTCGGGCTCGTGGGCTATCTCGTCATCTTCTTCGTCATCACATACCTCGTCGTCGGCTCGCTCATGATGGCCATGGGCTCCGCCGTCAACGAGCTGCGCGAGGCGCAGTCCCTGGTCATGCCCATCATGCTCGTCATCATGGTGCCCTGGTTGACATGGCTGCCGATCTCGCGCGATCCGAACTCGACGTTCAGCGTCGCAATGAGCTTCATCCCGCCCGTCAACACGTTCGCGATGATGCTGCGCATGGCCTCGTCCTCGCCGCCGCCGCTCTGGCAGGTCTGGCTCTCCATCGGCGTCGGCGTCGCGGCCGTGTTCGCAGCGCTGTGGTTCGCCGCCAAGGTTTTCCGAATCGGGCTGCTCATGCACGGCAAGCCGCCGGACCTCGCGACGCTGATCCGCTGGGTGCGCGCCGCGTAATATCCGCCGCGCCCGCCCGTATTACCTCCACGAGTGCCCGCAAGAGTCTCCCCATGGCGCAGGCCCCGCATTCGGAGGAGGTCCGCTTTGAACGCCTCTACCAAGATCACTACGCCCGCGTGTACGGGCTGTGCAGGCAGATGCTGCGCGCGCCGCACGAAGCGGAGGACGCCACGCAGGAAGCGTTCCTGCGCGCCTATCGGGCCCGGGCACGCTACGACCCGGGACGGCCGTTCGCGGGGTGGATCTTGAACATCGCGGCCCGCCACTGCGTCGACGTGCTGCGCCGCCGCTCGAAGGAGCGGCAGCTGTTCGCGGACGTGCCCAGTGCGGAGTCCGACGCGGAAGCGGACGCCGCCGAGGCGCTCGCGACGCTGATCGCCGCCGAGCGCGCCGACGCCGTCCAGCGGGCGGTCGCCGCCCTGCCCGACCGCTACCGCGTGCCCCTGCTGCTGGCCTTCTACGCCGAGGCCAGCTACGAGGAGATCGCAGAATTGCTCGGCATCACGCGCAATCACGTGGGCGTGCTGCTGCTGCGGGCGAAGCGCGCCGTGGGCGCCGCGCTCGAAGCGGCGCATGCGGAGACGCAATCATGAGCTGCCTATCGGATCTGGAACTGTCGGCGCACGCGGACGGCGAGTCGTCCGCCGCAGGTGCCGCCGCGCTCGAGGCGCACCTCGCGTCGTGCGCCGCCTGCCGATCGCGCGCCGCCGCGTTCACGGCGACGCGCGCGCTGTTCGTCGAGGCCTTTGCCGAGCCGGCGAAGCGGGCCGTCCCCGCGCCCCGCTTCGCCGCCGGCCCGCGGCCGCTGCTCGCGGCGGCCGCTGCGGCCCTCGCCTTGTCGGGCGCGATCGGCCTGGCATGGATGCTGGTCCGCAGCACCCTGGCGCCCCTCCCGCTCGGCTGGCTCGATCCTTTCGACGCGGACCGCTGCCTGCGCATCGCGCTCGGCCTCGTCGCGTTCCTGTTCCGGGAGGGAAACACGATGTTGACGCACGCCTTTACGCTCGCCGCCCTCGCGGCCGGCCTGCTCCTGCTCGCCTGGCTCGCCGTCGCGAAGATACGGCCCCGCGGCGGCGCCTGGCTCGCGGCCGCGCTGCTCGGGGCCGCCGTCTTGCCGGCTCCGAGCCGGGCCGTCGAGGTTCGGCAGGCTAAGCAAGAGTTGACGGTCCCGGCCGACGAGACGATCCACGATACGCTCGTCGCGGCCGCCGACACGGTCACGATCGACGGCACCGTCGACGGGGACGTCATCGCTGCGGGCCGCCGTGTCGTCGTGCGCGGCCATGTGACCGGTCTGCTCGTCGCCGCGGCCGAAAATCTCAGCATCGAAGGCCCCGTCGACGGGAGCGTCATCGCGGCGGCGGCCGACCTCGATCTCACGGGCGCCCACGTCGCCGGCAACGTCTACAGCTTCGGGCGGCAGGTCGCATTTGGCGGGGACACCCGCGTCGCCGACGATGCATTCGTCTTCGCGCGCAGCGCCGACATCGGCAGCGGCGGCGTCGGGCGCGACCTCAGCGCCTTCGGCCGCGACATCGCGCTCGGCGCCGAGGTGACCCGCAACGTTGCGGCCTTCGGCGAGAACGTCAAGGTGCTGCCCGCCACGCGGATCGGGGGCGCCCTCGTCGCCCATGTGCCGAAGCCCGCTAGACTCGACGTTGCGGCCGGCGCAACGGTCGTTGGCGGCGTCCGGACCGAGGTCTGGCAGCCGCCCCAGCGCCCCAGCATCGACAAAGTCCCGTTCATCGCGCGCGAGGCCGTGCGTTTCTCGGCGGCGTTCCTCGTGGGGCTCGTCGTGCTCTGGCTCGCCCCTTCGCTGCGCAGCGCGAGGCTCGAAGACGGCGGCGACGCCCTGATCACGGCCGGGATCGGCCTCGTCACCCTGCTCGTCGTGCCCATCGTCGCCGTCGTCGTCGGCCTCACGATCATCGGCCTGCCGATCGCAATCGCCGCGATGCTGCTCTGGGGCGCCGCGCTGTACTTCGCGAAGATCCTGCTCGCCTACTTCATCGGCCGCACGGTGCTCGGGGCCCGTATCGAGGAACCGACGGTTCCCCTCTCGCTCGCGGTCGGCCTCGTGATCGTGCTCGCCGTCGTCAACGTACCGTTCGTCGGCGGCCTGCTCAACGTGCTGCTCACGCTCGCCGGCGTCGGCATGCTGCTCGAAGCGATCTATCGGCGCTTTCAGTGGAGCCATCCGCGGCCGGCGTAGGCAGCCGGTTCGCGCGCCGGCGTCGGCGGTCCTGCGGACGGCATCCGGAGAGCCGCCGCTTTCCCGGGCTGCCGCGGCCCGCTAGCCTTGAGCCATGCGGGCACGTATCGGCATTTCGGGCTGGCGCTACGCCGGCTGGCGCGGCAAGTTCTATCCGAAGGAGCTGGCGCACAAGCGCGAGCTCGCGTACGCCGCGGAACGCTTCGGTTCGATCGAGCTCAACGGCAGCTTCTACTCTTTGCAGCGTCCCGAAAGTTACGCCCGCTGGCACGCGGAGGTCCCCGACGACTTCGTGTTCGCCGTCAAGGGCTCGCGCTACATCACGCACATGCACCGCCTGCACGACGTCCGCACCGCGCTCGCGAACTTCGTCGCCTCCGGCGTCTTGGCGCTCGAGGACAAGCTCGGGCCCTTCCTCTGGCAGCTCCCGCCCAGCATGCGCTACGACGGCGAGCGGCTGGAGTCCTTTCTCGGCCTGCTGCCGCAGACCGGGGCCGAGGCGACGAAGCTCGCGCGCAAGCACGACGAGCGCGTCACGGGACGCGCCCGCCTCGCGACAGCCCCGGACCGCCGCCTTCGGCACGCCCTCGAGGTGCGGCACGAAAGTTTTATGCAAGCCGCATTCATCGATTTGCTGCGCCGCCGCCGGGTCGCCCTCGTCGTCGCGGATACGGCCGGCAAGTGGCCGCTCATGGAAGACGTGACGACGGACTTCGTCTACGTGCGCCTGCACGGCGACAAAGAGCTCTACGCGAGCGGCTACTCGGCCGCGGCGCTCGACGGCTGGGCCGACCGCGTGCGCGCCTGGCTAGCAGGAGGGCAGATCGACGGCGCGCGCTGCGTGTCCCCGCAGGCACCGAAGGCCCGGCGCGGGCGGGACGTTTACGTTTACTTCGACAACGACGCGAAGGTGCATGCGCCGTTCGACGCGCTGGCGCTCGCCGAGCGCGTCAACGGTTGACTGCGCGGGCTCGAAGCCCAACCGCTCAGTACTCGATTTCTCGCGTCACCTTGCCCCGGAACACGTAGTAAGAGTAGCCGGTGTAAAAAAACACCGCCGGCAGCGTGATCAGCGCACCGACTAGCAGGAAGCCTTGGCTCTTCGGGATCGTCGCCGCCTCCCAGTACGGCACGACGTAGGGCACGATGTTGGGCCAGAGACTGATCGCGAGGCCCGCATATCCAAGCGCGAAGATGGCCAGCGTGAATAGGAACGGCGCGAACTGGCGGCCACGCGTCGTCATGTACCAGTGCAGAAAGCCGCAGATGATCGTGAACAACGGCACCTGGGAGAGGTAATAGAAATTCGGCAGCGAGAACCAGCGCTGCTGAATCACGGGACTGAAGAACGGCACCCAGGCGCTGATCAGCGCGATGGCCGCGAGCACGCCGAACAGCAGGTTCACGGACATGCGCCGTGCCCAGACTTCCAGCTGCCCCGGCGCCTTGATGATGAGCCACGTGCTGCCGAGCAGCGCATAACCCACGACGAGCGCGACGCCGACGAGAAAGCCGAAGGGCGTCGCCCAGTCGAACGCGCCGCCCGCGTAGACGCCGTTCTGGACGTTGAAACCCTGAACGAACGCGCCGAGCACGATGCCCTGCGCGAACGTCGCGAGCACGGAGCCCGCGCAGAAGGCCACGTCCCAGATCCTGCGGCTGCGGCGGGCCTTGAACCGGAACTCGAACGAGACGCCGCGAAAAATGAGCCCGAGCAGCATGAAGATGAACGGCAGATACAGCGCCGGCAGCACGATCGAATAGGCCAGCGGGAACACCGCGAACAGGCCGCCCGCGCCGAGCACGAGCCAGGTCTCGTTACCATCCCAAATCGGCGCGACGGACATCATCATGGTGCTGCGGTCCTCGTCGTTCGGAGCGAACGGGAACAGGATGCCGGTGCCGAGCACGAAGCCGTCGAGCAGCACATACATGAAAATGCCGATCGCGATCAGCACGAGCCAAATGAACGGGAGCCATCCGCCGACCATCAGCCGTTCTCCTCGATCGACTCGCTCGGCATGGACAGCGGCCGTGCCGCCGTGGGGGCGGCCCCGGGCGAAGGCCCGGCTTCCCGCGGCCCCTGCCGAATGAGCTTCAGCACGTAGTAAGCCCCTGCGCCGAACACGCTCGCGTAGACGAGCACGAACATTACGAGCGTCGTGAGGATGCTGCCGCCGGGCACGGGCGAGACGCCTTGCGCGGTGCGGAAAACGCCGTAGACGAGGAAGGGCTGGCGCCCGACCTCGGTCGTGACCCACCCCGCGAGCAGCGCGATGAGCCCGATGGGCGCGATGTAGCGAAAGGTCCGCAGCAGCCAACCCGTCTGCTCGAGCTTACCCCGCAGCAGCTGCACGAGGCCCGCCCAGGCGACGACGACCATGAGGAAGCCGATCGCGACCATGACGCGGAACGAGTAGAACACGACCGACACGGGCGGGCGGTCCTGCGGCGGGAACTCCTTGAGCCCCGTCACGATGCCGTTCGGGGTGTGTTTGAGGATGAGGCTGCCGAGTGTCGGAATGCCGATCTCGTAGGTGTTGCGCTCCTTCTTGCCGTTGGGCACTGCGAACAGCAGCAGCGGCGCGTGGTCGCGCGTCTCCCAGTGCGCCTCCATGGCCGCGACCTTGGCGGGCTGGTACTTCTCGGTATTGAGGCCGTGGGCGTCGCCGAGGACGATCTGCAGCGGCACGACGATGCTCGCAAAAATTACGGCGAGCTTGAGCGTGAGGCCCGCGCGTCTCGGAAATCGGCCCTCGAGCAGATAGCTGGCCGCGATGCCGGCGATGATGAAGCACGTCGCGAGATAGGCGGCCATGACCATATGGCCGAAGCGGTACGGGAACGACGGGTTGAAGATGACGTGGAGCCAGTTCACGGGATAGAACACGCCGTCGCGGATCGTGAAGCCCGCGGGAGTCTGCATCCAGCTGTCTGCCGCGAGGATCCAGAACGCCGACATCAGCGTGCCGACCGCGACGATGCATGTCGACGTGAAGTGCAGCCACGGCTTGACGCGTCCCTCACCGAACAGCATGACGCCCAGAAACGTCGCCTCGAGGAAGAAGGCCGTCAGTACCTCATAGCCGAGCAGCGGCCCGAGGACATTGCCTGTCGCGTGCGCGAAGCCGCTCCAGTTCGTGCCGAACTCGAAGCTCATGACGATTCCGGAGACGACGCCCATCCCGAACGAGACGGCGAAGATCTTGACCCAGAACCGGTAGAGGCTGTGATAGGCCGGCGTGCCCGTACGCAGCCAGAGGAACTCGAGCATCGCGAGCCAGCTCGCGAGCCCGATCGAGAACGCGGGAAATATGATGTGGAACGATACCGTGAACGCAAATTGGATGCGGGCCAGTATTTCGGGGTCGATCATCAATCACTCCGGGCCGAGATCGTGCAATCGGGCCGGCCCCCGGGGGACCGGGAACGAGAGTCTTGACGGCACGCTCCATCATGCCGGGAGCCGGCACCGAGTCAACCCGTCCCGCTTCCTGGGCAGCCTGGAACGACGTTAGTCGTTCCCGCGCCCGCGCCGCAACACGCGGTTTCCCGAGTTGCAAAACGCAAAATTCCGAGGTCCGGAACGAACGGGCGCCCGGGAGGGCCGGGCGGCCCTCTCCAGCCGGCGCGGCCGGGCCGCGGCGGGCCGCGAAAAAGGGCTCCGCGAAAAGGGCTCTGACCCCTTTTTCGCCCCTTTTCCGCCCGCTTCCGCGGTCCGCGGCGGCTTCGTCAGTGGGCGAGCGGGTCCGGACGGAACTGGAAGCGGACCATCTTGCCGCGCGTGCCCTTGCCGCCCTCGACGTGCCAGATCAGGTGCGTGCCGTAATTGGCCCACAGCTCCCTGCCCTTCCAGCCGATGTCCGGGTCGTCGATGCGCCCGTCGATGCCGCGGTGGTAGAAGCCGAGCGGAAAGGGCACGCGGAACGTATGCCACTTACCCGTCTTCGGATCGAGCGCGAGCAGCGCTTCGGAATCCGAGCCCGTCGCAAACGGGGTATCCGCCCCGAGGCCGGCCACGTTGTAGCGGTCGACCCAGTCGTAGTAGTGGAAGTCGGCCGGCACCTTCGTGCCTTTGAGCTTTGGGCCGTCCGTCTGATAAAGCGTCCAGCCCTCGGGGCACTGCGTGCCGTCGCGGGTCGCCGGACCCTTCAGGACCTTGCACTTGCTGCGATCGAAGCTCGCGAGGTCGCTCGAGCCCGCGAGCGCGGTCCAGACCAGGCCCTTGCTGTCGATGTCGATGCCGCGCGGATCGAAGCCCGGATCGGGGACCCGGTACGCCTCGGTCACACAGGTGTCGGGCGGGTTCGCGCCCGGGTCGAGCCGGACGATATAGCCCGGATAGCTCTCCGAGGCGCCCCAGACCGAGCCGTCGACCGGGCTCGGGATCACGGAGTAGAGGTTGTAGCGAACCTCGGTGTCGCGGCTCGGATCGAACTTCTCGCCGGGCTTGTTCCAGGGCTTCGTGATGCGGCCGTCGCCGTTCGTGTCGAGCACCTGCGGGCACCAGCCCTGCGAGGCCTTGGCGTCGTGGGTTTCATCGTACTTCTTCGTGTCGATCCAGCCGATGACGGGCCCGAGCAGCTCGTTGAAGTACAGCGTGTGATCGGGGTCGTTGTCGAACTGCAGGTGATGCGTGGCGAAGCACGTGTCCAGCAGCCGAAACTCGCCCGTCTTCGGGTCGTAGACCGAGGCCTGGCGCGGACTGAACGTCAGCGGATAGTACTGCGCGAACTTATTCGTCGAGCCTTTCTTGCACCAGGCCGGCTCTTCCTGGCGCACTTTCGAGGTCATCCAGACGCGGCCCTTCCCGTCCATCATCGGGTTGTGCGGGTCCGCGGGGTTCTCGGGCCCCCACAGGTACTTCATGCCCCAGAAATTCGAGGGCCGGGCCGGCGGCGGGAAGCGCGTGGAGATCTTGCGCGGGTCCTCGAGCGTCGGGATCGTGAGCTCGTAGGTCAGATTCGTATTCGGGTTCAGGACCTCGAGCTTGCCGTGTCCCGACGAGACCGCATAGACGTTGCCGTAGGGGTTCACCGTGGGGTCGTTCTTGTCCGTCGTAATCTCGTCGTGCATGAACGAGGTATCGACGCCCCAGTCCCACTCCGTGATGACCACGTTGCGCTCGACGCCCTCGGGCCGCGGCGGCGAAGGCGGCACCTCGCCGTTCGCGATGCGCGTCGTCCAGCTCGCGAAGGTCTCGGCGGCGCTCTTCTGTCCGAAAGTCGCGAAGGCGCCCGACATGGAACCCCCCCGCACGCCGACCGACGTGCGGTAAATCCACGCCTGCTCGGGCGTGTCGAAGTGCAGCGGCTTCAGGTCGTCGAGCGTGCGCGTCGTCTTCGTGCCGAGCTCATGGCAGAAGTGACAACCGCTCTTGAGCTGGTAGATCCAGTGCTTCTGGCTCTCCATGATCGGGTTGATGCCGTTGCCGTCCGGGCCCGTGCCCGGGAAGTCGCTCGGCGGCGGCGGCTCAAGCAGCGAGAGCCAGTAGTTGCCCGGATAAATCTGCGCAGCCTCCTCGGGGGTCTTCGCAAGCTCGGCCGTGAGCTTCAAGTCGCGGTCGCCCGGCCGGCTCTCGATGGCCTTGGAGTCCACGAGCCCATAGCCGCGCACCCAGACGCGATACGTCGCGATGGGCATCTCCGGCAGCACGAAGCGGCCGTCGTCGTCGGTCACGACGATCTTCGTATAGGGCGTCTTGAGCTCGTCCGTCTGGGCGATGACCCAGACACCGGCCTCGGGGCCGTTGCTGCTCGTGACGGTGCCCGTGATGTAAGCCTCGGACAGCTCGTGCGGCCGCGGTGCGGCTAGCGCGGCGGTACCGGCCGCGGCAGCGGCCACCCCGAGAGCGACCGCGGCGAGCAGTCCGCGGCCGCGCGTACGGCTGAATTCGATCATCTGAAGTGTCCCCTCTCTCCCTGCGCGGCGCGACCTCAGCGAACCGCGGCCCCGCCCTTGGGCGGCGTCATCATCGTTGTCGTTATCGTGGGCCGGCGGCCCGGCCCGCGGCGCGCCGGCGAGGCGGCGCACCGCTCACATCATACCCGTACGGATGCCTTTAAACGTCCAGAATCGAGAGGCACTCCTCGAGACTCTGCATCGGCTCTCTCCCCGGCGCAGGATGCCATTCGTGGCTGATGTAGCCGTCGTAGCCGAGGCTCGCAATGACCTCGGCGACATAGCGGTAATTGACCTCCTGCGTGTAGTCGATCTCGTTGCGCGTCGGCACGCCGGCGCAGTGGAAGTGCTTGATCCACTTCATCGAGTCGCGCAGGTGCTGCGCAATGTCGCCGTCCATGATCTGCAGGTGGTAGAGATCGCAGACGACGCCGATGTTCGGCGAATTCACGCGCTCGAAGACCTCCATGCCCCAGTCCCAGTGGCCGAAGACCTGGTCCTCGCGCCCGAAACGCGGATCCGTGCGCCGGTTGTTCATGTTCTCGATCGCGAACTGCACGCCGCGCTCTTCGAGCTGCCCCTTGATGCGGTTCAGGAAGCGCACGGCATTGTCCGCGGCTTCCTTGTACGGCATGCCCCGGCGCTGGCCGCCGATCGAAATGATGCGCTTGATCCCCTGCTCCGCGACCATGTCGATGTAAGGTCTGAGGGTCGCCTCGATCTGGTCGTGCACCTCGGGGTGGATGATCCCGTTCTTGAAGTCGACGCCGCCCGTGCCGACGAGCAGCGGCTCGAGGCCGTATTTGCGCAGCGTCGGCCAGTCTTTGGGCTGAATCATGTCGAAGCCGTGGCACCCGAGGCGCGCCGCCTCCCGGCACATGGCGTCGAAGCCGAGCTGCGTATCGACCCCGAAAACGTTGCGCCAGAGGCCCTGTTTGATGCGGTCGCGCCGCTGGACCTTCGGCAGCGGCGGTGCGGGTGCCTGAGCCTCGGCGGTCAGGCTCGAGACGAGACCGGCGGCGGCGACAGCGCCCACGAACTCTCTTCTTTTCATCATTGCACCTGCTGCACAGTCGGTATCGTTACCGATTGTAGCCGCGTCGGCGCCCGCGGCCCAGCAGCAGCGTCAATCAAAGAATGAGGCTCAGCAAAACGAGCTTCGAGTCCTCCGGCGACACGCGCTCCGCGAAGCCGATCTCCTTGGCCAACACGAGCATCCCCCGATTCTCCCGCAACGCCACCCCCTCCATGCGCGTGAACCGCCGCTCCTTCGCGACGTCGATGAGGCTCCTGAGCAGCCGCGTCGCGATGCCGCGGTGCTGCCATGCGTCGGCGACGACGACGGCGAACTCGCAGCTGCGCCCGTCGGGTTCCGTGATGTAGCGCGCCACACCGACCTGCTGCTCGCGGCCGTCCTGCTCGACGAGCGCCACGAGGGCCATCTCGCGGTCGTAGTCGATCTGCGTGAAGCGCGAAAGCATCTGCGGCGTGAGCTCCTTCAGCGAATACATGAACCGCAGGTACCGCGAGCGTTCGGAGAGTTGGCCGACGAAGGCCTGTTCGAGCGCGGCGTCCTCGGGGCGGATGGGCCGGACAGTCAGAGCTGTGCCGTCGGCGAGGCGATAGCGGCCGCCGAGATGGCTCGGGTAGGGGTGAATGGCCATGTGCGAGTACGGCAGGCCCGTCTGCTCGAATGGCCGCAGCGCGATGCGCGCGTCGATGGCGACGGCGCCGCGTTCGTCGACGACGAGCGGATTGATGTCGAGCTCGGCGATCCACGGCAGCTCGCAGGCCATCTCCGAGACGCGCAGCATGGTTTCGACGACGGCGTCCCGATCTGCGGGTGGGCGGCCGCGGAACGCACCGAGGTAGCGCGCGGCCCGCGTGCCGTCGATGAGCCGCTCGGCCAGGTAGCGATTGAGCGGCGGGAGGCCGACGGCCCGATCCGCGACGATCTCGACGAGCGTGCCGCCCAGGCCGACGCTGATGACGGGCCCGAACACGGGGTCGTTGACGAGCCCGAGCATGAGCTCGCGGCCGCCTCGCGCAGGCAGCATGGGCTCGAGGAGGACGCCATCTACGCGCGCGCCGGGCCGTGCCGTGCGCACGTTGGCCATGATGCGCGCGAAGGCCGCGCGCACGTCGGCGCGGCTGCCGAGGTCGAGGACGACGCCGCCGACGTCGCTCTTGTGGGTCACGTCGGGCGAGAGCAGCTTCATCGCAAGCGGATAGCCGACGGCCTCGGCCGCCGCCTCGGCCTCGCGCTCGTCCGCGGCGGTCCTGGCAGCCGGAACCGGAATATGGAACGCCGCCAGCACGGCCTGCGACTCGAGCGGATCGAGCAGCTTTCGGCCCCCGGCGAGCGCCGTCTCCATGATCTTGCGTGCCGAGTGCGCGTCGGGCGGCGCCTGCGGCCTCAGCGGCTCCGGCACCTGCAGCAACAGCTGCTGGTTGGCGTGATGCGCAGCGGCGGCCGCGAAGGCGCCGACGGCGCGTTCGGGCGCACCGAAGGTCGGCACGCCGTGGCGGCGGAAAAGCTCGCGGCTCGAGCGCATGGTCGCGTCGCCCATCCAACAGGTCAGGATCGGCTTCTCGGCCGCCTCCGCGACGGCCACGACCTCGGCCGCGACGTCGGCGGCGTCCGTGAGCGCCTGCGGGATCAAGATCGCGAGCGCGGCATCGACGCCGGGATCGGCCAGGCAGGCCTCGAGTGCACCGCGATACCGGGCGGCGTCGGCGTCGCCGAGCACGTCGACGGGGTTGGCGCCGGACGCGGCGGCCGGCATCAACCGGTCGAGCCGCGCATGCGTCTCGTCGCCGAGCTGGGCAAGAGCGATCCCGTTATCGGCCGCCGCGTCCGCGGCCATGACGCCGGGACCGCCGCCATTAGTCACGATCGCGAGCCGCCGCCCGCGCGGCGCTGCGCCGACGTGCAGGGTCTCGGCCACCGCAAAGAACTCGTCGTAGTCCGCGACGCGCACGACGCCGGCGCGCTCGAGCGCCGCCGCGAACACGTCGTCCGCGCCGACGAGTGCCCCGGTATGCGAGACGGCTGCACGACCGCCCTCGGCGTGACGGCCGACCTTCATGACGATGACGGGTTTCGCGCGCGATAGCGCGCGCAGCGCGCTCATGAAGCGCCGCGCATCGTGCACGCCCTCGACATAGAGCATGACGGCACGCGTCGCGGTATCGAGCAGCAGGTAGTCCAAGACCTCGTCGAAATCGACGTCCGCGCCGATGCCGAGCGAGACGACGCTCGAGAAGCCGATCTCGCGCGGGCTCGCCCAGTCCAGCATGGCCGTGCAGAGCGCGCCGGACTGTGAGACGAGCGCAATGTGGCCGGGCCGCGCCATGGCTTGGCTGAACGTGGCGTTGAGGCGCGCGTCGGGCCGCATGACACCGAGGCAGTTGGGCCCGACGAAACGGATCCCGTGGCGCTGCGCGGTCTCGACGACGCGGCGCTCGAGGTCCCGGCCGGCTGTGCCGATCTCGCGAAAGCCCCCGGAGAGGATGATCGCGGCCCGCACGCCGCGGCGCCCGCAGGCCTCGAGCACGTCGGGCACGACGCGGGCCGGCGCGACGACGACGGCGAGCTCCACGGGCCCTTCGATATCCGCAACGCTGGTCGTGCAGGGAAGCCCCTGGACCGTCTCGTAACGGGGATTGACCGGATAGATGGGGCCGGAGAAGCCCGCGGCGAGGAGATTACGCAGAACGACGGTGCCGAGGGAACCGGGCCGCTCGCTGGCACCCACGAGTGCCACGGACTGAGGTCGAAAGATCTGCGCAATTGCGGCAGCGCGGCCGGCACCCGAATCCGACCGGAGGCGAAAGCCTTCGCCCTTCTCCACGGAGAATGCCGCTGCGCCCTGGCCGCTACAATTCGCCCAACGGGCTACAGGCCCGCCGCTTTCCCCTCGTCGGCGCTCTCGACGTGTAGCAGCTTGCCGCGGAAGTACTGCCCATTGAGGCGATGCACGGCCAACTCGGCCACGTCGCTGGCCGCCATCTCGATGAAGCCGTAGGCGCGCGCCTTGAGCTGCGACCCGCGGCGCATGAGCTTGACGGACCGGACGCGCCCGTACGACGCAAACAGCTCGCGTACCGTCTCCTCTCCCGCGTCCTGAGGGAGGTTGCCCACGTAAATCGTCGTCATGTCTCTCCCCTGCTTCGTTCCGCCACGACCACTATCGCTCCCGTACGACGACCGCTCCATTGGGAGATATACGGATGAGGCGCCGCGGCCCAGGGGTGCAATTGGAGCACGGCGACGTTTCAGAATCGTGACTTCGGGGGTGTGGCGCGTCGGCCGCAATATTCGTGAACGGGATTACGAGCGGGCGATTGGAGACTCGGCGTAACCACCGACGTTCCCGGCTTCAGACTCGGCATAAGGGCGGTGTCGGGAGCGTGCGCGCCAGGGACGGCGCGCTACGCAGCCCCATGGATGGGTATTCCGGCGGTCCCGACACCGCCCTTATGCCGAGTCTGAAGCCGCCACCGACGTCGCCACGCCGAGTCTGAACCCGCCACCGACGTCGCCACGCCGAGTCTGAAGCCGGTGAATAATGCGCCCCGGCACGCTAGTCTGTCGCCGATGAACGACCTCGCCGAAGACCGCCCCAAGGCCCGAACGCTCGCCCCGCTGCGCGCGCTGCTGCCGCTGCTGCGTCCGTACCGTCTCGTGCTCGCGGCCGCGCTCACGGCACTGCTCGTCGCGGCCGGCGCCCAGCTCGCGCTGCCGATAGCGCTGCGGCATCTCATCGACGCCGGGCTCGTCGTGGGCAACGTGGTGACGATCGATCGCTACGTCCCCCTCTTCCTCGGGGCAGCGGCCGTGTTCGGGATCTCCGCCGCGCTGCGCTATTACCTCGTGACCTGGCTCGGCGAGCGCGTCGTGGCGGACCTGCGCAGCGCCGTTTACGCGCGCGTGATCCGCATGGACCCGACATTTTTCGAGATCACGCGCACGGGCGAGGTGCTGAGCCGGCTCACGACGGATACGACGCTCGTGCAGTCGATCGCGGGCGTCGGCATCTCGATTACGCTGCGCTCGGCCGTGACGCTCGTGGGCTCGCTGGCACTGCTCGTCGCGACGAGCCCCATGCTGACCGCGATCATTGTCGGTCTCATGCCGTTCGTCGTCGGGCCGATGCTCGTCCTCGGCCGGCGCGTTCGCCGCCTCTCGCGCGACTCTCAGGACCGCATTGCCGACGCGAGCGCACTCGCGGGCGAGACCATCAATGCCGTGCAGACGGTCCAGGCGTTCACGCTCGAGGCCTTCACGGCGCGGCGCTTTCACGAGGCCGTCGAGCACTCGTTCCGTGTCGCCGTGCGCCGAATCCGCGTGCGGGCGGTCCTCACGGCCGTCGCGACAATCCTCGTGTTCGGCGCCATCACGCTCGTGCTCTGGATCGGCGCGCGCCAAGTCATCGCGGGCAGCATGACATTCGGACAGATCAGTCAATTCCTGCTCTATGCCGTCTACCTCGGCGTCTCCGCGGCCTCGCTCAGCGAGATGTGGGGCGAAGTGCAGCGCGCGGCCGGGGCCATGGAACGGCTCGTCGAGCTCCAGCATGCGGAGCCGACGATCGCCGAGCCGGCGCGGCCGCGGCCTTTCCCCGCGCCGAGCCTCGGCCGCATCGGCTTCGAGCAGGTCGCGTTCCGTTACCCCTCGCGACCCGAGCACGCCGCGCTCGAGGATTTCACGCTGACGGTTTCGCCCGGGGAAACGGTGGCGTTCGTCGGCCCCTCGGGCGCCGGCAAGAGCACGGCGTTTCAGCTGCTGCTCCGCTACTACGATCCAACGCGCGGCCGTATCCTCGTGGACGGCATCGATATCGCGCAGGCCTCGAGCACGGAGCTGCGGCACCTCATCGGCCTCGTGCCGCAGGATACGGTTCTCTTCGGCGCGAGCGCCCGGGAGAACATTCGCTACGGCCGGCCCGAAGCGACCGATGCCGAGATCGAAGCCGCCGCCCGAGCTGCGGCCGCGGACGAATTCATCCGCGCGCTGCCCCAGGGCTACGCGACGTTCCTCGGCGAGCGCGGCGCGCGCCTCTCGGGCGGCCAACGCCAGCGCATCGCGATCGCGCGCGCCCTGCTCAAGGACCCGCCGATCCTGCTGCTCGACGAGGCGACGAGCGCGCTCGATGCGGACAGCGAGCGTCTCGTTCAGCAGGCGCTGACGCGGCTCATGCGCAATCGCACGACCCTCGTGATAGCGCACCGGCTCGCGACCGTGCGCAAGGTCGACCGCATCGTCGTCATGAACCTCGGGCGCATCGTCGCGACCGGCACGCACGAAGAATTATTGGTCGCAAGCCCGCTGTACGCCCGCCTTGCGGAACTGCAGTTCGGCGCCGAGGCGCCCAGCGAGCCGGAGATCGCGCCGGCCTAGCAGGTTATTCGACTGCGGCAAACGCCTCCTCCGACCGTCGCGCGCGGCGCGCAGCCCCCGCAATGCGGCCGGCCGGCTGCACCAAAAAGGCGCCTCGCAGGCGAACGGACGGGCTCATCTGCACGAAGACCGTGCAGGCGCGACGGATGTGCACGCTTACGTCGCAGCCAAACCGACGCTTCTCTATCCAGGCCCTTTGCAAGTCGCGGACGAGGGCTATAATCGGTTTGCGCACCGACTTCGAAACGACGAGAAGAATCGAGCTTGGCTACGCAGTCCGAGACCATTCGCGGCCCGGCAATCTCCCGCGCGGGCCTGTTCGAGGGGTACGATCCCGGCGGATACTATTGCGAGATGTTCGGCTCGTCCGAACGGCCGGCGACGCATACCGAAGGAATCGGGCGCCGTCTCGCCCGCATGAAGCTCTCGAGTCTGCGACGCCGCGCGCAAGCTACGGACCGGGAGCTCTTCAACCTCGGGATTACGTTCACGGTCTACTCGGACAAGAACGCGATCGACCGCGTGCTGCCGTTCGACGTGATTCCCCGCGTGCTCTCGGCCGAGGATTGGCTGCACGTCGAGAGCGGGTGCGTGCAGCGCGTGACGGCCCTGAACCGCTTCCTGCACAACGTCTATCACGAGCAGGCCATATTGCGCGACGGCATCGTGCCCGCGGAGCTGGTGCTCGAGAACGGCAATTTCAGGCCGGAGATGGTGGGGCTCGATCTGCCCTTCGAGGCGTACGTCAACGTCTGCGGTATCGACCTCGTGCGCGGCGGAGACGGTGTCTTCCGTGTGCTCGAGGACAATGCGCGCACGCCCTCGGGCGTCTCCTACGTCGTCGAGAACCGCCACCTCATGCTGCGAGCGTTTCCGGACCTCGCCGAGCACTTGGGCCTCAGGCAGGTCTCGAACTACGGCATGCAGCTGCGCAAGGCGCTCGTCGAGATCGCGCCGGAAGGCGTCGACGAGCCGCAGATCGTGCTGCTCTCGCCGGGCGTTTTCAATTCGGCTTACTTCGAGCATGTATTCCTCGCGCGCGAGATGGGCGTGCCGCTCGTCGAGGGCCGGGATCTCGTCGCACGCGGCGGCCGCATCTTCATGAAGACGACCGGCGGCCTCCGGCGCGTCAACGTCATTTATCGGCGCGTCGACGATGCGTTCCTCGACCCCGACTACTTCAAGCCCGAGAGCCTGCTCGGTTGCCGCGGCCTGTTCTCCGTTTACCGCGATGGCCGAATTGCGCTCGCCAATGCCGTCGGCACGGGCGTCGCCGACGACAAGGCGCTCTACGCCTACATGCCGCGCATCATCCGCTATTACCTCGGCGAGGAGCCGATCCTGCAGAACGTCGAGACGCACTTGTGCCGCGAGCCCGAGGGTCTCGACTACACGCTCGAGCATCTCGATCGCCTCGTCGTGAAGCCGGTCGGCGAATCGGGCGGCTACGGCATCGTCGTCGGCCCCCGGGCGACGCGCGAGGAGCTCGCCGCCTGCCGGGACCGCCTGCGCGCGAGCCCCAAGAGTTACATCAGCCAGCCCGTCGTCGATCTTTCGGTTTGCCCGACGCTGACCGCGGACGGCATCGAGCCGCGCCACGTCGACTTGCGTCCTTACATCATTACCGGGCGCCGCAGCTGGGTGCTGCCGGGCGGACTGACGCGCGTCGCGCTGCGAAAGGGATCGTTGATCGTGAACTCCTCGCAGGGCGGCGGCACGAAGGATACCTGGGTCCTTGAGTAGCCTGCTCGCACGGTTCGCCGAGAACAGCTTCTGGATGGCGCGCTATATGGAGCGCGCGGAGCATCTCGCGCGCATCCTCGAGATCAACGAGACTTTCGCGCGCGATGCCCGCGGCTCGAACGACTGGCTGCCGATCCTGCGGCTGCACTGCGACGAGCAGACTTTCTTCCGCCGCTACAGGGAGGCCGACGCCGCGCGCGTCGTGCGCTTCTACATCATCGACCCCGAGAACCCGAACTCGATTGCCTCTTCCGTCCGCGGGGCCCGCGAGAACGCCCGCAGTATCCGTCACCTGATCAGCCTCGAGACGTGGTCGCAGCTCAATGTCTTCTACAACTGGGTGCGAGCGCTCGGCCCGCGCGGCCTGAACCTGCCCGAGCTCTCTCGCCTGTGTACGCGTATCAAGGAAGGCTGTCAGCTGCATTTCGGCATCGCGCACGACACGATGTTTCGCGATCAGGTCTGGCTGTTTTATCGGCTCGGCACCTTCATGGAGCTGTGCGATCAGGTCACACGCCTCGTGGATGTCAAATACCATGCGCTGCTGCCGCATTGGGAGGACGTCGGCACGCCCGTGGACATCGCGCAATGGAATGCGCTGCTGCGCTCGGCAGGGGCCTATCACGGCTACCGGCGCATTTACCCGCACGAAATGACCCCGACGACCGTCGCGGGCTTCATCCTGCTCCACCCGCGCTTTCCGCGTTCGATTCCGTACTGCGTGCGCAACCTCGAGAACGTCCTCGAGCAGCTGCTCGAGGACGACGAGCTGAGCGACGTCGAGTTTCCCCGGGATCGCTTGCATGCGCTCAAGGCGCTGGCTCGACGGGCGGCACCCGAGATCGTCGCCGCCGGGCTGCACGAGTTCGTCGATCAGGTCCAGCTCGAGCTCATCGGGCTGGGCCGGCAAATCGCGGACACGTTCTTCGCGTCGGAGTTCGCCGACGTCGAGGCTTAGCAGGAAAAGGGGTCAGAGCCCTTTTCTTGTCAAACCGCCGCCACGTCGACCGCGACCCCGACGCTGTGCGCCCCGCCGCCCAGAATGAACCCGTTGATCGGGCTCACGTCGCCGTAATCCCTGCCCCACGCGATCGTGATGTGCTCCTCGTCCGGAATGACGTTGTTCGTGGGATCGAAATCGATCCAGCCGCGGTCGGGCGCCCAGACCGAGATCCAGGCGTGCGAGGCGTCGGCGCCGGCGAGCTTGGGCTGCCCGGGCGGCGGCCGCGTGAGCAGGTAGCCGCTCACGTAGCGTGCGGGCAGGCCGAGGCTGCGCAGGCAGGCGATCTCGAGATGGGCGAAGTCCTGGCATACGCCCTGGCGCATGGAGAGCACGTCCGGCACGGGCGTCGAAACATCCGAGACGCCGCCGCGGTACTCGAACTCTTCGTAGATTCGCGTCGTGAGATCCATGACGCCGGCGAGCAGCGGCCGCCCCGCCGGAAACGAAGCCTGGGCGAAATCGAGCACCGCGAGATTGCCCGCGACGTAGGGCGAGAAAAAGGCGAACTCCGAAACCTCGAGCGCCGCGGGCTCGGCCGCCCGCACCGCGTCGCCGACGGCCTCCCAGCTCGGGCCGCTCTCGAGGACGACGGCGCGCTCGCGGCCGAACACGTCGATACGCGCGCGCGACTCGACGAGGAGCTGATCGTGCGGCCGCTGCACCGTCAGGTAAGAGACCGGGTTGCCGAAATAGTCCGCCGAGTCCGAGCGCGTCGACGGCGCCGGCGTGACCTGCAGGCTCCAGGCAATGCGCCGCTGGCGCGGGTGCGCACGCGGCGCGAGGTGCAGGACGTGCTGGGAGACCGAAACCGGCTGCTCATACCTGAACGTCGTGCGGTGCGTCACGTCGAAGATCACGTGCCGCCCTCGGCTCGCAGCGCGCCCGAGACCCGCGTCGGCGCCGAATGGCTGAAGAAATGAGCTGCGATATGGTCGGCCAGCTCGTCGACATCCTGCGCCGCACGGCGCAGCAGCCGGTCGAGATCGACGCGCGAATCGGACCGGCCCAGCGTCTCGCCGAGCTTCACGGGGTCGGCGAGGCGCAGTTCGCTGCCGAGGCGAGTCGTGATGCGCTCGTCGGCCGTCAGCACGCCTTCCTCGCTTTCGGCCGCATGGGGCAGCTCGGCGAGATGCGCCGCCAGCGCCTCGACCTGGAACACGGCCGAGCGCGGATTGGCGCCATCGCAGAGCAACAGGTCGAGGACGGCCGGCAACCGCGGCGCCGCCCGGTAGCGGGCCCGGTAGGTCATCGTGCTGTCGGCGAGCTCGAGCAGCAGCTCGAGGCCGCCGTCCTCGGCCGGATCGCCGCGCACGGCGAGTTGCTGCAAGAGCTCGAGCATCGCGCGCAGCCGCTCGCTGCGCCGGCCCATGTCCAGGAACCGCCAGCCGTAGCCGCGCGTCATGTTCTCCATGACGAGGCCGCTGAACGCCGCGAGATACTGAATGAGCCGGTTCAACAGGCGCAGCGCATCCCCGGTCTCCTCGCCCGGCGTCAGGCGCCAGCTGTAGAGCATCTCGGTCAGGTCCTTGAGGATCTGGAACGCGTCGAACGAGAGGCGCTCGCGCACGACATCGGCTGTGCGCCGCACGTTGCGCAGCACGGTCACGAGCCCGTCGCGACACTCGGGGTCGAACAGGATCGTCCAGAGCTCGCGCTCGACGGCCGCCTTGCCGGCCTGCGTAGCCCGCCGGCCGCGCCGCGCGGACAGGTGTTTCTGTACGACGAGCAGCGAGACGACGCGCTCGGGCGTCACGACGTTGCGGCTCGAGCCGAACTCCCCGCCCAGGCGCACGACGAGGCTGCGGAACAGGCGCACGGCGGCCTCGGCGCGCTCGGCATAGCGGCCGAGCCAATACAAGTTGTCCGCGGTACGGCTCGGCAGGCTGCGGCCGCTGCGCCGAATGCGCGCGGGGTCCTGCTGCTGAGCCAGCAAGCTGAACGAATCGACGGGCTCCTCCGAAAGCACCCACGCGTCCTTGCTGATATCGCTGGCCTGCAGCCAAGCCGTGCGTGGGTCGGACCCGAACGCGATGCGCGCGAGGCCGCCCGGCATGACGCGGTAGCCGTCCGCCGTCGCGGCGACATAGACGCGCAGCACGGTCGGCGCGGCCCGGAGCGCGCCGTCGCCGTTCCAGATCGGCGCCGTCGAGAGTGTCGGCACCTCCTGGCCGACGAAGTCGTAGCCCTCGTGCTCGATCTGGCGAATCAGCCGCTGGCGTCGCTCGCCCGTCAGATCCGTGCGCACGAGGCCTTCGCGGCCGCGCCCGAGCGTGCTGCGCGTCGTCGAGATGCGCCTCAGCACGAGGCGGTCGAGATTCGCGATGACGTGAGCCCGCTCGCGGGCCTGCCCGCACCACCACGTCGCGATGCTCGGCATCGCGAGCTCCTCGCCGAGGTGAAAACGGCACAGGGCCGGCAGGAAGCTCAGGAACGCGTCGCTCTCGACGAGGCCGCTGCCGATGGCGTTACCGATCGTGACCCTGCCGGCGCGTGCGGCCTGCAGCAGGCCGGGCACGCCGAGCAGCGAGTCGGCGCGCAGCTCGAGCGGATCGCAAAGCTCGGAGCTCACGCGCCGCATGACGAGGTCGACGGGTTTGAGGCCCTCGACGGTCTTGAGGTAGAGCCGATCGTCGCGGACCGTGAGATCCGAGCCCTCGACAACGCTGAAGCCGAGGTAGCGGGCGAGATAGGCGTGCTCGAAGTAGCTCTGCTTCGAAGGACCCGGCGAGAGGAACACGGCGTGGGCATCGTCGCGGCCTGCGAGACTCACGAAGTGCTCGGCGAAGGCCCGGAAGAAGCTCGCGAGCCGGCGCACGTTCTCGTCGCCGAACAGCTCCGGCAGGCACTGCGAGGCGACGATGCGGTTCTCGAGCGCGTAGCCCGCGCCGGACGGCATCTGGGTGCGGTCGCTCAGGACCCACCAGCGGCCGTCGGGGCCGCGCGCGAGGTCGAAGGCCAGGAAGTGCAGATGCTGATTGCTCGGGGACCGCACGTTGGCGCACGGTCGCAGGAACTGTGGGTTGCCGAACAGCACGGCGGGCGGCAGCACGCGTTCCTTGAGCGCGCGGCGAGGACCGTAGAGATCGACGAGCGTCGCGTTCAACAGGCGCGCGCGCTGGATCAAGCCCTTCTCGATGCCGGCCCACTCGGCCGGATCGATGAGCAGCGGAAAGAGATCGAGGCGCCAGGGCCGGTGCGTGCGCTCGCCGTCGTCCTGCGCGACGAACGTCACGCCGTTTTCGCGCAGCATGCGTTCGGCGCGCAGTCGGGCCGCGCGCCGCGCGTCCTCGCTCATCGTGCCGAGCTGCTCGAGCAAGCGGCGCCACCGCGGCCTCACGACGCCGGTCGCGTCGACGAGCTCGTCGAACGCGGGGCGCTTCGGTTCGTAGGACTCGAGGAGCTCCGCGGCCCGACGCTCGAGCTGCGGCATCCCGGTCATCGCTGGCATAAAGCTCGCTGCATCAACCGCCGACCGCGCAGTCTACCCTCAAAAAGGGGTCAGAGCCCTTTTTCGAAAAAGGGCTCTGACCCCTTTTCGGGTTTTATGCGCAGGTCCAATGTGCACGGGAATTCCGCGTGCGCCTCGACGGCCGGCTCGGGGTACGGCCCCGACGTATGGCCGAAGGCAAAGAAGCGGGCGAGCCGGCGGCTCTCGGCCTCGTAGCCATTGACGGGCAGCCGCTCGAAGTTCCGCCCGCCCGGATGCGCGACGTGGTAGGTGCAGCCGGCCACGGCGCGCCCGGACCAACGGTCGTAGAGGTCGAACGTCAAGGGCGCGTCGACCGGGATCGTCGGATGCAGGCTCGACGCGGGCTGCCAGGCCCTGAACCGCACGCCGCCGACGAGCTCGTCGGGCCGCCCCGTAGCCGTCAGCGGCACGCGCCGGCGGTTGCAGGCGACGACGTAGCGATCGCCCGCGAACCCCGTCGCACGGACCTGCAGCCGCTCCACCGAGGCGTCGACATACCGCACCGTTCCGCCGACGGCGCCCTCCTCGCCCATGACATGCCAAGGCTCGAGCGCCTGTCGAAGCTCGAGCTCGACGGGTCCGAAGCCGACGCGGCCGAAGGCGGGAAAGCGAAATTCGAAGTGGGGCGCGAACCACTCGGCCTCGAGGGGAAGCCCCGCGCGCCGGAGATCGGCGACCACGTCCTCGAAGTCGCGCCAGAGGAAGAACGGCAGCATGAACCGGTCCTGCAGCTGCGTGCCCCAGCGCACGAGCCGGCCGCGGTAGGGGGCGCGCCAGAAGCGCGCCACGAGCGCGAGCAGCATGACCTGCTGCGCGAGGCTCATACGTGCGTGCGGCGGCATCTCGAAAGCGCGGAACTCCACGAGGCCGAGCCGGCCCGTCGGTCCGTCCGGCGAGAAAAGCTTGTCGATACAAATTTCGGCCCGATGGGTATTACCGGTCACGTCGATGAGCAGGTTGCGGAAGATGCGGTCCACGAGCCATGGCGCGACGGCGTCGCCCGGCGGCGGCACCTGCCTGAACGCGAGCTCGAGCTCGTAGAGCGCATCGTGGCGCGCTTCGTCGACGCGCGGCGCCTGGCTCGTCGGGCCGATGAACAACCCCGAGAACAGATACGAGAGGCTCGGATGGTGCTGCCAGAATGTGACGAGGCTCTGCAGCAGATCCGGCCGGCGCAGGAAAGGGCTCTCGGCCGGCGTCGGCCCGCCGAGCACGAGGTGGTTGCCGCCGCCCGTGCCCGTATGGCGGCCGTCGAGCATGAACTTCTCGGTGCCGAGCCGACAGGCCTCGGCGTCTTCGTAGACGCCCGTAGTGATCCCGACGAGCTCGCGCCAGCTCGCCGCGGGCTGGACGTTGACCTCGATGACGCCGGGATCCGGCGTGACCTTGATGACGTTGAGACGCGGGTCGCGCGGCGGCTCATAGCCTTCGAGCTGAATCCGGCAATCGAGCTCGGCGCAGCTGTCCTCGATGGCCGCGACGAGATCGACGTAGTCCTCGAGCTCGGCCACGGGCGGCATGAAGATGCGCAGCAGGCCGTCGCGCAGCTCGGCCGTCAGCGCAGCGCGAACCTCGACGGCCGGCCCCGGCGCGGCCGCCTGCGCGCGCAGCGGCTGCGCGGGCGCCTCCGGCCCCCGCGCCCGGCGCAGGACCGGCTGCCGGACGGGATCCAGCTCGGGCAGCTCGGCCGGCACTGCCGCGGGGTCGACCGCCACGATGTACGGATACTCGAGCGGCGCGATGTAAGGCAGCGACGGCAGCGGCAGGCGATAGCCGAGCGGCGAGTCGCCCGGCATGAGGAAGAGCTTGCCCGAGCGCGTGCTCCAGCGGCCCGTGACCCAGCGGCGCGAGCCGTCGCGCGCGTTCCAGCGCTGCAGCGGCAGCACGAAGCCCGAGGGCCGCTCGAGGCCGCGCTCGAACACGCGGGCGAGGCGCTCGCGCGCGAGCGGGTCCTCGAGCCGGTTCGAAGCCGGATCGAGATTCTCGGGCAACGCGCGCTCCTGCCGCAGGTAATGCCATGGGTCCTCGAAGGCCGGAACGACGGCCTCGGGATCGACCTCGAGGCGCGCGGCAACGGCCGCGAGAATCCGCCGCGCCGGCGTGTCGTCGGAAGCTTGCGCGCGGGCGGGCGCCTCGGGCTCGTCGGCGATGCGCGCGGCGTCCGACCACAACGGCCGGCCGTCGCGGCGCCAATAAACTGAGAACGCCCAGCGCGGCAGCTGCTCGCCCGGATACCACTTGCCCTGCCCGTAATGCAGCAGGCCGCCGGGCGCAAAGCGCTGCCGGAGCCGCTTGACGAGCTCGGCCGCCCGCGCCCGCTTCGTCGGCCCGACGGCCTCCGTGTTCCATTCGGGGGCGTCGGGATCGTCCACGGCGACGAAAGTCGGCTCGCCGCCGATCGTCAGCCGCACGCCGTCCTCGGCGAGCCGGGCCGAGACCCGCTCGCCGAAAGCGTCGATGGCCCGCCACTGCTCGGCGCTGTACGGCTTCGTGACGCGCGGCGTCTCGCGCGTGCGGCGCACGCTCATGGCGTAGTCGAAACGGGTCTCGCACTCGCCGACGGCGCCCGCGATCGGAGCCGCGCCCGCAGGCTGCGGCGTGCAGGCGAGCGGGATGTGCCCTTCCCCGGCCAGCAGCCCCGAGGTCGGGTCGAGCCCGATCCAGCCGGCGCCCGGCAGGAATGCCTCGGCCCAGGCGTGCAGATCGGTGAAGTCGCGCTCGGCCCCGGCGGGCCCCTCGAGCGGCCTCACGTCGGGTACGAGCTGTATCAGGTAGCCGGATACGAAGCGGCTCGCGATACCGAGATGCCGGAGCGCCTGCACGAGCAGCCAGGCCGTATCGCGGCAGGACCCCTTGGCGAGCGCCAGCGTCTCCTCGGGCGTCTGGATGCCCGGCTCGAGGCGGATCACGTAGCCGATTCCTTCCTGCAGACGGCGATTCAGGTCGACGAGGAAATCGACGGTCCCGGTCTCGCCCCGCGGCAGCGAGGCCAGCCACGCACGCAGGCGCGGCGTCACCGCATCGGCTTGCAGAAACGGCTCGAGGTCCTTGCGCACTGCGGCGTCGTAGGCGAACGGATAGCGCTCCGCGTCGGGCTCGAGGAAGAAGTCGAAGGGATTGTGAACGACCATGTCGGCCACGAGATCGACCCCGATGTGGAAATGCTGGACCGGGTCGGGGTAGACGACGCGCGCGAGAAAATTGCCGTAGACGTCCTGCTGCCAATTCAGGAAATAGCCGGCCGGCTCGATCGCGAGCGCATAGCTCAGGATCGGCGTGCGCGTGTGCGGCGCGGGGCGCAGGCGGACGATCTGGGGACCGAGCCGCACGGGACGGTCGTAGTCGTAATGCGTGGCGTGGTTCAGGGCGACGTGCAGGGCCATGAATGCGGCGTTCTCCGAGCGGGGACCGTGCCGAGTATAGAGGCAACCTGCCGAGCCTTGCGCGCTTGCGCGCTTCCGCGCTTCGCCTTACTGTCGAGATGTCGTTTGCGTCTTGGGCGTTTCGGGGGAATCGGTCATGAGCACGCTGGACGGCGCCTTCGGCCACGCTTTTCGTATAACCGCTCGGCCCCGCGCCGCTGCGGCCGCCTTCGCCGCCACGGCCCTGCTGGCCGCTCCTTCGGTCCGGGCGCAATCCGCCGCGGCGGTCGCCCTCGACGGCGACGACATCGGCGGCGTCGTGACTAGCCGCAACGGTCCGGAAGCCGGGGTTTGGGTCATCGCCGAGACCGCCGATCTCGGCACGCGCTTCGCACGCATCGTCGTGACCGACGACCAGGGCCGGTACGTCGTGCCCGATTTGCCGGCCGCCCGCTACGCGGTCTGGGTCCGCGGCTACGGCCTCGCCGACTCGGCCAAGGTCGAAGCGCGGCCCGGCAGTCATCTCGATCTCGAGGCCGTCGCCACGGACGACCCGGCCGTCGCGGCCGAGGTCTATCCCGCCATCTACTGGTATTCGCTCATGAAGCTGCCCTCGGGCGCCGAGGTCGCGAGCCTGCCGGGCGGCCTCAACCAGTACGTCGCCATGATGAAGAACCTGGGCTGCGTGGGCTGCCATCAGCTCGGGCAGAAGGCGACGCGCACCCTTGAGCCCGCGCTCGGCAAGTTCGACCACTCGGCCGACGCCTGGGCGCGGCGCGTGCAGTCCGGCCAGGCCGGGCGCGACATGCTGCGGATCGCCGCGGGAATGCTGAACGGCGTGCCGTTCAAGTATCTCGGCGACTGGACCGACCGCATCGCAGCCGGCGAATTGCCGCACTCCCGCCCCGAGCGGCCCCAGGGTGTGGAGCGCGACGTCGTCGCGACCGTGCGGGACTGGGCGACGGACCACGCCTACCTGCACGACCTCGTCTCGACCGACCGGCGCAACCCCACCGTAAACGCCTACGGGAAGCTCTACGGCGCCCCCGAGCTCAGCACGGACGACTTCCCGGTTCTCGACCCCGTGCACGACACGGCGACGAGCGTCCACGCACCCGTGCGGGACGCGAACACGCCGTCGACGGCCGAGACCGGGCCGCTGCTGCCGTCCCCGTACTGGGGCAACGAGAAGATCTGGGACAGCCGCGCGAACGCCCACAATCCCATGTTCGACCGCGAGGGGCGCGTCTGGTACACGGCCCGCATCCGCGCGGCCGAGAACCCGAGCTTCTGTCAGGCGGGCTCCGAGGTGCCCTCGGCCAAGGCGTTCCCGCTCGAGCGCAGCGGCCGCCAGATGGCGCTTTACGATCCGCGCAGCGGAAAGTACACGTTCATCGACACCTGCTTCTCGACGCATCACCTGCAATTCGGCTATGACGCAGACAATACGCTCTGGACCAGCGGCGGCGGTCCCGTCGTCGGCTGGCTCGACACCAAGCGCTTCCTCGAGACCGGTGACGCGGCGGCCTCGCAGGGCTGGACGGCGCTGATCCTGGACACGAACGGGAACGGCCGGCGCGACGCCTACGTCGAGCCGAATCAGCCTGTCGACCCGGCGCGCGACAAGCGCATCGTCGCGCCGTTCTATGCGGTCATGCCGAGCCCGGTGGACGGCTCGGTCTGGGGCTCGGTCTACGGATACCCCGGCGCCATCGTGCGCATCGCGCCCGGCCTGAATCCGCCGGCGACGGCGCTCGCCGAGATCTATAACGTGCCGGCCCCGGGCTTCGGCTCGCGCGGCGCGGACATCGACGGTCACGGCGTCGTCTGGGTGTCGCTCGGCTCCGGTCATCTCGGCGCGTTCGACCGGCGCAAGTGCAAGGGGCCGCTCAACGGGCCGAAGGCCACGGGTGACCAGTGCCCCGAAGGCTGGACGTTCTACCGCCTGCCGGGTCCCAGCTTCGAAGGCCGGCCGGACGAGAGCGCCGAGGCCAGCTACTACACCTGGGTGGACCAGCACAACACGCTCGGCCTCGGCGAGAACGTGCCGATCGTCACGGGCAATCTTTCCGACGGCGTGCATGCCCTCGTGAACGGCAAGTTCGTGACGCTGCGCCTGCCCTATCCGCTCGGCTTCTACATGAAGGGGCTCGACGGGCGCATCGACGATGCGAAGGCCGGCTGGAAGGGCCGCGGCATCTGGGTCGCGAGCGGCGATCGGACGCCGTGGCTCAAGGAGGGCGGCAAGGGAACCAAGCCGCTCGTCGTGCACTTTCAGGTGCGGCCGAGTCCGTTGGCGAAATAGGCGGGGTCGGACCCTTCGGCGAGCGTCGGTTCGTTCACGCGGCTCGGCCGCTCGCGGGACCGCCGTGAACCCGTGTATGGACTCCTCCCGTCAAGTGGGGGCGGGGGTCTTTGTCTTGGCTCCTCGATCCAGCTGAAGGCGTGCCGGGCGGCCTGAGGGGGCGTCGTCATGCGCGAGAGGGATAGCGGCTGCAACCGTGTATTCGTCCTGTTACGGGCCATGAGTGAGGGTGGGCCCTGGACATCATGAAAGTCGCCAGCGCGGAGCCAATCGTCCTTTAGTGTCCTCGAAGGGACAACGGATTCAACGGCTTCACCGCGCCAGCGGCCGTTCCGCTTGTGCATGATAACGATCACGTTCGGCAGCTTGTGGGCGGGGATGGAGACTTTGAACGTCGCAAACCGAGAGAGCAGCTGCCTCAGGCCGCTTTGCCGGAGGGGGCTTGAGCGCTCGTCGACCAGTGGGCGTTGAAGGCGCGATCGTACTTGGCGATCGCCCATAGGATGCGGGCGATCTTGTTGGCCAAGGCGACGGTGGCCTTATTGGTGCCGCAGCGCTGCTCGGTCTGCAGCGCCCAGCGGCGCAAGGGATCAAGGGTTTTGCCGGCCTTCTCAGCGCAACGGGCGGCATTGAGAGCGGAGCGCGCGCCGTGCACGATGAGGGTTCGCAGGTACTTGTCGCCGCGTTTGCTGATGCGGTCGAGCCGGCGGCGCTCACCGGAGGAGAACTCCTTGGGGGTGATGCCGAGCCAGCTTGCGAAGTGCCTGCCTGAGGGGAAGCGGTTCATATCGACGACGGCGGCATAGATGGCGGTTGCGCCGAGGGAGCCGACGCCTGGGACGGCCAACCAGCGCCGCACCAGATCACTCTCGCCGGTGAGGGCTTTGAGCTCGCGCTCGATCCGGTCCATGCGCTGCCCGCAGGCGTCGATTTCCTCGAGCACCTCAAAGACGGCGGGGCGCAGAGCGTCGGGGAGGCCGTTGTCAGCGATCTGGAGGGCTTCGCGGATGGCGCTGCGCCCGCGGGCAAGGCCCTTGGGGATCGGGATGCCGAACTCACGCAGGATGCCGCGGAGCAGGTTGATGCGTTGATTGCGGGTGTGCTTGTACTGCTCGCGCAGGCGGTGCAGTTGCTGCAGGTGCTGCTGGTCGAGGGTCTTGATCGGGACGGGCTTGATGTCCTGGCATCGGGAGGCCTCGATGAGGGCGGCGGCGTCGGCCCGATCGGTCTTGTTGCGCTTGACGTAGGCACGCACGTACTGAGCGGGAAGCAGCCGGACTTCGTGTCCGCACTCCTGCAACCGTCTTCCCCAATAATGCGCCGAGCCGCAGGCTTCAAGGACGAACAGGCTGTGGACCTGATGGCCGATGAAGTGCCCGAATTGGCTAGGGCTCAGCGACTTACGCTGCTCGACCCGATACAACTGATTGGCGACCGCGACTTCGAGGCGGTTCTTGGCCAGATCGACACCGACAATGGCAGTAGTAGTATTCATGCTGGGCTCCTCTCTCACGCTGGGGTTTTAGCTGCCGAGTGCAGCGTGGCACTAAGATGCCGATTACCCGAGGGAGGAGTCCATTTCATCATCCATGGGGGCTCGCTGGGCGCCGTCCGTGGCGCCCAGCGTCCCGCGAGCGGCCGAGCCGCGTGAACGAACCCGCAGGCCGAAGGGTCGTGCCGCTCGTGAGGCTGGCGGCAAGGCGGCAGCTAGAGACGAAGGTCTTTCGCCCGGCGCTCGATGCTTTGTCGCAGGGCGCGCTCGAACGCCTCGAGGCCGAGCTGCGTCTGCTCGGCGATTCCGTAGCGCCGCAACGTCACAGTCGCGTTGCGTTGCTCGGTGGGGCCGACGACTGCGACGTTGGGAACGCGGTGCTCGACGGCCAGCCTGATGTTTTTCGCGACGGTTTCCGAGGCCGGTGCGAGCTGGGCTCGAACGAACGCCGCCCGTAACCTCGCGACGATGCCTTGCGCATACTCGCTAACGCGGTCCGACACGGGAACGACGAGCACCTGCACGGGCGCGAGCCAGGTCGGGAAAGCGCCCTCATAGAGCTCCGCGAGAAAGGCGACCATGCGCTCGTGCGTGCTGAACGGCGCGCGATGGATGCAGAAGGGCGTCTCGCTGCGGCCGCTCGAGGCCGTATAGGACAGACCCAGCCGGCGCGGCTGCACGAAGTCGAGCTGCACCGTGCTCAGCGTCTCTTCCTGGCCCGTGGCGGTTTCGACCTGGATATCGATCTTCGGGCCGTAGAAGGCGGCGTGGCCGACGCCGTCTGATATGCGGCGTGGCGACCCGCTCGAACCCGGCCTCGAACTCGAGCTCCTTCGCGAGCTTCTCGAGCTCGTCGCGCACGATGGTCCCGTGCGGAAGCCACAGCGGCAGACCTTTGCCGATCCGAGGGTCTATTTTGAACAGCCCCAACTTCCGGCCGATGTCTCGATGATCCAACATGACTGCCTCCTAAACGAAAAACCCCGGGCGGCGGGCAGCCTTCCAGGGTCGATCGTCGAAGGCAGCCCCGGTGGGGCTGCCCGCACGCTGATCAGACGCGACTAGACAGCCCACCTCCTGACGGCGGTCGTCGTAGTGGTGGTCTGGAATTGCGGGCGCAACAGGTTCATGCGGCAGATCCTATCCATGCGCGCCACCGAGTCAAGCCGAGGGGTCTTCGTGCGGAACGATCCTGCGCCGGCGTTCGTGGCGCGCGAAGCCCTCGCCGAGGCGCCTCAGCCGATGACCGACTCTCCGCCCATGTAGCCGACGAGCGCGTCGGGCACCTTCACGGTTCCATCCGCCTGCTGGTAGTTCTCGAGCACCGCGACGAGCGCCCGGCCGATCGCGACGCCGGAGCCGTTCAGCGTGTGCACGAGCTCGGGCTTGCCCGTCTCCGGATTGCGCCAGCGCGCCTGCATGCGGCGAGCCTGGAAATCCGTAAAGTTGCTGCACGAGGAGATTTCGCGGTAGCGGTTCTGGCCCGGCAGCCAAACCTCGAGGTCGTAGGTCTTGGCCGAGCCGAAGCCCGTGTCGCCCGCGCAGAGCACGACGACGCGGTAAGGCAGCCCGAGCCGGTGCAGGATGGTCTCGGCGTGGCCCGTCAGGGCCTCGTGCGCCGCCCCGGAATCCTGAGGCCGCACGATCTGCACGAGCTCGACCTTGTCGAATTGATGCTGCCGAATCATGCCGCGCGTGTCCTGCCCATACGAGCCGGCCTCGGAGCGGAAGCACGGCGTGTGAGCCGTGAGCTTGAGCGGCAGCGCATCGGCGTCGAGGATCGTCTCGCGCGCGAGATTCGTGAGCGGGACCTCCGCCGTCGGAATCAGGAAGAACGGGTTGTCACCCGCGATCGCGAACAGGTCCTCGCCGAACTTCGGCAGCTGCCCCGTTCCGAACAGCGAGCGCTCGTGCACGATGTAGGGCACGTAGGCCTCGGTATAGCCGTGCTCGCGCGTGTGCACATCGAGCATGAACTGGCCGAGCGCACGGTGGAGCCGCGCGAGGCCGCCGCGCAGCACGACGAAGCGGCTGCCCGAAAGCTTCGCCGCGCTCTCGAAGTCCATGAGCCCGCCCGCCTCGCCGAGGGCGATGTGGTCCTTGGGCTCGAAATCGAACTCGCGCGGCTCGCCCCAGCGCCTGACCTCGACATTCGCGCGCTCGTCGGCCCCTTCCGGCACGCTTTCGTGCAGCAGATTCGGCAGACCCGCGAGCAGGTCGTCGAGCTCCCGGCCAACGCCCATGAGCCCTTCCTCGGCCGCCGCGAGCTCTTCGCCGAGACGGCCGACCTCGGCCTTGAGCGGCTCGACGTCGCGCCCGGCGGCCTTCGCCTTGCCGATTTCCTTGGACCTGTCGTTGCGCGCGCCGCGCAGCGTTTCGACAGCGACCTGCAGGCGCTTGCGCTCGGCCTCGAGCTCGGCATAGCGCTCACGGTCGAGCACGAAGCCGCGGCGCGCAAGCTGCTGCGCAACCGCGTCGAGATTCTGGCGGAGGAGTCTTGGATCGAGCATAGCCGTTTATCGTAAGGGCCGAGCGGGCAGAGGACCAGCGCCGCGGAGCCCGAGGACCCCGCCGCACGGCACGCGGCGCCGAGTGCACAAGCTCGAAAAAGGGGTCAGAGCCCTTTTTTCGAAAAAAGGGCTCTGACCCCTTTTTCTCAGGGCAGCACCCACTGCTCCATGCGCTCGCACCAGCCGCCCACGAACGTATAGGACAGAACCCAGGCGATGAGGACGCCTACGCCATTGGCCGTGATGTCGAGCAGGTCGAAGTCGCGCGTGGCCGTGCCGAGCTGGAGAGTATCCAGCAAGGCCCCGAGCCCGAACAGCGCGAGCGCGACCCAAACGAGCCGCGAGCGCGGGTACAGGCCTCCGAACCAGAGCATGAGCAGGAAGTAGGTCGAAGCGTGCTCGACCTTGTCGTTGACACCGATGTCGGGCAGATCGGGCGCCGGCATGAGCGTCGCGATGCAGACGGCGATGATCAGGCCCCAGCCCAGGGCGAGCCACAGCCAGGGGAAACGAAGCGGCAACATCTCAATCTCCGGCGCCGATGACGTTGACGCCACGCGGCGCCTTGAATTCGAACAACTTTTCCTTGAGTTTCGGATTCACGGCGACGTCCGAGAGCTTGATCCGCGTCACCTGATTCAACGTATCGTCGAGTTCGAGGCGCTGCGGGACATTGCCGTGGAAGCCTAGGGCGACGGACTTGAAGTCCGTGCCGGGCACGTGCGGCTCGAGCCGCACCCAGTCGAGCCCGTCGCGCTCGAACGAGCCCGCGACGTCGAAGCCTTCGCGCACGGCCTTGTCGCCGCTCAGCAGCATGGCCGGGCTCGAGGCCGCCGACGCATCGAGCGGCGCGCGCGTCACCTGCTGAAGCTCGACATCGTAGATCCAGATGTACTTTCCGTCTGCAATGACTTCCTGCGCGAACGGCTTCGCGTAGACCCAGCGGAAATGGTCCGGCCGGCTCAGGGCAACGGATCCCGATGCCTGCTCGATGACGTGCCCGTCGGCGCCGACGATCTCCTGGCTGAAGTCCGCCGTCAGGGTCTGGACCTGCTGCAAAAACGCCTCGAGCCGCTCGGCGCCGGGGCCGCCGGCCTTCGACGCCCGAGCCTGCCCCTGACCCTGACCCGGCGGGGCGCTCGGCTCCGGGCTCGGCGCGGCGGTCGGCGCCTGAGGCGGGGCGGCGTCGGATTGGGCTAAGGCGGCGGCGGCCGCGAGCGACAGCAAAGCGAGACAGGCCCGGAGCTCAATCCTCGGGCGGGGCCGGCGCGAGGACCTCCCTGAATCCGTTCGACTGTAGCGTTCCAACGATGCCGGCCTCCTCCATGGTCTCGACCATCCGGGCGGCGCGGTTGTACCCGATCTTGAGCCGCCTTTGAATTCCGGAGATCGATGCCTTGCGCGTTTCCGTGACGATCCTCACGGCTTGATCGTAAAGGGGATCCTGTTCGCCGTCCAATTCCCCGCCGGCCTGGGCGTCGCCCGCGCCGCCGCCTTCGAGGCCCGGCCCCTCCAGGACCTCTTCGATGTAGGTGGGCTCGCCGCCGGCGCGCAGGGCCTTGACGACGGCATGCACCTCGTTGTCCGACACATAGGCGCCGTGCACGCGCGTCGGTATCGAGGTGCCGCCCGGCAGATACAGCATGTCGCCGTGGCCGAGCAGGTGCTCGGCGCCGATCTGATCGAGAATCGTGCGCGAGTCGACCTTGGCCGAGACCTGGAACGCGATGCGGCAAGGAATATTGGCCTTGATGAGGCCCGTGATGACGTTGACCGAAGGCCGCTGTGTCGCAATGATCATGTGAATGCCCGAGGCGCGCGCCTTCTGCGCGAGCCGCGCGATGAATTCCTCCACCTTCTTGCCGACCATCATCATCATGTCGGCGAGCTCGTCGATGATGACGACGATGTACGGCAAGGGCTCGAGGTCCGGCGCGACGTCCCCTTCGAGCGTCGGCTTGAAGGTTGGGTCCTTGATGGGCTCGCCGTTCTCCGCCGCCTCCGTGACCTTGCGGTTGTAGCCCGACAGATGCCGCACGCCGAGGCCCGCCATGAGCGCGTAGCGCCGCTCCATCTCGGCCACGCACCAGCGCAGCGCGTTGGCGGCCTGCTTCATGTCGGTCACGACGGGCGCGAGCAAATGCGGAATGCCCTCGTAAACCGAGAGCTCCAGCATCTTCGGATCGATCATGATGAGGCGCACGTGCTCGGCCGTCGCCTTGTAGAGCAGACTCAGCACCATGGCGTTGATGGCCACGGACTTGCCCGAGCCCGTCGTGCCGGCGATGAGCAGATGCGGCATGCGCGCCAGGTCGGCCACGATCGGGTGGCCGCCGATATCCTTGCCGAGCGCGAGCGTCAGCGGCGACTTCGTGTCGTCGTAGACCTCCGACTTGATGATCTCGCCGAGCGCGACGACCTCGCGGACCTCGTTCGGGATCTCGAGGCCCACGTAGGGCTTGCCCGGAATGATCTCGACGACCCGCACGCTGACGGTCGCGAGCGAGCGCGCGAGATCCTTGGCGAGGTTGCTGATCTGGCTGACCTTGACGCCGGGCGCGGGCTTGAGCTCGAAGCGTGTGACGACGGGGCCGGGCTGCACGGACACCACCTCCGCCTCGATGCCGAAGTCGGCGAGCTTGAGCTCGACGAGCCGCGACATGGCCTCGAGCGCCTCGGACGAGTAGCCGCCCTCGTGCGGGGGCGGATCGTCGAGCAGCGACAGCGGCGGCAGCTCGTTGGCCGCGACGGGCTCGACGAACAGCGGCACCTGCCGCTCGCGCTCGACGCGCGCGCTCGACTCGACTTTTTCGATGACGGGCTCGATGCGCGGCGGCTTGCCCTTGGCCTTGGCCAGCGTCTTCGTGACGACGAGCTCGTGCCGCTCCTGCTTGGCCCGCCGGCCCGCAGCCCATGTGCGCACGCGGCCCGCGAGGATCGCAAACTCGGTCAGCCCCGCATAGACCCCGCGGCCGATGCCGTCCATGACCGCCAGCCACGAGACGCCCGTCGCGAGCGAGACGCCCCCGAGCCAGAGCACGAGCAGCAGCACGGTCGCGCCGAGCGCGCCCAGGACATCGGCGAGGCCGCCGCCGACGAGCTGGCCGAGCACACCGCCCGCCGTGCTCTGCAGCTCTGGCACGGTGAAATGCAGCGTGGCGAGACCGGACGTCGTCGCGATCGTGAGCACGGCGCCGGAGACCTTGTAGAGCGCCGACAGGCGCCCCCCCGCGGCGTCGCGGCCGCGGAACAGATACAGGCCCGCCATGAGCACGAGCACCGGGAACAGATAGGCCGTGACGCCGAAGAACAGGAACGCCAAGTCGGCGAACCACGCCCCGGCCGGGCCCATGCGGTTCGCGACGGCGTCGCTGTCGCCCGCGACCGTGAAGGCCGGGTCGGACGGGTTGTAGCTGACGAGCGCCCACAGCAATATGAGGCTGAGCCCGGCCAGCACCCAGAATGCCGATTCCCTCAATCCTTTGATCCGAGGCACGAAAAACGCCTCCCCGACCGCGTTCGATTTCGCTCTTGTCAAGTTCTACCGGAATTGCGTGGCTTAAGATCATGATAATACTCACGAGGCCGGGTCGCGCAAAGCATGGCCGCGAAAGCGCTATCCTATGGGCATGGAACTCGATCTAGGACGGCTCGCGAGTCTCGAACGCGTCGACGCCGCCGCATGGAATGCGCTCGCCGGCGGCGACCCTTTCCTCCGCCACGAATTCCTCGTCGCGCTCGAGCGCAGCGGCTCGGTCGGCAAACGCACGGCCTGGCAGCCCTGCTACGTCACGGCCCGCGACGGCCAAGGGGAGCTCGTCGGCGCCCTGCCCCTCTACATCAAGTACGACTCGCGCGGCGAGTTCGTCTTCGACTGGAGCTGGGCCGATGCCTACGAGCGCGCGGGCGGACGCTACTACCCGAAGCTCGTCGCCGCCATCCCGTTCACGCCGGCGACGGGGCATCGGCTCCTCGTCCGGGCCGATCGCGACCGCAAGGCCGTGGCCGCCGGCCTGCTCGAGGAAGCCGCGGCACTCGAGAAAGAGATCGACGCATCCTCGACGCACGTGCTGTTTCCCATCGGCGAGGACCTCGAGGCGCTCGAGCGGGCCGGGTTCCTCGCGCGCAAGAGCTGTCAGTTTCACTGGCACAACCGCGGTTACGCGGATTTCGACGATTTTCTCGGCAGCTTCAGCTCCGCCAAGCGCAAGAAGGCGCGGCGCGAGCGGCGGCGCATCGCCGAGGGCGGCATCGTCTTCGAGCAGCTGCGCGGCGACGAGGTGACGCCACCGGACTGGGATGCGGTCTTCGAGTTCTACTCCCGTACGTTTCTGCGGCGCGGCCGTCCGCCGTACCTGAACCGGGCATTTTTCGACGAGGTCGCCCGCACGATGCCCGAGAACCTGCTCGTGGTCCTCGCGCGGCACGAGGGCACGCCGATCGCGACCGCCATCTGCTTTCGCGGGGCCGACGCGCTGTTCGGCCGTTACTGGGGGAGCCTCGCGGACTTTCACAGCCTGCACTTCGAAACCTGCTACTACCAGGGCATCGAGTACTGCATCCGCGAAGGCCTGCAGCGCTTCGAGCCCGGGACCCAGGGCGAGCACAAGGTCGCGCGCGGCTTCTCGCCGACGGCCACGTGGTCCTACCACCGGCTCGGCGACCCGGGCTTCCACGCGGCCGTCGCCGACTTCGTCGTGCGGGAGGCGGCTCATGTGGACGCCTACATGGAATACCTCGACGATCACGTCCCCTATCGGCAGGAGTCCGGCGCGGCCGAAGCCGCCGGAGCCGGATGAGGGCAGCCGTGGGCCCAGCGTCCCGCAGACGATGACCGCGCCCGCGCGGCAGGCGAGATGACTGCGATTCGCTGGCTCCGCAACTCGCAGGACGGCTTCCCGCCGGCTTCGGAGGCCCTCGAGGAGCCCAACGGGCTGCTGGCCGCGGGCGGCGACTTGCGCCCGGCGCGGCTGCTGTTGGCCTACCGCAGCGGCATCTTCCCCTGGTACGAAGCCGGCCAACCCATCCTCTGGTGGTCGCCGAACCCGCGCGCGGTCCTGTTTCCGGCGCAATTGAGGATCTCGCGGAGCCTGCGCCGCACGCTCACGCGCGGCACGTTCCGGATAACGGCCGACCAGGCCTTCGCGCGCGTCGTGCACGCCTGCGCCGCGCCGCGCCGATACACGCGCTCGACTTGGATCACCCGGGACATGGCCAGCGCCTATACCGAACTGCATCGCCTGGGCTGGGCGCACTCGTTCGAGGCCTGGCAAGGCGAGGCGCTCGTCGGCGGGCTTTACGGCGTCGCCATCGGGCGCGTCTTCTTCGGCGAGTCGATGTTTGCGCGGGCGTCCGATGCCTCGAAAGCCGCCTTCGCGCACGCGGTCCGTTACTTGCAGACGCGTACCTTCGAGCTCATCGACTGTCAGGTCGGCTCGGCCCATCTCGCCAGCCTCGGCGCCGAGAACATGCCGCGGCCGCAGTTCCTGGAACGGCTCGCGGTCCTCTGCGAGCCGGCCGGCGAACCCAATTCCTGGGGCGCGGAGTTCGATCTGTGGGAAGCGCGGCGGCCCTTCGAGCCGACCCGGAGCGGGCGGCAGGCCGACAGCGTTTGCTAGGGCCGTTGCGGATATGCAAAAATGCGCCGCCCGATTTGGGCGACGATATTTTTTGAGTGGCAAAAGAAGACGCAATTCAGCTGGAAGGTGTGGTGATCGAAACGTTGCCGAACACCACCTTCCGTGTGGAGCTCGAGAACGGGCACATGGTCACGGCCCATATCTCGGGCAAGATGCGCAAGAACTATATTCGCATCCTCAAGGGCGACAAGGTCACGGTGGAGCTTACGCCTTACGACCTCAGCAAGGGGCGCATCGTCTACCGATCGCGCTGAACGCCGCCCCTTCTCCGTGGCCCCGCAGCCGCAGGCGCGTCACTCCGGCAGATGCTCGAGCACGCGCGTCGCCGGCTCCGGGATCAGCGTCAGGCCCTCGCCGTCCGGCGCCACGTCCACGCGCACGTGCCCGCCCTCGACGAGCTTACCGAACAGCAGCTCCTCGGCCAGCGGCCGCTTGATGTGCTCCTGGATGACCCGGGCCATGGGGCGCGCCCCCATCTTCTCGTCGTAGCCGCGCTCGGCGATCCAGCTCCGGGCCGCGGGCTCGAGCTCGATCGTGACGTCGTTCTTGTCGAGCTGGGCCTCGAGCTCGAGGATCAGCTTGTCGACGACGCGCGCGACCGACTTCTCGTCGAGCGGCTTGAACTGGATGATCGCGTCGAGCCGGTTGCGGAACTCCGGCGAGAAGATCCGGCGGATGACCTCCATGGCATCGGAGGAGTGGTCCTGCTGTGTGAAGCCCACCGAAGGCCGGCTCATCTCCTGGGCGCCGGCGTTCGTCGTCATGACGATGGTCACGTTCCGGAAGTCCGCCTTGCGGCCGTTGTTGTCCGTCAGCGTGCCGTGATCCATGACCTGCAGCAGCAGGTTGAAGACCTCCGGATGTGCCTTCTCGATCTCGTCGAACAGCAGGACGCAGTGCGGATTCTTGGTGATCGCCTCGGTCAGCAGACCGCCCTGGTCGAAGCCGACGTAGCCCGGCGGCGCGCCGATGAGCCGAGAGACCGTGTGCCGCTCCATGTACTCCGACATGTCGAAGCGGATGAGCTCGACGCCCATCGTCAGCGCGAGCTGGCGCGTGACCTCCGTCTTGCCGACCCCCGTGGGACCTGCGAACAGGAACGAGCCGACCGGCTTGCGGTCGTCCGCGAGGCCGCTGCGCGACATCTTGATGGCCGAGGACAGCGCCTCGATGGCCGGATCCTGCCCGAAGATCACGAGCTTGAGGTCGCGCTCGAGGTGTTTCAGCACGTCGCGGTCGGAGGCGGAGACCGTCTTCGGCGGGATCCGCGCCATTTTCGCGATGATGTTCTGGATGAGCTCGACATCGACGCGTGTCTTGCGGTCGGTCTGCGGCTGCAGCCGGCAGTTCGCGCCCGCCTCGTCGATGACGTCGATGGCCTTGTCGGGCAGGTGCCGGTCGTTGATGTGCTTGGCCGAGAGCTCGACGGCCGCCTGCAGCGCGTCGTCGTCGTAGGAGACGCCGTGGTGCTCCTCGAAGCGGCTCTTGAGGCCGCGCAGAATCTCGACCGTCTCGGCGATGGAAGGCTCCGCGACGTCGATTTTCTGAAAGCGCCGTGCAAGCGCGTGATCCTTCTCGAAGATGCCCCGGTACTCGGAGTAGGTCGTCGAGCCGATGCAGCGCAGTTCGCCGTTCGCGAGCACGGGCTTGATGAGGTTCGAGGCGTCCATGACGCCGCCCGAGGCCGCGCCCGCACCGATGACGGTATGAATCTCGTCGATGAACAGGATCGCGCCCGGCTGCTTCTTGAGCTCGGCGACGACGCCCTTGAGGCGCTTCTCGAAATCGCCGCGATACTTCGTGCCGGCGATCAGCGAGCCCATGTCGAGCGCGTAAATCGTGCAATCGGCCAGCACGTCCGGGACCTTGCCCTCGACGATGAGCCGCGCGAGTCCCTCGGCCAGCGCGGTCTTGCCGACGCCGGCTTCTCCGACGAACAGCGGATTGTTCTTCCTGCGGCGGCACAGGATCTGAACCGTGCGCTCGATCTCGAGCTCGCGGCCGATCAGCGGATCGATGCGGCCCGACTCCGCTTGCGCGTTGAGGTTCGTCGTGAAGCGCTCGAGCGCGCTCGGCTCGCCGCCCCCGCGCGGATTCTCGGCGCCCGGTCGCTCGGGTTCGGGCTTCTCGTCGTGCAGCTTCGGCACGCCATGAGAGATGTAATTGACCACGTCCAGGCGGGAGATGTCCTGAACGCCGAGAAAATAGACGGCCTGCGACTGCTTTTCGCTGAAGATGGCGACGAGCACGTTGACGGGCGTCACCTCCTTCTTGCCGCTCGACTGCACGTGGAACACCGCGCGCTGCAGCACGCGCTGGAACCCCAGCGTGGGCTGCACGTCGACGTCCTCGTCCTCGTCGGCCCGCAGCCGCGGCGTCGAGTCGTCGATGAAGTCGGTCAGCTCCTGCCGCAGGCGCGGCAGATCGGCACCGCAGGCGCGCAATACCTCGATGACCTGGGGAATGTCGAGCAGCGCCAGCAGCAGGTGCTCGACCGTGATGAATTCGTGGCGTTCTTCGCGAGACCGCTGGAACGCCTCGTTCAGGCAATATTCAAGCTCGCTGGACAGCATCAGGTCTCTTCCATCGTACAAAGCAGTGGATGTTGGTATTGCTGGGCCATGCCGGTCACCTGCGCCACCTTCGTTTCTGCGATCTCATATGTATAGACACCGCAGACGCCCTTTCCTTTCGTGTGTACCTCCAACATGATGCGGGTCGCCGTGTTGCGATCCAAGGAAAACACCTTTTGGAGCACTTGGACGACGAATTCCATCGGCGTGTAATCATCGTTGAGTAAAATGACACGATACAAAGGCGGGCGTTTGACGAGAGGACGGGACTCCTCGATTGCGAGGCCTTGATCGTCGTCTCTCCCCGGTTTGATTCGCTCGTCGGACATAGCAGGAATTCTATCGGCCCTCACGGGTCAATTTACAGGCCGGACTTAAAGCCCGCAATCTTCCGCGACCAATCGGTGCATCATGCGTGCCGCATGATGCTACCTCCATTAAATTCAGTGACTTGCTTCACTTCTTCGACTTGTTACGGGCGTCGGCGCTGACTATGATGCAGTACCGCGCGCCCGACCCGGAGATCCGCAAAGACTACGATGGACGCCGCTAAGTTTTTGAGCCTTTGGAAGGCACGCCCCCAGGAGCAGTGGCTGAGGACGGCGAATCGATTCGCCCCGCCGCTCGTCACGGCCGCACTCGTCGTGCTGATCGCCCACCAGCTCGCTGAATTGACATGGACGGCGATGCCGAGTTCCACCTACGACAGGCCGCCGCCCGCCGTGGCGCCGCCGGCGCGCGGGGGCGGCGCGGCCGAAGCCCCAGGCGCCGATTTGTCGGCACTTGCCGACAGTCACCTGTTCGGAAAAGCCGCCGCCGCAGCCCCGGCGCCCACGCCGACGGTCGTCGACGCGCCCGAGACGACGCTGAGCGTCACGCTCACGGGAGTTGTCGCGGGCACCGATCCGGCCGCGGGGCAGGCCATCATCTCGAGCGGACGCAGCCAGAAGAAGTACGCGGTCGGGCAGGCCATCGAGGGCGGCGCCGGCGCGAAGCTGCACGCGGTCTACGCCGACCGCGTGATCCTGAACCGCAACGGCCGCCTCGAAACGCTGAAGCTGCCGAAGGAGCAGACCGGAGCCACGGCGGGCCTCCTCGCGGCGCGGCCCTCCCCGTCCCCGCTGCCGACGGCCTCGAACGAGTCGCTGCAGAAGGTCATCAGCAGCAACGCCTCGAAGCTCACGTCCGTTTTGCGAATCGCCCCTCAAATGGAAGGCGGACAAATGGTAGGCTTCCGGCTCAACCCGGGCCGGGACCGCAAGGCGTTCGAGGCGCTCGGTCTAAAGCCCGGCAACGTCGTGACCGACATCAACGGCACGAAGCTCGACGATCCGTCGCGCGGACTGCAGGTCTTTCAGTCGTTGGGCGAAGCCACGCAGGCCAACGTCACGGTCATCAGGGACGGCATGCCGACGGTCCTCGTCGTCGACACCAGCCAGCTGCAGAACCTCGGCGACGATCGGCAGTGAGCGGGCCCGGGCGTTGACAGCAAAGGAGCACGAATGGATTCCCTGTCGAAAATGAAGGCCAGAGTCCGGCACACGGCGGCGCTGCTCGGCGCCCTCGCGCTGCTCGCCGCGGGCTCGGCCCTCGCGCAGGGCCAGGAATTGACGCCGAATTACCGGGATACGGACATCCGCCAGGTCATCGAAGCCGTCGCCGCGGTCACGCACCGCCGTTTCCTGGTCGATCCGCGGGTACGCGCGAACGTGACGCTGATCACCGACACCCCGATGTCCGTCGACGCGTTCTATCAGGCGTTTCTCGCGACGTTGGCCGTGCACGGCTATGTCGCCATCCCTTCGGGTGCCGTGGTCAAGATCGTGCCGGACGCGAACGCGCGCCAGGACGCGACGAACGAGGAGCTCGGCGGCGGCACGGGAGACGAGTTCGTGACGCAGGTCGTCAAGGTCCAGAACGTCGGAGCCGCGCAGCTCGTCCCGATCCTGCGCCCGCTCATGCCGCAGTACGCGCATCTCGTCGCCCACCCGCAGTCCAACATGCTCGTCATCGCGGATCGGGCCGCGAACGTCAAACGCATCCTCGCCATCGTCCACGCCATGGACCGCTCCGCCGATACGGACGTCGAAGTCATCCCGCTCAAGAACGCCTCCGCGGACGAGGTCGTGCGCATGTTGAGCGCGCTCTCGCAGCAGAGCTCGCAGGCCGCGGGCGGCGTGCCGACGGCACAGGTCGTCGCAGACGAGCGCACGAACAGCGTGCTGCTGAGCGGCTCGCAGAGCGAGCGGCTCAAGTACCGGGGCCTCATCGCCTACCTCGACGAGCCGACGCAGACGGGCGGCGATACACGCGTGCGCTACCTGAACTACGCGGACGCCAAGGACCTCGCGGCGAAGCTGCAGGCGCAGTTCGGCGGCCAGGGCGCGACGGCCGCAGCCGGCGCCAAGGGCGCGCCGGCCGCCCAGCAGCAGGGCGTGACGATCTGGGCCGACCAGGGCACGAATGCGCTCGTCATCAATGCACCGGCCAAAGTGCTCAAGGACATGATGGCGGTCATCGACAAGATCGACATCCCGCGCGCGCAGGTAGCCGTCGACGCGATCATCGTCGAGTTGACCGAGCAGAAGGCCGCGCAGCTCGGCGTGACCTGGGTTTCGAACGGCTCCGGCAGCTCGCCGATCCTCGGGCTCACGAACTTCGGCTCGACGATTCCGGGCGTCGTGCAGCTCGGCACGGCGGCCCAGGGCTCGACGCCCTCGGCAGCATCGATTCCCGACGGCGTCACGATCGGCGTCGGCAAGATTTCGGACACGGGCACGAGCTGGGCCGCGCTGATCTCGGCGCTGCGCGGGGACGGCACGACGAACGTGATTTCGACGCCGCACATCGTCACGCTCGACAATCAAGAAGCCGAGATCCGTGTCGGTCAGGAGGTGCCGTTCGTGACGGGCCAGTTCACGAACACGGGCGGCAGCAACGCGGCAGGCGTCGTGAATCCGTTCCAGACGATCCAGCGCGAGGAGGTCGGCACGAACCTCAAGATCACGCCGCAGATCAACGAGGGCAGCGGCGTCAAGCTCACGATCGAACAGGAGACTTCGAGCATCAGCGCCGGCGCGACGGGCGCCGTGGATCTCGTGACGAACAAACGCACCATCTCGACCTCGGTATTCGTCGAGGACGGCCAAGTGCTCGTGCTCGGCGGCCTCATGGACAATCAGCTGACGCAGAACGACGAGCGCGTACCGGGGCTCGGCCGTATCCCGGGCCTCGGCTGGCTGTTCCGCGCCCGCAAGACGAACCGCACGAAGACCAATCTCATGGTCTTCATCCGGCCGACCATTCTGCGCACGAACGAGCAGTCCCGCTTCCTGACGGATACGAAATACAACTACATCCGGAACCTGCAGCAGCAGGAGGCGCAGAAGCGCGTCCACCTCATGCGTGAGGAGAAATCGCCGGTGCTGCCCGCGCTGCCGCCGCCGGCCAAGCCGGCCAAGCCGGCCGGCCAAAAAGGCGGCGCGGCCGCTCCGAATGCCGCGCCCGGCAGCCCCGGCGGCGCGGCCCCCCAAGGCGCGAACCCGGGGGCGTCGGCCCCCGCCGAGGCGAACCCCGAGGGCACTTCGCAAGGTGCGGCGGGCGCGGACGCCACGGGTGCGGCGCCGGGCTCGACGCAAGACACCGAGCAGAACGCCGCGCCGCCGGCGAAGGAAAGCCGGCGCAGCCGGCGACGCCGGAGGCGCGCAAATGGCGACTAATCCCGAGCCGCCGCTCGTGCTCGCGCAGGCGCCCGCCGAGCCGGCGCGCGCGCGGCGGCTGCCGTTCGCCTTCGCAAAGCGTCACGGCGTCCTGATTCAGGACATCGAGGAAGGCCGCGCCCGCGCGATCTACCGCAAGGGGGCATCGCCGCTCGTGCTCGCCGAGGTGCGCCGCTTCGCCGCCGTGCCCGTGGACTTCCAGGCCGTCGACGCCGAGGAGTTCGACGTGCGGCTCCAGGCCGCGTACGAGAGCGGCGCGGCCATGACGATGGTCGAAGGGCTCGACGACGAGACGGACCTCTTCGCCGTCGCGCAGCAGCTGCCCGAACCCTCCGACCTGCTCGACAGCGACGACGAGGCTCCGATCATTCGCCTCATCAACGCGCTGCTCACGCAGGCCGTGAAGGACAACGCCTCGGACATCCACATCGAGCCCTACGAGAACCGCCTCGTCGTGCGCTTTCGCATCGACGGCGTGCTCAAGGAAGCGCTGCAGTCGCGGCGCGCCGTCGCACCGCTCGTCGTCTCCCGCATCAAGGTCATGTCGAAGCTCGACATCGCGGAGAAGCGCCTGCCGCAGGACGGGCGCATCTCGCTGCGCATCGCGGGGCGCGCCGTCGACGTGCGCGTCTCGACGATCCCGTCCGGCCATGGCGAGCGCGTCGTGTTGCGTCTGCTCGACAAGCAGGCGGGCCGGCTCACGCTCGAGCACCTCGGCATGGGGGCCCAGGAACAGCACCAGATGGACGACCTCGTGCATCGGCCCCACGGCATCCTGCTCGTGACGGGCCCCACCGGATCGGGCAAGACCACTACGCTTTACGCGGCCCTCGAGCGCATCAACGACTCGAGCCGCAACATCCTCACGGTCGAGGATCCCATCGAGTATCACATCGACGGTATCGGCCAAACGCAGGTCAACACGAAGGTCGACATGACGTTCGCCCGCGGTCTGCGTGCGATCCTGCGTCAGGACCCGGACGTCGTCATGGTCGGCGAGATCCGCGACCTCGAGACGGCCGAGATCGCCGTGCAGGCCAGCCTCACGGGTCACCTCGTGCTCTCGACCCTGCACACGAACACGGCCGTCGGCGCCGTGACGCGGCTGCGCGACATGGGCGTCGAGCCGTTCCTGCTGTCCTCGAGCCTCATCGGCGTCCTCGCCCAGCGCCTCGTACGCGTGCTGGAGCCCGCCTTCCGCGAGGCCTACCCGGCAACCGAGTACGAATGCCGCCTGCTCGACGCGGACCCGGCAGAGCCGCCGACGCTCTACCGCGCCGTCGAAGGCGCCCCGGCCTACCACGGGCGCACGGGCATTTACGAGCTCATCACGATCGACGGCAAGATGCGCACGATGATCCACGACGGCGCCGGCGAGCACGAGCTCGAGCGCTACGCGCGCGCGCGCGGGCCGAGCATCCGCGAGGACGGCATGCGGAAGGTGTTGAACGGGACGACGACGCTCGAGGAGGTGCTGCGGGTTACGCAGGTGGATTGACGGGTGTCTTGAAGAGAAGAGCGATCGATGCTGGCGGCGAGAGCGGGCTTGCAGACGAGGGCCTTGTCGGGAACGCCGTGAACCCGTCCATGGGGGCTCCGGCCGCGCCATCCCTGGCGCGCACGGTCCCGACAAGGCCCTCGTCTGCAAGCCCGCTCCGTTGGAGCCTCGCGTCGCGTGGCTTCATTCGGAGCCGCGCGTCGACCCACTCGCGGGACCCGAGGCGACGTGCAGAGCTCGAGCGTCGTCGCCGTTGGAGGCGGGTGGACCCAGCAGACACGGGCGCGGTGAACGGCTGGCACTGCAGGAATCGAGCACGCTCGGAGCGGGCGACGCGCGCTCCGACGCGAGCCGGTGAATCGAAGGGTCCGCGAGAAGGACGGCTCGCGTGATGGCCGGGCGGCGGATCGATACAGTGCGTTTCGGGGCGCCGGGCGCCATGGATGGCGCCCAGCGAGCCCCCAGGGACGGGTTCACGGCGGTCCCGAAACGCGCTGTATCGAGCCGCCGCCCGGCCACCACTCCCCCAACATGACGAGACGACGATGGGCGCATACCAATACCTAGCAGTCGACCCCGGCGGAAAAGAGCACAAGGGCGTGCTCGAGGGCGATACGGCCCGTCACGTCCGCCAGCTGCTTCGCGAGCGCAAACTCATGCCGGTCGAGGTCGCCGAGGTCGAATCCCGCGAGAAGACGCAGCAGAAGCGTCTCGGGCTTGGCCGGGGCATGTCCTCGCTCGATCTCGCGCTCGTCACGCGCCAGCTCGCGACGTTGCTCAAGGCGGCGATGCCGCTCGAAGAGGCGCTGCTCGCGGTCAGCGAGCAATGCGAGAAGGCGCGGCTCAAGAGCATCGTGCTCGGCGTGCGCGGCAAGGTGCTCGAAGGCCACACGCTGGCGGCCGGGCTCGAGGATTTCCCGCACGCCTTCCCGCCCGTCTACCGCGCGACGGTGGCTGCGGGCGAACAGGCCGGCAAGCTCGATTCCGTCCTCGAGCGCCTCGCCGACTACACGGAGTCGCGCCATGGGCTGCGGCAGAAAGTCAGCCACGCGATGATCTATCCCATTGTGCTCACGAGCTTCGCGTTCTCGATCATCGTGCTCATGCTCGTGTACGTGGTACCCAAGGTTGTCGGCGTCTTCCAGTCCACGGGCCAAGAGCTGCCCGTCATGACGCGGGCCCTGATTTGGCTCTCGTCGTTTCTGCAGCATTGGTGGTTCGCCGTCATCGCGGCCGTCGTGCTCGTCGCGCTCGGCATTCGGCGGGTGCTGCGCGCAGAAGACGCGCGCCGTCGCTTTCACCTTTGGCTGTTGCGCGCACCCGTCATCGGACGCGTGATCCGGGGACTCAACACGGCACGGTTCACGCGCACGTTGAGCATCCTTTCCTCGAGCGGGGTGCCCGTCATCGAGGCGCTGCGAATCGGCGCCACGGTCGTCTCGAGCCTGCCCATGAGCGACGCGATCAAGGAGGCGGCCCTGCGCGTCAGCGAAGGTGCGGCGATCGGTCGATCGCTCGCGCAGTCGAAGCTGTTTCCGCCGATGAGCATCCACCTGATTGCGAGCGGCGAGCAGAGCGGCGAGCTCGACCAAATGCTCGCGCGCGCCGCAGCGCATCAGGAGAGCGAGATGGACAGCTTGCTCGGCACGCTGCTGAGCGTGCTCGAGCCCGCGCTCATCGTCGTCATGGGCCTAATGGTACTCGCCATTGTCATGGCGATTCTGCTGCCGATCTTCCAGATCAATCAGCTGGTGAACTAGCGACTTGTAACGGCCACTAGGGTCTGGATGCTTTTTGGGGCCGAGCGCAAGCGCAGCCGGTGATTTTCTTGCGGCCGTTTTTCAATTGTGTGTAGCCCGTTCGAAAAGCGTTTTGAATCGGGTTGCGTGGGTATTGCGAAAGGTCTTACCTTAGGTTTATAAAAGCGCCGGATTGCGGGCGGCGTGCGTGGCCGACTCTAATGTGGAGGGAACGATGAAACGCGTCGAGTCGGAACCGGAAGAAGACCTTACGGAAGACGAATCGAACGAGTCCGAAACGGATGCGGATGCGGCGGAAGGGGACGTCGGGGAGGACGGCACGGACAACGTCGGCGACCCGTCCGTCGAGATCAACGTCGAGGATCTCATCCGCGAGCTCGAAGTGCAGGGACTCACGAACCAGCTCGGCCGCGAAAGCGCTGCGCGGCGCCGGCTGGAGGAACTCATGGAGCAGCGCAGAGCGCGCCAGGATATGGAAGATTTCGAGGATTACGATATTTGAGGATTACGATATTTAAAGACTCAATGAAAATCTCTCGAACGGCTTTCTAGCCCGCCGAGCAGCACGCTGTAGTCGTACAGCTCGTCCGCGACGACATGCAGCACCTCGCCCTCCCTTTGCACACGCCCCCGCACGCCGAGCAGCCTCGCGCCTAAGAGCGCACGGCGGTACTGCTCCGCGACGCGCTCCCAAACGATCAGATTCACGTAACCCGTCTCGTCCTCGAGCGTGACGAACGTCACGCCGGCGGCGCTCGAAGGCCGCTGACGCGTGACGACGATGCCGCCCGTAAGCACGTGTGCCCGACCGGGCAGACCGGCCACGTCTTGCGCCGGACGCACGCGCATGCGCTCGAGCCGGCCGCGCAGCAGCGTGAGCGGATGGCGGCCGAGAGTCAGGCCGAGATGCCGATAGTCGGCCGCGATGTCCTGCCCTTCCGACGGACGGCCGAGCAAAGGCAGGCCTTCCGGGATCGGCGCCTGCTCGAGCAGACCCGCGGCTCTCTCGACGCCCGCGACGTCCCAGCGCGCGCGATAGCGGTTCTTCGAGAGGGTCTTGAGCGTGCCGGCCGCAGCCAATGCGCCGAGATCCTTGGTGGCGAGCTCGGCGCGCCGGGCGAGCGCCTGCACGTCGGCAAAAGGACCGGAGGCGCGGGCCGCTGCAATGCGTTCCGCGGCTTCGGCGGCGAGGCCCTTGACACGCTGCAGGCCGAGCCGGATCGCGGGGCGGCCGTCCTCGTCGGCCTCGAGCGTGGACTCGAAATCACTCGCGCCCACATCGGCCGGCAACACGGCAACCCCTTGCGCGCGCGCGGCCCGGACGAGCTGCGCGGGGGCGTAAAAGCCCATGGGCTGGCTGTTCAGCAGCGCGCAGAAAAAGGCCGCCGGCTCGTGAAACTTGAGCCACGCGGAAACGTAGACGAGCAGCGCGAAGCTCGCCGAATGCGATTCCGGGAAACCGTACTCGCCGAAGCCTTGGATCTGCTCGCAGATCCGATGCGCGAACGCCTCCGAATAGCCGCGCTCGCGCATGCCGTCGACGAGACGCTTCTCGAAAAGCTCGAGCCCCCCGCGCCGGCGCCAGGCGGCCATGGCTCGGCGCAGCTGATCGGCCTCGCCCGGCGTGAAGCCGGCCGCGACGATCGCGAGCTGCATGACCTGCTCCTGGAAGATCGGCACGCCGAGCGTGCGCTCGAGCACGCCGCGCACGGCCTCGCTCGGATACGTGACCGCCTCGTCGCCGTTCCGGCGCCGCAGATACGGATGCACCATATCGCCCTGAATGGGGCCGGGCCGGATCAGCGCGACCTCGATGACGAGATCGTAATAGCACTTGGGCCGGAGCCTCGGCAGCATCGCCATCTGTGCGCGCGACTCGATCTGAAAGACACCGACCGTCTCGGCGCGCGAGATCATGCGGTAGACCTCCGGGTCCTCGGCCGGAATCGAGGCGACCGTGAGCGAGCGGCCGTGAAACGCGTTGCTGAGCTCGAGGCAACGCCGAATCGCGCTCAGCATACCGAGCCCGAGGACGTCGACCTTGAGCAGCCCGAGCTCCTCGAGATCGTCCTTATCCCATTGAATGACCGTGCGATCGGGCATTGCCGCGTTCTCGACGGGCACGAGCTCCGAGAGCGGCTCCTCCGAGATCACGAAGCCGCCGACGTGTTGCGAGAGGTGCCGCGGGAACCCGACGAGCGTCTCGACGAGCGCGACGAGCCTCGCGACCGCCGGGCTCTCGGCATCGAGGCCGGCCGCGGCGAGACGCTCTGCATCGAGCCGCCGGCCGTCCCACCACTGCAGCGACTTCGCGAGCACACCGAGCTGCGCTTCGTTGAAACCGAGCGCCCTGCCGACGTCGCGCAGCGCACTGCGCGGCCGATACGTGATGACCGTCGCGGCCAGCGCCGCACGCTCGCGCGAATACTTTTCGTAGATATACTGAATGACCTCTTCGCGGCGTTGGTGCTCGAAGTCGACGTCGATATCGGGCGGCTCGTCGCGCTCCTTCGAGATGAAGCGCTCCATGAGCATCTCCATTCTGGCCGGATCGACTTCCGTGATGCCGAGTGAATAGCACACGGCCGAATTCGCCGCCGAGCCCCGGCCCTGACAGAGAATGTTCCGGCTGCGTGCGAACTCGACGATGTCGTGCACGGTGAGAAAGTACGGCTCGTACTCGAGATCGTGAATGAGCGCGAGCTCGTGCTCGATGAGGCGGACGACCTTCTCGGGCGCGCCTTCCGGCCAGCGGCGGCGCATGCCTGCCTCGGTCAGCGTCCGCAAGTGCGTTTGCGGCGTACGGCCTTCGGGCACGAGCTCGCGCGGATATCGGTAGCGCAGCTCGTCGAGCGAAAACTCGATGCGCTCGGCGAGCCGCAGACTCTCGACGAGCAGCTCCTCGGGATAGAGCCTGCGCAGCTCGTCGAGCGGGCGCAGACAGCGCTCGGCGTTAGCATGGGCCTCGTAGCCGAGCGCATCGACGGTCTTGCCGAGACGCACGGCCGTCAGCGTGTCCTGCAGCGGGCGCCGGGCCCGCGCATGCATGTGCACATCGCCCGCGGCCACGGCGCGGAGGCCTAGCGCCGCAGCGGCATCGAGGAGCGTCGCGAGGCGGCCGCGATCGTCGCCCTGCCGCAGCAGCTCGACGCCGAGCCACAGTCGATCGCCGAGCACGGCCTTGAGCCGAGCGCCGGCCGCGAGGTCGGGATGCGCGCCGGGCAGCCAGAGCACGAGACAGCCCGAAGAGCCGAACCGGCGCTCGAAGTCCTCGAATGTGAGCCGGTAAGCGCCCTTCTCGGCCGCGCGGCGCGCATGGCTGATGAGCGCACAGAGCGCCGCGTAGGCGGCTCGGTCGGGCGCGAGCACGACGGTCTTGAGCCGCTCGCGACAGCTGTCCGGCCGGCCGCCGGACCCATGGACCGGGCGGCCCGCCGCTGCGGGTGCCGCAGACGCGTCCGCGATCGAAAGCTCGCTGCCCACGATGAGCTTGAGCGGCGTATCGCGGGCGGCACCGTGTGCCCTGACGATGCCCGCGACCGAGCACTCGTCCGTCAGCGCGAGCGCGGCATAGCCGAGCTCGGCGGCCCGCGCGACGAGCTCCTGCGGGTGCGAGGCGCCGCGCAGGAAGCTGAAGTTGCTGAGACAATGCAGCTCTGCGTAGCCCGCGGCGCCGCTCATGCGAAAAACCCGTGCAGATACCAGTCGCGCCGGCGGCGATCGAGATAAATCCACACGCGCTGACCGCCGGCGTTGTGCGCCCTGAAATAATCCTTGGCAACGTCCCCGCCGTCCCACCACCCGCTCTCGATGCGCTCGGGCCCGGCGTCGAGCACGAGCGGACCGTTGAAGCAGGGCCGCTTCCCGGCCGTGCCGAGCCGCTGCGGCACGCGCAGCAGCCACAACGGCCGCGGCGGCAACGGCCAAGGCAGGGCAGCGCCGGAAGGCGGCGCACCCGCCGCACGCGATGCGCCGGCGCCGGGCACGCGCGGTTCGGCGACCCGCCCCCAGGCCTTCTCGGGCCGGTGGTCCTTCTCGAGCGCGAGACCGTAGACGGTGCGCGGCCCGAGGCGGCCTCGAAGCCGCTCGACGAGCCGCAGCGGCGACTCGGCGGCCGGCGCGCCCGGGCGCGGATCGAAAAGATCCTTGCGTGCGACGGGCCGCACGGGCTGCAGGGGCCCCGCCGCGAGACGCACGGCCGTGGCCGGATACGGCAGGCTTTTGCGCTCGAGCTTATCGCACAGCAGCGCCGTAAACCTGAGCTCCTCGTAGGCGGCCTCGACGAGCTCCGCAGGCAAGACCGTCGGGGCTTGGCGAAGATGCGCGAAGGCGAGCTCGAGCCGGCGCACCTGCGCCTGCCGCCTGCGCAGCGCCTCGGCGAGCTCGTGGGTCAAGTGCCCGATCGCCTCCGCGAGCAGCGCGAAATCCGCCGTCTCCTCCGTAAGCTCGGCCTCGAAGCTCAGGGTCTCCGGCGCGGCGAAGGCCTCGCGCGGATCGGCCACCCGGCCGAGCGCCCGGTCGAGATCCTGCAGACAACCGGCGCCCGTGCGCCGCGCGAAGCCGCCGCGCGGCAACCGCAGGCAGGCGCCCAGCGTCTGCACGCCCATGTCGGCCAGCAGCGTCCGCACCGTCTCGGGCCAATGCGTCACGGCAAGCGGCAGGGGATGGAGACGGGACTGCAATTGCGCGAACGAGAAGGCGTCGCCGCTGCCGCCGCGCACGAGCCACAGCGCGCCGAGCGGGGTCGGCGCCGCGGCGAGCCCCGCGGCGAAGCCGCGGCCGCGGGCCTCGCGCAGCAGCTGCGACTTGATCGATGCGAGGCCGCCGAACAGCCGCAGACTCGCCTGCACCTCGAGCAGCACGGCATCCGGCGGCTCGATGCAGACCGTGGGCGTGAGCCTTCCGCACGAGGCGGCCAAGGCTTCGAGATGCGCCTGCTCCGCGGAAGGCGAGCGCTCGAGCACCTCGAGCGACCCCGAGAAACCGAAGGCCGCGCCGAGGCCGAGACCCGGCTCGATGCCGAGCTCGCGGGCGGAGGCGTCGGCGGCCACGACGAAAAGCCGCCCGCGCCGAGGCTCGACGACGGCAACGGGACGCTCGCGCGGCTCGGCCGCCGCGGTTACGGCTCGAAGCGTGAGCTCGGGCAGCCGCAAAGCCACCCATAATCGCGCTTCGGCGGCGGCGCGCGGCGCGCAGCCGGGCTGGGAGACGGGCACCTCCCGAGACGCGAATGCCGGTGACTTGAGAGAGGGTGACATGCGCGACCCGTCATGTCAGGCCGAAGACGCAGCCTCTGCTGGCGCGAGCCGCCCCATGAGACGGCGGCCCTTGCAGACGCGCACCTCGAGATCGAGCTCGACGCGCGCGGGCCGGCCGCCCCGGCATTTGAGGACTTCGACGCAGGTGCCTTCGGGCTCCGCCGTCACCCGAAGGCGCAACGCAGCTGGAGACCGCGCCCCGAGCGCGGTCTCGGGGCGGAACAGCACGAGACCGCAAGCCTGCTCCTCCGCCGCCAGCTGCAGACGCCGCAACGCCGTATCGTCCGCCTCGCGTAACCAGGCCAACACCGCGGCCGATGCGCCCGAGCGCACGGCCTGCTCGACGGCCCACAACACGTCCCGGCTCGTTTGCACCGACTCGACGAGCAGCACGCGCTCGAGCTCGATGTCGGCCGCCGCCCACGCGGGCGCGTAAGGGACCCAGGGCGGCGCGACGAGCACGATCCAGCGCGCCTGCGCCCCTTCGCGACGCGAAGCGGCAGCGAGCGCCGGCATCCACAAGCCGAGCTCCCCGACCCCTTGCCGTTCGGCGAAGACCTCGATGACCGCACCCCACGGCCAACCGCCGCCGGGCAAGCTGCGGTCGAGCGTCTCGAACCCCGTCGACACGACGGCTCGAGTGCTGCGCCCTGCGCGCCCCCGCCAAACGTAAGGGCTGCTAACTATCTCGTCGAGGCTCATATCTCGCTCAAAATAGAAAGAGGGCCGGCCGCCTTTACTTGATCGAATTTCTCACGACGCCGACGACCACGCCTTCGATGGCCATGGCCTGCTCGCGCAAGTCGACCTGGATCGGCTCGAACTCGGGGTTCTCGGGCATGAGCCACACGCGGTGGCCCTCTTGACGATAACGTTTGACCGTGACCTCGTTATCGAGGCGCGCCACGATGATCTGCCGGTTCTTGACCTCGGGCGTGCGATGCACGACGACGAGATCGCCGTCGAGAATCCCCGCATCGCGCATGCTCATGCCGCTGACGCGGAGCATGAAGTGAGGCAGTTTCTTGAACAGATCCGGATCGATCTGATAGCGCGCCTCGATCTGCTCCTCTGCGAGGATCGGCGAGCCCGCCGCGACCTTGCCGACGAGCGGCAGACCCAATTGCTCGCGCAGCGTGTCCTTGAGCCGGATACCGCGCGAGGTGCCGGGCAGCAGCTCGATGGCGCCCTTGCGCTCCAACGCGCGCAGGTGCTCTTCGGCGGCGTTGACGGAACGGAAATTCAACCGCTTAGCGATCTCGGCCCGCGTGGGCGGCATGCCCGTCGTGTTGATGGCTTTCTGAATGAGGCCGAGTATTTGCCTCTGTCGAGGAGTGAGCTCACGCATCGCCAACCGCTCCTGTAAGCATGGACAGTCTGATGCTATATACAGGAAGACGGAAGGTCAAGGCGAGTCGGCCAAGTCGCCGAAACGCCTGGAAATGGGTATCGATACCTGGATCATTCCATGCCGAAGGGAAAAAAGCTTGCCGAGTCAATTGTCTGCCATTGGAGACGCTTATAACCGCAATTGCAGAAGCTTCCCCTTTGGTCAATAATTCCGAAGGTACTTTCACTTAATCAGGGGATTTCGATGACCATGAAGCTTAAGGGCGCTCTGCGGGCGACCGTACTGCTTTGCGGCGCCGCCATCGCAGCCGGTTGCGCTTCCGTGACCACCGAGCAACTGGACATGGTGCGGCAAACGGCCGAGGCGGCCCAAAAGGCCGCGCAGACGGCGCAGCAGACGGCCGACCAGGCCCGTCAAACCGCCTCGGGCGCCCAGAGCACGGCGAACCAAGCACTCCAGGCTGCGCAAGCCGCTCAGGCGTGCTGCGACGCGACGAATCAGCGCCTGGACCGCATGTTCGAGCAATCTCAGCGTAAGTAGAAGCAAGCACCAAAACATATGCACGGGGGGCTACGAGCGCCGCCCCCACTCCTTTACGAAGAGCCGCCGCGGTGCAAGTCGGGCGGCTCTTTTTTTCGCCGGGGCTTCAGCCTCGGCGCGGGTGCGGTGGCACGGGGGCTTCAGCCTCGGCATAAGGGCGGTGTCGGGACCGCCGTGAACCCGGGGCCTCGCTGAGCGCCATCCCTCGCGCTCAGCGTCCCGACACCGCCCTTATGCCGAGCCTGAAGCGGATACGTCTGTGGCTTGCGCCGAGGATGAAGCCCAACGCGTTTGTGGCTGGCGCCGAGGATGAAGCCCGACACGCCTGCGGCGGTAGTGAGCTGCGAAGAACGCACCCATCGGCGTCTTTGCGTCCGGATCGGCGCAGCGGGCCGATTGGCACGCGTTCGGCAACGATGTCCTCGCGCGGTGGCAGCACGATTCATGAACGGCCGCTGGCCTAACAGAGGAGTCTCGTGCAGACGGGCACTTTCGGGACCGTGCGCGCCAGGACGGCGCGCTACGGAGGCTCCAGGGACGGATTCACGCGGTCCCCCAAAACGCCCGTCTGCACGAGACTCCGGCTGCCACGAAGCCCAAAACCGTTCATGAATCGTGCGGCCGAAAGCTGCGCAGCCGAATGCCGCGCGACCGACCGCCTCAGTGCGAAGCCGTTTCGAGCGCGGCCGTCGTCTCTGCTTCGCCCGCGGCCGGCTCGGCCGAGACGCGCACGGGGATTCCGCGCGCCGCGTGCACGACCTTTTCGGCCTCGCCCCACGAGACCTTGATGTAGCGGTTCTGCGTGGCCTCGACGAACTCGCGCGTCACGTCGGTCATCGTCCACTTGCCCGCCTTGACCTCCTCGGCGAGCGGCGCGTGGGCCTCGAGGTACAGGGCGCCGTCGCTGCCCCAGCCGATCTTGTACGGCTCATTGACGATGTGCACGGGCGTGCCCCTCGGCACCGCCTTGAACAGCTCCGCGATGTCCTCGGGGAACAAGCGGATGCAGCCGTGCGAGACGCGCATGCCGACACCGGCCGGCTTGTTCGTGCCGTGAATCAGATAGCCCGGCAGGCCGAGCCGCAGCGCGAACTGGCCGAGCGGGTTATCCGGCCCGGGCGGCACGACGGCGGGCAGCGGATCGTTATCCGCCGCGTGCTCGTCGCGGATCGATTCGGGCGGATACCAGGCCGGATTCTTGACCTTGGCAACGACCGTCGTGGCACCGAGCGGGGTACTCCAGTCCATGCGGCCGATGCTGATCGGATGCGTGACGACCTTTCCGGGCTCGTTGGCCGGAAAGTAGTAGAGCCTGAGCTCGGCCACGTTGACGACGATGCCCTTGCGCGGCGCGTGCGGCAGCACGTACTGCAGCGGCAGCACGATGTCCGTGCCGGCGCCCGGCAGCCAGGGATCGACCTTGGGATTGGCGGCGCGCAGCTCGTCGTAGCCGAGATCGTACTTGCGCGCGAGCGCGACGAAGGTGTCCTCGTAGCGCGCCTTGATGTGGCGGACCTCGCCGACGAGATCGCCCTTGGGCGGGATGTCGTATTCGGCGGCGAGCGCGCTCGTGGCCGAGGCGGCGAACAGAGCGGCGACGAAAACGATGCGCAGCATGGGGGCGATTATACGCACGCGCGGGCCGGAGAAACGAGAACCCGCCCGCAGCGGGCTCAATAGCGGACGAGCGCCGCACCCCACGTGAACCCGCCCCCGAAAGCCTCGAGCAGCAGCAGATCGCCGCGCCGCACGCGGCCGTCGCGCACGGCCGCATCGAGCGCCAGCGGCACGGAGGCCGCCGAGGTGTTGCCGTGCTCCTGCACCGTCAGAACGACCCGCTCGAGGGGCATCTGCAGCCGCTTGGCCGTCGCCTTGATGATGCGGATGTTGGCCTGATGCGGGATGAGCCAGTCGATCTGACCCTTCTCGAGCCGATTCTCCTCGAGGACGTCGTCGACCATGTGCTCGAGCGTCTTGACGGCGACCTTGAAGACCTCGTTGCCCTTCATTCTGAGCGCGGGGATGTCCGAGGCGTCGCGGCGCGTCGAGACGCCGCTCGAGGCGTACAGCAGATCGCGGTAGCGGCCGTCGGCGCCGAGACGCGTGTACATGATGCCCGGCTGCTCCGAAGCCTCGAGCACGACGGCGCCCGCGCCGTCGCCGAACAGCACGCAGGTTTCGCGGTCTGTCCAATCGACGATGCGCGACATCGTTTCGGCGCCGACGACGAGCGCACGCGTCGCCAGGCCCCCGCGCACGAACTGATCGGCCGTCGCGAGACCGTAGAGGAACCCCGAGCAGGCGGCTTCGACGCTGAATGCGGGACCGCCGCGGATGCCGAGCTTCTCCTGCAGCAGACAGGCGACGTTCGGGAAGACGAGATCCGGCGTCGTGGTCCCGACGATCACGAGATCGATGTCCTCGGGCGCGAGCTCGGCGCTCTGAATCGCCGCGAGCGCCGCATGATAGGCGAGATCGCTCGTGGCCTGGTCGTCCGCCGCGATATGCCGGCGCTCGATCCCCGTCCGCGTTCGGATCCACTCGTCCGAGGTCTCGACCATCTTCTCGAGATCGAAGTTCGTCAGAACCCGTTCGGGAAGGTACGAGCCGGTGCCGATTATGCGCGAATACATGCTTTTGGCCGATCTTCGACGAGCTTGCCGATCTGGACGGGCACGCCCTTCCGCGCCTCGACGATGGCCGTCCGCACGGCCGTCTCGAAGGCCACCTCGTCCGCGCCGCCGTGGCTCTTGAGCACGACACCGTTGAGCCCGACGAGGCTCGCGCCGTTGTACTGGCGCGGATCGAGACGCTCGCGCAGCGCGTGCAGCGCCGAGCGCGCAAGCAGACCCTGCAGCCGCCGCAGCGGGTTGCGCCGAAACTCCTTGCCGAGGAACGAGCCGATGAGCTTGGCCGTGCCTTCCATGGTCTTGAGCGCGACGTTGCCGACGAAACCGTCGCTGACGACGACATCAACGTCGGCCTTGAAGATACCGTCGCCCTCGATGAAGCCGACGTAGTTGAGCCCGCTCGCGGCGATGAGCTCGCCGGCTTCGCGGACGACCTCGTTGCCCTTGATGTCTTCCTGCCCGATGTTGAGCAGGCCGACGCGCGGCCGGGCGAGGTCGAGCATGTCCGCGGCGACGACGGAGCCCATGAGCGCGAACTGCAGCAGATGCTCGGCCGTGCAGCCGACGTTGGCGCCCAGATCGAGCATGAAGGTGGGTCCCTCGATGCCGGGCAGCGCCGAGATGATGGCCGGCCGGTCGATGCCGGGCAGCGTCTTGAGCACGTAGCGCGCCGTCGCCATGAGCGCACCCGTGTTGCCGGCGCTCACGCAGGCGTCGGCCTCGGCGCTCTTGACGAGCTCGAGCGCGACACGCATCGAGGAGTCTTTCTTGCGGCGCAGCGCCTCGGCCGGCGGCTCGTCCATCGCGACGACCTCGCTGGCGACGCGATAGCGCAGACGATCGCCGTAGCGCTCCCCGCCTTCACGCCGCGTCCGCTCGAGCACGTCGGGCAAGCCGACGAGCACGAGCGTAACGGAGTCGTCCTTCTCGAGCGTGGCGAGCGCGGCCGGCAGCACCGAATCCGGCCCGCGGTCGCCGCCCATCGCGTCGAGCGCGATCGTGACATTGCGGCTCATGCGCGGCCCATGGGCGCATGCGAGCGAACGGCGAAGCGGCGGCGCCCGAAAGGGCGTCCCACCACCGTACTATTCCTCGTCAACGTCTTGCGGCCGCTCGAGAACCTTACGGCCCCGATAGTACCCATCGGCCGAGATGTGATGCCGTCGATGCGTTTCGCCCGTGGCCTTATCCACCGAAAGCGTCGGCCCCTCGAGCGCATCGTGCGAGCGACGCATACCGCGCCGCGACGGCGTCTTACGGGATTTCTGCACAGCCATTTGCGAATTTCTCCAGAAAGGTATAACGAAGGCCAGAAAGGTATTTCAGTAGCCCGCGGACGCTGCCTCAGGCAGGGCGATCCCGGTGCCCCGCGTGCTGCTCGCACACGTCGGGCTCGTGCCGCGGCACGAGCGGGAGCGCGATTATAAGTTCATCCTCGACCAACATCGCAGGGCTAAAGCGCTCGTCCTCCAGAACGAGCGGTTCGTACTCCTCGGGCAGGTGCTGCGCCATGGCGGGGCTCTCAAGCACCGCAAACTCGACGCGGTCCTCTAATTCATACTCGACAGGCTCGAGGCAGCGCTGGCAAACGAGCCGCACCGCCGTTTCATACTCGAGCGCTATTATCGGCCAGCCGCGTTCGTCTTGTCGAAACCGAAGGGCCGCCTTTACACTGCCGCGGGCCGACTCGAGAAGCGGCGTCAAACGGTGCAGCTTCTCCAACGGGATCTCTCCCTCGAGCACGGTTCCGCGCCCGGCCATCGGCTCTAGCTCGCGCGCCCCGAACCGGCTGTAGAGCGACCCGGGCATAATCGGTCAATGATAAAGACTGCCGTTTCGGTCGTCAAAACCGCGAGTTACGTGGCCTCCACCGAATCATGAAGCGATTGACGCTCGCCTCCACGTCCCGCTACAAAAAGGCGCTGCTCGCGCGGCTCGGCCTGCCCTTCGAGGCCGTCGACCCCCGCGTAGATGAAACGGCCGAGCCCGGCGAACGGCCTGCGGACCTGGCTGCCCGCCTCGCCCGCGCAAAGGCCGCGGCCCCGGCGGCCGCACAGGGCGGCATCGTCATCGGGGCCGATCAGGTCCCCGCACTCGGCGGCGACGTACTGCGCAAGCCCGGCGACCACGCTCAGGCCCTGAGCCAGCTCATCGCCTGCGCGGGCCGCACGGTCGTCTTTTACACGGCGGCCGCAATCGTCGATACGCAGACGGGCCGGGCCTGGCACACGGTCGACACGACGGAGGTCGATTTCGCGACCCTGCCGCGCGAGCGTCTCGACCGCTATCTGCGCATCGAGCAGCCGTACGACTGCGCCGGCGGATTCAAGGCCGAGGGGCTCGGCATCGTCCTGTTCGAGTCGATCCGCTCGCGGGATCCGACGGCGCTCATCGGCCTGCCGCTGATCTGGATCGCCCGAACGCTGCGGGCGGCGGGCGCCGATCCGCTGGGGGAGTAGAAGGCGTCCCGCGGCGGCGCGCCGAGATAGGGCGCGCCTCCGCGGGACACATCTGTTTGATGGGGAGGGCGTGCCATCCGCCAGGACCGACCCGAACATTCGCGCGGGCGGCTTCGCTTCGCTCGCCCGGCACGCCGTCGTGGACGCGATGCCGGAGCTGCGGCATGCGACGGCGAAGGGCGCGGCCGCGTGAGCGGAGCGGACGCTCCGGAGTCGCCGGAGGGCCCGGGATCGCTGGAGGCGACGCGGCGCAAATCCGCCCCGTCCGGCCATGGCGTCTTATAGACCGCCCCCACGCCCACCGGAAGCCAGCGCGTCGAGCACGCGGCCGAGCTCCGCCGGCAGTGGCACGCTGATCGAGAAGTCCGCTCCCGTATCGGGCCATTCGAAGGCAATCGCATGCGCGTGCAGGAACATGCGCTCGAGGCCGTAAGCCCGCATGGCCGTATTGAACGTCTCGTCGCCGTAGCGCTCGTCGCCGGCCAACGGATGGCCCATGTGAGCCGCATGGACGCGGATCTGGTGCGTGCGGCCGGTCAGCAGCGTGACCTCGACGAGCGAGGCTCTCTTGCCGTAGGCCTCCACGCGCCGGAAGCGGGAACGGGCACGCTTGCCTTCCTCGGCCACGCGGACGCGGACCTCGCCTTCGCGCCGCCGGGCCGCGAGCGGCACGTCGACCTCGATGTCGCCCTGCTCCCAGAGCCCCCGAAGCAGCGCGAGATAGCGCTTCTCCATGGCCCCCTCGCGCAGCACTCCGTGCAGCAGGCGCAGGGCGCTGCGGCGCTTCGCAACGAGCAGACAGCCGGAGGTCGCCCGGTCGAGCCGGTGGACGAGCTCGAGGGACTTCGCCTGCGGGCGCAGGACCCGCAGGGCCTCGATGCAGCCGAGCTGCACGCCGCTGCCGCCGTGCACGGCGAGCCCGGCGGGCTTGTCGAGGACGAGCAGCCGGGCGTCCTCGTAAACGATGCGGCGCTCGAGCCATTCGAGCGAGGCCGATTGCGGAGGCGCGCCTCGAGCCTGCGGCCGGTTCACGGGCGGAACTCTGACGCGGTCCCCGTCTCTGAGCTTGTAGCTCGCGGTCGAGCGGCCCGAATTCACACGCACCTGCCCGGAGCGGATAAGCCGATAAACGTGGCTCCGGGGCACGCCCTTGAGCGCCCCCAGCAGAAAATTGTCGAGCCTCTGGCCGGCGCCCTCCGCATCGACCTCGTGCGTATAGGCCCCTGGCTTATTCGGTTTTTGTGCTGTGTTCGGCATAAAAATTGTGCATAAGGGCCGCTATGTTATAGTACCGGCAACGGATTTCGTCTCAGCGGGCCGCCCCGCAAAACGTTTCCGCGTCCGATTTCGGCCACGCTCGACATGCGAGCGGCCACTACTTTTTGCTGAAAGGGTTTAGTTTTCGGCGCACCCGGAACTTGGGGTGCCGCGAGATCGGGTGACAGCTCTCCGCCGCGCAAAGAACGACAACGCAGCGGATCGAGCCGATTTGGGACCTCCGCGAGACCATATGATACAGCGGTTACATAGCAAGCTCTGTTCGTATCCCGCCTCGCAGTTCGCGGCTACCGAACCATACACCGGGCCCGCCCCTAACGGGCTGAGGGCTTATGAAACGAATGTTGGTGAATGCAACTCAACAGGAAGAGTTGCGTGTGGCCATGGTAGATGGCCAAAAGCTGTATGACCTCGACATAGAAGTACCGTCCAGAGAACAACGCAAAGCAAACATATACAAGGGCAGAATCACGAGGATCGAGCCCAGTCTCGAAGCGGCTTTCGTCGACTACGGGGCACAGCGCCACGGCTTCCTGCCGCTCAAGGAAATCTCCCCCGAGTACTTCGTCCGCCAAACGGACGGAGAACGCGTCCAGATCAAGGATGTTCTGCGCGAGAATCAGGAGATCGTCGTTCAGGTCGATAAAGAGGAGCGCGGCACCAAGGGCGCCGCACTGACGACCTACGTGAGCCTCGCGGGACGGTTCATCGTGCTGATGCCGAACAATCCCCGCGCGGGCGGCGTCTCGCGGCGAATCACGGGCGAGGATCGGGACGTCGTGCGGCAGTCGCTCGAGGAGCTGAACCTCTCCGACGACATGGGCTGCATCGTGCGCACGGCCGGCGTCGGCCGCAGCGCCGAGGAGCTGCGCTGGGACCTCGACTATCTGCTCAAGGTCTGGGAATCGATCAAGCAGGTCGTCGTCACGCGGCCGGCGCCGTTCCTGATCTATCAGGAAGGCAATGCGATCGTACGCGCGCTGCGCGACTACTACTCTAGCGACATCGGCGAGATCCTCATCGACGACGAGCGCATCTATGGCGAGGCCCACGACTTCATGGAGCGCGTGCTGCCCGACAGCGTGCGCAAGCTCAAGCTCTACGACGACCCGACCGTCCCGCTGTTCACGCGCTTCCAGATCGAGAGCCAGATCGAGTCGGCGTTCGCACACAAGGTGCAGCTGCCCTCCGGCGGCAGCATCGTCATCGACCACACCGAAGCGCTGACGGCCATCGACATCAACTCGGCCCGGTCGACGAAGGGCGAGGATATCGAGGAGACGGCGCTTACCACGAATCTCGAGGCCGCCGACGAGGTCGGGCGCCAGCTCAGAATCCGGGACCTCGGCGGCCTCGTCGTCGTCGACTTCATCGACATGGGTCCGCATCGCAATCAGCGCGAGGTCGAGAACCGCCTGCGCGACGCGGTCAAACACGACCGCGCGCGCATCCAGATCGGCCGTATCTCCCGCTTCGGCCTGCTCGAGCTTTCGCGCCAGCGGCTTCGGCCTTCGCTCGAGGAATCGACGCAGTCCGTATGCCCGCGGTGCAACGGCACCGGGCATGTGCGCAGCGTCGAATCGCTCGCGCTCGCGATCCTGCGCCTCGTGGGCGAGGAAGCCCGCAAGGAACGCACGGCCAAGGTCATCGCGCAGCTGCCTATGGAGGTCGCGAACTACGTTCTCAACGAGAAGCGCGACTGGGTCCAGACCATCCAGGACCGCAACGGGGTCGGGATCGTGCTGATCGGCAATCCGGATCTCGATACGCCGAACTACGCTATCCGCCGCGTGCGCGACGACGAAGCCCACCTGCCCGACAACGTCGCGACGAGCTACAAGCTCGTGCAGCCCAAGGAAGACCCTTCGCTCGCCTTCGAAGAGATCAAGCGCCCAGTGCGCACCGAAGAGGCCGCCGTGGCCGGCGTGCTGCCGACCACGCCCGCGCCCCAGCCGGCCGCCAAGCCGCCGCCTGCACCGGAAGGCAAGTCGCTCTGGCAGCGCATGTTCGGTTGGCTCAACAGCGAATCCGAAGAGGCCGAGGAAGAGACGGCTGCGACGGCGCCAAGCGGCGGCAGCCGCGGAACCCGCCGGCCCGCCTCGCAGGACCGGCGGCAGCCCCAGGGCGAGCGCCGCAGCCGAAGCGGCACGAGCCGCAGGAGCCGCGGTCGCGCCGAGGGTGAGCGTTCCAACCGTTCCGATCGGTCGGACCGTTCCGGCGAGAGCGGCCGCTCCTCGGGCCGCGGCCGCTCGGCGGACGGCAAACGGGCTTCCGACGGCGCCCGCGGCTCCGAAGGCGGTCGGTCCACCGGCACGCGGAGCGCGGCCGAAGGAAACCGCGCCGAGCCCGGCCGCCCCGAGGCGGAACGTGCCGAAGGCGAACGCGCGGCGCCGGCGGCCGCAGTGCGCACCGAGACGGAGCAGCCGGAGAGCGCTTCGGCCGAGACGGCCCGCAGCGAGAACGACGGTCAGCAGCCGCGGGAAGCCGCGGGCGGCCAGGCCGGCGGCAGCCAGGGCGGAAGCGCCCGCAGCCGCCGCTCGCGCAGCCGCCGAGGCGGGCGCGGCTCGGGCCGCTCCTCGAGCCGCCGCCGCGAGGACGCTGGCAAAGAGGCCAAGACTGGCGACGACACGAAAGCCGGCAACGGCGCGACCCCGGAGGCGAGAGCGGACGCCGAGTCGGAGCCGCGGGCAACGCAAACCGCCAGTGAGTCGGCGCCGGGCAATGGGGCCGGCGAAGCGGCCGCGGGCAACAGCGCCCATGCAGCCGGCTCCGGGAACGGCCGGGATACACGGCGCGGCTCACGGTCGGAGGACCGCGAACGCCACGCCGGCGAGGGCCGCCGCGACACCGAAGCAGGTGAGCCCGGCAGCGAGGCACCGGCGCGTGAGCGGCGCGAGCCGGCGGCGCGCGAATCGACGCCGCGTGAGGCCGCGCCGAGCGAATCCGACCCGCGCGAGCCCTCAGGTCGTAGTGAGCCCGCGCCGCGCAGCGAGCCCGGAACGCATAGCGAGCCGGCGCCGCGCAGCGAGCCCGGTCCTCGTAGCGACTCCGCCCCGCGCGAGTCGGCGCCGCACGAGTCCAGAGCGCATGAGCCCGCGCCGGCGCCGGAAAGGCGCGGCGAGACGCCGCCTGCCCAGGGCGGCGCCGAGGGTCGGCCGACGGATTCGGCGAGGACGGATTCGGCGAGCGGGGCATCGCCCGCCGCGGCCGCCGTCCCCGCGCCCAGCCCGGAGAGGGCGTCCGTCGAGCAGAGCTCGGCGGCCGGCAACGGCGGCGCATCCTAGCGCGAATCGCTGCCGCCGGGGCCGGAGGGCTGAGCTCCCCGGCCCCGGTCGGCCGATCAACGCTCTGCCGTCCTGTCGCGCAGCTCTGCGCGCAAGTATTCGACGAGGCCGAGCGAGGCCTCCTCCGCCAGATCCAGCACGTGCTCGAAGCCGTTGATGCCTCCGTAGTACGGGTCGGGCACCTCGCGCCGCTCGCTCGCGGGCGCGAACTCGAGAAACAGCCGCAGCCGGGACCGATACTCGCCGGGGCATAGGTCCCTGAGGACCTCGAGATTGAGCTCGTCCATGGCGACGATGAGATCGAAACGCTCGAAATCCTCCATGGCGACCCGACGCGCCCGCAGCCCGCTCAAGTCGACGCCGCGCCGCGCGGCCGCCCGCTGAGCCCGCGCGTCGGGCGGGTCGCCGACGTGAAACTCGTGCGTGCCGGCGGAATCGAGCGCGAGCGCGAGCTCCGGCGCCTTCTCCTGCCAAACCTTGCGGAACACGCCCTCGGCCGTCGGCGAGCGGCAGATGTTGCCCATGCAGACGAACAGGATGCGGTAGGCGGCAGCCGCCTCCGGATCGGCCTCCTGGGCGTTGCGCCTGAACCTGTCGAAAATCCCTATCATGGCGCCGTATTCTAGCTCAGCTTTCGAGCGCGGCCCGCGCCGCCGCCAGATCCTCGGGCGTGTCCACGCCCCGGGGCGGCCGGGTCAGCGCATCCGCGACAGCGATGCGCTGGCCGAGCCAGAGCACGCGCAGCTGCTCGAGCCGCTCGGCGAGCTCGAGCGCGCAGGGCGGCTCGGCCGTAATGGCTCGCAGCGCCGCGGCGCGGTAAGCGTAGATCCCGACGTGACGCCGCAGTAGGCCCTCGTGGCCGGCACCGCCGTCGCGCGGCCAAGGGATCGGCGCGCGGCTGAAATACAGGGCGTTGCCCGCCCGATCGGTCACGACCTTGACGACGTTGGGATCGCCGAGCTCGGCTTCCGACTCGATCGGGGTCACGAGCGTCGCGACGCCGGCGTCGGGTCGTGCAGCGAGCAGTCCGGCGACCTGACGCACGAGCTCGGGCGGCAGACGCGGCTCGTCGCCCTGCACATTGACGACGATCCGATCGTCCGGCCAGCCGAGCCGTTCCGCGAGTTCGGCGATGCGATCGGTCCCGCTCGCGTGCTCGGCGCGCGTGAGCACGGCACGGCCGCCATAGCGCTCGCATGCGGCCGCGATGCGGGCGTCGTCGGTCGCGACGATGACCTCATCGGCGCCGCTGCCGAGGGCACGCTCGTAGACCCAGGCGATCATGGGCCGGCCGGCAATCTCGGCCAGCGGCTTGCCCGGCAGCCGGCTCGAGCCGTAGCGGGCCGGAATCACAACCGTAAAGGCGGCAGCTGACATCGTCTCGGGTCCCTCTCGGAGTCCGTCACCGGCGCGACGAACCTCGCACCGGCGCGCCCTGCCGCGGCGGCGGCAGTTTCTGCAGCACGCAGGTGACGAGCGTCTCGGCCCCGGCCGGCTCGAAACGCATGTCGACAGCGACGCACCAGACGCCGGGCGGCGCGAATGCACGGCATTTTACGGCATCCTTCTCGGTCAGCAGCACGGGCTCGGCGCCCGGCGCGAGGTCGGCCGCGCCGATCGGCGCATGGTCCGGCAACGGCCGCGGCACGACCTCGAGGCCGGCCCGGCGCAGCATCGCGAAAAACCGCTCGGGGTGGCCGATGCCCGCGACCGCGCGCACGCGCCGGCCCACGAAATCCGCCAGCGCGGCCTCCCGGCCGTCCGCGAGCGAATACACGCGTGCCGTCTCGAGCCGCGCCGCGATGGCCGCCGGACGGGCCGCCGGCGGCGCGAGCCGCGCGAGCAGCGCGCTCGGCACGTCCCGGCCGCCGCCCGCCTCGCCGCGCTGCTCGCCGCCCCCGTTGACGACGAGGGCATCGACGCGCGCGAGCCGTGCCGGACGCTCGCGCAGCGGGCCCGCGGGCAGGCAGCGCCCATTGCCGAGTCCCCGCGCGCCGTCGACCACGGCAATCTCGACCGTGCGTGCGAGCCGGTAGTGCTGGAGGCCGTCGTCGGCCAGCAGCACGTCGACGTCGCTCTGCTCGAGCAGCCGACGCGCGGCCGCGACGCGGTCGGGACCGACCGCGACGGGGCAGCCCGTGCGCTGCGCGAGCAGCACGGGCTCGTCGCCGACTTCGCGCGGATCGCTCCCCGGCGTCACGCTCCGCGGCCACTCGCGGGAGGCGCCGCCGTAACCGCGCGCGACGATGCCGGGCCGGTAGCCGCGCGCGGCAAGCGCGCCCGCCAGCCAGATCAGCAGCGGCGTCTTACCGGTACCGCCGACCGAAATATTGCCGACGACGACGACCGGCACGGGAAGCTCGACGGGGCGCAGGACGCGCGTGGCATACAGGCGCGCGCGCAAGGACGCCGCGGCACAGTACAGCGCGCCGAGCGGCCGCAGCAGGGCCGACGCGAGCGGCCGCGCCTCTTCGCCATACCACAGTGCATTCAACGAACGCGTCGCGGCCGCCCGCCGCGCACGGCGCGCGGCGCCGGCCGCGTCGGCCGCGCCCGCATCGCTCACGGCGCCTCGCCCGCGAACTGCAGGCGGTACAGCGCGGCGTACTGGCCGTCGCGCGCGAGCAGCTCGGCGTGGCTGCCAAGCTCGACGACGGCACCGTCGCGGACGACGGCGATGCAGTCGGCGGCCTCCACGGTCGAGAGCCGATGCGCGATGACGAGCGTCGTGCGGCCGCGCATGAGATTCGAGAGGGCGCTTTGGACGCGCCGCTCCGACTCGTTGTCGAGTGCCGACGTCGCCTCGTCGAGGATCAGGATCGGTGCATCCTTGAGCAGCGCGCGCGCGACGGCGATGCGCTGCCGCTGGCCGCCCGAGAGCAGCACGCCGCGCTCGCCGACGCGCGTTTCGAGGCCCTCGGGCAGCGCAGCGGCGAACTCGCTGACGTAGGCGGCCTCGGCCGCGCGCGCGACGGCCTCGCGCGAGCACTCGCCGGGCACCCCGTAGGCGATGTTGTTGGCGATCGTGTCGTCGAAGAGCACCACGTCCTGGCTCACGAGGCTCAGCTGCCGGCGCAGGTCGCGCAGCCGGTACCGGCGCACGTCCTTGCCGTCGAGCAGCACGGCCCCTTCGTCGACATCGTAGAAGCGCGGCAGCAGGCTCGCGATCGTCGACTTGCCGCTACCGGAATGCCCCACGAGCGCGAGCGTCGTGCCAGCAGGCAGCGCGAGCGAGACGTGCTCGAGAACGGGACCCTTGCGGCCGCGGTAGGCGAACGAGAACGTCGCGGAACTCCACGTCGCCGCGCGCGCGCCCGAGCGTCTCCGTACCCGTGTCCTGCTCGACCGGACCGTCGAGCGTCTCGAACAGGCTGTCGGCGCCCGCGACGCCCTTTTGCATCGAGGCGTTGATGTTCACGAGCCGCTTGATCGGCGCGAGCACTTGCGCCATCGCGGTCAGGAAGCCCACGAATACGCCCGCGCTGAGGTCCCTGAGCAGCCAATCCGAGAAGGCCACGAAGATGACGCCGGCGACGGCCAGCGCGGCGACGTATTGCGTCAACGCATCGCCGGCCGCGCGGGTCGCGACGAGCCGTACATTGAGCTTGAAGTTGCGCCGGTTGATCTTCTCGAACTGGGCCTGCTCGAAAGCCTGCCCTTCGAACAGCTTGACGACGCGGTGGCCGAGCAGGGACTGCTCCGCCGCGCGCGTGACGTCGCCCATGGAGGTCTGAATGCGCGCGCCGTAGCGCCGGAATGCGCGGCTCATGTAGGCGAGCAGCACACCGATGGCCGGCCCGACGACGCCCGTGAGCGCCGTGAGCTGCCAGCTCATGCGCAGCATGTCGAAGAGCAGCACGGCGATCAGGAGACTGTCGCGCACGAGCGTGGCCATCGAGGTCGAGATCGCCTCGGCGACCTGCTCCGTGTCGTAGGTCAGCTTCGAGATCAGCGCGCCCGAGGAACTCGAGTCGAAGAGGCTCGCAGGCATCGTGAGGTAACGATCGAAGAGCTGCTCGCGCAAGTCGCGGATGACGGCCCGGCCGACGCGCGCGAGCCCGTAAACGCCGACGAAGTCCATGGCGCCGCGCAGCACGAATACGGCCACGATGAGCAGCGGCAGCTGCCACGCGGGACCGGCCGCCGCGGCGGCGGCCGTCCGGTCGAGCCGGCCGATGACGTCTTTGGTGAGCCACGGGATCAGCCCGCTGGAGACGGCCTGCACGATCATCGCCGCGAGCGCCAGCGCGACCGGGGGCCAATGCGGATAGACGTAGCGCAGCAGCCTGCGATACGTCTTCATGCCTGGGGCAGTTAGAAAACGCAACTAGTGCCTCCTGATCCGGCCCGCAGCTCGGCGGCGGGCTGCAGGCTTGGCGTAAGGGCGGTGTCGGGACCGCCGTGAACCCGTCCATGGGGGCTCGCTGAGCGCCATCCCTGGCGCTCAGCGTCCCGACACCGCCCTTACGCCAAGCCTGCAGCCGGACACGTTGGCGGCCATGGCTAAAGATCGCACGGATTAGCGTTTTCCGCTTGGGTCTGGAACGGCGAAGAGCGCACAGACTAACGTAGGCAGCCGTCGTCCAGAACCGCGACGACCTTGCGGACTACCCTCTTCGCACCACCGAGTTCCCCGTGCGCTTGCAGCATGATTCATGAACGGCCGCCAGCCTCGCAGAGGAGTCTCGTGCAGACGGGCGCTTTCGGGGCCGTGCGCGCCAGGACGGCGAGCTACGGAGGCTCCACGGACGGATTTACGCCGTCCCCGAAAGCGCCCGTCTGCACGAGGCTCCGCCCACCACCAGCGCAAGACGCCGTTCATGAATCATGCGAATAGACAGCCAGCTAACCTTGCGGCGGCTGCACGGTCGCCATGTTGATGTTGACGAAGCCGAGCTGCCCGGCCACGTCCATGGCCGTGACGACGGCCTGGTGAGTCGCGAGGGCGTCGGCGCGGATATAGACAGGCATGTCGTGCCGCTCACCGATGAGCTTCTCGATCGCGGCCTTGAGCGTACGCGGCTCGTTGTTGACGAGCGGATGCCCGTTGACGAGATAGGCGCCGGACTGAGTGATCGTGATCTCGAGGGAGTCGTCCGAGGCCGGCGGCGGCGCATCGGCCTTCGCCTGCGGGAGGCGCAGATGAATCGCGGTCTCGTGCACGAAGCTCGTCGAAACCATGAAGAACACGAGCAGCAGCAACACGACGTCGATGAGCGACGTCAGGTTGACCTCAGGCTCGTCTTTTGAGCGGCTCTGCAGTCTCATTTCTGGCCGATTCCCGATACTCGACGAGATCCAGGAACTTCAGGGCTTCCTTCTCCATCTGCACCACGAGGCCGTCGATGCGGCCGCGCAGGTACCGATAGGCGATGACGGCCGGAATCGCGACGCTGAGGCCCGCGGCCGTCGTGATCAGCGCCTCGGAGATACCGCCCGCGAGCACGCCGGGATCGCCGACTCCGTTCGTCGTGATCGCCGCGAAGACTTTCATGATGCCGACGACCGTGCCGAGCAGACCCAGCAAAGGCGAGATCTGCGCGATCGTGCCGAGCGGATTCAGGTAGCGCTCGAGCTCGTGCACGACGTGCCGCCCGCTGTCCTCGATGCGTTCCTTGACGACCTCACGGTCGGCATGGCGATAGGCGAGCCCGGCCGCGAGCACCTGGCCCAGCGGCGAGCTCTGGTGCAGCGCCTGCAGGTGCTGGACGTTCGAGCTCGTCGCGAGCGATCCAGTCCCGGACCTGAGCCACGAGCTGCTTGGGCGTGACCCGTTTCTTCTGCAAGGTCCAGAGACGTTCGAGGATGATCGCGGCCGCGACGACGGAGCAGGCGATGATCGGCAGCATGAGCCAACCGCCCGCCACTACGATCTCCAACATCGAATATCCCGCGGCTTCCGAAAGGTGGCCGCACTATAACGCGCGCTGCTGCGGCGTACCAGGCGACGATTCCGAAAACGTGCGCCAGTAGCGTTTCCTGCGTTCGCGCTCGCCGAAGACATCGATGCCGGCGGCGCCGAGCTCCACCGTCAGGGCGCCCGCGCGGCCCGTGACGCGCAGGCGGGCGCCCTCGGCGCGCCAACGCGCGGCGACGCCCGGACGCGGAAAATTCCACCGGCTCGGGAAGGCGGCGGATACGAGCGCGAACTTCGCATGCGTCGCCGCGACGAAGCCGCGCGTCGACGAGGTCGCGCTGCCGTGATGGGGCACGGCGACGACGGCCGCCGCGGCCTCGCCCGTCCGCGCCAACATGCGCTCGGCGCGTGCCTCGATGTCGCCGTCGAGCAGCACGGCGCCGGCGGCGGTCGTGATCTTGAGCACGCAGGAGCTGTCGTTGCCCAGCGGCGGAAAGCCGGCCGGCGGGTGCAAAATCTCGAAAGCGACGCCGTCCCAGTGCCAGCGCTGCCCGCGGGCGCAGACGTGCCCGGGCAGCCCCTTCACGTCCGGGCCTTCGAGCACGTCGACGCCGGGGTACGCGGCCAGTACGGCGCGTGCGCCGCCGGCATGATCGAGATCCGCGTGGCTCACGACGACGCGGTCCAGGCCGGCGCCCGGCGCGAGCGCGAGGACCGGCAGCACGATCTCGCGGCCCGCGTCGAAGCCCGGGGTTCGTTGGCCGGTGTCGTAGAGCAGCCGATGCGCGTGCGTCGCGACGACCACGGCCAGGCCGTGGCCCACGTCGAGCATCGTGATCTCGGCCGCGCCGCGCGGCGGCCGGACGGCACGCGGCAGCAGGATCGGCAGCAGCACGACCCAGGCGAGCCGCCGGCCGGGTAAAGGGTGGGCCGGCAAAGCGGCCGCGATACCCGCGACGGCGAGCGCCATGCGCCAGGCCGCGGGCGGCGGCACGGCGAGCGCCGCCGCGGACAGCGCCGCGGCCGCGTGAATGAAGGCCCAGCACAGGTCCGCGAGACGCCCCGCGAAGCCGAGCAGCGCGGCGGCCCCCGGCAGCCCGACCGCGAGGCCCAGCACGCCCACGAGCGTGAGCGGCACGAGCACCAGGCTGAACGCCGGGATCGCGACGAGGTTCGCGAGGGGCGCGGCCAGCGAGACGCGGCCGAAATACAGCGCCGCGAGCGGGATCGAGCCGAAGCTCACGGCCCCCTGCAGGCTCAGCCCGGCCGCCGCGCGGCGGCGCCACCGCAGCCAGCGCCCGGGGCGATCGACGCGCAGCGTGCGGCGCCCCGCGAGCACGAGCAAGAGCGCCACCGCGCCGAAGGACATCCAGAACGAGGCGCTAGCGGCCGCGAACGGATCGCGGCACAGCACCGCGAGCGCGGCCGCCGCGAGCGCGTTGCCCGCAGCCACGCTGCGCCGGCTCACGAGCAGCGCGAGAGCGATCGTGACCATGATGACGGCGCGCTGCGTCGGCACGCCGAACCCGGCCAGCGCGGCATAGCCGAGCGCGGCCGCGGCGCTCGCGGCGGCGGCCGCCTCGAGGTCGTAGACGTGCGCGGCCCCCGGCAGTCGGAGCCACAGCCAGCGCACGGCCAAGAAGACGAGCGTCGCCACGAGCCCGACGTGCATGCCCGAAATCGCGACGAGATGGCTCGTGCCGCTGCGCTGCAGGCTCGACCACTCTGCGTCCGTGAAGCCGTAGCGCTCGCCGATTGCGAGCGCCGTGAGCAGCGCGGCCGCGGAGCGGCTCGGTGCGGCGGCCTCGATGGCGGCTGCGAGGCGGGCCCTGAACCTGAGCCAGGCGCGGGCCGGCCGCCAGTGCCGGTCCGACACGGCGCGGCCCGCGCGCACATAGCCCGTTGCGCCGTAGCCTTGCGTCAGCAGCCACCGTTCGTAGTCGAAACCCGCCGGGTTCAGGTGCCCGTGCGGACGCTCGAGCCGCACCGTGAGCGCGAGCGTCGCCCCGGGCGCGAGCGCCTGCGGGGCCCCGTACCAGCCGAGCCGCAGGCGCCGCGGCACGGCCGGATCCGCCGCCGAGACCACGCGGAACGAGAAGCTGCGGCGGGCTGCGCCGCCGCTCGGGAAACCGTCGACCCAGCCGCGGACCGCGAAATCGCCCCGGTCTTTGCCGGCCGGCAGCCAGTCGTCGAGATGCCGGTGCGCCGCCGTCGCGGCCCAGGCGAAGGCGAGCAGCCCCGTGCAGAGCCAACGCAGGCGCCTGCGCTCGAACGCGAGCAGCGCGAGGACGGCGCCCGGCACGAGCCAGGCGGCGCCGGGCAGCGCGGGCAGCTGCTGCACGGCCAGGGCGCCCGCGCAGGCCGCGGCCGCGTGGGCCGGGAGGCCGCCGCGAAACCGCGCCGGCTCAGCCCGGCTCGAGCCGCCCTTCCTTGAGCTCAAGCACGCGGTCCATGCGCGCGGCCAGATCCGGATCGTGCGTCACGACGACGAGGCTCGTGCCGAGCTGGGCATTGAGCTCGAGCAGCAGGTCGAAGACGCGCAGGCCCGTCGGGCGATCCAGGTTGCCCGTGGGCTCGTCGGCCAGCACGGCGGCCGGCTGCGTCACGAGGGCGCGGGCGACGGCCGTGCGCTGGCGCTCGCCGCCCGAAAGCTCGCCGGGCCGGTGATCGAGGCGTTCCGCGAGCCCCACGCGCTCGAGCAGCGCCCGCGCCGCGGCCTCCGCTTCCCGCGCCTTGAGGCCGCGTACGAGCAGCGGCATAGCGACGTTCTCGAGCGCCGTGAACTCGGGCAGCAGATGATGGAACTGGTAGACGAACCCGAGCGCGCGGTTGCGGAGCCGCCCGCGCGCGACTTGCCCGAGCCGGCTCATGCGCTCGCCCGCGACCTCGACCTCGCCGGCCGTGGGCTCGTCGAGCCCGCCGAGGAGCTGCAGCAGGGTCGTCTTGCCGGAGCCCGAGGCGCCCACGATCGCGACGCGGTCGCCGGCCGCAACGCTGAAGTCGATGCCGCGCAGCACCTCGAGGCGCCGCCCGGCCTCCGTGAATGTCTTCACGAGCCCATGCGCCGCCAATACCTCGCGCGGCCCCTGCCCCGCCTTGCCGTTCTCACTCATAACGCAAGGCCTCGGCCGGCGGCTGGCGCGCAGCGCTGAATGCGGGATAGAGCGTCGCGAGCACCGCCAGGCCGCCCGCAAGCGCGCAGATCTTGAACAGCTCGTGACCGCGAATCTGACTCGGCAGCTCGCTGAGGAAATAGACCTGCGCCGAAAGCAGGTTCACGTGAAACGCGACTTGAATGAGCTTGACGATGGCGTCGAGCTGCGAGGTCACGAGCAGGCCGAGCGCGAGCCCGAAGGCCGTGCCGACGAGGCCGATCAGCGTGCCCTGGCACGCGAAGACGGCCAGGATGCTGCCCGGGCTCGCGCCGAAGCTGCGCAGGATCGCGATGTCCCCGCGCTTGTCGCGCACGACCATGACGAGCGTCGAGACGATGTTGAAGGCCGCGACGGCGATGACCATGGAAAGGATCACGAACATGATGGACTTCGTGAGCCGGATCGAAGTGAAGAAGTTCGCATGCTCCTGCGTCCAGTCCGTGACGGCCGGGGTCTGAGCGAGCGTGCGCGCGAGCGCGACGGCGATGGTGTGCGCGGCGTACGGGTCCTTGACCGTGAGGCGCAGGCCCGAGGCGCGGCCATGCGTCGAGTACAGACGCTCGGCATCCTGCATGCTCACGAACGCGAGGCCCCGGTCGTACTCGTACATCCCGGCGTTGAAGATGCCCGCGACCGTGAAGTTCCGCGTGCGCGGCCAGATCCCCGCGGGCGTCACGAGCGGCTTCGGCAGCACGAGCACGACGTGGCCGCCGAGGCCGACGCCGAGCGCCTTGGCCAGCGCCTGCCCGATGACGATGCGGTAGCGGCCGGGCTCGAGCGCCGCGAGCGAGCCCGACTCGAGCGTTCGGCCGAGCGTCGAAACCGTGGCCTCGAGCTTCGGCTCGATGCCGCGGACGGAGATGCCGGCCGTCGACTCGCCCGCGATGGCGAGCGCCTTGCCCTCGACGAAAGGCGCCGCGGCCGTTACGTCCGGCCGCGCGAGCGCGCGCCGGCGCAACGCCTGCCAGTCTGCGAGCGGCGCGTCGTAACCGTAGACGGCCGCATCGGCGGTAAACCCCAAGATCTTCTGCTCCAAGGTGTGCTCGAAACCATTCATGACCGAGAGCACGACTATGAGTACCGCGACGGCGAGACCGATGCCGAGCATCGAAACGAGCGAAATAAACGAGATGAAGCTCTTGCCGCGGCGCGCGCGCAGATAGCGCAGCGCGATCGAAAGCTCGAAGGGCTGTTTCATCGGCCGGCCGTCACTCGTAGCGCAGCGCTTCGGCCGGGCTCACGCCGGCCGCGCGTCGCGACGGATACAGCGTCGCGAGCAACGTGAGCGCGAAGGCGACGGCAGGGATCAGGGTCACGTCGAACAGGTGCACCTCGGAGGGCACGGCCGTCACGTAGTAAACGTCGGCCGGGAAGATGCGGAAGTGGAACGTGTCCTCGAGCCAGGGCACGATGGTCCCGACGTTGAGCGCAATGAGCAACCCCGTGATCGTGCCGAGCACGGTACCGACGAGCCCGATGACCGCGCCCTGGACGAGAAAGATACGTGCGACACGCCCGGGCTCGAGCCCGCAGGTACGCAGGATCGCGATGTCCTTCTCCTTGTCCGTCACGACCATCATGAGCGAGGCGACGATGTTGAACGCCGCCACCCCCACGATGAACATGAGGATGATCGTCATCATCGTCTTCTCGACACGGATCGCGTGGAAATAGGTGGCGTGCTCCTCGGTCCAATCCGAGTAGTCGAGCTTGCGCTGCGCGAGCTGCGGCGCGATCTCGCGACGAAAACGGTCCACGGCGAAGGCATCGTCGAGCTTCACGGCGAGGCCCTCGGGCCGGCCGCCGAGACCGGCGAGCCGGCTCGCGTCCTCGAGGTCCACGAAGGCGAGGTTCGAGTAGTCCTGAATGCCCGCTTCGAAGACGCCGGCGACGACGAAGCCCTCGATCTTCGGCGCCGGCCGGCCGTGCTCGATCTTGGGCACGACGAGCCGGACGGTATCGCCGATCTTCACGCCGAGGTTCAGCGCCAGGATGCGTTCGAGCACGATGTGCCGTGCGCCCGGCTCGAGCTCCGCGAGGCTGCCGAGCTGCAGCCGGTCGCCGAGATCGTCGATGCGCTTCTCCTGCTCGGGCACGATGCCGCGCACGACGACGGGCATGAGCTCCGCGCCGTCGGCGAGCATGCCTTGCAGCGTGACATAGGGCGCCGCACCGACGACGCGCGGCTGGCTGCCGAGCCAGCGCTGCACCGCGGGCCAGTCGGCCACGCCCCCGCGCGCCGAGACGCTCGCGTCGGCCGTCAGCGCCACGAGCCGGTTCCTGAGCTCGGACTCGAGGCCGTTCATGACGGAGAGGATCACGATGAGCGCGGCGACGCCGAGCGCGATGCCGATCAGCGAAGCCCCGCTCATGAAGGAGACGACACCGCGGCGCCGCCGGCGCGAGCGCACATAGCGAAGACCGATGAACAGCTCGAGGGGGCGCAGCATGGTCGGGCATTAAATCATGGAACTGTGACCCATGCCGCAAAACGGGCGTGCACGCCCTGCGTCATCGCGAAGGCCGGTGCTATAGTCGGCCCGTCCAGGGAGGATCGCATCATGCGGCATTGGGTTCTGGCACTCACGTTGGTCATTGCAGCGCCACTGGCGCAGGCGGAAGTCTTGCTGCTCGACGGCATCCGCGCCGAGGCGGCGACGGCCGACGCGCGGCCGACGCGCGGCATGACGATGGCGCGCGTCGAGGCGAAATTCGGCGCGCCGCTCAGAAAGCACGCGGCCGTCGGCCAGCCGCCGATCACGCGCTGGGATTACGCGGACTTCTCGGTCTACTTCGAGTACAAATACGTGATCCACGCCGTACCCGCCCACGAAGCCGGGCAGGCGGCGACGCCGAGCAAAGGCTAGCTCCCGCTGTTTGAGGCCCGGCTCAGAGCCAGGTTTCGAGCGCGGCTAAAAAACCTTCGAAATCGTCGTTGTGCACGAGGTGGCCCGTGTTCGCCACGGCGCGCACCTCGAACCCGAGCGCGCGTAGCTCGGCCGCGCGCGCCGGCGGAATCAGCTGACTCGGATCCGCGGTGAGCACGAGCGACGGCACGGGCGGCGCGCCGGGCGCCGTGAAATCCGCATCGAAATGCACGGTCTCGGGATCCCATAGCGCGATCGACGCGAGGCTCGCCGCGTAGGACTCGGGCTCCCAGCCCGGATAGATGCGCCGAATGTCCGCGGGCGTCCACTGCTTGCGCGCGAGGAAGGCGGCCATGGCTTCACCGCGATCGGGCGGCAGAAACCAGGCCGGGTCCTCGTAGACGGCGCGCACCGGGCGCAGCCGTTCGACGGCCGCGGCCAGCACGAGCCCACCGAGCGAGAAACCGAGCGCGAGCTCCGGCGAGCCCGGCACGGACTCGAGCACGTCCTCGGCCCAGGCGCCGACCGAATACGGCCCGTGCGGACTTTGACCGTGACCCCGAAGGTCCGGCGCGAGCACGCGGTAACCGCGCGCCGCGAGCGTCGGGCCGAGCTTCCACCAAGTGGCCGAGCTCGAGGTGATGCCGTGCAGCAGGACGGCGACGCGCTCGCCGTCGCCCCACTCGCGTACGTAGAGCCGGGTCACGCCGGCGGCCTGCGCCCGCAGGCGAGGAACACCGTATAGCGCCGGCCGCCGTGGTCCATGTCGACACCGTCGCCGACGGCAACGTCCTCGAAGCCCGCGGCCGTCAATGCGGCGGCGAACCCGTCTCGGTCGAAGCCTCGATGCACGGGCGCGTCCGGCCCGTGAAACGAGCCGTCCTCGCTGTCGAGATCCGCGATGCAGAGCCGGCCGCCGGGCGCCAGCATCGCGGCGAAGGCGCCGAGCACGCGCGGGACGTCGGGCACGTGATGCATCGTCAGCAGGCTCAGGATCAGGTCGTAGCGCTCGGCCGGCACGGGGTCGCGCATGAGGTCGAGGTCGAGGACGCGCATGTCGGGCGCGCCCACCGCGGCGATCTTCTCGGCCGCGACGGCGCGCATGCCCGCGGAGCTGTCGGCGAGCGTGATCGGCCCAACGTCCTCGCGCAGCGCGAACGAGAGCAGCCCCGTGCCGGCGCCGTACTCGAGAGTGCGTACCGAGCGCGCGAGCGGGACGGCCGCGCGAATCCGCGCCGCGATGGCGCGGGCCCGCTCGACCTTGGCCGGATCGTCCCAAGTCGCGGCCCTGGCATCGAAATCGCTCATGTGTTGTCTAACCTTTCCGCGGCGTCCGCCGCACTATGTTTCCCGCCTAGCCCACGGGTCAAGTCACCACCCTATGGGATAATGAACGTTTTGCCGAAGACGATGCAGCAGCCTGTCTCCATGGAACCGATCACAGCCTTCGCCGAGCTCGAGCGCCCCGGCGCGCGGGCGCGTCACGTCCTCTGGGGGCGCCTTCCCGGCGCCGCCCTGAGCCTCGCCGCGGCCGAGGCGGCCGCGGGGCACCCGGGCCCGGTCCTCATGGTCGCGCCGTCCGCCGCGGCCGCCGACCGCCTCGAGCGCGAGCTCGCGTTCTTCTGCGACCGCGCCTCGATGCACCGATTCCCGGACTACGAGACGCTGCCCTACGAACCCATCTCGCCGCCCGCCGACCTGCTCGCGGAGCGGCTCTCGGCCCTGCACGAGCTCGCGCGCCACGAGTGCCGCATCTTCATCGTCGATGCGGAGGCACTGCTGAACCGGCTGCCGCCGCCCGCCTTCGTGCTCGGCCGCTCGCTGAAGCTCGCCAAGGGCCAGGAGCTCGACCGCGACTCGATGACGGCGCGGCTCGTCGACCACGGCTACATGCGTGTCGACCAGGTTGCCGAACCCGGCGAGTTCGCCGTGCGCGGCGCGCTGCTCGAACGTCTTCCCGACGGGCGCGGCCGCGCCCGTGCGCATCGACTTTTTCGGCGACGAGATCGAGACGCTGCGCACGTTCGATCCGACGAGCCAGCTCACGCGCGCGGAGGCCGAGTCCGTGGACCTGCTGCCCGCGCGCGAGTTTCCGTTCGACCAGGCCGGCATCACGGGCTTCCGGCGCCGGTTCCGGGCGCAATTCCCGGGCGAGCCGAGCCGCTGCCCCCTCTACCGCGACATCTCCGAGGCCCAGCTGCCGGCCGGCGTCGAGTACTACCTGCCGCTGTTCTTCGACGCGACCGTCACGCTGCTCGACTACCTGCCCGACGACGGGCTCGTAATGCTCGTCGAGGATGCCGCGAGCGCGCTCGCGGAAGGCTGGCGGCTCATCGAGGAACGCTACGAGCAGCTGCGCGGCGACATCGAGCGGCCCGTGCTGCCGCCCGATAAGGCCTTCGTGCCCACGGCCGAGGTGCTCGCGGGCCTCGCGGCCCGGCGCACGCTGCAGCTCGTCCATGCCGCCGCCGCACCCGCGCCGTTGGAGAGCGAAGCGCCGGGCGAGACGCAGCCGGAGGCGGGCGCCCCCGTTCCCGGTGCCGCGCCGACCATCGAGCCCGAAGCGCGCCTCGACTCCCCGGCCGCCCACCCGCTCGCAGCCGGCGTTGCGCCGGATATCGACCGCATCGCGCGCTGGCTCGACGCGGCCGAGGGCCACCGCACGCTGATCGTGACGTCCTCGCCCGGCCATCGCGAGATGCTGCTCGAGCTGCTGCGCGGGCGCGGCTACAAGCCCGCGCCCGTGCCGGGCTGGAGCGCGTTCCTCGCTTCGGATACCGCGCTCGGCATCGCCGTCGGCGAGCTCGACGACGGCCTCGCGCTGCCGGCGCAGCGCTTGCGCCTCATCACGGCCGAGCAGATCGGCATGGAGCGGCCGCGCCAGCGCACGCGCCGCCGGCGCACGGCCGCGCGCGACCCCGAGGCCGTCATCCGCGAGCTCACGGACCTGCGCGTCGGCGCACCCGTCGTGCACGAGGAGTACGGGGTCGGCCGCTACCAGGGGCTCAAGACGCTCGAGGTCGAGGGCGTGCCGACGGAGTTCCTGCTGCTCGAATACGCGGGCGGCGACAAGCTCTACGTGCCCGTGCAGAGCCTGCATCTCGTGACGCGCTACAGCGGTGCGTCCCCCGAGAACGCGCCGCTGCACCGGCTCGGCACCGATCAATGGACCAAGGCCAGAGCCAAGGCCGCGCAGCAGGCGCGCGACGTCGCGGCCGAGCTGCTGAACCTCTACGCCCAGCGCGCGGCGCGCGCCGGGCTCGAATACGCGCTCGACGAGGCCGGCTATCAGCGCTTCGCGATGCAGTTCCCGTTCGAAGAGACCGAGGACCAGGCCAACGCGATCACGCAGGTGCTCGGCGACCTCAAGAGCAAGCAGCCCATGGACCGCATCGTCTGCGGCGACGTCGGCTTCGGCAAGACCGAGGTCGCGTTGCGCTCGGCCTACGCGGCCGTCGAGAGCGGCTACCAGGTCGCGATGCTCGTGCCGACGACGCTGCTCGCGCAGCAGCACTACCGCACGTTCTCGGACCGCTTCGCCGACTGGCCCGTGCACATCGAGCAGCTCTCCCGCTTCCGCAGCGCGAAGGCCATGAAGCAGGCGCTGGCCGATCTCGCCGAGGGCAAAGTGGACATCGTGATCGGCACGCACCGGCTGCTGCAGAGCGACGTGCGCTTCAAGAAGCTCGGGCTCGCCATCATCGACGAGGAGCACCGCTTCGGCGTCAAGCACAAGGAGCGGCTCAAGAAGCTGCGCGCCGAGGTCGACGTGCTCACGATGACGGCGACGCCGATCCCGCGCACACTGAACATGACGCTCGGCGGCCTGCGCGACCTCTCGATCATCGCGACGCCGCCGGCGGAAAGGCTCGCCGTCAAGACCTTCGTCGGCGAGTGGCACGACCGCCAGATCCGCGACGCCGTGCTGCGCGAGCTCCGGCGCGGCGGTCAAGTCTATTTCGTGCACAACCGCGTTGAGAACATAGAGACCCTTGCTAACCAGCTGCGCTCGCTGCTGCCGGAGGCCTCGATCCGCGTCGCGCACGGGCAGATGAGCGAGCATGCGCTCGAGGAAGTCATGCTCGATTTCTACCACCGGCGCTTCAACGTGCTCGTGTGCACGACGATCATCGAAAGCGGCATCGACATCCCGACCGCGAACACCATCCTCATCAACCGCGCCGACCGGCTCGGGCTCGCGCAGCTGCACCAGCTGCGCGGCCGCGTCGGCCGCTCGCACCATCAGGCCTATGCCTACATGATCGCGCCGCCCGTGCGCGCGCTCACGGCCGACGCCGCAAAACGCCTCGAGGCCATCGCGACGCTCGAGGACCTCGGCTCGGGCTTCGCGCTCGCGACGCACGACCTCGAGATTCGCGGCGCCGGCGAGCTGCTCGGCGAAGGCCAGAGCGGCCAGATTCACGAGATCGGCTTCACGCTCTACAACGAGCTGCTCGGCCGCGCCGTCGAGGCGCTCAAGGACGGTCGCGAGCCGGATCTCGAGGACCCGTTCACGCACGGGCCGGAGGTCGAGCTCGGGCTGCCGGCGCTGATCCCCGAGGACTACATGCCCGACGTGCATTCGCGGCTCGTGCAGTACAAACGCATCGCCAACGCGAGCTCGCGCGAGGAGCTCGACCGGCTGCAGGTAGAGCTCATCGACCGCTTCGGCCTCCTGCCGCCGCCGGCCAAGACACTGTTCCAGATCACGTGGCTCAAGCTGCTCGCGCAGCGGCTCGGTGTGACGAAGCTGCAGGCCGGCGGGACGGGCGGCTCGATGCGCTTCGGCGAGCGCGCCCGCATCGATGCGGCGGCCCTCGTCCGGCTCGTCGCCGACGAGCCGGAACACTATCGGCTCGACGGCCAGTTCAAGCTGCGCTTCAGCTGGGAGCTCGCCGAGGACGAGCGGCGCATCGGCGCCGTCGAAAAGCTGCTGCTGCGCCTCGGCGCCGGGGAGCTCGAAGCCGCGGCCTAAGCGGACCGGGCGTTGCATCCGGTAGAATCGGGCTGGGAAAAGGGGGGCGCGCAGAGAGTGCGCGGCCTCCCCGCGCGCACCGCAAGGACCAGGCGTGCGCCCTACGCTGGCCGGAAACGGAGATTCACATGAAGCGCTTCGCCCGTCTCACCGCTCTATTCGCCGGGTTCGTGCTCGCGGCGGCCGCGCACGGCCAGGCGAGCCCGCCCGGCGGCGCCGGCCAGGCGGCCGCGAACGCGCCGCCGGGCCCGCCGTTGTACCAGGTCGAGGTCATCGTATTCGCGAACAACGGCGCCGACCCGAACGAAGAAGTGTTCCCGCTCGTGGCACCGCCCGCGCCGCAGCCGGAACTCGAGCCCGAGCCGCCGCCGAGCAACGTCTTCGACGCGGCCCAGAGCCTGGGCCTGCCGGACGAGACGGGCGCGCTCGCGCCGGACGGCGGCGCACTGCCGGCGGACGACTCCGGCGGGGCGGCACCTGCGGCCGGCCCCGAAGCGTCGAGCACGGCCGCGCCTTCCGGTCCGTCCGCGTCGGCCGCCCCCGGCACCCCGGCCGCCGGCACGGCCGCCGCCTCGGCACAAGGCGCCGACGCCGCGGGCGCCGATGCCGGCGATTCGGCCGCCCCGGCGCCCGAGCCGCTCATCGGTCCGAGCGGCTACCGCATCGTGGACGCGAGCGGCCTGAAGCTCGCCGCCGCCTACGCCAAGCTCGAACGGCTCGACGCTTATCGCCCGCTGCTGCACGCGGCATGGATCCAGCCCGCGCTGGCCGAGGACCGGGCGCCCGCGATCGCGATGGCCGACCTCGGCACGTTGAATCCGACCGGCACGATCCGGTTCTACATGAGCCGTTACCTGCACGTGAACGTCGACCTGACGTACCGGCCCACGGCAGCGCAGGCCGCGGCCCTCGAGACCGCGGAGGCGCAGCGCCAGGCGCAGCCGACGCAGGGTGCCGGCGCCGGCGCGACACCCGCGGGGGCGGCGGGCGGCGCTCCCGCCGGCGCGGCCGGCGAGTTTTCAGGCACGCCGCCGGCCGGCACGCCGGCCTTCGACGGGATATCGGGCGCCGAGAGCGGCCCGCTCGAGGAAATTTCGCTCGGGCCGAAGCTGCTGATGAAGACGTCGCGCCGCGTCTCCGCGGGCGACGTGCAGTACTTCGATCATCCTTATTTCGGGCTCATCGTCGTGATCACGCCCTACGAACCGCCGCAAACGCAGCCCGTCCCAACCGCCGTGCCGCCCGCGGCCTGAAGCCGCGGGGCAACCGACCGCCGACGCGCACGTCGGCCGGGTGCGCCCGGTGGCGCCGCCGCTCAGGCTTGACGAGGCCGCTCCGCGGGCCGCTCGGAGGGCCGCCGGGAGGCGCGCCACAGCGCGTCGCCGGCGACGACGAGGCCCACGACGATGTGATTCCAGGTCGGCAGGGCTTGCATGGAGAAGGCCAACGCGAACGGCGCGAGGATGAGCCAGAAGCCGACGGCCAGGTGCATCCATTCGTCCGGCGGCCGCCCTTGGCGCAGCGCCGCCGCGCCGAGGAGGACGAGCGCGGCCCCGGCGAGATAAGCATCCAGAGCCGGCACGCCGAAGGCGGCCCCGAATCCGAGCAGCGGCGAGAGCGCAAGCCACAGACCCACCGCGAGGTTCAACCCGTCCTGCCATCGCCGCTTGCCCATGCCGACTCCGTCGCGTGCCCGCCGAAAAGGCTTCGTCCATGAAATCTATGTTCACACGCAACTCGGCGGCATTCGCGGATGTGCGTAGCAAAAACCACCGCGTGCAAGGCCCGGCCGCCGACCCCCCCGTGAGCCGGGCAAGGGGGGCGCCTGCGGGGAGCTATCGAGGTCGAGACTCAGGCGATCGGCCCGGTCTCCTCGATGGCCACCTTGCGGGGCGCGGTCTCCGCGAGAAACAGACAGACCAGGAACCCGAACACCACGCCCGTGAGCGCCACGAGCAGGACGTTCTGAATGCCGTAGTGCTGTGCTATGAACCCGGCGATCGACGGCGCCACGCCGCCGCCGAAGATCTCTCCCGAGCCGACGACCACGCCGATGGCCGAGGAAACGAGCCCGATCGGGGCCGCCTCGGTGGCGATAGGCCCCGTAATGAGCGCGACGTTGCCGAGGCAGAAGAAACTGACGGCAAACAAAACGGCGAACAGCGTTCCGGGTGCCGCACCGATACGCGCGAACGCCCAGACCGAGACCGCGGCGCCGACGAAGCCGAGCAGGACCACGAGTCGGCGGCCGAAGAGATCGGAGAGCCCGGGCACGCCGAACTGGCCGAAGAACCCGCCGAAGCCGATCGCCGACGTGACAAAGCCCATCTGCCCGTTCGTCAATTTCAGGTAATCGACGAGATAGTTAGGCACCATCGCGCTCAGCACGAACACGCAGGACATCGCACCGAACAGCGCGAGCATAGAGAGCAGGATGTTGCGGCTCTTGAGCACGGCGGACCACCTGCCGCCCCGCTCGTGGGCGCCGATGAGGCTGCCGCCCTTGGTGTCGCCGGGCTCGCGCAGCACCTTGATCAGGAACAGGCCGACGATGAAGCCCGGAATCGCCACGATCCAGAACACCCAGCGCCAGGACGGCACGACGCCGAGAAGCTGAGTCGCGATGATGGGCCCGAGGCCGAGGCCGAGCAGCGCGAATCCGCACTGCTGCAGGCCCTGATTGAAGCCGCGCCGCTCCGGGCGCGAGGCGGCCGCGACGGCCGCAAAGCTCGTCGGACAGTAGGTCCCCTCCATAACGCCCATGAGCCCGCGGATCGCGATGAGGCTCGCGAAGCCGGCCACGAGGCCCGTGAGTCCCGACAGCACCGAGAACAGCATGATGGCCGGAATCAGCACCTTGCGATGCCCGATACGGTCGGACAAGCGGCCGCTGAAGATCGCGAAGAAGCCCCACATAAGGCCCAGAACCCCGACGATGTTGCCGAGATCCTGGTAGTCGAGGCCGAGGTCGCTCGTCATCGCCGGAAACAGGGGCGAGATGATCCAGCGGTCGAGCCCGACTAAGCCGAAGCCAATGCCGAGCAGTGTGACCGCCTTCCATTCGTAAGCCGTGTCCCACGCCGCGCCGGCCGCGGCCTGAGCGGCCCGCGGCGGGGTACGCACCTCTGCCATGTCCCCTCCTCCCCAACTTCCGGATTCGGCTGCCCCGGTTATTTGTGGACCGTATAGTCTTCCGGATCGATGAGGTCCGGCACGTTCCAGCCCTCCAGATCATACTCGGCCATGCACTGCTCGGCGAAGCCCTTGAAGCGCTCCGCATTGCCGTTGCCGAGCGCGCTGAAAAGGCAATAGCGCCGGATCTCCTCCGTGCTGCCGCCGTAGTTGATCTCGTACAGCTCGTGCCGTGCCCCGAACTCCGTCCCGAGACAATCCCACAGCAGTTTCATGAGCTTCGCCCTCTGCTCCGCCGTGTACCCGTTCGAGCCCCGCATGTACTTGTCGATGTACGGCCGAATCTCCGGATTTGCGAAGTCGCGCGAGTGCGAGTTCAGGTAGATGAGCCCGGAGGCCACCGTCTGCTCGATGATGTACTTGATCTTCGAGTAGGCGATCGTCGCGAGAATCTGATAAGCGTTGCCCGGATCCATGTTCGGCAGCAAATATTCGCCCTGCCACGGCTGCGGGGCACGCACCATCGCCTCCGTGAGCGCCCAGAACATGTTGCGCCAGGCCAGCACCTCTCCGACGTTCGCCTGCACACCCCGGAAGTCCTTCGTCCCCGCGGCCTCCACGGCCTTGAGCAGCAGGCCCGCGATGAAGTCGAGCTTGACGGCCAGGCGTGTGCAGCCGTGCACGACGAAGCGCGGCAGGAAGCCCGTGCGCGGGAAGAAGTTGTTGGCCTTCTCGACGTCGCCGTAGACGAACAGGTTCTCCCACGGCACGAACACGTTGTCCATGATGAACACGGCATCGTTCTCGTCGAGCCGCGAGGACAGCGGCTGGTCGAACGGGCTCGACATGACGGCGGCCGTCATCTCGTACGACGTGCGGCAGATGAACTTCACGCCCGGCGCATTCGTCGGCACCATGAACACGAGCGCGAATTTCTTGTCGCCGAGCGGAATCAGGCCGTGGTGGGCGATGAACGTATAGTTCGTCAGCACCGAGCCCGTCGCGACCACCTTCGCGCCCGAGACGTAGATCCCAGCGTCCGTCTCCTTCTCGACGTGCACGCAGAACGTCGGCGACTTGGTCCGGCGGCTTGTCCCGATCCACGGGCGGATGAATGATGGCGTGGTTCACGAACGGGACGCGCTCCTGGGAGAACCGGTACCAACGCCGGGCGTTCTCCTCGAACGGCGCGTAGAACTCGGCGTTGCCTCCGAGCGTCGCCAGAAACGCGGCCTTGTAGTCCGGCGCTCGACCCATCCAGCCGTAAACGATCCGCTGCCACTCGGCGATCGCGTCGCGTCCCGCGATGGACTCCTCTACGGTGCGCGGCGCCTTGAAAAACGCGTGCGTGCGGCCGCCGCCGTCGGTGTCCGCCGGCAGCAGCAGCTTGTCCTGGCGCTCCGGATCGTGCAGCGCGTCGAAGAGCCGTGCGGTCATCCGGGCGGTATTGCGGAAAGCCGGATGCGTCGTCACGTCGTCGACGCGCTCGCCGTAAATGTAGACCTCGCGGCCGTCGCGCAAGGATTCGATGTACTCGGCGCCCGTCTGGGGGCGATCGTGCCTGACGGCCCCGATCGTCTCCGGCGTCACGGCCGTCTCCCGCTTCGCTGCCATGGGTGACTCCTCCCCTGTTCCCTCGCGGAGTATACAAGCTGCGGGAGGACGGATGCGCCCATTGCAGGCGCGGCAACGGCAGTTGGGCCGGGCGTGCGCGCCCGGCCTACAACGGCACGGACTGCAGGCTGGCCCGGAGCAGCCGCGCGGCGTGCTCGAGGAGCCCTTCCGCGTCGTCGTCGGGCCTCGGTACGCCGCCGCGCACGGCACACGTGACGGTGACGTAGCGGCCCGCGCTCGCGCGCGGATTGTGCAGCTTGAGGCCGAGCACGTTTTCCTTGATGCGCTCGGCCAGGGCTTCGGCCTCGGCGGGCTCCTGGTCGAGCACGGACGCGACGAGCGTCGAGTCCGTGCGCCGTGCGCAGAGGTCGCCCGCGCGCCGCAGGGCACCGCTGATCTGGGCGGCGACCATGCGCAGGCAGGACTCGGCGGCCTTGTCCCCGAACGTGGCCCGGTAGACATCGAGCTCGACGACCTCGAACACCAGCAGGGACATCGGCCGGCGGTCGCGGCGCGCGATAGCGAGATCCCGGTTCAGCACGTCGATGAAATGCTCGTAGCGCAGCAAACCCGTGACGGGATCCACACGGCTGATCTGGTCCGACTTCTGCACGCCGCGCCCGATTTCGCGGCGCAGCAGCCCGACCTCGGTCGAAGACCAGTCCCGCGCGGCTTCGGGCGCCTCCCGCTGCATGAACAACAGGTAGCAGACTTGGCCGCGTTCGTCGTAGAGCGGGGAGAACGCCACGCGGCTCTGCCAGACGGAGCCGTTCTTCTGCAGGTCCGGCAGCGTCACCTCGGCGGACTCGCCTTCGGCGACCGCACGGCGAAGCCTGTCGAGCTCGGGATCGCCGTCACGATCCCGCTGCAGAAGCCGCCAAGGCAGCCCCACGACCTCGTCGGCCGTGAAACCGGATAGGGACTCGAAGGCAGGATTCACATAGACGACGGGCCTCGCAGGTGTGCGGGCGTCGAGAAGCACGACGGCCTCCGAGCTGCGCGTCACGATTTGTTCGAGGCAGTGTCGATCCAATGCCCTTCTCGGGGCGATGTCGATCGCGGCTTCCATTCGCGTTATGTTCGATGAGCCCGGTCGGCGCGGTCTATGATCCGTTTCACAGACTCGGCGCCTCGAGCGCGTCCAGAAAGCCGGCGAGCAGCCGGCGCATCGCGGCCATACCTTCGACGAGATGGCGCTCGATCTCGCCATGGATCGAACTGCCGGCCGGGACGCGCCCCGCCGCGTGGTTGACGGCCAGCGCGCAGACGGCGTAGTCGATGCCGAGCTCGCGCGCGAGCGCGGCCTCGGGCAGCGCCGTCATGCCGACCATGGCACAGCCGTCGCGCGCGAGCCGGTCGATCTCCGCGGCCGTCTCGAGCCGCGGCCCCTGCGTGACGCCGTAGACGCCGCCGGCGTGCACCCGGCGGCCCGCCGCGGCCCCGGCCTCGAGCAGGCCCGCCCTGAGCGCGGGCGCGAACGGCTCGGCGAACTCGATGTGCACGACACGCCCGTCCGGCCCGCCGAACGTACCCTCCCGGCCCCATGTGTAGTCGATGAGCTGATCGGGCACGGCGAGGTCGCCGGGCGCGAAGCCGGCCGCGATGGCCCCGACGACGTTGACGCCGATGCAGCGGCGCACACCGTGGCGGTGCAGCGCCCACAGGTTCGCCCGATAGTTGACTTCGTGGGGCGCGAGCGTGTGCGCTTCGCCATGGCGGGCGATGCACAGCACGCGGCGCCCGTCGAGCGCGGCCGTGAGCAGCGCGCTCGAGGGCGGCCCGTAAGGGGTGTGCGTGCCGGCCCGCGCGGCGATCTCGAGGCCGAGGGCGCCGAGACCGCTGCCGACGATGAGCCCCAGGTCGCGCCCCGCGGCTGCGCTCGGCCCGGTCATCGGCCGTCTCCGTCGCCCTCGTCCGCGAGCGCCATGAGCTCGGGCAGGCCGCGCCAGTAGCCCTTGTAGTCCATGCCGCAGCCGAAGACATAGGCGTCCTCGACATGCGTGCCGACGAAGTCGACGGCCGGCCGCACGGGCTCGGGATCGAGATCCTTGACGACGAACACGGCCTTGAATATGTCGCCGACGCCGAGCGCGCGCAGCGACCGCTCGAGTGCCGCGAGCGTGAGCCCCCGGTCGAGGATGTCGTCGACGAGCAGAATCGTGCGCCCGGCGAGACGGGGTTGCGGCTCGACGTGCCACTCGAGCTCGCCGCCGGTCAGCGCGTCCCGGTAGCGGCTCACGTGCACGTAGGCGAACTCATAGGGGAAGTCGAAGGCGCGGCACAGCTCGACGGCCGTGAACGCACCGCCGTTCATGACGGCGACGACGACGGGGTTCGCGGCCCCCAGCGCGGGGCCGATTTCGGCCGCCATGCGGGCCAGCGTCGCATCGACCTCGGCGGCCGAAAGCAGGCGGCGAGCGCGGCGGCGGACGCCGGCGGCTTCTGCGGCGGCGTCCACGTCAGCCTTCGAGCTCGAGGGACGGACGCGCCCGCAAGGCCTCCACGGCCGCGTGTGCCGTCTGCCAGGCCGCCGATTCCCGCAGCGCCTCCCAGCCCTGGGCGCGGCCGCCGTGCAGGCGCGTCAGGCGCAGCTGCGCGCCGGGATTCACGTAGCCGCGCAGCGCGGCGAACACCGCGGGCACCTCGGCCGGCGCGTTGCAGAGCAGCACGAGATCGCAGCCCGCCTCCAGCGCCTTTTGCACGCGCTGCACGGCCCCGCCCGCGACCCGCGCACCGGCCATCGAGACATCGTCCGAGATCACGGCGCCCATGAAGCGCAGCTCGCCGCGCAGCTGCTCGCGGATCCACCACGGGGACAGGCTTGCGGGCCGCGGATCCAGCGCCGGAAACATGACGTGAGCGACCATGATCGAGTGCAGGCCCGCCGCGATGAGATCGCGGTAGGGCGCAAGATCGTCGAGGAGATCGACATACTCGCGGCCGTCCTCGGCCAGCTCCGTATGCGTATCGCTCGGCACGCCCGCGTGCGTCGGAAAGTGCTTGGCCGTGGCGGCCATCCCGGCGGCCGCCATGCCGGCCATGAACGCGCGCGCGAGCCGCGAGACGGCCTTCGGATCGCGATGCAGCGCCCGGTCCCCGATGACCTCCGCGAGGCCGAGGTCGAGATCGACGACGGGCGCGAAGCTCAGGTCCACGCCGCAGGCGCGCAGCTCCGCTGCCATGAGCCAGCCGAAGGCGCGTGCCGCGGCGAGCCCGGCGTCGGCGTCCTCGTCGTAGAGATGGCCGAGCGCGCGCGGCGGCGGCAGGCGCACGAACGGCTCGCGGAACCGCTGCACGCGGCCGCCCTCCTGGTCGACGGCGACGAGCAGGGCCGGCTGCCGGATCGCGTGGATATCGGCCGTGAGCTTCTCGAGCTGCGCGCGATCGGCGAAATTGCGGCTGAACAGGATGACGCCGCCCACGAGCGGGGATTCGAGGCGGCGGCGCTCCTCGGCCGTCAGGGCCGTGCCCTCGATGTCGATCATGAGCGGCCCGAGGGACACGGCTAATCGATCTCGACGACGGTGCCGGGACCGACGAGATCGAACAGCTCGGCGACGGCGTCGTTACGCATGCGGATACAGCCGATGGAGGCCGGCACGCCCATGGGCGCGGTATCGGGCACGCCGTGGATGTAGATATAGCGGCTCATGGTGTCCACGTCGCCGAAGCGGTTGCGGCCGGGCTCGGTGCCGGACAGCCAGAGGATGCGCGTGAGAATCCAGTCGCGCTGCGGATGCGCGGCCGCCAGTGCAGGCGAGTAAATCTCGCCGGTCGGCCGCCGCGCCTCGAACACGGCACCGAGCGGCGCGCCGGCGCCGATCCGCGCGCGCACGACATGGCGCCCGCGCGGCGTCCTGAAGCTGTTGCGGCGCTCGCCCGCGCCGTACTTGGACGTCGAGACGGCGAAGCTGCGGCGCTCCGCGCCGTCCTCACCCACGAGGGCGAGGCGCTGGCGGCCGAGATCCACCCGGACCTGCGCGCTCATTGCGAGCGTTCCGCCTCGGTCCATTCCGAATACGGATGCTCGACGAGACGCACGTTGTAATAACGGGGCAGGTGCGTGACTTCCGGGCCGAGCCAGGGCGGGTGCTCGAAGACCTGGCCCTCGTGCTCGAGCTCGAGCTCGGCGACGACGAGGCCGCGATTGCGGCCGTAAAACTCGTCGACCTCCCACTCGAGGCCGCCGTAGGGCACGATGTGACGCGTTTTCTCGACGAGCGGCCCCTCACAGAGCGATTCGAGCATCTCGGCGGCGTCGTCGAGCGGCACGTCGTACTCGAATTCCTGCCGCGATGCGACGAAGCCGCCGCCCTTGATATTGAGCCATGCACGATCGCCGGCGATGCGCACGCGAATCGAGGCGCGCGGCCCGTTCGCGAGGTAGCCCTGCACCATGGAAATGCGGCGCACGGCGCCGTCTCGCCAGCTCTCGTTCGCGGTCAGGAATTTGTGCTCGATCTCGCGGGCCATTGGGGCGAATCATAGCAAGGAGTCCGCGCGAGAGCGCGGCAGCGGGAAGGCGGCGCCGGTCAGTCGCTCTCGAGTTTGCCGCTCGACTGCAGGAAGCGGAAGAAGTCCGAATCGGCATCGATCATGAGCGTCGTGTTCGGGCCGAGCTGGCGGTAGCTGTCGAGGGTCTTGTAGAGCCGGTAGAACTCGGGGTCGGCGCCGTAAGCCTTGCCGTAGATGCGGGTCGCCTCGGCGTCGGCCTTGCCCTTGATCTCCTGCGCCTGCCGGTCGGCCTCCGAGCTGATCTTGCGCAGCTGGCGCTCCATGTTCCCGAGGATCTCCTGGCTGCGCCCCTGCCCCTCCGAGCGGAATCGGGCGGCGATCGACTGGCGCTCCGAGATCATGCGGTTCTCGACCTGAGTGCGCACGGAATCGATATAGTTCAGGCGCTTGATGCGGATGTCGACGAGCGCGATGCCGAGCTCCGGCATGAGCTGCTGCGCCGAGGCGAGCATCTCCCGCTCGAGCTGCGCGCGGCCCTTCTTCGGTTTATCGAGCTGCGCCTCGCCCAACGCCGTGAGCTCGGCCTCGTCGAGCTCCTCGACGTCCACCTTCCAGTCGGCCGAGCGCACGATTTCCTCGAGATCCGTGCCCGAGACGACGTCGCGCACGGTCGAATCGAGAATGTCGTCGAGGCGTGTGCGGGCGCCGGCTTCGTCGCGCACCGAGCGCAGGAACCGCAGCGGATCGGCGATGCGCCAACGCGCCGTCGTATCGACGATGATGAACTCCCGGCCGAGTGTCGGGATCTGGCTCACGTCGCCGTCCCAGGTCAGCAGGCGCTTGTCGAAGCGGCGGACCTCCTGCACGAACGGCAGGCGCCAGTGCAGGCCCGGCGCGGTGATCGGCCGGCCCACGGGCTCGCCGAACTGCACGAGGATGGCCTGCTGCGACTGATCGACGATGAACGCCGAGCTCGACACGAGCACGACGGCCGCGACGAGAAGGATCAGGGCGCTGCCCGTCAGGATCTTCATCGGCTTCTCGCTCCATTCCGGGCGCGCGGCTGCGCGGGCGCTTCGGCCGCGGCCGGCGCGGACGGCGCGGCCGCCGAAGTGCCGGCGTCCACGGGCCGCGCACCGCGCGCCTCGCCGAGGTTGAACAGCGGCAGCGGCGCCGTCTGACCGCGCTGCACGACGACGACGGAACCGATCTTGGGCAGCGCGTCGTCGAGGGTCTCGAGGTACATGCGCGAGCGCGTGACGGCGGGCGCGTTGCGGTACTCGGCCAGCACGTCCGTGAACCGCGCGCTGTCGCCCTGGGCGCGGTTCACGCGCTCGCTCGCATAACCCTCGGCCCCGGCCACGGTGCGCTTGGCCGCGCCCTCGGCCCTCGGGATCGCCTCGTTGGCTTGTCGGGTCGCGACGTTGATCATGCGCTCGCGCTCCTGGCGCGCCTCGTTGACCTCGTTGAACGCGGGCTGGACGCGCTTCGGCGGCACGACGTCCTGGAGTTGGACCGTGATGATGTGGATGCCGTCCTGATACGTGTCCATGGCGGCCTGCAGCTCGTCGCGCACGGTGTTGCCGATCGTGACGCGGCCCACCGTGAGCACGTCGCTGCCGAGGTGGTTGCCGACGACGCGCCGCATGATCGACTCCGAGAGATCGCGCAGCGCCCGCTCGGGCTCGCGCATGCCGTAGAGGTACTTGATGGGGTCGGCGATGCTGTACTGCACGACCCACTCGGCATCGATGATGTTGAGGTCGCCCGTCAGCATCAGCGACTCGTCGTCGAAATTGCCGTTCTTGTAGGCCGTCGCGCCGCTCTGGCGCACGTCCGCCGTCCGAAAGCCGAACTCCTGCTTGAGTACGCGCTCGGTCGCGACGCGCTGGACCGTGTCGATGCCGAGCGGCAGCTTGAAGTGCAGACCGGGCTCGGCGACCGCATGCACCTTCCCGAAGCGCTTGACGACGGCGCGCTGTTCCGGCTGCACGGTGTAGAAGGAGGAAAGGATCCCGGCGACGACGATCACGACGACGATACCCGCGAGCAGCGCCCTGCCGCTGCCCCGCCCGGGGCCGGCGCCGCCGCCCGAACCCGCGCCGCCGTGCGGCGGCCGCCCGCGGCGCGCGAGCAGGTGCTCGATGATGTCCTTGGCTTCGCTCATGGCCGCCCTCCCGAAAAACAAAAGGCCCGACCCTTTTCGATACTACGCGTTTCGCCGCGCGACGGCGAGTTCATCCCGTGCGCTCGAACAACGCCATGGCTTCGACGTGATGGGTGTGCGGGAACATATCGAGGACACGAGCAGCGGCGAGCTTGTAGCCGGCGGCCACGAGCACCTTGGCGTCGCGCGCGAGCGTCGCCGGATGACAGGACACATAGACGACGCGCCGCGGCCGCCGCCGGGCAATCTGCGCGGCGGGCGCGGCCGCGCCCGTGCGCGGCGGATCGAGGACGACGAGGTCCCAGGGCTCCCGATAGAAGGCCCACTCCTCCTCCGCAAGGTCGGCGGCCAGGAAGCGGGCGTTGTCGATGCCGTTCGCCGCGGCGTTGCGTACGGCGCGCGCGATGAGCCCCGCCTCCCCCTCGACGCCGAGCACTTCGCCGGCCGCGCGCGCGAACGGCAGGCTGAAGTTGCCGAGGCCGCAGTATAAATCGAGGACGCGGTCCTGCGGGCCGACCTCGGCGAGCTCGAGGGCCGCCGCCACCATTTGGGCGTTGACGGCCGCGTTGACCTGAATGAAGTCGGTGGGCGCGAAGGCCAGCGTCACGTCGAACTCCGCGAGCCGGTAGTCGAGCGGGCGCGCGGGCGGCGCAAGCGGGGCGACCGTGCCGGGCCCGCCGGTCTGCAGGTAGAACGTCGATCCCGTGGCGCGCGCCGAACGCGGCGAGCCGCTCGCGGTCCCCGGCGCCGGGTGCTTCGAGCACGCGCAGCACGATGGCGGCCGCCGCGTCGCCGACGGCGACCTCGACCTGCGGCAGACGCCGGGCCACGGAGGTCTGCCCGATCTCCTGGGCGAGCTCGCCGATCAGCGAGCCCATGGGCTCGACGAGCACGGGGCAGCGCGCCATGTCCGTGATGTACGGCGCCGCCCGCTCGCGAAAGCCGACGAGCACGCGGCCTTTGGCTTCGACGAACTTTACGCCGAGCCGCGCCCGCCGGCGGTAATGCCACTCGGGCCCCGTGATCGGCGCGAGCCAGCGCCCGGGCTCGACGCCGCCGATCCGCGCGAAGGCCTCGGCCACGGCGCGCTGCTTGAAACGTACCTGCGCCGCGTAGGCCAGGTGCTGCAGCGCGCAGCCGCCGCAGCGTCCGAAATACTCGCAGGGGGGCTCGACGCGGTCCGCCGCGGGCGCGACGATGCGCAGCAGCTCCGCCTCCCGAAAGCGCCGCCTGGCGCGCCGCGGAGCGATGACGACGCGCTCCGAGGGCAGCGTGCCGGCGACGAACACGCGCCGGCCCTCGATGTCCGCCACGCCCTGCCCGTCGTGCGTGAGGTCGACGATCTCGGCCTCGACGGCGCCCGCTTCATTCGCCATGGCGAACCGCGCGCCAGGCGTCGAGAAACTTTCCGAGGTGCGGCTCGCTCGATTGCTCGAGCTTCGCCTCGAGCCGCGCGAGCTCGGCCGCGTGCCGCTCGGCGTCGAACAGCCCCCTGATCAGCTGGAAGCGTAGATAAACCAAGTAGGTATTTAAAACGTCTGTCTCGCAGTAATGGCAGATCTCGGCGAGCTCCCCGCGCCGGTACGAATCCCAGACGCGCGCGCCGCTCATGCCGAGCTTGCCCGGGAAGCCGAGCAGCTGGGCGACGAGCTCGAGCGAGGCACGGCCGGCGCCCTGGAAGCCCGACAGGACGTCCATGAGATCGAGATGCCGCCAATGGAAGCGGTTGAGATAGTTGTTGTAGCGATACTCCCTGTCCGTGTCGCCGAGCTCCCAGTAACGGGCGGCGTCGACCCCGTGCCGCAGGGTCCTGTAATGCATGACGGGCAAGTCGAAACCGCAGCCGTTCCAGGACACGAGCTCGGGACGGTACCGCTCCAGCCCCTCGAAAAAGCGCTCGAGGATCTGCTTCTCGCCGGCGCCGTCGGCGCCGATGCTGAAGACGTGCAGATCGTCGCCGCTGCGCAGCACGGCCGAGATCACGACGATGCGGTGCATGGGCAGCGGCAAAAAATCCGTGCCGCGCGCCTGCTTCTGCTTGAAGAACATGATCTTCGCGACGTTCTCGTCGTCGAGGTCCGGCACGTCGTAGAGCCGGCGCCCGAGTTCCGTGTCGGGCACGGTCTCGATATCGAATACCAGCGTGTTCAACCCTCGCTCCCCGAAAAAGGGGTCAGAGCCCTTTTTCGACCCAGACGGCCAAGGGTCTGCGCAACCCAGGACGAAAAAGGGCTCTGACCCCTTTTTTGGACGGCGGTCATCGCCGCATCAGCACTGCGACGGCGACGACGAGCCCGGCTTCGTCGGTCAGCGAGAGGTGGCCCTCCCCGACCCCGAGCCGCTCGCAGACGGCGGCCCCGCGCGCGGAGTAGACGACCTGGGGCTGGCCGAGCCGGTCGGGCACGGTGCCAACGTCCCGCACCCAGATGCCGTTTGCGAAGCCCGTGCCGAGCGCCTTCGCGATGGCCTCCTTGGCCGCGAACCGCATGGCCAGGAAGCGCACGGGGCGCCGATGCTGAGCGAAGAGCCGGTACTCCTCGTCCATGAGCACGCGCCGCGCGAAGCTGTCTCCGAACTTCTCCCACGTGCTCTCGACGCGCGACAATTGGACGACGTCGGTGCCGATTCCGAAGATCACAGTCCTCTCGCGATAATGTCCTTCAATACCGCCCGGCTCTTGAGCGGGCGCTCCCCGAGATACGACTCGAGCACGCGGCCGAGCAGGCGCCTCGCGGCGCGCAGGCTCGCCTCGTCTTCGAGCGCCTCGGACCGGAGCGAGATGAGTTCGCGGCCCCAAAACCCTTCGGCTTCGGCCACGCGGTCGTCCGCCCTCGGTCCGCGCTCGTGCTCGAACCGATAGCGAAACTCGGGCTTGAGCGGCTCGCCGGTCTCAACGTCGCAATCGAGCTCGAGGCCGTAACCGAGCGCGTGCAGCAGGTGCAGCTCGAACAGCCGCAGCGTGCGCGCGACGCCGCTTCGAGGCGAGAGAGCCGCAAGATCCGCGAGGGAGCGACTATAGCAGGAAAAAACCGCCTCGTTCGCGTCGCCCCGGACCGAGAGCCTGAGCGCGAGCTCGTTGACGTAGTAGCCTGCGAGCAGCCGCTCTGCCGCGAGCTCGAACGCCGCACCTTCCGCTTCGACGCCCGTGAGGCGGCCGAGCTCGCCGCGGCGCACCCAAGACAGGCGCAGCGGCACGAAGGGCTGCAGCAGCGCGCGCTGGCCGCCGCGGGGCCCGCGCGAGCCGCGCGCGACGAGACCGATGCGCCCGTGCTCGGCCGTCAGGCACTCGAGGAGCTGACTCGTGTTCCGATAGGGACGCTGGTGCAGCACGTAGCCGCGTTCGAGCAGAACGCTTTCCCGGTCGCTCATTCCAGGTCGTAACCGAGCCGCTTGAGCTCCTGCTCGCTGTCGGCCCAGTGCTCGCGGACCTTGACCCAGAGCTCGAGGTGGACCCGGCCGCCGAGCAGCTGCGCGAGCTCCGGCCGCGCCTCGCTGCCGGCCTGCTTGAGCAGCGCGCCTTCCTTGCCGATGACGATCGGCTTGTGGCTCTCGCGCTCGAGCCAGATCAGCGCATGCACGAGCCACTGCCCATCCTCCCCCGGGATCAGACGCTCGATCTCGACGGTCAGCCCGTACGGCACCTCCTCGCGCAGCAGCGTCATGAGCTTCTCGCGGACGATCTCCGCGGCACGAAACGCAACGTCGCGATCGGTGCGCTGCTCAGGCGGAAACATCGGCGGCCCCTCCGGCAGGCGGCCGAAAAGCTCTTCGACGAGGCCGTCGAGATTCGCTCCGGTGCGCGCCGAGACCGGCACGAACGCCGCGAACCCATGCGTGGAGACGCGCTCGAGCACGGGCAGCAGCGCGGACTTGGGGCGCAGCGTGTCCACCTTGTTGAGCACGAGTATCGTGCGGCCGAGATGCGGCTCGAGCAGGCGCACCATCTCCTCGTCCTCGGCCGTGAGCCCGCGCGCCTCGACGACGAGCAGGATCAGATCGCAGTCTTCGACGGCCTGGTGCACGGCCCGCGCCATGAGCCGGTGCAGCACGCGCTTAGAGCGCTTCGCGTGGCCGGGCGTATCGATGAACACGGCCTGATCCGCGCCGCGGTTCATGACGCCGAGGATCCGGTGCCGCGTCGTGTGCGGCCGCGGGCTCACAATGCTGACCTTCTCGCCGACGAGGGCGTTCAGCAGCGTCGATTTGCCGACGTTCGGGCGCCCGACAATGGCGACGAAGCCCGAGCGCGGTGCCTCAGGTGCCGGTTTCATTCGTGAGCTCCGCGAGCATGGAAGCGGCCGCGCGCTGCTCCGCGAGACGCCGGCTCTTGCCCTCGCCCAGGGCGCGCAGCTTCGGGCCTTCGGGGTTGCTGCGGTCGACGACCTTACAGACGACCGTGTAGACGCGCTCGTGCTCGCGGCCCTGAATCGAATCGACGGAGTAGACGGGCAGCTTCATGCCGCGGCCCTGCAGCCACTCCTGCAGCTTCGTCTTCGAGTCCTTGAGCTCGCCGGGCTCGGGGAGGCCTGCGAGGTGCTCCGCGAACAGGCTGTGCACGAGCTCGGCGGCCGGTTCGTGGCCGCCGTCGAGCAGCACGGCCCCGATGACCGCCTCGAAGGCATCGGCCAGAATCGCGCTGCGCTGAGCGGCCCCCGAGCGCAGCTCGCCGCGCCCGAGCACGATGTGCTCGTCGAGGCCGAGCGCCCGGGCCATCTCGGCCAGCGTGCTCTGCCGGACCAGGGAAGCGCGGGCCCGGCTCAGGTCGCCCTCCGAGTGGCTCGGCCGGATCTCGTACAGGCGCCTGCCGATGACGTAGTTGAGGAAGGCGTCGCCGAGAAACTCGAGGCGCTCGTTGTTGTGCTTTGATGCGCTGCGGTGCGTCAGCGCCTGATCGAGCAGGTGGGGATCGGAGAAACGGTAATGAAGTTTGGTTTCGGCCCAGGCAGTCCGAGTGGTCACCGTCGTATTTGAATCTGTTTGTCGAATGAGACTACGAGCCAAATGTCCGCGAGGTAGTGCGCACGGTTCTCATGTTCAATGCGGACTTGGTAGCCGCCCTCCGCCTGGGTGATTTTAACATCTTCCCTGGGAAGCGTGATGCCCTCGACGTCGAACCGGCGGTCCAGGGCGTCCCGGATCGCGCCGGGCGTCGGCCCCTTGCCGTTGAACTCGGTATGGATGTCGTCGAGGACCTTCGAGAGCGTGAGCTCCTGCATGTACATCGGCACGAGCCGAATCACGGCGAGGCCGACGATCCCGAACACGCCGGCGAGGAAGAGGAACCCGATCGCCGTGATGCCTGCCTGCCGCTTGCGGCCGGCGACCGGCGTCAGTCGATACTCATTCCGATTCGCTTCCACCTCGGGCCTCCCTCGCTCGGCGAGCGCCAGCTCATCCAAATACGTACGGCACGGCCGACGAGGTTCGCTTCCGGGATGAACTCCACGCCCGGGAAGCGGCTGTCTCGGCTGTTGTCCCGGTTGTCGCCCATGACGAAGTAATGCCCCTTGGGCACGACGTAGGTTCCGCCCGGACTCAGCATATCCGTGATCAGCAGCACGGAGTGGTCGTGCTTGCCGAGCTGCTCCTTGGCCAGGACCGTGTCGCGTTGCCCGGGATACTGCCCGACGACTTTCATCGGGACCGGCTTGCCGTCGATCGTGAGCCGCTTGGCGTCGCGATCGTAGTACACCGTATCGCCCGGCAGCCCCACGATGCGCTTGATGTAGTCGATGCTCGGTTCGGAAGGCAGCCTGAACACCACGACGTCGCCGCGCTGGGGCTCGCCGATGTCGATCACCTTGGTATTTAGAACCGGCAGGCGCAAACCGTACGCGAACTTGTTCACAAAAATGAAATCGCCCGTCAGCAGCGTCGGCATCATCGAGCCCGACGGGATGCGAAACGGCTCGAACAGGAACGATCGCAGCAGCAGCACGACGAGCAGGATCGGGAAGAACGACTTCGCGTACTCGACGACGACCGGCTCGGTGACCTCGACACCGCCGCGGGCCGCAACCCGGCGCCGCCGGGCGAAGAACAGGGCATCGACGGCCCAGACGAGCCCCGTTACGAGCGTAGCGACGACCAGGAACAGTGCAAAATCCAAGGCTTAATTTCCTGTAAACGTAAGTAAGCTTAAATTTTCAGTATTGGTTATTTCTTGTCGGCCCGCAACACGGCCAGGAAGGCCTCCTGCGGGATCTCGACGGAGCCGAGCTGCTTCATGCGGCGCTTGCCGGCCTTCTGTTTCTCGAGCAGCTTGCGCTTGCGCGTCACGTCGCCGCCGTAGAGCTTGGCCGTCACATCCTTGCGGTACGCCTTGACGGTGCTGCGCGCGATGATCTGCGAGCCGATCGCCGCCTGGATCGCGACCTCGAACTGCTGCCGCGGAATGACCTCGCGCAGCGTCTCGACGAGGTTGCGCCCCTTTCGCTCGGCGCCCTCGCGGTGCACGATCATCGACATCGCGTCGACGCGCTCCTTGTTGATCAGGATGTCGAGCTTGACGAGCGGCGCAGCCTCGAAGCGCAGGAACTGATAGTCGAACGACGCATAGCCGCGGCTCACGGATTTCAGGCGGTCGAAGAAATCGAGCACGACCTCGGCCAGCGGCAGCTCGTACTCGAGCGAGACCTGGCCGCCGAGATACTGAAGCTTGCGCTGCACGCCGCGCTTCTCGACACAGAGCGTGATGACCGCGCCCAGATGCTCCTGCGGCACGAGGATACTCGCGAGGATGATGGGCTCGCGGATCTCGCGGATCTTCGCGGTCTCGGGCAGCTGAGCCGGGTTCTCGACGCGCACGACCTCCCCGTCCGTGGTTTCGACCTCGTAGACGACTGTGGGCGCGGTCGAGATCAGCGTGAGCCCGTGCTCGCGCTCGAGCCGCTCCTGGACGATCTCCATGTGCAGCAGCCCGAGAAAACCGCAGCGGAACCCGAAGCCGAGGGCGACGCTGGTCTCGGGCTCGAAGGTCAATGCCGCATCGTTGAGCGAGAGCTTCATGAGCGCCTGCCGGAAGGCCTCGTAGTCCTCGGAGTCGACTGGGAACAGCCCCGCGAACACGCGCGGCCGGATGCGCTTGAAGCCCGGCAGCGCCGGGACCTCGGCGCCGTCGGTACCGACGATCGTATCGCCGACGGGCGCCGCGTCGATCTCCTTGATCGACGCGATCAGATAGCCGACCTCCCCCGCAGAGAGGCCTTCCGTATCGCGCGCGTGGGGCGTGAAGATGCCCAGGCGGTCGACGTTGTAGCGCCGTCCCGTCGAGCGCACGTAGATGCGGTCGCCCTTCGCGATCCGGCCGTTCATGACGCGCACGAGCGAGACGACGCCGACGTAGGTATCGAACCAGGAGTCGATGATGAGCGCCTGCAGCGGCGCGTCCGGGCTGCCCTTGGGCGGCGGAATGCGCTCGACGATACGCTCGAGCAGATCCTCGATGCCGAAGCCCGTCTTGGCGCTGATCTTCACGGCATCCTTGGCCTCGATGCCGATGATGTCCTCGATCTGCCGAATGACGCGCTCGGGGTCCGCGGTGGGCAGATCGATCTTGTTGATGACGGGCACCACCTCCAGGCCCTGCTCGATGGCCGTGTAGCAGTTCGCAACGCTCTGCGCCTCGACGCCCTGCCCGGCATCGACGACGAGCAGCGCCCCCTCGCAGGCCGCGAGCGAACGCGAGACTTCGTACGAGAAGTCGACGTGCCCGGGCGTGTCGATGATGTTCAGGCGATAGTCGTGCCCGTCCTTCGCGCGGTACTGCAGCGCGACGCTCTGCGCCTTGATGGTGATCCCGCGCTCGCGCTCGAGATCCATGGAGTCGAGCACTTGGTCCGACATCTCCCGCGTCGTGAGGCCGCCGCACAACTGGATGAGCCGGTCGGCGAGCGTCGACTTGCCGTGGTCGATGTGGGCGATAATCGAAAAGTTACGGATCCGTTCCATGGTTCTCGGGGCGCCGGGGCCTTTGCGCGTAGCGCGCCATTATAGCCGGGGCGCGGGCGGGGCACTTTCGACCTCTTCGTCTCCTTTCGAAGAGCCCGTCCTCGCTGTCTGCGCTTGGCGGCGGGGCGCATGGAAGGGCGTTGTGGGGACCGCCGTAAACCCGTCCATGGGGGCTCGCTGGGCGCCATCCCTGGCGCCCAGCGTCCCCACAACGCCCTTCCATGCGCCCCGCCGCCCCGTATGTCGTGCCAACCGCAAAGGTCGAAGACGGCGCCATCTGCAGTTGTGCCAGACTTCGGCCTCGAAGACGGCATGGCCGCAGCGATGCCAATCGCTTCGGCAACGTCCGCGCGGAGTCGCCCGCACCGGCTCGAGTCACGCAGCGGATCTCCATCGCCAGGCCCGGAATCGGCGCCGAAGTCGCCGCCGCCGCAGGCATCGCTACCGCGGTCCACCCACCCCAAACCCGCGAACGGTCGATAGCAAACCGCGGCGCCCAACGCCGCGACATGAAACAGATGTGTCCTGCCGCGGCTCCGGATACGGCCGCTGGCGGGACGCTGGGCGCCAGGGATGGCGCCCAGCGAGCCCCCAGGGAAGGGTTCACGGCGGTCCCGCCAGCGGCCGTATCCGGAGCCGCGGCAGGACGCCTCCTGTACGCGGACGTTGACGGCTCGCGAATGCTAAAGCTCGTCGGCGAGGCACCGCTCGACGACGGCTTTGTCGAGCGGAAAGCCGCAGAGCTCCCGGTCGCCGAGCGCGAGGACCGGGATTCGCAGCCCATAGCGCCGCTCGAGGGCCGGGTCCTCGCTGATGTCGACGATCTCGATGACGGCCCGTCCCGCCAGCATGGGCTCGAGGTCGGCCGCAAGCTCCTCGCAGAGATGGCAGCCCGGGCGGCTGTAGAGCAGCAGCGTCTTCATGCTAGTGGCTCCAGCAGTTCCAATGGCTCGGGCGGCTGCAGCGGCTCCAGCTCGACGCGTTCGAGCGTGGCGCGCTCGACGCGGCGCTTGAGACGCGGGGCCGCGAGCACGGCCGCGGCAAGACCCAGAGCGGCGCCCGCCAGGCAGCCGGCATCGGCGCCGAGCCAGGCGCCGGCCGCGCCGCCCGCGAGCAGCGCGGCGAGCGGCAAGCCGTGCAGCAGCAGCGTGCCGGAGAGCAGCGATTCGACGGGCAGCGTCACGGCGACCTCGTCGCCGAGCGCGAGCGGCAGGTTCGAATCGAAACGCTCGCGGCCTGCGGTCGGAAGCCGGCGCCAGAAACATAACCCCGCACAGCCCTCGCAGCCGGTGGCGCGCTCGAGCTCGATCTCGAACGTGCCGTCGCGGGTCGCGGCGACGACCTTGCCGCGCACGGCCAAGCGTCCCGCACCGCGCGCGCGGGACGCACAGGTCCCGCTTTCGGGGCGACGGGCGCCCACGCTCACTCCGCCATCAACGACGTGGCGATTGCGTGCACGGTCATCTTCGGGACGTCGCCCATGGCCGTGACTTTTCTGCCGCTCAGCGTCAGCGAGTAAGTGTTCGTGCTGCCGACGTGCGAGAAGCCGTCGGCAACGTCGGCGTGAGTCTTCGGGTCTTCGATGAAGACCGATACCGTCGCGATGCCGTCGGAGAAAACGAGGTGCTCGACGGGGTACTTCGAGCCCGCGATCGGGCTCTCTGTCGCGGCCGAAAGCACGAAGCCGCCCGGCAGCGTCGCGACGCGCCACGGCACCTTCGTCATGGCCTTGGCCGGCACGTCCGGCGAGCGGTACCACTTGAAGCCCTTGGTATCGATCGTCGGCTGCAGTGCGGAGGCCGGGATGAAGTCCGAGATATCGATCTGCGTAAACAGAATCTGCTCGATCGTGTGGCCGTTCTCGTCCAGCGTCTGCCACTTGAGCGGCATCGCCGTATCGCGGTCCAGCCACAGCATGTAGCCGTAGCGGTAGCGGTCCTTGGGCTTGATACCGACGACCTGAACGGAGCGATTCGCGACGCGCGCCTTGTGATAGAGCGTGAACGAATAGTGCGGCTCGAGCTTATCGGAGTAGGTCGGCAGCGCCTTGACGAGCGAGCCGGCATCCTTGTGCTGATCGATGAGGACCATCTTGCGGTCGGGCATGATGACCTGCACGTTGCCCTGCTCGCGGATGATCTCCCGGCCGGCGCCGTCGAGCGAGACGAGCCGCTCGCCGATCATGCCGTCATGGTTGCGGTGCACGATGTACATGGTCTCGGCGTTGCCGCCGAGTACGTGAACGAACGTGCCTTCGTAGTTGAGATCCTCGACCGCGCGGTTCATGCGGTCGAGCCAGGCGCGCGCGTCGTCGGCTTCGACCTGAAGGGCGGCGAACGCGAGCGCGAGGCAGGAGACCTGCAGCAGCGTCTTAGGAGACGGCGCCTTCATTGTGAGTCCTGATCGGCACCCGCGGCAGGAGCGGCGGGCAACTCGGTCGCCGCCTCCACGATGGGCGCATCCGTCGCCCCGATCACGCTCGAGTGCACGGTGGTGCGGTCCAGTAGGGAAGTGTATTCGCCGTGATAGACGAGATAGTTGGTCAGCCTGATCGGCGCCTGAACGGTACCGCCGTTCGGCTGCGCGTCCTGAGGCACGACGTAGCTGGGCGCGGTATCCGCGGCCGCCAACGGCGCGCCCTGCGGATCGGCCGCCGTGTCCGCGCCCTGGTTCACGGCCCGGACGACGAACAGCGAGGCCAAGGCCACGGTCGCGGCGATACCGACGCCGACGGCCGGCCCGCCGACGCGGCGCTGCCAGCCGGGTCGGGCGCCGACGGCGGGTTTAAGCGCGGGGGCGGCCGTGCCGTTCAGGGCCTCGTGTACTCGTCGGCGCAGCATGTCCGGGTCGCCGACGAGCGTGTCGCGCCGCATCGTCGAACCGATGAGCGAGTACCGCACGAGCTTCGTGCGGGCACTTGGGTCACGTTCGAGACGGCGGACGAGAAAGGCACATTCTTCGGGAGAGAGCTCGTCGTCCATGAAGGCCGACACTTGATCGTGTATCTCTTCGCTCATGGTCTTTTCAATCAAGCAGTGAGCCGGTTATCGGAGCAGCGCGCCGATGCGTTTGTCTATCGCTTCCCGTGCGCGAAAAATTCGTGACCGGACAGTCCCGACCGGGCACTCCATCGTCTGTGCGATCTCCTCATAGCTCATACCATCGATCTCGCGCAAAAGTATCGCGGTTCGAAGGTCCTCCGGCAGGTCGGAGATGGCGCCGTTGACGGCCTCGCGGATCTCGTCCGTGATGGCCAGCCCCTCGGGCGTATCGAGATCGCGCAGCTTGGAGAAAGCTTCGTACTGCTCAGGATCCTGAAGATCGAGGTCGTAGTGCGCCGGCCGACGGCCGGCCGCCACGAGGTAGTTCTTGGCGGTGTTGATGGCGATGCGGTACAGCCAGGTATAGAACGCGCTATCGCCCCGAAACGAAGGCGCCGCGCGGTAGGCCTTGAGAAAGGCCTCCTGGGCGACGTCCATGGCTTCGGAAGGATCTCGCACGTAACGCATAATCAGCTTGAGAATCTTGTGCTGATACTTCACGACCAACAGATCGAATGCCGATCTGTCACCTTGCTGCACACGCTTGATCAACGCGAGGTCCGATGCCCCGCTTCCCGGCTTGCGGCTACCGCCGGGATCCGTCAAGCGCCTCTCAGTAGACCTCATACCTCACCGAAAAGTTCGCCGGGATTTCGCGAATCGCGAACAGAGCCGGCCCCAACTGAAACGAGTTCACCAAAAACGATTCTAAAGTGATTCGCGCACGCTGTCGTGGTCAATGGGCGTCGCCCTGCCCGGCGCGGCGCAGCGCCGCCTGCAGGCCGCGCCAAGCCTCGGCTCCGAGCTGATCGCGCAGCAGCAGCACGGCGCGGCGGCCGCCGGGCCCCGCGAGCTTCAAGTGCACCCAATAAGGACCGACGGCCGAGCCCGGCGCGAGCCGCAGCGCTCCCAGGCCTTCGCCCGGCAATGTCCAGACGCCGTCGGGCGCGCGCTCGAGGCGCACGGGCGGCCCGGGGCGCCGCCGCCAGGCGTGAGCGAGCAGCACGGCGAGCGCCGCTGCTGCGAGGCCCGCCGGCACGGCGCTCGCGAGCACCGCGGCGGCCGCCAGCGCGTGGACGGCCCACCACCAGGCCGCGAGCCAGCGCGAGGGCTCAGGGTTCAGGACGAAGACTGGCCCGGATTCGGGCGAGGAGGCGGGCGCTCTCGGGATCGGCGGCCTCATGACGGCCGACAAGGTAACCGTGCAGCTCGGGATCGGGTAGGTCCAAAAGTGCCTCGAAGCGCGCCTTATCGGCCTCGTCGAGGTCGGCGAACCCCTGCTCGAGAAACGCCTGCAGAACCGCGTCGAGCTCGCGCATCCCGCGCCGGCAGCGCCACCGCAGGCGCGCGTGCCTCGCCGTCATCTGGTTCCGTCCACTCGCCCGAGAGGGAAGACGCCTAGCCCGCTAGTGCTGCCTCTCGACCATGAGCTTCTTGATCTCGGCGATCGCCTTGCCGGGATTCAGATCCTTCGGGCAGGCCTGCGTGCAATTCAGGATCGTGTGACAGCGATACAGCCGGAACGGATCCTCGAGCGCGTCGAGCCGCTCGCCCGTCGCCTCGTCGCGGCTGTCCACGATCCAGCGGTACGCTTGCAGCAGCGCAGCCGGGCCGAGATAGCGATCGGGATTCCACCAGTAGCTCGGGCACGAGGTCGAGCAGCAGGCGCAGAGGATGCAGGCCGAGGGCGTGTTGATCTTCTCCTGATCCTCCTTGGACTGCAGCCGCTCGCGGTCCGGCGGCGGCGCCGTCTGCGCCTGAAGCCACGGCTTGACCGAGGCATACTGCGCGTAGAAATTCGTGAGGTCGGTCACGAGGTCCTTGACCACGGGCTGGTGCGGCAGCGGATAGATGTTCACCGCACCTTTCACTTCGTCGACGGGCTTCAGGCAGGCGAGCGTGTTGCGCCCGTCGATGTTCATCGCGCAGGAGCCGCAGATGCCCTCGCGGCAGGACCGGCGGAAGGTCAGCGTCGCATCGACCTCGTTCTTGATCTTGATCAGCGCATCGAGAACCATGGGCCCGCACTGGTCCATGTCGACCTTGTAGCTGTCGATCTGCGGGTTGCCGCCCGTGGTCGGATCGTAGCGATAGATCCGAAACTCGCGTGCATTCGCGGCACCGTCGGCGCCGCCGTGCTTCGTACCGGGCTTGACCCTGGAGTTCTTGGGAAGGCGAAACTCCGCCATGCGTCGCTCCTATAGAAAGTAATCGGTGTCCCGCGTATGGCCGGATGAGGGCCGTGGCGGGACCGCCGTGAACCCGTCCCTGGGGGCTCGCTGGGCGCCCTCCCTGGCGCCCAGCGTCCCGCCACGGCCCTCATCCGGCCATACGCGGGACGCATTCGTCAGGAATCGGGTCAGCCCCGTCTTCCCGTATAGAGACCCTACGACCTCAATCCACGGAGAAGGGCTCTGACCCCTTTTTCCGACGACGGCACGCCGGTCGGGCGGAGGGATCGGTGAAAGGGCGCTGTCGGGATCGTGGGCGCCAGGGATGGCGCCCACGAAGCCTACAGGGACGTATTCACGGCGGTCCCGACAGCGCCCTTTCACCGATCCCTCCGCATGCCACCCACGGCAAACGTTCTCAATACGTCCGCGCCTTGGGCGGTATGGTCTCGACCTCGTCCGTCAAGGTGTTCATTTGCACGGGCCGATAATCGAACCTCACGTGGCCCGCCGCGTCGACCCACAGCAGCGTGTGCTTGAGCCAGTTCTCGTCGTCGCGATTCGGATAGTCCTCGCGCGCCTGCGCCCCGCGGCTTTCAGTGCGGTTCTGCGCGGCCTTGATCGTGCCCATGGCCTGCAGCAGCAGGTTCTCGAGCTCCATGGTCTCGACGAGGTCGGTATTCCAGATCAGCGAGCGGTCCGAGACCTTGACGTCGGCGAACGAGGCGAACACCGGCTCGAGCTTGTCGATGCCTTCTTTGAGCGACTCGCCCGTGCGGAACACGGCCGCGTGAGCCTGCATGATGCGCTGCATCTCGAGCCGGATCTTGGCCGTCGACTGGCTGCCGTTGGCATTGCGCAGCTTGTCGAGGCGCGCCACGGCCTCCTCCCCCGCGCCGGCCTTGAACGGCGCCGCGCGGCCGCCGCGCTCGACGACTTCCCCGCAGCGGCGCGCGGCCGCGCGGCCGAAGACGACGAGATCGATGAGCGAGTTCGAGCCGAGCCGGTTCGCGCCGTGCACGGAGACGCAGGCCGCCTCGCCGATGGCCATGAGGCCCGGCACGACGTGTTCCTCGCCCTGGGCGTTCTTCGCGAGCGCCTCGCCGCGATAGTTCGTGGGAATGCCGCCCATGTTGTAGTGGACGGTCGGCAGCACGGGGATGGGCGCTTTCGTCACGTCGACGCCGGCGAAGATTTTGGCCGTCTCGGCGATGCCGGGCAGCCGCTCCTCGATGACGTCGTGCCCCAGATGCTCCAGATGCAGGTGGACGTGGTCCTTGTGCTGGCCGACGCCGCGGCCCTCGCGGATCTCGATGGTCATCGCGCGGCTCACGACGTCGCGCGAGGCGAGGTCCTTGGCGTTCGGCGCATAGCGCTCCATGAAGCGCTCGCCCGCGGAGTTCGTGAGGTAGCCGCCCTCGCCGCGCACGCCCTCTGTGATCAGCATGCCGGCGCCGTAGACGCCGGTCGGGTGAAACTGCACGAATTCCATGTCCTGCAGCGGCAGCCCGGCGCGCAGCACCATGGCGTTGCCGTCGCCCGTGCAGATGTGCGCCGAGGTGCACGAGAAGTAGGCGCGGCCGTAGCCGCCCGTCGCGAGGATTACGACCTGCGAGCGGAAGCGGTGCAGGCGGCCTTCGGCCAGGTCGAGCGCGACGACGCCGCGGCAGACGCCGTCCTCCATGATGAGATCGATGGCGAAAAACTCGACGTAGAACTCGGCCTCGTGTTTGAGCGACTGCTGATAGAGCGTGTGCAGCATCGCGTGGCCGGTGCGGTCGGCCGCCGCGCAGGTACGCTGCGCCGTGCCCTGACCGAAATGCGTCGTCATGCCGCCGAAGGGCCGCTGGTAGATGCGCCCCTCCTCCGTGCGCGAGAACGGCACGCCGTAGTGCTCGAGCTCGATGACGGAGGCCGGCGCTTCCTTGCAGAGGTACTCGATCGCGTCCTGGTCGCCGAGCCAGTCGGAGCCCTTGACGGTGTCGTACATGTGCCAGCGCCAGTCGTCCTCGCCCATGTTGCCGAGCGCGGCACTGATGCCGCCCTGGGCCGCGACCGTATGACTTCGCGTCGGAAACACCTTCGTGATGCAGGCCGTCGAAAGGCCCTGCTCCGCCAGACCGAGCGTGGCCCTGAGACCCGCGCCCCCCGCCCCCACGACGACGACGTCGTAGTTGTGATCGATGAATTGATATTCGGCGGTCATGACACGGCCCCGAAAGAGATCTTCGCGATGGAGTAGACGCCGATGATCACGACCGCGAAGTGCGCGAACGCCGACAGTGCCAGCAGTATCGTCTTGGCGACGCCGCCGTGGACGTAGTCCTCGATGACGACCTGCATACCTAGGTACGAGTGGTAGCCGACCGTCAGGACTGTGAGAAACAGCAGGACGGTCGTCGTCGGATGACCGATCCAGATCACGACGGTCGGATAGGTGTAGTCCGGCAGCGTGCCGAGCGAGATGGCGAGCCACAGGCCGAGGGCCGCGAGGGCGGCCGCGGTGAGGCGCTGCATCCACCAATGCTCGGCGCCGCCCTTGGCAGAGCCGAGCCCCAGGACCCGATTCAACGGCGTAACGAGACTCAACTTACGCTCCTAAACGATCACTAGGACGAGATAGGCGATCGTCAAGACGATCGAAAACGCGACGACGAACCAGCCGCTCACCCGTATCGCGGCGGGGTCGAAGCCCGCGCCCGCATCCCAGAACAGGTGGCGGATGCCGTTCGCGAAGTGATAGAAGAAGCAGAACGCCCAAAGCGTCAGCGGCACCTTGAACCAGGGGCCGGAAAAGACCGCGCGCGCATGGTTGTACGACTCGATGCCCCCGGCGATGGCGACGAGCCACCAAACGAAGGCCACGGCACCGAGCGAGAGCAGCAGGCCCGTGAACCGGTGCATGATCGAGAGGGTGTTGGTGATCTGCCAGCGATACACCCAAAACGGCGACACGGGCCGAGCAACCCTGTCCATTTTTTCTCTCCTAACGAACTGTCTGGCCACGAGCGCGGCTCGACCGAGGCCGGTGCGACAAAACGCCGCGGGCTCGCGTCGGGGCCTCGCTCGTCAAAAATCGATGCAGCGGCCCGCCCGCTCCCAATCGCCATAACGCGTAGGCTCCGGCCCCTTGGGGCCGCCGATCTCGCGCGGGCGCTCTCGTGGTTGTTGCGCTTCGTCTCGGTGGTCCGGATCGGAGCGCTCGGTGCGCTCTGTTGGCTCTTGTTTGCGTCCCCCGGGCATCGCTACAGTGTGCCAGAAACAAGACCCTAGCGCATCCCGTACTCGTTATCTCGCAAGTCATGAATGCAACTGTTCCTACCGCCTGCGAATTGAACGATATTGCGTCCATCGACGCGACGGGCGCCGAGGCCGAGACCTTTCTGCGCGCGCAGCTCAGCCGCAATCCGCCCGCGGCCGGCGCCGGCGTCGCCGCGTCCGCGGCCTGGCTCGATGCGCGCGGTCGCGTGCGCGCGCTGTTCCGCGTGCTGCCCCGCGAAGGCGGCTACCGGCTGCTGACCGCGCGCGAGAGCGCGCCGGCCGTGCTCGCGAAGCTGCGCATGTTCGTGCTCAGGGCCAAGGTCGAGCTCGCGCTCGACGAGGTGCGCCGCGTCGCGGCCGTGGTCGGGGCGAGCGGCGATTGGCTCGCGGCCCGCGGTCTCGGGGCCTTGGCTCGGGCCCCGGCCCGGCCCGGCGACGCGCCGTTGATCGACGCGGACGGCGTGCAGTGGCTGCGCGCCGGCGACGGCCTCGTTTATGCGCTCGGTGCCGAGCGCGAGCTCGAGGCGGCGCTGGCCGGCCTCGATCGCGCCGGGGCCGAGCGCGCCGTCCTCGCCGAGATCCGGCTTGGCCTGCCGAAACTCGGCACCGCGCTCGTCGAGCGCTACGTGCCGCAGATGTTGAACCTGGACCTGCTGGGGGCCATCGCGTTCGACAAGGGCTGCTATCCGGGCCAGGAGGTGGTCGCGCGGCTCAAGTATCGCGGCGACGTCAAGCGGCGGCTGCGGCGCTTCGGCGGTCCGTTGCCGGCCGCGGGCACACCGGCGCCGGGCGAGGAGCTCGTCGGCGCGGGCGGAGCGGGCGTCGGCGAAGTCGTCGTCGCGGCGCCTGCCGAGGACGGCATGGAGCTGCTGGCCGTGGTCCAGCTCGAGGCGCTCGGCGCCGGCATCGCGCTCGCGGCCGACCGCGCCGTCGCGCTGCGGCCGCTGCCCCTGCCCGACGGCGTCTGAGCGCCGCCGCGCCTTACCGCCGCGCGCCGCCATCGCGACCTCGAGGCGCCCCTCCGCCGAGGACAATCGTCGAATGGGAATCGTTCCGGAAACGCGTCCGCGGACGCCCGGGCGGACCCTCGGACGAGCCCCTGCGTCGCGTCGGCCCCGCCCGCGCGGCGTCAGCCCTGCGGCTTGAGCTGCGGGAACAGCAGCACGTCGCGGATCGAGCCGGAATCCGTCAACAGCATGACGAGGCGATCGATGCCGACGCCGAGCCCGCCCGCGGGCGGCATGCCGTACTCGAGCGCCCGAATGTAGTCCTCGTCGTAGACCATGGCCTCCTCGTCGCCGCGCGCCTTGGCGGCGGCCTGCGCCCGAAAGCGCTCGGCCTGATCCTCGGGGTCGTTGAGCTCGGAGAAGCCGTTCGCAAGCTCGCGGCCGCCGATGAAGAGCTCGAAACGGTCCGTCAGGAACGGATCGTCGTCGCTGCGCCGCGCGAGCGGCGAGACCTCGGCCGGATAGTGCGTGACGAACACCGGGCCCGCGAGCCCCTCCTCGACGGTCTTCTCGAAGAGCTCGAGCTGCAGCTTGCCGGCGCCGAAAGTCGGCTCGACCGCGGCCCCATGCCGCGTGCACAGCGCGCGCAGCGTCTCGACCTCGCGCAGCCGCTCGCGTTCGAGCGCGGGATGCGCTTCGAGCAGCGTGTCCTCGAGGCGCCGCCGCGGAAACTCGGGACCGAGGTCGTAGGCCTGGCCCTGGTACTCGATCGCGGTGCGCCCGAGCAGGGCGCGCGCCGTCTCGCGCACGAGGCTCTCGGTCAGCGCCATGATGTCGCGGTAGTCGGCATAGGCCTGATAGAGCTCGAGCATCGTGAACTCGGGATTGTGGCGCGTCGAGAGCCCCTCGTTGCGGAACATGCGGCCGAGCTCGTAGACGCGCTCGTAACCGCCGACGAGCAGGCGCTTGAGATAGAGCTCCGGCGCGATGCGCAGGTAGAGCTTCATGTCGAGCGCACGATGATGCGTTTCGAACGGGCGCGCGGCCGCCCCGCCCGGCAGCGGGTGCATGAGCGGCGTCTCGACCTCGACGAAATCGAGCGCGTCGAGAAACGAGCGAATGATACTCAGCGTCCGCGTGCGCAGACGAAAGACCTCGCGCGTGTGCTCCTTCATGATCAGGTCGAGGTAGCGCTGGCGCAGGCGGATCTCGGGATCCGCAATGCCGTGCCACTTCTCGGGCAGCGGCTGCAGCGACTTCACGAGCAGGCGCAGCTCGCTGACGGCCACGGACACCTCGCCCGTCTTGGTCTTGAACACCTTGCCGCGGGCGCCGACGATGTCGCCGATGTCCCACTTCTTGAAGTCGGCATAAAAATCCTCGCCGACGGCGTCGCGCTGCACGAAGAGCTGGATCTGCCCCGAGCGGTCCTGAATCTTCGCGAACGTGTTGCGGCCCATGACGCGCTTCGCCATGAGCCGGCCCGCCACGCCGACCTCGACGTCCTCGCGCTCGAGCGACTCGGGCGCGTGTGCGCCATAGGCCGCGACGATCTGACCCGCGAGCGCGTTGCGCCTGAAATCGTTCGGGAACGCCTGCCCGGCCGCGCGCAGGTGCGCGAGCTTCTCGCGCCGCTCCGCGACGAGCCGATTGTCGTCGCCGGGCGGCGCCGCCCCCGCGCCCCGTTCGGGATTCGGCGTCTGCCCGTTGCCGTCCTTCGTGCCGTCCTTCGTACTCAAGATCAAAGCCCCTGTTTCAAGCTGTGCTCGAGAAACTCGTCGATATCGCCGTCGAGCACGGCGCTCGGCTGGCCGCTCTCGACCCCCGTGCGCAGATCCTTGACGCGCGACTGGTCGAGCACATAGGAACGGATCTGGCTGCCCCAGCCGATGTCCGACTTGCCCTCCTCGATCGCGTCGGCCTGCTCGCGGCGCTTCTGCTGCTCGAGCTCGTAGAGCTTGGCGCGCAGCTGGCCCATGGCCGTCGCTCGATTCTTGTGCTGCGAGCGGTCGTTCTGGCACTGCACGACGATGCCCGTCGGCACATGCGTGATACGCACGGCGGACTCGGTCTTGTTCACGTGCTGGCCGCCCGCGCCGCTCGAGCGGAATACGTCCACGCGCAGGTCCGCCGGGTTGATGTCGACCTCGATGTCCTCGTCGAGCTCGGGCGAGACGAACACGGCCGCGAACGACGTGTGGCGCCTGTGGCCGGCGTCGAACGGCGACTTGCGCACGAGCCGGTGCACGCCGGTCTCGGTGCGGAGCCAGCCGAAGGCGTAGGGCCCGCGCACGTGAATCGTCGCGCTTTTGATCCCCGCCACTTCGCCCGGCGAGAGCTCGAGCACCTCGGCCTCGAACTCGTGCGTCTCGCACCAACGCAGGTACATGCGCAGCAGCATGTCGGCCCAGTCCTGCGCCTCCGTGCCGCCGGAGCCGGCCTGAATGTCGAGGAAGGCATTGTGCTCGTCCATCTCGCCCGCGAACATGCGCCGGAACTCGAGGCGCGAGATGTCGCCCTCGGCGCCCGCGACGTCGTTCGCGACGGCCTCGAGCGTGTCCATGTCCTTCTCCGCGCGCGCGAGCTCGAATAGCTCATCCGCCTCGGCGAGGATCTTCTCGATGCGGTCGAGGGTTCCGACGACGGTCTCGAGCGCGGCGCGCTCCTTGCCGAGCGCCTGCGCGCGCTCCGGGTCCGACCACACGTCCGGGAGCTCGAGCTCCCGGTTCACTTCCTCGAGACGTTCCCGCTTCTCGCGGTAGTCAAAGAAACCTCCTGAGAGCGCCGGTACGTTCTCTCAAGTCCGCGATTTGGGTTCCGATCTGCCCTGGTTCCATTGCCGAACGCTCGTTAATCGAAGCCGGCCATGTTAGCACGATGTGCACGCCCGCCCGCGCCGGGGGCGGCCGGCTCCGCCTGCTCCATGTGCTCGACGATGAGCTGCACGCGCGGCGTTTCGAAGTAAGTGTTGACGTCGAGGCGATAGACGAGCGTCAACCGGTCCGCGTGCGCCGCGTCCTCGCCGGCGCGATTGAACGCGATGGCCTCGAGCGTCTCGCGCCCCCCCACGGGCTTGAGCTTGAGCTTCAGGTGCACGTCGCGCAGCACGCGGCGGCTTTGCACCTCGAAGCAGCCGTCGAAGCACGGCTCCGGGAAGCCCTGCCCCCAGGGACCGGCATCGCGCAGCAGCTCCGCGACCTCGAGGCACAGTTGCGCGGGTGCGAGCTCGCCGTCCGTGAAGATGCATTCGGCCAGCGCGTCGGCGTCGAGGCGCTCGCGGCCCACGGCCTCGATCGCGGCCGCGAAGGCTTCGAACGCGCCCGGCGCGAGCGTGAGGCCGGCCGCCATGGCGTGGCCGCCGAAACGCTCCATGAGCGCGGGCTCGCGCGCCGCGATCTCGGCCAGCGCATCGCGCAGGTGAAAGCCCGGGATCGAGCGGCCCGAGCCCTTGAGGCGCCCGTTGTCGGCGGGCGCGAACGCGAAAGTCGGCCGAAAGCAGCGGTCCTTGATGCGCGAGGCGACGAGGCCGACGACGCCCTGATGCCAGTCGTCGTGCTGCAGGCACACGACGTGTCGCCGCGCATCGCCCGCGAGCGCTTCGGCGGCGGCGACGAGCTCGACGGCCTCCTCGCGCATGCGGGCCTCGAGCTCGCGGCGCTCGCGGTTCAGCGCGTCGAGCCGGACCGCCAGCGTGCGGGCTTCTTCAACGTCGTCGGTCAGCAGGCAGCGCACGCCGATCGACATGTCGTCGAGCCGGCCGGCCGCATTGAGCCGCGGCCCGACGTGAAAGCCGAGCGTCGCGGCCGTCGCGTCCGCGAGGCGCGCGCCGGCCGCCTCGACGAGCGCCCGCACGCCGGGGCGGCAGCGGCCCGCGCGAAGGCGCTTCAGGCCCTGGCTCACGATGATCCGGTTCGAACGGTCGAGGCGCACGAGGTCCGCGACCGTGCCGAGCGCGACGAGGTCGAGGTACTCGAGCACGGCCGCGGGCGTGCCGAGCGCCTTGCCGAGCGCGGCGAGCAGGTAGAAAGCGACACCGACACCGGCCAGGTGCTTGCCGGCGAACGCGTCGCCGGGCAGGTTCGGATCGACGAGCACGTTCGCCGGCGGCAGCTCGCGGCCAGGAAGATGATGATCCGTGACGAGCACGTCGATGCCCGCCGCGCGCGCGGCCGCGACGCCCGCGAGGCTCGTGATGCCGTTGTCGACCGTGACGATGAGCGTCGGCTCGAGCGCGCGCGTGCGCTCGACGACCTCGGGCGTGAGCCCGTAGCCGAGCTCGAAGCGGTCCGGAATGAAATAGCTCACGTCCGCGAAGCCGAGCGCGCGCAGCGTCAGAACCATGAGCGCGGAGCTCGTCGCGCCGTCGGCGTCGAAGTCGCCGACGACCACGATGCGCGCATCGCGATGCGCGAGCAGCAGCTCGACGGCCGCCTCGAGCGCACGGAACTCGCCGACGGGCGTCAGCGCCTTGAGCTCGAGGCCGAGCTCCTCGGCCGAGCCCAGCGGCCGGCGCGAGAGCACCTGCCGCAGCACCGGGTGCAGCCCCGTCGGCCATTGCCAGTTTTCCGCGCCCGCGACGACGGGGCGGCGCTCAATTTTCGGCATCGCGCGAAACCTGCTAAGTTGTAATCGAAAGGCGAGTCACGATTTCGGCGGCCCCCCTGCCCGCCCTAGAGCGTCGGCCATGGAAATTTCACGCGAACTCACGGAAGCCAACGTCGTCAGAGCCTGGGAGCCGGGCCGCGTGCGCATCGGCGAGCATTGGCTCGAAGGCCACGTCATCGTGACGCCGGACCGCATCATCGCCGACTGGTCCGTCCAAACGCCCGGCGGCGTCGACTTCGAGAGCCTCGAGCCCGCGGTCGCGCTCGGCCCCGAGATCATCCTGCTCGGCACGGGGCCGGCGCTCGTGCTGCCGGACGTCGAGCTCATGGCGCGGCTCGCGGCCGAGTCCATCGGGCTCGAAATCATGGACACGCCGGCGGCCTGCCGCACGTACAACCTGCTCGTGCACGAGCGTCGGCGCGTGGTGGCGGCGCTGTTCAATCCGCCGGGGTAAGGGCGTCGATCGTGACTGCCGGGGCCGGGATACCTTGGCGGCGGGCTTCGGGCTCGGCGTAAGGGCGGTGTCGGGACCGCGCGCGCCAGGGATGGCGCGCAACGGCGGCTCCAGGGGCGGATTAACGCCGTCCCCGACAGCGCCCGTCTGCACCCGCCTCCGCCAGCCACCGACCCCGAACCGTTCATGAATCATGCGCGCTACGGCCACCGGCTAAGGATCCCGAGCGAGGTCCGCCGGCGGCGACATGTACTGCAGCGGGTCGACGGGCCGCCCGTTGCGGCGGATTTCGAAGTGCAGCAGCGGCCGCCGTCCCGGACCTAAGCCCATCTCGGCGATCTTCTGCCCGCGTGCGACGTACTGGCCTTTCTGCACGAGCAGACGCCGGTTGTGACCGTACGCCGTGAGGTAGGTGTCGTTGTGCTGAATGATCACGAGCTGGCCGTAGCCGATGAGCCCGTCGCCCGCATAGACGACGCGGCCGGCGGCCGCGGCTTCGACCGGTTGTCCGAGCCGGCCGCCGATGCCGACGCCGCCCGCGATGCCGGTCTCCGCGCCGAAGGTGCTGACGACATCGCCGTCCGTGGGCCAGCGCCAGTCGGGCTGCGGCGCGGGGCGGGACGGCTTCGGGGCCGCGGGCGGGCGGGCCGCGGCGGCCGCAGTGCGCGCCGGGATCGGGCCGTGGCGCGCCGCGGCCCTGACGGGCGCCGCCGGCCGGCCGGCCGGCGGCGTCAGGCGAATGCGCTGGCCGACCTGGATGACGTTCGGATCGGCAAGGTGGTTCCAGCGAGCAAGGTCGCGAAAATCGACGCCGTAGCGATCCGCGATGGCGTAGAGCGTCTCGCCGGGCTGCACGATGTGTACGCGCGGCGCGTAGTCGACGAGCGAGCTGGCGCAGCCGGCCAGCACGAGCGACAGCGCGATCGGGAGCAGCCTCGTGGCCGCCGCCCTCACGCTTCCGTACCCTCCAGGAACGGCACGAAGCTGACCGGGCCGAGCTCGCGGCGCCGAAACTCGCTGCCCTCCCGCGTGATGCGCACGAGGCGCTGCCGCCGCCCCGGGCCGATGGGCATGACGAGCCGCCCGCCCTCGTCGAGTTGCTCGAGCAGCTCGGGGGGCACCTCCGCCGGCGCGGCCGCGGCGAGGATCGCCTGGAAAGGCGCCTGGCTGCGCCAGCCGTGCCAGCCGTCGGAGTGGCGCGAGCTCACGTTGTTGATGCGCAGCGTACGAATGTTCTCCTGCGCGCGGCGCAACAGCGCGTTGATGCGCTCGACCGTATAGACGTGCTGCACGAACGGCGCGAGGACCGCCGTCTGGTAGCCGCAGCCCGTACCGATCTCGAGCACCTTGGAGAGCTTGTAGCCGGCGGGCAGATCCGAGATCAGCGCGACGGTCATGAGCGCGACGACGTAGGGCTGGGAGATCGTCTGTCCGTAGCCGATCGGCAGCGCGGTGTCCTCGTAGGCGCGGCTCGCGAGCGCCTCGTCGACGAAGAGATGGCGCGGCACCGAGCGGATGCGCTCGAGCACGCCCTCGTGGGCGATGCCTTCGTTCCTCAAGCGTTCGACGAGCCGGTCGCGCGTGCGCGCCGAGGTCATGCCGATGCCGTGCCAGCGCGGATCGTTCATGGCAGCCGCCGGAGCCAATCCCCGAGCGGTGCGAGCGCTTTATGGTCGGTCAGATCGATCTTCAGCGGCGAGACCGAGACGCGGCCGTGGGCGACCGCGTGGAAATCCGTGCCCGGGCCCGCATCCTGCTCGGGTCCGGCGGCACCGACCCAGTAGATCGGCTGACTCTTCGGGTCGAGCGCCTTGATGACGGGCTCGGACTTGTGGCGGAAGCCGAGCCGCGTGACCTCGTAGCCCGTGATCGCCTCCAGCGGCACGTCGGGAACGTTGACGTTGAAGATGGTCTCGGGCGGTACGGGCGTCGTCATCATGTGCTCGATGAGCTGGCGCGTGACGGCCGCGGCCGTCGCGAAGTGCTGGCCGCTGCCGAGGACGAGCGAGACGGCGAGCGCGGGCAGGCCGAGGAACCGGCCTTCGACGGCGGCCGCGACTGTGCCGGAGTAAATGACGTCGTCGCCGAGATTCGCGCCGTGATTGATCCCGGAGACGATCATGTCCGGCTCCGGATCGAGCAGACCGGTAACGGCCAGGTGCACGCAATCGGTGGGCGTGCCGTTGACGTAATATACGTCCGGCCCCACCTGCTCCACGCGCAGCGGCGTCTCGAGCGTCAGCGAGTTGCTCGCGCCGCTGCGATTGCGGTCGGGCGCGACGACCGTCACGGTGGCGAGCTGCGCGAGGGTCTCGGCGAGCACCCTCAAGCCCCGGGCTTGATAACCGTCGTCGTTGGACAGCAAGATCCGCACGCACCGTTCCCTGGAAAGGTTATGAACGGTGCAACTATACTTCAAGCGTCAGCGCGAGGAACCCGATGGACACGGGCAAGGAAGAACGGGCCGAGTTTCGCGAAGCGATGCGCGACGTGAAACCGCTCAAGGCCACGGAACGCGTCACGTCCGAGCGGGCGCGGCCGGCCGCCGTCGCACGCCACAGCCGCGCGGCACGCTTGGCCGTGCTCAACGAGAGCCTGAACGGCACGCTGCACGAGCAGCCCGACGGCGAGACGGAGTTCGCGCGTCCGGGCATCGGCGAACAGACGCTGCGCCGGCTGCGCGCGGGCCGTTACAGCATCGAAGCGGAGATCGACCTGCACGGCATGACGCGCAGCGAGGCCCGGGAGGCGCTCAAGGACTTCGTGGCGGAGTCGGCGCGCTTGGGTTTGGGCTGCGTGCGCGTCATACATGGCAAGGGCTCGCGCTCGGGCCCCGAGGGCCCCGTGCTCAAGTACGCCGTGCACGAATGGCTCGCGCGCTGGAATGCCGTGCTGGCCTTCGCCTCGGCGCGCGCGCGGCACGGCGGCACGGGCGCCGTCTACGTGCTGCTCGCCCGCAAGTAACGAAAAAGGGGTCAGAGCCCTTTTTCGCCCAGCCGATAACCTCTCAGAGGTCACCGCCGACACGAGCCGGGCGAAAAAGGGCTCTGACCCCTTTTTCGTTCCTTTTTCGTTCGCTACTTCTTCACGACCTCGTAAAAGCTCTCGTCGGGCTTGACGAGCCCGAGCTCGTTGCGCGCGCGCTCCTCGGCCGCGGCGAGGCCGGTTTTGAGATCCTTGACCTCGGCCGCGAGCTCGGCGTTGCGCTCGGCGAGGCGGTGGTTCTCGGCCGTACGCTGGGCGAGCTCATTTTCGAGCCGCCAGACCTTGCGCTCGCCGCCGTCCGACAGCCACAGCTTGAACTGCAGCATGGCGAGCACGACGACGAGCAGTACGATCAGCGGGCGCATGGGCGGCCGAGCGCCTCCGTGAGCGATCCCCCGGAAGCGCCCATTCTACTGATAGCCCGTCAGCCGCGCATCAAAGCCCGACGGGAAATGCCTCGGCGCCGGCGTAGGCCGCCCGCTGCCCGAGCTCCCGCTCTATCCGGAGCAGCTGGTTGTACTTCGCGAGCCGATCCGAGCGGCAGAGCGAGCCGGTCTTGATCTGCGTCGCGCGCGTCGCGACCGCGAGATCGGCAATCGTCGCGTCTTCGGTCTCGCCGGAGCGGTGCGAGACGACGGCCGTATAGCCCGCATCGACGGCCATGTCGATGGCGGCGAGCGTCTCCGTCAGCGTGCCGATCTGATTCGGCTTGATGAGGATGCTGTTGGCGATCTTGCGCTCGATACCCTCGGCGAGGATGCGCGTGTTCGTGACGAAGAGGTCGTCGCCGACGAGCTGCAGCCGGTCGCGCAGCCGCGCGCTCAGGATGCCCCAGCCCTCCCAGTCGTTCTCGGCCATGCCGTCCTCGACGGAGACGATCGGATAGCGCGCGACGAGGTCCTCGATGAAGCCGACGAAGTCCTGCGGCGAGAAGCTCCGGCCCTCGGAGGCGAGCTCGTAGCGGCCGTTCGCGAAGAACTCCGAGCTCGCGACGTCGAGCCCGAGGTAGATCTCGCGGCCCAGCGTGTAGCCGGCCGCGTCGACGGCCTCGCCGATCGTCTCGAGCGCCTCTTCGTTCGAGCCGAGGTCGGGCGCGAAGCCGCCCTCGTCGCCGACGGCCGTGTTGAGCTTGCGGCCGCCGAGCACCTTTTTCAGCGCATGGAATATTTCCGCGCCGTAGCGTAACGCCTCCGCGAAGCTCGGCGCGCCGACGGGCAGAATCATGAACTCCTGAATGTCGACACTGTTGTCCGCGTGCGCGCCGCCGTTGATGATGTTCATCATGGGCACGGGCAGCGTGTAGCGCTCGGCCTCGTGCAGCGAGCGGTACAGCGGCAGCCCGCGCTCGGCCGCAACGGCCTTGGCCGCGGCCAACGAGACGGCCAGCAGCGCATTGGCGCCGAGACGCGATTTGTTCTCGGTGCCGTCGAGGGCGATGAGCTTCTCGTCGAGGGCCCTCTGGTCGGCCGCGTCTGCGCCCGTGACGGCCTCGCGGATCTCGCCCTCGACGTTCGCGACGGCGTTGCGGACGCCCTTGCCGCCGTAGCGCTTCGGATCGCCGTCGCGAAGCTCGACGGCCTCGCGCGTGCCCGTCGAGGCGCCCGAGGGCACGGCGGCCCTGCCGCGCGCGCCGCTCTCGAGGACGACCTCGGCTTCGACGGTCGGGTTGCCGCGCGAGTCGAGGATCTCGAGCCCGCTGACTGCCTTGATTTTGCTCATGACTGCTCCCAAGAGTTTTCCCTGCCCGCCGCCCGCCCGGCGCGCGCTAATTCCAATGCTCGATCAACGGCGCGGACTTCACGACCTCGTCGAGACGCTTCAATTGTTCGAGCAAGGCCGCCATCTTGTCGAGAGGCCAGGTGTTCGCACCGTCGGAAAGCGCCCGGTCCGGATCGGGGTGCGTCTCGAGGAACAGCCCCGCGATGCCCGCCGCGACGGCCGCGCGCGCGAGCAGGGGCACATACCGGCGCTCACCGCCCGAGACGTCGCCAAGCTCCCCGGGGCGCTGCACGGCGTGCGTCGCGTCGAAGACGACCGGGCAGTCCGTCTCGCGCAGGACCGCGAGCGAGCGCATGTCCGCGACGAGATTGTTGTAGCCGAAACAGACGCCCCGCTCACAGACGAGCAGCCGCTCGTTGCCCGTCGAGCGGGCCTTGTCGACGACGTTGCCCATCTCGCCCGGCGAGAGGAACTGGCCCTTCTTGAGGTTCACGGGCTTGCCCTGCGCGGCGACGCGCACGATGAAGTTCGTCTGCCGGCATAGCAGCGCCGGCGTCTGCAGCACGTCGGCGACGGCCGCGACCTCGTCGAGCGGCGTGTCCTCGTGCACGTCCGTCAGGACCGGAAGCCCGTAGTCGCGTTTGACGCGCTCGAGCACGCGCAGGCCGGGCTCGAGCCCCGGGCCGCGAAAGCTCGCGAGCGCGCTGCGATTTGCCTTGTCGAACGAGGCCTTGAAGACGAGCGGCATCGCAAGCCGCTCGCAGACCGCCTTGAGCCGCTCGGCCGTCTCGAGAACGAGCCGCTCGCTCTCGATGACGCAGGGACCGGCGATCAGGAACAGCGGGCTCGACTGGCTCGTCTCGAAGCCCGCTATCCTCATGCGCGAGCCGCCGCCCGCGGCAGCTTCAGCCCCTGGCATGCGCGCGCGGCGGTGACGAAGCTCGTGAACAGCGGATGCCCGTCGCGCGGCGTCGACGTGAACTCAGGATGGAACTGCGAGGCGAGGAACCATGGATGCTCGGGCAGCTCGATGACCTCGACGAGGCCGTCGGGCGAAAACGCGGAGAACACGAGGCCCGCGCGCTCGAACTGCTCGAGATAGCGGTTGTTGAACTCGAAGCGATGACGGTGGCGCTCGAAGATCGCATCCTTACCGTAGATGCTGTGCACGAGCGTGCCGCTCTTGAGGTTGCAGCGCTGTGCGCCGAGGCGCATCGTGCCGCCGAGATCCGAGTCGGCCGAGCGCGCCTGGCGCACGCCCGCGTCGTCCTGCCACTCCGTGATCAGCGCGATGACCGGGTCCGGCGTCGACTTGTCGAACTCCGTCGACTGGGCGCGCGGCAGGCCGAGCACGTCGCGCGCAAACTCGATGATCGCAACCTGCATGCCGAGACAGATGCCGAGGTAGGGCACGCGCTTCTCGCGGGCGAACTTCACGGCCGCGATCTTGCCCTCGATGCCGCGCTCGCCGAAGCCGCCCGGCACGAGGATCGCGTCGACCTCGTTGAGGCGCCCCGTGCCGTGCCGCTCGATGTCTTCCGACTCGACATAATCGATGTTGATGCGGGTGTGCGTGTGGATGCCGCGCGTGCAGCAGCGCCTCGGTCAGCGAGAGGTAGGAATCCCTGAGGTCCACGTACTTGCCGACCATGGCGATCGTGACCTCGGCATCGGGCCGGGCCCTCGCGTCCACGACGGCCTGCCACTCCGCAAGATCCGCGGGCGGCACGTCGAGCCGGAGCTTGCTCGACGACGATGTCGTCCAGGCCCTGCTGCGTCAGCATCATGGGAATCTTGTAGAGGTCGTCGACGTCGACGGCCGAGATCACGGCACGCGTCTCGACGTTCGTGAACAGGGCGATCTTCGCGCGCTGCTCGGGCGGCAGCGGCAGGTGCGAGCGGCACACGAGCACGTCGGGCTGGATGCCGATCGAGCGCAGCTCCTTGACCGAGTGCTGCGTCGGTTTGGTCTTGATCTCCGACGAAGTCGAGAGGAACGGCACGAGCGTCAGGTGGATGTAGAGCGTGCGGTCGCGGCCGAGCTCGACGCCCATCTGGCGGATGGCCTCCAGGAACGGCAGCGACTCGATGTCGCCGACCGTGCCGCCGATCTCGACCATGCACACGTCCGCGTCCTCGGCGCCGCTCAGGATGCAGCGCTTGATCTCGTCCGTAATGTGCGGGATTACCTGAACCGTTGCGCCGAGATACTCCCCGCGGCGCTCCTTGGCGATGACGTTCGAGTAGATGCGGCCCGTCGTGAAATTGCTGTTGCGGCCCGTCCTGCTGCGCACGAAGCGCTCGTAATGGCCGAGGTCGAGATCCGTCTCCGTGCCGTCCTCGGTCACGAAGACCTCGCCGTGCTGGAACGGGCTCATGGTGCCGGGATCGACGTTGATGTAGGGGTCCAGCTTCATGAGCCGGACCTTGAGGCCGCGCGCCTCGAGGATGGCGCCGAGGCAGGCCGATGTGATGCCCTTGCCGAGCGATGACACCACACCCCCGGTAATGAAAATAAATCGCGTCATACCCCGCCTGCTCGGCAATAGGAAATTGGAATCGAGCACGCCTGATCCGGACCGGGCGCCCTCGAGGATGGAACGTGAGCCAAAGGTTGCTGCAAGACGGTATTACAAGCTACCAAAACTGCCTGTAGCTCACCAGTCCGAATCGCGGCGGCCGGCTCGGATTCGACGGAGTGCATCCCGTTCTTGCGGTGGCGCGGCCGTGCTCATCGAAGCGGCGCATGGGCTTCCCAGCGCACGCGCCAGACGGGCGCCTCGGCCCCAGCCGCGGCCGGTCCCTCGGCCAGCCCCGCGGCGAGCGCGAGGTCGGCGACCGCGACGAGCCGGCCGCGCCAGTAGAGCAGCGGGATCCGATCGCGCATCCACGGCACGATGCCCTGCTCCTGCAACCAGGCTTTGAGCTTGCGCGTGTGCGCGCTGCCGGCGGGCCGAAAGCGCTCGCCGCCGGCCCGGAAGCGGATCTCGAGCCCTTCGCGCGCCGCCGCGTCCGGCAGCCCGCCGCCGCTGCCGCGCTCGAGGCGGAGCCGGCCCTGCGGGCCGGACCAGGGCTCGGCCGCGGTCAGACGCGCGCCGGCCGAAGCCGTGCCGGCCGGCGCCGGCCCGTCGAACTGCGGGAGCAGATAGAGCCGCCCGCGGAACGTCCGCGCCTCGGCGCCGGGCCAGCGCACGAGCGTGCGCGCGTCCGGCCTGTCGACGGCGAGCCTGGCGCGCAGCTCCTCGAGCTGGCGCGCATGCGGCATGGGCAGACCGGCCGCGCGCACGGCTTCGCGCAGCGCGTTACGCTGCCGCGCGGGATCGAGCTCGCACAGCCGCGCGATGGCGGGCCGAGCACCCGCGTCGGCGACAGGCCGAGCACCCGCGTCGGCCGCGGGCCGCGCGCCTTCAGCGAACGCGGTGCCGGCGCCGCAGGCCGCAAGGTCGCGGCGCGCCGTGGCTGTCAGAATGCGCTCGGCATCTGCAGCCGCGGCTGCGAGCCTCGCGGCGGTCTGCGCCGCGCCCGGCCAACGCTCGACGAGCGCCGGCAGGACAGCCGCGCGCAGGTAGTTGCGGTCGAATGCCGTGTCGGCATTGGAGGGGTCCTCGAGCCACTCGAGCCCCCAGGCCAGGGCGCGCGCGCGCAGCTCGGCGCGGCCGAAATCGAGCAAGGGCCGCGCCAGGAAGCCGGCGCCGAGACGCGCCCGAGGCAGCACGCCGCGCAGGCCTCGCACCCCCGTGCCGCGCAGCAGCCTGAGCAGCAGCGTCTCGAGTTGGTCGTCGGCATGGTGCGCGGTCAGCAGCGTCTCGCCGGCCGCGAGCCGCGCCGCGAGCGCGTCGTAGCGCGCCTTGCGGGCGGCGGCCTCGAGCCCGGCGCCGCGCACCTGCACGACGACACGGGCGCTGGCGAAAGGCACGCCGAGGCGCGCCGCCGTCGCGCGGCAGCGGCGTTCCCAGGCGGCGGAGTCGGCGTGCAGGGCGTGGTCGACGTGCAGCGCGCGCAGCCCCGGCAGCCCGAGCCGCACGAGCGCCGCGAGCAACAGGGTCGAATCGAGACCGCCGCTGAAGGCAACGACGGCGCCGCGGCCCTGCAGTATCTCGGGGGCGACCCGCTCGAGCGCGCCGCGCAGCTCGTCGAGGAAGCGCCGGTCGGCGCTGTCGCCGCTCGCGCCCGTGCTCAGGCTTCCTTGAAGGCGCCGTAGCCGGCGAACTTGCGCCGGCGTGCGGCGACGAGCTCGTCGACCGGCACGCTCTCGAGCTCGGCGAGCGCGTGCAGCAGGCCGTTCTTGAGCGCCTCGGCCATGGCGGCCGGGTTGCGGTGCGCGCCGCCGAGCGGCTCGGGGATCACGCCGTCGATGAGCTCGAGCTTCTGGAGGCGATCGGCGGTGACGCCCATGGCTTCGGCCGCGGCCTCGGCCTTTTCGGAGGTCTTCCACAGAATCGAGGCGCAGCCCTCAGGCGAGATCACGGAGTAGATGCTGTACTGCAGCATGAGCGTGCGGTCTGCAAAGCCGATCGCCAGCGCGCCGCCGGAGCCGCCCTCGCCGATCACGACGCTGAGGATGGGCGTCTTGAGCTGCGCCATGACGAACAGGCTGCGCGCGATGGCCTCCGCCTGCCCGCGTTCCTCGGCGCCGACCCCGGGATAAGCCCCCTTGGTATCGATGAGCGTGACGACGGGCAGCCGAAACTTCTCGGCGATGCGCATGAGCCGCTGCGCCTTGCGGTAGCCCTCCGGCCGCGCGCTGCCGTAATTGCGCCACAGGCGCTCCTTCGTGTCCCGGCCCTTCTGGTGCCCCATGAGCATGACGGGACGGCCCTCGAGACGCGCGAGCCCGCAGACGAGCGCATGGTCGTCTGCATACATGCGATCGCCGTGCAGCTCCTGAAAATCCGTGAAGCAGTGCTCGATGTAGTGCAGCGTGTCGGGCCGATGCGGGTGCCGGGCCAACTGCACGATCTGCCAGGGCGAGAGGCTCGAGAAGATGCCCTTTGTCAGCGATTCGCTCTTCTTCCTGAGCCGCTCGATCTCCTCGCCGATGTTGACCTCGGAGTCGGCGCCGACGAACTTCAGGGCGTCGATCTTTGCCTCGAGCTCTGCGATGGGCTGCTCGAAATCGAGAAACTTCAGATCCATGTTGCGTAGCGCTCCTGCATGCGCGGGACGATACCCTCATCTTCGCCGCGTAGACAAGCCGCGGCGGCGCATTCCTCGACGCGCGCAGTTGCTGGCGGACCCTTCGATCGGTCGCCAACGCCACCTTCGATCAGCCTCGGCGGCGGGCGTCGGCGCACAGGCAAGGGCCTGGTCGGGACCGCCGTAAACCCGTCCATGGGGGCTCGCTGGGCGCCCTCCCTGGCGCCCAGCGTCCCGCGCAGGTTCTTAACGATCGTCCCGGGGCCCGGAAAAGGGGTCAGAGCCCTTTTTCGCCCACGGCGGTCGTATCCGCGGTTGTGGCTCGATGAGGGCCCTCGAGGGACCGTGCGCACAGGGATGTGCGCACCCGAGGGCAGGGATGTCCGGGTCCCTCGAGGGCCCGCATCGAGCCGCAACGGCAAGCCACCGAAGCCCACCAGGCGAAAAAGGGCTCTGACCCCTTTTCCGGGCCCCGGGACTCCTCAACCCGAAACGAAGTGCTTCGGGTAGTGAATCGAAAACCGATCCTCCCCGAGCAGCCGCGTCAGCGACTCGCGCAGCTCGCGCGTCGGCCGCACGGTCCATTCCTCGCCGAGCGTCAGCAGCGCCTCCGCGGAGGCGTTGCGGTACTTGAGGCAGACCTCGCACTTGCCGCCGGCGAACGGCTTCAGCGCCGCCTTGAGCGCGGGCACGAAATCCGCGCGTGTCTCGGGCACGCGCCAGTCGATCGTGAGGCGCCGCGCGTATTCCTCGATCTCGTCGTCGACGGAGGTCACGCGCTGGGCCGTGACGCGCCACGCGCCGAGGAAGTCGTCGAACCGCAACTGGCCGCGCACGACGAGCACGCTGCGCTTCACGAGCAGGTGCTTGCAGCCGTTGTAGACCTCGTCGAACAGCGAGACCTCGATGCGCTCGGTGTTGTCGTCGAGCACGAGCGAGACGCGGCCGCCGCGCCGGCGGATGTCCATGACGACGCCGGCCAGCGTCACCTCGCGCCGCATGGCGTACGTGTTCGCGCCCTCGGGCGGCAGCGCCCCGACGACGCCCGCGACGGGCCCGTTCGTGAAGAAGCTGCAGTGACCGACGTAGTCGTCGAAAGGATGGCCCGTCAGATACAGCCCCAGGCTCTCGTACTCGGCCTCGCGCCGCTCGCGCTTCGTCCACTCGCGCACGACCTCGAACTCGTGCTCGAGCTCCTCGCCTTCATCGTCGCCGCCGAACAGCGCGCCCTGCCCGCCCGCGAGCGCGTGCGCCGAGTGCTCGGCGAGCCGCAGCGCGTCGGGGATCGCTTTCATGAGCGTCGCACGGTTCGCGCCGAGGCCGTCGAGCGCGCCCGCGCGGACGAGCGCCTCGAGCACGCGCCGATTGAGTCTTTGCGAATCGACGCGCCGGCACAGGTCCAGCAGGCTCTTGAACGGCCCGCCGGCCTCGCGTTCCGCCACGATGGCCTCGACGGCGCCTTGCCCGACGCCCTTGAGCGCGCCGAGCCCGTAGTTGATGCGCCGCTCGCCGGCCACCGTGAACGCATGCGCCGAGCGGTTCACGTCGGGCGGCTCGAGGCGCAGCCCGAGGGCGTTGCAGTCGTCCTTGAGCACGACGAGCTTGTCCGTGTTGTCCATGTCGGCCGTCATGACGGCGGCCATGAACGCGGCCGGATAATGCGCCTTGAGCCAGGCGGTCTGATAGGCGACGAGTGCGTAGGCGGCCGAGTGCGATTTGTTGAAGCCGTAGCCCGCGAACTTCTCCATGAGGTCGAAGATGTGCGTCGCGAGCTTCTCCTCGACGCCGCGCTCGACGGCGCCGCCGACGAAGATCTCGCGCTGCTTCGCCATTTCCTCGGGCTTTTTCTTGCCCATGGCGCGGCGCAGCAGGTCGGCGCCGCCGAGCGAGTAGCCCGCGAGCACCTGCGCGATCTGCATGACCTGCTCCTGATACAGGATCACGCCGTAGCTCGGCTTCAGCACGGGCTCGAGCGAGGGATGCAGGTAATCGATGGCCTTACCGGCGGGGGCGTGCTTGCGCTCGATGAACTCCTCGACCATGCCCGACTGCAGCGGCCCGGGCCGAAACAGCGCGATGAGCGAGACGAGGTCCTCGAAGCAGTCGGGCTTCAGGCGCTTGATGAGATCGCGCATGCCGCGCGACTCGAGCTGGAACACGGCCGTCGTCTGCAGGCGGCCGAGGAGCTCGTAACTCTTCGCGTCGCCCATGGGCAGCGCGCCCACGTCGACGGGCGGCAACGTCGCCGCCGCGCGCGCCGCGTTGATCGTCGCGAGCGCCTTGTCGATGATCGTCAGCGTCTTGAGCCCGAGAAAATCGAACTTCACGAGGCCGACGGCCTCGAGGTCGTCCTTATCGAGCTGGCTCAGCTGGCCGGCGCCCGCTTCCGAGTACAGCGGCATGAACTCGGTCAGCGGCGCCGGCGCGATGACGACGCCGCCCGCGTGCGTGCCCACGTTGCGGGCCAGCCCCTCGAGCCGGCGCGCCATGTCGATGAGCCCGCGCACCTCCTCCTCGGCCTCGTAGACGGCCCGCAGCTCCTCGCTCTCGACGAGCGCGCGGTCGAGCGTCATGCCGAGCTCGAACGGGATGAGCTTCGCGATGCGGTCGACGTAGCCGTAGGGCATGCCGAAGACTCGGCCCACGTCGCGCACGACGGCCTTCGCGGCCATGGTGCCGAAGGTCGCGATCTGCGAGACGCGGTCACGGCCGTAGCGCCGCGCGACGTAGTCGATGACGCGGTCGCGGCCCTCGATGCAGAAGTCGATATCGAAGTCCGGCATCGAGACGCGCTCGGGGTTCAGGAAGCGCTCGAAGAGCAGGTCGTGCTCGATCGGATCGAGATCCGTGATGCCGAGTGCGTAGGCCACGAGCGAACCCGCGCCCGAGCCGCGGCCCGGGCCGACCGGGATCGAGTTGCTGCGTGCCCAGCCGATGAAGTCCGCGACGATGAGGAAGTAGCCCTCGAAGCCCATCTTGCAGATGACGTTCGAGCTCGCGCTCGAGCCGAGCCTCGTAGGACTCCTGCTCGTCGTCCGCCGCGGCGGCGGGAGCATGGACGGCGAGCCGCTCGGCGAGCCCCGCGGCCGCGACGGTGCGCAGGTGCTCGGCCGTGCTCGCGCTGCCCGGCACGTCGAAAGCGGGCAGGTACACCTCGCCGAGCTCGAGCTCGAGGTTGCAGCGCAGCGCGATCTCGACCGTGTTGGCGAGCGCCTCGGGCAGGTCCTCGAACAGCGCGCGCATTTCGGCCGGCGGCTTCAGGTACTGCTCCTCGGAATACAGGCGCGGCCGCGCCGGGTCCTCGAGCGTGCGGCCCTGGCCGATGCACACGCGCGTCTCGTGCGCCTCGAAGTCCTCGCGCTCGAGAAAACAGACCTCGTTCGTCGCGACGATCGGCGCCTGCTCGGTGGCCGCGAGCTCGACGGCCGCCGCGACGTAGCCGGCCTCGCCGGGCCGGCCGACGCGCTGCAGCTCGATATAGAACCGCCCGGGCATGAGCGCGCGCCACTCGGCGAGCAGCTCGCGCGCGCGCTCCGGCCGGCCCGCCGCGAGGGCGCGGCCGATCTCGCCCTGCTGGGCACCCGAAAGCGCGATGAGGCCTGCGAGGGCCTCGGCGTCGAGCTCGGCCTTCTCGAGCGGGGCGCGCCCGGCGGTGCCGACGCGCGCATAGGCTGCCGTGAGCAGGCGGCTCAGGTTCCTGAAACCTTGAAGGCTCGCGCAGAGCAGCGTGAGCCGCGCGGGCCCGTCGTCCTCGCCGGCGGCGACCCAGACGTTGGCGCCGACGATGGGCTTGATGCCGCGGGCGAGCGCGCCCTTGTAGAACTTGACCATGGCCGAGACGTTGGACTCGTCGGTCACGGCTACGGCCGGCATGCCGAGGCCCTCGATGCGCTCGACGAGCGGCCCGACCCGCACAACGCTGTCGACGAGCGAGTACTCCGTGTGCACGCGCAGATGCACGAACCCGGGCGGCGCGGCCGGCGGCGCGCTGCCTCGTGTCTCGGCCACGGCGGCGTTCATGTCTGCGATCCCCTCGGCACGCTCGGCACGGCGGCAGGCCCGGCACCGGCGGCCGCCGTGCCCGCGCAAGCACCGGCCGCCCGGCCCGCGCGCCTGCTAGCCCGGAATTGCTCGAGCCTTGCCATTCTCCGGCGTAGTCGTCTTGTCTCGGCGGACCAGCTCGAGCACGGCCTCGGCCGCCGCGGCGTTCGCCCCGCGCTCGAGCTGCTCGTGAATGGATGCGAACGCATCATACCAATCCGGCGCGAGCCCTTGGCCGTCGAGCAGGCCCTCGAGCGCCGCGCCGAGCACCTCGGGGCGCACCCGCTCCTGGCTGACCTCGGGCACGACGGCGCGGCCGGCGAGCAGATTCGGCAGCGAGAAATGCGGGAGCCGGCCGAGACCCAAGCGGCGCACGACGGCCAGCGTCAGCGGCGCGAGCCGGTAGGCCACGACCATGGGGCGCTTGTGCAGCAGCGTCTCGAGCGTGGCGGTACCCGAGGCCGTGAGCACGGCGTCGGCCGCGGCGATGACCTCGCGGGCGCGGCCCGTCACGAGGGCCGCCGGCGGATCGAGACGGGCGTGCGCGTGCTCGGCGAACACCGACGCCACGGAGTCGTTGGCGAGCGCGACGGCGATGCGCGTGCCCGGCCGGCGCGCCTGCAGCCACGCGGCGGCGCCGACGAACGGGCCCGCCAGCCGCGCGACCTCGCTGCGGCGGCTGCCGGGCAGCAGCGCGACGAGCGGCCCCTGGGCCTCGAGTCCGAGCGCCGCGCGCGCGGCGCGCCGGTCGACCTCGCGCGGAATGGCGTCGGCAAGCGGATGGCCGACGAACCGGGCCGGGACGTTGTGCTCGGCGTAGAAGTCCGCCTCGAACGGCAGCACGCAGAGCACGAGGTCGGCGGCGCCGCGGATCGTCGCGACGCGCGACTGCCGCCAAGCCCAGTACTGCGGGCTCACGTATTGGATCGTCGGGATCCCCGCGCGCTTGAGCCGCGCCTCGACGGGCACGTTGAAGTCCGGCGAATCGATGCCGACGTAGACGTCCGGGCGCTCGCGCTCGAGCCGGCGCAGCAGCTCGCGCCGGATCCCGAGCAGCCGCGGCAGATGCCGCAGCACCTCGGCGAGCCCCATGACGGAAAGCTCCTCGGTCCGGAACCATGCCTCGCAGCCCGCCGCGACCATGTGCTCGCCGGCGATGCCGAAGAACTCCGCCTCCGGCGCACGCGCACGCACGGCCTCGATGAGACCCGCGCCCAGCGTGTCCCCGGACTTCTCGCCTGCGACGAGCGCGATCCGCATGGCTAGCTCGCGCCGCTGAAAAAGGGGTCAGAGCCCTTTTTCATTCCCTTTTTCATTACCGCGCCACACCGCGCGCCGAAGTCCTCAGCGACTCGAGCATGGGCGCGAGCTCGGGCTGGGTCGCGGCACGGGTCTCGAGCTTCGCAACGGCCTCCTCGAGCTTGAGCCCCTGCCGGTACACGAGCCGATAGGCCTCGCGGATATTGCGCTGCTGCCCGGACGTGAAACCGCGGCGCTTCAGGCCCTCGACGTTGACGCCGCGCGGCTCGGCCGGCTGGCCTTCGACGACGACGTAGGCCGGCACGTCCTTCTTGGTGAAGCTATACATGCTGATCAAGGCGTGCGGGCCGATGCGGCAGTACTGGTGCGCGCCCGTAAAACCGCCGAGAAACGCATAGTCGCCGACGTGCACGTGACCGGCGAGCGTCGCCGAGTTCGCGAAGATCGTCTGATTGCCGACGACGCAGTCGTGCGCGATGTGCACGTACGCCATGATCCAGTTGTCGTCGCCGATGCGCGTCTCGCCGCGGTCCTGCGCGGTGCCGCGGTTGATCGTGACGTACTCGCGGATCGTGTTGCGGTCGCCGATCACGAGCCGCGTTCGCTCCCCAGCGTATTTCTTGTCCTGCGGGTCGTCGCCGATCGAGGCGTACTGGAAGATGCGATTGTCCTCGCCGATCACGGCCGGCCCCTTGACGGTCGCGTGCGCCTCGACGCGCGTGCCGCGGCCGATCTCGACGTTGTCGCCGATGATCGCGAAAGGGCCGACGTGCACGTCCGTATGCAGGCACGCCTGCGGCGAGACGATGGCGCGCGGATCGATCAAGGACGCTGCCCGGTGATCATCATGATTTCGGCTTCGGCAACGAGCTTGCCGTCGACCTCGCCGCGCGCCTCGAACAGCCACAGCGAGCGCCGCGTCCGCGCGATCCGCACCTTGAGCATGAGCTGGTCCCCGGGCCGCACGGGCTGCTTGAAGCGCGCCTTCTCGACCGCGGCCAGATACGGCACGGCCTTGCGCTCCTCCTCGGTGCCGTTGACCCAGGCCAGAATGCCGCCGGCCTGCGCGAGCGCCTCGATGATGAGCACGCCGGGCATGACGGAATAGCCCGGGAAGTGGCCCGTGAAGTGGCCCTCGTTGAAGGTCACGTTCTTGAGCGCGACGATCGATTCCCCCGGAGTGACCTCGAGCACGCGGTCGACGAGCAGGAACGGATAGCGGTGCGGCAGGCACTCCATGATCTGTTCCACGGTCATCGGCATGCCGCTGGGTTCGGTCTTCTCGTCCATGCTCCTCTCTTGTGTTCGGTGTCCCGGCAAGGCTGCGCAGAGCGCGCTTGCCGGGACCGCCGTGAACCCGTCCGTGGGGGCTCGCTGAGCGCCATCCCTGGCGCTCAGCGTCCCGGCAAGCGCGCTCTGCGCAGCCTTGCCGGGACGCATTCGTTTCGTGTCTTGGCGGAAGGGTTATCGCTTACCGTTCGTTTCGTGCCACACCGAATGGGCGAGTGCGCCGCCTAGTCGGAGGCGTCCTCGCCGCCAGCACCGCTCTCGCCCGGGTCGTCGTCTGCGCCGCGGCGCCCGTTACCGAGACGGCGTTCCAACCGCAGCAGGCGGCTCACGTAGTCGTCGAGGCGCTTGAAGCGGGACGCGTTGCGCCGCCAGCGGCCGGCCTCCTCGGCCGGCAGGCTGCCGGAGTATACGCCAGGTGAATCGATCGAGTGCGTGACGAGGCTGCGGACCAGAATGATCGCGTCATCGCAGATCTCGAGGTGCCCGATGATGCCGACGCCGCCCGCGATCTGGCAGCGGCGGCCGATCGTCGTGCTGCCCGCGACGGCGGCCGTGCCCGCGATGGCCGTGTGCGCACCGATGTGCACGTTGTGGGCGATCTGCACGAGGTTGTCGATCTTGACGCCGGCCTCGATGACCGTGTCGCCGATGGCCCCGCGGTCGACGGTCGTGTTCGCGCCGATCTCCACGTCGTCGCCGATGACGACGCGCCCGACCTGCGGCACCTTGATCCAGACGTGCCCGTCGCGCGCGAACCCGAACCCGTCGGCGCCGATGACCACGCCGGGATGCAGAACGCAGCGCGCGCCTATGTGGGTGCCATCGAGCACGGTCACGCGCGCGGCGAGCCGCGTACCGGCCCCGATCTCGACGTCCTCGCCGACCACGCAGCCCGGGCCGATGAGCGCCCCGGCCCCGACGCTGCTGCGCGGCCCGACGACGGCGCTGGCGCCGATCTCGGCCGCGGCGTCGATGCGGGCATCGGGCGCGACCGAAGCGGTCGGCGCGATGCCCGGTGCCGATGCCTTCGGCGGGTGCAGCAGCGCGGCCGCGCGCGCGTAGGCCACGTAGGGCCGATCCGTGACGAGACAAGGCACGGGACAGGCATCCGCGTGCCGCGCCTCGAGCACGACACCCGCAGCTCGAGTCACCTCGAGCTGCGGGCGGTAGCGGGGATTCGCAAGGAACGTCAGGGCGCCGGGGCCGGCCGAAGTCAGGGTCGCGACACGCTCGACGAGCGTGTCGCGCGGCCCCCGCAGCTCGCAGTCGAGGCGCTCGGCGAGCTCGCCGAGCGTCAGGGCCGTGCGGTCCGCGGCGCCGCCGGCCGGCGCGCGGCGCCGGGTGCCGCTCCGTGCGCCGCTGCGGCCCTGGCTCAAGGGGCGGGCCCTCGCCGCAGGACTACTTCTTGCCCTTGGCGTCTTTGGCCGCGGAGCTCTTCAGCGCCGCGAGAACCTCTTTCGTGATATCGACCGAGTTGCTGTAGTACAGCACGTCGGAGACGACGAGGTCGTAACCCTTCGCGCGCGCATAGTCCTGCACTTCCTGGAGCAGCGACTTTTGCAGCTTGCTGAGCTCCTCGTTGCGGCGATCGTTGAGGTCCTGGCGGAACGCATCGTCCGCTCGCTGCAGATCGCGCTGACCGTCCCGAATCTGCTGCTCGAGATTCGAGCGCTCTTCCTGGCCCATGACCTGTGCGTCGCGCTTATACGTGTCCTGCTTCTTCTGGAGATCCTGCTGCATGTTGAGCAGCTTGCGCTGGCGCGGGGCGAACTCGGCCTGCAAGGTATCGGCCACCTTCTTGGCTTGCGGCGCCTCCTGAAGCAGAGTCGACACGTTGACGACGCCGATCTTCGGGCCGCTCGCGGCCTCTGCGGGCGCGCTCGTCGACCCCCAAAGGGCCACGGCAGCGGCAGCCGCCACCGAGAAGCCGACAGCCCACGTGCGAAATTGAATCGGTGTCTTGATCATCAAGTAAGTCCTCGACTCCTAGAATGCCTGTCCAACGTTGAATTGAAAGCGTTCGACATCGTCGCCGTAGAAGCGGTCCGTTTCTTTGTCTGCGTTTAGCGGGACCGCGTAACTAAAGCTCAACAGGCCGAGAGGGGCGAGCCACTGCACGGAAATGCCCACCGATCTCTTGAGCTTATTGTAGTCGAACCCGTAGTTGATCGGGTCGCCGAGTCTATCATAGAACTTAACGTTATCCGTCGAGAACACGTTGCCCATGTCGAAGAACAGCGACATTCGGCCCGAGCCCTGGAACTTGGAGGGCGTCGGCAGCACGAGCTCGAACTGGTTCGTGACGAGCAGGTTACCGCCGTACGGGTTGTTCAGCGAATCTCGCGGGCCGAGCTTGCTCTGCTTGAAGCCGCGCACGGAGCCGGGGCCGCCGGCGTAGAAGTTGCGGTACGGCGGCAGAGCCGTGGTGCTGCCGAAAGGCTCTCCGTAGGCGAGCTCGCTGTTGATGCGGAAGCGCCACCGGCCCGGCAGACGGAAGTACTTCGTGAGATCCAGCTGCGCCACGTAGTACTCGACCTGGCTCGCGGGCGTGGTGACATTGAGATTAAAACGAACGCGGGCCCCCGCGTCCGGAAACAGCGTCCGGTTGCGGCTGTCGAGAATCCACCCTGCCGCGACCTCGAGGCTCTTCACGTCCGAGCCGTAGATGCCGTTAACGGGATCGATCGAGAAGGACTTGCCGTTCGAGAGCACCCAGTCGCGGGCCTGCTGGGAGCTGTAGGCGCTCGTCAGCAGCTGCGCATCGCCGTACAGGAAGCCGAACGTCAGGTACTGGACCTCCGAGAGCGGATACGACCAGTTGATGCCGCCGCTCAACGTCTTCGTCGAGAAGTCCGAGGTATAGCTCGTGAACTGCGTGATGTCCTGATAGGTCAGCGATATCGAGCGCGAGAGCTCGTTGATCGTCGTATACGGGTTCGTGAAATTGATGTCGTAGATCTTCTGGTACGCGCCGCCGCTCAGATTCACGGAGACGCGATTGCCCGTGCCGAGGAAGTTCGAGTGCGTGAAGTTGCCGCCGAGAATGATGCCCTGGTCCTGCGAGTAGCCGATGCTGCCGCCGAACTGGCCGGGCAGGCCCTCCTCGATCTTGTAGTTCACGTCGACCTGGTCGGCGCTGCCGGGCACGGGCACGGTTTCGTAGTCGACCTTCTTCACGTACGGCAGACGCTGGAGGCGGACCTTGGAGCGCTCGAGCTCGTTGTTCGAGAGATAGCCGCCCTCGAGCTGACGCATCTCGCGGCGGAACACCTGGTCCTCGACGCCGCTCGCGCCCGTGAAGTTGATGCGCCGCACGTAGACGCGGTGCTGCGGATCGACGAAGAACGTCACGTCGACCGTCTTCGTGTCCCGGTCGAGGTCGGGCACCGGCTGCACCTTGGCGTTCGCATAGCCGTCGACGCCGAGACGCAGATTCATGAGCTCCTGGGTCGAGGACAATATCTGCTGCGAGAACGTCGCGCCGGTCTGCGCGAGAATCAGCCCCTTGAGATCCTGCTCCGGCACGACCATCTGGCCCGCGAGCTTGATCTTGCCGAACTTGTACTTCTCGCCCTCGTTGATTGCGATCGTGATGAAGATGTCGCGCTTGTCCGGCGAAATCGCGACCTGCGTATCGTCGATGTGGAAATCGGCGTAGCCGCGGTCCATGTAGAACGAGCGCAGCGTCTCGAGGTCGCCCTGCAGCGATTCCTTCGAGTAGCGGTCGTCGTTCTTGATGAACGACAGAAGCCCCCCGGTCTTGAGCTTGAACTGACTCAGGATTTCCTTATCGGGGAACGACTTGTTGCCGACGATATTGATCTCGCGGATCTTCGCGCGCTGACCTTCGTCGATCTGAATCGAGACGCGCACGCGGTTGTCGGGCAGCTTCTCGACCTTGGGCATGATCTTGGCGCCGTACTTACCGCGGCTGTAGTACTCCTCGGTCAAGGACTGCGTGAGCTCGTCGAGCACGGAGCGGTCGAAGGTCTTGCCCTTCGTGAGACCGGCCTGCTTGAGCACCTTCTTGAGGTCGTCGTCCTTGATGTCCTTGTTGCCCTTGAACGTGAAGTCCTCGATCGAGGGTCGCTCGAGCACGGCGATGATCAGCGTAGAGCCCTGGGCGCGAAGCTCCACGTCCTGGAAAAAGCCCGTCGAGTACAGGGCCCGCACGGCCTCGGCCACGCGCTGCCTCGTCAGCGTGTCGCCGATGTTGATCGGCAGATAGTTGTAGATCGTGCCTTCGGAGATGCGCTGCGCGCCCTCGACTTTGAAGTTCTTGACTACGAACGGGTAAGGGTCCGCGGGCAAGTCCTGGGCGAATGCCCCCGTTGCCCAGCCGATCGCGAGGAGCGCGGCAAGGCACGCTACGGGTAAACGAAATCGCATCAACTGAATACTCGCGTCAGATCGTTGTAGAAGACGAAGCCCATGAGCACGATGAGCAGCCCGATGCCGACCTGCTGGCCCAGGATCATCGCACGCTCGGACAGCGGCGAGCCCTTGACCCACTCGATGAGCTGATAGACCACCTGGCCGCCGTCGAGGATCGGCACCGGCAACAGATTCAGGATACCCAGGCTGATGCTCACGACGGCCAGGAAGCCGAGAAAGGCACCGAAGCCCGCCTGGGCGCTGTCGCCGGCGAAGGTCGCGATGGCGATCGGCCCCGAGAGATTACGGACCGAAACCTCGCCCGTGATCATATGCACGAGCATGCGGACGGTCATGGCCGACATTTCCCAGGTCTTGTGGGCGCCCTCGATGAAGGCGCGGCCGGGGCCGTAGCGCTGCTCGGTCGTGAGCCGTTTGGCGAGCGCATCCCAGCCGGCCGGCGGCTCGCGGGTGCTTTCGACGCCGATGGCGGGGTAGCTCTTGCCGTTCTGCTCGAGGCTGCGGATCTCGACCGACTTCGTCAGCGACTGCCCGTCCCGCTCGATCGAGAGCGTGACCTTCTGGCCGGGCTGCCGCTGCCGAATCAGATCGCCCAAGGCCTCGAAGCTCGCGACGGGCTGCCCGTTCAGGGCCGTGATGCGGTCGCCCGCGCGCAGGCCGGCCGCATCGGCCGGGCCGCCGGGCGTGACGGCGCCGATGACCGGCGGCCTGACTGGGCCGCGCTCGATGCCGAGGCCCGGAAACAGGTCGCTCGGCTCGCTGAGCCGTTCGACCTGGCCTTGGACATCGAGCTCGACGCGGCGCGTCGCGCCGTTCGGGTCGACGACCGTCATCGGGATGCGGCCGTCGTGCAGCATCTGATTCAGGATCGCGAGTGTCGCGTCGTCCCAGGTCTCGGTTCGGGTGCCGCCGACGCTCTGGATCTGATCCTGCGCCTGAAGCCCGGCCCGGGCCGCGATCGAGCCCGGCGTCACGTCGCCGATGTAGGGCTTGAGCGCCGGGACGCCGATGATGAACAGGAGCCAGTAGGCGAGGATCGCGAATAGAAAGTTGAAGGCGGGGCCGGCCAGCATGACGGCGATGCGATACGGCGGCGGCCGGTTGTTGGCCGCGCGCGCGCGGTCCGCCTCGTTCTCGACGGGCCCCTCGCGCTCGTCGAGCCACTTCACGTAGCCGCCCAGCGGGATCGACGCGAGCCAGTATTCGGTGTGGTCCGGGGCCCGGCCGCGGAAGCGCGCGATCGGGTTCCCGAAGCCGACCGAGAACCGCAAGATTTTGAAGCCGAGCCGCCGCGCGACCCAGAAATGGCCGAACTCGTGAAACGTCACGAGCACGCCGATCGTGACGGCGAAAGCGGCGATCGATAGCAGGAAATGCACCATAGATACTTGCGCTTGCGTAGCCCCGCCCACGGCGGACTGCTCTCTCGAAGCGGCCTATTCTAACGAACCGGCCGCGCTTCGCGACCGCGACGGCCGCGGCCCCCCAAATTACAGACCCTCGAGCGCGGGGTGGGTTCCGAAAAAGGGGTCAGAGCCCTTTTTCGCCCCCGGGACGAAGTCTCGGGGACCGCGGACACCGAGCCGGGCAAAAAAGGGCTCTGACCCCTTTTTCGGACCTCAGCGCAACAGCCCGGCGACCGCGACGGCGATCAGGAACAGCGGCGCCGCGGCGGAAAGGCTGTCGATGCGGTCCATGACCCCGCCGTGCCCCGGCAGCAGCTTGCCGCTGTCCTTGAGCCCGACGTTGCGCTTGCAGATGCTGACGGTCAAGTCGCCGAGCACCGAGACGAATGCCGTGCCGACGCCGACGGCCACGAGCGTGCCGACCGAGAGGTGCATGAGATAGGCCGCGACGGCCGTGACCCCGCCCGCGAGCACGAGCCCGCCCGCGACGCCCTCCCACGTCTTGCCCGGACTCACACGCGGCGCGAGTTTGTGGCGGCCGACGGAGCGGCCCGTGAAATAGGCGCCGACATCCGCGGCCCAGACGATGACGAGCACGGTCATCGTGAGGCCCGGACCGTGAGGCAAGCTCTGGTGCAGGTGAGTCAACGCCGCCCAGGCCGGCAGCAGCGCCGCGAAGCCCGCGCCGGCGACGGCCATCAGCGGCAGCCGCCGCGGATAGGTCAGCACGGCCCCGAGTGCGACGAGCCACCACAGGACGGCGATGCCGAGCGCGACGGCCATATAGCCGGGCCGCGGAATCCACCAGGGTCCCGCCAGCATCACGAGCGCGAACGCGACCATATAGGCGATGCGGCCCTCGGCCCGCAGCCGCGCAAGTCCCGCCCACTCCCAGGCGCCGGCGAGAAACAGCACGCCGAGCGTCACGGCGGCCACGGTCGTGTTCATGAAGAGCACAGCGACGGTGATCGCGCCGCCCAGGATCAGCGCGGTGATGACCCGAGTGATCAGCAATTAATAGCCTCGATCTGCTCGCCTGTGCGCCCGAAACGGCGCTGCCGCTTGGCATAGAACTCGAAGGCCCGGTCGAGTTCCTCGCTCGTGAAGTCGGGCCAAAGCAGGTCGGAGAAGCAGACTTCGGCGTAGGCCGTGTCCCAGAGCAGAAAGTTGCTGATGCGCTGCTCGCCGCCCGTGCGGATCAGCAGATCGACGCCCGGCAGCCCGGCGGTCTCGAGCGCGCCCGCGAAACGCGCCTCGTCGATGGCCTCCGGGTCGAGCCGCCCGGCCGCGACCTCGCGGGCGAGCCGGCGGGCCGCCTGCGCGATATCCCAGCGGCCGCCGTAGGCGACAGCGACGACGAGCGTCATGCGCCGATTCTCGCGCGTGCGCAGCTCGCCGGCCCGGATCGCATCGCGCAGCCGCGGGTTCAGAAGATCGAGATCGCCGATGAAGCGCAGCTTGATCCCATTGCGGTCGAGATCGGCGATCTCGCGCTCGAGCGCATCGACGAACAGCGACATGAGCCCGCGAACCTCGTCGCGGGGCCGCTGCCAGTTCTCGCTCGAGAACGCGAACAGCGTCAGCACCTCGACGCCGCGCTCGGCGCAATGCTCGACGGTCGCGCGCACGGGCTTGATGCCGGCCTGGTGCCCGGCCTGGCGGGGCAGCAGACGCCGACGCGCCCAGCGCCCGTTGCCGTCCATGATGACGGCGACGTGCCTGGGAACGATGGGCTTTGCGTCGGGCCGAGCGGCTCTGGCGACCATGCGGGCTAAAATTCCATGATCTCCGCTTCCTTTTCCTTCAGAAGCTGATCGACTTGCGCGACGTAACGATCGGTGAGCTTTTGGATCTCGTCGTGCGCACGGTGGTCATCGTCCTCGGTCACGAGCTTTTCCTTGAGCAGGTCTTTCACGTTGCCGAGCGCGTCGCGACGCACGTTGCGCAGGGCGACGCGGGCATTCTCGCCCTCGTGGCGGACGACGCGCACCATCTCCTTGCGCCGTTCCTCCGTCATGGGCGGCAGCGGCACGCGGATGACCGTACCGGCCGTCACGGGCGTCAGACCCAGGTCCGAGTTCAGGATCGCCTTCTCGACGGCCTGGACCATGTTCTTTTCCCAAGGGTTCACGGACAGCGTGCGGGCATCCTCGACGGAGACCGTCGCGGCACGCGTGATCGGCACCTGCGAGCCGTAGTACTCGACCATGATGTGCTCGAGCAGCCCCGTGTGGGCGCGGCCCGTCCGCAGCCGGCGGAACTCGTCCTTGAGCGCCTCGATCGATTTCTGCATGCGGTGTTCCGCATCCTTCTTAATGTCGGCGATCATACGTTCGTCCCCGTCGGCGCCAGTTGATTGCCGACCATCGTGCCGATGGGCTCGCCCGAGACGAGGCGCACGAGGTCGCCGGGATTGTTGAGGTTGAACACGACGAGCGGCAGATCGTTGTCGCGGCACATGACGATGGCCGTGGCGTCCATGACTCTGAGCTTGTCGGTCAGCACCTGATCGTACGAAAGGCTCCGATAGCGTACCGCGTCCGGTTCCTTGAGCGGATCGGCCGTATAGACGCCGTCGACCTTCGTGGCCTTGATGAGCACGTCCGCGCCGATCTCGATGGCCCGGAGGCTCGCGGCCGTATCAGTCGTGAAGAACGGATTGCCCGTGCCGGCCGCGAAGATCACGACGCGGCGCTTCTCGAGATGGCGGATCGCACGGCGGCGGATATAGTCCTCGCAGACCTCGTGGATCTGCAGCGCGGACATGACGCGCGCGACGGCCCCCCGGCGCTCGAGCGCATCCTGGAGTGCGAGCGCGTTGATGACCGTGGCCAGCATGCCCATGTGGTCGGCCGTGACCCGGTCCATGCCGCCCTCGGCGAGGCCCGCCCCGCGGAAGATGTTGCCGCCGCCGATGACGAGGCCGACCTCGACGCCCATGCCGAGCACCTCGGCGACCTCGGAGGCCACACGGCGGATGACCGCCGGGTCGATGCCGTACTGGTGGCGGCCCAGCAGCGCCTCGCCGCTGAGCTTCAGCAGTATCCGCTTGTATGCGGGCGACCTCTCGGCCATGCGGTCCTCGTCACCGAAAAAGCGAAAAAGGGGTCAGAGCCCTTTTCGTGCGTTGTGCCCCCGGGGCTGCGAGGCACGCGGCGAAAAAGGGCTCTGACCCCTTTTTCGCTGGCCCGCTAGATTAACGGGTCTGCGAGGCTTGCGCCATTACCTCCTGGGCGAAGTCGACCTGCTCCTTCTCGATGCCCTCGCCCACGGCGAAACGCACGAAGCGGACGATCCGGGCCTTGCTGGACTTCAGCAAGTCGCGCACGCGCTTGTCCGGGTCCTTGACGAAGGGCTGGCCCACGAGCGTGATTTCGTCGAGGAATTTGCGCAGCCGGCCCTCGACCATTTTCTCGACGATGTTCTCGGGCTTGCCTTCCTGCGCGGCCTGCGCCTTGAAGATCTCGCGCTCGCGGTCGAGCTCCTCGGCCGGAACCTGGTCCGCCTCGACATAGCGCGGCGAGGTCGCGGCGACCTGCATCGCGAGATCCCGCGCAAGGGCCTCGTCCCCGCCCTCGAGCTCGACGAGCACGCCGATGCGGCCCATGTGCACGTAGCTGCCCACGGTGTTGGCGGTCTCGACGACCTCGAAGCGCCGCACGGCGATGTTCTCGCCCACCTTGGCGACGAGCGCCTTGCGCGTCTCCTCGAGCGTCGCCCCGTCGACGGCGACGGCCATGAGCGCCTCGAGGTCCGCGGGCGCCTGCGCGAGCACGATCTCGGCCACGCGCTCGGCGAAGCCGCGGAAATTCGCGTCCTTGGCGACGAAGTCGGTCTCGGAGTTGACCTCCGCGATGACGTGCTTCGGTCCCTCGCTCCTGATGACGACGGCGCCTTCGGCGGCCGTGCGCGAGGACTTCTTGTCGGCCTTCGCCTGCCCGGACTTGCGCAGCAGCTCGAGCGCGTTCTCGATGTCGCCGCCGGCCTCGACGAGCGCGTTCTTGCAATCCATCACGCCTGCGCCGGTACGTTCCCGGAGCTCTTTGACCATTGCCGGTTTAATGTCCATTCCGGTCCTCGTTGAGTCGCTGGCCCGTAGCAGTATCGGCGTTCGGGCCGGGTTGTAAGAATGATCCGTGTCCGGAGCCGCGGCTGACAATCGGGGCGCGTCTCCGTGGGCAGGGTGTCCTTCCGAGCGCCGGCGTGAGGCGCGCTCGGAGGGAGCGCCGTGAACCCGTCCATGGGGGCTCGCTGGGCGCCGTCCCTGGCGCCCAGCGTCCCTCCGAGCGCGCCTCACGCCGGCGCTCGAAGGGACGGCTTTGTCAATAACTCAAGATTGCTTCGATTCTGCGTCGGCAGGGGACGAAGCGGTCTCCCGGTCTCACTCCTGCTTCGCGGCCTCGGGCTCGGCCGCCGGCGCCTCGGAAGGCTCGGCCTGGGCGGCGGGCTCGGCCTGCGCGGCGGGCTCTGCCTGCGCGGCGGCTTCCGCCGGAGCCGAAGCTTCCGCCGGAGCCTCGGTCTCGGTGCCTTCCGACGCCTCCGGGGCCGCGGCCGCACCGTCCCCGCCCTTGGCGGCTTCGGCCTGGCGCGGACGCGGCTTCGCGACGCGGGCGCGCTTCTTGGTCGGGGCCTTTTTCGCACGCCCGCCGCCGACGCGCGGGCGGCCTTCCTCGTCGAGCTCGACGAATTCGTCCTCGCCCGCCGGGACCTCGGGGCTCGAGGCCTTACCGGCCAGCACGGCATCGGCCATGGACGCAGCGTAGAGGTGGATGGCGCGCATCGCGTCGTCGTTGCCCGGTACCGGGTAATCGATACGCTCCGGGGAGCAGTTCGTATCGACGATCGCGACGACCGGAATATTGAGCTTGTTCGCCTCGCGGACCGCGATTTCCTCGTGGCCGACATCGATAATGAAGACGGCGTCCGGCAGCGACTCCATGTCCTTGATGCCGCCGAGGGCGCGCTGGAGCTTGTCGCGCTCGCGCGAGAGGGTCAGCAGCTCCTTCTTCGTAAATTCCGAGCGCTGCGAGTCGGGCGCCGTGATCTCCTCGAGCTCCTTGAGGCGCTTGATCGACTGGCGGATGGTCTTGAAGTTCGTGAGCATGCCGCCGAGCCAGCGCTGGCTCACGAAGGGCATGCCGCAGCGCTGCGCCTCCTCGGTGACGGCCTGGCGCGCGGCGCGCTTCGAGCCCACGAACAGCACCGTACCGCCGTCCGCGACGAGCTTGCGGACGAAGTCCGCCGCCTCGCCGAACATCGGCAGGGTCTTTTCGAGATTGACGATATGGATCTTGTTGCGTTCGCCGAAGATGAACGGGGCCATCTTCGGGTTCCAGAAGCGGGTCTGATGTCCGAAATGGACGCCCGCTTCCAGCATGCGTCGCATCGTGACGTTGGCCATGGAAGCTCCTTGTGGGGTTAATCCTCCACGCGCCCCCGGAGCGACCCGGATGTTGGTATCATCACCATCCAGGCACCCGGCTCTCGGGTCATCGGCGCGTGTGTGTAATGTCTCGGCAACCTGGAGCGGATCGAATCCGCGCTGCGGCTGTCCGAGGGATAGGCCCCCGACGGTCGTTGCCTGGGGCGCGCGCGCTTTTATACCATAGCAAGTTTGGTGCAACAATGTTCGAGCCCTTCCGATCCCGCGATTCCCGCCGCGCGCCGCCCGCACGCGGTCAGCTCGCCGATATGAACGTCACGATCAAGACCCCTGAGGAACAGGCCAAGATGCGTGTGGCCGGCCGCCTCGCGGCGGACGTGCTCGACATGATCGGCCCCCACGTCCAGGCCGGGATCACGACGGGCGAGCTCGATCGAATCTGCCACGAGTTCATCGTGGCCACGCAGCAAGCCGTGCCGGCGCCGCTCAACTACCGCGGCTTCCCGAAGTCGATCTGCACCTCGGTCAATCACGTCGTCTGCCACGGCATCCCGGGGGACAAGAAGCTCAAGCAGGGCGACATCATCAACATCGACGTGACGGTCATCAAAGACGGCTTTCACGGCGACTCGAGCCGCATGTTCATGGTCGGCGAGCCGAGCGTGATCGGCGACCGGCTCGCGCGCGTGTGCTTCGCGGCCATGTGGGAAGGCATCAAGGCCATTCAACCCGGCGCCCGCCTCGGCGACATCGGCCACGCGGTCCAGACGTACGCCGAGGAGCACCGCTTCACGGTCGTGCGCGAGTACTGCGGCCACGGCATCGGCCGCGTGTTCCACGAGGACCCGCAGGTCCTGCACTACGGCCGGCCGGGCACGGGGCTCGAGCTCGTGCCCGGCATGACGATCACGGTCGAGCCCATGATCAACGCCGGGCGCCGCGAGGTGAAGCTGCTCTCGGACGGCTGGACCGTCGTGACCAAAGATCATTCGCTGTCCGCGCAATGGGAGCACACCGTGCTCGTGACCGAGGACGGCTACGAGGTCCTGACGCTCGGCGCCGAGGACCGCGGCCGCGTCGGCGGCGGCTGAGGCCGGTCGACCGATGGCGACTCCGGCCGAGATCAGCCCCAGCGGCCGCTTGGCCGGCGACGTAGACGGCCCCGCGCTCGCGGCCGCGCTCGCCGGCGGCGCAACCCCGCTGGCCACTTTCCGCCAAGCCCTCGAGGCCGCTGACTTCGCGCTGCGCGAGCGTTTCCTGCGCAACGATCCCATAGAGGAGCTCGTGCGCGGCCGCGCGCGCGCGATCGATCGGGTCATCGCGACCTGCTGGAACCACTTCGTCGCGCCCCACGCGCCCGGTGCCGAGCTCGTCGCCGTCGGCGGCTACGGGCGCGGCGAGCTGCATCCCGAATCGGACATCGACCTGCTCGTGCTGCTCGAGGATGCGGAGGGCCGCAACGCCGACGAGGCGATCGGCCGCTTCCTGACGTTCCTCTGGGACATCGGCCTCGAAGTCGGCCACAGCGTGCGCACGCTGCACGATTGCGAGACCGAGGCGCGCAAGGACGTGACCGTGCTCACGACGCTCATGGAGGCGCGCCTGCTGGCCGGCCCGGGCCGGCTGTTCGGGGACCTGCCCGAGCGCATCGGCCCTCACCGCATGTGGGGCTCGGCCGAGTTCTTCAGGGCCAAGGTGGCCGAGCAGGAGGCGCGCCATCATCACTACCACGACACGGCCTACAACCTCGAGCCGAACGTCAAAGGCAGCCCGGGGGGCTTGCGCGACATCCAGACGATCGGCTGGGTGGCCCGGCGCCACTTCGGCGCGAGCCGCCTCGACGAGCTCGTCGCGCACGACTTCCTGACGGAGGGCCAGCTCCGGATCCTGCTCACGGGGCAGGCGTTCCTCTGGCGCATCCGCTTCGGCCTGCACCTGCTCACGGGGCGGCGCGAGGACCGGCTGCTGTTCGATCATCAGGTCAAGCTCGCACAGATGCTGGGCTACGAGGACGCGAGCTTTACGCTCGCCGTCGAGCAGCTCATGCAGCGCTATTACCGCACGGTCATGGAGCTCAGCCGCCTCAACGAGATGCTGCTGCAGCTCTTCGAGGAGGCCATCCTCTGGGACAAGACGTCCCGGCCGCGCCCCTCAACGCGCACTTTCAGTCCCGCAACGGCTACCTCGAGGTCGTCGACGAGAACGTCTTCGGGCGCGATCCCTCGGCCCTGCTCGAGATCTTCCTGCTGCTCGAGAAGAACCTGGACCTCAAGGGCGTCAGCGCCCGCACGATCGCGCTCGTCAAGCAGCATTTGTGGCTCATCGACGAGGAATTCCGGCAGAACCCGCGCAACCATCGGCTGTTCCTCGACATTCTCAAGGCGCCGCAGGGCGTTACGCGCACGTTGAAGCGCATGAACACCTACGGCGTGCTCGGCCTCTACCTGCCCGCCTTCGGCCGCGTCGTCGGCCGCATGCAGTACGACCTCTTCCACGCCTATACGGTCGACGCACACACGCTGTTCGTCGTCGAGAACCTGCGCCGCTTCGCGCTGCCGCGATTCAACCACGAGTTCCCGGACTGCAGCGCCGTCATGCAGTCGCTGCAAAAGCCCGAGATCGCGTATCTGGCCGGCCTCTTCCACGACATCGCCAAGGGCCGCGGCGGGGATCACTCCGAGCTCGGCGCCGTCGATGCCGAGGCCTTCTGCCTCGAGCACGGTATGGGGCGCTACGACGCGCGCCTCGTCGCCTGGCTCGTGCAGCATCACCTGCTGCTCTCGCTGACCGCGCAGAAGAAGGACCTCAACGATCCGGGCGTCATCAACGAATTCGCGCGCACCGTGGGCGACGAGACGCACCTCGATTACTTGTACGTGCTCACGGTCGCGGACGTGCGCGGCACGAATCCGAAGATCTGGAATTCGTGGAAGGACACGCTGTTCTGGGAGCTGTACCAGGCCACGAAGCGGGCGCTGCGGCGCGGCGTCTCGAACCCGATCGACAAGGACGAGCTGATACTCGAGACCCAGTCCTGGGCCGAGCGCCTGCTGTTCGAGCACGGGATCGAGCCCGAGCGCTGGCAGCCGATCTGGTCGAGCTTCACCGAGGAGTACTTCCTGCGCCACCGGCCCGAGGAGATCGCCTGGCACACGCGCGTGCTCACGGCCGCGGCGGCGCCGGCGGCCGTCGTCGTCGACATCAACGAGGTCGTGACCGAGGGGCTCACGGCCGTCATGGTGTACGCGCCCAAGGCCATGCACACGTTCATGCGCGTCACGGCCGTGCTCGACGAGCTCGGCCTCAACATCGTCGACGCGCGCATCGTGCCCATGACCGAGGAGCAGAACCTCGACACCTACTTCGTGCTCGAGAGCGACGGCAGCCCCATCGCGGGCCAGCGGCGCATCGCCGAGATCCGCCAGCGGCTCCTCAAGAGCCTCACGAGCACCGATCCGCAGATGCTCAAAGTCACGCGGCGCGCCCCGCGTCAGGTCCGCATGTTCTCGACGCCCGTGCAGGTTGCAATCGCCAACGATCCTGTCAACCAGCGCACCGTCATCGAGCTCGTCGCCGGGGACCGCCCGGGCTTGCTGCTGCGCATCGCGCGCGTATTCGAACAGGAGCACGTCGCGCTGCAGAACGCGAAGGTCGCGACCATCGGCGAGCGCGCCGAGGACGTGTTCTTCGTCACGAGCGAGGACGAGAACCTGCCGCTCGACGACGCCCGCGCGGACCGGCTCGGCGCCGGCCTGCGCGAGGCCCTGGCCGAGAAGAAGGACGCATAAAAGAAAAGGGGTCAGAGCCCTTTTTCTCTCCGGCCCCGATGACCGTAACGTAACGCCTCAAAAAGGGCTCTGACCCCTTTTTGGGGCGATAGGGAGAACGCATGACGACCGACCTGAAAACCGTCATCGACGCGGCCTGGGAACGCCGCGCCGAGATTTCCGCCAAGAACGTGGACGCGGCGCTCGCCGACGCCATCCAGCACGCGATCGCCGGGCTCGATGCGGGCCGCTTTCGCGTAGCCGAGCCGAGCGGCAACGGGTGGCAGGTCAACGAGTGGCTCAAAAAGGCCGTCCTACTCTACTTCCGCACTCACGACAATCAGGTCATCGAAGCCGGCCACACGCGCTTCTACGACAAGGTGCCGCTCAAGTACGCCGGCTTCTCGGCCGAGGACTTCGCGGCAGCAGGCACGCGCGTCGTGCCCGACGCCGTCGTCCGCCGCGGCGCCTACGTCGCGCCGGATGCCGTGCTCATGCCCTCCTACGTGAACATCGGCGCCTATGTCGGCCGCGGGACGATGATCGACACCTGGGCAACGGTCGGCAGCTGCGCCCAGATCGGCGCCGGCGTTCACCTCTCGGGCGGCGCCGGCATCGGCGGCGTGCTCGAGCCGCTGCAGGCGACACCGACCATCATCGAGGACAACTGCTTCATCGGCGCCCGCTCGGAAGTCGTCGAGGGCGTCATCGTCGGCCGCGGCAGCGTCATCGGCATGGGCGTCTTCATCGGCCAGAGCACGCGCATCTACGACCGCGAGACCGGCGAGATCCATTACGGGCGCGTGCCGCCCGGCTCGGTCGTGGTCTCGGGCAGCCTGCCCTCCAAGGACGGCAAGTACAGCTTGTATTGCGCGGTCATCGTCAAGAAGGTCGACGAGAAGACGCGCGCGAAGACCGGGCTCAACGAGCTGCTGCGGCCGGAGTAGCCGCTCGAGACGGCGGCTTCACGCTGCGGCGGCGGACGGAGGTTCGCGCACGAGGGCGCTTAAGGAGCCGTGCGCGCCAGGGATGGCGCGCTACGGAGGCTCCAGTGAGGGATTCACGCCGTCCCCTGAAGCGCCCTTGCACGCGAGCCGCCGCCCTGCCGCCATCGCCCGATCGCTCATGAATTCCGGCTGCCGCCGCGAAAGGCCGCGTCTTCGCTTAGCGCAAATCCACCTCGGCCACCTGCTTCGCCTCGGCCGTCGCCAGCACGTCGGCCTGCAGCGCGACCCCCGAATGCGCCCGCGCGAGCAGCGGATACGCGATGACCGCGCCGAGGATGATCGCGACGCCGAGGTAGAACTCGCCGGTCAACTCACGCTGCTCGCCGAGCAGCACGGCCGCGAGCACGACGGCGTAGACCGGCTCGAGGTTGACCGCGAGCTGCGCCGCGAACGCGCTCATGCGGCGCAGCGCGACGAGCGCGAGCGCGAACGGCAACAGCGTGCAGCCGAAGGCCAGCGCCGCGAGCAGCAATGCATCGCGCGGACCCGGCAGCACCCATAGCGGCCCAGCCAGCGGCGCAAACACCCACGGAAGCAGCGGCCCCAAGAACGTCAGCGCGAGCGTGCCCGCGGCGAGCTCGATCCAGGTCACGGTGACTGCGTCGCCGCCGTGCACGAGCCGCTTGTTCAGGGAGCCGAAGACCGCGACGAGCAGCGCCGAGACGGCGCCGACCGCGACGCCGAGCCGCATGCTGCCCGGCACGCCGCCGACCACGAGCGCGACGCCGGGCAGCACGGCGACGCCGAGGGCCAGGTCCTTCCACGAGAAGCGCGCGCCCGCGACGGCGGGCTCGATGACGGCCGTGAACGCGGTGGCGAGCGCGATGCAGGTCGCCCCGACCGAAGCGTCGGCGAGCTTGATGGCGCCGTAGAACGTCAGCCAATGCAGCCCGACGAGCACACCGACGCCGGCATACGCCGCGCGGCGCCGCCCAGGCATCTTACGCAGCCCTCTCCAGGCGCCGGGCCAGGCCGCGACCGCCGCGACGACGATGAACATGCGCCACCATACGAGCGGTAGCGCGGGTAGGCTGATGAGCTTGCCGAGGATGGACGTGAACCCCCAGAGCAGCACGCAGAAGTGAATCAGCCAGTGCGCCGGGATCCCGGCGCCGCCGCGGGTCGGGCTTCTGCTCAGGCTCGGGCACAGGCGCATGCAGGGCTCTCGGGATCGGGATGCCGAGCCGCTGCGGCGCGGGCGTGCGGCGCCGCAGGCCCCGTCAGCCGAAGCGTCCCGTGATGTAGTCCTCGGTCAGCTTATCGCGCGGGTTCGTGAAGATGTCCTCCGTCTCGCCGACCTCGATGAGCCGGCCGAGATGGAAATAGGCCGTGCGCTGCGAAACGCGGGCGGCCTGGTGCATCGAATGCGTGACGATGACGATCGCATAGTTCTGGCGCAGCTCCTCGATGAGGTCCTCGATGCGCGCCGTCGCGATCGGATCGAGCGCCGAGCACGGCTCGTCCATGAGGATGACTTCCGGGCTCACGGCGATCGTGCGGGCGATGCAGAGCCGCTGCTGCTGACCGCCCGAGAGGCTCGTGCCCGGCGCATCGAGCCGGTCCTTGACCTCCGACCACAGGCCCGCGCGCTCGAGGCTCGTCTCGACGATGCGGTCGAGCTCGTAGCGGTCGCGCGCGAGACCGTGAATGCGCGGGCCGTAGGCGACGTTGTCGTAGACGGACTTCGGGAACGGATTCGGCTTCTGGAAGACCATGCCGACGCGCAGCCGCAGCAGGACGACGTCCATCTCGGACGCGTAGATGTCCTCGCCGTCGAGCCGGATATCGCCCGTGACGCGCGCGCTCTCGATCATGTCGTTCATGCGGTTCAAACAGCGCAGGAAGGTAGACTTTCCGCAGCCGCTCGGGCCGATCAGCGCAATGACCTCGTGCTGGCCGATGTCGAGGTTCACGCTGTCGACCGCGCGATTGTCCCCATAGTAGACGTTGACGTTGCGTGCGCGGATGACGGGGCTGGTCGCCGTGATGTCGCCGACGGTCGTATAGCCGGCCGCGGGCGAGGTCTCGAGCGTCGCGCCGGAAGCGGGTGCCTGCGATACGGTCTCCGGGACGACACGTGACATCTCTGCTCTCTTCGTCGTAGACATGCCTCGGCAGTCTACTCCATGCGGCGCAGCGGGCGGGCGGCCGCGTGCGGTAGCATACGCGCTGCGCCGCGACCGCCGCCGCAGCCTGCGCGGGCGCGTGCCGGGCGCCCGGCCTCGTGTGTCGGCGCCCGAAGGAGCGATCCGGAAGGACATGATGACTAAGATTTCGCCCCGTCTATGCCTCGGAGCCGGCGCGGCCGGCAACCGTTCCGCGACTCCGGGGCGCCGGCCGGCGCCCCGGCCGCACGCCGGCACGGCGCCCGGAGCGCGCGCGTGAACGCCGTGCTCGAGCTGGCCCAGGCGCTGGTACGGTGCGCTTCCGTGACGCCGGACGACGCGGGCTGCCAGGCGCTCGTGGCCTCCGTGCTCGAGCCTGCGGGCTTCGCCGCCGAGCGCATGCGCTTCGGGCCCGTCGACAACCTCTGGATCCGGCGCGGGCGCCATGCGCCCGTGCTCGTGTTCGCCGGACACACGGACGTGGTCCCGGCCGGCCCGCTCGAGCAGTGGCGGAGCCCGCCGTTCGAGGCACAGGTGCGGGACGGCCGGCTCGTCGGGCGCGGCGCGGCCGACATGAAGGGAAGCCTGGCCGCGATGGTCAAGGCGGCCGAGCGGTTCGCCTCGGCGTATCCTGCGGCGCGCGGCTCGCTGGCGCTGCTGATCACGAGCGACGAGGAAGGCGCGGCCGACGACGGCACGCTCAAGGTCATGGAACGCCTCGCCGAGCGCGGCGAGCTTTTCGACTACTGTGTCGTCGGCGAACCCTCGAGCGACCGGACCCTCGGCGACACCGTGCGCATCGGGCGCCGCGGCTCGCTCTCGGGGCTCATGACGATCCGCGGCGCGCAGGGCCATGTCGCCTATCCGCTGGGCGCCGAGAACCCGATCCATGCCCTCGCCCGGTTCGTCACGGCGATGACGCGCGAGCCTATCGACGCGGGCAACGCGCATTTTCCGCCGACGACGTTCCAGATGGTCAACGTGCACAGCGACGCCGGGGCGCCGAACGTCGTGCCGGGCGAGCTCAAGTGCCGCTTCAACTTCCGGTTCTCGACCGAATGGACCGCTGAGTCGCTGTCCGCACGCGTCGAGCAACTGCTCGGCACGCTCGGTATCGACTACGACCTCGTCTGGCGCGTCTCGGGTCGGCCGTTCCTGACCGCCGAGGGCCGGCTCGTCGAAGCCGTCGCGCGGGCCGTCGCCGATGAAACCGGCGCCGAGCCCGAGCTCTCGACGAGCGGCGGCACCTCCGACGGGCGGTTCATCGCGCCGCACGGCATCGAGGTCGTCGAGCTCGGCCCGCTCAATGCAACGATCCACAAGGTCAACGAGGAGGTCGCCGTCGAGGACCTCGAGCGGCTCGAGCGGATCTATTTCCGAATCGCGGAGCTGCTGCTGGCCTGAAAAAAAAGGGGTCAGAGCCCTTTTTCGTGGAAAAGGGCTCTGACCCCTTTTTCTGTCCGCCATTTTCCGCCGCAGCGGCGCGAAATCCGCCTGGTGCGGATCCGGCGGCCGCGAGCATATTTCGTCGTCATGCCGAGGCCCGCCCGAATCCGTCTCGCCGGAATGACCCTGCACGTCGTCCAACGCGGCAACAATCGTCAGCGGACGTTCTTCTCCCCGGCCGACTACGCCCGCTATCTTTGGCTGCTCACGGTCGCACTCCCCCGCTACGCCACACGGTTGCATGCCTACGTGCTCATGCCGAATCACGTGCATCTGCTCATGACCTCCACGAGTGCGAGAGGCATCTCGCAGGTCCTGCAGTACGTCGGCAGCCGATACACGGCCTGGGCCAACGCCCGTCGCGACCGGACCGGAACCCTTTGGCAAAGCCGGTTTCGATCATCGCCGATCGACAGCGAGCGGTATTGCCTCGCCTGCTACCGCTACATCGAGCTGAATCCCGTGCGGGCCGGACTCGCAAACCAGCCTGCGGGCTATCGCTGGAGCAGCTACGCCGCGAACGCGCTGGGCCGGCCGTCTCCGCTCGTCACCGCGCACCCGGTCTTCGCGGCGATCGCATCAAGCGAATGGGAGCGGCGGTGCCGATATCGGGCACTGTTCGCCGAGGCGCTGCCCGAAACGACACTGCAGGAGATCCGCTCGGGCCTGCGCAGCGGCGTGCCAACGTCCGCGGCAGCGTTCAAGCAGGAAGTCGAAGTCGCGCTGAACCGACGCATTGCCGAACGGCGCGGGAGGCCGAAGAAAGCGTGAGCCGTGCGGTGTGCCCCCCGTGCTCGCGATGCCAAGCAGGGTGCCCCCCAAAAGGGCTCTGACCCCTTTTCGTAGGGAAAGGGCTCTGACCCCTTTTTAGGCCGTCGCGGCCGCCCGCTCCTCCGCATGGCGCTTGGCGTCTGCGAGCGGCGTCCAGTTCGCATAGACGATGAGGCCGCCGAGCAGGGCGAACCAGATCAGGACCCAGCCCGGCATCGCGAGCCCCAGGAACGTCCAGTTGACCTGCGAGCATTGACCGGAGGAGGTGAAGACCCACTTCAGGACCTGATGGAGCGGGAAGTTCGCGCGCATGTAGTCGAGGCCCGGGCCGCACGATGCCAGCGCTCCCGCGGGCAGGCTCTGCTCGTGCAGGTGCCACGAGGAGATGCCGGCGCCGACGAGCGCGACGATGGCGCCGAGCGCCGCGTAGACGCGGGCGGAGCGGCCCGCGGGCGCATGCAGCCCCGCCGCGAGGAACACGATACCGAGCGCGATCATGCCCATGCGCTGGAAGATGCACAGCGGGCAGGCATCGAGACCGACGACCCATTGCTCATACAGCGCGTAACTCATGAGGCCGACGACGGCGAGAACGCCCGCGAAGTTCAGCAGGCGGCGTTGGCTGCGTTTGGCGATCATGAACGCGTCTCCCGACGGCGTGCGGCCCGCTGAACCTCGGCCTCGATGTTCTCGAGCCCGGTGTACCGCAGATCCTTGCCGTGCACCATGAAAATGACGTATTCGGCGATGTTCTTGGCATGGTCGCCGATGCGCTCCAGCGAGCGCGCGACCCAGGTCGTGTCCATGATGCGCGAGATCGTGCGCGGGTCCTCCATCATGAACGTAATGCCCTGCCGATAGATCGACTCGTACTCCTCGTCGACGGCATCGTCGGCCTTCACGACATTGAGCGCCTCGTCCGAGTCGAGCCTTGCGAAGGCATTGAGCGCGCCGCGGATCATGTGCTTGACGTGGCGCGAGAGATTGCGCAGCTCGCGGTAGTTCGTCGACGGCCGTTCCATGCCGGCGAGCCGCGCGGCCAGCACGCCGATCTTCTCCGCCTCGTCGCCGATGCGCTCGAGATCCGTGATCGTCTTGATGATCGCGACGACGAGCCGCAGGTCCCCGGCCGTCGGGCCGCGCGTTGCGAGGATGCGGCTGCACTCCTCGTCGATGCTGACCTCCATGCGGTTGACCTTGGCGTCGTCCTCGGCGACTTTGAGCCCGATCTCGCTGTCCGCGTCCGCCAGGGCCTTGCAGGCGCGGTCGAACTGCTCCTCGACGAGGCCGCCCATGGTCAGCACGGCATTGCGTACGTGCTCGAGGTCCTCGTTGAACCGCCTCGAGATGTGATGACCGAGATCTTCGACTTCCATGAGCTCGCCCTCCTGTCGGCATAGCGGCCGACGCTCGCCCCCGCGAACCGGGGCGATTATACCCTCCGAGCTGCGGAACGCGCCCTCGATGCGCTGCGGCGCTGCGGCGCGCGGCCCGTTGCGGGCCTCAGCCCGTCGCCTGCGCCTCGCCGCCTCGGCGCGCGACGCGCGCCGAAGGGAAATGACAACGGAACGTGCTGCCCTCGCCCTCGCGGCTCTCGATCGAGAGCGTCGCGCCGTGGCGCTGCAGCGCATGCTTGACGATCGCGAGCCCGAGGCCCGTGCCGCCCGCGGCCCGGGATCGGCCCGGGTCGACGCGATAGAAGCGCTCCGTGATGCGCGGGATCTGATCCTCGGCAATGCCGACGCCCGTGTCGACGACCTCGAACACGGCGCCGCCGTCCTCGGGCCGCCACGAGACCTCGACGCTGCCCGCGCTCGGCGTGAAGCGCATCGCGTTGCTGACGAGGTTGTAGAAGACGGAATGCAGCTCCGACTCGCTGCCGAGCAGCGCCGCGTCGGTCTCGAGACGGAGCGTCAGCCGCGCACGCTTCCCGTCCGCCGGAAACTCGTTGACGATGAGCTTGAGCATGCCCGGCACGTCGACAAAGCGCTGCGGCGCGCGCCCGTCCGAAGCCTCCAGCCGCGTGAGCTCGATGAGGTCGCGCAGAATCTGCGTCATGCGCGCGGCCTGCCGCTGCATCTCGCCGATCGGCGCCGACCAGGCCGGCGGAACGTCCGGATCGTCGGCCAGCGAATCGAGATAGCCGCCGATGACCGTCAAGGGCGAGCGCAGCTCGTGCGAGGCGTTGGCGACGAAGTCCCGGCGCGTGGTCTCGAGGCGGTGCTCGCGCGTCACGTCGCGCACGATCGCCAGGTGCTGCTTCTGCCCGTACGGGATCAGCTGCACGGCGAGCCAGCCGCCCTCGAACGTCGGCGACGGCACGACGACGGGCTCGCCGCGCGGATCGCCGAGGTAATGGACGAAATCCGGGTGCCTCAGGAGGTTGTCGACGCGGTTGCCGACGTCGCGCGTCGGATCGAGACCGAGCAGCCGCGTCGCGGCCGGATTGAACCAGAGAATCTCGTGCGCGGAATTGAGAATGATGCCGCCGTCGCTGAGCGCGCCCGTGCTCTCGCGCACCTCGCGCAGCAGGCGGTGATACTTCTTCTTACGATTGCGCGCCTTCCCCTGCAGGCGCGCGAGCCGGCCTAACAGCTCGGCCCAGAACCCGCGCGTCTCCGGAACGGGCGCGCGCTTGCCCGCGACGAGCACGCCGTCGAGCAGATAGACGTTGCGCAGCGTGTTCGCGAGGTAAACGGCGAGCGCACCCGCGAGCCACCAGGCTACGTGCCCGAACACGAGGCCGAGCACGGCCGCGAACGCGAGCCACACGGCCAGAAAGAAGATGAGCGATATCCAGCGTCTCGGCAATTCAAGCGTCTTCCGAAGGGACTTGGTCCGGAGAGAAACGATATCCCGCTCCGCGAACGGTTCGGATCAGTTTATCGTATCCGTAACCTTCTAGCGCCTTGCGCAGGCGACGTATGTGCACGTCGACCGTCCGCTCCTCCACGTAGACGTTGCCGCCCCACACGCGATCGAGCACCTGGCCGCGGCTGTAGACTCGATCCGGGTGCTGCATGAAGAACTGCAGCAGCCGGTACTCCGTCGGGCCGAGGGCGATCTCGTCGTCGCCGATCCTCACGCGGTGCCCGGCCGAGTCGAGACGCAGCAGACCGGCGGTCACGACCTCGTCCTCCGAGCCCGACGAGCGGCGCAGGGCCGCGCGGATCCGCGCGACGAGCTCGCGCGGCGAGAAGGGCTTGACGAGGTAATCGTCGGCGCCGCCGTCGAGGCCCGCGACCCGGTCGTCCTCCTCCGCGCGGGCCGTGACCATGATCACGGGGATGTCGCGCGTGTCGGGGTCACGCTTGAGCTGGCGCGTGAGCTCGAGGCCGCTGATATCGGGCAGCATCCAGTCCATGAGCACGACGTCGGGGAAGCCGTTCGCGATCGCGGCGCGCGCCTCGCGGCCGCTCGCCGCGGGCTCGACCTCGTACCCGGCCCGGCCGAGGTTGAACGCCAGCATGTCGCGAATCGGTGCTTCGTCCTCGACGACCAATACCTTCTTCTGAACCATGGATGCCCTCGGCTGCCCGGATGCCGGCATTACAGACGAGCAATATTACAGTTCTGTTAACGCGCCTCAGGTCGGCAATCGGCGCCAGGCGCTTTCGCTGCGCAGATAGACAGGCAGCGCCTGCTCGGGGGCCAGGACGCGGCCCGCGGCGAGCTCGGCCTCCGCCTGCGGCAGCAGGTCCCGGGCCGCAGGCACGAGCCCGGCATCGACGCCGGCGGCGCCGGCCGCGATCGGCCCGAGCGCCTCGGCATACCGCTCCCAGCCGCTGCCGGCCGCATACCAGCCGCCCGCTTCCGCCGCGTCGGCCGCTTCGGCCGCCAGCGCCGCCGGCGAGGCGAGCCGCTCTTCGCCCTCGAGCCGCATGAGGCCCGTGGCCGCATCGAGCGCATAGGCCGCCCAATAGACCTCGCCCATGCGCGCATCGACGCAGGTCACCACGCGTCCGACGCCGTGCTCGCGCCGCGCGCGCGCCGCGAGCGCCGCGAGGCTCGAGACCGCGACGAGCGGCCGGCCGGCCGCCATCGCGAAGCCCTGCGCGAGCGCGGCGGCGATGCGCAGGCCCGTGAACGAGCCCGGCCCGCGGCCGAATACGAGCGCATCGAGATCGCCGAGCTGCAGCTGCGCCTCGGCCAGGAGCTCCGCCACGAACGGCAGCACGAGCTCGGTCTGCTCTCGCGGCGTCGGGATCGTACGCTCGCGCAGCTCGCCGCCGACCGCGAGCGCCACGCTGCCCGTGGCGCTCGAGGTCTCGAGCGCGAGCAGCCGCGGCTGCGGCCGGGCCGCCGGCGCACCCCTTTCCCGGCCCGGCACGTCCCGCTCGCCCGTCACGGCAGGCAAGCCTCGTCGCCGACCGGCGCCCGGACCGCGGGATCGCCGGCTCGCGCCCGCACCTCGGGCACGGCGCCGGGCGCGAGCGTCTCGGCATAGGCCAGCGCGGCCGCCGGATCGTCGAGCACCGGCATCGCGGGCAGACTCGCGAGGAACAGCCGGCCGTAGGGCCGCGTGCGCAGGCGCGGGTCGCCGAGCACGATGAGGCCGCGGTCGTCGAAATCCCGGATGAGCCGGCCGACGCCCTGCTTGAGCGCGAGCACGGCCTGTGGCAGCTGGGCTTCGGCGAACGCGTCGCCGCCCTCGCGGCGGATGGCGTTGACGCGCGCCTGGACCATCGGGTCGCTCGGCGCGGCGAACGGCAGCTTGTCGATGACGACGAGCCGCAGCGCCGGTCCTCGCACGTCCACGCCCTGCCAAAAGCTGCCCGTGCCGAGCAGAACGCCCGAGCCGGCCGCGCGAAAGTCCTCGAGCAGCCGGCTCCGCGGCCCCGTCCCCTGAACGAAGACCGGCCCCGGCGCCGGCCGCCGGCCGATCCAGGCCTCGGCCGTGCGCAGCGCGCGGTAGCTCGTGAACAGTAGAAACGCCCCGCCGCCCGCGGCCTCCACGAGGGGCCAGACCGCGTACAGCAAAGCCTCGACGTGGTCTTCGCGGCCCGGATCGGGCAGCCCCTGCGGCAGGTAGAGCCGGGCATTGCGCTCGTAGTCGAACGGGCTCGGCAGCACATGCGTGGCCGTGCCGGGCAGCCCGAGGCGCTTAAGGAAATGATCGAAGTCCCGGCCGACGGCGAGGGTCGCGGAGGCGAAGATCCAGGCGCCGGCCTGGCCCTCGATACAGGCCGCGAGCGGCCCGCCGACATCGAGCGGCGTCCAATGCGCGGCCAGGGACCGCGGCGAGCGCTCGACCCAGCGCAGGCCCGATTCGGGCGCCGCGGACGCGATGCGCTCGACCCGCGCCGCGGCCGAGACGCAGCGCTCGCGGCAGCGCGCGAGCCCCGGCGAAGCCTCCGTTACGGGCGCAAGGCCGTCGGCGAGCCCCTCGAGCGCGGCGTGCCACGCCTCGAGCGCGCGGCCTAAGCGGCCGGCCGCGGCGACAAAGGGCACGCGCCCGGGCGGCTCGAGCTCCTCGGCGATGCGCGCGTGCGCGACGGCGGCCGACAACCCGCCCGCGGCGCGCTCGAGCTCGCCCGCCAGCCCCGCGAGCCGCAGCTCCATCGTGAGATCGCGCGCCAGCTGCTCGAGCTCGCGCGTCGTGACCGAGACGCCGAAGAACTGCTGCGCGATGTCGGGAAACAGATGCGCCTCGTCGACGACGACCGCGTCCGCGCCGGGCAGCAGCTCCCCGAAGCCCGCCTCCTTGAGCGCGAGATCCGCGAGCAGCAGGTGGTGATTGACGATGACGATCTCGGCCTTCTGAGCGCGGCGCCGCGCCTCGACCACGAAGCAGCGGTCGAAGTGCTCGCAGCGGCTGCCGAGGCAGTTGTCGACGGTCGAGGTCACGGCCGCGCGCAGCGTGTAGTCTTCCGTCAAATCCTCGAGCTCCGTGAGGTCCCCCGTCGAGCTCGAGCGACCGAACACCCGCAGCGTCTCGAGCGCGGCCCGGCCCTCGGCGTCGCCCCGGCCCTCGGCGAGCGCGGCGGCGAGCCGGTGCAGGCACAGATAATTGTTCCGGCCCTTGAGCAGCGCGACTTCGGCCGGCCGGCCCGTCACGGCGCCGAGCAGCGGCAGATCCCGCGCGAACAGCTGGTCCTGCAAGGTCTTGGTGCCCGTGGAGACGATGACCCGGCGCCCGGAGACGAGGGCCGGAACCAGATAGGCGAAGGTTTTGCCGATGCCGGTGCCGGCCTCGATGGCCGTGTGCCGCCCGTCCAGGACGGCCGCGGCCACGATCTCGGCCATCTCGCGCTGCGCTTCGCGGTACGTGAACCCCGGCAGCTTGCGCGCCAACAGCCCTTCCCGGCCGAAAATCTCGGAGACCCCATGCATGACCTAACTATAGCGCGAACGCCCGCCGGGCCCCGCTTCGAAAGCCGCCCGGATTGCGCCGAAACGGGCGGTTCGGCCGAGGCGTCCCGGGTAACTCGGGCCGTCCCGCCACGTCGATTCGGGAAGATACCTAGGGACTTGCGGCCCCGATCCGGACCATTTGCGCGACCGGCGCGCTATACTTTTTCGACCCGAACAAACTACGTTAGAACATAAGATCCATGACAACTCGACTGAAATCGCTCGGCGACTGGGTCGCCGAGACGGCTAAGCTCACGGCGGCGGACCGCGTTCATTGGTGCGACGGCAGCGAGCAGGAATACAACGGCCTCGTGGCCCAAATGCTCGAAGACGGCACGCTCGTCGAGCTCAATCAAGACAAGTACCCGGGTTGTTATCTACACCGCTCGGACCCGCAGGACGTGGCGCGCGTCGAGCATCTGACCTTCGTCTGCACGGAGGCCGAGGACGACGCCGGCCCCAACAACAACTGGATGGCGCCGGCCGAGGCCAAGGCCATGCTCCACGACTGTTTCGAAGGCAGCATGCGCGGGCGCACGATGTACGTGATCCCGTACTGCATGGGCCCCATCGACTCGCCCTACGCGCGCTGCGGCGTCGAGATCACGGACAGCCCCTACGTCGTCGCGAACATGTATCTCATGACGCGCATGGGCAAGCCCGCGCTCGAGCGCATCGAGCGCGAGGGCAAGTTCGTCAAGGGCCTGCACTCGACGGGCGAGCTCGATCCGGAGCGCCGCTACATCGTGCACTTCCCCGAGGAGCTCACGATCATGAGCTATGGCTCGGGCTACGGCGGCAACGCGCTGCTCGGCAAGAAATGCCATGCGCTGCGCATCGCGAGCTGGCAGGCGCGAACGGAGGGCTGGCTCGCCGAGCACATGCTCATCGTCGGCGTCGAGAGCCCCGAGGGCGAGGTCCATTACCTGGCCTGCGCATTCCCGTCGGCCTGCGGCAAGACCAACCTCGCCATGCTGATTCCGCCCGAGAGCCTCAAGGGCTGGAAAGTCTGGACGCTCGGCGACGACATCGCCTGGCTGCACGTCGGCGAAGACGGCCGCCTGCGCGCCATCAATCCCGAGGCCGGTTACTTCGGCGTCGTGCCCGGCACGAACCGCAAGACGAACCGCAACGCGTTCGACATGATCACGCACGATACGATCTTCACGAACGTCGCGGTCACCGAGGAGAACGAGCCCTGGTGGGAAGACAAGGGCGAAGGCAAGCCCACCGTCGATTGGGTCGGCCGGCGCTTCGAGCCCGGCAACGGCCCGGCGGCCCATCCGAACTCGCGCTTCACGGTCTCGGCGAGCCAAAACCCGAGCTACTCGAACCTGGCCGATGCGCCGGACGGCGTGCCGATCTCGGCGCTCGTGTTCGGCGGCCGCCGCCGCGAGCTCGCGCCGCTCGTCTACGAGGCCAAGGACTGGGCGCACGGCGTGCTCGTCGGCGCGAGCGTCGCCTCCGAGACCACGGCCGCCGCCACGGGCAAGGTCGGCGTCGTGCGCCGCGACCCGATGGCCATGAAGCCGTTCTGCGGCTACAACTATGCCGATTACTGGGCGCACTGGCTCAGCTTCGAGCAACGCGCGCAAAACCTGCCGCGCATCTTCCACGTGAACTGGTTCCGCCGCGATGCGAACGGCAAGTTCCTGTGGCCGGGCTTCGGCGAGAACCTGCGCGTGCTGCGCTGGATGATCGACCGCTGCGAAGGCCGCGTCGGCGCCGTCGAGACGCCCATCGGCTACCTGCCGGAGACGAAGGACATCGACCTCTCGGGGCTCGAAAACGTCGAGCAACAGACCCTCGAGCAGCTCCTGGCCGTCGATCCCGCGCAGTGGCGCGCGGAGATGGAGCACCTCGGCGAGTACCTCTCGAGCTACGGCGACCGGCTGCCGGCGGCCATCGCCAGCGAGCATCGGAAGATCCTCGACGCGCTCTGACCGCCGTGCTTGCGGCCGGCCGCGTTCACTGCGGTCGGCCGCATGATTCATGAACGGGTTCGACGCTGGCGGTGAGCGGAGGCTCGTGCAGACAGGCGCTTTCGGGGACGGCGTGAATACATCCCTGTAGCCTCCGTAGCGCGCCGTCCTGGCGCGCACGGCCCCGAAAGCGCCTGTCTGCACGAGCCTCCTCTGGTGGGGCTGCGGCCGTTCATGAATCATGCTGCAACCGCGCGAGGAACTCGGTGGTGCGAAGACGGCAGTCCTTGAGGTCTTCGCGTTTCCGACTGCCGCAGCGGACCGCCGCTCGCGCTAGCGGCCCGCGCCGACCCCTGCCGCCCTCCTGTCCGGCGTAAGCACCGGCGCGAGCCGCCTGCGTATCCGGCTCCAGCATCGGCGCGAGTGACGCCTTCGCGGGCTCCAGCATCGGCGCGAACCACCAACGCATCCGGCTTCAGGCTCGACGTAAGGGCGGTGTCGGGAGCGTGCGCGCCAGGGATGGCGCGCTACGCAGCCCCCATGGATGGGTATTCCGGCGGTCCCGACACCGCCCTTACGTCGAGCCTGAAGCCCTTGCGACGGCGTAACCTGCGCCGATGCTGGAGCCCGCAACGTCGCTACCCGCGCCGAGGCTCACTCCTCGACCACGAAATGCACCGCCAACGCCGTCCCCGGCTGCGCCGCGCGCCCGAGGCCGATGACGCCTTCGCCCGTGAGCTGCGTGCTGTCGCGGCGGACGAAGATCTCCTCCCCCGCGTCCGTCTGCACGAACGTGCCGTTGGTGCTTTCGTCGTAGAGCGTAAATTTGTCCCGGCTCGCCTCGATGCGCGCGTGCAGCCGGGAGATCAGGTTGCCTTTGACGACGAGGTCGTTGTCCTCCGCGCGGCCGAGCGTCACGCTCTTGCGGCCGTCGCCGATCGTGACCTCCTTGCCCTGGTAGCGCAGGCTCAAGCGCTTCGTCCGGGTGTTGCGCTTCGACCAAGGCACCGTCGGCAGCATGCTCGTGGCCTCTTCGGGCTGCCAGAGCACCTCGAACAGGACCACCTCGTCGGCCTTGCCGCGGACCGTGGCGATGTCGATCTGGCGGGCCATGGACTGCCATTCCGGCGAGAGCCGCTCGACGGTCGAGAGCGTCGTGATGATCTGCTTGGCCTTGGCCTGGCTCGTCATGCGGTTCGCGATGTGGACCGCGGAGCCGAATATGTCGCGCTGCTCCTGGACGACGGGGCCGAAGTGGCAGCCGATGCGGATGGCCACGTGCCCGGCGTCGTGGCTGAGCTCCGGATCCGATCGAGATGCGCTCCTGCATGCGGCGCGCGGCGTTCATGGCGTCGTCGGCGGTGGGGAACGTGGACATGACCTCGTCCCCCATGGTCTTGATCACGCTGCCTCGGTTCGCCTCCGTCGCGATGCGCATGATCTCGAGGCAACGGCCCACCATCTCGCGGGCCTTGATGTCCCCGAGGTTCTCGTAGAGCTGCGTGCTGCCGACAACGTCCGCGAAAAGGATCGCGACCTCGACATCCTTACCCATGGCTTGCTTCCTGAGTGCGCAAGAGCGGAGCCAGGAAGGAGTATAGGGCCCCGGCTACTTCTCGGCCACGATATATGCGACCCAGGCCGGAATCCGGCGTCCCCGTGGCCGTCTCGTAGAACTCGCCGTTCGGCTCGCCCTCCTCGTCCTCGCCTTCCCAATAGACCCTGACCCGCGAAAATCCCGCCTCTTCCAGCAGCTCCAGGATCTCGGGCAGGGTCCAGAGGCGCCACCGGTATGTAAAGGCGCGCTTGATCTTCGAGCCGTCCGGAAACTTGAAATGGATGTGGCACACCATCGTATTGGTGACGGGCTCGAACTCGGCCTGGTCCCAAACGTAGGTAAAGCCGTCGTACTTGGTCTTCTCCTTCTGTACCGCGAACGACTCCGAGCCCCCGAAGGCGTCGAGGAACAACAGGCCGTCCTCGTGCAGCGCGTCCCGGACGCGCTTGAAGTAGGCGCGCAGGAGGTCGCGCGTCATGAACAGAAAGTAGCTGAAGTTGAAGGCCACGGCGATATCGACGGGCTCGGTCACGACGTTCATGACGTCCTCGCGCAGCAGCTTGACGCGGGGCCGGTCCGCCTCCGGCAGACGCCCCACGCGGTGCGTGCGCCCCCACTCGAGCGTCGGCTCGTCGATGTCGATGCCGACCGCATAGCGCCGGGGATCCGTGCTCACCCACTGGCAGCACGCGCTGGCGGTGCCGCAGAAGTCCTCGCGGAAGCTGATCGGGTCTCGACCGCGCAGCGCCTTGAACGTGTCGACGAGAAACTCGACCTCGCCTTCGACCGCCTGAACGGACTCTTCGTACAGCTCGTGAATATCCGCCTGCTCGGCCATTGTGAGCTTGCTCTCTTTCGTTGCACTGGACTTGGACACGGTCGACCTCTCGAGCTGTGGCGTGGTGAAGGAGCGATTGTATCGGGGAAACCGAAAAAGGGGTCACGCCGTGCGCGCGCGGGGCAGCACTTCGCGGTCGTCGGCGGCCCGCGCGGATGGACGAGCGGCTCTGGCTTCGGCCGCGGCACGCAGCGCGGCCACGGCGGCTGCCGGCTCGGCCGGCAGCGCGCCGAGCGCGCGGCGCCAGCGCCGGCCGCCCGGCAGGCCCGCGAACAGGCCGAGCAGATGCCGCGTCATGGCCTTGACCGGCGTGCCGCGCGCGGCCTCGCGTTCGAGATAGGGCAGGAACGCCTCGAGCGCGGCGAGCCGAGTCGGCGCCTCCGCACCGCCGAACACGGCCGCGTCGAGGCGCGCGAGCAGGTAGGGATTTTGATAGGCCGCGCGGCCGAGCATGACGCCGTCGACATGGGCCAGCTCGGCGAGCGCGGACTCGGCTTCGGCGAGGCCGCCGTTCAGCACGATCTCGAGCGCCGGGAAGTCGCGCTTCAGGCGCCGGACGCGGCCGTAGTCGAGCGGCGGTACCTCGCGGTTCTGTTTCGGGCTCAAGCCCTTGAGCCAGGCCTTGCGTGCATGTACGACAAACGTCCGGCAGCCCGCCTCGGCCACATGGCCGACGAAGTCGCAGACGAACGCGTAGCTGTCGTCGTAGTCGACGCCGAGCCGCGTCTTGACCGTCACGGGTACGTCGACGGCCGCGCGCATCGCGCGCACACACTCAGCGACGAGGCCGGGCTCGCGCATGAGCGCCGCGCCGAAGCGGCCGGCCTGCACGCGGTCGCTCGGACAGCCAACGTTGAGGTTGATCTCGTCGTAGCCCGCGGCCGCGCCCGCGACGGCCGCCGCCGCGAGCGCCGCAGGCTCGGCGCCGCCGAGCTGCAGCGCGACGGGATGCTCCTCCGGCGCGAACGCGAGCAGCGCGCGGCGGTCGCCGTGCTGCAGCGCGGCCGCCGTGATCATCTCGGTATACAGCAGCGTGCGCGGCGCGAGCAGGCGCAGGAAATAACGGCAGTGCCGGTCCGTGCGGTCCATCATGGGCGCGACCGAGAGCCGGCGCTCGAGCCGCGCGCCGGCCGCGCTGCCCTGCGCCTGCCTGTCGGGGGCCCCGTGCGCGCGTTCTGCCGTGAATCTTCCGAGCATGGCGCGCAGTCTACCGTAGGTCAGCGCACGCCGAGCGCAGTCTCCCGGATCAGATGGTCGACCACGGCGCGGTTGGCCTCCATGTCCGTCGCCCCCTCCTCGAGCGCGGCCGCGCGCACGGCGAGCTGGCGATGCGCGCTCGTGCCGCGCGCGAGGATCGTGCGCGCGTGCACCACCTCGGCCGTGCATTCGAGCGCCTCGGCATCCTCGGCGACGAGCTCGAGCAGCTCCTCGAGCAGCTGCGCGAACGGCACGAGCTCACCGCGGCCGAGATCGATGAGGCGCCCGTCGACGCTGTAGCGCATGGCTCGCCAGCGGTTCTCCTGAATCAGCGTGCGCGAGTAGGTGCGCCAGCTCCGATTACGCACGCGCAGCCGATAGAGCCGGCGCAGCAGGCAGACGACGAGCGCCGCGAGACACAGAGCGTCCTCGAGACGCGTGCACATATCCATGATGCGCGTCTCGAGCGTCGGGTAGTGCGCGCTCGGCCGCGCGTCCCACCAGATGTTGCTCGCATCTTCGATGACGCCGGCCTCGGTCATGACGGCGACGAGATGGCGGTAATCGGCGTGGCTGTGAAACCGCTCGGGCACGCCCGTCCGCGGGAGGCCGTCGAAGACCGTGAGCCGGTAGGACTTGAGCCCCGTGTCGATGCCTTCCCAGAACGGCGAGGAGCACGAGAGCACGAGCAGGTGCGGCAGGAAGTAGCTGTACTGGTTGAGCAGGTCGATGCGCAGCTCCTCGTCCTCGATGCCCACGTGCACGTGCATCCCGCAGATCAAAAGCCGCCGCGCCGCGGCCTGCATCTCGCGCGAGAGGGCACGGTAGTGCGGCCGCTCCGTGTACTGCTGGCCGGTCCAGTCCGCGAACGGGTGCGTCGACGCGGCCAGCGGCGCGAGACCGTGCTCGGCAGCGACGTCGATGACGACGCCGCGCAGCAGCGTCAGCGCATCGCGCACCTCGGCGACGCTGCGGCAGACGCGCGTGCCGATCTCGATCTGCGAGCGCAGGAACTCGGGCTTGACCTGCTGGCCGTCGCTGGCCCGCTCGCACTGCTCGAGCATCTCCTGCGGCATCGTGGCAACGAGATCCCGCGTGCGCGGGTCGACGAGCAGGTATTCCTCCTCGACACCCATCGTGAACGAGGGCGCCTTCACCGACCTGCCCCCGGCGCGCCCTCGACGGGCGCAAGGCGCCGATACAGGGAGGGCGCGGCCAGCACGTCCCCGAGCACGCGGCCGAGGCGCTCGGCCCAGCGCGCGGCCCCGGCCTCGTCCCGGATCAGGTCCTGTCGGATTTCGAGGCTCACATGGGCGAGCCCGGCCGCCTCGGCGTGATGGTCGACCGTGTAGTCCGCCGCGTGACGCCCCGAATAGGGCTCGTTGTCGCCGACGACGACGCCGGGCTCGGCCCGCAGCGCGGCGAACAGCGGCAGCGCGAGGCGCGGATCCTTGTCCCAGAGCACACCGACGTGCCACGGGCGCGCGATGCCGTGCAGCCGCGGCGTGAAGCTGTGCACGGCGACGAGCACGGCGTGCGTCTCGCCGCCGGACGCGGCCTCGAGCGCATGCCGGACCGCACGATGATAGGGCTCGTAGAGGGCTCGCGCCCGCTCGGCCTTCGCGGCCCGCGCAAGTCCGAGGTTGCCCGGGATCAGCACGCCGTCCGAGAGGGCCGGAAAGGCCGTCGCATCGTCGAGGTCGCGGTTCAGGTCCACGACGAGCCGCGAGTAAACGCCGAGCACGCCGCGCGCGTCCAGGGTCTCGATGAGCCGGCGCGCGACGGCTCCGGCGCCGATGTCCCAGGCGATGTGATCGGCGAAGCAGCGCGCCTCGAGTCCGAGGCGGCCCAGAGCCTGCGGCACGCGCCGGCCGGCGTGGTCGCAGACGACGACGACGGGCCGCTCGCCGACGTGCACGGCCTCGTAGGGCAGCGGCTCGTCCGGCGTCAGCATGCGCCCCTTCCCGTCACTCGCTCGAATGCAGATGGATGACGCCGTCGCCGCCCGGGGCCGCCTGCTTGGGCGCGCCCGCGGCCGCGGGCGTCTTCACGCCGTCGCCCGTGCGGATCGGGACCACGACGCTGCGGGCCTGGCGGCGCCCGTCGATGACGCCGTCGGCCGTGAGCTTGAGCTGTGCGGCGCCGACCGCGAGCGGCACGACCCGGACGGTCCAGACGGCCGGCGCGTCGGGCGCGGCCGACGCCGCGGTCTGCACCGCGTCCGCGGCCTCGACCTGAAGGCCGTCACTGCCCGTGGCCTGCAGCCTGAGATCCGTCATCCCGCCCTGCGGCCGCACGGTGATCCGCACCTCGAGAACCTGACCGACGGCCGGCGTGCCGAGGAGCGCATGGTCGACGGCCATCGGCGCGACGGGCTTGCCGGCCGAGCTGCCGGCGCCCGCCGCTTGGGCCTGCTTCACGGCGGCGCGCGCGGCCGGGCTCGGCGGCCCGCCGCAGCCCGCGAGGCAGACGGCCGCCGCGGCCGCGAGCAGCATCGCTCCGGGCTTCATTGGGCGGCCACCGTCACGTCGAAACACGTCAGTCCGATCGGCGGCGAAGCGCTGTCCCGATCCTGCGTGTTGGTCCATTCGTACACCTCCAAAGCATAATCGCCCGCCCCGAGCTGCGTCGACAGCTGCTCCGTGCACGCGGCCGGATTGCCCGGCATGCAGGCCCGCGACGGCGCGTTCTCGGAAATCCAGCTCCGAGCGCCGCGATGCACGACCAGGTCGGGATCGGCCGCTTGGCCGCTCGGCATCGAGGTGGTCACGGCCGTGACCGCGTACGTCCCGGCGGCGGGCACCGTGAACTCGAGGAAGGCGCGCGAGCCGAGCTTGTTGACCGAGCCCGTGCTCGCCGAAGAATACGCGTCGCTGCTGCAGACGTTGACGGGCGGGCCGCCGACCTGCAGGGGCTTGTACAGCGGCAGAATGCCGTCCTGCTGGGGCGTCGTGCCGTCCGTCGGCTGGCCCGCGTTCGTGCGCCCGCTGCCGAAGTCGTCCGGGATCGCGGCGATGCCCTGGGCCTTGACGAGCGCATCGATCTGCGCGGCGTCGGCCGGCAGGTCGGTCTCGAGCCCGTGAATCATCGGGAACAGGCTCGTGAGCCCCACCGAGACTTTGACGTGGCCGACGAGCACGGCGTAAAGCGGCGCGAAGCCGAGCGCGAGCGTGTCCTGCGGCGTGTCCTGCACCGAATCGTAGAGGTCGTAGAGGATCTCCTGCACGGACTGCTCGCTGAACCAGCCCGGATGCGGGTTCGTGCTCTGCCCGAGGCTGCCGGGCTGGCCCTCCACGTCGAATGCGAAGTCCTGCGCCTGGCCCGGGCCCATCGTATCGACGTACTCGCTGTCCCCGGTCGCCATGGCCGAGAACGCGTTGCCCCAACCCTCGCTGAAGGCCGTGCGCATGTCGAGCTGATCGCCGCGTGCGTGCGAGCCGCCGATACTGTCGGAGCGCCAAAAGGCGCTCTCGAGGTAATGGCCGAACTCGTGCGCGATCACGTGACGATCGTACTCGTCCGTGTCGCTGTCCGCCGCGCCGAGCAGGAACATGCCCTCGGCTGGATTGAAGTAGCTCGTGCCGATCTCGCCCGTCGTCGTGTCCGGCGTGCCGCCCGTCCCGTAGTTCGGCGAATTGTTCGGGCTCCAGTGCACGACGAGCTTCGGAAAGTCCGTGACGGGCGCGTTGGCGCTCACGAACTGCATCGCCGCGTAGATGACGTCGAGGATCGCAAACGGCGCGGCCGCGCGCTCGCCCGAATACGCGGCGCCGTCCCAGCCCGAGGCCGCGTGCAGATCGTGCGTCTCGGCCGAATCGCCCGTCGTGAAGCGGGCGCTCTCGAGCACGTAGACGGCATCGGAACGCGTGTTGTCGGCAACGGTCACGTCCCAGGCCGACGCCGAGGTGCTGACCATCTCGGCCCGCGCCCGCAGCAGCACGTCGGTGCCGGGAGCGAGCTCGAGCACGTAGTGGCCGGCCGCATCGGTCGTCGTCGAAGCGAGCACGTGCGAGGCGGCGTCCAAGGCCTGCACGGTGACGCCGCGTGCGGGCGCCTGCGCGACATGCGCATAGTCGAGGCCGATCCCGGCCACGGCGGGCACGAGGTCGAAGGTCACGACGCCGCTCACGGCGATCTTACCGGTCTGACTGCTGCCGCCGCCCGTGCCGGCGGTCGCGCCGCTCCCGGTCGAGACGCCGGCGCCCCCGCCCCCGCAGGCCGCGAGCGCCGCCGCAGCGAGCAGGCACAGCCCAGCCAGCAGGCGCCTCCCAACGCGCCAGCGGACTGCGCGTCCGCCGGCATCGAGGGACCCCGCCCCCGGCCTCATGAGTTGAACCATCCCGCCGACCTCCTCCGGGCTCGTCCTGATACTATCCTTTCGATTCCGCCGCTACTGTCTTCATATTGCGACGACTGGTCGGACGGGCTCACAGCTCAGACACTGCCGCGCATTGCCATGCCCGGCGCGGGATTCAGGCGGGCATCGCAAACTGCGAGCGGCGTCGCCTGCAGCGTCGTCGAGAACTGATAGACTCGCTGTCCCTGATTATGTCACTCCAACGGATGGACGCATGAGCGAACGGGCGATACTCGTGACGGGCGGTGCGGGCTACATCGGCTCGCACGTGGTGCGGCAGCTCGGCGAAGCCGGGGAAAACGTCGTCGTCCTCGACGATCTCTCGACAGGCTTCCGCCAGGCCGTGCTGTACGGCGAGCTCGTGGTCGGCAATACCGGGGACGCGCGTTGCCTCGAGGATATCTTCGGGCGCTACGACATCGATACCATCATGCATTTCGCGGCCCACACCATCGTCCCGGAATCCGTTGCAGACCCTCTAAAGTACTATCGCAACAATACCTGCGCGACTCGTACGCTCCTGGAGCACGCGACGCGCGCCGGCGTGCGGCGCTTCGTGTTCTCCTCGACGGCCGCCGTCTACGGTATTCCGGAAGGCGGCCGAGCCTCCGAGCGCACGCCCACGGTTCCGATCAATCCCTACGGCACTTCGAAGCTCATGACCGAGTGGATGCTGCGGGACCTCGCGCTGGCTACGGACCTCGAGTACGTGGCGCTGCGCTACTTCAACGTCGCCGGCTCCGATCCCGAGAGCCGTATCGGGCAATCGACACCGAAGGCCACGCTGCTGACGAAGGTCGCCTGCGAGGCGGCCGTCGGCAAGCGCTCCCACGTCTCGATCTTCGGTACGGACTACGACACCCCCGACGGCACGGGCGTGCGCGACTACATCCACGTGGAGGACCTGGCCGCGGCCCACCTCAAGGCGCTCGAATACCTGCGCGGCGGCGGCAAGTCGACGACGCTGAACTGCGGCTACGGCCGCGGCTACAGCGTGCGCGAGGTCGTCGCCATGGTCGAGAAGGTGGCCGGCACGTCGCTGGACAAGCGCGAGGAGCCGCGCCGGGCCGGCGACCCGCCCATTCTCGTGGCGGAGGCGTCCCGTGTCCGGACCGAGCTCGGCTGGGCGCCGCAGCACGAGGACCTCGAGCAGATCGTCTCGAGCTCGCTCGCCTGGGAACGCAAACTGGCCGCCGGCGTCTGGGCGGAGTAGGGATCGGTCAGACGCCGTGAAAATCGCGCGCCCGCGAACCTTACTGGGACTGATTCTCGTCGGGCTCGCCTTCGCCACGCTGCCGCTGCTGCTCGCCATCGGCAGCGCGGCGCTGAAGCTCGGCCAGCTCACGCGCGAGAGCGAGGCCGTCGCCACCGAAAGCGCGACCTCCTCGAGCGCGACGCAGCGCATCATCAGCGTGCTGGGCGACATGGAGCGCAACGCACGCCAGTACTACGTGCTCAACGACAAGCGCCTGCTCGGCATCTACGACACGGACGAGGCCTCGCTGAAGCAGAGCGTGGCGCAGGTCACGGCGCTCGCTCAGGACCCCGACGTGCTCGAGCACCTCAAGCTCATCAGCGAGACGTCGGACTCCGTGCGCAAGACGCTGCACGAGACGGCGAAGGCCGACGCGGGCCTGCCCGTCATCGGCAAGAACTTCAACACCATGCACTCCTCGGCCGAGGATATCTTTCAGCTCATGCGCATCGCGCGGAATCGGCAGTTGACGGCGCTGCAGGACTCGACCCGCGGCGCACAGCAGAAGCTGCTCTGGCAATCCGCCGCACTGCTGCCGATCACGGGCGTCGTCGTGCTGCTGTTCCTCGGCCTCGTCGGCCGGCCCATGCGTCAGGTCGACCGCGCGATCCGCGAGCTCGGCAGCGGCGACTTCAGCCACGAGATCGCCGTGACCGGCCCGCGCGACATCGAAACGCTGGGCCGCCAGCTCGAGTGGCTGCGGCACCGCCTCAAGGAACAGAGCGACGAGAAGAACAAGTTTCTGCGCCACATGTCGCACGAGCTCAAAACGCCGCTCGCAAATATTCGCGAGGGAACGGAACTTTTGCTCGACGGCTCGGTCGGCCCGCTGGACTTGCAGCAACAGGAAGTCACAGGCATCCTGCGCGAGAACGGCCTGAAGCTTCAGCAGCTCATCGAGAATCTGCTGAACTTTAGCGCTTGGCAGTCGAAAACAGCCTCGCTGGAAATAGGCGAATTCGAGCTCAAGCCGCTGGTGTTCAGCGTGCTGAGCCAACACAGGCTGCCCATCTCGAACCAGAAGATCAGGCTGCAGCTCAACATCAGCCCCGTCCGGATCCGGGCGGACGAGGGTAAGTTGCGGCTCGTGCTCGAGAATCTGGTGTCGAACGCCGTCAAATTCCTGCCGGATGGCGGGACCCTTCACATCGGAGCCGAGATGCACGGCACGGAACTCGTCATTGACGTAGCCGATACTGGCCCTGGTATCGCGCCTGAGGACGCCGGGCGCGTTTTCGAGGCGTTCTATCAGGGCAGGCGTCTGCAGGGCGGCCCCGTCGGCGGCACGGGCATCGGTCTTTCGGTGGTGGCCGAGTGCGTCCAGGCCCACGGCGGCACGGTGACGCTGCTCGACTGCGACGAATGGAGAGGGGCCCACTTCCGGGTCAAGCTGCCGCTGCGCAGGGCGGCCGACAGGGCCGCACTGGTCGCGAACGGATGAGACGAAGTTGCGCTCTTCGCTGAGAATCTGGACGGCCGTGGCGATCCTCGCTGCGTCGCTGAGTGCCTGTGCATCGCCGGGCCTGTTCGGCCGTGCGCTCGGGCACAAGGACGATCCGCGGGAAGCCTACGCGGCGCAGCACGCGCGTACGCAGGGCGTCGGCGCCTATCTCGATCTCATGCGCCAGCTCATCGAGGGCGATCCCGTGACCCAGGCGGAGACGTTCCGGAGCATCGCGCAGGCGGCCGCGGCCTCGCCGACGACGTCGAACCGCATCAAGCTGGCGCTCGCGCTCGGCACGCCGGGCCATCCGGGCAGCGACCCGAAAAAGGCCGCGAACATGTTCAACGACCTGCTGGCCTCCGGCTCGGCACTGCTGCCGGAGGAACGCGCGCTCGTCACCGTCCACCTAAAGGAGGTCGAGCAGCAGCTGATCCTGAGCCAGGAGACCGAGCAGCTCAAAAAGCAGGCCGCCGAGAAGCTCGCCGCGCAGAACGCGCAGAGCAGCCGGCGGCTCGAGAACGCCAAGGCCGAGAACGAGAAGCTTCGTAAACAGCTCGACGAGGCGGAGAAGAAGCTCAATGCCATCACGAACATAGAGCGATCGATCAGAGAACGCGAAAATGGTGCAAATACAAACTAGAGTCGTGCGCGGCGAAGCGGATCGTCCCCGCGGCCGCATCCTGCTCGTCGACGACGACCCCGGCCTGTTGAGGCTGCTGAGCATTCGCCTGCGCGCCGAGCGCTACGACGTGGAAGCCGTCGAGAGCGCCGAAGCGGCGCTCGGCGTCCTGCCGCGCTTCCGGCCCGACCTCGTCATCACGGACCTGCGCATGGAGAACATGGACGGCATCGGTCTGCTCAAGGAGATCCAGCGCCAATGGCCGGGCCTCTGCGTGCTGCTGCTCACGGCTCACGGCACGATCCCGGACGCCGTCGAGGCCACGCAGAGCGGCGCCTTCGGGTTCCTGACGAAACCCGTCGACAAGCAGCAGCTGCTCGATTCGGTCGAACGTGCCATGAAGGTTTCGGGCCTGTCCCGGAGCGAGGACGAGTGGAACACCGAGATCATCACGCGCAGCCCCGCGATGCAGGAGTGTCTGCAGCAGGCGCACATGGTGGCCTCGAGCGACGCGCGCGTACTCATCACGGGCGAATCGGGCACGGGCAAGGAGCTCCTCGCGCGGGCCATTCACCGCGCGAGCCCGCGCAAGGACCAGCCGTTCGTCGCGATCAACTGCAGCGCCATGGCCGAGAACCTGCTCGAGTCCGAGCTCTTCGGCCACGAGAAGGGCGCCTTCACAGGTGCACACCGCAGCCACAAGGGCCTGTTTCAAGCCGCGAGCGGCGGCACGCTGCTGCTCGACGAGATCGGCGACATGCCCATGCGGCTGCAGGTCAAGCTGCTGCGCGTCCTGCAGGAGCAGCAGGTTCGGCCCGTCGGCAGCACGGAGCCCGTCGCAATAGACACGCGCGTGATCTCCGCGACGCACCAGGATTTGAACGACCTCATGATCCGCGGGGCGTTTAGAGAGGATCTCTACTATCGCCTGAACGTCGTCAACATCCAGTTACCGCCCCTGCGCCTGCGCCGTGAGGACGTGCCGCTGCTCGTCGAGCACTTCCTCGAGCAAATCGCCGCCGAATCCGCGCGCGAGCGCAAGGTCTACGCCCCCGAGGCGGTGGAGCTGCTCGTCGCGAGCCAGTGGCCCGGCAACATCCGCCAGCTTTACAACGTCGTGCGCCAGAACGTCGCGCTCTCCCCCGCCCGCATCATCACGGCCGAGCAGGTCCGCAGCGCCCTGGGCGAGCAGGCCAACTCCCTGCCCTCGTTTTCCCAGGCCCGCGACGAATTCACGCGCAACTACCTCTCCCAGCTCCTGCAGATCACGGGCGGCAACGTGAGCCAAGCGGCGCGGCTCGCCAAACGCAACCGCACGGACTTCTACAAGCTGCTGGCGCGGCACCAGCTCAATCCGGAGCAGTTCAAGGAGAGCCGCTATTAGCTGCCGCTAAGCGTCGCACCTTTAGCCCGCACGATTCACGAACGGGTTCGGCGCTGGCGGTTAGAGGAGGCTTGCGCAGACGGGCGCTTTCGGGGACGCCATGAACCCCTCCCTGGGGGCTCCGTTGCGCGCCATCCCTGGCGCGCACGGCCCCGAAAGCGCCCGTCTGCGCAAGCCTCCTCGGAGACGGCGGCGGCCGTTCATGAACCCTGCTGCAATCGCGCGAGGAACTCGCTGGTGCGAAGACGCCAGTCGGCGCGTCACCTGAATGCATGACTGCCCCAGCGGATATTGAGCCGGCGGCCTGCTGACGTAGCGCTCTCGGCTGCGGCCGTTTCAGCGGGCACTTCGACGCCCACCGCCAACGTCTCCGGCGCAGGCCTCGGCGTGAGGGCGGTGTCGGGAGCGTGCGCGCCAGGGATGGCGCGCTACCGGCGTCGGCGCCCCTGCAGATCGGGCCCGAAGTCCAGATGCTGCGAGAAAAACGGAATGACGACGTTCTCCACCCGCCGGTCGATGTGGTTGAAGTGATTCCCGTCGTAGATCTCGAACTGATGGCCGATGCCGTAGGCCCCCAGGATATTCGAGAGCTCCTCGTTGCTGCCCTTAAGGGTGTCGTCTTTGCCGACGTCCATGCCGATGGCGGAGTACTCCTTCAGGTTCGGGATGTACTGGTCGATCATGGCCAGCGGCGAGTTCGCGATCCACTTGGTGGCGACCGGCGCACCGAGCCCGCCCTTGTCGCCGGGCAGGTCGAAGTAGGTCGGCGGGTTGCGCGGGTCCGGCGACCAGGCCGCGGCCTCGGCCTTGATGACGTTTGCGAAGATGCCGCCCGGGTTGCGGTTCTGGCCGTCGGCCTGGTTCTGGCCCTGACTGCCGCTCGGGCCCGGGCGCGCCTCGTTCTGGCCGTTGCCGTTGCCGTTCCGATTACGGTTCGCGAACGCGGCCGGATTGTTCATGAGGCAGCAGGCACTCATGATGTAGAGGCTGCCGAACACGTCGGGACGCTTCATGCCGATCCGGATCGTGCCGTAACCGCCCATCGAATGCCCCGCGAGGCCGCGGCTGTCGCGGTTCGCGAGTGTGCGGAAATGGCTGTCGACGTAGCCCACGAGATCGTCGGCGATGAAGCTTTCCCAGTCGCCGATCGTGACCGACGTCGAATACATGCTGCCGTCGTACTTCGAGTTCGCGTTCGGCATGACGAGAATCATCTCGCGGCCCTTACCGCTCGCGATGTCGCGGTCCATCATGGCAGGCACGTCGATGCTGGCCGGCGGCTGCCCCGCCCGGCCCGTCCAATACTCGTTCGTGAGGTGGTAGCCGTGCAGCAGGTAGACGACCGGGTAGCGCTTGGCCGTGTCCGTCTCGTAGCTCGGCGGGAGATAGATGGAGACCACTCGATCCGGCGACTCGCCTTCGAGGTTGCCTTCGAGCGCACGCCCGTGCACCTTGACGTTGATGAGGCGGCCATGGGGCATGTCCGCCTGCCCTTGCGCCTGCGCGTGGGCGGCCGGCACGACGGCCGCGCCTAGGCCCCAGGCCGCCAGCGCCGCGGCGGCCAGCAGCAGCGACGAGCGCCGCAGTCTCGAGGGTATTCGTTGCATGAAAGTCTCCTCCGAGGTCGAGTACGGCTCCCCGGCGTTCGTGTTGTCGAGGGAGCGGAAGCGGGGCCGCGTCGGCCGCGGCTCCGGGCGATCCTTGCGGATTGTCGCCCTTATCGAAAGGTAGAAGGAAAGCCCGGAATAGGCAAATGCGTGCGGCGCCCCAGCCTCAGCGCGCCCGCGCTCGCCGCGCATGGGCCGGAAAGCTCGGCAGCGGCACCGGTCCGCGGACGCGCTCGAACACGGCCGCGATGCGCAACAGCTCGGTCTCGCTTTCGGGCCGGCCGATGAACGCGATGCCGACGGGCAGTCCGCGGATCAGTCCGGCCGGCACGGCGATGCTCGGGTAGCCCGAAACCGCCGCGATGCTCGAGCTCGAGACCTGGGCCGCGGCGCCGCCCTCGGCGCCGAGCGGCGGCGCCGGGGCGTTGACGGGCGCGACGAGCGCATCGAGCCGCCGGCCGGCGAACAGCGCCGCGAGCCGCTCGCGCAGCACGCCGCGGCTCGCGGCCACGGCGGCCCGGTACGCGGGCGCGTCGAGACCGCCGCGGGCCTCCGCCGCCAGGAACAGGTCCTGGCCGAACGCCGGCATGACCGCGTCGGCATGCGCCGAATCGAAGTCGATGAGCCCCGCGAGGGAGCCGGGCCGGGCGTGCTCCGAGGCGAGGTAGCCGTCGATACCGGCCTTGAACTCGTAGAGCAGCGTCTCGAGCTCGGCGGCCCCGAAGCCCGGCGGCAGGTCGAGTTCGACGGGATCGACGAGCTCCGCGCCGGCCTTGTCGAGCGCATCGAGCCAGCGCGAGAAGGCGGCCTCCACCTCGGGGTTCGCGCCCGCCCCCGTATAGTCTCGGACGACGCCGAGGCGCACGCCGTCGAGGCGCTCTGCGGCCGTCGCCGGCGGCGGCGCGACCCGGCCCGGCGTCTCCATGGCTGCAAGCAGCATGGCCGCGCCGGCCACGGTCTTGGCCAGCGGCCCCGGGGTGTCCTGCAGCGTCGAGACCGGCACGATGCCGCGGTTGCTCACGAGGCCCCGCGTCGGCTTGATGCCGACGACGCCGTTCATGCCGGCCGGGCAGACGATCGAGCCGTCCGTCTCCGTGCCGACGGCGAGCGGCACGAGCCGCGCCGCGACGGCTACGGCCGAGCCGCTCGAGGAGCCGCAGGGGCTGCGGTCGAGCGCGTACGGGTTGCGGGTCTGCCCGCCGAGGCTGCTCCAGCCTGCGATGGCGCGGCGCGAGCGGAAGTTGGCCCATTCGGTAAGGTTCGCCTTGCCGACGATGACGGCGCCCGCCGCGCGCAGGCGGGCGACGACAGCCGCATCGGCCGGCGCGCGATGGTCGGCCAGGGCCAGCGAGCCCGCGCTCGTCGCCATGCGGTCGGCCGTGTCGATGTTGGCCTTGAGCAGGACCGGCAGCCCGTGCAGCGGCCCGACTGGGCCCTGCTCGGCCAGCCGCCGATCCAGTTCGCGCGCGATCGCGAGCGCATCGGGATTGACCTCGATGACCGCATGCAGCGCCGGCCCCTGCCGGTCGAGCCCGGCGATGCGGCGCAGCACCGCGCTCGTGAGCCGCTCCGAGCTGATGCGGCCCTCGCGCAGCCGCTGCTCGAGCGCCGGCGCATCGAGATCGAGCAGCGCCGCGTCGCCGGGCGGCGCACGGCGCGTGCAGGCCGCGGCGGCGAGCACGGCTGCGACGAGCACGACGACGCGAAGTGGGTGCATTCCGGCAGGCATCGAAGCGGCGCGCTAAGCGCTCGGGCTGCCGCCGCGCGCGAACATCGTGAGCTCCCAGAGATCGCGGACGGTATCGTGGCGCAGGATGTAGAGATCTCCGTCCGAGCCGTGGCACTTGAAGTAGCGGTGGTCGGGCGCGATCCAGCGGTCCAGCACCTCGAGCACCTCGACGGCCCGCTCGCCGAGGTAGAACCGCTGCGGCGTCTCGTCCCCTCTGTACCCGGCATGGCACACGACGCGCAGCTCTGGGCTCGCAGTCATCCCTGGCGGCTCCGTCCCGCTCCGACCCGTGCCGTCCATCTTGCCGCATAGGGCCGGGGCGTTCCAGACGCGGCGGCTGCCGGGTCTATCATCGCGGCATGAGCACGGGCTCCGCAACGCCGTGGCGGCACACCGCCACCTTCCGCTTCTACGAAGAGCTCAACGACTTTCTGCCGGCGGCGTTTCGCAAACGCAGCTTCGAGCGGTCCTTCGACGGCACGCCGGCCGTCAAAAACGTCGTCGAGGCGATCGGCGTGCCGCACACGGAGATCGACCTCATTCTCGTCGACGGCGTCTCCGTCGGCTTTGGGCATCGGCTTGCCGGCGGCGAGCGCGTTGCCGTCTATCCGCTGTTCGAACGGCTCGACATCGCGCCGCTCAACCGCCTGCGGCCCCGGCCCCTGCGCGAGCCGCGCTTCGTGCTCGACGTGCACCTCGGCAGGCTCGCGCGCTATCTGCGCCTGCTCGGCTTCGACGCGGCCTACGACCGCGAGGCCGCCGACGAGGCGCTGGCGGCCCGCTCGGCCGCCGAGCATCGCATCCTGCTCACGCGCGACCTGGGCCTGCTCAAACGCGCCGAGGTCACGCATGGGTATTGGCTGCGCAGCACGGATCCCGAGCGCCAGGTGGCCGAAGTGGTCCGGGCGCTCGACCTCGCCGGCGCCAGCCGGCCGTTCACGCGCTGCATGATCTGCAACGCACCGCTCGCGAACGTGGCCGAGCCGGAAGTGCGCGCGGCGCTGCCCGAAGGCGTGCGCGGGCGTCACGCGCACATCGCGCGCTGCACGGGCTGCGGGCGGCTCTATTGGCCGGGCAGCCACTTCGAGAAGCTGGCGCGGCTCGTCGCGCGGCTCATCGCCCCGCCGCCCCGCGAGGACGCCGAACCGTGAGGATTGCGCGCCGGCGCTCAGGCGAGCGCCGCGCAGGCGCGCTGAATGCGGCGGCAGGCCTCCTCGAGCACCTCGGTGGCCGCGGCGTAGGAGATGCGGAAGTAAGGCGAGAGCCCGAATGCCGCGCCCTGCACACAGGCGACGCCCGCGGCCTCGAGCAGGTAGGTCACAAAGGCCGTGTCGTCGTCGATATGCTTGCCGTCCGGCGTCTTGCGGCCGATGACGCCCGCGCACGACGGGTAGACGTAGAACGCGCCCTCGGGCCGGCGGCACGTGATGCCTTGTGCGTCGTTGAGCATCTCGACGACGCGGTCGCGCCGGCCCTGGAACAGCCGGATGTGCGGCTCGATGAATTCCTGCGTTCCGTCGAGCGCTTCGACGGCTGCGGCTTGGGCGATCGACGAGGTATGCGTGATGCTCTGCGACTGCACGACGTTCATGGCCGCGATGAGGTCCTTCGGGCCGCCGCAGTAGCCGAGCCGCCAGCCCGTCATGCTATACGCCTTCGATACGCCGTTGACCGTCAGCGTGCGGTCGTAGAGCCTTGGCTCCACCTGCGCGATTGTCGTGAACTCGAAACCGTCGTAAACGACGTGCTCGTACATGTCGTCCGCCATGACGCGGACCTGCGGGTGACGCAGCAGCACCTCGGCCAGCCCCGCGAGCTGCGCACGCGAGTACGCGGCGCCCGTCGGGTTGCTCGGCGAGTTCAGGATCAGCCACTTCGTGCGCGGCGTGATCGCGGCCTCGAGCTGCTCGGGCCGCATGAGGAAACCGGTGTCCTCGCCGCAAGGGACGAATACCGGCGTGCCCTCGGCCAGCAGGGCCATGTCGGGATACGAGACCCAGTACGGAGCCGGCACAATGACCTCGTCCCCGGGATCGAGCGTCGCCATGAGGGCGTTGAACAGCACGCCCTTGCCGCCGCAGCCGACCGTGATCTGCGTGGCCGGATCGTAGGTCAGGCCGTTCTCGCGCGCGAACTTGGCAGCGATGGCCTTGCGCAGCGCGAGCGTGCCCGGAATCGGCGTGTATTTCGTCTCGCCGGCCTGCAGCGCGCGGATCGCGGCCTGCTTGATGTTGTCCGGCGTATCGAAGTCCGGCTCGCCGGCACCGAGACCGATGACGTCCCGGCCCTGCGCCTTGAGCTCCGCGACCTTGCCGGTCAGCACGTTCGTCGGGGAGGGCTTGATGCGGCCGAGCCGCTGCGAGAGAAATGCCATGTTAAGGACCGCCGGCCTGGCGGGGATGCACCGAAACGGCCTGCACACTACGCCGCGCGGACCGCCCGCGCAACCCGGGGCGCTGCGCGCGATTCGCGGCGCATATTCGGTGCCCGGCGGCTGCTCGCAGTCTGCATTCGGGCGTCGTCCGCATGATTCATGAACGGGTTCGACGGGGGGTGGTGGGCGGAGTCTCGCGCAGATGGGCGCTTTCGGGGACGGCGTAAATCCCTCCCTGGAGCTTCCGTAGCGCGCCGTCCTGGCGCGCACGGCCCCGAAAGCGCCCATCTGCGCGAGACTCTTTGGCGACGCCGGCGGCCGTTCATGAATCATGCTGCCGCGGCGCGAGGAACTTGCTGGTGCGAAGACGGCAGTCCGTGCGGCCTTCGCGATGCCGGAGCCCGAACGGCTGCAGCCAACGCTGGCCCGTGCGCTCTTCCGGCGATGGCCAAATCCGTGTCCGGCTTCAGGCTCGGCGTAAGGGCGATGGCCGACGCCAGCCGCCGCCTAATCGCTCTGCTGCGCGTCCTCGGCCTCGCGCCGCTCGCGCTTCTCGCGGCGGCGGATGAGCTTTTGCACTTCCTTGTCGTGCAGCTTCTTGAGGGCCTCCTGCTGCTTCTTCTGGTCCTCGGCCGTCTGCGCCTGGGTTTTCTTGGGCTTCTTGCAGTCGAGCCGCGCCCAATCGAGATCGTGCTGGAACTGGAGATTGTTCATGGTCGCGGCCGCCGCCTCGATGAAATAGAGGCTCGTCGTGAGGTTGGCCTCGAGCTGGCGCACGTCGAGCGGCGAGGCGCCCACGCTCGCGCCCGGGCTCAGCTTACCGTCGAGCTCGCACTGGAAGCCGGACTGCGTGCCGCGCACCATGAAATCCGGGAATTTCTCGACGTGAGCCGAATCGCCGCTCGGGCCGCCCTGACCGGGCTGGCTGCCCCAGTGCCAGGTGAAGTCGCCCTTCGGCAGCTGCGCGAACTGCGCCGCGGCCGGCAGCCGCAGCAGCGCGGCGGCGGCGAACACGGTGGCGCAGGCGATGAGTTTGCGGAAATGCATGATGCAGGCCTCTTCCGTCTGCGGAAATTATGCGGGCGCGGACGCTGTGCCGCCAGAAATCTGCTACATGCGAGACCCGTGCCAACGCCTGCAGCGGGCGAGCACCGCGCGCGCGAGCGTGGCCGCCTCGCGCAGCCCAAGCGCGCGCGCGGCGCCGAGGTACGCCGCGCCGAACGCGGCCGCGACGAGGAGCGCGGCCGGCAGCGGATGCAGAGTCCCGGCGCCCGCCCGCGCGGCCCAGCCCGCAGCGGCGCCGACCAACGCGGCCGCGGCCGTCTTCGCGAGCACGCCCAGACCCGCGCCGACGCGGCCGATGCGGGCCGCGAGTCCGCCGTGCAGCAGCGTCCACTCCGTCCAGGCCGCGAGGGCCGCGCCGAGCGCGAGGCCGACGGGCCCGAGCGGCCGGCCCGCGACGGTGAGCCCGCCGAACAGCCCCGCGGGCACGGCGAGGCCGGCGAGCCGTACGGGCTCGAACTGGACCATGAGCACGGCGCCCGCGACGGCGGCGACGGCGACGCGCAGCGCCGCGATGCGCGCCGGCGTCTTCGTGTCGCGCAGCGCGAAATAGGCGGACTGATAGACCCGCGTGCTGGCCGAGGCCGGCAGCCCCAGGCTGTAGGCCGCGAGCGTGAGCCAGACGATGCGCACGTCCGCGGGCCCGAACTGCCCGGATTCGTATAGACCGGCCACGAACACTTCGCCGAGCAGCACGAACGCGACCGCGCTCGGCACGACGTAGAACGCGACGCGCCGCACGGCCGCGGCCGTCTGCGCGCGCAGCGCCGTCGCTGCCGCGCCGCGCTGGCGCGCGAGCTCGGGCAGCGCCGCGGCCGCGACGCTCATGCCGAACAGACTGATCGGCAGTATGTAGAGCGTCTGCGCATATTGCAGCCGCGCGAGCGCGCCGACCGCGAGCAGGCTCGCGAGGATCATGTCCGCATACGTGCTGAACTGCACGACGCCGCGGCCGAGGATCGCCGGGCCTGCGTTGCGCACGGCCTCCCGGAACGCGGCCGAACCGCGGCCGCCGTTGAGCCGGATCTGGCGGTCGAGCTTCAGCACCCACGGCAGCTGCACGCCGAACTGCAGCAGGCCGCCCGCGAGCGCGCCCCAGGCGACGGCCATGAGCAGGCCGTCCAGGTCGAGCCGCGAGCCGAAGCCGACGAGCGCCGCGATCATGGCCGCGTTCCAGAGCACGGGCGCGAAGTAGGGCAGGAAAAAGCGCCGGTGGCTGTTCAGGATGCCGAGCGCCCAGGCCGAGAGCACGAGCACGCCGGCCATGGGGAACACGATGCGCACGACGGCGATCGTGAGCGCGCGGCGCTCGCCCCCGAACCCCGGCGCGAGCACGTCGACGAGGCCCGGCGCAAGCGCGACGCCGAGCAGCGCGATGCCGGCCGCGACGCCGAGCAGCAGCGCGAACATCGCGCCCGCCAGCCGGCCGGCCTCCTTGAGCCGTCCCTCGTGCAGGAGCTCCGAATAGACGGGAATGAACGAGGCGCTCAGCGTGCCTTCGCCCAGCAGGTTCTGCAGCACGTTCGGCATGCGCAGCGCCGCGCTGAATACGTCCGCATGCAGCCCGGTGCCGAAATAGCTCGCGAGCACGCGGCTGCGCACGAGTCCCGCGATGCGGCTCGAGAGGATGCCGGCCGCGACGAGCGCCGAGGCGAGCCCGCCCGAGCGCGCCGCCGCGGGCTCGCTGGCCTGCTCGGCCGCGATGGGCGGCGGCAAGGGCTCGACGTGCTGCGTCTCTTCGGCCAAGGATCGCGGCGCGCGAAGGCGCCGGTCAGCTGCCCGTCAGCGCGGACGTCGACGGCTTGGCCGCGCCGGCCGGCAACGGCAGCTGCTCGGGCACGTCGCGGACGTGCAGGTCCACCTGCGGGAACGCGATCTCGATGCCGCGCTCGCGGAATGCCTTGACGATAGCCCGGTGCAGATCGCTCATCAATTCCCAGCGGTCGCGCAGCTGATTGACGTAAACGCGCAGCTCGAAGTCGAGCGTGCTGTCGCCGAACCTCATGAACAGCACCTTGGGCGGCGGGTCCTTCATGACGAGCGGATGAGCCTCGGCGACCTCGCTCAGCGTCTCGATGACGAGATCGACGTCCGAAGAATAGCTCACGCCCACGGGCAGCACGGAACGCGTCATCGTATCCGAGAGCGTCCAGTTGATGAGCCGCTCCGTGATGAACATCTTGTTCGGCACGACGACCTCGCGGTTGTCCCAATCGATGATCGTCGTCGCGCGCGTGCGGATGCGCGAGACCGTGCCGCTGTACTCGCCGATCGTGATCGTGTCGCCGACGCGGGCGGGCCGCTCGAACAGGATGATGAGGCCGGAGACGAAGTTCGCCACGACCTCCTGCAGGCCGAAGCCGAGTCCCAAGGTCAGGGCCGCGACCATCCACTGCAGCTCGCTCCAGCGCAGGCCGAGCAGCGAAAACACGCTGATGACGGCCGCGACGAGGATCAGGTAGCGCAGCAGCGTCGAGGCCGTATAGCGGCCCGCGCTGTCCATGTTCGTGCTGCGCGTCAGCACGATCTCGACGAGGCCCGGCAGGTTGCGCGCGGCGACGCCGAAAAGCCCCATGAGGAACACCGCGAGCAGGAAGCTCTGCAGGCTCACGCGACTCACGGTCTCGGTGCCGCCGACCATGATCGTGCGCGACCAGAGCGTGACGCCGTCGAGCCAGGCCAGCGCCGGAAGGATGTCGGCCCAGACCCAGAACAGCGCGAGCACCATGACGCCGCCCGCCACGACCTTGACGAGCGTGCGCGTCTGCTGATTGATGTCTTCCATGCTCAGGTGCGGCTCCGGCACGTCCACGGCGCCCTCGCCGGCGGCCGGGGCGCCTTCGGCCGCCGCGGCCTTGGCCCGCTGCTCGAGCATGCGCCGGATGCGCAGCCGCATCTCGCCGAGGATCAGCGCGCGGGCCGCGAGGCGATAGCCAAACCACACCGCCACGACCACGACGGCCGTGTCGATCGTGCGCTGGAACAGCGTGTTGACCGTATACAGATAGCCGGCGAGCGCGAGCACGACGAGCGCCGCCGCATAGGTCACGGCGGCGAAGCGCACGAAGCGGCGCTTGCGCTCGGAGATCGCCGGCGCGAGCTCGGGGCTCGGGCCGAGCAGGCGCCAGGCCAGCAGCCCCGTGACCACGCCCGAAGCGACGAGCCCCGCACGGCCGAAGAAATCGAAGACGAGATCGTTCGGATGCCCGAAAGCGAGGCCGAGCGCAATGATGAACACGAACTGCGTCGGCAGGTACCAGGCGAGGTTGCGCCTGAGCCGCTGCACCATGCAGGCGTTCCACTCGAAATGCACGGTGCCGACGCCGTTGCGGCTGATGAAGATCGCGACGAGGTGGCCGGCGAGCCACCAGATCGCCGCGTTGAACAGCACGGTCCCGAGCGTCTCGACGCCGGGGCCGATCTCCGGGAGCTGGCGCAGCCGCAGCGAGGTCGTCATGAGCAGCACGGGCACGGGCAGCACGCGCAGCAGGCTCCAGCCCATGGCTTTGAACGTGAGTCCGATGTTGTCCGTGAAGCGGTGCTGCGTCTTCTCGGCGAGATTGCGCAGATGCCGGCCCGCGCCGCGGCCGGCGCGGTAAAGCAGGCCGACGACGAGCAGCGTCCAGAGCATGGACCAGGGACTGCCGAGCGTGACATCGATGAAGGCCGAGCGGATCTGGCGCCAGGCCGCGGGGTCGAGCAAGGCCATGGCCGCCGCCGGCGCGTGCATGGCCCAATCGAGGCTCACGGGGCTGTGGCTCGGCCACCAGAGCAGGGTTTCGCGAAGAATCTGCTTGAGCTGATCGACGAGCGTCACGACGGCGCGCAGGTGCGTCTCGGTCTGATGCAGCTGATCGACCAGGGATTCCTCGCTGTGCTCGCGCACGTTCACGACGCGCGACTCGAGCCGCGCGTAGTCGGCCGCGGGCGAGGTATCGTCCTTGGCGACGCCGACATTGCGCGTAGCCCGGCGCTGCTCGCGCAGCGTGATGCTCTGCAGCCGCGACTGCGCGAGCTCGCGCTCGATCTCGCGCAGCAGGTAGGTTTTGTCGGCGAGCGTGCGCAGGCGGCGCTGCTCCTCGAGGAAAAGCCCGCCGATCGTCTGGTTCAGGCCGCCGACCTGCAGCCGCTCGTTGACGTCGGCCAGCGTCTGCGTGAGATCGGCCTCCGTGCGCTGGTCTTCCTCGCGTTCGACCTGCAGCGCGCGGATGCGGCTCTGCGTGCGCCCGATCTCGTCGATCTGGCCGTTGATGTTCTTGATCGCATCCGCGAAGCGCTTGCGGTCGTCGGGCGAGAGGTCGTCCACCCACTGCTGCACGGCCGTGCCGAGCGCCGTGAGCTCCTCCGTGGACTTGAGGCCGAGCTCCGCCTGCTTGTCCGCGATCTGCGTGCCGAGCCAGCGCGCCTCCACCTCGCGCTCGCGCACCTCGAGCCGCAGCCTCTCGATGCGCGCGGGCATCGTCTGCGTGTCCAGCTGGGCCGCGATGAGGCGCGCCTCCGTGCGGCGGTCGAGCGCGTCGCGCGCCGCGCGCTGCGCCTCGGCCAATGCCGGGTCCTGATTCTGGGCCGCCGCCGCGTTCTGCTGGCCGCGGTCGCGGCGCAGCTGATCCAGCGTCTCCGCCTGGCCGCGGACTTGATCCTCGAGCTGCGCGAGCGTCTGGCGGCGCTGGTTGAGCTCGAGCGCGACCTGGGCACGACGGCTGTTCAGCGAGTCGATTTCCTGCTCGAGCTGGCTGACCGTGCGGTCCTCGTCGTCGGATTTGCTCCTGCTGCGCGAGGGCGTCAACGTCGCGAGCATCGTGTCCACTTGATGGATAGCGTCGTCGAGACGCTCCTTGCCGCCGAGCGCGAGCTGCGCGCGGTTCAGGGCGCCGCGCACGAGCTCCGTCGCGGCTTGCTCCTGCTGCAGCGCCGACTGCCAGAGCGCGCGCTCGGCGTCCGAGAGCCCCTTCGCCGCGGCCCGCTGCGTCAGGTTTTCGATCGGGCTCGCCGCGAGCCAGGCGTCGGCGGCGGACGTGTCGACGGCCTTGATGAGCGGCGCGAGGCGCTGCTCGCCCGCGCGCAGGTCGTCGCGCAGCATCTTGAGCTGCTCGACGGTGACCGGCTGTTCCTGCTTCGGCACCTGCGCCGGGGCCGCGCCGGCCGCGGCAGCCGGCGCCGTGCTCGCCGCCGGGGCCTGCGCCGCCGTCTGGCCGGACTTGCCGGCGGCGGGAGCGGTCGGCGCCTTTTGCTGGGCTCGGGCGCCGGCGGCGGCCAGCAGCAGCGTCGGAAGAACGATGAAGAAAAGAAGCGCCTTTGAACGGAAACGGTTCGTCATGGCAGACCTGCTTGCGCGGACTTCGCTCTGAAAACGCCCGCAGCGGCGCGGGATCGGCTTCCGCGCCGAATCGTAGCACTACTCAGGTGCGGACGGGCGGTGTCGGCAGCGGGCGACCTGCGCGAGCGCGCCGGCGCTGCGCGGCACGAATCAAGCCGTGCCGACGGCCTCGCGCACGAAGCCCGCGACGTGGTCGCGGAAATCGATGCGCGAGCGCTCCCACGTATAGAACATGTGGCCGCCGGGAAAGTGGCGCATCGAGAGATTCGCGCGCAGCGCCGGCGCGAGCTGCAGGTGGCCGACGATACGTTCGGACGCAAAGTAAGGCGTCACGAGGTCGTAGAGGCCGTGGCTGATCAGCACGCGCATGTACGGGTTCAGGGCCATGGCGTAGCGCAGGTCGTCCGTCGCGCCGACATGGCGCTCGAAGACGTGCTGCTCGGTATCGAGCGTCCAAGCCTTGTTGACGTCGAGGCTCAGCAGGCGATACTCGCGCTCGGTGTCGACGCCGAGCGCCGAGCGCAGATGCGCGTTGACGCCCGAAGCGAATACGCGCTCGACGGCGAACAGCGTCGGGTCCGGGCCCTCCGCCGTGTCGCGCCCCGGGTAGGGATCGAAACCCGTCACCGTCCCGTCGTAGAGACCGCAGACGCGGCCCGTATCGCGCAGCAGCTCGCGCGCGAACTGCTCGAGCCGCACGCGGCCGTCCGCGCGCGCGACGAGCGCCTCCGGCAGGCCGAGCAGCGCGGCCGTGCGCGCGACGAGCCCCGCCCGGCGCTCGGCGTCCAGCCGGTCGCCGGCGAGCAGCAGCACACTGAGCTCGTCGGCCGCGAAGCGCTCGGCCGCAGCCAGGACGTTCGGATAGCGGCAGCTCCGCGGCCAGCGCGCGGCAGCGGCCGTGAAAGTGCGCCGTCGCGACCATGGTCGGAAACAACTCGACGAAGTGCAGCAGCTCGTAGTCGCTCGGCACGAGCTGCGCCCATTCCAGACAGGGCGAGATCAGGATCGCGCCGTTCAAGCCGACGCCGAAGTCCTCCTGCAGCCGCCGCGCGAGCTTGCCGACGCGAAAGCCGCCGTAGCTTTCCCCCGCAATGAACACGGGCGAGTCCCAGCGGCGATGGCGCGACAGGAAGCGCTGAATGAATTCGCCGAGCGAGTCGAGATCGCGGTTCAGTCCGAAGAACGCCTTCTTGGGATCCTTGCCGCCGGCCGACTCGCCGCCGGATTCGGCGCCCGGGCCGCCCGGGCCTCCCTTGCCGCCCCCGCGGCCGCCCTGGTCCGCCTCGATGAGGCGCGACAGGCCCGTGCCGACGGGATCGACGAATACGAGGTCCGTGAACGCGAGCCAGGTCTCGGCGTTGTCGAGCAGCCGGACGGGCGGCGGCGGCACGGCGCCGCGCTCGCCGAAAGCCACGCGGCGCGGCCCGAGCGCACCGACATGGAGAAAAGCCGACGAGGCGCCGGGGCCGCCGTTGAACACGAACGTCACGGGGCGCTGCTCGGCCGCCCGGCCCTCCGCCAGATAGGCGACGTGAAAGAGCTCCGCCTCCGGCTTCTCGTCCTTGCGCAGCACGAGCCACTCGGCATGCGCGCGGTAGGCGAGACGCTCGCCGGCGAGCCCGAGCTCGTGCGAGGTCACGGCGCCCGCCGGCGGCACATAGTCGGGCACGGGCTTGCCCGGGCCTTTCGGGTCACTGGCTTCCATGCCGGCCACGCTAGCCGTTTCCCCCCACGGCGGCAAGCGAGCCCGCCGCGCCGTCGGCCGGCGGCTTCACGGCCCCGCGACGCCTGCGAATCTCAGGCCGTCCGCGTCGCGTCGCGGCGCGGCCGGCGCCGAGCGCCGTCGCTGGCACGCAATTTGCCGATTTCTTCGTGGAGTCGCAGCAAAACGGAGGCCTTATGCCGAAGAACTGGTCCAAGAAGGACGAACGCCAGTACGAGCACATCAAGGAGAGTGAGAGAAAGCGCGGCACTTCGAACGACCGGGCGGAGGAGATCGCCGCCCGCACGGTCAACAAGCAGCGCAAGGAGGAAGACCGGACCAAACGCGACGACTGAGATGGCCGCGCGGCGCTCCGCGGCGCTATGATCGGCCTCGCCCGGCCTTCATGCGGGCGTTGCCGATCCAGCACACACTTCGGAGCGTCCATCCAATGAAAACTATCCCGGTATTTCCGGTAGCGGCCACCGCCGCGGCCGCCGCATCATGCCTGTCGCTGTCCGTCCTCGCCCACGCCGAGCCTCCCGCGCTGGCCGTGAAGATGGGCCAATGGCAGATCACGACCACAACGAAAATGAGCGGCCAGCCGCCGAGCTTCGACACGAGCAAGCTTCCGCCCGAGCAGAAAGCCCGCGTCGAGACCATGATGAAGGCACTCATGGCGGAACACACGCGCACGGGCCACACCTGCGTCTCGAAAGACACCCTCCAGCAGGCGAACTTCCTCCTCGACGATCAGGACAAGGAAGACGGCAGCGCCTGCAAGCGAACCTTGCAGACAAATACGAAAAAGGAACTCGACTCGAAGGTCGAGTGCACGGGAGAAAGCGCTCGATCCGCCGAGCTGCACATCGAGGCGAGCTCCCCGACGAGCATCAAAGGCTCGATGCGCATGTCGCAGAGCCGCGCCGGCCACACGATGACCATGAACGCGACGTTCACGGGGAAGTGGGTCGCGGCGCAGTGCAAGAGCTCCGACTGAGACGCCGGCGCAGACGGGCGGCTCCCGTTCGCGAGTGACGCCGGCGCCAACCGGCACCCCCTATATCCGGCGGAGGTATCGGCGTCCGCCGCCGACGTTTCCGGCGGAGGTATCGGCATAAGGGCGGTGTCGGGAGCGTGCGCGCCAGGGACGGCGCGCAACGCAGCCCCCATGGCTGGGTATTCCGGCGGTCCCGACACCGCCCTTATGCCGATACCTCCGCCCCCCGCAGACGGCTCGCCGCCGATACCTCCGCCGGCCACCGCCGCGTCCCACGCCGATGCCGAAGCCGCCGCTACGCCTTCGCGTACGCCCCCACCAGCTTCGCGAAGTTGTCGACGAAAAGCTGCAAAAACTCCCGCGTCTTCTCGTTCGTCACCGTACCGTCGGCCTCGAACAGGCCGTCCTTGTATTGAATGAACGCATCCGGCGCGCCGAGCAGCGCCGCGACGTGGCCCGAGGCCATCGTGCGCAGGTTCTGCTGCGCCAAGGCCGTGCTGATCGCGCCGGCCGAGGTGCCGATGATCGCGGCGGGTTTGCCGCTCCAGGAGTCGCGGCCGATGGGCCGCGTGCCCCAGTCGAAGGCGTTTTTGAGCGCGGCGGGCGCGGAGCGGTTGTGCTCCGGCGTGACGAACAGCACGGCCGCGCAGCGCTCGACCTCCTCCTTGAAGCGCAGCACTTCGGGCGAAGGCCGGTCCGCGTCGTCCTGGTTCAGGAGCGGCAGATCGTCGATGCGCACGAGCTTGAAGTCGAGCTTGCCTTGCGCGAGCTTGCCGAGCGCCTTCGCGAGCTTACCGTTGTTCGAGTCCTTGCGAATGCTTCCGACGATGACGGCAACTTGATGCACGGCGTGGCTCCTTTGGGCGTGAGACGAAGCGCCTATTTATAGCCGTTCCTTTTCTTCGCGGCGACGGTGGTCTAAAATTCCCGCGTTGTCCCCTGCCCCGTCAGAGGGCTCCGAACGATTCGGAGCGCTCCGGTTCCATCGTAGTCCGGCCGGAAAGGCATCTCGCCGCGGCATGCAAGCCTTGATGCTGCCGCACGGGCAGCTTGCCGGCCGGCTCGCACGCGACCGATGCGCGAGCGCGCGCCCTGTGCAGCGGCAAGGCCGAGGCGAACGTTCCGTGCGCCTGCCTTTCGGGGGCCCGTCGGGAGCGTCGAAGACCTTGGAAAAAACTACCGCCACTGCCGCCGCCGCGCCGGCCGCTCCGCAGGAGCAGGAAGAGCCGCGCGAGCTCAATCTGGTTTACCTGTCCCTCCTGGCCCTGTTGGTCGGTATCGGCACGGGCTACGGGGCGATCGCGTTCCGCGCGCTGATCGGCCTGATCCACAACATCGCCTTCCTCGGCTTATTCCAGTCGCATTACGACGCGAACAACTTCACGCCGCCGAGTCCCTGGGGCGCCCTGATCATCCTCGTGCCCGTCATCGGCGGCCTGCTCGTGACCTGGATGGTCAAGAACTTCGCGCCCGAGGCACGCGGCCACGGCGTGCCGGAGGTCATGGACGCCGTCTACTACAAGAGCGGCGCCATCCGGCCCATCGTCGTGGTCATCAAGTCGCTGGCCTCCGCGCTCTCGATCGGCACCGGCGGGTCGGTCGGCCGCGAGGGCCCCATCGTGCAGATCGGCTCGGCGCTCGCCTCGACGATCGGCGGCTGGCTGCGGATCGCCCCGTGGCAGCGCATCACGCTCGTCGCCGCCGGCGCGGGCGGCGGCATCGCCGCGACCTTCAACACGCCGCTCGGGGCCGTGCTCTTCTCCGTCGAGCTCATGATGCCCGAAGTCAGCGTGCGCACGTTCATGCCCGTCGCGATCGCCACGGGCACGGCGACCTTCATCGGCCGCGAGTACTTCGGCTTCCAGCCCGCGTTCGCGCTGCCGAGCACGCTCCCGGCCTTCGACGTCGTCTCGGCCGGACCGCTCATCGTCTACGGCCTGCTCGGCCTCGTCATCGGCCTCGCCGCGACGCTCTACATCCGCGCGATCTACTGGGCCGAGGACTTCTTCGAGGGCCACATCGAGAATCAGTACCTGCGGCACACGATCGGCATGGCCTTCCTCGGCCTGCTCATCTACCTCATGTTCCGCTACTTCGGCCACTACTACGTCGAAGGCGTCGGCTACGGCACGATCCAGGCGATCCTCGACGGCAAGATGGCCACGATCTGGCTGCTCGCGCTGCTGTTCGTCACGAAGCTCATGGCCACGTCGCTGACGCTCGGCTCGGGCGGCTCGGGCGGCATCTTCTCGCCGGCGCTGTTCCTCGGCGCAACGCTCGGCGGCGCCGTCGGGGGCTTCATCCATTTCGTGTTTCCGGCCATGCCCGGCATCTCGATCCCGGGCTTCGCCATGGTCGGCATGGCCGCGCTCGTCGGCAGCGCCACGGGTGCCGCGATGACGGCGACGATCATGATCTTCGAGATGACGCGCGACTATGCGATCGTCATGCCCATGATCCTGGCGGTCGCGATCAGTCTCGGCATCCGCCGTGTGCTCTCGCCCGAAAACATCTATACGACCAAGCTCACGCGCCGCGGCCACTACATCCCGCAGTCGCTGCACGCGCACATGTTTATCGTGCGTGTCTGCGCCGACGTCATGGACCGCGACATTCCGACGCTGCCGGCCTCGATGACGTTCTCTGATTTCGCGAAGGAATACGGCCTCGAGAAGATCCGCCACGTCGTCGTCACCGAAGGCAACCGCATCGCCGGGATCGTCTCCGTCGACACGGCCGTACGCATGCAGACGCTCGAGCCCGGTACCGTCTACACGCTGGGCCAGCTCGCGCACGGCGAATACATCCTGGCGCGCGAGACGGACGTGATGTTCGACGTCATCAAACGCATGTCGCGGCGGGGCGCGAGCGCTGTCCTCGTCGTACGCGGCGACCGCCTCGTGCCGCGCGCCGACAGCCCAATAGGGGTGATCACCAAGGAGCAGATTGCCGACTCCGTGGCCGAAAGCCTCACGTTCCGCACGAAGCCGGGACGCCCGCTGGCCCAGATCCAGGCCGCGGCGAAACAAGGGCAGGTGGCGCAGCAGGAGAAATAGAAAAAGGGGTCAGAGCCCCTTTTTCGCGGCCGCTGCGTCCTGCTCATCGCGACGGACGCCTATCGCGAAAAAGGGCTCTGACCCATTTTTTCCCCTACACTAGGCCGGTGAAGGGATCGACGACCGGGGGCGCGGCCAACCCCCGCAAGCGCAACGCCAACCGACGCGGCGGAATTCGCTGGCACCTGTTTCAGGTGCAGCTCATCAGCATGGTGCCCGTCGGTCTGCTGGCCGCCGCGCTCTTGTATTTGCATTGGCAAGCTCAAGAGCACGAGCGCGAACGCGCTCAGATAGAAACGGTTCGCCTGCTCGCGGCGGCCGTCGACAACTCGCTCGACAGTACCGTCGAGCGCCTCTCGATTCTTGCGCGCCTTTGGGCCTCGAGCGACATCGGCGAACGCGCGTTCTTCGGCCAGGCAAGGCAGGCGCTCGCCGCGAATGCCGATTGGTCCAAGCTGCTCGCCTTCACGGCCGACGGCACCGCCGTGTTCCGCTCCGATTCGGCACCGCACGCCCCGAAGCTCGCGAGCCGTCACCGCGCCCTCTGGCGGCCGGTCTTCGCCGAGGCGCGCCCCGTCATCTCCGATGTCTTCCCGGGGCCCGAGCCGGGCTCGAAACGCATCTCGGTCGGCGTGCCCGTCGTGCGCGACGGCAAGGTCGAGGAAGTGCTCATCGCCAACCTCGATCCCGCCTGGTACGACGCTCTGCTGCGCAAGCAGGGCCTGCCGAAGGGCGGCGTGGCGGCCCTCTTCGACCGCAACTTCAAATTCATCGCGCGCAGCTCGCAAGGCGACGCGCTGCGCGGCGGCGATCCGACGCCCGCCTTCATCGCGGACACGAAGGTGAAGCCAGAAGGGCTCGGCCGCTACACGAATCTCAACGGCACACCCGTCTACGCGGCCTGGACGTTCACACGGCACGGCTGGGGCGTCGGGCTCGCCACACCCTCGGGGCCCGTCGACAACGCCTTTTGGGCACACTTGCTCGTGTTCGGTTTCCTCTGGCTCGCGGCCGTCGCCGCCGGCATGTTCTATGCGAGCGCCAAGGCGCGCCCCATCGCCACGGCGCTCGAGTCGCTCGAGACGCAGACCGCGCGCATCGCGACGGGCGACCGCCTCTACGGGCTCCCGGCCGCGCACGTCGACGAGGTCGATCGCGCACTGCGGGCCCTCGAGAGCGCCAGCGAGCTGCTGCAGTCGACGATGCGCCAACGCGACCATTCCCTGCAGGTCGAGCGGGAGGCCCGCGCCGCGGCCGAGGCGGCCAACCGCGCCAAGGACGAGTTTCTGGCCATGCTCGGCCACGAGCTGCGCAACCCGCTCGCGGCGATCTCCAATGCGGCGACGATCGTGCGCAGCGAGCGCAGCACGGGCGCACAGATCGAGTTCGCGGGCGGCATCGTGGCGCGCCAGAGCGAGCACCTCAAACGGCTCATCGACGATCTGCTCGACGTCGGCCGAGCCATGACGGACAAAATTGCGCTCGAGCTCGAGCCCGTCGAGCTCGCCGCGGCCGCGCGGCACGTGGTCGGCACGCTGCGCACGGCAGGGCACCTCGCGCAGCGCGTCGTCGAAGTCGATGCGCAGGAGGTCTGGGTCGACGCGGACCGCACGCGCCTCGAGCAGATCATCACGAACCTGATCACGAATGCGGCGCGACATACGGACGCCGGCGGCCGGATCCGCGTGCGGACCCGGCGCGACGGCGAGCGCGCCGTGCTCGAAGTCGGCGACGACGGCGCCGGCATCACGGCCGAGGATCTGACGCACGTATTCGACCTGTTCTTTCAGGCCGAAACGACGAGCGATCGCGCGGCCGGGGGCCTCGGCATCGGTCTCACGCTCGTCCAGCGCCTCGCGCGGCTGCACGGCGGCGACGTCGAAGCCGCGAGCGAAGGCCCGGGCAGCGGCGCGACATTCACCGTGAGTCTGCCGGCACGCGCGGCGCCGAGCGTCGCCGAGCCGAGCGCCGGCCAGGTCCCGGAACGGCACCCCGAGACGGTGCTCCTCGTCGAAGACAACGCCGACGCCCGGGAGAGCCTGCGCATCGCCCTCGAGCTGGCCGGTCACCGCGTCCTCGAGTGCGGCGACGGCCCCGCGGCACTCGAGCTGCTGCGTGGCGAGCGTCCCGGCGTGGCCGTGCTCGACATCGGCCTGCCGGACATGGACGGCTACGAGCTGGCCCGGCGCCTGCGCGCCCACTTGGGCTTCGCCATCGTGCTCATCGCCTTGACGGGCTACGGCACGGAGAACGACGCGCAGCGCGCGACACAGGCCGGCTTCGACCGGCATCTGACCAAGCCCGTGGACGTGAGCCGGCTCGTCGAGATCCTCGCGCAGCTGCGGGGCTCCTCGCAGGTCGCCTGAAGCCGCGGCTCAGCGCGCCCGCTCGATGAAGGCACGCGCGACGCGCGCTATCTCGGCGAACACGTCCTCGTCGCTCCGCCGCGAGCGCTTGAGCACGCGATAGCCGTGCCTACATGTTGCGGTGGCGCATGCCCGCGCCGGCGCCGTGGGCGAGCACGAGCGCCGCGATCGGCCGCCGGGGGGACTGCCAGAGGACGTTCATGGCGGCGCAGCCCCGCCGCGCCCGGCGCTGCGGGCGCGCGCGCCGCGGCGTAGACTAGCCTCTAACGACAACAACAAGTCCTCTGTCCACCACGAGGAGCGCACCATGATACGTATACGCCCGGAATCCGCTCGCCTTCTCCGCCGCTTCGCGGCCGCCGCGCTCGCGCTGGCCGCTGCCGGCCCCCTGGCCGCGCAGCAGTCCGCACCGCAGGCGCCGCTGCCCGCGGGCTACATCCGGCCGGCGCCCGTCCAACCGGGGCATGCCCCGCACATGAAGGTCGAGCAGACGGGCCCGGGCGGGCACATCTTCATGGTGCACTTCGGCCAAGACGACGAGATCCTCTCGGGGCTGACCGAGCTCGCCGAGCAGCACCACATCACCTCGGCGTACATCTCGGGGCTCGGCGGCCTCTCGACGGGCCTGCTGGGCTGGGGCGATCCGGCCAACGGCGCGTTCAGGAAGATCCCTGTGGACAAAAAGGCCGAGCTCGTCTCGGCCGTCGGCAACATCTCAATGCGCGACGGCAAGCCCTATGTGCACATCCACGCCGTCGTCGCGTTCTCGGACGGCAGCACGAAGGGCGGGCACATGATCGAAGCCAACGTCGCGCCGATCGCGGAGATTACGGTCGTCGACACGAGCCGGTAAGAAAACAAAGAAAAAGGGGTCAGAGCCCTTTTTCGCCTGGCGGCGACGCTTCGAACCGGCGCCGACGCGGGAGGCGAAAAGGGCTCTGACCCCTTTTTCTTCGTTTTCGCTACTGCACCGAATACTTCTGCATGAGGTCATACAGCGTCGGCCGCGTAATGCCGAGCAGCTCGGCCGCGCGCGAGATGTTGCCCGCCGTGCGTGCCAGCGCGTCGCGGATCGCGCGCGTCTCGGCCTCCTGGCGCACGAGCCGCAGGTTCAGCGAAGGCGCCTCGCCGGCCGGCTTGAGGCCTAAGTCCTCGGCGGTCACGAGCTTGCCTTCGGCCATGATGACGGACGCCTTGATGCGGTTCTCCATCTCGCGCACGTTGCCGGGCCACGCATAGGTGTCGATGGCGTCTTGGGCGTCGCCGCTGAAGCCCTTGATGTTCTTGCCCTGCTGCTTCGCGAACTTCGCGAGCAGATGCCGCGCGAGCACGATGCGCCCGCCGTCGCGCTCGCGTACGGGCGGGATCTCGATCGTGATCTCGCTGATGCGATAGTAGAGGTCCTCGCGAAAGCGCCCGGCGGCCATCTCGTCCGCGAGCTTCTTGTTCGTCGCGCAGACGACGCGCACGTCCACGGGGATCTCGCTGCGTCCGCCGACGCGCTCGACGACGCGCTCCTGTAGAAAGCGCAGCAGCTTCGCCTGCAGCGGCAGCGGCATGTCGCCGATCTCATCTAGAAACAACGTGCCGCCGTCGGCCACCTCGACCTTGCCGGGCGTCGTCTTGACGGCGCCGGTGAACGCGCCTTTCTCGAAGCCGAACAGCTCCGATTCGAGCAGGGTCTCGGGGATCGCCGCGCAGTTGATCGCAACGAAAGGTTCTTCGGCGCGCGTGCTCAGCGTGTGGACGGCGCGCGCGAGCACTTCCTTACCCGTGCCGCTCTCGCCGAGCAGCAGCGTCGTGACGCTCGTCGGCGCCACCTTCTCGATGATGCGGCAGACCTTCATCATCGCGTCGCTGCCGGCGATGATGCCGTTCAGCATCGCGGCCGTGCTGCCCTGCTGGCTCAGCCGCCGGTTCTCGGCCTCGAGTTCGTGGATGTGATAGGCGCGCTGGACGATGAGCTGCAGCGTGTCAACGTCGACGGGCTTTTGATAGAAGTCGTAGGCGCCGAGCCCGACGGCCTTGACCGCGTTGCTCTGGTCGCCGTGGCCGGTGACGACGACGACCTTGGTGAACGGCGCGAGCTGCAGAATCTCCTTGAGCGTCGCGAAGCCCTCCTCGACGCCGTCGTCGTCGGGCGGCAGACCGAGGTCCTGCAGCACGACGGGCGGCTCGTGCCGGCGCAGCTCGTTGATGGCCGCTACGCGGTTCTCGGCCGGGATGACCTCGTAATCCTCGAAGCACCACTTGAGCTGGCTTTGAATGCCGGGATCGTCCTCGACGATCAGCAATTTGCGCATGGGTGTACTCACGGTGACCGATGCTGCCATAACTCGTTAACTTGGAGAATCACTGGCGTCACAAGAACGAAAAAAGGGGTCAGAGCCCTTTTTCCCCAACGCGCGCCGCGCACGCTTCGGCGAGCCGAAAAAGGGCTCTGACCCCTTTTTTCGCCCTTATTTCAGGCCCCTTTGCGTTCTCAATAAAACCGCGCGATGCGGTCGACGACATACTCACGCTGCTCGGCCGCGAGCTCGGCGTAAACCGGCAGCGCCAGCGTCTCGGCCGCCGCGCACGCGGCCACGGGAAAGTCTTCGGGCGCGTGACCGAGCCCCGCGAAACACTGCTGCGCATGCAGCGGCACCGGGTAGTAGATCTCCGTGCCGATCCCTTCGCTCTGCAGATACGCCCTGAGCTCGTCCCGGCGCGCCGCGCGGATCACATACTGATTGAACACATGGCGGTAACCCGGCAGCGCGACGGGCGGCGTCACCGCGCCCTCGAGGCCCGCGGCCGCGAAGAGCTGCGCATAGTGAGCCGCGTTTCGCATGCGCGCTTCGCTCCACGCATCGAGATGCCCGAGCTTCACGAGCAGCACGGCCGCCTGCAACTCGTCGAGCCTGAAGTTGCCGCCGACGACGGCGTGATAATACTTGGGCTCGCCGCCGTGCACGCGCAGAATGCGCATCGATGCTGCGAGCGCTTCATCGCTTGTCACGCAGAGCCCGCCGTCGCCGAAGGCACCGAGATTCTTCGTCGGAAAAAACGAGAAGCAGCCGATCGTCCCGACGCTGCCCGCGCGCCGCCCGTCGGGCAGCGCGGCGCCGATCGCCTGCGCCGCATCCTCGACGACCGCCAACCCTGCACGCTCGGCGATCGGCATGAGCCGATCCATCTCCGCCATCTGCCCATAGAGATGCACGGGCACGACCGCCTTCACGCGCGCGCCCGACGCCCGATGCACGAGCCCGGCGTCGTCGCGCACGCAGTCCTCGGCCACGAGGCGCTCGAGCGCATCCGGATCGAGATTGAACGTGCGCGCGTCGATGTCGCAGAAGATCGGCCGCGCCCCGAGACGCGCGACGACACCCGCCGTCGCGAAGAACGTGAATGTGCTCGTGATGACCGCATCGCCCGCGCCGACGCCGAGCGCCATGAGCGCGAGCAGCAGCGCATCGGTGCCCGACGAGACGCCGAGACCGAAGCGCGCACCCGAATACTCGGCGATGCGTGCCTCGAGCGCCGCGACGCGCGGACCCAGCACGAACTGCTGCGCGTCGCAGACCTCGCGAATCGCTTGTTCGATCTCGCGCCTCAAAGGCGCGTACTGGGGCTTCAGGTCGAGTAACGGGACTCGCATGGTAAGAGAGGGCGACACTGCCAAATCAACTCCCAGGAAACCTCCGCCGACAGACGGGACTACCCATGGCTTCCGACAGGGATTCGACCTGACAGCGCGCCCCCAAGACCAACTGTTGGGCGGGCCGGAAACTGTGCGCAGCAGGATACCCGGCCCCGGCCGCTTCGCCAAGACCAAACGTGAATAGCCTTACATCTCAATAGCTTAAGAGTTCAAGCTCGGATGACCGGAGAGGCCTTGCGCAGGAAGCGACTCTGCTCGCCGCAGCGGTCCTAATGGGTTGTTTTTTCGCGACAATTCCCTGGGCCGGAAGTGCCTCGACGGGCGTCCGAACCTACTCCAGACGGAACTGTACCCTTAGGTTTGCGAGCCGCTCGTAGGTCACGCCGTCCTCGACATAAGGGGCATAGCGCTGCCGGCTCACGGCCGCGAGGGCGGCCTTGTCGAAGATCCCCTTGGGCGAGGCTTCGACGACCTGCACGTCCCGCGGCCGGCCGTCGAGGCCCACGACGAAGCGCAGCTCGACCCAGCCGTCGATCCCGCGCCGCCGGGCGACCGGGGGGTACTCGAGCGGCGCCGACTCGACGAGCCGCAGCTCGCCGGGCGCGGCCGGCACGGCGAGGTAGCGCACGACGCGCGTCGCGTGCTGCAGCGCCCGGACCGCCTTCGGGTCCGGATCCACCTTCGCGAGCGCGCTCGTCCAGGCCTGGGCCGTCATCCAGTCGCCCTTCTCGAGCGCGGCCTTGACGCCGCTCGTGACCGCCGTCCGGGCGGCCGCCCAGGCCGCCGGGAGACCCGGGAACGCGGGATCCTGCTGCTGCAGCGCACCGAGATAGTGCAGCGCGCTGTCGTCGGCCGGCGCGACGACCCGGCCGGCCGCGAGGCGCTCGTTCGCGGTCGCGAGCATGGCGGCCCGGGCCTGCTGAACGCGTTGCGCCTGGGCGGCCCGGAGGTCCGCCTGGAGCTCCGCCAGCGTCTCCTGATCGGCGCCGAGCCGAAAAGCCTCGTCGGCGAGCTTGGACGCGCGGTCGATATCGTCGCCGTCGAGGGCCACGCGGACGGCGCCGACCAGGGCCGCGGCAAGATCGAGGCGCAGCTTGAGGACGCTCGGGTCGTCGGGCCGCGCGGCCGCCGCGGCGCGGTAGTAGCCCTCGGCGCTGTCGTCGGCGGGCGCGAGCAGCTGGCCGGCCGCGAGGCGCGCGCGCGCGAGCGCGAGGTCGGTTGTGAGATCGGAAGGGCCTTGGGACGCTGCGGCGGCAGGCGGCGCGGGCGCAGGAATTGACGCCGGCGCGGGATTGGACGCGGGCGCCGCCTCGGGCACCGGATTCGGCGCCCGCGCCGCCTCGGGCGCGCGTGCCGAGTCGCGTGGCGGCGCCGTCGCGGACTCGGCCTCCGGCGCGGTCCCCGGCAAGGCCGACGCGGCGGCCGCGACGGGCGGCGGAGTTTCCGCGGAAACCGGGCGCGCGGGCGGCGCCTCCCGGGGCGCGTGGGTGACTGGCGGCGCTACGGCGGGAAGCCGAGCCGGCGCGGGCGCGTCGGCGGAAGCGCGGCTCGCGCTCGACGCTTGCGCGGCAACGCCGGCCGACTCAGGCGGCGCGGGGGCCCGCCCCTGCACGGCGCTGCGCCCCAGCCAACGCCCGACGGCCGATTCCGGCCCGCCGACCCCGCTCGCGAGCAGCGCGGCCGCGACGGCCGCCGCGACGACGATGCCCGCCGCGGTCCAGGTGGGCCAGCCGCCGAGGCCCAAAGCCTTCGACCGCCGCCGCCGCATGCGCGGTGCCTCGAACGGCTCGTCCTCGATCTCGACGGGCAGCGCGCGCCACCCGCCCACGTCGCGCAGCTGCAGATACCGGGTCACGGCCGATTCGAGCAGCAGCCGCGTGATGCCTGCGGCCGCGGGCTTGATGAGCAGCCGATGAATCTTGCCCTCGGAGAGCAGCCCCATGAGGCGCTGCGAGGCGCCGCGCGTGGCCGCGACGAGCACGATCGGCGCGACCGGCAGGCGCTCGAGCTCGCGCAGGCCCTTCTCGATGCCGCCCGGCGCCGCGTCGGCATCGAGCAGCACGATGCGGCCGCCGCTCCGGAGCGCGCGCAGCAGCGCCGGCCAATCCTCGACGGGCAGGACCGGGAAATGCTCGCCGGCGGCCTCCTGCGCGACCTGCGTCAGCGCGGCGTCCGCGGAACAGACGTAGACGGCCGCGCCGTCGGCCGCGAGCAGATCGCGCAGCGGCGTCGGCGGCAGCGTCGCCTCGAGCGAGGCGTCGACCTCCTCGGGCGCAAGCACGGCCGCGCCCCGCGGTCCGACCGGCGGCATCGCATTACGGGGAGATTTGGCGGACACGATGGGCGCGTACCATGAACGCGCCGCCCGGCCCAGCGCTGCGCGTCTTGTATTTTTACTTAATGCTGACTCGAGCGGCCGTGGACAGATGTTCTCACAGTTGAGCCTCGGCCCGCAGCCCCGGCAGCTTATGTCACCTACCGCCCCGCGGGCCGGCGGCCGCCCGCACGGCGCGCCTCGCGCCGCCGCTTGCCATAGGCCAGCAGCGCGAGCAGCAGGAGCGACTCGATGTCCACGCCGCCGCCGCCACCGCCGCCACCGCCGCTGCTCTGGCCGCCGCCGTTCCCACCGTTCCCGCCGCTTCCACCGCTTCCGCCGCCGGCACTGCTCGCATCGCACGCGTCCCCGACGCCGTTGCCGTCGGCATCGGCCTGATCCGGGTTGGCGACCGCGGGACAGTTGTCGCTCGCGTCCGGCACGCCGTCCCCGTCGGCGTCAGGCGCGGCCGTGTCGCAGGCGTCGCCGACGCCGTTGCCGTCGCTGTCGGCCTGATCGGTGTTGGGCGTGTCCGGGCAGTTGTCGAGCGCATCGGCGACATGATCGCCGTCGCGATCCGCCTGCTGCTTGGCGCGCCCGCCGTAGAACAAGCGCACCGCACCGCCCTCGCCCGTATGGTCGGTGACGGTGATGTCCGGGGCGCCCGCGACGAAGTCCTCGAAGCCGTCGCCATCGACGTCGCCGGCGCTCGCGAGCGCATAGCCGAGCATCGAATGCGCCTCGCCGGGATAAACGCGCGCGGCCGTCGCATCGCCCGCGGGCAGATAGTCGACGCGGCCCTCGTCCGCGGCGTCCGCGCTGCGCTCGGCGCGGTTCGCGCCGACGACAAGCGCCGCTTTGCCGTCGAACTGGGTCGGCCGCGTGACCAAGACGGCGACGCCGTACTGATCGCCCGCCGTTGCATCGGGGATCTTCTCCGGCAGCGGCATGACGCCGGCCGTCCAGTACCGCGTCGTGCTCTTGTAAACGTGCGCGGCGCCGCCGGGCGGATCGGCATAGGCCCCGACGACGAGGTCCGGGATCCCATCGCCGTCGAAATCCCCGCCGACCGCGAGGGCGTTGCCGAAGCGGCTCCCCGAGGCCCCGTTCGCGAGCACGAAGTCCTGCATACCCGTCGCGCTCGAGCTCCAGTCGATGTTCGCGCCGAGATAGCCGTAGACGGCCCCCGCGCCCGTGAACGCATCGCCGACGACGAGGTCGGGCAGCTTGTCCCCGTCGAGATCGGCGACGGCCGCCGCGGACCCGTAGTTAGCCGATGCATCCTGCGAGAGGACCTTGTCGGGTGCCGGGTCGGCCGCCTGCCAGTACCGGCTCGCGGCGCGGTAGATCAGCGTGCGGCCCTGCGTGCCGCTGGCCCCGGGCGCCGTCGCGATGAGATCGTCGCGGCCGTCGCCGTCGAGGTCGGCGATGACGAGCGCATCGGCGAAATGCGCCGCATTGGCCGGCGCCGGCAGCTTGACCGGCCCCGTAAGCCCGTCGGCGCTGCCGAAATACAGGTACACGGCCGTGCGGTCCGTGACGGCGACATCCGCGTAGTCGTCCCCGTCGATATGCCCCACGGCGACGCGGAAGCCGAAGTCGGTCGTGGCCGGCGACAGCGTAATCGGCGCCGTCGCCGTGAGCCCGGACTCGCCGCCCTTGAGCACGACGATGGCGCCCGCGCCGTCCGCGTAGCCCGGCGCGCCGGCGACGACGTCCGAGTAGCCGTCGTTGTCGAGGTCGCCCGCCGCGACGGCGAACCCGAGCCGGTGATCGCCCGCCGCGTCGAGGCGCAGGGTCGCGCCCGCATGCACGGGCTCGGCGAGGTACGGGTAGGTGCCGTTCTTGAATTCCTCGAGGTTCGTCGCGCCGTCGCCGTCCGAATCGAGGGCCGCGTCGGCCGGGTCCGTCGGGTCGAGGCCGTATTGCAGTTCCCACTCGTCGGCGATCGAATCGCCGTCGGCATCCTTCGCCCAGCGCGCGTCGTTCGGGAACTTATCGTAGTAGTCGATCGAGCCGTCGCCGTCGGCATCCGCGATCGGGATGCTCAGCGACGTGCCCGTATCGGCGTCGACCTTCGGACCGTCGTCGGTCGAGCTCGCGGCGACGACCATGACGTAGGCGCTCTGCGCCGCGGCCGGATCGATGTCGAGCGTGAACTGCAGCACTTCCTGGCTGCCCGTGCCGCTTGCCTGCGGGTAGGGCGGCAGGTTGCCGAGCGTGCAGGTCAGCGTGCCCTGGCCCGTGCAGCGGCTGTCCGTGCTCGCGAGCGTAATGCCGTCCGGAAACGTCAGCGTGACCTTCACGTTGTTCGCCGTGAGCCCGGCCCAAGTCGAGGGCTTGAGGTTCGAGACGGCCACGCCGAAGTCGTAGGGCTTGCCCGGCTGCGCGGGGATGACCTTGCCCGAGCCGTCGGCCGCGAGGTTCGTGGCCCAGATGCCGATCTCCGTCGCCTCGACAACGTCCACGGGCCGGCTCGCGCAGCTCGGCTCGCTGTCGCCGTCGCTGAGCATGCAGACGACGAGCGGCGCGGACGCGCTGTCGTACGCGTGGGCGCCGACGAGATACCCCTTGCCCGGCAGCGTATCCGACTGCGGCGGCACGGGCTGGCCGTTCTCGTCGTAGACGCCGATGTTCGTCCAGTCCGGCGGCAGGGCGACCGTGCCGTCGCCCCAGGCGATGGAGAGGGCCTGCGGCTGCGGGAAGGAGTCCGCGTCGACGTCGCTGAACGCGATGCGCATCGGCGCCGAGAAGCCTCGCGCCACGCGCACCGTTTCGGGCAGGTCGATGACCGTATCGTCGCGCTGCGGCACGACCGTCAGCGCCGCCGTGCCCGGATCGGCCGCCGAGTCCTTGCCGTCGTTCGCCTGGAACTCGAACGTATCCGAACCGAAATAGTCCGCGGCCGGCGTGTACGAGTAATCCGCGTAGCTCACGTCCCCGCCGAGCTTGGCCAGCGTGCCGTGCGCGGGGTCGGCCGCGATGGTGTACGTCAGCGTATCGAGGCCGCCGTAACCCACGAAGCCGTCCGGGTCGTCGGCGAGCAGGCGCAGGTGCAGGACCTGATCCTCGTTCACCGAGCAGTCCTGCTGCGTCGTGAAGGTCGCATCCGTGTAGCACTCGACGCGCAGCTTCTCGGGCGGCCGGTAGGCGCGGGCAACATCGACGGTGACGTTCGCGGGCGCGCTCACGTCGATGCCGTCGTCGACGAGATACCTGAAGGTGTCCTGGCCCTGAAAATTGTAGTCGGAAACGTAGTCGACCTTCGCGCTCGAATCCGTCACGTCGTAGAAGGGCAGCGTCTTGAAGATATGCAGGAAGTAGTCGTTGGTGTCGAGCGACCACTCGAGCACGTGGAACTCGCTCGAGTTCACCGAGACGGCGCGCGGCTTGCCCATGTTGCCGAGCACGAAACTGCCGTCCTGCGCGATACCCTGCCCCGTCGATTTGGCCTCGCCGGCGTAGACGCCGTCGGGGCCGAAGCGCTGCACGCGGTAGTTGTTGTAGTCGACGACGTAGAGGACGTCGTGCGGATCGATGGCGATGTGCCGCGCCCCGTCGAACTGCCCCGGGCCGGCCCCCCTATTGTCGGCCGTCGTGGTCGAGCGCGCGCAGGTCGCGTCCGTACACTGAAAGCCCTTGGACGTCTGCGTCTTCTCGTCGCAGTAGTTGTAGGGCACGCCCGTGGTCGGGTCCTTGAGGTTGCCCAGGCATTTGCCGAGCCAACCGATGTAAGGGCCGGGTTTGCGCACGCCGTCGACGAGCGGCGGCGGGCCGAACTTGTGGACGCGCGAGCCGCAGACCTGATAGAGATCGCCCTTGGAATCGGTCTCCATCCAGAAGCCGCCGCGGCTGTATCCCGCCGTGCCTTCGCAGTCGTTGAGGAACGGCTCGCCGTCGTGCAGCTCGCCGAGCAGCTGGTCGGGCTGATCGTAGTCGAACATGAAGATGCGGTGCTTGTCCGCGACGTAGATGACGCCGCGCTTCGGGTCCACGTGCGCGTTGACGAGCGTCCCCGCGTCGATGTCGGCCGCCGAAGAGGACGTGTACTTAGCGGCGTTCGCGGGAATGGCGAGCGTCTGCAGCGTCTGACCGTCGAGCCCGTCGAGGAGAAGCTCCGCGCTCGAGCCGGAGCCCGAGACATGGAGCGTCCAGAGGTTGTCGTTGGCATCCACCTGGAAGACGCCCTCGAACCCGGAGGTGCCCGTGTATTCGGCCACGAGGCTGCCGTCGACGAATTTCGAGATGCGCGTGTCCGTCAGGGCCTTCGGCTCGTTGTCGCAGGTCCAGTAGCGGTCCGAGAGGAAATACTCCCCCGCGTCGCTGATATGGATATAGGTGGGGCTATAGATGAAGCCGTGCGGCGGCGCGGCGTGCACCTCGCAATAGCAGCGTGTGATGTAGGCCCCGTGGTCCGTGCGCTGCAGCAGCCCGAGCTTGCCCTCGAGCGCCGGCCCGCTCGTGAGATCCGCGGGGCAGGACAGCGTCAGCGGGTCGCCGCTGCCGGGCGCGCCGGCCGGCTTTTGCCGGAAGTCCTCGATGAAATACGGATACAGCGGCGCGACGAACTGACCGTTGCCCGGCCGATTCACGATCTTGAACGCGAGCGGGTCGGGGCGCCCGTCCAGCACGTCGTCGTCGTGACCGCTCAGCGTCACGGTGACGGGCTTGGCCGTGATCGTCGCCGCCGAGGCCGTGCTCGCCGTCGGCGCCGTGTTCGTGCCCGGCGTCTTGATCGTCACGACCTGCGAGTACTTTTCGGGATCGTCGGCGGGCGCGGCCGTCGAGTTGCCCGAGGCGTCCGTGGCCGTGTAGGTGATCACGTAGCGATGGTCGACGTCGAGCGTACCAGGCGCATCGTTCGTGACCTTCGGCTCTGGATCGGCGAGATCGGCGACCTGCACGGCCCCGAGGTTAAAGGTGCCGCTCGTCAGATCGATGGGCGTGCTCGACTCGCGCGCGAAGCCCGGCGGCGGCACGAGCAGCGGCGGCTGCGTGTCGCGCACCGTCACCATCTGGGTAATCGATGCCGTCGGCGCGACCTCGGGCGGATAGGGGCCGCCGTCGCTCACGGTCCAGGTGATCTTCGTGGTCTCATCGACGGGCAGAAACTTCGGTGCGTCGTTCGTGACGGTCACGGGCCGGCCGCAGGCATCCGAAGCCGTCAGCGTGTTACGCAGCTCCCCGTCGGCATAGGAATACCACGTGCCGCCGAAATTGCGGGCCTCGAGCGTGATCAAAGGCGCGCTCGTCGAGATTTCCGGCGTGTGCACGTCCCAGACCCACAGTCGCTGCTCGCCGAAATTCGACGTCGTCGGGACCTCGTCGTCGAAGAAGCCGTTGGATTTGAGCTCCGCCGCGTGCAGGCCCGCGGCGCGGCCGACCTTGTAGGCAGATTCGGCCAGTTTCGTGAAGACGCGCCTGGCGACGGCGTCGCTCGCGCGCGCCGCCTTGAGGCCGACGGACGTGCCGTAGCGCTCCTCGATCGAGAGATCGACCTCCATGAGCAGCACGGGCAGCTCAACGTCCCAAAAAATTCCGAGCTGCGACGTGGCCGTCCAGTCGACCCGATGGATGCCCGCGCCGAGCTTGACCTCCTTGGGCGCCTCGGGATTGCCGCTCTCGGGGATCAGATCGTCCCCGATGCTGACGTCAACGTCCACGGCCGTGTTCGAGTGGAACAGGCTCGGCGTGCCGAGATCGCCCCAGTTCGACGGCAGCGGGGTGATGTTCCAAACGCCGAACCAATTGTGGTACTTGCCTTGCGCCTGCGGCAGCGTGAAGTCGCGGTAGCAGCCGTCCGAGGTATTCGGATAGAGCTGGCGGTCCGGCGGCGGCACGAACACGGGCGCGAGCGCCTTCAGCGAGAGGTTTGTCGCGTACTCGAGCACTTCGCCCACGCGGCCGACGGGCTCGGCGGGAATCAGGCCCGCGACCACGGAAGTATCGAGCGCGCCCGTCAGAAACGAGATTTGATTGCGCAGATTGGTGTTATCGCTCGTATCCGCGGCGTAGACGCAGACGGAAACCAGCAGGCCCGCGAGTAGCGCCGAGGCCCTTGTCGTAAGTTTCATGCGCGACTCCGCTGGCTGCAGGCTTGTAACGAGGGCGAAGCGCTGGGGCCGCCGTTATTGGATTATGTAATCCGGCCCTGCTGCGCTTTGCGACGGCCGGAACGCGCGAAGCAGCACGTATAACTATGACCGAGCCGCAATTGTCCCCCGTAGCTGATTGTCCCTAAGGACCGGCCATTTCGCAACCCGGAGGTCTTTAGCTAGGCTGCGATGCCTGCAGCTTTCTGGGGCGCTCGACGGCGCCTATTCGGTAGGCGTGTACCAGATCGGCGAGGAATACGCGCGCTCCTGGATGCTCGCCGGCTCGTGCGTCTCGCTGACCGGAATCCCGAGCGCGACGGCGTCGTAGAGCGAATGGCGCGGCGTCGGAATCTCGAGCACGCGCGCGTAATAGAACGCGAGCTGACCCGGCTCGAAGTCCGGGTCCTTCCAGACCGTCGCGAGCTGCACGGCGCCGATCGAATTCGTGTATGAGGCCGTGTTCACGTCCACGGTATCGCCGACGGGCGCCAGCTTGCCCTGTGCGTCGAGCCGGCGCTTGCCGGACCAGGCGACGTTGTAGATGCGCTGCTGCGTCTTGCCCGCGTCGTCCACCCAGCCCTTGACGATCTGGATGCGGTCGAGGTTGCCGCTCAGCGGGTCCTTGGCCGCCCAGATCAAAAAGCTCGGCGCTTCGTTCGCCGGCGCGCGCGTGAGGTCCCCGCCCATGGGCACGCCCTTGCGGTAGCCGACTTTGGCGATGTCCTTCGCATCGGCATCCGCCGATTCGAAATCGAAGCCGCCGAAGAAGCGCAGCACGATGCGCGTACCCGTCGTGCCGTAGACTTCCTTGCGCTTGAACGCATCGAAGATCCCCTGGCGCGTGTTCTCGGTCGCCCACACGGCCGCGCGCCCCGAGGCGGCCAGCATCCAGTCCGGGAAAATGAAGCGCCGCTTCGCGCCGGGCTGCATCTCGTCGCGCTTTTGCTCGAGCGTCGCGTCCGAGCCGAAGTCGCCGAGGAAATGACTCTCCTGCACCGTCGAGAGCCCCGTGTGCGAGTCCGTCGCGCCGATGAAGCCGAGCTTGTAAGGATTCACGCCGATCGTGTGCTTGAACGCGAGGCCCTCCATGAGCGCCGTGCGCACGTAGTCGTGCGGGCTCGGCGGCATGGGCCGCGGCGTCAACAGGCGCTGCCAGATCTCGAAGTTCGCGAACTCGTCGTCGGGCGCGAGCTGCGGCAGGATCTCGGACGTGCCCTTCGACTGCGTGATCTCGACCTCCGTCTCCCAGCGCATGCGGTTGCGCGCGTACTCGGCGTTGATCGGGTGCCCGTCACTGTCGACGACGTCGAACATGAGCCCGCCCGAGAGGTTCGAGTTGTGGGGGATCGCGATGAAATCGACGCCCGTCTTCGCCTTGGTCTTCGCCAGGAAGTTCCACAGGTCCTCGGGCCTCAGGCTCTCGTAGTTGCTGTACGGAATGAACTCGCGCGCCTGCGCGGCCGTCGCGTTGCTGATCACGCAGCGGTGCAGGTTCTTGCCGCCCGGCGTGGAGGTCCACTCCCAGCCGATCAGCGCCGTGAACTTGCCGGGGATGTTGTTCTTCTCCGCCGCATCGATCTCCGCGTCCCAGGTCTGCGCACGCACCTCGGGCGAGTAGATCTGATCCATCATCTCCTTGCGCTCGGCCGAGCCCTGCGGGCCGCGCATGACGCCGAGCCGGCCGCCCTCGCGCATGACGCCGCCGATCGGCTGCTTCTCGTGGATCGCGAGCATCTTCTTGCCCCAGTCCGTCGAGAGCAGCTTGGGATCGCGCTTATCGAGCATGGCCTGCGTGCCCAGCAGGATCGCGTGATCGGTTACGGCCAGGAAATCGAGCGGCCGCCGGATCTGGACCGTCTCGTGCCACGCCGGGTGCATGACGGGCAGGCCGCGCGCGAAGCGGTAGGCCTGGTCCGGGGTCAGCGTCGCGTTGCCCGTGCCGTAGGCGTCCCAGGAGTAGTTCGTGTGGAGGTGGACGTCGCCCCAGTAGACGTGGGTTTCGTGGGGGTCGTCGGCGGCGGCGGCCGATGCGGCGACGGCCAGCGCGCAGGCAGCGCCGACCAGCAGGCCCGCGAACGTGCGGGCGCCGTGAACTCTTTTTGTCATTCGCTCGATCCTGTCCCCTGGGTGGAGGCGGCTCCCGTTCAAGCGCCGCGCTCGCTGCGCACGCGACGGCGTTCGACGCCACCTGGCGCATTGCGCAGCTCACCGACAGTTGGCCATAAACGCGGCGGCGAGGCAATCAAGCCCTCGCCATGCACTGCCGCGACGGCTCGGACGGCCGCTCGATCTGCGGTGACCACGCAGAAAAAACCGTCGAGATTCTTCACGCGTTCACCGTGCTCCGCTCCGCTAGCCCCATCGACGGTACTTGCACTGCACATACGCTTTCGGCCAACGACGGGCTCGGGCATTTGCGGGGCCTTCCTCGCTGGCGGGCCGGAACGCCTCGATCTCGAGCACCAACGACGGCACACACGGCTCATCGGTTTCGGCGCTAGCGAGGCCTATGGCGTTCGCCGGCGCACCGCCACCTTCTTGAGCGCCGCGAGATCCGCCTCCGTATTGAAACCCGCGAGCCGCTCGGGCTCGGACGGCGCGACTTCGGCAACCGGCGCCGCCTCGAGTAGGCGGCGCAACGAGGCATCGCCGGCGGCGAGCCGCGCCTCGAGGATCGCCTGCGCCCGCGGCTCCCAGATGGCGCAAAGCGGCTGCAGCGTACCGTCGGGCTGGCGGAACGCCGTCGCGAGGCGCCCGGGATCGCGTCGCGCGATCAGTTCCCTCAGGACCCGCGCATCCACGAGCGGCATGTCCGCGGCCAGGGCGAGCCAGGCGACTTCGGGGTGCGCGCGCCAGGCCGCGGCCAAGCCTGCCGCGGGACCGCGCTGCACATCGCCAGCCTCGTCGACGATCAGCGGCAGTCCGGCATAAACCGTCGATGCCGCCTGCCGCGGGCGAACCGAGACGTATGTCGCCATACAGAGCCCATTCAGCAACCGCCACGCTCGGTGGACCTGGGGCTCGCCGGCAAACGAGGCGGCGCCCTTGTCGCGGCCCATGCGCCGGCTGTCGCCGCCGGCGAGCACAAGGCCGAAAAGCCGGGCCGTCGCGTCCTTCAAGCTCCCTCGCCTCTCCGCAGCCTTCGCCGCGTTGTCGTCACGCTTTCGTCCTCGCCCGTTGGGGGATTCCCACCCTTTAGGGAGAGCCAGTATGACGGCACAGGCGACCTCAAAGCGCTCCGCGAACGCGAGCGCTCCCGCAGGCGCGCTGGTCCACGTGTCGGTAAAGTTGACAATGGCAGCGATACCACCAATCTTTCCAATACAACCTATTGGTTTTTCTTTATTTTTTTTCGATGGCACGTGAATTGCCTTGCCAATCTGGCAGCGGCGCGCCGATGCGCCGCGCCATCACTAACGGGGCGACGAAGGTAATGAATGGGCAGGTTCACTTGGGCTTGCTCCCCCTTGCGTTTGCCGCGGCCAACGCTCATGCGGGCCCACGGCATGGTCTGTGATCCGTTCTCCGACAGCCTGATCCTGGGCGGCGGCAGCCAAATCGCGCAGATCGATGCCGCTACGCACACCGTCGTCAGCTCGATCAACTTCGCAGGCAACGTCTTCGATCAAGGCGCAGTCGACGGACTGGGGCACATCTTCTGGGCGAGCAACAACGGCCAGTTCTTTTTCATGGACTACAGCACGACGAGTCTCGTCGGTAGCGCAAGCAACTTCGTCTCGGATAACTTCTACCAGAGCAATCTCGACGACATCGCTCCGCTGATCGGAGCCGGTGGAACGACGACCGTCCCGGAACCCGGAACCCTTGCCTTGCTTGGTATCGGCCTCGCAGGGCTCGGCCGCTGGCGCAAGCGAAGCCGGCAACGGTGATCGGTTCTTCGGAGCAGGCCCCGCCTCGCGGGGCCTTTGCTCTTTGCGAAGGACCGTTTCGTCGACTTGCCCGATTCCACAGCAGAGAGCCGCAGGGGAACCGCCGGCTCCAGGCCCGGCGCTAGATTTCGTCCCCACCCTCCGAATGCGAGACAGAACGCTCGATATACACGAGCGCGCGGTCGATGCGCTCAAGCGTCCGGGCCTTGCCGACGAGCACGAGCGTCGTGCCGATTCCGGGCGACGCGGCGCGGCCCGTCAGCGCGACGCGCAGCGGCTGCGCGACCTTGCCGAGCTTCGCCCCTGCGGCGTCCGCGACCTGCTCGACGGCCCGCTGCGTCGCCGCCTCGCTCCACTCCTCGACCTTCGCCAACGCATCGCGCACAGCGACGAGCAGGGCGCGCGCGACGGGGCGCAGGTGCGCCTTGGCGCTCTTCGCGTCGAACTCCTCGTACTCCTCGTAATAACAGTGTGCCTGCTCGGCCATTTCGAGGATCGTCTGGCTGCGCTCGCGCAGCGCCTCAACGGCGAGCTCGAGCGGCGGCCCGTTCGTCACGTCGAGCCCCTGCACCTCGAGCTGCTGCCCGAGCAGCTCCGTGAGCTGCGCCTGCGGCGCGCGCTGGATGTGCTGCTGGTTGACCCAGAGCAGCTTCATGGGATCGAACGTCGCCGCGGACGGATTCGACTTCTCGAGATCGAAGAGCCTAACCATCTCCTCGATCGAGAAGATCTCCTGGTCGCCGTGGGCCCAGCCGAGCCGCAGCAGATAATTGAGGAGCGCCCGCGGCAAGAAGCCCATCGTCCGGTACTCGAGCACGTTGACGGCGCCGTGGCGCTTCGAGAGCTTCGCCCCATCCGTGCCGTGGATCATGGGCAGGTGCGCATAGGCCGGCGGCTCGAGGCCGAGCGCGCGGAACAGATTGATCTGCCGGGGCGTGTTGTTCACATGATCGTCGCCGCGGATCACGTGCGTGATTCTCATGTCCGCGTCGTCGACTACGACCGTGAAGTTGTAGGTCGGCGTGCCGTCGGAGCGCGCGATGATGAGGTCGTCGAGCTCGGCGTTGTCGAACTCGATGCGGCCCTTGACGAGGTCGTCTAGCACGACGATGCCTTCGCGCGGATTCTTGAAGCGCACGACGGGCGCGACATCTTCGCGCACGCGCGAGCCGTCGCGGCAGCGGCCGTCGTAGCGCGGCTTCTCGCCCCGCTCGAGCGCGGCCGCGCGCATGGCCTCGATCTCCTCGCGCGTGCAGTAGCAGCGGTACGCCGTGCCCTGCTCCAGCATCTGCGCGACGACCTCCTTATAGCGGTCGAAGCGGTGCGTCTGGAAGATCGGGCCTTCGTCGGCGTCGAGGTCCACCCAGGCTAGGCTCTCGAGGATCGCGTCGATCGCCTCCTGCGTGGAGCGCTCGCGGTCCGTGTCCTCGATGCGCAGCACGTACTCCCCGCCATGGTGGCGCGCGAAGAGCCAGCACACGAGCGCGATGCGGACGCTGCCGATGTGGAGGTAGCCGGTGGGGCTCGGGGCGAAGCGGGTGCGGACTGTCATGGGAGGACCGGACTGGGAAAGCTGGCTATCTTATCAAGGAGAGGGACCGGCGGCCGCCCCTACGGTCGCCGTGTCCGGTCGTAAAGCCCGATCCGGCTAATTCGGTCCGGCGCATCCTCACGGTCGGCGATGCCTTTCGCGAGTACCTGGCCGACCGCAGCACCGAAGGGAACGACGTGGAGCGCGACGCGCTGCAGCTCGAAGCCCCCGTTCTGCCGCACTGGGGCGGCCGTTCAGCAACCGCCAGGCGCGGCGCACCAGCGGAGGAAAGTCGTCATTCTATCAAGGAGGCGGCCTGCACGCGCGTGCACGGCGGCAGCCGGCTACCGGCCGGTATCGAAACGCTCGCTCCAGACCTCGTTCTGCGCGTGCTCGCAGCGTCGAGAACCCGCTGGCGACGCGGTTCGGAATCGCGGGAGCCAGTTCACCCGCACTTTCGCTGCAGGAAGGCAGCGATATTGTCGACCGAGTCCAAGTTCTCCGGCAGCATCTCGGCATCCTGCACCTTGATCCCGTAGCGCTCTTCCAAATGCATGATGAGCTCCAAGATGCCTGTGGAGTCGACTACCCCCTTCTGCATCAACGACTCCGAATCGAGCAAAGCGGAATCGTCTTCGGTGAACAGGAAGTTTTGCAGAATGAACTGCTTGATTTCTCGCCGTGCGGTCATGCAGAAATTCCGGGATCTCTCTATATTGAAGGGACGGCGGTAACTTCTTGCCGTACAAAAATTTCGTCGACGAGCATCGTCGAAAGTATTCCCACGAGGGCCATATTGTCCCCGAATCCGATGGCCTTGCCTACGCGGCACTTCTCGACGAGACGGCTGACGGCCGTCGGCTCGAAGTATCCTGCCCGCCGCACGCGATCCGACGAAAGCAGATCTTCGACATAAGGCAGCGGCTTGCCGTCGCAGAAGAAACTCGGAGCGTCGGGAGCCCTGTAGGGCTGCTTACGGCGCTCGAGGATCCCGTCGGGCAACAATCCCGTCAACGCTTTTCTCAGAATCGCTTTTTCCTTCAGCGCGCTGAGCCTGTAACGGGCCGGCAGACGGTTCGCGAATTCGACCACTCTATGATCGAGGAATGGCACCCGCCCTTCCACGGAGTGGGCCATGCCGACTCGATCCCCCTGCGAAGAGAGCAGATAGCCGGCCAATAGGGTCTTCGCCTCGACGTATTGGTCACGCGCCAACCCTTCCCAATTCGCGAACGCGGCAGGCAGGGTGTGTGCCAGGTCGCTCTCGACATTCGCGGTGCCGAGCGCATCGCGTACGTCGGCCGAGAAGAAGTTCCACAGGCGCTTCGTGGTGGCCCAGCGCGTGCCATGGGCATAACCGGGATCGGCCAAATGCGTGATCCCCTGGCCGAAGAAATTGCTGGCAAAAGCCGCATTTCCCACCGGCGAGTGACGCAGATAGGGATAGAGCCTGCCGAACAAGGACGCTCGCCAACGCGAGTCCGGCTGCCGTGCCCAGAATCTGCGGACCTTCCCCTCCTTGAACAGATCGTAGCCGCCAAAGACTTCGTCCGCCCCCTCGCCGGTCAGCACGACTCTGTAGCCGCGGTCGTGGACGATGCCGGACAGCATCATCAGCGGCACGGGGGCCGTGCGGACGAGCGGCGACTCCGTGTGCCAAATGAGTTTCGGGAAACGCTCGCCGATATCCTTGCGCGTGCAGCGGATCGTCGTGTGGTCGGTGCCCAGGTAACGCACCATCTCCTGTTGATGGGCGCTCTCGTCGAATTCGGCATCCTCGAACGAGACGGAGAACGTTCGCAGCGAATTGCCGGTATAGCCGCGAATGAGACTGACGATGCCGCAGGAATCCAGTCCGCCGCTGAGATACGCGCCGACGGGCACATCCGCGCGCAGCTGAAGCCGCACGGCGTCGACCAGTAAGGCCTTCAGCTCTTCGGCTGCCTCCTCTCGGGACGGCGCCGCCGCACCGGCGGCGGGCGAGAAATCCCAGTCCCAATATCTCGTCAGGCGGCCCTCGCCGTTCTCTACGCTCAACAGATGCCCCGGCGGCAGGCTCAGAACGTCTGCGAACGCCGTTCGGGCCTCGATCGTCGACCAGAACGTAAAGATCTGCGCGAGTCCGTGCAGGTCGAGCTTCAGGCCCTGGGACGCGGCCTGGCCAATCGCCTTGACCTCGGAGGCGAATACCAACCGCCCCCGATCCCAGCTGTAGAAGAGCGGTCGGATGCCGAGGCGATCGCGGGCAAGCAGCAGGCGGCGGCGTTTCGAATCCCAAACGGCGATCGCGAACTGTCCGTTGAGTCGCTCGACAAACCGTTCGCCGAATTCTTCGTAAGCATGGACGATCGTCTCGGTATCGGATCGCGTCGCAAATATGTGACCGGCCTGCTCCAATTCGGCACGCAGTTCCGGATAATTGAAAATTTCGCCGTTGAAGACCGTCCAAATCGAGCGGTCTTCGTTTGCCATCGGCTGCGCGCCGGTCGCGAAATCGATGACGGTCAAACGGGCATGGGCGAGACCGACAGGGCCGTCCACGTGAAAACCATAGCCATCGGGCCCGCGATGCCGAAGCATACCGATCATGCCTTCCAGCGCTTGCCGGGTCGTCGCCGGCGCGCCGTCACTTAGAGCCAGAATTCCGGCAATTCCGCACACGATGAGCCTGCCGTTCGAGATTGAACAAATTGTAGGCACCGCCCTACACTTCCGGTTTGAAGCAACTCACGGATTTTGAATGGCTTCCTCACCGCAGCGCCTTCTGCACGACAGCTTGCTGGCCAACGCTGAGCTGCCTCATTTGGCGAACAAACCTGCCATCGTGGCGGAAGGCAAGCCCTACACTTATACGGAGCTGCTTCGGGCCGCATGCGCCTTGGCACATGCGATGCGCGCCCGCGGGCTTCGACGCGGCGACCGCGTGGCCATTTACATGGACAACACCTGGCCATGCGTCGTATCGATCTACGGGACGCTGATTGCAGGAGCATCGTTCCTCGTCATCAATCCGCAGACCAAAGCCGACAAGCTCATGTTCCTGCTCCGTGACAGCGGAGCCAGCGTGCTGATCACCGATGGTCATTTGGCAAACGTTTTCCTCCCGGCGCTCGATGCCGCCGACGCGTTGAGGGCTGTCATTTGCTCCGGGGCCTTGCCAACCTCCCCGGCAAGACCGATCGAGGCATTCGACTCGGTGCTGGCCTCGGCCCCTGCATCCCCCCCCGGGGACGCTCCCGCCATTCCGTTGGATCTCGCCGCGCTGATTTACACTTCGGGCAGCACGGGCAGTCCAAAGGGTGTGATGCAGACGCATCAGTCGATGGTGTTCGCCGTCGGCAGCTTGATCGAGTACCTGCGGCTATCCGAAGCGCACCGGCTCTTGTGCGTCCTTCCCCTCGCTTTCGACTATGGCCTGTATCAGCTGCTCATGTCCATTACGCTCGGTGGGACGCTCGTTCTGGAGCGCTCGTTCATCTATCCGGCCGAAATATTCAATCGAATGAAGGAGACGAGCGTCACGGTCCTACCGGGGGTTCCTACGATCTTTGCCACGCTCATCGCCGCCCACGCCCGCAGTGCTCTGTGCTTCCCTTCGGTCACGCGCCTCACCAACACAGCCGCCGCCCTGCCCGATAGCGCTGTTCCGAAGCTTCGAGCGATCTTTCCCAACGCCCTCATCTATAAGATGTACGGCCTCACCGAGTGCAAACGCGTTTGTTACCTGGAGCCGGAACTCGTCGAGTCGAAGCCGGGCTCCGTCGGAAAGGCGATCCCCGGTACGGAAGTCTATCTGCTCGCGGCGGACGGCGAGCCCGTGCCTCCCGGCGAGACGGGCATTTTGCACGTCCGCGGCCCGCACGTCATGCTCGGATACTGGAATCGTCCGGACCTGAGCGGCGAAATGCTCAAACCAGGCAGACTTCCCGGCGAACGAGTCCTCTGCACGCACGACTATTTCCGCATGGACACCGAGGGCTACTTGTATTTCGTCGGGCGCAGCGACGATATCATCAAAACCCGCGGCGAGAAAGTAAGTCCCGCGGAAGTGGAGAATGCCCTGCACGGCATTCCCGGTATCCGCCAGGCGGCCGTCGTCGGCATTCCCGACCCTCTGCTCGGCGAAGCGATTCGAGCCTACGTCGTGGCGGAGCCGGGCGTGCAGCTCAACGAGCGACAAATTCGCGCGCTATGCGCCGGCCTACTGGAGAAATTCATGGTCCCCAAGGAAGTCCTCTTCGTGGACAGCCTGCCGGAAACGACGACGGGCAAGGTCAGTACGCGCCTGCTATTGGAAGGACTCGGCCGATGAATACGTCGCCGCTGTATCAGGAAATGAGGGCCCGGCTCGAGGAAGCCATTCAGTTCCTGCCGGACAAGCCGGGCGAAAACCTGGACAACACGCTGCACGCGCTCTGGCACAAGGCGATGGGAAGCGCTGTTTCCGCCGAGCTCGCCATGACTAAGCCCCTCGAGGTGCCCGACGCGGCCCAGGAGGCGGCGCTGCGTGAGCTCGTGCGCCGCAGAACGGCCGGCGTGCCGCTGTCACACCTTACCGAAAGACAGCAGTTCATGGGTCTGGAAATGCTGGCGGGCCCCGAGGCGCTCGTGCCGCGTGCGGAGACCGAGCTGCTCGCACGCACCGCGGTCGAACTGGCCCGCGGCGCGAGCGGCCCTGCGTCGCCGACGGTCATCGACGCGTGCACGGGCTGCGGAAACGTCGCGCTGGCGATCGCGCACGCACTTCCCAACGCAAAAGTCTATGCCTCGGACCTCAGCGAACCGGCCGTCGACTTGGCGCGCCGAAACGCGCAGTTTCTCGGCCTTGCCGACCGCGTCGATCTGCGGGTTAGCGATGTGCTGGCGCAATTCGATACCCCCGAGTTCCTCCGCAACGTGGATCTGCTGACGTGCAATCCGCCTTACATCAGTAGCGCCAAGGTCAGTGAAATGCCCGAGGAAATCTCCGACTACGAGCCGGCCCTCGCCTTCGACGGCGGGCCGTTCGGGGTCTCGATCCTCATGCGTCTGCTGCAGGATGCGCCGCGTATTCTCCGAACCGGCGGCTGGCTCGCGTTCGAAGTCGGACTCGGCCAAGGCCCCGTCCTGGTCAAGCGTCTCCAAAACAACGCAGCGTTCGACGAGGTCCGCCCGTGCCACGACGCAGCGGGCGCCATTCGCGCCATCGCCACCCGTCGGGCCTAGGCTGTCCGAGGAGGCTTTCGGAGATCAAACGGAGAACCCATGCCGGAGCCCATCGATCGACAAGTCGACGAATTGCTTTCCTTCGATCGAGGCGCGGAAGTCGCCAAGATCGTCGGCCGCATCCGTGAATTGCTGCGAACCCGACTGCACAAGCGCGGTCTCGTCATCGCCCTCTCCGGGGGCATCGACAGCTCCGTCTGCGCGGCGCTGGCCGTCGAGGCCGTCGGCCGCGACAAGGTGTTCGGCTTATCGATGCCCGAACGCGATTCGTCGCCCGAGAGCCTGACCAAGGGCGAGCAGATCGCCGAGTTGCTCGGGATCGATTACCGCGTCGAGGACATTGCCCCGACACTCGAAGCCATCGGCTGCTACCGCTGGCGCGACGAGGCGATCAGGACGGTTTTCCCCGCTTACACGTCGACATGGAAAAGTAAGATCGTCATCAGCGGCGGCACGGAGGGCCGGCTCAACCACTTCAAGCTCGTGATCGAGGACGATAGCGGCCGGCAGCGCGAGCAGCGCCTCGGATTGACGGAATATCTGCAGATCGTCGCAGCCACGAATTTTAAGCAGCGCATCCGTAAGACGCTCGAGTTCTTCCATGCCGACCGGCTGAATTACGCAGTCGTCGGGACACCCAATCGTCTGGAATACGACCAAGGATTCTTCGTCAAGAACGGAGACGGCTCGGCCGATTTGAAACCCATCGCCCATCTGTATAAGAGCCAGGTGTACATGCTGGCGCGGCACCTCGGGCTGCCCGCAGCGATCTGCAACTCCACCCCCAGCGCAGACACCTACAGCCTCGCGCAGGGCCAGGACGAGTTCTATTTCGCCCTGCCTTACAAGGAGATGGACATCGCCCTGTGGCACCACAACCGCGGCCTGCCGGCCGAAGCGCTGGCGCAGCGACTAGGGCTGGACGCCCACCAAGCGCAGATGGTCTATCGAGACATCGAGACCAAGAGAAGAACGACGGCTTCGCTTCACTGGCCCGCGCTGCTCACGGAACCGGTAGCGGGCCCCATGAGCGCCGTGCCGACGAATCGAATCGATGCCTCGAGCCCACCGGGACGCGCACGTCCCGCCCCGTAACCCTTGGGGCAGCTCCGAAACGGACCGCGCAATGGTCGCAGTTGGCGTCCCCACGGGGATTCGAACCCCGGTTGCCGCCGTGAAAGGGCGGTGTCCTAGGCCTCTAGACGATGGGGACGTGAGGCAGTTGCGGCGCTAATAAACGCGAACGCCGGCGCGCGGCCGGCGAGGTTGGTGGAGCCAGGCGGGATCGAACCGCCGACCTCTACAATGCCATTGTAGCGCTCTCCCAGCTGAGCTATGGCCCCACGCCTGAGCCCGGGAAGTTTAGGGGGCCGCCCGGCACCGGTCAACCCGGCGCCGCGCTCCGCAGAGGGTCCGCTTTCGGGGCTCCGCCGCGCGCCGAGGATCGCGGGAACTCGCGGCCGCGGCCGTTCTCGATAAGGCTCTTGACGCGCACGCCGGGCCGCTCGTGTCGGCGGCGGCGCCGCTCCAGGCCCGGCGTGGCCCGCCCCCCTCGGAAACCGCGCCGCCCGCCGCGGCGCGAACGCCGACTGAGCCCGTTAGCTTCCACATATAGAACAGATTGCGCTGCTTAATATCTTGCTGTTACGATATTTCCCAAATCTTCGGATGCAAGCTCGCGCCCACTCCGTGATCGTCGGCTTCTCGCGTCTTCAAGCCGCTTCATCAATCGAGCGCCAAGGTGCCCGTCGAGACCGCTCGGGCCCGCTGGTCAAACGGAGAAGACATCATGTCCATTTCGCCGCGTTCGTGCTTTCGCTCCCCGCTCTACCGTGTGCTCCTCGCCGTTGCCGGGCTCGGGGCTTTCTCCTCCGGCCATGCGGCCGACGATCTGCCCAAGGTGCCGCTCGACGATCAACGCGCAAGCCTGCGCTTCGCGCCGTTCGTCGGCCTTGCCATCGACTCCTTCGCGGCCGGCAGCGTCGGCGACTATCTGAACGAGGAGGCATCCGGCGACGTCAAGGAAAGGGCTACGGCCGGATTCACGTTCGGTTACCGGCTCAAGGGCGATCCGGCCCATGCCGGCGGCCGGGATCGGCAGCTGTGGCTCTACGGCCTCGCGATCCACGGCGTGCGCAGCACCGACGTCGATTGCCGCGCGACGCCGAGCGTGCCCGTCTGCACACCGTTCTCGACCGAGCTGCAAAACCCGGAGGAACGCGGCCTGTACATTTTGCGCACGGCCACGACGCTCGAGGGACACGCCGGTTTGCGCTGGGAGTTCAAGACGCTGCAGACCGGCGACGCGAACGCGGCCCGGGCCTACGTGAGCGGCCAATTGGGCTTCGTCTCCGTCGCCGGCGCCGGCAGCGACATTGCGGACGTGCACCAGCTGGCCGTCGGCGCCATCGTCACGCGCGGCGCCTTCGAGCATAGCTTTTTCGAGATCGGCTACGGGCGCAACGACCTCATGCTCCGCAACCCGACTCGCCGCCTCAAGGCCAACGCGCACGTCGAGCACGCGATGGGCAAGCGCAGCGGGTTCTACGTGTTCGCGCACATCGCGGTCGACGTCGATGGCGGCTCAGGGTCCGACAGCATTCAGAGCTACTTCGGCTTCATGTTTCCCCTTTCTCCTTAGGTAATCGCCATGGCCGCCAAAGCGATCGCTACCACGAACGGGCTGAGCCGGTTAGGTCAGTTCCTGCGCCAGCTCGGCCAATCCCTGCTCCTCGTTCGCTTCAGCCTGCTGACGGTCTTCATCGTCTGGGTCACCGTGCTCGGCGTTCAGCAGTGCGAAGACCTGTTCGTCGCGCTGGCCGAGGACTTCCCGCGGCAGGGTAGCGACGTCTGGCGCATCGTCGCGCTCGCGCTCACGGCCCTGCTTTGCGGCCTCATGGTGTGGTATGGCGCGCGCACCATGCAGCGGTTTCGCTTTCTCGGGCTCGCGGCCTCGCACTCCGGGGTGTTGCCGGGGCTCAAGCGCTGGCTGCCCCGCGCCCTCGGCGCCTCCATTCCTTTCGTCGTCGCCCTCGGGTTTCGCCCGTGGCCGTGGCCACCCGCGACCGCTTCCGGGCTCACGGGGTCGCGCGTCGTGCTCTGCGCGTTGTTTCTGACGGAGACGGCGGCGCTGTTCGCATTCGTGACGGCGCGGCGATGGATCGCGCAACGACGTGCATGGCCCTGGCTCGCCGTGAACTACGACGCGCTCTCCAAGGACCTGCCGGATTGGCGCGCCGCGGGCCCGGCGGCGCGGCGAGTGTTCGTCGGGCTGCTGTGCCTCAACTTCGTCTCGATGGCCGCGTTCATCGTCTTCGGCTACTGGCTCTCCCTGGCCATGGGCGGCCTTGCCATTCTGCTGCTCGCACTGACGCTGATCACGGGCGTCGGCAGCGTTCTGACTTACTTCGGCAGCCGCTACCGCGTCCCCATGCTGACGGGCCTGGCCGGGCTCGCGCTGGTGGCCTCGATCTGGAACGACAATCACGCCGTCCGCACGGTCCCGCGGTCCACCGCCCCCGCAAGGATGCCGGCCGCGCTCGGCGCGGCCAGCGTCGGCGACTATTTCGAGGGCTGGCTGCGCGCACTGCCCGACGCCGCGGCCGGCCCGGTGGACGCCCGCCCGATCCCCGTATTCCTCGTCTCCGCCGAGGGCGGCGGAATCCGTGCCGCCTACTGGACGGCCGTCGTGCTCGGCGCGCTGCAAGACCGGCTGGCTTGCGAGGGCCTCGACTTCTCCCGCAACGTCTTCTCGATCAGCGCCGTGTCGGGCGGCAGCCTCGGCGCCGCGACGTTCGTAGCGAACCTCGGCGCCGGCCCGAAGCCGGCCGTAGCGCGGCCCCAGCACATCGCGAGCGCCCCGGCCCCGGCCGGCCGGGCCGACTCGAGAACGGCTTCCCGCGTGCCTTGCCCGGACCCGGGCGCTGGGCCCATCGCGTCGCGTTCGCGCGCCATGCTCGGCAGCGACTTCCTCTCGCCGACCATCGGCGCCGCGCTGTTCCCGGATCTACTGCAGCGCTTCTGGCCCTTTCCCTGGTTCCCGGATCGCGCCGCGGCGCTGGAGCATGCATGGGAACGCGCCTGGCGCGACGCCCAGCCCGCCGACGACTCGGGGCCGGACCCGTTCGAGCAACCATTCGATGCGCTGTGGTCCGGTGCGCCTTACGCGCGGCCTTTGCTGTTCCTCAACAGCACGGTCGTGGAGACGGGCCAGCGCGCGCTCGTCGAGCCGCTGTTCGCGTTGGCCCCACTGGGCGAGCTCCTCGGCAGCCCGTGCCGCAGGGTGGCACCGGCCCGGGCCGGATTCGCGGACGCCGTGCTCGTGCGGGACCTGGCGCCCAACGCCTACCCGCTCAGCGCCGCCGTGCACCTGAGCGCCCGCTTCACGTACGTGAGCCCGGCCGGGCGCATCGATATCGCGCCCCGGGACGTCTCCGCGGGCGGCTGCGCGACGCAGCCGAAGCCGAAGCTGCCCAAGAGCGTGCACCTCGTCGACGGCGGCTACTTCGACAATTCGGGCGCCGTGACCTCGCAGGAGATTCTCGTCGCGCTCCGGCGGCGACTGCAAGCGCTGCGCAAGACCGATCCGGCGCTCGCCCAACGGGCGCAGCTCATCGCGATCCACATCACGAACGAGCCGACGCCGTCCGACGGCGCCGAGCGCTTGAATGGTCAAGGGCTGCATCGGGGCTGGGCGCCCGAGCTCACGTCGCCGGTTACGGCCCTGCTCAACACGCGGTCCGCGCGCGGCTATCAGGCCCGCGAAGCCCTGCGGCAGAACGTCACCGGCGACGGCGGCGACGCCTACTTCTTCACCTTGGGCCGCAAGCTCGGGCAGATCCCACTCGGCTGGGCGCTTTCGCGCGCGACCCAGGATCGCATAGGGGTCCAGGCCGTCGAGGCGAATCGAGCCAAGCTCGAGCGAGTCGTCGCGGCCATGGAATGCTATGGCCGCGGCACGGGCTGCCGCTGAGCGAACGCAGGGAAGACGTGATGCAGCGCCTCGGGAGACGCAACGCTCCCCGTGGCTGAACCGAAGTCGCCTCCAAAGAAAAACCGGGCAGTGCCCGGTTCCTCTCTGGGCCCATGAAGGCCCGGCACGCGAGGAGCGACTACTCCGCGACTTTCCGCCGCGTCACGAATCCGAGCGCCAGCAGACCGGCGCCCAGCAGGCTCAGCAACCCGGGCTCCGGCACGCGCGCGAAGGCATGATTGTCCGACTCGAACGCGTACTGAGTCGTGTTGATGATCACCTCGTCGAACGTGTCGCTGCCGAAGAAAAAGTTGACGTAGCGGTTCGATCCCGTCGCCGTCTGGTCGCCGAGCGCCGCACCGGCGGCGATCACATCCGCGCCCGTCACCGAGGCGACCAGCGACCCGCCGTCGTAGAAGGACAACGTGTTGTAGTTGTCCATCGAACCCCAATACAGGCCGAAGTAGTTGTACGCTCCCGGCAGGATCGTCTCGAGGCCGGATGGGCTGTTTAGGGCGACTGTCAAATAGTCCGTCGAATCGCCCGCCGGGGCCGCGTACTGCCCGGAAACGGAGCCCGAGACCACGCCGCCCGCGCCGGAGTAGAAGGCGGGCGCGGCGCCGCTGTTGAAATCGACGACCATGGCGCCGCTGATGGAGGTCGTCAGGCCGCTGCCGTCGCCGGCGGCCGTGCCGCCGAAGGTGATGATTGGCGTGGCATGAGCGGCGGAGGCCATGGCCAAGACCGCGAGCGATGCCCCAATCGATGCGAGCTGTTTCTTCATATGGCGGAACCTTATCTGTTTCGAATTCTGGACAGCTGGTTCCCGTAATGCAGTATTTGTGCCAGATCACAAGTCCCGGATTTTGGAGTATTTCTTGTACGGGCCTGGCAGCGGCTGTCAAGTTTCCCGACGCGCCGGCCCCGGAGCGGCGCTCAAATGCCGGCGTACCACGCGTAACCGCGGTCTTCGTAGCTCCCCCCCTTGCCGCCGATAGCCGCGAAATCGTCGACAATCTCGATGCGCATCAGGTACTTGGCCATCTTGTAGCCGAGCTGCCGCTCGATCCGCACGCGCAGCGGCGCGCCATTCGCGACGGGCAGGGGAGCGTCGTTGAGCGCATAGGCCAGGATCGTCTGCGGATGCAGCGCTTCGTCCATGCCAATGCTTTCGTAGTAGCGCTCGCCCGGGCGGTAGCGCGTATCCGCGCAGCGGAAGACGACGTAGCGTGCGGACGGCAGGGGCTCGACCGCTGCCAGAACCGCCGCCAGCGGCACGCCGGTCCACTTGCCGATCGCGCTCCAGCCATCGACGCAGTCGTGGCGAGTGATCTGCGTTCGCGACGGCAATGACCGGAGCTCGCCCAATGAATATTTCCTCGGCTTCGCGACCCGGCCCGCGATCTCGAGCCGCCAGTCGGCGAACCCGCTTGCCGCGAGACGCTGGTAATCGGCATCCACAGGGTTCGTCGTACCACTGCCCGGAAACGTCGGCGAAAGCTCCGCCTCTGCGAATTCCTGCGCCATGGCCTTTCGCCCGGACAGCGTGCGTTGAAGCCCGCTGTTGAGGCGCTCGGCCGAATCGAGCAAGCCGACGAAGGCCGGCGTGCTCGACAGTCGGTCGCAGCCGGCCACGAGCGACGCCGCGGCAGCGGCCAGGCCGCCGAGCACGAGGCGCCGGCCGACGCGCGCCGGCTCGGAAGGCGCTGCGACCGCCATACGCCTCTTCATGCGCCCTCCTCGCGTTCGTCCCCGGCAGCCGACGGCCGTGCCACGCCTTCCGGCGGGCCCTTCTCGGCCTCCGAGTCGTCCTCGATGCGGAAATTGCCCGTAATCATCGAACGCAGGTTGTTGAAAAGGCCCGTGACGAGGACCTCGAACACGTGCACGAGCACGAACAGCACGATGAGCCCGGCGCCCAGGAAGTGCAGCGTCCGTGCACTCTGGCGGCCGCCGAGCCAATCGACCCAGCCCGGCCACAGCGCATCGAGCCTGGGCGACATGGCCAGCCCCATCAGCACCATACCGGGCAGCAGCCCGAAGGCGACCGCGAGATAAGCGAGCTTCTGCAGCACGTTGTAGTGGCGCGCCTGTTCACCCTTGGCCCGACGCAGCCGCAGATGATCCACGACGCTCCGCCAAAGCCCGCGCAGATCGCCGCGCGTCGGCAGCAGATCGCGGCGCAGACGTCCCGTCGCGGCCGCATGGGCGACGTAGGCGAAGCCGGCGAGCACGAAGATCCAGGCGAAGAAAAAGTGCCAGCGCCGTGCGAGCGCCACGCTGCGCCCGCTCGGAATCGTCATCCATTCCGGAAAGGCGCGTGCTTCCATGCCGTGCGAATGGGTCATCGACGCGCCGAGCAGGCCCGTAGTATCGAAGCTATGGCCGGCGATGCGGGTGATGCCGCGCAGCGAGCCGCCGGGGCCGCGGACGGAGGTAATCTCGATGAACGGCGCCGCGCCCGTGTATGACGACTTGCCCCAATTCAGGGCGCTGTGGGCGTCGAAAATCTGCAGCCCGCTCAGCAGGAGCACGGCCAGCGTTGCGGCCAGCGTCCAGTGCAGGACGCGCACGCACAGTCCGTGGCGTCGGTAGACGTGGGAACGCTTGGCGCGTCCGGTCCGAACGCCCGGAGCCCGCGCATTTCTCTCGGTCGTCATCCCGATCAACGATAGCGACGACGACGCCACTCGCGCAAGCACTCCCGATCACGCCGCGCCGAATCGGACCCGCGCATCCGAGCGGCTAGGGAATGTCTGCGAAAGGCGACGCAAAACATACTGTTACACGCAGCGCGGTTGCGTCACAATGCGCCGACGCATTCATGCCACCCGGAGGCCCCAATGCTCCGCGTCTCGATATTTCTTGCACTCGCAAGCATCGCCCTTCCGGCCGCGGCCACCACAGTCGAAATCGCGCCCGGCGATGACGTGCGCGCGGCCATCGCCGCCCTGAATCCCGGCGACGAGCTGGTCCTCGACGGCGGCGTCTACGACTTCGACTCGCGCTTCAATATTCAGGTCGTCGGCACGGCGGACAAACCCATTTCGATTCGCGGCCAGGACGGCGCCGACGTGCTGATCCGCATGAACACGAGCAGCCAGAACGTGCTCGAGGTGCAGAACTCGGACTACCTGACGCTGAGCCATCTGCGCTTCACGGGCGGCTCGCACGGCATCCGGCTCATGAGCTCGAGCCATATCACCATCGAGGACAACGAGATCTTCGCCATCGGCGACGTCGGCATCTCCGCGAACTCCGGCGGCACCTACGAAGGGCTCGTGATACGCCGCAACCACATTCACGACACGAGCGACACCGGCGAAGGCATGTATCTCGGCTGCAACTACGATGCCTGCCGCGTCATGCACAGCGTCATCGAAGACAACTACGTCCACGACACGAACGGGGCGGGCGTCTCCCAGGGCGACGGCATCGAGCTCAAGGAAGGCAGCGCCGGCAACGTGATTCGGGACAACGTGATCCACGACACCGGCTACCCAGGCATCATCACGTACAGCACGATGGGCAACGGGGCCGCCAACGTCATCGAAGGCAACGTGATCTGGAACACGAACGACAACGGGATTCAGTCGGCGGCGGACGCCATCATCCGCAACAACATCGTCCTCGGCGCGCCGATCGCGCTGCAGACGCACCAGTCGGGCAGCCCGTCCAACCAGATGGTCGTTCATAACACCGTGATCACGGAGGGGGACGGCATCGACGTGCGCGACGTCGTCGGGCCCGTGGTCGTCGCGAACAACGCCGTCTATTCGCAGAGCGGCACGGCCATCCGGCTCATCAGCGGCGACACGAGCCAAGTGACCGTCGCGGGCAACGTGGGCCACGGCGGGATCTCGGGCACGAGCCAGGGCTACAAGGAGGGCGACGGCATCGCGTCCGACTTCGTGAGCGGGCACTACGGCGGGGCGCCGCCGATCGATGTGTTTCCGAAGGCGGGCAGCGCGCTGATCGGCGCGGCGGATCAGGCCTACGTCCCGGCCCTGGACTTCAATGGCACAGCCCGAAACGGCGCACGCGACGCGGGCGCCTATAAATTCGACTCCGCCGGAAACCCAGGGTGGACCTTGCAGGCGGGCTTCAAGTCGATCTCCGGCATCCAAGCCCCGCCCGAGCCCCCCTCCGACCTCACCATTAACTGATTCATAAATCTCGAATCGAGCCGAAGACAAGACGCGCAGCGCAATCGCGGACCGCTGAGCGCCGTTGCGAGCGAGGTGAACGCGGTCACAAGACCGCAAAGCCGGCATGGAACAGGCGCGCGCGGCTGTGGCACACTCCGCGCATTCGCGCGACGGTTCCGCCCGGGCGCGGTTCACCGCATCGGCCTAGAGGAAATGCAATGTCCGTCAAGTCCACGATCCTGGCCCAGTTCCAAGAGGTCGCCAAGGAATCCAACGTCGAGCTCGCGCCGCTGACCGACGACCTGCTGCTCACGGAGTCCGGGCTCGACTCGCTGTGGTTCGCCATCGTGGTCGCCCGGCTCGAGGACGAGCTCGGCACCGATCCGTTCGCGGATCTCGAGGACAACCGCTTCCCCGTCACCCTCGGCGATTTCATCCAGATATACCAAGATGCCATTGCCTGAAGCGCGCGCGCTTTGGGACGGACTCAACCACTCCGAGCAGCTTCCCGGTCGCGCGCTGTATGGCGCTGAAAAGAGCGTCGCGCTCGACGAGCTCGCGCGCGGCACCTGCCTCGGCGGCCGGCTCGCCGAGCTGCGCGGCGGCGCCGTGTTGCTCGCAACGCGCAGCCAACTCGCCACGGCGGTCGCACTCATCGAGGCCGACGGCCTCGCCCGCCGCCTCGTTCTCTGTCCTCCTGATCTCGCGCTCGAGCATCTGAGCGCCGTCGTCGCGACCGCCGAGGTCGACGCGGCCGTGACCGACCGCGCGGACGTCGCCGAACGCTTGGCGGCACTCGGCGTTGCGACGCGGATCGAGCCGAGCGCTCGCGCCGCCGCGGGCGGCATCGAGCGCGGCCAGCCTTTGCCCACCGAATGGATTTTGTTCACGTCGGGCACGACCGGTGTCCCCAAAATGGTCGTGCACAGCCTCGGCAGCCTCGCGGGCGCAATCCGGCCCGGCAGCGCGCTCGCGAGCCCGGCGGTCTGGTGCACCCACTACGACATTCGCCGCTTCGGCGGCCTGCAGATCTTTCTGCGCGCCGTGCTCGGCGGCGGCTCGCTCGTGCTCTCGAGCGCCGACGAGCCGCTTGCCGATTTCCTCGAGCGTGCGGGCGCGCGCGGCGTGACGCATATGACGGGCACGCCTTCGCATTGGCGCCGAGTGCTCATGAGCCCCGCCGCGCGCCGCGTCGCGCCGCGCTACGTCCGCCTCTCCGGCGAGATCGCGGACCAGGCCGTGCTCGACAGCCTGGCCGCGTTCTACTCGGCGTCGCAGGTCTCGCATGCGTTTGCATCGACCGAGGCCGGCGTCGCGTTCGAGGTCGACGACGGCCTGGCGGGATTCCCGGCCGCGCTCGTCGGGCCACGCGACGCGGACGTGCAGCTTCGCGTGGTCGACGGCACGCTGCGTATCCGCTCGCCGCGCATGGCGCGGCGCTATCTGGGCACGCAGGACAAGCCGCTCGTCGACGCGGAAGGCTTCATCGACACGGGCGACGCGGTCGAGCTCCGCGACGGCCGCTACTACTTCGTCGGCCGCCGCGGCGGCATCATCAACGTCGGCGGGCTCAAAGTGCATCCGGAGGAGGTCGAGGCCGTGATCAATCGTCACCCGCACGTGCGCATGTCGCTCGTGAAGGCGCGCAAGAATCCGATCACGGGCGCCCTCGTCGTCGCCGAGGTCGTGCTCACCCCCGACGCCGGGGACGAGGCGGCCGTGCGGGACGAGGTTCTCGCGGCCTGCCGGGAGGGTTTGGCCGCTCACAAGGTGCCGGCCTCGATCCGCTTCGTGCCGACCTTGGCGCTCACGCCGGCCGGCAAGGTGGCGCGCGCCGATGCGTAACGTCATCGTGACGGGCGGCAGCCGCGGGCTCGGGCTCGGGATCGGCCGCGCGCTGACCGCGGCCGGCTATCGCGTCATCGCCGTGGCACGTAAGGAGAACGAGGCCCTCACGCAGGCGATGCGCGAGACGGCGGCCGCCGGCGGGGCACTGCACTTCGTGCCCTGCGACTTGGCCGATACCGCGGCACTCCCGGCACTCGTCAAGGCCGTGCGCAAGGAGCACGGCTCGCTCTACGGCCTCGTCAACAATGCGGGTCTCGGTACGGGCGGCTTGCTCGCGACGATGCAGGATGCGGAGATCGAGCGGCTCGTCCGGCTCAACACCGTCTCCGTCATCCTGCTCACGAAGTACGTCCTGCGCGCCATGATGGCCGACGGCGGCGGTGGGCGCATCGTCAACATGTCCTCGATCGTGAGCTCGACGGGATTCAAGGGGCTCTCGGTCTACAGCGCGACGAAGGCTTCGCTCGTCGGCTTCACGCGCTCGCTCGCGCGCGAGGTCGGGGCGCTCGGCATCACCGTCAACGCCGTCGCGCCGGGCTTCGTGGACACGGACATGACCGAGAGCCTCGGCGTCGAGCAGCGCGACCGAATCGCGCGGCGCAGCGCACTCAAGCGCCTCGCGGACGTCGAGGACATCGCCAACGCCGTCGAGTATCTGCTCTCGGACAAGGCCAAGAACGTGACGGGGACCACGCTGACCGTGGACGCCGGCGGGACGGCGTGACCGAAAAAGGGGTCAGAGCCCTTTTTCGCCGAAAAAGGGCTCTGACCCCTTTTTCGGCCCCTTTTTCGGCAGCCCCTCCGTCCGGATCTTCTCGTAAAGCGCCGCATCGAGCCGCAGGTAGGCCCCGTGCCCCGCGTCATCGACGTACAAGGCATCCTCGGTCGCCCGCGGGTCGTAACCCGCCCGCACATACTCCTGCGTCCTCGGCTTAAAGGTCCCCGTCGCTTCCATGCGACTCAGGATCCGCACGAACAACGGCCGCGCATACTCCGGCAGCCGCCGCGCGAGCTCGGCGCGCAAAACGCCGAAATCGAAGCCGTCCTCGAGGACCATGGCCGCCATCCCCGCGCGCCCATCGGCTCCCGGCACCTCGACGCCGAACACGACGGCTTCGGCTACACCGGGGCAAGCGCACAGCGCCTCGGCGACCTCGGCCGTCGAGACGTTCTCGCCCTTCCAGCGAAACGTCGCGCCGACCCGATCCACGAAATAGAAGTACCCGGCGCGGTCGCGCCGCATGAGATCGCCGCTGCGGTACCAGGCGTCGCCCGCGGCGAACACGTTCCTCAGCACCTTCTTGGCCGAGGCGCCTTCGTCCGTGTAACCCTCGAAGCGCCCGCCGTCCGCCGCGTCTCCGGCGATCGGGCTGATTGCCTCGCCCGGCTCGTCGGCCTCGCACTTCATGCACAGGCCATCGTCGCCGCGCACGGGCTCGCCCGTCTCGAGGTCGAGCTTGACGAGCGCGACCTTCACGCGATGGGCCAGAAACGACGGAATGCGGCCGATGGCGCCCGGCTTGCCTTCACAGTTGTAAAGCGAAAAGTTCGCCTCGGTCGCCGCGTAGAACTCGAGAATGCGCGGGATACCGAACCGCTCTTTGAACGGTCCCCACACGTCGGGCCGCAGCCCGTTGCCGCAGGCGAGCCGCAATCGATGCTCCCGCTCGCGCGGGTGCGCGGGGCTGTTGACGAGATAGCGGCACAGCTCGCCGATGTATTGGAACAGGGTGCAGTCGAAGGCGACGACCTCGTCCCAAAATGCGCTGGCCGAGAAGCGCGGCCGGATGACGACCGAGCCGCCCGTGACGAGCGCCGCACCAACGGCCACGACACCGCCGACGCTGTGATACATCGGCAGGCAGTTGTACACGCGGTCCGCGGGGCTCGTGTGCGCGAGGCCCGCGAACCAGTGGCTCCACTGCATGACGCGGTAGTGGCTCACGTTCGCCGCCTTAGGCAGGCCGGTCGTGCCCGAGGTGTAGATGCAGAGCGCTCGGTTGCGCAGCGTCGGCAACGGACACTCGGCCGCCTCGAGCGGCTCGCCGGCGAGCTCGGCCGCCGCGGCGTCGATGCGCGGCATGGCGGCACGGGCGCCGGAAGCGGCGCCCTCCACCCCGTCGCCATGTGCCCACGCTTCGACCTCGGCCCCGAGCCGCGCCCTGACCCCCTCGTACGCATCACCGAACTCCGCCCCGACGATGACGCGCGTCGGCGAGACGACGCCGAGCGAGTGTGCCAGCGAGTCGCCGACTAGGTTCGTGTTGATGAGCGCGACCGCCGCGCCGGCGCGCGCAAGTCCCAGCCAGAGCGCCAGATAGTCGCAGCGGTTTGCCATAAGCAAGCCGACGGACTCCCCCGGCGCGATGCCCGCGGCGCGCGCCCAGCGCGCGTAGCGATTCGCGCGCGCCGCGAGCTCCCGGTACGTCACCGTCCCATCGTCGTCGATGAGCGCCGGGGCATCGCCGAAGCGCACGGCCAGCTCGTCCACGACGATCGGCAGCGTGCGTGTCGGCGCCCGGCCTATGGACGCCGTCATTTCGAGCGCCCGGACCCAGTCCTTCAGCGCCGAGGGCTTGTCGGTTTGTTTCTCCACGTACCTGCCTTACAGTGCTCGCGCGAGCGCCCGCGACCCGGGAACATCTCGCGGATCGGCGCCGGCTCTGGTCTAATTGTCGCCTTCGAGGAGGAGCATGCCATGACGGACCGCACGGAGATCGAAACGCTGCTGCACCGGCTCTACGACGCCCGGGCGCGCGGCGATCTCGACGGCGTCTGCGCGACCTTCACGAGCGACGCTCGATTCGAGCTCGCGGGTGCGAGCAACGGGGCACCGCTCACGATGAAGGCCATCGGCGCGGAGAAGTACCGCCCGCTGCTCGCCATCATGATCCGGACCTTCAAGTTCCGCGAGCACGAGATCGTCGCGATGCTCGTCGACGGCGATCGGGCGGCGGTCCAATGGCGCGCCGAGATCCATTCGCGCATCACCGGAACCACGGTGCCGACGGAGCTCGTCAACGTCATCGAGATTCGGGAGGGTCGCATCGCCTCGTACATGGAGTTCTTCGTGCCGCGTTGATCGGCGGCCGCAAGCCCCCGGTTCAGCCGAGCGCCTCCCCGACCGCGGCGCCGGCCGCTTCGACGATCGCGCGAGCTTTGGGGATCGCGCCCGCCATCGCGTAGAAGTGATGAATCATGCCTTCGTGGCAGGTATGGCGCACCGCAACGCCGGCCGCGGCCAGCGCCTCCGCATACGCTTGCCCTTCGTCTTTGAGCGGATCGAATTCCGCCGTGTGCACGTGCGCCGGCGGCAGGCCCGCGAAGTCGAGCGCGCAGAGCGGGGAGATGCGGGGATCGGCGAGATCTGCATCGGCACAGTAGCGTTCGATGGCCCAGTCGAGCGTCGCCCGGTCCACGAAGTAGCCCTGCCCGAACGCCTGCCAGGACTCCGTCCCGCCGCGCAAGTCCGTGACCGGGCAGAGCAGCAGCTGCAGCGCGACCGGCGGGCCGGCCTCCGAGCGCGCCGCCTGGCACAGTGCTGCGGCCAGCGTCGCGCCGTGCGAGTCGCCGCCGACTGCGAGGCGCGCGCTGTCGATCCCGAGCGTGGCGGAGTGCTCGGCCGCCCAACGCAACGCCAGCGCCGCATCTTCGAGCGCCGCTGGAAACGGATGCTCCGGGGCCAGACGATAGTCCACCGACACGAGGCGGCAGCCGCTCGAGTTCGCGAGCAAACGACATAGCCCGTCGTGCGTTTCGAGTCCGCCGTAAACGCCCATACCACCATGGAAATAGACGAGACCGGGAGAGAAGGGCCCCGCTTCAAGCGGTGTATAGACGCGAATGCGCAGCCCGCCCTCGCCGCCGATCACGCGATCCTCGATCGCAGCAACCACTTCGCTGTTGACGTCCACGGTCTGCGCGAGCCGCTCCATCGCCTCGCGCAACCGCCGCGCATCTGGAATACCTGCATCAGACGAAGGGCCCGCCGCTGCCATGCCGAGAAGCCTTCGCGCGTGCGGATCGAGTGGCATGATTACCCGTTCCTTCGTTTCGACATTTGCAAATGCAGAACTTCTTCTTGCGAACCGCCGAAGACCGCTGCAAAGTGCACGCGTTGCCCGCGCATCATTTCGGCTGCAAGAATGCGACGAGCACGCTGATGGCCTCGATGGATCGGAAGTTGGCGGGATTGATGCTTTCCTCGGGCACCGTGACGTCGAATTCGGCCTCGACTGATAACACGAGGTTGATCATGTCGAGCGACGTGAGCCCCGCCTGGCGCAGATCGTCCGTAGGCTCTACGGCGCGGTCGATCGAGCGCTGGGCGAGTAGACGCCGCACGACGACGGTCACCCTTGCTTCGGGCGGGGAATTTGCACTGTCAGACATGATAATTTTCGAGCGAATCCGGTGTCGGAGTTTTTTACGGAAGTGCCCGCAACGCCTTGTGCTTCGCGGGTCTTCTGTGATCTGTGTCCTAGACGCAAAGTATATGCGTCGGCATCGTAGCGTTCGCGATTCGACTTCACAATTACAGCCCTGTGGAGCGGGCTCAGCGAACGCCGTCCGCAGGTCAGCCGCCGGTAGGATCAACAAGCGAATGACCATGGGGGCTCCGGGGTCGTTCGGAACAGGAAAAGAGCCGTCTTCTCGAATTTTTCAGTATGCGCAGAGGCCGTCGTAATGAATGAAACCGCGCTCGAGCCGTTCGACGACGAGACGCCCACGCGCCGCGTCCGCGTCGCCCGCGAGAACCTTCACCAACGCGCGGAGCGCGCCGCCGTCGCGGCGGGCTCATACGCCGATGCCGTAGACCGCGAGGCGCGCTTCCCGGCCGAGATGCTCGAGGCAGCGCAAGCCGAGCGGCTGCTGGGCATGCAGGTCCCGGTCGAGCTCGGCGGAGACGGCGCGAGCGTCTCGGACGTCGTCGACGCGTGCTACACGTTCGGCAGGGCCTGCGCTTCGTCCGCGATGATCTTCGCAATGCACCAGATCATGGTGCGCATCCTGGTCCGCCACGGACGGGGCAGCGACTGGCACGAGGGGCTGCTTCGCCGCGTCGCCGACGAGCAGTTGCTGCTCGCCTCCTCGACGACGGAGAATCAGACCGGCGGCGATACGCGCACGAGCACCTGCGCCGTGGAGCTCGACGGCGGGCGCTTCTCGCTCATGAAGAACGCGACCGTCATGTCCTACGGCGCCCAGGCGCACGGCATCCTAACGACGGCCCGACGCGCACCGGACTCGCCGCCCTCCGATCAGGTCCTCGTCGCGTTCCTAAAAGACGACTACGAGCTCGAGCGCATCGTCGAATGGGACACCCTCGGCATGCGCGGCACCTGCAGCACCGGCTTCACGTTGCGCGGCACGGGCGTGCCCGAGCAGATCCTGCCCGGCCCCTACGACACGATTCACCTCGAGAGCATGGTGCCGGTGGCGCACTTGACCTGGAGCGGCGTCTGGACCGGCATCGCGGCCGGGGCCGTCGGCCGCGCCCAGACGTTCGTGCGCAACGCCGCGCGCAAGAGCGGCCAGACGCCGCCGGGCGCGGCGCACCTCACGCGCGCGGTCATGTCGCTGCGGGCGCTGCGCGGCAGCGTCGCCGCGGCGGCACAGCGCTACGAGGCCGCCGCCATGAAGGTGAACGCCCTCGGCGCGCTTGATTTCCAGACGAGCCTGAACCTGCTAAAGGTCAACTCCTCCGAGCAGGCCATCGCGACGGTCATGAGCGCGCTCCAGGCCTGCGGGCTTTCGGGCTACCGCAACGACGGCGAGTTCAGCATCTCCCGCGCGCTCAGGGACGTGCTCTCCTCGGCCATCATGATCAACAACGACCGCATCCTTGCGAGCGCCGCGAACGCGCTGCTGCTCGTCGGGGTGCCGGCGACGTTGAGGGATTGAGCCCCAACGAGGGGTCAGAGCCCTTTTTCGATTTTAGCGAACACGCAAGAAGCGAGGTGGAAGTTCTCCGTGAGCACGTTATCCTCCGCCCTCGACCGGTTCTCGCCCGATCGACTCCAGTCTCTGACGACGGCCCTGCTCGCGCCCGCCGGCGCCAACGGCGTGCACGCGCGCACGGGGCTGTTCGAGCAGGTCATCGACGGCCTCACGGCCGCCATCACGGCACTGCGCCGGCCCGATGCCGAGATCATGCGCTTCCCGCCGGTCATGAGCCGCGCGCTGCTCGAGAAATCCGGCTACCACAAAAACTTCCCGCATCTGCTCGGGTGCGTCTGCAGCATGCACGGCAGCGAAGCCGAGATCCGCGGGCTCATCTCCGACGACGCGCCCGGCAACCATTGGACCGAAGCGCTCGGCGCGACGGACCTCGTGCTGACGCCCGCCGCCTGCTACCCGGTCTATCCGCTCGTCGCGGCGCGCGGCAGCGTGCCGGCCGCCGGCCACGTCATCAACGTCGCCTCCTACTGCTTCCGCAGGGAGGCCACGCACGAGCCTGGCCGCCTGCAGTCGTTCCGCATGCGCGAGTTCGTCTACATGGGCCGGCCCGAAGACGCGCAGACATTTCGCCACGGCTGGCTCGGCCGCGCCGAGGACCTCGCCAAGCGCCTGGCGCTGCCCTACCGCCTGGACCGTGCCAGCGACCCGTTCTTCGGGCGGGTCGGCAAGCTCATGGCCGTGAGCCAGGTCGAGCAATCGCTGAAGTTCGAGTTGCTGATCCCGGTCAACTCCGAGGAGCAGCCGACGGCCTGCATGAGCTTCAACTATCATCAGGACCATTTCGGCACCACATGGGGGCTGAACACGGATGCCGGCGACGCGGCGCACACCGCTTGCGTCGCGTTCGGAGTCGACCGCCTCGGCCTTGCGCTGTTCGCGACGCACGGCCTCGACCTCGACAAGTGGCCAGAGAGTGCCCGTGAAACGCTCTCGCTCTGACGACCCCATACCCGCCGATGAAGGTCTTCGCCTGCACAGGGAGACGCTCGCCGTACAAGGCGGATACGACGTTGATCCGACCACGAAATCCGCGGCCGTACCGATTTACCAGACCGCTTCCTACGAGTTCGACAGCGCCGCGCACGGCGCCGCACTGTTCAACCTCGAGGTCCCGGGCTACCGCTACACGCGGATCAACAACCCGACGACCGACGTGCTCGAGCGGCGCGTCGCGGCGCTCGAGGACGGTGTCGCCGGGCTCTGCGTCGCCTCGGGCCAATCCGCGCTGCATTTCGCCGTCCTGAACTTGACGCAGCCCGGCACGAACCTCGTCTCGGTCCCCCAGCTCTACGGCACGACGCACACGCTGTTCCAGCACATCCTGCCGACTCTCGGCGTCGAGGTCCGGTTCGCGGCCAGCGACCAAGCGGCGGATATCGAAAAGCTCTGCGACGCGAAGACCCGTGCCGTCTACTGCGAGAGCGTCGGTAACCCCGCCGGCAACATCTGCGATCTCGCGGCCCTCGCCAACGTCGCGCACGGCCGCGGAGTGCCGCTCGTCGTCGACAACACCGTAGCGACACCGATCCTCCTGCGGCCGTTCGAGCACGGCGCCGATGTCGTCGTGCACTCGCTGACGAAGTACATGGGCGGCCATGGCACGACCATGGGCGGCATCGTCGTCGACGGCGGCCGCTTCGACTGGGCGGCTCACGCCGAGTGCTTCCCCATGTTCTGCATGCCGGACGTCTCGTACCATAACCTGATCTATACCGAGCACTACGGCGCGGCGGCCTATATCGGCCGCTGCCGCAGCGTCTATCAGCGCGCAATGGGCTCGGTGCTCTCGCCGCTCAACGCCTTCCTGCTGCTGCAGGGCATCGAGACGCTGCCGCTGCGCATGGAGCGGCACGTCGAGAACGGCCGGCGCGTGGCCGAGTTCCTGCGCGACGACCCGCGCGTGGACTGGGTCAACTACGTCGGGTTTCCCGAGAGCCCGTACTATGCGCTCGCGCAGAAGTACCTCGGCGGCAAGGCGTCGGCGCTCATGACCTTCGGCATTCGCGGCGGGTTCGAGGCCGGCGCGCGCTTTTACGATGCGCTCCGGCTCATCCGGCGGCTCGTGAACATCGGCGACGCGAAGTCCCTGGCCTGCCATCCCGCCTCTACGACCCATCGGCAGATGAACGAGGAAGATCAGCGCCATGCGGGCGTGACGCCCGAAATGATCCGGCTCAGTATCGGCATCGAGTACGCGGACGACATCATCGCGGATATCGACCGCGCGCTTGCCGCCGCGAGCGGCTCGGCGCGCGGCGCCGGAACGGCAATCAGGACCTGACGAGCATGCGCGCGCTATCCGCCGGCCTTGTCCAGCACAGACCGCAACGCGACGGCGGCCGCGCTCTCGTTGTTGGTCTCGTGAACAACATGCCCGACGGAGCGCTCGAGACGACCGAGCGGCAGTTCTCGGAGCTCTTGCGCGCGGCCGCTCGGCAGTTCTCGGTAGGAGTGAGTCTCAGAATCTTTTCGATTCCCGAAGTCCCGCGTGGCGAAACTGGTCGGGCGTATATTGAGGAGCGCTGCGAGGACGTGAGTGCACTTTGGCAAAGCGATCTCGACGGACTCATTGTAACCGGTATGGAGCCAAAGGCGCCGACGCTCGAGGATGAGCCGTACTGGGGCACATTGGCCCGCATAGTCGACTGGGCCCGCGAACATACCGCCTCGGCCGTCTGGTCCTGTCTTGCAGCCCATGCGGCCGTGTACCACCTCGACGCCATCGAGCGCCGGCCCTTCGGCGAGAAGCTGCTCGGCGTCTTCGAGTGCGCGAAGGCTGCCGACCACGCTCTGTTGGCCAGCATGCCCGGAACCTGGCACATCCCGCACTCGCGCTACAATGACTTGCCCGCAGCGGCCCTAACCGCGTCCGGCTATTGCGTGTTGGCCCGGTCGCCGCAGGCCGGCGCGGATGCGTTCGTCAAGAATGGAGAGAGCCTGTTCCTGTTTTTTCAGGGACATCCCGAATATGATGCCCGCACTTTGCTTCGGGAGTATCGCCGAGACGTGCGCAGATTTTTGAGTGGTGAGCGCGAAACCTACCCCCAGATGCCTCGCGACTACTTCGATCCGGAAACGACCGAGATACTCCGGGGCTTCCAGAGCCGTGCGATGTACCGGCGCGTGGAGTCGATTTTCTCCGAATTTCCAGACGCGGAAGGGACCTTGCGGCCGCCCTACCCGTGGCACGATTCGGCGGTTCGGCTCTATACCAACTGGCTCGCCCACCTCGTGGCGAATCGTCGCCTGCCGAGGCCTGCAATCGGCGTGCAGCCGCTGCCATGACCCATCACGGCGACATTTCGGGGCCCGTTCCCGCCCTGTTCCCAACCCGTGCCGAGCGCGAGCGCATCGACGACTTCCTGACCCGAGCGCTGCCGAGCGCCAACGAGCGCGTCGCGGCCGGTTCAGTCGTGCCGACCATCGACATCGAGCGGTTCAGGGACGAACTCTCGTGCTTTGACTTCTCGATGCCGCAGCCCATAGACGATCTCTTGAACTGGAGCATCGCACAGCTCGAAAAGGGCGTCGTGCATCTGACGAACCCGCGTTATTTCGGGCTGTTCAATCCAGCGCCGACGTTTCCTGCGCAATGCGCGGACCGCATCGTCGGCGCGTTCAATCCACAGCTCGCGACGTGGACGACGTCGCCTGTGGCAGTCGAGATCGAGTCTCACATGATCCGACGCGTCGCCGAGCGCGCCGGGCTCCCCGATGAATCGACGGGGCATTTCACGTCCTGCGGCTCCGAGGCGAACTACACGGCGACTCTCTGCGCGCTGACGCGCGCCAACTCGCGGTTCGCGGCGGACGGAGCGCGGAGCTTCGGCGGTCCCCCGGTCTTTTATACATCGCGGGAGAGCCACCTGGCCTGGCTCAAGATCGCGCATCAGGCCGGCATCGGCCGGACGGCCGTGCGGCTCGTCGCGACCGACGGCACCGGGAGGCTGGATGCCGAGGCGCTCGCGCGCCAAGTCGCCTCCGACCGTGCGGAAGGCTGCGTGCCTGTCATGATCGTCGCGACAGCCGGTACGACGAACGCCGGCATGATCGATCCGCTCGTCGCCTGCGCCGATATCGCGCGCGAGAATGGGCTCTGGTACCACGTGGACGCCGCTTGGGGCGGCGCGGCCATCGCCTGCGAGGAGCTGCGTCCGCACCTCTCAGGCATGCAGCTTGGCGATTCGATTACGATCGACGCGCACAAGTGGTTCGCGACGACCATGGGCGCCGGGATGTTCCTGACGCGCCATTCTAAGATACCTTCGTCCGTGTTTCACGTCTCGACGACGTTCATGCCTTCCGAGATTGAAAGCGTCGATCCCTACCTTGTGTCGGCGCAATGGTCTCGGCGATTCATCGGCTTGAGGCTGTTCTTGTCACTCGCGGCAGCTGGGTGGGAGGGTTTCGGCGCGCACATTCGTCGGTCACTCGAGTTGATAACCTCAGCGCGCGCACGGCTCGCCGATTCCGGATGGCGCATCAAAAACGATTCGCCGCTCGGCGTCTTGTGTGTCGAGCCGCCCGCCGGCTCACCAGAAGCCCGGGAGATTGCTAGGAGGGTCTTGGCCTCCGGGCTCGCTTGGGTCGCTCCGGCGAAACTGGAAGGCGAAGATATGATTCGGATCTGCGTGACGCACGCTGAAGCGACATGTCGCGACATCGGCATTCTTGTCGAGGCTATGAACGAGGCAACGAAATTGACGTGATTCGTGAACGCAATCCATTTATCGCGTCACGTAATCGTGCTGTAATCTAACGAAATTCATGTACGTTCGGACTGGCATCTGCGGCAACCATCGAAGAATGCGCACGTTACGAAGCATTTGGTGGCACCTTCGCGAAGAACTCAAGGAGCTCTTCTTCATCGTTATCGGCTCGCTTCCGCTAGAGGTCGGCAAGCGCATTCGTTCCTTCTTCATGCGGTTCTACCTAGCGGAACTGGGGCGCAACTCGTTTTTCTACACTGGCGTTAGAATCGCGAACCCTGAAAGCGTAAGCATCGGCTCTAATAGCACTTTTGCGGTCCGCCTATTCATCACGGGGGGAGGTGGCGTTCAAATCGGAGATTGGGTCGGCTGCGGACCCGACGTGAAGATCTGGTCGGTCAACCACCGCTATGATGACCCTGATCGCCCCTGGCAACTCCAAGGATGGGACAAGAAGCCGGTGGTCATCGAGGACGACGTTTGGCTCGGAGCAAACGTTTTCGTCATGCCGGGCGTTAGAATAGGAACAGGCGCCGTCGTTTCAGCTGGCACGGTCGTCGCAAGATCGGTGCCGCCGTTTGCGATTGTCGCCGGCAATCCTGGGCGAGTCGTCGGGTGGCGGAAAATGCCAAAACAACTCGCCGACCGAATAGAGCGCGCAACTCGCTCGCCAACGCCGGCGCCGCCGTGCACCACCGGTACTCCGTGACGGCAGAAGCCAATGAGAAAGATCCGGGTACGCTCTCACGCCTGCTCAAGAAACAGATTGGCATAGAGTCGAGCGCTAGGGCGAAGCTGTCGCGACCCACGCTTGGCATTCCGCGCGACTACACGACACCGGTTAGGGGAAGCCAGCGGGGACTCTACGGCGGCGAAATTACCGTCTGAAACGTGCCGGCGTAGACGCGGCCTGTCCAAGCCGCGGGCCGCTCCACGCCTACCCACGATGGGTTATTGCCGCTCCCGCTCTTGTCCGAGATGTCGTCGGGGGCGGGATTGATGTTCAAATACCAGGGTCGTCTCACAGATCCTGGCGAGGTAATTTCGCGGTCGATGTCCTCTTCGGTTAGGGCTGAGTCGTAGAATTGGAACCCACGCAAGACGCCGTCCCACGTTTCTTGGCCAGGGTTCCACGGAGCGCCGCCGATCGCCAGCACCGGTGCCGGCGGGTCACTCCGCTCCTCACCAACGTAGTGCAACGTCTTGGCCTTATCCGGCCAATCCCAATAGAAGTCGTAAGTCGCCACCCCTTCCGCCACGCGGCAAATGGCTACCTGAATATACCACCGGTCGTAGATCACGTGAGACTCGCTCAGTAGGTCTATGCCAGGCGGTGCCGCGATTTCCCAGAAGTGCTGATATGCGCTGCTCCAGTCAGGATAGGGATGGAATCCGTAGTAGGTCCGCGAGGCGAAAAAGGCACCGCGGTTACCCCAGAAGAAGGCGGAATAGTACGAAGCCTGTTGACGCGGGTAAGCACGCCAGATGTACGTCGCCGGCTGAGCCGATAGCGGCGACTTGAATTCGAACCTCATTGTCCTAACTACGCCCGCGCTACCCGGAAAATCGAGGCCGCGGACCACTTCGACTGGTCGGATGTCGAGCACCGCCTTACCGCGCTTCCCTTCTTGCTGCGCAACGACCACGGCGGTTCCGGGTGCAAGCGCGGTTACGAGTCCGGTGCTGTTTACTAGTGCACGTGCCGGCTCATTCGTGCTCCACTCGATCGCACCCGTCCGGGACTTCGATGCACCTGGCCGTATCGACGAGAATTGAATGCTCTGACCAACGCTGACCGTCGCTCGAGTCGGTGTGACATCTATTTCATGCTCGGCCGCGGCCACTACGGTCACATTCGTTGACGCGCTTATGCTTTCGCTGCTTGCCGTGATTGTGGCACTACCCTGTAGATGTGCCGAGAGCCTTCCATTGCCGTCAACGGCCACGATACTCGGCTCGCTGGAGCGCCAAGAGACGATCCGGCCGCTTCTGCCCGTCACGTCCGCGATGGTCGGCGTCATTGCCCCATTAACACCGACTGCGAGATTCGGCGACACGCCACGGCTTGCCAGCCTATTCCCTGCCGCATCGGCAAGCAATGCAGTTAACCTCAGGCGAGTGTGGACGACTAGGCTTGGCGATTGAGGCGTGACACTAACCGTCACAACAGGCGACTCAGCTTCCATCTGGCGGGATCCGCCACTCCTGCAGCCGGCGAGCGATAACGAGCACACTGTAGCAACGAGGGCGGCCAGCTTCCATGCCACGCCGGGAGCGACCCGAAGAAAGGGTCCGACGGCCCCGGTCTCTTTCCAGGGCAAGTCCATCGTGGGAGCAGCGTATTTCCGCAAACAAGAATAGCCAATTTCCCGCATACGCCACTCCTCGACCGGAGCTCCCCTCAAGTACCCCGGCACAGCGCGTGACGTGACATATGACCTTCGTTCCGAAGCGCAATTATGCTATCAAAGCCGCCTAGTCGAAGCTGGAGATTTGACATGAAAGTGATTCTCTTTTGTGGCGGACTCGGGACGCGGCTCCGCGAACACTCTGACACGATCCCCAAGCCACTCGTCAGCATAGGCAATAGGCCGATCGTTTGGCACCTCATGCGATATTACGCTCACTTCGGCCATACGGAATTCGTACTGTGCCTCGGCTATCGAGGGGACCTGATTAAAGAATACTTCCTAAATTACAGCGAAGCAGTTTCGAACGATTTCACGCTTAGCGCGTCGGGGCGCCAGCTTGAGTACCATAGCACGGACATCGACGATTGGAAGATTACATTCGCAGAGACCGGCCTGCACTCAAACATTGGCGAACGGCTCCTGGCGGTCCGCAAATACATCGGCGATGACGAGGTCTTTCTTGCAAATTACAGCGACGGTCTGTCTGACGTACGGCTCGACGCTATGCTGTCGCACTTCTACGCCACGAATGCCACTGCGAGCTTCATAGCGGTGAAGACGGCACAAAGCTTTCACGCAGTGGAGTTCGACGGCAACAACTACGTTAACAATATCGGCGCCGCAGCCGCTTGCGACTTTTGGATAAACGGCGGCTTCTTCATCTTCCGCAACGAAATTTTCGACTATTTCGACTCGGGGGATGAAATCGTGGAGGCTCCGTTCACAAGGTTGATAGCGGCAAGAAAGCTCGTTACATATCCGCATAAAGGCTTCTGGCGCGCCATGGACACCTTTAAGGACAAGATCACCTTCGACCGCGATTACGCCAGAGGTCGTGCTCCTTGGGAATTCTGGAAGGACGGGAGCAGATGAAGCACGGGACCGGCATCAGGCAAGCAAGAGCTTGCGAGCGTAGAACGCCTCGGCGAACCCGGTCGGCGAGTTGCACTCGACGCCACGGATCCGGCACAGGCCGGCAAAAGTATCGGGCGAGAACCACTGCTTATCTCGCTGACTCTCGAAGTGCCGTACGAGGACATCGACCTTTTTTTCAAGCTGACGTCTGGTCAACGGAACGAACACATTCGGTGAACCGAGATCGCCGTCGAACTTCGGAATTTCGTACTCGAGGATCAAGTGATCTCTGAACGTATTCCAGGTGAGCTCAGCCACCAGACGATGATCCTGGTGTAGGTCGTTACGATGGTGAGTGAGGATCAAGCTCGGAGAGCGCCGCGACTTTAAGGACTCGAAGTACTCTTTGATTTCGGCGCCATAGAACGGGAAGAAACCGTTTCTGAATTTCTTGACTATGACTTCGCGGTCCTGCACTTTGGAAAGCAGCATCGCGGCACTCGCTCGAGCCTCTGCTTCTCGAGGGCCATCGGCGCTCAGGACGACCCAATCGACGGACAGACCTTCAGCGCCCTCCGTCACCTGCTGGATGAGTGCCGCGCAACCGATTTCGATGTCATCCGAGTGCGCGCCCAGACACAGCACATGGCCTCCGCCGTTGCGCAAGCCCTTTAGCAAGCTCACAGACTGCATTAGACCTCTTTCCGCCTGTCTGCTACTGCGCTTGGACCAGAAGCCCGACGTTCTCGAGCTCGTCCGCGACCTTGCGGATCAGCCCGAACGGCAGTCCGGAGAGTACAGCAATATCCAACAACGACTTCGTTCCATCCGACTGATTGAGTACCCACAACATCGCAAGCTGGCGCTCCGCGACTACTTGATACCCGCCAACCGAGCGGTAGAGGCCGCGCCGGCCCAGCTGAGGCTCGCCGCGCGGTGCCGTGTTCGTGTATTTTCGATTGCCCTCAATGACACAGACTACGTCCCAGACTCTTCGCAAGGAATCCATAAGACTGTTGGAATCGACGATGCTAAGGTCATCAGCCGACGTGTGGTACTCCGGATATTCCCCGTTCGGCGTTCGCGTTAGTCTACCGACAGCGAGGTTAATTCCGGGAGAGCAGAACTGGCGCTCGTCGTAGCCCCAAGGAGAAAAGTCACGGATCGTGGCGTCCTGGGAACCGCTCTTCAAGACGTGCTCGGCCGCGCGGTCGATTTCAGTGTCGCCCCGACGCGAGCGCTTGTAGACCATGGGACCCCTATCGCCGATGACGGACAGTACAAGTCCGCATTCGATCATCGGCAAAAGCGCTTCATTGCGAGCCAGCCAGGTAATTGACCCAATCGTCGCCGGAGCGAATATAAAGCGATACGTATACCGTCTGCTAAAGCGCGAGAGAGCCCTAGCCAAATAACTCGCGACTGCGATCCCAGAGAGATTGTCGTTACAGAGTGAGGGATGGCACACATGCGCAAAAAACAGCACTTCCCGGGTATCCGCCCCTGGAAGGACGCATTCGGCGTACGTCAGTGAGCCTGGAGCCAGCGACGAGTCGATCCGCACGCGGTACTCACCTTCGTTCATCGCAAGTAGCGCACGATGGGCAAGACAGAACCCCCAATCGTCCTTATAGTAGCTCGTCCGATATGGTATCCAGTCGGGATGCTCGGGCAAGGTATGCAGGTGAGGCCTGAGCTCGGCCAAGCTAAGCTTAGCATCGACCGGTATACTGTAGCTTACGACATGTAAATTGCTTCGACGGAAATCTACGACTCTTCGCCCGACTTCGTCCTCGATGTATGCGTCCCTGATCGTCCACTCGTTCGGAACCTGCCAATCGAAAACCTTTGTCCCGGTAGGCACTTCGGTCGTCTCAAGATCGACCACCTCGGCCACTCTCCTGAGCGTCGCACGTACACCGTTGCCCGTTATGCTCCGGTTGACCGGATACAGATCCTCGATCAAAGCGTACATGGAGTCGCCCAGGCTGTCGTCGAGCTGATCGGAAGTCGGGAGCGTGTCGTGAGATGTCATTGCATCGCTTTTCACAAATGGCGCTGGCGCCCTAATCCACGTCAGCCATCATACTCAGCGTCCTGCGCCAAGGTCCTGGTCGGCCTCCGTCCAAAAGAACTCTGAATCGATCTGCCCGGTTCTCAACAAGTACCTCAGTTGCTTCAACCGAGTGAAGGCCCTGAAATCGAACGTGCCGGCCCCCATTTCAATGCGCGAAAACAACTTATACAGCTGAGCGGCGCCTCTTTCGGCATCCCACGCGGCCTTGAAGTCAGGAATGTGGCGGCGAATCTTTTCGAAATTCACTCGATAGCTTCTATTGTCGCCACCGGGCGGCCCGAACGTAATTTCGCAACCCGGAAAGTTTCGGCCGACAATTTCTGCGATCTCTCGGACTCGGTAGTTAGCCTCCGAAGAACCAACGTTGAATATTTCGTTATGCACGGCATCGGCAGGCGCTTCCAATGCGCATCGTACTGCCTGACAGATATCCGATACGTGAACAAGAGGGCGCCACGGGGAACCATCGCTCGTCATCGCGATCTTCTTCGTGGTCCATGCCAGACCCGCGAGGTTGTTGAGCACGATATCGAAGCGCATGCGCGGAGCGGCGCCGAAGGCAGTGGCGTTTCTCAAGAAAGTGGGGCTGAAACCGTCGTCGGCTAACGCTCCTACATCCTGCTCGACCAAGACCTTGCACTTCGCGTATGCAGTCTGCGGATCGACAGGCGATGCCTCATTCACGACAGTCGCTTCGCTGACGCCATAGACGCTGCACGAAGACGTGTATACGAATCGACGAACGCCGGCAGCCTTCGCGAGCTCCGCGAGGCGCACCGAGCCTTTGTGGTTAATCTCGAAGGTTGCCGCAGGATTGTTCTCGCCGAGAGGATCGTTCGAGAGCTCAGCGAGGTGAACGACGGCCTCGATGCCTTCAAGGTCAACGTCCCGAATCCTGCGGATATCCTTATGAACAACTTGTGGCGACCGCTCAAAGAACTGCGGATTACTGTAGAGCCAGCCGTCTCGATAATAGCCCGTATCCAACCCGACGACGCCGTGGCCAGCCCGCGCCAATACCGGCGCGAGCATACAGCCGATATAGCCTTCAACGCCGGTGACGAGAACTCTCATCATGCCTCCATTATTGCAGCATGTTTGAAAACGAAGATTAAAGACGCGGTCTGACTGCCGACCCTTATTAGTCTATGACTTCGACCTCCGGAATCGGCACCACGAAACGCCCCCCCCAACGCCGAACGTGCGCCATGGAGCCCACGATCTCATCGCGTAGATTCCACGGCAGTATCAGGATGTAATCGGGGCGCGTCTGGTCAATGGCCGAAGGGTCGCGGATCGGGATGCGCGCGCCCGGCGTCCACGTTCCTTGTTTGTGCGGGTTGCGATCTACCGTGTAATCGAGAAAATCCTGTCGGATGCCGCAATAATTCAGTAACGTGTTCCCCTTGCCCGGTGCACCGTACCCGACAATGGTCTTGCCTTGGCTTTTGGCTTTGATAAGGAACTCCAGCAGGATACGCTTCGTTTTGCGTACCCTATCCTCGAAACAGGCATAATACTCGAGCGACTCGATACCCATGGCGCGTTCTCGCTGCAGCAATTCGATTGCACGCGGCAGCCTCTGTCTCCCCGGCTTCGCCGTGCATGCGTAGATTCGCAGGGACCCTCCGTGCGTCGGCAACTCTTCCACGTCAAAGATATGGAGACCGTGACCGGCAAATATGCGGTCTACCGTCGAAAACGAGAAGTATGAGAAATGCTCGTGATAGATAGTGTCAAATTGATTCGACTCCACCAGCCGGACGAGGTGGGGAAACTCCATCGTGACGAGCCCCTCATCCTTCACGAGCCCCACTATGCCGCTTACGAAATCATTGAGGTCAGGGACATGCGCGAGCACGTTATTACCGATTACGAGATCCGCTTTGCCGTGCTCGGCTTCGATCTCGCCCGCAACCTGTCTTCCAAAGAATCGAGAGATCGTATTTATGCCATTTCGGCGAGCGGCATCGGCGACGTTGGCAGCCGGCTCCACACCGAGGCACGGCACGCCGCGGGCTAGAAAGTGCTGCAGCAAATAGCCGTCGTTGCTGGCCAACTCAACCACGAGGGAATCTTTGTTAATGCCGAAGCGTAAGATCATTGCGTCCACGTACTTCTTTGCATGCTCTACCCAGCTGTCCGAATACGATGAGAAGTACGGGTATGTTTTGCCAAAGATGATCTCCGGCTTCACGTACTCGTCCAGCTGGACCAAAAAGCACTCCGAGCAAACCATGACCTGGAGGGGATAAAATGTCTCCCCTACATGCAGCTGCTCGGGCGCGATCTGCGTTTGGCAGAGCGGCGACAACCCGAGATCGACGAAAACTTCGGAGAGTGGCGAGCGGCAAAATCGGCACTTCTGCAATGTTGGACTCCGGCGGTTCGGGTTTCCGTGGCTTGACGACTGTGACAAATTGCGATCTCCTTTTGGGTACTACGGCAAGTATTCGGACAACTGGCACACCCATCTGGGCCAAAATATTGACGACTGCGCGCCATTCCCATGCTGCGAACATCGCGGCTGCGATAGTCTGAAGTGATTATGTTAAGCGCCCCGCGGAACTACGCATTAATGCCATGATTGACGAACTCGTTAGCGTCGGAATGCCGGTGTACAACGGAGAGCGGTTCCTCGAGGCGGCCATCCGCTCCAATCTACAACAGACCCACCCGAATTTTGAGCTCATAATATCCGACAATGCCTCGACAGACCGCACAGAAGAGATTTGTCGGTCATATGCCACGATGGATCCTCGCGTAAGGTATATCAGGAACGCTAAAAACCTGGGGGCGGCGGCCAACTACAACCGGCTATTCCGTCTCGCCAAAGGTCGTTTCTTTAGGTGGTCCAATTCGGACGATCTCGTCTCTCCGCTGCTGATTGAGCTCACTTTGCCGATTCTTGCATCGCGCCCGGACGTCGCGCTCGCATACGGCCGCACCGTTTTGATTGATGTTGAAGGCAATCGACTCCAGGAATATCGAGACGACCTCGACTTGCAGGAGGACTCCCCTAGCCAGCGTTTCTTCCAATTCTATAGGCAGCTTGGCCTGACGAACGTCATCTACGGTCTCATGCGATCGAGCGCAATGGAACGGACGGAACTGATGGGAACCGGTAAATTGCCGGCGCCGGACGTTTCGTTCATGGCCGCGATGACGCTACAGGGTAAGTTCGTGGAGCTCCCCCGGGCACTGTTCTATCGTCGAATGCACGAGGGCGCGTTTAGCGCGAGCAAGACGGCCGGGCGCGAAGTAGAGTTCTGGAAAGCATCGGTTAGGTGCGCATCTCTTCCGCATTGGAACGCTCGGCTCGCAGAACTCAAGACAATTGTCCGCTCACCGGTTCCAGCTGTCGATAAGGCGCTGCTACTGAAGCATTCCATGAAGGGTTGGCTCTGGCATAGAACAGCGCTGGCTGGCGAACTCTTGGCGTACCTCAGCAATCTGTTTTCCCATCGGCGTTCGAATCGCCACGAAGTTTGACGTCGAGCCAGTTGAACCGGGCACAGAAGATCGGCGTCTCTTGCCACCGGCCGTTCAGCCAGCGCTTAATGTCCGTGATCGACCGTTCACTTTCACTGGAGGCGTGTAGCGATTAAGATGGCGCCGTGTCGCTAGGCGCCAGCCAATCCGAAGATGGCAGAAAGCTCGTGAAGTGGCGCATTTCTTGGTAACTCACTCGTCACAGTTCTTCCATTGAAGCGACGGTTGAACTCGGTGTGCAGGCCCCGCGGAATGGAACTCAGCTTTATTGCCCCTTGGCATTTGTAGCAGGCATAGCCCACGCATGAGCTTGGATCTAGCAGCGCACGCAATAAGTCAGCGTGAAGTCATTTCGATGTAGACGAGACCTCTTAGCGGGATAGCGACTTCTCCGCCAGCGGATCGCGCGAAAGTTTTTCGAGTGGCTGCCCACCCGCCGCTTGGTTCACATTAATTCTGGCCGCTCAAGCACATACTTCTCGAGCGACAATCAACGAGCGGCGAATCCTCCGCTTGCCTGGACGGAAAGAAAGCAAGCCGATGACCGAGTTAGGACGCAAGATGGCCAAGGGCGCGATTTGGATGGTAACGTTCAAATTGCTCGACCGCTCTTTGGGCCTGCTCAGCACGATCGTGCTCGCCCGCCTCCTTGTCCCTGCAGATTACGGCATCATTGCGATGGCCATGTCGCTGATAGCGATACTCGAGCTCATTACCACGTTCAGCTTCGATATCCCCCTGATACAGAATCCGAACGCGACCAAGCACCACTTCGATACGGCCTGGACGTTCAATGTAATTTTCGCCGTCTCGGTGGCCGCGATCCTTGTGGTCCTAGCGGCCCCGACGGCCCGTTTTTATTCGGACCCTCGGCTCGTTGCCGTCATCGCGGCCCTTGCACTCGGCAGCCTCGTCCAAGGTTTCGAGAACGTGGGGATCGTCGAATTCAGAAAGAGCATGCAGTTCAACCGAGAGTTTCAGTTCATGTTCGGCAAGCGGCTGGCGGCGTTCGTCGTCACCGTGACGCTCGCGCTCGTTCTGAGAGACTATTGGGCTCTCGTAGCCGGCATGCTGACTGCGCGGATCTTCGGCGTTGCGCTCAGCTACTACCTGCATCCGTACAGGCCATCGTTTTCGCTGCGAGCGCACGCGGACCTCTTCGGCTTCTCCAAGTGGCTATTCCTGAACAACGCACTGTTTTTCGTGAACAACCGATCCGCAGACTTTGTTATCGGCAAGGTAGCCGGTGCGCGGGCGCTAGGGCTATATGGTATGGGCTACGAGATCTCCAATCTGCCGACGACGGAGCTCATTGCGCCCATCAATCGCGCTGTCTTCCCAGGTTACGCACAGACCGCAACCGACCTTAGCGGCCTGCGCCGTGCGTACTTGTCTGTCATTTCGATGATTCTCATGCTGGCGCTCCCATCCGCGGCCGGCATCGCCGCTATCGCGCCCCTTATGGTGCCCGTGATACTCGGGCCCAAATGGCTCCAAGCCATACCGGTAATCAAGATATTGGCGTTTTACGGAGCCGCCATGGCCGTTCAGACCAATATGGCATCCGTCTTTCTCGCCCTGGCGAAACCTCGCGTCCTTACTATCCTCGCCGCCGCGAACGCCGCGGCTTTGCTTCCAGCGCTGCTTGTCTTGACGTTCTCGTGCGGGCGAGATCGGAGCGGCTTGGGCATACTTGGGCACCGCGCTCGCGCTCGCCCCCGTCAACTTCTTCGTGCTGTTCCGCGCCCTCGGGCTACGTGTACGGGAGTTTCTAGCCGTCCTATGGCGCCCGTTGCTCGCAACGTCTCTGATGTGGGGAACGATTGAGGTGTGCGTGAGGGGACTAAGGTCATGGATCGGAGAATCAGCGCAACCGATCCAGCTCCTGGTCGCCGTAATCTGCGGCGGCATCGCCTACGCAACCTACTTACTCTTGTTGTGGGTACTGTCGGCCAGACCGAGCGGCGCGGAACGTCACATTCTCAGCGAGATTGCAAAGAGGACGGGGCTCGGCGGCCTGCAGCGCCTCGCCGCAAACTGAACGGCTACTCGCGATTTCTCGCCAATATCAATGTCGTGTAGCCAAGGCCGAGGCGCTCCTTGAGCCGGCGCACTCGGTCAGGCGTTAACAGCGCTGCGAGCAGACTCGTCACCTTGGCCGAGTTGACGAAACGAAGGATTCCACCATTGCCTACAGGGGTAACGGTCCAGACGCGCAAGACATCGAAATAGTCGGCCACGAGCGCCTTGAATTGCCTCGTGGACAACCATTTCTCGATGTGGCCCATGGACTGGTGACTACCGCCATCGGCACTGCCGAGCCGATTCATGACAAAGCGATTGTTCGTCGAGATAACGAGGTAGCCGCCAGGAGCAAGCAACTCGGCAATTCGCCGCATGAACCCTGACTGGTCGATTACATGGGCGACCACCTGCAAGGACACGACCACGTCGTACGAGCCCGCCTCGAGCCGCTGGTTGAAAACGTCTCCGCCGATAAAGGTGATGTCTGGGCGCCGCCTCTGCGCTTCGTCCATTGCCTCGTCGTTGAGGTCGAGGCCGGTCGCGACGCCGAGTTCGGTCAGTTGCTCAGTAAACCAGCCGGTGCCGCAGCCCAGGTCCAATATCCTCGGGCTATCTAGGCGGAGCGCCCGCAGAAGGTCGAGCACCGACTCCGATCGCTGCCGCGCATATTCGCTCACTGTCCGCGTGCGCTGCCAGTACTTCCAGTAGCTCTTCTGTTCGTCTAAAGTCGGGGCGGTCACTTCGTTCCCTTCGTTCAGCTGCGCGCCGGACGCTCACGCTCACGGTGCCGGTCGAAATTGTGAAGCCATTCGCGCTTCGCGCAAGGAGTCCTTCTAAGGAACGCGTCCTATCGCTATAGTATTCTTGCCCGCCCGGAGAACGGCCGCGCGTCCACGGCAAAGATGCTACATTGTCGCTCCCAGCGTGTACCAGACCGGCGTCACACAGCGCAGCTGCGTTTCGTCTGATTCGATCCACAGTGTCAACGCCCTTAAGAAAGATCGCAAGCCCTCAGCAGGCGAGGGAACCGGGGATCAACGTGGCCGAAACAACGGTCTCAGGCAACCCGGCAACCGTTCCCAGCGGCTCGGTCGTGGGCGTTTTCGGGCACTACGGCAACCGCAATCTCGGCGACGAAGCCATCGTCGCGGCCACGATACAGCAGCTTCGGCTCCGGCTCGACGCCGTCGAAATCGTGTGCTTCTCGCTCCGGCCAAACGACACGGCATTGCGCCACGGAGTCGAGTGCTTCAGCGTGTGTCGCTCGTCGCGCTTCCCGACCGCCCTGAAGCCGGAAGGTGCAACCGAAGTGGGCGAGCTGCCGTGGGCCCGAGCCGAGCAATTCGACGCCGTCGAGCGAGCCACTGACGCCTCGGTCTCGCTCAAGGGATTCCTGAAGCGCTTGCCGGTCGTCGCCCCGATCGCGCGGTTACTCGTGCGCACGGCCCGAGCTACCGCCTCGCTTTTCCAGGAGGCACGCTTCGTCTACCGATCCGCCGCTTACCTTCGGCGATTCGACCTGCTCGTCGTCGCCGGCTCGAATCAGTTTCTCGACAATTTCGGCGGCCCGCTCGGCTTCCCATACGATTTGCTGAAATGGTCGCTGCTCGCGAGGATCACGCGCACGCCGCTCGCCTTCGTCAGCGTCGGCGCCGGCCCTTTGGAGTCACGGCTCAGCCGGTTCATGGTGCGATGCGCGTTGCGGTTGGCGGACTATGTATCCTATCGTGATAAAGCGTCGAAGGACCTTGTCGAGAGCGGATGGCCCGCAATCGACGGCTTCGTCTTTCCCGACCTCGCCTTCGGTCTCGAGTATTCGGAGCACGAGAGGACAAGGGACGCGGAAGCCAAGCCGGTAGTCGGCATCAATCCGATGCCGGTCTATGATCGCCGTTACTGGTTCGAGCACGACGAAAGACGCTATCGCGCATATGTCGACAAGGTTGCAGCGTTTGCCGCTCGGCTCATCGCCGACGCGTACCCCGTCTTCTTTTTCCCGACGATGTGGCGCGACGACAACGTCATCAGGGACGTATTGCAGGCGCTCAGACAGGCGTACGGCGTGGAAGTTGACGAGGATCGTTACTACAGACCCAACCAGCGGGTCGACGAACTCATCGAACTACTGCAGGAGGCCGACATCGTGGTTGCGACCCGCTTCCATGGCGTCGTCCTGCCATATCGCCTAGAGCTGCCCGTTCTCGGCATCGGTTACTACCGTAAGACCCTAGATCTGATGCGCGAAATGGGCCAGGCCGAATACCACGAAAACCTCGACGATTGCGACGTCGACCGCCTATGGCAGAAATTCCGCAAGCTCGAGGCAAACTTAGTCGAGGAACGGCGAAGGATAGGGCATAAGTCCCAGGAATATCGGCTCCTCGTCTCCCGCCAATGGGATGCGGTCGCTGGCCTCGCAAAATGAAGGGAGCGATAAAGGGCTCCGGAGCCGTATGCCAAAACAGCGTTGCTCGGAGATTCCCTCCGCCGATCATCGACGACAGCCCCTATCTCTACGACCTTCCCGCCCGCTCCAGTGTTATGTCAATCGGGGGACGGGGCAGTCTGCCGGAGATCATTCGAGGAAGCGGCGCACGCGCCGCTCACGGCCCGAGTCCCGGATGCATGGAACCACTGAGCTATTCATGCTCAAACGTGTCCGGCGTCACATAGGCCCCCGCCAGGCGTCGGGTATTTTCGCTGAGCCCGGCATATCGTCCTCGGTGCCTCGCTTGCGCCAATGCCGAAACGCCGCCTCCTGACCGGCGCGAGCTGTTGGCACCTGGAGACACTTCGCATGTGAAATTGTCTTCGAGTACTGTAAATCCGATGTAGCAGAAGAGGCCTTGGTTTCATGGTTAATCAGTCGATCCTCCGCAGGCTAGTCTACGGCGCAGCGACGCTCGCGACTGCTCTTTGGATGTTGCCCGTGTTCAGCCAGGACATGGGAACGGCACCTAGCTGGGCGCAATCGATGACGCCGGGCACCTGGACGACGATCAGTCAGAACACGATCGCCGATCTGGACCCCGCCAAGGACCCGGCGGCCAACCCCAATTACCCTGGCACTGCGCCCTGGGCGGGCAACAACGGCCAAAGCTGCGTGATCGACTGCTGGAACGGCGGCGCCCTCGCGACCGGGTATGGCGCAAAGGGCGCATTGATCATCTGGGGCGGAGGCCATGCCGGCTACTACGGAAACGAAGTGTACGCCTTCGACCTCGCCACTCAGCAATGGTCCCGATTGACCAACCCGTATCCGAACCCGGTCTTTCCGGTCACGGACGGCATATGGCCCGATGGAACACCGTCCGTCCCACACACGTATGGAATGGTCGGCTACGATCCGAACACCAACAGCTTCGCCACGATGCTCGTGCAAACGAGCAATAACTTCTACCTCACGGCCATTCCGATGTTCTTCGATCTCGGAACCAAGAAGTGGCGCCGCGCCCCACAAAGCCCGAAAAACGTCGTATATGGCGGCTGGACCGCCTATGACGCCAAGCGCGACGCGTGGTGGATGGAGGGCGGAGACTCCGGCGGAGTTTTCGCACGCTACTCGATGAACGGCGACGGAACGAACGGGACGTGGTCGAACTGGCCCGCCAATTTCAGCTCTCTCGACAGCATGGCGGCGATCGACCCCGACGACGACGTGCTCGTCGTAACGGACTTCGGCAAAGGCCCGAACTTGTACGGAATAGACCTCACCAATCCGTCAGCGGCGCCCGTTGCGCTGACGCAGGGAGGAAGCCCTCCGACGCGTGACGGACGCGAAGGCTGGGAATGGTCCACTCTGCGGCACGCGTTCATATACTGGCGCAGCGGAGCAGACGTCTACGAGGTCAAGCTGACCGGAGGTACCTGGGCGACGGGCACCTGGACGTGGATAAAGCTCACAAGCTCGGCGAACACCATCGCTCCGACGGACCCGAGCCCGGGAGTTTACAACCGCTTCCGCTTGGCGCGCTATGGCACGGACGAGTATGGCGTCGTCGTCAACGACATAAACGGCCCCGTCTACGCCTTTCGCCTGCCGACGGTGATCGCGCCCGATCCCCCCACACTCAACGCGGCCAAGTAGCGCGAGCGGCGACCCGTGGGCTGACTTGCTGAGATGTAGTAGACTCGGCAATGAGTCTTAGCCGAACCGTGGTAAGCGATGAATATCCACCGGTGGATAATCTCAGCCGCCTTTGTCGCATCCCTCGCGCAAGTCGTCTGTCTGTCGGCTGCGCATGCCCAGAACATTCCGGACATCACTCCGGCCGAGTTCGCGAGTTGGCCGGAATACTGCCAAGCACGGCATGTCACGGTGCCTCCGGGGGACTCCTCTCCCTACGTCTTGACCTTCCCAAAATCGAAAATCAGGGCGGCCGAGCAGGAACTGGGGCAGGCCACGTTCGTGCGGGTCCACCATTACTGCAGAGGACTGATTTGGCTCAACCGGGCCCGGACGGAGACCGATCCGGCATTGAAGGCGCATTATCTTCAATGGGCCGAGAGCGAGGTCATATATACGTATAAGGGGCTTCCGCCGAACAGCCCGATGATTGCCCCGACGTTTCTGGCTTTGAGCCAAATCTGCTCGGCACGCGGCGACTACAAATGTGCGCTGAACAACTTACATAAGGCGATCGACCTAAGGCCTTCGGACCCATCGGCATATTCAGCACTGGCCATTCTGTACGAAAAACAGCACAAGCCGAAACTGGCGAAAGAGGTGCTGCTGAAGGGCGACCGCGCCCTGGACGGCAAGTCTCCCGAAATTGACTATAACCTGGGTCTTATCTACCTTGAGCTCGGGGATGTTGACTCTGCTGTGAAGCGGGCGCATAAAGCGTACTCATTCGGCTACCCGCTGCCCGGTCTAATGTACAAGCTGAAGCGGCTCGGCAAGTGGGAACAAGCGCCCCCTAAGACCGGCGACCGGCGTTGAGTAGGTCCAGAAGCGGTTTACTTTATAGCCACCATGCAAAACATTTTGAGCAATTTGCCCCCATGGGCGAAGGCCCCGCTGCGCCCCATCCGGGATATGACAGTGCGTGCGTCGCATTACGGCTTTCGCCGTTGGTGCCCAGTCTGCGGGCGCCACTCGGGACGATTCAGGTCCTTCGGGCGTGCAGTGCTACGGCCCGAGGCGCAGTGCATCCACTGCGGCTCATTGGAACGTCACCGTTTTATCTGGCTGTATTTTCAACACAACACCGACTTGTTCGATGGGCTGCCCAAAAGCGTGCTTCACATTGCCCCAGAGGTTTCCTTGGAGCCACTGCTTCGGAATAGACTCGGGGAATGCTACATTACCGGAGATCTTGAGGACCCGCGGGCGGACGTAAGACTCGATATTACCGACATTAAATATCCAGACGCGACGTTCGACGTAATCTATTGTAGCCACGTGCTCGAGCACGTCCCCGAGGATCGAGTCGCCATGCGCGAACTGCGCCGCGTCCTCAAACCCAACGGCTGGGCGATTCTTCTCGTGCCAGTATCGGGGGATCATACTTACGAAGATCCGTCGATCACGGACCCGGCGGAGCGTCTTAAGGCTTTTGGACTTGAGGATCACGTTAGACAGTACGGTCGCGACTTCGTTGACCGCTTGCGGGAGGCCGGGTTCGCGGTCGACGTGATCGAAGCGTCTGATTTGTACAGCGACAGGCAGGCGATCCGCATGGGACTTCGCGGCGACGTGGGCGAGATTTACAGATGCTCGGCCCGCTGAGGGAACGGATCCTTTAGCGAAGAACAGGGAATAGCAGCAGCGGCGTCGTTCATGTGGCGACGCCGCGTCCCACCCGCTCCTTTATTCTCCTTCTCAGTTGGACCATTGAGGCGACGAGCCGCCCACGCAAGGTGGGAGCGAACGCCAAAAAGTCCGCGTGCGAGCGTACTGTAGCGGACCACTCGAGCTTGTACTTATCCTCCCCTCCAAGAAAGTCCATTTCACGCGCACCCAGTTCGAAGGCCCGGCGGACCATTTCGTTCATCGAGTGAGTACCGGCTGCCGATTCGCTGAACTTGGACTTAAACGAGGTCTTCAACAGTCCCATCCAACCATCTGCTAAGCAGCACATGCTGTATGCGGCGGGCTCACCAGCAATTGAAAGCAGGTTCATGACGAGCGAGCGTTTGGCAGAAAGGGAGGGCAATAGCGACTCGTAGTAGCGGCGCTCGGCGTCAGTCTGGCCTATCGCTACTCCCTGATCTGCCTTCCAGCTACCGGACTCGAACGTCGAGTACTCGGTCCAGAGCACCACGCAGATCTGACCCGCCCGGCTCGAACCACTCGATCTTCGCGTCGGGACTCGTTAGAAACCTTCTCGCCTTGCGTTTCAAGTTGTATCGAAAGTTGCTGCTTTTCCGTGCCAAGAAGTCGGCCCATTGCCCGCGTATCGGGAGATAAGGCGACCGATGGCCGGCTAGCACGGTGAAAGGGACACCGAGCTCACGCGACGCGCTTCCTAATGCCTCGAGGGTGCATTCGGAAATCACCGCGGAACGAAGCCGGAACGCGTCCCAAGGGAGCCCGCCCCTCTGCGACAAAAGCCACCGCGAAACGGATCGCTCGAAACCCTCAGTGACGAAGCTCGAATGATAGCCGGTCAGATTCGATGCGACCTCTAGTATCTCGAGCGGCACGCCAAGTATCTTCTCCGTGCGCGTGAATAGCGGAACGGCTGCTCTGATGGTTCCCCTGGCTTCCACGACTAGAAGGCGGGCCTCTTGGCAGACTCCATGAGCATTAAGGCTTAGATCTACCCAGTCCGGTCCGAGAGAGGGATTGAGCCCCCTTGAGGCCACGAGGCCAGCCCAGATCCGACCGAAACGCGACAAACCTTCCGGCCAGTCATATAACCGAAACTCAGCACCTTCCGTCGTCTGGCTAGACGAAATCAACATGGCCGCAACACTAGCAAGTTAAACTCGCGATCGAGACAAGTAGATAGTGCGGCCGACGCGACGTTAGCACTGTGGCCCACCCATCCACACCATGAACGTCGGAGCCCCGAGGCAGCCGCCGGATTGAGGTACCGCAAAGGAGACGCAGGCGCGCGAACTCGCCCCGTTCCCGGCACATCGGACGCTGATGCAAGACCGCGCATATACGCACCAAATTGTCGGGCGCTAGCTGGAACGTGCGTCATTCTGCACGATCATTCGAAATATACAGGCTTCGGCCATCCGAGAAGCGCACCAGGATCGCGCCGCAAGACACAAGGAAGCCGTCTCTAAGCGATCGGGGTCCTCGTTCCAGCGAGCGCATCGAGGACCTAGGATTCCCGCACGGCCGGGCTCCGCTTCACACTTCTGCCCCAACCCGAGCGGCCCGACGAACGGCAAACAAAATCGTGTAGGGCGTTGCAACATGGGCAATCCATCGCGCGAATCGGTTACCTCGGATCAGTTCTAGAACCAAGCGTCCCACTCGGCCTTTGGACGAACTGTCGGCAGCTTCGAAGCGATCCAAGCACACGAAATCGCGCAACTCATCTGACCGCCGTAGAGCATAGAAATCAAACCAATGTACGGCTGGGTATTGCGCGTGGTTAACCCACTCTGGGTGAGTGGTCCTCGAGAGCTTCTCGCAATAGCGCTTCAAAGGCGCAGGGTACCAACTGTAAAGAGGGAGATCGAATTCGCTTTGAATGGGACAAAGCCGGTTGGTAGTGCTTATGTATAGAATGCCGTTCGGCCGGAGCACGCGCCGCGCCTCCACTAGACACGATCGCCAATCCGGTACGTGTTCCAGCAACTCAGGCAGCAGGCAAACATCCATCGACTGCGAGTTCCACGGTAGATTATCCGCCGTCCCAACAGCCAAATCGACATCCAGCCCCGCCTCCGCGACGCGGCGTCTGCCTATCTCGATGAGAGGCTCGTTCACGTCGATCCCATGGGCCCTGTGCCCCAACCCAGCCCACATCGCGCACTGGGTGGCGGCCCCGCAGCCGACGTCCGCCATGTCCAAAGATTCGCAACTCAGCCCGAACCTATTCCGGACTCGCAATATCGCCTCCAGCGTCGCCTGGAACCGCGCGCAGGTAGCCGGACTTAAGCTCGCGAGAGAGTAATAGTCGGCGAAGAGGTCATGCGAGTTGGCGGCCGGCCCTCCAACATCTTGAACTGTTGTCATGGATTCTCCGACGGAGTTGGTACGGCAGTATTCACTTCCCTCGTACGGCCGGAGTGAATAGTACAATAATAGGATAACGTGGTCAGGGCATCAGACGATCCGATGCGCTTCAAGGTTTTGCTCCTCAGAGCAAGAGCCCGGCCCAATAAATTACTGTACTTACATACACTATCGTGGCGGATTCGCTGCGGCGTGCCCCAAACGGCGCGCGTTGCCCTAGGCAGGCTTTCCTTCTCTCATTATGATCCCCACCAGACATCAGAGCACAGCAGTAGGGCATGCCGGACAGTCATCTCGTGTCAGTAGTCGTGCCAGTGCACAACGGCGGAGAGTACTTGGAGGAGTCGGTCAAGAGTGCTCTCCAACAGAATTACTCTCCGCTCGAAATCATTGTCGTTGATGACGGTTCGACTGATAGGACACCGGACGTATTGCGACGCTTTGGAACAGCCGTTAAGGCCCTGAGACAAGAAAACGCCGGAGCGGCCGCCGCCCGAAATCGAGCGCTCGAGGTCGCGCATGGTGAGTTCATTGCGTTTCTCGACGCGGACGATTTATGGCATCCGGACAAGCTAAGGACCCAGGTGCAGTATCTATTGGACCACCAGGACGTCGATCTTGTGGCGAGTCGCTGGAAGGTCCTCGCCGACGACGAAGCGGCCGATCAGCTGGGGGACTCTGTAGACTCGGCGGCGTCACGCACGGTTGATGACGGGCACTCCGGATGGCTGTACAACGATCTCCTCCTCGACTGCGTGATCCAAACGAGCACTGTAGTGATGCGACGCCGACTGCTCCAGAAGATTGGCCACTTCGACGAGGGTTTGCGGCGCGGACAAGACTACGATTATTGGCTTCGCGCATCTCGCATCACTCAGATTCACAGCTTATCCGTCGCTCTCTCAGCCTACAGACTACACGTAACGAATAGCACGTGGCGTCCTCAACCACTCAACTACGGCGCCATGGTTCTTAGTCGCGCCTTGCGCGTCTGGGGCCGTGAAGGCCCGGACGGCCGCGTGACACCGCTCCCATCGATCCAGAGGCGGCTCTCCGATTTGTGGTTCACATTTGGGTATCAACACATGAAGAAAGGAAGCTTATCGCTCGCGTACGACGCCGCAATACGCAGCATCGCCGCGTGGCCCGTCCGCGCCAAACCGTGGCAGCTACTTGCCGCTTGCGTGTCGACGAGTTTCACACGACTCAGGACGACGACGGCAGGCTAAGCGTGCCCGAAAGGACATCAGAGTGCAGGACATTACGGCCAATGCCAGAACCGTCGTGGAACAACCGCGGACCCCGCCCGTCGTAACGGGGCACTACTTGCACCAAACGGACAGGATTCGCCCTGTGCGGCTGCGGCGTGCACGTCATGGGTGACTTTAGTCAAGCAGCGTGCCGCCGGGCCGTAGCGATCGCGACACGCGGACTCGGGCGCCTGTTGTCCCCCAAGGGCCGGAGGGGGCGGCTTGCTGTATTCTGCTACCACCAAGTTCTAGAGACTGTGGATCCACTGCGTCCCGACGAGCCGAATCGCGAAGAATTCGGGATCGACCTGGAGGTACTCGCCAGCGTCTTCACCGTTCTTCCCTTGGCCGAGGGGGCACAGAGAATGGCTGCCGGAACGCTGCCCGCCCGGGCCGCGTGCATCACTTTCGACGACGGTTACGCGAACAATCACGAGTTCGCTGCGCCAATGCTAGAACGCGCGGGCCTGCCGGCGACGTTCTTTGTGACGGGCGGCGCGGTGGACTGCGGCATCATGTGGAATGACTTGGCAATTGAGGCCGTTGCCCGTGGAGGACACCGACCCGTACTCGCCAGCCTCCCGGAGCTCGAGGGCGAGGAATCCGAGGCAAGAGCCGATCACGAGCTGATCAGGCGCATTTTGATGCTTTTGAAGTATCGTCCACCCGCGCAGCGATGGGGCGCAGCCGAGCGCCTATTTCGCGACAACGTCGGCGGAGATCCCCCTCGATTAATGATGGACAAGGCGCTTGTCGCCGACCTGGCAATGCGCGGCTTTGATATCGGCGGCCACACAATGAATCATCCCATTCTGAAGACTCTGGCCGACGAGGAAGCGCAAGCGGACATCGAAGGCGGCAGCCGGTGGATCGAGTCCGTGACCGGGTCGCGTCCTAACACGTTTGCATACCCCAACGGCAAGCCCGGTACGGACTTCGCACCACGGCATGCCAACATGGTCGCTGCGGCCGGTTACGACCTCGCGGTTAGCACCGAGTGGAGCCTAGGGGAGATAAGCACGGATCCTTACCGGATTCCACGAATCGGGCCGTGGTGGCGACGGCGACGCGCTCTCCCGCTTGGCTTCTTACGGCTATACGGGGGGCACTTGGTACGCCAGCGCCCCCAGCGGTAGGTGACGGCAGCAGCGTACCGCAGACGAAGCGGCTTTTGTGATAGCCGCCCTCGCGGCTGTCGACCGAGGTGCTATTCTTTTTTGTGCTAGGCCTTCTCGCGAGTGTAGAACCCTTGTCGATTACGTCTTACGCATTCCTGCTGGTCTTCTTTGGCGGCCTCGTGATGTGCGTCGTCAAGAATCCCATATGGGGTCTGTACACTTATCTGGCCGTTTTCTATTTAGACCCACCCGACCGGTGGTGGGGCCATTCTCTACCCGATTTGCGCTGGTCACTCCTTGCAGCCACGGCGACCCTGCTATGCCTTCTATTCAGGAGGCGAAATGACGGACGCTTGCGTTTGTTCTCATACGGTTTGCCGTGGATTTTATTGCTGTACGTAACGTGGATGTGGATACAGACACCGTTTGCGCTGAGCAGCCAACGGCTGTTCGGGCCGGTGCTGTTCACTAAGTATCTAGTGCTTCTTTACTTAATCTACGAGATAGTTGACTCCAAGGAGCGCGTACGCGACTTCTTGATGGCACACATTGTCGGGTGCTTCTACCTCGGCTGGTTGGCGTACACAGCCGTCGGCGGCGGCCGCCTGGAGGGTGTCGGCGGGCCGGGAATCGATGACGCCAATACGATGTCCATGCATTTCGGCACAGGGGTCATCGTTGGTTCCATGTTGCTAATGACGGAACGGCGTTGGCGCTTCTGGCTGGTGCTGGCCGCGATGCCCTTCATGTTGAACGGCATGGTACAAGGCAGCAGCAGAGGCGCCTTCCTTGGACTAATTGCGGGCGGTTTGGCCTTGCTCCGGCTCAAACCGCCGACGTACACGAAGCAGTTCATTGCTTTCGGAATCCTCGGTGCCTTGTTATTCGCTTATTTGGCGAACGGCTTCTTCCTGCATCGGATGGCCTCGCTTGAGGCTGTTACTGATGATCAACAGCAACTGGACTTCAGCGCCGCGTCAAGATTGGTGATACTCCAGGCTCAGTTGAGAATGTTTCGCGACCACCCGCTTGGCGTCGGCTATCGCGGCACGGCCGTTCTAAGCCCGGAGTATCTGAGCGAGAAATATCTTGCGATGAACCAGGGGAAGAACCGTGATGCTCAGCGACAGCGTTCTTCCCATAACACGTTCATGACCGTCGTCGTGAACCAAGGAATTCCCGGCATAGTGCTACTTGTGGCAGCTCTCTATTGGATCTGGAAGTCGGTAGGTTTAGCGACGCGACGCTCTGGACAGGACCCGCGCACGTGGGCATATGGCGCGGCCATATCGGCAGCCCTTACCCTCGCCGTAGTTGCGGGGCAGTTCGCGCCATATCTGAAGGCGGAAGTGCAGTATTGGCTCTTGGCCCTACTGCTTAGTCTACGCTCCCTAAAAAGGGACGCGGTGCGTGAAGAGGCCGCGGCGGCCGCCACACCCCCGGCTAACGTATTGGCCGAACGGCCCGTGCTGTCCGCGACACTCCGTAGGAGGAAACTCCCGCAACCTCAGTCACAACCGGGACGGTCCACTCATAAGCTGCCCTCAAAAAAAGGGATGCGCTGAAGTATGACAGGCACGCAGGGCGTGTCCTCTCGGCGCGACAAACCGCTTCGGATCGCCAGCGTTTGCCGGGAGCTGCCAAATCCAACTGATCCTTCCACGGGAATCTTCGTGCTCCGCAGGGTCGAGGCTATGAGCAAACGAGCCGATGTCAAGCTCATACAACCGGTCAATTTCTTTCCCTACGTTCGGCCACTTCCGCAATGGGCCACGAAGGGACACCGCCAAGAACGCGGAGTTGGCATTCTGCCGGAACCAATGTTCTATTTCCCCGGCATATTCAAGTCGCTAGATGGCTTTTGGTTGGAGCGATCTATCAGCCGGGCGCTGCGAGAGTTGCAGCGCATGGGCCCGATGGACGCAGTAGATGCCCACTTCGGCTACCCGGAAGGTGTCGGCTGCGTCCGCGCCGCCCACAAGCTTGGGTTGCCGGTCTTTATAACGTTGCGCGGCCTCGAAGCCGAGTACATTCGAAAGCCATTTATCGGACCGCAACTTGCCGCAGCAATTCGGGAAGCGGATGGCTGCATCTGCGTTAGTCATTTCCTTAAAGAGTTAGCGCTGGATCATGGCGCCGACCCGACCAAGACGATAGTCATTCACAACGCCATCGACGCTTCCCGGTTCTTTCCAGGAAACAAACAAGAAGTTAGAGCGCAACTGGGTTTGCCACTGCGCCTGCCGATCGTCGTGAGCATAGGCCACCTGATTCTCCGCAAACGGCATCACGTTCTCGTCGACGCGTTTTCCGAAGTGGTCAAGCATTACCCCGGGGCACACCTCGTCGTGATTGGCTCTGATTCGTTCGCACCAAATTATGCTCGCGACCTGCGCAGAAGGGTCGCAGCCCGTGGACTTCTCGAGTCGGTGCGATTCGCTGGCAACATTCCCGCAAGCGAAATCGGTCGCTGGCTGCAGGCGGCCGACGTGTTCGCCCTCGGGACGCAGCGAGAAGGGTGTTGCAACGCAATACTCGAAGCTTTGGCCTGCGGCCTTCCAGTCGTCACGACGCCCGTCGGCGACAATTCATACTTCGTGAAGGAAGGCGAGAACGGCTATCTTGTACCGGTGGACGACGCACCAGCAATGGCGAGCGCTATCGTTCGTGCGCTCTCTATTAGTCAATGGGATCCTAATGCCATCTCGCGGTCCCTCGGCGTCGGCGACTGGGACCGCGTGGCCTCTGAGGTGCTGCAGTTCTTCCAGGTTAGAGTGAAAAGAGCATGATTACGGGACTGTTTAAGCGACTGTATCACACCCTTCCGGAACCACCATCGACGAACTATTTATATCGTCGATTTGACGTGAACCCTTATACGCTCCTCCCTGCGAATGCAACAATCTTCGACATTGGGTCGAAAGCGGCTCGGGGCGGCTATGCGTTCGGTGAGCCACCCGCCGATGCAAGCATTGTCTGTGTCGATATAGAAGATGGTCCCGGCGTCGATCTCGTCGCCGATGCCCACGATATGCACATGGTTAAAGACGATTCCGTGGACTGCGTTGTGAGCATCAGCACGCTCGAGCACGTGCGCTATCCGCAGAAGGTCGTCGCCGAGGCCTTTCGTATTCTCAAACCCGGAGGCATCATTTACGTAAGCGTTCCATTCATCTTTCCATTCCACTCCGACCCGGACGATTACTATAGATTTAGCTACCACGGAGTCGAAATTCTTTGCGAGAAATTCCAGAGACTCGATAGCGGATTCAATCGTGGTCCTGCATCGACAATGCACCACCTCCTGACGCACTTTTTGGCGATTCTGTTCTCATTCAATAGTCGGGCCATTTATGGAGTCAACGTCGACCTCTTCAAATGGCTGCTGTTTTGGATGAAGTACCTTGATAAGGTAGTTGCGAAGTATCAGATGGCGCACGTTATTCATGCGGGCGCTTACTTTATAGGCCGAAAGCCGGAGGCGGACACTGCACGCACCGACGGGCGAGCGTAGCCAGAGGTAGTTCGACCTCGGTATAGGCTGCGCTGCCCCCCACGCCATTCAGCGGCCGTTCCATTCTGCTCCGGCTAAGCGTGATCAACGTCACTGAATTTCGGCATCGCGCAAGGTGTGATATCAAATGAGATATCATGAGCTGTCTTAAAGTGTCGCAATTCACAGACGATTGCCTTTGGGCGTGCATTTTAGGAGACTCTAAGTATCAACGGATACGGCGAAAAGATTCGCTGAAACAATCGCTCAGGTACAGTGATTGAGCGGATGTCCGCCGAGCGGGAAAGCAGTAATGAAGCGAAGAGAATTTATTGTAAACACAACATCAGCTATCGCCTCGGTAGTTGGCGCTAGAGTGAGGGCCGCCGTTCCATGTCCTCCCCCCGCATTGGCGGTAGACTCCCAAAATAGCGTCGCGACGGCCTGCAAGGAGCTGCCATCGGACTGGTCCACCAGGTCGGTTGAAGCAGGCGTCTTTTATGCCAACAACTTTACCTACAAAAACGCCGTCGGCGATCCGATAGCGAGCGATTCCGACCTTCGAGCGGCCTGTTCGGCGATTAACGGCACTGCGTCCACGATCGCGTGGGACACAGCAAATAAACTGTCTGGTCGAGGAGCGCTTAGGCTGAACCTCCCGGCCTCGAGTCCTGGCGTCTACGCCACCACGACGTGGGACTTTGCGGGAATCGCAAGCACGAGCAAGTCGGTAGTCAAGCATCAATTCTACCTTCAGTGGTCGACGTATGCGGATGCGACGTGGAGGAACTTCTACTACGGCGACAACTCGACATATGGCGGCAAGATAATCATTGTCGAATGCTATAACAGCTCCTATGACCCTGGGGAAGTGGTAATTAAGCGGTGGTGTGTACCGGGCGGCTTTGTCAAAGGCTATCGCTTCTGTCGAGCAGGGTTCAAAGGGCCGAGCGCGACGCCCTGGGAGTTCGGCCTCCACTGGAGCGCGTATAGCGACTACACGCGCGATACGTTTCTGGATGCCGGAATGCCCACCGTTACCGACCCGAGCACGCTTCGGCAGCGGTACGGCATCGACTACTTGACGGAGCAGTCCTCGACGGGCGACAACCCAGACTACCAGTGGGTACCACGTTTGGTGGAGAATGGATGGACGACTCACGAACTGTATATCGACCAAGTCAACGATGTGATCAAGTACTGGATGGCCCCCTACGGTAGCCCGCCGACGCTGGTGTTAGGCGCCATGACAGCAGGCCTGCCCGGAGTCGGAACCTATGACCAGGCGAATCTCAACCCTCAGCCGCTATATACAGGGTTCCAGTTGACTACCTACCCAAATACGGCTGCCAATTGGCCAAGCACCGATACATACGTAATGTACGATGAAGTGATCGCATCGGATAGTCCGATCACATTCCCTGGAGGATACACATTACCAAATCCGGGCGCGGTTGCCCCGGCTGGGTATCCGCCCATGGGCGCAACGGAAACGTAATAGTAGCGGGCGCCAATCGCCGTCTACGCAACTACGCCGGCTATCGCGCGCACATCGATTGCTGAACACGTCGTCATTACGGGACAGGGCAGAACGCAGAACGCTTCGGCGGACCCGACCAACTCAACCAAGTCCATGCGGCAGTCTCGGCGGTGCGTCGCCGCACGGTTCGCCTCGATGCCTTCATGTGGTCTCTTCGGTTGCGCACTGCACACCGCTTCCGTGCCGGCGGACCAACCTCTCGTAAACCGGCAAGTACCGCTCCGCGACCACAGACCAGCGCCGCTCGCGCTCGACCACCTGACGCGCAGTCGCGACGAGCCCCCCGAGCTCCTCGGGCCCTACTAGGACGCGTATGATCGACCGCGCAAGCGCCATGCGATCGCCCGGCAGAAACAAGTATCCGGTGCGGCCGTCCTCGATGAGTTCGCGGTGCCCCCCGACGGCGGACGCAACGACGGGCGTCATCTGCGCCATTGATTCGAGTGGCTTCAACGGCGTGACCATGTCAGTGAGTCGATGTGACACCCGCGGATAAGCCATGACGTCCGCAGAGCGGTACAGAGCACGTACCTCCTCATGCCGGACGCGGCCCGCAAATACGACGCGATTTTCGAGACCTTCCTTCTCGACGAGGCGGCGCAAATCTTCCTCCTGCCGCCCCCCGCCGGCCAGCAGCAGTCGTGCGCTCGGAACCGCGGCGACGACCGTGGGCATCGCCTTGATCAATAGATCGAGGCCTTCCCACTCAAAAAAGCTCCCGAAGAAACCGACGACCTTGGCTTCTTGCAGCCCGAAGCGCTTGCGCATTGCGGCCGTTTGGTCGACGGATGCCGTATCGAACATCTCCGGAGGGAGCGCATTGGGGACGACCGTGATCTTCTCTTCGGAGACCCCGCGGCCCATGAGCTCCTGCTTCAGCCCGTCGCAAATCACGACGACCTCGTCCGCGCGGCGCACGACGTGTGTCTCGAGCGCTTTGGAGGCCCGGTAACGAAGAGATCCCTCGCGCGTCGTCCCGACCGAGGCGGCGGCGTCCTCCCAAGAGGAGCGCATTTCGTACAACAACGGGACGTTTCGGCCGAGCGCCGCGAGCCCGTTGAGGCACGGGGAGTGCGCGTGGATAACGTCGATCGGGCGCTCGCCGAGAAATTCAGCGAGATGCGCGCGCGTCGTACGCACGGTGCGAATCTGACCGCGCACGCCCGAGGTGGACTGATTCGCGCCGAGGCGCGTGCGGCGATAGACGATGCCGTCCACCTGCTCGGCATCCGCGTTGGAGACGCCTTGCTTCGGGCCCGTGATCACGTCGACATCGACGCCGAGGCGCCCGAGCTCGCTCAAGATCGCGTGGCTGCGGAAAGCATAGCCGCTCTGCTCGGGCAACGAATGATCCAGAACGTGGAGAACGCGCACGCCTTCGCCCGGCCGCGCATCGGGCGACGCCACGAACCCCGTCTCCAGCGATTCGCGACTCGCCCTCATGCGTGTGCCGCCATGCCGCCGAGCCATGCGAGCGCCTCGTTGCAGGCCTCGTCGAGGTCTTGCCGCGCGGAAAACGTATGGTCTGCCACGGGCAGCTTCCTGACCGCCACGTAGGACCGTCGCATGGCCTTGCGCCAGAGCTTGGACGCGCTCGCGAGCATCATGAACTCCTGCGCCGTCAGGTCGCGCCCGCTGATCAGGAACAGGACGGGCCGGTCGAAGGCGCCGAACCCGTGGATCATCCGGGTGAGGAAGTCCGGTCGGGTCGCGCCGGCGGAACCCTCCTCGCCGCCCGTCCGACCGCGCGCAGCGAGAAGTTTTCGGAACAGATCGGCGAGAGACCTGCCGAGCTCGAACTTACCCTCGAGGAGCTTGCGCCAGAAAGAGCGCTGCAGCAGCCTCTGCAGATAATAGTGGCGCAGGTAGGACTGGGCTTCGCCGCGCTCCGTCCGCGCCCAGGGGTTCAGCAGGATCAATCCGCCGACGCGCGCGTCCGATGCGCAGTACATGAGATTCGCCGAGGCGGCATCGCAAAGCCCGAGCAGCACGACAGCGCCGACGCCACGCACGGCGCCTATCATCGCGTCCACCGCACAACGGATATCCGTGTCTATGTCCTCGAACGTTCTCGGCGCCCCGTCGCTGTCCCCCATCCCGCGGTAATCGAAACGCAGGACGGGATAGCCCGCGGCGGCGAAGCGCCGCGCCATCGCGACGAACTGCCTATGGCTGCCGACGCGATACTGCGGCCCACCGATGACGATGACCACACCGACGCGCGCGTCGGCCGCACCCGGATGCAGAATGCCGACGAGGCGCTCGCCGGCGCACTCGAAGACGAGCGGCGTTTCCGGCAGCGCGCTCATGCGGCGAGCCGCAGCCCCAAGCCCTGCGCCGTGAGCGCGACGAGCTCGGCGTTCACGACGACCTCGGTCGAGGTCCAGTAGGGCTCGCCAGGAACGCGCGCGCCTTCGGTTTCGATTCCGACGGTTTCCGCGGCCGCGAGGACGCGCCGGCTGGCGACCGAAAGGTCGTCGTCGCGAGCGCGCCCGACTTCGAGGACCCGGAGCTCGCCGAGTCCGCGGTGCAGAGACCCCGAAAGCTCGGCGCGGCCGATTTCTGCGGCGAGCGCCGGCCCGAGCGCGTAGCCCGCCACCTCGAGCGCCTCGCCGGCCTCGAGCTTGGCCCGAAGCTCCTCGACGGTTTCCTTGCGGTCCGCTTCCATGAGCGAGGCCGCGACGCGTAGGCGCAGAAACTGCGTCAGTAGCTGAGCGCCGCTTTCGACGGGTTGCCAGAACACGGTCGTCTCGACCGAGCGCCCCGCGTCGCGCAGGCTCTCTGCTGCAAGCGCGCAGCCGAGCCGGGCCGCGACAAGCGCATCCACGGCAAGGCCGCGGCCTTCGGCCCACTCGATCGCCGTACCGACGTTCGCCTTCCAGATGTCCCAAGTTGCGTCCGCAAAATCACCGTCGCTGTCGCCGGTGCCGTACAGATCCACGATCAGCGCCGACCGCCCGTTCGCGACGAGCGCCTTCGCCGTCTCGGTGACCTGCCGACGGCACTTGTTCATCTCCTCGGCGAAGGGCGGCACGAACAAAGCACAGCGGCCCGAGCGCCGTTCCGGCGCAGGCTCGCGCAGCAGCGCGAATATGCGCCCGCCGGCACTCTCGACGAACGCCGCCTCGAGCCGCTCATCCGTCAAGCGTTCACCTTCCTATCGACGAATTCCGCGAGGCTTCCCACGGTCTCGAACACGTCGGCGGAGACCTCGTCGTCCTCGACCGCGACACCGAATTCCTCCTCGATCATCGTAAGGACCGTGACAACGGCCATGGAATCGAACTCCGGAATCGCGCCGAGCAACGGCGACGACGCCGTGAGCTTGTCGGCGCGCTCGCCGAGTTGCAGCGTATCCCGCAATATCTCCCTGATGTCGTCGATCATAGTCTGAGAATCCCGTTGAAGAAGCTTTCCTGAGCGTCAGCGCGAATCGGCGCGCGCGGTGGACCACGTCGTATAGGTCTTGCCGCGATGCGCCTCGAAGATTCCGTTCGCGCTCGCAATGTTGACGAGACAGAAGTAGAACGGAATATACAAGACCGCGGGCAGATCACGGCGCTGGAACGCGTAGCCGAGCGCCGCGAGGACATAGAACAGAACCTGGGCCGCGAACGTCAGCCGATACAGCGGATGCGTGCCGAGCAGCGCGATGTTGAGCACGAACGCGAGCCCGATCATGAACGGCACGAGCCACCGCAGCAGCTTGTGCGAGACGAGCTCGAAGGCAAAGAACCCGTAACGAAAAGGATTCAGCAGCGCGCGCATCGAGAGCATGCCGCGCCAGGCGCGGTTCACGATCCTGACCTTGCGGCGAAATTCCTTTTCGAAGCTGCCGGCCGCCTCCTCGATCGAGATCGCGGAGGGCTCGTAAACGCAGCGCATCCCCTGGCTCACGATCTGGAGCGGGTTGACGAAGTCCGAAAGCGCGTCCGCGGGCATCGCGCGGTAGCCGGCCCTGCGGACCGCGTAGATCGCCCCGTCGCCCCCGACCACCGAGCCGATGCGCGATTCGAGGCGCTTGATCGTCGTCTCGTAGCGCCAATAGGAGGACTCGCTGCGGTCCGCTTCAACGTCCGACGGCGTGTATGTGGATTCTCCGACGACGGCGCCGACGCGGGCGTCGTCGAAGTGACGGACCATCGCCCGCAGCGCCGAGCGCGAGTACATCGCGTTCGCGTCCGAGAACACGACGACGTCGGTTCCGGCCTGCTGGACGGCGGCATTGAGGCCCACCGTCTTGCCACCGCGCTCGGGCATCCTGAGCAGTCGCACGCCGCGCTCGGCATAGCGCGCGACGACGTCGTCCGTCCCGTCGTCGGAGGCATCGGAGATCACGACGACCTGCAGCCTGTCGGCCGGATAATCCAGCGCCAAGCTGTTCTCGATCTTCTTGCCGATGACCGCGGCTTCGTTGAACGCCGAGATCAACAGCGTGACCGTCGGCTCGCCGTCGCCGCTGCGCGTCGGCTGGCTGCCGCCGAGCGCTGCAATCGCGGCGAGGAGCAGCGGATAGCCGACATAGACATAGGCGACGAGAGCCGCCAGAATCCAAAAACTTGTCTCGACGTAGTTCATTCGGATCGATTCACAGGATGGGGCGGTTGCGGCCGCGGAGCGCCCTTTCCGCGAGGCAATGATGCTTGAAATCCGCCTGCGTGTCTCCTGAACTGGATCAAGGTTTTCGATCCCCGTCGAGCTTATCATTCGAACATTGCGGACCGCTGCATCCGCCCCTGCTGAAGCGCCACCGATTGGAATGATTCACATATTCGGCCATCTGTTTGCAGACGCCGGGCAGGCCCCGGCCGGCTCTTGCCTCGGCCCCCGAACGGCCTCGGCCGACGGCCTGCTCGTCGCGCTCAAGGGCCGGCCGCTCTGGAACGGCGAGCCGTTGCCGGCGGACTCGAACGCCGGCCTCGAAACCATCGGCCGCGCCTTCCGCGAACGCGGCGACGGCGTGCTCCAGAGCCTCGAAGGCCCGTTTGCGCTCGCGATAGTGGATACCGCCAGGCGTTCGGCCCTACTCGCCGTGGACCGCATGGGCATCGAACGCCTCACGTACGCGTCACCCGTCGCCGGCCTCGTCTTCGGCACGTCCGCGACGGAGGTCGCCGCCTTCCCGGGCGTCGGCGGCGAGATCCGCGACCAGGCGCTCTACGACTTCCTATTCATGCACATGGTCCCGGCGCCCGAGACCGTCTACGCGGGCGTCTCCAAGCTCCCGCCCGGCACCGCGCTGCGCTTCGAGGACGGCCGCTGCCGCCTCCGGCGCTACTGGACGCCGAGCTACGACTACCTGCGCGACTTCGACGCGCTGAAGTCCTCGCTCGAGGATGGACTTGCCGCCGCGGTGCGCGACAGCGGCCTCGACGCCGAGACCGGCGCCTTCCTGAGCGGGGGGCTCGACAGCTCCAGCGTTACGGGCATGCTGGCCCGCGCCTCGCACGCGCCGGCGAAGACGTTTTCGGTCGGCTTCGGCGAGGAGGCCTACGACGAGCTGCGCTTCGCGCGCGTCGCGAGCCGGCACTTCGGCTGCCGCGGCTTCGAATACCAAGTCACGCCTGCCGACATCGTAGAGGCGTTCCCGCGCATCGCGGCCAGCTACGACGAGCCTTTCGGCAACTCCTCGGCCGTGCCGACTTATTTCTGCGCGAAGCTCGCGGCCGACAACGGCGTGACGCACCTTTTGGCCGGCGACGGCGGCGACGAGCTTTTCGGCGGCAACGAGCGCTACGCGCGCCAGCAGATATTCGACTTTTACGGCCATATCCCGGCCTGGCTCCGTCGCGGCGTGCTCGAGCCCCTGCTGCGCCCCGTGAGCTCCGAGCGCGGCTTCCTGCCGCTGCGCAAGCTCAAGAGCTACGTCGAGCAGGCGTCGATCCCCCTGCCGGACCGCTTCGAGAGCTGGAACTTCGTCTACCGCGAAGGCCGCCCGCGGCTGCTCGACCCGGAGTTCGCGGCCGCGGTAGACATCGACGGGCCGCTCACACGCATGCGCGAGGTCTGGGCCGGCGCGCCCTCGCTGCAGATCCTCGAGCGCATGCTCTGGTACGACTGGCACTTCACGCTGGCAGACAACGACCTGCGCAAGGTCGGCACGATGTGCGAGCTCGCGGGCGTGCGCGTCTCCTACCCGATGCTGCACCCGGCCGTCGTGAATCTCTCCACGCGCGTGCCGCCGAGCATGAAGATGAAGCGGCTCGAGCTGCGCACCTTCTTTCGGGGGGCGATGCAAGACTTTCTGCCGGCCGAAGTACTGAGCAAGAAGAAGCACGGCTTCGGCCTGCCTTTCGGCGTCTGGCTCAAGAGCGACGCACAGCTAGGCGAGCTGATCTACTCGCTACTTTCGGATCTCAAGCGACGGCAGATCGTGTCGGCGCCCTTCCTGACGGAACTCGTCGAAGAACACCGCAGCGGACATGCCTCCTATTACGGATATGTGCTCTGGGATCTCGCAATGCTCGAGGCGTGGCTTGCCAGGAGCCGCGTGAAGGAGGCTGCATCCGCCCGGCCCGCTCAGGTGGGCTAACCTCGAGCAGGCTCAATCCGCCAGGAAGAGCTACACGTGGTCGGCTCGGCATTGCGCGCCTCCCGGCAGCTGCAAAAGAGAGAAACGCGCGGACTTGCTGCTGACGACGACGCCGAACTCAAGCCCCCAGCGTTTCACCATCTCCGCCTCCTGGGGACGCGACGTATCGTCGACCAAGATAAGGCAACCTGGCTTCATTCTCCCTATCATCAGCGGCAACAGTCCATAACGGCCGCCGGGCGTGCTTCCCGGCGGTCCATCGCACACGACAAAGGAAATGTCGCGGCACGTATCGGGCAATTGCTGCACGTCATACCAACTAAACTCACCGTAGTCCACAAGGGGCGCTTCGACTAGCACGTCCGGAAGATGGTGCTCGCGCAGTCTCTTGAGCGTAAGTGCGGCCCATTCCCGATCGTTCTCCAACGAGAAAACCGGCATCCCTTGGTTCCTGCTCAGGTGAGCCAACAGCAGAGTGGTCAGCCCGGATCCGCACTCGAGCACGGATCCGCGGCTTTCAGACGCATGAATGAACGTAGCTTCCAGAAGGCGAGCATCAGCCGACCACGACTGGTTGTTCCACCATCGTGCGAGCCGAAATAGAAGCTCATTGGATACTTCGGAGTCAGTACTGTTCTGTAGCTTGGCGAAGGCGCGGCCGAAAGCGAACTCGCTATACGTCGCAATTGCCCACGACCTGACGCGCCAAATAAACATAGAATTACCCGCACAGAGTCGGCAGAACTTCGTCGCCGGTTCGATTCCAATTGTCGCCCGCCAGACCATGACTGTCCACGCTAAGCCACCACCGATTCACGAAGCCGCCGCGTAAGTCCGCGTCGATTCCAAGCCCCGCAGGAAGCCGTCGAACATCAGCAGCGCCCAGAGCACGGCGCTGTGGTCCCGCTGCCCGCTCTGGTGCTCGCGCAGCAGCCGGTCGAGCGAGCGCGGCGCGAAGATGCCGCAGCTCTTGAGCCTTTCGCCTCCGACCGACTCTGCGATCCGCTGCTTCAGCGAGCCGCGGAACCAGACATCGAGGGGCACGGCGAAGCCCATCTTCGTCCGATACAACACCTCGTGCGGCAGCAGCGGCTGCAGTGCCTGCTTCAGCACGTGCTTGCCCTCGCCGCCGTGCAGCTTGCTCGAACGTCGGCAGGCCGGCGGCCCAGGACACGAAGGTGTGGTCCAGGAAAGGCACGCGGACCTCGAGGCTGTGCGCCATGCTCGCGCGATCCACCTTCGTGAGGATGTCCCCGGGCAGATATGTCTTGAAGTCGAGATACTGCACCATGCGCAGGGCATCGTCGAACTCCTTGCCCGCGACGTGGCCGGCGAACACCTCGCTCGACCGATAGCCCTGCAGCTCGCGTTTGAACCCGTCCGAAAACAGGCGCTCGCGCCCCTCGTCCGAGAAAATGGAGACGCCGTGCAAATACGCCTGCACGGGGTCGCGGGCGAGAGCCTGGAAGGTCGTCTTGCCGCGGAAGACGCGCGGCGCCCAATCGAGCTTCGGATACCAGCGGCCGAGCGCACTGAACACCCTCGAACGGAAAGCACCCGGGAACATCGCCCTGAGCCGCTGCTCCATGGCGAACAGCCGATAGCGCCGGTAACCGATGAAGTTCTCGTCGCCGCCGTCGCCGGAAAGCGCGACGGTCACGTGCCGGCGCGCGAGCCCGCAGACGCGGTATGTCGGGATCGCCGAGCTGTCCGCATAGGGCTCGTCGTAGATGTCCACGAGCTTCTCGAGGAGGCCGTAATCGGACGCCTCGACGACCTCGGTCTTGTGGTTCGTATGCTTGGCCTGCGCGACCATCTCGGCGTAGCGCGACTCGTCGTAGCGCCGTTCCTTGAAGCCGATCGAGCAGGTCAGGACGGAGTCGGCCTCGAGCTCGCGCATCATCGCGACAACGGCGCTCGAATCGATGCCGCCGGACAGGAACGCGCCGAGCGGCACGTCCGCGACGAGCCGGCGCTCGACCGCGTCCTCGAGGCGGCCGCGCAGGTCCTCGCACACGTCGGCCTCGGTACCCGGGGACTGCGGCGGGTCGCCGAGCGCGATGTCCCAATAGCGCACGGGCGCGCGCTCGCGCTCGCCGCGCCGCTGCAGCAGATAGGTGCCGGGCTCGAGCTTGCGGACGCCCGCGTAGATGCTGCGCGGCTCCGGCACGTAGCCGAAAGTGAAGTAGTCCTCGACGGCCCGCGGATCGATGTCGGCCGCGACGTCCGGGTGCTTCATGACCGCCTTGAGCTCGGAGCCGAACACGATGCGCCCGTCGGGCAGCCGGGCATAGTGCAGCGGCTTGATGCCGAGGCGGTCGCGCGCCATGAACAGCGTCTCCGAGTTCCTATCCCAGAGCGCGAACGCGAACATCCCGTTGAAGCGCTCGAGGCACTTCGGCCCCCACGCCTCCCAGGCGTGGACGATGACCTCGGTATCGCAGCGCGTTCTGAAGCTGTGGCCGAGCGCCACGAGCTCCTCGGCCAGCCCGTGGAAGTTGTAGATCTCGCCGTTGTAAGTGACGACGACGGTTTCGTCCTCGTTGTACAGCGGCTGCTTGCCGCCTTCGAGGTCAATGATCGAGAGACGGCGGTGGCCCAGGCCGACGCCCGGTTCGATGTGAAAGCCGTCCCCGTCGGGGCCCCGATGCGTCAGCGAGTCGTTCATCGCGCGCAGCAGACCCGCCGTCGCGGTGCGGCGCCCGGTGAGATCGACGACTCCGGTGATTCCACACATATTCAGATCTCCGCGAGGCGCAGGGTCGTTTCGTACAGCCGCCTGTAGGCGTCGACCATGGCCGCAATCGAGAAGGTTGCGAGAACGCGCTCACGGGCCAGGCGGCCATGGCGGCGCCGCAGGCCCTCGTCCGCGGCATACGCGGCGATGGCCTCGGCGAGCGCTTCGGACTCTCCGGGCGGAACGAGCGCGCCGGTTTCCCCCGGCAGCACGAGCTCGAGGTTGCCGCCCGTGGCCGTCGCGACGACGGGCAGGCCCGAGGCCATCGCCTCGAGCACGGTGTTCGATATGCCCTCGCGCAGCGAGCCGAGCACGAAGACGTCCATGGCCCTGAGCAGCGCGGGCACGTCCTCGCGGCTGCCGGGCAGCCACGCCTCGCGCGTGGCGCCGGCCCGCTCCAGGCGCGCAAGTGCCTCGTCGCGCAGCTCGCCGTCGCCTATCATTAGCAGGCGCACCCGCCTGCCCTGCAGCCGCGGATCCTCGCGCAGGCGCAGGAACGCCTCGATAAGATTCAGCGGGTCCTTGATGGCGGACAGCCGCGTCACGCTGCCGATCACGAGGCTGCCCGGCCCGAAGATGTCCGGCGGCAGCGGGCTCGCGTCGCCGGGCTCCGCAGGCCGGAAACGGTCCGTGTCCACGCCGTTGCAGATGCGCGTGACCTTCGCGGCCGGTATGTCCACGACGGTCGTGAGCCAGCGCCGTAGGTCCTCGGAGACCGTGACGAACCTTCGCACGATCCTCGCGAGCGTTCGGCGCATGAGGCGGAACTTGCGATTCGTGCCGTCCGGATCGAACACGTCCCAGCCATGCTCGCCATGAATGCGCACGGGCACGCCGGCGAGCAGCGCGACGAGCGCGCAGTCGAGCGTGCCGATGTTGCGCGTATGGACCGCGGCGGGCCGGAGCCTGCGAAGCAGGCGATACAGCCGCCAGTAGGCGGCCGGGTCCTTGCCCGATCGCTTGCCCAGAGCATAGACCGGCACGGCCGGCCCGAGACGGCGGCTGAACTCGGCGCCGGTCTGCGTCAACGCGACGACGGCATGCCGAAACGGCGCGCCCGCCAGCCCGTTGACGACGTTGACGACGCCGTTCTCTAGCCCGCCGTAGTCGAAGCGGAACACGATGTGCACGATCAAGGGCCGGTCGCTCATGAGGCTCAGTCCGAAAGCAGCCGTGCAGCGGCAAGCTCGCGAGCCGCCCGCGCTAGCCGGCCGCGAGTCTCGTCGCGGGATGCGCCGAAGTCCGTGGCGAGCAGGTAGACCGTGCCGCCCGAACGCCCGCTCGAGAGCAAGCGCAAGGCTTGCCGGAACTTGACGCCGAGCGGCGTCGTCGCCGTGTGGGCGCCGACCGCGTACCAGTACCAGACGAGGACGGCCTGCCGCCCCTCGGGACGCACCCGAATCTCGTTGACGCCGACGACGCCGCCCGCCGCCGTCGCGAACCGGCCCCTTCCCGTCGTGACGAATCGCCGCCAGACTTTCGGAATCAGCTGGTCCACGCCCGAGACGAGCTCCCTGCCCTGAACGCTCTTCTCGTAGCCCGCGACGAAGGCGTGGACGGGGACGCCGCCGCACAGATACGTGGCCTCGCCGTGGAAATCGGGCGCCTCGACGCGCGGGTGCCAACCCGGCGCCCAAGACGCGGGCGCGGAGCAGCCCGCAAGCGGCGGCAGACTCAGGGACCGCGCTTGCGTCGGGGACGCCGCCGCAGGCTCGCGCATGAGCAGCGGGCCGACGGCGAGCAGGACGGCCGCCGCACCGACGATGGCGAGCGCGGCGGGCCTCGCGTAAGCCCGGGACGAAGGCGAGCCCGCGCCGCGCTCGCGCGCCCTCGAGGCGCCGAACGCGCGATAGGCGGCCCACAGCAGGAGCAGACCGGCCGGCGGCAGCACGACCCACGCATTGCCGAGCCCGGCCCAGAACGGCTTCGCCGTTACGACCATGAGCACGAGACCGAGCGTCAGGATCAGCGGCAAGGGGTGCAACGCGACCGTGTTGGACGCCTCGTCGCCCGCCGACGGAGCAGCGGCGCCGTGGGGCGCGGACTCCGGCGCGTCACGCGCCTCGGAAGGCGGGTCGGCGAACTTTGCGCCGAGCCAGAACAGCCCGATGGCCGCGACCGCGAACAGCAGCCAACCGAAGTACACGTGATCCTTGCCCGTGAAATAGCGCATTTCCGTGGCGGACGCGACGAGCATGACGACGAACGCGCGGATGCCGTTGAGCACGACGAGGCCGACGGCCGCCGCGGCGACGAACGCGGCGCGTTTCCAGAGCTTGCAGTACGTCAAGTAACCGAACAGCAGCGCGACGATCGTGCCCGAGGTCAAGTAGCGCAGGCCGCCGCAAACGTCGGCGATCTCGAACTCTCCGCCGGGCAGCGTCAGAAACTGGCCCTGACGATACACGGGCACACCGGCCGCGCGCAGCAGACCCGCGGAAATGTCCGCCGTGATGCGCATCAGGTGCGGCAGCAGCGCGTCGCCGAGCGGCAACGCCGCGAACAGGAACAACAGCGGAAACAACGCGCGCCGCGTCAGGTCCGGACCGAGGAACGCGGCCACGGCCGCCGGAATCAACGCGATCGCGGCGAACTGCTCGACGACCTGCACGCCGAGCACGTTGGCGAGGCCCCAGGCCAGCGCGAGCGCGGCGAGGACAGGCAGTCCCCAGCCCCAAGGCCGGATCTCGGCCTCGGCGAGCGACGCCCGCAGCCGCCACAGGAGAATCGCCGAGATCGGCAGCACGACGTAACCGTGGTTGTGAGCGCTTTGCCCCCACATCTGCGCCATGACGGTGTAGCTGCCGAGGTAGAGCACGACGACGAGCGCCGCGATGCCCGCGATGAGCAGCAACGGCGTGGACATCTGCCTTTCGGCGTGCGCGCTCATCTGCGCGGCATCAGGCCGCGAGGCTGCGCTCGGCGAGCTCGCCGGCGACGTCTTCGTGGCTGCGCCCGTCGAGGAACAAACGGCTCCAGATCTCGAGGTTCATGAGCACGAGGATCAGGTCCGTGTAGTCCTCGCGGTTCGCGTCGTGGTCCGCGCACAGGGCCGAGACGGCGGCCGGGTCCACGAGGCCGCGGGCCGCGAGCGCCTCCCGGCTCAGCAGACTGCGGCGCAGCGGCACGAGCTCGCGCTTGAACCAGGCGCCCACGGGCGCGCCGAACCCGCGCTTGCGGCGCTCGAGCACGGACTCCGGCAGCAGGTCGCGCAACGCGTCCTTGAGCACGCCCTTCAAGCGCCCGTCCGGCAACTTGAGCTCGGCGGGAATCGCAGCCGCGGTCTCGACGAGCCGGTGGTCGAGGAACGGCACGCGACACTCGAGCGAGCACGCCATCGTCATTTTGTCGGTCAGCAGCAGCAGGTCTTCGGACAGCTGGGTCTGCCAGTCCACGCGCAGCAGCCGCAGCAAATCGTCCCCGCCGCCGTCCGCGTCGAGCACGCGGTCGAACCCGTCGCGGCCGGGCGCGGCGCCCGTGAGCGACCCGAGCACGTCGTCCTCGGCCAAGGCCAGGTAGAGCTTGTACTGCTGACGCCAGTCGAGCTCGTTGGCCCGGATGAAACGCTTCGCGTAGCGCGCGATGTCCATGAGCCGGTTTTGCCGGCCGCTAGGCAACATCTTCGCGAGGCGCGGCATGAGACTGCGGCGCGCCCACGCAGGCAGCTGGTTGTAGCGGCGACGGTAATGGGCGCCGAGATAGCGGTTGTAGCCCGCGAACAGCTCGTCGCCGCCGACGCCGGAGAGAATCACCGTGACGGACTGCGCCGCGAGCTCGGAGACGAGGAACGTCGTCATGATCGCCGTATCGGAGATCGGCTCCTCGAGATGCCACATGAGCTTCGGCAGCAGCCGCGCGACGTCGGGCCGCACCTCGATCTCGCGATGCACGGATCCGAGGCGATCGGCCACGATGCGTGCGTAGGGCAGCTCGTTGTAGTACTCGGCGGCCCCGCCGCCGCCGTAGCCGATGCTGTAGGTGTTGAGCGGCCCAGACGAATGCCGGGCCATGAGCACGGCCACGGCGCTCGAATCGATGCCCCCGCTCAGGAAGGCCCCGAGCGGCACGTCGCTGACGAGGTGCTCGGCGACCGCGCGTTCGAGCTCGGCGCGGACGCGCTCCACCCATTCGGACGCCGTCGGCCGCGCGTCGACCCCCGCCGGCGGCGCCCAATAGCGCGTCACGGCCGAGCGGCCGTCCTGCCAGATCAGCACCGAGGCCGGCGGCAGCTTGCGCACGCCCTTGAAGATGGTGCGCGGCGCGACCGCGTACCCGACCGCGAGATGATCCCGTAGTCCCTCCGAATCGACACCGGCTTCGAAACCCGGCAGCGCAAGAAACGCCTTGATCTCGGAGCTGAACGCAAAGCCGTCGCCGTGGGGCCAATAGTAGAGGGGCTTGATGCCGAGTCGGTCGCGGGCGACGAGCAGGCGCTTGCGCGGGGCGTCCCAGAGCGCGAAGCCGAACATGCCGTCGAGGTGCTCGAGCATCTTGTCGCCGTGCTCCTCGTAAAGGTGCACGAGCACTTCCGTGTCGCTGTGGGTACGAAACCGGTGCCCGCGCGCCTCGAGCCTCGCGCGCTGCTCGCGAAAGTTGTAGATCTCCCCGTTGCACACCACCCAGACCGTGCCGTCCTCGTTCGAGATGGGCTGGTGGCCGCCGCCGAGGTCGATGATCGAGAGTCGGCGCATGCCGAGCACGGCCTCGCCCCCGTCGTGGAGCCCCACGTCGTCGGGCCCGCGATGAACGATGGTGCCGGCCATGCGCGCGACGTGCTCTGGCCCGAAGCGCCGTGCGCCGCCTTGAACCGTGCCTACGATGCCGCACATGAGACGTTCTCCGCCCCTCTCAGGGCAAGCTCCTGACGATGAACGGGCCGAGCCGGTTCGCGACCGGCACGGGCAGTCGCTGCCAAAGCGCGATCGCCGCGCGGAATTTGGGGTTCGACGGCGTGAGCCGCGGCGGCTCGGCGCCCTCGGGGAGCCAATAATGCCAGCGCAGCTGCTGCGGTTCCGCGCCCCACTGCGCCTTGAAGCGAAACGTGCCCGCGTCCCGAGTGGAGCGGCCGAAATCGAAGCGGCGGCAGCGGCGCGCGACGGCGTCGCGCAGCACAGCCCAGTACAGCAGCATGTTGACGCCGACCGGATTCGCCTCGCGCAGGGAGGACGCCCAGGGGATCTCGGCCGTCGAGCCGTGGCGCAGCACGAAACCGGCCGCGGCCGGCCGGCCGGCGAGATCGACGACGTATAGGTTCGCCTCGTCGGGGAACGCGGCCACTATCTGCTCGAAGAACCGCCGCGGATAGACGGGCGTGCCGAGATCGCGCATGTTGCGGGCGAAGACGGCGTAGAAGTCGGGCACGAGCTCGAGGCCGCCGCTGCGGACGGTCGCGCCTTCCTTTTGCGGACGGCGGATTTGGGCGCGCAGCTTGGGCTTGAAGCCTTTCCACAGGGCCTCTTCGTCCCCAGGCAGGTCGAGCAGCATCGTGACCTTGTCCTCGTGCGCCGGCCAGTCGAGCGAGACGGCATCACGGTGCCGCAGCTCGACGTGGCCGGCGCCGAGCGCCCGGGCCCTACCGCCCGCCGCCTCGAGGAGCGCGGCGCGCGCGGCGGCGGTGTCCGCGAGCACGCCTGCATAGTTGAAATACGGCAGCGAGACGAGAAAGTCGCCGAACAACCGGCTCTTGAGGCGCACGAGCGGCAGCACGCCGTGCACGCAGCCGTCCGCGCCGCGGGCCGCGAGATAGAAGCTTTCGTGGCGAAACACCGTCTCGACGACCGTCCGCCAGCGATAGTCGTGGTAGAGTTCCGCGCCTTGCGCCCCCGCGACGTACGCGTCCCAATCGGCGCGGTCACGCTCGCTCACGTCGGCGACGACGACGGGCGCTCGCGCTGCGCCGGCCGGCGCAAGTTCGGGACGTCCCGACGGCGCCGACGCCGCCGCGCGAAGCTCCGGCCCGTTCACGCGCCTTCCCCGTCGCCGCTCTGCAGGAAGATACGATCCATGCGGTCCCAGGCGAAGCGCTCGAGCAGCACGCGCAAACGGCCCTCGACCTTGCGGAGGTTGACATAGTGGCGAAAGCGCGTGCGGGCGCCGATTCCCGGCATTCTCGGCTGCTCCGGGTCCACTTCCCACGGATGGAAGTAGAAGACGGCCGGCAGCGACGCCCGCCGCCGGACGCGGCGAATCAGCCACAGCGACACGGACAGCGGCAGCAGCCTGAAGTACCCGCCGCCGCTCGCGGGCCAGTCGCGGCCGCCGATGCGCGTCGTCGTCGCCGGAATCTCGAGCATCCGCGCGGAGCGTTCGTAGAACGGCGCCGTCTGCGCCCCGGGCACGCCGTAATGATCGTGCGAGATCGGATACAGGCTCGAGCTGTAGTCGTAGCCGGCCTCGCGCAGGATCTTGTGAGCCCAGGGCGTACGCTCGTCGATGGACCAGCTCGCCGCCCGATAACCGAGCACGGGCCGGCCGCTCGTGTCTTCGAGAAGCTTCTTCGTCCTCTCGACGTCGGCGCGAAACTCGTCCGGGCGCTGCGTCCATACGCGCACATGCCGCAGTCCGTGGCTCGCGACCTCATGCCCCTCGTCGGCGATCCGGCGCACGACCTCCGGGAAGCGCTCCGCGACCCATCCGAGCGTAAAGAACGTGCCCTTGGCCCCGGCGTCGGCGAACAGCTGCAGGACGCGATCTATGTTGCGCGGCAGCCGGCACTCCATGTCGTCCCACTGCTCCTTCGGCACGAGGTGCTCGAAGGCGGAGACCTGGAAATAGTCCTCAACGTCGCAGGTCAGCGCGTTCGGCAGCGAACCGGGGTTCGGGTGCCGCCACAGCCGGTCGACGGAGAACGCCTCCGCCCCGGCACGGCCGGTTCCCGCAAGCGCTGCGCCGCGAGCGCGGCTATCGGTTCCCTGAGGCTGCATCCGGATGTCCGGCAAACGTCCTGGTCAGCAGGATCGACACGAGATTCGCGCGGTAATCGTCGCCGGTAACACCCTGCCCGCGCTCCCGGGAGTGCTCGTACTCGATGGTCACGCGCGTGCGCGCGCCGAGATCGCGATTGGCACCGATCGATGCCGATGAATAGTCGCGCACATCGCCGGCCGACAACTCCCGCCGCTCGCGTGTACCGCCGACGAGGAGCTGCGTCCGCGGGCCGGCGCGCCAGAACATCGAAAGATTTCCGCCGGACTGGGACTCGTCCGGCAGCGGCGTACCGTCCGCCAACGTTTGTTCCGTACGCGATTCGTTGAATACCGAGAGCGCGAAGCCACTGCGTCGCATGTTCATCGTCCAGGTCCAGTCGAGCCGCTTCGCGATATATCGCCTTGCGCTGCCGGGCTCGGTCAAAAGGTCCGGCGGCGCAGGCTGCAACAATCCGCTGTAGCCACTTTGCCCCTGCGTCGTCGGCGTCTCGGAATAGGTCAGCTGCGTACGTCCGTGGCGCAACGTGTAGGTCAACGAGCCGCGCCGCGACGAACCGAAAGTGCGCTTGCCGGCCGCGAACTCGGCGCGTAACCGGCCGCCGGACTCCAATGCGAAGCCCGCCTCCCAGAACGGATCGCTTAGCGTCGCGTCCGTAGGCCTGTCCCACGCGCTCTCGCGGCCGCCGCTCGCGAACAGACGCGCCCGGGGGCCAATCCAAAAACCGAGCTCGCCGCCGGCTCGAGCGTACTTGAAGTCGGGATACAGCTGATAATTGGTCCGCGAGAGGTTGTACTGAGCGGCCCAGGTAAAACCGCGTCCCCGCGCGTAGTTGTCCACCGAGAAGCTCGTCGCTCCATTCTCGAGGTCCGCGTTCCCCGGTGTTACCGTCGAGGGGCCCCGCTTGTACCGGATCCAGCTGTCCCGGTAGCTCGCCTGCACGGTTGCGTTCGAGCCAAGTCGATACTGCAGCCGCGGCCCGGCATAGTACTCGTCGCGGTCGACGAGATTGTTGCTGATCGGCAGATTGCTGCGCGGAATAGGTTCGCGAGGGTCGCGGACCGTCTGTGTCCGGTTTGCGCCGAAGTCGAGAAAGAAGTTGTCCGGGTCGAGCGCGAGGCTGAAGGCGCCGTCGAAGTCGTTCGCGACCCGGCTGTCGCGTCGCTGTAGGTATCGATACCCTTCGACACGGTAGACGGCGTTCGCGTCGAACCGGCGCCCTTCGCGGGCGAGCGTAAAGGTCGGAATCGCCTCGAGAACCGTCTGGGATTCCGGGTTCGCGGCTGCCAGCGTGAGGTTATCGGTCTGCGCGAGTCCGACGGAGAGCGCAGGCACGAAGGTGAACGGGCGCGGCCGCTCCGTGGTGCGTCCGGACGCCGCGCCGTTCGCCCGGGACGAAGTCGCGCGCGGCGCGGGCGCCGCGTTCGATGTTGCGGGCGAGGCGGAGCCGGCTGGCGACGCCGTGCCGGCCGTCGCCGGGGCCGCGGTCTCCGCCTGCGGCACCACGGCCCACTGCGCCCCGGCCGCCGTCGCGACGAGTGCCAGCCCCTGCGCCGCCCATGCGGCCCAAACCCGGCCCGATCCCGATCGCTCGCGCTCAGCGGTCTTCGGAACCGTAGCCGTACCCGTAATACCCATAGTCGCCGCCGTAGTAACGGCCCATATGCCAGTGCCGCGTCTTGTTCAGGATCAGGTTCACGGCCTTGTCCGTGTCGAGTGCCTCGAGCGTCTGCTCGAGCATCTGCTGCGTCGTCTCTCCGGCCTCGATCACGAGCGCGACCTGTCCGACCTGCTCGGCCAACGCCTGGGCCTCGCTCGTCAGCAGCAGCGGAGGCGAATCGAGCACGATGATTCGATCAGAGTAGCGGGACGCGAGCTCGCGCACGATGTCGGACATGCGGTCGCTCGCGAGCAGCTCCGTTGCTTGCGGATGGCTGCGGCCCGCCGGCAGGACCTGGATATCGTTGAGGTCCGTCGGCACGAGCAGGTCGCCCAGGTCCGAGGACTCGTCGAGCAGCAGGTCGATGAGTCCCGGCGCATCGCCGAGGCCGAACTCGCGGCTGATCTGCGGCTTCGCGACGTCGGCGTCCACTAGCAGCACGTTGAGCTCGCGCTCGAGCGAAATGCTGACGGCCAAATTGACTGAGCAAAACGTCTTGCCGGCCTTCGGCAGCGCGCTCGCGATCATGATGACGTTCATGAGCGGCGTTGCCTCGGGGCCGGCGAGGGCCGCGTTTGTGATCAGCGGGCGCTTGATGCGCCGAAACTCGTCGGCGACCGGAATGGCTTGATCGATTGGCGCGAGCAGACCCGCCGCGATGAGGGCTTCCTGCGAGACGTGATGCTTCGGCCCGTCGAGCGTCACCTTCTTCTTCCGAGCAACGGGAACGGCCGAGCGGGACTTGCGCGGCGGCGCGTTGGCGCTCCCCGCCGCGGGCGGCGGGCCGCTCTGCTGCACGCGCTTCAGAACGTCTTCGATTCTGCTCACGTGCCGATTCCTCCGGCCAACGCCCGCAACAGCTCCGCACCCTGATGAGCGAAGGCGATCGCCGCGGCGGCCGAGACCAGTAGAACGAAGTAGCTCGCACCCCAGGCTAGGGCCTCGCGGCGCCGCCGGGAAATGGCTTCGGCGGTCAGGATCATGCTGATCGAGCCAAGCACGGGCAAACCGACTTTGCGCCGCAGACTCCTGCGGCTGAAGAAGACCGGCTGGATTTGATTGAGACCGAAAGTCAACGCCAGCCCCCCGCCGACCGCGAACAGAAACACGGCGGCCAGCAGCAGCTGCCGGTGCGGCCCGACCGGCTGCGGCGCGGCATACGGCGGCTCGATCGTCCTGAACTGAACGGCGTCCGTCATCGGGTCCAGGCGCTTCTTGGCCTGCAGGTCTTCCCAGCGCTTCAACAGCTCCTGATGGCGCTGCTGAATGACGGAGTAGTCGCGATTCAGCTGCTTGAGCTGCGTCTCGACGTCTGTGATCTTATCGACGTCGCGGCGTAGCTCCGCGACCTCCGCTTGATTGGCCTTAAGCTCGGCCGCGGATTGCGCCATGTCGACTTCGGTGTTGCTGAGCTGGATCTTCAGGTTCTGGTAGACGGGGTTCGTCTCGAGCGTTTGGCCGGGGGCGGGCGTCGGGGCGACGCCGGCCGCAGCGGCCGCCTTCTGCTCCTCCACACACTGCTTCTTGAGCCGGCCGATCGTGTCCTGCAGCGCCTGGATCGGCGGGTACTTGTCCGTATACTGCAAACGCAGGGAATCGAGCTGACCTTCGAGCTGGGAAATCTGCCCGCTCTCGGAGCAGCTTGCGGTGGGCGCGTCGGCCGACACGGTCGGCATGATCCCGAAGACGGGCACTTCGCCCTCGACCTGTTTCCTGAGCTCGTCGCGGCGCTGCGTCAGCTGCTTGAGCTTCTCCTGGCTCGCCGCTACCGTGCTGAGGGCATTCTGGAGCTTCGTGTAATAGTCGCCGGCATTGCTCGGCATGTAGCCGATGTTCTTCTTCTTGAAGTTGCCGAGGCGCTCTTCGGCTTCGCGCAGCCGCTTCTCGTGGTCTTTGATCTCGCTCGCGAGCGCGCGCTGCGTCACGGCCGTGTCGCTGCCCTCGCTGTCGATCGCGCTGTTCACGAAGGTGTCGAGCACAGCGGCCACGACCTTGCGCGCCATGGTTCGGCTCACGTCGTCATAGGTGATCGTGAAGATTTGATCTCGCCCGCCGCTAAGCTTGATCTTCTTTTGCAGGCCGCTGATTAGCGCCGCCATTTGCGACGAGTTCTTGACCCGCAGATCGAGATCCGTCTTGTGGGCGACCTTCTCGAGATTGGGCCGCGTCAGCACGGCCTTGCTCACGAGATCGACCTGATTCAGCGTGTTCTCCGGCGCCGTCAGCCCCTTCATGAGCGGCTTGAGCAGATTGTTCGTGTCCACGAACACCTTTGCCGAGGCCTCGAAATTATCCGGCAGCGCGTACACGCCGAGCCAGCCGACGAGGCAGACGAGCCATGCGAGCCCCGCGGCCCACCAACGGTAGCGCCACATACCACGTACGTAGTCGAGGACTTCGGCAAGGAGCTCTTGAGGATTCACGTCGATTTGCTCATCAACTGTTCGGCAGGCGACACCACGAATCAGAAGACCGATTGAGGAATGATCAGCACGTCCCCCGGCATCATGCGGATGTTCTGCTTTATGTCACCGTTGTTGAGCAGATCGCCGAGACGGACGCGGATTTCGGTCTCCTTGCCGTTGATCGTTCGCACGATCTCGGCGCGGTTACCGGCCGCGTAATCGGAGAGTCCGCCGACGGCGATCATCGTGTCAAGGAGCGTCATCCCCTGGCGGTACTGCAGGGCCTTCGGCTGAACGGCCTGGCCGACGACGCGGATCTGCTGGCGCGTCTCGCCGACGAAACCTTGGACGATCACGGTCACGACGGGCGTGCGCACGTATTGCTTCAGCGCCTTCTCGATGTCGCGGCCGAGGTTCGTCGGCGTCTTGCCGGCGGCCTGCAGATCCTCGACGAGCGGCGTCGATATCTTGCCATCCGGCCGTACTTGAACGTCGGTACTTAGATCCTTATGGTCCCAGACGAAGATGCGCAGCAAGTCGCCGGGACCAATGAGATACGGTGCCGTCTGGGACGGATCCGCTTTCGGCAGGCGGGTCGCCGAATAGACGTCGCTGCGGCCCGCGCAGCCGGCGAGAGCCGCGAACGCGGCAAGCGCCGCGAGCGCGGCCGAAAATCGTCTGAACATAAGTTGCCATCCCGAGTCGATACGGCACGACAGAGTAACACCGATCTCTTGCCGCTTCCTTGAGCCAATGCGCATTACGTCAACGCCCCCCTTCTTGACTTTCATTTCATAAAAGCACCTCGGCCGGCGAGGGGTGACTCAGAAAGCCCAGCGGGCTCGCCGTGTATCCGTACGCCCCCGACTGCAGCACGACGACGAGGTCGCCGACGTCGGCCTTGGCCATTTCCATTCTCTCCGCGAGCAGATCGAGCGGCGTGCAGAGCGGCCCGACGACCGATACCGTCTCGCGCTCCCCGCCCCGAACCTTGTTGCCGATCAACACCGGATAGTTTTTACGCAACACCTGACCGAAGTTCCCGGATGCGGCCAAATGATGATGCAAACCGCCGTCCGTTACGAGGAACGTATGCCCGCGCGAGACCTTTCTGTCCACGACGCGGCACACATAGATGCCGGCCTCGCCGACGAGATACCGCCCGAGCTCGAGCACGAACGCCGCCTCCGGCAGCTCGCGGCGGCCCCGCTCGAGAAGCGCGTGCAGATGCCTCCCTATCGGTACGATATCGAGCCTGGCCTCGCCGGGGAAATACGGAATACCGAACCCCCCGCCGATGTTCAGCGAGCGCACCGGGGCCGGTGCCGTGCGGGCTAGCCGGGCGGCCAGCTCGAGCGTGCGCGTCTGCGACTCCATGATCGATTCGCCGTCGAGGTTCTGCGAGCCCGCGAAGATGTGGAAGCCGACGAAGTCGAGTGGCAGCCCGGCGAGCTCCTCGAGCATCCCGGGCACCTGCTCGGCGTCCACGCCGAAGGGCTTCGGGCCGCCGGACATCTTCATGCCCGAGCTCTTGAGCTCGAAGTCCGGGTTCACGCGCACGGCGACGCGGGGCCGCCGGCCGCGCTCGGCGGCGAGCGCGACCAGGGCCCGCATCTCGTTAGGCGATTCGAGGTTGACCGTGATGCCGGCCTCGAGCGCGCTCTCGAGCTCGGGCCGCGACTTGCCGGGGCCGGCGAAGCTGATCTCGGCGGGGTCCGCGCCGGCCTCGAGCGCGACTTCGAGCTCGCCGGCCGAGGCGACGTCGAATCCGTCCACGAGCCCCGCCAGATGCGCGACCACGGCCGGCATCGGATTGGCCTTGACGGCGTAATGCAGTTGCAGCGCGGCCGGCAGGTGCTCGCGCAGGCGCGCGACGCGCGCGGCGATGGCGCCGCGGTCGTAGGCATAGAACGGCGTGCGGCCGACCTCGGCCGCGATCTCGGTGAGCCGCCTGCCGGCGAACACGAGGCAGTCGCCTTCCACCTCGAGCCCGTCGAGGCGCTCGTGGCGCTTGCGCGCGCGCTCGGTCATCGCGCCGCCGCTCCGGGCCGGCCCTCGGGCTCGCCGAAGCACGCGGCGGACTCGGCCGCGAGCGTCGGCCGGTCGATCTTGCCGTTCGCGTTGCGCGGCAGGCTCTCGCGCCACTCGACGTGCGCGGGAACCATGTAGCCCGGCAGTGCCTCGCGGCAGGCGTCGAGCAGCGCCTGCGTCGGCTCGGCACCGGCCTCGAGGGGCACGGCGACGACCGCGATGGCCTTGCCGAGGACGGGATGCGGCACACCGACGGCCACGGCCTCGGCCGCGAGCCCCGTGCCGTAGACGACCTCCTCGATTTCCGTCGGGCTCACGCGGTAGCCCGAGGTCTTGATCATCTCGTCGCGGCGCCCGACGAAGTAGAGATAGCCCTGCTCGTCGCGCACGACCGTGTCGCCGGACCACACGGCCATCTCCGGGATCGGCAGCTCCGCGTCGGCCGCACGCAGCGGCTTGAACCGCTCGGCCGTGCGCTCTGCGTCCTTCCAGTAGCCGAGGCTCACGAGCGCGCCGCGGTGAACGAGCTCGCCGGGCTCGCCCGCATCGCACTCGCTGCCGTCCGGCCGCAGCACGAGCACGTCGGCATTGGGAATCGCCTTGCCGATCGAGGTCGGCCGCGCGTCCACCTCGCTCGGCGGCAGATAGGTCGAGCGAAACGCCTCCGTGAGCCCGTACATGAGGTAGACGGCCGTCTCGGGCAGCCGCCCGCGCAGCTTGGCGAGCACGCTCTGCGGCATCGCGCCGCCGGAGTTCGTGATGTAGCGCAGGCCGACCGCGGGCCAGTCGAGCTCCGCGAGCTGTATCCACAGCGGCGGCACGGCCGCAAGGCCGGTCACGGCATAGCGCTCGACGGCGCGAACGATGTCGCGCGGCAGCAGATAGTCCATGAGCACGACGCTCGCGCCGCGATAGAACGCCGTCGAGAGCTGGCTGAACCCGTAGTCGAAGCTGAACGGCAGGACGGCGAGCAGCCGGTCGCTCTCGCGGTTCTCGAGGTAGGTCGCGACGCTGACGGCGCCGGCGACCATGTTCCGATGCGAGAGCACGACGCCCTTGGGCCGGCCCGTGCTGCCCGAGGTGTAGAGGATGGAGACGACGTCGCTGTCGATGACGCGGTGGCCGGCGCCGGGCTCGGCGTCGAGCAGCGCGGGCCAGGAGAGGCCGTGGAGACCGCCGGGCAGCGGGCCGGCAGGCTCGTCCACGAGCACGACGTGGCGCAGCTCCGGGCAGTCGCCGAGCTGCGGCCCCAGCGCCTCGGCCCGCGCCGCGCTCGTGACGAGCACGCGCGCGCCCGAGTCGCGCAGGATGTGCCCGACCTGCGGCGCCTTGAGCACGGGGTTCACGGGCACGAAGACAGCGCCGGCGGCGCTCGCGCCGAACATGGCGACGACCGTCTCGACCTGCTTCGGCAAATAGACCGCGACGCGGTCGCGGCGCCCGATGCCGAGCCGGACGAGCCCCGACGCGGCCCGCGCGACCGCGTCGGCGAGCTCCGCATAGCTCGTGGCCGTCTCGCCCTTGTGCAGCGCGGTGCGCTCCGGACCGGCGAATGCGGACTCGGCCACGAGCTCGTGCAGCAGCTTCATCGGCGCGTCCCCGCCGCCACGGCGACGCGCGAAAACTTCGACTCCGGCATCTATTTCAACTCTTCGAGCAAGCGCTGGGCGTCTGCGCGCTCCGGAAAATCCACCATGCCGGCCAGTAGCCGGCGCAGCTCGCGCACCGCCTCGGCTTTATTTCCCGTCTTGGCCAGTGCAGCGGCCCAGTGGTAGTGGATCTCGGCATTCTGGGGCTGCGCGGCATGACTTTTCGCGAGCAAAGGCAGCGCCTCGGCCGCGTCGCCATTCTGGAACTCGAGCCATCCGAGCGTATCGGCGATGGCCGGATTATCCGGCGCCGCCTCGTGAGCGCGCTTCGCAAACTCGAGCGCGCGGTCGTCGCCCCTCTGACTGTAGAGCCAGGCGAGGTTGTTCAGCGCCACGGGCTGCTTCGGATCGGCGTCGACGACGGCCTCGTAGCGCTTGATTGCGCCGTCTTCGTCGCCCCGCTGCATCGCGAGGCCCCCGAGTGCGAAGTTCACGCCGGCATCGCGCGGATGGGCCGCAATCCAAGTCAGCAGCGGCGATTCGGGATCCGGCCGCTTGGCGCGGACGGCCGCTGCGTAGGCTTGCATCGCCGTCTGTGTGCTCGGCGCCACCGCGAACAGTTGCGCGAAGCGATCGGCCGCGTCGTCCGCATGGCCTTGGCCGAGCGCCAGCTCCCCTTCGAGCCGCAGGCGTGCCGGCGACTCGGGCATCTTCTCGATCCAGCGGTTCGCCTCCGCGAAGTCGCGCTTGCCCAAGGCGATCTCCGCCAGCCCCGCCAACGCGCCCGCCTGAGTCGGCTCCGCGGCCAGCACGCGCTGATAGTCCGCAACTGCCCGATCCGTCTTGCCGTCGAGCAGCTCGACGCGGGACAGATTGAGCAACGCGGGCACGAACTTGGGATCGATGGCGAGCGCCGCCGAGTAATAGCGCCTCGCGGCCGCGAGGTCTTTACGCATCACCGCGACCGCGCCGCGCAGATTCAGCGGCCACGCCGCCTTCGGCTGTTGGCTCACGAGCCGCTCGATCGTCCCATCCGCGGCCTTCAAATCCCCTTGCCGGATCTGCGTCAGCGCAAGCGCATAGCTTGCCGTCCAGGCCCCCTTGCCGTCCCCGCTCGCCGCGGCCTGCAGCATCTTCTGAGCGCGATCGAGCTGACCTGACGCCGCATAGACGGTAGAAACGGCGACGAGATCGTCGGGATCCTTGCCGAGGCTACGGCCGCTCTGCGCGAAAAACTCGGCGGCAATATCATTCTGGCGCGCCTCGAGGCTCGCCCGGCCGGCAAGCGCGTACAACACCGCATCGCTCTTGGCCTTCCTCGGTAGGATCGCCTTGGTCAATAACGGCTTCGCAGCTTCGACGTCGCCCTTGCGCAGGTCGATCGCCGCAAGGCGCAGCAGCGCCCGGCGGTCGTTCGGGTCCTGGTTCAGCGCGTCTTGTAGATACATCCGCGCCTGCTCAATCTGGCCCTGCTTCGCGTTCACAGTCCCGAGCAGGCGATTGGCCGGCCCGTACTTGGGCGCCTTGGCCACCAGTAGCTCGAGCCGGCGCCGCGCGCTGTCCAGGGCGCCTTGCTCGATCTCGATTTCCGCTTTGAGCGCGATTGCGGAGGGTTGGTTCGGGTACGAAGCTAGCAAATCGTCGGCCGTCGACGCGGCCGCAGCAAGCTTGCCCTCGGCCAGGAGCGTCTCGACCAATTGGGACTGGGCGGAGAAGTACTGGGCGTCTTTCTTCTTCTCACCTTCGACGATCTGGCGGAAGGTCGCTTCGGCATCCGCCAACTGGCCCGACAGGAACTCGAGCCGCCCCCGCAACACCAAAGCGGCCGGGAAGTCGGGATGTGCCTTTAGCACTTCGACTACGAGCTTCTCGCCCTCCTTGGCGTTCCCCTGCTCGAACATCAATGCGGCCAGGTCCGAGACCACAGCCGGGGCACCCGGCGCGAGCTCGAGCGCCGTCCGGTAGGCGGCTTCGGCCTCCTTCGGCTGCTTCAGGGCGCGATGGGCCGCGCCGGCGATCCGCAGCACGGTAACTTCGTCGTCGCCGTCGAGCTTCGGGCCTTTGTCGATCTGCGTGAGCACATCGGAGAAATTGCCTTGCGCCGCGAGCGCCTGCAGCAGCGGTATTTGGACGGAAGCGGGATCGACGCCAAGCTCGACGGCGCGCCGCAGGTCCGCCTCGGCGCCGACTGGGTCCCCGAGCGCGAGCGAAGTTCGACCGAGAAGGCTCCGCGCAGTCGCATCGTCGGGCTGCGCCTGCAGCAGATTCTTGAGGTAGATCGAGGCCGTGCGCGGCTTTCCCGCGGCCAGCGCTTGCCGGGCCTGCGACATGAGCTGCTCAGGCGAATGACGACCGCAGGCGGCGGCCAGCACGAGACCTGCCAGCGCCAGCGCCCGTAGTACATGCTTCGCTCTCATCGCTCCCCCTAGGCCGCCGACTCCGCGAGCTCGGAAGCGGGCAAGGACATGCGCAGGGTCGTGCCCATTCCAACGTCGCTATAGACTTCTACGTCCCCCCCGGCGGAACGCAGCGTCTCGCGAATTTGATATGCGCCGATCCCCATTCCCTTGGCTCCCTTCGTACTGTGAAACGGCTTGAACAGTCGGTTGCGGACGAAATCGGGGTCCATCCCGGAACCCGTATCTTGTACATCGATCCGCACCTTGCCGGCTTCGCGGCTCAGGCGCAGCTCGATTCGCCCGTCCGCGGGTGTCGCATCCTGGGCATTGCGGATCGCGTGGGTCAGGGCCATCGCGAGCCGGTGCCTGTCCATGGCGACGCGCACATCCTGGGGCGCAATGGCCAATATCGGCTTGGGCTCTCGGTCCGAGCAGGCCGCACAAACGTCCCGGAGGACGTTGTCGACCCGAACGAGGGAAGTTTGGTCGTGACGGCTGGCACTTTGCAACCGTTCGAGCACATTTTTCATGCGCTGAACGCTGGCCTCGATCGTGCGAATTGCGTCGTCGATGAATTCCGGCCGGTGCTTGAAGCGCTGGGCATTACCGACGACGAGCTCCTGTTGCGCAATGAGGTTCTTGAGATCGTGCATGAGAAAGGCCGTGAAACGGCTGAAGGCCTCGAACTGACGGGTTTCCGAGAGCTGTTCCTGCGCGCGTTCCTGCTCCAAAAAAATCGCGACCTGCTGGCCTGCGGTCTTGAGCAGGTCGTGGTCTTCGTAACTCAATGCGCCGAGTCCGACGGGCCGCTCGAGACGCACGATTCCGGCCAGGCTGCCCTCGCGCACGAGAGGCACGTAAATGGCGGGGGACGAGATACGCCGGGTATCCGCGGCAAAGGCGTTGGAGTATTTCTCCGCGTCCTTCGCATACTCCTGCGTGTCGACGACCCACCGGGTCGCGTCGAGAAACATTACGAGGGGCTCGTCCCGGCTCAAGACCTCGGCCTTCGCTTCGCTGCGCCACGCCCCGTACGGTTCGTACGCGCGCCCCTCGGGATCGGCCAGCCATAGGTCTCCGCGCGGGCTCCCGATGATCGCCGCGAGCGCCTGGACGCTGCGCTCGGGAAGCGCCGCATCGCTGGGCCCCGCCAGCGTATGAATGAGCCGGAGCCACTCCTCTCGATAGTCGTAGCGGTTGCGATAGAAGTGCTTGGCAATGAAGACCTTGAACCGGCGCCTCACCGAGACGGAAAACAGCGTATAGAAAAGAACGCCGCCCGCGGCGACGAGAAACAGCCCCTGCAGCACGGGCCCCCACGAGGCGCCGCTCGCCGCGATGAGAAAACCGCCGACCGCCATGGCCAGCAAGTACAGGCCCGCGGCGACGAGCGTCGTCGTGTAGAACACGACGTGGCGCGAGACGAACACGCCGCGGCCCCAGTCCGGCTGCCGCTTGACGGCGAGCAGGAGCAAGGGTGCGGCGGCAGCGTCGGCGGCGCCGCGCAACAGCCACAACGTGCGGTTGACCTCGAGAAAGAGCAGCGACTGCGAAAACACAAACACGTCGATTGCGAAAATGAGGCCGATGCCCACACACAGCGGCACCAACACGCCTCTTTGATCGAAGACAGCATTCCGGAACAACTGCTCGAGCCCGAGCAAACCCACGAGCGGCAGCGCCAGCAGAGCGAGCGGCAGCGCCTGGCCGACGACGATGACGGTGTCGTGCCGCCGGGTGAGCGCCGCAAGCAGAACGATCGCGGCAAGGACGCCGGCCGCGACGGCGAGCAGGTTGCCGAGGCGCGCGGCTGCCGGAACGCCCGTGCGGGACCGCAGCAGCATCGCGATGAAGCCCGTCCAGACCGCGGTGCGAACAGCGTCGGCCGCGACCATCCAAGCGCGGAAGTCACCAAGCGCGAAGAGCGCGACGGCCAGCGCCAGTGCCCATGCGGCCGACACGGCCACGGCCGCGACGAATCCCACCGCCGCGCGCGTGCCGGGCTGGGACGGCAGCACCAGGACGAGCACCGCCAGATAGGCCACGGCCGCCGCGACATAGCTCGCGACGCCGAAGCTCAGGGACACGGCCGTCATGCGCCGTCCTCGCGCCGACTCAGCGAGACCCCTTCTGCCACAAAACGACCTCGGCGGTCTGCAATAGGATCATGAGATTGAACACCAGGCTACGGTTCTTCACGTAGTACATGTCGAACTCGAGCTTGGCCTTTGCGTCGTCGTCGGAAGCGCCATAGGGATAACAAAGCTGCGCCCAGCCCGTGAGCCCCGGCTTCACGCAATGACGCTCGTGATAGTACGGGATCCGGCATGCAAGCTGCTCGACAAACTCGGGCCGCTCGGGTCTCGGGCCCACGAAGCTCATGTCGCCCTTGAACACGTTGATGAGCTGCGGGAGCTCGTCGAGCCTGAATTTGCGCAGGTATTTGCCGACGCGCGTCACGCGGTCGTCTTGCCGCGAAGCCCACTGAGGACGCCCTGCCGACTCGGCATCCTTGCGCATGCTTCGGAACTTGTAGAGGACGAACGGCTTGCCGTCGATTCCCACGCGGCGCTGGCGAAACAGCACCGGCCAGCCGTCGTCGATCAGGACGGCGAGTGCGACGAGCAGCCCAACAGGCAACGCCAGCAGCGAAAACAGCGTTGCCGCCAGGAGATCGAGCGCTCTAAAGCTCGCATGGTTGTCGCCCGTGCGATTGAAGCCCTGCGAGAAGATCAGCCACGCAGGATTCACCATGTCCACCTTCACGCGCCCCGTCTCGCGCTCGAGGAACTCGAGTAAATCGACGACCCGAATACCGGCGAGCTTGCAGGCGAGCAACTCGGCGACCGGAAAGCTTTGCCGACGATCGTCCACGGCGACGACGATCTCGTTGATGGCGTGCTCGCGCACGTAGTCGCGCAGCGGGCACGACTCGGTAACGAGCACTCGGGGGTCGTCCATGACATACGTATCGCCGAGCGCGGGCACGAACGCCATGATCCGGAAACCCCGCTGATCGCTGCGCCGCCGCAGTTCGAGGATCCGCGACGCTCGCTTCCCCGCCCCGTAGACGAGCACGCGACGTCGGAAGACCTCGCCGTCCAGGTGACGCGCGAACACGGCACGGCCGATGCCGAGCAGCACGGCCGACGAGCCGAGCGCAAGAAGCCAGACGAGCCGCGAATGAACAAATTGAAAGAGAAAATTCAGCAGTGCGATGGCAACGGCACCGAACCCGACGCCCACAAGCATACGCGCGAGAACACCCTCGATCCGATAGCGCTGCTGCACGCTGTACAGGCCGGTCGCGGCGATGCCGGCGTTGATGGCAGCCGCAAATACGGCGGCCCGCCAGAACAACCCGAAGGCGCCGTGGACCGCCGTCGCGAACCCGCCCACCTCGGACACGACGTAGCCGAGGTATAGACTCGAGAACGCGAGGGCGAAGTCGACCGCGACGATCAACAGCACCTGCGGCGCGATGTAGTGGTCCAGGACTTTCAAGCTGGAGAGAACCCCCCGGTTTCAAGCTTCGAATATTACCGGCTGTTGGGGCAAATTGTTGTGACAGCGATCAGAGATGGGACATAAAACAGGCCCCGAGCGGCCCGTCTTTGGGCTCCGATCCGGCGGTCCATCCAGCAACGGCGGTCCCCGGCCCTGCCCCGGGGCCGCCGACAATGCCCGGCGCGGGCTCCCGTGCCGCTCCCGAATCGGCCTAGGAGACCGCCTGTGCCGCCCGGTCGGCCGCCAGCATCTCGCCGCGGCCGATGCCGTAGTAGCGAATCCCCAACCTCGACATCAATACCGGATCATACAGATTCCGGCCGTCGAAAATGACGGGGTGCTTCATGGCGGCACGCAGGGCCTCGAAGTCCGGGCTCCTGAATTCCTTCCACTCGGTCACGATCGCCAGGGCATCCGCCCCCTCGAGGGCGTCCTCCGCCCGCTCGCAGAGAACGAAGTCCGCCCGGTCGCCGTAGATCGACTGCGCCTCGTGGCGGGCCACAGGGTCGTAGGCCTTGACCGTGCAGCCAGCCTCCCAGAGCGCCTCCATGATGGCGCGGCTCGAGGCCTCCCGCATGTCGTTGGTATTGGGCTTGAACGCGAGCCCCCAGACGGCGACCGTCTTGCCCTTCAGGTTGCCGTCGAAGTAGTGCCGGATCTTCTCGAACAGCACGCGCCGTTGGCGCAGATTGACGTTCTCGACGGCCGCCAGCAGCTCGGGCTGGTAACCGTGCGCCCGCGCGACGCTGGCCAGCGCCCGGATGTCCTTGGGAAAACACGAGCCGCCGTAGCCGAGGCCGGGGTAGATGAACTCGTAGCCGATCCGCGGATCCGAGCCGATGCCGATGCGCACCTGCTCGATGTCTGCCCCGACGAGCTCGGACAGATTCGCTAACTCGTTCATGAAGCTGATTTTCGTCGCCAACATGGCGTTGGCCGCGTACTTCGTGAGCTCGGCCGACCGCACATCCATGACGAGCAGCCGGTCGTGATTGCGGTTGAAGGGCTCGTATAGCGCCCTGAGCAGCTCGCCGGTCCGGGGGTTGTCCGTGCCGACGATGATTCGATCCGGCCGCGTGAAGTCCTCGACGGCCGCGCCTTCCTTGAGGAATTCGGGGTTCGAGACCACGTCGAACTCCACCTGCATGCCGCGCCGCTCGAGCACGCGGTTCACCTCGGCCTTGACGCGATCGGCCGTGCCGACGGGCACCGTGGACTTATCCACAATGATGCGGTACTCGTCCATGTGCTCGGCGATCGAGCCCGCCGCGGCGATGACGTGCTTGAGATCCGCCGAGCCGTCCTCGTCCGGCGGCGTGCCGACGGCGATGAACTGGAACAGGCCATGCGCGACGCCGGCCGCCACGTCCGTCGTGAACTCGAGCCGACCCGCCTTGACGCCGGCCGCAACGATATCTTCGAGGCCGGGCTCGTAGATCGGTATCTCGCCGCGGTTCAACCGCTCGATCTTGCCCCCGTCGATGTCGACGCAAAGGACGTGATTGCCCGTTTCGGATAGGCAGGCACCGGTAACGAGACCTACGTAACCCGTGCCGAAGATCGTGACTCGCATGGAAATCCCTGTCGGTTGTACTTTTAGGCGCAGCATTAAGGCTACTCCATCGCGGGCGGCCAAATCCAGGAAGTGCTTCGCGGATCCCGCCCTCCCCTCGGTCCGCCGGCCCCGAAGAGAAAGGGGGTCCGTACCAGCGACCTCGACCGCCCCCCGCTCGGCTGCCGCCAAGAGGCTTGTCACGGGACGACAAGGATCGGAAAATAAGGCTCCCACCGGGGAAGGGCGATTAGCTCAGCGGGAGAGCGCTGCCTTCACACGGCAGAGGTCGCTGGTTCAATCCCAGCATCGCCCACCATCCCTCCAATCGCGAATCGCCGGCCGACGTCCCAAGTCAGGCCCGGCCGAATTCTGCCCAAGCCTCGGGTGCCATAAGCGGACGGCCGTCGTCGCGGATGCCGCGCGTACCTGTCGAGGCCGTTTACAGCGGCGCTTCGGCGACTTTCCATAAGCGGGGAAATTATAGGCGTTCCGGTTCTATTTCATGTGCTTACGAATATTGGCACGCGCCTTGCTCCCTAGGGTCGCTGGGCTGCTTTGACGGCTACAGTTATGGAAAACGGTTATCGACAATTAAGGAGAGTTGGAATGCTGCAGCGACTACTAACGGGAGGAGCCGTCTTCATTGCCGGCACGACCCTGGCGCATGCAACGCTGATTTCCACGAATCAAACGCCCATCTACACGTCGTCTCTGCAGGATCAGCTCGACGCCAGGACCTACGACGGCACCTTTCAAAACGTGCACACGTCCCAGGTGACGAATGACGCGCATTGGTCGTTGGCCTCGAGCGGCACCGGGAGCGTCATGATGATGTTCGAGCTGGCGGGCTACGCGAACCAGAACGTCATGGGTCTCTACGATCCGTCCAATCCGTCCCATACGCTCCAGATCTTCTCCGGCCCCCAGGGCGCCGGCACGAAGATCGGCATATTGGAGAGCAGCACTACGCCGGGCCTGCTCGGCACTTGCCTCGTCTCGGGTTTCGGGTGCACGCCGACGGGAAACACGCTCCAGCTGGCTGCAAACGGACATTTCGGCTTCTTCCTCGACTCGCCCATCAGCGGGGGCACGCGGTTCTACTCCGACGCGTCGATGAACACGGATGCGGCAGCGGACGGTACGACGGACCACATGGTCGCCTTCGCCGGAAACGGCACCGACCTGCTCGATCCGCTGAATACCGGCAACTATCGGCCATTCGCTCCCGGCGAATTCGTCGTGGCGTGGGAAGATCAGCTGCTGTCGAGTTCGGACCGCGACTACAACGATATGGTCGTGCTCATGGAGTCGATCGTGCCCGTACCCGAACCGGGATCGTTCGCGCTCCTCGGGGCCGGGCTGCTTGCATTCGGCTTGCTGTCGGCATCGAGGAAGCGGCAGGCAGGCGCTCGTTCCGAAACCCCGCGGTAGCGCCACGCGCTTAGGCGCCACGCGGGTAGGTTGTGAGCGTGAGCGCCGGCCCGGCGAAAAGCCCGGTCGGCGCTCATCGTTGCATGCGCGCAAACCGGCTACCCAGCCCGAACGCCGGGAATTAACCGGTCTCCGTCAGTTGATAGTCTTCGACGCCGGATTGGACAAGCCGCTCTCGATACCCTTGGAGTCGACGGCGGTCGCTGCAAAGTACCAGGTCGCCGGCGTCAGATTCTCGACGACATATGTCGTTACGCTCGGGTTGTCGATCGTCACCGAGTTGGTGTAGTTGCCCGCCGACTTACCCCAATAGACCTTGTAACCGGCCAGATCGGTCAGCGCGCTGCCGTCCGTCCGCTGTGTCGGCGCCGTCCAGCTCAGCGTCGCGGCACCGGTTGCGGTGGCGACCACGGCGATCGAGAACGGCCCGAGACTGACGGAGTGCTGCCCGTCCGAAACGCTGATCGTGATCCCGGAGTAGGTCCCGACGTCCGCCTGTCCCGGCGTACCGGTGAGCGCGCCCGTCTTCGTGTCGAATGACGCCCAGGAAGGCATGTTCGACACGGAGAACGTCAAGGGATCATTGTCCGGGTCGCTCGCCGTGGGCGTGAAGGCGTATTTCGAATCCTGCGTGACCGAGGCAAGGGGCTTGCCGGACAACGCCGGAGCTTGATTCGTAGCGGAGCCGCTCCCGCCGCTGGACCCTCCACCCGCGCTTGCCGCGCTGGTGCCTCCGCTGTCGCCGCTCCCACCCCCGCAGGCCGCCAGCGCGCAGGCGGCCAACACCAAAATCAGACTGTGTCTCATTCGCCTCGACTTCACCTGCCCTGCCATCTCTATCGAGAAACCGGCGGACTCGCGGCTCTCGGCCGTTATTGACTCGACAATGCTGCGCGCGGACATGGCGCCGCGCCCGAGCTCACACGCCTTCATTCCTGGTAACCCCGCTGTCATGGAAATCCGAAGACCGGTGGCTTTGCGTCCCCGCCTTTCGAACGGGTTTGCCCTTTGACAGTAGGAGGATTGTCACGGGGCCAACGATGGCTCGCAACCTGTCGCCTCCCAGAGACGGATAATGCCCGACCTCGGCACGATTCCGGGCGTTGGCCGACGGTTTTGTGAAGATTGTCACAGGGCTCGAACAGAAGATCCCAAGCCGTTGAGAACGCATTTGAACTTAATCTCGCCGCACGCGCCCATCCGGCCGCGCAAGTGGCGGATTCCTTTACATCGCGCAGTCACTTCTGCGCCATGAAATGCATGTAACTCTCTGATCCGAAATCGCTTCTTAGGCCCCGGCACGTGCCTTGCCCGAACCCGGCCGAATAGGGACACGATCGTGGCTGCGATCGAAGAGTGCCGACTACGAAGATGAACCCGAACAAGACAATTTCCGCGCTGATCGGTGATATGACGAAAGTCAGCGGCAATTCCTTCGAAGTTGTGACGGGCGCCGGTGCCCGCATCGATGTCGCCATCAGACGGGCGACGGCCCCTCCGTGTGGGCCTTTAGGCTGGCTGCGACCCGAGCCGCCGTCTTGCCGTCCCAAAGCGGAATCTCGGTCCGGACAATGCCGCGCTGGATGGCCGCCTCGACCTCATCTTCGAGCGAACCCGGCCGAATGAGCCGGTTTGTGCCCGCCGTAATCGTGATCGGCCTTTCGGTATTCTCGCGTAGAGTGAGGCAGGGGATTCCTAGATAACTCGTCTCCTCTTGAATGCCCCCGGAATCGGTGATGGCGACGGCGCTGTCCACGACGAGACTCATGAACTCGATATACGGCAACGGCTCGGTGAGCCGGACGCCTTGCGCCCGATCGAGCCGCGCCGTGAGCCCGAATTCTTCGAGGCGCCGTCGCGTGCGCGGATGCACGGGAAAGACGAGCGGAAGCGTGCGCGCCACGGCGAGCAGCTGATCGACGATGAATTCGAGGGTCTCGCGGCCATCCACGTTGGAAGGCCGATGCAGTGTCACGACTGCGTATCCTCGCTTGGCAAGCCCCAATCGTGCAGCACGGTCGGCCGCGCGAATCTTCGGCGCCAGCAACTCGAACGAGTCGATCATGATGTTGCCGACTCTTTCGATTTTCTTGCGGGGAATACCCGCGGCCAGCAGATGCTCGTCCCCGTCGGGGGAAGGGGTCCAGAGCAGATCGGCGATCGAGTCGGTCACAATCCGGTTGATTTCCTCGGGCATCTTCCGATCCCCGCTGCGCAGGCCGGCTTCGAGATGGGCGACGGGAATCAGGAGCTTTGCCCCCACGAGCGCGCAGGCGAGCGTAGAGTTCACGTCCCCCACTACGACGACCCAATCGGGCCGCGACTGCACACAGACCCTCTCGTAGGCGATCATGACCTGCCCGGTCTGCTCGGCGTGGCTCCCGCTGCCGATCCCCAAGTGGACTTGCGGCTTCGGCATTTGCAGGTCTTCGAAGAAAGAATCGGACATGTTCGCGTCGTAGTGCTGCCCCGTATGGACGATCCGGGGCGTGCACCACGGTTGTGCGGCAAGCTCGTGATAGAGCGGCGCGATCTTCATGAAGTTCGGACGGGCGGCGGCAATGAGGTCGATGTGCTTCATAGGTTCCTGACGGATCTCGCTGTTTTCCGAGGACTCGCGCATTTGAGATGCCTCGGCGCGCCTATGGTAGCGGCACGGCCGGAAAGCGTGTGGATTTGAATCACATGTTGCCGGTCCGGAAGACAATTGCGGCTCGACGGGCACGGCGAGACGGCACCCCGGGCGAGATCGGCTTCGCTTGCAACTTGGAGCCGATCGCATCGCCACCGCCGATGGCGCGCGCGGCCCGCTGCGGGACAAACAAAAGGGCCCGCGAGGGGCCCTTCAACGAGATCCAGCAGTTCTTCGAATCAGGATTGCGACCGACGCCGTACGCCTGCAACGACGCCGACGATCGCCAGCCCCAACCCGATCATGCTGAGCATGCCGGGCTCCGGCACGGGTGTGACCGTCGCCTCGGAACCGTAGTTCATGATCGACCCCGAGAACGTGAAGGATGGCCAGGACAAAATGCTCCTCGAGGAGATCGGCGTAGCGGTCAAGCGGGCCGTGCCGGCATTGCCCATGTACAAGTAGCCGAAGTCCGTCGAACCACCCGACCAGTTACCCACCGAGTCGAAACTCGGATGGTACGTCGAAAGCGCCAACGCGCCGGTCGCCGAGATCGAGCTGCCGATGTAGGTGAATGGAATCGGAACGGCATTTGCCGCCAGGCTGACGCCCGCCAGCAAAACAACCGCTATCATCCGCTTCATATTAGTTCACTCCGCAAGTATTTTGTCCATACGATGCATAGCGGAAAATGCAGGAAGCATACCAATTCCGAAACTTCCCTCGGTTTCAGAGTCCTACATTATGGTGAACAGGGAAACAGATACATTTCTGTAAAGAAACCCGTCATCACGGTCGCCGTTTTTAGTGGCTTCCGCTAGGCGTTCTTACCTAAGTAAGCGCTTCGCCTCTCGCCGCATTGCGGCACCGTGCGGCCGCAAATCGCGCACACAAAAATGCGCGGACAACGTCCCCGTCGCCCGCGCATTCTTCAGGCCCCGATCGCGATCAGACGTTCGGAAAGCGCCTGCCTCGAGCGCCCGCCCTCACCGCGCCCGGCGCCTTCTCGCGAACCCGAGCCCGGCCAGCCCGGTCCCGAGCAGCGCCAGCGTCGCCGGCTCCGGCACCTTCTGCGGCTGCAGCGCAATGGTGGTGTCGATGCGGAAGTCGGACTGTGTCGTGTGGCGCTCGGCGAAAAACAGGTCGAGGTGGTAGTTGTTGCCCGTCGTCAGGCCGATGCTCGAAGCCACGTCGTCGAGATTGACGCTCTGCGACTCGGCCGGATGCACGCCGCCGAGGTCGATGACGAGCTGATTGTTGATGAACACCCACAGATCGTCGTCGCCCGTGAACGAGAAGGTCTCCCCGCCTCCGTAGTTGAACGACGTGTGCAGCTCGTAGGTGAAGCTGTAGTTGTGCGAGCGGCCCTGATTGCCGAATAGCTGGTTGTCGATCGGGAAGAACGAATTGTTCGTGTACGTGTAGACGCTGGGATCGGACGTAATCGAGTTGTCCAGCGTGATCGTGTACGGCGTGCTCGCGTTGTAGCCCGGCGTGTCGTTGTACCACTGGTTGAAGTACGTGGCGCCGTGGGTGGTCGTCGTAGTGCCGGAGCTCGCGTAGACGGGCTTGCCGTCCGATCCCAGCGTATTCTCGACGATGCCGCGGTCGTCGGCGATGACGTTCTCGAAATCCGGATTCGCCGTGCATGTGCCCGTGATGGACGGGTTGCAGAAATCCCGGATCGTCCCCGTGAGGTCGATCGTGCTGCCGGCGATGATGGTAGCGTGGCTGCTGGCGAACGGCGCGATGGCGACGCCGGCAGCCAGAACATAGAGCGCTTTGCGGGACACGTTATTCTCCTTAGCTCCTGAATCCTTAAGCGCGACGCAGCTCGCCGCGTTTGTCCCGTATTCAGCAAATTCTATGCCAGAGTAATTTATTCAATTGCATCATGTTGTTAAGGCGCTACCCCTCGACCATCCGTCAGCATCCGTAAACCATGCCGACACGAGCTCCCCCGATCGACAATATTATGTAGCCTCGCTATCGGCAGGCACGATCAGCGCATCGATGGGCTCCGGGCCGCCGATCGCATACCCCTGCACGTAGTCCACGCCGAGCCCCTCGAGCACGCTTATCGTCGCCGCGTCCTCGACGAACTCGGCGATCGTCTCCTTCCCCATGGCCCGCGCGAGATCGACGATGCACTTCACGGTCGCGCGGTTCACCGCGTCCGTCGTGATCGACTTGATGAACACGCCGTCGAGCTTGACGAAGTCCACGTCGAGGTTGCGAAGGTAGGCGAACGAGGACAGTCCGCTGCCGAAGTCGTCGAGCGAGAACCGACATCCGCGCTGGCGCAGCGCGGCCATGAGCCGGCGCGCCGCCGCGAGGTTACGGATGGCGGCGCTTTCGGTGATCTCGAAGCAGACCGTCTCGGCCGGCACACCCGAGGCCTCGAGCCGCCCCTCGACGAACTCGAGAAAGGCCGGCTCGCCGACCGACTGGCCCGAAAGGTTGATCGCGCAGAGGACCTCCCCGAGGGCTTCGCCGTGCTGCGCGAGCCAGGCGAGCGCGGCCTCGACGACCCACCGGTCGACGGTGGCGCCGAGGTTGTAGCGCTCGACGGCCGGCAGGAAATCGCCCGGCATGTAGAGCTTGCCGTTGGCATCGAGGCCGCGCAGCAGGATCTCGAAATGCAGCGGCCCGCCGTGCGCGGGCCCGCCGAATGCCGCGGCCTGCGTCGGCGCGATGGGCTGCTGATACAGCAGGAGGCGGTTCTCCTGAATCGCCGCTTTGATGCGCATGACCCAGTGCATCTCGCCGATGCGCTGGTTCATCGTGTCGGCCTCGGCCCGGCCGACGTAGACGCGGCCGCCGCCCCGATCCTTGGCCGTATAGCAGGCCGCGTCGGCCGCGGCGACGATCTCGCCGGCCTCCCCCACCGTCTCGTCGAGCATGACGAGCCCGACGCTCGCGTCGGTGTCGAGCCGCTGCTCGCCCCAGTCGAAACGGAACCCGCGGATCGCGGCGAGCAGGGCGCGGGCGCCGGCCTGCGCCTGCGCGAGGTCGGCGGCGGCGAACAGCAGGCCGAATTCGTCGCCGCCGAGCCGCGCGAGCACATCCTCTCGGCGCGCCGCCTCGCGCAGCGTCTCGGCGAGCTGTTTGAGCAACTCGTCGCCGGCCAGGTGTCCGCAGGTGTCGTTAATGAGCTTGAACTGATCGAGGTCGATCCAGCACAGGCCGAAGCGCTCGCCGGCGCGCGCCCGGGCGACGGCCTCCTGGAGGTGTGCCTCGAACATACGCCGGTTGTAGAGCCCGGTCAGTGCATCGTGGCTCGCCTCGTAGGAGAGCTGCTCGGACAAGCGGTCCACCTCCGTGATGTCCGTGAGCAGACCCTGATAGCCGCGCACGACGCCGCCCGGGTCGTGAATCGCATGCAGCGTCGCGAGCACGACGAGCGTCGCGCCGCCGCGCGTCTTGACCTCGAGCTTCGAATCCACGATGCGGCCGCCCGCGCGCACGGCACGCAGCCGCTTCGCGTACTCCGCGGCGTCGACGAACACTTCGGTCGCTAGATCGAGCGCGAGCAGCGCGTCCTCGTCGTCGTAACCGAGCAGGCGGACGAGCGCGGGGTTCACGCCCTCGAGGCGGCCCTCAACGTCGAGATCGAAGACACCCGTATCGACGAGGTTGTAGAGGGCGCGATAACGTTCCTCCGCGAGGCGCACGGACTCCGGGCCCTTGGCGCGCTGTGCGGCCTGGCGCTGCGATCGCACGAGTGGGTAGCCTTCGAATCGGCCCTTCACGCGGCCGTCCTGCACGGCGCGGCGCACGGCTTCGTGACGGCCGTGGCGCGCAGGAGCGCCTCGGTCGCGCGGGCATCGGCCGCATCGCCGGCGATGAGCAGCACGTTGGGCATATTCTAAGCGTCCGGATCTCTTTGCCGGGCGGGCCGATCGGCCGTCTTACTTCGATTGTATAACAAATTAAGCTGGCGGCCGGCGATGGGAACGGCCGAATACGTGCGCCAAAGCGCAGTTTGGCCGCATAGCGCTAAGGGAAGCTCGCAACGGCGTTGCGGCAAAAGATGGGGGACGGCTCGGGGTGCGCCTCATGCCGCGGCGATCTCCGCGGCCGCGGCTGCGGGTTAGACGGAGACGGGCCGCTCGAGCAGCTCATCGATGGGCGCGGGCATCCCGACGCCGTAGCCCTGCACGTAGTCGACGCCCAACGAACGCAGGAGCGGGATCGTCGCACGATCCTCGACGAACTCCGCGATGGTTTCCTTGCCCATGGCGTGGACGATTTCGGCAATCGATTTGACGGTCGCGCGATTGACGGCGTCGGTGGAGATCGACTTGATGAACACGCCGTCGAGCTTCACGTAGTCGACGTCGAGATTGCGCAGGTAGGCGAACGAGGACAGGCCGCTGCCGAAGTCGTCGAGCGAGAAGCGCACGCCGCGCTTCTTCAGCGTGTCCATGAGCGTTCTCGCGGCGCCGAGGTTGCGGATGGCCGCGCTTTCGGTGATCTCGAAGCACAGCCGCTCGCCGGGGACGTCGACGGCGGCGAGACGCCTTTCGAGGAACTCTAGGAACCGCGGCTCGCCGATCGACTGGCCGGAAAGATTGATGGAGCACCGGTAGGCGCCGAGCCCAGCGCCGTGGGTTCCGAGCCACTCGAGCGCGGCGTCGACGACCCAGCGGTCGACCATGGGCGCCATGTTGTAGCGCTCGATGGCGGGGAGAAACAGGTTCGGCCCATAGAGCTTGCCGCGGGCGTCCACCTTGCGGAGCAGCAGCTCGAAATGCTTCGCGCCTTCGCCGGGGCTGTCGCCGTCGTGCACGGAGACGATGGGCTGCTGGAACAGCACGAGGCTGTTCTCCTTGACGGCCTCGCGGATGCGCAGGACCCACTGCATCTCGCCCATGCGCTGCGCCAGCGTCTCCCCGCCCGGCCGGCCGGCGTAGACGCGCCCGCCGCCCTTGTCCTTGGCCGTGTAGCAGGCCGTGTCCGCGGCGGATATGACTTCGGCGGTCTTGCGCGCGTCGGCGTCGAGCAGCACGACACCGACGCTCGCGTCGACCTCGAGCTGGCGCGCCCCCCATTCGAAGCGGAAAGCCTGAATGGCCGCGAGCAGCCGCTTTGCGCCCGCGTAGGCCTGGTCCGAGTCCTCGATTCGAAACAGCATGGCGAACTCGTCGCCGCCGAGACGCGCGAGCACGTCCCCTCTGCGCGTGACGCCCTCGAGCGCGCCCGCGAGGTGCTTGAGCAGCTCGTCGCCCGCGACGTGGCCGCAGGTCTCGTTGATGAGCTTGAACTGGTCGAGGTCGATACAGCAGAGCGCGAACAGCTCGTTCTTCGTGCCGACGCGCTGAAGCGCGCGTTTGACGCTGTTCTCGAAGGCGCGGCGGTTCAATAGGCCGGTCAGCGCATCGTGGCTCGCCTCGTAGGTCAGCTGCTCGGCAATGCGCCGATAGCGTTCCTGGGACTCCTTGAGCGCGCGGAGACTGCGGACGCGCTCGATGCCGTAGCGAATGGTCTTGAGCAGCAGCAGGCCGTCGAACCGGCCTTTGACGAGGTAATCCTGGGCGCCGGCGCGCATGGCCTCGACCGGCAGATCGGCGCTCGTATCGTCGGTGAGCACGACGACGGGCAGGCTGGGGGCAGCCCGCTGCAGACGCTTGAGCGTTTCGAGCTGGGAGCTGTCCGGCAAGTCGAGATCGAGCAGAACGGCGTCGAACTCTCCCGCGCGGAGCCGATCGACGGCGCCGCCGAGCGTGCCGGCTGCCTCGATGAGAGCCGCGGCAGCGCCGACTTCGGCCAGCGCCTCGCGGATCAGGGCGACGGCTGCCGGGTCATCGTCGACGACCAGCAGCCGCGCCGGACGTGCCAGGGCGAGGGCGCGCCCTTCGGCCGCGAGGTCGCGATCGGGTTGTGTTTCGGCTCGGCTCATTCAAGCTCTTTACGCCCTGCAAACTCTATGTATTTTCGGCTGCGCGCGAACGAGCGGAGGCGAACGCTCTCGCGAATGTTTTGTATATGAACGTGTTTTGTCGCGCAATACGATTGCTGCTTAGAATCGTTATCGCATTGGACTATTTGCGAATTCTGTGAACTGGCGCGCCCGAGCGCGCGCGCAAGCGCCCTGCGCGAACGGCGTTTTGGGCCGCTGTGATGCACTGCCGAGCGCGAAGCGCCGTTTGACGATAATGTGCCCGGCTGCGTGATGGGGAAGGGCCACGAATCGATATGGATCGAAATGAATCCACCACAGCTGATTTAGGGGAAACCAGCAATACGGACGCGAGCGGCGAGACGATCGACCGGCTCGAGCAGGCATTGAGCCGCGAGACGGCCGCGACGCAGTCCCTGCGGGACGACCTCGCGCGTCTGCAGGAAGAGGTGGCCTCGATTCGCGCGAGCTTTCGGCAGCAGCTCGAAGCGGCAACGGACCAGCGGCGCAAAGCCGAGGCCATGCTCATGGACCAGGCGCAGCGCCTGAAGTCGCTGGGCGCCGGCCGGGAGGCGACGATGCGCGAGCTGCAGCGCGTGCGCGAGGAGCTCGCGCGCGTCGGCGCCGAGCGCGACCGCCTGCAGAAGGACCTCGCGGCGCAGACGGGAATGCAGACCGAGACGATCGCGCTGCCCGACGACGTGCGCGAAAGCCAGCCGGGCCCCGAGATCCTGCCGAGCCTCGAAGAGCTCATGTCGAGCCTCGGCACGATGCAGGAAGCGGACGTCGAGACCGAGGCGGACGAGGTCGAGGCCGAGCCGGCCGAGGCGCCGGATGCGCCCGAGCTCATCTCACCGGAGCTCGTCTTCGTGGCCGACGACTTCAGCGACGACGCGGCGCACGCCGAAACGCTCTCGGGCGACGGCGCCGAGGCGCCGCCGGCGCCCGCCGCCGCCCGGCCGCAAGCGGGCAACTCGAGCGTGCTCGTGTTTCTCGATTCCGACCCGCCGATCAAGTATCCGCTTTTCAAGCCGGTCAACACGATCGGGCGCTCGGATGCGGCCGACATCCGCGTCGACGGCGACTTCATCAGCCGCATCCACGCCCGCGTCATCGTCAAGGACGGCAGCGCGGCCGTCGAGGACGCGGGCAGCAAGAACGGCATCGAGGTCAACTACAAGCCCGTGCTGCGGCAGCGGCTCAAGCACGGGGACGTGTTGAGCCTCGGGACCGTGCACTTTACGTATTTGGACTTGGGGTAGAAAGAAAGAAAAAAAGGGGTCAGAGCCCTTTTTCGTCCGCCGCCTATCCGAGCTTCGATGCGGTCAGCCGAAAAAGGGCTCTGACCCCTTTTTTTTTAAAGATTCACCGCCCGCATCCCCGCCGCCGGATACCGGCCGCCGGCCGCGACGCCGCGCGGCGCGATCTCGTCGAGCCGCGCGAGCTCGTCGCGGCCGAGCTCGATTTCGACGGCCGCCGCATTCTGCTCGAGCCGGCCTTTATCGCGCGTGCCCGGGATCGGCACGGCGCGCGGATTCTTTGCGAGAATCCACGCAAGCGCCAGCTGCGCGGGCGTGCAGCCCTTCGCCTCGGCAAGCTGCTCGACGGCGCGGACGAGCTCGAGGTTCTTGCGGAAGTTCTCGCCCTGAAAGCGCGGATGGTTGCGCCGCCAGTCGTCCGGCGCGAGGTCCTCGGGGCGCTGGATGGCGCCCGTCAGGAAGCCGCGGCCGAGCGGGCTGTAAGGCACGAACGTGATGCCGAGCTCCTCGCAGACCGCGAACAGCGCGTCCTCGGGCTCGCGCGACCACAGCGAGTATTCGGTCTGCAGCGCAGTGATCGGATGCACGGCATGGGCGCGCCGGATCGTCTCGGGCGCGGCCTCCGAGAGCCCGAGCCAGCGCACCTTGCCGGCCGCGACGAGCTCGGCCATGGCGCCGACCGTGTCCTCGATGGGCGTGTTCGGGTCCACGCGGTGCTGGTAGTAAAGATCGATGGTCTCGATGCCGAGCCGCTCGAGGCTCGCATCGCAGGCCTGTCTGACATAGTCCGGCTTGCCGTTGACGCCGAGAAACGCGCCGTCGGGCGCGCGCACGTTCCCGAATTTCGTCGCGATGACGGCCTCGTCCCGCCGGCCCGCGAGCGCGCGGCCCAGCAGGCGCTCGTTGGCGCCGACGCCGTACATGTCGGCCGTATCGAAAAAGTCGATGCCAAGGTCGAGGGCGTGATGGATGACCTCGATCGAGCGCGCCTCGTCCGCGCCGCCGTAGAAATCGCTCATGCCCATGCAGCCGAGGCCGATGGCCGAGATGTCCGGGCCGTGGGTACCGAGTTTGCGGTGTTTCATGCGTTGCCTCCTGGCCGCCTATTCCAATTCATGCGAGCACATCGAGCGAGCACTCGGCTCCAATCGAGCACGAGTTCCGTGGCATACACGATCCAGACCTCCGGCACCCGCGCCCGTTCGTAGGCCGCGAGCTTGCCCCGACGAGCTCGTACCGCTCGCGCTCGTCCCACGCCAGGTAGTCGGCATAGGTGTGGCGGCCCGCATCGCGACGTTCGACTCCCGTGCCCACGAGTCTAACGCCCTCCGCCGCTACTCCGCCTGCTGCAGCGCCCGCCGGTACTCTTCGATGGCCCGGCTCGTCGAGGGCCGATCCAGAAAGCCCGCGAGCTGCCCGAGATCGATGCCGGGCAGCGCCCGGCTCTGCGCGGCCTCGGCATACCGCCCGTTCTCGAGCACATGGACGTGCATGCGCCCGCGCCGCCCATGCCGATCTCGAGCGTGCCCTCGAGGTACGTGATACGCGGCACGGACTTCTCGCCGCGCAGCTCGAGAAGGCGTTCGTGGTCCGCCCACGTCACACCGTAAAGATGCACGTAGTGGTCTTCGCGGCGCCCGTCGTCGCGGTCGAGAAATGGAGCCGGAGCAGCCATGACCGAGATTATAGAACCGCGGATACGGGCGGCGAGACGCGAATCGGGCCGAAGCGCGCGCAAGCGTGCTCGACGCGGCCCGAGGCGCCGTCCGAACCTGCGCCCCCCGGCATCCCGCGGCGGGCCGGCCCGCTGTCGCGCCCGGCCCACGCCGCCTGTGCCCCGACCCATTTCCTGTAGTATTGCGACCGACCGCCAAGAACAGACGCACTAAACCGGCCGATGCCTATCCGTCCCCGCCTCCCGCGCCCGTCCCTCGCGGCCGCATACGCTCGCACGGCTGCGCGGGCTCGCGCGGCCGCGCCCGCTCGCAGGGCCGCACCGGCCTTCGCCGCGCTGCTCCTCGCGGCCGTCGCGGCCTCACCGACCGCCGCGCGCGGCGTGAGCCCCTATCTGCCGCTCAGCGATTCGCCCGAGATCGAGCGCATGGTCGAGCGCGTCATGATCCTGGCCGGCGAGCCCGTCCTCGAGCGCCCGATCGCCGCGGCGACCGTGCTCGACGCGCTGCCGAAGGCCTGCGCGCGCGACGAGGCGCTCTGCGAGCAGGTGCGGCGCTACCTCGAGGGCTTCGAGAAGACCGCCGGCATCGGCTATCTGAGCACCGAGCTCGCCGCCGCCACGGCGGACGGCGACGTGACGCTTCCGAACCGCCACGGCATGCAGGCCGACAGCGCCTGGAACGTCGCGGGCCTCGCCTACCTGCAGCCCAGCGACCATCTGCTCGTGACGGTCGGCGGCGTCGCCTATCAGGGCGCCACCACGCCCACGGGCACCGTCGTGAGCCTAGGCACCTCCAAGGCCCAGCTCGACGTCGGCTACCGCGATCACTGGCTCTCGCCCATGACCGACAGCGCCATGCTGCTCGGCACCGAGGCGCGGACCATGCCCTCGATCACGCTCTCGAACTACTCGCCGCTCACGCGCGTCCGGCTGCGCTACGACGTCTTCGTCGCCGAGATGAGCGAATCGAGCCGCATCGAGTACTCCGGCGGACTCACGACCGGCAAGCCGCGCCTCGCCGGGCTGCACCTTTCGATCGAGCCGTTCCCGGGCTGGTCGATCGGCGTGAACCGCCTCATGCAGTACGGCGGCGGCGCGCGCAGTCAGAATTCGTTCCGCGATCTCGTCAACGCGTTCTTTCGGCCCGCGACCTACGACAACACGGGCACGAGCCAGGAGTTCGGCAACCAGGTCGCCGGCGTGACCTCGAGCTTCCTGATGCCGACACCGATTCCGTTCGCCGTCTACTTCGAGTACGCGGGCGAGGACACCTCCCAGAGCAAGAGCTACCGCCTCGGCAACTCGGCGCTCTCGGCCGGCATCCACTTCCCGGAGCTCGCCGGGCGCTTCGATCTGACCATCGAGGCCAGCGAGTGGCAGAACGGCTGGTATGTGCACCACATCTATTTAGACGGGCTCACGAACCACGGCGCCGTGATCGGCAACTGGGGCGCCGCCTGGCGCGTGCCGGGCGACGGCGTCGGCGCGCGCACGTTCATGACGCGCGTCGGCTGGCAGCTCGGCGGCGGCGCGCTCATGGAGGCGACGTACCGCACGCTCGACAACGCCTCGTATTCGGCGCCCGACTACGCGCGCGCCCAGGCGCTGAACCTGCGCTACAGCCGGCGCTGGGGCACGGATTTCTTCGTCGGCGGCGAGCTCGACGCCGGCCGCGACTCGCTCGGTCAATCCTACGCGCGCCTCGGCGCGTTCATCAGGTACTGAGGGCGCCATGCAGCGATTCGCATCGAAAGGCCGGCCCGGAGTCAATGCGCCGCTCGCCATCGCACTCGCGGCCGCCGCCGCGCTCGGCCTCGCAGCAGGCGCGGCAACGCCCGCGCGCGCGCAGGGCACGCCGCCCGCCGGCGGCGAAGCGCGCGCGCGCGCACCGCAAACGCCGGCCGGCGAGCCCGCGGCGCCCACCCTCGCGCCCGCCGCACCGGCCCCGGGCGAACGCCCGCGCACCGAGGTCTTCGTGGACCTCGGCGTGCAGACGGCGAGGCTCCGCGCCGAGATCGCGAACCACATCGGCGCGATCGAGACCACGGATTCCGGCGCACACGTCGGCATCGGCGCGCGGCGCAGCATCGGCGCCCGCAACGACATCGGCGTGCGCCTCGAGTTCGACGAGATGGGCTCGAACACGATGCTGGCCGTGCGCCCGCTCGATTTCCGCCACAACGTCTCCGACCGCCTGGCGTTCACGGGCTTCTTCGGCGTCGCACGGCTCGGGCTCGGCACGCCGGCCTACGGCTGGTATCTCGGCGGCGGCGTGCAGATCAAGGATCTCGCGCCGAAATGGAGCCTCGGCCTGGACCTGCGCTACGGGGATCGGCTCGCGCGCGACAACGTGCTGCCTACCGATCCGCACGGCGGCAGCCCGGACAACTTCCACTCCGTCTACGGGTTGAGCCTGTACTTGAGCCGGCGGTTCTGAGCCGCCCGCGCCGAGCCGTCGGACGCGGGGCTGGCGCTCGACGCTCAGGTTCGCGCGCGGTCAGCAATGTCCAGTGGCGGGCCCTGTGCTCTTAGGCGACTGCTAGTCGAAATCCATCGAGGTAAGCAGTAAGCAGCGCTCTATGCCTTTCCACGACTTCCTCTAGGCCGACGGAGGACTCCCACAACAACCTGTCTGGATCTTCTTGCTCGAGAATCGCACGTGCCGTCTCGGATGTCGCGATCGCGCGGCCTCGCCGACCCAGCAAATTGGCGCTCATGAGGTCTACGTCCCACTCATACGGTTCGGCGAGAGGGGCGTCTGCATATATGACGTCCAATACCTCAGGAACTCTCGAGTAATTGCCAAGAATATAGAGCAGACCCTTGGCGTCTTTTGACCGCATGTCCGGATGCCGATCCATCCACGCGATGAATTTGAGCAGGGCCATGCCGACGGGTGTAGCGACTCGGACCTCGATAGCAGGATCGGTCTGGAGACTGATAATGTCACCGCTCGCATGAGCTTCCGAGAAGCCGAGCACGCTCATTCTCCTTTCTCCGTCGGGCGGCCATTGAATGTCCGAATTGCTATCGGCAATCGGCCCGAAAGGCACGATATCTATCGCTATGCCTTTCAGCGCAAGCGCGCGCGACGTCCCCGTATATCTCGCGGAGAATCGGCTCAACCTTTCCGTGCGCGATCAGCAATGTACTTTTCGAAGATATTCTGAGCGGTCTCTCGATTGCGCGGATCAGCTGTAGCGATCAGATCGGCATACGTCAGAACCGGGTCGACAAGCTCTCCACGGACTTCATCCTCGTTCCAAAAGGGCTCGAGAACGTAGACCAGGTTCTGCGCGTCCATATGCTGGGGTTCGATCGCCTTGCGAAGCCGATTGCGCGCGACGAATTTTGCGAGTTCGTTCCGTCTGAGGAATATCGTGGCCACTTCGGGTCGTAGCGAGTCGGTAAGCATTGCGGCGGCCGTCTCGCCGCCCCACTGCGCATGGAACTTCGTTACGTCGATGCGCCTCCACCAGTCTGGAACCGCCGCATGAAATACGCCCAGCAAATGTTTAGGACGAAGTTTCTCCGGGTACACTTCGACCCATCTATCTAGAAGCTTCCTATACTCCACCAACTGCCGTCCCCGGCGTCCTCCAAACTCGGCCACGTAGCGTCCGGCCTTCAGATCGTTCAACACCCAGCCAACGGTTCCGACTGCGGCATCGGCGACATGGGCAATTCGACGATAAGGAGCATTGACCAACGCCGGGTTGCAGAGGAAGGCGTAAATCACCTTTAGTCCAGTTGGCGCGAAGGCGCGTCCGTAGGCGTTTTGCCTCGCCCATCGTACTGGCGCCGCTTTCGCGGGCCGGTTGCCGCGGATGTAGATGTACACAGGTGGCGTGTTTACGAAGGCGTTGCCCGCTGTGTCGAGGTACTGCACGTCAAGAGCGCGCAGTTTCTCGCCCATCCGTGGATTGATGAAGTCAGCTACTAACATTCCACGCTCAGGCATCTTCTTGATCTGATCAACGAGCGCGCCGAGATTGGCGTGCTGCGCCCACTTCTTTACCTCGACGAAGACTCTGGAGCCGTCGATGCGTACGACGGCGTCGACCTCCCGGCCAGGCTTATTTACAGGCTCCTCCGGGATCACTCGCAGGCCCGCTTCCCGCGCGATGGCGGCGATTGCCTGTTCGAGGATGTCGGCTTGTGGGTTTGGCCTTTTGTTCATTCTTGAGCGCGTGTCCATTAATAATGAACAGAGCACCGGAGTAGACTCAACGTCCCTTTCCAGTAGGGCCAGGGACTCCGGTTCGGCGGCCAGGATCCATGCATGCGCCCGGCCCCCCCGGCTCCAACCGTGGCCGCGCCTCACACCTCGCGCGCGAACGCCTCTACGGCGCCCATGACCGCCTCGACGTGCGCGTCGAACCGGTATTCGCGCAGCACGTGCTCGCTGGCCGCAAGGCTCATGGCCTCGTAATCCGCCGGGCTCGCGAACAGGCGCTCGACGGCGGCAGCGAGCGCGGCCGGGTCCACGACCTTGGGCTCATGGAGCGCATCGTCGGCTGGGTCGTAGACGCGCTCGGGCAAGTGCTCGAGCCGGCCGCCGCCGAGCCGCGCATACTCCGCCAGCGGCAGCTCCGGCCGCACGCAGTAGCCCGTGACGCCGGGCGTCACGGCCTCGGGCAGGCCGTCGACGGCCGCGGCCACGACCGGCACGCCCTGGGCGCCGGCTTCGATCGCGACGAGGCCGAAGGCTTCGGTCACGGGCGCGTGCACGAGGCAGTCGATGCCGGCATAAAACCCGCGCATGTCCGACACGGAGCCCAGAAACCGCACGCGAGGCGCGACGTTCAAGCGCCGCGCCAGGGCCTCGAGCGCAGGCCGATCGACGCCGGCGCCCGCGATCTGCAGCGTCACGTCGATAGATCGCTCACGCAGCAACCGCACGGCGTGCAGCACGAGCGCGATCCCCTTGACCGGGAACAGCCGCGCCGCGACGCCGAGGCGGATCTCGGCGCCGCGCGGGTACGGCTTGCCGTGCGCCCGCTCGGGCACGAGGCTCGGCCGCAGCGCGTTGCGGCACACGCGCAGCTGCCCCGCGTAGCCCCACAGGCGCTCGAGCACGCGCGCGGCCGCCTTGGAGTTCGCCAGGGCCATGGGCACGCGTGCGAAATACCGGTGCCTCTCCGCCTCGTTGCCGCCGTGCCAAGCGGCGCCGTGCTCCCAATGGATGCAGCGCTCGGCGCCGACCGCATCGAGCACGAAGCTCGACCGCGTCGTGCGGTTCCAGATCATCATGACGTCGGGGGCCGCCTCGGCGAACGCGCGACGCCGGTGCCACGCACGCAGCGCGCCGGGCTTCGCGGGCAGCTTCAGGCCCCAGCGGTACTTCGAGTCCACGACGTGCGCCAGCGCCGGCCGCAGCCGCGCCTCGAAGAACGGATGCATGCCGCGCGCCGGGTTCAGCCAGCTCTGTGTCCAGTCCGGGTGGCGCGCGACGGCGTGCAGCACGAACTCCGCGAATTGCGACTCCACACCCGCCGCCTGCTGCAGGCTGACCATGTGCATGAGTGCGGGCATCCGGGATCCTCGGGACCGGCGAGGCCGGCCGGGTTGGACCGCAGTATGGGCAGTCGGCCATACGGCGACAAGGCAGCGGCGCGCGGCGCCGGCTCCTCGCGGCGAATTCAGGACAAAGCGGCCCGGTTCGCCGCTTCACCTTCCCTCGGCGAACGATCACGATCCCCTTGGTTTGACGCCCTTCGGACGAGCGCGTAAGTTCGAGCCGTTCGCTTCGGGAACCGCTTCGCCATGAGCGCCAACACGCCGCGCGTTCGGCATACGTACGAGGACTACCGGCGCCTCTCGCATACGTCCGATCGACGCTTCGAGCTCATCGACGGAGATCTGCTCGTGGTCCCTCACCGGAGCGAGCGGCGATCGTGACCGAGAACGCAATCGTCGGCGCACCGGACCTCGTCGTAGAGATTCTCTCGGCCGGCACGGCACAACGCGATCTCGGTCAGAAGAAGGCGCTTTACCTGCAAAGCGGCGTGCGCGAGTACTGGGTCGTCGATCCGAAGCACGCGTCGGTCGCGGTGTTCGTGCCGGGAACGGGAGGCGAATCCGAAAGCGCTTCCCGGTACGCCCGCGCCGGCCGCATCGTCTCCGCCGTCCTCGGCGGGTTCGAGGTCCCCGTGGCGGAAGTCTTCCGAAGCGTGTAGCGGCCGCCGGCCGGCGCGGTTCCCTGGCGGTACGCGGGATGCGCCCCCGTTTGAGGATCCGCTGCCCCCGCCCTAACATGATTCTTCCACGCGAGGAGGCTCAGGATGGCTGCCATTACCTTCACCTTGAACGGCGAATCGCGCACCGTGGACGTCGAGCCCGACATGCCGCTGCTCTGGATGCTGCGCGACGTGGCGGGCCTCACGGGCACGAAGTTCGGCTGCGGCATGGCGCAATGCGGCGCCTGCACCGTCCACCTCGAGGGCGCGGCGATCCGCTCGTGCGTGACGCCGGCCGCGGCCGTCGCGGGCAAGCGTGTGACGACCATCGAAGGCCTGCCGGCGGCGCTCGCCGAGCCCGTGCAGCGCGCCTGGGCCGAGGTGGACGTGCCGCAGTGCGGCTACTGCCAGTCCGGGCAGATCATGTCGGCCGCGGCGCTGCTCGCGCGCAACGCGCGCCCGAAGGACGCGGACATCGACGCCGCCATGAGCGGCAACCTCTGTCGCTGCGGCACGTATCAGGAGATCCGCGCGGCCATCCATCGCGCGGCCGGCTACGTTTCCGGCGGCGCGACGACGCCCGCCGGCGCAGGGACCGCCGCCGCGGCGGCCCAGGGAGCGACCGAATGAACGCGCAGCGCACGAACGTCGACGCCGCGCTGCAACTCGACCGCCGACATTTCCTCAAGGGCTCCGCCGCGGCCGCGGGCGGCCTCGTGCTCGGCCTTTACCGCCTTCCGGCCGACGCGCAGGCCGGGCCTTTCGGCCACGCTGCGCCCATCGAGCCGAGCGCCTTCATCCACGTCGGCACGGACGGCACGGTCACGCTGACGATTCACAAGCCCGAGAACGGCCAAGGCGCCGAGACCGCGATCGCGCAGCTGCTGGCCGACGAGCTCGAGGCCGACTGGAGCCGCGTGCGCACCGTGTTCGCGCCGATCGCGCCGATCTACGGCGGCCCGCTGCAGGGCACGTTCGGCAGCATGGGCGTGCGCACGTCCTGGGAGCCCATGCGCCGCACGGGCGCGGCCGCGCGCGAGATGCTCGTGCAGGCCGCGGCCGCACACTGGGGCGTGCCGGCCTCGGCCTGCCGCGCCGAGAACGGGTTTGTGGTGAACACACGCGTCGGCGCCCGGCTGCCCTACGGCCGCCTCGCCGACGCCGCCGCGAAGCTGCCCGTGCCGCCGCACGCAAAGCTCAAGGCGCCCGGCGAATTCCGCTACATCGGCAAGCCCATCCCGCGCCGCGATACCGCGGCCAAGATCCACGGCAAGGCGACCTACGGCATCGACATTCACGTGCCCGGCATGGTCTACGCCGTCGTCGCGCGCTGCCCCGTGCCGGGCGGCCGGGTCCGCTCGTTCGACGCGGCCAAGGCCCGGGCCGTGCCTGGCGTCGTCGACGTCGTGCAGATCCCGCAGGGCGTCGCCGTCGTCGCGCGCCACACGTGGGCCGCGATCCAAGGCCGTAAGGCGCTCGAGATCGAGTGGGACGAGGGCCCGAACGCGGCGCTGAGCTCGGCCGGGATCCGCCACAAGCTCCGGGACCTTTCCGCGCGGCGCGGCGGCGCCGTGGCCGTCGACAAGGGCGTCGGCGCCATCGCCGCGATCCAGGCCGCGAAGACGGTCGAGGCCGTCTACGAGGCGCCCTATCTCGCGCATGCGATGATGGAGCCGCTCAACGCGCTGGCCGTGCTCGGCGACGGCCGCTGCGAGATCTGGACGGGCACGCAGATCCCGGGCGTCGTGCACAGCGCCGCCGTCAAAGCCAGCGGGCTCGCCGCGGACCGGGTCAAGGTGCATACGCTCTACATGGGCGGCAGCTTCGGCGGCCGCGGCGGCGGCGAGGCGGCGGCCGAGGCCGTCGAGGTCGCGAAGCGCGTCGGCAAGCCCGTCAAAGTCCAGTGGACGCGCGAGGACGATATCCAGCACGATCGCTACCGGCCCGCGTCGTGCGTGCGGCTCGCGGCCGGGCTCGACGAGACCGGCACGCTCACGGCCTTCACGGGCCGCGTCGCGTGCTCCTCGTTCGCGGGGCTGCACAACGGCGTGGACCGCGAGGCCGTCGCCGGGCTCGCGGACGTGCGCTACGCCATCCCGAACCTCTACTTCGAGTACCACGAGCCCGGCATCGGCATCCCCACGAACTACTGGCGCTCCGTCGGCCACTCGCAGAACACGTTCTTCGCCGAAAGCTTCATCGACGAGCTCGCCGACGCCGCGGGCCAGGACCCCGTCGCGTTCCGCCGCAAGCTGCTGGCCAAGGAGCCGCGCCTGCTCGCCGTGCTGAACCTCGCGGCCGAGAAGGCCGGCTGGGGCAAGCCGCTGGCGGCGGGCCGCTTCCACGGCGTCGCCGTCGTGCACTGCTTCGGCAGCTACAACGCGCAGATCGCCGAGGTCTCGGTCGAGGACGGCAAGCCGCGCGTGCACCGCGTCGTCTCGGCCGTCGACTGCGGCCGCGCCGTGAACCCGCACGGCGTCGAGCAGCAGATGCGCGGCGCCATCGTCTACGGGCTCAGCGCCGCGCTGCGCGGCGAGATCACGATCGAGCACGGCCGCACGCAGCAGGCGAACTTCGATACTTACGAGCCGCTGCGTATGAAGGAGATGCCCGTCGTCGAAGTGCACGTCGTGCCGAGCGACGCGCCGCCCGGCGGCATGGGCGAGGTCGGGACGCCCGCCATCGCGCCGGCCGTGACGAACGCGCTGTATCGGGCGACGGGGAAGCGGGTGCGGAGACTGCCGATAGGTGCTTAGGTGTTTCACGAAGAGGGGTCAGAGCCCTTTTTTCGCGAAAAAAGGGCTCTGACCCCGCTTTCTGCCGACGCGCTCACGCGGTTCCTCGCGCTCGGCGGCATCGTCGGCCCCATCGCGCTCGTCGCGGCGTTCACGGCCGCCGGGCACCTCAGGCCCGGCTACTCGGCAGTCAGCCAGGTCGTCAGCGATTTAGGCCTCGGCCCGCATGCCTGGCTCGTCAACGGCGCGGGGCTCGCGAACGCCGTGCTGCTCACGGCCTGGGTCGTCGCGTTCTTCCGCTTCGCGCGCCCGCTGCTCGCGCCCTGGCGCCTCTGGCTCTGTGCGGCGCTGCTCGAGGTACCCGCGCTCGGCTACGCCCTCGCCGCCGTCTTCACCGAGGCGCCGGCCACGAACGCCATCCACGTGCGCGGCGCGCTCCTCGCGCTCGCCTGGCCCGTCGTCGCGTTCTCCGTCGCCGGGCACATACTGGGCCGGCATGCGCCGTGGCGCACGTGGAGCGCGTATTCGTACACGGCGAGCGCGGGCACCCTCGGGCTCGTGGCCGCGACGCTGTGGTCGCTCGCGCCGGAACCCGGCACGACGAATGTGCAGGGGCTCACGGAGCGAGCGCTCATCGTCTGGACGCTCGCGTGGTATGTGGCCGCGGGGTGGCGGATCGCGCGCGGGCGGTAACGCAGCGGCGGACGCGTCTGCTTCCGGCAGATTCGGCCGGATTCGCGGCGCGCTAACGTGCGCCCTTGCGCCGATAATTGCGCTCACGGCGCCAGGCTGCGCCGCAAGTGAAAGGCGGTTCCGAACGACGTAGACTCGGCGATGCCAGGAGACCATGGAACCCCTGATGGAAAGTGGGCCGCGCCGGCACCGCATCACGGTAGAGGACTACCACCGCATGGCCGAGGTGGGCCTGCTCGCAGGCGATGCGCGCGTGGAACTCATCGAAGGGGACATCGTCGATATGGCGCCCATCGGCAGCCTGCACGGGAGCGTCGTCGATCAGCTCGCTCTGCTGCTGTTCGAGGCCGTCGGGACGCAAGCCATCGTGCGGACGCAGGGCCCCGTTCGCCTCAGCGGAATCACGGAGCCGCAGCCCGATTTCGTGCTGCTCAAGCCGCGCCCGGACTTCTATCGCTACGCACAGCCGGCCGGCCACGACGCGCTGCTCGTGATCGAGGTCAGCGATTCGACGCTGCGCTACGATCGCGAGATCAAGCTGCCGCTGTACGCACGGCACGGCGTGCCGGAGGTCTGGATCGTCGATCTGCGTCAGTCGCGTTTCTTGTTCTTTCGCGAGCCCGAGCAGGACGGCTATCGTAGCGAGACGGTAACGGCGGAACCGTGGCCGACGCCGGTCGCAGCGCTGCCGAGCGTCATAGTGGATCTCTCAAGACTGACGCTGTAGCTCCTTCGCGGCGATCCGTCCGAACTCGATCAGAACCTGCTTGTCCTCATGCATTGCTTCAAGCACTCGATCGATATCGAGTGCCGTGTACATATGTGATAGGACGTTTCGCAGACCGGCCCAACGCGAGGATTTCCATGGCAAGATCCAAGCAGCATTGGGCGGCGAGTTCAAGAGCGCGCGAGCAGGTCGAGCTGGGCATCACCCATCGACCCATCGCTCGAGCATTCGTCGGCGAATGCGCTCCCAAGTCGGCTTGAAATCCAGCCATTCGCTCATCGGCCGAGCCTCGAATTCCAACCGGGCCTCGCGGTCCCGCTCGTAAATGAGACGGCCGTCGCGCAAGACGTTGGCGCGAAACCGGGGGTTGGTGCCGCCCAGCGGTCGCAAATCGACCGAAAGACCCTTGGGCGCACCTTCGTCCTCCAACTTCGCTGCGAGACTTTCCAGATCCCGCGCTGTCGTCATCGACGGACGCAACAGCAGCGCAACGTCGAGGTCGGCCGCCGGCTCGCCGCGCGCCGCCGAACCGTAAAGATAAGCGGCGACAACGTCGGCGCGACTTGAAAACACGCGCACGGCCGCATCTTCCAGGCACCGCAAAGCGCTCGCGTCGAGAACACGTTTCCGGTGGAGCGTCATCCGGCAACCGTGGCGCGAAAGGCGGACTCCGGCACGGGCTCCGAGCGCCCGGGAGACTGCGGGCCGGCCCTCCGCGTCGGCTATACTGCCGCCCCATGGCCGGTCTCCCCCGGGCGCTCGCCCGCGCTTCCTCCCCCCAAATCAGGCAGCGCGGCACCGACTACTTCCGCCGCGGGCGCGTACGCATCCTGTCCGGGAACGGCAGAGACGTCGCGGCGACCGTCGCCGGCAGCGAGCACTACCGCGTCGCGCTGCACGGCTCCGGGCCCGCCCTGAGGGCCTCGTGCACGTGCCCATACTTCGACGACGACCTCTGTAAGGGCATCTGGGGCACCCTCCTCGCCGCCGACGCGGACCGGCTGCTCGAATTCGGCCGCGGCTCAAGCGGCCGGGGCCTCCATGTCGTCCACGCCGGACTCGACGAATTGGCCGGATTCGAAGTAGACGAGGACCACGAGAACGCGGGACATCCTGACGCGTACGACGAGGAATTCAACGTCGAGGCGTTCGCGCCCCCCGAACCTCAGGGCGCCGAGCGCGACCGGCTCACAGCCCGCGCCCTCGAGCCGACCGGCCTCTTAGCGGCAACGCCTCGCGCGGCTCGATCCGCCGGCCCCGCACGCCGACTCCGCCTGGCGCACCCCGTGGCCCGCGACGCGCGAGCTGCTCTACGTCATCGACCTGCCCGGCTCCCGCGACGGCCACGGCATCTACCTCGACATCCTGATTCAGGATCTTAAGAAGGACGGCACGCCGGCCAAACCCAAGAACCTGACGCTGCCGCGCGAGCTCCTGACGCGCCTGACCGATCCCAACGACCGCCGCATCCTCGTCTCGCTGGCGGGTGCGCGCCAGGTCTACACGCGCTTCGGGCTTGGGTATGCCGGCCTCGAGTTCGGCACCCTGCCGTCCCGGGTCATACTCATCAACCCCCAGCCGTCATCCTGCTGCCTTGGCTGTGCGCGACGGGCCGCTGCCGCGTGCGCCTCGCGCCGGACGATCCACCCGCGGCCTGGCTGTCGCCGACCTGGGATGACGCCGAGCCGTGGCAACTGCGGCTCGAGGTCGCGCGGGCCGGCACCCGCTACGAGGTCCACGGCGCGCTGCGGCGCGGCGCCGAGCGCATCGCGGTCTCGGAGCCGCTGCTGCTCGCGAAGCCCGGGGTGCTGATCACGCGCGAGCACGCCGCCTGCTACGAGCATCACGGCGCGTTCGATTGGGTCACGCAGCTGCGCGAGCAGGGGCCCGCTCGCCGTGCCGTCGCGGCAACGCGACGAGCTGCTGGGCGAGCTGCTGAACCTGCCCGCGCTGCCGCCGCTCGATCTGCCCGAGGACATACGCTGCGAGGAAGTCGCCGCCACGCCGCGTCCACGGCTCAGCGTGAAGGCCGACAGGGACCGCGGCCGCCTGCGCGCGCAACTCGCCTTCGATTACGGCGGCCTCGTCGTCGCCCACGGCCGCCCGGGCCGCGGCGTCTTTCAGGCCGCCGAGCGCCGCCTGCTGCTCCGCGACGCGGAGGTCGAGCGCGCGGCCGAAGCCCGCCTGCAGGCGCTCGGCTGGCGCCCCGCCGCGCGCAGAGTCGACGACGTCGACGCCGACCTTCTCTCGATGGTGCTCGCGGGCATGTCCCCGTAGTCGGCCTCCTTCGGGTCCTGCGCCATCGTGATGCCGCCGTGATCCTTGACGACCATGAGCCCGTACGTGCCGTCGTTCAAAAGGCCCGAGAGCAGCCCGGCTGTGACGCGCGGCCCGAAGGCCCGCCCCGCCGTGCGAAACAGCGGATCGATCGCCGACCGCGACAGGTTCTCGTTCGGCCCGCGCACCACCACCAGCCTCTCCGGATGCAGCAGCAGATGGCGTCCGGCGGCGCGACGTAGAGGTGACCGTACTGGACCGGCTCGGCGGTCTCGGCCAGCGTCACGGGCGCGAGCAGGACTTGCCGACGATGGTCGGCAACATCCCCGGGGAATCCGAGCGCGTGTGGATGACGACGAACACCGCCGCCGGCAGGTCGCGCAGAAACGAAGCCGCGATCTGGACAAGCGGACCGACCGCGCCGGCGGGCGTGCGGCCACGATTAATGCAAGCGTGGTGCCTCTCGAGAGGTCGGCTGCGAGGGACGCGGGGGCCGTCCGGGTTATTGCGTCTCGCCGGACTTGATTCGCGCCTGCTCGAGGATCAAGGCCACGGTCTCGCGTACGTAGCGCTTTTCGTCGAACGCCGCTACGGCTTCGGCGCCCGCCGTGCCGAGGCGCGCCCGCTGGGCCGGGTCCTCCAGCAGGTTCAGGGTCAGCTCGGCGAAGCGCGCGGCGTCCGGGGCCTCGAGCAGCCAGGGCGTGTAGTCTGGCGGCAGGCATTCGGCCGCGCCGACGCGGCGGGAGGTCAGGACCGGAAGTCCGAGCGCGAGCGCTTCCGTGACGACGAGCCCGAATTCTTCATAGCGGGCCGGGTAGAGGAAGATGTCGAGGGCGGCGAACCAGGGCTCGGGGTGGGAGGATTTTGGGCGGTACAGGAGGCGGCCGGTACGAACCAGGGGATGCTCCGCTGCCCAGGACGGGAGGCGTTTCGAGCCGACCACCAGAAAGCGCGCGGCGGGATTCGCGGCAGCGATGCGCGTGGCCGAGTCGAGGAAGACGTCGAGGCCGCGCTTTTGGAAGTCGCCGGAGGTGACGAAGCCGACTAGAGGCGTCGATTCAAGAAGGCGGAGCTTGCGGCGGGCCTCGGTCCGCATGGGCGCTCGCAGCGTGCGGTTGAAGCGGGCCGCGCTAAAACCCGGATGCACGACGCGTACCCGACCGGGCTCGAAACCGAACTCCCAAATCAGCCCCTGGCGCGCGAGCTCCGAGTTGGCGACGGTGACGACGTCGGCATTCAGGCCAGCGAAATAGAGCCTTTCCGCGGAAAGGTCGACGGCCCAATTCCGATACAGCAGGTAGCGGGCAGCATCGGCAAGAACATTGTGGACAAATACTACGTCGGCGGCCGGCGCGCACATGCCATGGTCGACCAGCAAATGCCTGCGCGAGGCAGCCAGGCGCGCGAGACCTTCGTCGGAGGTGCGCTTCGGCCAACGGCCGGTGCTAATGAAGAACTTGAGGCGTCCGCGTCGGCTATGCAGCTCCGTCCGCAGCCCGGCCCTCCGGAGGCCTTCCGCCTGGGCGTGTGCGAGCCGACCTGCCCCACTCGAGAAATCGAACGTCCGGCGGCACAAGACCACCGTCAGCGACACGGAAATCGCCCGTATGGCAGGCTAGTGGGCCCTTTCGCCCGGCGGGGCCAGGCGACGACTATCGAGGGCGGTCACGCTTGCCGTCGCTTCCTTCTCGGCTGCTCGCGCCGGCCGCCTCTTCCAGACCAGATCCTGGAGGTCGCCAGTCGGCGCATATCCGTTCACCGTCTGCAGCAGAATCTGCCGCGCCGTCGCGCAGTCGAACCGCTGGCACGCATGCCAGAGCTGATCGAGCTGCCCCTTCAGCTCCGCCCACCGTATGAACACTTCCTCCGCCCGCATGATGCTCGGGTGGTCCGTGCCCATCACGTTGGTGCCGATCAGCAACTCCTCGTACAGCTTCTCCCCCGGCCGCAACCCCGTGAATCGGATCTCAATGTCCCCCTCCGGGTGATCCTTGTCCTTCACCGTCAATCCCGTCAGGTGAATCATCGTCTCGGCCAGGTCCCGGATGCGCACCGGCTCGCCCATGTCCAGCACGAACACATCCCCGCCCTTCGCCATCGAACCCGCCTGAATCACGAGCGCCGCCGCCTCCGGGATCGTCATGAAGTATCGGTAGATCTCCGGATGGGTCACCGTCACCGGCCCCCCGTTGCGGATCTGCTCGTGGAACAACGGCACCACCGAGCCCGAAGACGCCAGAACGTTGCCGAAGCGCACCATCGAGAATGTCGTCGTCGAACCGTGCTCGTTCAGACTCTGCAGCACAAGCTCCGCCAACCGCTTCGTAGCGCCCATGACGTTCGTCGGCAGCACCGCCTTGTCGGTCGAGACGAGAACGAACGACCTCACCCCCGCCGCTATCGCCGCCTCCGCCGCATGCAGCGTCCCGAACACGTTGTTGTCGATACCCTCGATCATGTTGTGCTCGACCAGCGGGACGTGCTTGTAGGCAGCCGCGTGGTACACCGTATCGGCCTCGTAGGCGAGCAGGGCCTCACGCAGCCGGCTCTCGTTGTCCACGGAGCCGATCAGCGGCACAATTTCGATCTCCTGCTCCTTGAGCCGCACGGCCTCCTGGATCGACTGGTGAATCGTGTAAAGCGCAGGCTCGGAGATGTCGAAAAGGATCAGCTTCCTCGGATTCAAGTGCACTATCTGCCGGCACAGCTCCGAGCCAATCGACCCCCCCGCGCCCGTCACGACCACCGACTTGCCCGTGACGCAGGCGCCCAGCAGCTGCGGAATCGGCGGCACCGTGTCCCGGCCGAGCAGGTCGACAATATCCACCTCCCGGATGTCGTCGACTCGCGCGTTGCCCGAAATCAGGTCGCTCACGTCCGGCATCGTCTGCACGTGGACCGGCAACTCCTCGAGCCGGCCGATGATCTCCTGGCGCCGCCGACGACTCACCGAAGGCAGCGCCAGCAACACCCGCGACACCGCAAACTCCTCGATCAGCGACGGCAGAGCGTTCGGAGAGTGCACCTCAAGACCGTTGATGACCGCCCCTTGAAGGTTCACCGCGTCATCCACGAACCCCACCACCGTGAAGTCTCCCCGCCCCGCCACGCTCGATGCTAAACGCGCACCCGCATCGCCCGCACCGTAAACTACAACTCGCTCGCCGTTGACACGTTCCGCCCTCAACAACATTCTCGCTACCAGACGACTACCCGTGACGTAGACCAGCGCCAGAAGCCAGAATACGGAGCCGGCCCTGACTGCCGCGTGCCAGCCGTCTAACCAGACGAGCGGAACGGCGAGCGCGAGAGCCGCTTGCGCGGCGGGCTTGCCGGCGCTGACCATGATCTCGACGCCCATGAAACGAACGATCGAGCGATAGAAGCCGCCGAGCTTCAGTGCGACGAGGCCGGTGACCAGGGGCAGGAGAGGCATCCACCACGGCAACCGGTCGATTCCAGGAGATACGAGTAGCGTGGTCAGAAGCGCGGCTGACAGCAGCGCAACCGTGTCCGCGAATAGCGTTATCGTGCACTTAGAGCGGCGGGGAAGCGCTCCTAGACGGCGCACGCAGCGCTGACGCAGCGTATCGAATTTGGCGTTCTTATCCATTTCCCCACGAAAATTGCGAGCTTTGCGGCGCTAGTCGACCCCCACTGCAGCCACCCCGGACCGCAAGCCGCTCCCGGGACTGCCGCCGCCTAAAACGCCGATGAACGCGCCTGCGTCTGCGCGCCGCGCCGGCATAGAAAATCCCGCTCGAAATGCTTACGTGCTCGCGTGCACACGACCAAGGCAGCGCCAGCAGGCGCCCCCGGGCGGCGCGCCCCTCATGTTACAATTCCCCCACGCCAAAAGTACAGCCTTTCCAAGTCGCTGCACGATTTTTCGCTACTTCCGTTCGGAATGCAAGTGAAAGCCATCACAAGATCGAAAGTCGTTCGTGACGACCCTTAGCCACGTCAACTCGGTCTTTCAGCGGACGGGACCAACCGTCTTGCGTCGAGTTCCGTTACGCTCGCAACCGCTTCCTTCTCGGCTGCTCGCGCCGGCCGCCTCTTCCAGACCAGATCCTGGAGGTCGCCAGTCGGCGCATATCCGTTCACCGTCTGCAGCAGAATCTGCCGCGCCGTCGCGCAGTCGAACCGCTGGCACGCATGCCAGAGCTGATCGAGCTGCCCCTTCAGCTCCGCCCACCGTATGAACACTTCCTCCGCCCGCATGATGCTCGGGTGGTCCGTGCCCATCACGTTGGTGCCGATCAGCAACTCCTCGTACAGCTTCTCCCCCGGCCGCAACCCCGTGAATCGGATCTCAATGTCCCCCTCCGGGTGATCCTTGTCCTTCACCGTCAATCCCGTCAGGTGAATCATCGTCTCGGCCAGGTCCCGGATGCGCACCGGCTCGCCCATGTCCAGCACGAACACATCCCCGCCCTTCGCCATCGAACCCGCCTGAATCACGAGCGCCGCCGCCTCCGGGATCGTCATGAAGTATCGGTAGATCTCCGGATGGGTCACCGTCACCGGCCCCCCGTTGCGGATCTGCTCGTGGAACAACGGCACCACCGAGCCCGAAGACGCCAGAACGTTGCCGAAGCGCACCATCGAGAATGTCGTCGTCGAACCGTGCTCGTTCAGACTCTGCAGCACAAGCTCCGCCAACCGCTTCGTAGCGCCCATGACGTTCGTCGGCAGCACCGCCTTGTCGGTCGAGACGAGAACGAACGACCTCACCCCCGCCGCTATCGCCGCCTCCGCCGCATGCAGCGTCCCGAACACGTTGTTGTCGATACCCTCGATCATGTTGTGCTCGACCAGCGGGACGTGCTTGTAGGCAGCCGCGTGGTACACCGTATCGGCCTCGTAGGCGAGCAGGGCCTCACGCAGCCGGCTCTCGTTGTCCACGGAGCCGATCAGCGGCACAATTTCGATCTCCTGCTCCTTGAGCCGCACGGCCTCCTGGATCGACTGGTGAATCGTGTAAAGCGCAGGCTCGGAGATGTCGAAAAGGATCAGCTTCCTCGGATTCAAGTGCACTATCTGCCGGCACAGCTCCGAGCCAATCGACCCCCCCGCGCCCGTCACGACCACCGACTTGCCCGTGACGCAGGCGCCCAGCAGCTGCGGAATCGGCGGCACCGTGTCCCGGCCGAGCAGGTCGACAATATCCACCTCCCGGATGTCGTCGACTCGCGCGTTGCCCGAAATCAGGTCGCTCACGTCCGGCATCGTCTGCACGTGGACCGGCAACTCCTCGAGCCGGCCGATGATCTCCTGGCGCCGCCGACGACTCACCGAAGGCAGCGCCAGCAACACCCGCGACACCGCAAACTCCTCGATCAGCGACGGCAGAGCGTTCGGAGAGTGCACCTCAAGACCGTTGATGACCGCCCCTTGAAGGTTCACCGCGTCATCCACGAACCCCACCACCGTGAAGTCTCCCCGCCCCGCCACGCTCGATGCTAAACGCGCACCCGCATCGCCCGCACCGTAAACTACAACTCGATCGCCCAGCAGACCCTTGGAGCGCAGCACAAGGCGCACGATCAGGCGGCTGCCGCAAACGTAAACCGTAGCGACCAGCCAGAAAGCGACCGCCATCCTCGCGGCAAACGGCCAATCGCCTATCCGAATGAGCGACACGGCCAGTGCGATTGCAGTTAATGTCACCGGCTTGGTTGCGGCGAGAACGACCTCGATCCCGATGAAGCGAACGATCGAGCGATAGAAACCGGCCAATTCGAGGCTCAGCAAACCGACCGCCAGCGGTAAGAGCCACGACCAAAGCGACAGGCGACGGCCGTCGAGCGGGACAATGAAAGCAGCGGCGCAAATGCAGACGGGCAGCGCAATGCTGTCCGCGAGCACCATCACGGTCCTCTTAGTGCCGCGCGAAAGCGCGGTTACGCGGCAAGTCCAGGATAGACCAGGCTTTGCGGAATCGCTGCGGCTGCTCACGTCCCCCCCGGCCCTTTTCGAACGGAGTAAATCATCGGTGATATGTGCGCTGCAGTCCAATTACACTCGGAAGGTCCGGGTGTCGCCAATCGGTAACAGCGATGGCGGTCAAGCCCGGAGCCGCTCGTACACTGCAGCAACCCCAATTCCCGTGATGCCAAAGTGGCGACCACGGAATTGGCCCGATTGAAGCAAGTTTTGGACCGAAACACTGCCGCCGAATACCACCTGCGGCGCAGCTGCCCGGTCACGCTACCGCTTCGCGGTCGGCGACGATTTCCGAGGCACCAGGGGGCGGATGAGGACGCAGGGGATGGGAACGGCGCGCGACTTCGACCAATTCGGACGTCGCGCCGCGGCGTGTCAGTTCTCGGGCGACCGCCGCGAGCGCTCGTTCCCGGGAGAGCATCGCAATTGACGTGAGCCATACGAGCTTGACGTTCAGCCCAAGACTTCTATGCTCGACATAGAATAAGCCGAGCCGGCTTTTCCAGGGCCTGATCAGCTGATTGTACGCGAGATCCGGATCCGAGTGACCACTCAGTATCTCCCCTTCGTCGGCGAAGACAATCGAGGCATAGTCCGTAATTCCCGGCCTCACTGACAAGAGCCGCAGTTCCTCGGCTGTGTAGAGTCTGGTCTCGCGTTCGACATTGGGACGCGGCCCCACGAGGCTCATTTCCCCCTTGAGAACATTCCAGAGCTGCGTGAGCTCGTCCAGCTTGTATCGTCGGATGAAGTGGCCCAGGCGAGTAATACGATTGTCGTTGGCCGCAGTCGAATCAACGCCCGTCTTGTCGGCGTTTGGGCGCATCGATCGTAGCTTGACCATTCGGAAGGGCCGGCCGTTTCTTCCCATTCTGGGCGCGACATAGAAAGGCGAATACCTGTCCTGCATCCAGAGGGCAAGCAGCAACGGCACCAAGATCGGGAGAGCGAGCGTCAGCCCGAGCACGGCAGCGCCAACGTCGAGAGCGCGAATCAACGCTGCGCCCAATTCCTCAGCGAACCAGCGTGCGCGCGGCATCGACGATATTCTCTGGCGCCGGGTAATAGCCCTTCTCCAGTTCTCCACTCGCAGGAGCGGGGGCGTCGGGAATAGTCACACGGATGGGCCGAGTCAGAAAACGGGCGGGATCAACGCTTTCAGACACGTAAGCCAGAATTTCGGCCGACAAACCGGCCGTTCGCCATCCCCCATCGACAGCGCAAAGCCGGCCGGTCCGTTTGACCGACTCGACGACTTCTTCACCGCGCAGCGGATTGATGACACGCAAGTCTACGACTTCGGCGGAGATACCTTCCCCGTCGAGTCGTTCCGCTGCTTGCTCACAGATGTATGCAGCGTATCCTGCGCCGACGAGCGTGACGTCTGTTCCCTTGCGCCGCACGATCGGTCCCTCGTCGGCGAGAATCCGCTCCGCGGCCGGCGGCAGGACACTTTCACGCTCATACAACCAGCGGTCGTCAATGTACAAGACGGGATCGTCACATAGAACGCTCGCGATGAGCAGATCCCGCGCATCTTCAACCGTGGAAGGCATTACGACGCGTAGGCCGGGTATATGAGCATACCAAGCATGCATGGCCTGAGAATGCTGAGCCCCCTGCTCGCCCCCCCGATTGACAATGGCGCGTATCGTCACCGCCGGGGATGCTTGCCCGCCCAGCATGTGCGACCACTTTGCCGCCTGATTGACGATTTGATCCGCCGCCAACACCATAAAATCCATCCGCGGATGAATGACGATCGGTCGATAGCCGAATAGAGACGCACCTACCGCCGCCCCCGTGCATGCCAACTCCGAGACGGGGGTATCGATTATGCGGTCGCACCCGAACATCTTGTCCAGGTCGGCCATCGAATTGCCGACATACCACGGGCTCCACAATCCCTGCCCTATCGCGAACACATTCGGATAGCGCTCCATCAGGTAGACAAAACCTTCCCGGATAGCCGCACTGTAGCTTACCGACGCGCGTGCGCTCATAAGCGGCGCCTGGCATAGACGCGATCCAGAAGCGCCGACCGTTCAGGGTATGGTGCCTGACGCGCTCGCTCGATTTGTTTATCGGCTTCGCGTTCTATCTCCGCTCGAAGGGACTCCTGGCTCGCCTCGGAGAGCACGCCCGCAGCCGCCAGCGCCGTTCCGAGCCGCTGGATCGGACAGCGCGCCTTCCAGGCTTGCACGTCTTCCATCTTTCGACGCACGCCGACATCGATATCCTCCTTCGGTCCCACGTGCCCGCGGAACCTGAAGGTCACGGCTTCGAGCAGCCCCGGGCCCTCGTTCTGGCGTCCCCTGCGAAGCAAGTCGGCAGCCGCTCGCGAAACCTGCAACACGTCGTTGCCGTCGACCACAGCTGACGGGACTCGGCTCGCCTCGGCGAACCGAGCTACGCTGTCGCTCGGCTGGCGAAACTGTATATCGAGATGACTCGAAAACAGATTGTTCTCTACTACGAACAACACGGGAAGCTCGTAAACCGAGGCGAAGTTGAGCGATTCGTGAAACACACCCTCCTCACATGCCCCGTCGCCAAAAAATGCGACGGCCACGGCACCCTTTGCATCCATTTTCGCCGCGAGGGCAGCGCCCACTGCGATAGGAATTGTTGCTCCGACTAAAGGTACTGAGCCGTGGAAGCCAACCTCCCCACCGAACAGGTGCATGGAGCCGCCCATTCCTCTTGACGCGCCGTCAGCCTTTCCGAGCACCTCGGCGATCAATCGATAGCTGTCTCCCCCGAGAGAGAGATAGTGCGAGTGAGACCGGTGTCCGCCGAAGACCCTATCGCTCTTGGTAAGGTTCTCGGCCACGCCGACGGCAACTGCCTCCTGCCCGATGCCGAGATGGCAAGGAGTCCGGACGACGCCGTCGAGAACCAGACCGGCGATCTTCTCTTCGATGACTCGGATCTCGAGCATCGAGCGGAAAAGGTTAATCAGCCGATCGGAATCGCAGCCCTCGATTTCCAATGGATGGTGGAATTGCTCCGGATCGGCCAGCCCCCCGAGGTCCGAGTTTCGCCGAGGCGGAACCGAAATCATCGTTGGCCGACCCCATAAAACGCACGAACACAATCGATGACATGGTCAACGTCCTCGTCGCTCAACGATGTGTTCATTGGTAGGAGAAGTGCCCTTCTGTAAAGAGCCTCGGTCCGGGGCAGATGAACGTCCTCGAACCCGAGCGCGTCGTGCTGGTGGACTGCGCGCCCTCCGAACTGGACGATGGTTCTTATCCCTCTTTCTTCGAGGTAAGCCTTCAGACTATCCCGCTCGTCCGCCTCGATTTCATAGTTCTGGTAGACGTCCACGCGGTCTGCGTCCGAGTCAGGCCCCGGTGGCAACCGGAGAGCGTCGACTTCGCCGAGGCCGCTCTCGTATCGACGCGCGATCGATCGTCTTCGTTCCAAGTCCTTTTGGAAAGTCTTGAATTTGACATTGAGGATCGCTGCCTGGAGGTTGTCGAGACGGCTGTTGGTCCCCCACGTCACCACGTCGCCGTCTGCATTGCGACCGTGGTCGCGAAGCAATCCGAGCCTTCGGGCCATCTCATCGTCGTCGGTTACGACTGCGCCTCCATCTCCGAAGCACCCCAATAGCTTGGCGGGATAGAAACTGAAGGTACCGGCGAGACCGTGCGTGCCTGCGAAGCGCCCACGATAACGGGAACCCAGGGCTTGGGCAGCATCTTCGATGACTAGAAGCTGGTGCTCGTTCGCGAATTCCTGAATTTGCGCCATATCGGCCGTGCGTCCATTGAGCTGGACCGGCATGACGGCCTTGGTACGGCGATTAATTGCGGCCCTCGCCGATGCAATGTCGATGAGATGATCGGCACCGCACTCGACGAGGCACGGCTGTGCTCCGACGTAATGAATCGCCGCCACGCTTGCGACATAGGTATGAGAAGGAACGATCACTTCGTCCCCAGAGCCCACGTCCGCGGCGCGGAGGGCCAGAATCAAGGCGTTCGTCCCATCGGCAACGCCATATGCGTGGCTGACACCCAGATAGTTCGCAAGCGAGTGTTCGAATTGCTCCAGATCTCTCTGTAGGATGTACGCGCCCCGCTCCATGACATCCCGCAGCGCGGCCATGATTTGCGCCTCATGCTCTCGAAACAGGGCGCCATAGTTGAAGAAGGGGACATGTCGGCGGGTTACCACTGGATGACTTCCTCTAGTCTTTGGAGCATGGCGAGTATTTAAAAGAACCCGCGCTCAAGCTGCCGCCCCCAAGGATGCGACACAGTAGATGACCTTATGGCGATGGTCGGGCGACTTGACGTCGAGTTCCGTCGGCTGCACGCAGTCGCCCGCAGTCGCTTCCAGTTCTGCGGGCATCAGCACGGAACGGCCGAACACCACTCTCTTCAGGAGCTGTTTGCCCCTCATCGTCCGCGGCATGATTCCGAGCCTAACTGCGAGCCGCTTGAGCGGCCGCAACACTCGCTGACGCGCAGATAGCGAATCAAGAGGCAGATAGCCGAAGCAGCGAACCGAGAAACCGTGCGCCTCGAACGCCACCGCCAGCTCTTGCACACCCAGATATGTGTAACTATAAGGACTGGGATTGAAGTCCACGAGGTCTTTGTTTGCCGTGGCTATCAAAACCCGTCCGCCAAGAGCCAGTACGCGCTTGCACTCGGAAATGAAGCGGTCTATGTCAGACAAGTAATAGATCGCCTCGAATATGACTATTGCGTCCTTGGATTCGTCTGCATAAGGCATCTCCAACGCATCGAAGCGGGCAAGCGGGAATCGGTCTCCGTAGTGCGCTCGCACCCGCTCCAGCATCCGTTCACTGCAGTCTCCCGCTTCGAGCGACGCCGCGACGGCGCCAAGCAGTCCCAATCCTGGGCCCGTCCCGCATGCTAACTCGGCCACGTGCTTGCCTCGGCAATAACTGGCGGCCCATGCGTACCTGTGCTTAAGCCGGTCCAACTGCTCCTGTGAAATCGGCGTCCCGGCGAGCTCGGTGACGTTGAGAAAATCGGTGTCGGCTGGGATGGGCTCGGCGATTTCGTCTTCCATTGAGGTCCCAAGACCTGTCAAAAACTGACGGTTTCGTGTCGCCCCCGCTGGGTCTGGCACGCTGTTGCGCGCGCAAGATACCATAGACAATGCGGATAGCGAAGGTGGCGAGAACTCAGGCCTAAATCACTTGACTGCAGCATCCTCGAGGGAATCGGCATATTCATTGTATATGGCGCGCGGCGAAAATCGGTCTTGGAATAGCTGTGTGGCGTTCGCCGACATGAGATTGCGGAGAGCGGCGTCTGCCGCCGTTCTCCTTACGAGCCTCGCCAAACTGCCCGGATCGCCGGGCGTGTAGTCCAATCCCGTACGATTCTCCCGGGTCAGGTTCAGCGCTTCCCCGCTCAGGCTCAGCAGCACCGGCAAGCCGGCGCTCATGTACTCGAACAGCTTGTTGGGCAAACTCATCCTGGCACCGGAGGAATACGCGCCCAATCCCATCCACGAAATGGAAGCAAGGTACGCCAGTTCCGCCTGGCCGGCCCATCCCGTAAAGACTACGTTTTCCAGGCCTTCCGCTTGCTCCCGCCATGCCTTCTCTCGCTCCCCGCGGCCGGTGAGCACGAACTGAATGTCGTTCCTGGTTCGGAGGCTCCGAGCGGCCTCGATGACGGTTCCTAGATCGATGTTGCCTACGAACGTGCCCGCAAACCAATAGATCCTCTTTCCCGGATCGACCCCGCGCTCCAAGACGGCTCGACGCACCTCGTCAGTGACGCTTCCCGTATCGAGTCTGCCGGTATAGCCCATAGGGAGGACACGATCCCTGGTGGAGCGGTCCCGCCCAGCGTGTACCAGCCCCCATTGCAGGTAAGTCTCCGAAATCGCATAGAGGCCTGAGGCCGCGCACATCGCTTCTCGAGTGGCACTATAGAGTGGCGTCAACAACCAGCGACCTAACCCCTGCACGGCCTTCGGGACGCGGCCCAGCATCTCGTCCGGCCATAGGTCCCTGATGTCAAGGAATACCGGAACGCCGCGAGATCGGCCGTAACGCACCGCTTCCCGCGACAGTTCAATGGTCGGGAACGAGCAGACAATCACTGCCGGAGACACGCCTCGTTGCGCCAGCCTGCGGAATTCACGTGCGATCAAAGAGTGATTGACCTGGCGGGCCACCGAGACGTTGCGGCGATAACCGGGCCCGTGGAGAAACTGAATACCGACATTCTGTCCCACGTCGACGAACTGCGAACGCCGCACGACCTGCCGACGCCGAAAGTGATCGAACGAGGACGCCCACCACGTGACCTCATGTCCGCGTTCGCCGAGCAGTCGAGCGAGGTATCCCGACCGCCACAATCGATCTTCCTCCGAAAAGCCGGGCAGCGGCTCGCCGACCGTTACCAACCAGATCTTCAATTCAATCCGCTCATTTAGGATCGGTCAGTTGCTCGCAAATCTCCTCGAACCTGCGAGACCACGTGGTATGATTGAACTGCTTGGCGCGGGCTTGCGCCCCTTCTTTGAGCTTCCGCCAACGTTCTGGATCCCGATGTAAAGCGGTCACCGCCGAGACGAACGCCTGTGTGTCTCCGGGATCTATCAAGACACCGCACTCGTCGTCGACTATCTCGGGGATCGCCAGCCAACGCGTTGTGATGACCGGCAAACCGTGTGCATACGCCTCTGCAATGACGCCCGGGTACCCTTCACTTGCATGGAACGTAGCCAGGACGAGGCAATCGTAGTCCCACAGCTTGGCATCGACCTCCGAATGGGACAGGAAACCACAATAGCGGACGCGGCCTTTGCCTCGCGCCAAGATATCCTCTGGCGTGTACTCGTCAAGCGGACCATATATGTCGATGAAGCAACCTTCAGGCAGGTGCGGAGCGGACTCCAGCATTGTTTCCATACCTTTGGTTCGCCACAGATGGCCGAGGAAAATGAACCGCGTGCATACCTCACGGCTAGGCTTGCTCGCTCCTCTTGGGCCACTTGTCCTCACGTAGGTGGAAAACCACTCCAATCGGCAGGTGCCATGCCCCCGGAGGTGCTCTATCGAGCGGCGCGTCTGCAGAAGGATCACGTCTGCGGATAGCAGCGACCTCGCGATAATCGTCTTGCGGATGGGCCCGGAGTTCAAATATACGTCGCCGAAGGACCCTCCGAAGACACGCAACACTGTCCGTTTGCCGGCAAGCTTGCTGACTCCGACGATCAGCGGACCAAAAAGCAGCATGCCCCTGTTGCTTGCATGATAGGAAACGACATCGAACCTGCTCAATCTGCCGATCGCCGTCGACAACGTCTTTGCTGCCACGAAGAGATTTTTCAACGGCCGCGAGTGCTCGCTTCCCCTCGACGTGTCTATTACCTCTACAGCGAAACCGTGATGACCGCGCAAGTCTTCCACCAACGTGGCGAAATGCCTCGTATTCCCGCCCATGGGTGGCGGAAGCGGCCCTATGAGCAGGACTCGGATCATTCAATTGCTCGTCGAAGTGCTTGCCTTCTTCTCGCTCGCCACGACGCAAACAACGAAGGCACCACTTGTTGTGAGATCCTCGCTCGACAACTGCTTGAAACGCGGAGCCAGCGCCGCTCGCTCAAGCTCGGAGGGAGAGCGCACCAACGACTCTTCAACGACTTGAAAGCCGGCTTCAGCCAGTAACCGAACATGCTCGGAGTGGGGCGTTCTGTTTAGTAAATACGACCTCCTCCCGACGATCACCTTCCACGCGGCATCGGAGTAAGTCCAGTGGCCATTCCAGGCATCCGCCTTCCCGTGACATCTATAGTCGATCTGGTGCGACATGACTCCGTTCGGCTTCAGCCAGGACCGCATGGCGGCGTACACATCCGGCAAATTGTCGATATGCTCGAGAACGGCCTGCGAATAGATCATGTCTACTGTTTGGGGCTGTATTACAGCGGGGTCGTTCCAAGGCGCCCGATAGACGATATGCGAGCCCGGCTCATTCGAATGTTCGATCGACGCCCTGATTTCGCTCACGCGCGACGGACGTAGCGCCTGCCGCAGCAACGCCTCGTCGAGCAGATGCTCCGGAAAGGCATAGTCCGGAAGTCTTGGCTTCAGGGACGGGAACTCCTCCTCTCCGGGCACGGGTTCCCGCTGCAGGAACAATTGCACAAGCTCATCGAAAATGGCGAGGTTGCTCTTGAGGTCCGAGTAGGCCACGATGTCCAGGGCATAGTACCTTTCGGCGCCCGAGAGAAGCCCGCAAAGACCAATGCCGATGGAATCGCCCGGGCCAAGCTCCGCAATTGCCTTCGGAACATCCATCACCGACCGAGCTGTCGCCGAGAGCACGAGGTGGCGCATCCAAACGGAATAGCAGTATCGGGCGGAACCGGTGCCGCCGGTCGCTCTGCTGTAATCGTAGCCGGGAATATAGGTGGCGAGTCCCGCCAAAATGGCCTTAGTCCTAGCCCTCATACGACGCCCTCCGCCCTCGGACGCCGCTCAACGAGGCTTCTGACATCGGGCTTCTACACCGTTTCCGCCCTTCTCGACCCATATGCCCTGCGCCGAGAGCGCTTGCAGTGTCGCTCTTATCGCGCGGCGGGAGCGTAGGTGCCTGTAGTAATCAGTCAATGAATCGTGGGTATCGAGTTCCGCCCACTCGTACTGCTGTCTATCGTCGAGCTCGGGAAGGGCATGATAGTAGGTAAGAATCGGGGAGACTCGCGACAGCATCATTTGAAACAGAGTCACGTGCCGAACGGCTCTGTGCAGAGGGAAGAACGCCCGTGTCAATGCGGTCGTCGCTTTCACGCCCTGCGCGGGAGGCAAGCGCTTTAAGATCGGCCTGAGCAGCGCGGCCGTTACCTTCGTGTACTCCGATACCGAGTGAGTGTAATGGTCGATCACGAGCCAACCGCCCGGCTTAACCTGGGCGTACAAGTCCTGGATCGTCCGTTCCGAATTCCGCGTGTGCTGAACTACACCGAGGCATACCACGATATCGTATTGCCCCGGCAAGAACGGAAGCCGATTGATATCGCACTGCAGGATGCGATGTCTCTCGGATTGCGGACAATTCGCTTGATTCGGCTCCACAGCCGAGCTTAGATCGGTCGAGGTGACGAAGGCCGCGGGCTGCTGAAGCAGAACCTCCGTAAACCTACCGGCGCCACACCCGGTCTCAAGCACGTTGAACCGCGCCGAGCCCTGTAGCGCCTGCCATAAGTCATCCCCCAGGCATCTTTTCAAGCGATCTCGCGACAGGCCGGTCTTAGTGTACGAATCCAGCTGCGTCGTTCTGTACTTATGCCACTGGGCGCCAAACGCTTCGGCATAGTTGTCCTCGGAAGGCACGAATCTCGGAATGCCGTCGCGAATCCGATACCGATGTCCCGCGGGACACACCAGACTGTCACCCGTGCGCTCGAGGCGCGACTGATCCTCGGGGCACACCACGGCCGGAAACCCAATCTCGTCTTTCACGTTCACTTGTTACTATTCTATCCTGAAAAATCCACTCTCGACTGATTCGCCCATATCACAAAATTCAGGACCTTCCAAAGCATGAACGAGTCATCCCTTCGGCCGGAACCCGTTCGAGCGAACAGCGTCTCGATACGACCGATATCGAGCACTTCAGGGCAGCGCTTCGAGAATTTTGCCAGATGGTCGAAAAAGATGGGTTTGAGCACACCCTGCAACCACTTCCCGTATGGCACTTCTAGGCCCTTCTTTCTGCCCTTCAGCACCTCATCCGGTACGACGCCTGCAAGCGCCTTCTTCAACAACCACTTTCTGCGGCCGTGAGGCATTTTCACGTCGCCAGGAAGCCCGATCACGAAATCGACCAAGTCATTATCGAGAAAAGGTACGCGGACTTCTACGCCTGCGGCCATCGTCGCCCGATCCACTTTCTCTAGGAAAGTATCGGGCAGCGTCACTTGGAGGTCGACGAGAGACAGTTGATTGACGACGTCCTGCGTGCCGGCCGGATCGCGGCATGCTCGATGGCATCTAAATGGATCGAATGGAACCATACGTCGACGAATCGGGTCGCGAAATATTGCGCCAGGAACGAGGGAAGGGTCCTCGCTCGTCAGGAGCAGCGCTATGTTCTCCATCAGGTCGGACGGTGCGAACGCATTCAAGTATCGTTGCACTCGATGGCTGAGCGCGATGTCCGGCCCCAAACCGCGAAAGTGCGACAGGACGCGGGCGGCCGCGTGCAGCACAGTGCGATGTCGGAGGGTCGAATAACGTCGATAACCGCCGAACAGCTCGTCTCCGCCGTCGCCCTGTAGAACGACTTTGGTAGTTGCCGAAATATGGGAAGCCATCAGGTACAGGGGGAGGTTCGCCGCGTCCGAAAACGGCATGTCGTGCTGATGCACGAGTTTCTCCACGAGGTCTGCGACGGACTGCCCGGCGATGTGCATTTCGTGATGATCCGTTCCGTACCCGGCTGCAACCCGCCGAGCGCGGGGCAATTCGCCGTCGTCTCGAGAGAAATCAAAACCCACGGAGTACGTCGTCAGCCGCTTCCCATAGTGACGGGCCGCGAACCCCGCAACCGCACTCGAATCGACGCCCCCCGAAAGGAAAACGCCGACGGGCACGTCGCTGACCAACTGCCTTCGCACCGCCTCCTCCAGTAAGCGGCGCGTTTCGACGACGGCTTGCCTCCGGCCGACGCGCGCTCGGAGGCTTGCCTGCCGCTCCAAAGACCAATAAGGGCGTACAGTGGACGCAAAAGAATCCAGGTGAAGCTCTAGACAGTGACCCGGCGCCAGTTGCTGGATTCCCCGAAACAAAGTCTTTCCGCCAAGCGCGTTCCCGTAATAGAGCCATTCCTGCAGAGCCTCGAAGTCGCATTCGAGAGGCTCGGGGAACAAAGCGTTGAGGCTCTTGATTTCGGAGCCAAAAATCAGACAGTTTCGGTGGAGACGGTAGTAGAGAGGTTTAATACCCAATCGATCACGTACCAGCCATACTTTCCGCTGAAGCGCGTCGTAGATCGCAAAAGCAAACATTCCATTAAGCTCTGGAAGCGCATCGATACCGAGCTTCGCAAACAATGCAAGAACGACTTCGGTATCCGAACGGGAGCGCAGCCCGTCCAGGCAGTGCTTTCTAGCGAGCTCTCTGAAATTGTAAACCTCACCGTTATAGGTAATTGCGAAGCGGCCATCCGGCGTACGCATCGGTTGGCTACCGGACTCCGACAAATCAAGGATGCTTAGGCGCGTATGCCCGAACAGAATGCCGGTGTCCCGATAGGTTCCACAACCGTCCGGCCCACGGTGCTTCAGCGCGGCAACGGCATCGCGGAATCGATCGGCGGAGACCGCTTCCAGCGACCGTCCGGAGCAGGCGATCCCTATGACCCCACACATCGTTCTAGACTCCGGTCGGAACCGGCGCCCCGTCTGGTAGCAAGACGCTCAGGTATTGCTGCGCGACCCGGTCGTGAGCGAACTCTCTCACCCTCTGACGCGCATCGGGTTGATTCGGACAGTCCATAACCGTCTCGATGGCCTTCGCCATCGCCGTGACGTTCTTTAGTCGGCACCAGCCGGCCCCACTTCCCGTGCTGCAGAATCTCCGCCGATCCCCCGGCGCAATCCGTACTCACTAGCGGCGTGCCGCACGCAAGGGCTTGCATCAGCGCGTTGGGACAACCTTCGGTTACCGACGAACTCACGAACACCGCGGCGTTACGCATCCAGCTGAACGGATTACTCACGAAGCCCGGGAGAAGCACGTCGGCGGTCAAACCCAATTCCGCGACCAACCGCTCGAGGCATCCTCGCTCCGGACCCTCTCCGAGAATTGCCAGCCGGCATCGGCGACCCGCTCGAACCAATGCAAAAGCGCGGATCAGAGTCTCGAAATCCTTGAGGATGGTCAAACTGCCCACGCCGAGAATCAACGGCCCCCCATCGATCTCCAATTCGCAGACTTCGCGCCGGCTGAGCTCCTCGATACGGTCGAGATTCAGAGGATTGTAGAACACGAGTGGTACTCGGTCGCGGGCCTTCAACAGGCCCGCAAGATCGGAAGCCACGGCCTCAGAGTTGGCTACTATCGCATCTGCCAGCGGGTACGCGAGCTTCATGAGTTGGAGCAACAGGCATGAGTGCCGCGACCCCATTTCCGCGTGGACAACGCTCGGGAGCGATCGGACGGAGATGACGCTACGCGTTTTGCTTCCCGAGAGAAGCGCGGCAAATACGGCAACGACATTCGCGTGATTGAGCGCCGACAGCAGCGCCCGCGGCCGTTGGTCCCTGAGGTAACGAATTAATCTGGGCAGCGCATTCAAGACTCCACGTGCGTTCAGGTCGACGACACGTACTGCCGCGGAAACTTCTTCCAAATAGGGCCCTTGAGCAGATGCGAGCACGAGGTCGACCTCGAGGCCTTCTTCAACGAACTGGTTGGCCAGTTCCACGAACACCCTCTCCGCACCACCTCCTTCCAGGGATGGGAGAAAGAGAGCCACCTTGACCGGGGAACTCGACCCCGATGACCTTGTCATGAATGCGGGGCCACAGGTCTGCGCCGAAAGACGAACTCGTTGCAGCCCCAGCTGGTAGTACGCTTGGCGTTCACAAGATCGAAGCCGTGCGCTTCCACATGGTCCTTGAGGATCTCAAAGTTCGCGAATTCGTACGGAAACCCGCCTACCCAGTCGACCATGTCGTATTTTGCGCTCATCCCCCTTTCTCTTCGGTCGGAAAAGAACGGCGATATCGCCGCGATGAGGCGCAATCTGGCGGCCCCCCTCGCGGCGACTCCGACCGCCGCGAGACCATTAATGAGGGTCACGAAAGGCCCCCGCAGAGATGACGGAAGCCGGTTATAGGTCGATTTGATCCGCCACCAGATCCGCGACTTCCAACCCTGATCGTTGTATATGGCAATGAAGAGTTTTCCGTCCGTACCGACTCGGTCCATCGCGTTTTGAAGAGCCGACCACATGGCTCCGGTGTGGTGTAGGACGCCCCAACTGTAGACGACGTCGAATGTTGCTAGGCTCCTCATGTACTCCGAGTCGAGAACGGAGCCCCGCTCTATCCGCCAGGACGCATCACCGGGAAAGTATCGGCTCTTGAGCGCCTCCGTACATTCCACCGAGTCGGCGTCGAAGTCGAATGACGTAACGCGTGCGCCCAGCCGGCGCGCCGCGAGGCTGAAGAGACCCGATCCGGAACCGATGTCCAGGAAGCTGACACTCTGCAAATCGCCGACGTCCAGCATTTCCCGCAGAGAGCCCTGCGCTTCCGCAATGCGCGTCTCGTCCACGGTCGAAAGGAAACGGTTCCAGTTAGCACCGAATGCGAAGCGCGGCCCGCTGTCGCCAGCCGATCCAGAAGTCATCCGAAACTCCCCACGCCGGCCGCATGATCGCTGCCGATCTCCGCGAACAAGCAAGCCTCCCACTGCCGCATGACCGCGGCCTGTTGAAACCGTCGCCTTACGCTGTATGCCGCATTGCCCAAATTCCGTCTCTTTTCCGAATCCGAGAGCAGATTCACCATCGTGTCAGCAAGGGCATGAACGTCGTCGACGGGAACCAAGTAACCGTTGACACCATGTTCTATCAGGCCTGCGGGGCCCGCGCAATTTGTCGCGATTACCGGGGATGCCATGGCCATACTTTCCAGCACTACGTTGCCAAATGCTTCAGACCGAGACGGCAAGACAACCAGTCCCGCGCGCGCCATCTGCACGTGGATGTCGCGCACTGGTTCCTGGAAATCCACTCTATCGCTGACATCGAGCGCTTCGCACAATTTTCTCAATGCGCCCCCCTCCGGACCCTTGCCAATTAAACGGAGACGCCACGCCGGAAACGCCGGACTTACACGCGCAAAAGCTCTTATCAATAGGTCGAAACCTTTCACTCGATGCAGACGGCCGACGCCGAGAACCACCGGCTCTCTGCGTTCGAGCGGCTCCGGCAACGGCCGCAGCGCGAGCGGCACGACCATGGCCTTCGTTTTGCACGCGCCGCTGAGCCAGTCCGCCGCCGCTCCGTTCAGCGCGGTGACGGCATCGGCACGGGAATACACGATTCTTCTCATGACCCGCCATGGCCCCGGAAGGGAGTAGCAACTTGTATTCGGAGGCTCGTGCGGACAACCGCGCTCGGATACCACCACTCGGACCGGCAAGTTCCGAGCTGCCAAGATCGTCAATATGTTGGGCACGTCGATGAAGCTCAATACGCCATCCGGTTCGCATGCATTGAGAAGGCGCCGCAACTTCCGGACCCTGCTATAGTTGTCCCTAAGCTTGCCGGCCCATGAACGGCCAGCGCGCGGTACGTCCAGCCAAACCCTATTGACGCCCGGCGCCAAGGAGTAGAAGTCTTGGACGTCGGGCCCCGTAAACGTAGCAAGCGTGATGGACCAGCCGCGCGCCTCCCAATAGTTCGCCATATCGACCATCGCACGTTCAGACCCACCCCCTTCGAGGGAGCCCGTAACGAGTACCAATTTGCGCGGATGCCGGGCACGGCCGTTCACATTCGCAGAACCCCAACCCGCCGCCTCACAGCGGGGGTCGTCGAATGGAAGCCTTTCAGTCACGGTGCGGCGCCTCTTTCTATGCCCTAACGATGGCTGTCTGGGGCACCACCGAAGGAACGAGCATCGATTCGGGGCTGCCGGCTGTAACGGATCAACGTCGCGGCACTCATGCCGACAAACGCCGCAACGAAAGGATCGTAGTGCACGATCGCAGATAGCGAGATGAAGAGGTAGCAAACAAGACTGCCAAAAATGAGCGCTTTAATACCCCTGAGTTCGGACTCGCGAGCATGAACGAGCCGCAAAGCCAGCGACAAAAAAACTCCGTAGTACAGCAGAAGTCCTATCGCGCCAGAGTTGTAGAGAAGATCGATAGGAGTCGAATGCGAAGTTATGGAATACTGCCGGCGGAAAGCTTCGACTCCGTACCCGAACAGCGGATTGTGAACCCACGCTCGGAGACCTTCCTGCATCCAATGCTGCCGCTCTCCGTATCCGCCGTAGCCCGCCACATCGGACCGAAGCTGCAGGACCTTCAATCCCAGCTCAACGCGATCGAGGCCCGCGCTCACCCTATGGAGCAACGCTTGATCCGATATGATGGCGTAAACGATAGCCACGGCCGCTATGATCAGATAGACGACGTTTTGAGCCAGAATCCTCAAGGAGTGTCTAATGTAGAAGGCGCCAGTCAAGCCCGCTGCCAGAGCGATCCCCAAATTCGTCTTAATCGATGTCGTTGCGGCAACGTGCACCATTAGCACCAAGGCGGCTAGCAGAGGCAAAACACGAGCATCCGCCGCCCAGCCGTAGGCCAACGCGCAGATCAACCCGAACAAATACATTCCGGCGATTGCGTTGTAGGAAAAGTCCTTCGGGTAAGCCAGCGGAAAGCCCGTGGCTCTTGCGTAGGCGACGGCCCCGACCAGGAATCCGACGAACGCACCCGTGAAAACGGCCTTCCTGTCGTGATATGCCGCAAGCGATCCGAACAGCAGCAAAAGAAGCACCGAATCGACCGCGGGGAAAAGCGTATTCAGGGCCAACGCGACATCCGGCGTCCAGAGCAGCATCAAGAACATGTAACCGACGAACGCCGCGTATAGCAGGAATTCCCGGCAAAAGAGCAATTCCCTTCGAATCAAGACCGCCAGCAGAAGCAGAAACGTTGACGCCAGCATCAAATACGACGAATTGAAGGACTCATAAAACGCGGCGTTGATGACGAGAGCGAGCGACGCCGCGCCCGCGACGACCCCCGATCCGGCGCGCGCGAACGATTCCCCTCCGGGCACGTATATCGGGTCGCTTGGAACGAACACGGCCGCGACTTTCACTTGACGCTCTGCATCCTTTCGCCGAAGTGCGACAACACATAGCGCTTGAGCGTACCGAGCAGATCCACGTACGCGCCGATCTGCTCGTCGGTTTGCGGGACCGTCCAGTCGTTATGACTCGCCGGACGAAATGGAGCCAGATATTCTGCGAAGCCGGATAGAATGTCGTTCCTGTCCGGCGGCGCCTCGCCGAGTTTCCGACGGAGAAGTCCCGGAAGATCGTCGAGCTCACCTATACGGACGGCGCTCGGCAAACACGTTACGGGAGACTCCCCCAGCATGACGACAGGCTTCCCGAGCAGGGCGGCCTCGAGACCCATCGTCCCTTGTATCGCCACGACTAAGTCTGCGCACGCTATGAAGCTTCTAGCATCGGCAAACGGGTGAACTATCTGCACGCCTGGCAACGCCGCAATTCGATCCAAGTGCTCCCGCGGGTAACGCGTCGCGTCGCTCTTGTGAATCTTCACAAGCAGCTTGTGAGTGGGCGGAATCGAACGCGATAGCAGCTCTATTACCCATGACTGATTACTGAAGAACGGTGCCCAAACGTCGATTGACGACTCCGGCTGCATATGCAAGCCGAACAATACAAACCGGTTCTCGGGCGGCGCAGAAAGAGTCGACACCGCCGCAAGAGCCGACTTCGCCGCGCGCGCGCGCTGTAGCTGATTGACAGCTTTCGAAACACTGTAGTCGGTCTTCTCGGCGACGAACTGCAGCAGGTGCCGATTCCGCCGGCGACGCAACGTTCTCAGCACAGCCGCGGCGCGGCGCGGAATAATACAGAACTCCTGGCCGAGTGTGAGCGGCACCGGTGCAATGTAGGCGGGCGCCGTCATAATCTTTCGCTCGAACATCTGCAAGGACCTTGAAGCGAGCGCCTCGTTGCTACCTGAGGGCGGGTCCGTCAACTGAACACGGGAGGCGGGGGACATTCGGTCGCAAAAACAGGCGTAACCGGAAGGGATTACACTGAAATTGGGCGCGACCCAAGGGATATCCATACTCCGCGCGACAGCCAGGGCTAGCCCGCTGTGCGCCGCATCGAAACTGCCTATTACGACCGATGGCTGCAGTTCGCTATATAGATCGACCAAACGCCTGGAAATGAAGGTTGCATAGCTCAATGCATCGACGTAAGGAAGCGCCGATAGCACCCGATCACCCATGATCATGTTGTGAACCGTCGGCGTGTCATTATTCTCGAGAGACGCCAACCATTGCTCATCGGGTGCAGGCAGGAGCTGTCGGGCATTATCGAAGAAGCACCGCAGATCCCCTGCTTCCGAGGTAGTGGTGACGATGTCCTCCTGTATGTGCCTCGGGTGCAATATGTGAGAGAAGCGCTCGTCGCGCCTTGCTGCAACGGCACCCCATAGACTCTCGACGAGTGGCCGCCCCCACCCCACCGTCAGAAAGTGAAACGGAGTGGCCGAAGACTTGCTCCGAACCGCACTCACGATACGATTCCCCACGTAACCGGGGTTCCCTTCTTGACGTCCCGCGAGACGCGCCTTCCAAGGAGCTCTTCGTAGAACCGAGGGTGTAGTCCGTGGCCCGGCCTTACAATACGCAGATTCTTCGCGGTGAAAGTTTCGCCAAACTGCATATCCTCGGAGATGTATAGAGAACGCCGAAAGAGAAGGGAACCTTTTTCCGCATCCGTGGCCCCATAGGCAACTTTCCCCAATGACTGCCAAGCCCTTTCGCTCTCGACCACCAGCGCCCGCATTTCTTGCGGCTCCAGGGAAAAGGCGCTGTCGACGCCGCCCTCTGCCCGGCACAGCGTGAAATGCTTTTCGATTAACGTCGCCCCCAGCGCGACCGCCGCGACGGATACGCCTATTCCCATCGTATGATCCGAAATTCCGACTTCGCAATCGAATAGGGACCTCATGTGTGGGATGGTCAGAATATTCGTATTTGCAGGCGAAGCAGGATAGGTGCTTGTGCACTTCAGCATGACGAAATTTTCACAACCCGCACCCCTCATCTCTCGCACGGCTTCATCCAATTCTCCGAGGGCGGCCATGCCGGACGAAACAATGATCGGCTTACCGGTTGCAGCAACCTTGCGGATAAGGGGCAGGTGATTATTTTCGAAGGAAGCGATCTTGTACGCTGGAACGTCGAGGCTTTCGAGAAAGTCGACGGCCGACTCGTCGAATGGCGAGCTGAAGCATGTCAGCCCTCGCGCCCGCGCCCGCCCCATGATGGCCGGATGCCACTCCCATGGCGTATAGGCTTGCTTGTACAAATCGTACAAGCTTTCGCCGTTCCACAGGCTGTTTTTATCCCGGATCACGAAGCTGGGATCTTTCACATCCAGCGTGAGCGTTTCGGCGGTATATGTCTGCAGCTTTATCGCATCCGCACCCGCGTCCGCGGCGGCGTCTACGATTTCCAGCGCCCGGTCCAGGGACTGGTTGTGATTGCCGGACATCTCTGCGACAACGAACGGGCGGCACTCCCGCCCAATTACCCTACCGTCGATTACCACTCTCTTATTCACGTCCGTGCATCCCGTCCTTCTCGATGTATATTCGATAACGGTGGCCTCGATAGTCGAAAAAAGCCGGATAACGCCGCGAGTCGACCACCCGCAGCAGATTGAACTGCTCGACGAGCGTCTTATGGGGATCCATGCGGCTATCTTCGGGCGTCCGTTTCCGCAGGTATTCGCCAGGCTCACCGACCTGCGGCTTCGGCTCGACTTCGCCAAAGGTTTCCACGGCCTCGCTCATCAGCTCGAGCTCCGCTTCGAATAAGAGACGATTGATCTCCGGTGCGAGCTCGGAGCCGTCTAGCGAAATCGTCTTTCGCAGCCATATGGGCCCGCTATCTACCCGCTCGCAGGCTTCCAAAAGGCACACGGTGATCGTCGACTCGCCATTCAACACGGCCCAGATGTGCGGCGACCAGCCCCGCCCCCTGGGCAGGTCGCTGGCGTGGAGCACCAACGCGGCCTCGTATCGCTCGCGGTCCAGACGAGTGACGACTTCGGTGCACGATACGAGGAAAAGCAGGTCTCCGCCCGGAAGCTGTTCCCTGGCGTGGACCAAGCTCGCGTCATGGCCGCGCGCCTCCATGGATCCGCACCAACGCGATAAATAGCCCGCGACGGGATGCTCAGTGTCGGTGCATAGCACGCTGATCTTCATCAGTTGCCTTCCAAGGCGTCGCAAACACGCTCGGCGCCCCATCCGTCTACCAGCGAGTACGCCTGGGACGACATTCGCTTCAAGCGGTCTGGATCCGCGCTCAGCGCCATTATCTCAAGCTCGAACTTAGCCGGCGTTACGGCATCCTGGTCGCCCACAAATACGCAGGCACCGGTGTCGCACAGCGCCTCTGAAATCGCGTATTGGTTATCGGCGAAAGACGCGCAGATGGACGGCAAGCCGAGACAGCAACGCTCCCAGCTTGCCGAGCCGCCCGCGCCTAGAGCAAGATCCGCCGCAGCCATCAATTCGGCCATACGGGTGGTTTGAACATGGCATGCATGTCCTCGCTCCGCACATATGGCCTCGGTCTCCATTCGTCGGGGATGTTCGGCGCCGACGACAACGTCGACACTAAAGTCTGTGCCGCGGAACCGGTCGAGGGCCTCCAACGCCCGCCCGGTCAAATCGAACGAATCGGCTCCGCCAAACATCACGAGTATCCGTCTCACCGGACCGTTGCGCGGCCTGACGTCCTCACGCAGCCGTCGAAACTCCTTTCGCAACAGTGCGTACTTCGGACCGAGCAACAGCTGGGTCTTCGCGGAAACCCTATCCGCATACCGGCCACCGAGATTCGAATATAGGTTCTGATCCAGCAAAACGTCACAATCGTGCTCACGGTCTGCCAGGTCGTCGATGACCATTACACGGCCGACGGTTGCCTCACGCAGGACAGACTCCCAGCCAGCATCGAGGCCGTAGTGGTCCACTATCAACCAGTCCCAATTCGCATCCGCTAGAGCGCACACAGACTGAACGGCGTCGCGGCCTTGGCTGAAGCTTTGGAGGCCAGCTCGAGCTGGGTCATCGAGGAACTCGGGGCTGCCTCCGCCTTCGAGAACTACGACTTCGTGCCCCTTCGACGCCAACAACGATTGAATACTCGGTGGGACGAGCCGACATATGAACCTGATATGCGCACCGCGGTTCGCCATGGCGTCCGCCAAGGCGCAGCACCGCATGGCATGGCCGATGCCTATACGGCGAGACGCATCAATTCGCATAGCGATGCGCATGTCTGATCTCAATTCAGGCGCTTGAACCCGCTGTGGCACACCGGCCCATTCAGCAAGTCCATGACGTTACGACCGCCCTCGCACTGTGCAACCAATGCAAACACCGGGTCCAGCGCATCCATGTACGAAGTCAGGACATCCGGCGAGTGTGCCGTCGACGCGTAAACGCTGTTGCTCGCCAAGAATCCCTTCGCAAGCAATTCCTGACTTACGAGAGTCTTATACGCCAGCGCGTGCGGGCTCTCGAACGTAAAGCTCGTGAGGGCCGGCAATCCGCTCGTTCTGATTTGCAGTGAGTACTTTCGCGCAATGTCGTGCCACCCCGCGGTGATTTCTCGTCCAACTTCGGTGATGCGTTCCCAAGACTTCTCCTCCTCCATGACCTGGAGGGTACTCAGCCCGGCAGTAGGGCCTATGCGTTCCGTCCAAAAGGTGCTGCTGATAAAAGTCCCCTGGGCCGCCTCCATCACTTCGCGTTTCCCCACCACGGCCGTAATTGCATACCCATTGCCAAGCGCCTTGCCGAACACAGCCACGTCGGGCTCGACTCCATAGATCTTATGCAGTCCCCCGAAAGTCTGTCTGAATCCAGAGGTGCATTCATCGAAGACGAGAACGATTCCGTTGGCGGAAGCCAGCTGGCGAACGCTTTCCAGGAAGCCAGTGGCGGGCGATTCGTTACGCGAAACTTCCATTTTTATCACGCCGATCCTGTGCGTCCGCACCAAGGCTTCCAACTCGGAGAAATCGTTGTATTTGAACGTGCAGACGGAACCTCGCAAATGCTCAGGGACGCCTTTCGGTTCCAGTCCCGGCAACAGATGGCCGGCAAGGTTTTGCTCATCGCCGAGGTTTGCAGCAAGATACCAATCATGCCAACCGTGATAGCCGCAGATAGCGACCTCGTCCCGACCCGAAGCAGCGCGAGCAATGCGCACGGCGATTGCGTTCGCTTCCCCGCCTGAGCGCGCGAATCTTACCATCTCAGCCCAGGGGTGCAGCTCGATCAGACGTTCGGCGAGGTAGACTTCCTCGGGACAATTCAAAGTCGTCATATTTCCGGCCGCAACCGTTCTTACTACTGCCTCGTCGACTCGGGGGTGACCGTAGCCAAGGATGTTGGTTCCGACACCCATAAGTGACATGTCCACGTACTCGCGGCCATCGAGATCCCATACGCGGCAACCTTTGGCCCGGCTGAAGTAGACCGGCCAGCGTTCGGGTAGAAACATTTCTGGCCGCTTCGACAACAGCATATTGCCGCCGGGAATTACGTGTTTCGCCCGCCTCCACAGTTTCTGTCCGCTGTCGAGCCGCGCACCTTCGTTGCGAACGAGGTGCCGATTCGCATCAAACCAATCCGGGTGCAGATCGCGAAGCTTGAGCACTTCCATCCACGAGAAGTCAAGACGCGGGGCAAAGTGCTTGAAAACCTTCTCTACGACTGCGAAGTCTTCCGGTTCGTCGACGGTCCACCGTTCGCTCGACGCGTCGGACGCGTTCGAGCGATTCACGCAATCGAATTCCCCGCTTTCGCGGATAAATGTCGTAACGTGCTCGCGGTCCCGCGGCGACGTTGCCCGGCACCAAGCCACTTCCAATGCCCGGAATGAAAACACCTCAGTGTCCAAACCGTCTGGAAATGTGGCCGGCGAGATGTTCGAAGAGTAATCGGCACGCGAGTCGCAGAAGAGTCTTATGACGTCGTCCACTAGCCACGGGTCGATCAGAGGACAATCGCCTGTTATGCGCACGACTACATCCGCCGCGGCATCCCGGGCGGCCCGGAAGTACCGGTCCAGGACATCATTCTCGCTACCGCGATAGACTTCCAGACCGAGCCCTCTAACGTGCACGGCCAACGGCTCGTCACGGGGATTTACGGTCGTCGCAAGCACGATCTGATCGATCTCGCGGGCCATCGCCAACCGCCCCAACAGTATCTCGATCATCGGTGTATCGACGAGACGGCGCATGACTTTGTTCGGAAAGCGCGTCGATCCCATTCGAGCTTGGACGATTGCCACAACTTTCACGAGACGCTCCATCGCGAGGGATTGAGCAAATCGGGATCCCGACTCTTGAGGTTATCTGGAGGCGTCGGACAGGAGAACTCGGCCGCAGTCAAGACTTCCTGAAGCTGCGTTACGCTCTCGACCCCTACGATAACGCGTGTGACAGCCGGTTCCGCCAAAACCAGATTCAGACATGCCGCCACTGGAGTCAGTCGCTCCTGAGCTAACCACAGATCCCACATTGCCAATAGGCTGTCCCAGCGAGAGAAGAATTCCGGACGCCTATCCGCGTTCATGAGAAGAAGGCCTTGAAGAAATGCTGAACGAGTGTGGACTTCGGTCCCCGCGCTTCTTAGACGCGCCAGCCAGCCCGAATCCACCATTCGGCGATCGAATACATTGTACGGTGCTTGGACAATGTCGAACTGGTACCGTATACCGAGAGCGGCGAGCTCGTCGGGGCCATATACCGACACGCCAATTTTGTCCACCATCCCGCGATCCTTCAGGCCCAGCAACTCGTTGTAGAGCTCCGTCCCGCGGGGCGAGAGCAACTCGCTTGAGCGATGCAGAAGCAGGCCGTGTAGGCGGCTCACCCCGAGCCGGTCGAGGGACCCTCGGACGGTCTCCCGCACCCACTTCCCGAGATCGTCCACCAACGCCGGCGTTGGTGGGAGCTTGGAGACGACCTTCCATTCCTTTACTCCGGCGCGCCCCAACCGCCGTTCGCTGTCGCCGTAAGCGACCGCCGTATCCACCGTGTCCATTCCGGCCGCTCGGCCGAAAGCCAAGATATCCGCCCCTTCTCGACACGGCACTTGCCCTGCTGTATTCGCGACCCCATAGGGCTGGCCGAACTGAGCGGTGCCGAGACCGACACGACTAATCGCTTCCATTGAAGTTCTTGCGCAGCACTGACGTCGCAACCCACTCGCCCCGGTCATCGGTATAGCCGGATGCTGCGTGATGGCGGACTTTGTGAAAGTACGTCATGTAGGCGGGGTGCCAGCTGAATAACGTACGGAAATCCATCTTGTGGGCAAAAAGACCTGGTCGGTGATGATAGGGACGCTTAGTGGGAAAAGGACTATAAAAGTCCAGGATTACGAGCCATCCTGGGCTCCTCAGAACCCGATCGGCCTCAAAGGCGATCCCAAACAGATCCTTCCGGTCGCACAAGTACAGGCAGAACCCGAAAACGACGATGTCGAAAGCTTCCTCCCCGAAAGGTATGTGCTCCGCGGTGCCCACTTGGGCATTCACGCCACGGCCTTTCGCTGCAGCAACAGCGCGCATCGAAGGATCGACGCCGTAACACAAGCATCCTCGATGTCGCGCAAGCCAGCCCAGCCGCGCTCCGTCGCCGCAACCCACCTCGAGAATCCTCGCGCCCTCGGTGGCACCGGGCGCATTGAGCGACAGAATATCGCCAAGCAAAGGGTCGCCCTCGGGCAGAATCCGCGACGAGATGGCGGACTCGTTCCGCTCATACCATGCGTCGCCCTCGCCGTTTAGGAAAACGTCCCTCTGGCTCACCCTAGACCTCCAGGACTTCTCGCAGCGCACTCACAACGAAATCTTGGTCCGCATCGGACATCAACGGATAGAGCGGAAGCGTAACAGCCGTCCTCGCGTGTGCCTCGGCTTCCGGAAACTGCCCTTTCCGAAATCCTTGTTCCCGATAGTACGGCTGCAGGTGGACGGGTATGTAATGAACGTTGACACCCACGCCGTGCGCCCTCAACTCTTCGAAGACTTGCCTGTGGCTCTTTTCAAGCCTAGCGAGGGCGAGTCGCACTACGTAGAGATGAAAGGCCGACCGGTTTTGGTCCTTGACAACCGGTAACTGCAACGGAAGATCCTTCAACAATTCGTCATAGCGCCTAGCGAGCCGGTTGCGGCGCTCCACGTACGCGTCAAGCCTCGCCAACTGGCTCGCCCCCAAGGCCGCTTGAATATCCGTCATTCTATAGTTGAAGCCGAGCTCCTGCTGCTCGTAGTACCAACTGGCTGGGCCGCTCCATTTTTCGGCCTCATGGGTCCGCAATTCCGTATTTCGCAGGCGTCGCGCATCGCGGGTTACGCCGTGGCTGCGCAGCCTCTCCATGCGTTCCGCGAGCAGCTCGTCGTTCGTGAGCGCCATGCCCCCCTCGCCGGTGGTAATGATCTTTACGGGATGGAAGCTGAACACCGTTATATCGGACCATCGACAACTGCCGACGCGCTCGCCGTCCCGAACGGCACCGATGGCGTGCGACGCATCCTCGATCACACGGAAACCGTACTCCTGAGCCAAGTCCCAGATGGCTTCCTGATCCGTCGGTTGCCCGGCAAAATGCACGGGAACGACGACATCAGGAAGGCAACCGTCGCCCCGGGCCGCGGCGAGTCTCCGACTCAGTTGCCCTGTGCTCATGTTCCAGGTAACCGGATCGATATCGACAAAGTCGATCTCGGCGCCGCAGTACCTTCCACAGTTCGCCGAGGCAACGAACGTATTCGGGACAGTCCAAAGCCGCCCTCCGGAGCCAAGTCCCAAAGCCAAACACGCGATGTGCAATGCAGAGGTTGCGCTGTTCGTCGCGATTCCATGCTTGGCCCCAGAACTCGACGCGATCGCCCGCTCGAAATGCGGTACAGCCGGGCCCTGCGTCAAAAAGTCTGAACGCAGCACCTCGACTACGGCATCGATGTCCGCCTGCGTCACATCCTGCTTGCCGTATGGAATCATCATATTCCTGCGAGATCATTCAGACTCGCTATCTCGTCGACTCTCAAGAACCACGGATTCGTGCCCGAGTGATATTCGAATCCCGGCCCGACGGCCCGCCCTTCCTCGCCAAGCGCATTGACGGCAAAGTCGGCACGCCCGGTAAACTGAATCGCCGGTTTGATCACATAGTGATCTTCGAACTCCAACGTAAGATGTGAATCGTCTGCCGGACACATCACCTCGTGTAGTTTCTCGCCGGGACGAATCCCGACTACCCGTTGCGGCAATGAAGGCGCCATGGCCTTCGCCAAGTCAACGACCCGTACCGATGGAATCTTCGGAACGAAAATCTCTCCTCCGTACATTCTGTAAAAATTCTTCAGTACGAAATCTACGCCCTGCGTTAGGGTGATCCAGAATCGCGTCATTTCAGGGTCGGTAATCGGAAGGTGATCGCATCCGTTCTCGATCTGCCGCTTGAAGAAAGGGACGACGGAACCCCGAGATCCGACCACATTGCCGTACCGCACAACGGCAAACCGAGTCCTGTGCCCGCCGGAGACGTTGTTAGCGGCGACGAAAAGCTTGTCCGAAACCAGCTTAGTTGCCCCGTAAAGGTTTATCGGATTTGCAGCCTTATCGGTGGACAACGCAATGACGCGCTCCACCTCATTTGCCAAGGCGGCGTGAATGACGTTTTCGGCGCCGTAGATGTTCGTCTTAATGCATTCCATCGGATTGTATTCCGCCGCCGGCACCTGCTTAAGGGCCGCGGCATGAATCACCACGTCGACACCATTCATTGCCTGCACCAACCGATCGCGATCCCGGACATCGCCGATGAAATACCGCATGCAGTCCTGACCGAATTCCTGCTCCATCTCGAACTGCTTCAGCTCGTCCCGAGAGTAGACAATGAGCTTCTTCGGCTGGTAGCGCTGCAGGATGGTCCGCACGTACTGCTGGCCAAAGGAGCCCGTCCCCCCGGTTATGAGGATCGTCTGATTACTGAATAGATTTCGTTTGCCCGTCATCGTCACGCGCTCGCTGCATTAGCCATCTTCTTGAAGCTCTCACTGGATGCCAGCAAGTAGTCGTAGGGTCCTTGCGCCACGACCCTGCCGCCTTCAAGCTGCACGATAGTGTCGCACCGCCTCACCGTTGAAAGGCGATGAGCAATTAGAAGTACCGTAAGCTCCGGATCAAGGGCTTCGATCGCCTCCATGACCGAACGCTCTGTGGCGTTGTCCAATGCGCTTGTGGCTTCATCGAGCACAAGAACGCTCGCTCGCTTATAGAGAGCCCGCGCGATGCCAATGCGTTGGCGTTGACCGCCCGACAGACGAATTCCCCTCTCCCCCACGATGGAGTCATATCCGCCGTCCCTTCGTTCGACGAAATCCGCGATTTGGGCTTGGCGCGCCGCACTGCGCACTCGCACGATGTCGATATCCTTTCTCGGGACACCGAAAGCTATATTTTCTGCGATGGTCGCATCCGCGAGGTAGATGTTTTGGGGAACGTGGGCGGTCGTACGTTGCCATGCTCTGAGGCTCCGCCCTTTCAGCGGCAATCCGTCAACGAGAACGGCGCCCTCCGTGGGCATGAGTAGGCCCATGAGCAAATCCAGCGTGGTGCTTTTGCCGCTTCCGGTGCCGCCAACGATGCCCACGCGCGCCCCCTTCTCTATGACTAAATTCAAGTCATCTAGAACCCAAGGCCCATCGGAAGAGTACCGAAAGCGAACACTCTCGAAGCGCACCTCATGCTTTAGGGCCAGAGGCGGGGGAGGCGCCTCGAGAAGTTCGGCCGGCAACGGCTGATCGAGCAAATCGAGAGTGTCTGCGAGCAAAGCCTGGCTACCCGTAATTGTCGCCCACGCGCCGTATGCTTGCTGGAGCGCCGGAAGCAAGCGCTGTGCGCCCAAAGCGAGGGCACCGAGCGCAGGCAATGCCCCCTCAATACCGCCGCGCTGCCGGCTCAACCAATAGGCCAAGGCGGCGATCAACACCATGCCCAAGGCCTCGATCGCATACCTTGGGCTGTAGGTGATGAAGATATTGCCGCCCTGTGCGTGCCTTAGCTGCTGGTCTGCGCGCCGATATATGTCGCAGTAGACAGGTTGGGTGCCATCGAGAAGCACGTCGCGAATACCGCCGAGGCCTTCCTGCAACGCCTTCACTACGTGGGTCTGGGCGAGCGCGATGTGCTCGCTGTTGCGTCGAAGCTCACGACGAGATAGGGCCGTGATGATTCCGTAGCTGGCGCCGAAACCAACCGTAGCGACCAGCGCAACGAAGGCGTTTATTACCAGAAGCGTCGACATGATGGCCGCCAAGGAAACGGCCGCGCTCATGAGCGTCAGAAGCGGGAGGATCACGCCGAGAACCGTGCCGCCGATCTTGCTGGTGATGCCGCTGATGACTTCGCTACTGCCTCTTCCCACGTGCACCTCGTAGGGCTGATACAGCGTACGCCGGTAAACTTCCATGCTGAGTTCGGCGCCGCTGGCGAACGTGGCCCGGGTATTGCACCACACGAGTAGAACGCGGATCGCACCGGCCACCAACGCCGCCGCCGCGAACGCCAGGGTTAGCGGCAAAACCAATTGGTCCGCCGATGAGATGCCGAGCGAGCCGGCCAATTCAGCAACAGCAGGGTAATGAAGTACTTTATCAGGCGCGGCCAGTATCGCGATAAAAGGCACGACGGCGCCCAGACTAACGACCTCCGCGACTGCACTCGCCATCATGAGGCCCATCAGATACACGAAATGTCGTCGTCGGCGTTTGCTCAGGTGGCCCCACAAACGCCGCAGGAGTTCGATGAGTGAGGCGGGCACGGTCATTTTTCTCGGCGAAGTTGTGACATCGTCGCTGACTTCCGCTGAAACGGCGCGCGTCATTTGCAGCCGAGGAATAGGTTCATTCTTGCGTCCAACTTGCTAGACAGCCGAGGAATTCGTCCGCGCCGGCTCATGCCCTCCCTCGACAATCGAGGCTCGGCTCCAAGCGAACGCGTTCAGAACAAACGCGATCACAACGCCAAGGACGAGGCCCAAGGCGCCTCCGGTCAAGACCATGAGCGTCCGTCGTGGACTAATCCGGCTTTCGGGCGGCACAGCCGGATCGACGATAGTGAAAGCGTAATCTGTCCGAGCGTTAGCGAGCATCATCGTTTGCGTTTGCCCTTCAATGAGGTCATACAAGACCTTGCGAAGCTCGACGACGTTCGTTTGATCAAGCTGTCGACTCAAATAGCCGATGTTGCGCTTTGCGTCGTGCAAGGCGTCGGACCGGATAGTCTCGTTCGCCAAAGCAACGAAGTCGTTGGCCCACTTCGCAGCGACGGCCGGGACACGCCAATTGACGGCTATCGTCGTCGTCCCGAGTTGGGCGTCCGATCGAATGGACAGGATGCTTCGCTGGAATCGATTTACCGCACGCCATAAGCTCGGGGTTGTCTTGGAACCCGGATACATGACGGGCAGAAGCTTCTGCCGCTCGATAAATCGCTGAATCAGGTTCCGCGACTTGAGGACAGCGAGCGCGTCAGCGGTCGCGTCGTTGTTGCCGCTCAAGTCGATTCCAGCCAGATTCGCCAGCCCTCCCAGACGATTCACCAAGGATGCCGACCGGCCCATACTGCCTTGACGAGTCGGAACGACCACAACCTCGGCACGGAAGATCGGTGTAGCCGTGAGCGCCAACGCCACGGCCGTGATCGAAGAGAGACCGGCGACCAGCACGATGACGTATTTGTATGCCCACAGAACGCGCCAAAGTGCGACTAGGTCGATCGTATCCGCCTTGTACACGGTGGAGGGATTCACGGACATCAGCGAGAATCCGGACGCAGGTTAATCAGCGAACGCATCGGTCTGACCTCAATCCAAGCAGCGTCCCCGCCGAGGAACGACCGTCGTTCTCGGCATCCCGCCGCCTACAAGCGATAGTCAGCCAGCGCAAACCGCCGGCTTCGCCAATGAGCGACTGCCGCGGGTGGCCATGCCCGTCGACGTTGCCGCGTACTGTCTATGGGCAAATCGGCCAAGTTGCCCTGGGTATGCACGTTGACTTGGCCCTGCGGCTAGCGCGAGTCGCTCGCACTGATTTCGCGCCGCATCTGGTCGATCTCAGCGCGCAACATCTCGTACTCCTTCACCTTCTCGTGCAGGAAGCGGACCGTCAGCTTCGCTTTGTGCTCGACGCCTCTCGGAGTCAGCAGGTATTTATATGCCGCCTTGTTCCGACTGTTGGTAAAGCGGACAACCTTGAGCCATCCCAAATCAATCAATGCCTGCAGGCAGTAATTGACCTTACCGACGCTGATACCAAGTTCCCGGGCAACATCCCGTTGGCTCAACTGCGGGTTCGCTTCCAGCAACCGCATCAGCTTGTAATGCACATCGCCCAATGGTTTCTCACGACGGTGAACCAGAACGAGGGGAGATGCGTTTGCACCAAGGGTCCTTACGGGCCTAGCAATCGCACACCGATTTAATGATGAAGCCCGGCACCGCGACGGATTCTTTCGTTCAAGCTTTGAACGCAGGCGAGTCTAAGCCCGGCCCCGAAGCCTGTCAAGGAACTCGAAAGCCCGCACATCCGCACGATCTTATGAGCGGTTGGCAGTAGTTTGAGCACGGTTTCCGCGTGATCGCCGACGTAGCAGGCTGCTTGCCCGCCACATCAGAAGGAGTGGACGGCGGCTGCGGCGATCGCAAGATTGTAGACCACCTGAGTGACGCTGCTCCATTTCGCTAACGGCCTGACCTTGTCGACCTCCGTCGGAACTACGATGGTGTCGCCTGGACGGATCTGAGTCGAAGAGCTTCTATGAAACCATCGCCCACCGGACTTGACTATGACCTCGCCGTTTGCACGTACGACATAGATTCGCTTCTTGTCCGCGCGAGACGTGAGACCACCGCTCATAGCAATGTAGTCTCCACGCTCTAGATCTGCCCGGTACACATGTGACGTTGGGTACTGAACCTCGCCCAAAACGGTCACTTCCTGCCGATATTGCGGGACCATCAACTGATCCCCGTCGCGGAGTTGGATATCAGCGCTCGTGTCGCCAGCAATCAGCTTGTCCAGCCGGATCACCATGCGTCCAGTCGGCTCGGCGCTGCGCAGCTGACTGATCAGTGTCTGCCCCGTGCTTACGGCACTTGAATAGTTCGGGTCGGATAGCGACATGGCCGCAAGGTCGGTTTGAATCCGACGAGCCAGCATATCGATTTGCTCACGCTCGCGCTGCTTGAGGTCGACGCGCGTGAACACACTGCCTTCCGGGAAAGCGAGACTGGTGACTCCTCCGGCACGCTTCAGGACGGACGACAGAGTCTCGCCTTGGCGAATAGGGTAGACACCGGGAAACTTGACCTCGCCCCGTATAGTTACGGTCTCGGTTTCACGCCAGCGGCTGACCTCCTTAATGTTTAGATAATCGTAGGGGGCAAGCTTCAAGTCCGCTTTATCGTCACCGTTGCGGATGGCCGCCAAGTCAACGTTGATGAGCTTGGTTTCCCGGTACTGGCCATTCACGACCGCGTACCGCGTCAACTCGGCCTTGATCGCATAAGCTGCGTCTGACATGCCGCCGCCTGCCCTAAGCAGGTCGCTGACACGCATGGAGTCCTCGAGCGGGTACTCGCCAGGGGCTCGCACTCGTCCGCCCACTCGCACAATTCGCTTGGGAGCGTTCGGAGCCTCCTGCACTTGAAGCTCCTTTAGTATCGGCTTGACGAACTGGCCGCGCCCCACGTCCAGGTTGAAGACGTAGACTGTGTCTCGCGGCTTGAGGACGGGATTCTCCTTGCTGGCCGGATGGGCCCACGCCGAGGCAAGATCGGCAGAAAGGACGTTTATTCGGACATTAGGCCGCACCTCGCGCTTTATGAGCACGTAATGCAGATCGGACGACGGCTTGACTAGCTTCGGGTTCGGAAGCAAGTCGGCGAGCGTCATTCCAGGCGTCCACTCGTGCAAGCCCGGTTCATATACGTTGCCCGAGAGGCGCACCGCATTGTCCAATTGCGACAAGCTGGTACGAACCTGCAACACGTCTCCGTCCTGCACCTTGATCTGGCGACCATGCGCCTTCGATACGTCGATCTCTTGTACAGCTGTACCGCGACCTTGAACGATCCGCTCCAGAGTCACGTCCGATCGATCGGCATTGGCCTTGAGCCCGCCTGCTAGCTCGACGAGATCGGCAACACTCTCTTCGCCGTTGAGCTCGTATACGGCCGGCCGCTTCACCTCTCCGTCCACGGCGACCGTAGCCCCGATCGGAGGCACGAAAATCACGTCTCCGGGCTGTAAGCGAGCGTCGCCGCTCGTGTCGCCCTTCAACAGAAGATCATAGAGGTCCAAGCGTGAAACGGTGCGCCCCGCTCGTCGCAAGGCGATACGTCGCAGCGAGCCGATGTGGCTGACACCGCCGCTGGCGAAAAGGGCATTGGTGATCGTGGATAGGCTGCTTACGGTATAGGAACCAGGCTGCTTTACGTCGCCTACGACGAACACACGTATCGATCGCAGCTCGCCAAGTGTCGTGCTCGCGCGCACGCCAATCATCTGCTCCCCTACTCGCTGGCCAATGAGCGTACGTAGGTCGTTGAAGTCCAGGCCGCTAACGCTAATCGGGCCTATTTCCGGAAAGTTGATCACGCCTTCGCGATTGATCGTCAGAGAGTATTGGGCATTCTGTTTTCCAAACAGCTGAACATTTACGCTATCGCCCGGGCCTACGACGTAGTCGGTTGGGACGGGTATATCCGTGGCCGGGGCAAAGGTGGTTGAGGTCGTCTTGTCGAAAAGCTCATAGCCGAACGGCTCCAAAGCGGCGGTGCCGACGGGATCGAGTGGCAAGCGTGTAATTTTCACGTCGAACGAGCTAAGCCCCGGTTCCGCCTCAAGCCGCACGGTGGCTTGGTCAACGTCCAGCCCTCCCAATGCGATGGCTGGAATTCCGGGCAGATTCAGCAGTCCGGCTCGGTCCAATTTGTAAGGGTTGGCATCCGCAAGCCGCTTCTGGGTTTCGTCAATAGCGCTGTCGGTATTCGTCGTGTCGACAGACCGCCCCCGCGGGGTAAACCTAATGACGAGTGTATCCCCGCCGGAAAACCGCGGATTCAGGTTCTCGAGGTCCTTGGATAAGCCGAGCGGCTTAGAGTTCGCCGCACCCGCCTCGGGTGGAGGCTGCTGCGAGCTCGTTCCCGACGCACCCTGCGCCGTCGACTGGCCATTTCCCTGCAATGCCTGCAGCACAGCCTGTTGCTGTTCCGGACTGAGCTGCTGCCCGAGTTGCTGAATCAGCGCCTGTTGCTGACTGGCCGGCAACGATTTGAAGGCGTCGATTTGTTGCTGGGCGGAAGCGGGCGTTTGACCTTCTGCTCGTGGAACGAGGACGACGCTCAAAAGAATCGTAAAGGCCGCTACGCAAAAGAATCGATATGCACTAGTTTCCGTCACCATCACTGCGAGACCATTTCTGGAACGGCTTGTGCCGCCCGTTACCGACGATACTCCGCTCGCGCTTCGCCACTCCGCGAACACCAGTATCGGCATCACGTCGTCGCTTCACACACAGCCCCAACACTCGACAGAACCCGCACCGCTCAGCACACGAGGGTAGTAACTCGAATCGCAAGGATGTGGAGAAAGGGCGCCACTTGTTCTCGAGCAACAAACGCCCCATTGAGACCCTGCCTCACTTCGGACTCGGCGAATATACCGCAAATCGCCTCCGCAGAGGTGACTCGGAACGGCCGAACGAATCGTTCGCTTATCGCCAGGCTTTCATCAGAGCCTCGGCCCCCGAAATTGCCGAGGACGTCTCCTTCGCTGGCGGAGACACAAGAGCAATCTGCGACGCAAGCTTCTTTCCTAGCTCCACCCCCCACTGATCAAACGAATTCACATCCCAAACCACCCCCTGCACGAACACCTTGTGCTCATACAAGGCAACAAGCTTCCCAAGCGTCCCGGCATCGAGCCGCGCGAACGCAATCAACGAATTCGGTCTGTTAGACGGATAATGCCGGTGCGGTCCCTTGCCGGCTTCTCCTTCCGGGTCCCCCTCCGCCAACGCCCAGGCCTGCGCGAGACAATTCGCGATCGTCAGATCCTGCTGCGCCTGCCTCCCCACCCCCGACTTCGCCGGCAGCAGAAAATCGATCGAGACGCGCTCGGTCCCCTGGTGCAGCAGCTGATAAAACGAATGCTGCGCGTTCGACCCGGGCTCCCCCCAGACGATCGGGCAGGTCGCGCTCTCGACGGGCTCCCCGCCGCGGCGGACGGACTTGCCGTTGCTCTCCATCTCGAGCTGCTGCAAGTAAGCCGGGAAGCGCGCCAAGTGGTCGTCGTAGGGCAGCACGGCGTGCGTCGGCGCGCCGAGAAAGTTCCGGTTCCAGATCCCGACGAGCGCGAGCAGCACCGGCAGGTTCTCCCGCAGCGGGGCCGTCCGGAAGTGCTCGTCCATGGCGTGGCCGCCGGCCAGCATCGCCTCGAATTGCGGCCAGCCGACGGCCAGCGCCACGGTCAGCCCGACGGCCGACCAGACGGAATACCGCCCGCCGACCCAGTCCCACATGGCGAGCCGCCGGTCGGGCGCAATGCCGAACTCGTCCATGGCCGCGTGGTTCGTCGAGACGGCCACGCACTGGGCGGCGACGGCCTGCTCGCCGCCGCGCTCGAGCAGCCACTCGCGCACGGCCCGGGCGTTGGTCAGCGTCTCGAGCGTCGTGAAGCTCTTCGAGCAGATCACGAACAGGGTCGTCGCGGGGTCGACCCGGGCCAGCACGTGGCTGAGCTCCACGCCGTCGACGTTCGAGACGCAGTGCACGCCGAGGCCGGGCTTGCAGACCTCGGCGAGCGCCCGCACGGCCATGACGATGCCGAGATCGGAGCCGCCGATGCCGATATTGACGACGTCGGTGATGGCCTCGCCGGTGTAGCCCTTGAGCTCGCCGGCGTGCAGCGCCTCGGCCAGCGCGCGCATCTTCGCGCGCTCGGCCTCGACGGCCGGCATGACGTTCTCGCCCCAGGCGCTGATCGGCTGGTCGGACGGCCGGCGCAGCGCGACGTGCAGCGCGGGCCGGTCCTCGGTGTTGTTGATCGCGTGGCCGGCGAACATGAGCTCGATCCAGCGCGGCACCTCGGTCTGCTGGGCGAGCTCGAGGAGCTGGGCGAGCGCCTCGTGGTCGAGGAGCTCCCGGCTGAAGTCGTAGAGCAGGCCTTCGCGCTCGAGAGAGAAGGCGTTGAAGCGGTTCGGCTCGGCGGCGAAGAGCTGCTTGAGGGTCGCTTCGCGCTTCAGCGTATCCGCGTGCCGGGTGAGGGACCGCCAGGCGTCGGTGTGGGGGCCGTAGGTATCTGTGGCCATGGGCGTGACTCGCAGGAACAGAGGGTCGGAAAACCCTGGCATGCGGGCCGGGAGAAATCAATCGGATCGGCCGAATTGGGGGCTCGGCGCCGGTCGCGGCGTGGCTTCAAGATCTCCTCCGAGCTGCTCTTAACCGGAACGATTCGCGCGCCTATACTCGCCCGATGATCGAGAGTCCCGCAAACGTGTGGCCGCGCCGCCATCGGCTCAATGTGGCGGAGTACTACCGAATGGGCGAGACCGGCATCCTGCCGCCGGAGGCGCGTGTCGAGCTGATCGAGGGAGAGATCATCGACATGGCCCCGAACGGGAGTCCCCACGCGGGCACAACGGATCAATTGGCGTCGATCCTGATGGCTGCCAGCGGCGGCCGGTTTCTCGTCAGGCAGCAAAACCCGCTGCGCCTCGACGATTTCTCCGAGCCCGTGCCGGATATCGCCCTGCTTCGACCGCGCGCGGACCGCTACAAGGCCAGCCACCCGGGGCCCGCGGACGTTTTTCTGCTGATCGAGGTGGCTTCGAGCTCGCTACGTTACGACGTCGAGACCAAGGCCGCGCTGTACGCCCGGCACGGCATTCCGGAGCTGTGGATCGTGGATCTCGTGCATGAGGCCCTGCTCCGCTTTCGGGAGGTCGCCGAAGGCGGCTACGCGCGCTCGGACCGGCCCGGGCTTACGGAGCCTGTCGGTATCGCCGCGCTGCCGGATCTCGGGATCGACCTGTCCTGCCTGTTTGCCTGAGCTGGGCGGGCCTCCCGCCCGCCGCTCACGCTTTGACGCCGTAATATTCGCGATACCACTCGACGAACCGCCGCACGCCCTCCTCGACGGGCGTCGCGGGCCGGTAGCCCACTTCCTCGACGAGGTCCTCGACGTCCGCCCAGGTGTCGGGCACGTCGCCGGCCTGCAGGGGCAGCAGGTTCTTCTCGGCCTCGCGGCCGAGGCACTGCTCCAGCAGCTCGATGTAGCGCATGAGCTCGACGGGCTGCTGGTTGCCGATGTTGTAGATGCGGTAGGGCGCGCTGCTCGTGCCGGGGTCCGGGTCCTCGCCGGACCAGTGCGCGTTGGGTGTCGCGGGCCGGTCGAGCGCGGCGATGACGCCGCCGGCGATGTCGTCGACGTAGGTGAAGTCGCGCCGGTGGTGGCCGTAGTTGAAGACGTCGATGGGCTCGCCGGCCAGGATCGCCTTGGTGAACAGGAACAGCGCCATGTCCGGCCGGCCCCAGGGGCCGTAGACGGTGAAGAACCTGAGGCCCGTGACCGGCAGGCCGTAGAGGCTCGCGTAGGTATGGGCCATGAGCTCGTTGGACTTCTTCGTCGCGGCGTAGAGCGAGAGCGGGTGGTCGACGTTCTGGTGCACGGAGAACGGCATCTTCGTGTTCGCGCCGTAGACCGAGCTCGTCGAGGCGAAAACGAGGTGCTCGACGCCGTGGTAGCGGCAGCCCTCGAGGATGGTCATCGTGCCGCTCACGTTGCTGTCGATATAGGCGAACGGGTTCTCCAAGCTGTAGCGCACGCCGGCCTGGGCGCCGAGATGGACGACGCGGTCGAACTTCTCGGCTTCGAACAGCTCCGCGATGCGGGCGCGGTCGGCCAGGTCCGCCTTGACGAACGCGAAGCGGGGCTCGCGCGCGAGCAGGTCGCGGCGCGCCTCCTTGAGCGTCACGTCGTAGTAGTCGTTGAGGTTGTCGAGGCCGACGACCTCGTCGCCGCGTTCGAGAAGCCGCTTCGCTGTGTGGAAACCGATGAAGCCGGCGGCGCCGGTGACCAGTACCTTCAATGCTTGCTCCAGGATTGAGAAAAAGGGGTCAGAGCCCTTTTCCGCTACCGCCTTCGAAAATTCGCCGTCGGCGCAACGAAAAGGGCTCTGACCCCTTTTTCTGCAAACTCCGCGCCACCCTCACAGCCGGGCGTCCACCCGTTCCTTCGGCAGCACGGACTTGATGTCGTAGAGGACGCAATTCGGCGTGCCGAGCCGGCGCACGCCCTCGGCGCCGAGCGCGACAAACTCCCGATGCGCGACGGCCAGCACGATGGCGTCGTAGGCGCCCGTGTCGGGCTTCGGCACGAGCCGGATGCCGTATTCGTGCGCGGCCTCGGCGGGGTCCGCCCACGGGTCGTAGACGTCCACGCGACAATGATAGGACTCGAGCTCGGTCACCACGTCCGCCACCTTGGTATTGCGCACGTCCGGGCAGTTCTCCTTGAAGGCGAGCCCGAGCACGAGCACGCGCGCGTCGGCCGGGTTGATGTTGCGGCCGATCATGAGCTTGATGACGCGCGCGGCGACGTAGCCGCCCATATTGTCGTTGAGCCGGCGCCCGGCGAGGATCATCTCCGGGTGGTAGCCGACGGCCTCGGCCTTGTAGGTCAGGTAGTAAGGGTCGACGCCGATGCAGTGGCCGCCGACGAGGCCGGGCCGAAACGGCAGGAAGTTCCACTTCGTGCCGGCGGCCTGCAGCACCTCGAGCGTATCGATGCCGAGCCGGTTGAAGATCACGGCGAGCTCGTTGATGAGCGCGATGTTGACGTCGCGCTGCGTGTTCTCGATGACCTTAGCGGCCTCGGCGACCTTGATGCTCGAAGCCTTGTGGGTGCCGGCCTTGATGATGCTGCCGTAGAGCGCGTCGACGAAGTCGGCCGTCTCGGGCGTCGAGCCCGAGGTGACCTTGAGGATCGTCGTGACACGGTGATCCTTGTCGCCGGGGTTGATGCGCTCGGGGCTGTAGCCGGCGAAGAAATCCTTGTTGAACGTCAGGCCGGAGACCTGCTCGATGATCGGGATGCAGAACTCCTCGGTGCAGCCCGGGTAGACGGTCGACTCGAAGATCACGACGTCGCCGTTCCGCAGGGCCTTGCCGACGGTCTGGCTCGCGCCCTTGAGCGGCGTCAGCAGCGGGCGCTTGTCACGCGAGACCGGCGTCGGCACGGTCACGATATAGACGTTGCACTCGGCGAGCGCCTCGGGGTCCGTCGTGTACGTGAGCTGCGTCGCCTCGGCGAGCTCCTCGGGGGAGGCCTCGCGCGTCGAGTCGCGGCCGGCCTTGAGCTCCTCGATGCGCGGCGCCTTGAGATCGAAGCCGACGGTGGGGTAACGCTTGCCGAACTCGAGCGCGAGCGGCAAGCCCACATAGCCGAGACCGATGATGCCGATCCGGACGTTGTTCAGGGAGGCCAAGTTCTGTCACCTCGGTTTGATGAAGAGTCGGCGCGGTGCGGCCGCAGCCACGGCACCGCGCGGCGATCGCCGGGGGGCAAGAATGCGCCGGGCCGGCACCGATCGCAACTGAGCAGTTCTCAGAACGCGGTATGGCCGCGGGCGGGGGCCGCAAGCGGGGTCAGAGCCCTTTTTTGCGCCCCAAGCCCCTCAATACGCTGCGGCCTGCAGGCCGCAGCGCCCACCGCCGTCGCGCGCAAAAAAGGGCTCTGACCCCTCTTAAAGCCCCTCTCAAAGCAAAAAGATGACGCACAACAACCCCGTCACCGTCAACACCACGGTATACGGCAGCGCCATGACCACCATCCGCCCATACGACAACCGAATCAACGGCGCCAGCGCCGAGGTCAGCAAGAACAAAAACGCGGCCTGCCCGTTCGGCGTCGCGACGCTCGGCAGGTTCGTTCCCGTGTTGATGGCCACGGTCAGCACGTCGAACTGCGCGCGCGAGATCGTGTGCGCCGCGAGCGCGGCGGCGGCCTGGTTGATGTAGACGGTCGCGACGAAGACGTTGTCGCTGATCGACGACAGGATGCCGTTGGCCAGGAAGAACACGGCCGGCTGGACCTCCTGCCGCATCGAGAGCACGGAGTCGATGATGGGCCGGAACAGGTGCTGGTCTTGAATGACCGCGACAACGGTGAAGAAGACGACGAGCAGCGCCGTGAACGGCAGCGCCTCCTGGAACGCGTGGCCGAGCCGGTGCTCCTCGATGACGCCCGTGAAGGCGGTCGCGAGCACGATGACCGAGAGCCCGATGATGCCGACGGCCGCGAGATGAAACGCGAGCCCGAGGATCAGGAACGCGGCGACGCAGGCCTGCACGCCCAGCACTACCTTGTCGCGCTCCGTGCGTTTCGAGCCTTCTTCGACGCTGTAGTCGGCCAGGATGCGGCGCACGGGCTCGGGCAGCCTCGCGCCGTAGCCGAACAGCCGGAAGCGCTCGACGGTCATGACCGTGAGCAGCCCCATGCCGAGCACCGGCATCGAGACGGGCGCGACGCGGATGAAGAACTCCGAGAAATTCCAGTCCGCGACCGTCGCGATGAGCAGGTTCTGCGGCTCGCCGACCAGCGTCGTGACGCCGCCGAGCGCCGTGCCGACGGCCGCGTGCATGACGAGGCTGCGCAGGAACGCGCGGAAGACCTCGAGATCCTCGCGGTGCAGCTCGTGGACCTGCTCGTCGGCCGCCGTGTCGTGCTCGGCATGGTGGTAGTGCTTGCCGCTCGCGACGCGATGGTAGACGGCGTAGAACCCCGAAATGACCGCGATGACGACGGCCGTGACGGTCAGCGCGTCGAGGAAGGCCGAAAGAAACGCGCCGGCGAGCGAGAACATGAGCGAGAGCGCGATTTTCGAGCGCACGGAGATCAGCATCTTCGTGAACAGGAACAGCAGCAGGTCCTTGAGGAAGAACACGCCCGCGACCATGAAGATCAGCAGCAGGATGACCTCGAAGTTGTGCTCGGCCTCCATGAAGACCGCGCCCGGCGAGGTCATGCCGATGACGACGGCCTCGAACGCGAGCAGGCCGCCGGGCTGCAGCGGATAGCAGCGCAGCGCCATGGCCAGCGTGTAGATGAACTCGATGACGAGCACCCAGCCGGCCGCGAACGGATCGAACGCGAAGAGGATCGGGTTCAGAACGAGGAACGCGACGATCGCAAGCTTGTACCAGGCGGGCGCGCCGCCGAGGAAGCTCGCGGCCAGCGCATGCCCGATGCCGCGGCCGCGGCGCACGGCCGCCGCGTCGTTCACGACGGCGCCGCGGCCGATTCGGCGGCCGCCGCAGCGGGCGCGCCTGCGGCGCCGGGCTCGCCGTCCTGCCCGAGCACGCGGTCCCAGACGGCCGCGCCGCCGCACTTGGCGCGGATGCGCACGAGGAAGGCCTCGTGGGCCGCGCGCTCCTCGGCCGAGGCCGCGGGCACGGGCAGCTCGAGCCCCGCGCGCGCGACGCGCTGGATGCCGCCCTCGGCGCCCGCCTCGCCGCCCGCCTCGGCCCCGAGCAGCAGGCTGACCTGCCCGCCCGTCATGGCGAGGTAGGTGTCCGCGAGAATCTGGGCGTCGAGCAGCGCGCCGTGCAGCTCGCGCTTGGAGGTGTCGATGCCGTAGCGCTTGGCGAGCGCATCGAGGCTGTTGCGCGCGCCGGGATGCATGCGGCGCGCGAGCGCGAGCGTATCGAGCACCCCGCAGCAGTCGCGGATCTCCCGCGTCTCGCCCGCGAGCCGCTTGAGCTCGTGGTTGATGAACTCGACGTTGAAATCGGCGTTGTGGATCACGAGCTCCGCGCCGCGCACGAAGTCGAGGAACTCCGCGGCGATCTCGCGGAAGCGCGGCTGGCCGGCCAGAAACTCGTCGTCGATGCCGTGGACCTCGAGCGCGCCGGCGTCGACGGCCCGCTCGGGGTTGATGTAGCGGTGGAACGTGCGCCGCGTCGGGCGCCGGTTCTCAAGCTCCACGCAGCCGATCTCGATGATGCGGTGGCCGGCGCTGGCTTCGAGGCCCGTGGTTTCGGTGTCTAGAACGACTTGTCTCATTCAGCCTCCGGAAGAGGGGTCAGAGCCCTTTTTTCCGGAACGGAAAAAAGGGCTCTGACCCCGGCTAAGTCCGCGCCTTCAGCAAGGCCCGCTCCAGGCCTTCGTTCGCGAGCCGGTCCGCCCGCTCGTTGCCGTCGTGACCGGCGTGCCCCTTGACCCAGTGCCAGGCGACGTCGTGCCGCTTCGTGAGCTCGCTGAGCTCCACCCACAGGTCCTGGTTCTTGACGGCCTTGCCGTCGGCCGTCTTCCAGCCGCGCCGGCGCCAGGCCGGCAGCCACGCCGTGATGCCGTTGCGCACGTAGGTCGAATCCGTATAGAGCGCCACGCTGCAGGGCTCGCGCAGCGCCTCGAGCGCGCGGATCGCGGCCGTGAGCTCCATGCGGTTGTTCGTGGTGTGCGGCTCGCCGCCCGAGAGGGTCCTTTCGCGGCCGCCGGAGCGCAGCAGCGCACCCCACCCCCCGGGCCCGGGGTTGCCGCGGCAGGCCCCGTCCGTGAACGCCTCGACCTGTTTCACTCGCACTCGCGCCTTTCGGGCAGGCAACGCGCGACGTGCGAGACGCGCGTCGAGGGCTCGAGGCCGCCGACGGCCCGCAGGCGCGGGCGGCGCCAGGCCGGGCGGATCGGCGTCATGGGCTGCACGCGCTTCTGGGCGTGCAGCAGATAGCCGCCCGCGAGCATGGGCAGCCAACGCTGGGCCCACTCCTCGCGCGGAAACGTGCCGAACCGCCGGACGCGCTCGAAGGGCAGCGTGTGGCAGTACGGCCGCACCGTGCCGACATCGAAGCTCAGCAGCTCGAGCCAGTCGCAGAGCCGCCCCTCGCGGATCATGCGCTTCTGCCCCACCGGATAGCCGCCGGGCGAGAACAGGTGCCGGATACCCCAGGGGCCGGTCGGCGCGAACGAGAGCACGATGATCTGCCCGTCCGCGCGCAGGACCCGGTCGACCTCGCGCAGCAGCGCGTGCGGCGATTGGATGCGCTCGAGCGTATGCGGCAGGATCACGGCATCGACCGAATCGGCCTGGAACGCGAGCTCGGTCGGCTCGCAGATCACGTCCGCGGGGCGCTCGAGACTCCAGTCGACGAGCGAGCGGTGCTGGGTGCGCGCATAGCGCAGAAACGCGCTCGGCCCGCCCCAACTGCCGATCTGCAGCAGATGCTCGCCGAACACGCGGTCCAGCGCGCGGCGGACGAAGCGCTGCTCGTTCGCGAGGCAGCGGCGCCCGAGAGGCGTCGCGAGCCAGTCGTCGAGTTGCAGTCGGTTCGGGGCGCTCACGCAGGCATTCTACGTCAGCGGCCGGCGGGTGTTGAGCCGGATCGACCTCGCCGCTTCGGGTCCCTTCCGCGGCGTCCTGGTCGTCGCCGCCCGGCGACGACCCGCCGTTTCGGATGTGATCGGCGTCGCAAGCGGATCAGCGACAAGTTGCGAGCGCGGCCAGGATACGTAACGATAATTGCAATGATTCCAGATTGTACCGGCGGGTCGACGCAGCAAAGAACGGATTCCACGCCGGCCGGCCGCCGGCCCCGCGCGCGCTCCGGGGCCGTCAAACGCCTCGCGGGGCTCGCCGGGCTCGCGGGGTTGACGAGCCTCGCGGGCTGCTCGAACTTCGCGTTTCGCCCGCAGACGCAGGCCGCGGCGCCGGTCTCGTTCGTCGGCCGGGCGTCGCCCCTCACGCCCACGCAGGCCGGCTTCGCCGACTCCGGCGATTTCCCCGATGCCGCCGCGGCAGCGGCCGCGGCCCTCGCGGATTCGCCGCTCCAGGCCGTGCCGGCGCCGAACATCGAGCTCGCCGCGCTGCCCCCGCCGCGCCCCGGCAATCTCTTCGCGCGGCTCGGCGAGAGCTTCTCGCTGCCCGTGACCGACGACCCCGCCTACCAGCGCGAGCTCGAGTGGTTCGCGGGCCACCCCGAGTACATGAAGCGCGTGCTCGAGCGGGGCAGTCCCTATCTCTATTACATCGCGAACCAGCTCTACATGCGCGGCATGCCGGCCGAGCTCGCGCTGCTGCCCGTCGTCGAGAGCGCCTACGATCCGTTCGCGTATTCCCGCGGCCGCGCGGAAGGGCTCTGGCAGATCATCCCGGGCACGGCGCGCCGGCTCGGCGTCAAGCAGGACTGGTGGTTCGACGGCCGCCGCGACGTCATCGAGTCGACGCGCGCGGCGCTCGACTACCTGCAGGCCCTGCACGAGCGCTTCAACGGCGATTGGCTGCTCGCGATCGCCGGCTACAACTCCGGCGGCGGCACGGTCGCCCACGCCATCGACCGCGCCCGGGCCGCCGGGCGCGGCACGGACTTCTGGAGTATCCGCCGCTACCTGCCGGCCGAGACGCGGACCTACGTGCCGCGCCTGCTCGCGATCTCGCGGCTCGTCGCGCATCCGGATCGCTACGGGCTCGACCTGCCGTACCTCGAGAACGTCCCGCAGCTCGCGGTCGTCGACACGGGCGGCCAGATCGACATGGCCCGGGCCGCCCAGCTCGCCGGCCTCAACGTCGACGCGCTCTACAAGCTCAACCCCGGCTTCAACCGCTGGGCCACGGACCCGAAGGGCCCGCACCGCCTCGTCGTGCCGATCGACAAGGCCGCCGAGTTCCGCACTGCGCTCGCGAACCTCGGCGACGACCAGCGCGTCGAGTGGTCGCGCTACCGCATCGCGCCCGGCGACACGCTCATCGAGCTCGCACGCAAGTTCACGACGACGCCGGCTGTGCTGCGGCAGGTCAACAAGCTGCACGGCAACTCGATTCGCGCCGGTTCCTACCTCATGATCCCGCACGCGCAAGCCTCGCTCGCGAGCTACTCCGGGACGGTCAGCGCCCGCCTCGCCCGGCAGCAGAACGTCGCGCACGGCGACGAGCGCCGCGTGCACGTCGTCGCGAAGGGCGAATCGCTGTGGTCGATCTCGCAGCGCTACGGCGTCCCCGTGGCCGCGCTCGCCAAATGGAACGGCATGGCCCCGCGCGACACGCTGAGCGTCGGCCGCAAGCTCGTCGTCTGGCTGAAGCAGCAGGACGACGACGCACCCGCACCGCAGCTCACGTCCGTGAGCCAGGTGGACCCGAACGACGGCCGCATCCGGCGCGTGAACTACGTCGTGCGCCGCGGCGATTCCCTGGCGCGCATCGCGCGCCGCTTCCGCCTCAAGGTCGGCGACCTGATGAAGTGGAACGACGGCCTCTCGACGAAACGCTACCTCCACCCGGGCCAGCACATCGTGCTGTTCGTGAACGTCACCGAGCAATCCACGTAGAATATTCGTTTACGGGAGGTTCGGATGAGTTTTCTAAACGGCAAGCGCGCGGTCATCGTGGGCCTTGCGAGCAATCGGTCGATCGCGTGGGGTATCGCGCAGGCCATGCACCGCGAAGGCGCCGAGCTCGCCTTCAGCTACCAGAACGAGAAGCTGCGCGAGCGCGTCGTGCGCTTCGCGGCCGAGCTCGAGAGCGACATCGCGCTGCCGCTCAACGTCGGCGACGACGCGCAGATCGATGCGTTCTTCGCCCGCCTCGGCGAGCACTGGAACGGCTTCGACATCCTCGTGCACTCGGTCGCCTACGCACCCCCGGGCCAGCTCGAGGGCCGCTACATCGACGCCGTGGACCGTGAAGGCTTCCGCATCGCCCACGACATCTCGAGCTACAGCCTCGCGGCCCTCGCCAAGCGCGCCGAGCCCCTCATGCAGGGCCGTCACGGCGCACTGCTGACGATGAGCTACCTCGGCGCCGTGCGCGCCCTGCCGAGCTACAACGTCATGGGCGTCGCCAAGGCCAGCCTCGAGGCCAACGTGCGCTTCCTCGCGCTGGACCTCGGCCCCAGCAACATCCGCGTCAACGCCATCTCGGCCGGCCCGATCCGCACCCTCGCGGCCTCGGGCGTCAAAGGCCTGCGCCAGATGCTGACCAAAGTCGGCGAGACGGCGCCACTGAAGCGCAACGTGACGATCGAGGACGTGGGGAACACGGCGGCGTTTCTGTGCTCGGACCTCGCCGCGGGGATCACGGGGCAGGTGGTTTATGTGGATGCCGGCTACAACATCGTCGGCATGCATTTCGAGGGGGAGTCTTAGGTCTTAAGAGAAGACCGCTTCGTTCTGTGACGGCGCTGGGCGGAGGCGTGCGCGGACGGGCCCTTTGGGGGACGCCGTGAATACGTCCCTGTAGGCTCCGTTGCGCGCCATCCCTGGCGCGCACGGCCCCCCAAGGGCCCGTCCGCGCACGCCTCCGCTGCGGCAATGCTGCTGCGGTCTTCTCTTAGGACGCTTCGTTTGGGGTGGTCGGGAACGGAGGGGCCGCGCAGGTCTTCGAGGCCCGGGGCTCGTGCCAGCGCCCCCACCGGCCGACCGTTCTCCCGGACCATGTCCGCTTGCGGCCAACTCGCCGACTCCGCCCGACCAAGCCGCGCCCGCTCCCTACCCAAGCCAATAGCACGCGAACGCCGCCACCGGGAAAAGGGCTCTGACCCCTTTTACAAATTCCATAAATGCGTCCCGAGCAGCGCCCTCTTCACGGACGCTGCTCGGGACTCCTTTAACTCCCCGGCTCGAGGACGCTCGGCGGCACCCTGACCTTGGCCTGTTCCCTGACGGTGCCCGAATAGGCGTTGAGCTCGGCCGAGCCCATTTCGTTGATGAGCTGCTGCTTCGTCTGGTCGGCCTCGTCGCTCTTGAGCGCGGAGAGCTGGCCGTCCTGGACGTCCGCGAGCAGGATCACGGCGTGGTCGCCGGAGGTCAGCCGCACGGGCTGGGCGACGACCGAATCGTCGGCGGGCTTCGGGAGCTCGAAGGCCTGGGCCAGCACGGCCGTCGGCACCGAGCTGCTGGCGCCGCGGGCGACCCAGGTCGGCGCGACCCAGGAGCCGCCGTGCTGCATGGCGAGCTGGGCGGCCGGGGGCTGGTCCTTGGCATCGTCCTTGGCCGCGCCGGCCGATTGGCCCTTCTTCGTGCCGGCCTTGGCCGCTTTGGCCTGCTTATCCGCCCCGGCCTTCGCAGCCGGGTCCGCCGCGCCCTTCGCGTCCGCCTGACCGGCATCGGCGCTTTCGGCGTCGGGCCCGAGGAACGCCGTCTTGAGGTCCTTGGGCAGGGCCTTCTCGTAGGCCGCGGCCGCGTCGCCCGCGAGGTCCTCGGCCTTTTGCTGCACGAGGGTCTGACGGATCTGGTCGCTGACGGCCTCGAGCGGCTTCTCCTTCGACGGGAAGCGGTCCGTGACGCGCACGACGACGACGTCGTCGTTCGAGAGCTTGAGCATCTGGCTGTCCACGCCCTGCTGCAGCGGCTCGCTGCCGAATACGGCGTCGACGATGGGCGCGCTGTTCTTGAACACGGCCGGGTCCCCGCTGCGCGGGAAGCGGTCGATGGTCTTGAGCGGCACGTCGAGCTGCTTCGCGACGCTGTCGAGGTTGTCGTAGGCGTCGAACGCGGCGTCCGCGAGCTTGTTGCTCTTGTCGTAGAACGCGTCGTCCGCGCGCTGCGTGCGGATCTGTTTCGCGATCTTGTCCTTGACCTCGTCGAAGCTCTGCGACTTGCCGCCGCGGATGCCGTCGAGCTTGATGATGTGATAACCGAAGCTCGTCTTGACCGGCCCCTTGACCTCGCCGGGCTTCATGGCGAACAGCGTGTCCTCGAACGGGCCCTTGAGGATGCCGCGGCCGATCCAGCCGAGATCCCCGCCCTGCTTGGCCGTGCCCGGGTCCTCCGAGACGGCCTCGGCGACCTTGGCGAAGTCCTCGCCGCTTTGCACGCGCTTCAGCGCCGCCTCGGCGCGCGCCTTGGCCTGCGCATCCGTCTCGCCCTTGTGCGGCGTGATCAGGATGTGCTGGACATGCCGCTCCTCGGGCGTCGAGTACTGATCCTTGTGGGCCTCGTAGTATTTGTGCAGCTCGTCGTCCGTGACCTTGATCGAGTCCGCGACCTGGCTGCGCGTGAGCTCGACGTACTGCAGGGCCGCGGCCTCCTCCGTCGTGAAGTCGGGCTTATGCTCTTTGTAGTATGCAGCTATCTCGTCGTCGGTAACCTTTACCTTGTCCTTGAAGTCATCGGCCTTGAAGAGCGCATACCCGAAGCGGCGCTTCTGATCGGTGAGCTCGACGTAGCGCTTGAGCTCGCCGGGCGTCAGGAAGCTCGATGCGGAGATGCCCCGCTGCAGCTCGAGCATGGCGAGCTGTTGGCGCTCGAGCGACTCGAAGCCCGTCGGCGTCATGCCCTGATAGCTCAACAGACGCGTGTAGGTATCGAAGTCGAACTTGCCGTCGACCTGGAAGGCCTCGATCGTATGGATCGCCTTGATGAGCCGCGCGTTGGAGATCCGGTAGCCTTCGGACTGCACGCGCTGCGCGAGCGCCTGCTGCTCGATGAGCCGGTCGAGCACGCTGCGGCGGATCTGCCGGCGCATGGCGTCGTTGAGATCCACCTTGTAGAGCTGCTGGTACTGCGCCTCCTGCTGCTGCAGGGTACGCTGGAACTCATCGAGCGAGATCTCGTCGCCGTTGACCTTCGCGGCGAAGGACGAGCCCCCGAACTTGAAGTTGACGTTCCAGAACACGAAACCACCGGCAATGAGCAGGCCGACCGCGGCCAGTGCCCACCGGCCCTTGGTCCCTACCACTCCATCGCGAAGCCGGGTCAGAAACATGATCGGTTTTCTCTACTTCGTCTCTTGTGCCTACGAGAACAAAGGGGCCTAAAACGACAAGGACAGATTTACTCCCGGTCTCCCGAAAATAAATCTGCCCCATTCTTGTGCTGGCGGAGTGGACGGGACTCGAACCCGCGACCCCCGGCGTGACAGGCCGGTATTCTAACCAGCTGAACTACCACTCCTTCCGATTTTTAGGGCGGCGCATTTCTGGTGGGTGCTGAGGGGTTCGAACCCCCGACCTTCGCCTTGTAAGGGCGACGCTCTCCCAGCTGAGCTAAGCACCCTGGGACAGAGCCGGTCAGTTTACGGCATCCTTCAGTGCCTTGCCAGGCTTGAACCCAGGAACGTTGCTCGCCTCTATTTTGATCGTATCACCCGTGCGCGGGTTCCGTCCGCTGCGCGCCGAGCGGTGCTTGACACTAAAAGTACCGAAGCCGACGACCGCCACCTGCTGCCCCTTCTTCAGGGCATCCGTGATCGTCTCGACCACCGCGTCCACGGCGCGACCGGCATCGGCCTTGGAAAGATTTGCCGCCCCGGCAACCGCATCGACGAGTTCCGCTTTGTTCATTCCGTACCCTTACGAGAGTGAGTCCTGTGATAACGAGGCGCAAACTTCCTGCGCCGCGCCCCATGAATTGGTGAAGTGCGTTCCTAGCCCACCGCCCCCCGAAATCGCCACGACAAACCGGGCAAGCTGCGGAACACGCAACCTTATACCAATACGGATTTTAGCGTGTCAACAAAGGCTGGTGCCGCCTCAATGAGGCAGCACCGCTTCGCTTTTTTCGCCTTCTTCGGACTGCTTGTCTCTATCTACCGACGTTGCTTCCTCGCTACGTTTCGGCCGCGGCACGTGCTGCAGCGAAAGCTCGAAGACCTCGTCGATCCACTTGACGGGAACAATCTTCAACTTGTTCTTGATGTTCTTCGGAATTTCGGCCAAGTCCTTTTCGTTATCTGCCGGAATCAGAACCGTCTCGATGCCGCCTCGATGCGCGGCGAGCAGCTTCTCTTTGAGGCCGCCGATCGGCAATACCTCGCCGCGCAGCGTTATCTCGCCCGTCATCGCCACATTCGATTTCGCAGGAATTTTCGTCAACGCCGAGACGAGCGCCGCGCACATCCCGATGCCGGCCGAAGGCCCGTCCTTCGGCGTTGCGCCCTCGGGCACGTGAATGTGCACGTCGCACTTCTGGTGGAAATCCTCGTCGATGCCGAGAACGGCGGCACGGCTGCGCACGACCGTCATGGCGGCCTGAATCGACTCCTGCATGACGTCGCCGAGCTGCCCCGTGTGCACGAGCTTGCCTTTGCCGGGCACGATCGCGGCCTCGATCGTCAGCAGCTCGCCGCCGACCTCGGTCCACGCGAGCCCCGTGACCTGCCCGATCTGATCGTTCTCCTCGGCCCGTCCGTAGCGGAAACGCCGTACGCCCAGGTAGTTCGTGAGGTTGTGATGCGTGACGCGCACGAGGCTCTTGCGCGGCCGCAGCAGCAGCTGCTTGACGACCTTGCGGCAGACGTTTGCGGCCTCGCGCTCGAGATTGCGCACGCCGGCCTCGCGCGTGTAGTAGCGGATGATGTCGACGATCGCGGCATCGGAGATCTTGAGCTCCGATTCCTTGAGACCGTTCTGTTTCATCTGCTTCGGAATCAGGTACCGCCGCGCGATGTTGAGCTTCTCGTCCTCCGTGTACCCCGGCAGGCGGATGACCTCCATGCGGTCGAGCAGCGGCGCCGGAATGTTGAGGCTGTTAGCCGTGCAAACGAACATGACCTCGGAAAGATCGAAGTCGACCTCGAGGTAGTGATCGTTGAACGTCGAGTTCTGCTCCGGGTCGAGCACCTCGAGCAGCGCCGAGGAGGGATCGCCGCGGAAGTCCATCGACATCTTGTCGACTTCGTCGAGCAGGAACAGCGGGTTGCGGACCTTCACCTTGCCGAGGTTCTGGATGATCTTGCCCGGCATCGAGCCGATGTACGTGCGCCGGTGGCCGCGGATCTCGGCCTCGTCGCGCACGCCGCCAAGCGACATGCGCACGAACTTGCGGTTCGTCGCGCGCGCGATGCTCTGGCCGAGCGAGGTCTTGCCGACGCCGGGCGGACCGACGAGGCACAGGATCGGGCCTTTGAGCTCCTTGACGCGCTGCTGCACGGCCAGGTACTCGAGGATACGCTCCTTGACCTTCTCGAGGCCGTAGTGGTCCTCCTCGAGGACCTTTTCGGCCTCGGCGAGGTCCTGGTGCACCTTCGTGCGCTTCTTCCAGGGCGCCTTCACGAGCCAATCGATGTAATTGCGGACGACCGTGGCCTCGGCGGACATCGGCGACATGAGCTTGAGCTTGTTGAGCTCGGCGGACGCCTTCTCGTGCACGTCCTTGGGCATGCCGGCCGCCTTGATCTTCTGCTCGAGGTCCTGCAGCTCGTTCGGCGCGTCCTCCATCTCGCCGAGCTCTTTCTGAATGGCCTTCATCTGCTCATTCAGGTAGTACTCGCGCTGGCTCTTCTCCATCTGCTGCTTGACGCGGCCGCGGATGCGCTTCTCGATGCGCAGCATGTCGATCTCGCCGTCGATGAGCCCGAGCACGTGCTCGAGGCGCTGCTTGACGGGTGCGATCTCGAGCACGCGCTGCTTCTCGGCGAGCTTCAGCGTCATCTGCGCCGCGACCGTGTCCGCCAGCCGGCTCGGCGAATCGATGCCGGACAGCGAGGTCAGGATCTCGGGCGGAATCTTCTTGTTGAGCTTGACGTACTGCTCGAAGCGGCTCACGACGGAGCGCGTGAGCACGTCCATCTCGCGCTCGTTCTCGCCCTCGGCCTCCTCGAGCTCCTCGATCTCGGCCGAGAAGCAGTCGTCGATCTCGAGCGCATGGAGCTTGGCGCGCTTGACGCCCTCGACGAGCACCTTGACGGTGCCGTCCGGCAGCTTGAGCAGCTGCAGGATCGTCGCGAGCGTGCCGACCTTGTAGACGTCCTTCTGCGTCGGCTCATCGACGTTGGCCTGCGTCTGGGCGACGAGCAGGATCTCCTTGCCGCCCGCCATGGCCTTGTCGAGCGCGACGACGGATTTTTCCCGGCCCACGAACAGCGGAATGACCAGGTGCGGATACACGACGACGTCGCGCAGCGGCAGGATCGGTAGACGTTTGCGCTCGGTGGATTCGGTGCTACCTGTTTCCATGAATTCCTTCCTAGTTGGAAAAAGGGGTCAGAGCCCTTTTTCGTGAACACGGCGAAAAGGGGTCAGAGCCCTTTTCTCGCCCGCGACGAACGCCTGAAGCGGTTGTGGATCGATGAGTGCCGTCGAGCGATCGTGCGCGCAGGACAGCGCGCATTCGAGCCCAGGGACAGGCGCGTCGCTCGACGGCGCTCATCGAGCCGCAACCGCCACCGAGCTCGAAAGGCGAGAAAAGGGCTCCGACCCCTTTTCTCGCCCCTCCGCAAAAAGGGCTCTGACCCCTTTTTCGATATCAGCGCCGCTCGTCGCCGACCGCGGCCGGCTCGTCCGATTCGTAAATGACGTAAGGCTTGGTCTCGCCCGTGACGACCGCGTCGTCCACGACGACTTTCGTCGCGTTCTTCATCGAGGGCAGGTCGTACATCGTGTCGAGCAGCACGTTCTCGAGGATCGTGCGCAGCCCGCGGGCTCCGGTCTTGCGCTGCATCGCCTTCTTTGCGACGGCGCGCAGCGCGTCTTCCCTGAACTCGAGCTCGACGCCCTCCATCTCGAAGAGCTTCTGGTACTGCTTCGTCAGGGCGTTCTTCGGCTCCACGAGAATCTCGATGAGGGCATCCTCGTCGAGCTCCTCGAGCGTCGCGACGACGGGCAGACGGCCCACGAACTCGGGGATCAGACCGTACTTGATGAGATCCTCGGGCTCGACGTCCTGGAGCAGCTCGCCGATATTGCGCGTCGCCTCCGAGCTCTTGACCTCGGCCACGAAGCCGATACCGCTCTTCTTCGAGCGGTTCTGGATGACCTTGTCGAGCCCCGAGAAGGCCCCGCCGCAGATGAACAGGATGTTCGAAGTATCGACCTGCAGGAACTCCTGCTGCGGATGCTTGCGCCCGCCCTGCGGCGGCACCGAGGCGATCGTGCCCTCGATGAGCTTGAGCAGGGCCTGCTGCACGCCCTCGCCCGAGACGTCGCGCGTGATCGAGGGGTTATCCGACTTGCGCGAGATCTTGTCGATCTCGTCGATGTAGACGATGCCCGTCTGCGCCTTCTCGACGTCGTACTCGCACTTCTGCAGCAGCTTCTGGATGATGTTCTCGACGTCCTCGCCGACATAGCCGGCCTCGGTCAGCGTCGTGGCATCCGCGATCGTGAACGGCACGTTGAGCAGGCGTGCGAGCGTCTCGGCGAGCAGGGTCTTGCCGCAGCCCGTCGGGCCGATGAGCAGGATGTTGCTCTTCGCGAGCTCGATGTCCTGCTTGCTCTTGTCGCGCCCGCGGGTCTCGAGCCGCTTGTAGTGGTTGTACACCGCGACGGCCAGGACCTTCTTGGCGGTCTGCTGCCCGATGACGTACTCGTCGAGCACGGACTTGATCTCTTGCGGCCTCGGCAGCTTGTCGCGGCCGCGCTCGGCCTTCTCGTCGAGCTCTTCGCGAATAATGTCGTTACAAAGCTCTACGCACTCGTCGCAGATGAATACGGAAGGACCCGCAATCAGCTTGCGGACCTCGTGTTGACTCTTGCCGCAGAACGAACAGTACAGCAGCTTGCCGTCGTCCGTCTTGCCGCGGGAATCATCGCTCATAGCGCCTTCCTTCTGCTCGTCGAAAGTGCATGCTTCGGCCTTATAGCACCAGACCCCGAGGTCTGCAAAGCGCGATATCTCACTTCCTTCTCTTCAAAAAATTCACGCCCGCCCAGCGTCGACCTTTCGGGACCCGAACCTGCGAAAAATCAGCTCTTTTCGGTCGGCAGGGCACGTTTCGTCAATACCGTATCGATTAGACCGTACTGCACCGCCGATTCTCCGTCCATGAAGTTGTCCCGGTCGCTGTCCTGGGCAACGCGCTCGACGGTCTGGCCCGTGTGGTGCGCCATGATTTCGTTCAGTCGCTGGCGCAGTTTCAGGACTTCCCGGGCGTGAATGTCGATATCCGAAGCCTGGCCCTGAAAGCCGCCGCTCGGCTGGTGGATCATGATGCGCGAGTGCGGCAGGCAGAACCGCTTGCCCTTGGCGCCGCCGGCCAGCAGCAGCGCGCCCATGCTCGCCGCCTGCCCAACGCAGATCGTGCTCACATCGGGCTTGATGAACTGCATCGTGTCGTAGATGGAGAGGCCGGAGGTCACGACGCCGCCCGGCGAGTTGATATAGAGATGAATGTCCTTGTCGGGGTTCTCGGATTCGAGAAACAGCAGCTGCGCGACGATGAGGTTCGCGACCTGGTCCTCGATGCCGCCCACGACGAACACGACGCGGTCCTTGAGCAGGCGCGAATAGATATCGTAGGCGCGCTCGCCGCGCGCGGTCTGCTCGACGACCATCGGAACGAGATTCAATGCCTTGGTGGCGCTCACTGGGTCACTCCTCGCTGGACATGAGCGGAGGCCGGCCTCCGCGCGGAAAATCCTCGGGCTTTGCATGCGCTAGGGATCATGCGCCCATGAACTCGTCGAAGGCCATCTTCTTCTCGACCGTGTTCGCCTGCTCGAGCACGAACTCGACGACCTGCTCCTCGAGCACGCCGGATTCGACCTGAGCCATGAGCTCGCGGCTGCCGCGGTAGATCTGCGCGGCTTCCTCGGGGCGTTCGTAAGGGGCGGCAAGCTCGTCGATGCGGCGCTGAACACGCGCACGATCCAATTCGATCCCGTTTTTGCGAATCAGTTCCTGGACGAGCAGCCCCACCGCGACGCGCCGCCGCGCCGTGGGCTCGAAACGCTCGCTCGGAGGCAGCTGCGCGGCGTCCTGGACCCCGAGCCGGCGGCCCGCGTCGGCCTGCAGCGTTCGCGTCTCCTCGGCCACGAGCGCCCGGGGCAGCGTGATCTCGTTGGCCGCCAGCAGCGCGTCGAAGGCCCGGCGCTTGGTCTCTGCCGTGAGACGCTCGTCGAGCTCGCGCTGCATATTCCTGCGGACCTCGATTTTCAGCTCGTCGAGCCCGCCTTCCTCGACGCCGAAGAGCTTCGCGAAGGCCTCGTCGACCTCGGGCAGCACCTTGTGCTCGACGCGGCGCACGTCGATATCGAAGACGGCCGTCTTGCCGGCCAGGGGCTCCGCCGGGTAATCGCTCGGGAACTGGACCTCGGCGCTCTTCGACTCGCCGGCCGCGACGCCGTGCAGCGCCTTGTCGAAGTCCTCGACGACCTGGCCGCCCCCGACGATCACGGGCACCTCCTCGCCCTTGCCGCCCTCGAAGGGCTCCCCGTCGATGCGGCCGACGAAATCGACGACGACGCGGTCGCCCGCCTCGGACGGGCGCTCGACGGGCTCCCACTCGGCGCGCTGCTCCCGAAGCTTCTCGATCATGCGCTCGACGTTGGCGTCCTCGATCTCGACCACGGGCCGCTCGACGGTCGACGCCTCGAGCGGCTTGAGCTCGATCTCTGGAAAGACCTCGAATGTCGCCCGGAACGCGAAATGCTCGCCGTTCTCGGCGTCGACGGGCTCGATTTCCGGCCCCCCGGCCGGGTTCAGCCGCTCCCGCTCGACGGCCTGGGACCAGCTCGAGCGGATGACGTTGGACAGCACCTCCTGGCGTACCTGGCCGCCGAAGCGCTGGCGCACGACCTTGGCCGGAATCTTGCCGGGGCGGAATCCCTTGAGCTTCGCGGTGCGGCCGACCTTGCTGAGCCGCGCGGCCACCTCGCGCTCGATTTCCGCCTGCGGGACCTTGATCGTGACGCGGCGCTCGAGGCCGCCCGGATTCTCTACGGAAATGTCCAGATTAGAAGTTGAAGTGTTCAATGCGTTCCTGCCTGACGAGGCCCATGTCTTTTTCCCCAGCCGGGGCGATGGTGCGAAAGGGGAGACTCGAACTCCCACGGGTTTCCCCACTGGAACCTAAATCCAGCGCGTCTACCAATTCCGCCACTTTCGCCCGCCGGACCATTATAGCGAAGTCGTCTACGCACCCGCCTTGCGGTCGCGGGGCCCGGCCGGCCCGCGCGCCCGGGGCCCGGCACGCGCCGCGCCTGGCGCCGCGCCCGGGCCATGGGCTGGGAGTATGTGGCGGCCCTGCGGCCGGGGGAAAGGGGGCCGGGCCCCGAGCCTGGCCCCGAGCGGAGCCCTGACCCGAGGCCCGAGCCGAGGCCCGAGCCGAGGCCCGCGCCTCGAGCGCCGCCGGGCCGCGCCCGCGGCGGCCGCGCCTGCGGCGGCGCGGTCTAGGGGATCGTCTTGCTTGCTGCGTTCGAGAAGCTGCTCTCGACGCCGCTCGAGTCGTAGGCCGTCATGACGAAATACCAGGTCCCCGAGCCCAAGTTGTCGATGACGTAGGTGGTGGTGCCCGGGTTCGAAATCGTCGCGACGTTCGGGTAGCTGCCCTGCGTCTGCCCCCAATAGACCTTGTAGCCCGCGAGGTTCGTCAGCGCGGAGCCGTCCGTGCGCTGCGTCGGCGCCACCCAGCTCAGCGTGGCCGTCCCGTTCGCGACGGCCTGCACCGCGATCGTGAAGGCCGCGAGCGAGGCGCTCGTCTTGCCGTCGCTGACGCTGATCACGATGTTCGAGTAGCTGCCGACGTCGCCCGACGCGGGCGTGCCCGAAAGCTTTCCCGTGCTGGTATTGAAGCTGGCCCAGGACGGCTTGTTGGCGATGCTGAACGTCAGCGTGTCCCCGTTCGGGTCGCTGGCCGTCGGCGTGAACGCGTACGCCGAGCCCGCCATGACGCTCGCCGCCGGCGTGCCCGAGATCACGGGCGGCGAGTTGGCCGCCGCGACCGTGATCGTGAAGGCCTGCAGCGAGGCGGTGGCCTGCCCGTCGCTGACGCTGATCGCGACGTTCGAATAGGTACCGGCCGCAGTCGGCGTACCCGCGAGCCGGCCCGTGCTCGTGCTGAAGCTGGCCCAGCTCGGCTTGTTCGCGATGCTGAAGCTCAGCGTGTCGCCGTCCGCGTCGCTGGCGCTCGGCGTGAACGCGTAGGGCGCGCCCGCCGTCACGCTCTTCGCCGGCGTGCCCGAGATCGTCGGCGGGTGGTTCACGGGCGCGGCCGCGACCGTGATCGTGAAGGCCGGCAGCGAGGCGCTCGCCTGCCCGTCGCTGACGCTGATCACGATGTTCGCGGCCGTGCCCGCCGTCTGCGGCGTGCCCGAGAGCCGGCCCGTGGTGCCGTTAAATGTCGCCCAGGCCGGCCGGTTCGTGATGCTGTAGGTCAGCGTGTCCCCGTCCGCGTCGCTCGCGCTCGGCGTGAACGAATAGGCGGTCCCCGCCGTGCCGGTCGTCGGGGGCGTGCCCGAGATCGTGGGCGGATGGTTCGTGACGGGCGCGGACGCGACCTTGATCGTGAAGGCCGCGAGGGCGGCCGTGGCCTTGCCGTCGCTGACGCTGACGACGATGTTCGAGTAAGTCCCGGCGGCGCTCGGCGTGCCCGAGAGGCGCCCCGTGCTCGAACTGAAGCTCGCCCAGCCGGGCCGGTTCGCGATGCTGAACGTCAGCGTATCGCCGTCCGCGTCGCTCGCGCTCGGCGTGAACGAATAGGCCGTCCCCGCCGTCGCCGTCGTCGCCGGCGTGCCCGAGATCGTCGGCGGCTGGTTCGTCGGCGGCGCGGCCGCGACCGTGATCGTGAAGGCCGGCAGCGCGACCGTGGCCTTGCCGTCGGTGACGCTGATCACGATGTTCGCGTAGCTCCCGGCGTCGCCGACGGCCGGCGTGCCGCTGAGCCGGCCCGTGCTCTTGCTGAACGTCGCCCAGCCGGGAGGGTTCGCGATGCTGAAGGTCAGCGGGTCCCCGTCCGCGTCGCTCGCGCTCGGGCGGAAGCTGTAGGCGCTGCCCTCCTGCCCCGAGACGGACGGCGTGCCCGTGATCACAGGCGGCGTATTGGTCTGCGGCGCCGTGACCGTCAGCGTGAAGGCCGGCAGCGCGACCGTGGCCGTACCGTCGCTGACCTGGATCAGCACGTTGGGATAGCTGCCCGCGTCGCCGGCCGCCGGCGTGCCCGCGAGCGTGCCCGTCGAGGCGTCGAACGTTGCCCACGACGGAGGATTCTGGATGCTGAAAGTCAACGTATCCCCGTCGGCATCCGCCGCCGTCGGCGTGAACGAGTAAGGCGAGCCGGCCGCGACGGACGCGGACGGCGTGCCCGCGATCGTCGGCGCATGGTTCGTGCCGGGCGGCGTCACGTCGATCGCGAACGGCGCGAGCGAGACGGTGCTCTTCCCGTCGGAGACGCTGACGACGATGCTGCGATACACGCCCACGTCGCTCGTCGCGGGCGTGCCCTGCAGGCGCCCCGTTGCCGGATCGAAGCTCGCCCAGCCGGGTTTGTTCTGAATCGAGAACGTCAGCGCATCGCCATCCGGATCCTGCGCCGACGGCGTAAATTTGTACAGGCTACCTACTGTTCCGCCGGACGACGGGCTGCCGCCGATCTGGGGCGGGGCGTTCTGGCTCGGCGCCGCACCTTGCACGGTGATGTCGAAGGCCGGCAGCGCGGTCTCGTTCGTGCCGTCGGTCACGCGGATCGCGATGCCGTGATACGTGCCGACATCCGCGGCGGTCGGCGTGCCGCTGATCTGGCCCGTGACCGAATCGAAGCTCGCCCAGGGCGGCAGCCCGTCGACGGCGAACAGCAGCGGATCGCCATTGGGATCGGCCGCCTTCGGCTTGAACGCGTAGGCCGCGCCGGCCGCGACGGACGCGGGCGGCGTCCCCGAGATCGTCGGCGCGCCGTTGGCCGCCTGGCCCGACGAGTTGCTGCCGCCGTCGCCGCAAGCCGCGAGCGCAGCCCCGATCATCGCCAGCGTGAGCAGGCGGGCAGCCTGCAGCGCATACGGCCGAAATCTTGCGGATACTCCCTGTGCCATCCCCTGGTTCTCCGGCTGGTTCTTTTCCCTCCGCTCGGCCGCCGCCCGAACGGGGAACTACCAGGAGCCGGCCGCGATCCCGTGCTCGGTCCGCACGCAATCGCCGCGCGCCGACGTGCTTCGCTGGTAACCCCGCTGTCATCGAGCCCGAGGGCTCAGTAGACCGGTGGCTTTGCGTCTCCGCCTTTCGGCGGATTTGCCTTTGTCAGCTCAACATGCGCAGGTGCTGCACGCTGGCGGACGAGCCCCGCAATCCAAAACTTGTGCCAATGCGGAAGAAGCCAGGAACGGCAAGCTTTCCCGGGGGCCGACACGTTGCGGATGCGGCCCGAAGCGTCACCGAAGAAAGACAGGTTTCGGACGATACGCGCGAATTCGCGTTCGGCTGCGTCGGCGTTCGAAGACAATGGGCGCCACTCTTGGATCCGGGAAATGTCCGCGTGTGCTACGCCGAACCGCGCGCGGCCTGGGTTATGGGCCATTCCAGTGTCGGTAGTTTCGCCCGTCTGCAAAGTGCGACAAGCGGCATAATTTGCAATGAAAGATGCAAGATGTGGATCAATGTCTAGACGATCTCATCTTCGGGATCTTTTGCGCGCTGTGGGAGCGGGCCCGGGATGATGCGCGGGACGGGCGCGACAGGCGATCGAAGGGCGGCGGGCGGATGGCCCGGCGGCGCGATAGCGCGGCCGGCGAGGGTCCGAATCAGACCCGGGACACGAGAATGGTGGGCCGTGTAGGACTCGAACCTACAACCAATGGATTAAGAGTCCACTGCTCTACCAATTGAGCTAACGGCCCGTTGCGGGAGTGGGGTGGACGATGGGACTCGAACCCACGACGGCCGGATCCACAATCCGGGGCTCTACCAACTGAGCTACGTCCACCATCGATCAGATGGCGATTGTATTACTTCTGCGCTTCTCTCCCAAAAAGCGTCCCTTCCGTTGCGAGGCTGGCGCGCCCGGCAGGACTCGAACCTGCAACCCTCGGCTTAGCTTACCACTACCGCTTTCGCGGCCCCCTCGCGGGGTTCGTGGTCTGGACTATCTCTTCACCGTCTCAGGTGCCGCACGTATAGTCTCTACGGATCCCGCCGGCCCGGGCGCATTCTATACAATGCGCGCGCGGCGTCCACCGGTTTCCACGGGATTGCCATCGGCACGACCCGCTAAGGTTCCCCCGTTACAGTGCGGTCCACTTCCGCGGTTCCGAAGTCGATTCCCGCGGAAGGCTCCTCTCGATCGAAGGCCGATGCTCTATCCGCTTGAGCTACGGGCGCCTCCCGCAGGCATTCTAGCAGCCCGGCGCCGCGGCGGCTCATTTGGGCCGATAGGCCTCGCGCGCCACCTGGCCGAAGGGCGCGGGGCCGACGGTCGCGCGGATCGTCGTCTGCGCATGCGGCTCGACGGTCGGCTTCGCCGTGCCGCCGCCGGGCTCGCCCCAGAGGATCTCGACGTCCGTGCCGGGCTCGCTGTGCGCCGCATCGAGACAGGCCAGCGAGAGCATCGAACGCTCGTTGCAGCTGTAACCGGTATAGGTGGAGAGCCCGACTAAGGTCTTGCCGCTGCGGACCTCGTCGTAGGGCAATGTCGCGTAGTTCGCGAGCGGCAGATCGATGTACTTGGCCGGCTGCCCGCCGCCGCGGCCGAACCACGAGCCCAGCACCCGCGCCGTGTCCTCGGCGTTCCATGCGAGCGTGACCTTGACGCGGGCCGGCTGCGCCGCAAGGCGCTCGAGCGCGGCCCGGCCCACGAAGTCGTGATCGAACTTCACGAACGCGCCGTAACCGAGGTCGTACGGCGAGAGGTAATAGGCCTCGATATGCTCGGCCACGAAGCTGCCGCCGAGTGAGGCCATGGCCTCGTAGCTCGTCTCGTCGAGCCAGCGGCGATAGGGGCGCAGGGCCTCGCCCGTATAGACGGCCGGCAGCGGCGAAGGAATCCAGCCCGACTCGAGCGTGCTCGTCGGGTACGCCCGGGCGCCGACCTGGCGGAGGCCGAGGCCGCGGCCGGCTTCGACGAGCGCGGCGCGCACGGCCTCGGCGTCGTCCCAGGGCCCGAACAGCTCCCAGCCGGGCTGCCCGACCATGCCGTGGCGCAGCGCCCGCACTTCGCGGCCCGCGATGCGCACGCGCGCCATATGAAAGAACTTGAGGGCGGGCGCCGGCCGCCCCGTCGCGCGCTCGAACACCTCGGGCGCCCGGGGACCCTGCAGCTGGAAGCGATAGACCTTGCGGCGGCCGCGGTTGACGGCCGAGCGCTCGTCGCGCTCGACCGCGACGCGGGCGCCGCCCGTCTCGCAGTGATACTGCACCCAATTCAGGGCCGGCGGCCGGCCGACGAGGCTGAAGCGGCCCGCCTCCAGGTGAAACAGGATCGCGTCGCCGATGACGAACCCGTCCGGATTGCAGGCGACGAAATGCTTGGCGCGGTCCGGCTCGAAACCGGCGAAGCCATTGATGGCGAGCCCCGAGAGCACGGCCTCGGCGTCCGGCCCGTCGAGGTAGAGATCGGTCATGTGATGCGACTGATCGAACAGCGCGCAGCTCTCGCGCCAGGCGCGCTGCTCGTCGCGCCAGTTCGTGAACTCCGCCGGCACGACGGGGAAGGCATAGGGGCCGATCTGCGAGTTGCGCAGCAGATCGACGGGGTTGTCCGCGGCCTCGAGGACCTGTTCCAAGCTTCTTTTCGTCATGCGTGCCCCGCGCTGCAGCTTCGAAAACCCGCGGGCGCCGGCGCTGTCCCCGCCGCCGCCTGCGGCGGCGGAAGGTGGTCGGGGCAGAGGGATTCGAACCCCCGACCCTCTGCTCCCAAAGCAGATGCGCTACCAGACTGCGCCATGCCCCGACGGCAATCCGCTCCGCCCGGTACAGTATGGATTTCGTGTGCGGAGGCGGGCATGTTATGGGCCCCGCCGCGGTCGGTCAACGCACCGCCGGGCCCCCGCGGGGCCGGGGCCGCGCTTGAGGCGGCGGGACGGTGATGCGAGAATCCGCGTCCCCCCTCTCTTTGAGCGGAACATCCGACCGGAGCATTGTGAATGGCCGCAACATTGATCGACGGCAAAGCCATCGCGCGTGACATAAGGAGCGAAGTCGCGGCGAAAATCGAGGCCCGCACGGAGCGCGGGCTGCGCGCTCCCGGGCTCGCCGTGGTCCTCGTCGGCCAAGACAGCGCCTCGCAGATCTACGTCCGCAACAAGCGGCGGGCCTGCGACGAGGTCGGCATCCGGTCCTATTCCTACGATCTCCCGGCCTCGACGACGCAGCAGCAGCTGCTCGAGCTCATCGACGAGCTCAACGCCAAAAGCGACGTCGACGGCATCCTCGTGCAGTTCCCGCTGCCCGAGCATCTCGACGAGCGGGAGGTCATCGAGCGCATCTCGACGGCCAAGGACGTCGACGGCTTCCATCCCTACACGGTCGGCCGGCTGGCCCAGCGCATCCCGGTCCTGCGTCCGTGCACGCCGCACGGCGTCGTGACGCTGCTCGAGCGCTCCGGCGTCAAGGTCAAGGGCCTGCACGTCGTCATCGTGGGCGCGTCGAACCACGTCGGCCGCCCGCTCGCGCTCGAGATGCTGCTGCTGGGCGCGACCGTGACGGTCACGCACCGCTTCACGACCGATCTCGAAGCGCATGTGCGCATGGCGGACGTGCTCTGCGTCGCGGCCGGCAAGCCCGGGCTCGTGCCGGGCGAGTGGGTCAAGCAAGGGTCCGTCGTCATCGACGTCGGCATCAACCGCCTGCCGGACGGCCGCATCGTCGGCGACGTGCAGTTCGAGGCCGCCGCCCAGCGGGCGAGGCTCATCACGCCCGTGCCCGGGGGCGTCGGACCGATGACCGTCGCGACACTCATGCAAAATACGCTCGAGGCCGCCGAGCGGCGCGAGGCCTCCGCGAAATAAACCGCACCGCCGCGCGCAAGCAAGGGTAGAACCATGCGCAAGCTAATGAGAACCGCCATCCTCGCCGCCGGCCTGACGCTCGTGTCCGCCGCGTCGTTCGCGGCCGGGACGAATCCGCGCGTGCGCGTCGAGACGAATGCCGGCAACTTCGTCATCGAGCTGTACGCCGACCGCGCCCCGCTGACCGTCTCGAGCTTCCTCGGGCACGTGCGCGCCGGCTTTTATTCGGGCACGGTCTTCCACCGCGTCGTGCCGGGCTTCGTCGTACAAGGCGGCGGCTACACCGAGAAACTCGAGCCCAAGCCCGTCGAGAACACCGTGCCAAACGAATCCGGCAACGGTCTCAGCAACCTGCGCGGCACCGTCGGCATGGCCCGCACGAGCGCGCCGCATTCGGCGACGACCCAGTTCTACGTCAATCTCGCGGACAACCTCGAGCTCGACCCCCGCCCCTCGCGCTGGGGCTATGCCGTGTTCGGCAAGATCGTTTCCGGCATGGACGTGGTCGACGCGATCGGCAACCGCCCGACGCACGGCGCAGGGCCGTTCAAGAGCAGCGTCCCCGTCGACCTCGTCGTCATCAAGAAAATCGACATCCTGCCCCCCGCCGCGGAGTGACCGGACGTGGCGGTCCTGTTCATATCGGACCTCCACCTCGAAGCCGGCCGCCCCGAGACGACCGAGCGCTTCCTCGACTTCGTCGGCCGCCGCGCGCGCGACGCGCAGGCCCTCTACATCCTGGGCGATCTCTTCGAGGCATGGATCGGCGACGACGACACGGACGCGGCCATGCAGCCCGTGATCGCCGCCCTCGCGGCGCTGCACAAGCGCGGCGTTGCCTGCGCCGTCATGCACGGCAACCGCGACTTTCTGCTCGGCCGCCGCTTCCAGTGGGCCACGGGCTGCGAGCTGCTCGGCGACTACGAGACGATCGACCTCGGCGGCGAGCCGCTGCTGCTCACGCACGGCGACCTGCTCTGCACGGACGACGCGCCCTATATGCGCCTGCGCGCCATGGTCCGTGCCCCGGAGTGGCAGCGCGAATTCCTCGCCAAGCCGCTGACCGAGCGCCGCGAGCTCGCCCAGAACCTACGCAACATGAGCCGCGCGGAGACGGCCGCGAAGCCCGAGGACATCATGGACGTGAACGCGGCCACGGTCGCCGAGGCCATGCGCCGCTTCGGCGTACGGCGCCTGCTGCACGGCCATACGCATCGGCCCGGCGTGCACGACTTCGACCTCGACGGCACGGCCGCGACGCGCATGGTCCTCGGCGCCTGGCACGAGCAGGGGCACGCGGGCATCTGGGAGGACGGGGCGTTTCGATTCGAGACGTTCTGAAGACTGGCGTCGCAGCGGGCGGAGGTCTGCGCAAAAAGGGCGCTGTCGGGACCGCCGTAAATCCGTGTATGGACTCCTCCCGTCAAGTGGGGGCGGGGGTCTTTGTCTTGGCTCCTCGATCCAGCTGAAGGCGTGCCGGGCGGCCTGAGGGGGCGTCGTCATGCGCGAGAGGGATAGCGGCTGCAACCGTGTATTCGTCCTGTTACGGGCCATGAGTGAGGGTGGGCCCTGGACATCATGAAAGTCGCCAGCGCGGAGCCAATCGTCCTTTAGTGTCCTCGAAGGGACAACGGATTCAACGGCTTCACCGCGCCAGCGGCCGTTCCGCTTGTGCATGATAACGATCACGTTCGGCAGCTTGTGGGCGGGGATGGAGACTTTGAACGTCGCAAACCGAGAGAGCAGCTGCCTCAGGCCGCTTTGCCGGAGGGGGCTTGAGCGCTCGTCGACCAGTGGGCGTTGAAGGCGCGATCGTACTTGGCGATCGCCCATAGGATGCGGGCGATCTTGTTGGCCAAGGCGACGGTGGCCTTATTGGTGCCGCAGCGCTGCTCGGTCTGCAGCGCCCAGCGGCGCAAGGGATCAAGGGTTTTGCCGGCCTTCTCAGCGCAACGGGCGGCATTGAGAGCGGAGCGCGCGCCGTGCACGATGAGGGTTCGCAGGTACTTGTCGCCGCGTTTGCTGATGCGGTCGAGCCGGCGGCGCTCACCGGAGGAGAACTCCTTGGGGGTGATGCCGAGCCAGCTTGCGAAGTGCCTGCCTGAGGGGAAGCGGTTCATATCGACGACGGCGGCATAGATGGCGGTTGCGCCGAGGGAGCCGACGCCTGGGACGGCCAACCAGCGCCGCACCAGATCACTCTCGCCGGTGAGGGCTTTGAGCTCGCGCTCGATCCGGTCCATGCGCTGCCCGCAGGCGTCGATTTCCTCGAGCACCTCAAAGACGGCGGGGCGCAGAGCGTCGGGGAGGCCGTTGTCAGCGATCTGGAGGGCTTCGCGGATGGCGCTGCGCCCGCGGGCAAGGCCCTTGGGGATCGGGATGCCGAACTCACGCAGGATGCCGCGGAGCAGGTTGATGCGTTGATTGCGGGTGTGCTTGTACTGCTCGCGCAGGCGGTGCAGTTGCTGCAGGTGCTGCTGGTCGAGGGTCTTGATCGGGACGGGCTTGATGTCCTGGCATCGGGAGGCCTCGATGAGGGCGGCGGCGTCGGCCCGATCGGTCTTGTTGCGCTTGACGTAGGCACGCACGTACTGAGCGGGAAGCAGCCGGACTTCGTGTCCGCACTCCTGCAACCGTCTTCCCCAATAATGCGCCGAGCCGCAGGCTTCAAGGACGAACAGGCTGTGGACCTGATGGCCGATGAAGTGCCCGAATTGGCTAGGGCTCAGCGACTTACGCTGCTCGACCCGATACAACTGATTGGCGACCGCGACTTCGAGGCGGTTCTTGGCCAGATCGACACCGACAATGGCAGTAGTAGTATTCATGCTGGGCTCCTCTCTCACGCTGGGGTTTTAGCTGCCGAGTGCAGCGTGGCACTAAGATGCCAATTACCCGAGGGAGGAGTCCATTTCATCATCCATGGAGGCTGCGGGCGCGCCATCCCTGGCGCGCACGCTCCCGACAGCGCCCTTTTGCGCAGACCTCCGCTCGGAAACGCCTTCCCGGGTTTTCGCGCGCCGGAACGGCTGTGCAGAGCCCGAGCGACGTCGCCGCGCTTGGAGCGCCGCTACGCGAACCACAGCATCGGGGCTCATCGCGGACCTTCGATCGAAGCCGTCTTTCTAACATCGCAGCCTCGCACGCCGTTAGGGTGGAGGCTGGCCGCCAGCCTCGAAGCTGCCGCTCTTCAAAGCGACATCGAGCGAAGCGAGCAGCGCTTGCGCCGACGCGTACCGCTCCGCCGGCCGCACGGCGAGCAGCCGATCGAGGCACGGCTGCAGGCCGGCGAGCCGCTCCGGCAGCTGCGGCCGCGGCGCGTTCGCGTGCTGATAGATGACGCCCAGGGCCGAAGACGCCGTAAACGGCTTGCGCCCCGTCAGCATCTCGTAGGCGATGCAGCCGAGGCTGTATAGATCCGCGCGCTCGTCGGTCGGCCCGGCGTGGCCTTGCTCCGGGCTCATGTAGTAAGGCGTGCCGAAGATCTGGCCCGTGCCCGTGATCGCGGCCTCGAGCCGGAGCTGCTTCGCGAGGCCGAAGTCGATGAGCGCGAGGCTGTCGTCGTGCCGGAACATGACGTTGCCGGGCTTGAGATCGCGGTGCAGGACGCCCGCGGCGTGGATCGCCGCGAGCGCGGCCGCGATTTCCCGGAAATACTCGAGCGCCTCGCCGAGCTCGAGCCGCCCGATGCGCTGGGCCAGGCTGCCGCCTTCGAGGTGCTCCATGACGATGTAGGCGTGATCGTCGGCGATGCCGAAGTCGTGGATGCGCACGACGTTGGGATGGCGCAGGCGCGCGATGAGCTCGTATTCCTGCAGGAAGCGATCGAAAAGCCCCTCGGCGCCCGTGTCCGGCACGTGATTCAGGACCTTGTAGACGACGCGCTCGCCGCGGTCGAGCGACTCGGCTAGATAGATTGTCGAAGTACCGGTCGAGCGCAGCTCCTCGAGAAAGCGGTGCCGGCGCGTGCCGCTCCGCGCCGGCCCTCGCGGGCGCGCTCGCAGCGCATTGCGGAGCGGCTCGTCGGGCGCCGGCCCCGAATGCCGAGACCGCGCCGTCAGCGCCGCCTCGAGCTCGTCGACGAAGCGGCCGTGGCGGACTTCCCGTTTGGGGAAGTAGCTCGCCGCCCCGGCCTTCAGCGCGTCGACGGCCAGGAACTCGTCGCTCGGCTCGGCGAATACCATGACCGGCGGCGCGGCCGCGCGGGCCGCGATCGCGCGCAGCCAGAGAAAATCTTCGTCGCCCGCGATGGGATGTCCGAGCAGCACGGCGTCGACGGCCTCGAGCGGCAGCGCTTCGGGCCCCGTCGCGGCGGAGCACGGCTGATGCTCGACGATGCGCGCCTCGGGCCACGCAACCTCGACGTGATTGCGCAGAACGCGCCGATACTCGGGATGATCGTCGACGATGAGTACGCGCATCGCCCCGCCGCCCGCAGCCGAGGCGGCCCGCAAGGCTACAGCCCGCTCGCCGCCGGCATCTCGTCGTCGTCGAGCTCGTCGAGGGCCAGCGCGTCGCGCTTGGCCTTGGCCGCGTTCGAGCGCACGATCTCGAGCTCGTGCAGGTAGGCAGGGCTCACGTTTCCCGTCACGTATTGGCCCGAGAAGCAGGAGGTGTCGAACGACTCGATGTCGGCGTTCTCGTGGTGCACGGCGTCGACGAGCGCGTCGAGATCCTGATACACGAGCCAGTCGGCGCCGATGATCTCGCGGACCTCCTCCGTCGTATGCTCCCCCGCGACGAGCTCGTTGGCGGCCGGCATGTCGATGCCGTAGACGTTCGGATACTTGACCGGCGGAGCGGCCGAGGCGAAGTAGACTTTGCGCGCGCCCGCATCGCGCGCCATCTCGATGATCTGCCGCGACGTCGTACCGCGGACGATCGAGTCGTCGACGAGCAGCACGTTCTTGCCGCGGAACTCGAGGTCGATGGCGTTGAGCTTGCGGCGCACCGAGGCCTGGCGGGCCGATTGCTCGGGCATGATGAACGTGCGGCCGATATAACGGTTCTTGATGAAGCCCTCGCGGTATTTCACGCCGAGGCCGTGCGCGACCTGCATGGCGGCCGTGCGCGAAGTATCCGGAATCGGGATCACGACGTCGATGTCGTGATCGGGACGGATGCGCGCGATCTTCGCGGCCAGTGCGTCGCCCATGCGCAGCCGGGCCTTGTAGACGGAGAGCTTGTCGATGATCGAGTCGGGGCGCGCGAAATAGACGAACTCGAAGATGCAGGGCGAGTAGCTCGCGCGCGTCGGCGAGACGCGGCTGTAGAGCCGGCCCTCGTGATCGATGTACACGGCCTCGCCGGGCAGCAGGTCGCGCTCGAGCTCGAAGCCGAGCGCGTCGAGCGCCACGCTCTCGGAGGCGACCATGCGCTCGACGCCTTGGGGCGTTTTACGCACGCCGAGCACGACGGGGCGGATGCCGTGCGGGTCGCGGAACGCGACGACGCCGTGGCCGAATATCAAGGCGACGACGGCATAGCCGCCCGAGCAGCGCTCGTGCACGGCCTCGACGGCGTCGAGGATCTCTTCCGGCTTGAGGCCGTTCGTGCCGTGGCGGCCGAGCTCGTGCGCGAACACGTTGAGCAGGATCTCGGAGTCCGAGGTCGTGTTCAGGTGGCGGCGGTCCTGCTCGACGACGAGGCGCTTGAGCTCCTCGGCATTGACGAGATTGCCATTGTGCGCGAGGCAGATGCCGTAGGGGGAGTTCACGTAGAACGGCTGCGCCTCGGAGAGGCTCGCGCAGCCGGCCGTCGGGTAGCGCACGTGGCCGATGCCGACGTTGCCGGGCAGCCGCAGCATATGGCGCTGCTGGAACACGTCGCGCACGAGGCCGTTGCTCTTGCGCGTATGCAGCCGCCCCGCGTGCTCGGTCACGATTCCGGCGGCGTCCTGGCCGCGATGCTGGAGCACGGTCAGCGCGTCGTAGAGCGCCTGATTCACGGGCGCCTGCCCGACGATACCTACGATTCCGCACATATTGGCGTTTCCATGCTGGTTGGACCGCTCAAGCGGTCCTTTGATCCCGAACGAAAGCCGCGCCGAGCGCGCCGTAGTAACGAATGCCGGCGGCGACGCGGTCGCTGTACGGCCGCAGGCGCGCCTGCTGCCACCACGGGTCCTTGTCGAGACCCATTTGCTGGAGCGCGAGGGCCGCGAGGCCGACGATGAGCACGCCGCGCGCGAAGCCGAAGAGGCCGCCCAGCGTACGATCGGTGCCCCCCATGCCCGTGTGGCGGATGAGCTCGCGGACGAGCCAGGCCACGAGGCCGCCCGCGATGAGCACGAGCACGAAGACGGTCGCGCGCGCGGCCCAGGTGCGCAGATCGGGGGCCGCGAGCCAGCGGCCGAGCATGGGTTCGAGCACCCAGGCGAAGCGCGCGGCCAGGAAGATCGCCGCGAGCCAGGTCGCGAGCGACAACGCCTCCTTCGCGAAGCCGCGCCAGAAGCCGTAGAGCGTCGAGAGCACACAGACGAGGATGATGGCTATGTCGGCCAACGACATCGGCGGCCTCCTTGAAGCGTAGCGGACACGTTCGCGGACCTTCTGCAGCGGGCGTCAGTCGGCGCTCACGACCTGCGCGACGAAGCCGTGGGCGGACAACGCCGAGGCTGCGGCTTCAGCTCTCGGACGCGTCGTATACGGCCCCATGCGGACGCGATACATGACGCGGCCGTCGGCCCTGTACTTCGAGATCGCGGCCTTGTCCCCGTAGGTCGCGACCCGCCGCACGAGGCGCTGCGCGTTCTCTGCCTCGCCGAAGCTCCCGAGCTGCACGGCCCAGTCGCCGGCGGCAGCCGGCGCCGGCGCGGCCGAATGCCGGGCAGACGAGGTCGCGGGCGCCGCGGACGGCTTGGCGGCGGCGGTCGTCGCCGCTGCGTGGGACGGCGCAGGGCGCGCGGGCGCGGGCGCAGACACCGACGGAGCCGCACCGCCGGTCGCTGCCGCGGCATGCGCGGGCGTCGAGGCAGGCGCCGGCTTCGGGCCGGCCGCTGGCGCGGGCGCCGTCGCACCCAATGTGTCCTCCGCGCCCGCACGCGCACCCGGCGTCTCCGCCTTACGGTCGGCGACCACGGTCTGCGGCGGCGCGGCATCCCCGCCGGCGCGAGCCGGCGCAACCGCGGCGGCGTCATCGCTGCCGGCCGGCGTCGGGGGGGACTTCGAGGCGGCGAGATCGATGACTTCGGTCTTGACGGGCGGCGCCGTCTCGCGGGCCGGCACGGGCAGATCGAGCGAGGGTTTGGCGGCGCTCGGCGCATCCGCCGAGTCGTTGAGGAGCCAGGGGATGAGCCATACCGCGAGCGCGACGAGCACGGCTGCGCCGATCAGTCGCTCCTTCAGTCCCTGATCCATCGGTCGCGGCTGGGCCCCTGCTAGGAAGGCGTGGAGTATAGCCCAAGCGATGCCATCGCGGGGCCCACGGTGTAGAAGGAACCGAACACGAGGACGCGTTCGCCGGGCCGCGCCGCCGCGGCCGCCGCGGCGCAGGCCGCCGCGACGTCGGCATGCGCGGCCGCGGGCGCGGCGTGCAGGCTTTCGACGCGCTCGAGGAGGCTCGCGACGCTCGCGCCGCGCGCGTCGTCGACGTGAGCGACATGCCATTCGGCGACCAGTCCCGCGAACTGCTCGAGCACGCCCGCCACATCCTTGTCGTGCATCGCGCCGAACACGGCCAGCGTGCGCGGCGCCGGCGGCAGCGCATCGAGCGCCCCCCGCAGCACGCGCGCGGCCGCCGGATTGTGAGCGACGTCGAAAATCCATTCGACGCCGTCGCGCTGCACACGCTCGATACGCCCGCGCAGCTGTGCGGCCGCGATGCCGGCCGCGATCGCGGGCGCCGGCACCGGCAGGTCCGCGGCGAGGCTCTCGACCAGCGCCACGCAGGCCGCGCCGTTCTGATACTGCACGTCCGAGGCGAACGGCACACGCGGCAGACCGGCCCAGCTCACATCCGCGCTGCGGTAAGTCCAGGTGCCGCCCTCGCGCAGCGCGTCGAAGTCGCGGCCGATGAGGCGCAGCTTGGCGCCGAGGCAAACCGCGTGCTCGGTCACCGAGCGCGGCGGATCGCGGTCGCCGATCACGGCCGGACGGCCCGGACGCAGCGTGCCCGCCTTCTCCCGGCCGATCGACTCGCGGTCGTTGCCGAGCCACTCGGCATGATCGAGGTCGATGCTCGCGATGAGCACGGCGTCGGCATCGACGGCGTTCACCGCATCGAGGCGGCCGCCCATGCCGACCTCGAGCACGGCCACGTCCACGCCGCGCCGGGCAAAGTGCAGCAAGGCCGCGACGGCCGACGATTCGAAATAGGTCAGCGAGACGTCGCCCCGCGCCGCGTCCATGGCCTCGAGCAGATCGACGAGCTCCGCGTCGCTCGCGTCGACGCCGTCGACCCGAATGCGCTCGTTGAAGCGCCAAAGATGCGGGGACGTGAAGGCGCCGACGGAGTAGCCGCCCGCGCGGTAGATGCTCTCGAGCAGCGCGACGCAGCTGCCCTTGCCGTTCGTGCCGCCCACCGTTATGACCTTGAACGGCGGCGGACGCAGCTTCAGCGCGTCGAGCACGGCCGTGACGCGGCCGAGGCTCATGTCGATCTTTTTCGGATGAAGCGTCTCGAGCCAGGCCAACCAGTCCGGCAGCGTCGTGAAGCGCGGCACGTCAGTCGTCGTCGCGTTCGGACGAGGCCGCAGCCGTCTCGGCCTCTTCTCTCTGACCCTTGCGCTGCGCTTCGGCCTCGGCGAGCGCCTCGGCGTCGGTCTCGTCCGGCGCCGCGCGCGTCTCGGCGGGCGCGGGCGCGCCATCGCCGCTCCCGAAAGGCGCCGCGCCCTGCTTCGGCAGCGGCGCAATGGGCGAACCCGGGGCGGCGGCGCCGGGCGGCGGCCCGCTCGCCCGGTAGGGGCCGCTCACGGCGGCGCCCGTCGCGGCGGCCGGCCGCGGGCCCAACGGCGCGGCGCCGCCGTCCGCGGCCGCGGCCCCCGGCTCGGTCGGCTCGACTTCGGCCGGCGCCGCGGCAGCGGAGGCTTTGACCGCCTTCGCGGTCTTGGAGGACTTGCCGGCTTTCTCGGGCCTGGCGCTTTTCGCCTTGCCTTTCCGGCCGGCGGCCGCCTCAGCGGCCGCCGCGCGATCCTCGGCCGGCGCGACCGCCTCCTCGACGGCCGCCTCCGCCTCGGCCTCGACGTAGAGCTCGACGGACTCGACGACTTCGCTCGGCTCCGCCGCGCCGGCGGGCCCCGCCCGCTCGGCCTCGGCCAACCGTTCGGCGTCGGCCGCGTGCGCGGCGTCGAGACGGAGCAGCTTTCGCAGCAGCGCCGCGATCTCGCGGCGCGCGCGGCGCCGGTCGACGATCATGTCGAGCGCGCCTTTCTCGACGAGGAACTCGGCGCGCTGGAATCCGTCCGGCAGCCGTTCCTTGACGGTCTGCTCGATGACGCGCGGGCCCGCGAAGCCGATCAGCGAGCCGGGCTCGGCAATGTTGACGTCCCCGAGAAACGCGAGGCTCGCGGAAACGCCGCCCGTCGTCGGATCGGTCATGACCGAGATGTAGGGCAGCCCGGCCTCGGCCAGCGCGGCCAGCGCGGCGCTCGTCTTCGCCATTTGCATGAGCGAGTAAAGCGCCTCCTGCATGCGCGCGCCGCCGCTCGCCGAGAAGCACACGAACGGCCGCTCGTGCTCGATGCAGAAGTTCACGGCGCGCGCAAAGCGTTCCCCGACGACGGAGCCCATCGAGCCGCCTTGAAAGCGGAACTCGAACGCCGCCGCGACGATCGGGATTCGCTCGAGCGTGCCGGCCATGACCACGAGCGCATCGCGCTCGCCCGTCGCCTTCTGGGCCTGCGCGAGCCGATCGCGGTAGCGCTTCGAGTCGCGGAATTTAAGCGGATCCGTGGGCTCGAGGTTGGCCGCGAGCTCCTCGCCGCTGTCCGCGTCGAGGAACATGTTCAGACGGTCGCGCGCACCGATACGCAGGTGATGCGCACACTTCGGACACACGTAGAGATTGCGCTTGAGCTCGGCGCGGTACAGCTGCGCCGAGCAGCCCTCGCATTTGACCCACAGGCCTTCCGGCACCGAGCGCCGCCGCTTCTCGGTGTTAATGCGCGACGGCATCAATTTGTCGAACCAGCTCATAGTCGCAAGTCGGCAGTCGTGGCCGCGAATGATAGCCGAAACGGGGCGCGGGCCGACATCGGGTTCAAAGAACGGGAACGTCGGTGACGGCCGGAATACCGAAGCGCGCGGGGTAGGCCACGTCGACGAGCGTGAGTCCCTGCGCGGGCGCCGTCATGGCCGCGGCCGTCCGATCCCGGCCCTCGAGCACCTCCGCGGCCCAGTCCGCCGGCGCGCGTCCCGTTCCGATCTCGACGAGCGCACCGACCAGATTTCTGACCATGTGATGCAGGAATGCGTTCGCGACAAACTCGACGGCGACGAGGGGCGGCCGCCGCGCGACCGCGACGGCCGCGAGAAAGCGCATGGGCGTGCGCGCTTGGCAGGCCGCGGCGCGAAACGCCGAGAAGTCCCGCTCGCCGAGCCAAGCCCGCGCGGCGCGCGTCATGGCCGCGCAGTCGAGCGGCTCGCGGACCCACCAGACCCGCCCGCGCAACAGCGCAGAGCGCGCCGGGCCCTCGAGCAGCAGATAACGGTAACGGCGCGCCGTCGCCGAGCGCCGCGCATCGAACGCCGCATCGACCTCGCGGGCCCAGTGCACGCGCACGTCGTCGGGCAGGTTGGAGTTGATGCCGAGCACCCATTGGCGCGGTTGGCGCGCCGCGCGGGTGTCGAAGTGCACCACCTGCTGCAGCGCGTGCACGCCCGCATCGGTCCGGCCCGCGCCGTGCACGATCACGGCCTCGGCCGCGACGCGGCTCACGGCCTCGGCCAGCGCGGACTGCACGCTGCGGGCGCCGCGCTGAGTCTGCCAGCCGACGAACTCGGTGCCGTCGTACTCGACGCCTAACGCGACTCTCGGCATAGCGTCCGCTGGCCATCTCGCGACTCGGAGTCCGTCACCTCGTGATCGCCGCGGCGACGGCCACGTTTACGGCCCGACGGCCCGAGCCGCCGGCGCTTCAGGCGCTCAACGCGTCGATGAGTCCCTGCGCTTCGTGCCGCTGACCGGCATCGCCCTCGTCGAGCACTTCCTCGAGAATGCTGCGCGCACCCTCGGGATCGCCCATGTCGATGTAGGCCCGCGCGAGGTCGAGCTTCGTGCCGATCTCGGTCATCGTCTGCGGATCGAGCGGACTCGCCTGCCCCGTGCCGGTCGGATCGTCCGAACCGATCACGTCCGCACCAACGTCGAGATCGAGCGGCGTGTCGCCGCCGCCGCCGAAGAAGTCTTCGGCAAACGACGAGCCGCGCGGCTGCTCGACCGTGTCGCCGCCTTCGAGCGCCGCCGAGAGATCCTCGAGATTGAGGTCGAGGCCGTCGCCGTCCGCGGCACTGTCCTCGTACCCGGCCAACGCCCTGACGAGCGACGTGTCGCCGGAGCCCTCGCGACGCTGCTCGAGCACCTCGGTGCCGACGAACGTGTTCTCGTCGAAGGCCGAGGCAAGCAGCGTCGGCTCGTAATCGGGCAGGACCAACGTCTCGCTCTGCTCGGCGTCGGCACCCTCTTCCTCGTCGTCCGCGGGCGCGGGCGCCCCGCTCAGGTCGATCTCCTCGGCCTCGCCGTCGCCTTCGCTCTCGAGCTCGAACTCTGCCTCGGCGTCGGCCCGCTCGAGCTCGGCGTCGAGCTCGAAGCCCGTCGCCGCGAAATCGAACGCGCCCGTCTCGGCCGAGGCGGCCTCGGGCTCGCTGCCGGCCTGGCCGAGCACATCGCCGATCTCGTCCTCCTGCAGCACCTCGGTCACGCCCGTGGCCGAGAGCAAACGCTCGTCGGCCGCGAGTGCGGCCTGCTCACGCGTGTCGTCGCCGGATGTGTCGTCGGTGCCCGGCAGCTCGCCGATGTCCTCGGGCAGATCCTCGAGGTCACCGAGGCTCAGGCCGAGGTCGTCGAGATCGATCTCCTCGGTGTGCTCCGAGTTCGAGGCGCCGGCACCGATGCCGGTCTGCTCGACGGTCGGCGCCTCGCCGAGCCCCGCGAACGAGGCCTCGACGGTCGGCGTTTCCATGGTCGGCGCTTCGGCGCCGACGTACGTCGGGGTCTCGACCGTCGGCGATTCCGAATCGCCTTCGTCCGCCTCGGCGTCGTCTTCCGCGCCCCCGTCATAGCCGTAGGCCGTCTCGAGCGTCGGCGTCTCGACCGTCGGCGCTTCGGGACCCGCGGTCTCCACGGTCGGCGTCTCCATCGTGCGCGCGTCGGCGTCGACCTCCTCGTCGTCGGAGGCGCCGCCGAGCAGCGACGACCAATCGTCCTCGTCACCGCGCGCCTGTTCGACCGTCGGCGACTCCTGCGTCGCGGCGAGCGCATCGTAGCCCGTCCCCGTGGCGTCGCCGTCGTCCTCGGCGCCGCTGAACAGCGCGGCCTCGAGGCCGGCCGCCGTCTGCTCGCCGATGTCGAGCGAGCCCGCGAGATCGTCGGACTGCGCCAGATCCTCGTCCGCGTCGTCCACATCGTCCGCATCGTCCGCATCGTCCGCGTCGAAGCCCTTGCCGATCCGCTCGCCCGTCTCGGCGAGCTCGAGGTCGAGATCGGCGCCGAACTCGAGCCCGATGTCGTCCGACTCCTTGTCGTCGAGCGCGAAGTCGACCTCCGTCGAGCCCGCGCCATGCAGATCCAGGTCCACGACGCCGCCCTGGGCCTCCTCGGCGAACAGCGGCTCGTCCGGACAAATCTGCTTGCCCATGATCAGGACCTTGTCCCAATCGCCGTCGCCGGAGCCGCCCGTCTCGGCGTGCAGGGAGCGCGCCGTCTCGAGGAACGCGTCCCGATTGCCCCAGACGAAATAGACTTCGAGCAGCTTGAGCTTGAGATCGCGGCGGTCGGGCTCGGCCTCGAGCGCCTTCGAGACGAGCTCGGCGGCCTGGTCGTAAAGGCCGTAGGCCATGTGGAAGTCCGCCTCGGCGACGGGATCGGCCTGATCGAGATTGATGACCGTCTGGCTCGAGAGGGTCTCGTCCTCGAAATCGCCGCGCGCGGCCGCCTGCAGGGCCTCGTCGTCGCCCGACGGCACGCGCCGGCGCTCCTCGACGATCATGCTCGAGTCGTCGGCCGGACGCCGAACCCGGGCCGTCGCGGCGCGCGTCTCCTCCTCGATCTCCGCCTCGAGCGCGTCCCAGCGGCCCGTGACGTCGTCAACGTCCTCTTCGCGCCGATGCCGCAGGTACCAGACGGCCGTCAGGAGCACGGCCCCCAACCCCAAGCCGATGAGCAGGATCGGGTTCGCGATCCAGCCGAGCACGCGCGAGAGCAGCGAAGGCGCCGCGGCGCCGTGCGCGGCCGTGGCCGCCGCGGGCAGCTTGGTCGCGGCGGCCGGCTTGGCCGGCTTCGGTGCCGCGGCCTCGGTCGGTGCGGGCGCGGCGGCCGGTGCAGGGCTCGTCTCGGCGGCGGTCTTGGCGCCCTCGGGCGCTGCCGACCCGGCGGCCGCGGGCGGCTGCTCCGGCGTCGACTCGGCCTGCGCCGCGGCCGGCTTGGCCGCCGCGGACTGGTCCGCCCCGTTCGCCGCGGCCTGCGCGGCCTGCTTGCCGGCATCGTCCGCGAACACCTGGCCGGACTCGAGCGCGACGCCCGGCGAAGCCGTCGCAGCGGCGGCCGCCGCCTGCGAGCCTTCGGCCGGAGCGGTCTTGCCCGCGTCCGCAACGCGGTTCTGAAGCGCCTGCAGCTGCTGGTCGCGCAGCTGGAGCAGGCGGCGATTCTGTTGGAGCTGGTTGCGCAGCGCCTCGACCTGGCTGCGCAGATCGGAGACCTCGGCCTCGCTGGCCGCACCGGCCGCCGCGCCGGCACCGGCCGCCGCGCCGTTGCCCGCGGCGGACTGGCCCGCTCCGCCCTCGGCCGCGGCACCGCTTGCGGCGCCGCCGCCCGCGCCGTCCCCGGCGTCGTTCTGCGGCGGCACGAGCCGGAGCCGCGCCTGCTCGGCGCCGGGCGCCGCGCCTTCGGCCGCGGAGGCCGCGGAGGCCGCGGACGACGCCGCCGGCTGCGCCGAGGCCTGGCGCGCGGCCGCCTGCGCCTGCCAGCTGCTGGCCTGGCGCCGGACCTCGGCCGTCGCGGCCGCGGGCGACAGCGCCTGCAGGGCGTCGCGGCCGGGCACGTTGAGCGTCGCGCCGCGGTGCAGCCGGTTCATGTTGGCGTCGAAGGCATCGGGATTGGCGGCGTAAAGCGCCACCATCATCTGATTCGTCGTCACGTCCGCCGGCTTCAGCGAAGAGGCGATGCCCCAGAGCGTCTCGTCCCGGCGCACGGGACCGTAAGTGCCGCCGGCATTGCCGCCGCCGGCGCCGCTCGGTGCGGCTGCCGGGCGGCTCGAGACGCCGGCCGCGGGTGCGGGCGCCGTCGCGCTAGCGGGCTCGGCCGCAGCGGACTCGGCCTCGGCGGGTGCGCGCGCAATGGCGCCGCCGGCCGCCCCCTGGGCCGGGCTCGCTGCCCGGGCCTGCCGGATCGGGGCCTGCTCGGTCGGCCCGGGCAGCAGCGTCGGGGGGTCGAGCAGCACGGTGTATTCGCGCAGCAGACGGCCGCGCGGCCACGTCGCCTCGACGAGCATCGTCACGAACGGGTCGCCGATGCGTTTCGTCGACGTGACGAGAATGACGTTCTGCCCGGCCGCGTTCTTGCCGACCTTGAACTCGAGGTCGGAGAGATCCGAGGGTCGATCGAGCCCGTAGCGGCCGAACGTGTCCCGGCTCGCGAGCGTCACCTTGAGCGACTGGAGCTCGTCGGCCGACGCGGAGAGCAGCGGGATCTCGGCCTGAAATGGCTGGTTCAGCGCCGAATGGAGCTGGATATCGCCCAAACCGAGTGCCCAGGCTCCGGCGGGTGCGGCCAGCAGCACCGCTGCGCCCAGGGGTGGCAGTACTCTCATAAAAAACTCCGTCTCGGTCTTGCGTTAGCGCGGCAGCCGCCGATGTGGGCACGAACGCCGCCCGCTACACTCCGTTTTGGCCCGAGGGCACCCATTCGATGATCGTGCGATCCGCGTTCGAGGTTCGGCCCCATGGAGTTCGAGAAGCACCCGGACACGCGATCGAACGATATCTTACATAAAGCGATTTACCAAAATCTCGGCAATCTGGACGCTGTTGAGCGCGGCGCCTTTGCGCAGATTGTCCGAGACGACCCAGAGGTCGATGCCGCGCGGGTGCGACACGTCCTCGCGAATGCGGCCCACATAAACGGCATCCCTATGGGCGGCATCCGTTGCAGCCGTCGGATACATTCCGGTCTCGTGACCATCCATTACGACGACTCCTGGCGCGGAATTTAACAATTTCCGCGCCTCGTCGACTGTGATTTTCGTTCGAGTTTCGAGATGGACCGCCTCGGAGTGGCCAAAGTAGACCGGGACCCGCACGGCCGTGGGATTGACCCGGATTTGGGGGTCGCCGAGGATCTTGCGCGTTTCCCAGACCATCTTCATCTCTTCCTTCGTATAGCCGTTTTCCATGAAGCGGTCGATGTGCGGCAGCACATTGAAGGCCACCCACTTCTCGTTGCCGCGCCGGACCGGGTCCAGGCCCGCGAGAATCTGGCGCGTGTCCTCGGTGAGCTGCTCGAGGTAGCGGCGGCCGGCGCCCGAGACCGCCTGATAGGTGGCGACGTTGACGCGCTCGATGCCCGCCGCGTCGGAGAGGGGCTTGAGCGCGACGACGAGCTGGATCGTCGAGCAGTTGGGATTCGCGATGATGCCGCGGTTCACGTAGTCCGCGATGCGCTCGGGATTGACCTCGGGCACGACGAGCGGGATATCGTCGTCGTAGCGAAATTGCGAGGTGTTGTCGATGACGACGGCGCCGGCGGCCGCGGCCTTCGGCGCGTACTCGGCCGAGACCGAGCCGCCGGCCGAGAACAGAGCGATCTGCACCTGCTCGAAGTCGAAGCCGTCGAGCGCGTGCACGGCGACGGACTCGTCGCGGAACCGCACGTTCCGCCCGGCCGAGCGTGCGCTTGCGAGCGGGAACAGCTTCCCGACCGGGAAATTGCGCTGCTCGAGCACCTGCATCATGGCCTCGCCGACGAGGCCGGTGGCGCCTACTACGGCAACGTCATAGGTCTTGGGCATTGGGCTCCCTCGAAAATTTCGGAACGGTGAAAGACTGCGGGGACGGCGGCCGTCAGGCCGGCCGTTTCGCGGCGATGGCCGGCACGCCCGTGGCGACGTCGGCGTTCTGCGCGCGATGCCGCAGATAGTGGTCCATGAGCGTGAGCGCGAGCATGGCTTCGGCGATCGGCGTCGCGCGCAGCCCCACGCAGGGATCGTGGCGGCCGGTCGTGACGACCTCGGCTGCCTGGCCCGCCGTGTCGATCGTCCTGCCCGGGACCTGGATGCTCGACGTGGGCTTCAGCGCAATGCTGACCAGAAGTTCCTGGCCGCTCGAAATGCCGCCGAGCGTGCCGCCCGAGGAATTCTTGACGAAGCCTTCGGGCGTGAGCTCGTCGCGATGCTCGCTGCCGCGCTGCTGCACGACGCGAAAGCCGTCGCCGAACTCGACGCCCTTGACGGCATTGATGCTCATGAGCCCGTGCGCGATGTCCGCCTCGAGCTTGTCGAACACGGGCTCGCCGAGGCCGGGCGGCACGCCCGTCGCGAGCACGTTCACGCGCGCGCCGACCGAGTCGCCGTCGCGGCGCAGCTGGATCATGAATGCCTCGAGCGCGTCGACCTTGGACGGATCCGCGCAGAAGAACGCGTTCGCGTCGACGGCATCGAGATCGACGGGCTCGAGCTCGAACGGGCCGAGCGCCGCGAGGTAGCCGCGGATCTCGAGCCCCAAGCGCTCGCGCAGGTACTTGCGCGCGATGGCGCCGGCCGCAACGCGCATGACCGTCTCGCGCGCCGAGGAACGCCCGCCGCCGCGATAGTCCCGGAGGCCGTACTTGTGCATGTATGCGTAATCGGCGTGGCCCGGGCGGAACGTATCCTTGATCTTCGCGTAGTCCCGCGAGCGCTGGTCGACGTTCTCGACGAGCAGGCCGATGGCCGTGCCCGTCGTGACGCCCTCGAAGACGCCCGACAAAATGCGGACCTCGTCGGGCTCCTTGCGCTGCGTCACGTGCCGCGACTTGCCGGGGCGTCGCCGCTCGAGATCGCGCTGGATGTCCGCCTCGGTGAGCGCAAGCCCGGGCGGACAGCCGTCGACCACGCAGCCGAGCGCGGGCCCGTGACTCTCGCCGAAGGTCGTTACCGTGAACAGCCGACCGTAGGTATCGCCTGCCATGCCAGAAGCCGCCTCATCTCCGGTTGCCGAGATATTCGTCCAATTGCTCCGCCGTCACGACGAATACACCCTCGCCGCCGCGCTCGAACTCGATCCAGACGGCCGGGAAACGGGGGTGCCTCGCCATGAACGTCTCGGCCTCGGCGCCGACCTCGACGATGAGGACGCCGCCGGGCGCCAGGCGCTCGCGCGCGCCGAGCAGCAAGCGCTCGGCAGGCTCGACGCCGGCCGGACCGCCCACGAGACCGAGCTCGGGCTCGGCGCGATACTCCGCCGGCAGCGACGCGATCGCATCGGCCGGCAGATAGGGCGGATTGGAAATGATAACGCGATAGGGGCCTCCGGCGCGCGGAAATAAGTCGGCTTCCTGCAGATGAACGCGACCTTCGAGCCCGTGGCGCGCGACGTTGCGCGCGGCCACGGCCAGGGCCGCGGGCGAGGCATCCGTCGCGTCCACCTCGAGGCCCTCGCAGTAGTGCGCCGCGGCGATCGCGATGCAGCCGCTGCCCGTGCCGACGTCGAGCACGCGGTCGCCGGGCGCGAGCCGGACCCAGGGCGCGAAGCAGGCCTCGACGAGCTCGGCCAGCGGCGAGCGCGGCACGAGCACGTTGCGATCGACATAGAACGGCAAGCCGGCGAACCAGGCCTCCCCGAGCAGATAGGCGAGCGGGATGCGCTCGGCCGTGCGGCGCTCGGCGATCTCGGCCGCCGGCCGCGCGAGCGCCCGATCCGGCGGCGCCGTCCAACCCTCGTCGCGCCAGCCCTGAAGATGGCGGATGAGCCAGAAGGCCTCGTCCTCGGCGTTGTCCGTGCCGTGCCCGAAGAAGACGCCCGCGCTCCGGAAGTGCTCCGCCAGCGCGCCGACCCACTCGCCGTAGGTCGCGGCGCGCTCGAGGCGTTGGCGCAGGGCGTCGGTTTTCATGGCGCGCGATGATAACGGAAAAGGGGTCAGAGCCCTTTTTCGCCCATTGGGCGTCGCCGGCGGCGGTCGAAAAAGGGCTCTGACCCCTCGTCTACTGCCCCCTTGTCTATGCCACAATCGCGCCCATGTTGGCCGGCATGCTAAGAGTTCTCGTCGTCGCGCTCGTGCTGCTCGTGGCGGCCATGCTCATGTTTCCGCGGCCACACGGTCCGGGCGCGCTCGGCCCGCACGCGGGCCCGCATCCGGCCGCACCGGCTCCCGCTCCGGCGCCGGCCGGTCGATAACGCCGGCCTGCGATGACCCCGGCCGGTGTCTGGCTTCAGCATCTGCTGCCGCAGTCCCTGCTCGCGCGCATCGTCGGGGCCGCGGCGCGCAGCCGGCGGCCGTGGCTCAAGGGGCCGCTGATCCGCTGGTTCGCGCGGCAGTATCGAATCGATCTCGACGAGGCCGAGCGCGCGGACCTCGAGGCGTATGCGAGCTTCAACGAGTTCTTCACGCGGGCGCTGAAGCCGGGCGCGCGCCGGGCCGAAGGCGGCGAGGAGACCGTCGTCTCCCCCGTCGACGGCCGGCTCACGGAGTACGGCACGCTGCGGGCGGGCCGGCTCATTCAGGCCAAGGGCTTCGATTACGCGTTGGCCGAGCTCGTCGGCGAGGGCCCTGTCGCCGCGGAACGCTTCGCGCACGGCGCCTTCGCGACCATCTACCTCGCGCCGAGCGACTATCACCGCGTCCACATGCCGCTCGCGGGCACGCTGCGCGCGACGCGCTACATTCCGGGCCGGCGCTACAGCGTCAACGCCGCGACGACCTGCGGCATCCGCAACCTGTTCTGCCGCAACGAGCGCGCGGTCTGCTGGTTCGAGACGGCCGGCGGCGGGACACTCGCGCTCGTGCTCGTCGGGGCGCTCAACGTCTCGAGCTTGAGCGTGACCGGCCTCGGCGACCTGCCGAGCGGCACGCCGCGGTACTGGCCGGGACCACCGCGCCCGTTCGCGCGCGGTGAGGAGATCGGCCGCTTCAACCTCGGCTCGACGGTCATCGTGCTGTTCCCCGACGGCGAGGTGGACTGGAACGGCGCGCTAGAACCGGGGCGCGTGCTGCGCCTCGGCCAGGCCATCGGCCGCCGCCGGGCGCCGCAAGCCGGTTGAGACGCCCGATGGGCTACCGCCGCACCGCCACGATCGAGGCCCTGCGCCTGCGCGCCGACGTGCTCGCGAGACTGCGCGCCTATTTTGCTGCCGCGGGCGTGCTCGAGGTCGAGACGCCGGCGCTCTCGCCCGCCGCCGTGACCGACCCGGCCCTCGACAGCGTCGCGGCGAGCGTCGCGAGCCTCGGCGGCACGCAGTTCCTGCATACCTCACCCGAGTTCGCGATGAAGCGTCTGCTCGCCGGCGGCGCTGGGGACATCTATCAGATCTGCCGCGTGTTCCGCGACGGCGAGCTCGGCCGCTGGCACGAGCCCGAGTTCACGCTGCTCGAGTGGTATCGCGTCGGCTGGGACGACGCCCGGCTCATGGACGAGGTCGCCGCCGTCGTGCGCGCGGCGCTCGGACCCGAGCTGGTCGCGGCCCGCGTCGAGCGATTGACGTATCGCGAAGCCTTCGTGGGCGCCGTCGGCGCGGACCCGCTCGAGGTGACGGGCGCGCCGCTCGCGGCGCGTCTCGAGCGCCGGCTGCGCACGCTCGGCGTCGACGTGCCGCCGAGGCTCGACGCCGGCGCCTTGCTGGACCTCGCTTTCGGGATCCTCGTCGTACCGACCCTGCCCGCGGATGCGCTGACCTTCGTCTATGACTATCCGGCGGCGCAGGCCGCGCTCGCGCGGCTCAAGCCGACGACGCCGCCGGTGGCCGCACGCTTCGAGCTGTTCGCGGCCGGTATCGAGCTCGCCAACGGCTTCGCCGAGCTCGCGGATGCGGCCGAGCAGCGCCGGCGGTTCACCGCCGAACTGCGCACGCGGCACGCCGCGGGCCGATTCGAGCCGCCGATCGACGAGGACTTCCTGGCGGCGCTCGAGGCGGGCCTGCCAGAATGCGCGGGCGTCGCGCTCGGCCTCGACCGCCTCGTGGCGCTCGCGGCGGGCGCGGCGTCGCTCGAGGCCGTCGTGGCCTTTAGCCATCGGGCGTAGACGAAGACGAAGAAAAGGGGGTCAGAGCCCTTTTCGCATTTCTGGAGCGCGGGACTCGGCAGCGTCGGTGCGGGCGAAAAGGGCTCTGACCCCTTTTTCTTGCTCTTTTTCTTGCGCTTGCTTGCCTTACTTCACCCGCGAGACGTATTCGCCCGTCCGGGTATCGACCTTGATGGTCTCGCCTTCCTCGAGGAACAGCGGCACGCGCACGACGGCGCCGGTCTCGAGCTTGGCCGGCTTGACGCCGCCCTGGGCCGTATCGCCGCGCACGCCGGGATCCGTCTCGACGATCTTGAGCTCGACGAAGTTCGGCGGGGACACGAGCAGCGGCACGCCGTTCCATAGCGTGACCATGCAGCGATCCTGCTCCTTGAGCCACGGCTTCGCGTCCTCGACGGCCTCCTCGGGCGCCGCGAACTGCTCGTAGGTATCCGGCACCATGAAGTGCCAGAACTCGCCGTCCGCGTAGAGGTATTCCATGTCCTGGTCGACAACGTCCGCCGCTTCGACCGAATCGCCGGACTTGAACGTCTTATCGACGACGCGCCCGGTCTTGAGGTTGCGGATCTTGACGCGGTTGAACGCCTGACCTTTGCCGGGCTTCACGAACTCGTTATCGACGATGACGCAGGGATCGTTGTCGATGAGTATCTTGAGGCCCGAGCGAAACTCGTTGGTGCTGTAACTGGCCATGTGACTCGGTAGCGTTTCGAACGCGCCATAATAGCGCCAACGCCGCCTGCACGCACGAGAGACCATGTCGCTGCCCGCGCCCGACGCCCCGATTACGACGCCCGCTTCCGCCGACGGCGAACCCGCCTCGTGGCAGCGGGCCCTGCGCGATGCCGTGCGCGACCCCGCCGAGCTCGCCGCGCTGCTCGAGCTGCCCCTCGAGGCGCTCGGCACGGCGCCGGCGGCCGGCCGCGATTTCCCTCTGCTCGTGCCGCGCGGCTTCGTCGCCCGCATGCGCAAGCGCGACGCGCGCGATCCGCTGCTGCTGCAGGTCCTGCCCCGCGCGCCCGAGCTGCTCGAGACACCGGGCTTCGACGCCGATCCCGTGCGCGAGCAGGGTTTGGCGCAGGCCGGCATCGTCGAGAAGTACTCGGGGCGCGCGCTGCTCGTCGCGGCCGGCAGCTGTCCCGTTCATTGCCGCTATTGCTTCCGGCGCGACTTCCCTTACTCGGCGCAGCTCGCCGCGCGCGACGACTTCGCCCCCGCCTTGGCGCACCTTGCGCAGCGCCCCGACCTCGCCGAGGTCATCCTGAGCGGCGGGGACCCGCTCATGATCGGCAACGGCCGTCTCGAACGCCTGTTCGCGGGGCTCGGCCGCCTGGCCTCCGTCGAGCGCGTGCGGCTCCACACGCGCTTTCCGGTCGTGCTGCCCGAGCGCATCGACGCCGGGTTCGTGCAGCTGCTCGCCGCGGCGCCCTTCAAGACCGTCGTCGTCGTGCACGCCAATCACGCCAACGAGCTCGACGCCGAGGTCGCCCGCGCGCTGGGCGCGCTCCGGCACGCGGGCGCCACCGTCCTGAACCAGTCCGTGCTGCTCGCCGGCATCAACGACGACGCCGATGCGCTGGCCGCGCTGTCCGAGCGCCTGTTCGCCTGCGGCGCCCTGCCTTACTACCTGCACCTGCTCGACCGCGTGACGGGCGCGGCGCATTTCGAGGTTCCCGAGGACCGGGCACGGCGTTTGCACGGCCAGTTACTCGCGCGGCTGCCGGGCTACCTCGTGCCGCGCCTCGTGCGCGAGATCCCCGGGCGGCCGAGCAAAACGCCCGCCGGCTGAGGGCAAGGGCCGCCCTACCACGATTTGCGGCCCTCGGGATGTGACCCATGTACATCCGGGTCGCGGGCCGAATGCTAGAATCTGCGGCTCGCCCGGGAGTCGACGCAAGTCGTAAACGGCGGCAGCGACACAGGATAAAAGAGACCTCATGGCCCAAGCTCCGGTACCGCTGATCGTCTTGACACCGGCCGAAGACGACGTCGAGCTCATCAATAAAACGCTGCGGGACGCCGGCCATCCCGTGCACTGCCATTGGGTCAGGCGCGTCGAGGACCTCGAGGCCGCGCTCGTCGACGCGAGCCCCGAGCTGCTCTGGTATCGCGCCGACCGCTTCCCCACGTCGATCGCGGACGTCGCCCGCATTCGGCAGCAGACCTCGAGCGTCGTGCCGCTGCTCGCTTTCGCGCTCGACGTCGAGGAGAGCACGGTCACGGACGCCCTGCTCGCCGGCGCGCAGGACCTCGTCTCACTGAAGCAGCGCGAAAGGCTCAAGGCCGTCGCCGAGCGCGAGCTGCGCACGTACCGTCTCGAGCAGGCGCTCAACGACACGCTGCTTTCCGCCTCCCAATACAAGAAGCAGGTCAAGGCGCTCGTCGCCGGCTCCGTCGACGCGATCGCATTCGTGCAGGAAGGGATCGTCGTCGAGGCGAATCCGGCCTGGGCAGAGCTGTTCGGCGACTCGCCCGAGGAGGCGTTGAACCGTCCGCTCATGGACCTGTTTCCGACGGCGAGCCAGGCCGCCGTCAAAGGCGCCGTCGTCGCCTGCACGAAAGGCCAGTGGAAAGACGAAACGCTGAGCGTGACGGCGACGCCGCGCGACGGCACGACGATGACCGTCCGGCTCACGCTCGAGCAGACGAAGTTCGAGGGTGAGCCGGCCGTCAAGCTCACGGTGCCCCAGGAGCAGCCCGAGCGCGCCGCACCCGAAGAGCTCGTCGACCACGCGGTCAACAAAGACCCGGCCACGGGCTTCTATCACCGGCGCCGGTTTCTCGAGCTGCTGACCCGGAAGCTCGAGTCCAATCCGCGCGGCGGCGTCCGCGCCCTCGCCTACATCCGCCCCGACAAGTTCGGCGAGGTTGCGGCAGAGGTCGGGCCGTTCGCGAGCGAGGACCTGCTCGTCTCGCTCGCCGAGCTGCTGCGGTCGCTGGCCCATCCGCTCGACATCTGCGCGCGCTTCGGCGGCAACGTCTTCACGATGCTGCTCGAGCGCGGCACGCTGCGCGACGTCGAGGCCTGGGCCGAGAACGCCGTGCAGCAGATCTCCGATCACATCTTCAACGTCGCCGAGAACAGCGTCTCGATCAGCTGCACGATCGGCATCGCGGAGGTCGGCCCGACGAAGGAACGCACCGAGACCCTGATCGCCGACGCCGAGAAGGCCAACCGCCGCGGCCGCCAGCGCGGCGGCAATCAGGTCGTGCTCGAGGAAACGTCCGACGAGAGCACGCGCATCCAGCGCTTCGACGAGATCTGGGTGCAGCAGATCAAGACCGCGCTGCTCGAGAACCGCCTGCGCCTCGCGCACCTGCCGATCGCGAGCCTGAGCGGCGAGCGCAAGATCATGTACGACACCGTGCTGCGCATGGTCGACCTGCAGGGCGACGAGGTCTCCGCGGCCGAGTTCATGCCGGCCGCGCGCCGCAACAAGATGCTGCGCGCCGTCGACCGCTGGGTCGTCGCGGCGAGCGTCGACATGTTCGCCAAGCAGAAGGCCAACGTCCTGTTCGTGAAGCTCTCGCACGAGTCCGTGCTCGACGCGACGCTCGTCGAATGGCTCACCAAGCTCGTCGGGGCCAACCACGTCCCGCCCGGCAGTCTCTGCTTCCAGGTCGGCGAGGAAGACGCGACGCAGTACCTGAAGCAGACGCGGACATTGGCCGAGCAGCTCAAAGCCGCGGGCTTTTTGTTCGCGATCGAGCACTTCGGCGTCGGCCGGGACCCGATGCGCGTGCTGACGCAGCTTCCCATGCAATATCTGAAGATCGACGGCTCGCTCATGCAGAGCCTGGCAACGAACTCCGCGCTGCAGGAGCAGGTGCGCGGCTACATCAAGGCCGCCGAGAAGCGCAAGGTCCAGACGATCGCCGAACGCGTCGAGAATGCCAACACGATGGCCGTGCTGTTCCAGCTCGGCGCCGCCTACATGCAGGGCCACTATCTGCAGGAGGCGGAAGTCGTGCTCGAAGAGGCGTGAGGAGCCGGGGTCTCGAACGCGTGGCCGGCGACGGCCGCTAGGCCACGTACACCGTCTTGACGTTGACGAACTCTCGAATGCCGCGCTCGCCGAGCTCGCGGCCGTAGCCCGAATCCTTGACGCCGCCGAAAGGCAGACGCGGATCGGAGCGCACGAAATCGTTCACGAAACAGCTGCCCGCGCGCAGACGCGTCGCCGCGATCTCGCGGCCGCGCTCGAGGTCCTCGGTAAATACGGCGGCCCCTAGGCCGAACGCGCTTTCGTTCGCGAGGCGTATAGCGTCCTCGGCGTCGACGGCACGCGTGACGGCGGCAACGGGCCCGAACGTCTCCGTGTCGAACGCCGGCATGCCGGGCTCGACGCCGGTCAGCACGGTCGGCGGGTAGAAGAAGCCCGGCGTGTCGGGCCGCCGGCCGCCGAGCACGCACTTCGCACCGGCCGCGACGCTTGCCCGCACCTGCTCGTCGAGCCGGTCGCGGACGCGCGGCCGCGCGATCGGCCCGACATCGACGTCGGCCTCGAGCGGCGGTCCCACGCACTTCGAGCGCAGGGCTTCGACGAGGCCGGCCACGAAGCCGTCGAACAGCGGCGCCTCGACGATGAAGCGCTTCGCCGCGATGCAGCTTTGTCCCGAGTTGATGAGGCGGCTCGCGGCGCAGCGCTCGACGGCGAGGTCGAGATTCGCGTCCCGCAACACCACGTAGGCATCGCTGCCGCCGAGCTCGTGGACGCTCTTCTTGACCGCGCCGCCCGCCGTCGCTCCCACGGCGCGGCCGGCGGCCACGCTGCCGGTCAGCGTCACGGCCGCGACGCGCGCGTCCTCGATCATGCGCGCGACCTGATCCTTGTCGGCGAGCGCAATGCTCACGACAGCCTCGGGGAAGCCCGCCTCGGTGAACAGCCGGCCGATGGTCAGCGCGCAGCCCGTGACGTTGCTCGCATGCCGCAGGATCGCGACGTTGCCGGCCATGACCGTCGGGGCCGCAAAGCGGAAGAACTGCCAAAGCGGAAAATTCCAGGGCATGACTGCGAGGACGGCGCCGAGCGGCCTAAAGACCACCCAGCTGCCGCGCGCGTCGGAGGCGACGGGCCGCGGCTCGAGAAAGGATTCTGCATGCTGCGCATAGTGCTCGCACACCCAGGCGCACTTCTCGACCTCGGCCTCGCCCTGCCGCAGCGGCTTCCCCATCTCCGTGGCCATGAGGCGCGCGAGCGCGGGAGACTCGTCCCTGAGCCGCGCGGCCACGCGGTTCATACACGCCGCGCGCGCTTCGAACGCGGTCCCGCGCCAGGCGCCATAGGCGGCCCGCGACGCGTCGAGCAAACGGTCGATCTCCGCGTCCGACGCGTGCTCGTAGCGAGCGACGACTTGGCCATTGGCCGGATTGACGGTCTCTCTCGGCATGATGTTTCGGCTATCGATGCTCCTTCGATAGCCGTCATGCAGGATTCGGGCCGCGGCGGCCCGGAAATGGGGCCTCAAAAAGGGGTCAGAGCCCTTTTTCGGCGAAAAAGGGCTCTGACCCCTTTTTGAGGCCCTTTTGAGGCCCCTTCACTCCGCCCCGAGCCGCTCGACCTTGCGCCAGCCGCGCGGCAAGGCCGCGCCGCGCCGTCCGCGCTCGCCGACGTAGTGCTCGAGATCGCCGGCCTTGACCGTCATCTGCCGCTGGCCCGCCTTGACCTTGAGGTTCTGCCCCTCGGCGAGCACGCAGACGCTCGCGAGCTCCACCTCGCCCTTGGCGGGCAGCGCGAGGATCTTGTTGCCCTTGCCGCGTGCCATCTGCGGCAGTTCCTCGAGCGGGAACACGAGCAGGCGGCCGTCCGTCGAGGCGGCCGCGAGCAACGCTCCGCCCTCGCCCACGGGCGCGGCCGGCACGACCGAGGCGCCCTTTGGCACCTTGAGCACGGCCTTGCCCGCCTTGTTGCGGGAGTAGAGCTCCGCGAGCGGCACTACGAAGCCGTAGCCCGCCGTCGAGGCCACGACCCACTGGTCCTCGGGCGCGCCGATGAGCACCGCGCGAAAGCTCGCGCCGTCGGGCGGGTTCACGTGCCCGGACAGCGGCTCGCCCTGGCCGCGCGCCGAGGGCAGCGTGTGCGCCCCGAGGCTGTAGGCGCGCCCCGTGCTGTCCATGAACACCGCGAGCTGATTCGTGCGGCCGAGCGCCGCAGCCTGGAAGGCGTCCCCGGCGCGATAGGACAACGACTCCGGATCGATCTCGTGACCTTTCGCCGCGCGCGCCCAGCCGCGCTCGGAGAGCACGACGGTCACGGGCTCGCTCGCGACGAGCTCCGTCTCCGCGATGGCCTGCGCCGGCGCGCGCTCCACGATCTGCGTGCGGCGCGCGTCGCCGTGCTGCTCGGCGAGCGCCGTGATCTCCGTGCGGATGAGCTTCGTGAGCCGCGCCTTCGATTTCAGCGTCCCCTCGAGATCGGCCCTCTCTTTGGCGAGGTCCTTCTGCTCGCCGCGGATCTTGAACTCTTCGAGCTTGGCGAGGTGGCGCAGCTTGAGCTCGAGGATGGCTTCGGCCTGGTCGTCCGTGAGCTTGAAGCGCTTCATGAGCACGGGCTTCGGTTCGTCCTCGGTACGGATGATCCGGATGACCTCGTCGATGTTGAGGTAGGCGATCAGCAGGCCGTCGAGGATGTGCAGGCGCCGCGTCACGCGGTCGAGCCGGTGCTCGAGCCGACGCCTGACGGTATCGAAGCGGAACTCGAGCCACTCGGCGAGCAACGCCTTCAAACCGTAGATGCGCGGCCGGCCGTCGCGGCCGATCACGTTGCAGTTCACGCGGACCGTACGCTCGAGGTCCGTTGTCGCGAACAGGTGATTCATGAGCGCCTCGAAGTCGACGCGGTTCGAGCGCGCGGCGATCACGAGGCGCGTCGGGCTCTCGTGGTCGGACTCGTCGCGCAGATCCTCGACCCAGGGCAGCTTCTTCGCGCGCATCATGTTCGCGATCTGCTCGAGCACCTTGGCGCCCGAGGTCTGGAACGGCAGCTCGCGGATCACGATCTCTTGGTTCTCGACTTCGTAGCGCGCACGCAGACGCAGCGTGCCGCTGCCGGTCTTGTAGACCTGCGCGATCTCCTCGCGCGAGGACACGAGCTCCCCGCCCGTCGGAAAGTCCGGGCCCTTGACGTGCTTCAGAAGCTGCGCCGGCGTCGCGTCCGCGTCCTCGAGCAGCCGCACGAGCGCGGCCGCGACCTCGCGCAGATTGTGCGGCGGAATGTCCGTCGACATGCCGACGGCGATACCGCTCGTGCCGTTCAGCAACAGGTTCGGCAGCTGCGCCGGCAGCAGCGCGGGCTCGTTCAGCGTACCGTCGAAGTTCGGCAGCCAGTCCACCGTGCCCTGCCCGAGCTCGGCCAGCAGCACCTGCGCGTACTTCGTCAGGCGCGCCTCGGTATAGCGCATGGCCGCGAAGGACTTCGGGTCGTCCTGCGAGCCCCAGTTGCCGTGGCCGTCGACGATCGGGTAGCGATACGAGAACGGCTGCGCCATGTGCACCATGGCTTCGTAGCAGGCGCTGTCGCCGTGCGGATGGAACTTGCCGAGCACGTCGCCGACCGTGCGCGCGGCCTTCTTGGGCTTCGAGCTCGACGAGAGACCGAGATCGCTCATGGCGTAGACGATGCGCCGCTGCACGGGCTTCAAGCCGTCGCCGAGGTGCGGCAGCGCGCGGTCGAGGATCACGTACATCGAGTAATCGAGGTATGCCTTCTCGGTGAAGACGTGCATCGGCACTTGCTCGATGCCCTCGAAGTTGAGCTCCTGGTCCCTCATTCGTTCTCCTGTGAAAGCTGCTGCTTGAGAGCCGCCTCGTTCAATCCCGTGCCGGGCCGCTCTGGAACGGCAGCGGCGCACCCGTCTCGAGCAGCGTCTTGAGGCCGCTCAGCACCTCGGCCCAGCCGCCGCCCGCACCGTCCTGCTCGCGCTCGCCCGCGAGCACGGGCGCCCAAAGCGGCGCGCCCGTGACGTCGTGCGTCACGGTCACGCGCGTGACGCCGCCGCGCACGGGGGCCAAATCCCACGTGAGGTGCGTATAGGCTTCGGCTGCGAGCTCGGGCGACATGGTCATGCGCCAGGTCTGCACGAGCCTGCGGGGCGGCTCCACCTCCAACACCTCCCCGTCGCTGATCACGTCCGGAATGCCGGGGATGGCCTGCATGCCCTCGTTGGGCAGCGCGCGGAACGCCCCGCCGGGACACAGGTCGTGATCGACCCGCATCGCGTAGCCGTACTTCGCCGTCCACTCGGGCCGCGTGATCGCGTCCCAGATCGCCTGCGCACTCGCCTTGATGTAGACCCTGTACACCTGGACCGAATTCGTCGCGTGCGCCAGCGCCGCCGCTCCAACGCGCTCTTCGAGAGGCAGAGTATCTGCCGAAACCGCAGCGCCCGCGTTGCGGAGCCCGTCCAGCAGCTCGGCGAGCGAGGCCTCCGCCACGCGGCTCGCGCCGAGGCGCGGCCTTTGCGCGGCAGCCCAGTCCTCGCGTTCGGCGACCCGCTCGGTCACGAGCGGCCGCAGCCCGGCCTCCGCAACCGTCCTCGCGGCCTCGCGCATCTCCTCGCCGCGGCGCCGGCCGTGGATCAACGCGCGGCCGATCATATAGCGCGCGGTCTCGTCCCAGCCGGACTCGAACGTTCGCGCCAGCGAGGCGAGCACCGTCTCCTCGACGCCGTAATGGCGCGCGCCGATCAGGGCTTCGAGAAACAGGGCTTCGAGCCCCTTGTAGAGCACGCTTCGGCACATCTTCGTCGCCGCCGCCCTGCCGATCTCGGCCGCGACCACGGTCATATCCGTCGCGAACGCGCGCATGCGCTCGCGAAAGTCCTCCGCGTGCGGACCGCCCAGCAGCATCGGCGAACGGATACCGCGCGGCGCGATGGGGCTCATGACGGCGACCTCCACGTAGCGGGCGCCCGCCCCTTCGACGATTCGGCCGACCTCGATTTTCGTTCCAGGGGAAACGGAGTTCACGTCCGCATAGAAGGCACCGGGCTCGATGGCTTGCGCCGCGGTCTTCGCCGCCGCCGCGTCCGAGCCCGCCGTGACGGCGCTGAAGACGAGGCGCGCCCCGTGCAGGGCTTCGGCGCTCGAGGCCGCCGCGGCCACGCCGAGCGCGTCGGCGGCCCTGCGCTGCGGGCTCGAAGCGTCCGCGAACGCGATGTCCCAAGCCGTCACGGCGCGGACCCCTGCGGCGAAGAAATCCGCGGCAAGGCGCTGGCCGACCTCACCGAAGCCGATGAGCGCGACGGCGTCGGGTACCGTCGTAGCGGGCTCGGTTCCAGTCATGCCGCGGCCGCTGCGAACGTCACACGTCCGCGAGGTTGCCCTTCTGCTGCAGCCATTCGCGCCGGTCGCCTGCACGCTTCTTCGCGAGCAGCATGTCGAGCACCTGGTCGGCCATGTTCTGCCCGTCGACGGTGAGCTGGACGAGACGGCGCGTATCGCGGGCCATCGTCGTCTCGCGCAGCTGAATCGGGTCCATCTCGCCGAGACCCTTGAAACGCGTGACGGAGACCTTGCCCTTCTTGTGCTCGGCCTCGATGCGGTCGAGGATCAGCTCGCGCTCGGCGTCGTCGAGGGCGTAATAAACGTCCTTGCCGACGTCGATGCGGTACAGCGGCGGCATCGCGACGAACACGCGGCCGGCCTCGACGAGCGGGCGGAAGTGCTTCAGGAACAGTGCGCAGAGCAGCGTCGCGATGTGCAGACCGTCGCTGTCGGCGTCGGCGAGAATGCAGACCTTGTGGTAGCGCAGCCCGTCGAGCTTGGCCGACCCGGGGTCCACGCCGAGCGCGATGCTGATGTTGTGCACCTCCTGCGAGCCCAGCACCTCGGCGGCATCGACCTCCCAGGCGTTCAGAATCTTGCCGCGCAGCGGCATGACGGCCTGCGTCTCGCGGTCGCGTGCCTGCTTGGCCGAGCCGCCGGCGGAGTCGCCCTCGACGAGGAACAACTCGGCCATGCTCGGTTCCTGCACCGTGCAGTCCGCGAGCTTGCCGGGCAGCGCGGGGCCCGCGACGATGCGCTTGCGCACGACCTTCTTGGCCGCTTTGAGGCGCTGCTGCGCATTCCCGATCGCGAGCTGCGCGAGCTCGTCGCCGGTCTCGGGGTGTTGGTTGAGCCAGAGCGCGAAGCTGTCCTTGACGACGCCGGCGACGAAGCCCGCGCACTCGCGCGACGACAGCCGCTCCTTGGTCTGGCCCGAAAACTGCGGCTCCTCCATCTTCACGGAGAGCACGAAGCTTACGCCTTCCCAGAACGTCCTCGGGGCTCAGCCGGATGCCGCGCGGCAGCAGGTTGCGAAACTCGCAGAACTCGCGCAGCGCCTCCGTGAGACCCCCTCGCAGGCCGTTGACGTGCGTGCCGCCCTGCGGCGTCGGGATCAGGTTCACGTAGCTCTCGCCGACGGGCTGCTCGCCCTCCGTGAGCCAGACGACGGCCCAGTCGACGGCCTCGTGCTTGCCCTCGAGCCGGCCCGCGAACGGCTCCGCCGGCAGCCAGGAGCCCTCGCCGAGACACTCCTTGAGGTACTGCTCGAGGCCGCCGCTGTAGACCCAATGGTGTTTCTCCTCCGGCTTCTCGACCTCGAAGCCGACCTCGAGACCGGGACACAGGACGGCCTTCGCGCGCAGCACCTGCTTGAGGCGGGAGACGGAGAAGGTCGCCGAGTCGAAGTACTTCGGATCGGGCCAAAAGCGGATCGTCGTGCCCGTATTCGCCTTGCCGACCTTGCCGACGACGTCGAGCTTGCTGCGGCGCGCGCCGCCGGCAAAGCTCATGTTGTATTCCTGGCCGTCGCGCTTGATCCAGACCTCGAGGTGCTTGGAGAGCGCGTTGACGACCGAGACGCCGACGCCGTGCAGGCCGCCGGAGTAGCGGTAATTCTTGTTCGAGAACTTACCGCCCGCGTGCAGCTTCGTCATGATGAGCTCGACGCCCGGGATCTTCTCCTTCGGATGGATGTCGACGGGCATGCCGCGGCCGTCGTCGCTGACCTCGAGCGAGCCGTCCTTGTAGAGCTTGACGGCAATCTTCTTGGCGTGTCCCGAGATGGCCTCGTCGACGCTGTTGTCGATGACCTCGTGCGCGAGGTGGTTCGGACGCGTCGTATCCGTGTACATGCCAGGGCGGCGGCGCACGGGCTCCAGACCGCTCAGGACTTCGATGTCGGCAGCGACGTAGCTCTTACTCATCTACAGAAATATCTCCGCGCGCGGGCGGCCTGGGACGAAGGGCGCCAGATTGTAGCGCGGATTAGAAAAGGGGTCAGAGCCCTTTTTCGCTCGCGAGGGTGCCGCCGCCCGCTACCGAAGCTGGAAGGCGAAAAAGGGCTCTGACCCCTTTTTTATTCGAGGTCGCCCGCAAGCGAAGCGCGCACCTCGGGCGAGACTTCGTTCTCGTAGCGGTAGGCGGAATGCGTGCTGCCGAACTTCAGCCCAGCGCCGCCCCGCAGCGCGCGCTTCGACGCCTCGTCGAGCTCGAAACGCATGAAGTGCACCGCGGACGTCTTGCCGCCTTCGGTCCGTTCGAGGTCCTCGTCGGCGACGGCCGCCACGCGCTCGCAGCCTTCGACCTGGCAGTAGACCGTGTCCTCGAGCCCCGCGAGGCGCTCGAGCGCCCGGCGCCGCTCCTCGACCTCGGGAAACTCGATCATGAACGTGGCCTTGAGGTTGCTGCCGTCCGGAATCAGCGGGTTGTAGGCGGCGAGCTCTTCCTCGATGGCCTCGGTCTCGAAGATGCGCTCGATGCGCAGCATCTCCTGCACCTGGTACTGAATCGTGAGCCGATCCTCGAAGTAGAGCGTCGCGTTCGGCCCGAGCGCGACCTGCCGATGCTTCTTGTGCTCGAGCACCTTGGCGCGGAACTCCGAGCGCAGCTTGTGATACTGCTCGAGCGAGTACAGATCCTTTGCCGTAAGCGTCGCCATGATTCGAGTCTATATTCCGTAGGCTTGGCGTAACAATTGGATCGGGTCCGTGGGCGTCGCCGACTCGGCGACCGCGCCTATCTGCTCCGCCGCCATGGGGCAATCGCTCATGAAGTGATCGGCCTGCGCACCGTCGACCTGCCGCGCCACGGGCCGCGCGATCTTGCGTGCGATGTCCCCGAATTCCTTCTTGACGGCATACGTGCCGTCATGACCCGAGCACCGCTCGAACGCCTGCACCGTGGTCTCGGGCACGAGCTGCAGCACGTCCCGCGTCTTGAGGCCGATGTTCTGGACGCGCTGATGGCAGGGCACTTGATAGGCGATCTGCCCGAGGCTCGTCTTGAACTCCGTATTGAGCTTGCCGTGACGATGGCGTGCCATGAGGTATTCGAATGGGTCGAAGAACGCCTGCGCGACGGCCTGAATCTGCTCGTCGTCCGGAAACAGCAGCGGCAGCTCCTGCTTGAACATGAGCACGCACGAGGGCACGACCGCGGTCAGGTCCCAGCCCTGCTGGACCCACCGGTAGAGCTCCGGCACGTTTTTATCCTTGAGCCGCTCTACCGACTCGAGATCGCCGAGCTCGAGCTTCGGCATACCGCAGCAGTGCTCGTCCCGAGCGAGCGCCGTCGGGATGCCGTTGTGCTCGAAGACGGCGACGAGATCCTCGACGAGCGAAGGCTTGTTGCGGTTGCCGTAGCACGTCGCGAACACGAGCACCTTGCCCTGCGTCGCGCCGGCCGGCTCCGCGCCTTCCGCCTCGTGGCGCCCGACGCGACTCTTGAGCCGCCCGCGGGCACTGCTCGCGTGGTATTCGGGGATCGGCGCCTTCGCATCGATGCCGAACGTGCTTGCGAGCAGCTTGCGGCCGAGCTTCGAATGGTTCACGGCGTTGACGGCCTCGGCGACGACGGGAATGCCGGCCAGCCGTCCGACCGCATCCGTCGAGGTCAGCACGCGGTCGCGCAGCGGCGCCTTCTGCTCTTTGAAGCGCTTGACCTTGGCCCTGAGCATGAGATGCGGGAAGTCGACGTTCCATTCGTGGGGCGGCACGTACGGACACTTGGTCATGTAGCACATGTCGCACAGGTAGCAGTTGTCGACGACTTGCCAGTAGACCTCCCGCGGCACCGAGTCGACCTCTAGCGTCTCGGACTCGTCGACGGCGTCGAACAGCGTCGGGAAGGAATTACACAGGCTGAAGCAGCGCCGGCAGCCGTGGCAGATCTCGAACACGCGTTCGAGCTCGGCATAGACCGCGCCCTCGTCCGTGTACTCCGGCGCCTTCCAGTCGATCGTGTGACGGGTCGGCGCGTCGAGGCTGCCCTCGCGGGGCGGGCGCGTCTGATTCGTATCGGGTAGGTTCGAATCCGTCATTGCGAAGAGATTGGCTGTGGGGGCCCGCGGACCGCCCGCGTCGGCGGCCGCCCGTACGTCTTTGCGAGTGCGCGCCGGCCCGGCCGCGCAGCCGGGCCGGCGCCCCTTCGCATCAGCCGTCGAGGCTGTCCAGCGCCTTCTGGAAGCGGTTGGCGTGCGAGCGCTCGGCCTTGGCCAGCGTCTCGAACCAATCGGCGATCTCCTCGAAGCCCTCGTCGCGAGCCGACTTCGCCATGCCCGGATACATATCCGTGTATTCGTGCGTCTCGCCCGCGATCGCGGCCTTGAGGTTCTGCCCCGTCGCACCGATGGGCAGACCGGTCGCAGGATCGCCCACGGCCTCGAGGTACTCGAGGTGGCCGTGCGCGTGGCCCGTCTCGCCCTCGGCCGTCGACCGGAACACGGCGGCAACGTCGTTGTAGCCCTCGACGTCCGCCTTCGAAGCGAAGTACAGGTAACGCCGATTCGCCTGCGACTCGCCGGCGAACGCGTCCTTGAGATTCTGCTCGGTCTTGCTGCCCTTCAGTGCCATGGGAACTCCCTCCTAGCTGGTCAAGTTCGAATCGAGCTCGATTCGAGGAAAAACACAGGTCGTCGCGGCGGCCGCCCTAGGCGCCGCGGCGATTTAGACTAAGTCTAATGGTCCGGATAATCTATGCCGCGCCCCGCAGCCTGTCAACTCGCCACGAGAACCGACAAGCGTTTGACCGCAAGCGAACCGCTGTGTAGTTTGGCGCTCGTCGCGTTGCCTCGCGCCCGGCCGGGCGGATACTACATGAGCGAGCAGAAAAAGAGTCTCGGAACGCTCGAAAAGTCCCTCGAGGAGCTCGAGAAGCTCGTCGAGCAGCTCGAAAGCGGCGACCTGCCGCTCGAGCAGGCACTCAAGGAATTCGAGCGCGGCATCAAACTCACGCGCGAATGCCAGGCGGCACTCAGGGACGCCGAGCAGAAAGTCGAAGTCCTGCTGCAGAAAACCGAGGACGGCGAACCCGTTCCTTTCGAGCCGCCTGCCGAGGAGTAACGCGGCTTCACATTCGGCGCTCGGCTCTCGGCTCGCGGCTGTCGGCCGCATGATTCATGAACGGGTTGTCGCGTTGGCGGTTGTCGGAGGCTTGCGCAGACGGGCGCTTTCGGGGACGCCGTAAACCCTTCCCTGGGGGCTCCGTTGCGCGCCATCCCTGGCGCGCACGGCCCCGAAAGCGCCCGTCTGCGCAAGCCTCCTCTGTGACGACGGCGGCCGTTCATGAATTATGCTGCAGCCGCGCGAGGATCTCGCTGGGGCGAAGACGGCAGTCCGGGCGGGCATCGGATGCCTGACAGCAGCGGCACAGACGAACCCTGCACCCACTGCGGTTCCATCGCCTGCTGCTGCGGACGCCGACCCCTGCCTATTCTGCTCGCGCCGGCTGAATCGATGCCGCACTGCCACCGCACCCGATATCGGCCGCAGAGACGCCCGGCGCAAGCATCGGCGCCGGCCGCAAGCGCATCCAGCCTAGGCATCGGCGGGCTCCACAAACGCGTCCAGCTTCAGGCTCGTCATAAGGGCGGTGTCGGGAGCGTGCGCGCCAGGGATGGCGCGCAACGCAGCCCCCAGGGATGGGTATTGTGGCGGTCCCGACACCGCCCTTATGACGAGCCTGAAGCCCACCACCAACGTCTCACGCCGACGCCGATGCCGATGCCGATGCCGATGCCAAAGCCGACGCCGACGCCGCCTAAGTCGCCGCCGTCGCCACCCCCTGCAGCCGCTCGATGAGCGACCGCAGAAAGACCTTGTTGAAGCGCAGCTGACACGAAGACGACGACTGCTCGAGCAACGTCGAGCTCACGCGGATCAGCGTCACCGGCCCCATCGCGCTGATCGTGGCCGTGCGGCGAGCCCCGCGCACGTAGCTCGTCTCGCCGAAGCAGTCGCCGTCGTTGAGCACGCCGATCTCGCGGCGGCCGGAACGCACGCGGACGCTGCCGGAAACCATGATGTAGAAGCGGTCGTCGAGCTCGCCTTCCCGGATGATCTCGTCGCCGTCGCGGTACTCGCGCCACTCGCTCGCACGCAGAACCTCCCAGATCTCCGAGTGCGAGAAATCGTGAAAGAAACGCAGCTTGCGCAGCAGATCGAACTGCGACTGCTTGTCGATGCGGTCGTATTGATTGCGCAGCGTCTGGTATACGCGCGTCAGCGCGCCCGCGAGCTCGAGACCGTTCGGGAAGCGCTGCTCGGGCTCCTTGCGCAGCGCGGTCATGACGACGTCCTCGAGCTCCTCCGAGATATCGGCCTTGAGCGTGTGAATCGGCGGCGGCGTCGCGTAGACGATCTGGTGCAGCAGCTTGCTGAGGTTGTTGGCCCGGAACGGCCGGAACCCCGTGAGCATCTCGTACATGACGGCACCCAGGGAGTAGATGTCGGACTTCGGCGTGATGTCGGCCGACTGCACCTGCTCGGGCGACATGTAGCTCGGGGACCCTGCGATGCCTTCGATGCGCGAGACGGCGGAGTCCTTCACGATCGCGATGCCGAAATCGATGATGCGCACGTCGTTGTCGAGCGTGAGCATGATGTTGCTCGGCTTCACATCGCGGTGAATGACGCCGCGCCCGTGCGCGTAGTGCAGCGCTTTCGCGCACTTGAACATGATCTCGACGACGTCGTCGACGCGCAGCAGATTGTCCGGCTTGCAGTAGGCGGCGAGCGTGCGGGCGCCGTGGACATGCTCGGTCACGACGTAGTAGCTGCCGTTCTCCTCGCCCGCGTCGTAGATGGGCAGAATGTTCGGGTGCTGCAGGCGGCCCACCATCTGGGCCTCGTTGAAGAACATCTTGCGGGTGACGCGCGCCTTCTGCTCGTCCTCCTCGCTCTCGATGCTGTAGAGCTTGATCGCGACGTCCCGCCCGTAGTAGGGATCGTGCGAAAGAAAAACGCGGCCCGTACTGCCTTGGCCGACTTCGTTGATGATGACGTATTTGCCGATGCGTTCTGGCACCGGCCGGCCGTCGCGTCTGGCGGCGACCTCGGCTTTTGCCTGGCTCATTGTTTCAACCGATCGCGAATACGCGCCGCAGCCCCCACAAACAGGCGGCCGCGTAGACGGCGGCCATCAGGTCGTCGAGCATAATTCCGAGCCCCCCGCCGAGTCTGTGATCCAGATCCCGTACGGGCCAGGGCTTCCAAATGTCGAACAGCCTGAACAGCGCGAACGCGGCCAGCAGCCACGCGGGCCGGCCCGTGAGCACGAGCGAGGTAGCGAGCACGCCGACGATCTCGTCGAACACGATGCCCGGATGATCGTGCGTCGCGAGCCGGCGCGCGCTCTCGCCGCAGATCCAGACGCCGGCCGCGAACAGCACCGCGACGACGCCGAGCCGCCAGGCCAGCGGCCACTCCAGCATGAGCCAAGCCGGCAGCAGCGCGAGCAGGCTGCCGGCCGTGCCCGGCGCGCGCGGCGCGAGGCCCGAGCCGAAGCCGAGCGCGACGAGCTGCACGGGATCGCGCAGCGTCCTCAAGGTCGGTTTCGGCGCCATGGCGGCTCAAAAATGCCGGAAGCCGCCGGCGGGCGCGCGGAACGGCTGGCCGCCGCGGCGCCACTCGACGCCCGTGCCGGCGGCGAGCCGGCCGATCCGCGTCATCGGCGTCCCGCTCGCGGCCGCGGCGGCCGCGACGCGGGCCGCAGCGGCAGGCGGGGCGGCGAAGCAGAGCTCGTAGTCGTCGCCGCCCGCGAGCGCATAGCCCAGGGCGGCTTCCGGATCGAAAAACGCTTCGAGCGCGTCGGGTCGGGGGACGCGCTCGACGTCGACGATGGCCCCGCAGCCGCTCGCGGCGCACAGATGCTCGAGGTCGGCGCCGAGCCCGTCGGAGACGTCGATGGCGGCCGAGGCGACGCCGCGCAGGGCGAGGCCGGCCGCGACGCGCGGCTCGGGGCGCAGAAAGCGTTCGACGAGCGCGCGCCGTGCGGGGGCTTCGGGCGGCGTCCCGCCTTCGCTGCCTTGGCCGAGCACGGCCAGCCCGCCGGCCGCCCCGCCGAACGTGCCCGTGACGTAGACGTCGTCTCCGGGGCGTCCGCCGCCGCGCCGCAGCGCCTCGGCCGGCTCGACGCGGCCCATGAGCTGCAGCGTCGCCGTCAGCGGCCCGCGCGCGAGGTTGCCGCCCACGAGACTGACTCGGAAGCGGGCGGCGAGCTCGAAGAGCCCGCGGGCAAGGCCCTCGAGCCAGCGCGCGTCGGCCTCGGGAAACGTCAGCGCAAGCGTGCACCAACGCGGCTCCGCGCCCATGGCCGCGAGGTCGCTCAAGTTCACGGCCAGCAGCCGGTGGCCGAGCGCCGCCGGCTCGATGGCGGCGGGAAAATGCACGCCCTCGACGAGCGTGTCGACCGTGACGGCCAGTGCGCCGTCGACGCGCAGCAGCGCGGCGTCGTCGCCGACGCCGATGAGCACGTCGGGATCGGCGGCCGCGCGCGTGAAGTAGCGGCCGATGATCTCGAACTCCGTCATGGCGAGGACCGGCTCAGCGCGAACGGTCGCCGCCCGGCGGGGCTTCGCCCGATCCCGCGCCCCCGCCTCCGCCGCCCGCCGGCGCGCGGTTCGCCTTCGCGGCCCGGTCGAGCACGGCGTTGACGAAGCGGAAGGTATCTGCGGCGCCATAGCGCTTCGCGAGCTCGACGGCTTCGTTGATGACGACCTTGGGCGGCACGTCGGGCCGATGCTCGAGCTCGGCGAACGCGAGCCGCAGAATCGAGCGGCCGACGGAGTCGAGCTGCTCGGTGCCGCGCACGGCGAAGCGCTCGATCGAGCGGTCCAGCGCGTCCGCTTCCTGCATGACCGCGCCGAGCAGCTCACGGAAATACAGCTGATCGGCGCGCTCGAAGTCCCGCGTCGCGCCGAACTGATTGACGAGCTCGTCGAAGTCGTGATCCGCGAACTGCCACTGATACAGCGCCTTGACCAGCAGCTCCCTGGCACGGTGTCTGGCCCGGCTCGGGCTCCCGCCGGCCACGTTACTGCTCCAGTCGGCGCAGCAGCGTGACCATCTCGATGGCAGTCAGCGCCGCATCGCTCCCCTTGTTGCCGGCCTTGCTGCCGGCCCGTTCGACGGCCTGGTCGATCGTGTCGACGGTGAGCAGCCCGAACCCGATCGGAATCTCGTGCGCGAGGGCGACCTCGCCGATGCCGTGGCTCGCGCCGGCGCAGACGTAATCGAAATGCGGCGTCGCCCCGCGAATCACGCAGCCGAGCGCGACGAGCCCGTCGTACTTGCGGCTCGCCGCCATCTTGTTGAGCGCGACGGGGAGCTCGAAGGCCCCGGGCACGCGCACGAGCGTGATGTCGGCGGCCTCGGCACCGTGCTTCTGCAAGGTCTCCACGGCGCCCGCGACGAGCCGCTCGACGATGAAATCGTTGAAGCGCGCGGCCGCGATCCCGAAGCGCAGCCCGCGTGCGTTGAATTGCCCTTCGACGGGCTTGATCCGCTCATCCATGCGTCCCGCCCCGCTCGTCCGCATCCCCTTCCCGCCGCGCGCCCCCGGCGCGGTCCTCGCGCCCGCTCTCCGTAACGTACTCGACGACCTCGAGCCCGAATCCGGAGAGCGCATGCATGTTCTTGGGCGAGCTCAGCACGCGCATGCGCCGCACGCCGAGCGCGCGCAGCACCTGAGCGCCCGTGCCGAACATCCGCAAATCCATGTGGCCGCGCAGCGGCGTGACGGCGCCGCGGGCGCCGCCGAGGCCGCGCACCGTCCGCATGAGCTCGCGCGCCGACTCTTCCTGGCGCAGCACGATGACGACGCCGTGGTCCCGCTCCGCAATGAACCGCATGGCTTCGCGCAGCGGCCAGCCGAGCCGCGTGTCCTGGACCCCGATCACGTCCGCGAGCGTCTCCTGCCGATGCACGCGCACGAGCGTCGGCGTCTCGGGGTCGAGGCGGCCGCGCACGAGCGCGAGGTGCACCGTGCGGTTGATGTGGTCATCGAAGCAGATCATGCGGAACGGCCCGAACTCCGTGCGGACCTCGAGCTCGCCGATGGCCTCGACGGACTCCTCCTTCGAGAGCCGGTACTCGATGAGCGAGGCGATCGTGCCGATCTTGAGCCCGTGCCGGCGCGCGAACTCGACGAGCGCGTCGCGGCGCGCCATCGTGCCGTCGTCGTCGAGGATCTCGACGATGACGGCCGCGGGCTCGAGCCCCGCGAGCCGCGCCAGGTCGCAGCCCGCCTCGGTGTGCCCCGCGCGCGTCAGCACGCCGCCGGGCTGCGCCATGAGCGGGAACACGTGCCCCGGCTGGGACAGATCCTCGGGCCGCGCCATGGGCGCGACGGCGGCGCGCACCGTGCGGGCCCGGTCGTGCGCGGAAATGCCCGTCGTGACGCCTTCGGCCGCCTCGATCGAGACCGTGAAGTTCGTGGTCTGGCGCTGGTTCGTGTCGTGCACCATGAGCGGCAGACGCAGCTGCTCGCAGCGCTCTCGCGTCAGCGTCAGGCAGATGAGACCGCGGCCGTAGCGCGCCATGAAATTGATGTCGTCGGGACGGACCTTGACGGCCGCCATGACGAGATCGCCCTCGTTCTCGCGATCCTCGTCGTCGAGCATGACCACCATCTCGCCGTTGCGCAGGGCGGCGATGATGTCCTCGATCGGATCGAGATCCGGACAAGCGCTGTCGCTTTTCGGTGTGAACATTGCCTTGCAGATCTTCCTAGCCGCGGCGCGAAGCGCACCGCGCCGGGCGCGCTTCCCGCCCCGACGCGCGATGGTACCGCGAGACGGCCGAAACCGGCCAGCAACTCGGTCGCGCCGCGTGCACGAGGCGCCGCTCAGCACAAAGCGCCGACCCGGCGCTCGACGTAGCGCGCGAGCATGTCGACCTCGATGTTCACGGCCGTGCCGAGCGTATAGCCGCCGATGATCGTCGCCTCGCGCGTGTGCGGAATCACGTTGACCTCGAAGCGCGCGCCGTCCACGCGGTTCACGGTCAGGCTCACGCCGTCCACGGCGATCGAGCCCTTGGCCGCCACGAAGCGCGCGAGCGCGGCGGGCAGCTCGATCGTCAGCGTCGTGGAGCGCGCGGCCGGCGCGAGCCCGACGACGCGGCCGACGGCATCGACATGGCCGCTCACGAGGTGCCCATCGATCGGGTCGCCGAGCCGCAGCGAAGACTCGAGGTTGACGGCCGTGCCGGCGGCGTACCCGCCGAAGGTCGTCGCCGCCAGCGTCTCGCGCGAAACGTCCGCCTCGAATTGTCCGCCGCCGGAATGGGTCGCGGTCAGGCAGACGCCGTTGACCATGATGCTCGCGCCGATCTCCGGCGCGGGGATCGGCACGCCGGCATGGGCGATCACGACGCGGCGGTCGCCGCCGGTGTCCTCGATCTCGACGATGCGCCCGACCCCGCGCACGATACCTGCAAACACTGACTAATCTCCTTCGGGCTAACCGTCCGCCGCCGCGGCCGGCTCGGACCTGGCGTCGTTCGGGGCCTTCGCGCCCTGCGCGTTCTCGACGTCCTGCGCGGGCTTCGCGTGCTTCGCGAGCGGCCGCGCGACGATGCGCAGGTCCCGGCCGATGCGGCGCACGTCGCCGAGCTCGAGCTCGACGCGCTCGGCCAGCGATGCGAGCGGCGGCAGCGCGAACATGCCGCGCGCCGTGTCGCCGAGGATCTGCGGTGCATAGTAGAGCACGAGCTCGTCGACGAGGCCCGCCTCGAGCAGAGCGCCGTTCAGGACGGGCCCGGCCTCGACCCAGAACGTCGTTGACCTCGAGCTCGGCCAGGCGTGCGAGCACGGCGCCGAGGTCGCAGCGCTCGGCGCCGCCGACGCGGACGATCTCGGCGCGCGCGGCGAGTGCTGCGGGCGCCGCCTGCGCGGCCGTGAAGATCACGACGCGCCCCGGCAGCGCGAGCGTTCGGGCCGTCGGCGGCGTGCGCAGCCGCGTATCGACGATCGCGCGCAGCGGCTGGCGAGCGGCCTCGGCGCCGCCCGGACGCGCGGTCAACGAGGGATCGTCGGCGAGCACGGTCGCGACACCGGTCAGGATGGCGCCGGCGCGCGCGCGCCACAGCTGCACGTCGGCGCGGGCGGCCTCGCCCGTGATCCAACGACTCGTGCCGTCCGCAAGGGCCGTGCGCCCGTCGAGGCTCGCCGCGAGCTTGCTGCGGACCCAGGGCCGCCCCCGCGTCATGCGCGCGAGGAAGCCGCGGTTGAGCGCGGCGGCCTCGGCCTCGAGCAGGCCGATCTCGACCTCGATGCCGGCCGCGCGCAGCGCCGCGGCGCCGCCGCCGCCGACGAGCGGGTTCGGATCGCGCACGGCGCAGACGACGCGCCGGACGCCGGCCTCGATGAGCGCCGTGCTGCAAGGGCCCGTGCGGCCCGTGTGGCAGCAAGGTTCGAGCGTGACGTAGGCCGTCGAGCCCGCCGCCCGGGAGCCTGCCGCGCGCAGCGCGACGATCTCCGCGTGGGGGCCGCCCGCCGGGGCCGTGTAGCCCTCGCCGACGACCTCGCCGTCCTTGACGAGCACGCAGCCGACGCTCGGGTTCGGCGCCGTGGTCGCGAGCCCCTGCTCGGCCAGGGCCAGCGCACGCTGCATGAGCTCGCGGTCGGGCCCCGCGCTCACTTCTCGTCGTCCGGCAGCAGAGACATCTGCTCGCGGTTCGAACGGCGCGTCATGTCCTGCAGGCGCTGGATCTCGTCCTGGAATTCGGTGACGTCCTGGAAGCTGCGGTACACGGAGGCGAAGCGCACGTAGGCCACTTCGTCGAGCCGGCGCAACTCCTCCATGACCATGTCGCCGATGAGACGGCTCGGGATCTCGCGTTCGCCGATGGTCTGGAGCCGATGCGTCACGCGATCGATGCAGGCCTCGATGGCCTCGCTCTCGACGGGCCGCTTCTGCAAGGCCGTGAGCACACTGTGGCGCAGCTTGTCGCCGTCGAACGGCTCGCGCCGGTCGTCGCGCTTCGTCACGTGCGGCATGACGAGCTCGGGCGACTCGAAGGTCGTGAAACGCTCCTCGCACGACAGGCACTGGCGCCGCCGGCGCACCTGCCGGCCCTCGCCCGCGAGGCGCGAATCGATGACCTTCGTATCGGCGAAGTTGCAGAACGGGCAGTGCATGGCGTGGCTCGAGTCTAGCTCAAAAAGGGGTCAGAGCCCTTTTCCGTTTCAGGGCCCTGTTCCGTTTCACAAGGCGTAGACCGGAAAGCGCGCACAGAGATCCCGCACGCCCGCGCGCACACGCTCGATGCGCGGCGCGGCGTGCGGGTCCTCGAGCACGTCGGCCACCCAGTCCGCGACGGTGTCGATCTCCTCCTGGCCGAAGCCCCGCGTCGTCACGGCCGGCGTGCCCACCCTGAGCCCGGGCGCGGCGCCGCCGGGGGCCGGCAGCGGCATGGCGTTGACGGCGATCTGCGCACGCTCGAGCGCCGCCTCCGCGACGGCGCCGTCCAGCCCGGCGGCGCCGAGGCCGACGAGCACCATGTGGTTGTCCGTGCCGCCCGTCAGCGGCGCCCAGCCGCGGGCCGCGAGCCGCGCGGCGAGCCGCCGCGCGTTCGCGACCACCGCGCGCTGATACACGGCGAACTCCGGCGCCAGCGCCTCGAGAAACGCCACGGCCTTGCCCGCGATCACGTGCATGAGCGGCCCGCCCTGCGTCGCGGGATAGACCGCGGCATCGAGCCTGCGCGCGAGCGCGGCGTCGTCGCCCGCGAGAATCAGCCCGCCCCGCGGCCCGCGCAGCGTCTTGTGCGTCGAAGCCGTCGTCACGTCCGCGATCGGAACCGGGTTCGGATACGCACCGCCCGCGACGAGACCGGCCACGTGCGCCATGTCCGCGAGCAGGCGGGCGCCGACCGAGTCGGCGATCGCCCGCATGCGCGCCCAGTCGACGACGCGCGAATACGCCGAAAACCCCGCGATCACGAGCTTCGGCCGATGCTGCGCCGCAAGCTCGGCGACCGCGTCGTAATCGATGAGCCCCGTTTGCGGATCGACGCCGTAATGCACGGCCCGGAACAGCCTGCCGGACAGATTCGCGCGCTCCCCGTGCGTGCGATGCCCGCCCTGCGCCTGAGCCATGCCGAGCACGGTCTCCCCGGGCTCGACGAGCGCGAGGCAGGCCGCAATGTTGGCCTGCGACCCCGAGTACGGCTGCACGTTCGCGTACCCGGCCCCGAACAGCTGCTTGGCCCGCTCGATCGCGAGCCGCTCGGCGACATCGACGTGCTCACAACCGCGATACGACCGCCGCCCCGGAAACCCGTCCGCATACTTGTTCGTGAGCACCGACCCCTGCGCCTCGAGCACCCGCGGACTCACATAGTTCTCGGAGGCGATGAGCTCGACGAACGCCTCCTGCCGCGCCCGCTCGCCCGAAAGCGCGGCCGCGAGCTCCGGGTCGAACCGCGCCAGGCCCTCTGCGCCACCCCAAGCCGCCATCGTTTCTACTCCCAAGCTTTCAACCAATGTGTCCGGCCGCGGCGTGCGCAGCTTGCCGGACGGGACGCTGGGCGCCAGGGGGGCGCCCAGCGAGCCCCCAGGGAAGGGTTCACGGCGCTCCGGTCCGGCAAGCTGCGCGCGCCGCGGCCGGACTCCTTACGCCAGCGCCTCGACGACCCGTGTCCAGGCCCGCGCCAAGTTCCGCCGGTTGTACCCCCCGCCGCCCATCGCGAGCACCCGCCCGCCGGCATGCCGCTCCGCGATCGCGCGCACGCGCTCGGCCGCGTAGGCATGCGCATGCTCGCTGTACGCGAGATGCGTCAACGGATCCCCGGCCAACGAATCGGCGCCGCACTGCAGCAGGACGAGCTCGGGCTGCATGTGCTCGAGGAACGTCTCGAACGTCGCGCCAGGCCGCGAAGAACTGCTCGTCGCCGGCGCCCGGCGGCATCGGCACGTTGAGCTTCGTGCCCGCGGCCGGCCCCGTGCCGCGCTCGGCGCGCGCGCCCGTGCCGGGATACAGGAAGCGGCCGTCCTCGTGCAGGTCCGCGATGATGACCTCGGGATCGTCCTCGAAGCCGTAGAAGACGCCGTCGCCATGATGAGCGTCGATATCGACGTAGGCGATGCGCGTGAGCCCATGGTCGCGCCGCGCAGCCTCGATCGCGATGGCGCAGTCGTTGAAGACGCAAAAGCCGGCCGCGCCCGTGCGCGCCGCATGATGCAGGCCGCCGATCGGAATGAACGCGCGCCGCTCGGGCCCCGCGACGATGGCCGCGAGTGCACTCAGCGTCCCACCGACGACATGCGCCGCCGCCTCGTAGACGCCCGGGAACGCCGGCGTATCGGCCTGGTCCAACAAGCCGCTCCCTTCGGCCGACATCTGCAGCACCGTCTCGACGTAGCCGGGTGAGTGGAAATATTCGATCTGCGCGCGGCTCGCCTGGGGGGCCGCCGCGCGCGCAAGGCCCGCGAAGCTTGGTGAACGCTCGAGCTCGGCCATGAAGGCAGCGTGCCGGTCCGGGCCGAAGGGATGGCCGCCCGGGAACCCGTAGGCGGCGATCTCGGGCCCCGCGATCAGCAGCATGCTGCGCGCCTCCACCGGTTTCCACGGGTTGCGCGTTCGCCGATAATCGCAGCCCCCGCGAACCGCTTCAGTCCAAATTCGGGAATCCATGGCACAGTACATCTATACCACGAACCGTCTCGCCAAGATCGTGCCGCCCAAGCGGCACATCCTCAAGGACATCAGCCTGAGCTTCTACCCGGGCGCCAAAATCGGCGTGCTCGGCCTCAACGGGGCGGGCAAGTCGACGCTGCTCAGGATCATGGCCGGCGTCGACAAGGACTACGACGGCGAGGCGCGGCCGCAGGCCGGCATCCACATCGGCTACCTGCCGCAGGAGCCGGAGCTGGACGCCGACAAGACCGTGCGCGAAGCCGTCGAGGAGGGTGTCGCGGAAGTCCTGGGGCTCATGCAGCGCTTCAACGAGATCAGCGACCGCTTCGCCGAGCCGCTCGATGACGAGGAGATGAACAACCTGCTGGCCGAGCAGGGCAAGCTGCAGGACTCGATCGACGCGGTCAACGGCTGGGAGCTCGAGCGCCAGCTCGAGATCGCGGCGGACGCGCTGCGCCTGCCGCCGTGGGAGGCGCGGATCGGCGATCTCTCGGGCGGCGAGCGGCGCCGCGTGGCGCTGTGCCGGCTGCTGCTGTCGCGGCCCGACATGCTGCTGCTCGACGAGCCCACGAACCACCTCGACGCCGAGTCCGTGGCCTGGCTCGAGCGCTTTCTGACCGAATACCCCGGCACCGTCATGGCCGTGACGCACGACCGCTACTTCCTCGACAACGCGGCCGGTTGGATTCTCGAGCTCGACCGCGGCCACGGCATCCCGTGGCAGGGCAACTACAGCTCCTGGCTCGAGCAAAAGGAGCAGCGGCTCGCGATCGAGGAGAAGCAGGAGGCCGCGCGCCAGCGCTCGATCAAGACCGAGCTCGAGTGGGTGCGCTCGAACCCGAAGGCGCGCCAGGCCAAGGCCAAAGCCCGGCTCGCGCGCTTCGAGGAGCTGACCTCGAAGGAATTCCAGGCCCGCAACGAGACTAACGAGATCTACATCCCGCCGGGCCCGCGGCTCGGCGAGGTCGTCGTCGAGGGCAAACATCTCTCCAAGGCCTTCGGCGACCGCGTGCTCTTCGAGGATCTCTCGTTCAACCTGCCGCCGGGCGGCATCGTCGGCGTCATCGGCCCCAACGGCGCCGGCAAGACCACGCTTTTCAAGATGCTGGCCGGGCTCGAGCAGCCGGACGGCGGCGAAATCCGCGTCGGCGACTCGGTCGAGCTCGCCTACGTCGATCAGTCCCGCGACGCGCTCGACGGCGACAAGACGGTCTGGGAAGAGATCAGCGACGGCCAGGACATCCTGCGCGTCGGTAACTACGAGACGCCTTCGCGTGCCTACGTCGGCCGCTTCAACTTCAAGGGCACGGATCAGCAGAAAAAGGTCGGCCTGCTCTCGGGCGGCGAGCGCAACCGCGTACATCTGGCCAAGCTGCTGCGCTCCGGCGGCAACGTGCTGCTGCTCGACGAGCCGACCAACGACCTCGACGTCGAGACGCTGCGCGCGCTCGAGGAGGCGCTGCTGAGCTTCCCGGGCTGCGCCGTCGTGATCTCGCACGACCGCTGGTTCCTCGACCGCATCGCGACGCACATCCTCGCCTTCGAGGGCGACAGCGAGGTCGTCTACTTCGAGGGCAACTACGCCGACTACGCCGAGGACCTGAAGCGCCGCAAGGGCCACGACGCCGACCAGCCGCACCGCGTCCACTACAAGCGGCTGGCGTAGCACACGAAAAAAGGGGTCAGAGCCCTTTTTCGCGCCCGGCGTCCGCAGCCGAGACCGCGCCGCGCCCGGGCGAAAAAGGGCTCTGACCCCTTTTTCGCCCCCCGTTATCGCTAGTTCCAGTTTCGCAACTGTGACGAAGTCGGTAGACTGCGGATCAGAGGTGCGACGTGGCGATTTATGTTAATAAAGACAATAACTTCGAGCTGCCAAAGCCCGTCGTCCGCGAATGCCCCCATTGCGGCACCCATGCGCAGCTGCTCCCGGTCGCGACCCCGTCGTTCGAAGTGCTGACGAAGGCCCGGCCGCACCAGGTCGGCATGGCCTTCCGATGCGCCGCGTGTAACGCACCGCGCTTCGTGCGCACGGCCGTGCGCCGCTTCGAGCCGGAGCGCGTCGAGCTGTCGTCGAACCTCGTCGAGGTCGAGCGCACGCGCGAGCGCTTCCCTTACGACTACCTGCCCGAGCCCATCGCGCACCTGCTGCGCGAGGCCCTCGAATGCTATGCGGCGGACTGCCACAACGCCTTCGCGCTCATGTGCCGGCGCACCGTGCGGGCCTCCTGGAGGCAGCTCGGCGGCCACGCGCGCCTGCGCTGGCACGAGCTGTTTCAGGACGTGGTGACGGCCGGCAACGTCGACGCCGCCACGACGCGCAAGCTCGAGCGCGTGCTCTTCGGCACCGACGAGAACGTGCCCGAGATCGGTGCCGTCGAGGCCGCCGTCCTCATCGAGGTCATCAAGGACCTTTTCTACCAGTGCTACGTACGCGCCGCGAAGCTGCGCGCGGCCATGCGCATGCGGCGCTACTTCGCGGGCGGCGCAAGCCCGCTCGAGTACGAGAGCCGGCCCGAGGAGTCGACCATCACGGCCTCGTAGTCAGGCAGCGTCTCGATGAGCGCAAGCCCCTTCTTCACGCCGAGCACGAACAGCGTCGTCGAGAGGCCGTCCGTCATCGTCGCGTCCGGCCCGATGACCGTCGCACTGACGACGCCGTGCGTCGGCTTGCCCGTCGAGGGATTGATGATGTGGTGGTAGCGGTGGCCGCCCTCGATGAAGTAGCGCTCGTAGTCGCCGGACGTCGAGATCGCCTCGTCGACGAGCGGCAGCCGTGTGACGACCTCGTTGGCCACGCGCGGATGCCGAATGCCGATGATCCAGGGCTTGCCGAGCCGGTCTCCGAGCACCCGCGTGTCGCCGCCGGCATTCAGCACGGCATGCTCGATGCCCTCGCGCTTCAGCATCTCGGCCGCGTGCTCGACGGCGTAGCCTTTGGCGATGCCGCCGAGGTTGATGCGCACGCCCGGCACGTCGAAGCGCACGGTCGAGGCGTCCGCGTCGACGATGACGTGGCGATAATTGATGTCCGCGAGCCGGCTGTCGATCTGCGCTTGGGTGGGGTGCTTGTGGGCATGGAAATCGTACATGTAGCCCACGCTCTCGTAGGTGATGTCGAAGGCGCCGCCGCTCAGCACCGAGAGCCCGAGCGCGCGCTGGATCAGCGTCGAAAGCTCCCGGTCGACGTGCACCGGCCGGTCGGCGGCGTGCGCGTTGACCTGCGAGATCTGGCTGTCGGGCTTGTACGTGCTCATGTCGCGGTCGATGCGCCGGTAGTCCTCGATGACCTCGTCGACGAGCTCCCGCCCACGCGCCTCGTCGTCGGTCCATAGCTCGACGGAGACACTCGTGCCCATGAGGTCGAGCTGCTTGCCGACCCATCCGGCCCGAACGGCGCCGGCGGCACCGGTGCAGGCGAGCGCGACGGCTGCCAAAAGGACAGACCGTGCGCCGCGTCGTTGGCGCCCGGCACCGCGGCGGCGTATCCTCGGCGGAAATCCAAGCGGGGCGGCGCCGATGATCGGACTCTGGATCGTGTTGGGCATACTCGTGATCATCGTGATTGCGACGATCGCGATGTACAACAATCTCGTGAGCCTGCGCAACCGTGTGCGTAACGGTTTCTCGCAAATCGACGTGCAGCTCAACCGCCGCTACGACCTGATCCCGAACCTCGTCGAGTCCGTCAAGGGCTACATGGCGCACGAGAAGGGCACGCTCGAGGCCGTCATCGAGGCGCGCAATACGGCCAAGCTCAAGCTCCAAAGCGCTGCGGCGGACCCGTCGAACGGCAACGCGATCAAGGAACTGCAGGCCGCGGAGACGACCCTGGGCGGCACGCTCGGGCGCCTGTTCGCCCTGGCCGAGGCCTATCCGAACCTCAAGGCCAACGAGAACATGCTCCAGCTGCAGGAGGAGCTCACCTCGACCGAGAACAAAGTCGCGTTCGCGCGCCAGGCGTTCAACGACGCCGTCATGAGCTACAACAACGCCTGCCAGAGCTTCCCGAGCAACATGCTCGCGAACAACTTCGGCTTCAAGACGGCCGAGTTCCTCGACATCGGCAAACCCGAGAAGCGCGAGGCGCCGCGCGTCTCCTTCGGCTGACGCAGGCCACCGCCGTGGATTTCTTCTCGCGGCAGGAGCAGTCGCGCCGGACTTCACGGTTTCTCGTCGTCGCGTTCACGCTGGCCTTCGCCACCGTCGTAATCTCGACGACGGTCGCGGCCGGCGCCGTGCTGCGGATTTACTGGACCCAGGCCGGCCCCTACGGCGGACAGATTCAGACGGCGCAGACCTTCGGCCAGTGGGCCACCGCCAATCTCGGGCTCCTGGGCACGATCGCCGGGGGCACGCTGTTGCTGATCCTGCTCGCCACCGGCTATCGCACGGCCTCGCTCTCGGGCGGCGGCGGGCAGGTCGCGCGCATGCTGAACGCGACGCAGGTCACAGGCGACGGCGGCGACCTGCTGCGCAAGCGCCTCATCAACGTCGTCGAGGAGATGGCCATCGCCTCGGGCCTGCCCATGCCCGAAGTCTATGTGCTCGAGCACGAGCCGGCCATCAACGCCTTCGCGTCCGGACTCACGCCGGGCGACGCGGCGATCACGGTCACGCGCGGCGCGCTCGAGCGCCTGAACCGCGCCGAGCTGCAGGGCGTCGTCGGCCACGAGTTCAGCCATATCTTGAACGGCGACATGCGGCTCAATCAGCGCCTCATCGGCCTGTGTTTCGGCATCCTCGTGCTGTCGCTCGTCGGGCGCTGGCTGCTGCGGGCAGCGGCCTACGGCAGCTGGGGCGGCTATGCGCGCTACGGCAATCGACGCGGCCGCGGGGGCGGGGTCAACGCCGCGTTCGCCATCGGCCTCGCGGTCGCGGTCATCGGCGGCATCGGCCTGCTCGCGAGCCGGCTCATCAAGGCCGCCGTCTCGAGACAGCGCGAAGCCCTGGCCGATGCCTCGGCCGTGCAGTTCACGCGCGACCCCGCCGGGCTCGCAGGCGCACTCAAGAAGATCGGCGGCTTCACGAGCACGCTCTCCTCGGTCGACGGCGAAGAGGTCGCGCACATGCTGTTCGACCACGGCGCGGCGCTCGGCGGGCTGTTCGCGACGCATCCGCCGCTGCTCCAGCGTATCCGCGCCCTCGATCCCACGTTCGATCCCAATGACTACCGGCCCGAGGAAGCCCCGCTCGCGCCGCCGCCCGAGGAGGAGCCGGCGGCCGCCGCGAGCGGAGCGGCGGCGGGGCTCGCGCCCGCGGCGGACGGTCATTACGCGGCGGCCGCACTCGCGGAGCGCCCAGCCGCGGCCGCCGCGCCGCGCCGGCCCGACGCCCACGAGGCGCTGCTCGCGAGCACGGGGGCGCTCGGCTCCCCCGCGCTCGGCGGCGCCCTGCGCGCGGCCGTGCCCCGGGCGCTGCATGCCGCGGCGCACTCCAAGGACGAAAGCCTGCTCCTGATTCTCGCGCTGGCGCTCTCGCCCGATGCCGGCGTGCGCCGCCAGCAGGACAATTTGCTCGCCTCCCAGCTCGGCGCGGCGCGGGCGCGCCGCTGCGGCGAGCTCTACACCGAGCTCGCCGCGCTCGACCCGAAGCTGCGCATTCCCGTCCTCGAGCTCGCCGTGCCGGCGCTCAAGCAGCGGCCCACCGAGCAGATCGAGTACCTTTTCGCGCTGCTCGAGCGGCTCGCCGAGCTCGAATCGGAGCGGCGCCTGTTCGATTACGTGCTGCTGCGCATGCTGCACGCCTACCTGTCCGCCTCCCCCGCCCCGCCGCCCAGGGCCGGCGCGCGGGCCGCGGCCAAGCGCTCGCCGGCCGCGGCCTTGTCGGGCCTGCTCGCGACCGTGGCGGCCTTCGGCCATGAGGACGGCACGACGGCCCTGGGCGCTTACGAGGCCGGGCTCGCGGCGGCCGGCCTCGACGACGGTCGGGTCCCGGCGCCCGACTTCACTGCGCTGCCGCCGCTCAGGGACCTGACGCAGTTCGACGCCGCTTTGGCCCAGCTCACGAAGCTCAAGCCCGCCGGCAAACGCCAGGCGCTCGAGGCCGTGCTCGCGACGATCCGCTACGACAAGGTCCTCGACGTCGACGAGACGGAGCTGTTCCGCGCCATCGCGGCGACGCTCGGCTGCCCGGTACCGCCCGTGCCGGAGCTCGGCATCGGCTGATCTGCCTCGAGCGCTGGGCGCCCGCCCATCGCGAGCCGCGCGGCGGGCGTCGAAGCTTGTTAGGATTCGGGCCTCGACTCGGCTTCGGTCCTGCCCATGCTCAACTCACGCCTCGGCCCCCGCTTGCGCCGCCGCCTCAGCCTCCGCGCGGCGGGCCTGCTCGCCGCGCTGCTCGTCTCGCTCGCGGGCACGCGCCCGTTGCCCGCGGCCGCGGGCGCAACCGATTTCGCCCGGCGCCTCGACGCCTCCGCGCAGGTCCTCGCGAGCTTCACGGCCGACGACGACCACGCGATCCCGGCGGAGCTGCTGGCGCGCGCCCACGGTATCGCCGTGATCCCGAACCTGATCCGCGGCGGCTTCATCTTCGGCGGCCGTCGCGGCCACGGCATCATCGTCGTGCGCTCGCCCGACGGCACCTGGAGCAACCCCGCACCGATCACGCTGACCGGCGGCAGCATCGGCTGGCAGATCGGCGTCGAATCGGCCAACGTCGTGCTCGTCTTCGCGAACGACCGCTCCGTGCGGCACATCACGCGCGGCAAGTTCACGCTCGGCGGCGACGCCACGGCTATCGCCGGCCCGGTCGGCCGCCACTCGACGGCCGCGCTGACGGGCAAGGCCGAGGTCTACGCCTACTTCCACAGCGCAGGCCTCTTCGCCGGCGCCGCATTCGAAGGCGCGCGCCTCAACGTCGACCTCGACGCGGGCCGCGCGTACTACGCGCCCGAAAAAGGCGTGGAACCGCTCGGCGAAGCGAGCGCGGCCACGCCCGCAGCGGCGCGGGATTTTCTCGACGCGCTCGCGAAGGCGTCCGTCGACACCGGCGAAGGGCACCCGGCCGGCGACCGGGCGGCGCCCGAGGCGGCCGGCACCGCGGGCGAAGGCGTCGTCACGCACCCGCTGCCTTAAGAAGGCCGTCGTCTCGATCGCGACTCGCACGGGCGCGCCAGCCGCCGGCAGCGGACCTCGGCCACAGAGGCACCCGAGACGCATCCGGCTTCAGGCTCGGCACAACCGCATCCACGCCGAGCCTGAGGCCCGCTACGGCGAAGCGGGCGAGTCCGTAGCTCCCGGAGCCGCCTGCGCAGGGCCAGCCGGAACATCCGCCGCTGGGGCGTTCGCATCGGCCGGCGCCGTGGCAGCCGGCGCCGCGGTCCCGGCCGGCAGGAGGCTGGCGGCGTCCGGCGGCGGCGGGGCTTCGGGCCCCGGCGTCTTGCCCCAGCGAGCCTCGTAGGCGGCCTTCGCAGCGGCGAGCGCGCGCGCCTGCGCCTCGCGCTGCGCCTGTTGCTCGGCCTGGAGCTCGCGGCGCAGGGCCTCGAGCTTGTGCTCGGACTCGCGCTCGAGCGCCTGGCGCCGCGCCTGCTCCTTGCGCAGCTCGACGGCCGTGGCGGCGCGTCGGGCGTTCGCGCATTCGATGTCGCGCAGCGCGATCTCCTGGTTGCTGTCGCAGCGCGCCAGGGTGGCGTCCCGGGCGATGCTGTCCTTCATGAAGTCGTCGAAGGTCCGCGGCGGCGGCCCGGAGCAGGCGGTCACGACCGCCGCGAGCACAATGACCGCGGGCAGCCGCGGGCGCGGCGGATGAGGACGAAGTGTCTGCGGCGTCTTGCGCATCGTACGTATGGGGTTCTTCCGCCCCATCCAGTGTCGAGGCCGACAAAATACGCGGTCGCGTCATCGGTGCCGCGCTCGCAGTTCACAATTTCGCAGCGCCGCGCGCGGCCGCGCGTCAAGGCCCGAGCGAGGGGACGGGAACCGGCCGCCCGGCCGAATCGATCGCGAGCGCGAGGACGCGCGGCCAGTCGCGCCTGAGCTGCGGCGAGCCTGCGGGCAGCGGCGGCCCGGGAGGCGCCTCGAGATCGAGATTCAGAAGCTTCGGGTGGCCGGCGGCGCGGCCGACCACGAGACGCAGCCGTGAGCCGTCGGGCGCCGCCAGCGCGCCACCGCGCTCGAGTCCCGTCCCGAGCAGACGGCTGTCGACGAGCGTGAGCCGGCCGCCATCGATTTCGGCCCGATGCAGCCAATGATTAGTCTCGATAAGCAAATAGCGGCCGTCTGGGCCGAACGCGAGCCAGCGGACGGCGTGCGGGAAGGCAGCGCGCGCTCCGACCGCAGCGTATTGCCGCGCGTCCCAAAGCTCGACGTTGCCGGTCGCGTCCCCGCTCGCGGCCAGCCGGCCGTCGGGCGAAAAGGCGAGCGCGAGCACGGGACCTTGGGCCCTGACGGAGCCGAGCGGCGCTTTGCCTTGCGGGGCCCCGAAGAACACGTTGCCGGCGCTGTCGCCGACCGCCCAACGGCTCGAGTCCGGCGAGATGGCGACGGCAAGGGCCGTGCCGTTGACGGGTAGCTCGGCCGCGAGCTTGCCGTCCCGGGTGTGCCAGGCCCTGGCAGAGTACTCGGCCGCACTCACGATCCAGCGGCCGTCCGCGCTGATCGCGACAGCCTGGATGGGACCGACCGGATGCCGCATGAACTGCGGGGCCGGCGCGACGCTGGCGAGGTCCCAGACCCGGACGACGCCGTCTTCGCCGCCGCTCGCGATGAGATTGGCGCCGGCGTTGACAGCGAGCGCGGTCACGCGGCCGCGATGGCCGATGTAGTCGACGCTCTCGCCGCCGGGCAGCGCCCGCGCGAGCTCGCTCGCGCTGCGCACGCGAATGTGGCCGCCGCGGAAGCCCAGCACGGCCAGGCCGCCGTCCGCATCGAGCGTGATGGCCGAGATCCCCGCGTCGGTGCCCTTGTCGATCTCGCGCGGCCCGAGCCGCCAGAGCCGAAACACGTTGCCGCTGTCCGTCACGAGCGCCTTGCCGTCGGCCGACAAGGCCGCGCGCGTCTTTGCGCCTTCGCCCTCGACGCGCAGATACACCGGAAGCAGATCGGCCTGAACGTCGCGCACCTCGACCTTGCCCCGCTCGCCCGCGAAGGCGGCCGTCGAGCCGTCGGCCGAGACCGCGACGCTGGCAGCCGCGACGGTCGTGCCGAGACGCCAGGTCTCGGCGGCCGCGGCGCGCTTGCCGGGCGGCGGCAGGCGCCGGACCCGGACCTCCCCGGCCGTGTCGACGGTCAGCAGCAAATCGCCCCCGGGCACCGCGAGCAGCCGCCGCAAGTCGCGTTCGTACTCGATGTCGCGCCACGGACCGCTGCCGCGCGGATCGGTCACGACGACCTCGCGCGGCGCCGCGAGCACGGCCAGGTAGCGTGCCTGCGGGCCGAGAACCCAGGCGCGCGCGTCGCGGACGCCCTTCGTGCTCGCGATGATTCGACCGTCCGCGAGCCGCAGGATGCTGACGCGCGGCACGGCACCCGCAACCTCCTCGGCGAGCGCGACGAAGTCGCCGTCGAGACCGACCGCGGGCGGCAGCATATAGCGGGTCGGCGTCGTATGCCGCGCGACGGCCCGGCCTCTCGCGACATCCCAGATCGTCAGCACGCGGCCGGCCAGCACGAGCAGCCGCGAGCCGTCGGCGTTGAACACGACAAGCTCGGGGGCATCCGGCAGGCTCAGGTCGTGCAGCAGACGGCCGCTCGCGAGATCCCAAACCGCGATCTCGCCATCCGCGCCCGCCCGGGCCGGCACCGCGGCCGCGCGGCGGCCGTCCGGGCTCAGCGTGAGATGCACCTGCTCGGTGCGGACGGGATCCGGAATCGGGACGGGCTGCGCCGGAGCGTCCCGCACGGCGTTGGCGCCCTTGCCGAAGCGCAGCCCCCAGCGCACGAGCTCGGCCGTCGTTCCGGCCACTCGATCGACGAGCGTCAAGCGCCAGACCCCGCGGCGCTTCTGGCCGGCCAATCGGGCGAGCGGCGACGCGCCCTTGGCCTCGAGCACATACAGGCCGTGCGCCGAAGCGCCGGCGAGCGGCAGACTCGCCGACTCCCCGCTCGGGGCCGTCAGCGTCGCGAGCAGGTTGTTACCCTCCGCCCCGTGAATCTCGGCCTCGAGTCGAAAGGCACCTGCCTGCCCCGCGTCCTCGACGCTGAGCTCGCGCATGACGGGCACGTGCTGAAGCGCCGTTAGGCGCCGCGGGGAGGCCGCACCGGCACCGGTCGCCTTCGGCCCGGCTGCGGCCGCGGCGCCCGCGTCGCCATCCGCCGCCGGAGGCAGCACGAGGCGCGCCGGCCGGTGGGCCGAGTCGACGACCGTGAGCCTGTGTGCGCCCCAGTCGACGGCCCAATGCGGCGGCGCGGAGGGCAGCCTGAAGCTCGCGGCGAGCAGGCGATAATCGGCCGCGACGAGCTCGCCGGCCAAGCCGCGGACACGGTCGGGGCGGCCCGGCAGCGCCTGCAGTGCAAACAGCAGGGCCTCGTCGCGGCGGCCACCGTGCATCGCCTCGTTCGCACGCCGGAGCCAATAGTCGCCCTCGAGCTCGTCGGCCTGCCGTGCGCGGCCGGGCAGCCGCCGCAGCACGGCGTCCGCGGCACGCATCTGGGTATAGTCCCCGGCGGCCCGGCTGCGGCGCGTCAGCGCGGCCGCGAGCAGACGGTCGGCCCTGCCGCCGAATCCCGGCAGCCGATGCAGCTTCGCGTAAGCATCCTCGGCGACGGCGAGGTCCCCGGTCACGACCGCGAGCGTGCGCTCGTAGGGCCGGGGCAGAATCTCGACGTACCAGAAGCCGAACGCGACGGCCACGGCCGCGAGCGCCGCGGCGGCCGCCGCGCGGCGGCCATCGAAGGGATGCCGGCTGCGGACCCAGCGCGCATCGAAGACTTCGGCGACGATCCGGTTCCGGTAGTGCAGCCGCCCGTCGCGTGGCGCAACGACGCCCGACAGGCGCAGCAGATCCTTGGGCGGCGAGGCGCCGGGCTCGTCGTGCACGGACACCCCGCGCGCGATGCGTCCGAGCAGCAGCAGGGCGTGGCGTGCGCGTTGGCCGCTGCCCGTCAGCAGCGTACGCACGTGGTTCAACAGCGGCTCGCCCATGGCGGCGCCCGGGCCGAGGAACTGCTCGCGCACGACCCGGTCGACGGCCTCGAGCCGGCTGCCGCGGCGCGCGACGCCGCGTGCGACCTTTTGCGTCATATAGGGCTGCCCGGCCGTCCAGGCATGGATGCGCTCGAGGATCGCGTGGGCCGTCGCTTCGTCCGTCTCGAAACCCGGCGCGAGCTCTAGGCACTCCTCGAGCGTGAAGTCCTTGAGCTCGATGGGCTGCCCCTCGACGAACGGCGAGACGGCCGGATCCGGCGCGAGGCTGCGCGGCGAGGCGACACCGAGCACGACGAAGTTCAAGCGCGCATATTCCGGCTCACTGATACGGCGCGCGTAGCAGGACCGCAGGATCGCGAACAGCTCGGGCGCGAACGGTTTGTCCAGCGCGCGCTCGACTTCGTCGAAGAACACGGTGACGGGCGTGGACGTGTTCGCGAGCACGACCTCGGCGAAGAACTCCGCGAGCCGCTGCTCGTTCGGCAGACCGCTCTTCTCCTGCCAGAAGGCCCGCAAGTCGAACTTCAGCCGCAGCTCCCGGATGATCCGGTACGCGATGCCGTAGTACCAGCGGCCGGCGTCGCTGCCCGTGCCGCGCAGGCCGATCTGCGAAAGATCGACGACGGCCGCGAGCTGACCGCTTTGGCGCAGCGCGGTGATCGCATGCGCGACGAGGCTAGACTTGCCGCTCGCGCGCGGCGCGAGCACGTAGCAGAAGCGCTGGTCGCGCAGGCCGCGAGCGAGCTCGGCGTCGGCGGCGCGCTCGATGTAACAGGCCCGCTCGGGCTGCACGGGACCGCCGACGACGAAGAACTCCCCGATTTGGACTGGTCTCGCCACCGCCCGATTTTAGGGGTCGGCGCTCCGGCCCAGCAATCGGCGGCCAATCGGCGGCCGGCCGGCCCTGAGTTATCATGCCGACGCCTGCGAGCGACCAAGGCCGCCGCGCGAGCCCCCGGGGCGTGCCGCACAAGACGTAAGGAAGGGATCCATGGAAATCTGCCACAGCCACAATGTGAACCGCGACCTCACTGCCCCCAAGCCCTACGGCATCCGCGTCACCCTTAGGTCCACAGACACGTTCGCGCGCGTGCTCGGCACCGACTGGGAGCGCCTGCATTGGTACGCGACGCGCGAGGAGCGCGACGCGGCGCTCGAGGACATGGCCAGCGAGCATCTGTATTCGCGGCGCGGGGATCGGCCGACGGTGCGGTTCGAGGCCGTCGAGCGGGGGGAGTAGGCTGGCTCGACGCGGATCGTCGTCGGTAGCGGAGGCTTCAGGCTCGACGTATGGGCGGTGTCGGGACCGCCGGAATACCCATCCATGGGGGCTGCGTTGCGCGCCATCCCTGGCGCGCACGCTCCCGACACCGCCCATACGTCGAGCCTGAAGCCGGATACGCCTGCGGTCGCGTCGAGCCTGAAGCCGGATATGCTGGCGGTCCGCGTCGCGCCTTTAGCCGGAGCTCGGCCTGGCCGAGGCTGGAAACGGCACGGATCGGCGCCGGCCCGAGTCCTGTGGAGCTGCGGTGACCGCACGGGCTGCGCTCTTCGCACCAGCAAGCTCCTCGCGCAGTTGCAGCAGGATTCATGAACGGCCGCAGGCCTAGCCGAGGAGGCTCGCGCAGACGGGCGCTTTCGGGGCCGTGCGCGCCAGGACGGCGCGCTACGGAGGCTCCAGGGGCGGATTTACGCCGTCCCCGAAAGCGCCTGTCTGCGCGAGCCTCCGCCCACCGCGAGCCTCAAACGCCGTTCAGGAATCATGCGGTCTACGCCCGCCCCCGAGCAGCGCCCGGACCCGGAACCGCGCCGCGTGCGCGCGATATGCCGCGAGCTCCTGCTCCGCGCGCGCAGCGTCCCAGACGCCGAGGTCGCGCAAGGCCCGCGCGGCTGCGGGGGCGCAGCCGAGGCCGAAGTCTGCACCCAGGCCGAGCATGCAGCGGCGCTGCAGGATATCGATGAGCGTCGTCGCCCACTCGCGCTCGACGGCGTGCAGCAGCTCGGCTGCGAGCGGAGCCTCGCCCGGGCCGGCCGGGTGGGCGAGGCTCGGCTGCGCGCGCACGCGCTCGAGCAGCGCGGCCGCGCGGGCGCCGTACGTGCGCCACAGGCGGCGTGCCGTCGCGGCGTCGAAGCGCGCCTCGAGCGCGGCGAGCAGCGCCTCGCGCTCGGCCGGCGAAGCAGCGCCCGGCAGCGGGCTCGAATCGTCCTCGGCGGGCGCCTCGGCGACGCCGCGGTCGCGATGCAGGCGCGCGAGCACGTCGCGGGCGAGCGCGCGATGCGTCGTGAGCTTGCCGCCGACGACGGAGTACAGGCCCTCGATCCGGTGCGCATGCAGCAAATGCCGACGCGTGACGGCACTCTCGGCCTTGTCGGGTTCGTAGGGCAGCGGCCGGACGCCCGACTGCGTGTAGAGCACGTGGGCCGCGATGCCGCTGCGCGGGAACAGCCGCTCCGTCTCCGCGACCAGATAAGCGAGCTCGTCATCGCTGATTTCGACGCGGCCGGGATCGCCCGCGTAGCGAACGTCCGTGGTGCCGATCAGATAGAGGCCGTTCCAAGGGATCACGAAGAACGGCCGCCCGTCGCTCGCGGCCTCGGTGTAAATGGCCGCGTCCGGCGCACCGGGAAACCGCTCGACGACGAGGTGACTGCCCTTGGTGCCGCCGATGAGCCGCGCCGGAGCGGCCGCCGGACCCTGCGCGCCGGACGCGTCGACGAGCGCCGCCACGAGGTCGTCGACCCACGGTCCCGTCGCGTTGACGACGAGCGGGGCCGCAGCGCGGCCCGGGCGGCCTTGGGCGTCGCGCCACTCGACGCCCGTGACGGCGCCCCCGGCCGCCGTCACGGCCGTGATGCGCGTATAGGTCCTGAGCCGTGCGCCGTGCCTGACCGCATCGACGACGTTCTCGACAACGAGACGTTCAGGAAAGCTGACCTGCGCGTCGTAGTAAAAGGCGCCGCCGAGCAGCCCGTCGGCGGCGAGCCCCGGCAGCTGCGCGAGCAGCTCCTCGCGCGAGAGCATGCGGTGACCCGGCACGTCGCGGCCGGCCGCGAGCCAGTCGTAGAGCTTGAGGCCGATGTCGATCTGCCAGCGCGGACGCCGGCCGCCGACATACACGGGAAGATAGAGCCCGAGCGGCTCGACGAGATGCGGCGCGAGCGCGAGCAGCGCCGTGCGCTCCTTGAGCGACTCGCGCACGAGAGCGAGCTCCCCGTGCTCGAGGTAGCGCAAGCCGCCGTGAATCAGGCGCGTCGAGGCACTCGTCGTGCCCCCGCCGAGGTCTGCCTGGTCGACGAGCAGCACCGCGAGATCCGCCGCCGCGGCCTCGCGCGCGATCGCCGCCCCGTTGATCCCGGCGCCGACGACGACGAGATCGAAAGTCTCCTCGCTCATGCGGTCACGGCCGCGGCCCGCGTACGCGGCCTGCTACGGTCGCGTCTGGCCGGCGCCCCTGACCACGTACTTGTAGCTCGTGAGCTGCTCGGCCCCCACGGGCCCGCGCGCATGAATGCGCCCGGTCGCGATGCCGATCTCCGCGCCCATACCGAACTCACCGCCGTCCGCGAACTGCGTCGAGGCATTGTGCAGCAGGATCGCGCTGTCGAGCTCGCCGAGGAAGCGCTCGGCCGCCGCGGCGTCGTCCGTCACGATGGCCTCGGTATGACCCGAGCCGTAGCGGCGGATGTGCTCCATGGCCGCATCGAGGCCGTCGACGACCTTGACCGCGATGATCGCATCGAGAAACTCCTTGCCCCAGTCCTCGGGCCGCGCCGGAACCGACTCGGGGCTGAGCGCGTGCACCTCGGCGTCGCCGCGAACCTCGCACCCGGCAGCGCGCAGGTCGGCGACGAGGGCGGGCACGTGGGACGCCGCGCAGTTGCGGTCGACGAGCAAAGTCTCCGTCGCGCCGCAGATGCCCGTGCGGCGCATCTTGGCGTTGACGACGATGCGGCGCGCCATGTCGAGGTCCGCCGCGCGGTGAACGTAGGTATGGCAGATGCCCTCGAGGTGGCCGATGACGGGCACGCGGGCATCCTGCTGCACGCGCGCGATGAGGCTCTTGCCGCCGCGCGGCACGACAACGTCGAGGTAGGCCGTCATGTCTCGGAGCAGGATGCCGACAGCCTCGCGATCCTGCGTCGGGACGCGCTGCACGGCCGTCTCGGGCAGGCCGGACTCGGCGAGCGCGCGGCCGAGGCGCGCCGCGATCGCCGCGTTCGAACGCGCGGCCTCCGACCCGCCGCGCAGGATCACGGCGTTGCCGCTCTTGAGGCATAGCGCCGCGGCATCGGCCGTGACGTTGGGCCGGCTCTCGTAGATGATGCCGATGACGCCGAGCGGCACGCTGACGCGCTGAATCTTGAGCCCGTTGGGACGGTCCCACTCGGCCAGCACCCGGCCGACCGGGTCGCGCAACTCGGCGATCGCCTCGACGCCGGCGGCCATGGCTTCGACGCGGCGCTCGTCGAGCGCGAGCCGGTCGAGCATCGCGCCGCCCAGGCCGCGCCGCCGCGCCTCGGCCAAGTCGGCCGCATTGGCCTCGAGGATCTCGGCGCGCGACGCGCGCAGCGCGCGGGCGGCCGCGAGCAGCGCTTCGCGCTTGGCGGCCGCCGGCGTGCGGCCCAGCGTCTCCATGGCGGCGCGCGCCGCCCGGCCGAGCGCCATCATCTGCGCGTGCAGTCCGCCCGCTTCCCGCTCCGCCGTGCTCATGCGCGTGCCCTCCCCTGAATCAGCACGAGATCGTCCCTGTGGATCATCTCATCCCGGCCGCGGTAACCCAATACGGCCTCGATGTGGCCACTCTTGCGGCCCGCGATGACGCGTGCCTCGTCGGCGGAGTACCCGACGAGCCCGCGGCCGAGCTCGGCGCCGTCGGCCGTCAGCACGCGCACGGCGTCGCCGCGCTCGAACGCGCCTTCAACGTCCAGCACGCCGGCCGGCAGCAGGCTGCGGCCAGCCGCGAGCGCGCGCTCGGCGCCGGCGTCGATGCGCACGCTGCCTTTCGGCTGCAGCGTGCCCGCGATCCACTGCTTGCGGGCGGCCGCCGGCGTGGCGCCCGGCAGGAACCACGTCGCGCGGCCGCCGCCGGCCAGGGCCTCGAGCGGCCGGCGGATGCGGCCGCTCGCGATCGCGACCGTGCAGCCCGCTCCCATCGCGATGCGGGCCGCGTCGATCTTCGTGCGCATGCCGCCGGAGCCGTGACTCGAGCCCGGACCGCCGGCCATTCGCCACAGCTCCGGCACGAGCTCGGTGACCTCGGCAATGTGCTCGGCATCGGCATCGGCCTGCGGATTGGCCGTGTAGAGTCCGTCGAACGTCCGAGAGGATCACGAGGCAATCGGCCGTGATCATCTGCGCGACACGCGCGGCCAGCCGATCGTTGTCGCCGTAGCGCAGCTCCTGCGTCGCGACCGTATCGTTCTCGTTCACGACGGGCACGACGCCGCAGCGAATCAGCGTCAGCAGCGTGCGGCTCGCGTTCAGATAGCGCTTGCGGCTCTCGCTGTCGTCGATCGTGAGCAGGACCTGCGCGGTACGGATCCGGAAACCGCGCAGCGATTCCTGGTAGGCATGCGCAAGCATGATCTGCCCGGCCGCGGCCGCGGCCTGGCTCTCCTCGAGCCGCGCCCGGCCCGGATCGAGACCGAGCTCGCGCACACCGAGCGCGACGGCGCCCGAGGACACGATGACGACCTCCTTGCCCTCCCGCGTGAGCCAGGCGATGTCCTCGCAGAGCGCATCGAGCCAGGGCCGATCGAGGGTGCCCGTCTCCTGATCGACGAACAGTGCAGAGCCGATCTTGACGACGATGCGTCGGGCCGCACGCAGGCGCGCGGCGCTCGCGGCTCCGTCATGCGTTCCGCTTGCCGCGCTGCCGGTTTCCCCGGCCGTGCCGCCGCTCTCCGATGCCGAAGGATCGTTCATGGCCGTTCTTCGTCCCGCCGCGAGGGCCTTGCAGCGGGCCGATCGCGCAGAAGGCGCATCATTGATCGGACCGACGCCTGGCTAGGCGCGGCCGAGGACGGGGACGCCCCGCGACACGGCCATGGCCCCGCTGCGGACGACGGAGAGCACCTGCGCACGTTCCGCGGCGCGGGCGAGGAAGCGGTCGATGTCCGCGCCGCCGCCGATGAGCTCGACCGTGTAGTTCGCGTCGTGGTCGTCGAGCACGCGCCCGCCGAAGCTCGCGAGCAGCTCGTCGAGCGCCCGCGCGCCGCGCGCGCCGACGTCGAGCTTCACGAGCGCGAGCTCGCGCTCGATGTGATCGGCGCTCGTCATGTCCGTGATGTTGACAACGTCCACGAGCTTGCCGAGCTGCTTCGTGATCTGGTCGATGACCTCGTCCGATCCCGTCGTCACGAGTGTGATGCGCGAGACGCTCGCGTCGAGGGTCGGCGCGACGTTGAGGCTCTCGATGTTGTAGCCCCGCGACGAGAATAGGTTCGCGACGCGCGCAAGCGCGCCGGCCTCGTTCTGTAGCACGATCGAAATAATGTGTCGCATGGGGCGGCTGCGCGCGGCGCGAAAATTCGAGAACCCTGAGCCGATCAATGTTGGCCCAGAACAACTCCTATTGCAATGGAAGGGCTTTTCGTCAACACTCGGCCCTTTGAATTACCTGAATTTTCCGCTTCACCCATGCCGCTCGCGACCGACACTCGACGGGATGCCCGTTCGCCCACCACGCATCCGCTCGCCGGGCGCATCCTGAGCGGCGCCGACACGCTCGTGCAGGTGCTCGCCGACGAAGGCGTCGACACCATCTTCGGCTACAGCGGCGGCGCGATCCTGCCGACCTACGACGCGGTATTCCGCTACAACCAGCAGCATGCGGCGGACGGCATCGAGCCCATGCCGCTCGTCGTCCCGGCCAACGAGCAGGGGGCCGGCTTCATGGCCGCGGGCTACGCGCGCGCAAGCGGCCGGGTCGGCGTCGTCATGGTCACCTCGGGGCCCGGCGCGACGAACTGCGTGACCCCCGTGCGCGACTGCATGGCGGACTCGGTGCCCATCGTCGTGATCTGCGGCCAGGTCCCGACGGGCGCCATCGGCACGGACGCGTTCCAGGAAGCGCCCGTCACGTCCGTCATGGGCGCCGTGGCCAAGCACGTCTTTCTCGTGACGGACCCGGAGCGGCTCGAGGCTACGGTCCGCACGGCTTTCGAGATCGCCCGCACGGGGCGCCCCGGCCCGGTCGTCATCGATGTGCCCAAGGACGTGCAGAACTGGCAGGGCCCGTACCGCGGCGAGGGCCAGCTGCCGATCCCCGGCTATCGCCACCGCATCAGCGCCGTCGAGCGCAACCGTCTCTCGGACGACGACTGCCGGACGTTCCTCGAGATGCTCGCCGAGAGCCGGCGGCCGCTGATCTACGCCGGCGGCGGCATCGTGAACGGCAACGCGGCCGAGGCGCTGCGCGCCTTCGCGATCCAGCTCGGTATCCCGGTCGCCAGCACGCTCATGGGCCTCGGCGGCTTCGACACGACGCACCCGCTCTCCCTGCACATGCTCGGCATGCACGGCCTCGCGAGCGCGAACTACGCGGTCGACGACTGCGACCTGCTCATCACCGTCGGCGCACGCTTCGACGACCGCGTCGCGGGCAACCCGGCGAAGTTCGCCGAGAAGGCGCGGCGCGTGCTGCACTTCGACATCGACCCTTCCGAGATCCACAAGGTCAAGACGGCCGACTGGTACCACGTCGGCCTGCTCCCGGAAGCACTCGAGGCGATCTCGGCGTACGCGCGGCGCGCCCGCTTTGCGGCCGATTTTTCCGAGTGGCATCGCGAGGTCGCCGAGCTCAAGGCCAAGTACGGGCTCAACTACGACCGCGAGAGCGAGCTGATCCAGCCCAACTACGTCATCGAGACGATCAACCGCATAACGAAGGGCGCGGCCGTCATCGCGACCGGCGTCGGCCAGCACCAGATGTGGGCCGCTCAGTACTTCGACTTCCGCGAGCCGCGCCTGTGGCTCACGTCCGGCAGCATGGGCACGATGGGCTTCGGGCTGCCGGCCGCGATCGGCGCCCAGTTCGCGCGCCGGGACAAGCTCGTCATCAACGTCGACGGCGACGCGAGCATCCGCATGAACCTCGGCGAGCTCGAGACCGTCACGACCTACGGCCTGCCGATCAAGGTGCTCGTGCTCAACAACTACGGCGACGGCATGGTCATGCAGTGGCAGCGCCTGTTCTTCAAGGGCCGCCTTTCGGCCAGCGACAAATCGCTGCGCAAGAAAGACTTCGTCAAGACGGCGCAGGCCGACGGCTTCGAGTACGCGAAGCGGCTCGAGCGCAAGGAAGACGTGCCGCGCGTGCTCGAGGACTTCCTGGCCTTCGAGGGGCCGGCGTTCCTCGAGGTCATCATCGATCCCGAGGCCGGCGTCTATCCCATGGTCGGGCCCGGGCTGTCCTACCACGAGATCGTCACGGGCGATTTCATCCCGAATCGGTACGATACGAGCGACTCGGCGGAGCCTGACGCGTCGGAAATGTTCTAGCGACGGGCTTCGGGCTCGGCGTGTACGTCCGTAGTGGGGGCTTCGGGCTCGACGTGGATGCGTCGGTAGTGGGGGCTTCAGGCTCGACGTGGATGCGTCGGTAGTGGGGGCTTCAGGCTCGACGTATGGGCGGTGTCGGGACCGCCAGAATACCCATCCATGGGGGCTGCGTTGCGCGCCATCCCTGGCGCGCACGCTCCCGACACCGCCCATACGTCGAGCCTGAAGCCGGATACGCCTGCGGTCGCGTCGAGCCTGAAGCCGGATGCGCCTGCGGTCCTCGTCGAGCCTGAAGCCGAATACCGGGGGAACGCCCGCCTGTTCTGCTCGGCGCCGCCTCCAGTACCATCGGAGATCCGCTGCGGGCATAGCGCCCGCGCGGCAGCAAGAATGAAACGTATCCTCTCGTCGCGCTGGTCCGCTCCGGGCGCGCCGCCGGTCATCGGTGCGCGCCGACGCAGAGGCCGATCTTCGCGCCTCACCGACCTCACCCCGCCTTCGCGCGGCTGCGCGGCCTCCGTCGCCGGGCGGCCCTTTGCCGTGCTCTGCACTCGTTGACTAAGACGAACCTGATGAGAAAGAAAATGCACAGATCGAGCGTATTCGTGTTCGCGGCTTGCGCCGCCGCATTGTTCGCATCCGGGACCGCATTGGCGCAGAAAAGCAGTAAACAGACGGGCAAGGACGCGACCTATACGGGCTGCGTGCAACAAGGCAAGCAGGCCGGCACCTTCATGCTGACGCACGTCATGGCCGGCGAGACGGGAAACGCACAAACGAGCGGCAAGCGGCGCGGGCGCGCGCCCAAGATGATTCACCTCGAGAGCACGTCCTCGGCCCGGATCGCCCCGGATGCCGGCCATAAGGTCACGGTCATGGGGTCGACGATGCGGAGCCGGGGCGGCCCGACGATGAAGGTACAATCGATCAAATCCATCTCGGCGACGTGTCCCTAGTGGCCTGTAAGGGCTGACGCCATCGAACGGCCGGGCCGGGGCGGTCGCCTGGGCCGCTCCGGTTTCCGGGCCACCCGGCGCACGCCCGCGCGGCGTGCCTGTGTTGTAGATACAAGGAGAAACTCATGAGAAGAAAACTCGCGTTGGTCGCAATGGCCTGTGCGGCAATGACGGTGACGGGCACGGCCCTCGCACAGAAGGCGGCCGCCAAGCAGGGCAAGGACATGACCTATACGGGCTGCGTCGTGCAGGGCAAGGCGTCCGGCACCTACCTGCTCACGCACGTCATGGCGGGCCGGCCGGGCGTGAAGCCGGCGGCGTTTCACGGCACGGCTCCGAAGATGATCGAGCTCCACAGCAAGAACATTCCGATCGCCGCACAGAACGGCCACAAGGTCGTCGTGATGGGGAGGGTCAAAGGCAAGACGCATCCCATGATGAAGGTGACCGGGCTCGAGAGCCTCAACGGCACCTGCGCATAGCTCGACTTGCGACGGACGGGGCCGAGGCACGCTTCGGCCCCGCTTCCTGCTCAGCACACCGAACGGCCGAGCACCGTGCGCACGGCGCGCATGAGCACCCCGAGATCCTCTTCGCCGATCACGAGCGGCGGCATGAGATAGACGACCCTTCCGAAGGGCCGGATCCAGACCCCGGCTTCGACGAACGCGCGGCGCAGCGCGTCGAGGTTCGGCTGCCGCTCGAGCTCGACGACGCCGATGGCACCGCGCACGCGCACGTCCACGACGCCGGGCAGGCCTCGGCAGTCGGCGAGTCCCTCGGCCAGCGCGCGCTCGACAGCGGCGACCTGCTCGAGGCGCGGCTCGCGTTCGAACAAATCGAGCGAAGCGTTCGCGGCCGCGCAGGCGAGCGGATTGCCTGCGAACGTCGGACCGTGCATGAGCGCGCGCTCGAAGTCCTCGGAGAGGAAGGCCGCGAAGACATGCTCGCGGGCAGCCGTGGCCGCGAGCGGCAGCGTCCCGCCCGTCAGCGCTTTCGAAAGCGTGATGATGTCGGGCACGACCTCCGCTTGCTCGCAGGCGAACATCGTGCCCGTGCGCCCGAAGCCGACGGCGATCTCGTCGAGGATTAGCAGGAGGCCGTGGCGGGCCGCCGTGCGCGCAATCGCCGCGAGACTGTCCGGCTCGTGAAACTTCATGCCGCCGGCGGCCTGCACGAGCGGCTCGAGGACGACGCCCGCGAGCTCGTGCGCGTGAGCCGCCACGAGGGAATCGAACGCCGCGAGCTCGGCGCGGCTGCGCGGCAGCGGAACGACGAGCTGCGGCGCGAGCACGTCCTTGAACAGCGCATGCATGCCTTCGTCAGGATCGCAGATCGACATCGCCGCGAAGGTGTCGCCGTGATAGCCGTGCCTGAAGCTCAGGAAACGGTGGCGGTTGGGCTGCCCGTGATTCAGCCAATACTGCACGGCCATCTTGAACGCGACCTCGACAGCCACCGAGCCGGACTCGGAGAAAAAGATGCGGCCGAGATCCCCGGGCAGGCGCCGAGCGAGGCGGCCGGCGAGCGTCAGCACGGGGTCGTGGACGAGGCCGCCGAGCATGACGTGCGGCATGCGCTCGAGCTGCGCGCCCACGGCGGCCGCGATGTGCGGGTGGTTGTAGCCGTGGCAGGCCGTCCACCAGGAAGCGGTGCCGTCGACGAGCACGCGGCCGTCGGCCAGCACGATGCGGGCGCCGGCCGTGCGCTCGGCGCACAGCGGCGCGGGCGCCGTGCGCATCTGGCAGTAAGGCAGCCAGACCGGCGAAGCGGCGGCGCCCTCGTCGTGCGTCTCCTTCATTGCGGCCAATACTAACCGGGGCTTCCGTCACGGCAAACGCCGGCGCCGCCTGGCTATACTGCCCGCGTCTCGAGGTTCCGCCGGACTGTTTCATGAAGACGATCACCTGCTTCAAGGCCTACGACGTGCGCGGCCGTGTACCCGAGGAGCTCGACGAGGAGACGAGCTACCGAATCGGGCGGGCCTATGCGGCTTTCGTTCGCCCGCGCACCGTGGCCGTCGGGCAGGACATCCGCGCTTCGAGCCCGGCGCTCGCGCGCGCGCTGACGGCGGGCCTGACCGACTCGGGCGTCAACGTCCTCGACATCGGCATCGGCGGCACGGAGCTCGTCTACTTCGCGACGTTCCACGAGCGCCTCGACGGCGGCATCATGGTCACGGCCAGTCACAACCCGCCGAACTACAACGGCATGAAGCTCGTGCGCGAAGGCGCCCGCCCGCTCAGCGCGGATACGGGCCTCGCGGACATTCGGGCGCTGGCCGAGCGCGGCGAATTCGAGTCGCCCGCGGCGCCCGGCCGAGTCCGCAGCCTCGACATCAAACCCGCATACATCGAGCATCTGCTCGGCTACGTCGACCGCGAGGGGCTCGCGCCGCTCAAGATCGTCGTGAACGCCGGCAACGGCGGCGCGGGCCCGATCCTGGACCTGCTCGAGCCTCACCTGCCCTTCGAGCTCGTCAAACTCCACCACGCGCCCGACGGCTCTTTCCCGAACGGCGTTCCGAACCCCATGATCGAGCGCAACCGCAAAGTCACGAGCGACGCGATTCGCGACAGCGGCGCCGATCTCGGGCTCGCCTGGGACGGAGACTTCGATCGCTGCTTCTTCTTCGACGAGCATGGCCGCTTCGTCGAGGGTTACTACATCGTGGGGCTGCTCGCACAAAGCTTCCTGGCCAAGTTCCCGGGGCAAAGGATCGTCCACGATCCTCGCCTGACCTGGAACACCGTGGACGTCGTCGCCGCAGAGGGCGGCCGCGCCGTGCAGAGCAAGTCCGGCCACGCCTTCATCAAGCAGACGATGCGCGAGGCGGATGCGGTCTACGGCGGCGAGATGAGCGCGCACCACTACTTCCGGGATTTCTCCTACGCGGACAGCGGGATGATCCCCTGGCTGCTGATCACGGAGATCATGAGCTCGAGCGGCGCCCAGCTCTCGGAGCTCGTCGACGCGCGCCTCGCCGCGTTTCCCGCGAGCGGCGAGATCAATCGCAGCGTCGAGGACCCGGGCGCCGTGACGGCCGCGATCGAACAGGCATACGCGCCCGCGGCCGTGCGCGTCGAGCACGTGGACGGGCTCAGCCTGGAATTCGAGGACTGGCGCTTCAACCTGCGCGCCTCGAACACGGAACCGCTGCTGCGTCTCAACGTCGAGAGCCGCGGGGACGCGCGGCTCATGCGCGAGAAGACTGCCGAGCTCCTCGCGAGGATCGGCGGGGAGCCCGACTGACGAACGGCGCCCGTCTACTCGTCGGCGGCGCCTTCCTCGTCCCCGTCCCCTTCCCCGTCTCCGTCGTCCCCGTCGTCGTCATAGTCGTCGAGGTCTTCCTCGTCATCGGCCTCGGCGCCCTCCTCGTCGTAGCCGAGCATGCTCAGCCCTTCCGCGAGGTAATCGCCGAGCAGCGGCGTCCCGATCAGATACTCCGCCGTGCGCTCGTTCCAGCTGTCCTGCGCCTGCTCGACGGCGACCTCCCAGTCCTCGACGTCGAAGTCGCCGCGGCCGAGCCACATGAGCGCGACGAGCTCGATCTGCTGGTCCGGCTCGAGGTCCTCGACGGTATCGCGGATCTGCTGGAGCACGGGATCGTCCGCGTGATCGGCCAGAATCTGCAGCGCCCAGTCGTCCGAGGGGCTCATGGGCGTTTCCGGGATGGTCACCCCCTCCTTGGCCTGAAACTCGTTCGCCCTTTCGATAACGAACCGAACCGTGTCCGGGTTGATATCCAACATCTTCTCTTCGGCTCCATCGCTGTGTTGAGCGGCCCTGGAAACGGCGCCTGACTGTCCCCATATGCAATGCACGGGCCAGGTTCATTTTACACGCCCCGCCCCTTGCGAAGCTCGCAGCCGCGGCGCACCGGCCTTCCGGGCCGCGGTTCCCTACGTGAAAACCCGTCTTGAAATGCGGTTTTCGCGCCCCCACGATGAGTTTTAAGGTCACCATTCAGGCAACGACATGGATCAGCAGGACACGAATCAGACACCTGCCGCCGAGCCCCGGGGCAGGCCCGACATACCCGAGGACGTGCTGCTCATCGTCCCCGTCCGCAACATCGTCGTGTTTCCGGGGGCGGTCACGCAGATCGCGCTGGGCCGCGACATTTCCATCAACGCCGCGACGGAGGTCGTCAACGACGGCCACAAACTCGGCATCGTGCTGCAGCGCGATCCGGACGTGGACGTCCCGGGTCCGGACGATCTGTATCAGATCGGCACGACGGTCAGCGTCGTGCGCTACATCAAATCGCCGAACGGCATGCATCACCTGATCTGCCAGGGCGAGGAGCGCTTTCGCGTGCTCGACTACCTCTCGGGCCTGCCATTCCTCGCGGCGCGCTTCGACATCATCCCCGAGCGCGAGAGCAAGGATCCGGCCGCCGTCGAGGCGCGCGCGAGCGTGCTCAAGCAGAAGGCCGCGGAGGCCATCGAGCTGCTGCCGCAGGCGCCGCCCGAGTACGGCGCCGCGCTGCGCAACGTCGAGTCGCCTACCGCGCTCGCGGACCTCATTGCGAGCCTCATCGACATCAAGCCGTCCGAGAAGCAGGAGATCCTCGAGACGCTCGACGTCAACAAGCGCCTGCAGCGCGTCACGGAGCTGCTGGCTCACCGCGTCGAGGTGCTGAGGCTCAGCCGCGAGATCGGCGAGCAGACGCAGGAGAAGCTCGACGCGCGCCAGCGCGAGTACCTGCTGCGCGAGCAGTTGCGCACGATTCAGAAGGAGCTCGGCGAGGACGGCGAGGACACCGAGGCCGAGGAGCTGCGCCGCGCCATCGAGGAGGCGCAGATGCCCGAGGAGGCGCATGAGCAGGCCATGAAGGAGCTCAAGCGCTTCGAGGCGATGCCCGAGGCCGCGGCCGAGCGCTCGATGGTGCGCACGTATCTCGATTGGCTCGTGACGCTGCCGTGGGCCAAGCTCGATACGGAAAACATCGACATTGCGCGGGCGCGCGAGATCCTCGACGAGGACCATTACGGTCTCGCAAAGATCAAGCGCCGCATTCTCGAGTACCTGGCCGTGCGCAAGCTCAACCCCGAAGGCCGGAGCCCTATCCTGTGCTTCGTCGGCCCGCCCGGCGTCGGCAAGACGTCGCTCGGCCAGAGCATCGCGCGCGCCGTGGGCCTGAAGTTCTCGCGCGCGAGCCTCGGCGGCGTGCACGACGAGGCCGAGATCCGCGGCCACCGGCGCACGTACATCGGCTCGCTGCCGGGCACGATCATCCAGAGCATCCGCAAGGCCGGCACGCGTAACCCGGTCATGATGCTCGACGAGATGGACAAGCTCGGCACGGGGTTCCACGGGGACCCGTCGTCGGCCCTGCTCGAGGTGCTGGATCCTGAGCAGAACTCGACGTTCCGGGATCATTACCTCGATGTGCCGTTCGACCTCAGCAAGGTGCTGTTCATCGGCACGGCCAACGTGCTCGACAGCATCCCGGGGCCGTTGCGCGACCGCATGGAGGTCATCGAGCTCGTGGGCTACACGCAGGACGAGAAGCTCGAGATCGCCAAGCGCTACCTCGTGCAGCGGCAGATCAAGGCCAACGGCCTGAAGCCCGAGCAGGCGTCGATCACCGAGGCCGCGCTCAAGGAGGTCATCGACGGCTACACGCGCGAGGCGGGCGTGCGCAATCTCGAGCGCGAGATCGGCTCGCTGCTGCGCAACGCCGCCATGCAGATCACGGAGAAGTCGCTGCCGAACGTGCACATCGACGCCGACGACGTGGCGACGATCCTCGGTCCGCGCCGGTTCGAGAGCGAGGTCAAGATGCGCACGAGCGTGCCGGGCGTCGCGACGGGCCTGGCCTGGACGCCCGTGGGCGGCGATATCCTGTTCATCGAGGCGAGCCTCACACCCGGCAAGGGCAAGCTGATCCTCACGGGCCAGCTCGGCGAGGTCATGAAGGAGAGCGCGCAGGCGGCCGTCACGCTGGCCAAGGCGCGGCTCGGCCAGCTCGGCGCAGCCAAGGACCTGCTCGACGAGAACGACCTGCACATCCACGTCCCGGCGGGCGCGATCCCGAAGGACGGGCCGAGCGCAGGCGTCGCCATGTTCCTCGCGGTCGCCTCGCTGCTGACGGGCAGGCCCGTGCGCTCGGACGTGGCCATGACGGGCGAGATCAGCCTGCGCGGCCTCGTACTGCCGATCGGCGGCGTCAAGGAGAAGACGCTCGCGGCCCTGCGTGCCGGCATCAAGTGCGTCATGCTGCCGGCCCGGAACAAGAAGGACTTCGAGGAGATCCCGGAGCAGGCGCGCGAGCAGCTCGAATTCGTCTGGCTCGAAAACGTCGAAGACGCGCTCGACTTCGCGCTGCAGCACGCGGGCGAGCACCGCGGCGGCGAAGAGAAGAAATCGCAGGTGGCCTAGAAAGCGGCCCCAAAAAAGGGGTCAGAGCCCTTTTTCGCCGGCGCCCGCCGCCGCCTCCGGCGGCGGGCGCTGTCGGTTCGCCGGCGCGCTTTTCTTAAGCCGGCTTCACCATGAGCACGTCGCAAGGCACATCGTTGATGATGTATTCGGCCGTGCTGCCGAGCCAGGCCTGGCCGAGCGCGCTGCGCTTCAGCACACCGACCACGAGCAGCTTTACGTCGCGCTGCGCGGCCAGCTCCGGCACGACGAGCCGCGGGTCGCCGGGGCCGAGGTCGATGCGGTCCGGCGGCACCCCGTAGCCCTCGACGAGCTCCTGCACGGCTCGCCGGTGCACGGTCTCGATGTTCTCGGAGCCATAAAAGACGCCGGGCATGACCTCGACGGCGGAGACCCAGGAGTATTGCTCGGGGTCGGGATAGGCGTTGACGGCGCGAAGCTCGCCGCCCATGGCCTCGGCGAACAACGCGGCCTGGGCCAATACGGCGCGGTCGGTGCCTGCAGGCTCCTCGTGACCGTAGAGCGGGTCGACGGCCGCCATGACCGTGCCGTAGCCCTGAAACTCCGGGTCCTTGACGAGCAGCAGCGGACAGGGACATAGCCGCATGAGCTGCCAGTCCGTGTCCGTGAGGCGGCTATGCGGCAGCGGCCGCGCCGCGTGCGCGCCGACGACCGCGAGATCGGCTTTGAGCGTGCGCACTGCGTCGACGATCGCCTCGTAGACCGGCGCCCCCATACGCACGTCGACCCGCACCGTTACGCCCCACTCGCGCAGCAGCTCCGCGAGCTTCTCGAGATCTTCGCGTGCGGCCGCGAGCCGGAGGTCCCGGCCGGCCGCGCCGCCCACTGAATCGTAGACCACGCGGAGCAAAATGAGCTCGGCGCCGAGCTGCTCGGCCAGCATGCGTGCGTGGTCGGCCGCGAGCGGCAAGCCGGTCTGGCCCGGCTTGAGCGCGACGAGCACGCGCTTGATCGTCGGTTTCGTCACGAGTATCTCCTTCGTCCTTCGACAGACTACCGCGCGCGCCGCAGCCCAAAAAGGGGGGCACGTGTATTCCGAAGCGAACCCGCCGCGGATGGGCCCGGCCTTCACTCGCATGCCGGCCTCGTCGACAATCGCGCTTTCCCCATCGGTTCGGAGACCGCCTTGCAGGACAGCCTCGTGAACGCATCGCTCGAGCGGTTCGCGGCCGGCAAGCTCGAGGCGCTCGAGCGGCGCCGCCTGCGCCGGCACCTCGCCGTGACGGACCGCGCGGCTGCAGCCCGTGCCCACGTCGGCGGGCAGTCGCTCGTCTCCTTTTCGTGCAACGACTACCTCGGCCTCTCGCGGCATCCCGAGGTCGTCGCGGCGGCCGTCGAAGCGACCCGCCGCTACGGCACGGGCGCGGGCGCCTCGCGGCTCGTGACCGGCAACCATCCGCTCTACGCCGAGCTCGAGGCGCGGCTGGCCGCGCTCAAAGGCACGCAGGCAGCCGTCGTGTTCGGCAGCGGCTACCTGACCAACATCGGCGTGCTGCCGGTGCTCGCGGGTCCCGGCGACCTGATCGTCATGGACGAGCTTTGCCATTCGTGCCTGCTGACGGGCGCCGCCCTCTCCCGCGCGCGCGTCGTGACGTTTCGCCACAACGATGTCGAGGCGGCCCGCGGCCGGCTCGCCGCCGAGCGCCCCGACTATCGGCGCTGCCTGCTCGTGACGGAAGGGGTCTTCAGCATGGAGGGCGACCTCGCCCCGCTCGCCGCGCTCGCGGCGCTCGCCGAGGCCGCCGACGCCTGGCTCCTCAGCGACGACGCGCACGGCCTCGGCGTCGTCGGCGGCGGCCGCGGCGCGAGCTTCGCCGGTGAGACGCTCGCGAACGTGCCGCTGCAGATGGGCACGCTGTCGAAAGCGGTCGGCGCCTATGGCGGGTATCTGTGCACGAGCCCGGCCGCCGCCGAGCTGATCCGCAATCGCGCTCGCAGCTTCGTGTACTCGACGGGGCTGCCGCCCGGCACGGTCGCGGCCGCCTGCAGGGCGCTCGAGCTCATCGCGGGCGACGCCGCGCTGGTGGCGGCGCCCCGCGCGCGCGCACGGCTCTTCACCGAGGCGACGGGACTGCCGCGGGCCGCGAGTGCCATCGTGCCGCTGCACTTCGGCGGCGCCGAGGCCGCGCTCGCGGCGAGCCGCCGGCTCGCGGAGGCCGGCTTCCTCGTCACGGCCATCAGGCCGCCGACGGTCCCCGCGGGAACCGCGCGACTGCGCTTCGCCTTCTCGGCCGCGCACACCGAGGCCAACGTCTTGCGGCTCGCGGCGGCCGTGCGCGGACTCGAAGGCTTCGCCGCCGCGGCGGCGCGCACGGCCGCACCCGGGCCCAGTGCCGAGACGGCGAGCGGAGCGCGCGGCTGATGGCGACCTGGTTCGTGACGGGCACGGGGACGGACGTCGGCAAGACCTACGTCACGGCCGCCCTCGCCACGGCACTGCGCGCGGCCGGGCGCAGCGTACGCGCCCTCAAGCCCGTCGCGTCGGGCTTCGATCCCGCGGCGCCCGAGGCGAGCGACACGGGGCAGCTGCTGCGCGCCGGCGGCCTGCCGCTCGACGCGGCGGGGATCGCGGCGACCTCGCCTTGGCGCTTCGCGGCACCGCTCTCCCCCGACATGGCCGCGGCGCGCGAGGCTCGGCGCATCGACTTCGACGCGCTCGTGGCCTTCTGCCGCACGCCGGCGGGCGCGGACGTGACGCTCATCGAGGGCATCGGCGGCGTCATGGTGCCGCTCGACGAGCACCGCACGGTGCTCGACTGGATCGAAGCCCTGAGCGTCCCCGTGCTGCTCGTCGCCGGCAGCTATCTCGGAACCTTGAGCCACACCTTGACCGCGGCCGGAATGCTGGCGACGCGCGGGGTCCGGCTCGCGGAGGTCGTCATCAGCGAATCTGCCGAGCAGCCCGTGCCGAGCGCGGAGACGGTTGCCGCGCTGCGGCGTTTCCTCGGCGCGGTGCCCGTCAGCGTGCTGGCGCGCCGCGAGCTCGTCGCGGCCGCCGGCGGCGGGGCCGTTCGGGCGTTGGCCGAACGCCTGGCCGGCACCTGAAGGCGCCGGGCCCGGAAGCGGCGCGCGCCGCGGCGACGTTCGCCGCGGCGCGGCCGCGAAGCGACGGCCGGGCCGCTGTCACTTCTGCGCGACGCGCTCGCCCGCGGCGGGCGCGTTGTCGATGCTGATCTCGACGCGCCGCTCGAGCGCGAAGGCGTCGAGGTCCTTGGCCGCGGCCGCGGCGAGCCGCTCGCCCTCGGCCGTGACCGAAATCCTGGCAGCCGGGAAGCCCGCGTCGACGAAGGCTTTGCGCACCGACGCGGCGCGCGCGGCCGACAGCTGCTCGTTGTAGTCCTCGCCGCCGCGCGGATCGGCAAAGCCGTCGAGCCGGACGACGACGCCCTGCATCGGCTCGATCAGCTTCGCGATGCGCGCGAGACGCTCGACCGAGCCGTCCTCGAGCTCGCTCTTGCCCGTGCGGAAATAGACCGACACCTTGAGCGCCTGCGTGAGCGCGTCGCGGTTGGCCTGGCGCTCGGCCGCGAGCTTGGCCTCGACGTTCTCGAGCTCGCGCTCGCGCCCGTCGAGGCGGCCCTGCAGCTGCGCCGTCTGCCCCCGGCTCTGCGCGGCGTCGGTCTCGGCCGCGACCCGCAGCGCGCGCTCATGATGAAACCGGTTGCCGATCCAGCCGCCGAAGGCGGCGCCGAGCACGGCACCGACGGGGCCGCCGGCCAGCGCACCGATGGCCACGCCGCTGCCGACGCCGGCCGCCTCCTGCTTCGAGCTGCGTCCGCTATCGGCCCAGGCAGGTGCCGCGAGCGCGCAGGCGACGCCGAGCACGAGCAGCGGCTTGGCTTTGGACTTGATGGAATCGATCCGCGTGTTCATGGCTTAAGCTCCTTGCAACTGATGCGTGCGGGATGCACACGCGCATTGCACAAGGAGCCGCCGCCCGCGCGCTGCGCGAAGCTGCCGGCGGAAAGGTCAATCCTGACGAATCGTGCCCGGGGAAAAGGGGGAGCAAAAAAGGGGCAAAAAAAGGGGTCAGAGCCCTTTTCGCCTGCCATGCCGGCGCAGCCTGCCGGGGCTGCGCGCGGGCGAAAAGGGCTCTGACCCCTTTTTCCGTTCTCTACATGTCCCGGCGCGCCGGCAAGCTGATGAACGTGCCGCCGTTGCGCTGGCAGATCACGCGCATCGCCGTCGCGAAGTCGGCCGCGGTCAGGAGCTGCCCGCCCGTGACCTCGTAGTAGGTCGGAAAGAGCACGGCGTGAATGCGGACGCGCCGCCCGTGGCGGTCGCTCGCGTGGTTCTCGCGGTCGATCTCGCGGACGGTCGCATTGATGGCGCTCGAGCCCGGCGAGAAGTCGTCGCCGAAGTAATAGACGGAGATTCTCTTGTTCGGATCGTAGAAGTCGTGAATGGCCTCGAGCAGGCCCTCGCGCGGCGAGGAGTTCGAGAACGCGTCCCAATTCTTCATGCTCTGCAGAATGAGCTTGCGGCGAGCCGGCGAGTCCGGAATCCATTCGTTCCGGTAACTTTTGAACATGTACTCGCCTTCGTCGTTCATGACCTGGATGCCCTTGACGTGCGGGTACACGTCGAGGGTCTGGCTCAGCTCCTTCATGACGCGGTCCCATTGGTACTGCTTCATGCTTCCGGACGTATCGATGACGAAGATGATGTATTCGCTGTCGACGGGAATACCGCCGATCTTGTACTCGTCCGGCTTCGGCTTGTAATTGGCCAGCAGCTCCTTCATCGTGGCCGTGAGCTTTTCCTTGGCCAGCGCGAGCCGGCCCGCGAGCTCGCTCGAGACTTGAGCGTCGTCCTTCTCATTCAGCATCGCCGCACGAATCTTCGACAGATCCCGCTGCAGCCGCGAAACCTCGTCCTGCTCCGCATCGACCTGCTTGACGACGGTGTTGCGCTCCCTCTGCACTTTTTCGGTGTCGCCGAGAATGTCGTTGAGCTCCTGCTCGTAGCGCGCGAGGTCGCCGTTGAGCTGCTCCTTGCTCTGCTCGAGCCGGATCGGCTGGAACAGCTTCGTGATCACGAGCAGCAGGATGATCGCTCCGAAGCCGCAGGACACGGCGTCGAGGAACGACAGGCTCATCGTATCGATGTCGCGGCGCTTTCTCTTTCGCGTCATGGCCAGTCCTCCGAGGGCCCGATCAGCGAGCCGCCCGTGCGCAGCGCGAGCCACCAGAACGAGGGCGCCGCCTGGGGATCGCCCTCCATGGCGAGCAGGATCACGTTGACGGGAACGTCGACGGGAAGCTCGCGCACGGCCCGCTTGAAGTCGTCGAGTCTTTCCTTGCCGGTCACGCCGGGGCGCGGCGGCAGCACCTCGCCCATGGTCGGTAGACCGTCCGTGACCAGGTAAATGTTGTCGGGCTTCGGCTCGAGCTTGCGGGCCGCCGCAAACGCGAGGCTCAGGCTCGTCGGCCCCTTGGGCGTGATCTGCTTGAGATCCGCGACGGCCTTGTTGAGCTCGCTGCCGTCCGTGACCTTGAGCCACTTGCCGTCCGTGCCTTTGAGCAGCGAGAAGGCATGATCGTTGAAGCCGTAGATCTGAAATTCGGTGCCGGGCTTGAGCTGCGCCGTGAGCCAGTCGATCGTGTTGACGGTCTGCACCCACTTCGGCGACTCGCGCTGCTCGACGGCCGGCAGGTTGCGCCGGCGGATGATGTTGACGATCGTGCGGTCGAGCATGCTCGTCGAGCAGTCCACGAGGATCACGACATGCTTGCCGCCCATGCGCATGCCCGTCAGGTACTGCCGGTTGCCGTCGCCGACGACGCTGCGGATGCGGTCGCCGGCCTCCTCGGGCGTCACGCTCTTCGCCGACTGACGTTTGATCTCTGCGCTCAGGTCCTTGAGCTCGGCCTGCAGCTGCGCGACGGTCTTGCGCTGCTCGCTCGTCTTCGAGCTCAGCGTCTCGGACTGGCGCTGCGTCGTATCGATCTCGGTCGCTAGCTGCTGCCTGACGCCGCCGAGCACGGCCTGCTGCTCGAGCAGCTTCGCGACGTCCTGCTTGAGCTGCACGAGGTTCTTGCGGCCGGCGAGGACCTTGAGCTCGACCTTGTCGACCGCGCTCGAAACGGTCTTCTCGGCCGTGTGCTGATGCACGTTGATGTTCGAGACGATGATCATGTAGAGCAGGATGATCGCGCCGAACCCGCACGTGATCGCGTCGATGAACGACAGCGAGAAGACGTTGAATTCGCGCTTCTTACGCGCCATGACCGTCTTCGACTCCGGCCTCGACTCGAATCGCGGCGAGCTCCTCGCCCGGCGAGCCGATGCGGATCCGGTCCGCCACGTTGAGCACACACTCCTCGACACGACGCTCGTTGACGAACGTGCCGTAGCGGCTCAGGTCGCGCAGCTTGACCTCGCCGTCGCGCAGCAGGATCTCGCAGTGTGTGCGCGACAGGCCGCCCTGCTCGGACTCGACGAGGATCGTGCGCCGCCCCTCTTGCGCGGCCCGCCCGATCAGCAGCCCGTCGGTCCCGACGGGATAGGCGACGCCCCGGTAGACGATGTGCGTCGGCACGCCGCGCCCGAGGGGCCGCTCGGCCTTAGGGGCCACGATGGGTGCGGGCTCGCCCGTCACGCGCTCCCGCCATGGCAGGTGCTTCAAGAGCCGCACGGCCGTGCCGTCGGACTCGACGCGATCGAGGCCGGCAAGGCCGGCGCGCGCCGTGTGCCCCGTCGGCAGAGAGACCACGTAGGCATCGTCGAGCCGCGCGAGGTGACTCGCGAGGCCCGGCAGACCCGTCAGACGTTCCGAGAGCTGCACGACGAGCCCCCCGTCGGCGCTGCGCGCCTGGGCGATGAGCTGCACGATCGCGCGGTTGAAGCCCGCGAACACCGCCTCGAGCTGCTCGCGCGCCACCTCGATGCAGAACTCCTGATCGCCCTCCGCGAGCGCGAACTCGGCACGCTCGGCTCGCTGCAGCTCGTCGAGCCAGGCGGGCAGCCGGTCGTAGAGACCCTGCTCGGTCTCGGCGTGATGAAAAGGATCGAAGCGCGTCGCGAGCACGAACTTCTCCGCGAACCAGCGCGCGAGCGCGTCGAACAGATCGGCGAGACCGACGCTCGGCAAGCCCTGCTCGGGTTGGGCCACGGCCTCGTCGTTCTGCTCGAGCGGCGTCACGGACGCGCGGTGCAGCCCGGCGTCGACGTAGACGAGCTGGCGGCCCGGATAGGGTCGCGCACTCGCGGCGACGGCCGCATCGACGAGTGCCCTGACCGGCATGCCGCACTCCTCCGCGAGGCCGAGCAGCAGACCGAGCTGCTCGCGCGTGTAGTGGCCCGGCACGACGAAGACGGCGTCCCGGCCCTCCCCGCCGAATTGCTTCCAGAGCCGGCCGAGCTGCGCGTAGGCCAGCTCGGCCGTGCTGCGGCCGTCACCGAAGCCGGCCGAGCCGGCTTCGACGCTGAGGTGAGCCCAGAAGCGGTTGCTGACCTGGCGCGGCTTGAGCCGCGCCTGGGCGTAGGCCGTCGTGCCCGTCTCGATGGTCCGGCCGTCGACGAGCGCATAGCCGGGCTCGACGGCAAGCACCGAGTCGCCGTCGGCGACGACGAGACCGTAGTCGTTGAGGTCGAACGCGAGCGTGCTCACGGAAGAATCAGCTCGTGCCGTTGCGGCTGTGCATATGGCGAATCAGGTTGTGATCGACGTAGGTCTGCGCATCGAGGACGAGGCCCTCCTGCATGAGCTGCAGCTGGTGCACGAGGAACATCAGGACGATCGAGATCAACAGCGCGACGAGCGTCGAGTTGAACGCGAGACCTAAGTTCTGGGTCACGCCGCTGAGATCGCCCTGCAGCGCTTTATTGGCCTGGTCCATGGCCTGGCCGATGCCGCGCACGGTGCCGATGAAGCCGATCGAGGGAATGGCCCAGGCGATGTACCGGATCATCGCGAGCTCGGAGTCGAGCCGGTCGCCTTCGGCCTCGCAGACCGAGTTCGCGACGGAGGAGACGTCCTGCACGTTGCGTGTCGCGCCGAAGCGCTCGAGGGCCGAGATCAGCAGACGCGGCAGCAGCATCTTCCGGACGCGCTGCGGCAAAGCCTGAATAGTGCGCGCGTACTCGCGCGTGTCCTCGGGCAGCACGCGCACACCCTCGCGAATCGGCAGCAGCTCGCGCTGCAGCAGGGCCCGCTCGCGCTGCGTGGCGACGGCCTTGTAGCCCATGAGCGCGAACGCCCAGATCCCGAGGATGATCTCCGACTCCTGCTCGAAGTCCTTGATCACGACCCAAAGCGACCGCTGGGGCGTGTAGTTGCTCTCCTGCTTCATGCGGAGCGTCTGCTCCGCGATGATGGCGCTCGCTTTCGGGCGCACGATCGTCACATAGATCGAATGCACGACGATGACCGAGATGACGAGCGAGAACACCGCAAACAGAAACTCGTGCGGAAGCCCGCGCTTGATGCGGGCGACGCCCCGAACCGGGACCCGTTCAACTGCCATGACGACTCCTAGACTGAGAGACTAAATATCAGCGGGAAACGTAACTTCCTGGTCGGGCTTGATCTGCTCGCTCGGCACGAATTCTCCCGGATCCTTTTCCGCAGCTTTGCCGGCCGCGGCCTTCTTCTGCGCAGCCGCGGCTGCGGCCCCGTCCGCTTGCGCGGCGCCGGCCGGCTTCGCCGCAGGCTTGGCCGCTTCGGCGGCTCGCGCCGCCGGCGCGGCGGCCGCGGGCGCGGCCGCGGCCCCCGGCGCCGCCGCGCCGGCCGTACTGCCCGAGGGCTGCTGCGCATAGACGAATACGGAGATGGCGGACAGCCAGAGCCCCACGGACACCCATCTGATGCTGTTCATCTTCATCGCCCCTCCTCGCCTGCACTCACTGCAGATTTCGGGCAATCCGGAAACCCAAGTCCTCGCGCCCCTCGTCGGCGTAGTCGCGATAGGCCATGCGCAGGTCGGTGACCGTCGCGCTGCGCCAGCTCGGGCCGCGCACCACGTGAAACCGCCCTTCGGCCGGCCCGAGCGGGTCCACCGCCACCTTGTCGCCCGAGCCGGGCTCGATCGTCAGCGAGTAGAAGTCCTGCACCCACTCGCTGACGTTGCCGCCCATGTCGTAGAGCCCGAGCGCATTGGGCGGGAAGCTGCCGACGGGCGCCGAGACCTTGAAGCCGTCGCTGTAAGTCACGAGTGTCGTCGGCAGGACGTTCGCGGCCGAGACGTCGGCGAAATTGCCCGAGCGGTCCGGCGGCGGCAGCTTCTGGCCCCAGGGATAGACGAGCGGCTTGGCGCGCTTCGCGAAGCGCGCCGCCCAGGCCCACTCGGCCTCGGTCGGCAGCCTGTAGCCGTCGCGCAGCGGACGCACCGCGACCCACTGCCCGTCCTTCTGCTCGTAGACGGGCTGCAGGCCGTCCTTGATGCTGAGCCAATTCAGGAACTGCACGGCGTCGGCCCAGCTCACGCGCACGACGGGCTGCCCGTCGTCGTTCAACGTGAGCCCGTGGAAGCTTCCCGAGTCGTGGCTCGCCTCGTAGGCGCGATACGCCTTGTTCGTGACCTCGCGCGTCCCGAGGTAGAAGGCCCGCGAAAGCTTGACGTGCCGCTGCACCTCGTTCGAGCGCCGGCCCTGCTGGCCCCGCGGCGTCCCCATCGTGAATTCGCCGGCCGGGATCAGCTTGAGCTCCTGGCCGAGACTCGTGCGCACGATGGGCGGGTAGCCGCTGCCCGAGCCCTGGTTCAACGCCACGAGGTCGAAGCGCAGCGTCTGCGCGTAGCCCGGGCGCGGCGTGACCTGCGTGCTTTTCGTCGCATAGCCCTTGGCGCGGAGCTCGATCTTGTGCGGCAGCGCCGTGAGTCTGAGATCCGCCGGCGTCGAAGCCTGCTGCTCGCCGTCGACGAAGACCGCCGCGCCCTTCGGGTTCGTCTCGACGTGCAGCTTGCCGTACTCGGCGACGAGATCGAGCGCGAGCTTGCGGCCGCTGTCCGCCGCTACGGACAGGCTGCGGCGCACGGTCTCGTAGCCCGGCTTCGCGACCGTGAGCTCGTGCGTACGGCCGGGGCGCAGCCGCAGCGTCAGCGGCGTCCGGCCTTTGAACTCGCCGTCGACGGTCGCCGCCGCGCCGGCCGGCATGGTCGCGAGCTGGACGCGGCCGTCGGCCTGGACGAGCTTGACCGCCGGTAGCTGCTGGGGCTGGTTCGCGACGACGTCGACGCTGTTCTGCCACGCGTTGTAGCCGTGCAGCCTGACCTCGAGATCGTGCTTGCCGGCCTTGAGCTCGAGCGAGGCCGGAGTCGTGCCGCGCATTTGGCCGTCGACGAGCACCTCGGCCCCGGCGGGCTCGGTCGTGAGCGCGACGGGCGCCCAGTTGGGCGTCATCTTGACGCTCAGCGTCTGGCGCTTGCCTTCGCCGGCGACGTCGAGCTCGCGCACTTCGGCGAGGTAGCGGTCCGCCGAGAACTCGAGCCGATGCTTGCCGGGGACGATGTCGGCCGTCAGAGGCGTCTTGCCGAGCGGCTTGCCGTCCAGCGCGACCTGCGCGGTCACGTTCGGCTCGGCCTCGAGCGTGACCTTGCCGGGCAGCTTCGTCAGCGCGAGCTTGATGGTCTGATCCGAGTCTTCGCCCACGGTGATGACCGTGTCGAGGGGATAGTAGCCCGGCAGCTCGGCGGTCAGGCGATGGTCCCCGGACCGCAGCAGCACGCGGTTGGACAGATGGAGCTTGAGCAGCGTGCCGGGCAGCGAAACGGTTTCGGGCAGCGGCGAGAACTCGAGCTGCACGGACTTGGCCGTGAACGCGAACCAGGCGAGCACGGCCAAAACGGCAAAGCCGATCGAGACGAGGACCGTCGAGGGTCTCGGTAGCCGCGAGCGCGGCGCGTGCTCGGCCGCGGCCTCCGGGCGAAACGCAATCGGCTTGATCTCGAACTCGTCCGTCGGGCCCGCGGCCCGCGCGAGCTCGTCGAGATCCGGCGGCGCCGTGTCGCCGGCCGTGACGAGCGCGTCGACGACGAGCGTGAGCCGGCCCGCCGCGATGCGGCAGGCGAGCCGCGCGCTGTCGAGCGCAATGAGGTCGCCGTCCGCGAGCCGGCGCATCGCGGTTACCGGCTCGCCGCCGACGCGCAGGTTCTGCGTGCCGCGCGCGGGATCGAGGAAGAACACGCCGTCGAGAACGCCGATGCGCACCGAGCCCTGCACGCCCGCGATCGTGATGTCGTCGCCGGCCGCGCCGCCGATGGAGACGGGCATCGCGTCGGGACCGAACCGGCGCACGCGGCCGCCGAAATCCGTCGTGATGACCCAGTCGGGCGCGTCGCTCATCGCGGCCATTCCTTCCTTGGTGTGTCTACCGGCGTTCATGGGTCTCAGATCTGCTCCGTGCACACGACGGCGATGGGATCGGGCGCATGCCCCGGCAGGACCGTGAATGTCTTGCGAACGTCACGGTAGCCGTCGCGCGAGCCGACCGCCACGTACTGTCCCGGACGCAGCTGCAGGGCCTTCGCGCCGAACGTCCCGAGCCGGCCGACGCGGTAGACCGTGACTTCGGTTTGCTGATCCGACGTGAGCTCGACGGTCACGGGCGTCGTGGCTTGAGCGATGAGCCCCTCGAGCGCGGAAATCTGTCCCTTGAGACGGCCGCCCGGAGCGTCGATGCCGCGCGCCTGCTCGAGCAGGCCGCGCGCGGCCGCGAGCACGTCGTTGCCGAACAGCAGCCGCGGATGCTTGATGAGGTTCTCGAGCTTCGCATCCAGATCCGCACGTGCCTGCGCGTGCGCGAGGCCCTTCTTCGCGAAGTCGAGGCTCGGATCCTCGGCCAATGCGGCCTGGTACTGCTCGATGGCGCGGTCCCAGAGCTCGCGGCGTTCGAAAGCCAGCGCCCGCACGCGCGAGAGAGAGATCTTGTCGAGCTGCAGGCCCTGCCGGGCTTGCACGAGCCCGTCCTGCGCATCCGCCGACTGCGGCCGCATCGCGAGCGCGGCCTTGAACTGCTGCTCGGCCGTTGCATAGTCCTTGGCGCCGAGCGTGCTGAAGCCCTTCGACATGAGCCCCTCGAACTTCTCGTCGGCCATGCGCTGCCTGACGGCGGCGAGCGCATCCTTCGCGGGCTTCCACTGCGGATCGAGCGCAGCGGCCTTCGCATAAGCGTCCGCGGCGTCGGCAAGCCGGCTGCGCTCGCGCAGCGCATCGCCCTTGCGCATGAGCGCCAGCACGTCCGGCAGCTTCTGCGCGCGGGCCTGGCCGGCCTTGGCCGCCGCGTTCGAGGAGTCCACGGCCAACACGAGCGCGAACTGCCGGGCCGCGAGGGTGGCATTGCCGACGGCCAGCGCCTGGCGTCCGGCATCCAGGGCCTGCTGCGTGATCTCGTCCGAGCGGGCGATCAGCGCCTTGCCGACGTCGAGTGCCTTGCCATAGGCGGCGATCGCGTCCTGATACGCCATCGCGAGGTAAGCGTCGTCGCCGGCCTTGCTCGCGCTCGTGTAGCGCTTGTAGTCGTCGCCGCCCCAGCTTTGGACGGACATTTCCTTGAGACGCTGCTGTTGCGTCAGCAGCTTCGCGAGCAGCGACTCGGTCTGGTCCGCAAGCTGCTTCTTCTGCTGCGGCGTGAGCTCGGGCTTCGGCGGTGCGGCCGGCGCCTGCTTGGGTGCAGCCGCCTGCGGCGCAGGTTGCGGCGTATCCTGTTGGACCCAGCGCGGCAGCAGGATGAAGACCCCGATCACCACGGCCGCAAGCAGCACGGAGGCGGCCGCGAGCAACGGCCGGCCGATGCCGGGCCCACCCTCGTCCGGCTCGCCGCTCGGGAATGTCTCGGCCGCGCCGCCGCCGGCCGTGCCGAACGACGGCCTGACCGGCGCGATGGCCTCCTCGTGCTCGCGATGCGGTGTCTCGGTATCCACGCCTCGACTCTGCCCTGCGACGGACTCTTCCTCCGAGTTGCTGATGGCCTTCGCTTCCGACGGCCCAGGATCGACGCGGCCGGGTTTCACGAGGCACCCCCGGCCTTGCCTGCGGCCGCCCCGGTTCCGAGCCGTATACGTCCTGATTCTATGACATCGCGGAATTGCGTTAGTGTCCCGACGCCTACGGGGTGAGTCGCCGTCAGCGCCGCCATGATCCTGTCCACGAGCGGTTCCAGCGCCTCGACGTCTTCGAGCCGTGGCCGCATTTCCGCGTGGCGGCCCGTGCCGCCCTCGGGAACGTGTGGACGGGCGAGCGGCCGCGGCGGCCCCGCCGGCAGCGCCCGTTCCGGACGCGTGCCATAGGGCAGCCGGCCGACCAGCAGCTGATACAGGAGCACGGCGAAAGCGTAAACGTCGTCCTCGGGCGCCGCCCGATCGGCCGCGTAACGCAGCGGCCGATACGCCGCGGTGCCCGGCGCGGCGCGGCGCGCGGCGCCGATCGGCAGCGCGGACCCGAAATCGACGAGCACGGCCCCACCGAGTCCGTGCCGCGCGGGCGCGTGGAACAGCACGTTGCGCGGCGAGACGTCGCCATGCACGACGCCGCGCGCGTGCGCGTGCGCGAGCGCGGCACCGACTTGCGCGGCGGCCGGCAGCCAGTGGCGCGGCGCAGCGCCGAGCAACGCGACGAGATCGCCGCCGCCGAGATAGTCCAGGACGAGAGCGGGCCCCGAGGCCGGCTCCAGCAGGCCCAGGACCCGGACGATGTGGGCATGATCGAGCTCGGCCAGCGCGCGGTGCTCGCGCCGCAGCCATGCGGCCGTGCCGGGATGGCGACGCGCGCCCGCGGCAGCCGCCTTGACCGCGACGGCCCTGCCGCCGGGCACCTCACCCCGCCAGACCTCGACATACTCGCCACGGTGCAGCGGCGCGACTAGCCGCAGGCCGTCTAAGACGCTCTCTGGCGCGTGCGCTGCGGGAGCGTCGGCACCCTTTGAAACATCGGAAGCGAACGGCGGCACAAGCCTCGCTGGCTGCCCGATCGCGCCCTCAGGCGCCGCCGGTTTTGCCCTGCTGGGCATCGGCGGTCACTCCCGTGCCCGCGGCCGCTTTTTGTTGCGGCGCCCCCGCGGAGCTTGCGTCCTTTCCGGCCGGGGCCGCGCCACCCGCCGCGGCCTGCGTCGGAGGCTTCGCGGCCGCCCCAGCGGACGGCGCGCTGCCGGAACCGCTCTGTGCGCCGCTCGAGCTGCTCGTGGCCGCGCTCGAGCCCGTCGCGGCAGCGCTCGCCGAGCCGGTGACGGCGCTCCCGGCGCGCGCATGATCGATCTGACCCGCCGCCTTCGCATCCTTGGACGCGGGCGCCTCGTAGACCTTGACGTCCGCAACGTCTTGCGGCGTGAAGCCCGTCTCGTTCTCGAACATGCGCTTCAGCAGATCGCGCCACTCCTGAAACTGGGCGTCGACCGTGCCCGTCAGGCGATGCTGCGTGCCCTTCATGTCGACGACGAGTGGGCGAACGTGGTCGTTGAAGCTCGAGGTCACCTCCTCGAGCGAGTCCGTGTGCATCTTCTTCTCCTGCCGCCGCACGGCCGCCGACTTCAGCATGTCGGCGCCCATGTACATGAGCGCGTTCGTGACGACGCGGTCGGAGAAGGCGTTATGGCCGCTGCTCGTCCCGTAGACGACGGAAGCCAGAATCGACGCGATGCCGAGCCCCGTGCGCCAGCGCGCCTGCTTCTGGAGCTCGTGGATCGCCAGGGCTTCCTCGCGTGCGGACTGCCGCCACCCGTCGTAGGAATCGTGCGCTTCGTTCGCGAACTGCGTGTAGTGCTCGTTGAGCGTGTCCATGAACAACCGGTCGCGTGCCCGCACGCGCTCGGTCCGGTCGAACATCGGGTCGCCCGAGGCGGGCAGACGGTTGAGCTCGTAGCGGCCGTCCTTCCGCTCCTTGACGTAGCCCGCGAACGCGTCGGGGCTCAGACCGTCCGCGTACCGCAGCGCCGCCACTTGCCGGATGTGCTTAAGGTCGTCGCCCGAGAAGTTCTTCTGCGCAGCGGCGAGATCGTTGGCGATCTCGTTGAAGATATCCTGATAGGGATCGAGGTTCGGGTAACGCTGCCGGTTATAGGCGCCTTCGGCCGTCTCGAGCTGGTAGTCCTTGTCGAGCCAGACGCGGCCCGTCGCGTCGACGGCCTTGGCGTGCAGGCGCACAACGTCGCCGTCGGACTGCAGGATCTGCGTCTTGACGTCGAGATCTGCGGCCGTCGTCGACTGCGGCGTGACCCAAACCGATCCCCAGTGCCCGCTGTTTTGCAGCGTGTCGCGCAGATCGACGGCCATGTAGACGGACTCGGCGCGGCGGACCTGCACGAAGGTGCCCTCGCGGACGAGCTTCTCCTTGACCTCCGGCGCAATCTGGCCGCTGGGCACGCCCGGATTGAACACATCGACGCCTACGTCGAGCAGCTGACTCTGCGGGATGGTCTGCGTCTCCGGCACGAGCTTCACGGAGTGCGCGAGCATGACTTCTTCGGACGAGCAGCCCGCGAGCAGGCAGGTGCCCGCCAGCGCGAAAAAGGTCAGATATCGCATGTCCGTGTTCCCTCCGGGTATCTTGATTCCGCGGTTCCTTCCGTCGGCCTCCTTACTGTTGGGCCAAGACCTTCTTGTATTGGTTGTATTCCTTCCAAAGCGATGCACGCAAGAAGGGATCCTTCTCCTTCGTCGCGGCCTCGCAGAGCTGCCGGGCAACGGTATCCTGGTCCGAGCAGCCCTTGACGGCCGGTGCCGTCTTCTCGTCGCCCGGGGCCGGCGGCGGGATGTACGCGCCTTGACCGCTGCCGCTGTCGGCACCGCTCGACCCGCCCGCGGAGCCGCCCTCGCGGCGCCCCGTGGCCTGCCCGTTGGTCCCCTTGCCGTTACCGGCCGCGGCGCCGGCGGCACCGCCTGCGGCGCCGGCCTCGCCGCCCTGGTTGGCGCCGCCCTGGCCGGCGTTGGCGCCGCCCTGGCCGGCCTGCTTGAATACGCTGTCCGCGGCCGTCCCGCCGCCTGCGCGCGCGACGGAATCCTGCTCGGACTTCATGACCTGGTCGAAATCACCGAGTGAGCGATCGAAGGCCCCTTCGGCCCCGCTGCCCGAGCCGGCTTGGCCCGCCGCGCCGGCTTTTGCGAGCTCGCCGCCCGCACCCGCGCCCTGCCCCTGAGCTCCCGCGCCCTGTCCCTGGGTCCCTTGACCCTGCGCGCCTCGTCCCTGCGCCCCTTGGCCGTTCGGACCCTGGCCCGCCTGGCCGACGCCGGCGGCCGCCTGCTGCTGCCCGGCCTGGCCGAGACCGCCGCTTTGGCCTTGCGCGCCGCTCTGGGCAGCGGTGCCATTCTGCCCGGCGGTGCCGTTCTGCCCGGCGGCGCCGTTCTGACCCGCCTGCTGCTGACCGGCGGCGCCCGCCTGGGCGCCGTTGTTGGCCGCCTGAGTGCCGGCCGAACCCGTGCCGTTCGCGCGGCTAACCTGGGCGGTGCTGCCGGCCTGCGCGCCCGCGGCGCCGTTCTGGTTCCCCGGGAAACCGTTGTCCTGCGCACCGGGCAAACCGCCCGAGGTCCCCGCGGAGCTGGCCGTGCGCGAGCCCGACGCGCCCGACTGCGAACCTTGCGACGTGCTCGCCGACCGCGAGCCCTGCGCGCCCTGACTACCCGTGGACGCCGAGGCCGAACCCTGTTGACCCGAGGAGCTGGCAGACTGCGAGCCCTGTTGGCCGGACGACGAAGAGCTCGAGCTCGAGCTTTGCGAGCTCTGGGAACCCTGCGAGCCCGACGAAGAGGACGGGCTCGACGGCAGGGGAATACCGGCGGACTGAGAGGGCATCTGAATCGACGACTGACTCGAGCAGGCCGCAAGCGCGGCGGCGCAACCCGTGACGAGGATCAAGCGAATTGCAGCGAATTGCATACGGCACCTCATGTCGCGGATGTCGGTCCCGAGCGGGGCGCGACGCCCTCCCTGTTAGACGTTAGTTGCCCGCAGTTTCCCTGAGGTTCATGCGGGCGGGCGGCCGTTCCTCTATTTGGAATAGTCGACGGCCGATTTTCCATAACGCACGCGGCGTACGGCCGGTTGACCCGCGGTCTCGAGGTCGAAGCTTTGGGCATGATGCTCGACACGCCGCCTTCTGCAGTCGATCCCGGCACTCCTGAAAATAGAGCCAAGGGATTACCGCTCATCGGAACGATACCACCGTTCGGCCACCCGCTACTATGCCCGCTTGCGGCCCTCGCGTTCGCCGCCCGGCGGTCGGTGCCGGAGCGGGAACAAGCCCGCCGCCCGGCGGGCACCGCTCATTGGCGCCAACGATGCAACTCGCGTGCCGGGAGACGCCCGAGCGCCGCCGAGCAACGGCTTCGCGCGGCAGGCCGGGCCCTCCGTCAGCGGCCGAGATCGCGGCGCATCACGCGCGCCGCGTTGTAGCCCGGAGCCCCGCTCACGCCGCCGCCCGGGTGCGCACCCGAGCCGCATAGATACAGCCCGCGGACGGGGGTGCGGTAGCCCGAGAAGCCCCATGCCGGCCGGGCCCAGTAGATTTGGTCGAGGTCGAGGGCGCCGTGGAAGATGTCGCCGCCGACGAGCCCGAAGCGCCGTTCGAGGTCCGCGGGCGTGTAGGCCTGCGCGCCGATGATCGATGCGCGGAAGTTGGGCGCATAGGCGTCGACGGCGTCGATGACGGTGTCGAGGGCGGTCTGGCGATGGTCGGCCCAAGACGCGTCGTGCGGCAGCCGGCGGCGAAAATGCTGGCAGAACAGGCTCGCGACATGGGCGCCCGGCGGCGCCAGCGTCGAATCGAGCGTCGACGGAATCACGAGCTCGACGACGGGCGCGCGCGAAAAACCGTGCGCGGCGGCATCGAAGTACGCGGCATCGAGATATTCGAGCGAGGGCGCGAGCAAAATGCCCGCGCCGTGATGCGGCCCCGGCGCCGGCCGGCCCGTGAAACGCGGCAGCTCGCGGAGCGCCACGTTCGCGCGAAAACTCGCGGACTCGCTGCGCCAGGCGCGGATGCGCTCGCGAAAGCCCGCGGGAAGCGTCGCCGGATCGAGCAGGCGCTCGAACAGGAGCTGCGGATGGATGCCGGCCGCGACGGCGCGCGCCGCGAGCACGCGCTCCGGCGTCTCGACCGTGCAGCCGCCCGCCTCGCTGTGGATCGCGGTCGCCGGCTCGTCGCACGCGATGTCCACGCCGCGCGCGCGCGCCGCGGCCTCGAGCGCCGCCGATACGGCCCCCATGCCGCCGATCGCATGGCCCCAAGCGCCCTCGGCGCCGCCGACCTCGCCGAGCGCGTGATGGAGCAGCAGGTAGCCCGAGCCGCCCTGGTAAGGGCTCGCGAATCGGCCCACGATCGCGTCGAAGCCGAGCAGACCCTTGAGCGCGTCCGTCTCGAACCAGCGCTCGAGCCAGTGGCCCGCGCTGCCCGCGAGCAGATCCCAGAGCGCGGCGACGCCCCGCGGGCCGAGGCGCGCGAGCCGCGGCAGCCGCGCGGCGAGGCGCAGACGCTCGCGCCAACCGCCCGTCGGATCCACGGGCGTCTCGAACCACAGCGAGCGGAACAACCGCGTCACACGCGCGAGCTCGGCGCCGAAAGCCGGGTAGCGCTGCGCATCGCGCGCCGAATGGGCCGCAATCTCGGCCTGCGCGGCGCCCGGGTCCCTGGGCAGCGCGAGGCCCGGCCCGTCGAGGCTCGGAACGAAATTCGCGACGGGCCGCGGCACGATCGTCAGGCCGTGCTCGCGCAGGCCGAGCTCCTCGATGATGCGCGCGCGCAGCAGGCTCACGGTGTAGCTCGCCATGGAGTTGCGGAAGCCCGGGAAGAACTCTTCGGTCACGGCCGCGCCGCCGACGCGCGTGTGCCGCTCGAGCAGACAGACGGAAAGGCCCGCGGCGGCGAGGTATGCCGCGCAGACGAGGCCGTTGTGGCCGCCGCCTATGACGACAACGTCGTAGCGGTCTTTCATGGGCTCGGTTACGTGTGGCGGCGCCGGCGCCCGCGGGCGCGCAAGGCCGGAGTGTACAATACGATCCGCCGCGGCCCCCGCGGCAAGCTCGGCGCGCGCCCGCTCGGGCCCGGCGCCTTCGATTGGCGGCGAGAGACGGGAACATCATGACGGATCAGCAAGGCCCAAGCGGCATCCTCAGCGACGACTTCGCGGCGGCGGTCGGCCACACACCGCTCATCAAGTTACGCAAGGCCTCCGAGCTCACGGGCTGCACGATTCTCGGCAAGGCCGAGTTCATGAATCCGGGCGGCTCGGTCAAGGACCGGGCTGCGAAGTACATCGTGCTCGACGCCGAGCGGCGCGGGGTCATCGAGCGCGGCGGTCTGATCGTCGAGGGCACGGCCGGCAACACCGGGATCGGGCTCGCGCTCGTCGGCAACTCACGCGGCTACCGCACGCTGATCCTCATGCCGAACACGCAGTCGCAGGAAAAGAAGGATGCGCTGCGCCTGTGCGGCGCGGAGCTGCGCGAAGTGCCCGCGGTGCCCTATCGCGATCCGAACAACTATGTTCATATCGCCAAGCGCACGGCCGAGGAGCTCGCGCAGACGGAGCAGCACGGCGTGCTCTATGCCAACCAGTGGGACAATACCGCGAACCGCGATGGGCACATCGCGAGCACCGGCCCCGAGATCTGGGCGCAGACGGGCGGGCGCGTCGACGGCTTCACGTGCGCGGTCGGCACGGGCGGTACGCTGGCCGGCATCGGCACCTACCTCAAACAGCGCAATCCGAACATCGTGGTCGCGGCGTCCGACCCGCGCGGCGCTGCGATCTACAACTGGGTCAAGCACGGCGAGCTCAAGTCCGAGGGCAGCTCGATCACCGAGGGCATCGGTCAGGGTAGGGTCACGGGCAACCTCGAAGGCGCGGCGATCGACGAGGCCTTTCAGATCCCCGACGAGGAAATGCTGCCGGTCCTGTACGACCTCCTGCAGAACGAGGGCCTGCTGCTCGGCGGTTCGAGCGGCATCAACGTCGCGGGCGCGATCCGGCTCGCGAAAGCGCTCGGGCCCGGCAAGACGATCGTGACCGTCCTCTGCGATTCGGGATCGCGCTACCAGTCGAAGCTCTACAACCCCGCTTTCCTGGCTTCCAAGGGGCTGCCGCCGCCGCCTTGGCTGGGTTGAGGGCGAGAAAAAGGGAGAAAAAGGGGTCAGAGCCCTTTTTCGCTCGGACGCCGTCGCCGCAGCCGAAGACGATCGGCGAGCGAAAAAGGGCTCTGACCCCTTTTTCTTGCCCCTTTTTCTCGCCCTCACTTCGCCAGCGCGGCCGCGGCAGCTTGGGCCGCGCGGTCGCACGCCGGCGCCTTCTCGGCCGCGTGCAGCCCGCGTAGCGCGCCCGGGCGCTCGCCGTCGCGGCGCCGCGCGGCGATCTCGTTGAGCCCCGCGCAGGCGTCGAGCAAGCGATCCTCGGCCGCCGCCAGGCTGCGGTAACGGGCGCTGTCGTCGTCGTCGATGTCGGCCATCGCGAACGCGAGACGCGAAGCGATGCGGTTCTGCTCCCTGAATACGCGCTCCGCATAGGCAGCGAACGCGTCGGTACCGATGCGCAGCCGCTTGCCGCCGGCGGTCGTCACCGTCGCGCAACCGACGACCGCGAACGCGCACGCGAACACAACGAGCGGCCGAAAGGCATTCATGAGCAAAGATCCCGCAGGAGCCGAGGGATCGGGATGCTCCGCGATTCGCGTTTAGCTTTCAAGACTTAGGGAAGGTTGCTGATCCATCTTGTGCCCCGCCTATGCAATAATGCGCGCACTTTTCGTGCTAACGACCCATGCCAAGCCGCAGACTCGAAATGGCCGCACCGGCCGCGCCCGCCTCGCAACGCTCGGAATGGGACGAGGCGATCGCCCGCTCGATCGACTGGCTCGACGCCAAACAGGACCCGCAAGGCTTCTGGGTCGGCATGCTCGAGTCGAGCTACTCGATGGAGGCCGAGTGGCTGCTGGCAATGCATCTGCTCGGCTACGAGCACCCGCGCAAGGAGCAGCTCGTCGCGACGCTGCTCGCAGCGCAGCGCGACGACGGTGCGTGGGAAAGCTACTACGACGCGCCGCAAGGCGACATCAACAGCACGGTCGAGTGCTACGCTGCGCTGCGCTGCGTCGGCATGCCGGCCGAATCCGAGCGCCTGACGCGGGCGCGCGAATGGATCTTCGCGCACGGCGGCCTCAGCAAGATCCGCGTGTTCACGCGCTACTGGCTGGCGCTGCTCGGCGAGTGGCCCTGGAACCGGACGCCGAATCTGCCGCCCGAAGTCATCGCGAACCCCTCGTGGTTCCCGTTCAACATTTATAACTTTGCCAGCTGGGCGCGAGCGACGCTGATTCCGCTCGCCGTGCTCTCGGCGCGCCATACGACGCGCCCGCTGCCTCCCGAGCGGCGGCTCGACGAGCTGTTCCCGGGCGGCCGCAAGCGCATGGACTACCGCCTGCCGCACGACGTGCCGGTGTTCTCGCTGAAGCGGCTGTTCCTCGCGACGGACCGCCTTCTGCACCTGTATCAGCGCATCGGGCTGACGCCGGGCCGCACGGCTGCGATCAAGGCCTGCCTCGAATGGGTCGTCCGCCATCAGGACGCCGACGGCGCGTGGGGCGGCATTCAGCCCCCCTGGGTTTACAGCCTGCTCGCGCTGCAAGCGGAGGGCTATCCGCTCACGCATCCCGTCATGGCCAAGGGCCTCGAGGCACTCGACGCGCATTGGTCCTATGAGCGGGACGGCACGCTGCACATTCAGGCCAGCGAGTCGCCGATCTGGGACACGGAGCTCACGCTCATGGCCATGCAGGACTGCGACCGCGAGTTCGGCGACGGCATGCAGCGCGCCGTCGACTGGCTGCTGCAGCAAGAGATCCGCTATCGCGGCGACTGGTCTCACAAAGTGCCGCACGCCGAGCCCAGCGGCTGGGCCTTCGAGCGCGCGAACCTGCACTACCCGGACGTCGACGACACGGCCGTCGCGCTCATCGTGCTTGCCCGCCTGCCCGAGGCGGACCGGGAGACGCCGCGCGTACGCGGCGCCATCGAGCGCGCGGTCGCCTGGACGCTGGCCATGCAGTCGAGCAACGGGGGCTGGGCCGCGTTCGACAAGGACAACGACAAGCTCATCATCACGAAGATTCCGTTCTGCGATTTCGGCGAGGCCCTGGACCCGCCCTCCGCGGACGTGACGGCCCACGTCGCCGAGGCGCTGGCCCATCTCGGCTACGACCGCCAACTGCCCGCGCTCGAGCGCGCCTATCGGTTCCTGCGCGCGGAGCAGGAAACGGACGGCAGCTGGTTCGGCCGCTGGGGCGTGAACCATATCTACGGCACGGCCGCGGTGCTGCCCGCGCTGGCGGCACTCGGCGAAGACATGGCGCAAGACTACGTACGCCGGGCGGCCGCATGGATCGTCGCGCATCAGAACGCGGACGGGGGCTGGGGCGAGACCTGCGCGTCCTACATGGACGACACGCTGCGAGGGCGGGGCGTGAGCACGGCCTCCCAAACGGCCTGGGCGCTCATGGCGCTGCTCGCCGTCGGCGGCCATGAATACGACGCCGCGATTCGTGCGGGCCTGAACTTCCTCGTCACGACGCAGCGCGAAGACGGCACCTGGAACGAGCCGTATTACACGGGCGCGGGCTTCCCGGGCTACGGCTTCGGCGGCCGCCTGGACTTCCGCGACGCGGCGACGCGGCAGCGCATCGCCCAGGGGACCGAGCTGCAGCGGGCGTTCATGATCAACTACAACCTGTATCGACACTACTTCCCGCTCATGGCGCTCGGGCGCGCGCGGCGGCATTTCGTCGGCTAGTTTTCTGCCTTGGCGGGCGCCGATGCGTGCGGTCTCGAGCTCGCTGCCGCCGCCAACGCTTCCGCGACGGTGAGCCGGGGAGGACGACGACATGTGCGGCAGATACCTGACCCCCGACGAAGCAGCCTTCGAACGCCACTGGGGCCTCGCGGCGCCCGCCGGCTTTACGCGTTCGTACAACGTCGCGCCGAGCATGGCCGCGCCCGTCATCGCGCGGCACCGGGACGCGGGGGCGGCGGCGGAGCTCATGACGTGGGGCTTCCGCCCGGATTGGGCGCCGCGCGCGTGGATCAATGCGCGCGCCGAAACCGTTTTCACGTCGAGGGCCTTCGCGTCCGCCGCGCGCCGGCATCGCTGCCTCGTGCCTGCGCTCGGCTGGTACGAGTGGCAGGGTAAGAAGGCGCCCAAGCAGCCGTTCGTTCAGTATCGCCCGGGATTCGAGCCGCTGGCCTTCGCCGGGATCTGGACCGTCGCTCGGAAGCCGGAAGGCGGCGCCCCCAGCTTCGCGATCCTCACGCGGCCGGCCAGCGCCGCGCTCGCGCCGATCCACGACCGCATGCCCGTCGTGCTGGCACCGGACCACTACGCGGCCTGGATCGATCCTGAGCTCCCCGAAGACGCCGCGCAGCGCCTGCTGGCCGCCGCCGCGCCCGAGATCGCGGCCTATCCGATCTCGACCTATGTCAACAAGCCCGCGCACGACGACGAACGCTGCATCGAGCCCTTGACGCAGTAGGCCTGAGCGCGGCCGCGGGGGGCGCCCTCGGCTGCGGCTCCGGCGGCGCCGCGGCTTTGCCCCCTGCATGACATCCATTAGCATCTGCCGACGAGCCTGCAGCCGCCGGCTCGAAACGGAAGGGGCATCCGGAGGATCCATGCGCGCCGTCATCGTTCGTTCCCTCGCGCCCGCGCTGCTCGCGGCAATCCGCCTGGCCGCCGCGCAGACAACCGCCGCATCGCCCGACGGCCAGGCGGTCTTCCAGGCCCATTGCGCGGCCTGCCACGTTCATCCGACCGACGAGAAGGTCCCGCCGCTCGACGTGCTCGCGACCTACTCGCCGAACGCGGTGGTCGCAGCGCTGACCGAAGGGTTCATGAAGATCCAGGGCCAGGCGCTGACGCCGGCCGAGCGCAGCGCCGTGGCCGAGTACCTCACGGGCCGCGCCGTGAGCGCCGCGGCGCCTGTCCAGTTCTCGAAGGGGCTCTGCGGCCGCGCGCCCGCGCCGCCGACCCTGCGGCCCGGCCAGTTCTGGAACGGCTGGGGACCGGACGTGACGAACGCGCGCTTTCAGCGCGACACGGGCGGCCTCGCGGCGGCCGACGTGCCGCAGCTCGAGCTCAAATGGGCCTTCGGCGTGCCGGACGCGACGCAGTCGCGTGCCCAGCCTGCCGTGGTCGGGGGGCGCCTGTTCATGGGTAGCCCATCGGGCGCCGTCTACGCGCTCGACGCAAAGACCGGCTGCGCGTTCTGGACGTTCAAGGCACGGGCGGGCGTGCGTACGGCGATCTCCGTCGGGCCCGTGAGCGTGAACGGCAAGCCCGGCTACGCGATCTATTTCGCGGACGCCGAGGCCCGGGCCTACGCGGTCGATGCCGAGACCGGCCGGCTCATCTGGATGCACAAGGTCGACGACCATCCGGCCGCGCGCGCGACGGGCGCGCCCGTCCTCTACGAAGGGCGGCTCTACGTGCCGCTCTCGGGCGTCTCCGAGGAAAGCACGGCCTCGATGCCGGACTACGAATGCTGCACGTTCCGGGGCAGCATCACGGCGCTCGACGCGAACACGGGCACGGTGGTGTGGAAGACCTATACCGTCGCCAAGCCCGAGCCGCGCGGCAAGAGCGCGTCCGGCAAGCAGCTCTACGGGCCGGCCGGCGTGCCCATCTGGAGCTCGCCGACCGTCGATGCGAAGCGCGGCCTGCTCTATGCGGCCACGGGCAACGCCTATGCCGATCCGCCCCAGAAGACGAGCGACGCCGTGATCGCGTTCTCGCTGAGGACGGGCGCCATCGCCTGGGTGCGGCAATTGTCGGCCGGCGACACCTGGATCATGGGCTGCGACCCGCAGTCGAGCGGCGGCAACCCGAACGCGGGCGAGAATCCGAACTGCCCGTCGTCCGTCGGGCCCGACTTCGACTTCTCGGCCTCGCCTGCGCTCGTGACGCTGCCCGACGGTCGCGACCTGCTCGTCGAGACGCAGAAGTCCGGCCTCGGCTATGCGCTCGATCCGGACCGCAACGGCGCCGTGGTTTGGCGCTACCGCTGGGGCCGCGGCGCGCCGATCGGCGGCGTCTGGGGCGCGGCCTCGGACGGCCGGCGCGCCTACTTCGGTGTCGCGGACAATCTGACGCCCGCCCCCGGCGGCCTGCACGCCGTGGACCTCGCGACGGGCAAGCGCGTCTGGTACCAGCCGCCGCAGCCGCTGCTCTGCAAGCGGGGCCCCGGCTGCAGCGCCGCACAATCCGCCGCCCTGACGGTCATCCCGGGCGTCGTCTTCTCCGGCTCGGCCGACGGCGGCCTGCGCGCCTACGACGCCGGGACGGGCAAGATCGTCTGGACCTACGATACGAACCGAAGCTTCGATACGGTCAACGGCGTCGAGGCCAAGGGCGCCTCGATGGACGGCCCGGGACCCGTAGTCGCGGGCGGCATGCTCTACGTGACCGCGGGCAACGGCGGCTACGTCGGCCGGCCCGGCAATGTGCTGCTGGCGTTCGGAGTGAAATAGCGGAAAAAAAGGGGGAAAAAAGGGGTCAGAGCCCTTTTATCGGCCTTAGAACGCCTTCCCGAATGCCCGGGCGAGATCGGCGATGAGGTCGTCCGCGTGCTCGATCCCGACGGCGAGCCGCACCGTCGAGTCCTTGATCCCCGCCCGCTCGAGCTCCTCCGTGCTGAGGTCGCCGCCGAGGTAAAGCTTTACGGGCGCGACGAGCGAGTCGGTCGAGCCCAAGCTGGCCGTCGTCTCGAACAGCTCGAGCGCATCGATGAAGGCCCAGGTCTTGGCGCGATCCGCCTTGAGGTCGAAGCTCAGCACGCCGCCGAAGTCCTGCATCTGCCGCCGCGCGAGCGCGTGGCCCGGATCGTCGGGCAGGCCGGGGTAGTAGACGCGCTCGACCTCGGGACGTCCCGCCAGATACTGCGCGAGCGCGAGCGCGTTCTCCGAGTGACAGCGATAACGGAGATAATAGGTCCGCAGGCCGCGCAGCATGAGATAAGCGGCGCCGGGATCCATGGTCGCGCCGAGGTTCACGGCCTGCGGCCGCAGCGCCTTGATGAGCCGGTGTGAGCCGATCACGATGCCGCCCATCGCATCCCCATGGCCGTTGCCGTATTTCGTCAGGCTGTGCACAAAGTAATCGATCTCGAAGCGGCCGTGGTTGTGCAGCCCCGCGAACGTATTGTCGAGCACCGTCACGACGCCGTGCCGCTTCGCGAGCTCGGCGATGGCCGCAAGATCCGGCACGTGCAGCATCGGGTTCGTCGGCGCCTCGAACATGACGAGCTTCGTCTCGGGCAGCGCGAACGCGCGCTCGATGCTCTCGAGGTCGTGGATGCTCAGCATCGTGTGCTCGATGCGGAAGCGCGGCAGCAGCTTGCGGACGGCGATGCGCGTCGGCCGGTAGGACTCGACGAAGATCACGATCCGGTCCCCGGACTCGACGTTGCCGAGCAGGCTCAGCCAGATCGCGGCCATGCCCGAGCCGACGGCGATCCCGTCGTCGCGATCCTGCAGCTCCGCACAGAGCAGCTCGAGCTGGCGCGTCGTCGGGTTCGAATCGCGCGTGTAGTCGAAGCCTTGCTCGCGGGCCTCGCGCGTCATGGAATCGGCGATCGTCGGATACGTGAACTTGACGGTCCGGTAGATCGGCGCAATCACGGCGCGGTTGCCGTCGGGCAGCTCGATCTCCGGCTGATGCGTGACACGCGTTTGTTTTTTCATGTCGATGTCTCTCATTGGGTCTCGACGAGATCGCCGACGCCGATGCGCCCGAGCCGCCGCGGAATCAGATTCTGGCCGAACAGCACGCCGCCCGGGCCGCGCCGGAAGCTGCGCAGCGTCTTGAGCGGCTCGCCGTTCGGGTCGACCCTTCCTGAGTCCGGATCGACGGTCGTCAGCACACAACGCGTGCAGGGCCAGGCGACCTCGAGCTCGACTTCCCCGGCGACGAGCCGCCGCCAACCGTCTTCGGCGAACGGCGTCTCTGCGGTCACGACGAGGTTCGGCCGGAAGCGGCGCATCGAGACGGGGGTCGGCAGGCGCTCGTTGAGCGCCTCGAGCGAGGCGGTGGAGATCAGCAGCAGCGGCGCGCCGTCGGCAAAGGCGACCTCGTCGTCGAAATGTGCGGCCTGATTCGGGACGGCGCGGTGCTGGTGGGCGGCCAGATACACGAGCCGGCACGGCAACCCGAGGACCGCGCTGAACCAGGCGGCCGCCGCTCCCTCGACCTCGGTCGCCTCGACGCGGCCGCGCCAGATCGTGACCTCGACGCTCGGACCCTCGGGCCACTTCCATGGCAGGCGCAGCAGCGGGGCGTCCGGCGCCTCGACCGTGAAGCCTTCGGTGTCGGCTTCGGCGATGCGGATCAGCGCCATGCGCGGATGCCGCCGCTGAGTCAGGAAGCCGCCCTCGGCGTCGACGACCATGTAGCGGCGGTCGTGTGCGAGCCCGCGCGCTTCCACGAGCTCGCTGAGGCACTCGACCCGCCCGCAGGACTTGATTGGATAAACGTTGATCTCGACGACGCGCGGCATGGGCGCAAGGCTCGGGCGCCGCTCAGAGGCGATCGAGCGCCTGACCGAGATCCGCGACGAGATCGTCCGGATCCTCGATGCCGACGGAGAGCCTGACGAGGCCGTCCGTGATGCCGACGCGGCGGCGCTCGGCCTCCTCGACGTCGGCATGCGTCATCGTCGCGGGATGCGTGATCAGCGTCTCGACGGAGCCCAGGTTTTCGGCAAGCGTGCAGAGCTTCACCGAGTCCATGAGCTTCTTGCCGGCCGCGACGCCACCCTGGACCTCGAACCAGAGCATCGCGCCGAAGCCCGTGGCCTGGCGTTTCGCGAGCGCGTGCTGCGGGAAGGACTCGAGGCCCGGATAGCGGACCTGGACGACTTTCGCGTGCGACTCGAGGAACTCGGCGACGGCTTGCGCATTGGCCGCCTGCCGGTCGAGGCGCAGGGAGAGCGTCTTCGTCCCCTGCAGCGTGAGCCATGCGACCCACGGAGACATGATGACGCCCGCCGCGTTTTGCACGAAGCGCACGCGCTCGTCGAGAGCCTTCGAGTCCACGACGACGGCACCGCCGACGGTTGCATTGTGACCGTCGAAATATTTCGTGGTGCTATGAATCGAGATGTTGGCGCCGAGCTCGAGCGGGCGCTGGTAGTAGGGCGTCAGGAAAGTATTGTCGACGGCATGCGGTATACCGCGCGCGCGCGTGATCTCCGAGACCGCTGCGATGTCCGTGAGCTTCAGCGTCGGATTGGCCGGCGTCTCGGTCAGAACGAGCTTCGTGTTGTCCTTGACGGCGGCACGGACGGCATCCGGATCCGATGTATCGGCGAATGTGAACTCGACGCCGTAGCGCCGATACACCTTCGTGCAGAGCCGGTAGGTGCCGCCGTAAGCAACGTCGGAGACAACCGCATGATCCCCGGCGCTCAGGAAGGCCTGCAGCACGGCCTGAATCGCGGCCATGCCCGTCGCGTAGCAGGTGCAGTCCGCGCCCTCTTCGAGAATCGCGATTTTTTTCTCGAGGGCCCGGACCGTGGGGTTGCCGGAGCGCGAGTACGAAAAGCCCTTCGCGAGGTAATCGTCGACCGAGTCCTGCACGAAGGTCGTGGTCTGGAAGACAGGAGTCAGAATCGAGCCGGTCTGCGGGTCCGGAGTGACGCCCGCGTGGACCTGCCTGGTCGTGAAGCCCATGTTTCGCCCCAAGGAACGGTTGAGCCGGCGATGATACCCGAAAAAGGGGTCAGAGCCCTTTTTCGCACGCGGGCCCAGGGCACGGAAACGGCGCCCGCGAAAAAAGGGCTCTGACCCCATTTTCGGGGCTTTTTCTAGCGCGGCACGAGCTCGACCTCGTAGAGCTTCGGCCAGTCCTTGCCCGTCAGATAGATCTTCTTCGTCGCCCGGTCGTAGGCGATGCCGTTCAGCACGTCCTCGGGGCCCCGCTCCTGCGGCGGATAGATCGAACCGGCATGGATCCACCCGAGCACGGCGCCCGTCGCGGGCGAGATGCGGGCAATGCGGTCGTCGTGCCACACGTTCGACCAGATCTCGCCGTCGATGTACTCCAGCTCGTTGAGCTCGGTCACGGGCCGGCCCCGGTCCTGCACCTCGATCGTGCGGACCACGTCGAACGTCTTCGGATCGAGGAAGCGCAGCGTCGCCGTGCCGTCGCTCAAGATCAGCTGCTTGCCGTTCTCCGTGAGCCCCCAGCCCTCGCCTTCGTAGCGGAAGTCGCCGAGCCGCTGGAACGAGTGCAGGTCATAGACGAAGCCGACGTGATTCTGCCAGGTCAGCTCGTAGAGCTTGTCGCCGAGGATCGCGATACCCTCGCCGAAGAACAGCGCGCTGATGGGCTGGGACTGCTCGACGCGGCCCGTCTCAAGATCCACCTTGCGGATCGACGAGTGGCCGTTGAGCCCGGTGCCTTCGTAGAGCTGGCCGTCGTGGATCGCCAGCCCCTGGGTGAATGCTTTGGGATCGTGCGGGTACGCGGCGACGACGCGGACCCCCCACTGCTTCGGTTCGGGCCCGTCGGCGGCCGTGCCGGACTGGGCGGCGGCCGCGAAGGCGGCCAGCAGCGCGGCGAGCACAGCGGACAGGAAAACGGGGCGGAGCGTGGCGAATTTCATGCGGCATCTCGACTCGCGGCCGCCCGGCGAGCGGCCTTCGGAGCCGCTACTTTAGCGCATTCTCCGCCGCCGCCGCGCGCCGGAAGGCGCGCCGCTCGAGATAGTGCGTGCGCTTCATCCATTGCCAGCGGTACTCGGCCGCCTCCTGCTCGACGGCCTCGTAGTCGCGCAGATAGCGCGCCGCGAACCCTTCGACCCCCCATTTGCGATACTGCATGACGTGCTCGAGCTCGTGCGCCCACAGGCTCGGGTCGCCGAGCGCATCCGCAAGGTGCTGCCAGACGACAACGTAGTCGAGCGTGATCGCGGGCGCTTCGTCGAGCAGGAACGTGCCGCCCTGCAGCGTCAGCTTGCCGCCGCAGGCGACGCACCAACGCACGCGGTCGAGCGTCGCCGCGGGCACGTAACCCGCGAGCGCCGCGCGGATCGCGTCCGGGATCGGCCGCACGCCCTGCGCGACGGCCGCGTCGCGCGAATGCTCGATCAAGGCCGCAAGCAGCGGCGCGCCCGCCTGCACCATGTAGGGCTGGATGGACCGCTCGAGCTCGGCGAGCCCGTCCTCGGCGTCAGCCTCGACGCCCGCGCGCGCCGCCCCCGCCGCCGCGCTCAGCACCGCGACAGCCAGCGCTACGCGGACGTTCCCGATTCCCTTCATCGACGTGCCTCGACCGTTCCGTCTTCAATCTTACCTGCGGAACCGGGAAAGGGCCGAATGACCAACAAGAGGGCAGAGCCCTTTTGCGCTCAGTGCCGGCGGCGACCGAACCCGCTGGTTGGAAAAAAGGGCTCTGACCCCTTTTTTGCGCCTCTTTGCGGCGCGCTTCCGCCTACAACCACAGGCAAAGCCCAGGAAAGGCCATGAGCAGGATCGTCACGGCCGTCGTGATCAGCACAAACGGAAATGCGCCGGCGAAGATCGTGCCGAGGCTCACGCGCTCGTCGTCGAGACTCGACTTGATGACGTAGACGCTGAGGCCGAGCGGCGGGGTCAGCAAGCCGATCTCGACGCCGATCACGGTCACGATGCCGAACCAGATCAGGTTGCCGCCGAGCGCGCTCACGACCGGCAGGGCGAGGGGCAGCAGGATCAGCAGGATCGACGTCGAGTCGAGCACGGTGCCGAGCACGAGCAGCAGCAGCAGGTAGACGGTCAGAAAACCCGCCATGCCGAGCCCGGTGCCGCCGAGAAAGCGCGCGATGTCCTGCGGCAGCTCGGTCAGCGTCAGCATGCGGCTGAACGTGCTCGCCGCGATGATCAGAAACAAAATGATGACCGAGACCTGGCCGGTCTCCCGAATGACCTCCCAGAGCTTGGGCCAGGTCAGCCGCCGCTTCGCCAACGCGAGACACATGGCCGCGAAAGCGCCGGCCGCGCCCGCCTCCGTCGGCGTGAACACGCCGCCGTAGATCCCGCCGAGCACGAGCAGGATCAGCGCGAGCACGGGCAGCAGGCCGAGGAAGGCCTGCATGGCGCCGTACTCCGAGTCTTGCCGGGCCCCGCCGTGGCCGCTCCCGGCGACGTCACGGCCGGCCCCTACCGCCGCCTCGCCGGCCTCGCGCCGCACGTCGCCCGCGAAGCTCGGCCAGAACTTGGCGATGAGCACGACGCCGATCGCGAACGCGGCCGCGAGCAGCAGGCCCGGCACGACGGCGGCGCGGAACAGCCCGCCGATCGAGACCTCGGCGATGACGCCATAGATAATGAGCAGCAGGCTCGGAGGAATCAGCATCCCGAGCACGGACGAGCCCGCCGTCAGGCCGACGGCGAACTTCGGCGTATAGCCGTGCCGGACCATCTCGGGCACCGCGATCTTCGTGAAGATCGCCGCCGAAGCGATCGAGATCCCCGTGATGGCCGCGAACACGGCGTTGGCCGCGACAGTCGCGACGCCGAGGCCGCCGTAGACGCGGCCGAAGACCTGCTGAGCCGCGCGAAACGCATCGCGGCCGATATCCGAGACGTCGACGAACAGCCCCATGAGCACGAACAGCGGGACGGTCGCGAAAACGTACTCCGATATCGTGCCTTCGGCCGCGAGCGACAGCGTGCGCGTCGCGATCGTGAAATCGTGCTTGAGCAGCGCGAGCCCGAGGAAACCCGTGAGCAGCAGGCCGATCGCAATGGGCATGCCGAGCGCGATGAGCGCGAGCACGGCGAGCACCATGAGCACCCCCACGCTGCGCGGCTCGAGCGTCGGGCCCGCTTGCCAGAGCACGGCCGCGACGGCGGCCACGGCCAGCGGCACGAGCAGCGCGGCCCAACCGACGGCGCTCGCGGGCGAACCCTGCGCCCGACGGCGCAGCGCGCCCGGCAGCGCGGCCGCAAGCTGCCGCAGCGCCTCGGCCGCCACGACGATCGAGCCGAACACGAGCAGCGCTTTGACGGGCCACACCTCGACCTTGAAGATGCCTTCGACGCCCTCGAATTCGCGCGTCCGAAAGGCCGTCAGGAAATCGGGCCACGCGCCGACGGCCATGAGCGCGAACAGTACGGCCGTCGTCACGGCGAGCGCCGCGCGCCAGCGCGCCGCGGCGGCCGGCGACTGCTCGTCGAGCCGCGCGAGCAGGAATTCCGCCTGCGTGAGCCGGCCGCGATGGACGGCGTAAGCCAACTGCAGAAACACGCTCGCGACCAGCGACAGCGAAACCATCTCGGGGACGCCGTGGATCGGCCGGTCGAACAAGTTCCGGCCCGCGATGTCGGCGCAGATCAGGAAGGTCAGCGCGAAGACCCAGACGACGCCTGCGCCGTTCATCCATTCGATGAGCGCCGCGAAAACCCGGCCGGGGCCCGAGGGCAGGGCCGCGGGCGGCCCTGCCTCGCGCTGCGACTCGAGGGCAGTGATCGCGCTCATCGGGAAGCCTCCGGCGCGTCCCAGTCGCGCAGCGGTGTCGCGCCGCGGGCCCGGAGCGCATCCATGTAGATGTGCAGGACCTCCTTGGCCGGATAGCCCCGCGCCTCGGTTGCGGCCGCCCAGCGCTGCGCGATGTTGGGCATCCCCGCGAGCCACTTGCGCTTCTCCTCGAGCGGCAGCTCGAAGACCTTCGCCCCCGCGGCCTTCATCTGGGCCAGACCGCGCCTGTAGCGCCGCCCGAGCTCGGCCGCTTCTTCCTTGCTGTACTGCTCGCCGAGGTCCGCCAGAATCTTCTGCACCTCGGGCGGCAGCCGCTTCCACGTGTCGAGGTTGATGGCCATGCCGCCCGTGAGCTGCGCGCCGATGCCGACGAGCGTGATATAGGGCGCGACCTCGTTGATGCGGTACGGCGCAGCGCCGCTCAGGATCGTGAGCACACCATCGGCGACGCCGGTCTGGATCTGCGTGTAGTAGGTCGTGAGGCTGCCGTCGACGGCCACCGCGCCCGTGCCCTCGAGCCAGGCCGCGGCCGGCCCCGGCGCGAGGATCTTGTGGCCGCGCAGGTCAGCCAGCGTGTGCACCGGGAAGTTCGTCATGAGGTGATACGAGTCGACGACGCTGCCGCCCAGGTATTTCGTGTTCTGATCAGTCCAGGCCTGGCGCAGCGCGGGTACGCGCGCGTGCAGCTCGTTGAAGAGCTCGACGATGAGCGTGTAGTCGTTGGTCGAGAACGGCGTGTAATACGTGATGTTCTGGAGCGGCATCTTCGAGAGCTCCCAGAGCGTGCCGACCCAGCCGATGTCCGTGAGGCCGACCTGCACGGCCTCGAGCGTGTTCTGGTATTTGTAGAGCGAGCCGCCGTAGCTCTCGGTCCAGCGGATGCGGTACGGGCTGCCGAGCGCCGCGAGGCGCGCGTTGGCCTGCGGCACGACGAGCGTGTGCATGACCCCGACCCAAGGCAGGCTCGTCGTGTGGCTCGAGGCGATCGTGAGCGGAATGATGCGCTGGCCCGCGGGCGCCGTCGCAGCGGCTGCCGGGCACGGCACGCCCAAACTCCCAGCGACACTCGCGCAGAACAGCGCAAGGCCCGCGCGCCATGACGCTGTCGAAAGCGGATGTCCCACACTCCCCCCTTGGGCAAGCCGCAAACGGTCGAACGGTACCATAGAAAAGGGGTCAGAGCCCTTTTTCGCCTGCGCCGAGCCGCCAAACGGCTGCGGCTCGACGCGCACCCTTCGCGCCCGATGTCTCGGCGGTCGTGGCTCCGGGGCGCGCATCGAGTCGCAGCCGGCCGCCGCCGAACACGCAAGGCGAAAAAGGGCTCTGACCCCTTTTCTTATCGGTGCCGTTCGGCCAAGGTTACGGCATGGGTATGTTGATCGACGGTAAATGGCACAACGTCTGGTACGACACCGAGGCGTCGAAGGGGCGGTTCGTCCGCAGCGAATCGCAGTTCCGCAATTGGGTGACGCGCGACGGCTCGCCCGGCCCGAGCGGCCGCGGCGGCTTCGCGGCCGCGCCCGGGCGCTACCACCTCTATGTCTCGTTCGCCTGCCCGTGGGCGCACCGGACATTGATCGTTCGCAAGCTCAAGGGCCTCGAGCCGCTCATCGGCGTCTCGGCCGTGAATGCCTACATGGGCGCCGAGGGCTGGACGTTCGCTCCGGGTCCGGGCGTCATCCCGGATTCCGTCAACGGCGTCTCGAAGCTGTACGAGCTCTACACCATCGCCGACCCGAAGTACTCGGGCCGCTCGACCGTGCCCGTGCTCTGGGACAAGCAGAACGAGACGATCGTCTCGAACGAGTCCGCGGAGATCCTCCGCATGCTCAACAGTGCGTTCGACGAAGTCGGCGGCAACGGCCTCGATTTCTATCCCGAACCGCTGCGCGCCGAGATCGACGCGCTCAACGACGTGATCTACACGAACGTCAACAACGGCGTCTACAAGGCCGGCTTCGCCACGACACAGGAGGCCTACGAGGAAGCCGCGCGCGCCGTGTTCGACGTGCTCGACACGCTCGAGGCACGCCTCGCGGCGCACCGCTACCTGACAGGCGCGCAGATCACGGAGGCCGATTGGCGGCTCTTCACGACGCTCGTGCGCTTCGATGCCGTCTACTACGGGCACTTCAAGTGCAACGTGCGCCGCATCGCCGACTACCCGAATCTCTGGGGCTACCTACGCGACCTGTATCAGGTGCCGGGCGTGGCGGAAACCGTCGATATTCCGTTCATCAAGTCGCACTACTACGGCAGCCACGCGACGATCAATCCGCACCTCATCGTGCCGATCGGCCCGGACATCGACTTCGCCGCGCCTCACGACCGGGCGCGGCTCGCGGCAGAGCCGGCCGCGGCAACCGCGGCGTCGGGCTAGCAGGCTCGCAGGCGGGCCGGCCTACGCAGCAGGGGCGGGCCCGAGGGCCGGCGGCCTACAGCCGCCCGGCGCGGTAGTCGTCGAAGGCCTGGTAAATCTCTTCGGCCGTATTCATGACGAACGGCCCATAGCGCGCGATCGGCTCGTTGAGCGGGCGTCCGCCGACGAGGATGAGCCGCGTGCTCTGGTGCGCGGGAGCCGCGATGCGGATCTCGGGGCCATGACTCAGCATCGCGAGCTCGCCGCGCTCGACGCGCTCCGCCGCGCCCTCGGGTCCCACGAGCGCCGCGCCGTCGTAGACATACACGAACACATTGTGGCCTTCCGGAACCGCCAACTGGTGCGCCGCCCCACCCTCGAGCGCGAAATCGTAGTAGACGGGCTCCGTCGCGACGCCACCGACCGGGCCCTGCGTCCCCCCGAGAACGTCCGGCGATGACGCGCGCGCGAACGCCGCCGCCCAAGTCGACCTCCGGAATCGCCTCGCCCTGGATGTCCTGATAGCGCGGCGCCGTCATCTTGTCCGTGGCCGGAAGATTGACCCAAAGCTGAAAGCCCCACATGAGGCCTTCCTCCTGCTCCGGGAATTCCGAGTGGACGATGCCGCGGCCCGCCGTCATCCACTGCACGGCACCGGGGCCGAGCTGGCCCGAGTTGCCCTGGTTGTCGCCGTGACGCATGCGGCCGGCGAGCATGTAGGTCACGGTCTCGAAACCGCGGTGCGGATGATCCGGAAAGCCCGCGATATAGTCGCTCGGATCGTCGGACCGAAATTCGTCGAGCAGCAGGAATGGATCGAAATGATCGAGGACCTGCGTGCCCATGACGCGCGTCATGCGCACACCCGCGCCGTCGCTCGTCGCCTGACCTCGCACCTTCCTGAGCACTCGGCGGGCAGCCGCCGTCTCTGTCGTCGCCATGTCCATGGGCCCTCCGCGCGTGTGACCTATACTCTAACTGCGGCACGGAACCAGGCCAACCGGGGCCCGCCCGCTCAGGCGCTCGTCGCGGCGGCCCGGCGCGGCGCGCGATACGCACACTCGGCGAGGGTCGTCCCGTCGAGGGCCGCGAGAAACGCTTCCTCGGCCGCGGCGAGGCATCGCTTGAGCCGGCAGCGCGGCGTCAGCGTGCAGGCGCCGCCGTCCGCTCGGAAGCACTCGACGAGCGCCTGCCGTTGCTCGAGCACGCGGACGACCTGGCCGAGCGTGATCGAAGCCGCGGGCCGCGCGAGGCGAAACCCGCCGCCGGCGCCGCGCTGAGTCACGAGAAAGCCCGCACCGGCGAGGTCGCGCACCACCTTCGTCAAGTGGTTGCGCGAGATCGCGAACTCGGTCGCGATCTCTTCCGTCGTGAACGTGCGCTCCGGCTCGCCGGCGAGCCGCATGAGCGTCCGCAGACCGAAGTCCGTAAACGAGGTCAGGCGCATGGGCGGCCTCCGGTTAATACGTATTTGCAATGCATATTAACGCAGCCTATAGTCGCATTTGCAATACTCATTTGGTGACTGTAGGACCGACATGACCGAAACGAACCGGGAGGCCGCGGAACGCCGGCGGCGCCGAATCGCCGCGGCAACGGCGGCGACGGGCATCGACGAGGCGATGATCGAGCGTCTCGTGCATACGTTCTACGCCCGGATTCGGCAGGACGCCCTGCTGGGCCCGATCTTCGCCGCCCGCATCGAGGACTGGGAGGCGCATCTCGGCCGTATGTGCGCGTTCTGGTCGTCCGTCGCGCTCGGCTCCGGGGACTACAGCGGCAATCCGATGGGCAAGCATCTGCCGTTGCCCGTGGACGCGGCGCATTTCGACCACTGGCTCGCGCTGTTCGAGGGCACCGCGCGCAAGGTGTGTCCGGCCGCGGCGGCCGAGCACTTCGTCGAGCGTGCCGCCCGCATCGCACGCAGCCTCGAGCTCGGCATCGCGAGCCGGCACGACGTGCTGCTCCGCCCCGGCCAGCGGTTCCAGCGTGCGGCCGGCGCTGGCTGAAGCCCCCGCTCATGCACGGACGCCGCCGTTCAGGGCGGGCGCATCGATACCAAAACCGACACTCACGGACTTACTAGTGGCCTGTAACGGCTGATTCGGTAGTGGCTGAGCGATGGATGGCGCGTCGGGGCAAGGCGCGAGGAGGAGGCATAGCGGTGACTATGGCGACGACGAGCAACGCGGCACCGGCGCGCCAGACGCGTTCAGGCGCTACCGAATCAGCCGTTACAGGCCGCTAGTAAGGGAAACCCAATGGAACACCGCGCCCCGCTCGACCTCGAGATCCACCGCGATCCGGCCGGCCTCTCGGACCGCGTCGCCTTCGGCTTCGTCAAGACGCTGCGCTTCGTCGCCGACCGATTCTTCGCCAAGCGCTACGGCCATCGGGCCATCGTGCTCGAGACCGTGGCCGCGGTCCCCGGCATGGTCGGGGCGACGCTGAACCACCTCAAGTGCCTGCGCCGCATGTGCGACGATCGCGGCTTGATTCGGACCCTGCTCGACGAGGCCGAGAACGAACGCATGCACCTCATGACGTTCATCGAGATCGCGCGACCGAATCTCCTGGAGCGCGCCGCGGTCCTTCTCGTGCAGGGCGCCTTCTACAACGCATTCTTCGTGCTGTATCTCGTCTCGCCGAAGACGGCTCACCGCGTCGTCGGCTATTTCGAGGAGGAAGCCATCGTGAGCTACACGCAGTATCTGGCCGAGATCGACGCCGGACGCCACGCGAACGTCCCGGCGCCGGCGCTCGCAAAGGCCTTCTGGGGCCTGCCCGAGGCGGCCCGGCTCCGCGACGTGGTCCTCGCCGTGCGGGCCGACGAAGCCAACCATCGGGATGTGAACCACGGCTTTGCCGACGAGCTCGCCGGCCGCCCGCGGCCCCAGGCCGCGGCGGAGGCCGAAGTCCCTAGGGCGGCGTGAGCGGCGGACCGAAAGGCGAAAAAGGGGTCGAAAAAGGGGTCAGAGCCCTTTTTTGGGCGGAGCGAAAAAGGGCTCTGACCCCTTTTTCGCTTCGGCGCCGCGTCAATACCAGGCGCGAATCCGAACCTGGATCGGCGAATCCCAGCCCACGAGTCCCTTGAACTTGACTGCATCCGCCCGCCCGTAGTCGTACGGGTACACGATCTGCGGGTGCAGCGCCTCGATGGCCTTCGCCACGCTCTCGGGCGTCGTCGCCGGCGGCCGGTTGAAGTCGACGAACGCGATATCGATGCCCTGCAGGTGCGCGAGCGAGGCCGGGTCCGCGAGGTCGCCGCTCACGTAGAGCTTCTTGCCGCCGAAGGTCAGCACGTAGCTGTTGCCGCTCGGCCCCGAGGACGCGCCCGCCGAGCTCCCGCTCGCGACGGAGTCGATGCCGATTCCGAAGGCCTCGGTCGACTCGCCGCTCGCGAGCACGGTCGTCTTGGCCTGCAGATCCTCGGGCAATTCGCGCTGGACGGCCAGCGGCACGACGATTCGCGAGTGCTTGCCGACGAGGCTTTTGATCTGGTCCACATTCAGGTGAGCCTTACCGGTGCCCGTGACGACGATGAGATCCGCCATAGGCAGCTCGTTGTAACGCATCTGGAGGCCGGGAACCGGGTCGACGTAGACCGTGCGGCCGTTCCAGGACAGCGCGAAGGTCGCGTGCTTCATCGGGTGAATGATGAGGTCGCCCTGGCTCGTCTGAATGTGGTCGCCCTCGACGACGCGGCCGCCCGCGGCCGCGAAAGCGAGCGGCATGCCGGCCCACAGCAGCAGGCATGCGCCGAAAACAGCTTTTTGCATGATCGAAATCCCCTCCTGCGGCAATCCGGCCGCAGTCTTGGGCGCCAATTAAAACACGAGGCACGCGCGATTGCGCGGGTCGGACGCAGGGCGTACCGCCGCGGACGCTTCGCAGCCGCGGCGGCCGCGGATCCGGACCGCCGGGTACATCGCGAACGGGGCGCCGGACTGCGGACGCGAAGCGCCCGCCCCCGCCGGGCGGGCGCGCATTGCTTATGGAAAGCGCTTTCCTCCAGCGTGAGAATCCCCATCCAGTACGCTACACTTGGTCCAATCGACCGCTTCGCTTGCACGGCGGCCCGCGCGCGGGCGGCCGCGTGGCAGCGTCACCCCCGAGACCGTTCCTCAGGAGAAAGATCAATGGTCGCTAAGCTGTCCGAACCGACGATCATCAGCGAAGAAGACATCAATCCGCGCCACGACTGGTCGCGCGCCATTTACGCCCCGGGCGTCATGAACGTCGACTTCGAAGAGCGCATCGACTTTCGGCGCCTGCACCGCTACCGCCTGGCCCGCGCGCGCCAGGCCCTGAAGAATTCCGATCTCGGCGCCGTCCTCACGTTCGACGCCAACAACATCCGCTACCTGACGAGCACGAACATCGGCGAGTGGTCACGCGACAAGATGTGCCGCTTCGCGCTGCTGGCCGGCGACGCCGACCCGCATCTCTGGGACTTCGGCTCGGCCGCGGCTCACCACCGCATCTACGCGCCCTGGCTGCCCAAGACCCACTGCCACGCCGGCATGCTGGGCCTGCGCGGCGCCGTCCCGCCCGACTCGGGCCTCATGCGGGATGCGGCCAAGGAAGTCAAAGCCTTACTCGAGGCCAACGGCGTCGTGGACCAACCGCTCGGCGTCGACCTCGTCGAGCCGCCCATGCTGTTCGAGCTTCAGAAGCTCGGCCTCGATGTCCGCGACGCGCAGCAGGTCATGCTCGATGCGCGCGAGATCAAGAGCCAGGACGAGATCATGCTGCTCAACGTCGCGGCCTCGATGGTCGACGCCGTCTATCACATGATCTACGAGGAGCTGAAGCCCGGCGTGCGCGAGAACGATATCGTCGCGCGTGCCACGAAGATGCTGTTCGAGATGGGCGCCGACGACGTAGAGGCCATCAATGCCGTGGCCGGCGAGCGCTGCAGCCCGCATCCTCACAACTTCACGGACCGCATGGTCCGCCCCGGCGACCAGGCCTTCTTCGACGTGATCCAGGCCTACATGGGCTACCGCACCTGCTACTACCGCACGATCAACGTCGGCCGCGCGAACGACATGCAGAAGGACGCCTACAAGCGCGCCCGCGAGTGGATCGACGCCTCGATCAACATGATCAAGCCCGGCGTCAGCACGGCGCAGGTCGCCTCGGTCTGGCCCAAGGCTCAGGATTTCGGCTTCAACAGCGAGATGGAGTGCTTCGGCCTGCAGTTCGGCCACGGCCTCGGCGTCGCGCTCCACGAGCGGCCCATCATCAGCCGCCTCGTCGACGACAGCCCCATGGAGATCAAGGAAGGCATGGTCTTCGCGCTCGAGACGTACTGCCCGGCCAAGGACGGGTTCTCGGCCGCGCGTATCGAGGAAGAAGTCGTGGTCACGGACAAGGGCTGCCGCGTGATCACGCTGTTCCCGGCCGAGGAGCTTCCCGTCGCGAACCAGTACTGAGAGAGGGAAGCGTTCTAGGCGTGCCCGCTCGGACGGCCCTTCGGGGCCGTCCTGTCGAGCGGGGCCGCGTCGGGGGACTCGGCGCGACCCATTCCACAACGAACAACAAGGCGACGACCAAGTGGATCTACAAACGACCAAGGCTGCTTCCTTCGGGGAGCCGCAACGCTCGCTGAGCACCGAGGTCCGGCTCAAGCTCTACAAGACGATGCTGGACTGCCGCAACCTCGAGAAGCGCGCATACGACCTATTCATGCAGAACCTCATCAAGGGCACGAGCCACCTCGCGCTCGGCCAGGAGGCCGTCGCGGCCGGCTTCGGCGCCGCGCTGCGGCCCGACGATTACACGTTCTGCACGTATCGCGGCCACAACCACACGCTCGTGCGCGGGGTCTCGATGACGAAGATCCTCGGCGAGCTCATGGGCAACTCGTCCGGGCTCATGCGCGGCAAGGGCGGTTCGATGCACTTGACGAGCGTCGAGCACGGAGCCATGGGCTCGTACGCCATCATCGGCGCACACATGCCCATCGCGGCCGGCGCCGCCTGGTCCGCGCAGTACCGCGGCACAGAGCAAGTCGCCGTGTGCTTCTTCGGCGACGGCACGACGAATATCGGCGCCTTCCACGAGGCGCTGAACCTCGCGGTCGTCTGGAAGCTGCCCGTCGTGTTCGTCTGCGAGAACAACCTCTACATGGAGTACACGTCGATTCACGACGTGACGGCCGTCGAGCATCCGGCCGCGGACCGCGCGAGCGCCTACGGTCTCGAGCCCGTGCTCATCGACGGCAACGACGTGGACGTCGTCTACCGCACGGCCGTGCGCGCGTTCGAGCAGGCGCGTCGCGGCGGCGGCCCGAGCCTCATCGAGGCCGAGACCTACCGGCACGGCGGCCACTCGCGCGCCGATCCCGGCAAGTATCGGCCCGACGAGGAGGTCAAGGAATGGCTCGGCAAGGACCCGATCCCGCGCTACCGCGCGAAGCTGGTCCAGGCCGGCATTCCCGAGGACACATTGAAGAAGCTCGAGGCAGAATCACTGGCCGCCATCGACAAGGCGACCGAGGAGGCGCGTAACGCGCCGCCGCCGGACGTATCCATCGCCGACATCGACGTTTGGGCCGACGGAGGTGTCGCATGGCGCAATTGACTTATCGTGAGGCCGTCGCGGCGGGCATCGCTCAGGAGATGCGCCGCGATTCCAATGTCGTGTTCCTCGGCGAGGACGTCGCCAAGGCCGGCGGCGTGTTCAAGGCCACGGTCGGGCTCTTCGACGAGTTCGGGCCGAAGCGCGTGCGCGATACGCCGATCTCCGAGCAGGCGATTCTCGGTGCCGCCATGGGCGCAGCCATGACGGGCCTCAAGCCCATCGCCGAGATCATGTTCTCGGATTTCTTCGCGGTGTGCTGGGACATCGTCGCGAATCAGATCGCGAAGACGCGCTACATGACGGACGGCCAGTGCAACCTGCCGCTCGTGATCCGCTCCGGCAACGGCGGCGGCTCGCGCTTCGGCGCCCAGCACTCGCAAAGCGTCGAGAACTGGGCCATGGCCATCCCGGGCCTCAAGGTCGTCGCGCCGGCGTTTCCGGGCGACGTAAAGGGCCTGCTCGCGGCTTCGATCCGCGATCCGGACCCGGTGCTGTTCTTCGAGCAGAAGTCGCTCTATGCCACGAAGGGCGAGGTGCCCGAGGGCGAGCACGTCATCGACCTCGGCAAGGCGAACGTCGTGCGCCGGGGCGACGACGTGACGATCGTCGCGCTTGCGCTCATGGTGCCGCGCGCGCTCAAGGCCGCGGAGACGCTGCAGCAGGAACACGGCATCTCGGCGACCGTCATCGACGTCCGCTCGCTCGTGCCGCTCGACACGCAAACGATCCTCGAGGAGACCGCGAAGACGGGGCGGCTCGTGACGGTCGAGGAGAACCCGCGGCTCTGCGGCTGGGGCGCGGAGATCGCCTCGATCGTGGCCGACGAGCTTTTCTGGGACCTCGACGGGCCCGTCGTGCGCATCACGACCCCGCACGTGCCGCTCGCGGCCGCGAACAATCTCGAGGACGCTCAGCTGCCGAGCGCCGAGAAGATCGTCGCGCGCGTCCGGGAGCTCGTCGACTGACGAACGAAAAAAGGGGTCAGAGCCCTTTTTTCCGGGGTGCGTCGCTGCAGCGGCGGAGAAGATTAAAGGGCTCTGACCCCTTTTTTCTTCTCCTTCGAACAACAAGAACCGAGTTTGGGAGTGGTAGAGCGCCATGGATGTTTTGATGCCGCAGCTCGGCGAGACGGTGACGGAAGGCACGGTCTCCGCATGGCATAAGCAGGTCGGCGATCGCGTCGAAGCCGACGAGATCATTCTGGATGTCGAGACGGACAAGGTCTCGATGGAGATTCCGGCGCCCGGCGCCGGCACTCTGTCGCGCATCCTCGTCGAGGCCGGCCAGACCGTCGAGGTCGGCACGGTGCTGGCCGTCGTGCAGGTCGAAGGCGAGGCCGCCGCGCCGGCGCCGCCGCAAGGCCGAGCCGCGAGCGGCCCCGCGACGGAGACGACGCGCGCGGCCGCGACGGCCGCGACGGCCGCCACGGCCACGGCGCCGAGCCGGCCGAACGGCGGCGACGCCCGCGGCCTCAACGGCGGCGTCCGCCCGGCCGGCAGCGAGGGGATGCGCCTGTCGCCGGCCGTGCGCCGGCTCGCGGCCGAGCACGAGCTCGAGCTCAGCGAGATCGAAGGCACGGGCCGCAAAGGCCGCATCACGCGCCGCGATGTCATCCGCTTCCTCGAAACCGGTCCCAGCGAGCCGGCCCGGCCCGCCGCCCCGTCGGCACCGAGCCCCTCCGCGGCCGGCGCCCAGGCGCGCACGGCGCCGGCCGAACGCTCCGCCCGCCCCGATGCGGGCCACGCCGTGCCCGGCACGACGCTGCCCTTCAACCGCATCCGCAAGCTCACGGCCGAGCACATGGTGCGCTCCAAAGCCACGAGCCCCCACGTGCTGCAGGCCGTCGAAGTCGACTTCAGCGGCGTCGATCGCGTGCGCAAGGCCGTGCGCGAAGCCTGGAAGGGCCGCCGCGGCTATTCGCTGACGTATCTGCCGTTCATCGCCCACGCCGTCTGCGAAGCGCTCGGCGAGTTCCCGCACGCCAATGCGAGCATCGAGGACGATTCGCTCGTGCTGCACGAGCAGGTGAACCTCGCGATCGCCGTCGACCTCGGGCCCGATGGCCTCGTCGCGCCGGTCGTCAAGGCAGCCGAGCAGATGACGGTCGCGCAGCTGGCAGAGGCCATCCAGAATCTGGCCGCGCGCGCGCGCCAAGGCCGCCTCAAACCCGACGATCTCGCCGGCGGCACCTATACGCTCTCGAACTCCGGCACCTTCGGCACGCTGATCACGGCGCCCATCATCAACCAGCCGCAGGTCGCGATCCTCTCGACCGACGGCGTCCGCAAGAAGCCCGTCGTCATCGAGCACCCCGACGGCGATGCGATCGCGATCCGGCCCGTCGGCATTCTGGCCCAGTCCTTCGACCACCGTGCCATCGACGGCGCCTACTCCGCCGCGTTTCTAGACCGCGTCAGGAAGCTGCTCGAGCACGGTCAGTGGTCGGTCGAGATCTAGGCCTGGACGCAAGCGGCGCAAGCGGCCCCGACGGCGACCCGGCCGGCCTCGCGCTCGGCTGGATCGGCGCCGGCGGGCGCATGGGTTTCTCCATGGCCAAGCGCCTGCTCCAGGCCGGCGTATCGCTTGCCGTCTACAACCGCACGCGCAGCAAGGTCGAGCCGCTGGCCGAGCTCGGCGCCGTCGTCGTCGACACGCCGGCCGCGCTCGCCGAGCGCGACATCGTATTCAGCACGGTCTCCGCCTCGGACGACCTCGTCGCCGTCACGGCGGGCGCCGAGGGCCTGCTGAGCGCGGCGGCTGCGCCGCGCTTGCTCGTCGACTGCTCGACGGTCTCGGAGGAAGCCTCGGCGCGCGTGCGCGCCGCCGCCGAGCGGCGCGGCACGGCCATGCTCTCGGCCCCCGTGAGCGGCAATGCCAAGGTCGTCGCGGCCGGCAAGCTCACGATCGTCGCCTCGGGTCCGCGCGCCGCGTTCGACCTCGCCGAACCCTATCTCGCGGCCTTGGGCGCCGGCGCCACGTACGTCGGCGAGGGCGAGCTCGCGCGCATGGTCAAGATCTGCCACAACCTCATGCTCGGCGTCGTCGCCCAGTCGATGGCCGAGGTTACGGTGCTCGCCGAGAAGAGCGGCGTGCCGCGCCATGCGTTCCTGAAGTTCATGAACTCGAGCGTCATGGGCTCCATGTTCACGCGCTACAAGACGCCGGCCTTCGTGAATCTCGACCTCAAGCCGACGTTCACGCCCGTGCTCCTGCGCAAGGACCTCGATCTCGGCCTCGAGGCCGCCGCGGAGCTCGACGTGCCGCTGCCCGTCACGCAAGCCGCCCGGGATGCCGTCGACCGTGCCGTGCAGACCGGCCATACGGACTGCGATTTCGCCGTTCTGCTGCTCGAGGAGGCGAAAGCCGCGGGGATGACGCTCGAGCCCGAGGACGTCGACGTCGACGACGGCTTGCGTTAGGCGGTTCCGGACAGGGCCACGTCGAGCCCTGCCCGAACCTACCCGCTCCGCCGCATCCGAAGTCCGGAGACTACGCCCAGATCTCGTCGTCCGTCGGCACCTTCCTATGCTCGATGACCTTCCCGATCCGCGACACGTTCATGAGGTGCTTGTAGTCCAGATTCTCGGAGATCGAGTTTCCGCCCCAGGACCCGCAGCCGAGCGTCGTCGTCGGCGCGAAGCCGTTCGTCAGGGAGCCGCCCGCCGTCAGTGAGCTCGCCTGATTAACGACGAGGCGGCTGACCGGCAGGGAAACGCCGGCGCTGCGGATGTGCGCGTCGTCGTGCGAGTGTAGCGCGGCGGAGTGCCCCGCGCCCTCGAGCAACAGGTTGGCCTTGGCGTCCGCGACCGCCTCTTCGAAGGTCTTGTACGGCAGGATCGCGATGACCGGGCAGAGCTTCTCCTTGGCCAGCACGTCCGCCTCGCCGGCGCCGCGGGCCGGCAGCAGGATGAGCCGCACGGCCTCGGGAATCTCGATGCCGGCCCGGGCCGCAACCTCGTGCGCCGGCCGGCCGACGACGTCCTTGTTGAGCCGCCCGTCCGGGAAGACCACCTCGCGCAGCTTCTGAATCTGCGTCTCGTCGGTCGTGTACCAGACCTTGCCCGAATCCGTGAACAGCTTGACGGTCTGCTCGAACTGCTCCTCGGGCGTCAGCACGAACTGCTCGTGCGAGCAGATGATGCCGTTATCGAACGCGGCGCCCGCGATGATCTTGTCCACGGCATCCTTGAGGTCCGCATCGCGATCGATGATGACGGGCACGTTGCCGGCGCCGACGCCGAAGGATGGTTTGCCCGAGGAATAGGCGGACTTGACCATGGCGCCGCCGCCCGTGGCGACGACGACGTCGACGGCGCGCATGAGCTCCTGGGTCTTCTCCACGGAGCCGTTCCGCACGACCTGGATCAGGTCATCCGGGCCGCCGTGCGCCTTCACGATCTTCATGAACGCCTCGGTCAGGTGCTCCGTGCATTTCTGCGCCTTGGGGTGCGGCGCGAAGATCACGGCATTGCCGGCCTTGAGCGCGAACATGCCATTGCACATCGGCGTCACGATGGGATTCGTGACGGGCGTAACGGCGCCGACGACGCCCATGGGCTTGGCGACGAGCACGAGGTTCGTGTCCGGCTCCTCGCCGATGATGCCGCGCGACTTCTTGTCCTTGAGGTTGTTCCAGATGACGCGGGCCTTGCCCTTGTTCTTGAGGACCTTGTCCTCGTAGTGGCCGATCCCGGTCTCGTCGACGGCCATGCGCGCGAGCGCCTCGGCGTTGTCGTAGACGAACTTGCCGATGTCGCGGACGATCGCGTCCACGCGTTCCTGGGAGAACGTTTCGAACTCCGCCTGGGCGACGCGGGCCTTGGCGACCAGTTCCTGTATCTCGGTATCGCCCGTGACGGCGCGTTCCGGCATGCTCATGGCAAGTCCCCTCGTCCAATGGATTTGGCCCGGAATTATACTGCCGGAGGGCCCGTGGCGCAGAAACTCGCTCCGCCCCGTCCGCCGGGAGTCGGCGCCCGGCGGCTTGTTTGCTAGACTCGTGCGCGCACGCCATGGGGAGGTTCGATGAGTCGAATGCGGATCCTCGCCGCTCTTGCGGCGCTCTACGCGCTCGCCGCGGTTCCGCGCGCCGATGCGGCCACGAAGTCTCCCCCGGCGCCGCGCGCCGCAGCGGGCCGCCCGGCCGCGAAGACGGCGCGCAAAGGTCCGCCCGTGCGCTCGAGCTCGGCGCTCGTGCTCGAACGTCACGCACGCGGAGGTGCTTTACGCCCGCGAGCCCGATGCGCCCCGGCCCATCGCTTCGATCACCAAGCTCATGACGGCCCTGGTCGTGACCGAGGCCGGCCTACCGCTCGACGAAACGCTCGAGATTACGGCGCAGGACCGGGCGCGCAGCCGAGGTGTCTACTCGCGCCTTCCGGTCGGCACGAAACTCACGCGCCGCGAGCTCCTGCATTTGGCGCTCATGTCCTCCGAGAACCGGGCGGCGCTCGCGCTCGGCCGTACGTATCCGGGCGGGTTGGCGGCATTCGTACGCGCGATGAACGCCAAGGCCGCGGCGCTCGGCATGACGAACAGCCACTTCGTCGATCCGGCCGGGCTCTCGAGCGCCAACGTCGCGAGCCCCAGGGACCTCGCGAGGCTGGTCGCCGCGGCGGCCTCCGAATCCCTGATCCGCGCAGACTCCACCGACCACCTCCATACCGTGAAGGTCGGCCGGCAGCTGCTCGAGTACCGCAACACGAATACGCTGGTCGCGAAGCCGGACTGGGACATCGTCGTCCAGAAAACGGGCTACATCGCCGCGGCGGGACGTTGCCTCGTCTTGCAGGCGGTCATCGACGGACGAGCGGTCGTGATGGTCCTACTGAATTCCTTCGGCAAGTACACGCGCGAGGCCGACGCACGCCGGGTCCGCAGATGGATGGCACAAGCGGCGCCCGCGCCGACGGCCCTACCGGCATCAGGGCCGCGCGTCCGCGTGAGGTGAAGTCGCCGCGCCTCCGCGGAAGGATTTTCTGAACGATTCTCGTTTCCGAAATCCCTCCGCTGACGCCTGTCGGGAGGGAGGAAACTGGCGCGCCCGGAGAGGCCCGCCGGGCACGTCGCTAGCCGGCACGGGACACCCCTCGACCGGCAAGAGGGGTTCCCCGTCTCGCGATCCAGCACGAACACGAGACTCCTGTTTGTGAGAACGTCCCACTCGGAATCCGCGATCTCGAAGGCTAAGGGCCGGACTACCCGCGCTGACGCCGGCCTACCAGCGATAACCGATGGTCAGCGGAAGGTAGGTGAAATCCGAATTCTTCGTGCTGATGCTATGGTATTTCGCTTCGACAAACAGTTGACCATCGGAGACAGCGATACTGTAACCGAGGCCGACATTCCAGCCGAAATCCCATTCGGACTGTTCGCCCTTGACGACCGACCCCTGTCCGACTCCTCCCGGATAACACCACCAGTACCACGGATCACACACGGGCGGGTAGTACACCAGACCGGTTTGAGTAGCTACTCCTTTCAAGTAGTACGCACCGATCCCACCCGTAAGATAGATGCCGTTACTGTGACTGCCCGGCCCCCAAATCGCGTTTACCGTCGCCTGCCAATTGGTTATGTTACCACCGTCAACTTTCCCGCTGTTATTCGGGTCCACGGCGACCGCTTTGTTGATCTTGTCGATCGAATTTCCGGATAGATCGAACTTCATGTACGTCAGGTCCAAGCTGAGCCCCAGCGGCCAATCGGTGGGCCAGTACGTTGCGCCGCCGCCAAGCGTCCACGTGTCGTCGACGTTGTCCGTGGTATCGCCTTGTCCGAACGCGTAACCGCCCGTAAAATGCCCGAACCACTTCTGCGTTTCGCCGTCAGGGCGACCGCCTGCCGATGCAGCACTCGACAACGTAGCGAAGACAGCGCACGACATCACGGCAGACAGAACCAATCCCCTTGTGCTGGAAGGCATGATCTACTCCTTTACGTTATCGATGATGTGCTCCGAAAACGCGAGCCAAAATCCGTCCAGGAACGCCTGTGACCTTTCATCGTGGGCGGTACCGCCAACGGATGCGATTGGACCTAAGTCCAAGAAATATGGCTGCGAGGAAACACTGTGAGACTAAGGCGCCATTGGCGTTGACGTTATCTCGCCTGACAGCTGCATTGATAGTTCGTCTGCCAAACCGCACGGACGCGCGGCTCGCGTGAGTCAGCACTCGATCGTCTTCCGGAAGCGGAACGACGACGATGCCGTCTCGCTAACGCACCGGCGAGAGGATTAGTCGCCGAAGCGAGCGAGCCTTACGGTTAGAACTTCCAGCCCAGTGACGTGAACGCCAGGCCCAATAAGGCCACCCCCTCGACATCGGTGGCCGCCGCCGAAGGTGGTTCGCCTCCTGATCCCGAGCTCGTCATTGCGCTCGGCGCGGTAGTCGAAGTCGTAGCCGAAAGTGGTCTGCGTCAAACCGTTGACCTTAGTTAGACTATCTCCGACATCGACGGTCATATCGATGCGATCGATGAGCTTTGCCTTGATAGGCGTCAGTTGCACGACCCGGCGCATGGGCAAGTCCATCGCCTCCGACCCGGTCTTCAAACGGATTTCCGTCTGCCGCGCCGGCGGCTCGAGTGATCCGTAGAGCCGTTCCGCGCTGTCGAGAACGGCCTCGAAATTCGTCCTGGAGACGAGCTGCGCGACGTCGTCCCACTCGATGTTCACTACTCCGGTGGCGCGAGTATCGAACCCCACTTTGCCTCGACCCAGCAGTTTGATCTCGCCAGTGAGCCTATCTCCGTTCTTGAGCAGGACGACATCGGTCTGAGCCTGCGCAGTAGGCGCGCCGATCGCGCAGAGCGCGACGGCCAGCATTCCTCCGGATACGCCGCAGCGCGATGGGGACTTTGCGCCATGCCTCCAGACCTTCGGGCGAAGCGCCATGCGAAGTCCTCACCTCCTGTGCATGTGGATCGCCGCCGATGCGGCTCCAACTGTGCCAACGGCCGATCTCCTCGAACCTCCGCCAGCTTCACAATCGCCCGCGGGCACGACGCTCTGGATGCGGTTTCGAGTCGGACTCAGAAGAAGACCGAAGCGAACTGCGGGCCTCCGGTTCTCGAGGCGCATGCGGCCTGAACTACCTGACTCAGCTTCTGAATTTACTGTGGGGGCACTTCGATCACTCCTGAGATCTGGCGCGTCGCCATGTCCTCATGACCGGCACCTGTACGCGGGCGAACAGGACTGTCACTTGCCCTGGTTCTTGAGAATCCTCGCCCACCGGTCCGAGAGCTTGTCGATAATGCTTTGGGCTTGCTTTGTCCGCTTTTGTGGGTTGCTCGATACGGTGACGGTGCCTGTGCCCCGCCAGACCAGCTTCTTGTCCGAGGGCCGATAGGCGTCGATGATCAGTGTGCCCTCCGTATAAGTCGACACAGTCGTCGTCCCGGTCGCGACACCGCCGCCCCAGGCGCCCCAGCCGGGGCCGAATCCACCGTAGCCGAAGTTGGTGGTGTTGAGCACTTGGCTCTGCTTAGTCGCCGTATGGTAGGTGACATAAATGTCGGGGCTTTCGCTCACTTCCGTAAGACCGTTCTCACTCAGCCTGGTCTTCAACATCTTTTCGATACGGTCGGCCAGCAACGGATCTTGAGCGCCGTCGCTGTCCGGGGCGACATATTCGAACGTCTTTACGTTTTTGAAATTCATGTCCTTCGCGTAGTCGATCGTGACCTTCTGGGCCGCAACGGGGCCCGCTGTCAGCAAGATTATGAGTCCAATTAGCTTGCGCATTGTGCTTCTCCATCCGATCTCAATACCGGCCCCCGCCGGACGTCTGCCGATGGGCCGCCCGTAGCCGCTGGCGATAGGTGACGAGGCGAATCCGCTACGACCTCGCTTCGATCTAGAGCCGATACGGCCGCTCTTCTAACGTCGCGAGGCGCGAGCCTACGGCAACGTCGCCAAATCGTCGCACCCGAGGCTCAAGGTCGCGATTGGACCAAAGCCAAAGCTATGGCAGTCATGGGCCTCGGTGGCCGCACCGCCAACGCGCCTCGGCATATAGGTAAGAGGGCCTATGGAGTCGGCCCCGAAACGGTCTAAGGATTTGGTCCAATTCCGCATCCCTCACATTTGGCAAAGAATCGCCTCTGAGGTAACACGGAGGCGGGCAGTTCGTAACCCGGAAGGCGCCACTACGACACGGGTTGATGCGCAGCCAACGTCGGGGCCATAGGCGATCCGTTCATGAAACCCATAGCGGGACAGCAGAGAGACATGCGCGCGACTATCCATCGCGACGCACTACACTTGGATGAAGAGACCATGCCCATCTGGATACGGCTCGCGGTCAAGGCCTACCGGCGCTCTCGCACTGGAGCGAAAGCGGTCGCGGCCAATAATCTATTCGCATTGCTCTGCTGCGGCATCGGCCTTCAGGCCGCCCCGCTCACTGCGCTTGGACAAAGGGAGCAAGCCGGACACGAGGAGCGCGGAAGCATCACTCTCAGCGCTCTCGACATTCGGCCTGCAACGTCAGCGCGACTCGACACCAGCGGGGGGCGCGGCACGAGCATCGATCTCGAGCGGGACTTGGACCTCGAGAGATCGGTGACGGCCGCCAACTTGGGCGGGTATTACTGGTTCGGTCGACGTGGAAGAGTCAACGTCTCCTATTTGAGCTACAGCAGGAGCCAGACAAAACAAATCGACAAAACAATCGAATTCGGGGACAGAGTTTTCGCGGTCAATAGCGTCATCCAAACGACCGCCGACGTGGCAGTTTTACAGGCCTCCTATACATTCGCCGCGGTCGAGCGCGAGCGCGGCTTTTTCGGTATCTCCGGCGGGCTCTATACCACCTCCTCGCAGCTGCGATTGAACGATTCGGCGACCGGCAACAATCAGTCGAGCGATGCCAATCTCCCTCTGCCCGTCATAGGCGTCCGCGGCCGCTACCAGATCGGCAAGCGAATAACCTTACGCGGCAGCTCTCAATGGTTCGGTATATCAACGAATAAGGCTACCGGACGCCTGCTCAGCACGAATATCGGCGCCGACTACAGCTTCGGCGACCGAATCGCGCTCGGAATCGCATACAACGTCACGACCACTGGCATTCGCGCGAAGAACGACAGGGGATTAGAGGGACACCTGAATTGGGGGTACGACGCGGCAGCCCTCTACGTTAGGCTAAATTTTGGCAAGTAAGACGCTACGTTTCCGCAGGAGGGTCAAGTCGAAGCGCGAACGCAAACATGGGTCTCAGGGTACCAAAGCCCGCTGAACTCTCGCCGACACGAACGCTCAATTGCATTAGGTGAAACATGAAATGGTTAAACGTGAAATGGATACTCCCGCTCGTAGCCCTCGGATTCGGCAGCGCCGCATATGCGCAACAGTCGTCGCCACCCAACGACGTGCAGTCTCCAGCGAACAAGTCGCTCGCGGCGACCCTCAACGTCTATGTGTTTCCAAACGCCGGTCAGTCCGCCGCACAACAATCCAAAGATGAAGGAGAGTGCTACAAGTTCGCTACCCAGAACACGGGCATGGATCCGTTCGAGCTGCAGAAGGAAGCCACGGCTCAGCAGCAACAGACTGCGCAACAGATTCAACAAGCTCAGGGCGCCCAGCAAGGTGCTGGCGCCAAGGGTGGTGTGGGCGGCGCCGCGGCGGGCGCACTGATTGGCGAGATGGCGACCGGCAATGCGTCTCAAGGGGCGGCTTATGGGGCCGCAATCGGCGCCGTGAGGTCCAGACGTAGAGCCGCCGAACGCAGCAGCGAGGCGGCGGCGTCGGCACAACAGAGCGGCGCGGCTAAGCAGCAAGCGACGGCCGAGCAAGTAGTAAACTTCAAGAAGGCGATGAGCGTTTGCCTCGAGGCCAAAAAGTACATGGTCAAATTCTAGGGCAGCGCGACGCCCTCCCCCGGCCGTATCGATGACTCGATACTGCCGCCGCCAGGGTGTCGAGTTCGACGACCTCGCCCACTGCGAAGTCCTTTAGCGCACGAAAATGCCCATCCCGATGCACGGCGATTGCGGTTCGGTCGCTGTCCGGCGCTCCGGTGCCCGCGACCAATCCGGCCCCGCGATTAAGCTTGCGCTCGCTCTCGTGTACGCAAAGACCGGCACGTCGAGCCGTACGCTCCGGATGCGTAACAGCACGGCGCGCAGCTCCCGCGATATGGCGGGCTCGCTCCAGCGAGCCGCATAGGCGCGAATGCGGCTTTTCGACCAATGCGTTTGGTCGGGCGCGGCGCTCGCCCAAAGTCTCGCGCGTGCGAGCGCGGACATCAGCACGGCCTGCTGCGCGCACGGCGCGGAGCCGACGAGCCGACCGTCTTCAGGTCCTGCAGGTTGCCGTTGGACGTCGTGGCCGCCACGAGAGAAAGCCGACGCCTGAGATCGGGATGTTGGTCGAGTCGAGCCGACGAGCCTATCGTGTTGCCGTCGGTGCCGGCCTACGAGCCGCGGCGGCGCGACGACTTTTGCGCGTATCTCACTTCGCAGAGGAGCGCAGCACCGAAGGGGGGGCGTCTCCATCGACCGTACTCATCGCGACTTCGTGCTCCTCAACGTCCTGCAAGTCGCGCTCGAGGAAGTAGCTCAAGAACGTGCGGATTACGGCAATGGCACCAAGCTGTCCCACATCCTGCCAAGTCGGGGCGCTGGCGGTCTCGAGGATGTCCGCCGCGAGCTGGAAGGTCAAGCCCGCGACCAGCCAGCGCGCGAAGTGCAGCCACGCCAAGCGTATCTCCTGGCTACCCGCCGCCTTTCGCCTCAACACGTAGCCGATGGCGGCCACGAAAGCCTCCAGCGCACCGTACACCACGGCGACCAGCGCCATGGCATCGATGATCGTGACGGCTGCGTGCGTCGCGACGACCAGCCACTCTTCCATGCGTCATCCCTCTCGGGCGGCCGCTAGTAGCCTCTAGCGGCCACTAGAACGGTCCCAGCCCGAACGTCATGCCCAAGATCGCTGCCATGCCGATCATCAGGAGCAGCACGGCCACGATCAGCGTCATGGAGACCGGGAACTCGCTTTCTCCGTGGACCCGATGGCTCTCGACCATCTCCGTACGCGTTCGGCGGAGCGCCAACATGAAGCTCGCGTGATACCAGATGCCGAGGATGAGCATGCCGACGCCAAGCAACACGAGGGCAAACCCGAATTGGCGCGGCGCAGTGCTGCCGGGCGAAAGGATGTTCGATCCAACAAGCCGCTTGAAGAACTGAAAGATCGTAAAGCCGAACCCGATGAGGGACAGCGAGGTCCTAATAACCGACATCAGGGTGCGATCGGCGCTCAATCGCGTACGTTGGAACGACATTCCCGTGCGCCGACTCGCAAGCTCGACCGAGGGTGAATCGCCGGCCCGTGAAGAGAGTGTGTCGTCGGTCGCTCGTGACTGTACCATGCGGAACCTCTGCCCTGTCGCCGGTTGATTGTACGGCGCGCCGGGATGCGGCCTGCATTGGGCCTTGTGCTTAGCACGCCGGCCTCGCCGTCAACTCGCCCGTTTCTCGCCGCCAGTCCGCTCCCGTAAACCCTCTCGCGGTTCTGCGCAAGGTGCCTCGACTCTACGCTGCTGGGTGACCTGAGCGGCTGCCGCGGGCGCGAGGCGCTAAAGCAGGAAACCGGCGAGTCGCCGCAGCAGCTCGCCCAACGGCAACGCCAGCAAGAGCACCGGAAGGAACGGCCCTATCGCGGCGGAGACCAGCAACAGGAGGCTCGTGGCATCCAAGGGTACGAAGCGCATCTCGTACGCGTTCGACACGACCTGATAGAGATCGGCCGTCGCGGAGAACTCCGGGGAATCGAGTGGACGCGCGCCGTCGATGTCATCGCGGGCCCTGCGCTCCGAACCGAGCCAGCCACGCTCGAACTCATGCCCGACTCGCATCGCGAGCGTGCCGTACTCCAGCACGCCGCGATTCCAGCGGGCCAGAAGCTTGCTCGAGAACGCCAATAACGGCAAGGCGAACAAGAGGAGCTCCCCGAGAATGACTCCGAGCACGGCGTACCCGGTCGTGAACAGCGAGGCGTCGTGGTGCAGAATCGCGTTGGCCGCCCCACCTGCAGCGATGGCACTGAGCCCCAAGGCCGGAGTCGCGAAGGCCCGCAGGGAGTGTCCCGCGAAACCCAACCCGCCGGCGCGGTCCGGATGGCTAGATAGCAGACGTAGATCGAGGCGGGACATTCGCCACAAAAACCGGGCCCAGAGCATGACGCGCCACAGCCATCCGAGGGTGATAACCAGCAGCAGCGGCAGGCTCACGAGCGTGTGCCACCAGGCGGCCAGCGAACGCCCCGCAAGACCGAGCCCCCCCGCTGCGTACCACTCGGGCTCGATGTTCGGAGGCATCAAGAGGAGCAGTCCCGAAATCGAATAGGCCACCAGCACGACGGCGATCTCGGCCGGCCCCCAGTCGCGCAATCTCTCCGTAGAAGCGACCGCTGCGGCGAATGGGCGCTGATCCGCTTCCGCGAGCAGACCGGAGTCTGCGAAATGCCTGGCTATCTCTCCGAGCCGGGGAATGCAGAGCGCCTCTGCAAGCATCAGTGCGGGCAATGCGACGAGGTAGCGCACGTGGACACCGACGTCGACGAGAAACGCATGCGCCCCTTCCGCCTCGCCGGAGACGCCCCGCCACGCGGCCCACAATGCGAGCGGCAACCACGCCGCGGTTGTGGCAATCAAAGCCCCGCGCAACACGCTGCGCCGACCCGGCTTTCGCATCCGCAGCCACGCTTCGAGCCTGAGCGGCGGCCCGCCTTCGAACAGGTTCGTCACCGGGGTGGGGCTCTCCTCGCTGTCGAGCGCTCGCATGCCGCACCCGGATGGTTCAGTACCGGACGTGACGGTCGCGGCGGCCAGCCGTCGTCAACCTCCAGCCGGCCTTTCAGGGGGCGCCACGGCCGAGACTCCCGTAAGTGGGTCCAAGCGTACGGCAACGCTCAGGCCGGCGATATGCGGCCAAAGTCCGACCTACGCCGTCCACACGGATGTCGAGGTCGTCGAATCGATTCGTGATCCTGAAGCCTACGAGTCGCCGTTCCAAGGCATCGACGAGCTTGCAGTCGAAGTGGCGCTGGTACGCTTCGGCGATCAGGCGCTCGCAGTCGGCGTCCAGCGAGGTTCTGCCACCAAGCCGCAGCGGCGAGATCGACGGCACTCACCGGTGTCGCTCCAGGCTGGCGCTGTAGACGCCCTCGGCGTGACCGTCGTCCCACTCGACGAATGGCATGAGGCTGGCGGGATCGGGGTGCGCACTGCGGCCCCCTGGCGTCGCAACTTTGGCGACGGTGCCGAGCGAGCCATGGGGAGGGCCGAGCGAGGGCAGCCCCAGGTAGCGCACGCGCTTGCCTTCGCGCAATGTCTTCCCCTTCACCGGTGCCGCTCCACGCCCGGCGCGTCGAGGAACCGGTCACGGTCGAAGCGGCCATTGGCCTCCCCGAGAACGCGAGCGAGGCGGAAAGCCGCGCGGACGATGCCGAGTCGATAGGCAGGCGCGCGACTCGCGAAGCGCACCGCTGTCCTCGCACGCCGACCGCAGGGCGGGCGCGATAAGAACAAAGTCCTTGCGAGTCATTGATTTCCCTCCGTCGTAGTTCGTGGAGGGCAATGGCGCACTTCCCCTGCACTTCAAAGCGAGGCAGGGAAGAATCATGGACGCGCAACGAGCCGCTAACAGACTGAATAAAGAGGGAAAAAACTGGCGCGCCCGGAGAGATTCGAACTCCCGACCCCCGGCTTCGTAGGCCGATGCTCTATCCAGCTGAGCTACGGGCGCGCGTCCACGGGCATCTTACCATCTGAAGGAAGCCCGCCCTCGAGCGCCGCAGCGCCCGAGGGGTGCGCATCGTATCACTTTTTCGGCTTCCCGCGAGCGCCCGGGCCTCCGCCGCAATCATTTCGTCACATTGGTCACGTAATTTCCCGGACGAATTCCCGACGAGCAAAGCCCAATGGAGCCGATGTCCACCGCCCACCCGAGCCCGGCAGGCCGATTCCGTAGCCCCAGTGCCGCCGAGCACGCGGCTTGCGGCTTCGACGCCTTCCAGTTCTTGGCGTCGGCCGAGAAGCTGCTGGGCATCCGCCTGCCCGCCGCCTACCGCCGCTACCTGCACGCCCTGGCCGGCGGCAGCGTTCGCGAGCCACTGCCGGGCCTGCTGCTCGCCGGTGGCCGCCTGCTCGCGAGCCGCGAGACGGCCGTTCACCTGCTCAAGGATTCGCGGTCCGCCTATGCGCTCGCGCGGCGCGACTTCGTGTTCGTGCTGGACCAGCGATACCGCTTCTATTTCTTCCGCTGCGGCGAGGGGGCCGACCCGCCCGTCTACCGCTTCGTCGAGGGCGAGCGCGGCCCGCGCCGCATGGGCGATTCTTTAGGCGAGTGGCTCCGGCAGGTACCGGCCGCGGCATAACCCCCCTTCCCCGCCGCCGCCGCCGCCGGGGCCATGGAGGCAGCGGTCCATCCCCCGGACCGCCGCCTCCGGCCTATCTCGCGCCGCTACCGGTTGAAGTGCGTGTCGAGCCGGCCGCTCGACTCCAGGTCCCGGTAGTAGCTGTCGGGGTCGCAAGGCGCCTGCTCGGTCAGATCGAGGTGATCGTCGCGCGCCGAGTTGCGATGCCGCACGACGGGCTGGGTGTAGTAGGTCGGGTCGTAGATCGTCATCGTGCGCGCCATCGTCAGCCCGTCCTTGCTCGGCGTATAGCGTTCGACAATCCGCGCCTTGGCCGAGAACGGGTAACCCGAGCCGTCGATCCAGCCCGGCGCGAGATGCGTCGTTTCGACGACGAGCGCATTGCCCTCCCAGTGCCCGACCGAGAAGCCCATCGGCGTCGGTGGCGTATCGGCGGGCGGGGTGCGGCCGTCCATCCAGATACGCCGCGACGTGTTGTGCTCGATGAAGAACATGAGATAGAAGTTGCCGGCGTCGATGATGTCCATGTTGTAGGGGGCACCGAAGATCCGCGGCAAACCGGGCGCGACGCAGCGCAGCGAATAATCCTGCCAGGGCTTGGTCGCCGCGTAGAGCTTGCGGCCTTCGGCCGTCAAGGGCACGGGCTTCGGCTCGAGATCCTTGACCGTGACGTGCCACTTGTAGTCGTTGCGCCAAGGCCCGGTGATGTCGACCGGATACGGCTTGTGGCCGGCATCGTAGCCGTAGTCCTTGTCGGCCTCGGCGTGAACGACATTGAGGTCGCGTTTGGCGCCGGTCTGCGGCGGCAGGATGCGGCCGTCGGCGGTCTCGATCTTTGCGATGCGCAGCTTCTTCGCGCCGTTGCGCCCGAGATCGCCGTAAGCAGTCACGCGGTCGCCGAGCTTCAGCGACTCGACGGTCCAGTCCGCCTTGCGCAGCGTCGTCACGTTGCCGCCCTGCAGCTCCCAGAGCTCACGGCTGCCGTCGGGCTGGGTGACCGTGAGCTGATAGCGGACGTGGGGATTCGCGAACCAGACGTGGGAAATCACGCCCTCCAGCTCGCCGTGCTTCGACGTGTCGAACTCGGCCGCGACCGAATGATGCGCGAAAGCCGCGCCCGAGAGTCCCGCGCAGGCGAGCGCCAGGACGCCGCCGCAAAACGCCGTTCGAATCATTCTCCCTCCCCCCGGCTTCGGTCAGCCGTTATTGTGTCGTTCCGATTTTACGCCGAACCGGGCCATGCGGCGCCAGTCGGCCCGGCGCCGGTCAGTGCGGACAGACGCCGGCCGTGCCGTCGACGGCCGCCGAGAAGGTCGGCGGGCGGCCCGAAGTCCCGATCACGCGAATGTTCGTGGAAAGCGTGTACTGGGACGAACCTTCGCCGTAGGCCGCCTCGGCAAAGACCGCCTCGAAGCCTGCGGCCGGCGGTGCGACGGTCGCGACGTAGGTGCCGTCCTTCACCTGCACGGGCGTCGAGGTGAAGCGAGCCTCCCGAAAGTCGCTTCTGGCCGACTCGGCGCTCCACAGCGCAACGCGGACCGGGGCCGGGTCGGAGCGCAGACAAAGGTCCAGCATCCGGCCCGAATTCTCGAACTGCCAGTGCATCCGCGGCAGCGGCTTGCCGCCTTCGGCCGCGCGATTCATAGCGACGACGGCCGGGATCAGCCGCGTGAAGTCCTTGATGTTGTGGCCGTTGTTCGGCACGTAGAGCACGTACTTCGGCTCCGGCAGCGCGTTCCAATAGAGGTTCAAGGCGTCGATCGGGAAGTACGCGTCGTTGGTACCGATGACGATGAGCTTCGGCTGCGTGAGGCGCTTGCGGTAGCTGTACGGATCGACGATGCGGCGCAGCCCCGCGCCCTGCGGCGAGCTCAGCAAATCGAGCAGATTACGCGCGGTGTACGGCTCGAGCGCCGCGGACGGCTGCCCCCAGAACGCCTTCTGATGAGGCAGCTGCGCCTTGAAGTTCAGCACGTCGATGACGATCGGGATCAGCGCCTTCGCCCGGTCGTCGACGGCCCCCGTCAGCCAGGTCGTCCAGCCGCGCTTCGAGCCGCCGAGCACCGTGAAGCGCTTCAGCGAAACGTTCCAGCTCTTCGAGGCGTATGCCTGCACCGCGTCCATGCCCTTGACGGTCGCCTTGACCATCGGCAGCAGCAGAGGCCAATCCGCGTTTCCGGTCTTTTCGTACTGCACAAAACTGTAGGCGATGAGATCGTCCTCGTGCAGCCCGAACATCGGCTGAAACGGCACCTGGCCGAGCACGGCCACGACCGCTCCGAGCCGCTTCGCGAGCTCGATGAACACGGCGGATTCGGCCGGCAGCTCGGGGGCGGTCGAGGTGTCGTAGCTCTTTCGCCAGCGCCCGCCGGCAACGACGAACAGCGCCTCGTGCGCACCCTTACCGACGCTGTCCGGCTTGATGAGATACAGCTGATGCTTCCAGAGGATGTGCTGCCAGGTCTGCGAATGCAGGTGCAGCTCGACGATCGCGGCCCCCGGCACCGTATAGCGCGCGTGCACCTGCCAGTCGTAGCTCGGATCGGGCGCCGCGACGTAGTCGGCGAGCGCCATGTCGGGCGGACTGTCCGGCGCCGCCCCCGCGGGCGTGCCGCCCCCGACGGCCGCGAACGCCAACGTGCATGCTGCAAGGAAGGCTTTCGTATTCATGAGGAGCGCCTTTGCAATGGATGTGCCACGCGCGTGCCCGCCAGGCCGGCGCAATCATGATGCCCCAAACGCAGGGCCGGCACGTCGAAAATCCTTACACCTGCGCCAGCAGCTCGCTGCTAACTAGCTGACATAACGGCAAAAACCGTCATGGCCCTCGTCTTGCATGAGGCCCGGCGAATGCTAGTATTTCAGGATTGCAGCCGGGCCTTCGGCTGCAGCCATTGGACAGGGAAGATGTCGGACAGCGAAGAAACCGGAATTTTTCGCCGCCCGCCGGGACTCGGCGAAGATCCGGCGCAGCGCAGACGGCGCGAACGCCGCAGCAGGGCCGAATCGGCCACCCGGTCCCCCACCCTCCACGACGCTTCGCGCACGGCCGTCCGATCGGTCCGCAATAGCAGTCTCGGCAAGGTTCGCTACGACGCGAAAGGGGATCCAGTCTGGGAATGGCGCGTCGAGGAGCCGCGACGCCGGCAGGACGACCCGACGCTGGACATGCTCAAGGCCCTCGAATGCGAGGAGCTGCGGCTCGTCGACGATACCGGCACGATGCCGAGCGCGGAGCACGGCATCAACCCCTACGACCATAGCTAGTCGACGAGCCTGAAGCCCACCATGGCCTAAGCCGACGTTAGAGCAAGGACGACGCCGCGTGCTCGCGCACGTACTCCTGCACGTACGCCCGGTAATAGCCCATGACGCGCCGAGTGATCTCGCCACCGCCGGCCGGAAACTCGAGGACCGTGCCGTCGAGCTGACGCAGGCTGCGCACGGGCATGACTTCGCGCGTCGCGCTCGTCAGGAAGCACTCGGTCGCGCGCGCCAAGTCGCCGGCGCCGATGTCGGTTTCCGCCGTGGCGAGCCCGTGCTGGCGGCAGGCCTCGTGGACGGCCGCCTTCGTCAGGCCGCGCAGGTTGCTGGCCTTCTGCGAAGGGGTGACGAGGCGCCCATCGAGAACGAAGAAGACGTTGCTGTTCGAGGCCTCGGTGACCAACCCGGCCTCGTTGAGCATGATGCAGTCTTCGGCACCGAGCGCGCGCGCCTCCATGAGACCGAGCACGTTGTTCAGATAGTTGCCGCCCTTGATGTTGGGATCGAGAGCGTTGCCGGGGTTACGCCGCGTCTCGGGCACGGCCGCCGTGACGCCGACGCGGTACAGTTCTTCGCGCCACTTCGGCACCTCCTTCACGATGACGATGCAGCGCGGCACGAGCGCTTCGGTCGGCGCAAGATCGATGGCGCCGACGCCGCGCGTGACGATGTAGCGCACGTAGACGTCCGTCTGGGAAGCCGGCGCGCCCGTGGCGGCGACCGTCTCGCGGATGCGCGCAAGCAGCGTTTCCTCGTCGAAGCCGATTTCGAGGCGGATCAATCCGGCCGAATTACGGAACCGCGACCAGTGCTCGGCGAAAAACAACGGCACGCCCGAATATGTCCTGAATACCTCGTAGACCGAGTCGCCGTAGAGAAAGCCGCGGTCGAGGACCGAGACCTTCGCGTCCTCGGTGCGCGTGATGACGCCGTCGACGCTCGTCATGCTCACGAAGCTCATACTTCTTCCTTGCCCTCGGAATAACGACGCTCGAGGCGGGCGCCGAGGCACGTGAGTATCTCGTAGCCGATGGTCCCGGCCGCGGCGGCGACCTCGTCGAGGCCGACTGTCGCGCCGATGAGCTCGACATAGTCGCCCACGTCGACGTCGCCCGGGGGAAGACCCGAGATGTCGACGCAGAGCATGTCCATCGACACGCGCCCGACGATGGGCAGGCGGACGCCCCGCCATGCCGCGTCGCAGTGGTTACCGAGACGGCGCGGATAGCCGTCCGCATAGCCGACGCCGAGCACGGCGAGGCGCACGGGTGCCTCGGCCCGAAACGTCGCGCCGTAGCCGACGGTGCCGCCGCGCGCGACCTCGCGGAGCTGCAGCACGCGGGCCTCGAGTGTGACGACGGGCTCGACGGGACTCGGGCCCGCGCCGAACGGATTGCCGCCGAAGAGACCGATGCCGGGGCGCACGACGGCGCCGCGGTAGGCCGCACCGAGAAAGATGCCTGCCGTGTTCGCGATCGAGACCGGCGCGGGCGGCAAGCGGCCGCGCAGCGCCTCGAACGCCTCGAGCTGGCGGCGATTCAGCGCGTGCTCGGGCTCGTCGGCGCAGGCGAGATGGGTCATGACGAGCTCGAGCTCGAGCGCCGCGAGCAGCGCCGGACGCCGCGCGAGCTCGGCGACCTCGCCGGGATGGAGTCCGAGCCGCGCCATGCCGGTGTCGATGTGCACCACGGCCGCAGCCCGGCCGGCGCGAACCCAGCGCTCGACCTGGTCCAGCGAGTTCAGCACCGGGATCAGCCCCGCTTCGGCGAACGCGCGCTCGCCGCCCTCGGGCACGCCCTCGAGCACATAGATCAGCGCACCCGGCAGCAGCGCGCGCAAGGCCCGCGCCTCGTCGGCCGTCGCGACGAAGTACCGCCGGCAGCCCTCGCGGGCGAGTCGTCTGGCGACGGGCGCGATGCCGAGACCGTAGGCGTCGGCCTTCACGACGGCCGCGCAATCGGCCGGCGCCGCGAGCGCGCGAAGCTTCGCGTAATTGCGCGCGAGCGCGTCGAGATCGATGACCAGGCGGGCCGGAGGCCCGGCACGGCCGCGGCGACGCGCGCGGGCCTCGGACCGCGGCTGGGCGCTCACGTTCGGCCTCCGGGCGCCGCAGCGCCCGCGTCGGCCGGCAGACCGACCTTGACGACCTCGACCTCCCCGGGCCCTGTCCGGCTGACGCGATACCCGCCGACGCCGATGGGCACGATTGCGCTCTCGCCGCACTCGAGCAGGCCGAGCGAGACACCGGCCGCGGTCTCGAGCTCGATGCGCCCGCACAAGACGTGCAGGCAGTGCGGCGCTTCGACCGGCACCGCGACGGGCGCCGCCGTCGGGCGCAGATGCTCGAGCACGAAACTCGGCGTGACGACCGAGCGAAACACGCCGGCCCGCCCCGGCACGCTCACGGGCTCGACTCGGAACTCGGCCGGCAGCGTGCGCCGCAGGTTCAGCGCGGCGACGGCCCCGGCGACGTCGACGGGCCGCACCGGGAACCGCACGTTGTCCCAGGCGCGGAAAGTCGGACCGGGACGGCGTATCTCGAGCGCGAGAATCTCCCGGCCCTCGGGATTGCCGAGCGCATGGACCTCGGCCGAGGGCGGCCGCTCGGCCGCGATGCGCGCCGGATTGGCGTTGTAGACAACGTCGCCGGCCGCGACGGGCAGCGCGTTCATCGCGTCGAGCACGCGCCAGTACAGCGTCTTGAGCTGCTCGAGCAGCGCCTCGACCTCGCCCGCGGCGTCGGGGCGGCAGCGGGCCCGCAGCCCGTCGGGCACAGCGCCGAGGCCGGCCCTGCGGTCCGCGAACCAGGGCTGGAGCAGTTCCTGCACCGTCTGCGGCTCCATCCCCGGCGCGAGCAGCTCGAGCAGCCGGCGCTGGCGCTCGCGGCCGCCCTCGAGCTCGGCCTTCAGCGCTGCCGAATCGAGATCGCGATTGAAGCCCAGGCGCATCGTCGCGCCGGGCTCTGCGTCGATGATGACGTAAACCTCGGTGTGGCCCTCGGGATGCCCCTGCACCGAAAGCAGCTCCTTGACGTCGAGGAGCTTGGGCAACAGCGGAAAGTTTGCGCCGTGGCGGCGCACCCAGGCCGGCCCGAGAAGGGTGCCCGCATGGCGCGCGAGCAGCACGGGCAGCGAGAGCTCAGAGCCGTCCTCGAAGCGCAGCCGGCTAGGATGGGCGCGCGCTTCCTCGTCCTCGTCGCAGGCGGCAATCTCGAAGGACTCGCCAAGGCCGAAGCCGGTGAGACGGGCCTGGTCCGGAAGCGGACACAAGCCCTTGAGCTCGCGCAGCCGCATGCCGCCCCACGGCCGCTCGACGAAATTATTGCGGAGCGGTCTGAGGAGGCTCGTCGCGAGCCCCGCGACGAGGCGGTCGTCGCCTGCGAGAACGGCTTCCGCGGCGTTCCGAAACGCTGCCAATCCTTTGGGCCCCCTGAACGAGAGGGCGAGTATGCCACGAATCTTTATGTCAAAACGTGACTGAGTACCGCGTCGCAACCGGCCAAAGCCGATAGGCTGCGACCCATTCCCATGCGAAGCGATAGTTGAAGCCGATGCCTGAACCGCGCGAGATGGCCGAAAGAGCCTTCACGCTATTGCAGGAAGCGCTCCACGACTCGGAGGCGCGCGTCGCCGAGCTCAGCCAGCGCCTCGATCGCCGCGAGTCGCCGGAAAACGTGCTCGAAGACCGCGTCGAGGCCCTGACCCTCGAGCTGCGCCGCGTCGCGGCCGAGCGGGACCGACTCAAGCGCGACGCAGGGCATCTCGAGGAAGTCGTGGCCGGGGAACGCGCGCGCATCGAGCAGCTCGAGAAAAAGCTGCAGGTCGCCGAGTCCGGACCGGACAAGCTCACGAAGAAGGAAATCAATTTCTGGCGCGGCAAGGCCGAGGACTTCGACCGCGCGACGCAAAGCTATCGTAACCGCCTCGCCCAGCTGCGCCGCGAGCTCGCGGCCGGCCGCAGAGAGATCGAACGCCTGCAGAGCGAGCGGGCCCCGGCAGCCCCCTCGCCGGCGGCCGAGCGCGAGCTCGAGGAGTTGCGCGCCGCGCTGACCCGCTCCGAGGACGTCGTTCGCGAGCGTGACAGCCGCCTGGCCGAGATCTCCGCCGAGCTCGAAAAGACACGCTCCGAGCTCGCCCGCAAAGCGGACGAGATCGCGGCCGCCGCCGCGGGTCTCGAGGCCGCGCGCAGCACGCAGGCCGAGCTCGAGCGGCGCGTCGGCGAAGCGGACGCGGTCCGAGCCGAATTGGCCGAAGCGCGCGCGCAGATGGCCGGGCTCGAGGAAGAGCTGCGCGACGAGCGCGAGTGTGCGACGAATCTGACGGAAATCGCCAACGAGCGCCGCGAGCTCATTCGCACGCTCGAAGACCGTCTCGAGGAAGCCGAGGAGCGCTACGAGGACACGAAGTGGCGCCTCGGCAAGGCCCATCACTTCGAGCGCCTCGTGCGCCGCCGCAAAGCGCTTGTCGGCCGGCTCATCGACACGATCCGCGCCAAGACCAAGGCCAACGTGGCCCTGAAGGCCGGTCTCGACGGGCTGCGCAAGCACAAGGCCGCGGCCGAAGCCAAGCAGCATCAGCTCCTCGCGCGCATGGACCGGCTCAAAGCGAAGATCCAGGAGCACGAAGAGACGATCGCGAGGCTTCAGGAGGAAGCGCGCGCGCAGGACAAGACCGCGGAGGCCGAAGCGCGGGTCGCCGAGCTCGAGCAGCGCATCGGCTCCCAGGCCGAGGTCATCCAGTCGCTCGAGGAGGAGCTCAAGACGGCGCGCGCCTTGAAGCAGGCCGACGCGGCGCGCCGCGCCGAGCTCGAGCAGCTGACCCAGGAGAGCGAAACGCTGCGCCGTGAGCTCGACACCAAGAACGCGATCATCGAGGAACTGCAAAAAGACGCCGACGAGCAGCAGCGCAAGATTGCGAAGCTGCGCGGCAGCGAAAACGAGACGCTCCGCTTGAAGACCGCGGCGGAGAAGAATCAGAGCCTGCTGGATGCCCTGCAACGCGAGAATACGCAGCTGCGGGAAGTCCTCGAACGCAACTCCGGGCACGGCGCCGCAACGCCGGAAGCCTACGGAAACGTGGCCGAGAAGTAGTCTCCATGGACGCGCACGCGATCCCGGCCACAGGTTCCGCATGGCCAGCATCGCTCACGGCCGCGGGCCTCGGCCTCGCCGATCTCGGCGCCGCCTATCTGCTGCTCCTGATCTCGGCCCTCGCGGCCCTCGCGGCCTTCGTCGCCGCAAGGCGCTTGCTGGTCATCAGCCCGAACCGCGGCACGCGCGAGTACGGCCTCTATGTCGCGGCCGTCCTGACCGCGCTCGTCGCCGCTACGGTGCTGGACAACGTGCTTTCGCCCGGACCACCCGTGCTGCCTTACGCGGCGCTGCCGCAGCTTGTAATTCTGCTCGCCGTGCACCTCGCCATCTGCCAGCGCCAGGAGCCGTGGCGCATCGCGCTCGGCGCGGCGTCCGTCTCGGGCACGATCCTCGCGCTGGGCGCCGCGAATCTCGCGGGCGCCGAGGTCCGGCTCGCGCCTTGGCTCGCCGCACTCGTGCTCGCGGGCCTGCTCGCGATGCTGTGGGTCCGGTCGATCGTCACGCGCCGCCACTATGCGAACGCGCGCTCGATCTACGTCGCCTCCAAGGAGAGCGGTGCGGCGCCGCCCGCTGCCGAGGGGCCCTGGCTCGGCCTGCCGCAGGGGCTCGGCCTCGTCGCCGCGAGCGCCGTGCTGGCCCTCGTGAACGGCGTCCTGCGCGGCAGCTCGCTCAGCGCCGTCCCGGCCGCGAGCGTGCTCGTCGAGACGCTGATGCTGCTCGCGGTCACGGCCGCGGTTTGCGCGATCCCCGCAGCGGGCTACTGGCTCGCGCGCCGCAGCTGGATGCCCGGCCTCACGCGCATCGTCTGGCTCGCCTGGCTCGTGGTCGGCTTCGCCTTCACGTACGGCAACTTCCTCATGAGCCTGAACCGCGCCTGAGCGCGACCGTCTCCGCGCCGAAACGCGCGTGCAGCCGCGGCTCGAGATCCCGGCGCAGCACGGCGGGATCGCGGACCGCGCACAGGTCCGCGAGCTGCGTCACCTCGAGACCCGCGTATCCGCAGGGATTGATGGCGCTGAACGGCGCGAGATCCATATTCACGTTGATCGCCAGGCCGTGATAGCAGCCGTTGCGGCGGATTCTCAAACCCAGCGCCGCGAGCTTGCGGCCGCCAACGTAGACGCCGGGCGCATCGCGGCGGCCGTAGGCCTGCACGCCGTAGGGCGCGATCGTCTCGATGACGGCCTGCTCGAGACCGGTCACGAGTTCGCGCACGCCGAGCCCGAGGCGCTTGACGTCGAACAGCACGTAGACGACGAGCTGGCCCGGACCGTGATAGGTCACCTGACCGCCGCGGTCGATCTGCACGACGGGAATGCCCCCCGGCGCAAGCACGTGGGCGCGATCCGCATTGAGCCCGAGCGTAAAGACCGGCGGATGCTCGACGAACCAGATCTCGTCGGCCGTCGCCGCATCGCGCTCCTCCGTGAAGCGCCGCATGTCCGCCCAGAACGTCCTCGAGCGGCCGGCGGCCGAGATCGCGGACCGCAATGCTCACAAGACCATGAGGATCGCGTCGCTGGCCGTCAGCTCGCGATACAGCGCATCGATCTGCTCCCGGCTGTGGGCGCGGATCGTCACCGTCAGGCTCACGTAGCGGTCGGCGCGGCTCGTGCGCTCCGTCAGAGCGTCCGCGTCGATGGCCTCGAAGTGACGGCGCACGATGGCGAGCGCCGTGCTACGGAAGTGGGCGTCGTTCCTGCCGAACACCTTGACGGGGAGATCGCAGGGGAAAGTCAGCGGCGAATCGTCCATGGGCCTGCGCCCAGTGTAGGGCGATTCTGCGGCGCAGGAAAAGAGGGCCCGGGGCGGGACGCGGGGTCGGCCGGCCCGACGCCCCGGGCAAAACCTGCGGCGGGCGGCGCCGAGGGGTTCTTAGACCGCCCGCAACGCCGTGGCGACGGGGAGCCGCGCGGCGCGGATCGCAGGTAACAGACCGCCGAGAAAACCGACCCCGCATGCCCAGACGATCCCCGCGCCGACGATCGGCGCGGAGACATGCATGTTCGTAACGAGTGTCCCCGTCGTGCCACCGAGACTGATGGTGTGGCCGTTGAACAGGGCCGCGGCCGCGCCGGCGCCGAGCAGCGCGCCTATTACTGCGAGCGCCAGCGCCTCGCCGAGCACGGACGCGACCACGCCGCCGGCCCCGAAGCCCATGGCGCGCAGTGTGGCGATCTCGACGCCGCGCGTGCTTACGGCCGAGTAGAGCGTGTTGAGCGCCGCGAACAGCGCGCCGACGGCCATGATGCCGCCGACGACGTCAGTGATGACGAAGAAAAGCGGCCGCAGCGACGAGGACGCTTCCTTGTAGTACTCAGGCTCGCGCATGACCGTGACGGAGAGGCTCGGATTCGTCGTCAGCGCATCGCGAAAGGCGTCGAAGGTCTGCGGCGACGTGAGCCGGACATGCACGCTGTTGTAGACGGTCCGGCCGTAGGCCGACTGCAGCGTCGCCGCATCCGTCATGAGCGTCGACTCCGCCGCCGACCCGCCGGCCTCGAACGTGCCGACCACGGTCCAGGCGCTGTTGCGCAGCATGACGCGGTCGCCCAACCCCAGGCCGCGGAACTCGGCAGCGGCGCCGCGGCCGGCGATGAGCTCGCGCAGACCGGGTCGGAACAGCCGCCCGCTCACGAGCTTGACCTCGGGACGGATCGCGAGCCCTTCGGCGGAGACGCCGCGCACGGAGACACCCGCGCGCGAGCCGTCGCGTTTGCGCTCGAGGTTCACGGGCACGAAGAGCTCGGCCGAGGCGGCGGCCTTGCCATCCGGCGCCTTCGCGATGCCGGGCGCATCGGCAATCGTCTGCACGTCCTCGGACTGGATCGAGCTCGCGCCCTCGTTCGTCGTACCGTTGCGCAGCACGATGGCGCGGTCCGGCCTGCCCGTCGAGATCAGCGAGTCCGTGAGGCCTTGCGTCATCGCCAGCACCGAGGTCAGCACGCCCACGACGCCCGCGATGCCGACGACGACGACGAGCGAGCTGCCGAAGCGCTGCGGCAGTCCCTTGAAGTTCATGACCGTCACGGCATAGATCTGTCTGAGTACGCTCATCTTCGTTTCCTCATCGCCCGGCCAGGGCGTCGACCAGCTTGAGCCTGTGGATGCGCCAGGCCGGCGGCGCCGCGCTCACGAACGCAAGCACCGCGGCGATGCCGAGCCCGGCCGCGGCGACGCCCCACGGCAGGGGCAAGGCGGGCGCGCCGATCGTCGCGAAGACCTTGGGAAACACGGCGGCGGCGCCGGCGAGCCCAAGCCCCGCAGCCGCGCCGCAGAGCAGGAGCGCCTCCGCGCACACGAGCGCGACGACCTTACCGTCGCCGAAGCCGTAGGTCTTGAGCACCGCGAGCTCGGCGCTGCGCTCGCGCACCGACTGCATCATCGTGTTGCCCGTCAGGAACAGCAGCGTGAACAACACGGCGCCGATGATTGCGTTGACGAAAAACTGGATGTTGCCGACGCGATCGATCTGCGCCCGGACCCACTCCTTCTCGCTCTGCGTCTGCGTCGGATTCGACGAGTTCGCGAACAGCGAGTCGATACGCGCCGAGATCGCGGCGGCGCGGCTCGGATCGTCGATGAACTCGAAGTAGAAGTTCACCGTCCCATTGCCGGTCGTGCGCTCTTGGTCGAAGTAGGCGTAGTCGATCCAGAACTCGTTGGCGGTGCCCTGGTCCTTCGGCAGCTTGTAGATTCCGACGACGTCGAACGTCCAGTCGCTCGCGCCGTCCTTGCGCGCGACGAGCGGCGAGCGCAGCGGGACGCGGTCGCCGACGTGCCAGCCGTACTTGTTCGCGAGATCCGCGCCGACGAGCGCGCCCGTGCGCGTATGCAGCATGGCTTCGCGCTGCGCCTTGGGGATCACGAGCTGCGGGAAGGCCTCGAAGAAACGCTTCGTGCTGATCGCGCCGGCGTTGAGCGAGTTCTTCGGGTCCTTGTAGTAAACCGGAAAAATGGCGTAGTAGGCGACGGTCTTGACGCCCTTGACCTGCTCGATCTGCGGCAGATCCGCAAGCGGCACCGGCTCGAGCAGGCTCGCGGTGCTCATCGTCCGCAGCCGCTTGTCGCTGAGCTTGCCGATCACGTCCGTGAACGAAGCCGTCACGGCGTGCAGAATCCCGAACAGCAGGAAGGCCACGGCGACGGAGAACAGCGTCAGCACAGTGCGGGTCGGCTTACGCCAGAGCCCGGCCCAAATCAGCGGCAGGTATCTCATGCGGCGCTCCTGAGCGAGTCTTCGAGACGCCCCTTATCGACATGCAGCTCGCGCGTCGCGAACTCCGCGGCGCGCGGATCGTGCGTGACCATGACGATCGTCTTGCCGTGCTCGCGGTTCAGAATCTGCAGCAGCTCGAGTATCGATTCCGACGAGCCGCGATCGAGATCGCCCGTCGGCTCGTCGGCCACGAGCAGCCGGGGGTCCGAGACGAGCGCGCGCGCGATCGCGACGCGCTGCTGCTGGCCGCCCGAGAGCTCGGCGGGCTTGTGGCCGCCGCGCTCGGAAAGCCCGACGAGCTCGAGCGCCGCGCCGACGCGCTTGCGGCGCTCCTTGCCCGAAAGCTTCGTGAGCAGCAGCGGAACCTCGACGTTGCGCTCGGCCGTGAGCACGGGCAGCAGGTTGTAGAACTGAAACACGAAGCCGACGTTGCGCGCGCGCCAGCGCGTCAGCGCGCCGGCCGAGAGCTGGTCGAGCCGCTCGCCCGCGACGACGACCTCGCCCTGATCGGCCCTGTCGAGGCCGCCGATGAGATTCAACAGCGTGGTCTTGCCCGACCCGGACGGCCCCATGAGCGCGAGGAACTCGCCCGTCTCCACTTCGAGATCGAGGCCGTGGAGCACCTCGACGCGTTGTTTGCCGCGCAGGTAAGTCTTGACGACGTGCTTCATGGAGACGATTGCTGACATGGCTTCACTCCTCGATGCGAATGCGGACCCCGTCCGCGAGCTCGGAAAGGTGGCCGACGGCGAGACGCGTGCCCGACGGGAGCCCAGCGAGCACGAGCTGGCCGGCGTCCGTGCGCGCGCCGAGACGCACGGCGCGCCGCTCGACCTTGTCCCGGCGGATCACGTAGACGACGCCCGTGTCGCCGTCGGACTGCACGGCATCGGTCGGCACGACGACGGCCGCGCGAGCCGGCGCGGCGCTCGCGCTCGGGCGCGAGTCCGTCAGAAACGACACACGCACGCCCATCTCCGGCAGTATCCGCGCGTCCTTGCTGGCGAACGCGACCCGCACGGGAACGGTGGCCTTAGCGCGGTCGGCCGTCGGAATCACGGCGATGACATGGCCCGGAATGGTCCAGTCGGGGTAGGCGTTGAGCTGGATCGTGACGGCCTGGCCCGCGCGCACGCGGTGGATGAAGCTTTCGCTCACATCGACCTGAACCTCCAGCGAGCTCATGTCGACGATCGTGCCTATCCCTGTGCGCGTAAAGCCGCCGCCCGCCGAGACGGGCGAGACCATCTCGCCTTCCTGCGCCGCCTTGACCGTCACGACGCCCGCGAACGGCGCGCGCACGATCGTGTCGTCGAGGTCGCGCTGCGCGACCGCGAGATCGGCATCGGCGACGCCGAGCGCCTGCGCCGCGACGTCGGCGCTGCTGCGCGCCGCATCGAATGCGGCCTTGGCCGTGTCGAAACTTTCCGCGCTGATGACCTTGAGCTCGTACTGGCGCTCGTCGCGCGCGAACGTGGGCCGCGCGTTCTTGAGCGCCACGAGCGCCGCGTCGAGACTGGCCTTCGCTTCGGCCCGGCGCGCCTTCGCGAGCGCGACGGCCGCGCGCGCGTTCGCGTCGTCGAGCCGCGCGATGACCTGCCCGGCCTTGACGCGCTGACCCTCTTCGATAGAGACCTCGACGACGCGGCCCGTGATCTTCGAGGACACGGTGGCCTGACGCCGGGCGACGACGTAACCCGAAGCATCGAGCACGGAGCCGCGCTGCACTGGCGCGTCGCTCGGCGCAGGCTCCGCCATCGCGACACCGACCGGAATGCGGTCCCAAGGCCGCTCGACGCCGAGCCAGCCTCCGGCCGCAACTGCGGCGACCGCGAAGGCGGCGGCGACGGCCCAGGCGATGCGACCGCGGCCCGGCCGCTCGGGCGCATCGTCGCGGTCGATGCGCAGCTGGCCCAGCAGCGAAGCCCTATCGTTCATGAGATGTTCCCCGTGAACCCCTTCGACGGGTCTTTAGCAGCTTCCGTGCCAAGCGGCCGAATGCCCGTCCAAGTCGTTGACCGCGCTAAGTAATTGGCGGCCGAGGCCGTTCGCGGCGCGTGCCCGAGCGCTGGTACGGAACGCGACTAGTTGGCGTTTTGCGCGAATTTGTCGCTATGCTTGTTCAGGCCCGCATTACGCAGGACATGCCATGCCCGTCGCCGCCGAAGACAGGCCGCTCGATACCTTGCGGCAGGACACGATCGATCAGCTCGTGCTCAATTACGCTCACGGCAGGCTCTCGCTGGACGCCTTCGAACGGCGTCTCGACGAGGCCCTCGACGCGACTTCGCACGAGATCCTCGTGACCCTGACGCACGACCTGGATCTCGCGCCGCCGCTGCCGAGTCAGGCGGCCGAGGCGCCCAAGGCGCCCGCCGGCAGCGCCGGCGCGGCTCGCCCGGAACCGTTCGATGGTTTCGCGCGGCCGCGCACGGCCTCGGGTGACGCGCGCGATACCGAGCAGATGGTCCACATCTTCTCGGCCACGAATCGCCGCGGACCGTGGACGGTCGCAAGGGAGATCCGCATGCTCAACGTATTCGGCGCGGCGGAGCTCGACTTCAGCGAAGCACGGTTCTCGGCACCGCGGACGACGATTCGCATGCTCTGCGTATTCGGCGCGGCGACGCTGTTCGTCCCCGAAGGCGTCAATGTGATCTCGAAGCCGGTATGCCTGTTCGGCTCCGTCGACAACCGCGCGGCGTCCGCCGCCGGGGACGGGCCGACGATCGTCGTCGAGGGGCTATTTCTGTTCGGCGCGGCTTCGGTCAAGATCCGCAAAACGCTCAAGAAGCGCCTGCTCGAAGCCGGCGAGACGCTGCGGAGCCTGTTCGGCCAGAACGAGCCGCGCGGGCGGCGTTAGCGTTCCTCGGCGGTCGCCCTTCGGCCGCATGAATCATGAGCGAGTTCTTGCGCTGGTGGTAGCCGGAGGCTTGCGCAGACGGGCGCTTTCGGGGACGCCATGAACCCGTCCATGGGGGCTCCGTAGCGCGCCATCCCTGGCGCGCACGGCCCCGAAAGCGCCCGTCTGCGCAAGCCTCCTCTGCGACGGCGGCGGCCGTTCATGATTCCTGCTGCAACGGCGCGAGGAACTTGCTGGCAGGAAGACGGCAGGCCGGACGGTCTTCGCGATTGCCGACAGCAGGGGCCGCCGCACGGTGCGGCTGCCGCAAGTGCCGGCGGGGGTAGTAGACGCTGCTGCGTGCGCTGCTCTGGCGCCGACGCCGAAGCGCGGGTCTTCGGCGGCTACGGTCGCGTGCATGTCGAGGCTTCAGGCTCGGCGTCAGGGCAGTGTCGGGACGCTGAGCGCCAGGGAGGGCGCTCAGCGAGCCCCCAGGGACGGGTTCACGGCGGTCCCGACACCGCCCTGACGCCGAGCCTGAAGCCCGCCACCAACGCATCCGCTCTCAGGCGTGCGATGCGATGCGATGCGATGCGATGCGCAACCCTACGGCGAATCGACCGTCACGAGCCGCGTATCCGTGAGCCCGAACCGCCGCAGCCCGGCCCTGACGCGGTCGAAGTCCGCCGCGTCGGCCAGCGGGCCCACGCGGACGCGCTTGAGCCCGTCGCCCGGGTCCACGATGAAGGCATTGCGGTAGCCGTCCGCCTCGAGGCGCGCGACGAGCCGCTGGGCGTTCGCGCGCTCGGTGAACGCGCCGACCTGGACGAACAGGTGCAGCGGGCGGGCCGGCGGTGAGTTCGAGGCCGCGGCGGCCTCGAGGCGGTCCAGGTCCGTGGGCTCGTCGGCCGCGGCGCTCGCAATGAGTGAGAACGCCGGGCGCGGCGACGGGCGCGCGGCGGCGGGCTGGGCCCGCGGCGGCGAGGCCGGCGCCGCGCCCGGCCCGCCCGTGACGGCTTCGGCGGCCGCCGGCCCGGCAGGGACCGGTGCAGCGGCCGCCGTGAGCGGCCGCGCGGGACCTTGCGCCGGTGTCGCGGGCGTGCGCGCCGCGCCCAGGGCGCGGACTTCGACGGGGGCCGTGCCCTTGCGGATCATGTCGAGCGCCTTCGCGGCGCCGTAGGACAGATCGATGATGCGGTTCTTCACGAACGGGCCGCGGTCGTTGACTTTGACGATGACGCGCCGGCCGTTCGAGAGATTCGTGACCTCGACCCAGGTCGGCAGCGGCAGCGTCTTGTGCGCGGCCGTCATGCCGTACATGTCGTAGGTCTCGCCGCTCGAGGTCGGCTGCCTCTGAAAGTCGGGGCCGTACCACGAGGCGATGCCGCGCTCGTCGTAGCCCGCGCTCGAGGCGCGCACGAAGTAGCGCTTGCCGTCGACGTCGTAGAACGGCGGGTTGCCGCGGCTGCCGCGGTCCGGGCTCACGGCCGCCCCGGCTTGGGCGCGCGGCACCTCGAGACGCGATGCGCAGCCCCACTGCGAGGCGGCGACGCAGAGCGCCAGCGTGCCTGCGATGCGCAGCGGCAGGCGGCGCGCGCTCACTGCGTGCGGCTCCCGCGATAGGCCTTGCGGATAGCCTGAGCGAGCTCGTGCGCGGCGAGCGCGTACTTGGCGCTCGTGTTGTAGCGCGTGATGACGCGGAAGTTGCGGTAGCCGACCCAGTACTCGCTGCCGCCGCCCGCGGCCTCGAGGGCCAGGACGCCGGCCGGCGCACTGGCGGGCAGCGCCGAGGAGAACCGGAAACCGAGACGCCGGAGCCCGCCGACCGTCTGGTCGAGCTCGAGCTTACCCTGCCCGGCAGCCGCGGCGGCCCGGCTGCCGGGCGCGACGGAGGCGCGGTCGGCCACGGGCTCGCCCGTGCGCCACCCGTGGCGGTTGAAATAGTTCGCGACGCTGCCGAGGATGTCGCTCCAATCGTTCCACAGATCGCGGCGGCCGTCGCCGTCGGCATCCACGGCATAGGCCTCGAAGCTCGAGGGAATGAACTGCGGCGCGCCCATGGCGCCGGCATAGGAACCCTGCGCATCGAGCATCGAGGGGCCTTCCCGGCGCGCGATCAGCAGAAATTGCTCGAGCTGCGAGGCGAAGAAGTCGGCCCGCGGCGGGTAGGCGAACGCCAGCGTGCCGAGCGCGTCGAGGACGCGATAATGGCCCGTGCGCCGGCCGAAATAGGTTTCGATGCCGAGGATGGCGACGAGCATTTCGGGGGCGACGCCGTAGCGCTTGGCCGCCGCCTCGACTTCGTGCGCGTGCGCGCGCCAGAACTTCGCGCCGGCCGCGATGCGCGCGTCGGTCAAAAAGATGCCGCGGTACTCGTACCACGGCACGACGCGCTCGGCGGGATGCGAAATCGTGTCGAGGATCTTGGCGTCGATCTCGACGCCGTCGAGCGTCGTCTCGAGCGCGGCGCGGTCGAAGCCGTGCGCTTCGACCATGCGCGATACGAAAGCGGCCTTGGCCTTTGCGACGGCGGCCGGATCGACGGCGGCCCGCGTCGCGGGCGCGGCCCAGATGCCGCAGGTCCAGCATGCTGCGAGCAGCAGGTACTTCGCGAATTCGCCGGCCTTCACGGTGCGAGAAGTTTCCTATGGCCGTGGATTGCGGCGAGGATACCGAAAGCGGCCATGAGCGTCACCATCGAAGTGCCGCCCGCGCTCACGAGCGGCAGCGGCACGCCGACGATGGGCAGAAGGCCGGAGACCATGCCCGCGTTGACGAACACGTAGAAGAAAAACGTGAGGCTCAGGCCGCCGGCCAGCAGGCGCGTGTACGTGTCCTGGGCCTGCGCGGCGATGTAAAGGCCGCGGCCGACGAGCACGAGATAGAGCGTCAGCAGCAACGCGAGCCCGAGCAGCCCGAACTCCTCGGCCAGCACGGCGAAGATGAAGTCCGTCGAGCGCTCGGGCAGGAACTCGAGGTGCGCCTGCGTGCCGTTGAGCCAGCCCTTGCCGAACAGCCCGCCCGAGCCGATCGCGATCTTCGACTGAATAATGTTGTAGCCCGCGCCGAGGGGATCGGATTCCGGATTCAGGAAGGTCATGAGGCGCGCGCGCTGGTAGTCGAGCATGAACAGCCAGAGCACGGGCGCGCCGACGAGCGCCATACCCACGACGGACAGGATCACGCGCATGCTGATGCCGGCGAGCAGCACCGTCAGGCCGCCGGCCGCGATGACGAGCAGCGCCGTGCCGAGATCCGGCTGACGCTCGATGAGCAGCGCGGGCACGAAGATGATGAGCAGCAGCACGATGAGATGCGGCAGCGTCGGCGGCAGCGTGCGGTCGTGCAGGTACCAGGCGACCATCATGGGCGCCGCGAGCTTCATGAGCTCGGACGGCTGAAATCTCACGATGCCGAGATCGAGCCAGCGCTGGGCGCCTTTGCCGATCTCGCCCTCCACCATGACGGCGAAGAGCAGCCCGAGCACGATGAAGTAAAGCCAAGGCGTCCAGAGCTTGAGGTAGCGCGGCGGGATCTGCGCCAGCACGAAGAACGCCGCGAACGCGAGCGCCGAGCGCATGGCCTGCCGCATGACGAGCGAGAGGTCTTCGCCGACGGCGCTGTAAAGCACGACGAAACCGAAGGCGACGACGGCGACGAGCGTCAGCAGCAGCGGAATGTCAACGACGAGCCCGCCGAGCAGCGGCGCCTTCAGCGTTTTGCGCGTCTTGACGCCGGGCTCAATGCTGCCTAGCGACATAGTCCTTCTTCCCCTGCCCTTCGGTGGTGTACCAGGCGTCGAGAATCTTGCGCGCCACGGGCGCGGCCGCGGCGCCGCCCTCGCCGCCGTGCTCGACGACCACGGCTACGGCGATGCGCGGCGCATCGGCCGGCGCGTACGCGACGAACAAGCCGTGGTCGCGCAGCTTCTCGGCCACCGTGTCCTCGTCGTATTTCTCGTCCTGGCCGACCGTGTAGACCTGTGCGGTGCCCGTCTTCCCGGCGACCTTGTAAGGCGTCCCGAGCATGGCCCGGTGGGCCGTGCCGCGGATGTCCTGCGTGACGCCGAGCATGGCCTCCTGAATCACCTGCCAGTTGTCGGCCGCGATGTCGTCGACGGGCTTCTCGGCCGCCGGCTTGCTCCAGCTCACGTCCCGGCTGACCGGGTCCTCGGTGCCGATGAGCAGGCGCGGCTTGAACCGCTTGCCGCGCTCGGCGAGCGTCGCCACGGCGCTCGCAAGCTGCACGGGCGTGACGAGCGTGAACCCCTGGCCGATGCCCGTGATGACCGTCTCGCCCGGGAACCAGACCTGATCCTCGGGGCGCTTGAACTGCTTGCGCTTCCACGCGCGCGAGGGCACAACGCCCGCGTTCTCGCCCGCAATGTCGATGCCCGTCGGCCGGCCGAACCCGAAGGACGTGAGCATCTTCTGCATGTTGTCGATGCCGAGCTGGACCGCGAGCTGATAGAAGTACACGTCGCACGACTGGACGATGGCGTCGTGCAGGTCGATCGAGCCGTGGCCGTATTTGCGCCAGCCCCGATACCGGTGCGTCTCCCCGGGCAGCTGGTAGTAGCCGGGGCAGTAGAAATGATCGCTCGGCACGACGGCTTCGTCGTGCAGGCCCGCGAGCCCGATGAACGGCTTGATCGTCGAGCCCGGCGGATACTGGCCGTCGATCGCGCGATCGAACATGGGCTTGGCCGAGTCTCGGTAGAGCGCGTTGAAGTCGTCGGGGCTCAGGCCCGCGGCGACGCGGTTCGGATCGAAGGACGGCGAGCTCACGAGCGCGAGCACGTCGCCCGTGTTCGGGTCGATGGCGACGGCGGCGCCGCGCTGGCCCGCGAGCGCCTGCTGCGCTGCGAGCTGCAGGCGCATGTCGAGCGAGAGCACGAGGTTCTTGCCCGGCACGGGCCACTTCGTCTCGAGCCCGCCGAGCGCGGGATCGCTGTCGTCGCGGTCCGTGGCCGGATCGAGCAGCACGCGGCCCTGGGCGTTGACGACCTGCTGCCGGTAGCCGACCTGCCCGTGCAGCAGATCCTCGTAGCTGCGCTCGACACCGGTCTTGCCGATGTGCGAGGTGGCGGCGTAATCGCTTTGATCGATGCGCTTGAGGTCGCGAACGCTGATCGCGCCCACGTAGCCGACGGCGTGCGCGGCGGCGGGGCCGAACGGGTAGTAACGCGTGAGACCTTCCTGGATGTCGACGCCCGCGAAGCGGTGCCTGCGCACGGCAAAGCGCGCGGCCTCGGCCTCGGTCAGGTTCGCGAGCTTCACGCGGTCGAAACCGCGGTGCGAGCGGATCAAGTCGACGAGCGAGGTGTGCTGCGCGGGGTCGAGCAGCTTGAGCCGCTCGAGCCGGTGCAGCTCGTCGTCGAGATGCGCGATCTGCTCGGGCACGGCGACGAGCTGCCACGTCGGCAGGTTCTCGGCGACGACGAGGCCGTTGCGGTCGAAAATGAGCCCGCGCGTCGGCGCAAGCGGCTCGATGCGCAGCCGATTGCCCTGCGAGAGCTCGGTGAAGCGCTGGTAGTCGAAGATCTGCAGCTGCACGAGGCGCGCGACGAGCACGCCCGTCAGCAGCAGCACGGCCACGGCCGCACCGATCACGCGCGAGAAGAACAGCCGCTGCTCTCGCCAGTGATCCTTGAGCGGTTGAACGCGGCGCGCCATGCCCGTCCTACAACCGCGCCGGCGCTTCGGGCCGGTCGCCGTCGAGGGCGGACCAGGCGGCGAGCCAAAGGAGCGCTCCGCTCGCGACGGGCGCCCAGCGTGCGAGCGGCGGCACGGTCACGCCGACGACGCCGTCGATCCAGAACAGCAGGAACTCGTAGAGCGCGAGCAGCGCGGCGACGGCGAGCGACAGCTGCGAGGCCGGAAACGCACGCAGGCGCAGATAGAAGCGCTGCGCGAGGTAGGAGAGAACGAGCAGCGCGAGCGCATGCTCGCCGAGCAGCGTGCCGAGCAGCGCATCGAGCGCGAGGCCGCCGAGAAAGGCCGTGACGAGCGTCGAGCGCTGCGGCGCGGCAAGCGACCAATACAGGACCGCGACGGCCATGAGGGGCGGCCGGTACGCCCCGAGGGCTTCGGGCAACGGCACGACGGCGGCGGCGAGCAGGAAGAAAACCGTCGCCAGCATGCCCGGCCGGAACGAGAGCATCAGCGGTGCGCCTCGGCGAGATTCTGGGCCGCCGCCTGCTTCAGGGGGGCTGATGCCGGCGCGGGCACGAGCGTCGGCGGCGCCTTGTCATCCGTCGCCTTGTCATCCGTCGCCTTCTCGCCCGGCGTCTTGTCGTCCTCGCCGGGCGTCCAGACGAGCAGCACTTCGCGGTCGCGATCGAGCGCCGAGGCCGGCTCGGCGATGACGTCCGCGAAGGACTGGCCGGGCCGCACGCGGACCTCGATGACGCGCCCGACCGGGTAGCCCGCCGGGAAAATGCCGCCGAGTCCGGAGGAGAGCAGCAGATCGCCGACTTTGACGTTGGCCGTGTTGGTCAGATACGGCAGGCGCAGCCGGCCGCTGTCGCCCGTGCCGACGGCGATCGTCCGCAGCCCGTTGCGGTTGATCGTAACGGGGACGGCGTGGTCGGCATCCGTGATCAGGATGGCCTCGGCCGTCATGGGCCCGACCTGCGCGAGCTGGCCGACGACGCCGTGCGCGTCGAGCAACGACTGGCCGACGTAGGCGCCGTCCATGCTGCCGCGATTGATCTTAAAGCGCTGCCGATACGGATCGAGATCGACGGACAGCACCTCGGCCACGAGCATGCGGTCGCGGAGCCTCCCCGTCGACTCGAGCAGCTCACGCAGGCGCCGGTTTTCGGCCTCGAGCGCATCGAGACGCTGCAGGCGCACGCTCGAGAGCAAATCCTCGCGGCGCAGTTTCTCGTTCTCGGCGAGCAGCGTGCGGCGCTCGGCCAGGGTGACGGCCGCCCAATGCCAGGTCCTGAACGGCAGATCCACGAGCGCCTGCACGGGATAGACGATGAGCGAGAGGCCTTGCCGAACGCGGGACAGGTGCGCGGTGCGCTCGTCGACGACCATGAGCACGAGGCAGACGACGGCGAGCAGGGCGAACCTCAGGCCAGCCGACCCGAAGCCGTGCGCGGTTTTTCCAGCAGCAGTCATCGCCGTTACCGCCGCGTACGGCCGCCCCCCGCTATCTCACTCTATTGAAAATGCCGCCGGTCCGTACTCGTCCAACAGTTCCAGTACGCGGCCGCCGCCGCGGGCGACGCAGGTCAGCGGCTCGTCTGCGACGACGACCGGCAGCCCCGTCTCCTCGGTCAGCAGCTTGTCGATATCCGTGAGCAGCGCGCCGCCGCCCGTAAGCACGATGCCGCGCTCCGCGACGTCCGCGCCGAGCTCGGGGGGCGTCTGCTCGAGCGCGACCTTGACCGCGCCGACGATGCCCTGCAGCGGCTCCTGCAGGGCCTCGAGGATCTCGTTGCTGTTCAGCGTGAAGGCGCGCGGCACGCCCTCGGAGAGGTTCCGGCCCTTGACCGAGAGCTCGCGGACCTCCTGGCCGGGGTACGCCGAGCCGATCTCGTGCTTGATGCGCTCGGCCGTGGCCTCGCCGATCAGGATGCCGTAGTTGCGGCGGACGTAATTCGTGATGGCCTCGTCGAAGCGGTCGCCGCCGATGCGGACCGAGGCCGCATAAACGATGCCGTTCAGCGAGATGACCGCGACCTCGGAGGTGCCGCCGCCGATGTCGAGCACCATCGAGCCGCGCGCCTCGTGCACGGGCATGCCGGCGCCGATCGCGGCGGCCATGGGCTCCTCGACGAGATAGACCTTGCGCGCGCCGGCCCCTTCGGCCGACTCGCGGATCGCACGGCGCTCGACCTGCGTCGAGCCGTAGGGCACGCAGACGAGCACGCGCGGGCTCGGGCGGAAGTAGCGCGAGCCGTGCGCCTTTTTGATGAAGTACTGGAGCATCTTCTCGGTCACGTTGAAGTCGGCGATGACGCCGTCCTTCAGCGGGCGGATGGCCGTGATGTGACCGGGCGTGCGGCCGAGCATGCTCTTGGCCTCGGCGCCGACGGCCTCGAGGACCTTGCCGCCGCGGCCGGGCTCCTCGCGGATCGCGACGACCGAGGGCTCGTTCAAGACGATCCCGCGTCCCCGAACATAGATCAGAGTGTTCGCGGTGCCGAGATCGATCGAAAGATCGTTGGAAAAATGACCGAGAAAACTCTTTAACATCGGGGGGAGATCGGTGACAGAAATAAGCGGCGACTTTAGCAACGGGTAGGACAATCGGCAAGCGACGTGTATAGTTTCACGAGCCCTTTTTCTGAGACTTGCGTCACCACTTTTCCGCGTTGTCAGGCGCCGTGTCGTTAGGCCCCAAAGATATCGAAAAACTCTGCGAGCTCGCGCGCCTCGAAATCGAGGTGGGCGAAGTCGCAGACGTGTGCGCGAAGCTCTCCGACATCGTCGCCATGGTCGACGCGCTGCAGGCCGCCGATACCGCCGGCGTCGCGCCCATGGCCCATCCGCTCGACCGCGCTCAGCGGCTGCGGCCCGATGCGGTCACGGAGCAGGACGCGCACGCGCTCTACCAACGCAATGCGCCGGCCGTGGAACGTGATCTGTATCTCGTTCCGAAGGTCATCGACTGACGGCGAGCGGTTCCGGCGGTCCCCTGCCGGAAATTGTAGCCAATCTCGACCGCGAAAACATGCACGACCGAACCCTCTCCGAGCTCTCCGCCGAACTCAAGGCGCGGCGCGTTTCGGCCACGGAGCTCACGCGCCACTTCCTCGACCGGATCGCGCAGCATGACGGCGGGCTCAACGCCTTCATCACCGTGACCGAGGAGGCCGCGCTCGCCGCGGCCGCCGAAGCCGACCGCCGGCTCGCCGCCGGCGACGCGGGCCCGCTGACGGGGCTGCCGATCGCGCACAAGGACATCTTTTGCACACAGGGCGTGCGCACGTCCTGCGGCTCGCGCATGCTCGACAACTTCGTCTCGCCTTATGACGCGACCGTCGTCGAGCGCCTGAAACAGGCGGGCACGGTCGGCCTCGGCAAGACCAATATGGACGAGTTCGCCATGGGCTCGTCCAACGAGACGAGCTTCTACGGGCCCGTGCGCAATCCCTGGGACACCGAGGCCGTGCCGGGCGGCTCCTCGGGCGGCTCGGCCGCAGCCGTGGCCGCCCGTCTCGTGCCGGCCGCGACCGGCACCGACACGGGCGGCTCGATTCGCCAGCCCGCGGCCCTGACCGGCCTGACGGGCATCAAACCGACTTACGGGCGCATCTCGCGGTACGGCATGATCGCGTTCGCTTCGAGCCTCGATCAGGCCGGCGTGCTGTGCCGCTCCGCAGAGGATGCCGCGCTGCTGCTCGAGGTCATGGCGGGCTTCGATCCGCGCGACTCGACGAGTCTCGACGAGCCCGTGCCGCGCTACGCCGAGGCCCTCGCGGCACCCTGGGACAAGATCCGCATCGGCGTGCCCGATGCCTTCTTCGACTCCGGGCTCGACGAGGGGATCGCCGCGGCCGTGCGCGCGGCCCTGGCCGAGCTCGAGAAGCTCGGCGCGCGGCTCGAGCCCGTGCACCTCGACCACGTCCACCTCTCGGTCCCCGCCTACTACGTCGTGGCACCGGCCGAGGCGTCCTCGAACCTCGCGCGCTTCGACGGCGTGCGCTTCGGCCACCGCGCCGAGGGCGCCGGGCGCGAGGACCTGCGCACGTTCTATATGCGCAACCGCGGGGAAGGCTTCGGAGCCGAGGTCAAGCGGCGCATTCTGACGGGCACCTACGTGCTCTCGGCGGGCTACTACGACGCCTACTATCTCAAGGCGCAGCAGGTACGCCAGCTCATCAGCGCCGACTTCGCGCGCGCTTTCGAGCAGGTCGATCTCGTGGCCGGGCCGACCACGCCGACGCCCGCGTTCGCGCTCGGCCAGAAGTTCGGCAACCCGATCGAGATGTACCTCAACGACATCTACACGATCGGCGCGAACCTGGCCGGCCTGCCCGCGATCTCGGTGCCCTGCGGCTTCGTGCGGGGCCTGCCCGTCGGGCTGCAGCTCGTCGCGCCGCACCTGGCCGAGGACCGGCTGCTCAAGACAGCACACCATTTTCAACGCGCGACCGATTGGCACCGGCAGGTGCCGACGGGCTACGAGTGAGGGCGGCATGGACTGGGAGATCGTCATCGGGCTCGAGATCCACACGCAGCTCGCCACGGTCAGCAAGATCTTCTCGGGCGCGGCGACGGCCTACGGCGCGCCGCCGAACAGCCAGGCCTGCCTGGTCGACCTCGGCTTCCCGGGCGTGCTGCCCGTGCTCAACGAGGCCGCCGTGGCCATGGCCGTGAAGTTCGGTCTCGCGACGGGATGCGAGATCTCGCGCCGCTCGGTCTTCGCGCGCAAGAACTACTTTTATCCCGATCTTCCGAAGGGCTACCAAATCAGCCAGTACGAGCTGCCGATCGTGCACGGCGGCCGCCTCGAGATCGTGCAGGACGACGGCAGCGTCAAGACCATCGGCATCACGCGCGCGCATCTCGAGGAGGATGCCGGCAAATCGCTGCACGAGGATTTCCACGGGCTCTCGGGTATCGACCTGAACCGCGCAGGCACGCCGCTGCTCGAGATCGTCTCCGAGCCCGACATGCGTTCGCCCGCCGAGGCAGGCGCCTACATGCGCAAGGTGCACACGCTCGTGCGCTACCTCGGTATTTCCGACGGCAACATGCAGGAAGGCTCGTTCCGCTGTGACGCGAACGTCTCGGTGCGCCCGAGGGGCGAGACGAAGCTCGGCACGCGCACGGAGCTCAAGAACCTGAACTCCTTCCGCTTCATCGAGCGCGCCATCGAGATCGAGGCGGAAAGGCAGATCGACGTCCTCGAGGGCGGCGGCGTGATCCATCAGGAGACGCGGCTCTACGACCCGGACCGCCACGAGACGCGGCCCATGCGCAGCAAGGAAGAGGCCAACGACTACCGCTACTTTCCGGATCCGGACCTGCTGCCCGTGCTCGTCGACGACGCGCTCGTCGAGCGCGTCCGCGCCGAGCTCCCCGAGCTTCCGGACGCGAAACGCGAGCGCTTCGAGCGCGAGTACGCGCTGCCCGCGGCCGACGCCGTCCAGCTCACGGGCGCGCTGGCCCTCGCCGACTATTACGAGGCTGCCGTGAGCGCCACGCGCGCGGCGCCCAAGGCGGCCGCGAACTGGGTGCTCGGCGAGCTTTCGGCCGCGCTGAATCGCAGCGGCCTTGCGATCGAGGACAGCCGCGTCGGTCCCGCCGCGCTGGCCGCCCTGCTCGACAAAATCGAGGACGGCACGATCTCGGGTAAGATTGCCAAGGAGGTCTTCGAGGCACTGTGGGAGGCAGGCGCCGCCGAAGGCGATGCGGTCGCCGAGATCATCAAGGGCCGCGGGCTCGAGCAGATCACCGATGCCGCGAGCATCGAGCAGCTCGTCGACGAGGTCGTCGCAGCCAATCCGGCGCAAGTGGAGCAATATCGCTCGGGCAAGACGCAGGTCCTCGGCTTTCTCATGGGCCAGGTCATGAAGGCCTCGCGGAGCAAGGCCAACCCGCAGCAAGTCAACGCGATCCTGCGCAAGAAGCTCGGGGGCGCGTGACACTTTTCGCCTTGACTCGGTCTAAGGCCGATGAGGGCCACTACCGAGGCACATTGAGTTGAACGAAGTACAAGGTTTCATCCTCGAGGATAGCGGCATCCGCGGCGCCCTGGTCCGGCTCCAGGAGACCTGGCAGCAGGTCACCGCGCAGCACGACTACGGGCCCGCGCTCAAGCGGTTGCTCGGCGAGAGCCTGGCCGCCACGGTGCTGATCGCGAACAGTCTGAAGTCACAGCCGCGCGTCTCGATTCAGCTCCAGGGCGAAGGCCCGCTCAAGCTGCTGCTGATCCAGTGCTCGGAAGAGCTGCGCGTACGGGCCATGGCGCAGTGCACGCCGCCGGCCATCGGGGAGGCGCTGCTCGGCGCCGGCCGGCTCGCGGTCAACGTCGACACGCGCGGCCCGCGCGGCTTCTTCCAGGGCATCGTGCCGCTCGTGAGCCCGCGCCTCGACGCCTGCCTCGAGTCCTACTTCGAGCGCTCGGAGCAGCTGCCGACGCGGCTGATCCTCAAAGGCGACGACAGACGCGTGGCCGGCCTGCTGCTGCAGGCGCTGCCCGGGGAGGACCCGGACGCGGACGCCTTCGCGGATGCCGCGCGCCTCGCCGAGCGCGTCTCGACGGCCGAGCTCGTCGGCGACGCGGCCGAGACGCTGCTGCCGCGCGTGTTCAGCCGCCACCTGATCCGCCTGTTCGATGCGCGGCCCGTGCTCCAGGACTGCCGCTGCACGCCCGACCACCTGGCCGGCATCCTGCGCATGCTCGGCGAGGACGAGCTCGACTCCCTGCTCGCCGACCCGGGCTGGGTCGAGCTGACCTGCGAGTTCTGCAACCGGGCGTTCAAGTACGACGAGCCCGACGTCCTCGCCATCCTGCGCGGCGAGAGCCCGGGGCCCGTGCTGCACTGACGAAAAAAAGGGGTCAGAGCCCTTTTTTGCCGGCGCCGCCTGCACGCCGGGCGGAAAAGGGCTCTGACCCCTTTTTTTGCCGGTTGTCGGCGCAGACCGGACAGGCCGGGTTCGGCCGCAGCGCGAGCCGTTGCCAGTCGCCGCGCTTCGCGTCCCAGAGCAGCAGCGCGCCGCACAACGCCGAGTCGATGCCGAGCAGAAGCTTGAGCGCTTCGACGGCCATGAGTGTGCCGATGACCCCCGGGACGGGCGCGAGAACGCCGTTGCCCTGGCAGTCGCCTAGCCACTCCTCCTCGTCGCCATAGAGACAGCGGTAGCAGGCGGCGTCCGCCGCCTGCGCGAAGACGCCGATCTGACCCTCGAAGCGGACGGCCGCGCCCGAGACGAGCGGGACGCCCGCGTGCACGCAGGCGCGGTTTACGGCCAGGCGCGCCGTGAAGTTGTCCGTGCCGTCGAGCACGGCGTCGACGCCGCGCACGGCCGCCTCGAGCGCCTCGGCGTCGAGCCGCGCGGGCAGGCAGCGCACGCGCACATCCGGGTTCAGCTCCGCAATCCGGGCCCGGGCCGCCTCGACCTTGAGCGCCCCCACATCGGCCGCCGTATAAAGGATCTGCCGCGGCAGGTTCGACTCGTCGACGCGGTCGAAGTCGTTGAGGACCAAGGTGCCGACGCCGCTCGTGGCCAGATATTCGGCGGCGGGACAGCCGAGCCCGCCGAGCCCGACGACGAGCACCGCGGCGTTCGCCAGACGCGCCTGGCCGGCCGCGCCGACCTCGGCCAAGGCCGCGTGGCGTGCGTAACGGCGTGCGGTCGCGTTCACGGCAGCGCAAGCACGACGTAGCGGTCCTTGCCCGCGAGGTCCGACCGCGCCGCGACGAGCGCGAGACCCGCCGCGGCCGCGAGTCGGGCGACGGCGGCTTGCTGCTCGAAGCCGTGCTCGACGAGGAGCCGCCCGCCCGGCGTCAGATGCGCGGGCGCGGCATCGAGCACGGCGCGCACGGCGTCGAGGCCGTCGGGGCCGCCGTCGAGGGCGAGGCGCGGCTCGAACGCCAGCGGGCCTTCGAAATGCGGATCGGCGCTCGCGAGGTACGGGGGATTGCAGACGACGACGTCGAAGCGCCGCCCGGCGAGCGCGCCGAACCAATCCGATTCGACCCACTCGATCTCGAGCCCGAGGCGCTCGGCATTGGCGCGGGCGACGTGGAGGGCCGCGCCGCTCACGTCGGCGCCCGTGACCTCGAGCGCCGGCACGGCGCGCTTCAGCGCCAGCGCGACCGCGCCGCTGCCCGTCGCGAGGTCGAGCACGCGCCGCACCGGGCCGCGGTCCGCGAGCACTTCCTCGACCATGAGCTCCGTCTCGGGCCGCGGCACGAGCACGTCGGGGCCGACCTCGAGACCCAACCCGAAGAACTCGCGCGCGCCGGTCAAATAGGCCAGCGGCTCACCCCGCCCGCGGCGCGCGGTCAGCACCCGAAACCGCGCGACGCCCTCGAGATCGAGGACCCGCTCGGGATACGCGAGCACGGCACTGCGCGAACAGCCCGCGGCGGCGGCCAACAGCAGTTGCGCGTCGAGGCTCGGCGAGTCGCTCACCGCGGCGAGCTCGCGGGCGGCCGCACGCCAAAGCGCGCCGAACGCCCCGTCGCCGCCCTGCGCCGTCCTCGGCGCGCACGCAGGCATGGCTCAAGCGCCCACGCCGAGCGCCGCGAGCTGGTCGGCCCGGTGCTCGTTCGCGAGCGGGCCGACGACCCCGTCGAGGTCGCCCTCGAGCACCTCGCCGAGGTTGTAGAGGCGCAGGTTGATGCGATGGTCCGTGATCCGGCCCTGAGGGTAGTTGTAGGTCCGAATGCGCTCCGAGCGGTCGCCCGTGCCGACCAGGCTGCGGCGCCGTTCCGCCGTCTCGGTCTCGCGCCGGTCCAGCTCCGCGTCGCGCAGGCGCGCGGCCAGCAGCGACATTGCGCGCGCCCGGTTCTTGTGCTGCGAGCGCTCGTCCTGACACTCGACCACGATGCCGCTCGGCACATGCGTGATGCGCACGGCCGAATCCGTCTTGTTGACGTGCTGACCGCCGGCCCCGGACGCGCGGTACGTGTCGACCCTGAGGTCCGAAGGGTTGATCTCGATCTCGGCGAGATCCTCGAGCTCCGGCATGACGGCCACGGTGCAGGCCGAGGTGTGAATGCGGCCCTGCGTCTCGGTGACGGGCACGCGCTGCACGCGGTGCACGCCGGACTCGAACTTGAGCTTCGCGTAGGCCCCCTTGCCGACGATGCGGCTGATGACCTCCTTGAAGCCGCCGTGCTCGCCTTCGCTCGCGCTCAGCACCTCGACCGTCCAGCCGTGCCGCTCGGCATAGCGGCTGTACATGCGAAACAGATCGCCCGCGAATAGTGCCGCCTCGTCGCCGCCCGTGCCGGCGCGAATCTCGAGGAACAGGTTCGCATCGTCGTCCGGATCCTTGGGCACGAGGTGCAGCGAGAGCTCGCGCTCCGCCTCCTCGCGGCGCTCGCGCAGCGTCTCCGCTTCCTCGCGCCCGAGATCACGCAGCTCCGCGTCGCCGCCGGCCGCCAGCTCTTCCGCCGCGGCGAGCTCGGCCTCGAGCTTGCGGTAGGCCGCGAAGTCGCGCGCGAGCGGCTCGAGCCGCGCGTACTCCCGCGAGAGCTCGCGAAAGCGCTCCTTGTCCGCGATCGTATCCGCGTCCGCGAGCAGCCTCGCAATCTCCTCATACCGCTCCGTGAGGACGGTGAGCTTGGTTCTGATCGATTCCTTCACTCGAGACTCTTTCGCGCCACGCGCACGCGGCATGCGCCGCCGGTCAGGACACGGAAAACGCCGAGGCCGCCCGGCACGCGGGCCCTGCCCGCGGGGCGCCTGCCGAGGACATGGCGGCGCGGCCGGCGCATATCAAGCCGGCCATTCTCGACCAACCCTGCAAGCGTCACAAGGGAACCCACGACCGGCGCGCGAATTCGAACCCTTGCGCGGCCTCGCCCAGGCCGCGGGGTCCGGCCACGCCCCCCTTCGTACTGCGCTATAGTGCACAATCCACCGATGGGCACGCTTATGAAATATGTATCGTATCTGATCGTCGGGGGCCTCGCGGTCATGGTCGGCTGCGCCGCCACGGCTCAATCCCCGCAGGGCAGCCGCCAGGTGGATCTCGACTCGCACACGCTGCTCGGCCAGGTCGCGCTCGAGGCCGGGCGGCGCGAGGACGCGGCCAAGGAGTTCATGCAGGCCGCCCTGATCTCGACGGACCCGGGACTCGCCGAGCAGACCGCAAGGCTCGCCTACCAGGCCGGCATGAACGATACGGGGCTAGCCGCGACGAAGCGCTGGCTCGAGCTCAGCCCCAAGGACGCCCGGGCTCACTGGTTCCGCGGCATCTTCGAGACGCGTGCCGGCGACGCGGATGCAGCCATCCGCGAGTTCGGCACCTTCGTCGACAGCGTCAAGGACGTCGGCAACACCGAGAACGCTCTGTCGCTCGTCGTCGACGCGCTCGGCTCGGAGGCCGACGCGGGCGTCGCGACCAAAGTCATGCAGGCGCTCGTCGAGCGGTTCCCGGGAACGGCCGAGGGCGACTACGGCCTCGCGAGACTCGCGCTGCGCGCCGGCAACATCGACCTCGCGCTGCAGCACGCCAAGAGCGCGGCCGACGCGCGTCCCGACTGGGTCGACGCGCAGCTGCTCTATGCCCGCACTCTGCTCGTGTCCGGCAAGAGCAAGGAAGGCCTCGCGCTCGTCGCGAAGCTGGCCAAGGAGAACGATTCCGTCGAGGTCCAGCTGCAGTACGCCGAGCTGCTGCTCTCCGCGGGCCGGACCGACGAGGCGCGCGACCGCTTGAATAAGATTCTCGAGGCGCATCCCGACCTGCCCGCCGCCAATCGCGCCCTCGCCTTCCTCGCCCTCTCGCAGAAGGACCTCGATACGGCGGAGCAGCTGTTCAACGATTTGCGCAATCGGCCCGAGTTCCGCGACGAGTCCTATTTCTACCTCGGCCGCATCGCCGAGACGCGCAACCAGCCGCTCGAGGCGACGCGCGACTACGCGCGCGTCACGAAGGGCTCGCATGCCGTCGAGGCGCAGGTTCGCGCCGCGGAGATCATGCGCAAGAGCATGAAGGACGACGACGGCGCTTTGCGCCATCTCAAGGAGTTCGGCGATGCGAATCCGAACTTCGCGACGGACATGCTCGTCGCGCGCGGTCAGTTGCTCGTCGAGATGAATCGTCCCGACGACGCGATTGCGCTGTTGAATGCCGCCCTGGCCGCGAACCCCGACGACGCGAAGCTCCAGGAGGCGCACGCCCAACTGTACGTCGCGCTCGCCCAGGACGCGGCGAACCGCGGCGCCTACGACCAGGCTCAGAAGTACATCGACGAAGGCCTCGCGAAGCATCCGAACCATCTCTCGCTGCGCTATACCGAAGCGCTGCTGCTGCAGGATCGCGGCGACAACGAGAAGTCCGCGCAGGTGCTCGAGGGGCTCGCCAAGGACTACCCGGAGGATCCGACCGTCCTGAACGCGCTCGGCTACCTGCTGACGGATCGATTCGACCGCTACAAGGAAGCGCGCGGCTACATCGAGAAGGCGCTCGCCAAGGACCCGGACAACCCGGCCATCATCGACAGCATGGGCTGGGTGCTCTACAAGCTCGGCGATTACGCGTCCGCCTACGACTATCTCGACCGGGCCTACAAGCTCTTCGCCGACCCCGAGGTTGCCGCGCACCTCGTGAACGTGCAGTGGGCGTTGGGCCATAAGCAGCAGGCGCTCGATCTGCTGAACTCCGCGCTCGCCAAGAACCCGGACGACAAACGGCTCAAAGCGCTGCAGGACCGCCTCGGGAAATGACGCCGGCAGGCCGGGCGCTCGCGCTGCTCGGAATCTCCGCGACCCTCTGCGCCGCCGGCTGCGCGCACGTGCAGGTGCCGCAGCGCGACGGCCTGACCTTCGCGCAGCGCACGGCCCGACTCCGGGCGATACCGGCATGGCACATGCGCGGGCGGCTCGCCGTCAGCACGGGGCAGGGCGGCTTCCAGGGCAGCTTCTCCTGGGTACAGACCGGCCGCCGGCTCGCGCTGACGGTCCGCGGCCCCCTCGGCGCCGGCGTGCTCGCGGTCGCGGGCTCCCCCGCCGAGCTCACGGTCACGGCCCGCGGCCAAACGCGCGTGCTCGAGAACCCGGAGACGGATCTGTCGCGGCTGATCGGCTGGTGGATTCCCGTGGAGAGCCTGCCGGACTGGCTCGTCGGCCTGCCCGATCCCGACTATCGCGCCGCCCTCGCCTTCGGCGCTGCGCGCACGCTGGCCGCGTTCACCCAGCGGCAATGGCACGTGGAATACGCAAGCTATCAGCTCCTCGACGGCGTGCTCGTGCCGCGGACCATCGACATGAAACACGAAGCGCTCGAGCTCAAGCTCACGGTCGACCGCTGGGCGCCGGCCGCAACGGGGCCCACGGGAACCTCCGCCTTGAACTGAGCGGGCGCCGCGCCCCAAAATACCGCGCTTCACGACCTTGTCTGTGGCTTGAGCTTTGAGGCTGTTGGGGTGTAGCCAAGCGGTAAGGCAACGGGTTTTGATCCCGTCATTCGCAGGTTCGAATCCTGCCACCCCAGCCATCCCGAAGCCTCGGAGGACTTAGCTTGGACGCCAGCGCGACGACGATCTTTTCCGGCAAAGCGCACCCGAACCTGACGCGGGACATCGCCTACCATCTCGGCCTGCCGATCGGCCGCATTCAGATCGGCCGGTTCAGCGACGGCGAAGTCAATGTCGAGATTATGGAAAATGTGCGCGGCAACGACGTGTTTCTCGTCCAGCCGACCTGTCCGCCCGTCAACGAGAACCTCATGGAGCTCCTGGTCATGGCGGACGCGTGCAAGCGCGCCTCCGCGCACCGCATCACGGCCGTGATCCCGTACCTCGGCTATTCCCGTCAGGACCGCCGGCCGCGCGCGGCGCGCGTGCCGATCACGGCAAAGCTCGTCGCGGACCTCATCTCCGCCTCCGGCGTCGACCGGGTCGTGACCGTCGACGTGCATGCCGACCAGATCCAGGGCTTCTTCAACATACCCGTGGACAACGTCTACGCTTCGCCCGTGCTGCTCGGCGAAGTCTGGAAACAGGAATACCAGAACATGGTCGTGGTCTCGCCCGACGTCGGCGGCGTCGTGCGCGCCCGGGCGCTCGCGAAGCGTCTCGACGACGCCGATCTCGCGATCATCGACAAACGCCGGCCGCAGCCGAACATGTCGGAAATCATGAACGTCATCGGCGAGGTCGGGGGCAAGACCTGCGTGCTCGTCGACGACATCGTCGACACGGCGGGCACCCTGTGCCAAGCGGCCACGGTCCTCAAGGAACGCGGCGCGGTCCGCGTCGTGGCCTACATCACGCATCCCGTGCTTTCGGGGCCGGCGATCGAGCGCATCGAGAAGTCGGTGCTCGACGAGGTCGTCGTGACGGACACGATCCCGCTCGGGAAGGCGGCCGTCGCGAACGGCAAGGTCCGCCAACTCAGCGTGGCCGAGCTGCTCGCCGAGACGATCCGGCGCATCACCGAAGCGGAGTCCGTGAGCTCGCTCTACCTCGACTGACGGCGCGCCGGCTTCGGCTTCGAGAGCGCCAGTTATCGGACGTCGGCGGCGGCGGCAGACGCTCCAGAGGCGGCCGTATCGATCGTCGGCAGCGGCTTTAGGCGCCTCCGGCGCAGCAGCGATGCGCGGACTCGAGTCCCGAGGCAGGTTCGAGCCTCGCGGCGAAGCGCGGCAGCGGCATCGAACGGACCTGCAAAGGCGATCGCGCCGCCGGCGTGGGGACAGTCGCCGAGGCATCGGACCCGTCCCGAGGTCGATGGGTCCTCGATCGAAGCCCGCGCGGCCGATCGGCCAGCGCCTCGACGTCGACCGGTCCGGCCTCCCGGGCGCGGGTGGGTCGGCTCGGCGCTTTTCGGGACGCTGAGCGCCAGGGACGGCGCTCAGCGAGCCCCCAGGGATGGGTTCGCGGCGGTCCCGAAAAGCGCCGAGCCGGCCCGCGCGCGCCCCGCGGCAGCGCCCGTTGAGGGCCGTCTTCGACGCTGCCCGACGAGAAAGATGCAGGCCCCGCGGCCACTGGTGACGAAGACGCCGGCTTGCTATCATGCCCGGCCTTCCGGAGGTACCTACCAGTGAGATTCGAACTCCAAGCTGAAGCGCGCGAGCCGCAGGGACGCACGGGCAGCCGTAAGCTGCGCCGCATCGGCAAAGTGCCGGCCGTCGTCTACGGCGGCGGGGCGGGCCCGAGCGCGATCGTGCTCGATCACAACGAGCTATCGAAGCAGATGAGCCAGGAAGCCTTCTATACGAGCATCCTGCAGGTCAAGGTCGACGGCCAGACGCAGTCCGTTGTCGTCAAGGACGTGCAACGGCATCCGGCCAAGCCCATCGTCATGCATCTCGATTTCCAGCGCATCGTCGAAGACGAGGAAATCACGCTCGACGTGCCGCTGCACTTTATCGGCGAGGCCGGGTCCAAAGGCGTCAAGGAGCAGGGCGGCGTCGTCGAGCACCTCACCACGGAGGTCGAGGTCAGCTGCCTGCCGCGCAATCTGCCGGAGTTCATCGAAGTCGACGTCTCGCAGCTCGAGCTCAACCAGATCCTGCACCTCTCGGACCTGAAGCTGCCCGAGGGCGTCTCGCTCGTCGCGCTCGCGCACCATCAGGACAACGCGGTCGTCATGATCACGCCGCCGCGCCGCGAGGAGGCCGAGGCCACCGAGGAAGGCGCCGCGGCAGCCCCGAGCGCGGGCGCCGAGCCCAAGACCGAGGGCTGATCGGGGCGGCGATGCGCTGCCGCCCTCGCCGCCAGCGCTCCTCCGATGCCGCAGCGACTCGATCTCATCGTCGGGCTCGGGAATCCGGGCCCCGAGTACCTGCTCACGCGCCACAACGTCGGCTTCTGGTTCGCGGACGCGCTGGCCGACAACTGCGGGGCGCGCTTCAAGCGCGACAAGAAGCTGCAGGGTGAGACGGCCGAGGCCGAGATGGCCGGGCAGCGCGTACGCCTTCTGAAGCCGCAGACGTTCATGAACGAGAGCGGCCGTTCGGTGGCGGCTACGCTCTCGTACTACAAGCTGGCCGCCGAGCATGTGCTCGTGGTTTACGACGAGATCGACCTGCCGCCGGGCCGCGCCAAGCTCAAGTTCGGCGGCGGGCATGCGGGGCACAACGGCATCCGCAGCCTCATGGAGCATGTCGGTCCCGACTTCTGGCGGCTGCGCATCGGCGTCGGTCATCCGGGGCCCGGGCGACGCGACCAGGTCATCGGCCACGTGCTGAACCGGGCCTCGGCCGAGGAGGAAAGACTCATTCTCGAGACGGTCCGCGAGGCCGTCGAGATCGTGCCGATCTTCATGCAACAGGGCGCGCAACGCGCGACGAACCGCCTGCACGGCTTCAAGCCGGCCGGCGCGGACGAGGAACCGGCCCGCGGCCGGGAGTGACGAACGAGACAATGGGCATCAAGTGCGGGATCGTCGGGCTGCCGAATGTCGGCAAGTCCACGCTGTTCAATGCGCTGACGGCGGCCGAGATTCCGGCCGAGAACTACCCGTTTTGCACGATCGACCCGAACGTCGGCGTCGTGGCCGTGCCGGACCCGAGGCTCGACGCGCTGGCCGAGCTCGTCGAGCCCGCGCGCGTCGTCCCGACCGTCGTCGAGTTCGTCGACATCGCGGGGCTCGTCAAGGGTGCCTCCAAGGGCGAAGGGCTCGGCAACCAGTTCCTCGCGCACATCCGCGAGACGGACGCCGTCGCGCATCTCGTGCGCTGCTTCGAGACCGGTGACGTGACCCACGTCTCCGGCCGCGTCGACCCGATCGACGACATCGAGACGATCGAGACGGAGCTCATGCTCGCGGACCTGGAGACCGTCGAGAAAAACCTGCAGCGCGCCGAGCGCAACGCCAAGACGAACGAGAAGGCCGCCGTGGCGCGGCGGGACTCGCTCAAGAGGCTCTACGCCACGCTCGAGGCGGGCCGTCCCATTCGCGCGCTGGAGCTCTCGGAGCAGGACGCCGAGGTCCTCAAGGAGCTTCACCTGATAACGGCCAAGCCTGTCATGTTCATCGCGAACGTCGCCGAGGGCGCCGGCGCCGACGATCCGCTGGCCGCGCGCGTCCTCGCCTATGCCGGCGAGCGCGGCGCAGAGGCGGTCGTGATCTCGGCCGCCATCGAGGCGGAGCTGGCCCAGCTGCCGCCGGCCGAGCGCGCCGAGTTCCTCGCGGAGCTGGGTCTCGACGAGCCCGGCTTGAACCGGGTCGTGCGCTCGGCGTACCGTTTGCTGGGGCTCAAGACCTTTTACACGGCGGGCCCCAAGGAAGTGCGCGCCTGGACGGTGCGGCACGACGCGACGGCCTACGATGCGGCGGGGGCCATCCATACGGACTTCCAGAAGGGCTTCATCCGCGCCGAGGTCATCGCGTACGAGCGGTACATGCAGCGCGGGGGCGAGCAAGGCGCGCGCGAAGCCGGCGAGCTGCGGCTCGAAGGCAAGAGCTACGTCGTCGAGGAAGGCGACGTCATCCATTTCCGCTTCAACGTCTGAACGGCGTGGGACAAGAGCGACGGATGCGGCACAAAAAAGGGGTCAGAGCCCTTTTTCGTAAAGGGGCCGCACCGATTCTCGATCACCTCGGAGAAAAAGGGCTCTGACCCCTTTTTTGGAACCGGCTCATGCAGGCAATTCAGAATCTTCCGCCGATCGTTGGGCTCATCCTCGGCTTCGTGCTGCTCGCCTGGCTCGTGTTCGCGTTCCTGGTGCCGTTCATGGTCGAGGGCATCCGCCAGTCGAACCGCCGCATCCATGCCGAGCTCGTCGAGCTCAACAAGAAGATGGACGCGCTGACGGCGGCGCTGACCGAAGCGCGCGCGGCACCGCGCGCGCCGGCGGACGGCGCAGCCGACGCCCGCGCGCCCGAGCCGCCGCGCGGCGGCCAGGAGCGCCGCACGGTGCGGCCGTCCCGCAGCACGCCGGCGAAAGGTGCCAAGGGCCGGACCGGGACCGAGCGCGGCCGGCGCGAGCCGACGATCTCGGAGACTGATTTCGGCAGCGGCCCCGGACCGGACCGTCCGAGCCGGCCTTGAGGTAGCCAACGATGAGCACGCTCGACCGCCACCGTCCCGGCTCCCCGCCGTCGCCCGAGCCCGGCACAGGCGCCTCCGTCCGGCCCGCCCCGAAAGCGGCGGATCCGAAGCGCATCGACGTGCTCGTTCCGGCCTACAACGAGGAGCGCAACATCGGCCCGCTCATCGAGCGGATCTTCGCGACGCTCGACGACGCGCGCTATAGCATCGAGGTCATCGTCGTCGACGACGGCAGCGAGGACGCGACGGCCGAGGTCGTGCGCGGCTACTGCGCGCGCTATCCCGTCACCCTGTTGTCGCTGTCGAGAAATTTCGGCAAGGAGACGGCGCTGCTCGCGGGCCTGGACTACAGCCAGGCCGACGCGACCGTGATCATGGACGCCGACCTCCAGCATCCGGTCGAGCTGATCCCGCGCTTCCTCGAGGAGTGGGAGGCGGGCTATCGCTGCGTCTATGCCGTCAAGGAGCACCGCCGGACCGAGCCGCTCTCGCGCAAGCTGCTCGTGAAGCTGTTCTATCTGCTCGTCAACTACGATTCGAAATTCCGCATCGAGCCCGACGCCGTCGATTTCCGCCTGCTCGACCGGGCCGCGGTCGTGGCGCTGCGCTCGGTGCGCGAACGCGTCCGCTTCATGAAAGGCCTCTACGCCTGGGTCGGTTTTCGCAGCAAGGCCATCCCGTTCGTGCCGCCGCCGCGTCTCGAGGGCAAGAGCAAATTCTCGCCGCGGTCGCTGCTCCGGCTCGGCTGGGACGGCCTCACCTCGTTCTCGGATCTGCCGCTGCGGCTCTCGACCGTCGTGGGCTTCCTCGTCTCGTTCGGATCGCTCGTCTACGGCGGCTGGATCTGGATCAGGACCCTCGCCTTCGGCATCGACGTGCCTGGCTGGGCCACGCTCGTCGTCGCCGTGACGTTCATGAGCGGCGTGCAGATGCTGTTTCTCGGCATCCTCGGCACATACATCCGCAACATCTTCCTCGAGACCAAGAGCCGGCCGAGCTACGTGCTCGGCGAAATCGTGCCGCCGGCCGAATCGGCCCGCGAAACGACGGGCGGGCCGGAGCGGCGCGAGCGCGCCTCGCCCGCGCCGCTCGCGTCCGCGGCGCCCGCCCCGCTCGATCGGCGCGCCGCGCCGGCCGGAAGCGGACGCGCGCGATGAGCGCACACGTCGGTACGCGGCCGCCGGCCGTCTCCTGCCGGCCATGACGCGGGCCCTGCGCACGGCCGGTCTCGTTCTCGCGCTGCTCGTCATCGGGCGCATCGTGTTCGCGGCCGTGCTGCCCCTCATGGACACGACCGAGGCGCGCTACGGCGAGATGGCGCGCAAGATGGTCGAGACGGGCGACTGGATCACGCCGCAGCACGACTACGGCGTGCCGTTCTGGGGCAAGCCGCCGCTCGCGTTCTGGGCCTCCGCCGTGGGCATCGAGGCGCTCGGGCCGTCGCAGCTCGGGCCGCGCCTGCCCATCCTCCTGATCTCCGTCGGCTTCCTCGCGCTGTTCTTCGTCTGGCTGGAGCCGCGCATCGGGCGCCTGCGGGCCGGGCTCGCAACCGCGATATTGGCCTCGTCGCTGATGTTCTATATTTCCATGGCCGCCGTCATGACGGACATGGTGCTCTCGGTCTGCGTCGGCGCGGCGCTCATCGCGTTCTGGGTGCGCTACGAGGGCGGGCGCGCGGCCTGGGAGGTCGCGATGTACGTCGCGCTCGGGCTCGGCCTGCTGACGAAGGGCCCGCTGGCCGGCGTACTCGTCGTCGGCCCCATACTCCTGTTCAGCCTCGCGCTCGGCCGCGTGCGGGAGGTCTGGCAGCGCTTCGCCTGGGTCCGCGGCATGCTGCTCGCGCTCGCGGTGGCGGCGCCGTGGTACATCGCGGCCGAAATCAAGACCCCGGGCTTCCTCAAATACTTCATCGTCGGCGAGAACATCTCGCGCTTCCTCGTGCCGGGCTGGAACGGGGACCGCTACGGCAATCCGCATCACGAGCCGCTCGGCACGATCTGGGTGTTCTTCGTGCTCGGGATGCTGCCCTGGTCGCTGCTCCTGCTGCCGCTGCCGTTCACGCGTCGCAAGCAATTCGCGGCCAACTGGGCCGCCCACCGCGAGCTCATCGTCTTCGGCGCCGCCTGGACGCTCGTGCCGCTGCTCCTGTTCACGCCGGCGGAAAACATCATTACGCCGTATGTGCTGCCCGGGCTGGCCGGCTTCGTCGCCGCCTTCACGGCCGCCTACGCGCGTCCCGACGGCGACCGGACACTGCGCGCGCTGACCTGGGTCGCGGCCGCCTGCCTGCTGGTTCCGGGCGCATGGCTGGCCGTGAGCCTGAACCGGCCCGCGTTCGCCACGCGCTTCACCCAGAAGGACGTCGTCGCCGAGATTCGCGCCGAGCATCCGCGCGGCTGCGAGGTCCGCTACTGGAAGGACCGCTCCTTCTCGGGCGAGTACTATACCCAGGGCCGTACCCGCATCATTGCCGATGCGAACGCGCTGCGGCACGCGCTCGACGGCGGCGAGCGGTTGTGCCTCGTCGTCGGCGACGACCGCCTCGCGTCGCTGCCCGCGGCGGCCAGGCAGCGCCTGCGCGAGACGGCCAGGCTCGGCGCCTACACCGTTTTCGAACCCGCGCCGCGCGAGAGCTCGCGTGCCGGGGCGGAACCCGCGACGACGCCGGCGCACGTCTCCGGAGCGCGATGAAGCAGACGCTGCGGATACGCAACGTCGTCGCCTTCGGCGTCGTCGGCTGCTGCGCCGCGGCCGTGCATCTCGGCATCGTGAGCCTCATCGTGCCGCTCGGGCTCGCGCCGCTCGCGGCCAACGTCGTCGGCTTTTGCGGCGCCTTCGGCGTGAGCTTCGCGGGGCACAACTACTGGTCGTTCCCCGCTGCCGGGCGCGAGAAGCGCCGTGCGGCCCTGCGCTTTTTCCTCGTCGCCTGCTCGAGCTTCGCGCTCAACGAGACACTCTACTGGCTCGTGCTGCAGACCGGCATCGACTATCGGGTCGCGCTCGTTCTCGTGCTCGGCACCGTCGCGCTGCTGACCCTGCTCGTAAGCCGCTACTGGGCCTTCGCCGATGCCTGATTCGCGCCGCCTGATCCTGTGCGCCGACGATTTCGCCCTCGCCGAGGACGTCTCTGCCGGCATTCTGCGGCTCGTCGAGGCCGGCCGCCTCTCCGCCGTGTCGTGTTTCGCGGACGCGCCCGGCTGGCCCGCCGCCGGCGCGCGGCTGCGCCGCTACGCGGGGCGCGTCGAGCTCGGCCTGCACTTCAACCTGACCGAGCGCTTCGGCTTCGGCGAACGACCGCTCGGCTACTGGATGGCCGCATCGCTGCTCGGCGCCGTCGATACCGGTGCCGTGCGCCGGCATCTGCTGCGCCAGGCCGAGGCGTTCCGGAAGGTCGTCGGCGCGCCGCCGCGCTTCATAGACGGTCATCAGCACGTGCATGCATTTCCGCGGATCCGGACCGCGGTCGCGGCCGCCGCCGCGGAGCTCGGCGGGGCCGCGCCGATTCCGCTGCGCGACGTGCGCCGCTTCTACGGGCCGACGGACGCGCCGCTCAAGCGCCGCGTCATCGCCGCGCTGGCGCGCGCGGGGCGCGCGGCGCCGGCCGCGACAGCGTTCCTGAACACGGCCATGGCCGGAGACTACTCGCTGACGGCCGAGGCCGACTATGCCCGGCTCTTCGCGGGCTGGCTCGCCGCCGCCCCGGACGGCGCGCTCATCATGTGCCATCCGGCCGCCGCCGACAGCCGCAGCGCGGGCGCGCGCGAGCTCGCATTTCTGGAATCGCCAGCCGCCGGCGCGCTGCTCGAGCGCTTTCGCTTCGCGCCCGCGCGAGCTCGAAAAGGACGCTGCGACGAATGACCGGAACCGGCCCGCGCGTCAAAAGCTGATAATCTTTGCACGCCCGCGGATCTTCCGCGGCCTCGAAAGGAGAAACGGTGCCCAACTCAACGCGCGCTGCGGCGCCCCGGCAGGCCGAGCCGCCCTTTCTGCCGTTCTCGCGGCCCTCGATCGCACCGGCCGACATCGCGGCCGTGACCGAGGTGCTCGAGAGCGGCTGGATCACGACGGGCGCCCGCTGCGCCGCGCTCGAGCAGGCCTTCGCCGCGCGCACGGGCGCCGCCCATGCCGTCGCGCTGACCTCGGCGACGGCCGGCATGCACCTGCTGCTGCACGCGCTCAGCATCGGCCCGGGCGACGAGGTGGTCACGCCCTCGATGACCTGGGTCTCGACCGTCAACCTCATCGTGCTGGCGGGCGCGACGCCCGTGTTCGTCGACGTCGACCGCGACACGCTCATGACGACGGCGGAACGCGTCGCCGAAGCGCTGACGCCGCGCACGCGGCTCATCGTGCCCGTGCATTTCGCGGGCGCACCGCTCGATCTCGCGCCGCTGCGCGAGCTCGCCGCGCACCGGGAGCTCCCGCTCGTCGAGGACGCCGCGCATGCGGCCGGCACCGAATATTCGGGCCGGCCCGTAGGGGCCGCCGGCACCGCGATCTTCTCGCTGCATCCGATCAAGAATTTCACGACGGGCGAAGGCGGCATCGTCTGCACGGATTCGGAACCGCTCGCCGCGCGGCTGCGGCGGCTGCGCTTCCACGGCCTCGGCGCGGACGCATACGACCGCGAGTCGCAGGGCCGCGCGCCGCAGGCCGAGGTGCAGGAACCCGGCTACAAGTACAACCTGCCGGACATGAACGCCGTGCTCGGACTCGGCCAGCTCGCGCGACTCGACGCGCTCAATGCCCGCCGCGCGGCGCTCGCGGCGCGTTACCGCGAGCTGCTCGCCGACGTAGACGGCGTGCTGCCGCTGGCCTTGCCGCCGTATCCGCTGCACCACGTCTGGCATCTGTTCATCGTGCGCATCGATGCCGAGCGCGCGGGCCTCGACCGCGACGAGTTCATGGCACGCCTCAAAGCCCGCGGCATCGGCACGGGCCTGCATTTCCGCGCCGCGCACCTGCACCGGTACTACCGCGAGCATCACCCGCCGCAGCGCGCGCTGCCGAACACCGAATGGAACTCCGCGCGCGTATGCTCGCTGCCGCTGTTCCCGGACATGGCGGACACGGACGTTGACCGCGTCGTGGACGCGATCCGCGCCGTGCTGCACGAGGCCAAGCGATGACCCCCGAGCTCGTCTCCCTCGTCATCCCCGTGTACAACGAGCAGGCGAACCTGCCCGAGCTCATCGAGCGCTGCCTCGCCGTCGGTCGCGCGCTGCCCTACGCCTTCGAGCTCGTCCTCGTCGACGACGGCAGCGGCGACGATTCGGCCCGGCTCATCGCCGACGCGGCCGCGAACGAGCCCGAGCACGTCGTCGGCGTGCTGTTGAACCGCAACTACGGCCAGCACGCCGCCGTGACCGCGGGCCTTGCCGAAGCGCGCGGCGACGTTGTCGTCACGCTCGACGCGGATTTGCAGAATCCGCCCGAGGAGATTCCGAAGCTGCTCGAGGGTATCGCGGCCGGCTGCGACGTCGTCGGCGGCGTGCGCCGCCTGCGGCAGGACTCGCGCTTCCGCGTCGTCGCCTCGCGCCTTATGAACAAGCTCATGCGGCGCATGACGGGCGTCTACGTCGGCGACTACGGCTGCATGCTGCGGGCGTACCGGCGCGACATCGTCGACGCGATCCTGGCCTGCAACGAGCGCAGCGCCTACATTCCGGCGCTCGCCAACAGCTTCGCGGGCCGCATCGGCGAGGTCAAGGTAGATCACGCCGAGCGCCGTGCCGGCGAGTCGAAATACCGCCTGCTCTCGCTGCTGAACCTGTATTTCGACCTGCTCGTGAGCACGACGACGGCACCGCTGCGCCTGTTGAGCTTCATGGGCGTCGCGCTCGCGCTCGTCGGCGTCACCTTCGGCGTGCTGCTGCTCGGGCTGCGCTTCGTCTACGGGCCCGAGTGGGCGGCCCAGGGCGTGTTCACGATCTTCGCCGTGCTGTTCCTGTTCCTCGGCGTGCAGCTGCTCGGCATGGGGTTGCTCGGCGAGTATATCGGGCGCATCTCGCGCGACGTGCAGGGCCGGCCCCGCTTCCTCGTGGCCGAGCGCCGGCGCGCGGGCCGGACGGAGACGGCGCTCGCCGCGGCCGCTGCCGAACGCAAAGCGCCGGGGCCGGCGGGCGAACCGTGGAGGCGGCGCGCCCGACCGGCGACGGAGCGCACGGCGGCGAGCGAACGGCCCCCCGCGCAAGCGGCGCCGGCCGAGCCCACGGCGGCGGAGCCCGCCTCGCCGGACCGGCCCGCGCGCGGCGAGGCGAGCCTGTGACCGCCGCGCAGAGACGGCTCGGCCTCGCCCTGCTCCTCGTGCTGTGCTTTCTCGGCGTGGGCCGTGCGCTCTGGACGCCCGACGAGCCGCGCGAAGCCGAAATCAGCCGCGAGATGGCCCTCTCGCCGCGCGTCGTGCCGACGCTGAACGGCCACGACTTCATCGAGAAGCCGCCGCTCTACTACTGGACCGTCGCGAGCGTCTACACGGCGGTCGGGGCTTCGCCGGCGGCGGCCCGCAGCGTCAGCGCGGCGGCGAGCTTCCTGACGCTGCTGCTCGTGTTTTTCTGGGGCCGCCGGGAGTTCTCCGAGCGCATCGGCTTCGCGGCCGCGCTCGGACTCGCGACGAGCACCCAGTTCCTGATCTCCTCGCACTGGATCGTCATCGATCCGCTGCTCATGCTGTTCACGACAGCCGCGCTGTGGGCCGGGTCGGAGCTCGTGCGCGGGCGCGGCGGGGCCCGAACCGTGGCGGCCTTCTACGCGGCGCTGACGCTCGCGCTCTGGACCAAGGGACTCATCGGGCCCGTGCTCATCGGCTTCGGGCTTCTCGCTTACGCGGCCGTACGCCGCAGCCTCGCACCGATCTTTCGCGTGCGCCCCTTTCTGGGCGTCGGCGTGCTCGTGCTCATGACGGGCGTCATCGCCGCACTGATCTGGCTGCAGTCGGGCGCCGCCGACGTGAGGGAGTGGCTCTGGGTCAACCACGTGCAGCGCTTCATCGCGCCGACCTATACCGGCCACGATCAGCCGTTCTACTACTACCTCTCGGCCGTGCCGATCGCGGTCTTTCCATGGTGGATCCCGTTCGTCTCGCTTTTCAGGCCCTCGCGCTGGCGCGCGGTCGCCGCCCCGCGGCGCGAGATCGAGACCTTCCTCGGCGCCGTATGCCTCGGCATGGTGCTGATTCTCAGCGCCTCGGCGACGAAGCGTGCGCTCTATCTGCTGCCCATGCTGCCGCCCTTGTTCCTGCTGCTGGCCTCGCGCGCCGAGGCCTGGTGGGCCGCGCGCCCCGCCGGCGCGCTGCGGGGCAAGGCCTGGTGGACTCAGGCCGTGTTCGTCGTGCTGCTCGCCGCGGTGCCCACCGTGGCCGCGCTCGCCTATCTGCGCCGCCTCGCCCCCGGCGCGCTCGCATTTCTGGCCGTCGTCGCCGCGCTCGCGGCGGCGCTCGTCGTGTTCTCGCGCCGCGGCGCCCAGCGGCGCGCCCTCGAGGCGCTCGGGGCCTGCGCCGTCGCGGCCGCCGTCGGCCTGCTCGTCGTCGACACGCGGCTCGCCGAGCCGATCAAGAACATGACGCCGTTCGTGGCTTCCGTCACGCAGCACATCCCCGCCGGCGAGCCCATCTACGTCACGGGCGACATCGACGAGACCGTCAACGGCATCGTGCCGTTCGTGACGGGGAACCGGGTTGTTGAGACAATACCGTCCCGGATCCCCGAGCTCGCGCCGCGCTACGTCCTCGTGCAGGACAAGAACGGCGGCCGCACGGCGCCGCAGCTGCCGGCACCTTACGAGCTCGTCGTCGCGCGGCACTTCGGCCCGGGCCGTTACCTCGCGCTGTGGCGCCGGGGCACGGCCGCGCCGGCGCCCGTGCAGAGGCAGACGCAGGCGCAGGCGCCGCCCACCTCGGCGGTCGGCGCAGCGCCCTGACGCGCCGCGCTGCAGCTTTGACCAGTTTCGGACACCACGCAGAGAGACGCATGCGAGCCATAGTTCTTGCCTACCACGAGATGGGATGCGTCGGCATCGAAGCCTTGCTCGCCAACGGTTTCGAGATCGCGGCCGTCATCACGCACGCCGATGCCGACAACGAAAACGTCTGGTTCCGCTCCGTCGCGGAGCTCGCGGCACGTCATGACCTGCCGGTCTTCGCGCCCGACGACGTGAACCACCCGCTATGGCTCGACAAGCTGCGCGCGCTCGAGCCCGACGTCCTGTTCTCGTTCTACTACCGGCACCTGGTCTCCAAGGAGCTGCTCGCGATTCCGCGCGCCGGCTGCTTGAATCTGCACGGCTCGCTACTGCCGAAATACCGCGGCTGCGCGCCCGCAAACTGGGCGATCCTGAACGGCGAGACCGAGACCGGCGTCACGCTGCACTACATGACGACGAAGCCCGACGCGGGCGACATCGTGGGCCAGCGTCGCGTCCCAATTGCGCCGAAGGACGACGCCCGCACGCTCAACCAGAAGCTCGCGGCGGCGGCGCGTCCCATGCTCGATGAGTGCCTGCCGCTGATCCTGAAGAGCGCGGCGCCGCGCATCAAGCAGGACGAAGCCGCGGCGACGTACTTCGGCCGGCGCAAGCCCGCGGACGGGGAGATCGACTGGCAGCGCCCGGCGCGCGAGATCGCGAACCTCGTGCGCGCCGTCACGCGCCCCTACCCGGGCGCCTTCACGCACGCCCGCACGCAGCAGGTCTTCGTCTGGGAAGCCGAGGCGCGCGAGGCCGGGCACGCGCGCCCGCCCGGCACGGTCGTCTCGACCGATCCGTTCGAGGTCGCCTGCGGCCGCGGCACGCTCCGCATCCGCTTCGGCCAACGCCGGGGCGGCGTGTATTGCAGCGGCGCGCAGCTTGCGACCGAGCTCAACATGGTCGAGGGGCTGCGCTTCGAGCCCGCGCGCGAGCGGCGCGCGCTGCGCCGACGCAAGACGCGAGTGCTGATTCTCGGCGTCAACGGCTTCATCGGCAATTTCCTCAGCGAGCGGCTGCTGGCCGAGGGAGGCTACGAGGTTCACGGCATGGACCTCAACGACGGCGCGATCAAGCGCCTCGAGTCGCACGAGGGCTTCTATTTCCACGAGGGCGACATCGCGATCCATCGCGAGTGGATCGAATATCACATCAAGAAGTGCGACGTCATCGTGCCGCTCGTCGCGATCGCGACGCCGATCGAGTACACGCGCAATCCTCTGCGCGTGTTCGAGCTCGACTTCGAGGAGAACCTGCGGGTCGTCCGGTATTGCGTGAAGTACGGCAAGCGGCTCATTTTCCCGTCGACCTCCGAGGTCTATGGCATGTGCGATGACGCCGAGTTCAACGAGGACACCTCGCGGCTCGTGCTCGGGCCGATCAACAAGCAGCGCTGGATCTATTCGGCCTCGAAGCAACTGCTCGACCGCGTGATCTGGGCCTACGGGCAGCAGCAGGGGCTGAAGTTTACGCTGTTCCGGCCGTTCAACTGGATCGGTCCGCGCCTCGACTCGCTCGAGGCGGCGCGCATCGGCAGCTCGCGCGCGATCACGCAGCTGATCTTGAACCTCGTCGAAGGCACACCGCTGCTGCTCATCGACGGCGGCCGGCAAAAGCGCTGCTTCACCGACGTGTCCGAAGGCATCGAATGCCTGTTCCGGATCATCGAGAACAAGGACGGCCGCTGCGACGGCGGCATCTTCAACGTCGGCAATCCGCAGAACGAGGCCAGCATTCGCGAGCTGGCCGAGCTGCTCGTCGAGAAGTTCGAGCGCCATCCGCTGCGCGACCGCTTCCCGCCGCTGGCCGGCATCAAGCAGATCGAGAGCAAGTCTTACTACGGCGCGGGCTACGAAGACGTGACGTTTCGCCGGCCCAGCATCGCGAACGCCAACAAGGTGCTCGACTGGCAGCCCGTGATCCCGCTCGAGGAATCGATCGAGCGCACGCTCGACTTCTTCCTGCGCGATCATCTCGCAGCCGTCGGCGGCCTCGAGCCCGCAGCGCCCGACGAGCCCGACGCGAGCGCCGAGACGGCGGCCTGAAGAGGTCGCGGGCAGCCCAGCCGATGACCGGGCAGTCGGAGACCCTGCTGGGGCTGCGCGTCGACGTGGACACCTTCCGCGGCACGCGCGACGGCGTGCCTCGGCTGCTCGAGACGCTGGCCGCGCATGACGTCAAAGCCACGTTCTTCTTCACGCTCGGCCCCGACAACATGGGGCGGCATCTCTGGCGGCTCGCGAAGCCGCGCTTCGCGCTCAAGATGCTGCGCTCGAACGCCGCGAGCCTGTACGGCTGGGACATCCTGCTCGCGGGCACGGCCTGGCCCGGCCGGCGCATCGGCACTCGCCTCGGCCCGGTCCTGCGGGCCGCGGCCGCGGCCGGCCACGAGGTCGGGCTGCACGCGTACGACCATCACCGCTGGCAGGCCGCGGCCAGGCGCTTGCCGCCCGAGGCGCTGCACCGCGAGATCGGCCTCGGGGTCGACGCGTTCGGCGAGACTTTCGGCCGGCCGCCCGACTGCTCGGCCGCGGCCGGCTGGGTCTGCGACGAGCGCGTGCTCGCGGCCAAGCAGGACTTCGGCTTTCGCTACAACAGCGACTGCCGCGGTGCGGCGCCGTTCGTGCCGGTCGTCGCGGGCCGGCGCTGTGCGCCGCAGGTCCCAACGACGCTGCCGACCTACGACGAAATCGTGGGCCGCAACGGCATCACGAACGAGAACTACAACGAGCGCCTGCTCGCGCTCGTGCGCCCAGGCCGTCTCAACGTACTGACCGTCCATGCCGAGGTCGAGGGCATCGCCTGCGCGCAGCTCTTCGGCGCCTTCCTGGCGGCCTCCCGGGCGCGCGGCGTGACACCCGTGCCGCTCGAGCGGCTGCTCTCGGCGGCCGGCGCGCTGCCCGAGGACGGCGTCGCGGCGGCGCCGATTGCCGGCCGCGAGGGCGAGGTCTGCTGGCAGCGCTCGGCGCTGGCCCACTGAAGCCCGTGCTGCGCGCGCTCGACACCGCCCGCCGGCCCGCGACCGCCGGCGTCCCCGGCGCGAAGCTCGAAGCCGCGCGCGACCGGCGCGTCGCGGCCGCGCTGCTGCTGCTGTACCTCGTCCTGTACCTGCTGCCGCTCGGCATCCGGCCCATGGCGAGCCCCGACGAGGTCCGCTACGGCGCGATCGCGCACGAGATGCTCGCGCACGGCGACTGGATCTCGCCGCGCTTCGACGGGGTGCGCTACTTCGAGAAGCCCGTGCTCGGCTATTGGCTCGACGCGGCCTCGTTCGCCGTGTTCGGCGAGTCGCCGTTCGCCCTGAGGCTGCCCGGCGCACTCGCCACCGGCCTTACAGCGCTCATCGTTTTCGGCCTCGCGCGGCGCTACGTCTCGCGCTTAGCAGCCGGAGTCGGGGCCGCGATCTACCTCACGACCTTCCTCGTCGCAGGCATCGGCACGTTCGCCGTGCTCGACGCGTTCCTCGCGCTGTTCCTGACGGGCGCGCTCGCGAGCTTCTTCGTCGCGACCGAGACGCCCGATGCAGGCCGGCGCCGGCGCTGGCTCGCGATGTGCGGCGCAGCCTGCGGCGCGGCCTTTCTCGTCAAGGGTTTTCTCGCCCTCGCGATCCCGGTGCTCGTCGCCGGACCCTATCTCGCCGCGCGGCGGCGCTGGCGCACGTTGTGGACCGCACCATGGTGGCCCATCGCCGTCGCAGCGCTCGTGGCGCTGCCCTGGTCCGTCGCGATTGCGCTGCGCGAGCCCGACTTCTGGCACTACTTCTTCTGGGTCGAGCACATCCAGCGCTTCACGGCCAGCGACGCCCAGCATGCACAGCCGTTCTGGTACTACTTCGCCTGGCTGCCGATCGCCGGCTGGCCGTGGCTCTGGCTGCTCCCGGCCGCGCTGCTCGGCCTCGCCAAAGGCCGGGCGGAGTTTCCCGAGCGCACGCGCGCCCTGCTCTGGTACGCCGCGGCCTGGGCCGGGCTGCCGCTGCTGTTCTTCTCGCTCTCCAAGGGCAAGCTGCCGACCTACATCCTGCCCTGCTTCGCGCCGCTGGCCGTGCTGCTGGCGGCCGGGCTCGAGCGCGCCCTGCCGGGTCCCGGGCGGCGGGCGTTCTCGATTGCGGCCGGCCTCGTCGCGGCCGTCTTCGCCGCCCTCGGCGGCGCGCTGCTCGCCGCTCAGGCCGGCGCCCTCGCGCAGCCGGTCTTCGGGCCCGCGGAACGTCTCAAGCTGGCCGCGTTCGTGTTGTTCATGGCGGCCGGAGCCGCCTGCGGCCTCTACGCCGTGCTCGCGCGCGCACGCGGCCGACGGCTCGCGGCGTTCGCGGGCACGGGGGCGGCGCTCATACTGCCGCTGCAGGTCGCGCCGCCGCAGCGGGCGCTCGATAACGTCTCCCCATCGCTGGCCGTCACGCGCTACGCCGAGGCCGCGCCCGACGCGCTCGTCGTGTCCGATGCGCCGCTGTTCGGCACGGCCGCCTGGGTTCTCGGGCGGGACGACATCTATGTCCTGAGCCCGGGCGAGATCGAGTACGGCCTCTCGTATCCGCAGAGCCGGGACCGCCTTCTGGACGCCGCGGCGTTCGCCCGCCTCGTAGCCGCGAACCGCGGCCGCCGGCCGATCCTCGTGGTATGCGGGCGCGCGACCGACCGCGAAATCGCTCCACTCATGCCGCCTCGCGCCCGCCGATCGCAACACGGCGAGGTCGTGTTCTGGCATATTCCGCCCGCATGAGAGGTCTGCCGTGAATACCGCACTGCTGCTGCTCGCCGTGACCCTGCTCGGCTCGAGCCAGGTGCTGCAGAAAGTCGGCGCCGCGCGCCGGCTCGCCGGCAGGCGGCGCCCCGTCGAGTGGGCGGCGGCGCTGTTCTCGCCCGAGCTGCTCGGCGCGATCCTTTGCATTCTGGCCGGGACGGCGCTGTGGCTGCTCGTGCTCTACCGCATGGACGTGAGCCGCGCATTCCCGTTCCTGAGCCTGGGCACCGTGCTCGTGGTCGGCGCGTCGCGCATTTTCCTCGGCGAACCCGTGCCGCCGCGGCGCTGGCTCGGCGTCGCGCTCATCGCGCTCGGCATCGCGCTCGTAGCGAGCACATGAGCGCGAGCGCGGCGGCCGATGCGAAGACGAAGCCCGGCGCGAGCCGCGCGCTCGGCCTCGCGTTCCTGTGCGCCTCGATCGTGCTCTCGGCCGCGGGCCAGCTCAGCATGAAGGCCGGCATGCAGGAGCTGCACCGGCTCGCGGGCGGCCATGCCTTCGCACTGACTGCCGCGGCGCTGGCATACTTCGGCCCGGCGCTGGCCTGGACGGTCGGGGGACTCGCCGCCTACGGTTGCTCGCTGCTGGCCTGGCTCGCCGTGCTCGTGCGCTATCCGTTGAGCTACGCCTACCCGCTGCTCGGGATCAGCTACGTGCTCGTATATGCCGGCGCCACCCACTGGAGCCGGCTCATGGAGCACGGCACGCCGCTCCGGACGGCCGGGACGCTCCTCATCCTCGCCGGCGTCGGCCTCGTGTCGACCGGCGAACGGCGCAAAGCGCGGGTCCCCGGCTATGATGCGCCCGAGCCCGGCGACCCGGGCGCCCGCTGAATCGAAGGCAGTGACCTGATGCAACCCATTGTCGATTGGATCGTTCATTTCGTTAGCCAGATTGGCTATCCGGGCATCTTTCTGGCCATGGCGCTCGAGAGCAGCTTCTTTCCGTTTCCGAGCGAGGTCGTCATGATTCCGGCCGGCTATCTGGCTTTCGGCGGCCAGATGAACGCCTATGCAGCCGTGACCGTCGGCACCGCGGGCAGCCTCACGGGCGCGCTGTTCAACTACTACCTCGCGCTGTACCTCGGCCGGCCGATCGTCCTGCGCCTCGGGCGCTACGTCTTCTTCGGCGCCGAGGCGCTCGAGAAAATGGAGCGCTACTTCGCCCGGCACGGGGAGATTTCCACCTTCAACGGCCGGCTGATCCCCGGCGTGCGCCAGTACATCTCGCTGCCGGCCGGGCTCGCACGCATGCCGGTGGCCAAGTTCTCGCTGTATACGGCGCTCGGCGCCGGTATCTGGGTCGCGATTCTCACGGCCCTGGGCTACGTGCTCGGCGCGCAGAAGGAGCTGCTGCAACAGAACCTTCACAAGATCACGCTCGCCGCCCTCGGCTTCGTCCTCGTCTCGTCGATCGTCTACGTGCTGCTGCGCCGGCGACGGGACGTGCTCGTGCGGCGCCGGAACCCCGACTGAGGCGCGGCGCCGGCGGTGGCGAAGCTCGGCAAGCCTGCCCATCGCCCCGGGTTCTGGACGCTCGCGCTCGGCCTCGTTCCCGTCTCCCTCGTTCTGGCGTACGTCGTCGAGATCGGCCCGATCTGGGTCTTCGTCGCCGGGGCGCTCGCGATCGTGCCGCTGGCCGAGTGGATGCGGCGTGCGACGGAGCAGATGGCGAGGCACACGGGGCCGGCCATCGGCGGGCTGCTCAATGTGAGCTTCGGCAACCTCGCCGAGCTCATCCTCGCCCTCTTCGTGCTGCTCGACGGGCACGCCGCCGTCGTCAAGGGCCAGATCACGGGCTCGATTATCGGCAACGGCCTGCTCGGCCTCGGGCTCGCTATCGTCGTCGGCAGCTGGGGACGCAGCGAGCAGCGCTTTCAGCACGAGCGCGCGGGCCAGAACTCGAGCCTGCTGATCCTGGTCGTCGTCGCGTTACTGCTGCCCGCGCTGTTCGACTACACGGAGCGCACCGCGACGGCGCCCAACGTCGCCTCGCTCGACGAGCAGCTGAGTCTCGGCGTCTCGGCCGTGCTGATCCTCGTCTACATTGGCAATCTGCTCTATACGCTCGTCACGCATCGGGACGTATTCGCGCGCAACGAGGGGGACGGCACACCCGCCGAGTGGACGGTCCTGCGCTCGGTCGCCGTGCTCGTCGCAGCGACGGCCGTCACGGCCGTCGAAGCCGAGGTCGTCTCCGGCGCGCTCGAAAACGCGGCCGACAGCCTCGGCATCTCGACGTTCTTCCTCGGCGTCACGGTGCTCGCGATCGTCGGCAACGCCGCCGAGTACGTCTCGGCGGTCTACTTCGCGCGCAAGGACAACATGGATCTCGTCGTCGGCATCACGATCGGCTCGACGGTGCAGGTCGCATTGCTCGTCGCGCCGCTGCTCGTCATCACGTCCTACCTCGTCGGCCGGCCGATGAACCTCGTCTTCGATAACCCGCTCGAGCTGTTCGCGATCCCGGGTGTCGCCTTCATCGTCAACGCGATCGCCCACGACGCCGAGACGACGTGGTTCGAGGGCGTGCTGCTGCTCGCCGTATACGCGCTGCTGGCGCTCGGGTTCTTCTACGTGACGCCGTCCTGAAGAAACGAAAAAGGGCTCTGACCCCTTTTTCTGAAAAAGGGGTCAGAGCCCTTTTCGCTCGGCGCCCGCTACTTCGGCCGCCCCATATACCCCTGCGAAAGCATCGGCAGCCGGTAGATCGTCATGGCCGTGTTACGCACACCCTTCGGCGTCGACCAAGCCTTGCCGTCGGGACCAACGGCGCCCATCTGGCCGACGTACAGCTGCTTTTTGTCCGGACCCGAGAACGCGAGCGTGATCGGCCGGCGCGGCGACGGAATCAGGCCGAGGTGCTGACCCTCGGGGGAGAGCACGTGCACGCCCTGCGCCGCCGTGACATAAAGCCGGCCCGCCGAGTCGACGGCCATGCCGTCGGCGCCCGTGTCGCCGTCGATCTTGCCGAAGACGCGCCGGTTCGACGTTCGAGCCGTCCGCGTGGACGTCGAACGCGAGCACCTCGTCGACGTTCGTCACGTACAGCGTACGCCCGTCCGGGCTCAGCATGATGCCGTTCGGCCGGATGTCCTGATCGGCCACGGCGCTGACCTGACCGTTCGGTGAGACGTAATAGGCACCGCGCACCGTGAAGTAGGCCCCGCCCTTGCCGTCCGCAATGAGATCGTTGAGGCGGCCGAGCGGCCGCCCGTCCGCGAAGCTGTTCGCGAGCAGCCGGTGCTCGGGCGCGAGCATGCTGACGTGCGTGAGCCGATTGCAGCCGCCGAGCTCGGGATTCAGCGGCTCCGTGCAGGTGCGCATGACGGCATAGAGCCGCCCCTTGGCGTCGATCGAGACGGCGCCCGGCCCGTCCGCGTGCATATACGTGTACTCATTGCCGTCGCGATCGAGCTTGATGATGGAGTCCGTCTGCTCCTGCGCGAACAGCAGGCCGCCGTCCGAAGTGCCGACCATGCCATCGGCCGTGACGAAATCCGCCCAGACGATTGCCCACTTGGCCCCCTCGGCGACGACCCCGGGAATCGCGCTCACGTCGGCCGCACGCTCTCCGGGCAGCATATCGGCTGCGGCCGTGCCGGCGGCGAACATCAGGGCAAGACACGCAAGTGCGATTCGAGTCGGGTTCTTGTTCATTTTCTGCTCCTGCAATCGACGGCCCGAGCGGCCGCATGCCGACGCCGGCGCCTGGCGCAGACGTCCCCCGCCCGGATGCTAGACCGCAGCGGGGCGCGGCGTCCACCAGGGGGATGGCTGTCGGCCGCACGATTCATGAACGGGCTTGGGGCACGGTGGCTGCCGGAGGGTTGCGCAGACGGGGGCTTTCGGGGACGGCGTGAATCCGTGTATGGACTCCTCCCGTCAAGTGGGGGCGGGGGTCTTTGTCTTGGCTCCTCGATCCAGCTGAAGGCGTGCCGGGCGGCCTGAGGGGGCGTCGTCATGCGCGAGAGGGATAGCGGCTGCAACCGTGTATTCGTCCTGTTACGGGCCATGAGTGAGGGTGGGCCCTGGACATCATGAAAGTCGCCAGCGCGGAGCCAATCGTCCTTTAGTGTCCTCGAAGGGACAACGGATTCAACGGCTTCACCGCGCCAGCGGCCGTTCCGCTTGTGCATGATAACGATCACGTTCGGCAGCTTGTGGGCGGGGATGGAGACTTTGAACGTCGCAAACCGAGAGAGCAGCTGCCTCAGGCCGCTTTGCCGGAGGGGGCTTGAGCGCTCGTCGACCAGTGGGCGTTGAAGGCGCGATCGTACTTGGCGATCGCCCATAGGATGCGGGCGATCTTGTTGGCCAAGGCGACGGTGGCCTTATTGGTGCCGCAGCGCTGCTCGGTCTGCAGCGCCCAGCGGCGCAAGGGATCAAGGGTTTTGCCGGCCTTCTCAGCGCAACGGGCGGCATTGAGAGCGGAGCGCGCGCCGTGCACGATGAGGGTTCGCAGGTACTTGTCGCCGCGTTTGCTGATGCGGTCGAGCCGGCGGCGCTCACCGGAGGAGAACTCCTTGGGGGTGATGCCGAGCCAGCTTGCGAAGTGCCTGCCTGAGGGGAAGCGGTTCATATCGACGACGGCGGCATAGATGGCGGTTGCGCCGAGGGAGCCGACGCCTGGGACGGCCAACCAGCGCCGCACCAGATCACTCTCGCCGGTGAGGGCTTTGAGCTCGCGCTCGATCCGGTCCATGCGCTGCCCGCAGGCGTCGATTTCCTCGAGCACCTCAAAGACGGCGGGGCGCAGAGCGTCGGGGAGGCCGTTGTCAGCGATCTGGAGGGCTTCGCGGATGGCGCTGCGCCCGCGGGCAAGGCCCTTGGGGATCGGGATGCCGAACTCACGCAGGATGCCGCGGAGCAGGTTGATGCGTTGATTGCGGGTGTGCTTGTACTGCTCGCGCAGGCGGTGCAGTTGCTGCAGGTGCTGCTGGTCGAGGGTCTTGATCGGGACGGGCTTGATGTCCTGGCATCGGGAGGCCTCGATGAGGGCGGCGGCGTCGGCCCGATCGGTCTTGTTGCGCTTGACGTAGGCACGCACGTACTGAGCGGGAAGCAGCCGGACTTCGTGTCCGCACTCCTGCAACCGTCTTCCCCAATAATGCGCCGAGCCGCAGGCTTCAAGGACGAACAGGCTGTGGACCTGATGGCCGATGAAGTGCCCGAATTGGCTAGGGCTCAGCGACTTACGCTGCTCGACCCGATACAACTGATTGGCGACCGCGACTTCGAGGCGGTTCTTGGCCAGATCGACACCGACAATGGCAGTAGTAGTATTCATGCTGGGCTCCTCTCTCACGCTGGGGTTTTAGCTGCCGAGTGCAGCGTGGCACTAAGATGCCGATTACCCGAGGGAGGAGTCCATTTCATCATCCCTGGGGGCTCGCTGGGCGCCGTCCTGGCGCGCACGGCCCCGAAAGCGCCCGTCTGCGCAAGCCTCCTCTGCGACGGCGCGGCCGTTCATGAATCATGCTGCGACGGCGCGAGGAGACCGTTGTGAGCGCCAGGGAGGGCGCTCAGCGAGCCCCCAGGCATGGGTTCACGGCGGTCCCGACACCGCCCTTACGCCGAGCCTGAAGCCCGCCACAAACGTCGACACGGAGCCCGCCACCGACGTCCAGCCGCGACCGGCCGCGATCCGCCGACTCACCCCGTGAAGCAGCTGAGCTCCTGCTTGCCGAACGTGTGCGATACGAACTCCGCCCCCGTGCGCACGCGCTCGGCATACGGCCGCGCACCCTCGTGGTCGATGTTGTCGGCCGCGATGAGCGCCCCCACGGCGAGCTTCGGCAACAGGAGCTCGAGCACGGGCAGGTACATGCCCTTCCAGCCGTCGAGGAAGACGAAGTCGATCGGCCCGGAGACGTCCTTCAGCGTCTCGCGCGCGTCGCCCTCGAGCAGAGTCGCGACGGCGTCGAGACCGGCGTCGCCGAGCACGCGGCGGACGGCCGCGCATTTGTCCGGGTGCGCCTCCGTCGTCACGAGCGTGCCGCCGTTGTCCTTGGCCGCGGCCGCGAGATAGGTCGTGCTGATGCCGAAGGACGCGCCGAACTCGACGCTGCGCACGGCTCGAGCCCCGCGGGCCAGCAGATACAGAAGCCTCCCCTCGGCCGGTGAAACGGCCAGGTACATGTCGCCCATGCGGGTCAGCGAATCGTCGTCGTCGCGCCGGCGCGAAGCGCGGCGCTCGGGGTCGCGCCGGGCCTCGGCGTGCAGCGTCTCGAGGACTCGGGCGATGGCAGGATCGTGAAGGCTGTTCATGGTGTTCCTCTGCGTCAGTGGGCCCGCTGCGCCGGCGGCGGCCCGGCCTCGGCCGGTCCTCGCCGGCTCACTCGTCGGCGTAGACCGCCACGACGGGCTCGGCGGCCGCCGTGACGAAGGCCCGGTACATCGTATCGGTATTGAAGGGACAGGCAATGATGCCGCGGGCATCGACGGCGATGAGCCCCCCGCGGCCGCCGAGGCCGCCGACGCGCTCGCGCAGCACGCCGGCCGCCGCGCTGCGCAGATCCGCGCCGGCGTACTCGAGCCGCGCGGCCACGTCGCGCGCGGCTGTCGCGCGAATGAAGTACTCGCCCTGGCCCGTGCACGAGACGGCACAGACTCCGTCGCTCGCATAGGTGCCCGCGCCGATGACGGCCGAATCCGAAACGCGCCCCGGCAGCTTGTTCGTGAGGCCGCCCGTGGACGTCGCCGCAGCCAGGTGGCCGTTGCGATCCAGGGCGACGGCGCCGACCGTCTCGGGCTCCGCGCGGGCGGCGCGGGCTCCGGGCCCGGAGCCGCGCCGGCCCGCGGCGGCACGCGCCCGTTCGAGCGCGCCGCGCCGCTCCTCGGTCGAGAAATACTCGGGGTCGACGAATTCGATGCCGGGCTGAACGCGTGCGAAGGCTTCCGCGCCGCGGCCATTCAGGAAGACGTGGGGAGAGGCGTCCATGACACGCCGCGCGAGACTCACCGGATTGCGGATATGCCGCAGACCGGCGACGGCGCCGGCCCGCCGGGACGCCCCGTCCATGATGGCGGCGTCGAGCTCGTGCTCGCCGGCCGCGTTGAACACGGCGCCGCGGCCGGCATTGAAGAGCGGCGAATCCTCGAGCCGGCGTACGGCCGCCTCGACGGCATCGAGGCTCGTGCCGCCCGCTTCGAGCAGGGCGGCCGCGGCGCGCAGCACGGCAGCGAGCACCTCGCGCAGCGCGCGCTCGTGGGCCGCGTCGATCTCGCTGCGGCCGCGGTCCCCGGCCCCGCCGTGCACGGCCAAGGCCCATGGCGCCCCGCCGCCCGACCGTTTGCCTTCCATGTCCCGCCCGCCATGCGTATCGACCTGCCTCGAGCCATTCTAGGCGGGCCGCCGGCACAGCGGCCATCGGAAGGCACCACGGTGACGAGCGGCGGGGGTCCGGACGGCCCTCAGCCTTCGACCGTCGCAGGCTCCCGCGGCGCATTGGGCTCGGGGGCGCGCCCCGGCAGATAGGCCTCGTTCTCCTCCTCGTCCTCGGACTCGGCCCGCCGGCCGAACAGGCGGTTGAGCCACTGCTGGAAATCGTCGACGACCGTGAACATCGCGGGAACGATGAACAGGCTCATGAGCGTCGAGACCAAGATGCCGCCGACGACTGCGATACCCATGGGCGCTCGGAAACTCGGGTCGCCCGCGAGCCCGAGCGCGACGGGCATCATGCCGGCGCCCATCGCGATCGTCGTCATGACGATCGGCCGCGCCCGCTTCGAGCACGAGTCGACGAGCGCGTCGAAGCGGCCGAGGCCGTCCTCGCGCTGCGCCTTGATCGCGTACTCGACGAGCAGGATAGAGTTCTTCGACACGATGCCCATGAGCATGAGCAGGCCGATCAGCGAGTTGATCGCGAGCCCGTTGCCCGTGAGCAGCAGCGCAACGAAGGCGCCCGCGACCGAAGGCGGCAGCGCGCTCAGGATCGTGACCGGCTGAATGAACTTGTGGAACAGCATGACGAGCACCGCGTAGATCGCGAGCACGCCGATGGCCATGGCCGTGCCGAACTGCGTGAAGATCTCCGAGATCCAGCGCGCATCGCCCGTGCGCAGCTCCCGGACGCCTTCGGGCAGATTCTTCATGACCGGCAGGCCCTCGATCTGCTTGAGCGCGTCGCCGAGCGCGAGCCCGTCGAGCCGCGCTTGGATCGTGATGTCCCGGCTGCGGTCGATGCGGTTGATCTGCGCGGGACCGGCGCCGAGCGTCACGTCCGCGACGTTCGTGAGCGGCACCGTCGTGCCGCCGCGCGCGGGCACGGGCAGCATGCGCAGACGCTCGAGGTTGCTGCGGGAAGCATCGTTGAGACGGACGCGAATCGGAATCTGACGATTGTCGAGGTTGAACTTCGCGAGGCCGTTTTCGATGTCGCCGCTCGTCGCGATACGCGTCACGAGACCCAGTGTCTCCGTCGTGACGCCGAGCTCGGCCGCACGGTCGGGCCACGGCCGAATTACGATCTCAGGCTTCTGCAGCGCCGCGTTGCTCGTGACGTTGTCGAGGCCCGGCATCGCGCGCATGGCGTCTTCGACTTTCTGCGCCGTCTCCGAGAGGCGCGGGCCGTTATCGCCCGCGAGCGTGATCTGCACGCGGTCGCCGCCGCTGCCCTGGAACTGCAGGCGCGCGCCCGGGATGTCCTTGAGCGCCGCCGTCGCCTTACGCTCGAACGCCTGCTGCGCGCCGCGCGTGCCGTCGACGTTCTTGATTTGGATCGTCATCGTGCCCTTGCGGACCGAGCCGGGCGCACCCCCGCCGCTGAAGCCGTTGCCGCCGCCCTGAGTGCCGATGGTCGTAAAGATGCTGCCGACCTCGGGCATGTCGCGCAGGTGCGCGCGCACCTGCTTCACGACGCCGATCGTATCGTCGAGCGTCGCACCCGGCGGCAGCTCGACGCTGAGCTGCGTGAAGCCGTTGTCGCCAGCCGGGGAGAAGCCTTTCGGCAGCAACGGGAACAGCGAAAGCATTGCCGTTAGCATGGCCGTGGCCGTGCCGAGCGTGATCCAACGGTGCGCAAGGCACCAGCGCACGCGGCCGAGGTACCAGCCCATGACCTTCGGCTGGCGCACGGGACGCTCGTGGGGCTTGAGGAAATAAGCTGCCATCATGGGCGTCAGCGTCCGAGCGACGAGCAGCGAGAACAGCACGGCGACCGTAACGGTGAATCCGAAGGGCGCAAAGAACTGCCCGGCGATGCCGCCCATGAACGCGACGGGGATGAACACCGCGCAGATCGTGAGCGAGGTTGCGACGACGGCGAGTCCGATCTCGATGGCGGCGTCCATGGCCGCCTGCTTCGGTTTCTTCCCCTGCCGCAGATGCCGAACGATGTTCTCGACCTCGACGATCGCATCGTCGACGAGAATGCCGACCACGAGCGTCAGCGCGAGCATGGTCAGGATGTTCAGCGAGAAGCCGAGCATGTAGATCGCCCAGAACGTCGGGATGATCGAGAGCGGCAGCGCCACGGCCGAGATCACGGTGGCGCGCCAGTCGCGCAGGAACAGCCAGACGACGATGACCGCGAGGAACGCGCCCTCGAGAAGCATCTCCATCGAGGAGTCGTAGGATTTCTGGATGTACCCGACCGTCGAGCTCGCCTCCTCGAAGTGGATGTTCGGGTACTGCTTCCGCAGGTCCTCGACCTTCGCGCGCGCCTGCTTGGCGACGTCGAGCGCGCTCGAGCCCCAGCTGCGGACGATCTGGAAGCCGACGACGGGCTTGCCGTTGAGCATCGCGATCGAGCGCCGCTCGGCGGCCTGATCGCGCACGTCGGCGATCGTATCGAGCCGGACGCTGCGGCCGTCGCTCAGAACGATGGGCAGATCAGCGAGCTGGCGCACGGTCTGCAGCGTGCCCGTCGTGCGCACGGTCTGCTCGAGGCCGCCGACGCGCGCCTCGCCCCCGGGATACTCCGCCTGGATGCGGCGCAATTGGCGGGAGACGTCGCTCGCGTTGGCTCCGAGCGCGGCCATGCGGTCCGGATCGAGGTCCACGCGAATTTCGCGATCGACGCCGCCGACGCGCGATACTTGACCGATGCCGGGCACCGACGACAGCTCCCGCGAGACGACGAGATCGACGAACCACGAGAGCTCCGTATCGCTCATCGAGTCCGAGGAAACCGTCCACGTCACGAGCGCGCCGCCCGCCGTCGTCACGCGCGAGACGATGGGCTCCTGCGCGTCCTGCGGCAGATTGGGCCGGATGCGCGTCATCGCGTCGCGGACGTCGTCAAGCGCCTGGGAAAGATCGGTACCGAAATGAAATTCGATCGTCGTCGTCGAGACGCCTTCGTCGACGATCGAGGTCATCTGCTCGATGCCGGAGACGGTCGATACCGCGTCCTCCACCTTGCGCGTGATCTCCGATTCCATCTGCGTCGGCGCGACGCCGGGGTAGCTCACGGTCACGACGACGGCCGGGAACTCGATGTCCGGCCGGTCCTGCACGCCGAGCTTGGGAAAGCTGAACAGCCCCGCGACGGTCAGGCCGACGAAGAGCACGATGACCGGAACGGGGTTCCGGATCGACCAGGTGACGAAGTTCATGAACCGTTCGCCTCCGTTGCGACTTTGGCTGCGGTTTCGTTGCTGGTCACGGATTCGGCCGCGGAGGCGACGTTGACGAGATCGCCGTCCTTGAGAAAGCCGGCGCCTTTGGCGACGACGACGTCGCCGGCCGCGAGCCCGCGCGTGACCTCGATATTGTCACCGAACACGTCGCCGGTCTCGATGCGGCGCCGCTGGACCGTGTGATCCGGACGCAGCACGAACGCGTAACTGTAGCCGTCCGAGCTCACGATGCTTTCGAGCGGCAAGGTGAGCGCGGGACCTTGGCCGATCACGATGTCGCCGCGCGCGAACATACCGGGGCGCAGGCGCGGATCGGTCGGCAGGCTGACGTAGACCAGGCCCGTGCGGCTCTGGTCGGCGACCGTCGGCGCGACGATGCGGATCGTGCCGTCGTACTTCGCGCCGTCGGTCGTCGTGACGGTAACGTCCTGCCCCGGCGCGAGCTCCGCGAGGCGGGACTCCGGAATCTGGCCGCGCCACTCGACGCGGCTCCGGCGCAGCAGCCGCAGCATCTCGGTGCCCGTCTGCGCAACCTGACCGACGGTCACGGTGCGCGACGTGATGATGCCGTCGTCGGGCGCCGTCACGTGGGTGTACTTGAGCTTGAGGGTCGCCGTCTCGAGATCGGCCTTGGCCGACTCGAGCTGGGCCTCGGCCGCCTTGGCCTGGCTCTGGAGCTGATCGAGGTCGGAGGCCGAGACGGCCTGCCGGGAGGCCAGCGTCTTCGCCCGCTTCAATGAGGACTGGGCATTGGCGAGCTCGGCCTCGCGCTGCTTGACCATGGCCTGCTTTGAGTCGACCTCGGCCTCGAGCAGCGCCGAGGACAGCCTCACGAGCTCCTGGCCCTTCTTCACGTGATCGCCGACGTCGACGTTGACCTCGGACACGCGATAGCCGCCGACCTCGGGCGCGATGATGACTTCCATCCAGGGATAGATGGAACCGTCGACCGTGATGGTATGCCGGACCTGCTGCGGCTCGAGCTCAAAGGTCGTGACGGTCAGGGCCGCTTGCTTGCTCCGGCCGGCCGACTGGGCGGCTGCCTGCTTCTCGCCGCCGAAAACCGGCAGCCTGGGCAGCAGCACGGCTGCGGCCAGCGCACCGAGGCCGACGATCACGGCCACGGCGACCTTGCCCCTGCCGGCTCGAAATCCTTTCACGCGATGCTCCTTCACGGACGACGTTCCTTGATAACGATCAGCTTGCTGATATCATATCAGGAAGCTGATATCAGGCAACCGGATAATGGCAAGAAATCTTCAGATCGAGGACGCAAGGCACGGGCACGAGGACTACGCCGACCAACCCGAGAAGGTTATCGGCTTTTTGATGAAGTCGCTGCATCACTCCCTGCGTCAGTCGATGGACGAGGCCCTGCGGCGTCACGGCGTCGAGCTTTCGTTCGCGCATTTCGCGACGCTGTTCAGCCTGGATCTGGAGCCCGGCAGCACCGGCGCCCAGTTGGCGCGGCGCGCGATGGTGTCGCCTCAGACGATGAATCCCGTCCTGCGTCGGCTCGAGGCGGAAGGGCTCATCGAGCGCCGGCCCCACCCCGACAGCCGCCGGGCCGACAGTTGGTTCTTGACCCCCGAGGGGGGCGAAGAGTTCCGCCGGGCGCGCGCCGTGGGGGATGCGGTATTCTCGCGCATGCTGTCCGCGCTCGACGCCCAGGAGCTCGAGCGCCTGCAGGACTATCTGCGCCGCTGCGTGGCGGCGCTGGGCGGCCCGCCGGCGACCGGAAAGGACGATCGGGACACCTGAAATCACGAGAGGAGATGCCGTGAGTACGGAGCTTCGAGACAAGATCAGCGCCTTGGGCCTCGAGCTGACCCCGCCTCTGCTCGAGGGCACGCACACCCTGTTCAAGGCGCTGCATGCCGACATCACGCCGCCGGCGGCCGACGTCGTGCGCGACCTGCGCTACGGACCGGACGAGCGGCATCGCCTCGACGTCTTCGCACCCCCCGGCCTCGGCGCGGGCGCCCGGGTGCCCGTGCTCGTTTTCGTGCACGGCGGCGGTTTCGTCATGGGCGACAAGTCGCTGCCGGATACGCCGTTCTACGACAACGTCGGTGGCTGGGCCGCCGCCCACGGCCTCCTGGGCGTCACGATGACGTACCGGCTCGCGCCGGCCCATCCGTGGCCCGCGGGCGCCGAGGACCTGGGCCTGGCCGTGCGCTGGCTCGCCGAGCACGCCGCCGAGCACGGCGGCGATCCGGCGCGCATCTTCGTCATGGGCCAGTCGGCCGGCGCGGTCCACACCGCGAGCTATGTCGCCTTCCCGCGCTTCCACGGCAGCGGGGGACCCGGCATTGCCGGCGCGCTGCTGATCTCGGGGCTCTACGACATCGCCAGGGCCGACCGCAACGACTTCCAGCGCGCCTACTTCGGTGCCGACGACAGCGCCTACGCGGAGTGCTCCTCGCTGCCGGGCTTGCTGCGCACGGCGGTGCCCCTGCTGCTCTCGGTCTCCGAGTTCGACGCCGGCGACTTCCAGCGCCAAGCCGCCCAGTTCGTCGGCGCGCACGTCGAGGCGCGGGGCAGCTACCCGCGCATGCACTACCTCGCGGGCCAGAACCACCTCTCGAGCGTGCTGCAAATCGGGCTGCCGCACGACAACCTCGGGCCCGAGATCGCCGCGTTCATCGAAGCCGTCTAACGAAAGGAAAAGGGGTCAGAGCCCTTTTTTCGCGATAGATATCGGCAGCACCCCAAATGGCGCCGGCGGGCGAAAAAGGGCTCTGACCCCTTTTCCTAGTAGCGCCCGGTGCGCAGCGTCTCGGCCGGCGCCCAGCTGCCGTGGAAGCTCTTGATCTTGACGGGCAGCTTCAAGGTCGCGAGCGGCCCCTCGGCGACATGCTGCGCGTCAAGGATCACGAGGTCGTTGCGGCTCTCCGCGAAGCGGTTGACCGGCACGAGCAGGAAACCGTCGCCTTCGGGGGCGCCCGGTCTGCGCGGCACGAACACGGCCTCCTGCACGCCGCTTTCGGCGCCCGCAGACCAGGTCTCGAGCGCGCCCGTCCGGTGGTCGAAATGCCCGAGCGCACTCATGCCTACGGCGCCCGCCGGGGCGTCGGGCGGCCGGCAGATCAGATAACCGTGCCGATAGGGCCGGCCGTTGTAGCGGTCGTCGTGCCGCGGCATCTCGCCCGGCACCGCGAGCAGCCGCGTCGTCTCGTAGCGCTCCCCGGCGCCCGCAAGATCGAACGTGAGCCGCGTCAGCAGCGGGGGCGCGGGCTTATGGGGCGAGCCGTCGTAGCTCGGGAAGAACTCGAAGCAGTTGCCGTCATAGAGGCACAGATCGAGGTGGACCTTCGAGCCATCAGTGAACGTATTCATCATATGCCCGGCGCTCACGGCCGGCCCGCGGAACCAGCGGATCTGGCTCGCCTCGCCGCGGCGCGGAAACACGGCGTACCAGCTGGGCTTGTCCGGGTGCCACTGGTAGAACGGCCCGCCGCGCTTCAAGACCTCGAGATCCGTGATCATGGGGAAAAACGGCACGACGACGTGCTGTTCGCCGGCCGCGAAGTCGTGGACCATGCCCGGGTAGGGCATGTCGAACCACATCTCGTGCGCGACGCGCCCGTCCGGGCCGATCACATAGAACGCAAAATTCGTCGTCGCATCCCCGCGCGCCTGATACGAGAATGCGAGATATTCGTTGCGTTCCCAATCGATCTTGGGATGCGCCGTCATCGTCTGCGCCTCGACGCCGCCGTAGAAGTCCCACGGCCCGCGCGTCTCGAGAGTATCGGGGTCGAGCTCGTAGGGCAGCGAATCCTCCTTGAGCACGAGCAGGCGGCCGCCGTGCCAGAACACATGGGTATTCGAGGTGTTCATGCTCACGCCGTCGACGCTCGGGTCGTTCGTATAGCGGTTCCTGTAGCGGCCGAACAGCGAGCGCCGCGCCTTCTCCTGCAGCACGAACCGCTCGTTGCGGACCCAGCGGCTGCGGAAGTCGACGTGACCGTCCGCGAAACGGAACATCGTGACCATGCCTTCGCCGTCGATGAAGATGTCGTCCTCGAACATCGGCGGGTACTGCCGATCGGGGCCGCAGCGGTACAACGTGCCGTTGAGCTCGGGCGGGACGGAACCTTGCACGACCTCTACGTCGCGCAGCTCGCACTCGATGCGCTGCGGGGCGCCGAAGCCTCGGTACAGTGGAATGTCCGCGAATTTGACGTCCATTGCTCCCCCCGTTTCGTATTGGGCCGGTGTCCGCCCAGGAACGCATTCGAAGCTATGTGCCGCTTCGGCGGTAGTACCGCTTCGCCTCGGCCTGCGGCTGCGACCCCGAAAAAGGGCTCTGACCCCTTTTTTATGTGAGCTCGGCCAGGATCGCGTTGAACGTCGCGCTCGGGCGCATGGCCTTCGCGGCAAGCTCGGCATCCGGGTTGTAGTAGCCGCCGATGTCCACGGGGCGGCCCTGCACGGCGTTGAGCTCGGCGACAACCTTCTCCTCGGCGCGCGCGAGACGCTCGGCCACGGGCGCGAACTTTGCGCGCAGCTCGGCGTCGTCGGTCTGCGCGGCCAGAGCCTCGGCCCAGAAAAGCGCCAGGTAGAAGTGGCTGCCGCGATTGTCGAGTTCGCCGACCTTGCGCGAAGGCGACTTGTTGCTCTCGAGGATACGGCCGTTCGCCTTGTCGAGCGCTGCCGCGAGGACGCGCGCGCGGGCGTTGCCCGTCTTGGCCCCGAGCTCCTCGATCGAGACGGCGAGCGCGAGGAACTCGCCGAGCGAATCCCAACGCAGATGGTTCTCGGCCAGAAACTGTTGGACGTGCTTCGGCGCGGAACCGCCGGCACCCGTCTCGTAGAGGCCGCCGCCCGCGAGCAGCGGCACGATCGAGAGCATCTTCGCGCTGGTCCCGAGCTCGAAGATCGGGAACAGATCGGTCAGGTAATCGCGCAGCACGTTGCCCGTGACCGAGATCGTATCTTGGCCGGCACGCACACGCTCGAGCGTCGCGCGCATGGCGTCGACGGGCGCGAGAATCCGAATATCGAGGCCCGCCGTGTCGTGCTCGCCCAGGTAGCTGCGGACCTTGGCGATGAGGTTGCGATCGTAGGCGCGGTGCTCGTCGAGCCAGAAGATAGCCGGCTGTCCCGTCGCGCGCGCCCGGCCGACGGCGAGCTTGACCCAGTCGCGGATCGGCAGGTCGCGCGTCTGGCACATGCGCCAGATGTCGCCGCGTTCGACGCTGTGCTCGACGAGCGTCCGGCCCGCCTCGTCGACGACGCGCACGGTGCCGGCCGCCGGGATTTCGAACGTCTTGTCGTGCGAGCCGTACTCCTCGGCCTTCTGGGCCATGAGGCCTACGTTGCTGACGTTGCCCATCGTCGGCACGTCGAACGCGCCGTGGCGCTTGCAGTCCTCGATGACGGCCTCGTAGATGCCGGCGTACGAGCGGTCCGGAATCATGGCCAGGGTATCGTGCAGCTTGCCGTCCGGGCCCCACATCTGCCCGGACGCACGGATCGCCGCCGGCATCGACGCGTCGATGATCACATTGCTCGGCACGTGCAGGTTCGTAATGCCCTTGTCCGAGTCGACCATGGCCAACGGCGGGCGCTGGGCATAGACGGCCTCGATGTCGGCCTCGACCTCGGCTTTGCGCGCCGCCGGCAGGTCCGCAATCTTCGCGTATACGTCGCCGATGCCGTTGTTCGGCTCGACGCCGAGCGACTCGAACAGCTCGGCGTGCTTGGCGAACACATCTTCGTAATAGACCGTGACCGCGTGCCCGAACATGATCGGATCGGAGATCTTCATCATCGTGGCCTTGAGGTGCAGGGAGAGCAGCACGCCCTCCGCCTTCGCCGCCTCGATCGAGCGCGCGTAGAACTCGCGCAGCGGGCCGCAGCGCATGACCGCCGCCTCGATGACCTCGCCTTCCGTCGCGGCGACCGCGGGCTTGAGCACGGTCGTCTCGCCCGCCGCATCTGTAAGCTCGATGCGAAGCTTGCCGGCCTTGCCGATCACCGCCGAGGCCTCGCTCGCGTAGAAATCGCCGGTGCTCATGTTCGCGACGTGCGATTTCGAAGCCGCGCTCCAGGCGCCCATCGAGTGCGGATGCTTGCGCGCGTACGCCTTGACGGGCGCGGCGACCCGACGGTCGGAGTTGCCTTCCCTGAGCACGGGATTCACGGCGCTGCCGAGCACCTTCGAGTACTGCGCGTGGACCTTCCGCTCCGCCTCGTCCGCGGGCTCGGCGGGGAAATCGGGCAGCGCGTAGCCCTGCTCCCGAAGCTCGTCGATACAGGCCGCCAGCTGCGGCACCGAGGCGCTGATGTTCGGCAGCTTGACGATATTCGCTTCCGGCGTCTGCGCGATCCTGCCGAGCTCGGCGAGGTCGTCGGGCCGACGTTGCTCCGGGCGCAGGTAATCCGGGAGATTCGCGAGCGTGCGGCCCGCGAGCGAGATGTCGCGCGTCTCGACGGTGATGCCCGCGGCCTTCGTGAAGGCCTCGATGATCGGCAGCAGCGAATAGGTCGCCAGCAGCGGGGCTTCGTCGGTCAGGGTATAGAGGATTTTTTGAGTCATGGCGCTCCCGAAGTCTTCGTCCCGGCACGGGCCGAGCCCGCGAAAGGCGCCATTATCCTCTGACCGGGCTCGTGCCGACCACCCGGTCACCGATCGAAGAAGGGCGGCCCCCGAAGGAGCCGCCCCGGGCTTGCGCCCTGACGGGCGCTTCGCCCGCGCGGTCGCAAGACCGCAGCCAGGCCGTTACTGCTGGGACTGGTTGCCGTTCTTGGGCACGTTCCTGGCCTGCTCCTGGCCGCTTTGGCCATTCTGGCTCCCCGAAGCGTTCGAGGCCTGCTCGGACGTCCCCATGAACTGCACCTTGTCGATCGGATACACGCGAATGTTGCCCTGCTGGATGCTCTTGCCGACGACCTTCGCGCTGCCCACCATGATGTGGCCGTTGTTCGCCGAGAGATCGACCGTATTGCCGTTCAGCGTCTCCGCCTTCTTGAGCTGGTGCGCCATCTTCGGCGTTACGTTGTCCGCCACGATGTGCGAGCGCAGCAGGCTGATGAGCTGCTGACGGTTCTGCGGCTGCATGAGCTGCTGCACGGTCATATCGGACATCGACTTGAAGGCCTTATCCGTCGGCGCAAACAGCGTGTAGCGCCCGCCCGTGTTCAATGAGCTCTCGAGCCCCGTCGCGTGCAGCGCCTTGATGAACGTGCTCAGGTCCGGATTCTGCTGCTCGATCTGCTGCAGATCTCGGCTGCCTCCGGACGCCTGCGCCTGGCCCGGCTGCGAAGCATTTGCCTGGGTTTGACCGGTTTGCGACGCGTTCGACTGCGACTGGGACTGAGTCGCCCGGGCCTGATTCGGCTGGTTCTGACTCGACGACTGCTGCGCCATCGCCCCCGCGGAACCCATGGCCGCGAAGACGGCGGCGGCGGCGATCGTGAGGGGCAGTCTCGAAAATTGGCTTCCTGACTTCATGATCTCTCCTCTTTCCTTGAGAACGGCGGTTTTCGAGCCGCCGCGGAGACCGTGACGATGCAAGCCATGTGCCAGCGAGGCGGGTCCCGCCTCGCCGTCGTCTCAATGTGCGGGCGTAGCCTTGCCCATTGCGTCGATGAAGTCGCCGGCCTCGGCGATCGCGCGCTCCATGTCCCGAATCAGCGCGGCGGTCGCCTTCTCGATGTCGTCGAGCTGGCCGCCGAGCGCACCGATCGCACGCGCGTTCAGATCGTGCTTGAGCGAGAGGACCTGGTCGTGGAACAGCGCGAGCACGGGGTCCATCGAGCCGGAGGCGCGCTGCATGGCGGCCAGTACCTGGCGATAGCGTGCCCGCGTGTCGCGCAGCAGCCTTGCGCTGCGCCGGCGCAGCGCCGGATCGGTGTACGCGCCGAGCTCGCCTTCCCACTCCGTGAACAGATCGTTCGCGACCTTCTGCACGGACTCGATGCGTTTTCTGACCTCGTCGGCCCGCCGCGCGCTGTCCTCGTAGGCCGAGTTCAGGCGGTTGTACTCGCGCTCGAGGTCCCCGCCCTCGAAGTGCACGACGCTGCGGTACTCGTCGAGCGCCGAGGCGAACTGCTGCTTGGCGTCCGTCTGGGCCGCGCTCGCGGACTTGATGCGGTCGACGAGGATGTCGCGCTTCTCGATGCCGAACTTCTCGAGCGTCGCGTAGTACGCGGCCGAGCACGACACGAGCCCGGGCGCTGCGAGCGCGCAGAGCGGGATGGCGAGAACGCGCAGACGGCGAAGCGCGCCCGCCTGCCGTCGCCCTTCGGAAGCTGCCCTTCGACTCACGACTCCATCCACCCCGTGCCTGCGGCCAGGACTCCATTATGGGGGCGCCGGCGCCGCTAGAGCCATCCGAAAAGGCTGCGCCCCCGGAAGCATCGAGCGTTCCGGCGTTCGGCGCCCCGTGCAAAGCGCGGCCGGTCCCGCTAAGCTCGGCCGCCATGACGAGCGGCTTCAAGGATCACTTCTCGGACGCCTCGGCGGCCTACCGCCGCTATCGGCCGACGTATCCGGAGGCGCTGTTCACGTGGCTTGCGGGCCAGGCACCCGGGCACGCCCACGCCTGGGACTGCGGCACGGGCAGCGGCCAGGCGGCCCTCGCGCTCGCGGCCCATTTCGACCGCGTGACGGCGACCGACGCGAGCGCGGAGCAGATCGACCAGGCGCCGCCGGGCACCGCCATCGAATTCCGCGTCGTACCGGCCGAGCACAGCGGCCTCGAGACCGAAAGCGTCGATCTCGTAACGGTCGCGCAGGCGCTGCACTGGTTCGACCTTCCGGCGTTCTTCGCGGAAGCGCGCCGCGTGCTGCGCCCCGGCGGCGCCATCGCCGCGTGGACCTATCGGCTCGCGCGCGTCGGCCCCGAGGTCGATGCCGTGCTCCAGGACTTCACCGAGCGGACAGTCGGGGACTATTGGCCGCCCGAGCGCAGCCTCGTCGAAGGCGGCTATGCGGCCATCGAGTTCCCGTTCGAGCCCATCGAGGCGCCGCCCTTCGAGATGACGGCGGACTGGGACCTCGCGACGCTCGCGGGCTATCTGCGAACCTGGTCGTCCACGAAGCGCTTCACGGCCGCCCAGGGCCACGACCCCGTCGGCGCCGTCGAGGCACGCCTTGCGCGCGGCTGGCCGGAAGGCGAGCGGCGGCGGGTTCGGTGGCCGCTGGCCATGCGCGTCGGCCGGCGCTAGGCGGCCGTCCCGCACCGCTCAGGCCGCAGCCAACGCCTCCGCTTCGAGCGTTTCGAGCTGCGCGAAATACTCGCGTACGATGCGCAGCTGCTCGGCCGGCGACTCCGCCCGGTTGACCGCGTCGCGAAACGCGCCGCTCTCGGCCCGACCCTTCGCGTACCAGCCTAGATGCTTGCGCGCGATGCGCACGCCCTGCGGCGCACCGTAGAACGCGTGCAGGTGCTCGACGTGCTCGGTCAGGATACGGCAGACCTCGCCGAGCGACGGCGGGGGCAGCTTGCGGCCCGTCGCGAGGAAGTGCGCGATCTCGCGAAAGATCCACGGGCTGCCCTGGGCCGCGCGGCCGATCATGACGGCGTCCGCGGCCGTTCGCTCGAGCACCTCGCGCGCCTTCTCGGGCGAATCGATGTCGCCGTTCGCGACGACCGGAATGCGCACGGCCTGCTTGATGGCCGCGATCGTCTCGTACTCTGCCGTGCCCGCGTAGTGCATGTCGCGCGTGCGGCCGTGCACGGCCAGCGCCCCGATGCCGGCGTCCTCGGCGATGCGGGCGATCGCGACGCCATTGATGCGGCCGCGGCTGAAACCCGTGCGCATCTTGAGCGTCACGGGCACCTCCACGGCGCCTACGACGGCTGCGAGGATGCGCGCCACGAGCGGCTCGTCCTGCATGAGCGCCGACCCCGCCCACGCACTGCAGACCTTCTTGGCCGGGCAGCCCATGTTGATGTCGATGATCTCGGCGCCGTGATCGGCGTTGTACCGCGCGGCCGCGGCGAGCAGCGCCGGGTCCGTCCCCGCGATCTGCACGCCGATGGGGGCGGGCTCGCCGGCATGATCCATGCGCTTGAGACTCTTGCGCGTGCCCCAGAGCCGGGGATTCGCCGCCGTCATCTCCGAGACCGCGTAACCCGCGCCGAGGCGCTTGCAGAGCAAGCGAAAAGGCTTGTCCGTCACGCCGGCCATGGGCGCGAGGATCACGGGCGGATCGATGGCAATGGAGCCGATCTGCACGGCGCGCCTCAGCCGAGCGCAAACAGCAGCACGGCCCCGAGCGCGATGCGGTACCAGGCGAACACCGTGAAGCTGTGGTTCGAGATGTAGCCGATGAGCCACTTGACCGAGGCGAAGCCGACGACGGCCGCGACGACGAACGCGGCGCCGAGCTGCGCCCAGTCCTCCGCCCCGATGCCGCCATGCGCAAGCGTCTTGAGCAGCTCGAAGCCGCTCGCGGCCAGCATCGTCGGGATGCCGACGAGGAACGCGAACTCCGCGGCCCGCGGCCGGAACGTGAGCCCCGCGAACATCGCCGCGAAGATCGCCGCGGCCGAGCGCAACGTCCCGGAAAGACGCCGGCGACGACCTGCGCCACGCCCACGGCCGCGACGACGGCCCAGGTCACTTCCTCGGCCGGCACGTGGCGCTGCGCGTAGTACTCGGCCACGAAGATGACGAGGCCGCCGACGACGAGCGCCACGGCCACGGGCGTGACCGTCTCGGGCAGCTTCGCGCCCGCGAGCTCGGCCAGCAGGCCCAGCACCGAGGTGATGAAGAACGCGGCCAACAGCTTGACGATGTAATCGCGCGGAGCCGGCTCGCGCCAGCCGCGCAGCAGCTCGACGATGCGATGCCGATAAACGAGCGTCACGGCGATGATCGCGCCGACCTGGATGCCGACGTTGAAGAGATCGCTGCGGCGCGCAAACCAATGCTCGACGATGAGCAGGTGACCCGTGCTCGATACGGGCAGGAACTCGGTCAGGCCCTCGACGACACCGAGTAGCAAGGCTTCGATCATCTGGTCAGTCCCTTGGGGGTGGCGTCCGCCTGCGCGAGACGAAAGGCTTCATTGCGGGAAAAGGCCCACTAGGATATCGGCTCGGCGGGGCCGGTCAATGCGCCGCGTTCATGTTTGCGCCGGCGGCCTCCCGGGCGCCGGCGGCTCCCTTGAAACCGGCGCCGGCAAACGTCAAAGTCGGGCCTCGCAGCACGCGAATCGAACATTTCAGGGGATCAGCATGAAAGTAGGGTTCATCGGCCTCGGCCGCATGGGGCGGGGCATGGCGGGGCGCTTGCAGGGCGCCGGACACGAACTCACGGTCTTCAACGTCGTCGCCGCCGCGACGGAGCCGTTCGCCGCGGCCGGCGCGCGCGTCGCCGGCTCGATCCCCGAGCTCGCCGCGGGCACCGAGGTCGTCGTTTCGATGCTCGTCGAGGATGCGATCGTCGAGAAGGCCGCGCTCGGACCCGGCGGGCTTTGCGAGTCGCTCGCCGAAGGGGCGATCCACGTCGTCATGGGCACGCACGGCGTCGGCATCGTGCGCGAGCTCGAGGCACGCCACCGCGCGGCCGGCCAAACGCTCGTCGCGGCGCCCGTGCTCGGCCGGCCCGACTTGGCGGCAGCCGGGCAGCTCGGCATCGTCGTCGGCGGCCCGGAGGAGGCCGTCGGCCGCTGCATGCCCCTCATCGAGGCCATGGGCCGGCGCACGTTCGTCGCGGGGCCCAAGCCCGAGTCGGCGACGGCCATCAAGCTCGCGAACAACGCCGTGCTCGGCTGTGCCATGGTCGCCATGGCCGAGGGCTTCTCGCTCGTGCGCAAGTACGGCGTCGCGCCGCAGGTCTTCCAGGAACGTCATGACCGAAGGACTTTTCGCGGCCCCGGCCTACAAGATCTACGGCCAGAAAATGGTCGACGAGAGTTGGGACGAGGTCGGCTCGCCGATCACCGTGGGTCTCAAGGACGCGAATCTCATCGCGGCGGCCTCGGGGCTCGCGGACGTGCCCATGCCGAGCCACAACGTCTATCGCGACCGGCTGCTCGGCGCCGTCGCGCACGGCGACGGCGACCGGGATCAGGCGGTGCTCGGCCGGGAGCAGGCTCGGGCGGCCGGGCTCGAGTAAAGCGAGTCGGGCGCGCGGGCCGCCCCCGGGCCGGGGGCTAGTTCCACGCCGTGGGACGGTCCGCCGGCAGTGCCTTGAACACGGCCTCGACGGCCCAGAGCGAACCGCTGTAGACCTTGAAAGCCTCGAAGGTCACGAGCGACTTGCCCGCGTAATTCGACCCCGGCATCGAGCCCGGCCCGAAGTCCATCCACAGCAGCACCGTGCCGCTGCGCTCGTCCACGGCCAGCACGCGCTGCTTGACGTGCGGCAGCGTGGGAATCTTCTGGCCGCGGATGTCCTCGCAGTTCGGCGGATCGAAGGTGCAGCCCGGCCCGGCCATCTTGACGCCGTTCTCGAGCCGATAGGCGCCGGGCGCGAACGGCACGTCGGCCTTGACGAAGCTGCCCGCACGCAGGCCCGCCGGATACTTGAGTGCGATTTCGATCATCTGCTTGCGCGCGTCGAGCCGACTCTTCGGCGGCAACGCGTTCATGGCCTCCGAGGGCGCCGCGAGCGCGCTCGGCGCAAACAGCTCGCCCTGCTCGCGGTTATGCACGACGAGGCTTTCGATCTCGGTGATGTGCCGGTCGACGACCCGCAGGCGGGCGGCGAACAGCACGGGGTTGCCGCCCTCCTCCATGACGGCCTGCACGGCAGCCGTGCCGGTCCTCGGATCGAGAAAGGCCGCGCGGACGGCGCGCAGCTTCGTCGCCGTCTTCCAGAAGCCTTGGCCGACCGGCAGCTCGGTCTCGTCCTCCGTGAAGCGAACGTGGTCGGCCAACGGGGCCCGAGTCGGGTCGTGGGCCACGAGCGAGCCCAAATAGCGCGTCATGATCTCGCGCAGGCACGTCCGGTCGCAGCGGCCCCGCGCCTGGAGCGGCCCGGCGGCAACGAGCAGGGCGGCGAGCGCGAGTGCAGCGGCGATCGGCGAGTACCTGCGCATGTTCGTCTCCTGAATCGGGTGGGCGCGCGACGGACCGCGCGATTCGCGGATGGTACTTGTCCGCGCGCCGGGGCGCACGCGGGCGGAGGGGGTCCGTCGGCGCCGTCCTGGGATACAATCGCGCCCCTACCCGCAGGGCACCTGCGGTTCGGCCCGTGGCAAACCGGATGCACGTGAGGACAGGCGTGGGCCGGGGCGCTTATAATCGCGCGTCGTGGTGATGTAGCTCAGCTGGTTAGAGCGGCGGATTCATAACCCGCAGGTCGGTGGTTCAAGTCCACCCATCACCACCATTACGCCAATTAATCAAATCCAAAGCGGCCTCGATCGCCACCGCAACGTGCTCGGGCCCACCGCAACGCGCTCGGGCGCCGGAAGGCTCGGGCCGGCGCGGCCGCCGAGCCGCCAGCTCGCCCTGAGTGACACGGCGCTATTTAACATGATATAAGCGCTCGCGACTTGGCAACCTTCCCATAGGCAGCCTTATGAGCGCTGGGCCCACTATTCTCCTAGTGGAAGACAACCCCGACCATAGGGAAGCCCTGAGCCTCCTCATGGAAAGTTGGGGGTATTCCGTAGTCGTGGCTAAGGATGGCGCCGAAGCGCTCTCCTCGCTACGGATGGATGCGCCGCCGAGCCTCATCGTATTGGATCTGATTTTGCCGTGGATATCCGGCTGGGAATTGCTCGATGAGCTAAACAAATGGGACGCGAGCTGCTCCATTCCCGTAGTCACGATATCGGGGCTCGCCTCACCTCACGTCGAGCAAATCCCAGGAATCATTGCGCATTTTAGCAAACCGTTCGACCCAATCCTGCTACATAACGTGATTTCGAGGCACTACAACTAGAAAGGTGTGAACCCGCTCACGTCAAAAATTTGACGCGCCATATTAGGCTTCGGACCGATCAATTCGTCACGGAATGCAATGATGCGGTCCAAACAACAATGGCCTTATTGCGCCGCGGGCGACGTGACGAAGGCAGCCGCTCTCGACAATACCCCCAACGCGGGCGACAGCCCCATTTCCGAAGAAGTCGCCCCGCCGAGGCCGCCCTTTCCGGCCTTTGGAACAGGCGACTGCGCCCGATACATCGCGGCGAGGACCGATGCAATGAACAAAGACGAGCTCGACCCTGAGGCAACCTTCGTTCTGGAAGAAACCGCGATTACGCGCACGAGCAGTATCGAGCAGCTCGCGGAATATGCGCTGCGCGGCCGTGCGAATCGCGAGACCGAAACAGACGCCGACGCGCATGAAGACGACGACTAGCGGCCTGTAACGGCTGATTCGGTAGCGCCTGAACGCGTCTGGCGCGCCGGCCGTCTGCGCCGTCTACGCCGTCTACGCTCAATTGTGACCCGCACACTCAGAGATGGCCGGCCGCTTCTGCTAGCTTTCGGCCACGGCCAAGTCATGGGGGAGCCGCGCCGCTAGCAGCCTATGGACCGGAAGATACTGTTGGTCGAGGACGATGCCGACGACGCCGAATTCCTGCGTCTCTCCCTCGCCAAGCACAATCGCTCAGTCGCGATAACCTGTACCCGCCTCATCAGCGACGCCGTGGCCGCGCTCGAGAACGAGCGCTTCGACGTCGTGCTGCTCGACCTCAACCTTCCCGACGGCCGCGGCCTCGAATGCGTGGAGAAAGTCCAGAAAGCCGATGAGCTAGTGCCGATCGTCGTTTTGAGCGGTCATGGCGACGAGGATTTCGCCGTCGAAATTCTCAACCGGGGCGTCCAGGACTATCTCGTAAAGTGGGAAGGCGACGGCCGCGTCATCCTTCGTGCGATCCGTTACGCCATCGAACGTAAGCGGGCGGAGATCAAGGTCAACTACCTCGCCCGCCTCGATTGGCTGACCTTGATTCCAAACCGACAGTACCTGCGGGACGAGCTGGCACACGCAGCGACCCGCGCGGCGCGCGGCCGCAGGACGACGGCACTGCTGCTGCTCGGGCTGGAAGAGTTCAGCATCGTCAACAAGACGCATGGGCGCGGGACCTGCGACGCCCTGTTGCGCGAAGTCGTGCAGCGGCTGAAGGGCTGCGTCCGGGAAGGAGAACGTCCTCGCCCGTTGCGGCGACGAAGAGTTTGCCGCGCTCCTCGAAGACGTCGAAGATCCGGTCGAGGTCGAGGCCCTGGCGCAGCGAATCTGCTCCGCTTTCCATGAACCGTTCCATGTCGGCGGCCACCAGATCTCCATCAATGCGAACGTGGGGATCGCCGTATCGCCGCAGGACGGTACCGATGCCATGGGATTGCTCAACGGCGCGGAGATGGCGATGCATCGAGCGAAGAAACAGGGACGCAACACGCTGGCGTTCTACACTCAGAGCATCCAGGAGGAGATTCTTTCGCAGCGTCAAATCGAGCGCGATATCGAGACCGCACTCGAGCAAGGGCAGTTCGAGCTGCTGTACCGGCCGCAGGTCCGACTGGCGGATCATCGCATCGAAGCCGTCGAGGCCGTGCTCCGCTGGAAACACCCGGCGCGCGGACTCTTGAACCCAAGTGAGTTCCTCGCCGTCGCCGAGAAAAGCGGCAGCGTCGTTCCCCTGGGCCTCTGGGCGCTCGAGGAAGCGTGCCGCCAGCTTCGACGCTGGGAAGGCGCAGGCGTCCCGGTGCCGCGCGTGACCCTGAGCGTCGCCGCCGCCCAGCTCCAGCAATCCGGCTTTCATGAGGCGGTTCGCAACGTGCTGCAAGCGCATTCGATGGAGGCCGGACTCATCGAGCTCGAGCTCGCCGAGCGCTTCTTGATGGCCGATACCGACGGCATGCTGGAAGCCCTCTACGCCTTGAAGAACACCGGGGTGCGTCTCGCCATCGATGACTTCGGCTCCGGCCTTTCCAACCTTGGCAGCCTGCGGCGGCTTCCCCTCGACGTGCTCAAGATCGACGGTTCGATCGTCTCTTCCCTCGACTCGAGCGAAGACGCCCAAATCGTATGCAGCGGCATCCTGTCCTTCGCGCGCAGCTTCCTGCTCGATGTCGTCGCCAAGGGAATCGTGTCGGCACGCCAAGAAGGGTTCTTGACCAGGCACGATTGCCTATACGGTCAGGGGGACTTCTTCAGCGCGCCGGTCGAGGCCGAGCGGATCGGGCCGATGCTGGCCCAAAGAGGCGCTCAGGCCGCCCGGCGGCGCCGCGCTACGGCAAGGCGCATCGCGACGAAGGCAGGCTGATACGAGGGCATCGACCCGCGCCTGGGTGCGGTCGATAATCAGGAACCGGTCGGGCGCGGCGGCTCACCGCCACTTCTACGTAATGCCGTCGCTGTGCATGACGAGCGCGGCGCCGGCCGGCCAGTCGTACTCGAACTCGCCTAAGCGACGAGCTCGAGCACGACCTTCCCCTGGGTGTGGCGGTCCTCGAGCCGGCGCTGCGCAGCCCGCACCTCCGCGAGCGGAAAGACGGCCACGACATGCGGGCGCACGGCCCCGCGCTCGATGAGCCGGCCGATCTCCTCGAGCTCGCCGCCGTCGGGTTTGGCCACGTAGTTCTCCGCGCGCAGGCCGAGCTCGGCGGCCCTCTTCTGGGAGGGCTCGGCCAGCGTCGAGATCAGCGTCCCGCCGCGCTTGAGCACGGCCCACGAGCGCGCCTGCGTGTCCCCGCCGACGAGATCGAACACGAGATCAACGTCCCGGACAACGTCCTCGAAGCGCTCGGCGCGATAGTCGATGGCCCGGTCGGCCCCGAGGCTGCGGACGAAGTCGCAATCCTCGCGCGCCACCGTGGTCGAGACCGTCGCACCGCGCTGCTTCGCGAATTGCACGGCGAAGTGGCCGACGCCGCCCGCACCGCCGTGGATCAGGACGTGCTGGCTCTCGGCGAGCCTGCCGTGATCGAACAGCCCCTGCCACGCCGTAATGGCCGCAAGCGGCACGGCCGCCGCTTCCGGGAAGCTCAGATTCGCCGGCTTCTTCGCGAGGTCCGCCTCCTTGACGATCGTGTACTCCGCATAGCCGCCGTGATGGCGGTCCAGCATCGCGAACACGGCGTCGCCCGGTCCGAACCGGCGCACGTCGGGACCGCATGCGGCGACCTCGCCGGCAACGTCCCGGCCGAGCACGACGGGCAGATCGGCCTGCTTCAAGGCCGGGTAGTGGCCGGAGCGCATCTTGTAGTCGACGGGATTGATGCTCGCTGCATGCACGCGAACCAGAACCTCATCGCGCTCCGCACGCGGCTCGGCGATCTCTTCGAGGTCGACCACGTCGGCCGACCCGAAGGCGTGAATGACGGCTGCTTTCATGCTGCGTCTCCCGTTCCACCGGCTCGCCCGAAACGATAGCCGGCCAACGCGGTGCAAGTCCCGTGCCCGCCGGCGGCGCGTTTCAGATCAGAACGTGAGCCGCACGCCGGCCGCGAGCGTGCGCCCCGCGGTATTGAAGCCGACGACCTCGCGGTACACGCGGTCCGTCAGGTTCTCGCCACGGACATAGAGCTCGAGGCGCGGGCGCAGGGTCAACGCCGCGCTGATGTCGAGGACGCCGTAGTCGTCGAGCGGCACGCGGCCGCGACCGAACACTTCGTCGACTGCATGCCGCGCGAGCCGGTAGTCGCCGAGCAGCGCGAGCTTGCTGCCGGGCGCCGCATAGCGGAAGCCAAGGTTTGCAAGGTCCTTGGGCCGGCGCAGTCGCGGCAGCCCCGCCGGGTCGCGCGTCTCGTCGTAAGTGAAGTTGCCGAGCAGCTGCCAGCGCCGGGACACGGGCAGCGTGAACGCGAGCTCGAGGCCCCGCGAGCGGTCCGTACCGCGGGCTTGCAGGTAGCCCGAGAACGCGGCGGCATCGAAGTAGATCTCGTCCTCGATGCGCTGATCGAACCACGTCGCACTCATGCTCGCGCCGCCGGCCCAGACGACATCGAGGCCGGCATCGACGCCGGCGGAGGACTCCGCACCCAGGTCGCGCCCCGCGGCCGGCGGAAAGGCGGCCGGACCGCGATCGTAGGCGAGCTCGAACAGGCTCGGCGCTCGAAAGCCAGTGCCGTAGCTGGCCCGGTACTTGACGGTGACACCGCTTGCCAGCGCGTGCACGTAGGCAGCCGTGAGCCGCGCGCTCGCGTGGCGGCCGAAGCTCGCGTTGACGTCCATGCGGCTGCCGGCCGAGACGAAGAAGTGCCGCCCGACGCGGCCCTGATACTCGACGTAGTAGGCCCGCTGGTCGCGCGTCGCGGCATCGGCGTCCCCGCGAATGCGCTCGCGCTGCCAATCGATGCCGAAAACGAAGGCCAGCCCGTCGCGGGGCCGATAGCGGCCCGTGTACTCGGCCCGCGCGAGCCCGCCGTCGGTCGCGAACGTGCTCGTGCCCGCCGCATAGCTTCGCGAGACGGCCTCCATATCGCTGTAAGCCAGGGTCTGGCTCAAAGGACCCGCGCCAACGTCCGCCGAGACGCGATAGGTCGTCTGCCGCGACTTGCCGATGCAGTCGTAGACGGCCGGATAGCCGCAGCCGTCGAATTGGCTGCGTGCCGACACGCTGTGCGCGACGAGCTGCAGCCGCGCGCCCGGTGCGACGTTCCAGCCGAGCTTCGCGTGCAACGTGCGGTTGCGGTAGCCGTCGCGGTCCTGCAGCACCGTATCCGCCGTCTGGCTGTTGAAGCCGGCCGAAGCGATCTCGGTCGCAGAAACGAAGTAGTCGCCCGCCTGGCCGCCGCCCGCGAGATCGCCCTCGAGCCTGCGCGTAGCGTAACTGCCCGTCTCGAGACCGAGCTGCCCCGACGGCGGGCCCGCGCCCTGCCTGGTGATGACGTTGACGACACCGCCCGCATCCGCGCCGTAGATGAACCCCTGCGGACCGCGGAGAATCTCGACGCGCTCGAGGTCGCCCGTCGCGAGCAGGTGGTCGAAGCTCGGTCCGGCCTGGGGCGTCGTCGGGTCCGCAATCTTGACACCGTCGATGAGCACGAGCGTCCGGTACCCGTCCTCGCCGCGAATCCGCAGCGTCGTGTTCTTGCCCAGCCCGCCCGAGTCCGTCACGGCGACGCCGGGCTGCGTGCGCAGCACGTCCGCCATGGATGCGTAGCCGCGCAGCCGGATCTCGTCGCCGCCGATGACGGAGACGTCCGTGCCGACCTCGCGGATCGGCGTCGGCAGCCGCGTGGAGGTCACGACGATCTCCTCGAGCGGCGTGCCGGCCGCCCGGGCCAGCACCGGCCCGAGCGCACAGAGCGCCGCGGCAGCCGAAGCTGCGAGGCCGGCGGCGGCGGGCAATTCGGAACGGCGCATGAGGTCCCTCTGCTTGGCGGGCACGACGCGCGCGATGCTACGGGCTCGGGCGGCCGGGCGCCAGCCCGAGAGCCCTGTCGCCGCGGCGGCGCAGAACCGCACGGCTGCACCGTCGCGCCGCCGCGCCGCCGCACGCCCGCTTAACCCGGCGCACCGGCGCGTACCCATCGACGGCCCCTTTGCCCGCGCGGGCGTTCCGGCTCATACTCTGAGCAATGGCTCCCTGGGGAGGACGGTCTCATGTCCGCGACCATGCGTCGGCCCATCGTTGTTCTTCTGCCGGCCGCGGCGGCCCTCGTGCTGGCGGCGGTCGCGCTGTCGGTGCGCGCCGAGTCGCCGCATCCGAGTTTCGAAGGCGTCTGGAGCGGAGTCTTCACGACCCAGGACAACGACTACTGGCAGGTGGAGGACTTCACCTGCTTCGCGGGCTGCACACCCGAGGCGTACGTGCACATGCAAAGCCTGCTCGACGATCCGGCCAACGATTCGAAGTCCGTCGAGACGCTACAGGGCCAAACCTACGCCTTCATGCGGTCGCAGCTCGCCAAGAAGTCGACGCCCGCGGGCCTCGCGCTGCAGGCCAAGAGCCAGCCCGACAACGATCCGACGCTGCACTGCCAAGCTTACTCCCTCGTGCGTGAGGCCGTCGACCCGCTGCCGATCCAGATCCGGCAGGACGGCCGGAATCTCGTGATCCGCTACGAGGAGTGGAACGAGCAGCGCACGATCCACATGAACGGCGAACCCCCGCCCGCCGATCTCGAACCGACACCGCTCGGCCATTCCGTCGGCCGCTACGACGGCGACGCGCTCGTCATCGACACCACGGCGCTCACACCCGATATCTACTTCAGCTTCCTCTCGGGCGGCGGCTACAGCGGAAGCGCCCGTGTCCACGAGCGCTACACGATTCGCGACAACCCGAAGCGCCTCGTGCTCGACATCACGGTCGAGGACCCGGTCACGCTCAAGGAACCCTATGTGCTCGAAAAAACCTGGCTATGGACGCCGGACGTCAAGCTCGTCGAGGACCGCTGCAAGGATGTGCCCGGAATACCTTGATGCCGCAAATACGAGGATTCGGACCATGAGATCTGCAGCCTTCGGCTTGGTGCTCGCGGCCGGCACGCTGCTCGGCACACCCGTGCGCGCGCACCACTCCGCCGCCGTGCTCTATCAGCTCGACAAGCAGGTGACGATCGAGGGCGTCGTCACGCGCTTCACGCTCGGCAATCCGCATGCCCGGCTCTATCTCAAAGTCAAAGGCGCCGACGGCCGTGAGGAATCCTGGATGGCCGAAGGCGGCTCGCGAACCGTGCTGATCAGCAAGGGGTGGACCGAGGACGAGGTCCACGCCGGCGACATCGTCAAGGTCGTCGGCAATCCGTCGCGCGACGGCTCGAAGATCGTCCACTGGCAGACGCTCGTGCTGCCCGACGGGCGCAAGCTCTGGGGCGAAGACCTGAATCCGAAAAAGCTCGAGGCACTGCGCGAGCGCCGCAACCGCGAGCGCGGAGCCGAGCACTGAGGCAGCCTTTCGTCGGCGTCGGCCCTATGCGCACAGCACTGCGCGCTTCGCAGTTGGCCGCGTCGGCACCGGCCCGAGCGAGTCTTCGGCTCGGCTACGGCCACTGACGGCTACGGGCTTCAGGTCAGGCGGAAGCGCGCGCAGGATCGTCGGCGCCGCTACGCTCCGAGTAGAAGTTCCCGGAAGGCACCTTCACGAGCGCCGCGTTCGCGTCCCGCACGACGTTGAGCGGATCGCCGCCCTCCTGGACGATCTCGATCTGGCGCCGCAGCATGCGGCGCTGCATCGTGATGCCGCGGTCGCTCGTGCGCAGGTGTTCCTCCGAGTGCAGAGAGATCGGCCCCTGCCCCGCCTGCGCCTCGTAGTCGCCGGGCGTGCGCTGGTGGTCCTCCTCCGTCATTTCGCCCCAGAGCTTGCCGCCGAGGCGAATGCCGTCGAACTCGACGCCCTTCGGCAGGCGCATTGCGAAGGCCTGCACGTAATGGCTGTCGTCGACGGGCACGACCCAGGAAATCATCGACGACTTGCCGGGCTTCAGGCCGATGTCGGGGACGCTCATGATGTTCGGCATGATCCACGACGAGATGCGGTCCACCGTCCGGCCGTCCTCGAGTTCGCGCACGGCCGAATAGCAGACGCCGTAGTCGCTCTGAAAGAAGCGAACCTCGGGCAGCAGGGAGAACTCGGCCGCGAACTGCGGGCCCGTCAGCGTCGAGTGCAGGACATGGACATGCCAGGGGTCCATGACGTTGTCGTTCATCTGCAGCCAGCTGTAGGGCACGACGTCGAGGCTCGCGTCGCCCGTCGAGCCGAAACCGCCGATGTCCACCCAGAGACGCTCGTCGGCCCCGACCGCCTCGAGGTTATCGTAGCGCGGCAGCGCGGGCCGGCGCTCGGGCGGGCCGAGGTAAGCGAACACGAGGCCGTAGCGTTCCTCGACGGGATACCAGGGCTGGCGCACGCTCTCGAGGTCGCGCCCGCCGTCGGGCTCGCAGGGCTGCTCGAGACAACGACCTTCCGTATCGAAGAGCCAGCCGTGGTAGCAACAGCGGATGCCTCGATTCTCGACCTTGCCGTAGAACAGCGACGTTCCGCGGTGCATGCAACGCGGATACAAGAGGCCGGCGCGGCCCTCCTTGTCGCGGAACAGCACGAGCTCCTCGCCGAGCACCTTGACGCGCTTCGGCAGACCGCCGACGTTCGAGGCGACTGCGATGGGGTGCCAATACCTACGCAGCAGCTCACCCATGGGCGTGCCGGGCCCGACGGCCGTCAGATACTCGTCCCGATGCTGGCGGGGACGCCCGTAGGCATTGCCGTCCTTCGACGCTTTGCGCCACTCGGTATCGCTCATAATCGCTCTCCCCTCGTCTTCGTCGCTTCGATGCCAGCGCCCCTACGCGGACGCGCCGCTCTCGAGTTTAGCCCAGTCGGGCGCGCGAGACGCAGCCGCGCTTCGCGGCGCAGGCGCCCTGCCACGCTTTGGAAGCGGGTCCAATTCTTTCACTGCCCGCGCGCCGCGCGCCGCACGTCCTAGCCCTCGCCCTCCGGATCGTGCGGAACCCGTGGCACGGCTATTGCGCCCGGGCGTGCTGAAGCGGCGGGCCCGAAACGACATCAAGGAACGAAACCCGACGCAGGAGGTGCGGCGATGACCTTCAATCCGCTCGAAGAGACGGGCATTCGCGTGCGATTCTCATGAACGGCATCGAGGTCGAGGCGGCGATGTTCTCGCATCAAATGGCGCGGAACACACTCGACTCAGAGGTCAAGAAGGAACTCGCGCCGCCTTGCGCGGCCCGCGGCGGCATGAGGGGAAACGCCATGCGAAAGAGACTACTCGTCGCCGACCGCGACACCGGTGAGCCCGCGTCCTTGGGTGCCGCGCTCGGCGCCGGCAAAAAGATCGGTCCCGAGGCCACCGCGTTCCTCGCGGACGATCACCGTACGGTGATCGGCTGGTTCGACTGGTACGCGCATGCGAACGCCTCGGGGGCCCGTAAAGAGATCGCCCTGAGGATCTGTGCAGCGCTGCGCGTACACATGGCCGCGGAGGAGGATTATTTCTATCCGGCTTGCGCGCGACGCATCGGCCGCGCCGGCGGCCGCGACATGGCCGCGGCGCAAATCGAGCGCGTCGAGCAGTACCCGGACTTGAAGCACACGCTCGAGTCTCATGTTCAGGAAAGAGAGGCGCAGCTTCAGCGCATCGAGAAGATCCTCGACAAATACGGCGAGCGCCCGTCGACGATCAAGGACGCGGCCGTGTCGCTCTCGGCAGCCGTCTCCGGCATGGCGACGATGCCCGCCGACGACGAGATTCTGAAGCGCCGTCATACCTTTGTAGAGCCGCTGGTAGCTCCAATCCTCGAGCGGTACGACCTTTGCGCCCGCGCCCGACCGCCCGACGTGCGCGCCGTCGGCGCGGTCCACAAGCGGCGCCGGGCCGCGAACGAGGCCGCGCGCGGTACCTGGACCGCGCGCGGCCGGGGCGGCGATCAGCGCGGGGCGCGGCGGGCGGCGATGCGCTCGCGGAGCCCCTTCCCCTCGCCGCGCCGCAGCAGCGCGAGCAGCAGCAGGGCGCCGAGGCCGCCGAAGCCGAAGCCGCCGCCACCGCCGCCGCCGCCGCCGCTGCTCGAAGGCGGCGGATTCGGCGAGCTACCGCCGCCGCTCGCCGCGGCCACCGTGATCGTGAACTTCTGCGTCGCCGTCGCGCCGGCTCCGTCCGTCGCCGTGAGCTGCACGGGCACGTCACCGACATCGGCCGCCGCGGGCGTCCCGGAGAGCGTTCCGGTCCCGTCGCCGTTGTCCATGAGCGTGAGCCAGCCGGGCAGCCCCTGCGCCGACAGCGCGATCGTGTCGCCCGTATCCGGATCGGTCGCCGTCACCGCGTAGCTGTACGCCGTGCCGGCCGTGGCGCTCGTAACGGGCATGCTCGTGAAACTCGGCGGCTGGTTACTCGCAGCCGCGGCGGCGACCGTGATCGTGAACTTTTGCGTCACCGTCGCGCCGGCACCGTCCGTCGCCGTGAGCTGCACGGGCACGTCACCGACATCGGCCGCCGCGGGCGTCCCGGAGAGCGTTCCGGTCCCGTCGCCGTTATCCGTGAGCGTGAGCCAGCCGGGCAGCCCCTGCGCCGACAGCGCGATCGTGTCGCCCGTATCCGGATCGGTCGCCGTCACCGCATAGCTGTACGCCGTGCCGGCCGTGGCGCTCGTAACGGGCATGCTCGTGAAGCTCGGCGGCTGGTTGCCTCCGGCCGCGGCGGCGACCGAGATCGTAAAGTCCTGCGTCGCCATCGCCCCGGCCGCGTCGGTGACCACGAGCTCGACGGGTTGATCACCCGCGTCGGCCGCCGCCGGCGTCCCCGACAGCGTTCCAGTCCCATCGCCGTTGTCCGTGAGCGTGAGCCAAGCCGGCAGGGTCGGCGCCGAGAGCGTCAGCATGTCGCCCGCATCCGGATCCGTCGCGGTGACGGCGTAAGTGTACGCAGCGCCCACCGTCGCGCTCGTCGGCGCCATGCTCGTGAAGCTCGGGGGCTGATTGGCGCCCGCGACGGTGATCGTGAACGTCTGCTTCGTCGTGCGCGTACCGTCGCTCACGTCGAGCTCGACCGGGCTGCTCCCCGCCGTGCCGGCGGGCGGCGTGCCCGTCAGTTTCGCGGTGCCGTCGCCGTTGTCGGCCAGGGCGAGCCACGTCGGCGCCTTCGGTGCCGTGATCGTCAGCGTGCCGCCGTTGGGAGCCGTGGCCGTCACGTCGTACTCATACGCCATGCCGACCGTCGCATCCGTCACGGGCGTGCTCGTGAACGTCGGCGCATCCTGAGTCAGCGTGAGCGTGTCGATCGCAAGCGCCGGCGCGCCCGTCGTCGCCTCCGGCGAAAGCGAGCGGAAGTCCGCCCGCCAACGCACGTCCTGTCCCTGCATCGCGCTCGGGAACTCCACGGGCGCGCCGTTCGGCACGATGTGCAGCCAGTTGGTGCCGCCGTTGCTCGACACCCAGAAGTCGGCTTCGTTGTGCAGGCCGAGCGCGGCCGGATCGACCGTCATCGCGAGCGAGGCGACGTTGCTCGCGGGCGTCGCGACCGTCTGCGACTGCGCCTTGGCGTGCAGCTGCAGCACGGGCGAGGCGGTCGTGCTCGGAACGCCCTGGTTCAGGTAGACGCGGTCCACGAAGGGAAGCGCCACGTTGTTCACGTCGCGGTCCTCGTTGCCCACGACGAGATCGATCTTTCCGTCCCCGTTGAGATCGCCCGCGGCGATGTAGTTCGTGATGTCCTTCTCCTGGCCGAGCACGACGTTCGTGAAATGCTGCCCGGTGCCGTCGTTGAGCAGGATGCGGTTCGTGTAGCGCGGATTCGTGGCCGCATCCTGCATGCCCGCCGTCGAGAGAATGATGTCGACGGCGCCGTCGTTGTTCACGTCGGCGACGGCGACTCTGTGCACGTTGGCCGGATCGCCCGGCGAGGTGACCGGAATCCCCGTCACGGCGCCGAACGGATCGTCGGGATTCGTCGTATTCAGATAGACCTTCACGGTCTGGTCGGCCGGGAAGTTGCCGACGACGACGTCGAGATACCCGTCGCCGTTGAGATCGGCCAGCGCGCCCGACTGCGAATTGTCGGCCGCGGTTCCGAGATTGTGGCAGGCGAAATGACCGCTGCCGTCGTTGAGGCAGTAGCGATTGACCTCGTTCTGATTCATGAACACGAGATCGACGGCGCCGTCGTTGTTGAGATCGCCGGCCAGGACCTCCTGGCTGTCGCCGTAATCGATCGTCTCATGCGCGACACCCGCAGCGCCGAAGGGCGCGGTCGGGTCGCCCGTGTTCAGATAGGCGAAATCCGCCCAGTTTCCGTTGTTCGCCGTCACGACGTTGGGGTGGCCGTCGCCGTTGATGTCCGCGATCACGACGGAATCGGTGGCGGGCGAGTCTGGCGAGATGTTCGACTCCGTATAGGTCACGCCGTCGCCCGAGTTCAGGTACAGCCGCGGCGGCTGGTGCAGGTTGCCGGCGACGATGTCGAGAAAGCCGTCGCCGTTCATGTCGGCGACCTTGATGCTGCGCGTGTTGTCACTGGTGGTACCGATCGGCGAAACGTTCGGGAACTTGCCCGTGCCGTCGTTGAGGTAAACGAGGTTGACGCCGTACGTGCCCGTTACGATGTCGGGCGCGCCGTCTCCGTTCATGTCGGCCAGCGCGATGCCGCGCGTGATCTGTGCATCGCCCGGAAGGTCAGTCTCGCTGCTCGTCGGGCCGAACGGGTCGATCAGCGGCACGGCGGTCGGCATCGTCAAGGAACCCGCCGTCGTCGCGCCCCAGTCGGCCGTCGTGTTGCCCGTGTCGCTCAATGTCGCATTGTCGAACGTTTCCGTGAACGGTAGCTCGGTCGTGGCCGCGTAGATCGCCGCCGCCGACAAAGTCGCCGCAAGCACGGCAGCGCCGAGACGCACGCTGCGGCCGCGCCGACGAGCGGCCCGACTTTCAGCATCCTGCCGCTCGCTGCAAGGTTGCTCGACCCATGCCTTTCGATTCATTTGATTGTTCTCCACCTAGGACCTTTCCTTACCGGTCAACAGCGAGACGGGGACGAAGTCGAATGATGCCGTCGGCTGGAAGCCCCCTCTGCACAGCGACAAGGAATCTAGTCGTTGTTGTTGCCGTACCGCGGGGCCCGATGCAGGTTCTGTGCCACGGCGCTTAGAGGCCCGAGCGGCCGTGCGCGCGGGTCCGCACCATTCTGTAATTTGCAACGATCCTTGGATTTCGCGAAACGGTTCGGCCGCAGGCGCCGCTGCGGCGGGACATGGCGCCGCGCGGGGGGCGTTCGGGGCAGGCGCGCGGGCGGCCGGACGGGCCGTGCACAAATCGCTTGGTAAAGCAACCCGCTTCTGCTATGGTAGCCGCAGCCTCGAGCACGGTTCGGTTGGTGCTCGGCTTCTCGCGGTAACCCCCTTTTCGGCTAGCCTCGATAGTTCATCACATCAAACCAAGGCTTTGCCTGGACCGAGCTCGGCACGGACCGAGCGGGCGCCGCCTGGAGCATTCGACCCACCATGTCTTTTCAAAGTCTCGGCCTTTCGGCCGAGTTGGTACGCGGCGTCCACGATAAGGGCTACCGCGAGCCTACCCCTGTGCAAGCACAGGCCATACCACTGATCCTCGAGGGCCGCGATCTGCTGGCCCGAGCCCAAACGGGAACCGGCAAAACGGCCGGGTTCACACTGCCGATGCTGCAGCGGCTGGCGGCGAGGGCGCCGTCCCGTAAACGCATGGTCCGGGCCCTGATCCTGACGCCGACGCGCGAGCTCGCGGCCCAAGTCGCGCAAAGCGTCGCCGACTACGGCGCACATCTGCCGCTCAGGACCACGATACTGATCGGCGGCGTCAACATCCGCCCGCAGGCCGCCGCGCTCGCGCGCGGCGTCGACATAGTCGTCGCAACCCCGGGACGGTTGCTCGATCACCTCGGGCAAGGCAATCTCGATCTCACGCACGTCGAGCTCCTCGTGCTCGACGAGGCCGACCGCATGCTCGACATGGGTTTCATTCACGACATCAGGCGGGTCTTGGCCGCACTGCCGCGGACCAAGCAGAGCCTGCTGTTCTCCGCCACCTTCACGCCCGAGATCCGCAAGCTCGCGGAAGGGCTGCTCCGGGCGCCGGCCGAGGTCGCCGTCGCGCCCCAGAACTCACCCGCGGAGCGCGTCGAGCACCGCGTGCATCCGGTCTCGCACCAGCGCAAACGCGAGCTGCTCTCGCATCTGATCCGGTCCGGCGGATGGGAGCGCGTGCTCGTATTCACGCGCACGAAACACGGCGCGAATCGGCTCGCGGGGCTGCTCGGCAGCGACGGGCTCACCGCGGCCGCCATTCACGGCAACAAGAGCCAGTCGGCCCGAACGCGCGCCCTGGCGGACTTCAAATCCGGAGCACTGCGCGTGCTCGTCGCGACCGACATCGCCGCGCGCGGCCTCGACATCGAGGATCTTCCGCACGTGGTCAATTTCGAGCTGCCGAACGTGCCGTCCGACTATGTGCACCGCATCGGCCGCACGGGCCGCGCGGGCCGCGCCGGAAACGCCGTCTCGCTCGTGAGCGCCGAGGAGAAGGCGCTGTTGGCCGACATCGAATCGCTGCTGCGCCAGCCGCTCGAGCGCAGTGTCGTGCCGGGCTTCGAGCCCGATCCGCGCGAAAGGGCCGCCCCCGCGCCAGAGCGCCGCGGCGGAGCCGCGCGGGGACCGCGCGCGGCCGACGCGGGCGGCCGCGCCCCGGGAGGACAGCGCGGCGGACGGAGCCAGCGCAGACCGAGGCACAACAGCGGCGGCCGCGGCCGAACGCACGGGGCGCCCGAGCGTCACTGAGCGCACAGTCTCAGCGGCCGGCGCGATGCGGCCGCGAGGCGGCCGGGCGAAATTGTGATTTGGCCGCCCGGCCGACCGGGTTACCACAAATCACTATTTCCGAGAATCGAACTATATGAACATCTATGTAGGAAACCTCGCTTACGACGTGACGGAGGAACAGCTGCGTTCCGCCTTCGTGAAATTCGGCAACGTCACGCGCGTCAACGTCATCATCGACCGCGAAACGGGCCGCTCCAAGGGCTTCGGCTTCGTCGAGATGCCGGACGACTCGGATGCGGACGCCGCGATCAAGGGCCTCAACGGCACCGAGCTCGACGGCCGCAGCCTCAAGGTCAGCGAGGCCCGTCCCCGGGAGCAGAACCGGCCGCGCTTCTAGCGCTTCCGCCAGGCGGCGCGGGTGCCCGCAGGGCGCCCGCGCCCGTCTCCTCGGAGAGCTGACTTGGGAGTAAACGCCTGGCTCACGATGGGGGTCGTGGGCCTCATGATCGTTTTGCTGGCCGCGACACGCATCGCGGCCGATGTCCTGCTCGTCGCCGCGCTGACCGTGCTGATTCTCGCGCACGTGATCTCGCCGGCCGATGCGCTTGCCGGCCTCGGCAATCCGGGCCTTGCCACCGTGGCCGTGCTCTACGTCGTCGTGGCCGGTCTCGTCGACACGGGCGCCGTCTACGCCGTCGGTGCCCGCCTGCTCGGACGGCCGAAGACGGTTTCCTCGGCACTCATGCGCCTCATGCTGCCGGTCACGGCCGTCAGCGCGTTTCTCAACAACACGCCCGTCGTCGCGATGCTCGTGCCCGTCGTCGAGGACTGGGCCAAGCGCTCGGGCCTGTCCGTGTCCAAGCTCATGATGCCGCTGAGCTACGCGGCGATCCTCGGCGGCACCTGCACGCTGATCGGCACGAGCACGAACATCATCGTCAACGGCCTCGTGCAGCAGCGCACGAGCCTCCATCCCATCGGCTTCTTCTCGATCGGCGCGCTGGGCCTGCCGACTGCCGTCATCGGCCTGCTGTTCGTCCTCGCGGCGCATCGCTGGCTGTTACCCGAACGGCGGCCGCCGCTGCGCGAATCCGGCGAGGGCCGCGAGTACACGATCGAGATGCTCGTCGAGGAGACGAGCCCCATGATCGGCAAGAGCGTCGAGCAAGCCGGTCTCCGGCACCTGCCCGGCGCCTTCCTCGCGGAGATCGAGCGCGCCGACACCGTGCTTCCGGCCGTTGCGCCGACGGAAATCCTGCGGGTCGGTGACCGTCTCCTGTTCGTCGGCGTCGTCGGCTCGGTCGTCGACCTGCTGCGCATGCGCGGCCTCGTGCCCGCTCCGGAGCAGCTGTTCAAGCTTTCCGCGCCGCGCCCCGAGCGGCGCCTCGTCGAAGTCGTCGTCTCCGCGAGCTGCCCGCTCGTCGGGCACACCATCCGCGCGGGCCGTTTCCGCTCGCGCTACGACGCCGTCGTCATCGCGGCGGCCCGCAACGGCCGCCGGCTGCGCGGCAAGATAGGCGACATCGAGCTGCAGGCCGGCGACACGCTGTTGCTCGAGACGCGCCCCTCGTTTCCGACCCAACAGCGCAACTCGCGCGACTTCCTGCTCGTCAGCGAGGTGCAGAACGCCGCGCTGCCGCGCCACGACCGAGCCTGGCTCGCGGCGCTGATCCTCGCCGGCATGGTGGCACTGGCCGCGACCGGCGTGCTTTCCATGCTCGAGGCCGCGCTCGTCGCGGCAGGGCTCATGCTCGCCACCCGTTGCACGACCACGAGCGCCGCGCGTGCGAGCGTCGACTGGTCCGTCCTCATCGTCATCGGCGCCGCCTTGGGGCTAGGCCGCGCGCTCGAGGCCAGCGGCGCGGCCCACGTGGTCGCCTCCGCCTGGATCGGCGCACTCGGCGGCAGCCCGTGGCTCGCGCTGCTCGCGGTCTACGTGATCACGAGCGCGTTCACGGCGTTGATCACGAACAACGCCGCCGCCGTCATCGTGTTCCCGATCGCCCAGGCGACGGCCGCCTCGCTCGGCGTGAGCCTCTGGCCCTTCGTCTTCGTCATCATGATGGCGGCATCGGCGAGCTTCGCGACGCCGATCGGGTATCAGACGAACCTCATGGTCTACGGGCCGGGCGGCTACCGGTTCTCGGACTACGTCCGTTTCGGACTGCCGCTCAGCGTGCTGCTCGGGGCCGTCGCCGTGCTGCTGGCACCGGTGATCTGGCCGTTCTGACGGGTCGGCTCGGCGTGGCGTGGCGTGGCGTGGCGTGGCCTTAGGCCGCATGATTCATGAGCGGGTTCTTGCGCTGGTGGTAGCCGGAGGCTTGCGCAGACGGGCGCTTTCGGGGACGCCATGAACCCGTCCATGGGGGCTCCGTAGCGCGCCGTCCCTGGCGCGCACGGCCCCGAAAGCGCCCGTCTGCGCAAGCCTCCTCTGCGACGGCGGCGGCCGTTCATGAATCCTGCTGCCACGGCGCGAGGAACTCGCTGGTGCGAAGACGCCCGGCCCTGGGGTCTTCGCGAATGCGGCGGCCCGCGGTCCGCGGTCGCGCCGCCCCGATACGCACGGCGCCGCAGACGCCGGCGCGGGCCGACGGCCGCAGCCACCGCTAGTGCGCTCTTCAAACTATGGCCGGGTCGGTATCCGGCTTCAGGCTCGGCGCCACCGTCGACTCTTTGCACGCAGCAGCCACCAGTCGGTCAGCGTCCAGCCGGCCGCCTCGAGCCAGTCGGCTCCGGGCGGCGCCCGCCGCGGGCGGCCCGGCGTGAAGCCGAGGCGGCCGAGCAGCCGCGCGATCCTGACGTTTTGCGTCACGGTGACGCAGCGGATCTCGGCGAGGCCGAGGGCGCCGAAACCGAAGTCGAGCAGCAGCCGCGAGGCTTCGCCCGCGAGGCCGCGGCCCCAGCGCTCGGGCGCGAGCTCGATGCCGAACTCCGCGTAGCCCTGGGGCAGGCGGCCGCCGAACAGACTGCAGCAACCGATGAGCCGCCCCGGTTCGTCCTCGCCTGCCGGCTCGGCGATCGCGAGCCCGAAGTTGCGCCGCGGTCGCTCCACGGCCCACGCCACGAAGCGCTCGAGCAGCCGCAGCGAGGCGGCCGGCGCGACGGTGTCCGCGGCATAGAACGCCGCGCAGCGCGGGTCGCGGCGGTACCGCGCAAACTCAGCGGCGTCGGCCGACGCGAAGTCACGCAGCCGGACGCGCGGTCCGGCGAGCACGGCGGGCGGCGCCTTGAGGGTCGGGCCGCGCGGGGCCCGGCCCCTCGCAGCCGCCCAAGCCGTGGTCAGGGACGTCCTCATGCCTTCGGCGCCGCGCGCGGGTTCGAGCCGAGCAGCGCTTGGTAAACGCCGAGATCGCGGGCCGAGAAGCAGCAGAAGACGACCCTCTCGGGCGCGTGCGGGCGCCCCTCGAAGTCCTTGACGGCCCGCACGGCGACAGGCGCGGCCAAGTCGATCGGATAACCGTAGGCGCCCGTGCCGATCGACGGGAAAGCCAACGAGGCGACGCCTTGCTCCGCGGCGAGCTCGAGCGAGCGCCGATAACAGGCGTAGAGCAGATCCGGCTCGCCGTGGCGGCCACCGCGCCAGACCGGCCCGACGGCATGGATGACGAAACGGGCCTTGAGACGGAAGCCCGGCGAGATGCGCGCGTCGCCCGCGTCGCAGGGGCCGAGCGGGCGGCAGGCCTCGAGCAGCTCGGGTCCGGCGGCCCGATGGATAGCCCCGTCGACACCGCCGCCGCCGAGCAGCGAGGTGTTCGCGGCGTTCACGATGGCGTCGACGTCGAGCGTCGTGATGTCCGCGCGGATGGCCTCGAGGTTCAGCATCCTGCCGCAGGCCGTGCGCGCCAGATCTCCGAGCGCAACGCCCAGCGTTCATGGTCGCGCCAGCGGCCCGCGATCTTGAGGTAGTTGGGCGAGTATCCCTCGCGCTCGAAGCCGAGGCCGCGCACGAGCGCTATCGAGCGCGCATTGCCGGGCTGGATATTGGCCTCGAGACGATGCAGCCGGTGCATGCCGAAGGCCTGGCGGATTACGGCCGCCACCCCCGCATGCATGTAGCCCCGTCGCGCGTGAGGCTCGAGCGCGTAGTACCCGAGATACGCGGAGCGGAACGCGCCCCGCACGATCTCGGTGACGTTGACGACACCGGCCAGATCGCCGGCGCGCGTGCAGACGAGATAGCTGAGCTGCGTGGGCGTCTCGGCGCGCGCCACGAACGCTTCGAACTGCTCGGGCGTCGAGGGTGCGCGAACCCAGCGGCCGTGCAGGGCCCGGCTCCTCGCGACGGCCGTCAGGAAAGCCTCGACCCGCGCGAGCGCCGGGCGTTCGAGCCGGACCCCCGCCCCCGATCGTACAGCGCTCCCCACGACTCTCGTCAGACCTCGCTGAGCATGTTTGCCACGGCGTCCCGCCCGTCCTCGCGCCGCGCCGGCGCACGACCCGCCGATAGTATCATTCGGGGCGACGCGAACGACGACGGCAGGAGGGGCGCATGGCTGAACGCATAGGCTTCATCGGTCTCGGTGTCATGGGCACGCCCATGGCGGCCCACCTCGCGAAAGCCGGCTACGAGCTCCTCGTCTACGACATCGATGCCGAGAAAGCGCGCCGGCTCGCGGCACAGGAGGGCGTCGAGGCGGCCGCCAGTCCGCGCGAGGTCGCGGGCGCGGCCTCCATCGTCGTCACCATGCTGCCGTCCGGCGAGTATGTGCGGGACGTCGCGCTCGGCGCCGACGGTCTCCGCGAGGGTTTCCGAGGCGGCGAGCTGCTCCTCGACACCTCCTCGTCCGAACCCTGGTTCACGGCCGAGACGGCCGCAGCGCTCGCCGAACGCGGCGTCGACACCGTCGACGCACCGGTCTCGGGGGCCGAGTGGGGCGCCAAGGCCGCTGAGCTCGTGTTCATGGTCGGCGGCAAAGCCGAAGCCGTCGAGCGCGCGCGGCCGCTGCTCGAGGTCATGGGCACGCGCATCTTTCAACTGGGCGGGCTCGGCGCCGGCCATACCATGAAGTCGATCAACAATACGATTACGGCCATGACGCTGCTCGCGACGTCGGAAGGCCTCGCCCTCGGCACGAAGCTCGGCCTGGATCCCAATGTCATGACGGACGTGCTCAACGTCTCGACGGGCATGTCGTGGGTCAGCCGGACGCACATCAAGCAGCGCATCACGAACCGCACCTTCGACGATCCGTTCAAGCTCGAGCTCATGGTCAAGGACGTGAGGATCGCCCTCGGGCTCGCCGCCGAGCGGTCGCTGCCGCTGCCGTTCAGCGCGCTCGGCCGCGAGCTGTGGCAGGCGGCTGCCGAGGCGGCGGGCCCCGGCGCCAGCGTCAGCGAGCTCGTGCGCGCGGTCGAGCGGCGGGCCGGCGTCGAGATCCGGCCCGGCCCCGCGCCGGCCGAGAAAGCCGAGGAGGCCTAGCCGACCTTTTCCACGCGGTGTGAGCCGGCCGACTTCACGACGGCTTCCGTCACGGACGCCCCGTGCACCATCTCCTCGAGCGGAATCGGGAACGCCTCGACGCCCTGAGCGGCCCGCGCGAACGACTCGAGCGCGGCATGCGTCACGTCGCATTTCTCGGCCTGCCAGGTCTCGGCCGGACCCTTGAGCGGCTTGAACGTGCACGTGCCGAAAAGCCGCGTGCGCCGCTCCTCCGAGGACGCCCCGGCGACGTGCGTCATGCCCTCGAGCCGCACGTAGCCTTTCGAGCCATAGACTTGGAAGCTGAAGCCGCCTCCGGTCGCCGTCATGGTCGCGAGGTATCCCGACATGCCTTCCTTCATCCTGAACAGGATCGAAGTCGTGTCGTCGGCGTCGATTTCGACCGCGCGCCGGAAACTCTGGCAGTAGACCTCGTCGATGGGACCGCACAGATCGATCATGCCGTCGATGGCGTGCACGCCCATGGGCGTCAGGCCGCCGCAGGGCGTCTCCTCCTTGTCGGCGCGCCACGCCTCGGCCTTGAGGAAGAGCGCGTTAGGAAACGTCATCGTGGCTTCGCAGTGCAACACGACGCCGAGGTCCCCCGAGTCGATGCGCTCGCGCAGCTTCTTCATTTCCGGATGCCAGCGGCGGTTGTAGCCGAGACCGAGGATGACGCCGGCGCGGCGCACGGCTTCCGCGGCTTCCTCGGCACCGGCCTTCGTGAGCGCGAGCGGCTTCTCGCAGAACACGTGCTTGCCGCGCTCGGCGGCCGCGACGACCTGCTCGACGTGCTTCGAGTGCGGCGTCGCGAGCACGACGGCGTCGATGCCGGGATCCGCAAGCAGGCTCTCGTAGCTGTCGTGCAGCCGCAGCGACTGCGCCGCAGCGAAGCTCTTGGCGTCCTCGTTGGCCGTGCGGGTCGCCCCCGCGACGAAGCGAATTTGGTCGCTCTGGCCGGCGACGGCCTCCACGAGCGTCTTACCCCACCAGCCGAGCCCCACGATACCAGCGTTGATCACGTCGCAATCCTCCCGTTAACCTTTTTTACTCGAGCCCGCTGGCGCGCGCCTGATCGCGCGCCATGACGGCCCAGTCGAGATCGCTCTCGCCATGTGCGACGGCACCGAGCAGGCGGTCGCGATAGACGTTGCAGCTCGGCAGCGGCACGCCGGCCGCCTGGCCCGCCGCCAGCGCGAGCGTCGCGTCCTTGAGCCCGAGCGATGTCGTGAAGCCGACCTGATCGTAGCCCTGGCGCGCGATGATCGCGCCATAAACCTTGTAGGCCGGGGACGCGAACAGACCGTCGGTCAAGACCTCGTTGAACACGGCCGCGTCGACACCGAACTTGCGCGTCAGTGCGAAGCCCTCGCCCATGGCCTCGATGGCACAGCCGAGCACCATGTTGTTCGCGAGCTTGACGGCCGCGGCACCGGCGGGGTTCGTGCCGGCGTTGAACGTGCGCCGGCCGGCCACGTCGAAAAGCGGCTGAAGCTTGGCGATCGCATCGGCGGGCCCCGCGGGCACGATACCGAGCTGCCCCGCGGCCGCGGCGTCGGGCCGCCCGAGCACGGGCGTCGCGACAAGGACCTGGCCGGCCTCGGCGTGAATCTTGTCGAGCTCCGTGAGCGCGGCGACGCTGTGCGTGCCCATGGGCACATGGATCGCGCCCTTGGCGAGGGCATCGCGAAGACCGCCGTGCACGACCTCGAACAAGGCCTTGTCGTCCGTCAGCATCGTGAACACGGCCTCGCGGCCCGTGCAGGCCTCGGCCACCGAGCCTGCGACCTTCGCGCCGCGCTTCTCGAGCTCCGCGGCCTTCTCGCGCGTACGGTTATAGACCACGAGGTCGTGACCCGCATCGAGCAGGCGCCCCGAGATGGCCTGGCCCATGCGGCCGAGGCCGATAAATCCTATTTTCATTCCTCCGCTCCCTGAATCGTTCTCGTGATTGCGTCGCGGCGGCGCGGCGCCGAACTTCGCCGGCGCCGTACGAACCGATCGGTCAGCCGCCGAGCAGCTGGTCGCGCACCCACTCGAGCTCGCGCGTCACGTAGTCGACGATGTCGCCCGTCTTGAGGTGATCCGGCAGCACGTCCCAAGTGTACGTCTCGATCTCGAGCTGCGGCGACAGCTTGTTCTCGCGGTGGAACTTGAGCGCGTCCTCGATCGCGAAGCGCGTGGTCTTGAATGCGCCGAGATCGTCGAGGAACACGGGCACGTGGAAGTGGGTGCGCCACTCGCGCGGCCCCGGATCGCGTTCCCAGGCCTCGAACGCGTCCTCGAGATTCAGGAACCGCGTGAGCTGCCCGTTGCGCCGCTCGACGGTCTGGGTCAGATAGACCGTGTCCGCGAACTCGCGCATCGCGTCGACCGTCTCCTGCGTGACGCTCGGTACCCGCACGGCCGCGGCCTCCTGGAGCTTGAAGACCGGGATGCCGTTGTCGGCCAGCGCGCGCAGCGAAGCCCCAACGTCCTCGTACTCGACGGCTTGATGGCAGATGTCGTAGACCATGCCGAGATGATCGCGCAGCGCCGCATGGGCGTCCTCGCGCGAGAGCCCCGTCTGCTCGGCCAGCGCGCCCGCGGCGCTGTCGGCGTAGAGGTGATTGTTGAAATAATCGATGGCCTCTTCCGTCGTCTCGAGGAAGCAATAGGGCTCGGGCTCGAGCGCGAGGCGGACCTTGCGGCCCGTGCGTTGCTCGAGCTTCACGAGGTGCGCCACCGTGCGCAGGACCTGGCGAGTGTAGGCTGCGACGACGTCGGGCCCCGTCACGCGCGGCTTGAAGCCAAGGGGCGGGCTCTGGATCGTCGGGTCGACGCTCGGGGGCGCGACCTCGGCCAGAATATCGGCGACCTGCATCGTGTAGACGGCGCGCTCGTCGCTGCGCCAATCCGGCTCGTAGACCTGTTCCTTGACCAGGGTGTTCTTGAACGGGCCGTACGGAAACGCGTTGACGGTGTAGAGATACATGTCGTGGTCGTCGAGGAACGCCTTGAGCTTCCTACGCTCGCCGGCGTCCGCCGTCAGCGCCTGGGCCGATGCCGCGGAGATGCGCAGCGAGACCCCGAAAGGGTCGTTCGGGCACACGCGCTCCTTCACTTTGGGCACGTAGCGGTTGAGGCTGTCCCAGATCTCCGGCCACGTATCGCCCGGATGCACGAGTGTCGAGTATGTCAAATGACCTAAGCCGCGGCCCAAATCCATTTCGATCTCCTAGTAGTGAGCGCCCTTCGAACGCTTGCGGTGATGCTCGTCGCGGGGGCGTCTCCGCGCCGGCGAGCCGGCCGCGCCGGCAAGGCCGGGTTGTGGGTGAGCGCTTTCTACAATATCGTATCCGACTCTGCAATCAAATTTCCGGAGTAGAACAATAATGTTGCGCGCCACCGCCGACATCATCTTGCCGACGACCGTGACGGGGAGCCTTCCGAGGCCGAGCTGGTACACGGACAATATGGGGCAAAGGACTTTCCTTCAGGCCATGGTCGAGACGCGTTTCCGCGAACAGTACGACGACGCGCTCTCGGTCTACATCACCCAGCAGTCCGTCGCGGGGCTGGACATCTTCACCGACGGCGACGCCCGCTTCAACGCCGATATCGGCGGCCAGAGCTGGACCAGCTACCCGGCCTACCACATGGCCGGCTTCGACCGCGATCCCAAGGCCGCCCCCGTCGGCGGCGGCGGCATCGCCTTCCCCCGCGGGCACATCCTGCACGACTACATCGAAGCCAGGATCATGCCGAGCATCGTCGGGCCCATCGGGCGCGGCAACATGCAGTACGCGGCCATGTGGAAAGCTGCCCAACGCCTCTCCCACAAGCCCGTGAAATTCGGCACCGTCACGCCCGAGCTCGTCGCCTTCGCCGTCCAGGACCGCTACTACAAGGACGTGCGCGAGCGCATCTGGGCCATCAGCGATGCCTTCAACGAAGAGCTGCACGAGCTCGCCGACGCCGGCTGCCCCGTCATCCAGATGGAGGAGCCCCAGGTGCATCTGCTGGCCGCCCGCGGCATCGTCGACGACAAGATCAACCCCGAGTTCATGCTCGAGGTCTTCAACAACACCGTGCGGGGCCTGCGCGAGAAGACCGAGGTCTGGTGCCACACCTGCTGGGGCAATCCTTCCCAGCAGAGAATGTTCGCCGAGGTGCAGACCTACAAGCCCGCGCTCGAAATCCTGAACCGCGTCGATGCCGACGTGATCACGTTCGAGTCGGTGAGCTCCGGCGGCATGGACCTTGCGGCCATCGGCGAGCACATCACCGAGATGAAGGTCGCGATCGGCGTCATCGACCACCATTCGCTGCAGATCGAGCGCAAGGAGGAGGTCGCAGGCCACATCCGCCGCGCGCTCGAGAGCATCCCGGCCGAGCGGCTCGTCGTCTCCTCCGACTGCGGCATGGGCCGCGAGGGCATGAGCCGGCGCCATGCGTTCTACAAAATGGGCGCGCTCGTGCAGGGCACCAACGTCGTCCGCAAGGAGCTCGGCGCTCCCGAGGCCGAGTGCCTGCTGGCCGACCCGCGCCTCTCGCTCGTGCCCGGCACCTGAGAAAAAAGGGGTCAGAGCCCTTTTTCGTTCGATCGAAGCCCCTTCCCGCGCGGCGGGGAGGGGCTTTTTGATTCTTGGCCGCGTGATTCGCGAACGGATTCGGGCATCCGCGCTACCCGGCGACTCGCGCAAACGGGCGCTTTCGGGGGCGGCGTAAATCCTTCCCTGGAGCCGCCGCGCGCGCCCGGATGCCATGACCGTGGATCGTGCCGTCTTCGAAGACCGCGACAGCCGCAGACGTCTCGGGGCGGAGGTCTCGGCGTGAGGGCGGTGTCGGGATCGTAAGCGCCAGGGATGGCGCTTACGAAGCGTACAGGGAAGTATTCACAGCGGTCCCGACCCCGCCCTCACGCCGAGGTCTCCGCCAACCACCACCTACACGTCCGAGCGGTCTTCCGCCGACGCGTCCGCGGTCCGCGCCGCGCCGCTCCGCTCCGCTCAGATCCGAATGACGAGCTTGCCGAAGTGCTTGGCTTCCTTCATGTACGGGAACGCCTCGGGCGCCTCGTCGAAGTCGAACACGCGGTCGATGACGGGCTTGATGCCGTTAACCTCGATGGCGCGGTTCAACCCCTCGAACAGCTGCCGGCCGCCGACGAAGATGCCTCGCAGCGTCGCGCCCTTGAACATCAAAGGATGCGGGCTCAGATCGCCCTCGGGACGCGTGATGACGCCGATCAGGGCGATCTCGCCGCCGAAGCCGATGGCTTGGTAGGAGTGCGGCAGCGTGCCCGGGCCGCCGAGCTCGACGAGTTTGTCGGCACCCCGGCCGCCCGTGAGCTCGAGCACCTGCTGCTCCCAGTCGGGATGCTGCCTGTAGTTGATCGTCTCGTCGGCCCCGAGCGCCTTGGCGCGCTCGAGCTTCTCGTCGCTGGAAGACGTGATGATGACGCGCGCACCGGCCGCTTTGGCGAGCTGCAGGGCCAGGATCGAGACACCGCCCGTGCCGAGCGTCACGACCGTTTCTCCGGGGCGCAGGACCCGGCCTTCGGTCAACGCGTTCCAGGCTGTCACGCCGGCGCAAGGCAGCGCCGCGGCTTCCTCGAAAGACAGATGCGCGGGGATGGGCAGCAGCCCGTCGGCCGCAAATACCGCGTACTCGGTCAGCGTGCCGTCCAGCGGCGAGCCGAGCGGCGCCGGGGGATGGCCCTGGGTAAACGTCGCCACGACGCGATCGCCGGGCGCGAACGCCGTCACGCCTTCGCCGACGGCCTCGACCTCGCCGGCACCGTCGGAGAGCGGGATCGTATCGCGCGTCAGCGGACCGGCGAAGTACTTGCCGCGGATGATCGCAATGTCGCGGTAATTCAGCGACGCAGCGCGCATGCGAACGAGCACTTGACCCGCGCCGGCCGAAGGCTTCGGCCTGTCGACGCGCTGCAGCCCGTCGAACCCAGCGCTGCCCTTCCGAATCTCGTATGCCTTCATGACGCCGCCTCCGAAAAAACGATCACGCACTTTAACGGCAACCGCCGCCCGCCGACAAATCGCCGGCGCCGGGGCTCTACGCGGTCTCGAGACGGAAGAAGCGGCGCACGCGGGCTGCGATCTCGTCCTCCGCGCCCTCCAGATGCAGGTGATGACGGCCCGGCAGGCGAACGGCTTCGATATCGCCGAACCAGGTCAGGGCCTCGCGATACAGCGGCAGATCCGCGAACGGGCTCTGTTCCGCCAGGACCATGAGGACGGGCGCCGAGATCCGCCGCACGAAGGCCATGACCTGCTCGGCCGTGGCCCGCTCGGACCGGGCCTTGAGACGCTGATCGACGTGCCAGCGAAAGCCGCCTTCGGTCTCGACGAGCGAGCGGCGCGCGAGGATCTCGGCCGCTTGGGTCGTAACCGGCGTGAAGCCGTTGGCGCGCTCGGCGATGGCCGTCGCACGCTTCGTAAACAAACGCCCCTTTCGGTCCGCCAGCGCGCGCCGTTCGCCGATGGCGCGCGCGAGCGCTTCGGGGGCCGCCTCGGGCGCCTCGACGAGCGGAACCCCGCCCTCGATGAGCACGAGCTGCGCGATGCGCTCCGGAAAAGCGCCGGCCAACAGCGTCGCGACCGCCGCACCGCGCGAATGTGCCACGACCCGGAACGACGACCAACCGAGCAGATCCGCAACGTCGACGAGATCGGCAACGTCCTGCGCGAGCGAGTAGCCGGCATCGGGCGAGCGAAACCCGCTGCGGCCGTGGCCGGCCGCATCGACGGCCACGACGCGGCAGCCCGTCAGGCGCGGCGCCAGCAGATCGAAGCTGCCGGAGTTGTCGAGCCACCCGTGCGCCGCGAGCACGGGCAATCCCTCGGCCGGGCCCCATTCCTGGGCGGCAAGCGAGAGACCGGGCAGATCGAAACGTCTTTCGGTGGGCATGGCTCGGCCCACGCCGCCGCCGGCGCAGACTCAGCGCCGGTTCGAGCCGAACGGGCTCGACGAGAAGCGCCGCGAGATGAATTTCTGCAGCTGCGCCTGCTGCTCCCAAAGGCTCGCGCTCGGCAGCAGCAGCACACGGTCCTCCGGGCCGAGGCCCGAGACGACCTCGCTGTACGAGAGGTCGGTCAGGCCCGTATGCACGCGCGTCGGCGCGGGCTTGTTGTCGCGCAACGCGACGACCCAGTAGTCGCCGCCGAATTGGTACTGCGAGACCGTGGCCTCGTGGCTGCGGCCGCCGTCGGGCGGCTCCCCGCCCGCCCCGGGGCGCGCAAAGCCGCCGCCCCCCGAAGGCCCGCCGCCGGGAAATCCACCGCCCGAGAACCCCCCGGACCGACCGCCGCCCTGGCCCCGGAAGACCTCGCTCATGACGCGCCGCATGAGTTGGCGGTCCTCGTCCGAGAGCTGCCCGCCGGACCGCGCCTTGGCCATGAGCTCCTTGACGTGCTCGGCGTCGACGCCGGGCGGCAGCTGGACGGTGCGGCCGCGGATCGTCACCGTGGCACCGGCCGACTGGTCGCCCTTGCCGTTGGCGGCGGCCACGCGCACGGCTTTCGAGTCGCCGTCGAGGGCCGCACGCAGCGCATCTTGGGGCATGCCGAGCATGGCGGCCGTATCGGGGATATCGCTCATGGCGCGCAGTGCGGCCGTCGGCACGGCGAGGACATTGTCGCGCTTCGCGATCTGAATGCTGACCTCGCAGTTCATGCCGGGCTTGAGCAGGCCCGCCCGATTGTCGAGCCGGATCAGCACGGGGAACATCGTGACGTTCTGATCGACCGTGCCCTCGGGCTCGATTTTGAGCACTTCGCCGCTGAAGGGTTGGTTCGGATAGGCCGCGACCGTGACCTTCGTCTCCATGCCCGCACGGATCTTGCCGATGTCCGTTTCGTCCACAAGCGTGCGCACCTGCACGGTGTTGAGGTCCGCCATCTTGAGCAGCACGGTGCCGCCGCTCACGGCTTGAGTCGGGGACGAGATCACGACGCCAGGCTCGGCCGTCCGCTCGATGATCGTGCCCGTGATCGGCGCACGAACCTCGGTGTCGTCGAGCGCGATGCGCGAATTCTCGAGATCTACCTGCGTGCTCACGACCTTCGCCTTCGCGTTGGCGAGGTTCAGTTGCGCCTGCTCGAGATCCGACTGCGTCAGCGTTCCCGATTTGAACAGCGTTTGGGAGCGTTTCATGGCCGTCTCGGCGATCTGCTTGGCGGCTTTCGCGGCTTCGAGGGCGGCCTCGGCCTCATCGACTTTGTTGCGCGGCGTGCGCTTGTCGATCTCGACGATCAAGGTGCCGGCTTTGACGACGTCGCCGGTCTCACCGTGCACGGCGAGAATTTCGCCCGACGCCTTCGACTTGACCTCGACGGTCGTCACCGGCTCGATGACGCCGGCCGCATCGACGCTGACCTCGATATTGCGCTTCTCGACGGGCGCCGAGTCGTATACCGGCACGACCGACTTCTGTTTCGGCGAACCGCAGCCGGTCAGGACGAGCACGGCGCCCAAGGCCAACGATCGGCGGACGAGGCGCGGCCCGAATACGAGTTCCGAGATCATCGTCTAGTGCCTCACCTTGTGCTGATTCGCGTAATCCTGGGCAATCTGGCCGTCCCGGAGGACGATGATGCGGTCGGCATGATCGGCAATATCCGCTTCGTGGGTCACGAGCACGATCGTGTGGCCTTCGGCGTGCAGTTCCTCGAACAACACCATGATCTCCGAGCTCGTCGCCGAATCCAGGTTGCCCGTGGGCTCATCCGCCAACAAAATGCTCGGCTCCGTGACCAACGCGCGCGCGATCGCGACGCGCTGGCGCTGGCCGCCGCTCATTTCGCTCGGCCGATGCCCGAGCCGCTCGCCGAGACCGACGAGCTCGAGCGCTTTGCGCGCGCGCTGCGCCCGCTCCTTGCGATGTACGCCCGCGTAGATGAGCGGCAGCTCGACGTTGTGCAGCGCGTTGGCCCTCGGCAGCAGGTTGAAGGTCTGAAATACGAACCCCACGTCTTTGTTGCGCACATGGGCGAGCTCGCGATCTTTCATATCCGAGACCAACTTGCCGTTGAGCCAGTATTCGCCGTCGTCCGGACTGTCCAGACAGCCGATCAAATTCATGAGCGTGGACTTGCCCGAACCGGACGGCCCCATGATGGCGACGTATTCACCCCGGCGGATCGCGAGGTCGACGCCGCGCAGCGCATGGATCAGCTCGCCGCCCATGTAATAGCGGCGCTGCAGATTGTGGGTCTGGATGATCGCGGCCGCTGCCGGCGCTTCCGTCATCTCGGCTGCTTGCTGCTCCACGGCACGTCCTCCCGAAGGCCCGCATTATCGCATTCACTCCGGCGTGCGCATGCTACCGCGGCTTCGATTTCCGCGGAGTAAAGGATTCTTAAGTGCTTGAAGCGGATGACGTCCCGGGGCCGCTCTCAGCGGCCGAGATGGGCGCGCAGAAAGGCCAGGGAACGCTCGAAGGCGGCGTCGGCATCGCGGGGGCTGAAGCTGCTCCGGTCCTCGCAGTTGAAGCCGTGGCTCGCCCCGGCATAGACGTGGTAGACGCCTTCGGGATTGGCCGCCCGGATCTTCTCGATGTCGGCGGCCGGGATGGACTGGTCCTGATCGCCGAAGTGGTACATGACCGGACAGCGCGGGCGCTTGTCGAGCATCCGGGCAATACCGCTGCCATAGTAGGCCACACCGGCCGCCACGGGCACCTCGGCCGCGGCGACGTGCACGACGGTGCCGCCCCAGCAAAAGCCGACGAGGCCTACGTCGAGCGAATCGTCCAGCGCGCTCACGGCGGCGCGAACGTCCGCGAGCGTCGCCGACCATTCCAGCTTACGCATGGTCTCGAGGCCGGTTTGGAAATCGGAGTACTCGAGCACGATACCGGGCTCGACACGATCGAACATCGCGGGCGCCAGCGCCGCGAAATCCGCGGCCGCGAATCGGTCCACGACTCGCTTGATGTGCGGCGTGAGGCCGAATATCTCCTGAATGACGACGAGGCCGCCGCGCGGTTCACCGGGCGGCCGCGCCGAATACGCATCGAACTCGTGTCCGTCTTCGGCTTGCAGCCGAATCGTTTCTCCCATTCGGTCGATCCCTAGAGCTTCGATTCACTGAGCTGCCGATAATACTCAGCGATGGCGTCCTCGTAACCCTTGTCCACCTTGACGGGCGCCTGCGTTCTGACTGCAGGCGTCTGGCCGTCGCCGGCCGAGGCCTTGTCCAGCTTCAGCTCGAGCTGATCGACCTCGTTCGCGAGCGTCTGGAAGTCCTGTGCGATGGCGTCCGGATTACCCGTGCCCGCGAGCGCGGCCCTGAGCTTCTCGCCAAGGGCCTGCACGGCGCGCATCTCCTCGTCGCTGAGCCCCTGCGCACGCAGCTTCGAGCCGAGATTGAGCAAGTCGTTGCCGGCCGTCTGCAGCCGGTCCCGGGCTTGCGCAATCGCCTGCGGGTCCCACCGGAACGCGGGGTTGTACGGCCCCCAGACGCGGTCCGTATTCGGATTGTAGTACCCGCCCGGTCCGCCGCCGTTGTTGTAGCCGCCGCCCGCAGCTCCCCCGCCGCGCTGTCCGGATGCGCGGCCGCCCTGCTGCCCGCCTTGCTGGGCGCCGGGCTGGCCGTTCGCCGCCTGCAGACTCTGCTGCGCATTGGGCTGCTGCCCGTTGCCGGGCTGCTGGCTGGGCTGCTGCCCGTTGCCGGGTTGCTGGCCATTGCTGCCGGGCTGCAGCGCGTTGCCGGGCTGTCGGTTCGCGGCCTGCGGGTTCGGAGCCGACCCCTGCGCGCCATTCGGCCGCGGCTGACCGTTCGCGCCGCGGCCCTTGAGCTCGTTCATCTCGCGGCGCAGCGCCTGCAGCTGCGCAACGAGCTGCTGATTCGCGTCGGCCGCGGGCCGGGCGCCCTTATCGGCTTCGCCGCTCGCGAGCGCGAGCGCGTCCTTCGTGTCCTGCTCGAGGTCCTTGAGCGCCTGCGTCGTCACGGCGTCCGTCGCAGCGACTTCGTTCGCATAGCCCTCGCGGATCCCCTCGGCCGCCGTCGTGAGCCGGGCCTCGGCCTGCGACTGCTGCAGCTTCGTCAGCGACTTGTCGAGCTGCTTCGCGGCGCCGGGCGTCCGGCCGCGGAACTGCTGCGAGACCTGCTCGATGTCCTTCTCGAGTGCCTGCAGGTCCTTACCGAGGTTTTCCTTGCGATCGCCGAACTCGGCGGCCTGACGATCGTCGAGATCGCCGCGAAAACGATCCCCGCCCTTCGAGTTACGCAGCGCGTTCTGCAGCTGCTCGGCCAGCTGGCGCTGGCGGGCGTAGAGCTGGCTCGAGCGATCGGCCAAATCGGAGAAGGCCTTGGAGGCATCCGCCTGACGCTGCGCCGTCATCTGCTGCAGCGCCTGCTGCAGCTGCCGGCGGGCCTGCTCGATGGCGTGCCGCGTCTGGGCCGGATCCGCGTTCTGGCCCGTCGCGCTCGCGCGGTCCATGGCCTGCAGCGCGGCGTCGAGCTGCTGGATCGCCTGCTGCGTGGCCGACGTCCCGCCGGCTTGGCCGCCGGCCTGCGCCTGCTGCTGCCCCGGCTGCCCCCCTTGCTGCCCGGGCTGGCCAGGCTGCTGCGACGCCTGCCCCTGCTGGCCCTGCTGGCCCTGCTGCCCCTGCTGGTTTGCGGCCATCTGCTGCTGGAGCTGCTGGAGCTGGCGCTTGAGCTCTTCCGTCTGGCGCCGCAGCGACTCCTGCTGCCAGCGGTCGCGCTCCGTCAGCTGCTGGCGATTCGCGGCGAGCTGCGCGAGGCTCTCCTGCCGGCGCGCGAGCTCCTGCAGCTTGCGGATCGCGTCGTCGACGCCCTGCTGCTGCTGCTGCTCGAACGAGACGGGCTTCTCCGTCTCGTACTGGTTCTTCTCGAGATCCATCTCGAGCTCGAACAGCTCGCTGAGATCGCGGCCCGCGAGGCCGCCGCCCCCGCCGCCGCCGTTACGCTGGAACGAGACCTGGATGTCCGTGAACAGCGATTCGGCGTGGATCAGGTGCTGCAGGGCCTCCTGCTCCGGCGTCACGGCATCGGAAAGCTTCACGTCGCCGAGGCGCTCGGCCGCGGGCTTCATGGCGTCGGAAGCCTGCTCGAGACTCTTGACGAACTCCGCGATGCGCGGATCGCGGTCCGTGAGCTCGCGGGCCTTCGTGCGCGACGCGAGCGTCTGCGCCTCGTCCGAGAGCGTGCTCTGCATTTCGGACAGCATCTTCGAGTTGTCCTCGATCTGCTGCTTGTCGAGGAAGCTCGCACCCTTGTCCTCGCGCTGCCGGATGAGGTTCCAGGTCGCGACGAGAATTTCCTTTTGCCGGCGCGAGATCTCGTCCTGCTTCTGGCCGCCGCCGCCTCCGCCGCCGCCCGACTGGCTCGACTGCGTGTAGGAGCGGTCGAAGGGCTCGACCTGAATGAAGTAGAGGTCGGTCTGGACCGTGTGATCGCGATCCTTGGCGAGGGCATAGTAGGAAATCAGGTCCCCGGGCTCGAGCTTGGCGGCCGCGCTGCTCGGCGCGGCGGCCTGAGGCGCCGGCGCCGTGCCCGAGTCCGCACCGCCGGCCGTGCGGGCCTGACGGTCACGGAACAGATCGAGCGGCGACGGCACGGGGCCGCCCGGCCCCGCGCCTGTGTCGGCGGCCGCCGCCGGGGCAGCCGCCGCGGGCTTACGCAAGTTCTCGAGATAGAGAATCTTCTCGGCCGCGGTGTGCGTGCTCCCGGCGCCGAGCTCCGCCGTCTGCCACGCACCGCCGTTGATCGAGTAGCGCAGCTCGACCTGGTCGAGGCCGAAGTCGTCGCTGGCCTCGACGTCGAGCGGCACTTCCTCGATGCGGCTCGCGCGGTAGTCGCGGCCGGGCTTCACGAGCTTGATGACGGGCTTCTCGTCCGCCACGAGCGAGATGAAGTAGTCGTCCGTGAGCTTGACCTTGTCCTTGTCGAATTGCGTCGAGAGGTAGTACTGCCCTTCCTTGTCCACGTCGATCGTGGCCGTGCTGACGTTGCCGTTCGTCTGCATCTGGATCGGCATGCCGTTGGCGACGATCTCGGCATGGTCGAGCGGCTTGTCGGTCTGTACCTGAAGCTCGACCTTCGTGCCGGCCACGGCCCGGATGTCGCCGCCCGGGTCTTCCGTCCGCGACTCGAGGTGGCTCCAATCGGGATAGTGATACGTGAGCTTGAGATCCTTGATGCGCGGCAGATCCACGACGTTGACGGCGTAGTTCGGGCTCTTGATGCTCGCGGCCGTGACGTAGTAGTGCAGCGGCTCGCGCACGGAATAGAACGTGAACCCGAAGGCGTCGCCCTTGCGCGTCATCTCGGCGCTCTGCCAATTCTGCCCCGAGGCGAACTGCGCGAAGACCCGCATCTTGACGGGCGCAAAGCCTTGCGCGTGCGCCTCGATGACGAGGTCCCCGCCGCGGCGGACCGTCTGGTCCCCGGGTTGGACCTGGATGTGCTGAGGCGGCAGCGTGTTGTCGAGGAACCAGCCGGCCCAGAGGTGGCGCACGCCGTAGCGCCAGTTCGGCGGCCCGAAGGCCGCGAGCGCCACGAGCGCCCCGACACCCACGACGGCGAGCGCCCCCGGCACCGAGATCTGCCACGCGGGCACCTTGACCGCGGCCGGGATCCGGCGCGCGAACTTCAGCGCGTCCTCGGCGAGCAGGCCCAGAAACGGCGAACGCCGTTCCGCGGGTGCGTGGGCGAGGCCGTCGTAGGTCTCCAGCCGACCGTCGAAATCCGGCGCTCGCTGCTCGATGTCCGGGATGCCGCGGCTGCGCTTGAGCCTGCGCAGCGGCATGGCGACGAGGGCCGCGATGACCCCCCCGAGCGCCAGCGCGAGCAGCAGCCGCATACCGAGCACGAAGCCCGGGTCGAAGGCCCGCCGCATGCCGAAGAACACGGCAACCACGGTGATCGTGAACGCCGCCGCCGACGCGATGGCCGTGCCGCGCGCGACGATGACCCCGGAAAGCCGTCCACGAAACTCGCTGAGATAGGCCTCGAGCTCTTTCTGTGCGGACATATCGCTATTCCTTAGGCGATGCCTCTGCGTACCCTAAGATGCCAGTTTCCCACCCAGGATTCCACGACGAGGACGGCGACCAGCAGTCCCAGCAGCCACGGCGCCAGCAACGTCCAGGTGCGCTCGGGCTCGGCCGCCCCAGCGGCCGGCACGGCCGGCTTGGCCTCCGAGCCCAGCGCCTGCCAGCGGTCGAGCGTCGCCGCGTCGACGGGCGTGAGATCCGATTCGGCGGGCAGCGGGTTCACGGCCACGAGCTCGCTGCGCCCGCCGCCGTCGCCCTCGTAAAAACCCACGGCGTCGACGAGCACGTCGTCCGTGCCGCCACCGAGGCCGAGGGCCTTGTGGCCCTCGGGATCGAAAATCTGGCCGGCCTTGAGCCCCATCGCGCGCACGGACAGGGTGCTGCCGAGCTCGGCCTGGTTGCTGAACCCCGCATTGCCGAGCAGGTCGTTCGCGATCCCGGCCATGAACGGCACGAAAACGGGCTGGACGGGCAGATCGTTCCAGGTCCGGTCGAGCGTCGACGCGAACAGCAGGACGCGGCCGGCGCCGAGGCGGCGCTCGATGAGCAGCGGCGAGCCGTTCTCGAGCGCCACGAGGACGCGGTCGCCCTGGGCCGGCGTGACGCCCACGTAGCGGGAGAACCGGGCCGTGCGCAGCTCGTCGAGTCCCTGCAGGGCCGGGTGGGACAGGTCGGCGTACCCCACCGAGGCGCTCTCCGCGCCGCGGTGCAGCGAATCGCCCCCGCGGATCGCCTCGCCCGTGATCGGGATCGCCGTGAGCCCCTCGGCCCGCGGCCCGAGCGCGAGCAGCAGCGCCCCGCCCGACTCGACATAGTCCTTGAGCCGAGCGGCGTCGTCCGGCCCGAGCGTGCCCGCATCCGTGACGACGACGAAACTCGAATCGGCCGGCTTCGCGTCGCCCAGCTTGCCGACCGGTACGGTTTTCGTATCGATGGCGAGCGCCGCCAGCGTCTTCAGCGCGGAGCCCACGTAGAGAGCGTCCCGCGCCTGCCGACCGCCGGCCGAGACGAGGAGCACCGTGCGGGGCTCGGGGCGTTTCAGCGCGAGGAAACGGCGGTCGTCGAGGGCCAAGCCGTCGCCGGGCGTCAGCACGGCCGTGACCCGGTTGCCGCCGGCCGCGAGATTGAGCGGCTCGAATTTCACGAGCGCGTGCCCGCCGGGCGCGAGCTCGACGCGGCGCTCGGCGACCTGCTGGCCGTTGAGCTCGACGGCCAGCGTCTTCGTCGCCGCTGCCGTCGCGTAGCTGCGCACATAGGCCTCGAGCGCGCCCGTAACGGGCGAGCCCGTGAAGCTCTCGACGGCCCAGTTCGCCGCATCGCCACTCGCGACGCTGTGAATCTGGATGGCCGCCGGCTCACGGGGGGCGAGCTCCGCGAAGCGCGTCGGCATCGCCGACTTCTGGGCGTCCGTAACGATATCGAGCACGATCGGCATGCCGACATCGCGCAGCACGCCGTCGAGCGAATGCATGAGCCGGCCGTAGTCCACGCGGAAGACGCCGGGCCGCAGCGTCGCGAGGCCCGCGCGCAGCGCGGCCGTGTCGGCCGTCGGCCGCGTGACGATCTGCGGCACGCGGCCGGCCGCGACGATCTCGGCCTGATCGTGCGCGCCGAGCTCGCCCACGACGGCCTCGGCATCGCGCACGGCCCGCTGCCAGCGGTCGCCGTAGCCCATCGATTCGGACGTGTCCATGACAATCACGTGCAGCTTCGCCTCCTTGCCGGCGCCGGCGCCCGGCAGGTGCAGCCACGCCGGCTGCGCGAACGCGAGCGCAAGCACCACGAGCGCGCCGATGCGCAGCGCGAGTAGAAGCAGATACTGCAATTTCTTGGCCAATACGCGCCGCGGCTCGCCCGCCTCGAGGAACATGAGCGAGGCGAAGGCCTGCCGATTCGGGTTCTCGGCCGAGAGGCGGTGCAGCCAGAGCGGCAGCGCAATGGCCAGGATACCGGCCAGGAAAGCGGGCGCGAGCAGCGTCATGTCATCCTCGCCGCTGTCGGAACAGCAGATACTCCCTGAGGGCCGCGTCGAGCGGTGCCGAAATGTCGATGAGCTTGTAGTCCGCGTTGGCCCCGAGCGCGGCCTTGTGCAGCGCGTCGATGTGGCCGCGGATGCGCTCGCGATAGCGCGAGCGCATGAACAGCGGTGAAACCTCCATGGTCTCGCCGGTCTCCACGTCCTCGAGCAGCGCCGACTCCTTGAGCTGCGGCTCGAGCTCCTGTGGGTCCAGCAGCTGAAACAGGGCCACGTCCTGGCCCTGATAGGCCAGCGGGCGCACGCCCTGGATCAATGCCTCGGGGTCGCAATAGAAGTCCGAGATGACGGCGACGAGCCCGCGCCCTTTCTGAAATTCGCGAAAGCGCTCGAACGGCACCTTGAGATTGGTGCCGGCGCCGGGCGTCGCGTGATCGATGGCGTGCAGCACGGCCTGCAGCTGACCCTGGCGCGTCGACGGCGGCCGGTGCTCGCGCACCTGCTCGTCGAAGACGATGAGCCCGATGGCGTCGTGCTGCTTGGCCGCGAGGTAGACGAGCGTCGCCGCCAGGTACTTCGCGTACTGGAGCTTCGTGACGCCCTGCGAGCCGTAATTCATGGAGCCGCTGACGTCGAGCAGCACGACGAGATGGGTGTTCGTCTCGCCGATGTACCGCTTGATGTACGTGCGCTCCGTGCGTGCATAAACGTTCCAGTCGACGAAGCGCGGATCGTCCCCCTCCGAGTAGGCGCGGTATTCGGCGAACTCCTGGCTGAACCCGAAAAACGGCGAGCGGTGCAGCCCCGTCAAAAAGCCCTCGACGACCGTGCGCGCCACGAGCTCGAGGTTCGAGAGCCTGCCCAGAACCTCGGGCTTGAGCAGATGCAGCGGGGCGCGCGGCCCGGGCGTGCTCATCCGGCCGCCGCCGCCTGCCGCTTCTCGCCGCCCGTGCGCTCGAGCAGGCCGGTGAGGATCTTGTCGACGGTCATGCCGTCCGACTCGGCGAAGTAGTTCGTGAGCACGCGGTGGCGCAGCACCGGCAGCACGAGCGCCGTGATGTCCTCGCGCGTGACGTGGTAGCGGTTCTCCATGAGCGCACGGGCCTTGGCGGCCAGCGTCAGGAACATCGTCGCGCGCACGCTCGCGCCGTACTGGATGTAGCGCCGCACAACGTCGGGCGCGCCGGGATCTCCGGGCCGCGTCGCGCGCACGAGATCCACGGCGAAGCGGTTCACGGACTCGGCCACGGGGACCTGACGCACGAGCCACTGAAACTTGAGGATCTCCTCGGGCGTCGTGCAGGCCTCGACCTCGGGCAGATCCATGCGCGTCGTGTTTCGGTTCACGACCTCGAGCTCGTCGTCGCCGGAGAGATAGTCGAGCACGACGTTGAACAGGAACCGGTCGAGCTGCGCCTCGGGCAGCGGATAAGTGCCCTCGAGCTCGATCGGGTTCTGCGTAGCCAGCACAAAGAACGGCCGGTCGATCTTGTGATGATGGCCGCGCACCGTGACCGAATACTCCTGCATGGCCTCGAGCAGCGCGGACTGCGTCTTCGGCGGCGTACGGTTGATCTCGTCGGCGAGCAGGACGTTCGCGAAGATCGGGCCCGGCACGAACGTCCACGTGCGGTGGCCCGTCGTGATGTCCTCCTCGATGATGTCCGTGCCCGTCACGTCCGTCGGCATGAGGTCGGGCGTGAACTGGATGCGCTTGAACGTCAGGCCCAGGGCGCTCGCGAGCGTGCGCACGAGCAGCGTCTTGGCCGTGCCCGGCATGCCCGTGATCAGGCAGTGGCCGCCGACGAGCAGCGTGAGCAGCAGATGGTCGACGACCTCGTCCTGGCCGACGATGATCTTGCGCACTTCCGTGCGGATGCGGCCGAACGTCTCCTGAAACTTGCCGATCAGCGCGCGCGTCTCTTCCGTGTCCAATACCGTTTCTTCAGCGCTCACGTACCATCTCCAATAGTAATTGCTGGGCGTCTCGATACTCCGGCGCGATCTCCAGAGCATACAACAACTGCTTTCGGCCCTGATCCCGGTCGTCGAGCCCGAGATAGGCTTTGGCCAACCTGTAATGCATGGCGGCTTGATCCTGCGGGTCCATGGCCGCATAGGCCTGGTACTCCGCCAGTGCCTCCTTCGGGCGTTTCGCGTCGAGCAGCCAGTCGCCGAGGTCCGCGTGCAGCTGCGCGTCGAGCGGGGCGACGAGCAGCAGTGCCTGCATCGTCTCGATGGCAGCATCGCGGCGGCCGGCGGCATGCTGCAGGTCGGCGAGCTTGCGCAGCGCGTCCGGGTTATAGCCGCCGCGGCGCAAATACTCCTCGAGCGCGGCCTGCGCCTGCGCGTCGTGCCCGAGCTCCTCGTCGGCACGCGCCTCGATGAGGTAGCCGCTGCCCTCGTCGACATAGGCCGGGAACAGCTTGACGACCTCCTCGGCCTTTTCGAGCGCGTGCGTCCAGTCCTTCTTCTGGTAGTCCTGATTCGCGCCCGCGAGCGCCTTGCGCCAGGCGTCGTAGTGCTCGAGCACGGGGCCGAACTGCGCCTGGACGTACTTGGCGAAGGCCCCGTCGAAGTCGCCGGCCGAGAGCCCGAGCGCCTGCTCGATCGCGGCCGGCGTGTCGAGGCCCGCCGTGTAGGCGTCGAGCATGCCGTTGATGCCCTGCTGGCCCCAGCGCCCGTGGATGTACTCGCAAATGAGACCGGCCTGCATGTACGAGACGATGACCTGGGCGTTGTAGCTGGGGCGGATGAAACCCTGGTCGAGATCGGCCACGGGCAGGAGCTTCTTCGCCTTGACGGCCTCGAACCAGTCCGTCGGCAGGTGCCGGCCCTTGAGCGGACCCGTGCTCCACTCCTCGTAGACCGAGACGCCCTCGCTGAACCAGCGCGGCACGAGGTGGTGGGTCTTCTCGAGCGTGAAGACGTGGGCCAGCTCGTGCCACAGCGTCGTGCCCCAGTGGAACTCGCCCTTCGGGCGGCCGGACGGGCTGTCCATGGCGACGAGGTAGCCGAACGTCACGCCGAGCAGGCCGATGCCCGGCAGCCCGGAGGTGCGCACGGCGAAATCGTCGTGATTCGGGTAGAGCTCGACGACGACGGGCTTCTTGAGATCGAAATCGAACAGCTTGGTGTATTCCGTGATGGCGCTGCGCGCGAGATCGAGCACGTAGGGCTCGAGCACCCCGGCTTCCTTCTTCTGCAGCCGCGTGATGATGGCCGGGCCGACTTGGCCCGGCTTGGGTTCGGTGCGCTCGACGTCGAAGTTGTCGAAGCTGTCGATGAGGCGCAGCGTGTTGACCGTTTCCGGGCTGTACGGATCGCCGCCGTAGGCGAGCACGAGCTGCTTCTGCGCCTCGTCGACGCGGTTCTCCCTCAACAGGTTCACCCCGAGCTCGGCGTGCGCCGAGGACAGGTCGGGCTGCAGGGCCACGGCCTTCTCGAGCAGCGCGATGGCTTCCCGGTAGCGGCGCGTGATGACGTAGAAGTGGGCTTGGGTCTCGTAGACCTGTCCGTAGCGCGGGTCGTAGTCGAGCGCCTTCTGCGTCCACGGGCTCGGCTGCACATCCTTGAGCAGATCCTCGGAGGCGAGCAGCGCGTCGACCTCGAGCGGCGGCAGGCCCTCTTTATCGACGATGGCGAGCGCCTTGTGCAGCGACGCGTCCGCCCGGTCCAGATTCCCCTCCTCGAGATCCATGCGTGCGACGAGCAGCCGCGCGGGGACGTTCTCGGGATCGGCGCCGAGGATCTCCTTGACCCATTGCCGGGCCTTGCTCTCGTACCGGTCCGCCGAGACCGACGCGAGGCCGAGCTTGGCCGGGACGTTGTCCGGGTCCATCTTCAGAGCCTCGAGGAACAGCTTGACGGCCTCGTCGGCCTGGTGCGTGTCGAGGAACAGCTGCCCCCAGCGCACGCGCACGGACGCATCCTTCGGATACTGCTTGAGCGCCGCCTGGAAGTGGGCGTTGGCCGTCTTGAAGTCGCGCAGCGCGCGGGCGGCCTCGGCGAGCACGCGCTCGTCGGCGTTCTGCGAGAGCAACCGCTCGTAGCAGGCATTCGCCTCGGCGTCCTCGCCGCGATAGCGCAGCGCGTCGCAGGACTTGAGCTCGGCCGGCCGGTCCTTGCCGTACTCGACCTGGAAGGCCTGCGCCGAGCCCGCGGCCAGCAGGCCGGCGAGCAGGCCGAGGCTCAAGAGGCGCGCGCTCACGGGCCCTGGCCCTCGGCGGCGGGCGGGGGCGTCTCGACGGGCGGGGTCTCATCCGGCGCGATCGCCTTCTGCTGGATGAGCTTCTCGATTCCCCTCGGCCCCGACCCATCGGCGGCGCCGGCCTGCGGCGGCTTCGTCGCGGTGCTCGCCGGGGCATCGTCCGCGGGCGGCTCGGCTGCCGCGGCGTCCGCCGAGCCCTTGCCGCCCTTGCCTTCGGCCGCATCGATCTTCTGCTGCACCTTCGCGAGCTGCACGAGCAGCGCCTGCAGCTGATCGAGGTAGTCCGTCTGCTGGAGCGTATCCTTGCGCTGGCGCAGCGCCTCGATGCGGCCTTCGAGATCGCCGAGCTGCGAGTACAGGGCCGCGACCTCGGGCGTGCGCGTGCCCCGCTCGGTCAGGCGCGCGGCCATGAGGTGCGGCGCGCCCTCGCCCTCGAGCTGCGGATGCTCCGTCGCGAGCGTGCCCTCGCTCTTGTAGCTGTCGGCGACCTTGCGCGAGGCGTAATCGAAGGCCTCCTTGGCCGTCACGACGCCGTCCTTGTTCGTGTCGGCTTCCTTGCTCGAGAGGGCCTCGGCCCACTCGGTGCCGAACCGCGTCGCGTTGCGCTCGGCGCCGCTGCGCGTCGCCGTGATCACGGTCCGGCCGTCGGCCGACCACTTCTTGAGCACCGCGCCGCTCGCGCTCGTCGTGTCGACGACGAGCTGCGAGCGCGCGGGCAGCGCGGCGAGCCAGCGGCTGAGCTCGTCGCCGTCGACGTCCGGCCCGGGAATGTTGAACTTGTAGTGCTCGCCGTCGTAGCTGCCATGGCCGATTAGGATCACGACGGCTGTATCGCTCGCCTTGAGCTTGCCCGCCATCTCGCGGAACGCCGTCTCGAGCGCGGCGCGCGAGACGGCCGAGCCCGTCATGAGCGCGACGCGCGAAGGGTCGCCGACCGTGCGCCGCGCGGCCGCGGCCAGCGACTTCGCGTCGGCCACGAACTGCTTCTCGTAGTCGGGCTGGCCGCCCAGTCCCGCGACGATGAGGTAGTACGGCTCCGCGAGCGCGGCCGGGGCCGCCAGCGCGGCCGCGACAGCCGCGAGGGCGCCGAGCGCGAACCGGCGGCCTGCTGCGAAAAGCCCGCCGGCACGGCGCGCGAATGACATCGAGTCCATCATAGACGCCCCCATCTGAGACGCAGCAGCCATTCCGCGCCCTTGAGCAGAAGCAGCAACAGAAACGCCGCCGGCATGTTCCACAGCTCGAGCACCTGCCGCTCGACCACACCGGCATCCGAGAATCTCACGGCATCCGGCAGCTTGCCGAGATCCGTCAGGGAGAAATAGCGCCCGCCCGTCGCGGCCGCGAGCCGCTCGAGCAGCGGGCGGTTTTGCTCGACATGGAAGTGCTCGGCCACGTCGTCCTCGCGGCGCACGGCCGCCTCGGCCGACCCGAGCGCCTTGCCGCCCGCCTCGGCCGCGACGTCGAAACGGTACGCGCCCGGCGCCTCGGCGTCGTACGTCGCACGATAGACGCCGGGCGCGCCGGTCGCGGGCGTCATCTCGAGCGTCGATGGACCTTTGGGACCGTCGATGCTGAGCGTGACCTTGGCGTCCGACGCGGGCTCGAAGTGCGCGTCGCGCACCTCGGCGCGCAGCGCGACGCGCGTCTCGTCGGGGTAGAACGCGCGGTCTGTCGTCAGCGTGACCGGTGCCGGGGCGCTCGCCGCGAGCGTCTGCAGCAGCTGCCGCCAGAACGTCTCGTGGCGCTGATCCTCGTGCGGCAGCTGCATCTGCCAGCGCCAAGTTCCGCCCGTCGCCAGGATATACGCGTTGCCGAGACCGTAGTGCTGGGCCACGAGCAGCGGCTCGCGCTTGCCCTGGAAGTCGGCGTCGAGCAACGCGACCGCGCCCGGCTTCAGCTTACCGAGATGCTGGAAGTCGGCGATCTGCGGCATGCCGTCCCAGGCCTTGCGGTTCGCTGCGTCGCCCTCGGCGAGGCGCAGAATCGGCGAGCGCGCCCCGTCGTCCGTGAGCACGGCCTTGGCCGGCATGCGCACGAAGCTCGGGCCGCTGTCGACGTTCGGCAGCTGCGCCGGCAGCACGTCCGCGACCACCGTCGCGCCCCAGCCGCCGTCCGCGAGCCCCCGGCGGCCGCCGAGCATGAGCAGTGAGCCGCCGCGGCGGCTCACGAAATCGCGGATCAGCTGCTGCTGCTTGGCCGTCAGCGCGGCCGCCTCGTAGCTGCCGATGATCAGGGCGTCGTACTTGAACAGCGTCGCGTCGTCGCTCGGAAAGCCGTCCTTGAGCTCGTCGGGCGACTCGATGCCTTGGCGATAGAATTTGTTCGGGGTCGTCCGCAACAGGCTCGCGAGCCGGACCGTCGATTTGTCTTCGACCGCGCGGCGCATGAACTTGTATTCCCAGCGCGGCTCGCCCTCGATGTACAGGATGCTGCGGTGCTCGTCGGGCACCACGAGCGGACGCGGCAACGAGTTGTTGATCGTGTTGCGCTCGCCGGGCAGCGGCGCGAGCGTAAAGCGCAGATCCTCGAGGCCGGGCTTGCGGATGGCGAGATCGATCGAACGCGTCGTGACGCCGGCCTCGTCGGGCAGCTGGATCGTCTTCGAGGCGAGGATCGCGTCGCCGTCGTAGACCTTGAGATCGGCACTGCCGCCGCGTGCGTGACGGATGCTGACCTGTGCGCTCATCGTCGTACCGGGCAGGGCCTGCGCGGGCAGATCGACGTCCTCGAGCTCGAGATCCTCGGGGATCTTCTCGCGGCCGACGCCGACGGTATCGACGGGAACGCCGAAGCTCGCGATCTCCGCGATGCGCGCCGCGTCGAGCGAACCCGAGTTGTCCTCGCCGTCGCTGACGAGCACGATTGCGCCGAGCGCGCCGGAGCGCGCGCCGCGCAACACGGAGAGCAGCGCGTCGCCGATGTGCGTTTGCGGCCCCGGCGCCGGCACCTTGGCCAGTGAGGGCAACTCGACCGCGTCGCTCGCGAAACCGTAGAGATCGACCTGGAACTCGCGCTGGAGCGCGGGCAGCGCGGCGGCGCCGAGCGCCTGCGTCGCTTTCTGCAGCCGCGACTCCTTGCCTTCGCCGTAGCTCATGCTCGCCGACGTATCGAGCACGACGGCGACGGAGTTCTGCTTCGGCTTCAGCGTCTCGCTGACGAGCGCGGGCCGCCACAGCAGAACCAGCGCGAGCACGAGCACGGCCGCCTCGAGCACGCCGAGCGCCGCGAGCCTTGCGCGCGCGAGGCCTTGATGCGTGCGTGCGAGACTCACGCCGACGCCGACGGCGGCGGCGACGCCGAGCAGCGCCAGCAGCCAGACCGGCCAACCGCTCGCGAACGCGAAGTGCGAGCGCGCAAAGGTCTCCGGAGAATACTTGAAGAACAGGTCGAACACGGACAGTCCTTGGATCGAAGGGGGGACCTTACGCCGGAGCTTACCCTTGACGTGCCGTCGCGCCTAGTCCGCGAAGGGCCGCCTCCGCGACAGTCTCGCGCGCCGCGGCTATTATCGAATTCTCCGGCGCAATCAGGAGCGGATGGCGTGACGCTGGCGGAAAAGAAGGCGGTGGTCGGCGACTTCCTGCGACGCTGCAACGCCTATGCTGAAGAAAAGTTGACGCAATACGCCCGCGAGCTCGAAACGGCCGCGGGACCGCGGGCCGACGAGCTCCGCGCGAAGCTGCATGACTGGTCCGCGTATCGCCGGTTCAACTCGCATGCCCTGGCCGAGCTCGAGGGCGAGACCCTGGATCCGTGGTTCTCCTGAGGCTGCGCGCGGGCGCGCGGCTTGCGCGGTTTCTCCGGAGGGCGGAACATGTCCGGGGGCCGTGCGGCAGGGAAGCGCGGGCGGATACCGCGAAAGCCGCGGACGGGCGAGGACACATGAGCGAAATCGACAAGGGCCGGTGGCTGGCCAGGTCCCTGAAAGGTACGGTCGCGGCCGTCATCGTGGCCACGGCCGTCGCCGCCGCCGGGGACGAGGCCGATTCGTCGCAAGCCGAGTGGCCGACCTCGGAGTTCCACTTCGTGCGGCTGCATTACGACGATTCGCCTTACTGGGGAGCGTACCGGGGCTGGGGCGGCCACTGGACCGTCGACACGCCCGCGGCCGAGGATAATTTCGCGCACAACATCCCGCGGCTCACGAACGTGGACGTGGACCCGCAGGAGCGCCGCCTCCGGGCCACCGACGACGCCCTGTTCAACTATCCTTTCCTTTATGCCGTCGAAGTCGGCCACTGGTCCCTCGACGACCAGGAGGCCGCGCAGCTGCGCGAGTACCTGCTGCGCGGCGGCTTTCTCATGGTCGACGACTTCCACGGTCCGCGCGAGTGGGCCGTCTTCATGGAGTCGATGACGCGCGTGTTTCCCGATCGACCCGTCGTCGACGTGCCCGAAAGCGACCCGATCTTTCACGCCGTCTACAATCTCGACAAGAGCGTGCAGGTACCCGGCATCCGCCCGCTGCTCATGGGCGTGACCTACGAGTACGGCGGCAAGGTGCCGCACTGGCGCGGTATTTACGACGACGACGGCCGGCTCATGGTGCTCATCGACCACAATATGGACCTCGGCGACTCCTGGGAGCTCGCGGACAACCCAAGCTATCCCGAGCACTACACGGCGCTCGGCTTCCGCTTCGCCGTAAACTACGTCATCTATTCCATGACGCATTGACCAGAGCTGGGGATCGCATGCAGGAGAAACCCGCCTCCGCCGCAGAGGCGCTGTTGCGCGCGCTGAAGCGCCGCGGTATCGACCACGTGTTCGCCAATGCCGGCACCGACTTCGCGCCGATCATCGAGGCGCTCGTGAAGGTCGGCGGCGAGCCGGACGCCGTGCCGCGCTTCGTCACCGTCCCGCACGAGAACCTCGCGGTCGCCATGGCGCACGGCTATTACCAGGTCCGCGGACGGCCGGCCGCCGTCATGGTTCACGTGACCGTCGGCACGGGCAACACGGTCTGTGCGCTCATGAACGCCTATCGCGACAACGTGCCGCTCGTGCTCATGGCGGGCCGCACACCGCACACGGAGCGCGGCCACATCGCCTCGCGCTCGGCGCCGATCCATTGGGGCCAGGAGAACTTCGACCAGGCCGGCATCGTGCGCGAATACACGAAATGGGATTACGAGCTGCGCTCGGGTCAGTCCGTGGACGACATCGTCGCGCGCGCGCTCGACGTCGCGCTCGCGGAGCCGCGCGGCCCCGTCTATCTCACGCTGCCGCGCGAAGTGCTGGCCGAGACCGACCGCGGCGTCTCGGCCGGTCTCGGCGCCTCGACGGGCGTCGTGGCGGAGCCGCAACCGAGCTCGAGCCACGTCGAGGCCCTGGCCGAGTGGATCGCGGCCGCCGAGTGGCCCATGATCGTCACGACCCACCTCGGGCGCGACTTGGCGGCCGTGCCTGCGCTGGCCGAGCTCGCCGAGGCGTTCTCGATTCCCGTCGTGCAGGCGGGCCCCACGGCGCTGAACCTCCCCGCGAGCCACCCGATGAACGTCTGGGGCGGCGCCGGGCTGCTGCCGAAGGCGGACCTGCTGATCGCCGTCGACTCCGAGGTGCCCTGGTTCCCGCGCGGCTTCGTGCCCGAGCGCGGCGTCAAGGTCGCGCACCTCGGCATCGATCCGCTCTGGACCCGCTATCCGACGCGCTCGTTCCCGTCCGATCTCGCGATTCCCGGCAGTCCGCGCACGGCCTTGCGTCTGCTCGCGGGGGCGCTGGCCGAGCAGCGGCTCGACCCAGATGCCGTCGCGGCGCGCCGCGCCGCGATCGAACGCCACCGGACCGAGCAGGCGGCCGCGAAAGAGACGGCACTCGCGGCGGCCCGGCGCGCGAAGCCCCTGGCCTACGACTATGTCGGCGCCTGCGTCGGCCGAGCCCTGCCCCCGGGCGGCCTCGTCGTCACCGAGCTCGGCGTCTCCGCCGAGCAGCTCGGCCTCGAAGAGCCCGGCAGCCTGCTCGGCGTCGGCATCGGCGGCGGCCTCGGTTTCGGGCTCGGCGCCGCGCTCGGGGCCAAGCTCGCCGCGCCCGAGCGCACGGTCGTCGCAACGGTCGGCGACGGCAGCTACATGTTCGGCAACCCGACACCCTTTCACCTCGTCTCGCGGGCGGCGAACCTGCCCGTGCTCGTCGTCGTCTGCAACAACGGCCGCTGGCAGGCCGTCGACTCGGCGACGCGCGTGGTCTACCCGTCCGGGCTCGCGGCCGCCGCCGCGCCCATGCCGCTCGTGGAGCTGCAGCCCTCGCCCGAGTTCAGCAAGGTGGCCGAGTCGTCCGGGGCGTTCGCGCGGCGCATCGACGAGCCGGACGCGCTGCCGGGCGCGCTCGAGGAGGCGCTCGAGGCGGTCCGCAGCGGGCGGCAGGCATTGCTCGACGTGCGCATGGAGCACGGCGAGCGGTAACGCCCTAGGTCGCAATCCCGCCCTAAGACGCAATCCGAGGGGTCCGGCGCGCTTGTGCACGAGGCGCCTCATGCGCAAACCCGCCGGACCCCTCGGATACCGTCTTCGGCGGAGGCGAGGATTCAGCGCCCGAACAGCGCCCGCGCGCGTTCCAGCCGTTCGGGCGTGCCGACGTCGATCCACGGCCCGTCGTAACGCAGCCCCCGCAGCGTGCCGCGTGCGATGGCCGCGTCGAGGATGGGCTTCAGCGGCTGGGCACCGGGCGCCCAGCCCGCGAACAGCGCGGGCCGGAGCAACGCGTTGCCGCCGTAGGTCAGCTTCCGGCCGGAGGCGCGCACGCAGCCGGCGCCGTCGACGGCGAAGTCGCCGGCGGGGTGGTGATCCGGGTTCGGGACCAGGAGCAGCGTGCCTTCGGCGCCGTCGAGCGCGAGGGTCGCGGGGTCGAAGTCGGTGAGCACATCGGCATTGACGACGAGAAACGCATCCGGGCCCAGGCTCGGCAGCGCACGCAGGATGCCGCCGCCGGTTTCGAGCGGGGTATCGCCTTCTTCGCTGTAAGCGACGCGCAGTCCCCAGCGGGCGCCGTCGCCGACGGCCGCGCGAATGAGCTCGCCGCGGCGCGCGACGTTGACGACGACTTCGCGCACGCCCGCGCGCGCGAGCCGGGCGAGCTGATGAGCGATGAGCGGCTCGCCCCCGACCACGAGCAGCGGCTTCGGCAGCGCCGCCGTCAGGGCGCCCATGCGCGTGCCGAGACCGGCCGCGAGCACGATGGCTTTCATTGGGACAAGTCGTTGAAGGCCAATGGGAACTATGCCATTGTAGCCGCCTTTATGCGGCTCTTGCTCAGTGTCCTTTCCCCGCGACCCTCTGCGTAATTCGCGCCATGCAGCGAGCCGCGCGCTTTCGCTGCCGTTATACCTGCTGGCCGTCTCGCCGGCGCTCGCGCAGCAGGCCTGCCCGGCGGGCGCAGACCCCGTGACGCAGACGGCGAACGCGCTGCTGGCCGCCGAAACCGACCTCGGCCTCGACAAAACGCTGGCCCCCACGGCACCGGGTGCCGCGCCGGGCGCTGCGGGCCCCGCGCAGGCCGCGCCGAGCGGCTCGCCGCCGCGGCAGCCGAGCGGCGGCGGCCTGCTCGGTGCCGGGGCGGCGGGCGAGCCATTCGATATCGAGGCCGGCGAGATCGAGGCCGGAACGGCCACGGGCGCGATCTTCTCGCACAAAGTGCAGATCAAGCACGGCGATCAGGTGCTCGAGGGCCAGCGCGCGATCCTCGATCGGCCGTCGCAGCGCGTGCAGGTCACGGGCACCGTGACGTACAAGGATCCGAAGCTCACGATCTTCGGGCAGGACGCGGATTTCGACACGGCGACCCGGCGCATCTCGTTCGGCCAGGCCGGATTCGAAATTCCGTCGCGTCCGGCGCGCGGCTCGGCCGAGCGCATCGTGATCGGCGGCGACAATAGGATGAGCCTCTCGACCGTGCGCTTCACGACCTGCCCGGCCGACGCGACGGCGTGGCAGCTGCAGGCCCAGAGCCTCGTGCTCGATGTCGACCGCGGCTTCGGCACGGCGCGCGGCGTCAAGCTCAGATTCAAGGGCGTGCCGATCTTCTATGCGCCGTTCTTCACGTTTCCGATCAGCTCGAAACGCAAGAGCGGCTTCCTGACGCCGAGCTTCGGCCAGCGTGACCGCACTGGCCTCGACATCTCCGTGCCCTATTACTTGAACCTCAAGCCGAACGTCGACATGACGCTCGAGCCCCACTATCTCAGCAAGCGCGGTCTCGAGGTCGACACGCAGGTGCGGTACCTGTTTCCGCGCAGCGCAGGCGAGTTCGACATGAGCTACCTGCCGCACGACCACGTCACGAAGACCGAGCGCCGCTATCTGAACCTTCAGCATCGGACCGAATTCGGCCGCAACTGGGCCGTCGTGGCCGGCATCCAGCAAGTCTCGGACGACGCCTACTTCGAGGACCTCGGCTCGAGCCTCAGCGTCACAAGTCAGCTGTATCTCGACCGTTACCTCGATCTGACCTACTCGGCGCCTTTCTGGAGCGTGCGCTCGCGCCTGCAGGATTATCAGACGATCGACACGACGATCCCGCTCGACGAACGCCCTTACGAGCAGGTCCCGCAGGTCGTGTTCCACGGGCGTTGGTACGAGGGCCTGCTCGGCTTCGATTCCTCGGCCGAGCTCGTGAACTTCGACCGCAACGTCGGCACGACGGGCTGGCGGCTCGATTCGACGCAGGAGGCCAGCGTGCGCTTTGCGCGCTCGGGCATGTACGTGACGCCTGCGCTGGGGCTGCGCCAGACGAACTACTGGCTCGGGAACACCGCGCCCGGCGCCGCGCAGACGCTCTCGCGCACGCTGCCCGTCGCGAGCATCGATGCCGGCCTCAAGCTCGAACGGGCCGCCCGCGGCGGGCGGGCATGGCTCGAAACACTCGAGCCGCGCCTGCTGTACGTGCACGTCCCGTACGTGGATCAGTCGGCGCTGCCCGTCTTCGACACGATCGAGCCCGACTTCAACCTCGTGCAGCTGTTCCGGAAATATCAGTTCGTCGGGCCCGACCGCATCGCGAACACGGACCAAGTCAGCCTCGGCTTCACGGCGCGCCTCATCGACGAGGCGACCGGCGAGCAGCGGCTCGCGGCAACTTTGGGCCAGACCCGCTATCTAACGGACCAGAAAGTGACCCTGCCGGGCGTCGAGCCACTGACGGCGAACGCCTCGGACTACGTCGCGGAGATGTCGATCGGCATGCTCCGGGCCTGGAACCTCGACTTCGGCTATCAGTGGAACAGCCAGACCAGCCGCACGGCGCGCACCGAGACGCGCTTCGAGTATCGACCGGACGAGAACCGGCTGCTCGGCTTCGCGTACCGCTACCGCCGAGGCGTGCTCCAGCAGGGCGACTTGTCGCTCGTCTGGCCGGCGACCAAGAAGTGGCGCGTCATCGGTCTTTACAGCTACTCCCTGCTCGAGAAGAAGCCCCTCGAGCGATTTCTCGGCTGGGAATACGACGCCTGCTGCTGGCGGGTGCGCGTCGTCGGCCGCAGCTATGTCGGCCACCGGACGGGCGAGACTTACAACGGCGTTTCGGTGCAGTTCGAGCTCAGCGGGTTCTCGCAGCGGGTCGCGCCGCCCGAGGAGCTTCTCGACCGTGGTATCGTGGGCTATGGGGGCCTGACCGGAGCTGAATCTCAATGACTTATCGACCTCTGCGCTACTTCCTGCTCGCTTGCGCCGCGCTCGCCGCGGGCCCCGGCCTCGTATCGGCTCAGACTCGCGAGCTCGGCTCGGGCGGCGAGCTGCTCGACGGCATCGCGGCCGTCGTCGACGACGGCGTCGTGCTCAAGAGCGAGCTCGAGCAGCGCATGGATCTCGTCACGCGCCAGCTCGCGCAGCAGCAGGCGCAGACGCCGGCGGACCAGCGCCGGCCGCTGCCGCCGCGCAATGTCCTCGAGAAGCAGGTACTCGACCAGCTCGTGCTCAAGGAGGTCCAGCTGCAGCGCGCCAAGCGCCTCGGAATCACGGTCAGCGATCAGATGCTTAACCAGGCGCTGTCCCAGGTCGCTCAGAAGCTCGGCATCTCGCTCGAGCAGCTGCCGCAGGCGCTCGCCCAGCAGCACATCGACTACACGATGTACCGCGAGGACAGTCGCGACGACCTGATCATGCAGCAACTGCTGCAGCGTGACGTCCTGAGCCACATCTCGGTGACGCCGCGCGAGCTGCAGCAGTGCCTCGACAAGCAGGCCGCCACTCAAGCCGGCGATCGGGACTACAACATCTCGCACATTCTCGTCAGCGTCTCGCCCTCGGCGAGTCAGAAAGAGCTCGAGGCCGCCCGCAAGAAGATCGAGGAAGCCTATGCGAAGCTCAAGAGCGGCGAGGACTTCACGCAGGTGGCCGTGACCTACTCCGATTCCGAGGACGCGCTCAAGGGCGGCGGCCTCGGCTGGCGCAAGGGCTCGGAGCTGCCGACCGTGTTCGCCGACGTCGTTCCCAAGCTCAAGCCGGGCGGGTTCTCCGAGCCGATCCAAAGCGCGAGCGGCTTCCACATCGTCGAGCTCAACGACGAGCGCGGCGCAAAGCGCATCGTCGAGGAGCAGCTCGAGGTGCGCCATATTCTGCTCAAGCCGAACGCCGTCCAGGACGACGACGCCGTCAAGCAGCGTCTGCTCGGCATCCGCCAGCAAATCGAGAACGGGCAGGATTTCGGACCCATCGCGAAAGCCATCTCCGAAGACCCGGTCTCGGCGTCCGACGGCGGCGACCTCGGCTGGATCACGCTCGGCTCGGGCGAATATCCGCCGGAATTCGAGGATCAGATCAAAAAGCTCCAGGTCGGCGTGCTGAGCCAGCCGTTCAAGACGCGCTACGGATGGCATCTGGCCGAAGTCACGGCCAAGCGCAAGCACGACATGACCGACGAGCTCAAGAAGCAGCGCTGCGCCGAGCAGGTGCGCAACAGCAAGGCCGAAGAGGAACGCGAGCTGTGGCTGCGCCGACTGCGCGACCAGGCCTACGTCGACGAACGCCTGTAGCGCTGGCTCTTAGCTCCGGCGAGCCCGCAGGCATCGGCCCCGACATCTGCCTAATGCTCGCCGGCCGCGAGCGGCCGTTCGCGCTCGCCGTGCTCGGCGACCCCGACATGCTGGCCGAGCGCGCGGCGCAGCTCGGACTCGAAATCGAGCTGCGGGTCTGCGCCGACGCCGCGGCGCTCGAGGGTCCGGGTCCCGCCGGCGCGCTAGACGTACTGCCCATCCGTGCGCGCGCGCGGGTCGTGCCCGGCCGGCTCGACACGGCCAACGCCGCCTATGTGCTCGAGATGCTGCGCACCGCGACCGATCTGTGCCGGCGCGGCGTGTGCGATGCGCTCGTGACGGCGCCCGTGCAAAAGAGCGTGATTACGCGCTCGGGCGTGCCGTTCTCGGGTCACACGGAGTTCCTGGCCGAGCTCACGGCCGCGCCGTTGCCGGTCATGCTGCTCGCCGGCCCGCGCCTGCGCGTCGCGCTCGCGACGACACACCTGCCGCTGCGCGCCGTGCCCGATGCGCTGACGGCGGATCTCATCGAGCGCACCGTGCTCGTCATCGAGCGCGATTTCGCCGAAAGGTTCCGAATCGCTCGGCCCCGCATCATGGTCCTCGGTCTGAACCCGCACGCGGGCGAGCAAGGCACGCTCGGGAACGAGGAGCGCGACGTCATCGAGCCGGCGTTGCGGCGTCTCGCCGAGCGCGGCAGCGCCGCCTTCGGCCCAGTCTCGGCCGACACGGCTTTCACGCCGGAGTCGCTCACCCGCTGCGACGTCGTGCTCGCCATGTATCACGATCAGGGCCTGCCCGTGCTCAAGGCCGCCTCGTTCGGCGAGGTCGTCAACGTCACGCTGGGCCTGCCCATCATCCGTACTTCCGTCGATCACGGCACCGCGCTCGAGCTGGCGGGTACGGGCCGCGCGCGTCCCGAAAGCCTGGCCGCGGCCGTCGATCTGGCCCACGAGCTCGCGGCCCAAGCCGCCGCGGCGGCCTAATGCACGCAGGCGGCCGGCCGCCCCGCAACGGCCGCGGTGTCCGGGCACGAAGCACAGAAGACGCCGCGACAGCGCGCCTCCAACCCCGCAAGCGCCTCGGCCAGCACTTCCTTCACGACCCGGCCGTCATCGCGCGCATCGTCGCGGCCGTCGCGCCGCAGCGCGACGACGCGATCGTCGAAATCGGCGGCGGTCTAGGCGCGCTCACCGGTCCGCTGCTCGAGCGCCTCGCCGAGCTCCACGTCGTCGAGATCGACGCGCGCCTCGGGCCCGAGCTCGAGCGCCGCAGCACGCCGGCACATCGCCTGATTCTGCATGCGGGCGACGCGCTGAAATTCGATTTCGCCGCCCTCGCGCGCGGTCCCCGCTCGTTGCGCATCGCCGGCAACCTGCCCTACAACATTTCGACGCCTCTGCTGTTCCATCTGCTCAGGAGCCGCGCCGCGATCCGCGACATGCACCTCATGCTGCAGAAGGAGGTCGTGACGCGCATGACGGCCGCGCCGGGCGGCAAGGACTATGGCCGGCTCACGGTCATGCTCTCGGTGGCCGCGGACGTCGAGGCGTGTTTCGACATCGGTCCCGGGGCCTTCTCTCCGCCTCCCCGTGTCTGGTCGACGCTCGTGCGCGTCACGCCGCTGCCGGCGCCGCGCTTCCGCATCGCCGACGAGGCCGCCTTCGCGCGGCTCGTGGCGCAGCTGTTCTCGATGCGGCGCAAGACGCTCGCCCGCATCCTCAAGGGCCGGCTCAGCGGCGCCGCGATCGAGGCGCTCGGCCTCGACGCTCGCGCCCGGCCGGAGACGCTGGCACCGGCGGACTTCGCGCGCCTGGCGGACGCGTTGCACGGGCGCTGAATCGGCCGCATCGGCCGGGGACGTCGGGCGGTGGGCTTCAGGTTCGGCGCAAGGGCGGTGTCGGGACCGCCTTGAACCCTTCCCTGGGGGCTCGCTGAGCGCCGTCCCTGGCGCTCAGCGTCCCGACACCGCCCTTGCGCCGAGCCTGAAGCCTGGATACGTCCGCGGCCATAGCCGCTGAAGACCGCACCATCGGGGTCGGCGGCAGCCGTTCGGGCCGCGAAGAGCGGACGGGCCGACATCTGCCATAGCAGTGGCGAATCGCGCAAGCCGCACCGACTGCCGTCTTTCACCAAGGATCTCCTCGCGCCGTGGCAGCATGATCCATGAACGGCCGCCGGCCTCGCTGAGGAGTCTTGTGCAGACGGGCGCTTCGGGGCCGTGCGCGCCAGGACGGCGAGCTACGGAGCCTCCGGGGAAGGAGTCACGCCGTCCCCGGCAGCGCCCGTCTGCACGAGACTCCGGCTACCACCGACGCGAGAACCCGTGCATGAATCATGCGGACTGTAAACTATGCGAATGACGCTCTACGCCATCGGCGACATCCAAGGCTGCTACGCGCCCTTCGCGACGCTTCTAGACCGCCTCGACTTCGATCCGTCCCGCGATCGCCTCTGGCTCGTCGGCGACCTCGTGAACCGGGGACCGGACTCGCTCTCGGTGCTGCGCCGCATCGCCGAGCTCGGGCCGAGCTGCGTGACCGTACTCGGCAACCACGATCTTCACCTGCTCGCGGCCGCGGCGGGGCTGCGCCGGCCGTCGGCCACCGACACGCTCGAGCAGGTCCTCGCTGCGCCCGACTCCGAGGAGCTGCTCGACTGGCTGCGGCGGCGCCCGCTGCTGCACTACGACGCCGAGCGGCGCCGCGCGCTCGTACATGCCGGGATCCCGCCGGAGTGGGACATCGACGCGGCCCTCCAGCACGCAGCCGAGGTCGAAGGGCTGCTGCGCGGACCTCACTGGCGTTACGGGCTCGAGGTCATGTACGGCAACGATCCGCCGAAGTGGACGCAGGATCTCGAGTACGCGGCCCGCGTACGCTACACGATCAACGCGCTGACGCGCATGCGCTTCTGCGACGCGAGCGGCGCCCTCGACCTCGAGCGCTCCGGGCCGCCCGGAACGCAGCCGCCGGGGCTCGTGCCTTGGTACGATGCGCCCGGGCGGCGCACGGCGACGACGCACGTCGTATTCGGGCATTGGTCGGCGCTCGGCTTCATGCGGCGCGAGGACGTGACGGCGCTCGACAGCGGCTGCGTCTGGGGCGGCATGCTGACGGCCGTGGCACTCGAAAACGATCTCGAGCCGACGGCCGTCGCCTGCGAACGCGCGGCACCGCGCGGCGGAGACGCGGCATAATGGCGCCGCTTGCGGAGACCGATCATGACCCTCATGAAGCCGTTCAACCTGCTCGACTGGATCGAGCGTCACCGCGCGGAGCTGCGCCCGCCCGTCTGTAATAAGCAGATCTACGAGGGCGAGGACTTCATCGTTCAGGTCGTGGGCGGCCCGAACTCCCGCAAAGACTACCACCACGACGAGGGCCCGGAGCTGTTCTATCAGCTCGAGGGCGACATGCTGCTGAAGACGGTTCAGGACGGCGAATTCGTCGACGTGCCGATCCGAGCGGGCGAGATGTTCCTGCTGCCGCCGCGCGTGCCGCACTCCCCTCAGCGCTTCGCGAACACGGTCGGGCTCGTGGTCGAGCGGCGCCGCACGGCCGCGGAGCTCGACGGCTTCATGTGGTTCTGCGAGCGTTGCGGCGCCGAGCTGCACGAGGAATTCCTGCACGTCTCGGACATCGTGAAGGACCTGCCGCCCGTTTTCGCGCGTTTCAACGCGAGCGAGCACGCGCGTACCTGCACGCGCTGCGGCTGGGTCATGCCGCCCGCATGAACGCGCACGCGCCGCCGCTCGAAGATTTCGCGCCGGGCCGAGATCAGGCCGCGGCGCTCGACGCGGACGACGCGCTCGCGCCGTATCGGCAAGCGTTCGAGCTGCCGCGGCGAGGCGGCCGGCCGCTGACCTACCTCTGCGGTCACTCGCTCGGTCCCCTGCCGCGCGCAGCCCGCGCCGCCGTGGAGGCCGAGCTGCGGCGGTGGTCCGAGTGTGCGGTGGAGGGGCATTTCGAGTCCGAAGGCTGGCTGCGCTACCACGAGCGCTTCGCCGCGCCGCTCGCGAGGCTGACGGGCGCAGGTCCCGAAGAGGTCGTCGCGATGAACACACTGACGGCCAACCTGCACCTGCTGCTCGCGAGCTTCTATGCGCCGACTCCGGGGCGCCATAAGATCCTCATCGAGCGCGACGCGTTTCCTTCGGACCGCTTCGCGGTCCGCTCGCAGATCGCCTGGCACGGCTTCGACCCGAATACCTCCCTGCTCGAGCTCGAACCCGCTCCGGGCAGTCTCACGCTCGATCTCGGGCGCCTCGAGGAAATGCTCGCGGCCGAAGGCGAACGGATTGCGCTGCTGTTGCTGCCCGGCGTGCAGTACCTGAGCGGCCAGGCACTCAACGTCGCCGCGGCCGTGCGCCTGGCGGCGCGGCACGGCTGCCGGATCGGGTTCGACCTCGCGCATGCAATCGGCAACGTGCCGCTCGCGCTTTCGAGCGCCGGCGCCGATTTCGCGGTCTGGTGCAGCTACAAGTATCTCAATGCGGGCCCGGGCGCGGTCGGCGGCTGTTTCGTGCACCGCCGCTGGTTCGATGCGGGGCTGCCGCGGCTCGAGGGCTGGTGGGGCACGCGCGAGGCGAGCCGCTTCGACGCCGCGGCGCCCTTCGCGCCGATGCCCGGCGCGGCCGCCTGGCAGCTCAGCAATCCGCCCATCCTATCTCTGGCGCCGCTCGCAGCCTCGCTCGCGATCTTCGACGATGCGGGCTTCGACGCCCTGCGCGCGAAGTCCGAGCGGCTCACGGGCTACCTCGAGTATCTGCTGCGCACGCGCCTGGACGAGCGCGCGCGCCTGCTGACGCCGAGCGCCCCGGCGGCCCGTGGCTGTCAGCTTTCGCTCGCGCTCGAGCTCGCCGCCGAGGCGGCGGCCGCGGTCCCGGCGAAGCTGCGCGAGGCCGGCGTCGTCGCCGATTGGCGGCCGCCGGCCGTGCTGCGGCTCGCGCCCGCACCGCTCTACAACCGCTTCGCGGACGTCTTCGACGCGGTCGCAGCCCTCGAAAAGGCCTTGCCGTGACCGCCGGCGCATCGCGATCGGCGGCCGCGGTCGTCGGCGGCGGCCTCGCGGGCAGCCTGCTCGCGATCCTGCTCGCGCGGCGCGGCCTCGCACCCGCGGTCGTCGAGCGGGCCAGCGAGCAGGAGTCGCGCACGCCGGCCGGCGGCCGCTCGATCAACCTCGCGCTCGCGGCTCGCGGCATGGCCGCGCTCGAGCGTGCCGGCGTGCTCGCCGACGTGCAGCCGCTGCTGCTGCCCATGCGCGGACGGCTCGTGCACGTCGCCGGCGACGAGCGCTTCCTGCCCTATGGGCAGCGCCGGGGCGAGGAGATCTACTCGGTCTCGCGCGCCGAGCTCAACGGCCGGCTGCAGGCCCTGGCCCGCGAACGCTTCGGCGTGGAGTACCGCTACGGGCACGCCTGCGTCGGAATCGACCCGGCCGGTGCCGCTCCGCTCGTCGAGGGCGGCGGCGCCCGCTATGCGCTCGAAGCGGACGTCGTGTTCGCGACCGACGGCGCAGGCTCGGTCGTCAGGCGCTCGCTCGCAGCGGCCGGGCGCGTGCGGGCGAGGGAGGAATTGCTCGACCATGGCTATGTCGAGCTCACGATCCCCGCCGCGCGCGAAGGCGGCTTCGCGCTCCGGCCGGACGGCCTGCACATTTGGCCGCGCGGCGGCTTCATGCTCATCGCGCTGCCGAACACGGACGGGAGCTTCACGGCCACGCTGTTCCTGCCGCTCGAGGGCGAGCGGAGCTTCGCGGCCCTGCGCAAGACCGGAGCCCAAACCTTCTTCGAGACCGAGTTTCCCGACGCGCTCGACCTGATCCCGAACCTCGAAGCCGAGTTCGCCGCCCGGCCCGTCGGCACGCTCGGCACCGTACACTGCGACCCCTGGTGCGTCGGCGATCGCATCCTGCTTCTAGGCGACGCGGCCCACGCGATCGTGCCGTTTCACGGCCAGGGCATGAACGCCGCTTTCGAGGATTGCGCAGAGCTCGACGCCGCAATCGGCCGCCACGGCAGCGACTGGGCCGCCGTGCTCGGGGAATTCGAACGCGGCCGCAAAGCGGACGCGGATGCGATCGCCGCCATGGCGCTCGAGAACTACGGCGAAATGCGCGACACGGTGCGCAGCCCGGACTTCGAGCTGCGGCGGCACATCGCGTTCGAGCTCGAACGGCGCCATCCCGACCGCTTCGTGCCGCGGTACTCGATGGTCATGTTCCACCCCGAGATCGCCTATGCCGAGGCGCGGCGGCGCGGCGCGATTCAGGCCGAGATTCTCGCCGATCTCGCGGCCGGCAAGCACGCGCTCGGGCAAGTCGACTTCGAACGGGCCGCGGCGCTCGTGACGGAGCGGCTCGGTCCGATCCGCTGAGCCGCCGGCAGCGCCGCGCCGGCCTACTTCAATCCGAGCTCGTTCAATCGAAGCTTGCGGCCGGCCGCCCAGCTCACGCGCGCCCGTCCAGAACGAGCACCATCCGAATCTCGTCGTACAGCACGCCGTCGACGCACAGGAAACCGGGCTCGACGCCGATGCGCTCGAAGCCGAGCGCTTCGTAGAGCGCCACGGCAGCCGCGTTCTCGGCGTTGACGCCCAGCGTGACTTGCCGAAGGCCCGGCATCGCCGCCGCGTGGGCCAATGCGCGCTCAACGAGCGCGCGGCCCACGCCGCGCCGGCGCGAGGCGGGCTCGACGTACATGCCCCAGACGAACGCCTTGTGGCGCAGCTTGAGGTACTCCTCGCGATGCAGGCCCACCATGCCGACGAGCCCGGCCGCCCCGAAAGCGCCGAACACGGCGTGCCCGGGTGCGGGCGCCACGCGCTCGGCCACGCGCGCGAGCGGCCGCTCGCGCTCCTCCTCGTAGCTCGAGGCGAATGCGGTCGGACAATCGCGCAGCGCCCGCAGCCGCAGCGTCCGATACGCCGCGGCGTCCTCCGCCCCGAGCAGCCGAATCTCCGCCGCCGCGCCGCTCAAGCCGGTGCTCCCACCGCCTGCGCGGACCAACGTTCCCTCGAGAGCCGGTACAGGCAATGCTCGCGCAGGCGATGGCCCGGCGGGACCGCCGGATGCTCGAACGTATCGGAATCCGCCGTCATGCCGAGCCGCTCCATGACGGCCTTCGATCTCGAATTCAGCACGGACGTGAACGAGACGATCTCGGGCAGCGCGAGGCGCTCGAAGCCGACGCGCAGGGCCGCCCTGGCCGCTTCCGTCGCGTAGCCGCGCCCCCAATGGCGAGCGCCGAGCCGCCAGCCGACCTCGACGCAGGGCGAGCACGGCAGTTGCGCCCTGGGAATCGACAGTCCGACGAAGCCGATGAACTCGCCCGAGCGGTTGAGCTCGACGGCCCAAAAGCCCCAGCCGTGCGCGGCGATGAACGCCTCGATGATGTCCGCCAGCGCGTCGCTCGCCTGCCTGTCCAGCGGCGCCGGGAAGAACTCCATGACCCTGGGATCGGCATTCAACGCAGCGAACGGCTCGCGATCCTCCGCGCGCCACTGCCGCAGCGTCAGCCTCTCGGTCGCGGGCTCGATGAGCTCGATGGCACGCATGAGCGCCTCCGGGCCGGCCGCGCCGGCGCAGCGACGCCACCATACCTCAGGCTCAACCTCGCCGTCATGTCGCTGCCCTATCTAACTGGCCGATGGCGGCCCGCCTCGGATTGGCCGGCCGGCACGGGCGACAATCGTTACGCCAGCCAGTCCATCTGCCGCTCGTCGCCGATGACGCGCTCGAAGTCGAGCCCCAGCGTCTCGAGCACGGGCTCGGCCACGGGCCGCACCTGCTTCTGGACATAGTGCTCCCGGTCGAGCGGATGGCGCAGGTTGTCGAGCGGCTCCGCGCCGCCGGTCGTCATGACGTAGCTGACGAGCCGGCCGCGTTCCTTGGACTTGCGCGCCGCCGCGACGTGGGGCGGCGTCGAGGCCGTATACGCCGCGGCGCTCTTGCGCAGCTGCTTGCGATACACGAGGGCCGCATCGAGCTCGCCGCGCCTGAGCCGGCGCACGACGCCCGCGAGATAGGCATCGACGGGTTCACCGGCGAACAGCCGCGCGTAGAGCTCGCGCTGCACCTCCTTCGCGAGCGCCGTCCAGTCCCGCCGCACGACCTCCATGCCGACGAACTCGACGCCGCCGTCGGCGAGCCGCCCCGCGTACCGCTTGCTCGCCCCGCGCGCGCTGTGACGGGCGTGGGGCAGAAACAGCTTGACGTAGAGCTTCTCGTACTCGATCTCGAGCCGGCTCCGCACGCGCCACCGCTCGTCGAGATGCCGCGCGAGCGCGGCATTGAGCGCCGCGGCGAGCGTTCGGCCCCGGGCTTCGAGCATCTCGCTGTAGCCAGGCTCGTCCACCGCCGTACCGGGCCCCGACGCGACGAACAGACTATCCGTGTCGCCGTAGAGCACGCGGTATCCGGCCGTCTCGAACCACTGCTTGGCCCAGAGCAGCAGCTCCCGGCCGGTGCCCGTGATCGCATTCGCGAGCGCCGGGTTATAGAACCTGCAGGCCGGCGTGCCGAGCACGCCGTAGAACGAGTTCATGAGAATCTTGATGGCATGCGCGGCGACCCGATCGCCGCGCTGCTTGGCCGCCTCGCGGCGCGGGAAGAGCTCATCGAGGAGGCCGGGCAGAATCCCGGGCTCGCGCCGAAAGGCGGCCGCCGGCGTGCGGATCAGATCCTCGCCGGGTGCGGGCTCGGCGACGAACGTCAAAGGATCGATGTTGAAGCTGCGGATAAGGCTCGGATACAGGCTCTTGAAGTCGAAAACCCAAACGTCGCGGTGCAGCCCGGGCACGGGTGCGAGCACGTGGCCGCCCTGCTGCGCGGCATGCACGCGCGCATCGTCGCCGCGCACGGTCGGCGCCACGAGGCGGCGCCGCTCGAGGTCGGCCAGATACAGGAAGTCGAACGAGGCGATGCTCGCGGCGACGCGGTCGGGCGTCATGCCCGTGAGGCGGCTGCGGGCGAACGCGAGGTGCACGAGGTCGAGCCGCGCGACGATTTCGTACGCGAGACGGGCATCCGTGCGCGCGTAGCGCGCGAACGCGGCGAGGTCGTGCCGATAGTTGTGCAGGATTTCGGCGGCACGTCCGCGCGCGTCGCCCTGCAGCGTCTTGCCCTCGTCGAGCACCTCACGGCTCACGGCGTCGAGCGAGTAGTCGTCCATGCGCACGAAAGCGCCGCGCAACAGATCGATGCCGTCGAGCACGAGGCGGCCCGGGACGCTGGCCTGCCCGCTGCCGAAGTAGCCTTCGGCCTTGCGCAGACGCAGCCGCCCCGGACCGCGGCCGAGCTCGAACGCATGGTCCACGCGGGCCGCGATGCGCTGCAGCACCGTAAGATCGAAATCGATCGTGTTCCAGCCCGTGAGCACGTCGGGATCGAGCTCGGCCACGCGGCCGCAGAACGCATCGAGCGCCGCGCGCTCGTCGGCGCAGCGCGTCGCCTGGTCCGGCATCGCGCGGGCCGAGCCGTCCACGACGAGCACCTCGTCGCAGCCGAGCCCATACAAAGAGATGGCCAAGAGGCGCTGCGCCTTCGGGTCGGTCTCGATGTCGAACGACAACACACGGGGCTCGATCTCGACGGCCGCCGGCCGGAGCTCCGGGTTCTCGAACACGAGGGCCACGCCGCTTCCCGGCCGCGCTTCGCCTTCGATCTCGCAGGCGCCCTTGACGCCGCGTTCGATGAGGTAACGCACGGCGAAGCGCACGTCGGCCTCGTAGGTCTCGACGCCGGCCGCGTGCAGCCGCGCTCGGATGGCCGGCACATCCTGCGGCGTCTCGGCCTCGATCCTGCAGACCGCGCCGCCCGCGAACGTCCGGCGGCCGTCCGGCTCGAAAGGGTGCAGGCCGAGCGCCGTCGCCTTCGGCGCATCGACGGCCGCGACGAAGAAGTGCGGGCGCTGGCGGGTATCTCGGGCCAGGAACGTGCGCCCGTCGTCGAGGCGGCCATAGAGATGAACGACCGGTACGCGTCGGGCACACGCGCCGCCTTCGATGCGGTAAGTGGCCTGCAGGATGAAGCCGCGGGCATTCATGGCTCGATTGTGCCCGAAAGGCGCGCCGGCCGGCTCGGCCGGAAAGAGCCGCCGGGGACGCGCCGCCGCTCAGACCGCGATCGGCGCCTTGATCGACGGATGGGCCCGGTAGCCGACGATCTCGAAGTCTTCGAAGCGGTAGCCGAAGATCGAGTCCGGCCGCCGCTTGAGCTCGAGCCGCGGCAGCGGCAGCGGCGCCCGCGAGAGCTGCTCGCGCGCCTGCTCCAAGTGGTTCGAATACAGGTGGCAGTCGCCGCCGGTCCAGACGAAGTCGCCGGGCGAGAGGTCCGTCTGCTGCGCCATCATGTGCGTCAGCAGCGCATAGGAGGCGATATTGAACGGCACGCCGAGAAGAACGTCCGCGCTGCGCTGATAGAGCTGGCAGGAGAGCCGGCCGTCGGCGACGTAGAACTGGAACAGCGCGTGGCACGGCGAAAGGGCCATGCGCTCGAGCTCGCCGACGTTCCAGGCGCTGACGATGATGCGCCGCGAATCGGGGTCCTTCCGGATCAGATCGACGGTGCGCTGAATCTGGTCGACGCGGCGCCCGTCGGCCGTGGCCCAGGCGCGCCATTGCGCACCGTATACCGGCCCGAGATCGCCGTTCTCGTCGGCCCATTCGTCCCAGATCGTGACGCCGTGCTCGTGCAGATATCGCACGTTGGTGTCGCCGTTGAGGAACCACAGCAGCTCGTGAATGATCGAGCGCAGATGCAGTTTCTTGGTCGTGACGAGGGGGAAACCCGCCGCCAGATCGAAGCGCATCTGGCAGCCGAACAGGCTCAGCGTGCCGGTTCCCGTCCGGTCGTCCTTGCGGGCTCCACGCTCGAGGATCGCCTCGAGCAGATCAAGATACGGCTGCATCCGAGGGCACGCGGTGCGGGCGATACGCGAGAACGAGCAGCACGGCGCCCGCGACGATCATCGGCGCCGAGAGGATCTGCCCCATCGTGACCCAACCGAACGCGAGGTAGCCGTACTGCGGGTCCGGCACGCGGATGAACTCGACGGCGAAACGGAAGATGCCGTAGAGCAGCAGGAACAGCCCCGAGACGGCCTTGCGCGGGCGCCTCTGGCGCGAGAAGGCCCACAGCACGACGAACAGCACGAGGCCTTCGAGGAAAGCTTCGTAGAGCTGGCTCGGCTGACGCGCCACGCCGTCGACCATGACGGCCCAGGGCGCATTCGGGTTCGTCGGCGCGCCCCAGAGCTCGCCGTTGATGAAGTTGCCGATGCGGCCGAGGCCGAGCCCGGGCGGGACCCAGGGCGCGATGAAGTCCGTCATGGCGAAGAAAGGCTGCCCGATGCGGCGGCCGTAGAGCCACATCGCGACGAGCACGCCGAGCAGCCCGCCATGAAACGACATGCCGCCGTCCCAGAGCTTGAAGAGGTTCAGCGGATTCGCCATGAGGCCGGGCAGATCGTAGAACAGCATGTAGCCGATGCGCCCGCCCACGATGACGCCGAGGGCGGCGAAGAAGACGAAGTCGTCGACCTGCGCCGGGTTGATCGGGCTGTCCGCGCGCCGGGCGCGGATGCGGGCCCCGAGCCAGCCCGCCGCGAAGCCGCCGAGATACATGAGCCCGTACCAATGGACTTGGAGCGGGCCGACGTGAAAGGCGATCGGATTGAAGTGAGGATATTTGATCAAGGCAATGGCCGCCCGCAGGTTGCAGGGATCACGGCATCGTTAGTGTAAACGGCGCCGGCCGAGGGTGCCACCACGAGGCCGCTCGCGGCCTGGCGCTTGTTATAGTGAGACCATGGCGAACCGTCTCGAGCACGAAACGAGCCCCTACTTGCGCCAGCATGCCGGGAACCCGGTGGACTGGTACCCGTGGGGCGCAGAGGCGCTCGCGCGGGCGCGGCAGGAGCACAAGCCGATCCTGCTTTCGATCGGCTATTCGGCCTGCCACTGGTGCCACGTGATGGCGCACGAATCGTTCGAGGACGCCGAGACGGCCGCGCTCATGAACGCCCTCTACGTCAACGTCAAGGTCGACCGCGAGGAGCGGCCGGACCTCGACCGCATCTACCAGACTGCCCATCAGCTCTATACGGGCCGCGGCGGCGGCTGGCCGCTCACCTGCTTTCTGACGCCGGATGAGCAGGTGCCCATCGTCGTCGGCACTTACTTTCCGTGCGAGCCGCGCTTCGGCATGCCGCCGTTCAGGCAGGTGCTGACGCAGGTCGAGGCCTACTTCCGCAGCTATCCCGACGAGATCGAGGCGCGCGGCGCGGCGCTCATCGAGGCGCTCGGCAAGATCGAGGCGCCGGCCGCAGCCGGCGGCGGCACGCCGACGCGCATGCCGATCGACCTCGCGCGCGAGCGGCTTGCGGCCGCCTTCGACGCCGAGCACGGCGGCTTCGGCGGCGCACCGAAGTTCCCGCGCGCGACGGCGCTCGAGCTCCTGTTCGAGCATTCGGCGTCCAAGCCGCCGCCGCCCGACGCCGAGGCGACGCGCCGGATGGTGAACGTCTCGCTCGAGCATATGGCGCTCGCGGGACTCTACGACCATCTCGGCGGGGGGTTCTTTCGCTACAGCGTCGACGCGAGCTGGTCGATCCCCCACTTCGAGAAGATGCTCTACGACAACGCGGAGCTCTTGGCGCTCTATGCGGACGCGTTCGCAGCGACCGGCGAACCGCTCTATGAGCGCATCGCCAGCGAGACGGCCGACTGGGTCATGCGCGACATGCAGGACGCGCGCGGGGGCTATTACTCGACGATCGACGCCGACTCCGAGGGCGAGGAAGGGAAATTCTACCTGTTTACCCCGGAGGCACTCGACGCGTGCCTCAGCGAGGCGGAAGCCGCGCTCGCCAAGCGCGTTTTCGGCCTCGACGATCCGCCGAACTTCGAGCAGCGCGCCTGGCACCTGCACCGGCTCCGAACGCCCGAGCAGGCCGCGGCCGACCTCGGGCTCGGCAGCCATCCCGAGCCCGCCGCATTGCTCGAATCCGCCCGGGGCAAACTGCTCCAGGCCCGCGCACAGCGCGTGCCGCCCGCGCGCGACGAGAAGCTGCTCGTGGCGTGGAACGGCCTCATGATCCGCGGCATGGCCAAGGCGGCGCGGCGCCTCGGCCGGCCCGAGCTCGCGGCCTCGGCGACGCGGGCGGTCGATTTCATCCGCGCCGAGCTCTGGCACGACGGCCGCTTGAACGCCACCTACAAGGACGGCCGCGCGCGGCTCGCCGGTTACCTCGATGACTACGCGCTCCTGGCCGACGGCCTGCTCGAGCTGCTCGAACAGCGCTGGCGCAACGAGGATCTGCAGTTCGCGGCAGCGCTTTGCGATGCCGTGCTGGCGCATTTCGAGGACCGCGACAACGGCGGCTTCTTTTTCACTGCGGACGATCACGAGAAGCTCATTCATCGGCCCAAGCCGCTGGCGGACGAGGCGCTGCCTTCCGGAAACGCCGTCATGCTGCGCGTGCTGCTCAAGCTCGCGGCGCTGCTCGGCGAGCCGCGCTACGAGGCAGCAGCCGGACGCGGCCTCGCGGCGGCGCTGCCCGCGGCCGCACAGTACCCGGACGCGCACGCAGCCCTGATGCTCGCCCTCGCACGCTACGTCGAGCCGCCCGAGCTCGTCGTCGTGCGCGGCACGGCCGGCGAGCTGCCGGCCTGGCGCATGCTGCTCGACGAGGCCTACGCGCCGCGGCGCTCGGCCTACTGCATTCCGAAAGACGCCCCGCCCCTGCCCGGTCTGCTGGCCGAACGCGCGCCGCACGACGAGGCCGTGGCCTACGTCTGCCTCGGCACGGCATGCCGAGCGCCGATCCACGATCCCGAGGCTCTGCGCGCCGCTCTCGGCACGGACTAACGTTCCCTCGCGGGTTTTGACCGCATGATCCATGAACGGGTTCGAGCATCGGTGGTAGCCGGAGTCTCGTGCAGATGGGCGCTGTCGGGGACGGCGTGAATCCCTCCCTGGAGCCTCCGTTGCGCGCCGTCCTGGCGCGCACGGCCCCGACAGCGCCCATCTGCACGAGACTCCGCCGTAACGCCGGCGGCCGTTCATGACTCATGCTGCCGCGGCGCGAGGAACCCGAAAGCCGACGACGGCAGTCCGTACGGTCTTCGCGATTCCCGACGACGACCGCGGACGCAAGTCCGCGCGCCCTTGGCGGCTACTGACGGCCGCGGAAGCGCCAATCGCTGCGGTCTTCAGCTCGCTATGGCCGCAAACGTCTCCAGCTTCAGGCTCGGCGCAAGGGCGGTGGCGGGACGCTGAGCGCCAGGGATGGCGCTCAGCGAGCCCCCAGGGAAGGGTTCACGGCGGTCCCGACACCGCCCTTGCGCCGAGCCTGAAGCCCGCCGCCAATGTTTCCGGCCTCCTGACGCCAACGAGCTGCAGCCGATGCCTACGCCCCCGCCGCGGCGCCGTGCGCCGGCGGCGCGGCAACCGTGCTGTCGCCGCCGCCGGAGGCGGCCGGCGCCTTGCCGGCCTTGCCCTTCGGGACCGCGTCGCCGCCGGTCGGCGCCGGCTTGTCCAGCGTCGGCTCGTCGGGCCCGAGCGAGGGCCGCGTCCCGCTGACGCCGTGGACCGCACCGCTGCCCGCGGCCATCTCGATCGGCACGCGGTCCCAATCGTAGCCGCGGCGCAAGAGCTCGTAGCTCGGCCAGTACAGGGGATCGGGCTCGAGTGTGATGACCTCCGGCACGTCGTTCCAGTTCACGGTATTGAGCCTGACCGCCTCGTCCGCGCCGAGCCCCTTGATGACGTGGACGAACGCATCGAGATTCGGCGTCGGCCGGCCGTCGATGGCGACGATGCGCCGCCCCGCATACAAACCCGACCGGGCCGCGGGCGAACCGAAATTGAAGTACGAGACATAGACGCCTTCCGGCGCCACGCTGCGCTGCACGGCGATGGCGCGGTGCGGCTTCTGCACGAGCGCGCCGGCCCAGAGCACGACGCGGTCGATGCCGCGGCCGTCGAGCGCCGCCGTTGCGACTTTCTTCTGAACCTCCTTGCCGTCGCGATAGACGACGACATCGGTCATCGGCTCCTGCGTCGCCTGCTGTACCTCGCGGTAAGTGTTCACGAGCTTGCCGTCGACGCTGAGCAGGATGTCGCCCGTGCGGAAGAACTTGGCCGCTTCGGAACCCGCGACCGTGTTGCCGACGGCCAGCACGTCACGGCGCTCGGGGTTGTGCGCCTCATACCGCTGGGACCAGCTCTCGGGCAGCTTGAGCTTGCGCGCCGTCGCGAGCGGCATGAGCTGCCACTCGACGTCGAGCGAGTAGACGGGCTCCGACTTACGCATGTGCGCGACCATGTCCGTTACGAGATAGCCCGGCATCCCCATGCTGAGCTGCTGGAGCTCGCGGCCGGTCTGCACCGCGAAACTGGCCCAGAGGCCCTCGACGCGCCCCTCGGAATCGAGAATGGCGCCATTGAAGTCGGACGGACCGTTCACGAGCGAGGCAGTCTCGAGGTTCGAGTCGCGGAAACGCAGCGTGCGCGAGTCCGGGAACATCGCCGGGCTCACCGAGGCGATCTGCGTCGACTGCGACTGCAGATCGTTGTCAGAGGACAGGCCGACGACATCCACGTTGTCGCCGGCCGTCAGCGGCCGATCGGAAAACTCCGCGCTCTTGACGGGCGTTTCCCCGAGCAGCTTCGGATCGTAGGAGACCACGGCCAGGTTATGCAGCGGATTCACGTACTCGACGTGCCCCGGGATTTCGACGGAGCCCGCAAACGTCAGCCGGACGTCGCCCATGGCGACGGGAACGGTATTCCGATCGACGACGACCCAGCCGCGCTGGGCGTCGACGACGAGCCCCGTGCCGTAGTAGTAGCGATCCGAGACGCCCGACACCGTGTAGGGCATGCTGAAGTTCACGAGCACGAGCGACGGCGCGATGCGCTTGAGGATCGGGTCCTTCTCGGGCGGGAACGTCGTGGTCTCGGGCGTGAGCGGCTGCTGCGGCGGCGCCGCGGCGAGCGGCGTGCAGGGCCACAGCCCCGTCGAGTCGTCGCGCTTGCAGCGCTCGGCCGGGAACCAGCTGCGGTTGTTCGTGATGATCCGCTCCTTCACGACCTGCGGATCGTCGAACTCGATGAAGCGCACGCTGACCTGCGCACCTTCGGGCAGCGCCTCGAGCACGTGCTGCAGATCGTCGAGGGTCTCGACGCGCTTGCCGTCGATGGCCCGGATGATGCTCGCGCGCGGGATCGCGGCCGAACCAAAGACGTAGCCCGGGCTCGCGACGTAGATACCCTTGGCCGGGCGGTAATAGTGGCGCGCCTGCTCGTAGGAAAGCTCGTGCAGGATGCCGTCGCCGTACTCGATGTACTCGTCCGGCGTTATGCCGTAGAGGTTGTCGATGCTCACGCTCTCGGTCCGCTTGACGCCGCCGCGCTCGAGGACGATAGGCACCGTCTTGCCGACTTTGTCGTCGAGCGACGCCTCGAGCGGCACGAAGGTCGAGATCGGCTCACCGTCGACGCTGATCAGGATGTCGCCGGGCGCGAGCTTACCGGCGGCCGGCGAGCCCGGCAGGACCTGCTCGACCACGAGCATGCCCGTCGTGTTGGGATCCTGGCTCCGGACCCTGGCCTCGGTCTGCTGCGACAGGCCGAGGCGCTGGAGCTCGGCATACGGCTTGTGCACGAATTCCGTCTGCAGCGTGCCGCGCGGCACGGGCAGGCCCTGCTGGATCAGCGACAGCGCGACTTTCACACGGTCGAGCGGCAGGAAAAAGCTCGACGCGGACTGCGTGTTGGCACCGGCGTTGAGCGCGAGGACCTGGCCATCGATGTTGATGACGGGGGAACCGGAGGAGCCGCCCGACGTGCCGGAGGCGGCCTGAAAATAGAACGTGTTGAAGTCGTTGTAGTTACCGCGCCCGTAGTCCGGCGCTTGGCGGTCGAGCCGGGCGATCGTCCCCGCGAGGATCGAGAGCCGCTCGCCCGCGTCGTTGCCGATCACGCGGATGTCGGTACCGACCTGCGCGGCGTCGGGCACGAGGGGCAGCTCGGCCGGCTTGATGAAGTGCAGCTTCTTCGGGTCGTAGTGGAAAAAGCCGAAGTCGTGGATCGGATCGCGGTAGACCGGCTGCAGGTCCACCTCCTCCTGATTCAGAAAGATGGCGCGCGCCCGAACGGGGCCGGGCGTCACGACGTGGCGATTCGTGAGTATCAGGCCGCGCTTGGCGTCGACGACGAATCCCGTCGCCTGCGCGGTCTCGTTGCGCTCCGTGTCGAACGCGCGCGTGCTGTCGACCTCGATCGAGACCACACCGCTCGAGATGCGCTCGAGAGTCCGGTTCCAGGTCGCCTGCTCGGCGAGCACGGGCGAGGCGGCAAGCAGGGCTACGATCAAGGTCGTATAGGCAGTCAGGATTTTCATATTTGCAATTCTAAGGTTCCCAGAAATCATGTGACCATCGCGGACGCACTTTGCTCCCGTAGAACGTCGGCCCGAGGGCGAACGCATTCGCGGCCGACGCGCCGCGCGTACCTCAGGCCTCGGCCGGCGGCCGGCCGCGGGCCCCCGCGCCGCCGAGGCCGAGCGCCTGCCGCATGAGCAGCCGCTTGGCGGGCGGCGCGGCGTCGACGGCCCGCAGGCCGAGCCCGCGTAGCGGCCGCGCCCAGTCGGGCAGGCGAAAAAGGCGGTTCAACGCGTCGAGCGCGACGAGCATCTTGAGGTTCTCCGCCTTGCGGCGCCGCTCATAGCGTCGCAAAACGGGCAAGTCGCCGGGCTCGCGTCCTTCCGCGAGGCCGGCCTCGATCTCCGCCGCGAGGCATGCGGCGTCGGCCAAACCCAGGTTCATACCCTGCCCCGCGAGCGGATGAACGGTATGGGCGGCGTCCCCTATGAGCACCGCACGGCTGCAACAATACCGCAAGGCGGCCAGCACCTGCAGCGGAAACCGCGCCCGCGCCGAGACCGGCCCGAGCCGGCCGAGCATGCCCGCGCTCGCGGCCTGCAGCGCCGCGAGGAAGGCCGCGTCGTCGAGGCCTGCCAGCGCTTCGGCGCGCCAGGTGGGCAGCGACCAGACGATCGAGCTGCGGCCGTCCGCGAGCGGCAGGAACGCGAGCGGGCCGCCGGGCAGGAAGCGCTGCCGAGCCGTGCGCGCATGGGGCTTCTCCGTCTCGACATGCGCTACGAGGGCCTGCTGGCCGTAGCTGGCGTGCAGCGCGGGCAGCCCGAGCAGGTGCCGGACGGTCGACTCCGTGCCGTCCGCCGCCACGAGCAGCTCGCCGCGCAGACGCGAGCCGCCGGCCAGCGAAACCGCGACGCCCGAGGCACGCAGATCGACGGCTTCGAGCTCGGCCCCGGTCGTGACGCTGACGTCCGGCAGCCGTGCGATGCGCTGCAGCAACCTGTCTTTGAGCAGGCGGTCCTCGACGATATGCCCGAGGTTCGGCTCGCCGATCTCGGCGCAATCGAAATGCACGCTGGCCGAGGTCTCCGGATCGTCCCCTTCGAAGACATGCATGCGCTCGTAAGGACTCGCGCGGGCGGCCTCGATGTCGGCCCACACGCCGAGCTCCGCCAGCACCGCTTGCGAGCCGCGCGAAAGCGCATAAACCCTGAGATCCATCTCGTCGGCCGTCCAGCTTTGCGCGCGCCTCGACTCGACGACGTGCACGGCCAGACGGCCCGCGGCGCGGCCGGTGCCGAGCAGCGCCGCGAGCGTGAGGCCGACGGTGCCCGCGCCGCTCACGATGACGGTATGCTGCGTGCCCGCCCTCATGGCAGCGAGAGTCCCCGCGCGAGCCGCGGCAGCCTGCCGGCGATCCCCATCGTGTGCCGCGCGAGCGCGGCCTTCGCGCCGGGCAGCAGGTCGAACGCCACGAGGCCGAGACCGCGCGCCAGCCCGAGCCCCGGCCCCCGCCGTCCGAAGAGATCGATGAGGCCGTGCGTGAACAAGGCGACCTTGCGTTGATCCTCGCGGCGCCACTCCGCATAGCGCTCGAGCACACCGACGGCACCGGGATCGGCGCCGCGCGCGGCGGCGCCGGCAATGAGCTCGGCCAACGCCGCAACATCGCGCAGCGCGAGATTGAAGCCCTGGCCGGCGACGGGATGCAAACTCATGGCCGCGTTGCCGATCAGGACGACGCGCGGCGCGCCGAGCGCGTCGCTGCGCACACGCTTCAGAGGGTGCACGGCACGCGCGCCGACACGCCCGATGCGGCCGAGCCTGAAGCCGAACTCGCGCTGCAGCGCGGCGGCGAGCTCGGCATCCGGCAAGGCGGCGACCGCGTCGGCCGCTGCGGCTGGCAAAGTCCACACGACGCCGGAGCGCCCCCCCGTGAGCGGCAGCAACGCAAGCGGACCGCTGGGCGCGAAGCGCTCGAAGGCGGCGCCGCGATGCGGCACCGACGTCGCGCAATTCAAGATCACGGCCTTCTGCGCGTAATCGTCCTCGCGCGCGACGATGCCGAGCAGCCCGCGCACGCGCGAACGCGCACCGTCGGCCGCGACGAGCAGGCGGGCGCGCACCGCGATACGCTCGGCGCCGCGCTCGAGCTCAGCCTCGACGCCCTCGGCCCGCGCCTGGAAGCGCGCGAGCCGGGCGGGTGCGACGACCGAGCAGCCCGCGTGCCCGCCGAGGCGCTCCCAGAGCGCGGCGCCGAGCGCCCGGTTCTCGACCGTGTAGCCGAGCGCAGGGACCCCTTCCTCGGCCGCCGTAATCCGGGCCGAACCGAAGCGGCCGCGCTCGGAAACGTGAATCGACAGGATCGGCTCGGCCTGCGCGCGCAGCGCGTCCCAGAGCCCCAGGCCGCCGAGGATTCGTGCCGACCCGTTCGCGAGCGCCGTGACGCGGCTGTCGAAGCTCGGCTGCTCGAGCGCCTTCGGGTTCTCGGCCTCGACGAGCACGCAGCGCACGGGCAGCGGTGCGAGCGCGACGGCGAGCGCCGAGCCGACGAGGCCGCCGCCGACGACGAGGACGTCGCACTCGAGCGCGGTCGGCGTCACGCGGCGGCGCTCATGCAGGCCTCGACCTCTTCGACGGTCGCGGGCAGGCCTTCCGTCAGCAGGCGATAGCCGTCGCGCGTGACGGCCACGTCGTCCTCGATGCGAATGCCGATACCGCGCCAGCGCTTGTCGACGCCGCGCGCATTCGGGGCGATGTAGATCCCGGGCTCGATCGTGAGCACCATGCCGGGCTCGAGCAGGCGCCAGCTCTCGGCGATCTTGTAGTCGCCGACGTCGTGCACGTCCATGCCGAGCCAGTGACCCGTCTTGTGCATGAAGTAGGGCTTGTAGGCCTCCTCCTTGACGAGCGACGGCAGGCGCCCGTCGAGAATACCGAGGCGCTTGAGACCGCGCGTGACCTCCTTGACGGCGACGTCATGCGGATCGTTCCAGTGATTGCCGGGCTTCACGGCCTCGATGGCGGCACGGTTTGCCGCGAGCACGATCTCGTAGAGCTCGCGCTGGCGCTCGTCGAACCGGCCATTGACCGGAAACGTGCGCGTGATGTCCGAAGCGTACATCTCGTGCTCGCAGCCGGCGTCGACGAGCACGAGATCGCCGTCGGCGAGCGGCTGGTCGTTCTCGACGTAGTGCAGAATGCAGGCGTTCGCACCGCCCGCCACGATCGGGGTATAGGCGCACTCGGCGCCGTGGCGGCGGAACTCGTGGACGTATTCGGCCTCGAGCTCGTACTCGAACATGCCGGGCCGGCAGCGGCTCATGGCGCGCCGGTGCGCCGCCACGGCGATTCGCGCGGAGCGCCGCATCGCACCGGTCTCCTCGCGGCTTTTGAAGAGCCGGGCCTCGTGCAGCAGCGGATCGAGCACGACGATCTCGCTCGGCGCATGCACGCTCTGCCGTCTCGCGTTCAACGCGTTCAGCCACGCCAGCAGCTGGTGGTCGAACTCGGGGTGCGCACCCATCGAACAAAACACGCGCTCGCTGCGCTCGAGCAGCCCGGGCAGGATGTCGTCGATGTCGCCGATCGGAAACGCATCGTCCGCGCCGTAGCGCTTCACGGCCCCGGCCGGCCCCGCCCGCAAGCCCTCCCAACGCTCGCGATCGGGATCGCGGTCGCGGCAAAACAACAGATACCGGCCCTCGGCACGCCCGGGCACGAACACGGCGACGGCCTCGGGCTCGGGAAAGCCCGTGAGGTAATAGAAGTCGCTGTCCTGTCGATAGGGATGTGTCGTGTCACGGCTGCGCGTGCGCTGCGGCGCAGCGGGGACGACGGCGATGTTGCCTGCGCCGACGGACTCGAGCAGGTGCCGGCGGCGTCTGACGAATTCACGTTCCAAGGTTAGCCCTCTTCGGAAAGGTGGCGCATTTTAAAGAATGGGGGGCATCGGCAGGGGGCATCGCGTGCTGGACGCTTCGCAGTTCCGCTACCGGTCGCGCGCAAAAGACGAGGTCTCCCGCCCGCACCGCGCACCACGAACGCATCTCCCTCCACCGCGGCATCCACGATGGGCCACGCGTGCGCTTCGGCAGCAACGACCCACCACTCGTTCCTCGGGCGTCTGTGCAGCAGGGCATGGCCGGAACGCTGGCCGCCATGGACGGGTTCACGGCGGTCCCGGCCATGCCCTGCTGCACAGACGCCCGAGGAACTCCTTTTCAATGAACCCGAGAACCCTGCCGCCCGCCGTACTCTTCGAATACGAGCTGCGCTCCGACGCGCACGTACTCCTTGAGCTCGGCCAACGCGAAGCCCGCGTCCGCGTCCTCATCCTCGTCGTCGGCGAGCGCGGCACGGCTGATCTCGGCGAAGTCCTTGGTGATCTCGTTCACGGCATCGGCGTGCTCGCCCGTCGGCGCCGACTTCAGGCCCCCGAAGCCGAGCCCCGTGAGAAAGCCGTGACACCATAGCGCGAGCGCGCGGATCTGGGAGTCGAGCGGTTGGTCCTCGTCGGGCAGGAGCGGTTCGAAGCTCATCTCGCCTGAGCTCAGGCTTCGCCATGCAGTGAGCTCGAGGTCGCGCAATGCCGTGCCGACGGCGTCGCCCTCGTCGAGTTCCCAGTCCTCCAGACATTCCTCGAGCCAGCGCTGAGCGGCCGCCATGCCGCCGACGCATATCGTCCCGCAAAGGCCGCCGTGCAGTTCCGCGAGCGGCGTGACGACACCCGACTCGTTGAGGCACCTTTCCAGGGATTCGTATCCGTGATCCATGTCGCTCGCGACGCGTTACCTCGCGCAGTAGCGAACCATGCTAACACCGCCACACATGTTATTGACCCCCGCGGCGCGCGGGCTCTATATTCGCAAGCATGAGTACCGAGCAGACCAATCAGCGGTTCGACGTTCGAGCTCAAGCGGCTCGAACGACGCGTCGACGAGCTCGTGCAGCTGTGCGAGCAGCTGCGCGAGGAGAACGCGTCGCTGCGGCAGCGGCAGGAGTCGCTCGTCGCCGAGCGCGCCTCGCTGCTGCACAAGAACGAGCAGGTGCGCGGCCGGGTGGAAGCGATGATCGGTCGGCTCAAGGCCATGGAGCAGGCTTGATGAGTGATGCCTTCGCTCGCGTGACGATTCGGATCCTCGAGAAGGAATACCACGTCGCATGCCCGGCGGAAGAGCAGGCGGACCTGTTGGCGTCCGCCGAGTTGCTGAACGGCAAGATGCGCGAGATCCGCGACAGCGGCAAAGTCGTGGGGCTCGACCGGGTCGCCGTCATGGCGGCGCTGAACCTGGCGAACGAGCTGCTCAAGGCGCGCAGTCAGGACGAGGAGCTCACGAACATCGTCGGCCTCAGGATCCGCACGATGCGCGAGCGCCTCGACTCGGCCCTTGGCCCGGTGAAGCAACTCAATTTATAGTGGTTCGGGTACTCCCTGCGGTGTTCGACACGGATTGGATAGTCTTTCGACCCTAACTCTTGATGTAGGGGTTCCGTTCTGTCGATGGCGTTGCGCAGAACCGGCATAGCCGGGTAGCCTGCAGCCATCACGGCTTACCCCACCTTTTGCTCCGGTTCGAGAGCAACCATTCGTGACGGCACAGGCGGGGAGTACCTCCTTCCCAAACAAGAACGCACCGAGAAGCGCTCCATTGTCCGATACCGCAGCGGTCAAGCAGGACCGGTCCCGCACGCGCCGAGAAATCCGCCGAATGCGCCGCGCGCTGACCGACGAGCAGCGCACCGCGGCCGAGCGGGCGATCTGCCGGCGCATCATGAACCTCGGCGCCTACAAGCAGGCGCGCACGGTTGCCGCGTTCATGGCCTTCGACGGCGAGCCGTCGCTCGCGCGCTTCATGGAAGCAGCGGCGCGCCAAGGCAAGCTCGTTTACGTCCCCGTGCTGCTGCGCAGCGGCATGCGCTTCGCGCCGCTCGCGGGCGAAGGCCGGCTTGCGGCGAACTTCTTCGGCATCGACGAGCCCGCCAAGGAGCGGCTCATCGACGCCCGCTCGCTCGACCTCGTGCTGACGCCCCTCGTCGCCTTCGACCGGCGAGGCGTGCGGCTCGGCGTCGGCCGCGGCTACTACGACCGCGCCTTCCGCTTTCTGCGCCACCGCCGCCATTGGTCCCGTCCGAAGCTGCTCGGCGTCGCATACTCCTTTCAGCTCGTCGACGACATAGAGAAGCAGCCCTGGGATATTCCGCTCTGGGGAGCCGTAACCGAAACCGGCACCCACCGCTTCGCGGCTGAAAAATGAGGTATTGGCTCGTCAAGTCGGAGCCCCAAGTCTTCGGCATCGACGATCTCGCGGCGGCGCCGCGGCGCACAACGCCCTGGGACGGTGTGCGCAATTACCAGGCGCGGAACTACATGCGCGACGAGATGAAGCGCGGGGACTGCGTCTTCTTCTATCACTCCAACTGCGCGGAACCCGGCATCGCGGGCATCGCAAAAGTCGTAAAGGCAGGCTATCCGGATTCGACCGCGTTCGATCCAGAGGACCCTCACTACGATCCGAAAAGCGACCCCGATCATCCGCGCTGGTATCGAGTGGACATCAAACTCGAGCGTAAGCTCCGCCGCGTCATTACGCTCGCAGAGCTCAAAACCCACGCAAACAGCGAGCTTTCGGGCTTTTTGTTGCTGCGCACCGGCAACCGTCTTTCCGTGCTTCCCGTCAGCGAAGACCATTGGCGATTCATACTCGGGCTCGAGTAACGTCGAACACTCGCTGCAAGCGTTCGCAGCGATGCAAACGGACTTTCGCGACGCGTCGAAGCGATCACAATGTGCTCTCAATCACATCTCGCGAACTACATGCATCGTCGGGGATGCGCAAAAATGCATAACACTCTGGAAATTTAGATCCTTTTATATATACTCAACGCCGTTTAACCCGACACGGAGACTACCCATGGCATCTACGAAGAAGACATCTGCGAAAAAGACGTCTACCAAACGCAAGAAAGTCAGGCGTAAGGTAGCCAAGAAGCCGGCGGCCAAGAAGCGCGTCGCCAAGAAGAAGACGGCGACGAAGAAGAAGGCCAAGAAGAAGGCTGCGAAGAAGAAAGCTGCGAAGAAGACTGCTGCCAAGAAGAAGACGGCGAAGAAGAAACCGGCGCGCAAGAAAGCGGCCAAGAAAAAAACCGCCAAGAAGAAGGCCAGCAAGAAGAAAGCTTCGAAGAAGAAGCGCGCAAGCAAGAAGTCGCAGCCGGCTATGTCGAGCTGATCAGGCCTGACGATGAATCCGAGAGCCTCCTCGAGGCTCGCTTCGAACAAAGTGCCCGCAACGATGCGGGCACTTTTTTTTCTGCCTCCGGATTTCCGACTATGAGCCAGCAAGAACAAAAGCGCAGAGCCGCATTGGCGGCACTGTCTTACATCAAAGACGGAATCGCCCTCGGCGTCGGCACGGGCAGCACCGTCGATGAGCTCATCGACGCGCTGCCGGCCCACTCCGGAACGTCTCGCCCTCGTTACCTCGAGCTCGACGCGCTCGACCGAGCGCCTCGAACGGCTCGGCATCGCGGTTACGCCGATCGAATCCATTGCAGGCATCGACCTCTATATCGACGGCGCGGACGAGGCCACGAAGCGGCTGCATCTGCTCAAGGGCGGCGGCGGCGCGTTGACGCGGGAGAAGATTCTCGCCGGGGCGGCGCGGCGATTCGTGTGCATTGTGGATTCCTCGAAGCTCGTCGCGGGCCTCGGGCACTTCCCGCTGCCCATTGAGATCGTGCCGGCGGCCGCCGCGTTCGTCGCGCGTCAACTCGTCAAGGCCGGGGGGCGGCCCGTGACGCGCCCGGGGGTCGTGACGGACAACGGCAACCTCATCATCGACGTGCACGACCTGCGCATCGCGAACCCGATCGAGCTCGAGACTCGGTTCAATCAGATCCCGGGGGTCGTGACGGTGGGATTGTTTGCGCACCGACCGGCCAACGTCCTGATCATCGGCCAGGAGGACGGCGTCAGAGTGCTGGAGTAGGCCCGGGCGGCGCGAACAACAGGAAGGGGGTGAATGGCTGGGGGACCAGGATTCGAACCTGGGTTCTCGGAGTCAGAGTCCGATGTCCTACCGCTAGACGATCCCCCAGCAGCTGAAACCGATCAGCGCTTCGAGAACTGGGTCGCGCGCCGGGCCTTACGAAGGCCGACCTTCTTGCGCTCGACGGCGCGGGCATCGCGCGTCACGAACCCGGCGCGGCGCAGCGCCTGGCGCAGCGTCTCGTCGTAGGCCATGAGGGCGCGCGTGATGCCGTGCCGAATGGCGCCGGCCTGCCCCGTCGTGCCGCCGCCCTGCACGGTGACGCTCACGTCGAACTTACCGTCCATTTCGACGGCCGAGAGGGGCTGGCGCACGATCATGCGCGCCGTCTCGCGGCCGAAGAACTCCTCGAGCGTCCGGCCGTTGACCTTGATGCTGCCGCTGCCGGGCCGGAGGTAAACGCGCGCGGCCGACGTCTTGCGCCGACCCGTGCCGTAGAAGCTCTCGATTGCCATCGCTTGACTATAGCTCCAGTGGAATGGGCTGCTGCGCCTGATGCGGATGCTCGGCGCCGCGCACCACCTTGAGTTTCTTGAACATCTGCCGGCCGAGCGGGTTGCGCGGCAGCATGCCTTTGACCGCCATCTCGAGCGCCCGCTCCGGGGCCCGCGCGAGCAGTTTCTCGAGCGGCTCGGACTTCATGTTGCCGATGTAGCCCGTGTGGCGGTAATAGATTTTGTCCTTGAGCTTGCGGCCCGTGACGCGAATCTTTTCCGCATTGACGACGATGATGTAGTCGCCCGTGTCGACATGAGGCGTATAGACGGGCTTGTGCTTACCGCGCAGGCGCCGCGCCAGCTCCGTGGCGAGACGGCCCAGCGTCTTGCCGTCCGCATCGACGACGTACCAGTCCCGCCGCACCGTCTCTGGCTTGGCCGAAAATGTCTTCATAATCCAAGTGACTCTGGTTGTGGCCGGGGCCCCCGGCCAAAGAGGCGAAATACTAATGGGCCGGCCGCCCGGGCGCAAGCCGCTCCGCCCGCCGGTCGGCACCGCCGCCCTCAGAACGCGTACTCGAGGGAGACCGAGGAATACCGGTCCGAGTTCACGATGCCCGGGGGCACCTGGCTATTGTATTTGAGGCGGTACGAGATCACGAGGCCGACGTTACCAAAGAGCCCGGCCTTCAGGGAGGTGACGGAGTCCGTGCTCGTGTTCGTCGAGCCGGTCTCGACGACGAGCGCCTGCTCGAACTGGCTCGTCGAGCTCAGCGTCCAGACGTAGTCCAGCGACGTGCGCAGGACCGCGTCTCGCTCGACCGAGCCGTCCGGCAGCACCGAATCGCGCGCACCGGCGCCGAGGCCGCCGTCGACCGACTGCTTCGGCGTATCCACGAACCGGCGCCCGTAGCCGGCCGTCATCGAACTCTGGCTGTCGAAGCCCGAGAACCGGTCGCGGTCCCAATCGAGCGCCGTGAAGGCATAGCCGTGCCGGCCGATGTCGCGCCGCGCCTCGTACTTGGCCCTATAGGCTTCGGTCGTCGTCTCGTTGTTCGTCGAGGCGCCGATGGCGGAGAGATCGAAGTGATGGCGCCAGGTCTCGAGCCGGTAGACCAGCGCCAAGGCCGCATTCATGTTCGTGCTTTCGGTATTGCCGCTCGTCGACAGAAAGCCGAAGCTCGCCTTGCCCGAGAGCCCTTGGGGCGGCTTGCTCGTCGTCGGCCCCGGAGCGCCGGGCGGATTGCCGACGGGCTGGGCACCGGCCACGCCGACGGTGCCGGCCGCAAGGAATGTGACGAGGAGCGTCTGGGCTCGGAGCGTGCGCACTTGATTCTTCTTCTCGTCGGTGGACGAATGGCGCGCCACGATGCCAGGGGCAACGAAAAACTGCAATTCGCGAGGCTATAATGCGGCCTCATGCAGCCGCCCGTCACCTGGCCGGATCGCGTCGTGGCCGTCCTCGACGAGACGTTGCGCGCGCTGAGCGTTCGCCCGGCCGCATCCCGACCCTCCCCGGCGGCCGGACTGCCCGAGCCCAATCTCGACCCGGAAGCGCGGCGGCGCAGCGGCGCGCTCATGCGCGTCAATCACGCCGGCGAGATGGCCGCGCAGGCGCTGTACGTCGGGCAGGCCCTGACGGCCCGGACGGACGCGGTGCGCGCGCGCCTGCTCGGCGCGGCGCGCGAGGAGCGCGACCACCTGGCCTGGTGCGGCCAGCGCCTCGAAGCGCTCGGCGCCCGGACGAGCCTGCTGGACCCCTTCTGGTTCGCCTCGAGCCTGTGTCTCGGCGCCGCCACGGGGCTCCTCGGCGACGCCCCGAGCCTCGGCTTCGTGGCCGAGACGGAGCGCCAGGTCGAGGCGCACCTCGACGATCATCTGCGCCGGCTCCCGGCGGCCGACACGAAGAGCGCCGCGATCCTCGAACGCATGGCCGCAGACGAAGCCCGGCACGGCGCCGACGCGAAGCTCGCGGGCGGCTCGGAGCTGCCGGCCGCGGCCCGCCTTGCCATGCGGCTCGGCGGCGGTTTCCTGCGCCGCGCCGCCTACTTCTTGTGAACCCGTTCACAGCCTAGGGGTTATTACTTGCTTGTGCGCGGTGAATTGATTAAATACGGCATTAAGTCAAACCGGAGTCTCTACCGATGGAAGAAGCCTTGCGGCCCTTGAGCAACGTCCCCGCGATAAATCGTTTCTTGAGCTATTGCCGGGTGCGGACGGTTCCGGCGAAGACGGTCATGATTCATGCCGGGGATCTGCCCGACGTCCTGTATTACATCGTCGACGGCTCGGTCGAAGTCATGATCGAGGACGAGGACGGCAACGAGATGGTCCTCGCTTACCTGAACAAGGGCCAGTTCTTCGGCGAGATGGGCTTGTTCTACGAGCAGCCCACGCGCAGCGCCTGGGTGCGCACGCGCACGGAGAGCGAGATCGCGGAGATGACGTATCCGCGCTTCCGGCAGATTGCCTCGGAGAGCCCGGGCCTGATTTTCGAGGTCGCGACGCAGCTCGCGACGCGCCTCGACCGGACGAACCGCAAGCTCGGCGACCTCGCATTCGTCGACGTTACGGGCCGAGTCGCCCATGCAATCATGGACTTGTGCCGCGAGCCGGACGCCATGACGCATCCGGACGGCATGCAGATCAAGGTCTCCCGGCAGGAACTGTCGCGCCTCGTGGGCTGCTCGCGGGAGATGGCGGGCCGCGTGCTCAAGGTGCTCGAGGAGCAGGGCCTCGTGCGCGCGAACGGCAAGACCATCGTCGTCTTCAACGCGCGCCGCGAACCGCCGAAGGCGCGTCTTCAGCGCCACGCCTGAACGCCGCCGGCGCGCGGCCCGACGCGCGCCCGCGCGACATTCGCCCTACTTGAAGGCCCGATGGGCCTTTACGCGTTCGTAGGCGGAGCGAATTTCCTGCGTCCGCTGCTCGGCCAGCGTCATCATGGACTTGGGCAGGCCGCGCGCTACGAGCTTGTCGGGATGGTGCTGGTTCATGAGCCGCCGGTACGCGGTCTTGACCTCGTCGTTACTGGCCTCGCTCGTGACGCCGAGCACACGGTACGCAGCCTCGATCTGCGGCGCACCGTCCGCGGCGTTTCGGATCTGCTGAGCACGCACGAGCGCCTCGATCTGCGCGAGCTCCACGCGCCCCATGCCGAGCGTGCTCGCGACGCGCCACAGGAGCTGGCGCTTCGTGTGGCCGAGGCCGCCGGCCCCGAGCACCGTCTGCATCTGGATCTCGACGAACGCGCGCGCGAGGTCGCGGCGGTCGCCGAGCCGCCGCGCCAGCTCGCCCGTGCGCTCGGCGAGCGGGTAGTCGGCCCCCTTCCCCGCCGTGAAACACTCGATGGCGCGCTGCACCTGCTCCGGCGAGAGCTGCATCGCATGCATGACGCGCCGCGCCGCGCGGATTTCCGCCTCCGAGACCCGCCCGTCCGCCTTGGCAACGCAGCCCATGACCTCGAACGCGACCTCGAAGAAAAGTTGGCGCGCCGCCTCCGGCGCCGTGCCGAAACCGCCGGGTGCAAAGCGGGCCGCGAGGCCCTGATCCAAGCGATGGCCCAGAAACAGGCCGAGCACGGAACCGATGGGGCCGCCCGTGGCGAAGCCCACTATTCCACCGACCGCTTTGCCGATCCACTGCATAACCGCGACCGCTACGAGTTGCCGAGACCGTGTTGGTGGAGTCATTATCTGGGGTTTTCCACCTAACGCAATCGGAGAGCCCACGCGTCGTGGAGCCCTTGTACGAATCACGACTGCATGGCCTCGAGCTCGTCGGCCGGGGCAAAGTGCGCGACATCTACCGCGTCGACGCGGAGCGGCTGCTGATCGTCGCCACGGACCGGATCTCGGCCTTCAACGTCGTGCTGCCGGACCCGATTCCGGGCAAAGGCGTCGTTTTGACGGCGATCTCGAACTTCTGGTGTGGCCGCCTCGAGCCGCTGATCCCCAACCACCTGACGGGCATCGATCCCACGGCCGTGCTGGCCGGCCCGGCGGACCGCGAGGTCGTCGCCGATCGCGCCGTCGTCGTCCGTTACGTCAAGCCCCTGCCGCTCGAAGCCGTCGTCCGCGGCTACCTCATCGGCTCGGGCTGGAAGGATTATTGCCACACGGGCAAGGTCTCGGGCGTCCCATTGCCGCCCGGCCTAGAGCTGGCCGAGCAGCTGCGCGAGCCGATCTTCACGCCGAGCACCAAGGCCGCACCCGGCACGCACGACGAGAATATCTCGATGAGCGACGTGCGCCACCTGATCGGCGTCGAGCTTGCGGACCGCGTCGCCCAGGTCTCGCTCGCGCTCTACGCCGAAGCCACGGCCTACGCGCGCGAGCGCGGCATCATCATCGCCGACACGAAGTTCGAGTTCGGCCAAACCGAGGACGGCGAGCTCCTGCTCATCGACGAGGTCCTGACGCCGGATTCGTCACGGTTCTGGCGTGCCGACAGCTATGAGCCCGGGGCCTCGCCGGCCAGCTTCGACAAGCAGTACGTCCGCGACTATCTCGAGACGCTGGAGTGGAACAAGCAAGCACCTGGCCCGCACTTGCCCGCCGTCGTCATCGAGCGCACGCGCGAGAAGTATCGCGAGGCGCTCGTGCGACTGACTGGGCCCTCCACGGCCGACGGCTGACGGCGCACGATCGGCGCTCGGCACGGCCTCGATTCGCGCCGGGGGCCGCATGACGGGTATCGAGCGGCGCATCGAATCTTGGCTCTGGAAGGAGCGACACGGGCGCAGCCGGCTGCAGCGCACGGCGATCGTCGCCGGCCGGTACGCCTGGGCGCTCGTCGAGGATCTGCTCGACGGCGACTTGAGCCTGCGGGCCACGAGTCTCGTCTACACGACGATGCTCGCAACGGCGCCGCTGCTCGCGTTCGGCTTCTCGATCGTCAAGGGACTCGGGCTGCACCGACGACTCACGCCCGTTCTGCGCGAGCTGCTCGCGCCGCTCGGCGCGCGCAGCGGCGAGATCGCCGACCGCGTCATCGGCTTCGTCGACAACGTGAGCGCCGAGCTCGCGAGCCTGAGCCTCGTCGTATTCATCGCCGCCGCCATCGTTATGGCCCAGCAGGTCGAATCCAGCATCAACTTCGCCTGGAACGTCGACCGGCCGCGCAGCTTCGCGCGCCGGCTCAGCGAGTATGTCACGGTCCTGCTCATCGGGCCGACCGTCATGAGCATCGCGCTCGGGCTCATCGCGGCGCTCGCCGACACCGCACTCGTGCAGCGGCTGCGGCTCGTCCAACCCTTGGGGGAGTGGCTCGCCTGGCTCGGCGCCGCAGTGCCTTACCTGCTCGTCATCGGCGCCTTCACGCTGCTTTACGAGTTCGTGCCCAACACGCGTGTCGAGGTCCGCCGCGCGGCCGTTGCGGGATTCGCCGCAGGACTGGCCTGGGCGGCGGCCGGCAGCCTGTTCACGACACTCGTCGTCAATGCGAGCCGTTACGACGCGATCTATTCGGGCTTCGCGATCGTCCTCATCACGATGCTGTGGCTGCACCTCTCCTGGCTCATTGTGCTGCTCGGCGCGAAGCTCGCCTTCTATCTGCAGAACCCCGAGCACATGCGCCGCGCAACGCGTCCGGCCACGCTGCCGAGCGGCCTGCGCGAACGGCTCGCGCTCGCCGTCATGCTGCTGGCGGGCCGCGCCCTCACGGAGCGGCGCCCCGGCGTCGGGCTCGAGCCGCTCGCATCCCAACTCATGGTGCCCCGGCGCGTGCTCGAGCCCGTGGTCGCCGCACTGCGCCAGCAACGCCTGCTCGTCGAAACCGCCGATCGCCGCCTCATGCCCGGCGCCGACCTGCATGGCATACGCCTCGCGGAGATCATCGAAGCCGTGCGCGGGCCCGGGCACGATCATGCGGGCATCGACCGGGCGTGCGGGCCTGCCGTGCGGGCGCTCGCGGACCGTATCGAAGCGGCCGTGCTCGAGACGGCCGGAGACGGCAGCCTGGCCGACCTCATCGAGCTCGACGCGGCAACGCCGCGGCCCGCGCTGCCGCACGCCGCCGACGCGCAACCTCGCAGCGGCGGCGCGGCGAGCTCGCCCGATCTGCTGCGGCATTGACGCGCAGGGACGTCGCGACGGGGCTTCAGGCTCGTCGTAAGGGCGGTGAACGCCTACTGCCCCGCGACCGTAAGCTTCCCAACGAGCACGGATCCCGTGCGCACGCCGCCGCGAACGTCAACGTCGGAGCCGACGGCCCGGATGTTCTTGAACATCTCGACGAGATTGCCCGCAACCGTGACCTCGTTGACGGGAAACGCGATCTTGCCGCGCTCGACCCAATAGCCGGCCGCGCCGCGGGAGTAGTCGCCCGTGACGGAATTGACGCCCTGCCCGAGCAGCTCACCGACGACGAAGGCCTCGTCGCAGTCCGCGATGAGCTCCTCGAGCGGGCCGGCCGTCGGCTTCACGACGAGGTTGTGCACACCGCCCGCGTTCGCGGTCGTCTGCCTGTTCAGGCGCCGCGCCGAGTAGCTCGACAGCACGTAGCCCTGCAGCACGCCGCGCTCGACGAGCATGCGCCGCGACGTGGCTACGCCTTCGGCATCGAAGGGCGTGCTCGCCATGCCGCGCGGGATGAAGGGATCCTCCTCGATGTCGAGAAAGTCGGGGAAAATCTGCGAACCCAGCGCGTCGAGCAGGAACGTCGACCTGCGATACTGGCTCGTGCCGCGGATCGCGCCCACGAGATGGCCGAACAGTCCGCGCGCGAGCTCGGCCGGATACACCACGGGCACGGCCTTCGTGCGAACCTGGCGCGCGCCGAGACGCTGCACGGCGCGCTCCGCCGCGCGTCTGCCGACCGCTTCGGGACTCTCGAGATCCTCGAACGCGCGCGCGACCGTGTACCAGTAGTCGCGCTCGAGCGAACCGTCGCCCTTTGCGATGACACTGCAACTCGTGGAATGGCTCGTCGTCGGGTAGCCGCCCACGAAACCATGGCTGTTCGCATAGACGCGCAGGCCTTCGCCCGTGCCGAGCGTCGCGCCCTCGGAATTGTCGATGCGCCGGTCGAAGCCGCGCGCAGCGTTCTCGGCGCGCAGCGCCAGCGCCGTCGCCTCGTCGACGTTGATGGCATGCGGGAAGTACAGAGCGGGCTCCGGCGGGTCGACGGCCATGAGCTCGGCGTCCGCGAGCCCGGCGTAGGGGTCCTCCGCCGTAAAGCTCGCGATGCTCAGGGCCTTGCGCACGGCGTCCTCGACGCCACGCGCGGAGAAGTCGCTCGTGCTCGTCGAGCCCTTGCGCTTGTCCTTGTACACCGTGACGCCCAGCGAGCGGTCGCGCTGACGCTCGACCGACTCGACTTCGCCGAGCCGGACCGTGACGGAGAGGCCTTCGTCATGGCTGGCGCCGGCCTCCGCTTGATCCGCCCCGAGCCGGCGGGCCAGCTCGACGGCCCGCTGCGTTGTCTCGGTCAAGGTCTTTGTGACGGCACTCGGCTCCATGCTTCGGCAATCCTGGCGGGTGAGAAGTCAATTCTACCTGCTGTACAATGGCTCGATGAAACCACTGGTCGGAGTCATCATGGGATCGGTCTCGGACTGGTCCACGATGTGCCATGCGGCCGAGACGCTCGAAGCGCTCGGAGTGCCGCACGAGGTGCGCGTGATCTCCGCGCACCGCACGCCGGACCTGCTCTATGAGTACGCCTCCGCGGCCGTCGAGCGCGGCCTGGAGGCCATCATCGCGGGCGCCGGCGGCGCAGCCCACCTGCCCGGCATGACGGCGGCGAAAACGCGCCTGCCCGTGCTCGGCGTGCCCGTGAAGTCCAAGACGCTGAACGGTATGGATTCGCTGCTCTCGATCGTCCAGATGCCGTCCGGCGTGCCAGTCGGCACGCTGGCCATCGGCAAGGCCGGCGCCGTCAACGCGGCGCTGCTCGCCTGCGCGATACTTGCGAACAAGCACGGCGAAGTGGCCGAAGCGCTCGAGGCTTACCGCCGCGCTCAAACGAGCAGCGTGCTCGAGCAGCCCGATCCGCGCGATCAATAGCGGCGCAGCCTCGATGCGCTGCCCGCAAGTGCAGCTCGCCTAGCTCGAAGCATGGCCAAAAGAACCAAAGTAGGCATCGTCGGCGCCGGCCAGCTCGGCCGCATGATGGCGCTCGCCGGCTATCCGCTCGGCATCGAATGCCTGCTGCTCGATCGTGCGCCGGATTCGCCCGGGGGGCAGGTCGCCGAGATGGTGACGGGCGCCATCGACGATCCGGCTGCGCTCGAGACCCTGGCCCGCGCCTGCGACGTCGTAACGCTCGACATCGAGAACGTGCCCGTCGAGGCGCTTGCGCAGATCGAGGCTCAGGCACCGGTCTACCCGCCGCCCGACGCGGTCGCTGCCGCGCAGGACCGGCTCGCCGAGAAACGGCTGTTTCAGTCGCTGGACATCCCGACCGCGCCGATTGCACCCATCGATACCGAAGCGGACCTCGAGCATGCCGCCGAGACGCTCGGCTGGCCCTTGGTGCTCAAGACGCGGCGCCTCGGTTACGACGGGCGCGGTCAGCGCATCGTCGATTCGCGCGCGGCGCTGACCGTAGCCTGGGAGCAGCTCGGCCGCCGCCCGGCGATTGCCGAGGGCTGGATGCGGTTCGAGCGCGAAGTCTCGCTCGTCGGCGCCCGCGGGGCGGAAGGCGCCACGGTGTTTTACCCCTTGGCCGAGAACCGCCACCGCGACGGCATCCTGATCTCGACCGTCGCCCCGTTCGAGGACGCCGGGCTGCAGGCGCAGGCCGAGGCCTGGCTCACCCGGCTCATGGAACGCTTCGATTACCGCGGCGTGCTGACCATCGAGCTGTTCCACACGGCCGACGGGCTCGTCGCGAACGAGATCGCGCCGCGCGTGCACAACTCGGGCCACTGGACCATCGAAGGCGCGGAAACGAGCCAGTTCGAGAACCACCTTCGCGCCGTGCTCGGCTGGCCGCTCGGCGCCACCTCCGCGCGCGGCAGTGCCGCCATGGTGAATCTGCTCGGCCGCCTCCCGCCGCGCGAAGCCGTCCTGGCCTTTCCGGGCGCGCATCTGCACGATTACGGCAAGGCGCCGCGGCCGAACCGCAAAGTCGGCCACTGCACGCTCGTAGACCCCTCGCGGGCACGCCTCCTCGAGCGTCTCGGACGCCTCGAGGCGCTGTTTGCCGCCGAGCGCGAGCCGGGCGCAAAGGTGTGAGCCGGCTTCTCGAATCCCTTCAGAGTTTGTATTAGGCTTGGTTTAGCTTTCGCCGCGGGCTAGTCCCTATGTATTGCGAACTGTTTGGGTTGTCCGAACCGCCGTTCCGGCTCACGCCGGACCCGCAGTTTCTGTTCGCAAGCAAACAGCATTCGCGGGCGAAGGCATACATGGAGTCGACGATCTGGCTCGCGGACGGCTTCGTGGTCATCACGGGCGACATCGGCTCGGGCAAGACGACGCTCATCGAGAGCTTCCTTTCGGAGCTCGGCGACGATGTCGTCATTGCCCACGTCAATCAGACCCAGCTCTCGCCCGTCGAATTTCTCCAGGCGCTGCTCGTCGAGTTCGGCTTCAAGCCGTTCAACATGCGCAAGATCGAGCTACTGTCTCTGCTGCGCGATCATCTCGTCGAGCAGTACGCCGCCGGCAGGAAGATTCTGCTCGTCATCGACGAGGCTCAGAATCTCTCCCGCAAGGTGCTCGAGGAAGTCCGGATGCTGTCGGGTATCGAGGCGCAGAAAGAGAAGCTCCTGCGCATCATCCTGGCGGGCCAGCCCGAGCTCGCTGCCAAGCTTGACTCGCCGCGGCTCGAGCAGCTCACACAGCGGGTACGGCTGCGCTTTCACCTCGGCGCGCTCACGAAGCGGGAGACGCGGGAGTACATCGAGCACCGTCTTGAAGTCGCCGGCGCCGGAGGCCGCAAAATCTTCGCGGACGACGCCTTCGACACGATCTTCCGCTACACGGGCGGGGTGCCGCGTCTCACGAACATTCTCTGCGACACCGCAATGCTCTGCGCCTATGCCGAGGAGAGCGACACGGTCGACGAGCGGCTCGTCAAAGCCGCCGTCGAGGAGCTGCAGTGGGTCGAGTACGCCGAGCGCGTACGCGACCGGCGGCCCGGCGCAACGGGCCGCTTCTCCATCCCCGAGTCCGCCTCGCCGGGCGTCGACCTGCTGTTTCAGGATCAGTTCGTCGAGCACTACGCGCTGCCCGTCGGCCGCGTGATCATCGGGCGAACGCCCGAGAACGACCTGCAGATCCGCAGCAAGTTCATTTCTCGGCATCACGCCCAGATCACGACCTTCGGCGACCGCTCCATCGTCGAGGACCTGAACAGCACGAACGGTATCTTCGTCGGCGGCCGGCGCGTCAAGCAACACGTGCTGACCGACGGCGACTCCGTGCAGATAGGCGAGCACACGCTCGTTTACCGCGAGGCGCGGCGCCCCGCGGCCAGGCAGCCCGAGACGCTCGACGAAGACGAAAGCGACGCGGATTCGGAGGAGTCCGCGACGGACGAGGAGGACGCCGACTTCCGCGAGACTCAGGTTTCGCCGGGCGACGAGGCGGCGCAGCTGACCGATAACGGCGAAGCGAATGCGGAGGAAGCGGAATGCGCCGACGAGCTGCAGGCCGCTGGGGCCCTCAAGCAGGCGGGCTCGTCCGAGTAGCTTCTAAAGCGATTCGTCGAAACGCGCCCGGCTTCGGCTCGAACGGTAGTCGCGACGCTTGAGCCAAAGCACGAGCCCCGCCACGAGCAGCAGGAGCCCGGCGCCCAGACACAAGTGCGCCCAAAAGCCCCGCGGCACGTAGAACCCGGCTACGGCGGCGGCGAGGCCCGCCGCCATGTAATAGAACGGCAAGCCTTCATAGACCGGTCTGCTCAACCACATCGCAATTCCCCGACGCCGACCGCGCAGCTCGGCGCGGCTCGGCCCTCAATCCTGCCCGATCCCGTCCTCGGCGTCATTGTCGATGCCGAGCAGCTTCGCGAGCAAGGACGGCTCCCAAGCGTCCATGTCGAAGTCCGACCGGCGCGAGGCCGCAGCCCGCTCGTTTCGCACGCTTTCGGCGGCGCCGACCTCAGGCGCGGCGTGCGAGCCCCCGCCCGAGTCCTGCCGCGGGAACCTCTTGGGTTGCGCAGACATGGAAGCCCCCTACGAGCCTCCGCCGCGCGTGAACAGGCCGATGAGCCGCGAAAGCCACGACGACTCGAGGCCATCGACGGCGAGGTCGGGCTCCGCCTGCAGGCCACTGAGATAACGCTCCTCGGTCGCATCGAGCAACGGACGCCGGAAGTCGGCCTCCGTCATCGTATCGTCGAAGTCCATCTCTGACGCCCCGTCATCCTTTGACGCACGCAGCCTAACTCAAGGTCGCGGTCGCCGTCAGTGAATCATTTCACGGTGCTAATAGTCCGCATGATTCATGAACGGGTTCTTGCGCTGGTGGTAGCCGGAGGCTTGCGCAGACGGGCGATTTCGGGGACGCCATGAACCCGTCCATGGGGGCTCCGTAGCGCGCCATCCCTGGCGCGCACGGCCCCGAAAGCGCCCGTCTGCGCAAGCCTCCTCTGCGACGGCGGCGGCCGTTCATGGATCATGCTGCCAGGCGCGAGGAACGAACTGGCGCGAAGACGGCAGTCCGTGTGGTCTTCGCGACTCCCGACGACTGCAGCAGACGCCGGTTCAGGCGCTCTTCGCGCTACGGCCGCGTCGGCATCCAGGCTTCAGGCTCGGCCCAAGCGCGGTGTCGGGACGCTGAGCGCCAGGGAGGGCGCTCAGCGAGCCCCCAGGGACGGGTTCACGGCGGTCCCGACACCCGCGCTTGGGCCGAGCCTGAAGCCGCCCGCCACAAACGTATCGGGTGAGCAGACGGCACGCCACAAATGTATCGGCGCGCTACGCCTCCGTGCCGCCGACGGTCAGCGCATCGATCTTCAGCGTCGGCTGGCCGACACCGACAGGCACCGACTGGCCGTCCTTGCCGCAGACGCCGATGCCAGGATCGAGGGCGAGATCGTTGCCGACCATCGATACGCGCGTCAGAACGTCAGGGCCGCTGCCGATGAGCATGGCGCCTTTTACGGGCCGTGTCTTCTTGCCGTGCTCGATGAGGTAGGCCTCGCTGGCCGAGAAGACGAATTTGCCGGACGTGATGTCGACCTGACCGCCGCCGAAGTTCGGCGCGTAGATGCCGCGCTCGACCGAGGCGATGATCTCCTCGGGTTCGCGGTCGCCCCCCAGCATGTAGGTGTTTGTCATGCGCGGCATCGGCGCATAGGCGTAGGACTCGCGGCGGCCGTTGCCCGTCGGCGCGCTGTTCATGAGCCGCGCGTTGAGCTTGTCCTGAATATAGCCCTTGAGGACGCCGTTCTCGATGAGCGTCGTGCAGGCCGTCGGAACGCCCTCGTCGTCGACGTTCAGCGAACCGCGCCGCCCCGGCAGCGTGCCGTCGTCGACGACCGTGCACGCCGGCGTTGCGACGCGCTCACCGATACGGCCGCTGAACGCCGAGGTGCCCTTGCGGTTGAAGTCGCCTTCGAGCCCGTGACCAATGGCCTCGTGCAGCAGGACGCCCGGCCAGCCGGGGCCGAGCACGACGGGCATGTTGCCGGCCGGGGCCTGTACGGCCTCGAGGTTGACGGTGGCCTGCCGAACGGCCTCGGCCGCGAGGCGCTCGGCGAAACCCTCTCCCGCGACGAGCTGAAAGTCGCCACGGCCGCCGCCGCCCGCGTACCCCTGCTCGCGACGGCCTTCGTGCTCGATGATCACGGAGACGTTGAGCCGCACGAGCGGGCGTACGTCCGCGGCCAGCATGCCGTCGGACGTGCGGATCAGCACGATCTCGTAGACGCCCGCAAGCGTGCCGACGACCTGGATCACGCGCGGATCGAGCGCCCGGGTGTAGCGGTCCAGGTCGGCCAGCAGCGTCACCTTCTCGTTGTCGCTCAGGGTGGGCAGTGGATCGACGGCCGGATACAGCGTATGCGCGCCGCCGCCTGCGGGGACTTTGTAGCGGCCGTCGCCCGCGCCTTTGGCGATACCGCGCGCCGCGTTGGCGGCGTCGAGCAGCGAGGCGAGGTCGAGCTGATCGGCATAGGCAAAACCGGTCTTCTCGCCCGCGACTGCGCGAATACCGACACCCTGGTCGATGCTGAAGACGCCTTCCTTGACGCGGCCGTCCTCGACGGACCAGCTCTCGTAGCGCGTCGACTGGAAGTAGAGATCGCCGTAGTCGAGCGCGCGCGACATGAGCACGCCGAGCGTGCGATCGAGCGCACCGAGATCGAGGCCGGCGGGTTCGAGAATCCGCTGCTGAGCGAGCTCGAGCGGGTCGGCAGGAATCGCGATGCGTGGCTGAACTTGTGGCTGCACTTGGATCATCAGGGGAGTTCTCGCCGATGCTGTAAAGAGGGAAATTTGCTGCGTATGCGCTGCAGCTCGATCATATCGAGTTCGGCGCAGACGACGCCAGGACCCTCGCCGAGTTCCGCGAGCACGCGGCCCCAGGGACCGATGACGAGCGAATGACCGTAGGTCCTGCGCCCGCCGGCATGCTCGCCCCACTGGCCGGCCGCCACGACGTAGACGAGCGACTCGACGGCACGGGCCGTCAGCAGCGGCAGCCAATGCGCCTCGCCGGTCGGCACCGTGAACGCGGCCGGCAGCACGAGAATGTCCATGCCGAGCACCCCGAGCCGATGAAACAGCGCCGGAAACCGCAGGTCGTAGCACACGCTCATACCGATGCCGCCCAGCGGCGTCTCGACGGCCACGACGCTGGTGCCGGGCTCGGTCGTCGCCGATTCGCGGTAGCTCTCGGACTCGCGCTCTGGAATCGCGACGTCGAACAAGTGGATCTTGTCGTAGTGCGCGACACAGCGGCCCTCGGGCCCGTAAAGCATTGACCTCGAAACGGCCCGTTCGTTCCGGTCCCGGATCGGCACCGTGCCGCCCACGAGCCAGATGCCGTGTGCCTTCGCGGCCTCCGCGAGAAATGTCTGGGCGGCTCCCTCGCCGGGCCGCTCGGCGGCCGCAAGCCGCTCGGCGTCCTCGGCGCCGAGGAACGAGAAATTCTCGGGAAGCACGACGAGCTCGGCCCCCTCCGCCGCTGCGCGCCCCACGAGCACATCCGCCTGCTCGAGGTTGCGAGCCACGTCCCGCCCGCTCGTCATCTGGATCGCCGCCGCCTTCATGTCCGCGTCCTCGCCCTCCGTCTCAATGGGGCCCCGTGTGGACCGCCGCCTGCTCGTCGTGTCCGGCGGCAGCCGCATTGGGAGCCGGCTTCGCGAGCCCTCCGGGCGGCAGGTCCGCGCAGATGCGGCCCTTCTGCACCTCCTCGGGCGCGAGCCGCTCGACCTTGGGGGCATCCCATTTGCCCGTGATGCAATACGACGCCCGCCCGATGCCCTTGAGGGGCTGCTTGAAGATACGCGTAAAAATCAACAGCGCCGCCCCGACGCCGGGACCGCCGATGAGCCCGCCCACCGTCGGCAGCACCTTGCCGGGCTCGGCCGCCACGACCGCCTGCTGGGCGTAATCGCGGTCGCGCAGCCCGACGCGGCCCGCCACGCCGATCTCGGCGGCCGGGCTCGAGACCTTGAGGTTGTTGGTGTAGGCATTGCCGTCGATGATCTCGAAATCGCCGTCGATCTTGTCGAAAACGAGACCTTTGTTGAACACGTCGCGAAAATCGAGCGCGAGCCGGCGAGGCAGCGCGGTGATGCTCATGAGGCCGACGACGCGGCCGGCACCGGGATCGATGTCGAGCAGGCTGCCGTTCTCGAAGTGCAGCGAAAGCCGGCCGGCGACGTGCTGCATCCATTCCGTGGTCGGCGCGCCGGGCCACTCGACCTGTGCCTTGACGACCGCCTGTTTGCCGGCCGCGATGGGGTCGACGGCGAGGTCGGCCAGCGCCGCCGCAACGTCCGTCGAGTGCAGCTCGAGCGAGAGCCGCGTCGAGAAGCCTGCGGGCCCGTCGAGCCAACCGCCGCTGCCGTCCACCGTAAGCCCCTTGCCGCGGCTCGCGAAAGACACGAGCTTCAGCCCCAGCGGATCGGCCTGCACGTCGGCTTTCACGTGGCCGAGGCGCCGCCGCCCGAAGCCGAGCTCGTCGGCATCGAGCGAGAGCCCGACGAGCTTGCGAGGATCGACCTTGGCGCCGAGCCCGTCACCGTCGCCGGGCTCGAGATACAGACGCTTCATGCGCGCGACTATCTGGGGTCTGCCGGCGAGGTCGCGCGGCACGCTGATATGGCCCGCGATGGGCTGGCTGTCTACGTCGATGAGCCAGGCGGAACTGCCGGCACGCACATCGAGCTTGGTGGGTCCGAGGCGTTGGCCGAAGACGCGGCAATCGGCGATGTCGAGGCTCGCGTGTTCGAACAGGCTGCCGACCGATGCGTCGGCGAGCGCGGAGCCCGGGGCGGAACCGCCCATGAGCGCGATCCAGTCGTCGAAGTGCAGTTCGGGCAGCGTACCGTCGACGACGAGCCCGCGGCCGGGCGGCGGCGGCTCCGCACCGCCGAAGCGCAGCGCGCCGCCGACGAGGCGCCGCCGTCCCGTGCCGTCTGCGAAGCTCAGCGTAAAGCGCCGCGTGGCGCCGAAGTGCCCCGCGACGCTGAGGTGATCGCTGTCGGGCAACTCGATATCGAGGCCCAGCGCAACGGGCTCCGCCGGCGCCTTCGCGAACGGAGCCGGCAGGTTCAACGCGACGCCCGCAAGGTTGGAGGAAACCTCGATCTTGAGCGGCGGGGCGGCGCCCGCGGCGGGCTGTGCCGGTATCGACAGCCGTCCGCGCCAACGCGTCTGCCCGGCCGCGAGGCGCGCGAACGGCAGATGGAACGCCCTCGCGACGGCGTCGGCTGTCACCTCGCCCGAAAAATCGAGCAGGGCCCGATAACCGCCGGCGGCATCGGGCGGCGGCCCGACGCTGGCCGTGATCGGTCCGTCGAGAAATATGCCGTGAATGTCGCGGCCGCTAAGCTCGCCGTTCGAGAGATCGAGCGTGCCGTCGAGCTGGGTCGCGTGCGGGTCGAAGCCGTCGACGGCGAGCTCGGCATGCTGGAGGCCGAGCTTCGCGCGCAGCTTATAGGCGGACATGTCCTTGAGCGGCAGGGTGAGATCGAGCGCCACGGTGCCGCCGCCGGCGGGCGAATGCAGACGGTCGTAGCCCGGGCCCAGCCGATGGGCGATGAGCGGCGCGTCCTGGAGGAACGTGAGCACGTCCGCGAGGTGCCCGCTCGTGTCCGCCCGCACGCGCAGCACGGCCTTCCGGAGATCCGGGATGTCGACGCGCACGTCGCGGCTCCTGTTGCCGAGCACGCGTCCGGTCGCACGCGCCGCGAACCCCGCATTCACGAAATTCACCTTGCCGTTGAGATCGACGGCGCGCGGCCAGCCGTGAACGTATTCGAGCACGGCGCCGGTCACGTCGGCCTCGACGCTGAACCGGCCTTGGCCCGCGTCGAACGGAAAGGCCTTGAGCGGGCCGACGAAGCTCATTTCGGCGCCTTTCGCGCGCCCGCCCTGCAGGCTGCGGTCGAGCCAGCGGACGACGCCCGGGGGCATCGCGTGCACGGGCAAGTAGCGTTTGGCGGCCACGACGGCGAACGGGCCGATGTGGGTCTGCATGTCGAGCAGCGCGGAGCCGCCGCGGGCGGGCAGCGTGAGCTCGAGGTTCGAGCTCGTCCGCGCGTCGGCGTTGTCGACCTCGAGGTCGTCGCTGACGATGCGGATGCCGTCGTAGCCCTTGCGCCAAATCACCGTGCCCGAGACGCGGCCGAGGTCGAGCTTCCGGCGGAACAGGCGGCGGTAATCCAGATCGGCCGAGCGCGCGTCGAGGCTCACGCGGCCGCTATCCGAATCCGCGCGCAGCTCGCCCGAGAGCCCGTCGAAGCCGGGCCAGTCGCCGGCAGCGGCGACGCCGAGCCCTTCGAAGCCGCCCGAGACGGAGTAGCCCCAGCCCTGCCCCGAGCGCTCCAGCGCGAAGTCGACGTGCGAGAGCTCGCCGCGCGGATCGAGCTCGAGCCAGCGTTTGGCGAGCGCGTTCTCGCCGAGCGCGTGCGCGAGCGGGTCGAGGTCCTCGAGCCGCACGAAGTCGCCATGCAGCTTGACACGGGAGAGGCCGGCCGGCCCGCGGGCCACGTCGACGACGGCGTCGGCTCCCTTGGGCCAGGTCCGGCCCGCGCGCTCGATGTTCATGTCGCTGAGCATGAGCCGCCAGCCGCTGGCATTGCGCAGCCATTCGGCCGAGAACGCCGCGTGGCGATAGCCGTCGTCTGCGCCGGAGTTCGCGGACCACTCGATGCCGTCGAGCGAGGCCTGTGCCATGGCGCGTGACAGTATGCCGTCGCGCCAATCGAGCCAGATGCCGAGATCGCCGCTGCCCTGCGCGGGCAGGGCCGCCAAGCGCGGCAGGGCCTTCGCGAGCACGCCGAGCGCCACGCCGCGCAGGTCCCCGAAGAGACGCCAGTTCTTGCCGAGGTCTGCGACGGAATGAAACTCGGCCTGCGCCGAAACCTCGAAACGGCGGCCGAGCTGCGGCGGCGGCTCGGCGCTCGCGCGCAGCTGGAGCAGGTCGGCGCCACGCGTCAGCGAAGCGTCGACGCCGTGGAACGTCCACGCGACGTTCCTGCCGCGGTCGACGTAGACGACGATGCTGTCGGTGACGCCGAGCTCGACGCCGGGCGGGACGACGAGCGCAAGATCGAGGTGCGCCTCGCTCGAATCCGGGCCGCCGAGCAAGTGCAACGTGCGGTCGGCCTCGCGGATCACGGTCAGCCGCGTGCCGTCGAACGCGAGCCGGCTGATGCGCAGGCGGCGATCGGCGAGCGCGGCCCACAGGTCGATGACGACGCTCGCGCGGTCGGAGACGAGGAACGGCTGCGAAGCGCCCTGGGCCGTGACCGACACGTCGCGGAACGTGAGCTCGGGCCCGCGCAGCCCGAAGCGCGCATCCATCTTGTCGAAGTCGAGGCTGAGGCCCAGCGACGAATCGACCCAGGCCTTGAGCTGGGCCTGATAGCTCGGCAGCTCGGCGACGACGAGGCGGAACCCGCCGAGCGCGATGCCGAGCAGGATCACGAGCACGGCGAGGCCCGCGAGGAGCGCGCGCAGCGTTCTCGTTAGAAGCGTGCGGGTCTTCACATCAGCACGACGTCGAACTGGTCCGGCGCATAAAGCGTCTCGCTCTGCAGCCTGATCTGCTTTCCCGTGATCTCTTCGAGCTCGGCGATGCTCGCGGACTCCTCGTCGAGCAGCCGTTCGATGACGTCCGGTTTCGCAAAGATAAGCAGTTCCTGGAAATCGAATTGCCGGTGCTGGCGCAGGATCTCGCGAAAGATCTCGTAACAGACTGTTTCCGGCGTCTTGACGAAACCGCGCCCCTCGCAGCTCGGGCAGGCCTGGCAGAGCACGTGCTCGAGACTCTCGCGCGTGCGCTTGCGCGTCATCTCTACGAGACCGAGCGGGGAGACGTTCATGATCTGTGTCTTGGCGTGATCGCCGGCCAGCCGGGCCGTCAGCGCCTGCAGCACCTGGTTCTTATGCTCCTCCTCGATCATGTCGATGAAGTCGATAATGATGATGCCGCCGAGGTTGCGCAGCCGCAATTGTCGTGCGATCGCAACGGCCGCCTCGAGGTTCGTGCGGAAGATCGTCTCCTCGAGATTGCGGTGGCCGACGTACCCGCCCGTGTTCACGTCGATCGTGGTCATGGCCTCGGTCTGGTCGAAGATCAGGTAGCCGCCGGATTTCAACGCGACCTTGCGCTTGAGCGCCCGATCTATCTCGTCCTCGACGCCGTACAGATCGAACAGCGGCCGCGGCTCGGCGTAGAGCTCGATCCTGGCCGAGAGGTGCGGCATGAAGCGGTTCACGAAGTCGCGCATGCGGGCGAACTCGCGCTCGGAGTCGACGCGCACGCGATCGATCTCGGGCCCGAGCAGGTCCCGGAGCACGCGCAGGGGCAGCGGCAGATCCTCGTAGACGAGCTGGCCCGCGCCCGCCGCGGCGGCGGCCTCCTCGATGGCCTCCCACAGCTTCTGCAGGAACAGCATGTCGGCCCGCAGCGCCTCGAGCGAGGCCCCTTCGGCGGCCGTGCGCACGATATAGCCGGCCCCGGTAGGCGGCGAGACGATGGAATCCATGAGCGCGCGCAGACGGTTACGTTCCTCCTCGTCCTCGATGCGGGCCGAGACGCCGATGCCGCTGCCGGTCGGCAGCATGACAAGGTAGCGCGACGGGATCGTGATGTGCGTCGTGAGCCTTGCACCTTTCGTGCCCAGCGGGTCCTTGAGGACCTGAACGAGCAGCTGATCCCCTTCGTTGACGACCTCGCGAATATTCGGCTCGCCGTCGCGGTCCGGCACCTCCTCGGTGGAGTTGCGCACGATGTCGGAGGCATGCAGAAAGGCGGTGCGCTCGAGCCCCAAGTCGACGAAGGCGGCCTGCATGCCGGGCAGCACGCGCGAGACGCGGCCCCGGTAGATGTTGCTGATGAGACCGCGGCGGCTCGCGCGCTCGATGAGCACTTCCTGCAGCACGCCGTTCTCGACGAGCGCGGCGCGCGCCTCACGCGGCGTCGCGTTGATGAGGATCTCGGCGGTCACGCCGGTTTCCGCGCGCCGTATAGCCAGGCCGGCAGGCCGATGCGCTCGAGCAGGGAGGCGGTCTCGAAGAGCGGCAGCCCCATGACGGCCGAGTAGCTGCCCGAGATGTGGGCGACGAACGCCGCGCCGTAGCCCTGAATGCCGTAGCCGCCGGCCTTGTCGTAGGGCTCGCCCGTCGCACAGTAGGCGCGGCGCTCGGCCTGCGTCGTGGCGCGGAAGGTGACCTCGCTCGCCGCGAGCGCGTGCTCGAGCGCTCGGCCCGCGCGCAGCGCAACACCGGTGTAGACGGCATGCTTGCGGCCCGAGAGCCGTTCGAGCATCGCGAGCGCCTCCGCCTCCCCGCCGGGCTTGCCGAGGACCTCGCCGTCGATGACGACGGCCGTATCGGCCGCGAGCACGGGAGCCTCGGCCGCCGCCGGCAGAAGCGCGCAGGCGGCCTCGGCCTTGGCCCCGGCGAGACGCAGGACATAGTCGGCCGGATCTTCGCCGCGCCGGACGTCCTCGTCGATGTCGGCCGGACAGGCCTCGAACGGCACGCCGAGCTGCTCGAGCAGCTGGCTGCGCCGCGGCGAAGCCGATGCGAGATATACGAAATTCCTGCGCATTCAAGCGACTATAAGGCCTCGTTCCACGCTCGCCTAGGGGGTCCCCGAAAAAGGGGTCAGAGCCCTTTTTGCGAGCAACGTCTGCGGCGCACCGCCGCGGCTTCGGCTCCGCAAAAAAGGCTCTGACCCCTTTTTCTTGCGGCGATCACGGCCGATGGTACGGGTGGCGCTCGAGGACGCTCCAGGCCCGGTACAGGGCCTCGGCGGCGACGATACGCGCCAGACCGTGCGGGAGCGTGAGGCGGGACAAGCTCCAGCGCTCGTCGGCACGCTCGAGACACGCCGCCGAGAGCCCGTCCGGACCGCCCAGCAGCATGCAGACCGGCGCGCCGACCGTGAGCCAGGTCTCGAGCCGGCCCGCGAGCGCCGCCGTATCCCACTCCTTGCCGCGCTCGTCGAGCGCGACGACCCGGGCGCCGGCCGGCACGACGGCGAGCAGCCGCTGGCCCTCGCGCTCGACGGCCGCCTGGGCCGGCTGCGACGGGGACCGCCGCCCGAGCGGGATCTCCCGGAGCTCGAGTGTGCAGCTGCCCTTGAGGCGCCTCGCGTACTCCGCGTAGCCCTGCGCCACCCACGTCGGCTGCCGATTCGCGGCCGCGACGAGCACGAGGCGCAAGTCAGCCTCCGGCGGCCGCCGCCCGCGGCGTCACACCTCGGCCGCCTCGTCGCGCGCGGCGAAGTCCCAGAGCTTCTCGATATTGTAGAAGTCCCGCACGCGCGGAAGCATGACGTGGACGATGACGTCCGAGAGATCGACGAGCACCCACTCGCCCGCCTCCTGCCCCTCCACGCCGAGAGGTTTGTACCCTTCCTCCTTGCAGCGCTCGATAATGCGATCGGCGATCGACCGCACGTGGCGGTCCGAACGGCCGCTCGCGACGATCATCGTATCCGCGATCGGCGTCAGATGAGTGACGTTGAGGCTCACGACCCGCTCGGCCTTCATGTCGTCGAGCGCATCGACGACGAGCTCCGCGAGGCCCTTACGCGTTGGCGCGTTCCGAGGTCTTTTCGGCATAACACTCCGTATCGAGGATGATGCGCCGGACGGCGTCCGGCACGAGGTAGCGCGGGTCCATACCGGCGCGCACGCCGGCACGGAGCTCCGTCGACGAAATCTCGAGCTGCGTCACGGGCTCGACGTGAATGCGGCCCGCGCCCGTCGCGAGATCCTCCGGCCGCAGCGTCCGGCGCGCCTGGATGAGCTCGCCGAGGACGCCCGTCTCCGGGACGTGCCAGCCGGGCCGGTGGGCGACGACGACGTGCGCGAGCTCGAGCAGCCGCTCCCAGCGGTGCCAGCTCGGCAGGCCGAGGAAAGCGTCCATGCCGAGCAGCAGGCACAAGGCACTGTCCGGCAGGTCTGTGCGCAGGCTCTCGAGCGTGTCGACCGTGTACGACGGCCCGGGACGCTCGAGCTCCCGGCCATCGGCCACGAAGTGCGGTTCCTCGCGGATGGCCGCGCGGAGCATGCGCAGCCTGAGCCGGCCCGGGGTCGTCGGCGCTGGCCGATGCGGCGGATACGCGCATGGGATGAAGCGCACCTCGGTCAGCCTGAGGCGCGCGAGCAGCTCGAAACCCGTCCGAAGGTGACCGTAATGGATCGGATCGAACGTGCCGCCGAAAATGCCGATGACCCGCATCGTGCGACGATCAAACCGCGCTCGGGACCGCGCCCGAGCCGGCGCCGGGCCGGGGCTTCGCGCGCGGCTCGAGCATCGCCGTGACGAGGGCCCCGAGGCCGTCCCACGGCCTCGCCCCGAGCCCGCCCTTGACGAGGGCGTCGACGTCGACGGCTTGCTTCAACAGTCCCTTCAGCCGCTCCCACTCATACCGCTTCAGCGCTTTCGTCACGAGCGGCTGGCGCCGACGCCAGACGCCATTGCGGGCGAAAGCGGTCTCGATCCTCTCCCCGCCCGCGAGCGCGAACTTCAGCCGCGCGAGCAGGCAGAGCTCTCTTCCCAAGGACCAGGATACCAGAACGGGCTGGACGCCCTCGGCCCTGAGGCCCGCAAGCACCCGAAGCGCCCGGGGGGCGTCGCCCGCGAGCACGGCGTCGGTCAGCAGGAACACGTCGAAGCGCGCGCTGTTGGCGACGGCATCGAGGACGGCCGCCGCGTCGATCTCGCGCCCCCCCGCAGTCAGTGCGAGCTTCCTGAGCTCCTGATCGGCGGCCAGCAGGTTTCCCTCCACGCGCTCGGCCAAGGCTTCCGCTGCGCCGCGGCTGAACGTCAGCCGCTGCTGCGCCGCCCGCTCGGCGATCCAGCGCGGCAGCTCCACGCGATCGACGGGCCAAACCTCGACGACCATGCCCGCTTCCTCGAAGGCCTTGACCCAAACCGATTTGGCCGTCGAAGCGTCGAGGCGGCCGCCGGCGCCGACGAGCAGCAGGCGGTCGGAATCGGGGCGCGCGAGCAGCCGGCGCAACGTCTTGGCGCCGGCATCGCCGGGCCGCGGCGCGGCCAGCCTGAGCTCGACGATCTTGCGTGTCGCGAACAACGAGAGATTGTCCGCTTCGCCCTCGAGCTCATCCCATTTGAAGCTGCGGTCGACGACGTGCAGCTCGCGCTCCTCGAAGCCCTGGCGCCGCGCCGCATCGCGGACGGCTTCGAGAGCCTCGCCGAGCAGCAGCGGCTCGTCGCCGGCCACGAGGTACGCGGGCGCGAGGCGCTCGCGCAGGTGCTTGTGCAATTGCCGCTGAGGAATCTTCAACGCGGGCCAGACACCACTTTACTCAGTCCCCGAGCTGAACGAGCTCGATGCCCTCGTCCTCGAGCAGAACGGGGATGCCGTCGCGGACTGGGTACGCCAGCTTGCCGTCGCGCGTCACGAGCGCCTCCTCGAGGCGGGCGCCGACGGAGGCGCCGCCGCGGTTCTTGAGGCGCCCTTCGGCGGCAAGCGCGTTGAGACGCTCGAGCCGCGTAGGGGACAGCCGCTCGAGCGGCAGCCGCGTAACCGGGCAGCACAGGATGTCGAGTAAGGCGGCGTCGAAGCTCATGAAGTCCGTTCTCCCTGCCGGCCCGCCGGCGCGGCACGTTCCGGCACGGGATCGTAACCCCAGGTGCCCCACGGATGACAGCGGCCGATGCGCTTGACGGCAAGCCAGCCGCCCGCCACTGGCCCGTGACGCTCCAGCGCCTCGATGGCGTAAGCACTGCACGTCGGCAGATGACGGCAGCGGCCGCCGAGCCACGGCGACAGGCAAAGTTGGTAGAGCCGCACTCCGCCGACCAGCAACCGCGTCGCCGCATACCGCAGCCACCGGCCCGCGCGCGCCGGCTTCGGGTACCGTAGAGCCGCCATGCTCAATGCGCCCTCCGCCAGCGCGAGCCGCCGGCCACGTCCTCGATGACGATGCCCGCAGCCGCCAGCCGGTCGCGAATGGCATCGGCCTCGGCGAACTCGCGCTCGCGGCGCAGGGCTTCCCGGCGCTCGAGCAGCGCTTCGATCTCGGCCTCGGCCAGCCCCGCACCCGCGCCGGCCGCCCCCCCGCCCGCGAACCAATCCGCCGGCGCGCGCCCCAGCAGACCGAGCAGCCTCGCGCCCTCGCGCAGGGCGTGCGCTTGCGCCCGCCGCTCGGCCGCGTCCTCGGCCTTGTTCGCCGCGCGGGCGAGCGCGAAGAGCTCCGCGATGGCCTGCGGCGTGTTGAGATCGTCCTCGAGGGCCGCGACCACGGGCGCGGGCGCGGGCGACCCCGGCGCCGGCCCCGACGCGGCCGGCGCATCGATGCCGGCGTCGCGCAGCGCACCGTAGAGCCGGTCGAGCTTCTGGCGCGATTCTTCCATGAGCTGATCGCTCCATTCGAGCGGTTGCCGATAGTGGGCCGTCAACAGGCACAGCCGGATGACCTCGCCGTCCTCGCGCTGGAGCAGATCGCGCACGAGGGCGATGTTGCCCACCGATTTCGACATCTTCTCGCTGCCCATGTTCACGAGCCCGTTGTGCATCCAATAGCGGACGAAGGGCCGGCCGGCGTGCGCGCAGCGGCTCTGCGCCGACTCGTTCTCGTGATGCGGGAAGACGAGATCGAGACCGCCCCCATGGATGTCGATGGTCTCCCCGAGATGGGCGTCCGCCATGGCCGAGCACTCGATGTGCCAGCCCGGCCGGCCGCGGCCCCACGGACTTTCCCAGCCGACGAGGCCGGGCTCGGAGGGTTTCCAGAGCACGAAGTCCGCGGCATCGCGTTTGTAGGGCGCGACCTCGACTCGCGCGCCCGCGATCATGTCCTCGAGCGAGCGGCGCGAGAGGCTGCCGTAATCCGCGCAGCTCGCCACCGAAAACAGCACATGGCCTTCGGCCTCGTAGGCGTGGCCGCTCTCGACGAGCCGGCGGATCATCGCGACGATGCGCTCGATGTGAGTCGTGACCCGCGGCTCCACGTCGGGCGGCAAAACGCCGAGCGCGGCCATGTCCTCGTGAAAGGCCGCGATGTAGCGGGCCGTGAGCGCGCCGATCTCGATGCCCTCGCGTCCGGCGGCCGCGTTGATCTTGTCGTCGACGTCCGTCAGGTTGCGGGCATAGACGAGCGGACCATAGCGCCGCAGCAGCCGCGCCAGAACGTCGAAGACGACCTCGGGGCGGGCGTTGCCGATATGGGCGAAGTTGTAGACCGTCGGTCCGCAGACGTACATCGTGATCCGGCTCGGGTCGCCGGGCACGAACGCCTCCTTGCGGCGCGTGGCGGTGTTGTGGATATGCAGCGTCATGGTCGAGGCGGACATGATACCAAGTCCGCGCTTGGCCTATAATTGCGCCCCCGCAGCCACCGTCCGCCTATCTTATGTCGCAGACATTCGCCCCACGCCGCAGCATCGAGCAGGTCGAGGAAGGCACCGAGCTCGCGCCGAAGTTCGACGAGCGCGGCCTGATCCCGGTCGTGACCACGGATTACGCGACGGGCGAGCTGCTCATGCACGGCTACATGAACGCCGAAGCCTTCGAGCGCACGATCCGCACGGGCGAGGCCCACTACTTCAGCCGCAGCCGCGGCGCCCTCTGGCACAAGGGCGCGACGAGCGGCCTCGTGCAGCGCGTCCGCGAGATGCGCATCGACGACGATCAGGACTGCGTCTGGCTCCGCGTCGACGTCGCCGGCGGCGCCAGCTGCCATGTCGGCTACCGCTCATGCTTCTACCGCAGCGTCCCGATCGGCAGCGAGGCGCCCATCGAACTCGAGTTCGAGGAACACGAAAAGGTCTTCGACCCGGCCGAGGTCTACGGCGACGCGCCGAACCCGACGAAGCTCTGAGGCTGCGGTGGTCCTTCGGCTGTCGGCTGTCGGCTGTCGGCTGTCGGCCGCATGATTCATGAACGGGTTCGAGTTGTCGGCGGCAGCCGGAGTCTCGCGCAGACGGGCGCTGTCGGGGGCGGCGTGAATCCGTCCCTGGAACCTCGGTTGCGCGCCAGGGATGGCGCGCAACGCAGCCCCCATGGATGGGTATTGTGGCGGTCCCGACACCGCCCTCATGCCGATACCTCCGCCACCACCGACGCCTCCACGCCGATGCCGCGGCCACTACCGACGTAGCGGCGCCGATGTCTCCGCGCGGACGCCCCCACCCCGAAGCCGCCACGTGACGCGCCCGTCCACGTCGACGAGCCCCTCGCCCACCAGCCAGGCGCGCGCCTCGCGGCCGTCGCCGGCGAACCAGGCGGCCGCCGAGCCCTCGCGGAAGCTGTAGCCCCAAGCGTCCATGTCACGCAGACACTTGGCGAGACCGAGGCCTTCGAGACGCTCGGCCAAGAGGATCTGCAGATAGCACACCGCGCATTCCTCGGCGTCGTCGCCGCCCGCGTCGCGCTCGAGGGCCGCTCGGCGTCGCGGGCTCATGCAGACGTAGTGGCAAAGCTCGTGCAGCAGGGACTGGACGGGGGTGTCCCCGCGCACATAGATGCGCCGCCCGGCAAGACCCGCCTCGGGCTCTCCCCAGTACGTGCCCGGAATCGGGGCCCCGGCCTCGACGCGCACGAGGCGCGCGCCATAGGCGGCGACGAGCGCGTCGACGCGCGCGGGCTCGAGGTCCGCGGGCAGCGTCTGAGGCGCGGCGTCGGGAGCCGGCAATGGAGCGGTCGGCGGCACGGCGCAGGGCTCAAGGGGCCGGCGGCGGCACGCCGGGCTGGCCGGCCGGCGCGGCCGACGGCGGCCCCGCGCCGCGCGCGCTCGGCCCCGGGGAACTCGCCGCGGGCAGCTGGCCGGTCGTGCCCCGCGCTTCGATGCGCCGCATGACGCGCCGCGCGAGGTCCTCGGCGAGCGCCTGCCGCAGGATCGCCTCCTCCTCGCTCTTACCGAGGACCTCGGTCTCGTTCCAGGCGTAGACGCGCGTCGCGACGAGCGCCTGCGGCTCGATGAGCGTGTGCCCACCGGCCGCGAGCCCGAAGCCGACGCGGTAATACACCTCGTATTCGCGCGGGACGTTCTGCGCCGTGACCGAAAGCACGCGCTGGCCCGCGTCGTCCGTCACGATCGAGAGAACGGCGTCGGCCTCGGTCGGCGCAGCCACGATCTCGGCGCCACGCAACCGCAGCGCGTCGCGCAGGCTCGTGTAGAAATCCGAGTTGTGGTCGGAGGTGTCGATGAACGTTCTCGCCATGGGCTTCGGAAGCGTGCCCGCGCCCTCTAGATGAAAACCGCAGCCTGCGAGGCCGATGCCGCCGAGCGCAGCGAGGGCGACAAGCGCTGCCGGCTTGATTCCACGAAGCTTTGTCAACATCATCCGCGAGTTGCTTTGGCCGTCATTGCGCCCGCACAGCCTGACGGGCGAGGCTAGCATTGAGCATTCTCCGATCGTTGACAACCGGCACCGCCGAGGATTCGCAGGGACGACATGGCAGGCTATCCGTTCAAGGACATCGAGGCCAAATGGCAGCGCCATTGGGAGACGCGGGGCACGTTCCGCGTCGGCGACGACGTCGACCTTTCCAAGCCCAAGTACTACGTACTCGACATGTTCCCCTATCCGAGCGGCGAGGGCCTGCACGTCGGCCACCCGGAAGGCTATACGGCCTCCGACATCGTTGCGCGGTACAAGCGCATGCGCGGCTACAACGTGCTGCACCCCATCGGCTGGGACGCCTTCGGCCTGCCCGCCGAGCAGTACGCGGTCAGGACGGGCACGCATCCGAAGATCACGACGCAGCGCAACATCGCGCGATTCCGCAGTCAGCTCAGATCCCTGGGCTTCTCGTTCGACTGGGACCGCGAAGTCAACACCACGGACCCGGCCTACTACCGCTGGACGCAATGGATCTTCAAGCAGCTCTTCGAGCAGGGCCTCGCGTATCAGGCCGAGATGCCCGTCTGGTGGTGCCCGGAGCTCGGCACGACGCTCGCTAACGAAGAGGTCATCGATGGCCGCTCGGAAGTCGGCGGCTTCGCCTGCGTCCGGCGGCCGCTGCGCCAGTGGGTGCTGCGGATCACCGAGTTTGCCGATGAGCTGCTCGCGGGGCTCGACGAGCTCGACTGGCCCGAGAGCACGAAAGAGATGCAGCGCAACTGGATCGGCCGCAGCGAAGGCGCGGAGGTCGAGTTCGCGGTCGAAGGCCGCGACGCTTCACTCACGGTCTTCACGACGCGCCCGGACACGCTGTTCGGGGCCACCTATATGGTGCTCGCGCCCGAGCACGAGCTCGTCGAGGCGCTTGCGTCCGCCGAGCGCCGAGCCGAGGTCGCGGCCTACCGCGAGCAGGCCGCGCGCAAGAGCGAGCTCGAGCGCGCCGAGCTGCAGAAGGAAAAAACGGGCGTGTTTACGGGCGCCTACGCCGTGAATCCGGCGAACGGCGAGCGCCTGCCGATTTGGATCGCCGATTACGTGCTCGCGGGCTACGGCACCGGGGCGATCATGGCCGTGCCGGCCCAGGACCAGCGCGACTGGGAATTCGCCGCCGCGCACGGCCTGCCCGTCGTGCGCACGGTCGAGCCCCCCGAGGGCTTTGCGGGCGAAGCCTGGCTCGGGGACGGCGCGATCGTCAATTCGGGATTCCTGAACGGCTTACGTGTCGACGCGGCCAAGGCCCGGATGATCGACTGGCTCGAAGCCGAGGGCAAAGGGCGCCGGCGCGTGAACTACAAGCTGCGCGACTGGCTGTTCTCGCGGCAACGCTACTGGGGCGAGCCGTTTCCGATCGTGTTCCTGGACGGCAAGCCGAAGGCCGTGGCCGACGACGCGCTGCCGGTCACGCTGCCCGAGCTCGAGGAGTTCAAGCCAAGCGGATCGCCCGAGGGTCCGCTCGCGGCCGCGCGGGAGTGGATCCATACCGTCGATCCCTCGACGGGCCGCGGCGCGCGGCGCGAGACGAACACGATGCCGCAATGGGCGGGGTCCTGCTGGTACTACCTGCGCTATATCGATCCGCACAACGACAAACGCCTCGTCGCGCCGGACAAGGAGCACTACTGGATGCCCGTGGACCTCTATGTCGGCGGCCAGGAACACGCCGTGCTCCATCTGCTCTACGCGCGCTTCTGGCACAAGGTCCTCTACCGAGCCGGGGTCGTCTCGACGCCGGAGCCCTTCCGCAAGCTCGTGCATCAGGGAATGATCCTCGGCGAACTCGAGTACACGAGCTACGTGGACGACGAGGGCCGGCTCGTCTCGGCCGCCGTCGTCGAGGACGGGCGCGACAAGCGCTCGGGCCTCAAGGTCGTGCCGCAGCGGGTTGCCGAGACCGATATCGCCAAGGAGGGTGAGCGTTTCGTGCTGCGCGAGCAGCCGGCGATTGCCGTCGACGCCCGCGCGCACAAGATGAGCAAGAGCCGCGGCAACGTCGTGAACCCCGACGAGATCGTCGCGAGCCATGGAGCCGATGCGTTCCGCCTCTATGAAATGTTCATGGGCCCGCTCGAGCAGGTGAAACCCTGGAGCACGACGGGGGTCGACGGCACACACCGGTTCCTGAACCGGGTCTGGAGGCTGTTCGTGGCCGAGGATGCGCACGCGCTGAGCGAGAAGATCGTGCACGCGGCGCCTTCGGCCGAGCAAAACCGCCTGCTGCATCTGACGATCGCCAAGGTGACCGACGACATCGAGGCGCTGCGCCTGAACACCGCGATAGCGGCTCTCATGGAGCTCACGAACGCGGCCTATAAGTGGGACGGCGTCCCCGTTGCCGTCGCCGAGCCCTTCGTGCTGCTGCTCTCGCCGCTGGCGCCGCACATTGCCGAGGAGCTTTGGTCGCTGCTGGGGCACGAGAACACCCTGGCCTACGAGCCCTGGCCAGAAGCGAACGCGGATTTCCTGCGCGCCGACACGCTCGAGATTCCCGTGCAGGTCAACGGCCGGGTACGCGGAAAGATCAGCGTGCCCGCGGCTGCGGACCAGGACACCGTCGTCCGTATCGCGCGGGACGACGCGAACGTGCAGCGGCATTTGGAGGGGAAGACGATTCGGCGCGCCGTTTACGTGCCGGGCAGGATCTTGAATTTCGTCCTGGCTTGATCGGCGCCGGAAAAGGGGTCAGAGCCCTTTCCCGCGCCGGAAAAGGACTCTGACCCCTTTTCCGTTCAGCGCCGCGGCGAGCACGACCAGCAGCGCCCCGACGACGACCGGGTAGTTGCGCCAGCGCGCGTAGGGCGTCTCGCCCTGCATGCCCGTCACCCGATCCTCGAGCGTTCCCGGCTGGAACTGCGGCAGCTTGGAGACGACGCGGCCGCGCGGATCGATGACGGCCGTTACGCCCGTGTTCGTCGAGCGCAACAGATAGCGGCCGGCCTCCGCTGCGCGCAGTTGGGCGATCTGCAGATGCTGATGGGGCGCGATCGAATTGCCGAACCAGGCGTCGTTGCTGACGTTGACGAGCAGCGTGGCCTTCGGCAGGTACCGGATCTGTTCCGCGCCGAACACGTCTTCGTAGCAGATCGAGACGCCGACACGCTGCCCGGCCACCTCGAGCGGCGCCTGGTCAGCGGGACCGGGACGCGCGTCGATATACGGCAGGCTCATGAGCCGCAGCCAATTGCGCACGAAGCCCGGCACTGGGAAGTATTCGCCGAAAGGCACGAGGTGGCGCTTCAGGTAGAACTGCTTGGCGCCGGGCAGCGAGACCACCGAATTCTGGAAATCCTCGGGCGTGCCGCGCAGGATACCGAGCAGGATCGTGCTGCGGTGCGCGCTGGCCCACGTCGAGAGGGCGTGCAGGTAGCCGGGGATGTAGTCGTAGAGCGTCGGCAGGGCGGCCTCGGGCAGCACGATGATTCGACTGCCTTCGCTTTGCACCGTAAGCCGGCGGTAGAGAGCGAGGGTCGGCTCGAGCTCGTTCGGCAGCCACTTGAGATCCTGCGGCACGGCGCCCTGCACGAGCGCGACGCGCACCGGCGCGCCGAGGGGCCGCGTCCAGGCCACGCGCCCGAGCCCGAAAGCCGCGGCCCAGACGCCGGCCGCCACTGCCAGCGCGGCGCCGCGCGCGCCGTTCGAGCCCAAGGCGAGTGTCACGAGCGCGCCGGCGGTCACGGCGGCGGCCCAGCTCATGCCGTGCATTCCGGTCACGGGCGCGAGGCCCATGAGCCACGAATCGCTCTGGCTGTAACCGATCGATAGCCAGCCGAAGCCCGTGAAGATCCAGCCGCGCACCCACTCCGTCAGCACGAACAGCGCCGGCAGCACGCCGAGCCAGGCAACCGCGCCGCGCGTCGCGAGCCAGCGCGCGGCAATCCAGCCGGTCAGCGCCGGGAACAGCGCGAGGATCGCCACCAGGCCGCCCGTGAGCAGCAGTGTGAGCGCGATATCGACCTCACCGAAGTCGTGGATGCTGATGTAGATCCAATACAGGCCCGTCCCGAAGCTCGCGAGTCCGTAGACGAACCCGATCCGGAACGCACGCCGCGGCGCCGCGTCGCGCCAGAGCACGAACAGCACGGCCAGCGAAAGCGGGGCGACTAAGAACCAGCCGAAAGGCGCATAGGCGAGCGGCAGCGCGGCGCCGGCCGCGGCCGCCAGCACGAACGCAAGCAGCGCGGGACGGGCAGCGATCATCGCGGCCGCCCGCGCGAGTGCGCGCCCGCGCGCGGACCGCTCACTCCTCGGCGGCCGGCGTAAGCCGGACGACCTCGACGCCGTGGATGCGGCGCCGGTCGCCGCGCAGGATACGGAAGCGGAAGCCGCCGAACTCGAGCTGCTCGCCCCGGCGGGGCAACCGGCCGAGCTCGTGCATGATGAGCCCGCCGATGGTGTCGTATTCCTCATCGCTGAGTTCGACATCGAAGTAATCGTTAAAATCCTCGATGCGCGTCAGCGCGAGCACCTGATAGCGGCCTTCTCCCTGGTCCTGGATGTAGGCCGCCTCCTCGGGATCGTGCTCGTCGTCGATGTCGCCGACGATCTGCTCGAGGACATCCTCGATCGTCGCGAGACCCGAAACCCCGCCGTACTCGTCGACGACGATGGCCATGTGGTTGTGGCTCTCGCGAAACTCCGTCAGCAGCGTATTGAGCCGCTTACTCTCAGGGATGATCACGGGCGGCCGCAGCAGGCTGTCGATCTCGAAGGTGCGGCGGCCCGCGGCGAAATGCTTGAGCAGATCCTTCGCGAGCAGAATGCCGACGACCTCGTCCCGATCCTCGCCGATGACGGGGAAACGCGAGTGCCCGGACTCGACGATGGTCTTGAGCAGCTGCTCGGGCGGATCGTCCTTCGGCAGCACCACCATGTGCGAGCGCGGAACCATGATGTCGCGCACGTGGGTCTGGGACACCTCGAGCACGCCTTGCAGCATCGCGAACTCGTCCTGCGCGAGCAGCTCGCTGCGCCGGCACTCGGCCAGGAAAGCGCCGATCTCGTCGCGCCCCTTGATCTCCTCGCCGCGGCTTTGGAACAGGCGCGACCACCACCCGGTGATCCCGGGCGATCCGTTGCTTGAAGAGGTTTCGTCGGCCATATGAGCGGCTTTATGCGTTTATCTTGCAGGCGCGACCCGGAGCGCGCAAGTCACTGGTCCTCCAGCAAATACGGATCCTCGAAGCCGAGCCCCGCGAGGATCTCGCGCTCGCGGGCCTCCATGCGCCGGGCGTCCGCGTCCGCCTCGTGGTCGTAGCCCTCGAGGTGCAGCGTGCCGTGCACGACGATGTGCGCCCAGTGCGCCGCGAGCGTCTTGCCCTGCTCCTCGGCCTCGCGCGCGAGGACGGGCGCGCAGATCACGAGGTCGCCGAGCGGCAGCAGTTCCCCCTCGGGGGCGGGCGCCGCGAACTCGGCCGGAAAGGCCAGCACATTCGTCGGCCCGTTGCGCCCGCGGTAACGGCCGTTGAGCTCCGCGGACTCCGCCTCGCCGACGATGCGGATCGCAATCTCGCCGCGCACACCGGGCGCCGCGGCCGCGGCCCAGCGCTTGATGTCGGCGCCTGCCGGCCGCGCGTCCGGCAGTGCCGCCGCAGCCTGCACGCTGACCACGAGCCCGGCGCGGCGCGCCCGCCGGCCGCTTGCCGCTGCACCGCCGTGCGCGGCCGTCACTCGCCGCTCCCGCGCGCATTTTCCTCGTCCCGCGCGTAAGCCGCGACGATGCTCTGAACGAGCGGATGGCGCACGACGTCCTTTGGCCCGAAATCGACGAAAGCGATGCCCGGGACGCCCCGCAGGACGCGTGAGGCATGCTTGAGGCCCGACTCGCGGCCGCGCGGCAGGTCCGTCTGCGTCACGTCCCCCGTGACGACGGCCCGCGTCCCGAAGCCGATACGCGTCAGGAACATCTTCATCTGCTCGACGGTCGTGTTCTGGGCCTCGTCGAGGATCACGAACGACTCGTTGAGCGTGCGGCCGCGCATGAAGGCGAGCGGGGCGATCTCGATGACGTGCCGCTCGATGAGCCGGCCGACCCGGTCGAAACCGAGCAACTCGTACAGCGCGTCGTACATCGGGCGCAGATAGGGATCGACCTTCTGCGACATGTCGCCGGGCAGGAAGCCGAGCCGCTCGCCGGCCTCCACGGCCGGGCGGACGAGCACGATGCGCCGGACGACATCGCCCGTCAGCGCCTCGACGGCCGCAGCCACGGCCATATAGGTCTTGCCCGTCCCCGCCGGCCCGACGCCGAACGTCAGGTCGCTTTCGCGCATGGACTTCGCGTAGGCGGCCTGATTCGCACCGCGGGCCCGGACGTTGCGGCGCCGGGTGTGAATCACGAGCTCGTCGACGCCCGCCTTGCCGCCGGGCTGCGCGTGCTCGATGAGCGCAAGGTGGACGCGCTCCGGATCCAGGTTCTCGGTCTCGGTCGCGGCGAAGAGATCCTCGAGGACCTTGCGTGCGACGTCGACGGCCGCCTCGGGCCCCGCGAGCTCGAAGCGGTTGCCGCGGTTGCTGATGCGCACACCCAGACGCTGCTCGATCATGCGCACGTGCTCGTCGAGCTGCCCGCACAGGTTCGCGAGACGCTGGTGGTCGTCCGGCACGAGCAGCAGGTCCATCCGATTCTCGGCTTGGGCGGTCTCAGGCAACGGACTGTCGCGCCGTGCTATCGAGCACGCGCCCCCGGAGCGAGTTCGGCATCGCCTCCGTGATCTGCACGTCTACGAATTGGCCCACGAGGCCCGGGCCGCCGATGAAATTGACCCAGCGGTTGTTCTCGGTGCGGCCGGCGATCTCGCGCGCCGACTTCTTCGAGTCGCGCTCGACGAGCACGCGCTGCACCGAGCCGACCATGCCGCGGCTGATGGCGGCGGCCTGCTCGTTGACGAGGGCCTGCAACCGTTCGAGGCGGCTCTGCGTCACTGCGCGCGGCAGCCGACCCTCCAGCGCCGCCGCCGGCGTGCCGGGTCGCGGGCTGTAGATGAAGCTGAACGACTGGTCGAATCCGACTCGGCGGATCAGCTCCAGCGTCGCCTCGAAATCTTCCTCCGTCTCGCCCGGGAAGCCGACGATGAAGTCGGAGGAGATCGAGATGCCGGGCCGCGCCGCCTTGAGCCTGTCCATCTTCTCTATGTACTGCGCTGCCGTATGTCCTCGCTTCATGAGTGTCAACAAGCGGTCCGAGCCGCTCTGCACGGGGAGATGCAGAAATCCCGCCAATTTCTCGACGTTGGCGTAGGCGTCGATGAGCGAATCCGTGAACTCGACGGGATGGGAAGTCGTGAAGCGGATGCGCTCGACGCCGTCGATGGCCGCCACGTAGTGAATCAGCGTGCCGAGATCGGCGGTGCCGCCCGCATGCGTGGCGCCGCGGTAGGCGTTGACGTTCTGACCGAGCAGGTTGATCTCTTTGACCCCGAGCTCGGCCAGCCGGTAGGCCTCGGCCACGACGTCGTCGAGCGGGCGGCTGATTTCCTCGCCGCGTGTATAGGGGACCACACAGAACGTGCAGTACTTGCTGCAGCCCTCCATGACCGATAGGAAGGCCGTGCAGGACGCGGACGCCGGCTCCGGCAGCCGGTCGAACTTCTCGATCTCCGGGAAGCTCACGTCAACGACGCCGGGACGCCCGCCGCGTGCGGCCCCGATGAGCTCGGGCAGCCGGTGCAAGGTCTGGGGCCCGAACACGACATCGACGAACGGCGCGCGCTTCAGGATGGCTTCGCCCTCCTGGCTCGCCACGCAGCCGCCGACGCCGATGATGGTCCCGGGCCGCTCGTCCTTGAACGCCCGCCAGCGGCCGAGCAGCGAGAACACCTTCTCGGCCGCCTTCTCCCGCACCGAACAGGTGTTGAGCAGCAGGATGTCCGCCTCGTCGGGGGTCGAGGCCTGCGTCGCGCCGAACGTGTCCGCGAGCACGTCGGCCATCTTGGCCGAATCGTACTCGTTCATCTGGCAGCCGAAAGTCTGGATGTAGTAGCGCTGCGGCACGGGCGATCCGTCGTCCAAAACTGCAAGCGTAAGGCACGCGGCCCCGCTGCGCTACCACAGCTCGAAAAAGGGGTCAGAGCCCTTTTTTCGCCCGCGCCGGCGCATGGTGCGGCGCGCATCGCGACGAGGCGACACAGGCCTCGCGCGGGGCCGAAATGGGCTAAGACCCGTGTCCCGGCTAGAACGGGATATCGTCGTCGAAATCCTCGACGGGCGCCGCGGCGCCCTGCGGCTCTCGCGACTCCCGAGACTCGCGGGGCTCGCGACTCGCCGGCGCCCCGGACCCGGGGCGGCCGCCCAGCATCTGCATCTCGTTCGCGACGATCTCGGTCGTCCAACGATCGTTGCCGTCCCGGTCCTGCCACTTGCGCGTCCTGAGCCGGCCTTCAATGTACACCTGGGAGCCTTTGCGCAGGTATTCGGCCGCGATCTCGGCCAGGCGGCCGAACATGGCCACGTTGTGCCACTCCGTCCGCTCCTGCTGCTCGCCCGATTCCCGGTCCTTCCACTGCTCCGTCGTCGCGAGCCGCAGGTTCGTGACGGCGCTGCCGCTCGGCATGTAGCGCGTCTCCGGGTCCTGGCCCACGTGCCCGATGAGAATGACCTTATTGATGCCCCTCGCCATGGATGCTCCTGCTCGTGGGGGCCCGCGCCGGAGCCCCTCGTTGCCAATACTGGGGGCGATTGTACGCTGCGCGAACGGCTCGAAGCACTTGAGTTTCCGGCCCGGCGGCCCAATAACCGAGAGACGTGCTCACGCTGAGCGCCCCGAGACCGCCCATCCGCGCGAGGCTTCGGCAACCGCCATCGCCGGAGCCCGCTCATGAATCATGCGGCCCAAACCGGACGAAACCGGCCGGCTGCCGGCCCAGCTCCCCAGCCGAGGTATAGTATTCGTTTGCATCCGGCACTCTGCCTCCCGATGTCTACGCACAAAATCCAGATCCGCGGCGCGCGCACGCACAACCTCAAGAACGTCGATCTCGACCTGCCCCGAGACCAGCTCATCGTATTCACGGGCCTCTCGGGCTCCGGCAAGTCCTCGCTCGCCTTCGACACGCTCTACGCGGAGGGACAGCGCCGCTACGTCGAGTCGCTTTCGGCCTACGCCCGCCAGTTCCTCGCGATCATGGAAAAACCCGACGTCGACCACATCGAGGGACTGTCGCCCGCGATCTCGATCGAGCAGAAGTCGACGTCCCACAACCCGCGCTCGACCGTCGGCACGGTCACCGAAATTTACGACTACCTGCGCCTGCTCTACGCAAGGGCCGGCGAGCCTCGCTGCCCCGTCCACGGTCGGCCTCTGAAGGCGCAGAGCGTCTCGCAGATGGTGGACCAGGTGCTCGCGCTGCCCGCGGGCACACGCGTCATGCTGCTCGCGCCAATCGTCAGCGCCCGCAAGGGCGAGCACGAGGAAGCCTTGAAGCGGCTGCAGAACCAAGGCTTCGTGCGCGCCCGCATCGACGGCCGCGTCTACGATCTCGACACGGCGCCGAAGCTCGACCGCAAGCGCAAGCACGAGATCGAGGCCGTCGTCGACAGAATCAAGGTCCGGCCCGAGCTCGAGCAGCGGCTCGCCGAATCGTTCGAGACGGCGCTCGGGCTCGGCGACGGCGCCGCACACGTCGTCGAAATGGATGACGAGGATGCCGAGACGCTCGTCTTCTCGGACAAGTTCGCCTGTCCCGAATGCGGCTACAGCATTGCGGCCCTCGAGCCGAGGCTGTTCTCGTTCAACAACCCGCTCGGCGCATGCCCCGAGTGCGACGGTCTCGGCGTGCGGCGATTCTTCGACCCGCAGCGCATCGTGCGCCACCCGCACCTGTCGCTCGCGGGCGGCGCGATTCGCGGCTGGGATCGGCGCAACCCGTACTACTTCCAGGTCATCCAGTCGCTCGCCGAACACTACTCGTTCGATATCGAGAAGCCGTTCGACGAGCTGCCGCAGTCCGTCCGCGACATCCTGCTCTACGGCAGCGGCGAGGAGCGCATCCGCTTTCGTCACGTCGACGCGCGCGGCCACGAGAATCACTGGGTGCACGCATTCGAGGGCATCGTGCCGAACATGCAGCGGCGCTATCGCGAGACCGAATCGAACGCCGTGCGCGAGGAGCTCGGCAAGTACCAGAGCGTGCAGCCCTGCGCGGCCTGCGGCGGCACACGGCTCACGGCTGCGGCGCGCAATGTGTTCGTCGACGAGCGCACGCTGCCCGAGATCAGCGCGCTCGGGGTCGCGGCCGCGCTCGAGTTTTTCGCGAACCTCGAGCTCGCGGGCTGGCGCGGCGAGATCGCCGACAAGATCGTGGCCGAAATCAACAACCGGCTGCGCTTCCTCGTCAACGTCGGTCTCGGCTATCTGACCCTCGACCGCAGCGCGGACACGCTGTCCGGCGGGGAGGCCCAGCGTATCCGCCTCGCGAGCCAGATCGGCTCCGGACTCGTCGGCGTCATGTACATCCTCGACGAGCCCTCGATCGGCCTGCACCAGCGCGACCATCAGCGCCTGCTCGAGACACTCGTGAACCTCCGCGACCTCGGCAACACCGTGCTCATGGTCGAGCACGACCGCGAGTCCATCCTCGCGGCCGACTACGTCGTGGACTTGGGCCCCGGCGCGGGCATCCACGGCGGCCGGATCGTCGCGCGCGGCACGCCCGACGAGATTCGCGCGAATCCGGCCTCGCTGACGGGCCAGTACCTTTCCGGCCGCCGCACGATCCCGCTTCCCACGACCCGCCGCGAGTTCGATGCCCAGACCGTGATCCGCATCGAGGGCGCGCGCGGCAACAACCTCAAGAACGCCAACGTCGAGCTCCCGCTCGGGCTCATGACCTGCGTCACGGGGGTGTCGGGATCGGGCAAGAGCACGCTGATCAACGATACGCTGTTCCGCGCGGCGGCCGAGCGCATCAACAAAGCGTCGTACGATCCGGCGCCCTTCGACAAGATCGAAGGGCTCGAGCACGTCGATCGCGTCATCGACATCAGCCAGAGCCCGATCGGCCGCACGCCGCGCTCGAATCCGGCGACCTACACCGGCCTCTTCACGCCGATTCGCGAGCTGTTCGCCGCAACTCAGGAGGCCCGCTCGCGCGGCTACGCCCCGGGCCGCTTCAGCTTCAACGTCAAGGGCGGCCGCTGCGAGGCCTGCCAGGGCGATGGCCTCATCAAGGTCGAGATGCATTTCCTGCCCGATATCTACGTCGCCTGCGATACTTGCCACGGGCAGCGCTACAACCGCGAGACGCTCGACATCCGCTATAAGGGCAAGAACATCTACGAAGTGCTCGAGCTCACCGTCGAGGACGCGCTCGCGTTCTTCCGCAACGTGCCGCAGATCGCGACGAAGCTCGAGACGCTCATGGCCGTGGGCCTTTCCTACGTCGAGATCGGCCAGAACGCGACGACGCTCTCGGGCGGCGAAGCCCAGCGCATCAAGCTCGCGAAGGAGCTTTCCAAGCGCAGCACCGGCTCGACCCTCTACGTGCTCGACGAGCCGACCACGGGCCTGCATTTTCAGGACATCGCACAGCTGCTCGAGGTGCTCTACCAGCTCCGCGACCAAGGCAACACGATCGTGATCATCGAGCACAACCTCGAGGTCATCAAAACGGCCGACTGGATCGTCGACTTGGGCCCGGAAGGCGGCGCCGGCGGCGGCGAGGTCATTGCCTGCGGGACGCCGGACGCCATCGCCGCGAATCCGCGCTCGCACACGGGGCGTTGTCTGAAGCCGCTGCTCGAGCAGGAGCCACCCGACGCCTCGCGCCGCAAGGTTCGGGTGCGCCGCTCCCGCAGTGCGACGGGCGGCTGAGCCGGACGCCGGCCTCTCGGGCCGAAGAATAGGAGGGGGATCGTGACGGTGAACGGGTTCGATCACTACAACCTCCGGGCACCGCGCGAGCTGCTCGACGAGCTATGCCGGTTCTACAGCGGCGTCGTCGGCCTCACGCTCGGCGACCGCCCGCCGTTCCGCAGCTTCGGCTACTGGCTCTATGCCGGCGGGCGCGCGGTCCTGCACCTGAGCGCGACGCGTCCCGACGAGCGGCGGACGCCCGGCATACCGAATACGTTCAGCCATGCGGCGTTCGCGTGCACCGGCCGCGCGGACTACGAGCGTCGCCTGAGTGCGCATGGAATCGAGTACCGCGTGGCCGAGGTCCCGTTGACCGGCCAAGTGCAGCTCTTCTTCGCGGACCCGGCCGGCAACGGCGTCGAGCTCTGTTTCGACCGGGAAAGCAGCCCGCAAGATTCATGAACGGGTTTGGGCTTCGGCGGTGCGTAGTCTCGTGCAGACGGCTTTCGCGATGCCCCGACGGCCGCATGGACGCCGGTCGGTGCGCTCTTCCGGCGATGGGCGCGTCGGTCTCCGGCTTCAGGCTCGGCGTAAGGGCGGCGTCGGGACGCTGAGCGCCAGGGAGGGCGCTCAGCGAGCCCCCAGGGACGGGTTCACGGCGGTCCCGACACCGCCCTTACGCCGAGCCTGAAGCCCACCACCGACGTTCTCGTCTACGGCGCATCGCCACGGCCGCCTCAGATCCGGCTGATGTCGCGCCCCTTGGTCTCCGGCAGGCAGAACGCCAGCACGACCACGCCGATCGCGCAGATCACGAGCGGATACCAGACGCCGAAATAAATGTTGCCCGTCCCAGCGACCATGGCGAAGGCGATGGCCGGAAGGAAGCCGCCGAACCAGCCCGAGCCGATGTGATAAGGCAGCGAGAGCGCCGAGTAGCGGATGCGCGTCGGGAACACTTCGATGGCCATCGCGGCCATGGGCGCGTAGATCATGACGGCGAACGTCACCATGAGAAGCACGAGCAGCGTCACGAGCGGGACGTTGACGCGTGCCGGGTCGGCGCCGAGCGGGTATCCCGCTGCCTTGAGCGCGCCGCGCAGGCGCGCTTCGAACGCCGAGCGGGCCGCCGTGAAATCCGCCGCGCCGAGCCCCCGGCCCTCGACGCTTTCGACCTCCCGCCCGCCGATGCGTACGCGCGTCAGCGCGCCCGGGGCGGCGGACTCGTTTCGGTAGTTGATGCCGAGCCGGGCCAGCGTGCTCTTCGCGATGTCGCACGAAGAGACGAAGCTCGCCTGGCCGACCGGGTCGAACTGCACGTCGCAGCCTTGCGGATCGGCCACGACCGTGACCGGTGCGGCCCGCTGAGCCGCGGCGGCCGCCGGGTTCGCGGCGGCCGTCAGTGCGTGAAAGAGCGGGAACATCGTCGCGGTCGTGAGAATCGCGCCCGTGAGAATCACCTTCTTGCGCCCGATCCGGTCCGAAAGCCAGCTGAACAGCACATACATCAGGCAGCTCAGTGCCGTCACGATCATCATGATGAAGGTCACGGTCGCGCCGTCGACCTTGAGGATCTGGATCAGAAAATACTGGGAGTAGAAGTGCGCCGTGTAGAACGAGACGCCCTGCAGCGTCATGAGCCCGAACAGCACGGCGATCACCTTCTTGAGGTTGCCCCACTCGAGGAAGGCTTCGCGAAGCGGCGTTTTCGAATGCCGGCCCTCCTCGATCATGCGCCGGAACAGCGGCGACTCCTCGAGCGTGAGCCTGATCCACAGCGAGATCACGAGCAGCCCGATCGAGATCAGGAACGGCACGCGCCAGCCCCAGGCGTCGAACCTCGATTCGCCGAGCGCCGTGCGAATCAAGAAGATCACGAGAAACGACAGAAACACGGCGAAGCCGGCCGCCGTCTGGATCCAGCCTACGTAGAGCCCGCGCTGGCCGCCGGGCGCATGCTCGGCGGTGTAGACGACGGCGCCGCCGTACTCGCCGCCGAAGGCGAGTCCCTGAACCATGCGCAGCGCGATGAGCAGCACGGGCGCGAGCAGGCCGGCCGAGGCGTAGCTCGGCAGCAGGCCGATCGCAAACGTCGAAAGCCCCATGAGCGTGATCGTGATGAGAAACGCCTTCTTGCGGCCGCGCCGATCCCCGAAAGACCCGAACACGAGCGCGCCGAACGGGCGCACGGCGAAGCCGGCCGCGAAGGTCAGCAGCGCGAAAATGAAGGCCGCCGTCTCGTTGACGCCCGAGAAAAACTGCCGCGCGATCAGCGGCGCGAGCGAACCGTACAGGATGAAGTCGTAGGCCTCGAACACCGTGCCGGCCGACGTGCCGATGACGATGCGGCGCAGCTTGCGGGCCTCGCTCGCGGCGTCGTCGAGGGCCCCGGTCATCGTTCCAGTCGCCATGGCTGTCCCCCCTGACAGGCCGATGAACGATCCGCCGGCGGCGCAGCGCGGCGTCGATACATCGGCCTGCTAAGCTTCTCGCGGGCCGGCCCGCGCGGTTACTTGTTCGGCCCGGGCTCGAGCACCGTGCCGTTGATGCGCTCCCAGCGCTTCACGATGGCCGAGTTGTCTTCGCCCGCGCCGATCTCGTCGCGCCCCTCGGCCCAGAGCTGCCGCACGAGGTCGATGACGGGCGTCTTCGCCTCGAGCGCCGCGCCGAGATCCCCGGCAATGCCGACATCCTTGGCCAGCAGCCCGAGCGTGAATCCCGAGGCGAACCGGCGCGTCAGCACGTGCTCGGGAAACGTCATGGCCGAGTGGAAGCTGCGGCCCGTCGAGACGCTGAGCACTTCCGTCATGACGGCCGGATCGAGGCCGAATCGCTTGCCGACGAGCATCGCTTCGGCCGTGACCGTGAACGCGGCGGCGGCGACGACGTTGTTCAGGGCCTTCATTGCGTGCCCGCAGCCGAGCGAGCCCACGCGTATGAGCCGCTCGCCGAGCACCTCGAGCGCGGGCTGCGCCTTCGCGAGCGCGGTTTCGTCGTCCGTGCCCACCATGATCGTCAGCGTCCCGGCCTCCGCGCGCGGCACGAGCCCGGAAACGGGTGCATCGACGAGCGCGATGCCCCGGGCCGCGAGCGCGGCACCGAGCTCGCGCGTGCCGAGTGGGTCCGAAGAGCTCATGTCGACGACGACGGCACCCCGAGCGAGACCGGCCGCGAGCGCATTCGCGCCCGGCGGCGCGCCCATGACGACATCGCGAACGTCGCGGCCGGCAGGCAGCATCGTCACGACGACGTCCGCGGCGCGGCCGAGCGCCTCGAGATCCGCCGCCGCGGCACCGCCGCACTCGCTCGCGAACCGAGCCGCCTTGCCGGGCTCGGCATCGAAGACGTGCAGATCGAACCCGGCCGCGCCCAGGTTGCGCGCCATGGGCCATCCCATGTTGCCGAGGCCGACGAATCCGATCCGCGCAGCGCTCATCGCGGCACCGGCCCGGCGGACGCTGCGCGCGGGCCGCCCGCGGCGTCAGACCGCATCGAGATCGACGCCCTGCTCGGTCAGCGCCTCGGCGGCATTGTGGAAGGCATCGGCACCGAGCGGCACGCCGGCGTAGACCATCGTGTGCAGCAGGATCTCGCGGATCTCGAGCGGCGTCACGCCGTTCGCGAGCGCGCCCTTCACGTGGATACGCAGCTCCTTCGAGCGCCCCATGGCGCAGAGCACGCCGAGCGTGACCATGCTGCGCTCGCGGCGGCCGAGCCCTTCGCGGGCCCAAGTCTCGCCGAAGCAATACTTGCTGACGACCGTCTGCATGGGCGCCGTGAACCGGTTCGCGCCTTCGATCTGACGGTCGGTAAATTCCTGCCCGAACATTTCGCGGCGGATCTCGACGCCGTCGCGCAAAGCATCCTCGGCCACTGCTCCCCCTCGATCTTGTTGTCGGCCCGCGGCCTCAGAGTATCGGGTCTGCCGGCTCGGCGCCAGATTTCGCCATGAGCCGCCCCCTTTCGTCCACGGTTCGCCACGTGCCCGGCATGCCCTACGGGCCCAATGGACGGGAACTATCGCGGAGAGATCCCCATGCGCTCGAGATCGTTGCTCCTACTGCTGGCGCCGTTGGCCCTCGCCGCGCTGCGCGCCGCACAGGCGGGCGCGCTGCCCGCCGACATCGGCGCGGGCTCGCTTTGGCTCGAGACGACCGGAGGCGCCCCGGCCGCCGCCCCCTCGCTCGCGACCGACGTGCAGATCCGCGTCGCGGGCCTCGTCGCCCGCGTCTCGGTCACGCAGCGGTTCCGCAACGACGGAACCCAGTGGGCCGAAGCCGTCTACGCGTTTCCACTGCCCGGCGATGCCGCCGTGGACCACCTGTCGATCAAGGCCGGCGCACGTACCCTCGTGGGCGAGATCCGCGAGCGCGAGCAGGCCCAGGCGGTTTATCGCCGGGCCCGCGCGGCCGGCAAGCGGGCGGCGCTGGTCGCCGAGGCGCGGCCCAATCTGTTCACGACCGCCGTCGCGAACATCGCGCCCGGAGAGCGCATTGACGTGACGATTTCGTATCTCGAAACGGCCGCCTATGCGGACGGCGCGTTCAGCCTGCGCTTTCCCATGACGGCGACGCCGCGCTTTGCGCCGGGATCCGTCGCCGTCGCGGCGTTCGACTCGCGACCGGCCGCGACGGCCGGGGGCTCCGGCCCCCTCTCGGCCCCGCCGCTCGACCCGCGCGCCGTCAACCGAGCCGCGATTCACGCCGTCATCGACGCCGGGCTGCCGCTCGCCGCGCTCGCGAGCCGCTACGACGCCATCCGCACCACGCGCTCGAAGACGCGCTACGAGGTCGAGACCGTCGACCGCGACATCGCCATGGACCACGATTTCGTCCTGACCTGGAGCCCGGCATTGGGCGACGCACCGGCCGTCACGGCGCTCGCGGAGACCGAGGGCGACGCGACCTATGCGCTGCTCATGGTGCTGCCGCCGGCCGAGCTGCACACCGAGACAGCCGAGCCGCGCGAGCTCATCCTCGTCGTCGACACTTCCGGGTCCATGGGCGGCCCCTCGCTGCGGCAAGCCAAGCGCGCGCTCGCTGCGGCGCTCGGCCGCCTCGGCGGCGCGGACCGATTCAACGTCTTTCAATTTAACTCGACCACGTCGAGTCTCTACCGTGTGCCGATGCCTCTGACCGCGCAGACCTATGCCGAGGCGCTGCGGTACGTCGACGGGCTCGCGGCGAACGGCGGCACCGTCATGGCGCCCGCGATCCGGGCCGCGCTCGATCAGCCGACGACGCCGGGCTACCTGCGCCAAGTCGTCTTTCTGACCGACGGCGGCGTCGCCGACGAGACCGAGCTCTTCGGGCTGATCCGGCGAAGGCTCGGCGATGCGCGCCTGTTCACGGTCGGCATCGGTGCCGCACCGAACACTTATTTCATGCGCAAGGCCGCGAGCTTCGGGCGCGGAAGCTACACGCACATCGCGGACAGTGCCGAGGTCGGCACCGTCATGGACGCGCTGTTCGCCAAGCTCGGCCGGGTCGCCCTGACCGACATCGCGGTCGACTGGCCGGACTCCGTCGAGTTCTATCCTGCGCAGGTGCCGGACCTGTACCTCGGCGAGCCGGTGGTCATCGCTGCGCGGCTCGAGGGCGGACCGCCGCATCCGCTCTCGGTCCGGCTCTCGGGCAGCGCCGGCGGGCAACCTTGGTCGCGCGCGGTAACCGTCTCGCCCGGCGACGCGAACGGTATCGCCGCACTGTGGGCGCGCCGCAAGATTGAGTCGCTGCTCGACGGGCGCGTCCAGGGTTTCGACGAGGGCCTCATCAAGCCGCTCGTCGTCGACGTCGCGCTCCGGCACCACCTCGTGAGCCCCTACACGAGCCTCGTCGCCGTGGACCGCACGGCCGTGCGCGGCGGCGCCCCGCTCGCACGCGAAGCCGTCGCGGCCATGCCGCCGGCGGGCGCCGTCTACGGGGGATTTCCACAGACCGCGACGCCCGCGCCGCTGTACCGGCTCCTCGGGCTCGCGCTGCTGGCGGCCGCCGCGACCGGCTTCGGCCTGCGGCGCAGCGGGGCGCTGCGGTGACGCGGGCGCTGCGGCGCGGGTCGACGCTGGGGCTCGCTGCGCTCGTCGCGGCGGGTGCGGCACTCGCGCTGCTCGGGATCTTCATCCCGGCGAAGGCCGCCGTCGCGCAGTGGCTGCTGAATCGCGCGTGGAACGCGAGCCGGGCCGAAGGGCGCGACGTGCGCCCGTGGCCCTGGGCGGACACTTGGCCCGTGGCCCGTCTCGAGATACCCGGCGCTCGGGGCCCGCTCATCGTTCTCGCGGGCGCTTCTGGCCGCAACCTGGCCTTCGGCCCCGCCCACCTCGACGGCAGTCCGCTCCCCGGCGCGCCCGGCATCAGCGTCATCGCGGGCCACCGCGACACTTACTTCCGAGCGCTGCAACGCATCGGCGTCGGCGATCATTTCGAGGTCGAGAGCACCGACGGCGATGCCTACCGCTACGAGGTCGCGGCCGTCGAAATCGTCGATGCGCGCCGCACGCAGCTGCGTCTCGACGGCGCGGCCTCGATGGTGGCGCTCGTCACGTGCTACCCCTTCGACGCCGTGAGACCGGGCGGGCCCCTGCGCTACGTCGTGCTCGCGAGGCGCACGAGCGCCGCCCCACTGCGCAAAGACTTCTGACGGGTTAAGGATCAGAAGTGATACACGACGCCCACGTGCAAGTCCTCGTCGACGCGCCGATCGCTCGCGTTGATGCCCGGGGCCGCGACGAGATTGAAGCGGAACCAGCGGTAGCCGACGTAGACGTCCGTATTCGGGGTCAGCGGCGTCTCGAACCGCAGGCTGACATCGCTGACGCTGTCCGCGGTCCCGAAGGTCGTGATGTCCGGCGCATAGAATGCCGAACCTCCGACCGAGGTCTTGTGATTCTGGCCCATGAAGTAGCGGATCGATCCGCCGATGGCGGCCGCGAAGATGTCCTGGTTCTGCTCGCTCAGCAACGCGGCGTAGACGCGCGTGCCGACGCGAAGCGACCAGTGACGCAGCGCCTCGGGCTTATTGCCTACGCTGACTAGCAGATCGCCAAGGCCGATTAGATCGCGGCTCTCGTCGATGAAGAAGCCCGCGCGCACCGGGTTTGTCCCGAATTCGCCAAGATCCATGCGGCGCATGAACAAGACCTGCATGGCCTTCCCGCCGATGTAGGCGTCGATGGCCTGCGTGCCGACGGGACCGGTCTGGCCGCTGGACTTCTCACCCGGCGCCGGCGGCTGCGCCTGCACGAGCGCAGGCGCGAGACCTGCGAGCAATAGGGCAGCCACGACGGGCGCGGCCCGGACGCGGCGGCCCGGCACGAAAATTCCATTCGTCATGCGGGTTCCTCCCAATATTTGAGGAACCTCGCCTTGCAAGGCGTATGCCAGATGCGCCGAAGAACCGTCGATGCGGCCCCGGGAACTCCGCCTATCCGGCTAATGAGCCGCTCTCAGCGGCCCGTGAGGCGCCGAAACCCGACGGCCCGGCGAATCTCGGCCAGGTACGAAACGCTGACTTCGCGGGCCCTGGCCGCGCCTTCCTGCAGCGCCCGCTCGACTTCCTGCGGCGCGGCCATGAGCCGTTCGTACTCCTCGCGCTTCGGCGCGAGGTGGGCATCGAGATACTCGAACAGCGTCTGCTTCATCTCGCCCCAGGCGATGCCCTGCACATAGCGAATACGCATGGCCGCGGTCTCCTCGGCCGTTGCGAACGCCCGGTAGATCGCGAACAGCGTGCTCGCGTCCGGGTCCTTCGGCTCCCCCGGCTCCTGGGAATTCGTCTTGATGCGCATGATGTGCTTACGCAATTGCTTAGCCGGTGAAAACAGAGGAATCGTGTTGCCGTAGCTCTTCGACATCTTGCGGCCGTCGAGGCCAGGCAGGACGGCCGAGGCTTCCCCGACCACGGCCTCGGGCAACACGAACGTTTCCCCGTAGCGATGGTTGAAACGGCCCGCGATGTCCCGCGCCATCTCGACGTGCTGGATCTGATCGCTGCCGACCGGCACCTTGTTCGCCTTGAACATGAGAATGTCGGCCGCCATGAGAATCGGATAGCAGTAAAGCCCCATGGTGACGGCCTTGTCGGGGTCCTCGCCCCCATCCTGATTCTCCGCAACGGCCGCCTTGTACGCGTGCGCGCGATTCATGAGGCCTTTGGCCGTCATGCAGGTCAGGATCCATTGGAGCTCGAAGATCTCGGGCACGTCCGACTGGCGGTAGAACACCACGCGCTCGGGGTCCAGCCCGCAGGCGAGCCATGCCGCCGCGATCTCGAGCGTCGAGCGCGCCATCTGCTCGGGCTCGCCGCTTTTGACGAGGGAGTGATAGTCGGCGAGGAACAGGAAGGAGCGCACGCTCGAGTCCGTGCTTGCAGCGATCGCGGGCCGAATCGCGCCCACGTAATTGCCGATGTGGGGCGCACCCGTCGTGGTGATGCCTGTCAGTACTGTATCCATGTCCTTTCCTGTTGGCGCCGCGCCTTGGTCCGGGTCGGCGCGGCGGACTATTATTCCCGAGAACGACAGCGAGATCGAACCGCAGGAGACCTACGGACTTGGCCGCAAACTCCCCCTCGCCGGCGACGGGCCTCGGGCGGCTCTATGCCGAGCATCTCGAGGTCATGGACCGACGGCTCGCCGAAGCGCTCGCCGCGGCCGACCTCGACGGCCTCTGCGTCTTTGCGGGCCCCGAGCGCCTCGTCGAGCGCGACGACATCGCCTACCCCTTCCGCATCGAGCCCTACTTCAAGGCCTGGGTGCCGCTGACGCAGGCGATCGGCTCCGTGCTCAAGCTCGTGCCCGGGCGCCGGCCCGAGCTGCGCTACGTGCAGCCGCGGGACTTTTGGCAGGCGCCGCCGGCCGACCCCGTGGGCGAGTGGACCCGCGGCGTCGACATCCGCATGGCGAACTCCAAGCGCGAGGCCGAAGAAGGCCTCGTCGAGCCCGGCAAGCGCTACGGCGCGCTGGGAGATGCCGGGGATGCCGCCGAGCTGTTCGCGGCCGTCGGCGACCCGGCGCTGCTCGCGCGCCTGGACTTTCGCCGCGCCTGGAAAACGCCCTACGAGGTCGAGTGCCTGGCAGCGGCGTCGCGCACAGCCGTCGCGGGTCACCGAGCGGCCGCTGCGGCCTTCGCGGCGGGCGCGTCCGAGCTCGAGATGCACGCCGCATTCCTGGCCGCCGCCGGGCAGCGCGAGACGGAGCTCCCGTACGGGGCCATCGTCGCCCGTGGCACGCATGCCTCCGTGCTGCATTACCAGCACCTGGATCGCGCCCGCCCCGCGCCGGGCCCCGCCTCGTTCCTCATCGACGCGGGCACCGAGCACGCCGGCTACGCGAGCGACGTGACGCGGACGTGGGCCCGTGAGACGGACGAGTTCGCCGCGCTCGTCGTCTCGATGGACGCGCTGCAGAAAAAGCTCTGCGCCGAGCTGCGCGCCGGCGTCGACTACGTCGCCCTGAACACGCGCGCCCACGAGCTGCTGGCCGGCGTGCTCGTGAGCCACGGCCTGCTGCAGTGCAGCGAGGACGAGGCGCTCGGCCGCGGCCTGACCCGCCTCTTTCTGCCGCACGGGCTCGGGCATCTGCTCGGCCTGCAGGTGCACGACGCGGGCGGCCGGCAGGTCTCCCCGGAGGGCGAGCGCCGCGACCCGCCCGCCGAGCACCCCTTCCTGAGGCTCACGCGCGTCGTCGAGGCGGGTTTCGTGTTGACAATCGAGCCCGGCTTGTACTTTATTGCCTCCCTTTTGCGCGGGCAGGCGCCCGCGGAAAGGCGCTGCATCGCCTGGGAAGTCGTCGAGCGGCTCATGCCCTTCGGCGGCATTCGAGTCGAGGACGACGTGCTGGTTCAGGCGGACGGCGCACGGAATCTGACCCGCGAAGCATTCGCGGCGTGCGGCGCTTGACGACGAGCCGCCCCGCAGGAGACACCATGCCATTGTCGAATCGAACGCGGGATCTGCCGCCGCTTGCAGGTCCCGCAGGATGGATCCGGGACTTGCGCCACCACGAAGCGTCCCGTCAGACGCTGGCCGGCGCCCTGATCCTGCTCTATACGCTGACCTCGAGACCCAGCAGCGTGCTGCTCGCGATCGGCGGCGTGCTCGCGGTGCTCGGCATCGCCGTGCGCCTCTATGCGAGCGGCTACATCGCCAAGAACGCCCAGCTCGCGACCGACGGCCCCTATTCGCTCGTGCGCCATCCGCTCTACACGGGCAACATTCTCACGGTGCTCGGCTTCGCCATCGCGGCCGGCACCTGGTGGGCGCTGCCGCTGGCGCTGCTTTTCTTTTGGTTCTACTACCCGCCGACCATCGCCTACGAGGACCGCAAGCTCCACCAGCTCTTCGGGACGGACTGGGAGCGCTGGTCGGCCGACGTGCCCGCGCTCGTGCCGTCGCTGCGCCGCCTCGGCGCGGCCCGCCGCGGCGGCTGGTCGCTTCGCAAGAGCTTCGCCAAGAACGGCGAGATCCTCATCGCCGTGTTCGCCGTGGCGTGCCTCGTCGGCATCGCGCACCGGCTGCTCTCCGGAGGCCCGTGACGGGCGCCCAGGCGCGCGACGCCGACGCAGCGGCGCTCAAGCACTGGATCGAGCAAAGGATTGCGGCCGGCGACGCCGGGCGTCTGCTCGGCCGGGGCTACCAGGCCTCGGTGCGATGGTTCGCCTCGCCTTGGGGCGAGGTCGTCGTCAAAGAGGCCCGCGCCGACGGTCCGCTGGGTCTGCTGGGCCGCCGGGCGCTCCGCCACGAGGCGCGTGTCTACGAGCGCCTCGAGGACGTGGCCGGCACCGTACGCTGCTTCGGGCTCCTCGGGGCCCGGCGCCTCGTGCTCGAGCACGTGCCGAGCATCTCGCTGCGCGAGTTCAAAGCACCCTTCGCCGATCGCGACCGCTTCTACGCGCGCCTGCTCGCGACGCTCGATGCCCTGCACGCCGCCGGCGTCGCCCACGGCGACCTCAAGCGCAAGAACAACATCCTCGTGGGCCCGGACGAGCAGCCCTACGTCGTCGACTTCGGCATCGCCTGGCGGCTCGGGCCGAACGCGCGCGCGTGGCGGCGCCGGGTCTTCGGCCTGGTCGCGCAGATGGACTACAACGCCTGGATGAAACACAAACACGGCAAGCCGCCGTACGGACCCGAGCTCCCGCCCGAGGACCTCGCGCGATACCGGCCGCTGCTGCTCGAGCGGCTCGCGCGGGCCGTGCGCATCCCGTGGCAGGCCGTGACGCTGCGGCAGTTCCGCAAGCGGCGGCGACGCGCCCGGCAGACACGTTCCTGACGCAGCACGCCGGGTCGGAGCCGTTCGCCGCCGGGCCGCCGCTTAACGCGCCGTTCTCGATCCCCACGTCGGATAAGTGGGAAGCGGACCGTCAACGCAAGCGCCGAACGGCGGCGCGGACTTCCGCCGACTACCACCGCCGCGACTACTCAGCCTTCCACCGTTGCGGATCTGCACGGACGTTGATGGTGAACCGCGAACGCGGGTCAAAGCGCGGCATCGCGGCCCACCACGGCCGGGGACAGCTCGATACCGGGCTGGCCGGGACGCTGAGCGCCAGGGATGGCGCTCAGCGAGCCCCCAGAGATGGGTTTACGGCGGTCCCGGCCAGCCCGGTATCGAGCTGTCCCCGGCCCCCGCTTACTGGGCGAACGGCGGTTCTGGGGCCGGCGGGGGCGCCGGCTATTCGGCGGAGGAAGGCTGATCCAGCAGCTGCACCACGGCCATCGGCGCCGCATCCCCGGCCCGATTACCCATCTTGAGGATACGCAGATACCCGCCGGGCCGATCCTTGAACCGCGGCCCGAGCTCGGCGAACAGCTTGCCGACGGCCGCGTTGTCACGCAGCCGCGAGAACGCAAGTCGCCGTCGGGCAACGCCGTCTTCCTTGGCCAGCGTGATCAGCGGCTCCACGACGCGCCGCAGCTCCTTGGCCTTCGGCAGCGTCGTCTTGATGGTCTCGTGCTGCACTAGCGAGGCCGCGAGGTTGCGGTACATCGCCTTGCGATGCGAGGAATTGCGGCCGAGCTTGCGCCCGGATTTGCGGTGACGCATGGGACTCGAATCTCCGTCAGTAGGCCATCGACGAGGCGGCCGGCTCCTCGCTGCGCAGCCCCGGCGGCGGCCAGTTCTCGAGCCGCATGCCGAGCGCGAGCCCGTGGGCCTCGAGGACCTCCTTGATCTCGGTCAAGGACTTCTTGCCGAGGTTGGGGGTCCTGAGCAGCTCGACCTCCGTGCGCTGCACGAGATCGCCGATGTAATTGATGTTTTCGGCCTTGAGGCAGTTTGCCGAGCGCACCGTGAGCTCGAGCTCATCGACGGGACGCAGCAGGATCGGGTCGACCTGCGTCTCGGCGCGGCCGTAGCCGGCCTCTTCCTCGCCCTGCAGATCCACGAATACGTCGAGCTGGCTCTTCAGGATCTGGCCCGCGCGGCGGATCGCCTCCTCGGCGTCGATCGTGCCGTTGGTCTCGATGTCGATGATGAGCTTGTCGAGGTCCGTGCGCTGCTCGACGCGGGCGCGCTCGACCGTGTACGTCACGCGCCGAATCGGGCTGAACGACGCATCGAGCTGCAGGCGGCCGATGGGGCGCGTCTGCTCGTCGAAGGCCGCGACGGAAGTTGCGGGCCGATAGCCGCGGCCGCGGACGACCTTGAGAAAGGCCCGCAGCTCGCCCGACTGGGTGAGGTTCGCGATAACGAGATCCGGGTTCACGATCTCGATGTCGTGCTCGGTCTGGATGTCGCCGGCCGTGACGGGCCCCGGGCCCTTCTTGGCCAGCGTGAGCTCGGCCTCGTCCCGCGAATGCATCTTGATCGCCACGGACTTGAGATTGAGCAGAATGTCGACGACGTCCTCCTGGACGCCCTCGATGCTCGTGTACTCGTGCAGCACGCCTTCGATCTCGGCCTCGACGACGGCCGCGCCCGGCATGGACGAAAGCAATACCCGGCGCAGGGCGTTGCCCAGGGTATGGCCGAAGCCCCTCTCGAAGGGCTCGACCGTGACCCGGGCGCGGTTCGCCGACAACGGCTGAACCTTGACCGCCCGCGGTCTCAAGAACTCGGTAGCTGATTCCTGCATGTGGGATTGACCTCGCGTTACTTGGAGTACAGCTCGACCACCAGATTCTCGTTGATGTCCGGCAGGATCTCGTCGCGCTCCGGCAGTGCCTTCAGTACCCCCTGCATATTCTTATCGTCGACTTCGACCCATTCGGGGAAGCCTACCTGCCCTGCAATGTCGAGCGCCGCCTTGACACGCGTCTGGGCTTTCGCCTTGTCGCGCACGGCCACACGATCGCCGGCCTTGAGTTGGTACGAGGGGATATTGACGACCTGCTCGTTGACCGCGATGCCGCGGTGGCTCACGAGCTGGCGGGCTTCGGCACGCGTTGCGGCAAAACCCATTCTATAGACCACATTGTCGAGCCGTGATTCCAGCATCTTGAGCAGGTTTTCGCCCGTCGAGCCCTTCACGGCCGAGGCCTTCTTGTAGTAGTTGCGGAACTGACGCTCGAGCACGCCGTACATGCGGCGCAGCTTCTGCTTCTCACGCAGCTGAATGCCGTAGTCGGAAAGCCGGGAGCGCCGCTGCCCGGGGCCGCCGGGCGGGGTCTCGAGCTTGCACTTGCTCTCGAGCGGCTTCACGCCGCTCTTCAAGAACAGGTCCGTGCCCTCGCGACGGGCCAGCTTGCACGTAGGTCCTCTGTATCTCGCCATGGTTCGTTCGCCTACACTCGGCGCCGCTTCGGCGGCCGACAGCCGTTATGGGGAATGGGCGTCACGTCTTCGATCTGCGTAATGCGAAAGCCGACGGCGTTGAGCGCCCGCACGGCCGATTCGCGACCGGGGCCCGGGCCCTTGACGCGCACTTCCATGTTCTTGACGCCGTAGTCCTTCGCCACGGTGCCGGCCCTTTCGGCCGCGACCTGAGCCGCGAACGGGGTGCTCTTGCGCGAGCCCTTGAACCCGCAGCCTCCGGCCGTCGCCCAGGCCAAGGCGTTGCCCTGGCGGTCCGTGATCGTCACGATCGTATTGTTGAAGGAGGCGTGGATATGGGCCACGGCGTCCAGAATCTGACGCTTGACCTTCTTTCTGACCCTCGCAGTCGGCTGCTTCGCCATGCGTTCTCCTGACTACTACTTCCTGATGGGACGACGCGGACCCTTCCGAGTCCGGGCGTTCGTCCGCGTACGCTGTCCCCGCAAGGGCAGACCGCGCCGGTGGCGGATGCCGCGGTAGCACCCCAAGTCCATGAGCCGTTTGATATTCATGGCGACCTCGCGCCGCAGGTCGCCCTCCACGGTGTACTTGCCGACCGCCTCGCGCAGCGCGCCGACCTCGGCCTCGGTCAGATCCTTGACGCGCGTCGTGGGATCGATCCCGGCCGCCTTGCAGGCTTCGAGCGCCTTGCTTCGGCCGACGCCGTGAATTTGCGTCAGCGCGATCCCGATGTGCTTGTTGACGGGAATGTTGATCCCGGCGATACGTGCCATTTCTCAGTTACCCCTGCCGCTGCTTGTGGCGCGGATCGGTGCAGATGACCCGCACGACGCCGCGGCGCCGAATGATCTTGCAGTTCCGGCAAATCTTTCTCACCGAAGCCCTGACTTTCATGACCGTCCTCCGTAACCTCTTAGATTGGCCTTCTTCATGAGCCCTTCGTATTGGTGGGTCATCATGTGGGCCTGCAGCTGCGACATGAAGTCCATCGTTACGACCACGATGATCAGCAGCGACGTGCCGCCGAAGTAGAACGACACGTTGAACTCGAGAATCAGGAACTGCGGCAGCAGACACACGGCCGTGATGTACAGCGCGCCCCAGAACGTGAGCCGCGTCAGCACCTTGTCAATGTAGTCCGCCGTCTGCTGGCCCGGCCGGATGCCCGGAATGAAGGCCCCCGAGCGCTTGAGGTTATCCGCCGTCTCCCGTGCATTGAACACGAGCGCCGTGTAGAAGAAGCAAAAGAAGATGATCAGGGCCCCGTAGACGATGATGTAGATCGGCTGGCCGGGCGAGAGGCTCGCCGAGATGCGCTGCAGCCAGGCGACGGATTCGTTCGTGCCGAACAGGCTCGCGAGCGTCGCCGGGAACAGGATCAGGCTCGAGGCGAAGATCGGTGGAATCACGCCCGACATGTTGATCTTGAACGGCAGGTGGCTCGTCTGGCCCGCATACATGCGCCGGCCTTGCTGGCGCTTCGCGTAGTTGACGGCAATGCGCCGCTGGGCGCGCTCCATGTAGACCACGAAGCCCGTGACGCCAAGCACGACGATGGCGATCAGGAACGGCGCCGCCTGGTTCATGCCGCCGTTATTCACGCTCTCGAGCACGCCGCCGATGGCCGATGGCAGACGCGAGAGAATGCTCGAGAGAATGATCATCGAAATGCCGTTGCCGACGCCGCGCTCCGTGATCTGCTCGCCGAGCCACATGAGGAACATCGTGCCCGTCATGAGCGTGAGCGAGGCGACGAACACGAACTGAATGCCTGGGTTCAGCACGACGTTTTGGTTCTCGAGCGCCGTTGCGGCCGCGATGGCCTGGAACAGCGACAGGGCGACGGTGCCGTAGCGCGTGTACTGCGTGATCTTGCGGCGCCCGCTCTCGCCCTCTTTGCGCAGCTGGCCGAGCGAAGGCACGACGTGCGTGGCCATCTGCATGATGATCGAGGCCGAGATGTACGGCATGATGCCGAGCGCGAATATCGACATGCGCCGCAGCGCGCCGCCCGAAAACATGTTGAACATGCTCAGGATCGTGCCCGACTGGCCCTGGAAGAACTGCTCCATGGCCTTCGAGTCGATGCCCGGCACAGGAATGAACGTGCCGATCCTGTAGACGATCAACGCGCCTACCAGGAAGAACAGCCGCTGCCGCAGCTCGGCGAAACGCGTCGCGTCGCCGAGCATCGCTGCGGGATTCCGTCCTGCCGTCGTCCTTGCCATATCTCCTAACCTTGCTGCCTCGGGCAGCGGCCTGCTCTTGCTGCCTCGCTGCAGCCGTTCACTCGACGCTGCCGCCGGCAGCCTCGATGATGGACTTCGCGCCCGGCGTGACTTTGATCCCCGCGATCTTGACCGCGGCGCTCAGGCTGCCCGAGGCGATGATCTTCACGCGCTCGGCGCGCTTGGAGACGAGACCCGCCGCCTTGAGCGCTTCGAGATCCACGGTCTGGCCCTCGAAACGCGCGAGCTCGTGCACGCGCACCTCGTCGTTGGCCGCGGCCTGGCGGGACGCGAAGCCGATCTTCGGAAGCCGGCGCTGCAAGGGCATCTGACCGCCCTCGAAGCCGACCTTGTGAAAGCCGCCGGCGCGCGCGTGCTGACCCTTCGTGCCGCGGCCACCGGTCTTGCCTTGGCCTGCACTCGCGCCGCGGCCCAGGCGCTTGCCCTCGCGCTTCGCACCGCGGCCGGGATGGAGCGTATTCAAGCGCATCAAACCTCCTCCACGCGCAGCAGATAGCCGACCTGGTTGATCATGCCGCAGTTCTCGGGGGTCGCGTCGACGACCACACTCTGATGCCGCCGCCGGAGGCCGAGGCCCAGCAGGCTTTGCGCGTGCCCCGGCTTGCGGCCGTGCTTGCTCTTGAGCAGCGTCAACTTGAGCTTCTTGATGTCCTTGGCCACGGCGGTCAACTCGTAATTTCTTCGACGGTCTTGCCGCGCTTCGCGGCGATCGACTGCGGCGAGCGCATCTGCGTCAGCGCGGCCAGCGTGGCCCGCACGACGTTGATCGGATTGCGCGAACCGTAGCTCTTGGCCAGCACGTTGCGGACGCCGGCGCACTCGAAGACCGCGCGCATGGCGCCGCCCGCGATGATGCCCGTGCCTTCCGAGGCGGGCTGCAGAAAGACGCGCGTCGCACCGTGGCGGCCCAGCATCTCGTATTGCAGCGTTTCCTTCTTGAGGTGCACGGCCTTGAGGTTCTTGCGCGCCGCCTGCATGGCCTTCTGAATGGCGAGCGGCAGCTCGCGCGCTTTGCCGTAGCCGTAGCCGACGCGGCCCGCGCCGTCGCCGACGACCGTGAGTGCCGTGAACCCGAACTGCCGGCCGCCCTTGACGACCTTTGCGACGCGGTTCACCGCGACAAGCTTTTCCTGAAATTCTTCGATGTTCGCCATAACCTTCGCTCAGAGCTGGAGCCCGGCCTCACGGGCCGCGTCGGCCAGGGCCTTGACCCGGCCGTGGTACTTGAATCCCGAACGGTCGAAAGCGACGCGCTCCACGCCCTGCGCCTTCGCCCTTTCGGCCACTAGCTTGCCGACGGCCCGGGCCGCGTCGGAATTGCCGGTCTGTCCGCCATCCGCGCGCAGCTCCTTCAGGAGCGTCGAGGCGCTCGCGACGACACTCGAGCCGTCGGGAGCGATGACCTGGGCATAGATGTGGCGCGGCGTGCGATGGATGCACAGACGATGGACGCCCTGCAGGGCGATCTTCGCGCGCGTCTTCCGCGCTCTCCGCTGCCGTCGTTCCTTTTTGTTCATCTGCTACTTCTTCTTCGCTTCCTTCAACACAATGCGCTCGTCCGAGTAGCGCACGCCCTTGCCCTTGTAGGGCTCCGGAGGCCGGAACCGCCGCAGCTCCGCGGCCACCTGGCCGACGCGCTGGCGATCGATGCCGCGGACCACGATTTCCGACTGGCTCGGCGTCTCCACCGTGATGCCCTCGGGGACCGGGTACTCCACCGGATGCGAAAACCCGAGCGTGAGATTCAGCTTATTGCCCTGCGCCTGCGCGCGGTAGCCGACGCCGACGAGCTCGAGCTTGCGCTCGAAGCCGGCGCTCACGCCCGTGACCATGTTGTTGATGTGCGCCCGCGTCGTGCCGGCCATGGCGTTCGCGAAGCGGCTGCCCGAGCGCGCCGCCACCGCGATCTCGGAATCCTGGTGCTTGACCTCGACCTCGCGCGAAAGCTCGAGCGTCAGCGAGCCCTTGGGCCCCTTGACCGTCAAGGCACCGGCATTGATTTCCGCCGTGACTCCCTTGCCGAGGGCGACCGGGCGCTTGGCTACTCTGGACATTGGTTCCGCCTCACGATACGTAGCACAGGACCTCGCCGCCGTGGCCGCCCGCGCGCGCCGCGCGGTCGGACATGACGCCGGCCGAGGTGGAGACGATCGCGACCCCGAGGCCGCCCTGTACCTTGGGCAGATCGTCCGCCGCCCGGTAAACCCGCAGACCCGGCCGGCTCACGCGCTCGATGCGCTCAATGACCGGCTGGTCCTTGAAGTACTTGAGCTCGAGCGTCATGGTCGGCTTCGTCTCGTCGCCGTCCGTCGAGACGCCTGCCAGATAGCCTTCCGCCTCGAGCACGCGGGCCACGGCCAGCTTGAGCTTCGAGGCCGGCAACGACACGGACGGCTTACGCGCGGTCTGCGCGTTGCGAATCCGCGTCAACATATCCGCAATGGGGTCGGTCATGCTCATTTCAAGATATCCTCGAGTGTCCCGGCAGCCGCTTACCAGCTGGCCTTCGAGAGGCCGGGGATCTCGCCGCGCATCGCGGCCTCGCGAAGCTTGTTCCTCGCGAGTCCGAACTTGCGGTAGTAGCCGTGGGGGCGCCCCGTGATCGCGCATCGGTTCCGAAGCCTGACGGGGCTCGCATCGCGCGGCATGGACTGCAGGCGAACCTGGGCATACTGCTTCTGCTCGTCCGAGGCCCGCGGGTCCGCGATGATCTTGCGGCACTCGGCGCGCTTGGCGGCGTATTTCTGGACCAGACGCTCGCGCTTGCCGTTCCGGGCGAGCATGGATTTCTTGGCCATCGATTGACTCCAGACTTCAAGACCGCAGCGGGAAGTGGAACGCTTCGAGCAGGGCGCGGCCCGCCTCGTCGTCTTTCGCCGTGGTAGTGATTGCAATGTCCATGCCGCGCAGCGCGTCGACCTGGTCGTAGTTGATTTCGGGAAAGATGATCTGCTCGCGGATGCCGAGGTTGTAATTCCCGCGGCCGTCGAAGGCGCGCGGCGAGAACCCGCGAAAATCGCGGATTCGGGGGATCGCGACGTTCACGAGCCGATCGAGAAATTCGTACATGCGCTCGCGCCGTAGCGTGACCTTGCAGCCGATCGGAACGCCTTCCCGGACCTTGAAGCTCGCGACGGAGATGCGCGCTTTGCACGGCACGGCTTTCTGCCCCGTGACGCGCGCGAGGTCGTTCATGGCGTTGTCGAGCACCTTGCGGTCCGCGAGCGCCTCGCCGACGCCCATGTTCACGGTGATCTTGACGAGCTTCGGCACCGCCATGCGGTTCTTGACGCCGAGGCGCTCCATGAGCTTCGGCACGACCTCGGTATTGTAATATTCCTGCAACCTGCTGCTCATATCAGGCGTCCAGCACTTCGTTGTTCGATTTGAAATACCGCACCTTGCGGCCGTCTCCGAGGGTCTTGAAGCCGACGCGGTCGCCTTTCTCGGTCGCGGGGTTGTAGAGCAGCACGTTCGAGATGTGCAGCGGTGCTTCCTTCTCGATGATGCCGCCCTGGACGCCCGCGTTCGGATTCGCCCGCTGGTGCTTCTTCACGACGTTGACGTTTTCGACGAGCACGCGGTCGTCCTCGAAGACCTTGACCACGGTCCCGCGCCGACCCTTGTCCTTGCCGGCGATAACCACGACTTCGTCGCCTTTCTTAATCCGTTTCATGCCGGACGCCTCTAAAGGACCTCGGGAGCCAAGGAGATGATCTTCATGAACCGGCTCGTGCGCAGCTCCCTCGTGACCGGCCCGAAAATGCGCGTGCCGATCGGCTCGAGCCGGTTATTCAGCAGCACGGCCGCGTTGCCGTCGAAGCGAATCGCCGAGCCGTCGGGACGCCGCAGGCCGTGCCGCGTGCGCACGACGACCGCGTTGTAGACCTCGCCCTTCTTGACGCGGCCGCGCGGAATCGCGTCCTTGATCGTGACCTTGATGATGTCGCCGATCCTCGCGTAGCGCCGCTTCGACCCGCCCAGCACCTTGATGCACATGAGACGCCGCGCGCCGCTGTTGTCGGCCGCCGTCAATACCGTTTCCGTCTGAATCATCGGTCGATCCTCAGGCCTCGGACGCGGCGGCCTGTGCCGCCGCTTCGACTGCGGCCCCCGGGCTCGTCACGATCTCGACGACGCGCCAGGACTTGCGCTTCGAAATGGGCCGGCACTCGGTGATCGCGACGGTATCGCCCTCGCGGCACGCGTTGGACTCGTCGTGGGCGACGACCTTGGTCGTTCTGCGAATGAACTTTCCGTAGACCGGATGCCGGATCAGTCGTTCCACGGCCACGGTCACGCTCTTGTCCATCTTGTTGCTGACGACGCGGCCGACCACGGTCCGCGTCTTGTTCGGCTCTGCCGTCTCGGCGGCGCTCATCGGGTCGCTTCCTTCTCGTTGGCCCGCTGCGTCAAGACGGTCTTGATGCGGGCGATGTCCTTGCGGACCTTGCCGTGCTGATCGGGCTTCGCGCCCTGTCCCGTGACGGACTGCATGCGCAGGTTGAACTGCTCGCGGCGCAGCTTAAGCAGCTCTTCCGCCAGCGCGGCGTCGTCCTTCTCGCGTATCTCTCGGATCTTCATTGGCCGTGCCGCTCCACGAACTGCGTGCGGATCGGGAGCTTCGCGGCCGCGAGCCGGAAGGCCTCGCGCGCAACGTCCTCGGGCACGCCGGCCATCTCGTAAAGCAGGCGGCCGGGCTGGATCTGCGCGACCCAATACTCGACGTTGCCCTTACCCTTGCCCTGTCGGACTTCGAGCGGCTTCTTCGTGATGGGCTTGTCGGGGAACACGCGAATCCAGATCTTGCCGCCACGCTTGACGTGACGCGTCATGGCACGGCGCGCGGCTTCGATCTGCCGGGCCGTGAGCTGCCCGCGATCGGAGGCCTTGAGGCCGAACTCGCCGAAGCTCACGGCGCTGCCGCGATGGGCGAGACCTGTGTTGCGGCCCTTGAACTGCTTTCTGAATTTAGTACGTTTCGGTTGAAGCATCTGCTTACCCTTGCCTCGTCGTCCGGACGCAAGCCGCGGGCCGCGCCCGGGCTCAGCCCTGCTGCTGCTGGCGCGGCGTCTCCTGCTGCTCCTGCTTCGCTTCCGCCATATCGAAGACCTCGCCGCGGAACACCCAGACCTTGACGCCGATGACGCCGTAGGTCGTCTTAGCTTCGGCCAGGCCGTAGTCGATGTCGGCCCGCAGCGTGTGCAGGGGCACACGCCCCTCGCGGTACTGCTCCGAGCGGGCGATCTCCGCGCCGTTCAAGCGACCGGATACCCTGACCTTCACGCCCTCGGCGCCAAGGCGCATCGTGTTCGTGACGGCGCGGCGCATGGCCCGCCGGAACTGCACGCGGCGCTCGAGCTGCTGCGCGATGCCCTCCGCCACGAGCTGCGCGTCGAGCTCGGGCTTACGAATTTCGGAGATGTTGAGCCGCACGTCGGGCAGCGGCATGCCGAGCAGCCTCGCGACCTCGCCCCGCAGCTTCTCGATATCCTCACCCTTCTTGCCGATCACGATGCCGGGCCGGGCCGTGTGGATCGTGATGTTCGCCTTCTTGGCGGGCCGCTCGATGTGAATGCGGCTGACGGAAGCGTCCTTGAGCTTGCGCCGCAGGAACTCGCGCACGCGGTGATCCTGCTCGACGTAACCCGCGAAGCTCTGCGAGTCGGCGAACCACTTCGACGCCCACTCCTTCGTGATGCCTAAGCGGATGCCGACCGGATTGACCTTTTGACCCATAAGAAATTACTCGTCCGCCACGCGGATGGTGATGTGGCTGTTGCGCTTGAGAATCCGGTTGCCCCGGCCCTTTGCCCGCGCTCGATAGCGCGTCAGCGACGGTGCGCCGTTGACTTCGACGATTGCGACCGTGAGCTCGTCGATGTCGGCGCCGTGATTGTGCTCGGCGTTGGCGATCGCGGATTCGAGCACTTTGTGCACGAACCGCGCTGCCTTCTTCGGGCTGAACCGCAAAATATCGATGGCCTGCGCCACCGACTTACCTCTGATTTGATCCGCGACGAGGCGGCATTTCTGCGGGGAAATGCGCGCGTATCGCAATGTGGCCGCAACGTGCATCGAACCTTGCTCCGAAATTACGACTTCGACTTCCGGTCGCCGGAATGCCCTTTGAAGGTCCTCGTGACCGCGAACTCGCCGAGCTTGTGGCCGACCATGTTCTCGGAGACCAGGATCGGAATGTGCTGGCGGCCGTTGTGAACCGCAATCGTGAGCCCGACCATGTCCGGCAGGACCATGGAGCGGCGCGACCAGGTCTTGATCGGCCGGCGGTCGTTTGCGGCCGACGCCTTCTCGACCTTCTTGAGCAGGTGCAGGTCGACGAACGGACCTTTCTTAATGGAACGTGGCATATTCGGTCTCTACTTCTGCTTCCGGCTGCGCACGATCATCGCCTTCGTGCGCTTGTTGTGGCGGGTCTTGTAGCCCTTCGTGGGCATGCCCCAGGGCGAAACCGGATGACGGCCGCCCGATGTGCGGCCCTCGCCGCCGCCGTGGGGGTGGTCGACAGGATTCATGGCCACACCGCGGACCGTCGGGCGGACGCCGCGCCAGCGCTTCGCGCCGGCCTTGCCCAGCTTGCGCAGGCTGTGCTCGTCGTTGCCGACCTCGCCGACCGTCGCGCGGCAGCCGACGTGGACGCGGCGCATCTCGCCGGATCGCAGCCGCAGCGTCACGTAGGCGCCCTCGCGCGCGACGATCTGCACAGAGGCACCCGCGCTGCGGGCCAGCTGGCCGCCCTTGCCGGGTTTGAGCTCGACGCAGTGCACCTGCGTGCCGACCGGTATGCTCTTGAGCGGCAGGGCATTGCCGGGCTTGATCGGGGCGTCGCTGCCGGACAGGATCGGATCGCCGACCTTGAGCCGCTTCGGCGCGAGGATGTAACGACGCTCGCCGTCGGCGAAGACCACGAGCGCCAGGTGGGCGCTGCGGTTCGGATCGTACTCGAGGCGCTCGACGCGACCGGCGATCCCGTCCTTGTCGCGCTTGAAGTCGACGATACGATAGTGGCGCTTGTGCCCGCCGCCCTGATGACGCGTCGTGACCCGGCCCTGGTTGTTGCGGCCGCCGCGCTTCGGCAGCGGCGCCGTCAGCGCCGCATGCGGCGCGCCGGTGTGCAGACCGTCACCGACGACCCGGACCGTGAACCGCTGCCCCGCGGAGGTCGGTTTGAGCTTTTTCAAAGCCACTGTCTAAACCCTCTGCTCGTAAGACCTGTTCCGGCCGGAGATCACTCCGGGCTCAGGAACTCGAGGTCGTAGCCCGGCGCGAGCCGGACGTAAGCCTTCTTCCAATCCGAACGCCGGCCGATGCGCTGACCGAAGCGCTTGACCTTGCCCTGCACGCGCGTCGCGGCAACCCGCTCCACCTTGACGTCGAACAACAGCTCGACGGCGCGCTTGATTTCGTTCTTGGTCGCGTCCGGCCGCACCTTGAATACGACCTGGCGGCTCTCGGCCGCGGCCGTGGTCTTCTCCGACACGTGCGGCCCGAGCAGCACACTCGCGAGCCGCTCCTGGCGGGCGATATCGTCCTTCGCGCTCATGCGAGCCGCTCCTCCAACATCTTGGCCGCCGCCGCCGTCATAACGACCTTCGCGGCACCGACGAGACTCACCGGGTCCACCTGCCGCGCCTCTGCCACCTCGACCTGCGGCAAGTTCCTCGCGCCGAGCCACAAGTTCGCGTCGAACGCCTCGACGACGACGAGCGCCCGCTGGGCCTCGAGCTCGAGCTCGCGCAGCCGGTTGCGGACTTCCTTCGTCTTGGCCTCCGGCACCGTGAAGCTCTCGACGAGCACGAGGCGCTCCTGGCGCAGCAGCTCCGAGAGCACCGACCGCAGCGCGCCGCGGTACATCTTGCGGTTGACCTTCTGATCGAAATTGCGGGGCCGCGCCGCGAACGCGCGCCCGCCGCCGACCCAGATCGGGCTGCGGGAGGAGCCCGAGCGGGCCCGGCCCGTGCCCTTCTGGCGCCAGGGCTTGATGCCGCCGCCGCTGACCTCGGAGCGCGTTTTCTGCGCCTTGGTGCCGGCGCGCCCGGCCGCGAGGTAGGCCGTCACGACCTGATGGACGAGCGACTCGTTGAACGGCGCCCCGAAGGTACCGTCCGCGAGCTCGAGCGACTCGCCGTTTCCGTGCAGATTGACCTTCATGACCTAACCTTGCGACGCCTGACGGCCGCCCTTCGCGGCCGGCCGCACCAGGACGCGGCCCGTGGCCGCGCCGGGGACGGCGCCCTTGACCAACAACAAATTGCGCTTGGCATCGACGCGCACGACCTCGAGATTCGACGTGGTCGACCGGACGTTGCCGAGCTGCCCGGACATCTTCTTGCCGGGAAACACACGGCCCGGCGACTGGTTCTGGCCGATCGAGCCCGGGGCGCGATGCGAGACCGAGTTGCCGTGCGTCGCGTCCTGAGTGCGGAAATTGTGCCGCTTGACCGTGCCGGCGTAGCCCTTGCCCTTCGAAGTGCCCGTCACGTCGACGAGCTGGCCGTCCGCGAACACGTCGACGCGGATCTCCGCTCCGGGGGCGAGATCCTCGCCCTCGCCGCTGTCGAGGCGAAACTCGAAGAGACCTTCGCCGGCCTCGACCTTGGCGCCCGCGAAATGGCCGGCCTGGGCCTTGGCGAGCTTGTCCGGCCGGCGCTGGCCGACCGTGACCTGCACGGCACGGTAACCGTCGCGCTCGGGCGTGCGCAGCATCGTGACGCGATTAGGCAGGACCTCGATGACGGTGACGGGGATGGAATCCCCAGCCTCCGTAAAAACACGGGTCATGCCGCATTTGCGGCCGACGAGACCGATTGGCATTTGTACCTTCCTCTGTATCCACACCGACCGCTTGGTTACTTCATGGGCGGCCAGCGCTTAAGCCAGCACGTCGCTCTGCGCGCTGGCACCTGGAGAGCGTTTCGGCCCGGGAGGCGCTTTGCACGCCCCAAGCGGCCGAGAAGCAGCCCATTATTGTATCAAGCAGAGCGTCCGGTAAAAAGGGGTCAGAGCCCTTTTTACCGGTTGCCGCTCGCGCGGCGGTGTTCGTCGTGGCCGCCGTGCGATGCTCGCGCCGCGGCTCCGTTCGGGCAAAAAAGGGCTCTGACCCCTCTTTACCTTACCTACTGCAGCTTGATCTGCACGTCGACCCCGGCCGGCAGCTCGAGCTTCATGAGCGCGTCCACCGTCTTGTCCGTGGGGTCGACGATATCCATGAGACGTTTGTGCGTCAGGAGCTCGTACTGATCGCGGGCGTCCTTGTTCACGTGCGGCGAGATCAGCACGGTGTAACGCTCGATCTTCGTGGGCAGCGGCACGGGACCGCGGACCGTGGCCCCCGTGCGTTTGGCCGTCTCGACGATCTCCCGGGCCGACTTGTCGATCAGGCGATGATCGAACGCCTTGAGCCTGATCCGGATGTTCTGGTTCGTAGCCATGTGTTCGTCCCGGGCGCCTCGTTACTCGATGATCTTCGATACGACGCCGGCACCCACCGTGCGTCCGCCCTCGCGGATCGCGAACCGAAGGCCTTCCTCCATCGCGATCGGCGCGATTAGATCCACCTTCATCTGGATGTTGTCCCCAGGCATCACCATCTCCGTCGACTCCGGCAGCTCGATCGCCCCCGTCACGTCCGTCGTCCGGAAATAAAACTGCGGCCGATACCCCTTGAAGAACGGCGTGTGCCGACCCCCCTCCTCCTTCGTCAGGATATACACCTCGCACTCGAACTTCGTGTGCGGCGTGATCGACCCAGGCTTCGCCAGCACCTGCCCCCGCTCCACGTCCTCGCGCTTCGTCCCACGCAGCAGCACGCCCACGTTGTCCCCAGCCTGCCCCTCGTCCAGCAGCTTGCGGAACATCTCAACCCCCGTGCACGTCGTCTTCGAGGTGTCCTTGATCCCAACGATCTCCACCTCGTCCCCGACCTTCACCTTCCCGCGCTCGATTCGGCCCGTCACCACCGTGCCGCGGCCCGAAATCGAGAACACATCCTCGATCGGCATCAGAAACGCCCCGTCCACCAACCGCTCCGGCACCGGAATGTAGTCGTCCATCGCCGCCACCAGCTTCTCGATCGACTGCGTCCCAATCTCCGACGTGTCCCCCTCCAGCGCCTTCAGCGCACTGCCCACCACGATCGGCGTGTCGTCACCAGGGAACTCGTACGTCGACAGCAAATCGCGTACCTCCAGCTCCACCAGCTCCAGCAGCTCCTCGTCGTCCACCATGTCCGCCTTGTTCAGGTACACCACAATGAACGGCACGCCCACCTGCCTCGCCAGCAAAATGTGCTCGCGCGTCTGCGGCATCGGCCCGTCCGCCGCCGACACCACCAATATCGCTCCGTCCATCTGCGCCGCGCCCGTGATCATGTTCTTCACGTAGTCCGCGTGACCCGGGCAGTCCACGTGCGCGTAGTGCCGCTTCTCGCTCTCGTACTCCACGTGCAACGTCGCAATCGTGATCCCACGCGCCTTCTCCTCCGGCGCCCTGTCGATCTCGTCGAACTTGCGGACCTCGCCGCCAAACTTCGCCGCCATCACCGTCGTCAACGCCGCCGTCAACGTCGTCTTCCCATGATCAACGTGACCGATCGTCCCTACGTTTACGTGCGGCTTCTTTCGCTCAAATTTCGACTTCGACACGACTCGCTACCTCTTCCTGTTCTCTTCCGGCCCGCGGTCAGCCGGCGCGGCTTTTGATAATGCCGTCGGCGACGTTGTTCGGCACCTCGGCGTAGTGACTGAATTCCATCGTGTAGGTGGCCCGGCCCTGGCTCATCGAGCGCAGCACCGTCGCGTACCCGAACATCTCCGACAGCGGCACCTGGGCGCGGATGATCTTGCCCGAGGGCGCATCCTCGAGGCCCTGCAGCAGACCGCGGCGCCGGTTCAGGTCGCCGTTCACGTCGCCCATGTAGTCCTCGGGCGTCACGACCTCGACCTTCATCATGGGCTCGAGCAACACGGGCTTGGCCTTCTTGGCGCCTTCCTTGAACGCCATCGAGCCCGCGATCTTGAACGCGATTTCGCTCGAGTCCACGTCGTGGTAGGAGCCGTCGTACAGCGTAACCTTGCAGTCCACCACCGGGTACCCGGCGATGACACCGTTGCCCATCTGCTCCTGCACCCCCTTGTCGACCGCGGGAATGTATTCCCTGGGTACGACGCCGCCGACGATGCCGTTGACGAACTCGTAACCCTTGCCGGCCTCGAGGGGCTCGAGCTTCAGGTAGACGTGGCCGTACTGGCCGCGACCGCCCGACTGGCGCACGAACTTGCCTTCCTGCTCGACGGCCTGGCGGATCGTCTCGCGATAGGCGACCTGCGGCTTGCCGACGTTGGCCTCGACCTTGAACTCGCGCCGCATGCGGTCGACGATGATGTCCAAGTGCAGCTCGCCCATGCCCGAGATGATCGTCTCACCCGACTCCTCGTCCGTGCGGACGCGGAACGACGGGTCTTCCTTCGCGAGCTTCTGCAGCGCGAGGCCCATCTTCTCCTGGTCGGCCTTCGTCTTGGGCTCGACGGCGACCGCGATGACGGGCTCCGGGAACTCCATACGCTCGAGCGTAATGATGTTGTTCGGGTCCGTCAGCGTGTCGCCCGTCGTCACATCCTTGAGGCCCACGGCCGCCGCTATGTCGCCCGCGCGGACTTCCTTGAGCTCGGCGCGCTCGTTGGCGTGCATCTGCAGGATGCGGCCGATACGCTCGCGCTTGTCCTTGACCGGGTTGTAGACGGTGTCGCCCGAATTCAGGACGCCCGAGTAGACGCGAATGAACGTGAGGTTGCCGACGAACGGGTCCGTCGCGATCTTGAACGCGAGCGCCGCAAACGGCGCCTCGTCGTCGGCGCCGCGGAACCCCTCGCTCTCGTCCTCGAGCACGCCGCGGATGGGCGGCACTTCCGTGGGCGAAGGCAGATAATCGATGACGGCGTCGAGCATGGCCTGGACGCCCTTGTTCTTGAAGGCGCTGCCGCAGAGCACGGGCACGATTTCGCCGCGCAGGCAGCGCGCACGCAGCCCCTTCTTGATCTCCTCGAACGACAGCGTGCCTTCCTCGAGATACTTCTCGAGCAGCCCCTCGTCGCCTTCCGCGGCGGCCTCGACGAGCTGCTCGTGATACTTCTCGGCCACGGCCTTGAGGTCGTCGGGAATCTCGCGCTCCTCGAAGCGCATACCCTGGGTCTCGTCGTCCCAGTCGATCTCCTTCATCTTCACGAGGTCGACGACCCCGCGGAAGGTTTCCTCGGCGCCGACTGGAATCTGCAGCAGCACGGGATTGCCGTTGAGGCGCTCCTTGATCTGCCGCTGCACGCGAAAGAAATCCGCACCGGCACGGTCCATCTTGTTGACGAACGCGAGCCGCGGCACTTTGTACTTGTTGGCCTGGCGCCACACCGTCTCGGATTGCGGCTCGACGCCGCCCACGGCGCAGAACACGGCTACGGCGCCGTCGAGTACGCGCAGGCTGCGCTCGACCTCGATCGTGAAATCGACGTGGCCGGGCGTATCGATGATGTTGATGCGGTACTCGGGCAGGCTCTGATCCATGCCCTTCCAGAAACAGGTCGTGGCGGCCGACGTGATCGTGATGCCGCGCTCTTGCTCCTGCTCCATCCAGTCCATGACGGCTGCGCCGTCGTGGACCTCGCCGATCTTATGCGATACGCCGGTGTAAAAGAGAATGCGTTCGGTCGTCGTCGTCTTGCCGGCATCGATGTGGGCCATGATGCCGATGTTGCGATAACGCGCGAGTGGGGTCTTCCGTGCCACGAATTTGCCTCGAATCCATTGCTCACCAACGGTAATGGGCGAAGGCTCTGTTGGCTTCGGCCATCCGATGGGTGTCTTCACGTTTCTTCACTGCCGCGCCGCGGTTCTCGGCGGCGTCCATGAGCTCATGCGCGAGCCGAAGCGCCATGGTCTTCTCCGAGCGCTTGCGCGCGGCGTCGATGGCCCAGCGCATGGCCAGCGTCTCGCGCCGCGTCGACCGGACCTCGACCGGGACCTGATAGGTCGCTCCGCCGACGCGCCGGGACTTGACCTCGACGGAGGGCTTGATGTTGTCGAGCGCCTGGCCGAGCAGCTCCAGCGCACGCTCCGGGTCCTTCGTGGCTCGCTCGGAAATCCGGTCCAGCGCACCGTAGACGATACGCTCGGCCACGGACTTCTTACCGCTGCGCATGACCATGTTGATGAACTTGGCCAGCATGTCGTTCCCGTACTTCGGGTCCGGAAGGACCTGCCGGCGCGGGGCCTGATTGCGTCTCGACATCGAATGCTTCCTGAAGAATGAGATGAAAAGGGGTCAGAGCCCTTTTTTTCCCAGAGTGAGTCCAACACCGGGTTCGTCGTTCGAAAAAAGGGCTCTGACCCCATTTTTGTCGCGAAAGTCTGCCATCGAGACGAGCCGGCCCGTGCCGTCCTCCCGGACGCCGCGGGCCGCGTCCTCATGGACACGAAGCGCATCGCCGAGTTCACCGACACGCGCGTCTTCCTCGCCGCCGTCCGCCGCCGCGGCGGGCCGCGCCCGCAGCCCTTTGCGCGCCACCATGAGCGCCCCGAGGCCGGGCTGCACGGCGTTCCAGGCGACGAGCGTGCGGCGGTACTTCGGCGACATCGGCGTCTAGCCCTTGGGCCGCTTGGCGCCGTACTTCGAGCGCCCCTTGCGGCGATCGCCGACGCCCGCGCAATCCAGCGTGCCGCGAACGACGTGGTAGCGCACGCCCGGCAGGTCCTTGACGCGGCCGCCGCGGATCAGCACGACCGAGTGTTCCTGCAGGTTGTGGCCCTCGCCGCCGATGTAGCTCGTGACCTCGAAGCCGTTCGTGAGCCGAACGCGCGCCACCTTGCGCATGGCCGAGTTCGGCTTCTTCGGCGTCGTCGTGTAGACGCGCGTGCAAACGCCGCGCCGCTGCGGCGACGCGCCGAGCGCGGGGACGCTGCTCTTCGGCTTTTTCGTCGAGCGGGGCTTACGCACCAGTTGGTTCGTCGTCGCCATTAAAATCGTTCCCAAAACATAAAAGTGCGGCGAAACAAAAGCCCGCTGCCGAGGTTGTCGGCATCCGGGCCAGTGGAAATCCCTACGGTAGCGGAACGGCCGCGGGACTCTCTTTGTGCGCCGCCTCGTCTAAGCGGCGCCGAGCGAGCCGGAAATTCTAGGGTCGGCGTCCGTCCGCGTCAACAAACGGACGCCGGCCCCCTTCCCAGCGCCTAGTCCTCGTCGGTGTCCGCGCCTTCTCCGGCCGGCTCGAACTCCTCCGCGTCGTTCGCCGTGACCTCCTGCTCGGCCTCGTCCGCGCCGACTTCCGCATCCGAGGCGGCCTCGGCCTCGAGCTCGGAGTCGCTCTCGGTCTCGACGGCCGTTGCCGTCCGCGCGTGCGGCTCCTCGGCCTCCGCGGTCGGCGCGCCGGCCGCGGCCCGCGTGCTCGCCTCGAGTCCCCGGAGCTCGTCGGAGAGGATCTCCTCCTGCGTGCGCCGCCGATCCTCGTGGTGGGCGTAGCCCGTGCCGGCGGGGATCAGGCGGCCGACGATGACGTTCTCCTTGAGGCCGCGCAGGTCATCCTGCATGCCGCGCACGGCCGCCTCCGTCAGCACCCGGGTCGTCTCCTGGAAGGAGGCGGCCGAGATGAAGGACTCGGTGGCTAGCGAAGCCTTCGTGATACCGAGCAGCACGGGCTCGTACTGGGCCGGTTGACCGCCCTTGGCCTCGGCATCCCGGTTCATCTCGAGCACGCGCGCCTTGTCGAGCTGCTCGCCGCGCAACACCGGCGTGTCGCCCGACTGCCTGATCTCGATCTTGCGCAGCATCTGCCGAATGATGACCTCGATGTGTTTGTCGTTGATCTTCACGCCCTGGAGGCGGTAGACATCCTGGATCTCGCGCACCAGGTAGTCGGCCAGCGCCGCGACGCCCTGCAGACGCAGGATGTCGTGCGGGTTGGGCTCGCCGTCCGCGATGATCTCGCCGCGGGTCACCTTCTCGCCCTCGAAGACGTTGAGGTGGCGCCACTTCGGAATGAGCTCCTCGTAGGTCTCACCGTCGTCGCCCGTGATCACGAGCCGGCGCTTGCCCTTGGTCTCCTTGCCGAAGCTGACCGTGCCCGAGAACTCGGCCAGGATGGCCGGATCCTTCGGACGGCGCGCCTCGAACAGGTCGGCGACCCGGGGCAGACCGCCCGTGATATCGCGCGTCTTCGAGCTCTCCTGCGGCAGACGCGCGATGACGTCCCCGACGACCACTCGAGCCCCGTTCTCCATGCTGATCACGGCGCCGGCCGGCAGCGCGTAGGCCGCCGGGATTTCCGTGTTCGGGAACGTCACGGCCTTGCCGTTGTCGTCGAGCAGCTTGGCCGTCGGCCGGTACTCGGTGCTGCGCGAGGCCGCATCGAGCACGACGATGCTCGTCAGACCCGTGATCTCGTCAACCTGGGTCGCGACCGTCACGCCGTCCACGAAGTCCTCGAACTTCAGAAAGCCGCTGACCTCGGTCACGACCGGGTGCGTGTGCGGATCCCACGACGCGACGAGCTGCCCCGGCTTGACGGCGGCGCCGTCCTCGACGCTGAGGGTCGCGCCATAGGGCACCTTGTAGCGCTCGCGCTCGCGGCCGAACTCGTCGATGACGGCGAGCTCGCCGGAACGGGAGGTCGTGATCAGGTGGCCCTTCTTCTCGTGCCTCACGGTCTTGACGTTGAGCATACGGATCGAGCCCGCGCTCTTGACCTCCACGCTGTCGACGGCCGCCGACCGGGAAGCCGCGCCGCCGATGTGGAACGTGCGCATCGTGAGCTGCGTGCCGGGCTCGCCGATCGACTGGGCCGCGATGACGCCCACGGACTCGCCCGCGTCGACCTTGTGGCCCCGCGCGAGATCGCGTCCGTAGCACTGGGCGCAGACGCCGTACTGCGTGTCGCAGGTGATCGGCGAGCGGACCAGCACCTGGTCGATGGAATACGCCTCGAGCTTCGCCACGGCCTGCTCGTCCAGCAGCGTGCCGGCCGGCACGACGATGTCGTCGGACCCGGGCGCACGCACGTCGTGCGCCGCCACTCGGCCGAGCACGCGCTCGCGCAGCGGCTCGACGATGTCGCCGCCCTCGACGAGCGGCGTCATGAGGATGCCCTCCACCGTGCCGCAGTCGTCGTCCGTCACGACGAGATCCTGCGCCACGTCGACGAGACGCCGCGTCAGGTAGCCCGAGTTGGCCGTCTTGAGCGCCGTATCGGCGAGACCCTTCCGGGCGCCGTGCGTCGAAATGAAGTACTGCAGCACGTCCAACCCCTCGCGGAAGTTGGCCGTGATCGGCGTCTCGATGATCGAGCCGTCGGGCTTGGCCATGAGGCCGCGCATGCCGGCCAGCTGGCGGATCTGGGCGGCGCTGCCGCGGGCGCCCGAGTCGGCCATCATGTAGATCGAGTTGAACGACTCCTGCTGGGCCTCCTTGCCCTCGGCATCGACGACCGTATCGGTGCCGAGCTTCTCCATCATGGCCTTGGCGACCTGGTCGTTCGTCCGCGACCAAATGTCCACGACCTTGTTGTAACGCTCGCCGTCCGTCACGAGACCGGCCGCGTACTGGTCCTGGATGTCCTTGACCTCGCTCTCGGCGCTTTGCAGGATCGCGGCCTTCTCGTCGGGCACGACCATGTCGTCGATGCCGAACGAGACGCCGGCGCGCGTCGCGTAATGGAAGCCCGTGTACATGAGCTGGTCGGCGAAGACGACCGTCTCCTTGAGGCCGAGCTGGCGGTAGCAGGCGTTGATGACGCCCGAGATGGCCCGCTTGTTCATGGGCCGGTTGATGAGCTCGAACGGCAGCCCCTTCGGCAGGATCTCGGACAGCAGCGCCCGGCCCACAGTCGTCTTAACGAGCCGCGTGACCAGCTCTGCGTCCTTGCCGTCCTGCTCCGCGATGCGGACCTGGATGCCGGCGTGCAGATGCGCGATCCCGCCCTCGTAAGCCCGGTGCACCTCGTCGACGTCGGAGAAGAGCATGCCCTTACCGGCCGCGTCGATACGCTCGCGCGTCATGTAGTAGAGGCCGAGCACCACGTCCTGCGAGGGCACGATGATCGGATCGCCGTTCGCGGGCGAGAGGATGTTGTTGCTCGCCATCATGAGGGCGCGGGCCTCGAGCTGCGCCTCGATCGAGAGCGGCACGTGCACGGCCATCTGGTCGCCGTCGAAGTCGGCGTTGAACGCCGTGCAGACGAGCGGATGCAGCTGGATGGCCTTACCTTCGATGAGCACGGGCTCGAACGCCTGGATACCCAAACGGTGCAGCGTCGGCGCGCGGTTCAGCAGGACCGGATGCTCGCGGATGACCTCCTCGAGGATGTCCCAGACCTCCGGCCCTTCGCGCTCGACGAGGCGCTTCGCGGCCTTGATCGTCGTCGCCTCGCCGCGCAGCTGCAGCTTCGAGAAGATGAACGGCTTGAAGAGCTCGAGCGCGAGCTTCTTCGGCAGGCCGCACTGATGCAGCTTCAACGTCGGGCCGACCACGATGACCGAGCGGCCCGAGTAGTCGACGCGCTTGCCGAGCAGGTTCTGGCGAAAGCGCCCCTGCTTGCCCTTGATCATGTCGGCCAGCGACTTCAACGGGCGCTTGTTAGTGCCCGTGATCGCGCGGCCGCGGCGGCCGTTGTCGAGCAGCGCGTCGACGGCCTCCTGCAGCATGCGCTTCTCGTTGCGCACGATGATATCGGGCGCGTTGAGCTCGAGCAGGCGGCGCAGGCGGTTGTTGCGGTTGATGACGCGGCGGTACAGGTCGTTGAGATCGGACGTCGCAAAGCGTCCGCCGTCGAGCGGCACGAGCGGACGCAGATCCGGCGGCAGCACGGGCAGCACCGTCATGATCATCCACTCGGGTTTGTTCGACGACTCTTGGAACGACTCGAGCAGCTTCAGCCGCTTCGAGAGCCGCTTGATCTTCGTCTCCGAAGTCGTGCTATGGATCTCCTCGCGGACCCGATTGACCTCGCTCGTCATGTCCATCGAGGTGAGCAGATCACGCACGGCCTCGGCGCCCATGCGGGCGTCGAAGTCGTCGCCGTACTGCTCGATGGCCTCGAGGTACTGCTCGTCGGAGAGCAGCTGGCCGCGCTCGAGCGGCGTCATGCCGGGATCGACGACGACAAAGGCCTCGAAGTAGAGGATCCGCTCGATCTCGCGCAGCGTCATGTCGAGCATGAGGCCGATGCGCGAGGGCAGCGACTTCAGGAACCAGATGTGGGCGACCGGGCTCGCGAGCTCGATGTGGCCCATGCGCTCGCGGCGCACCTTGGTCTGCGTGACCTCGACGCCGCATTTCTCGCAGACGACGCCGCGGTGCTTCAAGCGCTTGTACTTACCGCAAAGGCACTCGTAGTCCTTGATCGGCCCGAAGATCTTGGCGCAGAACAGACCATCCCGCTCCGGCTTGAACGTGCGGTAGTTGATGGTCTCGGGCTTCTTCACCTCACCGTAAGACCACGACCGGATCATGTCCGGCGATGCGAGGCCGATACGGATGACATCGAAGTCTTCGACGGCGTTCTGCTGTCTGAAAAGCTTCAGTAGATCCTTCATGTGCTCCACCTACTGCGAATTTGTATCGAGATAGTCACGGGCGCGGCGCCGCTCAGTCCGCCTGGTCCAGCTCCATGTTGATGCCTAGGGAGCGAATCTCCTTGACCAGCACGTTGAACGACTCCGGCATACCCGCCGTCATCTCGTGCGTACCGTCGACGATGTTCTTGTACATGCGCGTGCGGCCCTGCACATCGTCCGACTTGACCGTCAGCATCTCCTGCAGGGTGTAAGCGGCGCCGTAGGCCTCGAGGGCCCAGACCTCCATCTCGCCGAAGCGCTGGCCGCCGAACTGCGCCTTGCCGCCGAGCGGCTGCTGCGTGACGAGACTGTAAGGCCCCGTCGAGCGCGCGTGCATCTTATCGTCGACCAAATGGTTGAGCTTCAGCATGTACATGTAGCCGACCGTGACCGGGCGGTCGAAGCGCTCGCCCGTCCGTCCGTCGTAGAGGACGGCCTGGCCCGAAGCCGGCAGCCCGGCCATCTCGAGCAGCTTCTTGATCTCGTCCTCGTTGGCGCCGTCGAAGACGGGCGTCGCGATCGGCACGCCGCTCGAGAGGTTCCTGGACAGCTCGACAACGTCGTCGTCAGAAAGGGACTTGAGCTCGGCCTTCTGGCCGCCCGTGCTGTTGTAGACCTGATCGAGGAAGCCGCGCAGCTCCTTCGGCCCATCGCCGTTCGCGACCATCTCGCCGATCTTGAGGCCGAGCCCCTTGGCGGCCCAGCCCAGGTGCGTCTCGAGCACCTGCCCGACGTTCATGCGCGAGGGCACGCCTAGCGGATTCAGCACGATGTCGACGGGCGTGCCGTCGTTCATGTACGGCATGTCCTCGACCGGCACGATCGTCGAGATCACACCCTTGTTGCCGTGGCGGCCCGCCATCTTGTCGCCGGGCTGCACGCGGCGTTTCACGGCCAAATACACCTTGACCATCTTGAGCACGCCCGGGGCGAGATCGTCGCCGGCCGTGATCTTTTTCTTCTTCTCCTCGAAACGGCGGTCGAACTCCTCGCGCTGGGAGCGCAGCCGCTCGGCCGCGCCCTCGAGCTGGGCGTTGATCTCGTCGTCCTTGACGTTGACCGCAAGCCACTGCTCGCGCTTCAGGCCCTTCAAGTACTCCTCGGTGATCTTCGCGCCCGCCTTCAGGCCCTCGGGCCCGCTCGCGGCCGTCTTGCCGACGAGCAGCCGCTCGACGCGCTGGTAGATGTCGTCCTCGAGGATGCGCTGCTGGTCGTCGAGGTCCTTGCGGACCTGCTCGAGCTCGGCGCGCTCGATCGAGAGAGCGCGCGCGTCCTTCTCGACGCCGTCGCGCGTGAAAATCCGCACGTCGATGACCGTGCCGTCCATGCCGGGCGGCACGCGCAGGCTCGTGTCCTTCACGTCCGAAGCCTTCTCGCCGAAGATCGCGCGCAGCAGCTTCTCCTCGGGCGTCAGCTGCGTCTCGCCCTTGGGCGTGACCTTGCCGACCAGGATATCGCCGGCCTTGACCTCGGCGCCGATGAACGCGATGCCGGACTCGTCGAGCTTCGTCAGGGCCGCGTCGCCGACGTTCGGGATGTCGGCCGTGACCTCCTCGGGACCGAGCTTCGTATCGCGCGCGACGCAGGTCAGCTCCTCGATGTGGATCGTCGTGAAGCGGTCCTCCTCGACGACACGCTCGGAGATCAGGATCGAGTCCTCGAAGTTGTAGCCGTTCCACGGCATGAACGCGACGAGCAGGTTCTGCCCGAGCGCGAGCTCGCCCAGGCTCGTCGAAGGCCCGTCGGCGAGCACGTCGCCGCCCGAGATCGTGTCGCCGGCCTTCACGAGCGGCCGCTGGTTGATGCAGGTGTTCTGATTCGAGCGGGTGTACTTCGTGAGGTTATAGATGTCGACGCCCGCTTCGCCCTGCTTCGTCTCCTCGTCGTTGACGCGGACGACGATACGCGAGGCGTCCACCGAATCCACGATGCCGCCGCGGCGCGCGACGACCGTCACGCCCGAATCGACGGCCACGGCGCGCTCCATCCCGGTGCCGACGAGCGGCGTCTCGGTGCGGAGCGTCGGCACGGCTTGGCGCTGCATGTTCGAGCCCATGAGGGCGCGGTTCGCGTCGTCGTGCTCGAGGAACGGGATCAGCGAAGCGGCGACCGAGACGATCTGCTTGGGCGATACGTCCATGTACTGGATGCGCTCGGCCGGCAGCAGGGCGAACTCGTTCATATAGCGGCACGAGACGAGATCGTCGACGAACTCGCGCTTCTCGTTGAGATTCGCGTTCGCCTGCGCGATCACGTACTGGCCTTCCTCGATGGCCGACAGGTACTCGATCTCGTCGCTGACGCGCCCGTCGACGATCTTGCGGTATGGCGTCTCGAGGAAGCCGTAAGCGTTCGTCCTGGCGTAGACGGCCAGCGAGTTGATGAGGCCGATGTTCGGACCTTCAGGCGTCTCGATCGGGCAGACGCGCCCGTAGTGCGTCGGATGCACGTCGCGGACCTCGAAACCCGCACGCTCGCGCGTGAGGCCGCCCGGGCCGAGCGCCGAGACGCGCCGCTTGTGCGTGACCTCCGAGAGCGGGTTGTTCTGGTCCATGAACTGCGAGAGCTGGCTCGAGCCGAAGAATTCCTTGACGGCCGCGGCCACGGGCTTCGCGTTGATCATCTCCTGCGGCATGAGTCCCTCGGACTCGGCCAGCGTCAGGCGCTCCTTGACCGCGCGCTCGACGCGCACGAGGCCGATGCGGAAGGCGTTCTCCGCCATCTCGCCGACGCTGCGCACGCGGCGATTGCCGAGGTGGTCGATGTCGTCCACCTGGCCGTTGCCGTTACGGATGTCGATGAGCGTCTTGAGGACGTCGATGATGTCCTCCTTGCTCAACGTGCCTTCGCCTTCCGAATCCTGCCGGCCCACGCGGCGGTTGAACTTCATGCGGCCCACGGCCGAAAGATCGTAGCGCTCCGAATTGAAGAACAGGTTCTGGAACAGGTTCTCGGCGGCCTCCTTAGTCGGGGGCTCGCCGGGCCGCATCATGCGGTAGATTTCGACGAGCGCCTCGAGCTTGGACTGCGTCGCGTCGATGCGCAGCGTGTTCGAGATGAATGCGCCGCGGTCGAGATCGTTGACGTAGAGCGTCTGGATCTTCTTGATACCGGCGGCGACGAGCTTCTCGACGGTCTCGGTCGTGAGCTCCTCGTTCGCAGCTGCAATGAGCTCGCCCGTCTCCTGGTCCACGACGTCGTGGGCCAGAATCTTGCCGGCGAGGTACTCGACCGGGACCTCGAGGTCCTTGATCTCGGCCTGCTGCAGCTCGCGCACGTGCCGCATCGTGATGCGGCGGTCCTTTTCGACGATGGTCTTGCGCCCGACCTTGATGTCGAACGCCGCCGTCTCGCCGCGCAGGCGCTCGGGCACGAGCTTGAGCTTGAAGGCCTTGGACGAAAGCGTGAATTCGTTCTTCTCGAAGAAGAGATCGAGGATCTCCTCGTTCGTGTAGTCGAGCGCGCGCAGGATGATGCTGACCGGCAGCTTGCGGCGGCGGTCGATGCGCACGAAGAGGCAGTCCTTGGGATCGAACTCGAAGTCGAGCCAGGAGCCGCGATAAGGAATGATGCGGGCCGAGAACAGCAGCTTGCCCGACGAATGCGTCTTGCCCTTGTCGTGGTCGAAGAACACGCCCGGCGAGCGGTGCAGCTGCGAGACGATGACGCGCTCGGTGCCATTGACGACGAACGTGCCGTGATCGGTCATGAGCGGCATCTCGCCGAGGTAGACCTCCTGCTCGCGGATGTCTTTGACCTTTTTCTTCGCGCCCGAGGACTCCTTGTCGTAGATCACGAGGCGCACGAGCACGCGCAGCGGAGCCGCGTAGGTCAGGCCGCGCAGCTGGCACTCCTTGACGTCGAAGACGGGGTCGCCGAGCCGGTAGTTCACGTACTCGAGGGCGGCATTGCCGGAGTAGCTGACGATCGGAAACACGCTCTTGAACGCGGCGTGCAGACCCACCTCGTCGCGGGCGTCCGGTTCGACCTGATCCTGGAGAAACCTCTGGTAGGAGTCGAGCTGAATCGAGAGCAGATACGGGACATTGAGGATCCCGGGGAGCTTCCCGAAATCCTTCCGAATGCGTTTCTTCTCGGTGAACGAATAAGCCATTAGCTTCTACTCCGAAACAGATTTGGCGAAACAGATTGGCGAAACGGTCTGAACGACGCCTGCCGAAACGAATCAGCCTGTGAGAGTGCGGAACCACCGGGCACGGGAGAAGGCAGCCGGCGCGGAACGCACCGACTGCCCATCGACCTACCTGAAGCTCGCCGCCCGGCCGGCGAGCCGTTGTCATTGCAAGTCGCGATAGCGCGTATCACTTGACCTGAACGCTGGCGCCGGCTTCCTCGAGCTGCTTCTTGATAGTCTCGGCCTCGTCCTTGGCGACGGCTTCCTTGACCGTGCTCGGGGCGCCCTCGACGAGATCCTTGGCTTCCTTCAGGCCAAGACCGGTGACGGCCCGGACGACCTTGATGACCGCCACTTTGTTGTCCCCAAAGGAGTTCATGACAACGTCGAACTCCGTTTGTTCCTCGACCGCCGCGGCTTCGCCGCCGCCGGCACCCGAAGCCGCGGCGACGGCGACGGGCGCGGCCGCCGATACGCCCCACTTCTCCTCGAGCGCCTTGACGAGCTCGACGATCTCCATGATGGGCTTGTTGCTCAGAGCCTCGATGAGCTCTTCGTTGGACAGTGCCATTGTGTGGTTCTCCTTGACGTGATGAGTAGTGTTACCGATCGATTTTCAGCTGAGCCGCTCTCAAGCCGCCTGGTCGCCGCGCGCCTGCAGCGCCCGCGCCAGCATGGCGCCGGGCTCGGCAATCGTGCGGACGAACTGCGAGAGCGGGGCGTTGAGCAGGCCGAGAAGGCTTGCGCGCGCCTCGTCGAGCGTCGGCAGGGACGCGACCCGATCGATGTCGGCGCCATCGTACAGCGCCCCGCCGATCGATACGGCCACGGCCACGAGCTTCTCGTGGTCCTTCGCGAACCCCTTGACGACGCGCGCCGCGGCGCCCGGATCGTCCTTCGAGAACGCGAGCACGAGCGGACCCTTGAAAGCCCCCTGCATGCACTCGAAACTCGTACCCTCGACCGCTCGGCGCGCCAGAGTGTTCTTGACGACCTTGAGGTACACGCCCGAGCTCCGCGCGGCCGTGCGCAGCGCCGTCATCTCGGCCACCGTGAGGCCCCGGTACTCCGCCGCGACGGCCGATTGGGCATCCGCGGCAACCGAGGCAACCTCGGCGACGACTGCTTTTTTGGCTTCGATATTCAGCGCCATGGTTCGACAGCTCCTGGTAGAGACGCTCCCGATTCAATCTCGGGAGCCGACTTGAGCCGCGGCCTCCTTCCTTCGTTGCCGCGGCCCTTCACGACGGTGCGCCCCACCAGGCAGAGCCGAGTCAGGTAACACCATCTGCGTAGGCGGCCTACACCCTTAACCCCTTCGCGGGGACCTACGGTCTTCGATGCACGGCCGGCAAGCCGGCCGCCTTGGTTCGTCCTTGAACCGATTCGATAGAAAACGCGCCCGTCGAGCCTCAGTCCGCGCTGGCGGCGGCCGGACCGACGGTCGTCTGGTCGACGACGAGCCCGGGGCCCATCGTCGAAGAGACGGTAATTTTCTGCATGTACACACCCTTCGCGGACGCCGGCTTGGCCTTGTTCAGGTCGGCCAACAGCGCCGCGAGGTTCTCGCGCAGCGCGGGGGGCTCGAAGCCGACGTTGCCGATCTGGCAGTGGATGATGCCGGAGCGGTCGGTCCGGTAGCGCACCTGCCCCGCTTTCGCGTTGGTCACGGCGCCCGCAACGTCCGGGGTGACCGTGCCGACCTTGGGATTCGGCATGAGGCCGCGGGGCCCCAGGATCTGGCCCAGACGCCCGACGACGCGCATGGCATCGGGCGACGCGATGACGACATCGAAATCGAGCTGGCCGCCCTGGATACGCTCTGCGAGGTCCTCCATGCCGACGATGTCGGCACCTGCGGCTTTGGCCGCGTCGGCATTGGCCCCCTGCGCAAACACGGCCACGCGCACCTGCTTGCCCGTGCCGTGCGGCAGCACGGTCGAACCGCGCACGACCTGATCGGACTTCTTGGGATCGACGCCGAGATTCACTGCCACGTCGATGGATTCGACGAACTTCGCCGACGCGAGTTCCTTGAGCAGCCCGAAAGCCTCGTCGGCGCCGTAGGCCTTCCCGCGCGTGATGCGGCCTTCGACCGCCTTTTTCGCCTTGCTGACCCTGGCCATTACAACCCCTCCACTTCCAAACCCATGCTGCGCGCGCTGCCCGCGATGGTCCGCACGGCCGCCTCGAGGTCCGTGGCGTTGAGATCGGGCTCCTTGAGCTTGGCTATCTCCTCGATCTGGGCCCGCGTGACCTTGCCTACCTTGTTCGAATTCGGCGTGCCGCTGCCCTTGGGAACGCCAGCGGCCTTCTTGAGCAGCACGGCGGCGGGCGGCGTCTTCGTCACGAAAGTGAAGCTGCGGTCGCTGTAAACGGTGATGACGACGGGGATCGGCATCCCCTGCTCCATGCTCTGCGTGGCCGCATTGAATGCCTTGCAGAATTCCATGATGTTCACGCCGTGCTGGCCGAGGGCCGGGCCCACCGGGGGGCTCGGGTTGGCCTGGCCGGCGGCGACCTGGAGCTTGATGTAAGTATCGATCTTTCTAGCCATGCTCTTTTATCCGCATCATTCATGAACGATTGGCCGGCGACGCGATCGGCCGTGTGCATTCACCGGCGCTTTCGGGGACGCCGTAAACCGTCCCTGGAGGCTCCGTTGCGCGCCATCCATGGCGCGCACGGCCCCGAAAGCGCCGGTGAATGCACACGGCCTTTGCTGGGTCATCGCGTTCATGAATGATGCTTACGTCCCTTGGAGACCGTAACGCCGTGCCGTTGCTCGTCGCTGCCCGCCATTGCCGTCTATTGCCGGCTCAGGCCTTCTCGACCTGTCCGAAGTCCAGCTCGACCGGGGTCGAGCGGCCCAGGATCTGGACTGCCACCCGGACCTTGTTCTTGTCGTAGTTGACCTGCTCGACGACGCCGCTGAAGTCGTTGAACGGGCCATCCGTCACGCGCACGACCTCGCCGGGCTCGAACAAGATCTTCGGGCGCGGCTTGTCCACGCCTTCCTGCACCCGGTTCAGAATCGCCATCGCTTCCTTTTCGGTGATCGGGGCCGGGCGGTCGCTGCTGCCGCCGATGAACCCCAGGACCTTCGGCACCTCCTTGACCAGATGCCATGTCTCGTCGTCCATTTCCATCTGTACGAGCACGTAACCCGGGAAGAACTTGCGCTCGCTCTTGCGGCGCTGGCCCTCGCGCATCTCCACGACTTCCTCGGTCGGCACGAGGATCTCGCCGAACTTCTCCTCGAGACCGAAGCGCTTGATGCGCTCCTTCAGCGACTCCTTGACCTTGTGCTCGTAGTTCGAATAGGCGTGCACGACATACCACTGCTGCGTCATGGAATCAGCTCCCCTGACCCATGATCCACGTCGTCAGCGCGAGCAGCGCGAGATCGAGCAGCCAGAAAAATGTGCCCATGATCGCGGCGAACACGATCACCGCGATCGTCGTCTGGATCGTCTCCTCGCGCGTCGGCCATACGACCTTGCGCAGCTCGACGCGCGAGCCCTGGATGAACTTCCAGAGCAGCTGCCCCTGGAGCGACTGCATGGCGATCCAGGCGCCGATGCCGAGCCCCGCGAGCACGCTGATGACGCGCAGCGCGAGAGGCGCATTGACGTAGTAGTAATAGCCGACGATGCCGCCGACGACGGCGACCAGGGCCAGCACGAGCTTCGCCGTATCGAGCGCGCCCGGCCCGCTGTCTACCTTGCTATCCATATCTCCTCGAAGGGAAGGCTGGCAGGCCAGGAGGGACTCGAACCCCCAACCTGCGGTTTTGGAGACCGCTGCTCTGCCAATTGAGCTACTGGCCTTCCGTGTCCTAACTACTCTGCCTCGCCGCGGCTACTCGATGATCTTCGATACGACGCCGGCACCCACCGTGCGTCCGCCCTCGCGGATCGCGAACCGAAGGCCTTCCTCCATCGCGATCGGCGCGATTAGATCCACCTTCATCTGGATGTTGTCCCCAGGCATCACCATCTCCGTCGACTCCGGCAGCTCGATCGCCCCCGTCACGTCCGTCGTCCGGAAATAAAACTGCGGCCGATACCCCTTGAAGAACGGCGTGTGCCGACCCCCCTCCTCCTTCGTCAGGATATACACCTCGCACTCGAACTTCGTGTGCGGCGTGATCGACCCAGGCTTCGCCAGCACCTGCCCCCGCTCCACGTCCTCGCGCTTCGTCCCACGCAGCAGCACGCCCACGTTGTCCCCAGCCTGCCCCTCGTCCAGCAGCTTGCGGAACATCTCAACCCCCGTGCACGTCGTCTTCGAGGTGTCCTTGATCCCAACGATCTCCACCTCGTCCCCGACCTTCACCTTCCCGCGCTCGATTCGGCCCGTCACCACCGTGCCGCGGCCCGAAATCGAGAACACATCCTCGATCGGCATCAGAAACGCCCCGTCCACCAACCGCTCCGGCACCGGAATGTAGTCGTCCATCGCCGCCACCAGCTTCTCGATCGACTGCGTCCCAATCTCCGACGTGTCCCCCTCCAGCGCCTTCAGCGCACTGCCCACCACGATCGGCGTGTCGTCACCAGGGAACTCGTACGTCGACAGCAAATCGCGTACCTCCAGCTCCACCAGCTCCAGCAGCTCCTCGTCGTCCACCATGTCCGCCTTGTTCAGGTACACCACAATGAACGGCACGCCCACCTGCCTCGCCAGCAAAATGTGCTCGCGCGTCTGCGGCATCGGCCCGTCCGCCGCCGACACCACCAATATCGCTCCGTCCATCTGCGCCGCGCCCGTGATCATGTTCTTCACGTAGTCCGCGTGACCCGGGCAGTCCACGTGCGCGTAGTGCCGCTTCTCGCTCTCGTACTCCACGTGCGACGTCGCAATCGTGATCCCACGCGCCTTCTCCTCCGGCGCCCTGTCGATCTCGTCGAACTTGCGGACCTCGCCGCCAAACTTCGCCGCCATCACCGTCGTCAACGCCGCCGTCAACGTCGTCTTCCCATGATCAACGTGACCGATCGTCCCTACGTTTACGTGCGGCTTCTTTCGCTCAAATTTCGACTTCGACATGGGAACGCTCCTGCTCAGCCATCTTCGCTGCGACGCCGGCCCTCGACGAGGCGACCCGCAGGGTTAGTATTGTCTATCGAGCCGCCAATCCATGTGCCGCCGGCCCAGCACCGGCCGCCGCTCGATCCGCCCAGCCAATGGAGCCCACAACCGGACTTGAACCGGTGACCTCTTCCTTACCAAGGAAGTGCTCTACCACTGAGCTATGTGGGCGGGAACCGTCAATCACTCTTGCGTCTGCCCGTTCTTTTCCTGTGGAGCGGGTGAGCGGAATCGAACCGCCATCATCAGCTTGGAAGGCTGAGGTTCTACCGTTGAACTACACCCGCCTTCATGCCGCCCGTGGCGCCAATCCGCCGCATCGAACTCTTTTTGGATCAACCGTCTCGGATTGCCCGCCGCACATGGTGGAGGGGGTAGGATTCGAACCTACGAAGGCAAAGCCAGCAGATTTACAGTCTGCCCCCGTTGACCGCTTGGGTACCCCTCCCGCGGACATAAGCCGGGTATTGTCTGATCTAGGCCAAGCAGTGTCAACAAATCGGCTGCCCGGCCGGACGACCGGACACCGCGGGGCGGGAACGGCATGCGCGCCTTCTCGGTTCGCTCGGACAACGCCCATGGCCGCTCGTTCCTGCCGACCCAGGCCGCGCGCGACGTCCGGCCCCGCCGATACGTCGGGGGGGCCGCTAATGTTACGCGCGAAGCGGCCGATAAAGATAGCGCGGGCGGAACCGGCCGGCCCGCACGGATGCCGAGAGCGCGGTACAGGGAGATCCGAAGCATGCTCGTAGTCAGCCGACGACCCGACGAATCGATCCTCATCAGCCTCGCCGACGGCGCCGACGGCAAGGTCACCCTCAAGGACCTGTTCGCCAACGGCCCGATCGAGATCACGCTGCTCGGCGGCAACGGCCGCCGCGTCAAGATGGGCATCGCCGCGCCGCCGGAGCTCTCGATCCGCCGCAAGGACCGCTGAGGGCGGCCTCCGGGCGGCCGTCCGATTGGCGCATTTTCGAACGGTAGGCGGTTGGGCTTCAGGCACGGCGTAAGGGCGGTGTCGGGACCGCCGTGAACCCTTCCCTGGGGGCTCGCTGACCGCCCTCCGTGGCGCTCAGCGTCCCGACACCGCCCTTACGCCGTGCCTGAAGCCAGACGCGTCTGCGGCCGTAGGGGCTGAAGACCGCATGCATCGGTGTCGGGAGCAGCCGTTCGGACTGCGAAGAGCGCCAGGCCTCGCGTCCGCCGCGAGCGTCGCATGTCCCGATGACCGTACGAACTGCCGTCTTCGCGCCAGGACGGCGCGCTACGGAGGCTCCAGGGAGGGATTTACGCCGTCCCCGAAAGCGCCCGTCTGCGCGGGCCTCCGCCCACCGCCACCGCGAGAATCCGTTCATGAAGCATGCGGACGACCGCCGCGGCCGGGCGGTGGGTCGAGTGTCGGACTCAGGCCGTCGGCCGAAAGCGCGGCCGGCTTTGCATCATGAGGCCGGCGCCGCGCTCGGTGACGTGCGCGACGACGGCCTTGCGCCGGTGGAGCCGGATCGTGTCGCCGAGGTTCACGGCGAACACGAGGTTGACCACGGTACCCGCCGGCAGCCCCAGGGCCTCTATCTCGAGAAACACGCCCATGGCAGACAGGTTTCTCGCCCGACAACGCTGCAGACGCCCCCCGGGCACCGACAGGTAGACCGTGGTCGAAACTCTATTTCTGGGTAATAAACGACGTTCCATCCCCGGCGGCTCTCCGGCCTCGACTGACTCGAACACGTTTATAAAGCATGCCCTGCGGCGCGCTAAAATCAAGCCTTGCGTTGGCCGGAGATTCGTGCGTCCGCGCCGATCGCGGCGCGCGCCGCGCCCCCCCGGGCGGCCGCCTAGGAAGCGCCGCCACGGCGCGGCCGAATTATGTCGCGGCTGCGCCGCCGGGCAGCCGCGCGCTCAGAACGCGTCCTTGAGGGCGCGGGTCCTCGCGAACACTTCGACGTCGCTCGCCTCGGGCAGGCCGACGGTCTCGCGCAGGTTGCGGCTCGCGGGGCGCAGGAACGGATTCGTCGCCTTCTCGGCGGCCAGCGTCGTCGGTACGGTCGGCTGCTGCCGCGCGCGCAGCCGCTCGACCTCGGCGGCCCGCTCGACGAGCGCGGCATTGCCGGGCTCGACGCTGAGCGCGAAGCGCGCGTTGGCGGCCGTGTATTCGTGCGCGCAGTAGATCCGCGTGTCGTCCGGCCAGGCCAGGATCTTGCGCAGCGAGCCCCACATCTCGGCCGGACTGCCTTCGAACAGCCGCCCGCAGCCCATGGCGAACAGCGTGTCGCCAACGAAGGCGACGCGGTCCTCGCGCAGCAGGTAGACGATGTGGCCCCGCGTATGGCCCGGCGTCTCGAAGACCTCGACGGCGTGGCCGCCGAAGTCGAAGCGCTCCCCGTCCGCGACCTCGATATCGATGCCCGGAATGCGGCCGGCGTCGGCGCGCGGGCCGACGATGCGGCAACCCGTCGCGGCCTTGAGGGCCAGATTGCCGCCCGCATGATCGCCATGGTGGTGCGTATTGAAGATGTAGGTCAGCGTCCAGCCCTTCTGCTCGAGCGCCTCCAGGATGGGGCCGGCCTCGGGCGTATCGACGGCGGCCGTGACGCCCGCAGCGGGGGCGTGCACGAGGAAACCGTAGTTGTCCTGAAGGCAGGGGAACATGTGGACTTCTACGCGGCTCATGGGCGCTTGCCTCTGATATCGTCTCTTTCCTTATCGTACAATGCCCGGCCCGACGCGAGGCAAGCCATCCATGCCGCTCATCACTCTTCCCGACGGTTCCGAGAAGCGCTTCGAAGGGCCCGTCGACGGGCTCGCCGTGGCTCGCAGCATCGGGGCCCGGCTCGAGAAGGACGCGGTCGCCGTGCGCATCGACGGGGTGCTGCGTGATCTCAGCGTGCCGATCGATGCCGACGTACGCCTCGAGATCGTCACGCGCAACGAGCCCGCGGGGCTGGAGCTGCTGCGCCACGATGCCGCCCACGTCATGGCCGAGGCCGTCAAGGAGCTCTACCCGGAGACGCAGGTCACGATCGGCCCCGCCATCGAGGACGGCTTCTACTACGACTTCTCGCGTGCGGAACCCTTCACGCCCGAGGACCTCGAGCGCATCGAAGCCCGCATGCACGAGATCGTCGAGCGCGACGAGAGCATCACGCGCGAAGTCTGGGACCGCGACGAAGCCGTGGCCTTCTTTCGTAAGCTCGGCGAGCACTACAAGGCCGAGATCATCGCCGCGATTCCGCCGGGCGAGCCCATCAGCCTGTATCGGCAGGGGGATTTCGTCGACCTGTGCCGCGGCCCGCATCTGCCCTCCACGGGGCGGCTCGGGCAGGCGTTCAAGCTCATGAAGCTCGCCGGCGCCTATTGGCGCGGCGACTCGCGCAACGAGATGCTGCAGCGCGTCTACGGCACGGCCTGGCCCGACCCGAAGCAGCTCAAGGGCTATCTGCAGCGCCTCGAGGAGGCGGAGCGCCGCGACCATCGCCGCCTCGGCCGGCAAATGGACCTGTTCCATTTCCAGGACGAGGCCGTCGGGGCCGTGTTCTGGCACCCGAAAGGCTGGACGCTGGTCCGCACGCTCGTCGAGTATCTGCGCGAGCGCCAGCTCGCGGCCGGCTACGCCGAGGTCAACACGCCGGAGCTCATGGACCGCTCGCTCTGGGAGGCGTCGGGCCACTGGGATACGTTCGGCGAGCACATGTTCACGAGCCGCACGGCCGACGAACGCGTGCTGGCCGTCAAGCCCATGAACTGCCCGGGACACGTGCAGATCTTCAACAGCGAGCTGCGCAGCTACCGGGATCTTCCGTTCCGCCTGGCCGAGTTCGGCAAGGTGCACCGCTACGAGCCCTCCGGCGCACTGCACGGTCTCATGCGCGTGCGGGCGTTTACGCAGGACGACGCGCACATCTTCTGCACGTTCGACCAGATCACGGCCGAAACGGGCGCCGTCTGCAACCTGCTGTTGGGGATCTATAAGGACTTCGGCTTCGACAACGTCATCGTCAAGTTCGCGGACCGGCCGCCGCGCCGCGTCGGTGACGACGCGGTCTGGGACCGGGCCGAGGGCGCGCTGCTCGAGGCCATGAACCACATGGGGCTCGAGTACACGCACAACAAGGGCGAGGGCGCGTTCTACGGGCCGAAGATCGAGTTCGTGCTGCGCGACGCCATCGGCCGGGATTGGCAGTGCGGCACGCTGCAGGTGGACCTGAACCTGCCGAACCGGCTCGGCGCGAGCTATATCGGCGAGGACGGCGACAAGCACACGCCCGTGCTGCTGCACCGGGCGATCTTCGGCTCGCTCGAGCGTTTCGTGGGCGTCCTCATCGAGCATTTCGCGGGCAACCTGCCGCTGTGGCTCGCGCCGACCCAGATCGTCGTCGCGACGATCACCTCCGACGCCGACGCGTATGCGCACGAGGCCGTCGCCGCCCTGCGGCGCGCGGGCCTGCGCGCCGCAGCGGACGTGCGCAACGAGAAGATCAACTACAAGGTGCGCGAGCACAGCCTCGCCAAGGTCCCGGTCATCGCGGCCGTCGGCCGCAACGAGGTCGCCGCGCGCAGCCTCTCGCTGCGGCGCCTCGGGGCCCAGCGGCAGGAGTCGTTCGCGCTCGAGACGGCCATCGAGGCGCTGCGGGACGAAGTACGCGCGCGGCGCTGACCGCGCCGCGGCGTGTCGACCGGATTGGCGAGGAGGAGAGCGGGACCATGCGTTTGACGAGCTTCGAGCGGGACGGCCGCGCGAGTTTCGGGATCGTGACGGAAAGCGGCATCATCGACGCCGGAGCCCGCCTGAACGGCGAGTTCGCGGGCCTCAAGGACGTGCTCGCGGCAGGCGCCTCGAACCTGCTGCGCGGCATGGAAGGACTCCCCGTCGACTGTGCCCTCGAGGACGTGAGATTCCTGCCCGTGATTCCGGACCCGGCCGCGAAGATTCTCTGCGTCGGCGTGAACTACCTGCCGCATATCGCCGAGATGGGCCGCGAGCGGCCCGACTACCCCGTGATATTCGTGCGCTTCGCGGACAGCCTCGTCGGCCACCTCGAGCCCATGGTCCGCCCCCGTGTCAGCGAGATGTACGACTACGAAGGCGAGCTCGCCGTCGTGATCGGGCGGCGTGCACGCCACGTGCCGCGGGCGGAGGCGCTCGCCTACGTCGCGGGCTACAGCTGCTTCGACGACGGCAGCGTGCGCGACTACCAGCGCCACGGGCCGCAGTGGACGGCCGGCAAGAACTTCCATGCGAGCGGCGCCTTCGGCCCCTGGCTCGTAACGGCCGACGAGCGGCCCGATCCGGCGGCGCTGCACCTGACGACGCGTCTGAACGGCGACGTGGTGCAGGACGCGAGCGTCGGGGAGCTCTGCTTCGGCGTGCCCGAGCTCATCGAGTACTGCTCGACCTGGACGCAGCTCGAGCCCGGCAACGTCATCGTCACGGGCACGCCGGGCGGCGTCGGCGCGGGCCGCAAGCCGCCGCTGTGGCTCAAGCCCGACAACGTCGTCGAGGTCGACATCGCCGGCGTCGGCACGCTGCGCAACACGATCGTCGATGAGCAGGGCGATCGCTAACCACGGACGCGGCCTCCCGGCGCCCCCGACGCGCGCCGCGCTGCTCCTCGCCGCCGTCGCCGCGCTCACGTGCGCGGCCGCCGCCCCGCCTCCCGCCGCCGGCGGGGGCACGGGGCCATCGGACCTCTCCTGGATCGACACGGCGGCGCTTGCCGCCGGCCGGGTCGTCGTGCGCTCGTCGCGGGCGGGGCCCATCGTCCATGTCGAGACCGCCGTGCTCGTGCGCGCGCCCGCCACGGCGATCTGGCGCGTGCTCACGGACTGCCGGGACGCCCCCGAATACGTGCCGAACGTCGTGAGCTGCGAGCCGATCAAGCGCATCGACAACGGCCGCGCCGAGCTCTTCAAGCAGACGGTTCGGCCGGCGTTCTTCCTGCCGCGCTTCGAGCACGTCTTCCGGCTCGACTATGAGCCGTATCGGCGCATCGACGAGCACGAGGTCAGCGGACCGCTCAAGCGCCTCGAGGGCACCTGGTGGCTGCTGCCGCGGCCCGGCGCCGCGATCCTGCTCGTCTACTCGCTCGAAGCCGACCCGGGCACCCCGGTGCCCCGGTTCGTCGTGAAGGCGTCGCTCAAACGGGACCTACCGAAGATCATCGCGGCCGTGCGCGACCGCGCCGAAGCCGCCGCCCGCGAATAAGGCTGCATAGGCAAAACAATACGGGCTTTCCCCGCCTGTGATTTCGGTCACTGCCGGATAGCCGCGGACCTGCTACCGTCCCGGGCGTGGAAGCCCCGAACCGCCCACGCATTCTGATCTTGGAGCCCGACAGGAAGACCTGCGCGGCCGTGCGACGCTATGCCGTCAAAGGCTGTCACGGGTCTTCGGTCCAGTCGACCTCGGCGACGCTGGCGGACGCGCTCGAGGAAGGCATGCCGCTCGGCGGCTTCGACGTGGTGCTCGCGGGCGTCGACTTCACGCGGGACGCCGGCGGCCGAACGCTCGCGGCCGTCCGGGCCGTCGCGGCCGATCCGCGCGGCCCCGCGGTCATTCTGCTGACCCACGGCGGCAGCGAATACACGGCCGTCCAGGCCGTGAGGTCCGGCGCCTTCGACTGCATTCCCCGCAGCCTGCTCGGCCGCGAGCCCATACTCGCGGCCGTCCAGGCCGCACTGGACGGGCGCCGGTCCGCGGGCGGGGACCCGGAAGCGCCGAACCTGTTCGGCTACGACGTGCGACGCTGCCTCGCCCACAACGACAACGTCTCGGTCCACGTCGCCTTCAGCGCCGAGCGCGGCCGCGAGGTCGTGCTCAAAGTCCTGCATCGGGGCCGCGGGCCCCTGGCGCGCGACCGGAACTTCGAGCGCTTCGTGGACGAGTTCAAGCACCTCTACGACATCGACGACCCGGCCGTGGCCGACATCTACGACTTTCGCGTCACGAGCGTCTACTGCTACATAGCCATGGAGTACTTTCCGGCCGGCCACCTGGGCCGCCGGCTCGCGGGCGCGCTCTCGCCGCAGGAGGCGCTGCTCATCGCCCGCGAGGTCGCGGACGCCCTGTCGATCATTCATGCCGCGGGCACGGTTCATCGGGACCTCAAGCCGGGCAACGTCATGCTGCGCGACGACGGCTCGCTCGCACTCATCGATTTCGGCCTTGCCCGCTCGAGCGGCAGTGCGGCCGACGACGCCGAGAAGGTCGCCGGCACGCCCTACTATATGAGCCCGGAACAGGCCCGCGGCGAGCCGACGGACGAGCGCACGGACCTCTATGCGCTCGGCGTCATGCTCTACCAGATGTTGAGCGGCGAGAAGCCGTACGCAGGCGCGACGGCAGAGGCGATTCTCGACCTGCACTGCTCCGCGCCGATCCCCCGGCTGCCCGCGGCGCTCGCGCGGTTTCAGCCGCTCGTCGACCGGCTGCTCGCCAAGGACATGGACCAGCGCTTCGCGAGCGCGCGCGAGCTGACGGAGGCGCTCGATGCGCTGTACGAGCGCGAGCAGCCTGCCGCTCAGGCGTTCGAGGAACTCGGAGAAGCTGCGGCCGGCGACGCGGTGCGCGTCGATGCCGCGCCTTCGCTGCTCGCAGGCTCCGCGTGAGCGCCTGCCGAAGGCTCCGGGCGCGCCGCCGCGAGGCCTTCGAAATCGAACAGCGCCCGGTCCGCAAGATGCGAGGGCGTCACGTGCTGAAGGCTGCGAAAGAGCCGGTCCGTGCGGCCAGGGTCCTCGCGCTCCCACTCCGCGAGCATGCGCTTGATGCGCGCCCGCTGCAGGTTCTCCTGCGAGCCGCAGAGATTGCATGGGATGATCGGGAACCGGCGGCCGCGCGCGTAGCGGGCGATGTCGCGCTCGGCGCAATACGCGAGCGGACGAATCAATACGTGGCGGCCATCGTCGCTGACGAGCTTCGGCGGCATGGCTTTGAGCCGCCCGCCGTAGAACATATTGAGGAACAGTGTCTCGACGATGTCGTCGCGATGGTGTCCCAGCGCGATCTTCGTGGCCCCGATCTCATCGGCGACGCGGTACAAAATGCCGCGGCGGAGCCGCGAGCACAGCCCGCACATCGTCTTGCCGGCGGGAATCACGCGCGTCACCACCGAATAGGTGTCTTCGGTCACGATGCGGTGTTCGACCCCGAGGTCCTCGAGATAGCGCGGCAGCACGGCGGCCGGGAAGCCGGGCTGCTTCTGATCCAGGTTCACGGCCACGATGCCGAAGCGCACGGGCGCCCGCCGCTGGAGGCTCATGAGCATGTCGAGCAGCGTGAAGGAATCCTTACCCCCGGACAGGCACACCATGACGCGGTCGCCGTCCTCGATCATGGAATAATCGACGATGGCGCGGCCGACCGCCCCGCGCAGCTCGGCCTGCAGCTTCGTCCACCGCCCCGAGCGCGGACGCGCGCGCCGCGCCTCGTCCGGCCCACCGCTGCCGGGCGCTTCCCCGTCTCGTCCCTGTGCCTGCGCGGCTGTCACTCGAAAATCCCGGATCTGCACCTGCCCGAACGGGCCGTGGCGCCCATGATAGCCCAGCGGCGCCGGCCGCGGGCAGCGGCCCCGGGCGCGGCGGCGGTCGGGACAGGCCGGTTTGGCGACATAAGGCGGTTTCTGTCTCGGTTCGGCGACCCGGCGTGCCGCTCTGTGAAGCCTATCACTGCACGAAGCGTCCGCTTTGCCTACCGTTGGCGTCCGCCCATTACATAAACCCGACCGCACATGAAGCGCACTGCCATTTCGGGATTCCTGGCTGTCACGGCGCTCGCGATGCTCGTCGCCCTCGTCATGCGCTCGCGCTCTCTGCCGCTCGACGTGCATATCGCCGAGAACACGATCGGCACGGAGCTCGACCGCATCAATGACGACTTCGGGACGCTCGTGGCGACGCTGCAATCGTCCTGGGCGGACACGCAGTCACCGACGGACGGAGCGCGCGCGCTGAGCTCGCGGCTCGCAGCGAGCCCCGATCGGCTGCGCAAGCTCGTGGCGACGATTCCGGGCAATTCCAGTCAGCGCAATCGGCTGCGCAACCGCATCGACGGGTTCTCGCAAACGATGAAGGCCGCGACGGATCTCACCACGGAGATCCTCAACGATCAGACCGCCTACGTGCGCAGCGTCGATTACGTTCGCGACCGCGGCCCGAAGCTCATCCAGCAGATGCGCGACCTCAAGCTCAACGAGGAGGCCGCGAACACGTTTCAGCTCGTGATCGGTACGCTCGATTTCGCTTCGCCGAGCTCGACCGTCAAGCCGTCCGAGCTGCGCCGGCTCATGACGACGCTGCTCCGCGACCGCCACGTCGACGCGAACATGCCGAGCGAGGCGCAGCAGCTCGGGCAAGCCGTCGAGCGCGTCATCGACGGCAAGCCGAAGCTCGAGAGCAAGCTCCACGAGCTGGCGGCTACGCCGCTCGCGGCCTCGGCTGCGGCCCTGCGCTATGCGGCCGAGGACGTGTACCGCAGCGCTGTCAAGAGCCATGACCAGGCCCGGGTCATGCTCTCGATCTATGCGGTCGCGCTGCTGCTCGCAGTCGGCTTCGTCGCGCTCCGCCTGCAGGGGAGCTACCGCGAGATCAACCGCGCGAACATGGAGCTCGCCGCCCTCAACTCGTCGTTGGAGCAGCGCGTCACCGAACGCACGGAGGAGCTGGCCGGCGCGCTTCGGAACCTCAAGGAGTCCCAGGTCCAGCTCGTACAGGCGGAGAAGATGTCGTCGCTGGGTCAGCTCGTCGCCGGCATCAGCCACGAGATCAATACGCCGCTCCTGTACCTTTCGAACAATGCCGTGCTGATCCAGGAGCGCGTCGAGCTCGTGCAGCGGTTCATCGAGCGCAGCCGCAAGGCCTTCTCGCTGAACCCGGAAAAGTTTGCAGACCGCGCAGAGTTTCAGGCGAAGTTCGTGCAGGCGCTCAAGCACGTCAAGCACATGCTCGAGCACGAGGACCTCGCGGCCAACGTGCAGGAAGCCGCCGATCTCGCACGCGACAGCATTGAGGGGCTCGACGACCTCACGGAGATGGCGCAGAGCCTCAAGGACTTCAGCCGCCTCGACCGGGCGCCCATCGCCAGCTTCGACGTGAACTCCGGGCTCGACAAGACGCTCATGATCGCGCGCAACATCATCAAGCACAAAGCAGACGTGCGGAAGTTCTACGGGGACCTGCCGGAGATCGAGTGCTCGCCGTCGCAGATCAACCAGGTCTTCCTCAACATCATCACGAACGCCGCGCAAGCCATCGAGGATCACGGCGAGATCGTGATCACGACGAAGGTAGCCGACGCGAATCAAGTCGCGATCAGCATCGCGGACACGGGCTGCGGCATTCCCGAAGATATCCTCGACAAGATTCGCGATCCGTTCTTCACGACCAAGGAGGTCGGCACCGGGACGGGACTCGGCCTGTCGATCGTCGACGAAATTATCCGCAGCCACGACGGCGAGCTGCGCATCAGGTCCGAGGTGGGCAATGGCTCGGTGTTCACGGTGCTGCTGCCGATCAAGCGGCGCGCCGGGCACGACCCGTTCGCCGAGGACGATTCCGAGAGCGCCGGCGAGGAGGCGATGGCCGCGCCGGACGAGGCGGAGCCGCCCGAAGAGGAGGCGCTTGCCGAAGCCGTCTAGTACGTCTGAGGGGCGAAAGAGCCGATGTCGACAGTAATGCAATCCGATCCGCGCCCGCGACTGCTCTTCGTCGACGACGAGCAGCGCGTGCTGAACTCCATGCGCATCATGTTCCGGCGCCAATTCGACCTGTTCCTGGCCTCGCACGGGGCCCAGGCGCTCGACATCGTGAAGTCCGAGGATATCAACGTCATCGTCGCCGATCATCGCATGCCGCAGATGACGGGCGTGGAGGTCCTGAGCAAGGTTCGCAGGCTCTCGCCGCGAACCGTCCGCATCCTGCTCACCGGCTATGCGGATCTCGACGCCGTCGAAGGGTCGATCAACGACGGTCAGGTCTTTCGGTTTCTGACCAAGCCTTGCGCCCCGCAGCAGCTTCGCGACACGGTCGAGCTCGCGGCCAAGCTGGCCCGGGAAGCGCCCGCCCCGAGCGAGGCGGACGACGAAGACGAGGGCCACGGGCTCGAGATCGTCCTCGAGAGCGATACGGCCACCGAAATAGACGGCGAAGGGCGCGCGTCGCCGATCGGGCGCCGGCCGCGGCCGGCCGCCGAGCCGGACGCGAGCCGCACGGAGGCAACGTTCACCTCCACGACGGTCATCGAGCGGCCGAAGCCGGCTGCGGCCGACGCCGACGCCGGCGAGGCCGAGGGCGAGGCCGCCGCGCAGGGCGGGCTCGGCGTCGTGGTGTTTTCGAGTGACGAGGAGATGCTCGACGTCGTGCAAAAAGCCGTGCGCGGCCGCCTGCCCGTCTACCATGCATCGAACATCGTCAAGGTCGTCCGGCTCCTGACTGAGCATCGCCCGGGCGTGCTGATCACGGACGTGTCGAACGACAAGGCGACGATCCAGTCCATGACGGCCCGCCTCAAGCAGCACCTGCCGCAGCTCGTGACGATCGCGGTCTCGCCGCATCGCGATGTGCTCGACATGGTGTGGCTCATCAATCACGGCCAGATCTTCCGGTTCCTGCGCAAGCCGCTTTCGCCGGGACGCTGCGCCGTGAGCCTGCAGGCCGCGCTGCAGCACCATCGCATGCTGCTCAAGAATCCGGAGCTCTGCCGGCGCCATCAGGTCGAAGCGGTTCAGGACAGCGGGCTCGTCGACGGCCTGCTCTCGAAGATCAAGGGCGTCAAGCGGCTCTGGGCATCGGCATGAGCAACGTAAATCCGACGATTCCGACCAAACAGAACGACACGCTGCTGTGGCTCGCCGCCGCCCTGGTCGCCGGCGTCGGCGTGACCTGGCTCGTGATCTCCGCGCCGTGGTCCTCATCGTCCTCCGGCGACGAGGCCCCGCCCGCGCAGACGGCCGCCCCGGCCCCGGCCCCGGCAGCTGCCGGGCACGCCGCTGGGGGCAGTTCGGGCGCCGCCGCGCAGGCCGCGACGCCGCAAGCGGCCCAGACGGCCGCGACGCCCCTTTCCGGCGCCCCGGGCGACGCCGACGCGGCCTCGAGCGCCGCGCCGCCCGCCGGGACCGACGCGGGCACGCCCGGGCCGGCCGATGCGCCGGCTGCGGCCGGCGGCCGATCCGGCATCGAGGGCGCCCTCGACGATGACCCGCTGCGCATGGCGAAGCTGGCTTTTCAGGCCGGCATGCTCGTCGAGCCCGAGCAGTACAGCGCGTGGGCGCTGTACCGTCGCGTGCTCGCGAAAGACCCGGGCAACGCGGAGGCCAAGGCCGGGTTGCAGCGGGTCGCCGACGACCTGCTCAAGCGCGCGAATTCGGCCGTCGAGCAGGGCCGCTTCGACGATGCGCGCAAAACGGTTGCGCGCATCCGCGAAGCCCTGCCCAACGATCCCGGCGCCGCCGAGCTCACGGCCAAGATCGACAAGCTCGCGCCGAAGCCCGCGCCGCCCCCGGCGCGGCCGAGCAAAGCCGCGCGGGCCCATGCCGCCGAGGCCGCTGCAGACACACCGGCCAAAGCCGCAGCGCCGCCGGCCAAGCCTCCGGTGGACTACCTCGCCGAGGCCGACGACGGCTTCCTCGCCGCCATGGCGGACAATCGCCTGCTGACGCCGGCCGACTCGAGTGCGAAGCATTATCTCGGCCTGCTCACCTCGCTGGCCCCCGAGGACAAGCGCACGCAGAACGACCGCAAGACGTTCTTCGCGAAGCTGCTCGCGCGCGCCGACGAGTCGCTCCAAAGCTCCGACACGGATGCCGCCTCCACTTGGATCGACGAGGCGGAGTCGCTCGGCGTGGACGCGACGGCCGTCGCCGCCAAGCGCCAGAAGCTGACCGACGAACTCGTCAAGATCGAGTCGGCCCGCCGCTTGCCGCGCTCGGAGTTCAAGGTCGTGAGCTATACGCCCCCCACCTTCCCCCAGCTGGCCCTCCAGAAGGGCATCAGCGGCTGGGTCGACGTGGAATTCACGGTGACGAAGACCGGCACGACGCGCGACATCGTCATCACCGACGCAAAGAACGAACGCTACTTCAAGGACGCCGCCGTCCAGGCCGTATCGAAGTGGCGCTTCGAGCCGCGGGTGTTCATGCACCGCACGATCGAGCAACGCGCCTACACGCGGATCAACTTCAGCCTCGACGATTCGGGCCGCTGACCGCAGCCGCTTGTAATTCAACATAATTCCGGCTCACGGGGCGCTGACGCCCGAGCGTCTGTTGAGCTAGAGTGGTAGGTCGGAGCCGAACCCCGGGAGCCGACCATGAATCTGCGCTATTTGTCGCCGCTGTGCTGTGCCGCTCTCCTCGCCTGCGGACCCCCCGCGCTTGCCCAGTCCGATTCGGCCGGCGGCCAGGACGCGGCCCCAACCGCCGCCGGCAAGGCGAAAGGGCTGCAGCCGCTGATCCAAGTCCAGCCGACCTACCCGGCCGCGGCGCTCGGCACCGGCCAGCGCGGCTACGTCGAGCTCGAGTTCACGGTCAACGACGACGGGCGCGTGCGCAGCGCGGCGGTCGTCAAATCCGAGCCCGGCAAACTCTTCGACGCCGCCGCGCTCGCGGCCGTCGGCAAATGGCGGTTTCCGGCCAAGGCCGGCAGGGCGCCGGTGCGGCTGACGCATCGGTTCGAATTCGCGCCGACGCCGTCGGCCGTGGCGGCCGGGTCCGGCCCGCCGAGCGTGGCCGCCGAAGCCGACGCCGACGAGGACACGGCGGGCACGGCGCGCAACGACTGCGTGCACGAGGGGCCCGTATTCGACTATGGCACGCTCGTCCAAGTCGGGCTGCAGAGCAGCTGCAGCACACCGCTCATGGTCTTCGCCTGTGCCGGGGGGACGGGCGGCCACCAGGGCCGCTGGGCCTGCACCGATTCCGAGCGCCAGCAGCACGTCGTCGTGCCGCCCGGCGACCGACGCATCGGCGCGGCCGTGACCGTGGCGACACCCCAAGGGACGCGCTCGCTGACCTATGCCGATCAGCTCATCGTGCAGCGGGCCCCGAACAGCGAGTACTGGTGGATCGCCTGCGCGGCGGCGGACAGCCAATGCCGCGGCGCCGGGCGCATCTGGATTCGCTCCGTCGACGGCCAGCTCGCGAGCGTGGACCCGCGCGGCCGGACGGCGCTAGAGCCGGCCCGGTCCCATTGAGCCGGCCCGTCGGGGTGATAGGATGAGGTCATTCCGATCCGGCCCTTCGGGGCGCCGCCCTCGGGGCAGACGATCGTCACCGACTGAGTTCAGGAGTATTCGTGCCGGCCAACCACATTCCGAGAGACGCGCTGAAGCGCAACCTCGCCCGACTGCACCGCGAGCTCGAGTCGGCCGAGCCGCTGGACCAAGAAACGCGCACGCTGCTCGAGACCGTCGCCGAGGACATCGAGCGGACGCTGGCCGGGGAGCACGACGCCGAGCAGGTCGCCCAGCGCCGGGAGCGCATCGAGGATTTCGCGCTGCGCTTCGAGGCGCAGTACCCGCGGGTCTCGCAGGTGCTCGGCGAGATCACTGATACGCTCACGAAATTGGGCGTCTGAGGCAGGCGGGGCCCGGAGGGCTCCGACGCGCCGCAGGGCCCCGGGGCCGTCCGCGGCGAGCGGACGGCGGACCGTATCTGAACCCGGAGGCTTCCCGCGCTGTCTCAACCTGGGTGGGGTTTCGAGATGAGTCGGGGGTGAATCGGCGCATGCTGGCAGCTCAACACCGTTTCGTCGCGCGGCTCGCGGCCGTCTGCCTGCTCGCGGTCCTGGCCTTCGCGGGCGCGCCCGCGGCCCATGCGCGGCCGTTGCAGCAGGTGTTGAACCACGGCTCGATCCGCATTGGGGTTGCGCTCTATGCACCCTGGGCCATGCGCGGCTCGGACGGCGAGTTGCGCGGCTTCGAGGTGGACGTCGCCCACAAGCTCGCCGCGGACATGGGCGTGAAGCCGACGATCGTCGCCTACGACTGGAAGCAGCTGATCCGGGCCCTGCAGAGCGGGGAAATCGACGTGATCGCGGCCGGCATGACCATCACGCCCGCCAGGGCCCTGCAGATCAACTTCAGCCGGCCCTACGAGAGCGGCGGCATCGCCATCGCGACCAGCGTCGCGAGCACATCCAAGGCCGCCACGCTCGAGGATCTGAATTCCGCGCAGTACCGCTTCGCGGCCGTCGCGAACAGCGTCGCCGAGCGGCTTGCGCGCCGCGTGCTGCCGAACGCGAAGCTCGTGACCTTCAAAGACTCCCAGGCCGCCGCCGATGCGCTCGTTTCCGGCAAGGTCGACGGCTACCTCGAGGAGCAGCCCGTGCCGACCTTCCTGGCCCTCGAGCACCCGGGCAAGATCGACATGCCGCTAGACCGGCCGCTGCTCGAGACTCCATCGGGCTTCGGGGTCATCAAAGGCGACCCGGACTTTCTCGCCTTCCTCGATGCCTGGATCACGGCACGCGAAGCCGATACCTGGCTGCCGAGCACTTATCACTATTGGTTCGAGACGCTGCGCTGGAGGAACGCCGGTGACCAAGACAAGGCCCGCTGACCGCTCTGCGAATCGCTCGACGCCCAGGACGCTCTCGAGCGCCCGTGCACGGACCGCCCCGCACGCTCGCGCCGCGGCACTGTTCGCCGCGAGCTTCGTGCTCGCCGCGGCGCTGCCCGCGGCGGCTCAGGACACCGGCGGGCCCGGCGCGCCCGCGGGCGCGCCGGCCGAACCCCCGCCCCCGCCTCGGATTCTCGATCAGGAGCGCGCGGCCGTGCATGACCGGGCCGAGAACGGCGGCGCAGCCGCCGCGTCGGGAGAGGCATCCGAACCCGCGAGCCGGACGCCTGCGAGCGCCGATGCGCGGCCGTTCGATGCCCATCTCGCGCCACCGCAGAAGGGCCGCCCGGACGACCTCGACGAGGTCGTCGTCGTCGGCCGCAACAACCCGTTTAACCTGCCCGACCTCGGCGGCGCGAAAGCCGCGGCCGAGGCCGCGCAAGGCAGCGGCCGAATCCGCGTCAAGCTGCTGCCCCTCGACGACTCGTATATCGGCGCCTCACGCGACGAGGACCTTTTCGGCAACCGGGAAATTCAGCGCGTCGGATACATCCACCTCTTCGAACTGCGCTTCGGCGGCCGGCACAAGGACTGATCAGCCGTTCTCGAGCATGCTCCGCAGCATCCAGGCGTTCTTCTCGTGCACCTGCATGCGCTGCCTCAGCAAATCCACCGTGGGCTCGTCGTGAGCGTCGGCCGCAGACGGCAGCACCTCCCGGGGCGTGCGCACCACGGCCTCCCGGCCGAGCACGAGGTCGCGGATCATCTGCTCGGCGCTCGGAACGCCGTCCACTTCCTCGATGGAAGTGAGCTCGCGAAGGCCTTGTAGGAACCCGGCGCGGAATGCCCGAGGGCCCGGTTGCGCTCGGCGTTCTGGTCGACGGCCGTCGAGGCAGAGCGTATGACTGTCGGCGAGCAACCGCGGGATCCCTGCGGCGATCTCCTGACGACTGAGCGCCGTGATGCATAGAATATTTCTATCTCTGCGTTTCATTTTTCGGGACATGCACCGGGCGCCGGCGCCTCCATGAACACTTCCAGCCCGCACCTTCCGACCGTCAAGCAGTTGCGCTACTTCGTGGCTCTGGCGGACCAGCGCCACTTCGGCCGAGCGGCGGCGCAGTGCTACGTCTCACAGTCGGCCTTCAGCGTCGCCATCCGCGAGCTCGAGACGCTGCTCGATGCGAACCTCGTCGATCGGACGAACCGCAAGGTCACGATCACGGCCACGGGCAAGGAGGTCGCCGCGCTCGCGCGGCGCTGCCTGCAGGACCTCGCGACGCTAGCGGAAATCGCGCGCCGGCAGGACAGGCCGCTCGAAGGCCCGCTGCAGCTCGGCATCATTCCGACGATCGCGCCGTTCCTGCTCCCGCGCGCGCTGCCCTCGCTGCGCCGCGCATACCCCGAGCTCAAGCTGTTCCTGCACGAGGACATGACGCAGACGCTGTACGAACGGCTCATGGAGGGTGACCTCGACGTCGTCATGCTTGCGCTGCCTTACGACCTGCCAGGCGTCGAGACGATGGTCCTGTTCAAGGACCGCTTCCGGCTCGCCGCCCGCGCGGACAGTCAGCTCGTGGACCCCGAGCACTACCGACTCGGCAAGCTTCCGGACGCGAGTGTGCTGCTGCTGCGCGAAGGGCACTGCCTGCGCGAGCATGCCATCGAGGCCTGCCGCATCCGGGACTCGCGGAAGACGAGCCCGGTCTCGGCCTCGAGCCTGTTGACGCTCATCGAGATGGTGGACGCCGACCTCGGCGTCACCTTCTTGCCGGAAATGGCGGAAGGATCCGCGCTGCTGCAGAACACGCAGGTCAGAACCTATCCCCTCGCCGAAGGCAGTTACCGAAGCATCGGGCTCGTCTGGAGACGCGGCAGCGCTCGGCAGAAGGAGTTTCGAATGTTGGGGGAGTTCTTCGAGGCTCACCACTGAAGGCGGGGCGCCGCGGCCGGACGCCCCGAAACGGGCTGCCCGCTCGGAGAGCGGGCAGCCGGGTCGTCATTGGGCCGAATCGACCCCGGGGCCGGGCGGCGGGCCCGGCGGCGGACCGAAACGCGCGTGCATGCCGTGCGGCCGCAGCTCGTCCTGGGTGACGAAGCCGTCGCCGTTGCGGTCGAGACGCTTGAAGCGGTCGGCCGTCATATTCGGATGCGCGGCCTGCAGCTCGGCGAGCGAGAGCTTACCGTCGCCGTTGGTGTCGATCTTGGCGAACATCGCGCTCGCGATCTGGGCGCGTCCGCTGCGCAGCTCTTCACGCGACAACATGCCGTCGTGATTCGTATCGAGGGCCGCGAGCGTGTCCGCAGGGATGTTGGGCATGCGCGCCTGGACGTCGGCGAGCGACGCCTTGCCGTCGGCCCCGAACAAACCGCCGTTGCCGCGCCCGCGCCGCCACGGGCCCGGATGCCGACCCGCCGCGCGCTCGGCAGCCGAAAGCTCGCCGTCGTGGTTGGTGTCGAGCCGCTCGAAGCGTTTGGCCGCCGCGGCCGACGCGGCCTGCTGATACTCGTCCAGCGTAACGGGGCCGTTGCCGCCGGGGCCGGGCCCGCTCTGGGCCATGGCGGCGCCTGCGGCCAGCAGGGCCGCGAGACCGATCACTTTGATGGGTTGCATGCAGAACACTCCTCGCGTCGTTGAAGTTATGGAACTCGGCCCCTCAACGCGCGGGAACCGCACGGGGTAGACAGACGATCGTGAAGAAAGATTTAGCCTGCCGGCTCCGCTGTTCCGTGCCCGGCGTCTTCCCGAGGGCACGGGCGCAGGCGGCGGGCTGGCCTGGACCGCCGCCTGCGGCCATACTGGCCGCGAACGCATCCCGGGGGGAGTCCATGAACGTTCGCGAGCTCATCGACCGCGGCCCCATGACGGGCCTGCAAATACGGATCATCGCGATCTGCCTGGCGCTCAATATGCTCGACGGCATCGACGTGCTCTCGATGTCCTTCGCAGCACCCGCACTCTCGAAGGACTGGGGCATCTCGCCCGAAACGCTCGGCGCCGTTTTCAGCGCCGCGCCGGTCGGCATGATGGCCGGCTCGCTGCTGCTCGCCCCACTCGGCGATTCCATCGGGCGCCGCAAGCTCATCGTCGTGAGCCTCGCCGTGATCGCCGCCGGCATGCTAGGCACGGCATTGTGCGGCTCGGTCTGGCAGCTCGTCGTGCTGCGCTTCGCCGCGGGCCTCGGCCTCGGCGGCATCGTCGCGAGCATGGCCGCCATCGCCGCGGAGTTCTCGCCGGCCCGGCGCCGCAACTTCGCCGTCACGATCGTCCAGGGCGGCTACCCGCTCGGCTCGACGGTCACGGGCCTCGTGGCCGGTTGGATGATTCCGCATTTCGGCTGGCGGTCGTTGTTCGCGGCCGGCGGCCTCGTCGCGGCGCTTGGCATCGTCGTCGCCTGGCGCTACATGGCCGAGTCGCTCGAGTTTCTCCTGAGCCGGCAGCCGGCCGGCGCGCTCGCGGAGATCAACGCGCTGCTGCGCGGCATGGGCCACACGGAGCTCGACGCGCTGCCGCCGAAACCCGCGCCTGCGGCGTCGGGTCGGCTGCCGCTGCTCGCCGCGCTCGAGCGGCTCCTCGCGCGCGAGCATCGCAGCTCGACGCTGCTGATATGGGTCGCGTTCTTCACGTCGTTCACGACGCTCTACTTCCTGCTGAGCTGGGTGCCGCAGCTCGCCGCGAATACGGGGCTCTCGGTCGCCGCCGCGATTTTCGCCGGTACCGTCTTCAACCTCGGCGGTTTCGTCGGCATGACGGCCTGCGGCTACTTCTCGGACCACTTCGGCTTGAAGCGCGTGATCACCCTGTTCCTGGCCGTCGGTACGGTGGTCATGGTCGCGTTCTCGTCCTTCACGACGCCGACCGCAATCGTGACGGGCCTCGGCGCGCTGGGACTCATGCAGGGCGGCTTCATCGCGCTGTATGCCGCCGCGACGCGGATCTACCCGACCGAGATTCGCTCGACGGGCGTCGGCTGGGCCGTCGGCGCCGGGCGGCCGGGCGCCATCCTCGGCCCGTACGTCGCGGGGCTACTCGTCGCGGCGGGCCTGAACCTCGGCCAAAGCTTCGCCGTGTTCGCGATCCCGCTCGCGATTTCGGCCGTCGCCGTGGCGCTGATCCCCTCGCCCGAGCTCAGGTCGCCGCGCGGCGGCCGCGCGGCCGAAGCCGCGTCGGAGGCCGGGACGGCGCCTTAGGCGTCGGGGCGCGCCGGCGCACCAGACGCGTGGGCAGTCGCGCACCAGACGCGTGGGCAGCGGGCTTCAGGCTTGGCATGAGGGCGGTGTCGGGACCGCCGTAAACCCGTCCCTGGGGGCTCGCTGACCGCCATCCCTGGCGGTCAGCGTCCCGCCACCGCCCTCATGCCAAGCCTGAAGCCTGGACACGTCTGCGGCCCTAGCCCAAGAGCGCCCGCATCCGCGTTCTCGGCGATCGTTCGGACGCACGAAGAGCGCAACGATTGGCGTCTTGCGCAACCTTGCCGAACCGCGACGAATGCGCGGATCGCCTTCGCAGCCCGCGATGCTGCGAAATACGCAGAGGCGCGCGGCCTTCGGCGGCTACGGCCGCGGACGTATCCAGCTTCAGGCGCGTCGTAAGGGGCGTGTCGGGACGCTGACCGCCAGGGATGGCGGTCAGCGAGCCCCCAGGGACGGGTTCACGGCGGTCCCGACACGGCCCTTACGACGCGCCTGAAGCCCCGCTGCCACCGCTGCACGTGAGTCGCACGAGCACCGATCAGCGCCAGAAGTCGCGCGAGAACAGCAGCAGCAGCGGGAACACCTCGAGCCGCCCGAGCAGCATCGCGAACGTCAGCAGCCATTTGGCGACGTGGTTCAGGCCGCCGAAGTAGCTGGCCGTGAGGCCGATGCCCGCGCCCATGTTGTTGATGCAGGCGGCGACCGAGCCGAAGGCCGTGACGAGATCCACGCCCGTCATGGCGAGGCCCAGCGACAGGAAGCAGAAGGCGAAAATGTAGAGAAAGAAAAAGCCCCAGACGGCCTCGACGACGCGCTCGGAGATCGGCACGCCGCCGACCTTGATCGCGAACTGCGCCGACGGATGAATCAGCAGCCGGACTTCGCGGACGCTCTGTCGAAACAGCAGCAGAAACCGGAACGCCTTGATGCCGCCGCAAGTCGAGCCGACGCTCGCGCCGAAAAAGCTTGCGAAGATCAGCAGCAGCGGAATAAAGACCGGCCATTGCGGGTAGCCGCCGGCCGTGAGCCCGTTGTCCGTCGAAATCGAGGCCGCCTGGAAGAAGCCGTGGTAGAACGACTCCCAGGCGGGATACGTGCCCGTGGCCCAAAGGCCGACGCAGGTTGCGAGGATGATCGCGGCCAGCACGCCGATGTAGAACTGGAACTCGGCGTTCTTGAAGATCTCGAGCAGACTGCGGTTCTGCCAGGCCACGTAGTAGAGGGCATAGTTCACTCCGGCAAGCAGCGAGAAGACGCCGGCCACGATCTCGATCGGGGCGCTGTGGAAGTAGCCGAGGCTCTGGCTGTGGGTGGAAAAGCCGCCGAGCGCGAGCGTCGCGAAGCTGTGGGCGATCGCGTCGAAGAGATTCATGCCTGCCGCCCAGAACGCGACGATGCAGGCGAGCACGAGCGCCACGTAGACGTACCAGAGCCGCTTGGCCGTGGCCCGGATGCGCGGCGTGAGCTTGTCGTCCTTCATCGGGCCCGGCGTTTCGGCCCGGTACAGCTGCATGCCGCCGATGCCGAACATCGGCAGGATCGCGACGGCCAGCACGACGATGCCCATGCCGCCCAGCAGGTTCAGCTGCGCCCGATAGTAGAGGATGGCGTGCGGCAGATGATCGAGGTCCGTAAGCACGGTCGCGCCCGTCGTCGTCAAACCCGACATCGATTCGAACACGGCATCCGTGAAATGCATGTGCGGATGTTGAGCCAGCATGAACGGCAGCGCGGAGAGCAGCGCCGCAGCGACCCACATCGCGACGACGACGAGAAAACCCTGGCGCTTGCGTAAATCGATGGCCTCGTTGCGCACGGGGAGGCGCAGCAGCAAACCCAGTGAAAGCGTGAGCAGAAAGGTCTCGAAGAACGCGCTCGTGCCGCCGTCGCGGTAGATCAGGCCCACGGCGATCGGCGGCAGCATCGTGACGCTGAACATCACGAGCAGAAGGCCGAGCAGCGCTACGGCCGCCATACGGGTCGTCCCCTGCGCGGCCGGAAAAACGCGGTGTTGAACTTCTTCCATGAGATCGGCGGTGCGCGGCCCGCGGAACTTCGCGGCGGCTCGAGGTTGGACTCTCTCAGCTGCAAAAGCCTGCCCGGGCACCCATGACGGCGCAGATTGTGGGGGGCCGGGACGGCTTAAGCAACCGCAAGGCTCGCGGCGCCGGGCGCGGCGTGCGCCAGCGCCCGGCCCGCAAGCCGGCTCGGACGGTCCGGATTACTCTTGAGCGATGCAGAACGCGTTGAGCTTATTCCCGTCGGGATCGCGGAAATAGGCGGCGTAGAACTGCCCGAACCTGATACCGGGCGCGCCTTCGTCGGAGCCGCCGTTCGAGAGCGCGCAGTCGTAGAGGGCCGCCACTTTTTCGGCCGAATCGACGGCGAGCGCGACCATGCTGCCATTGCCGATGCAGGCCGGGTTGCCGTCGTAGGGCTTGCAGACGCCGATGCCCGGCACCCCTTCCCCACCCGACCATGCGATGAGCCGCTCGTTTTCCATGTGGCGTTTCGCGCCGAGCTGGCCGAGCAGGGCGTCGTAGAACTTGCCGGCGCGCTCGAGATCGTTGGTGCCAAGCGTGACATAGCCAATCATTCAGATGCTCCTTTTGGATCGACTGCGGCCGAAGTCGCGCAAGCGTACTCCTCCGCGCCCGCGCGGGGAATATGCCCCGCCGCCCCGCCTCAGTCCGTGCAGCCGAAACGCTGCAGTTGCACGCTCGGCACCCAGATCCAGTGTTTGCCGAGATCGACGGCCTCGGTGAAGGTCGCGGGGTCGGTCACGTGCATCGAATAGTCGAGGCGCGCGCCGTCCGCGCTGGGCGAGAAGCGCTCGACGATCTCGGCCTTCGGGCTCAGCGGGATGCCCACGCTGTCGAAGGCGCCGGAGCCGATCCGCGTCGTCTTGACGACGAGGTCGCGGCCGTCCCAATGACCGACCGAGTAGCCGAGCCTCGACAGAGGCTGTCCAGCCGCGTCGGCCGCCGCGCCCATGTGGATCACGCGCTTCGTATCGTATTCCTCGAGGCGCAGCACGATGTCGCTGCCGTCCCGCAGGAACTCGATCGGATACGGCTCCTCCATGATGAGCGGCATGCCCTTCGGCACGCAGCCGTTGGTCGGATCGTCCTGCTGATAGTCGAAGGCCGCGGCCGCGGCCTTCGCCGCCGCCGTCAGCGGATACTTCCCGAGGTCGAAACTATGATCGATGTTTTCGGGGAACAGCATCGGCGTCGAGAGTCCCGTGCTCCAGACGCGAAACAGGCCCTTCTCCGGGTGGCCGCCGTCGCCGACCCGCGCATTGACGATTTCGCTGGCCCTGATCGCATGCTGCGACCAGCGCGGCTTGCCGCCCAGAACGATCTCCTCGCCGTTCGGGAGCAGAATATTGCGCACGAACATGTTCTTGAGCCCCTTGCGCGACGGATTCCCGGCCATGCGCACGTGGTCGCCCGCGTGAATCATGTTCGCCTTGATACCCCAGCGGCTGATGCCGGCCATCGAGAACGTCTCCATGTCCCAAACGGCCTGCTTACCGGCGTCGCCCGGGACCTCGAGGATGAACTTGATGTGCGGGTTCTCCCACTTGACCTCCTTGACGATGCCCTGGACTTCCTCGATGCGGCTCTGGTCGAACCAGGCGGCCGCGCTGTGGTGGGCCGGAACCGCCGCCGGCAGGGCGCCGAAGGCCAACGCAAGAACCGTCAGTACACTCTTCACCTGCATCCCCCGTTGCCGTCGTCCCTACAGCGGCGGCCGGCCTTCCTTGGGCCAGAAAATTATCGGTATGTGAGACGCAGCATAGCGCGGCCGTGCGCCCTGCGCGACGGGGACCGCCGACCCCGCGCATCTCGGCCTCGGCGGCGGCCGGGCCCGAAGCGAAGGATTCCCGGACCCGAATGCGTCTTATGTCATATCCGTGACGCGCGTCACGGACCCTCTCACCGCGGAGATAGATATTAGTTACACACAATCTGTGTTTTGGCTCATCTGACGCTCCCCCCAAAGTCGCCCGACGCAAGTCGGGCTTTTTTTTGGTCGGCGGCTCGAGCCTCGACGGCCGGCCGCGGCAGGCGGGCCGGCGCGCAGTCAGAACGTCGAGACCGATCGAGCGCATGAGCTCGAGCCCGTTGCTCTTCGTGACGACGCCTTCCCGCAGCTTGAAATCGAAGCGCATCCTGCCGTCCGCGAGATCGTCCTGGAAATGCACGTTGCGCAAGCCGAGGCCCGCGGGCGTCGCGATATCGGTGAGCGCGAGATCGTGCGTACTGACGAGCCCGATGGCCCCGCGCTCGACGAGCCCCCGCAGAATGCCTTCTGCTCCAATGCGCCGGTCCCTGGAGTTCGTGCCCTGGAGCAGCTCGTCGAGCAGGAACAGCAGCGCCGGCTCTCGGCCCGCGAGCTCGAGAATGCGCCGCAGCCGGCTGATCTCCGCGTAGAAGCGCGAGCTGCCTTCCTGCAGCGAATCGTTGACGCGGATGCTCGCGCCGACCTGCAGCGGCGCGAGCCGCAGCCGGTGCGCTCGCACGGTCGCGCCTGCCATGGCCAGGACCGTGTTGAGACCCACGGCCCGCAGCAGGGTGCTCTTCCCCGACATGTTCGAGCCGCTCACGAGCAACACGCTCGCGTCGACGCCGATAGCGACGTCGTTGCGCACGCAGGTCGCGCGCGGCAGCAGCGGATGCCCCAAACCCTCGGCCTCGAGGGCGGGCCGCCGCTCGGCGAGCTCCGGGAACGGATCCTCGGGATGCTCGTAGGCGAACGTCGCGAGCGAGAGCAGCGCCTCGATCTCTCCCGTCGCCTCAAGCCAGGCGCGGATCGCGCCACCGTGCAGGCGCCTCCAGCTCTCGACGGCCCGCGCGAGCTGCACGGAGTACATGAGCGGCACGTCGATCACGCGCACGAGCGGATTGCGGCGCGCCTCGACGAATTGGACGCGTCTGCGCAGCCGCGCGATGGCCGTGGACGCCGCGGTCTCCTGCGAGCGCAGCGTGCGCATGAGCCCCACGAGCGCCGGCGCCTCGAAATGCTCGCGCTCGAGGCGCGCGAGCACGCCCGCGAGGAGCTCGAGGTCGGCGAATGCATGCTCGGCGGCGTTCAGCGTATCCGCGAGCGGCTTACGCAGGCGATAGCCGATCGCGGCCTCGACGACGAGCACGGCCAGAAGCGGCGTCGCAAAACCGAGCTCGCCCCAAACGACAGCGCCGCCCGCGGCCGCCGCGACGAGCACCGCGGGGAGCCACGCGAGCCAGGCACTCGTGAGCCGGTTCGGCGCCTCGGCCCATGCGCGCAGCGGTTCCGGATGCACGCCGACGACCGGCGCCTCGCCGAGGACGGCCAGGTCCTCGCGCAGATCCAGGGCACAGCGCAACTCGGTCACGGCGGCCTGCCGGTCGCGGACCGCGGCGACCGCGGCGGGCGCGAGCAGCCAGCCCGCGAGCGTGTCCTCGCCCATACGCGTGCGCGCGCGCGACAGCAGCTCGAAGAGCCCACCGCGACAGAACAGATCGAGGTCCGCGGCATAGACGTGGTGGTCGTCCTCGAAGCGCGCCCCCGGCGCCCCGCTTCCGGCCCAGCGGTCCTCGATGCGTGCAAGCCCGTCCGCGTAGACCGCAGCCGCGCGCAGGGCGCGCGCGTGCGCCCTGCGCACGCGCGCGTGGTAGGCGACGAGGCCGGCGAACGCGACTACGGGAACCGCGAGCCACCACCCCGACACGACGTGGGCATAAAACGCGAGCCAGGCCGCGGCCAGCGCGACCGCGGCCGTCAGCAGCCGAGCGTTCGCGATGCGCTCGTGAATCCGGCCGCAGCGCGCAGCGGCGGCTTCCCGCGCCGCGAGACGCCGGGCGTACTCGTGCTCCGGGCGGCCCGGCGGGGCAGTGCGTGCGGATCCGCCGGAGTGTTCCGATTCGGCCGGCGTCGCCCCCACGGGTCTCAACTGTGCGCGTCGATGAGCTCGCGCACCTTGTTCGGATCCGGCATGCCGCGCGCCGAGACCTCGGGTGCGTCCCCGGCCGTGTAGATGTCAACGTCGCCCGTGCCGAAAAGCCGCTGGAGCAGCCTTTGGTTCACGCGCACGGAGCGGATGCTCGTTAGCCTGACCTCGCTGCGGGATTTGGAGAGAAAGCCCTGCTCGTAGCTCAAGGTATCGGTCGTGATCGTGAGCGTCTCCGTGCGGCGCTTCACGTACCAGACCAGGAGGATCCCGACGCCGACGGCGACAGGGACGAGCAAAATGCTCAAAACGAAACCGAGCGGGTTGTTGCGGAACATCGGCGGATGGGCCTGGTACAGGACTTCTTCGCTCACTCGCATGGGCTCCATTCGATGGCAGGCGTGCGGGCCCGCCGAATCTGCGCGGGGCGGCCGTCGAGGACGCAGTATAGCGGGCGCGCCAGCTGACCATGAGGCCTTGTCCATCGCGGACAGGCCGACTCCGTCATCGGCCGCCGCGGCAATAAAAAGGGGTCAGAGCCCTTTTCGCCCACGCGCCTCCCGGTGCGGCCGCGCGCATTGAGCCGGCGCGCGTGCTCCGATACGAGTAAGCGCGCAGTCAGCGCGCCGCCTGCAGCTCCCCGAGCAGCCGCTTCGCCGCGCTGCCGAGCAGCAGCGTGTCGACGCCCGCCACGATGAGTGTGCAGCCGCGCTCCATGAACGGCCGCACGGCTTCCGGCGTGATGCCGAAGTAGCCGAACGGCATGCCCGCCTTTCGGCAGGTTTCGACCACGTGGTCGATGGCTTCGACCACGGCCGGGTCGTCGACGCGGCCTATTCGCCCGAGACTCGCGGAGAGGTCGTAGGGACCGAGCAGCACCGCATCGACCCCCTCGACGGCGACGATGGCCTCGATGTCTTCGACGGCCCGCACGTGCTCCGCCTGCACGATGACCGCGATCTCGTCGTTGGCCTCGCCGACGTACCGCTCGAAGCCGAAGCCGTAGCCGTGCGCACGCGCGAGGCCGACGCCGCGCGCACCCTCGGGCGAGTAACGCGCGAAGCGCACGACATCGGCGGCCTCGGCGGCCGAATTGACCTGCGGCGCGATGATGCCCGCCGCGCCGAGATCCAGCATCTTCTTGATCGGCGCCTCGGCCGCGGCCGGGACGCGCACGATGCAGGCCACGTCGCGATCCACGGCCCGCAGGATCGACAGCACCTCGGCCGTCTCGAGGGGGCCGTGCTCGGCGTCGACGAACAGCCAGTCGAAGCCGAGGCCGGCCAGCACCTCGGCGACGGCCGGGCTCGGCAGCGTCAGCATCGTGCCGAGCAACGTTTCCCCGGCCCGGAGCCGCGCCCTGAATCCTTGCATCACGTCGTGTCCTCCCTTCCCTCGAGCGCGCCGGGCGCGACGACCCGCATAGTGTCAGAAGCGGCCGCGGGCCGCACGACACCGGCTCGAGCGCGGCCGCGCTCGCCTCACGGGGCCGGTCAGAGCCGGGTCGCGCTGCCGACGACCGCTTCGCCGGGGCGCCAGGGACGAAACGACATGACGAGGCCCGTCGCCCATACGGCGCCGAAGATCACGGCCAGCGGCAGCCAATAGCTCCAGAAGCCGCTGACGCCGCCGCGCGTGGCCGCCCCGACGGGCACGATGAGAAACGCGAGCACGGCTTCGATCGCCGTCCAGACGAGCGCCACGGGGAGCGGATCGCGCGCGCCGCGCGGCGCGAAGTAGGCCCGCGAGGCGCCGACGAATACGAGCGCGGCCGCAAGGTTCTTGCCCGCGACGGCCGCGGTGGGACCGCCCGTGTAGCCGAGCGTCCACGTGATGGCCGCAACGAGCCCCCAGCCGAGCAGGCCATAGCCGACGAGGCGCGGGAGTGAGCGCGCGCGCGGCTCGACGTACGCGCCCGGCCCGGTATTCGGCAGCTCCGCGGCGATGGCCGCCGCCCAGGCCCGGATCCGCTCGGGATTGCGCCAATCGCCCGCGCGCTCTCTTGCCATGGCGCGCGCGGGAAATCCCTTCGCCTCGGCCTCGAGGCGGCCGCCGAAGGTCATGTGCCCGCGCGCGCCGATGCGCTCGGCCAGGATCTCGACCTGCGGGACGGGCGGGATGAGCGCGCGCTCGGCCGAATCGTCGAGCGGCCCGCTCGAGAAGAGCCAGACCGGCAGCTGCCGGAGCCAGTCGAGGCTGCGCGCGACGAAACGCCGGACGCTGGCGGGCCAGCGGTTGGCGTACAGGGCGCCGCCGATGACCACGGCATCGTAGGCCCCCGGCCTCGCGCGCCGGGCCGGCACCTCGGCGACCTCGAAGCCTTGCGCGCGCAGTTCGTCGGCCAGGATGTGCGCGATGCCTTCGGTGCCGCCCCGCTTCGAGCCCCACGTCACGAGCACGCGCTTACCGCCGTTCGCCGTCTCCGCCTCCACGGCGGTCCCTGCTCCAGAATCGACGACTTCCGCCTGCATACCTCGTCCAATGGCTCCGGCTGGGAACGAATGGTTAAGATATCGCTCTCAATCGCCGCATTCGAGCGAAACGCCGCCGCCCGGCCGCAGACTCCACCGACGAAGGCCTCCCGTGACCTCAACGCCCGCCAGCACCCAAGACCTCTTCGGCTACCGCAAGCACTGGGCCGCGCGGCTCACGCCCGCGCCGTACCTGCCGATGTCGCGCGAGGAGATGGCGGCGCTCGGCTGGGATGCATGCGACATCGTCCTCGTGACGGGCGATGCCTATGTGGACCACCCGAGCTTCGGCATGGCCATCGTCGGCCGGCTGCTCGAGGCGCAGGGCTTCCGCGTCGGGATCATCGCCCAGCCGGACTGGCGCTCGACGGCGGATTTTGCGCGGCTCGGCCGGCCGACGCTGTTCTTCGGCGTCACGGCGGGCAATATGGATTCGATGGTCAATCGCTACACGGCCGACCGGCGGGTGCGCAGCGACGACGCCTACACGCCCGAAGGTGCCGGCGGCAAGCGGCCGGACCGCAGCGTCGTCGTCTATTCGCAGCGCCTGCGCGAGGCCTTCGCCGACGTGCCCATCGTCGTCGGCGGGATCGAGGCCAGCCTGCGGCGCATCGCGCACTTCGACTATTGGCAGGAGAAGGTCCGGCGCTCGGTCCTGCTCGACGCGAAGGCGGATCTGCTCGTGTTCGGCAACGGCGAACGGCAGATCGTCGAGATCGCGCACCGGCTCGCGGCCGGCGAGGCGCCGAGCTCGATTCGCGACGTGCGCGGCACGGCCTTCGCGGGCACGCGCGCGGCGGCGGGCTGGACGGAAATCGATTCGACGGATCTCGACGCGCCGGGCCGCGTCGATCCGCACCCCGATCCGTACGCGATGCGGGCCGAGCCGTCCGGGCAGGCCGCCGCGGCCGGCGAGGCCGCGCTCGAGCCCGGCGTCAAAGTGGTGCGCTTCACGCGCCGCGTCCCGACGGCCGACCGCGAGCGCAGCTACATCCGCCTGCCGAGCTACGAGCAGGTGCGGGACGATCCCGTGCTCTACGCGCATGCCTCGCGGATATTGCACAGGGAATCGAACCCCGGCAATGCGCGCGCACTCGTCCAACGCCACGGCGGCCGCGACGTCTGGCTCAACCGGCCGCCGGTACCGCTGACGACGGCCGAGATGGACCGCGTCTACGAGCTGCCCTACCAGCGCCGGCCGCATCCCGCCTACGGCGCCGCGCGCATTCCGGCCTACGAGATGATCCGCTTCTCGGTCACGATCCAGCGCGGCTGCTTCGGCGGCTGCACGTTCTGCTCGATTACCGAGCACGAGGGCCGCATCATCCAGAACCGCAGCGAGGACTCGATCATCCGCGAGGTCGAAACGATCCGCGATACGGTGCCGGGCTTCACGGGCGTAATCTCCGACCTCGGCGGGCCCACGGCCAACATGTATCGGCTGGCCTGCAAGAGCCGCGAGATCGAATCCGCCTGCCGGCGCCCCTCGTGCGTCTATCCGGCCGTCTGTCCGAACCTGGACACGGATCATTCGCCGCTGATCCGCCTCTATCGGCGCGCCCGCGAGCTGCCCGGCATCAAAAAGGTGCTCATCGCCTCGGGCGTGCGCTACGACCTCGCGATCGAGTCGCCCGAGTACGTGCGCGAGCTCGCGCAGCATCACACGGGCGGCTACCTCAAGATCGCGCCCGAGGCCATCTCGGAAGGCCCGCTTTCGAAAATGATGAAGCCCGGCATCGGCACGTACCACCGCTTCAAGAAGCTCTTCGACCGCTACTCCAAGGCGGCCGGCAAGGAGCAGTACCTGATACCGTACTTCATCGCCGCGCACCCGGGCACGACCGACGAGGACATGCTCGAGCTCGCGCTGTGGCTCAAGCAGAACGGCTTGCGCGCGGATCAGGTCCAGGCCTTCCTGCCCGGGCCGATGGCGACGGCGACGGCCATGTATCACTCGGGCAAGAACCCGCTGCGGCGCGTCACGCGCGACGGCGAGGACGTCCCGATTCCGAAGGGGCTCAAGGTCCGGCGCCTGCACAAGGCCTTCCTGCGCTATCACGACCCGAACAACTGGCCGATGCTGCGCGAGGCGCTGAAACGAATGGGCCGCGAGGATCTCATCGGGAACGGCAAGCAGCATCTTGTGCCGCGCTTCCAGCCCAAGGGCACGGGCAAGGACCACGAGGGCCGGCGCGCACCGCGCCGCGGCAAGCCGTTCAGGACCCAGCACGTGCGCTGATGCGACGCCGCCGCGCGACCTGGGCCCTCGTCGTGATCGCTTGCGCGGGCGCCGCCGCGGCCCTGCTCGGCGAGCGGCCGTCCGGGGCCGGGGAGCGGGCCGCGCCGGCGCCCGCCGCAACCCAGAGCGCCGCCGGCGCCGCGAACGCCGACCGGGCCGCACTGGCCGATGTCCGCGCCGATTTCCTCGCCGCGCTCGACGCGACACGGACGGGCGCCGCCCCCGCGATCGACGCGCGCCTGCGCCGCTACGTCCTGTTTCCGTACGTCGCGGCGGCCCGCATCGAGCAGGCGCTCGAAGACACGCACGGCGCCGAAACGGCCGCCGACCGTGCCGCGGCCGCCTTTCTCGCCGCCCGCGGCGCCGAGCCCGTCGGCCGCGACGTGCGGGCGGCCTGGCTCGCAAGCCTTGCACGACGCCGACAGTGGCAACCCTTCCTCGCGCAATACCACGCGGACGACGCCGATCAGGCCCTGCGCTGCCAGGCGCTCGAGGCGCGCATCGAGCTCGGCCGCAAGCGCGGCCTCGCGGCCGCGATCGCGCAGGTCTGGCTCACGGGCGCGCAGCTCCCCTCCGAGTGCGAGGCGCCGTTCGACTGGCTGCGCGCGCAGGGCGCACTGACGGACGACCTCGTCGAGCGGCGCGTCGTGCTGCTGCTCGAGCACGGCCAGGCCGCGTTCGCCCGCATCATCGCCGGCGCGCTGCCCGACGCGCGCGCGGCACCGCTGTTGCGCTGGGCCCAGTTCCTCAGCGCCCCGCGCGAAACCATCGACGAGCTGCTCGCCGAACCCTCGCAGGGCGTGCGCCCCGAAGCGCTCGAGGCCGGCTGGGGGCGCCTGGCGCGCGACGACCCTTCCGCCGCGCTCGAGCGCTTCGAGCCGCTGACAGCGAAGCTCCACCTCGGCGCGGCCGCGACGAGCCGGCTCGCGCGCGCGCTCGCGCTCGGCCTCGCTTGGGATCGGCGCCCGGAGGCGCGCGCCTACTTCGCTCGCGTCGCGGCGTCGGACCTCGACGACTATGCGCTCGCCTGGCGCACGCGCGCGGCCCTTTGGGCCGGGGATTGGCGGCTCGCGGCGCGTTCGATCGACGCGATGTCGCGCGACCGGCGCCTCGAGACGCGCTGGCGCTATTGGCGCGCGCGGGCCGCCGAACGGCTGCACGACCGCGCGCAGGCCGAGGGCCTGTACCGCTCGATCCTCGACCGCGACGACTACTATGCCGCGCTCGCGGCCGCCCGGCTCGGCCGCCCGTACGCACCGCATGCCGAGCCGCTGCCGGCCGATCCGCACGTCCTGCGCCGCCTCGCCGCGCGGCCCGCCTTCGTGCGCGCCCGCGAGTTGTTCTATGCCGGCCTGCCGTGGCATGCGGCCGCCGAATGGCGCTTCGGCTCCGAGCGCCTCGACGTGCCGACGCGCGTGCAGACCGTCCAGCTCGCCGCCCGCTGGGGCTGGTACGACATGGCCATCGCGACGGCGAGCCGCCGCGGGGTCTTCAAGGCTTACGACGTGCTTTATCCGCGGCCCTATCGGGGCGCCGTCGGCGCAGCCGCGGCGCTCACGAAGCTCGAGCCCGCGCTGATCTATGCCGTGATCCGCCAGGAAAGCCTGTATCGCCCCGATGCGGCTTCGGCGGCCGGCGCGATCGGTTTGGCCCAGCTCCTGCCCGCGACGGCGCGCCGGGTGGCGGCGCAGTGGAACGAGCCGAAGCCGCAATGGGCCGATCTGCTGACGCCGGCCGTCAACATCAAGCTCGGCGCCGCGCAGCTGCGCGATCTCGTGGACCGATTCGACGCGCAGCTGCCCGTCGGCCTCGCGGCCTACAACGCCGGCGCCAATGCGGCCGAGCGCTGGCTGCCCGAGCGGCCGCTCGCGGCCGACGTGTGGATCGAGAACATTCCCTACAACGAGACTCGCGACTTCGTGCAGCGCGTGCTTTGGCACAGTCTCGTCTTCGCGTGGCTCGACACGGGGCGGCCCCGGCCCTTGCAGGCCTGGCTCGCGACCGTGGACCCTCCGGGCGCCGCAGAGACGCAGGCCAGACGCTGACGAACCGCGGCGCCGCACGCCCCCGACGAACGCGGGGTCCGTGCGTGCACCGACCGCCGCTAGGCGCTCCCCGAACGTCGGCCCGCGCGGCGCGGCGCGCCCCTGGGGCACGGCGCGATTCAGCACCGCGACGCCTGCATTCAATGAGGCCGCGTAAAGGATCCAGACGAGATAGGGTGCCAGCAGCCACGTCGCGAGCGGCGCACTGGCATGGACGAGCACGACGAGCGCAGCCACCGTGCCGGCGAGCGCGAGGACGTCGGCGAGCGCGCAAACCACGGCTCGCCGGCCGAAGAAGGCCCAGGACCACAGCGCGTTCAGCACGAGCTGGGCGATCCACAGCGCTTTCGGCGCCGTCCCCGGCGCGCGGCTGAAGATCTCCCATCCCGCGACCGCGACGAGCACGTAGAGCACCGTCCAGACGGGCCCGAAAACGCGGTTCGGGGGCGTCCACGGCGGCTTGCGCAGCGCCGCGTACCACGCGCCCGGGCGAAAGCGCGAGGCCACGCCGGCGACGATCGCGACGGCGACGAGGAAGACGATCAGCATCCAGGCGGTATGGGGCGCGACGGGCATGGCGTCACCTCTCAGAGGGAGACTGCCCTAGCCTACCAGCCGCGAAGACCGGTGCCCGCGGCGGGCGCCCCTCGCGGCCGCTTGCCGACTACGCGAGCGGGCAGTAGCAGCGCACGCGCGTACCGCCTTCGTCCCGGGCCCCGACCATGACCTCGCCGCCGAGCGCGCGGGCCCGGTAGTGCATGATGTGCAATCCCATGCCGGGACCGGCCGGCTCCGCGAACCCGACGCCGTCGTCCTCGATCGTGAGCATGAGCCGGCGGCGCAGCCGGCGGCAATCGATGCGCACGTTCGCCGCCTGCCCGTGCCGCACGGCGTTCGTCAGCGCCTCCTGAGCGATGCGATAGAGGTTGATCGAGCGCTCGTCCCCGAGGTCGTCGGGCACGCCTTCGCAGGTCACGGCGCAATCGATGCGAAAGAACCTCGTCGCCTGCGCCGCGAGCTGCTCGAGCGCGCCCGCGAAAGTGAAGCCGCCGTCTTTCGGCATCGGGCTCAGCCCGCGCGCAAGCTCGGAGGTCTGCGCAATGGCCGTGCCGATGAGCTCGAGCGCCTGCTCGACGTTCGCGCTCGCGCTCGCGCTACCGGCCTCGGGCTGCGTCTCGAGCTGTTTGCGCACTGGCTCGAGTATCAGCTTGATGCCCGTCAACAGTTGCCCGAGGCCATCGTGCAGGTCGCGGCCGATGCGGTTGCGTTCGCGCTCGATGGCGTTCACGGCCTCGCGCTCGAGGTCGACCCGATCGGTCACGTCCGTGATGGCAATGACGACCTCGTCGTCGCCGCTACGCACGAAGCGCGCCTCGAGATAGCGGGTTTGCCCGTTGATGCGGCGCGAGTACTGCCAGCGCTGCGTCTTGCCCGTCTCGAGCGCCCGAACGAGCAGGCGCTCGTGCTCGGCCGCGAATTCGGGCTCGAATATCTCGCTCGTCCGCTTGCCCAGGAATGCGTCCCGGCCCATCGGCAGGAACTGAGCGATGTTCTCGGGAATGTGCACGTCGATGTGACAGCCGTCACGCTGCACGCGCATGAGCATGTCCGGGCACGCCTGCATGAGGGCGCGGCTGCGGGCCTCGGATTCGCGCAGCGCCCGCCGCGGATCGCGCGGAATGCGGCTGCCGCTCTCGCGCGTCCTCGCCTCTCCCTCTCGCATGCGTCTCGCCATCGATAGGCAGTCCTCGGTAGCCGGCCCGAAGCTTACTGCATGTACCGGCCGATTACACTGCGCTGGCGCCGGGATCTTTGCGCGCGCTCAGGCCCGCACCACGGACTTCAGCAGGCGCGGATAAAAATACGCCAACGTCCCGATTCGTGCGGCGTAGTGCACGTAGAACGCCGCCCATAGACCGGCGTTGCCGTAGGGCCGCAGCAGCCACCACGCGCCGAGATAGATGCCGAGCGAAGCGAGCATGGCATTGCGCATGTCCGCCGTGCGCGTCGCGCCGATGAAGATGCCGTCGAGCTGAAACGCCCAGACGCCGAGCAGCGGCGACGCCGCCGCCCAGGGCAGGTAGGCGCGGGCCGCGGCGCGCGCGGCGGCATCGACGGTCAGCAGATCGATGAACACGGCGCCGAGCCCGAACAGCGCGAGCGAGACGAGCGCCGCCGTTACGAACGCCCACGAAGTCGTGATCTTGGCTGCCACCTCGAGCCCCTTCCGATGCGCCGCCCCGACGGCGCGGCCGACGAGCGCCTCGGCCGCGAACGCGAGCCCGTCGAGAAAGAAGGCGGCGACGGAGATGAAGTGCAGCAGCACGGCATTGGCCGCGAGCACGACATCGCCCTGCTCGGCGCCGTGGGCCGTGAACCAGGCAAACACGGATACGAGCGCAAGCGAGCGGATCATGATGTCGCCGTTGACGGCGACCGTGCGCTCGAGCCGTGCGCGGTCGAGCACGCGCGCCAGGGACCAGCTCCCGCCGATGCGGCGCAGGTGAGCGGCCGCAACGGCGAGCCCCACGCCCGCTGCAATGCACTGCGCCGCGAGCGTGCCGAGCGCGACGCCGCGCACGTCCCAGCCGAAGCCGAGCACGAAGAGCGCATCGAGCGCAATGTTCGTGAGATTGAGCACGAGCTGCAGCACGAGGGCGATGTCCGTGCGGCCGAAGCCGATGAACCAGCCGAGCAGGGCATAGTTGGCGAGCGTCGCCGGCGCGGCCCAGATGCGCACGCCGAAGTAAGCGCGCCCGAGCCGCTCGACCTCGTCGCTTGCGTGCATGAACGCGAAGGCCGCCTCGCGGATCGGCCATTGCAGCAGCACGAGCGCCGCCCCGGCCGCCACCGCGATGAGCAGGGCGCGCGCGAGCACGGCGCGCTGCTCGTCGACGTCGCGAGCCCCGAACGCTTGAGCCGTCATGCCCGTCGTGCCCATCCGCAGGAAGCCGAAGGCCCAGAACACGAAGTCGAAGATCAGGGCACCGACGGCGACCGCGCCGATGTAAGCCGGATCGGGGATGCGGCCGACCACGCCCGTGTCCACGAGACCGATGAGCGGCGTCGAGACGTTGGAGATCATGACGGGCACGGCGATGCCGAGCACGGCGCGGTGCGTGAGGCGCGAGAGATCGCTGCGGGGATCGTTCATCGGCGGGCTTCGGCAGGTGTTTTGGGGGACAATGCATGCGGATCGGACGGCAATTTTACGCGCAGGACGCTCATGAAGCTCAGCACGGATCGAATCCTCACGACCCACGTCGGCAGCTTGCCGCGTGATGCGGCGGTGCTCGAGTTTCTCGTCGCCGAGGAACGCGGCGAGCCGATCCAAGAGGCCGCGTTCGCGGCCGCTCTGGCGCAGGCCGTCGCGAGCGTCGTCGCACGCCAGGTCGAAGTCGGCATCAACGTCGTCAGCGACGGCGAGATGAGCAAGATCGGCTACGCGACCTACGTCAAGAATCGCCTCTCGGGGTTCGCAGGCCACTATCCCCGGCGCCCGAGCCTCGATCTCGCGCCGCACCCGGACTTACAGGAAGCCCTCGCGCGCATGGTCGGCCGGCAGTCGTTCAGGCGCGCGGCCTGCGTCGGGCCCGTCGCGCTCGTCGATGCCGCCGCCTCGGCGCGCGACATCGCGAACCTCACGGCCGCCGTCGAAACCCATGCGCCGCAAGAAGCCTTCATGAACGCGGCCTCGCCGGGTGTCGTCGCGGCCTTCCAGCCGAACCGCTACTACGCGACGCACGAGGCCTACGTCGACGCGATCGCCGCAGCCATGCAGCCGGAGTACGAAGCCATCCACGCCGCCGGCTTCGTGCTTCAGCTCGACTGCCCGGACCTCGCCATGGCGCGCCACACGGGCTTTCAGACGCTCGGCGAAGCGGAGTTCCTCGAGCGCGCCCGCTATCAGGTCGACGCGCTGAACCGCGCCGTCCGGAACATCCCGGCCGAGGCCATGCGCATGCACGTGTGCTGGGGCAACTACGAAGGCCCTCACGACCACGACATTCCGCTCGAGAAGATCCTCGCCATCGTGCTCGAGGCCAAGCCGGCCGGCGTGCTGTTCGAAGCCGCGAACCCACGCCATGCCCACGAGTGGACCGTTTGGCGCGACGCGAAGATCCCGGACGACAAAGTGCTGATACCGGGCTGTCTCATGTCGACGACCAACTACGTCGAGCACCCCGAGCTCGTCGCGCAGCAGATCTGCCGCTACGCGGACATCGTCGGGCGCGAGCGCGTCATCGCCGGAACGGACTGCGGCTTCGGGACATTCGCGGGCTTGTGGCGCGTCGCACCGGACGTCGCCTACAAGAAGCTTGCCGCGCTGGCCGCGGGCGCGCGGCTCGCGTCGCGCCGGCTGTGGGGCCGGCCAAGCTGAGGGCGGCGCGCCTCGATCGGGGCATCAGAAGGCGCGCGGGCGATTGAACTCGTGCGAGCGCTTGAGGCGCTGGTACTCGAGCCACGTCAGCACGATGACGAAGCAGTCGAGGAGCGAGAGCCCGATGAGCCAGATCGAGTGGGTATGCGTATAGCGATAGAGCTGGTACGCGACGAAGATTGCGAACGCGGCCATCGCCACCGGGTACGCCCACCATTGGCGGCGCAGCAGCGCCCACACGAGGCCCACTTTGATCGCGCCGTGCCAGAACAAAAAGACCGCGCCGAAGAGCTTGGCGCCGCCCGTCAGATGGCTCACGGACTGCGTGAGCAGGTGCGCGAAGAAGTCCTGCGAATTCTCGTGCAGCACATGATGCGTCACGTATACGGCGGCCGCGCCGATGCGCTCGGAGCTCACGACGAGCAGCAGAATGCCGCCGACGATCTCGAGAACGCCGTCGACCCCCTTGGCGAAAACACCGATGTCGAACGCGAGATGGACGACCCGGTCGCGGCCGTGCAGCGGGTGGCGCCGGCGCGCTACCCGGCGGGGTCGGGTGGACTCCATGGCGGAAGGGACCTGCAAGATGTTTGCCACTTCGGCCGCACGCGCGCAGCCGTCGCCGACGAGTGGCTGCACGCTTCGCGACCTGCACGCTCCGCGATCTGCCGCCTATGGTCATAGACCCGACGCGCTGACAATGGCCAAATACCTCGCAGGCGCCGATGAACAAGAGCACGAACGTACGACGGACGATTATCAAGCGATCGTCGACCGGCTCAGCCCCGCGGCTCGGCCCGCAATTTCGCAGCGCCTCAATGACGCGGCCGCTCATGCGGGCGTGCGACGCTCCCGGCGACCGCGACGCATTCGAAGGTCCGCCGACGGGCCGGCCGATTCCACTTCGAGTCCGGGACAGGGGCTCAACAAGCTGCAGGCTGCCGGCATCCAGCGGCACGTGGTGCTGGCGGACGGATTCGAACCGCCGACCGGCTGATTACAAATCAGCTGCTCTACCGACTGAGCTACGCCAGCGCCGGCCGCCCATTATAAGACGCCGCAGATAAAAACGAGGCGCCTCGCGGCGCCTCTACCGTTTCGTCTTTTTGTTCAGTGCCTTGAGTTGCTTTTTCTCGGCGGCCCCTGCAGAGGCTTCTTGTGGCTCCGAGAACTTAGCACGCTGCGTTGCTGTTTTCAGCCCCTTGGGGTCAGCCCGGCTTGCGGGCGCGGATCAAGAGACGATCCGTATGCCAGCGCAGTGACGGGTCGTGGCTCGGCAGCTTGTGCGTGTCCTTGGGGTTGTGCAGCAGATCGGACTCGGCCTCGATCTTGAAGCCGGCCTTCATGAGCGCGGACTTCACGGCCTCGGGGGGCACGCGATGCAACTTGGCGTTGTCGTTGCCGGCCTCGCCGATATGATCGATGACGCCCAGCGTCCCGCCCGGCTTCAGCGAATCGTAGATGCCCTTGAGGAACATGACGCCCGCCGCCTCGCCGCCGCGGTTGTAGATGTCATGGAAGTTCAGCGCCGTGATCGCGGCATCGGCCTGGTCCTTGATGCCGTCGGGCAGGTCGCCGTGGATCGGCTCGACGTTGCCGAGCATCTCGTTGCGCTTATTCTCCTGCTCCGTGAAACCCGGGCGGCTCGTGAGAAACGAGGGATTTTGCGAATAGACCTTGCCGCTCGGGCCGACGGCGGCCGAGAGCACCCAGTCGTAGTAACCGCCCGCGGCGATGACGTCGACGACCTTGTCGCCGGTCTTGATGCCGAGGAACTGGACGACCTGCATGGGCTTGCGCCCCTCGTCGCGCGACTTGTCGCTCTGCGGACGCTCCGGCGACATCAGCGCCTTGTGGATCCGCATCTCCTCCTGTTTCTGCCCTTGCGCCGCCGCGGCGAACGACCCGAGCGCCAGCACGGCCATGGGTAACCAAGTCCACGTGATCCGTTTCATGATTGTTGCTCCTTAACGCATCCGTTTATGTTCTTTTCGAGTTGTTGCGCGTTCCGGGGCCTTCCCGGTCCGCCGTCGATATCGCCAGCGCGCACTTTAACCGTGCGTCTCGTTCTCGCTCCAGGATTACGATAGCTCAAACAACCGGGACATTGAAATCGGCGCCGAGCGCCGAAAAGCAGCCGCGGCGGGCCGCGGGACAGGCCCCCAGAACCTGGACCGAGCCTACTTCTCGCCCCCGGTCTCGCTGCAGGCCCGTTGCTCGAGCCGATTCTCGGGCCCGGCCGTCGCGAGCCCGCCGAGGTCGAGCTGCTGCCCCGCCGGCAGCTTCACGTCGAGCCAATAGACGTCCTCGTGGCGTGTGCGGTCGACGACCACGGGGTCGAAGCCGAGCGCGCGTACCTGGTCGCGCAGCCTCCCGGCGCGGCTGATTTGGTTGAAGACCCCGAGCGAGATCTTGGCGCCGGCATCGTCCGGTATGAGGTAGGCGTCGGGGACGCGATTGGCATGCAGCTTGGCAAGCATTGCGTCGGCGTCCTTGGGCGCGAACTGGTCGAGGTAGACCCAGTAACCGACCCACACGTCGCCCTCGCCCGAGCGTTGCGAGGGTTCGAACCCCGCCTCGCGCAGTTTCGCCGACGCCGTGGCGGCCTGCGTGAGCTCGCGGAAAGGCCCGACGCTGACGCAGCGGTTCGCGGCGGCCGCGGTGGCCGTCGCGCCGGCGCTAGGGCCGGGTTGGGCGGAGGCGGCGGCCGCCGTCGCGGCAAGCGGTGCCTTCGCCGCTCGTGCGCCTGTGTTCGGCGCGGCGTCCGGTGCCTGCTCCGCCGCGCCGTCCGCAGCCGGGGCGCCGGCCGGCGCGGGGGCCGCCGCGGCCCGCGAATCGGTCCCTGCATCGGAGGCGGTCGCGGCCGCGGCCGTGCGATCGCCGACCTCCTTGACGAGTTCGATGGGCGCCCCCGTGCTCGTCGGATGCGCGCTCGGCGCCCCGTGCCGGGCATACCACTGGTGCCAGGCCGCGAAGCCGAGGTTCGCGAGCACGAGAGCGAGAAACAGGTTCCGCATCGGCGTCATCCCCCCATCGTCAAGACGCACCGCGTGTGCGGCCCGCGTCGCCGGCGGCGAGCAGCGCGAGTCCCTCGAGGACCAAGTCTGCCCGGAGCTCGACCTCGGTTTCCAGCCATTCGGCCAGCAAGGCGCCGTCGCCGCCCGCGAGAAATACGCGCGGGCGCTGGCCGAGCGCCCGCTCGACGACCGTGACGGCACGATCGAAGGCCGCCGCGGGGCCGAGCAGCGCGCCGCGGCCGACGGCCTCGTCGGTGCTGCGGCCCAGCAGGTCGAGGCCGCGCGGCGCGGCATCGGCGGGCGTCGCCGTCGCGCCGATGCGCTCGGTATGGCGCTGCAGCGCCGCGGCGGCGATGCGCGGTCCCGCGAGGATCAGACCGCCGAGGTGCTGGCCGCCGCCGTCGACCGCGTCGAAGGTCATGGCCGTGCCCGCGTTGATCACGCAGGCCGGAGGCACCGTCGCGGTCGCCGCGCGCCGGACGCGCGTGTGCGCCGCGATCACCGCGAGCCAGCGATCGACGCCGAGGCGCGCCGGGTCGCGGTAGCCGCAGCGCACGCCCAGCGCTTCGTGCGCCGTCGCCGCGAGCTCGATGCGGGCACCGCAGCGCTCGGCGACGCGCTCGGCGAGCCGCGCCGCGAGCCCGGCGCCGGCGACGTTCGCGACGAGCACGCGCCCGACGCGCGGGGGCAGCGCGGCCGTGAAGGCCGCCAGGGCCGCCTCGCTCCGTTCACCCTGCTCGCCCCCGCCGGTGCCGGCGCCCGGGCCGGCATGCAGGGCATGCCCGCGGTCGACCAGCGCCGTGCCCTCGAGGCGTGCCCACTTCATGCGCGCATTGCCGATGTCGACGACGAGGGTCGCCGGCGCGGCGGTCGGCGCGATCACGGCGCCGCCCGCACGGACACGTCGCCCGAGATCACGCGCGCGAAGCGGCCCGTAGCGTCCCCGATTTCGACGCGCAAGGCACCGTCGGCCTCCAGGCCGCGCGCCGTGCCCACGAGCCCGCCCGCCGCGTCGGCCACGCGGATGCGGCGGCCGCGCAAATGATCCGCGGCCTCGAACTCCGCGCGGTACGGACCGAAACCCGTGCCGGCGTAGCTCGCGAAGAGCTCGGCGAAGGCCTCGACGAGCGCCGCCGCGAGTGCCGTGCGCGCCGGCGGGGCGCCGCCGAGCGCCGCGCGAAGATCCACAGCGCCGCGCGGCCAGTCGCTGACGGCCCCGAGAAGCGCCGGCGGCACGGCGACGTTGAGCCCGAGCCCCACGACGACGTGACAACCGCCCTGCGCCTCGACCGCGAGCTCGACGAGGATCCCGCCGAGCTTGCGCGCGTCCCAGACGAGGTCGTTGGGCCATTTGAGCTCGATCTCGAGCCCCGCGACCTGGGCCAGGACGCGGCGCGTCACGACGCCGACGGCCAGGGTCAAGGCGGACAGATCCGGCGGCGTCTCCGGGAAGCGCCACCCGGCCGAGAGGCAGAGGCCCGAGGCGAAGGGTGCGATCCACGCGCGGCCGCGGCGCCCGCGGCCCGCATGCTGGAACTCGGCGAGGCACACGCTCATGCGGCCCGGCGCGGGCGGCCGTTCGAGCAGCCGGCCGTTCGTCGAATCGGTCTCGGCAAGGACCTCGAGCCCTTCGACGGCACGCGCGGCCGTCGGGCCGAGCGCCGCCGCGAGCACTTGCGCGTCGAGCAGATCGAGCGGCTCGGCGAGACGATACCCGCTGCCGGGCACGGCTTGGACGTCGAGACCGAAGCGTTCGAGCTTCGCGATCTGCTTCCAGACGGCCGCGCGCGTGACGCCGAATTGCCGCGCCAGCGCCGCGCCGGAATGCGTGCGGCCGTCGGCGAGGACTCTGAGCAGCGCTTGCGGGTGCATCGGCTTGCCCCCGACCTCGTGTGCCTACTTGCTGCCCTGAAAGCGGCGCAGGCGCGGCTCCGTGCGCCCGATCATGCGCCGTATGTTGCCGCGATGGGTCCAGACGATGAACCCCGCGACGAGACAGGCGAACGTGAACAGCCCCAGGCCCTCCGGCAGCCGCGTGAGGCCGATGTAGACCGCACCGCCGACGGCGGCACCCATGGTCGCGAGCCCGACGAAGCCCGTCGCGAGCACGAGCGCGATCCAGGCCCCGAGCACGGGCAGCGCGACGGCCGGCGCGTAAAAGATGATGAGCCCGGCCGCCGTCGCTCCGCCCTTGCCGCCGCGGAAGCCGAACCAGATCGGAAACACGTGCCCGGCGATCGCGGCAATGCCGACCGCATAGAGCACGAGCTCGCGCGGTACCGCGGGGTCGATGCCGACGCCGGGCAGGGCAAGCCCCGGAATCAGCGCGGCCGCGGCGATGCCCTTGCCCACGTCGATGACCATGACCCAAAACGCGAACGCCTTGCCGCGCGTGCGCAGCGCGTTGGTGCCGCCCGCGTTGCCGCTGCCGAGCTCCCGGATGTCGACGCCGCCCATGAGGCGCCCGACGACGAGACTGCCGAGCACGGAGCCGAGCAGATACCCGAGCGTGAACTTGAGGCCGAGCTCGATCATTGGCCGAGCCACGCCTTGCGGCGCTCGACGGCCGCGCGGCTCGCGCGATCCTCCAGACGCAGCCAACAGGTGTCCTGCGGGGCCGGCTGCACGACGAGGCCGGCCTCGAGCAGCTCGTCGCCGCGGAAGTAGCTGCACGTCACGCGCTCGCCGGGCTCGAAGCGCGCGAGGCGGCGTTTTAGAGTGCGATCCGTGATCCTGAGCCGATCGAGCGCGACGAGCACGTCGCCGGGCTGGAGGCCCGCGCGCTGCGCCGGGCCGTCGTCGAGCACGGCCGTGAGCTCGAGACCGTGGTCGCGGGACTTGTAGGCGATACCGAGCGCGAGCGGCACGCCGCCCGCGGCACGGGGCGTGCCCCCCTTGTCGTCGGGCCCGGTCGCGGCCCGCATCTCGAGCGCGACGCCGAAGCCCGCCAGCAGCTCGGCCAGCGGCGGGTCCTCGGTGCCGCGGATCACGCGGTCGAAGAAACCCGCGAGCTTCGCGCCCCCGAGTTCGACGGTCAGCGCCTCGACGCCGTTCTCCGGCACGCCGACGCCGCGCGCGCCAAAGCGCTCCCAGAGCCCGCGGACGACGTCGTCGAGCGAATGCGAAGAGCCGTTGCGCAGCGTCAGGTCGAGCGCGAGCGCGGCGACGGCGCCCTTGCTGTAGTAGCTCATACTCGCATTGACGCCGTTCGGCTCGGGCTTGTAGAGCACGTCCCAGGCATTAAAGCTCGAGGCAGCCAATGACTGCCGGTGCCGCCCCGGCGTTCGATATACGCGCGTCAGCACCTCACCGAGCCGTTGCAGAAAGACCTGGCGGCTGAACAGGCCGCTGCGCAGCAGCATGAGCTCCTGGTAATAGCTCGTGATGCCCTCGAACGCCCAGAGCAGGCGCGTATGGTTGCGCCGATCGAGACGGTAGGGCACGAAGGCGGCCGGCTTCGTGCGCTTCACGTGCCAGGTGTGAAAGTACTCGTGGCTCGCGAGCGCGAGAAAACGCTGGTAGTCCGCCGTAATCGCCTCTTCGTCCGCCTTCGGCAGATCGTCGCGATTGAACATGAGGCTCGACGAGGCCCGATGCTCGAGGCCGCCGTACCCCTCGCCGACGGCCAGACCAAGGAAGCAGTAGCGGTCGAACGGCGGCGGCGCGCCGAAGAAGTCGATCTGCGTCTCGCAGAGCCGCGTGAGGTCCGCGGCCACGCGGTCGAGATCGGAGTCGAAGCGGCCCGCGACCACGAGGCGATGCGGCACGCCCGCCGCCGCGAATTCGACGCTCTCGAAATCCCCGATCTCGAACGGATGATCGAGCAGCTCGTCGTAGCTCGCGGCCCGGTAGGTGCCGAAGCCCTGGCCATCGACCTCGGCCGCGTGCATGGCCGTCGCGACGTGCCAGTCGATGCAGGCCGCGTGCGCCGGAGCCTCGATCGTGAGCTCGACTTCCTCGTCCTCGCGGTCGAGCGGCAGGGCGAACAGGCACGGGCCGTTGAAATACGCGCGGCGCGCGTCGAGATAGGCCCCGCGCACGGACTCGTCGAGCGCGTAGACGGTCGCCGTCAGCGCGAGCTCACCCGAGGCCTCGCGGCAGCACCAGGTCGTATGGTCGAGCTGCTCGACCGGCACGCTGCGGCCGCCGCTCGCAGCCTCGAGCCCCACGACATGGCGCGCGAACTCGCGCAGCAGATAGCTGCCCGGGATCCACGAAGGCATCTGAAAGCGCTGCGCCGCGTCCGGCGCTTCGATTCGGCACTCGACCTCGAACAGGTGGCGATTGAGGTCGGCCAGTCGTACTCGATAGCGGATCAGAGACTCTCCCTCCCTAGCGTGAGCCCGCGTGCCCCCGGTGCCGTGAATGCGGGCGGCGGCGCGGCATTGTCGCATAGCCCGCGCGGGACGGCGCGGGCGCCGCTTGCAAATCCGCCGGCCCGCTCCTATCGTGCCCCGAGGCGGTGCTCCATCGGAGTCAAAAGGGAACGCAGTGCGAAGCTGCGGCTGTCCCCGCAACTGTAGACGGCAAGGTTTCGCGCCGAAGGCCACTGAAGCTACGGCTTTGGGAAGGCCCGTCGAAACCGTTCGAGCCGTGAGCCAGGAAACCTGCCGCCGATGTCGTCCTTCCGGGCGCCGGGGAAGCGTGCGGAGCGGAATACCGTCGTGGCGGCAACTCTCGGCAACGGCAGCAGGGTTGGTCCATGCGCGGCGGCATCCCGAAGCGTTCGTATCGGCGTTCGCGGCAGCGTGCAGGCGTCCTCGTCTGCCTCGCGCTCGCGGCGTGCGCGGCTTGTGCGCGGCCCCTGCCCAAGGTCGCCTCGATCAACCTGTGCACGGATCAACTGCTGCTCGAGCTCGCCGCCCCGCAGCAGATCCTCACGTTGAGCTGGCTCTCGGCCGATCCCGAGGAATCCGTGCTGGCCGCGCAAGCCGCCGCGTACCCGCTGAACTACGGCACGGCCGAGGAGCTGCTGCGCTACGATCCCGACCTCGTTCTGGCCGGCACGCTGACGAGCGCCTTCACGCGCAAGCTGCTCGAACGCCTCGGCTACAACGTCGTCGCGATCGCCCCCGCCCACAGCGTCGAGGACATCGCGGCCAACCTCGAGCGCGTCGCGGCGGCCATCGGCCGGCCCCGACGCGGCGTCGCGGCGGCCGCCGCGCTGCGCGCCCGGCGCGACGCGCTGGCCCGGGCCGGCGCGGGCCCGCGCGTGGGCGCCGTGGTGCTGCGGCCCGGCGGCTTCACGGTCGGCCGCGACTCGCTGACGCAGGCGCTCATGCATCTGGCCGGGCTCGACAACCTCGCCGCGGACCGCGGCCTCGACCGCTGGGGCAGCCTCTCGGTCGAGACGCTGCTGCGCAGCCGGCCGCAGCTGTTGATCCTGACCGACTACCGCCGCGGCGAGGCCTCGCTCGCGAACGCGATCTTCCGGCATCCGGCCGTCGAGCGCATCGCGGCCCGGACCGCCACGCTCGAGGTGCCGGCCGCGAAATGGGCCTGCGGGCTGCCGCAGAGCCTCGACTCGGTCGCCGCCATGCAGCACGCAGCCGCGCCGCTGCGGCCGAGCGTCGCGGCGCGCGGCCCGGTCAAGGCGCCATGAAGGCCGGCGCTCGCGGGACCGCCGCCCGGGACGCGAAGCCCGTCACCGCCGGCCCGCCGGCGGCGGCCTTGCGGGCGCCCGCGCGGCGCCGCGACCGCGGCCTGTGCACGGCCCTCGCCCTGCTCACGGCCGGCGCCGTGCTGCTCTCGCTCGCGCTGGGCCGCACGAGCGCCGGCGCGACGTTCGGCCTCGGCGGCCCGGACATCGCGGCCGCGATCCTGCTCCAGATCCGGCTCCCGCGGGCGCTGCTCGGCCTGCTCGTCGGCGGCACGCTCGGGCTCAGCGGCGCAGCCCTGCAGGGCCTGCTGCGCAACCCGCTGGCCGAGCCGGGCCTGCTCGGCGCCTCGAGCGGGGCGGCCTTCGGCGCGGTGCTCGTGTTCTATTTCGGGTTCGCGGGGGCCGCGACGCTGGCGCTGCCGCTCGGCGCCGTCACGGGCTCGCTCGCCGCGCTCGGTCTGCTCTATGCGCTCTCGCGCCGCCGCGGCGATCTGCTCGCGGTCGTGCTGGCGGGCATCGCGCTCAATGCGCTCGCGGCCGCGCTGACCTCGCTGGCGCTGAATTTCGCGCCGAGCCCCTACGCGGCGCTCGAGATCCTGTTCTGGATGCTGGGCTCGCTCGCCGACCGCAGCCTCGCGCACGTGTGGCTCGCGCTGCCGTTCATGATTCCGGGCTGGATCCTGCTGGCGGCGTCGGCCCGCGGTCTCGACGCACTGACGCTCGGCGAGGAGACCGCGGCGAGCCTCGGCTTCGCGCCGACCCGGACGCAGTGGCTCGTCGTCGGCGGCACGGCCCTTGCCGTCGGGGCGGCCGTCGCCGTGACCGGCGTCGTCGGCTTCGTGGGGCTCGTCGTGCCGCACCTGCTGCGCGCGCGCGTCGGCCACGAGCCGAGCCGGCTCCTGCTGCCGAGCTTCTTCGGCGGCGCCCTGCTCACGCTCGCGGCGGACATCGTCGTCCGGCTCATGCCCCCCGGCCCCGAGCTCAAGCTCGGCGTCGTGACGGCCCTCGTCGGCGCACCGTTCTTCCTCTATCTCGTGCTGCGCACACGAGCCGGCCCGGCATGACGCTCGAGATCGAGGGCCTCGAGGTCCGCTATGGGCCGCTGCGCGCCGTCGGCCCGGCGACGCTCGCACTCGCCCCGGGCGAGCTCGTTGGGCTCGTCGGGCCGAACGGCGCGGGCAAGAGCTCGCTCGTCAAGGCCGTGGCCGGCGTGCTGCCCGCGGCGGGCCGGCTGCGGCTCGGCGGCCGGCCGCTCGAGCGCATGCCAGGGCTCGAGCGCGCCCGCCACGTCGCCTATCTGCCCCAAGCGCCCGCGGCGCACTGGCCGCTCAGGGCCCGCGATCTCGTCGCGCTCGGACGGTTGCCGCACCGCGGCTACGGCGCCGGGCGGGCGCGCGAGGACGCGGCGGCCGTCGACTGGGCACTCGCCGAATGCGGGGCCGCGCCGTTCGCCGACCGGCGCACGGATGCGCTCTCCGGGGGCGAGCGGGCGCGCGTGCTGCTCGCCCGGGCGCTGGCCGTGCGCGCCCCCGTGCTGCTCGCCGACGAGCCGATTCAGTTCCTCGACCCCTACCATCAGCTCGAGATCATGCAGGTGCTGCGCCGCTATGCGGGACCCGCGACGCTCGTCGTCGCCGTGCTGCACGATCTCGCGCTCGCCGCCCGCTTTTGCACGCGCATCGTGCTGCTCGCGGGCGGCGAGGTCGTCGAGGACGGGACGCCGGACCGCGTGCTGACGCGCGCGGTTCTGGCGCGTCACTACCGCGTCGAGCCTTATCTCGCTCGGCACGACGGCGAGTGCGTCGTGCTGCCCTGGCGCCGGCTCGAGCGCGGGCCGAGCTAGCCGCGCTCAGCCGGCCTGCCGGGCCGCAACCGCGGGCCGCGCCGAGACGGCCGAAAACCAGTGCGAGAGCGCCGGCCGCGTCGCGGCGGGGTCGGCACGCAGCGCGCGGGCGGCGAACCCCGTATAGACGTAGGCGGCGATGTCCGCGTAGGTAAAACGGTCCGCGGCGAGGTAAGCGCTCGCGCCGAGGCGGGCGTCGAGCCGGTCGAAGAAGGCTTCGGCGCGCAGGCGGCCGCGCTCGACGAGCGCCGGAATCTGCGCGTGCTGAACCGGGCCCGGCAGCGCCCGGTCCGCGAAGGCCGGGTGACCGTTGCGCAGCACCTCCTGGATCGCGAGATAACCTTCGAGCGTCGCGATGTCGTTCCACATGAGCACGCGTGCTCGCTCCTCGGCGCCTCGCCCGAACAGCTCGGGCTCCGGATGCAGGCTCTCGAGATAGAAGCAGATCGCAAGACTCTCGGTCAGGCAGGTGCCGTCGTCGAGCTCGAGGACGGGCACCGTGCCGGCCGGATTCAACGCAAGGAAGTCGGGCCGGAGCTGCGCGCCCTGGCGCAGGTCGACGGCGACGGTCGGCAATTCGAGCCCCTTTTCCGCGACAAAGAGCCGGACCTTGCCGGGGCTCGGGGCCCCCGCGGCATCGTAGAGTTTCATTGGCGGCTGCTCCCGTGCTGACTGAGACCAGTGTACACGCCGGGCACGCGGGCCCGAGCGGGCCCTTGCGTATAATCGCCGCATGGCCAATCTCATTACGCTGAGCCGGCTGGTCCTGCTGTTCCTCGTCGTGTGGATCTCGTACCAGCCGATCGGCGCATGGCAGCTCGCGAGCTTTTTTTTGATCATCCTGATCTTCGTCTCCGACGGGCTCGATGGCTATATCGCCCGCAAGCGCAACGAGACGAGCCTGTTCGGCGCATTGTTCGACATCGCCGGCGACCGCGTCGCGGAGCTCACGCTCTGGGTGGTCGCGGCCGACCTGAACCTCGTGCCGATCGCCGTGCCCATCGTGTTCATCATTCGGGGCGTCGTCGTCGACACGATCCGCTCGAGCAATTCCGTCTCGCGCGGCCTCGCTCCGTTCGCGCTCATGCGGTCCCCTCTCGGGAAATTTCTCGTCGCGGGGAAATTCATGCGGATCTTTTATGCCGTCGTCAAAGCCTGCGCGTTCTGCGGCCTCTCCCTGTTGCGGCCGCTGCCGCCCGCGCTGCCCGGGTTTTGGGCCTACGTCGGCCGTCCGATCGTCGTCCTGACCTACACCTTCGTCTATATGGCGGTTGCGCTGTGCATCGTCCGCGGCCTGCCCGTCATCATTGAGTTCGTGCACGAGCGCAAGGAAGATATCATTCGGAGCACCGAATCGAAGCCATGAAGCTCGCCGTATTCGACATCGACGGTACGCTGGTGCGCGGCGCCTCCGAGCGCCTGTTCTGGCGGTATCTGTTTGCGCGGCGCCGCCAGGGCCCGCGGCAGCTCGCCGCGTTCGTGCTCTTCATGCTCAGGTACCTGCCGACGGGCGGCATCCAGACGCCGCGCAAGAACAAGGCGTACCTGTGCGGGCTGCGCGTCGACGAGGTCGAGGCGCTCGCGCGCGACTTCGTCGCGGAGCGGCTCATGAGCCGGCTCTACGCGCCCGCCGTCCAGCGGCTAGAGCAGCACCTCGCGCGCGGCGACGTCGTCGTGCTGCTGTCGGGCACGCTGCAGCCGATCGCGCGCGCGCTCGCCGATGCGCTGCGCGTGCCCTACGTCTGCGCGACCTTGACGAGCCAGCGCAACGGGGTGTTCCTCGCGCAGCCGCCCGAGATCCACCCCTACGACGCGGCCAAGCTCAGTCTCGTCCGCCAGCTCGCCGCCGAGCTCAAGATCGATATGCGCCGCGTCGCCGCCTACGCGGACTCGGCGCACGATCTCTTCCTGCTCGAAGCCGTCGGGGAGCCCGTCGCCGTGCGCCCGGACCGCCGCCTGCTGGACATCGCGCTCGGGCGCAACTGGGAGATCATCACCGACCGGCCGCTGGAGAACGTGCAGCACTCGTAGCAGCCCGCCTGGGCACGCGCGGACCCCCACCCATGGACGACGACACCATATCGAACGAGCGGATTCGGCTCGCCGGGGTCTCGAAGGCCTACGGGCCGCACGTCGTGCTCGACCGCGTCGATCTCGACGTCGAGCGCGGCGAGTTCCTCGTGCTCATCGGCCGCAGCGGCTCGGGCAAATCGACGCTGCTCAAGCTCATCGGCGGCCTCGACGCGCCGGACTCGGGCTCCGTGCTGTTCGGCGAGCGCCGGCTCGAGCAGATGCCCGAGCGCGAGCGCGCCCTGTTCCGGCGGCGCCGCATGGGCTTCGTGTTCCAGTTCTTCAACCTGATCCCGACGCTGACCGTGGCCGAGAACATTCGCCTGCCGCTTGCGCTGAACGCCATGGCGCGAGCCGAGACGGCGGCACGCGTCGCCGCGCTGCTCGAGGAGCTCGGGCTCGAGGGCGCCGAGGACCGCTTTCCGGAGGAGCTCTCCGGCGGCGAGCAGCAGCGCGTGGCGATCGCGCGCGCCGTCGCGCACGAGCCCGGCATCGTGCTCGCCGACGAGCCCACCGGCAATCTCGACCTCGAGACGGCCGAGCGCGTGATCAAGCTGCTCGACGCGACCTGCCGCCGGCGCGGCGCGACGCTCGTCATGGCGACCCACGGCCGCGAGGTCATGGGCCTCGCCGACCGCGTGCTCACGATCCGCAACGCCCGGCTCGAGGCCGCGCGTTGACCGGTCTGCTGCTCAGGGCCGCACGCCGGTTCTATCTGCGCCATCCCTGGCAGCTCGCGCTCGCGATCGCCGGTATCAGCCTCGGCGTCGCCGTCTATGTCGGCGTCGATCTCGCCAACGACAGCGCCGCCCGCGCGTTCGAGCTCTCGGCGCAGGTCGTGAACGGACGCGCGACGCACCGTCTGCTGCCCGTCGGCGGCCAGATGCCCGAAAGCGTCTTTCGCGAGCTCGTGGTCGACCGCGGCATCACCGAGGCCGCGCCCGTCATCGAGACGGAGGTCGGCCTCGCGGCGCGGCCGGGGCGGCGCATGACGCTGCTCGGCGTCGACCCCGTCAAGGAACCGGCCGTGCGCAGCTTCGCCGGCTTCGTGCCAGGCTCGGCGGCGGCCGCGAGCCGGCTCATGCTGCACGCGGGCAGCGTGCTCGTGCCGCCCGCGCTCGCCGACGAGCTGGGGCTCAAGGTCGGCTCGCCGCTCGAGCTCCTCGTCGGCGGCCGCCGCACGCGTGTCGAGGTCGCCGGACTGTTGCAAGGCGCGGCGGGCGGCGGCACGGGCGAGCCGCCGCTCGTGGCGGACATTTCGACGGCCCAGGCATTGACGCAGTCCTACGGGCGGCTCGACCGCATCGACCTCAAGCTCGACGCCGCGACGGCGGCCGCGCTGGCCGCGCATCCGCCGGCCGGAACGACGCTCGTGCCCGCCGCGTCCGACGGCGGCTTCGGCCAGCTCGCCCGCGCGTTCCGCACGAACCTCACGGCGCTCGGGCTGCTCGCGCTCGTGGTCGGCATGTTTCTGATCTACTCGACGATGTCGTTCGCCATCGTGCAGCGCCGCGCCGTCATCGGGACGCTGATCGCGGTGGGGCTCGAGCGCCGGCGGCTGCTCGTCAGTGTGCTGCTCGAGGCGCTCGCGATCGGCGCGGCCGCAACGGCCGTCGGTCTCGTGCTCGGGCAGCTCCTCTCGCAGGGACTCGTGACGCTCGTGCTGCGGACCATCGGCGATCTCTACTACGCCAATGCCGTGCAGGCCGTAGCGCCCTCGCCCTGGACCTATGCGCGCGGCGCGGCCCTCGGCGTCGGGGCCACGCTCGTCGCGGCCTTCGGGCCGGCCCTCGACGCGGCCCGCTCGCCGCCCGATGCGGCCATCCGGCGCGCGGCGCTCGAGCACCAGAGCCGCGTGCGTACGCGCCGTGCGGCCTGGGCGGCGCCGTTCGTGCTCGCGGCGGGCGGCGCGCTGCTCGCGGCCGGCCCGCGCAGTCTCTATGCCGCCTTCGGGGGTCTGTTCCTCGTTCTCGGCGCCGGCGCCCTCGCGACGCCGGCCCTGACGGCGGGCCTCATGCGGCTCGCCGAGCCCGCGGCCCGCCGCGGCTTCGGTCTCGCGGGGCTGCTGGCCGTCCGGGGCGTGACCGCCTCTTTGAGCCGCACGGGCGTCGCGACGGCCGCGCTCGCGGTGGCCGTCGCGACGGTCATGGGTATCGGCCTCATGATCTCGAGCTTCAGGGCGAGCCTGACCGACTGGCTGCATACGACGCTGACGGCCGATCTCTACGTCTCGCTCGGCGACGCCGACCGCGCGCTCGACCCGGCGACCGTCGCTCGCATCGAGGCCGTGCCCGGCGTCGCCGGCGTGAGCCTGACCGAGTATGCGCGCCTGCCGACGGCCCACGGCCGCGTGGGCTTGCGCGCCGTCGCGCCCGGGCCCGGCGGCTTCGGACTCGACTTCGTGGCCGGGCAACCGGCCCAAGCCTTGGCCGTGCTGAAAGCGGAGGCCGCGGTCGCCGTCTCCGAACCGTTCGCGTACCGGACCCGGCTCGGCGTCGGCGACGACCTCACGCTGCCGACGCCCAAGGGGCCGCGGCGCTTCCCGATCGTGGGCGTTTATCGCGACTACGACACGGGCGCGAGCTCGGTGCTCATGGCGCTCGGGCATTATCGGGCGATTTGGAACGACGAGGGCGTCAGCGGCATCGGCGTGCAGCTCGCGAGGGATGCCGACGCCGACGCCGTGCGCGCGGCCGTCGCGCCCCTGCTGCCCGCCGGCGTGCGGATCCGCTCGGCGGCCGGCATCGTCAACGTCTCGCTCGCGATCTTCGACCGGACGTTCCGGATCACCGAGGTGCTGCGCGTGCTCGCCGCGCTCGTCGCGTTCCTCGGCGTGCTGAGCGCGCTGCTCTCGATCCAGCTCGAGAAGGCGCGCGAGCTCGCCGTCCTGCGCGCCCTAGGGTTCGTGCCCGCCGAGCTCGGCCGGCTCGTGCTCACGCAGACGACCTTGCTCGGGACGGCGGCGGGCGTGGCGGCCGTCCCGATCGGGGCCGCGCTGGCCGCGTTGCTCGTGCACGTCATCAACCGCCGCTCCTTCGGCTGGACGATGCAGCTGACGCTCGCGCCGGGCCCCGTGCTCTCGGGGCTCGCGCTCGCGATCGGTGCGGCGCTGCTGGCCGGCCTGTATCCGGCCCTGCGCGCCGCGCGCACGAGCCTCGCGGGGGCGCTGCGTGAAGAGTAATCGTCGCCTGCGCCGCTCGGCGCCGCGCGGGGCGCTGGGGGCCACCCTGCTGCTCGCGGTCGCGGGGCTCGCCGCGTGCGGCCCGGGCCAAGGTCCGCGCACGGCGGTCACGCTCGCTCCGCAAGCTGCGGGCGGCTCGGGGGGCATGCAGGGCGCGAGCCCCCGCGGACTGCGCGGCGGCGGCACAGGACTCGGCTTCCTGGGCGGCGGCCCCGGCGGTAGCCAGGGCTTCGCCCGGGCGCTCGCGCCGCGCGCGTTCGAGTTTCCCGCCGATTACGGCAGCCACCCGCGATTTCGTACCGAGTGGTGGTACTTTACGGGCAACGTCGCGACCGCGGCCGGTCGCCACTTCGGCTTCGAGCTCACCTTCTTCCGCTACGCGCTCGCGCCCGAGCGGCCGGCGAGCCGTTCGGCCTGGGCGACGAACCAGATCTACATGGCCCATTTCGCGGTCACGGACGTACAGAACGGCCGGCTCATCGCCGCCGAGCATCTCGCCCGCGGCGCGCTCGGGCTCGCCGGCGCGCAGGCGGCCCCCTTTCGGGTCTGGGTCGAGAACTGGGAGGCGACCGGCGACGACGGCGCGTTCCGGCTGCGGGCGGCGTCGGATCGGGCCAAGCTCGATCTGCGGCTCGACCCTAAGACGCCGCCGATCCCGAACGGCGACCACGGCCTCGACCGGAAGGGCCCCGAACCCGGCAACGCCTCCTTCTATTACTCCATTCCGAAGCTCTCCGTGGAAGGCACGCTTGCGGTCGGCGGCGCGACGGACGCCGTGCACGGCGCCGCCTGGATGGACCGCGAATGGTCGACGAGCGCGCTCGACGCGGCCGAGGCCGGCTGGGATTGGTTCGCCCTGCAGCTGTCCGACGGCCGCGAGCTCATGTTCTATCGCATCCGCCGCAAGGACGGCACCTCGAGCCCGTTCAGCGGCGGCTCCTTGATTGACTCGCAAGGGCATCGCGTGCGCCTCGGCCCGGGCGACGTCGAGCTCGAACCGCTGCGCTACTGGACGAGTCGGGCCAGCGGTGCGCGCTATCCCGTGGCCTGGCGGCTCGCGCTTCCGGAGCGGAAGCTGGAGCTGATCGTGCGGCCCTACGTGCGCGACCAGGAGCTCGACCTCACCGTGCGGTACTGGGAGGGCGCGATCGCGGTGCGGGGGAGCGCCGCGGGCCGGCCGATCTCGGGCGAAGGCTACCTCGAGCTCGCGGGTTACTAGCGCCGCCGGGAACGGCTGATTCGACAGGCCCCAAGCCGGCGCGCGCTCGAGGGAAGCCCGGCCGAGGGGCCTACTTCACCGCGTGAATCGCCTTCACAACGTCGAGGAACACGTGCTCGACGCCCACGAGCCGGAAGCCGGCGGCTTCCACGTTGGCGGTCGTCGGGCGATTCATGTCCGGGCCGACGCCGCGCGTCAGGGGCGTCATCGCGTTCATCATGACGTTGAACGGAAACCACCGGCTGCCCGTGTGCTCGAACATGTGCAGCTCGCCGCCGGGCTTCAGCACCCGGCGCAGCTCCGCGAGGCCCCGAACCGGATCCGGGACGGAGCAGAACGTGCAGGAGGTGAAGGCCTGGTCGAAGGTCTCGTCGGGGAAGCCGAGATCGGTCACGTCGCGCACGAGCGCCGTGATCGTGCCCGGGTAGCGCTCGATACGGCCCTGCGCCCGCGCGACCATGCGGGGGCTGATGTCGAGCGCCGTGATATGCCGGCCCGGGGGGAAGCAGACGATGTCGAGTCCCGTGCCGAGCGCGACGAACAAAATATTCGCGTCCTCGCGCATCGTCGAGAAAAGCGCTTCCTTTGCCGGCCGCCAGCGCCTTTCCGGGCCCCACTGAGACATGATGTCGAAGAGCTTTGCGGCCTTGTCCCACTTCTCCTGAGTCGCAAAGTCCATGGCGTCACTCCGGGCGGGACATGCCGCCTTCGAGGCGCGAGGGGCCGCGCTCGAGGCGCTGCGGGCCGTGCAGCACCGCATCGACCGCGTAGATCAGCACGAGGCAGACGATGCCGATAGCGGCGCCGAGCGCCGCGGCGCCCGCGGCGTCGAAGAAGCGCATGGCCCCGGCCATCCCCGCGAACATGCCTGTCAGCATGCAGGGCACGAAGATTTCCATGGCTCCGAACAAGGGCGAGAACACGGCCAGCGCGGCGACCAGGCCGAGCAGCATGCCGAGCAGCATGCCGACGACCATCGCGGCGGCCATGGGCCAGGCTGCGGCCGGACCGGCGGCGAGCCATCCCGTCAGCAGACCTGCCAGGGCACCTGCGGCGGCGTTGGCGAGCAGATCGCCGATGACGAAGTACGGGCGCACTTCCATGTCCGGAGGATGCTAGCAGAATCGCTTTGGACCGGATATGGGACCAAAGAAAAACCCCCAGCCCGGATGCCGGACTGGGGGTTCGTGCTTAAGAGCCTGGCGGTGACCTACTCTCGCGTGGGCAAGCCCACACTACCATCGGCGCTGGACGTTTTCACTTCCGAGTTCGGGATGGGATCGGGTGGTTCCCGCCCGCTATGGCCGCCAGGCAAACCGGTTCGGCGTCAGGCGAACCAAGCGAACGCTCGATTCGGCTACGCCACAATTGGAATGATCCGTCGCATGTCGCGCTGCACACCCAGACTTCTTGGGTGTTATATGGTCAAGCCTCACGGGCAATTAGTACTGGTTAGCTTCATACATTACTGCACTTCCACACCCAGCCTATCAACCTCGTCGTCTACGAGGGCCCTTCAGGGGGATCGAGTCCCCAGGGAAACCTAATCTTGGGGTGGGCTTCCCGCTTAGATGCTTTCAGCGGTTATCCCTTCCGTACATAGCTACCCGGCAGTGCCACTGGCGTGACAACCGGAACACCAGAGGTACGTCCACTCCGGTCCTCTCGTACTAGGAGCAGATCCCCTCAAGTTTCCAACGCCCACGGCAGATAGGGACCGAACTGTCTCACGACGTTCTAAACCCAGCTCGCGTACCACTTTAAATGGCGAACAGCCATACCCTTGGGACCTGCTACAGCCCCAGGATGTGATGAGCCGACATCGAGGTGCCAAACTCCTCCGTCGATGTGGACTCTTGGGAGGAATCAGCCTGTTATCCCCGGAGTACCTTTTGTCCGTTGAGCGATGGCCCTTCCATACAGAACCACCGGATCACTAAGACCGACTTTCGTCCCTGCTCGACTTGTCTGTCTCGCAGTCAAGCACCCTTGTGCCTTTACACTCAGTGCGCGATGTCCGACCGCGCTGAGGGTACCTTTGTGCTCCTCCGTTACTCTTTGGGAGGAGACCGCCCCAGTCAAACTACCCACCATACACTGTCCCCGACCCGGATAACGGGCCTGGGTTAGAACTTCGAACTTGCCAGGGTGGTATTTCAAGGTTGGCTCCACGAGAACTAGCGTTCCCGCTTCAAAGCCTCCCACCTATCCTACACAAGCAAGCTCAAAATTCAGTGCAAAGCTGTAGTAAAGGTTCACGGGGTCTTTCCGTCTAGCCGCGGGTACACTGCATCTTCACAGCGATTTCAATTTCACTGAGTCTCGGGTGGAGACAGTGTGGCCATCGTTACGCCATTCGTGCAGGTCGGAACTTACCCGACAAGGAATTTCGCTACCTTAGGACCGTTATAGTTACGGCCGCCGTTTACCGGGGCTTCGATCAAGAGCTTCGCCCCCGAAGGGACTAACCCCATCAATTAACCTTCCGGCACCGGGCAGGCGTCACACCCTATACTTCCACTTACGTGTTTGCAGAGTGCTGTGTTTTTAGTAAACAGTCGCAGCCACCTGGTTTCTGAGGCCCCCACCAGCTCCGGACGCAGGTCCTTCACCAGCAGAGGCGTACCTTCTCCCGAAGTTACGGTACCAATTTGCCTAGTTCCTTCACCCGAGTTCTCTCAAGCGCCTTAGGATTCTCTCCTCACCCACCTGTGTCGGTTTACGGTACGGTCGCTTGCTACCTGAAGCTTAGAGGCTTTTCCTGGGAGTCTGGCATCGGTCACTTCGCCCCTAAAAAGGGACTCGTCATCACGTCTCAGGATTGTGCCCCCGGATTTGCCTAAGGACACTCCCTACTCGCTTGAACCGGGCAAACCGACGCCCGGATGACGTAGCCTTCTCCGTCCCCCCATCGCAGTAACAAGCGGTGCAGGAATATTGACCTGCTTCCCATCGACTACGGCTTTCGCCCTCGCCTTAGGGGCCGACTAACCCTGCGCCGATTAGCGTAGCGCAGGAACCCTTGGGTTTTCGGCGTGCGGGTTTTTCACCCGCATTATCGTTACTCATGTCAGCATTCGCACTTCCGATACCTCCAGCATGCCTCGCGGCACACCTTCGCAGGCTTACGGAACGCTCCTCTACCACGTACACGTTCCGAAGAACGTGCACATCCGCAGCTTCGGTGCATGGCTTGAGCCCCGTTGAATCTTCCGCGCGGGCCGACTTGACCAGTGAGCTGTTACGCTTTCTTTAAAGGATGGCTGCTTCTAAGCCAACCTCCTGGCTGTCTATGACTTCCCACATCGTTTCCCACTTAGCCATGACTTGGGGACCTTAGCTGGCGGTCTGGGCTGTTTCCCTTTTCACGACGGACCTTAGCACCCGCCGTGTGTCTCCCGTGATTGCACTTCCCGGTATTCGGAGTTTGCATCGGTTTGGTAAGCCGGGATGGCCCCCTAGCCGAAACAGTGCTCTACCCCCGAGAGTGAGACACGAGGCGCTACCTAAATAGCTTTCGAGGAGAACCAGCTATCTCCGAGCTTGATTAGCCTTTCACTCCTATCCACACCTCATCCGAAACTTTTTCAACAGTTCCCGGTTCGGGCCTCCAGCAAGTATTACCTTGCCTTCACCCTGGACATGGATAGATCGCCCGGTTTCGGGTCTACTCCCAGCGACTATGGCGCCCATTTAAGACTCGGTTTCCCTACGCCTCCCCTATGCGGTTAGGCTTGCCACTGAAAGTAACTCGCTGACCCATTATACAAAAGGTACGCAGTCACCCGTCCGAAGACGAGCTCCCACTGCTTGTACGCATACGGTTTCAGGTTCTATTTCACTCCCCTCTCCGGGGTTCTTTTCGCCTTTCCCTCACGGTACTGGTTCACTATCGGTCGGTAAGTAGTATTTAGCCTTGGAGGATGGTCCCCCCATGTTCAGACAAGGTTTCACGTGCCCCGTCCTACTCTTTGTCACTCCTCAACTTCACCTTTCGGGTACGGGACTATCACCGTCTACGGTCAGACTTTCCAGACTGTTCCCCTAGGATCCGTTGATTGATGGTG
>CAWAJM010000001.1:4170000-4414072 GCA_963782445.1 uncultured Gammaproteobacteria bacterium
CGGCTGTTTCGCCGCAATAATCTGAGCCTCGGGGACCTCGCCGCCATAGTCCAGCTCCCGAACGTCGCCGAGTACCTCAAGATGCTGCGGCCCGGCGATTCCATCGAGATCGCCCACGACGGCCAGCGCGTGCTCGGCCTCACGCGCGAGCTCGACGATATCAAGCTCATCAAGATCACGCGCGGCGACGACGGCTATAAGGCCAAGGAAATCCAGCGCCCCGTCGACTTGCGCGAAACGCACGCCCACGGGGTCATCAAGACCTCGCTGTTCGACGCGGGCTCGGACGCCGGCATCTCCGACGCGCTGATCATGGCGATGGCCGGCATCTTCCAGTGGGACATCGACTTCATCCAGGACGTTCGCGAGGGCGATACGTTCACGGTGATCTACCAGCAGCAGTGGCGCGACGGCATGAAGCTCGGCGACGGGCCGCTGCTCGCGGCCGAATTCGTGAACCAGGGCCACGCCTACCGCGCGGTGCGCTATACGGACCCGACCGGCCATGGGGACTACTACACGCGCGACGGCCACAGCCTGCGCAAGGCCTTCATCCGAGCGCCGGTCGACTTCACGCGCATCAGCTCGAAATTCGACCTGCACCGCTACCATCCGATCCTGCACCGCTTCCGCGCACACAAGGGCGTGGACTACGCCGCGCCCATCGGCACCCCGGTCCACGCAGCCGGCGACGGCAAGGTGATCTTCCGAGGCCGGAAAGGCGGCTACGGCAACGTCGTGATCCTGCAGCACGGCGGCAACATCACGACGCTGTACGGTCACCTTTCGAGGTTCGGTAAGTACAAGCTCGGCAGCCGCGTGAAGCAGGGCGACATCATCGCTTACGTGGGCATGACGGGGCTCGCGACGGGCCCGCATCTGCATTACGAGTACCGCGTCAACGGCGTGCACCGCAACCCGCGCACGGTGCCGTTGCCGCCGGCCGACCCGGTGCCGGCGCAGTATCGCGCCGACTTCGATAAGCGCACGGCCCCGCTCTGGCACGAGCTCGACGGGCTCGACGCAGCGGCCGAGGTCAGGACTGCATCGAATTGAATTGAAGCCCCGCGCCGGCCGCGCGCCGGGCCACCGGACCTGACCAAGCGCCGTAAAGGGAAACGCCATGCCGGAGCGATACGTCGGACTCATCTCGGGCACGAGCGTCGACGGCGTCGACGCCGTGTTGCTCGACCTCGAAGGGGGCAGCCCGTCCGTCGTGGCCGCGGCGACGACGCCCTATCCCGCGGACCTGGCGGCGCGCGTCGGCGCACTCATCGACGCACCGCAGACCTCGCTGCGCGACCTCGGCCGGCTCGATGCGGCGCTCGGCGCGTTCTTCGCCGACTGCGCGCTCGCCGTCGTCGCCTCCGCAGGGCTCACGCCCGCCGCCGTCGAAGCCATCGGCCATCACGGCCAGACCGTGTATCACGAACCCGTGCCGCCGGAACCCTTCACGCTGCAGCTCGGCGATCCCAACGTCGTGGCCGCGCGCACCGGCATCACGACCGTCGCCGATTTTCGCCGTCTCGACGTCGCGCTCGGCGGCCAGGGCGCGCCGCTCGTCTGTGCGTTCCATGCCGCGAGCTTCGCCGCCGCAAACGAGGCGCGCGTGGTGCTGAACCTCGGCGGCATCGCAAACATCACCGTGCTGCGCCCGGAGGCCGCGGTGACGGGCTTCGACACTGGGCCGAGCAACACGCTGCTCGACCGCTGGGCCGAGCGGCACCTGGGCCGGCGTTACGACGCGGACGGGGCCTGGGCCGCGAGCGGCGTACCCGACGAGGGGCTGCTCGAGCGTCTGCTCGACGAACCCTACTTCCGGGCCCCGGCACCGAAATCGACTGGGCGCGAGCTCTTCAACTCCGGCTGGCTCGACGCCCGGCTCGGCGCGCTCGGCCGTGCCGTCGCACCCGTCGACGTACAGGCCACGCTCGCGGAGCTCACGGCCAGAACGGTCGCGGCCGCCATCGAGCAGGCGGCCCCCGATTGCGCCCGCGTCGTCGTCTGCGGCGGCGGGGCCCACAACGGGGACCTGCTGGCGCGGCTCGGGCGCGCGACGGGTCTCGGCATCGAGCGCACGGACGCCTACGGGGTCGGCGCCGACTGGGTCGAGGGCGCGGCCTTCGCCTGGCTCGCCCGCGCCCGGCTCAAAGGCGAGCCCGGCAACGTGCCCACCGTGACCGGGGCCCGCCAAGCCGCAATACTCGGCGGCGTATACTCGGGGCCATCGCCTCATGCACGCGAGCAGCGCCTCGGCCAGTGGACACCCTGAACCTCAGACTCCCGGACTACTACATCAACCGCGAGCTCTCGCAGCTCGAGTTCAACCGGCGCGTGCTCGAGCAAGCCAAGGACCCGCGCGTGCCGCTGCTCGAGCGGCTCAAGTTTCTCTGCATCTCCTCGACGAACCTCGACGAGTTCTTCGAGATCCGCGTCGCGGGGCTCAAGCAGCGCGTCGAGGTCAGCTCCGCGCCGGCCGGCCCCGACAACCTGACGCCGGCCGAGGCGCTGCGGCGCATCGCCGAGACGACGGCCGGCATCGTCGCCGAGCAGTACCGCGTGCTCAACGAGGAGCTCATCCCGGCGCTGCGCGGCGAAGGCATCCGCTTCGTGCGCCGCGACGAATGGACCGAGACCCAGCGCAACTGGCTCGAGCAGTACCTGCATGCCGAGATCGTACCCGTCCTGAGCCCGACGACGCTCGATCCCACGCGGCCGATTCCGCGCATTCTCAATAAGAGCCTGAACTTCATCGTGAGCCTGCACGGCCGCGACGCTTTCGGCCGGCCCTGCCACCGCGCGATCGTGCAGGCACCGCGCTCGCTGCCGCGGCTCATCCAGCTCCCCGAGGCGCTCGTGAACTCGGGCGAGACGAGCTTCGTGTTCCTGTCGTCCGTGATCCACGCCTTCGTCGGCCAGCTGTTCACCGGCATGGAGATCGACGGCTGCTATCAGTTCCGCGTCACGCGCAACAGCGATCTTTACGTCGACGACGAGGACGTCGACGACCTCATGCGTGCGCTCGAAGGCGAGCTCTTCGAGAGCCGCTACGGGGCGGCCGTGCGCCTCGAGACGGCGCACGACTGCACGGAAGAGCTCTCGGAATACCTGCTCAAGCACTTCCATCTGACTGGCAGCGACCTCTACCGCGTCTCAGGTCCCGTGAACCTGAATCGCCTGCTGGCCGTCTACGACCTCGTCGACCGCGACGACCTCAAGTACCCGCCGTTCACGCCGGGAATCCCCAAAGAGCTCGTCACCGTGAACCCGTTCGAGGCCATCGCCAAGCGCGACATCCTGCTGCATCACCCCTACGAGTCGTTCAGCCCGGTCATGGACTTCGTCTACCGCGCCGCGACCGATCCGAACGTGCTCGCGATCAAGCAGACGCTGTACCGGACGACGCCGGATTCGCAGCTCGTCGAGAGCCTCGTCTCCGCGGCCAAGGCGGGCAAGGAGGTCACGGCCATGATCGAGCTGCGCGCGCGCTTCGACGAGGCCGCGAACATCGAGCTCGCGAGCCGCCTGCAGGAAGCCGGCGCCCACGTGGTCTACGGGGTCGTGGGCTACAAGACGCACTGCAAGATGACGCTCGTCGTACGGCGCGAGAAGGGCCGGCTGCGCCGCTACGTGCACCTCGGCACGGGCAACTACCACCCGAAAACGGCGCGCTCGTATACCGACTACGGCCTGTTCTCGGCCAGCGAGCTGCTCGGCGAGGACGTGCACCAGGTCTTCATGCAGCTCACGAGTCTCATGCGCACGCGCGACCTCAAGCTGCTCTCGCAATCACCGTTCCACCTGCACGAGCGGCTCATGAGCATGATCCAGCGCGAGACCCGCAGCGCCGCGAGCGGCGGCACGGGCCATATCATTGCGAAAATCAATGCGCTCGTGGAGCCGGAGGTGATCCGGGCGCTTTACGAGGCCTCGCTGGCCGGGGTCCGCGTCGACCTCATCGTGCGCGGCATCTGCTGCCTGCGTGCGGGGCTGCCCGGGGTTTCCGAGAACATCCACGTCCGCTCGATCGTCGGCCGCTTCCTCGAGCATTCGCGCGTCTACTATTTCCGCAACGGCGGCGAGGAGGAAGTCTACTGCGCGAGCGCGGACTGGATGGACCGCAACTTCTTCCGGCGCATCGAGGTCATGTTCCCGATTCTCGATCCGCGCCTGAAAACCCGGCTGATCTCCGACCTCGCGACCTATCTCGAGGACAACACGCAGGCCTGGGCGCTCGAGCCCGACGGCCGCTACCGGCTGCTCGAGCGCCGCGACGACGACCCGCCTGTCGCGGCCCAGAGCCGCCTGCTGAGTCAGCTCGCCGAGGCGTCCTGAGGCATCTCGAGCGTCGCGACCTTGAGCTCGAAGCCGCGCGCCTCGAGCCAGACCTGCTCCTGCTCGAGATCCGCCTCCGTCAGCGGATTGTCCGCATACCAGCGCGCCGGCAGGCGCAGCTCGAGCGAGCTCGGCCCCGGCGTGGCCTCGAGCGGCGGCAGATCGACGGGACCGCGGCCGCGGTTCAGCAACACGGCGAGCCGGAGCAGCACCACAAGCCGGAACGTCGGCGTGCGCCAGCTCGTCGGCAGCTTATCGAGATCGAGGGTATCGAGCTTGCGGCGATGAAAGCCGACGAGCGTCGCGATCAGCTGCTGCTCGAGGCGCGCGAAGCCGGGCAGATCCGCGTTCGCGAGCAGATAGCCGCCGTGCTGATGATACTTGGAGTGAGCGATATCGAGGCCCACCTCGTGCAGGCGTGCGGCCCACTCGAGCAGCTGCCGATAGCGCTCGTCGTCGAGCCCCCAGTCCGCACGCACGCGCTCGAACAGCGCCTCGGCCGTCGTCTCGACGCGCTGGGCCTGTTCCGCGTCGACGTGGTAGCGCTTTTGCACGGCCCGGATCGTGCGCTCGCGCGCGTCTTCGTGATGCAGCCGCCCGAGCATGTCGTAGAGCAGGCCCTCGCGTAGCGCGCCGTCGCTGACCTCCATCTGCGCGAGGCCGAGGTTCGCCATGACCTCGACTAGAATCGCGATGCCGCCCGGAAAGACCGGCGCGCGCTCGGCATTGAGTCCGGGCAAGCGCACGGCTTCGATGCGGCGCGCCTGCGCGAGCTGCTCAATGAGTGTCTCGAGCGCGCGCACGCTGATGCCCCGATCGACGAGGCCCAGCTCGTGCGCGACGGCCCCCGCCGCGCGGATCGTGCCCGAGCTGCCCGCCGCCTGCGCCCAACCGGCCCTGCGAAAGGCCGCCGTGACGGGCCGAAGCTCGAGCCGCACGGCCATGCGCGCGCGGTCGAAACGCTTGCGGCTGAGCCGGCCATCGCCGAAGCAGCGCCGGCTGAGCTCGACGCAGCCGATCGTCAGGCTCTCGAGCTGCTGCGGCTCGTAGTCGCGGCCGATGATGAGCTCCGTGCTGCCGCCGCCGATATCCACGACGAACGTATTGCCGTCGACGCGGTCGACGTGATGGGAGACCCCCAGGTAGATGAGCCGCGCCTCCTCCATGCCCGAGATGACTTCGACGGGGTGGCCGAGCGCCTGCTCGGCCGCGGCCAGGAAGATCTCCGAGTTGCGGGCGCGCCGCAGCGTGCTCGTGCCGACGACCCGCACGCGGCTCGCGTCCATGTCGCGCAGCCGCTGCCCGAAACGCCGCAGACAGGCGAGCGCGCGGTCCTGGCTCGCGCTGTCGAGATAGCCGTAGGGCGTGAGCCCGGAGGCGAGCCGCACCATCTCCCGGAGCCGGTCGACGATCGCGAGCTGCCCGTGCTGCAGGCGCGCGACGACCATGTGGAAGCTGTTCGAGCCGAGGTCGACGGCCGCCATGACCTCGGGCCGGCCTGGCGCGAATGCGGGCTCGCTCTCGGTCGAAGCTTCGATGGGAAACGGAAGTTCGCTAGACGGAGAAGGACGAGCCGCAGCCGCAGGTCGTCGTCGCGTTCGGGTTACGAATGATGAACTGCGCGCCCGAGAGGTCCTCGCGAAAATCGATCTCGGCCCCCATAAGGTACTGGACGCTCATGGGATCGACGAGCAGCGTGACCCCGTCCTTGCGGATCTCGGTGTCGCCCTCCTGGGTTTCCTCGTCGAACGTAAAGCCGTACTGGAAGCCGGAGCAGCCCCCGCCTTGGATATAGACGCGCAGCTTCAGCGCCGCGTTGCCCTCGTCCTGGATCAGCTGCCCGACCTTGCGTGCGGCGGCATCGGTGAAATTCAGCGGCGGCGCTTCGTCCGCCCATTGCGGTTCGCTCATATCGTCCTCTCCGGTCATTCGAAGGAGGCCGCGGCCTCGAGAGGCCCGTCCTCGTGGACGGCCCCGGCCGCGCGCTCGCTCTCGTGGACCAGCTTACCGTTAACTTCGGCGCCGATCGCCATTTCGATGAGTTGGTACTGTACGTTACCTATGACTTTGGCTTTGGGCCCGAGTTCGACGCGCTCGCTCGCACGCACGTCACCGTTAACCGTGCCGTTCAGCAGCACGTGGGGGGCCGAGACCGAGCCCTCGACGCATCCGCGCTCGCTGATGCTCAGCGTCGAGCGCTGATCGTCGGCAGCCTTGACGTTGCCGCGGACGTAACCGTCGACGTGGAAGCCGCCCGAGAACTCGATGTCGCCCTGCACGCGCGTCTCGGCGCCCACCATGGAGTTGACGGGCACGTGGGAGCGGCTCTTCTTGCGCAGCATCGATCAGCACCTCATTCTACGGTCACGGCGGACCAACGGAACTCCTGACTCGTCGGGTCGTGGCGCGGCGCCGAGGGCGCGATCTGCACCTGCACGGTCTCCGGCATGAAGCCGACCGGCAACTCGACCTCCTGCTCCAAGGCCTGGAAGTACCGAAACGCGTACGACAGCTCGGCCGCGTGGTCGTCCACGGCCACGTCCTTGAGCGCGAGCTCGAGGTGTTTGCCGTCCCGCGTTCCGCCGATCTTCAATCTTACCGCGCCTTCGACCCGCCGGTCGCGCGACATCGCCTGCATGAGCACGAGCTCGAGGACGTAGCGCCGTTCCGAGCTGCCCTGGCGGATCTGCAGGCTCTGCACCCGCAGGCCCGGTCCGCCCGTCGAAGGCGAGACGATGCCGCGGTAGAACTCGAGTTCCTCCTGCTGGGCCTGGAGCTTGGCCTGGAGCTGGGTCAGCGTCTCCTGAACCCGCGCGTTCGACGCCTGGTCGACCTCGTGCGAGGTCTTGAGGATCGCGAGCCGACGCTGCGCCTCGTCGAGGTCCGCCCGCTGGGACGCAAGCGTCTTGCGCAGGCGCCTCAGGTCCCGGTCGTGGTCGAACAAGGAGTAGCCGGCGCGGTAGCGGCCGAGCTCGAAGCTCAGATAGGTACTCGCCACGACGACGACGGCCGCCAGCACGTAAAGCGCTCGGGGTCTTCGCTGGAACCGTTTCATCGTGGGCGTGCAACCTGCTGCATGCTAGCGATTCTCGCAGCTCGGCGGCGGCGCGACCAAGAGCCGGGTCACACGGCGCCGCGCGTCAATCGGGCTTCACGGCCCGCTGCCAGCGGCGCGGCCACCATGCGGGCGGGGCCGGCGGGCCTTTGCCGGGGAAGGCCAGCGGGCCGAGCTCCGTCAGCGCCTGCACGTAGACCTGCCGCTTGAAATAGATGACTTCCTTGACGGGACGCCAGTAATCGACCCAGCGGCAGCGGTCGAACTCCGGCGCGTCCGTCAGATCGAAGCGCAGACAGTCCGGGGGCGAGACGAGCTGCAGCAGGAACCATTGCTGCTTCTGGCCGATGCACACGGGCGTGCGCTCGCGGCGGATGTACCGGGCCGGCAGCCGGTACCGGAGCCAGCCCTGGGTCTGGCCCACGAGCGCAACGTCGGTCCGCCCGAGGCCGACTTCCTCGCGCAGCTCGCGGTACATGGCCGCTTCGGTGGTCTCGTTGCGGCGCACGCCGCCTTGGGGAAACTGCCAGCCGCCGCGGCCGCGGCGGCCCGCGATGAGCACGCGCCCGTCTCCGTCGGTCAAAATGATGCCGACGTTGGCGCGAAAACCCTGCTCGTCGATGTGATCCGGAGACCCATCGCGGCCGGATTCCCCGGCGCCCTGCGGAAGATCCCGACTTAGCAACATGAGCTGCTGGCCATGTTAACTATTTGCAGCGAGCGCGACCATATTCCGCCCCTTGGCCTTGGCTTCATAAAGGGCCAGATCCGCCCGGGCGAGCAGCCGCTCGCCGGCGAGCTTGAGATCGTCCTCGCGCTCGCCGGGCCGGTACTCGGCCACACCGATGGAGACCGTGACCGCGATGGCCTCGGCCGTCGCACGCAGCCGGATGGGCTCGGCGGAGACGGCACGGCGGATTCGTTCGGCCAGGGCGTGCCCCGCGGCGAGCTCGGTGCCAGGCAACAGAATCACGAATTCTTCCCCCCCATAGCGCGCCGAAACGTCGCTGGCGCGGACGACGGCGTCCACGCATTGCGCCATCTGGCTCAGCACCTCGTCCCCGGCGAGGTGGCCGTAGCGATCGTTGATGCGCTTGAAGTGGTCCACATCGACCATGAGGCACACAAGCGCCGTTCGCTCTCGGCTGCTGCGCGCGAGCTCCTCGCGGAGCCGCGTCATCAGGTACCGTCGATTATGCCACCCGGTCAGCACGTCCGTGAATCCGCTGCGCACGAGCCGGGAACGGTTGATGCTGTTCTCGAGGGCGAATGCGGCGATGACCCCGAGGTGGTGTAGAAAATCGGTCGCGAGCGCGCGCGTGAACCGGCCGGGATCGCGGCTGCCGAGGTTCAGACAGCCGACGAGCCGCTCCCGCCGCATCAACGGCAGCAGCGCCACGCTGCGCAGCGCGCGGCCGCCGCGGAACAGCAGCGAGTGATCGGCCGCGGCGTAGGGGCCGAGCCAAGGCTTGACCGCGGCGGAGAGCTGAGGCGCGAGGCCGTGCACCGTATCGACGAAGGTCACGTCGGACAGGGACTCGATCGTCTCGCCTTGGCCGAGCAACAGGTGGCGGATTTCATGGTCGTGGTCGGCCAGCACGAGCGTGACGGCCTCGAGCTGATAGCTCGTCCGCAGCCCTTCGGTCAGGCGGCGGAGCAAAGTCGCGAGCTTGTCGGCCTCGAGCAGATCCATCTCTCGGGCCTGCGCACGCTTCCACGCGTCCTCGTTTTTGCGCGCCTCCTCCTTGAGCCGCGCGACGCGGCGGCGCAGCTCGGCCAGCTCGAGTTCGGTGGCAGACACGGTGACCTCCAGATCCCGTCCGCGTCCCGCCTCGCCGGGACGACGGCGTGTTAGCGAGCCCCTAGCAGGCCATCAGCTCCGGCTCTCCAAATAGGCGCGGCCGGCCTCCATGAGCGCGACGAAGCCGGCCTCGTCCTTCGACTCCACGAGCGCGCGCACGCGCGCGGCGGCACGCGTCAGCGCTTCGAGCGCGATGTGGCCGTAGTCGTTGAGCGTCTGAATGTCGAAATACAGGTGCGGATTGTCGCGCGCGACGAGTGCGGCGACCTGCATCTGGGCGTCGAACGTCGTGCTCGAGAGCTTCTGGAGCCGCGGCACGAGCTCGCCGCTGCCCGCGAGCGCCGTGAAGAAGACGAGATTCAACGCATGCGAGAGCCCGAGCACGAAGGCGATGAGCCGGTCGTGGTCCTCGAGGCTCATGTCGATCTGCTCGGCCATCGTCGGCGCGAACAGTGCGTGCGCCTCGGCCGTGGCATCGGGCACACCGGCGTCGCAGAAGATCACGTGCCGGCCCGAGAGCAGCTGCGTATCGGGGCCGAACATCGGGTGGATGGACGTGACGCGGCAGCCCGCGCGGGCCAGCGCAGCCAGGCCTTCGCGCAGCGGGCTCTTGAGCGAGCCGATATCCATGACGAGGCCGCGCGGCTTGCGCGCGGCGAGCTCGGCCAGCACGGCACCGGCCATCTTGATCGGCGTCGCGACGATGACGACGTCCTGGTCGAGCGCGTTCTCCCGCCAATCGGCCGTGCGCGGGTACGGCGCGGCGCTCTCGCACGGGTCCGCGATCTCGACCGCGTAGTCCTGGGAGGCCAGGAACTCGGCGAACCAGGCGCCCATCTTGCCGGCGCCGCCGATGATCAGCACGCGCTTGCCGGCACCGCCCGTCGCCGCGGCGACGCGGGTGCGCTCCTGCTGCGTCAGCGACGAGCGGATCAGCAGCCTCATGACCTGCTCCATCGTATCGGGGTCGATGCCGAGTTCCCGAGCACGCGCCCGAGCCCCGCTCAGCACCTCCTTCTCGCGCTCGTAGTCGCGCGTCGGCACTGCGTGCTCGATCTTGTGAGCGCCGATCTCGGCGACGATCTGCTCGCGCGCGGCGACGAGCGAGACGAGCTCGCGGTCGATGCGCGACAGACGTTGGCGTAACTCTTCGAGGGTCATGAATGTCTCCGTGTGCGGTTTGTACCCGCGCGCCCGCACCGGCGCAAGACAAGGGTGCCACAGGGGGATAGTATGGCGGCCGGGGACCCAAAAAGGGGTCAGAGCCCTTTTCTCGGTGGTGCCCATCGAGTTCCCCATCGACACTGACCGAAAAAAGGGCTCTGACCCCTTTTTTTTGCTGCCTTGGAGAAATGATGTCCGACCTAGAGCTCGTCAGCGAAGCCCGTTGTTTCGAGGGGCTGCAACGCACGTATCGGCACGCGTCCGACGCCTGTCGCTGCAAGATGCAGTTTGCCGTCTACCTGCCCCCGGCCGCCGAGCGCGGCCCGGTGCCCGCGCTGTATTGGCTCTCGGGACTGACCTGCACGGAAGAGAACTTCAGTGTCAAATCCGGCGCGCAGCGTTACGCCGCCGAGCTCGGCCTCGCCTTGATCATCCCGGACACAAGTCCCCGCGGCGTCGAGATCGAGGGCCAGGACGAGCAGATCGACATCGGCACGGGCGCTGGCTTCTACGTCAACGCGACGGCATCGCCCTGGGCCGCGCACTATCGGATGTACGACTACGTGACGCGCGAGCTCGTCGAGGTCGTCAACGCGAACCTGCCAGTGGACCCCGCGCGCAAGTCCGTGAGCGGCCATTCCATGGGCGGCCACGGCGCGATCCTCGTCGGCATCGGCAATCCCGACGCCTACAAGTCCGTCTCCGCCTTCGCGCCGATCGCGGGGGCGAGCCGTTCCGACTGGGGCGGCAACGCGTTTCGGCGTTACTTCGGCGAAGACCGCGAGAAGTGGGTCGAATACGACGCGAGCGAACTCATTCGCCGCGCGCCGACCGGGCACGAGCTGCTCGTCGACCAGGGCACGGCGGACCCCTTCCTCGAGAAGCTGCGCCCGGCGGACCTCAAGCAGGCCTGCGCGGCCTCGGGCCAGCGGCTCACCTACCGAGAGCGCCCAGGCTACGACCACGGTTTCTACTTCGTGGGCACGTTCATCGGCGAGCATCTGCGCTTCCACGCCGAGGCCCTCGCGAAGGGCTGAAGCCAAGCACGCGTGGCAGAGCACCTGGCGGAAGGGTCGGACCCGTTGCGGGTGCTCGACCGGTGGCTCGCGCAGGCGGCGGAGAGCGGCCTGTGGCGCAACCCTGGCGCGATGGCAATCGCGACAGCGGGCGCCGACGGCCGGCCGTCCGTACGCATGGTGCTGCTCAAGCGCATCGCGGCAGCCGAGGGTTTCGTCGTGTTCTACACGCACTACGACTCGCGCAAGGGCCGTGAGCTCGAGCGCAATGCCTGGGGCGCCGCGGCGCTCTATTGGGAAGCCTACGGACGCCAGGCACGCATCGAGGGGCCGGTCCTGCGCTCACCCGCCGCCGAGAGCGACGCCTATTTCGCGACCCGGCCGCTCGACAGCCGCCTCAACGCTTGGGCGAGCCGCCAGAGCCGGCCGCTGGATGCGATGAGCACACTCGAGCGGCGCGCCGACGACAAGGCGCGCGAGCTTGGATTGCATGCCGCGAAGCCGGACGCCGCGCCCGTCGTGCCCAGGCCGGCGAGTTGGGGCGGGTACCGGCTGTGGTGCGCGGCCGTCGAGCTCTGGATCGAGGGCCGCGGCCGCTTTCACGAGCGCATCCGCTACGAGCGCGAGCTGGCGCCCGCGCAGGACGCCATGCGCGGCGGGCCGTGGCGCGCGCAGCGCCTGCAACCATAGGATCTGTGCGAGTAATGATGCGCCTGCTGCGGCTGCTCCACGCCTTGGCCACACCGATCATCGCGCGGATACATGCCTAGTGGCCTGTAACGGCTGATTCGGTAGTGGCTGAGCGATGGATGGCGCGTCGGGGCAAGGCGCGAGGAGGAGGCATAGTGGTGACTATGGCGACGACGAGCAACGCGGCACCGGCGCGCCAGACGCGTTCAGGCGCTACCGAATCAGCCTTTACAGGCCACTAGATGCTCTTATACGAGTCCCTGACCTGTCCTTATTGCTGGGAGAGGATAGAAGTCGCGCTCGACGGCTCGGTCGAGGCGCAGGAATACGTCGAAGACTGCAGCGTGTGCTGCCGCCCGATCGTGATCCGCTACCGGTTGGCTCCGGGCGGCGCGGTCGAGCTCGAAGCCCTTCCCGAGCAGCAATGAGCCGAGTCCTCGCTGCCGCCGCGCTCACCCTGGCCGCAGTCGCCGCCGCGGACGCGACGCCCGACCCGCGCATCGCCGACATCCACGAGGGCACGAACATCAGCGTGGCGCTGTCGCCGGACGGGCGCACGCTCGTCACGGATCTGCTCGGCCGGATCTGGCGGCTGCCCGCGACGGGCGGCGGCGCCGAGCCCATGACGCCGAGCGGCGAGGCCGCGCGCTATCCGCGCTTCAGCCCCGACGGCCGCCACATCGTCTATCAGCGTCTCGTCGACGGCCAATGGGACCTCTGGCTGCTCGACACCGCCACGGGCGCCCGGCGCGCACTCCTCGCGAGCGCGTTCAACGAGCGCCAACCGGATTTCACGGCCGACGCGCGCTCGGTCGTGTTCGCCTCGGACCGGACGGGGCACTACTGCCTGTGGTCCGTCGCCCTCGACACGGGCGTGCTCACGCAGCTCACCGCCGAACCGGGCGACGCCTCCTTCCCCGCGGTCTCCGAGTTCGGCGACATCGCCTACGTCCGCCACGACGGCAAGCGCTGGTCGCTGCGGGTCCTGCCGGCGCAGGGCGCGGCGGCGGACATCGAGTCCGGCCCCGACGAGATCAGCGCCCCGAGTTGGCGCCCCGGCGGCGGCGTGCTCGTCTTCGACGAGCGGGACGGTTCGAGCGGCAGCGATCTCAAGATGCTCGTATCCGGCGAGACGCCCGCGATCAAGACGCTGACGCACGACGAGGACGTCTTTACGAGCCGAGTCGCCTGGGAGGGACCCGCCGATTTCCTCTATGCGGCCGACGGGCGCATCTGGCGCCGCGGTATCGCGGCCGCCTCCCGCCGCAACGTGCCGCTCATCGCCGCGGTCAGCGTCGCCGTGCACGCGCCGCCGCCCGTCGCCGCCGCCCTCGACGCCCCGGGGCCGAACCCCGTGCTCGGCATCGCGGGCGAAGGCGCTTCGAGCGACGGCCGCACGCGCGTGTTTGCCGCGCTCGGCGATCTCTGGCTCGCAGGCACGCGCGCCGCACCGCGCCGGCTCACGGACGATGCTTACGTGGACCTCGATCCCAGCGTCGCGCCCGACGGCCGGTTTGCCGTATTCGCGAGCGACCGCGGCGGGGCCATGGATCTGTGGCGGATCGACCTGCCCTCCGGAACGCCGCGCCGGCTGACCCACGGCGGCGGCAAGGCCTACCGGCCTGCAGTGTCGCCCGACGGGCGCAGGGTCGCGTTCCTCGAGACCCGCGGCTTCGGACCATGGAACGAGGCCGCGCTGCGCGTCGTCGACCTCGCGCCCCCGGGCGAGGCCCGCACGCTCGCCGCCGACCTCACGGCGCCCTCCGCACCCCGCTGGATGCCGGGCGGCCGCGCGCTCGAGGTCGAGACGGGCGATCCCGCTGGGCCCGCGCCGCGTGTCACCGTAAAGATCGACGCCTCGAGCGGGAAGCGCAGCTACCCGGCACCGCCCGAGAGCGACGCTGCGGGCGCTGCCGCCTCGGAAGCCGATGCCTCAGCCGGCGGCGGCGAGTCCGGCGAACTCGGGGCCGGTCTCGCCTGGAAGCCGGCCGCGCCCGCCGAACCCTACGTCGTGCAGGTCGGTCGGCTCTTCGACGGCGTCCGAGGCGAATACCTGCGCCACGTCGACATCCATATCCAGGGGCAACGCATCGTCGCGATCTCGCCGCGCAACGTGTTGCCGCTGCCCGCGAAGGTCATTGACGAGCGGGACGCGACCGTGATCCCGGGCCTCATCGACATCCACGTCCATGAATCGTCGCTCATGGGAGATCGGCTCGGCCGAATCTGGCTCGCGAGCGGCGTGACGACGGTACGCGAGCTGACCGAGGACATCCCGGGTGCACTCGAGCGCGCCGAGTCGTGGGCCAGCGGGCGGCGTCTCGGCCCTCGCGTCGTCGTGTCGGGGGAACCGACCGCCGGAGACGCCGAGCCGTCGGCGGCCGCACCGGCGCTGCCGACGCCCATTCCCGTGCGCCGCTTCGCGGCGCTGCCCGTCGCCTATTCATTGCTGCGGCCCGGCGGCCCCCACGGCGAAGATGCGGCGCTGCATCCGCCGCCGTTCGCCGCAGCCGATCGCAGGATCGACGCCGATGCCCTCTACCGGCTCCGGACCTCGCCGCTGAGCCTGAGCTACCAGGATGTGCTGACGACCGTCGTCGATTCCCAGACCGTCATCACTTCCGACCTCGCGGCGGCGCTCGGCCCCGGCGCCGTGCCTGCGAAGCTGCGCGGACTCGTCGGCCAGGGCGCATTGGCCCGCCTCTATACCCCGGAGGAGCGCGCCCGCTGGCAGGCCGCCTCGCCGGAGGCGAACGCCGACGCCCAGGCGCTCGAGCGGAACATCGCGAAGCTGATCCGCGCCGGCGCGCGTGTGGCGGCCGGCTCCGAATCGCCCGCCCTGCCCTATGGTCTCGGCATGCACATGGAGCTCGCGATGCTGGCCGAGGCCGGAATCCCGAACGATCAGGTCCTCCGCATCGCGACGGCGCAAAACGCGCTGGCCCTTGGGCTAGGCGCGGAGCTCGGCACGCTCGAGCAGGGTAAGCTCGCCGATTTCCTCGTCGTGGACGGCGACCCACTGCAGCGGCTCGGCGACGCGCTCAACATCATTGCCGTCGTCAAGGGCGGCGTTTGGCTGGATCGCGCACGGCTGCTGCACGGGCCGTAATGGGCCGAGTCGGAAATTGAAGCGGGCCGCCGGACACGCGCCGGGCGGTGCGCGGCGGGCGGCGGGCCCTTGCGGGGGCCCCAAGCGGCGCGCTTAGAGTCCAGAGCGGCGAAAAAGTTGCGCATGCTTTTTAAACAGCCGGTTACCCAGCGTAACTCATCCAATTATTCAATTTTCTTTCATAACTGAATCGTCGGAGACCCTTACAAGATCGAGTCCAGGCTCCATGCGACTTGCCCCATTAACATGGCAACCCATTGACGATGTACGTTTTTTTTAAAGTGGCACGTGTCTTGCTGGTATAGTCCCGACTCTGGAAAGAGTCAGTGAGTGCGCAAACCAACAGAAAACGATGCGAATCCGCAAAGGCTTCTGTTAAATTTGGTCTCAAGAAGAAGTAGAAAGCAGAACAAGAAGAAGATAAGAAGAAAAAGGCTGTAAAAACAAAGAAAAGAATTCGGATCATTGGCAATAGAACGAGTGACCGACAGCCAGGCCGCATACTTGAAACCGTAAACTCCGATAACAAGAAGAGTGACCCGGCGCTCCCACCGCCGGGTTTTTCTTTTTTGCCCACCGCGAACCGGGCTCGCTGCCCTATCATGACCGGCCTCATCGCATCGAGACGGACGGTCATGGGCTTTCGGCTGACGAAAATCTACACGCGCACGGGCGACCAGGGCACGACGGGGCTCGCAAACGGCGAGCGCGTTGCGAAGTTCGACGCCCGCGTCGAGGCCGCGGGCACCGTCGACGAGACGAGCAGCGCCCTGGCCCTGATCCTGGCCGAGACCGAAATCGACGCGCGCATTCGCGCGAGCCTGCTGCGCATTCAGAACGAGCTCTTCGAGGTCGGCGGCGAGCTCGCGTTGCCGGGCTACGCAAGCATCACGGCCGCGCACATCGAGCGACTGGAGGCCGATCTCGATACGCTCAATGCTGTGCTGCCCCCGCTCGAGAATTTCGTGCTGCCCGGGGGCGACCGCGCCGCCGCCGCCTGCCACCTGGCGCGGGCCGTCTGCCGGCGCGCCGAGCGCACGGTCTGGCGCCTCGCCGAGGACACGGAGCTGAACCCGCAGATGCCGCGTTACCTGAACCGTCTCTCGGACTACCTGTTCGTGGCAGCGCGCTCGCTGACCCGCTCTGGCGGCGCCGAAGAGACGCTCTGGCAGCGCTGACGGCGCCGGGTACGAGCTGAGCCAGCTCCGGCGCTCACGCGTGAACGACCGCCGCCTTCGCACAGGAGTCCCTTGCAGACGGGCGCCCGTTAATGAATCCTGCGGCCGACCGCGAGCCCGCCTACACCGCCCACCCGACCAGCGTCATGAGCGCAATGACCGTCATCCAGATGAACAGCGTCCGCATGACGAGCCGCAGCGAGTTTCGCGCTGCCGCGCTCGAGTTCACGGGCTGCTGAAGCACGCCCGTCATGGCCGCCTTGCCGACCGCCGCAACGAGTTGATCGTTGCCCTCGTAAAAGGCGCGCCCCGGGGGCACGACGAAGCCGCGCCAACGCTCGAGCGCATCGTCGAAGCTGCCGCCGAGGGCGAAGCCGAGGGCCGCTAGGCGCGCGGGCGCCCAAGCGAATAGGCCGTGCAGCAGCTCGACGGCGGGCAGCACGGCGGCGGCGAGCTCGGGATCGCGCGCCGCCTCGAAGACGGCGCGGCGCCGCAGCAGGTTGCTGACCCTGAAGAGCCAGGCACCGACGGGTCCCAGCACGACGAACCAGAAGGCCACGCCGAACACGCGATTGGTCGCCTGCATGAAAACGGCGTCCTCGACGACCTCGGCGGCGGAATCGAGCGCGTGGCGCGACTCACAAAGCTCGGTGAGCACGCGGGCGGCCTCGTCGTAGTCGCCGCCGTCGAGGGCCTTGCAGTAGTCCTCGACCTCGCTTGCGAGGTCACGCGGGCCGACGCAGACAAACACGACGAAGACGGCGAACGACAGGTAGGGCAGATCCCAGAGGATCGCCGTGCCGGCGAGCAGTCGGCTCACGACGAGCACTGGGACCACGGCGGCAAGGATCAGCAGCGTGAGCATCGGCAGCGCCGCGCTCGTCCCGAACGCCTTGGCGCGTGCCAAGCCGAAGTCGAAGTAAGCGTCGAAGAATCTGAGCTCGCGCAGGCGCAGCCCCTGGCTGACGCCGTGCTCGAGCAGCAGGCCCAGAATCAGCGCAATGAGCTTCATATGCGGGTCTCCGCGGTTGCGAGCAGGGCCTCGAGACGCGCCCACTCGAACGCCGGGCCCGGGTCCGTCTTACGCCCGGGCGCGATGTCCGAGTGACCGACGAGCTGGGCCGCGCGCAGCGTCGGGTACGCCTCACGCAGCGCCGCGACGAGGGCGGCGAGGCGCGCGTACTGTGCATCCTCGTAGGCCGTATCGTCCGTCCCCTCGAGCTCGATGCCGACGGCGAAATCGTTACAGCATTCGCGGCCGCGGTAGCAGGAGCTGCCGGCGTGCCAGGCGCGCGCCGCGAACGAGACGTACTGCGTGAGGTCTCCGGTGCGCGCAATCAGGGCGTGCGCCGAAACGCGCGCAGAAGCGATGCGGCCGAAGTACGGATGCGCAGCGGCATCGAGCTGGTTCACGAACAGCTCGTCGATGAAACCGCCGCCGAACTCACCGGGCGGCAGGCTGATGCCGTGCACGACGATGAGCTCGAGCTCTGCGCCCGGCGGCCGGGCATCGCAGTTCGGAGAGCACACCTTTCTGACTCCCCGGATCCAACCGCTGTCGGCGTCGATGATCATGATTGCGTGGAGCTGCTAAAGTGCGGCGCTGCGGTCGCCCGTCGTTTGCCAGGTGCGACTATATACCACCGGTCGTTTGCCGGAACGGGAGCGCGTGTCGGGTACTCATAGCGTCATGCCGTCCACTCATCACCGCCTCTCCCGCCTGTTCCTCGATCGGGACCTCGGGTCCGACCGCGTCCCGCTGACCGAGCGCGAGGCCCACTACCTCGGCTCCGTGCTGCGGCTCAAGCGCGGGGATCCCGTCCTCGCGTTCAACGGCCGCGGCCAGGAGCGCCACGCCGTCATCCTTTCGCTGGCGCGCCGCGGCGCGGAGCTCGAAATACTCGAGTCCGTCCCGCCGCTGCCGGAGTCCGCGCTCGATCTGACGCTGATTCAAGGGCTCCCGAAGTCCGAGGCCATGGACCTCGTCGTACAGAAGGCCACCGAACTCGGCGTCCGGGTCGTGGCGCCCGTGATCACCGACTTCAGCGTCGTCCGCCTCGACGAGGATCGCGCGGCGCGCCGCATCCAGCACTGGACGCGCATCGCCCAAAGCGCCTGCGAGCAATCGGGCCGCCATCGTCCGCCCGAGATCCGCCCCGTCCAGCGCCTCGAGGCTTGCCTCGCGGCACTGCCCGCAAGCGCCGTCAAACTCGCGCTCGACACGGGCGCCGCAACGCCGTTGGAACTCGCGGAGACGCCGGCGCAGCCGGTCTTCCTGCTCGTCGGCCCCGAGGGCGGGCTCAGCCCGGCCGATCTCGCCGCGGCCGCGGCGCACGGCTTCGATATCCTGCGTCTCGGTCCGCGCGTGCTGCGCGCCGAGTCGGCGGCCCTCGTCGGCTGCGCGCTGCTGCAGGCGCAATGGGGCGACCTGCGCTGAGCCGCGGCGGCTCACGGCACGGCCGACGGCTCCTCCTCGACCACTTCGGCAAGCATGGCCTCGATGCGCTCGACGTCGGGGATCAACGGATATTCGTTGATCATCCTGACGCGGCACAGCACGGGCTGGTGCGCGGGCGGGGCCTGCTCGGAGTCGAGCGTCAGTACGTCGGGATTGACCCTGACGAGCTGCGGGAAGCCCTGGGTCAGCACACCGTAGTAGCCGCGCTTGAGCTGATCGGTGATGGCGTGGAACACGACGATGCGCGTGCGGCCGCGCCGGCCGCCGGTATCGTCGGCGGCCCCCGTGTCGAACGATACGACGGGCAGCGGGCGGCCGTTCCACTCGACGGTACCCAGGTACCAATCGGGCCGCTCGCCGTCGGCGCGCGCCTTGGTCTCCGCGAAGGCGATGACCTCGGCCACGCACATGCGCGGCACCAGCAGGCGCTCGCGCCGGAGCGGGATCAGCAGACTGTAGAGCTCGCGCGGCGCTTCGCTCACAGCGCTCTCCCGATCAGCGCCTCGATGGCGGACACGAGCTGCCCTTCCTGATACGGCTTGCTGAGGTAGTCGTTGACTCCGATCTCGATGGCCCGCGCGCGATGCTTCTCGCCCGAGCGCGACGTGATCATGATGATCGGCACGTCCTTGAGCTGCGCGTCGTTACGCACGTGCGTGGCGAACTGATAGCCGTCCATGCGCGGCATCTCGATATCGAGCAGGATCACGTCGACGTCCTGGTCCTGCAGAACTGTGATCGCGTCGAGGCCGTCACGCGCCGTCACGACCTTGACGCCGCGGCGCTCGAGCAGCCGCTGCGTCACGCGGCGCATCGTGATCGAATCGTCCACGACGAGGGCGGTCACTTGCCGCAGCACTTCGGCCGGCACGGGCGCGACGGGCTGCAGCGCGGGCCGCTGCGAGCGTACGAGCGTCGCCGCGTCGAGAATCATGACCACGCGGCCGTCGCCGAGAATCGTGGCGCCGGAGACGCCGGAGACGCTCGCGATGTGCGGCCCGAGCGTCTTGACGACGATTTCCCGACTGCCCTCGAGCGAATCCGTCAGCAGCGCCGTCGAGCTCTCGCCCGCGCGGACGAGCACGAGCGAGACGGCATGCTCCTCGTCCGTCAGCGCCGACGGCGTTCCCCCGAGCAGCGTGCCCAAGTGCTGAATGCGGTAGCCCACGCCGCCATAGTCGAGCTTGGGGTCGTCCTCCGTGAGCAGGGAGAGCAACTTTTCCCGAGGCACGCGTGCCACGCCCTCGATCGTCGGCAGCGGCAGCGCGAAGCTCTCCTCGCCGACGTTCACGATGAGCGCATGGGTGATCGCGAGCGTATACGGCAGCCGGATCAGGAAGCGCGTGCCGCGCCCGGACGTTGCCTCGATGCGCATCGAGCCGCCGAGCTTCTTGACCTCGTTGTCGACGACGTCCATACCGACGCCGCGGCCGGCGGACTGCGTGAGCTCCCCGGCCGTGCTGAAGCCGGGCCGCAGAATCAGGTCGACCGCCTCCTGATCCGAGACCTTGCGCGGATCGGCGATGAGGCCTTGCTCGTAAGCCTTGCGCTTGATCGCCTCGAAGTCCAGGCCGGCGCCGTCGTCGCAGACCTCGATGAGGACCTCCGAGCCTTCGCGCCGCAGCTTCAGCGAAACCTTGCCGACCTCGTTCTTACCGGCCGCCTTACGAACCTCGGGCTTCTCGATGCCATGCACGACGGCATTGCGCAGCAGGTGCTCGAACGGTGCCAGCATGCTCTCGAGAACGTGCCGGTCGAGCTCGCTGTTCGCGCCGACGACGGCGAGCTCGGCCGCCTTGCCCGTCTCGCTCGCGGCCTGCCGCACGATGCGCGCAAGGCGCGAGACGTGGCGTTGGAACGGCACCATGCGCGTCTGCATGAGCCCGTCCTGGAGCTCGGACGTGACGCGGGCCTGCTGCGTCAGCATCGTGTCGGCCTCGGTCGCGAGGCCCTGGAGCAGCTCGTTGATGCTGGCCACATCGCTGGCCGTCTCGGCCAATGCCCGCGACAGCTGCTGAATCGTCGAATAGCGGTCGAGCTCGAGCGGATCGAAGCCCTCGTTCGAGCTCACGTCCTCCTGGTGCCGGTGCAGAATCTGCGCCTCGGTCTCCGCCTCGAGCTTGCGCAGCTGCTCGCGCAGCCGCGTCACGGTCTGGCTCAGCTCGCCCAAGTGAAAGTCGATCGAATGGACCTGCTGCTTGAGGCGCGACTGAAAGATGCTGACTTCGCCGGCCGCATTGAGCAGCTCGTCGAGCAACACGGCATCGACGCGGGCCGTTTCGCTGCGCTCCGCGCCCCGCGTCTCGCCCTGCAGGCCCGCGGCGGCCGCAGCGCCTTCGCGATCGGGCGCGGCCTGCTCGCCTTCGACGGCCTCGGGGCGTTCAGCGGTTCCGGCCTCGGCGCCCGGCTCGGCCAGCGCGCCGACCGGCTCGGCACGGACATCGTCGCGGCCCTCGGCTTGCGCTTCTGCCGGCCCTTCCGCCTGCGCCGGTCCTTCCGCCTGCGCCGGCCCTTCCGCCTGCGCCGGCCCTTCCGCCTGCGTCGGCCCTTCCGCTTGCGCGGCCGCGCGCACTTCGGCGTCCGCCTCGGTGTCGGCCTCGATGCGGGCAGCGGGCTCGGCGACGGCTTCGCGTTCCGACGCCGCTCGGCTTTCGGCCCCGCTTTCGGCTGGCGCAGGCGCACCGCCGAGCGGAACCGGGCCGCCGGCCGCGAGCCCAGCCTCGAACGCCGGAGCCTCCGGCGCCGGGGCCGGCGCCGCCCCCTCGGGGGCCTCGGGCACGGACGCTTCCGGGGCGCTCGGAACACCCTTCGAGAACGCTTCGAGACGACCCAGCAGGTCGACGGCGGCCGGCGGCAAAGGCGGGCCGGCATCGATCGCGTCCCGCATCTGATTCAGGCGGTCGAGCACTTGCTGAACGAGGTCGAATGCCTCGTTCGAGGCATTCTTTCGCCCCGAGGCCATGGCCGCCAACAGCGTCTCGAGCGCATGGCTCAAGTCGCCCATCGACGCGATCCCCGCCATCCGCGCGCCGCCCTTGAGCGTGTGCAGCAGACGCTGCATCTCCACGAGGCTCTGCGAGGTCGCGCCGTCCGAGCGCATGGCCTGCAGCGCCAGCTCGGCGTTGTCCAGAATCTCGGCGGCTTCCTCGGCGAAGATCGCCGCGACCTCGGCGTCGTAGGCGACGCGCGGGCCGGTCTCGGCGGCCGGCTGCGGCGCGGTGGCCGCTTCCGGCGCGGCCGCCTCCGAATCGGCTGCCTCGGGCTCGGCCGCCGCCTCCGGCTGCGCTGCGCGCAACCGCTCTGCAAGCTGTTCGAGCCGAGCCACGATGCCGGGCTCCGCGGAGAAGCCGGCCCCGGCCAGCAGCGCGTCCGCCATGCGCCCGAGCTCCTCGACGCCCGCGCGCAGCACGTCGAGGCCCTCGCCGTCGAAGCTCGAGCCCGACTCGAAGCCCTGCATGAGCAGCGTGCCGAGTGGCCGGACGAGCCGCACGGCGGGCTCGAAGCCGGCCATACGGGCGCTGCCGAGCAGCGTGTGCCCGGCGCGGTAGAGCGACTCGTCGACGGCGTGGCGGCCCGGCACCGCCGCGGCCGCCGCGACGAAGCGGTGGATGACGTCGAGATGGCCGCGCAGCTCGTTGACGAAGATCTCGGCCAGCACCTTGTCCATGGCGGGCGCATCACCCGCGCGCGGCGCCGCGCCTGCGGGCGGCTGCGTCTCGGCTTGAGCCGGCTCGGCCGCAGGGCCAGCGGGCGGCTCCGGCTCGGGCAGCTGCGCGGACTGCGCGGCCTCGGCGTCCGCGGGCCGGCCCTCCGCCGCCGCAAACGCGCGCTTCATGAGCGCCTGGACGTCCGCGCGCGGCTTGATGCCGGACTCGAGCTGCTCGACGAGCTCGGGCAGCACGGCCGCGGCTTCGCGAATCAGCGCGACGATGGGCTGCGAGGCCGGGAGCGTCTGATTGATGAGACGGTTCAGCAGATTCTCGACGCTCCAGGCGAATTCGCCGATGAGCTGCGCGCCGACCATGCGGCCGCTGCCCTTGAGCGTATGGAAGGAGCGGCGGACCGCGATGAGCGCATCGGAATCCTCGGGGCGCTCGGCCCAGACCGGCAGATACCGCTCGATCGCGGCGACCTCCTCCTTGGCCTCCTCGATGAACAGCTCGAGCAGCTCGGGATCGGAGCGGTCCTCCTCGACCTTCATGACCGAAGGTGCCGGCTTCGCGGCCTTGGGGGCGGGCGGCGGCGGCGCGACGGGCCGCACGGGCGGCAGTGCCTCGAGCAAATCGAGGCAGCGGCTCGAATTGTCGAGCATGTACCAGGGATCCGTGCGCCCGAGACTCACCGTCTCCATGTAGTACTCGACGCTGACGATCGAATCGGCCAGGCGTTCGAGGTGCTCGGGCTTCAGCGGCTTCTCCGCGGGGCCGAGGCGCATCGCGATCACACGCCCGATGCGCTCCACGATCTTCACGGCCCGCGTCTTGTTCAGCATGAGCAGCCCGGCCGTGATCCCGCGCAGCAGCGGCTTGACCTCGTCGAGCGCGCGGCCGTCGCCGGGCGCATCGATGATGTGGGTCACGGCCTCCTTGACCTTCGCCATGTTGACGATGCACTCGCCGATCACGGCCTGCGTCACGTGCCGGTACTGGGCCTCGGATTCGCTCTCGGCCGGCTCGCTCTCGGCCTGCCGTCCTTCCGCCGGCATGACCGAACGCACGAGCTCGCGGTCGAGCGCATCCTCAACGTCGAGCAGCGTCGCCGCGATCTTTTCGAGGACGTCCGGCGATGTCGTGCTGCCACTGGCCACGAGCCCCTCGAGCGCCTCGGCCTCTCGCTGAATCGCCCCGCGCGCCTTCTCGAGGCCGAGCACGCCGAGCGTGTCCCCGATCTTCTTGAGCAGCTCGAGCTGCGGCTTGAGCTCGGCGTTGTCCTGCATACCGGTGCGGACGAAGATGTCGAGAGCGTCCTTGACCGCCCCGAGATCCTCCTTGATGGCCTGGGCGACGGTGCGCATGAGCCGCACGCTCGGGCCGGCCAGCCCCTCGCGCACGGATTCGAGCTGCTCCTCACCGGGCATGAGCTCGTCGAGCCGGTACAGCTCGCGGACGGCGTCGATGCGGTCGTTGCCGGCCGCCGCGCGCGAGACGTAATAGAGCAGGCTGTTCAGCAGGTCGACGGGCGGCTCGTGGACCCAGGCCGCTTCGCCCGCGTCGATGAGCCGCTTGAGCTGGCGGTCGGCCTGGCCGACGAGCCGCTTGAGAGGAACGCTCGGCTCGAGCTGGCCGCCGGCGATGGCGGCCAGCACGCCGGAGAGCACGAACCAGAGCTGGCGCACGGGCTCGGTCGAGGCGCCCTTCTCGAGCGCGCCCGAGATCTGCACGAGCTTCGAGAGGTTGCGCGCGGCGTCCTCGCCGCGGATCCAGTGGAGCAGCGAATGCTGGAACGCGGGCCGCAGGCGCCGGGCCCCGTTCTGGAAACGTCGGCTCGACTCGGGATCGACGACGGTCGGCCCGCGCGCGGCCAGGTGACGCTCGTAGGGCCCGGCATTGAGCAGCAGCAGAGAGGCCTCCGACAGCACGGCCTTGCCGCGGATCTGCCGCAGGTCGTTGAGCAGCGGCAGCAGGACCAGGGCGACGTCGCGGCCCCCGCTGAGCAGACGATCGAGGTATACGGGCAACTGCACCATGGCCCGGGTCAACGACTCGAGCGCAGACTCGGCCCGTTCGTCGTCCTTGAGGGCCGCGACGTAGCGGCAGCCCTCCTCCATTTCCTCGGCCAGCATGCTCGCGCCCTGCAGCTCGATGATCTTGAGCGCCCCGTGCGCGAGATGCAGAAGGTCCGCCGCGCGGCTCAGCGCATCGCGGCCGGCCTGGCCGTCGACGTAATCCTCGAGCTCCCGGCGTGCGGCCTCGAGCGTGTTGTTGAGCTCCCGGTTGACGAGGTCGAGGGAATGGGCCGCGAGATCGTTGATCATGCCGGAAGCCGCCATAGTCCAGTTCTTCGAGGGATGCGCGCTAACCCGAGCGCCGGCGGCCTTCGGCCGCGACGGGCACGGCCGGATCGGCATCGACGGGCGGCTCGACGCGCGGCAGCCCCTCGGCGATACGCGCCTGCGACAGCACGCCGGTGGCGGCCACGCGATCGGGCAGCGCGAAACCGCTGACGGCGCGGCGCAGCTGGGAGGCGAGCTCCGACAGCTTGGCGATGGCGCTCGACGCTGCGCTCGTCGAGGCCGTGGTCTTCGAGCTGATGTCCGAAAGTGCCTGCATGGTCTTCAAGAACCCCTCGACGACGCCGGTCTGCTCGTGGGCCGAGACGGAAATGTTCTGCACCAGGCTCGCGATCTGATGCGAAACCTGCTCGATCTCGTCGAGCGCCGCGCCCGCGTTCTCGGCCAGCAGCGCCCCGCCGACCACGTCGGTCGTGCTGCGCTCCATGGAGACGACGGCCTCGTTAGTGTCCGACTGGATCGTGCGCACGAGAACCTCGATCTTGCGCGTGGCCGTCGTCGAACGCTCGGCGAGCTTCTGCACCTCGTCGGCGACGACGGCGAACCCGCGGCTGCCTTCGCCGGCCCGGGAGGCCTCGATCGACGCGTTGAGGGCCAGGATGTTGGTCTGCTCCGCGATCTCCTCGATGAGCTCGACGATATTGCCGATCTCCTGCGAGCTCTCGCCGAGCCGCTTGATGCGCTTGGAGGTGTCCTGAATCGTCTCGCGGATCGTGTTCATGCCATCGATCGTTCGGCGCACGGCCTCGCCGCCTTTGTGCGCCACGTCGACGGCGTGCCGCGCGACGTCGGAGCAGCGCTCGGCGTTGCCCGAGACCTCCTCGATGGACTGCGCCATGAGCGTCACGGACTCGGACGCCGCGCCGACCTGCTTTGCCTGCAGCTCGCTCGCGCGCACGAGCTGCTGGGCCGTGCCCTCGCTCTGCTTGGTCGCCGCGTCGAGCAGCACGGCCGAGTCGTTGATCGTGGCCACGAGCTCGCGCAGCGCCTCGATGGCGTAATTGATCGAGTCCGCGATCGCACCCGTGATGTCCTCGGTCACCGTCGCCTCGACGGTCAGGTCGCCGTCGGCGAGGCTCGAGAGCTCGTCGAGCAGGCGCAGGATCGCCTGCTGGTTGCGTTCGTTCTGGGCTGCGTGCGACTCCGCGGCGCGGCGGAAATCGCGGGCGCGCGAGTAGCCGAGAGCCATGAGCAGCAGGATCAGGATCGCGGCCGCGACGAGCGCGAGCGGGAGGCGCGGATCGGCGATGAGCGCCGGCGCCGCGGCAGGCCCCGAGGCGCGGTAGCGCGCGAGCAGCGCATCGGCGGCGGAATCGAGGCGCCCGAGCGCGGCCTCGGCCGCGAGGAGCGGCTTTCCGTTCGCGGCGAGCGCGCGCAGATCGGCCCGCGCACGCTCGAAGACCTTGGCCGCGGCGGCCAGATCGGCGGCCGAAGCCGCATTCTTGAGCGGCGTGAGACCCAGGCTGTTGTCCTCGCCCCTGAGGCCGGCGATGAACTGGCCGAGGAACTGATCGGCGTTGCCGAGCCGCTTCTGCGCGCCGGCCGCCGAGCCGTCCGTCGCGAGCTCGCGCACGCTCTGGCGAATGCCGTCGACTGTGAGCTCGAAGCGGTCGAGCTGAACCTGGTTCGCGGCGAGCTTCGCGGGCGGCAAGGCCGCCACGAGGTTCCCGGTGGCCGAAAGCAGCTCGGGCGCAAGCGAGAGCAGCTCGTCGCGCGTCTTGCGGGCGGCCGCGAGCGCCTCGGCGTTGCGCGCGATGGCGCCGACCGCGGCGTCGAAGGCGGACCATTCTGCGGCCGTCGCGAAATCACGCGGCCCGGCCGCCGGCGCGGCGCCGAGCGCCTTGCGGGCGGCGTCGACGTCGCGTCCGAGCCCCGTGAGCCGGGCTGCGGCTTGCGGGGCGCCCTCGAGCACGGGCCCGGCGGCCGCTCGGGCCGCTTCGGCCAGCGCCATGACGCGCCCGGCGTCCCCGTCGGCGGCGGCGCGCCCCTGTCCCGTCCACAGCAGGAACGCGATACCGAGAAGCACGACGGCCAATACGGCCGCGAGCAGCGGCAGGATTTGCGTCCAGCGGCTCGAATTGGTCATCTTTCGTTCAAACCTTTGCTCCCTCGCCCGCGTTGAGGAACTGCTCGTCGCGCAGCAGCTTCGCGAGACTGAAGCGTGCCCATAGATCCGCACCGCGGCCGAAGGCGCCGTCCAGGTAATGCTCGCAGCGAATCACGGTCGCCGGCGCCTCGGCGCGATAGTCGGCGGCACCGAAACGCCTGAAGCCCAGCACCTCGTCGACGACGAGACCCGTCGGCACCTCGCGGCTCGCCACGACGAGGATTCGACCGCGCCGGTCCGGGCTCGCGGCGCCACCGCCGAGAAACGCCTTGAGATCGGCGACCGTCATGAGCTGGCCGCGCACGTTTGCGACGCCGCGCAGCCAGGTCTTTGCGCCCGGCACGCGCGTCAGGTGCTCCGGAATCGGCAGCACCTCGCGCACCTCGGCGCGCGCGGTCACGAAGCGCTCCGCGCCGAGGCGGAACCCGAGCCCGACCCATTCGTCGGCCGACTCGGCCGTGCCGTCGCGAGCCGCCGCGGCCGCGCGGGCCCGGCGCTCGAGCTCGAGCAGGAGTTCGAACGGCCGCTGCTTGAGCGCCGCGAGGCTCAAGCCCGGCGCCCTTCGCAGCGATCCAGTACCTCGTGCGCCTTGGCAATGAGCACGGCCTCGGCGACGGGTTTGACGAGGTAATCGACAGCGCCCTGGCGCATGCCCCAGATCCGGTCCGTCTCCTGATCCTTGGTCGTAATCATGACCACCGGAATGGATTTCGTCTGCGGATCGCGCGTCAGTGTGCGCGTCGCCTGGAAGCCGTTGATGCCCGGCATCACGACGTCCATGAGTATGAGGTCGGGCCGCAGCTCGCGCGCAAGGGTCAGGCATTCCGAGCCGTCGTTGGCCGACACCGTGTCGAAGCCGTGCTTCTCGAGCGCCGTCTTGAAGACGTGCACCTCGGTCGGCGAGTCGTCGACGATCATGATCAAAGCCATGCGAGTTCCCTCGAAAAACGCACGTCAACGCCCCACGTGACTTTGGATCGCGCCGAGCAGCTCATCCTTCGTAAACGGTTTGGTCAGGTACTGCTCCGAGCCGACGAGCCGCCCGCGCGCGCGATCGAATAGACCGTCCTTGCTCGAGAGCATGATCACGGGCGTGTCTTTGAATACTTTATTGTGCTTGATGAGCGAGCAGGTCTGATAACCATCGAGGCGCGGCATCATGATATCCACGAAGATGATGTCGGGCTGATGGTCTGCGATCTTGGATAGTGCATCGAACCCGTCGACGGCCGTATAGACGGTGCAGCCCTCCTTGGCGAGCAGCGTCTCTGCAGTGCGGCGGATCGTCTTGCTGTCGTCGATGACGAGCACCTTCAAGCCCTGAAGGCTGGGCTTCGGGCTCACGGCGTTACGGGTGGACACGCGATTCTCCCTGCAGAAGCTTGGCCCCCGCCCTTCCTGCGGCGAAGACAACTAAAGCCCGATACATGGCGCCTTTTAACACATTGGTGCGCCGCCTTCCAACGACTCTCGTCGGCCTTTGGAAGGGCGGCAGCAAAGGGCCTCGAGAGCGCCCCGCGAAGCCGCGCGCGCACCTGTTGCCCCAGGCTATGGTAGCGTTGCGTCCTCGGTTCAAACTGAGAACCTGCACGCAAAAAGAGCGAGGCGAGAATGAGTGACTCCGAGCGCCTGTTGGGCGTCGTCATGGACCCGATCGAAGCGATCAAGCCGAAGAAGGACTCGACCCTGGCGATGCTCCTCGCGGCCCGCCGCCGGGGCTGGAAGGTCGTGTACTTTCTCCAGCGGGATCTGTGCGTGCGCGACGGCGTCGCGATCGGCCGCGGGCGCATGCTCGAGGTCGAGGACGATCCGGAGCACTGGTTCGCCCAGGCGGACCCGTGGGAGGGCCCGCTCGAACGGCTCGACGTCCTGCTCATGCGCAAGGACCCGCCGTTCGACATGGAATATATCTATACGACTTATATTCTTCAGCTCGCTGAGGAGCGCGGGCTGCTCGTCGTCAACCGCCCGGGCGCCCTCAGGGAGATCAACGAGAAGGCCTACACCGCCTGGTTTCCCCAATGCACGCCGCCGACGCTGATCACGCGCTCGCGCGAAGAGCTGGTCGGTTTCCTGGCCGAACATTCGCGGATCGTGCTCAAGCCGCTCGACGGCATGGGCGGGCGGTCCATCTTCGTCGTCAGTCAGGGCGATCCGAACCGCAATGTGATCTTCGAGACGCTGACCGAGCACGAGACGCGCTACACGATGGCGCAGCGCTTCGTGCCGGAGATCGTCGACGGCGACAAGCGCGTCCTGCTCATCGACGGTAAGCCCGTCGACTACGCGCTCGCGCGCATACCGGCTCCGGGGGAGAGCCGGGGCAACCTCGTCATGGGCGCGCGCGGCGAGGGCCGCAAGCTGACCGAGCGGGACCTGTGGCTGTGCAGTCAGGTGGGGCCCGTGCTCGCGGCCAAAGGCGTCATGTTCGCGGGCCTCGACGTCATCGGCGACTATCTGACGGAGATCAACGTGACGAGCCCGACCGGAATCCGTGAATTGGATCGGGAATTCGGCCTCGATCTGGCTGGTAAACTCATGGATGCCATCGAGTTGCGCCTCGCGAGGTAAACCCATGACCTGCCCGCGCCGACCGCGTCGTCTCATCGCGTCGGCCGCCCAGCTCGGCCGCACCCTCGGGCTGGCGGCCGCAGTGCTCGCGGCCGCCGGCTGCGGGGGCCGGGACGCGCGCTTCATGCAGCAGCGGATCTACGCCATGGGCACGTGGGTGGACGTGGCGCTCGAGGCACCGCCGCGGCAGGCAGCCGCGGCGCTCGGCGACGTCGAGCGCATGCTGCGGCACATCGAGCGCGACGATTACGCCTGGGCCCCGGACGGGGAGCTCGCGCGGCTCAATCTTGCCTTGGCCGCGGGGCGGCCCGGCACGGTCAGCCCCGCGCTCGCGGCACTGCTCGGCAAGGCCCGCAAGCTGTCCGCCGCGAGCGGCGGCGCCTTCGATCCGGGCGTCGGCGCGCTCGTCGAGCTCTGGGGGTTCAATGACGAGCTCGAGCACCCGACCGCCCCGCCGGAGCCGGCGGCGATCCGCCGCTGGCTCGCGGCCGACGCCGGCATCCGCGATCTGACCATCGACGGTACGCGCGTCACCTCGACGAACCGCGCCGTCAAGATCGACCTCGGCGGCATCGCCAAGGGCGCCGCGGTCGACCGGGCCATCGCGCTGCTGCGGGCGCACGGCATCCGCGACGCGCTCGTCAACGCCGGCGGCAACTTGCGTGCGATCGGCACCCACGCCGGGCGGCCCTGGCGCATCGGCATCAAGGCGCCGCGCGGCCAAGGCATCCTCGGCGTCCTCGAGCTCAGAGACGGGGAAGCCGCGTCGACGTCGGGCGACTACGAGCGCTATTACGAGCGCGGCAAGAAACGCTTTCATCACCTGCTCGATCCGCGCACGGGGTATCCGGCCCAAGGGACGGAGGCGGTGACGGTCATCGCCGCCAATGCGACGGACGCCGACGCCGCTTCTACGGCCGTGTTCGTGGCCGGCCCCGCGCACTGGCGCAGCGCCGCCGCGGCGCTCGGCATCGAGCTCGCGCTGCGCGTCGACTCGGCGGGCGGCGTCGAGGTCACGGACGCGATGGCGCGGCGAATCGTATGGACGGGCGGCGGGCACGCCGCGCTGGGGTCCTAGGGAGGCCCGCTTGGAAGGCTTGGAACCGACAACGAAGCCCCGAATCGGCGATCGGCTCGGCTCGACGCTGTTCCTGGCCGCGCTCGCGCACGGCGTCGTCATCCTCGGCGTCACGTTCACGAGCCTGCCGTTTCACAAGAACGAGCATGCCACGCCGTCGCTGAACGTCACGCTCGTCGTCGATACGGCCGCCGTCGACCGCCCGCCCCCCGACAGCAAGATCCTGGCCCAGGCCAACGCAACGGGGCACGGCAGCCTGCCGAAGGGCCTGCGCCCGACGGCGGCGCCCGACGCGAGCGCGCCGCGCACGCAGAAGGGCACCCCGGGCGCCCAGGACCCGGCCGACGGCCAGCCGCGCGAAGCCGGCGCACGGGCCGATATCCTGCTGACGCCGAGCGAGTCTCAGCGGCAGGTGGCCGCGCTGCCGAAGGCGGTCGACCGCGCCACGAGCGCGCCGGAAACCGCAGCCGCCATGCTCGCGCACGAGGCGCCGCCGACGCTCGCGGCCGAAGTCGACGCGCAGGCCCAGAACCCCGAGCAATACGACCGCGTGCTCGTCGCGAGCCCGGCCACGCGCGCATCCGTCCTCGCCGAATACCTCGAAGGCTGGCGCCGGCGCGTCGAGCGCATCGGGACGCTGCACTTCCCGGCCCGGTTTCGCGGCGACCACAGCGTCGGGCGGCCGACGCTCGAGGTCGCCATCCGCGCCGACGGCCAGCTCGCCGACATCGTCGTGCGCCATTCCTCGGGCGACGCCGCCCTCGACCAAGCCGCGCTGAACATCCTGCGCATGGCCGCCCCCTTCGACCCGCTGCCCAAGGCGATCCGCGCCAAGTACGACGTGCTGCGCTTCGCCTACGTATGGGAGTTCACGACGGGAACCGCAGCGCCGGCGCGGCCGTGAGTCCGTCGATCACCGCATGATTCACGAACGGCTTTGGGCTTCGGCGGCTGGCGGAGTCTCGTGCAGACGCCGACGGCCGCGCTCTTCGGGCTATAGCCGCGTCGGTGTCCGGGCCTGACGCCCCCGCTGCCGACGTGCCTAATGACAACGCCCTGAAGCCGACCTTCCGAGCGCAGACTCAGCCGCCGGCCTGCTAGAATTCGCGTATGAGCGCAAGCGAACACGAGGTTCGACCCATGCGGTCACTACAGGCCCACTTCCTGATCGCGATGCCCGCCTTGGGCGACCCGAATTTCAACGAGACGGTCACGTACCTGTTCAAGCACGACGAGCAGGGGGCGATCGGCATCGTCATCAACCGGCCCACGGACATGCTGCTCGAGGAGGTGTTCCGTCAGCTCTCGCTCGAGCCTGTGGATCGGCGCATCGCGGACATGCCCGTGCTGGCCGGCGGCCCCTTGCGCCGGGACCTCGGCTTCGTTCTGCATTGCTCCGAAGACGAGTACGAGTCGACGCTCGACGCCGGCGGAGCGATCAGGGTCACGCGCTCGCAGGACATCCTGACGGCGCTGGCCGAGGGGCACGGGCCGGACCCGGTCATCGTCGCGCTCGGCTACGCGAGCTGGGACTCGGGGCAACTCGAGGCGGAGATCGCGGCCAACTCGTGGCTCAGCGTGCCGGCCGACGAGAGCGTGCTGTTCGAGACGCCCTACGAGCAACGCTGGGCCGCCGCGGCCGGCCTGCTCGGCGTGGACATTCACCAGCTCGCGACCTATGCCGGCCACGCCTGAGGCGGCCGCGGCCGCGCCGCCTCGTCGCCGCGATCGCAATCCGAACCTCCTGCTGGCTTTCGATTTCGGGCTGCGGCGCCTCGGCGTCGCGGCCGGCAATCTCTTGACCCGCACGGCGTCGCAGCTCGCGACGCTCGATTCCAGCCGCGGCGCACCATGGCCGGAGATCGATCGCGTCGTCGCCGAGTTCGGGCCCGGCACCCTCGTCGTCGGCCTGCCGCTCGCGTCGACGGGACCCACGAGCGTCACCGAGCGCGCAGCGGAGTTTGCCGAGGCGCTTCGGGTGCGCTACGCGCTCCCCGTCGGCACCGTGGATGAAGCCTTGAGCTCGCGCGCGGCCGAGGCCGAGATTCGCGATGCGCGCCGGCGCGGCAGGCTCGCGCGCCGGGCCGGCAAGGACAGCGTGGACCGGCTCGCCGCCTGCCTCATTGCCGAGCAATGGATGCGCACCGAAGCGCGGGACGTGCGCCCGTGACCGTCGAGCAGCTCAACGGCCGCCGCGAGCTTCGGCACCTGATCACGCTCGCTGATCTCGATCGCGCCTGCATCGAAGGCATCCTCGAGCGGGCCTCCAGTTACCGCACGCCGCTCGGCGCACCGCCCCGGCGCGATAAGAGCCTGCGCGGCCAGACGGTCGCGAACCTCTTCTTCGAGGCCAGCACGCGCACGCGCGCGTCGTTCGAGCTCGCTGCAAGACGGCTTGACGCGGACGTCCTGAATCTCGATGTCAACATGTCCTCCCGCGCCAAGGGCGAGAGCATCATGGACACGATCTTTACGCTCCAGGCCATGCAGGTCGACATCTTCGTCGTGCGCGACGCGAGCACGGGCGTGCCGGCGCGCATCGCGCGCGAGGTCGCCGAGCACGTCTGCGTGCTCAACGCCGGGGAATCGGAGGTTTCGCACCCGACGCAGGGCCTGCTCGACCTCATGACCGTGCTGCGCCACAAACCAGAGCTTCCGGAGCGCGTCGTCGCGATCATCGGCGATATCCGCCACTCGCGCGTCGCGCGCTCCGCTTACGAGGCCTTCACGAAATTCGACGTCGGCGAACTGCGGCTCGTCGGCCCGCCGGAGCTCTTGCCCGAGCCGGGCGAGTTCCCGGCCGCCCGCCAAGTCTTGGACCTTGCCGAAGGCGTCCGCGGCGCGGACGTCATTATGGCCCTGCGGCTTCAGAAGGAGCGCTTCGCGCAGCTCGGCGACATCCCGGATCCGCAGCAGTATTTTCGGCGCTACGGCCTGACCCAGCAGTGCCTCGGTCTCGCCAAGCCCGACGCCATCGTCATGCATCCCGGCCCCATGAACCGAGGCGTCGAGATCGAGGGCGCCGTCGCCGACGGCCCTCAGTCGGTCATCCAGGAACAGGTTACGAACGGCCTCGCCGTCCGCATGGCCGTCCTCGCGACCGTCAACCGCCACGTCCTCGACACGCGAGGCGCTTGCGCATGACGGACGCGGGTCACAGAGGCACGATCTGCCTGGAGGACGCCGAGATCCTGGCACAAACGGCGTACGCCGGCGGCCAGTACGTGCTCGAGATCCGCGCACCGCGCGCCGCGCGCAGAGCCGTGCCCGGCAGCTTCGCCCACATCGGCTGCGGCGCCGAGGTCCGGCTCCGGCGGCCGCTGTCCATCATGCGGGCGGACCCCGACGCGGGCACGCTCGAGTTTCTTTACAAGGTCGTGGGCCCCGGGCTTGCGAAGCTCGCGCAGCGCAAGCCCGGCGAGGTGCTCAGCGTGCTCGCGCCCATCGGCCGCGGCTTCGCACCCGACCCGCGCCGGCCCGAGATCGTCGCGCTCGGCGGCGGCGTCGGCATGCCGCCGATCGTGTTCATGGCCGAAAGGCGGACGGGCGACGCGGCCTTCGCACCGCCGCTCGTGCTCATGGGCTCGGAGGTGCCGTTCCCGTTCGAGACGGTGCCCGCGCGAGCCCCCGCCCCGGACCTCCCGCCGTCGGCCACGCATGCGCTCGCGCGCCTCGAGGCGCGCGGCATCCCCTCTCGCCTCGCGAGCAACGCCGCCCTGCCGGGCGCGTTCCGCGGCTTCGTCACGGACCTCGCACGCGCCCGCCTCGAGGCCCGCGGCCCGGAGGGACGCGCCGCGGTGCAGCTCCTGGCCTGCGGCCCGGAACCGATGCTGCACGCCGCCGCGCGGCTCGCGGCCGAATTCGAACGTCCCGTGCCAGCTTGCGGTCGAGGAGTTCATGGCTTGCGGCGTCGGCGGCTGCGCGGGCTGCACGGTGCTCGTGCAGACGGCTTCGGGGCCGGCCATGAAACGCGTCTGCGTCGATGGGCCCGTGTTCGAGGCGCGCGAGGTGTACCCCGCGCTGTTCGGCGGCGCCGTCTAGGGAAGGAGTCCCGGGCGGGCGTGTGAACGGGCGCCCGGGACACATTCGTTAAGAACCGACGCGCGATCGCGGACTTCATCGCGCCGCCCGGTGCCACCCTCAGCCGAAGTTGATCTTGGCTTCCAGGTTGCTGCGCGAATCGGCGTGCGCGAGCGCCTCTTCCATACTGATGATGCCGTCGCGATACAGCTTGAACAGCGCCTCGTCGAACGTCTGCATGCCCGGGTCCCGGGTCTCGTTGAAGGCTTCCTTGACGCCCGCGATGTCGCCTTTGAGGATGATGTCGGAGATGTGCGGCGTGTTGAGCATGACCTCGACGGCCGCCACGCGCTTGCCTTCCTTCGAGCGCACGAGTCGCTGCGAGATGATGGCCCGGACGTATTGCGCGAGGTCCATGAGCACCTGCTTGTGCTGGTCGTTCGGATACATGTTGACGATGCGGTCCAGCGTCTGCGGCGCGTTGTTGGCGTGCAGCGTGGCAATCGCGAGATGGCCTGTGCCCGCGAGATCGAGCGCGGCCTGCATCGTCTCGCGGTCGCGAATTTCGCCGATCAGCACGACGTCCGGCGCCTCGCGCATCGCGCTGCGCAGGGCGCGCGCGTAGGAATGCGTGTCGAGGCCGATCTCGCGCTGGTTCACGATGGACTTTTGATTCGTGTGCAGGAACTCGATGGGGTCCTCGATCGTGACGATGTGCGAGGCCGCGTGCTGGTTCCGGTAGTCGATCATGGCCGCGAGCGTCGTGGACTTGCCCGAGCCGGCGGCGCCGACCATGAGGATCAGGCCGCGCCGCAGCATGACGAGATCCTTGAGCGACGAGGGGACGCCGAGCTCCGCGAGATTCGGCAGCTCGGGCGTGATGAAGCGCAGCACCATGGCGACGTTGCCGCGCTGATTGAAAATGTTCACGCGGAACCGCCCGAGCCCGGGCTCGGAGACCGCGAAGTCGATCTCGAGATCGCGCGTGAACGCCTCGAGCTGGGTCTCGTTCATGAGCTCGAGCGCCGCCTGCCTGACCATTTTGGGCGTGAGCTCCATCTGATTGACCGGCATGATCTTGCCGTCGATCTTGATCATGACGGGCGCATACGTCGTGAAGAAGAGGTCCGAGGCCCTCTTGTCCACCATGAGCTTAAACAGCGGCTTGACGTTCATGGGCGGGCGCCGGACGCGGAGCGTCAGAAGCGGGCGGCGCGTTCCTCGTCGAGCAGGTGCAGACTCTCCGAATGTTCGGACGAAACGCCGGCCTCGCGCTTGCTCTCGAGCTTGATGCGGAGCCTGAGCTCGTTCTTCGAGTCGGCATTGCGCATGGCGTCCTCGTAAGAAATGGTGCCGTCCTCGTAGAGCTGGAACAGCGCCTGGTCGAACGTCTGCATACCGACTCGCGTCGACTTCGCCATGATCTCCTTGATGGCTGCGACTTCGCCGCGGAAGATCAGGTCGCTGATGAGCGGCGAGGCCAGCATGATCTCCATGGCGGCCACGCGGCCCATGCCGTTCTCCCGCGGCACGAGGCGCTGCGAGATCAGCGCCGTGATGTTCAGCGAGAGATCCATGAGCAGCTGCTGGCGGCGCTCCTCCGGGAAGAAGTTGATGATGCGGTCGAGCGCCTGGTTCGCGCTGTTCGCGTGCAGCGTCGCCACGCACAGATGGCCCGTCTCCGCGAACTGGATGCCGTAGTCCATGGTCTCGCGGTCGCGAATCTCGCCGATCATGATGACGTCGGGCGCTTGGCGCAGGGTGTTCTTCAGGGCGTGGTGCCAGCTCTCGGTATCGACGCCGACCTCGCGGTGCGTCACTACGCAGCCACGGTGCGGGTGCACGAACTCGACGGGATCCTCGATCGTGATGATGTGGCCATGGGTATTTTCGTTGCGGTAGCCCAGCATGGCCGCGAGGGTCGTCGACTTACCGGAGCCCGTCCCGCCCACGACGAGACACAGGCCGCGCTTGGTCATGGCGACGTCCATGAGCTGCCGAGGCAGCTCCAGATCCTCGAACGTCGGGATCTTGGTCACGATCTGGCGAATCACCGCGCCGACGTGACCCTGGGCGACGAACGCGCTGACGCGGAAGCGTCCGATGCCCTGCGGCGCGATGGCGAAGTTGCATTCCTTCGTCGCGTCGAACTCCTTGGCCTGCTTGTCGTTCATGATCGAGCGGACGATGAGCGAGCTTTGCGCCGGCGTCAGCGCCTTGTCGGCAAAGGGCTTGATGTCCCCGTCGATCTTGATGGCGGGCGGGAAGTCCGCCGTGATGAAGAGGTCCGAACCCTTGTTCTCGACCATCTTGCGCAACAGGTTCTGAGTCAGCTGTACTGCCTTGTCGCGCTCCATCTCAGATGCACTCCCTCTGGCGTGAGGCGGTATCCCGTCGGCCGCCGAGCGCCGTCAATCGCACGATGCGCGGGACCCGGCGCCACAACATGCTTAGAAGTTCTCTTTGAGAACGGCCTTGAAGCGGGCTTCTTCCTTCGTGATGAGCCCCTTCGTCATGAGCTCCTGCAGATTCTGGTCGAGCGTCTGCATGCCCTGAGCCTGGCCCGTCTGAATCGCGGAGTACATCTGTGCGATCTTGCCTTCGCGAATCAGATTGCGGATCGCCGGAGAGCCGATCATGATCTCGTGCGCGGCGATGCGGCCGCCGCCGATGCGCTTCAGCAGCGTTTGGGAGATGACGGCGCGCAGGGACTCCGAGAGCATGCTGCGGACCATCTCCTTTTCCGCGGCTGGAAACACGTCGACGACGCGGTCGATCGTCTTCGCGGCCGAGCTCGTATGCAGCGTACCGAAAACGAGATGGCCCGTCTCCGCGGCCGTCAGCGCCAGGCGGATCGTCTCGAGGTCGCGCATTTCGCCGACGAGGATCACGTCCGGATCCTCGCGCAGCGCGGAACGCAGCGCCTCGCTGAATCCCAGCGTATCGCGATGGACCTCGCGCTGGTTGATCAGCGACTTCTTGCTCTCGTGCACGAACTCGATGGGGTCTTCGATCGTGATGATGTGGTCCGGCTTGCTTTCGTTGATGTAGTCGACCATGGCGGCCAGCGTGGTCGACTTACCCGACCCCGTGGGCCCCGTGACGAGCACGAGGCCGCGCGGGTGCATCGAGATGTCCTTGAAGATGCGGGGCGCCCCGAGGTCGTCGAGGGTGAGGATCTCCGAAGGGATCGTACGGAAAACCGCCGCGCAGCCGCGGGCCTGATTGAACGCATTGACGCGGAAGCGCGAGAGCTTCGGAATCTCGAAGGAGAAGTCCGTTTCCAGGAACTCCTCGAAATCCTTCCGCTGTTTGTCGTTCATGATGTCGTATACCATACTGTGCACTTCCTTGTGCTTCAGTGCTGGCATGTTGATTCGCTTGACGTCTCCGTCCACCCGGATGATGGGCGGCACGCCGGCGGAGAGATGCAGATCCGACGCATTGTTCTTGACGGCAAATGCGAGCAGTTGAGCGATGTCTACGGCGGCCATATCTAACCTTCCGGAACCACGAAATCCCCCCCGGGAGCGAGGGCCTGCGAAGGACTTGGATAGTATAGTTAAGGGCCACGACAAAGCGTGACTGGCATCACGGACCGTTTGGCACGCGTCTCGGCCGACGTTCGAAGCGCGCTCGAGCGCGCATCGAGGCCGGCCGACGACGCGCTCATCGTCGCCGTCAGTAAGGGGCATCCGGCCGCCTCGGTCCGAGAGGCGTATGCGGCCGGTCAGCGTCACTTCGGCGAAAGCTACGTGCAGGAGGCTCTGCCCAAGATCGAGAAGATCGCGGCGCCCGACATCGTCTGGCACTTCATCGGCCGGCTGCAGGGCAACAAAACCCGGGCAGTCGCGGAGCATTTCCAGTGGGTGCACACGCTCGACCGCGAGCGCACGGCGGTGCGCCTTAACGCACAGCGGCCATACTACGCGCCGCCGCTCGAGGTCCTGATCCAGATCAACCTGGCGGGCGAAGCCCAGAAGGGCGGCGTCGCGCCGGCCGAAGCCGCGCCCTTGGCCGAGGCCCTGCGGCCGCTGTCGCGGCTGCGCCTGCGCGGCCTCATGACGGTGCTGCCGGCGGGGCTCGCCGAACGGCAGGCCGCGGCGCTGTTCGACGCGCTTCGCGAGCTCGCCGGCCGCCTGCTCGCGGCCGGGATCGAGACGGACACGCTCTCGATGGGCATGTCCGAGGATTTCGGTCTCGCGATCGAGCACGGCTCGAATTGCGTGCGCATCGGCTCGGCGATCTTCGGTCCGCGGGCGCCGACGTGATATCTTGCATGCAATTTCCCGAATTGGACTCCCATGCCCGCGGTTCTGTTTCTCGTCAAGGCCTTCACGGACCTCTACCTGCTCACGTTTCTGCTGCGCTTCCTCATGCAGTGGGCCAGGGCGGACTTCTACAACCCGCTCGCTCAGTTCGTCGTGCGAGTCACGAACCCGCTGGTGCGGCCGGCGCGGCGCTTCCTGCCGAGCGTGCGCTCCGTCGATGCTCCGACGCTCATCGTGCTCGCGGCCCTCGAGGCGCTCGCGACCTGGCTGCTGCTCGCGATTGCGGGCGCCGGGTTTCCGGGAGGCTACTTCATCGCGCTCGTGGTCTTGCGGCTCATTAACCTGACTTTGTGGTTCTACACCCTCGCGATCATCGTCTACGCCCTGTTGAGCTGGGTCGCGCAACCCGGTTACAGCCCCATTGCGGCGCTGCTCGACGACCTCGTCGCGCCCGTGCTGCGGCCGGCGCGGCGAATCCTGCCGCCGATCGCCGGGCTCGACCTCTCGCCGCTCATCGTGCTCATCGTCATACAGGCCGTGCGCATCGCCCTGCCGCTCCCGGGCCTGCTGCGTTGACGCAGGCCGCGCCGGGGGCGCGGCGGCCCCCGCTCGGGGCCATGACGGGCCCGCGAAAAATCGTATATATTTGAAGCGCGACTTCGGGGAGACCTTCATGGAACATCACCTGAGATTGCTACCTTTGCTCGGTTCGCTGGCCTTGCTGTCCGCCTGCGATCAGCCCGGGCGGCCCGTGGCCGCCGACGCGCAGCAAGCCGATGCCGCCATCCTCCCGGGCACCGAAAGCGCCAAGGACTTCGGCGCCTACGTCGTCCACTTCAACGCCCTGAAGACGGACGAGCTGACGCCGGACATCGCAAGCCAATACGGCATCGTCAGGAGCCAGAATCGCGCGATGCTCAACGTCAGCATCCTGCACAAGGACAAACCCGGCGACGGCATGGGCTCGGCCGTTACGGGCACGGTCACGGCCTCGGCGACGAACCTCACGGGGCAGCTCAAAGCCCTCAACATGCGCGAGATCAAAGAGGGGACGGCCGTTTACTACATCGGCGAGACGCCCGTAACGGACGGCGAGACGCTCGTGTTCAAGGTGGACGTGAAGCCGGCCGACGACACGGGGCCGTTCACCCTGCGCTTCCGGAAGCAGTTCTTCGAGAACTGAGCGGCGCGGACGCCGAAGGCTTCGCGCGGCGTCAGTCCGAGCTCGGGTCCGCGACGCCGTTACGGATGCGGATCAGGTCGCTGTGCGAGACGTACAGCAAATCGGCGATCTTGCGCACGAGGTGGTCCTCGTACTTGTCGAGATGGTTGTCGGCCATCGCCACCTTCCACAGCATCTCGACGACTCCGTGCTTCTCCTCGACGCTGAGGCGCTCGTGCAGGCGGCGCGTGAACGACTGCAGCGAAGCGGCCTTGTCGGCCTCGGTCTTGGCTTCCTCGACGAGCATTCCGGCCTCGCCGGCCGAGAGATGGAAGAAATCTTCGAGCAGCTCGAGCGCCTTCTTGTCCTCGACGAGGTCCTCGGAAAAGTCCGCCCGCGCGACCTCCACGAGCAGCAGCGCAGTCGCGACGCGCACCGCATGCCGCCGTGCTTCGGGCGTCGCGGGCGCGCCGCCCGCCTCGCCGAAGGCGCGTTCGAACATGTCCGCGAGGCCCCTCAGCATGCGCGGCCTCCGCCCCGGCCGTTCGCGGCCCCGGCCGCCCCCCGCGTCTCGAAGTCGGCGGCGAAGAAGCTTTCGACGCGCCGACCGAGCTCGTTGAGCTTCCCGTGGAAGAAGTGCGAGGCCCCGGCGACGACGGCGACCTCGGCCGCGGGGCCGCGGGCCGCGAGCCAGCGCTCGGCCTCGGCCAGCCCGACGAGCTCGTCTTCGGCCGCCAGCACGGCGAGCCAGGGGCAGGCGGGCGGCAGAAAGTCGGCCGGCACCCGGGCGACGGGCAGCGCGACGGTCACGAGGCCGCGGACGCGCGCGGCCGCCGCGGCTTGGAGCGCAACGGCCGCGCCGAAGGAGAAGCCGCCGAGGTAGAGGCCGGCCTCGGGACGCTCGCGGCGCACCCACTCGACGACGGCCAGGGCGTCGGCGAGCTCGCCCACGCCGTCGGCATACTCGCCGACGGAGGCGCCGACCCCGCGGAAGTTGAAGCGGACGCTGACGGCGCCGAGATTCCGGAAGCTCCGCGCGAGCGTGTAGACGACCTTGTTCTCCAGCGTTCCGCCGTGCAGCGGATGCGGATGGCAAACGACCGCGACGGCCTGCCCGGCCCCGGGCGGCGTCTCGACGAGCGTCTCGAGCGGGCCGGCCGGGCCCGGGACTTCCAATCGTTCGGAGCGGGCGCTTCTGCGCATTACGAAGTCCGGTGCAGCAGCGCTCACGCCATCGAGTGCCCCAGGGACGTTGCCATCGAATCCCCGTTCGCGAGGCGTATGAGGCCGAAGAACTGCCGGTAGACGAACCAGACCCAGGTCAGCGCCAGCACGGCCCAGCCCACGGGGCGTGTGACCCAGCCGATCGACATCCAGAACAGCGCCCACCAGAACGTGCGGATCATCCAGTTGTGGTGCGAGGCAAAATTCTCGCCGGCGCCGGCCCGCTTCAAGTAGTTGAACACGACGCCGACGATGCTCGGCACGGCAGCCACGCTGCCGGCCAGGTGCAGCACGTAGGCCGTCAACACGAGCGCCTTCTCGGATTCCGCCTCCGTGTCGAGGCCGTCGGCTTCTCTGGTCGTCATGGCGTCACTCCGGTCTGGTGGCGAGGGCCGCGCAACTGGCACGCCTCGTGCGTGCAAGAACCGCGCCGCTATTCGTCTGCCCCGGCGGGCTCGAACTCCAATGCCGCCGAGTTGATGCAGTAACGCAGCCCCGTCGGCTGCGGCCCATCGGGGAAAACGTGGCCGAGATGCGCACCGCAGTTCGCGCAGCGAACCTCCTCGCGAACCTGACCGAGGCTGCGATCCTCGTGCGTCTCGACGGCTTCGGCCGCCGCGGGCTCGTAGAAGCTCGGCCAGCCCGTGCCGGAATCGTACTTCTCGCCGGACCGGAACAGGTGCTCGCCGCAGACCACGCACAGATACTCGCCGGGCGCCTTGTTCGCGTAATACCGGCCGCTGAACGGTCTCTCCGTGCCGGCCTCCTGGGTCACATGATACTGCTCCGGCGTCAGGCGCCGGGCCAGCTCCTCGTCGGACGCGCGTTTCCTGTCCTTCACGCCTCGCCTCCTCTGCTTGGCTAGATGGTATCGCAAGCGGGCCCCGAACGGCATCGGCGCGTCCGGCCGGGCGGATCAGCTTCCGGCGCCGGGGTCCGGATCGAGCTCGACGAGCAGCTCGTTGAGCCGTTTGACGAAGGCCGCGGGATCGGCGAGCTGGCGGCCCTCCGCCAGCGTCGCCTGATCCAACAGCACCTGCGCGAGGCGTTCGAACCGCGCGTCGTCGCGCTCGCGGCCCAGGTGCTTGACGAGCGGATGGCCCGGGTTGAGCTCGAGGCTCGGCCGCATCTCGGGCGCCTCGTGCCCGGCGACCTTGAGCAGCTCGCGCATCTGGTAACCGATATCCTCCTCGCCGATCACGAGACAGGCCGCGGACTCGCTGAGCCGTGAGCTGAAGCGAACCTCGTCGACGCGGTCGCGCAGCGCGCGCTTCACGCGCTTGAGCACGTCTCGCTCGTCCTTGTCGGGCGCCGCGGCCACTTTGGCCTCGCTGCCGAGCTTGCCGAGATCGAGCTCGCCGCGGGCGACGTCCTTGAACGGCTTGCCCTGGTAGTCGTCGACGTGCTGCATGAGCCATTCATCGAGCCGCCCCGTCAGCAGCAGCACCTCGATGTCGCGCGCCCTGAACACCTCGAGGTGAGGGCTCGAGCGCGCCGTGCCGAGCGAATCGGCGCGCAGGTAGTAAATCGCCTCCTGCTCGGCCTTGGCGCCCGCGAGATAGTCGGCCAGGCTGCGGTCCTCGGCGTCGCCCGCCGAGCGCGTCGAGCTGAACCGCAGCAGCTCGGCGATGCGCTCGCGATTGCCCGGGTCCTCGGCGAGCCCTTCCTTGAAGACCTCCCCGAATTCGCTCCAGAACGTCGCATACTTGTCGGGCTCGTCCTTCGCGAGCCGCTCGAGCACGTCCAACACGCGTTTCGTCAGCGCGGCACGAATGGCCGAGACGTTGGGATCGTCCTGCAGCATTTCGCGCGAGACATTGAGCGGCAGGTCCGCCGCATCGACGATGCCCCGAACGAAGCGCAGATACAGGGGGAGAAAATCGCCGGCCGCGTCGGTGATGAAGACGCGCCGCACGTAGAGCTTGACGCCGCGCGGCGCCTCGCGGTTCCACAGGTCGAACGGCGCCGTCGCAGGCACGTAGAGCAGCGCCGTGAACTCGCGCTTGCCTTCGACGCGGTTGTGCGTCCAGGCGAGCGGCTCGGAAGAATCGTGGGCGATGTGCCGGTAGAACTCGAGATACTCGCGGTCCTCGATCTCCGTGCGCGGCCGCGTCCACAGGGCCTTGGCTCGGTTCACGGGTTCGCCCGCGGCGTCGGGCGTATCGGAGGCCTTGCGCAGCCGGACCGGAAAGCCGATGTGATCCGAGTACTTGCGGACCAGCGCCTCGACCCGCAGCGGCTCGCAGAACTCGGCCGCATCTTCCCTGAGCTTGAGCCGGACGGCGGTGCCGCGCTCGGCGCACGTGCAGGTCTCGACCGTGTACTCCCCGCGGCCGTCCGAGACCCAGCGCACGCCCTGCTCGGCCGGTAGGCCCGCTCGCCGGCTCGTAACCTCGACCTCCTCGGCGACGATAAAAACCGAATAGAACCCGACGCCGAACTGGCCGATGAGCTGCGCGTCCTGCTTCTGGTCGCCGCTGAGCTGCTCGAGAAACCGCGCCGTGCCGGAATGGGCAATCGTGCCGAGATGCGTCGCGATTTCGTCGCGGCTCATGCCGATGCCGTTGTCCGTTACGCAGACCTCGCGCTTATCGGGGTCGACCTCGATCGTGATCGCGAGCTCCGCGCCGCCTTCGAGCAGCGCCGGGTCGGCCAGCGCCTCGAAACGCAGCTTGTCGTTGGCGTCCGAGGCGTTCGAGACGAGCTCGCGCAGGAAGATCTCCCGATTGCTGTACAGCGAATGAATCATGAGGTGAAGCAGCTGCTTCACCTCTGCTTGAAATCCGTGAGTGGTGGGTTCCGGGGCCGCCATCGTCCTCGCCCTGTTATTGTCGGAAGGCGACTACGATAGGGGCGGAACGGGATTTTTCAAGCCGAGCTGCTTGCGAGCCGCCGCGCAACGAGGGCGGCGGCCGCGCTCGCGGCCCAGAGGCCCACGCTGCCGAGCGCGACGGCGACGAGGACGAGCCAGGCCGTGACGGCCTCGGCCGCGGCGGCCATCGCGGCCGCCGTGAGACCGATGGCCAGCAAGGCGCGGCGCGCCCTTTCCGATGCCAGCGCGCCGGCAAATACGAGGTCATCGAGCTCGTCGAGCCACTGCAGGACGATTTCCATGACGAGGCGGGCAGGCGGGTTTATTCGGTCAGATCCGGCAGCGAGTCCCGAGCCGCCTCGCGCTCGGCATCCGGCGATTGTTGCTCCTTGTGGCGACGGGCGGCCTCCATGGCACAGGCAATCCATTCGAGACAATAGATCGTATTGTCGAAGGGATTGTTTTCGCCGTTATCTCGTGCATCCATTGCTGAGGAATCCCCGCTTCGAGCGTCGCCGTCAATGCTAGTTGCGTGCGCTCCGCGGCGCTGTGAGGAAACTCTCACGAACGCAAGGAGGTAGCGCCGCGGATGAGTTTAACTTATTGTAACGACTGTGCCGATGCAGCTTAGAACGCGCTGAAGTTAAGCCCTGCCGGATGCAGAAGATCGTCGTTCTGAACTCGAAAGGCGGCTCCGGGAAGACGACCGTCGCGACGAATTTGGCTGCCTGTTTCGCGGCCAGAGGCGCGCGTGCCGCGCTCATGGATCGCGACGCGCAAGGTTCGAGCGCGCGCTGGCTGCGCAGGCGGCCTGAGGAGCGCGCCGAGGTTCACGGCATCGTGGCGTTCGAGCGCTCGAGCTCCGTTACGCGCACGTGGCAATTGCGGGTGCCGCCCGATTGCGAGCATCTCGTCGTCGATACGCCGGCCGGCGTCGCCGCACAGTCGCTGCCCGAGTACACGCGCGGCGCGACGGCGATTCTCGTGCCCGTCATGCCCTCGGAGATCGACATCCACGCGACGGCCAAATGCATCTCGGATCTGCTGCTCGTCGCCAAGGTCCGGCGGTCCGAAGGCCGGCTCGGCATCGTCGCGAACCGCGTCAAGCGGAACACGCGGATCTCGCAGTCGCTCATGCGCTTTCTCGACAGCCTCGACATTCCGCTCGTCGCGACGTTCCGGGACGCGCAGAACTACGTGCGGGCGGCGGAGATGGGCATCGGGGTGTACGAGATGCCGCGCTGGCAGGCCGGCCAGGACGGCGACGAATGGGATCGGCTGCTCGAATGGCTTCGCGGGCGCAAAGAGGTCGGCGCGGAGGGGCCGCGCCGTCAGCCGGCACCGGCCGGGGCACGGGAAGTCGCACAGGCCACGGGCGCAGGCGGCGCGGCGGCCGAAGCCATAGCGGCTGCGGGAAGGCCGCTGGCAGCAGAGACTTCCGGGGAGTGAGCGGACGACGGGCTCAGCTTTCCTCGACTTTCCACGCCTCGCGCACCTTGTCGGCCCAGTTCTGGTAACCCTTCCAGCTGTAGATGGATTGGTCGGCCGGCGTGCGGTCCGCCGCAGGCTTCGCACCGACGCGAGTGAGCCATTTGCGATAGGCTTCCCAGCCCTGCTTCTCGCTCGCTGCCGGCTCCGGCGCCCGGCGGTCGCTGCGCTCGGTGCCCGGGGCTTTCTTTCCCTGACCGCCCGGCTCGCCTTCGCGGCGATGATACAGGGGCGGACGAAACGAATGGGACTTCTGCTCGCTCATGGGCTGCGGCACCGTGCTCTAAGCAACTGCCGCGCAAGATACCGGCCGAGACCCGCGATTCCCAGGAACTGGGTCACAAACGAAACGCAGGTTTTCCCTTACATTTCAATCTGTTGCAGGCCGTTTGACGTAATCGTGCCGCCAGAGACTTTTTCAACGGCCTGCTAGGCAACGACGCGGTAGCAGGGGACATACTCCGCCGGATCCGTCAGCCGCATACGGCCTTGGGCGACGAAATCGTTGAGCAGCTGATCGAGCGCGCTCGTGATGGTGCGCTCGCCGCGCAGCTCGAACGGCCCATGCTCCTCGACGAGCCTGATGCCGGCCTCGCGCACGTTGCCCGCCACGATCCCGGAAAACGCGCGGCGCAGGTTGATGGCCAGGCTGCCGATGTCCTGGTTGCGGTCGAGCTGGAGCGCGGCCATCGACGCGTGCGTCGCCTCGAAGGGCTTCTGGAATTCGAGGCCGATCTTGAGCTGCCAATTGAAGAAGTTCGCGTCGTCGGTCGCGGCCCGTGCCCCCCTCACGCTCTCGAGGCCCGCGACGATCTCGCGCGCGACGCTCGCGGGATCGCCGAGCACGATGCGGTACCGGGACTGCGCCGCCGGGCCCAATGTACGGCCCACGAAGGCATGCAGACGCTCGAAATAGGCGGCGCTGCTGCGCGGCCCGCTGAACACGAGCGGCAGAGCGATGTGGCGGTTGTCGGCATCGAGCAGAATGCCGAGCAGGTAGAGGATCTCTTCGGCCGTCCCGACGCCGCCCGGAAAGACGACGATCGCATGGGCGAGGCGCACGAACGCCTCGAGCCGCTTCTCCATGTCCGGCAGGATCACGAGCTCGTTGCAGATCGGGTTGGGCGACTCGGCCGCGATGATCGTCGGCTCGGTCAGGCCCAGGTAGCGCCCGGTGCGCAGGCGCTGCTTGGCATGCCCCACGCTCGCGCCCTTCATGGGCCCCTTCATCGCGCCCGCGCCGCAGCCCGTGCACACGTCGAGGCCGCGCAGCCCGAGCTGATAGCCCACCGTCTTCGAGTAGTCGTACTCGGTGCGGCTGATCGCGTGGCCGCCCCAGCACACGACGAGCCGCGGATCCAGCTTCGGCGAGAGCACGCGCGCATTGCGAAGGATGTGGAACACGGCATCTGTGATGCCGCGCGAGCTCTCGAGGTCGAACCGGTCGCTGTGCACGACGTCTTCGTGCGCATAGAGCAGGTCGCGCAGCACGGCGAACAAGTGCTCGCGGATACCGCGGATCATCTGCCCGTCGACGAAGGCCGCCTCGGGCGCGTTCTCGACCTCGAGGGCGACGCCGCCCTCGTGCTGAACGATGCTGATCCGGAAATTCTCGTTGCGGCGCAAAATCTTGCGGACATCGTCATCTTCCGCCCCGGAGTTCAGAACGGCCAGGGAGCACTGGCGCCAGAGCTCGTACAAGCCGCCGCCGCCCGCACCGCGCAGCTGGTGCACTTCGGAACGGGAAAGGATCTCGAGACTGCCTTCCGGCGCGATGAGCGCATCCATGCGTCAACCTCCGGGGGGTCGAGCGGGTGGGGACACTAGGGGCGGATTACGATCGGCGTCGACTCGGTCGTCATGAGCCATATGTCGAGCATGTCCGAGTTCGATACCGCGATGCAGCCGTCCGTCCAGTCCCATCCCTGGTAGCTGCCCTTGTGCGGATGATTGGGCTGACCGTGAATCATGATCTGGCCGCCGGGATCGACGCCTGCGGCCTTGGCGCGTGCCCTGTCCTCGGCATTCGGATAAGAGACCTCGATCGAGAGGAAATAGTCGCTGTCCGGGTTGCGATACTCGAGCTGATACCGGCCCTCGGGCGTGCGGAAATCCCCTTCGCGGCGCTTCGGCCCTTTCGGCACGAGGCCCAGCGCAATGTTGAAGGCGCGCAGCACCTTGCCGGCCTTGAGCAGGTAGAGCTTGCGTTTCGATTTGACGACGAGCACCGAATCGGCGAGCTCGTGATGGACCGGCAGGCGCGTCTGTGCCAACAGCCCGCGGGCCGCGCAAAACGCTAGGACCACGGCCAGCAGCACTCTTACGCGGGACCCTGTCATCGGCGCAAGACTGTAATGCAATCACTTCGAGAATTTCAACGCACTCCGTCCCATCGGCGGCCCGCCGGGCGCTCCCGCTTCCGCGTCCGCCAACGCCTGCTCGAGCCGGGCGAGACCGAGGCCGCCGCGCACGAAGTGCACGGCGCGCAGACCGCAGCTCCGCGCAGCGGCCACGTTCTCTTCTCGATCGTCTACGAAGATACAGTCGCGGTGCCCGATTCGCTCGAGCAGGTAATCGAAGATCGGGCGGTGCGGCTTGACGGCCCGGACGAGGCCCGAGATGACCACGGTATCGAAAGCCGCCATGAACGGAAAGCGCCGATACAGGAAGCGTATCCGCTCGGCCGGGTAGTTCGAGAGCGCGTGCAGCCGATAGCCGCGGGCCCGGAGGCTCTGCAGGTGCCGAACCGTCTCCAGCAGATCGCCTGCGAACATGCGTTCCCAGCCCTGCGCATAGCTCTCGATCCAGGCCGCGTGCTCGGGATGCCGGCCGGCCAGCTCGCGCGTCAGGGCCGCGAAGGAGCCGCCCGCGTCGAGCTGCGCGTGCCACTCCGGCGTGCATACGGTCGCGAGAAAGGTTTCGACGGCCGCCGCCTCGCCGCACAGGGCATCCCGAAGCAAATAGCGAGGGTCCCAGTCGACGAGCACGCCGCCGAGATCGAATACGACATCGCGCATGCGGTTGACGTTGGGGCCCCGGGACCCGAAATTCAAGCGCGCGGCGCTACCCCCCGGGCCTGCTAGAATCCACCGCGTCGAGCCTGTCCATGGATCACAGATGGCGTCACGCGCCGCCTCCGCCAATTTCAAGTATGCGGGCCTCCGCCGCGCATTCGTGCTGACGGCGCACCTCGCGATGCGCCTCGTCGTGCGGCTGCCGCTGCGCACGCAGCTTCGGCTCGGCAGGCGGCTCGGCGCCGCCGGCGGGCACCTGTTCGGCAGTCGGCGCCGCGTCGTGCAGCGCAACCTCGAGCTGTGCTTTCCGGAGCTCTCGGCCGCCGAACGCGCCGCGCTCGTCGAGCGCCATTTCGAGTCGCTCGGCGCCTCCATCGTCGAGACGGCCATGGGCTGGTTCGGGGACGTCGAGACGGTTCGCCGCAGCGTGCGCATCGAAGGGCGGGACCACCTCGAGGCGGCGCTCGCGCGCGGCAAGGGCGTCATCCTGTTCTCGGCGCATTTCACGCCCATGGAGTTCTGCTTTCCGGCGCTGCGCGACTTATGCCCGCGGTTCACGGGCATGTACAAACCGCAGAAGAACCCGACGATGACGCGCATCATGAACCGGGGCCGGGCGCGGAACGCGGACGAGCTCATCGACAAGGACAACGTGCGCGCGATCTTTCGCAATCTCAAGCGCAACGCGGTCGTATGGTATGCAGCGGATCAGAGCTACGATCGCAAAGGCGCCGAGCTGATCCCGTTCTTCGGCGAGCCTGCCATGACCAATACCGCCATCTGGCGGCTCGCCAAATCGAGCGGCGCGACCGTCCTCACGTTCTTTCTTCACCGCTTGCCGGACGACTCGGGCTATGTCGCGGAGATCGGGCCGCCTATCGAAAACTTCCCGAGCGACGACCCCGCCGCCAACGTCGCGCGGCTCACGCGGCGGCTCGAGGACTACATCCGTCGGTGCCCGGAGCAATACTTCTGGGTCCACAAGCGCTTCAAGGGGCGGCCGGCGCCGTACCCCAACGTCTATGCCGTCACGCGAGGCGCGCGTTGAGCCCGTCGCCGAGGCCCGCCCGGCTGCCGCCCGAGCTTTCGCTCGCAGGGTTCTGGGCGCCGCGCTATTGGGGCACCTGGGTGTTCTACGCCTGCCTGCGCGGTTTGGCGAAGCTGCCGTTCCGCTGGCAAATCGGCATCGGCCGCCTCGTGGGCACGGTGCTGCCCCGCTTCTCGAGACGCCGGCGCCGCATCGTCGCCAGCAACCTCGCGGCCTGTTTTCCGGAGCTCTCGGATACCGAGCGCGAGGCGCTGGCACGGCGCCACTTCGAGTCCATGGGCCTTTCGCTCGTCGAGATGGCGATCGGCTGGTACTCCCCGATCGAACGGCTCCGCCGCCTCGTGCGCGTCGAGGGGCGCGAGTACCTCGAGCGCGCCATCGCGAGCGGCCGCGGCGTCATCATCCTGAGCGCCCACTTCACGTCCCTCGAGACCGGCTTCGCGATCCTCGAGGAGCTCTGTCCGGGCATCAGCTGCATGTACCGCCCCCAACGCAATGCCATGATGGACGTGCTGATCAGGCGCGGCCGCAGCCGTTTCGCCGCCGAGCAGATCCCGCGCGACGACATCCGCACGCTGCTGCGCCGGCTCAAAGCCAACGGCATCGTCGCCTACATGCCGGACCAGACGCACGTGGGCAACCAGAGCGCGCTGCTGCCGTTCTTCGGCGAGCCCGCGATGACCAACACGGCGACCGCGAAACTCGCACGGCTCAGCGGCGCCGCCGTCCTGCCCTACCTGTTCCGCAGGCTGCCCGACTCGGCCGGCTATATCGTGACGATCATGCCGCCGCTCGACGCCGGCCGCGACGACGACCCCGTCGCCGCGACGCAGCGCTGGGTCAGCACGCTCGAGGACTACATTCGGCTCGCGCCGGAGCAGTATCTTTGGGCCTACAAGAAGTTCAAGGGGCGGCCCGCGCCGTTGCCGGACCTCTATGCCTGAGGTCGGCGGGCCGGCTCGCCCGCCACCCCTCGGCGGGCGCCGCTCGCGGCCGGCCGGCCCCGCCGTTTCTGTTCAGTCGGCCCAGGAGAAAAACGTGCTCAAGGAATTCAAAGAATTCGCCATGCGCGGAAACGTGCTCGATATGGCCGTGGGCATCATCATCGGCGCCGCCTTCGGCAAGATCGTGACCTCGCTCGTCAACAACGTCATCATGCCGCCCATCGGCCTGGTCCTCGGCCGCGTCGACTTCGGCAGCCTGTTCCTCGCGCTGAACGGCGCGCACTACGATTCGCTGGCGGCCGCCGAGAGCGCCGGCGCGCCGGTCCTGCGCTACGGCGTGTTCATCAACACCGTGCTCGACTTCGTCATCGTCGCCTTCGTGATCTTCCTGCTCGTGCGCGGCATGAACCGGCTCAAGCGCAGGGAAGAAGCCAAAGTGGAGGCCCCGCCGCCGCCCTCCGCGGAGGTCAAGCTGCTGACCGAGATCCGGGACGCCGTCAGGGCGCGCAGCACGGCCTGACGCGGCTCAAGGGTCGGCACGACGCGCCGGCTCGGCCTCGGCGTAGGCCGTCTCGAGCCTCTGCCACGCCGCCGGGTCGAAGCGCGTGCCGGTCTCGAGCGCGACCTTGCGCAGCGAACGCTGCAGCCGCGCGAGCCCGGCCCGGCGCCACGGTCCCTGCGGCCTGACGCGCGCGTTGTCGAAGTCGACGAGGTAGACCTCGCCGCCGGCGCCGATCAGGATGTTGTGCGCCGTCAGATCGGGGTGCTCGACCCCGGTGTCGTGAAAGGCCCTGAGCATGCGCCCGATCTCCGTCCAGCACTCCGGCGCCGGCCCGCCCTCGTCGAGATGGGCGGAGAGCGGCCGGGTGTCGGGCAGGTAGGCCGTGGCGATGTCGGCCCGGTAGAAACATGCCGTGCGCACGACGCGCGCCGCGACAGGCCGCGGGACGGGCAGGCCGAGCCGCCGCAGCCGCGCGAGCAACCGCCACTCGCGGAAGGCCCGGCTGCGCTCGAGCCCCGTCCAGACGTAGCGATCCGCGACGAAGTGCGCGACGAATCCGCCCCGGTTGTAGTGGCGTAAGACCCACTTCTCGGTGCCGTGATCGAGCACCATGACTGCTCCGCGCCCCGTCGTCTCGCCGAGCCGCGTGCCCGCCTCGAGCCGATAGGCCGGATCGAACCAGCGCTCGACCGGCACGGGAGCGCGGGCTGCGGCGGCCGCGTCGTAGATCATGGCGGCTCGGCCGAACGTCTCGACGCACGCCTCGATCAGCACGCCGGCCTCCGGGCGCGCCGCTCGGGCACCGCAGCGACCGCCGCCTGCACGGCCTCGACGCCAATCTCCTTGAGGCAGCGCAGGTGAGCGTAGCGGCACGTGCGCGCAAAGCACGGGCTGCACTCGAGCGCCCGGTAGAGCACCGTCTTGTGCTCGGTCAGCGCCGGCGTGAACGACGGGCTCGACGAGCCGTAGATCGCGACGACGTGTGTGCCGACGGCCGCGGCGACGTGCATGAGCCCCGAGTCGTTGGTCACGGCCACGGCCGCCGCGGCAAGCAGGTCGACGGCCTCGTCGAGCCGCGTCAGGCCGCAGAAATTGTGCACGGGCGCGCCCGCGGCGGCCGCCGCGATGCGCTCCCCGAGCGGGCGCTCCTTGGCCGAGCCCAGGACGAAGACCGGGCGCCCTTCGCCCGCGAGCCGTGCCGCAAGCGCCGCATACCGCTCGATGGGCCACTGCTTCGCGATGCCGTACTCGGCCCCGGGCATGAGCGCGACCGCCGAAGCGTCCAGCACGGCGCCGAGACGCGCGGCCGCGGCACGCCCGGCCTCGAAATCGGCCATGAGCCGCGGCAGCTCGATGGGCGGGAGGGCTTCGCCCGGCTCTAGGCCGAGCGCGACAAAACGTTTGACGGTCTGGTCGAGCCGCTGCGCGTCGAATGGGCGGCGATCGTTGACGATTCGAAAGCGCGACTCGCCGAGAAACCCCGTCCGGCGAGGGATCCCGGCGAAATACGGCACGAGGGCGGCCTTGAACGACCGTGGCAGCACGACGGCACGCGCGTAGCCGGCTTCGCGCAGCGAGCGGCCGAGCCGCCAGCGCCGCCCGAGGCCGAGCTCGCCATGGCCGACGGGCAGCTCGATGGCGCCGGCCACCTCGGGCATACGGGCGAGCAGCGGCAACGACCAGCTCGGGGCCACCACGTCAACGTCGCCGCCGCGGGCGTGCAGCAGCTTATACAGCGACTGTGCCATGACCATGTCGCCGACCCAGGACGGGCCGACCACGAGGATCCGCGGGCCGGAGCTCACGCCTCGCGGCCGATCGCGTCCAGATAGGCCGTGACGCCGGCATCGACGGCGGCGAACTCGAGATCGCAGCCGGCTGCTCGCAACGCACCGATATCCGCTTCCGTGTAGCTCTGATACCGGGGCGCGAGCTCGGCCGGGAACGGGATGTACCGGATCTCACCGCGCCCGTGCCAGCGGATTACGGCGCGCGCCAGCTCGTTGAACGTCGCGCTGCGGCCCGTGCCGACATTGAACACGCCGCTGACCTCCGGATGATCCAGGAACCAGAGATTCACGGCGACGACGTCGTCCACGTGGATGAAGTCGCGCCGCTGCTCGCCGGGACCGAAACCGTCGGAACCCTCGAACAGTCGCGCCTCGCCTTCTCTCTCGATCTGCCCATGCAGCTGGTAGGCGACGCTGGCCATACCGCCCTTGTGCGCCTCGCCCGGACCGTAGACGTTGAAGTAGCGCAAGCCGACGACCTGCGTATCGATTCCGGGCAGGCGCCGGCGCACGTAATCGTCGAACAGCAGTTTCGAGTAGCCGTAGACGTTCAGCGGTCTTTCGGCGGCGGCATCGGCTTCGCGGCAGACGCGGCTGCGGCCGTAGACCGCGGCCGAGGACGCGTAGACGAGCGGGACGCGCTCCGCGGCGCAGTACTCGAGCAAGTCGACCGAGTAGCGATAGTTCGCGGCCATCATGTAGCGGCCGTCCCATTCGGTCGTCACGGCGCACGCGCCTTGGTGCAGAATCGCCCGCGGGCGCTCCGCGTGCGCGAGCCGCGTGAACAGCTCGTCCTTGTCCCAGTAGTCGGCGACGCGGCTGCCGAGCAGGTTCGAAAACTTGCGGCCGTCGGTCAGGTCGTCGACGACGACGACCTCGTCCTCGCCGCGCCCGGAAAGCGCGCGCACGACGTTGCTGCCGATGAAGCCGGCACCGCCCGTCACGATGATCATCGCTGGCCTCCCGAATCGTGGCGACAAACGGCCCTCGGCCCCTCCGAGGGCGGCGCGCGACGCCGTGCCCTCCGCACGGCGAACGCGTTTAGTGCTCGCCCCCTTCCCGCACGAGCCGATAGCTCGCCGAGCAATAGGGACACTTGGCCTCGCCCGTCGCTTCGATGGGCAGATAGACCTTCGGATGCGAGTTCCACAGGTACATTTCGGGCAAGGGGCAGTGCAGCGGCAGGTCGGCCGGGGTGACGGTGTAGACCCGCTCGGCGTTCGCGGTCTTGAGCTGCTGGCTCGCGGCGCCCTGACGTTCGCGCACGGATTCGATCTCCTTCGGTAAGTTGGCGGCGATTATACCCGGCCGTGGCCGGTATCGGGCCGCGGCCACGCTCGCGACCGGCGCGGCCTAGTCAGACGCCGGCGAAAGCCTCGTCCCAGGCGGCCGCGACCTCGGCTCTGATCGGCCCCAGATCGCCGAGCTCGTCGACCGGCACCGTGCGCCCGCCCTCGTCGAGCGAGAGCTCGTGGACGCGGCGTCGCAGTGCGAGATAGGCCTGCTGCAGGCGCCGGCATAGGTCGGCCTCGATGACGCCCGTGCGCTCGAGCGCGTCGAGCTGGCGCATGTTGTCCGGAAACTCGACGAGCTCGGCGTGCTCACCGGCATTCGCCAGCACCCAATAGTCGACGAGAAACTCCACGTCCGCGAGGCCGCCCGCGTCCTGCTTGAGGTCGAAGGCCTCGGCGTCGCCGAGGCTGAGCTCGGCGCGCATGCGCCCGCGCATTTTCGCGATCTCGGTCCTGAGCCGGTCGCGGGCCACGTGGTGGACGAGAATTTCGCGGCGCTCGCGCTCGAACGTCTCGCGCACGCCGGCGGCGCCCGCGACCGAGCGGCTGCGCAGCAGGGCCTGATGCTCCCAGACCCAGGCTTCCCGGCGTTGATAGCGGGCAAAGTTCGCGACACTCGAGACCATGAGCCCCGCGCGCCCGCTGGGGCGCAGCCGCGTGTCGACTTCGTAGAGTCTTCCGGAGCTCGTCTGGATCGTTAGGAAATGAATGAGGCGCTGGACCAGGCGCGAGAAGAAGCGCGTATTGTCGAGCGGCCGCGCGCCATCCGACTCCTGGAACGTGCCCGTGGAGTCGTGCAGGAAGACGAGATCGAGGTCCGAGCCATAGCCGAGCTCGAGGCCGCCGAGCTTGCCGTATCCGACAACGGCAAAACCGGCCTCATGCAGCGCGGGCGGCTCGCCGTAGAGCGGCTTGCCGTGCTTCTCCAGCATCTCGCGCCACGCCGTCTCGAGCGCGAGCGCGAGCACGAGCTCGGCGATGTCCGTCAGCCGGTCGCTGACCTTCATGATCGGCAGATGTCCTAGGCGGTCGGCAATGGCGACGCGAAACACGGCCGTGCGCTGAAACTGCCGCATGGCCTCGAGCATGCCCTCGGTGTCGTCGGCCGCGACATGGGCGAGCTGTCCCTGCAGCATCGCCTCGAGCTCGGCGCGCGACGGCGGCGTCTCGAAAATCCGCGCGTCGAGCAGCTCGTCGAGCAGCAGCGGGTGTTCGGCGATCTGCGTCGCGAGCTGCGCACTGTGACCCGCAAGCGAGAGCAGCCGCTCGAGCGCGGAGGGGTTTTGTTGCAGCAACGAAAGATACGCACTGCGCCGGCCGACGGCCTGAAACACCGTGAGCACGCGCGCAAGCGTCGCGGCGGGATCGAAATGCTCGGCCAGCAGCGGGACCGTGCGGATGACGACGGCCGCAAGACGCTGCCGGCTGGTCTCGTCCATGCGTTGATACAGACCGCCGCCCCGCAGCTGCTTCAGCAGGTCCGCGACGGCCGCGTTGCCGGCGAGCGGCGTGTGCGTAAGCAGCTCGTCGAAGTTGCCGGCCTCGAAGGCCGCGCGCAGCGCGGCTTCGCCGTCGCGGTCGCCGCCGCCCGCGTCGGGGTCCCAGGCGATGCGCTCGAACTCGGCCTCGACGGCGACGCGATGCTGGCCGAGCCGAGCAGCCAGGGCGGCCCAATCCGGCTCGTGCATGGCGTAAGCGAGGCGGGCGCACGGCTCGGGGTCCGTCGGGAGCGTGTGCGTCTGCCGATCGTCCATGGCCTGGAGGCGGTTCTCGAGCGAGCGCAAATGGGAGTAGGCCTTAAGCAGACGCTCGACGGTCCCGGCGCCGAGCGCGCGCGCCTGCTCGAGCCTCGGCAGCGCCGTCAGCAGCGACGGCGTGCGCAGCGCCACGTCGCGGCCGCCCCGCACCAGCTGGAACGCCTGCACGATGAACTCGATCTCCCGAATGCCGCCGGGCCCGAGCTTGATGTTGTCGGCCATGTCCTTGCGCGCGACCTCGCGGCTGATGCGCCGCTTCATGTCGCGCAGCGCGTCGAACACCCCATAGTCGAGATAGCGGCGATAGACATAGGGCGTCAGGACGGCGTCGAATACGTCGGCCGCGTGCGCCCGGCCCGTCACGAGCCGGGCTTTGAGATAGGCATAGCGCTCCCAGTCGCGGCCGTGCTGCAGCAGGTAGGACTCGAACGCGTCGACGCCGATCACGAGCGGCCCGCTCTTGCCGAAAGGCCTGAGCCGCATGTCGACGCGCAGCGCGAGGCCGTCGGCTGTGGGTTCGTCGAGCAGGCGGATCAAACGCTGCGCGAGGCGCCGGAAGTAGTCGGCCGTCTCCTCGGCGTCGCGCCCCTCGAGCATCGCGTCGTCCGGATGCAGAAAGACGAGGTCGACGTCCGAGGAGAAATTGAGCTCGCCGCCGCCGAGCTTGCCCATCGCGAGGACGAGCAGCGGCGCAGGCCCGCCGGCCGGGCCGTGGGCCCGGCCGTAGCGCGGCTCGAGCTCGTCGACGGCGCGCTCGAGCGCGAGCGCGATGATCCCCTCGGCCAGGGCGGAGAGCTCGGCGAGACTCTCGGCGAGCGTCGCGGCGCCCATGAGATCCCGCCACGCGATGCGCGCCGCCTCGACGTGCCGGAGACGCCGCAGCGCGGCCATGGCTTGCGCTTCGGACGCGCCTTCGAGCTGCGCCTGTTCGCGCACCGCGTCGCGCGTCAGGACACTAGCATCGGCAAGCCGGGCGGCGAGCCGCTCGGGATGCCGCTCGAGCACCGAGAGCACGAATTCGCTGACCACGAGCACGCGCCCGGCCCCCGCGCGAGCGGCCGCGGGCAGCTCGACGTCGACGGCCGCGAGACGTGCGGCGACGTGCGCGAAACGTTCACGCAAAGGGGGAGGCAGATCGGCAGGAGCAGCGAGATCCATGGCGCACGCTGGCATCGGAATCCGGACGCACGACTTTAGCAAGGGCGAGCAGACCTGTCTGGGACCGCCGATGCCGAAAAAGGGCTCTGGCCCCTTTTTGCGGAAAAAGAAAGCCCCGCCGAAGCGGGGCTTTCAGTTCGCAGCGATCTGCGAAAGAGGCTTACATCATGCCGCCCATGTCGGGGCTCGGCATCGCCGGCTGATTCTCCTCCTTGGGCTGCTCGGCGATCATGGCCTCGGTCGTGAGCAGCAGACCCGCGACGGAGGTCGCGTTCTGCAGCGCCAGTCGCGTGACCTTGGTCGGATCGATGATGCCGAACTCGACCATGTCGCCGTACTCGCCGTTGGCCGCGTTGTAGCCGTAGTTGCCCTTGCCGTCACGCACGGCGTTGAGCACGACGGCCGGGTCCGAGCCCGCGTTCGCGACGATCTGGCGCAGCGGCTCCTCGACGGCCCGGCGCAGGATGTTGACGCCGACGCTCTGGTCGTCGTTGGCGCCCTGCAGCTTCTCGATGCCCTTGAGCGCGCGAATCAGCGCGACCCCGCCACCCGGCACCACGCCTTCCTCGACGGCCGCGCGCGTGGCGTGCAGCGCGTCCTCGACGCGAGCCTTCTTCTCCTTCATCTCGACCTCGGTGGCCGCGCCGACCTTGATGACGGCCACGCCGCCGGCCAGCTTCGCCACGCGCTCCTGGAGCTTCTCGCGATCGTAGTCGGAGGTCGACTCCTCGATCTCCTTGTTGATCTGCTCCACGCGGCCCTTGATGTCGGCCCCACGGCCGGCGCCGTCGATGATCGTCGTGTTCTCCTTGGAGACCTGGACCTTCTTGGCTTCGCCGAGATCCTCGAGGTTGGCCTTCTCGAGCGAGAGACCCACTTCCTCGGAGATGACCTGGCCGCCCGTCAGGATCGCGATGTCCTGGAGCATGGCCTTACGGCGATCGCCGAAGCCCGGCGCCTTGACGGCGGCCACCTTGACGATGCCGCGGATGTTGTTGACGACGAGCGTCGCGAGCGCTTCGCCCTCGACGTCCTCGGCGATGATGAGCAGCGGTCGGCCGGACTTGGCCACGCCCTCGAGCAGCGGCAGAAGATCGCGGATGTTCGAGACCTTCTTGTCGTGGATCAGAATGAACGGATTGTCGAGCTCGGCCGACTGGCTCTGGGCATTGTTGATGAAGTACGGCGACAGATACCCGCGGTCGAACTGCATGCCCTCGACGACCTCGAGCTCGTTCTCGAGCCCCGAGCCTTCCTCGACCGTGATCACGCCTTCCTTGCCGACCTTGCCCATGGCCTCGGCGATGATCTTGCCGATCTCCTCATCGGAGTTGGCCGAGATCGTGCCGACCTGAGCGATGGACTTGTCGTCCTCGCAGGGCTTGGAGAGCTTCTTGAGCTGGTCCGTCAGGGCGTGCGTGGCCTTGTCGACGCCGCGTTTCAGGTCCATCGGATTGAAGCCGGCGGCGACGGCCTTCAGGCCCTCGCGCAGGATGGCCTGAGCCAGCACCGTCGCCGTGGTCGTGCCGTCGCCGGCCGCATCGGAGGTCTGCGAGGCGACTTCCTTGACCATTTGCGCGCCCATATTCTCGAACTTGTCCTCGAGCTCGACCTCTTTGGCGACGGATACGCCGTCCTTCGTGACGGTCGGCGCGCCAAAGCTCTTCTCGAGCACGACGTTGCGGCCCTTCGGGCCCAGCGTCACCTTGACCGCGTTCGCCAGGACGTTGACGCCGCGCAACATGCGCTGGCGCGCATCGTCCGCAAAGCGGACTTCCTTCGGAGTAGCCATGCTTATGTCTCCCTACCTGATAAAATAGATTGGATATTGACGGGCGCTCAGCCTTCGATGACGGCCATAATGTCGTCTTCGCGCATGACCAGCAGCTCCTCGCCCTCGACCTTGACCTCGGTACCGGAATACTTTCCGAAAAGCACCTTGTCGCCCTTCTTGAGCTCAAGGGCACGAACCTCGCCGTTCTCGAGCAGCTTGCCCTGGCCGACGGCGATGACCTCGCCGCGGATCGGCTTCTCGGCCGCGGTGTCGGGAATCACGATTCCGCCAGGGGAGGTGCGCTCTTCCTCGGTGCGCCGAATCACGACGCGATCGTGTAAAGGACGAAGCTTCATGGAGGTCTCCCTTTCCAACATTCTGAAATTTGTGACTTTTTCCGAGCGGCCAAGTGGATTGTTAGCACTCGACCGGACCGAGTGCTAATCATAGTGGCGGTCTCGGGAATTTCAAGGGCGTGTGCGCGCTGTCATGACATGGCGCGGGGTACAGGGCTATTCTTGGGTCCGCGAAGGCGCCCGATGCGCAGGGTTCGCGCCATCTTGGCGCGCGACCGGGGGCTTTCCCGCCGTCCCGCCGTCTAAATTCGGAGGTTACGTGAGCTCGGAGGCACTGCTCGTCTTGACTACCTGCGCAAACGCTTCAGAGGCCGACGGTCTGGCCGAGGCGCTCGTCGAGGCCCGGCTCGCCGCCTGCGTGAACCGCATCGACGGCGTGCGATCCACCTATCGATGGCAGGACCGGATCGAGCGCGACGCCGAGATCCTGCTGCTCATCAAGACGACCGAGGACCGCTTCGGCGACGTCGAGCGGACGCTCCGCGAGCGCTCGACCTATGAACTCCCGGAAGTCGTCGCGGTCCGAGTCGCGGGAGGCTCCGCGGCCTATCTCGACTGGATCGGGGCGGCCGTGCAAACGGAACGGCAATGAAAGGTATGCACATGCGCCCGTGGCTCGGTGTCCTCGCGGCCCTCTGCGCGCTCGGGGCCGCGGTCTCGGGCACGGCCCGCGCCGACGACCAGAAGGTGCTGCGGCCGCAGAAGGTTTATCCCTACACCGTCGAGGCGGATGCGGAGAACCTGCACCTGCGCTTCGCCATCCTCAAGGGGTACTACCTTTACCGCGACCGCTTCGCGTTCGATACGAAGACGGCCGGCGTGACGCTCGGCAAGCCCGTCTTTCCGAAGGGACAGGTCCACGAGGACGAATTCTTCGGCAAGAAGGAGGTCTACCGCGGCCGGTTCGAGATCCTGATCCCGTACACGCGCGCCGGCACGGACCGCCGGCTCACGCTCGGCCTGCGCCTGCAAGGCTGCGCCGACCGCGGCATTTGTTATCCGCCCCAGAATTGGACTCGGGAGGTCGAACTGCCGCCGGCGTCCGATGCGCTCGCTGCCGGCGGCGCCGTCGCAAGCGGGGCCCCCGATGCGGCGCCCGCGGCCGCCGTCGCGCCCGCTGCCTCGCCGTTCGTCAAGGGTGCCGGCGAGCCGCTTCCGCCCGACCAAGCCTTCCGGATGGACGCCCGCTTCGACGGTCCGAATGAGCTCACTGTCGCGTGGCAGATCCAGCCCGGCTACTACCTCTATCGCGACAAGCTCGCCGTCACGGCCGACGGCCGCGTCGACCTCGGCAAGCCCGCGATGCCGGACGGCGAAGCCTACTCGGACGCGAACTTCGGCCAGGTACACGTATTCCGTCGCAACGTCGAGATCAAGATTCCGCTCGCCCGCTCGACGCCCGACCCGATCCCGCTGACGATCCACGCCGCCTATCAGGGCTGCAAAGAAGGCAGCGTCTGCTATCCGGCGGCCGAGCAGACCATGACCCTGACGCTGCCCGCCGCGGCGTCGTTCGCGGCGGCCGCACCCGGCGCCGCCGCCACCGGGGAAGCCTCCGCTTCCGCCGCCGCCGCGCCGCCCACGTCGGCCGAGGGCCGGCTCGCGGCCGCGGCGCTCGGCGGCTCGTGGCCCGTGCTGCTCGCCTTGTTCTATGCGGCCGGCCTCGGGCTCGCGTTCACGCCCTGTGTCCTGCCCATGGTGCCCATCATCTCGGGGATCATCGCGGGGCACGGCGAGCTCTCGGCCAAGCGCGGGTTCGCGCTGTCGTTTACCTACGTCATGGGCATGGCGCTCACGTATACGGTGGCCGGGGGGGTGGCCGCCCTCGTGGGCCAGCAGGTCCAGGCCGCGTTCCAGAAGCCGTGGATCATCTCCGTGTTCGCGGGCGTCTTCGTGCTGCTGGCCTTCTCCATGTTCGGCCTCTTCAACATCCAGATGCCGACGGCCGTGCAGACGCGCGTCGCGGGCCTCGCCAACCGGCAGCGCACCGGAACCTTCGTCGGCACGGGCGTCATGGGCGCGCTCTCCGCGCTCATCGTGACGACCTGCGTCGCACCGGCCCTCGTCGTCGCGCTCGCCATGATCGGCCAGCGCGGGGACGTCGTGCGCGGGGCCGCCGCGCTGTTCGCGCTGAGCCTCGGCATGGGCTCGCCGCTGCTGCTCGTCGGCGCGTCCGCCGGCACGCTGCTGCCGAAGGCCGGCGCGTGGATGAATACGGTCAAAGCCGCTTTCGGGGTCATGATGCTCGGCCTCGCCATCTGGATGCTGCAGCGCATCCTGCCCGGCGACGTCGCGCTCGTGCTCTGGGCCGTGCTCGTGTTCCTGACGGGCGTCTTCCTCGGCGCCTTCGAGCCCCTGCCCGCGGAGCCCGGCGCCCGCAAGCGCCTCTTCAAGGGCGTCGGCGTCCTCGCCTGCCTCTACGGGGCGCTCATGCTGATCGGCGCGACGCTGGGCGGGGAGAGTCCGCTCCGGCCGATTCCGCTGAACGCCGTCGGCGCCCGAGTCGAAAGCGCCGCAGCCGACGGCACGGGCGCCGTGGCGGCAGCGTCTCCCGCCCTTTCGTTCGCGTCCGTCGGTTCGGTCGCGGCGCTCGAGAAGGCCGTCGATGCCGCCCGCAGCGAGAACCGGCCCGTTCTCGTCGACTTCACGGCCGACTGGTGCGTGTCGTGCAAGGAGATGGAGAAGTACACGTTCCCGAACCGCAACGTCATCGCCGCGCTGCGGCCGTTCGTGCTGCTGCGTGCCGACGTCACGGCCAACACCGACGCCGATAAGGCCCTGCTCAAGTACTTTGAAAGCTACGGGCCGCCGACCATCGCGTTCTTCGACTCGCATGGGCGGCGGCAAAAGCCCTACAAGCTCGTCGGGTACGTGCCGCCGGCGAAATTCGCGGCGCACGTCCGGCGCCTCGCGGCGCTGTAGGCGGCTCGCCCGCGCGGCGCGGGCGCTTCGCGGCCCACTAGCGGCCTGTAACGGCTGATAGGCCCGTGGGCGGCGGGCTTCAGGCTCGGCGCAAGGGCGCTTTCAATGGAACGCGAAACGCGGCACCATAAAGGAAGCATGGCCAGAGCGATGAAGCCCGCACTGATTACCGTGGCGCTCAGCGTCGCGGCCGTCGGCGGCTATTTGATTTATCGGCTGGTCGTGCACGCGCCGCCCGACCGGGCCGCCGCCGCCCAGCCGGCGAAGGGCCTCGTGGCGCAGATGCCCGATTTCACCCTCGAAAATCTCGCCGGCAAACCGCAGTCGATCAAAAGCCTGGCCGGCGCGCCCATGCTCATCAACTTCTGGGCGACTTGGTGCGGGCCCTGCCGGGAAGAGATCCCGATGCTGAAGAAGCTTCAGGATCAGAACCCGTGGCTCAAGATCGTCGGGGTGGCCGTCGACGAGCCCGACGCCGTGCGCAAGTACGCGAAAACAATGCAGTTCAACTACCCGGTGCTCATGGGTGAGTCCGGCGCCATGAACGCGGCGGCAAGCTTCGGGGTGGATTTCTACGCCCTGCCTTTCACGGTGTTCGCCGATTCCGAAGGGCACATGCTGGGCGTGCACACGGGCGAGCTGCATCCCGAGCAGGTTTCCAATCTCCTCGCCGTGCTCCAGGATCTTCGCAGCAAGCGCATCGACGTGGCGGCCGCCCGCAAGAGAATCGCGGGCCGCATGTAGCCGCCCGCGACGATCGATTCGCAAAACCTGCCGCCATCTGCTCCGAAAAAGGGTAGACTTAGGTCTATTTTGGCGACCTTGAGCCATGGCGCACCTACTTCTACTGAATGGCCCCAACCTCGGCTTGCTCGGCACACGGGAGCCCGAGATCTACGGCAGTACGACGCTGGCCGAGATAGAGGCCGACCTGCGCCGCCGTGCCCGCGACGCGGGCCATGAGCTCGTCGCGTTTCAAAGCGACGCCGAACACGAGCTCATCCGGCGCATCCATGCCGCCCGCGACGAAGGCGTGGATTGCATTATGTTCAATCCGGCTGCGTTCACGCATACGAGCGTCGCGCTGCGGGACGCCCTGCTCGGCGTCGCCATCCCGTTTATCGAGCTGCACCTGTCCAACGTCGCCGCACGCGACGCGTTCCGGCAGGTGTCGTACTTTTCGGATATCGCAGTCGGCACGATCGCGGGTTTCGGCGTCGCGAGCTACGAGCTGGCTCTGACGGCGGCGGACCGATTCCTGGCCCGAGGGGGGAAGTAAGTGGACATTCGCAAGGTCAAGAAGCTCATCGAGCTTCTCGAGGAGTCGGGCATTTCCGAGATCGAGATCTCGGAGGGCGAGGAGTCGGTCCGGATCAGCCGCTACCCCCATCCGGGCGTCATGAGCTTCGCACCGCAGGCCTTCATGCCGTCGCCCGCAGCCGCGCCGCAGGCCGCGCAGCCCGAGGCCGCTGCCGCACCGGCCGAAGCGCCCACCCCCGGCCACCAGATCACCGCGCCCATGGTGGGCACGTACTATTCCAGCGCGAGCCCCGGCGCCAAGACCTTCGTCGAAATCGGCAGCGAGGTCTCGCCCGGCGACACGCTCTGCATCATCGAAGCCATGAAGATGATGAACCAGATCGAGTCGGACGTCGCCGGCCGCGTCGTCAGCATCCTCGTCGAGAACGGCGACCCCGTGGAGTACGGTCAGCCGCTCTTCGTCATCGAATCCTGATCGAGCCATGCTCGACAAGGTACTGATCGCAAACCGCGGCGAGATCGCCCTGCGCGTATACCGCGCGTGCCGAGAGCTCGGCATCAAGACGGTCGCCGTCCACTCGACGGCCGACACGGCGCTGAAACACGTGCTCCTGGCGGACGAAACCGTCTGCATCGGTCCGCCGCCCTCGCCGCAGAGCTATCTGAACATGCCGGCCATCATCGCGGCCGCCGAGGTCACGGACGCCGTCGCGATCCACCCGGGTTATGGGTTTCTCTCCGAGAACGCGGACTTCGCGGAACGCGTCGAGGAGAGCGGCTTCCTGTTCATCGGGCCGCGGCCGGAGACGATCCGCCTCATGGGCGACAAGGTGTCGGCGATCCGCGCGATGCGCGAGGCCGGCGTGCCCTGCGTGCCGGGCTCCGACGGCCCGCTCGGCGACGATGCCGAGCAGAATGCGCGCCTCGCACGCAAGCTCGGCTACCCCGTCATCATCAAGGCCTCGGGCGGGGGCGGCGGCCGCGGCATGCGCGTCGTGCACAGCGAAGCCGCGCTGCTGAACGCAGTCTCGATCACGAAGAACGAGGCACGCTCGGCCTTCGGCAACGACGAAGTCTACATGGAGAAGTTTCTCGAACGGCCGCGGCACATCGAGTTTCAGGTGCTCGCCGACGGGCAAGGCAATGCCGTGCACCTCGGCGAGAGAGACTGCTCGATGCAGCGCCGCCACCAGAAGGTCGTCGAGGAAGCGCCGGCGCTCGGCATCACGCCCGAGGAACGCGAACGCATGGGCAAGCTCTGCATCGACGCGTGCCTGCGTATCGGCTACCGCGGGGCCGGCACGTTCGAATTCCTGTATCAGGACGGCGAGTTCTTTTTCATCGAAATGAACACGCGCGTCCAGGTCGAACACCCCGTCACGGAGATGGTCACGGGCATCGATATCGTCAAGACGCAGCTGCTGGTCGCGGCCGGCGAGACGCTGCCCTTCGAGCAGAGCGATATCGAGTGGCGAGGGCACGCCGTCGAATGCCGGGTCAATGCCGAGGACCCGCGTACGTTCATGCCTTCGCCCGGGACGGTCACGCTTTGGCATCCCCCGGGCGGCCCGGGGATCCGCGTCGACAGCCATATGTACAGCGGCTATCCGGTCCCGCCCCACTACGATTCGCTGATCGCGAAGATCATCGCCCACGGGGAGCATCGTCCGTCGGCGATCGCGCGCATGACGACGGCGCTCAGCGAGATCGTCATCGACGGTATCCGCACGAACGTACCGCTGCATCAGGAAATTTTCCAGCACGCGGCCTTTCGCACGGGCGGTACGGACATCCATTACCTCGAGAAGCGCCTCGGTTTGAAGTAGCGCGTGACGCGGCGACGACTCAAGCTCGAGGTGCCCGCCGAGCGCGTCTCGGCCGTCGAGGCGCTGCTCATGCTGGCCGGCGCCGAATCCATCGCGCTCGAGGACGCCGGCGATACCCCGCTGCTCGAGCCCCCGCCCGGCGGCACGCCCCTGTGGCCGCGCGTCGTGCTCCGCGCGACCTTCGGCCACGCCGTCGAGGCCGGCGCACTCGAGTCTCTTGTCTCCGCGTCGCTGCCCGCGGGCACCGCCCTCGCGATCGAGGACGTCGACGAGGACGCCTGGCGCTCCGCGGCGCTCGCGCGCGTGGAGCCGCGCCGCTTCGGCACGGGACTCTGGCTCGTGCCCGCGGAGAATGCGGCACCGCCGGAGGCGCGCGCCGCCGTCCGGCTCAACATGGGGCTCGCTTTCGGCACGGGCGCGCATCCGACGACCGCGCTGTGCCTCGAGTGGCTCGATGCGCACGATGCTGCGGACGCCGTCGTTCTCGACTACGGCTGCGGCTCGGGCGTGCTCGCGCTGGCCGCGCTCGCTCTGGGCGCCGACCGTGCCTTCGCCGTCGACGTTCGAACCGCAGGCGCTCGCAGCGACGGCCGCGAACGCCGAGCTCAACGGCTGCGCAGCGCGGATCTGGATCGGGCCGCCCGAAGCGCTGCCCGCCGCCGATGTCGATCTCGTCCTCGCCAACATTCTGGCCGGCCCGCTCATGGAGCACGCTGCGACCTTCGCGCGCCGACTCCGCGCCGGGGGCCGCGTCGTGCTCAGCGGCGTGCTCGCGACGCAACGAGACGCGCTGCTCCGCGCCTACGCGAGCGATTTCGAGGCCTTCGATACGGCCGAGCGCGACGGATGGCTGCGCATTGCGGCGCGCCGCCGTTCCGGACCGCCGGCGGGGCCGTAACGGTCGATTCCGCAGCGCCTGCGAGTCGGGCGCTAAATCTATAGAATGGCGGCCAGCGGAGGCTCCGACTGCCATGCTCTTCACGCGCTGTCCGGACTGCGACACGACCTTCCGAATCACGGCCGAGGCATTGAACAAGGCCGGCGGTCAGGTTCGCTGCGGCCGCTGTGCCTGCGTGTTCGATGCCTACTCCGAGCTCAGGGAGCAGCACGAGCCCGGCGAGCCGGCCTCGAGCGCCGCGCGCGCCCACGAGGAGCGGGGCGTCGACCTGGCGGCCGAAACCGTCACCGTCGTCACGCGCCCTGCCGAGCCTCTTGCCCGGGCGCTGAAATCCGCGAAGGACGGGCTCTGGGCCGTGTCCTCGCGCCCGAAGCCGGAAGCGCCGCAGACGCGCGCAGCGGCGGCGGAAGCCGGAGGGCGGGAAACGCCCGCGCGGCCGGCCGATCCCGCGGCGCGCGCGGACACGGACGCGGACGCGGAGCGGCCCGACGCGGAGCGCCCGGAGGCCGACCCGGACGAGGCCGCGTGGCTCGCCGCCGCCGCGAGCTTTGCCGATGAGCAGCCGCTGGCCGAACCCGCCGACGTCCCGCATGCCGACGTCCCGCACGCCGACATCGAGCGCACCGCCATCGAGCTCTCCGGAGCGGAGGCCGCCGACGAAGCGCCGCCCCGTGGCGCGGTCGTCGACGTCGAAACGGGCGCGGAGCCGGCCGCCGACGAAGCGCCTTCCGAGGACGCCGCCGAATCCCCTGAACGGACGGCGGCGCATGCCAAGGACGCCTCGGGGTCCGCCCCTTACGCCGGCCCAGGCGGCGAGCCGCCCGCGCACGCGGAGACCGCGACGGCGGCGGCCGTCAAGACCGCGCAGCCGGCCCGACGCACACTGCCGGCGGGCGACGAGCGCGAGCTCGACGACTACAGCGTCGAGGCCGTGCTCGAGGAAATCGAATCGGGCATCGTCGAGGACGAGGCGGGCCCCGCTGGCGAGAGCGAGCTCGCCGTCGAGGCGAGCGGCGCCGCGACCGAATGGGTGCTGCTCGACGCGGCGCCCGAAACCCGGCGCGAATCGCGGCTTTGGTCCTTGGCCGTCGCCGCCGCGCTGCTGGCCTTCGGTCTTCAGGTCGGCAATCACTTCCGCTCCGAGCTTGCCGGCGTTCCGGACATCGGGCCTGCCGTACGCCGCGCCTACGCTTTGCTCGGCATCGACGTCATTCCGAATTGGGACGTGTCGCAGTACGAGATCGTGGACTGGACGGCGAAGGCCGAGCCCAAGGCGAACGGTCGCGGACGGCTCGAGATCGATGCGCGAATTCGCAACAAGGGCCCGCGCGCGCAACCTTTCCCTTACGTCAATCTCGCGCTCAAGGACCGCTGGGAAAAAACCGTCGCGAGCCGGATGTTCGAGCCCTCGAACTATCTCGAGACAGAGGCGAGCGTCGGCGCACTCATGCAGCCCGGCGCGACCGCCCAGGCGCGGCTGGAGGTCGTCGACCCGGGCCGCGACGCTTACGGATTCGAGCTGGACGTCTGCATCGAGCGCCCGAACGGCACGATGCGCTGCGCCAACGACCGCGTATTTCGATGATGCACACGGTCTCGATGCACGGCAGTGCGTGCATCGAGACCACGAATCGGCACCGTCCGCCGCTGCTCTTCGCGCCGGGTTCCATGCTATGATCGTCCACCCGTTGTCGGTGCTTCATCTGCTCTTTCGGGGATCAGCGTCGTAGGTACTCGTCCGGTTTTTCGCGCCGGGCCGGTGCTGCTTTCACAGGGGGCAAGCCGGGTCGACAAACGTCCGGCTTGATCGAAGCCGACGCACTCCGAGAGCAGTCTTCGTTCCAGGGGAGGACGTCGTGAATTCAACCGCGAGCAAGAAAAGGACCACGAAAAAGAAGACGAGAAAGAGTCCGCCGACGCATACGACGACGACCATCAAGGTCAGCGAACGCATTCAGCCGCTGAGCGCACTGACGGACGAAGCGTTGCGCTGCTACTTCGCGACATTGAACGGACACAAGCCCGGCGACCTCTACCAGCTCGTCATCGGCGAAGTCGAGAAGCCGCTTTTCAAAGCCGTGCTGAGCTACACGAACGGCAATCAAAGCCGCGCCGCCGAAATCCTCGGCATCAATCGCGGCACGCTGCGCAAGAAACTCAAGAACTACGATCTCACAGGCGATTGACGGCATGGGCGAGAAGCGGCGTGCGCTGATCAGCGTCTCCGACAAACGCGGCGTCGTCGCGTTCGCCGGAGCGCTCGCGAAGCTCTCCTTCGAGATCGTATCCACGGGAGGCACGGCGGCCGCACTGCGCGAGGCCGGCATCGGGGTCGTCGAGGTTGCGGACGTGACGGGCTTCCCCGAGATCATGGACGGCCGCCTCAAGACGCTGCACCCGAAGATTCATGGCGGGCTGCTCGCGCGCCGACACGTCGACGACGCCGCGCTCGCGGCCCATGGCATCGAGCGCTTCGACGTGCTGGCCGTGAACCTGTATCCGTTCGAACGCGTCGTCTCGCGACCCGAGGCGAGTTTCGAGGACGCCATCGAGAACATCGACATCGGCGGCCCCGCCATGCTGCGCGCGGCGGCCAAGAATCACGAGAATGTCGCGGTCGTCGTCGACGCTGCCGATTACCCAGCCGTCGCGGAAGCGTTTGCGTCCGGCGGCCCGACGCCGGCGCAGCGCCGGCGGCTCGCCGCCAAAGCGTTTGCGCACACGGCGCGTTACGACGCGCTGATCGGCCGCTACCTCGGCGCGCGCGCGGCCGAGACGGGCCGCGCCGGCGGCGAGGCGCCGCCCTTCCCAGACGTGCTCGTGCTCGGCTGGGATAAGGCCTACGACCTGCGCTACGGCGAGAATCCTCATCAGCGCGCGGCGCTGTATCTCGGCCGAGACGGCCGCGGCAGCGTCGCGCACGGTGCGCTGCTGCAAGGCAAGCCGCTCTCGTACAACAACCTGCTCGACGCGGATGCCGCTGTCGGCTGCGTCGGCGCGTTCGCGGCGCCGGCCTGCGTCATCGTGAAGCACATGAACCCATGCGGCGCGGCCGTCGCGGCCGATGCCGGTCGCGCTTACGAGGCCGCCTACGCCGCCGATCCGACCTCGGCTTTCGGCGGCATCATCGCCTTCAACCGGCCGCTCGACCGGGCGGCGGCCGAGGCCATCGCCGCGCGTCCCCTCGCCGACGTCGTGGCCGCGCCTGCCGTAGAAGCGGGCGCGCGCGAAGCCTTCGCGGCGAAGCCGAACCTGCGCCTCATCGAGACGGGGGCCGTATCGCACGAGGCGGGCGCACTCGAGCTGCGCTCGATCGCGGGCGGCGTGGTCGTGCAGGAGCCCGACAACGGGGCGATCGCGGACGCCGCCAAGCTGCGCGTCGCGACGCGGCGGCCGCCGACCGAGGACGAGCTGCGCGATCTCGGCTTTGCCTGGACGGTCGTCAAGCACGCGAAGTCGAACGCCATCGTCTTCGCCGGCGGCGGCCGCACGCTCGGTATCGGTGCGGGCCAGACGAGCCGCGTCATGAGCGCGCGCATCGCCGGGCTCAAGGCCGCCGAGCAGAACCTTTCGCTCGCCGGTGCGGTCATGGCATCCGACGCCTTCATCCCGTTCCGCGACGGCCTCGACGTTGCGGCCGAGCTCGGCATCCGGGCGGTCATTCAGCCGGGCGGCTCCGTGCGCGACCGAGAGGTCATCGAAGCGGCCGACGAGCACGACATCGCCATGGTCTTCACCGGCATGCGCCACTTCCGTCACTGAACCCGCAGCCGTGAAACTCCTCGTCATCGGCGGCGGCGGACGCGAACACGCAATCGCGTGGAAGTCGGCGGCCTCCCCGCTCGCGCACGAGGTGCTCGTCGCGCCCGGCAACGCGGGCACGGCGGCGGAGCCCGGCGTGCGCAACGTCGACGTTGCCGCCACGGACTGCGAGGCCCTCGTCGAGCTCGCGCAGCGCGAGCGCGTCGACCTCACGATCGTCGGTCCCGAGCAGCCGCTGGGGGCAGGGATCGTCGACCTGTTCGAGGCGGCCGGCCTCAAGTGCTTCGGCCCGCGCCGCGAGGGCGCAAGACTCGAAGGCTCCAAGGCCTTCGCGAAGGATTTCATGGCTCGCCACGGCATCCCGACGGCGGCGCACCGCAGCTTCGACGAGCTCGAGGCAGCGCGTGCCTATGTCCGCTCTCGGCCTATGCCGGTCGTCGTCAAGGCGGACGGCCTGGCCGCGGGCAAGGGTGTGGTCATTGCGCAGACGCTCGAGGAGGCCGAGCGGGCCCTCGCAGACATGCTCGAGCACCGGGCTTTCGGCAGCGCCGGCGGAAGAGTCGTTGTCGAGGACTATCTGGCCGGCGAGGAAGCGAGCTTCATCGCGGTCGTCGACGGCACGCGCATCGTGCCGCTCGCGAGCTCCCAAGACCACAAGACGCGCGACGATGGCGACCGCGGCCCAAACACGGGCGGCATGGGCGCCTATTCTCCTGCGCCCGTCGTCACGGCCGAAGTGCACTCGCGCATCATGGAGCGCATCATACTGCCCGCGGTCCAGGGGCTCGCGGCCGACGATATCCGCTATCGCGGCTTCCTCTATGCGGGCGTCATGATCGATCGCGAAGGCAATCCGCGGCTGCTCGAGTTCAACTGCCGCCTCGGGGACCCCGAGACGCAGCCGATTCTCTTCCGCCTGCGCAGCGACCTCGTCCGCCTCATACTCGACGCCTTCGAAGGCCGCCTCGGCGAGTCTGCGCCAGCGTGGGATCCCCGCGCCGCCGTCGGGGTCGTCATGGCGAGCGCGGGCTATCCGGGCAGCTACGAGAAAGGGCTGCCCATCGCGGGCCTCGACCGCATAGGCGGTCCGGACGTCAAGATATTCCACGCGGGTACGACTCGCCGCGGCGACGCCGTCGTCAACGACGGCGGCCGAGTGCTCTGTGCGGTCGCACTCGGCACGACTGTCGGCGAGGCCCGCTCACGCGCCTACGAGGCCGTCGAAAAAATCCGCTGGCCGGGCGCGTTCTGGCGTAAAGATATCGGCTATCGCGCGGTGCGCAGGGAACAGAAAGACCGAGGCGCCGGCTAGCGCTTCATCGCCTCGAAGAACTCGGCGTTCGTCTTCGTATCCTGCAGCTTGCTGATCAGGAATTCGACCGCGGCGAGCTCGTCCATCGGGTGCAGCACCTTGCGAAGCACCCACATCTTCTGGAGCTCCTCGGGGCTCGTCAGCAACTCTTCCTTTCGGGTCCCCGAGCGGTTGATGTTGATGGCCGGGAACACACGCTTCTCGGCGATACGGCGATCCAGATGGATCTCCATGTTGCCCGTGCCCTTGAACTCCTCGTAGATCACGTCGTCCATCTTCGACCCGGTGTCGATGAGGGCCGTTGCGATGATCGTAAGGCTGCCGCCCTCCTCGATATTGCGGGCCGCACCGAAGAATCGCTTCGGCCGCTGCAGCGCGTTCGCATCGACACCGCCCGTCAGCACCTTGCCCGAGGACGGGACGACGGTGTTGTAGGCACGCGCGAGGCGCGTGATCGAGTCGAGCAGGATCACGACATCCTGCTTGTGCTCGGTAAGGCGCTTCGCCTTCTCGATGACCATCTCCGCGACCTGAACGTGGCGCGTCGCGGGCTCGTCGAACGTGCTCGAGACGACCTCGCCGCGTACCGTACGCTCCATCTCCGTGACCTCCTCGGGCCGCTCGTCGATGAGCAGCACGATGAGCCTCGTGTCGGGATGGTTGGCGGCGATGGACGCGGCAATGTTCTGCAGCAGCATGGTCTTGCCGGCCTTCGGGGGCGAGACGATGAGGCCGCGCTGCCCTTTGCCGATGGGCGCCACCATGTCGATGATGCGCGCCGTGAGATCCTCCGTGCTGCCGTTGCCCTGCTCGAGCTTGAGCCGCTCCTTCGGAAACAGCGGTGTCAGATTCTCGAAAAGGACTTTGCTCTTTGCATTTTCGGGCGCGTCGTGATTGATCTGCCCGACCTTGAGCAGTGCGAAATATCGCTCGCCGTCCTTGGGCGGACGTATCAAACCGGAAACCGTATCGCCCGTGCGGAGATTGAAGCGGCGAATCTGACTCGGAGACACGTAGATGTCGTCCGGGCCCGCTAGATAGGAGCTGTCTGCCGAGCGCAGGAACCCGAAGCCGTCCTGCAGTATCTCGAGCACCCCCTCGCCGTAGATGTTTTCGCCGTTCTTGGCGTGCGCCTTGAGGATCGAAAAGATGATGTCCTGCTTACGGGACCGGGCGAGGTTCTCGATGCCCATCGACTCGCCGAGCTCCACGAGATCCGCCACGGCCCGAGTCTTTAGCTCGGACAAGTTCATGGCGTTCTTCGTGAGCTCGAACTCGGCGGCGGGAATCACGTCAAGGTCCTCATCGTCCGGGAATTCCTCTCGAACCATCTTCTTGCGGCGGGAAGACCGCTTCCCATTGCCGTCGCGCGGCTGCTGCTGCTGCTGCTGCTGCCTCGGGCCGTTCTTGACCCGGGCGCGTGCTGAATTGCCCAAATAACCCCTCACGAATATCTTTCCAAAAGTTTGGTTGTTAATCCTGATCCGGCAATGCCGGCTACTTAGTCTCGGCGTCCGCGGACGCCTTGCCCAGATTGGCGTCCAAGAACGCCTGGAGCTGGGCCTTCGAGGCCGCTCCGACTTGCTGTGCGGCGACCGTGCCGTCGCGGAAGAGCAGCAGAGTCGGAATGCCGCGAATGTTGAACTTCGGCGGCGTCTGCGGATTCTCGTCGATATTGATCTTTACGATGCGGACCCTGTCCTCGTACTCGTCCGCGAGCTGGTCGAGGATCGGTGCGATCATCTTGCAAGGACCGCACCACTCTGCCCAAAAATCCAGCAGGACCGGCTTCTCGGCCTTGATGACATCCTGATCGAAGGTGGCGTCGGTGGTATGGGTAATACGATCTGTCACGTCGAGATCCTCAAAGTCTTAGATCTAACGTCCCTGGGCCTCCCCAGCCCGGGGCGCGTGAAACGGACGTTGCTGCGGCCGGACTCCGAACCAAAATGCCCAAAAGCGGTCCATTTAGGCGAACCTAAAGTGACGCAGCTCGGCCCGTGAGGCACAATACCGCAGCTGGTCGCTTATCTTTAGAGGCTCGCGGGAGTACTGCGGATAAACTAGGGAAAGCGAGAGTCCTCGCCAATGCCTTATTGTGAACCGGTGGGAAGAGAATTTGCAAGCTTTAGAGACGCGTAACGAACACCATTCTGCGGGGCAACATCTTACCGATCTTCGCTTTTCCGACCTTCATCTTTCCCCCGACTTACAGAGGGGGATCGAGGAGGCCGGTTTTACATACTGCACCCCGATCCAGTCGAGCACGCTTCCCATCGCGCTCGAAGGACGAGACGTAGCAGGCCAGGCGCAGACCGGAACGGGTAAGACCGCAGCCTACCTCATCGCACTTTATCACTATCTCGAGACACATCCGGCACTCGAATCTTCGCAGCCCGGTCCCCGGGCTCTGATCCTCGCCCCGACGCGCGAGCTCGCGGTCCAGATTCACAAGGACGCCGAGCTGCTGGGCAAGCATTTGCCCTTCGCGCTCGGCCTCGCTTTCGGCGGCACGGATTACGAGAAGCAGCGGCGTCAACTCGCCGCGGGCGTGGACGTGCTGATCGGCACGCCGGGCCGCGTCATCGATTTCCTGAAGCAGCGGGTCTACTCGTTCCGCGGCGTTCAGGTCGCCGTGCTCGACGAGGCCGATCGTATGTTCGACCTCGGATTCATCAAAGATATCCGTTTCGTGCTAAGGCGCTTGCCGGACCGGGAAAAACGGCTGAATCTCCTGTTCTCGGCCACGCTCTCGTATCGCGTCATGGAGCTCGCCTACGAGCACATGAACGACCCAGAGCTGATCCGCATCAACCCCGACAAGCTCGTCGTCGACCGCGTTCGGCAGCAGATCTATTTTCCCTCGAACGAGGAAAAGCTGCCGCTGCTCGTCACGCTGCTGAAACGCATGAACGCGACACGCACGATGGTGTTCGTGAACACGCGCCGCGGGGCCGACCGCGTCAGAGACCGGCTCGTCCGCAACGGCATCGAGGCCGCCGCGCTCTCGGGCGATGTACCGCAGCGCAAGCGCCTCAAAATGCTCAAGGACTTTCAAACCGGCGTACTGCCCGTGCTCATCGCGACCGACGTCGCCTCGCGCGGCCTGCACGTGCCGGACGTGAGCCACGTGTTCAACTACGACCTGCCCCAGGACGCCGAGGACTACGTCCACCGCGTCGGCCGCACGGCCCGTGCAGGCGCCTCGGGAGAGGCCGTGAGCTTCGGCTGCGAGGACTACGTGACTTCGCTGCCCGACATCGAGGAATACATCGGCCGCAAGATCCCGGTCGCGACGTTCGAGCACGACGAGCTCGAGGCTGTCACCGCGGGCGGCCACGGCCGCCACGGCGGTTCGCCGGCCCGCCGGCACGAAGGCGAGCCTTCCGGCTCGGGCCGGCCGAAGCGCAAGCGCTCGGGGCGGCCTCGGAGCAATCGCCGCTCCTGACTTTTTCGCGCCGGAGGTCTCAGCGGCCCGTGCGTGCCGTGCTGGATGCGTTGGCGGCGGGGCTTCAGGCTCGGCGTAAGGGCGGTGTCGGGACCGCGGTGAACCCGTCCCTGGGGGCTCGCTGAGCGCCCTCCCTGGCGCTCAGCGTCCCGACACCGCCCTTACGCCGAGCCTGAAGCCGGACACCGACCCGGTCATCGCCCAAAGATCGCAGCCATCGACGTCCACGGCCGCCGGCCTCGCAGAGGAGTCGCGCCCGTCTGCGCGAGACTCCGCCCACCGCCAACGCGAGCACCGGTCATGAATCATGCGGAAGTGGAGACGGAACCGGACCCGGAGGACACGAGCTCCCCGACGCCGTCCACGCAAGCGAACGAGTCGATGACTCGCGCCGGCCGGCGCGAATCGGGCCGGCTCACGCCGACCAGGTGCGCAACGCCGTGCCGCCTCGCGGCGGCCAGGACCGCGGCGCTGTCCTCGACGAGCAGCGTGCGCGCCGGATCGAAGGGCCGGGCGCCCTCGAGTCGGGCCCAAAAATCCGCACTCTCCTTCGCCGCCGCGAAATCGTGGGAGCAAAAGAAGCCGTCGACGTGCAGGTCGAGGCGCGTCTCGGCACGTTTGATCTCGAGCGTATCGGGATGCGCGTTCGTCACGACGAGCACGGGCTTGCCGAGCTCGCGGACCGCGGACAGGAAGCGCCGTGCGCCGGGCAGGTAGCTGATAAGATGCCTATGTCGATATTTTAGAGTCCGGATGTCGAGACCGAGTTCCCGCGTCCAGTGCGCCACCGAGTACCAGGCCAGGGTGCCCGCCACGCGTTCGTACTCGGTCAGGACGCGCTGCCGCGCCTCTTCGAGCGAGAGGCCGCTGCGGGCGGCGTACTCGGCGGGCACGAGCTCGAGCCAGAAGAAGTTATCGAAGGCGAGGTCGAGCAGCGTCCCGTCCATATCGACGAGAACGGTTTCGACGTTCTTGCCAAGGAATGGTGCTGCGTGCCGCCTGCATGGCGGCGACATGATACAGGAGCCTCGCATGACGGGCCGCGACGAACTCGAGCTGTTGGACGAAGTCCGCGCGATCGCGCGCGAGGCGGGGGCCGCCATCATGGGCGTCTACAGCCGCGACTTCGGGGTCGAGCTCAAGGACGACCGCTCGCCGCTGACGGAGGCCGACCGCCTCTCCCACACGATCATCTCGGAACGCCTCGGCGCGCTCCGGCCGCAGCTGCCGATTCTCTCCGAGGAGGCGCCGGCCGAGCAGATCCGCGACCGGCGCGAATGGTCGCGCTATTGGCTCGTCGATCCGCTCGACGGTACGAAGGAATTCATCAAGCGCAACGGCGAGTTCACGGTCAATATCGCGCTCATAGCGGACCACGTGCCGGTCCTCGGGGCCGTTTTGGCGCCCGCGCTCGAGCGCGAGTATTTCGGCGGCGCGGGCCTCGGCGCCTGGCGGCGAGACGATGACGCCGAGGCGGTTGCGATTGGCGTGCTGACCGAGCCCGCCGTTCCGCTGCGCGTCGTCGGCAGCCGCAGCCATCCGAGCCCGGAGCTCGCCGGCTACCTCGCCGGCCTCGGCGAGCACGAGCTCAAGCCCATGGGAAGCTCGCTGAAAATCTGTCTCGTGGCCGAGGGCGAAGCCAACGTTTATCCCCGCTTCGGACCTACCTGCGAATGGGACACGGCCGCGGCCCAGGCTGTTCTCGAAGGGGCCGGTGGATGTATGATCGATGTTGTCGGCCAACCGCTCCGGTACAACCACAGGGAGCAGCTGCTGAATCCGCACTTCCTGGCCGTTGGTGATCGGACGCGCGACTGGCTGGCGCCGTTTCGGAACCGCCAGTAGAGAAAGACTTCCTGAAGCGTGCAAAGCGTTGAGCGTATCAAGCAGCTGCGTTTAGAGCACCGAGATCTCGACGACGTCATCGCTCGGCTCGTGGTCGATCCCCAGGTCGACCCGATCGTGGTCCGCCGGCTGAAGAAGCGAAAGCTCCTTCTAAAGGACATGATCGCCCAGCTCGAGAGCGTCCGGTCCGGCGATCTGAACGCGTAGGCGAGCGCTAGCCTCGAGGCCGGCCCGCCGCAACGGAGTCCGGGGAAGTCACCCGGACGGACGGGCGGGTCAAGGCAACGCCGGCAAGGCTCGAGAGCGTCTGCCGCACGGCAGGGCGCAGGGCGAGGCCTAACTCCGTGGCAAGGGCATCGACGGCATCACGTTCGAACACGAGCCCTCCCTCTCCCGCTTCCGCGACGATCCCCCATTCGGCGAGAAACGCGACGAGGTTCTCGAAGAGGCTCGAGTGGAACAGGTCCGGTGCATCGACCGAGTAGATCAGCGCGAGCTGCTCCGACAGCTCACTGCATTCGCGCACGAGCTCGCCGCGGCGCAGCGCCCCGGGGCCGTGGCCGAGCAGCAGCAGCATCGAGAGGTAATAGCGCTCGATGAAAGGCTCGACGATCTGCGCCGCGCGGTCGAGCTGCGTATGGCGGGGCGAGGTGGGCGCCGGCCGCGCGATCCGGCCGTCGCGGCGCACGAGCAGGCCGAGATCGATCATGGCCTGTGTTGCGGCCCGCACGGCCGCCGGGATCTCCCCCGGCGTCAACCTCAGGTAAAGCTCGGCGCTCAAACAGGGATAGAGCTGCGCGACGAAACTTTCGAGTTCGGCCGGAGTGAGCGTCGACCGCGCGCTGTAGACCGAGGCGATCAGCGACGGCAGCGCAAAGACATGGACTACGTTGTTGCGGTAATAGCTTGCGAGAATGGCCGTGCGCTCGTCCATCTCGAGAATGTCGCCGAGCGCGTGGCTGCGCCGCGCTAACCAGCTCATGCTCTCGCAGTAGGCTACGATCTCGTGCGCACCGAGGCCGCACAGCCCCGTGCGCTCGGCGTAGGGCGCACGCCGCGAGAGCTCGAGGTAAAGCTCGAGCTGGGCTTCGAGCTCGCTCTCGAGGATGGCCTGCCTCGGCATCGAGAGCACGACGAGTGCGACGAGATTCACGGGGTTCAGCACGGCCGCCTCGTTGATGGCCGTCATGATGCGGCGGCCGAGCTCGCGCGTCGTCTCGGACAGCCATTCGGGCCGGCGGCGGGAATCGTCGGCGGCCGCGGCCGCCCAGCCGGGCTGGCACGCATCGAGAAACTCCGCGAGCGGGATCGGCCGGCCGAAGTTGACCTGCACGCGGCCGAACTTCTGCTTCAGGGCGGCCAGCGAGCGGAAGAACCCGCCGAGCGATTCCTGCTTCTTGCGCCGCCCGCGCAGCTCGCCGATAAAGGTCTGTCCCTCGATGAGCTTCTCGTAGCCGAAGTAGACGGGCACGAGCACGAGCGGGCGCTCGTGCTCCGCCAGAAAACTCTGCACGGTCATCGTCAGCAGACCGAGTTTCGGCTTCAGCAGACGGCCCGTCCGGCTGCGCGTGCCCTCGACGAAGTACTCCACGGGAAAGCCGCGCGCGAGGATGAGCTCGAAGTAGCTTCTGAACACGGCGCCGTACAGAGCGTCGCCCTTGAAGCTGCGCCGCAGAAAGAAGGCACCGCCGCGCCGCAGCATCGGGCCGATGACGGGCAGATTCAGGTTCGCGCCGGCCGCCGTATGCGGGGGCGCGAGCCCATGCCGATAGACGACGTAGGCGAGCAGCATGTAGTCGATGTGGCTGCGGTGCGAGGGGACATAGACGACTTCGGCCTCCACGGCCGCGCGCGCGACCTCGTCGATGTGCCGCACGTCGACGCCGTCGTACAGGCGGTTCCAAAGCCACGTGAACAGCCGGTCGAAGACGCGCACGGTCGGGTAGGAGTAATCGGCCGCGATCTCCTTGGCATAGCGCCGCGCGCGCGCCCTGACGCGGGCTTGGTCACGGCGCGAGCCCGTCCTGGCGCGCCTTGCGACTTCCGCTTCGACGCCCGGGCTCGCGAGGACGGCATCGAGCAGCAGGCGCCGGTGCGACAGGTCGGGGCCGATGCTGGCCGCGCGCTGGCGGTGGAAATAGCGGCGCAGGACGCGGCTCATGCGCCGCGCCGCGGCGGCTGGATCGATCTCCTCGCCCGCCACGGCGGACAGCGAGATCGCGTCGCCGATCTTCACGAGCACGTTGCGGCCGTGGACGGCCACGCGCAGCAGCGAACGGATACGTCCCGCCGGATTCCAGCTCTCGGCGAACAGCAGCTCGAGCCAGGAATGCTCGCGCGAAGGAGCACGGCCCCAAAGGATCGTCACGGGGACGAACAGCACGTCGTTCTCGAGCGCCGCCTCGGCGGCGAACGCCCGGCCGAGCTCCGCCCGCTGCGGCACGGCGCGGGGCGCGAGCCAGCCGCGGATCGTGCGCACGCTCCACATACCTGCGGCCTCGCCGCGGGCCGGAAAGTGGCGTGCGGGCACGCGCCAGCCGGCCGCGAGGCACATGTCCTCGAGAATCAGCCTATCGAGCGGGCGGTCGGCTTCGAGCACGTAGCAGAGTCGACGCGCGGCAGGTAGCGGTGCAGCACCGCGCACTTCGTACCTGACGGGCAGCAACGCAAGCCGCCTCGAGAGCCGCCGCCAGCGCGCGCGGGCCGCGCGGAATGAGCGCGCAAAGTCTCGCATCGGGTGAAAGGGTTCCGGTTCGACCCCTGTTTCGGTGCCGGCGGTGGGATTATAGCGGCTCGGCCCGGGGCGCAAGGCATTGGCTGCGGTTTGCCGCCGCGCCGGAGCCGGCTACTATCCGGACATCAGCCAGCTTCGCTCGATTCTCGACATGGATCTCATTGCCGATATCGGCGCGACGAACACGCGCTGCGCGCTCATCGACGACGCCGGACGCATCGGTGCGCCCGAAGTCTTTCGCAACGACGACTTCGCTAGCCTCGAGGAGGTGCTGCACGCGTTCCTGGCGCGCCGCCCGGCGACGCCAAGGCCGACGCGCGCCGCGCTTGCCATCGCAGCCCCGATCCTCGGCGACGCGGTGCAGTTCACGAACCGCGACTGGCGCTTCGGCCAGGCCCAGCTCGCGCGCGACTTCGGTCTCAGCGCCCTATCCGTCATCAACGACTTCGCGGCCGTCGCCTGGGCCCTGCCCGAGCTTGGGCCGGACCAGACGCAGCGGATCGGCGGCGGCGAGGCCGAGCCGAGCACCCCGGTGGCGGTGCTCGGACCGGGCTCCGGTCTCGGCGTCTCGAGCATTGTACCGGCCAGCCACGGTTGGGCCGTAGCCCACGGCGAAGGCGGCCACGTGACGCTGGCGGCTACGACCCCGCGCGAAGCGGCCGTCATCGAGATCGTGCGCGCCCGCTTCGGACACTGCTCGGCGGAGCGGCTGCTCTCGGGCCCGGGCCTCGTGAACCTCTACGAAGCCCTCGCGCGCCTCGCAGGCCGCGACGTTGCCGTGCCGGAGCCGGCCGGCGTCACGGCGCTAGCCGAGCAAGGCGACGCCCTCGCGGCCGAAACGCTCGATCTGTTCTTCGCCCTGCTCGGCAACGTCGCCGGCAATCTCGCGCTGACCGTCGGCGCGCGCGGCGGCGTCTACGTCGCGGGCGGCATCGTCCCGCGCCTGCTCGAGCGCGCCGAGCGCTCGAGCTTCCGCGCCGCGTTCGAAGCCAAGGGGCGCTACCGCTGGTATATGGAGCGCATCCCGACCTTCGTCATCACCGAGCCCCTGCCGGCCTTCGTCGGGCTGCGGGCGCTGCTCGGGTTCCGGTGACGCAGGGCCTGGGACGGCGTGAATCCGTCCCTGGAGCCTCCGTAGCGCGCCGTCCTGGCGCGCACGGCCCCGAAAGCGCCCGTCTGCGCAAGCCTCCTCTGCGACGGCGGCGGCCGTTCATGAATCATGCTGCCACGGCGCGAGGAACTGATTGGTGCGAAGACGGCAGTCCGTGTGGTCCGCGCGATTCCCGACGGCTGCTGCAGACGCCAGCCCGTTCGCTCTTCGCAGTCCGACCGGCTGCCGCCGACACCGATGCACGCGGTCATGCGCGGCTACGGCCGCCAACGGATGCCACCGAACCCGCAACGTATCCCGCCGAACCCACAAGGTCACTGCGAGCCGTCGCCGCCCGTTTGCTTATCGATTTCCTGCTTGAGCCGCTGCGCCTGCTGATCCACGGTCTTCTGCACGTCCCGCGCGCGCTGCAAGTCGTTCTCGAGCGGTGCGAAGACGTTGTTCTTGTCGCGGTCGGCGGCCGCGCCCGTGTCCTTCGACTGCGGCGTGCCGACCTGCGGCTGGGCGGGCTGGGCCGGGGGCGACTGCTTTTTGCCGCAGCCGGCGAGAAGAGCCACGGTGACCGCGGCGGCCGCCATGGCACGGACCGCCCGCTTCGGGTCTTGCCGGGCGCTCATGAGCGGGTCGCTCCGGCAGAGGCCGCGGCCTCGCCGACGGCCGGGGCCGCGACGGACGGCTCGGACGCACCGGCAGTGCCGGCCACTGCCGGACGCTCCCGGTCGCGCCGCTGCTGCGCGCGCCCGAGCGCGAGGCACAGCACGGTCCAGACGCCGGCCACGGGCACGGCCGCGGCGGCGACGCCGATGAGGGGCAGGCCGAGGGCACGCAGCCCGGCGTCGAGGCCGGCGCCGGCGACATCGCCGCCCCGGTAGACGAACACGTCGATCATAGGCTTGGCCTTGTACTTCTCGCTCGGGGGAACGACGCTGAACAGGGTCTCGCGCGCCGGCCGGGAGACGGCATAGCGCGCCGCTCGCGAAATGGCCTGAAAAAGGGCCATGACGCCGAACAGCGGCCAGACCGCCAGCACGCCGAAGCCCACCATGGTCACGAGCGGCAGCACCGCGAGCGTCCAGCCGACGCCGAGGCGGCGGATCAGATGCGTCGTGACGAAGGTCTGGGTGATCAGCGTCGCGATCTGCGCAAGCATGTCGAACTGCGCGAACCCGCTTACGCGTTGACTGAACGTATCCGTATTGACCAGGACCACATTCGCGCCCGTGAAGTAGACGAACGTGTTGGTGATGGCCATGAAGCCGATGTAGGCGGCAATGCCGAGCAAGTACGGCGAGCGTGCGAGCTCGACGGCGCCGTCCCAGAAGTTGCCGCCGATGCGGCCGGCGCCGGACTCGCGGCCGCCCGTTTCCGTCGGCCCGGCGGTGAGCTTCGAATGCTCGGAGGCCACGGCCGCACGGTCGAGCGTCAGCATGAGCAGGATCGCGACGCCGAAGAAGGCCGCACCCGTGAGCATGAGGCCGGCGGGCAGGTAGACGGAGTTCGTCATGTGGCTGGCCATGTCCGTGGCCCAGGTGCTGAAGATCGCCCCGAGCGTGCCGCCGATGCCGATGAACGCGAACATGCGCTTACCCTGGTCGACGTTGAAGACATCGACCATGAAGGCCCAAAACAGGCTGTTCACGAACAGATTGATGACCGTGAGCCAAACGTAGAAGGTGTAGCCGATGCCCCGGGCGAGCGGGGTCTCGGCCTTCGTGCCGATGAGGCCGCCGCCCGAGAGCGCGTCGGCGATAAGCAGGCCCGCGAACACCACGAGGCAGGCGATCACGAACAGGTACCCGATCGGGATGAAGCGCCGCCGGTCGAGGCGGCTTACGACCCCGCCGAAGAGCAGGACGACGACGAGCGAGGCGACCGAGGTCGCAACGAACATCCAATGCAGCGCGTCCATGCCGCGCGAGACGCCCATGGCCTCGCGCACGGGCCGCAGGAAGAAGTACCCGCACAGCACGCAGAAATAAAAAACGGCGGCGCGCACCGCGAGCGGCAGCTCCCCGCGCTTGAAATTGAGCAGGCGGGCGGTCCAATCGGTCACGGCTCGAAGCTCCCCTCTCTGCGCCGAGCGTTGCGGCTGGCGCCAGTATAGCCGGCCGGCCGGCACCGGAAACAGGCCCTGGGGGCGCCGGCGCCGCTTGTGCGGCGAGCGCGCATTACCGGTAGGATAAGAAACGACGACGAGCCACGCCTCGACCTTTCACGAACTCAAGAAGGGGGGTGTTCCATGGCGCAGACGCGCGGGCCGCACGAAACTCGAGACATTCGGGACATTGCATTCGTGGGCCACGCAGGTGGCGGCAAGACGACGCTCATCGAGGCCCTGCTCCATCGCGCAGGCGCCGTCAAAACCCCGGGCAGTGTGGCGAAAGGCAGCACGGTCTGCGACTTCGGGGAGCAGGAAAAGCGCCTCGGCCACTCGCTCGACGTGAGCTGCTGCGGCTTCGAGCACGACGGCAAGCTCGTGAATCTGCTCGACACCCCGGGGTATCCGGACTTTCTGGGCCGCGCGCTGGCCGTGCTGCCCGCGGTCGACACGGCCGCCGTCGTCGTGAGCGCCCAGAGTGGCGTCGAGCTCGTGACCCAGCGCGCCATGGAGTTCGCGGCCCGGCGCAAGCTCTGCCGGCTCGTGGTCGTGAACAAGATCGACGCCGACGGTGTCGACCTCGCGGACGTGCTCGCCCAGATCCGCGCGAGCTTCGGCGCCGAGTGCCTGCCCATCAATCTGCCGGCGCGCGGCGGCCAGGCCGTCGCCGACTGCTTCTTCGAGCTCGCCGACGCCGAGCCGGACTTCTCGAGCTGCGCGGCCGCGCATACCGAGATCAAGGACCGCATCATCGAGATCGACGACGCGCTCATGGAGCTGTATCTCGAGCAGGGCGAGGAAATCTCGCTCGAGCAGCTCCACGATCCGTTCGAGCGCGCGCTCCGGCGCGGCCATCTCGTGCCCGTCTGTTTCGTCTCGGCGGAGACCGGTGCCGGCCTGCGTCAGCTGCTCAGGGTGTTCACACAGCTCATGCCGAGCCCGCTCGAGGGCAACCCGCCCGAGTTCCTGACCGGCGGGCCCGAGCCGAAGCGCGTGCCGATCGACCCGGGCGACCCTTCGGGGCATTTCATCGGCCACGTCTTCAAGGTCACGGTGGACCCGTACGTCGGCCGCCTCGCGACGTTCCGCGTGCACCAGGGCCAAGTGCACGCGGGCGAGCAGGTCTACATCGGCGAGAAGCGCAAGGCCGTGAAGCTCTCGCATCTGTATCGGGTGCAGGGCAAGAATCTCGAGGAGATTCCGCGCGCGGTCGCGGGGGAATTCTGTGCCGTGGGGAAGATCGAAGCGCTCGGCTTCGACGACGTGCTGCACTCGAGCCACGACGAGGACGAGCTCAAGCTTCGCTCCCTCGAGATGCCGCCGCCCATGTATGGCCTCGCGCTCGAGCTCGAGCAGCACGGCCAGGAGAAAAAGCTCTCCGACGCGCTGCACAAGCTCGCGGCCGAGGATCCGAGCCTGCGCGTCGAGCACAACGCACAGGCCAACGAAACGGTGCTGCGCGGCATGGGCGAGCTGCACCTGCGGCTCGTGCTCGAGCGTGTCCGGGACGAGTTCGGGCTCGCGCTGAAGACGCATCCGCCGAAGATCGCCTATCGCGAGACGATCACCCACGCGGCCGAGGGCCATTACCGCCACAAAAAGCAGACGGGCGGCGCGGGTCAATTCGGAGAGGTGTATCTGCGCGTCGAGCCGCTGCCGCGCGGCACGGGCTTCGAGTTCGTGAACAAGGTCGTCGGCGGCGCGATCCCGGGCCAGTTCATCCCGGCTGTCGAGAAGGGCGTGCGGCAGGTCCTCGCCGATGGCGCCGTCGCGGGTTTCCCACTGCAGGATGTTCGCGTCATCGTGCACGACGGTAAGCATCACGCGGTCGACTCGAAGGAAGTCGCCTTCATCACGGCCGGCAAGCGCGCGTTCATCGACGCGGTCTCACAAGCGGACCCGATCGTGCTCGAGCCGATCGCCAAGGTCGAGATCACGACGCCGAGCCAGTACGTGGGCGAGATCACCGGGCATCTCGCCGGCGCGCGCGCGCGCATCGCGGGCAGCGACGCACTCGCGCGCGGCCGGGCCCGGATCAGAGCCGAGGTGCCGCTAGCCGAGCTCGGCGAATACCAAACGACGCTGAAGTCGCTGACCGGCGGCGAAGGCTCGTTCACGATGGAGTTCGACCATTACGCGACGGCGCCCACGGCCGTCCAAAAGGCGCTCGAGAGCGAGTTCCGTCCCGCGGCCGAGGACTGAAAGGGGCGGCGTGAACAGCGACGCGTCCGCGCCGGCGGGCTGGCATTTCTGGATCGATCGCGGCGGGACCTTCACCGACATCGTCGCGCGCTCGCCGCGCGGCGCGCTCGAAACGCTGAAGCTGCTCTCCGCGGATCCCGAACGCTACGAAGACGCGGCCGTCGAGGGCATCCGCCGACTGCTCGCCGCCGCCCCGCCGAGCGAGCGCGGCATCGCGGCCGTGCGCATGGGCACGACGGTCGCGACCAATGCGCTGCTCGAGCGCCGCGGTGAGCCGACGGCGCTCGTCGTGACGGCGGGCCTGCGCGATGCGCTGCGCATCGGCACGCAGCAGCGCCCGGATCTGTTCGCGCTCGACATTCGGCTGCCCGAGATGCTCTACACGGAAGTGCTCGAGGCCGAGGAGCGCGTCGGCGCGGACGGCGACATCGTGGTGCCGCTCGACACCGAGCGCCTCGAGGCGGACTTGAGGCGCGTGCTCGAGCGGGGAGTTGCGAGCGTCGCGATCGTGTTCGTGCACGGCTACCGCTACCCCGAGCACGAGCGGCGCGCCGGCGAGATCGCGCGAGCCCTCGGCTTTCGCCAGGTCTCGCTCTCGCACGAGACGAGCCCGCTCATCAAGCTCGTGCCGCGCGGCGATACGACGCTGGCCGACGCCTACCTGACCCCCGTGCTCCGGCGCCACGTCACGGCCGTCGAGCACGCGCTCGCGGCGGAGCTCGAGGGACGGCCGCTGCTCTTCATGCAGAGCCACGGCGGCCTCGCGCGCGCCCGCTTCTTCCGCGGCAAGGACAGCGTGCTCTCCGGGCCCGCGGGCGGCGTCGTCGGCATGGCCGCGACGGCGCAGGCGGCGGGCTTTCCGCGCGTGCTCGGCTTCGACATGGGCGGCACGTCGACGGATGTCTCGCTGTTCGCCGGCGAGTTCGAGCGCACGGCCGGAGAGACGATCGCCGGCGTCCGCATCGCCGCACCGATGCTGAGCATCCACACGGTGGCCGCGGGCGGCGGCTCGATCGTCGAGTTCGCCTCGGGCCGGCTGCAGGTCGGGCCCGGCTCGGCGGGCGCCCGGCCCGGGCCGGCCTGCTATCGGCACGGCGGCCCCCTGACCGTGACCGATGCCAACGTGCTGCTCGGCCGCATTCAGCCGGATTTCTTTCCGCAGGCCTTCGGCCCCGACGCACGCGGCCCCATCGATGCGGACGTCGTCCGCGAGGGCTTTGCGGCGCTCGCGCAGCGCGTCGCGGCCGAGACGGGCGTGCCGCAGGACGCCGAGCGGGTTGCCTCCGGGTGCCTGCGAATCGCCGTCGAGCGCATGGCGAACGCCATCAAGAAGATCTCCGTCGAGCGCGGTCACGACCCGGCGGACTTCGCGCTCGCGAGCTTCGGCGGCGCCGGCGGCCAGCATGCCTGCCAGGTCGCCGACGCGCTCGGCATCGATACCGTGCTCATGCATCCCCTCGCGGGCGTGCTCTCGGCCTTCGGCGTCGGGCTCGCGGATTTGAGCACGATCCGCCAGCAGGCCGTGGAGCGCCGGCTCGAGGATTGCGCGGCCGAGCTGAGGGACATGGCGGCACGCCTCGCGGAAGACGCCGCGAGCGAGCTGCGCTCGCAGGGCATCGCGGCCGCGCTCATCGACGTGCGCGCACGGCTCGGGCTCCGCGTCGAGGGCTCGGACACGGTGCTGCCCGTGGAGCTCGGCGACGCGGCGCGTGCCCGCGCCGAGTTCGGCGAGGCGCACCGCCGGCATTTCGGCTTTCTCCTGCCGGACGCGCCCGTCGTCGCCGCCTGGGTCGAGGTCGAGGCCGTCGGCAGGACGGCCAAGCCCGAGGAAGCGCGCGTGCCGGCTCAGGCCGGCGCGCCGCAGCCGCGGACGCGGCGGCGCATCTGGTTCGACGGCGCGGCCGTCGACGCCCCGGTCTTCGAGCGCGCCGCGCTCGGGGCGGGCGCCGCTGTGCAAGGCCCCGCGCTCATCGTCGAGGCCAACGCGACGACCGTCCTCGAGCCGCATTGGCGCGCGGTTCTCGACGACTTCGGCCGGCTCGTGCTGACGCGCACGATGCCGCGGCCTCGCACGGAGCACGTCGGCACAGCGGCCGACCCGGTCATGCTCGAGGTCTTCAACAACCTGTTCATGCACGTCGCCGAGCGTATGGGCGTCGTGCTCGAAAACACGGCGCACTCGGTCAACATCAAGGAGCGGCTCGACTTCTCCTGCGCCGTATTCGGGCCCGACGGCGCACTCGTGGCGAACGCGCCCCACATGCCCGTTCACCTCGGCTCGATGGGCGACAGCGTGCGCAGCGTGCTCGCCAAGTTTGCAGGCGCCATGCAGCAAGGCGATGCGTTTATGCTCAACGCACCGTACGACGGCGGCACGCACCTGCCCGACATCACCGTGGTCACGCCGGTGTTCGCGCGGGACGGCAAGGCGCTCGACTTCATCGTCGCGAGCCGGGCGCATCATGCCGACATCGGCGGCACGACGCCGGGCTCGATGCCGCCCACGAGCCGGCGCATCGACGAGGAAGGCGTGCTCATCGAGTGCCGGCGCCTCGTCGCCGCGGGCCGGCTACTCGGCGAAGAGACCCGCGCGCTGCTGACGGCCGGGCCCCTTCCGGCGCGCAATCCGGAGAAGAACCTCGCCGATCTCGCGGCCCAGGTCGCGGCCAACGCGCAGGGCGCGGCCGAGCTCGACGCGCTGATCGCGCGTTACGGCCGCGACACCGTGCACGCCTATATGCGGCACGTGCAAGCCAACGCCGAAGAATGCGTGCGCGAGGCACTCGCGGCCCTCGGCGGCGGCGCGTGGCAGACCACCTTCGACGGCGGCGAGACGCTGGCCGTGGCCGTGCGCGTCGACGCCGCGCGGCGCGAGGCCGTCGTCGACTTCGCGGGCACATCGGGCATGAGCGCGACGAACTTCAACGCGCCCGCGGCCATCGCCAAGGCGGCCGTGCTCTATGCGTTCAGGACCCTCGTGCGGCGCCCCATCCCGCTCAACGAGGGATGCCTGCGGCCGCTCACGATCCGGCTGCCCGAGCGCTGTCTCGTGAACCCCGTGTATCCGGCGGCCGTCGTGGCCGGCAACGTCGAGACCTCGCAGTGCATCGCCGACGCGCTGCTGGCGGCGCTCGGCGCCGCGGCCTCCTCGCAGGGCACGATGAACAACTTCACGTTCGGCGACGCGCGCTACCAGTACTACGAGACGCTCTGCGGGGGCGCGGGCGCGGGTCCCGGCTTCGACGGCGCGAGCGCCGTGCACACGCATATGACGAACTCTCGGCTCACGGACCCGGAGGTCCTCGAGACGCGCTTTCCCGTGCGCGTGCGGCGCTTCGAGATCCGCGCGGGCTCCGGCGGCCCGGGCAGATGGCACGGCGGCGACGGCATCGTGCGCGAGCTCGAATTTCTGGCGCCCATGCGCGCCGCGATCCTCTCGAACCGCCGCCGCGTGCCGCCCTTCGGCCTTGCGGGCGGCGGCGACGGCCGGCCCGGGCGCAATTACGTGCTGCGGGCCGGGGGTGCCGTGGAGCCGCTCGGCTCGACGGCCGAGGTCGCGCTCGAGCCCGGCGATCGCTTCGTCATCGAGACGCCGGGCGGCGGCGGTTACGGGCGGCCGGGCGCCGATGGCTGAGGGTCACGCCGCACCGACGCCTTTGGGGCGATAGCGGGTCAGGCCCGGAATCGCCCGTCCTGCGAGCTCGAAATACTCGGCGTCGCGCTCGACGCCGATACTTGCATAGCCGACGGCGTTGCAGGCCGCGAGGGTCGAGCCCGCGCCGGCGAACGGGTCGAGCACGACGCCTTCGCCGAGCGGCAGCACGCCCCTGACGAGGCGGCGCAAGAACGCCTGCGGCTTGAGACTCGGGTGCGGCGCGAGCGCGCGCTCGGCGCTGCGCGTCGGCGCCGACGCGATCACGTCGCCGAAAGGCTTGTCCGCGGCCGGCCGCCGGAACCCGCCGGTCCTCCATTTGCGCAGGTTGTCGCGGACGCGGCCTTCGACGGGCTTGCGCGCCACGAGCCACGGCTCCCACATCGAGCGCGGCAGCACGCTCACGTCCGCGAACTCCGCGTGGGCCCCTTTCGGGCGGTCGCCGCCGCGCATCGTCATCGTGAGGCGGATCAGCTCGCCGCGGCGCTCGAGGCCGGCCTCGGCCAGCGCGGCCGCAACGATGTGCGAGACGAGCGGATTCGAGGCGACGAGGACATTGGCCCCCGGCACGAGGACCGGCAGCAGCGCCGCCCCAAAAGCGCGGAAGAAAGCGCGGATCTCCTCGAGCTGCGCGGCCGAGAGCGTCGTGAAACGCGGCAGTGGCGAGCGGGCGTGCCCGTCGAACGCCGGCGGGATGCGCCAGACGCCGCCCTTGCGGGCGCGCAGCTTGCGCTGCTGCTCGTCGCTGTACTCGTGCAGGCCATAGGGCGGATCGGTCACGACGGCATGAATCGAGCGCGGCGGCGCGCGCCGCAGCCAATCCAGGCAATCGCCGTGATGCAGCACGCAGCGGTCGAACGCGAAGGCGTCGATCGGCACCGCCCGCCGGGCGCCGCTCGTCACAGCGCCGCTTGCGCGTCGTCGAGCGGCGGGATCGCGCGCGTCGTCATGCCGCCCGAGCCGTAGCGGATCTCGTAGACCTCGAAGCGCCGCGCGCGCAGCACGGCGAAGCCGAGGCGCAGCACGATGACATCCGCCGTGCGGCGTACGCGCACAAAAAACGACTGATCGGCACGCTCGCCGGCCAATATGCCCTCGGCGTGCAGCGCCGCGAGGAAACGCGAGACTTGCTCGCCGAGACGGACCTCCGTGCCGGCCCCGAGTTTCTGGGGGACCCAATGGGTCGCCCGCTCTATCGAACCGAGCACGAACAGCGACAGGCGGCGCGTATCGAGCCGCTGCCATTCGTCGTCGACCGTATGGCGGCGCTCGAGACAGACATTCCCGCGCAGCCGGATGTTGCCGCCCGGTCCGCGGCACAAGGTGTTGACGCCGAAGCGATGCAGCCGCTCGGCCTGTTTCAGGTCGAGCTCGGTCATGGCCGTCAGCGCGGCCGCGAGCCGCGGCTCGCCTTCGCCCCGAAAGCCGAGCTCCGTCTCGGCCGCGAGCAGGCCCGCGACGGCCCCGCAAGCCGGCAGCCCGAAGGGAAAGCGCACGAGCTCGGCGCGCGGCCGGAGCCGCGGGAAGTACGTCAGGACATTCGGGCTCGTGAGGCCCGCGGCGCGCGCGGCGAGCAGCGCGGCGTCCGGCGTGCGCCAGGCCCACGGCGGGTCCCACACCAGCAGCGCGCGGCGCCGCTCGCAATACCGCTCCGCGGCGACGAACGTCGTCGTGCCAACGTCGCGCCCAGGCGGCGAAGGGATGCAGACGATATCGATGCGCGGGACGCGATCGAGGGCGAACAGACCCGTGCCCTCGCGGTTCGAGCCGACGATGTCGTAGTCGGTGAGCTCCTCGCCGTCGGTGCCCGAGCGCGGGAAGTCGAGATACGGGATCGCCTCGCCCGGGTGCTTCGCGACGGTCGGCTCGGGCCGCTCGGAAGGCAGCGGGCCGACGAGCGAGACGAGCTCGGACTGCTGGAGCACGTCGACGACGAAACGCGGGTCGTCGCGCGCAGTCGAGACGGCCGGGAAAAGCTCCTGATCCTCGATGAGCCGCGAGCCCGGGCGGCGGCCCAGACGCTGGACGACGAGATTGAAGCGCTCGGAGTCCTGCTCGACGCCGTCGTAGTCGATCGAGACGCGCAGCGTCTCGCGGCTGCCGGGCCGCCGCGCCCTGAGACGCAGCACGCCCCCGCCCGCGGGCACTTCGATCGACGCATGGCTCGCGCGGTTCGCGAGCCGCACGACCACGGCGACCTTCCCGCCGTTCAGAAAGAAGTGCTCGAGCACCTGCGGCAGGAAGCTGAAACCGCAATGGCCGCCGAATACGCGCCGATAGTCGTCGACGCTCCTGATCTCGAGGGGCTCGTTCGTCGGCCCGCGCTCGGCACGGCCGAGAAACGCGACGACGGCTGAGCCCGCGAGCGGTATCGGGGGCGCCGCGTCGAGACGCGCTCGGGGCCGCGGCGCCGCGTGGGCGATGTCTATCTGATCGACGGCCATATTGCCTTGCGCGAAAAGGCGGATCATAGCTGGACCGCCGCGCGCGTGCAGCAATTGCAGGCGCAGGAAACTACCAGAGCGGCCTTAACGGCGGCGGGTTGCGCGTGAACAGGCGCATGAGCAGCATGCCCGCGACGAAGCCGCCGACGTGCGCGCGGAACGCGACCCCGCCCCCGCCCCCGGCGCCGCCCGCCGCAACGGAGCTCAACAACTGCGCGAGGAACCACATGCCGAGCACGAACACGGCCGGCAGCCGCAGCGTCCACGGGATGATGAACAGCGGGATCACGACGAGAACGTTTGCGCGCGGATACAACAACAGGTAGGCGCCGAGCACGCCGGAGATCGCCCCGCTTGCGCCGATCATCGGCACGACCGAGTCGGGCGCCGGCAGCGCCTGCGACAGTCCGGCCGCCAGGCCGCAGATGACGTAGAAGGCGAGGAAGCGCCCGTGCCCCATGCGGTCTTCGATGTTGTCGCCGAAGATCCAGAGGTAGAGCATGTTGCCGGCGACGTGCAGAAAGCCGCCGTGCAGGAACATCGAAGTGAACAGCGTGAGCGGTGCGGGCACCCAGCGCAGCGCCTCCGGCAGCTGCTGCTTGCCGAACAGCACGGCCGGAATCAGGCCGAGCGCATAGACGACCTCTTCGGCCCCGCGCCGCGGCAGCAGGGCTTGCCACAGATAGACGGCGGCGCAGACCGCGATGATCGCGATCGTCACGACAGGCCGCAGGGCCGTCGGGTTATCGTCACGCAGCGGAATCATTCGGGGCGAGGACGCCCGGGTTCAATCCGCCGCCGCGGTGCTCGCGATCGGAACCGTGTTGGCGACGATGCGCGAAGCGGCGAGGTAAGCCTCGAGGCTCTGGTTCGTGTTGCCGACCGGGAACGGGATGCCCCGCTTCTCCGCGACGACCCGGGCCACGGCCTCGCGGTTCAGCACGAGCGGCGGGTGACCCGCCCGGGCGGCCGCCGCGGCGATGGCCTTCTCGGCTTCGGCAGCCAGGTCCCGGTCGGCTTCGAGCGGGGGATGAACCTCCAGGTAGAGCCGGCCGCCGGCCCAGCCCGCGAGCACGGGCTGATCGACGATGCGCACGGGGGTGCCGCGCGGGACCTGCCGGAAGAGTTTCTCGATGTCTTCGGGGTACAAGCGGATACACCCGTGGCTCACGCGCATGCCGACGCCCGCGGGCTTGTTCGTGCCGTGGATCAGGTAGCCCGGCAGGGAGAGCTGCAGGGCGAATTGGCCGAGCGGATTGTCGGGGCCGGGCGGCACGACGGCGGGCAGCGGATCGCCCTCCTGGGCGTGCTCCTTGCGCACGGAGGCCGGCACGTACCAGGCCGGATCCTGCACTTTGTGCACGACCTTGGCGACGCCGGTCGGGGTCGCCCAGCCGTCGCGGCCGATCCCGATCGGATGGGTCGTCACCGTCATGAGATGCGTGCCGTCCTTCTTCTCCTGGGTGAAGTAGAAGAGCCGCATCGCGGGCAGGTTGACGACGATGCCGTCGTGCGGGGCGTCGGGCAGTACGGAGCGCGTCGGCAGATACACGGGCGTACCCGTGCCGGGCAGCCATTGATCGACGTGCGGGTTCGCGTGCCGCATGGCCTCGTAGCCGAGGTCGTATTCGCGCGCAATGGCCGAGAACGTGTTCTCGTAGCGCGTGAACAGGACCTCGACCTGGCCGACGACCTCGGTCTTGGCGTCGAGGCCTTCGTATCGGCTCGAGTCGAGCGGCGCAAGCCGCGGCGCCGACGGATCGGGCGCGAGGGCCGCGGCCGGCACCGGCCCCGGCGCGCGCGGGGGCGCGAACGCGCAGCCGGCGACGAGCAGCATAAGCGCGGAGGCGCCGGCGAGGCGCCGCAAGGACTTCTCGGGTCCGGACATAATGCGGGCAGTATAGCGGGCCCGGGCCGCCCGCGCGCGCCGTCGCAGAACGGCGCCGGTCACGATGCGGAGCGGGCCGGAATCAGCCGCTGCAGGCCGCTAGCGCGCCAACAGGCTTTCGGCGCCGCCCAGCAGGCGCTCGGGCAGCCGGCGCCGGCGCCTGAATGCGACGTGATAGAGGTCGCGCTGGCCCGCGGCTTCGAGCAGGAAGTCGTCGCTCGTCGCGATCTCGTCCACGAGCTTGAGCTCGATCGCCTTGGAGCCGTACCAGTGCTCCCCGGTCGCGACGCGGTCGAGATCGACCTCGGCGCGGTACTCGGCGATCTGGCGCTTGAACAGGTCGTGGATCTCCTCGACCTCCTCGCGCACCTTCTCGCGGTCTTCCTCGGTGTTCTTGCCGAACAGCGTCAGCGTGCGCTTGTAGCGGCCCGCGGTGACCTGCTCGAAATCGATGCCGTTGCGCTCGAGCAGGCGATGGAAGTTCGGGATCTGCGCGAGCACGCCGATCGAGCCGACGATCGCGAACGGCGCGGCGATGATCCGGTCCGCGACCGTGGCCATGAGATAGCCGCCGCTCGCGGCGACCTTGTCGACGGCGACGACGAGCCGGATGCCGCGCCGCTTGATGCGCATGAGCTGCGAGGCCGCGAAACCGTGGTCGTTGACCGTGCCGCCGCTGTTCTCGAGGCGCACGAGCACCTCGTCGCGCTCCGTCGCGACGCCGAGGATCGCATTGACCTCCCGGCGCAGCGAAGCCGCGGCCGACGCCCGCAGATCCCCCTTGAAGTCGAGCACGAAGGTCCGGTCCCGAATGACCTCCGGCTTCGCGCGCCGGGCCTTCTTGCGCTCCTTGGCGCGCGCCTTCGTGAGCTTGCGAAAGACGTTGCGCTCGTGCACGGCGCGCCGGAGCGCGTCCGCCTGCTCCTCGAACGCCCGGTTCAGGTGGGTCACCTCGAGGCCTTCGCCGCGGCCGCCGCCGCGGCGCGCGGCCGCGAGAATCGCGACGATGGCGAGGACCAGCACGAGGACGACCGTGACGGCCTCGGCCGCGAACAGGCCGTAAGACGCGGCGAACCCGTTCATGCCGGCGGGAAGGGCGCCCTAAAGGCCAACGTTGTTATGCTCGAAGACCCGGTCCGCGCGGTAGCTCGAGCGCACGAGCGGGCCCGCGACGACCTCGAGGAAGCCGCGCTCGAGGCCGAGAGCCCGGTAGCGTTCGAACTCCTCGGGCGGCACGTAGCGCTCGACGGCCAGATGGTTCGGCGTGGGCCGCAGATACTGCCCGAACGTTACGATGTCCACGCCGGCGCCCCGGGCGTCGTCGAGGGCCTGGACGATCTCGGCTTCCGTCTCGCCGAGGCCGACCATGATGCTCGTCTTCGTGAGCACGTCCGGCCGCCGGCGCTTGGCGTGCTCGAGCACGCCAAGCGTGCGGCCATAGCCTGCGCGCGCGTCGCGCACGCGCGCCGTGAGCCGCTCGACCGTCTCGAGGTTCTGCGCGAACACGTCGAGACCCGAATCGACGACGGTCTCGACGTCCGCTTCGCGGCCGCCGAAATCGGGCGTCAGCGCCTCGACGGCCGTCTCGGGCGAGGCCGCCTTGACCGCGCGGACGCAGGCCGCGTAATGGGCGGCGCCGCCGTCGGGAAGATCGTCGCGGTCCACGGAGGTCAGCACGACGTAGCGCAGCCCCATGAGCACGACCGAGCGGGCCGCGTTCTCGGGCTCCTCGGCGTCGAGCCAGCCGCGGGGGTTGCCGGTATCGACGGCGCAGAACTGGCACGCGCGCGTGCAGACGGCGCCCATGAGCATGATCGTGGCCGTGCCGGCCGACCAGCACTCGCCGATGTTCGGGCACATGGATTCTTCGCAGACCGTCGCGAGCCGGTGCTCGCGCACCGTGTGCTTGACGCGCTCGTAGGCCGGGCCCGAGGGCAGCCGCGCGCGCAGCCATGCGGGTTTGGGCGCGGACTTGTGCTCGCGGCGCTCGTCGCGGCGCTTGACGCCGTTTTTGATGGCCGCGAAACCCTGCGCGGTGCGGTACTTGCCGCCCGTCGCGACGGACGGCGCGGTAACGACGGGAATGCCGCGGAACTCGCTCACTGGCTGGTAAACTCTGGTAAAGACCTCAAAGTATCTCACGGTTTTTGGACAGCGTGTAATGAGCCGCTACCGCCCGCCCGCGCCCCGCAGCTCCAAGTACATCACGGCCGAAGGCGCGGCGCGGCTCCGCGAAGAGCTCGATTTCCTCTGGAAAACGAAGCGCCCGGCCGTCACGAAGGCCGTCGGGGAGGCTGCGGCGCAGGGCGACCGCTCGGAGAACGCCGAGTACATTTACGGGAAGAAGCAGCTCGGTGAAATCGACCGACGCATCCGGTTCCTGCGGCGCCGGCTCGACGGCATGCAGGTCGTCGCGGCGCCGCCGAGCGATCCCGGGCGAATCTACTTCGGCGCCTGGTTCGAGCTCGAGGACGAAGACGAAGCGCGCAGGCGCTACCGGCTCGTAGGGCCCGACGAGGTCGGCTTCGCGGAGGCGCACGTCAGCATCGATTCGCCGCTCGGCCACGCCGTGCGCGGCAAGGCCGTGGACGACGAATTCACGGTCGCGGCCCCCGAGGGGAAGCGCAGCTTCAGGGTCGTCGAGATCGAGTACGAGGGCTCCGGGCCGCAGAAAAAAGAAGCCCGGCTCGAAGCCGGGCGAAGCGTCACAGGGGGAAAGACAACGAAACCGAAAACGCCGAGTCGGGCCTAGTGCAGCCGGGCCCAGTTGATCAACCGCAGGTCGGTGGACCGCAAGTCGAAATTTCGCGCGAGCAATGCTTCGATCTCTTTCGTGCCGAAGCGGTGCTCGGTGGCCTGATTGACCTCCACGACTCCGCTGAACTCGCGGCCGAAGCCCGCCGCGGCATCGCCGCTGATCACGAAGTGCGTGTAGTACTTGACACCCATGATTTTGGAGTCTATGCGCGGAGGCGTCCCCGAGCTGTGATTGGGGGCACAAATTGCGTATCGGAGACGAGCCTATGACCAGACATTTTCTCGCCACGGCAGCTCTAGGCGCGGCCGCGCTCGCATTCGCGCTCGCGGCGGGCGCGCAGGACCTTCGGGCGACGCTGTTTCCCAAGGCCGACCAGGCGCTCGCGGCCGCGAAAAAGGCCGAGGCGCCGCTGCTCGCGCCCGCTTCCTACGAGCGCGGCATGAAGGCCTACAAGGACGCCGAGCAGGACCTCGAGCGCGGCCGCAACATGGAGCGCATTCGCGGCGAGCTCGGCAACGCCGAGGCGGTCTTCTCCAAGGCGGCCCAGGAAGCGGCCATCGCCAAAGTGACGCTGGCCTCGCTGATCAAGACGCGCGGCGACGCCGTCAACGCGCGCGCGGACTCGTTCGCCGCCGACACGTGGCACGACGCGGAGAACGGCTTCGACGCCGCCGCGCGGCGCCTCGAGGCGGGCGACATACGCGGTGCCCGCAAGCGGGCCGAAGATGCCGAGAAGGCCTATCGGGACGCCGAGCTCACGGCCATCAAGGCCCAATACCTGAGCCAGACACGCGCGCTGCTCGCGAAGGCCGATGAAGCCCGCGTGTCTCGCTACGCGCCGAAAACCTACGCCCACGCGCAGATGCTGCTGCAGCAGGCCGAGCAGGCGCTCAACGAGAACCGCTACGACACGGACGTACCGCGCGGCCTCGCCCACCAGGCCAACCAGGAGGCCCGCCACGCGATCTATCTGGCCGAGCAGATCCGCAAGATGCGCGACGCGGGGCTCGATACCGAGGACATCATCCTCAAGTATGAAGCGCCGCTCGTGCGCGTCGCGGCGGCCGCGGACAAGGTGCCGCAGCTCGATCAGGGCGTCGACGCGGTGGCGAAGGAGCTCGTGGCCTACATCGAGCGGCTGCGCGAGACGTCCCGCCAGAGCCAGAACGACCTCGACGACAGCCGCGCGCGCGTCGCCGAGCTCGAGGACGAGATACGCGATCTCGACAAGCGCCTCGGCGGCGTGTCGCAGGAACGCTCGGCCCTGATCCAGAAGCTGGAGGCCGAGAAGCGCGTCCGGGGTCAATTCAACGCCGTGGAGGGTCTGTTCAAGCGCGACGAGGCCCACGTCTCCCGCGAGAACAACACGGTGCTGCTGCGCATGGTCGGGCTCACGTTCAAGAGCGGTCACGCCGAGCTCGGCGCCGATCAGCGCGCCCTGCTCGACAAGGTTCGCCAGGCCATCAACGTTTTTCCGAACTCCCAGGTGGTCGTCGAAGGCCACACCGATTCCTACGGCGGCGACGCGGCGAATCTCGCGCTCTCGCGTAAGCGCGCCGAGGCCGTCAAGGACTACCTGACGAAGCAGCTGGGCGTGCCGGGGTTCAGGGTCAGCGCGGTCGGCTACGGGGAGACGCGGCCGATCGCGAGCAACGATACGGAGGAAGGCCGGGCGCGGAACCGCCGCATAGACATCCGCATAGAGCCCCAGCTCTAGCGGCGCGCTAGACGGCGGCCGGGGCCAGCATCCAGTCGGCGATCGCGCCCGCGACGTCGCGATGGGCCAGGTAGCCGTAGGACATGTGGACATTAAGGCCCGTCGTGCTGCGGTAGTGGTTGTAGAGATCGAGGTGATCCTCGATCGACTCGACGAGGCCGAGCTCGAGCATGGGGGCGAAATAGGGACGCACGGGCCGCAGCGCGGTCATCTCGCCGACGGCCGCGAAGTTGACCCAGCGCCGCAGGTTGCCGGGGTAGCGCTCGCGGCCGCTGCGTTCGGCGCCGCGCAGGCGCTTGCGCATGAAGCGCGTCGACAGCGGGCTGCCGAGCGTGAGGAACAAGTCGACGCGCCCCTTGCCGGCCTGACGAGTGAGCTCCCAGAGCGTGTCGTAGGCGATGATGGAACCCAGGCTGTGGCCGATCAGCAGGACGCGGCGGTCCTGCGCCCAGGCCTCGCGCAGCGCGGCGGCGAGCAGCTGCCGGATCTCGGTCGCGATACCGTCTTCGTCGCCGAAGTAGCGGTGGACTTCGGCGATCGTGACCCGCAGATCCGGGCGTGCGATGAGGCGGCCCAGAAAGGGCAGCGCGTCGCCGACGAGATGCGAGAGACGGCGGACGCGCCGCGCCGTCGACAGAATCTCGCGCAGATCGTCCTCGGTCGGCTCCGGATTCTGCAGGAGGTAGTCGACGCCGGGAGCGTCGAGCCCGATGTCCCTGAAGCTGCCGTAGAAACGGTGCGTCCACGAGACGAGCTCGAACCAGTCCTCGTGCGCCCGCAACAGCCGCGCGGCCTCGGGGCGCACCCACGCAAGCCCGGCGAGGAGCGCCCGCAACAGCTCGTGCCTGTGGGCCTCCGGCGGCGGCTTGGGCTTCATGCCGGGCACGAAGATGATGCACGGTGTGTTCAAGGCGAATCGGTCTGGGAGCGGCGCGCGCGACGCGTTATAGTCGTTGGAGCTGTCTGCCTGAACGCAATTTCCGCTCGGAGGATAGGTCTTGCGCTACCTGCACACAATGGTCCGCGTCAGCGATCTCGACGCGTCGCTCGATTTTTACTGCAACAAGCTCGGGCTCGAGGAGGTTCGGCGCATGGATCACGAGGCCGGGCGCTTCACGCTCGTCTTCGTCGCGCCCAAGGGTCAGGAGGACCGCGCGATCGAGCTCACCTACAACTGGGACCCCGAGCAATATACCGAGGGCCGGAACTTCGGGCACGTGGCCTACGAAGTCGACGACATCTACGCGACGTGCCAGCGGCTCATGGACGCGGGCGTCACGATCAACCGGCCGCCCCGCGACGGCCGCATGGCCTTCATTCGTTCGCCCGACAACATTTCGATCGAGCTGCTGCAGGCCGGCGCGGCCAAGCCGAAGCAGGAGCCCTGGGCCTCCATGCCGAACGTCGGCACCTGGTAGCGTCTCAGGAGACGACGGCGCGGAAGTTGCCCGTCTCGACGCCCGCGTCCTCGGTCGTCCGGAAGACCACGCGGTTGCGGCCCTCCTGCTTGGCCTGGTAGAGCGCCTCGTCGGCGATCTGAATGCAGCCCTGCAGGCTCCGGCCGCTGCGCGGCGCGACGACGGCGACGCCGACGCTCACGGTCACGGCGGTCGCCGCGATCGAGCCCTCGTGCGGAATCGCAAGCCCGAGGACGTCGCGGCGAATCTGCTCCGGCAACGTCCGCGCATAGTCGTCCGGCGGCCCGTAGAGCACAAGCACGAACTCCTCGCCGCCGTACCGCGCCGAGAAATCGAAGGGCCGCTTGGCGCAGCGCGCGATGGTCTGCGCCACCTTCTTGAGGCAATCGTCGCCGGCCTGATGGCCATAGAGATCGTTGTAGATCTTGAAGTAATCGATGTCGACGAGCACGAGCTCGAGCGTCGTGCCTTCCCGGCGTGCCTGTCGCCAGACGCGGCGCACGTAGTCGTCGAAGATGCGCCGGTTGTAGAGCTTCGTCATGCCGTCGCGCTCGGCGGCCTCGTGCAGCAACCGGGTCTCGAGGAAATTCTTGCGCAGCGCGTACTCGAGCTTGTACGTCGAGATCGAGGCGATGAGCGCCGTCGCGCCGAGCATGGCCGTCATGTAGAGCAGGGCCGGTGCCGGCAGGCCGAGAGCGAGGCCGATCATGACGTGGGCCGCGACTAGCAGCGCGCCGACGGCCGTCGCGACCCCGAAGAGCAGCCCGAGAAACAGGCAGGCGTAGAGGATCACGAGCACCTGGCCCGCCAAAAGGTACGACCCGCCCTCCAAGGCAGCGGCATGGCAGATGTAAGTCACGACGAGGCCGGCCAGCGTAACGCCGACCGAGGCCGTGACCGTGTACCAGCGCCGCGCGGCGGGCAGATACATGCAGCCGACGAGGCCGAGCAGCAGCGCGAGCAGCGCGGCGCCCCAGAAGAGGTCTGCGCGCGCGGGGCTCCCGAAAAGAAAATCGACGGCCGCGACCGCCCCGAGCAGCACGAGCGCCACGAGCCCCGAAAGCCGCGCACGCGGCAGATTCTCGGCGACGTAGACGTCCCGGAACTCCTTCTCGAGCAGGCCCGCGAATTTGAGGCCCGAGAATCCTCGTCTGAGCTGCTCAGCGTAGGGCGAGCTCAGGCTCCCGCGGTCGAGCGACGGTTGCTCCATGGCGCTACGGTCGTGAAATCACGCGCCAAGCATGAAGTATCGACTACGGGAATTCCCCCACCCAGGTCACAAATGCTAGGGGTACAGCGGCACGAGCGCGTCGTCGGCAGCGTCGCCCGCACGGGCCGGCTCGGCGGTCTCGAGCGCGGCCGCGAGCTCGGCCCCCTGCCAGGCGGCACGGCCCTGCGGGCCGTAAAGCGCGGCCTCGAGGGCCCGCAAGGCGGCCGCGAGCTCGGGCCCGCTGCGCCCGGCCAGCGCCCCGAGGTTGCGCGGCGGCGACTCGGGAAAACGCAGGGCGCCCCATTCGACGAGCAGATCGCGCGCGGCCTCCGCGTCGCCGCGGGCGCAGGCCGCGCGCAGCGCGGGCAGCAGGCGCCGCGCCGAGGGCCGCGGCGGTGTCCTGGCCGGGACGGCCCGGGGCACGCGCCGCGCGCGCCACCACAGCCACGCGGTGCCGAGCCAGGCGAGCGCGAGCATGGCCGCCGCCCAGGGCCAGAACCGCCCCGGGGCGGCCGGCGGCGGCGCGCTCACCGGCACCGCCTTGCTCGCTGGGGCCTGAGGGGCCGCGGGCGCGGCCGGCTCGGCCGGCGGCGCCGCGGACTGATCGCCGGGCGCGACGGTCAGTTGCCGCGGCTGGATTGCGGCCAGCTTCCATTCCCCGCTCTTCACGTCGAACCACGGCAGCTCCACGGCCCCGAGCCGGGCCGGACCGGCCTTCTGGGCGAGCACGGCGTAGCGCTCCGTCCGGCGCGCCGTAATGCCGTCGTTCTCGGCGTCGCGATCGAGATCGGGCTGATCGGGGTACTCGCGCACGCCCTGGGTCGGCGGGATATCGAGGGGCGGCAGCTGGGTCTCGAGCAGGCCGTCGGCCTCGATCGTCAGCGTGCGGGTCACGGGCACGCCGACCTCGAGCTTCTCGTCGCTCCATTTCTCCGCGAGCTTGATGCTGCGGGCCGGCAGCCAAGCCGCGTCCTTGTAGCTCGGCGGCGGTGCCACCGCGGGCTTGACGGTGATGTCGAGCGTACCGGACCGAAAGCGTTGAATGCGCGAATAGCCCTGCGGCGGCAGCACCATGGCCTCGAACGTCGCCGGACCCACGGTCAGCGTGCCGGCCTTCTGTGGGAAAATCGCGTAGCGCCTTTCATGGACGACGAAATTGCGGCCGCCGCGCGTCGTCTGGTACTCGCGGTCGTCCCCGAGGCGCTCGACGATGGCCTCGCCGCCGCTGACCTTCGGCGGCGTGACCGTCGCCCGCCCCGTCCCGATGCCGATGAACAGGCGCATCGTATAGACGACCTGGGCCTGTACGTAGGCCGTCGTGGGATCGGCCTCGACCTCCATGAAGATATCCGAGGGCGCCTTGTCCGCGGCCGTCGAGGCGCGCACGTCCACGTCGACGGCGTTCGAGTAGGCGCCGGAGACCTCCACGGGCGGGATCGTCACGGCCCCGACGCGCTGCGGCATGAGCTGATACACCCATTCGGAGACCTGCTCGGCCTGACCGTTCACGATCTGAATGCGCGTGCTCGTCGTACTCTGAACGACGTCGAAATCCTTGCCGAGCGCGGAGATATCCGGATCGCCGCGCACGTCGCCCTCGGCGCGCAGCGTATAGGTGAACGACTCGTTGACGTGCGGCGAGGACCGGTCGACGGTCGCGTGCACGACGACGTCCGCGACGGCTGCCGAGCAGAGCCCGGCCCAGGCCGCGGCCAGCAGCAGCACCCGCCTCACCATGGTTGCTTCTTGTCGCCGGGCCACACGTAATTGCCGTCCTGATCCAGCCCGAGCCGCTGGTACTGATAGAGGAACTTACGCCGCAGCAGCCCGCCCGGGTCCTGCGGTACGCGCCGGAGCCACTGCTCGGCGGCCTGCTCCGACGCCCACTTCTCCACTTCCGCGGGCGTCTCGGCCTTGCGCTCTCGGCCGGCCCGCTCGTCCTTGGATTGCTGCCCGCTCGGGCTATTGCCGTGCCGCTTGTCGCTTGCCGACGCCGAGTCGGCACCGCCCGCGCTGTCGTCCTCGCTGCCCGATCGGCGGCCGGTCGTGCCTTGCGCGTCCTCGGAGCTGCGCCCGTCGCGGGCCTGCCGCTGGCCGTCGTTCGCGCCGTTCTGCCGCTGCGATTGGCCGCTCTTGCGGCGCTCGCCGCCTTGAGGCGAGTCCTGCTTGCGGGCACCGTCGTTGCGGCGCTTTCCCTGCTTCGATTGCTGCTGCTTCTGTTTGTCGAGCAGGCGCTGCACGAGGTCGCGGTTGTAGGTCGCGTCCGCGTCGTGCGGATCGAGCTCGAGCGCACGGTCGTAGGCCGCGATGGCGGCCTGGAGCTTGCCCGCGCGCGCGAGCGCGTTGCCGCGGTTGTATTGCGAATCCGCCGTGTCGACGCCGCCGAGCGAGGCGGCGCTGGCGGGATACTGACCCGCACGATACTGGGCCGCCGCGCGCCAGCGCGGGTCGTCGAACAGCTGGGCCGCCTGCGCCGGCTCGCCCGCCTCGAGCGCCTGCGCGCCGCGCTGATCCGACCGCGCCCAAAGCGATTGCCAGGCCTGCTTCCAGGCCGATGCATGCGAGGCCGGTGGCGCGCCGCCGCCTTGCGGCGCCGACTGGGCGCGCAGCGGCGCAATGGGCACGAGCACGAACGCGAGCCATAGACACAGCCACCCCCGGCGGAAGCCGAGCGCGGCCAGAGGCAGCACCAGCAACACGAGCCAACGGCCCTCGTCGCGCCATACGTCCGCGCGATGCATCTTGTTCTTGCCCTGCGCGCCGACGATGGCACCGGCGGCCTGCGGCGGTACGAGCACGTCGAGATCGCGGTCGTCCGCCGTCATGACGGCGAAGCGCCCGCCGCCGGCCTGCGCGAGCTCGCGCAGCGGACCGGCCTCGAGCCGCGGCACGACGACCTTGCCGTCCGCGTCGGTCAGGAACCCGCCCTCGCGCTGCGGAATCGGCGCCCCGTCCGCGGTGCCGACGCCGAGCACGCTGACCTCCATGCCGTCATGCCTCAATGTGCGCGCCTTCTGTATGTCGTCCCGACCGACGGGAGCGTCGCTGATCAGCAGGATCTTGCCGTCCCTGACCCCGGCCTGGCGCAGCAGCACCGCGGCCTTGTCGAGCCCCGTCGACACGTTGCTCCCCTGACTCGGCATGATATCCGTCGTCAGCGACGAGACCAGCGCCGAGATCGTGCGCGTGTCCGTCGTGAGCGGCGTGACGGTGAACGCATTGGCCGAGAACACGACGAGGCCCGTCTGGCCGCCCTTGCGCCGGTCGAGCAGCTCGAGCAGCTTGAGCCGCGCGCGCGCGAGCCGGCTCGGCGACAGGTCGGCGGCATCCATGGAACGGGACAGGTCCAGGGCGACGACGAGCGCCTCGTTCGAGCGAAATGCGGGCACGGGCACGCGCTCCCAGGCGGGCCCGCCCAACGCGAGCGTCGCGAGCACCCAAGCCGCCAGCGCGGCGGCCAACGGCCAGCGCCGCGCGCCGAGGTCCGCGGGCCCCGTCAGCACGAAAGGCTGCAGCGAGGCGTCGACGACGCGCCGCCAGGCCCCGCCGCTCGTCCGGCCGCGCGCGAGCGCGAGGATGAGCACCACGCCCGCCGGCAGCGCGAGCAGCCACCAGGGCCGCAGAAAGTGAAACTCAGCCATGGGCGGCCCCGCGGTGTGCCGGGCCTGCCGCCGTGCGGCGCCGCGTCCCCGCCGCCTCGAGCAGCGCGGTGGCGGCCGCGAGCGCGACGGCGGCCGCGAGCGGCCAGAAGAACAGCTCCTGGACGGGCCGGTAGCCGGACTCGTCGGACTTGACGGGCTCGAGCTTGTCGATCTCGCCGTAGATCTGCTCGAGCTCGCGCGTGTCGCGCGCCCGGAAATAGTGCCCGCCGGTCATGCTCGCGATCGACGTCAGCGCCTTCTCGTCGAGATCGGCCGACGGATTGATCTGCCGCAAGCCGAAGAGCGAGCGGACTGTGAGCGCGTCGGCGCCGATGCCCACGGTATAGATGATCATGCCGCGCTGCGCAGCGAGCTCCGCCGCCTTGAGCGGGTCAACCTCGCCGGCCGTATTGGCGCCGTCCGTGAGCAGAACGAGGACCCGCCGGCCCTTCTTGACGCTCGCGTCATCGAACGTCCGGATCGCGAGACCGATCGCGTCGCCGATCGCCGTCTCCTTGCCCGCGAGCCCGATGGCCGCCTCGTCGAGCAGCGTACGCACGGTCTTGCGATCGAACGTCAGCGGCGTCTGCAGATAGGCCTCGCGGCCGAACAGGATCAGGCCCACGCGGTCGCCCGTGCGCCGCTTGATGAAGTCGTCAGCCACGACCTTGATGGCCTTCAGGCGGTTGACCCATTGCCCGTTGAGCTCGAAATCCTGCTCCTCCATGCTGCCCGAGAGGTCGACGGCGAGCAGCAGATCCCTGCCCGTCGTCGGCAGCGCGACGGGATCGCCGACGAACTCCGGCCGGGAGGCCGCGATGACGAGCAGCGTCCACACGAGCCACAGCGCGGCGAGCCGCAGGCGCACGTCCGAAGCGCGCGTGCCGGCCGCCGTGAGCAGCCCGAGGTCGCTGCCCGTCGGAACCGCGAGCGCCGCGTCGCGCTCGGCCGAATCGGGCCGCAGGAAGCGGCGCACGAGCCAGGGCGCCGGCAGCGCGACGAGCACCCAGGGCCAGGCCAGCGTCCACATGCTCAGCGCCCCACTCGTTGCGCCCGGACCCATTCGCGGGCGAGCTGCAGCAGCACGACGGCCTGCTCGCGGCTCACGGCCTCGGCCGGCGCGTAGGGCGCCTCGACGAGGAGCCGCCCCTCGCGCGTGAAGGCCTCTCGCTGCCAACTGGCGTCGAGATACTCGAGCCAGCGCCGGCCGGCGAGGCCGGGGATACCGCCCCCGCGCGGCGCCCGGGCCACGGTCATCGCATAACGGCGCAGCACGGTGGAGAGCCGCTGCAGACAATGGACGGGCTCTTCGCCGGCCTCGAGCGCGGCCGTTATGCCCTGGAGCGAGCGCAGGGCCGCGCGCCGGCTGCGGCGCCGGTAGTACAGCAGCCCCGCATAGGCGCAGGCCCCCAGCACGAGCGCGGCGAGCAGCCACCAGCCCGGCGCCGGCGGCCACCAACCCACAGGCGCGGGCAGGTGAATGTCGTGCAGGGGAAGCTTGCTGAAATCGACGCTCGGGTTCATCGGTTCCTGAAACGCTGTGTCAGTACTCTACGCGGATCGTCGATGGTCGCACATTCGATGAGCTCCATGCCGGGCAGCCGGCCCAGCGCCTCGAGGTGCGCCCGCCGCTGCGCGAACCGGGCCCGGTGCTCGCTGCGCAGCGCCGCATCGCCCGTGTCGATCGCGAACGAGCGGCCTCCGGACTGGATTCGATAGCGGCCGGGGGGCGGAAGTTCGGCCTCGATGGGATCGAAGAAATGCACGAGAAAGACCTCGCCGTGGCTCGCGAGCTGGCGGAGGTGCCGATCCGTGTCGCGGCCGAGCCCCCGAAAGTCGCTGAGCAGGAAGATCTGGCTCCCGGGCCGGGCAACGCGCGTGAGCCGCTGCAGCGCCCGGTCCGCGGCGCCGCCGTCATTGCCGCCGGCCGGGTGCCAGAAGGCCGCGCGCGCCACGGTCTGAAACAGCTGCAGCGCCGAGCGCCGGCCGAGTCGCGGGCGCAGCTCCTCGTGCTCCGTCTCGGAGAATACGAGGCCGCCGAACCGATCGCCGTTGCCGATCGCGCTCCAAGCCACGAGCGCCGCCGTCTCCGCCGCGCGGACGGCTTTGAAGGCGCCGCGCGTGGCGAACAGCATCGAGGCCCGCAGATCGAGCCAGACCATGACGGGCCGATTGCGCTCCTCGCGGAAGATCTTCGTATGGGGCTTGCCCGTGCGCGCCGTCACGCGCCAGTCCATGGTCCTGAGATCGTCGCCGGGCTGGTAGAGACGCGACTCGTCGAACTCGACGCCCCGGCCTTTGAACGAAGACAGATGCCCGCCGGCCATCTGCGCGCGGACGCGGCGCGAGCCTAGCCGCAGCGATTCGCCGGCGGCCTTGAGCCCGATCTGGGCCTCGAGCGTCACGCGCTCCGGACTGAGGCCCCGCACGCCGCCAGCGCCCGCGGCCGCCCCGGCGGCGCTCGAGCCAGCGTGCGCTTTGGCGCCCGTCACGGCACTCCGACTCTCGCAAGCAGCGTATCCACCACCTCATCGGCCGTCCGCCCCGCCGCCTCGGCCTCGTAGCTCAGCAGGATTCTGTGGCGCAGAATGTCGTGCGCCACGGACTGGATGTCCTCGGGCGTCACATAGTCGCGGCCCGCGAGCCAGGCATGCGCGCGCGAGCATCGGTCGAGCGCGATCGTCGCGCGCGGGCTCGCGCCGTACTGCAGCACGTCTGCGAGATCGTCGCCGTAGCGGGACGGGTGCCGCGTCGCGAGCACGACCTGCACGAGATACTCCTCGAGCGGCTCGGCAAGATGCAGGTCGAGCACTTCGTCGCGCGCCTCGAAGACTTCGCGTTGGCTCAGCTGCTCCTCGGGCGCGAAGATCTTGCGGTCCTCGCGCGCGCGCCGGCTCTCGGTGCGATTCAGCGCGAGGATCGCGCGCTCGCCCGCCGCGTCCGGATAGTTAACGAGCACATGCAATAAGAAACGGTCGAGCTGAGCCTCGGGCAGCGCATAGGTACCTTCCTGCTCGATCGGGTTCTGCGTGGCCATGACCATGAAAAGCGCGGGCAGGCGGTAGGTGACCGAGCCGACCGTGATCTGGCGCTCGCCCATGGCCTCGAGCAGCGCGGACTGCACCTTGGCCGGCGCGCGGTTGACCTCGTCGGCCAGCACGAGATTGTGAAACAGCGGCCCTTCGCGGAACGCGAACGAGCCGTCCTGCGGCCGGTAGATTTCCGTGCCCGTCAAGTCGGCCGGCAGCAGATCGGGCGTGAACTGGAGGCGATGGAAGTCGCCTTCGATGCTGTGGCTCAACACCTTGATCGCACGTGTCTTGGCCAGCCCGGGCGCACCCTCGACGAGCAGATGGCCGTCGCAGAGCAGCGCAATGAGCATGCGGTTCAGCAGCTGTTCCTGCCCGACGACCAGACTCTTGAGATGCGCCTCGAGGCGGAGGAACTTCTGTTGCAGCGACATGTGCTCGTGCCAGGCCAAAGCGGCTCATTCTAGCGAGGGGGCAAAGGCTAGGCCAGCGCGGTGGGGCGCGCTAAGCTGCCGGCCTTCGCGTCCCACTTTTGCCATGAATCGCAGGAAGCGGTCTCTCATCATCGCGCTGGCGTGCGCCGCCGGATTGACGCTCGCCGCCGGCGTCGGCGTCTATGCGCTCGTCGCGGCCTCCCTGCCCCGGCAAGCCGGGCGCGCCGCCGTGCCCGGGCTGGCCGCACCCGCGCAGGTCGAGATCGACGGGCTCGGGATCCCGCGCGTCCATGCCCGTTCGCTCGACGACGCGTTCCAGGCGCAGGGCTTCATGCACGCCCAAACGCGTTTCTTCGAGATGGACCTCGCGCGGCGCAGCGCGGCCGGCGAGCTGGCGGCCCTGGTCGGGCGCGGGGCACTGCCGCTCGACGAGCAATCCCGGCCCTACGGCTTTCGCGCCCGGGCCCGCGCGGTGCTCGCGGCGCTGCCGGCCCGCGAGCGCGGCTGGCTCGAGGCCTACGCGGCCGGCGTCAACGCCGGGCTCGCCGATCTCGGCAGCCGCCCGCCCGCCTATTGGGTCCTCCGTGAGCGGCCGCAGCCCTGGAAGCCCGAGGACAGCCTGCTCGTTGCGTACGCGTTCTACACGATGCTCTCGGACAACGAGCGCTACGAGCAGCCGCAAGGCGTCATGAAGGCGACGCTGCCCGCGAGCGTCTACCGATTTCTGACGCCGACGACCTCCCGGTTCGACCGCCCGCTCACGGCGCTCGCAGCGGACGCGACAGGCGGCTATCGGCCGCTGCCGATCCCGCCCGACGCGGACCTGCGCGCGGCGCTTGCGCCGACGGCGCCCGGGCCCGCCGTCGAGCCGCCGCTGACGGGGCCGGCCTCGAACGAGTGGGCCGTGGCCGCGAGCCGGTCCGCGACGGGACAGGCCATGGTCGCGAACGACCCGCACCTGACGCTGCGCCTGCCAAACAGCTTCTATCGGAGCGAGCTCTACTGGGACGGCCACGCGGCGCGCGGGCTCGGCATTCCCGGTCTGCCCGGCATCATCGTCGGCGCGACCGACCGCCTGGCCTGGGGCGTGACGGTCAGCTACGTGGATCAGGCCGACTGGGTCGTCGTCGAGCCGGCGCAGGACGGCCGGTATCGCATCCCGGGCGGCAGCGAGGCATTCGGCGTCGATCATGAGCGCATCGCCGTGCACGGCGGCGCGCCCGTGTCCCTCGACGTGAAGACGACGCGCTGGGGCCCCGTGCTCGGGCGCGACTGGCGCGGCCGGCCCCTGGCCCTGCACGCGACCTGGCTGGAGCCCGACGGCCTGAACCTCGCCATGCTGAATCTGCTCGATGCACCCTCCGCCGCCGCGGCCGTCGAAGTGGTCGACGGCTGGCACGGTCCGTCGCTGAATTGGGTCTTCGCGGACACGGGCGGGCACATCGCCTGGACCGTCAACGGCCCGATCCCGAAGCGCCGCGATCTCGACGGCAGTCTTCCCGAGTCGTGGGCCGGCGGGGGCCGCGGCTGGACGGGTCGGCTCGATCCGCCGCGGCTCGAGGACCCCGCCGACGGCATTCTGTTCACGGCCAACAACCGGACGCTGCCCGAGCCCGACGCCGACGCGCTCACGCACATGTGGATGCGCCCGCTGCGCGCCAAGCGCATCGCCGACATGCTCGCCGCCCACCCGGGCCTCGACACGCACGCGTCCCTGGCCATGCAGCTCGACACGCGCGCGGAGGGCTACGACTTCGTGCGCGACCTCGCGCTCGAGGTCCTCTCGCCAGCCGAGTCCGACCCGGCCCTGAAGCGCGTGCGCGCCCATATCGCAGCCTGGAACGGGCGCGCCGACGCCGACGAGCCCGGCTTCAGGCTACTGCAGGTTTTCTACCGCGCGCTGTTGCAGCGCGTGCTCTCGCCGCTGCTCGCGAGGCCGCTTGCCGCCGATCCGAAGTTCGTGTATCGCTGGCCCCTCGCGGACGAACCTCTACGCCGGCTGCTCGAGACGCGCCCCGCGGCCCTGCTGGCCGGCGAATTCCCGAGCTGGCGGGCGTACCTGCGCGACGTGCTCGTCGAGGCCGTCCGGCGCCTCGAGCACGACCCGCACGGCCCCGACGCCGCCTGGGGCGACGTCAATCGGCTCGATGTGCGCCATCCGCTCGCCCGCCTCCCGCTGCTCGGCCGCTGGCTGCGCCTGCCGAGCGTGCCACTGTCGGGCTCCATGGTCTCGGTGCGCGTCCTCGCCCCCGACTTCGGCGCCGTGTTCCGCATGGACGTCGCACCCGGCGATCCCGGTGCCGGCGTGCTCGAAATGGCGGGGGGTCAGAGCGGGCACCCCCTGTCGCAGCACTTCGAGGACCAGGAACGCGCCTGGGTACGGGGCACGCCCGCTGCGTTCCTGGCCGGCCCCACGGCGGCCTCGTTCGAGCTCGTGCCGGCCGGCGCCCGCTGATCACCGCGGCAGCACGCGCTCGATGACGGGCGGGTCCCGATCGTTGAAATGCGGGTGCACGACGTAGAGCGCGCCCTCCGCCACCGCCGCCGTCGTCGCCTGGTCCCCAAAGCTCTGCATACCCGCCGCCGTCGCGTTGTACCAGTTGTCCCCGCTCGTGAGCAGCACGACACGCTGCTTGCTGTTGCTCACGACCGCGAGCCGGCCGTCGGGCAGGAACACCATGCCGTCGGCCCCCTCGATGGGCGCGGGCAGCCCGATCTCGTTCATCTTCGCCGGGTCGCCCGGCTTCAGCCGAAACAGATGCGAACCGCCGATGACGATGAGATTGCCGTCCGGCGCGGCAACGATGCCGTTCAACGGCTGCTCGTCCTTGGCCTCGAAGCGAAACAGCACGCGCGGCTTCAAGTCAGGCCCGACGGCATAAACGACGTTGCGCCGGGAGTCCGTCACGTAGGCCGTGCCGTCGGCGCCCGCGGCGACGTCGTTCGCGAAGTACTGCGCGTCGGCCGGCGGCCGACGTTCGGCCTTCGCGAGATCGACGAGCGCAATGCGCTTTCCCGACTCGAGCGCATAGATCCCGAGCTTGGCCTGCCCCTTGGACTTGCCGTTCAAGACCGCGCGATCCGAGTCGCAGACCAGCAGCCGATTGTGCGCCGCATCGACCTCGATGCCGACCGAGGAGACGAGATCCGTATCGGTCACGAACGGCGTGACGGTGCCGTCGGCGCCGATCTGGAACACTGTGCCCTCGGCCAGCGAGCCCGTCAGGAAGCGCTTGCGGGCCGCGTCGAACTCGAGGCCCTCGGGCACGAAGCCGCCGCGCTTCGCGACGATACGGGCGGGCAAGTCCGTAGGCGCAGTCAACGCGGGCGGCGCGTCAGCCGGTTGCGCGGCCGGGGCCGGTTGCGGGGATGCCGCCGGTTGCGCGGATGCCCCCGGTTGCGTGCCCGCGCCCGGCGCCTTCGAGCAGGCCGCCAGCGCGGCGATGGCGCCCGCGGCGCAGAGGCACCCCACGACGCCGATTCTCTTGGTGCCAATCACCATGCCCGCCTCATTCGTTCGCCAGCGAGAAAACCCAGACTGTCGAGCTGCGCGCGACGGGCAGATCGATCTCGGGCACGAGACTCGGGAACGTGACTGCCTGCGGCGAGCCGTAGCCGACCACCATCGCGACGTACTGCCTGCCGTCGACCTCGTAGCTGATCGGCGCCGAGCTCGGCACGTCGTTGAGCCGCGTGCGCCACAGACGCTCGCCCGTCCCGGCGTCGTAGGCCGTGAACCACCGGTCGAGCGCACCCGCGAACACGACGCCGCCCGCCGTCGCGAGCACGCCCGTCGTCTGCGGCGCGCGCTGGCGCTCGATCCAAAGCGGCTTGTGCGTCGTGAGGTCGACTGCCTCGATGCGGCCGAAGCGCCCGTCGCTGTCGAGCCGCGGCCGAATACTGAAGCGTACGCCCGTCGAAAGCGCGCCGCGCTCGCCCTGCGGCACCGGCGTCAGATCCATGCACGACTCGACGAGCGGCACGAACAGAACCCGCTTGTGCGGATCGATCGAGCCCGGAATCCAGCTCTTCGCCCCGCCCGCGTGCGGGCACACCGTGATCGCGCGCTCGCGGCTCGGAATCAGGTTCGGATCGATCGTCTTCGCGCCCGACTGCGGATCGACGCCCGTGATGATGTTCTGCAGCCCCATGTCCATGGAGAACAGGTACCGGCCCGTGTGCGCGTCGAGCGCGTCGTAGAGCGCCTCCTTGCCCGAGGTCAGCACGACGCGGTGCAGCTGCCCGTTCACGGGGAGGTCGACGAGCTGGCGCTCGAAGGCCCAGTCGAAGTCCCACTGGTCGTTCGGCACGTGCTGGAAGTACCACACGAGCTTGCCCGTATCGGGGTTCAGCGCAATCGTCGCATTCGTGTAAAGCGCCGCGTTCGTGATGCCCGGCTTGGCGACCGGATCGCGCAGCGGCCCCGTGTCGTATGTCGGCGCCGGCCCGAAGAACGCGAGGTTCTGCTCCGGGTCGTAGCTGCCCGCGGTCCATACGGAGCCGCCCGTGCGCTTCTCGAGCGGCAGCCCGTTCCACGAATTGCCGCCCGGCTCCCCGGGCCGCGCGATCGAGTAGAACCGCCAGAGCTCGCGTCCCGTTTCGGCATCGAGTCCGACGATATAGGAGCCGCCCGGCCCCTGCCCGTTGATGCCTTGCAGAATCTTGCCGTGCGCAGCCAGCGGGCCGCCCGTGATTCCGAACCCGAGGCTCGTATCCGCCACGGGCTGATCCCAGACCACGCGGCCCGTTTTCGCATCGAGCGCCACGACGTGCGCATCGGACGTGCCGAAGTAGATCTTGTCCTCGTAGAGCGCGAGGTTGCGCTTGACGGTCGGACGCAGGTTGCGCGGCAGCTGACGATGGTAATGCCAGAGCGCGTCGCCCGTCTTCGCATCGAGCGCCTGCACGTTGTCGCCGTAGCTGTGCACGAAGATGACGCCGTCGTGCTCGAGCGGCGTCGCAGCGTTCGGGCCGGCCGGCAGCGTCAACGTCCAGGCCACGCGCAGGCGCTTGACGTTTTGGGCGTCGACCTGCTCGAGCGGACTGAAGCCTTGATCGTCGTAAGTGCGCCGCCACGTAAGCCAATCTCCCGCGCGCGGGTGCGCGAGCATCGCATCCGTCACGGGCTCGTAGCGCGCGAACGGATTGGCCGGCGCAGGCCAAGGCGGCAGCGCGACGCCGGCCGTCACCGGGCCGCCCGGACTCCGGCTGCGCAGCCGCTGCTGCTCCGTCGTCGCCTTGCCCGGCACGCGCATGGCCGCGAGCCGCTGCGGATCGGCCGGCAGCGCGGAGCCTCCGGCCGCCACGCCGTTACGCTCGAGCAGAAACGCCACGAGCGCGGCATACGCGTCGTCGCCGAGCTGACCCGCGAGCCCGGGCGGCATGGCGCTGTGCAGATAGTCGTAGAGCTCGTCCACGCCGCGCCCCGCCCAGCGATCGGCGAAGGCCTGCCCCGTGACCGCAGGACCGAACTGACCGTCGTCGAGATGCGCACCGTGACACTGCGCGCAGCTGCGCCCGTACTCGGCCTCGCCCTGGCGGGCTTGCGCGTCACTGAACGCAGGTGGTCGAGACTTCGATTGCGGCTGCGCGGCAGCCGCACCGCTCAGCGTAAGCAGCGCCGCGATGGCCGCGGCGGCGATACCCCCATTCGTCATTGCTCACCCCCGGATCGACTTCTGGCGGTCGAATGGCCATAGCCTACCCGATCTCGGAGGTGAACCAGATACTTGGTTGCGATGATCGTGCCGTCGGGCCGCAGAAACTCGAAGCCGCCGTCAGGCGCGCAGCGCTCGATCGACCTCGAGCTTCGGCAACGCCTCGAGCGCCCGCGCGAGGCGCACGTGCTCGCGCTAGGCGATCGAGGGCGAGCCAGGACTTTGACGCCGAACTAGGGTAAGGTCTCCGCGCATTTGGCCCGCATTGCGGACTTTGAAATCTAGCCGATGCGGGGAAGTCCGATCCCGGCCCGGCTTGACGCCATCTGGCGGAATTGGGCCGCGCGTGGGCAGCTGCGTCGCCGCCCGGCACGCCAGTTCGGATTCTGGTGCTGCAGATCCAGCGCCGTCCAGAGAGATAGAGCGCGGGCAAATCTACATCTGGAGGCAAATAGATATGGAAATATGGGTGGACGCCGATGCCTGCCCCGTGGCCATCAAGGAGATACTGTTTAGGGTCGCAAAACGTACTGGCGTAAGGGTGACGCTCGTCGCCAATCAATCAATCCGAGTTCCCAAATTTCCTTCCATACGGACGATTCGCGTCGCGGCGGGATTTGACGTTGCCGACCATGAAATCGCAAAAAGATGCAGTCCTGGCGATCTCGTGGTTACGAGCGATATCCCTTTGGCTGCGGAGATCATCGGCAAAGGCGGCCGAGCCCTAAGCCCTCGTGGCGAGATGTTTTCCGCCGACGACATTCGAGCGCGGCTAACCATGCGGGATTTTATGGACACGCTGCGCGGGAGCGGCATAGACACGGGTGGCCCGCCGGTATTGAGTCAACGGGATAGGCAGCTGTTCGCGAGCCACCTGGATACGCTGTTGACGAAGCACGCTTGAGTGGCCGAAACCGGCCGAACACGGACACCCCACAATACGGATTTCGAGCTGAGCGCCCCCTTGCTGCTCCCCCCGATCGCCCGCTTCGCCGTCATGCCCTTCGGCCTCATCCGGGGTGTGGACGGCGCTTCGCGAGGCTGCGGCGAAGGTTGGATAATTCCGCTACCATTAGTCGAGCTCGGCCTGATGGGCAACGCAATGGGGGAGAGAAGTCCACTTGCCGCGCGGACTCCGCGCGCACCTGCCGCGGGCCCGCGCCCGTGAGCCGCGCGCTCCCCGGCTACCGCCGCATCGAAGTCCGCCGCTACGCTCCGGCGCTCGGCGCCGAAGTCCGCGGCCTCGACCTCGCCGAAGGCCTCGACGCCGAGGCCTACGCGGAAGTCCGCCGCGCCCTACTCGACCACCAGGTCCTGTTCTTCAAGGACCAGAGCGAAATCCCTCCGGCCACCCAGGTCGCCATCGGCCGGCTGTTCGGCGAGCTCCACTTCCATCCGGCCGCCCCGCAGATGACGGGGCAACCCGAGGTCTTCGAGATCCACGTCCACCGCGGCTCGAAGGTCGCGAACGGCGAGTTCTGGCACTCCAACGTCTCCTGCGACGCGGTGCCGCCGCTCGGCACGATCCTGCAGCTGCACATCCTGCCCGAGCTCGGCGGCGACACGCTGTTCGCCAACATGTACGCCGCCTACGAAGCGCTCTCCGAACCGCTCAAGCGAATGCTCGAAGGCCTGAGCGCGCTGCATGCATCCGAGCACGTCTACCGCGGCCGCTATGCCGACCGCGGCATCGACGACCGCGGCAAGACCTACCCTTCCGCCGTGCACCCCGTCGTGCGCACGCACCCCGAGACCGGCCGCAAGGCGCTCTATGTGAACCGCACGTTCACGACGCGCATCAACGAACTCGGCGAGCGCGAGAGCCGCGCGATCCTCGGCCTGCTGTTCGACCACGCCGAGCAGATCGACTTCCAGATTCGCTATCGCTGGGCCGTCAACGACGTGGCTTTCTGGGACAACCGCTGCGCCATGCATCACGCGGTCTGGGACTACTGGCCGGCCGAGCGCAAGGGCCGGCGCGTCACGATCAAGGGAGACCGCCCAAGATGAGCATGCGCGCGCCGAGCCCAGGTTCCGCGCCGGCGTCGGCGCTCTCGCATCTCGAATGCGCGCGGCCGGCCTGCGGCGAGACGCTCGACTACGCGCCGGCCGCGAACCTTTGCCCGGCCTGCCGTGGTCCGCTGCTCGCGCGCTACGACCTTGCCGCGGCAGCGCGCAGCCTGAGCCTCGAGGCCTTGCTCCCGCGCCCGAACACGATGTGGCGGTTCACGGAGGTCCTGCCCAAGGCCGCGCCGATCTCGCTCGGCGAAGGCCGCACGCCGCTGCTGCATGCCGTGCGCTACGGCGAACGCCTCGGCCTCACGCGGCTCTTCGTCAAGGACGAAGGGCTGAACCCGACGGGCTCGTTCAAGGCGCGCGGCCTCTCGGCCGCCGTCAGCATGGCCAAGGCGCTCGGCGTCGGCACGCTCGCGCTGCCGACGGCCGGCAACGCCGGCGGCGCGGCCGCCGCCTATGCCGCGAAGGCCGGCCTCGACTGCGTCATCGCCATGCCCGCCGACACGCCCGCCGCGAACGTCGTCGAAGCGCGCGCATTCGGCGCCGACGTGCGGCTCCTCGACGGCCTGATTTCCGACTGCGGCCGCTTCATCGCGGAAGGGGCGGCCGAGCACGGCTGGTACGAAGTCTCGACCCTTAAGGAGCCCTATCGCATCGAAAGCAAGAAGACGATGGGCTACGAGCTCTGGGAAGAGCTCGGCGGCACCCTGCCCGACGTCATCGTCTATCCGACGGGCGGCGGTGTCGGGCTCATCGGCATGTGGAAGGCCTTCGAGGAGCTAGAGACCATGGGCCTCGTCGGGTCCGAGCGCCCGCGCATGATCGCCGTCCAGGCAGCGGGCTGCGCGCCCATCGTGCGCGCGTTCGCGGCCGGCGCGGCTAGCGCCGAGCCCTGGAAAGGCGCGGCGACCGTGGCCTCGGGCCTGCGCGTGCCCAAAGCGCTCGGCGATTTTCTAGTGCTGGCGGCGCTCTACGAGAGCCGCGGCGAGGCCGTCGCGGCGACGGACGCCGAGCTCATGCAGGCCTGCCGGGATCTCGCGTGGCACGAAGGCATCTTCGCCGCACCCGAAGGCGGCGCGGGCCTCGTCGCCGTGCAGAAGCTCATCGGCGCCGAGAAGATCCGCCCCGACGAGACCGTCGTCGTGTTCAACACCGGCAGCGGCTACAAGTACCTCGAAGCGTGGCAACGCGCGCAGCACCGCTGACGAGCGCGCCCCGCCGGCGCGCCCTGCACGCGGCCGGCGGTCCGGCCGTGTTTCTGCTGCTAGCGGCGCTGCCGATCGCCGGCATGCCCTACCCGGTCCGCGCGAGCCTCGGCCTGCTCGTCTGGATGGCCTGGTGGTGGATCGCGCAGCCCGTGCATCTGGCGGTCACGGGCTTTCTGCCGCTCGGCGTGCTGGCGGTGTTCGGCTTTCTGCCCGTCGCTCAGATCCTGCCGGCCTACTCGCAGCAGCTCGTGATCCTGCTGCTCGGGGCCAACATCCTCGCGACGCTCTGGACGCGCTGGGGACTCGACCGGCGCATCGCGCTCGTCTCCCTGCTCGGCGTCGGCGTCGGCGCGCGCCGGCAGATCCTCGCCTGGTTCGGCGTCGCGACGGCGCTGAGCGCCATCCTGCCGAACACGGTCGTGGCCGCGGCCATGATGCCCATCGTCGTCGCGATGCTGCGCTACATCGGCATCGAAGACATCGGCAAGAGCGCGTTCGGCTCGGCGCTGCTCACGGCCGTCGCCTGGGGCACGAGCGTCGGCGGCGCCGGCACGCCGATGGGCGGGGCGCCGAACCTGCTGACCGTCCAGTTCATCCAGCAGCAGATCACGCACCACGAATTCCTGTTCACGACCTGGCTCGTGCGCCTGCTGCCGTTGACCGTCCTCGTCGCCGCGCTCGCCTTCCTCTTCGTGCGCTCCGCGTTCGAGCCCGAGATGGACCGCGTCGAGGGCTCGCGCGGCTACTTTGCCGAGCAGCTGCGCGCACTCGGCAGCATGAGCGTGCCCGAGCTGTGGGCGCTCGGCTTCTTCGCGGCCGCCGTCTTGCTCGCGTTCACGCGCCAGCTCTACGCGAGCGCGCTGCCCGGCCTCACTCCCGCGTTCGCCTTTCTGGCCTGCGCCCTCGCAAGCTTCGTCGCGCGCCACGAAGGCGAGCCCCTGCTGACCTGGGAGTATGCGCAGAGCAAGATGGTGTGGGGGCTCATCTATCTGTTCGCGGGCGGCTCGGCGCTGGGCCAGATCCTCAGCAAGACCGGCACCGCACAATTTCTGGCCGACCGCCTGATCCCGTTCGCGCACGGCGGCGGCTTCCTGGCCGTCGCCGTGTTCGTGTCCCTGACCGTGCTGCTGACCCAGGTCACGAGCAACACGGCGGCCGTCGCCATCGTCATGCCCATCACGATCAGCACGTTTCAGGGGCTCGGCCTGAACCCGATTCCGATGGTCTATATCGTGGCCGCCGCCGGCAACTACGGTCTCATGCTGCCCTCGTCCTCGGGCGGCCCGGCCATCGCCGCCGGTTACGGCGTGAACCTCAAGACCATGTTCGCGGGCGGCCTCAGGCTGACCGTGCTGATCCTGGTCACGCTCGTCGTCGCCGGCTATCTGCTCGCGCGGTTCTGGCCCGGCTTCGGCACCGCCTGAGTCGCGCGTGCCGCCGCGGGACGCAGCACCGCGCAGCGGCCCTCAGCTCTTGTCGGCGCCCGCGTCCCGCTCGTCGAGCCGAAACGTCTCGAGCACCCAGTCGCGCAACGCGAGGATATCGGCGTCCTCGGCGTCTTCGGGGCGGTGCATGAAGTAGTAGCGGTCGTTCGTCTCGAGCTCCGTGGCGTAGAGCCGCACGAGCGCGCGGCTGCGGAACCACGCCCCGCTGAGCGGCACGGGCACGAGCGCGACGCCGAGGCCGCGTTCCGCGGCGCGCGCGACGGCATACATGCTGTCGAGGTAGATGACGCGCGAGCGCTCGCGCCGGGCAACGCCCACCGAAGCAAGCCAGCGGTTCCAGGCTTCCGGCCGGGACTTGTGCACGATCAGCGTCAGATTGCCCAAGGCCTCGGGGCCCGCCTGCGCGAGCCGCTCCGCGAGCTCCGGCGAGCACGCGGGCACGAGACGCAGCCTGAACAGCGGATAGGTGCAGGGCTGCCGAGGCGGCAGGGAGAGCAGCAGAATGGCCGCGTCTGCGCCCGAAAACTGCGCCGACTCCCTATTTTCCGTCCCCTCGACGCGGATGTCGATCGAGATCCGGTCGCGCGCGAAGCTCGGCAGATTGGGGATGAACAACTCGCTCGCGAAGAACGGCAGCAGCGTGACGCGCAGGACGCGCCGCTCGCGGCCGCGGCCCGCATAGGCCGACGTGACGCGCTCGAGCTCGCGCAGCAGTGGGTCGACCTGCGCGAACAGCGTCTCGCCGATCGGCGTCAGCGCGATCGAGCGCGTGCGCCGCTCGAACAGGGTCACCTTGAATTGCCGCTCGAGCGCCTTGATCTGATGGCTGACGGCCGACGGCGTGATGCACAGATCGTCGGCCGCGGTCTTAAAGCTCAGGTGACGAGCCACGACACAGAACACGGCGAGGCCGCGCGTCGTACTGGGGCGCATCGTAGACCGCCTCGGGTCGCTCGAACGCGGCTCGACCGAACCGCTCTCCAAGCTGTGTATCAACACTGCCCTCCCTGGCAACCCGGCGCGCCGGTGGCTACGGCCGGCACGCCGGAGCTCCTTCAATCACTGCCTTTCTTCGCCGCGATGACCTCGATCTCCACCATGATCCTCGGGTTCGCGAGGCGGGCGACCTGAACGGCCGAGCGCGCCGGCAGATTCGGCGACGCCGGCGTGCCGAAGAACTCCTTGTAGGCTCTCATGAAGCCGGCGAAGTCCATGACGCCGCCCTTCGCCGGATCGCCGACGAGGAATGCCGTCATCTTCACGATGTCGCCCATTTCGTATCCCATCGTGGCGAGCGAGGCCTTGAGACGCGTCAGGACGCTGCGCGTCTGCGCCTCCGTATCGCCGTAATAGGCGGGCGAGTCCTTGCCGGCATCGGGCATTGCGGGCCCCGGCGTCAGGCCGCTGTGAAAGAGCAGCGAGGCGCCGGCCGGCACACCGACGGCTTCGGCGATGGGGAACGTGGATCCGCCCGGCAAGGCGTAGCGGACGATGCCGACACCCGAAGCGCCCGGTCCGGCCGCCGAGCCGGCGCCTCGTGCACTGTCGCTCCGCGGTCCCGCGGCGGCATCCGCCGCGGCCGTCGTGTTCGCGGCGAGAACGGGCGCGGGCAGCGAGCCGATGTACGCCGCGACGTCGGCCATCGCGGCTTTGTCCGGCAGCGCCGCCGCGGCCGCACGCATCCCGGCCGCGGCGGCGTCGCCGGCATCGGCGCCGCGCCAGCCTGCCTTGAAGCCCTCGAGCTCACGCACGAGATACCAATCGTCCTGGCCCGCGAGCGGCGGCGCGTGCAGCCCGGCGTTGCCTCGCCCGTCCGCGCCGTGGCAGCCCGCGCACGTGCCGTAGAGTTTCGCTCCCAGCGTCGCATCGCCCGTCATCGTCGCCGCCGCCGGGCGCCGGTCGAGGGCCTCGACATAGCGCACGGCCGCATCGACGCCCTTGGGACCTGCGAGCGCGGCCGCCATGGGTTTCATCTCGACGCCGTAAGCATCCTGGGGCAGAACGCCGCGGCGCCCCGCGCGGAAGGCTTCGAGCGCCTCGCGCAGATACCAGGCCGGCAGCACGCCGAGGTTCGGTGCCCCGACGACCTCGTTGCCGGCCGCGTCCGTGCCGTGGCACTGGATGCAGTATGAAGCGCTCGGCGTGCTCGGCGGCAACGCCTCGCCCGCAGCGGCGCCCGTGGAGACGACTACCAGGAGTGTAGGCAATAGACGTTCGTCAAACATGGCGCGTGCTTCCTTCTTTGCTGCTGACCCGGCGATTCAGATCTTCGAGCGCGTGGTGGCTCGACGCGATGGCTCCCTCCTGCCAGCCCGGATGCAGGCTCGTCTGATCGCCGATCAGGTAGTGTCGGCCTTCCGGATTCTGTAGCGTTGCGAAGTACCTCTCGCGCGCCTCGTCGGTCCAGCGCGGTGCGCAGCCGAGAATGTGATTCATGCGGTGCCACGCGACGCTGACCCCGGTCTCTATGTACTGCCGATAGTTCGGATGGATCTTCTCGCCTTCGCGGATCGCCTTCTCGATGCGCTCGGCCGGCGAAAGCAGCCCGAACTTCGTGCCGCCTTCCTCGCCGAACGTGTAGGCCCCTAGCAGCACGCCCTTCTTCGAGAAGATGCCCTGCGACGGGTACCAGATCTGGTTGATGTCCTGCGAGGTCCAGGAAATGCCGCCGAAGATGCCTTCGTCTTCCCAGAACCGCCGGCTCGCCTGCAGGCCGATCTTGAACAGCCGCCCGCGCTCGACGGAGTTCAGCGCGGCGGTGTACTCGGGCGAGAAGTTGTGCTCGATTCCGGCCAGGATCTGCGATGGGATATTGTTGAGGCAGTAGTCCGCCTGCAGCCGTTTGAGCTCGCCGTCATGCGAATAGACGATCTCGACGTGCGTGTCGCGCAGCATCACTGAGCGCACGGGCGCGTTGAACGTGATCGTGTCGCCGACGTGGGCCAGGAATCCGCGCACAACATGATCCATGCCGCCCACAGGCTGCATCATCGGCGCCGCCTGATCCTCGCCCTCGGGAAACTGCATCGGCCCGCGCCAAAAGCTCGCCTTCAGGATCTCGGAGAAATCGAATACGCCGTGCTCGACCGCGGGCACGACCATGCCCCCCGACTTCAGCCCCGCCCGCGACGAGCCGCGGTAGACGAGATCGGGATCGAGATCGCCGAACGCGCGCAGGAAGTTCAGCAGCCGCTCGGCGTCCTCGGCGTCGAGCGTCTGGTCGAACTCCCCGGCCCGTGCGGCCTTGGCCGTGAGCTCGGCGACGAAACCGCGCGCGTCGGTGACGTAGTGGCGGTTCCTGACCGGCTTGCCGCCGAAGGCGGCATCGTCCTGCAGGAAGGCATTTCGATCGTCGTTGACAAAGACCTCGAGGCTTACGCCGAGCTCGCGGCAATAGTGCAGCAGGCGCGTGTGATTCGCCGGAATGCGGGCGGGCCCGGCGTTCATATAGAGGTTCGGGTCCGGATCGAACTCGCAGACCTGCGGATTGCCGAGCTCGTCCACGCGGTCGCCGGACCGCAGCGTCATGTTGCGCCCGCCTGCGCGTCCGGAGGCCTCGAGCATGACGCATCGGTAGCCCGCGCGGCTGAGCTCGTAAGCGGCCGTGAGCCCGCCGATGCCGGCGCCGAGCACCGCGACTGTGGGCCGTTCGGCGGCCGAGACTTTTTCGAGCACCGGCTGGCGCGCCGCGACCGGCGCCGGCAGCAAGCCGATGGCCGTCGCTGTCTGATAGACGGCGGACGAGCCGCCCACCTGACCGACGAGCTCGAGAAAGCGTCGCCTCGAAATCGAATGTGTCACGATGAATTGCCTTCCGTTGCGAATGGTTTCGCATCCGGCAGTTCAATTAACGTGCCAGCACGCGAACGGGCGTAGGTACGGCGCTTTTCGCGCCCATATATGCGGCGCGGGCCGCCGCCGTGCCCTAGCGCAGTGCCCTTTGCCGCGGGCGCGCACCACGCGGACTCATGCATGAATGCCTTTCATGCGCGCCGCCTTGCGGTTCATCCATTGCCGATGCGACGCGTGAAATGCGCGCATCCGAGGCGCGAAATAATGTCGTTTGCCGCGCAAGCCGACTGCACCTAACGTGTCACTCGACCCTAGCTGTTTTGCTGCTCAATGCATTTTCAAGGAGGAATTGCCATGACGACTCACAAGCACCTGACCATCCCGCTCATCGCTCTGGCTGCCGCGGCCGGGGCTTTCATTTCCGGCCATGCGGATGCGGGGGGCGCGCCGTTCGAAATGAGCGCCTATACAAATTCTCCGGGCGGACCGGAGATCATGGCCGGCGACTATGCTGCGGCGATCGCCGCGGCGAAATGCGGCGTCTCGGGGTTCGATTCCACCTCGCTGCTCGTCGGCGCGACGAACCTTTGCGTCGCCTATACGGTACGGCGGGCGTTCGAAAAGGCGGTGACGGCCTGCAACGAGGCAGTGACGCTGGCGGCGAGCGAAGAAAGCGACCTGCTCGGCCGGCCGCACGAGGGCCCGGCTTCGGCGAAGGCGCTCTCGAACCGCGGAGTGCTGAGGGCATTGATGGGACGGCCCGCCGCCGCGGCCGCCGACTTCCATAAGGCCATGGCGCTCGGCGGGTCCTGGCCGGCCCCGAGCCGCAATCTCGCGCACCTCGAAACGCGCGCGTCGTATCGCGTCGCCCGCGCAGAGGGGGCCGCGGACGTCGCCGAATGATCGGACCTCGGTCCTTGTCGTCCTATCGGGTGCCGGGGCCCTGCCCCGGCACTTCGTTTTGGGGACCCGTCAGGATGCGGCGCGCGTCGCCGTATAGACGACAGGCGGATAAATCGTATCGAGCGGGACGCTCCGGCCCGATTCGACGACCACGCGGCAATGCCGCCGCTCGAGCCGCCGCGGCTCGGCCACCCCGCACGAATGCGCAATCATGAGCAGCTCCTCGGTCATGCGAGTCGCGTAGTGATAGACGCGCTCGGCCTTGTCCGCGGGATCGAGGCCGCGCTGCAGGTGCCGGTTGTGCGTCGCGATGCCCGTCGGGCAGGTATTGCGGTTGCACTGCATCGACTGAATACAGCCGAGCGCGAACATGAAGCCGCGCGCCGACGCCACGAAGTCGGCCCCCGTGCAGAACGCCCACGCGGCTTCGGCGGGCGTGACCATCTTGCCGCTCGCGACGACGCGCACGCGCTCGCGCAGACCGGCGGCCGTGAGCTTGTCGACGACGAGCGGCAGACTCTCGCGCACGAGCAGACCCACATTGTCGATGAGCGGCATCGGCGCCGCGCCACTGCCGCCGTCGCCGCTGTCGACGGTCAGGAAGTCCGGCGCCGCGTCCGGCCCGCGCTTGAGGATTTCGTCGCAGAGCGCGTCGAGCCAGTCCGTCGTGCCGAGCACGGCCTTGAAGCCGGTCGGCTTGCCCGTGACCTCGCGCACACGCGCGATAACGTCGAGCAGATCGTCGACGCCGTCAACGTCGAGGCGGCGATTCGGGCTCAAGGAAGCGCGATGCGGCGGGATGCCGCGGATCGCGGCAATCTCGTCGGTGACCTTGACGGCCGGCAGGATTCCGCCCTTGCCCGGTTTCGCGCCCTGGCTCAGCTTGATCTCGAACATCCTGACCTCGGGGTGCGCTGCGACCGCGCGCAAGCGCTCGTCGCTGAGCCGGCCCTCGGCGTCGCGCACGCCGTAGTTGGCCGTGCCGATTTGGAAGACCAGGTCGCCGCCGCCGTCGAGGTGGTAGGACGATAGGCCGCCCTCGCCGGTGTTGAGCCAGACACCGGCCTTCGCCGCACCGCGCGAGAGCGCGAGCACGGCGGGCTTGGAGATCGCCCCAAAGCTCATGGCCGAGACATTGAACAGCGCCTCGGTCGTGTAGGGCAGCGCGCAGCCCGGGCCGATCGTCACCGCCGCCGGGCGCGAGGTTTCCGTGTCGAGCAGCGCCCACGGCCCGTTCACGAAGATCACCGTTCCGGGCCGGCGCAGGTCCCGAGTCGAGCCGAAGCCCACCGTGTCGTCGACGTGCTTGGAGGCGCGATACACCCACGAGCGCTCGGCCCGGTTGAACGGCAGTTCCTCGCGGTCCATGGCGAAGAAGTACTGACGGAAGAACTCGCCCAGGCGCTCGAACAGGTACCGGAAACGGCCGATTACCGGGAAATTGCGGCGTATGGCATGCTTGGTCTGCGGAGACGTCGACGACGTACATGACGGCGACGGCGAGCACGGCCGTCCCGACGAGCAAAACGAACACATAAACGAGCACGCCGACGATTTGCACTGTGAGCTGCATCGAGATCCCCCTATCGCAGGAAGCGGCGGCGGGCGCACCGCGCGACGCGCGCCGGCCATAGAGTACCCGAAGCGGGGCGCGGAGAACCGTGGCCCCCGGCACGAAAGCCCCGAAAAACGCGAGTTTCCGAGCCCATGCATTCGACCCCCGTCCTGCTTCTCGCCGTGCCCGCCGTCGGCTTCGCCGCGGGCTTCATCAACACGCTGGCCGGCAGCGGCTCGCTCGTCACCCTGCCGATGCTGATCCTGCTCGGGCTGCCGGCGACGGTCGCGAACGGCACGAACCGCGTCGGAATCCTCGTGCAGGGGCTCGTCTCGGTCGCAACGTTCCGCCGCCGCGGCGCGCTCGACTTCGGCGGCAGCCTCCGGCTCGTCCTGCCGGCCGTCCTCGGCGCCGCCGTCGGCGCCGAGCTCGCCGTCGACCTCAACGAGGCCCTGCTCCGGCGCCTCATCGGCGTGCTCATGCTCGTCATGCTCGTCGTCGTGCTCGCGCGCCCCACGCGCTTTCTCGCGGCACGACGACGCGAGCGCGGGGTCTCGATCTGGATCGAGGCGCCGCTGTTCTTCCTGATCGGCGCCTATGGCGGTTTCATCCAGGCCGGTGTCGGCATCTTCCTGCTGGCCGGCCTCGTGCTCGGGGCCGGCTACGACCTCGTCGGTGCGAACGGCGTCAAGAACCTCATCGTCCTCGTCTTCACGATCGCCGCGCTCGCCGTCTTCGTAATCAACGACGAGGTGCGCTGGCTGCTCGGCGGCCTGCTAGCCGTCGGCAACGGCCTCGGCGCCTGGGCCGGCGCGCATCTGGCCGTCGAGAAAGGCGCGCGCTTCGTGCGCTGGGTGCTCGTCGCGATCCTCGCGCTGTCCTCGATCGCGCTGATCGGCGACCTCGGCGTCGCGCACTAGGACGCGACTGCGGGAGCGGCAAAGGAATCGCGGGCCGTGCGCAGCACTCACCTCCTGCTCTACGCCGCCGTCGCGGCTGCGGCCCTCGCGGTTTTCGCGCTGCTCGCGCGGCCCGCCGCCGCGCCGTCCTGGCCGGCGCGCATCGAGGGCTTCGCCTTCTCGCCGCTGCGCCCCGGGGACGATCCCGCCCATGCCCATTATCCGACGCCCGCCGAGATCGACGCGGACCTCGCGCTCGTCGCGAAGCACGCGCACTCGATCAGGACCTACTCCCTCGCGGGGCCGCTCGCCGACGTGCCCACGCTCGCTGCGCGCCATGGCCTCGCCGTCACGCTCGGCGTCTGGCTCGGCCCCGACCGACGTGCGAACGCCGAGCATCTCGAGCGCCTGCGCACCGTCATGCGCAGCGCACCCCGGGCCGTGACCCGCGTCATCGTGGGCAACGAGGTCCTGCTGCGCCGCGACCTGCCCGAGGCCGAGCTCGAAGGGCTGCTCGATGCGGCGCGCCGCGACCTCGCCGTCCCGGTCGGCACGGCCGAGCCGTGGAACGTTTGGATGAGCCACCCCGAGCTCGTCCGCCACGTGGACTTCATCGCCGTGCATCTGCTGCCCTATTGGGAGGGCGTGCCCGCGGGCCGCGCCGTCGACTATGTGCTCGATCGCGTCGACGCCCTCGCGCGGGCCTACCCCGGCAAGCCCATCGTCATCGGCGAGGTCGGCTGGCCGAGCGGGGGGCGGCGCTACGGGCGGGCCGAGGCCTCGCGCGCGTCCGCGGCGGGCTTCCTGCGGCGCTTCCTCGCGCGCGCCGCGGCCGGCCGCTACGACTACTTCGTGCTCGAGGCGCTCGATCAACCCTGGAAGCGCGCCTACGAAGGCGAGGTCGGCGCCTACTGGGGCTTCTTCGACGCCGCGCGCCGCGCCAAGTACGCGGCCGCCGGGCCCGTGCCGGCCTACCGCCATCCGCGCCTCTTCGCCGCGCTCGCGGCCGTGCTCGCGGTCGCGGCGCTGCGCGCGCTGTTGACCGACGGCGCGCGTCTGCGCTGGCCCGGCCGCGCGTTCCTCGCGGCCTTGGCCGTCGGCGTCGGCACCGCCGCCGCCGCGACGCTCGCAGGCACCGAAAGGCAATACTGGCAGCTGCACAACGTCCTGGCCGCAGCCGTCGCCGCCGCGGCGCTCGCCGCGATTGTCGTCATGCTGCTCGTCGAAGCCCACGAGTGGGCCGAAGCGCGCTGGGCCATACGCCATCGTGCCCGCACCCCGCGCGCGGGTCCCCTGCCGGCGCGCGCGCCCAAGGTCTCGATCCACGTGCCGGCCCACCGCGAGCCCCCCGAGATGCTGGTCGAGACGCTGCGCGCGCTGGCCGCGCTCGACTACCCCGATTTCGAGGTGCTCGTCGTCGACAACAACACCGACGACGAGCGGCTCTGGGGTCCCGTCGAGGCCTGCTGCGCGCGGCTCGGCCCGCGGTTCCGCTTCTTTCACGTCGCGCCGCTCGGCGGGTATAAGGCCGGCGCGCTGAACTTCGCTCTGCGGCACACGGCGGCGGATGCGGGGCTCGTGGCCGTTGTCGACAGCGACTACCGCGTCGAGCCCGGCTGGCTGCGCGACCTCGTGCCCGCGCTCGAAGCGCCGGACGTGGCCATCGTGCAGGCCCCGCAGGCCTACCGCGATGCGGCCGGCAACGCGTTCAAGCGCATGTGCGAAGCCGAGTACGCGGCCTTTTTCCACGTCGGCATGATCACGCGCAACGAGCGCAATGCCATCATCCACCACGGCACCATGACGCTCGTCGACCGCCGCGTGCTCGAGGAGGTCGGCGGCTGGGCCGAATGGTCGATCACCGAGGACACCGAGCTCGGGCTGCGCGTGCTCGAGCACGGCTACCGCGCGGTCTACGTGCCGCGCTGCTACGGCCGCGGTCTGACGCCCGACCGCTTCCGCGACTACAAGGCCCAGCGCTACCGCTGGGCCCAGGGCGCGGTCCAGATCCTCAAGCGCCACGCACGCGCCCTGACGGGCAGGCAACGCACTCGGCTCACGGCCGCCCAGCGCTTTCATTTCGCCGCGGGCTGGCTGCCGTGGCTCGGGGACGGCGCGAACCTCGTCTTCGGCGTACTGGCCCTCGTCTGGTCGGCGGCGATCGTGGTGTTCCCCGAAGCCTGCCGGCCGCCGCCCGCAACGATCTCGGGCTTCGCGCTCGCACTGTTCGCGTTCAAGCTCGCAAAGACGTTCGCACTCTACCGCAGCGAGGTCCGCGCGACGCTGCTCGAGACGCTGGGCGCCGCCGTTGCGGGCCTCGCCCTCGTTCAGGCCGTGGGTCTGGCCGTCGTGAGCGGCCTGTTGCGGCGCGAGGCGCACTTCATCCGCACGCCGAAGCTCGCGGCCCGCGCCGGCCTCGCCGGCGCCGTCGCAGCCGCGCTGCCCGAGACGCTCACGGCGCTGGCGCTGACCGGCGCCGCCGTGGGCGTCGCGCTCGCGACACCGATCGCGAGCCTCGACTCGCAGCTGTGGACCGCCTGGCTCGCCACGGCAGCCGTGCCGCATGCGGCCGCCCTGGGCCTCTCGCTCGCAGGCAGCCTGCCGACCCGCCGCGGCGCGGCGGAACGCACGCCCCTGCGGGAGACGGCCGTTCGATCGGGCGGCGGCTGATTCGGCCTTTCGGCCGCATGATGGCGGCTATCGACCGCATGATTCACGAACGGCATTTCAGGTGGGTAGCAGGAGGAGGCGCGTGCAGACGGGCGCCTTCGGGGACGGCGTGAATACATCCCTGTAGCCTCCGTAGCGCGCCGTCCTGGCGGGCACGGCCCCGAAAGCGCCCGTCTGCACGCGCCTCCTCTGCGAGGCCGCCGGCCCCGATGATGCGGTCTTCAGCGGCTACGGCCGCAGACGTATCCAGGCTTCAGGGTCGGCGTAACGGCGGTGTCGGGACGCTGAGCGCCAGGGATGGCGCTCAGCGAGCCCCCAGGGACGCGTTCACGGCGGTCCCGACACCGCCGTTACGCCGACCCTGAAGCCCACCGCCATCGCATCGGGCCACCGCATCGGGTGACGCAGCGGCCGCCACCGTCAGCTAACGGTGTCCGCTACGCGTCGTGATGGCAATAGAAGCCGTGGTCGCCGCAGCAGGCACGGCGGTGGACGTCCGCGGTGCCGGCGCATCGGGCTCCGGCGCGCCGCCGAAATCCGCGAGCAGCTTCTGCGCCAGCGTGTGCATCGGGCCGATCGACTTCGGGGCCGGCGTGAAGCCCGCCTCGAAGCCGTCGCGAATCAGCGCGTCGATGATGTCCGGGCGCTTCGCGATGATGTGAACCGGCACGTCCCAGCGCGCGCCCTCGCCGCTGACGCTCGAGGCCGGCTGGTGGTCGCCGATGAGGATCAGCACGAAGTCCGCATCGGGACGCCGGCGCAGATAGCCGGCCCAGTAGCGGAAGGTGTAGTCGAGCGCACCGACATAGCCGTCGCGCAAGTCCGTCAAGTTGGGCTTTTCGGCGAGGCTCGCGGCGAGCGGCGCCGCGTCGAACGGCCGTTTGCCGAGCATGCGCTGCCAGTCCGGCTGATACGGAGCCGTGGGACGGAACGGGATGTGGGTACTGATCGTCGGGAAGAATACGAACAGCGGCTTGCGCGGCGAGACCGAGAGCTCCAACTCGTCGAGTTTCGCGAGCGTGTACTCGTCCGGAATCTTCCACCAGCCGAACTGCGGGCCCTGGTAGTCGAGATCGGCCATACCGTAGACGCGGGCGAAACCGTAGAAGCTGCCCTCGGGCCAGGCCTCCTTGAGACCGGGCATGACGGCGATCGTGCGATAGCCGTTGCGGGCGAAGCGCCGCGGCAGGCTGTCCCGATGCTGGGTGAGCAGCAAGTTGTAAGCCGCGTTGTCGTGGATCTGGCTGCCCGTCATGAGACTCGAGTGCGCGAACCACGAGCCCCCGCCGAAGGTCGGCGATGTCATGAACGCCGACGCCGCGTATCGGCCCGTGGCCGCGACGGCGCGGGCGAGCTCCGCGCGCGCGGGCGCGAGCGCGGCGCTCATCTTCGGGTCGTCGTAGCTCGTAGCGCCGTACGACTCCATGAACACGAGCAGCACGTCCGCGCGCCCGAGCCGCGGCAGCGGGCCGTTGCCGAAATCGACGGCCGGCGGCAGGTGCGGGCCGCCCTCGTGTTGCTCGGCCATGGCCGCGGCGATGAATTCGAGCTGGTGGGTATAGGTACGCGAGACCGGCAGCGAGTACCAGCGCAGCGTCGGCAGCGCGCCGGCCCAGCCGAGCGCGTAGAGCAGCACGAGCGCCGCCGCCATACCGCCGACGGCACGCCGTTCCGCGGCCGCCGCGAAGCCGCGGCCGACCCGCGCGAGACAGATCCGGAGCAGCAGGAACAGCGCGGTCAGCAGCGCGGCGATGCCGAGGGCGCCGAGCGCAATGAGCCAGGCCGGCACCACCTGAAACATCATCGCCGCCACGCCCGGAATGAACCGCGCATCCCAGTACAGGTTGATGCGGCGGCCGTAGAGGGCCGGCGCCGTGACCTCGGCGTAACGGCCGAAGGTCATGACGAGCAGCACGAGCGCGAGGACGGTCAGCATGCGCGGCGAGGGCGGCCCGCGCAGCTCGGTCCAGACGGCGAGCGCGAGCACCAGGACCGCTATCTCGATCGACAGCTCGTGATGCGTCGTGATCCACAACGTCGGCCAGACATTGTGGAAGCTCAACGCGAAATTCAGCACCCAGAGCGCGGCGAGGAAGCCGAGCCAGCGCGCGGCCCTGCCGATTCGAGCGCGGCGCGCGCCGGGGGCGCCCGGCCCTTGCGCGAGGCTCACGGCGCGGGCGCTCCGGCGGCCGTACCGGCCCGCCGGACCGGTACGGCGCCGGGGACGGCGCCGGGCACCGCATCGTGAGCGCGCCGCTTGAGCCACAGGAGGTCGGCCGCGAACGAGGCCGCGACGGCCCCGAGGCCGAGGCCGGCAGAGACGGCCGCGGCGCCCGCGGGCACGACGGGCACGAGGCAGATCACGAGGGCCGCATACTGGACGACGCAGGCCGTTTGGCGGCGCCGGCTCGGCGGCAGCGGCGCGCGCATCCAGGACCGGGCCGCGCCGGCGGCGACGAAGCCGTAGCGCAGCAGGCCGCCGAGCAGGACCCAGGCACCGGCCCGGCCGAAATGCCAGGCGAGCGCGCATAGAACGAGAATCGTCAACGCATCGGTCTCCATGTCGAAGCGGGCCCCGAAGGCCGTGGCGAGCCCTCGAGCCCGTGCGAGCGCCCCGTCGAGGCCGTCCAGCAAAAGCGCGCCGACGGCGACCGCGACCGCGAACCAGGCGACCGCGGGCCCGGGGGCCGCGAGCACGAGCGCCCCGGCCAGCGCCGCGAGCGCGCCCCGCGCGAGCGTCACGCGGTTAGCCGAGCCGAAAGCGCCGTCGAGCCGCAAGGCGGCAAGCCGCAGCACGCCGGCTGCCCCGACGACGAAGGCCGCGAACGCCGCGGCCGCGTAGGGTGCCTCGATCGCGAGCGCGCGCTCGGCCCCGGCCGCGACGACCGCGACGCCGACGGCAAGCGGCAGGAAGCTCGGGTCGAGGCGCCGCCGACGTTCTTGGTCTTGCGTACTGTGACCGGCCTTGCGCATCGGACAGAACGCTTGCATGTTTGCAGACTTGTTGCAAGCAGGGCGCCCGCGAGCGGCGCAGGGAACGATGGCCGATACCGACTTCTCCGAGGCGCGCGCCTTCTGGATCACGGGCCCGGGCCGCGGGGAGATCCGCCGCGAGCCGCTGCCGGCCCCCTCTGCCGACGAGGTGCTCGTCGAGACGCTCTACACGGGAGTCAGCCGAGGCACGGAGGCCCTGATCCTCGATTGCCGCGTGCCCCCCTCGGAGTTCGAGCGCATGCGCGCGCCGTTTCAGGGCGGCCATTTTCCTGCGCCCGTCAAATACGGCTACAGCAACGTCGGGCGCGTCGAGGAAGGGCCGGAGAGCCTGCGCGGCCGCAACGTCTTCTGCCTGTATCCGCACCAGAGCCGCTATGTCGTCCCGCTCGCGGCCGTCCAGCCTCTGCCGCCGGACGTGCCGCCCGAGCGCGCCGTGCTGGCGGCGAACCTCGAGACGGCCGTCAACGCGCTTTGGGACGCCGGCCCGCTGATCGGCGACCGCATTGCCGTCGTCGGCGCGGGCACGGTCGGCTGCCTCGCGGCCTGGCTTGCCGCGAGGCTGCCGGGCGCCGAGGTCCAGCTCGTCGATACCGACCCGAGCAAGGCCCGGGTCGCGGCCGCGCTCGGCGTTCCGTTCGCCGCGCCCGAGCACGCGGCCGACGAGGCCGATCTCGTCGTCCACGCGAGCGGCAATCCGGCCGGGCTCGCGACGGCCATGCGGCTCGCCGGCTTCGAGGCCACGGTCCTCGAGCTGAGCTGGTACGGCGACCGGGAGGTCGGCGCCCCGCTCGGCGAAGCGTTTCACAGCCGGCGGCTCGTGCTGAAGTCGTCCCAGGTCGGCGTCGTCGCGGCCGCGCAACGCGCGCGCTGGTCGACTCGTCGCCGGCTCGCGCTCGCGCTGCGGCTGCTCGAGGCGCCCGAGCTGGACGCGCTCGTCACGGGCGAAAGTGCCTTCGAGGACCTGCCCGCCGTGCTGCCGACGCTTGCGGCGACCGGCAGCGGCGCGCTCTGTCACCGCATCCGTTACCGATAGGTCCAACCATGTTCAGCGTCACCGTCCGCGGCCATTTCATGATCGCACACAGCTTCACGGGGGAGGTGTTCGGGCCGGCCCGGCGGCTGCACGGCGCCACTTACGTCGTCGACGCCGAGTTCAAGCGCCCGGCGCTCGACGGCAACGGCATCGTCGTCGACATCGGCCGCGCGAGCGCGGCGCTCGAGCAGGTGCTTGCGGAGCTCAACTTCAGCAACCTCGACGAGGCGCCCGAGTTCGCCGGCCGCAACACGACCACGGAGTTTCTGGCCTACACGCTCTTCGAACGCCTGGCGGACCGGATCGCGGCCGGCGAGCTCGGGCCCGGCGCCGATCTCCTGTGCGCGCTGCGCGTGACGCTGCACGAGTCGCACGTGGCCTCGGCCTCGTACGAGGGCGCGCTGCCGCGCATCCGTCAGCCTTGAGCGCGGCGCACGCCGTGCACCTTTTCGTGCCCGGCGACCCCGCGACGCGCACCGGCGGCTACCTCTACGACCAGCGCATCCTCGCGACGCTCGCAGCACGCGGCTGGCGCACGCGCGTGCACGCGCTCGACCCGAGCTTTCCGCAACCGACGGCCGCGGCCGTCGCGGGCGCCGCCGCGACGCTCGCCGCGCTGCCCGACGGCGCTCGGGTGGTCGTCGACGGGCTCGCGCTTGCGGGCCTCGCCGACGCGCTCGCGGCCGAGGCGGCGCGGCTGCGCCTCGTGGGCCTCGTGCATCATCCGCTCGCGCTCGAGACGGGGCTCGACGACACGGCCCGCGCCGCGCTGGAGCACGCCGAGCGCGCCGCGCTCGCGGCCGTCCGCGGCATCGTCGCGACGAGCGCCTGGACCGCGCGCGCGTTGGCGCGGACCGGCGTCGATCCCTGCCGGCTGCGCGTCGTCGAGCCCGGCACCGACCCGGCGCCGAGCGCGCGCCGCGGCGCGGGCCCCGAGCTGCGTCTGCTCTGCGTCGCGACGCTGACCCCGCGCAAGGGCCACGCCCTGCTCATCGAGGCCCTGGGCGCGCTCGCGGGCCACCCCTGGCGGCTCGACTGCGTCGGGAGCACGCAGCGCGACCCGGCGACCGCCGCGGCCGTCGTGCAGCGGGTGCGGGCCCTCGGGCTCGAGGCGCGCGTGACGCTGCACGGCGAGCTCGACGACGCCGCGCTCGCGCGCCGTTACGCGCAGGCCGACGTCTTCGTGCTGGCCTCCTATCTCGAGGGCTACGGCATGGCGTTGGCCGAGGCCATCGCCCACGGCCTGCCCGTCGTCAGCACCACGGGCGGCGCGATCCCGGAAACGGTGCCGACCGACGCCGCGCTGCTCGTGCCGCCCGGCGATGCCGAGGCGCTGACGGCCGCGCTGCGCCGCCTGCTCGAGGAACCGGCGCTCGCGGCGCGCCTCGCGGCGGCGGCCCGCGCCGCGCGCGCAAAGCTGCCGAGCTGGGACGCCGCGGGTGCACGCTTCGCGGCGGCCCTCGAAGCGCTCGCATCATGAGCGCGCTCGGCCCCGCGAGGGCGCGCCCATGAGCGGCTTCTCGGCGGACTGGCTCGCGCTGCGCGAGGGCGCCGACGCCAGCGCCCGTGCGGCGGCGCTCGTCGCGCGCCTGCGGTCGGCGCGGTCCGGCCCGTTCGCGATTCTCGATCTCGGCAGCGGCACGGGCGCGAACCTGCGCTACTTGGCGCCTCGGCTCGGGGCAGCGCAGGACTGGCTGCTCGTCGACGTGGACGCGGCACTGCTCGAGCGCGCCGGGCTCGCAACCGGCGCCGGTCCGGCGCGCGCGTCCCGGGTCCGCAGCACGCGCCTCGACCTTGCGCGCGAACTCGCCGCGCTCGAGATTCCGGCCCATGGTCTCGTCACGGCATCGGCCCTGCTCGACCTCGTCTCGCGGCCCTGGCTCGAGGCGCTCGCGGCCCGTTGCGCGGCCGCCGAGGCCGATGTCCTGTTCGCGCTGACCTACGACGGCCGCATAGAGCTCGGTCCGCCCGATCCTGAGGACGCCGCCGTGCGTGCGCTCGTCAATCGCCACCAGCGCCGCGACAAAGGCTTCGGGGCCGCGCTCGGACCGGCCGCCGCCCGCGCCGCGGCGGATGCGTTCGCGGCGGTGGGCTACGCAATGGCGACGGCACCCAGCGACTGGCGGCTCGGGCCGGCCGATGCCGCCTTGCAGCGCGCCCTGCTCCAGGGCTGGACGCAGGCGGCCGCCGAGGTCGAGCCGGCCTGGGCCGACCGGCTCGCGGCGTGGCACGCGCGGCGGGCGGCACCGATCGAGGCGGGCCGTGCGACCGCAGTCGTCGGCCATGTCGATCTGCTCGGCCTCCGGCCGCGTCAGTAGACTCGCGCGAGCCCGGCCGCGTCGGCCTCGGCGGGCGCCTTGAGGTCGCAGTCGAAGAGCATGTCTCCGCCCATGCGGAACATTCGGTGTGCGGGACGCAGGCACTCGGCGAGGTGGTGCCGCGCAACGAGGCGGATGCCCGGGCGACCGTGGCCCGTGACGAGCGGCGCGACGGCGATCTGCAGCCGGTCGAGCAGATCCGCCTGCAGGAAGTGCGAGACGGTGGCCCCGCCGCCCTCGACGAACACGGCGTAGATGCCGCGCGCGTGCAGGACGGCGAGCAGCCGGTCCAGCGCGAGGCGTCCGGCCGGGGCCGGGATGCCGACGATCTCGGCGAGGCCGTGCCGCGGCGCACCGGCGTCGCAGCGGTCCTCGGCCGAGATCAGCAGCGTCGGTGCCGCGGCATCGCCGAAGATGCGAAAGTCCGCGCCCAGGCGCCGGCGCGGGTCGAGCACGACGCGCACGGGATTCGGGCCCGGCACCCGCCGGACCGTCAAGCGCGGATCGTCGAGCGCGACGGTCTCGGCCCCGACGACGATGGCGCCGCACAGGGCGCGCATCCGGTGCAGATGCAGCACGTTCTCGGGGCCCGTGACGTAATAGGAATCCCCGGTATCGGTCGCGATGTACCCGTCGAGCGACTGGCCGAGGTGGGCGACCGCGAGGGGCCGTTCGGCCGAGGCGTTGCAGACCGGCAGATAGAGGTCGAGCAGGGCTGCGGCTTGGGGGTCCGAGGCACGCGTCGCGGCGCTCCAGCCCAGCGGGCCGTGGACGAGCAAACAGTCCGGCCCCTGAGCGCGGGCTTCGCCCAGCCGGCCGGAGCGATCGATGCCGGCGCCGGCGGGCGCCTCACGGGCCGCACGCGCGGCGAGCAATGCGGCCCAGGCGCTCGCGACGGCTTCGGACTCGGCGGCGGCCGGTTCGGCGCCTGGGCTTTCGGGACTAACGGCCAGCAGTTTCGCTCCGTACAGCCCTTCGGGCCGCGCAGTTGGTATCCTAGCACTGTCATGAAAGGTTCCCCAGACACCGCCGGCATGCTCGGCATCAACGGCAGCGAAGCCGGGCTCGCCTTCGATCGGGCCGTCGGCGAGCTGCGGCGCGGGCGCGCGTTGCGCCTCGTCGAGCCCGGCCCCCAGGGCGCCGAGCTCGTGATCGCCGCCGTCGAAACCGTACACGCGCCGCTGCTGCGCCGGCTCGAGGCCGCGGGCCGCGAGCTGCTGCTGCTGCTGACGCCGGAACGCGCGGAGGCGGCCGAGCTCGCACGCGATGCGGCCGGCCCCGTGGCAGGGACCGTGCCCGCGGGCACCCCGCCCGAGGCGCTGCGGGCCCTCGCCTCCATGAGCCCGGTGCCGCCCGCACAGCGTACGATTCTGCGCGTCGACACGAGCCCCTCGCACCCCGGGCTCGTCGAGGCCGGGTTTCAGCTCGCGAAGGCGGGCCGCCTGCTGCCGGCCCTCGTCGGCATCGAAGCGGCCGGCATCGAGGACCCCTCGCTGCTGCGCGTCGAGGCACCGGATGTGAGGCGCCGGACGCACTTCGCGCCGCACAGCCTCAAGCGCATGAGCCAGTCCCGCGTACCGCTCGCCGACGCGCTCGACTGCGAGCTTGTGCTGTTCCGCGACGAGCACGGGCTCGGCGAGCACGTGGCCGTGATCATCGGCCAGCCCCGCTCCGGCAACGTCGTGCCCGTGCGGCTGCACTCCGCCTGCCTCACGGGCGACCTGCTCGGTAGCCTGCGCTGCGACTGCGGCGAGCAGCTGCGCACGGCCGTCGCCCGCATCGCCGAGCTCGGCGGCGGCGTGCTGCTGTACCTCGACCAAGAGGGCCGCGGCATCGGTCTCGCGAACAAGCTGCGCGCCTACGCGCTGCAGGACAGCGGCTTCGACACGATCGACGCGGACCGCCACCTGGGCTTTCTGGCCGACGAGCGCAACTACGAGGTCGCCGTCGCCATGCTGCAGGACCTCGGCTACACGCAGATCCGGCTCCTGACCAACAACCCGCACAAGATCGACGCGCTCAAGGCACACGGCATCAAGGTCACGGGCCGCGTATCGCTGATCGGGCAGACGAACCGCTACAACGAGCGCTACCTGCGCACCAAGCGCGAGCGCGCCGGGCATCTGGCCGAGGAACCCGAGGTCTAGGCTCGCTGGGTGCGGGTGCCGTGCGGGCTTCGGCCGCAGGATTCATGAACGGGTTCTGGCGCCGGCGGTAGGCGGAGTCTCGTGCAGACGGGCGCTTTCGGGGACGGCGTGAATACATCCCTGTAGCCTCCGTAGCGCGCCGTCCTGGCGCGCACGGCCCCGAAAGCGCCCGTCTGCACGAGACTCCTCTGCGAGGCCGGCGGCCGTTCATGAATCCTGCTGCCACGGCGCGGGGAACTTGCTGGTGCGAAGGCGGCAGTCCGTGCGGGTCATCGGGACATCCGACGCTCGCGGCAGACGCGAGGCCTGGCGCTCCGCGCAGTCCGAACGGCTGCCGCCGACACGGATGCATGCGCTCTTCAGCGGCTGCGGCCGCCGACGCGCCCAGGCTTCAGGCTTGGCGCAAGGGCGGTGTCGGGACGCTGAGCGCCAGGGACGGCGCTCAGCGAGCCCCCAGGGACGGGTTCACGGCGGTCCCGACACCGCCCTTGCGCCGAGCCTGAAGCCCGCCACCGACGTCTCTCGCCAGTGCCGAAAACGCCGCCCGCCGCCCGCTACCCCGCGAGGATCGACAGCGGCGTCGCCGCGACCTCCGCCACGAGCGCCGCGAGCCGGCCGCACAGGAACTCCAGGTAGACCGCCCCGCGCGCCGCATCCGCGCGCGCCGCGTTTCCGCAGACGCCGGCCGGGTGCAGGTCGGCGCTGAGCCAGCCGATGCCGATGGGCTTTTCCACGCCGAGCAGACCGCCGCGCGCGGCGAGTCGTTCCGGCAGTCCGCCGAACGCCTCGAGGCGCTCGCGGCGCACGAGGTCGGGGCGCAGGTGCAGCATGAGCGAGGTCTCGACCTCACCGCCGTGCAGCCCGTGGCGAAGCTCGGCGGCGGCGAAGAGGCCGGGCGGCGTGCCGAAGGAGAAGTAGTTCGCGCGGACGGCGAGCAGGCCGAGCTCGGCGCGCAGGCGCACGGCTGCGAGGTGCACGAGCGCCGTCTGGCCGCCGTGGGCGTTCAGGATCACGAGCTTACGCAGGCCCGCGCGCGCGGCCCCGCGGGCAATGGCTATCCACACGTCTAGCAGCGTCTCGAGCCGGATGCTCAGCGTGCCGGCATAGGCCTCGTGCTCCGGGCTGTGGCCGACGTTGACGGCCGGCAGCACGAGCAGCGTTGCGGTGTCCCCGATCCGCTCGAGCGCGCCGGCGGCAAGCGCCCCTGCGATCAGGGCATCCGTCGCGAGCGGCAGATGGGGGCCGTGCTGCTCGATCGCGCCGACGGGCAGCAGCGCGACGCTGCGCTCGCGATCGAGCCCCGTGAGCTCGGCCGTCGTGAAGTCCTGCCAATACCCGCTGCGCATTTCGTTTTCGTCCGCGGCGTTCGTTGACCGCCGTTTTGTCTCCGCGTACCGACAGTTTGGTAGCGGCTCGGTGAGCCGCTATGGTGTCGACCGTGCGCCCGGCCGCGCAAGGTTCGCGGTAAAGCTGATCAGCTCGGACGACTCAGCACGAAGAGCACAGGGACGTGCTCGCTCCGCGGGGCCCCCGGTGCCCCGCGCTCATTCGGGCAGCTTGAGCGCGTCGATATTCACGGGAGAATTATCCGCCGTGCGCACGCCCACCTGAGGCGGCGGCGCCTTCGAATCGGAGGGCTGCTGCGGCGCGGCGGGCTTGCGGGCCTTCAGGTTCTTGTCGAAGAAGCGCAGCATGGTCGCGGCCGTCGTGAGCACGGCATGGCGCCCACGGTACGAGTGCCCCTCGTGCGGCAGCAGCAGAATGTCCGCGTCCCCGCCCGTGCGGCGAATCGCCTCGTAAAACTGAATCGACTGCAGGGCCGGCGTGCCCGCATTCTGGTCCTGCAGCCCGTGCACGAGCAGCAGCGGCGCGTGCAGGCTGTTGGAATACAGGAACGGCGACATCGCGAGATACGTGTCCGGCGCCTGCCAGAGCGTGCGGTGTTCGGTCTGAAAGCCGAAGGGCGTCAGCGTGCGGTTGTAGGCCCCGCTCAGCGCAGCGCCGGCCTGGAACAGCTCCGAGTGCACGAGCAGGTTCGCGACCATGAATGCGCCATAGCTGTGCCCCGCGACACCGACGCGCTGCGGATCGACGAAGCCCGTGGCGGCCGCCGCGTGGATCGTCGCCTTCGAGTTCATGATGATCTGCTGCACGAACGTGTCGTTGGCCGTATCGCCGGAGCCGACGATCGGCATCGAGACGTCGTCGAGCACGGCGTAGCCTTCGAGAAGGAAGTACAGCTTGAACGCGCGCGCGAAATCGGGGAAGCGGTCGCCCGTCTCGAGAGTCATCGAGTGCGTGCCGCTGCCGTACTCGCGCGGATAGGCCCAGACGATCGTCGGCAGCCGGCCGCGCTTCTCGTAGTCCGGCGGCAGATACAGATTCGCCGAGAGCTCGTAGCCGTCGGGCCGGCGGAATCGCAGCGGGATACGCCGCGCATCGAGCAGCCGCGTCGTCGGCGGCTCGAAGTCCGTGAGCTGCAGGGAATAATCCTCGCCGTTGCCGCCCGCGACGTAGTAGTTCGGGGCCTCGCGCGCCGTCTCGTGGCGGATCAGCACGCGGCTGCCGTCGCGCGCCAGCAGCCCGAGCGCCGCTTCGCTGGCCTGCGGGTCCGCGGCCCAGACGCGCTTCACGTCGAGGGTGTCGAGCTTGAGGTAATCGACATAGGCGACCACGCCGTTCCCCGCGGGCGCCTCGCCGCGCAGGTAGATGCCGCCGTCGTAAACCTCGACGACCCGCTGCCCGCGCCCGTTGCCGATGGACAGGGGCCGGCCGAAGGTCCGGACCGAGGCGTCGACGCTGGTCTCGGCGATGAGCCGGGGCCGCCGCTCCGCAGGCTCGAGATCGAACGTCCCAGATGCGCTTGACCCGGCGGTCGGGGTCGTATTCGCCGATCAGCGCGCCGGCGCCGCGCTCGAGCCAGTCGACCTCGGAGAAGCGATTGGCCGTATGGAAGATCTCCTTCGGGGGCGCGGCGCCCATGGGCACGGCCTGCAGCATGACGAGATCGCGGCCATCGTTTCGTTCGGCCCAGGCGAGGGTCGCCGGCTTCGAGGGCACCCATTGCACAGCGCGGCGAGCGTGCGAGCCCCGCTCGCGGTCGGAGGCGAGCACCGCGACCCGGGCGCCGGAGCGGTCCCAAAGCTCGACCGAGCGATGGACCTGGCCGAGCTCCTGCATCTCGGGATACGGCCGCACGAGCCGACGGACCAGTAAATAAGCGCCGTTCGGCGACGGCTGCACGGATTCGATGGCCGCGGGCGCACCGACCGGTTCGGTCTCGCCCGTCGCCGCATCGATGCGGACGAGCTGCGACTCGAGCAGCTGACGCACGACCGACTCGTCCACGACGGGCGCCTGAAAGCCCTCGGCGAGCAGGGTCGGCATCGCGAGCTGCGCCTCGCGCCGCGCGGCGAGCGTCGCGGCGAGGTCGGAATCGCGATCCGCGACCGTGCGGCAGAGCAAATGCGCGCTGTCGGGCATCCATGTGCACGGCGTGCTCAGCGTCGCGTTCAGCGAGGGCCCGACGAGCTTGCGAACCTGTGCCGTTGCCGTGTCGCCGACCCAGAGCTCGATGCCCTTGTCGCCGGTCACGGTGAACGCGAAGTGCGCGCCGTCCGGCGACCAGATCGGGTAGCCGAGCGTCGTGCCGGACGGGACGGCCAGCGCGGTCTTGTGACCGCTGGCGAGATCCAGCAGCGTGAGCCCGTAGTAGGCCAGCGGCGCGTAGGGGCCGTAAGTCTTTGGATTGACTCGCAGGCCGGCGACCCAGACCATGGGTTGGGCGAGGCTCTCGTCCGAGAGCAGCTCATGCTTGTGCACGAGCAGCGCATGGCGGTGCTGCGGGTCCGGCGCGAGCTGCGGAAGCGGCGGCGCCTCGAGCAGCCGCGCGACTTCGGGCGGCGGCATCCGGGTCACGGCCGCCTGCGCACCGAGGCCTGTCGTGAGCGCGGCTGCCGCGACGGCGGCGAGGCTCGCGAGCCGTGCAAGGCGCCGCCGGCCGGCGGCCCCCCATGCACGCGGCGACCTGACTATCCCTGTCGTTTGCCTCCGTAGCACGAAGTCTGCACCTCCGTGGGTTATCGAGGTAATTGCGTGAAAGTCCGGGGACTTACACCTGCCTTACAGCGGAAGACCGAAGCGTCGAGACGGATACTATCACTATGCGATCGCAAATGTTGGAATCGGTTCCATCGACGAGAATCTGCCCCCAACCCCGCCCGGGCCCCGGTCTCGACCGCCGCTCCGCCACTGCCCCGCGAAATAATTTGCAATGCAAACAAGTTGAGCGCGGCGGAACCTCCTTCAGCGCAAGGAGTTGGAACCGAAGGGCCCGGGCGCGTGGTACGATTCTTGCTCCTTTCCCGTTGTCGAACTGCTTGACCGGGCCCGTGCGAATACTTCTATTGGAGGACAACGTCGACGCCGCCGCGTCGCTCGCGGAGGCCTTGCAGTATCTGGACAACCGCTACGAGATCCACCGCGTCACGAAGCTCAAGGACGCCGAAGACGCGGTGCTCGCCAACGACCTGGAAATCGCGCTCATCGACCTCACGCTCCCGGACGCCGACGGCTGCGAGGCCGCCGTCGCACTGCGGCGCGCCGCCCCGGACCTGCCGCTCGTCGCGCTCACGGGCAAGGACTTCGAGGCGGTCGCGCTCGAGCTCACACGGCACGGCGTGCAGGACTTTCTGCAGAAGGGAGTGACCTCCGTGCAGCGAATTCATCAGGTTCTGCAGCTGGCGGCCGAGCGCCACCGGCAGGAATCGGCGCTGCGGCGCCAGGCCTCGTTCGACTCGCTGACCGGCGTCCTGAACCGGGCCGAGCTCGAGCGCCAGCTCGCGAAGGCCATCAGCCACGCCAACCGCGGCGTCTACCGCGGCGCCGTCATGGTTATCGACATCGACGACTTCAAGTCCATCAATGACTCCTACGGCCACCCGGCCGGCGACGCCGTGCTCCAGGACATCGCCCAGCGCCTCGGCGCGGTCGCCCGCACGGGCGACAGCCTGGGCAGGCTCGGCGGCGACGAGTTCGTGCTGATCCTGGAGGGCCTAAAGAGCCGCGAGGACGCCGCGGCGGCCGCCCGCAAGGCCAGCGACACGACGACTTACACGTTGCGTTTCGGCGCGAATATCCTGCGGGTCTCAACGAGCATCGGCGTCGCGATGTTCCCGGAGCAGGGCGACTCGCCGCAAAGCCTGCTCGAGCTCGCGGACCAGGCCATGTACCGGGCCAAGCGCAAGGGCAAGCAGACGTATTGTTTCTACACCCCCGCGCGCGCGAACGGCGACCGGCACCACTGATCACTGCGCGGCCGTACGCCGAGCCCGAAGCCCGCTACCTACGTCTCGCCGATCCGGAAGCCCTCCACGGCCGCGTCAGTGCGCGCCCCCCGGACCATGCGCATGCCCATGCTCGATCTCCTCGGCCGTCGCCTCGCGCACGTCGAGAATCGTGACCTCGAAAACGAGCGCCTTGCCCGCGAGCGGATGATTGAGGTCAACGTCGACGTTGAAGCGGCCGACCTTGAGCACGGTCGCCTGCTGAGCACCGCGGTCCGTGTTGATCGAGACGAGCTTGCCGGGCTCGAGCTTGCCGGGCCGGATCAGATGCTTGATCGGCACGCGGACGAGGCCGTCCGGGTCGCGCGCCCCGTAGGCCTCCTCGGGCGCTACCGTGACCGAGAGCGACTCGCCCGCCTGGCGGCCCTGCAGTGCCTTCTCGAGCCCCGGCACGATGTTGTGGCGGCCGTGCAGGTAGACGGCCGGGTCGCCGCCTTCGCTCGTCTCCGTGAACGCACCTTCAGGGTCCTGGACCTTGTAGTGAAACGTGACGACCGTGTTCCTGGCGATTTCCATTCCGAATCTCTCTGTGAGGAATCGATGCGCCGGCGGCGCGTGCTTCATCCCTGCCCGGCGACCCAGTTGAGCACGGCCTCGTCGAGCTCGTTGCCGGGGCCGCGGTTCGCGTCGGGCGCATTGAGCAGAACGACGACGACGTAGTCCCGGCCGCCGGCCACGTGCACGTAGCCCGCCAGCGCCGAGACGTTGTCGAGCGTGCCCGTCTTCAGGTGCATGTCGCCCGTCGTCTCGATATCGCCGAAGCGCCTGCGCGTCGTGCCGTCGAGGCCGGCCAGCGATAACGACGAAACGAACTCGGCCGCGTACGGCGCGGCGCGCGCGCGCAGCAGCAGATCCGCCAGGAAGCGTGCCGAGACGCGGCCGTCGCGCGAGAGGCCCGAGCCGTTGTCCATGAAGAAGGGTCCGGCGTCGAGCCCCACAGAGGCGAGAAACTCGCGGATCGCAGCAACGCCTTTCTTGCGCGTGCCCGGGGCGCCGCCCCGCGCGGCGCCGAGCGTGTAGAGCAGCTGGCGCGTCATGACGTTGTTGCTGAACTTGTTGATGCTGCGGATGACCTCGTCGAGCGGCGGGGACCGCCACGTCAGCACGGGCGCGGCATCGGCCGGCACGACGCCTTTGCGCAGCCTGCCGTGGAACTTGCCGCCGGTCTCCTTCCATAGCGACTCGAACAGGCCGTAGACGTAAGCTTCGGGCTCGAGCACCGTGCGGGCCAGGCTGTACTCGCGGCAGCTCTCGGGAAAGCGGCCGCCGAGCACGACCTGGGTAAGCTTGGGATCGACAACGTCGAAACTGATGCCGTCCTGATAGCCGTGGCACGGCCCGTCGCCGAGCACGATCCGGTTCTGGACGTGAAGGTTCGGCAGCGGCGGCTCGATCGCCACGTCGACGCGCCGCCGCGCGGGATCCGCGCGCACGTAGAACTCCACGGCCTTGAAGTTCATGAGCAGCGCGTCGGGGACGACGTTATACGTTCTGAACGGCTGGTCGTCGAAGTTGCCGGGGTCGTCCTCGTTCACGTCGAAGTAGCTGTCGTCGAGGACGAGATCGCCCCCGATGTCCTCGAGACCGAGCCGGTGCAAGGCACGCAGCAGCTTCCAGACGTTCTCGAGCACGAGGAACGGATCGCCGTAGCCCTTGAGCGCGAGGTCGCCGTCGAGCCGGCTGCCGTCGAACGGGCCGAGAAAATAGACCTCGGTCGGCCACGTATAGGTCGGCCCGAGCAGTTGCAGCGCCGACCACGTCGTGACGAGCTTCATGACCGAGGCGGGGTTGCGCGGCACGGCGGGCAAGTAGCTCAGCAGCGGCTTCGAAGCGCCGACCGCCTGCACGAGCACGCTGACCTCGCCGGGCGGAATATGGTGACCGCGCAGCACGCGCTCGACCGGCGGCGGCAGGTCGCCGGCCCGGGCCGCCATGCCGACGCAGAACCACAGCAGCAGTAACGGCAGCCCCCATCGCATGGGGCGGCATTCTGGCACGCGCGCACGGACCGCGCGAGCCTGGGCACGGGCCCGGCACGCGGCTTTGGAGCGGATTTCCCTGTCCTTCGGACGGGGTTTATAGTCTCGTGATCTTGCGGGGGCGGGAGAGATCACGGTGACCGATCAGGCGGGGGAACGCATAGTGAACGAGCACATGGGCGAAGGCCGGGCGTCCCGCCGAGCGCCGCGCGAGGAAGACCTGCGGCCGTCCATGCGCAGGCCGACGAGCCCGTATCGCGTGGAGGCGGAGGTCCGGGACTGCGAAGTCGAAGGTCGGGTGCCGGACGACCTCAACGGTGCGTTCTACCGCGTCGGTCCCGATCTTCAGTATCCGCTCGATCCCGGCAACATCCCGTTCGACGGCGAAGGCCACGTCAGCCTTTTCCGCATCCGCAACGGCCGCGTCGACTACCGGAGCCGCTACGTCCGGAACGACCGCTGGCTCGCGCAGGACAAGGCCGGCCGGCGCCTGTTTCATATGTACCGCAACCCGGACGTCGACGACCCGAGCGTGCGCGGCAAGGGCGTTTCCCGCAGCACGGCCAACACGCACGTCATCAATCACCGCAACCTGCTGCTCGCGCTCAAGGAGGACAGTCCGCCTTCGGCAATGGACCTGCTCACGCTCGAGACGCTCGAGCCGAATTACACGTTCGGGGGCCGATTGCCGAGCGAGACGTTCACGGCGCATCCGAAGATCGACTCCGTGACGGGCAACATGGTCGCGTTCGGCTACGAGGCCACGGGTTTCGGCAGCAACGTCGTCACGATGTTCGAGTTCACGCCCGGCGGCGAGCTCGTCTGGCAGGCGTCGGTGCAGGTGCCCTACGTCGGCATGCTCCACGACTTCGCCGTGACCGAGAAGCACATCGTGTTCTACGTGATCCCGCTCGCCTTCGACGCGGCGCAGCTCGAGCGCGGCGGCATCCATTGGTCCTGGGACGCGACGAAGCCGACGTATTTCGGCTTCGTGCGCCGCGGCGGCGACGGCAGCGACATTCAATGGATCGGGGGCCCGACGCGCAGCGCCACGCACGTCATGGGCGCCTTCGACGACGGCGAGCGCCTGCTCGTCAACGTCGAGATGTCCATGTCCAATCCTTTCCCGTTCATGCCGATGCGCGGCGGCGAGGCCTGGGACCCGGTCGCGGGCTCGAGCCACATCACGCGCCTGTCGGTCGATCTCGGGAAGAAGCGCCCTTCGAGCTACGAGATTGAGACGCTCTACCCGCGCCATGTCGGTGCGCTGCCGCGTCAGGACGACCGCTACAACACCGTGCCGTATCGTTACGGCTTCCTGCCGTGCCCCGATCCCGACGCGGCCGATCCGCGCCGGGCCGGCGCCTGCTATGCGCGCTTCGACCATCGGACGCGCCAGGCGACGCTGTTCAACGCGGGGCCCGGGACGTATCTCGCCGAGTGCTGCTTCGCGCCGAAGCACGCGGACGCGCCCGAGGCGCAGGGCTACCTGCTCGGCGTTGCGACGCGCAACGACGAGAACGGGCGCGCGGACCTCGTGATTCTCGACGCCGAACATTTGGCCGACGGCCCCATCGCGACGGTCAAGCTGCCGATCCGCGCCCCCGGCCAGATTCACGGCTACTGGGTGCCCGAAGACCGGCTCCCGAGCGAGGCGTAGCGATGCGCGCAGGCAGCGGACTGCGGGCTCCGAAGACGCCCGCGATCGAGGGACAGGCACGGCCGGCCGCGCGGCGGCTCCTCGAGGCGCGGCGCGCGCTCGGTTTCGGGCTCGCGCTGTTGATCGGGACGGCTGCCGCCGGGCCCGCGTCGGCTCAAAGCGGCGCCTCGGCGCGAGGCGCGGCCGAGCCGCTCGAGCGGCGCCTCGCTGCGCTCGAGCACAGGCGAGAGCTGCTCGAGGACGCGAACGACGTGAAACGGCTGCAGCGCGCCTACGGCTACTACGTCGACCGCGGGCTTTGGGACCAGGCCGCGGATCTCTTCGCGACCGACGGCACGATCGAGATCGGCCTCGACGGCGTCTACGTCGGCCAAGCGCGCGTCAAGCAGTATCTGCACGCGCTCGGCAAGGCGCTCGGCGGGCCCGAGTCCGGGCTCGCCCACGGCGAGCTCAACGAGCATCTGCAGCTCATGGGCGCCGTGACCGTCGCGCCCGACGGCCGCACGGCCAAGGCGCGCTGGCGGGGCCTGGTGCTCTCGGGCCATCTCGGCAAGGACGCGTTCTGGGGCGAGGGCCCGTACGAGAACGAATACGTCAAGCAAGACGGCGTCTGGAAGATCAAGACGCTGCACTGGTACCAGAGCATGTTCGTGGCCTACGCGGGCGGCTGGGCCAAGAACAAGGACGCGAACGGCGCACGCTACGTCGAGGACCTCACGCCCGATCGGCCGCCCACGATCGAATACGACACCTGGCCCACGACGAACCTGCCACCGTTCGATTTCGCGAACCCCGTCATGGGCGCTCGGCCGACGCGGGCCGAGGGCGATGCGAGCGACGGCGGTTCCGCCGACGGCGAGCGCCGCGGCGAGAGCGGCGCATCGGCCGCCGCCCGCTCGCTGCACGACGTCGCGCGCCGCGCGGCCGTGCTCGCGCAGGACGTCGAGCTGCTCGAGGATCAGCGCGACATCGAAAATCTGCAGCGTATCTACGGCTACTTCGTCGACAAGGGACTTTGGTCGGAGGCCGCCGCTCTCTTCGCGGACTCCGGGACGTTCGAGATTGCGGGCCGCGGCGTTTACGAAGGCCGCGCGCACGTGCTCGCCTACCTGCGCTCGATCGACAAAGAGGGGCCGCGGTGGGGGCGCCTTTACGATCGCATGCAGCTGCAAGGGATCGTGAACGTCGCGCCCGACGGGCGGTCCGCGAAGGGGCGCTGGCATTTGCTCGCGCAGGAAGCCGACTGGGGCAATTTCGCGCAGTGGGGCGTCGGCGTCTACGAGAACGACTATGTCAAGCAGAACGGCGTCTGGAAGATCGCGCATGTGCGTCTCGTCCCGACGATGTACACGCCCTACGAGGACGGCTGGGGCAAAACGGCGCTCGCCCAACAGGGCTTCGCGGGCACGCGCAAACCCGACGCCCCGCCTACGCTCGGGGCCGGCCTCTACCCGGACGTCGGCGTCGTCCCGTTCCATTACCCGAATCCCGTCACGGGCGGCGCCGTCTTCCCGGGCCGGCCAGCCGACTATGCCGCGCCCGTGCCCGCCAAAGTCGACGCGGCCGGGCTCGCGAAGACGCTGGCGGACCTCGACCGCCGCATCGGGTTGCTCGAGGATGCCGAGGCGGTCGAGCGCCTGCATGCGATCTACGGCTATTACCTGGCCCGCAACCAGTGGGACAACCTCGCCGGCATCTTCGCGCAAAACGGCGTCATCGAGATCGCGATGCGCGGCCAGTACGTGGGGCACGCGAGCGTGCGGCGCAATCTGAACCTTTACGGCAGACCGGGCGTGCAGTTCGGCCTGCTGCACAACCACATGCAGTTTCAGCCCGTCATCGACGTGGCACCGGACGGCAAGTCGGCCAAGATGCGCTCGCGCGCCTTGAGCATCATGGGCAACTACGACCGCCTCGGCATGTGGATGGGCGGCGTCTACGAGAACGAGTACGTCAAGGTCGACGGCGTCTGGCAGATCGAGAGGGACCAGGTCTTCAATACCTACTTCACGCCCTACAACGTCGGCTGGAAGCACCTGCCGCAACGCGACCCGCCCGGCGAGACGGCCTCCAACCCGCCGGACCGGCCGCCCTCGGTCACGTTCGCGATGTATCCGCAGCAGTTCGTGCCGCCGTTCCACTATGCGAACCCCGTGACGGGGCGGCCGGTGGTCGTGCCGGCGACGTCGGGAGCGCCGCCGGCCGAAAGCGGCGCGGCCGGGCGCAGATAGCCCGCGGCTCGCCTCGCGAGGCCCTTCGTGGCGTCGCGAGGCCGTACGCGAAGCGTGCGCAGAACCAGCGTCGGCGCGCTCGCCGAGGCCGCACCAATAGCGTGCACGCGCTCCGCCGCAGTGCACTACCTCGGCGCCAACCCATTCAGGCGCACGCCTATAACCTATTGTATTAGAAAATAATTCTGCCTTGGCACAGTTCCTGCTATGGGATGCGCTCGGACGGGTGTGGAACGCATCACGTCGAGACATCTGGATCGATCAATCAAGGAAATGAAGGCATGAATAACAAGCACATCGCTCTCTGTGCGGCCCTCGGCGTGCTGGCGTTCGAATCCGCGCCCTCGATGGCCGAAGGCGACCTCACAGCCAACGTCGCCGTGACGAACAACTACCTATGGCGCGGGTTGACGCAGACGATGAATCAGGCCGCCGTCTCCGGAGGAATCGACTACGCGGGCAAGGGGGGCTTCTACATCGGCACCTGGATCTCGAACGTCGACTTCGGGCCGTCTTGGTACTACGAAAACGACTTCTACTTCGGCTACTCCGGCGGCGACAAGGTCAAGTACGATTTCGGCTACATCTACTACAACTATCCCAACGTCGCGAAAGTCGACTTCGGCGAGGTCTACGGCAAGTTCACCGTCGGCAACTTCGGCGCGAGCGTCTACGCGTTGACCAATACGCAGATCTCGGCGGCCCCCGGGCAGGATCTCGGCGCCTTCTCGGCCTACTACGTCTCGCTCGATTACAGCATCCCCCTCAAGAAGGACGTCTCGCTCGGTCTGCACGCAGGGCACTACTCGGGCAAAGACTTCAACGCAGCCTTCAACGGCACGCCCGAGTACACGGACTACAACGTCTCAATGTCCAAGGGCGGGTTCACGCTCATGGTCAGCGACACGGATCTGCCCTCGAATCAGGCGGACGGCTACGACAACGGCTCGGTCAAGTTCGTCGTCAGCTACAAGGTCGACATCGACCTTTAAGCGCCACCCTGCCGTGAGGCGGAACGTCCGTTCCGCCTTGCCCTTCCGACCTTCCGAACCCCCGCGCGGCGGCCTGACCGAGGCCGCCGCGTGCCGGCGCGGGGTCTGGCGTCCCGTCCGGCCCTGGCCTATACTTCGCGCGCTGATATCTCAAGCATCAGTTCCCCGATCGTAAACCTTATTAAGCACCTGTGAATCCCCAGTACTAAAACTGGAGCCATGATCACTGCGAATCAGATGCGGGCGGCGCGCGCGCTGCTCGGCGTGGACCAGCGCCGGCTCGCCGAGCTGGCCGGGCTGTCCGTGCCGACGATCCAGCGCATGGAGGCCAGCGAGGGCGTCGTGCGCGGGAACGTCGACTCGCTCGTCAAGCTCATCGAGGCGCTCGCCGCCGCCGGCATCGAGCTCATCGACGCCGGCGCCGAGAGCCGGACCGGCGGCCGCGGCGTCCGCCTCAAGGAAGCGGTGCCGGAGACGCGGGCGCCGGCCGATACGAGCGGCAGCCCCGCCTGACCCGGCATCTTCATGCACAGCGTCGGACTGGTCCTGGCGGCGGTCGGCCTGCTCTTCGCAGTGGGTCTATTCGGTGCCGCGGCGCACGGCACGCGGCACGGTTCGCGCGCCGTGTATGCCGCGAGCGGCCTTGCGTCGCTGCTTGGCATCGCGGGCGGCCTCGCCGGGCTCCTCGGTGCCGCGGCGCCGGAGACGCTCGCGCTGCCGCTCGGCCTGCCGTGGCTCGGCGCGCACTTTCGTATCGATGCGCTCGCGGGGTTCTTTCTCGGCCTGGTGAATCTCGGCGGCGCCGCCGCGAGCCTCTACGGGCTCGGCTACGGCCGCGGCGAGCGGCATCCCGGCCGCGTGCTGCCGTTCTTCCCCGTGTTCCTCGCCGCCATGAATCTCGTCGTGCTCGCCGACGACGCGTTCACGTTCCTCGTCGCCTGGGAGTTCATGTCGCTGGCCTCGTGGGCGCTCGTCATGGCCCACCACGAGACGGCCGACAACGTACGCGCGGCTTACGTCTATTTGCTCATGGCCGGCTTCGGCACGCTCATGCTGCTGCTCGCCTTCGGCCTGCTGGCCGGGCCGGGCGGGGCCTACGGTTTCGACGCAATGCGCACGGCCGCGCCGACCCAGCTCGTCGGCACGCTCGCGCTGCTCCTCGTGCTCGTCGGTACGGGCTCGAAGGCCGGGCTCGTGCCGCTGCACGTCTGGCTGCCGCTCGCTCACCCGGCGGCGCCGAGCCACGTGTCCGCCCTCATGAGCGGCGTCATGACGAAGGTCGCGATCTACGCCTTCGTGCGCATCGCCTTCGATCTGCTCGGCGCCCCGACCTGGTGGCAGAGCATTCCGGTCCTCGTGCTGGGCGCCGGGACGGCCGTGCTCGGCGTGCTCTACGCCCTCATGCAGCGCGACCTCAAGCGCCTCCTAGCCTACTCGACGATCGAGAACGTCGGCATCGTGTTCCTCGCGCTCGGCCTCGCGCTCGCGTTTCGGGCCGACGGGCTCGGCACGGCCGCCGCGCTCGCGCTGACGGCGGCGCTGTTCCATGCGTTCAATCATTCGCTGTTCAAGAGCTTGCTTTTCTTCGGCGCCGGCGCCGTGCAGCGCGCGACGGGCGAGCGCGACCTGGAGCGGCTCGGGGGTCTGATCCGCGGCATGCCCCAGACGAGCTTCGCGTTTCTGGTCGGCGCGCTCGCGATCGCGGGTCTGCCGCCGCTGAACGGCTTCGCCTCCGAATGGCTCACGTTCCAGGCCGTGCTGCAGAGTCCGGCCGTGCCCCAATGGGGGCTCAAGCTGCTTGTCCCCGCGGCGGGCGGGCTGCTCGCGCTCGCGGCCGCGCTGGCCGCGGCCTGCTTCGTCAAGGCGTTCGGCACGAGCTTTCTCGGCCGCCCCCGCTCGGCGCCGGCCGCGGCCGCATGCGAGGTCGACGCGTTCTCCCGCGCGGCGCTGTTCCTACTCGCGGGGCTGTGTGTCATCGCCGGGCTCGCGCCCGGGGTCTGCGTCGACGCGCTGGCGCCGGTCGCCGACGCGCTCGTCGGCCGGCGGCTGCCGGTGCAGGCGACGCTGCCCTGGCTCTCGGTCGTGCCGATCGACGCGGCAAAGGGCTCCTATAACGGCCTGCTCGTGTTCGGCTTCATCGCGAGCTCCGCCGGCCTCGCGGCGCTCGGCATTCACCGCTTCGCATCCCGCGCGCTGAGGCGCGCCCCGGCGTGGGACTGCGGCGCGCCGGACGCGCGCCCGATCACGCAGTACACGCCGACGAGCCTCGTGCAGCCGATTCGGCGCGTATTCGGCAGCGTCGTCTTGGGGGCGCGCGAGCGCGTAGACATGGCCGCGCCCGATTCGCCGCTGCCCTCGCGCCTCGCGGTCACGATCCGCGAGCCGTTCTGGGAGGGCCTGTATCTGCCGCTCGCCCGCGGCGTTGCGGCAGCGGCCGGGCGGCTGAACCGCTTCCAGTTCCTGACGATCCGCCGGTATCTGAGCCTCGTGTTCGCGGCGCTCGTCGCATTGCTGCTGGTGCTCGCCATATGGATATGATCGTCGGCCTCGCCGTGCAAGGTGCCCAGATGGCGCTCGTGCTGCTCGCGGCGCCGCTCGTCGTCGGTCTCGTGCGCCGGATCGAGGCCCGGCTGCTCCGGCGCCGCGGCCCCGGGCCGCTGCAGCCGTACCGGGATCTCGCGCGGCTGCTGCGCAAGGACGTGGTGCTCGCGCACGACGCCTCGTGGCTGTTCCGCGCAGCGCCCTACCTGATCTTCGGCGCGACGTGGGTGGCGGCCGCGCTCGTGCCGACGTTCGCGACCGGCCTCACGTTCAGCTGGGCCGCCGACCTCATCGCGATCATCGCGCTGCTCGGCAGCGCCCGCTTCTTCCTCGCCCTCGCGGGCCTCGACGTGGGCACGAGCTTCGGCGGCATCGGCGCGAGCCGCGAGCTGCTCATCGCCTCGCTGGCCGAGCCGGCCATGCTGCTCATCGTATTCTCGCTCGCGCTCGTCGCGGGCTCGACGCAGCTGTCGACCGTCGCCGAGTACCTGGGCACGACGCACGCGGGCCTGCGCGTCTCGCTCGGGCTCGCGCTCATCGCGCTCGTCATGGTCGCGATCGCCGAAAGCGGGCGCATCCCCGTCGACAATCCCGCCACGCACCTCGAGCTCACGATGGTGCACGAGGCCATGGTGCTCGAGTACTCGGGACGTCACCTGGCCATGATCGAGCTCGCGGCCGCGCTGAAGCTCACGCTGTATCTCTCTCTGCTCGCCTGCCTGTTCGCACCCTGGGGCATCGCGCACGCAGGCGCCTCGGGCCTCGCCCTCGCGGTCGGCGCCCTGAGCTACGCGGCGAAGCTCGGCGCCGCCGCGCTGCTGCTCGCCGCCTTCGAGACGGCGATCGCAAAAATGCGCGTGTTCCGCGTGCCGGAGTTTCTCGGCGCAGCGCTCATGCTCGGGCTGCTCGCGACGCTGCTGCTGTTCTTTTCGGCGAGCCTGTAGCGTGCTCCGCGTAACAACATGAACGGCTTCGCTTTCCAGTTCGCGCATCTGCTAGCGGGCGCGCTCGTGCTGCTCTCGCTCGTGATGCTGTATCAGGACCGGCTCAGTGCGCTGATCAACACGTTCGCGCTGCACGCGTTCGTGCTCTCGCTGTCCGTCGCGTGGCAGGCCTACGTTCAGGATGCGCCGCACCTCTACGTGACGGCGGCCATCGCGCTCGGTTTCAAGACGGTCGCGATTCCGGCTGCGCTGCACCGCATCGTGCGCGCGCTCGGCATTCACCGCGAGATCGAAACGGTGGTCGGCATCGGCGCCACGATGCTGCTCGGCATCGGGCTCGTCGCGCTGTCCATGGTGCTCATGCTGCGCGTCACGGCCGGAGCCGATCCGCTCGCGCGCGAGGACCTCGCGTTCGCGCTCGCCGTGCTGCTGCTCGGCCTGCTTCTCATGGTCACGCGGCGCAACGCCGTGAGCCAGGTCGTCGGCTTCATGTCGCTCGAGAACGGGCTCGTGCTGGCGGCGACGGGCGCGAAGGGCATGCCGCTCGTCGTCGAGATCAGCGTCGCGTTCTCGATCCTCATCGCCTTCATCGTGATCGGCATCTTCCTGTTCCGCATTCGCGAGCGCTTCGACACTGTGGACGTCCACGTGCTCGACCGGCATCGCGGCGAACGCCTCGACGCCGCCGGGGACGCCCATGTCTGATCCCGTCGCCGCCGTCCTGCTGATCCCCGTCGCGGCGGCCGCGCTTGCGGCGCTGCTGCCGGGCTACAGAGCGGCCTCGAGGCTCAGCGTGCTCGCCTCGCTCGCGACGTTCGCGGCCTCGCTCGCGCTGTTCGGCGCCCGGCGCGCGGTCCCGGGCAGCTATCTGCTCGTCGACGACCTCAACGTCGTGCTCGTGCCGTTGAATTGCTTCGTGGCGTTCACGACGAGCGTGTTCAGCGCGAGCTACATCGCGCACGAGCTCGAGACCGGCCGTCTGACCCCTGCCTACCTGCGCTTCTATCACGCGATGTATCAGGTGTTGATCTTCGCAATGAACCTCGCGCTGCTGGCGAACAACGTCGGGCTCATGTGGGCCGCCATCGAGGTCGCGACGCTGACGACGGTCGTCATGGTCGGCCTCTACCGCACGCCCGCTGCGCTCGAGGCCGCCTGGAAATACTTCATTCTCGGCAGCGTCGGCATCGGGCTCGCGCTGTTCGGCACGATCCTCGTCTACATGGCCGCGCGGCCGGCGCTCGGCGAAGGCCTGGCCGCGATGACCTGGAGCGTGCTGAGCGGCCATGCCGCCGAGCTCGATCCCGCGCTGCTCAACGTCGCGTTCGTGTTCCTGCTGCTCGGCTACGGCACGAAGGTCGGACTCGCGCCGCTGCACGCCTGGCTGCCTGACGCTCATGCCGAGGGCCCGACGCCGATCTCGGCCGTGCTCTCGGGACTGCTGCTCAATGTCGCGCTCTATGCGGTGCTGCGCTTCAAGATGCTGGTTGCCGCGAACCCGCGCGCGATCGCGCCCGGGCCGCTGCTCATCACGATGGGGCTCGTGTCGCTGATCTTCGCGGCGTTCATGCTGTACCGGCGGCTCGACGTGAAGCGCCTGTTCGCCTACTCGTCGATCGAGCACATGGGGATCATCGTGTTCGCCTTTGGCATCGGCGGCCCGCTCGCGAATTTCGCGGGACTGCTGCACATGGTCATGCACAGCCTCACGAAGTCGGCCATCTTCTTCGCCGTCGGGCACGTGGCCCAGATCAAGGGGACGCAGAAGATCGCCGACCTGCGCGGCCTCACGGTCTCGCATCCGTGGCTAGGCTGGGGCCTCGTGCTCGGCGTCGTCGCGATTGCCGGGCTGCCGCCGCTCGGAATCTTCATGAGCGAGTTTCTCGTCGTGAGCTCGACGTTCGCGCGCTCGCCCTGGCTCGCGCCGCCGCTCGTCGCGGGGCTGCTCATCGCGCTCGGTGCGCTGGCGCTGCGTCTCGGCGGCATCGCCTTCGGGGCGCCGACGGGCGCGACGGGCAAAGCGCAGGCTTCGTACCTGCCTCTGTTCACGCATCTCGCGATCGTGCTCGTCGCGGGATTGTACCTGCCGGGGCCGCTCGTGGCCTGGTTCCGGCACGTCGCGGACCTGCTCGGATGACGCAGGACGCAGGTCCGCCGACCGCGGAAGCCGCGCGGCCCGAGGAGCGCGGCCGCCGCATCGCCGGCCACGCCCCTTGGCCGCGCACGGTCGTCGACGGCGAGGCCTGGCGGGCGATTGCGGCCGAGCTCGCGGCGGGAGGCGCGGGACTGCTGGGCTTGTGGGGCGAGGCCGCGGCCGTGCATGCGGCCCTGCTCCGCGCCGACGGGATCTCGGTCGCGACGCTCGAATGCCCCGCCGGCACGTTCCCATCGCTCGCGCGTCGGCACCCGCCGGCGGCGCGGCTCGAACGCGCCATTCGGGATCTGTTCGGCCTCGCGCCGACGGCCGCTGCCGACGCATCCACGACCGAGTCCGCGGCCCCGGACGAGCGGCCCTGGCTCGACCACGGCCGCTGGGGCATCACGGCACCGCTCGCCGTCGAGGCGCGCGGCGGCCGTTCCGGCGCGGGCCCCGGCCCGTTCCTGCCCGTCGAGGGCGACGCCCTGCACGAGATCCCCGTCGGCCCCGTGCACGCGGGCATCATCGAGCCCGGTCACTTTCGCTGCACGGCGGCTGGGGAGACGGTCGTGCGGCTCCAGGCGCGGCTCGGCTACACGCATAAGGGGGTGGAGTCGCTCATGGCCGGCGCCAGTGTCGAGCGGGCCGGGCAGCTGGCCGAGCGGACCTGCGGAGACAGCACGACCGCCTATGCGCTCGCGTTCGCGCGCGCCGTCGAGGCCGCGTGCGGCGTGGAGCCGCCGGCGCGCACCCATTGGCTGCGCGCGCTCATGGCCGAGCTCGAACGCCTCGCGAACCACCTCGGCGATATCGGTGCCGTCTGCAACGACGCGGCCTTCGCGCTCATGAACGCCCATTGCGCCGTGCTGCGCGAGGACGTGCTGCGCGCCGCCGAGATCGCGTTCGGCCATCGGCTCATGCGCGGGTGCATCGTGCCCGGCGGGACGGCCGTCGACCTGGAGGAGGCGGGCAGAAGCGCGCTCGCGGCGCTCGTCGAGCACGTACGCCGCCGTTTTCCGAAGCTCGTCTCCATCTACGACGCCACGGCGTCGCTGCAGGACCGCACGGTCGGCACGGGCATCGTGACGCCGGCCCTCGCGGCCCGCTACGGCGCCGGCGGCTTCGTCGGGCGCGCCTCGGGCCGCGCCTTCGACGCCCGCCGCACGCCCGGCTATCCGCCCTACGATCGGCTGCGCTTCGAGGTGCCCGTCCGCGAGGCGGGCGACGTGGACGCGCGCGTCTGGGTGCGCATGCTCGAGGTCGAACAGAGCCTAGCGATCGTCGAGCAGGTGCTCGAGCGGCTGCCGGCGGGCGCCGTCCGAACGCCGCTGCCGGGACCGGCCGCCGGCGCGGTCGAGGGCATGGCGCTCGTCGAAGGGTTCCGCGGCGACGTGCTCGTCTGGCTCAGGCTCGCGGCCGACGGCACGGTTGCGCGCTGCCACCTGCGCGATCCGTCCTGGTTCCAGTGGCCGCTGCTCGAGGCCGCGATCGAAGGCAACATCGTCGCGGACTTTCCGCTGTGCAACAAATCGTTCAACTGCTCGTACTCCGGGCATGATGTGTAGGCGCCGCGCCCATGCGTAAACTGCTGCTCGAGGGCCTGCTGCGCGGCCCGCTGACGGAAGCGCCGCCGGCGCCCAGCGCCGACGCGCTGGCCGAGGTCGGCAGGGCCGTCGCGGGCGCGGCGCGCCAACGCCTCGGCCGCAGCCTCGCGATCCGCCAGGTGGACGCCGGCTCATGCAACGGCTGCGAGCTCGAGATCCGCGCGCTCGAGAATCCCTATTACGACCTCGAACGCTTCGGTCTACGCTTCGTCGCCTCGCCGCGCCACGCCGACGTCCTGCTCGTGACCGGCCCCGTGACGAAGAACATGCGCGAGGCCCTCGAGCGCACCTATGCCGCGACCCCGGATCCGAAGTGGGTCGTCGCGGTCGGCGCGTGCGCGCGCGACGGCGGCGTGTTCGCCGGCAGCTACGCCGTCGAGGGCGGAGTCGCGAGCGTCGTGCCCGTGGACCTGCACATACCGGGCTGCCCCCCGTCGCCGCGCCAGCTGCTCGAGGGCCTGCTCGCCCTGCTGGCGTAGAGTCCAAGAAAAGGGGTCAGAGCCCTTTTCCTTATAATCGTCCAATGCCGCACTCGAGGACGCACGCCTTGGACCCACTGGACCTGTTCGACACCCGCGCCGAGCTCTCCGACGACGAGCGGCTCGTCCGCGATGCGGTGGCCCGCTTCGTCGACGAGCGCGTGCGGCCAATCATCCGCGAATGCTTCGAGGCGCACCGCTTCCCGCGCGAGCTCGTACCCGAGCTCGGCGAGCTCGGGCTGCTCGGCTGCACGCTCGAGGGCTACGGCTGCGCGGGTCTCGGCGATGTCTCGTACGGTGTCGCCTGCCAGGAGCTCGAGCGCGGCGACAGCGGCTTGCGCAGCTTCGTCTCCGTCCAGGGCTCGCTGACGATGTATCCGCTGCACGCCTTCGGCACCGAAGCGCAGAAGCAGCGCTGGCTGCCGGCGCTCGCGAGCGGCCGAGCCATCGGCTGCTTCGGGCTCACCGAAGCGCACGGCGGCTCCGACCCGGCAGCCATGCGCACGCGCGCGGAGCGGCGCGGCGGCGACTTCGTGCTCACCGGCTCGAAAATGTGGATCACGAACGGCAGCATCGCCAACGTCGCCGTCGTCTGGGCCGAGGCACCGGACGGGATCCGCGCCTTCCTGGTCGAACGGGGCATGCCGGGCTTCACGGCCGCGGAGATCGAGCACAAGTTCTCGATGCGCGCGTCGGTCACCTCGGCCCTGTATCTCGACGCCGTGCGCGTCCCGGCCGAGAACATGCTGCCGGGCGCGAACGGCGTGCGGGCGGCGCTGGCCTGCCTCACGCAGGCCCGTTTCGGCATCGTCTGGGGCGCCGTGGGCGCCGCCCAGGCCTGTCTCGCCGAGCTGCTCGACTACACCGGCTCGCGCGAGCTCTTCGGCAAGCCGCTCGCGCGAACGCAGGCCATCCAGCTGCGGCTCGCCGACATGGCACGGCGCATCGCCGGCGCCCAGCTCATCGCCCTACGTCTCGGCCGGCTCAAGGACGCGGGCCGCATGGAGCCCGTGCAGGTCTCGCTCGCCAAATGGAACAACGTGCGCATGGCGCTCGACGTCGCGCGCGACTGCCGCGACATGCTGGGCGCGGCGGGGATCAGCGCCGAGCATTGCCCGATCCGGCACATGCTGAACCTCGAAAGCGTGATCACCTACGAGGGCACGGAAACCGTCCACGAGCTCGTCGTCGGACGGGCGCTGACCGGGGAGGCGGCGTTTTAAGCAGGCGCAAGGCCACCGCCGACGCCGCTTCGTGCGCTCTTCGGCCATGGCCACGTCGGTTTCCAGGCTGCAGGCTCGGCGCAAGGGCGGTGTCGGGACGCTGAGCGCCATGCATGGCGCTCAGCGAGCCCCCAGGGACGGGTTCACGGCGGTCCCGACACCGCCCTTGCGACGAGCCTGCAGCCCACTACCCACGATATCCAGGCCGAGGCGCGCGCCGCTAAGTGTGCATGACGAACCGCGCCCGCCGCTCCGCGATGAACCACGCGCCGTCGAGCCGAACGAAGCGGTCCTCGAACTCGCCGAGCAGCTTGCGGGCCTCGCTCGTGAGGCCGAACTTCTTATCGCCCATGCCCGAGGCGTCCGCCGTGTAGAGCAGCACGTAGGTCAGGCCGCGCGCAGTCGCGGCGGACTCGGCATGAATCAGGATGTTCGTGCAAAGGTGCCGCGTGACGCGCGTCGACGGGCGCGTGACGTACGAGTCGACGATGGCTTCGCGTCCGCGCAGCGGCTCTCCGGCGGGCCGGTGCAGCACGCCGTCCGGCGCGAAAAGCTCTGCGAAGGCATCGAAATCCTGACGGTCGTTCGTCGCGGCGGATTCGAGCACGATGCGGGTGCAGGCGCGCTCGATGAGCAGCCTGGCTTCGTCCGTGAGCGGTGCGTCCATGCCCGAAGAATAGCCTAGGACCGCGCCCGGTCAACTCGCTCGGCCGTTCAGGCCTGCATCGCGATCTCGATGTCGCCGCGAAAATCCGTGACCGTCACGGCCACGCGGTCGCGCTCGCGCACGAACTCCAGGCTCGCGCTGGCATCGCCGAGCCTGATGCCTTCGAGGCGCACGGAGTCGAGATAAGCCGGGAGCACGGGTTGTTGGATACAGGCCTTGTGCTCGCGCGCGTCGACCTCGAGGCCCAGAATCGCATCGAGCAGGCTCAAGGCCGCGGCGCTGGACCAGGCCTGCGGCGCGCAGGCCTCGGCGTAAGCGGCCGGCCGCTTGGCGGGCCGGCGGGCGAAGCCGCAAAAGAGCTCCGGCATGCGGTGCAGCGGCATGTACAGCGAGGCGTCGAACAGACCGGTCAGAAGCCGCACGGCCTCGCTCCGGTAGCCGTAGCGCGCCAGGCCCAAGCCGATGAGCGCGGTATCGTGCGGCCAGACCGAGCCGTTGTGGTAGGACATGGGGTTGTAGCGCCGCTCGTCGGCGCCGAGCGTGCGTATTCCCCAACCCGAATACATCGCCGGGCTCATGAGCGACTCCACGAGTCGCGGCGCCAGCGCCTCGGGCACGATGCCGCTCAGGAGCAGATGACCTGCGTTCGAGGCCAGCACGCGGCAAGGCTGCTTGGCGCCGTCGAGCGCGAGCGCGAAGCTGCCAAGCTCGTCGCTCCAGTAAGCCTTCACGAAGCGCTCCTGCAGCCGCTCGGCCTGGCCCCGGAAACGGTCCGCCGCGGCCGTGTCGCCGCGCATCGCCGCGAGCCGCGAAGCGGCACGTTTGGCCGCATAGACGTAGCCCTGAACTTCGGCCAGTGCAATGGCGCCCTCGGCGAGCCGGCCGTCGGCATGGGAGATCGCGTCCTCGGAATCCTTCCAGCCTTGATTGCGCAGCCCGCTCTCGCTCTCGCGGCGATACTCGACGAAGCCGTCCGCGTCCACGTCGCCGTCGGTGTCGATCCACCCGAGCGCCGCCTCGACGGCCGGCCAGATCTCATCCAGCACGGTCCGGTCCTCGGTGCGATCGAAGTAAGCGCCGGCGAGCATGACGAACAGCGGGGTCGAGTCGACGCTGCCGTAATAGGCGCCAAACGGCACCTCGCCGAGGCGGGCCATCTCGCTCCTGCGAGTCTCGTGCAGGATCTTGCCCGGCGCGGCGTCACGGCGCGGGTCGCGCTCGCGGGCCTGCGTGGCGGCGAGAAAGCGCAGCACGCCTTTGGCGAGGTCGGGATGGAACCACAGGCACTGCAGCGCCGTGATGAGGCCGTCGCGGCCGAAAGCCGTGTTGAACCAGGGAATCCCGGCGTAGGGATACAACCCGTGCTCGGTCTCCGTCGTCAGCAGGTGCAGGTCGCTGACGGCGCGGTTCAGCCATTGATTGAACAGCTCGTTGCTCGTGACGATCCGCACGGTATCCTCGAAGCGACGCCGCTGTGCGCGCCGCGCAGACCGATAGCTGTCCTTGAGCGGCGGCGGCGAGAAATTCGGCGCCGGCGGCTCGAATTGCCGCGCGACGATCCGCATCGCGAGCGTCGCCTTGCCGCCGGGCGGCAGCTTGAGCTCGTGGAACGAGGCGGTCGGCGTGAGCCGATCGGGGCGCTGATCGAACCATAAGGTCGTGTCGCGGTGGATGCCGTCCCGGCCGACATAACCGAGCCGCACATAGCGCCGGCCGCCTTCGACGGGCAGGATCTCACCGCGCAGAGGCCGCGACTCGCCGCGCACTTCGAAGATATCGAAATAATCGGCGTCGAACACGTGCTGCAGCACGACAAGCAGCGGTTCGGGGCTGAAGCTGTGCACGGCGACGCGCTCGAACAGGGTCTTCTGCCAGATGAACAGATCCCGGGAAAGATGAATCTGCTCGCGCAGCAGCGGCCGTTGATCGCCGACCCCATAAACGTCGGGATTGGCGAGATCGATGCTGAGCAGCGCGCTGTCGTGAGTGAGGTTCGCCGCAAGCCGCAGCGGCCGCACGCCACCGACGCGCAGCTCGAACTGCGACAGATGCCGCGTATCGTTGACGTAAAAGCCGTGATCGATATGGCGGTCGGTGCGAATGTCCCCGCCCGAGTCCGCGACGACGAACGCATCGTCGCGCTTCAGCACGACACCGCGCGACGCGGGCTTCGTCTCATGCTTCTGGGATGGCTGCGGCTCGCTCATGATCTCCGGCAACGAATAGGATCGCTCAAGAAGCGGCCCGCACGGAGTCCTCGAGCATCTCCGCGTAGATTTCGAGATAGCCGTCGACCATCCGCGAGCTCGAGAACCGCTCAACGAAGCGCGCACGCACGCGCGCGCGGTCGAGCTGCGCGAGTCGCTCGACGGCCGCCACGGCCTCGCGCCGGTCGGCGACGATGAAGCCCGTGATGCCGTGCTCGACGATCTCGGGCACGGAGCCGTGGCCGTAGGCGATCGTCGGCGTGCCGCACGCCATCGCCTCGATCATCGTCAGACCGAAGGGCTCGGGCCAATCGATGGGCAGCAGATTGCCGAGGGCGCCACCGAGCAACACCTGCTTCTCGCGGTCGCCGATTTCCCCGAGGTAGTCGACGTGCGGCTCGGCCAGCATGGGCTTGATGACGCTGTCGAAATATGCAATGTCGACCGGATCGACCTTGGCGGCGATCTTGAGCGGAATACCCGCCTCGCGCGCGATCGCGATGGCTCGATCCGGCCGCTTCTCGGGGCAGATCCTGCCGAGGAAAACGAGGTAGCCCTCGTGCCGCGCCGAGAAGCGGAACTCCTCGCAGGGGTACCCGTGATAGACGTTTCCGACCCAATTGATCCAGGGCAGCGGCCGGCGTTGGGCCATGGAGATCGAGACGGCGGGTGCGTCGATGAACTCTCGCATCAACGCCGCCGTATCGGGCAGGTCGAGACGCCCGTGCAGCGTCGTCAAGGCCGGCGGCAGCACGTGCCGGGCGGCCGAGTAGTGCAGCATCCCGTCGTGAAAATGGACGAGGTCGTAGCGGCCGGCGTCGCGGATGACCTGCTCGATCTGCAGCAGGTGATACGGCAGCGGATCCTCGCAGGCCCGGTCGAGGCGCAGACTGCGCTGGACGACGGGCCGCAGCCGTGCACTCGTGACGGAATCGCCCGAAGCGTATAGCGTCACCTCGCAGCCGAGCGCGACGAGCTCCTCGGTAAGCACGGCGACCACGCGTTCCGTACCGCCGTATCCGCGGGGCGGTACGCTCTCCATGAGCGGCGGCACCTGCGCGACCCGGAGCCCGGCGAACCCGCCGCGGCGCGGGGGCCTGGGCCTGGCCGAGCGCGGCCCTTCGGCGAGCGCCGCCACGTGCCCCCGCCCGTCGAGCAGGCCCACGGGCTCGTCCGGCGCCTCGCCGGCCTCGTGCTCACCCCGCCGCATCCCGAACTCCTTTTCGGCCCTACGCCCACAGCATGGCTCGGATTGCAACTAGCGTGCCAGGGGCCTTACGGCTTAGTGGCTTCAAGCGCCTTCGATGAGCTCCATCTGACCGCGGCGCGCGATGCGCGCGTCGAAGATGCCCCACGCGCCGGCCTCGCCGTGCCATTCGCCGCCCGTCGCAGCCTTGGCATATTCCGTGGCGCGCGTCTCGAAGAAATTGGCATGCTCGACGCCGTTGAGGATCTCGGTGAGCCAGGGCAGCGGGTGCGCGCGCAGGCCGTAGAGCTCCGGCAAGCCGAGCTGGCGCAGGCGCCAGTCGGCCACGTAGCGGATGTAGCGTTTGACCTCCTCGGCACCGAGCCCCTCGATCGGTCCCATCTCGAAGGCCAGATCGATGAAGCGGTCCTCGAGCGCGACGACCGTGCGCGCGCAATCGACGATGTCGTCGCGCACGGGGGCCGTCAGCGCCCCCGTCTCGCCGGCGAATGTGTGAAACAGCCGGATTACACCGTCGGCATGTAGCGTCTCGTCCCGTACCGACCACGAGACGATCTGGCCCATGCCGCGCATCTTGTTGTGGCGCGGAAAATTCAGAAGGATCGCGAAACTCGCGAACAGCTGCAGCCCCTCCGTGAAGCCGCCGAACATCGCGAGCGTGCGCAAAATGTCGGCCTCGCTGTCGACGCCGAAGCGCTGCATGTACTCGTGCTTGTCGCGCATCGCGGCATAGTCCATGAACGCCGCGAACTCCGAGTCCGGCATGCCCAGCGTCTCGAGCAAAAGGGCGTACGCCACGATATGCACCGTCTCCATATTCGCGAACGCCGCGAGCATCATCTTGATCTCGGTCGGCCGGAAGACACGCGCATAACGCTCTAAGTAGTTGTCCTGCACCTCCACGTCGGATTGCGTGAAAAAGCGAAAGACCTGCGTGAGCAGATTGCGCTCGAACGTCGTTGAGCCGCATCGCCCAGTCCTTGCAGTCCTCGCCGAGCGGAACCTCCTCGGGCAGCCAGTGGATCTGCTGTTGCCGCCGCCAGAAATCGATGGCCCACGGGTAACGGAACGGCTTGTAGCTCGCACTCGGCGTCATGAGACCGGGGCGGCGTAGGAGCTCGAGCTGGGGGTCGAGTGCGGACATCGTCGGTTCCTCTGGAAAACAGAAAAAGGGGTCAGAGCCCTTTTTGCTCGAAAAAGGGCTCTGACCCCTTTTTCTCTTTGTTACTGACAGGCCAGGCATTCGTCGTACTTTTTGCCGTCGGCCTTGAGCGGCCGCTCGGGCCAGCGGCGCGTGTTGTCGCCCTCGACGCCCGCGAAGCCCGCGCGCTGGACCGACTTCGAGCGGCAGTAGTACAGGCTCTTGATGCCGCGCTCCCAGGCGGTCCAATGCAGCATGAGCAGATCCCACTTGTGCAGGTCGCTGTGCAGGAACAGGTTCAGCGACTGGCCCTGGCAGATCGACGGCGCGCGGTCGGCCGCGAGCTCGACGATCCAGCGCTGGTCTATCTCGAACGCCGTCCGGAACACGGCCTTCTCGTGCTCCTCGAGCGCGTCGAGGTGCTGCACGGAGCCTTCGTGCTCGAGGATGGAGCGCCAGGTCTCGGGCGTATCGAGTCCCTTGGCCGCGAGCCGGGCGGCGAGCGCCGGGTTCTTGACCGTGAACGAGCCGGAGAGCGTCTTGTGAGTGTAGATGTTCGCCGGAATCGGCTCGATGCAGGCGCTCGTGCCGCCGCAGATGATGCTGATGCTCGCAGTCGGCGCGATCGCGAGCTTGCTGCTGAAACGCTCCGCCGCGCCGCAGTCGGCGGCGTCGGGGCACGGCCCGCGCTCGACCGCGAGCGTGCGCGAGGCCGCGTCCGCCTGCGCGCGCAGGTGCCGGAACATACGCAGATTCCAGCTCTTCGCGAGCGCGCTCTCGAAGGCGATGCCGCGCGCCTGCAGGAACGAGTGAAAGCCCATGGCGCCGAGGCCGACGCTGCGCTCGCGCCAGGCCGAGTAGCGCGCCTGCTCCATGCCGGGCGGCGCGCGTTCGATGAAATCGTCGAGCACGTTGTCGAGAAAGCGCATGAGGTCCTCGACGAACGCGGCCTCGCCGCTCCATTCGTCCCACTTCTCGAGGTTGACCGACGACAGGCAGCACACGGCCGTGCGCGGCTTGCCGAGATGATCGCGGCCCGTCGGCAGCAGGATCTCGCTGCAGAGGTTCGACTGCCGCACGGCGAGGCCGAGCTCGCGCTGGTGCGGCGCGAGCGCCCGGTTCGCGGCGTCGACGAACAGCAGATAGGGCTCGCCCGTCTGCAGCCGAGTCTCGAGAATCTTTTGCCACAGCAGCCGTGCCGAGACGGACTTCAGCGGCCGGCCCGTCGCGGGGCTGCGCAGCGGGAACGCGCGGTCAGCGCGCACGCATTCCATGAATTCGTCGGTGATGCAGACACCGTGGTGCAGGTTCAGGCTCTTGCGGTTGAAATCGCCCGAAGGCTTGCGGATCTCGACGAACTCCTCGATCTCCGGATGATGCACGTCGAGGTAGACGGCGGCCGAGCCGCGGCGCAGCGAGCCCTGCGAGATCGCGAGCGTCAACGAGTCCATGACGCGCACGAACGGAATGATCCCCGAGGTCTGCCCGTTGGCCTTTACCGTCTCGCCGATCGAGCGCACGGAGCCCCAATAGGTACCGATGCCCCCGCCGTTCGAGGCGAGCCACACGTTCTCGGTCCAGGTGCCGACGATGGCCTCGAGGCTGTCCTCGACGGCGTTGAGAAAGCAGGAGATCGGCAGGCCGCGTTCCGTGCCGCCGTTGCTGAGCACGGGCGTCGCGGGCATGAACCAGAGCTTCGACATGTAATCGTAGAGCCGCTGCGCGTGGGCCGTATCGTCGGCATAGGCCCGAGCGACGCGCGCGAAGAGATCCTGAAAGGACTCGCCCGGCAGCAGGTAGCGGTCCCGCAGCGTCGCGCGCCCGAAAGGCGTCAGCAGCGCATCGCGCGCCGGATCGGTGGCGACGGCCCCCGTGCTGCGCCTGCGGCGCCGGCTGCGCTGCACGCTCGACACAGCCTGCCGGGCGGCGGTTCTCGATCTCGTCGTAGCCGTGGACTCGGTCATCGCGTCACCTCGTGAGCCGCCGGTGCCGGAGGGCACGGCGATCGCCTGCGGGAGGAGCTGGAACACAAGATATTGTGTTTGCTGAGCTGCTACTGTCAACATGTAGTCAGAACTCGGCCGACGTACGCTCCGCCCGTCGCCCGCGGCGCGGCCTCGAGCTGCCCGGCCCGCCGCGTGCGCGCGGACCGGTCCCACGCTCGACGCGCTCCGGCCTGCGGTCTAAGGTGAAGGCATGGAAGCCGTCCGCCTGCGCCCGCTCCGCCTCGGAGACGCCGCGAGCATTTATGCCGCAATCCAGGAATCGCGCGCGGAGATCGCCCGCTGGATGGACTGGTGCCGTCCCGAGTACGACCGGGTCGAGGCCGAGAAATGGATCGGCGCCGCGGCGCGGGCGCGGCAGGAGGGCACGGGCTTCGAGTTCGGCATCTTCGGGCCCGAGGGCTTGCTCGGCTCGATCGGCGTCAATCAGATCAACCCGCACGAGCGTTTCGCGAACGTGGGCTATTGGGTGCGCACGTCGGCGACGAACCGCGGCGCGGCGACGGCGGCCGTCAAGCTCGTCGCCCAATGGGCCTTCCTGAGCACCGAGCTGCAGCGGCTCGAGATCGTCGCGGCCGTCGACAACCCCGCGAGCCGGCGCGTGGCCGAGAAAGCCGGCGCCGTTCGCGAGGGCCGCCTGCGCTCAAGGATCTGCGTGTGCGGGCGCTTTCACGACGCGTACATGTTCTCGATCGTGCGCGGCGACCGTCTCTGAAGAGGGGCGGCGGCGTGCGGCTCGGCGCTCGGGGGCCCGGCTACGAAGTCGCTGCCCGCGCCCGCTTGCCGGGCGCGCGCCCCGGTTTCTGCAGCCAGTTGGGCACGCGGATCGCGAGCAGCGCGAGCAGGAACGCGGCGTACATGACGGGCAGGCGAATGTCCGACTTCACGAGCCAGTAGTAATGGATTACGCCGGCGGCGGCGCTCACATAGACGAGCCGGTGCAGCGTCTGCCAGCGCCGGTAGCCGAGCCGGCGCACCCAGCCTCTCGTCGAGGTGATCGCGAGCGGCACCATGGCGAGGTAGCCGATCATGCCGACCGTGATGTACTTGCGCTTGATGATGTCGGCGATCATCGCGTTGACATCGAACTGCTGGTCGAGCCCGAGCCAGGTCAGCATGTGCAGGCAGCCGTAGAAGAAGGCGAAGAGCCCCAGCATGCGCCGGAAGCGCGTCAGCACGGGACGCTTGAGCATCATGCGAAGCGGTGTGACGGCCAGCGCGATGAGCAGGAAGCGCAGCGTCCAGTTGCCCGTGAAGTGCGTGATGTATTCGATCGGGTTCGCCGTGAGGTCGCGCTCGACGAACGCCTGCCAGGCGAGGAACAGGAACGGGCCGAGCGAGAGGACGAAGACGACGACCTTCGCCCAGGGATTCGTAAGGATGCGGTTTATATTGGGCAAGTGCCGTCCCTCGCCGCGCGGCGCCCGGCGCCGCTCCGCCCGGCGCCGGGCGTTCGGAATCCGTTCGCGGGTCTCAATAGTACTTGTTGATCAGGTCCATGCCCTTGTACATGTGGGCGACCTGATCGCCGTAGCCGTTGAAGATCACCGTGTCGATGCGCGTGCCGAGACCGAGGAAACCGCCGCCGAGACGCTGTTCGTGCTTCTGACTCCAGCGCGGGTGATCCCGGTTCGGGTTCACGTTCGAGTAGAAGCCGTACTCGTTCGGCGCGTACTCGTTCCAGGTCGACGCCGGCTGCTTCTCGGTGAAGTTGACCTTGATGATCGACTTGATGCTCTTGAAGCCGTACTTCCACGGCACGTTGATCCGCACGGGCGCGCCGTCCTGGTTCGGCAGCGTCTCGCCGTACATGCCGAAAGTCAGCATGGTCAGCGGGTGCATGGCCTCGTCGAGCCTGAGCCCCTCGACGTAAGGGAACGGGATGCCCGCCTGCCGCGGCGAAAGCATGACGTGCGGGTCGTAGTACGTCTCGAACGCGACGAACTTGGCCTTGCCCAGCGGCTCGACCTGCTTCAGCAGCTCGCTCAGCGAAAACCCGATCCAGGGCACGACGATCGACCACGCCTCGACGCAGCGGTGGCGGTAGATGCGCTCCTCGAGCGGCACGAGCTTCATGACGTCGTCGAGGCTCAGCGTCTTCGGCTTCTGCACGTCGCCGCCGATGGCGATCTTCCAGTCCGGGTCCGGGTGCCAAGCGGGCGCGTTGCGCGACGGATCCTCCTTGCCCGTACCGAACTCGTAGAAGTTGTTGTAGGTAGTGACGGACTTCTCGGGCGTCACCATGTCCTGCAGCAGCTCGTGATACTTGCCGGTCTTGTTGACGGTGGAGAGCTTGCCCGGGCTCCAAGCCGACGCGGTGGCCGGCAAGGCCATGGCGCCGAGCAACCCCGCGCCGGCGCCGATGAGCTGACGCCGGCTCAGGTAGACGTCCTTGGGAGTCACGTCGCAATACCTGAGATCTGCGGGCTTTCGAATCAACATAGCTCTCCCCTCCAATCTTGACTCCGCCTGGCTCGGCGGCCGGCGGCCGTCAAGAGCTGGGCACTCCGGGTGTCGCGCCCGAACCACCGCCAAAGTCTCCTACCTTGGCGGAAAACGTCCGGACAGTCCAGACCGCACAGTACTCGGCGCCCGCCCGCTCGCGCCCGGGGGCATGGAACTTGCATCCGCGGCCGGCACAAAAAACGCGCCGGGACGGGCGGCTCGAGGTACCCGCCGGAACACGGATGGGCAAGGAGACGCCGCTGTGGCTGAGGCGATACGGACTTCATCGATGAATGGGACCGCGACGGGCGCTCGACGTTCCTGCAGGGGCGCCCGCGTCGCCGCTCGGCCAGAGTCTGCGCGGCCGCGGCCGTAAGTCTTCCGGCGCGGGCGCTTAAGGGCGCTGCTGCGCGTTTCGAGCCCCACGGGCGGACCGCCTATTCGCCGGCCGTCTGCACCGGTGCCGAGGCGCCGCCAAGCCGCGCCCGCTCGTCGGGCCCGAGCACGCGCGGCACGGCATGCGGGCGGCCCGTACGGGGATCGAAGAAGGCCGAGCGGCGGCGCTCTCCGCGCACGAGGCGGCCGAGCACCGTCGCGACGATGCGCAGCGCCATGGCGGCCGTGAACCGCTCGTTCGCGGGGCCCGGCGGCGTGCCGCGCGCGAACTTCCCGAAGACGCGCCAGATTACGGGGCCGAGGGCCGCGTCCCGGCTTGCGTCCGGAACCGCCGCGTCGACGAACGCGAGCACGAGACCGACGAACGGAACCCGGCTCGTCGGCGGCGTATTCGCGATAGGCGTCTTGCAGCATGACGCGTACCAGCGAAAAGGCCCGCGCGGGGTGACGCGGACGCAGGCGAGTCTCTCGGCGCCCGCGGTGAGCTCGAGGGCCGACGGCGCCGTCTGAAAGAGGTCGGTGCCGCCGTGCTCGTCGAGGACCTCGGCCGTGCGGCCGAGGAAGGCCGCAAAGGCCTGGCAGTCGTCGCAATAACAGACGACCCGCTTGCCGGCCGCGGGCGAGACATGGGCCGTGCCGCGCACGGCCCCGCAACGACAGGACAGCGGCAGGTCGATTGACATACGGGCAGCCCTCCGCGTGCTTGGGCACGCTAGCGTAGCATTTGCATGGGCAGCGGCCGCCGCCGGGCACGAGATCCCGCCCCCCCTTTACGCCGTCCGCAGCCGGAGTAATCTTGATCCCTGAGACCGGCCGTACCGGCCCACCGGCGCGTTACCCACGAACTCTGAGCGAGCCTAACCATGCACGGTAACAATTTCTGGATGTACGGCAGCGCTTGGGTCCTCATTCCCATCGTCGCGATCGTCTGCGGCTCTCTGACTCAGTGGCTCCGGATCAAGCACGGCTACGCCCCGCGCGATCGCCGCGGCCGGCGTGGGTATACGGCCGATCTCGAGGCCGAGGTCGATGGGCTCACGAGGACGGTCAGGTCTCACGAGGCGACGATCGCGAAGCTCGAGGAGCGCGTACGCGTGCTCGAGCGCATCGCGACGGACGCCTCGACGCGGCTGGGCGAGGAGATCGATCGGCTCCGGGCCTAGGGCAACCGGCAGGCGCGTAGGCTTCCGGCGGGCGCCCATGCGGGCGCTTCGCCGGCGCGTGCCACAGCTCGGCCGCGCGAATCTCGATTCCCGAATTGCGCCATTGCGCTGGATGAGGCGTGAGGACTGTAACCGCAACCCGCTATGTGACGCCGCTGCGCGAGGGCGGCTCCCTTCCCGCCATCGTCGAGGCCGACGACGAGGGCCTCTACGTGCTCAAGTTCCGCGGCGCGGGCCAGGGGCCCAAAGTCCTCGTGGCCGAGCTCGTCGCCGGCGAGATCGCGCGCGCCGCGGGCCTGCCCGTGCCCGAGATCGTCTTCATCGAGCTCGACGCCGAGCTCGCGCGCACGGAGCCGGATCCGGAGATACAGGACCTCATCAAGGCCAGCAAGGGCTTGAATCTCGCACTCGACTACCTGCCCGGCTCGGTAACCTTCGACCCGATCGCAACGACCCCGGACCCCGAGTTCGCCTCGGCCGTGGTCTGGTTCGACGCCTACGTCACGAACGTCGACCGCACGGCCCGCAACACGAACATCCTCGAGTGGCACCGGCGGCTCTGGCTTATCGACCACGGCGCGGCGCTGTATTTCCATCATGCCTGGGACGAAGGTTTCGCCGCGCAAAGTCGGACCCCGTTCGCGCGCATCAAGGATCATGTGCTGCTCGAATTCGCCGCGGAGCTGCCCGAGGCCGACCGGCTCATGGGCTCGCGCGTGACGCCGGCCGTCATCGAGGCCGCGGTCGAGCTCATCCCTTCGGAATGGCTCGCGGAGGAATCGCCGGTCGGCGGACGCGACCGGCAGCGGCGCGCCTACGCCGAGTATCTGTCAGCGCGGCTCGAGGCGAGACAAGGCTTTGTCGAGGAGGCGATCCGTGCCCGATCACTGCACGTATGACTACGCGGTCGTGCGCGTCGTGCCGAAGGTCGAGCGCGCCGAGTTCGTGAACGTCGGCGTGATCGTATCCTGCCCGGCCAAGGACTATCTCGATTCGCGAATCGAGCTCGACGCGGGCCGGCTGCTCGCGCTCGATCCGGGGATCGACCTCGAGGCCGTGCGCATGCATCTCGAGTCGATACCGCTGATCTGCCGCGGCGGCGCGGCGGCCGGCGCCCTCGCCGGGCTCACGCAGCGCGAGCGGTTTCACTGGCTCGTCGCGCCGCGCAGCACGATGATCCAAACCTCGCCCGTGCATGCCGGCCGCTGCGTCGAACCGCAAGCCGCACTGCTGCATCTGTTGCGCCGCATGGTGAGCCCGCCCGCGACCCAGGACGAGAGGACGCCCGCTATGTTGATTCGCGACGAGACGCCCGAGGACCGCGCGACGGTCGACGCCCTGATCGCGTCGGAATTCGACACCGGCACCGAAGCCGACTTCGTCGGCCAGCTGCGAGCCGGCGCCGAGCCCGTCGTCTCGCTCGTGGCCGAGGCGGGGGGCGCCGTCGTCGGCCACGTCCTGCTCGCGCCGGCGCCGCTGGAAGGCCCCGAGGGCGCAGCGCTCATGGGGCTCGGCTGCCTGGCCGTGCTGCCCGAGCACCAGGGCCGCGGCATCGGTTCGGCGCTGCTGTCCGCCGGGCTCGAGCGCTGCCGGGCGCTCGGCTTCGACGGGGTCGTCGCGCTCGGCCATACGCGCTTCTACTCACGCTTCGGGTTCTGCCCGGCAGCGCGCTTCGGCATCCGTTTCCGCTACGACGTGCCGGAGGGCGCCTTCCAGGCTCTCGAGCTCGCCCCGGGCGCGCTCGAAGGCAAATCCGGGACGGTGCGATATCTGTGGGCGCCGCGCGCGCGCTGATCCCGGGGCGCGACCCGTCGGCCGGGCTATAACGGCCGCGCCCAATAGCCCACGTCGATCCAGCGGCCGAGCTTGAATCCGACCTCCCGAAGGCGGCCGACCTCCTCGAAGCCGAGCCGCTCGTGCAGCGCGATGCTCGCGGCGTTCGGCAGCGCGATGCAGGCGACCGCGGCATGCAGCCCCAGGCCACGCAGCGCATCGAGGAGCGGGCGATACAGCGCCGTGCCGATGCCGCGCCGCGTCGACTCGGGCCGCAGGTAAACCGTGGTCTCCGCCGTGAAGCGGTACGAGGCGCGGGTCTTCCAGGGACCGGCATAGGCGTAGCCGGCGAGAACGCCCTCGCTCTCGGCCACGAGCCACGGGAAGCGCGCGAGTGTCTCCGTGATCCGGCGCGCCATCTCCTCGGGGGGCACGGCCGTCTCTTCGAAAGTCGCGATGCCGTGGCTCACGTAATGGTTGTAGACGCTGCTGATCTGCTCGGCGTCGCCGGCGCGCGCCGGCCTGATTTCTACACTCGCCGGGGCGGCCGGTGCGCCAACGCTCATCGTTCCTCGCTCGTCCTTCACAGAGGGGCCGCCCAGGGCCGCAGCGGAAGACCCCATCTTAGAGCCAAGCACCCCGTCCCGACACGAAGCCGCTAAACGAGCGCCGGGCGCGAGTACAGCGTGATCCAGCACACAGAACGGCCCCGGACCCCCGCGTATCGTCGAACCCGTTGAGCGGCTCGGCGTTTCGCGCTAAGAAGGCGAACGATGCGCCTTGATCACAGCGGGGGCAACATGTTCGAAATCGGCAAGAAAGGCAGCGACAAGCGGGAGGAACCCATGGCACGCGACGAAAACACATCGACGGCTTCTACGTTCGCAGACTCGGTCAAGCGCGGCACGACGGCGCGGGAGGCAGCCGTGATCGGCCCATCGATCCGCATCGACGGCGACCTGCGCGGGGAGGAAGACCTGCGCATCGAGGGCGAGGTCAAAGGCACCGTGCAGCTCAAGAACAACGCGCTGCGCATCGGCACGGAGGGCCGCGTCCGCGCGACCGTCTACGCGCACTCGATCGACGTCGAGGGCCTCGTCGAGGGCGATCTCTTCGGCCTCGAGCGCGTCACGATCCACAAGAGCGCGCGCGTGCAGGGCAACATCACGTCGCCGCGCGTGAGCCTCGAGGACGGGGCCCAATTCAAGGGCTCGATCGAGATGGACAAGCAGGCCGTCGAGTCCGCGCTCGGCAAAAGCCGCGGCAACGTCGCGCAGCTGGGCGGCGGGAAGGACGGCTCGGCCACGGGCTCGCGGCCGAACGCGGAGGCCGGCTCGCAGGGCTGAAGGCCGGCCGCCGGGGCGCCGGCGACTTCGGCATGACCGAAGGCGCCGGGCGGCTCTTCCGCCCGGCGCCTTTTCCGCTATGCTCGGCGCCGTGGACATCTACCACATCTGGTGCAATCTCAAGGCCGGCGCGCGCGGCCGATCCGAGGGGCACGAGCGCTTTTAGCAATCCAAGCCCTCGGCGCGCCGATCTGCGTCCGCCTCAGACAGTGCTGCCCGCGGCCCGCTGCACGTGCTCCTCGAGCGAAGGCGCCGCATGCAGGCCCGTGACCTTGAGGATCTCCTGCTCGTCGAGCGTCTCGCGCTCGAGCAGCGCCGCGACGAGCGCCTCGAGCGCATCGCGATGCTCCTTGAGCAGACGGCAGGCCTCGGTGTGGCTTTCCGAAATGATGCGGTGCACCTCCGCGTCGATGACGCGCGCGGTCTCCTCGCTGAACGGCTTCTCGCCGCCGAAGCCGCCTTGCGCACCGAGATAGGCGTTGCGCTGCGGCGCCAGCTGCACGAGCCCGAGCTTATCGCTCATGCCCCAGCGCGTGACCATGTTGCGGGCGAGCTCCGTGGCCTGCGTGATGTCGCTCTCGGCCCCGGTCGTGCGCGTGCCGTAGATGATCTCCTCGGCCGCGCGGCCGCCGAGCATGCCGACGATGCGCGCGCGCAGGTACGCCTCGGGATAGTTGTAGCGGTCGCTGTCCGGGCGCTGATAGGTCACGCCGAGCGCCTGCCCGCGCGGGACGATCGTGACGCGGTGCACGGGGTCCGCGCCGGGCACGAGCAGCCCGAGAATGGCATGGCCGCTCTCGTGGTAGGCGATGCGCGCGCGGTCGTCGTCCGAGAGCAGCAGGGGCCGCTCGGGGCCGAGCACGATCTTCTCGAGCGCATCGTGGAAGTCACGCTGACCCACGGCATCCTCGTCACGCCGCGCCGCGAGCAGCGCGGCCTCGTTGACGAGGTTGCGGATGTCCGCGCCCGAGAATCCGGGCATCGAGGCCGCGAGCTCCGCGAGGTCCACGTCGCCCGCGAGCGGCGTGTGCCGCGTATGGATCTTCAAGATCTCCTCGCGGCCGCGCTTGTCGGGCAGGTTCACGACGACGCGGCGGTCGAAGCGGCCGGGCCTGAGCAGGGCGCGGTCGAGGACGTCGGGCTGGTTCGTGGCCGCCAGCACGATGATGCCCTCACGGCTCGAGAAGCCGTCCATTTCCGTGAGGATCTGGTTCAGCGTCTGTTCCTGCTCGCTCGAGGCGCCGCCGGTCACGATGCCCGCCCTCGCGCGCCCGATCGCGTCGAGCTCGTCGATGAAGATGATCGCGGGCGCATTGTCGCGCGCCTGCTTGAAGAGATCGCGCACGCGCGCGGCGCCGACGCCGACGATCATTTCGACGAACTCCGCTGCGCTCATCGAGAAGTACGGGACGCCGGCCTCGCCGGCGACGGCGCGCGCGAGCAGCGTCTTGCCCGTGCCGGGCGCGCCGATGAGCAGCACGCCCTTCGGCGCGGTGCCGCCGAGGCGCGTGTACTTCCCGGGCGACTTCAGGAAGTCGACGATCTCGACGAGCTCGTTCTCGACCTCGTCGATGCCCGCAACGTCGTCGAACGTCACACGCGTGTCGCGCTCGACGTCGTAACGTTTGGCCTTGCTGCGGCCGATTCCCATGAGGCCGCCGCCGAGGCCGCCGCCCTTGCCCGCGCGGCGGAACATCCAGACGTAAAACGCGATGATCAGGATGGCCGGGCCGAAACCGAAGATCAGAAGGCTCCAGCCCGAGCTCTGGTTGATGGGCTCGGCGCTGATTTGCACGTGATGGTCGAGCAGCAGCGCCTCGAGGTCCGGACCGACGAAGCTCGGTATCGTGGTCTTGAACGTGGTGCCCGTACGCGGCGTGGCGGCGCTCCGGCCGAAAGCCCCCGCGCCCGGCGCGCCCCCGAAGGGCGCCGGCGCGGCAGCGGAGCCGCCGTTGCCGGCGTTGCCGGCGTTGCCTGTTCGGGCGCCCGCGCTGCCACCGGCGGCGGGACTACCGCCTGCCGGGTGACCGCTCGCGGCCGTGCGGCCCGCGGACGTTGCCGGCTTCGGCGGCGGGTACGTGACCGGCTTGATGAACCGGCCCTCGATGTTCTGCCCCTGGTTATAGATCGAAGCGACGTTGTCCGCGGCGACCTGTGTGCGGAAAACTGTGTACGGCACGGTCAGCGCCGCGTTGTGGCCCGGGAAGAGCCACCGCACGAGCAGGAAATTCACGAACAGGATGAGCAGAAACCACAGCCACGTATTCCGTGGCGGCAGGCCGGGCTTGCCCGCGCTGCCGGAGTTTCTGCCCGCAGGACCGGACGGCGGCCGGTCGCTGCCGGCCCGCCGGTCCGGCGAGTTCTGGTCCTTTTCCAATCTCATCCCTGGTTGTTTTCGTCGGCCTCGCGGCCGGATCCCCGGTTGCCTGTCAGGCTGGAAGCAAGAATCGTACCGCAATCCTCGGGCACGGTCTGCGAGCGCCGCCGCGACCGCCTAGAAGGCTCATGGGGTGCGCGCGCTCGTCGAGCATTGCGGGATCGCCGCGGACGAGCTCGTTGCGAGATCGGGCTGTTCGAGATCGCGCACTGCGCCGTCGCCGTGGCCAACGCGCATCCCGCGCTCAAACGGCTCGCGACGCATGTCATCGGCTCGAACGAGGAGGACAGCGTCGTGCAGTTCATCCGCGGGCACTGGCGCGCGGGTCTGGGCCGCGGCGCCGCCGGCGGTCTTTGCAGGCGCTAGAAGTCTATTACTCGGACAGACTCCTAGGGCGCGGGCCCGGTATAGATGGCGCGCGGCCGAATCAGAACGCGCTCGCGCATCTGCTCACGGGCGTGTGCCGCCCAACCGATGCTGCGGGCAACGGCGAACAGACCGATACCGGCGTAGCGCGGCAGAGCCAGGACCTTCGCGAGCACGGCCAGCGCGTAGTCCGCATTGGGGCGGACGCCCACGGCCTCCGTGACGTAGGCCGGCACACTGCGCGTCAGCACGGTCTCGCCGAGGCGGGCCTCGATGGCCCCGAGCAGCATGGCGGCGCGCGGATCCCCGTCGCGATAGATGGCATGGCCGAAGCCGGCCAGGCGCTCGCCGGCCTCGGCCTGCTCGCGGATCCGCGCCATGGCGTCTCCCTGAGTGAGCCGCTCCAGCTGCCGGGCCGCGCGCGTCGTCGCGCCACCGTGCAGGGGGCCCTTGAGCGCCGCCAGCGCGGCAACGGTCCCCTCGTAGAGATTCGCGCCCGTCGAGACGGCGCAGCGCAGCGTGAACGTCGAGGCGTTGAGCTCGTGGTCGGCCATGAGAACGAGGGCGATCCGGACCAGATCCGTCCCTTCGGCACTGAGATGCCACGCCTCGGCGAGTTGGCGGTGGATCGGCGCCGCCGAGATCGGCCCGCCGCCGACGAGCGCCGCGAGCAGACGCGTGATGCGCGCGGCCGTCAACGCGAGGCCATGGTCCGTCTTATTGAACGCGGCGTCGTCGCCCGCGCCCGCGAGGGCGAGCGCAGCCATGGAGCGGTCGATCGGATGCGCGCCCGGCGCCGCGCCCGTCACGGCACGCACGAGCTCCGCGGCTTGCGGCACGTTGGCCGCGGCAAACGGGTCGTAGTCGGCCGTCTGCCACAGCAGCCCGGCCGCCGTTTCGAGCGTCGCGTGCCGGGCGAGCTCGGTCGCCTCGACGCCGCGGTAAAACAGCCGGCCCTCCGCGATGAGCGACAGCCCGGAGCTCAGCACGGGCTGACCGAGCAGCCTCCCGTCACCCGCGGCCTTCTCGCCCCCGGCCGGGGGCGCGCGCCGCTCGCGCAGCGCGCGCACGTCCTCGGCCCGGTAGCGTTTCGCGCGTTCGCCCGGGATGGGCTCCGACCGCACGAGGCCGCGGCTCACGTAGGCATACAGCGTCGCCGGGGAGACGCCGAGCTCGGCCGCGGCCTCGCGGGCGGATAGATAGGGCCCCGCGTCGGAGGCGGCTGAGGCGATTTTCATATTGATCAGCTTAATCAAGATTGATCGCAGTGGGAACCAGGCCCACACTGTCGCCCGAGCAGGGAGTCCCGGAGGAAACGCGTCATGACAGAGGATAAGGATCGTGCGGTCGCAGCCGGGCTCGAGGGCGTCGCCGCGGCGGAGACGGCGCTCAGCGACGTTGACGGCGCGGCAGGCCGTCTCATTCTCTGCGGCGAGGACGTTGAAGCGTTCGCGGCCGACCACAGCTTCGCAGGCGCAGCGGCCACGTTTTGGGGCATCGCAGAGGCCAAGCCGGCCGCGCCGGCCGAGGCGGTGCAGGCGGCCCTCGGCGAGGCGCGGGCAGCGGCTTTCGAGCGCTTCGAGACGTTGGTGCCGGCGGTCGCGGGTCTCACGCTCTCGGAGGCCCTGCGGCTCGGCCTCGCCTCGCTGCGTGGCGGCGGCACCGATCCGCGCTTCGCGGTGACGGGGGCGGTCCCCGTACTGGTCGCTAACCTCGCTCGGCTCGCCCAGGGTCTGCGTCCGGTCCCGCCGCTTCGCGACGCGGATCAGGTCGCCGATTTCCTGCGCATGTTGCGGGGCGCGGAGGCCGACGCCGCCTCGGTCACGGCGCTCTCGACCTATTTGCTCACGGTCATGGACCACGGCATGAACGCGTCGACCTTCACCGCGCGCGTCATCGCCTCGACGCGCGCCGATCTCGTCTCGGCGACGGTCGGCGCCTATGCCGCGCTGACCGGGCCGCTGCACGGTGGCGCGCCGGAACCGGTGCTCGACATGCTCGATGCGATCGGGCGGCCGGATCGGGCAAGCGAGTGGATCGAAGCGGCGCTCGGGCGCGGGGAGCGGCTCATGGGCTTCGGGCATCGCGTCTACCGCGTCCGCGACCCGCGCGCAGATGTGCTGAAGACGGCCATCGAGAAACTCGGCGACGCGGGCGGCCGGCTCGCGCTCGGCCGCGCCGTCGAAGCCGCGGCGCTCGAGGCCTTGCGGCGGCACAAGCCGGATCGCAAGCTCGAGACCAACGTCGAGTTCTACACGGCCATGCTCCTCGATGCGCTCGGCATGCCGCGCGCCGCGTTCACACCGATCTTCGCGATGGGCCGCGTCGTCGGCTGGACCGCGCACGCGATCGAGCAGCAGCGCACGGGGCGTTTGATCCGGCCGTCGTCGGTCTACACCGGAGCGCGGCCGCTCGCGGCCTGAGCCCCTGGCTCCAACCGGCGGACGGCACGGCGTCCGCCGGCTTAGTCGCGTCGCCGCGGCCATGCGACCTGCCGGGCCGATTGCGGAAGCTCCCTATTCAATTGGGGAGGTCAAGGCTCGACAATAAGGGTGTTAGCCGATGCCGAACGACTACCGAATCACGCTCTACGATCTTCAGCTCGCGTCGGGCTGCACGATCAGCCCTTTCGTCTGGGCCACGAAGTACGCGCTGGCGCACAAGGGCTTCGACGTCGACATCGTGCCCGGGGGCTTCACGGGCATCCTCGAACGCACGGGCGGCCGCTCCGAGCGGCTGCCCGTCATCGTCGACGACGGCGAATGGGTGCTCGACAGCTGGCGCATCGCCGAATACCTCGACGAGAAGTACCCGGAACGGCCGACGCTCATCGGCGACCCGAGCGTCGCGGTGCTCACGAAGTTCCTCGAGGGCTGGCTCTGGCGCACGGCTGTCTCGCCTTGGTTCCGCTGCTACATCGTGGACTATCGCGATCTCTCGCTGCCCGAGGATCACGAATACGTGACGCGCTCGCGCGAAAATATGCTCGGTGCGAAGCTCGAGAATGTGCAGGCCGGCCGCGAGGACCGGCTGCCGCTCGTGCCGCCGGCCCTTGAGCCGTTTCGGCGGCTGCTCGCGGAGTACCCGTGGCTCGGCGGCGAGCGGCCCAACTACGCCGACTTCCGCGCGCTCGGGCAGTTCCTCTGGGCGGCGTCCGTCGCGACCACCCCGCCGCTGCCCGAGGACGATCCGCTGCGCGGCTGGCTCGACCGCGGCTTCGACCTCTACGGCGGCCTTGGCCGCCATCCCGGCATGCATACGCTGTTCGGCTTGAAGCGGCGGCCCGGCGACCCCGAACCCTTCAGCCACGCCGCGCCGGCCTACGGGCTCGCGAGCCGAAACACGGGCCCGCGATCGACGCGCACCGAGACGGAGCGGCTGTGCGGGTGAGCGCGGCGCGGACGCGCGGTTCCGTTTTGTCCCGCTCCCGCCGAACCGCTATTCTGTTGGGCTCTGCCGACGGCGGCGAACGGGCCGTTGAGAACCAGAGCCGTCCGCGGATGAGGGACAGGCTCTTCCAGCGGATGGATCGAACCTACCCTTGAGGTGGAAGCCATGCTGAATCATCCACTCATTTCCTGCGACGATCATCTCGATCTGAACACCTTGCCTCGCGACCTGTGGACGAGCCGCCTGCCCGCCTCGATGCGGGACCGCGCGCCGCATATCGAGGAGCGCGACGGCCGCGCGTTCTGGATCTGCGAGGGCGAGAATTGGGGCGCCTGGTGGGGCGCGGGCTCGGCGCCCAAAGGCCCGAAGCCGGTGTACACGGCGCTCGATCGCGGCGGCATCTCCGACTTCAGCGAACGCCGCCCCGGCGTGCCGGAGCTGCGGCTCGAGGACATGGACCGCGACGGCGTCCATGCGCAGGTCATCTTCGGCCCGGTCACGTCGATCAAGAGCGACGACACGGCGTTCCGCGACGCCTGCTACCGAGTCTACAACGAGTGGCTAGAGGAGTACTGCGCGGTCGCACCCGACCGCTTCCTCGGCGTGCCCATGCTGCCGCCGACTCCCGAGTCCGCACTCGAGGAGATGCGCCGGCTCGCGGACAAGGGCGCGTTCAAGCAGGCAAATCTGCAGATCGCCGTAACCGATCCGCCCATTCGCGATCGGCGCTGGGAACCGCTGCTCGAGCTCATGGCGGACACGGGCACGGTCCTGGCCTTCCACGTCACGGTGTTCGCCAAGTCGCTGCTCGCATTCGACCCGCTCAAAGGCAGCCCGGGCGCGACGTTCCTGCACGCGAAGAGTTTCGTCGAGCAGTTCCTCGATCCGTTCGTCGACCTGTTCGCCTATGGCATCCTCGAGCGGCATCCGGGCCTCAAGATCGTCATGGCCGAGTCCGGCGCGGGCTGGCTGCCCTGGCTCGTCGAAGAGCTCGACTACCGCCACTGGCGGCTCTGGGAAGCCCAGGAATACTGGCGCGACAAGGGCGGCATCTCGCTCGTGCACAAGCCGTCGGAGCTCTTCAAGCGGCAGATCTACACGACCTTCCAGCAGAGCCCCGTCACGATGCGGCTGCTCGAGTTTTACGGCGACAACCTGCTCTGGGCCTCCGACTATCCGCATCCGGACAGCATCTGGCCCAACTCGCGGCGCACGATCCAGGAAACCATGGGGCATCTGCCGGCCGCGACGATTCGCAAGATCACGTACGAGAACGCGGCCAAGCTCTACGGTCTCGAGGGCCATGGCGCACAGCAGCCGGCGGGCGCACAGGCCCGGCCGGGCGTGTAGCGCACGCGAAAGCGCCCGGTGACAAAGCGCGTCTTTGTCGCGGGCGCGAGCGGCGTCATCGGGCGCCGACTCTTGCCGCTGCTCGCGGCGGATGCCTGGGCCGTCTTCGGCACGACGCGGTCCGCGCCCAAGGCCGCGGAGCTTCATGCTCTGGGCGCGACGCCCCTCGTCGTCGACGTCTTCGACGCGCCGGGACTCGAACGCGCCGTGGCACGCGCACGGCCGGACGTTGTCGTCCACGAGCTCACCGACCTGCCGGACGGGCTCGACCCCGAGAGGCTGGCCGAAGCGCTGCCGCGCAACGCGCGCATCCGGGAGATCGGCACGCGCAACCTCATAGCGGCCGCGGTCGCGGTCGGGGCGCGGCGGCTCGTCGCGCAGAGCATCGCCTTCGCCTATGCGCCGGGCGAGACGCCTTTCGGCGAGGACGCCCCGCTCAACGTCGGCGCGCCGGGCGCGGCGGGCGTGACGGCGCGCGGCGTCGAGAGTCTCGAGCGCCAAGTGCTCGCGGCACCGCTCGAAGGCATCGTGCTGCGCCATGGGCGGCTCTACGGCCCGGGGACCGGCGTCGAGGAGCCGCCGGCGGGCGGACCGCTCCATGTCGACGCCGCGGCGCACGCGGCGCTGCTCGCGATGACGCGCGGCTCGCGGGGCGTCTACAACATCGCCGAGGACGACGGGGCCGTCGCGACCCAGAAGGCGCTCGCGGCGCTCGGCTGGAGGCCCGATTATCGCGGAACCTAGCGGCCCGCAACGGGCGGCCGGCTACCGCGCGCGGCACGAGTGTGGCATACAGTACGGCCCAATTTTACGAGGCCGAGAACGGCGCCATGACTTCCGATCCGATCGAAGCACAGGCCGCAGCGGCGGGCCCTGCGCCGGTGGCTCCGGTCACGTCCGCGCGCAGCCGCCTCGTCATCAATCTCATGCTGGTGTCGGCCTTCGTCGTGATCCTCAATGAAACGATCATGAACGTCGCGCTGCCGCGGCTCATGACGAGCCTCCATGCCTCGGCGACGGCCGTGCAATGGCTGACGACCGCGTTTCTGCTGACCACGGCCGTCGTGATCCCGGTCACGGGCTACCTGCTGCAGCGCGTGCACACGCGGCCGATATTCATCGCCGCGATGTCGTTGTTCAGCCTCGGAACCCTTTTCGCGGCGCTGTCGCCCGGCCTCGTGCCGCTCGTGTTCGCACGCATCGTGCAAGCCTCGGGCACCGCCATCATGATGCCGCTGCTCATGACGACCGTCATGACGCTTGTGCCGCCGGAGTCGCGCGGCAGGACCATGGGCAACATCTCGGTCGTGATCTCCGTCGCGCCGGCCCTGGGTCCGACGATCTCGGGGCTGGTTCTGAACTACCTGCCGTGGCGCTGGCTCTTCATCCTCGTGCTGCCGATCGCGCTCGGGGCGCTCGCGATGGGCCTGCGCCGCATCGAAAACGTCACGACTCCGCGCTATGCCCCGCTCGACCTCGTCTCCGTCGTCCTGTCGGCCTTCGCATTCGGCGGCGCCGTCTACGGCATCAGCGCCATCGGCGCCGCGAGCGGGAGCGGTCTGCCGGCCGCCGTGCCGCTCGGCGTCGGCGCCGCGGCCATGATCGCGTTCGTGCTGCGCCAGCTGGCTTTGCAGCGGCGCGACGGCGCCCTCTTGGATCTGCGGACTTTCGGCTCGCGCACGTTCACGCTGTCCGTGCTGCTCATGTCCATCATGATGATGGCCCTGTTCGGCACCGTGATCCTGCTGCCGATCTATCTCCAGGACGTGCTCGGGCTTTCGACGCTGCAGACGGGACTGTTGCTGTTGCCGGGCGGGCTCTTGATGGGCCTGCTCGGGCCCTACGTCGGGCGGCTCTACGACCGGGTCGGGCCGAGGAGGCTGCTCGTGCCCGGCGTCGGCATCGCGAGCGTCGTACTTTGGGCCATGACGCTGCTCGGCACGTCGACCTGGGTCGGCTCGATACTCGTCGGGCACATCGTCATCAGCATCGGCTTCGCGTTCATGTTCACGCCGCTTTTTACCGTGAGCCTCTCGTCCGTGCGTCCCGAACTCTATTCGCACGGTAGCGCGGTGCTCGGCTCGATTCAGCAGGTCGCGGGCGCGGCAGGCGTTGCGCTGTTCGTCACCCTCATGTCGGCGCAAGCAGCGCGGCTCGGCGCGAGCGGGGTCGCATCGGCCGAGGCGCTCGCCGGCGGAATACGCACGGCATTTCTGTGCGGCGCCGTGCTTTCGGTGTTGGCCGTCGCATGCGCGTTTTTCGTTCGAAGTCCCGCGGTGGGGGCGGAGAGCTAGGGGAGCGGTCCGAGGAGCATTGAACCGCGTAGCGTGACTGGATACGATGCCGACGCAGCGCGCACGGCCGCCGCCGCACCCGGTCGGGCCGCCGTCGGGCGCGTCTTTGCCCGCACGCACACCGAGGATTTCCGCCTGGAATGTGTCGATTCCGCTGAGCCGCAAACGACTAAAAGTCGTCCGAGACATCAATCCGAGGAGACCGACATGCCGAGCAACGCCGTCCACCTCCACAGAGTGCTGCGCGCCAAACCCGAGAAGGCTTACAGGGCCTTCCTCGAGCCGGACGCCCTCGCCCGCTGGCTGCCGCCCAATGGGTTCACGTGCAAAGTCGATCACCTCGAAGCGGTGGTCGGCGGGACCTACCACATGTCGTTCCGCAATTTCGGCACAGGCAACGCTCACTCCTTCGGCGGAACGTACCGTGAGCTGGTCCCGAACGAGCGCATTCGCTACACGGACAAGTTCGATGCGCCCGGGCTGGCCGGAGAAATGCAAACGACGGTCACGCTGCGGCCGGTCGTCTGCGGCACCGAGCTGGATATCGTTCAAGAAGGCATCCCGGAAGCCATTCCGCCTGAGCTGTGCTATCTCGGCTGGCAGGAATCGCTCGAGTTCCTGGCGCGCCTCGTGGAGCCCGATATCCAGGATTGAGTCGGCGAGACTACGGCCGGCCCCGCAACCTCACTTGAGCTTCAGCGTTCTGACAGGACGCTCGTTCACACAATCCATAATGACTTCGAATGGCGCGCCATCGCCCTGCTTCGTTGCCTTTGTGTCCGGCGCCGAATCGATGCGAAAGAAGGTCAGCAAGTTGTCGTTGTCATCGATGTCCCGCCTGCTTTCGTCGACGGTGACCCGATATGAGTCGGCGCTCCAGCCGCGTGTTTCGCGCACAAAGTTGTCGACCTGCGCCGCACACGCCTCGTACTCTTTGGGAACCTCTATACCGCTTTTGAACTGCGCTTGGCTTCGAGGCGAGCACCCCGCGAGACACAACCAAAGCCCCAGCAACGCGTATTCGCTTCTCACGGCGCATGTCTTTGGGGGTTTGGAGCTGCGAAGAAGATGTCGGTCAGTTTTCACGTTTGACTGGGATTTTCCATCGACCCGGGCGGAGGGCCTGCAGAATTATGACTCACGGACGCGTCCGAGCCGATAGGAAGGCGACAACGGCATCACCGCGGCGTTGGCCTTAAGAATGCCGAGGACGCCGACGACCCAGGCGGCAGAGCGCTCGAGATAAAGACCGACGACGCTACCCGCTTCGATCCCCCGCGTTCGCAGCGCGTGAGCGACGCGCTCCGGCTCCGTCTCGAGGTCGGCGAAGGTGAGGGCGCCGCCGGCGCGATCGAGAAGAGCGGCTTCCTCGGGCGTTCGCCGGACCTGTCCTTGGAACCGCTCGAGGGGCGGACGAGTCGAGCACGACGCCAATAGGCTGCTCGCACCCAGGCACATGCTCTACGCACTGCTGGCCGCCGGACGGCTGCGTCGGCGCCATCGCATTGGCCGCCGGAGTCTGGCGGCAATGACGGGCCTAACCGGTCGCCCGGTGCGGCGAGGATGCGCGTGTATTCACAACCTTGAGACCTTCGCAAGTCGCGGAAACCGCCATTTGGCGCGACATGGCGAAAAAATATATCAGCTCGTACCCCTTGTCACGAGCCGGCAGGAATTTCATCCTATTGTCGAGCCGGTGGACGAATGAATTCCAATATCAGCCGGCCCGAGAACAACGCGGCAATTACAGATCGCGAGGTCGTTCAGGGTGATCTATCTGACACACACCCGTCTCATGGACGAGTCCGAATTCACGGTCCGTGAGCGGGCCCTGCACGGCGACGCGCAGCCGAAGCGCATCTGTAAGCAATTGCTCTCCGACTCCCGTCGCTACGCCGTTTGGCATACTCGCCAGGACAGGAGCATGACCGAGGTCGCGGACCAGCGGCGCCGCGACCGCCAAATTCTCGCGCTGCGCGCGGCGGCTCTCGAGCAGGTCCACTGCACGGCCCTGGTCGACTATCTGCGCGAATACGTTGTCACCGGCACGGCCCGCGCTGCGCTGCTGGCCGAGTTTTACGGCCTAATGGACCCGCGGGACGCCATGCTCGCCGCGCATCGCCATTACCTCGTCGCCGAATCGAGCCACCTCTGTGCCGTGAATCTGCTGGAACTGGCCGGCGACTCCGGCGGCCAGCGCCTGCTGCAAAACTATCAGCTGAGCTACGGGCAGTATTTCAGCCTTTTCTGCGACCGCGCTGCAGCACGGCGTGCGGGCGCCAACAGCTACTTGTTCGCGAGCCTGGTCCCGGAGGCCCGGGCCAACGCCTCGCGGCTCAAGCAACGCATCCTGGGCGGCACCCTTCTACCCCGCGGCCCGACACTGCGGCACAGTAGGCAGCGCATGCAGACCTCCGCCGACGCGGCCGCCCCGGGCCGCACCGGGGCATAGACGCTGCACATGCCCGGCAGCCGCCTGCCGGCAGACTAAAAGCGAAACGTGTAGTTGACCTTGGCCGTGGCGTCCGAGAATTGCGAGCGGAAGCGGCCGTCGCCGTCCACGCTCTCGAGATTGTGGTTGATGACGAAGTACACTTCGCGACCGGCCTGAGGGATCCAGTGCAGGCGCACATTGATGCCCGCCACGTCGCTGATATTGTCGTACTGAACGAGATTCACGAGGGAAAGGGTGGACGAAAAGGCGATGTCCAACTCGGCGCGCAGGAGCCTGACTTCGAACGCGCCTTGCGGCAGGGCAATATCGTCGTCCTCGTAGCTCAAGCTGCTTCCGACCCGGGCCGACGGCCGCCAAGTGAGCCGCAACCATTTATCGAAGCGCGAACCGCCGTAGAACCGGCCGTCTGGATAATCCACGAATCGTCCGGCGACGGCCAGCTTACGGTGTCCGCCCGTGCTGAACTGAACCCCCCGCGTGTCGGAATCGTACCGCCCGGGCGGCACGACGATGCCCGGATGAATTTCGAAAGGCGCGAGCAACACTTCATTGAAGTCGCTGATCGCCAGCGTGACCGAGTCGCCGGTGCGGTTCGAGAGCGTCAGCGGCCGAACGAAGAGCGCCTCTTCCTGCAAACCGCCGCCGAGATAGTCGATGCGCTCGTAGTCCATGTCGAAGAGCCAGGATTCGATGTAGCCTTTAGGCTTGCGCAGCATGTAGCCGAGGTTCACAAACGCGTCGCCGATGCCGGCCCTGTCGATGAAGCCGAGCGCCGGATTGAAGTGCTCCTCGAACGCCCGATATTGAAGCGTCCCCCGAAAACCTTGGGAGGTCGGGTACCGGAAGCTCATGCCGTAGGCGGCTTGGCCTCCCGCCACGCCCTGTGTGTCGCTCTGCTGAAACCAAAGATCGCTCTCGACGCTGCGCCCGCCCGGCAGGCGCGTGTTGCGATACAGAAAGTCGAAGCCGGTCAGCGAGTTGTCCACGTTGCGCGTGGGGTCTCCGGACGTTGCGATGACTCCGACACTCGACTCCTCGAGCACGTCGAGCTTTGCGCGCACGACCGAGAGCGTCTTTGGGCTCACGGCGCCGAACGCCGCCTGCCGAATCGACAGCGCGCCCAACTCCCAGCGTCCGGCGCGGCCGCTGATCTTGGCACCGTAGTCGAGGCCGACGATCTGCCCGTCCGGGCTCAAGCCGATACGCCGCGAGAAGAACGGTCGGCCGTTCTCCCCCACGGTATTCAACCCGGGGATCGACGATTGGCGCTGGCCCCCGATGCCGCCGAACTCGAAAATGTCGGCCTCTCGGAGAAAGAAGCTGCGCTTTTCCGGGAAGAACAACCCGAAGCGCGTGAGGTTGACCTGCCGGTCGTCGACCTCCGTAGCCGAGAAGTCCGTATTGATCGTCAGGGACGCGTTCATTTGAGGCGTGAGCCGATACGCAACATCGAGCGAAGGCTTCGTGTCCGAGCCGGATACGCCCGTTACGAAATCCTGACGCTTGCTAACGGCCAACGAAGGCACGACCTCCAGACCGAGGCCTTGCTTGAGCCCCTCAAACCCGACGGCGACGCCTGAGACCGAAGGGTTGTAGGCCCGGTTGCGTGAGACCCAGGCAATGATCTCGTTCTTCCTTGCCACGGTGCGCGAAAAATTGAGGCCCCACGTGTCGGTCATGGGGTCGAACGAGATCGACTTGAAGGGAATCCTGATCTCCGCTGTCCAGCCGCCTTCGAACCGACCGGCGGCCGCGCGGTAGATCGAGTTCCAGTCACCGTAAAATTCGGTCACGTTGCGGTACAAGCCGTCGGAACGCACACCGTTGGGATTCACGCCGAAGTAGTAGCCGCTGCGTCGATCGTTGAAAGGGTCGATCGTCACGTAGAACCGGTCGTCGTCGCCCAAGTTGTCGTTCTGGATCATGTTTTTTGCCGTGATGAGCTGCGGATCCGTGTCGTACAGACGCGCACCGACGTACAGTGCGTCGTCGTCGTAGAGCACATAGACCACCGTGCGCTCATTGGGCTCGGCATATTCCGTCGGGCTGACTTGATGGAGATCGTCGACAACGGCTGCCTGAGCCCAGACGGCGTCGCCGAGGTCGCCGTCGATCACGGGCGGCGTCGCCGTGCGCACGACACGCACGGTCTTACGCGCGGATTCCGTCTGTGCCGCGTCGTCCTGCGCCGCGGCCGCAACGGCCGCCAGGTAGGAAAAAGTGCAGCAGAGGATCTGCTTGGAAACAGTCATCGCTCGGAATTCCCGCTCGCTCCTAGTTTTCGCTTTAGGGCGGCGCCACCAGGTCGCGGGACGCGGCCGCGCCAGAATTTCTTCTTAGCCGGGCTAGGCGAAGATTAGACGGGACCTGCAGACGTTGCAAACAACGTCTCTATCTTACTTCCGCGCTGCTCTCCGATCAGGCCGAGGCGTCGAGCGGAGGCTGCTGCTGCGCGGCGAGCGCATCCACGGTATCGGACAACAGCGCCGACGCCTTGTCCGCCGACGCGGTGCCGGTCGAGACGCTGCTGCCGGCATCGGTGGTCCCCGCGGCCGTCGAATCTTTCGGCCCCGGGGCCATGGAAGGGACGCTCGCCGTTGCCACGATCGACTGGAAAATTCGTAGCTTCAGCGAGAAATCGACGCGGGCGCTGCTGCTATCGGGACCGGGACCGGGGCCGGCCCCGGCATCGGTGGCACCGCCGGCCATGGCAGCGCCGCCGTTCGCAGTGACGGGAGCCGCCGGCGGCTTCGTCGACGGCCCCGCCGCCGAGGCATCGTTACCGAGCGGCTCACCGAGCGCTTCGAACGCAGTGAGCAACTGATGCAGAAAGTCGGTCACCGTCTTCAGCACGTGCGTCAGGTCGCTGCCGACGTCCGTCGACGCGGTCTGTGCTGGCACCGGCGCCGACGGAGCAGGCGCCGCGGACGCAGCCGGCGCCGAGGACGCAGCCGGCGCCGCTCCGGCCGCCGCGGCCGATGCGCCGGGCGCAGCGCCGGCCGTGGCGCTTGCGGTATCGCTTGGAACCGGCGGCGCGCCGGACAGCTCGGAATAGGTCGACCGCTCCCGCAGACCGAGGCGCAGCCCCACTTTCGCGAGCTGACTGCCGTCGATATTGAGGCCGGCGGCGGCGGCGAAGGCCGCCTGGGCGTCGCCTGCAAAGAACTGCTCCGCCAACGCGCCGGCCTGTTGGACCACGTCCTGAACTGCGGCGAGCTCGTCTGGATTCAGGTTGCCGTGCACATAGACCGCGATCTTCGTATTGCTCGAGCCCGAAAGCTTGAGCTCCGTCGCGGACCCCTCCCGGCTCAGATCGGCCCCCAGTGCATCGCGCGCCGATATCTTGAGCGCCACCGTGTCGCCTTCCTGGGTACGAATATAAAGGGCGGCGTTCTCGGTCCGCTGATAGGTCAGGGCGGGCGTCGTGCCAGCGCCCGCGCCGGAAGGCGCATTGGCCTGCGAGCCGGAGTCGAGCGAAGCGGTGTTCGCGGCGGCCGGGGTGAGCGCCGTCCCACCCTGCTGCGCAAACGCGCTGCCGGGAGCGCGATGAGCGTGGTGCCAATGGGCGTGGCGAAGATGCGGGTAGCGTCCCGGATTGTGAGCGCTGTCGCTTCTCCGATGCGAGACAAAGGCCAGCAGATCGATGCGGTTCAGGCCGTTCATGGCGGATATCGTCCCGGCGATTCGAGTTAACTCGATATCGACTCGGCGACAGGGAACTTTAGCAGTCGCGAGATGACACCGTCGGTACGACGATGGTTCGATCGATAGGTCGCGACCATCGAGCCAGGCTTCGGAGCGCGTTCTTGAGAGAAGCCTCTCGGGAGGCGCTTGCCCTGTTAAGGGTAACGAATCCGAAGCGGCCCGGCGGTCGAATTATTCGCTGACGGGAGCGATCCCATTCGCCGGGAAACGGGAGTGTTCGAAGACTTCGCCCATATCTGGACGCCGGTCACGTTCGCGGACCGGTTGCGCAGGGGCCGGCTGCTGCCGCTCACTATCGCCGGCACGCCGCTCGTGCTCTTTCGCGGCCCGGACGGCGCAGCGCGCGCATTCGTGGATCGCTGTCCGCATCGCGGCGCCGCGCTCTCGCTGGGCCGCCTCGTCGACGGCTGCCTGGAGTGCCCCTTCCACGGCTGGCGCTTCGCGGCCGACGGCACGAATGCGCGCGTCCCGTGGAACCCCGATGCCAAGACCGGCCGGCTCGGCGCAGACGTCGTAACAACCCGCGAGATCGGAGGCTGGATATGGGTCTTCACCGCGGCCAACGCCGAGCCGCTTGGCGAGCCGGCGGTCGATGACTATGTTCTTGACCCGGGCGTCCGAGTGTCGGGCACCGAGGTCTCATGGCGCGCGCATTGGACCCGCGCCATGGAGAACATGCTGGACTGGCCGCACCTCGCGTTTGTGCACCGCAAGACGATCGGCCGCGAGCTCGGCGCGCTCGCGGCGAAGCGTCTCGAGATCGTGCGCGAGGAGGAGGCCTGGGGCGTTCGCTCGCACGTGCGGATCGACGGGGAGGACCGGCCGGGCCGGCTCGACTACCGTTGGCCGAATCAAATGAATCTGCATATCGAGTTACGCCGCAAGAAGGTTCTGCTGGCCGTCGCGTGCGTGCCCGTCGACCGGACGCGCACGCGCATGCTGCTCACGATCGCGCGACCGTTTCTGAAGTCGCCGCTGCTCGATTGGGCGTTCAACTACTCGAATCGGCGAATCGCCAGGGAGGACCAGGCGATCGTCGAATCCTCCTCGCCGCCCGAAATGCCGAAGGCCGCAGAAGATCAATCGGTGCGCACTGATGCGCTGACGCTGCGCTTCCGCAAAGACTATTACACGCGACTCAAAGGTTCGTCGGACGGCCGGCGGGAATCCCGACCGGGAACGAGCAGCGCGTCCGCGGAGACCTGACGGCCGCGTACGCCTGCGGGGGCGGAAGCGCGGGTTCGATATCGCTGATTCTCGCTCGAATCGGTTGCGCCCTTTATAGTTGCGCGCGAGCGGAGCCGCCTCCACCTGCAAAGAGCCGAGGCGAACGGCTGCCCCGGAATTCGATCAGGATCGCAAACGAGGGATTTTACGGATGACCATCGTCTAATGGCGGGAAATTTCTCATGACGCAAGAGTCCCGCGAAAAGCTCGCCCCCCGCTCCTTGGACCCGGACGACTGGTCCGCCTGGCGAAGCCAGGGGCATCGAATGCTGGACGACATGTTCGACTACCTCGAAACGCTTCGCGAGCGGCCGGTCTGGCGGCCGGTACCGGCAGCGGTGCGCGAGCAGTTTGCGGCGCCCTTACCGCATGAACCTGCGGAGCTCGCCGACATTCATGACACGTTTATGGAGTCGATACTCCCCTACGCCGTGGGCAACGCGCATCCCGGCTTCATGGGCTGGGTGCACGGCGGCGGGACGGCGATAGGGATGCTGGCGGAAATGCTGGCCGGCGGGCTCAATGCCAACCTCGGCGGGCGGGATCAGATTCCCGTTGCCGTCGAGCGGCAAGTGGTGGATTGGGTACGCACGCTCGTCGCCTTTCCCGACCAGGCCAATGGGCTGTTCGTGACGGGGACGTCCATCGCCAACTACATGGCCGTGCTGGCGGCCCGCAACTGGGCCCTGGGCGATCACGTGCGGGCGCGCGGCGTCGTCGGCGAGGGCGCGTCCTTGACCGCTTATACCTCGACGTCCGCCCACGGCTGCATTGCCCAGGCCATGGACATGGCGGGGCTCGGCACCGATCGCCTGCGACGCGTGCCGGTGGACTCGGACTACCGGGTCAGGGTGGAGACGCTGCGCGCGGCCGTCGAGACAGATCGCAACGCCGGTCTGCACCCGTTTCTGATCGTGGCAACGGCCGGCACCGTCGACGTCGGTGCGATAGACGATTTGCAGGCCCTGGCCGATCTAGCGGACGAGCAGCGGCTGTGGCTGCATGTGGACGGAGCCCTCGGGGTCTTGGCCAAGCTCTCCCCCCGCGTTGCACCTCGGCTCGCGGGCTTGGATCGCGCCATGTCCTTGGCATTCGATTTTCACAAGTGGGGTCAGGTGCCTTACGACGCGGGGTTCTTGCTCGTGCGGGAAGGACGCCGGCTACAGTCGACGTTTTCCGATCGAGCCGCGTACCTGCAACGCTACGAACGAGGCCTGGCCGGCGGAGCCGTTTGGCCCTGCGACTTGGGGCCCGATTTGTCGCGTGGGTTCCGCGCGCTCAAGACGTGGTTCACGCTCCAGGTATACGGCACGGAGCGACTCGCGCAAACGATTACCCAGAGCTGCGACCTGGCCCAGGCGTTGGCGCAAAGAATCGGGGCGGAGCCGGAGCTCGAGCTCATGGCGCCCGTCAGTCTAAATATCGTGTGTTTCCGCTACCGATGCGAAAACGCCGACACGGCGAATGCCGCAATCGCAGCGGACGTTCAGGAGTCCGGTATCTCGGCGCCCTCAACGATACAGCTCGAGCACGGTCTGGCGATTCGCGCGGCGCTCGTCAATCACCGCACTCGGCGGTCCGATATCCATGCTCTGGTCGACGCCGTATTGGCGTTCGGCCGATCCCGCACGAACGGCCGGCACCAGGCGCCGCTCGAGATGGAGACCTGAACACGATGAATGAACGCACGCCCGTGCAGAACGAACCAGAAGGCGAATTCCTGGGGCTGGCCCGCCTCATGACGATGACCTATCACGGTATGGACATGGCGCCCGTCGGCGAGCAACTGCTGGCACGCGCCGATACCGGGAACGACGCGAACGCGATGATGGACCTGTCCATCCTGCTGCAGCTGCGCGGCGACCCCCAAACCGCTCGCGCCGTGCAGGCGCAGGCCTTACGCATGCAGCAGATCTATACGCTGCCGGCCGCGACGGAGCGGCCGGGCATCCGCCTCCTGGCAATCAAGGCGCCCGGCGAGATCATGTGGAACACGCCGCTGGAGATGCTCGTCGAGAACAGCGACATCGAGCTCAACACGCTTTATGTCGGCGCCGGCCTGCCGCTGCCGGAGGCCTTGCCCGAGCATGATGTCATGATCGTGGCCATCGCCCAGTCCCGGGAAAACCGCCCGGTGCTCGACGTTCTACAGGACGTGGCCGCGGAGTGGCCGAGGCCCGTGATCAATCGGCCTCAATCGATACTGAAGCTGACGCGGGATAACACGAGCCGGATGCTGGCCCCTATTGCCGGCGTGCTGATGCCCCCCGCCGCCCGGGCCGGCCGCGCTGCCTTGGCCACCGCGTGCGAGCAAGGTCGTGCCATGAGCGCGTTGCTGGAAGGCGCCGATTTTCCCGTGATCGTCCGTCCGGTCGACTCGCACGCGGGGCAAAACCTCGAGAGGGTGGACTCGCCGGAAGCCCTGAAGGCGTACATCGCTTCGAATGCCGCGACGGAATACTACGTCTCTCCCTTCGTGGACTATCGCGGCGCCGACGGCCTCTACCGCAAATACCGGATCGCCATGATCGACGGCCGTCCGTACGCCAGTCACATGGCGATCTCCGATCACTGGATGATCCACTACCTGAATGCGGGCATGGCCGAGGATGCGGAAAAACGTGCGGAAGAAGCCGCCTTCATGGCCGGCTTCGAGAACGGTTTCGCAGCCCGGCACAAAGAGGCCCTGGACGCCATCCACGGCCGGTTGGCCCTCGATTATTTCGCGATCGATTGCGCCGAGACGGCGGATGGCCGGCTGCTCGTGTTCGAGGCGGACAGCGCGATGGTCGTGCACGCCATGGACCCCATAGAAAACTTTCCTTATAAGCACGTGCACATGCCTAAGGCGTTCCGAGCTTTCCGCCAATTACTGGAACGGACGCGGCACGGCACAGGGATCGCTTGACGGAGCCCGCCCGCGCGGCGACTCACCAGGTTTGCGGCATCCAGTTCTTCTCGCTGCCATCCTCGAGCAGCCCGGTGCGGATGACGGTGTCGCTCTTGTAGAAATGCGGCGGCACGGGCAGATTGAGCGGCGCCGGCGAGCCGTCCATGACTCGGCCCGCCAGATCGTAACGCGACCCGTGGCACGGGCAGAGGAACCCACCCGGCCAATCGGGCCCGAGCCCGGCCACGCCGGCGTTGGGGTGATAGTCCGGCACGCAGCCCAGATGCGTGCAGATGCCGACGACGACGAAGTATTCGGGCTTGATCGAGCGCTGCACGGGATTCCAGTGAGGCAGCCCCGGCGGCTGCTGGTTGGCCTTGGACAACGGATCCTTGAGCATGCCGTTGAGGTTGGGTAGCTCGGCGAGCTGCCGCTTCGTGCGCCGCACGACCCAGACGGGTTTGTGGCGCCACAGGAAGGTGACCATCTGTCCTTCTTCGAGCTTGCCGATGTCGATGTCCACCGGAGCGCTTTCGGCCAAGGACCGGGCGCTGGGCTCGAACGATTCGACGAACGGAACGGCTGCGACGCCGACGCCGCCGACAACGGCGACCGTGGCCGCGATCGTCAGGAAACGCCGCCGCTCCGGATCGGGTGCCCTAAGGGGATCGACGACGGCGTCACTGCTCGAGCTCATGGAAGCGTCCTCCGTAACGTATGGACAAACGGCCCGCCGCCCCAAATGCGAGGTCCACGGTTCCCTGATCGTTCGAGGGCCTAACGCGCGATAAGTTGCATCGCGTGAGGGGCCGGCCGCCCGGCCGCCGCCCATGGCCGTTACGTGGCGCAAAGTTTGCATGACGCGCAGCGGTGCTATTGACGACCTACGAATGTTTTCTGCGACGGGGGTTCCGCCCATATCGGACTTATCGGATCGCGAATGACACCGGGCGCTCGCGCGCTCGCCCTCTGCGGCGAGGCTCCGGCCCGGTCTCGTTGCGACCGGTCTTGCTCCTCGCTGCCGTCCCGCTGCTGAGTGCCTGCAGCATGCGCGCCTGGCCCGTCATTGCGCCCGGCGCGCCCGTGGCGCTGGCCGAGCGCAACCTGCTGCTACTGGTGACTGGCCTAGCGCTCATCGTGGTGCTGCCGGTTTTCGTGCTGACCTTCTGGGTCCTGCGTAAATACCGCGCCAAAGAAGGCGAGGGCGCCTATAGGCCGCACTGGACTTATTCCAAACCCATCGATCTCGGGATCTGGTTCGGCGCGGGCCTCATTGCCACGGCCATTGCGGTGACCATCTGGATATCCACGCACCGGCTCGACCCCTACAGCCGGGTCGTCTCCTCCGAACCGCCGCTCGAGGTACAGGCCATCGCCGAGGACTGGAGGTGGCTCTTCGTCTATCCCGAACAGAATATCGCCGTCCTCGACAGGCTCGTGTTCCCGGTCGGCCGTCCACTGGTCCTGACGATCACCTCGGACACGGTCATGAATTCGCTCTACATACCGGGGCTGGCGGGCCAGATGTATGCCATGGCAGGAATGCAGACCCGCTTCGAGGCCATCGCCGACACTCCGGCCACCTTCGTGGGGCGCAACGCGCAATTCAGCGGCCAGGGCTTTCCCGATCAGCGTTTTCTCGCCAAGGCCGTCGGCGCGGCGCGGTTCGGCCGCTGGGTTCAGCGCGTGAAACGATCCCGGAAGACGCTCGATGCCCGTGCCTATGCTCGGCTGCGCGCGCCGAGCACGAATGCCAAAGTCGCCTATTACTCGGCCGTCGAGCCGCATCTGTTTCGCTGCGTGATCGCCCGCTACGCGGCGCCCCGCAAGCCGACTGTCGCCCGCAGCGGCCGGAAGAACGGCGGCCGCTGATGCTCGGCAAGCTCAGCATCGACGCCTTGCCCTTCTACAGCCGCCTGGCCTTCGGCGCGGCGATGCTCGTCGTGTTCGGCGGCGTCGCGGTAATCGCGCTCATAAGCTGGCTCGGCAAATGGCGCTACCTGTGGCGCGAGTGGCTCACGAGCGTCGACCACCGGAAGATCGGCATCATGTACATCGTGCTGGCCTTCGTAATGCTCGTCCGCGGCTTCATCGATGCGCTCATGATGCGCAGCCAGCAGGCCGTCGCCCTGCACTCGGGCGGCTACCTTCCGCCCGATCACTACAACCAGGTGTTTTCGTCCCACGGCACGATCATGATTTTCTTCATGGCGATGCCGTTCCTGACCGGGCTCATCAATATCGTTACGCCGCAGCAAATCGGCGCACGCAACGTCGCTTTCCCGTTCCTCAATTCCGTGAGCCTGGCGCTGACGGCCGCGGGCGCGGCGCTCGTCATGATCTCGCTCGTGCTCGGGCGCTTCTCGACGGCCGGCTGGAGCGCCTACCCGCCGTACTCGGAGCTGACGTTCAGCCCCGGCACCGGCGTAGATTACTGGATCTGGGCGGTCCTGATCGCCGGCTTCGGGTCGACGTTCACGGGAATCAACTTCGTGGTCACTATCCTGAAGCGCCGGGCACCCGGGATGACGCTGATGCGTATGCCGTTGTTCAGCTGGACCGCGCTCGTGACCAGCCTGCTCATGCTCTTTGCCTTCCCCGCCCTGACCGTGGCCGCGACATTGCTCGCACTGGACCGCTACCTTGGCATGCATTTCTTCACGAACGGCACGGGCGGCGACATGATGAACTACGTCAACCTGTTCTGGATTTGGGGGCATCCGGAAGTCTACATCCTGATCCTGCCTGCCTTCGGCGTCTATTCCGAGGTGTTCTCTACGTTTTCGGGAAAGCCGCTCTTCGGCTACCGGTCGCTCGTCTATGCCACCGTCGCGATCGGCGTGCTGTCCTTCATCGTCTGGCTGCACCACTTCTTCACGATGGGCGCGAACGCCAACGTGAACGCCTTCTTCGGCATGATGACGATCCTCGTCGGCGTGCCGACGGGCGTGAAGATCTATGACTGGATCTTCACGATGTATCAGGGCCGCGTGCGGCTGCGCGTGCCCATGTATTGGGCCCTCGGTTTCATCGTGACCTTCGTCGTCGGGGGCCTGACGGGCATTCTGCTCGCCGTGCCGCCGGTCGACTATGTCGTTCACAACACGACGTTCCTGGTCGCGCATTTCCACAACATGCTGATTCCCGGCGCTTTGTTCGGGTACCTCTGCGGCTACATGTTCTGGTTCCCCAAGGCCTTCGGATTCCGGCTCGACGAGCGCTGGGGTAAGCGCGCCTTCTGGGCCTGGATCGTCGGCTTCTATCTTGCCTTCGTGCCTTTGTATGCGTTGGGCCTGATGGGCATGCCGCGGCGCATGCAGCATTACGCTATCGCTGCCTGGCGGCCGTGGACGATCGTCGCCGAAGTCGGCGCGCTCTTTATCTTGCTCGGCATCTTCTGTCTCGGCGCGCAGCTTTTCGTGAGCATCCGCAATCGGCGCTCGCTGAGCGACGCGAGCGGCGACCCATGGGACGGCCGCACGCTCGAGTGGGCCACGTCCTCGCCGCCGGCACCCTATAACTTCGCCTCCCTGCCCCACGTGCACGGGCGCGACGAGTTGAGCCGGCGGAAGGAGCATCACGAGCGGCGCAACGTCCCCGAAACTTATGCGGACATTCGCATGCCGCGCCCGACGGGGGCCGGCGCGATCACGGGTGCGCTGGCTTTCGCGATAGGGTTCGCAATGGTCTGGCATATCTGGTGGCTGGCCCTCGCAGGCTTGGCCGGCGTGTTCGCGACCGTCGTGCTGCGCAGCTTCAACGACGACGATCACGAGGTCATACGGGGCGCAGAGGTGAAAGCCATCGAAGAACGACGCCCGGTCCGCTACGCGTGATGAGCGAGCCCGCACTCACCGCAAGCCGGGGCACGCAGGCCGCAGCGGCACACACCGAGCAGGTGGACGCCGAGCGCGAATACGGGTTCTGGCTCTACCTCATGAGCGATGCCGTCATCTTCTCCCTGCTGTTCGCCACCTACGCGGCCATGGTCCACCGCGTTGCGGGCGGCCCGCAGCCGGGCTCGCTGTTCGATCTCGGGCACACGTTTTACGAGACGATGTCTCTGCTCGCGAGCACGTTTACGTTTGCCATGGCCAGGATCGCGGCCGCCGAAAAGAAGCGAAGCGCGACGCTTGCGTGGCTCGCAGTGACCTTCGTGCTCGGTCTCGGCTTTGTGTTCCTGGAAGCTTCGGAGTTCACCGGAATGATTACGCAGGGCGCGGGTCCGTCGCGAAGCGGCGCCCTGTCCGCGTTCTTCACGCTCGTCGGTACGCACGGACTGCACGTGAGCTCTGGACTCGTCTGGATCCTCGTGATGAGCGCACAAGTGCTGGTCAAGGACCTGACACCGCCGGTCGTCTCGCGCCTCGAGCGGCTCGGCATGTTTTGGCACTTCCTCGACCTGGTCTGGGTCGTGATCATCTCCGTCGTCTATTTGCCGGGGGTCTTGTAGCATGGACGGGGCGCCCGCCTCGAAGCCGCGCGGTCTGCGCGAGCCGCTCATCGGCTTCGGCGCCGCGATCGCCTTGACGACGATTCCTTTCGCCCTGGTCGCGGCGAAGAGCGTTCCCGTCGCATGGAGCGTGACATCAATCGCCGTTTGCGGCTTGGCGCAACTTTTCGTGCATCTGCGCTATTTTCTGCGGCTCGACTTTCGGCCAAGCTCCCGGCACCGCCTGCTGGCAATCGGCTTTGCGGCCATCATCGTGTTTCTCGTGGTCGGGGGCACGGCATGGATCACCGTCTCGCTGCATGCGCGCATGCTGCCTCGGTAGACCGAGGCGGCCGACTCGCGCCGAAGGCCGGTCCCGATTACGATAGGCGGCAATTCACGCCGCGCCCGTGAGGCGGCTTGGACCGGCCCCGAAGATACGCGTCGGCCGAAGTAGGAGCTTCGGAATGAGAAGAGAAATCGTTGCCGTCATCTACGTCGTCGTCATGGCGGTCATGATCGTTGGAGTCGACGTGCTGTTCTTCAGGAACCGGCTCTGGGAACGCCTGGCCGTGAACGTGGGGCTCGTCCTCATATTCGGCGCGTTCTATTTCCGATTCTTCAACCGCGCCCCATGACTCTTACCGGCGACGCCCAACAGTGAATCCCGCCACCGCTGTCTCGACGAGTCCGTTGCTCTCACTCGTCGCCTTTATCGGCGTCATCGCGCTGCTGCTCTTTCTCATCGCACGTTGGCGTTGGCATGTGTTCCTCGCCCTGCTCGTGCCGCTGCTGATCTTCGGGGTCGTGCCCGGCATCGTCACGCACAACTTTACCGCGGCGTTCGAAAAGGGGTTCGGCGACACTTTGGGTTCGATCGGCGTCGTGATCGTGCTCGGCTCGATCATCGCCGAAGCGCTGCGGCATACGGGCGCGATCCGCACGATTACGCGCACGATGGTGGCCGTTGTCGGCGCGCGGCGCATGCCGCTCGCCTTGACGCTCACGGGGTTCGTACTCGGGATCGCGATCTTCTCCGACGTGGCGTTCGTGATTCTGAATCCACTCGTTCACTCCGCCGCCCGGGTGTTCGAAGTGCCCGTCGGCGTGATGTCCGTCGGGCTCGTGGGTGCGCTGCAGCTCACGCACGCGATCGTGCCGCCGACACCGGGTCCCCTCGCTGCCGCCGCGCTGCTGCATGCCGACGTCGGCAAGACGATCATCTTCGGCAGCGTAGCCTGTCTCGCCGGTTCGGCCGCGGCTTGGATCTGGGGACAATTCGTGATCGGGCCGCGCCTGCCGACGCCGCCTTCCGAGGAGTTCGCCGGGGAGGACGTCCTCGCGGACGAAGGGGGCCGCGGACTGGCGGCGGCGCTGCGCGCCTATGCCCCCATCGTCGTGCCGATCGCGCTCATCGCGGCGGCGAGCGTGGCCCGGCTCACGCTGCGCGAGGGGCACCCGCTCCGGGTCGCGCTGGCCTACGCCGGATGGCCGGTGGCCGCTCTTGCGATCGGCCTAGGGTTGTCGTTTTTGAACATCCGCACGCCCGAGCAGCGCCGCGACTCGACGACGCGCTGGGTCGAAGAGGGTCTGCGCGTCTCGGCGATGATCCTCGTCGTGACCGGCCTCGGGGGCTCGCTGAGCCAGATTCTCAAGGGCACTCCCGCGGTGGAGACGATCAGCGCTTTTTTCGTCGCCCACGCGCTGCCGGCCATTCTCCTGCCGTTCGTGATCGGGGTCATCGGCAATATGATCACGGGCTCGACGACCGTCGGCGTCATCACGGCCGCCTCGCTCGTCGCGCCGATGCTGACGCAGCTGAACCTGTCGCCGGAGGCGGCAATGCTCGCCGGCGCCTGCGGCTCGGTCATCATCAAGTACGTGAACAGCAGTTATTTCTGGGTATGCACGTCGCTCACGCGCATGCCCGTCAACGAAGCCATCGCCGGTTACGGCGGTGCAACGCTCGTCGGCGGCATCGTCTCCTTCGCGGCCGTCTGGGCGCTTTGGGGCGCCGGCTTGATCTGATCGGGGGAAAGCTCAGAGCGCGGCCGCACGCTCTCGTCTTCGCAGCACCTGCGGCCATAGGTAATCGCCACCCTTCTCTTGAATGGGATATTGGGCGCGATTGATGCATTTGGGCCCGAATGGATTGTCTAACCCCTTCAATAGAAGCAAGAAAACGATGCCGAAGCAACGGATTTCCTCTCGCCCGCCATAGGGGAGTATCATTTTGGAGACAGGGGGCCGCGAGCGCCCGGTTTTGTGGCAAAGGGGATTAGGAGCGACGAGACCCGATGATTAGAAACCGTCGCCAGTTCTTGCTCGATTTCGCTCGAGCCGGTACGGCCATCGCCGCCTTCGGAGGACTTCGATCGGCGGGCGGCCAGACGGTCGCAAAGACTCGAGCCGCCCCGGCGGCGAGCGAACCGCTCACCGCGACCGCTCTACGCGACGGCCTATTCCAGATTTCGGGCGCAGGCGGCAACGTGGTCGTGCGTCCGAGTTCGGATGGTCTCCTGCTGGTCGACAGCGGCTCCGCGGATCGCGCCCAGCAGTTGCAGCACCTCCTCGAGACGGAGCACGGCAAGATACCCGTCAGTCTCTTGTTCAATACCCACTGGCATGTCTCGCATACCGGGGGGAACGATCTGTTCGGCCGCGCCCATCCGACGATCGTCGCGCACGAAAACACGCGCCTCTGGATGAGCACGAAGTTCTTCGTCGATTGGCAGGACCGCCGTTATTTGCCGCGCGCGCCGGAAGCGCGCCCCAACAAGACCTTCTTTCCTTCGGATCCGCAGCCGCTCGAGGTCTCTTTCGGCGGCAAGCGCGTAGTCTACAGCTATCTGCGCGGCGCGCACACGGACGGCGATATCTACGTTTCGTTTCCCGAGAGCAACGTCATCGTCGCGGGCGGCGCGGCCGTCGCGGGGCGCTACCCGATCCTGGACTACATCACGGGCGGCTGGATCGGCGGTCTGGTCGACGCGACTCAGACCCTCATCGACATGTCCGACACGGAGACGCTCATCGTCCCCGCCGCAGGTCCTGCCCTGCATCGCGCGGACCTCGAAGCACAGCACGAGATGCTCTCGACCGTCCGCGTGCGCATCGAGACGATGGCGAACAAGGGCATGGGCATCGACGACATCATCGCCGCGGACATCACTAAAGAGTTCGATGCGCAGTTCGGCACGGATGTCGCTTTGTTCATCACGAACATCTACCGAGGAATCTGGTGGGGAGGCAGGCTTCGCGGAGCCGCAGCGTGAACCGTGAAACGCATTCTTAAGACATCGTGTGTGACGGTGGCGGCGTTTTCGCTGCTCGCCGCCTGCAGCAAGTCGCCCGAGGAGGCCGTCGCCAGCCGCTGGGGGTTCTTCCACCAGTACTGCACCGACTGTCACAACGACCTCGACCTCACAGGCGGGCTTTCGCTCGAGAACAAATCGCCGTCCGACGTCACCAAAGATCCGGCGCTGTTCGAGCACGTGATCCGCAAGCTGCGGGGGAGCCTGATGCCGCCGCCCGGAGGGCCGCACCCGCCGCGCGAGCAAGTACACGCCTTCGTCTCGGCTCTGGAGGCCGACATCGACAAGGCGGCCAAGAAGCGGGGCCCGATGCCCGGTCATGTCGCGATTCATCGGCTGAGCCGAACGGAATACGCGGCCAGCGTCGAGAACCTGCTCGGCGTAAAGATCGACGCGGAGAAGCTGTTGCCGGCGGATGCGGTCAGCGATGGCTTCGACAACGTCGCCGACGTGCTGCGCGTCTCGCCCACCTACCTCGATCAGTACATCGAAGCCGCGCGGGAGATCAGCATGAAAGCCGTCGGTAATGCCGGTGGCCAGCTGACCCGCACGGAGTATCTTCCAAGCGCCGACGACTACACGCGTCATATCGACGGCCTGCCGTTGGGCACGCGGGGCGGCGTGCTCGCCCGGCACTACTTCCCGGCCGATGGCGATTACGTGTTTACGCTCGGTGTTTCCTCCGAATTGGGCGCCGAGCTCAGAGCCTATCCGCAGGGCTGGCTCCCCTACCGCACCCATGTCGTGCTGACGATCGACGACAAGAAGGCGTTCGAGGGCGAACTGGGCGGCGAGGACGACCTGAGAGCGGTCGACCAGAAGCTGATCTCGGCCGTCAACGCCATCAAGGATCGGTTCCGCAACATTCGCGTGCCGGTCAAGGCGGGCTACCACACGGTCGGCGCCACGTTCGTCGCCCGCAGCCACGCCGAATCGGACTACGAACTGCAGAGCCTGATCCCCGGCGAAGGCATTCCCGACGTTCCGCAGATGTTGGGCATGGAGATCGTCGGCCCCTACAACGCAAAGGGCATCAGCAAGCCGACCGAGAGCCGCCGGCGCATCTTCATTTGCCATCCGGAGACCGCGAAGGACGAGCCGGCCTGCGCGAGGCGCATCCTGACGCACCTCGCGACGCTCGCGTTTCGTCGCCCCGTGACCGACGCGGATATGGACAGGCTGCTGAAGTTCTACAACCGCGGCCGGCAGCTCGGCGGGTTCGATACGGGCATCCAGAAGGCCGTGATGGCCATCCTGGCGAGCACGGACTTTCTGTATCGCGTGGAGTCCGAGGACGTTCCCGCCGGCGTGAAGCCCGGCCAGCCCTATCGGCTCACGGACCTCGAACTCGCCTCGCGGCTCTCCTTCCTCATGTGGAGCCAGGGACCGGATGCCGAGCTGCTGTCGCTCGCGGAAAAGGGCCGCCTCAGCGATCCCGACGTTTTCGATCAGCAGATCGACCGCATGTTCGCCGACCCGCGCTCGAAATCGCTCGTCACCAACTTCGCGTTCCAGTGGCTCGGGCTGCGGACCCTCGATACGGTGGACCCCGATCCCGCGCTGTTCCCGAATTTCGACAACGACCTGCGCCGGGCCTTCGTGCGGGAAATGGATCTGTTTCTCGGCAGCATCCTGCGGGACAAGCACCGCAGCGTCGTGGATCTGTTGACGGCGAAGTACACGTTCGTCAACGAGCGGCTCGCGCGTCACTACGGCATCAGCGGCATCCGCGGGGACCGGTTCCGCCGCGTGGAGCTCAAGGACCCGCGCCGCTGGGGATTGTTCGGCAAAGGCGCCGTGCTCATGGCGACGTCATATCCCGATCGTACGTCCCCGGTCCTGCGCGGCGCGTGGATCATGGACCATTTGCTCGGTACGCCGCCGGCGTCGCCGCCGAAGGGCGTCAACACCACGCTGCCGGATTCGACGCTCGAGAACCCGAAGTCCGTGCGCCAACGGCTCGCTCTGCACCGCTCGAATCCCTCCTGTAACCACTGCCACGGCGTCATGGACCCGCTCGGCCAGGCGCTCGAGAACTTCAACGCGATCGGCGAGTGGCGCCTGCGCGAGCGCGATACCGGCGTGCCCGTCGATCCCACGGGCGAGTTGGCGGACGGCAGAAAGGTCACGGGCCCGATCGATTTGCGCGATGCCCTGACCGGCAACCCCCAGCAGTACGTGCAGACAGTAGTGGAAAAGCTCATGACTTTCGCACTCGGCCGCACCGTCGAGTACTACGACATGCCGACGGTGCGCGCGATCGTGCGCGATTCGGCCCGCAGCAATTACTCGTTCCTGTCCATTATCAAGGGCGTCGCCAAGAGCCCGGCGTTCCGAATGCGCAGCCAACCGAAGGCGCAGGAGGAAGAAACGGTGGCGAGCGCCGAGAGCGGCAAGTCGCGCAGCGGCGAGTCAGCAGGAGGAGACTGATGTTTATCACGAAGAAGCACCTATCGCGGCGAACCTTTCTTCAGGCCGGAGGCGTAACGGTCGCGTTGCCGCTGCTGAGCGCCATGGTGCCGGCAAGAACGGCCCTGGCCCAGACGGCCGCGGCCGTGAAGCCGAGGATGGGCTTCTTCTACCTGCCCCACGGGGCGATCATGGACAACACCCACTGGGGCAAGTCCATGAATCGTTGGACGCCGGATAAGGTGGGGCGCGACTTCGATTTCAAGAAGATCATCGAGCCCTTCAAACCGCATCAAAGCCAGATGACGGTCGTCAGCGGCCTCGGCAACCACCCGGCGGAAAGCTCGGCCGTCCACGCGATCATTCCGGGCACATGGCTCAGTTGCGTGCACCCGCGCCGCTCGCAGTCGCCATATGCCGGCGTCACGATCGACCAGATCGCCGCGCGCCACATCGGTCAGGCCACGCCGCTGCCTTCGTTGGAAATCGCGACCGCGGTGCGCGGCGGCAGCTCTTCCTGCGATGCCAGTTATGGCTGCAGCTACGCGCGGACCATCTCGTTCCGGACTCACACGACGCCGCTGCCGATGGAAACCGATCCCGGCAAAGTGTTCGAGAAGATCTTCGGCCGCGGCCACACGCCGGCCGAGCGCAAGGACATCTCGGAAGACTTCACAAGCGTTCTCGACATGGTGCAGTCCGAGGCCTCGTCCCTGCGGCGCAAGATCGGGCCAGGAGACCGGGCGATCGTCGACGACTATCTCGACAGCGTGCGCGAGATCGAGCGCCGAATTCAACTGCTCGGCCAGCGCGACCTCTCGAACGTCGATCTGCCGAAGATCCCCGTGGCGGAGCCGGCCTTCCCCGATCACCTGAAGCTGATGTTCGATCTGCTGACCGTCGCTTATCAGACGAACATGACGCGAATCGCAACGTTCATCCAGGTCGCCGAAGTCAGCAACCAGTCATATGCGTTCGTCGGCGTGCCCGATGCCTTCCATCCGCTCTCGCACCACGGCGAAAAGAAGGACGCGATGGAGAAGCTGGCCGTCATTCAGCGTTACCACAGCCAGATGTTCGCCGACTTCCTGGCAAAGCTTTCGACGATGCCGGACGGCGATGCAGGCTCTATGTTGGACAACTCGATCTTCCTATACGGCAGCAACATGAGCAACAGCAACAATCACGATACGTTCCCGTTGCCGACGCTCGTGTTCGGCCACGGCGGCGGCACGATCAAAGGAAACCAGCATCTGCGCTACCCCGATCATACGCCCCTTGCCAACGTGCTCTTCACCTTGCTGCTGCGCGCGGGCGTGCCCGTCGAATCGATCGGTGACAGCAACAGCGAGCTAACGGAGATTTGAGCATGAAGCGATGGCGCAGGCGTGTGCTCGAGGCACGGCTGCAAACGGCCTTGGCGGGGCTGCTGCTGCTCGGGGCATGCACCTCCGTCCTGGCGGCCGAGCTCGTCGACGACGCGCAAAAGAACGACACTCAGGCGGTCATCGCCGATCTCGCGCATGGCAGCGACGTCAACACGCGGGCGGGCGACGGCACCACTGCGCTGCATTGGGCCGTCTACAACGGCAACGTGGGGCTCGTAGACCGGCTCGTCGCCGCGGGCGCCAACGTCAACGCCAAGAACATCTACGGCGCGACCCCGCTGCGGCAGGCCGCGGTCACGGGCGATGCCGCGGTCGTCAAGACGTTGCTCGATGCCGGCGCCGCCGTCGACGAGCCCGGTCCCGACGGCGAGACGGCGCTCATGGTGGCCGCGCGCGGGAACGGCGTCGAGGCGGCGAAGCTGCTCATCGAGCATGGCGCGAACGTCAACGCTCACGAACAGTGGAAGGGCCAGACGGCCTTGATCTACGCCGCCGCGGAAAGCCAGCCCGAGATGATCAAGCTGCTGCTCGAGCACGGCGCAAACCCCAACGCGCAGTCGAAGCCCAATGTGTGGCAACGGCAGGTGTCCGCCGAACGCCGGCGGATGTACCGGCCGATCGGCGGCCTCACGGCCCTGATGTATGCGGCGCGGCAAGGCTGCGTCGAGTGCGCTCGCGCGCTCGTCGAGGGCGGGGCGGACCCGGATTTGTCGAACCCTCGAAACGTCGTGCCGCTCATCGTCGCGCTCGAGAATTTCCACTTCGACCTCGCGGCTTACCTCGTGAAGGCGGGCGCGACGCTGGACATCTGGGACTGGTGGGGACGGTCGCCGCTGTATGTGGCCGTCGACATGGACACCATACCGCGCGGCGGCCGCCCGGACCGCCGCTCGACGGACAAGACGACGGCCCTGGATGTCGTCAAGCAGATTCTCGAGGCCGGGGCCAACCCCAATCTCCAGCTCAAGCTCACGCCGCCGTATCGGGCCCGCCCCCAGGACCGCGGCTGCGACGGCATGCTGACGACGGGCGCCACGGCGCTTTTGCGTGCCGCGAAAACCTTCGATGTGCCCGCGATGAAGGTGCTGCTCGCGCACGGCGCGCGCTGGAATCTGCCCAACGACGCCGGCGTCACGCCGGTCATGGCCGCGGCCGGCTACGGCTCCGTGGAATGCGACATCAGGGTCTACGGCAATCACTACATGTCGGGCGACGTCCAAGCGAAGTCGATCGCCGCGCTCCAGGTGCTCCTCGATGCCGGGGCCGACATCAATGCCCGGACGACCGGTGGGCGGCGCGGACATGGGCCGGGTCAAACAGCCCTTTTCGGCGCCGCGTTCTGGGGCTGGGACGACGTCGTGAAGTACCTCGCCGAGCACGGCGCCAAGATCGACGCGAAGGACGAGAAAGGCAGGACGGCGCTCGACGCGGCCCTCGGCCGAGCCGGCGGACACGGCCGCGGTCAGTCGATCATGGTCTTCGATGAGACGGCCAAGACCCTTAAGACCTTGTGCAGCGCAAGCCGCGATTGCGATGTGTCCGTGCTGGCGGGATCGACGAGCTAGGCGCGTCTCGCGGCACTCGGAGCAGCGCGTGTACTGGGACGGGAGCGTGATGTTCCCCAGCGTTCCGAAACCGGTGCGATCGACTAGAAATATGGCCGGCGACTTGAAACACGCCTACGCTAGGCTCGGAACGAAGCACCGCGGGCCGGCGGGACGGGCATTATGTTCAGTCGGACCGAGCCTGCGCAGTTCCTAAAGCTTTTCGCCGCACGCGCCGACATATTGACCGTTGCGCGGGCCGACCCAGAAGCCGGCGTTTCAAAGCCGCGGCCGTGGGAGCCCGGCAACCGAGCGCAGCGAAAACGGAGTTTTTCTTGCTAACGGCAGAACTGAGAAGGCAGCTCGAGTCCTGCAACACCTTGCCGAGCCCGCCCAGCGTCGCAACGAAGATCATTCGGCTCGCGAACGACCCGGAAGCCGACATCGCGCGAATTGCACAGGTGCTCGCGCTCGATCCCGCGATCACGGCCAAAATCCTTCGCATTGCAAACTCGCCCATGTACTCGCGCCAGCGCAAAACCGAAAATTTGCGGCAGGCTCTGATGGTTATGGGGCTGAACGCCACGATTTCGCTCGCCCTGTCTTTTTCGCTGCTGAAGTCTTGGCAGAGCGACGAGGACTCGGGCGGCCTCGATTACCCGCTCTACTGGCGACGCGCGCTGCTTGCCGCGACCTCTAGCCACGTGCTCGCGAAGGCCATCGGGGTGAAGGACGGTGAGGAGCTGTTTCTCGCCTGCCTGATTCAAGACATCGGCTTGATGGCGCTGGACCGCACGGTGCCGCACCTGTACGAGGGGCTCGGTGCCGAGCAGGTCCGCCACTCTGTGCTGATTGCCCGCGAGCGCGAGCGCCTCGGCGTCGACCATGCCGTCGTGAGCGGCTGGCTGCTCGATAATTGGCACTTCCCGGAACGCACGCAGGCCGTCGTGGCTGCGAGCCACGACCCCGAGAAGCTGCCGCGGCAAACCGCGAACGGCGTATTCGCCCGCTGCGTCGCGCTCGCGAGCCTGATCGCGGAAGTATTTCTCGATGACGCCGATGAAAGAAGTTTTGCGGCGCTCGCGGACTGCGCGCAAGCGTATCTCGCACTCGACAAGGAAGTGCTCAGCGACCTGCTGGCCGAGATCCGCAGCATAATCCCGGATGCCGAGAGCATCTTCGCCACGGAGATCCTGTCGGCCGAAAGATCCGATCAGATCATCGAGGAGGCGCGCGAAGCTTTGATTCTGCGCAATCTGCAAGCCCTCCAGGTTGTCGACCAATTGAAAGTGAGCACCGAGTCACTCGAGAAGCGTACACGCCGGCTCGAGGAGACCAATAGGCGCGATCCGCTCACGCGCCTCTATAACCGCTCTTATCTCGATCAGTACCTGCAGGACGCTTTCGAGAGGAGCACGCGCGACGGCAGCCCTCTCAGCATCGCGTTCGCCGATCTCGACCGGTTCAAGTCGGTGAACGACACGTTCGGCCATACGGCCGGCGACCAGATTCTCATGACGACGGCGAATGTGCTCAAGACGAACGTGCGCATCTCGGACGTGGTCGCGCGCTACGGCGGGGAGGAGTTCATGCTGGTGTTTCCATGCACCGGCTATGCGCTGCTCAAGGCGATCTGCGAGCGCGTCGTGTGCGCGTTCCAGGAGACGCGGCACGATGTCGGCGTGAAGCGCGACTTGAGCGTGACCGTATCGATCGGCATGGCAACGCACAACGAAACGCACAAGTTCCGCAGCGTCGACGAGCTCGTGAAGGGCGCAGACAAGGCCCTATATACGGCTAAGCTTCAGGGCCGCAATCGCAGCGTGTCGTTCGAACTCGCCGCGACGGGCACGCTCGCCTACATGTAGCCTGGTTCGGCGCGGCCGGATGACCTGACGAGGGCCACGAGTCTCTATCGGCCGGAACCGGCGGGCCCGGCTTGGCTGCCACAAGGTCCGCTCGGCCTTGAAGCGCCCTCCGGAGGCTCAAGTGTTCCCGCGCTCCCACATCTCCATGAAGTCGTATGCCGACATGAGGCGACGATGCCGCTCCTCAACGTGCACGCGGGTGTTCGGATCCGTGGTGATATAGAACTGGCCCGCGGCAACTGCGGCCACGATTCGGCGCGCCACCTCGTCGGGCTTCATCCCGGCAGCCGTATCGGGCGGGGTCGTCGCATACTCGTTCGGCCCGCCCAGGCTGCCTCGATGCTGTGCCGAGGTGACGTAGAAATCGCTGCTGACGGGGCCCGGCGTCACGACGGAAATTCCGATCGGGCTGCCTTGGAGCTCGTACTCGAGCGCCTCCGAGACCGCGACGATCGCGCTCTTCGACGCGGCATAGACACCGTTGCGCCGATCCCTGACCACGAGGCCCGAGATCGACGCCGTGTTGACGATGTGGCCGGCCTCGCCATTGGCTCGCATCTTGGGCAGGAACGAGCGGACGCCGTGAAGGACACCGTAGAGGTTGACTCCGAGGAGCCACTCCCAAACGTCATCCTCGACGTTCTCGATGAGCGGGCCGCGGATAAATACCGCGGCGTTATTCATGAGCAGGTTGATCTTTCCGAAGCGGCGCTCGATTCGCTCCGCCGCGGCCTCGACCTCGGCCGCTACGGAAACGTCGACGTGGATCGGGAGGGCCTCTGCGCCGAGCGCCTCGACCTCTCGAGTCGCCGCATCGAGCGGCTCGGCCCGCAGGTCGAGCAGCGCCACCGACATGCCTTCGTGCGCGAAGGCCTTCGCGCAGGCGAGGCCGATGCCCGAAGCCGCGCCCGTGACCACCGCGACCTTGTCTTTGAACTCCCGCATTTCCCGGGCCCGCCGCTGCCTCGACCGGCTGAGTATAGACGACAGTGCCGCAGGGCCTGCGATTTTGTCGGTCTTCGGTTAGAGCAAGTGCCGTGCCGGCGACCGGTTCGTGGATCCGCCAAGTTCCGCCGGCCGACCCGCATAAAGCCCTTGCGGCACTGACGGCCGCCCGACTACTTCGCGTAAGGGACGCACGGCGGCCTGCGATTCCGTACTCATGGCCGTTCGCCGTTCCTCGTAATCGTCCGCGATTTAGGACGGGCACGAAGCGGTTGACGGACAATTCGGTATTTATGAGTTGCGCTAATCCGTCCGTCGGCTAGGATGGCCCGAGAGTCCTGGAAGTACTTGTGACGGCGTCGCCGTGCCGCAATTTGCGGTTCATAGAACAGTTGGGGTCAAACAGTGGAAATGCGCTCCAGAACGACTCGGGAAGTACTGACTCGGCGCACTTTCGCCGCCGTCGTCGTGTTCATCGCTTCGCTCGTGCTCGTCGAGGCCTCCGAGCACTTCCCGACTCATCTTTCGCCCAGTGGCCGCGGACTGGCGATTCTGGTCTGGGCCGCTGCCGGAATGTGGGTGTATCAGACGCCGTGCGTGGCATGCGGGAAGGCGTTGCGATGGCAAGCCTTCAATTGGGCATTTCGTCGTCACCGACACCCGCCAAAGTGCCCACACTGCGGGGTCAGTATCGACCGGCGCAGCATGGAGGGTCCAGCGCGGCCGCCAGATTGACCGTGTCGCGGCTGTACCGGGACCGGCGGTATCGATGGGATGGATCATTTGCTCTGTACGAAGGAAAGATCAGGTTAGCGGCAGGACTCCGGCGCTCGCCCACACGCCGTGCACCTGAGGGCTCGATCTGAATGGCAGCGCGATGCGAGCCGACTCCTGCATCGTGGTCGCGTCGATGACATAGAGCTCGGTCGTCGCCCGAGGAACGTTATCCGCGACCGCAAGCAGATAGCCGTCGCCTTCCGTGACGGACCCGATCCGTGGAACGAACACGGGCTCGTGCACGGCGCGCCCGGGCCCCGGAAAGAACGGCCTCAGCTCGCCAGTATGCGTGTCGAAGCGGCCGATGCAGTTGCCGTCGGTTCGGCCGAGCACATCGCCGCGGTCGAAGCGTGCATCCGCGTACTGCACGAACACGTAACGATATGGCAGGGTGCGAAAGCGCTCGTCGATCCGCGTGAAGCTCGATATCGGGGTCGAGAACAGCTCCTCTTCCTCGACCGAGCCGTCACGCGTGCCGAGATCGAGAGTGATGCGGCGAAACGTGTTCGGCGACGGCTTGTACGACGCGCCGCGCGTATCCGGAAAGAAGGGCCACGGGTTGCCATTCGAGACCGGCCCCTCGAGCACGATGCGATTGCCCTCCGTGCGCGCGTTTGCGGTATGCACGATGCTGCGCTCGGGGCCGAAGACGAAGCGGATGTCTTCACTGCCGCCCTCCCGCGGGATCACGGCATGCCACGACGGCTTCGACGAGTCCCATGCCCAATGCTTTCCGCCGGCTTTGAGCCGTTCGAGGTCCGTCACGAAACCGCTGCCCGGAATCACGATGTGCTCGCCCGTGAGCCACATGTCATGCAGGGCGCTCGTATGCGGCGCTTCGAAGCGCCACTGCTTCGTGATGTTGCCCGCGCGGTCGAAGCAGCAGACGAACACGTCGCGTGAACACAGGCCGGTCGCCTCGTAGCCGTATCCGAAGGTCTCCCCGGTCGAGGGATCGAGCTTCGGATGCGCAGTGAACGTCTGGCTCTTCCAGGCGCCCCCGAAATCCGTCGGACCGCGGGTTGCCAGCGTGTTCGGGTCGATCTCGTAGGGCAGCCCATCCTCCTTCGTTGCGAAGAGCCTGGCGCCAAGGATCACCGGTGTCGTGTTCGCCGCGGTCCGCCGATTCGGGTTCGCAGCATCGCGCACCTTCGGGTCGTCTGTGTAGGGGTTGCGGTAATAGCCATAGAGTTGCCGCCCTGCCGCGACCTGATTCCGATACCGCTCCGTCTGCACATAGCGGCCCCTGTAATGGGCCCGCCCGCCCTTCAGCCTGAACAGGCTGATGTAGCCGTCCGCTCCGAAAATGGTGTCGTCCTCGAAGAGGGGCGGATACAGCCAGTCGAGATGCATCCGATACAAAGCGCCGTCGAGGTCCCTCGGCAGCTCGCCGGTCATCTCGCAGTCATGCAGATCGACCTCGAAACGCATCGTTCAATCCTCCGCGTGGGTCTTATGTGCTCCTCGACGAACACCGACCCGATAGTGGCCCTCGAGCCGGCCTGTTACGCCGCTTCGCGTACAGTGCGAGCTACCGGGAACGGTGCGGGGGCAGCAGCCGCGGCCGCCCGCGGAACCGCGCATCCCGTGTTCGCCCCTCTCGAAGTGGACAACGTCGTGCGAAGTCAATGCTAACGCAACGCCGCCGATGCCAACATTCGACCGTCGATGCCCGGCAAGCGTCGCGGCATGGTGTGGGTGCACGCTAGCCCGGGTCCTGGCGCCCGACCCGTGCGTCGCCCACGATGCGTCCGTCCACGAGCTCGATGGTCCGGTCGCAGTTCGCCGCGAGCCGTGTGTCGTGCGTCACGAGCAGCACGGCACACCCATACTCTTCGTTGAAGCGACGAAAGAGCGCGAACACCCCGCTCGCCGTGTGCGAGTCGAGGTTACCCGTCGGCTCGTCGGCGAGCAGCAGAGGCGGGCGCAGCAGCAGGGCACGGGCGATGGCTACGCGCTGCTGCTGGCCGCCGGAGAGCTCGCCGGGCTTGCGATCGGCGAAGCGCTCGAGGCCGACCTCGGCGAGCAGCGCCCTACCCTGCGCCAAGGTCTCGGCGGCGGGCCGTCCCTGCGTGAGCATCGACGGCATGAGCACGTTCTCGAGCGCCGAAAAGGCCGGAATCAGATGATGGAACTGAAACACAAAACCGATGGCCGCCGCCCTCAGGGCCGTCCGGGATGCATCGTCGAGTCCGCGCGTCGCTCGACCCACGAGGTAGAGCTCACCGGCGGTCGGGACATCGAGCAGGCCGATGACGTTGAGCAGGGTGCTCTTGCCCGATCCCGAGGGACCGACCAGCGCCACGAAGTCCCTGCGGGCGAGAGCGAAATCGATGCCGTGCAACACTTCGACCTCGGTCGACCGGCCGACGTTGTAGGACTTGCGCAGACGGGTGAGCCGCAGGACGTCGGCCTCCGGCTCAGACATTGCGGATGGCCTCGACGGGATCGAGCCGTGCCGCGCGCTGGGCCGGAACGGCCGCGGCGAGCAGGCCCGTCGCGCAGGCAACCAGCATGGCCGTCGGCACGAGCGCCGGCGGCAGCGGGACGACGAACAACCCTGGCCCAAAGGTATTGAAGACCCAGACCATGCCGAAGCCAACCAGCGCGCCGACGCCCGAGCCCACGAGGCCGAGCACGGCGCCCTGGATCAGAAAGACGCCGAGCATTTGCCCGCGCGTCGTCCCCATCGCCCGCAGGATGCCGATCTCACGCGTGCGCTGCACGACGCTGACCGACAGCACGCTCGCGATCCCGAGCGCGACCGATAGCCCGACGAACAGGCTGATGAGGTTCGTCGAAAGACTCTGCGCGCTCAGCGCGTTCAACAACTGCGAGTTCGTCTGCATCCAGCTCTCGGACTTCAGCCCCGTGAGCCGCCCTATGCGCCTGGCAACGCGATCGGCTGAGAAGATATCGTCCACGGTCACATCGATGACCGTGACGCCGCCCGGCAGACCCAGCAGAGACTGCGCCTGTTTGAGATCCACGTAGACATTGCGCGAATCGACTTCGCGCACGCCGAGCTCGAAAATGCCTGCCACCGTGACGATCGCCGCCCCGGACTGGCCCGACTCGAGGCGCATCTTGTCGCCGACGCGCAACCCGAGATTCTTCGCGAGCAGCGAACCGATGACGGCGTCGCCCGCACCGACCTTGAGACGCCCTGCGACCATATAGCGGCCGAGCGGAATGATGCGCTCATACCGCGGCACATCGATGCCGAGCAAAGCCGCCGACTCGCGCGCCACCCCGCGCCGCGCGAATGCCGGGCCCGAGGCCACGGGCGAGACGGCCGTCACGCGCGGCAGCCCATCGATCTCGTCCCGCACCTGCTGCCAACTGTTGATCGAGCGCAGGCGCTGGGCGCGTTCGTCCTCGAGGACGAGTTGCAGCGTGCCGGGCGCCGCCGGCACCACGCGGTTGGCCTCCTCCAGCGGCTGGACGCGAATGTGCGCCTGCGTTCCGAGCGTGCGCTCGATCGTGTTCTGCTGCAAACCGGAAATGAGCGCCGTCAGGAACACGATCACGGCGACGCCGACGGCGACGCCGACGAGGATCAGCGCCGTCTGCATGTTCCGCTCGCGCAGAAACTTCAGCGCAATCGTCCACTCGACCCACATCGCGATTACTCGAAGCCGGCCGGGGGCGCGTTGCGGTCGGCGTCCGCACGATTTCTTCGGTTCCGGTCGTCGCCATAGGCGGCAGAGCCAGCCGGCTCGACGGCAACGCGCACGCGCCTGCCAACTTTCGTCGCATCCGGATCGCGGAGCACGACATCCCCTGCGCGAAGGCCCTCCGTGATCTCGCTCATGCCGAGGCCCTCGAGCCCGAGGGTCACCGCCACGGCCGCCACGCGACCGTCGCGCACGGCGTACACGCGCGCCTGGTGCCCCTGCCTGTCGGTCACCGCGTCGTTCGGCACCGCGACCGCGCGCTCCCGCCGCGCCGCTTCGATGTTGACCGAGACCGTCATGTCCTGAATCAGGAAGGGCGGCGCCGGCGCCACGGCGAGCCGCACATCGACGGTCCCGCGGTCAGGATCGACGCGCGGCGCGATCAGCGTCACGACGGCGTCGAAGACGCGATCCGGATAGGCATCGGCAACGCAGCGTGCATGCTGGCCGAGCGCGAGCGCACCCAGGTTCTTTTCGTCGACCGGCACCAGCAGCTCGGTGCGGCCGCTGCGCGCGATCGTGAACAACACTTGTCCGGGCTGCACGACGTCGCCGGGCTCGGCGTTGCGGGTCAGCACCTTACCGGCGATCTGCGAACGCACGCGCGTCTTGGCAAAGCCCGCCTCCGCGGCCGCGAGACGCGCTCGCAGCGTCGCCTCTTCGGAGCCGTCCGGCGCGAGCGCGGCCGCGGTGAGCCTCGCGGTACCTACGCTGGCCGCGGCCACCGTTTCCGCCTGCGCTGCCTGCTCGACGGCCTCGCGTGAGAGCAGCTTGCGCGCGAAAAGCTCCCGCCGGCGGGCCGTCTCGCGCTGAGCCTGCGCCAGCTTCGCTTCGGCCTCGCGAAGCCGCACCTGTGCCTGCGGACGCTGCGTATGCACGAGATCCTCCAACGCGGCCTTGGCCTCGCGCACCTGCGCCTCGAGATCGTCGGCCCTCAGAACGGCCAGCACCTCGCCCGGGGCGACCTCGTCGCCTTCCTTGACGAGCCGCTCGAGCACCACGCCTGTAATCTCGCTGCCGACCGCGGCCGTCGACGCCGCCACGACGCGCCCCGTGGCGACGACGGTCTGGACAAGCGGCCGCGACTCGACGCGATACGCCGGCACGACGGGCCCCTCCCAGGCGCGGTACAACACGACGCCCGCGATCGCCAGAACGAGGATGGCTCCGGCCAGAGCGGCGCGCCGCCAGCGGTTCGCAACGATTTGTACGGCCTCCGGGACTGGTTCGTGTCCCTATTGTATTCGCGCCAGCGGCGGAACCGGATGCGCCTCCCCCCGAGAGCCCGATTCGCGATTTGGTGCATAGGGAAGCCTACAACAGCCGTCCGCGGCCTCGGAGGCCCCGCTCCGCCCAGACCCCGATTTCCCGGGGGTTCTCTGCGAGACGACGTACGCGATGACGCCGTAGATCCCGATGAGACCGAGGACCAGGCGATTTACTACGTCGAAGACGCCACGCAAGTCGACAGGTCGAAGCGGACCGCATAGGGCAGTCGCCCGCGGGTTCAGCCGCCAGCCTGTTGCCCTTCGATCGCTTGACTGTTATACGATGGCGGTCGGGAGAATCGTTTTTATTTGCCGCTCAAATGCGGATCCGGGCCTTCTTCGAGCACGGGGGATTGATGCCGTGAGAAAACAATATCGCTCGTTCCTTCCTGCATTGCTCTTTCCAGCCCTTTTCCTCCTCAGCGTAAGCGCTGATGTCGAGGCTCAGCAAGGAAGCTCTTCGCAGGCTGCTGGGGCGCTCTGGTCCAATCCTGCCACCTGGCCTTCCGGGAAAGTGCCAGGGGAAGGCGATAAGGTCACGATTGGGCGGGGTATGAACGTGGTCCTCGATGTCAGTCCGCCGCCGCTGCACGGTTTGACGATCGACGGCAAACTCAGCTTTTCAAACAATGCCGACCTTGAACTCACCACGGAGTGGGTCTTGATACACGGGGAGCTGGACATCGGCAGCGAAACCCACCCCCACACGCGCAAGGCGACCATCACCCTCACCGATAACGTCCCCGATGAAAACATCAGTGGCATGGGTGACCGCGGGATCATGCTCCTGGGCGGAATCCTGAGCCTGCACGGGGATCGGGAGAATTCCTGGACCAAGCTGGCCAAGACGGCCGAAGCAGGCAGCAACACCATAAACGTCCTGAACGCCGCCGGCTGGCGGGTCGGTGACGCGATTGTCCTCGCGTCCACGGATTACGACCCTTATCAGGCCGAGAGGCGGACCATTTCCGCCATCAAGGGCAATACGATCACGCTGGACGAGAAGCTCAACTACATGCATTACGGCAAGATCACGTTCGGCGTGGATGAACGTGGCGAAGTCGGCATGCTGACGCGCAATATCCTTATCCAGTCTTCGCCCGACTCGGAAAAGACCCTCTTCGGCGGGCACGTGATGGCGATGGTCGGGAGCAAAATGTACGTCTCCGGCGTCGAGTTCAATCGCATGGGTCAGAACCTGCATCTGGCCCGGTATCCGATCCACTGGCATCTGGTCGGCGATGCGAAAGGGCAGTACATCCAGAACTCCGCGATTCACGACACCTACAGCCGCTGCGTGACCGTGCATGGCACAAACTTCGTACGCGTCGAAAACAATGTGACCTACAACAACATCGGTCACTGCTTCTTCCTCGAAGACGGCGCCGAGCACGGCAACGAATTCGTTCACAACTTAGGCATCCTGACCAAGTGCCATCCGGACAAGCCGTGCGTCCCGACCAACCTCGCCGCAGCTGGAGAGCCCCGAAGCGGATCCAATGGCCAGAATGCCAAGGACATCCTGATTCCCTCCGACAACACGGCGTCGACTTTCTGGATCACGAATCCGGACAACATTTACCGGGACAACGTGGCCGCGGGTTCCGAAGCGACAGGCTTCTGGATGTCGTTGCCGGAACACCCGACAGGTGCATTTGCAGGCACAGACATCAGCGCGAAGACCTGGCCGCGTCGAACTCCGCTGCGGGAGTTCAAGGGCAACGTCGCCCACTCCAACTACGACGGGTTCATGTTCGACCGAAACCCTGGGCCCGATGGACATTTCGGTGTAACCGGCAGCTCGCATACGGCCCATGAAAATCCCGCTGACGGGGACAGCAAGGCGCTGGTAACCGTCTTCGAGGATCTGACCGCCTACAAGAACCGCAACGGGGGCATCTGGGGCCGCGGAGAGCTGCACCTGTTCACGAACTTGAAGCTGGCCGACAACGCTATCGGCTTTACGCACGCGTCTGGCGAATTCGGTCGCTACGCCTTTACGTCAAAGGTCATTGACTCGCTATTCGTGGGCGAAACCGACAACATCGGTAACCCCAGGACGGACGCGGAAAAGGCTTACGGCCGCAGCCTGCCGAAGCCCGAAATGCCGGATTACCCGATCCGCGGCTACGAGTACTACGATTACCGTCATGACGTAGAGAATGACACCTTTGTCAATTACGAGGACAACGCCACTCGCAAGACGGGAGCGATCTCTTACCTGATGTTTACCAGTTTCGGGGTCAGCTCCAACAATGCCGTCGAGCACGTGAAATTCGTGAACGCCAAGCCCGTCTATTTCCCGCCGATGGAGCGTAAGTGGGGCAGCGATAATTTTGGCAGCACGGCCTATAAGACTGCGGTGATACGCGACAAGGACGGCTCGTTCGGCGATGGCCCCAATTCCTACGTTCTCATCAATGACGGCGTCAACGACAGCATCGCGGCCGACGCAGAAGACTGTGAGATCAAGCCCACCTGGAACGCTGCGGTGTGCAAAGGTGATGTCGGACGCCTGGATTTCGGCGGGTTCGGCGGCTTCGGCGCTCGTGGCCGTGGCGCCCCGAGAGCGGGTGGTGCCGGTCTTGGCGCAGCCGGCCGGTTCGGCGGAGCTGCCGGTCCTGGCGCTGCTCCTGGGGGAGTTGGCGCCGCTGGTCCGGGCGCTGGTGCCGGTGGCCCCGGTGGTCCCGGCGGAGCTCCCGCTCGCCGTGGCGGTGGAGGTTTCGGCGGTTTCGGTGGCGGTGGAGCTACTCAGCCGCCAGTCGTTCTCAGCCGCAATGGCAAGGACTACAAATTAACCCGCACCAACGTACGAGCTGGTACCGAGATCAAGGTCACCACCGAAAGGCCGTCCCTGTCCCTCAGGCTGACGGAGCTGGACAAAGGCTCCTGGGTAATCTTCCAGTTGCCGGGATTCACCACCGCAGCCTCGGGCACGCAGCAAGAGAGCCTGGATGCGCTGCGCAAGGCCAGCGACACTTCGTACTTCAAGGGCGATGATGCGCTCTGGGTCAAGGTTGTCTCCACCGGTGACAGCGGCACCGGCGCCCCTGGCGGTGGAACCAGCGTGCAGGTCAGCCGTTAAGCTGCGCCTGCTGCATGAGCAGGAGCCCCCGGCTCGAGGCCGGGGGCTCTTTGTCCAGCTCGGTCGCCGCGGCGTGGAGGGCCCAGCGCGGCCGCCGGGGCCGAACCGGGCGAGGAAGCAGAAAAACTCTCGCGCTGCTGTGGCGAGGGCCGCGCTAAACGGATCAGGTTTGAACGCAAATCAACAGTTCGGTCGTTCGGGGCCGCCTGCAGAGGAATCCCGGCGGACTGCCACCGAGTCCGTCCGGAATTGCCTCGCAGTTCGCCTCGTGCGCGAGCAGGTCAAGGCGCCGGAAAGATCTCGATGCGGTCGGCCCGAAACGAACCCACCCAAAGCTCGTCTCCGACCTCGAGTACCGTCGTGCCCGCTCCAAAAGCGCTCGTGTCGGCCCGGCTCAAGACCTCGTGCACGGCGAGCGTGCGCGGATCGACCTTAACGGCCTTCCAATTTCCGTCGCCCTGACCGACGGCCCACAGCGAGCCGTCGCGTGCCCAATGCACATTGTCGACGCGAAAGCCGAGCTGAACGTCGCGGCGCACGGGCGGCATGACGCCGCGTGACAGACGCGCCAGCGATTGGCTGCCCCATTCGGCCATATAGAGCGTCTTTCCGTCGGCCGAGAGCTCGACCCCGTTGGCACCGGCGGCCTCGCTGCCCGGTACCTTCTGCCACCCGCTCGACTTATGCCATTCCCAGAGTTCGCCGTTGGCGCGGCCGGCCATCATCTCCTGCCTCGCGGCCGGGCCGCCGCCACGCGGCAGAAAGTTCGTCGTCACGAAGCCGCCATCCGGCAGGCCGCGCACCGAGTTCAAACCGATGGGGTCCGGCGCGACGACGCAGCCGACCCATGTTACGGCGGGCATCGCCTTCGCCGTGTCGATATCGAAGACTTCGATCGCCTCGCGCGCGCCGTGACCGACGGCGAAGACCCTGTAGACGGGACCCGCCGTCGGAGCGGCGTACAAGCCGTGCGTGAGGAGGCGGCCCTTGTCCGGCGGGCCGGGGCACCCCGGGTACGTTTGCGTGTCGGGACGGTCCTTGGCCGCCGCGGACGGATACGCCGTGTAGCTCTCGTGGTCGCGGACGCGGATCAGCCGCAAGCCCCCGCTGCCCACGTACGACGAGGCGGCCACCCAGTTGGGTCCGAGCGCGACGAGATCCTCGGGCGACTGCTGGCCGCAGACGAAGTTTGATGCGGGCTTGCACGCTGGCGGTTTCGATTGAGGCGGAGGCTGCGCCAGTGCCGGTCCGGCAGCGGCTCCGGCGAGGACGGCCAGCAGGATCACGGTTGCTCTCACGACAGTCCCCCTCTTTTGCGACGTGGTAACGCATCGTACCGGGTTCCGGCTACGAGTGCAGTTCGAGCGGCCAAGGCCGTCCGTCCGCGGGACATCTCTCTCGTGAACGATCGCGGCCGGTCGCAAGCCGTCCATTTGTCGGCTCGGCGGCGCGATCCTCTTGGCCGTTGACCGCGATTTTCAGCTTCCTTGCATGCCCACGAGGAGGTTTGAGGACCGCAGGGAGCAGTGTTCTGGAGCGGGGAATGGGCGCTTTTGGGGGAGTCCGCTTCACGGCGGTAGCCGCGCTGTCTCGGCGCCGCAGCGTCCGTACGCCTTTCCGGGCGCCCCACAGCGAAACGATGCCGGAGCGAGTCGATGGCACGGGGATCACCCCAGTTCTTTGCGCGGCGCGCGGTAGATAAATTCAACAATGTCGGATTTGCGCGACGGGGCTCCGGGCGCGCGTTCATTCTGCGTTGACGAGGAAAAAGCGCAATGGCACGTCATCCGAAAGACGCCCGGGGGCAGGGAGAGTCCGGCAGGCAGGCGGCCGAAGAGCTGAAGAAGCTCTCCATCGAGGAAGCCTTCAGGCGTCTCGACACGGCCGCCGAGGGCCTCAGCGACGCGCAGGCGAAGCAGCGCGCCGAAAAGTACGGCTACAACGAGCTGCCCGAGAAGCGTGAGAGCCCGCTATCGGAATTCCTCTCGTATTTCCGCGGGACGATTCCCTACATGATCATGACCGCCGCCGTCGTATCGGGCGTCCTCCGAGACTACGTCACCCTGGCCGTCATCGCGACGCTCCTCTTCGTCAACGCGTTCATAGGCTTTCGCGAAGAGCGGCAGGCGGGGGATGCTATCGACGCCTTGAAGAAGAAGCTCGCGGTTCGGGCGAACACCAAGCGCGGCGAAAAGTGGCGGGAGATCGACGCGAGGGAGCTGGTGCCGGGGGACATCGTCCGCCTCAGGATCGGCAACGTAATTCCGGCCGACGCTAAACTTCTGCAAGGAGATTCGGTGAAGGTCGACGAGTCGGCCCTCACGGGCGAATCGATGCCCGTGGATCATGACGCGGGTGACACGGTGTATTCGGGGTCCATCCTGAAGCAGGGGGAAATCGACGCCGTCGTGTACGGCACGGGAACCAATACGTTCTACGGCCGGACCGCTCAACTCGTCGAGGCGGCCAAGACCAGGAGCCACCTGCAAATCGCCATCATGAAGATGGCGGACTACCTGCTGGTCATCGGCGTAGTGCTCGCGGCGGTGATCGTCGGAGTCATCGTCAGCCGGCACGGCGGAATTCTGGAGGCGGTGCAGTTTGTCCTGGTTCTGATCGTCGCTTCTGTGCCCGTGGCCATGCCGGCGGTGCTGTCCATCACGATGGCGCTCGGGGCGAGCAAGCTCGCCCAGAAGAAAGCCGTCGTCACAAAGCTGTCTTCCGTGGAGGAGGTCGCCGGCGTGGATGTGCTGTGCTCGGACAAGACCGGCACGCTGACCCAGGCGAGATTGACCCCGCAGCGCCCTTTCACGATCGAGGGCGTGGATGCCGCCGAGGTCGTCTTCAGCGGCGCGTTGGCCTCGCGGGAAGAAGACCAGGACCCGATCGATCTTGCGGTGCTCAGCGGAGTGGAGGACAAGGAAAAGCTCAGGTCCTTTTCGATCGAGCACTTCTCGCCCTTCGATCCCGTACACAAGCGCACCGAGGCCAAGGTGAAGGGACCGGACGGCAGGATCTTCAGGACCGCCAAGGGCGCGCCTCAGGTCATCCTCGGACTCGATCCGGAGGGCTCGAAGATCAAGGAGGACTTCGACCGGGCCATCGCGGAGTTCGCGGGCAGAGGCTTCCGGTCGCTGGGGGTGGCGCGCGCCGAAGACGATGGCCCATGGCGGTTCATCGGTATCATCCCGCTGTCCGATCCGATCAGGGAAGACTCCAAGTCCACCATCGAGACGGCGGAGAAGCTGGGACTCAGAATCAAGATGGTAACGGGCGACCAGGTCGCGATCGCCAAGGAGATCGCCCGGCAGCTGGGGCTGGGTACCAACATCCTGGACGCCTCGGTGTTCGCCGAAACGAAACACCACGAGGCCGGGCAGCTCGGCGACGAGATAGAGCAGGCGGACGGCTTCGCTCAGGTCTTTCCCGAGCACAAGTATCACATCGTGGAAGTGCTGCAACAGAAGAGTCACATCGTCGGTATGACGGGTGACGGAGTCAATGATGCCCCGGCCTTGAAGAAGTCCGACGCCGGAATCGCGGTGTCCGGAGCCACGGACGCAGCCCGGTCGGCCGCGAGCATCGCCCTGCTGGACCCCGGCCTGTCCGTCATCGTCGAGGCGATCCGCGAAGCGCGGCGGATCTTCGAACGCATGCTCAGCTATGCCGTCTACCGCATTTCGGAGACCATCGCTCTGCTGGGATTCATCACCATCGTCGTCGTGGCTTTCAGGACGTACCCGGTGACGCCCATCATGATCGTCTTTCTGGCCATCCTGAATGACGGATCCATTCTTTCGATTGCCTACGACAACACGCGTTCCGCGGCTGAGCCGCTGCGCTGGAACATGACGTTCGTCATGGGCCTCGCGTCGGTACTCGGCGCGTACGCAATCGCCCGCTCGCTCGGCATCTATGCGATCAGCACGGATCTGCTCAGCCTCGATGCGGACCAGGTTAGGACGATGATCTACCTGAACCTCTCCGTGGGCGGAATCTTGACTCTTTATGCCGCTCGCACCCGCGGCCCGTTCTGGTCGGTGGCGCCGGCGCGCGCACTGCTGCTGGTCACGGGAGGGGGACAGGTATTGGCGACCTTCATCGCCGTCTACGGTTTCCTCGTTACGCCCATAGGCTGGGCCAACGCCGGTATCGTATGGCTGTATTGCTCGCTTCTGTTCCTGCTGCAGGATCGGGTCAAGCTGGCCGGACGCAGGATATTCAGCGAGGAACACTCGGGCTATTTCGGCCGCCACGCCCAATAGGTCGCCGACTACGGGCCGCGCGCCTGCTCGTCCTTCGAGTCGATCCGCAGCCGGTGCGGGGGCACGAGGCTGGCCAGGAGCACCGCCACGAGGCCGGTCAGAAAGATACCATCGAATTTTCCGGCGCCGCCGATCGAGGCCACCGGTGCGCCGAGGCCGCTGACGCTGCCCAAATTCAACAGGTCCGCGCCGATCAGCGTCCCCAGACTGCCGGCCACGTAGGCGAGCGGAGCGGCGCGGACGCGCGCGATGAGGATCGCGACGATGGCCGTGATAAGCGGCGGCACGAATACCGGTTCCGCGATACCAACCCCGGGCACGGGGTGGGCCATGATATGCACGACGACGGTGACGATCGCCACGGCGGCCAAGCCGCTGATGTAGAGCCTGTTCTTCACGATCAGGTACAGCGACAGCAGCACCGGAACGACCGCGCCGCCGACGTTCACGGCGATCGTTGTGCCGGGCGCCTGCGTGACCAGCGGGACTACGTACTGCATGCCGAAATAGTCCACGATGCCTTGCCCATAGATCTTCTCGGGCGGCAAGCGGGCGATCGGAATGTTCACGTAGCTGCCGACGAAGGACAGAAAGAGCATTGCGAACATCAGGCGAGGGCTCACGCCGACGTGCTGATAGACGAACTGAACGATACGCAGCTCGATCAAGAGCATGACGAGCGCGAAGAACACAAACAGCGCCAGGAGGAATGGCGGTGAGAGTGGAAAGTAGTTCATGATGTTGCGACCTCGAATTCATTGCGCTCCGCGATTCCGAGTATCGACCGCGGCCGCCGCAAAGAGCAACGGCGCGCGATGCCGATATTAAAGCCGGCGAATGTGGGCTCATACGATCGCATAGGGCAGTCGCCCGCGGGTTCAGCCGCCAGCCTGTTGCCCTTCGATCGCTTGACTGTTATACGATGGCGGTCGGGAGAATCGTTTTTATTTGCCGCTCAAATGCGGATCCGGGCCTTCTTCGAGCACGGGGGATTGATGCCGTGAGAAAACAATATCGCTCGTTCCTTCCTGCATTGCTCTTTCCAGCCCTTTTCCTCCTCAGCGTAAGCGCTGATGTCGAGGCTCAGCAAGGAAGCTCTTCGCAGGCTGCTGGGGCGCTCTGGTCCAATCCTGCCACCTGGCCTTCCGGGAAAGTGCCAGGGGAAGGCGATAAGGTCACGATTGGGCGGGGTATGAACGTGGTCCTCGATGTCAGTCCGCCGCCGCTGCACGGTTTGACGATCGACGGCAAACTCAGCTTTTCAAACAATGCCGACCTTGAACTCACCACGGAGTGGGTCTTGATACACGGGGAGCTGGACATCGGCAGCGAAACCCACCCCCACACGCGCAAGGCGACCATCACCCTCACCGATAACGTCCCCGATGAAAACATCAGTGGCATGGGTGACCGCGGGATCATGCTCCTGGGCGGAATCCTGAGCCTGCACGGGGATCGGGAGAATTCCTGGACCAAGCTGGCCAAGACGGCCGAAGCAGGCAGCAACACCATAGAACGTCCTGAACGCCGCCGGCTGGCGGGTCGGTGACGCGATTGTCCTCGCGTCCACGGATTACGACCCTTATCAGGCCGAGAGGCGGACCATTTCCGCCATCAAGGGCAATACGATCACGCTGGACGAGAAGCTCAACTACATGCATTACGGCAAGATCACGTTCGGCGTGGATGAACGTGGCGAAGTCGGCATGCTGACGCGCAATATCCTTATCCAGTCTTCGCCCGACTCGGAAAAGACCCTCTTCGGCGGGCACGTGATGGCGATGGTCGGGAGCAAAATGTACGTCTCCGGCGTCGAGTTCAATCGCATGGGTCAGAACCTGCATCTGGCCCGGTATCCGATCCACTGGCATCTGGTCGGCGATGCGAAAGGGCAGTACATCCAGAACTCCGCGATTCACGACACCTACAGCCGCTGCGTGACCGTGCATGGCACAAACTTCGTACGCGTCGAAAACAATGTGACCTACAACAACATCGGTCACTGCTTCTTCCTCGAAGACGGCGCCGAGCACGGCAACGAATTCGTTCACAACTTAGGCATCCTGACCAAGTGCCATCCGGACAAGCCGTGCGTCCCGACCAACCTCGCCGCAGCTGGAGAGAGCCCAAACTACGATAATCGCCAGGCCATCAGAGCCAATGGCCAGTCTGCCAAGGATGTCCTGATCCCTTCCGACAACACGGCGTCGACGTTCTGGATTACCAACCCCGACAACATCTACGTGGATAACGTCGCCGCGGGTTCCGAAGCGACAGGCTTCTGGATGTCGTTGCCGGAGCACCCGACGGGCGCGTTCGAAGGCACGGATATCAGCAAAGCAACCTGGCCGCGTCGAACGAAACTCCGCGAGTTCAAGGGCAACGTCGCCCACTCCAACTACGACGGGTTCATGTTCGACCGAAACGTTGCGCCCGATGGCACCTTCTTTGTTACCGGCAGCGCGCATATCCCCAAGGAAGATCCCGCTGACCCGAACAGCAAGACGGTGGAATCGGTCTTCGAGGATCTCACCGCCTACAAGAACCGCAATGGCGGCATCTGGGGCCGCGGTGAGATGCACGTATTCAGGAACGTGAAGCTGGCCGACAACGCCATGGGCTATACCCATGCGTCTGGCTCGGCCGGTCGAGATCCCTTTACGTCGAGGGTCGTGGACTCGCTGTTCGTGGGCGAAACCGAGAACATCGGCAACCCCAGGACCGCCGCGGAAAAGGCTTACGGCCGCAGTTTACCGAAGCCGCAAATGCCGGATTACCCGATTCGTGGCTACGAGTACTACGATTACCGTCATGACGTGGTGAACGACACGTTCGTCAACTACGAGGACAATGCCACTCGCAAGACGGGAGCGCTCTCGTACCTGATGTATACGAGCGCTGGGGTCAGCACCGAAAACTCCATCGAGGGCGCGAAATTCGTCAACGCCAAGCCCGTCTATTTCCCGCCGATGGAGCGCAAGTGGGGCAGCGACAATTTAGGCGGCGTGGCCTGGAGGACCGCGGTATTCCACGACAAGGACGGCTCGGTCGGCGGTATTCCCAATTCCTACATTCTCATCAACGACGGCGTCAACGACAGCATCGCAGCCGACCCAGAAGACTGTGAGTTCAAGCCCGCCTGGAACGCTGCGGTGTGCAGGGGCGATATCGGACGCCTGAGTTTCGGCGCCCCCGGCGGCGGATTCAGGGGTTTCGGCGCTTTTGGCGCTCGTGGCCGGGGTGCCCCGAGAGCCGGTGGTGCCGGTACGGGCGCAGCTGCAGGTGGCGGCGGGTTCGGCAGACCTGGTGGCCCAGGCGCAGTGACCCCCATCACCGTGGGTGCCGGTGTTCCTGGCGAAGCCGGTGGTCGCTTCGGCGGTGCCGGCAGAGCCCCCCAGCCGCCAGTCGTTCTCAGCCGCAACGGCAGGGACTACACCGTCACGCGGAACCAAAGCAACGTGCGAGCCGGGACGGAGATCAAAGTGACCACCGAAAGACCGGACGTATTCCTCAACCTAAGGGAGATGGACAAAGGCTCCTGGGTCATTTTCCAACTGCCAGGATTCAAGACTGCAGCCTCGGGTACGCAGGAAAGCAGCCTGGATGCGCTGCGCAAATCCAACGACACCGCATACTTCAAGGATAAGGATTCCCTCTGGGTCAAGGTGGTCTCCAATGGTGATGGCGCTCGCGGCCCCATCGGCGGCGGCCCTGGCGGTGGAACCAGCGTCCACGTCAGTCGCTAAGCTGATCCGTATGAGCAAGAGCCCCGTCTCGACGCTGATCGGACTGTCTCTCGGGCCCGGCGGCGCCATCGGCCTCGGCCGCGACGAGCGCTGCGTTAACGGCGAGGAGATCGGATCTTCGCTTGCGGTCGACGAACGGCGGCATCACGGTGCTGCACGCGCGCGGCGACGCTGACCTCGCGACGGTCAACGGCGGCATCGATGTCGGCTTCCCCGTGACCGTTCGGGGGCACGCGAAGGATGCGGTACGAAGCCGCGCTTCTCGTCTCTCCGGACATGCGATAGGCCGCCTTCGACGACCTGCGATCCGCAAGCGAATGCGCCCGGGTCCCGTTCGGATGCAGAGGTTTCCGTCCTGTAGGGCTTTTCAGAATACTGTCCGCCGGGGCGTCGAGTGCTTTAGAGTGGTCGCGGGACAAAGAGGGGACACAATGGTCACGGTCACGTTCCGAAACGGAGGGGAGCAATGAGGAAATATTGGGTGGCAGGATTTTTGGCGATCGGGCTCGCGGGGGCGGCAGGCTTGGCTAATGCGAAGGTCAATTGCGACCGCAACTGCCTGAGCGACAAGCTTGATCAGTTCCTGCACGCGGTCGTCGCCAAAGATCCGTCAAAGGCGAATCTCTGGATCGGCTTCCGGCAGACCCAGAACGCCCAGCTCACCGCGCCGGGCGAGGGGATCTGGAAGACCAATACCGGCATGGGCGCGCTCGAGCGGCGTTATTTCGATCCCGATACGCAGCAGGCCGAGTTTTACGGCACGATGAAGGAGGGCGACTCGTCGGCCATCGTCTCGCTCCGAATGAAGCTCCATGGTGACCAGATCGGCGAGGCGGAATGGCATATCTCGCGCTCGACCGATCCCGACATCATGGGGACCAAGGAACGCACCGTCTTCGACCTCGACAATCTGCTCAAGAACCCGCCGCCGCAACGCGTGGTCCCGAACAACGAGCGCCATCCCCGCGACGAGCTGGTCGCGGCGGTCAACAGCTATTTCGACGGCATCACCGCCGGGACGGGCCGCCATGTCCAGGCGAATCCCGGCTGCTACCGGCTCGAGAACGGCGTCGGCGGCCCTCAATGGGCCAATCGACCGGTGCCGAAGGCCGACCAGGATTTCGAGAGTCAGACCGATTGCCGCACCGGTTATGGCGGGCTGGGTATCATCAACGTTACCGGGCGTCGCTATCTCATGGTGGACGCGGAAGCCCAGGTCGTGGTCGCCTCGGCGATCTTCATCCGAGAGCCCCTGAATCCCAAGCGCCGCAACTGCTTCATGGAGATCTTCTTCCTGGACGGCGGGAAAATCAGCAGGGTCTACGCCGCCATGGTCTACGCCGATCCCCTGCTGCCGATGCCCAACTGGCCGCCTTATGACGGCCATTACCCAGTCAGTCAGAACCTCGTTCTGCATCGGTGACGGTGTTTCCCCCATCGAGGGGGCACTTTTCTATGGAGCACGACGCCGAATCCTCTCCCTTGATGGGAGAGGCCGACGGCGAACAAGGCCATCTCGCGCGCACGCGATTTGCGGGGCGGAGTTCCGGGCTGAGCGACGGGAATGGCCGCCCTCCTTTTGTGACCGCCGCCGCCGGGTGGGCGCGAACCCTAGCCGAGAACCCACAAGGCCGTCCGCGTGGCTACTCCTGGCTGCAGCTTTCAGCTCACCGGCTGACCTGGAGGCTGGCTCCGCCACTGGGGCCGCTGTCAGCGCCGCTGCCGAGGACGTCACCGCTCGACACGAGCTTGACCCAAAGGGAACCGTCGCCCTTGTAGTACGAGGTGGCACTGGCCCTGCGCAGCGCATCCAGGCTTTTCTCCTGCCTACCCGAGGCTGCGGTAGTGAATCCCGGCAGCTCGAACATCACCCACGAGCCCCTATCCAGCTCGCTCACGCTGAGGGACAGGGACGGCCTTTCGGTGGTGACTTTGATGTCGGTACCCGCAAGTACGTTGGTTGGTCCGGCGACGCCATAGTCCTTGCCATTGCGGCTCAGAACGATGGGCGGCTGAGCTGATCCACGGGCGCCATCCGCACCGAACCGTCCTCTAACGAAGGCGCCGGCCGGGAAAGCAGGCGCTCCGCCAGGACGAGCCGCTCCGCCAGGACCACCGGGACCGCCCGGCGCGCCGGAACCGGCACCTGCGCGACGACCGCCGAAGCCGCCGGAGCGGCCCGGGCCGCCGGCGCCGCTGGCGGCGGTAATACTCAAGCGTCCGACATCGCCCGTGCACACCGCAGCGTTCCAGGTGGGCTTGATCTGACATGCTTTCGTATCGATGGCGATTCCGTCGTTTTTGTCGTCGATGAGAACGAAGGAGTCCGGGATACCCGTGACCGAGCCGTCCAGGTCGTGGAACACCGAGGTCTTATAGCTCCCATTGCCGTAATCGTCGTTGCTCCACTTGTACTCCAGCGGCGGGAAATAGACCGGCTTGGCGTTGATGAACTTCGCGCGCTGTACGGTGTTGTTGGAGCTCATTCCGAAGCTCGTATACAGCAGGTAAGAGATCGCGCCCGTCTTGCGCGTGGCGTTGTCCTCGAAATTCACGAACGTGTCGTTGTCCAGTTCATGATGGTAGTCGTAGAACTCGTAGCCGCGGATCGGGAAACCCGGAAGTTTGGGCTCCGGCAAGCTGCGGCCGTAAGCCTTTTCCGCGTCGGTCCTGGGGTTGCCGATGTTGTCGGTTTCGCCCACGAACAGCGAGTCGACCACCCGTGAGGTATAGGCGGAACGGCCGAAGTTGCCGGACGCATGCGTGTAGTCGATGGCGTTGTCGGCCAGCTTCAGGTTCTCGAACAGGTGCATCTCGCCGCGGGCCCAGATGCCGCTATTCCGGTTCTTGTAGGCGGTGAAATCCTCGATGACCGACGCCACTTGAGGGCTGTGCGCGTCAGCGGGATTGGCTTGAGCAATATACCCGCCGACGGCGAAATGGCCATCGGCCCTGGGGCCGCGGTCCATCATAAAACCGTCAAAGTTCGAATGGGCGACGTTGCCCTCGAACACCTTGATCTTCGTGCGACGGGGCCAGGTTGCTTTGCTGATATCCGTGCCTTCGAACGCGCCCGTGGGATGCTCCGGCATGGCGTACCAGAAACCCGTCGCCTCGGACCCCGCGGCCACGTTGTCCCGGTAAATGTTGTCCGGATTGGTGATCCAGAAAGTCGACACCGTGTTGTCGGAAGGGATCAGGATATCCTTGGCGTTCTGGCCGGCCAAATTGAAGTTCTTGCCGTCCGCCGTCGATCCGAACGGGGCGAGGTTGGTCGGGACGCACGGCTTGTCCGGATGGCACTTGGTCAGGATGCCTAAGTTGTGAACGAACTCGTTGCCGTGCTCGGCGCCGTCTTCGAGGAAGAAGCAGTGACCGATGTTGTTGTAGGTCACATTGTTTTCGACGCGTACGAAGTTTGTGCCATGCACGGTCACGCAGCGGCTGTAGGTGTCGTGAATCGCGGAGTTCTGGATGTACTGCCCTTTCGCATCGCCGACCAGATGCCAGTGGATCGGATACCGGGCCAGATGCAGGTTCTGACCCATGCGATTGAACTCGACGCCGGAGACGTACATTTTGCTCCCGACCATCGCCATCACGTGCCCGCCGAAGAGGGTCTTTTCCGAGTCGGGCGAAGACTGGATAAGGATATTGCGCGTCAGCATGCCGACTTCGCCACGTTCATCCACGCCGAACGTGATCTTGCCGTAATGCATGTAGTTGAGCTTCTCGTCCAGCGTGATCGTATTGCCCTTGATGGCGGAAATGGTCCGCCTCTCGGCCTGATAAGGGTCGTAATCCGTGGACGCGAGGACAATCGCGTCACCGACCCGCCAGCCGGCGGCGTTCAGGACGTTCTATGGTGTTGCTGCCTGCTTCGGCCGTCTTGGCCAGCTTGGTCCAGGAATTCTCCCGATCCCCGTGCAGGCTCAGGATTCCGCCCAGGAGCATGATCCCGCGGTCACCCATGCCACTGATGTTTTCATCGGGGACGTTATCGGTGAGGGTGATGGTCGCCTTGCGCGTGTGGGGGTGGGTTTCGCTGCCGATGTCCAGCTCCCCGTGTATCAAGACCCACTCCGTGGTGAGTTCAAGGTCGGCATTGTTTGAAAAGCTGAGTTTGCCGTCGATCGTCAAACCGTGCAGCGGCGGCGGACTGACATCGAGGACCACGTTCATATCCCGCCCAATCGTGACCTTATCGCCTTCCCCTGGCACTTTCCCGGAAGGCCAGGTGGCAGGATTGGACCAGAGCGCCCCAGCAGCCTGCGAAGAGCTTCCTTGCTGAGCCTCGACATCAGCGCTTACGCTGAGGAGGAAAAGGGCTGGAAAGAGCAATGCAGGAAGGAACGAGCGATATTGTTTTCTCATGGCATCAATCCCCGGGACTCGAAGATAGCCCCCCTAGTTGAAGGCCAAAGAATAGCGCGATTCTCCTAATCGTGGCATATATCGGGCGAGCGATCGAGGAGCAACAGGCTGGCGGCTGAACCCGCGGGCGACCGCGCCTTGCGGTCGCCCGCATCCGTCTCGAGATGAGAGCTGTGAATGGGTCCTATGTACCGTCGAGGGCGCGCTCACTCCGCCCGCGCGGACCCGAGCGCGACCGCGCAGGCGAGCGAGACACGGGTCTCAGGCGTCGGGTTTCTTCTGCCAGGCCGAGCACCAGCCCTTCGAGGACACGAGTTTGCCCGGAAACAGATTGCAGGGCCGCCAGGCGGCGCCGGCATCTCCTTGGAGCTGGACGCAGGTGCCGCAATGCTGGCCCGGCGTATAACGCACGGCCATCGGGTTCGACCTGTCGACTTGCGTGGCGTCTTCGACGTAATAAATCGCTTTGGCTGTGGGGTCGTCGGACGTCACGTGCGGCAGGTCACCCTGAGCCCGGGCGACGCCCTCGATGACGACGTAGCCGATAGGAAAGGCGATGGCGGCGTTACGCAGAAAGACGCGTCGACTAAGTCTGCTCCGGTGCATGAGTCGGCTCCTTGTGAGTTCGTCAGGACGTATCGTAAACGGGAGTTCGCCGATTTCCGCTGAATTCTACCCGAAGCGGCGCCCCGCGAGTCGCCAGGATCCCGCCGGGTTCCCCGGTGCGCGGGCACTTCCAGGACGGCGACCCGAAAGTCACGGTCAACAACGAGCGCCGATAGAGACGGGCGAGGAAGCGCGCGAAGTTGAACCCGCGATGAGCGAGCCAACGTTGCGCTGCCGACACGTGAAAGACTTGATGACAGGGAAGAGCGTTTACGTGCCTCGGGCGTCCGGAGCGGCTCCTCCGCTACGACGCGGCACTGAGCAATAGCTTATAGCGGAGACCTCGTGTCTTGATGCGCCCAGCATCAGGATGAAGCTGTTCTAACTGCACGATTGGCCATCATTCCCCACTGTCACAGCCCGGCCGGGACCCCCGCCTCGGGTGGCTCTTCCAGCGCATCGCCGAGTTTGACGAAGTGAACCGCTCGCTCGCGCCGAACCCGGCGGTGGCCGCCGGCGGCGATCGTTCCGTCGGTCGACTGCGCACATCGCCTGCCGGCGTGCGTTGTAGTACCTTAGGCGGCGGAAAGACGGCTCCCGGGAAACAGCGCTCGTGACGGAAGTCCAGCCGGTCCCCGCCGCGCTCGGTGCATGGCACCACCTCTCGCCCGCCGAGCACGAGGACTTCTTCGCGGCCATCGCGCGGCACCGGCGCGATTCCTGGCGCGTCACGGCCGCCTGCGGCGCAGCAGTGCTCACCTTCGCGGCCGTGGTCGCTCTTCTCATGGCGCCGCTGCTCTATTGTCTCTGCGGTCTCGCCTTCGACATCGTCAATCTCGTCGTCTCGACGCCCGACGCTATGGGCTGGATGGGCCGGTCGCTCGACCCCGTGTTTTCCGGGCACGCCACGGCCGGCGCGCTCCTTCGCGTCGGCGCGGTCGCCGCGTTCCCCGGGCTTGCGCTAATGGGCGCGGCGACGCTGGGGCTGCGGCACGTGTGGCTGACGTCCCCGCTCTTCGACTCCGGAGACGTTCCGGGCCGCGCGCCGGATAGGAGCAGGGTCTCCGAAGCGCGGCTCGCCAATGTCGTCGAGGAGATGGCCATCGCCGCCGGCATCCCCGCGCCGCGCGTCCTCGTCGTTGCGGGCGGCGCCAATGCGGCCGCCTTCGGCCGCGACGAATCTCACGTGACGATTCTCGCCGGCGAGGCGCTCGCCTCGAGCGTCGATCGAGAACAGCTCCAGGGCATGATTGCTCACCTCGTCGGCTCTATCGCCGACGGCGACATGACGATCGGTCTCAGGGTCAGCACGACGCTGGGACTTTTCGGGCTCGTGACGCGCCTGGGCGGCTCGTTCAGCGATCGCCGCGCCTTCCGCGAGGCGGCGAAGCTGTGGCGGCTGCTCGTCGCGCCGACCTCGGAGGCGACGGCCCAGTTCCTCGGCGAGTTTGCCGACCCCTTCCGTGACGCAGGCGACGGCGCGGACCGGCCGGCCGCCGAGGGCGAGAGTCTGACGTGGCGGGAGTGGGCCCTGATGCCCCTGATGGGGCCAATCGTCCTGACGGGCTTCTTGAGCGGCATGGTGAGCCAGTTCCTGCTCCTGCCGCTCATCGCGGTCGCCTGGCGCCAACGCAAGTACATGGCGGACGCGACGGCCGTCCGGCTCACGCGCGACCCCGACGGCCTCGCGCACGCGCTCGAGGCCGTGGCCGACAGTCCGAAGGGCATCGTTTCGTGGACCGTGCATCTCGCCGTCGCGCCCGACTCCGGCACGCGCGAGGGGCTCGTGGCTCAATCCTTCGTGCCGATCTTTCCGGCGGCGGAGAGGCGGATCAAAGCGCTGGCCAAGATGGGGGCGAGCGTCGATCCGCGACCGCAGCAAACTATCCCCTGGCCGCTCTTGGCGGTGGGCATCGCGCTGCTCGCGATCCTCGGCGGTCTCATGGCCGTCGCCGCTTACCTCCTCGTGCTCGCCTCGGCCGCCCTGTCGGGCCTCTTCACCGTTCTTCCCGCGGCGATTCTCCATGCGCTGCTGCGCTGGATCGCAAGTTAGCGGCCACGAAAAGTTGCCGGCGGACGCGCAGGAGTCCGGCGGAAGGAGCCCTGCCGAGGCGCAGCGCCTGCGCGACCTTGCGCTCCTGCGTCGCGTCCGCGACCGAATAGACCGCGAGTATCCGCAACCGTTGGACGTCGAGGCGCTCGCCCGGGGCGTGAACATGTCGGCCGGGCACCTCAGCCGCCAGTTCCGGCTTGCCTACGGCGAGTCACCTTACAGTTACCTCATGACGCGGCGCATCGAGCGAGCGATGGCGCTGTTGCGTCGCGGCGATCTCGGTGTCACCGAGGTCTGCTTCGAGGTCGGCTACTCGTCTCTCGGCACCTTCAGTTCACGTTTCAGTGAACTGGTCGGGGTGTCACCCAGCGTCTATCGTCGGGAGATGGAGGGTGTGACGACGAGCTTGCCGCCGTGCATCCTGAAGCAGGCAGCCAGACCGGTCAGGAATCGAGAAGCGCCGGCACTGGCTCGCTCCTAAGATAGTTCCGGTAGCGAACTTCATTCAAAGGAGCAGTGACCATGGACCTCACCATTCACTCCAGCGCCCTCCCAGCCGACGACCCGGAGGCCTCGCTGGCGTTTTATCGCGACGTCCTCGGCTTCGAGGTCCGACTGGACGTAGGAAAGGGCAAGATGCGCTGGATCACCGTCGGTCCTCCCGGGCAGCCTGATACCGCGATCCTGCTGGCGCCGCCAGCCGCCAACCCTGGCCTAACCGACGACGAGCGCCGCACCATCGCCGAGATGATGGCGAAGGGCACCTACGGCTGGATCCTCCTGGCCACCAAAGACCTCGATGGCGTCTTCGAACGACTCCAGGCCAGCTACGCCGAGATTGTTCAGGAGCCCGTCGATCAGCCATACGGGGTGCGCGACTGCGCCATCCGGGATCCAGCGGGCAACATGATCCGCATCCAGGAGCGGCGCTAGCGGCCTGTAACGGGTCGCCAACGCGATGGCTCTCGCCGACATGATTGTGCCGCGTGCCCTCGCCTAGAGTCCGCGCCGCATGGGCTTACGGAGTGGCGATCACCCTCCGTTCCTCCCGATTGTGGCGCGGGCTGCCGCCAATACCTGGTATCCGGGTTTCCTATTTCTGTCGCGGCCGCCCCGAAGGCAATATCCGATCCTGGACAACGAATCGGCGTTACGCCGGATTCGACAGGCGTTGTTCCGACGGGGGGAAAACGCGATGCGCTCGGCGAAGGCTGCTCGCCGCTCGTTGGCTCGGCACGCTCTGTCGATCGGCGCGACTGTCGGCTTCGTCGAGACCGCCGATTACCGCGTCGATCGCGAAGGCGAGCCGGTCGTGCTCGGCGATACGAAATGAAATGCGAACATCGTTGGCTATCGACTGCCGCCAGTGTGGCATTCGGGTCGCTGGCGCTCGCTTCGAGCCTATGCGCGCAAGAGGCGTCGCCGCCGATGGGCCGGACCATCGGCCCCGCTTGCACGCGCAGTGTTGCTCCGCCCGCAGCGGCGCCCGGCGCGGCGCAGTTGCCTCCGCTGCCGCAAGGCGTCGGCGTGCCCCCCGAGGCGACGACGCTCGTGAAGGTTCGCGACAACGTCTACGCGATCGTCAACGCTAAGAACGCGGTCATACCCGACATTCTGCTCTACGGCGGCAACGTCGCCGTGTACCTAACTGCCGAGGGCGTTGTGCTCGTTGATTCCAAGAACGAGCGCATGCACGATGATCTCGTCGCGAAAGTGCGCTCCCTCACGGGCGCACCGATCGCGTACGTCGTGCTGACCCACAATCATGCCGATCACAGCGCTGGAGCCGCCGGGCTACGAGCGCTCGGCGCAACGGTGATCACGTCGGCCGCCGACCGCAGACGCATGGCTGCCGCGGGCGATTCCGTGCTGCCGCAGATCGGTTACGAGGGGCTCGCCGAGCTCGACTTCGATTTCATGATCCCGGGTCACGGACCGGTTCTGACGAAGCAACAGTTCCTCGCGCATCGCGACAAGATGGCGGCGCTTCGGGCGCGTGCGAAGCAGCTCGTGCGCGCTCACAAGTCGGAGCAGGAGATCGCGCAGGTGCTCGCCGCGGAATTCCATTGGGGAGGCCCGGGCCCGGCCGCGGGGAACGTTGCGGGCATGATCGAGGAATTCCGCTGACGGAGCGCGCGTATCGAGACGTCTCGGGAACGCGTGCGTAGGGCCGCAGCGGCGGGGGGAGAAGCGCGAATAGATCAACAGCGCATTTAAGTGCGCCGGGAGGGGACTGTGCATAGTATCCGGTTTGCTGGCCGCGCCGTCGTAGCGTGCGGCGCCCTAGTCTCGACCTTGCAGGCGCCGGCGTTCGCGGCCGGAGCCGACGACGGCACGCTCGAAGAAATCACCGTGACCGCAACCCGGCAGAGCAGCACCGTCAATCGCGTTGCACTGGCCGTGACGGCCGAGACCCAGCGGGATTTGGACCAGCGGGGCGTGCAGACCATCGCGGATCTCCAGACCCTGGTGCCTGGACTGAGACTGTCCGGCCGCGAAGCATCCGGCAATGCGACCGTCGCCATCCGCGGCATTCGACAGCAAAGCGCGACGGCTGCGACTACGGGCTTCTATCTGGACGAAACCCCGCTGCAGAAGCGTTCCGCGGGCGGCTTCGCCTCGCAGAACGGCACGCCGGTGCCGCCGCTGTTCGATCTAGAACGCATCGAAGTGCTGCGGGGACCGCAGGGCACCCTGTTCGGCAGCGGTTCGGAAGGCGGCACGATCCGCTACATCCAGACGGCGCCGAGCCTTACCGACTACTCGTCGTACGGCCGTGCACAAATGCTTTCAACTGAGGGTGGCGACTCAGGGTACGAGGCGGGCTTCGCCATCGGTGGGCCGATTGTCAAGGACAGGCTCGGCTTCCGTGCCAGCCTGTTCCGCCGCGACACCGGCGGGTACATCGACCTCACCGACTACCGGGACGGCAGCATTTACGAGAGGAATTCCAATGAGGGCCATGTGGCTGCCTTCCGCGGGGCGCTCACGTGGGCGCCCTCCGACAACACCAAGCTGACGTTCTCGTACCTGAAGTCACGGGACGAATCGGACAATCTGACGAGCTCGTACAACTTGTCCGAGCCGGGGCAGCTTCAGGTCGGTGCCCTTTGCTTCAATATTCCGTACATCTTGCATCAGCCGGTTGCAGCACGTGCGTTTCTGGTCCCGCCCGCTGTACTGCCGCCGAACCCGGGCTGCAATGCCAACACGGGCGCCTATGTGGCTCCTGGCTATACGGTTGGACCCTTCAATCTCGATCGCTTCCAGTCGCTCGCGTTCGGTCCGACGCCCACCCGCACCGACATCGAAATCGCCAGCGCAGACTTCCAGTGGGATATCAACGACAACCTCGAGCTGAGGTATATCGCTTCGTCTACCTATGACCTGAATCGCGGCCAGAGCCCGCAGAATTTTCCGGCGACCTTGTTCGTCTACCCCGGCACCGCACAGATCGTCACGCCAGGCGAGCCGACGGTGCAGGTTCCCACCGGCTCCGGATTCAATCCGAACATCGTCACGGTTCCCAACGGGCTGGGCCTGGGCGCGCTCATCGAAACGAATACCAGGAACGAGCGCCGCGCGACTTCGCACGAGTTCCGCCTGACGTCCTCGCCGGATAAGCGTGTCAGCTACGTCGTGGGTGCATACTTCGCCGACACAAACGCCGACGTGCGGCAGATCGCAGAAACCACGAACGAGGCGTTCCTGGAATTATCGGGCATGACGATCGAACAGCGGTACGGAGTACCTTTCAACGGTTTCTTCGCCAACATCTACGAATCCGATGAAGACACCGAGACAGCCCTGTTCGGAGACGTCACCGCACGCCTCACCGACCACTGGCGCGCCAGCGGAGGCATTCGCGTCACGCACGTCAAAACGGAGTTCGAGCAATTCAACTTTGGCCCGAACGGCGGCACCTCCGATCCCTCGCAGGCGTTGGTCACGGGGCAGATCTCCGAGACGCCGGTAACGCCCAAGGTGTCGCTGCAATACTTCTTCAATTCGGACGATCTGCTTTACGTCACGGCAGCCCAGGGGTTTCGCGCCGGCGGTGTGAACCAGGTGCTTACTTCGGCAGCCCAAGGCTCCTTAGCCCAGTACGATCTCACCACCGCGGTGCTGCCGAGGACCTATGACTCGGATACGGTCTGGAGTTACGAGCTCGGCGGCAAGGTCCGCCTGCTCGACGGCCGGGCCCAGATCAACACGGCCGTCTACGATCTCGAGTGGAAAGATGTCCAGACATTCTTGTTCCTGGGCGATGGCGCAGTTTTCAATGTGCCCAAGGCGCGCAGCCGCGGTATCGAGATCGAAGGGGAGTTCCGTCCGATCCGGCTGATCACGATCAATGCCGCCCTCAGCCACACCAAGGCGGAGTACCGCTCTTCCCTCGCCATTCCTGGCGGACCCGCCACGCGCGGCGGCGATCTGGTCATTGCGAGAGCGGGGCAGGAATTTGCCCAGCCGCCAAGGACACTGGACCTCGGCGCGCGCTTCGACTTTTCACTCGGCTCCACGCCGGCCTATGCGCGCATCGACTATCTATGGCAGGACGGCTATGCAACCGTCGCGCGCAGCAGTGGGGCCTATTCCCCGGATTCCAGCGATGTTCCAGCACAGAAGAGTATCAACCTGCGCTTCGGGTTCGAGCCCGGGGCATTCGACGTGAATCTGTTCGCCCTAAACGTAACGGACGAGAAGCAAGGGCAACGCTTCGGTGGCCGGTCTCAGTGCACCAACGCCGACTGCTCCACCTATAACAGCTACACCTATGGAGTTACGGTGGGAGCACCGATACCGCGGCAAATCGGCGTCCAGCTCGCCTACCGGCGCTGATAAGGACGTCCGCGCCGCTGCGAGTGGCCGCGATCGCGGCGCTCGAAGGCGGTCAGGCGTGCGTGCGCGACATGGCTGCCATGTACTAGCGCAGGTCGGCGCGAGGACATCGTCGACGATACGGCCGACGAGCCGCCGAGCTGGTCTCGCTCGCCCCTCGAGCTGTCTTCGACCGGCGTAGGACGCTACGATAGGCCAAGCCTTTCGGGGGACAGGACGAATACCGTTTGAACCTGAGGCAGTTCGATCTGAATTTGCTCGTGGCCCTGGACGCGCTGCTCAAAGAGCGCAACGTGACCCGTGCCGCCGAGCGGCTGTATCTGAGCCAGCCCGCGATGAGCGGGATCCTCGCGCGGCTGCGCCAGGCATTCGGAGACGAGCTGCTGGTTCGCGTCGGACGCAACCTCGAGATGACCGAGTTTGCGGAGGGCATCGCCGAGCGAGTTAGTGATTGCGTGCGGGAGCTCGAGGATCTGCTCGACGCCGGGCGCCCGTTCACGCCGGCGACGGAACGCCATGCCTTCCGGATCGGTGCCAGCGATTATACGGTCCTGCTGCTGTTCGGCCCGCTCATCCGCAGACTGGCAACGCTCGCGCCGAATATCGCCCTGCACTTCGTGCGGCTCGATCTGTCCACGGGCGGCCGCATCTCGGCCGGCGAGATCGATTTTGGCATTTGGCCGACGGAGTTCGAACCCGGCCTTCCCTCCGTGCCTCTGTTCGAGGACGGCTGGGTCTGTGCCGCCTGGTCGGGGCATCCGGCCATCGGCAAGCAACTCACGATGGAAGACTTCCTGCGGCAGCCACATATGGCCTTCAACATTTCCGATCCCGGGCACGCCTCCGTGGCCGACGAGTATCTGGGCCGCCATGGGCACGAGCGCAGGATCGTCGCCTCGACGGAGAGCTTCACGGCAGCGCCGTTCCTGCTCTCCGGCACCTCCCTTCTGACGATGGTGCCGCGCCGTCTCGGCGAGCGTATGGCGCGGGCCGCCGACATCCGGCTGCTCGAGTTGCCGTTCGAGGTGCCGCCGCTGCGCGAGCAGCTGCACTGGAACCCGCGCTTCACGTCGAGCCCCGCGCACGTCTTCATGCGCGGGCTGCTGGCCGAGGTCGCGGCGGAGCTTTGAGCCCGGCCCAATCGGCCAGGGGCATACCTGGTATCCGAGTTTCCCATTTCTGCCCCGCCCCCGCCGCCGGCAATATCCCATGCTGGCGGCGAATAACAATCACAATCGCGCCGGCACTTCGCCAGGCTCGACCGCATGAGAGGGAGAACGGGATGCGCTCTGCGAAGGCGGCTCGCCGCTTGCCGGATCTGCACGCCGCAACGATAGGCCTCGCCGTCAGCTGCGCCCTGGGGTTGGCCTTAGGCCTAGCCGTAACGGCGGTTGCGCAGGATTCCCCGCCTTCGCGGGCCGCGCAGCCCGCCGAGGCCGCGGCCCACGTCGAGAAGGCGCGCGCGCTCGCGGGCACGGACCTCTCTGCGCCGTTCGATTTCTTCTGTGTCCCCGGCCATGCGCGCCCGAACAATCCTTCCGCGCCGCCGCTCCAGCCCGCGAAGCTGTTCGACAACCTCTACGTGGCCGGCAACTCCGAGACGGTCGTCTACGCGATCACGACCTCCGCGGGCATCGTCCTCATCGATTCGGGATTCGCGAAAGAGGTCGAGACGGTGCTGATCCCGGGGCTGCGGGCGCTCGGGCTCGATCCGGCCGATGTGCGGCTCATCCTGCTCGGCCACGGCCATTCGGATCACTACGGCGGCGCGGCGTATTTCCAGACGAAGTACGGCACGCACGTCGGCACGACGGCCGCAGACTGGGACACGATCGCGCAGGCCGCCGCCCGGGCGCGTCCCGGGGACCCGGCGCCGCCGTCGCGCGATCGCATCCTTCGCGAGGGCGAGCCGATCGTGCTCGGCGACACCACGATCACGCCCGTCGAGGTGCCGGGACATACGCCGGGGTCGCTGGCCTTCATCTTTCCCGTATTCGAAGGAGGCACGCGCCACGTGGCCGGCCTCTTCGGGGGCACGGTGCTCGCATCGTCGTACACGCCGATGCCCGGGCTGCGCCAGTACGTGAGCTCGATCGCACATTATCTCGACGTGGCCGAACGCATGGGCGTGGACGTTGAGATCCAGAATCACCCGCTTTTCGACGAGACGCCGCAGCGCCTCGCCGCGCTCGCGGCACGCCGCCCCGGCGAGCCCAATCCTTTCGTCATGGGAACGGCAAGATATCAGCGCTTCTGGCGCATCGTTTCCGAATGCATGCAGGCAGACATCCTTCGCAAAAGCTCCAGGTGAGCGGCGGCTCGAGGTAGCACGGTCATGAACAGAATAAGGATTCTCTGGGTGTGCTTCGCGTCGCTGCTCGGCGCCGTCGCCGCGCCGGCCCCGGCGCATCATTCCTTCGCGGCCGTCTACGACCCCGCGAAAACGATCCGGATCGAAGGCGAGGTCGTGCAGTTTCTGTTTCGCAATCCGCACTCGGTGCTCCACGTGCTCGTCAAGGAAAAGTCGGGCACGACGACGCGCTGGGCCGTCGAGTGGCAGGGCGCGACGCAGCTCGGCGCCAACGGCGTCTCGGCGGTGACGCTGCACCCCGGCGACCCCGTGATCGTCACCGGCAACCCGGGCCGGGTTCCGGCGGAGCATCGCCTGCGCCTCGTGACGATCAAGCGAACGACGGACGGCTTCGGCTGGGGCACGGGCCGCGGCGAGGAGGCCAAGTGAGAGCGACGGGCCGCGGCATCGGCCCCGGCTCCCGCGCCGCCGCGCCACTTCTCGCCGCGTGCGCCGCCCTGATCCTGACGCTCGCGAGCCCCGTGGCGTCGGCCCAGCGCGGCGCGGGCGGCCCCGCAGGCGGCTTTCGCGGGCCGCCGCCCTCGGCTCGCGCGTCGGCGCAGGTCGATCTCACGGGCTACTGGGTTGCGCTCGTCACGGAAGACTGGCTCTGGCGCATGATCACGGCCCCGCGCGGCGACGCGACGAGCGTGCCGCTCAACGCCGAGGGGCGGCGCGCCGCGGCCGAGTGGAACCGTGAGAAGGACGAAGCCGACGGCGAAGCCTGCCGCCCGTTCGGCGCGGCCGGCCTCATGCGCATGCCGCTGCGCCTGCACATCAGCTGGCAGGACGCGAACACGTTGAAGATCGAGACGGACGCGGGCCGGCAGACGCGGCTGCTGCATTTCGGCGGCACGCCGCCCGCGCCCGCGGCGCCGAGCTGGCAGGGCGTGACGATGGCGCAGTGGACGGGGCCGGCGCCGGGCGCGTTCGACCTGAAGGCGCTCGTGAGCGGGCGGGCGCCCGCTGCGCATACGGGGCCGCGCATGGGCTCGATCAAGGCCGTGACGACGAATCTTCGTGCCGGCTACCTGCGCAAGAACGGCCTGCCGTACAGCGAGCGCACGCGGCTCACGGAGTACTTCTCGCGCGTCTCGGCCTTCGGCCGCGACTATTTGACCGTGCTCTCTATCGTTCACGACCCGGCGAATCTCAGCACCGACTTCATCACGTCGTCGCAGTTCGAGCGCGAGCCCGATGGGGCGCACTGGAATCCCTCGCCCTGCCGGACGGCGCCGCCCCTGGCCGCGGAGAAAAAACCATGAAGCGGCTCACTGCGCTGCTGTGGCTCGCACTACTGCCCGCCTCGGGCGCCTTCGCGCAGGTGGACTTCGCCGGCGAATGGGACCATCCGGGCATCTTCGGGCAGGAAGACTTCAACGACCGCGGCACGGGTCCTGAGATCGGCGACTACATGGGCCTGCCGCTCAACGAGGCCGGGATCCGCAAGGCGGAGACGTATTCGGGCTCGTGGCTCAGCGTGCCGGAGCATCAGTGCACGCCGCATCCGGCCGCCTACCAGACCTGGGGCCCGAACACGCTGACGGTCAACAAGGAGTACGACCGCGTGCGCCGCGTCGTGAAGGCGATTCGGCTCGACGGCACCTACGGCCTCGACCGCATCATCTGGATGGACGGCCGGCCGCATCCGCCGCCGGAGGCGCTCTATACGTTCACGGGCTTTTCGACGGGCCATTGGGAAGGCGACTCGCTCGTCGTGGACACCACACACATGAAGCCCGGCTGGCTGCGGCGCAACGGCACGCCGACGAGCGAGCGCGCGCACATGATCGAGTACTACACGCGCTTCGACGACTACCTGCTCGTGACGACGATCGTAGACGACCCGGTCTATTTCACCGAGCCCTTCGTGCGGACCACGGAGTATCTGCCCGTGGTCAGGCCCGCCCCGGTCCTCGGCGATCCGTTCACGCGCAACGACGGGCCGATCTTCTATAAATGCTTCCCGGCCGAGGAGACGACGGAGCCGCATGGCTACGTGCCGCACTATCTCCCGGGCCAGAACCCGCTGCTCGACGACTTCTCGCGGAAATACGCGCTGCCGCGTTGGGCCATGGCCGTGGGGGGCGCGACGATGTTTCCGGAATTCGCCGCGCGCCTCGAACCCGGCGGCGACACCCACATTACGGCGGCGCCGGCCGCGATACCGGCGCGCGAGCCGGGCATCGCCGACGTGCATTCGATGCATGTCAAAGGCAAGATCTGGGCGATCTTCGGCGCGGGCGGCAACATCACCGTACAGATCGGCGACGAGGGCGTGCTCGTCGTAGACACGGGCACCGCGGCGAACGCGCCCGCCGTTCGCGAGGAGATTCGGCGGCTCGCGGGCGACCGGCCCGTCCGCTACGTCATCGCGACGGACTTCCACGACGAGAACACCGGGGGCAACGTGCTGATCTCGGAGGAACCGAAACAGCGCGCGGCGATCATCGCGAACGAGAACGTCGGCCTGCGGCTCGTCGAGGCGAAATCCCCGGCCGGCAATCTCGTCATGGACACGTTCTACGGCGATTCGAAGGACATTTACTTCAACGGCGAGGCTATCGAGATCATCCACGTGCCCGCGGCGCACACGGACGGCGATACGATCGTGTTCTTCCGCGGCTCGGACGTGGTCAGCGCCGGCGGCGTGATCTCGACGACGAGCTTCCCGCGCTTCGACCCGAAGGAAGGCGGCTCGGTCGACGGCCTCATCGCGGCGCTGAACCGAATCCTCGATATCACGGTCGCCGAAACGCGCGGTCAGGGCGGCACGCTCGTGATCCCGGGCCACGGCCGAATCTACGACGAGACGGACATCGCCGAGTATCGCGACATGCTGACAATCATCCGCGACCGCATCAAGAACTCGATCGAGAAGGGCGCGTCGTTGGCCGAGGTCAAGCGAAGCCGTGCGGCACTCGACTACGCGGGCGTTTTCGGCGCGACGGAGGGCCCTTGGACGACCGATCGGTTCATCGAGGCCGTCTATCGCAACCTCGGCGGCGGCCGCTGAAGCAAGCAAGCAGGTAGAAAGAATGAATCACACTCGAAATACACACCGTGCGAATCGCCTAGCCGGGACGCTCGGCGCAGGCCTGCTCGGCCTCGGACTGGCTTTCGGGTCGCTCCCGGCGAGCGCCCACCACGGCAGCAGCATCTCCTACGATACGGACAACCTCTGGACGACCTGGGCGACGGTCCAGCAGTTCAACTACAAGAATCCGCATCCGACGATGGCCTTCGACCGCGTCGTCAAGGGCAACGTCGTCGAGCACTGGGTCGCGGAGCTGCTGACGAATCCTTCGGTCATGGCGCGCGCCGGCTGGACGCGCCAGCGCACGCTCAATGCGCTGGCCTCGGGCGCGCGCGTCAAGCTCGTGCTCGCCACGTCGCGGGCCGGCGGGTTCAGCGCCATCGTCGTGAGGATCGAAAACGAGGCTGGCGAGCCGATCGGCGGCCGCGGCCGCCCGGGCGGCGACGGCGTCGATCTGGACGGCGTGCCGGGCGGGCGGCAGCCGAGCGGCCACAAGCCTCTGCCCGGCCAGCCACTGACGGACGCCGAGGCTTCGCTCGGCCAGCAGGGTCACTGAGATGAGCATGTGCAAAATACTCCTGGCCGCGACCTGCTGCGCCTGCGTCGCCGGCCTGACGATCGGCGCGGACGCGGCGGCGCAAAACGCCGGCGTGCACGGCGCCGCGACCAGGGCGCTGCGGCATCGAACACCCGCCCGGCGCCGGGCGGCATCGGCTCCTCCGACACCGACACCCGCAGCTACGACAAGCGCGACTTCAACGGCCTGTGGAGCCGCGCGCCCGAGCAGTACGACCTGCCGCGCTGCCCCGAGTGCCGCGACCCCGCGTCCTGGCCCGGCTACGGGTTCTTCGGCGAGACGCCGCCGATGACGCCCGAGGGTCGGCGCCGCTTCGAAGCCAACCGGCCCTCGCGTGGCCTCGAGCTCGACAGCGCGCAGGCGAAGCAGCGCACGGACCTGCACATCGGCTACCGGCGCGCGGTGCTGCCCGCCTTCGGCAATGACCCGGAGATGCGTTGCGAGCCGCTCGGCCTGGCCCGGCTCATCACGTTCTCGGGGATCGGCGCCGCCATGGAGTTCGTGCAGACGCGTGACCGCCTGCTGCAGCTCTTCGAGTGGACCTGGGACTTCCGCGATATCTGGATGGACGGCCGCAAAACCCCGAACGTCGAGGATTACCTGCCGCGCTTCAACGGCTATTCGGTCGGCCGCTGGGAAGGCGATACGCTGGTCGTCACGTCCACGGGCTTCGACGACCGGCAGTGGCTCGATCAGTACGGCTTTCCGATCAGCGAGAAAGCTGTGCTCGAGGAACGTTGGGACCGGCCGAGCCCGAACCGGCTGCGCGTGCGCCTCACGCTCGACGATCCTGCGACCTACACCGCGCCCTGGCACAGCAGCCCGAAAGTGTGGGCGCTGATCCCGAAGCAGGACATGGCGATCGGCGGGTGGTCCGGCATTCTCGAGGACCGCTGCGTGCCGAGCGACGAGTCGCTGTTCAACAAGTTCCGCGATCGTGCGGCCGGCGTCGGTGAAGCCGGCGCGACGACTCAGCCGGCGACTCAGCCGGCGGGCGCCGCGCGCGAGTAATCGTGCTTCAACAGGTTTGCCGGATCGTAGGGCGAAATGTGATAGCGAACGCCGTTCGCGTCCTCCAGGCACTCGTCCTCGACGATGCGTGCGCCGGGCTGCGTCACTCGATGTAAGACGGTCCGCAGCGTCCACGGCGCCGTGTAGACCTCGGGATCTTCGATCCGCGCTTCGTACTCGAGGGTATCGGGCCCGGTCATTCGGTAACGCTCGACGACGTGCACGCTCGTGCTGTGAAAGTTGCCGGCGTGGTCGAGCCATTCCTGATCGGTGATTGCCGCCACGTCGGCCACGAGCGTGTCGCCCTCCAAGCGGTAGCGTGTATCGCCCAGCCACCAGTCGGTCGCGTCGAAATGCGGGCGCGTGTCCGGGTGGAAGACGCGAAACGCGTGATTGTCCTGGTAGACGATGGCGAAGTTGCCGGGGCTTTGCAGGATCTGCAGCGGCGCGGGCATATACGTCGCGCGCGGCACGCCGGCCTGATAGCACTTCGAAGAAGGATCGGCCGTGGCCCGATTCCGGTAGTTTTCCCCGCGGCGCGCCAACGCCTCGGGCTTGTAGGGAAACTTCCCGCTCTTTGGATCGACGACGATGCTGGCCGAGGCCGCGAGCCCGTCATCGGCCGGATGCCCTTCGATGTTCAGATACGCGGTGTCCCGCGTCTGCCAGATACCGCGAAAGTCGGGCGTCTTGCCGTCCCAGAGCCGCATCGGCTTGTAGGCACTCGCATCGTTGGCGCTCTGGGCGAGCGCCGCGGGCGAAAGGATCGCCATGAGTGCGGCTGCCGCCAGCGCATGGTGAGTCCTGCTCATTGCACCCTCCGCTTCTTCCCGCCGTCCTCCTGCGTGTAGTGCTGCAGGCTACGCTCGCCTTCTAGGCAACTGTATTCCAGGATCTGCTGGTCCGCGGGCAGGCGCTTCAGCGTGAAGCGAAACTCGACCGGCTTCACGAACACCGTCGGGTCCGTGACCGTGGCCTCGTAGAGAATGGTGTCGCGATCCATGAGCGTGAAGCGCTCGAGGACATGCTCGTTCTCGTCCACGAAGTTGCCCGCCATGTCGAGCCAGGTGCGGCCGTTGAAGTCGGCAACGTCGACGACGAACGTATCACCTTCCCAGCGGCCGCGAGAATCGCCGTCCCAGGCGTAATAGCTCTTAGGATGCGGGCTGCCGTCCGTCGGAATGATCCGCACGTCGTGCATGGCTTCGTGCAGCAGCGCGACGTAGTGCTCGTCCTGGATGATCTGCACCGGATACAGGCCGCCGGGCTGATCGAGGGACCGCGGGAGCGCCCGGCAATGGCAATGCGCTTCCGGGTCCTCGTAGCCGTCGCGCTGACGCCTGAGCTTCTCCGCCGCAGCCTCGGGCGTGTAGTCGAACTTCGGCCCGGGTGCCGGCCCGACCTCGCGGCGCGCCGTGCCCGCCCTGCCGCCGCCCGCGGCGAAATTCGTTCCATTGAGCCAGCCGACGTACAAGCCTTGAAATCCGCCGGCGCTCTTCAGCCACAGCCCCTGCAGATCCGGGTGGCCGCCGGGGAG
>CAWAJM010000002.1:0-506291 GCA_963782445.1 uncultured Gammaproteobacteria bacterium
GCCGAGGCCGCGGCCCACGTCGAGAAGGCGCGCGCGCTCGCGGGCACGGACCTCTCTGCGCCGTTCGATTTCTTCTGTGTTCCCGGCCATGCGCGCCCGAACAATCCTTCCGCGCCGCCGCTCCAGCCCGCGAAGCTGTTCGACAACCTCTACGTGGCCGGCAACTCCGAGACGGTCGTCTACGCGATCACGACCTCCGCGGGCATCGTCCTCATCGATTCGGGATTCGCGAAAGAGGTCGAGACGGTGCTGATCCCGGGGCTGCGGGCGCTCGGGCTCGATCCGGCCGATGTGCGGCTCATCCTGCTCGGCCTCGGCCATTCGGATCACTACGGCGGCGCGGCGTATTTCCAGACGAAGTACGGCACGCACGTCGGCACGACGGCCGCAGACTGGGACACGATCGCGCAGGCCGCCGCCCGGGCGCGTCCCGGGGACCCGGCGCCGCCGTCGCGCGATCGCATCCTTCGCGAGGGCGAGCCGATCGTGCTCGGCGACACCACGATCACGCCCGTCGAGGTGCCGGGACATACGCCGGGTCGCTGGCCTTCATCTTTCCCGTATTCGAAGGAGGCACGCGCCACGTGGCCGGCCTCTTCGGGGGCACGGTGCTCGCATCGTCGTACACGCCGATGCCCGGGCTGCGCCAGTACGTGAGCTCGATCGCACATTATCTCGACGTGGCCGAACGCATGGGCGTGGACGTCGAGATCCAGAATCACCCGCTTTTCGACGAGACGCCGCAGCGCCTCGCCGCGCTCGCGGCACGCCGCCCCGGCGAGCCCAATCCTTTCGTCATGGGAACGGCAAGATATCAGCGCTTCTGGCGCATCGTTTCCGAATGCATGCAGGCAGACATCCTTCGCAAAAGCTCCAGGTGAGCGGCGGCTCGAGGTAGCACGGTCATGAACAGAATAAGGATTCTCTGGGTGTGCTTCGCGTCGCTGCTCGGCGCCGTCGCCGCGCCGGCCCCGGCGCATCATTCCTTCGCGGCCGTCTACGACCCCGCGAAAACGATCCGGATCGAAGGCGAGGTCGTGCAGTTTCTGTTTCGCAATCCGCACTCGGTGCTCCACGTGCTCGTCAAGGAAAAGTCGGGCACGACGACGCGCTGGGCCGTCGAGTGGCAGGGCGCGACGCAGCTCGGCGCCAACGGCGTCTCGGCGGTGACGCTGCACCCCGGCGACCCCGTGATCGTCACCGGCAACCCGGGCCGGGTTCCGGCGGAGCATCGCCTGCGCCTCGTGACGATCAAGCGAACGACGGACGGCTTCGGCTGGGGCACGGGCCGCGGCGAGGAGGCCAAGTGAGAGCGACGGGCCGCGGCATCGGCCCCGGCTCCCGCGCCGCCGCGCCACTTCTCGCCGCGTGCGCCGCCCTGATCCTGACGCTCGCGAGCCCCGTGGCGTCGGCCCAGCGCGGCGCGGGCGGCCCCGCAGGCGGCTTTCGCGGGCCGCCGCCCTCGGCTCGCGCGTCGGCGCAGGTCGATCTCACGGGCTACTGGGTTGCGCTCGTCACGGAAGACTGGCTCTGGCGCATGATCACGGCCCCGCGCGGCGACGCGACGAGCGTGCCGCTCAACGCCGAGGGGCGGCGCGCCGCGGCCGAGTGGAACCGTGAGAAGGACGAAGCCGACGGCGAAGCCTGCCGCCCGTTCGGCGCGGCCGGCCTCATGCGCATGCCGCTGCGCCTGCACATCAGCTGGCAGGACGCGAACACGTTGAAGATCGAGACGGACGCGGGCCGGCAGACGCGGCTGCTGCATTTCGGCGGCACGCCGCCCGCGCCCGCGGCGCCGAGCTGGCAGGGCGTGACGATGGCGCAGTGGACGGGGCCGGCGCCGGGCGCGTTCGACCTGAAGGCGCTCGTGAGCGGGCGGGCGCCCGCTGCGCATACGGGGCCGCGCATGGGCTCGATCAAGGCCGTGACGACGAATCTTCGTGCCGGCTACCTGCGCAAGAACGGCCTGCCGTACAGCGAGCGCACGCGGCTCACGGAGTACTTCTCCGCGTCTCGGCCTTCGGCCGCGACTATTTGACCGTGCTCTCTATCGTTCACGACCCGGCGAATCTCAGCACCGACTTCATCACGTCGTCGCAGTTCGAGCGCGAGCCCGATGGGGCGCACTGGAATCCCTCGCCCTGCCGGACGGCGCCGCCCCTGGCCGCGGAGAAAAAACCATGAAGCGGCTCACTGCGCTGCTGTGGCTCGCACTACTGCCCGCCTCGGGCGCCTTCGCGCAGGTGGACTTCGCCGGCGAATGGGACCATCCGGGCATCTTCGGGCAGGAAGACTTCAACGACCGCGGCACGGGTCCTGAGATCGGCGACTACATGGGCCTGCCGCTCAACGAGGCCGGGATCCGCAAGGCGGAGACGTATTCGGGCTCGTGGCTCAGCGTGCCGGAGCATCAGTGCACGCCGCATCCGGCCGCCTACCAGACCTGGGGCCCGAACACGCTGACGGTCAACAAGGAGTACGACCGCGTGCGCCGCGTCGTGAAGGCGATTCGGCTCGACGGCACCTACGGCCTCGACCGCATCATCTGGATGGACGGCCGGCCGCATCCGCCGCCGGAGGCGCTCTATACGTTCACGGGCTTTTCGACGGGCCATTGGGAAGGCGACTCGCTCGTCGTGGACACCACACACATGAAGCCCGGCTGGCTGCGGCGCAACGGCACGCCGACGAGCGAGCGCGCGCACATGATCGAGTACTACACGCGCTTCGACGACTACCTGCTCGTGACGACGATCGTAGACGACCCGGTCTATTTCACCGAGCCCTTCGTGCGGACCACGGAGTATCTGCCCGTGGTCAGGCCCGCCCGGTCCTCGGCGATCCGTTCACGCGCAACGACGGGCCGATCTTCTATAAATGCTTCCCGGCCGAGGAGACGACGGAGCCGCATGGCTACGTGCCGCACTATCTCCCGGGCCAGAACCCGCTGCTCGACGACTTCTCGCGGAAATACGCGCTGCCGCGTTGGGCCATGGCCGTGGGGGGCGCGACGATGTTTCCGGAATTCGCCGCGCGCCTCGAACCCGGCGGCGACACCCACATTACGGCGGCGCCGGCCGCGATACCGGCGCGCGAGCCGGGCATCGCCGACGTGCATTCGATGCATGTCAAAGGCAAGATCTGGGCGATCTTCGGCGCGGGCGGCAACATCACCGTACAGATCGGCGACGAGGGCGTGCTCGTCGTAGACACGGGCACCGCGGCGAACGCGCCCGCCGTTCGCGAGGAGATTCGGCGGCTCGCGGGCGACCGGCCCGTCCGCTACGTCATCGCGACGGACTTCCACGACGAGAACACCGGGGGCAACGTGCTGATCTCGGAGGAACCGAAACAGCGCGCGGCGATCATCGCGAACGAGAACGTCGGCCTGCGGCTCGTCGAGGCGAAATCCCCGGCCGGCAATCTCGTCATGGACACGTTCTACGGCGATTCGAAGGACATTTACTTCAACGGCGAGGCTATCGAGATCATCCACGTGCCCGCGGCGCACACGGACGGCGATACGATCGTGTTCTTCCGCGGCTCGGACGTGGTCAGCGCCGGCGGCGTGATCTCGACGACGAGCTTCCCGCGCTTCGACCCGAAGGAAGGCGGCTCGGTCGACGGCCTCATCGCGGCGCTGAACCGAATCCTCGATATCACGGTCGCCGAAACGCGCGGTCAGGGCGGCACGCTCGTGATCCCGGGCCACGGCCGAATCTACGACGAGACGGACATCGCCGAGTATCGCGACATGCTGACAATCATCCGCGACCGCATCAAGAACTCGATCGAGAAGGGCGCGTCGTTGGCCGAGGTCAAGCGAAGCCGTGCGGCACTCGACTACGCGGGCGTTTTCGGCGCGACGGAGGGCCCTTGGACGACCGATCGGTTCATCGAGGCCGTCTATCGCAACCTCGGCGGCGGCCGCTGAAGCAAGCAAGCAGGTAGAAAGAATGAATCACACTCGAAATACACACCGTGCGAATCGCCTAGCCGGGACGCTCGGCGCAGGCCTGCTCGGCCTCGGACTGGCTTTCGGGTCGCTCCCGGCGAGCGCCCACCACGGCAGCAGCATCTCCTACGATACGGACAACCTCTGGACGACCTGGGCGACGGTCCAGCAGTTCAACTACAAGAATCCGCATCCGACGATGGCCTTCGACCGCGTCGTCAAGGGCAACGTCGTCGAGCACTGGGTCGCGGAGCTGCTGACGAATCCTTCGGTCATGGCGCGCGCCGGCTGGACGCGCCAGCGCACGCTCAATGCGCTGGCCTCGGGCGCGCGCGTCAAGCTCGTGCTCGCCACGTCGCGGGCCGGCGGGTTCAGCGCCATCGTCGTGAGGATCGAAAACGAGGCTGGCGAGCCGATCGGCGGCCGCGGCCGCCCGGGCGGCGACGGCGTCGATCTGGACGGCGTGCCGGGCGGGCGGCAGCCGAGCGGCCACAAGCCTCTGCCCGGCCAGCCACTGACGGACGCCGAGGCTTCGCTCGGCCAGCAGGGTCACTGAGATGAGCATGCGCAAAATACTCCTGGCCGCGACCTGCTGCGCCTGCGTCGCCGGCCTGACGATCGGCGCGGACGCGGCGGCGCAAAACGCCGGCGTGCACGGCGCCGCGACCCAGGGCGCTGCGGCATCGAACACCCGCCCGGCGCCGGGCGGCATCGGCTCCTCCGACACCGACACCCGCAGCTACGACAAGCGCGACTTCAACGGCCTGTGGAGCCGCGCGCCCGAGCAGTACGACCTGCCGCGCTGCCCCGAGTGCCGCGACCCCGCGTCCTGGCCCGGCTACGGGTTCTTCGGCGAGACGCCGCCGATGACGCCCGAGGGTCGGCGCCGCTTCGAAGCCAACCGGCCCTCGCGTGGCCTCGAGCTCGACAGCGCGCAGGCGAAGCAGCGCACGGACCTGCACATCGGCTACCGGCGCGCGGTGCTGCCCGCCTTCGGCAATGACCCGGAGATGCGTTGCGAGCCGCTCGGCCTGGCCCGGCTCATCACGTTCTCGGGGATCGGCGCCGCCATGGAGTTCGTGCAGACGCGTGACCGCCTGCTGCAGCTCTTCGAGTGGACCTGGGACTTCCGCGATATCTGGATGGACGGCCGCAAAACCCCGAACGTCGAGGATTACCTGCCGCGCTTCAACGGCTATTCGGTCGGCCGCTGGGAAGGCGATACGCTGGTCGTCACGTCCACGGGCTTCGACGACCGGCAGTGGCTCGATCAGTACGGCTTTCCGATCAGCGAGAAAGCTGTGCTCGAGGAACGTTGGGACCGGCCGAGCCCGAACCGGCTGCGCGTGCGCCTCACGCTCGACGATCCTGCGACCTACACCGCGCCCTGGCACAGCAGCCCGAAAGTGTGGGCGCTGATCCCGAAGCAGGACATGGCGATCGGCGGGTGGTCCGGCATTCTCGAGGACCGCTGCGTGCCGAGCGACGAGTCGCTGTTCAACAAGTTCCGCGATCGTGCGGCCGGCGTCGGTGAAGCCGGCGCGACGACTCAGCCGGCGACTCAGCCGGCGGGCGCCGCGCGCGAGTAATCGTGCTTCAACAGGTTTGCCGGATCGTAGGGCGAAATGTGATAGCGAACGCCGTTCGCGTCCTCCAGGCACTCGTCCTCGACGATGCGTGCGCCGGGCTGCGTCACTCGATGTAAGACGGTCCGCAGCGTCCACGGCGCCGTGTAGACCTCGGGATCTTCGATCCGCGCTTCGTACTCGAGGGTATCGGGCCCGGTCATTCGGTAACGCTCGACGACGTGCACGCTCGTGCTGTGAAAGTTGCCGGCGTGGTCGAGCCATTCCTGATCGGTGATTGCCGCCACGTCGGCCACGAGCGTGTCGCCCTCCCAGCGGTAGCGTGTATCGCCCAGCCACCAGTCGGTCGCGTCGAAATGCGGGCGCGTGTCCGGGTGGAAGACGCGAAACGCGTGATTGTCCTGGTAGACGATGGCGAAGTTGCCGGGGCTTTGCAGGATCTGCAGCGGCGCGGGCATATACGTCGCGCGCGGCACGCCGGCCTGATAGCACTTCGAAGAAGGATCGGCCGTGGCCCGATTCCGGTAGTTTTCCCCGCGGCGCGCCAACGCCTCGGGCTTGTAGGGAATCTTCCCGCTCTTTGGATCGACGACGATGCTGGCCGAGGCCGCGAGCCCGTCATCGGCCGGATGCCCTTCGATGTTCAGATACGCGGTGTCCCGCGTCTGCCAGATACCGCGAAAGTCGGGCGTCTTGCCGTCCCAGAGCCGCATCGGCTTGTAGGCACTCGCATCGTTGGCGCTCTGGGCGAGCGCCGCGGGCGAAAGGATCGCCATGAGTGCGGCTGCCGCCAGCGCATGGTGAGTCCTGCTCATTGCACCCTCCGCTTCTTCCCGCCGTCCTCCTGCGTGTAGTGCTGCAGGCTACGCTCGCCTTCTAGGCAACTGTATTCCAGGATCTGCTGGTCCGCGGGCAGGCGCTTCAGCGTGAAGCGAAACTCGACCGGCTTCACGAACACCGTCGGGTCCGTGACCGTGGCCTCGTAGAGAATGGTGTCGCGATCCATGAGCGTGAAGCGCTCGAGGACATGCTCGTTCTCGTCCACGAAGTTGCCCGCCATGTCGAGCCAGGTGCGGCCGTTGAAGTCGGCAACGTCGACGACGAACGTATCACCTTCCCAGCGGCCGCGAGAATCGCCGTCCCAGGCGTAATAGCTCTTAGGATGCGGGCTGCCGTCCGTCGGAATGATCCGCACGTCGTGCATGGCTTCGTGCAGCAGCGCGACGTAGTGCTCGTCCTGGATGATCTGCACCGGATACAGGCCGCCGGGCTGATCGAGGGACCGCGGGACGCCCGGCAAGTGGCAATGCGCTTCCGGGTCCTCGTAGCCGTCGCGCTGACGCCTGAGCTTCTCCGCCGCAGCCTCGGGCGTGTAGTCGAACTTCGGCCCGGGTGCCGGCCCGACCTCGCGGCGCGCCGTGCCCGCCCTGCCGCCGCCCGCGGCGAAATTCGTTCCATTGAGCGAGCCGACGTACAAGCCTTGAAATCCGCCGGCGCTCTTGAGCCACAGCCCCTGCAGATCCGGGTGGCCGCCGGGGAGGCGCGGGAGCGAAGCGGGCGACGGGGGCGACGGGGGCGACTGTGCCGAGACCAGTCCAGGCAATCCCGCGGCGACGAGGGCGGTCAGGCAGCCGCTCGCAAGCGCGGCCGCGCGACGCGGGAGAGCGAATTTGCTTAGCACCTCAACGCTCCTGGGACGCGCCGTCGGCCGGTCCCCTCGAACTGCCCGCAGAGCCGGCAAAGACTTTGGTGCCGTTCGCGAGCGTGATGCGCGCGGCGTTCGCCGTATTCGAGCCGTCCTTCGCCCGAAAGGCGTCCACGGTGATCACGTCCCCGGCTTTCAGCGAGTTCTTGGTCCAACCGAGCCGCATGAGCGCATTCGGATTCGACGTCTCGATCATCCACCGCGTCGCCTTGCCGTCGGGCTCGGCAACGTCGAGCGTGATCCAGCCGTGCGGGTTGATCATCTCCCACTTCACGACGGCGCCCTTGAGCGTAAGGGGCTTGCGCGCGTCGAACTCGGCGGCGAACGAGTGATGGGCGAGTGCAGGCGCGGCGACCCAAACGCACGCGAGCATCGCGGCCGGCAATACCTGGTATCGGCGTTTCACAATGTCTACCTCGCAGTAACGTCTTGTGAGCGAGCTTACCATTGAGCGTTGCCATGCGCTCAACGTCGCGTTGCCGTTCAGGGGCCGGAGAAGCCCGCACTCATGCCGACGCGCTCGCCGAGCGAGTCGGGCATTTCGCCCAGACGACAAAAACTGAGTCAAGGGGGGGGGGTGCCGATGGTATTCAGATGAATCAAGCCCGGTGTCGGGTGCGACCGCTGCCCCCGGCTATCACATCACTACCTACGATTTTCCAGGCGCAGTTTCGACACAGGCGAGTGGCGATCAGGGTGAGGCCGTTCTCGCTCTGACAACCTTCGGCGGCGGCTGCTGAATTGCTCCGCCCTAGCGCCGCCGCCAAACTACATCACCTTCGTCAGCGTCACGCGCCAGCCTCGGGGCTCGAGCGGATGAATATGCAGGTCGTTGACGCCATCGGTGGGCTCGCCCGGCAACCGGTCGGTGTACCAGAACGCGGCCGCGTTGGCTTTGACATTGAGAATATTGTCAAGCAACAGGCCGATTTTCCAGCCGGCCCCCAATTCGTACGAGACGTCACCATTCAGCTCGTGATAGCCCTTCCCGCGTACGACGTTATCGGACGAAAGCGGGAATTCGCCGAGATACCGCCATTCCACACCGGCGTTCCACGGGCCCCGATTCGTCATGTAAACGTCGAAGGACCCGGCCGAGAACGGCGCGTTCGGCAGGTAATAGCCCACGTGGCCGGTGCCGTCGTCGTACGGCATCGTGTACCGGGAGTGGTTCGCGGAATAACTGGCGTAGAACTCGAGCCATGTGAACGGCTTGTACGTGAGGTTGATTTCGGCGCCGCGGCGCTTGCTGCCCGGGCCCGCGCTGTCCATGCCGGCGTCCGGATCGTAGGTCGTTTCGGATTGGGCCACGAGATTGTAGAGGGCCAGCGTGCCCGTCAGATTGGGCGCGATCTGTTCGCGCACGCCGATCTCTTCGCCGGTCTGCCGCGCGATCAACGGTGCCCCGCCCGTCCCGAGCCGTTGAGCCTGCGTCACGCCGCGCAGGTCGTCGCTGTGGAAGCCGCGCCCCCAGCTCAGGTACAGCTCAGTGGAATCGGACGGCCTGAAGACCAGGTTGACCTTCGGCTCGGCCAGGCTTGCGCTCGCGGTGCCGGCATTCGTGCCCGTGTCGCTGCCGGACATGTAGTCCTCCCGCAGGCCGAGCACGGTCCGGAACCAGTTGTTCCAGTGGGTCGTGGCCTCGAAGTAGGCCGCGTAGCTCTTGAGGTGGACACGGTCGGCTTCGATCTGGCTCGCGGGATAGTTCACGGCCGCGAGCTGCGCCGCGCTCAGCAGCTCGCGATTCTGCGTCGGCAGCCGCGAGAACGTCGTTCGCGTCCATGCGCACGTGGAGCCCGCTCGAAAGGTCCGTCTTCTGCCCCGGCGACCACGAGTAGCTCAGGTCTCCGCCCACGGTCACGCGGTTTTCGTGCTGCGCTTCCTGATCGCCATGCACGGGGTCCACGAGAAAGTGCGTGAAGTTGTTCCACAAGGTCAGGCGGTTGTTGATGACGTAGGCGTTGGCCTGCAATTCGCCGCCCATACCGATCATGGCGTGATATTGGCCGGAGACGCTGCTGCGCTGCGCGTAGCCGCCGTCCGAGGGGTCCAGCGTGCCGAAGCGGTCGATGAGCCCTTGCGAGATCGCGCGCTCCGGCTGATCCGTCGTGGCATTCCAGGTGTCATGGTAGAACATGCCCGTGATCGAGTAGCCGTTGCCGCTGTTCGGGTCGGACTTGCTGTAGCGCAGCAGCGAGCTCAGCTTGCGTTGATCGTCGGGGCTTACCCAGGGCCCGTCGTAATGCTGGAGGTCGAGAGCGCCCATGAGGCTGCCTTTGCCGAGCGCGTCGGAGCCCGCGGTCAATACGCGGTCGTACCCTTTGGAGCCCGCGCCGCCCCTGCTCATGAGAACTTCGTTCGGAATCGTATGCGCGAGCTTGATGTGGGCCGAGCCGACCGAGGCAAAATCCCCTTCGGCCGCGTAGTACGTGCCCTTCGTATAGTTGATACCGCCCACGGTCTCGGGGATCAGGAAGTTCAGGTCCGAGTAGCCTTGACCGTGCGCGTGCGTGGGCTCGTTAACGGGCATGTCGGCGACGTAGAACGCGAAATCGTCGCCGTGGTCGAGGTTGTAGCCGCGCATCATGTACTGCGAGGCCTTGCCTTCGCCGCTGTGGACGGTCGCCACCATGCCGGGGACCGTCTCGACGAGCTGTGCGGGGCGATAGGCCGGCAACAGGTTCACTTCGGTCTTGGAGACGACGCCCTGGCTGGCCGTGGTCGCCGTGCCCATGAGCCTCAGACGCTCGCCGACGACCGTGATTTCTTCGAGCGTCTCGCCGCCGGAGGTGTTGTTCGCGGCGGTCTTCGACTGATCGGAAGCGGTGGGTTGATTGGGCTTGTCAACCGAGTGCTCCTGCGCGAGCGTAGGCCCAGCCAGGATAGCGAGCACGGCAGCCGTGATCGGTACGACTGCTGGACCGCTTCGAACTGAGGGCGTGGACGCCAAAGACGCGGCCCGCCCGATTTGTCGTTTCTGCATCGTGTCACGCTCGAACAATAGACAATGAAAGAGACAATCGCCGCCGGCGAGAGCCTGTGCCGAGTATGACAAGTCGAGTTCGTAATTCTCTCCAATATGCGAGGCGTAACGGTTTCGTTAACGCTGTCCTTTACCGTTGTCGTCCTGCTGTCAATCTATTGAATACGCAGATATTTTAGGCCGAGTCTCTCCGCCGCACTCTTGAGGAATCATTAGAAAGCGGACGCTGCTTGGTACGTCGCATTCGCCGAGTGGACCTGCCGATTTCGAGAACTAAGCGGCGGGTTCTGCCCTAGCCATGCGGCAACGCGGCTGCTATAAACGTGTTTGGCCGACTCGTGATCGAGATTAACGACACCAGTGACGGTTCTGCGCCGCATGACCCGGTTTTCGCGATCGCCTACAGCAAGGCTAGGAGCCCTTGCGGCCCTGCTGTTCTTCTTCGTGACGGCGGAAGTCTTCGACGTCGTCCACACGCTCGACTTCAAAGCCCACCAAAACGGCCAGCCCTGCAAGGTCTGCCTGAGCATGACCAGCCTCGGCAGCGCCTCCGTCGGTCAGACGCAGGTGTTCGCGGCCGAGCACACGGTTGCGCCACTCATCGTCATGCGGCCGAAGATTCTGCTTTCGGCCGAGCTGCCGCGACAGTCCGCGAGAGGGCCGCCGATCGCTTCCTGACGTTCTGTTCGAAGCGCACGCCTCGAGCGTAAGGCTCGAGCGTTGTGACGTATTCAGAGTGCGGAATGAAAGGAAGCACAATGGCCATCACCATTCGTGCGCGACGCGCGGCGTCGTGCGTTTTATTGCATGCGCCGGTCCTCCTGATGGGTACCGCGTCGGTTGCGGCGCAGGCGCAGGCGCAGGCGCAGACACAGGCGCAAGAGTCGCAATCGGGACCACAGACCGGGGCCGACGCAAGCGGGCCGATCGAGACGGTCAAGGTCGTGGGGAAGCTCGACCAGGCGAGAAGCGGCATCGAGACTCAGCTCGGCGCCTCGACTTACGACATTACCTCCGGCGATATCGACAAGCAGCCCGGCGGCGCGAACGTGCTCATGAACCAGGTGATCCTGCAGGCACCGAGCGTCGCGCAGGATTCGTTCGGGCAGATGCACGTGCGTGGCGACCACAACGGCCTTCAGTACCGGCTGAACGGCGTCATCCTGCCCGAAGGGCTCTCGTCCTTCGGGCAGACGCTGGACCCGCGCCTGATCTCCTCGGTCAAGCTCATCACGGGTGCACTGCCGGCGGAATACGGGCTGCGAACCGCGGGCATCATCGACATTTCGACGCGGAGCGGGGCGCTCGAGCCGGGCGGGGTAGTCTCGATCTACGGCGGCAGTCACGGCCGCGTCGAGCCGAGCATTTCCTACGGCGGCTCGTCCGGCGACAACAACTACTTCGTCTCGGCCGACTATCTGCACGACGGTCTCGGGATCGAATCGCCGGACGGCAGTGCGACGCCGCATCACGACACGACGACACAGTTTCACGGCTTCGCCTATATGGAGCACGTGCTGAGCCCGAAGAGCCGGCTCACGTTCGTCGGCGGAACCTCGAACGATTACTTCGAGATCCCGAACGCGGCCGGAAAGGTCCCCGATCTCGGCCTCACCGTCGAGGGCCGGACGCGCTATGCGAGCAGCGGGCTCGACGAGAGGCAGCGCGAAGTGACCCGCTTCGGGACCGTGACGTATCAGCGCAGCGAAAGTTCGTTCGACTTCGAACTCTCGGGCCTCGTGCGCGACTCGCTGCTCGATTTCTCGCCCGACCCCGTGGGCGATCTGCTCTTCGACGGCATCGCGCAGAAGGCCTTGAAGCGTGACAGGGCTTACGGGCTGCAGGCCGAGGGCGCGTATTACCTCGGCAACCGGCACACGCTGCGGGCCGGCGTGTTTGTGCAGCGGGACGAGGCGACGAGCGACACGAACTCCCTCGTCCTGCCCGTCGACGCGGCCGGGCGCCCGACGAGCGACGTCCCGATCTCGATCGTCGACAACGGGGCCAAGAAGGGGAACGTCTACTCCGTCTACCTGCAGGACGCCTGGGCGCCCGTCGCATCGCTGACCGTCAATTACGGTCTGCGCTTCGATCGTTACAGCGCCTACAGCAGCGGCAGCCAGCTGAGCCCGCGGCTCAATCTCGTCTGGAGCCCGAAAAACGGCGCGACGGTCGTGCACATCGGCGCGGCGCGATACTTCTCGCCGCCTCCGTTCGAGCTCGTCGGCAACGAGACGGTCGCCAAGTTCGTGAATACGACGGCCGCTGCCCAGCTGAGCCTCAACGATACGCCCGTCGCCGAGAGCGCCGATTACTACGACGTGGGTGCCTCCCGCCGCTTCGGCGGCGCCGTGACCTTCGGCGTCGATACGTACTACAAGATCTCGCGCAATCTCATCGACGAGGGCCAGTTCGGCGCGCCCATCATCCTGACGCCGTTCAACTACGCGAAGGGCAAGCAGTACGGTATCGAGTTCACGAGCAACTACCAGAACGGGGGATTTTCCGCCTATTGTAACCTTGCCCTCGCGCGCGCTTTGGGCAAGGACATCGTCTCGAGTCAGTTCCAGTTCGACCCGGCCGACCTCGCCTATATCGCCGACCACTACATCCATCTCGATCACGACCAGGCCGTGACCGCCTCCGGCGGCGTCTCCTACGCCTGGTCGGGCAGCGTCGTCAGTATGGATCTCGTCTACGGCAGCGGCCTTAGAGCCGACGGCGACGTGCCTAACGGCGCCCACGTGCCGGCCTATACGCAGGTCAATCTCGGGGCGAGCCACAGCTTCGTCGGCGACGGCCCGTTCGCCGGCGTCTCCGTGCGTACCAGCATCGTCAATCTCTTCGACGAGAAGTACGAAATCCGGACCGGCACGGGCGTCGGCGTCGGGGCACCACAGTGGGGTCCATCGCGCGGCGTGTACGTCGGTCTATCGAAAGGCTTTAGTGCAGGCGGATGAAATGCCCGAGTTTCGTATCGTAAGCGCTCGACGAACCACATTCTTCCCTGTTGCCCCGCCGTGAGACAAGCTCTGCGCCGTCTTGGGTGCGGAGCAAACGATGACGGAAGGATTGACGGGGCGGCAGCGATACTGGCTGAAGCACATCCAGCGTGCCGAAGAGCGGGGCGAGACGTTGAAGGCGTATGCCAAACGGCGTCGGCTGTCTATCGGCGCGCTATACCACGCGAAGTCGCAGCTGATGAAGCTCGGTGCGGTGCCGCGTCGCAATGAAGTGACGGTGGCCGCGGCCGAGTTCGTCCCGGTACGGTTCGAGGCGCTTCCAAGGGTTGGAGCGGTGTGCCGGGTTCGCTACGCGGGCTTGTGGGAAGTCGAGTGCGAGGAATGGCCCGACCCACGGTGGCTGGCGGCGCTCATGAAGGGAGCGCAAGGCGATGCTTCGGCCTGATCGGAGCATCGAGCGGGTGTATCTACACCGGTCGCCTGTCGATATGCGTAAGCAAATGGACGGCCTGGCCGCGTTGGTCGAGGGCGTGCTGAAGAGGGACCCGTTCTCGGGCGCGCTCTTCATCTTCATCAACAAGCGCCGCGACAAGCTGAAGATGCTGGTGTGGGATCGGACGGGATTCATCGTCTGGTACAAGCGGCTCGAGCAGGAGAAGTTTCCGTGGCCGGTGCGCTCGACCGAGACGGTGGTGACGCTGACCGGTGAGCAGTTGCGCTGGCTGCTCGACGGTTATGACGTGTGGCGGATGAAGCCGCACAAGACGCTGAATTTTGCGCGCGCAAGTTGAACAGCGAAGCATCGGTATCGAGTAAAATGCGCGCGTGTCGTCGCTCGCCGAACAACTCGAACACTCTCGCCGTGAGCTCGAGGCACTCAACGGTCGCCTGGAACAGATCGAGCGGGCGCGCAACGAGCGGATCGCGCTGCTCGAGGAAGAGAACCGCTGGCTGAAGCAGCAGCTGTTCGGTCGCTCCTCAGAGAAGCGCCCGGCCGAGGACATCTCGCCCGACCAAGCGAAGTTGCTGTTCAACGAGGCTGAGGCGCTTGCGCCGCTCGCCGAGACGGCCCCGGAGACGGTCCAGATCCCCGAGCACGCGCGCAAAAGACGCGGCCGCAAGGCGATCCCCGCCGAGCTTCCGCGCATCGAGGTCGTGCACGATCTGCCGGAGGCGGAGAAGGTGTGCCCGCACGATGGCACAACGCTCGAACGTATCGGCGAGGAGACGGCCGAGCAGCTCGACTACGTGCCGGCGCAGCTGCGCGTGATCCGCCACGTACGCCCGAAGTACGCCTGTCCCTGCTGCAGGGAAGGCGTGAAGATCGCGCCTGCTCCGGCGCAGCTGCTGCCGAAGAGCAAGGCGAGCCCGGAGCTGCTGGCCCATATCACCACTGCGAAGTACGTGGATGGCTTGCCCCTGCACCGGCAGGAGCGCCAGTTCGGCCGACTCGGCATCGAGCTTGCGCGGGCGACCATGGCGAGCTGGATGATCAAGCTCGGCGGCACCTATGTGTTGCCGATCGTGAACCTGCTGGGCGATCTGCTGCTTGAGGCGCCGCTGATCCATATGGATGAGACCCGCGTCCAAGTACTGAGAAGCGCCAAGGCGCCGACCGCCGATCACTGGATGTGGGTGCGATGCGCAGGCCCGCCCGGCCGCCGGATCGTGCTCTTCGACTACGATCCCTCCCGTGGAGGGCAAGTGCCGAAGCGGCTGTTGGCCGGGTACGAGGGTATCCTGCTGACCGACGGCTATGAAGCCTATGCTGCGACGGCCAGCGCCAGCGGCATGCTCCACGCTGGATGCTTCGCCCATCTACGGAGAAAGCTCGAAGACGCGCGCAAAGCGGCGAACGGGGAGAGCTCCGCTCGCACGGCGCTCGATTACATCGGCCGACTGTATCGAATCGAACGGCCGCTGCGTGATCGCAGCGCCGACGCTGTAGCGATCCTCGATACCCGGCGCCGAGAGAGCACGCCGATCGTCGAGCAGCTCTACGGCTGGCTGAACGAGATGGCTGGCCAGGTGCTGCCGCAGAGCGCGCTCGGCAAGGCCATCCACTACGGGCTCGGTCAGTGGCCGAAGCTTACGGTGTTCCTCGATCACCCCGAGGTGCCGCTGGACAACAATCGCTGTGAAAATGCGATTCGCCCGTTCGTGGTCGGACGCAAGGCATGGATGTTCAGCGACACGCCGAGCGGCGCGGCGGCGAGCGCGAACCTCTACTCGTTGGTCGAGACCGCCAAGGCGAACGGGATCGAACCGCACGCCTATCTGACTCATGTCTACACGAAGCTGCCGACGGCCCACGCCCTCGAAGACTTCGAGGCGCTGCTGCCGTGGAACGTCAAGGCTGGCCTGATTGCTCGCTGAACGCATCCGCGCAGGCTGCCATGATCATGGCGCCGGCGAAAGGACGCGGATGAACGAGCGCTTACTTCGTATCTATGGGGCCGGGCTCGGGAGAACGTTCGAGCAGGCGGCCGCGAAGTTCATGCTGGAGAATCAGCACAAGCGCTCGATTTGCGACGATGCCAGCCGGCTGTCGAAGCTCATGCCGTTCATCGGGCAAGTTCGGCTGAACCGCCTTCATCGCGGCACGCTCGAGCCTTGGGTCGGGCGGCGGCGCAAGGACAACGCCGCAGCCGGCACGATCAACCGTGGCCTCAAGGTGCGGCGAATCTTGAACCTCGCGGCAACAGAGTGGATCGACGAGCACGGCCTGACTTGGCTTCAGACTGCGCCGAAGATCCGGCTACTGCCGGACCGGGCCGTTGATGGGCCGCTCGCCAGACGTTACGTAAGCCCTACGTTACGCCGAACGCAGGAGTCGTGAGGAGAGCCGCAACGTGGGGATGTCTCCAAATTGCGCGTTTCGTCAAACGTGTAGACCGTTTCGTCCCCATCGAAGTTGGTACGTGCCGCGGGATTACCGTTATCGTCGTAAGTCGTGCTTGCCGCGATTCCGCAATCCATGCAGGCCTGAGAGTACGACGCATGCCTATACATTCCGCCGGCCGCAACAAGGCCGTAATCGGTGCTCGTTCCAATGGGATCAGTGACGGTGGTCGGTTCGCCGAGTGCACCGTAAGCGAACGAGTATGTTTCAACGTTACCCACATGAGACTCGCTGGTCACACGACCGTTATCATCGTATGAGTAGGTCGCAAACGTCTGGCCGTTTTCGTCACCGATACCCGTCAGGAGCCAATGGTTGCGCGCATCCGTGTAGTAATAGTTCCTTGTCGTACCGTCCGCGTATGTGACGGACGAAAGGCGCTTTTCGTCATCGTATCCGTATTGAATGACGCCGCCATCCGGGAGCGTCAGTGAGACGAAGATCGTGAGCACGTATATCGGCGACGCGAAGCCGCTCGTTCGGGAAGACGGCGATAGCCTTGCCGACGACCAACGTTCTGCGCGACATTCTCCGGCCGACCGAAGATGACGACCCGAACGCGCCGAACTATACGCCCGTGACGGGCACTATGAACGAAGCGCTGAGGCTCGGCCGCGCAAGACGCGATCCCGCGCTTGCGCCGGTTCGGTCGGTAAATATACGCAGCGTGTCGCTATGGCTAGTTAGCGCCACTTTCTTCGCGCGAACCGAGCTGGGAATTTAGTTTGTTAAGGGCGTTGCTTGCTTCGGCTTCTTTCTTCCTACGCTCCTTAATGGCAATGTGCTCGTCGAGTATCAGCTCAATGGCGACTTTGCAGCTACCGAAAGCCGCAAGGCATTCGGCCTCATCCAGTTCATGAATTCCTTTGCTTAGAATTCCGTAAAGGACCTTGTTTTCAACAAGGAACGGCGGAAGGTGTTCACTTAGAGCGCCAATCTTCTCTGCCATACGCATCCTTTCGAAGCCCTCGATGTGAGGCCGGCTACTTGCAGCGTCGTCTATTAGGTCCTCGAGTATACGGCGCAAGTAGACGAATGAGCCGATTCCGATATCGTGAGCCACTAGCCCGACAGCTCGATTAAATTCGCCGAACTGCTTCTTCGACAACGACTTGGCGTACTTCGCTATTTCTCCTAATGCCATATCCGCTGGCGCGGGTTGTTGGCCGACCTTTTCGAGAGCGTATTGAGTCACGACCCTGATTTGCGCAGGGTTCGAACCGGGGGCGGTTCTAAGATTTCGCATCTCATGCTTGGCTTCCAGAAGATCACACACAAAGCTGAGTTTGTGGTCCGTATTTCGTGAGCAGGCGAAATTAAGCCAGCGCAGGTATTGAATCAGGTTCGGAAATTCGAACTGGACCGGGCCGGATTGGGGCCCGCCTATCGCCTGAAGCAGGGGATTCGCTGCAATGCTCGCTGCAATGTACGACCTGATGGTGAAGGTGGACTCCTTTCCGCAAGACACACACCATGCGTCGAAGGCGAATCCATTGAAGTACAGGAGCTCCAACGTCGCGACAAGTACGTCTGCATCGACCATTTGCTTCGAGTAAAGGGCCACATCTCGCAAAAACTTGGCGAGGAAAGCTCGCGCATCGCTCGTCTTGGCATGAGGTACTGCTCGGCGCTGAATCTGGATATTCACTTTTGATACCTAGGCTATGTACCGGTACGCTGGGCCCGAAGATTGCCACACTGACAAGCGGAGGACGACAACGCCGGTAGGATCGCTCTCAGGGAACGAAATTATGATGAGCGTTGGACGACTGATCACCGGGCGCCTACATTATGCCTACATCGACAAAACGCGATTTCGGCATCACGCACTAATCTCTTGTTTTATATGGTGGCCAGGGGCGGAATCGAACCACCGACACGCGGATTTTCAGTCCGCTGCTCTACCAACTGAGCTACCTGGCCATCCTTGCAGGCGGGAACCCGCCGGCCCTCCCCGGCAGGGGCGAGTATTAAACCGGCGACCTCCCACCCGAGTCAAGGCGCCGACCGCGCCTACAGCCCCCGCCGCGCTTTGACAGCCGCCTCGCCCCCCGGCTAGGCTGGAACCGTTCTACTTGGGGAGCGTGTCCCGCCGCAGGGCGCGCGGTTTTCGATGGCAAGCGTACCGACCAATCCGGCACCGGCACCGGCGCCGCCCGCCGAAACGCTGGCGGAGCGCTACCGGCGCATCCGCGACGCGAGCGTGAGGCTGGCCGAGCCGCTCGCGCCGGAGGATCAGGTCGTGCAGTCGATCCCCGAGGTCAGCCCCACGAAGTGGCACCTGGCCCATGTCACGTGGTTCTTCGAGCGGTTCTGCCTCGCGGAGCACGCGCCGGGCTACGCGCTCCACGACGAGCGGTACCACTACCTATTCAACTCCTATTACTACACCGTCGGCGAAATGTACCGCCGCCCGCAGCGCGGGCTGCTGAGCCGCCCGACGGTGGCGGAGGTCCACGCCTTCCGCAACCGCATCGACGACGCCATGCTCGCGCTCATCGAGGCGCGCGGAGACGACGCGGCCTTCCGCTTCCTCGTCGAGCTCGGCCTGAACCACGAGCAGCAGCACCAGGAGCTGCTCTTGACGGACATCAAGCACGTCTTCTTCTCCAACCCGCTCGGCCCGGCCTATGCCGCCTTACCCGCCGGGCCGCGGGTCCTGAGCGCGCCGCTCAAGTTCGTCGCGCGTCCGGGCGGCGTGACCGAGATCGGCACGCAAGGCGGGCACGGCTTCTGCTTCGACAACGAGACGCCTCGTCACGAGGTGCTGCTCCGCGACCACGCGCTCGGTCACCGGCTCGTCACGAACGACGAATACCGTGAGTTCATCCAGGACGGCGGCTACGCCGAGCCCGCGCTCTGGCTCTCGGACGGCTGGGCGACGATCCGAGAACAGGACTGGAACCGGCCGCTGTGCTGGTCCGAGGGCCTCGAGCAGGAATTCACGCTCGGCGGCTGGCGCGAGATCGATCCGGACGCGCCCGTCTGTCATGTGAGCTATTACGAGGCGGATGCGTTCGCACGCTGGGCGGGCGCCCGCTTGCCGACGGAGCCCGAGTGGGAGAGCGCGGCGGCCGAGCACCGCGTCGCCGGCAATTTTCTCGACGAAGGCGCCTTGCACCCGAGCTCGGCCGGCGAGAGCCGGGGCCTGACGCAGCTCTATGGCGACGTCTGGGAATGGACGGCCTCGCCCTACGCGCCCTACCCCGGCTTCAAGCCGCTCGCCGGCTCGCTGGGCGAGTACAACGGCAAGTTTATGTGCAATCAAATGGTCGTGCGCGGCGGCTCGGCCGCGACCTGGCGCGAGCACGTGCGCGCGACTTATCGCAGCTTCTTTTACCCGAAGGATCGCTGGCAATTGCTGGGTTTTCGGCTGGCCAAGGACCCTTGAGCGCACCGCCTCCGGGCGGCGCGCAGGGGAACGATGAGACAAGGAACGAAGGCCATGAATGAATCGAAAGGCGGCGCGCTCCCGGAGCTCGCGACCGCAAACGACGCGGCGCCCGACGTCGCCGACGACGAGCGGGAGATCCTCGCGGGGCTCACGGCGCCTCAGAAGCGCATCTTGCCGAAGTACTTCTACGACGAGCGCGGCTCGGAGCTGTTCGACGAGATCTGTGCGCTGCCGGAATATTACCCGACGCGGACGGAGCTCAAGATCATGGACACGCATCTCGCTGAGATCGCAGAGCTCGTCGGGCCGCGCGCGGCGGTCATCGAGTTCGGAGCGGGCTCGAACGTGAAGGTGCGCCAGCTGCTCGACGCGCTCGATTCGCCGGCCGCCTATGTGCCCGTCGAGATCTCGGCCGATTATCTCCTCAAACAGGCCGAAGACCTCGCGCCCGATTATCCGAACGTTCACATTCAGCCGGTCTTCGCGGATTTCACGCAGCCCTTCGAGCTGCCGCGCCACCCTATCGAGCCGGAGCGTAATCTCGTGTTCTTCCCGGGCTCGACGATCGGCAATTTCCCGCGAGACGAGGCCGAGGATCTGCTGCGCGTGATGCGCGCGGAGGCGAAGCCGGACGGCGCGCTGCTGATCGGCGTCGATCTCAAGAAGGACCCGGCGATCATTCGCGCGGCCTATAACGACTCGAGCGGCGTGACGGCCGCGTTCAATCTCAATGTGCTGCGCCGGCTCAACCGCGAGCTCGGCGCGAATTTCCGGCTCGATCGGTTCCGGCACGAGGCCGTCTACGACGAGGCGGCCGGCCGCGTCGAGATGCGGCTCGTGAGCCTCGAGGACCAGGTCGCGGTCGTCGCCGGGCGGGCGGTGCAGTTCGCCGCAGGCGAATACATCATCACGGAGTATTCTCACAAGTATTCGCTCGACGGCTTCCGGGCCCTCGCGCGGCGCGCGGGCTTCGTGCCCGAGCGGGCCTGGACGGACGAGCGCTCGCTGTTCAGCGTCCACTACATGAGGGCGGCATAGCGGACCACGAACGGCGGCCGGCCGGCTGCTGGAGCGGGCTCGGCGGCGGGCTTATGATGGGGGGAACATGAACAACGAAAGACGCTACCCGGTTCCGCGGGAGTGGGCGGAGCGGGCCTACATCGACCGCGCGAAGTACGAGGCGCTTTACAAGGCGTCGGTCGAGGACCCGGAGGCGTTCTGGCGCGAGCTGGCGCAGCGTATCGACTGGATCGAGCCGTTCCACGAGGTCAAGGACGTCTCCTTCGCGGCCGACGACCTGCACATCCGCTGGTTCGCGGACGGCAAGCTCAACGTCTCGGCGAACTGCCTGGACCGGCACCTTGGCGAGCGCGGCGAGCAGACGGCCATCATCTGGGAGCCCGACGATCCGGGCGAGCCGAGCCGGCACATCACTTATCGCGAGCTCCACGACCGCGTGTGCCGGCTCGCGAACGCGCTCAAGGCACTCGGCGTCGCGCGCGGCGACCGCGTGACGATCTACATGCCGATGATCCCCGAGACGGCCGTCGCGATGCTGGCCTGCGCGCGCATCGGCGCGATCCACTCGGTCGTGTTCGCGGGCTTCTCGCCCGAAGCGCTGCGCGGACGCATCGAGGACTGCGACTCGAACGTGGTGATCACGGCCGACGAGGGGCTGCGCGGCGGCCGGCGCGTGCCGCTCAAAGCCAACGTCGACGAGGCGCTCGCGCATCTGACGGACACCGAGGTGGACGCCGTCGTCGTCGTGCGGCGCACGGGTGCCGAGGTCGGCTGGCAGGACGGGCGCGATCACTGGTATCACGAGATCACGCTCGCGGCGCCCGCGGAGTGTGCGCCGGCGGTCATGGGGGCCGAGGACCCGCTGTTCATCCTCTATACCTCGGGCTCGACGGGCCGGCCCAAGGGCGTGCTGCACACGACGGGCGGGTACCTCGTCTACGTCTCGCTCACGCATCAGTACGTCTTCGATTATCACGACGGCGACATCTTCTGGTGCGCGGCGGACGTCGGTTGGGTCACGGGCCACAGCTACATCGTCTACGGACCGCTCGCCAACGGCGCGACGCAGGTGATGTTCGAGGGCGTGCCCAATTACCCGGATGCGAGCCGGTTTTGGCAGGTCGTCGACAAGCACGGCGTGAACATCCTCTACACGGCGCCGACGGCGATCCGCGCGCTCATGCGCGAGGGCGACGCGCCCGTGCAGCGCTGCTCGCGTAAGAGCCTGCATCTGCTCGGCACGGTCGGCGAGCCGATCAACCCCGAGGCCTGGGAGTGGTACTACCGCGTCGTCGGCGAGGCGCGCTGCCCCATCGTCGATACGTGGTGGCAGACGGAGACGGGCGGGATGCTGATCACGCCGCTGCCGGGCGCGACGGACTTGAAGCCGGGCTCCGCGACGAAGCCGTTCTTCGGCGTGCAGCCCGCGCTCGTCGATGCCGAGGGTCAACTGCTCGAAGGCGAGGCGCACGGCAACCTCGTGCTGCTCGACAGTTGGCCGGCGCAGATGCGCACGGTCTACGGCGATCACCAACGCTTCGTGGAGACCTACTTTACGCAGTTCCCGGGCCGGTACTTCACGGGCGACGGGGCGCGGCGCGACGCGGACGGAGACTACTGGATCACGGGCCGCGTCGACGATGTCATCAACGTCTCGGGTCACCGGCTCGGCACGGCCGAGGTCGAAAGCGCGCTCGTGGCACATATGGTCGTCGCCGAGGCCGCCGTCGTCGGCTTTCCGCACGAGATCAAGGGCCAAGGCATCTACGCCTACGTGACGCTAATTGCGGGACACGAGCCGAGCGAAGAGCTGCGCATTGAGCTCACGGAGTGGGTGCGCAAGGAGATCGGGCCCATCGCGAGCCCGGACTTCATTCAATGGGCGCCGAGCCTGCCGAAGACCCGCTCCGGCAAGATCATGCGGCGCATCCTGCGCAAGGTCGCCGCGGACGATTTCGGGAACCTCGGGGACACCTCGACGCTGGCCGATCCGGGCGTCGTGGAGGATCTGATCGGGAATCGGCGGAAGGGATAAGAAAGAAGGAAAGAGAGAAAAAAGGGGTCAGAGCCCTTTTTCGGCCGCGCTCACTTCGGTACTCGGCGAGGTCGGTCGAAAAAGGGCTCTGACCCCTTTTTCTCTCTTTCTTCTTCATCACTCCGGCTTGAACTCCGGCGGCCGCTCCGACCCGTCGCCAAAGAAAAACTTCGTCATCTCCTTCTCGAGAAACGCGCGCGCCTTCGGCTCCACGGGCGAGAGGCGGTACTCGTTGATGAGCATGGTCTGGTGCGAGAGCCAGCGCTGCCAGGCGGCCTTGGAGACGTTCTCGTAGATGCGGCGGCCGAGTTCGCCTGGATAGGGCGGGCGGTCGAGACCCTCGGCCTCGGCCCCGAGCACCACACAATGTACCGTTCTCGTCACGCGCTCTCCTCCGTCGTTTCGCTTGGGCGGGGGCGCTCGAGGCTGCGCAGCAGCGCGAGGATCGGCGCCGCGATGCCGACCGCCGTGGCAGACCCGGCGTTATACCAAAGCCGATCCGCCGAATCCATGATGGTCCTCGGTGCCTCGGCGAGCCGCACGCGCACTGGGTCGAGCTCGAGATCGAAGTGCGTGAATGCGTGTTCGATGCGCGCGAGGGCCTCGGCTGCGGCCGCCCGCGCGCCGCAGCGCGCACGGCTCCACTCGAGCGGGTCCTCGCCCGCGCCGAGCTCCGGCAGGCTGAACAGCCCGCCCCAGATGCCCTCGGGCGGCCGCCGCTCGAGCAGAACGCGCCCCTCGGGGTCTTCGACGACGAGTACGATGCGGCGCCGCCGCGGCCGGTCGCGCTTCGGGCGCGGCGCCGGCAGCCGGGCCTGGATGCCGAGACGGCAGGCCCGGCAGCCGGCGGCGATGGGGCATACGGTGCAGGCCGGCCGCGAGCGTGTGCAGAGCGTCGCGCCGAGATCCATGATCGCCTGGGTATAGGCGGCGACGCGGGCGTGCGGCGTATGCGCCTCGGCGTGTGCCCAAAGCGCCTGCTCGACCTCGCGCCGCCCGGGCCAGCCCTCGACCGCGTGATAGCGCGCGAGCACGCGCTTGACGTTGCCGTCGAGGATCGGCTGCCGCGCGCCCCGAGCGAGTGCCAGGATCGCACCGGCCGTCGAACGTCCGATGCCAGGCAGCGACTGCAGGGCCGCGAGGTCTTCGGGCAGCTCGCCGCCGTGACATTCGACGGCCACGCGCGCCGCGCGGTGCAGGTTGCGCGCACGCGCGTAGTAGCCGAGCCCGGACCACAGCGCGAGCACCTCGTCGAGCTCGGCGGCGCCGAGCGAGGCGAGCGTGGGAAAGCGGGCCACGAAGCGCTCGAAATAGGGAATCACGGTAGCGACCTGCGTCTGCTGGAGCATGACCTCCGAGACCCAGACGAAATACGGGCTGCGGTCGCGCTGCCACGGCAGGTCGTGACGGCCGCAGCGGTCGTACCACTCGAGCAGCGGCCCGGCGACCGCATCCGCTTCGGCGGCGCTCAAGGCCGCGCAGCCCGCGCGGCGCTCGGGTCGCCCGCTTTCGCCGCGGACTCCTCTCGCGCGAGCCGCTCGATGTTGCCGAGCGCATGCTTACCGCTCGACATGAAGCGCTTCTTGAGCACGAAGGCGCCGACGAGGGGCGGCACCCAGAATTTGGGCTCCATCGTGAGCCGATACGTGATCTCGGTCCCCTTGCCCTCGGGCCTCAAGGTCCACACCGACCGGCTGAACTTGAAGTCGCTGCGCGCGGGCAGCGCCTGCATCTCGATGTGTGTGGGCGGCTTGACGACGAGCCGCGATACGCGCCGCATGTTCCGGCAGAAGAACAGCACGCAGCCGTGCACGACGGTGTAGACGAGCGGCGTGCCGTCCGCCGCATGGCCGGCATAGCCGCTGTCCGTGTAGACGCGCGAGATGCGCCCGTAAGCGTCGTCGCCGAAGTCGGTCAGCACGTCGTAGACGTCGCGAAGCGGCGCATCGAGGTAAGTGTGCGCGACGAGACTGAAGCGATGATGGTGGCGCTTGACGTTGAGATCGCGGATCTCGGCGGACGATGCGGGGCCGAGCCCCGCGAGCCCGACGACGAGCATGAGCGCGATCATGCGCGCGGCGTCGGCGGACCGCCGGCGGCCTGCGGAGGCGCAGACACCGCGCCCTAATCGACTTCGCTTCCCTGTCGAGTGTCGTCCCTTCAACTCACCGATTCAGAAGTCCGCGCAGTTTGTTGCGCAGCTTGTCCTGTGCCTCCTGCTTTTGCTGCTCCAGCTTCTGCTTCTCCGCGCTCTTTTGCTGATCGACCTTATCCTGCACTGCCGCTTTCGCCCTGGCCTTCGCCACGGCCGAGAAGTCCGGTTTGACCTCCGGCGCCTCGATCGACCCGCCGACCTTGAGCGGCAGCTTCTGGCCCGCAAGGTCGGCCAGAAGCGGATCGGCCTTGACGGCCGCCGAATCCGCGAACGCCGCAACCAGGTCGAACGCAATGGCGTTCGTCAGCAGATTCACCGTGCCCGTCCCGTCGACGGCCATGAATGGCAGCGTCGCGTTCAAGTCCTTGGTCGTCAAAACCGCGTTCTTGACGATGCCGGACGCCGATACGCTCGAGAACGGCGTGCGCCGCGCGCCCGCCGGCCGCGGCGGTGCCTCGCTGCGGTTCAGCACCGCATGGGCCCTTCGGAGCTCATATGCAAGATCGAGGCCCTCGAGCGCACCGTTTTTGATCGCGAACCGCACGTCGCCGTCGAGGGCACGGCGCATCTGGCCGACGTTGGAGCCGCGCGAGGTCAGGTTCAGGGTCACGCTGCCCGTGCCCGAGATCATTTCGGAATCCAGGAGATCCTTGCCGAGCGGGGCCATGTCCACGCCCGAGAGGTCCTGCGTGTAACCGAGCTTGACGGCGTCGCCGTCCGTATCGAGCTTCACGTCGCCCGCGAACTTGCCGCCGTAGAGCTTGGCCGTCGGCTTGATCTCGATGTGGCCGCCGGCGGCGGCGAGCGAGAAGGCCGCGTCCGTGAGCGTGAGCCCGGCGAACTGCGCCTTGCCGAAGGCGAGCTTGCCTTGCGCATTGACCTGCTTGAGCGCTGCGACGGGCAGATCGACGGCGTCGAGGGAGCCTTCGTCGGACTTGGGCTGCCCCTGCTCGGCCGGGGGCAGGTATCGGTCCGCGTTGATCTCGTTGATGGCGAGATCGAAGCGCAGCACATTCTTCTCGAGCCCGACGCTGCCCGTCAACGTCGAGTCGTCGAGCGCGAGATTCATATTGTCGAGACCGATGCGCGAGCCGGTGTAGACGAAGGTCGCTCGCGCGCTAGCGCGCTTGAGCGCCATAGGGTCGGCCGTCTTGACGCCGGCACCGAAGACGTTGAGAACGCGGCTCGGGTCGAACTGCTGAATATTTACTTGGCCGCTCAGCGCGAGATCCCCGAGCAGGTTTCGGCCCTTGAGCGAGCCCTTGGCCGTGATGCCGAGAAACGCGGCCGTGAGGTCGTCGAGCGTCAGCGTCTGCGCCTTGAGATCGGCGACGAGCGAGGCGAAGGACAAGTTCGCCGTGCCGTCCCCGCCGGGCCAGCTCGCACCGCTGCCGTCGAGCTTCACGTGCAGGTTGCCGAGCCGATAGCGCTCGTCGGCCAGCGAGACCTGCGCCATCGTATCCGCGGCAACCTTGAGGTCGAGATCCTTGCCGGACAGCGCGAAGTTCGTCGAAACCGGAAAGGCGACGTTTGGCCCGAAGCCGGATGCAAGGAGCTGGAATTTCGAGAGCGTCCACTTGCTGCCTGTCGAGGCGTCGGACCACTTGACCTCGGAGTCCGCTATGCGCAGCACGTCGACCCCGAGGCCGACGGGCGCCCCGCCCTTCTGCGCCTCGGCCGCCTGGCCCCCTCCGGGCGCAGGCGCTGCGGCCGGCGGCGCACCGCCGCCGAGGTCCTGCCAGTTGTCGCGGCCCTGGGCATTGCGCTCGAGGTTCAAAACGACGCCCGTGAGCTCGGCCTCGCCGATCTCGATGCGCTTGGTCAGCAGCGGCAGCAGGCGCAGGTCGAGCGAGGCGCTGCGGATCTCCGCGAAGGGCTGATTGCCGAAGCCCGGCGCGTTGCCGAGCGTGGCGTGCCCGAGCGAGATGCTCAGCGTCGGAAAAATGTGCAGGCCGAGCTTGCCGTCGAGCACGAGCTTGCGGCCCGTGGCCTTGTTGACGGCGGCCTCGATCTGACCCTTGTAGTCGTTCGGGTCGACGAACACGGAGACGGCGACCGCCGCGAGCACGACGAGCAGCACGACGGCGCCGACGACGAGGGCGATGAGCCTGATTAAGCGAGTCATGGCCTACCTCGAGCGTAGTTTCGGGGGGCTCCTCGGGGCGATCATCGTAACAACATTCGGATGTCGGGGAGAGTACGCGCTACCCGAAACGGGGTCGCAGGCGGCACTTATGTCGAAACTCAGTGCTGGCCGGCGTACCAGTTCACGGCGAACTGGACGAGCCTCGGCGAGGTCTCGAGGCTCAGCTTCTTCTTGATGCGCTGGCGATGCGATTCGATGGTCTTGATACTGAGATTCAGGTCCTGCGCGATCTCGCGCGTCGTCTTGCCGCGGCCGATGAGGTTCAGAACCTGGACCTCCCGGTTACTGAGCCGCTCGATGGGGTCCATGCTGTGCTTGCGGCCCGAGACGGCGAAGCGCTCGATCATGCTCGCGCCGACCTGCTCGCTGACGTAGATGCCCCCGCCCAGCACGCGGCGCAGCGCCGCGATGAGCTGATCCCCGGCGGCCTGCTTCATGATGTAGCCGCTCGCGCCCGAGCTCAGCAGGCGCTCGGCGTAGATGTTCTCGTCGTGCATCGAAAGCACGAGCACGGGCAGGCCCGCGTACTTGCTGCGGATATCCTTGATGAGCTCGAGCCCGTCGCTGTCGCGCAGCGAAAGATCGAGGATCACGATGTCGGGTGTCAGGCGGCTCAGGAACGCGCGGGCCTCACGCACGTCCGCGGCTTCGCCGCAGACCGCGAGATCCGGCTCCTGCTCGATAAGCTGAGCCAGGCCCTGCCGCACGACGGGATGGTCGTCGACGATGTAAACGGTACGCGCCCGTTGGTTGTTCGACTCAGCCATAAAACGACACTTTCGGCCGGGGCTGCCGGCCTCGAAGGGAGTTCCGGGAGGGAGCGCCTGGAGCGGGTGATGGGAATCGAACCCACGTCATCAGCTTGGGAAGCTGAGGTTCTACCATTGAACTACACCCGCGAAACGAGCACCCCCGATTCGGCCGCGACGGTGACTAAGAATGCATCGGCCCCTGCCGGCTTCCCTCGCGGCCCGCTTAGTTTCGCGTCCAGCACCTTTTTCAGGCGAGTATATACGATACTGCCATTGTTGAGCACGAGCGCGGCCCGGAGCGGCGCCGCACCCGCGGCTCTTGATGCGGCCCGCCGGCCTCTCCACAATCGCGCACGGTGACAGAACACTTCCGCAAGGTCCGGAGCTTCGTGCGCCGGCCCGGCCGCATGACGGCGGCTCAGCGCCGCGCCCTCGAGACGCTGCTGCCGCGCTTCGGCGTCGGCTACGCGCCGCAGGCGCTCGACCTCGACGCGGTCTTCGGCCGCCACGCGCCGCGCGTGCTCGACATCGGCTTCGGCGACGGCGAGGCGCTCGTGACAAGTGCGGCCAACCACGCGGAGATCGACTATCTCGGCGCCGAGATCCACGAGCCCGGCGTCGGCCACCTGCTCATCCTGCTCGAGCGGGCCGGGCTCGCGAACGTGCGCGTCGTCGTCCACGACGCCGTCGAGGTCGTCGAGCACATGCTTGCCGCGGCATCCTTCGACGCAGTCGCACTGTTCTTTCCGGATCCGTGGCCCAAGAAGCGGCATCACAAGCGCCGCATTGTGCAGCCGGATTTCGTCGCGCAGTGTGCGCGCATCCTCAAGGACGGGGGCCTCGTGCATTTCGCGACCGACTGGGCCGACTACGCCGAGCACGCCGCGGCCGTGTTCGCGGGCAGCCCCGCGTTCGAGCCCGTGGCGCCGGCGGCGCTCGCGGGCGACGCGCTCGCGTTCCGGGCGCCCACCAAGTTCGAGCGCCGGGGCCTTCGGCTCGGGCACGCGGTCGCGGATCTGTATTTCAGAAAGCAACCCCAGAGGGCGGCGTGAAAAGACGCAGCTACATGAGCGTTCTGACGGAGCTGCGGCGGCCGAAGGTGGCGACGATGCTCGCGCTCGGCTTCTCGTCCGGCCTGCCCTTTCTGCTGACGGGCAACACGCTCGGCTACTGGCTCCGCGACGAGGGCGTGACGCTGACGGCCATTGGGCTGTTGTCCTGGGTCGGCTTCGCGTACGCGCTCAAGTTCCTCTGGAGCCCGCTCATGGACCGGCTCAACGCGCCCGGGCTCGGCCGGCTGCTCGGCCGCCGCCGGGGCTGGATGCTCGTGGCGCAATGCGCGGCCGCCGCGGGCCTCGCGGGCATGGCCGCCTTCGGCGGCCAGGGCGCCGGCCTGAGCGCGATCGCCGTCTTTGCGCTGCTCGTCGCGTTCGCCTCCGCCTCGCAGGACATCGTCGTCGACGCGTGGCGCATCGAGGTCGCCGACGACGCCGACGAGCTCGGCTTGCTCTCGGCGGCTTACCAGCTCGGCTACCGCGCCGCGCTGCTCATGACCGACGCTTTGATCCTTATCCTCGCCAATCATTTCGGCTGGCGTTTGTCCTATGCCGCCATGGCCGTGCTCATGTCCGTCGGGTTCGCGGGCACGTGGTTCGCGACCGAGCCCGCGCGCGCCGACGAGGCGCTCGAGGAGCGCGCGGAGACCGCGCCGCTCATCTCCATCCGGGGCCTGTACGACGCGATCGCCGGGCCCTTCGTCGTCTTCTTCCGGAGCCACGGCGCGATGGCGCTGCTGATGCTGGCGACGATCGCGCTGTACATGGCGCCCGACTTCGTCATGGGTCCCATGGCGAACCCTTTCTACCACGACCTCGGGCTCTCGAAGGACGTCGTCGGCGGCGTACGCGGCTCCGTCGGGCTCGTGGGCACGATCGCCGGCATCGCGGCCGGCGGCCTCGCCGCCGTGCGGTTCGGGTTCTGGCGTACGCTCATCATCGGGGAGATCGTCGAGGCGGGCTCGATCGCGACCTATTCGCTGCTCGCGCTCGCGGGCCACAGCATGGGCCTGTTCAGCTTCGTCATGGCCTTTACGAACTTCGGCATCGGCTTTGCCGGCGTTGCGCTCGTCTCGTATATGTCGAGCCTCACGAATCTCGGCTATACGGCTACGCAGTACGCGCTGCTGAGCTCGACCTACGCCGTCGTCGGCAAGTTCCTCAAGGGCCTGTCGGGCGTCATCGTCGAGCGGCTCGCGGCCGGCACGACGCTCATGCACGGCTACGCGGCCTACTTCGCGCTCTGCGCGGCGATCGGGCTGCCGGCCATCGCGTTATGCCTGATCCTCATGCGGCTGCAGAAGGGCGCGCCGGAGCCGCCCGGGGCGGCCGTGGCCGAGACGTGAAGGCGCGACCGTGCGCGCCAGGGGGGCGCGCTACGGAGGCCCGAGGGAGGGATTCACTCCGCCCCCGCAATCGCCCGTCTGCACCAGTCTCCGCCAACTGCCAACACAAGAACCCGTTCGTGGATCATGCGGACGACGACGAGGACGACGACGAAGCCCGAGCCGCCTTCTTCCGCCGCGCCGCCGGCCGCAGCTTCGGCAGGTCGTACTCGAGCGTCAAAGGCGCATGATCCGAATAGCGCTGCTCGCGGAACACCGAGGCGGCTTTGACCGCTTTCGCGAGATCGGGCGTCACGAGGTGATAGTCGATGCGCCACCCGACGTTCTTCTCCCATGCGCGGCCGCGGTTCGACCACCAGGTGTACTCGTCGGCCGATTGGTTGACGACGCGGAAGGCATCGACGTAGCCGACGGTGTCGAAGATGTGATCGAGCCAGGCGCGCTCCTCGGGCGTGAAGCCCGAGTTCTTTCGGTTCGAGCGCCAGTTCTTGAGGTCGATCTCCTTGTGCGCGATGTTGACGTCGCCGCACAGGATGCAGGGCATGCCGCGGCCCAGTAGGCCGTGCATGTGCGCCTCGAAGCTCTCGAGGAAGCGGAACTTAGCGACTTGGCGCTCGGGCGACGAGGAGCCCGAAGGGAAGTAAACGCTCGCGACGGCCGCGGCGTCGAACACGGCTTCGATGTAGCGGCCCTCGCCGTCGAACTCCTCATTGGCATAGCCCGTCACGATGCGGCGCGGCTCGGTGCGGCTGTAGATCGCGACGCCGCTGTAGCCGGGCTTGACGGCCGGAAACAGGTAACGGTGATAGCCGGCCGCATGGTAGGCCGCGTCGTCAAGCTGCTCGGCCTGCGCCTTGAGCTCCTGCACGCAGAGCACGTCGGCGTCCTGCTGCGCGAACCATTCGAAGAAGCCCTTGCGCGCGGCCGCGCGTAAACCGTTTGCATTGAAGCTGATAATTTTCATGGGGACGATCGCCCGTTCGAGTCGCGCGCGGTATCATAGCAGCGGCGTTTCGGAGCGCGGCCGATGAAAGCATACAAGACGCAATTCCTGGAGCTCGCTCTGGAGCTCGGCGTGCTGCAGTTCGGCGAGTTCAAGCTCAAGTCCGGGCGCGTGAGCCCGTACTTCTTCAACGCGGGCCTCTTCAACAGCGGTTACGCCGCCGCCAAGCTCGGCCGCTGCTACGCGTCGGCGGTAACAGAGCTCGACCTCGAGTTCGACATGCTGTTCGGGCCCGCTTACAAGGGTATCCCGCTCGTCGCGCTCACGGCCGCCACGCTGGCCGAGCATCACGACCGCGACTATCCGTTCGCGTTCAACCGGAAGGAAGCGAAGGATCACGGCGAGGGCGGCAGCACGATCGGCGCGCCTGTCGCGGGCCGCGTGCTGATCCTCGACAACGTCATCACGGCCGGCACGGCCGTGCGCGAGGTGCTCGGCGTCATCGAGGCGGCCGGCGGCACGCCCGCCGGCGTGCTCGTCGCACTGGACCGCGAAGAGATCGGCACGAAGGCCCGGATCTCGGCCGTGCAGCAGCTCTCGACCGAGCTCGGCGTGCCGATCCGCAGCATCGTGACGCTGACGGACCTCGTGGAGCACCTCGAAGAGGACAGCGAGTACGCAGACAAGCTCGGTGCCGTCCGGTCCTATCGCAATCGCTACGGCGTGCCGTTCGATCCCTAGGAGTCTGCGGAGGGCACACGCCTAATGCCTGTGCGGGCACGCGGGCGCAAGCACCGCCGGCGGGTGCCGGTCGGCGCGCCCGCCGCCGCAAATGGGGCCGCCGCGGCCCGCGGCCGGACCGGCACGGAAAATTGCGCAGTCCGGCGCTTTTCTTGGCCTGGAAATCTGGTATACGTGCTCATTAGGCATCGATGGCTTTTGACATAAGTTGAAGACGCTCGCCCGCCTGACTCTGCTCGCGTCCGCCGCGCTCGTGCTCGCGGCGCCGGCGGCGTTTGCGCAGAAGGGCAGCAAGCAAAAGCTCTATCGCTGGGTCGACGACAAGGGCGTCATCCACTACACCGACAGCCTGCCGCCCGACTCGGCCGGCCGCGATCACCAGATCCTCAACGACCAAGGCGTGCCCGTCGGCTTCGAGCAGGGCAGGCTCAGCGACGCCGAGAAGGCGGCTCAGCAAAAGAAGCAAAAGGCCGAGCAGGCCCAACAGCAGGCCCGCGAGGAAGTGGCCAAGCACGATCGCATGCTGCTCGAGACGTACCTGACCGTGCACGACATCGAGGAGCTGCGCGACCGCCGTCTCGAGCTGCTCGATTCGCAGATCAAGGTCACGGAGCTGTACCTGAAGAACCTGCACAAGCGTCTCGATAAGCTCCAGGCCGAGGCCGCGGCCTATCGCCAGCCGGCGGCCGGGGGCGAGCCGCGAGCGGTGCCGGACGATCTTTCCGACGAGATCTCGAAGACGGCCGGGACGATCAGCTCCTACGAGACGATGCTCGAGCGCACGCGCAACGATCAGAACAAGCTGCGCGAGTCCTTCGCCGCGGACATCGCGCGGTTCAAGGAGCTCAAAGGCGGCTGAGCGGAATGGGCCGGGCCGAAAGGGCCGAGCGGCAGCGGCCGAACCCTCGCGAAACTATTCCGTCCCCGTATGACCAAAGCCGCCGGCGCCGCGGCTGCTGGCCGCGAAGGCGTCCACGATCTCGAAGCGCGCCTGCACCACGGGCACGATGACGAGCTGCGCAATGCGCTCGCCGGGCTCGATCGTGAACGGCGCCGCGCCGCGGTTCCAGCATGACACGAGCAGCTCGCCCTGATAGTCGGAGTCGATGAGCCCGACGAGATTGCCGAGGACGATGCCGTGCTTGTGGCCGAGGCCCGAGCGCGGAAGGATCACGGCCGCGAGCCCCGGATCGGCGAGATGCACGGCGAGCCCCGTGTTGATGAGCTTAGCGTCGCCGGGCGCGAGCATGAGCGGCGCATCGAGGCAGGCGCGCAGATCGACGCCGGCCGAGCCTTCCGTCGCAGGAGCGGGCAGCGGCAGCTCCGCGCCGAGGCGCGGATCGAGAATCTTGAGCTCAATGCGTCGGGAGGTGCCGCTCATGCGCGTGCCTTTGCGGGGCCGGGGCGCGCTTGCGCGTAGCGCTTCGCGATCAGGGCCATGAGGCGGCGCGCGAGCGCCGCCTTCGTCCCCTCGCCGAGCTCGAGCTCGCCGCCATGCCAGTAGGCGGCGAGCGCGTTCGTATCGCGGTCGAAGCCGCAATCCGGGCCCACGCGGTTAGCGGCGATCAGGTCGACGCGCTTGCGCTCGAGCTTCTCGCGCGCGTGCTCGGCCACGTTGCTCGTCTCGGCCGCGAAGCCGACGGTGAACGGCGGCTCGGGCAGCGCCGCCACACTGGCGAGCGTGTCGGGCGAGCGCACGAGCTCGAGGTGCATGGCGGGCTCCGTGCGCTTGATCTTCTCGCTGGCCGCGTGCTCGGGCCGGTAGTCGGCGACGGCCGCGCAGCCGATGAACAGGTCCGTATCGGCGATCTCGGCGTGCACGGCCGCGTACATCTGCTCGGCGGTCTCCACGTCGACGCGGCGCACGCCGGCCGGCGCCGGCAATGCGACGGGCCCGCTCACGAGCACGACGGAAGCCCCCGCCTCGCGCGCGGCTTCGGCGAGCGCATAACCCATGCGCCCGGAGCTGCGGTTCGTGATGTAGCGCACGGGATCGATGGGCTCGCGCGTCGGCCCCGCCGTCACCACGACCTTGCGGCCCGCGAGGGGGCCGCCGCCGTGCTCGGCCAGCAGCGCGTCCGCGATCTGCTCGGGCTCGAGCATGCGTCCCAGGCCATGCTCGCCGCAGGCCTGCTCGCCCGCGCCGGGGCCCAGCAGCCGAACGCCGCGGCGCTCGAGAAGCCGGCAGTTGGCCTGTACGGCCTCGTGCGCCCACATCTGCCGGTTCATGGCCGGCGCGAGCACGACGGGGGCGGCCGTCGCGAGGCACAACGTCGTCAAGAGATCGCCCGCGAGGCCCGCGGCCAGCGCGCCGATGAAATGGGCCGTGGCCGGCGCGACGAGCACGAACGTCCGCCCAACGCGCGAGCTCGATGTGGCCCATGGCGGCCTCGGCCTCCTCGTCCCAGAGCTCGGCGCGCACGCGCCGGCCCGAGACGGCCTGCAGCGTCAGCGGCGTCACGAACCGCCTCGCACCGTCCGTGAGCACGACCTGCACGGCGCAGCCGCGCGCCGTGAACCGACGCACGAGCTCGGGGCATTTGTAGGCGGCGATGCCACCCGTCACGCCGAGCAGGACGTTCTTGGGTTGTTCGGATCGGGCTGTCACGGCGGTCGGCATTCGCCTGCGGCGGCGGGGGCGCACGGCTCGCAGCTTAACGCCGCCCGCCGCACCTTTCCACTGGCAGCGGGAGACGGCCGCGACGGGCGGCGCACGGCCGCCACGGCGCGCTTGGCCCGGCATTTGTCGCGGGCATCGGGAGTTTCGGCGCGGGCATCGGCCCGGGCTTTCGCGCACGATGCCCGGCATGAGCATCAAGCGCTGGCCGAGCTCGGAGCGCCCGCGGGAGAAGCTGCTCGCGCGCGGCGCGAAGCAGCTGTCGGACGGGGAGCTCGTTGCGCTCGTGCTGGGCTCGGGCTGCCGCGGCGTCCACGCGCTCGAGATCGCGCGCGGCCTGCTCGAGGGCTGCGGCGGGCTCGACGGGCTGTTGTCGGCCGCCCCGGCGGCGCTCGCGCGGATCAAGGGACTCGGGCCCGCGCGCATCGCGCGGCTCCATGCGGCCGTCGAGCTCGGGCGCCGCTACCTCGGTGCGCCGGCGGCGGTCCGGCTCGCGCTCAAGGCCCCGCAGGACGCCGCCCGCGTGTTCCGGGCCCAGCTCGCGGACCTGCCGCACGAGGTCTTCAGCTGCCTGTTCCTGGATACTCGCCACCGGGTCATCGCCTACGAGGAGCTGTTCCGCGGCACGATCGACGGCGCCATGGTCTACCCGCGGGAAGTGCTGAAGCGGGCGCTGCACCACAACGCCTCCGCCGTCATCGTCGCGCACAACCACCCCTCGGGCGTCGCCGAGCCCAGCGAAGCGGACCGCGGCATCACGCTGAAGCTCGCAAAAGCACTGGGCCTCATCGACGTGCGCCTGCTCGATCACCTCATCGTGAGCCGCGGCGGCCACGTCTCGCTGGCCGAGCGCGGGTGGGTGTGAGCGCCGCGAACGGGCACCGCAACTCCGCACGGCCCGCCCTGGCCGCCCGCACGGGCCCGTGGCGCCGCGCCTTGCGGGACGCGGCTCGGGGCGCGTACAATCGCCGGCTCTTTTCTTTGCTCGTCCCCAAGGAACAGCGAAATGTCCAGAGTCTGTCAGGTCACGGGAAAGCGGCCGATGTCGGGCAACAACGTTTCCCACGCGAACAACAAGACGCGCCGGCGCTTTTTGCCGAACCTGCACACGCAGCGCTTTTGGCTCGAGAACGAGCGGCGTTTCGTCACGCTCCGCGTCTCGAGCAAGGGTCTAAGGATCATCGACAAGCTCGGCATCGAGAAGGTCGTCGCGAACCTAAAGGCACGCGGCGAGAAGGTCTAGCCGAGCGGTCCCCCACGCAAGGAGCCAGGCACCATGCGAGAGAAAATCAGGCTCATGTCGTCGGCCGGCACGGGTCACTACTACACGACCACGAAAAACCGCCGCCTGCACCCGGAGAAGATGGAGGTCAAGAAATACGATCCCCGCATCCGGCAGCACGTGATCTACAAGGAAACGAAGATCAAGTAGCCCGGGCGGCCGCCGGCGGCGTCCCGCGCCCGCCCCGCCGCCGTCGCGAAAAAACCCGCCCTCGAGGGCGGGTTTTTTGTGCCCGGCCGGAACAACGCGGCCGCGCCGACCGGCACCGCCCCCAGGGCGGCCTTGGGCGGCCCTCAGACCGTGACGGCCTGCGGGCTGAAGGACTTCAGGTACTCGGCGAACTCCTCGAGATACTGAATCCCGCTCGCCTCGGCCCGAGCGCACCAAGCGCGAAAATCCGCGAGCAGCCGCTCGTTGCTCGTATGGGCGCCTTCCCACAGGCTCTTGAGCTCGTTGCGGAACTGGAGCACGGCGTCGAAGCGCGGATGCTGCTCGCGCAAGGCCTCGAGCCGCGCCAGCGAATCGTCGTCGAGCATGTGCGGCTGCCAGCTCAACCAGCGCTTGACGGGCCGCACCATCGAATTGGCGTTCTCGCCCTGGCCTTCGACCTCGCGGCGCAGCACGGGCAGCGTCACGTGGTGCATGTAGTCGCGCAGGACGTGCATGCGGTTGACCATGACGGCGCGCAGGGCGTCGAAGTCCGGCGCATGCGCCTCTTCCGCCCGCACGCCGTCGACGACGGGCGCCGTCGCGACGCGCCGGATCTTGGCCAGGCCGAGTGCCGCGAGCACTTTGAGGTGCAACCAGCCGAGGTCGACCTCGTGGGGCCGCATCGAGAACCGCGCCGAGGTCGGAAACGCATGGTGGTTGTTGTGCAGCTCCTCGCCGCCCACGACGACGCCGAAAGGCCACAGGTTCGTCGAGGCGTCGTTCGTCTCGAAGTTGCGGTAGCCCTTGGCGTGGCAGAGGCCGTTGATGACGCCGGCGGCCATGAACGGCATGTTCGCGAGCTGCAGCGCGACCATGATGATGCCGGGGACGCCGAACAGCACGAGATCCGTCACGACGAGCGCGGCGATGCCCGTATAGGTGAAGCGCCCATAGACGTTGTGCTCGAGCCAATCGTCGGGCGTGCCCTTGCCGTACTTCTCGAGCGTCTCGGCGCGGCAGGCCTCGGCGCGATACAGTTCGGCCCCTTCGAGCAGGACTTTCTTGAGACCGTAGATTCGCGGGCTGTGGGGGTCGCCTTCGCGCTCGCACAGTGCGTGGTGCTTGCGGTGCACGGCGACCCACTCCTTCGTGGGGGCGCCCGTGTTGAGCCAGAGCCAGAACCGAAAGAAGTGCCTGACCGCGGGGTGCAGATCCACCGAACGGTGCGCCTGGTCGCGGTGAAAGTAGAGCGTAATCGCGATCAGTGTCGTGTGCAGCCACACTACGGTGACGGCGACGTAGCCCCAAAAACCGAGGTTGGCGAGGCCGTAGAAGTGATCGTATACGAAGTCCACGTTCGGGGTACCGGTAAAGTCCGAAATGGGCGCCACTATAGCGGATCGGCGGGGATCGATTCCAGGCGGTACGTCCCAGACGGTAGTCCGCCCGGCCGGGCGCTTGGCAGCGGCCGCGCCGCGCCCGTAAGCTCCGCCGATGCCCGAGCTTCCCGAGGTCGAAACCACGCGGCGCGGCCTTGCGCCGCTCCTGCGCGGACGCGCGATCGAGCGTCTCGAGGTGCGCGAGCCCCGGCTCCGCTGGCCCGTCGGGCCGGACGTCGGCGCGGCGCTCGCGGGGCAGCGCATCACGGGCCTCGGCCGGCGGGGCAAATACCTGCTGCTCGAGACGGCCGCGGGCACGCTGCTCGTCCACCTGGGCATGTCGGGCAGCTTGCGATTCCACGCTGCGGACCCGCCGCCTGCCGGTAAGCACGATCACGTGGATCTGCGCTTCGCCGGCGGCAGCCTGCTGCGCTTCAACGACCCGCGCCGCTTCGGCAGCCTGCACTTCACGGAATCGCCCGCCGGCCACCCGCTGCTCAAGGATATCGGCCCGGAGCCGCTCGGCCCGGACTTCACGCCGGACTATCTCTGGCGCGCGAGTCGCGGCCGGCGCGTGCCCATCAAGGCGCACCTCATGAACGCGCGCATCGTCGCGGGCGTGGGCAACATCTACGCGAACGAGGCGCTGTTCCGGGCCGGTCTCCACCCGGGCCGGGCGGCCGGCCGCATTGCACGGCCGCGCATCGAGGCGCTCGTCGCGGCCGTGCGCGCCGTGCTGAGCGAGGCCATCGAGCAGGGCGGCACGACGCTGCGCGACTTCAGAGGCGGCGACGGCAAACCCGGATATTTTCAGCTGGCGCTCGAGTCCTACGGCCGCGCGGGCGAGCCATGCTCGCGCTGCGGTGGCCCGATCCGGCTGCTCGCGCTGGGGCAGCGCGCGACGTACTACTGCCCGCGCTGCCAGCGCTGAACACCCCGAAAAAGGGGTCAGAGCCCTTTTTCGCCGCCCAACGCTACGGCCGCTGCCGCGGCCGCGATGCGAAAAAGGGCTCTGACCCCTTTTTCGGCCCGTGCGAGCTCAACGAAACTTGGCCCGCAGGCGCCCCTCGACCACGGGATGCACGAACGGCGATACGTCGCCCCCGTACTCGGCGATCTCGCGCACGAGGCTCGCGGAGATGAACGTGAAATGCTCGGTGGGCGTCAGAAAGACCGTCTCGACGTCGTCGGTCAGGCGCCGGTTCATGGTCGCGAGCTGGAACTCGTATTCGAAGTCCGAGGCCGCTCGCAGGCCGCGGATGATGACGCCGAGCTTGTGCTCGCGCGCGAAGTCCACCGTGAGCCCGTCGTAGCCGCAGACCGAGACTTCGGGCAGATCCGCCAGAACCTCGCTCGCGAGCCCGACGCGTTCCTCGAGCGAGAACAGCGGCGTCTTGCGCGGGCTCGCGGCGATCGCGACGACGACGCGATCGAAGAGGCGCGCGCAGCGGCGCAGGAGGTCCTCGTGGCCGCGTGTGATGGGGTCGAAGGTGCCGGGATACATAGCGCCGACTTTCACGAACTGACCCTCCCGCAGCGAGCGACGGCACATTGTAGCGGCGGCGCCCCCCGCACGCATCGAACCCGGCCGCGGCGCGTCAGCCGCCGGGGCGGGGCGCGGCGAGGCGCAGCAGGCCGAAGCGGACCGCACCGGCCCGTCCCTGCTTGAGGAGCTCGAACGGCTCGGGCGTCGGCAGCGCGCTCGAGGCCGCGCGCTCCACGTAGACGAGCGCGCCCGGGGCGAGCCGCGCGGCGAGCGCGGCCAGCGCGGGCTCGAGCGGTTCACCGAACGGCGGGTCGACAAACGCCAGGTCGAAGGCCGGCAGCCCGCGGCCGGCCAAGGCTGCCGCAGCCTCGCCCGTAACGACCCGGGCGCGGGCCGCGGCGCCGAGCGCGGCCGCGTGAGCCTCGAGCGCCGCCGCAAGCCGGGCGTCCCGCTCGACGAACCACACGCCGGCGGCACCGCGCGAGAGGGCCTCGAAGCCGAGCGCCCCCGTGCCCGCGAAGAGGTCGAGACCGAGCGCGCCCTCGACGTGCGGCCCGAGCCAGTTGAACAGCGTCTCGCGCACGCGGTCCGGCGTCGGGCGCACTTGCGTGCCGGACGGGATGCGCAACTTGCGCCCGCGCCATGCGCCCGCCACGATGCGCACGGCGCCGGGCGCCGAGGGTGCGGTTTTCGTCTTGTTCGCGCGCGGAGCTCGTCTCATATCGCCGCGCCCTCTGCGCTCGTTGCCTGCGGCCGCCGCGGCATATCCTCGCGGCCGGTCCAATTGTCGTGCCTGCGGCTTTATAATTCACGCGCTGCGGATTGCGCGCACGCTCTGCGCATTGTGCGCGCGCCGCCCGATTTGCGCTCCATTACCCTTCGACCCTCGTCTTTCGGATCTCTCAGGAACAGCAAGTGGCCTCCGACCCCGAAGCTCGCAAGGGCAGCGGTTTTTTCGCGAAACTCAAAGCGAGTCTCGGCCGCAGCCGCAGTTGGCTCACCGCGGATCTGTTCGGCCTGTTCCGGCGCGGCATCGACGAGGCCTCGCTCGAGGAGTTCGAGGAACGGCTGCTCTCGGCCGACGTCGGCGTCGAAGTCACGGACTGGCTCATCGAGCGGCTGCGCAAGACGGCGAAGGGCGACGGCGGCTCGCCCGAGGCGGCCGTCTCGGCGCTGCGCGCCGCGCTCATGGAGCTGCTCGCCCCCGTCGAGGTTCCGCTCGAGTTCGACCGCGCCGCCAAGCCCTTCGTGGTGCTCGTCATCGGCGTCAACGGCACGGGCAAAACGACGACGATCGGCAAGCTCGCGCATCGGCTGAAGCGCGACGGCCGCAGCGTCCTGCTCGCGGCCGGCGACACGTTCCGCGCGGCCGCCGTCGAGCAGCTCGCCGAATGGGGCACACGCTCGCACGTCGACGTCGTCGCGCAGGCCGCGGGCGCGGACCCGGCCGCGGTCGTGCACGACGCGCTGCACGCGGCGCGGGCGCGCGGCGTCGACGTGGTCATCGCGGACACGGCCGGGCGGCTGCACACGTCGTCCGGGCTCATGGACGAGCTCGACAAGATCAAACGCATCGTCACGCGCTTCGACGCGCGCGCCCCGCACGAGGTGCTGCTCGTTCTCGACGCGAGCCAGGGCCAGAACGCGCTCGCGCAGGCGCAGCAGTTTCACGGCCGCCTCGGCGTCACGGGGCTCGTCATCACGAAGCTCGACGGCACGGCCAAGGGCGGGGTCGTGCTCTCCATTGCGAAGCGGATCGGCGTGCCGATCCGCTTCATCGCCGTCGGCGAGGGCCGCGAGGACCTCGACGTGTTCCGCGCGGAGGATTTCGTCGATGCGCTGCTCGGGGACCGGCCGAGGTGATCCGCTTCGAGAACGTCCACAAGCGCTATCCGAACGGCCGCGAGGCGCTGCGCGGCGTGAGCTTTGCCCTGGAGCGCGGCGAGATGGCCTTCCTGACGGGCCCTTCGGGCGCCGGCAAGAGCACGCTGCTCAAGCTCATTACGCTCATCGAGAAACCGACGCGCGGCACGGTCCTCGTGAATAACCAGAACACCTCGCGCGTCGCGCGGCGCCGGATCCCGGCGTTCCGCCAACGCATCGGCGTCGTGTTCCAGGATCACAAGCTGCTCCACGACCGCCCGGTCTTCGACAACGTGGCGCTGCCCCTCATCATCATGGGGCTCGGTCAGCGCGAGATCGGCCGCCGAGTACGCGCCGCGCTCGATCAGGTCGGCCTGCTGGGCCGCGAGAAACACGCGCCCGTGACGCTCTCGACCGGCGAGCAGCAGCGCGTCGGGATCGCGCGCGCCGTCGCGGGTAGGCCCGACGTCGTCGTCGCGGACGAGCCCACGGGCAATCTCGACCCGGCGCTCTCGCTGGAGATCATGCGGCTGTTCGAGCGCTTCAACGAGGTCGGCGTGACGCTGCTCATCGCAACGCACGATCTCGAGCTCATCGAGAAGCTCGGGCGGCGGCGCGTCGAGCTCATCGACGGGCAGGTCGACGCGGACCGGCCGACGCCCGTCGCTGCGGACCGTGAAGCGATTTAACCGCTACCTGACGCTGCACGCGCAGAACCTGCTCGGCGCCGCCGGCAGGCTTGCGCGGCAACCGTTCGCCACGGCGCTGACCGTGCTCGTCATCGCGATCGCACTGGCGCTGCCGGCGGGTCTGCGCGTGCTCGTCAACAACGTCGGCACGCTGAGCGCCTCGTGGCAGGGTGCCGCGGACTTTTCCGTCTATCTCAAGCTCGATACGCCCGCGGCGAAGGCGAAGGTCCTCGCGGACAAGATCGCGGCCCGGGCCGACATCGCCTCCGCGAAGCTCATCGATCGCGACGCCGCGCTCGCGGATTTCAAGGCGCATTCTGGCTTCGGCGACGCGCTCGACGCCCTCGACGAGAATCCGCTGCCGGATACGATCGTCGTGCGCCCAGCCAACGGCGCCGGGGGCAACCTCGAGGCGACGGCCGCCGCCCTGCGCAAGCTCCCCGAGGTCGATCTCGTGCAGCTCGATACTCAGTGGGTCGCGCGGCTCGAGGCCATCGTCGCGCTCGCGGGCCGCGTGCTCGACGCGGTCACGCTGCTGCTCGGCCTCGCCGTCGTCCTCGTGATCGGCAACACCATCCGGCTCGAGATCGACGGCCGCAGCACCGAAATCGAGATCATGAAGCTCGTCGGCGGCAGCGACGCCTTCATCCGCCGGCCGTTCCTCTATCTCGGGTTCTGGTACGGGCTCGCCGGCGCCGTCGTGGCCGCCGTGCTCGTCGGCGGCACCCTGGCCGTGCTGCAGGGCCCCGCGCGCGCGCTCGCGAACCTCTACCACAGCGACTTCCGGATCACGGGCCTCACGCTCGTCCAGGCCGGCCTGCTGCTCGCGGGCGGCGCCGTGCTGGGCTGGGCCGGCGCGGGCCTCGCCACGGCCCGCCATTTGCATGCCATTGAGCCCAGGTAACGCGCCGCAACGATTTGATCCGGCGTGCTTTTTGGGCTCATGCCAGGGAACTGACGGAGCGCTTAGCACTCTAACCGGACGAGTGCTAAAATCGGCGCTCCGGGAGGAACACAAATGACGACTGCAGTAGCCGCCAGAAACACGGACTTCATGCTCAGCGGGCCGGTCGGCAGCCTCGAGCACTACCTTCAGGCCGTCAACAGCCTGCCCATGCTGAGCGCGGAAGAGGAGCGCGAGCTCGCGCTGCGGCTTCAGGATCACGACGATCTCGACGCGGCCCGTCGGCTCGTGCTCTCGCACTTGCGTTTCGTCGTGCACATCGCGCGCGGCTACGTCGGCTACGGACTGCCGCTCGTCGACCTGATCCAGGAAGGCAACGTCGGCCTCATGAAGGCGGTGCGGCGCTTCGATCCGGGCGTGGGCGTGCGGCTCGTCTCGTTCGCGGTCCACTGGATTCGCGCCGAGATTCACGAATACGTGCTGCGCAACTGGCGGCTCGTCAAGGTCGCGACGACGAAGGCGCAGCGCAAGCTGTTCTTCAACCTGCGCAAGGCCAAAAAGCACCTGGGCTGGCTCACGCGGGAGGAAACCGAGGCCGTCGCGCGCGACCTCGGCGTCACGACGCGCGAGGTCACCGAGATGGAGCAGCGGCTCGGCGGCCAGGACATCTCGTTCGATCCGGGCCCGGCCGACGACGAGGACTACGCGCCCGTCGCGTTTTTACCGAGCCCGGAGGCCGACCCGGCCGACGCCGTCGAGCGCGACGACTGGGAAGCCGACGCGCACGAGCGCCTCGACGAGGCGCTCGAAAAGCTCGACGCGCGCAGCCGTGACATCCTCGCGCGGCGCTGGCTCGCCGAGCGCAAGTCGACCTTGCACGAGCTCGCCGCCGAATACAACGTCTCGGCCGAGCGCATTCGCCAGATCGAGGCTAACGCGATCGGCAAGCTGCGCGGCTACATGGCCTGAAAAAGGGCTCTGACCCCTTTTTCGGGCGATTTTCGGCGCGCTGCTTCAGCTCGGCTGCGTCAAAGGCACGAGCGTGAGCTCGACGCGGCGGTTCTGCTGCCGGCCCTCGGCCGTCGCGTTCGTGGCGATCGGCTTGCGCTCGCCTTCGCCGACCGTGATGATGCGGTCGCTGCGGATCATGCGCGTCTCGAGATAGGCCGCGACGGCCTGAGCGCGGCGCTCCGAAAGCTGCTGGTTGTATTCGGCCGTGCCTGTGCTGTCCGTATGCCCGGCGACTTCGATGACCGTCTTGTCGTACTCGCCGAGCACCTGCGCCACGGAGTTCAGCACTGGGAAGAAGTTTGCGTTCAGTCCGGCGCTGTTCGTCGCGAACGTAATATTCCCCGGCATGTTCAGCGTGATGTTGTTGCCGTTGCGTGTCACGCTGACGCCGGTCTTGTCGAGATCCTGCCGCAGCTTCGCCTCTTGCTTGTCCATGTAGGCGCCCACGGCGCCGCCGGCAAGCGCACCGAGGCCCGCGCCGATCAGCGCGCGTTTCTTACGTTCCATCGAGCTGTCGCCCGTGATGAGTCCGGCCACGGCGCCGGACGCCGCGCCGATGATGGCCTGACGCTGGGCGTGGGCCGCCTGCGGCTCGCGCGTATAGGCATCGAGCGTCTGGCACGCGCTGACCAGGACCGAGACACCGACTATCGCCGCGATTGCGCGGTAAGCGTTCCCCATCGACATCGAATCCTCCTGTTGTGAGTGCTTATCCTTGTCCTTTGGACCGCGCCGGCGATTCTACCCCACCCGCCGCGCGCCGCCCGTTGCGCTATATCATGCCGAAGCCGAGCTGAACGAAACGTGACCGAGCACGCAGGACCTCCGCCATGGCCGAATCCAAGAATCCCTGGACCACGTTGACCTGCCGGGTCGTTTACGACAACCCCTGGATACGCGTGGAGGAGCACGACGTCATCAACCCCTCGGGCGGGCGCAACCAATACGGCAAGGTGTGCTTCAAGAACCGCGCTGTCGCGGTCATCGCGCTCGACGCCGACGACAATCTCTATCTCGTCGGACAGCACCGCTACACGCTCGACGAGTATAGCTGGGAGCTGCCCATGGGCGGCGCCCCGCTCGACGAGACGCCGCGGGCGGCCGCCGAGCGCGAGCTGCGCGAAGAGACCGGCCTCACGGCGCGCAGCTGGCACGAGCTCATGACGATCCACCCATCGAATTCGATCACCGACGAATGCGGCTATCTGTACCTGGCCCGCGACCTCGAAGCGGGCGTGCAGGACCCCGAGGAAACCGAAGCGCTGACCGTCAAGGTGCTGCCTTTCGGCGAAGCCTACCGCTGGGCGCTCGAAGGCCGCATCACGGACGCCATATCGCTGGCCGGCATCTTCCGGCTCGCCGCCGAGCGGGAGCGCGGACGGTGACGGGGCCCGTCGTCGCCGTCGTCGAGGACGAGGTCGCGATCCGCGACAATTACGCGGCCGCGCTGCGCCGCCAAGGCTACCGGGTCGCGGGCTATTCGACGCGCAAACAAGCCCTGGCCGCCTTCGAGGCACGGCTGCCCGACCTCGTGATCATCGACATCAACCTCGGCGACGAGATCGAGGGCGGCTTCGAGCTCTGCCGCGCGCTGCGGGCGCGCTCCCCGCAGTTGCCGATCATCTTCCTGACGGCGCGCGAGAGCGAGCTCGACGCCGTCTCGGGCCTGCGCCTCGGCGCGGACGATTACCTGACCAAACGCGTGAGCCTCGAGCATCTGCTCGCGCGCGTGGCCGCGCTGTTTCGCCGCACGGAGGCGTTGCGCGCGGGCGCCGACACGGCGGCACCGGTCGTCCACGGCTCCCTGTCGCTCGATCGCGACCGCATGGCGGCGAACTGGAAGGACCGGCCCGTGCCGCTCACGGTCACGGAGTTCTGGGTCGTTCACGCGCTCGCGCAGCATCCCGGTCATGTGCGTAGCCGCGAGCAGCTCATGAACGCGGCCAACGTCGTGCTCGACGACAGCAGCGTGACCTCGCAGATCAAGCGGATCCGGGCGAAGTTCGCGGCCGTCGATCCGGACTTCGCCGCCATCGAAACCGTCTACGGCATGGGCTACCGCTGGAAGGCCGACTGACGCCGCGCGCAGTGCGTTCCCTTCCGTTTCGGCCCATGTTTCCGCGTGGAGACGCTCCCGGACCTCGAAAGATCAACGAGTTGGACTTCGGTCTACGAATAGCGTCGTCTGCCGGCAACACTTCCGAATCCCGAAACGCCTGACGTCCGCACGGGCGCGCCGCGAAACCCGCCCAACCCTTTGATTCGACGCCCCGCTCGGCACTTGGTACGCAAATTGCTCCTCGCTGGCAGCCGAGGTCGATATCCCGAGCCACCTGCCTGACGACGATCCCGCCCGCACGCTTCGAACTCGAGACCCCCCTTCCTTGCAGCGACGCCAGGCGCGCGGCGGTGAGGTCGGTGCGGCGGCGGCGAAAGGCAGACGGCGCGGAACGAGCGGCACCCGGCACCGATAATCACTACGAGCGTCACAAGCGAATGAACGTATCAAGCCTTGCCCAGGCGGCCCGATTCCACGGCCGTGCCGCCGGCTCTCGCAGAGCCATGGACCACCTGATTCACTTCGTCATCTTCGGCGGGCTGCTGGCCGGCTTCGTGCTCGCCACGCTCCGGGCCCTGCATCCGAGCGCCGACTTCCTCGCCAAGCACCCCTGGACCGAGCCGTTCCTCACGCCGGCGCTGATCTGGTTCGCGCTCGGCATGGCCCTGCTCGCGACCCGAACGCTGCTCTGGCTGCTCTACCGGCCCTACGAGCCCGTCTCGGACGCGGAGGCGCCGTTCCTCACGGTCGTGATTCCGGCCTACAACGAGGGCGCCCAAGTCCGCCGCTCCATCGTCTCCTCGGCCACGTCGCGCTACCCGCGCGATCGCCTGGAGATCATCGTGGTCGACGACGGCAGCCGAGACGATACCTGGGAGCACATCAGCGCCGCCGCGGCCGACTATCCCGACCTCGTGCGCGCGATCCGCTTCGATCGCAACCGCGGCAAGCGCGATGCGCTCGCGGCGGCCTTCCGCGAGGCGCGCGGGGAGGTCGTCGTCACGCTCGACTCGGACAGCGTCATCGAGCCCGAATCGCTGGCCGCGATCGCGGGCCCGTTCCGCGACCCGCGCGTCGGCGCGGTCGGCGGCAAGGTCAGCGTCCTGAACCGCTTCGAGGCCCTGTTGCCGCGCATGCTGCACGTCCAGTTCGTGCTGTCGTTCGACTTCCTGCGCAGCACCCAATCGTGCTACGGCGCGGTGTTCTGCTGTCCGGGCGCGTTCTCGGCCTACCGCATGGCGCTCGTTCGCCGCGTGCTGCCGACCTGGCTCGAGCAGCGCTTCCTCGGCGCCCGGTGCAACACGGGCGAGGACCGTGCGCTGACGAACGACATCCTCGGGCTCGGCTACGCCTCGGTCTACCAGCGCACGGCCGTCGTCCATACGCTGGTCCCCGCGAGCTACCGCAAGCTCTGCCGCATGTACCTGCGCTGGGACCGGAGCTACGTACGCGAGGAAATCCGGCTGCTGCGCTCGATTTGCTGGAAGCTGAACCCGGTCGCGAGGGTCATGACCCTGTTCGAGAAGTCGATCACGAACCTGCGCATTCCGATCGGTCTCATGTCGATGGGGCTGCTCGTCGTGCTCGCGGTGGAGGACCCGTGGACGATCCTGCGCCTCGTCGCGGCCATCGGTGCGGCAGCGCTGTTCTACATGCTTTATTACATCAAGAGCGAGCGCAACTGGGAGTTTAAGTACGGCATCCTCTATGCCTACTTCGCGACCTTCGGTCTGTTCTGGGTCTTTCCTTACGCGCTCATGACTCTGCGCAACCGGTCCTGGATGACGCGCTAGCGGCGTCCGCCGAGCCTGCGGCCGGCCCACTCGGGGGGCCGGCCGCCCAACCTGCACGACGCGGCCGCCGGGCCGCGGGCCAGGGGGTGCCAGATTGACGCCCCCTGCCGTCGTTTTTATAGTTAACGGTCGGCACTAAGCTGCTCTGGCCCGCGAGGGCCCGTCCGCGGCGGATCCATTGAGGCCGAAGGACTGATACGAACGCGAACGGGGCGGGAAGCCCCGGCGCGCGCACCCGGCGGCGAAAGCTCGCCGGCACCGAGACGGCGGCGCACCGCCAGAACCTGCGATAAGAATTTGCATCGGCGGAGCAGCTTCGGTCTTCGCCAGGGAGAATCATGACTCCAGCCGCAAAGAACACGAAGCGCGCCGCCGCTGCCCGGGGGAAACACTCGTCCACGCGCAGCGGGCGCGCGGAACGTCGAGCCACGAACCGGACTGGTACTGAACATGAGCGTTGAAACACAGCACGGCCTGCCGCCGGCCCAAGGACTCTACCGCCCCGATTTGGAGCACGACAGCTGCGGAGTCGGCTTCGTCGCACACATCAAAGGCGAGCGCAGCCATCAGATCGTGCGGGACGCCGAGCACCTGCTCTGCCGCATGGACCATCGCGGTGCGCGCGGCGCGGAGGCGAATACGGGCGACGGCGCCGGCATCCTGACGGCGCTGCCGCACGAGTTTCTTTCCAAGGTCGCGCGCACCGAGCTCGGCGCAGAGCTGCCCGCACCCGGGCGCTTCGCGGCCGGCAACGTCTTCCTGCCGACGGATGCGGCCGAACGCGAGCACTGCAAGAGTGTCGTAGCCGAAATTTGCGCGGAAGAGGGCCAGGCCATCGTCGGCTGGCGCGAAGTGCCGACGGACGCCGACGGCGCCGATCTCGGCGCCACGGCCCGCGCCGCCGCGCCGCGCATTGAGCAGCTGTTCATCGCGGCCGGGGAGGGCCTCGAGGGCGACGCCTTCGAGCGCAAGCTGTACCTGATCCGCAAGCGCGCCTCGCGCCGGCTGCGCGAGGACGGCAGCCTCGTGCACGGCAAGCAGTTCTATGTCTGCAGCCTTTCGACCAAGGTGCTGATCTACAAGGGCATGCTGACCCCGGGACAGCTCATGGTGTTCTTCCGGGACCTCGCGGATCCGGACTACGCCTCGCACCTCGCCATGGTGCATTCGCGCTTCTCGACGAACACGTTCCCGAGCTGGGACCGCGCGCAGCCGAACCGCTTCATGTCGCACAACGGCGAGATCAACACGCTGCGCGGCAACGTGAACTGGATGAAGGCCCGCGAGGGCATTGCGAAGTCGGAGCACTTCGGAGACCGGCTCGGCGAGCTGTTCCCCGTCGTCGAGCCCGACAATTCCGACTCCGGCGTCTTCGACAACGTGCTCGAGTTCCTGCTCATGAACGGCCGCAGCCTGCAGGAAGCCATCATGATGATGGTGCCCGAGGCCTGGCAGAAGAACGAGCTCATGCCCGAGAACAAGCGGGCGTTCTACGAGTTCCACTCCTGCGTCATGGAGCCCTGGGACGGCCCGGCGTCGATCGCGTTCACGGACGGCAAGTACATCGGCGCCGTGCTCGACCGCAACGGTTTGCGGCCGAGCCGCTATTACGTGACGCACGACGACCGCGTCATCATGGCCAGCGAGGTCGGCGTCGTGCCGGTCAACCCGGCCAACGTCAAGGCCAAGGGCCGGCTCGAGCCCGGCCGCATGTTCCTCATCGACTTCGAGGCCGGCCGCCTCGTACCGGACGAGGAGCTCAAGAACGAGTTCGCGAACCGCCGGCCCTATAAGGCGTGGCTCGACGAGCAGCGCATCGCGCTGCGCGACGTTGCGCTCAAGCAGGCCGAGCGCGCCTACGACCGCGAGACGCTGCTGCCGCGCATGCAAGCCTTCGGCTACACGACCGAGACGCTGCAGTTCATGCTGCTGCCGCTGATCCGGGAGCTGCGCGACCCGGTCGGCTCCATGGGCAACGATTCCGTGCTGGCCTGTCTCAGCGACAAGCCGCGCATGCTCTACGACTACTTCAAGCAAATGTTCGCGCAGGTCACGAATCCGCCCATCGATTCGATCCGCGAAGAGATCATCATGTCCCTCGAGTGCTATATCGGCCCCGAGGGCAATCTGCTCGAGACTTCGGCGAGCCAGGCGCATCGGCTGCGGCTCCGGCACCCGATCCTCACGAACGAGGACCTGGCCGGCATCAAGCGCATGAATCACCGCGGCTGGCGCACGGCCACGATCGACATCACGTTCGACCGGGCCGACGCACCGGGCGGCCTCGGGCGCGCGCTCGACCGCATCTGCGGCGAAGCCGAGCGCGCCATCGACGACGGCTACAGCCTCATCGTGCTCTCCGACCGGGCCGTCGGCCCGGACCGCGTCGCCGTGAGCTCGCTGCTCGCCTGCGGCGCCGTGCACCATCACCTCGTCGGCAAGGCGAAGCGCTCGCGCATCGGAATCGTGCTCGAGACGGGCGAGGCGCGCGAGGTGCACCATCACTGCCTGCTCGTCGGCTACGGCGCGGACGCGATCAACCCTTACCTCGCCTTCGAGGCGCTGTGGAAGGCGCGCGAGGACGACCTCATCGACGCGGGCACCGAGCTCGTGGCCGCGTACCGCAAGGGCGTCGCCAAAGGCATGCTCAAGGTCATGGCCAAGATGGGCATCTCGACGCTGCAGTCCTACAAGGGCGCGCAGATCTTCGAGGCCGTCGGGCTGCGCCGCGAGATCGTGGACCGCTGCTTCGCGGGCACCGTGAGCCGCCTCGCGGGCGTCGGTTTCGACGTCCTCGAGCAGGAGGCGCTGCGCCGCCATGCCCTCGGCTACCCCGAGCGCGAGGAAGACCGGCTCGCGCAGCTGCCCAACCCGGGCGAGTTCCACTGGCGCAGCGCCGGCGAGCGCCACGCCTGGGACCCGGAGTCCATCTTCACGCTGCAGGTCGCGGCCCGGCGCGGCGACCGCAACGCCTACAAGCAGTTCGCCGAGCATATGAACCGCGGCGCGCGCGAGAGCCTGACGCTGCGCGGCCTGCTCGACTTCGAGTACGGCAAAGCCGGTCCCGCGGTGCCGCTCGAGGAGGTGGAGCCGGCCAGCGAGATCGTCAAGCGCTTCTGCACGGGCGCCATGAGCTTCGGCTCGATCTCGGCCGAATCGCACGAGACGCTGGCCGTCGCCATGAACCGGCTCGGCGGCAAGAGCAACACGGGCGAGGGCGGCGAGGACCCGACGCGCTTCGAGCCGCTGCCCTCGGGCGACTCGCGGCGCTCGGCCATCAAGCAGATCGCCTCGGGGCGCTTCGGCGTCACGATCTGGTATCTCGCCAATGCCGACGAGCTGCAGATCAAGATGGCGCAGGGCGCGAAGCCCGGCGAGGGCGGCGAGCTGCCCGGCCGCAAGGTCGACGAGAACATCGCGCGCATCCGCTACTCGACGCCGGGCGTCGGGCTCATCAGCCCGCCGCCGCATCACGACATCTACTCGATCGAGGACCTCGCGCAGCTCATCCACGACCTCAAGAACTCGAACCCGAGCGCACGCGTCTCGGTCAAGCTCGTCTCCGAGGTCGGCGTCGGCACGATCGCCGCGGGCGTCGTCAAGGCGCATGCCGATCACGTGCTGATCTCCGGCGACGCGGGCGGCACGGGCGCATCGCCCTTGACGAGCATCAAGCACGCGGGGCTCCCCTGGGAGCTCGGCATCGCGGAGACGCACCAGACGCTGGTCCTCAACAACCTGCGCAGCCGCACCGTGCTGCAGACCGATGGCGGCCTGCGCACGGGTCGCGACGTGGTCATCGCAGCGCTCCTCGGCGCCGAGGAGATGGGCTTTTCGACGGCGCCGCTCATCGCGCTCGGCTGCATCATGATGCGCAAGTGCCATCTCAACACCTGCCCGGTCGGCATCGCGACGCAGGACCCGGTGCTGCGCAAGAAGTTCGCGGGCCAGCCCGAACACGTCGTGAACTACCTGTTCATGGTGGCCGAAGAGGCGCGCGGCATCATGGCCAAGCTCGGCTTCCGCCGGCTCATCGACATGGTCGGGCGCGTGGACGTGCTCAAGACGCGCAAGGCCATCGAGCACTGGAAGGCCGATGGCCTCGACCTCGCGCCGCTGCTGACGCCGATCAAGCCGCCGGCCGGCTCGACGGGCGTGTTCTGCACCATGAAGCAGGACCACGGCCTGAACCTCGCGCTCGACCACCGGCTCATCGAGCTGGCCGAGGGCGCGCTCGAGCGCGGCGAGAAGACGCGCATCGAGCTGCCGATCGTGAACACGAACCGCACGGTCGGCACGATGCTGAGCCACACGCTCGTCAAGAAGTGGGGCGAGCGCGGCCTGCCGTACGACTCGATCCACGTGAAATTCCGCGGCTCGGCGGGCCAGAGCCTGGGCGCGTTCCTGGCCAAGGGCATTACGCTCGAGCTCGAAGGCGACGCGAACGACTATGTGGGCAAGGGCCTCTCGGGCGGCCGGCTCATCGTCTACCCGCCGAAGGAAAGCACGTTCGCGGCCGAGGACAATGTCCTGATCGGCAACGTCGCGCTGTACGGCGCGACGAGCGGGCGGGCGTTCTTCCGGGGCCGCTCGGCCGAGCGCTTCTGCGTGCGCAACAGCGGCGCGCGCGCCGTCGTCGAGGGCGTCGGCGACCACGGCTGCGAGTACATGACTGGCGGCCGCGCGGTCATTCTGGGGCCCACGGGCCTGAACTTCGCGGCGGGCATGTCGGGCGGGATCGCCTACGTGTTCGACGTGCACGGCGACTTCAGGTCGAAGTGCAATATGGGCACCGTCGACCTCGAGGCCGTGGAGGCCGACGAGGACATCGCCGAGCTCATCGAGCTCATCGAGCTGCACAGGGAATACACGGGCTCGCGCGTCGCGGACAAGATCCTCGACGCCTGGCCCAGGGTGCTCTCGCAGTTCGTCAAGGTCATGCCGACGGACTACAAGCGCGTGCTTGCGGAGCGCAAGCGCCACGACGAGGAGATGGAATCCGCCGTCCACGACGAGGAGACGACGAGTTTCGTCGCGCTCGGCAGCTGACAGGGATTCGAGCCGACTTATGGGCAAGCCGACAGGATTCATGGAGTACCCGAAGAAGAGCGTGCCGTACCGGGACGCTCTCGAGCGCAGCCGCGACTTCGGGGAGATTTACACCGAGGCCAACGAGGACAACCTCAAGATTCAGGGGGCCCGCTGCATGGACTGCGGCGTCCCGTTCTGCCAGTCCGCGACGGGCTGTCCCGTCGACAACCTGATCCCGGAGTGGAACGACCTCGTCTATCAGGGCCGCTGGCAGGAGGCGCTCGAGCGCCTGCACAAGACGAACAACTTCCCGGAGTTCACGGGCCGCGCCTGCCCGGCGCCCTGCGAAGGCGCCTGCGTGCTCGGCATCACGGACCCGGCCGTCACGATCAAGAACATCGAGAACGCGATCATCGATCGCGGCTTCGCCGAGGGCTGGGTCAAGCCACGCACGCCGCAGCACCGCACGGGCCGGCGCGTGGCCGTCGTCGGCTCCGGCCCGGCGGGGCTCGCGGCCGCCGATCAGCTCAACAGCGCGGGCCACTCGGTCACGGTCTACGAGCGCGCGGACCGCATCGGCGGGCTGCTCATGTACGGGATCCCGAACATGAAGCTCGACAAGCGCGTCGTCGAGCGTCGCGTCGGCCTGTTGCGCGAAGCGGGCGTCGAGTTCGTGACCAACGCCAACGTCGGCAAGAACGTGGACGCGGCCGAGCTCAAGGCGCGCTTCGACGCCCTGCTGCTCGCGACGGGCGCGACTCGGCCGCGGGATCTGTCTGTCCCCGGCCGCGACCTCGACGGCATCCATTTCGCCATGGAGTTCCTGACGGCGAACACGCAGAGTCTGCTCGACAGCAACCTCGCGGACGGCCGCTACATCAGCGCCAAGGACAAGAACGTCCTCGTCATCGGCGGCGGCGACACGGGCGCGGACTGCATCGGCACCTCGCTGCGGCACGGCTGCCGCAACATCGTGAACCTCGAGTTGCTCGATCAGCCGCCGCCGCAGCGCGCACCGGGCAATCCCTGGCCCGAGTGGCCCAAGATTCTGCGCACCGACTACGCGCACGAGGAGGCCATCGCGCGCTTCGGCGCGGATCCGCGCAGCTTCGCGATCGTCTCCCGGCAATTCCTCGGCGACGAGACCGACCGCGTGCAGCGCGTCGAGACGGCGCGCGTGCGCTGGGCCTTGAACGGCGGCCGGCTCGAGATGACGGAGATCGAGGACAGCATCCAGCACCTCGAAGCCGATCTCGTGCTGCTCGCGATGGGGTTCCTGGGCCCCGAGCACTACGTCTCCGAGGCGCTCGGCGTCGAAACCGACGCGCGCTCGAATTACGCGGCCGCGCACGGCAGCTTCGAGACGAACGTCCCGGGCGTCTTCGCGGCGGGCGATTGCCGCCGCGGCCAGTCGCTCGTGGTCTGGGCCATCAACGAAGGCCGCGGCGCGGCGCGCGCCGTGGACATCTACCTGCGCGGCACGAGCGCGCTGCCCGCGCCCGGCATCACGCTCGGCACGGCCGCCGGCTGAAGGGGTCAGAGCCCTTTTTCGCGGTCCGCGCCGGCGCCCGTCCGGCGGGTGCGCCCGGGCGAAAAAGGGCTCTGACCCCTTTTTCGGGAACCGAGGCGCCCGTGCGCGTTGTCCAATTCGGCATCCTGAGCCTCTAGGAGCCCTTATGTTCGGTCGTAAAGTCGTGACCTTCGCCGACGCCTCGCAGGCGCTGCCGGGCCGGGCCGAGCCGCTCGCCGTTACCAACGAGCATTTCGTGCTGCACCGGCCCATTCAGCCGCCGTTCCCGGCCGGTCTCGAGCAGGCCGTGTTCGGCCTCGGCTGCTTCTGGGGCGCGGAGCGGCGCTTCTGGACCGAGGGCGGCGTCTACACGACGGCCGTGGGCTATGCGGGCGGCTTCACGCCGAACCCCAGCTACGAGGAGGTCTGCACGGGCCTCACGGGCCATGCCGAGGTCGTGCTCGTCGTTTACGATCCCGAAGCCGTCTCGTTCGAGCGGCTCCTCGAGACGTTCTGGGAAGCCCACGACCCGACGCAGGGCATGCGCCAGGGCAACGACATCGGCACGCAGTACCGCTCGACGATCTACGTCGACGGTGACGCGCGCCTGGCTGCCGCCGAGGGCAGCCGCGATCGCTACGCGCACCGGCTCGCCGAACGCGGCTACGGGCCGATCACGACCGAAATCCGCGCGGCACCGCCGTTCTACTACGCCGAGGACTACCACCAGCAGTATCTCGCGAAGAATCCGCGCGGCTACTGCGGACTCGGCGGCACGGGCGTGTGCTACGCCGGCTGAGAACGAGGCCGCATGCACGCATGCTGGGCTGCATGAACCCGACCACGCAGGGCCGCCGCGGCCGTCGCCGCCGCTGGCGCCGAGGCGCAGCATGACTGCGCGCTACATCGTCGGCGGCTGGGCAGCCTGTTGGGGCATCGTGTTCTCGTACTGGATGCTCGCGGCCCTGCGCGCGAAGCGCAACGCGCAACCTCACCGGGACTGGGCGAGGTTGGGCGTGCGCGTCGCGGCGCTCGTTGTCGCGCTCGCGGTGCTGCGCTTCGGCGGCCCGCGCCCCGACGCGGCGGCACCCGCCTGGCTTCCGGCCGGGCCCGCGGCCGGCGCGCTCGGCGCCGGGTTCACGGCGCTCGGCCTCGCTTTCGCCGCCTGGGCGCGCGTTCACCTCGGCCGGAACTGGGGCATGCCCATGGCCGTGAAGCAGAACCCCGAGCTCGTCGGCAGCGGACCGTACGCATACGTGCGCCATCCGATTTACACGGGCCTGCTCGTCGCGCTGCTGGCCTCGACGCTCGTCATCGGCTACTGGTTCCTCGGCCTCGCGCTGATCTCCGGCATCTACATGGTCTTCAGCGCCCGGCGCGAGGAGCGCACGCTGCTCGGGCAATTTCCGGAACCGTACGCCGCTTACATGCAGCGCACGAAGATGCTGGTCCCGTTCGTGTTCTAGTGGCCTAAGGCCACTAGTCGGCCTCAGGCCGCGCGCGCCGGATACCGTACGCCGAACTCGACGCCTGAGCCGTCCGGCAGGTTCGCCGCTTCCGCGCCGCCGCCGTGGAACTCCGCGATGAGCGCGACGATGTGCAGACCCAGGCCCAAATGCGGCTCGCCGTCGGCGCGCCTGCGCACCGAGACCATCGAATCGAAGAGGCGGCTGCGCATGCCTTCGGGCAGCAACGGGCCGCGGTTCCGGACCCAAAGGCGCCAGCCGCCGCCGACCGCGTCGAGCCCGATCTCGATGAGACTCCGCGGCGGACTGAAGCTCACGGCATTGTCGACGAGCTTGTCGATGAGCTGCGCCGTGAGCTCCGCCGAGCCGAAGGCCTCGGCGGCGCCCGTCTCGACCCGGCAGACGAAGCGGCGCTCGGTATAGATGTCCGCGTAGGCATGGCTGCAGGACTCGACGACGGCTGCGAGGTCGAACGGCTCGGGCCGTGTGTCGCCGATGGCCTGCTCGATACGCGTCGCCTCGCCCATGGCCGCCAGGATCGCATCGAGCCGCGCCGTGCCTTGGCGCAGCCGCTCGAGATAGGGCAGGGCCGAGGGTTCGGCGACCTCCTGCTCGAGGTTGTCCAGGGAGGTCGAGACGACGGCCAGCGGCGTCCTGAGCTCGTGGGAGAGCTTGCCGGCCAGCGTGCGCAGGTACTGCGTGTGCTCGCGCAGGCGCTCGAGCAGCCGCCCGAAGCTGCGCGCGAGGTCGCCGAGCTCATCGCCGGCACCGCGGCCCGGCAGCGCGACCTCGATCTCGCCCTTGGGGCCGACAGCCGTCTCGGCCGCCCGGGCGAGACGCCGCACGCGCAGCGACAGCAGCGTCGCGAAGCCGAGCAGCCCCGCGGCCGCGACGGCCGTCGCGAGCAGCGTGAACGACATCAGCCGCACGAGCGCACGATCGGTGAGCGTCAGAATCGGATCGCTGGCCTGCTCGAGCACGACGGCGCCGATGACGTCCCCGTTCGCGCGGATCGGCACGCCTGCAGCAACGACCGTGCTGCCGCCCGGGCCGTCCCGATACCAGGCCGCGCCCGGCCGGCCGGCCAGCGCGCCATCGAGCGGCGCGCCCCCGAGCCGTCCCGGGCGCGACTGCAGGCGGTCGTAGGCCGGATCGTGGCGCTGCAGCAGCGCCGCGAAAAGGCGGTCGGCCACGCCGAGCGGCGCCGGATCCGCGGCCGGCGCGACGGCGCCGGTATCGGCCAGCACCCAGCCGTCGCGATTCAAGACGCGGAACCGGCTCCCCGTGCGGTCGAACTCGTCGAGGAGACGGTTCAGGTCCGGCCGCTCGTAGATCAGCGGGCCCGGGGCCCCCGCGCCCCAGGTCGAGGCTACCGAGACCGCATAGCCGGCGCCGGCGTGATCGACATCGACGACGGCCAGGCCGAGGTTCCGGCCGGTCAGGGCGAGCGGGACGCGCGACTCGACGGCGAAGCCTTTGGGCGTTTCCTGCCAGGCCGCGACGACGCGGTCCTCGTAGTCGCCCGTCGGCTTGAACAGCGGCGGCGCGGTCCGCTGCGCCCGGAACGTGCCGGGAGCCCGCGTCGAGAGCAGCAGCCACTGCAGCGCGCCGTCCGCGCCGCGCAGCGCGAGCACGAGCCGGTCGCCATAGGGCCCCGAGCCCGGGGCGCCTTCGTAGACGAGGTCGGGGTCGGTGGCCTCGACATAGAGGTAGACGTAGCGCCCCTGAATGCCGGCCCAGTAGCGATCGCGGGCCCCGAGCGCGGTCCCCGCGTCCGGCGGCCCGGGGGTCAGCGGCGGCGTCCAGTCGTCGCGGGAACCATCCACGACCGGCGCCGGCACCGCGTCGAGCGGCGCGGCATAAACGGCCGCCCCGCCTTTCGGCGCCCCAAGGTCGCCCCGAGCTCCGGCCTGCGCCGCGGCCTGCACCGCAGGCTGGCTGCCGAGCGCAGCGGCGACCGTATCGGCGCTCGCGACGAGGGCGCGCTCGAGCCCCGCGCGCAGCGTCGCCTCCATCTCCTGCACGAACCGATAGCCGGCCCAAGGCAGGACCAGCGTCAGCAGCCCGAAGGCCAGCAATTGCTTACGCAGCGACATCGAGATCGGGGAGACTGTTTCCGGGTTGCGGGCCCCGGGCCCGGCCCGTGAGAACTATACTCGGGTGGCGGGCCCCGGGCGCGCAGCGCGCACGGATCGTTAGATCGCGAAAGGCATCACATGGACCTCCGAATCGACAAGCTGCTCACGGCCTGGTTCGGGCCGCCGCCGACGACGCAGGCCGACGTCGAGGCGTGCCTCTCGAAGTGGTTCCGGGCCGACCCGGACGCCGACCGCGACCTGGAGGCCCGCTTCGGCACGCTCGCTGCGGCCGCCGCGAACGGCGAGCTCGAGGACTGGCGCGCGACGCCGCGCAGCCGCCTCGCGCTGATCCTGCTGTTCGACCAGCTGCCGCGGCAGCTGCACCGCGGCACGGCCGCCGCTTTCGCGGGGGACGACCGCGCCCTGGAGCTCACGCTGACGGGCATCGAGCACGGCATGGACCTCGAGCTCGCACCGCTCGAGCGCGCCTTTTTCTACACGCCCATGGAGCACTCGGAATCGCTGCCGATCCAGGAGCTCGGCGTATTGAAATTTGCGGCGCTCGCGGGCGACCCGGACGCGCCCGAGATGCTGCGGGGCACGCTGCAGACGTTTGCGAAGTTTGCGCGCGAGCACCGCGACATCGTCGCCCGCTTCGGGCGCTTTCCGCATCGCAACCGCGTTTTCGGCCGCGAAAACACCCCGGAGGAGGCGGCTTGGCTCGGCGGCGGCGGGCCCACTTTCGGTCAATAAGGAAGAACGAAGTCAGGAGGCTCCGCATGCGTAATCAACCGGCCAGGCCCGTCGCGATCGTCGGGGGCATCAGAATCCCCTTCTGCCGCGCGTATACCTCGTACCGCCGCTGCTCGAACCAGCAGATGATGACGGCCGTGCTGCGCGGTCTCGTCGACCGCTTCGAGCTCGGCGGGCAGCGGCTCGGCGACGTGTCTCTCGGCGCGGTCATCAAGCACTCGCGCGACTTCAATCTCGCGCGCGAATCCACGCTCTCGTCCGGGCTCGCGCCCGAAACGCCGGCGTTCGATATCCAGCGCGCCTGCGGAACGAGCCTCTCGGCCTCGGTCCTGATCGCGAGCAAGATCTCGGTCGGTCTCATGGAGTCGGGAATCGCGGGCGGCACGGACAGCATCAGCGACATGCCCGTCGTCTACCCCGACGAATACCGCCGCATCCTGCTCGAGAGCGCACGCGGCCGCACGCTGGGCCAGCGCCTCGTGCCCTGGCTCGGGCTGCGGCCGAAGCACTTCCGGCCGAGCCTGCCCGCCGTCGTCGAGCCGCGCACGGGCCTGTCGATGGGCGAAAGCATGGAGGTTACCGCGAAAAAGTGGGGCCTCACGCGGCAGGAGCAGGACGAGCTCGCGCTCGCGAGCCACCGACACGCGGTCGCGGCCTACGAGGAAGGCTTCTACGACGACCTGCTCGTCGAGTTCGAGGGCGTGAAACGCGACAACAACCTGCGCCCGGATACGAGCCTCGAGAAGCTCGGCAAGCTGCCGCCCGTCTTCGATAAGCCGAACGGCACGCTCACGGCCGGCAACAGCACCCCCCTGACGGACGGTGCCTCCGCCGTGCTGCTCGCCTCGGAGAATTGGGCCGCCGAGCGCGGGCTGCCCGTCCTCGCCCACATTACGTACGCGAAGGTCACGGCCGTCGATTTCGTCAACAAAGAAGGCCTGCTCATGGCCCCGGCCTATGCGGTTTCCGAGATGCTGTCCGACGCGGGGCTGTCGCTGCAGGACTTCGACTACTACGAGATCCACGAAGCCTTCGCCGCACAGACGCTCGCGACGCTCAAGGCCTGGGAATCGCCGGAGTTCTGCCGCAACCAGCTCGGCCGCGACGAGCCGCTCGGCGCGATCGACCGCGCCAGGCTCAACGTCAAGGGCGGCAGCGTCGCCATCGGCCATCCGTTTGCGGCGACGGGCACGCGGCTCGTCGCGACGCTCGCGAAGCTGCTGCACGCGCGCGGCGGCGGGCGTGGGCTCATTTCCGTCTGTACCGCCGGCGGCATGGGGGTCACGGCCATCCTCGAATCGGCGGGGTAGGCGGCCGCGTCGGTGCATCCGCCCTCCGCGGAAAGCGAAGCCGTCCCGTTACTCGCCCGCATGCATGACGAGCGCATCGACCCCCGCCTTGTGCAGCTTCTCGCGGATGCCGTTCAGCTCGTCGAGGTCGCCGATCGGCCCGATGCGCACACGCTGGTACTCGTCGTTGTCGATGCGGACTTTCTGGATGCTCGATTCGATGCCGAGCAAGGCGAGGTTGGCCTGCATGCGGTCGGCTTCGTCGGGTGAACGGAACGAGCCCGCCTGCAGGTAGTAGCGACCCGGGGTCTCGACGGGGGCGGGGGGCGCCCCGGACGAAGCGGGGGGCGCCGTGGAACCTGCCGTGGCGCGCTGGCCGCCGTCCGCGGCCGGCACGTCGACGTGCGACTGGGGCAGGATCTCGTAGAAGTCGAAGTCCGTGCCGGCGTCCTTGCGCTTGCCCGCCGCCTTTGCGATGCCGCCTCCGGCGTTGGCGGCGGCCGGCCGCTTGCCGGCTTCGACGGCGCGCGCGGGCGGGACGGCCGGCGCGCGCTTCGGTGGAGGTTCGAGCGGTGCCGGGCGCGCATGCGGCGGCGCGTGCGGGTTCGCCCCCGTCAGATAGACGACGACGGCCACGCCGAGCCCGAGGGTGAGGCCGAACAGCATGTAGACCCAGCCGCGGGTCTCGTCGCGGCGTGCGGGCTTTCGGCGGCGGCGGGCCATCGGCGTCTACATGCTCGTCGGCGCCGAGACGCCGAGCAGGCCGAGCGCGTTGGCGATGACCCGGCGGGCCGCGAGCGCGAGCACGATACGCGCCGCGCGCAGCCCCGCGTCATCGACGCGCACGCGGTGCGCGTTGTAGCTCGCATGGAAGGCGGCCGCGACCTCGCGCAGGTAGTGGACGAGGTGCTGCGGCGCCCGCTGCTCGGCCGCAAGCGCGACGATCTCGGGGTAGCGCGTCAAGGCGACGACGAGCGCGTGCTCCTCGGCCGTATCCAGCCGCTCGAGCGGCGCTTGTGACGGCTCCGGCAGCGCGATGCCCTCCTGCTCGAGGCGGCGCAGCAGGCTCTCGACGCGCGCGTGCGCGTACTGCACGTAGTACACGGGGTTTTCGTTCGAGCGCGACTTCGCGAGCTCGAGATCGAACTCGAGGTGCTGGTCGTTGCCGCGCGAGACGTAGAAGAACCGGGCCGCGTCGCTGCCGACCTCCTCCCGCAGCTCCCGCAGCGTCACGTACTCGCCCGAGCGCGTCGACATCTGCGCCTTGGCCTTGCCGCGGTAGAGCACGACGAACTGCACGAGCCGCACATCCAGGCTTTCGGGCGAACGGCCGAGCGCGGCGAGGGCCGCGCGCACCCGCGCGACATAGCCATGGTGGTCGGCGCCGAGCACGTCGAGCAGCAGGTGGTATCCGCGCTCGCACTTCTCGAGGTGATAGGCGATATCCGAGGCGAAGTATGTCGTCGCGCCGTTCTCGCGCACGACGACGCGATCCTTGTCGTCGCCGAAATCCGTCGTGCGGAACCAGGTTGCGCCGTCCTGCTCGTAGAGCACGCCGCGCTCGCGCAGCTGCGCGAGCGCATGCTCGATGGCCCCGGATTCGGCGAGGCTGCGCTCGGAGTACCAGCGCCCGGGATGCACGCCGAACGCTTCGAGGTCGTCGCGGATGTCGCCGAGCACGCTGTCGTGCGCGGCCGCGAACACCGTGGCGAAGCGCGCTTCGCCCGCGAAGCGCTTGACGTCCGCGATGAGCCGGTCGAGCCTGCGCTCGCCGTCCGGGTCGCCCTCCGTATCGGCCGCCTCGCCCGCGACGGAGGCGGCGTCGCCGAGCCAGGCTTCCTCGTCGCGCGCGTAGAGCTCGGCCGCGATATCGCGCACGTAACCGCCCTGATAGCAGTTCGGCGGGAATGGGATGCCCACGCCGCAGCGCTCGGCATAGCGCAACCAGACGCTGAGCGCGAGAATGTCCATCTGCCGGCCCGCGTCGTTGACGTAGTACTCCTCGTCGACCTCGTAGCCGGCCGCGCGCAGGACATTGGCGAGCGTCGCCCCGTACGCGGCATGGCGGCCATGGCCGACGTGCAGCGGCCCCGTCGGATTCGCGGAGACGTACTCGAGCAGCACGCGGCGCCCGGCGCCGTCCTTGCCGCGGCCGTAAGCCTCGCCCGCGGCGGGAATCCGCGCGATCTCCCGATGGTAGGCCGCCGGCGCGAGCCTGAAGTTCACGAAGCCCGGGCCCGCAACGCCGACCTCGGCCACGAGCGCCGATTCGGGCATCGCCGCCACGATCTGCCCCGCGAGTTCGTGCGGGCGGAGGCCGGCGGTCTTGGCCGCCTGCATCGCGACGTTGGTGGTGAAGTCGCCGTGGCGCGGGTCCCGCGTGCGCTCGAGCTTCGCGTCGAGCGCCGCGAGCGCATCGAGACCGTGCCGGCGGGCGACGGAGGCGAGTGCCTGGTGCAGGAGGTGGTCGAGATCGGCGAGCACGCTTGAGTCTTGATCGATGAAACCTGAATTCTACCTAATCCGGGCGAGCGTCAGGTCCGAAGCGTCGCGGCTGGGGCTCAAACGTCGAGCGGATCGAACGTCGATCGACCAGCGGGCACGCCGAAATTCGGGCCAAGTTCGGCAGTCGGCGAGCAGCGCTTCGAGCAGCGCATGCAGTGGGGCGCGGCGCGGGGATTCGAGCAACAGCCGGCCTCGGTACCGGCCGGCTTTGCGCTCCATTGGGTCCGGTGCCGGGCCGAGCACGCGCACGCCGGCGTCGCTCGGCACGGCTTGGGCCAGGCGCTCAAGGAGCTTGAAGACGGCGCCGCGCTGCGGCGCCTCCGCGCGCCACAGGGCCAGGTGCGAGAAGGGCGGCCAACCGGCTTTGCGCCGCTCTTCGAGGGCGAGATCGGCGAAGGCCGCGTAGCCGTCGGCCAGGAGTCGCTCGAGCAGCGGATGCTCGGGGTAGTGCGTCTGGATCAGGACCTCGCCGGGCGCATCGCGGCGTCCAGCGCGCCCGGCGACCTGCACGAGCGTTTGCGCGAGGCGCTCGTCGCTGCGGAACTCCGTGCCGAACAGGCCCTGGTCCGCGTTGAGCACGCCGACGAGGGTCACGCGGGGGAAGTCGTGGCCCTTCGTCAGCATCTGGGTGCCGACGAGGATACGCGTCTCGCCGCGGCGCACGTCCGCGAGCACGGCGTCGAGCGCGCCCTTGCGCGCCGTCACGTCGCGGTCCAGGCGGCCGATCTTCTGCTCCGGGTACAGGGCGTGCAGCTCGTCCGTGACGCGCTGTGTGCCCGCGCCGACGGCCATGCGCTCGGCGCCGCAGCCGGGACACGCCCAGTGCAGCGTCTGGGCCGCGCCGCAGTGGTGGCAGCGCAGCGCCCCGTTGGCCGCGTGCACGGTCAGGCGCGCGTCGCAGCGCGCGCATTGCGCGACGTCGCGGCAGTTCGGGCAGAACAGCACGGGCGCAAAGCCGCGCCGGTTCAGAAACAGCAGCACCTGATTGCCGGCCGCTAGGTGGCGCTCGACGGCCGCGACGAGGGGCGTCGAGAGCGCGCGCCGGCTCGCGTGCCGATTCAAATCGACGATGCGCACGGCCGGATGGCCCGCCGAGCCGATGCGGTTCGGCATCTCCAGCAGCCCGTAACGGCCGCTGCGCGCGTTGTGGAAGCTTTCGAGCGAGGGTGTGGCCGAGGCCAGCAGCACGGGCACGCCGAGGCGGCGCGCACGCAGCACGGCGAGATCGCGCGCGGAGTAGCGGAATCCTTGCTGCTGCTTGTACGACGGGTCGTGCTCCTCGTCGACGATCACGAGGCCCGGCCGGCCGAGCTCGGAGAACACGGCCGAGCGGGTCCCGACGACGACGGCGGCCTCGCCGGCGCGCGCGTGGCGCCAGGCCGCGAGCCGCTCGCGATCGGTCAGCGCCGAATGGACGATGGCGAGCCGCTCGCCGAGCCGTGCGCGCAGGCGATCGACGAGCTGCGGCGTGAGGCCGATCTCGGGCACGAGCAGCAGTGTCTGGCGGCCCGCGCGCAGCTCCTCGGCGATGAGCCGGAGGAAGATCTCCGTCTTGCCGCTGCCCGTGACGCCGTAGAGCAGAAAGCTCGAGTAGCCGGGCGGGCGGCCGGCCAAGGTCTCGAGCACGCGGCGTTGGTCGGCCGTGAGGTCGGGCAGCGCGGCCGAGCCGCCGCCGGCCTCGCCGGCAAGACCGCGCGCCGAGTCGAGGGCACCGGCCGAGACTGCATCGCAGCGCTCGGCCCAGCCCTTGGCCGCTAGCCGGGCGAGCACAGCGGGCGCGATGCCGGCCTCGCGCAGCGCCGCAGCCGATGCGGGGCCCGAGCGAGCCAGGAAGGTCAGGGCCGCTACCTGCCGCGTCGCTCGGCCGGCCAGCGCCTCGGGCGCCTGGGCGGCCCCGGCCGGCGTGAGGCGCCAGGGGCGTTCTGCCGCCGGCACGACGGCCCGCCCTTTGCGCAGCAGGCCCGGGACGGCATGGCGCACGACTTCGCCGATCGGATGGTGGTAGTAGTCGGCGGCCCAACGCAGCGTCGCGAGCAGCTCGGGCCCGACGAGCGGTTCCGGGTCGAGGGCCTCGATGACGGGCTTGAGCCGTTCGCGCGGGACCGCGGTCTCGACGCCGGCGGCGAGGACGACCCCGATGCGCCGGCTGCGGCCGAAAGGCACAGCCACGCGGGTGCCCGGCGCCGGGGCCGGCTGGGCGCCGGTCCATAGATAGTCGAACGTCTCGGCGAGCGGCACGGGCACGGCGACGCGCAGCACGCCGCCCTCGAGACCCCGGCGATCGCGCGCCGCGGCAGCCGTGGCCGGTGCCGCCGGACTCATGTCAACCACGGCGCGCCGTCCGCGTTATGGGCTCTGGTTAGGCTCAGAATTGTGGTTCAATTCGGCAGCAGGATGAGCGCCTACGATAGCAGTAACCGAGGCAGCCCGACCGGTTCCCGCTCATGCAACCGGCAGCCCTGAAATTGTTGCCCACGTCAGCCGCAGCGGACCAACCGGCGGTCGATCCGGCCGTCGAGCTGGAAGCGTTTCTGCGCGAGGTCCAGGCCCGCGCCTATCGCATCGCGGTTCTCGAGCTGCGGGACGCGGACGAGGCGCTCGATGCCGTGCAGGAGTCGATGATCCGGCTCGTGCGGCGCTACGCGGCGCGGCCCAGCGCGGAGTGGCGGCCGCTGTTCTACCGGATCCTCAAGAATCGGATTCGCGACGGCCAGCGCCGGCGGGCCGTGCGTAACCGCATTATCGGCTTCTTCGGATTCGAGGGCCCCGGGGAGCGCGATCCGATCGCCGAGGCGCCCGCGCCGGACTGCGACGATCCGCTCGAGACGCTCTCGCGCGAGGCCGCAATGCACGCGCTCGAGGCCGCGCTGCATGCCTTGCCCGACCGCCAGCGCGAGGCATTCGTGCTGCGGAATTTCGAGGGGCTCGACGTTGCGCAGACAGCGCTCGCGATGGGTTGCTCGGAAGGCAGCGTCAAGACGCACTACTCGCGAGCCGCGCGGCGGCTTCGGGAACTGCTCGGAGATCACTGGTCATGAACGATAAACCTGTCGGCTCACAGCTCGCGCTCGAGCAGCGCGCCCGCAAGGCGTTCGCGCACAGCGTCGCCGAGCTCGACGCCCCGACCCTTGCCGGGCTCACGCGCGCCCGCCGCCGGGCGCTGGGCGGCCTCGAGACCCCGCGGCCCGTGCTGTTCGCCGGCCGCGCACCTTGGATTGCGGCGGGCGTGGCGGCCGCGATCGCGCTGTCATTCGCCTGGCTGCTGCCCGACAACGGGCCGCAGGCGCCGCAGCGCGCCGTGCCGCTCGCCGCCTCGCCGGACGGCGAGCTCCTGCTGAGCCAGGACGAGCTCGACATGATTCAGGATCTCGACTTCTACTCCTGGCTGGACGCCCAGGCACGGCGCGAGCCGCCGCGCAGCTCTGACGGCGGAATCGGCTGAGGACCGCCGTGCGGCGCGCGCAAGCACTCGCTTTGTTTCTCGGCGCCATGCTGTTGCTCGGCGCGGCCCTCGTGCGCGCCGACGACGGCATTGCCTGGAAGGATCTCAGCGCCGCACAGCGTACTTTGCTGGCCCGGCAGGAGGCGGCATGGGCCCACCTGCCGCCTGCCAGGCAGCGCCAGCTCGCGGCCAACGCGCAGCGCTGGCTCGACATGACGCCCGCCGAGCGCGCGCAGGCCGAGCAGCGCTTCCACCGTTGGCAAAGTCTCACGCGCGAGCAGAAGCAGGCGCTGCGCCGGCGCTTCTCGACCTTCGAAGATCTGCCGCCCGACGAGCGCGACCGTATTCGTGAGGCCTACAAGCAGTTTCGCGAGATGCCCCCCGCGCGCCGGGAGGCGCTGCGGAGACGTTTTCAGGCCATGACGCCCGAGGAAAGGCGGCAGCTGCGCGAGCGGAGGTTCGGGCAGGATCCGCGCGGCGGCGGGCCGCTGGGCCACCCGCCCGGCCCGCCGCCGCGCTGAGTCTTCGGCGAGACCGCGCGCCCCGCCTCCGCGCCCCGCGGGCGCGGCCGTGTGGCCCCAGCGCAACCGCGAGTCCACGAGGCGGGGCCCCTTCCGTGCCCGCGCGCCCGGTCGGCGGCAGGCGGCCGGCCGTTTTCCAAGCAATTGATAATCTGCACGATCTCGGAGACACTTGGGAGGTCCACTGCTCGGCTGACTGGAATGGAGCCTCAACTTCGCTCGCTAACCCAGGAAGTGCTGCGGACCGATGTCGCGGGCATGCCCCTCGAATGGATCGACTACCGGATCGCGGCGACGCTTTACCACACGCAGCAGGTGGCTTATGCGTGCGGGTCGCCGATCTACACCATACGGGGCGGCCATAATGCGCGCTCGGGTTTGCGCAGCGCGATCCGCATCAACTCGATCATCGCCACGCGCGGCGAAACACACAGCTTCGAGCGCAATTCGGCCGGCTACGTTCCGCCGCTGAACAACCACACGCTGTTCAAGCGCGACGCCAACCTGTGCTTGTACTGCGGCGCGCAGTTCCGCTCCTCGGACCTGACGCGCGACCACGTCACGCCGCTGAGCCAGGGCGGCCGCGACGCCTGGACCAACGTAGTCACGGCCTGCCGCCGCTGCAACAACCACAAGGGCGGCCGCAAGCCCGAAGAGGCAAATATGCAGCTGCTCGCGGTCCCATTCACGCCGACGTATGCCGAGTACATCTATCTCAAGGGGCGACGCGTGCTCGCGGACCAAATGGAATATCTGCTCACGCACTTCCCGCGCACGAGTCCGCTGCACGCACGGCTGCGCGGGCATCTGGCCCGCGCAGCCGTGCGCCGCTAGGCGTCCGTCCGGCGGTCGTGCTTCCGGCCGACGTCGCGGAGGCCCTCGCGACACAGGGCGTCGAGCCGACCGGCGCGCCTTGCCGACGCGTGGGCGGCGGGAGCGTCAACCGCGCGCTGGCCGTGCCGACGGCCGCGGGCCCGCTGTTCGTGAAGCTCAATGCGCCGGGCCGCGTCGATCTCTTCGAGGCCGAGGCCGACGGCCTTGCAGCGCTCGCCGGCGTGCAGGCCGCGGCCGTCCCGGCCGTCGTCGCACTGGGCCGCACGGCGTCGGCGGCTTATCTCGCGCTCGAATGGATCGAGCTCGGAGCGGGCTCGGCCGCGGCCGAGCGCGCGCTCGGCCGAGCGCTGGCGCGCCAGCATGCCGTCACGGGAGAGGCTTTCGGCTGGCATCGGGATAACTTCATCGGCACGACGCCGCAGCCGAACGCGCCCGCCGAAAGCTGGATCGCGTTCTTCGCCGAGCGCCGACTCGGCCACCAGCTCGCGCTGGCCGAGCATCGCGGCCTGCCCCGGCGCGTCGCGGAGGCCGTTCGACGCCTGGCGGCCAATCTCCCCGCCTTTTTCCCCGGCGGTGAGCCCGCGCCGGCGCTGCTGCACGGCGACCTCTGGGGCGGCAACTGGGGCGCGGCGCCGAGCGCCGTCCCATGTCTCTTCGATCCGGCCGTCTACTTCGGGGACGCCGAGGCCGATCTCGCGATGACCCGGCTGTTCGGCGGCTTCGGCCCGGCTTTCTACGAGGCCTACGAGGCGCTGCGGCCCGCGGCGCCGGGCGCCGCAGCGCGCGTCGATCTCTACAACCTCTACCATCTGCTCAACCACTTCAATCTGTTCGGCGCGGAGTATCTGCCGTCGATCGAGGCGGCGCTCGGTCGAGTCCGGGTCTAGTCGGCCTCGATGAGGAACACTTCGAGCCCGCCCGGGAGCCGCAGCGCCGCAGAGTCCGGTCCGCCGACCGGCGCCGGCCGGCGTAGGCGCGCACCCTTGGCCTCGAGGTAGGCCGCCCGCGCGGTCAAGTCGCGGGCGCGGAACGTCAAGGCGGCGCGAAACCGCATGGTCTCGTGGAGGCCGAGCGTGAGCCCGTGGCCCGCGAGGCGCACGTAGGGATGCGGCGACCCGCCGCGCGCCTCGGCCGCCAAGCCGAGCCGCTGCCAGAACGCCGCCGCGCGCTCGAGCGACGCGGCGGCGACGCTGAGCTCGAGCAGATCTCCGCACACGGCCACGAGGCCGGCGGCCTCGGGCGGCATCGGCGCCCCCCGCGCCTCGACGAGCAGCACCAGCAGGCCGTCCGGGTCGCGGAAAGCCGCGCGGTGAAAGGCCTCGGGCGCGAGATCGAGCGATTCGAACTCGACGCCGGCGCGGCGCAGCGGGCGCACGTGGTCCTTGAGATCGGGCCGCACGAACGTCGGCGCGGGCCCTTCGACCTCGGCATCGTGCAGGCCGACGCGGACATGGCCGTCCGAGAGCACGGCGTAAGCGCCGCCCGGAACTTCGGGTGCGCGCGTGTCGACGAGCCCCAAGGCCGCATAATCGGCCAGGGTCGCGGCGGTCGGCGGGGCGCCGACCGAGAACTCGAGAAACCGGCCCAACATCGAACTCGACCTCCTCACGGCCGCTCCGTCGGAGCACACCGGTCGGCCGAATCTGGCAGAATTCGCTGCCCGTTCCAAGCAGCCCCTTCCCAATGTTCGCCGAGCTCGCCGGTATTCTTCTGCCCGTCTTCTGCCTCGCCGGCGTCGGCTACGGCTGGCGCCGGCTAGGCTTCGCGTTCGAGCGCGAGTTCGTGACCAACCTCATCATGAACCTCGCGGGCCCGTGCCTCATCGTCTCGAGCCTTTCGCATCTGTCGACGCCGCTGCACGAGTTCGTGACGATGACGCTCGCGGCCATCACCACGCTCGCGGCCATGATCGGCCTCGGCGTCTTGGTGCTGAAGCTCGCGCGTCTGCCCGTGCGCTCGTTCCTGCCCACGCTCGCGATTGGCAACACCGGCAACCTGGGTCTGCCGCTATGTCTGTTCGCTTTCGGCCAGCCCGGTCTCGGTCTCGCCGTCGCCGTCTATGTCACCAACTCGGTCGGACAATTCACGGTAACGCCGATGCTCCAGAGCGGTATGCCGATCCTGCGCACGTTGCGATCGACGCCCGTCGTCTACGGCGCGGTCATCGGAGTGGGGCTGCTCGCGACGGGCACGCCTCTGCCGGCCTGGCTCGACACGACGATCGGCCTGCTCGGCGATCTCATGATCCCGCTCATGCTGCTGGCGCTCGGCCATACGCTGGGCGGCCTGCGGGCGCACCGTCTCGGCCTCGCCTCGGCCATGGCCGCCGGCCGCCTCGCGCTCGGCCTGGGCGTCGCCCTCGGCGTCGGCCGGCTATTCGGTCTGCACGGCCTGCCGCTGGCCGTGCTCGTGCTGCAGGGGGCGATGCCGAGCGCCGTCTTCAACTACCTGTTTGCGGCGCGCTACGACCGCCATGCCGACGATGTCGCGGGTGCGGTGCTGATCTCGACGTTTCTCGTGGCGTTCTCGCTGCCGTGGCTCGTATCGTACGTGCTTGCGTTGAGCCGCTGATCGGCGCCCTGCACAGACCGCGACGGCGGTCTGCGCCTACTCGTCGAGGGTCTGCCGGAAGTCCACGCCGAGCGAGCGCAGCTTGCGGTAAAGGTGCGTGCGCTCCATGCCGACGCGCTTCGCGAGTTGCCCGACCTTGCCGCCGCAGAGCTGCAGCTGCTGCTGCAGGTAGGCGCGCTCGAAATGCTCGCGGGCCTCGCGCAGCGGCAGCGCGAGCAGATCCTGCTTGACGAGCGGCTCGCTGTCCGGCGCGGCCGAGGCGAGCTGGGCCTCGACCTCTTCGAGGTCGATGTTCTCGCCGCCGCCGAGCACGAGCAGACGCTTGACGAGATTCTTGAGCTCGCGCACGTTACCGGGCCACGGATAGTTGCGCAGGCGGTTCTGGGCCGCGACCGTGAAACGCCGGAACGGCAGTCCCTCGCCGTCGACGAGCGAATCGACCTGGTAGCGCAGCAGCTCGGGGACGTCCTCGGCGTATTCCCTGAGCGGCGGGACGCGCAGCACGATGATGGATAGATGCGAGAGCAGCTCGCGTTTGAATATTTCGTCGCGCTCGAAGCCCGGCGGCGCGCTCGCGACGATGCGCACGTCGAACGGCTGCTTGGCGACGGCGCCCGCCGGCATGTACTCGCCCTGCTCCAGCGCGCCGAGCAGCAGCTGCTGTGCGGCCGACGAGACGTCCTGCAGCTCGCTGACGAAGAGAATGCCGCCGTTGGCCCGCTCGAGCAGGCCCGGCTCCGTGCCGTCGCCGAGCAGCACCGCGCGGTAGCCGAGCTCCGTGAGCTCGCTGCCCGTCGCGATGACGAACGGGCCGTTGGCCCGATCGCTGCGGCTCGCGAGATAGCGCGCGAAGGCTTCGCGGCCGCTGCCGGGCTCGCCCGTCAACAGCGTGTGCGCGTCGTGCTGAGCGACGCGCGCGACCTGCTCGCGGAGCCTGCGCATGGTCTGGCTCTTGCCGACGGGCGCGAGCATGGGCGGCACGAGGTGGCGGCGCTTCGGGCGCGAGCGCCGGTCCGCGAGGGCCGCCTCGACGACGCGCAGCAGCTTGGCGAGCGAAACGGGCTTCTCGATGAAATCGACGGCCCCGAGCCGCGTGGCCTCGACGGCGGCGTCGACGGTGCCGTGGCCGGACATCATGACGACGGCGCCGGGCATGTCGCCGTCCGCCCATTCCTTGAGCAGCGAGATGCCGTCGGTATCCGGCATCCAGATGTCGAGCAGGGTCAGATCGTAATCCTGCCGGCCGCGGGCTTGCCGCGCCTCCTCCGCATTAGCGGCCTTCGTGACTTCATAGCCTTCCTCGCTGAGGATCTCATCGAGCAAGGCACGGATGTTCGCTTCGTCGTCGACAACCAAGATCCGCGCGTTCTTCATGCGCGCTCCCTCCTGTGCTCGTTGCGCTGGACGGCCAGCGCGCCGCCGACTTCCCCAGAGGTCGGAAGCAGTATACTGATCTCCGCCCCGCCTTGCTCACGGTTACGCGCCGAAATCTGGCCGCCGTGCTCCTCTACCAGTTTCTTGACGATCGCGAGCCCTAGACCAGTGCCTTTGGCCTTGCTCGTGACGTAGGGCTCGAAGGCTTGGTCCATGATCTCGTGCACGAAGCCCGGGCCGTTGTCGGCGACCTTGATCTCGACGGCGTCGGAATGGGGGCGGCGCAGGTAGCGCGTCGAGATCTCGAGGACCGGGTCCGGCTGGTGCTCCATGGCCTCGATGGCATTGCGCATGAGATTGTGGAACACCTGGCGGATGCGGCCCGCGTCCGCCTCGATCGGCGGCAGCGCCGCGTCGAACGAGAGCTTGATCGCCATGGGATGCTCGGGCGAGCGGTACAGTTCCGTGACGCCGGCAATGAGCTCGTTGAGATCGAAGCGGCTGAGCTCGATATCGGGCGTCTTGGCGTACTGACTGAAGGCGTTGACCATCTCCTTCATGGCCTCGACCTGGTCGATGATCGTGTGCGTCGCGCGGTCGAGCAGATCGAACTCGCCGCCCTCGGCCGTCAGGTAGCGGCGCCGGAGCCGCTCCGCCGAGAGCTGGATCGGCGTCAAAGGGTTCTTGATCTCGTGCGCGAGCCGGCGCGCCACCTCGCCCCAGGCCGCGTCGCGCTGCGCCTGCAGCAGCGCCGTGATGTCGTCGAAGACGACGACGAAGCCGCCCGCACCCTCGGCCGCGGGCAGGGCCGTGCAGGCGCACACGAGCACGCGGCGCCCAACGTCCCCTCGCAGCACGATCTGCTCGCGCCATTCGCGCCGGCCGCGCTCGAGGTGGGGGCCGCTGACGGCCAGGAACTGCTCGAGGAGCGGATGCGAGGCCGCGAGGTCGTAGAGCGACTCGCCGATGTGGGCCTCGAGGTCGACGTTGAGGATCGTGCCCGCGGCGGCGTTGGCCGTGCGGATTCTCAAGTCGGGCTCGAGCGAGACGACGCCGGTCGAAAGCCGCGCGAGGATGACCTCGAGCTTGCGGCGCTCGCCCTCGACCTGCTGCTCGCTGAGCCGGGCCTCCTGGCGCGCATCGGCGAGACGCTGAGTCATCTCGTTGAAAGAGTTGATCAGAAAGCCGATCTCGTCGCGCCCCGGCGTCGGCAGCCGCGTGTCGAAATCGCCGCGCGCCACGGCGCGCGTGCCCTGCATGAGCTGCTGGATGGGCCCCACGAGACGCCGCGCGGACGTGAACGAGCCATAGACCGAGGCCAGCAGTGAAATCAGCAGCACGAGGCTCAGCGTCAGCGTGAACGAGTACTTGAGCGCCGTGCGCAGGAACGCGAGCTCGGAGTATTGGTTGTAGCTTTGCTGCACGGAGTTCGCGAGCGTGCCGAGCCTCGGCTCGACGGCGAAGTGGGCCTGCAGGATGCGGTTGCCCGGCGTCCCGTCGGCCCCGGGCAGGCTCAGGGCCGCGATGACCTCGTACTGGCCGTTGGGCAAGGGCTCGAGACTCACGTAGGGCCGGCCCTGGCGCAACTGCGAGTTGATCTCCCGGGTCGGGCCCGTCGGCACGCCCGTCGTCGGGTCGTCGGAGCTCGTCGCGACGATCTGATTGTTGGGTCCGAAGACCGTGAGCTCCGAGGCGCCGCTGTCGCGCCTGAGTTCCCCGAGCTCGCCGACCATGGCGCCGCCGTCGAGGCCGGGCAGGCGGCCCGCCACGCGCTCGAGGGCATCCAGGCTGCGCCGTTTCTGCAGGTCCAACGCGGTCTGGCTCAGCGTCAGCGCGTTGTCGAGCCCCTGCTCGACATCGACGCTGAACCAGTTATCGATTCCCTTGTTGATGAAACCGACCGAGAACAGATAGACGACGACGAGGGGCGTCACGGCGAGCGCGACCAGCAGCGTGATCATCCTGAGCTTGAGACGGGAGCCCGGCTCGTGGCGCCTGAGCTCGCGGATGAGCCGGACCAGATTCACGCCGATCAGGAAAATCAGCACGGCGATGCCGATCGAGTTGACGAGCAGGATCCAGTCCTGCAGCCGCGCGAAGTCGTCGGAGTTCTCCGCGACGCGCGTGAACAGCAGCAGCGCGGCGAGCCACAGCAGGACGCCGAACAGGAGCGCGAGCGCGATGAGCGCCCGCTTGATCCTTCTACTCAGTGGTCGACCAGTGGGCATTGGTACCAATCACTCTCGATGGACCAGTCGCGCCGCCAGAAGGCGAGCAGGCGCAGCGGGCCCGGGAAGCGTTCGCTGTCGAGCGCGACGCGCACGCGCACATAGGAGCGGCGGTCGTGCTCGAGCAGCGGGGCATCGATGAGCGGCAGCATGTCGACGCGCGCGAGCGAGTTCAACGCGGCATAGACGCTCGCGAACGAGCTTTGGTCGCCGCTGTTGAGGTTGGAGACCACATAGCGCTCCGTCAGCGCGTGATACTCGAGCTGATAGCGTTGTCTCAGCATGGCATCTTCTCCGTCGACCCAGAAACGGCGATGGTGAAGCACCTCGACGTCGAGCCGGATCGTGAGCGGCACCCCGGAGCGCAGCGCCTGGCGCGCTTCGCTCGAGAGCCGTAGCTGCATCCACGCATTGAGATAGTACACGCCGTTCTGGCGCTCGATTGCGGCCTTGCGGATCTCGAAGTGCCCCGGGTCCTGGGCCGCCGCCGCGGCGGCGACGAGCGCCATGAGCACGAGCAGCGCGCGCTTCAGGGCGCCCGCGGGCCGGCCGGGAGGCTCCGGGCTAATGTATGCGGGGCACAACACGGGCGGGCGGAGGCGTCTCCTGCTTCTCTAGGCAAGCATAATAGAAGCCGTCCCGGTTCGCTTCACCGGTCCGGATACGCAGCTCCGCCGGCCCGGGGGCGGCCGCGCGGCCGGCGTCCGCATGGGCCGCGAGGAACGCCTCGATCTGCGCCTCGTTCTCGCGCCGGGTCAGCGTGCAAGTCGCGTAGACGAGACGGCCGCCCGGCGCGAGAAGCGGCCAGACGGCCTCGAGCAGCGCGGCCTGGCGTCCGGCACTGCGCTCCACGTCCTCGGGGCGCCGCAAGAGCTTGATATCGGGATGGCGGCGGATCACGCCGAGCGCGCTGCAGGGCGCATCGAGCAGGATCCGCTCGAAGGGCCGGCCGTCCCACCAGGCGCCGGGGTCGGCGGCATCGGCGGCCACGAGCCGGGCGGATTGGCCGAGACGCTCGAGGTTCTCGCGCACCGTGCGCAGGCGCGCGGGGTCGACGTCGACGGCCCAGACCTCGGCCAGGCCCGGGCAGCGCTCGAGCAGGTGGGCCGTTTTTCCGCCCGGCGCGGCACAGGCGTCGAGGACGCGCTGGCCCGGGGCGAGATCGAGCAGGCCGGCGGCGTGCTGAGCGGCGGCGTCCTGCACCGAGACGAGCCCCTCGGCGTAGCCCGGCAGCAGCCGCACGGGACAGGGCTCGGCCAAGAGCACCGCGGCCGGGAGTTCGGCCGGCGCCGCCGCGCCGCGGCCCGCCGCGGCGAGCCGCTCGAGGTACGCCTCGCGCGTGCCGCGGGCGAGATTCACGCGCAGCCACATCGGCGGCTGCGCGTTGCCGGCCTCGAGCACCGCCTGCCAGTCCTCGGGCCAATCCCGCTGCAGCGTCTCGATGATCCAGGCCGGATGACTGTACAGCGCCTCGGGCACGCGCGCCTGCGCGCGCGCGAGCGACTCGCGCTCACGCAGATAGCGGCGGAGCACGGCATTGACGAGCCCTTTGGCCCGGCCAAGGCCGAGCAGCGGCGCCGCGGCGACGGTTGCCGCGACGGCCGCGTGATCCGGCACGCGCAGCCCTTCGAGCTGAAACAGGCCTACGCGCAGCAGCGCGGCCAGCTCCGCATCGCCGGGCTTGAGGGGCCGACTCAACAGCTGCGCGAGCTGCCATTCGAAGCGGTGATGCCAGCGACGGGCGCCGAACACGAGCGCGCGCACTAGGGCCGCGTCCCGCTCCGCCAGCACCGGCGCGGCGGCGAGCGCCGCGTCGAGCGAAATCCGCTCCCGGACGATGCGCGCGTCCAGCTGGGCCGCCACGGCACGCGGCCGCGCGCCCGCGGCCTCATATGAAGGCGGCATCGTCGAGCGTGTGGGCGGCAAGATAGGCGGCCGCGGCCATGGGCCGGCCGCCGGCAGGCTGGACCTCGTGCAGACGCAGCACGCCGGCCCCGGCCGCCACGTCGATCCCGGCGCGGCCGGACGCGAGGACCCGGCCCGGCGGGCCGGTGCCCTCGAGGGCCTCCGCGCGCAGGATGCGCAACCGCCGACCGTCGGCGAGCTCGGCGAAAGCGACGGGCCATGGATTGTAGGCGCGGACGCGGCGCGCGAGCACGGCCGCGCTTTCGCGCCAGTCGACCCGGGCCTCGGCCTTGTCGAGCTTGGCCGCATAGGTCGCGAGGCTCGCGTCTTGCGGCTCCGGGATGCGGCTGCCGTCGAGCACGCCGGGCAAGGTCGCGACGAGCAGGCGGGCGCCGAGCGCCGCGAGCCGGTCGTGAAGGGAGCCGGCGGTGTCCGCCGGCTCGATGGACAACGCGGCTCGCGCATAGACCGGGCCCGTGTCGAGCCCGCGCTCCATGGCCATGATGCTCACGCCCGTTTCGGCATCGCCGGCGAGCAGCGCGCGCTGGATCGGTGCGGCGCCGCGCCAGCGCGGCAGCAGCGAGGCGTGCACGTTGATGCAGCCGCGGCGCGGCCAGCCGAGCGCGGAGCCGGGCAGCAGCAGGCCGTAGGCTACGACGACGAGCAGATCGGGCGGCGCACCGGCCGCCGGAAAGGCCGCCCCGTCGAGCCGCTCCGGCTGCGCGACGCGCAGGCCGAGCTCGAGGGCCCGGCGCTTGACGGGCGGCGGGGTCAGGCGCCGGCCGCGGCCCGCGGGACGGTCGGGCTGCGTGAGCACGACGGGGATTTCGGCGCCGGCGCCGGCCAGCGCCTCGAGCGTCGGCACGGCGAAATCGGGCGTCCCCGCGAATGCGACCCGCGCGCCTGCAAGGCTCGTGACCGACATGCAGCTGGGCGCTGGCGCGAGTCGAGGGCGGACGGACGCGGCGGCGGCCGTCAGAGGGAGCGAGCCGAGGCGCCGACGGGAGCCGGCTCCTCGCGCTTCGCCTTTTTCTGATAGCGCTTCTTGATGCGCTCGCGCTTGAGCGCGGAGAGGTAATCCACGAACAGCTTGCCCTCGAGATGATCCATCTCGTGCTGAATGCAGACCGCGAGCAGCCCCTCGGCCTCGCGCTCGAACGGCTGCCCGTTCCGGTCGAGGGCCCGCACGGTGATTTTCTCCGCGCGCTCGACGTAGTCGTACAGGCCCGGTACGGACAGGCAGCCTTCCTCGGCGTTGAAGCGCCCCTCGGCGTTCACGATCTCGGGATTGACGAGGCACACCGGCTCGTCGTGCTCCTCCGAGACGTCGATGACGATGATACGCTTGTGCACGTCGACCTGGGTCGCCGCGAGTCCGATGCCCGGCGCCGCATACATCGTCTCGAACATGTCGTCGATGAGCCGGCGCGTCTGCGCGTCGACATTTGTGACGCGTTCGGCGCGTATCCGCAGCCGCGGATCCGGATACTCGAGGATTGGGAGACGTGCCATTGTGAACTGCCCTCGGTTTCGTGTATAACGCCGCTGGTTGAGTTAACCCTCTGACTTACAAAGGATAGTCCGTGGCCGCGACGCATCGGTACTGCTGCCTCAAGGGCCTGTGACGCAGTTCGCGCAGTATAGCAGTCCGGCCCGTACGGGCGACTCGACGCGGCCCCATCGCTCGGCATAGGGAGCTTACGCCATGTTTTACGCCCACTCGCGGATCCTGCGTTCGGCCGCCGTCACGGCCGCCGCGGCGCTCGCCGTCGTCGCCATCGCACAGACCGCCACGGCCCAGGTGGGCGCCCGGGGCGGCGCCGCGGCCGAGTCCGCAGCCGGACCCGCGCTGAACCCGAGCCATCCCGACCGCTACGTCGTGAAGCGCGGCGACACGCTCTGGGACATCGCGGCCAAATTTCTGCGCGATCCCTGGTATTGGCCAGAGATCTGGCAGGTCAATCCGCAAATCGAGAATCCGCATCTGATTTATCCGGGCGACATCCTGTCGCTGGCCTACGAGAACGGGCGTCCCGTGATCCGCCTGCAGCGCGGCAGCGGCCCGGTCGGGCCCGTGGAGAAGCTCTCGCCGCGCGTGCGCTCGGAGCCCCTCGAGCAGGCCGTTCCGACGATCCCCTACGAGACCGTGCGCGCATTCCTTTCGCGACCCACGGTGTTGGACAGGAAACAGATCGATTCGTTGCCTTACGTGCTCGCGCTGCGCGAGGGCCTCATCGGCAGCGCGGGCAACAACGTCTACGTGCGCGGCACGAAGAGCGCCCCGGCCGGCAAGAGCTACAGCGTGATCCACGTCGGCGAGCCGCTCATCGATCCCGACGACGGCGACCTCATCGGCTACCAAGGCATCTACGTCGGCCAGGGCACGCTGCGGCGCGGCGGCGATCCCGGCACCCTGCGGCTCACCCAGACGGACCGCGAGGCGCTGGTCGGAGACCGCCTCATGGAAGAGCACGAGGCGGTCCCCATGGACTTCTTTCCGCACGCACCGCGCAAGCAGGTCGACGGCCGCATCATCTCTGTTCTGAACGGTGTCTCGCTGATCGGCCAGTATCAGATCGTCGTGATCAACCGCGGCACGCGGGACGGCCTCGATTCCGGCGCCGTGCTCAAGGCCTACCTGAAGGGCGACGTGGTCCGCGATACGGTCGGCGGAGGCAGCGCTTTTGGCCAGAAAGTGAAATTGCCGGACGAACCCGCCGGCGTCATGATGGTCTTCCGCGCATTCGACCGCATCAGTTATGCCCTCGTCATGGAGGCCACCCACGCCATCCGGGTCCAGGACAGCGTGCGCAATCCCTAGCACGCCCGTCGCCGACGACTGGCTCGCGCTGCTCGACGCCGCCCGCGGCGAGGCCGGCTGGCGGCAGCTCCTGACGGCGGCCGGCAGCCCCGGCGCGGTGCTGCGCTCGAGCGACCGCCGCCTCACCGAGGCGGGTCTCAAACCCGCCTCGATCGAGCGCCTGCGCAAGCCGAGCGCGGAGACGCTCGCGGCGTGGCGCGCCTGGCTCGCGCAGCCGGGACACGGCCTGATCCCGCTCGGGGCCGCGGGCTACCCCCCGCGCCTCGCGGCCACGCCGCATCCGCCGCTGGCGCTCTGGGTCGACGGGGCGCGGCCCGAGCTGCTCGCAGGCCCGCAGGTCGCCGTCGTCGGGAGCCGCAACGCGACGGCGGGCGGCCGCCGCACGGCCGAGCGCTTCGGCCGCTTTCTCGGCAAGAGCGGGCTCACGGTCACGAGCGGCCTCGCGGCCGGCATCGACGCAGCGAGCCACCGCGGCGCGCTCGGCACCGCGGGCGGGACGGTCGCCGTCCTCGGCTGCGGCATCGACGGCGTGTTTCCGCGCGAGAACGAGGCATTGGCGCGCGCCATCGCGGCCGAAGGGCTGCTCGTGTCCGAGTATCCGCCCGGCGTCCCGCCCAGGGCGGCCCAGTTTCCGGCCCGCAACCGCATCATCGCAGGCCTCGCCCTCGGCACGCTCGTCGTCGAGGCGGGCCGGCGCAGCGGCGCGCTCATCACGGCCGCCCGCGCCCGCGACTACGGCCGCGAGGTCTTCGCCATTCCGGGCTCCATCCACAATCCGCTCGCCCGGGGCTGTCACGGCCTCATCAAACAGGGCGCCAAGCTCGTCGAGGAGGGCGCCGACATTCTCGTCGAGCTCGCGGGGCTCATCGAGCTTCCCGAGGCCGCGGCCGAGGCGCTCGCGGCCGGTGCCGAGGGCGGGCCCCCCGCGGCCGCGCCGCCCGACCCGGCCTACGCGGCGCTGCTCGAGGCGTTGGGCTATGCGCCCGCCGGCATGGGGGAGCTCGTCCAGCGCAGCGGATTGACGGCGGGGGAGGTTTCCTCCATGCTCCTGATACTGGAATTGGAAGGGTTCGTTGAGGCGTTGCCCGGCGGCCGTTACAGCCGTTTGCCCGCGAGGAACAGATGAAGGAAACCGTTCTCGACGTACTCATGTATCTGTTCGAGTCCTTCGTGGACGGCGAAGACGAGCCGGAACCGGACCGCAACGAGCTCAAGGAAGAGCTGGAACGCGCCGGCTTCGGCCACCACGCCATCGAGCGCGCGTTGGATTGGCTCGACGGGCTCAACGCAGGCGAAGGCACGCCGGCCTACAGCGCGCCGCGCTCGCCTGCGATCCGTATCTACGACCGCGTCGAGCTCGAGCGGCTCGATTCCGAGGCCCGCGGCTACCTGCTCCATCTCGAGCAGGTCGGCATACTGGCCCCGGCGCAGCGCGAGCTCGTCATCGATCGGCTGCTCGCGCTCGACACGGAGGAAATCGACATCGAGCAGATCAAATGGGTCGTCATGATGGTACTGTTCAGCCAACCGGGGCACGAGCAGGCCTACGCGCAGATGGAAGACCTGGTATTCGCAGACGATCCAGGCTGGCTTCACTGACCTTACCTTTCCGGCCGCTCGCCGGGACTCGACCCTCGGGATTCGCTCATTCACCGCAACGCCCGACCGGGCAGGGCTACTTTTTGCGTCGCCGAAGCATTAGCCTCGGAGGTAGCAACCAAGGCCTCAGATCGATGAGCAACGGAATGACATCCGCAGGCCGGCCCGCGCAGCGGGCGCACCCGTCCCGAGGCGCGCCGCGCCTCGGCGGGGCGGGAACGGAGGGCGAGACGCAGTGAGCAAGAACCTCGTCATCGTGGAATCGCCGGCCAAGGCGCGCACCATCGAGAAGTATCTCGGGGCCGACTACGAGGTGCTGGCCTCGTACGGTCACGTGCGCGATCTCGTGCCGAAGGAAGGCGCCGTCGATACCGAGCACGGCTTCCGGATGAAGTACCAGCTCATCGACAAGAACGAGAAGCACGTCGAGCGTATCGCCAAGGCCGTGAAGAAGGCGCAGGCCGTCTACCTCGCGACCGACCCGGACCGCGAGGGGGAGGCGATCTCCTGGCACGTCTACGAAGTGCTCAAGGACCGCAATCTGCTCGATTCGCGCGAGGTGCACCGCGTCGTGTTTCACGAGGTCACACGCCGCGCGATCCGCGAGGCCATCGAGCATCCGCGCGCGCTCTCGGCAGAGCTCATCAACGCCCAGCAGGCGCGCCGCGCGCTCGATTACCTCGTCGGCTTCAACCTCTCGCCGCTGCTTTGGCGGAAGGTGCGCCGCGGCCTCTCGGCGGGCCGCGTGCAAAGCCCGGCGCTGCGGCTCATCGTCGAGCGCGAGGACGAGATCCAGGCGTTCAAGCCGCAGGAATACTGGTCCATCGAGGCGGCCGTCGCGCACGAGGCGCAGGGCTTCAACGCGCGCCTCTCGGTCTACCGGGGCCAGAAGGTCGAGCAGTTCACGTTCACGAACGAGACGGACACGCGGGCCGCCGAGCGCTACATCCGTGCGCTTGCGGCCGGCGTGCTCACGGTCGCGGCGATCGAGAAGAAGCAGCGGCGGCGCAATCCGGCCGCACCGTTCACGACCTCGACGCTGCAGCAGGAGGCCTCGCGCAAGCTCGGCTTCAGCGCGCAGAAGACCATGACGGTCGCGCAGCGGCTCTATGAGGGTATCGATGTCGGCGAGGGCTCGACGGGCCTCATCACGTATATGCGTACCGACTCGGTGACATTGGCCAACGAGGCACTGACCGAGCTCCGCGACGTCATCGCCAAACGCTACGGCGCCGAAAACCTGCCCGAGGAAGCGCGGCGCTACACGACCAAGGCGCGCAATGCGCAGGAGGCCCACGAAGCCATCCGGCCGACCTCGGCCGCCCTGGCGCCCGAGGACGTCCGCCGCTTCCTCGAGCACGACCAGTACCGGCTCTACGAGCTCGTCTGGAAGCGCACCGTGGCCTCGCAGATGAATCCCGCCGTGTACGACACGGTGCGCGTCGATCTCGCGGCCGGCCGCGAGGCCGACAGCGACGTGGTCTTCAGGGCCACGGGCTCCGTGCTCGTGAGCCCGGGCTTCATCGCCGTCTATCAGGAAGGCCGCGACGACAACACGGCCGACGAGCAGGACAGCATCCTGCCGGCCGTCAGCGAAGGCGACGAGCTCGCCATGACCGACATTCTGACCGAACAGCATTTCACGGAGCCGCCGCCGCGCTATTCAGAGGCGACGCTCGTCAAAGCGCTCGAGGAGTTCGGCATCGGGAGGCCGTCGACCTACGCCTCGATCATCTCGACGCTGCGCAACCGCGAGTACGTCGAGATGGAAAGCCGGCGCTTCGTGCCGACGGACGTCGGCCGCGTCGTAAACCGTTTTCTGACCGAGTACTTCTCTCAGTACGTGGACTACGAGTTCACGGCACGCATGGAGGATTCGCTCGACGCAGTCTCGCGCGGCGAGCGCGACTGGGTCCCGCTGCTCGACGAGTTCTGGCGGCCGTTCCACGATCTCGTCGAGCACACGGACAGCTCGGTCACGCGCGAGCAGGCTTCGCAGGCCCGCGTGCTCGGCGAGGACCCGAAGAGCGGGCGGCCCATCAGCGTGCGCATGGGCCGCTACGGGGCCTTCGTGCAGATCGGCACGAAGGACGACGAGGAGAAGCCGAAATTCGCAGGCCTCAGGCCCGGGCAGAAGATGGACGACATCACGCTGCCCGAAGCCCTCGAGCTGTTCAAGCTGCCGCGCGCGCTCGGCGAGACGGCCGAGGGCGAGCCCGTCTCCGCCAATATCGGGCGCTTCGGCCCCTATGTCCGCTACGGCAATAAGTTCGTCTCGATTCGGGAAGACGATCCGTACACGATCGACCTCGCGCGCGCGCTGGAGCTCATCGAGGAGAAGAAGCGCGAAGACGCGAACAGAATTATCAACATCTTCGACGACGGCGCGATCCAGGTCCTGAACGGCCGCTACGGCCCATACGTGACCAATGGCGCGAAGAACGCGAAGATTCCGAAGGACCGCGAGCCCGCATCGCTGACGCGCGACGAGTGCGAGGCGCTATTGGCCGCCGCGCCCGAGCGGCGCGGCCGCGGCCGGCGCGGCGCGGCGCGCGCCGGTCAAGGCGCCCCGGCCGCGGCGACGAAGTCCGCCGGCAATGGGGCGGCGGCGGCCAAGAAAGCCGCCAAGAAGAAAACGACGAAAAAGAAGACCGCCAAGAAAACCACCGCGAAAAAAAAGGCCGGCAAGAAGAAGACTGGAACGGGCGTGACCACGGTTGCCGCGAAGAAGAAGAAATCCAAGACGAGCGGCGGCTGACCCGTGTAGCGGACCGGCCGCTCGCGCGGCGGCCCGGGCCCGGCCGGGGCTTCCCGCTTGAGCACGTCGCTGCGGGCCGCGGCCGCGGCCCGCGTGCTGCGGGCCGGCGGCGTCGTCGCCTATCCGACCGAGGCCGTCTACGGGCTGGGCTGCCTGCCGGAGGACGGCGACGCGGTCGCCCGAATCCTCGCGTTGAAGCGCCGTTCCTGGCGCAAGGGCCTGCTGCTCATCGCCGCCGACGTGGAGGCCCTCGAGCCCTACGTCGAGCTCGAGCGCAGCCCGCTCGCGACCGAGATTCTCGCGAGCTGGCCGGGGCCGGCGACCTGGGTGTTGCCCGCCAAAGCGCGCGTCTCGGCGCTGATCACGGGCGGCCGCGCATCGGTCGGCGTCCGCGTCACCGCGCATGCCGGCGCGCGCGCGCTGTGCCTCGGCGCGCGCAGTGCGCTCGTCTCGACGAGCGCCAACCTGAGCCGCCGACCGCCGGCCCGCACCGCGCTCGCTGCGCGCCGAGCCGTCGGCGCGCTCGTCGATTACGTGCTGCCCGGACCTGTCGGCGGCCAGACGAAACCGACGGCCATCCGGGACGGAATGACGGGGCGCGTGCTGCGGTCAGCCTGACCGGTTAATATCGAGCCTCGCAAGCAAATTTCCGGGACACGGAAACGTACGACGCGCGGGCGGGCATGGCTCGGGCGAAGACGCATACAAGAACGCCGAAGTGCAAGGGGGCAACATCTTCATTCGCAGCCCGCGGTGCCTCGCCGGCGTCGCGCTCGCGCTGCTTGCAGCCGCGCAGGCGCCTTGCGCGGGCGCAGGCGAGCTGCACCCGGCTGCCCCCGGTACAGCGCTCTCCGTCGTCGGCGGCGTGCGTGCCGTCAAGCACGGCACGGCCGTGTACCTCGTCAAGCTCAAGGCTGCGGGCGCGGCCACGTACAAGGGCGGCACGCCAGGTTACGCGGCCACTAAACCCGCGCCGGGCCGCAAGCTCGATGCGACGGCCGGCAACGTCCAGACCTACGTCAAGCACCTGGAAGCGACGCAGGACCGGTTGCTCGGCGAGATCGGGGCCGTGGGCGCGAAGATCTACAGCTACCGTTACGCCATGAACGGTTTCGCGGCCCGGCTCACGCCGGAGCAGGTCGCGGCGCTTGCCCATGACGATCGGGTCGAGCGCATCTGGCCCGACTCCGATCAGAAGCTTCGCGACGACAGCTCGACCTTCCTCGGACTCGAGGACCGCGTCGGCGGCCTGCGCGCGGATCTCAAGCTCGACGGCGAGAACATCGTCATCGGCGTCATCGACAGCGGGATCGCGCCGCAGCATCCCTCGCTGCTCGACGTAAAGAAACACGTCCCGCGCCTTTGCGAATCACACTGGGCCGCATCGTCCTGGCTCGGCGCCTGGCTCTGCGGCGCGGTCCGCAAGGACCCGCCCACGACGCTCGAGTACGGCCCCGTCCAAGGCTTCAACGGCGTCTGCCAGACCGGCGACGGCTTCCCGGCCGGCTCCTGCAACAACAAAGTCGTCGGCGCACGCTATTACATCGACGGTTTCCTGGCTCAGCACACGCTCGATCCGAACGAGTTCATGTCGCCGAAGGACGCCGACGGGCACGGCACCCACATCGCGACGACGGCCGCGGGCAACCCGGTCGAGGCGACGCTGTTCGGCACGCGCATCGCCCCCATCAGCGGCATCGCGCCGCGTGCCCGCATCGCGGTCTACAAGGCCTGCTGGCTCACGCCGGGAGCGACGCAGGCGACGTGCGCGACGTTCGGACCTCGCCCGCGCCATCGACGACGCCGTCGCCGACGGCGTCGATCTCATCAATTACTCCGTCGGCAGCCTCGAGACCGACCTTACGGCCCCCGACGACATGGCGCTGCTCAACGCGTTCGACGCGGGCGTGCTCACGGTCGTGGCCGCGGGCAACGACGGCCCGACGCGCGGCACGATCGGCTCGCCGAGCAGCGACCCCTGGGTCCTGACCGCGGCCGCCTCGACGCTCGCCGGCACGCATTACATGGCAGCCGTCGAAATCACGTCGCCCAAGAACTTGGCCGGCCGCATCGGGATGAAGGAGGCGAGCTTCACGCCGCCGCTCGACGGCAAGAAGGGGCTCACGGGCGATATCGTCCAGGCGGACGACGGCGTCGCCACCTTCCCCGACGGCAGCACGGGCAGCAAGGCCGACGCGTGCGAGCCGCTCGTGAACGGCCGCGAAGTGGCCGGTCACATCGCGCTCATCGCGCGCGGCGGCTGCGAGTTCCAGACGAAGCTCACGCACGCCCAGGACGCCGGCGCCGTCGCGGTCGTCGTCTACAACGACAGCGGCGATCCGATCGTCATGAACGGCGACCGCGGCAGCGTCGCGATTCCCGCCGTCATGATCTCGACGGCGGACGGCCAGCACATCCTCGACGCGCTGGCCAACGGCGAAACGGTCACAGTCAATCTGATCCGCGGTCTGTTCCTGCAGAACCGGGAGAGCGGCTACGACATGGCCGATTTCTCCTCGCGCGGTCCCGACTCGAGCGAGCCGGACTTCTTGAAACCCGACGTTACAGCACCCGGGGTCGACATCCTCGCGGGCGATACGCCGGACGCCGCCAACGGCGTACGCGGCCAGTGGTTTCAGTACCTGTCGGGCACCTCGATGTCGACGCCTGAAACCGTCGGCGTCGCCGCGCTGCTCAAGGAGGCGCACCCGGACTGGTCGCCGGCCATGCTCAAATCCGCGCTCATGACCACAGCCTACCGCCAGGTCTACGAGTCCGATGCCGAGACGCCGGCCAACCCCTTCGACATGGGCGCCGGCCACATCGACCCCAACAAGGCCATCGACCCCGGGCTCGTCTACGACAGCAACTTTCTCGACAACGCCGCCTACCTCTGCGGCCTCGAGCGCCCGCCGTTCTCCGCCACCGACTGCAACGTGCTGGCGGATGCCGGCTACTCGTTCTCGCCGAGCGAGCTGAATCTGCCCTCGATCGGCGTCTCGCGGCTCATCACGGGCGACGTCGTCACGCGGCGCGTCACGAACGTCGGCCCCCCGGCAACCTATACGCCGACCGTCGTCGCGCCGAAGGGCATCGCCGTCGACGTGCAGCCGAAGTCGCTGACGCTCGCCACGGGCGAGTCGGGCGATTACGCCGTGACGTTCACGGGCCAAGGTGCCGCGCTCGATACTTGGACCTTCGGCCGCATCGCCTGGTCCGACGGCAAACACGAAGTATCGAGCCCGATCGCCGTCGACCCCGTGACGCTCCGCGCACCCGAAGAGGTCACGCTGACCGGCAGCGCCGGCAGCTTTCCCATACCGGTCGCATTCGGCTACACGGGCAGCTACTACGCAGGCGTTCACGGCCTGCGCGCCGCTTATACGGAGCAGGGCCACGTGGATCAGGACCCGACACGCCAATTCAGTTTCCGCTTCGACAACGGCGTCACGGGGCATCTGATCCAGGTGCCTCCGAACCAGCTGTTCGCGCGCTTCGCGCTCTTCGACGACGCGACGGACGGCGCCGACGACCTCGACCTCTACGTCTTCTACTGCCCCAACGACCAATGCACTCAAGTCGGCCAGAGCGGCGGCTTCACGTCGAACGAGCGCGTCGACCTCCGGATGCCCCAAGCCGGCATCTATGCCGTGCTCGTTCACGGCTTTCAGACGGACCCGGCAAACGGACCCGGGGCCAACTACACGCTGTTCGCATGGTCGGTCGGGGTCGACGACGTCGTCGGCAACATGCAGGTCACGGCGCCCCAATCGGTCGCGGACGGGGACCGCACGAACTTCGACCTCGAGTGGTCGGGGCTGGCGCCTGCGACGCGGTACCTCGGGGTGTTGTCGCACAACACGCCGAACGGGTTGTACGCACTCACGGTCATCGACATCACGACGCCTTGACGGCGGCCGTCCGCCGCACGCCGTGCCTCAAGCCCCGCGGGAGCCTCTCCCGGGCCGGAAGACTCGCGAGCTCCGAGGCTAACGATCAGCAGGCACCGTAACGGAAGCAGTCGACGAGGTGGTCGTTGATGAGCCCCGTCGCCTGCATGTGCGCGTAGATGACCGTCGAGCCCACGAACTTGAAGCCGCGCGCCTTGAGGTCGCGGCTCAGGGCGTCGGACTCGGCGCTCGTGGCCGGCACTTCGCCCTGGCGGCGCCAGCGGTTCACGATGGGGGCGCCCCCCACGAAGCTCCAGACGTAGGCGTCGAAGCTGCCGTGCGACGTCTGCACCTCGAGGAACGCGCGGGCATTCGCGACCGCGGCCTCGATCTTGCGGCGGTTGCGGATGATCCCGGCGTCACCGAGCAGGCGCTCGATCGAGCGGGCGTTGAAGCGCGCCACACGCTCGGGATCGAAACCCGCGAACGCGCGGCGGTAGCCTTCGCGCTTGCGCAACACCGTGCGCCAACTCAGGCCGGCTTGAGCAGTCTCGAGGATCAGGAATTCAAAGTGCCGGCGATCTTCGTGGACGGGCACGCCCCACTCGGTGTCATGGTATTCGAGATACTGCTCGTCGCCTCCACGGCTCCAGTCGCAGCGAATCGGTTCTTTCACGTTGCCCTCGTCACGGTTCCCCAGCAGGGTGGGAGTTCTGTCGAAGAATGCTGCGCCTACGGCGGACGCCCTGGCCGGCGCGGTTAGCCGCTGCGCTATGTTCGCAGAACCCGGACAGCGGCTCCAAGCCGCGAAAACGGTCGCTCGAGCCATGATTGCGTTCCCGTGGTAATTGTGGCCCGGAGCGGCCACAATGCCGCCGCCGCCCGACCGAAAGGTGACTCGATGACGGACGCTTCCCGGCCGGATCGTTATGGCGTCGTGGGCTATCCTGTCCATCACAGCCGCTCGCCGCTGATCCATCGCCTGTTTGCGCAGCAAACACACCAACATCTGACCTACGAGCTGGTCGAAGCCGAGCCCGAGCGCTTCGAGGCCGTCGTGCGCGCCTTCGGGGAAGCCGGCGGCAAGGGACTCAACGTCACGGTGCCGCACAAGGAAGCCGCCTTCGGGCTCGCAACCGAGCGCGGCGAGGCCGCCGAGGCCGCAGGCGCGGTCAATACCTTGAGCTTCGGTCCCGAAGGCCTGCGGGGCGACAACACGGACGGCATCGGCTTCCTGCGCGACCTCACGGTGAATCTCGGCTGCGCCGTCCGTGGGCGCCGCGTACTGATCCTCGGTGCGGGCGGCGCCGCGCGCGGCATTCTGCCGCCGTTGCTCGCGGAGACCCCGGCCGAGCTCGTGCTGGCCAACCGCACGCTCGAGCGCGCCGTCGCGCTCAAGCAGCGCTTCGCGCCCGTCGGCGAGATCGCCGCCTGCCGGTTCGAGGACCTCGAGACGGCCCGGGCTTTCGACCTCGTCGTCAACGCGACCTCGGCCGGGCTCAAGGGCCAGACGCCGCCTTTTCCGCCGGCCGTCGTCGGGCCCGAAAGCTTCTGCTACGACCTCGTCTACAGCCGCGGCGACACGCCCTTTGTCGCCTGGTCGCGAGAAAACGGCGCCGGCCGCGCCGAACAGGGCTGGGGCATGCTCGTCGAGCAGGCGGCGGAATCGTTCCTGATCTGGCGCGGCATCCGCCCGGCGACGGCGCCGGTCATCGCCGAGCTCCTGCAGGGGCGTTAGCGGCTGCCGCGGACGCGGCTGGCCGGGCTCTTCTAGCTATGGCCGGCTCGGTGTCCGGGCTTGAGGCACGGCGTAAGGGCGGTGTCGGGACGCTGAGCGCCAGGGAGGGCGCTCAGCGAGCCCCCATGGACGGGTCACGGCGGTCCCGACACCGCCCTTACGCCGTGCCTCAAGCCCACCACCAACGCGTCCAGGCCGAGCCGCAGGCTAGGTCGGCGCCCGCGCGTCGACTCGCGTGCGCATCGTTACGAGCTCCTCGGCACTCGTCGGGTGGATCGCGATCGTGTCGTCGAAGTCGCGCTTCGTCGCACCCATCGTCACCGCGACGGCGAAGCCCTGAGTCATCTCGTCGGCGCCGGGGCCCACGATGTGGCAGCCTACGATGCGCTCGTCCTCGCCGACGACCACGAGCTTCATGGCCGTTACTGGCTTCTCCTCGGTCAGCGCGTTGAACAGCGGCACGAACTCCGACGTATAGACGTGCACGGGTTCGGCCGGATGGCGCTGCAGCGCCTCGGCCTCCGAGAGGCCGACCGTGCCGATCGGGGGATGCGAGAAGATTACGGTCGGGATCACGTCGTACGAGAGCCGGCGATGCGGGTCATGCCCGAAGACGCGGTCCGCCAGGCGCCGGCCCGCCGCGATGGCGACGGGCGTGAGCTCCGCGCGGCCGGTCACGTCGCCCACGGCGTAGATGCCCGCGACGCTCGTGTTCTGATACTCGTCGACCGGCACGTAGCCGAGATGCGTCGGCGCGAGGCCCGCGCGATCGAGTGCGAGCGCGGCCGTGTTGGGCGCGCGCCCGACCGCCCAGAGAATATGTTCGAAGCCGTCGCAGCGGCGGCCGTCCTCGAGCTCCAGGGCGTAGGGTCCCGTGCCCGTGACTGCGTGCGGCACGGCCGATGTCACGATCTCGATGCCGGCCGCGCGCATCTGCTGCATGAGGTGGTCGGAGAGCATCGTGTCGAAATAGCGCAGCACGCGGTCGTAGCGCAGGAACAGCACGACCTCGCTGCCGAGCGCCGCGAGCACGCCGCCGAGCTCGACGGAGATATAGCCGCTGCCGACGAGCGCGATGCGCCGCGGCAGCGCTTCGAGCTCGAAGAAGCCGTCGGACGTGATGCCTAGGTCGGCGCCGCGCACGTCGGGAATCCTCGGATAGCCGCCCGTCGCGATCAGGATGTGGTCGGCTGCGTAGCGCCGGCCCTCGGCATCGACGATCTCCTTGGGTCCGGCGAAAGCGCCGCGGCTCGGGACGACCTCGATCGCGCGGCGGTCGAGGTTGCGGCGGTAGATGCCGTTCAGGCGCTCGAGGTAGGCGTCTCGGCCGCGCTTGAGTCGCCCCCAGTCATGGCCGTTCAGCGTGACGTTGAACCCATAGTGGCCGGCAATGCCGATCCGCGCGGCAATCTCCGCGGCGTTCCACATGACCTTCTTGGGCACGCAGCCCACGTTGACGCACGTACCGCCCAGCCGGGCGGGCTCGAAAAGCGCAACGCGGGCACCATAGTCGGCTGCGCGTTGGGCCGTCGCCAGCCCGCCGCTGCCGCCGCCGAGAACGATCAAGTCGAATGCCTTCACTGCCACCTCTGAAGCTTGGGTCTCGCCAGACGGGCCCGGAGCTTACACCCCCGGCGGCGCAGGCGCCCGCCACGGCCGGGGCCGGCCGGGCAAAAGGATCGGCGTCTCTGTTAATGTTGCGCGCTGCCCTTCGTCCTGGATTCGCCGATGACCGATCAGTCTACCGATACCGCCCGCAACCCGCTGCTCGCGGCGGCCGGCCCGCCGCGTTTCGCAGACATCGCACCCGAGCACATCGAGCCGGCCGTCACTGCCGTTCTCGCGGACCAGCGCGCGGCGCTCGAGCGCGCCGCGGCCGCGCCCGCGGCCGACCTTGCCTGGCTCGAGGACCTCGAGCTCATCCAAGACGCCGTCGAGCGCGTCTGGAGCCCCGTCGCCCATCTGAACGCCGTCGCCTCCTCGCCCGCGCTGCGCGAGGCCTTCAACCGCTGCCTGCCGCTCATGACGGAATTTCAGACGGAGCTCGGCCAGAACGAGGCGCTGTTCCGGCAATTCGAGCGCCTTGCGGCGCGCTTGCCGCCGGATCGGCAGGTCGAGACCGAGCTCGTCGCCCAGTCGCTGCGCGATTTCCGGCTCGGGGGCGTAGACCTGGCGCCGGCCGAGAAGGAGCGCTTTCGCGAGACGAGCCGCCGGCTCGTTGCCGCGGAGGCCGAGTTCGAGCAGAACCTCATGGACGCGGCCGACGCGTTCAGGCACCACGAGACGCGCGCCGAGGCGGTCGAGGGTCTGCCTGCCGTCGTGCTCGACCGCGCCCGCGCCGCGGCGGTCGGCGAAGGCCTCGAGGGCTGGCTTTTCGCGCTGGACTCGCCGACCTACCAGACCGTCATGAGTCACGCGCGCTCCGCCGCGCTGCGGGAACTGTTCTACCGTGCCTGGGTCACGCGCGCCTCGGATCAAGGCCCCCTGGCCGGCCGTTGGGACAATGGCCCGCTCATCGCGGAGATCCTGGCGCTGCGTCACGCCGAGGCGCGGCTGCTCGGCTTTGCCGACTACGCCGAGCTCTCGCTTGCGACCAAGATGGCCGAATCGCCGCGGGCCGTGCTCGCGTTCGTGCAGGACCTCGCGAGGCGCAGCCGCGGCGCCGGCGAGCGCGAGCTCGCCGAGCTCGAGGCCCAGGCCGGACGGCCGCTCGAGGCCTGGGACATCGGCTATTACTCGGAGCAGGCGCGGCGCGAGCGCTTCGGTCTCGACGAGGAGTCCCTGCGGGCCTACTTTCCGTTGCCGCGCGTGCTCGAGGGCCTGTTCGGGCTCGTCGAGCGTCTGTTCGGGGTCGCGATCGCCGCAGCGCCGGCCGCCGCGCCCTGGCACTCGAGCGTCGCCTACTACGATGTCCACAGGGCCGACGGTTCGCGCGTCGGCGGTTTCTACACCGACCTCTTCGCGCGCGCGAACAAGCGCAGCGGCGCCTGGATGGACGCCTGCCTTACGCGCGCGCGCCTGCGCGGCCACTCCCAGGATCCGGTCGCCTATCTCGTCTGCAACTTCACGCCGCCTGTCGGCGGCGCACCGAGCCTACTGACTCACAACGAGGTCGTCACGCTGTTCCACGAGTTCGGACATACGCTGCATCACCTGCTGACGACGGTGGACTATCCTTCGCTTGCGGGCGTCAACGGCGTCGCGTGGGACGCCATCGAGCTTCCGAGCCAATTCCTCGAGAATTACGCATGGGAGTCCGAGGTGCTGCGGACCATTTCGGGCCACGTCGAGACGGGGGAGTCCCTTCCCGCAGCGACGATCGAGACGCTGCGCGGCTCGCGCCGCTTCCTCGCGGGCCTCGCCATGCTGCGCCAGCTCGAGTTCGCGTTGTTCGACATACGGCTGCACACCGAGCCCGAGCCTCCCTCGCTGCTGCGTGTTTATGCGATTCTCGACGAGGTCCGGCGCGAGGTCGCCGTGATCCGACAGCCCGCCTACAACCGCTTCCCGAGCGGCTTCGCCCACATCTTCGCCGGCGGCTATGCCGCCGGCTACTACAGCTACAAATGGGCCGAGGTGCTCGCGGCCGACGCGTTCTCGGCCTTCGCGGAGCGCGGCCCCCTCGATGCGGGCACCGCGGCCCGTTTCGAGCGCGAGGTTCTGCGCGTCGGCGGCAGCCGTCCCGCGCTCGCAGCCTTCACGGCATTTCGGGGCCGTGGGCCCGAGCTCGGCGCCCTGCTCGCCCAAGCCGGCATTACGGAAGGCCCGTGAAGATCGCGACGTGGAACGTCAACAGCCTCCGCGTGCGGCTCGAGCAGGTGCTCGGCTGGCTCGAGGCCAACGCGCCGGACGTCCTCGCGCTGCAGGAGACGAAGTGCAAGGACGAGGCCTTCCCCGCGGCCGAATTCGAAGCCGCTGGGTACCGGACCGTATTCAGCGGCCAAGGCGGCTACAACGGGGTTGCACTGCTCACGCGCGAGCCGGCTGGGGAGATCGTGACGGACATCGAGGGCTTAGACGATCCGGCGCGGCGGATCCTCGGCGCGACGGTCGGGCCTTTGCGAATCTTCGACCTTTACGTCCCGAACGGCCAGAGCGTCGGCTCGGCCAAGTTCGAGTACAAGCTCGAATGGCTCGAAGCGCTGCAGGCGCAGCTGGAGCGCGAGCTCGCCCGCCACGCACGCGTCGTCGTGGTCGGCGACTTCAACATCGCGCCGGAGGATCGCGACGTCCACGATCCGTCGCTGTGGGAAGGCAAGATCCATTGCAGCTCGGCCGAGCGGGAGGCGCTCCGGCGCCTCCTCGCGCTCGGCTTCGAGGATACCTTCAGGCTGTTCGAACAGCCCGCGGGAGTATTCAGCTGGTGGGACTACCGCGCGGCCGCGTTTCGCCGCAATAGGGGCCTGCGCATCGACCTGATCCTGTGCTCGAGGCCGCTCGCGGCCGCCTGCACGCGCTGCATCGTCGACGTTCGAGCCGCGCCGCGCCGAGCGGCCGTCCGACCATGCGCCGGTCGTCGCCGAGTTCCGGGACGACGCCGCGAAGACGTGATCTGCGTCCTGTTCCGAGGGGCGGAACGGCCGTTATGTTAGATGGTCGGGTGCCCGCGCGGAACGAATTGCGTACACTCGGGGCCGTGCAGGGGTGGAGCTATGGTGTCTAGCGAAGAAGCCGCGCAAGAACGCCGTAATGACTATGACGTGACGAACACGGTTCAGGTCAGCTCGGCGCGCGCCGTCCGCATGGCCGTGAACGAGCTGTTCGCGGACGCCTTTCCGTCGAGTCCCTACGACGCGGTCTGGCTCGCCTTTCACGATTTCGAGCGCATGTATCTGGGCCTCGATCCTTCCTACCACGGGGTCGACACGGCCTACCACGACATGCAGCACAGCCTCGACATGACGCTCGCCGTGGCGCGCCTCGTCGTCGGCTACGAAGCGAGCGTTCCGGCCCGCGATCGGCTCGGTCCCGAGCGCGGCATGCTCGCGCTGATCGGCGCCCTATTTCACGACGCGGGCTATCTTCGGCACAAGACCGAAGACCGGGCGTCGACGAACGGCGCGGAATTTACGCGCACGCACGTGACGCGCAGCGGCCGGTTCCTCGAGCGCTATCTCCCGAAGATCGGGCTCGACGATTACGTGCCGGTCATCAGCCGTATCATTCACTTCACGGGCTACGAGGTCGCGCTCGAGCAGATCGACCTCGAGGAGCCGAAGGACTACATCGTCGGCCATCTGCTCGGCACCGCCGATCTGCTGGCCCAGCTCGCGGACCGCTGCTATCTCGAAAAGTGCCGCGACCGGCTGTTTCCCGAGTTCGTGCTGGGCGGCGTCGCATTCGAGGGCGCGGGCGGGACGCCCGTGCGCTATCGCTCGGGCCGCGACCTTCTGGCACAGACGCTCGAGTTCTACCAGAAGTCCGTCCATCTGCGGCTCGAGCGCGGCTTTCACGGCGCCTACCGCTACCTCGAAGGCTATTTCGGCAGCGACTACAACCCCTACGTCTACTTCATTCGCAAGAACTTGACGTTCCTGTCCCACGTGCTCGCGCGCGATGCCTGGGACAAGCTGCGCCGCCGGCCGCCCTGCGCCATCCCGGACCCGTTCGGCGAAGCGCGGCTCATGGCGCTCGCGCTGCGCCGCGTGCGCGAGCGGGCGCAAGCGGATCGCGAGGCGAAACGCACGGGGACGCATGCGGCGGCCGTCTCGGCCGTGCCGCTCTAATCGCCCACGGACTCCCGGCACCCGTCCTGCTGTCGATCAGCGCTGCGTACCTTGGGTGGTGAGCTTCAGGCTCGGCGTAAGGGCGGTGTCGGGACCGCGGGCGCACGCTTGCCGTCTTAACGCCGGCAAGCTCCTCGCGCCGTCGCAGCATGATTCATGAACGGGCTTGAGGCAGCGCGCCGCGCGCCTACTCGACGGTCACCGACTTCGCGAGGTTGCGCGGCTGATCGACGTCCGTGCCCTTGAGCACGGCCACGTGATAGGCCAGCAGCTGCAGCGGCACGGTGTAGACGATGGGCGCAATGAGCCGGTCCGCGTGAGGCATGTCGATGACGTTGACGCCGGGCTCGGACTCGATGCCCGTTTCCCTGTCCGCGAACACGTAGAGCTGGCCGCCGCGCGCGCGGACGACCTGCATGTTCGACTTGAGCTTGTCGAGCAGCTCGTTGTTCGGCGCGACGACGATGACCGGCATCTCCTCGTCGATGAGCGCCAGGGGGCCGTGCTTGAGCTCGCCGGCGGCATAGGCTTCGGCGTGGATGTAGGAGATCTCCTTGAGCTTCAGCGCGCCTTCCATGGCGACGGGCCACATCGGACCGCGACCAAGGAACAGCGCGTGGTGCTTTTCGGCGAATTGCTCGGCCAGGAGCTTCATCACGTCGTTCATCGCGAGCACCTGGTCGACGGCGACGGCCGCGTGATACAGATGCGGGACCAGCGATTCCTCGCGCTCCGCGCTCATGCCGCGGTGCCGCGCGAGCATGAGCGTCACGAGCAGCATGGAGAGCAGCTGCGTCGTGAAGGCCTTCGTGCTCGCGACGCCGACCTCCGGGCCGGCCTGCGTCATCATCACGAGGTCGGATTCGCGGACCATGGAACTGTGCGGGCTGTTGCAGATCGTCAGCGACCCGAGGTAGCCGGCCGTTTTCGCAAGCCGCAGCGCCTCGAGCGTATCCGCGGTTTCGCCGGACTGGGATAAGGTCACGAACAGCGTGTCGGGCGGCACGACGACCTTGCGGTAGCGATATTCGCTGGCGATCTCGACCTGGCACGGGACGCCGGCCAGCGACTCGATCCAGTATTTGCCCACGCTGCCGGCATGGTAGCTCGTGCCGCAGGCGACGACGTGGAGCTGCTTGACGCGCGGCAGCAGCGCAGCCGCGGCCGTGCCGAGCGAATCGGGCAGGACGCGGTTCTTCTCCGCGCGCCCGTAGAGCGTGTCGGCCAGGGCCCCTGGCTGATCGAAAATCTCCTTGATCATGAAGTGCCGATACGGACCCTTCTCGGCGGCATCGGTGCTCCACTGCGTCTCGTGCACCGGCCGCTGCACCTCGATGCCGTTCGCATCGTAGATGTGCACGCTGTCGCGCCGAATCTCGGCCAGGTCCCCCTGCTCGAGATACACGAAGCGCTGCGTGACGGGCAACAGCGCGGGGACGCCGCTCGCGACGAAGTTCTCGCCTATCCCCAAACCGATCACGAGCGGGCTCGCGATGCGGCTCACGACGATGCGCTCCGGATCCTTGGCGTCGAAGACGAGCAGCGCGTAGGCGCCGACGAAGCGCTGCACGGCAAGGCGCACGGCTTCGACGAGGCCGCAGCCGCGCTCGAGGTGCTCGTGAACGAGGTGCGCGGCGACCTCGGTATCCGTCTCGGACTTGAACTCGTAGCCTTTGGCGATAAGCTCGTCCCGGATCGGCTCGTAGTTCTCGATGATGCCGTTGTGGATCACGGCCACGCGTCCGCCCGACAGGTGCGGGTGAGCATTCTCTTCCGTAACGCCGCCGTGCGTAGCCCAGCGCGTGTGGGCGACGCCGAGCCGGCCCGCGAGGGGTTGCGCCGCGAGCTTCTGCTCGAGCTGCGAGACCTTGCCGACCGCACGACAGAGGCCGAGCGCGCCGTCGTCCGCGAGGACGGCGACGCCGGCCGAATCGTAGCCGCGATATTCGAGGCGCTTGAGCCCTTCGAGGAGCACCGGAACGATGTTCCGCTCTGCAATGGCTCCGACGATGCCGCACATAACCTTGTCCTTTTGGCCGACCCGTTGGGCCGGCTTACTTCTCGTGTCCCGGGCGGGACTGCTTGACCGGCCGCTTCCAGCCCTCGATGCTCGTTTGCCGCGAGCGCGCCAGCGTGAGCTGGCCCGGGGGCGCGTCCCGCGCGATCGTGGAACCGGCGCCGATCGTCGCGCCCGCGCCGACCTCGACGGGCGCCACGAGCATCACGCCCGAGCCGATGAAAGCCTCGTCGCCGATCGTCGTGCGGTGTTTGTTCGCGCCGTCGTAGTTACAGGTCACCGTGCCGGCGCCGACGTTCACGTCTCGGCCGATGTCCGCGTCGCCGATGTAGGTCAAGTGGTTGACCTTGCTGCCCTCGGCGATGCGGCTCTTCTTGACCTCGACGAAATTGCCGATCTTCACGCGCTCGGCCAGGGCGGCGCCCGGCCGCAGCCGGGCGAATGGACCGATATCGCAGCCGGCACCCGCCGCGACCCCCTCGAGCACGCTGTGGGCATGCACGGTGCAACCGGCGCCCAGGCGTACGTCCTTGAGGATCGAGTAGGGGCCGACGCTCACACCGTCGCCGAGCTCGACCGCGCCCTCGAAAACGACGCCGACATCGATGCGCACGTCCGCGCCGACTTCGAGGCGCCCGCGCACATCGACGCGCGCGGGGTCCGCCAGTGTCGCCCCCGCGCGCATGAGGCGCTCGGCCTCGCGGCGCTGGTACGCGCGCTCGGCGGCGGCGAGCTGAACCTTGTCGTTGATGCCGAGCACCTCCAGCGCGGACTCGACGAGCACGCCCTCGACGCTGCGGCCGTCGGCCGCCGCCATGGCGGCGACGTCGGTCAGGTAATACTCGCCCTGGGCGTTGTCGTTGTCGAGGCGCGCGAGCCAGCTCGCGAAGTCCGCGGCGCCGGCCGCGAGCAAACCCGTGTTCACCTCGTTGACGCGGCGCTCGTCGTCGGTGGCGTCCCGGTCCTCCACGATGCGCGCGACGCGGCCGCGCTCGTCGCGCAGCACGCGTCCGTAGCCCCGCGGGTCGTCGAGCTCGGCCGTCAGCAGGGCGAGCCCGCCCTCGGCCGCGGCGGTGACGCGCGCCAGCGTCTCCGAGCGCACGAGCGGGACGTCGCCGCACAGGATCAGGACCGTGTGGTTATCCGGTATCCTCGGTAAGGCCTGTGCGACGGCATGTCCGGTGCCGAGCTGCTCGGCCTGCAGGCACCAGTCGACGCCCGCACCCGGGAAGGCCGCCGGCACGCGCTCGCCGCCGTGACCGTATACGACGTGGATGGAGAGCGGTTCGAGGGCCCTCGCCGTAGCGAGCACGTGCGCAAGCATGGGACGGCCGGCCAGGGGCTGGAGCACTTTGGGCAGTGCCGAGCGCATGCGCTTGCCCTGGCCCGCCGCAAGGATTACTACGGAAAGCGGCACGAATCACGTCCTTGAGACTTGAAAGCCTCGGGAGATGATAACGCCGTGGGGGCGGGCGGGCGCGTGTCGCATTTCACGCACGCGCGGCGGTGCGGATCTCAGCCGCGCTTGCCTTTGAGCTTCTGGGCGGCGCGGTAGCGGGCCTCGGCCTCGGCGAGCTCGGCCTGGGCCTGGGCCAGGTCCACCTCCTCACCCTGGCGCCCCTCGAGGGCCTCGCGGGCGCGCTCACGGGCTTCGAGCGCGGCGGCCTCGTCGAGCTGGTCGGCCCGGAGGGCGCTGTCGGCCAGCACGGTCACGAGGTGCGGCTGGACTTCGAGCACGCCGCCCGTCACGTAGAAGAAACGCTCCTCGCCGTCCCCCGTGTCGACGCGAACCTCGCCGGGGCGCAGGTTCGTCAGCAAGGGGGCATGGCGCGGCGCAATGCCAACGTCGCCCATGACGGCGGGCGCGTAGACCATGGCGGCCTCGCCCGAGAAAATTTCGCCTTCGGCGCTGACGATATCGACGTGGATCGGCATACGTGGGGCTCTCCGTTGGGCCGCGCGGCCTCAGGCCAGCGTCTTGGCCTTCTCCTCGGCTTCCTCGATGGCGCCGACCATATAGAAGGCCTGCTCGGGCAGGTGGTCGTACTCGCCCTGAACGATGGCCTTGAAGCTTCGAATCGTGTCGCGCAGCGAGACGTACTTGCCGGGCACGTTCGTGAACGACTCGGCCACGGAGAAGGGTTGCGAAAGGAAGTTTCGAATCTTTCTCGCGCGCTGCACCGTGAGCTTGTCGTCTTCCGAAAGCTCGTCCATCCCGAGAATCGCGATGATGTCTTGCAGCTCTTTGTAGCGCTGCAGCACGGCCTGCACGCCGCGCGCCGTATCATAGTGCTCCTGGCCGATGATGTTCGGATCGAGCAGGCGGCTCGTGGAGTCGAGCGGATCGACAGCCGGATAGATGCCGAGCTCGGCGATCTGGCGCGACAGCACGAGCGTCGCATCCAAGTGCGCGAAGGTCGTGGCCGGGGACGGGTCGGTCAGGTCGTCGGCCGGCACGTAGACGGCCTGGAACGACGTAATCGAGCCGGTCTTCGTCGACGTGATGCGCTCCTGCAGCACGCCCATCTCCTCGGCCAGCGTCGGCTGGTAGCCCACGGCCGAAGGCATGCGGCCGAGCAGCGCCGAGACTTCGGTGCCCGCCAGCGTGTAGCGATAAATGTTGTCGATGAACATGAGCACGTCGCGGCCGTCGTCGCGGAAATATTCGGCCATCGTGAGGCCCGTGAGCGCGACGCGCAGGCGGTTGCCGGGCGGCTCGTTCATCTGGCCAAACACGAGCGCGACCTTGTCGAGCACGCCCGCGTCCTTCATCTCGTGGTAGAAGTCATTGCCCTCGCGCGTGCGCTCACCGACGCCCGCGAACACGGAGTAACCGCCGTGCTCCTTGGCGATGTTGTTGATGAGCTCGAGCAGCGTGACGGTCTTGCCCACACCGGCACCGCCGAAGAGGCCCACTTTGCCGCCCTTGGCGATCGGCATGATGAGATCGATGACTTTGACGCCGGTCTCGAGCAGCTCCGTCGCCGGGGCCTGATCCTCGTAGCTCGGCGCATCGCGATGGATGGGCCAGCTTTGGTCCGCGCCGATATCGCCAGCCGCGTCGATGGGCCGGCCGAGCACGTCCATGATGCGACCGAGCGTCTTCGTGCCGACGGGGACCGCGATCGGCTCGCCCGTATTGGAAACCGAGAGGCCGCGGCGCAGGCCCTCGCTCGTGCCCATCGCGATCGTGCGCACGACGCCGTCGCCGAGCTGCTGCTGAACCTCGAGCGTGAGGTCCTGATCGTCGAGCTTCAGCGCGTCGTAGACCTTCGGAATCGCGTCGCGCGGGAACTCTACGTCCACGACCGCGCCGATGACCTGAACTACCGTACCTTTGCCGCTACCCGTCGTAACCGTGCTCATTTGAATCGTTCCCTTGTGATTAAACCGCAGCGGCGCCGCCGACGATCTCCGCGATCTCCTGAGTAATCGCGGCCTGACGCGCCTTGTTGTAGGCCAGCTGCAACTGCTCGATGAACTTGCCGGCATTGTCCGTCGCGGCCTTCATGGCGACCATCTTGGACGCCATCTCGCAAGCCACGTTCTCGACGGCCGCGCGGTAGACCTGCGACTCGAGGTAGCGTGTCAGCACACCGGCAAGCAGCTCCCGGGCATCCGGCTCGTACAGGTAATCCCAGTGATCCTGCAGCGTCTCGGAGTCGGCGGCCTCGACGGGCAGCAGCGTCGAGATCTCCGGCTGCTGGCTCATCGTGTTGACGAACAGATTGTGCGCGAGAAACAGCCGGTCTATGCGGCCTTCCTCGTAGGCGTCCGTCATGGCCTTGATCGAACCGACGAGATCTGCAACGCGCGGGGACTCCCCCAGATGGCTCGCCGCCGCGACGATGTTCGTCCTGAGCCTACGGAAAAATGCGACGCCTTTCTGGCCGACCACGCCGAGATCGGCCTCGACGCCCTCGGCTTGCCACCTGCGCAGGTCGTTGACGACGGCCCGGAACAGGTTCACGTTCAGCGACCCGCAGAGGCCGCGGTCCGTGCTGATGATGATGTAGCCGACACGCTTGATTTCGCGCGTTTCGAGATACGGATGCCGGTAGTCGGGGTTGGCCTGCGACAAGTGGCCCACGACCGTGCGGATGCGCTCGGCGTAGGGCCGCGTCGCTTCCATGCGCTGCTGCGTACGACGCAGCTTCGAAGCCGCCACCATCTCCATGGCCTTCGTGATCTTCTGCGTGTTCTTGACGCTCGCGATCTTGCCGCGGATTTCTTTGCCGCTTGCCATCTATGCCTCTTGAAAGGAGGGAAAAAGGGCTCTGACCCCTTTATTTCTTCAGTACGTCCCCGTCGCTTTGAACTCGTCGACGACTTTCTTGAGCCCGGCCTCGGTCTCGTCGTCGTAGACGCCCGTCGAGTTGATCTTTTCGATGAGCTCAGGGTGCGCCGCTTTGGCGTGCGCATGCAGGCCGGCCTCGAAGGCGCCGATCTTCGCGACCGGCACGTCGTCGAGCGCGCCCGAGTTCACGGCGTAGAGCGACAGCGCCATGTCGGCGACGGAAAGCGGCGCGTACTGACGTTGCTTCATGAGCTCGGTCACGCGCTGGCCGCGCTCGAGCTGGCGCCGCGTGGCCGCGTCGAGATCGGAGGCGAACTGGGCGAAGGCCGCGAGCTCGCGGTACTGCGCGAGCGCGAGCCGGACGCCGCCGCCGAGCTTGCGGATAATCTTCGTCTGCGCCGAGCCGCCGACGCGCGAGACCGAAAGACCGGCGTTGATGGCGGGCCGGATGCCGGCGTTGAACAGGTCCGTCTCGAGATAGATCTGGCCGTCGGTAATCGAAATCACGTTCGTCGGGACGAAGGCCGAAACGTCGCCGGCCTGCGTTTCGATGATCGGCAGCGCCGTCAACGAGCCCGTCTTGCCCTTGACCTCCCCGTTCGTCTCGCGCTCGACATAAGCGGCGTTGACGCGCGCCGCGCGTTCGAGCAGACGCGAGTGGAGGTAGAACACGTCGCCGGGATACGCCTCGCGGCCCGGCGGGCGCCGCAGCAGCAGCGAGACCTGGCGATAGGCCCAGGCCTGCTTCGTGAGGTCGTCGTAAATGATCAGCGCATCCTCGCCCCGGTCGCGGAAGTACTCGCCCATTGCGCAGCCCGCATAGGGCGCGATGTACTGCATGGCCGCGGATTCGGAGGCGCCCGCGTGGACCACGATCGTGTGCTCCATGGCGCCGTGCTCCTCGAGCTTGTGCACGACGTTCGCGACCGTCGAGTTCTTCTGGCCGATCGCGACGTAGATACACTTGATGCCCGTGCCGCGCTGGTTGATGATCGCGTCGATCGCGACCGCGCTCTTGCCCGTCTGGCGGTCGCCGATGATGAGCTCGCGCTGGCCGCGGCCGATCGGCACCATCGAATCGATGGACTTCAGGCCCGTCTGCACGGGCTGGGTCACGGACTGACGGTCGATGACGCCCGGCGCGACCTTCTCGATCGGCGACGTGGCGGCCGCCTGGATCGGGCCCTTGCCGTCGATGGCGTTGCCGAGCGCGTCGACGACCCGGCCGAGCAACGCTTCGCCGACCGGCACCTCGAGTATGCGGCCCGTCGTCTTGACCGCGTCGCCTTCCGAGATGTGCGTGTAGTCACCGAGCACGACCGCGCCGACCGAGTCCCGCTCGAGGTTCAGCGCGAGACCGTAGCTGCCGCCCGGGAATTCGATCATCTCGCCGTACTGCACGTCGGCGAGGCCGTGGATGCGGGCGATACCGTCCATCAGCGCGATGATAGTGCCGACGTCGCGAGTCTCAGGCTTCGCCTCGAAGCTCTGAATGCGCTGCCTGATGAGATCGCTGATCTCCGAAGCCTTAAGTGCCATTTCCTGCCCTCTTACCCGATCAACGACTCGGTCAGGCGCTTGAGCCGCGCCCGCACCGAACCGTCGATGACCCTATCCTCAGCTTGAATGATTGCGCCGCCGATCAGCGACTCGTCGACCTGCGTCTCGAGATCGACCTTGCGCCCGAAGCGGCGCTCGAGCGCTTCGGCGATCCGGCCCGCGAGCGACTCGTCGACCTGCGCGGCCGCGACGAGCTTGACCTTGATGCGGTTCTCGGCCCGCGCCTTGAGCTCGTCGAATGCCCCCGTGATCTCGGTCAGCGCCTCGAGCCGATCGTTCTCGACGAGCAGCTTGAGCAGCGCGCGGCCCTGCGGCGACTCGAGTACGGAGGCCTCGGGCACGCCCCCGAGGACGCCTTCGAGGAACTCGAGCCGCTGCCCGTCCCCGAGAGACGGGCTGCCGAGCAGCTCACCGGCCGACGGGTCCGCGACGATGGCGGCCGCGGCGCCCAGCGCCGTCGACCACGACTCGAGCGTGCCGGCAGCGTTCGCGACCTCGAACAAGGCCCGCGCATAGGGCCTCGCCACCGAACCGTGTTCTGACGAGTTGCGTGCCATGAAACGGCTCAGAGCTCTTGAACGAGCCGCTCGAGCAGCTCGGTGTGCTTGGCCGCGTCGATCTCGCGGCCCAGCACGCGCTCCGCGCCGGCCATCGCGATGGTCGCGACCTGCCCGCGCAGCTCCTCACGCGCCCGATTGATCTCGACCTCGATCTCCGACTGCGCGCTCTCGAGCTGGCGGCGCTTCTCGGTCTCGCCCTCCGTGCGCGCGCCTTCGACGATGCCGCTCGCTCGGGAGTTGGCCTGATCGATGATGCTGCGCGCCTGCTCGCGCGCCGCGGCGATGATCTTGTCGGCTTCGCCGCGGGCCTCGGTGAGGCTGCTGCGACCGCGCTCGGCCGCGGCCAGCCCGTCCGCGATTTCGACCTGCCGCGTCTCGATGGCCTTCATGATCGGCGGCCAGATGAACTTCATCGTGAACCACACGAACACGATCATCGCGATCGTCTCGCCGATCAGAGTTCCCAGATTGACTTCCACGACGGTTCTCCCAGCGCTTCCTTTGTCGTCCGAGTCGTCCGCTGGCGGCTCAGCCGCCGGCGCCGGCGGCAGCCAGGGCCGTCTGGAGCTGCCCGATGAACGGATTGTTGAAGGCGAAGTACAGGCCGATGCCGACGCCGATCATCGCCACGGCGTCGAGCAGCGCGACGACGAGGAACATTCGTGTCTGCAGCATCGGGACGAGCTCCGGCTGGCGTGCGGCGCCTTCGAGGAAGCGGCCGCCGAGCAGGCCCATACCGATGCCGACGCCGAGCGCGCCGAGGCCGATAAGCAGCGAGACCGAAATTGCGGTCAACCCAATCACAGTTTCCATCAGTTTCTCCAGTCGAAGATTGCCAGCGCTCCAAAAACCAGTTCCGCGGCGGCGCCGGCCGCTGCGTCCACGCCGCGGCCGAAGCCCGAGAACCCATTAGTCAGGCGATCGAAAAAAACTTTCTCTTTAGACCGCCCGTCAATGCTCGTGCTCATGCGCGAGACTCAGATAGACGATCGTGAGCATCATGAAGATGAATGCCTGCAGCACGATCACGAGAATGTGGAAAACCGCCCAGACGAAGAACAGCGGCAGCTGATAGATGCCGGTTACGGCGATGATCACGAAGATCAGCTCGCCCGCGAACATGTTGCCGAAAAGTCGCAGCGACAACGACAACGGCCGCGCGAGCAGCGAGACGCCTTCGAGGACGAAATTGAATGCGATGAAGATCGGGGCGGCGATGAGACCGAGACCCCGGGTCGGCGGTGCGATGGGGTGCAGCGTGAGCTCTTTGATGAAGCCGAGCGGCCCCTTGCACTTAACCGCGTAATACAGGGTCAGGATGAAGACCGAGATCGACATCGCGAACGTCACGTTCGCGTCCGCCGTGGGCACGAACCTGAAGTACGGGATGCCCGCGGCCCCCGTGAGCAGCGGCAGCCAGTCGACCGGGATCAGGTCCATGAGATTCATGAGGAAGACCCAGATGAATATCGTCAGGGCCAGCGGCGCGATGAGCTTGTTATTGCCGTGAAAGGAGTCCTTAACGGAGTTGTCGACGAACAGGACGACCATCTCGATGGCGGCCTGGAGCTTCCCCGGCTTGGCCGTCGTCGCACGCGTCGCGACGGCGCGGAACAGCCATAGAAACAGGATGCCGAGCAGCACCGAGACGACGAGCGAATCGACGTTGGCGCCATAGAATTGGCCCGTGCATTGATTCCACACCCAATGCCCGTCGACGCGGCAAACCGCCAGGTTCGTCAAGTGGTGGTGGATGTATTCGCCAGCGCCTTGCTCTACGCCCGACTTCACCTCGTCATACCTCAGCTCTTCTCAGTCGCCCGACCGTACCGGGCCCTGCCGCCGAGCAGCAAGGCCGCGAAAATCACGAATTGCGCGCCGATGAATCCGGCGAATACTGCCGGCGCCGAAATCGGTCTCACGCATGCAAAAACCGCCCCAAACAGCAGCGCTGTCAGAATTACCTTGCCGATTTCTCCAAGCCACGCCGAGCGCATCATGCCGGCGGCGCCGGCCGCGCGGGGCTTGAGCAGCCTCGCAGCCAGGAATCCGTTGGGGATGACCGCGGTCATTCCTCCGAGGAGTGTGGATACGGCCGCCAACTTGCCGAACCACAACCCGAGCAGCGCGGCCAACACGACGCTGACGCAGACCTGCCCCAGCAGGGTCAGCGGTACGACGTGCCGGTCATCGTTTAGCACGGGGCCTTCCCGTGCCGGCACCTGCCGCGCGGCCAAAAAAAAGCCACGGCAGCATCGTGGCCAGCGGGCGGCATTGTAAGCAGTTCGACACCGTTCAACAAGCGGCTCACCGAGCGTTACTTGATGTGTGCGAGGATGCCCTCGAGCTCGTCCAGACCCGTGTAGCGGATCACGACGCGGCCGCCGCGTGCGCCGTGCTCGATGGCGACCGGGGCCCCGAGGGTGTCGGCGAGCTCGGACTCGAGCCGCTTCACGTTCGGGTCGATTGCGCGCGGCCCGGACTTTGGTGCGCGGCTCGGCGCGGGCCCGGCCGCTCGGCGCACGGCCCGTTCCGTTTCGCGCACGCTCCAGCCTTCTTTGGCGGCGCGCCGCGCCATGTCCAGCTGCAGCTCGGTCCCGGGCAGACCGAGCAGTGCGCGCGCGTGGCCCATGTCGAGCTCGCGCCGCTCGACGAAGCCGCGTACGGCCTCGGGCAGCTCGAGCAGCCGCAGCAGGTTGCTGACGGACGCACGCGAACGACCGACGGCATCGGCCGCCTCGGCGTGCGTGAGGCCGAATTCCTCGGCCAGGCGCTGGAGCGAGCGCGCCTCCTCGAGCGGATTCAGATTCTCGCGCTGAATGTTTTCGATGAGTGCGACGGCAACGGCCGCCTCGTCGGGGATGTCCTTGACGAGGGCCGGGACGGTTTCGAGGCCCGCGAGCTGGGCCGCGCGCCAGCGCCGCTCGCCCGCGACGATCTCATAGCGCGTCTCGCCCCCGCCGCCCGAGCTCGACTTCAGGGCCCGCGCGACGATGGGCTGGACGATGCCCTGTGCCCGGATCGACTCCGCGAGCTCCGCCAGCGTCTCCTCGCGCATGTCGATGCGCGGCTGATAGCGGCCGCGCTGCAGCAGGTCGATGGGCAGCTCGCGCAGCGTGTCCTCGGCGCGCGCGGCCGCAGGCTCCGCGCTCGTCGAGCTCAACAGCGCTTCCAGGCCGCGCCCGAGGCTTCTTCTCTTGACCATGCGCTGTGTTTCCTCCTGCATCAGGTGCGCACGAGCGGAGCGGCGCCCTCGCGCCGGTTGATCTCGCCGGCGAGCGCGAGGTAGGCCAACGCGCCGCGCGAGTATTTATCGTGAAAGAGGACGGCCTTGCCGAAGCTCGGCGCTTCGGCGAGCCGCACGTTACGCGGAATCACGGTCCGGTAGACGCGATCGCCGAAGTGATCGAGGAGCTGCGAGGAGACTTCGTTCGCCAGGTTGTTGCGCGGGTCGAACATCGTGCGCAGGATGCCGTGGATCTGCAGCTTCTGGTTCGCGCTCGAGCGAATCTGCTCGATCGTGCGCATCAGGGCCGAGAGGCCCTCGAGCGCATAGTACTCGCATTGCATCGGAATCAGCACATGATCGGCCGCGGCCAGGGCGTTGACGGTCAACATGTTGATCGCGGGAGGGCAGTCGATGAGAACGTAATCGAACTCCGCCTCCACGCTCTCGAGCGCGCGGCGCAGGCGGAACTCGCGGTCCGGCTTGCCGAACAGCTCGACCTCGGCCGCCGTCAGCTCCTGATTCGCCGGCACGACCTTGAACCCGCCCTCGGCCGGGGCCAACATCGCCGCGCGCAGCGGCAGGCCGTCGAGCAGCACGTCGCAGACCGTGTTCTCGAGCGCGTTCTTGTCGATTCCCGTGCCCATCGTCGCGTTGCCCTGCGGGTCGAGGTCGATGAGGAGCACGCGTCGCTGCGTCGCCGCCAGCGAGGCCGCGAGGTTCACGCAGGTCGTGGTCTTCCCGACGCCGCCCTTCTGATTCGCGACCGCAATCACTTTTGCCATCGATCGTTCTCAATCACGAGTTCTTTCCAATGCCACGATCGTAGCGCGGCCGAGCCGAGGGACGCTGGCCGGCTCGAGCATACGCAGCGGCCGCGAAGCGGCGACCGCCCGCCACTCGGCCTCGAGCCGGGCCGCCGTCGGCATGACAAACACGGTTCCTGGCGCCGTCAGGTGCCACGTCAGGTCGAGGAGCTTGGCCGGCGCGGCGACCGCCCGGGCGAGAACGGTATCAAACGGCGTTTCGGATCGTAAGTGCTCGACGCGGATCTGGTGCACGGCGACGTTCCCGAGGCCGAGGCTGCCGGCGACGTGCCTCAGGAAGCGCGCCCGCTTGGCGCGGCTCTCGACGAGCACAAAGCGCCGTTCGGGCGCGGCGATCGCGAGCGGGATCCCGGGCAGTCCGGCGCCGGAACCCACGTCGACGATACGGGTTCCGCGCAAGAGGCTCTCGAGGGCAAGACTCTCGACCAAATGCCGATCGACGAGTTCCCCTGCGTCCCGGATTCCGGTCAGGTTGTAGACGCGGTTCCACTTGACGAGCAGATTCAGGAAGTCGGTCAGGGGCGCGAGCCGTTCCGAAGGCGGCGCGACGCCGGCCGCTTCGAGCGCGGCGCCGACCCGGGCTGGCTCGAGCGGACCTTCCGTCATGGCCCTGAGTATACGAAAAAGGGGTCAGAGCCCTTTTTCGCGATGGGAGATACGATGCGGCCGGCTGCGCCTCGCGGGGCTCCGGCCTCCGCCAACTTCGGGGTTCGCGCAAAAAAGGGCTCTGACCCCTTTTTCGCCTACATGCCGACGATCGTGAAGAGCCCCGGCTGGGCCGCGAAATAGCCCGCGATGTCCCGCATGTCCGTCTCGCTGAGCGTGGAGACCATGGGGCCCATAATGATGTCCTTGCGGTTGCCCGTCTTGTACTCGAGCATGGCTTGGCGCAGATACGAGGCGTGCTGGCCCGCGAGGTTCGGATATTTGGAGCCCGTCGCCTTGCCGTCCTTGCCGTGGCACGCCGCGCAGGCCGTGATCTTCTTCTGCCCGGCCGCGATCTCGGCGGCCGAAGCGTCCGAGATACCCTTCTGCGGGACGCCCTTGACGCTCGCGAAATAGGCGGCGATATCGGCGATGTCCTGATCGGAGAGCACCGCGGCCTGCGCCTGCATCGTCGCGAAGCCGCGCGACCGGCGGCGATAGTCCTGCAGCGCGACCGTGATGTAGTCGCGGTTCTGACCGCCGAGCTTCGGCACGTTGTAGGACGGATAAGCGTTCTTGTAGCCCGGAACGCCGTGGCAGCCGGAGCACGTGGCCGCGAGGATGCGCCCGCGGGCCGCGTCGCCCTTGAGCGGAATCGGCGCTGCGGGCGGCGGGGGCGGCGAAGACGGCGACGGCTCGGCGCTCGCGAACAGCTGCTGGGCGCCGGCCAGGCCGCTCACCGAGGCCGCGAGGATCATGACGACGACCCCCGAAGTCAGCGAAATGGTTTTCGAGCCTGACTTGAACACTGCGAAGACTCTCCCTGTCGGCGGGCTTACGGAGGGCCGCTATGTTAGGGGTACACTGCCGATATTGCTAGCTGTCCCCCCGGGCCCGCTGCCCATCCGGGCCGCGGGCCGGCGCGGGCGCGAGCCGCTCAGGCGCTGCGCCGCTGGCCCTTCTTCAAATGAACGAGGAGCAGCGAGACGGCCGCGGGCGTGACGCCCGGAATTCGCGCCGCCTGGCCGAGATCCCCGGGCCGGACCCGCTCGAGCTTTTCCCGGACCTCGTGCGACAGCCCGCGTACGTCCCCGTAGTCGAAGTCGGGCGGCACGGGTGCCCCGCGGTGCCGCCGCTGCCGCTCGATCTCCTCACTCTGCCGCTCGATGTAGCCCGCGTAGCGGGCTTCGATCTCGAGCGCGCGCGCGACCTGCTCCAGCTGCTCGGGCTCGAGCGCAGCCGCCGCACCCGAGGCGGGGCCGAGCGCCTCAAGGCCCGCGAGATCCTCGTAGCGCGCCTCGGGCCGGCGTAGCAGCTCGGCCGCCGAGGCGTCGCGCGCGAGCGCGCCGAGCGGGCTCCCGGCCGGCACGTCGGCCGGCCGCACCCGCGCTCGGGCGAAGCGTTCCCGTTCCGCCTCGACCGCCTCGAGCTTGCGTTCGAACGCGCGCCAATGCGCCTCCTCGACGACGCCGAGGGTCCGGCCGACGGGCGTGAGCCGCCGGTCGGCGTTGTCCTCGCGCAGCGTGAGCCGGTACTCCGCGCGGCTCGTGAACATACGGTACGGCTCGGCCGTGCCGCACGTGACGAGATCGTCGATGAGCACGCCGATATAAGCCTCGTCTCGACGCGGCGTCCAGGGCTCGGCCCCCCGCACCGCGAGGCCCGCATTGATGCCGGCGACGAGCCCTTGCGCAGCCGCCTCCTCGTACCCCGTCGTGCCGTTGATCTGGCCGGCGAAATACAGCCCGGGGACGGCGCGCGTCTCGAGACTCGGGTACAGTCCGCGCGGGTCGAAGAAATCGTATTCGATGGCGTAGCCGGGCCGCGTGATGTGTGCGTTTTCGAAGCCGGGGATCGAGCGCACGAGCGCGTGCTGCACGTCGAACGGCAGCGACGTCGAGATGCCGTTCGGATAGACCTCCTGCGTATCGAGCCCTTCGGGCTCGATGAAGATCTGGTGGCTCTCGCGATCAGCAAAGCGCACGACCTTGTCCTCGATGGACGGGCAGTAGCGCGGGCCGACGCCCTCGATCGCGCCGCCGAAGAGCGGCGAGCGGTCGAGCGCAGCCCGGATGATCTCGTGGGTGCGCGCGGTCGTGCGCGTGATGTGGCACGGCAGCTGCCGCGGATGATCGGCGCGCCGGCCCCGGAACGAGAATACCGGGACGGGCTCGTCGCCCGGCTGCGGCTCGAGCCGCGAGTAATCGATGCTGCGGCCGTCGATGCGCGGGGGCGTGCCCGTCTTGAGCCGGCCGACGCCGAGCCCGAGCTCGCGCAGGCGTGCGGCGAGGCTCACGGCGGCCGGGTCGCCGGCACGGCCGCCTGCGTAGTTGACGTTCCCAACATGGATGCGCCCATCGAGGAACGTGCCGACCGTCAGAACCACGGCCGGGGCTGCAATCTTCAGACCCATCTGCGTGATCACGCCCGCGACACGGCCGCCGTCGAGCCAGACGTCATCGACGCCCTGCTGCAGCAGCTCGAGGTTCGGCTGCCGCTCGAGCGCGGCACGGATGGCCTGCTTGTAGAGCCTGCGGTCGGCTTGGGCGCGCGTCGCGCGCACGGCCGGACCCTTGCGCGCATTGAGGGTGCGAAAGTGGATACCGGCCGCGTCGGCCGCCCGCGCCATGACGCCGCCGAGCGCGTCGATCTCTTTGGCCAAGTGCCCCTTGCCGATGCCGCCGATCGCCGGGTTGCAGCTCATTTGGCCGAGCGTCTCGAGGTTCTGCGTGACGAGCAGCGTGGCGACGCCGAGCCGCGCACTGGCGAGCGCGGCCTCGGTGCCGGCATGACCGCCGCCGACGACGATGCAGCCGAAGCGATGCGGATAGTCGAGGCAGGAGCGGGTTGCGTGCATCGGCGAATTCTAGCAGGCCGCCCGAAAACTCTCCGTGCGGGCGGCCGCTCCCGAGAGGCGCCGGCGAGCGGCCCGAGCAGGGGGCCGAAATGCCAACCTGTTCTCGCTACCGAGTTTCGGGCGTGGCTTTTCGGGCTTGTTGGGGTCAACATTGCGACCCCATGGGACAAGGGATGGTCACGGCACGCGCCCTCCTGGCCGTGTGGTCGGCGGCGCTCGCCGTCGCGGCGTCGCCGGCGCGGGCCGCAAACCGGCCGGCCGGGCTCGCGGAGTCCCCCTGCCGCCTCGAGGCCGAATCGCTGCCGGCCGTGCTGGCCGAATGCAGCACGCTGTCCGTGCCCGAGAATCCGGACCGGCCGGAAGGTCCGCGCCTCCGTCTGTTCGTCGCGCGGGTGCCCGCGCTGACGGCCACGCCCAAGCCCGATCCGCTCGTGCTCATCGCGGGCGGCCCCGGCCAGTCGACGGTCGATTTCTACCTCGAGCTGCGCCAAGCCTTCGAACCGGTACGGCGGGATCGCGATATCGTGCTGCTCGATCAGCGCGGCACCGGGCGTTCCGCCGCAGGTTTCCGTTGCGATTTTCCCGCCGACATAGATCTCGACACCGCCGCGCCGGACCGCCTCGCCGCCGCGGTTCGCGATTGCCTGAGCCAGCTCAAGCACGACCCGCGCTACTTCGGCACCTCGCAGGCCGTCGCGGATCTCGACGCCCTGCGCGCGGCCCTCGGCGCGCCGAGGTGGAACGTCTACGGCGTCTCCTACGGCACGCGGGTCGCGCAGCACTACGCGCGGCGCTATCCGGGCCGCACGCGCGCCCTGATCCTCGACGGCGTCGTGCCCGCCGAGCTCGTGCTCGGCCCGTCCCTCGCGCTCGACGCCCAGCACGCGCTCTACGGCATCTTCGCTCGCTGCGCCGCGGACGCCGCCTGCGGACGCCGCTTTCCGGAGCTCGGCGCGCATTTCGAGGCGCTGCGCAAGCGCCTTGCGGCGCGGCCGGTCGCGCTGAAGCTGCCCGATCCGCTCACGGGCAAACCCAGGGCGCAACAGTTCGGCGCGACGCAGCTCGCGGCCGCCGTGCGCCTCATGAGCTACTCGGCGCCCACGGTCGCACTGCTGCCGCTCGCGCTGGATGCAGCCTACGCGGGGCGCTACGACATGCTGGCGGGCGAGGCGCAGGTGTTGACGGGCAGCGCCGCGCAGGCCATCAACGTGCCGATGCACAACTCCGTGGTCTGCACCGAGGACGTCCCGTTCTTCCCGCCTATGCCGCCCGCGGGCACGGACGCGAGCTACCTCGGCTCGAGCATCGTCGACTCGCTGCGCGCGATCTGCAGCGTCTGGCCGCGCGGCGTCCTGGACGAGGACTTCAAGGAGCCGGTCAAGTTTGCGGGACCGGTCCTGCTGTTGTCGGGCGAGAACGATCCCGTGACGCCGCCCAAGTACGCCGTGGAGGCCATGGCCCACGGCCTGCACGACGCCGTGCATCTCGTCGGCGCCGGCCAGGGCCACGGCATGGCGGGCATCGGCTGCGTGCCGCGGCTCATGGCCCGCTTTCTCGAGAAGGCCGATCCGGCCGCGGTCGACGGCCACTGCCTCGCGCTCGAGAAGCCGACGCCGTTCTTTCTCTCGCCCGCCGGCCCCGGGCCTTAGCCGCATGCTCGAAGTCGACGGCCTGATCAAGACTTTCGGCGCCGTGCGGGCGCTCGACGGCGTCTCGTTCGCAGCCGGCGACGGCCGCATCACGGGGCTGCTCGGGCCGAACGGCGCGGGCAAATCGACCTGCCTGCGCATCCTCTCGACCGTGCTCGTGCCGGATGCCGGGCGCGCGAGGATCGGGGGCACCAACGTCGTCGCGGAACCGCTTGCGGCGCGCCGCAAGCTCGGCGTCCTCCCGCACGCGGCCGGTCTTTATCCGCAGCTCACGGCGCGTGAGAACATCACGTACTACGGGCGGCTGCACGGTCTTCGCGGCCGCGCACTGCGCGCCCGCATCGCCGAGCTGGTTGAACGTCTCGGGCTCGAGAGCATCGCCGATCGTCGCGCCGGAGGCTTCTCGCAGGGCGAGCGCACGCGCGTCGCACTCGCGCGCGCCCTCGTGCACGGGCCGCGGCATCTGCTGCTCGACGAGCCGACGAGCGGTCTCGACGTCATGGCCGCGCGGGAGCTGCGCGAGTGGCTCAGGGAACTGCGCGCGGACGGCTGTTGCGTGCTGCTGTCGAGCCACGTCATGGAAGAGGTCGCCGCGCTCGTGGACGATCTCGTCATCGTGGCGCACGGCCGCGTCGCGGCCGCGGGCACGCCCGCCGAGCTCGCCGAGCGCTATCCCGAGCGCAACCTCGAAGAGATCTTCGTCGCGGCCGTCTACGCGGCCGCGCCCGAGCCCATGCCACTTGCGCTCGGCGCGGACGGAAGCGGGCCATGAGCGCCGCCGGCATCGTCTGCCGCAAGGAGATCGCGGACAACGCGCGCGATCGGCGGACGCTGTTCTCGGCCTTCGTCTTCGGCCCGCTGTTCGGTCCCGTGCTGTTCGCCGTGCTCGTGAATCTCGTCGTCTCGCAGGCGGTATCGTCGGGAGACCGGCGCGTCGCCGTACCGATCGTCGGCGCGGCGCAGGCGCCCAACCTCATCGCTTTCCTGGCTGCCCGCGGCATCGATGCGGAGCCCCCCGGCGCGGTTCGCGGGCTCGACGATGCCGTCGCGGCCGTCAAGCACGGCGGACGCGAGATGGTCCTGCTGCTCGATCCCGATTTCGCCACGCGATTCGCCGCGAGGGGCACCGGTCGCGTGGAGCTCGTATTCGATCGCTCCGATTCGCATGCGGCGAGCCGCATCGCGCGCGTCCGCAATGCGATCGAGGCCTATTCGCGCCAGCTCGGAACGTTGAAGCTGCTCGCCCGCGGCATTCACCCGGACGCACTGACGCCGCTGCGCCTCGACGCGCTCGACGTTTCGACGGCCGCCGGCCGCTCGATCGTGCTGCTCGGCATGCTGACCTACTTCCTGCTGCTCGCGACGTTCATGGGCGGCTTCTACCTCGCGATCGACAGCACCGCCGGCGAGCGCGAGCGCCGCTCGCTCGAGCCCCTGCTGACGCTGCCCGTTTCGCGCACGAGCCTGTTGCTCGGCAAGATGGCGGCCGCAACGTGCTACATGTGGTTGAGTCTCGCGCTGACGCTCGTGGGCTTCACGGTCGCGCTGCACTTCCTGCCGCTGGAGCGGCTCGGCATGAGCTCCGGCTTCGGGCCGCGCGCTGCGCTCGAGGCGTTCGCGATCATCGCGCCGTTCGGGCCGCTCGGCGCCGCGCTCATGACGCTCGTCGCATCGTTCACCAAAAGCTACAAGGAAGCGCAAACCTATCTCACCCTCGTGCTCCTCGTACCCACGCTGCCGCTGATCTTCGCGACGATGCTCAACGTCGCGCCCGGTGCCGGGCTCATGTGGATTCCGAGTCTGAGCCAGCATCTGCTCGTGACGGCGCTCATCAAGCAGCAACCCGTTGCCCCCGCCTTTTACGCCGAATCGGCGATCTGCACGCTGGTCGTAGGAGCGCTGCTGGCCGTCGCCGCGACGCGGCTGTATCAGCGCGAACGCCTGCTCGGCTAAGAGGCTCAGGCAGGCCGCGAATCCGTCCGGCCCGCGCCGAATTCCGGCTCCCGGGGCGGATTGGGAACCCGATCACGCCGGGGCCGACGCCGCAGTGGCAGGCTTTGCGGCTCGAGGCGCGCGCTGCCGCGGCGCCGATGGTCTGAGTGGAAGCGTCATGACTCGCCCGCATCTTGAGCCGCCCAGGGCGTACCCGGTCGCGCGCGACCCGTTGACGGGCGCGCTCTCGCGGCCGTTCTTCTTCCGGATGCTCGAGCGCGAGGTGCTCGAGGCCGAGGCAACGGGTCGCGCGTTCGCACTCTGCCTCGTCGACTTCGACGAGCTCTGCAAGATCAACGCGGCGGCGGGTTTTCGGACCGGGGACGCCGTCCTCGCGGGCGCGGCCGGCGCCGCACGCGAACAGCTCGGCGAGACGCAGTGGCGCGCGGTCCCGGGCGTCGTCGCGCGCTACGACGGCGACGCGCTGCTCGTGCTGCTGCGTTGCGCGCGGCGCGACGCCGTGCTCGCGTTCGCCACCGGGCTCCAGCAGCGCATCGGCGCGTTGCGGTGGGGCGGACCGCCCGCGAGCGTCTCCGCCGCGGTCGTGGTGTATGAGTTCGGCGACTCGGCCGACGCGCTGCTCGCGCGGACCGAGCGCACACTGTACGTCGCGAAGCAGTTCGGGCCGGGGCACGTCGAAGCGGCGCCGGCCGGCGGCTGGGAGCGGGCCGCTAAGGCGCTCGCCGCGGGGGGCTAGGATGTGCGGACGCGCCGCCGATCGGAAGCGGATCAGCCGTTCACGCTGCGGAGCAGCTGGACGGCATCGTCGCCCCGGGCGTGCTCAACGGGTTGCCGTAGAAATACTTACGGAGCTTGCGCACATACACGCTGCTCGCGTCGATCGATCGCGGCTTGAAAACGTGCGTAGCGACGATGCCCGTTACGACGACATTGTCGCCCTTCTGTAGCCGGTAACCCGAGGCGGTGCGGCCACGCGTTTGGATCTGAACCTCGATCGTGCCCCTGCCGTAATCGAGTCCGAAACGGCGGCGGCCGACGGAGGTCACCGCTCCCGAGAGCACGATCCAGGTGTCCGCCGCGCGCGCGTACGGGTCGGGGGTCACGTACTGGTCTTCTTTCACGCCAGTCGGCTTCGGGCTGTCGGCGCGGGCCGCTGGGCGAGGACGGGCAGTGTCCACGCGAGCGTAACGGTCAGCACGAACGGCGCCGAGTAACCCGGGCGGTCGATGCGGCGGCCGGTACGACTCACGGTCTGCATCACATCCTCCTTGCACGAGCAGCTTACCCGTCAGGCCGCAAACGCCGTGCCAGCGCCGGCGCGAGACACGTCGACCGAGCCCGCGCACGGCGGCTGGATGCGGCCGAGGCCGGCTACTTGCCGATGCAGAAACTCGAAAAGATGCGGCCGAGCAGGTCGTCGCTCGTGAACTCCCCCGTGAGCTCGCCCAATGCTCGCTGTGCCCCGCGCAGCTCTTCGGCCGCGAGCTCTAGCGCCTCGCCGAGCATCGGCTGCGCGCGCTGCAGGCAGACCTGGGCCCGCGCGAGCCCCTCGAGATGCCGGCGCCGAGCGCTGAAGCTTCCGCCCGCCTCCGGTGGCGGGCCGCCGAGCGAGGTCAGGTGCGCAGTCAGGGCGTCGAGGCCGGCGCCGGTCAGGGCCGACAGGCGCAGCACGGGGACCTGCCCCTGGGCCCCAAGGCCCGGCGGCACGCCGATCAGATCGATCTTGTTTAGGAGGACGCTGAAGGGCAGGCCGCCCGCGGCCGCGTGCGCGGCCGCGACGGCGGGCTCGGCGCCTTCTCTGGCGTCCGCGACCCAGAGCACGTGGTCGGCCCGCTCGAGCTCGTGCCGCGCTCGCCGCAAGCCTTCGACCTCGACCGGATCGTCGCTCGCGCGGAGGCCGGCCGTGTCGACGAGCGTGATCGGGATCCCGGCGAGCTGGAGCTGCTCCCGGAGCACGTCGCGCGTCGTGCCCGCGACCGGCGTGACGATGGCGGCATCGTGCCCCGCGAGCCGGTTCAGCAGGCTGGACTTGCCGGCATTCGGGGCGCCCGCGATCACGAGACTCTGGCCGTCGTAGAGCCTGCGTCCCTGGGCGGCTTCGCGCAGCAGCTCAGCGACGCGCCCGCGCAGCCGCGCGCCGCGCAGCTCGAGATCCGCGGCCGCCTGCCGATCGATCTCCTCGTCCGGGAAGTCGAGCCAAGCCTCGACCTGAACGCGCAAGTCCGTGAGCTCGGCCTGCAGCGCGTCTACGCTCGCCGAGAAACGGCCGCTCAGCGAGCGCAGCGCGGCGCTCGCGGCGTGGCGCGTCCCGCTTTCGATGAGGTCGGCCACGGCCTCGGCCTGAGCCAGGTCGAGCTTGTCGTTGAGAAAGGCGCGCAGGGTGAACTCGCCGGGCTCGGCGGCACGCGCGCCGCAGGCGAAAAGCGTCTCGAGCAGCCAATCGGCGAGGATGGGGCCCCCGTGACCTTGAAGCTCGACAACGTCCTCGCCGGTATACGACTGCGGCGCCGGGAAATACAGCAGGAGCCCTTGGTCGATGCGCGGGCCGCCCGGCACGCCGAAGTCGCAGAACTCCGCGTAGCGCGGTCGCGGGTCGACGCCCGTGACACGGCGCGCAATGGCGCGGGCATCCGGGCCCGAGAGCCTCACGATCGCGACGGCCCCGATACCGGGGGCTGTCGCGAGCGCCGCGATCGTGTCGCCGCGCGTCGTCAGGTCGCGGTTGCGGTCTCCGCCGCGACGATCTTGTTGATGCGCCACTGCTGCAGGATCCCGAGAGTCGTGTTGGTCAGGTAGTACAGCACGAGTCCCGAAGGAAAGAACGCGAAGAACACGGCGAAGGCGATCGGCATGAACTGCATCATGCGCGCCTGCATCGGGTCCGGCGGGGGTGGATTCAGGCGCGACTGCACGAACATCACGATGCCGTTCAGTATCGGCAGCACGAAGTACGGGTCGCGGGCGGAGAGATCGTTTATCCACAGCATGAACGGCGCCTGGCGCATCTCGACGCTCTCGATGAGCACCCAGTAGAACGCGAAAAAGAACGGCATCTGGATGATCATCGGCAAACAGCCGGCGGCCGGATTGACCTTCTCCTTTCGATACAGCTCCATCATGGCCTGGCTCTGGGCCTGGCGATCGTCCTTGAAGCGTTCCTGGACAGCCTTGATGCGCGGGGCGAGGCGCCGCATCTTCGCCATGGACCGGCCGCTCGTCTCCGTGAGCTTGTAGAAAACGAGCTTGATGAACATCGTGACGAGGATGATGGCCCAGCCCCAATTCCCCGTAACGCGCTCGACATGCGCCAACAGCCAGAACAGCGGACGGGCCAGCACGCCGAGCACGCCGTAGTCGACCGTGAGCTGCAGGTTTGGGGCCGTGGCGGCCAGCTGATTCTGCAGCTTGGGCCCGATGAACAGCGTGTACGGAAAGCTTTGTTGCTGACCCGGACCGACGGTCGTGACGGGCGTGCGTGCCCCGACCGCCCAGTCCTCGCCCATGGCCGTCGCCTCGTAGCGAATGTTCTCGGTCAACGGCGGCACGACGGCCGCGACGAAGTGGTGCTCGATACCGGCGAACCAGCCGCCGCGGAGCGTTTCGGATACGGGCGTTTTCTGAAGTTCGTCGAGCTTGAGCTTCTTGTAGTGATCGCCGTTGTAGAGCACGGCGCCGCGGTAGGAGTATGTGTCGATATTGCCGATGTGCCGTTTGACCTTGCTGTGCCGGCGAACCATCTGCGCGTAGGCCGTCACCTGCCACGGTTTCCCGCTGTCGTTGTCGAGCTTCATGTCGAGACCGATGGCATAGGAGCCGCGCGTGAAGGTGTAGACCTTGGACGCGCCTACGCCCGAGTCGCCGCCGATCCAGTCGAGGCGAACGACGAGCTTGTCTTGGCCGGGGGCCAACGTGTATTCCTTCGCCGAGGCGCGATAGTTGGCGCCGTCGTCGGGCTCGGCGGAATCGCCCGTGCGCTCGAGGCCGCTTTGCAGGGCCCAGAGGTCGTCGGGTTTGTAGTCGAGCAATCTAACCGGAATGTCGGGCTGGTTCTTGTGGACGGGATAGGCGGGGAGATTCACGCGGACGATGTTGCCGCCGTGCGTATCGATGAGGACGTCGAGCACGTCCGTGCGGACGCGGATTGGAGCCGTCGGCGTACGCGGCACGGCGAACGGCGCCACGGCGTTGGGGTTGGAGGACGGTGCCTCGGCCGGCGGCGCGGCTGCTTGCTGGCCGGCAGCCGGCGCCCCCTGCGGCGCGGCGTTTTGCGGCGCCTGCTGCGGAGCTTGTTGAGGTGCGGACGCAGACGGCGCGGCCGGCGCCGGCGGACGGTGGTCCTGCGTGTAGGCGGTGTAGTTCAGCCATAGGAAGACGGCGAGGCCGAACCATAGAACGAGGCGTAAATTATCCATTGCGTTGCGATTCCAGGCGGCGGCCGAGTCTACGAAAGTGCCCATCGAGGCTGCGCCGGAGCTCGGCAGGAACCGCCGCGGCGGCACCCGGACGCGCGAGGACCACGAAGTCGGCGTGCGACAGGCTTTGCTGCCGGAAGGACTCTCGGGCAATCCGCTTGAGCCTGTTTCTGTCCACGGCGCGTTTGGCTGCTTTGCGGGATATCGCTAATCCTAACCGAGCGAAGGCAAGATCGTTGGTACGTCCTAGTACCGTGAAGAAACGGTCGGAGGAGCGAGCCGGGTCGGCAAAGACGCGACTGAAGTCGCGGGAGGTCCGCAGGCGCTTGTCGGGGCCGAAGCGTGCGGCCGACCCGGCGGATCGTCCCGGATCGAGCGCGTTCAGGGCGTCAGACGGGAGCGCCCCTTGGCCCGGCGCCGCTTGAGCACGTCACGTCCCCCGCGTGTCGCCATGCGGGCGCGAAAGCCATGATTGCGCTTGCGGCGCAGGTTGCTGGGCTGAAAGGTTCTTTTCATGGCCGGACCTTGGCGTTCAAAAGCTCTGGCAAAACAAGGGGATAGAGGGTCATAGGAAACGCGAAACTCTACGCGGCGGAAATCGCGCTGTCAAGCCCGTATGCGCGCCGAGCGGCTGTGGATAACTAGGGCCATGTCGTATTAGACTCCTACGTCCGCGGGCCACGGCCCACTCCTTCCTTCCTCAACGCAGAGACACCGTGGCAGAGAATTCGGCGGCGCTCAGATCGTGCTGGAAAGAATGCGTCGGCATGCTGGAGACGGAGTTTTCCGACCAGCAGCTGAACACTTGGATTCGTTGTCTGCAGCCCGTCGAAGAGGGTGGGACCGTCAGACTGTTGGCGCCGAACCGGTTCGTCGTCGACTGGGTCCACACGCACTGTCTGGCGCAGATTCAGGAATGGTGGCAGCGCCATTGGGCGGAGACTGCAGCCGTCGTGCTCGAGGTCGGCTCGCGCAGCCGCGGGGTCCCGGCCGTCGCCGCGCCGGAGGCGGAGACGCGGCCGAACGGTCAGCTGCAGGGAAGCCGGCTCAATTCGGCCTTCACGTTCGACAGCTTCGTCGAGGGCAAGAGCAATCAGCTCGCACGAGCGGCGGCGCTGCAGGTGGGGCAGAACCCGGGCACGGCCTATAACCCGTTGTTCATCTATGGCGGCGTCGGTCTGGGTAAGACGCACCTCATGCACGCAATCGGTAACGCCATCCTGCAGCGGGATGGGTCGGCCAAGATCGCTTACGTGCACTCGGAGCGTTTTGTCGGCGACATGGTCAAGGGCCTGCAGCACAACACGATTGCGGCCTTCAAACAGACCTACCGCGGCCTCGACGCACTGCTCATCGACGATATTCAGTTTTTTGCGAACAAAGAGCGCTCGCAGGAGGAATTCTTTCATACGTTCAACGCGTTGCTGGAGGGACAGCGGCAAATCGTGCTGACGTGCGACCGTTACCCGAAAGAGGTGTCCGGACTCGAGGAGCGCCTCAAGTCGCGGTTCGGCTGGGGGCTGACCGTTGCCATCGAGCCGCCAGAGCTGGAGACGAGCGTCGCAATTCTCATCAGCAAGGCTGCGGTCGAGCAAGAGACGCTGCCCGAAGAGGTGGCTTTCTTCATTGCCCAGCGCATCCGCTCGAATGTTCGCGAGCTCGAGGGGGCACTGCGCCGAGTCATCGCGAACGCGCGCTTCACGGGTCAGCCGATCACGCTGGACCTCGCGCGAGAGGCCCTCAAAGACGTGCTCGCGCTGCAAGCGCGCCTCGTCACGGTCGACAACATTCAAAAGACCGTGGCCGGCTATTTCAAGATCCGCGTATCCGAGTTGCTCTCCAAGCGGCGCAACAAATCCATCGCCCGGCCGCGGCAGATCGCCATGGCGCTGTCGAAGGAGCTGACGACCCACAGCCTTCCCGAAATCGGCGACGCCTTCGGCGGTCGCGATCATACGACCGTCCTGCACGCGTGCCGGCGCGTCAAGGAGCTGCGCGATACCGAGACGCGGGTCGCGGAGGACTATAACAACCTCTTGAGAACCTTGGCGGGTTAGCTGCGAAGAAGCTGTGGATGATTTTTGTCCCCAATTTTGTCCACAAGGCCAGCACAGGCGGGGGAGGAGTTCTCCACTCCTTTGCGCGACCTTTAACGCTCTGTATATTAAAGGCTTTTCAGGCTTGTTCACGCGTTTGCAGGCGCCTAAAAACAAACATTGAAATGTATAAATAAATAGGTAATTAAGAATGAAGTTCAGTGCACCCAGGGAAGCCGTTCTCAAGCCTTTGCAGGCAGTCATCGGTGTGGTGGAGCGACGCCAGACGATGCCGATTCTGAGCAACGTCCTACTCGTGGTCAGAGACGGCGTACTGAGCATTACCGCGACAGACCTGGAGGTGGAGCTCGTCGCCGAGGGTGCCGTCGAGAACGTCGAGGCGGGCGAGACGACGGTGCCCGGCCGTAAGCTTCACGATATCGTCCGGGCCCTGCCGGACGGGGTTCGGCTGGACGTGACGCTGAGCGGCGACCGCCTCGGCATCAAGGCGGGCCGCAGCCGGTTCACGCTCTCGACATTGCGGGCGGCGGACTTTCCGACGATCGACGACGTGGCCGGCCAGGACACGCTCGAAGTGCCTGCGCCGACGTTACGGCGTCTCATCGAAAAGACGCACTTTTCGATGGCTCAGCAGGACGTGCGCTATTACCTCAACGGCTTACTGCTCGAGACGGACGGCAAGCGCCTTCGCGGCGTAGCGACCGATGGCCATCGCTTGGCGCTCGCCGAGGCCGAGCTCGATAAGGCCGCGGCGCGCAGCGAGCAGCTCATCGTGCCGCGGAAGGGCGTCCTGGAGCTCAACCGGCTGTTGACCGGAGACGGCCCCGTCAGACTGACCTTGGGCACGAATCATATCCGTGCGCAGATGGACGGCATGCGGCTGACGTTGAAGCTCATCGACGGGCGCTTTCCGGAGTATGGCCGCGTCATTCCGAAAGATCCTCCGAACGTCCTGACGGCGGACCGTGCGCTGCTGCGCCAGGCGCTGCAGCGCACGGCTATCCTTTCCAACGAGAAGTACCGCGGCGTGCGGCTGCAGCTCGCCGCGAACAGCATGGTCATTCAGGCGAATAACCCGGAGCAGGAGGAAGCCGTCGAAACGCTGGAGCTCGAGTACGGGGGCAGCGAGATGGAGATTGGTTTTAACGTCAACTACCTGCTCGATGCGCTCGCGGCCGTCGACTCGGAGCAGGTTTGCATCGGCGTGACGGACGGCGATTCGAGCTGTCTCATTACGGAGCCGGGGCGGGAAGACGCGAAGTTCGTCGTGATGCCGATGCGGCTTTAGGCGATCAGGCCCCCTGTCCGAGTCATGATGCGGGCCGTGCGGCTCCGCAAGCAGGCTCCTGGCGGCCCCGTGTCGCAGAGGTGACGAACGCGAGCGGGTTTGATTCGTGCAGATTGGAGCTTGGGCGCTCGCAGGCGGCTGCGCGAACCCGTCGACCCTCATCCTTTGACCGGCCCATCGCCAAGCCATGATGCTGGGTAGCCGCAGCAGGGCCATCGATACTCGGATACACATCTCGTGCCGCTAGAGCTCTTTCGCGTCAGTAATCTGCGGTGCCTTTCGCACGTCGAGGTTCGACTCGATGCGCGGCTCAATTACCTCTTTGGGGCGAACGGGGCAGGAAAGACGAGCTTTCTCGAAGGCGTGTACTTGTTGAGCCGGGGTCGCTCGTTTCGCACTCGGCAGACGCGGCGGATCGTGCAGCGGGGCGCTGAGGGCCTCGTGGTCTATGGGGAGACTAGGGGCGCGAGCGGGGGCGGCCATCGGCTTGGCGTCGAGGTCGGAACGGAAGGGCTGCGGATGCGGATCGACGGCCGCGTGGCCGCCGGGATCTCGGAACTTGCCGAGGTGCTGCGGGTCGATGTTATCGACCCGAGCGTTCATCGTCTCATCGAGGCCGGGCCGACGGAACGGCGGCGGTTCCTCGATTGGGGTGTGTTCCACGTGGAACACGACTTCCTGCCGACCTGGCGGCGCTATCGCCGCGCATTGGCGCAACGTAATGCCGCGCTGAAGAGCGCGCGGGGCGCGCAGGGGCCTTCGCGGCTGTGGGATGAGCCACTTATCGAGGCGGCCACGGCGGTCACGGACGCGCGGCATCGGCATGTGGAGCGATTGCGGCCCGTCGCCGCGGAGGTCGGCCTTGAGCTCCTCGGCCGCCACCTCGATGTCGGGTATGCCAACGGCTGGCGAGAGGGCGAGGATTTCCGCGAGGCACTCGCGGCCTCGTGGCGACGGGACGCCCTGGCCGGGGCGACGCAGGTCGGGCCGCATCGGGCGGATCTGCGCGTGAGCTTGAATGAGCAGGCCGTGGCCGAGGAGGCCTCTCGCGGCCAGCAGAAGCTCGCCGCGGCGGCCTTGGTGATAGCGCAAGTCAGGAGCCTATCGGCCGCGACGGGGACGGACGGGCTGCTGCTCGTCGACGATCCGGCCGCGGAGCTCGATGCGCAGGCGCTGGCGCGGCTATTGGGCATCTTGGAGGCTACGCCGGGGCAACTCGTCCTCACGGCCCTGTCGGCTCGACAGCTGGAGCCCCGCCCGGGTCGGCCCGTGTTCCACGTGGAACAGGGAAAGGTCCAGCAATGCTATAATGCGTCGGTTTAGCCGCGAGTCCGCTTTCTATGTCGCAGAGCGAATATACCTCTAGAAATATCAAGGTGTTGAAGGGCCTCGAGGCGGTCCGCAAGCGCCCCGGGATGTACATCGGGGACACGGACGACGGTACCGGTCTCCACCACATGGTTTTCGAGGTCGTCGACAACTCGATCGACGAGGCCTTGGCCGGTTACTGCACGGAAATTACCGTGACGATCCACCCCGACGAGTCGATCACGGTCACCGACGACGGCCGCGGTATTCCCGTCGACATCCATCCCGACGAGGGCCGATCTGCCGCAGAGGTCATCATGACCGTGCTGCACGCCGGCGGTAAGTTCGACGACAACTCCTACAAGGTCTCCGGCGGCCTGCATGGCGTCGGCGTGTCCGTGGTGAATGCACTGTCCCAGTCCCTCGTATTGACGATCTATCGCGGGGGGCAGGTCTATCGGCAGAACTACGCAATGGGCGAGCCCGAAGCGCCGCTGGCCGTCGTCGGCCCCACGGACCGGACCGGAACGTCCATCAGTTTCCAGCCGAGCGTGGCCATCTTCTCGAACATCGAGTTTGATTACGACATCCTCGCCAAGCGGCTCCGCGAGCTGTCCTTCCTGAATTCCGGGGTCAAGATCACGCTGACGGACGAGCGTGACGAGCGCAGCGACGTGTTCCAATTCGAGGGCGGTATTCGGGCGTTCGTCACGCATCTGAACCGCAATAAGACGCCGCTGCACCCGAGCGTCATCTACTTCGCGGACAAGCGCGGGTCGATTCAGGTCGAGGTCGCGCTGCAATGGAACGACGGCTATCAGGAAGGGATGTTCTGCTATACGAACAACATCCCTCAGCGCGACGGGGGCACCCATCTGGCCGGCTTCCGGGCGGCCATGACGCGGACGTTGAACCACTACATCGAGACGGAGGGCATCGGGAAGCGCGAGAAGATCGCAACGTCCGGCGACGACGCTCGCGAGGGCCTCACGGCCGTGCTGTCGGTCAAGCTGCCCGATCCGAAGTTCTCATCCCAGACCAAAGACAAGCTCGTCTCGTCCGAGGTCAAGGCCGTGACCGAGTCGATCGTCGCGGCCCAGCTCGAGGCGTTTCTGCTCGAGAACCCGACGGACGCCAAGGTCATCGTCGGCAAAGTCGTCGAGGCCGCCCGCGCCCGCGAAGCCGCGCGCAAGGCGCGCGAAATGACGCGCCGCAAGGGGGCACTCGATGTCGCGGGTCTGCCGGGCAAACTGGCCGACTGTCAGGAGAAAGATCCCGCGCTTTCCGAGCTGTTTCTCGTCGAGGGCGATTCCGCCGGCGGCTCGGCGAAGCAGGGCCGGGATCGGCGCACGCAGGCCGTGCTGCCGCTCAAAGGCAAGATCCTCAACGTCGAGAAGGCACGCTTCGACAAGATGCTGCAATCGGCCGAGGTCGCGACGCTGATCACGGCGCTCGGCTGCGGCGTCGGGCGCGAGGAATTCGATCCGGACAACCTGCGCTACCACCGCATCATCATCATGACAGACGCGGACATCGACGGCTCCCACATCCGCACGCTGCTGCTGACGTTTTTCTATCGCCAGATGCCCGAGCTCATTGAGCGTGGCCACGTCTTTATCGCCCAGCCTCCGCTCTACAAGCTCAAGCGCGGCCGGCAGGAGTATTATGTAAAAGATGACGCCGAGCTCAATGCGCTGCTGTTGAGCAGCGCCGTCGACGAGGCGCTGCTATATCCCTCGACCGGCGCTTCGCCGATACAGGGCGAGACGCTGCTGACGCTCGCGCGCCAGTACATGGAGGTCAAGGCCATCATCGAGCGCTGGGGCCGGCGCTACGACCCGAATGTGCTGCGTGCCATGATGTGGCTGCCAGAAGTATCGAGCGCCGAGCTGCAGAATGCCGAGCACATGCGGGCGTGGAGTGCGCAGCTCGAGGAGCGCCTCAAGTGGCTGAACGGCACGGGTCCGCGCTATGGCGTCGTCTATCAGCAGAGCACCGAAGGCGTCGATCCGGCGCTCTATGTGTCGCGCGAGTATCACGGCGTGACCGCGACGAAACACTTCCATCCGGGATTTTTCCGTTCGCCGGAATATCAGCGCATCGCGACGATCGGCACGAAGCTCAAAGACTTGCTGAGCCCGGATGCTTATGTCGAGCGCGGAAAGGACCGCAAGGACGTCGGGAGCTTCCCGGAAGCTATCGATTGGCTCATGAATCAAGCCAAGCAGGGCCAATCGATTCAGCGCTACAAGGGTCTCGGCGAGATGAACCCGGCCCAGCTCTGGGAGACGACCGTGAACCCCGCGACCCGGCGCCTCATGCAGGTGCGCATCGAGGACGCCGTTGCGGCCGACGAAGTCTTCAGCACGCTCATGGGCGATCAGGTCGAGCCGCGCCGCGACTTCATCGAGCGTAACGCGCTGGCAGTGACGAACCTCGACGTTTGAGATCGCGCTCCGCCGAAATCTCGGCGAGGCTGCGCTCGATCCAGGCCTGTACGTCGGCCGTGATCTCGCGCGCGTCGCGCCCCGCCGTCGGAATCGGCGGACCGATGCGCACGCGTACGGTACCCGGGCGCTTGAGCCAGCCGCGCCGCGGCCAGTATTCGCCCGCGTCGTGCGCGACGGGCACGACGGGCTTTCCGGCACGCGCGGCCAACAGCGCGCCGCTGATCCCGTAACGCCGCGACTCGCCCGCGGGCACGCGCGTTCCCTCGGGAAAGATCACGATCCACAGCCCTTCCGCGAGCCGCGCGCTTCCCTGCGCGACGACTTGCTGCACGGCCGTACGCCCGCCGCGCCGATCGATCGCAATCGGCTTCAGCAGCTTCAGCACCCAACCGAGAAACGGCACCCACATGAGCTCGCGCTTCAGGACCCAGGTCTGCACCGGAAAAAGCCTGAACTGCGCAACCGTTTCCCAAGCCGACGAATGTTTCATGAGTGCCACCGCGTTCCCATCGGGCACGTTCTCGCGGCCCTCCACGGTGAAGTCGAGCCCGCAGAGCCGCTTCAGCACGAACAGCACGGAGTCCGCCCACCAGGCGACCGCCCGAAACGCGGCGCGGTGCCCGAACAAGCCAGTCGCGAGCACGAAAGTGCCGTAAATAGGTACGGAGACGAACAAATAAAATGTGAACAGCAGCGAAGCGATCCGCTGGCGCACGCCAACCTCCTTCATTCGGCCAACAAGGCGTCCGCAGCCGCACGCAGATCCGCGTAGACCTCTGCGCCGCGTGCGGCGGCCGCTTCGCAGTCCTCGGCCCGCAGCCCGCTGCGCACGCAGATGGGCCGCGCGCCGACCGCTTCGGCGGCCAGCACGTCCGAAACCTTGTCGCCGACCATGGGCACGCCGTCGAGCGGGCGCCCGAAATCCGCCGCGATGCGCTCGAGCAGCCCGGGCAGCGGCTTGCGGCACGCGCAGGCGTCCTCGGGGCGGTGCGGGCAATAGTAGATGCCTGCAAGCCGGCCGCCGGCGCGGCCCACCTCCGAGCGCATGCGCGCATGAATGCGCTCGAGCTCGGCCGTACCGAACAAGCCGCGGCCGACGCCGGACTGATTGGTCGCGACGACGACGTCGAAGCCGGCACGCGTGAGATCGGCGATCGCCGCGAGGCTACCCGGCAACGGCCGCCACTCGTCCGGCGACTTGATGTAGCGCGCCGAATCCTCGTTGATGACGCCGTCGCGGTCGAGAATCACGAGCCGGTCCATATATCGTTACGCGGACGGCGCCTAGCCCTCGATACGCTCCGCGAGGAACCGCTCGACCTCGCCGACCGCGACGCGCGACTGGGCGCAGCTGTCGCGCTCGCGCACGGTTACGGTGCCGTCGCTGCTCGTCTCGCCGTCGATCGTGATGCAGAACGGGGTACCCGCTTCGTCCTGGCGGCGGTACCGCCGGCCGATGGCGCCCTTCTCGTCGTAGAAGGCGTTGAAGCGCTTGCGCAGCGCCCGGTAGAGGTCGAGCGCAGTCTCCGGCATGCCGTCCTTCTTGACGAGCGGGAACACCGCAGCCTTGATCGGCGCGAGCCGCGGATGGAGCTTGAGCACCGTGCGCGCCTCGCCCCCGACCTCGTCCTCGTCGTAGGCGTCACACAGGAACGCGAGCGCGGCGCGATCCGCGCCGGCGGCCGGCTCGATGACGTGCGGCACGAACTTGCGGCGTGCGGGGTCGGCTTCGAGCTCGTCGACGTAACGCAGATCCTTGCCGCTCCATTCCATGTGCTGGCGCAGGTCGTAATCGGCGCGGTTCGCAATCCCCTCGAGCTCGCTCTGGCCAAAAGGGAAGCGGTACTCAACGTCGGCACAGCCCGCCGCGTAGTGCGCGAGCTCGGACGCCTCGTGCTCGCGCAGCGTGAGGTTCTGCGCCTTCAGGCCGAGCCCGAGGTACCAGGCATAGCGGCGATCGCGCCAGTACCGGTACCAGTCCGCCGCCTCTTCGGGGCGGCAGAAAAACTCGATTTCCATCTGCTCGAACTCGCGGCTGCGGAACGTGAAGTTGCGCGGATTGATCTCGTTGCGGAACGACTTGCCGATCTGCCCGATGCCGAAAGGCAGGCGCACCCGCGACGTGTCGCAGACGTTGCGGAAATTCACGAAGATGCCCTGCGCGGTCTCGGGGCGCAGATACGCAATGCTCGAGCTGTCCTCGAGCGCGCCCACGTAAGTCTTGAACATGAGATTGAACGCCCGCGGGGCCGTGAGCGTGCCGGGCTCGCTGGCGCCCGGCGCGAGAACGCGAGCGCGCATGGCGTCGTCGCTCAACACGTTCTCCACGGGCTCGAGCCGCATCGCCCGCCCCTTGTGCTGCTTGGTGAGCGCGCCGATGCGTTTGCGGTGCGGCGCGATCAGGTCCTCGTCCGGCGACTTGCCGGCTTCGCCGGGCGAGGCGAAAAGGACGTCTTCGTAAGCGAGCCACTGTCCCTCGGCCTCGAACGCGAGCCGAAACACGACGAGCTGATCGGCCCGATAGCGGTTGCGCGTCTCCCGGCAATCCACCATGGGATCGTTGAAGCCGCCCACGTGCCCGCTGGCTTCCCAGACGCGCGGGTTCATGAGCAGTGCCGTGTCGAGACCCACCATGGAGTAGGCGGCCGGGGCGCCGGCGGGGGTTGCGGTCTCGTCGTGGTGGGCGATCATGTCCTCCCACCAGGCGTTCTTGACGTTGCGCTTGAACTCGACCCCGAGCGGACCGTAATCCCAGGCGCCGTTGAGGCCGCCGTAGATTTCGCTGGACGGAAAGATGAAGCCGCGGCGTTTAGCCAGCGACACGATTTTTTCCATCGATACCATGGTCCTCTCCCTGGGGCGGGCAAAGCGGTGCAGTATACCGCTGCCCCCAGGCCCCGCGCCTGCGAGGGATCGGGTGCCCGGCACCGGGTTCGGGGCGGTCTCCGAAGCCTCGTCCTTGCCGCGAGTCGGCCGCGCCGCCACCGTGCCCATCTGTCCAAACGCACTTCCTTGGTGCATCATAAACGGCCGCTGCACCGCTTCTGTGCAAGGCGCGCCGGGCGCCAGTCCATCCTTTCCTTAATGCTCAATAGGTTAGGGGCAATATAGGGCGTGGCACAGTTAGTGCACATCCCGTGGCTCCAAAACAGCGCAGCTCGCCCGGCCGCCCCTTACGCCGGCCATCGATTCAACAGCGACTCATACCCGAAAAATGGAGGAAGACATGTCGCCAGCCGAGGTTCTAAAGCTAATCAAAGAAAAAGGCGTCAGGTTCGTCGATTTGCGGCTGACGGACACGCGGGGGAAGGAACAGCATGTGACCGTGCCGGCGGGCACGGTCGATGACGGCTTCTTCGAGGAAGGCAAGATGTTCGACGGGTCGTCGATTGCGGGCTGGAAGGGCATCAACGAGTCCGACATGATTCTCATGCCGGACTGCGCGACGGCCGTGCTCGATCCGTTTACCGAGGAGCCGACGCTCAACATCCATTGCGATGTCATCGAGCCCGCCACGATGCAGGGCTATGCGCGCGATCCCCGCTCGGCCGCCCGCCGTGCCGAAGCGTATCTGCGCTCGACCGGTATCGCCGATACGGCCTTCTTCGGGCCCGAGAACGAGTTCTTCATCTTCGACGACGTGCGCTGGTCGGTCGCGATGCAGGGTGCCTTCTACGCCATCGAGTCGGTCGAGGCGGCGTGGCAGTCCGGCAAGGACATCGCCGAAGGCAACGTCGGCCACCGCCCGGGCGTCAAGGGCGGCTACTTCCCGGTTCCGCCCGTCGATTCGCTGCACGACATGCGTTCCGCCATGTGCCTCGCACTCGAGGAAATGGGTCTCTCGCCCGAAGTGCATCACCACGAGGTCGCGACGGCCGGCCAGGGCGAGATCGGCGTGAAGTTCGATACGCTCGTGCGCAAGGCCGACCAGGTGCAGGTCCTCAAGTACGTGGTCCTCAACGTCGCGCACAGCTACGGCAAAACGGCTACGTTCATGCCGAAGCCCCTCGTCGGCGACAACGGCAACGGCATGCACGTGCACCAGTCGCTCGCGAAGGACGGCAAGAACCTCTTCACGGGCGACGGCTACGGCGGCCTTTCCGAGCTCGCGCTGCACTACATCGGCGGCATCATCAAGCACGCCCACGCGCTGAACGCCTTCACGAACGCGTCGACGAACAGCTACAAGCGCCTCGTGAAGCATTTCGAGGCGCCGACGTTGATCGCGTACTCGGCCCGCAACCGCTCCGCCTCGATCCGCATCCCGTACGTCGCGAATCCCAAAGCGCGCCGCATCGAGGTGCGTTTCCCCGACAGCACGGCGAACCCGTATCTGGCTTTCACGGCCATGATGATGGCCGGCCTCGACGGCATTCAAAACAAGATCCATCCCGGCGAAGCCATGGACAAGGATCTCTACGATCTGCCGCCCGAGGAGGAGAAGAAGATTCCGACGGTCTGCTTCTCGCTCCAGCAGGCCCTCGATGCCCTCGACCGCGACCGCGCGTTCCTCAAAAAAGGCGACGTGTTCAGCGACGAGCTCATCGACGGGTACATCGAGCTCAAGACGCAGGAGATCCAGCGCGTCCAGATTCAGACGCATCCGGTCGAGTTCGAGCTGTACTACAGCCTCTAGGCCGAGCGCCGTTTCGTCAAAGAGAGCGCCGAACGTGGCGGGGTTCTCAGAATCCCGCCCTTTCGGTGGCTCCCGGCTTGACATGACGGTAAGCTTTGGAGCATGCGAACGTGGCTGATCCTGCTGACTCTGCTCGCCGCCGGCACGGCGGGAGCCGTACCGGTCTGGAAGTGGGTCGACGAGAACGGGGAGCCCCACTACACGGATCATCCGGTGAAGGGCGCCCAGCGCATCGAGCTCTCGGGCGTGCCGAGCGTGCCGGCCTTCCAAACACCCCAAAAGCCGGCGGCGGCGCCGGGCCAGGGCGCCTCGACGGCAGCCGGACCGGGCGGGGCCGCGGCGACGGCGCCGCGCATCGCGCTCGTGAAGCCTCAGGCGAACGAGACCCTCTGGAACATCGGGGGGACGCTGAGCGTGACGGTCGAGATCGACCCGGGACTGAAGGCGGGCCAGCACGTCAACGTCTTCCTCGACGGGACGCGGATGAATGTCGGCGCGACGGCCACGGCCTTCACGGTGCCGGACGTTTATCGCGGGGTGCACACCCTGCAGGCGGTCGTGGTCAGCGCGGCGGGACGGGACGTGGCCCGTTCGGCGAGCGTGCAGTTCACGGTCCAGCAGACCAGCGTCCTGAATCCGAACAATCACACGCCGCCCGCCGCGCGGCGGCGGACCGCACCGAGGCCCTGACGCCGCGCAGCGCGGGGCCCGCCGGCCGTGCGGGCGGCTCGGACGGCCCCGTGGGCCAGCGCGGCCCGGGCGGCCGCGGCGCGCCGCCCGATCCCGACGACCTCCTGCAGGCGCTGACGACGGCCGTCGTCGCGCTCGACGAGGCGCTCGACATCACGTTCCTGAACTCCGCGGCCGAGAACCTGCTCGGGCTCAGCGCGCGCCAGGCCGTCGGCCGGCCGCTCGGCGACGTCGTGCACCCGGCCGAGGAGCTGCTCACGCTCTGCCGGCGGGTACTCGCGAGCGGCCTCACTTTCAGTCTGCGGGAATTCGCGGCGCGCTTCGGCGAGCGCGAGCTCATCGTCGACTGCCGGGCTGCACCTCTCGATGCGGCGCCCGGCCTCATGCTGGAGCTCGTCGACACCGAGCGCGACCGCAAGCTGCGGCGCGAGTCGGAGCTGCTGGCGCAGCAGCGGTTGTCGCGGCGCATCATTCGGCAGCTCGCGCACGAGGTGAAGAACCCGCTCGGCGGACTGCGAGGTGCGGCCCAGCTGCTCGAGCGTCAGCTCCCAGGGCCCGAGCTCAAGGCCTACACGCAGGTCATCATCGACGAGGCGGACCGTCTCGCGGCGCTCGTCGACGGCATCCTGAAGGCCGGCGGCCGCCCGTCGCCCGAGACCGTGAACATTCACCAGATCACCGAGCACGTCGCGAGCCTGATCTCGGCCGCGAAACCGCCGGGTGTGCAGCTGCTGCGCGACTACGATCCGAGCCTGCCCCCGATCACGATCGATCGCGGCCAGATGATCCAGGCCTTCCTGAACCTCGCGCAGAACGCGCTGCAGGCCGTCGGCGACGAGGGGCGCATCGTGTTCAGGACGCGCGCCCTCTCGAACTACACGATCGGCGGCGAGTTTCATCGCCTCGTTCTCTCGGTCGAGGTCGAGGACTCCGGGCCCGGCATTCCCGAGGAGCTACAGGAGACGATTTTCTATCCGCTCGTGACGAGCCGCTCGACCGGCACGGGCCTCGGTTTGACGATCGCGCAGGATCTCGTGAGCCGCAACGGCGGTCTCATAGAGTTCACGAGCAAGCCGGGCCGCACCGCATTCCAGATGCGCCTGCCGATCGACGGCGGCAACGGTCGCCAGCACGGCGGCGGTTCGTCCGAGAGCCCGCAGGGAGGGACGGCATGACGACGCCGGGGCTTTCGGTCTGGGTCGTCGACGACGACGAGTCCGTGCGTTGGGTGCTCGAGCAGGCGTTGCGGCAGGCGCACATGTTCCCGCGCTGCTTCGAGTCCGGCCGCGCGCTGCTCGGCGCGCTCGACCGCGAGAAGCCCGACGTGCTCGTGACCGACATCCGCATGCCGGACATGAGCGGCCTCGAGCTCATGGAGCGCGTGGGCACAGTTGACCCGGACATCCCGGTCATCGTCATCACGGCGCACTCCGATCTCGACAGCGCGGTCTCGGCCTACCAGAGCGGGGCGTTCGAGTATCTGCCGAAGCCGTTCGATATCGACGAGGCCATGGAGCTCGTCGCCCGCGCGGCGCGGCACAGCGGCCGCCACGCGAGTCCCGAACCCAAGCAGGCCAAGACGCCGAAAATCATCGGCCAAGCGCCGGCCATGCAGGAGGTCTTCAAGGCCATCGGGCGCCTCTCGCGCTCGAGCATGACCGTCCTGATCACGGGCGAGTCGGGCACGGGCAAGGAACTCGTAGCGCGCGCGCTGCACGACAACTCGCCCCGTGCGCGCGAGCCTTTCGTGGCGCTCAACACCTCGGCCATCGCCGCCGAGCTGCTCGAATCCGAGCTGTTCGGGCACGAGAAGGGCGCCTTCACGGGCGCGACCGAAAGGCGCATCGGGCGCTTCGAGCAGGCCAACGGCGGCACGCTGTTCCTCGACGAGATCGGCGACATGTCCCCCGCCCTGCAGACGCGGCTGCTGCGCGTGCTCGCCGAGAGCGAGTTCTTCCGCGTCGGCGGCCAGACGCCGATCCGCGTCGACGTGCGCGTCATCGCGGCCACGCATCAGGAACTTGGCCAGGCCGTCGCGGCGGGCCGCTTCCGCGAGGACCTCTATCATCGCTTGAACGTCATGCGCATCGAGGTGCCGCCGCTGCGCCAGCGCCGCGAGGACATACCGGAGCTCGCGCGCTTCTATCTCGAACGCGCGGCCAACGAGCTCGGCGTCGCCCCGAAAACCTTGAGTCCGCAGGCCGTCGAGCTGCTCATGCGCTACGACTGGCCCGGCAACGTGCGCGAGCTCGTCAACATCTGCCGCCGCCTGACCGTGACGGCGGCGGGCCGCGAGATCGTCGCGCAGGATCTGCCCCGCGAGCTCGGCGGTCTGGCGTCCCAGCCGAGCGCGGATTGGACAGCCGAGCTCGCGCAGTGGGCCGAGGGCCAGCTCGCGGCAGGCGCCGACCATCCGCTGCTCACCGAGGCCCTGCCGGCGTTCGAGCGCACGCTCATCGTCACGGCCCTGCGCAGCGCCCGCGGCAAGCGGCTCGAGGCCGCGAAGCTGCTCGGTTGGGGCCGCAATACCTTGACGCGCAAGATCAAGGAGCTCGGGCTCGAAGATCGCGTGTAGGCCGCGCGATTCATGTACGGGCTTGGGCATCGGCGGCAGCCGGAGTCGCGCGCAGAGGCGCGTTGTCCGGGACGGCGGTCCCGACCCCGCCCTTGCGTCGGGCCGGAAGCGCACCGCCGCCGCCGCCTCGCAAGGACACAGGTAAGGTCAGCTCGACCCCGGCGCGCGGCCGCGCCGGGCACGCCGCTCGATGTCGGCGACGATGGCTTCGGCCAGCTCGAGCGCGGCCTGGCCGTCGCGGCCCGAGACGCGGCACGGCGTGTCCTCGAGGACGGCCTGCACGAAGGCCTCGGTCTCCGCTTTGAGGGCATCGCCCTTGTCGAGGCTCCAGCGCTCGATCCGCAGCGGCGGCTGCCCCTCGCGCCAAGGCCCTTCGCTGACGACGCGCTGCACCTCGCCCTCGCCGAAGTCGATCGAGACGTACTGGTTTTGCTCGAAGACCCGAAACTTGCGCTGAGCGGCGGTCGAGACCCGCGAGGCCGTGAGGTTCGCGATCGCGCCCGAGTCGAACTCGACGCGGGCGTTCGCGATGTCGAACGTCTCGGTCAGCACACGCGTGCCGACGGCCGAGACGCTTTCGGGCTCGGCATCGACGAGCGAGAGAACGACGTCGAGGTCGTGGATCATGAGGTCGAGCACGACGTTGACGTCGGCGCCGCGAGGCTTGAACGGCGCGAGCCGGTGGCATTCGATGAACCGCACATCGCGAAGGTGCTCGTGCACGGACAGCAGCGCCGGGTTGAAACGCTCGACGTGGCCGATCTGCAGCTTGAGACCGCGCTGCTCGGCGAGCAGGGTGAGGCCCTCGGCCTGGGCGGCGGTCTCCGTCATGGGCTTCTCGAGGAGCACGTGGACGCCGCGCTCGAGGAAGAAGCGCGCGAGCTCGAAGTGCGCCGGCGTCGGGGCCGCGATCGTGACGGCGTCGACGGCGCCGGCGAGCTCGCGGTAGTCGGCCACGAAGCGCGTGCCGAGCTGCTCGGCGACGGCCCGGCCTTCGGCCGCCTTGACGTCGCACACGGCGGCGAGGTGGACATTGGGCAGCGCCGCGTATTTCTCGGCGTGAAAGCGGCCCAGGTAACCGACGCCGATGACGGCTGCGCGCAGCGCGCTCATCGGCGCGCGATCCCCTTTCGCGAGGTCTCGAGGAAGGCCACGAGGTGCTCGACGGCGCCGCTCGGCAGGCAGTCTTCGCGGATGCGCTGCACGGCTTCGTCCACGGTGGCGCGCCGATCGAGAAGGTGCCGTACGGCGCGCTCTATTTTGGTGCATTCGGCCGCATCGAAGCCCGCGCGCCGCAGGCCGACCTTGTTCGCGGCCCGCAGCGTGGCCCAATGGCCTTCTGCGATCGTGTACGGCGGAATGTCCTTGTTCGCGAAAGCGCCGGCGACGAGAAACGAGCAGGTGCCGAGCCGCACGAACTGCACGACCCCCGTGTGACCGCTCACGAGCGCCCGATCCTCGACGACGACGTGGCCCGCCAGCTGGCAGGTGTTGGTCAGTATGACGTCGTTGCCGAGCAGGCAGTCGTGACCGATGTGCACGTAGGCCATGAGCAAATTGCGGTCGCCGACGCGCGTGACGCCGCCCCCTTTTTCGGTCCCCAGGCTCAACGTTGCGAACTCGCCGATGCGATTGTCGTCGCCGATCTCGAGGCGGCCGCGGAACCCGCCGGCATAGCCGAGATCCTGCGGTGGCCCGCCCAGCGAGGCTCCGCCCTGGATGTAGTTGCGTGCGCCGATGGCGACCTCGCCGAAACGGCTGCCGATGCGCGCGTGGCCTTCGACGACCGTGCCCGCGCCGATCGTCACGCGCCCCGTGATCAGGCAGTACGGGCCGATATCCGCATCGGGTGCGATCTCGGCCTCGGGGGAGACGACGGCGGAGGCGTGGATGGTCAAGGGCTCGGGTTCCTGTCGTGAGTCGGCGGAAGTTCTGATACACGAGCGCCGCCGCGGAGGCAAGAACGCGTGAAAAAGGGCTCTGACCCCTTTTATCGGCGCGGCCGCCGATCAGCCGCCGACGGGCATGTCCATGGCACGGCCCGTATCGAGCGCGCCGACGAGTGCCTCGAGGCGCTCGACGCCATGCCGGGCAAGATACTCGCGCAAGCCCGTATTCACGGTCCTGGCGGCCATCGGGTCATAGAAGAGCGCGGTGCCGATGCCCACGGCGCGGGCGCCCGTGAGCACGAATTCGAGCGCATCGCCGGCCGTCTCGATGCCGCCTTGGCCGATGATGGGCACGTCGTGACGCGCGGCGACGGCGTAGACCTGGCGGAGCTTGAGCAGCGCGAGGGGCCGGATCGCGGGGCCGGAGAGCCCGCCCTGCACATTGCCGATGATGGGCCGCCGCGTTTCAACGTCGACGGCCATGCCCATGAGCGTGTTGATCGCGGAGAGCCCGTCGGTGCCGGCCTCGATGCAGGCGCGCGCGTTGGCGGCGATGTCAGTCTGGTTCGGGGAGAGCTTCGTGATCAGCGGCTTGCGCGTGACCGCGCGGCAGGCCGCGACGACGCGCGCGGACATATCCGGGTAGTTGCCGAAAGCGACCCCGCCCTCCTTGACGTTGGGGCAGGAGATATTGATCTCCATGGCGTCTATCGGCGAGTCGTCGAACCGGCGGGCGACTTCCGCATATTCCTCGATAGTCGAGCCGCAGACGTTCGCGATGAAGCGCGTTTCGCCAAAGTCGAGCTTCGGCAGGATCTCGCGCACGACACGGTCGACGCCGGGGTTCTGCAGGCCGATCGCATTCAGCATGCCGGCCGGCGTTTCCCAGAGCCGGTGAGGCGGGTTTCCGAGCCGGGGCGCAAGCGTCGTCCCCTTGAGCACGATGGCACCAACGTCGGTGTTCGAGAAGCCTTCGATGCGCGTGTACTCCTCGCCGAACCCGACGCAGCCCGAAAGCAGCACGACGGGCGACGCCAGCCGGAGCCCGCAGAAGTCGATGGCCAGAGCGTTGGAAACCGGATCTTCCGACATGGCCGGAATTATCCGCGAGGGCCGTATCGAACTCCACCGGCCGCCCCCGGCAGCGTCGCGCGGGGCCGCCGAGACAGCCTAGAATTCGGCGCGATGCTGCATCTTATCCTCTACCAGCCCGAGATCCCGCCCAACACGGGCAACGTGATCCGTCTTTGCGCCAACGTCGGCGCCGTGCTGCACCTCGTCCACCCGCTCGGCTTCCGGATGGAGGCGCGCCAGCTTCGGCGCGCGGGCCTCGACTACCACGAGCTCGCGACCGTCGTCGAGCATCCGGACCTCGCCGACTGTCTCGTCAACGTCGATCCCGAAAGGGTGTTTGCGCTGACTACGCGCGCCCGGCGCTCGCTCTACGACGCGCGCTTCGCCGACGGCGACGCCTTGCTGCTCGGCCCGGAGACGCGCGGACTGCCGGTCGAGGTGCTCGAGTCGCTGCCCGAACGGGCCCGGCTCAGGATTCCCCTGCGGCCCCGGAACCGCAGCCTGAACCTCTCAAACGCGGCGGCCGTCGCGCTCTACGAGGCCTGGCGCCAACTCGGGTTCCCCGGCGGCGCGTGACTTCGGCGCGCGTCGTCGAGATAATTCCGCCTGTAGTGGCCCGGGAGTACTGCCTATGCCTTGGTGGGGTTGGGTCATCATCGGGGCGCTGCTGCTCGGCGCCGAGCTGTTCGCCGTCGACGCGCAGTTCTACCTGGTCTTCATCGGCATCGCCGCCCTCGTTGTCGGCGTCGGCGACGCGGTCGGCCTCGATATACCCGTCTGGCTCCAATGGCTGAGCTTTGCGGCGCTTTCGATCCTCACGATGCTGACCGTGCGGCGCCAGCTCTACGACAAGCTGCGCAATCGGCCGCTCGGCGTCGTGCACGGCAACGTCGGGCGCTCGGTCTCGATCCCCGAGGCGCTCGCGCCCGGTAAGAGCTGCAGGGCCGAATACCGGGGCTCGACGTGGACGGCCGTCAATGTCGGCGCAAGCGCGATCGATGCCGGCGCGGAGGCGCGCATCGAAGGCGTCGACGGTCTAACGCTGCGCGTCGCGGCCGTCGTCGTCGCGGCCATCGAGGGCGCCGCCGAGTAGCGGTGCCCCGTACAGCGATAGGGGGGAACATGAATCAAACGCTCATCTTGGCACTGGCCGTCGCGATCCTCGCGATCATCGTCATCGCAAAGACGGCCGTCGTCGTGCCGCAGCAAAGCGCCTACATCGTAGAGATGCTAGGCAAATACAGCCGGACGATCTCCGCTGGCTTCCACATCCTGATACCGTTCGTCGAGCGCGTCGCTTATAAGCACAGTCTCAAGGAGCAGGCGATCGACATTCCCGAGCAGGTTTGCATTACGAAGGACAACGTGCAGGTCGGCATCGACGGCGTGCTCTATCTGCAGGTGCTCGAGCCCAGCCGCGCCTCCTACGGCATCTCCGATTACGGCTTCGCTATCTCGCAGCTCGCGCAGACGACGCTGCGCAGCGAGATCGGCAAGATCGATCTCGACCGCACGTTCGAGGAGCGGGCGACGATCAACGCCAACGTGGTCAGCGAGCTCGACAAGGCCACGGACCCCTGGGGCGTCAAGGTGCTGCGCTACGAGATCAAGAACATCAATCCGCCCCACGACGTCCTGCAGGCCATGGAGAAGCAGATGCGCGCGGAGCGGGAGAAGCGCGCCGTGATCCTGAACTCCGAGGGCGAGCGCGACGCGAAGATCAATCAGGCCGAGGGCGACAAGCAGCGCGTGATCAAGCAGTCCGAGGCTGCGAAGCAGCAGCAGATCAACGAGGCCGCGGGCGAGGCCGAGGCCATCCTCGCCGTCGCGCGCGCGACCGCCGAGGGTCTGCGGCTCGTCGCGGAAGCTGTGAAGGGCGAAGGCGGCCTCGAAGCCATGCAGCTGCGCGTCGCCGAAGATTACGTGCAGCAGTTCGGTCAGCTAGCGAAGAGCGCGAATACGCTCGTCGTGCCGGCCAACCTCAGCGACGTCGCCGGCATGATCGCGCTCGCGACGAAGGTCTTCACGAACGGCAAGGACGAGCAAGCCGCGGCGGCGCCTGCGGCCTTCGTGCCGCGCGCAAGTTGACCGTCGCCGCGCGGCACGCCGAAGGACGAGCTGCCGGCTCAGCAGCCCGTGGTCTCGACGACGATCGTGGGCGCCAATCCGGCCTGCGGCCTGTAGGTCACGCGACAATGGGCGCTATCGCCGGCACCGTCCTTCGTCCAGTCATAGGCGCCGGTGCTCGATATATCGCCTGTGAAACCCGTGCTGTCGGATAAGGTCTTTGCAACGTCGGCGGCCGTCGGATACCCCTCGGCCGTCAGCGTTACCGAGGCTCCGTCCATCGTCACGGGGCTCGTTCGGTCCGCCGCGAGCCACATGGCATGCGCCAAGGCCGCGGCGGAACGAACGCTGCCGCCCAGGGCCTGCGTGGCGGAGACGCGCGCCTGCGATCGCAGCGCTACGAACTTCGGCAAGGCAAATCCGGCCAAGATTCCTAGTATCGCGATCGCCGCCGCCAGCTCGATCAGCGTGAAGCCGCGCTGAGGGACGCCGGCTTTCATTGCCGATGTTCTCCGGAACGTCCTTTCCGGCGCGAGCGGGTCGGCGGCATCGATGGCGCTGCCTGCGCCCGCCTCCAACCGCGCCACCTGCGCAGCGAACGCCTTCTCGCGGGCGTCGAGCCGAGCGGCCTCCGCGAGGACTCCGGCCAGCTGCCAGCGCCCGTAGCCGTAAATGACGAGCAGGGCGACGGCGAGGAGCGCCGTCCCCTGCAGCGATGCCTCGATACGAATTCGGCCGCCTGCTTTGCGGGTCCTTCCAAACACAGACAGCATGTCGTCTCCCTAGTATGCACCGGACCCATCGACGGCTCCGGATGCGGCCGCGCTCGCGTCGGGCGCTTGGCCGCCGAGGCCGCGAGCTTCCGAGGCGCGGATGTCGACCCTAATGCCAAACCCCGTGGACCGGCTGAGAATGAGGTCTCAAATGCCGTCCGGCGGATGGCGCCCCGCGCAGGAAATGTGAACGGGGTCATGGGGTTCGGTGCCGCCGAGCGCGAGTTGTCCGCGCGGCCGGCGCGGCCTCTGCCGCCGTACCGGTGCCCGGACGCGCCGCAGGCAGCAGGCGCGCGGCGGATAAATCCGAGGTCCGCGATGTCAGAGACCGTGGCGCCCGCCGGGCCGTTGGACAGCCGCGCCCGCGTAAGATTTACTCCCCTTTTCCGCCCTCCCCGGCTTTCGAGGGAACTGCGACTTGGCTAGAGCTCGCAACGCAAACCGCGATCCGTTGAGCCGCGCTGCGCTGAGGCAGATGCTGTGGCTCGCCGTCCTTGCGAGCGTCGGGTTCGTCGCCCTCCTGGCCGTTCTCGGCTGGGCGGCGTCGCTGACGAGCTCGGGTAGCGCGCATCTCGGGGGGGTGAATTTCGCGAGGAATGCGATCTCCATCGTGCTCTCCGACGAGCCGCCGCAGCTCGACAGCACGCGGTCCCAGGACGCGATCAGCGGCATCGTGCTCGGTCACGTCATGGAAGGCCTGCTGCGCTACAACGCCCACGGCGAGCTCGTCGGCGGCGTGGCCGAGAAGTGGCAGATCGGCCCCGAGCGTGCGGAGTTCGACTTGCGGCCCGACGCGCGCTGGAGCGACGGGCGCCCCGTGACCGCGCACGATTTCGCGTTCGCTTGGCGCAAGGCCGTCGACCCCGCGAACGCATCCCCGTATGCCTTTCTGCTCTACGCCGTGAAGAACGGCGAGGCCGTCAACGAAGGTAAGATGCCACCCGCTGCGCTCGGCGTTCGAGCCGTCGGCGACCGCAAGCTCGAGGTCGAGTTCGAGAACCCGATCGCCTACTTCGACAAGCTCGTGGCCTTTCCGACCTACCTGCCCGTGCGCGAGGACTTCTACCGCAGCTGCCAAGGTCGCTACGGCGCAGATGCCGACAAGCTTCTATACGACGGGCCTTTCGAGATGACGAGTTGGGTACACGGAGCGAGCCTCAGGCTCGAAAAGAACCCGTATTATTGGGATCGCAAGGACATTAAGCTCGACATCATCGACGTGCCTTACATCACGTCCGATTCTGCGGCTATCCTGAACCTTTACCGCGACGGCGACATCGCTTCCGCCGAGCGCCTGGGTGCCGACTCTCTCGAGCAGGCACAGCGGTACCGCTGGCCCGTCGGGCACTTCTCGGATGGAAGCATCTGGTACCTGTCGCTCAACGAGCGCTCGGGCCGCGTCACGAGCAACTATCATTTCCGCAAAGCCCTGCAGCTCGTCAACGACAACGGCGAGCTCGTCAACAAGGTGCTGAAGAACCCGGGATACAGACCCGCCGATTCGCTGTTTCCGTCGTGGCTGCGGGGGGAGCACGGCTTGTTCAAGGAGGAGCATCCGCCGCCCAAGGTCGTGCCCGACCTCGCCGCCGCGCGCGCGGAGCTCGAGAAGGCCAGGCAGGAACTCGGCGTCGACCGATTTCCGCCGCTCGTGATGCTCACGGACGACACCGACAGCGCCGGTAAGATCGCCCAGTACTTTCAGGACCTCTACATGCGCAAGCTCGGGCTGAGGATCAGGATCGACAAACAGATCTTCAAGCAGCGACTGGCCAAGGCGCAGGCCGGAGAGTTCGATATCCTGCTGGCCGGCTGGCTGCCCGATTACAACGATCCGCTGACCTTCGGCGATCTGTTTTCGTCCTGGAACCTCAACAACAACGCCCATTACCGCAACCCGAAGCTCGATGCGCAGGTGCGCATTGCGCAGCGCTCGCTCGACGCGCATGTGCGCATGGATGCCTTCGCCGAGATCCAGCGCATCCTCATCGACAACGCCGTCATCATCCCGATCTACGAGGGCGGCGAGATGTACGTGCAGAGCCCTCACCTCAAAGGCGCGAGACGCAACGCCATCGGACCGATGCGCGACTACTCGCGCGCGTATCTCGTGCGCGATCCCTGATGCTGCGCTACTTGCTCAAGCGGCTCGTGCAGGGCGTCGTGACGGTTTGGTTCATCGCGACGGCGACGTTCGCGGCCATGCACGCCGTGCCCGGCGATCCACTGAGCACCGAGCATCTGCAGAACGCGCAGGTGCGCGCCAACCTCGTGGCGCGCTACGGCCTCGACAAGCCCGTGCTGCAGCAGTACCTGATCTACATGAACGACATGCTGCACGGGGACTTCGGCATCTCGTACACGCAGCAGAACCGCCGCGTCAACGACATCATCCGGGAGCACTTCCCCGTCTCGGCCACGCTCGGCGTGCTCGCGCTCGCATTCGCGGGCGTGGGCGGCGTCGTCTGGGGTGCGCTGACGGCGCTGTTCCGCAATCGCCTGCCCGACACGCTCATCATGCTCCTCGTCATCGTCGGCATCTCCGTGCCGAGCTTCGTCGTCGCCGGGCTCGCGCAGCTCGCGCTCGTCGACGTGAATTCGGCCGCCGGGTTCTCGGTGCTGCCCGTCGCCGGCTGGGGGACGCTGCGACACATGATCGTGCCCTCCATCGTGCTCGGGCTCGGGACGATGGCCTATCTCACGCGGCTCATGCGCGCTTCGATGCTCGAGATCACGAGCTCCGATTTCATTCGCACGGCGCGGGCCAAGGGCCTGCCGCCCGGCCGCATTTTCGTCAAACATCAGCTGCGCAATGCCGTGCTGCCCGTCGTGACCGTGCTCGGTCCGGCCGTCGCGGCCATCACGACGGGCGGCTTCGTCGTCGAGCTGGTGTTCGCGATCCCCGGGCTCGGGCGTTACTTCGTGCAGGCCGTCCAGCAGCTCGATTACACGGTCATCATGGGCACGACGGTGTTCTACGGTGCATTCCTCGTGCTCATGGTGATCCTCGTCGACGTGGTGTATGTCTTTCTCGATCCGCGGGTCACACTCGAATGAGCACGCTGTCGAAACGCTTCGCGCCCGCGGACTTCGAGCCGGTCGCGGCCGCGCGCTCCGTCCATGGCATCGCGCGGCCTTCGCAGTCCTACTGGCAGGACGCGTGGCGCCGGCTCAAGCACAACCGGCGCGCGCTCGGCTCGCTCTACCTCGTCGTCGCGCTGGCCGCCTTCACGGTCGCGGGACCTTGGGTCTGGCGCGTCGATCCGGCCGCCCAGGATGTGAACCGCGCGAATCTCCCGCCCGGCCCGGCCGAGACGGCGACGATCGCCACGCCCTACGTGCCGTGGCCGGGCGTGACGGCGCCGAGCGCCAGCGCGCCGCCCTCTACAGCGGCCGCAGCGGCGCCTGAGGCGGGGCACCCGGCCTCCCGTCCGGCAGGTGCGCCCACGGGCCTGCACTTCGTCGGCCCCGCGACCACTCAGGCCGTACGCCTGGCCTGGAACCCCGTCCCCGGCGCAGCGGGCTACCGCGTCTATCGCAACCGCTACGATCCGGCCCCGGATCGGGCGCTCGGCGTGCCGCTCGCCGATATCCTCGATCCGCGCCGCGTCAGCCACGAGGACCGGCTCAACCTCGAGCCGCGCCGCTACTGGTACTCCGTCGTCGCGCTCGACGCGGAAGGCCGCGAAACGCAGGCCTACTCTGTCGTGCCGACGCGCCTCACGCGCGTCGTGAGCGCGCGCGAAGCCGCGGATTACGGCTGGCTAGACGCCGCCGAGGCCGTGCACGTCGGCCAGACGATCACGCTGCCCTCGCACCCCCTCGGCACGGACTACCTCGGCCGGGACATGCTGGCGCGGCTCATGTACGGCGCGCGCGTCTCGCTGTTCATCGGCGTCGTGGCGCCGCTGCTCTACGTGCTGGGCGGGATCGTCTATGGCAGCGTCGCGGGCTTTCTCGGCGGCCGCGTCGACCAGCTGCTCATGCGCTTCGCCGATTTCGTCGTCGCCCTGCCATTCCTGCTGTTCATGATCCTCTTCAAGATCGCCTTCGGCATCGGCCCCGGCGAGAGCGGCGTCGTGCCCATGGTCGTCGCCCTCGTGCTGCTCGGCTGGCCAGCCACCGCGCGCCTCGTGCGCGGGCAGATTCTGCAGATCCGCGAGGAAGGCTACATCTCCGCGAGCCAGCTGCTCGGGGCGCGCACCGGCTATCTCGTGTTCCGCCACATGATTCCGAATTCGCTCGGCGTCATTCTCGTCACGCTGACTTTCGCCGTGCCGACCGTCATCTTCACGGAGGCGTTCTTGTCGTTCATCGGCATGGGCGTCGCGCCGCCGACGCCCTCCTGGGGCAGCATGTCGAACGAAGGCATCAAAACGATGCTCACGCATCCCCACGAGCTCATCCTGCCGGCCGCGTTCATCAGCGTCGCCGTGCTCGCGTTCAACCTGCTCGGCGACGGCTTGCGAGACGCGCTCGACATTCGCATGCGGGGCGGCGAATGAGTGCGCGGAAACGGTCGACTGCGGCTGCCGCCACGGAAGCGGCCGCGGGCCGGGCCGACGCCGCCGGCCGCGCGCTGCTCGAGGTCACCGACCTCCAAGTCGAGTTCGATACTTACGGCGGCGTCGTCAAGGCCGTGCGCGGCGTCGATTTCACGGTCAGGTCCGGGCACACGCTCGCGATCGTCGGCGAATCGGGCTGCGGCAAGTCGGTGACCGTGCAGAGCATCATGGGTCTGATCCCGATGCCGCCCGGCCGCGTGACGGCAGGCAGTGCGCTGCTCGACGGCGTCGACATCATTCGGCGCAAAGTCGTGAACGGCGAGGACGTGCGCGGTAACCGCATCGGAATGATCTTCCAGGACCCGATGAGCTCGCTGAACCCGACGATGACCGTCGGGGCTCAGATCGCCGAGACGCTGCAGGTGCACCGCGGCTACTCGAAGCGCGCTGCGCTCGCGCGCGCCGTCGAGCTGCTCGCGATGACGCACATCCCGGAGCCCGACGTGCGCGCCCGTCAGTATCCTTTCGCGTTCTCGGGCGGCATGCTGCAGCGCGCCATGATCGCGATGGCCATCGCCTGCGAGCCGGATATCCTCATCGCCGACGAGCCGACGACGGCGCTCGACGTGACGATCCAGGCGCAGGTCCTCGATCTGCTCGCCGAGCTGCAGCGCCGCAACGGCATGGCCATCGTGCTGATCACGCACGACCTCGGCGTCGTCGCCCGCCTGGCCGACGAAGTCCTCGTCATGTATGCGGGCGAGATCGCCGAACGCGGGAGCGTGGACGACGTCTTCTACCGCTCGTCCCACCCCTACACGGCGGGACTGAAGGCAGCGATGCCGAGCAACGAGACCGTCAAGGGTCGCGGTCTGACGCCGATCGAGGGCGCACCGCCGGACCTGTTCGAGCCGCCCGAAGGCTGCGGCTACTACGCGCGCTGCCCGCACGCCATGCGGCTCTGCGAGCGCAATCGGCCGCCGCGCTTCAGCATCGGCAGCGGGCACGAGGCGCTGTGCTGGCTGCACCACCCGGATGCGCCGTGGCGTGTGCCGCAGCTGCAGGCGACGCGCGCCGCGGCGGGGACGGACGAAGCATGACGGCCCTGCTCGAAGCTCGGGGCGTCACGAAGCACTTCGATCTCGGCCGCGGCCGCGTCGTGCATGCCGTCGACGCCGTCTCGCTCGCGATCGCCGAAAAGGAGATCGTCGGCCTCGTCGGCGAAAGCGGGTCCGGCAAATCGACGTTCGGACGGACGCTCGTCGGCCTGCATTCGAAGACGGCCGGCGAGGTCCGCTTCGAGGGCCATACGCTGCCCGGCCGGTACCGGCCGAGCGACTTTCGCCGCTACGCTCGGCGCATTCAGATGATCTTCCAGGACCCCTACTCGAGCTTGAATCCGCGCATGACCGTCGGCGAGATCGTCGGTGAGGGGCTGCGGCTCGCCGGCGAGCTCGACCGGGCCCAAATCCGGGCGGAGGTCGACGCTTGGCTCGAGCGCGTCGGCCTAGAGGCGGGCCACGCGGCGCGCTACCCGCACGAGTTCTCGGGCGGCCAGCGCCAGCGCGTCGGCATCGCGCGCGCGCTCATCATGAAGCCGAGGTTCGTCGTCTGCGACGAGCCGATCTCGGCGCTCGACGTATCGGTGCAGGCGCAAATCGTCCGCCTGCTCGGCGAGCTCAAGGACACGCTGGGGCTCACGATGCTTTTCATCGCGCACGATCTGTCGATGGTGCGCTACGTCTCGGACCGCATGGCCGTCATGTATCTCGGCTCGCTCGTCGAGATCGGGCCCGCCGAGGACGTTCTATTTTCGGCCTCTGCACCCCTATACGCGCGTGCTCGTGAGCTCGAATCCGCAGCCCGACCCCGCGGCCGAGCGAGCCCGCGCGACAGTCCCCATCGGCGGCGAGATCGCCTCGCCCGTCAACGTCCGCGGCGGTTGCCGGTTCGCGAATCGATGTCCGCGGGTCATGAGCCGCTGCCGCAGCACGACACCGCAGCTGGCGGCCGTCGCCGGAGCCGAGGGCGGCACGCGGCAGGTCGCCTGCCACCTCTACACGCCGGCGCCTGCGGTCGGCGCCTGAGGTTCCGTGGCGGCGAACGCCGCACGCGGCCGCGCAAGATTCAGGCGGCTTCTTCCTCGAGCGGCAACGGCGTCTGCTGCGGTGCCTTGAGCAGGTAGTGCATCGACAACATCGCGACCGTCGAGACGACGGCCGGCAGCGCGAACACGAAAAACAGCTGCTGGGTCGACCACTGAAGGCCCAGCATCCGGCTGCCGATCCAGGGACCGATGATAGCGCCGATGCGACCGATGCCGAGTCCCCAGCCGACGCCCGTGGAGCGCATGAACGTCGGGTAGTAGGTCGTGCCGAGGGCATTCAGACCCGGCTGACCGCCGACGACGCACCAGCCGGCGATGAACACGATGGCGGTGAGCAGCCAGGGAACCGCGATGACGAAGTGCGTGCCGATCAGTGCGATGGAGACCGCGGCCCCGAAAAACGTCAGCGTCAGCATCGGCGTCATGCCGCGCTTGGCGATGAACCAGATCAGCCCGTAGGTGCCGATCGTGCCGCCGAGCTGCATGAGGCCGCCGATGGTCGCCGAGCTCGAGTCCGAATACCCGTGGTCCTTGAGGATCGTCGGCAGCAGCCCGGCGAGAAAGTAGAGGTTCAATAGATTCGTGAAATTGATAAGCCAGTACAATAAGGTCACGGGCGCCCTGCCTTGGGTCAGCAGCTGCGCGACGGGGACCTTGCCCTTGCCGTGCATCGGCGCGACGAAGCGCGTTTCGGGTCCCGACTCGACGCGCGGGTCGATGCGCGCGACCCAGCGCGCGATCCTCGCGTGTTTGCCCTTGGCGACGAGAAACTCGAGGGATTCCGGCAGCCAGAACACCATGAGCGTGCCGACGATGAGCGGTATGACGCCGCCGAGATAGAACACTGAGCGCCAACCGAACAGCGGAATCAGCCGGCCCGCGACGAGGCCGCCGATCGCGGCGCCGGCCGTGAAGCCGACCGTGATGCCCATGATCAACGTTATGCGTTTGGTGCGGGGGCTGTACTCGCCGATGAGCGCGCTCGCATTGGGAATGATCGAGCCCATGCCTATGCCGCCGATGAAACGCAGCCAAAGGAGCTCCTGCGTCCCGTGAGCGTTGGCAGTCAGCAGCGTGATCAAGGCGTAGAAGAACGTGCCGTAGACCAGGACGGGCCGCCGACCGATCTTGTCCGCGAGCATCGTGAACAGCAGCGAGCCGATCAGCACGCCGGCGTTCGCGGCCGAGAGAATGTCGCCGAGCTGGGGCTTGGACATTCCGAATTCCGGGATCACGGCCGGCGCGACATAGCCCATCGACTGCACGTCGAAGCCGTCCATGATCAGCGACAGCGCGCAGAGCACGAACAGCATGATCTGAAAACGGCCGACGCCCGCACCGTCGATGAGCTCGGAAACGTCGATCTTGCCCGCCTTGTCCATTCGTCTCGTCCCCCCGCGACGCTCGCGCGGCGCCTGCGCTCCCGATGCTAACAGCAAATCGGTGGCGGCACGCGGCTCTTGCGGCGCGCGCGGCAAGCGTTACGCTTGAGCTCCTTAAGGCTCGGCGGGAGGAAGGGCTATGACCATGCCGTTGCGGCTGCATCACTATGCCTGGGTCACGCGCGACCAGGAGGCGAATCGGCGTTTCTTCGAGGAGATCCTCGAGATCCCGCTCGTGGCGACTTGGTGCGAGCGCACTTTCAGCGCCGAGGCGGGCCGCGAGCTCGAGTACTGCCATACGTTCTACTCGCTCGCCGATGGCGGTGCCCTGGCCTTCTTCCAGTTCGCCGAGCCGGACGACTACGAGCTCTTCAGACCGCAGGCGCCGCGGCAGGCGAACTATGCGCACATCGCGCTCAAGATCGACGCCGATGGCCTCGAGCGCACGAAAGCGCGGCTCGAGGCCGCGGGCATGGCCTATCGTCTGACGGACCACGGCTACTGCCGCTCGCTCTACGTCGCGACCCCGGATGGGCTCAAGCTCGAGCTCACCGTCGACCCCGAGAATGTCGCGGCGATCGCGGCCGCGCGCCGCGCCGACGCACATGGCGAGCTCGCGCGCTGGCTGGCCGGCGACCGGCGCCCCAACAACACCGAGCACACGAGCGCCTACGAGTGATCCTGCCAACGACGGTTGTCGGGAGCTATCCGCAGCCGGGTTGGCTCGTCGATCGCCGCCGCCTCGGTGCCCGCGTGCCGCGGATCCGCGCCCCGGAGATCTGGCGCGTCGCAGGCGATTGCCTCGAGGAGGCGCAGGACGATGCAACGCGCCTCGCCGTCTGCGACATGGAGCGCGCCGGGATCGACATCGTCACGGACGGGGAGATGCGCCGCGAAAGTTACTCCAACCGCTTCGCGACGGCCCTCGAAGGCGTCGATACGGCGCGGCCGGGCACGACCGTCAACCGCCTCGGCACGCGGTCGCAGGTCCCGCGCATCGTCGGGCCCATCCGCCGCACGGCCCCCGTCCAGCTTCGGGACCTCGAGTTTCTGCGACGCCATACGTCCAAGGCCGTCAAGGTCACCGTCCCGGGACCGTTCACGATGGCCCAGCAGGCGGAGGACGCGCACTACCGCGATCCGGAGGCGCTGGCCATGGCTCTTGCGGCCGCCGTCAACGCCGAGCTGCGGGACCTCGAGGCGGCCGGCGCGGACGTCCTGCAGCTCGACGAGCCCTGGCTCGAGGCGCGGCCGGAGGAGGCCGCCCGATATGCCGTCGCGGCCATCGACCGTGCGTTCGATGGCCTGCGCGCCGTGACGGCGGTCCATGTGTGCTTTGGCTACGCAGCTGCCGTGCCCGACAAACCCGGCCGGTACGCCTTCCTGCCGCAGCTTGCGGCCTCGTCGGCGGCCCAGATCTCGATCGAGGCCGCGCAACCGCGACTCGATCTCGGCGTGCTGCGCGATCTCGCGGGCAAGACCGTCGTGCTCGGCGTCCTCGATCTCGGCACCGCGGTCGTCGAGCGTCCCGAGACCGTCGCGGACCGCCTGCGCGCTGCGCTCGCGTACGTCGCCCCCGAGCGGCTCGTCGCTGCGCCCGACTGCGGCATGAAGTATCTCTCCCGCGCCACGGCATTCGCGAAGCTCGTCGCGCTCGCCGGCGGCGCCGCCATCCTACGCCGCGAGCTCGGATAGCCATTTCCGGCCGGGGTCCCGCCGACGTCGGTTAGGGAGGCGTGAACGACGAGCTCCGGCACGGGACGTGCGGCGCATGCCACGCGCTGGGCTGGTGCGCCGGAGCGCCGCCAGAGATAGCGCCGCGGGCGGCCCCTCAGCGCATGGCGTACTCGAGGGAAACTGAAATGCCGCGCCCGGCCGCGCCGTACGCGCTGCCGGCGGGCCCGACGGCGATGTGGTGCCGTAGGCCGGAGTCGTAGTTACGGACGGCGTGGGCGACGCCGATGCCGATCATTGCGCCCGCCGTCACGTCGGAGAGGTAGTGCGCGTCCTTCTCCATGCGCGAGTAGGCCACCATCGTCGCGATACCGTAAGACAGCCCCTTGACCCAAAGCTGGTTGTAATGCCCGGCGACGGAGGCCGCGACCGAGAACGCCGCCGTGGCATGGCCGGAAGGGAAAGAGTAGCCGCCGCTGAGCGGATGGAAGTCGTGCACGCCCTGGTTCGCCCGCGGCCGGCTACGGCCCACGATGAGCTTGAGCGTCGGGACGATGAGCCCGGCGGCGATCGCCGTCGTCGTGAGGCCGTCCACGGCCACGGCCTTGGCTCGGTCGTTGTGCGCGAGGTCGCCGGCCACGAGGAACCCGCCGACGATGTAGGCCGCATATTGCCGGCCGAATGGCATGAAGTCGTTGGCGATGCGGTTCGTCGTCGGGGTGTGGTGATCGTCGACATAGGTCCGCGCGTTTTCGTCGAGCCAGGCCATGGTGCCCGCCACGATGAGCGCCTTGATGCCGACGGAGCGCCACGTCTGCGCGTCCCAACGGCCGGGTTCCGTGAAGACGTGCTTCACGTTGTCCTTGAGCACCTGCCAGTAGTCGAGACAGAAGATGCACAGGGCCGAAGGGCGGTTCCGGGCGCCCGCTGCCGACCCGGTGCCGGCGGTGGCTGCGAACAGCGCCGTCGAGTCGGAAGACGGGACGGGCAGCGGGGGCAGCTCGACGGCGTAGCTTGGCGCCGGCGCGGCGGCTCTCCCGGCCGGCAGGGTGTCCCTTCCGCGCGCAAGCGGTGCCGAGCCCAGCATCAGGCTGGCCAGGACGGCGTAGGTCCAGGCGCAGCTCGCTCCTCGGCGCAGCCGCGGAATGGACGGGGAAAGCCGTAGGTTCATTGCTGGCCTCCGAGGCGAAATCACTGGCGTTCCTTCGTAGCGAATCTGCACTAGGGTATTCGAGGGCCTGGGATCGAGACAGGCCGGTACCAGCGCCGGCCGCGCCTGCCCGCATGCGTCCAGTTGGACGGGTGAACGCGCAGTTTCCCTTCTCGCCGTCGTCGGCGCACTTCATCGAGGCCGACGCGGCCGGGCCGTTCGGGCCCCACGGTCCCGGGCAGGGAAATTCCAAGGCGCTGCGCGCTACGATGCGCCATGGTCACAAAGCCTCGCAGGTGCGGGGGGCGGCCGCGCCGCGAGGACGTGCTGACGCCGGCCGGTGGGGCACGCCGGCGAACCACCGAAGTCGAGCCCCTTGAATAGACCGGAGACCGGCATGAACAGCGAGTTCCGCCTAGGCCCCCTCGGGCAGATATCCCGGACCGTCAGGAACATCAAGGAAGCCGAGGCATGGTATGGCGGGGTCCTCGGGCTGCCGCACCTGTTCACCTACGGCAAGCTGGCGTTCTTCGACTGCGCAGGCACTCGTCTTTATCTCGACGAAAAGGACGAAGTCCAAGCCGCGGAGTCGATCCTGTACCTGCTCGTCGAGGATATCGAGGCCGCCTATCGGACGCTGGCCGCGCGCGGCGTCACGTTCAGGAACGCACCCCATCTGGTGTTTCGCGATCCCGACGGCACCGAGGAGTGGATGGCGTTCTTCGACGATCCCGAAGGGCGACCCCTGGCGCTCATGGCCCGCGTCCAGTCCTAAGGGTCTGCTGCGGCCGGCGCCCCGTCAGAAGTTAGCCTCGGCCCCGACGTAGAACTGGCGCCCCAAGATGTCGTAGAAGCCCGCTTCGGTCGTCCCCTGACCCGTCGAGGGATGAGGATCGAGGTTGTTTCTGGCGCCCGTAATCACAGGCGGTGTGTCGAACAGGTTCTCGACCCCGAACCGCAGAGCGGTTTTGGCATTCAGATTCCAGCGTCCGGTAAAATCAAAAACGTCATAGCTGCTTTGGGCGCCAGGGTAGGCCGTAGGACCCACGGACGAGGCGGCTTGCGCCGACTTGGCTGATGGCAGATGACGCCAGCGCAGGCTGAACGTCCAGTCCCGAATCGCGTAGTTCGCCGTCGTGAACAATCGGTAGTCGTACGCGCCGTTATTCAATGAGGTGCCGGGGTCCGGCCCCAGAGATCCCTTCCAGTCGACTACGGGGGCCGTGGGCGTCGCCTGCGTTTGCAGCTTGAGCAAGGCGCTGACGAGAAAGTTCAGTGACAGAGTGCCCGGGATTCGGTGCATGTCCACTCGCCAGTCCGTACTGATGTCGACCCCGCTGAGCGTCGCGCCACCGGCATTGATGTAGGACACGTCGGCGGCCGTCATTCCGCCGGTCGTTGGATTGCGCGTGATTCGCTGACACGCTTGGTTGTTGATATCGAATGTCGGATTGCTCGCGGGGCTGAGGCAGGTCTCGTATACGGCCCAACCCGGCTCCACGGCAATCATGTCGCTGATGTCGATGTCGTACCAGTCCAGGGTTGCCGATAAATTATCGAGAGGTTGGAATACGAAGCCTGCGGTCCAGGTCGTTGCCGTTTCCGGGTTCACGTGGGGATTGCCGACCGCATTGACGAACCACAGCGCTGCATTGCCGTTTGGCTGGATGTTGTTCGGGTCGTAGAAAGCAGCCGCGCCTACGGAACCCATCAGCTGCTCGCAAAGGGCTCTGGCCTGCGGCGCGGTCGTGGAGTTCGTGGCCGGGTTGGCGCCGTAGGCGGCGATGGTGTTGAGCCCGCACGGATCGCCCGGGCTTGCCGCCGACCAGGTTTGCGAGCGCGCCTGAAACATCTCGGCGATGTTCGGAGCGCGGGTGGCGAGTTGTCGGCCCCCGCGGAAGCGCAGCTTGGGTGTGATTCCCCAGTCCACGAGCGCCTTGTACGTGTCGACCCCTCCTTGATACTTGTAATCCGAATATCGGTAACCAAGCTCGAGGTTGAGATGGTCGACGGCTGTCTTTTGTTGCAGCAAGGGCAGCAGCAATTCGCCGTACAGTTCGTGGACCGACGTTCGAGCCGGCCGTGCTGTTGGCCGGAAAGGTACCTATCCCCAAATCCAGGAACGATCCTTGCGTATTGATCGTGTCGAAAAGGTACTCATATGTGTTCCGGCGAAAATGCATGCCTGCGGAGAACCGCGCCTCCCCGGCCGGCATCTTGGCGAGCTTTCCCTGCACGTTCGCTTCGATGAAGTCCTGCTGCATGTCCGACCAATCCTTCGAACGTCACGATGATCGCGTCCAGACAGTCCTGGGAGACCTGGTCATGCGGCCGGAAAACCGGAATGCCGGAGGTACATGTGGCGACGCCTCCGGCAAACCCATTGCCCGGCGGCCCGGCATTGGCCTGTGCGAAGAAACCCATGCCGTAGTTCGGGGATTGAATCAAGGTCCGCGTGCGTTCGAGCGACGCGTATCCTTCCTTCTGAATGCCGATGGCTGTCGAGCCGTGAGATGCCACGATCTCCCAGGTGCCGTCGATCCCCTCGAGTTTGCCCTGTAGACCGAAATTGATCTGGTCGGTGCGGTTGGTGCTGTCGATCGTTCGCGGGACGCCTAGACCGTAGTATGGGAAGTCGAGGCTGTAACTGAGGCTCCAGGGCGCGTTGGGGTTTTGGCGCGAATCGAGCAGCGCGCCGAGCTCAGGACTGACGGGGAACGCCTCCGAGTTCGTGCAGCCGCCTAGAGCGGGGCAACTCAAACCGTAAGCGCCGCCGGCCAAGTAAGCGGAGACCGTTGTTCCGTCCCCATTTAGCGAAGGCGCGTAGATATCGGAGCCGTGCGGAATCGTCTGGCTCCAGCCCCCCGTAGCCGGAGATACTTGCCACAGTTGCACGACATGCGTTTGGACGCTCGTTGCCTGGATACTTGCCGATACCGTATCCGTAAGGTCGTAACGCGCGCGGGCGAAGACGGAGTAGCGTCGCAACGGAACGTTTGCCTTGTGCCCGGGGATGTACTCCTGCAGGTACCCTTGGCCGTCGATTTTCCGAAAGGGAAAGTCGCCTTCCTGCAGGGGGCCGTCGTAGCGGTACAGCCCCGCCGTCGATCCGGCCCCGGCAGGCGAAACGTTGTTGAAGATCGAGGCCCCGGTGTAGATCGTATTGCTCGCGGTCCAATAGACGCGGCCCCCGACCGCGCCCGTCCCGTTCCTGAGCACGACGCCGGCCGGCGCCTGAGTGAAGATTTGGTCGATTGCCGCGCCGCTGGGCGCGTTGCCCGCATCGATGTTGTAGTAAGGATCGGTGACGATCGAAACCGTGCCCTCGACCGTCGGGTCCGTCATCGCCTTTCGGTAGAAGTCGACGTCCTTCCACTCGACCCCCTGCCGATCCGCATACTCGATGCCGAGCATCACGTTCCCACGGTCGCCGTTCAAGTTTGCGCCGATGAGTGCCGAGGCCCGTGTCTCGCCGGCATGGCCGTTCTGCATCGCGCCGTACTGAACATCGAGATCGGCGCCTTCAAAGTTCTTTTTAGTGATGAAGTTGACGACGCCGGCGACCGCATCGGCGCCGTATACGGATGACGCGCCGCCCGTAATGACCTCAACCCGCTGGACCGCGGCAGTTGGAATCGAGTTCAGATCCACGGCCATCGTCGCGTTGACCGGCATCGCCCGGTATCCGTCGATGAGCACCAGATTGCGGTTCGGACCGAGGCCGCGCAGGCTCAATGTCGCCGCGCCGGCCGTGATCGTGGAGCCCGTATTGATGAGTTCGCCGTCCTGCACCTGCGTGTATTGCGTGGCGGCCGGAACGAACTGCGGAAGATGATTCAGGGTCTCCTCGACGGAAACCGCGCTTTGCGCCTCGAACTGGCTCTTGTCGATGGTTTGAATCGGACTGTTCGCCTCGTAGTCGCGCCGCACGATTCTCGAGCCGGTCACGACGACTTCCTCTAGCTTGCCCTTGTTCGAGCTCTGCGGCGCCTGCTGTTGCGCATGGGCGATCTGCATCCCGGCGGCGGGTAAGGCGAGTGCGAGCGCAATCGAGGTTGCGAGGCGCGTACGTTTGACGGAACCGTTCGCCGCCGCGACGGCGTGCGGCTGCGCAACATTGCCAGACATCATCATGGACCTCCCCTGCGTTCCACCAGGATGTGCTCGACAGTGCCGGGTAGTTTCGGCGGCACGTATTTAGTTTTTATGCCTAGGTTTCAATGTACTCGCTCTGCCGATCGTAACGCAATCCGAAATGCAATTGCGGCCGCGCTTTTCGCGAATCTCGGCATTTCTCCCAAATATCGTCAGTGCACCGGGCTTGGCAATCGCGTCTAATCCGCGGTTCCATCGATCCCGGGGCCGGGCCCATGACCGATGACTCCTCGCAGGAGTCCGCACAAGCCCGCATCGAATCGCTGCTCGCCCGCGTGCGGCACGAGACGCAGGTGCCCGGCATCGCGGTCGCGGTTCGGGTCGGCGGGCGCCGCGTCCTCGCGGCCGCCGGCACGCGGCGCGCGGGCAACGGCGCGCCGCTCACGGCCGGCTCCCGGTTTCATCTCGGATGCGTGACGAAGCTCATGGCCGCGGCCGTCGCCCATGAGCTCGACCGGCGCGGGACGGTCGATCTCGACGCCCCGCTCCGGGAATATCTGCCGGAGCTGGCGGACAACGTGCACGGCGAAACGGTTCGCGTGCGGCACCTGCTGTCCCATACGAGCGGCCATCGGGGTACCGGCGTCTCGATCGCCGAGACGGCTGCGCTCGGCTGGGACGGGCTCGTCGCCTATCTCAGCTCGGCGCCGCAACTTTTCGTGCCCGGCGAGGTGTTCAGCTACGACCACGCGGAGTCCGTCCTGCTCGGCCGCATTCTCGAACGGGCGACGGGGAAGCCGGTGCCGCGGCTTCTGCGCGAGACCCTCTTCGCGCCTCTCGGCATCGTCCCGGGCCGGCTCGCGGACGCGCGCCGCGACCCCGCCTTCGCGGGCAGGCACGATTTCGACGCGAGGAACGGCCGGTTCCGCGCGCTCGACCGCGTGCCGCGTCAGCCTTCCCTCTGGCAGGCCGCCTTCTCGAACTACACGCTCTCGCCGCCCGACTTGCTGGCGCTCGGCGAAGTTCTCGTCGGCGCGGACCTCGCGAGCACCGCCCCGGTCGTCGCCCCTTCGACGCAGGCGGCGCTCGGCAGTCCCCTCGTTCGGCTGCCCGCACTCGTGAGCGCAGGTGCCGCCGAGCGAATCCCGGTCGCGTTCGGGGCGGGCGCGGCGATCTTCCCGGGTGCCGTGCGGGGACGAAATGCGCTGACGGTCGGCCAATGCCTCGCGCTTTGTGTCGATCCGGCCGGCAGCATCGCGTTGGCCGTCGGCGTCAATGCGGCCGTGCCGGGAATACGCGATCGCATCGCGGCTGCGCTGCTCGGTGACCTGGCGCCCGTTCCGCCGCCGCCGCGCTGGCCGCCACTCGATGGCGCCGAGGCACCTGCCCTCGCCGGCGACTACGTGGGGCCCGGCGGAGGTCGAGTCTCGGTTGCGGCGGCCGGCACGCGGCTGATTCTAGAATACGGCCGCGAGGGCCGCCCGTCGGGATTCGTCGCGGCCCTGGTGCCCGATCGCGGCCAGCTCCGCGTCCAGTCGGCGATTCCGGATCTCAAGGTCGGCTTCTTCCGGGCGCCCGACGGCGCGCTCGGCCTCATGCTCGGACTCGAAGCCTATCGCCGGACGGATTGAGCGGCCGCCGGCGCGGACCGACCGCAGACTCAAGCCAGCTCGGGGGCCAGCGGCCGGCACATGAGCGCCCCGACGGCCTGCTCCGGATCGAGGCCCGCATAGAGCACGCGGTAGATTTGCTCGACGATGGGCATCTCGACCTCGAGCCGGGCCGAGAGACGCTGGGCCGAGCGGGCGGCGAAATAGCCCTCGACGACCTGCCCGATGTCCCGCCGCGCTTGCTCGATCGTCTGCCGCCGGCCGAGGGCCAGCCCGAAGCGCCGGTTGCGGGAGTGGTCGTCCGTGCAAGTCAGTACGAGATCGCCGATGCCCGCGAGCCCCATGAAGGTCTCGCGCCGTGCGCCAAGGGCGACACCGAAGCGGGTCATCTCGGCCAGCGCGCGCGTGACGAGCGCGATGCGCGCGTTCGCGCCGAGACCGATGCCGTCGCTGATGCCCGCCCCGATGGCATAGACGTTCTTGGTCGCGCCGCCGATCTCGACCCCGACAAGATCCGTCGAGCGGTAGGCCCGGAAGGTCTCGCTCGAGATCGAGGCGGCCAGAGTCGAGGCGTATGTCTCGTCGCGCGACGCGACGGTGATGGCCGTCGGCAGCCCGGCCGCGACCTCGCGGGCGAACGTCGGCCCGGAAAGTACGGCCATGTCGAGTGCAGGCCCGAGTACCTGCTCGGCGACCTCGTGCGGCAGGAGCCCCGTGTCGAGCTCGAAACCTTTCGTCGCCCAGGCGAGGCGCTGCGGCACGCACCCGAGCGCCCGCAGCGCCTCGAGCACGTGCCGAAAGGATTGGCTCGGTACGGCCACGAGAACGTCGTGGGCATGTGTGACGGCCGCCGCGAGGTTGGCCGTCACCTCGAGACCGCGGGGAAACTCGGCATCCGGCAGGTAGCGGGCGTTGCGGCGCGGCGCCAGCATCCCGGCCACGCGCTCCGGGTCGCGGCCCCAGAGTGTCGTCGGCCGGCCCGCCCGGACGCACTGGATCGCGAGCGCCGTGCCCCAGGAGCCGGCGCCGAGAACGGCGATCGAGCGGCTGCCGCTAATGCGGTTCGCCCTGCACGGCCTGAGGCGGCTCGGCCCCGCCCGCGGCGGCCTGCTGCTCTTGCTGCTGCACGGCCTGCGCGTACAGGGCGTCGAAGTTGATGGGCTGCAGCAGCAGCTGGGGGAAGCCGCCCTTGACCACGATGTCGGAAATGGCCTCGCGCGCGTACGGGTAAAGAGTCGCCGGGCAGTAGCTGCCGACGAGCATCGCACGCTCCTCGTCGCTGTAGCCCTGCATCGTGAAGATGCCGGCTTGGGCGACCTCGACGAGGAACAGCGTCTCCTCGTTGTCCTTGGCCTCGACCGTCAGGGTCAAGGTGATCTCGTGCGTGTCGGGGCCCACCTCCTGGGTGTTCGAGCGCATGTTGAGCTGCGTCTGCGGCGAGACGTTCGTGTTGAAGACATGCGGCGCCTTCGGCGATTCGAAAGACATGTCCTTGAGATAGATCTTCTGCAGGAAGAGCTGCCGGGAATTCGCCGACTCGGAGGCCGCGGACTGGGGGGATTGTTCTGCCATGATGAATCGCTTCCGCCTATTTGCGTGTTGGAGTAAATGAATGCCGACCGGCGCTCACGGCGCGGAAGCGCCGCCCGATTGCAGCAGCGGGTCGAGCTCGCCCCTCGAATCGAGCGCGCTCAACTCGTCGTACCCGCCGACATGGGTCGCGCCGACGAAGATTTGGGGGACCGTGCGGCGGCCGGTGCGCTCGATCATCTCGCGCCGCTTGTCCGGATCGAAAATCACGTCGATCTCCGTGTACTCGACGCCCTTCTCGTCCAGCAGCCGTTTGGCGGCCGCGCAATAGCCGCAGAACGGGGACGAGTACATGAGCACTTCTGGATGAGCCATACGCCTATGCTATCGCCGGTTAGCCCTCGTCATTTCACGAGGGGCAGATTTTCTTCGCGCCAGGCCTTGAGGCCCCCTTTGAGGCTGAAGGCGTTCTCGAAGCCGGCCTTGCGCAGCATCCCTGCGGCCCGGCTCGAGTTGGTCCCCGTGTCGCAGACCGCGATCATGACTTTGTTCTTCTGCTTCTTGATGACGCTGCGCTCCGTCATGAGGCTGTCGATCGCGATGTTGCGGGCGTTGACGATGTGACCCGTCTGAAAGGCCTCCGCCGAACGCAGGTCGATGACCATCGCGCCCTTGTTCATGAGCCGCACGGCGTCGGTCGCCGCGACGCTGTAGCCGCCGCCCGTGCGGTTGCGCAGCTCGAAGGCGGCGACGGCCGCGGCCATGAAGACCAGGCCGGCGACGAGGACGGGGTGGTGGACGGCGTATTCGGCCAAAGGGCCCATGGGGCGCTCCGCATCGGCAAAGCGCGGAATTATACCCGCTCGTGTCGGCGGGGGAGCCTTCGAGCGTGCGCCCGTGGGGAGCCTTCCCGCGCCGGCGTGCCGCGCGGCCAGCGCAGCTCGACGGGGCGGGTCTTGCGGGTACCTGGGCGAGCCGGTCCACGTTAGACTCGCGCGGCATGGGGACGCCGTCGAAACGCGCCGCGCTCGCGCTGCTCGCCGCCGCGCTTTCGCTGTCCGGCGCCGGCGCGGCCCAGCAGCACGACGATGCGAAGGCCCTGGCGACGGTCCGCGGCCGCATCAAAGACCTCGAGGACCGCATCGCGGCGCAGAGCGTCGAGCGGGACGAGACCTCCAAGGCGCTGAAGCGCCTCGAGCTCGAGATCGGGGCCGCCGACCGCCGCCTCGCCGAGCTGCGCGAGCGCAGCCGCGATCAGAAGGCGCGCCTCGCGAGCGCGAACGAGCGGACTGCGGCCGCGGAGACGAAGCTCGCCGCCGAGCGCGGGGCGCTGTCCCGCCAGGTACGGCTGGCCTATATGAACGGCCGCGAGGAGCTGTTCAAGCTGCTGCTGAGCCAGGAGTCCCCCGCGACCGCGGGCCGCATGGTGGTCTACTACGGCTACTTCAATCGGGCGCGGGCGCGGCGCATCCGCAGCGTCGGTGCCGAGGTCGACGGCCTGCGGCGGCTGCGCCGGCAGCGCTCGCAGGAGGAGGCCGAGCTCGCGGGGCTCGAGCGATCCCAGAGCGCCGAGGTCGAGACGCTCGGCCGCACGCGGGACCAGCGCCGGCAGCTGCTCGCGAAGCTCGACAGCTCCATCTCCTCGGCCGGGGACGAAGTCGCGACGCTCAAGGACCGCGAGGCACGGCTCGCCCGCGTCCTGGCCCGGCTCGGCGACGCCATGGCGAGATTCCCGCGCGATTCGGAGGCGCCGTTTCCGAGCGCTAAGGGGCACCTGGCGTGGCCCGTCCAAGGCAAGCTGACGGGCGATTTCGGCGACCCGATCGCGGGCGGGGCCGTACGCCGCAAGGGCGTGCTGTTCGCGAGCCCCGAGGGGACGACGGTCCGCGCTATTTACCACGGGCGCGTCGCGTTCGCGGATTGGCTGCCGGGCCTGGGGCTGCTCATCGTCATCGACCATGGCGACGGCTATATGAGCCTTTACGGACATAATGAAGCCTTACTCAAGGAGGCCGGGGATTGGGTGACACCCGGCGAGCCCATTGCCCAGGTCGGCGACACGGGCGGCCAGGCCAAGCCTTCGCTGTATTTCGAGATCCGCCACAACGGCCGTGCGGTCGATCCGCACGCCTGGATCCGGCACTAACGGCCCTCAGGTCGCGCGCCGATTCCCGACCCCTGTGGGCTATGCTAAGGTTCCAGGTCCCGGGTCAGATCAATAACGGCCTGATGTCGCTGCCAATTCGAAGTCTCCTCGTGCTCGCAGTCGGCGCCGTGCTGGGTTTCGGCGTCTCGGTCGGCACCAATGTCCTCGCCGACCATCAGGCCAAGCATGCCGACGCTGCGGCGGCCGCGGTCGCGCCGGGCATCGCGCCCGAATACATGCGCCTGCTCACGGACGTCCTCGAGCGCGTGCATTCGGAATACGTCGATCGCATCGACGACAAGGCGCTCATCGAGAGCGCGATTCACGGCGTGCTCGAGAACCTGGACCCGCACTCCCGCTACCTCGATCCGACGCAGTATGCGGACATGAGGATTAGCACGACCGGCAACTATTCGGGTGTCGGGCTCGATCTGAGCCTCAAGGACGGCAAGGTCACCGTTATCTCGCCGCTCGACGGCGCGCCGGCCTCGCGTGCCGGCATCCGCGCCGGCGACATCGTCGTCGCCGTCGACCACGTGCCCGTCAGCCAGGACAACATCGAGGAGACGGTCGACCGAATGCGCGGCATGGCCGGGACGATCGTGAACCTCGAGGTTCGGCGCGCGGGCGACCCGAAGCCGCTGCAGTTCGCCCTCAAGCGCGCCGACATCGAGGTCAGGACCGTCCACAGCGCCTATCTGGGGCACGGCTACGGCTACATCCGGATCACGAGCTTCGCCGATACCACGGCGCCGGATGTCAAGAGTGCCGCGAAGGCGTTGATCGCGCGGGCGGGCCGGCCCCTCGCAGGCCTCGTGCTGGATCTGCGCAACAACCCAGGGGGCGTGCTCGACGCGGCGGTCGGCGTCGCGGACCAGTTCCTCGCGAGCGGCCTCATCGTGCGCGGCGAGGGCCGCGTCCGCGAGGCGCGCTTCGCCGAATACGCTCGGCCCGGAGATCTGCTCGAGAAGGTGCCCGTCGCCGTGCTGGTCAACGGCGGCTCGGCCTCGGCCTCGGAGATCGTCGCCGGTGCCCTGCACGATCGCGGTCGCGCCCGCCTCGTCGGCCAGAGGACCTACGGCAAGGGCTCGGTCCAGACGGTCATGCCGCTCGGCGAAGGCCGGGCCATCAAGCTCACGACCTCGCTGTATTACACACCGTCCGGCCGCTCGATCAACGGCGTCGGCATCGAGCCGGACGTCGTCATCGCCGAGCCGGCCACCGCGCGGCCCTACCACGGCACAGGCGGCGGGGCCGCGGCGGCCGCCGATCCGCAGCTGACGGCGGCGCTCGATGCGCTGGGCGACCGGTCGGCCGTTCCCAAGGAGGCGCCTGCCACGACGCAGGCGGCACGTTGAAGGCCCCGCGCGACGCCCGGCCGCGAGCGCGGGCTCGCGGTGTCCGAAGAGCAGCACCCTGAGCGCATTCATGAGCAGACCCGAGGCCGACGGCCCCGAAGAGACCGGCATCGCGAAGCGCGGCCCGGTCGAACGCGGCATCGATATCGAGCAGGCGCAGCTGCGCGGATTCGCGCGCAGTATCTCGGAGGTCGAGTGGCTGCTGCTGATCCTCGTCGTCCTCTACCTGTTCGTCACGCGATCCGATCTCGCCCAAGCCGTGCCGGTCATCGGCAGCCTCGTGGGCTTCTCGGGGTTCGTATTGGCTTTCCGCTACACGGGCGTGCTTGCGCGTCGTCAGCGGTTCAAGATCGCGCTCGAGATCCTCGCGATGCTCGCGTTCCTGACGGCCGTCCTGCGCTTCGCCGGCGGGGCCCAGAGCCCGCTCATTAATCTCTACCTTCTGCCCGTCATCGTCGCTGCCTTGACGCTCGGCAAGTTCGCGACGACCGCCGTCGTCGTCCTCGTGGGCGGCTGCTACTTAGTGCTCGCGCTCTGGGGCCACCCCGGTGCGCTGGGTCCGGCGCTCGCGGCCGAGGCGGCCGGTGTCCTCGCGCCGTTCGTGCTCGTCGCGTTTTCGACGTTGCTGCTGGCCGAGAACATCCATCTCGCAAAGGCCCGCATCAAGGCGCTGTCGGATCGCGACGAGCTCACCGGGCTCTACAACATGCGCGCATTCAAGCGGCTCGCCGAGCGCGAGCACGATCGCGCGAGCCGTTCGAGCGCCCGCTACGCGCTGCTCATGGTCGATGTCGACCACCTCAAGACCATCAACGATACGTACGGCCACGAGGCCGGCAACCGAGCCGTGCGTCTCGTCGGCGACGCGCTGCAGCGGCTCACGCGTACGACCGACGTGGTCGCGCGCTTCGGGGGGGACGAGTTCGTGGTGTTGCTCGCGGACGCCGACCGGGCGGCCGCCGAGGAGGTTGCCCAGCGTGTCCGCAACGTCGTCTTCTCGACGACGCTCGAGGTGGACGTCAAGATGGTGCGCGTCAAGGCCAGCGTGGGGGTCGCGAGCTTCCCCGAAGACGGCAACACGCTCGCCGCGATCATGACCGGCGCGGACCGCGCCCTGTACAAGGACAAGGAATATCGCGAGCCGCCCAAGGGCCGGCTCGTGATTCGCAAAAAATAGCGGCCCGGCCGCCCGCGAACAGGAGGCTCTCCGATGATGCATTGGTTACGGCAGGCGCGGCGCTTGGCTCCGCTTACGCGCGCGACCGTCGGCGCCGCGGCGCTCGCGGCCGTCTGGCTCGGCACCTCGACGCCCGCGGCCGCCGGGCCGCGCGAGGATTTGGCCCATGCCCGCGCCCTATGGAAGGCCGCGGGCATCGCCCGCTACGAATACGGCTACAACAAATACTGCGCCTGCCACAAGGACAACCCGCCCGAGACCATTGTGACCGTCCGGGACGGCAAGGTCGTGCGCGTCCGGCACCGGCCCGTGGGTTACGATCGCGAGGTCGAGGCGCCGCGGGGCTTGCAGTACTACTGGACCGTCGACGGGCTCTTCGACCTCGTCGGCAAAGCGCTCGCGAGGAATGCCGAGGTGCGTGCCGCATACGATCCCAAGCTCGGTTACCCGACGCGAATCTACGTCGACTACGACCGCAAGCTCATCGGGGACGAAGTCGACCTGCGCGTCACGAGGTTCGATCGCCTCGGTCAATGAACCGGTTTGCGGGCGTGCGCGGCGACGCCCGTTTCGCGGCGCAGGCGGGAGCATCTTGTCATAAAGAGGGTCCCGCAACCGCCATCGCCGCACGCGTGCCGCCGTGAGAGAGCCCGCGCGACGCGCGGCGCTCCTCGTGACGCTGGTCGCGCTCTGGGCCGTATCGCTTGCGGCGCCCGCGCTGCGCGTCGCCGGCGGTCCCATGCTGCGTGGCATCGACGTCCTGCTGCAGGGCTGGCAGGCTGCCTCGCACGGTCTCGTCGCCTGGTACGCGAATCCCTTGCTCGCGGCAGCGCTGCTGCTCGCGGCCCTGGGGCGCATTGCCGGTGCCGCGGTACTCTCGGGCTTGGCGTTATTGCTGGCGCTAAGCAGCTTCGCCATCGGGCCGATCCTGGCGCTGCAAATGGCGCACGTTCCGGCCGTCACCTTGCTGCCGGGTTTCTATGCTTGGCTGGCTGCGATCATCGCGCTTCTCGCATGGTCGACGGCACGTGCCGTTCGCCGAAACCCGAAAAAGCGCCAAATTCGCGACAGCGAAAGCCCTTTCCGGGATTGACCGGCCGAAACGCTCGCCGTAGAGTCGCAGGTACGCCCGTTTTCGGGGCGTGAGGTGTCGGTTGATTCAGCTTCGTTATAGGCGCTGCCAGAAATAATAAATTCACGGGTTTGATCTACCGATCTAGCGCTTAATCTGACGCCGTTGGTTAAGTGGCTAGCTGTGTAAAACGGCGTGAGAGTCTGTTAATGAATATTTACGTTGGCAATCTATCGTATGGCATGAGCGAGGGGGAGCTTCGCGATGCCTTTGGGGCCTTTGGGGAGGTGTCATCGGTCAAGATTCTCATGGATCGTGAGACTGGCCGGTCACGGGGATTCGGGTTCGTGGAGATGCCGAATCAGAACGAGGCCGAGGCCGCTGTCGCTCAGTTGAACGGCAAGGACCTCGGCGGACGAGTGTTGCGCGTCAACGAGGCGCGTCCCAGAGAGAGACGCTGATCCGTCGCGGCTCGGGGCCGGCGCAAGCGCCGGCCTGCGGGTCCGGGTTTGCAACGTTCCCAGCGTTGCGGTAATCGAAGCCGCGCGGGCTTCGATTGATTCGTGCGGCCCGGCCTTGCGGACCGCACGTAGGTTTTTCTTTTTTCGGCCGCATCGGTGACCGGCCCCCGCTTCGCGGACACCCGGGCTTGCCTATAATCGAGCGGTCTCGAAGTAACGTTGCCGCCGGCGGTCGATTTCGATGATCTATCTAAAGTGGACGCCCAACGAGCTTGCGACGCTGGACATGGGTGCGCTCTATACGGAAGTCGACGAGGATGGCTGGGTGCAGCGCGAGGTCGGCGTCGATTTCGACGGCTTCGCGGTGCACCATCTCGTTCCGTCCGATGGCGACCCTGGCTGGTTCGGCAACGCGCGGCTCACGCAGCTCATGCTGGACAGCAACGTCACGAAGGCCGAGTTCGAGTCGGTCTGGCGAGCGGCCGCGGACCGGGAGGGACTGAACGGCGGCTTACGCTGACGCCGCGGTTGCGGCGCCTCGTTAGCGGCGCCGCAGTTTCGGCGGCGCCGGCAGGACCACGGTGTCGTAGGGATTGTAGCCTTGGCCGGCCGCCGGCCTCTCGCCGGCCTCGGCCTCGGCCTCGTCCGCGATCTCCAGCCCGGTGTGGTCGAGCGCTTTGAGGTAGTCGAAGGTGTCGTCGATGTCGGCCCCGCTCTCGCCCTCCGTGACCCATTTCCAGCGGGCCCGGCCCAGGTCGTCGAAATCGATGCCGCCGGCGCTGTCGTCAGCCGCCGAGACGACGCCGTCGTCCGGCTCGCTTGAGGCGTCCGCGCGGAGGCGCACGGTGGGCTCGCGGACCGTCGGGTCCGGGCTTTCCGACTCTTTCATGACGGCGTTTGCGGCGGGCGGAACATCCAAGCATGTTAACGCCCCGCACCAATTTGGTGCGTGACGGCGTTCACGTTCGCCGACATGCGGGGCGGTAATTTCCCCGGGCTTCGCATTGCCGCCTGGGCGGGCACGCAACACTCGACTGCGGGGCGCGCCTCGGTTACCTTGCGCATCCCGGCGGCGGAAACGCCGCCGGCGATCGGCGCCCGTAGCTCAGCTGGATAGAGCGCTGCCCTCCGGAGGCAGAGGTCGGGGGTTCGAATCCCTCCGGGCGCGCCAACCCTTCGCGGGGCCGGCGCGGCCTCGAACGCGCAAAGCCCGAGGCCGTTGCGGGGCGCTTACTGCCCCCCGGCCTGGCCGCCGCTCGTGTCGGCGCCCGCGCCGCCTTCGCCCTCTTTCGCCTCCGCGGCCTTCACGGCGGCCGGGGCGACCTGGCTGGCCATGTAGTGCACGGCGGCAATGATGTCCGCGTCCGGCAGGTCGGGCCGTCCGCCCTTGGGGGGCATGAACCCGCTTTGGCCCTGGAAGCCATGCAGCGCGTGCTGCTCGAGCGTCGGGATCCCCTTGGCGATGCGCGGGTCCCACATCTCCTTGTTGCCGACAACCGGCGCGCCGCCGGCCCCCGGGGGCGCATGGCAGGCAAAGCAGACCATGCTGAATACCTCGTGGCCCGTGAGCTTCTTGCCCGGGGTCGCGGGCGCCGCTGCGGCCGCCGCCGCCGCCCTGGCCTTCTTGAGCTCCTCGGCTCCGAGCATGACGACGCGGCCCACGGGCTCGATGCGCTTGTCGATTTCCTGCTGCACGAGCGGATCGGAAAGCTCGTAGCGCCCTGCGGTGTTGATCGCGATGCTGCGCGCCGCAAAGAACAGTCCGACCGCGACACCGATCAGAACACCGAGCACCAGCACGAAGCTGTCGAAAAATTGTTGGTCGTGGTCGCGCAAAACGACGTCCTCTTCGGTCAAGTTCGGAAAAACCGCGCGCGATTATAGCCGATATCCGTTCCGGGTATGGGGGAGCGCCGCAGCGGCATGGCACGGCGCGGCGGGCGGGGTCCCTGCCTCCCTCGCCCGCCGCCGGCCCCTAATCCATCGAGGCCTCGCGCGTCTCCGGCCCGAGCCACGAGCTCGCGAGGACCAGCAGGCCGCCGAGCGCGATGAGTACGAGCGCCGTGTACTCGTACGGCATGAATCGGCTCAATCCGAGCAGCCAGAAGCTGTAGAGGCCCGGAATCACGAGGCCGGTCGTATAGCTCACGGCGAAGCCGGTCGAGCGCATGCGGGCCGGGAAGCGCTCGTTGAGATAGACGATGAAGGCGCTGAGCGGCGCGGCTGTCAGCATGAGCGCCGCGATCGCGAGCGCGCCGACGACCGCGAACGGGGCGCCGCCATGGGCGAGGCGGATCATGCCGTAAAGCATGGGGGTCACGATGACCACGAACCAGCCGCCCATGAGCGTCAACAGGCGCCGCCGGCCGATGCGCTGCGAGAGCACGCCGAATGCAATCATCGCGACGATCTGGAGGAAGTGGCCGACGACGAGCAGCCGGGTCACGCTGACTGCCGGTTGGTGCAGGACCTGGATCAGCAGCGTGGGCAGAAAGGAGACCATGAGCTGCGCCGCGAGCCAGTACCCCGTCGTCAACAGGAGCACCAGCAGCGTGGCCCCTAAGTTCTCGCGCGCGAACATCTCGACGAGCGGATGGCGCCCCTTGGACGCGGCCCGGATCGACTTCATGTCGGCCTCCGGGATGCGCGAGTAGTAGATCAGGTAGCCGATACCGAACAGCACCCCGAGGAAAAACGGCACGCGCCAGCCCCAGGTCAGGAACGTAGCGTGGGACATCGTATCCTGCGTCAGCAACTGCGTTGCATTCATGCCCAGCACCGCGACGGCGGCGGGCGCGGCGAGCAGGCCGCCCATGAGGCCCCGCATGGCCTTCGGCGAGCGCTCGAGGGCCAGCGGAATGGGCGCCGCGTAGCCGCCGGAGACGAACATGCCGACGAGCAGGCGCAGTACGAGCATCGCGCCGATGGAGGCCATGCCCCAATGCGCGTAGCCGGGCAGCAGGCCCATGAGCAGGGTCAGCACCGTGAAGCCGATGCCCGAGATCATGGCCGTGCGCTTGCGGCCGATCGTGTCGGCTAGACTGCCGAAGATCGGGCTGCCCAAGGGCCGGCCGAGCAGGCCCACGGTGAAGATCAGCGTCGTGAGCGTCGCCTTGGCCGTCGTCGAGAGCGACGCGGGCTCGAAGTACGCCATCGCCGCCGGCAGGATGAAGGCCGGCAGATAGACGTCCCAGCTATCGACGAACATTGCGACGGCGCCGCCCGTCAGGGTTCTCCGAACCTCGACCGGCAGTCGCTCGGCCAGGCTGCTCCTCTCGACTATGGCCATGAAAATCCCCCTATCGGGCGGCTGCGCCTCGTCTCGGTCGGGCTATTGTAGGGCCTCTATAGGCAGGCCGGGCCGGGGCCGGCATCCGGGGCGGGCGACACGGCGCCGTGAACAATGCGGTCGCCTCCGTCTCCCGCCGTGCTGTGTCGACCGCTAGTTATAACAAGCCCAGCGCGAGATGGAAGCACGTCGGCTCGTTGCGAGGGCGTCCCTCGGCGCGCCGCCCACTGCGATCGTCGAGCGCGCTTAGCGGCCGCCATGTAAGCCAAGCGATCGCAGAAAGGGGCCGCCGTCGGCCGTCCGCCGTCGGCGCATCATTGCTCGGACAGACTCCTTGCGCACGCCGACCGTTGCAGCCCCCTGAGCTGCAGTGCCTCAGCGACATGCACGGGCGTGACGCGCTCGGCGTCCTCGAGGTCCGCGATGGTCAGCGCAACCCTCAGGATGCGCGTGTAGCTGCGCATGCTGAGTCGCCAGCGGTCGATGGCGCGGCCGAGCAGACGGCGGGCGTCGTCTTCGAGCACCGGCAAGGCGCGGAGCTTGGCATCGGCGAGACGCGCGTTGAGCGTGCCGCGGCGGGCGACCTGGCGGCCGCGCACGGCCGCGATCCTTGCCGCGAGCGCGGGCGTTTCCCGGGCCTCGTGCGGCTCGGCCGCATCCCTGAAGCGCATCCGCGGCACCTCGACGTGCAAATCGAAGCGATCCAGCAGCGGCCCCGAGATCCTGCCGCGATAGCTTTCGATGCGGACCGGCGTGCAGCGGCAGCGATCGGTTCCGTCGCCCAAGTACCCGCAAGGACATGGATTCATGGCCGCGACGAGCTGAAATTCCGCCGGAAACGTGACCTGTTCATGCACGCGTGAAATGCGCGCGACGCCGGCCTCCAGCGGTTCGCGCAGCGCCTCTAGAGCCCGACGTGAGAACTCCGGCAGCTCGTCGAGAAACAATACGCCGCGATGAGCCAGTGAAATCTCTCCGGGGCGCGGCCGCGGCCCGCCGCCGACGAGCGCGATGGCCGAGGTCGTGTGATGCGGCGCGCGAAACGGCCGGCGCCGACCGCTGGCGAGCATCTCGGCGTCGCCGGCAACGGACGCGATGGTCGCGACACAAAGCATGTCCTCGAGCTCGAGCGGCGGCAGGAGCCCGCGCAGCCGCTCCGCGAGCATGCTCTTGCCGCTGCCGGGCGGGCCCATCATGAGTAGATTGTGAGCGCCGGCAGCCGCGATCGTGAGCGCGCGTTTGGCCATGGGCTGGCCGCGTACGTCGGCGAGGTCGAGCCCCTCGGCCCGCGGTGCGGCCGGTCCTCGCCCGGCCAGGCGCTCGAGTGGCGCCCCCTCGCGGAGGTGATCCAGCACCTCGCCGAGGGTGTCTGCGACATAGACTTCGGCGTCCTCGACAAGCTCGGCCTCGCGCCGGTTGGCGCGCGGCAGGACGATGGCGCGGCCGGCGTCACGGGCCGCGAGCACGGCCGGCAGCGCGCCCCGGACCGCCCGCAGCTCGCCGCTGAGGGCCAGCTCGCCAAGGAACTCGAGCCGTCCGTCGGACCAGCGCACGTCGAGTTGCGCCTTGGCGAGACCGAGCGCGATCGCGAGATCGAAGCGGCCGCCCTCTTTGGGAATGTCGGCGGGGCCCAAGTGGACCGTGATGCGGCTCGCGGACGGGTAGAGCCTGCAGTTCTGCAGCGCGGCGCGCACGCGATCCTTGCTCTCGCGCACGGCAGCGGCCGGCAGGCCCGTGATCGAAAAGCCCGGCAGGCCGCCGGCAAGATGCGCCTCGACCACGACCTCATAGGCCTGCATGCCGCGCTGCCCGCGGCTCAACACGCGCGCTAGCGGCATCGCTCCGTCCACGGTTTGCGCGCTGCAGGCGCTTGCGCGGCCCGGCCGGTGCGGCCAGGGCCCGGAGTGTGCGAAGGGCTACTGGGGCGGCGGCGCCCCCGGCGGGCTGCGGCGCCCGACCTCGCGTTCGAGCTCGGCGAGACGCGTATCGAGCGCCTCGAGCTTCTCGCGCGTGCGCTCGAGCACCGCACTCTGCACGTCGAATTCCTCACGCGAAACCAGGTCCATTCTCTCGAGACCGGATTTGAGCAGGGCCCTGAAGTTGCGCTCGAGGTCCCCGCCGAGCATGCGCAGGTTCTTCGGCAGCGACTGCGCGAGCTGTCGGGCCAGATCGTCTACGTTGAAACCGCCTGACCTTTGGTCCTCGTCCATTTGACTTCCCTTCTCTAGACTTTGCCGAGCCGCGAATCCGGCCCGAGCGGCCCGATTCGCGCAGCCGCGCGCTCGGCCGACGGCGTTCGCGCGCGTTCAAGAAGGACCCATGATACCGAAGCGGGACGCCGCTCGGGCCCGGGGGGCCGCCGGCCGGAAAAAGGGGACGCACGTCACGGGTTGCGCTACGGCCCCATGCTAGACTCGCCCACTGAGCTAGCAGGAGACTTGAGGCGTGCGCGCACTATTGCTGATGCTTGCGCTCGTCAGCACGAGCCTTTGGGCCGGCGAGGTGTACCGGTCGGTCGGTGCCGATGGCACGGTGACCTACAGCGACGTGCCGACCGGCAACAATTCCCAGCCTGTCTTCATTCTCGTGCCGCGGCCGGCTTCCGGGCCCCGCAGCACGGCGGCGTCGGCGTCGCCGACGGCCCCTGCCGCAGAGTCCAATGCGGACGGCGCGGCCAAGGACGGTTCCGGCGCCAAGCCCGACGCGCAGGCGGCCAAGCCCGACGCGAAGGAAAAGGCCAAGAACTGCCAGAACGCGCGCGATCGGGCGCAGCGGTACAGTGAGGCCCACCGTCTCTACCGAACCGGCGCAAATGGGGAGCGTGAGTACCTCACCGATGCAGAGATCGACGAAGCCCGAGCCCAGGCCAAGGCCAACGTCGACCGCTGGTGCAACTGAGGCCTCGCCCGCAGCGAACCCTGCGTTTCCCTCCGAGCGGCCGCCTGCGGCCGACGTTCTAGAGAGCGGCCGAGAAGCGGGCGCGCCGGACTTCTTCCTGCCCGACTTCTGCCAGCCGCGCATGGTGCTCGCGGTCGTGCTGATCTCCGAGCTGCTCGCTCTCATTCTCGCACTCGGCCGCCCGAATGCCGACGGCTTTCTTACGGATCTCGCGCGTCTGTCGTTGTTCGCGCAGTGGCTCGGCCTCACGGGTGCGGGGCTGCTTTGCACGGCGCGGCCACGCCTTGCGCGGCTGTCGGTCGCGGCGGCGACGGCCGTGATCTTCGCGCTGCTCATGACGAATACGGCGCTCTTCTCGGCGATCGCGATCTGGCTCGGCCGCAACCAGCGCGGCCTCGGTCTCGATGCGGCGCTCTTCCCGGTCGACCAGTGGCACTTTTTGCTGCGCAACGAGGCGATGTGCGCCATCGTGACGGCTCTGCTGCTGCGCTACCTCTTCGTCGCGCATCAATGGCGCCATCACGTGCGCGCAGAGGCACGCTCCCGCATCGATGCGCTGCAGGCGCGCATCCGGCCGCACTTCCTGTTCAACAGCATGAATACGATCGCGGCCCTGACGCGCAGCGATCCGGCGCGCGCCGAGGAGGCCGTCGAGGATCTCGCGGACCTGTTCCGCGCGACCCTGCGCGATTCCGACCGGCCGCTCACGGTCGAGCAGGAGCTCGAGCTCGCGCGCATTTATCAGCGCATCGAGCAGCTCAGGATGGGCCGCCGTCTCGAGGTCGTCTGGGATCTCGACAACGTGCCGGCCACCGCGAAGATCCCGAGCCTGACGCTGCAGCCACTGCTCGAGAACGCGATCTACCACGGCATCGAGCCGCTCGACGCCGGCGGGACGGTGACCGTGACCGGCCGGGTCGAGGCCGGCCGGCTCGTCTTTTGCGTCACGAATCCGATGCGCCCCGATCGCACGCGGCGCCGCGCGGGCAACGGTCTCGCGCTCGACAACATCCGCCAGCGCCTCCGGCTCGCCTATGGCGAAGCCGGCGTCCTCGAGGTCGTGCCGAGCGAGGATCGCTTCGAGGTGACCGTGCGCTTCCCGCTCGAGTCATGACGACCTCGCCGCTCGGCGTGCTCATCGTGGACGACGAGGCGCCCGCGCGGGAGCGCCTCGCGCGCCTCGTCGGCGAGCTCGAGGACTGGACGGTCGTCGGCGAGTGCGCGACGGGCCTGCAGGCCCTCGAGCAGGTGGCACGCCTGGCGCCTGCCGTCGTCCTGCTCGAACGTCCGCATGCCCGGGATGACGGGCATCGAGGCGGCGCGCCATCTTAGCCGGCTCGAGGTGCCCCCGGCCGTGGTCTTTACGACGGCCTACGACCAGTATGCGCTGCAGGCCTTCGAGTCGCAGGCTGTCGGCTACCTGCTCAAGCCCGTCCGACGCGAGCGCCTCGTCGCGGCCTTGCGGCACGCGGCTCGGCTCGCCGCTCCCGTGGCCACGGGCCTTGCGGCCGCGACTCAGCCGCTCGGCGAGCGCCGGCACCTCGCGGCACGCGTGCGCGACGGGCTGCGCCTGATCCCCATCTGCGAGATCCTCTATTTGCGGGCCGACCAGAAGTACGTCACCGTCAGGCACCTCGAAGGAGAGGAACGTCATCGACGAGTCGCTGCGCCAGCTCGAGGAGGAGTTCGCCGCGGACTTCGTGCGCATTCACCGCAGCCTGCTCGCGGGCCTCGCCCACGTCGAGGCGCTCGAGCGCGGCGAGGACGGCGGCTTCCTGCTGCGCATGCGGCCGGGCGGCGAGGCGCTGCCCGTGAGCCGGCGCCAGCTGGCCGAGGTGCGGCGCCGGCTCGCCGCGGGGCCGCGCAACCGGCTTGGAATCTGACCGGACGCGTGCACAATACGTCCGAGCCCGCCTCCTTATGACAAGATGAGCCCACAAACGCCCGCCGCCCAGGGCGCCGCCGCGGACGCCGCCGCATCCGGTGACGGCCGTGTCGCCGGTCCCGAGCGCGCGAGCGGAGGCGCCGCCGGCACCGTGGTGGCCCTGCTGGCCCTCGTCGTGGCGCTGTTCGCGGCTGCGGCCGCGGGCTTTTCCTGGTGGCAGAACGCGCAGCGCTATGCGGCGCTCGCGGCCAGCGATCGCGACGCCTTGGCGGCCATGCGTCGCGGCCTCGACGCCGTCCGCGGCGAGGCCGGGGACGCGGGCCGGCGGCTCGCGGCGCTCGAAACGGCGCGCGGCGACGCCGACCAGCGTACAGCGGCGCTGGCGGCCAAGCTCGAAAGCCTTCCGGGCCGCGTCGACGTGCTCGAGCAGCGCGTGGAGGCCGGCTCCGGGTCCTCCGACGCGCGCTCCGAGTGGCTGCGCTCGGAGGCCCGTTACTACCTGACGCTCGCGAACACCGAGCTCGCGCTCGGCGGCCGGTGGCAGACGGCCCTCTCGGCGCTGGAGCTTGCGGACGGCCGCCTGCGCCAGCTGGGCGACCCCACGCTCGCGCCGGTGCGGGCTGCCGTCGCCGCAGAGTTGCGGGCGCTGAAAAGCGTCAAGCTGCCCGATATCGAAGGCATTGCGCTCCGGCTCGGCGACCTCGCCGCCCACGTCGCGGACTTGCCGCTGCGCCATCCCGGCCCGCCCGGCGGCGGTCCGGCGCCGCCCTCGCCGGCCCGCGACGCCGCGCCCGGGCTCGGCCGGCTTTGGCTCACGGTCAAGGGCGCGCTGAGCGGCATCGTGCGCGTCGAGCGCAGCTCGGCACCCGTCGCGCCGGCGCTTTCCGACGAGGAGCGCGCGCTTGCGCGCCGCGAGCTGCGGCTCGAGCTCGAGCTCGCGCGCGCGAGCGCGCTCGAGGCTGCGCCCAAGGCGTATGCCGCGAGTTTGCGCAACGCGCTCGCGCTGCTCGCCCGCGACTATGACGGCGATGCCTCGGCCGTGATGAGCGCCGCCGCGCTGCTGAAGCAGCTCGAGGCCGTCGACGTGGCGCCCGCGCGCCCGGACATCAGCGCCTCGCTCGAGCTGCTCGAGCGCCACGGCGGAGCCGACTGATGCGCTTCGGGATCTTGGGGCTCGTCGCACTCGTGCTCGGCGCCCTGCTCGCGCAGGCGTTTCTCCAGGACCGCGGCTATGTGCTCGTCGATTTCCGCGGCTACGTCGTCGAGATGTCGGTGCCCGGACTGATTCTCGTGCTCGCGCTCCTCTATGCCTGCGTCCGCTTCGTGGCCTCGGTGCTGCACATTCCGCGGCGCATCGGCGGCCGGCTCGCCCACCGCCGCACGCGCCGCTCGGGCGGCCGGCTCAGCGAGGCGCTGCTGCGCATGGCCGAAGGCGACTGGGTCAAGAGCGAACGGCTGCTGACGCGGGGTCTCAAGGGCAGCCACGCGCCGCTCGCGCACTATCTGCTGGCTGCCCGCGTCGCCCAGCTGCAGGGCTCGCGCGAGCGCCGCGACAAATGGCTCAAGATTGCCTACGAGGAGCAGCCCAAGGCCGAGACGGCCATCCTGCTGACGCGCGCGGAGCTGCAGCTCGAAGGGGGCGAGGCGACGCGCGCGCTCGCGACGCTGACGCGCGTCGACAAACGCAGCCCCAATCACCCGGTCGCCCTTGCCTTGCTCGCGCGTGCCGCGGCCGCGGCGGGCGACCTGGACCGGCTCGTCGACCTTCTGCCGCGCCTCGGCGCCCGCGTGCGCTTCGACGCCGGCGAGCTCGTGCGGCTCGCGCTGCCGGCGCTCGAGGCGCGGCTCGCCGGTCCCGAGCTCACGCGCGCCGGACTCGACGCCTATTGGTCTACGTTGCCGAAGCCCGTGCGCACGGCGCCCGAGGTCATCGCGCTGCGCGCCCGTTCGCTCGAGCGGCTCGGCCATGGCGAGCTGGCCGAGCGCGAGCTGCGCGCGGCGCTGAAACGACGCTGGTCGCCGCCGCTCGTCACGGCCTATGGCGAAATCCACGGCAAGGACCCGGCCAAACAGCTGCGCTATGCCGAGCAGCGGCTCCGCGAGCACCCGGACGACGCGGCGCTGCTCGCGACGGCCGCGCGCCTTTGCATCGACGCAGAGCTCTGGGGCAAGGCCCGCAGCTATCTCGAATCGGCCCTCGCGCTCGAGCCCGATCCGGCGCGCTACGCGCTGTACGGCCGCTTGCTCGACCGCCTGGGCGAGGCCGAGCGCGCGGCGACGGCGTTCCGCTCGGGGCTCGCGCTGCTCGAGCAGGGCCGGGCCGAGCTGCCGGCGCTGGCGGCTCCGGCGGCGGCAGCCGTCTCGAGACGCGTTGGTAGTGGGGCGGAGGCCTCGGCGTAAGGGCGGTGTCGGGAGCGTGCTCGCCAGGGATGGCGCGCTACGGAGACTGCATGGACGTATTTACGCTGTCCCCGAAAGCGCCCGTCTGCACGAGCCTCCGGCTACCGCCGAAGCCCAAACCCGTTCATGAATCATGTGGGCTATGCCCGCGCCTGCGACCGCCGGGAGTCGAGCCACTCGAGCAGCGGATCCCACTGCTCCCAGTCCGGCCAGGCCAGATAGGGCGGCAGCTCGTGCACGCCGAGGCCGCGCTGGTATGCGCGGATGTAGTTCTGTGCCTCGCGGAGCCGCGCGACGTAGGGCGCCTTGACCTTGGAGAGATAGGTGTCGAGCTCGTCGTAGATCAGCGTGTTTTCGCGAATGCGGTTCGCGACGAGCGCGAGTTTGGCCTTTTTGTCCGCGACCTTGGCCGTCGCGAGGAGCTCGTCGACGAAGGTCTCGGCCGCCTTGATGTCGATGGGGGAGGGCAGGACCGGTACGATGATGGTCTCGGCGCGCTTGACGAGCTCGGTGAGCTCCTTGCCGTAGGAGCGAGCCGGCGCGTCGATGATGAGGTACTCGGTGCTGCGCGGCACGGCGCGCAGGCCCGAATCGAAGCCGTCGACGCCCGCGATGGGGCCGTATTCCTCCGGGCGCTGCTCGAGCCACGCTAGCGCGGAGCGCTGTGGGTCGTAGTCGGCGAGCGCCGTCTCGAAGCCCTCGGATGCGTAATACGCGGCAAGATTCGTCGCAAGCGTGCTCTTGCCGCAGCCCCCCTTTGCATTCGCAATCAGGATACTTCTCATTGATGCTCCCGATCTCGCATCAGTTTTGCGCGCGCATAAGTTAGCCACGTAACTGGAAAATGTCCAATTGCGGCGGTAATCGCGTGCATGAGGTTCGATCGAGTCTCAATCGATCCCGAGATCCTTCCAGATCTCGTCGACGCGCGCGACAACGTCGGGGCTCATCGTGACCGGCCTTCCCCACTCGCGCGTGACCTCGCCTTTCCATTTGCTCGTCGCATCGATGCCGAGCTTCGAGCCGAGGCCGGCCACGGGCGACGCGAAGTCGAGGTAGTCGATCGGCGTCGACTCGACGATGACGCTATCCCGGGCCGGATCGACGCGGGTCGCGAGCGCCCAAATCACGTCGCTCCAATTGCGGGCGTCGATGTCCTCGTCCACGACGATGACGAACTTCGTGTACATGAACTGACGCAGATACGACCAGACGCCGAACAGGATCCGTCGCGCGTGCCCCGGGTACTCCTTGCGAATACTGACGACCGCGACGCGGTACGAGCAGGCCTCGCTCGGCAAGTAGAAGTCCACGATCTCGGGGAATTGCGTTTTAAGGATCGGCACGAACACGTCGTTGAGCGCGAGTCCGAGCACGGCCGGCTCGTCGGGCGGGCGGCCCGTGTAGGTCGTGTGGTAAATCGGGTCGCGGCGGTGGGTGATGCGCTCGACGGTCATGACGGGGAACGTCTCGACCTCGTTGTAGTAGCCCGTGTGGTCGCCGAACGGCCCTTCGGGCGCCGTCTCGCCCTGGACGATGTGCCCTTCGAGCGTGATCTCGGCGTGGGCCGGCACCTTGAGATCCGAGCCGAGGCACTCGACGAGCTCGGTCCGCTCGCCGCGCAGCAGGCCCGCGAAGGCGTACTCGGACAGCGTGTCGGGGATCGGGGTCACGGCCGCGAGGATCGTGGCCGGATCGGCACCGATGCTGACCGCGACGGGGACGGGCTCGCCCGGCTTGGCGCGGCACCAGGCCTGGTAGTCGGTCGCACCGCCGCGGTGGGCCAGCCAGCGCATGATGAGCTTGTTGCGGCCGATGACCTGCTGGCGGTAGACGCCGAGGTTCTGCCGCCCGCCGTCCGGTCTCCGCGTGGTCGTGAGGCCCCAGGTGATCAAGGGCCCCGCGTCCTCCGGCCAACAGGTCTGAACCGGCAACGCGCCGAGGTCGACATCGGCAGCCTCGACGCGCATCTCCTGGGCCACGGCACTGCGCAGCGTCCGCGGCGCCATCGTCATGATCTCGCGCAACAGCGGCAGCTTGCGGAAGGCCTCGCCGACGCTGCGCGGCGGCTCCGGAGCCTTGAGCGCGGCGAGCAGGCGGCCGAGCTCCGCCAGCGCCTCGGGGCCGTCGGCGCCGAGCGCGGACACGATGCGCGCCTGCGTCCCGAACAGGTTAGCGAGCACGCGCATGCCGGTCTTGCCGGCCTGCTTGAAGAGCAGCGCCGGGCCGCCGCGGTGCAAGGTGCGGCGCGCGATCTCGGTCAGCTCGAGCGCGGGATCGACCGGAAAGTCAATTTCCTTGAGGTCGCCCCGCGCGGCGAGCTGGGTGAGAAACTCGCGCAGGTCCCCGCACGGCTTGTGGGGCCTGCGCCACGGAGAATCCACTATACTTCCACCGACTTGAGCGGCCGGCCCATCGCCGGCCGCCGACGTTAACCTTCCGGGCCAGCGATTACCAGCCGCATGCAGATCCGCTTCGCCAAGATGCACGGCCTCGGCAACGACTTCATGGTTGTACGCTGGCCCGCAGGCGTGCCGGTGCCGGAGGCCGATCTCGTACGCCGCTGGGCGGACCGGCGCCTCGGGGTCGGCTTCGATCAGCTGCTGCTCGTCATGGAGCCCGAGCCCGGGCAGTCCGCGAGGCCGTACCGGATCTTCAATCGCGACGGCGGCGAGGTCGAGCAGTGCGGCAACGGGGCACGCTGCATCGCGGCGTTCCTCGCGCCGGCCGGCGAGGCCGCGATGCTGCTCCGCAGCCGGGGCGGCGACGTGCCGGCACGCGTCGAGAGCGGCGGCCGCGTCAGGGTGAGTCTCGGCGTACCTAACTTCGCGCCGGCCTCGCTGCCTTTCCGGGCCGCTGCCGAAGCCGAGCGCTACCGGCTCCGGCTGCCGTCGGGCGAGGTCGAGTTCGGTGCGGTCTCAATGGGCAATCCGCACGCCGTCATCGCCGTCGATTCGGTGGAACAGGCGCCGGTCGGTATACTGGGCCCCGAGCTCGGCGCGCACCCGGATTTTCCGCAGGGCGTCAACGTGGGATTCGCCGAGTTCGTGGACCGCACGCATCTGAAGCTGCGCGTCTACGAACGCGGCGCAGGGGAGACACTGGCCTGCGGCACGGGCGCGGCGGCCGCAGTCGCCGTCGGGAGGCGCTGGGGCCGGCTCGACGAGTGTGTCGAGGTCGCCTTGCCTGGAGGCGTGCTGGAGGTGCGCTGGGCAGGGGCCGGGGCGCTGCTGTGGCAGGCGGGGCCGACTACGACTGTCTACGAGGGGCACATCGAACTATGAGTCAAGCGAACAGCGAGGCCGCGGTCGTCGACACCATCTCCGAGACGACCATCGCCGAGTATCTGCGCGACCACCCCGATTTCTTCGAGCGGCACGTTCCGCTGCTGCTGCGGCTCAAGCTGCCGCACGAGACGAGCGGCTTCACGGTCTCGCTCGTGGAGAGGCAGGTCGCGCTGCTGCGCCAGCGCAATGCCCAGCTCGAGCGCCAGCTCAAGGACCTCATCGCCGTCGCGAAGACCAACGATTCGCTCGTGCAGAAAATCCATCAGCTCTCCGTCAAGCTCATGAATGCCGGCGACCTGCCCGCGCGTTTGGAGCAGCTCGAGACGAGCCTGCGCGAGGACTTCGGAGCCGAGCGCGCGGCGCTCGTGCTGTTCGCGAGCGCCGGCTACACGGGGCCGCTGCGCTCGGGTTTCGTCAAGATCCTCGACCGGGACGACCCGGATCTGAAGCCGTTCGCGGCCTTCGTTCGAGCCTCGCGCCCGCGCTGCGGCCCGCTGCGGGACCGGCAGAAGGCGCTGCTGTTCGAGCGCGATGCGGACGCGATCGCCTCGGCCGCCATGCTGCCGCTCGGCACCGAGGCCAGCCTCGGCTTCCTTGTCATCGGCAGCGGCGACCCGGGTCACTTCCACCCGGGCCAGCGCATGGACTTTCTCGCGCGCATCGGCGAGCTCGTCGCCGTTGCGCTCGGCGGAGAGCAGGGCCGCCGTGCGTCCGCCTGAACTCCTCGAGGCCTTCCTGCGCAGCCTTGCGACCGAGCGACGGCTTTCGCCGCACACGCTATCGGCCTATCGCCGCGACCTCGCCGCGCTGCTAGATTTTCTGCGCCGCCACAACGTCACCGCGCTTGCCGACGTGGATTCGTATCACATCCGGCGCTTCGCGGCCGAAAGCCATCGCCGCGGGTTGGGGGCCCGCAGCATCGCGCGGCGGCTGTCGGCCGTGCGTAGCTTCTTCGCGTTCGTCGTGCGGGCCGGGCTCGCAGGTTCCAATCCGGCTGTGCACGTCCAGGCGCCCAAGGCCTCGCGCCGCTTGCCGAACACCCTCGATACGGATCAGGTCGCGAGCCTGCTGACCTTGGGCGGCGAGGACGATCTCGCGCTGCGAGACCGCGCCATGCTCGAGCTGTTCTACTCCTCGGGTCTGCGCCTGGCCGAGCTCGCGTCGCTGAACCTCGGCGACGTGGATCTCGCCGACCGCACGGTGCGCGTCACGGGCAAGGGCTCGAAGAGCCGCGTCGTGCCCGTGGGCCGGCACGCCGTGGCCGCCTTGGAGGCGTGGCTCGCGGTCCGGCCCAAGAGCGCCGCTGCAGGAGAGCGGGCGTTGTTCGTGAGCCGGCGCGGCGAGCGGTTGAGCCATCGCTCGGTGCAGGCGCGGCTCGCCTATTGGGCCAAGCGCCAGGGTGCGCCCGTGCGCGTGCATCCCCATATGCTGCGGCACTCCTTCGCCTCACACCTGCTCGAGTCGAGCGGGGACCTGCGCGCCGTGCAGGAGCTGCTCGGTCATTCGAGCATCTCGACGACGCAGGTCTACACGCACCTTGATTTCCAACATCTCGCCCATATTTACGATCAGGCACATCCGCGCGCGCGGCGCCGCCAGGACCGGGAATCCGATTGAGACGCGGGTCGCCCGGCCCGAGGGCCCGGGCGGGCGGCGGCTCACCCGCAGCGGCGAGGGACGATGAACACTTTCGAAGGGACGACGATCCTGTGCGTGCGCCGCGAAGGCCGCGTCGCGCTCGGGGGCGACGGGCAGGTCACGCTCGGCGACAAAATCATGAAGAGCAACGCGCGCAAAGTGCGGCGGCTGCACGACGGCCGCGTGCTGGCGGGGTTCGCGGGTGGCACGGCCGATGCATTCACGCTGTTCGAGCGTTTCGAGAGCAAGCTCGGCCAGTACGGCAATCTGACGCGCGCCGCGATCGAGCTCGCCAAGGACTGGCGTACGGACCGCTCCCTGCGCCGGCTCGAGGCGCTGCTCTGCGTCGCGGACGCGGGACAGTCGCTGCTGATTTCCGGCACGGGCGACGTCGTCGAGCCCGAGCACGACCTCATCGCGATCGGCTCGGGAGGCGCCTACGCCCAGGCCGCCGCGCTCGCGCTGCTCGATAACACGGAGCAGGACGCCCGCAGTATCGTCGAGAAGGCGCTGCACATCGCGGGACAGATCTGCATCTACACGAACCGTCACATCACGATCGAAGAGCTTTGAGATGTCGATGACGCCCAGGGAAATCGTCGAGGAGCTCGACAAACACATCATCGGCCAGGCCGAGGCGAAACGTGCCGTCGCCATCGCGCTGCGCAACCGCTGGCGGCGCGCGCAGGTCGACGAGCCGCTGCGCGGAGAGATTACGCCCAAGAATATCCTCATGATCGGCCCCACCGGTGTCGGCAAGACCGAGATCGCGCGCCGGCTCGCGAAGCTCGCGCACGCACCGTTCATCAAAGTCGAGGCCACGAAGTTCACGGAGGTCGGCTACGTCGGCCGCGACGTCGACTCGATCATCCGCGATCTCGCCGATATGGCCGTCAAGCTCGCGCGCGAGGACGCCATGAGCAAGGTCGGCGACCGCGCCGCCGACGCGGCCGAGGAGCGGCTGCTCGACGCGCTGCTGCCGGGCTCGCGCGACAGCCTTTCGCCCGACGATACGGTCGGCGACGGCCGCGAGACGCGGCAGCGTTTCCGCAAGATGCTGCGCGAGGGCAAGCTCGACGACCGCGAGATCGAAATCGACGTGCAGGCGCAGGCGCCGGGCGTCGAGATCATGGCGCCGCCGGGCATGGAGGAGATGACGAGCCAGCTCCAGAGCCTGTTTCAGAACCTCTCGCCGGGCAAACGGCGGCACCGCAAGGTCAAGGTCAGGGACGCGATGCAGCTCGTCAAGGACGAGGAGGCCGCGGGCATGATCAACGAGGAGGACATCAAGCTCCAGGCGCTGCGCGCCGTCGAGGAAGACGGCATCGTCTTCATCGACGAGATCGACAAGGTCGCGCGGCGAGCGGAGGCCGGCGGCGGCGCGGCCAACGTCTCGCGCGAGGGCGTGCAGCGCGATCTTTTGCCGCTCGTCGAAGGCTCGACCGTGAGCACGCGCTACGGCATGGTCCGCACGGACCATATCCTGTTCATCGCGTCGGGCGCGTTCAGCGTCGCGAAGCCCGCGGATCTGATACCCGAGCTCCAGGGCCGTTTCCCGATCCGCGTCGAGCTCTCGGCGCTCGGCATCGACGAGTTCGTCGCAATCCTGACCGAGCCGTCGGCCTCGCTGACGGAGCAGTATCGCGCGCTGCTCGAGACGGAGCGCGTCGAGCTGCGCTTCGAGGGCGGTGGTATCCGCCGGCTCGCGGAGGTCGCGTTCCAGGTCAACTCGCGCAGCGAGAACATCGGCGCGCGGCGTCTGCACACCGTGCTCGAGCGCCTGCTCGAGCAGATCTCGTTCGAGGCCGCCGACCGCGGCGGCGAGGCGGTCACCGTCGACGCCGCTTACGTGGATGCGCACCTCGGTGAGCTCGTCAAGGACGAGGATCTGAGCCGGTATATCCTTTAGGAGAAAAAGGGGTCAGAGCCCTTTTTTCGAGCGGGTGGCGGAAAGTTTTCGAGACGGTGGCGAAAAAAGGGCTCTGACCCCTTTTTCTCCCGAGGCACGAGATGAACGACGCGCAACGACCCGTCCCGATCGAAATCAAGCTCCAAAAGCGCTCACGGAAGCTGCAAATCCGCTTCTCGGACGGGCTCGAGGGCGAGCTGCCTGCGGAGTATCTGCGCGTCGAATCCCCTTCGGCCGAGGTCAAGGGCCACGGGCCGGGCCAGGGCGTGCTCGTGGCGGGCAAGCTCGAGGTCGGCATCGAGCGCGTCGAGCCGGTGGGCCGTTATGCGGTGCGCATCGTCTTCGACGACGGACACGCTACGGGGCTGTACACCTGGCCTATACTCTACGCCCTGACGCGGGACCAGGAGCGCAATTGGCAACGCTACTTAGACCGGCTGGCCGACGCAGGCCGGAGCCGGGAGCCGGGGGGCGAGGGTGAGCACTGAAGCCGGCGGCGATTCGGCCGGCGCGCCGGGCCGGGCGCCCGAGACGGCGCCTGCGGGCGGCGGAGTGCCGGCACCGGTGGCCCCCATGGCAGACTTCGGCTACGAGCGCGTCCCGTGGCACGCAAAGAAGGCTCGAGTCGGCGCCGTGTTCGATTCCGTCGCGCCGCGCTACGACCTCATGAATGACGTGATGTCGGCCGGCCTGCACCGGCTCTGGAAGCGTTTCACGATTTCCCAGACGGGCCTGCGGCCCGGCCAGTCCGCGCTCGACGTGGCCGCTGGCAGCGGCGATCTCGCCGTCGGCCTCGCACGCCGCGTGGGCGCCGCGGGCCGCGTGCTCGCGACCAACGTCAACGCGAGCATGCTGGCCGTCGGCCGCGACCGGCTGCTCGACCGCGGCATCGCGGGCAACGTCGACTTCGTGCAGGCCGACGCCGAGGCGCTGCCGTTTTTGGCGCGCCGCTTCCATTGCGTGACGATCGGCTTCGGCCTGCGCAACGTGACGGACAAGTCTCGTGCCCTGGCCGAGATGTTTCGCGTGCTCAAGCCCGGCGGGCGGCTGCTCGTGCTCGAGTTCTCGAAGCCGCTATTGGGTCCGCTCGGCCCGCTCTACGACACCTATTCCTTCGAGGTCCTGCCACGGCTCGGCCGATGGCTCGCCGGCGACTCCGAGAGCTATCGCTACCTCGCCGAGTCGATCCGCCGCCATCCGGACCAGGAGACGCTGCTCGGCCTCATGCAGGACAGCGGCTTCGAGCGTTGCCGCTACTTCAATCTCTCGGCCGGCATCGTCGCGCTGCATGTCGGGTTTCGGCTCTGACCCGCTTTGAGGCCGGCATGAAGCTCGACTGGTTCCTCGAGCGCGCCGCCCGTGTGCTGAATCGGCGCATCGCCGAGTCCGTCTCGGCCGCGCGCCTCGCCGAGGAACTCGACGGCCGCAGCTGCCGCCTGCACGTCGAGGGGCTCGATCTCGGCGCCGTCCTGCGCGTCGAAGGCCGCCGCCTGACGGTCGTCTCGGACCCGAACGCGGCGGCCGATGTCGCGATCGAAGGCCCGCCGCTCGAGCTGCTGCGCCTGACCGGGTCGGACGCGCCGCGTCGTATCCAGGAATCGGGCGCGCGGCTGACGGGCGAGATCCGCATCGCGCAGCGCTTCGCCGACCTGCTGCGGCTTGCGGCGCCGGACCCGGAGGAAGAGCTCGCGGACTGGGTCGGCAACGTCGCGGCGCATGCGCTCGGGGAAGCGGCGCGCGGCGCGGCCGCGTGGATGCGCCGGGCTGGCGATGCGCTGCGTGACGATGCGGCCGAGTACCTCAAGGAGGAGAGCCGCGTGCTGCCGACGCCGCACGAGGCCGAAGCGTTCTACGCGGACGTCGATCGACTGCGCGACGACGTCGAGCGCGCGGCCGCCCGCATCGACCGGCTCGCGCGCGGCCTCGGTGCGGGCTGACGGCGATGCGGAGAATTCGACTCCTGCTGCGGCTGCTCAGCATCCAGAACACGCTCGTCCGTCACGGGCTCGACGAGATCGTCTGGGAGACGCACCTGTTTCGGCCCGTGGCGTGGCTGCAGCGGCTCGTGCCGCGGCCCTCCGGCATGCGCAAGCGTCCGTTCGGCGATCGGCTGCGCATGGCCCTCGAGGAGCTCGGGCCCATCTTCGTGAAGTTCGGCCAGGCCTTGTCGGTGCGACGGGACCTGCTCTCGCCGGCCCTGGCGGACGAGCTCGCGAAGCTGCAGGATCAGGTGCCGCCTTACCCTTCGGAGCTCGCGGTCGAGCAGATCGAGCGCGCCTTCGGCCGCTCGCTCGCGAGCCTTTACGCCGAGTTCGACCGCACGCCGCTCGCGGCCGCCTCCATCGCCCAGGTCCATGCCGCGCGGCTGCTCGACGGCAGCGCCGTCGTCGTCAAGATCCTGCGGCCGAACGTGCGCGCGCAGATCCGCCGCGACCTCGAGGTGCTGTTTGCGATCGCGCGGCTCGCGGAGCGCTACTGGCCCGATGCGCGGCGCCTGCGCGCCGTCGAGGTCGTCGAAGAATTTCAGAAGACACTGCTGCACGAGCTCGACCTCATGCGCGAGGCCGCGAACGCGGCCCAGCTCAAGCGCAATTTCGCAGGCTCCGAGATGCTCTACGTGCCGCAGGTGTTCTGGGATTATTGCCGCGCCAACGTGCTCACGATGGAGCGCATCTACGGCATCCCGATCGGTCACATCGCGGCGCTCAAGGCCGCCGGCACGGACATCAAGCGGCTTGCCGAGAACGGCGTCGAGATCTTCTTCACCCAGGTGTTCCGCCACAATTTTTTTCATGCGGACATGCACCCGGGGAACATCTTCGTCGATGTCAGCGATCCGTCGCGGCCGCGTTACCTCGCCGTCGACTTCGGCATCGTGGGCACCTTGAGCGAGCGCGACCAGCACTATCTGGCCGAGAACTTCATCGCGTTCTTCAAGCGCGACTACCGGCGCGTGGCGACGCTGCACGTCGACTCGGGCTGGGTGCCGCCCGACACCCGGGTCGACGAGCTTGAGTCCGCCATCCGCGCCGTCTGCGAGCCCATTTTCGATCGGCCGCTCAAGGACATCTCCTTCGGCCTGCTGCTGCTGCGGCTGTTCGAGACCGCGCGCGAATTCGACATGGAGGTGCAGCCTCAGCTCGTGCTGCTCCAAAAGACGCTCCTCGCGATCGAGGGCCTCGGCCGCGAGCTCTATCCCGAGCTCGATCTGTGGACGACGGCCAAGCCCGTGCTCGAGCAGTGGATGCGCGAGCGCAAGGACCCGCGGCGCCAGCTCCGGCGGCTCGCCGAGGCCTGGCCCGAGGTCGCCGAAGACCTGCAGCTGCTGCCCGAGCTGCTGCATCGTGCCGTGCGCCGTGCGGCCGCGGGCGGCTACGAGCACGCGGCCGCCGCCCGTCCGCCGTCGCGGCGCATGCCCCGCGGCGGCCGCCGCGAGCTGCCGCGCGACACGGATTACCCCGTGCCGTTCGCCTGGGAGCGGCATTTCGTCGGGGCTGCGGTGCTCATCGCGGGCGTGCTCTGGACGGGGCTCGCGGCGCAGCCGCTTTGGGTCGGCTGGCTCGGGGTCGCGCTCGGCGGCGCATTGCTGCTCGTGAACTCGCTGCGCAGGCCGCGATAGGCCGCCCGCGCGCCGGCAGCGTCCCCAACGCCGCCGCCCGGGTCACTTCCGGGACGCCCGTTCGGGCTCGGTTAGTAAGAGCTCGAGACCGTGAAGGCCGAGCTCGCTCATATGCAGCCGCTCCAGCAGCGCGTCCGGAGCCTGGCAGCGCAGATCGCGCAGTTGCGCGCGCCGCAGGCGCAAGCCGAAAAGGCGGCGAGCACCGCTCGCTCGAGCGGCACGGACGGCACGGCGCCGAAACGCGAGCTCAAGCTCGGCGGCGCCATCCGCTTCAACTACTTCTATCAGCGCTTCAGCGCGAGCAGCCGGACCAAGCATGGGCAGAGCGACTCGACGGGCTGCGCGCTCGGCATCGGTCCCGTGTTCCCGTACGTGGACCTGATTCGGGCCGCGAGGCATCCGGGCGGCGGGCCGGCCCGCCGCCCGCTCATCCCTCGCGGCGCTCCAGGGTTTCGAGCCGCTCCATCACGTTGCTCTGACGTTCTTCGCCGAGGGACCGCAACAGCGTGTAGCACATGACGAGCAAGACCGCGCAGAAGGGCAGCCCGGTCGCGATCGCGGCCGTCTGCAGCGCGCTCAGTGCGTTGCCGCCGCTCAGCGTGCCCGCGATGAGCAGGACCGCGGCCACGACGCCCTCCATGACGGCCCAGAACAGCCGTTGCTGCCAGATCGGATCGGGGTCGCCGCCGTTAGTAAGAATGTCGACGACGAGCGAGCCCGAATCCGACGAGGTCGCGAAGAACAGCGTGACGACGACGATCGCGAGCACCGACATCGCCATCGACGCGATGGCGCCGATCGGCAGCTGTCCCAACAGCACGAAGATCGCGTGTGGGGCCGTCGCCTGCATGAGCGCCGGATCCGCGCCGCCCATGACCTTGAACAGCGCGGTCTGGCCGAAGATTACGAACCAGACGATGGAAGCGCCCGTCGGAATCAGCAGCGTGCCCAAGATGAATTTGCGAATCGTATAGCCGTACGAGATGCGGGCGATGAACATGCCGACGAACGGCGACCACGAGATCCACCAGCCCCAGTAAAACAGCGTCCACGCCTTCTGGAACGCGACGCCCTTCGGGTTCGTGAAGAGGCTCAGGCTGTTCTGCACGAGATGCTGCAGGTAGTAGCCCGTGTCCGTCACCATGGAGCCGACGAGGTAGCCTGTCGGGCCGACGACGAACACGAAGGCGGCCAGCGCGATCGCGAGCCACATGTTGATGACGGAGAGTCTGCGGATGCCGGCGTCGACCCCGAGCATGACGCTCGTGATCGCGACGGCCTCGACCGCGCCGATCACGATGAGCTGGGTCGTCAGGTCGTCCGAGATGTGGAACAAGTCGCCGAGGCCCGCGGCGATCTGATTGGCTCCGAGGCCGATCGACGTGGCGAGGCCGAACAGCGTGCCGAACACGGCCAGGATGTCGATGAGGTGGCCGATCGGGCCGTTGATCCCCTCGCCGATGAGCGGATAGAACGCGGCCGCGGGCTTCAACGGCAGGCCGCGGCGGTACGAGAAAAAGCCCATGGACAGGCCGAGCACAATGTAGATCGCCCACGGCTGCAGGCCCCAGTGGAAGAAAGTGAAGTTCATGGCCTGCACGGCAGCGTCGGCGCTGCCCTCGGGCGCGAGCGGCGGGTTCTTGAAGTGCGTGAGGGGCTCGGAGACCCCGTAGTAGACGAGGCCGATGCCCATGCCGGCCGTGAACATCATGGAGACCCAAGACCAAGTGTCGTACTCGGGCGTCGAGTCGTCGGGACCGAGGCGCAGCCGCCCCCAGCGGCTCAGCGCGATGATCACGGTGAACAGCAGGAACAGGGCCGTGCTCAAGACGTAGAACCAGCCGAAATTCGTCGTGATGAAGTTCTGCACTGCGGTGGCGGCACCGCCGAAGCGCACGGGATACACGGATGCGAGAGCGACGACGATGAGCACGACGGTCGCGGAGACGAGAAACACGGGCGGGTTGGTGTGCTTGTGCAAATAAGCCTTGATTCGTTGCATGTAGTCGTTACTCGTTCGTCGTTACGGGAATGGCGTGGGCGCGCCGGCGGCCGTGACGGCCGCTCACCGCACCAGGATCACCGTGCAGGGCGCGGCGTGCAGCACTTTGTGGGAGACGCTGCCGACGAGTAATCCCTCGAGGTCGCTGACTCCGCGGCTGCCCATGACGATCGCGTCGACGCCCAATCGGCCGGCTTCCTCGAGGATGACGTCCGCCGGCGAGCCCTGGCGCACAATCGTATCGACGTGCACGCGGGTCGGACCGAGCGCCGCCTGCGATTGCTCGATGACGCCGCGGCCGCTTTCCTCGGCCTGTTCGGCCCTCGCGAGGAACTGGCGCGCGCGCTCCTCGACGGTCTCGCGCGAGATGTCTCTGGCCCGCGCTCCGACGGCCTTGCCGAGCGGATCCTGCGCGGCCGGCCATTCGGGGACGTTGAGCAGGTAGAGCGTGGCCGCGTCCGACGAGGCCAGCCGATGGGCGACGTGCAGCGCCCTGCGGGAATGTTCCGAGCCGTCGATCGGAACCAGGATTTTGTCAAACATAGCGATACCTGCGAATTCAAGCGCATCCTGCCAGTCTAACGGCTCGCGCCGGGGGACGTTGGCCGCGGGGCTTAAGGCTCGGTGTAACGGCGGTGTCGGGACCGCCAAGATACCGATCCCGGCGATCCCTGGGGGCTGCGTTGCGCGCCCTCCCGGCGGCACGCTCCCGTCACCGCCCTTACACCGAGCCTTAAGCCGGAAACCGACTCAGCCGCAGCCGAAGAGCGCGCGGAGAGGCGCTTGCTGACGACGTTGGGGATCGCAAAGAGGGCCTCAGCCCGCCGCCTCCGCGAGCCGCGCCATGGTCGCTTCGATCTCGGCCAGAACGGCCTCTACGGCGGCCGCGTCCGTGCCGCGCACGACGAGGTTCGCACCGAAACGGCCGTCGCGCGTGAACGGATAGCTCCCGATCTCGACCTCCGGATGCGCCCGCGCGATGCGCTCGAGTGGGTCCGCGATGTCGCCCTCGCGGAGCAGTACGTCCACGCTGCGCGAGTGGATGGGCGCCCCGCGGGCGAGCTCGGCGGCGGCAGATTCGAACATGGCCCGGGCGATGGCGGGTATGCCGGCCAGCACATAGACATTCGCCATGCGAAAGCCCGGGGCCTGACTTATGGGGTTATCGATGAGCGCGGCGCCGGCCGGAATGCGCGCCATCTTGAGCCGGGCCTCGTTGAGCTCGCGGCCCGGCCGCTGCATACGCCGCACGGCTTCCTCGTCGACGACGAGCTCGACGCCGAAAGCCTCGGCGATCGACGCGGCCGTGATGTCGTCGTGGGTGGGCCCGATGCCGCCCGTCGTGAAGACATAGGTGAAACGCGCCCGGCAATCGTTGACGTGTGCGACGATCGCGTCCGTCTCGTCGCGCACGACGCGTGCCTCGACGAGCTTGATCCCGCGCTTGGCCAGCTCTTCGCCCAAATATTGAAGGTTCAGGTCCTGCGTCTTTCCGGACAGGATCTCGTTGCCGATGATCAGCACGCAGGCCGTGGGTTCTTCTGAAGTCGCGCTCATCGATGACCTTCCAGGCTCACTCGACAGAGGATCGGATAGTGGTCGGACCCGAAGGCCGCAAGCCGCTCGAACGAGGCGCCCGCGACCTTCGAGTTCACTACGCAATGATCGATGGGTATCCCGAGAATTGGCAAGAACGTCGGCCAAGTAATGTCGAGCCCGGCCCGCACGTCGTCGAGCCCCGAGCCCGCGAGCCAGTCCTCGAAATACGGCGAATAGGGCGTGGTGTTGAAGTCGCCGATCGCAACGAGCGGCAGTTTCTCGCGCCGCGTCATGAGCTGCAGGTCCTGGTACTGCCGGTCTCGCTCGGCCGCCTTGCGCGGATTCGTCGGGGAGCGCAGGTGCAGGGCCAGGAGCCGCAGCGTGCCCTGCGGCGTCGAGACGAGCGCGTCGACGGCGGTTGCGCTCTCGAGTGCGATGGCCGAGCCGTGCAGCGGATAGCGCGACCAGACACCGATGCCGTAAGGGTCCGGGCGCGGCGCGAGCAGGCGGTAGGGATACCGAGCGTCGAGGGATGCGAGCCCCTTGCGCCAGGCCGGCGTGAATTCGAGGGTCACGACGATGTCGGGCTTCTGCGCCGCGATGATCGAGAGCAGCCTGCCGTATGCCCGGTTGTGCCAGAGCACGTTCGCGGAAAGGACGTCGAGCGCGCCGCGGGCCGGCGCGGCCTGAGTCGTCGCAATCCCTCCGAAGTAGGGCGCGACGGGCGCCCCGTTGACGAGCGCAGCCGCACCGACCGCGAGCGCGGCGAGGCTGCGCTTCCGCAGGATGAGCCCCATGGCCAGCGCGGCGGCGGCGACGAACAGCTGCAGCCGAAAATGGGTCAGGAGCTCGAAGACCCACCAGGCCTTCGCCGCGAACGAGAGCAGGGTCGCCGCGAGCAGGCCGGCGGCGCCGACCGTCAGGGCTTTGTCGACGCCGCGCACTTCAGCGCTGAGGGTCCGGCGAGCCGCAGCACCAGCAGGCGGCGAACTGCCCTTCGTTGAGCTCGGCACATTCTGCGCAGCGCCAATCCGGAGCCGCGACGGGTTCGCGCTGCTGCTCGATGAGCCGGCGCGCCCGCGGCAGCTCGTCGTCGTGCAGGACCCAGAGCTCGGGCAGACACTCGAGGAACGGGATCTCGCCGAGCGCTCCCGAAAGCTGCTCGTTCCTGATCACGCAGGCGATGCCCGCGTGCTCGAGCAGGTTGCGCAGATGGCCGACTTCGGCCAGGGACTCGCTCTGGAACACCCGTTTCACGATCTAGCCCTCGGCGGCCTCGGTTTCGGTGGCTTCGCCGCGCAGACCGCGGATGAATGCGGCCGGATCGCCGCCGCGCTCGAGCAGCTCGACGAGCGCGGAGCCGACGATGACACCGTCGGCGTGACGGCCGAGCGTCGCCACCTGCTCCGGCGTGCGCACGCCGAACCCCGCGCAGACCGGCACGCGCGCGGCGGCCTTGACCGCATCGAGGTAGGCGCCGATCTCGGTCGGCAGCGAGCCGGCGCCCGTGATCCCCGTGCGCGTCACGGCGTAGACGAACCCCGTGCTGGCGGCGCAAAGCGCCGCGAGGCGCTTCGCCGGTGTCGCGGGCGTCACGAGCTGGACGAGCGCAAGCCCGGCGGCTCTGAGCGGTGCGGCCAGCGGCTCGCACTCCTCGAACGGCAGGTCCGGCACGATGAAGCCGCCGACGCCGACCTCGGCCGCCCGGGCCGCGAGTGCCTCGTAGCCGAAGGCGAGCAGTGGGTTCAGGTAGCTCATGAGCAGCACGGGGGCACCGGCGGGTCGCGGGCGGCGCGCGAGCCGATCGAAGATCCACTTGAGCGAGACGCCGTGCTCGATGGCCGCGCGGCTCGAGCGCTGGATCGTGACGCCGTCGGCCATGGGATCGGAGAACGGCACGCCGATCTCGACGGCGTCCGCGGCCCCGGCGATGGTCTCGAGGTCCTCGAGAAAGCGCTCCGGGTCCGGGTAACCGGCCGTCAGGAACGCGACGATCGCGGGCCCGCTGCGGCGCTTCAGCGCCGCGCTGACGGCCTCATGCGGCTGCATGCTGGGCTCCTGAGTCCTTGGCTAAGCTCGCGAGGATCGGCATGTCCTTGTCGCCTCGGCCGGAAAGTCCAATGAGTATTCTGCGCCCTGCGTGGCGCTCGGCCCAGCGCTTCGCGCCCGCGAGCGCGTGCGAGCTCTCGAGCGCGGGCAGAATGCCCTCGGCGGCGCAGAGCTCGTCGAGCGCGGCGACGGCCTCGTCGTCGGAGGCCGTGACGTAGTCGACGCGTCCGATGAGCTTGAGCAGCGCGTGCTCCGGACCGACGCCGGGATAGTCGAGCCCGGCCGAGACCGAGTGTGTCTCCTGGATCTGACCGTCGGCGTCGTAGAGCAGGATCGAGTAGTTGCCGTGCAGCACGCCGGGGCGGCCGGCCGAGAGCGTTGCCGAGTGGCGGCCGAGCGCCGGTCCCGAGCCGCCGGCCTCGACGCCGAACAGGGCGACGTCGGCGTCGCCGAGGAACGCATGAAAAAGGCCGATGGCGTTCGAGCCGCCCCCGACGCACGCGAAAACGGCGTCGGGCGGGCCCGCGTGCTCGAGCATCTGCGCGCGGGCCTCGCGGCCGATGACGGCCTGCAGCTCGCGCACGAGGTAGGGGTACGGATGCGGGCCGATGGCGGAGCCGATCAGGTAGTAGGTCCCCTCGGGGTCGGAGACCCAGTCGCGGATGGCCTCGTCGATGGCCGCGCGCAGCGTGCGGTCGCCCGATTTCACGGCGACGACCTCGGCGCCGAGGCGCCGCATGCGATCGACGTTCGGCGCCTGGCGCGCGACGTCGACTTCGCCCATATAGACCGTGCAGGGCAGGCCGACCCGCGCGCAGGCGGCGGCCGAGGCGACGCCGTGCTGGCCGGCCCCGGTCTCCGCGACGATGCGTTGGGCGCCGAGCGCCTGGGCCAGCAGGGCCTGCCCGATGGCGTTGTTGATCTTGTGCGCGCCCGTGTGCGCGAGATCTTCGCGCTTGAGCCAGACCTCGGCGCCCCAGCGCTCGCTGAGCCGCGGCACGGGCGTCAGCGCCGTGGGCCGCCCCACCCAGTCCTTGAGCTCCGCGCCGAGGCGCCGCTCGAAGTCGCGGTCGTGCAGCAGCGTGCGCACGCCTTCCTCGAGCCGGGAGACGGCGGGCATGAGCGTCTCGGGCACGTAGCGCCCACCGAAAGGTCCGTAGCGGCCCGCGCGGTCCGGAAACCGGCCGGCGAGTAACTCCTCGAGCAGCGCTCTGCGCTCCTCGGCGTCGATTTGCATCTCAAGCCTCCTTGGCCGCGGCCTTGGCCCGCAGCACGAATCGTTTGATCTTGTCCGGGTCCTTGTCGCCGGGCGCGCGTTCGACGCCAGAGGAGACGTTGACGCCCCAGGGCCGGACACGGCGAATCGCCTCGGCGACGTTGTCCGCGTCGAGGCCGCCCGCGAGAATCGCGCTCGTGGCCGCGGCGAGCCGCGCGGCCTCGTCCCAGTCCGCCGTCTCGCCGCGGCCGCTCTGCGCGCCTTCGTAGAGCAGCCGTGGCACGCGATCGGCGGCCGGCGGTACGCGGCCGCTGCGGTAGACGGGCAGTGCCGCGCAACCCGGCGGCAGCTCGAGGCCCTCGAGATCCTCGGCGTCGGTCTGCAGCCAGTCCGGGGCGAAGGTCTCGAAAACGGCCTCGACGAGCTCGGCCGCGGGGTGGCGCATGACGGCCACGCGCAGCACGCCGTCGGGCAAGCCGGCGCAGAGCGCCTTGGCCGCGGCCGGCGCCACGCGCCGCGGCGAGGGCGCGAACACGAAGCCGACCGCGTCGGCGCCGGCCTCGACGGCCGCCTCGACGGCTTCTGGGCGCGTGAGTCCGCAGATTTTCACGAACATGCGCGCCGCACCGCTTTGCGTCCCGCCGCGATGAGCCCCGCCGCCGCCGCGCCCGGGTCCGCGGCCTGCATGAGCGACGAGCCGACGAGCGCGAGCCGGTAGCCCTGCGCCGCGACGCTGCGAACGTCGTCGGGCCCGCCGATGCCGCTCTCGGCGACGGTCGGCACGCCGGCGGGCAGCGCCGGCGCGAGCGCGGCGAAGCGCGCGAAGTCGATCTGCAGCGTCGTGAGGTCGCGGCAGTTCACGCCGGCCAGGACGGGCGGGCGGCGTCCCGCGAGGCCGAGGGCCGCGATGCGCTCGAGGTCGTCAGCGCCGAAGGCCTCGAGCAGCACGAACAGCCCGCAGTCGCGCGCGCAGTCGAGCAGCGCGAGCACCTCGGCGTCCGCGAGCATCGTCGCTATGACGAGCACGCCGCCCGCGCCCGCGGCGCGGGCCTCGAGCACTTGGTAGGGATCCGTCAGGAAGTCCTTGCGCATGACCGGGACGCCGTGCGGCGCGAGCGCCGCGGCGGCTTCGCGCAGGTGCTCGAGGGACCCCAGGAATTCGTCGGGCTCGGTGAGCACGGAGACGCTGGCGACGCCGGCGGCCGCATAGGCCTCGAGCTGGCGGCCGCGGTCGAAGTGTGCGCCGCCTAGGGCGCCGGCGGCCGGCGACCTGAGCTTGAGTTCGGCGATGAGGTCGAAGCCCTCGAGCGCGAGCGGCGGCGGCGGCGCGGCCGCGAGGGCCCGGGCGCGCAGCTCGGCTTCCGGCAGCGCGGCCCGGGCAGCGCGGACGCGCGCCCGGCTGGCCGCGGCCATGCGGGCCAGGAAGCCGCCCGCGGCCGCGGCGCTCAAGACGCGGCCTCGCGGCCGAGCTCGGCGAGCCGGGCGAGCAGGCGCGCCGCCGCGCCATCCTCGATGGCCGCCTGGGCGCGCTCGATGGCGGCGGGCGCATCGGTCGCCTCGCCCGTAACCTCGAGCGCGAGCGCCGCACCGAGCACGAGCGCGTCGCGGTGGGCCGGGGCGTCCTCGCCGCGCAGGGCCGCCTCGAGCCGGCGCGCATTGTCGACAGCGTCGCCGCCCTTGAGCGCCTCGACGCCGCAGCGTGCAAGCCCGTAGTCGGCCGGGTCGCGGACCGTGCGGGTGACGCGGCCGGGCACGGCTTCAAAGCAGACGAAGGGGCCGACCGGCGTCGCCTCGTCCCAGCCCTCGGCGCCGTGGACGACGAAAGCGCGTTCGATCGGCATGCCGGCCAGCGTCTCGGCCATGAGCGCCGCCATGGCCTCGCTGTAGGCGCCGATCACGTGATACGGCGGCGCGGCCGGATTCGCGAGCGGCCCCAGGATGTTGAACACCGTGCGCACGCCGAGCGCCGCGCGCACCGGGGCGATGTGCTGCATGGCCGGGTGGAAGTGCGGCGCGAACAGAAACGTGAAGCCGATCTCGGCCAGGTACTCGGCGGCGCGGCGCTCGTCGAGCGGCAGCGGCATGCCGAGCGCCGCGAGCACGTCGGCGCTGCCCGAGCGGCTCGAGATCGAGCGGTTGCCGTGCTTGACCACGGCTGCGCCGGCCGCGGCGGCGAGCAGCGCGCTGCCGGTCGAGAGGTTCAGGCTGCCGGAACCGTCGCCGCCCGTGCCGACGACGTCGACGAAGCGCGGCCCGGGCTCGAGCGCGGGGCGCCGCGCGAGGCGCCGCATCGCGTTTGCGAAGCCTCGAATCTCCTGCGCCGTCTCGCCTTTGGCGCGCAGCGCCGCGAGCAGCGCGCCTGCGAGCGCGGCGTCGAGCTTCCCCGAGGCCATGGCGACGAGCAGGCCGTCGGCTTCCGCTTCGCTCAGGTGCCGGCCCGCGAGCAGGGCCTCGAGGAGCCGGGGGGGCGCGAGGCTCAACGCTTCATCCGCCATGCGTCGCGCGCTCGGGATAGAGGAAATTCGCGAGCAGCCGGGGTCCGTCGGGCGTCAGCACGCTCTCCGGATGGAACTGGACGCCCTCGACGTTCAGGGAGGGGTGGCGCACGCCCATGATCTCTCCGTCCTCGGTCCGCGCGGTGACGAGCAGCTCCGGCGGCAGCTCGGTGCGCTCGGCAGCCAGGGAGTGATAGCGGCCCGCCTCGAAGGGATTCGGCAGGCCCCGGTAGATCGTCTCCGCGTCGTGGCTCACGAGCGAGGTCTTGCCGTGCATGAGCTGGGCGGCCGAGACGATGCGGCCGCCGAAATGCTGCACGATGCACTGGTGGCCGAGGCAGACGCCGAGGATCGGCACGCGGCCCGCGAACGCGTCGATGAGCGCGAGCGAGACGCCGGCGTCGTCGGGGCGGCCCGGGCCGGGCGAAATCACGAGGTGCGTCGGCGCAAGCGCGCGGGCCTCGGCCGTCGTAATCGCATCGTTGCGGTACACGGCCACCTCGGCCTCGAGCACGAGGAAGGCCTGCACCAGGTTGTAGGTGAACGAGTCGTAGTTGTCGACGAGCAGCAGCTTGACGCTCACAGTCCTTCCTCCGCCAGCTCGAGCGCACGCCGTAGGATGGCGCTCTTGGCCAGCACTTCCTCGTATTCGTTCTCGGGCACGCTGTCCGCCACGATCCCCGCGCCGGCCTGAAAACTGTATTCGTCGCCGTTGAAGACCATGGTTCTGATCGTGATGGCCTGGTCCATGTTGCCGTTGTTGCCGAAGTAGCCCACGGTGCCGCCGTAGAGCCCGCGCGCGACGGGCTCGAGCTCGGCGATGAGCTCCATGGCCCGGACCTTGGGCGCCCCGACGAGCGTGCCCGCGGGGAAGGCCGCCGCGAACAGGTCGAAGGCGTCGCGCCCTTCGGCGAGCTGTCCGCGCACGCCGCTGACGATGTGCATGACGTGGCTGTAGCGCTCGATGCTGCGGTAAGGGTCGACGAGGACCGAGCCCGCACGGGCCACGCGCCCCAGGTCGTTGCGCGCGAGGTCGACGAGCATGACGTGCTCGGCGTTTTCCTTCGGATCCGCGAGCAGCTCGCGCTCGAGCCCGCGATCGGCGGCCTCCGTGGCGCCGCGCGGCCGCGTGCCCGCGATGGGCCGAAGCGCGGCCTCACGGCCCTCGAGCCGCACGAGGGCCTCGGGAGAGGAGCCCGCGATCTTGAGATCGCCGAGCTCGAAGAAGTACATGTACGGGGACGGGTTGAGCAGCCGCAGGCCCCGGTAGGTCTGGAACGGATCGAGGTCGCTGCGGCCGCTGAAGCGCTCCGAGAGAACGATCTGGTAGATATCGCCGGAGCGGATGTAGCCCTTGGCCCGCGTCACGCCGTCGAGGAAGCTGCCGCGCGAGAAGCTCGGCCGGGCCGGCGAGAAGCGACCCGTCGAGCCGGCCGTTTCGATGCCGCCGCGCAGGGCCGCGACGACTTCCGCGCGCAGCGAGCGCCGTTCGGCCTCGTCGCCAGAGTGCAGCAGCGCGACGCGGCGCGTCAGGTGGTCGAACACGAGCAGCGACTCGGGGGCGACGAACGCGGCCGTCGGCAGGTCGGCCAGCGTGGCACGGTTCGGCGGCAGGCGTTCGAAATAGCGGACGACATCGTAGCCGGCGGCGCCCACGAGCCCGCCGGCATAGGGCAGCGCCGGAATCTCCGGCGCGAGCGCGGGGCTCGCCGCGAGCGCGGACCGCATGAGGGCGAGCCATTCGCCGCGGTCCGCAGGCTTCGCTTGGGCCGTGCCGTTCAGAAACAACGCGTCGGACGTGAGCTCGAGCGTCTGCCCTTCCCCGAAGCCGATGAACGAGTAGCGCGCCAGGCGCTCGCCGTTCTCGACGCTCTCGAGCAGAAAACGCGGCTTGAACGGCCTGAGCTTGATGTACGCCGAGACCGGCGTATCGAGGTCCGCCGCAATGTCGAACGGTGACTCCATGGGTCTCTACTCTCTCGTATGCCTGGCCCTGCGCCGCCTCGGGCTCGCTCGCCCCGATTCGCGCGCTCAAAAACGAAAAAACCCATCGCCGGATGAACGGAGATGGGTTTCAGTGGGTCGAAAAAACGATTTGCTCGTCGACTCGGCTGCCCGGGGTGCCGTGAATCAGACCTTCGGGCGCACTACCCTCTCTCCGCTGGGGGGCTTCGCCACCAGCGCCACGAAAGACGATGTCCGAGTCCACTCATGGCGCAAAGTATGTCGGCGGACCAACCGGGGGTCAAGAAAAAGGGGTCAGAGCCCTTTTTCGGCCGCCCACTGCGCCCGAAAGGGTTTGCGGCTCGATACAGCCGAATGCGGGACACGCCGGAAGACCGTCCCTGGGGCTCGAATCGCGCGCATCCCTGCGCGCGACGGTCCCGCATTCGGCTGTATCGATCCACAAACCCCCGCGACAGCCCCGCAGCCGAAAAAGGGCTCTGACCCCTTTTTTATCAGAGGTGGTAGAGGATGGGCAGGAGGATCGAGAAGCCGAGCCACATGATGAGCGTCAAGGGTATCCCGGCGCGCATGAAGTCGCTGAATTTGTAGCCGCCGGCCGTGAGCAGCAGGAGGTTGGTCTGGTAGCCGAAAGGCGTCGCGTAGCTCATGTTCGCACCGAAGATCACCGCCAGCACGAACGGTTCGGGGGGCACGCCGAGCTGACGCGCGACCTGAACGGCGATCGGGGTGCCGATGACACCGGCCGCGTTGTTCGAGACGACGTTGGTCAGCACCGCGAGGATGAGCATGAGCCCGCTCAGGATCAGCGGGGTCGGCAACACGTGCACGGCCGCCACGAAGTGCTGCGCGAGGTAGACGGCGGCGCCCGTGGCCGTCAGGGCCTGCCCGAGCGCGAGGCTCGTCACGATGATCATGACCATGGGGGCCGAGAGGGCGCTGCCCACGTCGCGCCAGCTCAGGCAGCGCGTCGCGAGCATGAGGCCCATGCCGACCACGGCGCTGATCGAGATGGGCAGCACGCCGAAGGCCGCCGTCACGACGACGAACACCATGATCGTGAGCGCCGTGTCCGCGCGATGCGTGCGCGGCAGGTTCGTCGTGCCGTCGAGCACGAGCGCGGTGCCCGAGCGCTTGAGCTGCTCGAGATCGCGCTGGGTGCCTTGCACGAGCACGACGTCGCCGGCTCGCAGCGGCACGAGACCGATATGGCTCGCGACCTCCTCGCCGTCCGGCGAGCGCGCGCGGTGCAGGGCGAGGGGCAGCAGCCCCGTGCGCTGCGCGAACCGCGTTCCGGCGAGGCTCGCCTTGTGCAGCATGGAGCCGCGCGTGACGACGATCTCGGCCATGTGCTCCTGCAGGTCGGCGCCGGGCAGCGCGCCGGGTCCCGTGCCCGCGTCGTGCAGCGTCGCGCCGAGCCGCTTCTCGAAGTCCTTGAGCCGCTCGGGCGTATCGCGGACGAGGAGCCGGTCGCCCGGCAGGATGCGCACGGAAGGCAGCTTCGTGACGACGAGGCCCTCACCTCGCTCGATGCGGTCGACGCGCATGTCGTTGTCGGTCAGCGCCAGGCATTCGGCGAACGTGCGCTCGCAGCACAGGCTGTCCTCGTTGATGTGGAACACGGCGTTGAACACGCGCGGCGACGTATCGGACAGCGGTGGCTTGCGCGCGGGCAGCAGGCGCGGTGCGACGAGCCACAGATACAGCATGCCGATGCCGCCGACGATCAGGACCGGCAGCGTGAAGTCGAACATGCGGATCTCGTTGAGACCGAGCGTCCGCGCGATCGAGACGACGAGCAGGTTCGTCGAGGTCCCGATGGTCGTGGCCATGCCGCCCACCAGCGTCGCGAAGCCGACGGGCATGAGGATCTCGGACGGTGCGAACTTGTTGCGGACCGCCACGCCGACGAGCATCGGGAGCAACATGACGACGACGGGAGTATTATTCACGAACGCGCTGATCAGCGCGCTGATGAGCAGCGTCAGCAGACTCGCAAGACGCGGCCGGGCGGTCCAGGCGCGCGCGAGCGAGGCGGCGAGCGGCTGCAGCGCTCCCGTCGTCTCGAGTCCCTTGCCCATGATGAGCAGCGCCGAGATGGTCACGAGCGCTTCGTTGCCGAAGCCGGCCAGGAATTCCGCGGGCCGCAGCCTGACCCCCGCCTGCTCGAACGGGAACAGCTGAAACACGACGATGAGGATCACGAGGATCGCGAGCGCGGACGCCTCGAGCGGCAGCCGATCGCGCGTAAACAAATACAGCGCGAAAACGGTCAGGACCATCGTGAAGATCGCGTGGGCGTTTGGGAATCCGAGCACAGGGCGTTGTTTGTAAATAGTTTGCTTGCCCTAATAGCATGCTGGCCGAAGCCGCGCCAAGACTTGACACGTTCGGGCCCCGATTCCGGGGTGCCCGGAAGTAGGCCGCCCGGGGCACCGGCGAGGCCGGTGGGAAGGATATGAGGGATCGAGACGGCAACGTGAACGCGGGTTCGGCCGGCGGCGAAGGCCGCGACGGGCAGAGCGCCCCCGTGGATCGCACGCAGTCTTCGGCCGGCGGCGAGGCGCGCGGCGCGCGCGCGGACGGCGGAACCCTTTACGGCCGTATGGCGCGGCGCCTCGGCGACTCGCTCGGGTTCTGGCGCTACAGCCGCCGTGCGCTCGAGCTCGTCTGGTCCACGAGCCGAGGGCTCACGCTCGCGCTCGGCATCCTGACGGTGCTGGCCGGCGTGCTGCCGGCCGGGGCCGCCTACGTCGGCAAGCTCATCGTCGACGCCGTCGTCGCCGCGATCGCGGCCGGTCATGCCGGGGCCGCGCCGGGCTACTCGCACGTGCTCGGCCTCGTGGCCCTCGAGGGCGCCTTGTTTGCGGGCCTCGCGGCCGCCCAGCGCGGCATCGATTTCTCGCAGTCGCTGCTGCGCGTGCTGCTTTCCCAGCGCGTCAACGTGCTCATCGTCGAGAAGGCGCTGACGCTCGACCTCGCGGACTTCGAGGATTCGGAGTTCTACGACAAGCTGAACCGCGCGCGGCAGGAGGCTTCGAGCCGCCCGCTGAGCCTCGTGAGTCGCACCTTTACGCTCGGCCGCAACGCGGTCTCGCTCATGAGCTACGCGGCGCTTCTGCTGCAGTTCTCGCCCATTGCCGTCGTGATCCTCGTCGTCGGCGGCCTGCCGGTCTTTTTCGCCGAGACGCGCTTCTCTGGCGAGCGCTACCGCGTGTTCCGCTGGCGCTCACCGGAGCGGCGCATGCTGCTCTACCTCGAGATCGTGCTCGCGCGCGAGGACCACGCCAAGGAAGTGCAGCTGTTCGGTATCGGCCCGAAGCTGCTCCGCCGCTACAAGGACATCTTCAAGCTGCTCTATGAAGAGGAGCGCGCCCTCACGGTCCGGCGCGACAGCTGGGGCTTGGCGCTCGGGCTTCTGAGCAACGGCGCGTTCTACGGCGCCTACGCCTGGATCGCGATCTCGACGATCAAGGGTCTCATGACGCTCGGCCAGATGACGATGTACCTGGCCGTCTTCCGACAAGGCCAGACCGCCGTGTCCTCGATGCTGACGGCGATCGGCGGCATGTACGAGGACAACCTCTATCTCTCGAACCTCTACGAGTTTTTGGAGCAGCGGCCGCACGGCGCCGCGGGCAGGGCCTCGGCGGGCCGCGACCCCGCGGCGGGAATCTCTTTCGAGAACGTGAGCTTCACCTATCCGGGCGCCGAGCGCCCGGCCGTCTCGAACGTGACGCTGACAATCGAGCCCGGGCGCAGCGTCGCGCTGGTCGGCGTCAACGGCTCTGGCAAGACCACGCTCATCAAGCTGCTCGCGGGGCTGTACCGGCCGGACTCCGGGCGCATCCTTTTTCAGGGGACGCCGCTCGAGGAATGGGACCCGGCCGCCCTGCGCGCGAAGATCGGCGTGATTTTCCAGGACTTCAACCGCTATCAGCTCAAAGTCGGCGAGAACATCGGCGTTGGCGACGTCGACGCCTTCGAGGACGAGGCGCGCCTCGCCGAGGCCGCTGAGAAGGGCCGCGCGGCCGAGTTCATCGAGGGCTTCTCGGACCGCTACCAGACCCCGCTTGGGCGCTGGTTCAACAACGGCCAGGAGCTCTCGGGCGGCCAGTGGCAGCGCATCGCGCTCGCGCGCGCGTTCATGCGTGGCAATGCGGACATCCTCGTGCTCGACGAGCCGACGGCGGCCATGGACGCCGAGACCGAGGCCGAGATCTTCGAGCATTTCCGCTCGCTGACGCAGCACAAGATCTCGATCCTGATCTCGCATCGCTTCTCGACTGTGCGCCGGGCGCAGTCGATCGTCGTCATGGATGCGGGCCGCATCATCGAGCAGGGCAGCCACGAGGAGCTGCTCGCCCTCGGCGGACGCTACGCGCGGCTCTTCGAGCTGCAGGCGCAGGGTTACCGATGACGGGCGCCGGCGCCCTTGCGCTACAATCCGCCCCCTGGCGAGGCCGTCTCCCGCGGACGGTCCCGGAGCGCCTATAGATGGCCGTACCTGAATCGAAGAACGTACTGCGCGCCGACATTTTCTTCGCCGAGAAAGATCAGGCGCTGCGCGAGGACGTCCATCGGCTCGGCGAGCTCGTGGGCGAGCTCGTGCGTGAGCAGGCCGGGGAAGCGCTCTTCGACCTCGTCGAGGCCGCGAGGCGCGCCTCGATCTCGCACCGCGAAGGCGACGGCGGCGCTTTCGCCGAGCTCAGGACGCTGCTCGCCGCGCTGGCCCCGAGCACGGCCCGCGACTTCATCCGCGCTTTCTCGACCTATTTCCAGGTCGTCAACATGGCCGAGAAGGTGCACCGGATCAGGCGCCGGCGGGCCTATGCCCAGCAGCCTTCGAAGCCGCAGCCCTTCGGTTTCCGCGACGTGCTGCAGCGGCTCAAGGCCGAGGGCGTCGACGCGGACCGCATCGAGGAGACCGTAGCCCGGATTTGCATCGAGCCCGTCTTCACGGCGCATCCGACGGAGGTCACGCGGCGGACGCTGCTGCGCAAGCAGCAGAACATCGCGCGCCATCTGCTCGACATGCTCGACCCGTACATGACGCCGGACGAGGTTGCGGCCGAGCTCCGGGCCATTCGTCTCGAGATGACGACGGGCTGGCAGACGGAGGAGTTCCCGGGCGAGCAGATGCACCTCGGCGACGAGGCGGAGCACGTGCTGTTCTTTCTGACCGACGTGCTCTACGGCATGGTGCCGCAATTCTACGAAGTGCTGGAGAATGCGTTAGCGGAGACGTTCGTCGAGCGCGGGGCGAGGCTGCGCGTACCGACCGTCGTCAGGTTTTCGTCCTGGGTCGGCGGGGACATGGACGGCAACCCGAACGTCACGGCCAAGAGTATGCGCGAGACGCTTGCGCGGCAGCGCGCGCTGATCCTCGATCTGTACTACCGCGAGACCTACGAGCTTCTGCAGCATCTGAGCCAGAACGAGAGCCGTGTCGGAGTTTCCGAGGAGCTTATCGAGAAGTCGAAGCTCTACGCCGCGCATTTTCCGCAGGCCGCGCATGCGGTGCCGGCCCGGCACCGGAAGATGCCCTACCGCGTCTTTCTGCGCCTCGTGGGCGCCCGGCTGAAGTCGACCTACGACGACGCGTCGTTCCCTTACGAGTCGCCCGAGGAGTTCACGCAGGATCTCGAACTCGTCGCCGACAGCCTGCGCGCCAACAAGGGCCGCAATGCCGGCCTGTTCCTCGTGCAACGCCTGCAGCGCCGCGCCCAGACTTTCGGCTTCCATCTCGCGACGCTCGACATTCGCCAGAACGCGCTCGTGCACCGGCGCGTCGTCGGCGAGGCCCTTAACGAGCCGAACTGGCTCGAGCTGTCGAGCGAGGCGCGCACGGCACGCCTCAAGGAAGCGCTCGAACGACGCGAGTCGCCGCTCGGCTCTCTGTCTTCGGAGGCACGGCGGACACTGGCCGTGTTTCAGGCCATCACGCATTCGCGGCGCAAGTACGGTCGCGGCGCGATCGGCCAGTACATCGTGAGCATGGCGAAAGGTCCGGACGACGTCTTGTCCGTGCTGCTGCTCGCGCGCTGGGGCCACCTGGGACCGAAGGGCGGCGACGTGCCGCTCGACATCGCGCCGCTGTTCGAGACGACCGAGGACCTTCGCAATGCCGGGAACATCATGCGCGGGCTGCTGGCCGATGCGCATTACCGGCGTCACCTCGAGACCCGGGGCAACGAGCAGATGGTCATGCTCGGTTATTCGGACAGCAACAAGGACGGCGGCCTCGTCTCGGCACGTTGGAGCCTGCACGAGGCGCAGCGCACGCTGATCAGGACCATGAGCGAGCTCGGCGTCAAGCTCACCCTGTTTCACGGCCGGGGCGGGACCATCAGCCGGGGCGGCGGCCGGCTCACGGAGGGTCTTCTGGCCACGCCCGAAGGCGCCGTCACGGGCCGGCTGCGAATGACCGAGCAGGGCGAGATGATCAATGCCAAGTACGGCCTGCGCGGCATCGCCATGCGCAGCCTCGAGCAGACGATGAGCTCGGTGCTGTGGCTGACGGCGCGCGAGCCGCCGCCGCACCCGAAGCTCGACGACTGGCGCCGGATCATGGAGCGCATCGCGACCGAGAGCCGGCGCGCGTATCAGCATCTGATCTACGATTCGGGAGATTTCGCGCGGTACTTCCGCGATGCGACGCCCATCGATGTCATCGAGCGGCTCAACATCGGCTCACGGCCGCTGGCCGAGGGCGAGAGCCGTAAGGTCGAGGACGTGCGGGCCATCCCCTGGGTCTTCGCCTGGACGCAGACGCGCTGCATGCTGCCGGGGTGGTTCGGTTTCGCGACCGGCCTCGCGAGCGCTATGGCCGCGAGCGGCCAGGACGAGCTCAGAGAGATGTACGCGAATTGGCCCTTCTTCAAGGTGTTGATCGGCGACGTCGAGGTCGTGCTGGCCAAGGCCGATCTCGACATTGCCGCGCGGTACTCGCAGCTCGCAGGCTACTTGCACGACGTGTTCTTCCCCATGATCAAGGCCGAATACGACCGCTGCGTCGACATCGTGCGTTCGTTGACGGGCGGCGAGGAGCTGCTCGGCGACCATGCGACGCTGCGCCGCTCGATCCGGCTCCGCAATCCGTACATGGATCCGATGAGCTTCCTGCAGGTCGATCTGCTCGAGCGGTGGCGCCAGGGCGGGCGCCAGGACGATGGCGTGCTTCAGGCACTCATGGTCAGCGTCAACGGAATCGCGCACGGGATGCAGAATACCGGGTGAGCGCCGAAGGTCCGGTGCCCGACACGTCGCTCGCGACGTACGGGAGACTCGGCTTCGAGACCGTGCGCGGTGAGCCCGGGCCGCTGAAGCCCGCTAGCACCCGTATCGGGGCCACTCCACGAGCCGTTCCTCGAGGTCCGCCTCGTCGATCTCGGTCTCGCTGATCGTCCGCCCCTGCACGCTGACGCCCGCTCGATGTACGCTCTCCGGGTCGCCCGAGACGAGGGGGTGCCAGGGCTCGAGCGGCTTGCCCTCGGCCAGCAGGCGGTAGGCGCAGGTGCGGGGCATCCAGGCGATGCGCCGGACCTCGCCCGGGGTCAGCGCGATGCAGTCCGGCACATGGTGCCGACGTTCGGTGTAGTGCCTGCAGCGGCAGCTCTTGCGGTCGAGGAGGCGGCAGGCCACGTCCGTATAGTGGACCTCGCCCGTGTCCTCGTCCTCGAGCTTGCGCAGGCAGCACTTGCCGCAGCCGTCGCAGAGGGCCTCCCACTCCGCGGGCGTGAGCTCGTCGAGCCGCTTGTTCTCCCAAAATCGCTTGCGCACCGGCACGAATCCTCCCGGCATCTGGGCCGTCTCGGCATGGTGTAAGCTTCCGGCCCATGCCTACTCTACCCGCAGCCGCGTTTCTCGATTTCGCCACGCTCGGGCCGGATGTGGATACGAGCGTAATCGACCGTCTTCTCGACGTCATTTATTACGACTACTCGACGGCCGACGAAGTGCCCGAGCGGATACGCAAGGCCGAGGTCGTGATCGTGAACAAGGCGCGCATCTCGAGCGAGGCCATCGAGGGCGCAGAGCGTCTGCGGCTCATCGCCCTCACGGCGACGGGGACCGACAATGTGGACCAGGCTGCGGCCGTGCGCCGGGGCGTCGCGGTCGCCAACGTGCGGGACTACTGCACGAGCTCCGTCGTTCAGCACGTGTTCGCGCTGATCCTCGGGCTCACGCAGCAAATCGGGCCCTATGACGCATTGGCCCGCGGGGGCGCCTGGCAGAAGGCGCGCGGCTTCGCCTTGTTCGACTACCCCATCCGGGAGCTCGCGGGCCGCGTGCTCGGCATCGTCGGCTATGGCAGCCTCGGGCGTGCCGTGGCCGGCGCGGGCCGCGCATTCGGCATGCATGTGCTCGTTGCCGCCCGGAAGGGCGCCGGCGCCGAGCCGGTGCCCGAGGACCGGGCGCCGTTCGAGACCGTGCTCGCGCAAGCCGATGTTCTGAGCCTGCACTGCCCGCTGAACGACGGCACGCGGCGCTTGATCGGCACGCCCGAGCTCGCCCGCATGAAGCCCGATGCGCTGCTCGTCAATACGGCGCGCGGCGGCCTGGTCGACAGCGCGGCGCTCGTCGAGGCGCTGCGCGGAGGGCAAATCGGCGGCGCAGCCATCGATGTGCTGCCGGCCGAGCCGCCTCACGGCGGGGATCCGCTGCTCGCGCCGGACGTGCCGAATCTCATCGTCACGCCGCACGTCGCCTGGGCAGCCCGAGAAGCGCGGCAACGCGCCCTGAACCAGGTCGCCGAGAACGCAGAGCATTTCCTGGCCGGGAGGCTGCTACGGCGCGTCGTGTAGCCCGAGGCGTCTCCTTCGCCGGTCGGAGGCGCGATTCGGCACGGCGCGCGGCATCAGTCGGACGCCCCCGCATGCGTGCTGCGGTCCGCTTCGGGCGGGCGCTCGACCTGCTCGCGCACGACACGGCCGCCCCCGAGCTCGACGAGGTGAGCGCAACGCCCCGCGGCCTCGAGGTCGTGGGTGACGACGACGAGCGTCGTGTCGGCCGCGGCGTTGAGCTCGAACAGCAGATTCAGGATGCGCTCGCCTGTGCGGTTGTCCAGGTTGCCGGTCGGTTCGTCGGCGAACAGCAGCGAGGGCCCCGTCACGAACGCGCGTGCGATCGCCACGCGCTGCTGTTCGCCGCCCGAGAGCTGGCGCGGATAGTGGCGGAGACGATGCTCGAGGCCGACTTGCGCGAGGGCCTCGCGGGCGCGCGGTGCGGCCTCGCGGCTGCCTCCGAGCTCGAGCGGCAGCAGCACGTTCTCGAGCGCCGTCAGCGAAGGCAGCAGATGGAACGATTGGAAGATGAAGCCGACCTCGCGGCTGCGCAGCGCCGCGCGGCCGTCCTCGTCGAGCGCGCTTAGCTCGACGCCGTTGAGCCAGACGCGGCCCGAGGACGGCACGTCGAGCCCCGCGAGCAGGGCCAGCAGCGTCGACTTGCCGGCCCCCGAGGGCCCGACGATCGCGGCCGTCTCGCCGCGGCGTACGCTGAGGTCGACAGCGTCCAGGATAGTCAGCTCCCCTTCGGGGCTGGTAACCTTTTTGGTCAGCGATTCCGCCCTCAACAGAATGTCTTCCGTGCGCAGATCGTTCTCCTTCCTGGTTCCCAAGGGTTTGCTCGCCGTGCTGCTGCTCGCGGCGCTCGCCGTGCCCCGGGCCTGGGCCGCCGACAAGACCATCGTCGTGGTGGGCGACTCTCTGAGCAGCGGCTACGGGCTCGAGACGGAGCAGTCGTGGGTGGCGCTGCTCAAGCAGCGCCTTCACGAGAAAGGTTACGGTTACGAGGTGGTCAACGCCAGCATCGCGGGCGATACGAGCGCGGGGGGGCTAGCCCGTTTGCCGCGGCTGCTCGCGCGCCACATGCCGGCCATCGTCATCATCGAGCTCGGCGGCAACGACGGCCTGCGCGGTCAGCCCGTCGCGGCGCTCAGCAAGAATCTCGCCCGCATGATCGAGCTCTCGCGCGCGGCGGGGGCCAAGGTCCTGCTCGCCGGGATTCGTCTCCCCCCGAATTACGGCCCCGACTACACGAAGGCGCTTGCGGCCGTCTATCCGCGGCTCGCGGAGAAGTACCACGTGGCGCTCGTCGGGTTTCTGCTCCAGGGTGTCGCCCTGCACCCGAATCTCATGCAGGCGGACGGTCTGCATCCCAACGCCGAGGGACAGGCCATCGTGTTCACGAACGTCTGGCCCGTGCTCGCGCCGATGCTCGGTTAGGCCCATGAGCGCCGACAACATGGCCGACAAGCCCTGGCTCGCCGCCTACCCGCCCGGTATACCCGCCGAGATCGACGTCGAGCGGTATGCGTCGCTCGTCCACCTGTTCGAGGCCAGCGTGCGCCGCTTCGCTAATCGGCCGGCGTTCACGAACCGCGGCACCACGCTGACCTTTGCGGACGTCGATCGGCTGAGCGCCCGGCTCGCCGCGTACCTGCAGACGATCCCTGGCATCCAACGCGGCGACCGTATTGCCGTCATGCTGCCGAACCTGCTGCAATCGCCCGTCGCGATATTCGGCGTGCTGCGCGCCGGGCTCGTGGTCGTCAACGTCAATCCCCTGTACAAGGCTCGCGAGCTCGAGCACCAGCTCAAAGACAGCGGCGCGCGTGCCATCGTCGTCCTCGAGAACTATGCCGCGACCGTCATGAACGCCCTGGACGGCGTCGGCGTCGAGCGCGTCATCGTGACGGCCGTCGGCGATCTGTTCGGACCCGTGGAGCGCGCGCTCACGAACTTCGTCGTCCGGCGCGTGAAGCGGCTCGTGCCGTCCTGGCACATACCGGGCGCGGTGCGACTGCGCGCTGCGCTGGCCGAGGGTGCGAGGCAGGCATTCGCGCGCGTCGAGATGCGCCCCGAGGAGGTCGCTTTCCTGCAGTACACGGGCGGCACGACGGGCGTCGCGAAAGGCGCGGAGCTCACGCACGCCAATATGGTGGCCAACACGCTGCAGGCCGCGGCCTGGGCCAGGCCTTACTTCGAGCCCGATTCGGGCGTCGTCGTGACGCCGCTGCCGCTCTATCACGTCTACTCGCTGACGGCCAACCTGCTCTGCTTCGTCGAGCTCGGCGGCCACGATCTCCTGATCACCGATCCGCGGGATCTGCCCGGCTTCGTCAAGGAGCTCGCCAAGCGGCCGTTCTCATTCATCACGGGCGTCAACACGCTGTTCAACGCGCTGCTGCACGCGCCGGGTTTCGCGGCCCTCGACTTCGGCTCGCTGCGCGTCAGCATGGGGGGCGGCATGGCCGTCCAGAGCGACGTGGCCGGACGGTGGCTCGCCGTGACGGGCGTGCCCATCGCGCAGGGCTACGGCTTGACGGAGGCGTCACCCATCGTCACGGCGAACCCGCTCGATGCGCGCGAGTTCGACGGCTCGGTCGGGCTGCCGCTGCCGTCGACGGAAGTCGCCGTCTTCGACGACGACGGCGCGCGTCTAGGCGTCGGCGAGGTCGGCGAGATCTGCGTCAAGGGTCCGCAGGTCATGGCGGGCTATTGGGGCCGGCCTGACGAAACGGCCAAGGTATTCTATCCGGGCGGCTGGCTCAGGACCGGAGACCTCGGCCGCCTCGACGCGCGCGGCTTCCTGTTCATCGAGGACCGCAAAAAGGACGTCATCGTCGTTTCGGGCTTCAAGGTCTATCCCAACGAGGTCGAGGACGTCGTGGCCGCCCACCCGGGCGTGCTCGAGGCGGCCGCCGTTGGGGTCGACGACCCCCAGTCGGGCGAGGTCGTCAAGCTGTTCGTGGTCAGGAAAGATCCGGCTCTGACCGAGCGCGAGGTCATCGACTATTGCCGCGCCGAGCTCACGGGCTACAAGGTGCCGCACTACATCGAGTTCGTTCCGGACCTGCCGAAGTCGACGGTCGGCAAGGTGCTGCGCCGCGAGCTCAAAGGGCAGCACGGCGACGCGTCCATGCCGACTGCCCGCCGCACGGCGAGCTGAGCGCAGGATTCGGGATTCAGCCGAAGTACTCCGCAATCTCCTTCTGGATCTGCACGGCGGCCTCGTAGGGCGAGGCCGCAGCGCGGATCGGACGGCCGACGACGATGTAGTCGGCCCCGTTGACGAAGGCCTGGCGCGGCGTCACGACACGCCGCTGATCGTCGGCGCTCCTGCCTGCCGCAGGCCGGATTCCGGGCGTCACGATCAGGGCATTGGGCCCGAGCGCCGTGCGGAGCCTTTCGGCCTCGAGCCCGGAGGCGACGACCCCGTCGCAGCCGGACTCGACCGCGATGCGGGCCCTTGCCTCTGCGAGCGAGGCGAGCTCCGTCTCGATGCCGACCTCGGTGAGTTCCTGCTGCTCGATGCTCGTGAGCACGGTCACCGCGAGGATCTTGAGCTCGCCCTTCTCGGCGGCCGCAGCGGCCGTGATGGAGCGCTCGCCGTGGACGGTCAGGAACGTCGCGCCCCGGTTCCTGACCTGCCGGACGGCCGCGGCCACGGTGGCTGGGATATCGTAGAACTTGAGATCCGCGAACACGTGCTTGTGCTGCGCCAGCAGCCAGTCGAGGAGCTCGAAGTAGCGCCCCGTCATGGCGAGCTCGAGGCCGATCTTGTAGAAGTGCACGGCGTCCGCGAGCTCGGCGACGAGCGCCTTCGCGCGGTCGATGTCGGGAACGTCGAGCGGAACGATGAGGCGTTCGCGTGCGGGGATGGTCACGGGCGGGCCTCCAGGGCGGATGCGGGTCGCAGTAGGATTCTAGCAGAGCCGCCGCAGGCATCCGTGCGCGGGGCGGGCTACAATCGAGGCCGTCGCCCACGCGCTACCCCGAAGAGCCTATGACCTGCACTCGCCTCTTCTGGTGCCCCGGCCCGCCGTCCGCTGCGGGAGCCGCCCCGTGACCGCGTCGCCCCCGCCGACGCCGCCCGGCCTCGAGTTCGCGTTCGAGGTGCGGGCCGAGGTCGGCGAGCCGCTCGTGCTCGGCCGGCTCCCAACGGGCACGAGGCGCATCATCGAGATCATCGGCGGGCGCTGTCGGGGCCCCTCGCTCGAGGGCGAGGTCCTGCGGGGCGGGGCCGACTGGCAGCTCATCGAAGACGACGGCTTCACGCACGTCGATGCGCGCTACACGCTACGGGCCCGGGGTGGCGAGCTCATCTATGTCTCCAACGTCGGCATGCGCCACGCCTCGCCCGAGACCATGGCGAAGCTCAACGCCGGCGAGCCCGTCGACCCGGCCGAGGTCTACTTCCGCGCCGTGCCGAGGTTCGAGACCGCGGCCCCCGAACTTGCGTGGCTCATGCGCTCGGTGTTCGTGGCCGTCGGCGAGCGGTATCCCAAGGGCGTCCTGATCCGGTTCTGGCGCGTCCTATAGCCGTCAGCCGAGCGCCTCGCGGCTCTGCAGCGCGAAGCGATCGGTCATGCCCGCGACGTAGTCGGCCACGACGCGGGCGGCGCCCGCCGTGCCCGCGTGCCGCTCTGCCTCGCGCGCGCGGCGCGCGTGTTTTTCGGGCATTCGGTCCGGGTCGGCCATGAAGGCGTCGAAGAGCAGCCGGATCGTCTCGCGTGCCTGCTGCGTCATGCGCCCGACATGCGGATGCGCGTAAAGGTGCTCGCGCAAGAAGCGCTTGAGTCCGGCCTGCGCCTCGGCGAAGGGGGGGCTGAAGCCGATCAGCGGCCGATCGCGCGCCCGCACTTCGTCGATCGACCGGGGCCCGGCCGCGGCCACGCGGTCCTGGCTCGCGCGGAACAGATCGGTCACGAGCGTGTCGATCATGCGCCGCACGACCTCGCGCGGGAGCCGCGCCGGGTCCGCGCCCGGGAAGCGTTCGACGACGGCGGCGTACTGCTCGGCGAAGAACGGGATCTCGACGAGCTGCTCGAGCGTCACGAGGCCCGCCCGCAGGCCGTCGTCGACGTCGTGGTTGTTGTAGGCGATCTCGTCCGCGACGTTGGCGATCTGCGCTTCGAGACCGGGTTGGCGCCGCTCGATGAAACGACGCCCTACGTCGCCGAGCTCGCGTGCCTTGGCGAGCGCGCAGTGCTTGAGAATGCCTTCGCGCGTCTCGAACGTGAGGTTCAGGCCGGGGAAGCTCGCGTAGCGCTCCTCGAGCTCGTCGACCACTCGCAGCGACTGCAGGTTGTGCTCGAAGCCGCCGTACGCCCGCATGCACTCGTTGAGCGCGTCCTGGCCCGCATGGCCGAAAGGCGTATGGCCGAGGTCGTGCGCGAGGCAGATGGCCTCCACGAGGTCCTCGTTGAGCTGCATCGCGCGGGCGATGGTCCGCGCAATCTGCGCGACCTCGAGCGAATGCGTAAGGCGGGTGCGGTAATGATCGCCTTCGTGATTGACGAAGACCTGGGTCTTGTAGAGGAGTCGCCGGAACGCCTTGGCATGGATGACCCGATCGCGGTCGCGCTGGAACTCCGTTCGGTAGGCCGGCGGCGCCTCGCGATAGCGTCGTCCCCGCGAGTGCAGGCTGTCGGCGGCATAAGGTGCGAGCTCTCCGCGCACCGCATTCAGGCCGCGAGCTCGGCCGCGGCGACACGCCGGAGTAGCGGCGTGGGCGGCGCCGGCACGATGACGCCTTGGCCGATGCGCTCGAGCAGCACGAGCTTGAGACCGCCGCGGCCGGCCTTCTTGTCGAGGCTCATGCGTTCGAGCAGCGCGTCAACGTCGACGCCGCTCGCCTGTGTCGGCAGCCCGGCGGCGCGCAGCAGGGCCTCGATGCGCCGGCACTCGTCCGCACCGAGCCAGCCCAGCGCCTCCGAGGTCCGCGCCGCGAGCACCGTGCCGATCGCGACCGCCTCGCCGTGCAGCCATCGCTCGTAGCCGCCGAGCGCCTCGAGCGCGTGCCCGAAAGTGTGCCCGAGGTTCAACAGGGCCCGGCTGCCCTGCTCGCGTTCGTCCTCGGCCACGATGCGCGCCTTGATCGCGCAGCTGTTCGCGACGGCATGCGTCAAGGCCGCGGAGTCGAGGGCGCGCAGCCGGGCCATCTGCGTTTCGAGCCAGCCGAAGAGCTCGGCATCGAGGATCAGCCCGTACTTCACGACCTCGGCGAGCCCCGCGGAGAGCTCGCGCGGCGGCAGCGTCGAGAGCGTATCCGTATCGGCCAGCACGGCGGCGGGTTGGTGGAAGGCGCCGATCATGTTCTTGGCCTGCGGATGATTGACGGCCGTCTTGCCGCCGACCGAAGAATCGACCTGAGCCAGCAGCGTCGTCGGCAGCTGAACGAAGCGGATGCCGCGCTGGTAGGCCGCCGCGGCGAAGCCGGCCACGTCGCCGACGACGCCGCCGCCGAGCGCGACGATGCAGGCGTCGCGATGAAAATGGCGGGCGATGAGCCGGTCGACGATTCGCGAGAACGTAGCGAGCGTCTTGTGCTGCTCGCCGTCGGGCAGCACGAGCGTCTCGACCTCGAGGCCTTCGAGGGCCCGCGTCACGGGTTCGAGATAGAGCGGCCCGACGACCTCGTTCGTGACCACGAGCACCTGGGCGGCGTCGACGGCTTCGCGCAAAAGCTCGCGCCGGCCGAGCACGCCGGGGCCGATGTGGATCGGGTAGCTGCGATCGCCAAGTTGAACGGTCAAGGTTTCCACGTCGCGAAGATTCGCAGGCCCCAGGCCGTTTTTCAATGCGGGCCCGGCTCGCCCGTCAGGCGCTTGCGAAGCGCGGAGGACACGGCGCCGACCTGGCGGCCGGACGTGTCCATGCGGATCTCGGCGATTTCCTCGTAGAGCGGCGCGCGGATATCCATGAGGCGCTCGAGCACGCGGCGCGGATCTTCGCTGCGCAGCAGCGGGCGGTGCTGCGACCGCCCCGTCCGCTTGAGCTGCTCGTCGACGCTCGCATGCAGGTAGACGACGACGCCGCTCGCCTTGAGCCGGGCCCGGTTCCCGGGATGGAGCACCGCGCCGCCGCCCGTCGCGACGACATACCCGCTGAGCCCGGCGATTTTGTCGATGACTTCGCGCTCGCGCTCGCGGAAGCCGGCCTCGCCTTCCTTTTCGAAGATATACGGTATGTCGACGCCCGTGCGCCTTTCGATTTCGGCGTCCGTGTCGAGAAATGCCATGTGAAGGTCCCGCGCGAGCTGGCGGCCCACGGCCGTCTTGCCCGAGCCCATGGGGCCGACTAGGTAGATGTTCCGGCGTTCTTGCGGCGGCATGCGAGCGGATGATCGGGCGCGGATTCGCCGACGCGCATGATACCGCCCCGCAAGAGTCGTAAGACAGTGATTGCGGGGCCCTGGCGGGCCCCGCTCTCCCTGCCTTGGTTTTACTGCGCGACCTGCGTGGCCGTCGAGGCGCCCTCGCGCAGGATCTTCGGCGTCACGAAGATCAGCAGCTGTGCCTTGTTGTTCACGCGCGCGCGGTTGCGGAAAAGGTGGCCGAGGCCCGGTATGTCGCCGAGCAAGGGCACCTTGTTCACCGTGTCGCGATCCTCGGTCTCGTAGATGCCGCCGAGCACGACGGTCTCGCCGTCGCTCACGGCCACGTTGGCCGCGAGCGAGCGCGTATCGATGCTCGGCACCTGGCCGCCGGTCGCGCTCTGTACGTTCTGGCCGACCGAGTCCTTGGTCACGACGAGGTCCATGATGATCTTGTCGTCGGGCGTGATCTGCGGCGTGACCGTGAGGCTCAGCACGGCCTCCTTGAACTGCGTCGTCGTCGCACCGCTCGAGGACGACTGCTGGTAGGGGATCTCGACGCCCTGGCTGATGCGGGCTTCCTTCTGGTCCGCCGTGACGATATGCGGCGTCGAGACGATCTGCCCCTTGCCCTCGGCCTGCAGGGCCGAAAGCTCGAGGTCGAGCAGCGTGTCGGACTTGAGGATCGCGAGCGCGAGCGAGCCGGCCGTGCCCGAAGCCGGCGTCGCCGGCAGGTTCACGTTGTAGCGCTGGTTCGCCGAGCCGAGCGTGACCGGGAACGGATTGCCCGTCGAGGCGATGTTGTTCAGGGCGGAATTCACGATCGTGTCGGAGCCCGCGGCCGTGCCCGTGAGCGAGACGAGACCGTCGTTGCCGTTCTGCTTGACCGTGGTAGCGCCGAAGCGCACGCCGAGGTCGCGGCTGAAGTCGTCGCTGACGATGACGATGCGCGACTCGATGAGCACCTGGCGCACCGGGATGTCGAGCGTCGTCACGAGCCGCCGGATGTCCGCGAGGCGGTCGGACGTATCCTGGACGAGCAGCGTATTCGTGCGGTCGTCGACGGCGACGCTGCCGCGCTCGGAAAGCAGGCTGTTCATCGAGCCCGCGCCCTTGATGAGCTTGGCGAGGTCCGCCGCCTTCGCGTAGTTGACCTGGATGAACTCCGAACGCAACGGCTCGAGGCCCTTGAGCGCCTGCGCGGCCTTGAGCTGCGCCTGCTCGCGTGCCGCGATCTCTTCGGCCGGCGCGACGAGGATCACGTTGCCGTTACGGCGCATGTCGAGACCCTTGGTTGTGAGCAGGATGTCGAGCGCCTGGTCCCAGGGCACGTTCTGGAGGCGCAGCGTGACGTTGCCCTTGACGGAGTCGCTGACTACGATGTTGAGGCCGCTCGTATCGGCGAGCAGCTGCAGCACCGCACGCGTCTCGATGTCCTGGAAGTTCAGGGTCAGGCGCTGGCCCGTGTACTGCTTGTTCTCGTTGAACAGCCCGCCGCCGGCGGCCTGGGCCTGCTGCTTGGGCGGCTGCTTGAGCTCCAGCGTGAAGACATTGTCGGACTGATAGGCGACCTGGTCGTAGTCGCCGCTCGGCGTCACGACGAGACGCGCGTTGCCGTTGGACTTCAAGGCGTCGACGGTCGCGACGGGCGTCGCGAAGTCCGTCACGTCGAGGCGTTTGACGAGCTTGTCGGGCAGCGCGGTGTCGTCGAAGTCGACGATGACGCGCCCGCCTTCCTCATGCACGTTGACGCTCGTATGCGGATTGCTGAGCTGGACGACGACCTGGCCGGCGCCGTCGGCGCCGCGGCGAAAGTCGATGTTCTGGATGCTGCGCGGAGCGTTCGCGGCCGCGGGCGCCGCATTGTCTGCACCGGCGGAAGCGGGGCTCGAGGCGGCGCCGGCGAACGGCCCGGCGGCCTCGCCCGCGGCCTGCTGGCCGAGCTCGACGAACACCGTGTCGCCGGCGACGCGCGTCGTGTAGGGCACCATCGTGGTCAGGTTCAGCACGATGCGCGTGCGGCCGTTGGCCTCGGCGCTCATGATGTTCGTCAGCGGGCCCTGGTTCACGTCGCGATGGCGTGACGAGAGGCCCAGCGACGTGTCGGGGAGGTCGAGCGCGATGCGGGCCGGGTTGTCGATCGTGAAGCTCATCGGCTGCGGCGCGGGGCCGTTCAGGTGCAGCTGCAGCTCGACGCGGTTGCCCGGCATCGGGTGCACGTCGATGGCCTGAAGCGAGCGGCCTTCCGCCCCCTGCTGTGCGTGTACGCCGCCCGCCGCCAGCGCGGCAGCGAGCATCAGGCCGAGTCCCCCGAGACCGCGGCGGATGCGCGCCGAGACCGCTCCATGTCGAACAGGTGCTGACTTACACATAAGGTTCACTCCGTATACCTCCCCAAGGGCACGAATCGCTCGGGTCATTTAGCTGGTGCTCAAAGCGATCGATGCCGGGCGTTCGAGATAGCCCCCGAGACCGTCGGGCACGATTTCCATGAGCGATATCTTCGATTCCGTGATCGACATGATCCGGCCGTAGTTCTGGCCGATGTGGTTTCCCACGCTCACGCGATGGATGAGCCCGTCCGAGGTCTGCACGAGCCCGAATGTCTTGCCGCCCGACGACAGCGTGCCCACCATGTGCAGCGTGTCGAGCGGAAACTGCTCGAGGAATTCGCGCGGCCGGTTCGGGTCCGGGCCATGCACCGCGTTGGGATTCGAGCTCACGCGGCGTTGCGGCGTGTCCGGCACGAAAGGCGAGCGGCGCCCGTCCGGGACGTACTTGAACGTCGGTGCGGGCTGAATCTGCGGCAGCGGCTCGATGCGGCCGCCGGGCCGAGCCTTGACCTCGTCGATGTAGGCCCTGAGATCGTTCATGTTGTGCGAGCATCCGGCGAGCAACGCGCCGGCCGCCGCGACGGCGAGCAGAGGGCGCAATCCCGGATGGCCTGCTGAGCGCTTGGTCATGATCCCTCCGTCGAGTCCGCGTCGAGGTAGCGATAGGTCTTCGCCGTGCCGTCGAGCGTGAGCTCGCCGGGCGCGTCCTTGCCGGCGGGCTTGATGGAGATGTCGTGCAGCGTCACGATCCGCGGCAGCGCCGCGACGCCGCTCACGAACGTGCCGAGCTCGTGGTAGGTGCCCGTGAACCGGATCTTGATGGGCTGCTCGGCGTAGAACTCTTTCTGGACCTCGCCCATGGGCTGAAACAGCTGCTGCTCGAGGCCGGCGCCGAGGGCCGTCTGCGAGATGTCCACGAGCAGGCTGGGTACCTCGGTCTTGCCGGGCAGCTGCCGCAGCATCGTGCCGAAGGAGCGCTGAATCTCCGCGAGCTGAGTCCGGTAGGCGTCGTAGTTTGCCGCCTTGCGCTGCTTTTGCTCGAAGGTCTTGCGCAGGTCGCGCTCGTCCTGTTGCGCACGCGCGAGGACGGGCATGTCGGTCTTGACGACGAACATGTAGAAGCCGAAGGCGATGACGGCGACGAACGCGATGACGACGCCCGCGACCCGAAACGGCAGCGGCCAGCGCCCCGGATCGCTCGTATCGAGTGATTGCAGCTCTTCGATGACGTTCATTTGGCTTTCCTCCGCTTACCGCGGCCCTTGGCTTTCGCGGCCGGCTTCGCGGCGAGGGCGCTGGCGTCCCCCTTGTCGACCATCGAGACCTCCTGGCAATGGATCGTGAATCTCGAGTAGTGGGCCGCATCCTTCGTCGTCTCGACAACGTCGAGCGAAGGATTCTGCAGCCACGGGGATTTGTCTATGTTGCGCATCAGGGCCGAGACGCGCGTGCTCGACTGAGCTTCGCCGCGCAGCTCTATGCGCTCGCCGTCCTGCTTGAGCTCGGTCAGATAGACGCCGTCCGGCAGCGCGTTGACGAGCTCGTCGAACAGATGTACGACCTCCGGACGGGACCGCTGCAGCTCGTCGATGATCTCCATGCGCGCGATGAGCCGTTTCTTCTGCGTTTCGAGGCCCGAGATCTGCTCGATCTGCTTATCGAGCTTCGCGATCTCGGTCTTCAACAGGCCGTTGCGCGCATTCTGCGCGGAGATGCGCGCCTGCACGACGAGCTTAGAGCTGTAGACGACGAGGCCGCCGACGAGAACCGCGCCGAGCAGTGCGAGCAGGAATTCCTTCTTGCGCTTTTCGCGCAGCGCCTCGCGCCACGGGAGAAGATTGATTGTCGGCATGTCAGTCGAAGCTCCTCAATGCGAGACCGCAGGCCGTCAGCAGTGCCGTCGCGTCCTTCTGCACGCCCTGCGACTTGGCGCGCGAGGACGACTTCATCTGGCCGAGCGGGTCCCCGATCTCGGTGGGAATGCCGACCCGGCTGCCGATCACGTCCGCGACGCCGGGAATGTTCGCGCAGCCGCCGCACACGAGGATCTGATCCGGCTGCTCGCGGCCGCTGCCCGATGCGAGGAAGAACTGCAGCGAGCGGCTGACCTGTTGCGACATGTCGTCCATGAACGCGTCGAGCACCTCGGGCTGGTAGTTGCTCGGCAGGCCGCCTTCCTTCTTGGCGCGACCCGCGTCCTCCATGCTGAGTCCGTAGGTGCGCATGATTTCTTCCGTGAGCTGCTGACCGCCGAAGGCGAAATCGCGCGTGTAGATGACCTTGAGGTCCTTTAGGACGCTGAAGGTCGTCGTGCTTGCGCCGAAGTCGACGATGGCGATGAACTTGTCGGCTCCGCCGTCGGGCATCTGATGCGTGAGCAGGGCACAGGCGTTCTCGACGGCGAAGGCTTCGACGTCGACGACGCGTGCCATGAGCCCGGCGGCCTCGACGGCGGCCTGGCGCTGCTCGACGTTCTCGCTCCGAGTCGCGACGAGCAGCACGTCCATCATGTCGGGGTCGCGTTCGCTTTCGCCGACGACCTCGAAGTCGAAGCTGACCTCTTCCATCGGAAACGGAATGTACTGATCCGCCTGCAGCTCCACCTGGCCTTCGAGCTCGGCGCTGCCGAGGTTCTTCGGCATCTGGATGATCTTCGTGATCGCCGCGTCGCCGCTGATCGCGACCGCGACCTCGCGCGTCTTGGTGCCCGAGCGTTTGACCGCGCGGCGCACGGCTTCGCCCACGGCCTCGGCGTCGACGATGGCTTTCTCGTTGATCGCGTTCGGCGGCGTCGGCTCCGCGGCGTAGGACTCCACTCGATACCCGCGCCCGTTTTCGACGAGTTCGATGAGCTTGACCGAGGAGGTCGTTATGTCGAGTCCCAGCAGGGGGCGCTTTCTGCGACTAGAAAACACAGATTTTCCTTTCCAACGCAGGAGGTTGGGGTAGAATCCTATACGCGCCGTCAAAAGTTTAATTTAACTATATCTCAGCCCGGATATATACCGTTGTGATGAGCTTCACGGTCCCGGGGCCGAACCCACTCGACGAGGACTCGACGGCGACCGGCCGGGTCTCCCTGCGCCGGATGTCGCCGATCGGGGACGCCGAGCTCCGAGAGCGCGCCGCGGATATGATGGGCCGGCGAAGACAGACGAAAACCTGTGCGGGTCAGGGTGTTCACCTGCTTCGGCAGCCCCGCTATCCTAGGCCTCGTCTTTCAGCCCTTAGACCGGTGGCTTTGCGTCCCCACCTTTCGATGGGTTTGCCTACTGGGCGCGACTATGCACAAAGGCCCGAGGTCTGGCAAGGGCGTAGAATGCACATTCCGATATGAAATCCTTCGGGCGAAAATTTCTCGCTTTTTTAATTGGTTGCGTCGCCCTCGGCGCGGCCCTCGCGGGCGTCGTCGTCGGCGGCTACTACTACGTCGAGCCGAGCCTGCCTACGGCGGACGAGCTGCGGAACATTCCGCTGCAGATTCCTTTGCGTGTCTATACACGGGACGGCCGCCTCATCGCCCAGTACGGCGATCAGATGAGAACCCCCGTGCCTTTCGAGAAGATTCCCAAGCTGCTCATCAACGCCGTACTCGCGTCCGAGGACGATCGGTTCTTCGAGCACCCCGGAATCGATTTCATCGGCATTGCGCGCGGCGTCTTCTGGTACGTCGTTACGGGCGGCACGGAGCGCGTCCCGGGCGGCAGCACGATCACCCAGCAGGTCACGCGCACGACGAACCTTTTGTCGCGGGATTTCTCGGTCGTCCGCAAGTTCAAGGAATGGATCCTCGCGCTGAGGATCGAACGCGAGTTCACGAAGCAGGAAATCCTGCAGATCTATCTGAACACGACCTTCTTCGGCGAACGGTCCTACGGCGTGGCGGCGGCGGCCCGCACTTACTTCGGCAAGGACCTCGACCAGCTCACGCTGCCGGAGGCCGCGACGATCGCCGGTACGATTCAGCGTCCTTCGAGGATCAACCCGGTCGCGAGCCCCGAAGCCGCGCGGCATCGGCGTGCCTATGTGCTCGGCCGCATGCACGACCTCGGCGAAATCGACGCTGGGCAGTATCAGGCCGCGCTGGCCGCGCCCGTCGAGAGCCAACTGCACGGGCCGCGCCGCGAGGTCAGGGCGCCGTATGTGGCAGAGATGGCGCGCGCCGAGATGTTCAGGCGCTTCGGTCCGGCCGCCTACACGAGCGGCCTGAGGGTCACCACGACAGTCGACAGCCGCCTGCAGAAGGCCTCGAACGCGGCCATCAAGGCCACCCTCGAGGCCTACGACCGGCGCCACGGCTACCGCGGACCGCTCGCCCACGTCAAGCTGCCGGAAGTCGTCGCGGACGATGCCGAAAGCAAGGCCCGTCTCGAGCAGGCCCTTTCGCAGGCCGTCGCGGACTATCCTGCGATTCGCGGCTTCCTGACGGGTGTCGTGGAGAAGGCCGACGCCATGCAGGCCGAGGTGTACTTCCCCGCGGACGGCACGCAATCCGTCGGCCTCGACGCCGTGGCGTGGGCGCGCCGTTACATCGACCAGGACCACCGCGGCGCGGCTCCCGATGCCGTTTCCGACGTGCTCGCGCCCGGCGATATCGTGCAGTTCCGCCGCAAGGCGGACGGCACGCTCGAGCTCGCGCAGAGGCCCGATGTGCAAGGTGCCTTCGTGGCGCTCGATCCGCAGGACGGTGCGGTCGTCGCGCTGAACGGCGGCTACGACTTTTTCCTGAGCAACTACAATCGAGCGACTCAGGCTCAGCGCCAGCCGGGCTCCTCATTCAAGCCGTTCGTCTACTCCGCCGCGCTCGAGCACGGGTTCACGACGGCGACGATCGTCAACGACGCGCCGCTGACGATCCAGGACCCGGGCCTCGAGACGGCTTGGCGCCCCGAGAACTACGACGGCATCTACTTCGGCCAGGTACGTTTGCGGGAGGCGCTCGTGCATTCGCTGAACGCGGCCTCGGTGCGCGTGATCCTCGCCACGGGTATCCCGCAGACCGTCGACTACGTGCGCCGCTTCGGCTTCGACGACGTCGCTCTGCCGCACAATGCGTCGCTTGCGCTCGGGGCCGGCGGCGTCGCGCCGCTCGATCTCGCGGACGGCTACGCTGCCTTCGCGAACGGCGGGCGGCGCGTACCGGCGTATTTCATCGATCGCGTCGAGGATGCCGACGGTAACCTCCTCTATGAGGCACGGCCCGACTTCGCCTGCATCCAGAAACTGCCGGCGGACGACACGGGTTCCCGAGGCGACGACGAGTGCCGGCGCCCCGGGGAAACGCCCGCGGATGCCAGCGCCGACCCCGACGCGGGCGCACCGGACGAAGCGCCGCCCCCGCTCATCGACAACGTGACGCAGCTGTATCCCCACCTGAATCTCGGGCATCGCATCATCACGCCGCAAAACGCCTACCTGATCACCGACATGATGAAGGACGTGGCGCGCCGCGGCACGGGTGCGGCGGCCTGGCGCGAGCTGCATCGCATGGATCTCGCGGGCAAGACGGGCACTACGAACGACCGCCGCGACGCTTGGTTCTCCGGGTTCAACGCGGACGTTGTGGCCACGGCCTGGGTCGGCTTCGACCAGGACCGGCCGCTGGGCGGCAAGGAGCAGGGCGGCTTCACGGCGATCCCGATGTGGATCGATTTCATGAAGGCCGCGCTGGCCGGGCGGCCTGAGCACGCCCTCGCTCGGCCGGACGGCATCGTGGACGTCAGGATCGACCCCGAGAACGGCCTCGTCGCCAGCGGTTCGGACCCGAATAGCCAGTTCGAGAAGTTCAGGATCGGCCACGTGCCCGAGAAGGAACCCGACGCGCCTTTCATATCGCACGCCGCAGGTCCGGACCAGGGCGGATCGACCCCGGAGCCGTCAAGCGGCAAAAGTATCTTTTAGGCCAGGACAACAACGGGCATGGGCAGCAGGCGAGGCATCGGATCACCTTCCGCCGCCGCCGCCCTGCGCGAGCGGCTCGCGCAGGCAGCGGCGCGCCTCATGATCGAGCACGGCATCAAGGATTTCGGCCTCGCCAAGCGCAAGGCGGCCGAGCGCCTCGGCGTCAAGGAATTCGGGGCCTTGCCGAGCAATGCGCAAATCGAGGCCAGCCTCGCGGAGCGCCAGCGCATCTTCGAGCCGCAGGCGCACAGCCTGCGGCTCACGAACCTGAGGCGTATCGCCCTGACCGTCATGGATCAGCTCGCGCCGTTCCAGCCGCGCCTCGTGGGTTCCGTCCTTGCCGGCACGGCCACGCCGAACTCGGCCATCGAGCTGCACGCTTTCAGCGATTCGCCGGAAATCGTGGCCGCCTCGCTCGAGGCGCACGGCATCGCTCTCCGCGACACTCAACGGCGCTATCGCTACCGCTCGCAGCGCGTCAACGTCGTGCCCGGGTATCGCTTCGTTCGCGACGGCGCGGAGGTCGTCGTCGTCACGTTTCCCGAGAAGGGTCTCCGGGAGGCGCCGCTAAGCCCCGTCGACCAGCGGCCCATGAAACGCGCCGGCAGGGGGCAGGTCTTGGATCTCGTCGAGGCGTAGCGCGCGGGGCATCGCGGGGGCTTCGGCATCGGCGTGGAGACGGCGGTGGTGCGGGGCTTCAGGGCTCGGCGTAACAGCGGTGTCGGGACCGCCGTGAACCCGTCCCTGGGGGCTCGCTGAGCGCCCTCCCTGGCGCTCAGCGTCCCGACACCGCCCTTACGCCGAGCCTGAAGCCGGAGACGTTGGCGGTTCACGCCGATGACTGCGCCGGAGGTGTTGGCGGCTCACGGCCATGACTTCGGCACTGCGAAGACCGTGTGCGCTTGGGTACTCGTGCGGCAAGCGGACAAACCCAGGCGTGCACGGACTGCTGGCTTTGCGCCAGCGATGTCCTCGCGCGGTTGCAGCACGATTCATGAACGGCCTCCGGCTACCGCCGAAGCGAGAACCCGTTCATGAATCCTGCGGTCGGACGTTCAGCGTGCGCCGATCGGAACGTAGTCGCGCCGCGTCGGTCCGACGTAGAGCTGCCGGGGGCGGCCGATGCGCTGATTCGGGTCGGAGACCATCTCGCGCCAGTGCGTGACCCATCCCACGCAGCGCGCGATGGCGAACATTACCGTGAACATCGATTTCGGAATGCCCAGCGCGCGGTAGATGATGCCCGAGTAAAAGTCGACGTTCGGGTAGAGGTTCTTTTCGACGAAGTACTCGTCCTTGAGCGCGATCTCCTCGAGGCGCAGCGCGAGCTCGAACAGCGGCGTGTCTTCGCGGCCCACTTTCTCGAGGACGCGGTGGCACATTTCGCGGATGATGGCCGCGCGCGGGTCGTAGCTCTTGTAGACCCGGTGGCCGAAGCCCATGAGCCTGAACGGATCCTTCTTGTCCTTCGCGCGCCCGATGAACTGGTCGATGCGGTCGGGCGTCCCGATCTCCTCGAGCATATTGATGACGGCTTCGTTCGCACCGCCGTGCGCCGGGCCCCAGAGCGCCGACATGCCGGCCGCGATCGCCGAATAAGGATTCGTGCCCGAGCTGCCCGCCAGGCGCACCGTGGAGGTGCTGCAGTTTTGCTCGTGATCGGCATGCAGGATGAACAGCAGGTCGAGTGCCGCAGCCGACGTCGGGTCGACCTCGTACTGAGTCGAGGGCAGCGCGAAGAACATGTGCAGCAGGTTGCTGCAGTAGTCGAGGTCGTTACGCGGGTAGACGAACGGCTGACCGCGCGAGTGCTTGTAGGCGGCCGCCGCGATCGTCGGGATCTTGGCGATGATGCGGTACGCGAAGATGTCGCGGTGCTGCGGATTATGGATGTCGGTGCTGTCGTGATAGAAGGCCGACATCGAGCCCGCGACGCCCGATACCATCGCCATGGGGTGGGCGTTGTGATAGAAGCCGTTGAAGAACCGCAGCAGCGACTCGTTGATCATCGTGTGCGTGCGGATCGAATGATCGAAGTCTTCGAGCTGGGCTGCCGTCGGCAAGGTGCCGTGCAGCAGGAGGTATGCCACCTCCGTGAAGTTCGATTCCTTGGCTAACTGCTCGATCGGGTAGCCCCGATACATGAGCACCCCGGCCTCGCCGTCGATGTACGTGATGCTGCTTTCGCAGCTCGCCGTGGAGGCGTAGCCCGGATCGAATGTGAATACGCCGCGCTTGCCGTAAAGCTGGGTGACGTCGATCACACGGGGACCGAGGGTCGGTTCCCGTACGGGAAGCTCGAGGGACGCGCCTGATTCGGGGTCCTTCAGGCTATAGTGCTTGTCCGTCATGCATCGCACCTGGCAGTGGCTGATTTCTGATTATTCCGACCCCTGGCCAGGGTGGATCCAGTTCCGCGTGCGCGCACCGGGGCTGCCGGGACGAACACCCCGACATTATAGCAGTGGCGAATGACCCTCCAAGCTTTACGAGCGAAGGCTTTACTTGCCGGAGAGGCCGTAGCGGCGACGGAACTTGTCCACGCGCCCGCCGGTATCGACGATCTTCTGCTTGCCCGTATAGAAAGGATGGCAAGCCGAGCACACCTCTACGTGCATATCCTCGGTATGCGTCGACCGTGTCGTGATCACGTTTCCGCAGCCGCAGGTGATCTGGATCTCTTTGTATTCGGGATGGATGTCTTGCTTCATCGGATTCGGCCTTTGGCGGGCGCGAGAGAATACTGCCGGGAGCCGGCAAACACAAGCCGAGCGAAACCGCAGCCTCCGGACGCCGCGCCCGACGCGGCCCGAAGCTTATCCACAGAATCTGTGTATAACTTTGTGGAAACCCCTAGCAAGAGGTTCGACAACGCCGGCCGCATCTGAGTTTCGGTCGGTTTGGTCAAAAAACGCGCAAGCACAAGAAAGCGTTTATCTTCAGGTGGTTGCGACCCTCTCTCAAATGAGTGTCGCAAGAAAGAGTCGCAAGCGGCTTGTTTCTGATGTTCTGCGGGCCGCCTGTGAATAAGCTTCCTGCGGGCGCGTCTGCCGGCCGACCCTCAGGGCGGAGTGAGAAGGGCGCGCAACTCGGCCGCCAGGCGCCGCAGGGCCGCGGCTCGATGGCTGACTTCGTTCTTGACGGCTGCCGGCAGCTCGGCCGCGGTGCGTCCGAGCACGGGGTCCAGGAAGACCGGGTCGTAGCCGAAGCCGAAGCTCCCGCGCGGCTGCTCGGCGATCGCGCCGGCCCAGCGACCCTCGGCGACGAGCGGCGCGGGGTCGTCCGGCTCGAGCAAGGCGACGACGACGCAGTGGAAGCGGGCGGTTCGTGCCGGTGCCGGGACGCCCTCGAGCGCCTCGAGCAGCTTTGCGACGTTGGCCGCGTCGGCGGCCCTTGGGCCCGCAAAGCGCGCGGACAGGATGCCTGGGCGGCCGTCCAGCGCGTCGACGGCCAGCCCCGAGTCGTCTGCGATGGCCGGGAGCCCGCTCCGGCGCGCCGCGTGGCGCGCCTTGATGAGCGCGTTCTCCACGAAGGTCGCTGCCGGCTCCGCCGCCGGCTCGATGCCGAGCTCGCTTTGCGCGCGCAGCTCGAGGCCGCAGCCTTCGAGCAGCGCCCGGATCTCGGCCAGCTTGCCGGCGTTGCCCGTGGCGACGAGCCAGCGGCGCGGATAGGGCTTCACTCGCCAGCGAGCACGGCGGCCTGTGCGGCGAGCAGGGCGCCGATGCCGAGCTCGCCGAGCTCGAGGAGGCGATCGAGCTCCGCGCGCCTGAACGCGTGGCCCTCGGCCGTGCCCTGAACCTCGATGAACCCGCGTGCCTCGTTCATGACGATGTTCATGTCGGTTTCGGCCTCTGCGTCCTCGGCGTAGTCCAGATCGAGGACCGGCTCGCCCCGATAGATGCCGACCGAGACTGCCGCGACCTGCCCGTGCAGCGGATTGCGAGGAATTTCTCCGCGCCGTCGAAGCCTGTCGACGGCGAGGGCGAGGGCGAGGTACCCGCCCGAGATCGCGGCCGTGCGCGTGCCGCCGTCGGCCTGCAGCACGTCGCAGTCGATCGTCACCGTGCGCTCGCCGAGCGCGCGCCGGTCGACCACGGCCCGCAAGCTCCGTCCGATCAGGCGCTGAATCTCGAGCGTGCGGCCGCCTTGCTTACCGCGTGCAGCCTCGCGCGGCGTACGCACGTGCGTGGCCCGCGGCAGCATGCCGTATTCGGCCGTGACCCAGCCTTCCTGCTTGCCCTTGAGGAACGGCGGGACCTTGTTGTCGACCGACGCCGTGCACAGCACGCGCGTGGCGCCGAACTCCGCGAGCACCGAGCCCTCGGCGTAACGCGTGAATTCGGCCGTGAAGCGCACTGCGCGCATCTCGTCGACCCTGCGGCCGCTCGGCCGGCCTCCGGCTTTCGAATCCTTCCCGTTCACGAGGCCAGCCAGCGCAGCGCGGCTGCGCTCGTATTGTCGCTGTGCGGGCTGTTGCTCGCGACGGCTGCCTCTGCGAGGGCCGCGAGCGCCGACTGCACGTCACGGCCGTCGTCGGTCGACAGTGCGGCGATCTGCGAATCGTCGACGCCTGACCACAGTCCATCGGTGCACACGAGCAGCAGGTCGCCGCCCTGCAACCGCTTGCGCGCGGTCACGCTCATGTTCGGTAAGGGGTTGTCGCCGCCGAGACAGCACTCGACGAAGTTGCGCATGGGGTGCGACTTCATCTCGCCCTCGGCGATGAGCCCCTCGCGAAGCAGCAGCTCCACATGGCTGTGGTCGCGCGTGCGCTCGAGCACGGCGCCGTCGCGCAGCAGGTAAATGCGGCTGTCGCCGACGTGGGCCCAGTAGGCCGATGCGTCCTGCACGAGGCAGACGGCGCAGGTCGCGCGCGGCCTGTGGTCCATGGCGACGCCCTCGCCGAGCTCGACGACCCGTGCATGCGCGAGCGCGAGCGCGAGTGTCAGGAAGCCCTGCGGATCGAGGACCGGGCGGCCCTGCTCGTTGAAGTATTCCTTCAGCGTCGCGATCGTGACTTCCGCCGCCCGGGCGCCCTCCGCGTGGCCGCCCATGCCGTCGACGGCGACCAGCAGCGCGGCCTCGGCGGCTGCGAAAACCTCGACTCTGTCCTGATTTTCCTGCCGGTTGCCCGGCAGGCTCACGCTTGCATGATCGACTTGCACTGACCGACCGCTCGTGTCGCTGGTTCTCATATTATCTTAGACTTGTGCCTTGCCGGTTGTCCGGTCCGGCCGTTGGAGATCCGACATTTGCCTTACAGCATGACAGGTTTCGCGAGCGCCGAGGCGACCTCGCCGCCTTTCAGGCTCGTGTGGGAGCTGCGCAGCGTCAATCACCGCTATCTCGACATGAGCCTGCGGCTGCCCGAGGAGCTGCGCGCGCTCGAGCCCGAGTGCCGAGAGCTCGTCGCGGGCGCAGTGCGCCGCGGCAAGCTCGAGTGCACGCTCAAGGTGTCCTCGGAGGCGCGGCGCCGGGGTGTCGAGGTCGCCGAAGACGCGCTCGCGGAGCTCGAGGCGCTCGAGAGCCGCGTGCGGCGCGTATTTCCCGACGCGCGCCCGTTCAGCGTCGGCGACGTGCTGCGCTGGCCCGGGGTGCTCGCGGAGCCCGCGCCCGATTTCGCCGCATTGGCGGAGCCGGCCAAGGCCGCGTTACGCGAAGCCGCGGTCGCGCTGCAGGAGGCCCGCCGGCGCGAGGGCGAGCGCATCGTCGGACTCATCGCGCGCCGTAACGAGGCGATCCTCTCGGCGGTGCATAAGCTGCGGCCCCTGCTCGGCACGCTCGAGGCCGGCTACCGGCGCAAGCTCGAGGAGCGTCTCGCGCGCGTCGACGTGCAGGCCCAGCCCGAGCGCCTCGAGCAGGAGCTCGTGCTCGTCGCCCAGCGTCTGGACGTGACCGAAGAGGTGGATCGGCTCGAGAGCCACGTCGCGGAGATCGCCGACGTGCTCGAGCGGGACGAGCCGATCGGCCGCCGCCTCGATTTCCTGATCCAGGAGATGAACCGGGAAGCGAACACGCTGGGCTCCAAGTCGCAGGACGAGGAGCTCACGCGCACGGCCGTCGAGCTCAAAGTGCTCATCGAGCAGATGCGCGAGCAAGTGCAGAACCTCGAGTAGCCGCCCGGCATTCGCAGCCATGCAGCAGCAGTCCGAAGAGCGGGGACGCCTCGTGGTGCTGGCCGCGCCCTCGGGGGCGGGCAAGACGACGCTCGTGCGCGCGCTGCTCCAGCGCCTGCCCGAGCTCGCCTTCTCGGTCTCCTACACGACGCGCCGCCGCCGGCCGACCGAGATCGAGGGCCGCGATTACTTCTTCGTCGACGAACGGCGCTTCGAGGAAATGGTCGAACGAGACGCATTCCTCGAGCACGCCCGCGTTTTCGATAACTGGTACGGCACGAGCCGCGATCACGTCGAGCAGATGCTCGACGCGGGCCGCACGGTGCTGCTCGAGATCGACTGGCAGGGCGCGCGTGAGGTCCGGCTCCGCGCGCTGCAGGCCGTGACGGTGTTCGTACTGCCCCCGAGCGTCGCGGAGCTCGAGCGGCGGCTCCGGAGCCGCGGCACGGATGCGCCCGCCGTCGTCGAGCGCCGGCTCGGCGAAGCGCTCGGCGATATGGGTCACTGGCGCGAATTCGATTACGTGATCGTCAACGACAACGTCGACCGGGCGGCCGACGCGCTTGCCAGCATCGTCGAGGGCCGTCCGTGCGATCACCGGACGGACTCGCCGGCCACGGCCGCGGCCGTCGAACGGGTCCTGGGGCCGGCCGGCCTGGGCGGCGCCGCCGGCGGAGACGCCTAGCAGGCTGGGCCCGGGGCGGCGCGGCGCCGCGCGCGCCGCCGGGACTTGCAGTACACTCGACATTAGCGCCCAAGGAGGGTCACTCATGGCACGAATCACCGTAGAAGACTGCGCCGACAAGGTTTCCAACATGTTCCAGCTCGTCCTCGTCGCCGCGAAGCGGGCCCGGCAGCTCGCCAACGGCGCGCACGCGATGGTCGAGTGGGAGAACGACAAGCCGACGGTCGTGGCGCTGCGCGAGATTGCAGGCGGCTTCATCACGGAGCGCATCCTCGAGGAGCGCGACAAGCCGGTCGAGGAGCTGCTCGAGCTCGAGCACAGCCCCAACCTGATTCCGGACGACCTGCTCGCGCCGCGGCCGATGTCGCTCAACGATTGAGGGGGGCCTCCGCACCGTTCGCTCGTGATGAGGGAGCAGGCCGATGACTCAGGCCGGGGTACTGCGCGAAAAGAGGCTGCCGGGCGTTTGGCGCAGCGACGACTTCGCGCAGCTGCGCTCGCGCCTCTCGACCTATCTTCCGCCGAGCGATCTGCGGGGCATTACTGAGGCTTACGAGTTTTCGGCGAAGGTCCACGAGGGGCAGCATCGGCGCAGCGGCGAGCCCTACGTTTCCCATCCGGTCGCCGTCGCCGACATCCTCTCCGGCCTCTACCTCGACGCGGGGTCGATCAAGGCCGCGCTGCTCCACGACGTCCTCGAAGACACGCCCGCGACGCTCGAGGACATCAAGCTCCGCTTCGGCGACGACGTGGCCTTGCTCGTCGACGGCGTCAGCAAGCTGGATAGGCTGCGTTTCGACAGCGCGGCCGAGGCTCAGGCGGAGAGCTTCCGCAAGATGCTGCTCGCGATGGTCCAGGACCTGCGCGTGATCCTCGTCAAGCTCGCCGACCGCACGCACAACATGCGCACGATCGAAGCGCTGCCGCTCGAGAAGCAGCGGCGCATCGCGCGCGAGACGCTCGATATCTACGCGCCGATCGCGAATCGGCTCGGTATCTACAGCCTCAAGACGGAGCTCGAGGATCTCGGCTTCAGGACCTTTTACCCCTATCGCTACCGGGTGCTGGAGCGCGCGCTGCGGCGCGCGCGGGGCAACCAGCGTCAGCCGCTGCGCAAGATCGAAGCGCGCTTCGTGGACGAGCTTGCGAAAAATGCGGTCGTGGCCCGCGTAACGGGCCGCGAGAAGCACCTCTACAGCATCTATCAAAAGATGCAGCGCAAGCAGGCGCACCTCTCCGAGATCGTGGACGTATTCGGCATCCGGATCATCGTCCCCGACGTGGACAGCTGCTACCGGGTGCTGGGCCTCGCGCACCAGCTTTACAAGCCCGTGCCGGGCCGCTTCAAGGACTACATCGCCATACCGCGCGTCAACGGCTACCAATCCCTGCACACGACGCTGTTCGGCCCGAACGGTCTGCCGCTGGAAGTGCAGATCCGCACGGACGAGATGGACAAGGTCGCCGAGCGAGGCGTCGCGGCCCACTGGCAATACAAGGCCGTCGACAAGCACACGTACAGCACCGAAGAGCGCGCGCGCGAATGGTTGACGGGCCTCATGGAGATGCAGCACGCCGCGAACTCCGAGGAGTTCCTCGAGACCGTCAAGGTCGATTTGTTTCCCGACAAGGTCTATGTCTTCACGCCCAAGGGCGAGATTATGCGCCTGCCACGCGGCGCCACGGCCGTCGATTTCGCCTACGCCGTCCATACGGACGTCGGCAATCGCTGTGTCGCGGCCAAGATCGACCGCCGCCTCGTGCCGCTCAAGACTCCGCTCGCAAACGGGCAGACCGTCGAGGTCATCACGGCGCGCGGCGCGCGGCCGAACCCGAATTGGGTGAACTTCGTCACGACGGCCAAGGCCCGCAACGCGATCCGCGCCTACCTCAAGAACCTGCGCAGGGACGAGGCGCAGGAGCTCGGCCGCCGCCTGCTGAGCCAGGCGCTGCGTCCCTACTCCATGAGCCTGCGCAAGCTCACGAGGGCGCGCATCGAGCGGCTGCTTCACGAGCTCGATGTCGGTGACATGGCGACGCTCTACGAACAGCTCGGCCTCGGCGAACGGCTCGCGCCCGTGGTCGCCGGCATGCTGGCGCAGAGCGCCGCGGACGAAGGCGAGGCCGCGAGGCGCCGTAAGCCGCTCGAGGTGGCGGGCACCGAGGGCCTCGTCGTGAACTATGCACGCTGCTGCTACCCGATCCCGGGCGACGAGATCATCGGCTTCATGTCGAGCGGCCGGGGCCTCGTGATCCATCGCGGCAGCTGCGGCAATCTCGCCGAATACCGCAAGCAGCCCTCGAAATGGATTCCCGTGAACTGGAAGGCGAACGTCAAGGGCGAGTTCACGTCTGAGATTCAGGTGCGCACGCTCGACCGCGTGGGCCTGCTCGCCGAGGTCGCCGGCCGAATCTCGGCGACGCACAGCAACATCGATCACGTTCGGGTCGACACGGAGGGCGACGCCTCGTCCCTGCTGTTCCGGCTCAAAGTCAGGGACCGCAAACAGCTCGCGCAGGTGATCCGGAGCATCCGAACGATACCGGGGGTCGTGCGCGTGATTCGCAGCAACGGCTAGCAGGCTGAGAACAACAAAAGGACGATGAGCAGAGAAATCATTACGACTCCCGACGCGCCGGGCGCGATCGGGACCTACAGCCAAGCCGTGCGCGTCGGCCGGACGGTTTACGTTTCGGGGCAGATCCCGCTCGACCCGCGCACGATGGAGCTCGTGGGGCCGGGCCCCAGGGAGCAGATCGACCGCGTGTTCGAGAATCTCGCCGCCGTGGCCAGGGCCGCGGGCGGCAGCCTCGCCGACGTTGCCAAGCTCAACATCTACTTGACGGACCTCGGCCAGTTTCCCGTCGTCAACGAAATCATGTCGCGGTACTTCGAGCAGCCGTATCCGGCGCGCGCGGCCATCGGCGTCGCCGCGCTGCCGAAAGGCGCCGGCGTCGAGATGGACGCCGTGCTGGAGCTTTCCGACTAGTGGCCGTTACAGGCCGCTAGGTCCCCTAGGTCCGGGCGGGACGGCGATCCCCGTGCAAAACCGCCGCGAGCAGCCCTTTCTCGAACGGCCCGTCGCGAGCCTCTACGGAGTCGGCCCGCGCCTCGGCCCGCGCCTCGAGAAGCTCGGAGTCCGCAGCGTCGGCGATCTGCTGTGCCTGCTGCCGCAGCGCTACGAGGATCGCACGGTCCTGCGGCCGCTCGGGTCCCTGCGTCCGGGCGAGAAGGTCCTGCTCGAGGGCACGGTCGAGCTGGCCGAGGTCGTGTTTCGCCGTCGCCGGTCGCTGCTGGTCCGCCTCGGCGATGCTACGGGGGCCGTCACGCTGCGGTTCTTCCATTTCGCGCCCGCCCAGCAGCAACGCCTCGTGAAGGGCGCTCGGCTGCGCTGCTTCGGCGAAGTGCGCGCGGGCGGCGTCGGGCTCGAGATGGTCCACCCCGAGTGGCGTCTCGTCGGGCCGGAGGACGGCGGGCCCGAAGCGACCCTGACGCCGGTCTATCCTTCGACCGAGGGGCTGAACCAGCAGCGCCTGCGCCGAATCGTGCGCAGCGTGCTCGACGCCGTCGCGCGCGAGCCGCTGCCCGACTATCTCGACGATTGCCTGCCTGCAGGCTGGCCGGCCCTCGGCGCGGCCATCGAGTCGCTGCACCAGCCGCCTCCCGGTACCGATTTCACCGCCCTTGCCTTGGGCCGCCACCCCTGGCAGCGCCGGCTCGCGCTCGAGGAACTCGTCGCGCACAGGCTCAGCCTGCGTCGCACCGCGCTCGACGCGCGCGGGCAGGCCGCGTTCGAGATCGTCGCGCCCGCAGGTCTCGAGGCGTTTCGCGCCGCGCTGCCGTTCCGGCTCACGGGCGCGCAGGATGCGGCCCTCGGCGAGATTCTCGGCGACCTGGCCGCGTCGAAGCCCATGCACCGCCTGCTGCAGGGTGACGTCGGCTCCGGCAAGACCGTCGTTGCCGCGGCCGCGGCATTTGCCGCGAGCGCGGCGGGCTTTCAGACCGCCGTCATGGCCCCTACGGAGCTCCTGGCCGAGCAGCATGCGGCGAGCTTCAGGAAGTGGCTCGAGCCGCTCGGCATCGGCGTCGCCGCCCTCTCGGGCTCGCTCGCCGGGCAGGCGCGCGCTGCGGCGCTCGCGCGGATTGGGAGCGGCGAGGCGGCGGTCGCGGTCGGGACCCACGCATTGTTTCAGGAGGCCGTGCAGTTTCGCAGCCTTGCGCTCGTGGTCGTCGACGAGCAGCACCGCTTCGGCGTGCAGCAGCGCCTGCGGCTCAAGCGCAAAGGGGAGCGCGCCTCGCGCACGCCGCACCAGCTCATCATGACGGCGACGCCCATCCCGCGGACGCTCGCGATGACCGCTTATGCCGATCTCGACTGCTCGACGATCGGCGAGCTGCCGGCCGGGCGGCAGCCTGTCAAGACCGTCGTCATGCCCGAGCAGCGCCGGCCGGAGCTCGTGCAGCGCATCGCCGTCCACTGCCGGGCGGGACGCCAGGCCTATTGGGTCTGCCCGCTCATCGAGGAGTCCGAGCTCGTCGACTCGCGCGCGGCCAGCGCGCTCGAGCAGGCGCTCGCGGCGGCACTGCCGGACTTGCGCATCGGTCTCGTGCATGGCCGCATGAAGGCGGCTGAGAAGGACGCCGTCATGAGAGCCTTCGCCTCCCGAGCGCTCGATCTTCTGGTGGCGACGACCGTGGTCGAGGTCGGCGTCGACGTGCCGAACGCGTCGCTCATGGTCGTCGAGAACGCCGAGCGCATGGGCCTCGCGCAACTGCACCAGCTGCGCGGCCGCGTGGGCCGCGGCGAGGTCGCTTCGAGCTGCGTGCTGCTCTACAAGCCGCCGCTCTCGGACGTCGCGCGCGAGCGGCTCGACCTCATGCGCCGCAGCAACGACGGTTTCGAGATCGCCCAGAAGGATCTCGAGCTGCGCGGCCCGGGCGAGGTACTAGGCACGCGCCAGACGGGCGTCATGCAGCTGCGCGTCGCCGATCTGATGCGCGACGCCGACCTCCTGCCGACGGCCGCCGGCATCGCCGATGCGCTGCTCGAGCGGCACCCGGAACGCGCCGCGCCGCTGATTCGCCGTTGGATCGCGGGCGGGGCCGAGTACGCCAAAGTCTGAGGCCTTGCCGCGGCCACGCGCGCGGTCACCAAGACGAAGATGTCGCTCGAAGCCATGGACACGAGGCGTGGCGGGACCGCCGTGAACCCCTCCCTGGGGGCTCGCTGGGCGCCCTCCCTGGCGCCCAGCGTCCCGCCACGCCTCATGTCCATGGCTTCGAGCGACAGGACTCTCCAGTGAGGGTCGTCGGGCGCTGGTGCGCTAGCGCTCCTGGAGCCGAACCCGGCACGCCGCCTCGGGCGGAGGCTTGCGCATCGAGGCGTTGTGGGGACCGTGCGCGCCAGGGATGGCGCGCCCGGAGCCTCCAGGGAAGGATTCACGGCGTTCCCCACAACGCCTCGATGCGCAAGCCTCCGTCCTGCCGCCGCAACCCAACGAACGTCTTCAACGACGGCACGGCTCTTCGAGCACGGCCCGAATGATGCGGCGGCCGGGAACGCGCCCTACAATGCCGAAGCCATGACCGAAGGAACCGACCTCCGCGATCGCGCCGCCGGCATCGCCGTGCGCGGCCTGAGGGGCTCGCGCCGCCTCCTGCACGAGCTCGGCCTGATTCTCGAGCACTACTCGAAGTACGCGAGGCTCATGCGCCTGCACCGGCCCATCGGCATCTGGCTGCTTCTTTGGCCGACGCTCTGGGCGCTCTGGATCGCGAGCGCGGGCCGGCCCAATCAGAAGGTCTTTGTCGTGCTCGTGCTCGGGACCATCGTCGTGCGCTCGGCCGGCTGCATCATCAACGATTTCGCGGATAGAAATTTCGACCCGCACGTGCGCAGGACGGCAGACCGGCCGCTTGCGACGCGCGAGATTGCGCCGGCGGAGGCGCTGATTCTGTTCGGAGCGCTCATGCTCATCGCTCTGGGTCTCGTCATGACGCTGAACCGCCTGACGCTGTGGCTCGCCGTCGCGGGTGCGGTCATGGCCATCGTGTATCCCTTTATGAAGCGCGTCATGTCCGCGCCGCAGTTCGTGCTGGGTTTCGCGTTCGCCTGGGGCGTGCCCATGGCCTACGCAGCCGAGACCGGAACCGTGCCGCGTATCGGCTGGCTGCTTTGTTTGGCCGCGATCATCTGGGTCATCGTCTACGATACCGAGTACGCGATGGTGGACCGCGAGGACGACATGGGCGTCGGCGTGCGCTCGACGGCGATTTTGTTCGGCGAAATGGACCGAGCCATGATCGCAGGTCTGCAGGCGCTGTTCCTGCTGAGCCTGCTGCTCGTCGGCCAGGGCGCGCACCTCGGGCCCTGGTACTACGGCGGCCTCGGCGCCGCGTTGCTGTTCGCGCTGTACCAGCAGTATCTGCTGCGGGCACGGGAGCCCGCCGACTGCTTTAGAGCCTTCTTGAACAACGCCTGGCTCGGCGGAGCCGTCTTCTTGGGTATCGCGCTCGACTTCATCTTCCGGACGCCGCACGCCTCGGGCTAAGCCCCGAGCTTCCGGCCCGGGACGGCGGCAGGCAGCGTGCGCGCCACGGCCACGGCGTCGACGCTTGCGGCCCCGGCGGCGAGCAGGGCCGCGGCCGCGGCGTCCACGGTCGCGCCGGTCGTCACCACGTCGTCGACGAGCCACACGCCGAGGCCCGCGAAATCGCCGTGGGCGCTATAGGCGCCCGCGACATTGGCCCGGCGGCGGCGCGCGCCCAGCGACGATTGCGGGGGCGCGGCGCGAGTGCGTGTCAGGCCCGCGCTGCGGACGGCGATGCCGAGGCCGGCCGCGAGGCCCCGGGCGATCTCGAATGCCTGGTTGTAGCCACGCTCGTAGAGCCGCTCGCGATGCAGAGGAACCGCGACGAGCATTGCGGCGCCTGCAGCCAAGCCGCCCACGGCTTCGGCCAGCAGCAGCCCGAGCGCGCGGCCGAGGCGCCGGTCGTCGTCGAACTTCAGTGCCTGCAGATAGTGGCTCAGGGGATAGGCATAAGCGTAGGGCGCGACGATGCGCGCCACGTGCCGCAAGCCTTGGCGCGGACAGGCCTCGACGGGCCGCGGCAAGCCGCAACGGGTGCACGGGGCCTCGATGCGCCGAAACTCGGCCCGGCATCCCGCGCAGAATCCGGCCTCCGTCGGACCGCGGCAGGCCGGGCACGTTTCGGGAAACAGCAAGGACCACATCGCCATCGTTCGGACCGCGGCAGCGGCCCGCGGCCGTCAACTAACCGCCGGATTGCGAGTTGACAGTGCCGGAGGCCGTTCCGATACTGCAGCGTTTCACGGCAGGCGCACACGGAGCGAGCGGGCAATGTCGGCGATCGATCGAGAATTAGTGGTCGGCGGCATCGCCATCGGCGCGACGCCCCGCAACGACTGGGCGCGGGCCGAGATCGAGGCGCTGTTCGCGCTGCCGCTCATCGACTTGCTGTTCGCGGCCCAGTGGGTGCACCGCCGCCACTTCGAGGCGAACGCCGTGCAGGTGTCGACGCTGCTGTCGATCAAGACCGGCGCCTGTCCCGAGGACTGCAACTACTGCTCGCAGAGCATCCGCTACGACACGGGCATCGAGGTCCACGAGCTCATGCCGCACGCGCAGGTCATCGCGGCGGCCAGAGCCGCGCGCGACGCGGGTGCGACACGCTTCTGCCTCAGCGCTGCCTATCGCGGTCCAAAGGAAAGCCAGCTCGAGCCGATTCTCGGCATGATCCGCGAGGTCAAGGCCCTCGGGCTCGAGACCTGCGCGACGCTCGGGTTGCTGCGGGAGGGGCAGGCCGAGCAGCTCGCGGAGGCGGGTCTCGATTACTACAACCACAACATCGACACCTCCCCCGAACACTACTCGCGCATCATCACGACGCGCAGCTTCGAAGATCGGCTCGCGACCCTGGCGCGCGTGCGCAAGGCCGGCCTCAAGGTCTGCTGCGGCGGGATCCTGGGCCTCGGCGAGAGCCGGTCGGACCGCGTCGCGTTCCTGCAGGCGCTGACCGCGCTCGATACGCCGCCCGAGAGCGTGCCCATCAACCGGCTCACGCGCATCCCGGGCACGCCGCTCGGCGACGTCGAGCCGTTCGACAATTTCGAGTTCGTGCGCACCGTCGCCGTCGCACGGATTCTCATGCCGGGCTCGCACGTCCGCTTGTCAGCCGGGCGCGCGGATTTCAGCGACGAGATGCAGGCGCTGTGCTTTCTCGCCGGGGCCAACTCGATCTTTTACGGCGAGAAGCTCCTGACGACGGGGAATCCGGAAACCGCGGCGGATCGCGCTCTGTTTGCGCGCCTGGGACTGCGGGCCGAGACGCGGTCCGAGGCCTGAGCTGCGCAGCCGCGCGTCGTGAGCCGCCGCAGCGCCGAATTTGCGCTTCCGGAGCCCGGCGCCGCGCGCCGCGCATTAGATCGTGCCGCGGCCACCTTCGACGCGGCGAGCGTCGTGCACGACGAGGCGAGGCGGCGTTTGCTCGATCGCCTCGATTACGTGCGGCTCGAGCCCGCCGTGGCCGTCGATCTCGGCAGCGCCACGGGCCGCGGGGCCGCCGAGCTCGCGCGGCGCTACCCGCGGGCGCGCGTGGTCGCCGTAGACTCGAGCCCCGCGATGCTCGCGCGCGCGCGCCAATTCGCCGCCGTCGTGGCCGCCGATGCCGAAGAGATACCGCTCGGAGATGGCACGGCACAGCTGATTTTCGCTAATATGGTGCTCCCCTGGTGTCGGCCCGATCGCGTGTTCGCGCAGGCGGCGCGGGTATTGACGGAAGGGGGGCTGTTCTCATTCGCGACGCTCGGCCCCGATTCGCTCATGGAGGTGCGTAGGGCTTGGGCGGCCGTCGATGACGCTGTGCACGTGCACGCGCAGTTCGACATGCACGACCTCGGCGATCTCGCAGTCGCGCAAGGTCTGGCCGAACCCGTCGTCGACGTCGATCGGATCGAGCTCACTTATACGGACGTAGGCATGATGATCCGAGACCTGCGGGCCTGCGGCGCCGTGAACGTCGCGGGCGGCCGGCGGCGGGGGCTTACGGCCCCGCGGCGCTGGGCCGGCTTCGAGCGGGCATTGCTCGCGGGCCGGCGCGACGGCCGTTTCCACGTGACCGTCGAGCTCATACTCGGCCAGGCCTGGGGGGCGGGCCGGCCCCGCGGCCGGCGGTCCGGAGGCGGCGGCGAGGTCGGCGTGCCGGTCTCGGAAGTCGGCCGAATCGGGCGGCGGCAGGCGCGAGCCACGCCGCCAGGCATACAGGAGTAAGTACATGACGCAAGCGAGATCGGAGGCAAACTCTGCTAGAATCCCGCGCGCCCACCCCGAACCCATGTTGTCAATTAGTCGAATGAAGAGAAAACTTGGCGTCCTCGCGGCCGCGGCCGCCGCGCTGTTCCTGCTCGGCCCAACCGCCTCGGCCGACCTACGGTTCAATATGCCTTACGGCGTGACCCCGAGCAGCCACGAGATCTATCGGCTGCACATGCTCGCGTTCTGGATCTGCGTCGGCATCGGCGTCGTCGTGTACGGCCTCATGGTCTACGCGCTCATCAACTTCCGTAAGTCCAAAGGCGCGGTGGCGGCGAAATTCACGCACAGCACGCGTCTCGAGATTATTTGGACGACGATCCCGGTGCTGATTCTCATCGGGCTCGCCGTACCGTCCGTCAAGACGCTCGTGAGCGTCGAGGACACCCACAATCCGGATCTCACGGTCAAGGTCACGGGCTACCAGTGGCGGTGGCAGTACCAGTACATGAACAAGAACGTGAGTTTCTACAGCACGCTCGACCGCAAGAGCAACGCCGCGCGGCAGCCGGATTCGGGCATCTCGCCGTTCTCGGTCGCGCACTATCTGCGCAACGTCGATCATCCGCTCGTCGTCCCCGTCAACGCGAAGGTCCGGCTGCTGATCACGGCCGCGGACGTGATCCACTCCTGGTGGGTGCCGATGCTCGGCGTCAAGCGCGACGCGATCCCGGGCTATATCAACGAGTCGTGGTTCAAGGCCGAGAAGGAAGGCACGTACCGAGGGCAGTGTGCCGAGCTCTGCGGCATGGACCACGGCTTCATGCCGATCGTCGTGCGGGTCGTGAGCAAGGACGAATTCAATAAGTGGCTGGCCGAGCAGGCGCAGCCTGCGGTGAGCCGCGCCGACTGAGCGCGCCATCGGCAGCAGCTTTAGGAGAGAGATTGGGATGAGCACAACGACTGTCAACGTCCACGCCCCTGCCCACGGCACCAAAGGCTTCGTGCCGTGGATCACGCGTTGGATCACCACGACGAATCACAAGGACATCGGCACGCTGTACCTGACGTTCAGCCTCGTCATGCTGTTCGTCGGCGGCGCCATGGCCATGGTGATCCGCGCGGAGTTGTTCGAGCCGGGACTGCAGTTCGTCAATCCGTTGTTCTACAACGAGATGACGACCATGCACGCCCTGATCATGATCTTCGGCATGGTCATGCCGGCGTTCACGGGCTTCGCCAACTGGATGATTCCGCTCATGATCGGCGCGCCCGACATGGCGTTGCCGCGGCTCAACAACTGGTCGTTCTGGCTGTTGCCGTTCGCCGCGACACTGCTGCTGTCCACGCTGTTCATGCCGGGCGGCGGGCCGGCCGGCGGCTGGACGATGTATCCGCCGCTGATTCTGCAGACGGGCTACGCCTTCCCGTTCCTGATCTTCGCGGTCCACTTGCTCGGCGTCTCCTCGATCCTGGCCTCGATCAACGTCATCGTGACGATCCTGAACATGCGCGCGCCGGGCATGTCGCTGCTCAAGATGCCGCTGTTCGTATGGACCTGGCTGATCACGGCCTTTCTCATGATTCTCGCGATGCCGGTGCTCGCCGGCGCCGTGACGATGCTGCTGACGGACCGCTATTTCGGCACGAGCTTTTTCCAGGCGGCGGGCGGCGGCGACCCCGTCCTGTTCCAGCATATTTTCTGGTTCTTCGGGCACCCCGAGGTCTACATCCTGATTCTGCCGGCCTTCGGCGTGATCTCGCAGGTCATTCCGACGTTCTCGCGCAAGCCGCTGTTCGGCTACTCGTCCATGGTCTATGCGACGGCGGCCATCGCGTTTCTATCGACGATCGTCTGGGCGCACCACATGTTCACGACGGGCATTCCGCTCGGCGGCCTGCTGTTCTTCATGATGTCGACGATGCTCATCGCGATCCCGACGGGCGTGAAGATCTTCAATTGGATCGCGACGATGTGGAAGGGCTCGCTGTCGTTCGAGACGCCGATGCTGTTCGCGATCGGCTTCCTGTTTCTGTTCACGATCGGCGGCTTCTCGGGCGTCATGCTCGCGCTCGTGCCGGCCGACTTCCAGTACCAGGACAGCTACTTCGTCGTCGCGCACTTCCACTACGTGCTCGTGCCCGGCGCGCTGTTCGGCCTGTTCGCGGCCACGTATTACTGGATCCCGAAAATGACGGGCGTCATGTACGACGAGCGCCTCGGCAAGTGGCACTTCTGGCTCACGATCATCTTCGTGAACGTCACGTTCTTCCCGCAGCACTTCCTCGGGCTCGCGGGCATGCCGCGGCGCATCCCGGACTACGCCGTGCAGTTCACCGACTTCAACATGGTCTCCAGCATCGGTGCCTTCGGTCTCGGTCTCTCGCAGCTGATCTTCCTCTACGTGGTCATCAAGTGCCTGCGTAAGGACGGCGTGCGTGCGACGGCCAAGGTCTGGGACGAGCCCGAGGGGCTCGAATGGACGGTGCCTTCGCCGGCTCCGCACCACACGTTCGACGTGCCGCCGGTCGTCGAATGAGCGCGGGCTTCGCGATGGGGGACGACGGCGAGAGGGACCGGCGCCTCAAGCGCAGCGCGTGGCTGTTGGGGCTATTCGCGGCCGCCTTCTACGTGGGCTTCATCCTCTGGATGGCGCTGCACGGCGTGGGCTAGGGCAAGACAACTACGGTACACGAACGGAAATCGCGAACGAAAATCATGGCTACCGCATCTGACCACTACTACGTGCCCCACGGCACCCACTGGCCGATCATCGGTTCCGTCGGGCTGTTCTCGATCATGCTCGGCGTCGCGCTGTGGCTCAACGACCTGCACATCGGGACTTGGATCGCGGGCTTCGGCATATGCGTGCTCGCGGTCATGCTGTTCGGCTGGTTCGGCACCGTCATCTCGGAGAGCGAGCACGGCCTCTACAACGCGAAGGTCGATCAGTCGTTCCGCTACGGAATGGCCTGGTTCATCTTCTCCGAGGTCATGTTCTTCGGCGTGTTCTTCGGCGCGCTGTTCTACGCCCGCGTCCTGTCCGTGCCTTGGCTCGCCGGCGAAGGCAGCCGCTTCTTCACGCATCTGCTGCTGTGGCAGGGCTTCGAGAACACCTGGCCCTCGGCGGGCCCGGCTGCGGGCGCGGCGCCGCTCGAGGCCATGCCGGCCTGGGGCATCCCGGCGCTCAACACAGCCATTCTGCTCTCGAGCGGCGTCACGATCACCATCGCGCACCATATGCTGCGGGCCAACAAGCGCCTCGGCGTCACGATCTGGCTCGGCGCGACCTTTCTGCTCGGCTTCCTGTTCCTCGCGATGCAGGCCCACGAGTACATCCACGCCTACACCGAGATGAACCTGCGTCTCAATACGGGCATCTACGGCACCACGTTCTTCATGCTGACGGGGTTCCACGGCCTACACGTGACGCTCGGCGCCATCATGCTCGTCGTGATTTGGCTGCGCGTGATCCGCGGGCACTTCAAGCCCGATCATCACTTCGCGTTCGAAGCCGTCTCCTGGTACTGGCACTTCGTCGACGTGGTCTGGCTGGGCCTGTTCATCTTCGTCTACTGGCTCTGAGGCGGCGTCGCGGCCGCGGCACGGCAGTGCTGCCGGCCGCATGAACCGAGGCCCCCCGGCCGTCTGCGCCGGGGGGCCGTGATCGTTTGCAGGCCGATTCCGGCCCGGCGTTAGGCGTGCGCGGCTTCAGTTGCCGGGCTGTGCCGGGGCTTCGGTCCCGCTCGGCGGGTTCGGCATGATGCCGTGGGGCTGGATGAGCCCGACGCGCCAGGCCACGAGCAGCAGCAGGAACAGCAGCACCGAGAGGCTGATGCGCACTGTGAGCGCCCGGGCGAGCGCCTTGGAATCGCCCTTGGACTTCAACAGCATCGCGAGCGCGCTTCCGAGACTCGCCAGGATGGCGGCGAACAGTAGGATGACGATGAGACGCACGGAGGACTCCCGGTTCGGAGGGGCATTGTAACTTGAGCGCGGCCCAGAGAAACACGCGAGCCAAACAGTGGCTCGGCATCGTGCTGCTCGTCATCGTCGGCGTTGTCTGTGCGCGGCTCGGCCTTTGGCAAGTGCACCGGGCCGCGGAGAGCCGCACGATCATCGCGAGCTTCGCGGCCGCAGAATCCGCAGCTCCGCTAACGGCCCTGCCCGAGCACGCGAGCCAGGCCGTCCGTTATCGGCGCGTTCGGCTCCAAGGCCACTATGTTCCGCGGCGTCAGTTCCTCGTCGATAACATCGTCCGGCAGAGCCGCGTCGGGTACTACGTGCTGACGCCGTTCGAGCCCGACCACGGCCGCCGCTGGGTCATCGTGAACCGCGGCTGGGTGCCGGCGGGCATGGACCGCTCGGTCCGCCCCGACGTACGCGTCGACGCCGACGAGCGCACGATCGTCGGCCGGCTCGCGAATTTGCCGGCGCCCGGGCTCAGGCTCGGGAAACCCGCGCCGGACAATGCAAACGATCCGCTTCCGGTGTTGTCATACCCGTCGATGGCCGATCTCGAGGGCCGCGTCGGCCGCGAACTCTTCGGCTATCAATTGCAGCTCGACGCCGATCTCCCCGATGGCTTCGAGCGCATGTGGAGCGCGCCGGTCGTCATGTCGCCGGCCCGGCACTGGGGTTACGTCGGCCAGTGGTGGGCATTCGCTGCGCTCTCATTCGGGATCGCCGTCGCCCTCGTGCTGCGCGAGGCGGGCTGGAGAAAACGTTGAAGCGACTATTGAGAATCGAGCTGCTGCTCGTGGCGTTGGCCACGTTCGGGCCGCTGCTCGCGGCCTATTGGCTCTACCACGGCGGCTACTTGGCCGGCCTGCCCCGCACCAAGAACCCGGAGCGGCACATCTTCGAGCCGCCCGTGCCGCTGCCGCCCGTCGCGGCCGTGGCCGGCGGCCGCGCCGTCGACAATGCCTGGTCCGGCAATACCTGGTCGCTGGTCTATGCGCGCACCTCCCGCTGCGACGACGCTTGTGTGAAGGACCTCGTGCACTTGTTGCAGGTCCATCTCTCGCTCGGCGCGGACAAGAACCGCTTCCAGCGCGTATACCTGGCGCCCGAGCCCGACCCGCGCATCCTCAAGGACGACACGCTTCTCGCCGGGCAGTTCGACGGTCCGCAGGGCGAAGCGCTGCTCGAGCGGCTGCGATCCGCCGATGAGTCGAGCCAAGGCAGCCTCGGCACCGGCCGCATCTACGTCGTCGACCCGCATGGGCTGCTCGTCCTCGCTTATCCTGGCAATGCCGACCAGGCGGGATTGCGCAAGGACCTGGAGCGACTGCTCGGAACGTCGAGGAGCAGCTGATGTACAACACCTTCGTTTGGCTGGCCCGCATCGGAGCCGTGTTCGCGCTGCTCGTCGTGACGGTCGGCGCCTGGGTGCGGCTGTCGGACGCCGGGCTCGGATGTCCGGACTGGCCGGGCTGCTACGGACGCGCCGTCGTGACTCAGGCCATGGCGGCCGAGAAGGGGCTCGGTAGCGAGTATGGGCGGCCCGTGCAGGTCGCCAAGGCGTGGAAAGAGATGTTCCACCGCTATCTCGCGGGCACGCTGGGCCTTATCTGCCTGGCCCTGGCCGCCATCGGCATCGCGAACCGCAAGGACCCGCGCCAGCCCTGGAAGATTCCGATCGTGCTCGTCGGCCTGGTGATCGTGCAGGCCCTGCTGGGGATGTGGACCGTCACGCTGCTGCTCAAGCCGACCATCGTCGTGGGTCACCTGCTAGGCGGGTTAGCGACCCTGTCCCTGCTGTTCTGGCTCGCGCGGGGCCGCGTCGAGCGGCTCGCGGCGACGCCGGCCCTGCGCGTGCTCGCCGTCGTCGCCACCGTGGCCCTGGTCCTGCAGATCGCGCTCGGCGGCTGGACGAGCTCGAACTACGCCGCCGTCGCCTGCCCCGATTTCCCGACTTGCCAGACCCAGTGGTGGCCCGCCATTGCGGACTTCAGGCATGCCTTCGTGCTCTGGCACCCGGTCGGCATCGATTATCAGGGGGGCGTCCTGGATCACCCGGCGCGCGTCGCCATCCACTTCACGCACCGGCTCGGGGCCCTCGTGGCCGCGACGCTGCTGCTGGCCTTCGCGGGCGCTCTAGCCTGGCGCAGCCGGTCCCGGGCCGCGGGGACGCTCGTCGGCGCGGCCGTCGTGCTGCAGCTCGCGATCGGCATCAGTATGGTAGTCCTCGGTATTCCGCTGCCGGTCGCGGTCGCGCACAATGGGGGGGCCGCATTGCTGCTGCTCTCGGTGCTCAATGCTCACAAGAGAATTTGGTAATACCGGCGGGCAGACGGCCGCCGCGGGTTGGCGCGACTACTATGCGCTGACGAAGCCGCGCGTCGTGCAGCTGCTCGTGTTCACGGCCGTCGTCGGCATGTTCCTCGCGACGCCGGGCATGGTGCCGTGGACGGCGCTCGTGTTCGGGAGCCTCGGTATCGGCCTCGCGGCGGCCTCCGGCGCCGCCGTCAATCACGTGCTGGACCAGCGCGCCGACGCGGCCATGGCGCGCACGCGGCGCCGGCCGCTGCCTTCCGGGCGCGTCAACGAGCGTGATGCGCTCGCTTTCGCGCTGGGCCTCGGGCTTGCGGGCCTCGCGATCCTGACCCTGTGGGTCAATGCGCTGACGGCCGCGCTGACGTTCGCCTCGCTCATCGGCTACGCCGTGATCTACACCGTGTTCCTCAAGCGCGCGACGCCGCAGAACATCGTGATCGGCGGCGCGGCCGGCGCGGCCCCGCCGGTCCTCGGTTGGACCGCCGTCACAGGCCACGTCGACGGCAGCGCGCTGCTGCTTCTATTGATCATCTTCACGTGGACGCCCCCGCACTTCTGGGCACTGGCCATTGCCCGCAAAGGCGATTACGAGAAGGCCGAGATCCCGATGCTGCCGGTCACGCATGGGGAGGCGCTGACCCGCAGCTTCGTCCTCTATTACACGATCCTGCTCATCGTCGTCTCGTTGCTGCCCTACCTGACGGGCATGAGCGGCGTGCTGTATCTGCTCGGCGCCTCGGCGCTCGGGGCCGGCTTCCTGGGCTACGCCATCAAGCTCAAGTTCCGCCCGCAGGCCGGCACGGCCATGAAGACCTTTACCTACTCGATCAGCTACCTCATGGCGCTGTTCACGTTCCTGCTCGTCGACCATTACATTCCGTTGATCTGGCCGCTTTAGGAGCCCGTCGGAGCCATGATGCGCCTACCGCGGCCGCCTCACGCCGGCCTCTTCCAGTCATGGCCGGAACGCCGCTCGCGATGGATATCACCGACATCCTCGAGCCTCTGAACGAGGCGCAGCGCGAGGCCGTCACGGCGCCCGAAGAGCCGACGCTCGTGCTCGCCGGAGCCGGCAGCGGCAAGACGCGCGTGCTCGTGCACCGCGTGGCTTGGCTCGTGCGCGTCGAAGGCTGCGCGCCTCAGCACATCCTGGCCGTGACGTTCACGAACAAGGCGGCACACGAGATGCGCCAGCGCATCGAGGCCCTGCTGGGCTTCCCGACGCGCAACCTCTGGATCGGGACGTTCCACGGGCTCGCGCACCGCCTGCTGCGCATCCACGCGGCCGACGCCGGCCTTGCCGAGACGTTCCAGATCATGGATTCCGACGATCAGTTTCGGCTCGTGCGCCGGCTGATCCGCGCGCTGAACCTCGACGAGAGCGAGTGGGTGCCTCGCGAAGTGCAGTGGTTCATCAACGCGCAGAAGGACGACGGCAAGCGCGCGGCGGACCTCGACGACGAAGGCAATGCGGGACGCCGCCAGCTCATCACGCTGTACTCGCGCTACGAGCAGCTATGCAACGAGTCGTCACTCGTCGACTTCGGCGAGCTGCTGCTGCGTACGCTCGATGTCTTCGAGCAGCACCCGGAGCTGCTGGCGCAGTACCGGCGGCGCTTCCGGCATATCCTCGTCGACGAGTTCCAGGACACGAACCGGATCCAGTACCGTTGGCTCCGGCTGTTGGCCGGAACGGACGGCGCGCCCTTCGTGGTCGGCGACGACGACCAGTCGATCTATCGCTGGCGCGGCGCGCAAGTCGAGAACCTGCACCGCTTTCAGCGTGATTTCGCCGGCACGCGCATCGTGCGGCTCGAGCAGAACTACCGCTCGACGCAGACGATCCTGAACGCGGCCAATGCCGTCATCGAGCACAACAGCGGGCGGCTCGGCAAGAACCTGTGGACCGACGGAGCGCGCGGCGACGCGATCAAGCTCTATGCGGCCTTCAACGAGCGCGACGAGGCCGAGTTCGTCGTGAATCGGATCCGGCGCGCCATCGCGGACGGCGACCGCAAGGACGAGATCGGCGTGCTCTACCGCTCGAACGCGCAGTCGCGCGTGTTCGAGGAGACGCTGCTCGCGGCCGGCATCCCTTATCGCGTATACGGCGGCATGCGCTTTTTCGAGCGCGCCGAAATCAAGGATGCGCTCGCCTATCTGCGGCTCATCGCGAACCGCCACGACGACCCGTCGTTCGAGCGCGTCGTGAACACGCCGACGCGCGGCATCGGCGCGCGCACGGTGGACGCGGTCCGTATCAAGGCTCGCGATGCCGGGCTAAGCCTTTGGCGCGCGGCCGGCGAGGTCATCGCCGAGAACTCGCTGCCGAGCCGCTCGAGCCGCTCGCTTTGGGAGTTCCTGAAGCTCATCGATACGCTCGACGAGCGCACCCGTGCACTGCAGCTGCACGAGCAGGTCGCGCACGTCGTCGACGCGAGCGGCCTCAAGGCGCACCACGGCAAAGATGCGCACACGGGCGGCGAAGCACGCGTCGAGAACCTCGACGAGCTCGTGAGCGCCGCGCGCGACGCGCCGCTCTCCCCGGACTCGGGACTGCCGCCGCTCGCGGAATTCCTGTCCTATGCCGTGCTGGAGTCAGGCGATGCGCAGGCTTCCCCCTACGAGGACAGCGTCCAGCTCATGACGCTGCATTCGGCCAAGGGCCTCGAGTTCCAGCTGCTGTTCCTATGCGGGCTCGAGGACGGCCTGTTTCCCCATATGCGTTCGCTGAACGACGCGGACGGTCTCGAGGAGGAGCGCAGGCTCTGTTACGTCGGCATCACGCGCGCCAAGCGCGAGCTCTACCTCACCCATGCCGAGCGCCGGCGGCTGCACGGCACGGAGAACTACTCGACCCCGTCGCGCTTTTTGCGCGAGATCCCGCCGGAGCTGCTCGAGGAAATACGCCCGACCATGGCCGTCTCCCGGCCCGTCTACCAGCCGCCGCGCGGCCTCGGTCTGCCGGCCGGCGACGGCGCGGGCGGCCTGCGCCTCGGCCAGCGCGTACGGCACGGCAAGTTCGGCGAAGGGGTCGTGCTGTCGTCGGAGGGCAACGGGGCGCATGCGCGCGTGCAGGTCAACTTCGAGCGCGGAGGGACGAAGTGGCTGGTCGTCGCCTATGCGAAGCTCGAGGTGGTGTGAATAGGGAGTCCGGATTCGTTGCTTCGGAGGCGCGCTGTCGGGGCCGCCGTGAACCCTTCTCTGGGGGGCTCGTGGGGGGCTCGCTGGGCGCCTTCCGTGGCGCCCAGCGTCCCGACAGCACGCCCCTGAAGCGACGAATGCGGACGCATTTGTTTGATGTCGGGGCCGAGAGGGTGCAGCCTGTGATTCGCGCGGGCAGGCGGATCGGGATCTCACCCTTCGTTGGCCGCGACTCCGTGCGCGATAGGCGATAGGCGATAGGCGATAGGCGGTGGCATGAAGATTCTCATTCTCGGGGCGGGGCAGGTCGGGACGACGGCGGCTTACAGTCTCGCCAGGGAGGAGGCCAACGAGGTGACGATCGTCGACCGCAATCCCGACTCGCTGCGCGAGTTGCAGGATCGGCTCGACGTGAGGACCGTGGTCGGCAACGCGGCGTACCCGGAAGTGCTCGAGCGGGCCGGAGCCCAGGATGCGGACATGATCATCGCGCTGACGGACAGCGACGAGATCAACATGCTGGCCTGTCAGATCGCCTACACGCTGTTCCGCACGCCCACGAAGATCGCGCGCATTCGCGCCAGCGAGTACACCGGGCGCGCCGAGCTCTTCGGGGCCGATTGCATGTCGGTCGATGTGACCGTGAGTCCCGAGTCGCTCGTCACCGAATACATCGAGCAGCTGATCCGCTACCCGGGCGCGCTGCAGGTATTGGAATTCGCCGACGGCCGCGTGCGGCTGGTGGCCGCGCGGGCGCATCGCGGCGGGGCGCTCGTGGGGCATCCCTTGCGCGAGCTCGGCACGCACATCCCGAACGTCGAGACCCGCGTGGTCGCGATTTATCGCGGGGGCCGCGGGGTCATTCCCGACGGCGACACGGTCGTCGAGGAAGGCGACGAGGTGTTCTTCATCGCGGCGCGCAAGGACATTCGCACGGTCTTGAGCGAGATGCGCAAGCTCGACGAGCCCGTACGCCGCGTCGTGATTGCGGGCGGCGGAAATATCGGCCTACGGCTCGCGAAAGCGCTCGAGTCGACGAACAACGTCAAGGTCATCGAGCGCGGGTGGGAACGGGCCCGCGAGATTTCCGAGCAGCTCAACAAGGCCATCGTGCTGCACGGCGACGCGGCCGACGAAGAGCTGCTGCTCGAGGAGAACATCGACAGCGCCAACGTCTTCGTCGCCGTCACGAACGCGGAGGAGGCCAACATCCTCTCGGCCATGCTTGCCAAGCGGCTCGGCGCCCATAAGGTCATGGCGCTCATCAACAAGATCGCCTATGCCGAGCTCGTCGAGGCCGGCACGATCGACATCGCAATCTCGCCGCAGCAGGTGACGCTCGGCACTCTGCTCGCCCACGTCCGCCGAGGCAACGTCGTCAAGGTGCATTCGCTGCGCCGCGGCGCAGCGGAGGCCATCGAGGCCGTCGCGCACGGCGATGCGCGCGAGTCCAAGGTGGTGGGCCGGGCCATCGACGAGATCCGCCTGCCGCGCGGCGCGACGATCAACGCGATCGTACGCGGCGACGATGTCGTCATGGCCCACCGCGATACGGTCATTCAGGCCGACGACCATGTGATTTTGTTCATGGCGGACCGTCGGCAAATCGACGAGGTCGAACGCCTGTTCGAGGTCGGGGTTACGTTCGTCTGAAGCCATGGCGGACATGACGGCCAACCTCGAGGCGTTGATCGAAGCGGGCAGGGACGACAAGGCCCTGCGGCTCGCGCTGGGTACGCGCTACGAGGCGGCCGGCGACCTCGAGAAGGCGGCAGAGCACGCCGAGGCCGCGGTCGGGATGGACGCCGATTATTCGGCCGCCTGGCGGCTTTTGGGCCGCGTCCGCGGAGCAGCCGGCAAGACCGAGGCCGCCGCGGAGGCCTATCGAAAGGGCATCGACGCGGCCGAGCGCCGCGGCGACCAGCAGGCCGCGAAGGAGATGCGCGTCTTTCTGAGGCGGCTCGAGCGCGGCTGAACTGCGGATCGGCTTCATAGGCATGCCCGTCACTTCCCACACATAACCCGTGCAGTTGGGCGCATTGAGGGGGTAGATAGCTCGAGTAGACCGGATATCGTCCACTTTTGCGTCGTTATGGCCCACATCTATGCTGTTTATGCCGGAGTGGTAAAAATGGGCCAATCTGAGCCCGAATTTTTCCCGGACCCAGGCCCCTCGGCTGGCGGAATCCGGGCATGGGCCCTTGCACCCCCTGCCCGCTGCCCTCAAAGTACGGAGCGAGAGGCGCCGAGATCATGATCGGTCTGCTGCAGCGCGTGAGCCGGGCCGAGGTCCGCGTGGAGGGCCGCGGTATCGCGGCGATCGGGCCCGGTCTGCTCGTGCTTGTCGGTGTCGAACGCGGCGACGATGAGCGGGCGGCGAAACGACTTGCCGAAAGACTGGTCCAATACCGAGTGTTCGCGGACGAGGCGGGGAGAATGAACCTGGACGTGCGCGAGATCGAAGGGGCCGTGCTGCTCGTGCCGCAATTTACACTCGCGGCGGACACGCGCAAGGGCAATCGGCCCGGCTTCTCGCGGGCCGCGGAACCTGCCCTCGGACGGCGCCTGTTCGACAGGCTCGCGGACGACGTGCGGGCTGCAGGGGTTGCGACCGCCACGGGACGTTTCGGTGCGACGATGAGCGTGTCGCTCTCGAACGAGGGGCCGGTGACGTTCTTGCTTCGTGTGGAACCGTAGGCTTGACGATCCGAGCAAGCGGTTTGGCGTATCATTAGGAACTTTGACTTTTCTGGAGGTCGCGATGGGACTCGGCGGAATTAGCATCTGGCAGCTCCTGATCATATTGGCGATCGTGGTCATGGTGTTCGGCACCAAGCGCCTCAAGTCGATCGGCGGCGATCTGGGCGGCGCGCTCAAGAGCTTTCGAAAGGCCATGGAGCAGGAGGACGACAACGACACGACCTCTGCGGCGGCGAAACGCCTCGAGACCGGCGCTCCGGACGCGGAGTTCGCTGAGCAGAAGGATAAGACCTCGCACGGCTGAGCGTTTAGGTCCGTCTTCGGAGTCGTCGGATGTTTAGTGGTGTCGGCTTTAACGAGCTGGTGCTGTGCTTCGTCATTGGGTTGCTGATCCTCGGGCCCGAAAGGCTGCCACGCGTGGCCGCCCAGGTCGGCCGCTGGGTCGGGCGGGCGCGGCGCGTGGCGAACCAGCTGCGCTATCAACTCGAACGCGAGATCGCGCTCGAAGAGACTCGATCCGAGAATCGCGAGCGCGAGGAACGCGAAAAGGCCGCCGCCGCGAGCGCGGAAGCCGAGGCCGCCGCGACGCCGGAAGCCGGCGCTGCCGGCCCCGAGTCCCCGGCTTCGTCGCCCGCAGAGGCTTCGGCCGACGGAGGCTCGGCCGAGGAGACGGCGGATGCGGCCCCGCTCGGCACTGCCGTCCCCGGGACGCCGCCGGCGGAGCCGATCCGCGAGCCCGATCGTCCGGCCGGCCCGGCCGGCTCGGAGCCGACGGCCGCGGCTCCGCCCGAGCAGCCTGAGCCCGAGTTCGCGGCGGCCGAACCGCATGAGCCGGCCAGGAGAGATTCCGCGTGATGGCCGATTATCCCCACGACGACGAGGAGCAGCTCGCCGAAGGTACGCTGCTTTCGCACCTCGTCGAGCTGCGGTCGCGGCTCGTGAAGTCGGTCATGGCCATCGGTGGCGTGTTTCTCGTGCTGTTGCCATTCATGCAGCGGATCTTCACGCTCGTCGCGCTGCCACTCATGAAGAAGCTGCCGGCGGACAGCAAGATGATCGCCTTCAAGCCGGCCAGCCCGTTCCTGACCCCGGTCAAGACGACGCTGTTCGTCGCGCTGTTCTTGGCCATGCCCGTCGTGCTCTACCAGATATGGGCATTCGTCTCGCCGGGCCTCTACAAGCGCGAGAGACGCTTCGCCATGCCGTTGCTCGTCTCGAGCATCGTCCTGTTCTACATGGGCCTGCTGTTCGCCTACTACGTCATCTTTCCCATCATGTTCGGGTTCCTCGCGCGCGTGACGCCGGCGCAAGTGCAGCTCGCGCCGGACATCGGCGAGTACCTCGATTTCGTGCTCACGCTGTTCTTCGCGTTCGGCGTGGCTTTCGAGGTGCCGGTCGGGACGGTCATCCTGATATGGAGCGGGCTCGTCTCGATCGACAAGCTCAAGAGCCTTCGGCCCTACGTGTTCCTCGGCTGTTTTGTCGTCGGCATGTTCCTGACGCCGCCGGACATGATTTCGCAGACGCTGCTCGCGCTGCCTATGTATGCGCTCTACGAGGGCGGGATCATCATGTCGCGCATCCTCTTGCGCGAGAAGCTGGCCGCAGCCGCCGCGGAGAAAGCCGAAGAAGAAGAAGAGGAGACTTGAGCGGCGGTCCGTGCGACCATCCCGGGCTTCCGAATAACGAGGTCTCCGATGTCGCACGAAAGCGCGACGGCCGTCCAAGCGCCGCGCCCGCTTAGCACCGCCGTCTCTCCGCCGCCGCAGCTGACCGTCAAGGCGGTCGCGCTAGGGATCGTGCTCTCCATGGTCATGGCCGGCGCCAACGCCTATCTGGGGCTGTTCGCGGGCCTCACGGTGTCCGCCTCAATTCCGGCGGCCGTGATCTCGATGGCGGTGCTTCGTCTCTTTAGCCAGGCCAACATCCTCGAGAACAACATAGTGCAGACGGCCGCGTCGGCCGGCGAGTCGCTGGCCGCGGGCGTGATCTTCACGCTGCCCGCGCTGATCCTGCTCGGCGTCTGGCACGTCTTCGACTACAAATGGGTCGCAGGTATCGCGGGTCTCGGCGGCCTGCTCGGTGTACTGTTCACGATCCCGCTGCGGCGCTCGCTGATCGTCGACCTCGCGCTGCCCTATCCCGAGGGCACGGCGACGGCCGAGGTGCTGCGCGTCGGCGAGGACCCGACACGCGGCGCGAAGCATCTGGCCTGGGCCGCGGCCTTTGGCGCGCTCACTAAACTCTTCGAGACCGGCTTCCGGCTTTGGCCCGATACGGTCCAAACCGCCGGCTTCGTCGGCGGCCGCACGATCGCTTATTTCGGCGCGAACCTCTCGCCCGCGCTGCTCGGCGTCGGTTACATCATCGGGCTCAATATCGCCGTGCTCGTGTTCGCCGGCGGCGCGCTGGCCTGGTACGTCGCCATTCCGCTCTACTCGACGTTCGCGGGCGACCCTGCCGTCGCGTCCGCCGCCGCCTCGGGCGCGTCAGCCGCCGACGTCGCCTTCTCGATCTGGTCGAGTCACATCCGCTACCTCGGCGTCGGCGCAATGCTCGTCGGCGGCCTCTGGGCGCTCATCTCGATTCGCGGCTCGCTGCTCGCGGGCCTGCGGCGCGGCCTGGCGGACAGCGCGCGGGCTCACGAGGAGAGCTACGATCACCGTGAGCACGATGCGCCCATGCGCCTCGTCCTCGCGGGCATCGCGGTGCTCGTCGTGCCGATCTTCGTGCTCTACGAATTCATCGTCCCGACGGCCGGCATCGCCGTAGCGATGACCGCCGTCATGCTCGTGGCCGGCTTCCTGTTCTCTTCGGTGGCGGGCTACATGGCCGGTCTAGTCGGTTCCTCGAACAACCCCGTCTCCGGCGTCACGATCGCGACCATTCTTCTGACCGCGCTACTACTGCTCGGCCTCATGGGGCCGGGCGCCGCAGCCGGGCCCGCGGCGGCGATCCTCGTGGGCGCAGTCGTCTGCTGCGCCGCCGCGATCGGCGGCGACAACCTGCAGGACCTCAAGGCCGGCCACCTCGTCGGCGCGACGCCCTGGCGCCAACAGGTCGTGCAGTGCGTCGGCGTCGTTTCCGCCGTGCTCGTCATGACGCCGATCCTGAATCTGCTGCTAACCGCATACGGCATAGGGGCGCCGACGCCCGCTCACCCGCATGCACTGCTTGCGCCGCAGGCGACGCTCATGGCGGCCGTGGCCAAGGGCGTGTTCGGCGGCGGGCTGCCCTGGGCCATGGTCGGCTGGGGCGCCGGGATCGGCATCGCCGTCATTGTCTTCGACGAGTACCTCAAGGCCGCCGGGGCGCGTTGGCGCGTGCCGGTGCTGGCCGTCGCGATGGGCGTCTATCTACCGCTCGATCTGTCGATCCCGATCCTGGCCGGCGGCGTCATTGCGCGCCTTACGGCACGGGCCGCCGGCGGGCAGGGGGATGGGGCGGCCCGCGGTCTGCTGTTCGCGGCGGGCCTCATCACGGGCGAAGCGCTCGTCGGCATCTTTATGGCCGTGCCGATCGTCGTGGCTCACGACCCGAATGTGCTTGCACTCGGCGTCACGCTGCCCGCGCTCGTCGGCGCCGCCGTCGTGGCAGCGATCGGCTGGGCGTTGTACCACGTCGCCGCGCGCGGCTGAGCGCTTCGCGCCTGGCCGGGCTCAGCGCCGGAAAAATAGGTTCAGGATCAGTGTGAGCACGAGGCTCACGACGATCATCGAGGTCAGCGGAAAGAAGAAGTGCGTGTTGCCGCGCTCGATATGGATGTCGCCCGGCAGACGGCCGAACCATTTGAAGGCCCCGGGCACGAAATACAACACGAGGCCGACGGCGAGTATCGTTAACCCGAGCCCGATGAGTATCTTGGCCAGCATTGCCGCAAACCGTAGACCATGAATCTTCTGGAAAGCAAACTCCCGAAAGTCGGCACGACGATTTTCACCGTGATGTCCCGGCTCGCCGAGCAGTACGAGGCGATCAATCTGTCCCAGGGCTTCCCGGATTTCCAGCCGCCCGCGCGGCTCGTCGAGCACGTCGCGCGCCACCTCGCGGCGGGCCGCAACCAGTATGCGCCGATGCCGGGCGTGGCGGCTCTGCGCGAGGCCATCGCCGAGAAGCTTCGGCGCCTCTACGATGCGCACGTCGATGCCGAGGCCGAGATCACCGTCACGACGGGCGCCACGGAGGCCCTGTTCGCGGCCATCCACGCCGTCGTCCGGCCGGGCGACGAGGTCGTGGTATTCGATCCGGCCTACGATTCCTACGAACCCGCGGTCACGCTGGCGGGCGGCAAGACGGTCCACGTCCCTCTGAGCGGCCCTGAGTTCGCCGTCGACTGGAGCCGCCTCGAGGATGCGCTCAACGACCGCACGCGCCTCGTGATCGTCAATTCCCCACACAACCCGAGCGGAGCCGTGCTCGCGCGGGGCGATCTCGACCGCTTGGCCGCGCTGCTGCGGCCTTACGGCTGCTTCGTGCTCAGCGACGAAGTATACGAGCACATCGTCTTCGACGGCGCACCGCACGCCACCGTCCTCGCCCATGCCGAGCTGGCCGAGCGCAGCTTCGCGGTGTTCTCGTTCGGCAAGACGTACCATGCGACGGGCTGGAAGACGGGCTACGTCGTCGCGCCGAGTGCGCTGACGGCCGAGCTCAGGCGCGTGCATCAATACGTCGCCTTTGCCGCGGTCACGCCGCTGCAGCACGCGCTGGCCGACTTCATGGCCGAGCACCCCGAGCACTACCTCGGCCTGCCGGCTTTCTACGGCGCCAAGCGCGACCTTTTCGCCGAATTGCTCGGCGCGAGCCGCTTCGAGCTCAGGCCCTCTCGCGGCACATACTTTCAGCTGGCCGACTACCGTCGTATATCGGATCTGCCGGATACGGAATTCGCGCGCCGGCTCACGATCGAGCACGGCGTGGCCGTGATTCCAATCTCCGTGTTCTACGCCGAGCCCCCGGCCGAGGCGCGGCTCGTGCGTTTGTGTTTCGCCAAGGAGGACGCGACGCTGCGTGCGGCGGCGGCGCGGCTCGTCGATGTCTGAGGAGACCCCGACGGTGGCGGCCAAAGCGTCGAACGCGCCGGTAGCGGGGCGCCTGCAGCCGCATCAGATCCGCCTCATGCAGGCCGCCGGCGCGGCCTCCGTCGGCGTCGCGCTGATCCTGAGCGCGCTCAAGCTCTGGGCTTGGCGGCGCACGGGGTCGGTCGCGCTCCTCGGCTCCCTCGCCGATTCGTTCCTCGATCTCATGGCGTCCCTGATTACGCTGTTCGCCGTTCGCGTCGCCGTCACGCCCGCCGATCAGGAGCACCGTTTCGGGCACGGTAAATCGGAAGGGATAGCCAGCCTGCTGCAAGCCTCCGTGATCACGGTCTCGGCGCTGTCGGTCGCGGTCCGCGCCGTCCAGCGGCTCATCGACCCGCAGCCCGTGGCGGCCGTCGGCGTCGGCGTCGTGGTCATGGCCGCCTCGATCGCACTGACGATCGGGCTCGTCGCATTCCAGCGCCACGTCGTCGCGCGGACCGGCTCGCTCGCCATCGTGGCCGACTCGATGCATTACCGGGCCGACGTGCTCACGAACGCCGCCGTGCTGCTCGCGCTTTACTTGAGCACCGCCTTTCAGTGGTACATCGCCGATCCGCTGCTCGGGCTGCTCGTCGTCGCCGTGATCCTCGCGAGCGTCGGTGCCATCGCGAAGGAGGCCGTCGATGTGCTGCTCGACCGGGAGCTGCCGTCGCGCTCGCGCAAGAAGATCGAGCGCATCGCGTTCTCGCACCCCGAAGTGCGCGGCGTGCACGACATCCGGACACGCTCGGCCGGCGCGACTCAGTTCATCCAGCTGCACCTCGAGCTCGATCCGGAAATGACGCTGCTCGTGGCCCACACCATCTCGGACCAGGTCGAGGCCGAGGTGCAGAAGGCGTTTCCCCTTGCCGAGGTTTTCATCCACGCCGATCCATACGGCATCGCCGAGTCGAAGGACCCGTTCTGAGCGGGTGGCGGCGGGGGTATGAGCGCGGGCGCGTATGCGCCCCCGCGAGCGCTTACTACTGCTGGGCCGCCTTCTCGGAGGCGACGAGTTCGTCGACGAGGGCCAGCATGTCGTCGTAGCTGCCGACCATGTTGCCGTTCGTCATGTACTTGCCGTTGACCACCATCGAAGGCACGGCCTCGATGCGATAGCGGCGATTGAGCTCGTCGGCCCGCTGCATCTTCTCCTGAACCGCGTAGGACTCGAAGGTCTTCTTGAACGTGGCCGCATCGACGCCGAAGCGGCCGAAGAAGGCGGCCAGCTTGTCCTCGGTATCGAGCTCGTTGTGTGCGACGTGGATCTCGTTGAAGAACGCCGCGTGCATCGCGTCACCCTTGCCGAGAATCTGGGCCGTGTAGAACGCTCGGGCATGGAGGCGGAGCAACGGATTCCAGACGGCGGGGATGCGGATGAAGTGCACGTAGCTCGGCTTCTTTGCGAGCCAGCGCTTGAGGTTGTCCTCGAAGTGATAGCAGTGAGGGCAGCCGTACCAGAAGACCTCGGCGACCTCGACCTCGGTCGGGCTCGAGCTCGTGGGCTGAGTGGGCGAGAGCCGGATGTAGTTCGTGCCGAGCTTGAAGTGCTCGGAGGTCGGCCCTGCCGCGTCGGCGCCGGTTACCGCGGCTGCGGTCTCGGGTCCGTTGTCGTCGCCGCCTTGTCCGCCGGCCGCCGAATCGCCGGCAGGCGCCGATGCGGCCGTCTGCGAGGAGGCGGCCGCCTGCGAGCCGCCGCCGCAGCCCGCGAGGGCCATGGCCGCGAGCAGCGCGGCCGCAGCCAGGGCAAAGCGGCGGGTGCGGCTCATGGGTGCTTCAAAGGTGGCCCTGCTCGAGGCCTTGCACGTAGCTCGTCACGGCCCGCATCTCGTCCTCGTGCATGAGGCCTGCGATGTCGCGCATCATCTGATTGCGGTCCGACTTCCGACTGCCGTCGGCGAACGACTTGAGAGCGGCCATGAGGTACTCCTGGTTCTGGCCCGCGATGCGCGGGAACCCGGCCAGGTAGTTGCCGTGTCCCGTCGGCCCGTGACAGCCCTCGCAGGCCGGCACGCCACGGTCCGGTATGCCGCCGCGGTAGATCGACTGACCTGCGTCCACGAGCTTAGGATCGGCGCCCTTGGGCGTGAGCTGCTGCTTCGAGAAGTAGGCCGCGAGGTCCATCATGTCCTGGTTGGACAGCGTCGCCGCCATGCCGACCATGGTCGGGTTCTGGCGCTCGCCGTTCTTGAAGGCCATGAGCTGATGGACGATATAGGACGGGTGCTGGCCCGCCAGGCTCGGGTAGTTGGGCGCCACGCTGTTGCCGGTCTGGCCGTGGCACGCCGCGCAGGTGGCGGCCTTGGTTTTGCCCGCGTCCGCCGACCCCTGGTCCGCGGCCGAGGCGCTGCCGGCCGCGAAGGCGGCCGCTGCGAGCCAAAGCGGCGCGAGCGCCAGGGTGCGCCGCAGGCGGGCGCTGAGCTGTCCTTTGGATATCATCTCGTGCACGCTGTGGAATCCCGGTTTCTTTCCGTCGAAAACGGGCGCCGATTGTACACCAATACGGCGGCGCCCGGAGCGAATGGTCGACTAACGACGATGTGGATGGCTACGTTCATCAAAAGCGCCTCCGATCCGCGCGGCTTCCCGCCCGACGATGCGCCCGAAGTGGCCTTCGTCGGCCGCTCGAATTCGGGCAAATCGAGCGCCGTCAACGCCGTGACGGGCATGCGCAAGCTCGCGCGCGTCAGCAAGACGCCGGGGCGGACGCAACTCATCAACTTCTTCGACTTGGGCGCGGGGCGGCGGCTCGTGGACCTGCCCGGCTACGGGTTCGCGCGCGTCGCGCCCGACGTTCGCCAGCGCTGGCAGGGGCTGCTCGAATCCTATTTTACGGGCCGGAGCGGGCTTCGGGGCGTCGTTATTACGGTCGACCTGCGTCGAGGCCTCAAGGAGCTGGACCTCGCCATGCTCGAATGGGCCAAGAGCCTCGGGCTGCCCGTGCTGTTGCTCCTGACCAAGGCGGACAAGCTGGGCCGGGGTGCGGCGGCCGCGCAGCGCCGGTCCGTCGAGGCGGCCGCCGGCGGCGGCGTCGAGCTCGTGGTCTTCTCGGCACTGACGGGCCAGGGCGTCGAAGAGGCGCGGCGCGCGCTCGAACGCTGGTTTGCGGAATCGGGGTAAAGAAAGCCCCGGGCATGGGATTCAGGGGACATGCCCGGGGCTCGAACGTTCCAGTTGGGGAGACTGGAACAACCCCGCTTAGGGAGGATAGCGGGGACGCCGTTGGCGGCGTCATGGGATTAGTCACACCGGGCCGCCAAAAGTTCCAGCCCCAGGTCGGGCCGCGGTGGCCAAAGTTTCCTGAAGCGCCGGCCGCCTTCGTCCGGCCTCGGTTCGGGCTCAATCCGGCCTTAGTCCGCACGATTCGTGAACGGGTTCCCGCGCTCTCGGCGGCCGGAGAGGCGCGCAGACGGGCGCTTAGGGGACGGCGTGAATCCGTCTACTGAGCCTCCGCGGCGCCCGCTCTTACGCGCACGGCCCCGAAAGCGCGCGGCTGCGCGAGTCTCCTCTGCGACGGCGGCGGCCGTTCATGAATCCTGCTGCCCCGGCGCGAGGTGCCGCGAAGCGCGGCGGTCCGCCGGTTCTGCGGCTGGCTGGACCCGCGAAGGGGGCGTCCGGAGCCGAAAACGCATGCGGCGGAGGCTCCGGTGCCGCCCACCCCGAGAGCGGATCGCCCGAGCCCGCTAGTGCGCCTCGTCCCAGTTGGCGCCGATCCCGGCGTCGACCTCGAGCGGCACCGACAGCTCAGCCGCCGCCTGCATGAGGCGGATGACGTGGCCCTTGACCTCGTCGGCCCGCGCCGCCTCGACCTCGAGCACGAGCTCGTCGTGAACCTGCATGATGAGGCGGGCCTCCGGGCCGCTGTCGCGCAGCCAGGCGTCGATGCTCAGCATGGCGCGTTTGATGATGTCGGCGGCCGTGCCCTGCATCGGCGCGTTGATGGCGCTGCGCTCGGCGTATTGGCGGCGCTGCGCGTTGCGCGAGTCGATCTCGGGCAGGTAGAGGCGGCGGCCGAAGACGGTCGAGACAAACCCTTGAGCGCGGGCGCGCTCGCGCGTCTCGTCCATGTAACGCTTGACCCCCGGGTAGCGCTCGAAATAGCGGTCGATGTAGCGCTGGGCGTCGGCCCGCTCGATGCCGAGTTGGCGGGAGAGGCCGAAGGCGGACATGCCGTAGATGAGGCCGAAATTGATGGCCTTGGCCGATCGGCGCTGCTCCCCCGTGACTGCCTCGGGGTCGGCGCCGAAGACCTCGGCGGCCGTGGCCCTGTGGATGTCACGGCGCGCTGCGAACGCGGCCTCCAGCCCCGCATCGCCTGAGAGGTGCGCCATGATCCGGAGCTCGATCTGCGAGTAGTCGGCCGCGAGCAGCACGCAGCCGGGGGGGGCGATGAAGGCTTGCCGGATTCTGCGGCCCTCGGCGGTGCGGATCGGGATGTTTTGCAGGTTGGGATCGGTCGAGGACAACCGGCCGGTCGCGGCGACGGCCTGGTGGTAGCTCGTATGGATGCGGCCCGTGCGTGCGTTGATCTCGCGGGGGAGCTTGTCGGTGTAGGTCGACTTGAGCTTCGCGAGGGCCCGGTAGTCGAGGATCAGCCGCGGGAGATCGTACGTCGTCGCCAGCTCCTGCAGGACGCTCTCCGCCGTCGAGGGCTGGCCGGTCGGCGTCTTGCCGAGCACCGGCAGGCCGAGGCGCTCGTAGAGGACTTCCTGGAGCTGCTTCGGGGAACCCAGCATGAACGGTCCGCCGGCCGCCGCGTAGGCCGCTTCCTCGGTTTTTGCCATGGCCGCCGCGAGCTCGTCGCTCTGCGCGCGCAACATGTCGGCGTCGACCATGACGCCCGTCTGCTCCATCGCCTCGAGCACGCGGACCAGGGGCTGCTCTATCTCTATGTAGAGCTTCTCGAGCTCGGGGATGGCCTGGATCTTCGGCCATAGATGGCGATGGATCCGAAGGGTCACGTCGGCGTCCTCGGCGGCATAGAGGCGGGCGCTTTCCAGATCGACCTCGTCGAACCCGATCTGCCTGGCGCCCTTGCCGCAGACATCCTCGTATTTGGTCGTCACTAAACCCAAGTACTTGGCCGCGACGGAATCCATGTCGTGACGCGTCGCAGTCGAGTTCAGGACATAGGACTCGAGCATCGTGTCGAAACGCATGCCGCCGAGCCGGATGCCGCAGCCGGCGAATACGTGTGCGTCGAATTTCAAGTGATGGCCGAGCTTGGGCGCAGCGGACTCGAGCCACGGCCGCAGCCGGTCCAGGACGAGCTGCCGGTCGAGCTGGGGATGCGCGTCCGGGTGGCGGTGCGCGACGGGCACGTAAGCGGCCTCGCCCGGTGCGACGGAGAGCGAAAGGCCGACGAGCTCACAGGTCATGTAATCGAGACCCGTCGTCTCAGTATCGAGCGCGACGAGCTCGGCGGCCGCGATTTTCGCGAGCCACCCGTCGAGCTGGGCTTCCGTCTGGACGAGCTCATAGCGGCGCTCGTCCTCGGTCTCGCGCCGCTTGGCTTCGGAAGCGGCGGCGGCCGCCTCCGGCAGGCGTCTCCTGAGCAGGGACAGGAGCTCGAGGCGCTCGAACACCGTCTTGAGCTCGGCCTCGTCGGGCGCCTCCACAGCCAGGTCGGCGACGCCGACGGGCAGCTCGACCGCGCAGTCGATGGTCACGAGCCGCTTGTAGAGATCGAGGTCGCCGAGTGCGGCGCGCAGCCGCTCGCCCGCCTTGCCCGAGATCTCCTCCGCATGGGCCTCGAGACCCTCGAGGCTGCCGTACTGCTCGAGCCACTTGGCGGCGGTTTTGGCGCCCACGCCTTTGACGCCCGGAATGTTGTCGGAGGTGTCGCCCACGAGGGTCAGATAGTCCACGATGCGTTCGGGCAGCACCCCGAACTTGCGCTGCACGCCCTCGGGATCGAGCGTCGTGTTGTCCATCGTGTTCACGAGCGTTACGTCCGCGCCGACGAGCTGCGCCATGTCCTTGTCCGACGTTGAGATCACGGTCCTGTGTCCGGCCTCGCGGGCCAGTCTGGCCAGCGTGCCGATGACGTCGTCGGCTTCGACGCCGTCGACGCGCAACACGCGGATCCCGCTCTTCTCGATGGCCTCGAGGAGCGGCTCGATCTGCCTGCGCAGCGGGTCCGGCATCGGCGGCCGATTCGCCTTGTACTCGTCGTACAGCTCGTCGCGGAATGTCTTGCCGGGCGCGTCGAACACGACGGCCATGCGTTCCGGGCCGTACTCGTCGAGGAGCTTGTACACCATGTTGAGGACGCCGAGCACGGCGCCCGTGGGCTGACCGCTCGACGTATTCAGGTCGGGCAGCGCATGGAAGGCCCGATAGAGGTACGAGGAGCCGTCGACGAGAACGAGCGGGCTATCCGCCATGGGGCCTCATTGCGTAGACGGGTTCGGGGGCGAGGGCGGCCGCTCGCTCGGCGACGTGCCGCTGCCTGTGGACGAGGCGGACGCCGGCGCCGTCGCGCCGCTGCCGGAGGCCGCGGGCGCGGCGGCGCCGGTGGGTGTCCCAAGAGGGCCCGGCGGGCGCGAGGGCAGGGTGAGCGGCCCTTTCTGGCCGCAACCGGCCAGCGTCGCGAGCGTCAGGGCGGCGGCGAGCGTCGCGCCGGCGCCGAGGGCCTTGCGCGGCGGCGAGCGATGGGCGGCGCTCACGGCCGTTTGCCTCCGAGCTCCGCCGCGACGCGCCGATAGGCCTCGCGAAACGGGATCCCCTCGCGTACGACGAGCTCGTTGGCGCGCGCGGCCGCATGCAGCTCGTCGGGCAGCCCGATGCGGTCGGGGCGAAAGCGGACGCCCGGGAGCGCGTGAGCCATGATCTCGAGCGCATCGGCCGCTACATCGAGGCTGCGGAACAGCGGCGCCTTGAGGCGCTGCAGGTCTCGGTGGTAGCCGGAGGGCAGCTTCGCGGCGATGCCGAGCGCCTCGACGAGCGCGCCCGTGACCGTGGGCTGCACCGCGCGCAGCAGCTCGAAGACATCCGGGTTGCGTTTTTGCGGCATGATCGAGGAGCCGGTCGTCATCTCGTTCGGCAGCTCCACATATGCAAACTCGGCCGTGTAGAACAGCAGAAGATCCGCGGCAAGCCGGCCGAGATCGCCCGTGAGCAGCGAGAGCTCGAAGATCACGCTCGTCTCGGCCTTGCCACGGCTCAGCTGCACGGCCGTGACGGGTTCCTGCGTGCGCGCGAAACCGAGCCCATGGCGCGTCGCCTCCCGATCGAGCGGCAGTCCCGGCACGCCGTAGCCGGCCGCCGACCCGAGCGGGTTCAAGTCGACGCGCGCGAGCGTGCGCAGCAGTGCGTCGCGATCGTCGCGCAGCTCGGCCGCGAAGCCGCCTGCCCATAACGCCACGGAACTCGGCATGGCCGGCTGCATGTGCGTGTAGCCGGGCAGCGCGACGTTGCCCTGCCTCGCGGCCAGGGCGTCGAGCGCCGCCACGACGGCGGCTGCGCGGTCCGCGAGGCTGCGCACGGCGTCGCGCAGGTAGAGCCGCAGCGCCGCCAGGACCTGATCGTTGCGCGAGCGGCCGAGATGCACGCGCCCGCCGGCTTCGCCGATGCGCTCGATGAGCCTGGCTTCGAGCGCGCCGTGCGCGTCCTCGTCGTCGAGCGCGATGGACCAGTCGCCGGCCGCATGCGCGTCGCCGAGCTCGCGCAGCCCCTTGCAGATCGCGGCCGCGTCGGGGCCCGCGAGCAGGCCCTGCGCCTCGAGCATGCGCGCATGCGCGATGGATGCGCGGACGTCGTATTCGACGAGGCGCTCGTCGAGCCGGTGGTCCTCGCCGGCCGTGAAGCGCAGGATGCGCTTGTCGAGCGGCAGGCCTTTGTCCCAGAGGCGGCTCATGGCGACGCGAACGCTAAAAAGGGGTCAGAGCCCTTTTTTTCCAAAAAAGGGCTCTGACCCCTTTTTCTTGCCTCTGCCATGGCTAGCTCTGCTGCTCTTCCGGGGACAGATGCTCGAGGCGGTCGACGACGAGCGTGCCCGTGCCTTCGTTCGTGAAGACCTCGAGCAGCAGGCTGTCGGGCAGCGAGTAGGAGATCACGTGCACGCGGCGCACGCCGCCGGCGAGGGCCTGCTCGATCGCGGCGACCTTGGGCAGCATGCCGTCCTGGATGCGGCCTTCCTCCTTGAGCCGCACGAGGCCTGCGCGGTCGACATAGGAGATCAGCGAGCGCGGGTCGTTGCGCGATTCGAGGATGCCGGGCGACCCTGTCGCGAGCATGAGCTTCTCGGCCCCGAGCTCGCAGGCCAGCGCGGCCGCGACCGTATCGGCGTTGATGTTGAGCAGCGTGCCGTCGTCGTCGGCCGAAAGCGAGCTGACGACGGGTACGAGGTCGTCCTCGAGCAGCTTGCGAACGACCGTTGCGTCCACGCGGTCGATGTCGCCGACGAAGCCGTAGTCGACGGTCTCGCCGTTGTCGCGCTTGACGGGCGGGCGCTTGTGCGCGCGCACGAGGCCGCAGTCGACGCCGCTGACGCCGACGGCCGGCACGTCGAGTGCGCGGAGTGCCGCGAGCACGCGCGTGTTGATCTGGCCGTTCAGCACCATCGTCGAAACCTCGAGCGTCGCCTCGTCGGTCACGCGCCGGCCGTCGACCATCCGGCTCGCGAGACCGAGCCGCTCGGCGAGCTCGGTCGATTGCGGGCCGCCGCCGTGCACGAGCACGACGCGGATGCCGACCTGATGCAGGATCGCGATCTGCTCGACGAACGCGCGCGTCGCCGCGAGCGACGTGAAGGCTTCGCCGCCCGCCTTGAGCACGAAGACCTTCCTCTTGAACATCCGGACGTAGGGCACCGCGTGCCGCAGCGCGGCGACCGCGATCGCGCGTTCATTCCCCGTCAAACGTGTCATCGATTCTTCATCCCTTCAACATTTTGTGGAGCACGGCCATCTGCACGAGCATGCGGTTGCGAGCCTCCTGGATCACGACGCTGCGCGGCCCGTCCAAAACGCGGTCCGTCACGACGACGCCGCGGCGCACGGGCAGGCAGTGCATGAAGCGCGCCTCCTCGCGCGCGTTCTCGAACCAGGGTTCGTCGACACACCAATCGACGAGCGACTCGCGCAGCTTTTGGTCGCCGAGCCGCTCGGTATAGTGGCGCGTTGACGACCACGACTTCGCGTAGATCACGTGCGCGCCCTCCGTGGCCTCGCGCCGGTCGTTCGTCTCGGTGACGCGGCCGCCCGACTGCTCGGCGGCGGCGCGCGCCTTGGCCATGACGGGCTCGGGCAGCTCGAAGCCGTCGGGCCGCAGCACGACGACGTCCATGCCGCGCATGGCGGCCATGTGCACCGTCGCTGCGGGCACGGCCAGCGGCAGCGCCTTCGGATGGTACGCCCAAGACAGTACGAACCGGCCGTGCTTCGGGACGGCGAGCTCGTCCATCGTCTTCCAGTCCGCGAGGCTCTGGCACGGATGGTTGTTGGCCGATTCCATGTTGATCCAGGGCTTGTTCGCGAGCGCAGCGAGCTCGGCGAACTCGCGGTCGGCGAGGTCGTCCTCGAGGCTCAAGCGTTTCGCGAACGCGCGAATCCCGAGTGCGTCCCCGTAAGACGCGATGACGGGCACGGCCTCGTTGACGTGCTCCGCCGCCGCGCCGTCCATGACGATGCCCTGCCGCGACTCGAGGCCATGGATGGACATCTCGGGCGAGATCACGAACGAGCCGCCCCCGAGCCGGATCATCGCGGCCTGGAACGACGCGAGCGTGCGCAGCGACGGGCTCAGGAACAGCAGCGAGAGCACCTTGCCCTCGAGCGCGCGCGGCTCGGGGTGACGGTCGAGTCTCGCGGCGAGCTCGAGCAGCGAGCCGACTTGCTCGGCGCTGAGCTCGGCCAGGTCGTTAAAGCGTTTCATCGTCGAGCTCCTTGAGTGCGGCGGCCAGCGCTTCGACGTGCTCCCGCTCGAGCACGAGCGGAGGCAACAGCCGGAGCACGTGCGGATCGGTGCTCGTGCCCGTCAGGATGTCGCGCTGGAGCAGCGCGTCCCTTACCTTCGCAGCCTTCGGCCCCGTCTCGAGACCGAGCAGGAAGCCCGCGCCGCGGATGCGCTTGACCGGCCCGACGACGCAGGTCTCGCGGATCAGCGCCGAAAGCTCGCGCACGCGCGTGAGCAGGTGATCCTCTTCGATCGCGTCGAGGACGGCGATGACCCCCGCGCAGGCCATGGGATTGCCCCCGAAGGTCGTGCCGAGCTGGCCGGGTTTGAGCTCGACGGCGATCGTCGGCGTCATGATCAGCGCGCCGCACGGGAAGCCGCCTGCGACCCCCTTGGCGGTCGTCAGCAAATCCGGCTGCACGCGGAACAGATCCGCGCCGAAAGGCTCGCCGAGCCGGCCCATGCCGGACTGCACCTCGTCGAGGATCAGGAACGCATCGTTGCGGTCGCAGGCCTGGCGAGCCGAGCGCAGGAACTCCGTGCTGAGATCGAAGGCGCCCGCGAGCCCCTGGACGGGCTCGACGATGACGGCCGCAGTGCGGTCGTCGACGGCCGAGTGCAGCGCTTCAATGTCGTTGCGAGGCACGAACGCCACGTCCATGGGCGTGCGCGGGAAGCCGTACCACGACTTCTGAGCCCCCCACGTCACGGCCGCGGCCGCCGCCGTGCGTCCGTGGAAGCTGTGCTCGATGGCCACGATCTTCTTGCGGCCCGTGAGCTTCAGCGCGAGGCGCAGCGCGTTCTCGTTGGCCTCGGCGCCGCTGTTCACGAAGAACACGCGGTCGAGGCTGCGCGGGGCGAATGCCGCGAGCCGGCTTGCGGCCTCCTCGCGGATCCTCATGTGGACGACGTTGCTCTGGAAGTGCAGCTTCGCGGCCTGCCCTGCGAGCGCAGCCGTGAGCTTCGGATGGCCGTAGCCGAGCAGCGCCACGGCATGTCCGCCGTAGAAGTCGAGCACGCGCCGGCCGGTCTCGTCCTCGAGCCAGCAGCCCTGGCCGGAGACGGGCTCGAACGGCAGCATTGGATACACCTCGTCGAGGTAGGCTTTCGGCATCCTCGTATCGCTCATCACATCCACCCCGCCGTCGGCGCCGCCAGACCCATTGCCTCCGGTAAGCCGAGCAGTCGATTGACCCATTGTATGCTGCCTCCCGCAGCGCCTTTGATCAGGTTGTCGAGTATCGAATAGACGACGATCGTCTCGCCGTCGACGCTCGCGGCGAGCCGTGCGTAGTTGCTGCCGACGATGTCTTTGAGCCGCGGCGGCGCCGAATCGACCTGCACGAACGCGGACGTACGGTAGAACTCGGTCAGCGCATCGACGACGTTGCGCGCGCGTACGCGGCCGTCGTGCGGGGCGAAAATCGTGGCATGAATGCCGCGCGTGAACGGTCCCGAATGCGGGACGAAATGAAGCCGCATCGAGCGGCCCGTAGCGGCGTGCACCAGCGAGCGGACCTCGGGGGCGTGCCGATGCGCGAGCGGCTGATAGGCGAATAGGTTGTTGTGCCGCAGCGGGTGGTGCGTCGTGTCGCGCGGCGTGCGGCCCGCGCCCGTGCTGCCGGTGAGGGCGCTAACGAAGAAGTCCCCCGTCGTAAGCTCCATGGCGACGAGCGGCACGATGCCGAGCAGCATCGCCGTCGCGAAGCAGCCCGGATGCGCGGCGTGGGGCGTATCGATCGAGACGCGGTGCTCGGGCACGGCGCAGCGGAACTCGGCGAGCCTTTCCGGTGCTGGATGCGGATGCCCGTAGACGTTCGCGAAGTCTTGCGCATCGGCGAAGCGAAAGTCCGCCGAGGCGTCGACGACCGTGAGCTTGATCCCCGCGTGCTCGGCCGCGTCGAGCAGGCCGGCGACGATCTCGGCCGAAGCGCCGTGTGGCGCGGCCGAGAGCACGACCCAGTGCGGTGCGTCGCCGAGCCGCTCCGTTACGGCCTCGAGCGACACGAATCGCTGCTCGGAAAAAGCGGGCGCGAGATGCGGGAACGCCGCGGCGATCGGCTCCCCGGCCTGGCTCGTCGATACCGCCGCGCCGAGCTCGAGCCGCGGATGCTGCGCGACGAGCCGCAGCATCTCGCCCGAGACATAGCCGGAGCCGCCGAGGACGATGACGGGCCAGGCGCTCATTGAGCCGCCTTGGCGAGCCGCCCGCCGAGCCCAATCCGCTCCATGAGCAGGTCGCCGAGCTCGGCACCGTGCGCGAGCGCGTTGTACGCGGGCACCTTCGAGCGCTGCTTGATGATGTCGATGCCGACCTGATTGTCCGTGGCCGGGCCGGTCACGACCGTCGGCTCGATGTGGAATTCCTCCTGCAACAGCTTGACGCCGCCCCAGGCGGCGACGGGATCGTTCGCGCAGAGCACGAGCGCGCTCAGGTTGTCGCGGATCTCGGCGTCGCGCAGGATCGCCTCGACGCCGTAAGCGCCGAGCAGGCCGTCGCCGAGCTCGAAGACGATGACGTCGGGGCGCTCGGGCACGAGCGTCGCGAGCAGGTGCCGCGTCAGCGCCGGCGCATTGGTCGAGGTCGTCGCGCAGACGCCGAGGTCGCTGAAGATGGCCGTGTTGCGCGCGCCGGCGTCCTCCATGGCGAGAATGTCGCGACGCAGCGCGACGCCCGTCGCCTTGAAGGCGTCGATGATGAGGCCATTGTGGCGGAAGCGGCTCACGATGGCGCAGGCCGCGGCCGTCTTGCCCGAATTCATGCAGGTGCCGGCGAGTGCGACCACGGGAATGCCGTCGAGGCGGACCGGTTTGTCGCCGGCGAGCCTATGCTCACCGGCACGCGCCGGCACGCCGACGCGCTGGCCGAGGTACGGGAAATCGAGCACGACGCCGAGCACCCTGCAGTCGAAGGGCTGCCCGTGCGTCGGGTTCACCGAGTCGCAAATTCCGAGCACGCCGCCGAGATTCAGGAGCTGCACGACGTCGCCCGGCGCGAGCGTCTCGGGCAGGTGCCCCGAGTAGCCGAACAGCGCCTTGCGGTGGCCCAGCGCGCCGACGATGACGTCGCCACGCTTGACCTGTGCCATGCGCCCGCTCGTGAGCTCGAGCGTGTTGTAGGTGGATTTGTTGTTCAGGACCTCGACCGCGACGAGGATGCCTTCCTCGCAGGGGATCTCCGAGCTGACCCGAACCTCGTGTGAAAGATCGTTGGCGATCGCGACCGAGGCGATCTTGTCGACGACGATTGAGCGCATGTCATTGTCCTCCGGCACGGGTGTAGAGCATCCCGGGCAGGGAAAGAATACGGGAGAAGCCGACGGCGTCGGCGGGCGTCCATTCGCCGGCCGACTCGCCATACTTGCCGCGGCTCGCGGCCATGAGCGAGTGCGGCGAATCGAGGCCCGTGACGAAGGCGCTGCCGGGCCGGAGCTCGCAGCGTACCGTGCCCGTCACGCGCGCCTGCGAGGACTCGAGCAGCGCCTCGATGTCGCGGCCGACCGGATCGAGCTGCTTCCCTTCGTGCACGAGGTCGCCGTACGTCAGCGAGAGCGGTTCCTTGACGCGGGCCTGCAGCGCCGTCAGCGTCAGCTTCTCGAGCTCGCGGTGCGCGTTCAGCAGAATGTCCGCGGCCGGCGCCTCGAATGCGACGCGCCCCTTGGTGCCGAGGATCGTGTCGCCGAGGTGAATGCCGCGGCCGACGCCGTAGCGGCTGCCGAGGGCCTCGAGCCGTTCGATGAGCGCGACCGGCGCGAGCGGCTCGCCGTCGAGGGCGACGGGCACGCCGCGCTCGAAGCCGATCTCGACGCGGCTGGCGGGCTGCGGCGACTCGAGCGCCCCGGCGCTCAGGACCCAGGCGGCCTCGGGGATCGAGCCGCTCGAGGTCAGCGTCTCCGTCCCGCCGATCGTGACACCCCAAAGGCCGCGGTTGATCGAATAGGCCGAGCCGCGGCTCGGCACGGGGAGCCCGCGCTCCTCGAGATAGGCGACCTGATCGGCGCGTGCCCAGGAGTGATCGCGCACGGGCGCGAGGACCTCGAGCTGCGGTGCCAGTGTCTTCAGGATGATCTCGAAGCGGACCTGGTCGTTGCCCGCGGCCGTGCAGCCGTGGGCGACCGTGGCGGCGCCCATCGCCTTGGCGAGCTCGGCCAGGTGCGCGGCCTGGACGCCGCGCTCGGAATCCCACGCAGAGCGGGTACAGCTGGCCGCGGCGCACGTTGCCCATGATCAGGTACTTGAGCACGCGGTCGAAGAATTCTCCGCGCGCCTCGACGAGCACGTGGCGTGCGGCGCCGAGCGCCAGCGCGCGCTCCTCGAGGCGCTTCGCGGCCGCGGCGTCGAGGCCGCCCGTGTCGATAGTGGCCGTGACGACCGGGCGTCCGTAGGTTTCCTTGAGCCAGGGCACGCAGAAAGACGTGTCGAGCCCGCCGGAGAAGGCCAGGACGATGGGGTTGTCGATCGAATCAGTCATGTTGTCCTTTCCCGAGGTTCTGCCGCAGCCTCGCCCGCAGGCGCCGCTGTTGATTCGAGTTCGCCGTGGCGACGAATATCGTATCGTCGCCCGACACCGTACCCACGATTTCGGGCCAGTCCGTGCGGTCCAGCGTGACCGCGACGCGCTGGGCCGCACCGACCGCGGTCTGGACGACGAGCAGGTTCGGGCCCGCGCTGCGGATGTCCCGAATCAGCTCGGCCACGAGCCGCAGCGAATCGTCGTTGCCGTTGTCGGACCGATCCGGCAGGCTGTAGCCGTTCTTGAGCTTCGCCGCGCCGAGATCGCGCAGATCGCGGCTCACACTCGATTGCGTGGCGACGAACCCTTCGGCCCGCAGCAACGTGACCAGCTCCGCCTGCCGGTTGATCTCATGCTGTCCCAGCAACCGCGCAATGGCGCGGCGCCGCTCGTACTGTTGTGCCGTGGCGCTTGGCATGCGTCGCCAACCTGAATAAAATTGCGCATATGTTATACGATATGTGCAAACGCGCAAGGGCTGATTTTGCAGCCAGCTTTGCGCTCAGAGTCGGGAGGCTCCTATGACGGATTCCTATCTGCCCTGTGTCGAGCGGACTGTCGGCCAAGCGCCCACGCTCTGTATCATCTGGCTGCACGGCCTTGGCGCCGACGGTCACGACTTCGAGCCGATCGTCGACGAGCTCCGGCTCCCGGGCGGCTACCGCTTCGTGTTCCCGCACGCGCCGTATCGGCCCGTGACGATCAACGGCGGCATGCCCATGCGCGCGTGGTTCGACATCTTCGCTCTCGATCGCCGAGCCCGGCAGGACGACGCGGGTATCGCCGAAGCGAGCGCTGCCGTGACGGCGCTCATCGACCGCGAGATCGAGGCGGGTTTCCCTTCGCGCAGCATCGTGCTGGCCGGCTTCTCTCAAGGCGGCGCCATGGCCTTGCACGTCGCTTTGCGCGAACCGCGGCCGCTGGCCGGCGTACTTGCGCTCTCGGCCTTTCTGCCGCGCGCCGCCGCGCTCGCGAGCGAAAAGAGCGCGGCGAATGCGCGGTTGCCGGTATTCATGGCCCACGGCACCGACGACGCGGTCGTGGGCCTACACCTGGCCGAGGAAAGCCGCGACCGGCTAGGCGCCGAGGGTTATGCGGTCGAGTGGCAGACCTATCCGATGGGGCACGCGGTCTGCGGGCCCGAGCTGCAGGACATCGCCCAATGGCTCGAGGCCCGCCGCGCGGAGGCGACGCGCGCCGGCGCTTGAGCGCGGGTGTTCGCGCCGTTGCCCCTGCCCTTGCCGCCGGCCTAAGACCGGCCATGGATGCGCGGGCGTTGGTCGGAGGGCTCGTGGCAAGGGCGGTGTCGGAACGCTGAGCGCGATGCCAGCATGATTCGTGAACGGCCGGCGTCGGCACGAGCTTCCGGCAACCGCCGAGCACCGAACCCGGCGGCGAATCATGCGGGCTACGGCCTCTCCAGCTGGAATTCGAAGGCGCTTTCCCCGTCGGCCCGGCCCGCCGCGTCGAACCGGCGCTCGATGAAGCGCACACCGCCGCGCTCATCGACGAGCACGACCGTGGAGCAGCGTGTGCCCCACGCGGGATCGCGCTGGAACAGTGAGGTCTGGCGGGCGTCGAAGGCGCCGGTAGGCGGTGCGGTCTCGTGCAGCAGCACGAACAGGGCGGCTGCCGGATCGGGCTCGGCGAGCGCGGCCTCCAGGCCCTCGATCGCCCGGTCGATCTTGGGCCAGCGCGCGCCGGCGGGCGCATTGCTGAAGGCGTGGATGCCCGCCTCGAGCCGCTGCATCGGCGCGCGGTTGCTCGAGTAGTAGAGCTCGGCACCGTCGTAGACGAGGAGATTGAACGGTGCATAGCGCGCTGCGTCGCGGTCGAGATCGGCCGCGAATTCGGCAGCGGACGTGCTGCCCTCGACGAACGTGCCGACCAGCAGGCCGCGCGACGGCGGGCGGACGGGCGGCGGCGCGGCTGCGCGCAGGTTCGTCACGGCCGCGAACCGGCCATTGCGGCTCAAGGCGAGCCATGTGCCCCGCGCCGCGAGGTCGCGCCCCGCGAGCGTGCCGGGGCGGTCGGGCCACCAGGCCGCGGGACTGGCCGCGCGCGCGTGGCTTTCGTCCCGATTGGCCGCGACGACGAACGAATAGCGGGCGGAGGCACGGTTCCCGAGCGCAATGATGCACATGATGCGAGTCCCGATCGAATTCGGCCTGTCCGAGCTCCGTCACTACGGTGCGAAGCCAAGCGCTGCTCCGGCTCCATCCGCACGGGCCTGCCTCGAATGCCCGGCCGGCCGCGCCGGCGCCGCCCCTTCAGTTGGCCCGGACTGCGGGCTCCTCCGGTGCGAACACGGCGCAGGCCGGACACACGGCCTTCGGCAGCGCAAGCAGGTCGAAGATATAGCCCACGGAGCAGACCGTGCAACGCGCGATGCTGAGCTCCTCGCCGCGCTGCATGCTGATCAGAAGGTTCCATCCCCACTCGAAGGACAGGCTGGCGCGCGGCACGAGCGCCTGATGCGTCTCGTAGCATTCGCACAGGCGGTGGCCGAGATCGACATTGCCCTTCCAGTTCGGTCTGCGTCCGCCGTCGGGCTCGAGCAGCCCGTTCGCGAGCAGCAGATTCGCGAAGACGCCGGACTCGAGCGCCCGCTGCGGCGTCTTGACGAGCGGCGCGACTTGACTCGGCGAGCGGCCACGGCGGCGCCGCACGGGCGCCCCGCCGAACTTGAAGTACGACGTATAGAGCTTGCGGATCCGGTCGTCGCTGAGGCCGGTCCAGTACCTGATGGTGCCGGTCCGGGCCTCGTGCCCGATCATGCGCAGCGCCAGCTCGAAGCGCGCCTTCTCCGTGCGGTATCGATGGTCGGTTGCCCTCATATCTGCAAATCCCCATGAACGGCCGAGTTAACCGGTCTTAGGTTATTCGTACCACTAATGGTATTTTAGGACCATATATGGTAAATCCAGTGCAAAAGAGTGGCTCCAATGTCAAGAACAATACACTCCGAAGCCCTCGGCCAAGTCCACGAGCTCAATAGACTGTTCCTAGGCTCGCTACAGAGCCGCAGCGACGGCGAGCTTGCGGCGGCGCGCTTCCCGCTGTCCGAGGTGAAGGTTCTGCGCGCCGCGGACCCGGCCGAACGTCGAGACGCTGGCCGATTTCCCGCGCGCCCTGTTCCGTCTGCGCCTCGCGGCGGAACCTGTGCGGGGTGAGCCTCCGCCCGGTGCCGAAATGGACGTTACGCAGGTGCTCGCGCTCACGATCATGTTCTGCGTGTGGAACACGTGCCGGGACAGCGCCTATCAGGCCCGGTTGTTCTTCGGGCTCACGCCGCGCGAAGTCCATCTCTTGCGGACCACGGCCCTATCGGAGCTGCCCCGCATGGCCGCGACGTCGTTGACGATCGAATGCGCTTTTGCCGAGTCGGCCTGGCTTTGGCACGAGCTGCTGACCGAGCGGCGCCCCGAGGCCAGGCGCCAGCTCGCCCTCGTGGCCCTGCAGCCTTCCGTCGAAGCCGCGCGCTTCGAGAACCGCGTCGCGGAGCAGGCGCGGGCCAAATAGCGCAACCCTGCCCCGTCCTGGGGCCGCGCGAAGGCGGCTGCTTGGCACCATGCGCCGAGCACCGAGTTACGCCTGCCATTAGAATAGCCGGTTTGCGCGCCGGGAAGCCCGGCGCTTCGACCCGCGATTCGAGACGAGTGGAAGAATGGACGCACTAGCCATCGAGCAACTGCGCAAGGTCTACGCCAACCGTGTGGAGGCCCTGAAGGGCATTGACCTTACGGTGCGCGAAGGTGATTTCTTTGCCTTGCTGGGGCCGAACGGGGCCGGCAAGACGACGGCAATCGGCATCGTGACCTCGCTCGTGACGAAGACGAGCGGCCGCGTCACGGTCTTCGGCTACGACCTCGACAGGCAGCGCGACCTTGCCAAGTCGGTCGTTGGCGTCGTGCCGCAGGAGGTCAACCTGAACATGTTCGAGCGCAACTATTACACGCTCGTCAATCAGGCCGGCTTTTACGGCATCCCGCCGAACATCGCCCGGATGCGCGCCGAGAAGTACCTCAAAGCGCTGCATCTGTGGGACCGCCGCGACGACATCGCGCGCAATCTCTCCGGCGGCATGAAGCGCCGTCTCATGATCGCGCGGGCCCTCGTGCACGAGCCGAAGCTGCTGATTCTCGACGAGCCGACCGCCGGCGTCGACATCGAGATCCGGCGCTCGATGTGGGACCTCATGCGCGACATCAACGACTCCGGCGTGACGATCATCCTCACGACGCACTACCTCGAGGAGGCCGAGAGCCTCTGCCGCAACATCGCCATCATCGACGAGGGCCGCATCATCGAAAACGACACGATGGCGCACGTCATCGGCAAGCTCCAGCGCGAGGCCTTCGTGCTCACGCTCGAGGAGCGCGTCGCCGAGGCGCCCGTCCTCGACGGCTACACGGTGCGGCTGCGCAACGAGCACGAGATCGAGGTCGAGGTCGCGAAGGAGCAGGGGCTGAACAAGATGTTCGCCGCGCTCTCCGCCCAGTCCCTGCACGTCTCGAGCATGCGCACGAAGACCAATCGCCTCGAGGAGCTGTTCATCCATCTCGTCGAGAACAAGAAACGCCCGGAGGTGTCGGCATGAGCGGCGCGGAGGAATTGGCCATGTCGGAGTTCAAGCCCAGCGGCGCCGTCGCCGAGCGCGGCCTGCTCGCCATCAATCTGATCGGCTTCGCGACGATCGTGCGCAAGGAGGTCCGGCGGGTGCTGCGCATCTGGGTCCAGACGATCATCCCGCCGGCCATCACGATGACGCTTTATTTCATCATCTTCGGCAGTCTCATCGGTAGGCGCATAGGCACGATGGGCGGCGTGCCCTACATGACCTTCATTGCGCCGGGACTCATCATGATGTCCGTCATCACGAACAGCTTCGGCAACGTCGTCTCGTCGTTCTTCTCGGGCAAATTGCAGCTGCATCTCGAGGAGATGCTCGTCTCGCCGCTGTCGTACGTGACGATCGTGTTGGGCTACGTTGTCGGCGGCGTCGTGCGCGCCCTGCTCGTAGCGGCGCTGGTCACGGCGGTGGCCATGTTCTTCACCGACCTCTACGTCGTGCACTGGTTCATTACGATTGCGACCGTGCTCCTGACGGCCATGACGTTCTCGGTCGCGGGGCTCATCAACGCCATTTTCGCCAAGAACTTCGACGAGATTTCGGTCATCCCGAACTTCGTGCTGACGCCGCTGAACTATCTAGGCGGGGTCTTCTTCTCGGTCGCCTCGCTCGCGCCGTTCTGGCAGCACCTCGCGCGCGTCAATCCGATCCTCTACATGATCAACGCGTTCCGCTACGGCATGCTGGGGCAGTCGGACATCTCGATCGGCACGGCCTTCGCGATCATCATCGCCGCGCTCGTGGGACTGTTCGCGTTTGCGCTCGTGCTGCTGCACCGGGGCACGGGGATCCGCTCTTGAGCGGGCCGCCGCTGAGCGTGCACGGGCGCGCTCGCCGGCCGCCCGCGCTCAGTTCCGGCCCAAGAGGTACTGGCGCCCGTCCGGGAACAACAGGATCGCGCCGTCGGCCGTGATGCGCAGGAGCCGCGCGCCTTGTTTGAGCGTCTCGCCCTCGAGGTATTTCTGCCCGTCGATGAAGACGAAGCGGTGCGCCGGGTCGGGGTCGAACGCGAGCAAATCGAGGTGCAGCTTCGGCATCGAGGCGTCCTGCGAGGCCGCCTCGGCATAGCCCGGGACGAAGGCCGCCACCTTGGGCAGCGCGTTCGAGTCCGCCGCGCGGATTGAGTGCCGGGCCGCGGCGTCGGCGGCGGCGCTCGATTCGACGCCCGCGGACGCGCCGGCAGACGCTTGGCGCTGCGCGACGGCGGGAACGGCGTGCTCGCCGCGGCTGTCGGCCGGCGCCGCGGACCGAGGGCTGATCGGCCCGGCGGAGGGTTTCACGCCGGCGGCGGCCTGGGCCGCGGCGTACGGCGGCGACGACGTTCCCGCCGCGGCCTCGGGCGCGGGCAGCGACGCGGCGGGCGGCCCGGCTGAAGGTGCGGACGCCACGCGTGCAGGACGGGCGCTGAGCCACCAGGCGATGCCGAGCCCGACGATGCCGAGCCCCAAGGCGGCCATCGTGCCCGCCGCCCAGGGAGGCAACCGTGAGGGCTCCACGGGTCCGGGCATGCGCATGACGCTCGGCAGTGCCTCGCGGTGCCGCTCGCTCTCTGACTTGCGCAGTGCGTCGAGTATGAATGACACGGTCAGTCCTCGTGCAGGGTCGGCGTTTCGGGCGCGCCGAGGTCGCTGGCCATGGCAATCTCCGTGCGGGCCCCGACGATGCCGTCCACCGCGAGATTGCGCTGGCGCTGATAGTCGCGGACCTTGGCCTCGAGCGCCGCGTCGTACAGCGGCGACGGTGCGCCGTCGAGCGCCCGCCCTTCAATCTGCGCCAAGCTCCGGCGCAGCCAGGCGACGTCGGGCGAGCGGATGCCGGGGCGCAGCTCCGTCCCGCTCGCGGCCGGCCGCCAAAGCAGCGTCTGCCGGCCGTACCAGGCATTCGTGAGCGCCGAGATGCTCGCGTCGAGCGGCTTGCCGCCGATCCAAAGGCGCGCGTCGGCATAGCCCAGCCCGCTCAGCAGCACGCGATGCTCGGCGCCGGCCGTGTCGCGCAGCGTCAGAATCGCCGGCCGATTCAGCGTCCTGAGCTCGCCGATGGAGCCGTGTGGCTCGGTCAGGCAGCGCAGCTTCTGCGCCGCTGCCTGCGCGCACGGATCGCCGCGGGCCGGATCGTAATGCGCTCCCCAGAGCGCGAACAGGCGCGCGAAGGCGGCGTTGGCATCGCCGCCGGCAGCGACGAGGGCATCGGGCAGCGCGCGGCCCGGCAGGATCCCTGAGCGCGCGGTCTGCGGCGCGGCATCGCCGGACGCGGTCGGTGACGGCGCTGCGCCGGCGGATTGACTCGGCGGCCGGCGCTTGACCGGCTCGTCGGCATCGAGCGAAGCGAGCGTCGTGTCCACGCCGCGGCGCACGGCCAGTCCCGTCGCCGTCCGCGTCTCGAGCCGGGCGGTCGCACCGGGCACGGGCGGGTTCGGCCCGTGGAGGACATACGCGGCGGTGCCTGCGAGGGCCGCGCAGGCCACGGCGGCCGCCGTGGTCCAGCGCCACGGCCGGCTCGGGCCGCCCTTGCCGAATACCTCAGCGGCTGCACGTTTCACGAGCCGTCGGTCGATATGCGGCCGGTCGCAGGTGTAGCCGGCGAGCAGCGCGCGGTCCGCGACGACGTTGATCACGCGCGGGATGCCGCCCGAGCGCCGATACAGCTCGGCGACCGCGCCGCGCTCGAAGACCGCGCGCTGGCAGCCTGCGACGCGCAGGCGATGCTGCAGGTAGGCCTCGGTCTCTCCCTTGCCGAGCGGCTCGAGGTGATAGCGGCCCGTCACGCGCTGCGCGAGCTGGCGCATCTCGGGGCGCCGGAGGACGTCGCGCAGCTCGGGCTGCCCGATCAGGATGATCTGCAGCAGCTTCTGCGTGGCCGTCTCGAGATTCGTGAGCAGCCGGACCTGCTCGAGCAGCTCGGGGGGCAGTGTCTGCGCCTCGTCGACGATGAGCACGACGCGGCGGCCTTGCGCATGCGCCTCGAGCAGGTAGGCGTTCAGCGCGGCCAGCGAGGTGCGCACGGACGCGGTTTCGGACACGGGAATGCCGAGCTCGTCGCAGATGCCGTGCAGAAACTCGGCGGCCGAGAGCTGAGGGTTCAGGATCAACGCGATCTCGGCCTTGTCCGGCAGCTGCTGCAGCAGTGTGCGGATCAGCGTCGTCTTGCCCGTGCCGACCTCGCCCGTGAGCTGGATGAAGCCGCCGCTCTCGGAAATGCCGTAGATCAGGTGCGCGAGCGCGTCCGCGTGGCGCCGGCTCAGATAGAGATAGCGCGGGTCCGGGGTGATCGAGAACGGTTTCTCGTTGAGGCCGAAGAACTCTGTATACACGGCATCAATCCGGCGCCACGGCGTCCAGTTCCTCGAGCTCGTCGCCGGACGCCGTGAATCCGGCGCGGGCCTCGAGGCCGCTGCCCCCGGCCCGCGCGAGCTCGCTCGGGTCGAAGTCGTCGACGCCCGTCAGCGCCAGCACCGTCGTGTCGAACTCGCGCACGGCGGCGGCCTCCTCGGGCGTGATGATGCCGAGCGACTCGGCTTCCTCGATCTGGCCCGGCGTATCGTCGCGCAGGATGCGGCCCGCGCGGTGCGCGTCGAAGACCTTGCGCTCGATGGGTTTGACCTTCTCCGCCATTTCGAGCGCCTCCTGCAGCAGGCCGATCGGGTTCGTCGGCTCCGCCGTCAGATAGGCGCCGGCGGCGAGCCGCGCGCGCGCCTCGGTCGGGTTGATGAGCAGCTCGGCGATCTTCTGCCCGAGCTCGTCCGAGGGGGCGGAGTACGTGCGCCCGCGCGGGAAGATCGCCAGGCGCAGCAGCGCGGCGATCCACCGATTCGGGAAGTTGCGCAGCAGGCCGTGCAACTGCTCCTGCGTCCTGTAAAGCAGCACGCGGCAGCTCCATTCGACGAGCGGCAGGTCCTCGGCGGGCTCGCCCTCGTCCACATAGTGTTTGAGCACCATCGAGGCCAGATACAGGTAGCTCAGAATGTCGCCGAGCCGCGCGGACAGCAGCTCGCGGCGCTTGAGCTCGCCGCCGAGCGTGAGCATGGCCGCGTCCGCCGCGAGCGCGAAAGACGCGCTGTAACGGTTGATGTGCTGGTAGTACCGGCGCGCGGCGCTCGAGGTCGGTACGTGCGTGAAGCGTGCGAGCGTCAGGGCCATGACGAACGAGCGAGCTGCGTTCGAGAGCGCATAGCCGACGTGGCCGAACAGCAGGCGATCGAACGCCACGAGCCCGGCCTCTCGGTCCTCGTCGCGGGCGGCTTCCATCTCCGCGAGCACGTAAGGGTGACAACGGATCGCGCCCTGGCCGAAGATGATGAGATTGCGCGTCAGGATGTTTGCGCCCTCGACCGTGATCGCGATCGGCACGCCCTCATAGCTGCGCGCGAGATAGTTCTTCGGCCCGAGCATGATGGCCTTGCCGCCGTGCACATCCATTGCGTCGTTGGCGACCTGGCGGCCGAGCTCGGTGTTGTGATGCTTGAGGATGGCGGCGGGCACGGCCGGCTTCTCGCCGGCGTTCATGGCCGCGCACGTCGTGCGCAGCGCGGCCTTCATGATGTAAGTGTGGCCGGCCATGCGCGCCAGGACCTCGCCCACGCCATGGAACTTGCCGATGGGCAGGCTGAACTGGCGCCGGATGCGCGCATAGGCGCCCGAGGCGTAGACCGCTGCCATGGCGCCGCCGACCGCGTTGCTCGGCAGCGTAATGCCGCGGCCGACGGACAGCAGCTGGACGAGCATGCGCCAGCCCTGACCGGCCATCTTGGGGCCGCCGATGATGTAGTCGACGGGCACGAAGACGTCGCGGCCGCGCGTCGGGCCGTTCTGGAACGGGATGTTGATCGGAAAGTGCCGCCGGCCGATCTCGACGCCCGGCAGGTTGGTCGGGATCAGCGCGGCCGTGATGCCGTAATACGTCTCACCGCCAAGCAGGCGCTCGGGATCGTAGAGCTTGAACGCCAGACCGAGCACCGTCGCAATCGGCGCGAGCGTGATGTAGCGCTTGTCCCAATTCAGCCGGATGCCGATCGTCTCGCGGCCCTCGAACGTGCCCTTGCAGACGACGCCGGAGTCCACGATAGCCGTCGCATCCGAGCCCGCGCGCGGCGAGGTCAATGCGAAGCAGGGCACCTCGGTGCCGTTCGCGAGGCCGGGCAGCCAACGCTGCTTCTGCTCTTCCGTACCGTAGTGCAGCAGCAGCTCCGAGGGCCCGAGCGAGTTCGGGACGCCGATCGTCGAGGCCGCCGTCGAGTTCCGGGAGGCGATTTTCGCGAGCACCGTGGAATTGGCGAGCGGGGAGAAGCCGAGGCCGCCGTACTCCTTCGGGATGATCATCGCGAAGAAACGCTCTTTCTTCAGAAAATCCCAGACCTCGGCCGGCATGTCGGCGAGCTCGTGCGTGATCTGCCAATCGTCGAGCATGCGGCAGAGCCGCTCGACCGGGCCGTCGAGAAAGGCCTGCTCCTCGGCCGTGAGTTTCGGGGCCGCGAGGCGCATGAGCTTGCTCCAATCCGGCGCGCCGGAGAAGAGCTCGCCCTCCCACCAGACGTTGCCGGCTTCGAGGGCTTCCTGCTCCGTCGGTGACATGCGCGGCAGCATGCCGCGGTAGACCGCGAGCAAGCGCCGCGTCAGCGTCTCGCGGCGGAACGCCTTGAGATTCAGCGACGCGAAGCCCGCGAACAGAATCCAGAGCACCACCTTGGCCGCGAGCGAGTGGCCGAACAGCGTGAAGCCGACCAGCGCCCCGCAAAGAATGGCCGTCGATGCCCCGAGGGGCGTGCGCAGGTAGGTCAGCGCCAGCGGGACGCCGATGAAGACGAATGCCCAGAAAAGCCATTCCATTATCGCGTTACCTCCGCGTTCTCTACCTCCGCGCTCACGCAGCCCGCCACGGGCCGAAGGTCGGGCCGCCCTGCCCGCGGCCCCGGACAGTCGGGAGGCTTCGCCACCCGACGCTTACAAAAGATCGGCGACGCCCGCCCGCTCTTCGCGAAGCTCGGCGTCGGTCGCGTCGAGCTTCGCGCGCGCGAAGTCGTCGAGGTCGAGGCCTTGCACGATCTCGTAGGCGCCGTCGCGACAGCGCACCGGATACGAGTACACGACGCCCTCGGCAATGCCGTAGCTGCCGTCCGAGGCGACGGCCATGCTGACCCAGTCGCCCGTCGTGCCGAGGGCCCAGTCGCGCACGTGGTCGATCGCGGCCGAAGCCGCGGAGGCCGCGGACGACGCGCCCCGAGCCTTGATGATCGCCGCGCCGCGCTGCTGCACCGTGGGGATGAACTCGTCGCGGTACCAGGCCTGCGGCACGCGGCCGAGAGCGGGCTCGCCGCCGACCTTCGCATGGCCGATGTCCGGAAACTGCGTGGCCGAATGATTGCCCCAGATGATCACGCCCTCGACGCCGCCGACATGGACGCCGAGCTTGGAGGCGAGCTGCGCCCTCGCGCGGTTGTGATCGAGGCGGGTCATGGCCGTGAAGTGCGTGGGGTCGAGCTCCGGCGCGTTCTCCCGCGCAATGAGCGCGTTCGTGTTGGCCGGGTTGCCGACGACGAGCACGCGAATGTCGCGGCTCGCGTGCTCGTTGAGCGCACGGCCCTGCGCCGAGAAGATCTTGGCGTTCGCGAGCAGCAGGTCCTTGCGCTCCATGCCGGGGCCGCGCGGGCGCGCGCCGACGAGCAGCGCGTAGTCGGCATCGCGGAAAGCCACGCTCGCGTCGTCCGTGACGACAACGTCGTGCAGCGCGTCGAACGCGCAGTCGTCGAGCTCCATCGCGACGCCCTGCAGGGCGCCGAGCGCGGGCGGAATCTCGAGGAGCTGAAGAATGACCGGCTGGTCGGCGCCGAGCATCTGGCCGGAAGCGATGCGAAAGGCGAGCTGATAGCCGATCTGGCCGGCGGCGCCGGTGATTGCGATGCGAACGGGTTTCCTGGTAGCCGTGTTCATGAGATTGCGTCGGAGCCCTTGCTTAACCGTGGAGGAGTCGAGGGAAATAGTATCACGCGTGCGGCGCGGGCTCGGCGCGCGGTCCCGGCCTCAGCCCTCCGCCGATTTGGCCTGCACGGCCGCGAGGCCGTGCTTCTTGAGCAGGCCCCGGAACTGGTGGTAGCTCAGCCCCAGCAGCTTGGCCGCTGCCGTCTGCTTATACTTCGCTTCGACGAGCGCCTGCTCGAGTGTCTCGCGCTCGAACGCGGCCACCGCAGCGCGAAAGTCGAGCGGCAGGCTTGCCCCGTTATGCCGCGGGCCGGCTTCGCGGCCGCGGGTCTCGGGCTCCTCTTCGTAATCGACCGCCGCGGCGCTCGCGAGCGGGCGCAGCGGGCCGTACGGCGAGGCGAACGGGTCGAAGATGATACGGGCGATCGGCTCGTCGGGCTCGGGCGAACGGTACACGCTGCGCTCCACGGCGTTCTTGAGCTCGCGCACGTTGCCGGGCCAATCGTAGGTCAACAGCGCCGCCTCGGCATGGGGCGCGAACCCCGGGAAGAATTCCCGCTTGAGCTCGCTCGTGACATTGACCGCGAAATGATAGGCGAGTTTCGGAATGTCCTCGGTGCGCCGGCGCAGCGGCGGCACATGGATGACGTCGAACGCGAGTCGATCCATGAGGTCGGGCCGAAACCGGCCCTCCGCCGCCAGGGCCGGCAGATCCGCATTGGTGGCCCCGACGATGCGCACGTCGGTCGTCAGCGTGTTCGAGCCGCCCACGCGCTGGAACTCGCCGTACTCGATGACGCGCAGGATCTTCTCCTGCATACGCGGGGGAATCGTGCCGAGCTCGTCCAGCACGAGCGTGCCGCCGTTCGCCTGCTCGAAACGGCCGATGTGCACCTTGGATGCGCCCGTGAACGCGCCCGCCTCGTGGCCGAACAGCTCCGACTCGAGCAACGACTCCGTCAGGGCGGCGCAATTGACCTTGACGAGCGGCCGATCCCAGCGCTCGGACAGGTAATGCAGGCGCGATGCGATGAGCTCCTTACCCGTGCCGCGCTCGCCGACGACGAGCACGGGCTTCGGCAGCGGGGCGGCCCTCGAGACGTGCTCGAGCATCGTGAGGAACGCGGGAGACTCGCCGATCAGCGCGATGGTCTCAGGAAGGGTGGCGCCCATGGCGCGATTAGACCAAGTGTTGGCCAGAAAAGCCAACTGTTGGCGTGAGCGACCGCTCAACGGTCCGCACCTGACGACGCAAAGACCTCATATATTCATGCAGAATCAATAGGTTGCGGGAAGCCATCGGGGTTGGCACGTTTGCTGCTCTACGCCTCCCGAGTATCGAAGCGCGCCTTGGGCGCTTCCGGGCCGTCCGCGCGGGCGCAGCGCCCCCGCAGGCCGGCTCTACGTCACCAACAGAGGAACCAGCGATGGGCATTTTCTCGCGCTTTTCGGACATCGTGAACTCCAACATCAACGCCATCCTCGACAAGGCCGAGGACCCGGAGAAGATTGTCCGCCTCATGATTCAGGAGATGGAGGAAACCCTCGTCGAGGTGCGTTCGGCGGCGGCCCGCTCCATTGCCGATAAGAAGGAGCTGACGCGCCACCTGACGGCCCTCGAGCAGGAGGCCAAGGACTGGGAAGGCAAGGCGGAGCTCGCCATCGACAAGGGCCGCGACGATCTTGCCAAGGCTGCGCTCGCCGAGAAGGCACGCGTGCTCGCGGCCGCTCAGTCCGTGAAGATGCAGCATGAGGCGATCTCTCAGGGCCTCGAGAAGCTCAATGAGGATATCGGCCGGCTCGAGGAGAAGCTCGCGGACGCCAAGACGCGGCGCAACGCGATCCTCGCGCGGCATCAGGCTGCAAGCCAGCGGCTCGAGGTCCGCAAGCGGCTGCACGATTACCGCATCGACGATGCGTTCGTGCGCTTCGAGCAGTTCGAGCGCCGCATCGACGACTACGAGTCCCGGGTCGAAGCCTACGATCTCGGCGGCAAGAAGGATCTCAAGCAGGAGTTCAACGAGCTCGAATCCTCCGAGGCGGTCGAGCAGGAACTGCGTAATCTCAAGTCGCGCCGAGCCGGGCAGAAGAGCGGCTCGACCGAAGGCAGCTGAGTCTCGAACCTATGGCGCTATCCGTCGCAGTCTTCATCCTCAGTGTCAGCTTCGTCGTCATCGTGCTGCCGCTGATAGTGATCCTCCACTACGTGACCAAATGGAAAGCGACGAAGGGGCTGTCGTCCGAAGAGCAGCAGCTGCTCGAGGAGCTCTGGAAGACGAGCCAAGCCATGGACAGCCGGCTCAATGCGCTCGAGACCATCCTCAACGACGAGGTGCCGGACTGGAGAAAGAAGATATGAGCTGCGGCCGGCAACGCGATTCATACGGAGGACGCGCGTGAACAGAACGTTCCAAGACCGCCCATCCGATCGGCTGTATCGCAACACCGCCGACGGCGTGGTGTTCGGCGTCTGCGCGGGCGTGGCCGACTACTTCGGCTTCAATCTTGCCGTCACGCGCGCCATCGTCGTCGTCGCGGCGCTGTTCTCTTTTCCGCTCGTGCTGACGGTCTATCTCGTTCTGGCGCTGCTGCTGCCCAAGGACCCGCGTCCGCACGGCGGCGAGCCCGACGAGGTCGAGACGCGGGTCCGCACGGAGCCGCACGCGACGCTGAGCAGTTTGAGGTACCGCTTTCGGGACATGGACGCGCGTTTACAGCGTCTGGAGAAGTACGTGACCTCGACGCGCTACAAGCTCGATCGGGAATTCGAACAACTTCGTGATTGACCTTCGGTCTTTGGGCCGAGCGAATTGGGAGACCGCGCGCCGTGAACGGTATGGAGTTCGTCATCGTCATCATCGCCCTCTCGATCATCGGCCAGGCGATCCGAAGTCATTTCCGAAGCAAGGAGCTTCGCGAAGCCCAGCGGCAAGAACGGAGCGAGGTCGAGGAGACGTTGAAGCGGCTGTCGGACCTCGAGGAACGCATTCGCGTGCTCGAGCGCATCGTGACGGACGAGCGGTACGAGCTCCGGCAGCGCTTCAAAGACCTCTAGCAGGCTACTTGGATTTCGAATTCGCCCCGCCGCTGCCGCCGGCCGGCGCGTGGGCGGCCTTGAACGCGCGGACCTGCTCGTTGAATGCGCCCGCGAGCGCCTCCATTTCGGTGACGGCGTTGTTGTGGCGCAGGGTCATGAGATCCTTGAACTCGGCCGGCGCCTTGTCGCCCGCGGCCTTGATCTCCTTGTCGAGGCAGCCGAGATAGTCGTCCATGGCCGCGACATAGGTTTTGACTTTCTTCTGCGCATCGACCATCTGCTGCATGGATGCCGAGTTGCCGTCGGGCATGGCCACGAGCGACGGAGTGTCACAGGCGTAGGCGCCGAAGGCCGCGAATCCAGAGCAGGCCAGTGCGGCGGCGACGATCTTCTTCATCTATTCCCCCCTCGAAAAGGACGATCGGGTTTCGCCCGCCAATATAGCGCAGGCATCGGCGCGCGCGCTACGCCGACGCGCTTCGCCACTTGCCGGGCCGACGCGTGCGGCGCGCCGAATGCCTTCTCGGCGCGCCGTCAGGCGCGGGCGAAGAGGGCGCGGAACTTGCCCGTCCCCTCGCTCTCGGCCAGCAGCATCTCGCCGAAAGTCTCGGCCGTGACCGGGTCCCCGAACAGGTGTCCCTGCACGAGGTCGCAACCGTGCGTGCGCAGAAACTCGAGCTGGTCTTCGGACTCGACGCCTTCGGCGACAACGTCGAGCTTGAGGTTATGGCCCATTTGGATGATCGTGGTGACGATCGAGGCGTTGTCTTTGTCGATGGCAACGTCGCGGATGAAAGACTGGTCGATCTTGAGCGTGCTGATCGGGAACTGCTGCAGCGCGCTCAGCGACGAGTAGCCCGTGCCGAAATCGTCGATGGCAAGGTGCAGCCCCATCCCGTAGAGCGCATCGAGGATGCGAATCGTGCGCGCCGTGTCTTCCATGAGCGTCGTCTCCGTGATCTCGAGCTCCAGGCACGTCGGCGAGATGCCGTGGGCGCGGAAGGTGTCCCGAACGCGCTCGAGGAAGCGCTGCTGCATGAGCTGGCGTAACGAGAGGTTGACGGAGACCCGGCATGGCGACGGGATCAGCTTCTGCCAGTCGCGATAGTCGGCGCAGACGCGATCGAGTACCCAGTCGCCGACCTGCAGGATCAGGTTCGTCTCCTCGGCCAGCGGGATGAAGTCGTTGGGATAGACGAGCCCGCGCTCGGGCAGGTCCCAGCGCACGAGGGCCTCGACGCCCTCCATGCGGCCCGTATTCACGTTGTATTTGGGCTGGTAGTGCAGCCGGAGCTCGTCGCGATCGAACGCGCGGCGCAGCTTGTTCTTGAGCATGAGCCGCTCGACGGCCGCGTTGTTCATCTCGGTCGAGTAGTACTCGAACCAATTGCCTCCGGCCTTTTTCGACTGATACAGCGCCGCGTCGGCGTTGCGGATCAAGTCTATGACGTTGTCGCCGTCTTTCGGATAAAGAGCGATGCCGATGCTCGTCGTCATGAAGATCTCTTCGCCGTGGACCTGAAACGAACGGCCCACGGAGCGGATCAGCGCGCGCGAGAGCGCCGAGACCTCCTCCATGAAAATGTCCATGTGGCTCGAACCCACGATGAGCACGGCGAACTCGTCTCCCGCGAGGCGGCCCGCCGTCGCGTTCTCGGGCAGCTCGGCCTGCAGGCGCCGCGCGAAGATCTCGAGGCTCGTGTCGCCGGCCGCATGGCCGAACGTGTCGTTGATGTCCTTGAACCGGTCGACGTCGAGGTACAGCAGCGCGACGTATTGCTGGGCCTTCTTTGCGCGCGCGATCGATTGCTGCAGGACATGCTGGAACTGCATGCGGTTGGCGAGCTTCGTGAGCGGGTCCACGCGGGCGAGATAGCGAATGCGATGCTCGGCCTTTTTGCGCTCATCGACGTTCTGCACCGCGTAGACCTTGCGCTCGAGCGTGCCCTGCGCGTCGCGCATCTCCGAGAGCGTGTAGGAGACGTTGAGCACGGCGCCGCCGTGCTTGAGGAAGCGCGTCTCCCGCGGCATGAGCCGCGGTGCGGGCTCGAGCCCTTTGCCGTCGGCGCTCGCGAGCAGCTCCGCGAGGGAGCGGCCGACGAGCTCGTCGGGCCCGTAGCCCAGCATCTCGTGCGCGGCGGGATTGGCGCGTTCGATGAGGCCGTTCGCGTCCGCGACGAAGATGCCTTCGTTCATGCTCGCGAGCAGGCGGTCCAGGTAGTCGCGCGAGACGATGCTCGACCGCAGGCGCTTGCGCATCGTGTCGAAGGCGCCCGCGAGCTGCGCGTCGTCCCCGCCGGCGGCGGGCTCGAGCCGCGTTTCGAAGTCGCCGCCGGCCGCGCGTTCCAAGGCCTGCGCGAGCCGGCGCATGGGCTCGGCGAGCCGCTCCGCCTGGCGGCGCACGAGCGCAACGACAGCGAGGGCCGCGGCCGCGGCGGCCGCGAGCGCACCGGCACCGAAGGCCCCGGCGCCGATGCGCCCGCTTCGCTCGAGGGCGAACAGCACGCCGATGCACACGAGCAGCGCGGCCATGAGCGACGCGGCGCTCAGGAGAAATCTCCGCATCAGAAGACGCATTCGGTTCGCTCGGGCCTCCGCCAACGATTCCAGCCTTTTGTTATAGTTCTTCTATACTGCGCGACGGGATGCCGATCCTGAAGCAGCACAGCCGCCCGGGCGCGGCCGGCCGATCGACAGTCTACACCATGACCGCCATCTCACCGACACTCCCGGCCGGCTTCGTACCGCCGTGGCCGCTGCGGCCGGCGCACGTGCAAGCGGTGCTCGCGAGCCTCGGCTGGCGCAGCCGCGTGCTGCGGCGCCGCGCGGCCGCGATGCTCGAGGCCGCAAGGCCCGAGATCCTCGAGCTCGAGGGCGTGCGCCTGCTGGGCTATCACAGTCCACGGCCTTCCGGAGCCCGCGGGCTCGTCATCGTGCTGCACGGCTGGGAAGGCTCGGTCGATTCCCACTATGCCGTGGCCCTCGGCGGGCGGACCTACGCCGAGGGGTTCGAGGTGTTTCGCCTGAACTTTCGCGATCACGGCGGCACCGTCGCGCTCAACGAGGGCCTGTTCCACTCCTGCCGCCTTGACGAGGTGGTCGCGGCCGTACGCGAGATCGCCCGCCGCCATCCGAGCGAGCGCACTTATCTCGTCGGCTACTCCCTCGGCGGCAATTTTGCGCTGCGGGTGGCCGCGAGCGAGGCTGCCCCGCTGCTTTCGAAGGTCGTCGCGGTTTGTCCCGTGCTGCACCCGCCGAATACGATGCGCGCGCTCGAGACGGGCCTGTGGATCTATCGCGAGTACTTTCTGCGCCGTTGGCGCGAGTCGCTCGCCGCCAAGGCCGCGGCCTTCCCGGAGCGCTACGACTTCGGCGACCTGCGCCGTTTCCCGACCCTGACGGAGACCACGCGCTTCTTCGTCGAGCGCTATACGCGCTTCGAAGACCTCGACGCTTATCTGAACGGCTACTCGCTGGTCGGAGACCGGCTCGCGCGTCTCGGCGCACCGGCCTGGCTGCTGGCCGCCCGCGACGACCCCGTAATCCCGAGCGAGGATCTCGGGGCCCTCGCCCGCAGCGACGCCCTCGAGATCACATTGACCGCCCACGGCGGCCACTGCGCCTACCTCGCGGACTTGCGTCTCGGCAGCTGGCTCGAGGGGCGCATCCTCGCCGCGTTGGGCAGCGGCTGAGGGCATAGAGCGCTTCGACTCGCTAGGGGCGCCGGCGTTCCTCGAAGTTCAGGGCGCGCCCCCCGCTCGAGACCTTGATTTCGCCATCGATGACGGCGCCTTCGGCGACGGCCACGGAGTGGCCCGACAGGCTTCCCCTGATCTTTGCCGTGCCCGAGACCTCGACTCGCTCCCGCCCGATGACGTCCCCGTCGACTTCGCCGGAGACGATGATGTCGGTCGCTCGCATCGTTCCCTTCCAGCGGCCGCCCTGCGCGAGCTGCACAGGTCCCTCGATGTCACAGTCGCCCTCGATCGTGCCGCAGAAGAGGTAGGCGCCTTGACCCGTGATCGTGCCGACGATCGTGGTCGTCGGCGCGATATAGGTGGCCGGCCCGGTGGCCGAGTCCTGGATGCGTCGCTTGAGTGGGTTCATGCAGGGCCTCCGGATCGTTCCTGGAAAGGTAGCGGAACGCCGCGACTCACGCGAGCGCCGCGGTCCGAGATCGCGGGGAAAACGCCGCCGGGCGGCAGTTCCTGACGCCGGGCGTCACTCGGAAATGCGTCACAAACCAGCACTAATTAACTGTTTTATAGATATTTTTCAGAGTGGCACGATGCTTGCTTGAAAGTTTGAAATAGGTGCTGGACCGGAATTTCCGAGATGACTGCCGATAGTGAAGTGATTGCCTTGCTGCTGTTGGACGGCGACGAGCTCGCGGCGGCGGCCGATCCCGTCGCCGCCGCGCGGCGGCTCGTACGTATGCCCGACGGGCGCGTGAGCCTCGAAACCGTGGGCTCGCGCGACGAGTTCGCGCGCACGGCGCAGCACACGGGCTGTTTCCGGCGCGGTACGCCGATCTGCGATCCCGAGAGCCGGGAAGTCATCGGCTACGAGATGGAGGAAGTGACGTTCGGCGAGGCCGTCCTCGCCTGACCGCGGCCGTGCTACTCGGGCTGTTCTCGGTAACCGTAACCGAGCGGCTCGATGTTCTCGACCGTGCCGTTCTCGATGCGGACCACGCGCATGAGCCTGTGGGGCCCGAAGTTGTAGGTCCAGTTCTCGACGACGACATCCTGCAGAAAGCCCGGCAGGTAACGGCCGTACCAAAACACCGCGTGCGGCTCGACCCACGACGTGAGCGAGTCCGGCTTGCCGCAGTAGTGCAGCAGCTTTGCGGCTGGATCGCCTTGGGAGATGAGCTTGTTGCCGCAGCGCAGCGACTCGGCCTGGGCGCCGAGCGCAAAGCTCGCGAGCAGGATGGCGGCCGCTGCCGCTCGGAGCCTGATCCGCATGCGGTCCCCGCGTCGTCTAGCTGTTCGTAGCCCCATCATGCCTTAATTTAGATGAACGGCGTCTGAAGGGGTTCGCTTCGGCACGCGCGGCCTATAATGGCGGCCGTCGGCGGCGCTGGGCAGAGCGCGCCCGAAAGACAAGACAGGCGGACGGAAAAAGGCTTTGTTCGAGGCGCGGCTCAACTGGCTCATGGAGCCCGGCAACGCGAAGTTGATACGCTCGGGGCTTCGGGGGCTCGAGAAGGAGAGCCTGCGCGTGGACGCCCGCGGCAGGCTGTCCCGGCGCCCGCACCCGGCCGCGCTCGGTTCCGCGCTCACGCACCCGAGCCTCACGACCGACTATTCGGAGGCATTGCTCGAGTTCGTCACGCCGCCGGTCGCCTCGTCGTGGCCGACGCTGCAGTACCTCTGTGACCTTCATGCCTTCGTGCATCGCCGCCTCGAGCGGGAGTTCCTCTGGCCCTCGAGCATGCCCTGCGACATGGACGGGAACGACGAAATCCCGATCGCCGAGTACGGCAGCTCGCACATCGGCCGGATGAAAAACGTCTACCGGCGCGGGCTCGGGCATCGCTACGGACGGGGCATGCAGGCGATCGCGGGCGTGCACTTCAACTTCTCGCCGCCGACGGCCTTTTGGCCCGCCTACGCCGAGCGGCTCGGCGCCACTCTGCCGGAGGCCCAGTTTCGCTCTGCGGAGCTGCTCGGCCTTGCACGCAACTATCGGCGCTGGGCATGGCTCGTGATCTACTTGTTCGGCGCGTCGCCGGCTTTCGGGAAGTCGTTCCGGCCGGAAGGCCATGAGATGCTGGCCGAGCTCGACGCGCTGAGCTGGTACGGTCCCTACGCGACCTCACTGCGCATGAGCGATCTCGGCTACCGAAACAAGACGCAGGCGCGGCTCAGCATTTCGCTGAACTCGCTGGGCGCTTATCTGGAGGGCCTGCGGTCGGCCGTCAGCACCACGGATCCCCGTTACGAGGCCATCGGCGTCGTCGTCGACGGGGACTACCGGCAGCTCAACGCCAACATCCTGCAGATCGAGAACGAGTACTACAGCGCGATCCGTCCGAAGCCCGGCAAGAGGAGCTCCGCGCGGCCGCTCGTCGCGCTCGAGCGTCACGGCGTCGAGTACGTCGAGGTCCGGACGCTCGACCTGAGCCCCGCCGATCCCGTCGGCGTCAATCAGAATCAGCTGCGCTTTCTGGAGACCCTGCTCAACCTCTGCCTGCTCGCCGAGAGCCCCCCGATCGATCCCGAGGAGCAGCGCGAGATCGATGCCCGCGATCTCGCCGTCGCCCGCGAAGGCCGGCGCCCGGGCCTCGCGCTGCCGCGCTCCGGCCGCGAGGTGCCGCTCAAGGCCTGGGCCCGGGAGCTGCTCGACCGCATGCAGGGCGTGGCCGAGCTGCTGGACGGCGAGGACGGCGACTATTCGGCCGCCATCGACGCTCAGCGCGAGGCCCTCGAGCACCCCGAGGCGACGCCGTCGGGCCGGCTCCTCCGGGCGCTCGTCGACGAGCGGCGGGGCTTTTTCGAATACACGCTGGAGCTTGCCCGCCTGCACCACGCCTATTTCCTGGCGCTGCCCGTATCGGCGGGGCGCGAGGCGGAGCTCGAGGCGGCCGCGTCCGCGTCGCTGGCCGAGCAGCGGCGCTTCGAAGAGCGCGACGCCGCCACGACGTTCGACGGATTCCTGGCGGAGTACTTCGCCGGCCAATGACGCGCGGGGCCGGCGCCGCGGCGTGCCGGGAAACTGTGATTGCGTTAACCGCCGGCCGGCCGCTCGAGCCCGATACTGAGCCTCCACGAGCGGGATCGCGATGAAAGCATTATTCATATTCGGTCTGTTGGCCGGCTTCGCCGGCGTATTGGCCGGCGCCCATTTCGTGCCTTGGGTCAATCCTCCGCGCCGCGCTTCGGATACGTCCGTCGTGGCTAACGGGGGGCGCGCCGAACGCTTCGTGATCCGCCTCCCGGCGGACCGGATCGCGGCCGGCGGCGCGGATGCAGGCCTGCGCGTCGCGGCGCCGGGCGGCTTTCCGCTTCCCTCGGGCCTCGGCACGAGCCCCGTGCTCGCCGAGCAGTTCAAGCTCAGGGACCGCGCCGGCAACGTGATCGGCATCGCCGCCCGCCATTGGACGGCGGCGCCTGGGGGTCCGGTCTCGGCCTGGGTTTTGCTGATCCCGAGCCGCGGGGCCCTAATGCTGACGGCCGCCGGCGAGTCCGCGCTCGCCGTCGACAAGGCCCTGGCGGCGGCGGGGCGCCGCGACGGGCACGCGTGGAGCGGCGAGGTCTCGGTTGCCGCGGCGGGCGGCGACCACGCCGTCGTCACGGGCGGCAGCGGCGAATTCGCGGACCTCACTGGCCACTACACGGAGACGTGGGCCTTGACCGGTGCGGCCGCGACGGGCGATCTGCGCGGCACGATCACGATCGATACCATCACCTACGGCGGCACATGAAGTACTTCCTGACATGGCTCGGCGGTTTGGTTCTCGGCGCAGCGGCCGGTTTGTCCGTGCTGTACTTCAATCCGCTGAGTGCGCGGAAGGCTGCGCCGCTCGCCGATGCGAATCTCGAATTCCGCTATGCGGTGCCGCACGGAGATCTGCTCGCGTTCACGCACTCGAGCCACCTGCCGCTGCCGTTTGCACCGCGCGGCATCGAGCCGCTCTGGGAAAGCACGATCAGCTCCTCGGCCGTGACTGTGATCGCGCTGGCCGACAAGGACGGCAAGCCCACGGCCCTCGCGACGCGCCTCAGCACGCCATCGCGCGAGACCGACCTCCTGCTGCGCGGCGCCGTTCTCGACGACTACTGGCTCGTGACGGTGCCGGGCGAAGGCTCCGTATTCGTCCATAGCGCTAATAATCTCTGGCCCTTACTCACGGACACGGTCTTGCCCGTCTCGGTTCTGGGACGGCCCTGGCACGGCCCCCGCGAGTACCGAACCACCTTGGGTCCCGACGCCTCGCGGCGCGGGCTCATCGTGGGCGGCACCGGGCGTTTCGCACACGACCGCGGCATCGCGGCCGAGTCCTACACGCTGAAGCGCTACAGCCGCGCGCACGGCCCCGAGCAGCTCGAGGGCCAGCTCGCCCTGCGCTTGGAGCCGCCCGCGGCAAAAGCCCCTTCACCTTCTACGGATGCCGCCAAATCGCCTGGGAGCCGACCGCCGGCGGATGCCGGGGCCGGAGCTGCCAACTAGTGGCCTGTAACGGCTGCGGCCCTTCGCGAATGCCGCTGCAACCGCGCGAGGAGCGCGTTGGTGCGGGCACGCCAGGCTACGCGCTCGTCGCCCTTACGCCGAGCCTGAAGCCTCGCCGCCAACGATTGTCGGACTTACGATAAGCCCGCTTCGGCCTCCGCGTGCTTCGCGAGCGCCCCGAGGTCGGTGTCCGGATCCTCGAGCTCGGGCGCCCGCATCCGGATCCCGGCCGCGATGAGCTTCCTGCCGAACATGAAGTCGCGCGGGCTGTTGACGGCGTCAACGGCGATGAGGCGGCCCTGGCGCAGGTAGAACGCCGAGAAGCTGCGTGCCTCGGGCAAGCCGCGGATCACGACCTCGTCGTGACCGCGGGACAGGCCGGCAATCTGCAGCTTGAGCTCGTATTGGTCAGACCAGAACCACGGAACCTCCGTGTAGGGGCGGGGCGTGCCCGTCAGGTTCGACGCGGCCGCTTTGGCTTGCTCGATGGCATTTTGTACGGACTCGAGACGGATTCGGTAGCCCAGGCGCGGATGCGGATGGTTTGTGCAATCGCCGGCTGCGAGCACGTTCGGGTCGCCCGTGCGAGCGTATTCGTCGACCGTGATCCCGTCGTCGCAAGCCAGGCCCGCCGCTGCCGCGAGCTCGATGTTGGGCACGACTCCGACCCCGACGATTACGAAGTCGCACGCGTGCCGCGCGCCGTCCGCCGTCTCGACGGCTTCGACCCGCGCGCCGCCGTGAAACGCCGCGACGGCCGTATTGCAGAGGATTCGGACGCCGGCTTCCGTGTGATAGCGCCGGTAGAATTCGGAGACGGGCGGGCAGACGACGCGGCCCATGACCCGGTCCGCGGCTTCGAGCACGGTCACGTCCAGGCCGTGGCGCTTCGCGACGGCCGCGACCTCGAGGCCGATGTAGCCCGCCCCGATGAGCACGAGCCTGCGTCCGGACCGAAAGTCCTCGGCCATGCCGTCGACGTCGGCCAGCGTGCGCAGGTAGTGAACACCCGCGAGCTGCGCGCCGGGCAGCTCGAGCCGGCGCACGCGGCTGCCCGTGGCGAGCAGCAGCCGATCGTAGCCGAGGCTGCGGCCGTCGGCGAGCTCGATCCGCCGTCGGCTGAGGTCGACCGATCCCGCCGCCGTGCCGAGCTCCACGGCGACGTCCTTGTCCCGATAGAAACTCTCCGGCCGCAGGAGCAGCCGTTCGCGGGGCAGCTCCCCGGCGAGATATTTCTTCGAGAGCGGGGGGCGCTGATAGGGCAGGTAGGGCTCGGCGCCGACCAGCGTGATGGCGCCGCCGAAACCGCCCTGGCGAAGGCTCTGAATGGTCTGGGCGGCGGCCTGCCCGGCGCCGACGATGATGAGATGCTCAGGCATTGACGGTAGTATTCCGACGGGTCGTAGACCCGATTCTAGCAGGCCGAAGCAACGACCCCCGGCGGCGCGATGACCGCGCTTCCGGCGCTGGACAACAGAGGATGCAGCGATGACGCAGGCGATTCGAATCGACCGCTTCGGCGGCCCCGAGGTCATGGAGTACCGCGCGGTCGATGTCGCGGCGCCCGGGCCCGGCCAGGCCCGCATCCGCCATACGGCAATCGGCCTCAACATGGTCGATACGTACTACCGCAAAGGTTTGTACCGGATGCAGCTGCCGAGCGGGCTCGGCAGCGAGGCGGCCGGTGTCGTCGAGGCCTTGGGCCCCGGCGTCGAGGGGCTCGGCGTCGGCGACCGCGTGGCCTACGGCAGTGCGCAGCCGCTCGACGCCTATAGCCAGGTGCGCGTCATCGATGCGCGCAGCCTCGTTCGGCTGCCGGCGCAGATCGATGATCGCCACGCGGCGGCGCTCATGCTCAAGGGTCTCACGACCTGGTACCTGTTGACGCGCAGCTACCGGGTGCAGGCAGGCGACTTCATCGTGCTGTATGCCGCGGCCGGCGGCGTGGGCTCTATCGCTGCACAATGGGCAGCGAGCATCGGCGCGCATGTGATCGGCGTCGTCGGCAGCGAGCAGAAGCGCGAGCTTGCGCTCGCGAACGGCTGCGAGGCCGTCGTGCTGGCTGACGAGGACATTCCTGCCCGCGTGCGTGCGCTCACGAACGGGACCGGCGTGCCCGTCGTCTACGATTCCGTGGGGCGCGACACGTTCATGCAGTCGCTCGATTGTCTACGGCCGCATGGTGTCATGGTCAGCTTCGGCAACGCTTCGGGGCCGGTAGATCCCGTCGCGCCGCTCGAGCTGCAGAAGCGCGGCTCGCTCTATCTGACACGGCCCACGCTCATCGACTTTATCCGTGAGCGGGCCGACCTCGAAGCCGGCTGCGCCGCGTTGTTCGAACGCGTGCAGAGCGGCGCGGTGCGCATCGAGATCGGCCAGCAATATGCGCTCGAGCACTCGGCCGACGCGCACCGCGATCTCGAAGCGCGGCGCACGGTCGCCTCCACCGTCTTGATTCCCTGACCGCGTCCCGATCGGCCCCGGACAGAATCGCGGCGGACCGCCGCGATTCTCCGCTCGGTGCTTCCGCGGCATCCGCTTAAGTTCGCCTCGTGGGACGATACCGAGGAGGGGAACCATGCGGCAACATCACGCGGCGAGGCTGGGGGCGCCGATGCGCGAGACGTTCGAGGCGCTCGTCGGCGTACTGGCCAAGGGACGGTGGGCGGCGGAGTATCTGTTCGATCCGGACGCGCCACTGCCGAAAGCGGGACTGCGCTACGAGCAGCAGCGCCCGACCGTGCTGCGGCGCGGCCGCGTCGTCGAGTGCCTGCCGCCCGTCTCGATCACGCTCGTCGAGACCTTGCTCGATGCGCCGTGCCGCGTTCGATTGCGGTTGCGGTGGCGGCTCGAGCCCGTCGACGTTGCGTCGCTCGTGCTGCTCGACGCGCGCTTCGACCTCAAAGGTGCCGCGGCCTTGCGCCGGGGCCACTGGAACGAGCGCATTCGCGGCCATTGCACTCGCATGCTGCGCGCCGTCGAGGCGGCCGTTACGGCGGGGGCGGGTCAGCGCGGGGCGAGCGGCACGAGCGGCCACAGCCAGGGCAGGATGAGCATGACCGTCGCGAAGATCACCGCGGCGAGCGGCAAGCCCACCTTGAAGTAGTCGGCGAAGCGATACCCGCCCGGGCCCGTGATCAGCAGATTGACCGGATGGGAGACCGGGCTCGAGAAACTCGACGAGGCGGCCATCGCCATGGCCATCATGGCCGTCTGGGGCGCGTAGCCGAGATGGGTGCTCGCGGAAAGCACGATGGGTGACATCAGAACGATGAGGGCCGCGCCGGGAATGACCATGTTGCCCGCAAGCGTGAACAGATAGAGGCCCGCGATGACCGACCACGGCCCGTAAGGCGCGAGAAGCGTCGTCGTGTGCTCGGCGAGGTAGCGGGCGGCGCCGCTGTCGGCCATGGCCGTACCGAGCGGCAAGAGCCCCGCGATCAGGAAGATCGCGCGCCAGTCGATCGCGCGGTAGGCTTCCTCCATCGTGAGGCAGTTCGTCACGACCATGAGCGTCGCGCCGATCAGCGCGGCAATGTGAATCGGCAGCCAGCCGAGGAGCACGACGCTGACGACGCCGATCATGATCACGCCTGCGATGGGCGCCTTGCGCATATTGACGAAGCGTTGGGTCAGCGGCGTGAGCAGCAGAAGATCGGGGTCGCGCTCGAGCAAGCGCAGTCGCTCTCGAGGGCCGAGGAGCAGCAGTGCGTCGCCGAGCTCGAGCACGATTGGCTCGAGATTGGCGCGCATTGCCTCGCCGCGGCGCCAGAGCGCGGCGAGCTCGAGTCCGTACTTCTCCCGGAAACCCGCTTCGGCCACGGTCTGTCCCGCGAGCTTGGAGCGCGGATGCAGTGTCGCCTCGACGAGTCCGAGCCGCTCGGTGTCGAGCGCACCGCCCCGCGGCCGGCTGTCGCGCTCGATGTCGAGCTCCTGCAGGCCGCGCAGCACGTCGAGGTCCTCCTCGCGTCCCTGGATCAGGAGAAGGTCGCCGCCGCGCAGGGCCTGCTCGGAGTCCGGCATGACGGTGAGCTCGCCCTCGCGAAAGATCGCGAGCAGCCGAAAGTCGAAGGCGTCGGCGAAGCGGCTGTGCGACAGCGCGTCCCCGGCGAGGGCGGACTCGCGGGGCACGCGGACGACGAACAGCCGCTCCTGCAGCCGATAGACTTCCTGCAACGTCTGCTCGTCGATCTTACGCGGCGCCCCGAGTGCCGGGTTGCGTTCGAGCTCCGCGACGGTGTCGGCATGCGCCTGCAGGAGCAGGATGTCACCGGCTTTGAGCGGAACGTGCGAAAGGTTCACGCGCCGCACCGCGTCGCCGCGGCGCAGCGCGAGCACGTTGGCGTTATAGCGCTTCCGGAAGTCCGCGTGGTCGAGCAGCGCCGAGTCGAGGGGCGAGCCCTCCGCGATCTTGACCTCGACGAGGCCGAGCTGCGCGGCCATGAGCCCTTGCAGCACGGGCGCCTCGCGCTCGATGACGAGCTCGCTCCAGCGCTGGAATTCCCTGAAGCGCTCGAGCGGGCCCTGCACGTGCAGCCGGTCGCCGCCCTGCAGCACCGTTTGCCTCGGGGGGAGGACCTCGGTGCGTCCGCGCCGTTCGAGCGCGAGCACGATGAGCCCCGCCGCCGAGCCGATGCGGCTCTCCGCGAGGCTCTTGCCCACGAGAATCGAGTCCCGCGCCACGCGCATTTCGAAATTGCGCGCCTGCAGGCCGTACTGCATGCGGAGGTTGCGCTGGCTGCGCCGCTGCGTCTGCTCTTCCGGCTTGCGCCACGGCAGGAGGCGGCGTCCGACGAGCGCGACGAACGCAATGCCGGCCAGCAGCAGCGTCGCACCGAGCGGCGTGAAGTCGAAGACGCCGAAAGGCTTGAAGCCGGACGTCGCGAGCGCGTCGCTCGTGAGCAGGTTCACCGGGGTCGCGACGAGCGTCGTCATGCCGCCGAGCAGCGTGCCCTGGGTCAGCGGCATGAGCAGGCGCGAGGCCGGGATGCGCGTACGCCGTGCCACATCGACGACGACGGGCAGCATGAGCGCGGCGACGGCGATGTTGTTCATGAAGAAGGCCAGCGTGCCGGCCGTCAGCATGATCACGACCGTGACGCGGGCTTCGCGCCGCCCGGCGAGCCGCAGGACCGTGCGGCCGATCATGTCGGAGATGCCCGCGCGCGTCAGCGCGTCGCTCAGGATGAACATGGCCCAGACGGCGATGACTGCGGTGTTCGAGAAGCCCGCGACGGCTTCGTTCGGAGTCACGAGACCCGTGACGACGAGGCTGCCGAGCACGAGCAGCGCGACGACATCCATCCTGAGTCGAGTGCCGACGAACAGCACCAGGGCGATGAATAAGATGCCCAGTACGAGCGCGATATCGAGTGTCAATGAAGCTCGGCCGTTTCGCCCATCCCCCAATGCTGCGGCCCGGCCGAACCCGGATGGGCGGAACGGCTGGGGCCAAACGGATTCTAATATGCTTGGAGAACCGGCCCCAAGGCTTCGTCGCGACCGGCGGGCTGCCGCATGGATCTCGGGCCCTTCTGGGGCCCATTCGGGCCCGAAATGGGCCCGCGGCTCGAGCATGGCCGATCGCGATCGTGAAGCGCTTCACGCGCGGCCCGAGGCGCAGTGAATATACTCGGAAGGACTTCGGTCCCTCCGGACGGCGCAACGAGACTAGACGAGGGAAGGATGCGATCGAGAAGTGACGGCAGGGTGAGACCCGTTGCGAGTCTCACCGAATTCTTCAAGGATTCGGTCGGCACGGCCATGCATAAGCAGGGCCTGGACGCCGACGACCATACCGCTTATTACATCGTCAACCTCCTGACTCTGTTCGCGCGCTCGGAGGCACTCTACGACGATGCCGACGGGCCGTCGTTCCGCCCGTTGGCGTCGATTCTGGCGGAGGCTATGGAAGCCACGAGCCTCGAACAGCGCAATTTCGCCCTCCAGCGGATCGGGGACATCTCGCTCTTCGTCGCCGGATTCTTCGGCGAGAGCCTTTCGGAGAAGCTCGTCGGGCTCGACTACTACGTGAAGATGGGCGGCGGGGCCTACGGCTGGCTCTCGGAGAACGTCCGGGGCAGCCTGCGCGGGCGAGTCTTCGCGCAGGTCTTCGCGGAGCTCGCGGCGAAGTTCCAGGAGTTCGTCGACGTGCTGTCCGAGGTGCGCGACGCTGCACGCGGCAGCGACGAGGCGGACGCGCTGCGCCTCTACGACGCCTGGCTCAGGACCGGAAGCCCGCGAGCGGCCCAGTTGTTGCGCAGGCTCGGCATCGAGCCGAACGCGACCCTGGACGGCGCGACGCGGCACTGATGCTCGCCGATCTGCACGCGCTGCTGGCCGAGATTTACGCGCTCGATGTGCCCTACGACATCGAGGACTTTCTCGTCACGGATCCGGAAGTCGCGGATGCGTTGGACGCCGACGGGCGCCCCGGCGAAGAGAAGCTCCTGATCGCCGAGGGTGAGGGGGAGGCCGAGGTCTCGCTCTACCTCGCGCGCTCGCTCGTCGACCGGCTCGAGGCGCACGATCCCACCGCGCGGCTCGACGGCCGCAATCTTGCCGACTTCTGGACGGCTTTCGAGGGCGTGAGCCATTTCGTCTACTACGCCTGGAACGCCGGCAAGGGTAAGACCGTGCGGCTGCTCGAGATGGAGCTGCAGGCCGAGGTCGACAAATTCATCGCGGCCCGCGTGCTGCTCGAGCGCCAGGGCGAACGGCCGCCCCCGAGCCTGCACAGCTGGCTCTTCGATTGGCCGCGCTACGACGAGCGGCTCACGGCCCCCGAGCTAACGCGCTACCGCGACGCCAACCGTTACGCCGGCAAATATTGCCTCAAACTCGCTCCCGAGCTCACGCAGGGCGTCGAGCGCGGCCCGCTGCAGCGCGAGCTGCGGGAGTTTTACCGGCTGACCCAGACCGCGAAGATCCAGCACATCGAGACGCGTTGAGAAAAAGGGGTCAGAGCCCTTTTTTCGCCCGCGAAAGCGCCCGTCCGGGAGGCCGCAAGGCGAAAAAAAGGGGCTCTGACCCGTTTTTCTGCCCTTTTTCTCCGGCTAGAGGAACAGCCTGTAGGCGGGATTTTCGGTCTCGTCGGAGTAGGCGTAGCCGAGCGTTGCGAGGTGATCGGCGAACTCGGCGCGTTCGGCAGGCGGCACCTGAACGCCGGCGAGCACGCGGCCATAGTCGGAGCCGTGGTTGCGGTAGTGAAACAAGGTGATGTTCCAGCGCACACCGACGCTCCGGAGGAACTTCAGCAGCGCGCCGGGACGCTCCGGGAACTCGAACCGATAGACGAGCTCGTCCTCGATGGCGTCGACGCGCCCGCCGATCATGTGCCGTACGTGCAGTTTTGCGAGCTCGTTGTCGCTCATATCGATGACGGCGTAGCCGCTCGCGGACAGCTGGTCGATGAGCCCCCGCGCCTCGCGGCGCTCGCCCTGCAGCCCAACGCCCACGAAGATCCGCGCGAGCTCGGCGGGTCTGAAGCGGTAGTTGAATTCCGTGATGTTGCGCGAGCCCAGCGCTTCGCAGAACTGCAGGAAGGCGCCGCGCCGCTCCGGGATCTCGACGGCGAGAAGTGCCTCCCGATGCTCGCCGAGCTCGGCGCGTTCGGTGACGTGGCCCAAGCGGTCGAAGTTCACGTTGGCGCCGCTCGCGATCGCGATGAGGCTGCGGTTCTCGAGCCCGTTGGCCTCGGCGTAGTGCTTGAGTCCGGCGACCGCGAGTGCGCCGGCCGGCTCCATGATGACGCGGAAATCCTCGAAGATGTCCTTGATGGCCGCACAGATCGCGTCCGTTTCCACGAGCACGATGTCGTCGACGACCTCCCGCGCGAGCGCGTAGGTATGGTCGCTGACGCGGCGGACCGCCACACCGTCGGCGAAGATGCCCACGTGGCCGAGCGTGATGGGCCCGCCCTCGCGAAGCGCTTCGTGCATACCGGCCGCGTCCGCGGGTTCGACGCCGACGATCCGGACTTCCGGATAAAGCTGCTTCACATAGGCGCCGATACCGCCGATGAGTCCGCCGCCGCCGATCGGCACGAAGATGGCTGCGGGCGGCGTACGCCATTGGCGCGTGAGCTCGACGCCGATCGTACCTTGCCCCGCGATGACGTCCGGGTCCGCGAATGGATGCACGAAGGCGAACCCCGAGGTCTCGGCCAGGCGCAACGCGCGAGCGTAGGCCTCGTCGTAGTCCTCGCCCTCGAGGATGATCTCGCCGCCCAGCGCGCGCACGGCATCGACCTTGATCGAGGGCGTGCTCTTCGGCATCACCACGACGGCGCGGACTCCCCGGCGGCTTGCGGCGAGCGCGACGCCCTGAGCATGGTTGCCGGCCGAGCTGCAGATGACGCCGCGTGCCAGCGCTTCGCCCGAAAGCTGAGCGATCTTGTTGTAGGCACCCCGCAACTTGAACGAGAACACCGGCTGGAGGTCTTCCCGCTTGAGCCAAATCTCGTTGCCGAGGCGGCGGGACAGCCGCGGGGCGGCGTCGAGCGGCGACTCGATTGCCACGTCGTAGACGCGAGCGCGCAGAATGCGGCCGACGTAGTCGGCGGCTAGCGGACGATCCGGGGTATCAGGCGTATCGTGACTCGGCATGCGCGCCGATTATCGCACTTCCCGTCGGCGCAGGCCCCGCCGCGGCGCATGGTCTCGCGAGGTCGGTGCGCGGCGGGGCCGGCCCTGACGGGGCAGGCCCCGCCGCGCGCCTACTTCTTGGGCTTGCCGTCCTGCTTGGCCTTGTTGTCCTGCGGCTTCAGCAGATCGTCCATGTGCCGCGTCATTTGGTTGTATTGGTACGTGGCGATCTCATAGCGCCAGCCGTGCACGCGCGCATTGATGCGGTCGGCCTCGGCCTGAGGGTCCGGGGCGGCCTTTTTTGCGTCGGCCTTCTCGTCCGTGCCGCCGGGCTTGCCGGTGTTCTTTGCGTCCGTACTGGCGGAGGCCTTGGCTGCGTCGGCCTGGTCCTGATCCACGGAGGCGGCCAGCTCGATCCAGTCGCCGCCGGTCGTCTCCGTGCCCTTGACAGTCACGACGAGCCCGTCGAATGTCTTAAAGGTGGCCGTCACGTCGGCCGGCTTCGTGTCGTTCGCCGCCGCCACGTCCTGCAGCTTCAGCTCGTGCAGCGCGCCGCCGACGATATTCGCAACGGCCGGATACTGCAGTTCGCGGCCCTTCGGCACGTTCTCGACCGTGAAGTTCTCCTGCTTCGGATCGGCCTTCGTGAGCTCGAGCTTCTCGCCGTTCGAACGCACGATGCTGACCTCGCGTACGCGCTTCGCCGGCAGGTCCACGATGTCGGGCACGACCCATTTCGACGCGTCGGTGGGCAGGTCGAGGGACTTGTCGATGAGGTAGCTTGCCGGGTTCGCATCGTTGCGGACGTAGCGGTAGTTCGAGCCCGATTCGTGACCGATCGTGATGGCTGCAAGGGACTTGTCGCCCGCCTTCAGCATGAGCTCCGTGCCGCTCGCGTTGGCGAGCTTGACGGGTTCGACGCCGAGCCGCGAATAGTAGTCCGGATTCGAGGTCTTCTGCTCGACCACCTTTGCCTCGGCGAGGTCGATCAGCGCCTTGCGGACCTTGGCGATGTCGGCCGGGTAGTGGTCCTTCTCTGCGACGACCCAGCGGCTCTTCTCGCGGACGATGGTCGCGATCGGCTTGTTGCCGGCCCCAACGATCGCGATGCGGTCGACGTTGTTGAGCTTGGCCGACAGCCCGGGCATGAAGAGGGTCTCGCTGCTCGCCTCGTCGGGCGCCGAGCTGCGGTGGCCGAGGGCCGCGAGACCTGCCAGCACGACGAGCGCGACGGCGAGGCCAATGAGTGTACGACTGCTCATCGTTAGGCTCCGTGTCGGCGCCGTCTGAAATAGACGACGAGTAATGCGAACACGGTCAGTGCCAGCGGCACGAGACCGATGTTGATGATCTTCAGGCGCGTGCCCAGCCGTTCGATGCTCTGGTCGAGATTGTGCTGAACGTCCCTGAGCTGCTTGCGGATCTGTAGCTGCTGAGCGCGAAACTTCTGAACCTCCTTCTCCTGATCCGGTGTCATGATGAGGCTCGTCTTATCCGTGCGCGACGCCTGCAGCTCGCCGAGCTTTTGCTGCGTATCCTTGAGCTCGGCCTGGAGACGCTGTTGCGTCGCCCGGAACCTCCTGTCGGCAGCGGCGCGCAGCGCCACGACCGTCGTGAAGGGCCGCGAGAACGTGGGCCGGCTCTTGAGCCCGATGAGCTCCGCGCTGCCCGATAGGTTGTCGAGCGCGTTGGTGACGAAGTCGCCGTTGTTCGCGAACGCCGAGACGATCGACTGGCCCAGGAAGTTTTGCCGCTGTACCCACATGCGATCGCTGAGCATGTCGACATCGGCGACGACGACGATGTTCGCGTCGTCCGTCGACTTCAGGGACGCGGCCGGCGTGGCGACGGCGGTCTTGCTGTCGGGCTTGGCGGCGTCGGCGCCGGCCGCGTCCTTCTTGGAGGCGTCCGCATCCGGTTTCTTCTCCGCGGGCGGGCCGTTCGGGAACGCCGTCTCGATGTGGCCGCTGAGCCGCGCGGCGAGCGTGTATTGCTGGCCCGTGGGCGTGAAGTCGTCGAGCAGGCGGGCGGGATCGTCGAGGAACTGCATCTTGATCGCAGGGACGAGCGCCGACTGCTTGCTCGAGACGATAAGCGGCGTGAACTTGATTTTGGCGCCCTTGGCCTTCTCGAGCGCTCCGGCCGTGCCGAGATTGACCGACTCGAGACCGGCGGTAATGACGTCCTTCTGGTCCATCGACTTGTCGTCGAGGCCGATGAGGCCGATATGACGGACCGTCTGGCCGTTGCCCGTGTTGACTCTGAGCGCGTGCAAGTTGTCGCCGACGACTTCAGCCGGCGAATACTTCACGCCCCAGGCGTCGAATAGGCGCTTCATGTCCGAGCTCGCCGCGCCGAGCCCCGCGATTCCGGCCTGCGGCCCCGGGGAAGCGACCTCGGCCAGCGGATCGACGAAGACGAGGGCGCGCCCGCCGCGCAGCACGAACTGATCGATTGCGTAGAGCGTCTTATCGTCGAGGTTCTTCGGGTGGACGATCCACAGCACGTCGACGTCCTTGTCGATCTTGCTGACGCTGGCCGGCAGCGTCCTCACGTCGAAGAGCTGCCGCACCTGCGTCATGATCGTCCAGGGCATCGAGGCGCGCCGCGTGCGGGCGTCGTAGCCGCCCGCCATCGGCACGCCGCTGAGCAGAGCGACGACGGGCTTCTTCGGGTGGGCGAGCCCGTAGACGAGATGCGCGAGGTCGTATTCGAGGAAGGCTTCCTTGTCGGGCTGCAGGAACGGGATCTTTTGCGTGTCCCCGACGCTGTTCGTGCCGGCGACCCCGAAGAACACCTTCTGATCCTCGGCGCCGCCGAGATTCACGGGTTGCAGGCCGAGCTGCGTGGCTCGGTCTTCGTCGTCCGAGAACGGTTCCGGATCGATGACCTTGACCTTGAGCTTGCCGTTGGAGTTGGCCGCGAACTCGTCGAGCATTTCCTGCACGCGCGTGGCGTAGGCGCGTAGATACGCGTTCTTGGCTTCCTTGTCGGAATAGAAAAGATACAGGTTGACCGGCTCGTCGATGTCGTGGAGCACCTTTTTGGTGCCCGCCGACAAGGTGTAGATCTTGTTCTGGGTCAGGTCGATCCGGAACCCGCGCAGCAGCGTGTTGCTCGCCATGACCGCGGCGACGAACACGAGCCCGAGCAGGATGAGGGTCGAATAGCCGATCCTGTTACGTTGTGCCGCATTCATGGGTCAGTCCGCCTTCTTGAGCTGAAGAATGATCGTCGTCGCGAAGAGCGAGGCGCCGATCAACAGAGCGAAGTAGACGAGATCGCGGACGTCGATGACGCCCTTGCTGATCGCGTCGAAGTGCGTGAGGAAGCTCAGACTCGCGATCGCATCGACCACCGCTTGGGGCGCCCAGCCGGAGAAAACGTCCAGCACGAGCGAGTACCCGGCGAGCAGCAGCAGCAGACAGGCCACGAAAGAGATGACGAACGCGATGACCTGGTTCTTCGTCAGCGCCGAGAAGCAGGAGCCGACCGCGAGAAAGCCGCCCGCGACGAGGATGCTGCCGACGTAGGCGGCGAGGATGACGCCGTTGTCGGGCGAGCCGAGATAATTGACCGTGATCCACATCGGGAACGTCAGCGCGATGGCGAGCGCGATGAAGATCCACGCGGCCAGGAATTTGCCGACGACTGCCTGCCACGTCTCGATCGGCAGCGTCATGAGCAGCTCGATGCTCCCGGATTTCCGCTCCTCGGCCCAAAGGCGCATGCTGAGCGCGGGGCCGAGAAACAGGAAGAGCCAGGGGTGAAACGTGAAGAAGGGCTCGAGGTCGGCCTGGCCGCGATTGTAGAAGTCCCCGAGATAGAAGGTCGCCGCGCTCGCGAGGATCAGAAAGACCACGATGAACACGTAGGCGACCGGCGTCGCGAAATAGCTGCGCAGCTCGCGGCGCATGACTGCCAGAGTTCCGTTCATGCGCTGGCTCCTCCGGTGATCGTCCTGAATACTTCGTCGAGCCGGCCGGACTCGAGCTCGAGCTCGGTCAGATTCCAGCCGTTCTGGTCGGCGAGGCGGTGGATCGGCGTCAACGCCATCTTGCCGGGCGCCGGGAACGCCGTGATGCGCCCGCTCGCGGCGTCGAAATCCGTGTCCGCGACCTCCGGCAGCGCCGCGACGGCACGCCTTGCGTCTGCCGGGTCCGCCCCTTCGGCGAGCCGGAACGTGACGGCATTGTGAAACTTCGAGCGGGCCTCGAGCCCCGAGGGCGTGTCGTCGGCGACGATTTTGCCGTGCGCGATGACGACGGCGCGGCTGCAGATCGCGTCGACCTCCTCGAGCAGATGCGTCGAGATTACGACGATCTTGTTCGCCGCCATGCCGCGGATGAGCTGCCGGACCTCGTGCTTCTGGTTGGGGTCGAGGCCGTCGGTCGGCTCGTCGAGAAGCAGCACGTCGGGATCGTGCAGGATGGCCTGGGCGAGGCCCACGCGGCGCTTGTAGCCTTTCGAGAGCGTATCGATGTTTTGATCGAGGACGCGGTCGAGATGCAGCAGCCCGAAGACCTCGTCGAGGCGCTTGCGGCGCGTTTGCGCCGGCATGCCGCGGGCGTCCGCGATGAATTCGAGGAACGAGCGCGGCGTCATTTCCGGATAACCGGCGCCGCTCTCCGGCAGGTAGCCGATGCGGCGCTTGGCTTCCATGGCCTGCGTCTCCACGTCGTGCCCGCAGACGAGCACGCGGCCCTCGGTCGGAGCCAGGAAGCCAGCGATGATGCGCATCGTCGTCGTCTTGCCGGCCCCGTTCGGACCCAGGAACCCGAGCACTTCGCCGGGGTGCACTTGGAAGCTCACATGGTCGACGGCCCGAAGCGGACCGTAGAGCTTCGTCAGATCTTGACAGTCGATCATTTCTTGCCCTGCGAGAGTTTGGTTTGCGCGGGAAGCGCCGGCAGCGGCGCCTCATTCTGCATTCAGCCCTATGCCGTTTCAACCGCGCCCGGCCGAAGCGAACGGCGTGCCGGTAAGCTTCGCGTGCGCCCGACAATGGCTCGGCGGGGGGACGGCGGGCGCTCGAAATTCTACGCCGCTAAACACGGCTTGCGGGGTATTCATGACGATCATGTAATGTTCGGAACTCGAGCTGCGCGAAAGGGCCTGGCGGCCGCCTCGTGGGCGGCACCTTGAACGGCGCAGGATAATCGGGGCGCAGCAACGGAAAGCGGAAGGAGCAGCGAGTGAAGAAGCTACTGTTGGCCAACGGCCGAATTGTGAACGAGGGGCGCATCGTCGAAGGCAACGTCCTGATCGTCGGCGACCGTATCGAGCGCGTCGGCGCGGCTTTATCGGAGGCGGACGCCGAAGTCGTCGACCTCGAGGGCCGTTACGTCCTGCCGGGCCTCATCGACGGCCAAGTGCACTTCCGCGAGCCGGGCCTCGGCCACAAGGCGACCGTCCAGAGCGAGTCGCGCGCGGCGATCTGCGGCGGAGTCACGAGCTTCCTCGACATGCCCAACACCTCGCCGCCGACCGTCGACCGCGCCGCGCTCACGGTCAAACGCGAGCGCGCCGCCGGCTCGAGCTTCGCCAACTATGGCTTCTATCTCGGTGCGACGAACACGAATCTCGAGGAGATCAAGCGCGTGACGGCGGCCGACGCCTGCGGCATCAAGGTCTTCATGGGCGCATCGACCGGCAACATGCTGGTCGACGACCCGGCGGCGCTCGAGGCCATCTTCGCCGAAGCGCCGCTGCCCGTCGCTACGCATTGCGAGGATACGCCCATGATTCGCGCGGCCGAGGCCGAATACCGCGCGCGCTACGGCGACGACGTGCCCATGGAAGCGCACCCGCGGATCCGCTCGGCCGAAGCCTGCTACAAATCCTCGTCGCTGGCGGTCGGGCTCGCGCGGCGTCACGGCACCCGGCTGCACGTGCTGCACCTCACGACCGGGCGGGAGCTCGAGCTGTTCGACCGCGGTCCCGTCGAGGGGAAGCAAATCACGGCCGAGGTCTGCGTGCATCATCTGTGGTTCGACGAGCGGCGCTATCGGGACCTCGGCACGCTGATCAAGTGCAACCCAGCCATCAAGACGCCGGCCGACCGGGACGAGCTCGTGACGGGAGTCGTCGAGGACGTGCTCGAACGTCATCGCGACCGATCACGCGCCCCACACGCTCGAGGAAAAATCGTCCCCGTACTTTCAGGCGCCGTCGGGTCTGCCTCTCGTCCAGCACTCGCTGCTCATGCTGCTCGAGCAGCACAGGCAAGGACTGTTTAGTCTGCCCACGATCGTCGAAAAGGCGGCGCACAACCCGGCGCGCGTGTTCCGCATTGTCGATCGCGGTTTCGTTCGCGAGGGCTATTTCGCCGATCTCACGGTCGTCGACCTGGGCCGCGAGACGCACGTCGATCGGGCGCAGGTCCTCTACAAGTGTGGCTGGTCGCCGCTCGAAGGCGTGACGCTGCACGCGGCCGTGACCATGACGATTCTGAACGGCGTGCCCGTCTACCGCGACGGTCGGCTCGCCGCCGACCCGCGCGGGCGCGCGCTCGAGTTCGCGCCGCTTTGAGCGCCGGCCTCAGGGCCTATGCGCTGCGGCACGGGCCGCCGGCCGCAGCGGGCGAAGAAACCGACACAGTTCCTTGTCCATGCCCGCCGGGCATGCTCGACTTCGGGCCGAGAGTCCCTGTTCCTCGAGGTACGGCATGCATAGATACCTGGCTTGCGTCGCCGCGGCCGCATTGGCGGCAGCCGGATGCGGCGGGCGGCAGCAAGCGCCGCCCGCCGCCGCGCCACAGGCCGGGCCGCAGCCGGCGGCGGCTTTGCCGCCCGCCCCCGCGACCGGGCGCGCCGCCCCGTCTCGGGCGCCTGCGGCGAATGTGCTCGAGCAGCGCGTCGCCTACGGCGAGGCCAAGGACAGCAACCTCATGGGTTTCGTCGCGTTACCGAAGGACGCGGCCGAGCCCTTGCCGGGTCTGATTCTGGTCCACGAGCGCTGGGGCGTCACCGCGGCCGTGGAGGCGAGGGCGCGGCGGCTCGCGGGCCTCGGCTACGTCGTGCTCGCGGTCGATCTCTACGGGGGGCGCGTGGGCACCGACGCGGCCTCGGCCGCGGCCCTCGCGCGAGGGGCGGCCGCGGACCCGGCAGCCGCGCGCGACAATCTGCGGCAGGCTTACGAGTTCCTCGAACGCTATGCCATGGCGCCGCGCATCGGCGCCATCGGCTGGGGCTTCGGCGGCACATGGGCGTTGCAGACGGCGCTCATGCTGCCCCAGGACCTCGATGCAGCAGTGATCTACTACGGCGGGGTCGGCGGCGCGGATGCCGAGCGGCTGGCCGCCCTCGAGATGCCCGTGCTCGCGTTGTTCGGCGGCCTCGATCCGGCGGTTACCGACAAGCGCGTGGCAGGCCTCGTCGAGGCGCTGCAGAAGCGCGGGTCGGACGAGGTCGAGATCTACCCGGGCGCCCGGCACGCGTTCGCCGACGAGGGAGCGGGGGACTTCGATGCCGCCGCGGCGGCCGACGCCTGGCACAGGACCGTGGCGTTTCTCGCGCGGGCCCTGCAGCGAACGGGCGGGTCTGGCGCCGACTCGCATTCGCAGGCCGACGCCGGAGCCTAGAAGAAAAAAACGGGGGCCGAGTTCGAACGTCCTTATCTACTTCTTTTCGAAGAACAAGTCCCTGTTCGATGCCGGGAAAAACCCGGCCCCCTTACAACGGCCTTCCGGCTCGGCCGACGGCCACCATGGGGGAGGGGTGGTGGCCGTCTGACAACACCGCTAACCGCGGATTCGATCCTCGCTCTGGGCGATCTTGACCTTGGGGGTTAACAACTCCTTGAGGTCGTCGTTGAGCTTACCTTTGATCTGGTCGTGAAATGACCGAACGAATTCGTTCATTTCCGTCCGAAAGTATTCCCTCTGTACTGCCGCGACGGCCGCTGGGTTCGGTCCGTCGGCGGCGACCTCCTCGCCGGCCTCGGCACGCTGGCTCGCGAACGTCCAAGTCGCGGCCATCACGAGCAGTCCGGCGGTCAGCAGTTTTCGCGCTACCATTTTTCGCATCCTTTCTTTCACGAAACTCCGAAAACCCCTAAACTCGTTCTTGCTCTCTGGTCGGGCCTCTCTATGCATGCTGCGTGCCAATTTACGGACTTCGTGAAATCAACAAGTTACGAAATTCAGGAACCACGGATTTCCGTTAAACAACGGAAAACCGTTGAAGTCAGATACGAAATATCGTAAATTCTCGCTATGTCGCTCGCCGATCGCTATCAATGGCTGTTCCGAAAAAGCCCCGCGCTCACCGTCTCGCTCGACGAGGACGGCTATTTCCTCGATGCGAGCGACGCCTGGCTCAAGCGCTTCGGCTACACGCGGCAGGATCTGCGCCAGAAGCGCCCGCAGGATTTCGGCAGCGAGGAGTCCGCGCGCCGTATCGTCGAGGAATATCTGCCCCTGCTCCGGCGCACGGGCCGCCTGGACAATGCGCCCATCGACCTCGCGACGAAGTCGGGCGAGCGCGTCGATTGCCTGGCGAGCGCCATTGTCGAACGCGGCGCCGAAGGCGACTACTTGCGCACCGTGGCCGTTTACACGGAAGTCCGCCAGCAGACGCGGCTCGAGCAGCATTACCGGGACCTCTATCGCGCGACGCCCGCGATGCTGCACACCGTCGATGCGCAGGGCCGCGTGATTCACGTCAGCGATCGCTGGCTTGGCAAGCTCGGCTATCGGCGCGAGGAGGTGTTGGGCCGGCTCATTACGGAGTTCATGGCCGAGGAGTCGCGCGCCGAGCTTCAGGGCGGGCGGCTCGAGGCGCTCATCGCACACGGCGAGATGGAAAACGAGCCGCGGCGCCTGCTGACGAAGAACGGCGAGATCATCGAAGTGCTGCTGTCGGCGCGCCCCGACCGCAACGAGCAGGGCGAGGTCGTCGCGCTGCTCGTCGCGGCCAAGGACGTGACCGAGCGCAATCACGCCGAGCGTCAACTGCGCGCTGCTTTCGAGGAGAACGCTCGGCTGCGCGAGGAACTCGAGCGCGAGCGCGACTACCTGCGCGAAGAGGTGCAGGTTTCGATGAATTTCGGCCGCATCATCGGCGAGAGCGCGGCCCTGAAGAAGATGCTCGCGCGCCTGGAGGCCGTCGCGCAAACGTCGGCGAGTGTGCTGATTCAGGGCGAATCGGGCGTCGGCAAGGAGCTCGTCGCGCACGTGCTGCATGCGCGCAGCCCCCGCAGCAACGGCCCGCTCGTCAAGGTGAACTGTGCTTCGATTCCGCACGAGCTGTTCGAGAGCGAATTCTTCGGCCATGTGAAGGGGGCGTTCACGGGCGCCCATCGCGACCGCGTCGGCCGTTTCCAGCTGGCGGACGGCGGCACGATCTTCCTGGACGAGGTCGGCGAAATTCCGCTGGACCTGCAGAGCAAGCTCTTGCGCGTGCTGCAGGAGAGCGAATACGAGCGCGTCGGCGACGACCGCACGCATTCCGTCGACGTGCGTGTCATCGCGGCGACGAACCGCGATCTCGAGCGCGCGGTCGAGGCCGGCCGCTTCAGGGAAGACCTGTATTACCGGCTCAGCGTTTTCCCCATCGACGTGCCGCCGCTGCGCGAGCGCGGCGACGACGTCGTGCAGCTCGCAAGTCACTTCCTCGAGCGCACGTGCCAGGACTTCGGTCATCCGCCGCTCACGCTCTCGCGCCAACAGGCCGTGCTGCTCAAGCGCTACGACTGGCCGGGCAACATCCGTGAGCTGAAGAACGTCATCGAGCGCGCCGTGATCCTCTCGCGCGGCAAAGTGCTGCGGCTCGATCTCGCGATGGCCGACATCCTCGCGGCCGCCGGCGAGGCGCCGGCCGAAGCTGCCCGCGAAGGCAACGGCGAGAAGGTCCTGACCGAAGCGGAGCTGCGCCGCCTCGAGAAGAACAACATGCTGGCGGCGCTGCGCCTGACGAATTGGCGCGTCTCGGGTCCGGACGGCGCTGCGAAGGTCGTCGGGATCAAGCCGACGACCTTCACGGACCGAATGAAGAAATACGGGATCTCACGGCCAACCTCCGAGCGCGCCTCCTGAGGAAGAAGAGGCGACCCGCCCGCTTGCCGGCTCTTTGCATAATCTGCTATACACCCGGCGAGTCCTGCCGTTAGTTCGAGCGCGACGCGCGCCGACGACTCGAGCCGCGGTCCCTGATCGACGAAGAATGCCGGGAAGATGATCCACCTCGCCGAGAAACTAGAAGCGGCCGTGCGTCGATTGGTCGGAGACGGTCCGGTCAAGCAGCGCCTCGGTCAAGCTTATGCCGAGCATCTGGACGGGCTGCGCGAGACCGATCTACCGGGATCCCTGCGGGGCGCGTATGCGGCGCTCGACGAAGCCATGCATCGTGCCGAGCCGGTCGGCAAGGAAACCAGCATCAAGATCACGGTGCAGAAGATGTCGTTCGCCGAGGCCAGCGCACACGCCGAGACGATCGTGCGTCTGTACGCCGAAGCGCTGCGCGCAGCCGAGCGCAGCGAACCGCTCAAGGTCGTACCGAAAGAAGACGCGGCACCGCGCTACCTCGTGGGCGGGCAGTAACGCGCCGCACACGTGCGCGGGTTCGCAGCCGACGCGGCCCGCCGCACCTACAATCCGGGGCTTCTCCCGCCACCGAGATCGAGGCCGAACATGCGTCGAGTCCTGCTTGCAGTCGCGGCCCTCGCCTTCGCCGGCACGGCGGCGGCCGAGACGGCCTACGTGACGGACATGCTGCGCCTCGGTCTGTACAAGAGCGCGGACGGCAGCGGCGCGGCGTTCGACAACCTCTCGAGCGGGGATGCCGTGGAGATCGTCCAGCGCAGCGGCAACTATGCGCTCGTCCGTCTCGGCGACGGCCGCCAGGGCTGGGTCAAGTCGGCCTTCCTCGTCAACGAGAAGCCCGCGCGAGCCCGGCTTACGGAGATCGAGGCCCAGAAGGCCGATCTCAGCGCCGCCTTGAGCCTCGCGCAGGCAGGCCGAGACAAAGCCGAGCAGGCCCTAGCCCGCCTGAAGCAACAGGATGCATCCGCGCGCGACGAGGCCGAAACGGCGCGCAGTCGCCTCACACGGCTCGAGCAGCAGAACCGAAACTACGAGGCGCGTCTCGAGCGCTACCGCTATAGCCTACCCCTGCCCTGGGTCACGGCGGCGCTCGGGCTCACGCTGCTGGCCGGTTTCGTAGCCGGCTGGTGGTGGCTCGACGCCCGCATCCGGCGGCGCCACGGCGGCTTTCGCATCTACTGAGCGGCGCGTTGCCGCGACCGCCCGCCCGCACCGGGCCCGCGCGCGTTCCGGTGCCTGCCACGGCGTGCAGGACTCCGCTACAATTACGGCGGCGCGGTTGCCCTTCCGGCCGCTTCGAGGGGGCGCACCGCGAGCCAAGGCAGCCTAGGGGACCTTCATGAAGCTGATCACCGCGGTCATCAAACCGTTTCGACTCGACAACGTCCGCAACGCGCTTGCCGAGGTCGGCGTTCAGGGCATGACCGTCACGGAGGTCAAGGGCTTCGGCCGCCAGCGCGGCCACACGGAGCTCTACAGGGGCGCCGAATACGTCGTGGACTTTCTTCCCAAGGTCAAGATCGAGGTCGCCGTGGCCGACGACCTCGCCGAGCGGGTCATCGAGGCGGTGATCGAGTCGGCACGCACGGGGAAGGTCGGCGACGGCAAGATCTTCGTCACGAATCTCGACCAGGTTTACCGCATTCGAACGGGCGAGACGGGCGACCAAGCGATTTGAGACCCTCGCCGCCGGTCGGCGAGGGCTCGGTGCCTTGTAGGGGGGGCTGTTGAAAAAGACCGTGATTGCGGCCGCGGCGCTGGCGGCGTGGCCCGGATTGGCTTTGGCGCAGACGGCGGACAGCGGCGACACGGCGTGGCTGTTGACCGCGACGGCGCTCGTTTTGTTCATGACCCTGCCCGGACTGGCGTTGTTCTACGGGGGCCTCGTGCGCTCCCGCAACGTCCTTTCCGTGCTCATGCAGTGCTTCGCGATCTGCTGCGCCATCTCGGTGCTGTGGATCGCCTTCGGCTACAGCCTGGCCTTCGGCCCGGGGGGCTCGACCTGGCTCGTCGCCGACTGGTCGAAGGCCTGGCTCGAGGGCGTCGTGACGAGCGCGCTGCACGGACGCGTCCCCGAGACCGTGTTCGTGATGTTCCAGCTGACGTTCGCAGTGATCACGCCGGCGCTCATCGTCGGCGGCTTCGCCGAGCGTATGCGCTTCTCGGCCATGCTCTGGTTCTCGGTGCTGTGGTTCGTTTTCGTGTACCTGCCCGTGACGCATTGGGTCTGGGGCGGAGGCTGGCTTGCGGCGCTCGGCTTCCGCGACTTTGCGGGCGGCGCCGTCGTGCACGTCAACGCGGGCGTCGCCGCGCTTGTCGCGGCGCTCGTGATCGGCCGCCGGCAGGGCTTTCCGACGACGGCGATGCCGCCCCACAACCTCACGATGACCGTGACGGGCGCCTCGATGCTCTGGGTCGGTTGGTACGGTTTCAACGGCGGCAGCGCGCTCGCCGCCAACGGTGCGGCAGGGATGGCGTTGCTCGTGACGCACGCGAGCGCCGCGGCCGGGGCGCTCGCGTGGATGACCATGGAGTGGATCAAGTTTCGCAAGCCCAGCGTCCTCGGCATCGTGACGGGCATGGTCGCCGGCCTCGGCACGATCACCCCGGCGTCCGGCTACGTCGGTCCGGGCGCGGCGCTCATCATCGGGTCCGTCGCAGGCGTCGTGTGCTTCTACGCCACCCAGTTCGTCAAGCGCCACCTCAAGATCGACGATTCGCTCGACGTGTTCCCCGTGCACGGCGTCGGCGGCGCGCTCGGCTTGTTGCTGACGGCGGTGTTTTCCTCTGCGGCGCTGGGCGGCGTCGGCTTCGATGCAGGCGGCGGCATCGGCCGCCAACTCTGGGTTCAGGCCCTCGGTATGGCCGCGACCGCCATCTGGTCGGGACTCGCAGCGTTCGTAATCCTCAAGGTGCTCGACGCGACCTTGGGACTGCGCGTGTCGCCGGAGCAGGAAACCGAGGGGCTCGACATCGCCATGCACGAGGAGCGCGGGTACACGCTGTAGCAGCTACGCCTCGCTCGGGCGCGCTCGGGCGCGCTTGGAGCGGCTGGGCGTGCCGGTAGTGGGGTTCCTCGGGTTGCTGCGCAGGGCCGTCGTCGGGACCGCCGTGAACCCGTCCCTGGGGGCTCGCTGAGCGCCATCCCTGGCGCTCAGCGTCCCGACGACGGCCCTGCGCAGCAACCCGAGGAACGCGGCGATCGGCGGCGACGTCGCCCGATCGCGTCCTCGCTCGCGGCGGTGGGCGCGAAGGGTGCGCGGAAGCGTAGCGCCTGGCCGATGCAGCGCTGCGATCCGAGCCGCCCGCGGGCGGCCGGTCGACGTTGCGGCGCCGCGCCGGCGCACGCGTCCTTCGAACGAAGCGTTACGCGTCCGACTCCAGCCTCCGCTCGTGGTGCCAACGTCGAAGGCTGGATGCAACGCCGGCCCGGGGGACTACCTCGTCCCGGGAGCGCGCGCGAACGGCGTTTGCCGGGACGCTGGGCGCCAGGGACGGCGCCCAGCGAGCCCCCAGGGACGGGTTCACGGCGATCCCGGCAAACGCCGTTCGCGCGCGCTCTCGGGACCCGGCTAGGACGTCTTCGGCTTACGCCGCCTCGGTCTCGACCGGCAGCGTGAGCTCGATCTCGAGGCCGCCGCCCGCCCGATTCCGCGCGGTGACGTGCCCGCCGTGCAGCTCCATGACGCGGGCCGTGATCGCGAGGCCGATGCCGCGGCCGTCGGTGCGGTGGTCGCGGCTGTCGTCGACTCTGAAGAACGGCTCGAAGATGCGTTTCAAGTCCTGTGCCGGAACGCCTGGGCCGCGGTCGAGAATGCGGATCGCGATGCCCCCGGACGTGCGGGCGAGCTTGACTTCCACGCACTGGCCCGACGCGGCGTGCGCGAGGGCATTGCGGACGACGTTCTCGACCGCGCTCTTGAGCCCGTCCGGATCGCCGAGGATCGTCGGCACCGATTCGGCCTCGTAGCCGATCTGAGCCTCCGGATGCTCGAAGCGTGCATCGGCGATGATGCTGCCGATGAGGTCACCGAGCACGATGGGCTTGCGGGCCACGCCGGGGTCCGTTCTGAGCCGCGCCAGCGTCATGACCTGGCCGACGAGCGTATCGAGCCTTTCGACTTCCTGCTCGATACGGGCGAGGTCGCCTTGCGCGGCCTCCCCGGCCCGGCGCTCGGCCAGCGCGAGCGCGACGCGGATGCGCGCGAGCGGCGAGCGAAACTCGTGGGAGACGTCCCGCAGCAGTCCCTCCTTGTCCGTCACGAGGGCCTGCAGCCTTTCGGCCATGGCGTCGAAGTCGCGGGACAGCTGGCCGACCTCGTCCTTGCGGCGACTGGACGGGCCGCCGACGCGCGTTTCGAGGGCGCCCGCGGCCAGCGCGCGGGTCGCCTTCTGCAGGCGCACGATGGGGGAGGACAGGTACACGGCGAGCGCGAGCGAGGTCAATGCGGCGGCCAGTGCGCCGATCGTGAGCACGGCGGGCTTCGTGCCCGGCCAGGTGATGATGCCGAGGAACGTGATCGGCGCCGGGACGAACAGGAGCCGATACTGTCTCCCGTCCCCGCCCGTCAAGCGCGTCGTGAGCTGCATCGGGAGCACGTTCGGCGGGCGTTCGAAGCGGCGAAACGGTTTCGTGCGCAGCAACTGCAGCATGGCGCCGGGCAGCGCGCGGCCGAGCAGCTCGTTGCCGTTCTCGTCGAGCACGAGCAGCACGGTCCCCGGCGCCGGGCGAGGATGCTTGAAGAGCCAGACCTTGAGGCGGAACTCGCCGCCGCTGTGAAGCGCCTCGGCCGCCTGCTGAATGATGCGTTCCCGCCCCTCGACGTTGAGCTGATCGAAGGCCCGCTCCGCGAGCCTGAAGCTTACGAACACGGTCGCCGCGATCGTCGCCGTCATGGCGACACCGAAGGAGACGAAAATTTTCCAGAATAGGCGCATGGCAACTCAATCGGGCGGCGGCACGAGCACGTAGCCGCTGCCGCGCACACTGCGAATCTGCAGCCGTTCCTCGCCGCTCTCTTGGACAAGCTTTTTGCGGAGATTGCTGATGTGGGTGTCGAGGCTGCGGTCGTCCGGCAACAGGCGCCGGCCGAGCGCCGTGCGGGTCAGCGTCTCGCGCGAGACGACGTCGCCGGCTGCGCGCATAAGCGTCGCGAGGATCACGAACTCTGCGTTCGTGAGGCGCAGCGGCTGGCCGTCGAGCCAGGCCTCGCGGCGCTGCAGCTGCGCGTGCAGCGGTCCTACGGTGAGCTCGGAGACCTCGTCCTCGGCGTCCTCGGCCGTCCGGCGCAGGATCGCCTTGATGCGGGCCAGCAGCTCACGCGGGTTGAACGGCTTCGGCAGGTAGTCGTCGGCACCCATCTCGAGGCCGACGATACGGTCCACGTCGTCGCCGCGCGCGGTCAGCATGAGCACCGGCGTGTTCGCGCCCGATTCGCGCAGCTGGCGCAGTACCTCGAATCCCGAGAGGCCGGGCAGCATGACGTCGAGGACGATGAGCTCGTACTCGTTCGTCTGGGCCTCGCGCAGTCCCAGGGAGCCGTTCGGTACGGCCGTGATGGCAAGGCCTTCAGGCGTCAGGTACTCGCCCAGCATCTCCGTGAGCCGGGTGTCGTCGTCGATGATCAGAACTCGATTCAGCGCCATTTCTCATCCCCGCGGTGCCGAGATGTCCGCCGAAGATTTACGCATCCGTGCCTAGGACGGACGCGGCTTGACAAAAATTCAGGGTGCGCCCGCGCGTGCGGGCCGCTCATGCGGCCGCCGAGGCCCCGAAGTCGACCGGCTTGATGACGACAAGATCGCAGGGCAGCCTGTCGAGGACGCGCTCGGCCGTGCTGCCGATGAAGACGCGCCCGAGCGCGCCGCGCGCGACGGCCCCCATGACGACGAAGTCAGCTTCGAGTGCCTCGCACGTGCGCAGCAGGACGTCGTCCGCCGCCCCTTCCTCGAGATGCACCTGCGCGGCCGGAACCGAGAAGTCGGCGAGCAGGCGGTCGAGCGCCTCGCGATGGCGCCGCTCGACGGCTTGCCCGATCTCCAGCGTCGGCAGCGCCACGTCGGGCTCGGGCGCTGCGGCCGCCGCGGCGATCGCGGGTGCCGTGTCGAAGCCGTGCACGACGTGCAGGCGGCCGTGCAGCGCCGTGGCGAGCTCCGCCGCGAGGGCCAGGATCGAGCGGTCCAGCGCGGCGGGCTTGTCGTGCTCGTGAGTCGGATCGACGGCCGCGAGGATCGTCGGGACCGCGTCCAGCGCGCGCGGCTTGACCAGCAACAGCGGTGCGGGGCAGGTGCGGATCAGGTTCCAGTCGGTGTTCGACAGGAGCGTGCGCTTCAACACGGGGTGATGGTGCGTGTCCTTGGCGACGAGCAGCGGCGCTGCCTCGGCGGCCTTGCGCGCGATGCCGCGCTCGAGCGGATGGTCCCAGCGCACGTCGGCCGCAACGGCGAGCCCTTTCGCGAGCAGCGGCGCGCGCAATGTCTCGAGCCGCTCGCGATCGTGCTCGAGCCGGCTGCGCCGGGCTTTCGCGAGCCCTTCGGACTCGAACAGGCGCCCACCCTCGAGGTATTGATCGTAGTCGCAGACGAACAGCTCGAGCGAGGCTCCGCAGGCCTCGGCCAGAACGGCAGCGCGCCCTAGGGCGGGCTGCTCGTCAGCCGTCGGATCGACGACGGCCAGGATCTCTTTGCCTTGCATACGGGCGGTCTGTGATGGGACAGAGGGCCAGCTTAACGACTCGCAGGCCTTTGAAAAAGCCCGGTTTGTCCGGCTTGTGCGCCGGCCCGGCCGCGCGGCCTCAAACGGTCAGGACCGCGCTGCCCGTAAAGGCCCCCGACCGCAGGTCCGTCAGGGCCTGATTGGCGCTTTCCAGCGCGTAGCAGTGGACTTCGGTGCGGATCGGAAGGCGCTCGGCCAGCGCGAGGAACTCCGTTCCGTCCCGCCGCGTGAGATTCGCGACGGAGCGGATCTGGCGCTCGCCCCAGAGCAGCGAATACGGAAACTCGGGAATGTTCGACATATGGATACCGGCGCAGACGACGGCGCCCCCTTTGACGACGGCGGCCAGTGCGGTCGGGATGAGTGGGCCTACGGGCGCGAATATGATCGCGGCGTCGAGCGCCGCGGGCGGCGGCTCGTCCGAGCCGCCGGCCCAGGCCGCGCCGAGGGCTTCGGCGGAGGCCGCGGCGGCGCGGTCGCCCGGGCGCGTGAACGCAAAGAACTCGCCGCGGCGGGAGCGGATGACCTGCGCGACGAGATGGGCCGCGGCGCCGAAGCCGTATAAACCGATGCGTCTTGCGTCGCCGCACATGCGCAGCGCCCGGTAACCGATGAGCCCCGCACAGAGCAGGGGCGCGATCTGCGCGGCTTCGGCGTCCTCCGAGAGCGGAAAGCAGAAGCGCGCGTCCGCCGTCAGGTAGTCGGCATAGCCGCCGGGCAGCGTATAGCCCGTGAACAACGCGTGGTCGCAGAGGTTCTCGCGTCCGCTCGTGCAATAGCCGCAGACGCCGCACGTGTATCCGAGCCACGGGACGCCGACGCGATCGCCGAGCTGGGGCGAATCCGGAACGTCGGCGCCGCCCGGGACCGCGGCCACGCGGCCGACGACCTGATGGCCGGGAATGACGGGCCGCGGGACGTTCGGGAGTTCGTCGTCGACGACATGCAGGTCCGTGCGGCACACGGCGCAGGCCTCGACCTGGATCAGCAGCTGTCCCGGGTGCGGCACGGGCCGCGGCACCTCCTTGGGCAGCAGCGGCGCGCGCGGCGTTTGTTGGACCATGGCGCGCATCGGGCTCAGCGGTCCGCCGCCGCGTAGCGGAACTCATGAGTGAACCGCACTCCCGTGGTCGGGACTGGGCCGCCGGCGGCGAGCCGGGGACGGAAATGGGTGGCGCGAATCCGGGCCTCGTAGGCCGCGTCGACGACGCCTTTGGGCGTCGCCTCCGCGGTATGCACGTTCTGAGCGCGGCCGTCGGCCGCCACGTCGAAGGCCACGACGATCGTCCCGAAGCGATAGGACCCGCCGCGCGTATTTCGGTCCGCGGCATCGAGCGGTGCGACGAAGTCGATCATGCGCGGTGCGCCGAACACGCGGTCAGGGGCGCCGCCGGCTGCGGCCAGCTCCGTGTACGCGCGGGTGTAAAAATCGCGCGCCGTGGCCGGTTGCTCGTGCGCGGTCGCCCAGTCGCCGAGCGAGGCGAGGCTCAGGGCCTTCTCGGTCGGGTCCAGGCCCTGGGGGTCCGCGAGGACGGCCGCGAGCCGGCGCCGGTCCGAATCGCCGTCGCCGAGCAGCAGTTCGATCGCGACCAGCTGCCTCAAGGCCCGCAGCTGCGCGTTGCGGTCGCCTTGCTGCTTGGCCAGCGCCGCGATCTTCCGGTACTCGGCACGTTCGGCGGCGTGCAGGCGGGAATCGCCGTAATACGCGGCGAGCCGGTAGCGGTACGGGAGGGTCTTCGGGTCGTCGGCGCCGAACCGGTGCTCGGCGTTCTCGAGACGCTCGCGCTGCAGCGCCATCGCTTTGACCGTGTCGCCGAGACCCAGATAGGCCGTCGTGAGATCGTCGATGACGTTGCTCTGCGCGACGTTGTAGAGGCCGAGGTTGCGGCGGCTGAGGAAGCGGGCCTGGGTCAGGGCCACGACGGCCTCCTTAAATCGGCCGCTCGCGATGTAGATGCGCCCGAGCCCGCGGTAGGGCGCAACGAGTGCCGCGGCGAACTCGCCGTCGGCCATGCCGATGACGTTGATGGCCTCGAGGTAGGCGCTCTCGGCCGCGGCGAACTCGTGCAGGGCCGTCTCGATGTACCCGAGCGCGGCCAGGTCGTTGCCGCGCGTCTCGGGCGCCGCCTGGTCGGCGGAGCGCGTGAGCCGCCGGGCCGGATCGAGTGCCGCGGAGAAGTCGCCGGCGTCGACCAGCGCATCGCGCGCCGAGCGCAGGGCTTTGGGAGGCGCGGCCGCACCGAGGGGCGCGCCCGGGGGCTCGCTGCCGGCGGCGGGCGGCGGCGCGGCGGCCGCCGGCGCCGGCACCTGCGCCGCCGCCGCGGCGGCCACGCCGAGGCCGCCCGTGAGCGCCAGCGCGAGCAGCCTCCTCAGGTGCTCACGCGCTCTTGTCTTTGCTCTTGTCGCTTTTGTCGGTCTTCGGCGCATATCGGAACTCGAACGTCCGCTTGACGTGGTCCTTCCGCGCCGGCTCGCCGTCGACGAACAGCGGCCGATAGCGTTGGTCCTGGACGATCCGCTTGAACGCGTCGTCGCGGAACCCCGGCGGATCCGAGCGCAGGATCGAGACGTTCATCGTCTGGCCGTCCTTGTCCACGTCGAACTGCAGATCGACGCGGCCCTCGCGGGTCTGGCTCGGGTCCGTCGTCTTGCCCATGCCCAGGAAGACGATGGGCTGCTCCAGCACGACTTCGGCGCCCGAGAACCACTCCTGCCGCAGCCGGTTCCCGTTCGGTACCCGGCCCAGCAGGTCCCACGCCTGCCGATACTCGCTGAGATCCGGGTTCGTGCTCGAGAACGCGACCCTCCAATCGCCGATGTCGCGCAGCACCTCGGCTTCGGCCAGCGGGTTGGCCTCGGGCTGGGCCTTCGCGATGGCGAGCGCCGCCTGGAGCGACTGCAGGCCCCGATTGTCCGGAATCGTCTGGGCCCTGAAGCTGTTGGCGATTTCGCGCAGCGGGCGAATGAGCAGCGGGCTGTTCTTGCCGTGCTCGGCGCGGATGGCGTGGATCGCCTCGCTGTACTCGCTACGCTCGTCGTCGTAGCGTTGGCTCTGGCGCAGCCAGGCGGCGTAACGGTAAACGCCTTCGAGATATTTCGGGGAGCCGGGCGGGTTGTTGCGCTGCGCGAGCCGCAGAATCATGATCTGTTGATTGTCCGCGTCCTTATATTTGTTCATGGCCAGGAACGAGGCCGTGAGGCGGTCGAGGATCGGCACCTGCGTCGGGCTGAGCAGGCCGTAGACCCGACGCGTGACGCCGCGCGCCGAGTTGTAGGCCGTGACGGCGTCGAGATACTTGCCGGCCGCCTCGTAGTTGTCGCCGAGACCGATGAGCGGGTCGATCGCGCGCTCGGAGAAATTGCCGTCGACGGCGCGGATGAGGCCGATGGCCTGCAGATAATTCTTCTCGGCGGCGTCGTGCTGGCCGGCATCCCGCTGCACGCGCGCGAGCGTGACATAAGCGTCCGCCGTCTCGAGACTGCGGTCGCCGAATTCCTTGCGGGTTTGCGCGAGCAGCTTCTGGCCGACGGGTACGGCTTCGAGGTACTGCTTCGCGTCGGTCAAATGCCGGATCTCGAGCAGGGACTCGAGCCGGCTGCTGCCGGCGGCCGCGTCGCCTGCCAAGCCCGCGCTCTGCGCCGCTGCCGGCCCGACCGTCCCGGCGTCCTCGGTCGTCCCCGCGGCGTCGACCGTTGCAGCCTTCGCATCGGGGCCGATGGGGATCTCGGCGGCCGCGGCCGGGCTCGGCGCCCCGCCGTTCCTCGGCTCGGCGGCATCCTCCACGGCGCGCGTCTCGTGCTCGATGGCGTCCGCGGCCGCCGCCTCCGCCCGCGGCGCTTTGCCGGCGCCGGCGTGCGCGGGCGCCGGCGGCATTGCGGGTGGCGGCTGACTATCGGCCGACGTGATGGCCGGGAAAGTGTCGTCGTCGGCCGCCTGGCCCCAGGCGCCGGCTGCGGCGGCGATCGTAGCGGCGCAAACGGCGGCTTGGAGCCAACGACGGCCGAACCGGAACTGTGGTGTGTTGCCCATAACGTGCTCCGCACTCCCTTTGCAGTGTATAGGATCCGTTTGTCCGGTCCATGTGCCTCTTCGGTAGACCCGTGCCCGCCAGCCCCGGTTCCTGGGTTGCAGACCGCCTCGTACAGCACGCTCGGCTTGGCGCTTGTAGCATGAGTCGGTCGCTCTATAAAATGGCGCGCGCTAATCTCGAGGAAGTTCATGAGCATCCCAGTCAGCGAACCCGATTCCTCGGCCGACCATTGCGGTCCGCGGCGGGCGCCTTTGCGCCGCACGCGGCCGACCCCCTCCCTTACGTTCGGACGCTCATAAATAAGCTGATGCGTTGCCGGATGCCGTCGAGAAGTTAGATGTCCCAGCACTTCGAGCCTCCTCCATCTCCGGTCGAACACGCCGGTCCCTTTGGAAGCGAATAGGCGATGCAGCCGACTAAGACCGAAGAGACGGAGTATTTTCACCGCGTCGTCGATTGTCAGTGGGCCTGTCCGGCCCACACCGACGTGCCGGAGTACATCCGTTTGATCGCGCAGGGCAGATTCGCCGATGCCTATCTGCTGAACCGTAAATCGAACGTGTTTCCGGCCATCCTCGGCCGAGTCTGCGACCGCCCCTGCGAGCCGGCCTGCCGCCGGGGCCGCGTCGAGGAGAAGCCGGTCGCGATCTGCCGGCTCAAGCGCGTCGCGGCGGACAACCGCGGCGACATCCGCGACCGCCTGCCGCAGCCGGCGCCCGAGAAGAACGGCAAGCGCATCGCCCTCATCGGGGCCGGCTGCGCTTCGCTGACCGTCGCCAACGACCTGCTGCCACTCGGCTACGAGTGCGTGATCCTCGAGGCGCTGGACAAGCCCGGCGGCCTCATGCGCACGAACATCCCGGCCTTCCGGCTGCCGGCCGACGTCCTCGACGAGGAGATCGGGTACATCACCGGCCTCGGGGCCGAGGTACGCTACGGGTCGCGCGTCGAGAGCCTGCGCGCGCTGCTCGAGGAGGGCTACGACGCCGTTTTCGTCGGCAGCGGCGCCCCGAAGGGCAAGGATCTGAGCTTGCCCGGGCGCGAGGAGGCCGCGGCCAGGATCCATATCGGCATCGATTGGCTCGAGTCGATCGCTTTCGGCCACGTCGACAGCGTCGGCAAGCGCGTCCTCATCATCGGCGTCGGCAACACGGCCATGGACTGCTGCCGCAGCTCGCTGCGCCTCGGTGCCGAGGACGTAAAGGTCATGGCGCGCAAGCCGCGGCAGTTCTTCAAGGCATCCGACTGGGAGCTCGAGGACGCCGAGGAGGAGCGCGTCGAGATCGTCGTGAATCATTCGCCGAAGGCGTTCGTCGTCGAGAACGGCAAGCTCGTCGGCATGCGCTTCGACAAGCTCGAGTACGAACTCGACGGCCGGGACCGGATCGTCGACCAGCGCGTCGTCGAGGAAGTCTTTTTGCCTTGCGACGACGTCGTGCTCGCGATCGGCCAGGAAAACGCGTTTCCGTGGATCGAGCGCGATATCGGCATCGAATTCGACAAGTGGGACGTGCCCTTGGTCGACTCCGCGACGTTCGAATCCACCCGCCGGGGCGTGTTCTTCGGCGGCGATGCAGCGTTCGGGCCCAAGAACATCATCTGGGCCGTCGAGCACGGGCACCAGGCTGCGATCTCTATTCACCGCCATTGTCACGGGCTGCCGCTGACCGAGCGGTTGCCGCGCGGCGTGAACCTCTCGAGCACGAAGATGGGCCTGCAGGAGTGGAGCTACAGCAATGGCTTCGATCCGGCCGGCCGGCGCATGATGCCGCACGTCGATCTCAAGAAGCGGTTCAAGAAGCTCAATATCGAGGTCGAACTCGGATTCAGCGCGGAGCAGGTCGCGACGGAGGTCGAGCGCTGCCTGAACTGCGACGTACAGACGGCGTTCACCGCCAAGCTCTGCATCGAGTGCGACGCTTGCATAGATATCTGTCCCGTCGACTGCCTCACGATCGTGCCGGACGGCGAGCAGAGCGACATCGAGGCGCGGCTCAGGGTGCCGCGGCAGAACCCGGACCAGCCGCTCTACGTCTCGGCGCCTCTCGCGCAGACGAGCCGCGTCATGGTCAAGGACGAGAACCTCTGCGTGCATTGCGGGCTCTGCGCGGAGCGCTGCCCGACGGGCGCATGGGATATGCAGAAGTCGACGGTCGCGATTCCTTACGCCGCCGACGAGAGTTTGGGGAGCGACGGTCAGTGGCAAAGAGCGCGAAGAACCGGGTAAACGATTTCGTCGTCAAGCTGGCGAACGTCAACGGCACGGGCTCGGCCAGCGCCAACTCGCTGCTCATGAAGACCGTCTTCCGGATGGGCGTTCCGGTCACGGGCAAGAATTTCTTCCCGTCGAACATCCAGGGCCTGCCGACGTGGTACGAAATCCGCGTCAACAAGGACGGCTACCTCGCTCGTGCCGGCCACGTCGACATCATGGTCGCGATGAACAACCAGACGTACGAGCGGGATCTGGCGGAGGTCGCGCCGGGCGGCACGCTGCTGTACGACTCGAGCTGGCCGCGCGACCGGCTGCTTGCGCGCTCGGACATTCGCATCATCGGCATTCCCTTCGCGCGGCTTTGCAATGAGCGCTTCACGAACGCCCGCACGCGCGTGCTCATGAAGAACATGGCCTATGTCGGCGCGCTGGCCGCACTGCTCGAGCTCGAGCTCGGCGTCGTGCGCGAGCTCGTCGAGGAGACGTTCGCGCGCAAGCCCGCGGTGGTCGGCGCAAACATGGAGGCCGTCGAGCTTGGGCACGCGTATGCGCTCGAGCACTTCGAATGCCCGCTGCCGACGCGCGTCAAGAGGCTGGACAAGACGGGCGGCCACATCATGATAGACGGCAACACGGCGGCGGCGCTCGGCTGCGTCTATGCCGGCGCGACCGTCGGGGCCTGGTATCCGATCACGCCCTCGACCTCGGTCATGGACGCGTTCAAGTCCTTCTGCGAGCGTTTCCGCAAGGATCCCGAAACCGGCGAGCGGCGCTTTTGTATCGTGCAGGCCGAGGACGAGCTCGCGGCAATCGGCATGGTGCTGGGCGCGACCTGGAACGGCGCTCGAGCCTTCACTCCTACGAGCGGGCCGGGTCTCTCGCTCATGAACGAATTTCTCGGCTTCGGTTACTTCGCCGAGCTGCCCGCCGTCGTCATCGACGTGCAGCGGGTCGGGCCCTCGACGGGCATGCCGACGCGCACGCAGCAGTCCGACATCCTCGCGGCCGCCTACGCCTCGCACGGCGACACGCGCCACGTGCTGCTGTTCCCCGCCGATCCGCGCGAGTGCTTCGAGCTCGCGGTCGCGGCCTTCGATCTCGCGGACCGGCTGCAGACCCCCGTCATCGTGCTGTCCGATCTCGACATCGGCATGAACGACTGGATGTGCAAGGAGCTCGACTGGGACTCGGGCTACCGGCCCGATCGCGGCAAGGTGCTCGATGCGGCTCAGCTGGCCGAGCTGCCGGCTTTCCACCGCTACCTCGACTCCGATGGCGACGGCATCCCGTACCGCACGCTGCCGGGCATGCACCCGAACGGCGCCTACTTCGTGCGCGGCTCCGGGCACAACAAGTTCGGCCGCTACACGGAGGATTCCGCCGAGTATCGCGATGTCGTCGACCGGCTGCGCAGGAAGTGGGAGACGGCCGCCGCGCTCGTGCCCGACCCCGTGATCAAGCGCAGCCGCAAGGGCGCGGACTGGGGCATCGTCGCGGCGGGCAGCTCGAATCCGGCCGTGCTCGAGGCCATCGATGCGCTCGCGGCCAAAGGGATACATGTGGATTACTGCCGTGTTAAGGCTTTCCCCTTCGGCAAGAAGGTACTTCGGTTCCTCGAGCGGCACAGCCGAATCTTCGTCGTCGATCAGAATCGCGACGCCCAGCTCAAGAGCCTGCTGACGCTCGAGACGGACTATCCCAAGGAACGCATGGAATCGGTGCTCAGCTACGGCGGCCTGCCGCTCGACGCTCGAACCGTCGTCGAGGCGATCGAGAGCGCCGAGGCTCAGGGAGAGGCGGCATGACCTCGATTGCTAAACCCAAGATCGTCCATGCCGGCCTGCGGCGCAACGGGCTCGGCCTCACCATCCGCGACTACGAAGGGGGGATGTCCACGCTCTGCGCGGGCTGCGGGCACGACTCGATCACGGCCGCGATCGTGCAGGCGTTCTTCGAGCTCGATATTCCGCCGCACCGGGTCGCGAAGGTCAGCGGCATCGGCTGCTCGTCGAAGACGCCCACCTATTTCCTGGGCGCTTCCCACGGCTTCAACGCGGTGCACGGCCGCATGCCGTCCATCGCGACGGGCACGGCCGCGGCCAACCGCGAGCTGCACATCATCGGCGTCTCGGGGGACGGGGATTCACTTTCCATCGGTCTCGGCCAGTTTGCGCACGCGATCCGCCGTAATCTCGATATGCTCTACATCATCGAGAACAACGGCGTATACGGACTCACGAAGGGGCAGTTCTCGGCTTCGGCCGACTTGGGCAGCAAGGCCAAGAAGGGCGAGGTCAACCGTCAGCCGCCCATCGACCCCGTGCAGACGGCGCTGGCCCTGGGGGGAAGCTTCGTCGCACGGAGCTTCTCCGGCGACAAGGCTCAGCTCCTGCCGCTCATCAAGGCCGGGCTGCGCCACGAGGGCTTCGCGCTCATCGACGTCGTTTCGCCTTGCGTGACGTTCAACGATCACGAGGCCTCGACGAAGAGCTACGCGCATACGCGCGAGTTCGCTCATCCGGTCATCCAGGCGGACTTCGTGCCGCCGCGCGACGAGATCAAGGCGGCCTACGAAGTCGGCGAAGCGATGCCCGTCATGCTCCACGACGGCAGCCGCATTCTGCTGCGAAAGGTCGACGAGAGCTACGACTTCCGCAACCGCGGGGCCGCCATCGAGTATCTACGCGCCCGCCAACGCGAGGGCGAGATCGTGACGGGCCTGCTTTACGTCGACGAGTCCGAGCCCGACATGCATGCCGTGAGCGGCACGACGCAGACGCCGCTCAACGAGCTGCCGTACGAGTCGCTGTGCCCGGGTGCGGAGGCGCTCGCCGCCCTGCAGGCCCGTTTCCGCTGACCGGGGCGGCGGCCGGCCGCCGGTTAACAGGCGAGCGGCCGGTCCGCTGTGACGCAAGTCAACGCAATTGCCGGCCGAAGCCGGCAACTTAGCCTGCTGGACACTGCAGTCGGGCAAGGCTATGCCGGAATCATCTTCATCGATCGACCCATCGCGCGCACGCCTCGAGGAGCTGCTGGCGGATTGGGGCTCGGAAATGGCGCGCGTTTTCGACGAGCTCGAGCGGCGGCGCGAGGTCGCCGATAGCTCGACGGCGGAGGCGGCCGCGCACGCCAGGGAGATCGATCGGCTCAACGGCACGATCGAAGGCCAGGCCGAGCTCATCGAGACCCTGCGGAGCGAGGCGTCCGAAGCCTCGGAGCTGCGCCGTGAGCTGCAGGAGAAAGAGGTCGAGCTCGAGTCTCTGAAGTCCGAGCGCGACAGCAAGCAGGAGTTGATCCGCGTGCTGCGTCGCGATGCGGAGGCGGCCGATCGCCTCAAGGGCGAGGTGCGGCTCAAGGACCGGGAGATCGGCGAGTTGCGGCGCGCCAAGGAGACGCTAGAGGCCGAAGTCGAGCGGCTCAGGGAGGCCGTGGGCTCGCTGCGGGATGCCGCCGAGTCGGACGCTGGCGAAGGCGCGGCCGAGCTCGAGTCGATGCGTGCGGAGCTCGAGGCGCGCAAGCGGCTCATCAAGAGCCTGCAGGCCGATGGCGAGCGCACGCAGGCGCTCGAGGACCAACTCGAGGAGAAGCGTCAGGTCATCCAGTCGCTCGAGGCCTCGATCAATCGCCACGCGGACACGATTGCCGAGCTCAAGCGTTCGGCCGATTCGTGGAAGCGCAAGTACCGAACGCTGCAGGGCGGCGATCAGGCGCCCACGGCGACGAGCACCGAGCTCCCGGTCCTCGCGCCGGCCGCCGAGGCCGCCCAAACGGCCGAGGACGTTGTGCGGGCATTCGAGCTGACCTCGGAGCGGACGATCGCGATCGACATGCGCCGCTCGCTGGTCGAGGCGCGGCGCACGGCGCAGGGGCGATCGGAGAAGTAAGCCCGAGGGCGCCGCGGCCGTTCGTGAATCATGCGGTGGCGTCGCGGGGAGATCGCGTTTCCCGTCGATGCAGCGCGGCCGCCAGGCGCTCGAGTGTCGCGCCGCAGGCCGCGCTGATCTTGACGTGGAACAGATCGTCGGCGCGCGTTCGGCCGAGGTTCACGGCTGCGATCGGCAGGCTCAGGCGCGCCGCTTCGCGTACGAAGCGAAAACCCGAGAACACCATGAGCGACGAGCCGGCGACGAGCAGCGCATCGGCCTCGCTGACGCGCCGCATGGCTGCGCCGACGCGCTCGCGCGGGACCGATTCGCCGAAGAAGACGACGTCGGGCTTGAGGATGCCGCCGCAATCCACGCAGGCCGGGACGCAGAAGTCCTCGTGCGCGGCTTCGACCAGTGCGTCGCCGTCCGGGGCCGGCGCCGCGAGCTGCGCCGTCCAGCCCGGATTCGCGGCCTCAAGCCGGGCTTGAAAGGCCGGCCGGCCTTCGATACGGCCGCAACCGAGGCAGCGCACCTGCGCAAGGCCGCCGTGCAGCTCGATGACGCGCCGCGATCCCGCGCGCCCGTGCAGTCCGTCGACGTTCTGGGTGATCACGGTGTCGAGCGGTCCTGCGGCTTCGAGCGCTGCGAGCGCATGGTGCGCCGGCCCGGGCGCCGCGGCCGCGACGTGCCGCCAGCCCAGCGTGCTCCGAGCCCAATACCGCTGCCGGACGCGCGCGTCCGCGACAAAATCCGCGTACATGATCGGTGCCGCGCGCTTCCAGCCGCCGCGCTCGTCGCGATAGTCAGGAATCCCGCACTCGGTGCTGCAGCCCGCGCCCGTCAGCACCAGGAGGCGGCGGCTTTTCGCGACGAGCTCGAGCAGCGCTTCGAAATCCGCGCGGCAACCCTCGCGCGGCTCCGGCGGCCGCGGAGGGGCTGTGCGCGAGGTCCCACCGTTTGCCATGCCCGTCAGAACGGCACCCAGCTGCGGTTCGGGGACAGGTGCAGGTAGCCGACGTTGATGCCTTGCCGCCAGCCGACCCCGAAACGGACGGGCGCGAGCAGGATGTCGTTCGCGCGGTTATACGTGACGCCGACGCCACCGACGTAGTAAAGGCTGCCCTCGACGCCGCCGAAGCGCTGGAAGACGGCCGCGATACTGGGCAGGTGGTAGACGAGCACGAAGGTTTTCGACGCATTGCCGCCGAAGTCGATGCCGAGCGAAGGGCCGCGCCAGTAGACCTTCGTCGTCGTGCCGTCCTTGTAGTAGAGCGTGCCGTGGCCGTAGCGCAACCCGACCCCGAGCGCCGCCGCGCCTTCCTCGCCTTTGATGTAGGCGTCGGGAGGACCGTTGTCGCGGAACACGCGGTTCACGACGTCCGCGAGACCGCGCGCTCCCTTGCCGAAGAACGATTGGGCTTCGCCCATGATCTTGTCCTGACGATAACCGCTGCCCGCGCTTGCGCCGGAGCGCGCGGGCCCCGCGGCGACGCGCTCGTGGGCGCAGCCCGCGTTGAGGGCCGCCGCCGCGCAAAGCAGGCTCGCGGCGAACCATCGATTCCCCATGCTTCGACTCCGATTGATTCCCACGCCGGCCAGTCTCTCCCAGCGGTGAGGCATGTCAATAGCGCCGGCGCATGCGGCGGCTCACTTCTTGAACAGATCTTCGGCCGCGCGGCGCGCGGCCTCTCCGGCCGACGGGGTCTGCCCGGACGCCGACGACTGCGCAGTGTCCGTCGGCGGTTCCGAAGTCCGCGGCGTCTGCGCTGCCGCCTCGCCGAACAGCGATGCGAGGCGCTCGCGCGCGGCCGCATCGGCCTGTTGCTCCCCCGGACTGTAGGCCTTCGTGCTGGGCACGAAGTAGTCGCAGAAATTCGCGCTGCGCTTGTCGCGCACTTCGAGCGCGTCCTCTTCGTCGCAGTCTTCGGGCCGTCCTGGCGCGAAGTGGACGCACATGCGGCAAACGTGCAGCTGCACGCCGCACGCGGGGCATTCGTCGAGCCGCGCGAGCGGCAGCGTGAGTGCTTCGAGTCCCGCGCCGCACCGGTAGCATTGAAGCTCGTCACTCATGATTCGGGCCTCCCGATCGTCTCCGTTGCGCTCGCCTATGGGGCGATAATAGCGTCATGCGCGACTCGAACAGGGACGCTGCGGACGCTCGCGAGCCGCGCGTGATCGTCTGGAGCGGGGAAAGCGCCGCCGAGGCGGCCGAGCTTGCGCTCGTTCTCGCGGCCGCGGGCATCGAGCACGAGCGTACGACGGGGCGGCTGCACGAGCGGCTGCTCGTCGTGCCGGCCGCCGACGCGGATCGAGCCGCTGTCGAGCTCGCCGCGTACCGCGAGGAACGGGCCAAGGCCGGCCGCCGGCCGCGTGCTCCCGAGGCGCCCGCGTTTCCCGGGGCCTGGAACGGCGTCGCGGGCTACGCGGCCGTGCTGCTCGTCGTCGGCTACTGCGCGGGCCAGAACGTCTTCGACTTCGAGTGGCTCACGGCGGGCGACCTCGACGCGGGCGCCGTCATGCACGGGCAGCTCTGGCGCATCGTCACGGCCCTGACCCTGCACGCCAACGCCGAGCATCTCCTCGGCAACCTCGGCTTCGGCGCCTTCTTCGGCTACTTCGTGGGCCGCTACTTCGGCTTCGGCCTCGGGTGGTTCACGATCCTGGCCGGCGGCGCCATGGGCAATCTGCTCGATGCCGCCATGCAGCCCGCCGGGCACCGCGCGATCGGCGCGTCGACGGCCGTCTTCGCCGCACTCGGGCTGCTGACGGCGCATGCATGGCTCAAGCAGCGCGGCGAGCCTTCCTGGCGGGCGCGCGTCGCGCCGATCTTCGCGGGCATTTGCCTGCTGGGTTTCACGGGCACGGCCGGGGCGCACACCGACATCTTCGCCCATCTCATGGGCTACGCATCGGGCTTCGGCATCGGTGCCGTGCTGGCGCGGCTGCGCTTGCCGCGCGCGGCCGCGGTGCAGCGCGGCTTCGCTGCGCTCGCCGTCGTCGCCGTGGCACTGGCCTGGGCCGTCGGGCTGGGTCTGGCAGGCTAGCTTGCTAGTCGAGCACGCCGGCGATGAGATCGACGAAGTCGCCCTCGCCCCGGATCTGCTCGGCGAGCCGGGCGTCCACGGCGTAGCCGTACGCGTTCGCGAGCGCTTCATACTTCGGCCGGCGGTGGGCGACGAGCGCCGGGAAGATCCAGCGCACGAACTCGTCGGGCTCGATCTCGTCGGGGCTCGCAAGCCCCGTCTCGGCCAGGTATTCGCCGAGCTTCGCGTCGAGGAAGCTCTCCTGATAGTAGAGCGGCTTCGGATCGTCGATGGCCCGCTGGACGAGTTGGCGCTCCATCTCGGCGTCCGCCTTGAGATAGAGGATCAGCGTGTTGTCGGCCAACACGCGCTCGGTTTCCGGATCGTCGAGCTCGACGACGCTGCCGCCCGCGTCGTTGATGAAATCGTCGTAGCCGTAAATCTCGCGTGCCTTGATGATGAAGTCCGCGACGTCGCGCATCGCGCCGATCTCGGCCTCCCGATGCAGGCGCTGCCGCTTCTTGAACTCGTCCACGGGCAGCCCGCCCTTGTCGCGGCGGCCGATCTTGCCGAGAAACGTCGAGACCGGCTCGAGGTTGTGGACCGTGATGTTGCTTGCGATGTAGATCGAGTCATTGCGGAGCAGGTCGCGCAGAAAGCCGACTTGCATGGCCTGGCGCTTGATGTTGTCGAGGATCGGCTCCGCCAGGTACTTGGTGCCGATGCGGTAGTCGCCGGAGTAATGAAACCACTTCGAGCGCGGCAGCTTGTAGGCGAGCGTCGTTTTGCCGATGCCCGACATGCCGAGCAGGGTGATGGCCTTGTGCGGCCAGCGCAGGAAATCATCGCGGGTCATTCGCATGGGGCTCGATCCGCTCGCGGGGCAAAGCGCCGATTATACGGGACTGCGCGCCGGCTCACCGCCGCGCGGATTTTCCCGTATGCTTTGACGATGGGGTTGGAGAGTTTGCATCCGGCCGTTGCGGGCTGGTTTCAGGACGAGTTTGCGGGGCCGACGCCCGTGCAGCGCAGGGCCTGGGAGGCGATCAAGCGCGGGGCCGCGACGCTCATTAGCGCGCCGACGGGCTCGGGCAAGACGCTCGCGGCATTCCTCGCCGTCATCGACGATCTCGTGCGGCTCGCGCTCGAGGGGACGCTGGCCGACGAGACGCGCGTGCTCTACGTCTCGCCGCTCAAGGCGCTTTCCAACGACATCCAGAAAAACCTGCAAGTGCCGCTCGCGGGCATCCGGCGCGAGCTGCTCGAGGCGGCGCTGCCGGATGCGCCGATCAAGGCCTGGGTTCGAACGGGGGACACGCCGCAGAGCGAGCGCGCGCGAATGCGTAAGACCCCGCCGCATATTCTCGTGACGACGCCCGAGTCGCTCTACATCCTGCTCACCTCGGAGTCGGGTCGGCGCATGCTCGGCACGGTCCGGACCGTCATCGTCGACGAGATCCATGCGCTCGCGGGCAACAAGCGGGGCGCGCATCTCGCGCTGTCGCTCGGGCGGCTCGACGCGCTCTGCGCCGCGCCGCCTGTCCGCGTCGGCGTCTCGGCGACGACGAAGCCGATCTCGGCCGTCGCCGACTTCCTCACGGGCGGGCAGGGCGCGGCATGCACGATCATCGACGAAGGCCATGTGCGTGGGCGCGATCTCGCGCTCGAGTTACCGCCTTCTCCCCTCGAGGCCGTCATGGCCAACGAGGTTTGGACCGAGGTCTACGACCGCCTCGCCGAGCTCATCCGCGCCCATACGACGACGCTCGTCTTCGTGAACACGCGCAGGCTGGCCGAGCGCGCCGCGCGGCATCTCGCCGAGCGGCTCGGCGAGGCGGCGGTGACGTCCCATCACGGCAGCCTCGCGAAGGAGCATCGCCTCGATGCCGAGCAACGGCTTAAGGCCGGCTCGCTCAAGGCGCTCGTCGCAACGTCTTCGCTCGAGCTCGGCATCGACGTGGGCGAGATCGATCTTGTCTGCCAGCTCGGCTCGCCGCGTGCAATCGCCGCGTTCCTGCAGCGCGTGGGCCGGTCGGGCCACGGCATCGGACGTCTGCCCAAGGGACGGCTGTTTCCGCTCACGCGCGACGAGCTCGTCGAGTGCACGGCGCTGCTCGATGCCGCCGGGCGCGGGGAGCTCGACGCGATGCGCGGCTGCGGCGCGCCGCTCGACGTCCTGGCCCAGCAGATCGTCAGCGAGGTCGCGATGCGCGAATGGCCGCTCGAGGCGCTGCACGCGCGCTTCCGAAAGGCCTGGCCGTATGCAGCGCTGCCGCTGGAAACCTTCGAAACCGTCGTCAGTATGCTCGCCGATGGATTCACGACGCATCGCGGCCGGCGCAGCGCCCACCTGCATTTCGACCGCGTCAACCGGGTCTTGCGGCCGCGGCGGGCGGCGCGGCTCACGGCCATCACGAACGGCGGCGTGATTCCGGACCAGTTCGACTACGACGTCGTGCTGTTGCCCGAGGCGCATTCCATCGGCACTGTCAACGAGGATTTCGCCTTCGAGAGCATGGCGGGCGATATCTTCCAGCTCGGCAATAGCGCCTACCGGATCGCCAAAGTGGAGACCGGCAAGGTCTACGTCGAGGACGCGCGGGGGCAGCCGCCGAGCATCCCGTTCTGGTTCGGGGAGGCGCCGGGCCGCAGCGACGAGCTTTCGGCGGCCGTCTCGCGTCTGCGCCTGCGCGTCGACGAGTCCCTCGAAGCCCGCGGTCACGCCGGGACGGCCGCGGCGCTGGCCGCCGACCTCGGACTGACGTCGAGCGCCGCCGAGCAGCTCACGGACTATCTCGCGGCTGCGAAGGCCGCGCTCGGTTCGCTGCCCACACACGGGACGATCGTCTTCGAGCGATTCTTCGACGAGGCCGGCGACGCTCACCTCGTGATCCATTCGCCTTTCGGCTCGCGCGTCAACCGGGCCTGGGGACTCGCGCTGCGCAAGCGCTTTTGCCGGCGCTTCAACTTCGAGCTGCAGGCGGCCGCGCTCGAGGATTCGATCGTCATCTCGCTCGGCACCGTGCACAGCTTCGCGCTCGAGGAAGTCGCGAACTATCTCAAGGCTGCGACCGTGCGCGACGTGCTCGAACAGGCAGTGCTCGCGGCGCCGATGTTCCCGACGCAGTGGCGCTGGAACGCGACGACGGCGCTCGCCGTGCGGCGTTTTACGAACGGCCGCAAGGCGCCGCCGCAGTTTCAGCGCAGCGACGCCGAGGACCTCATGGCCGCCGTGTTTCCCGATCAGCTCGCCTGCGCCGAGAATCTCGGCGGCGGCGACCGTGCGATCCCGGATCATCCGCTCGTGCGGCAAACGCTGGCCGACTGCGTCGCGGTCGCGATGGACGTCGCGGGACTGGAACGGCTGCTCGAGCGCCTCGAGCGCGGGGCGTTGCGCGTGCTGTGCCGCGATCTTACGGGGCCGTCGCCGCTCGCCCAGGAAATCCTTGGCGCCAAGCCCTACGCCTTCCTCGACGACGCCCCGCAGGAGGAGCGGCGCACGCTGGCCGTGCAGTCCCGGCGGTTCATGAGCCCGGAGCAGGCCGCCGATCTCGGCCGGCTCGACGCCGCCGCTATCGCCGGCGTGCGCGAGGAGGCATGGCCTGCCGCGCGCGATCCCGACGAGTTACACGATGCGCTCGTTTCGGCGGGTTTCGTCACCGTTGCGGAAGGCGCGGCGGCGGGCTGGGCGGCGCATTTCGAGGCGCTGACGGTCACGCGCCGTGCCGCGACGTTTCGGGCGTCGGGGGGCGAGCCGCTTTGGGCCGCCGCGGAGAGGCTGCCCGAGCTCGAGCTTGCGTTTCCCGACGGCGAGGCCGGCGTCGAGGCGGCCGCGCTGCCCTGCACCGTCGCCGATGCGGAAACGGCGCTCGTCGAACTCGTGCGCAGCCGCCTCGAGGCGCTGGGGCCCGTTACGGCCGCGGAGCTCGGCCGCCCGCTGGGCCTCGGGGCCGAGGCGTTGGCCGCGCCGTTGGCGGCCCTCGAGCAGCAGGGCTTCGCCATGCGCGGCCGCTTCGAGCCGACGGCGACCGCGGAGCAGTGGTGCGAGCGCAGGCTGCTGGCGCGGATCCACCGCTACACACTGAAGCGGCTACGCAGCGAGATCGAGCCGGTGTCGCTCGCCGAGTACCAGCGCTTTCTGTTTGCCTGGCAGGGGCTCGGCAGCGAGCGGCGCCAGGGACTCGAGGCGCTGCGCGGCGCGCTAGCCGATCTTCAGGGCTGCGCGCTGCCGGCCGCGGCCTGGGAGCGGGACGTGCTGCCGGCGCGCGTCGGAGACTACGGCGCGGACATGCTCGACCGCCTCTGCGCGGCCGGCGAGATCGTCTGGTGGCGCCCGCGGCGTGCCGCGGCGGCCGGTCCGCGCCCGAGCACCGTCGCGGCCTCGCCGATCGTCCTCGTGCCGCGGGCAGCGCTGAACGAGTGGCGCGTTTTGAGCGGCCGCGAGCAGGAGTCGGAGGCGGCTGAGGCCGGGCTGTCGTCGCCGGCCGCACGCGTCGCCGACGTGCTTATCCGGCACGGCGCGCTGTTCTTCGTCGAACTCGTGCAGGCCTCGGGACTGTTGCGAGTCCAGGTGGAGGAGGCGCTCGGCGAGCTCGTCGCGCGCGGCCTCGTCACGGCCGATTCCTTCAACGGTCTCAGGGCGCTGCTGACACCGCAGCGCCGGCGGACGGGTTTCCACGGCCGCGCCCGCCAGCGCGGCACGGGACACGGCTTCGATGCGGCGGGCCGCTGGAGCCTCATCGCACCGCGGCGGGCCGCGTGGGCCGCGGACTCCGAACCGACGGGGGAGGAGGCCGGCGGCCCCGCGCCGGGCGGTGCCGGCCTCGAGAGCGTGGATCGTTCCGAGGCCGTAGAGCGCGCGGCGCACTGTGTGCTGCGGCGCTACGGCGTCGTCTGCCGAGCCGTGCTTGCGCGCGAATCGCTCGCGCCCCCGTGGCGCGAGTTGCTCCGTGTCTACCGGCGTCTCGAGGCGCGCGGGGAGATTCGCGGCGGACGGTTCGTGGCACCGCTCGGCGGCGAACAGTTCGCGCTGCCGGAGGCGGTCGAGCGGCTCCGCCGCGTCAGGCGCAGCGCCGGCGACGGCGATTGGGTCGTGATCTCGGCGGCCGATCCGCTGAACCTCGCGGGGCTCGCCGCGGCGGAAGTCCGGATCCCGGCGGCGGCCTTCCGCCAGGTGGTCTTCCACGCCGGCGTGCCGCTGGCCGTGCACGGCGCCGCCGGCGTCGAGTGGCTCAGGACGGCCGACGAGAGCGAGCAGCACCGGGTCGCCGCGTTGTTCGCCGATCCGCGGCGCCTTGCGCCGCGCCGGGCTTTGGCGCGTCGCTGACGACCCATCGAGTACAATTCGCGCGTGGGAGTTTCGTCGTGAAGATCGCAGTGCTGTTCGGCGGCGACAGCGCCGAGCGGGACGTCTCCGCGGCCAGCGCCGCCCAGGTGGTCGGCGCGCTGCGCTCGCGCGGCCACGACGTCGTCGCCGTCGACGCGGGCCGCGGTGTGTTGGCGCCGCCGGAGGAGAAGGCCCTGCTGACGGGCCGCATCGCGAGCCTGCCGCCCTCGCGCATTGCCGGGCCCGGGCTGCCCGGCGTGATCGAACGGCTCGATTTCTACGACGTCGACCTCGTGTTCCTCGCTCTGCACGGCGGCACGGGCGAGGACGGCACGGTTCAGGCCGTCCTCGACCTCGCCGGGGTCGCCTATACGGGCACGGGGCGCCTCGGCAGTGCGCTCGGCATGGATAAGGATGTCTCGAAGCGCCTGTTTCTGGCGGCGGCCATTCCGACACCCGAGTGGCTCATGGCGCCCGTCGATGCCGAAACCGTCGCAAGCCGGCTCGGCTATCCCGTCATCGTCAAACCGAATGCGGAGGGGTCGACCGTCGGGCTTTCGCTCGTCGAACGGCCCGAGGATCTGCCCGCGGCCGTCGAGGCCGCCGCTCCCTTCGGCGACGTCATGGTCGAGCACTTCGTTGCCGGGCGGGAGCTGACGGTCGGCGTGCTGGACGACGAGCCGCTCGCCGTCGGCGAGATCATCCCGGCGAAGGGCACGATCTTCGACTACGAATCGAAATATCAGGTTGGGGCCGCCGCCGAAATCTTTCCGGCCGATCTGACGCAGGCGCAAGCCGAGCGCGTGCAGGCGCTCGGCGTCGCTGCGCACCGCGCGCTCAAGCTCGAGTGTTACAGCCGGGCGGACTTCCGCATGGATGCGGAGGGCCGGTTCTGGTGCCTCGAGGTCAATACGCTGCCGGGGCTTACGTCAGGCAGCCTGCTGCCGCGCTCAGCCGCCGCGGTCGGGATCTCGTTTCCCGAGCTGTGCGAGCGGATCTGTGCCTGCGCGCTGCGCAAGCGCACCCGGCCGCGTCAGGCCGGTCCCGACCGGGGCGCTTGATCCTGCTCGCCGGCCGATTGGGCGCCGCGCGCCGGGGCACGCGCCAAGGCGTACGCGAGCACGAGCCAGCTCGCGATCATGGCCGAGCCGCCGACCGGCGTCAGCGGCGCGGCCGCCGTGGCGCCGAGCAGGTAGACCAGATAGATGCTGCCGCAAAACAGCACCGCTCCCGCGAACATGAGCCAGCCGGCGACGCGGACGGGGCCGGGCGGCAGCCGGTCGACGAGCAGCGCGACGGCCAGCAGGCCGAGGGCGTGGTAGTACTGGTACTGCACGGCCGTGCCGACGATCGAGAGCGCGTGCGCGCCCAGCGCGCTCTCGAGGCCGTGGCTCGTCCAAGCGCCGATGGCCGTCGCCGCCGCGAGCAGCAGCGCGGCGAGCAGCGCAAACAGTTTTCCGCTCGAAGACATGTATCATTCCTCCTCCGGCTCGGGACTGGCCGTCGGGGCGCGCAGCATAGGCAGATCCGCGCGCGACCGCCACTCCCGCGGAGCGCCGGGGCCGGCCGCGGGCCGGGGTAGCGGTGCGGAGCCGGCGGTAGAGGAAGAAAACAAAGCGGCAAGAGCCGCCCGGGGTTGTTCTCGATGAAGCTATATCACTGCCAAGGAAGCCGTTCGACGCGTGTGTACTGGATGTTGGAGGAGCTCGGCCTCGAGTACCAAATCGAGGTGCTGCCCTTCGACGTGGAGGCTCTGCAGAGCGCGGATTGTTTGCAGATCGCGGGCAAGGGGCGTGTGCCCGTGCTCGTCATCGACGCCGTGACGATGTACGAATCCGTGCCCATCGTGCAGTACCTGCTCGATCATTACAGCGACGGCCGGCTCGAGCCGACGCGCGACTCGAACGAGTACGGCGTTTTTCTGCGCTGGATGACGTTCGGCGAGGACACGCTCATGGGTCCGGCGTCGAAGATCGCACGCCACACGTTCGGTCTGCCCGAGGCCGAGCGCGACGGCGCCCTGCTCAAGGAAGGCATGCGCCGCTTCAATCACTACGCGCGCACGCTCGAAGACGCGCTCTCGAATCAGGGCTATCTGTACGACGATGCGTTCACGGCAGCGGACATCGTCGTCGGGTACACCCTGCATCTCGTCGCGCATGCCGGCGCGCTGCCTGGCGATTGTCCGAAGCTCGTGGCGTATTACGAGCGCCTCGCCGGGCGGCCGGCCTTCCAGAAAGCGACAGTCTGAGACCGCGCCAGCCCGCACGGCCGCCGCCGCGACCGCGGAATATGGTGGGCCCGGTAGGACTCGAACCTACGACCAAGGGATTCGCTTCACCCGCCGTTTCCGGCGGCAGCGGACTATCTCTTCACCCGCGGGCCGCGCTGGCGCGGCTCGGGAGGGTGCGGGACGCTCCTGCCTGTAATTAAGAGCGCTGAAGCTCTCAGGTAGTCTCTGCACCTTCCGGCGGTGCACCGCCGGCTTGGCTCAGGGTTGCCGGCTCGCTGGCTACGGTTTCCCTGAATTCATCCCGTCCACTTCGGGGCTTTCGCCGCGAAGGCACCTACTCGATGAGTCCCCTGCTCTAACCGACTGAGCTACAGGCCCACGCCGATTATTCTACACGGCTTATCAAGGAACCGTCGGCGCCCGTTTTCTAGGCTGGGGGTGCGCGTGAGCGCCCGAAGTCCGTTTTGGCCGCCGGGCCCGTCGCGCGTTGGGTCGGCCCGCGGCCGTAGCGCTGCCGGCTGCCCGGACGGCGCGCCAGAGGCTCGTCGGCGGCCTGGCCTTCGCGGTCGGCGGCAGCGTGTTCTTCTCGGCCAAGGCCGTGGTCGTCAAGCTCGCCCATCGGGTACGGCGTCGACGCCGGTCCGATCTCGACCATCGTTCTGCCCCGGTTCTTCCTCGCGGAGGCGATCTCGGCATGGCACGTCGCCGGCACGGCGCTCGTGCTTGCGGGCCTGTTCGTGCTCTCGCGCAGAAAAGGGCTCTGACCCCTTTTGCTCGGGCGGCCCCCTGGTCAGAATCGAACGATGAACCCGTACGAGGAGTACAGGCGCCGCGAGGCGCTCGGAGTCGTCATCGACCGTCTCGAGGCCACGCTGCGCCAGGCCGACCGCTGGGACGAGGCACCCCCGCCGGCACACCTGCTCGAGAGCGGGCACCCGTTCTGTTACGACACGCTGACCTTCGAGCAGTGGGTGCAGTGGCAGATGATCCCGCGCATGCGGCGGATTCTCGACAACCACGAGGACCTGCCGGAGTCGAGCGCGATCCTGCCTTATGCCGAGGAGTGCATGAATGCCGAGGGCCCGGACGCGCGGCGGCTGCTGCGCCTCATCGAGCGCTTCGACGCGCTGATCATGGGCTGACGGCGTTGCCGGCAGCGCGAACGAACGAGGCCGGGGGCCTTGCGCGCTCGATTCCGTGCGGCAAGGCCCCCCGGCCTCGAAAAAGGGCTCTGACCCCTTTTTTTGTCAGTCTTCGATGAGGAAGCTGCGTAGCTGCTCGGACCGCGAGGGGTGGCGAAGCTTGCGCAGGGCCTTGGCCTCTATCTGGCGAATGCGCTCGCGCGTCACGTCGAACTGCTTGCCGACCTCCTCGAGCGTGTGGTCCGTGTTCATGTCGATGCCGAAGCGCATGCGCAGCACCTTGGCCTCGCGCGGCGTCAGGCCGGCCAGCACGGCATGCGTCGTCTCTTTGAGGCCTTCCTCGGTCGCCGAGTCGATCGGCGAGGAGACCGCAGTGTCCTCGATGAAATCGCCGAGGTGCGAATCCTCGTCGTCGCCGATCGGCGTTTCCATCGAGATCGGCTCCTTGGCGATCTTGAGCACCTTGCGGACCTTGTCCTCGGGCATCTCCATGCGCTGCGCGAGCTCCTCGGGCGTCGGCTCGCGGCCCATCTCCTGCAGCATCTGCCGCGAGATGCGGTTCAGCTTGTTGATGGTCTCGATCATGTGCACGGGGATGCGGATCGTGCGGGCCTGGTCCGCGATCGAGCGCGTGATGGCCTGACGGATCCACCACGTCGCGTACGTCGAGAATTTGTAGCCGCGCCGGTACTCGAACTTGTCGACGGCCTTCATGAGGCCGATGTTGCCCTCCTGGATCAGATCCAGGAACTGCAGGCCGCGGTTCGTGTACTTCTTTGCGATCGAGATCACGAGACGCAGGTTGGCCTCGACCATTTCCTTCTTGGCGCGGCGCGCCTGCGCTTCGCCGAGCGAAATCTGGCGGTTGATCTCTTTGATGTCGCCGATCGAGAGCGACGCGATCTGCTCGAGCTTCTGCAGCCGCTTCTGCGCGCGCACGATGTCTTCCTTGAGCTTCGCGAGCTGCGAGGAGTGCTTGCGCTTCGCGCGGATGTGCTTATCGACCCAAGCCAGGTTCGTCTCGTTCTTCGGGAAGCTCGCGATGAAGTCCTTGCGGGGCATGCCCGCGTCGCGGACGCACAGGGCCATGACCTGGCGCTCGTACGTGCGGATCGCGTTCACGACCTCGCGCAGCTGCACGACCATCTGATCGAAGACCTTGGGCGCGAGCTTGAGCTCCATGAAGTCGTCCGACAGCGCCTTGAGGGCCTTCTTCGTGGTCGCGTTGCGGACCCCGCTTTCGGCCAGGCACTCGGTGTAACGCTTGTGCAGGCGCTTGAGCTTCTTGAGGCGCTTCGCGACCTCTTCCGGATCCGGTCCCGAGTCGCCCGCGGCATCGCGCGAATTCGAGTCGTCGTCGTCGTCGCTGTCGGAGTCGTTGTCCCCCTGCTGCTGCTCGGCGCGATTGTTGTTGGGCTCGGCGATCTGCTCGTTGGGATCGATGAAGCCCACGATGAGGTCTTGCAGGCGGGCCTCGCCGCGTGCAATGAGCTCGTGAGCCTCGACGAGCAGATCCACGGTGTTCGGGAACTGGGCGAGCGCGCGCCGGACCTGGTCGAGGCCCTCCTCGATGCGCTTCGCGATGCGGATCTCACCCTCGCGCGTCAACAGCTCGACGGTGCCCATCTCGCGCATGTACATGCGCACGGGATCCGTCGTGCGGCCGAACTCGCTGTCCACGGTGGCGAGCGCTGCCGCCGCCTCGTCGGCCGCATCGTCATCGGTGGATACGGCCGAATCGGACAGCAGCAAGGACTCGGCGTCCGGTGCCTTCTCGTACACCGTGATACCCATGTCGTTGATCATGTTAACGATATCCTCGATCTGCTCGGGATCGACGATGTCGCTAGGCAGATGATCGTTGACCTCGCCATAGGTCAGGTAGCCCTGTTCCTTGCCCTTGGCGATCAGCAGCTTAAGCTGGGACTGACGTTCATCTTCCTGGGGTTGAGCGGCTGTATCCATAGACACCTGCATCCTCTCGGTGGGGTGAGCACTCAAACGTTCCAATATACCCGGTTTGGAGCGTCGGAGCTATTGTCCGGTTCACGTACTTGGGCAGGCCGACGCCTGATTTAGTTCAGATTCGGCACTCCTTTTCTCAGCGTTTCGCCGCGGCGGCGGCGTTCGTCGTCCCGGACGATGAGCGCCAGGCTGTCGCGCAGCACCTGGGCGGCCTCCGGCTCCTCGTCGAGCGGCGGCGTGGCCGCGAGCTTCTGGAGGTGGCGCTCGTCCGGCTCGCCCCGGAATCGCTCGAGCAACTGTGCCGTACGGGTAATATTTGGGTTATCCCTCACGATTTCAAGAAGTTGTTGGAGCAGGGCGGCGCCGGGCTGGGCGACGGCCCAGAGTGCCTCGGGCGGCTCCGCGGCGCGGCCGGCCTCGGGGTAATGCAGGATCAGCTTGATTGCGTAGCGGATCCGCGACGGCCGCGCGCCGCCGCCTTTGTGGGCGCGCTCCCCAGGGCCGTCCGCCGGGCGCGAAAATTTACCATAATCCGGCGCTGCCGCAAGGGCACCGCCGCGCTGCACGCCGCCGGGCCCGCGCGGCGCGTGGGCCCCGGTGGGCTCGACGAGCTCCGCGAAGCGTCCCGGTTCGATCCCGACGCGCTCCGCCAGTTCCCGGCTCAGGAGCTCCCGATAGACACCGCGGGGCAGCCGCTCGAGCAGCGGCCGCGCCAGGGCGACGAGCTTCGAGCGGCCGTCGGCGTGGCTGGCGTCCACCTGCCGGACGAGCTCGCCGACGACGAATTCCGAGAGCGGCTGCGCCGCTGCGAGGAGCTCGCGGAACGCGTCGGCCCCCTGCGCGCGCACGAGCGAATCGGGGTCCTCGCCGGTCGGCAGCAGCAGAAACTTGATTTCGACGTTGCCGCCGGCGACCGGCAAGGCCGTCTCGAGGGCGCGCCAGGCAGCGGCGCGGCCCGCCCGGTCGCCGTCGAAGCAGAAGATCACGCGATCGGCGAGCCGCGTGAGCCGGCGTACGTGCTCGGCCGTCGTCGCGGTGCCGAGCGTCGCGACGGCCGGCTCGACGCCGAACTGGGCCAGGCTCGCAACGTCGAGGTAGCCTTCGACGACGAGCACCTGCTCGGGGCGGCCCGGCCGCCGCCTTGCCTCGTGGAGCCCGTAGAGGGCGCGGCCCTTGTGGAACACAGGCGTTTCCGGCGAATTCAGGTACTTCGGCTCCCCGGCCCCGAGCACGCGGCCGCCGAAGCCGATCACGTCCCCGCGCGTATCGCGGATCGGGAACATGATGCGGTCCCGAAAGCGGTCGTAGCAGCGGCCCTGCTCGTTACGGATCACGAGGCCCGCCTCGATGAGCTTCTCGACCTGGTCCCGGCCGTTGCCGAGGGCGCGCAAGACCGTATCCCAGGCGTCGGGGGCGTAGCCGATGCTGAAGCGGGCCGCGGTCGGGCCGTCGATGCCGCGGCCCTTGAGGTACTCGACGGCGGCCGGCGATTCGCGCAGCGCGCGGCGGTAGAGCTGATCGGCCTCGCGCAGCACGGCCAGCACCGGGGCCTCGGCGGCCGGCGCCTCCTGCGGGCCCGCCTCGCGCGGGACCTCGAGCCCGACGATGTCCGCGAGCGTTTCGGCGGCCTCGGGAAAACTCAGGTTGTCGTAGCTCATGAGAAACCCGATCGCCGTGCCGTGCGCCCCGCAGCCGAAGCAGTGATAGAAGCCCTTGGCCGGGCTGACCGTGAACGACGGCGTCTTCTCGTCGTGGAACGGGCACAGGCCCTTATAGTCGCGGCCGGCGCGCTTGAGGCCGACGCGCGAGCCCACGACATCGGCGATGTCGGCCCGGGCGAGTAGCTCGTCGATGAACGCCTGCGGAATCCGCTTGCTCATGCTCGGCCTCGGTGCTGCCCCAAGGCAGGGGGAACCGCCCCCAGGGCGGGCGGGCAAAACCGGGCGCTTTAGTCGGTGGCGAGCGCGGCCCGGACGCGAGCGTTGACCTCGCGCATGTCGGCCCGGCCGGCAGCGCGTGCTTTGAGGACGCCCATGACCCGGCCCATGTCCTGTGGCCCGGTCGCGCCCGTGCTGTCGATGGCCTCGGCGATGAGCTCGTCGAGCTCCGCGTCGCTGAGCGGCTCCGGCAGATAGGCCTGGAGCGCTTCGATCTCGGCCTCTTCCTTGGCGGCCAGGTCGTCTCGCGCGGCCGCTCGATACTGGGCCAAGGAATCGCGGCCCTGCTTGATCAGACGCTCGAGCACGGTCTGCACGCCGCCGTCGTCGAGCGCCTGGCGCGTGTCCACCTCCCGCTGTTTCACGGCGGCGAGCGCGAGGCGCAGGATGGAAAGCCTCTCCTTGTCGCCGGCGCGGAGCGCCGCTTTCATGTCGTCTTCGAGGCGGCCCTTGAGCGACATCGACCCGAGACCCGAGAGCTGAAGGTGATCAGTATAGACGCGCGCGCCGAGCCATCGTCCGAGAGCTGCGCTTGAGGTGCCGTTTGACGGCGGCCGCCTTTTTGCGCTTGCGCTCCTGCGTGGGCTTTTCGTAATACTCTCGCCGGCGAAGCTCTGTCAAAATACCGGCCTTCTCGCAGGCGCGCTTGAAGCGGCGCAGGGCCGCATCGAAGTGTTCGCTTTCTCTTACTCGGACGCTTGGCATTAAGTACTCGCGTTGATGGATGCTCTAGTCGGCCCAAACCGACATCGGAGCCGGCTATATTAGCCTTCGATTCCGATTCCTGTAAAGATCGCGGCCGCGATCGCCGGCCCCTTCGGGTGCGGCGGGCGCGAGCCCGCATATTCGATGAAAACGGCGGCATTCCATGAAGGTGCTAGGCATCGAAACCAGCTGCGACGAGACCGGCGTCGCACTCTACGAGTCCGGCCGCGGCATCGTCGCCGAGGCGCTCGCGAGTCAGATTGCCCTGCACGCGCCGTTCGGCGGCGTGGTCCCGGAGCTGGCCTCGCGCGACCACATTGCCCGCCTCGCGCCCATGGTCCGCGAAGTGCTCGGGCGCGCGGGCTGCGGGCTGGAGGCACTCGACGCCGTGGCCTACACGGCGGGTCCCGGGCTCGTCGGCGCGCTCATGGTCGGCGGCACGCTGGCGGCGTCGCTGGCTTACGGTCTCGGCGTCCCGGCCGTGCCCGTGCACCACATGGAGGGGCACCTGCTCGTGACCCTGCTCGAGGCCGAGCCGCCCGCCTTCCCGTTCCTTGCGCTGCTCGTCTCGGGCGGCCACACGCAGCTCGTCGAGGTCGCCGAGCTCGGGCGCTACCGGATCGTCGGCGAGACGCTCGACGATGCGGCCGGCGAGGCTTTCGACAAGGTCGCGCGCCTGCTTTCGCTCCCGTACCCGGGCGGCCCTGCGCTGGCCGCGCTGGCCGCCGAAGGGGACCCGCGGCGCTTCGATTTCCCGCGGCCGCTGCGGCGGCAGGGCCTACAGTTCAGCTTCAGCGGCCTCAAGACGGCCGTGCGGCTCGCCGTCGAGGCCCAGGGGCAGGCGCTGGCAGACGGTTTGCGGGCGGACATCGCGGCGTCCTTCCAGGCGGCCGTCGTCGAGACGCTCGTCGACAAGTGTCGCGCGGCGCTCGAGGCGACGGGCCTCGAGCGGCTCGTCATTGCCGGGGGCGTCGGCGCGAACCGCTGCCTGCGCGCGGAGCTCGCCGAGATGGGACGCCGCGTCGGCGCCCGCGTCTACTATCCCAAGCCTGCGCTGTGCACCGACAATGGTGCGATGATCGCCTACGCCGGGGCCTGCCGCGTGCCGGCCGCGGACGCGGCCGAGGCCGGCCCCGCGCGCATCGTCGCGCGGCCGCGCTGGTCGCTCGAGGCGCTGACGCCGCCGGCCGCCGCGGCGGCCGGCGGCCACTAGCACCCGCCGCAACGCAGCCCGAAGGAGGGAAGTTGGATAAAGTTTTTTTGCGCGACCTCAAGATCGAGACCGTCATCGGCATCTGGGACTGGGAGCGCCACATCAAGCAGACGGTCAGCCTCGATCTCGAGATGGCGACGGACGCGCGCCGCGCCGCCGATACGGACGCGATCGCGCAAGCGCTGAACTACAAGGACGTCGCGAAGCGGCTCATCGCGTTCATCGAAGGCTCGAGTTTCGATCTCGTCGAGTCGCTGGCCGAGGCCGTCGCACGCATCGTCGTGACGGAGTTCGGCGTGCCCTGGGTCGGCGTCTCGGTCGCGAAGCCCGGCGCCATCGAGGGCTCGCGCGAAGTCGGCGTCGCCATCGAGCGCCGGGCCGAGGACTATGCCTGAGGTCTACGTCGGCATCGGCAGCAACGTCGAGCCTGTCCCGCATTTGAAGCTGGCCGTCGCGCAACTCGAGCTGCATTTCGGACGCCTGCGCTGTTCGGAGGTGTTCCGGAGCCCCGCATACGGGTTCACGGGCGACGATTTCCTGAACATGGTCGCCGGGTTCACGAGCGATGCGGGCCCGGACGCCGTGGAGCGGACGCTGTCGGCCATCGAGTACTCGGGCGGGCGCAGGCGGCAGGCGGCGCGCTACATGCCGCGCCGGCTCGACATCGATCTCATGCTTTACGGCCGCTGCGTCGACCCCGCGCGCCGGCTGCCGCGCGACGACGTGCTGCGCTTCCCCTTCGTGCTCGGGCCGCTCGCCGAGATCGCGCCGGAGGTCATTCATCCGATCACGGGCATCGCGGTCGGTGCCGCATGGCGCGCGACGGCCGCGCGGCCGCAGGCCTTGACGCGCCTCGGTCGCCTCGCGGGCCTCGAGTAGGGGCCTAGTAAAAGGACAAAAGAAGGGACGGAAAAAAGGGGTCAGAGCCCTTTTTGAGCCCCGCCTTCGTCCGCGGCGTCCCCGGTCCGGACGCAGGCGAAAGAAAAGGGCTCTGACCCCTTTTCGTTCTACCAGCCGACGCTGCGGCCGCCGTCGACCGACAGAATCTGGCCCGTCACATAGGTCGCGTCGCGCACGAGGTACAGCACGGCCGACGCGATGTCGCCCGGTTCTCCCGTGCGCTTGAGCGGAATCTCGCGAATGATGGCCTGCTGGGCCTTCTCGGCCATCCCCGCCTCGGGCCAGAGGATCGCGCCCGGCGCGACGCCGTTGACGCGGATTTCGGGGCCGAGGTCCTTGGCCATCGAGCGGGTCAGCATCGCGAGACCGGCCTTCGCGGCTCCGTAGACGAGATAGTGGCGCAGGGGGCGCCGTGCGTGAATGTCGACGATGTTGACGATGACACCGTGCGCCGCCTTCAGATGGGGCAGCGCCGCCTGCGAGAGGAACAGCGGCGCCTTGAGATTGCTATCGACGAGATCGTGCCACTGCTGGTCGGTCACCGTCTCGAGCGGCGTCGGGTAGAAGCTCGAGGCATTGTTAATGAGGACGTCCAGCCGGCCGGTGCGCTCGACCGTCGCCGCTACGATGCGGCGCATGGCCTCGATCTCGCGCAGGTCGCCGCAGACGGCGAACGCCGAGCCCGGCCGGACCGCCTCGAGCTCGCCCGCGAGCGCTTCGGCCTCGCCGGCCGACCTGAAGTAATGAATCGCGACGCCCGCGCCGGCGGCATGCAGCGAGCGCGCGATGGTCGCGCCAATGCGCTTGCCTGCACCGGTAATAAGGGCCCACCGGCCCGCCAGCGTCGGTCGTTGTTCCGGCACCGCCCCCATGCTCCAGAATCCTTGCTCCGGCATCAAGGTTACACTATCCGGCCCCACCGGCCGCCGTCGTGAACATGCCCGCCTCGTCGCTTCCGCCGCCCGGTCACGATGCGCTCGCCGTCAGCGAGGCGCTCGCCGCATCGATCGCGGCCGCGATCGATGCGGCGGGCGGCTGGATTCGCTTCGATCGCTACATGCGCCTCGCGCTCTATGCGCCCGGGCTCGGCTACTACAGCGCCGGCAGCGCTAAGCTCGGCGCCGGCGGCGATTTCGTGACCGCGCCCGAGCTCGGCGACGCGCTCGCGCGCGCGCTGGCCGCGCGCATGGCGCCCGTGCTCGCCGCGCTCGAGGCCCCGGCCGTGCTCGAGCTCGGCGCCGGCCGCGGCACCCTGGCCGCGCAGCTGCTGGAGGCCCTGGCCGCGCTCGGCCGGGCCGCTGTGCCGTATCTGATTCTCGAGCCGAGCGCCGACCTCGCCGCGCGCCAGCGCGAGCGGCTCGCAGGCTGGGGCGGGCGCGTGCGCTGGCTCGAGCGCCTGCCCTCGCCGCCGTTCGAGGGCGCCGTCGTCGCGAACGAGGTCGCCGATGCGCTGCCCGTCGCGGTTTTCGTCAAGCGGCGCGGCCGGCCGCTGCCGCTCGGCGTCGTGCGCGCCGGCAACGGCTTCGCCTGGGCCGACGGGCCCGAGGACGCCGAGCTCGCGCGCGCCGTCGAGGCCGTCGAGGCCGCGCTCGGCGCACCGTTGCCCGACGGTTACCGCTCGGAGATCTGTCTCGAGCTGCCGGCCTGGATAACGGCCGTCGGCGACGCCCTGCGCCGCGGCGCCTTCTGGCTCGTCGATTACGGCTACGGCCGGCGCGACTACTATCGGACCGAGCGCTCGGCCGGCACGCTGATCTGTCACTACCGCCACCGCGCGCACGAGGACCCGTTCCTGCTGCCCGGACTTCAGGACATGACGGCCTGGGTCGACTTCAGCGCCGCCGCGGAGGCCGGCCTCGCAGCCGGATTCGCCGTGGCGGGCTACACGACGCAGGGTCAATTCCTGCTCGAGACGCTCGGCGAGGCGCTCGCCGGCAGCGCGGAGCCGACGCCGCAGGCCTTGGCCGCGCTCAAGACGCTCGTGCTGCCCGGCGAGATGGGCGAACGTTTCAAGGTCATGCTGCTCGCGAAGGGGCTCGACGCCGAGCGGCTGCCGGGGCGGGACCTGCGTGACCGGTTGCTGTAGGCCGCAGGATTGCTGAAGGCCGCATGCTTTGTGAACGGGCTCGGCGGCGGGGTGCGGCGGAACCGTGTGCGGACGGGCGCCTTCGGGCCCGTCCGCGGCCGGCGCCCAGCGCTCGAGTCAGGCGCCGCGATCGGCTTCGGCGAGCGCCTCGCCGATGGCCGCGATGCGGGCCTGCTCCAGGGCGGTGCCGATCGCGGCGCCCTCGAGCTCGGCGCGCCGAGGCAAGTCCTCGACGCGCACGGCTTGGGCGGCGGCGAGCGCCTTGCGCAGCCGCTTGGCTTGGGGGTAAGGGTGCGACTCGAGGCCGCCGCGGCCCCGCGCATCCGCCTCGCAGGCCTGCAGGAAGGCGGCGAACTGCTCGGGGCGGCGCAGCGCATCGACGGCGGTCAGGAGCTTCAGGACGGTTGCGGGCCGCAGCTCGAACGCCCGGTGCACGAGGCCGTGGTGACGCGCGACCGCGAGCGCGAGCCGCTCGAATGCGCGCGGCACGGGCAGGCGCGCGCAGAGGCCGGTCAGGAGCTCGACGGAGCGCTGCTCGTGGCCATGGTGGCGCGGTAGTACGTCGGTCGGCGTCGTCCCCTTGCCGAGGTCGTGCGTGAGCACGGCGAACCGCACGGCCGGGTCGCCCGAGAGGCTGGCCGCCACGCGCAGCGCCATGAGCGTGTGCACACCCGTGTCGATCTCCGGGTGCCAGCGCGGCGGCTGCGGGACGCCGAACAGTGCGTCGACCTCGGGAAAGATGCGCGCGAGCGCGCCGCAGCGGCGCAGTACCTCGAAGAAGACGTCGGGGCGCGGGGAACCGAGCGCGCGTTGCGTTTCCTTCCAGACGCGCTCGGGTCGCAAAGCATCGACCTCGCCGGTCTCGATCATCCCGCGCATGAGCGCATCGGTTTCGGCGGCCACGCTGAAGCCGAGGTCCGCGAGCTCGGCGGCGAACCGCGCCGTGCGCAGAATGCGCACGGGGTCTTCGCGGAAGGCCTCCGAGACGTGCCGCAGCGCTTTGCGCTCGAGATCCCGGCGCCCGCCCCAGGGATCCACGATGCGGCCGTCGGCGGCGCGCGCCATGGCGTTCACCGTGAGGTCGCGGCGTTCGAGATCCTGCTCGACGGTCACGCTCGGCGACGTGTCGAATTCGAAGCCGGTATAGCCGGGCGCGACTTTCCTTTCCGTTCGTGCCAGGGCATATTCCTCACCGGTCTGCGGGTGCAGGAAGACCGGGAAGTCCTTGCCGACGCGGCGGTAGCCCTGGCGCAGCAGGTCCTCGGGCGTTGCCCCGACGACCAGCCAGTCGCGTTCGCGCACGGGGCGTCCGAGCAGCGCGTCGCGGACGGCACCGCCGACTTCGTAGATCTCCATCGGTTCATCATAGCGCAGCCCGTTTACGTGCTAATGTCTCGATTCATGCGTCCTATGCTGCGGATTCTCGCGCTGATCCTGCTCTCTGCCGCCGTCAACAGCTGCGCCATGCCGTTCTATTGGCAGGCCATCAGCGGCGAAATGGAGTTGCTGCGCAAGCGCGAGCCCATCGACGAAGTCCTGGCCAACCCTCACGAGAGCGCGCGCGTAAAGGCCGTGCTCTCGAGCGTCAAAGGCATCAAGGCGTTCGCGGTTCACGAACTCGGCCTGCCTGACAACAAGAGCTATACGACCTACGCCGACCTTGGGCGCGAGTACGTCGTCTGGAACGTCGTCGCGACGCCCGAGTTCTCGATCGTCCCGAAGCACTGGTGTTTTCCGTTTGCAGGCTGCGTGAGCTATCGCGGCTTCTTCGCGGAAGACCATGCCCGGCGTTTTGCGCAGGCCATGAAGAAGCAGGGTTACGATACCTACCTCGGCGGTTCGACGGCGTACTCGACGCTCGGCCACCTCAAGGATCCCATCCTCAATACGATGGTCGACGAAGGCGAGCAGTACCTGGCCTCGGTGCTGTTCCACGAGCTCGCGCACCAGCGGCTGTACGTCAAGAACGACAGCGCGTTCGATGAGGCTTTCGCGATGACGATCGAGGAGTACGGTACGCAGAAGTGGCTCGCGGCGCAGGGCGACACGAAGGGCCTTGCCCAGTATCGGCTGCGTCTCCGGCGGCGTGCCGAATTCGCCGAGCTCGTGCAGCGCCAGCAGCAGAGGCTGCAGAATTTGTTCGCGAGGCCGATCTCCGCGCAGGCGAAGCGGGAGGCCAAGGCCGAGGCTTATGCACAGATGCGTTCGGAATACGAGCGGCTGCGCAAATCCTGGCACGGCGGCCCTAACTACGACGCCTGGTTCTCGCAGCCGCTCAACAATGCGGCGCTTGCCGCCGTTGCCACCTATCGGCGGTGGCTGCCAACGCTCAAGGCGCAGCTGGATCAGCGTGGCCTGCACGGCTTCTATGCCGAGATGGAGCGGCTTGCGCACTTGACGACGATGCAGCGCCGGCTCGTGCTCGAGTCGTGGGACGACAAGTCGTCGCCCGCGCACGTTCTCGCCGGTCTGCACGGCGAGACCGGAACGTGCGCGCCGGCCGGGTAGCGGCTCCTCGTCCAGGCGCCCGTGGGGCGGCCGGCTCGGTCAGGAAGGCAGTTGCCGCAGCGCCGTGCGCTCGCTGCGCGGCCGCAGATACGTCGGCGCCACGGTCGCCAGCGAGCTCGGGTGGATGCCGAGCGCGGCGAGGCCGCTCTCCGTGCACACGGACGAGACGCCGAGCGACTTGAAGTTATCCAGCGAGAAAGGCTTGCCGGGCACCAGATAGTCCCCGACCCAGGCTTGCAGCCGGCCCAGCGGTTTCGGCAGGGGCACGATCGCGCGGTGGATGCCGAGCAGGCGCTGGATGAACTTCACGAGCTCGGCCAGCGAGTAAATGTCGGGCCCGCACAGCTCGTAGCTGCGATCGTGCGCGCGGCCGTCGTGCAGCGCTGCGACGAGCGCCTCGGCGACGTCGTCGACGAACACGGGCGCCATGCGAGCGTCGGGGCAGGGCAGCGGCAGCACGGGCAGGCGCCGCAGCAGGCCGGCGAAACGGTTCGTCAGGGAGTCGCCGGGCCCGAAGATCGGCGCGGGCCTGAAGAGCGTGTGGCGGAGCGTGTCGCCGCTCTGACTCTTGATGACCTGTTCCGCTTGGCCCTTGGTCTTGAGGTAATGGCTCGGACCGCGCTCGGCGTTGGCCTTGAGTGCACTGACGTGCAGCAGGCGCGGGACGCCCGCTTCCTGGCAGGACCTGACGAGCTTCGCGACGAGATCGACGTGTGCGTGCCGGAAGCCGCTGCCGTCGTGGCCGCGCTCGTTGAGGATCCCGACGAGGTTCACGACGGCGTCGCAGCCTTGCACGAGACGCCGCAGCTGTTGCTCGTCGTGGACGTCGGCCGCGGCGAGTTCGAGCCCGGGAAACACGAGCAGGTCGCGATGCCGCTCGCGGTGACGCGTCGGCACGCGCACCCGGTAGCCGTGACGGATCGCGCGGCCGATGAACCGCCGCCCGACGAAACCGGTGCCGCCGAGTACGCACAGACTGCCGCTCATGGGTTTCACGGGTCTCGAGAGGGCTCCGGCGTCCGGATTCTAAGTTGCAGGAAGGCCGGCGCGGCCGCGTTCAGCGCAGCAGAAACAGCAGTCCGCGGCTGCCGCGTTGAACTTCCAGAATGACCGAATCGGCGTTCTCGAGTATGCGGCGCGCGTCGTCGATGTTGTGCACGCGCCGGCGATTGATCTTCGTAATGACGTTGCCCGCGCGCAGCCCCCGGATCGAAGCCTGGCTGCCGTCGGCGACGCTGACGACGAGCACGCCCGGCGCCGTCGACGACGCCTGGGCGTTCGAGCCGTCGTTGTTCGCGAGCTCGACGCCCTGCAGCGCCGGATCGAGGGCGGACTCCTTCGGCTGCGGCTCGGACGTTTCCGGCGCCGGCGCGGCCTCGTTCTGGGCCTGGCCGAGTACCGCCTCGATCGAGCGCGGCCGGCCGTCGCGGATCAGGCCCACGCGCAGATGCGTGCCGGGGCGCTTGATGCCGACGGCGGCCCTGAGCGTGCCCGAGTCGAGAATCTCGTGGCCGTCGACGCTGACGATGACGTCGTTGACCTCGATGCCGGCCTTCTCGGCCGCCGACTTCGGCTGGACCTCCATGACGAGCGCGCCGGAGCTGTTGACCAAGCCGTAGGTCTTGGCGATGTCGGGCGTCACGCTCTGGATCGATACGCCGAGCATGCCGCGGCTCACATGGCCGAATTTGATGAGCTGATCCATGATCCCGCGCGCCATGTTCACGGGGATCGCGAAGCCGATGCCGATGTTGCCGCCGCCGCGCGAGATGATCGCCGAGTTGATCCCGACGAGCTTGCCCGTGAGGTCGACGAGCGCGCCGCCGGAGTTGCCGGGGTTGATCGAGGCGTCGGTCTGGATGAAATCCTCGTACGCGTCGGGATTAATGCCCGTGCGGCCGAGGCCGCTGACGATCCCCGACGTGACCGTATGCGAGAAGCCAAAGGGATTGCCGATCGCGACCACGAAATCGCCGACGCGCAGGCGGTCGGAGTTGCCGAGATCGATGGCCTTGAGATTCTTCGCGTCGACTTGCAGCACCGCGAGATCGGTGCCCTCGTCGGAGCCGATCACGCGTGCCGACATGCTGCGGTTATCGAGCAAGGTCACGGTGATCTTGTCCGCGTCCTCGATGACGTGGTGGTTCGTCAGGATATAGCCCTTGTCCGCGTCGACGATGACGCCCGAGCCCGCGGCCTGAACCTGGCGCTTCCGCGGCTGGTCCGGGGGGAAGAAATATTTGAATAGCGGATCGTCGGAGAGCGGGCTCTGAACTTGAACCTCGCCGCTGACGGAGATGTTGACGACGGTCGGCGATACGCGCTCGATCATGGGCGCGAGCGTCGGCACGGCCTCGCTCGGGATCTGGGCCAGGGCGGGCGCGGCGCAGCACAGCAGAACGAGCCACAAAGGCGCGAGCGGCGCGACGAGGCGTGACACCCTTCGACTTGCTACGGTCATATCAAGCTCTTCCACTTCCGAATACCGGCGCCGACCCGTTCGGCGAGACGGCGGCGGATCATTGTAGGGCCAAGTGTGCGGAGTCGGAAGTTCGTCAGGCGTGCGCCTGTCGAATCCCGATCCGGGCGTCCTGGGCACCGCATCCGCGGTCTGCAGTCATTCTGCAACATTTCCCGGCGCGTTTGCCGGGGGCCCCGCCCTGCGCGCGTGCGCCAGTGCACATTTCTGTGCATTACCTGTGCGGCGCCGGGGGATTGGCTGGGAAGAAGCTCTTCACAAGATGTAGTGTTCGGCGCGCTGCGAAGGGGATGCATGAATTCTCCGGGTGCATGCGCACAACAAATTCATAACACATTGATTATAAATTCAATTTGTGAAAAACTGCGCTTGCGGTAGAGCCTTGACATAAGCGAAGGACGCCACTAGGCTCTTGTCGACGGGCACAAGATCTTGTGTCGGCCGAAAACGGCTAGAACGGCTTGCGAGGGGACCGCTGTTCGAGCTCGGGGGGAAGTTTCGCGCCGTGAGTCGTCATTCGACCGAACGGGCCGCCGGCCTTGCTTTCGAGCTCCCGTGGGATTCCGAAGAACAAAGGGAAGGATGACGACACGATGAGCACCGCGTTCGATATCAAAGCCCCCCGCCTCGCGGATATCTCGCTGCAGGACGCCTCGCTCGACATCTGGGATTCCAAATACCGCCTCAAGACCAAGGCCGGCGAGCCCGTCGATCGCGATATCGAGGCCACGTACGCACGCGTTGCACGGGCGCTGGCCGACGTTGAGGCGCCCGAGAAGCGGGGGCTCTGGTACGAACGCTTTCTCTGGGCCCTGCAGCGGGGGGCGATCCCGGCCGGGCGCATCATCTCGAACGCGGGCGCCGAGGCCCACAAACCGGCCACCTCCACGATCAACTGCACGGTCTCCGGGCTCATCAAAGACTCGATGCACGACATCCTCGAGAAGGTGCACGAGGCGGGCCTCACGCTCAAAGCCGGTTGCGTCGCGCCCGGCACCGAGGTGTATACCGACCGGGGGCTCACGACGGCCGAGCGCGCCGTGGCCGAGCGGCACGCGCGCATCCTGTGCTATGACCGCGAGGGGCAGCGTTTCGAGATGCGGCCGATTCTGCGGCACATGACGACGCATGTGCCGCGCGAGGAGAACATCGAGATCGTCGCCGCCGGTGCGCGCCTGCGCACGTCGGTTCGCCACCCGGTGCTCGTCTATCGCGGCGGGCGGCTCGTCTATGTGCGCGCCGACGAGGTCGCGACGACGGACGCCCTCGTGCGCCACCGGTTCGCCTGGAGCGCGGCGCCCGAGCGCACCGACGAGGCGTGGCTGGCGGGCGCCCGCCCCGGCCAAGCGGGCGCGTCCGCGGCGGCCGGGGCCGGCTCCCTGTCGCGTGCTGCCTGGGCTGCGCGCGCCGGCGCGCTCGGAAGACGGCTCGTGTTCAAGCTCCGGGCCGCAGAAACGGAAGCTCTCGAGCGTTATGCGGCGTTCTTCGGGGCCTTCTCGGGTGGGCGCGCCGTCTCGGCCGTCACGTCGACCGGCGCGGCGGTCTCCGATTACGGCGTGGCCGGCGGCGACGCGGGCCGGACCGCCGGGCCGCTCGGCCAATACAGCGATGCGCTGCGAGTGCCGGGATGGGTCCGTCGCCATCCGGAGCGCCACTTCCTTCCGTTTCTCGCGGGGCTCATCGATGCCGAAGGCACGGTCACGAGCGGCCATGGTGGCGCAAGCATCGCCGTCCCGAGCGCTGAGTTCGCGGCCGAGCTCAAGAGCCTGCTCGCGCTGTTCGGCGTGCAAGCGAGCGTGACGCAGCGCAAGCCGCGCGGCGACGAGGCGGCGCGGCCCGGCTGCCGAGACGCGGCCGGCACGACCGTGAAAATTGCCGACGCCGCCTTTCTCGCCGCCGTCGCCGAGTACATGGCCGACGGCGGCAAACGCGACCACATCCGGCGCTGCACGCGGCAAGCGGGCCAACACGATTGCTACGCGCTTCCCGAGGCACTCGCGGCGGCGCTCGCCGAGAAGTGCGAGACGCTCGGCCACAAGGAGCGGCAGGCGCTCGGCTTCTATCACGCCTACCACGGCCGTCGCACGGTAAGCCGCATGTGGCTGGATCGCTGGGCCGAGCGTTTTCCGGAGCTGCGCGGGCTCATCGAATTTGCGCGCACGTTGCGCCCCGTCGAGGCCGTGACCCGCGGGCTCGAGCTGCCCGAGACCTTCTACGACTTCACGGTGGAGGGGCACAACAATTATCTGGCCGGCCTCGACGGGCTCGTCGTCATCCACAATTGCGGGATCGGCTACGAGTTCTCCACGCTGCGGCCCCGCGGCGCCTACGTCTCGGGCGCAGGTGCCTACACGTCCGGGCCGCTGTCGTTCATGGATATCTACGACAAGATGTGCTTCACGGTGTCCTCGGCCGGCGGGCGCCGAGGGGCGCAGATGGGCACGTTCGACGTTGCGCATCCGGATGCCATGGAGTTCATCCGCGCGAAGCGCGAGGACGGCCGGCTCAGACAGTTCAATCTCTCGCTGCTCGTGACCGACGAGTTCATGCAGGCCGTCAAGGAAGATCTGCCCTGGCGCCTGGCCTTCCCCGTCACGCGCCGAGAAGCCGAGGAGGACGAGCTCGACCTCGACGATGCCGAGCATTTCGTCTGGCGGCATTGGCCCGCCGGCGGCGATTACGTGCTCGATGCGGAAGGCCGGGCCGCCTGCCGGATCTACCGCACTCTGCCGGCACGGCGCATGTGGGACGTCATCATGTCCTCGACGTACGACTTCGCCGAGCCCGGTTTCGTGCTCATCGACCGCGTCAACGAGCAGAACAACAATTGGTGGTGCGAGCACATTCGGGCGACGAATCCCTGCGGCGAACAGCCTCTTCCGCCCTTCGGCAGCTGTTTGCTGGGGTCGGTCAATCTGACCAAATTCGTCATCGCGCCGTTCACGGAGCAGGCACGCTTCGATTGGGACGAGTTCCGCGAGGTCGTCAAGGTATTCACGCGCATGCTCGACAACGTCGTCGAGATCAACGGCCTGCCGCTCGCGGAGCAGCGCCGCGAGATCACGACGAAACGCCGGCACGGCATGGGCTTCTTGGGGCTGGGTTCCGCCATCACGCTGCTCGGCATGCGCTACGGCTCGCCCGAGTCGGTGGAATTCACGGAGAACGTTGCGCGCGAGCTCGCGATCGCGGGCTGGGAGACGGGCCTCGAGCTCGCCAGAGAGAAGGGGCCGGCGCCGATACTGCTCGAGGAGTTCGAGGTCACCGAGCCCATGCTCGCTGCGCGCCCCGAGATGCGCACCGACGGCTGGACGGTCGGGGACCGTATCCCCGGGCGCATCCTGCATTCGCGTTACAGCCGTTACATGCAGCGCCTGCGCGAGGTCCAGCCCGAGCTCGTGGCCGAGCTCGAACGGCACGGCGCGCGTTTCACGCACCACAGCTCGATCGCGCCCACGGGCACGATCTCGCTTTCGCTCGCGAACAACGCGAGTAACGGCATCGAGCCTTCCTTCGCCCATCACTATTTCCGCAACGTGATTCGCACGGGCAAGAAGACGAAGGAGAAAGTGGCCGTGTTCTCGTTCGAGCTGTTGGCCTACCGCCAGCTCGTGAACCCGAAGGCCTTGCCGGGGTCGGCGAACGCGGACGAGCAGCTGCCGGACATGTTCGTGAGCTCCGAGGAGGTCACGCCGACCCAGCACGTGGATATCCAGGCCGCGGCCCAGAAGTGGATCGACTCCTCGATCTCGAAGACGGCCAACGTGCCGACCGATTACCCGTACGAGGATTTCAAGGACATCTATCTTTACGCCTACGAGAAGGGCCTCAAGGGCTGCACGACGTTCAGGTTCAACCCCGAAGCGTTCCAGGGCGTGCTCGTCAAGGAGAAGGACCTCCAGAACACGACGTATCGGTTCACGCTCGACGACGGCACGGTCGTCGAGGCCAAGGGCGACGAGGAGATCGAATACGACGGCGAGGTGCATTCGGCGGCGAATCTGTTCGACGCGCTCAAGGAAGGCTACTACGGCAAGTTTTGATTTGGGCCGAGCGGGGGGCCGAGCCGGCGCGGCGCAGGCCGCGCCGGCGCTTCCGAAGCTGGGCCGGAGAGACGCGATACCATGGCAAAAGTCAGCATAGATAAAAAGATCGTCGGCTACGCGGTCGTGCGGCCCGAAACGGACACGGCGGAGAAAAAGCCCGCGCAGCCCGCTGCGGCCGCCGAGGTCGCGAGCGGGAGCGCGGGCCAGAAGGTCATTCGGATGCACGAGAAGCTCGAGCGCCCGGAGATGCTCGTCGGCTCGACCTACAAGGTCAAAACGCCCGTGTCGGACCACGCGATGTACGTGACGATCAACGACATCGTGCTCAACGAGGGCACCGAGCACGAGCAGCGGCGGCCCTTCGAGATTTTCATCAACTCGAAGAACCTCGATCACTACCAGTGGATCGTGGCGCTGACGAGGATCATGTCGGCCGTGTTCCGCAAGGGCGGCGACGTGACGTTCATCGTCGACGAGCTCAAGGCCGTCTTCGACCCGCGCGGCGGCTACTGGCAGCCGGGCGGCAAGTTCATGCCCTCGATCATCGCCGAGCTCGGGCATATCGTCGAGAAGCACCTGATCGGCATCGGCCTGTTGAAGCCGACGGGGCCGAGCGACGACCAGCGCAAATTTCTCGATGCCAAGCGCGCGGAGTTCGAGGCGCGCGGTACGCAAAAGGACGCCTTTGCAGAGAACGCGTTCCCCGAGGGCGCGCAGCTGTGCAACAAGTGCAACACGGCCGCGGCCGTGTTGCTCGACGGCTGTATGACTTGCTTGAACTGCGGTTACTCGAAGTGCGGCTGACTGTCTTCACCGAAAAGGGGTCAGAGCCCTTTTTCCGCGGCACCCCCGGGCGCCTTGCCGAGGCTCGTGAAAAAGGGCTCTGACCCCTTTCTTTGTTGAACCGGGAATCCGCCGTTGGTCCGCCCCCAGCTCACCGTCCGGGGGCGGACCTTTTTTTCGCCTATCCGCTAGAATGGCTTCCCCGCAATCGAGAGCGACCTCGTGACGGTTCAGGTCCCGGATTTCTCAAGCCTGCGCGTGCTCGTCGCCGGCGACGCGATGCTCGACGAGTACTGGTTCGGGGATACGGCGCGGATCTCGCCGGAGGCGCCCGTCCCCGTCGTCCGGACGCGCTCGAGCGAGCAGCGCCCCGGCGGCGCCGCCAACGTGGCCCTGAACCTGGCGGCGCTCGGTGCGCGGACGACGCTCGCGGCCGTCGTCGGTGCCGACGAGCGCGGCCGCCAACTCGGCGCGCTGCTCGAGGACAGGGGCGTGCAATGCCGCTTCGTCGAATCGACGACGGCGCCGACCGTGCACAAGCTGCGCGTGCTCGCCCGCAATCAGCAGCTCATCCGTCTCGATTCGGAGCACTCGTTGGCCGCCGCCGCCGCCGATTTCGGCCGGCTTTTCGAGCGCGTCGCGGCCGAGGCCGACGTCATCGTGCTATCGGACTACGCCAAAGGGACGCTGGACCGCGTCGAGGGTCTCATCGCCCTCGCGCGCGGCGTGCCCGTGCTCGTCGATCCCAAGAGCGCGGACTTCACGCGTTATCGCGGCGCGACGCTGTTGAAGCCGAACCAGAGCGAGTTCGCCGCGGTCGCCGGCGCGTGGTCCGACGAGCGCGATTTCCTCGAGCGGGGCGAGGCGCTGCGGGCGCGCTTGGACCTCGAGGCGCTGCTCGTGAGCCGCGGGGAGCGCGGCCTGACGTTGATTCCGCGCGGTGAGCCGCCCGTCGTGCTCGCGGCGGAGGCACGGGAAGTGTTCGACGTCACGGGCGCGGGGGATACGGTCATGGCCGTCATGGCCGCCGCCCTCGGCGCCGGGATCGGCCTCGAGGCGGCGGCCGAGCTCGCGAACCTGGCGGCCGGCCTCGTCGTCGGCAAGATCGGCGTCGCTACTGTGAGCCGAGCCGAGCTGCAGCACGCGCTGCACCGGCGCGGCAGCGGCGGACGCGGGCTCGTGACGGGCGCCGAGGCCGTCGTGCTCGTCGCGGAGGCCAAGCAGCGCGGCGAGCGCATCGTCATGACGAACGGCTGCTTCGACATCCTGCATGCCGGCCACGTGAGCTATCTGGAAGAGGCGAAGTCCTACGGCGACCGGCTCGTCGTCGCGGTCAACGACGATGCGTCCGTCGCGCGGCTCAAGGGCCCGAGCCGGCCGCTGACGCCGCTCGAGGACCGCATGGCCGTGCTGGCCGGCCTCGCCGCCGTGGACTGGGTCGTGCCGTTCGCCGAGGACACGCCGGCCGCCCTCATCGAGCGGCTGGCGCCGGACGTCCTCGTCAAGGGCGGGGACTACACCGTCGAGCAGATCGCGGGCGCCGAAGCGGTGCTGGGCGGCGGCGGCGAGGTGCGCATCGTGAGCCTCAAAGAGGGCCGCTCCACGAGCCGGCTTATCGACCGGATCCGGGAGCGGAGTTGACGCCTCCGGCGGGCGCCCCCGCCTGCCCGCCGCCGGCGGCCGGCGTCGCCGACTGCGATGCGCCGCCTAGCCAGCCGTTGATCTGCTGCATGTCGTCGATGCTGAGGCTGCCCGCGGCCTGCTTGAGCAGCAGGATGTTGACGAGGTACTTGTAGCGGCTTTGCGCGTAGGCCGTCTGGGCCTGCCTCAGGTTTTCCTGGGCGATGATGACGTTGACCGAGGTCTGGGTGCCCACCTGGTAGCCGGCCTCGGTCGCCCTCAGGGCCGTTTGCGCCGACTCCTGCGCCTGGCGCAGGGCTTTGACGCTCGAAATCGACGAAATGACGCCGAGATAGGCGTCGCGCGTCTCACGCTCGGTCTGGCGCGCGACGCGCTCCGATTCCTCGATCGAGGCGCGATGCTGATACACGCGTTGCTGAACGGTCGAGGAGATCTGGCCGCCCTGCCAGAGCGGCACCGTGAGGTTCAGCTGCCACTGATAGCCGTACGAGCCCTGTAAGGAGTGGGTCGAGAACCCGTTCGTTCCGTTCAGCGTGCGATTGGCGCTGCCGGTCTGATTCGAATATCCGGTCGAGAGGCTCAACGTCGGCAACCGCGCAGCGCGCGCGATCGTGATGTCGTCCTGAGCGATGTCCGCGGCGATGCGGGCTGCGATGAGCTGCGGGTTCTCCTTGAGCGCAGACGCGACCCAGGCTTCTGGCTTCGCAGGGTTCGGCGTCGCGAGCGGCAGCTGGCCGGCCGGCCCCGCGAGATTGGAGACGTTCTCGCCGATGATCTCGCGCAGCTGCTCCTGCGAGAGCGCGAGCGCCTGCTGTGCCGAGATGACATCCGCGACGGCCTTGTCGTAGCTGGCCTGCGTCTGCTGCACGTCCGTGATTGCGATGAGGCCGACCTCGTAGCGGCGTTGCGCCTGCTCGAGCTGCTGGGAGAGCGCCTCCCGTGCCGCGATCTGCGCCGCCAGCGTGTCCTGGGCGCCGAGCACGTTGAAGTAGGCTTGCGCAACGCGGACCATGAGGTCCTGCTTGGCGGCTTCGTACTTCGTTTCGGCTTCGGCCACCTGCTTGTCGGCCTGCTTGAGACCGACGTACCGGCTCCAGTCGAAGATGGTCTCCGAGAGGCTCAGCGAGTACGAGGTCTGGTTCTGCGAGACATCCGTGCTCGTGAAGCCCGGCTGGGGCTCGCCCGTGATGAAGTTCGTAGGCGGATTCGGGTTCGTGCTGCTCGACCCCGTGGTCGATGCACTGACCTGGAGGCTCGGCAGCAGACGCGCGCGCGCGAGGGGCCGCACCTGGGAATTCGCGAGGTAAGTCGCCTCGGCCTCCCGAATCGTCGGGTCGTTCTGCACGGCGCGCTGGTAGATGTCGAGCAGGTCAACCTGGTCGATGGGCCGGTTCTGGCCCGTTTGGGCGCCCGGAACGGGCGTCGCGCCCGACGCCGCAGCGGACGCGCCGCCGCCGGCTGCGCCGCGCTGCGCGGAGGCGCTCGGAAGGGTCCGGCTCGCGGCCTGTCCCCCGTTCTCCTGAGCCGCCAACGGTCCCGCCGCGAGCAGCAACCCGACAATCAGCACGGATGATTTGTTCAGCATCATGATTCGAATCCTGTTCTTTATGGCGGGGCCTTCGCCGGACCCCCGTCGTCAATAACGCGGGACGCTCGGGTCGATTTCGACGGACCAGGCGTCGATGCCGCCTTGCAGATTGAAGACCCGCTCGAAGCCGTTCGCGATCAAGTACTGTGCAACGCGGGCGCTTCTGACTCCTCCGTGACACATGACGACGATCGCCCCGTCCTTGGGCAACTCGCCGAGCCGGGCCGGCACTTCGCGCATCGGCATGTGCCGCGCCTCCGGCAGCCTCGCGAGCGTGAGTTCCTCCGCCTCACGCACGTCGAGCAGCAGGACTTCCCGGCCGCCCGCCCGCTCCGGCCAACGCCGGACGTAGTCCGTGGGCGTCAATTCCGGGACGTTGGCCATACGCCTGCCTGTTACAGGACGAACGGCTCGGGCTTATCGGCGTTGACCAGCGGGGCCAGCACCGTTTCGAAAAGACTCTCCTCGGTCCACTTCCCGTTAGTGTGCATCGTAATGAGGCGCGCCTCCATGACGGGGGCGCGGCCGACTACGATGAACAGCCGCCCGCCGGGGCGCAGCATGCGGATGAAGTGCTCGTCCAGGCTCGGCACGGAGCCCGTGACGGCGACGGCGTCGTACTCGGCCGTGTTCGGCAGACGCAGGCCGTCGGCCGTCGAGAGCTCGACGTTGGCGATACCCTGCTCGCCGAGCTTGTGCTCCGCCGCGGCCGTGAACTCCGAATAAATGTCCACGCTGGAGACGTTCCGCGCAAGCTTGGCCAGGCACGCCGTCAGGTAGGCGCTGCCGGTGCCGATCTCGAGCACGCGATCGGCCGGATCGAGGCTCAGGGCCTGCAGCAGGCGGCCCTCGACCTTCGGCGCCATCATCGCCTGGCCGTGGGCGAGCGGGACTTCGATGTCCGCGAACGCGAGCTCGGCGTACTCCGGGGGCGCGAAGCGCTCGCGCGGCGTTGCGCGCAAGGCATCGAGCACGCGCGCGTCGAAGACGTCCCACGCACGAATCTGTTGGCCGAGCATCTGGGTTCTTGCGATTTCTACGTCCATCGTGAGGTCCGGGCGGCGGCCGCCCCTAGCGAAAAACAGCCAGCTAGGGTACGGAGTTTAGCCAAGGCAGACAAGGTGGAGTCTCAAGAATTATGGTCAAATCAGTGAGATCCGCTCCGAGCGATGCGGTATCTTACTTTGCGCTAACAAGGACATCGGCTTTACGGTCCGGCGCAGCGCGAAATGGTCCGGACGCAAGCTCTGGACAATAACAACGAGCCGGGCCGTACTCGGCAAAAGAACAAGAAGGGGCTTGCACCGCTATGGCCTCCTGGACAAATCTTTCGGCGCTCGCGCGCAAGCCGTCTCCGGGCGCTGCCCGCGCGTTCCGAGCGACGAACGGAGAAGGGCGTTGAATGCCTTGACGGCAGACTATGGCTATTTGCTCGCCGCCGTCGCCGGCCTCGTCGTGTTGGCGATGCCGCTGTTGTGGTGGTTCGCCCGGCGCCCCGTGCGCAGCGAGATTGCGCGGCTCAGGGAAGATCTGCACGCGCTGCTCGCGGGCCGCGTCGAGAAGGATCGGCTCCTGCTCAACGGCCGCATGGGCGCCTTCGTCGATATCGCTTCGAGCGTCAACCGTCTCATGGACCGGGCCGGCGAGGCGCCGGCGGGCGAGCCGGGTGCGGGCGAGCTGTTCGGCGCTCTGGCGGACACCTTGCCCGAGGTCGGCCTCGTTCACACGAACATCATCTTGTTCGCGAACCGGGCCGCGGGCGAGCTGTTCGGCGTCACGCCCGCGACGCTCGAGGGCAAGCCCGTGACCGATCTCGTTCGTCCGGCCTACCGCGCCATGCTGCGCAAGCATTTGAGCCAGTCCCTGGAAGGTGCGGCGCCGGGCGCGCCGCTCGAGGTCCAGCTCATCAGCGGCGAGGGCGGCCAGTGGGTCGAGCTGTACAGTACACGCATCGAATGGGACGCCCAGCCGGCGCTGCTGACCGTGGCGCGGGACATCAGTCACCGCAAGAGCATGGAGGCCTCGCTCGGACGCGGGAAGCTGCAGGCGCGGATCACGCTCGAGTCGATCGGTGAAGGCGTGATCACGACCGACACGTCGGGCACCATCGACTACCTCAACGAAGCCGCCGAGCAGCTCATCGGCACGACGCGCAGCCTCGGCGTCGGCAAGCGCCTCGGCGACCTCATCGCGCTCGTCGACGAGGCCGACAGGCAATCGCTCGGGGACCCGGTCGTCCAGTGCCTCAACGAGCGCCGACGCGTGAACCTCGGGCGCCGCGCGCTGCTCGTCAGCAAGCAGGCCGAGCGCGAGTTCTCGACCGAGCTCACGGCTTCGCCGATCCGGGGACCGGACGCGCAGGTTGCCGGCTGCGTCGTGATCTTCCACGACGTCAGCGAGATGCGCGGCCTGGCTCGGGAAATGTCGTATCAGGCTGCGCACGACGCGTTGACGGGGCTCGTGAACCGGACCGAATTCGAGCGCCGCCTCGAGGCGAGCCTGAAATCGGCCCGCGGCGAGAGCGTGGGACATGTCGTCGCCTACCTCGATCTCGACCGGTTCAAGCTCGTCAACGACAGCTGCGGCCACATTGCGGGGGACAACCTGCTGCGCGAAATCGCGGCGCTGCTCAAGAAGCAGGTCCGCGACTCGGATACGGTCGCCCGCGTCGGCGGCGACGAGTTCTCGATGCTGCTGGCCGGCTGTCCCCTCGATAAAGCCAGGCAGATTGCGGACGAGGTGTGCCGTGCCGTCGCCGAGTATCAGTTCAGGTGGCAGGATCGCGTGTTCGACATCGGCGTCAGCATCGGTCTCGTCGAGGTCGGGCACGAGAGCATGTCGGCCGAGGCGGTGCTGAGCGCCGCGGACTCAGCCTGCTATGTGGCGAAGCAGCAGGGCCGGGGGCGCGTCCACGTCTACTCCGCCCGCGACGAAATCCTGGCCCGCCAGCGCGGCGAGATTCAATGGCTGCAGCGGCTCCAGCGCGCCCTCAAGGAGAACCAGTTCGAGCTGTACGTGCAGCCCATCATCGCCGTCGGCGGCCGCGTCTCGCGCGGACCGGCGGCCGAGGTTCTCGTGCGCATGCGCGATGAGGCGGGCAAGAGCGTGCTGCCCTCGCAGTTCATCGGCGCCGCGGAGCGGTACCAGCTCATGTCCCATGTGGACCGCTGGGTCGTGCAGGCTGCGCTGACGGCGATCGCTAGCGGGGGCCTGCGCCTCGCCGAGCAGCGCACGTGCAGCATCAACCTCTCCCCGCAGACGCTCAGCGACGACGAGTTTCTCGAGTTCGTCGTCGAGGTGTTGGATCATACGGGCGTCGACCCGAGCAAGCTTTGCTTCGAGGTGCGCGAATCGGCCGTCGTCGGCAACCTCGAGCACGCTCAGCGCTTCATCGCCGTGCTGCACGGCATCGGCTGCCGCTTCGCGCTCGACAATTTCGGCAGCGGCATCGGGTCCTTCGCCAATCTCAAGCGGCTGTCCCTCGACTACCTAAAGATCGACGGCCTCTACACCCGCAACCTGGCCGAGGACGGCGTAAACCGAGAGATGGTCTCCGCTATGGTGAAGCTCGCGCGCACGCTCGACTTCGGGGTCGTGGCGGAGCAGGTGGAGGATCAGAGCTCGTTCGAGGCGGCCCGGAACCTCGGCGTCGATTTCGTGCAGGGGTTCGTCATCGAGCGACCGCGGCCGTTGCATTAACAGCCTGTTTAGTCCGCGGGCCAGGGTGGGGAGAACAGGGCTCCGATTCGCCTCTGCGGTGAATCGGAGCCCTGGCGCCCTTAGCGAACGAAGTGCGGCAGCAGCGGGACGATGAGCAATGCCACGATGTTGATAATTTTGATGAGCGGGTTAATGGCCGGGCCGGCCGTGTCCTTGTAAGGGTCGCCGACCGTATCGCCCGTCACCGCGGCTTTGTGAGCCTCCGATCCCTTGCCGCCCAGGTGGCCGTCCTCGATGTACTTCTTGGCATTGTCCCAGGCGCCGCCGCCGGTCGTCATCGAGATGGCCACGAAGAGCCCCGTCACGATCGTGCCGAGCAATAGTCCGCCGAGCGCCACGGGGCCGAGCAGGGCCGCGATGATCAGCGGCACGAGCAGCGGCAGCAGCGATGGCACGATCATCTCCTTGATGGCGGCCTTGGTCAGCATGTCGACGGCCGTCGAGTAGTCGGGCTTGGTCGTGCCTTCCATGATGCCTTTCATCTCGCGGAATTGGCGGCGCACCTCCTCGACGACGGCCCCCGCCGCCCGGCCGACGGCCTCCATGGCCAGTGCGCCGAAGAGATAAGGCACGAGACCGCCGATGAACAGCCCGATGATCACGCGGTAGTCCTTGAGGTCGAAACTCAACCCGCCGAGGCCAACGTCCTGCAGGCTGCGCGTGTAGTCGGCGAACAGCACGAGCGCGGCGAGCCCGGCCGAGCCGATCGCGTAGCCCTTGGTCACCGCCTTCGTCGTGTTGCCGACCGCATCGAGCGCGTCCGTGACGTTGCGCACCTCCGCAGGCAGCTCGGACATCTCGGCGATGCCGCCCGCGTTGTCCGTGATAGGACCGAAAGCGTCGAGCGCGACAATCATGCCCGTCATGGAGAGCATGGCGGTCGCCGCGATCGCGATGCCATAGAGACCGCCGAGGGCCGAGGCGCCCCAGATCGAGAGACTGACGGCGATGACGGGCAGCGCCGTGGATTTCATCGAGACGCCGAGGCCCGCGATGATGTTCGTCGCGTGACCTGTCGTCGATGCTTGCGCCACTTTCCTGACGGGGGAGAACTCCGTGCCCGTGTAATACTCCGTGATGACGACCATCGCGGCCGTGAGGCCGAGGCCGATGAGCGCCGCGAAATAGAGATTCCAGGAGCCTGGACCCATGACCCACAGCGTGATCGGGATGAAGGCGAGCGCGGCCAGCAGGCCCGAGACGATGACGCCCTTGTAAAGCGCGCCCATGATCCTGCCGCTCGATGTGCTGACGAAGAAGGTCCCGATGATCGAAGCGACGATCGAGACGCCGCCGAGGACGAGCGGATAGAGCACGGCATTGGCGCCGAGCGTCGCGACGTTGAGCCCGCCGAGCAGCATCGTTGCCACGACGGTCACGGCATAAGTCTCGAAAAGGTCGGCCGCCATGCCCGCGCAGTCGCCGACGTTGTCGCCCACGTTGTCGGCGATGACGGCCGGATTGCGCGGGTCATCCTCCGGGATGCCGGCCTCGACCTTGCCGACGAGGTCGGCGCCCACATCGGCGCCCTTGGTGAAGATGCCGCCGCCGAGCCGGGCGAAGATCGAGATCAGTGAGCCGCCGAAAGCGAGGCCGACGAGATGCTCGAGGATCGCGTTCTGTGCCTGGCCGAAGGCATGGAGAATCGCGTAGTAGCCGGCCACGCCCAGCAGGCCGAGGCCGACCACGAGCATGCCCGTGATGGCGCCGCCGCGGAATGCGACCTTGAGCGCCGGATTCACGCCTTCCATTGCGGCCTGCGCCGTGCGCACGTTGGCGCGGACGGAGACGAGCATGCCGATATAGCCGGCCAGCCCCGAGAAGGTCGCTCCGATGGCAAAGCCGACGGCGGTCCCCCAGTTCAGCGCGAAGCCTATTGCGAGGAACAGTACGACGCCGACGACGGAAATGGCCGTATATTGGCGGTTCAGGTAGGCCTTCGCGCCTTCGCGGATGGCGGCCGCAATTTCCTGCATGCGGGCATTGCCGGGCGTGAGCCCCACGATCCACCTCGCGGATATGAGCCCGTACGCGACCGCCAGGACCGCGGCCCCCAATGCGAGCCAAAGAGCAAAACTCGGATGCATCCCCTTCCTCCAGAATGTCCGGACGCGCCCCGCCACGGCTGAGCGATCCGACCTGACCCATATGGAACCATTGCTCCGCCGCGCGCGGCGACGCGAGTGCGGCGGGAGTCAAATAGTGTTTTTTCGTTCTTTCGCCGCCGACAGGGTGCGAAAAGCGGCGTTACTTTAGCACAAACTCCGTCTGAAGCCGGCGCGGAACGGGTTTGTTTCGTAAGGAGACATAACGGGGAAGACCGTCCCGATAGGGCGGATAGTCCTCGCCGCGGATCAGCGGCTCGAGATACTTCCGGCAGGCCGGAGTGATCGAGAAGCCGTCTTTGGAGATGAATCGCCGCGGCATCGTCTTCTCTTTATTGGCGACGCGGGAAAGGGCCACTTTGCCGGTCGTCCAGCGGTAGGGACGGTCCGACTTGCGGACGATAGTGGGCATGACGGCGTCCTCGCCCGAGAGCGCGAGCTCGACGGCGGCCTTCCCGACGGCGTAGGCCTGCTCCACGTCGACCCTCGAGGCGATATGCCGGGCCGCGCGCTGCAGGTAGTCCGCGATGGCGTAGTGGTACTTGAGGCCGAGCTCGGATCGGACCATGTCGGCCAAGGTCGCGGCGACGCCGCCGAGCTGCGCGTGCCCGAAGGCGTCCCGCGTGCCGGCCTCGGCCAGGAAGCGGCCGTCGGCGTAGCGCGCGCCCTCGGAGACGACGGCGACGCAGTACTCGTAGCGGTCGACGCTGTCCTTGACCCGGGCGAGGAACGCGTCCTTCTCGAACGGGATCTCCGGGAAGACGATGACGTGCGGTGCCTCCCCGGGGGCGTTGCCGGCCAGCCCCGAGGCTGCCGCGATCCAGCCCGCGTGCCGCCCCATGACCTCGAGAATGAATACCTTCGTGGACGTTCTCGCCATGGAGACGACGTCGAGGGCGGTTTCCCGCGTCGAGACGGCCACGTACTTCGCGACCGAGCCGAAGCCCGGGCAGCAATCCGTGACCGAAAGATCGTTGTCGACGGTCTTCGGCACACCGATGGCCGTGATCGGGTAGCCGAGCTCGCGTCCGATCTGGGACACCTTGTGGGCCGTGTCCATCGAGTCGCCGCCCCCGTTGTAGAAAAAGTAGCCGATGTCGTGGGCCTTGAAGACCTCGATGAGACGCTCGTACTCGGCGCGGTTCTCGTCGATGCTCTTGAGCTTGTAACGCGCCGATCCGAACGCCCCGCCCGGGGTATGGCGTAGCCCGGCGATCGCGGTCGCGGACTCGGCATTGGTGTCGATCATGTCTTCGGTCAGCGCGCCGATAATGCCGTTGCGCCCGGCGTACAGCTTGCCGATCCGGTCCCGGTGCTTCCTGGCCGTCTCGATGACGCCGCAGGCCGACGCGTTGATGACCGCGGTCACGCCGCCCGACTGCGCATAAAACGCGTTCCTCTTCACCGTTTCCTCCGGGTACTTTCGACCGTCGACCGAAACGCACAAGCATAACAAGCTGGTTCGGTTTGACGAAGACGGAGGCGCCGGCTACTGTCCCGATCTTTCAAATCCGTCCCGGCGGGCGCTCCTGCACGGGTCCCCTGTCGGGACGCCGGGCGCCGCGGCCGGGACTCGGCGAGCGCCCCGGGGACGGGTTCACGGCGGTCCCGACAGGACCCATGCAGGGGCGCCCGCCGGGACACCTAATCGAAAGGAACAATCAATGCGCATCGTCATGCTCGGCGCCCCCGGCTCCGGCAAAGGCACCCAAGCCAAGCGCCTCGAAACGGACTACGGTCTCCTCCAAGTCTCGACGGGCGATCTGCTGCGCAGCGCCGTCGCGGCCGGCACCGACCTCGGCTTGCGCGCGAAGGCCGCCATGGACGCGGGAGACCTCGTCTCCGACGAGATCGTGCTCGGCCTCATCGAAGAGCGCGTGGCGAGTCCCGACGCGGCCAAGGGGTTCGTGCTCGACGGCTATCCCCGTAACCGCCTGCAGGCGGAGGACCTCGAGGTGGTGCTCCAGCGGCTCGGGCTCAAGCTCGACGCGGCCGCGCTCATGGACGTGAGCTTCGACATTCTCATGAAGCGTCTGACGGGCCGACGCACATGCTCGAAAACGGGGCAGGTGCTGAACATTTACTTCTCGCCCAAGGAAGACCTCGAGGCCTGCGCGAAAGCGGGCGGCGAGCTGCTCCAGCGCGCCGACGACAACGAAGATACGATCCGCAATCGCCTCAAGGTCTACGAGCAGCAGACGGCGCCGCTCGTCGAGTACTTCGAGACCCGCGGGCTGCTGAAGCGCGTCGCGGCCGAAGGGGCCGTCGACAACGTCTACGGCCGGCTCTGCGCGGCCCTCGGGCTGTAGCACGTTCGCGGCGGGTCCGATAGGTGCCGAGGACGGCACGTATCGACTATCGACGTTCTCGGCACGAACGACGCCCGACGCTAGCCGCGGGTCTCCAGCACCGCAGCACGCCACCCGGAGACCAAATGCTCCGGCGGCCGCCCGGCGAGCAGTGCGACGAGATCGCGCCGGGCTGCGATGACCTCGGGCTCGACGCCGAGCTCGGCTGCACGCCGGCGCACGCGCTCCTGCAGCGCCTTGAAAGCCTGCTTGTCCGGCCGCTCGGCCGGGCCGGCGCGGGCCAGCAAGGCCTCGATTTCGGCCCGTTCACGCGCCTCGAGAGCGGCGATGATGTCCGCTCCCGAGCGGGCCGCGAGCCGCTTCGGCATGTCGGGGAGTGCGGCGAGGCGGGCGGGGTCCGTGGGCTTCACGGTCGCGATCCGCAGGAGCAGGTCATCGCTCATGATCCAGCGCCGCGGCCGGTCGAGCTCGCGGGCCGTCGCCTCGCGCCACTCGACGAGCGCCATCGCGGCCGCCCGCGTGGCGGCATCCAGTGCCTGCACGCCCTTGAGCCGACTCCAGACCACGAGCGCGTCCGCGCCGGCCGCCTCGTCCGCGAGGCGCCGGCAGTCCTCGTGCAGCCATTCGAGGCGGCCGAGGCCCTCGAGCTCGCGTTCGAGCCCTTCCCAGAGCGGCAGCAGGTGCAGCACGTCCTCGAGCGCATAGCGCAGCGCCCCGTCCGGCAGCGGGCGGCGGCTCCAATCGGTCCGCGTGAAGTCCTTGCCGAGCTCGACGCCGAGCCGCCTCGAAAGTAAGTCCTGCAGGCCGATCTGAGGCGCGGAGCCCGTGAGGGCGGCGGCGACCTGCGTGTCGATGAGTCGCGCGGGTCTCGCGCCCGCATAATGTTGCACCACTTCGAGGTCCTGCCGCGCGCTGTGCAGGACCCAGGTCCTGGCCGGCGCGCAGAGCGCGTCGAACAGCGGCGCGAGGTCGAGCGGCGCGAGGCAGTCGACGCAGGCCGCGAACGAAGAGGTCGCGACCTGCACGAGGCAGAGGCGCGGATAGTAAGTGCTCTCGCGCACGAATTCCGTGTCCACGGCCGCCATCGCCGCCGTCTGCACGGCCGCGATGAGCTCTTCGAGGCTGCTGCGTTCGTCGATGAGGGTGATCGTGCGCAAGTTCTGGTTCGTTTCTCGTCCCCGAGGCATAGGGTATTATCGCGGCCCCCGTTCTTGGAAACACCTCTGTCGTGTGGCGCCTCTGCCTCACCTTCGCCGACATCGCCCTGCATCGCCGCGGTCCGGACGTGCTGCCGGCGTCGCAGTTCCTGTTGGGCCTCGTGCTCACCGTCTATTTCGCGGTCGGGTTCGTCACGCAGGGTCACGACATGCCCGCCGGCGCGGCCGTGGTCGACATGGTGCTCGACCGGATCGTCTATCTCGGCTTCATCTGGCTCGTCCTCGATCTGTTCCAGAAGCGTAGGCGCTTCATGCAAACGGCTGCGGCGGCCGTCGGCGTCGACGTGCTCATGAACGTCGTGAGCCTGCCGCTGTTGCTGTGGAACGACGCGCTCAATGCGCCGCCGCAGCAAGTGACGCTGCCGAGTATCCTCATCCTCGGCGTCGTGCTCTGGTCCATCGACGTCGGCGGTTTCATCGTCGCCCGGGCCTTGTCGAGGCCTTATATCGTGGGTCTTTGCATCGTGATAGTGTACGTGTTCGTTTCCATGGAGCTCAGGCACGCGTTCTATCCGGTGATCCAGTAATGCGCGTTCATATTCTAGGAATCTGCGGCACCTTCATGGGGGGCATAGCCGCGCTCGCGAAAGCCGCGGGTCATCAGGTCTCGGGCTCGGACCAGAACGTCTATCCGCCCATGAGCACGCAGCTTCGCAAGCTCGGCATCCGCCTGCACGAGGGCTACGACGAGCGCCAGTTGGACGACGATCTCGACTGCGTCGTCGTCGGCAATGTCCTGACGCGCGGAAACCCGGTCATCGAGGCGCTCCTGAACTCGGGAATTCCTTACTACTCGGGCCCCGAATGGCTCGCGGACAACGTCCTCAAGGACAAGTGGGTGCTGGCCGTTGCCGGCACGCACGGCAAAACGACGACGACGAGCATGCTGGCCTGGATTCTCGATTACGCCGGTCTCGAGCCCGGCTTTCTCGTTGGCGGCATTCCGAACAACTTCTCGATCTCCGCTCGCCTCGGCAAGTCGAAATACTTCGTGGTCGAGGCCGACGAGTACGATACGGCGTTCTTCGACAAGCGGGCCAAGTTCGTTCACTACCGGCCGCGAACGGCCGCCATCACGAACATCGAGTACGACCACGCGGACATCTACCCGAACCTCGACGCGATCCTGTGGCAGTTTCATCAACTGATCCGCACCGTGCCGAGCGAAGGGCTCATCATCGCGAACGGCCACGACGCGAACGTGGATGCGCTGTTCGCGAAGGGCGTGTGGACCCCGGTCGAGACGTTCAGCGCGCGCGACGAAGCGGCGACATGGTCGGCGTCCTACGACCTCATCGGCGCGAAATCGCGCTTCAGCGTGCTGCGCCGCGGCGAGAAGGTCGGGCAGGCCGGTTGGGCGCTGCTCGGCACGCACAATCTCGAGAATGCGCTGGCCGCGCTCGGCGCCGCCGTGCACGCCGGCGTCGGCATCGAGGTCGCGCTCGAGGCCCTCGCTCAGTTCAAGGGCGTCAAGCGCCGGCTCGAGAAGCGCGGCGTCTTTCAGGGCGTGACGGTCTACGAAGACTTCGCGCATCATCCGACGGCGATCGCACAGACGCTGACAGCACTGCGCAGCCAGCAGGGCGAACGCCGCATTCTGGCCGTATTCGAGCCGCGCTCGAATACGATGCGCATGGGCGTGCATCGCGATGCGCTGCGCAAGTCGTTCGAGGCGGCGGACCGGGTCTACGTGCTCGCTTCCGACAAGCTCGACTGGAAGCCGGAGAACTCGCTTGCAACGCTCGGCAGCAAGCTCCACGTCGCGCTCGGCATCGACGAGCTGCTCGCCAGCCTCCTCGACGAGCTCGGCAGCGGCGATCAAGTCGTGCTCATGTCGAACGGCAGCTTCTATGGCCTGCCGCGGCTGCTGCAGCAGGCGCTCAAGAGCCGGGAAGGCGCGCAGACGAGCGCGGCCAGCGCCGGCTGATCGTTCCGCCGCGGCGCCGGCGCCTGGGGCGCGGCCGCAGAAATTCCGAAGCCACTACCGCGATAGAGACGTGAAGAAGTACATGTGCCTGATCTGCGGCTTCATCTACGACGAAGCCGCCGGCCTTCCCGAGGAAGGCATAGCGCCCGGGACACGCTGGGAGGACGTCCCGTTGTCCTGGCGATGTCCGGATTGCGGGTCTGGAAAAGAAGACTTCGAAATGATCGAAGTGTGATGTGAAAGGAGTGTCTTGCGCCCATCCGCAGGACACCGCGTCCATGGAATGGGCGCGGGTAAGGGGCGCTGGTGGCAGGCCCAAGAGCCGGTGGGCCGTCAAGCGGTCGAAATGGGACACTGCCGGCGGCGGCGGGGTCAGTGCTTGGCCGCGTCGATGCGTTCGAACGTCGTGGCCGCGTTTTGTCAGCAGATCTATGACGCTGTTCGGGCCCACGAGGTGGAGGGCGCCGACGACGACGAGGAGGCGTTGGCCGGCGGCTAGGCGGTGTTCGAGCTCGGCGGCCCAGGCGCGGTTGCGGGCGGCGACGAGCGATTCGTAGAGGGCGGGGAAGTCCTTGAAGTCGGTCAGCAGCTCGCGGGCCAGGGCATCGCTGCGGCCCTGGCGCCAGGCCGTGATCAAGGGGCCGACCTCGGTCCTCGGTGAATCGAGCTCCTGGAGCGTTTGGGCGAGCAATGCGCGTTGGCCGGCGGGGTCGAGCGCGGCGAAGACGTGAATCTGCGTGTCCAGGGATTCGAGGCCGAGGATCGGCTTCCCGTCGCGCTTCGCCTTGGCGAGCAGGTACTGCTCGACGCCGCGGTCCGCGTCGAAGCCTTTCGCTAGCATGCCCTGGTTCAGCAGCGTGAGCGCCGCGAGCCAGGGCTCATAGCCGTCGAGAAAGCGCAGGGACAGACCGAGCGCGTGCGCTCGGTCCTCGGCCGTCGCATAAAGTTTGGGGCCGAGCTCGCGCGCGAGGGAGTCGCCGGCCGGCAGGCGCGCGGCCGTCTCGAATTCGGTCTCGGCCGCTGCCGGGTCCAGGTCGTCGAGGTCGAGCTCGAAAAGCAGCGCATCGGCGTGCGCGTACAGCCGGTCCACGATGGCCGGCAGCGGGTAGTCGGCGGCGCGAAGATAGTGCACCGAGCCGAGCAGCCAGAGCTCGCCGCGGCCCTCGGCCACGTGCCAGGCAGCCGGTTCGGCTCGCGTCCGGGCCGCGCCGCACAGACCCGCCAGCAATACTGCGACGAGCGCAGCCGAGCGGAACGCGCGTCTCATGCGCCGCATGCCGCCAGAGGCCTTTTCAGCGGCCCGCCAGCCATTCGACCTCGGTCTCTATGCGGCCGTCGGGATAGAGCTCGAGCCAGCGAAGGCCCGGCGGCCGCCCATCGAGGGCGAACGACTCGCTGCCGGGTTTGAACTGCGAGCACGTCGACGGTGTGCTGAGATAGCGCACGCTCCCGCGCCGGCGATCGGACGTTTGGTGCACGTGCCCCCAAACGACGCCGCGGACCTGCGGATGGTCCTCCACGATGCGCAGGAACGGCTGCGCGTCGCGCAGCCCCACGCCGTCGAGCCAGGCGCTGCCCATGGGCAGGGGCTGGTGATGCATGCAAACGAGGACGTGGCGGTCCGCATGGGTCTCGAGCGCGGCCGCGAAGCGCTCGAGGCGCTCGGGGCCGAGCGCGCCGGCGTCCTCGCCCTCGAGGAACGTATCGAGCAGCACGAGCGTCCAGGCGCCGAGCCGGGCCTCTCCGCCCACCTGGAACGGGGCGCGATTCAAGAGCTCGCTCATGAGCTCCGGGTCGTCGTGATTGCCGGGCACGCACAGGACGGGCACGCCGAGGGCCCGCAGCGTCTCGCGGAAGCGCTCGTAGCCGGCGCGGCTCTCGTCCTGGACGATGTCGCCCGTGACGAGCACGGCGGCGGGCGGCCAGGCCGCTGCGCGCCGCGCGTGGGCGAGGACGGCCGTAAAGGTCTCGTGCGTGACGACGCCCCGCATGCGGCTGTCGGTCGCGGCGTGAAGGTGCGTGTCGCTGATATGCAGCAACACCTCGGGCCGATCCAGAGGCGTTCGAGTCATGTCGGAGCCTGGGCGGGTTCGACATGATACTCGCATCTTCGGGCCGCCTTTTGAACCGCTTGGCAGCCTCGGCCGCGGGCCCGCCCCGAGTTGCGCTCTTCGCGGCGGTTAAGCGACAATCTCCGGCTCGTTCAGGATCTTACTCCCCCTTTTCGGCGGCAGCGGATGGCATCGATCGGAGACAACACGAAGGCGGCCGGTCGGCCATCCCGGCGCAGGCTCGCCAACGCGATTCGCGCTTTGGCCATGGACGCCGTCCAGCGCGCGAACGCGGGCCATCCGGGCATGCCCATGGGCATGGCGGATATCGCGGAGGTCCTCTGGAACGATTACCTCAAGTTCAATCCATCGAATCCGCACTGGGTCGGCCGCGATCGCTTCGTGCTGTCGAACGGGCACGGCTCGATGCTGCTCTACGCCGTGGCCCACCTCACGGGCTACGGCCTGAAGATGGAGGAGATCGAGCAGTTCCGTCAGCTCGGCTCCCGCACGCCCGGCCACCCCGAGCGCGACGTCGATATCGGCGTCGAGACGACCACCGGCCCGCTGGGCCAAGGCCTCGCCAACTCCGTCGGCATGGCCATCGCGGAGCGCGTGCTCGCGGCGACGTTCAATCGGCCGGGCCACGAGATCGTCGACCACCACACCTACGTGTTCTGCGGCGACGGCTGCCTCATGGAGGGCATCTCGCACGAGGCGTGCTCGCTCGCAGGGACGCTCGGCCTCGGCAAGCTCATCGCCTTCTACGATGACAACGGCATCTCGATCGACGGCAAGACGCAGGCCTGGTTCACGGACGACACGCCCGAGCGTTTCCGCGCCTACGGCTGGCACGTCGTGCCCGACGTCGACGGTCACGACTCCGAAGCCGTCGCGCGCGCCGTCGACGAAGCCCGCGCCGAGACGGGGCGGCCTACGCTGATCTGCTGCAAGACGATCATCGGCTGGGGCGCGCCGACGAAGCAGGGCACGGCCGCGACCCACGGGTCCGCGCTCGGCCCCGACGAGGTCGCCGCCGCCCGCAAGACGCTCGACTGGCCGTATCCCGCGTTCGAGATTCCGGAAGACATCCGCGCCGCGTGGGACGCGCGCGAGCGCGGCCGCGCGGCCGAGGCCGAGTGGGACGCGCGTTTCGCACGCTACCGCGCCGAATTCCCCGCGCTGGCGGCCGAGTACCTGCGCCGCATGCGCGGTGAGCTGCCGGCCGAGTGGGCCGAGCGCGCCGCGGCCGTCCTGGCCGAGGTCGCCGAGGAGGCGAAGCCGCTCGCGACGCGACTCGCCTCGCTGCGCGCGCTCGAGGGCTATGCGCCGGCGCTGCCGGAGCTGTTCGGCGGCTCGGCGGATCTCACGGGCTCGAACAACACTTTGCATTCGCACTCCAAGAGCCTCGGCAAGGAGGGCGGGGGCAACTACCTGCATTACGGCGTGCGCGAGTTCGGCATGGCCGCGATCATGAACGGCATGGCCGTGCACGGCGGCTTCATCCCGTACGGCGGCACGTTCCTCGTCTTCTCCGATTACGCCCGCAATGCGCTGCGCATCGCGGCGCTCATGAAAGCGCGCAGCATATTCGTGCTCACGCACGATTCCATCGGCCTCGGCGAGGACGGTCCGACGCATCAGCCCATCGAGCATCTCGCGAGCCTCAGGGCCATGCCGAACATGCGCGTCTGGCGGCCCTGCGACTCCGTGGAGACGGCCGTGGCCTGGCGCGACGCCATCGAGCGCGAAGACGGCCCGACCTGCCTCGCGCTGACGCGCCAGCAGCTGCCGTTCGAGGCGCGCACGGCCGACCAGGTCGAGGCCGTCCGGCGCGGCGGGTACGTCCTGCGCAACGGCGCCGACGCCCCGAAGGTCGTCCTCATCGCGACGGGCTCGGAGGTTGCGCTCGCGCTCGGGGCCGCCGAGCGACTCGCCGACGAAGGTGTCGCGGTGCGCGTCGTCTCGATGCCCTGCACGGAGCTGTTCGACGCGCAGCCCGAGAGCTATCGCCGGCACGTGCTGCCCGAGGGCACGGCTCGGATCGCCATCGAGGCCGGCGTCTCGCAGAGCTGGTGGCGCTACGTCGAAGGTCACGGCGACGTCGTCGGCATCGAGCGCTTCGGCGAGTCGGCCAAGGCCAAGGACCTGTTCGAGCACTTCGGCTTCACCGTCGAGCACGTCGTCGAGACTGCGCGGCATTACATATAGTAGACATTCGCTTCAGGATACGAGGAGAGGCGGCAATGCCGGTCAAGGTAGCTATCAACGGATATGGTCGGATCGGCCGGAACGTGCTGCGCGCGCTGTACGAGGGTCAGCACCGCGGCAAGATCCAGATCGTCGCCATCAACGATCTCGGCGATGCCAAGACCAACGCGCACCTGACTCGGCACGACTCGGCCCACGGGCCGTTCCCGTGCAAGGTCGAAGTGGAAGGCGGCGACCTCGTCGTCGACGGCGACCGCATTAAGGTCTGCTCCGAGCGCGACCCTTCGAAGCTCCCGTGGAAGAGCCTCGGCGTCGACGTCGCGCTCGAGTGCACGGGGCTGTTCGCCTCCAAGGACAAGGCCTCGGCCCATCTCGAGGCCGGCGCGGGCCGCGTGCTGATCTCCGCGCCGGCGGGCAACGACGTCGCGACCGTCGTCTACGGCGTCAACCACACGTCGCTCAAAGCCTCGGACCGCATCGTCTCGAACGCCTCGTGCACGACGAATTGCCTTGCGCCGCTCGCGAAGGTGCTCAACGACGACATCGGCATCAAGCACGGGCTCATGACGACCGTGCACGCGTACACGAACGACCAGGTGCTGACGGACGTCTATCACAAGGACCTGCGCCGGGCGCGCTCGGCCACGCAGTCCATGATCCCGACCAAGACGGGCGCGGCGACGGCCGTCGGCCTCGTGCTGCCGGAGCTCGCGGGCCGGCTCGACGGCTTCGCGATCCGAGTACCGACGATCAACGTCTCGATCGTCGATCTGACGTTCACGGCCAGGCGCGCGACGACCCACGAGGAGATCGACGAGCTCATGCGCAAGGCGAGCCAGGGTCCGCTCGAGGGCGTCCTCGCCTACAACGACGAGCCGCTCGTCTCGATCGACTTCAACCACAATGCGGCCTCGTCCACATACGACGCGGGCCTCACGAAGGTCCAGGGCGGCACGCTCGTCAAGGCCTGTGCGTGGTACGACAACGAGTGGGGCTTTTCGAACCGCATGCTCGATACGACGCTCGCGCTCGCGGCGCTTTAGGAGGTTTGAAGCGTGGCGCTCGCGGTCAAGCGGATGAACGATCTCGAGCTGCGCGGCAAGCGCGTGCTCGTGCGGGAAGACCTCAACGTCCCCGTCAAGGACGGCCGCGTCACGAGTGATACGCGTATCCGCGCCGCCGTTCCGACGCTCGAGGCCGCCCTCGATGCGGGGGCGGCCGTCATCGTCATGTCGCATTTGGGCCGGCCCAAGGAGGGCGTTTTCGACGCGGCCTCTTCGCTCGCGCCGGTGGCGGAGTGCTTGGCCGCGCTGCTCGGGCGCCCCGTGCCGCTCGTCCGCGACTGGATCGACGGCGTGAACGTCGAGCCGGGCGGCATCGTGCTCTGCGAGAACGTGCGTTTCCTGCCCGGCGAGACGAAGAACGACGAAGCTTTGGCGAAGCGCATGGCGGCACTTTGCGACGTGTTCGTCATGGACGCCTTCGGCACGGCTCACCGCGCTCAGGCCAGCACCGCCGGCGTCGCCGAATTCGCCCCCGTCGCCTGCGCCGGGCCGCTGCTCGTCGCCGAGCTCGAGGCGCTGGCCGCGGCCCTCGAGCACCCCAAGCGCCCCGTGATCGCGATCATCGGCGGTGCCAAGGTCTCGACGAAGATCGACGTGCTGAAGGCGCTGGCCGGCCAGGTCGAGGAGCTGATCCTGGGCGGCGGCATCGCGAACACTGTGCTCGCCGCGAGCGGTGTCGAGGTCGGGCGCTCGCTCGTCGAGGCGGACCGCGTCGACTTCTGCAAGCAGCTGCTCGCGGGCGAGTTCGGCGGCGCGCGGGTGCCGCTGCCCGTCAACGTCGTCGTCGGCAAGAGCCTCGATGCGAGCGAGACGGGGACGGACAAGAGTGTGCGCGAGGTCGGCGGCGACGACATGATTCTCGACATCGGCCCCGAGACCGGGCGGCTCTACGCCGAGCATCTCAAGGCGGCCGGGACGATCGTCTGGAACGGCCCGCTCGGCGTCTTCGAGCATCCGAAATTCGCGGCCGGCACGCGCGCGGTCGCGCAGGCCGTGGCCGCGAGCGAGGCGTTCTCCATCGCGGGCGGCGGCGACACGCTCGCGGCCATCGAGCAGTTCGGCGTCACCGACGAGATCTCTTACGTTTCGACGGGCGGCGGCGCCTTCCTCGAGTTCCTCGAGGGCAAGAAGCTGCCGGCCGTGGCCGTGCTCGAGGAGCGGGCTCGATAGACCCTTATTCTCTGGAACGGGCTCTGCTGCGCCGCGCCTTCGACGTTGCCGTCGAGGCGGCGGCGCCGGCCGCGTGTCTGACGGCCGCGCTTGCCGAGCTGCCCGGCCGCAAGCCCGCGCTCGTGCTCGGGGCCGGCAAGGCGGCCGCATCGATGGCCGCCGCGTTCGCCGCGACCTGGGGCGCACCGATTCGGGGCATGGTCGTGACGCGCTACGCGCACGGCCTTGCACCGGGCGAGCACGCGGGCGGCATCGAGGTCGTCGAGGCCGGGCATCCGTCGCCGGACTCGGCCAGCCTCGCGGCCGGTGCGCGACTGCTCGAGCTCGCGCGCGGCATCGGGCCCGCGGAGCAGCTCGTCTGCCTGATCTCGGGCGGCGGCTCTTCGCTGGCCTCGGCCCCGGTTGCGGGGCTCGGCTTCGAGGCCAAGCGCCGCGCGGCCGATTTTCTGATTCGGGCCGGCGCCGACATCCGCGAGATCAACTGTGTGCGTAAGCACCTGTCCGGGCTCAAGGGCGGCCGGCTCGCCGTGGCCGCGCATCCGGCGCCTGTGACGACATTCGTGATCTCCGACGTTCCGGGCGACGACCCCGCGGACGTGGCCTCGGGGCCCACGATTCCCGACCGCACGACGCAGGCCGAAGCGCTGGCGATCCTCGAGCGCTACGCCTATCCTGCGCTCGACGAGCTCATGCCGGTGCTCGGCGACCCGCGGCTCGAGACGCCGAAACCCAGCGATCCCGCCTTCGCGGCCGACCGGGTCCGCGTCGTGGCGGCGGCAGGTACGGCGCTCGATGCCGCCGCGGCCTACCTGCGCGAGCGCGGCTTCGCGGTCCTGCAGCTCGGCGACGACCTCGATGCCGAGGCGCGCGCGCTCGGCCGCGAGCACGCGGAGCGTGCGCGGGCCGAGCGCGCGCGCGGCCGGAAGGTCGCGCTGCTGTCGGGGGGCGAGACGCGCGTCGTGCTCGGCCAGGGAGCGGGCGGGCGCGGCGGTCGCAACCTCGAATATCTCGCGGCCCTCGCCTTGGCCCTGGAAGGCTGTCGCGGAATCTTCGCACTAGCGGGCGATACTGACGGCATCGACGGCCGCGGCGGCCACGCGGGCGGCATCGTCGTGCCCGGTGTCCTCGAGCTCGGCGCCGAGCGCGGAGAATCGCTCGAGGCCGCGTTGGCCGCCCACGACACCTATCGTTTTTTCGACGCGTGTGATCTATTGGTGGAGACGGGACCGACAAGGACGAACGTGAACGATTTTCGGCTCATTCTCGTCGAGCCGGAAGGCAGAGAGGCTCGATGATCAGAGACTTAGACACGGAAACGGCCCGCCGCCGCACGAAGATCGTTGCGACGCTGGGGCCCGCGACGGACGACCCTGCGGTGCTCGAGCGGCTCCTTCGCGCGGGCGCGGACGTGCTCAGAGTCAACTTCTCGCACGGCACGAGCGAGCAGCAGATCCAGCGCATTCGCCTCGTCCGCGAGGTCTCCGAACGCGCCGGCCGCTGCGTGGCCGTCATGGGTGATTTGCAGGGCCCGAAAATTCGCATCGAGTCCTTCATGACGGGGAGCGTGAATCTGCACAACGGGCAGCCGTTCACGCTCGACACGGCCATGGACCCGAAGGGCGGCGACGAGCGCCGCGTCGGTGTTGCGTACCCGAGCCTCGTGCAGGACGTGGACAAGGGCGACATGCTGCTGCTCGACGATGGGCACATCGTGTTCGAGGTCGAGAGCGTGCAGGGCACGGAGATCCGTTGCACCGTCGTGCAGGGCGGCGAGCTCGCGAACAAGAAGGGGCTCAACAAGCGCGGCGGCGGGCTCTCCGCCCCCGCGCTGACCGACAAGGACCGCGAGGACATCCTGATCGCGGCGCAGGAAGGGCTCGATTTCGTCTCGGTCTCGTTCGCGCGCAACGCGGGCGATATCGAGGAGGCGCGGCAGCTGCTGCGCGCCGCGGGCGGGCACGGCTATATCGTCGCGAAGATCGAGCGCGCCGAGGCCGTGCAGAACATCAAGTCCATCATCGAGGCCAGCGACGCGATCATGGTGGCGCGCGGGGACCTCGCCGTCGAAGTCGGCTACGCGGCCATGACGGGCCTGCAGAAGGGTTTGATTCGCCTCGCGCGCGCCCAGAACACGGTCTCGATCACCGCGACGCAGATGCTGGAATCGATGATCAATCAGCATTCGCCTACGCGCGCCGAGGTCTCGGATGTCGCGAATGCGGTCATGGACGGCACCGACGCCGTCATGCTCTCGGCCGAGACGGCGGTCGGGCGCTACCCGGTCCAGGCCGTGACGGTCATGGCCGAGCTCTGCGTCGGCGCCGAGAAGCACGAGACGTTCAGGCGCGCGGCCAACTATCGGCTCGAGGACATCTTCGAGTACGTCGACGAGGCCATTGCGATGGCCGTCATGTACGTCGCGAACCATTTGCGGGTCAAAGCGATCATCGCGTTGACGGAGTCGGGCTCGACGACGCTCTGGATGTCGCGCGTGCGCTCGGACATTCCGATCTACGCGTTCACGCGTCACGAGGCGACACGGCGCCGTGTCACGCTGTATCGGGGCGTTTACCCGATCTCGTTCGACATCGTGCACGCCGACCAGTCGCACCTCTATCAGACAATGTTCGACGCGCTGCGCGGGACGGGCCTGCTCGAGCCCGGCGATCTCGTGCTGTTGACGAAGGGCGAGCAGCAGGGCGTTGCGGGGGCGACCAACACGATGCAGATTCTCACGGTGCCGTAGTAAGGTGTGGGGAAGGTGTCCCGGACGCGCGCGCAAGAGGCGCGCGACGGGAGCGCCGTGAACCCGTCCTGGGGCTCACTGGCCGCCCTCCCTGGCGCCCAGCGTCCCATCCGCGCCGCTTACGCGCGTGTCCGGGACGGATCGGTGAAGAATTTGAAGAGCTGGACCTAGACCGAGGCCGATAGGCAGGCCTTGGCGGAGAGGGCGTAGTTGCCTATGCGGGCATGAACGACGAAACGGCGCATAAGGTGCGCAAGGCGCTGATTCTGCCGGGCGCCGGCGCACGCGGCGCGTATCAGGTCGGCGTGCTCAAGGCGATTGCGCAGCTGTTGCCGCGCCGAGCCGTCAATCCATTCGCGATCATCTCGGGCACGAGCGCCGGTGCGATCAACGCGGCCGTGCTCGCGAGCCGGGCCGCGCAGTTCGAGCGCGCGGTCTCGGAGATGGAGCGCGTCTGGGCGAACTTTCACGCCGAGCAGGTCTACCGCAGCGACGCGTGGACGATGCTGAAGTCGAGTCTGCACTGGCTCTCGGCGCTGACGCTCGGCGGGCTCGGCGTCCGCAATCCGGCTTCGCTGCTCGACAATGCGCCGCTTCGCGAGCTGCTCGGCCGCCGCATCCCTTTCGGCTCGATCTCGCGGTCCATCGACCGCGGCTACCTCGACGCCCTGGCCGTGACGGCCTCCGCCTACACCTCCGCGCAGTCCGTGACGTTCTTCCAGGCGCGCGAGCCTATCGAGCCCTGGGTCCGCGTGCGTCGCATCGGTCGGCCGGCCCGCATCGGCGTCGAGCACCTGCTTGCAAGTGCCGCCGTGCCGTTCGTGTTTCCGCCCGTCAGGCTCGGCGGTGAGTACTACGGCGATGGCTCGATGCGCCACCGAGCCCCGCTGAGCCCGGCGATCCATCTCGGCGCCGACCGAATCCTCGTCATCGGCGGCCGCGACGAGCAGCCAGACCCGGAGCCCGGCGCCGACAACGAACCCGTTTTTCCGAGCTTCGCGCAGCTCGGCGGTTATATGCTCGACACGCTGTTCCTCGACGGCTTATATGCGGATCTCGAGCGCCTCGCGCGCATCAACCTGATCCTCGAGCGGACCGGCACGCTGCGTCTGCCGACGCCGAGCCACGACCTGCGCACGATCAAGACGCTCATCGTGCTGCCCAAGACCGATATCCGTACCGTCGCGGCGCGGCACGTCATCGAGCTGCCGTGGGCCGTGCGGTTGCTGCTCAGAGGCCTCGGCGCCATGAACCGGGACGGTATGCAGCTCGTGAGCTACCTGCTGTTCGAGTCGGGCTATACGCAGGAGCTCATCAGGATGGGGTACCGCGATGCCATGGCCATGGAGGATGACCTGCGGGCCTTCCTGTTCGAGGAGGCCGTCGAGACGCTCGAGGCGCCTGCCTATCTCAAGCAGCAGCTCGAGACCTGAGGAAGCGCAAAAAAAAGGGGTCAGAGCCCTTTTTTCGTCGACGCGTCAAAGCCGATAGCAGCGGGGGTCGGAAAAAGGGCTCTGACCCCTTTTTGCTCACGTCAGCACGAGCGTGCCGAGCCCCAGGAACGCGATGAGCCCGACGCAGTCGGTGACGGTCGTCAGCACGACGCCCCCGGCCAGCGCAGGGTCGATGCCGAGGCGGCGCAGCACGAGCGGGATGCCGAAGCCTGAGAAGGCTGCGCACAGCAGGTTGATCGTCAGCGCGACGGCGATGACGACCCCGATTCTCCAGGTGTGGAACCACCAGCTCGTGACGAGGGCGACGACGATCGCCCAGCCGATGCCGTTCAGGAACGCGACCCCGAACTCTTTGCCGAGCAGCCACCAGCGGTTCGTGTGTCCGATGTGGCCGAGCGCGATGCCGCGCGTGATGAGAATCAGGGTCTGGGTCCCCGCGATGCCGCCCATGCTCGGCACGATCGGCATGAGCACCGCGAGCATGACCACTTTGGCGAGCGTCGCCTGGAACAGGCCCGCCACCCAGGCCGCGAGGAAGGCCGTCGCCAGATTGATGCCGAGCCACACGGAGCGCCGCCGAGCGCTGATGCCGATCGGCGCGAACATGTCGTCGTCCTCGTCGAGACCGGCCATGCTGAGCACGGAGTGGCTCGCCGCCTCCTGCATGACGTCGACGACGTCGTCGATCGTGATGCGGCCGATGAGCTTGCCCCCCGAATCGACGACCGCGGCCGAGACGAGGTCGAAATTCTCGAACAGCGTGACGACCTGCGAGGCCGGCGTGTCCGCGCGGATGGTCGGCGTCTCGACGTCCATGAGCGCGCTCACGATCTCGTCGGGGTCGGCCGTGAGCAGGACAGTGAGATACATCGAGCCGAGATAGTCGCCCGTCCGGCTCACGACGAAGACCGCGTCGGTGCCCAGCGGAATCTCCCGCTGCATGCGCAGGTAACGCAGCACGACCTCGACCGTCACGTCGCCGCGGACGGTGACCGTGTCCGGGTTCATGAGCCCGCCCGCGCTGTCTTCGTCGTAGGAGAGCACGGCCTCGAGACGCAGCCGGTCGCTCGAGTCGAGCGACCGCAGCACCTCGCGGTTCACGGCCTCGGGCAGGTCGCCGATGAGGTCCGCCAGGTCGTCGAGGTCGAGACCGGCGGCCGCCGCCACGAGCTCCTCGGCGTCCATGCCGCTCATGAGCGTGTGCCGGACCTCGTCGTTGAGCTCGACGAGCACGTCGCCTTCGTCGCCGGGATCGACGAGCTCCCAGACGAGCTCGCGCTGGGGCGGCGGCAGGGATTCGAGCAGGTCGGCGATCTCGGCCGCGTTGAGCGGTGCCATGAGCCTTGCAACCTGCCGCATCGTGCCCGAGTCCAGCGCTTCGCGCAGTACGTCCAGGCGCGTCGGCTGGACCGGCTCGTTCTCGACGGCACCCATCAGCGCAGCTCGTGGTGCCGCGTCTGTACCGACGGGTGGTGCGCCCGTAAACGCTCGGCCACGGCTTCGGAGACGTAAACGGAGCGGTGTTGCCCGCCCGTGCAGCCGATCGCCACCGTCAAGTAGGAACGCTGGAAATCCTGGTAGCGCGGTATCCACTTCTCCAGGAATGCCGAAATATCGTCGATCATCTCCTGGACGCGCGGCTCGGCATCGAGGAACGTGATGACGGGCTGGTCCCGCCCCGTCAGCGGCCGCAGCTGAGTCTCCCAAAACGGGTTCGGCAGGCACCGCACGTCGAACACGAAATCCGCGTCGGCCGGCAGGCCATGCTTGTAGCCGAACGACTCGACGAGTATCGAGAGCGTCGCGGGACGTTTCTCGCCGATGCGTTCGCGAATGAGCTCGCGCAGCTCGTAGGCCGTCGTGTGCGTCGTATCGACGATGAGGTCGGCCGTATCGATGATCGGGCCGAGCAGCGTGCGCTCCTGCGCGACGGCCTCCCGCAGGCTCACGCTGCTGGTCGAGAGCGGATGCTTGCGGCGCGTCTCGCTGAAGCGCGAGAGCAGAACCTCGTCGTCGGCTTGGAGGAACAGTATCTCGCAGCCGATGCCGTCCGCGCGCAGCTTCTTGGCCAACGCCGGCAGCTGCTCGATCTCGGAGAGCCTGTTGCGCGCGTCGAGACCGACGCAGACGTCGGTCGACGTCGTGTCGCCTGCATACAGCACGTGGTCGACGAACGCGCGCAGCAGACCCACGGGTATGTTGTCGACGCAGTAGAACCCGAGATCTTCGAGCAGGTGCAGGGCCACGCTCTTGCCCGACCCCGAGAGCCCGCTGATGATGACCAGACGCACGCTTCTCGTCCGGGCGCCTGATCAGTGGGGGGTATCGACGGACGCGAGGTTGTCGATCAGCACCGCATACAGGCTGTCCGGGTCCTCCGCGTCGCGCAGCTTCTCCTGCAGCTCGGGGTTGCGCAGCCGCTTGACGAGCTCGCCGAGCTCCTTGAGATCGCTGCTCGAGGATTCCTGCGGCACGACCAGGCCGAACAGCAAATCGACGGGCCGCCCGTCGGGCGAGCCGAATTCCACGGGTTCGGCCAGCTTCAGAAAGGCCGCGGCGCCCGCATGGACGCCGGACACGCGCGCATGCGGCATGGCCACGGCATGGCCGAGGCCCGTCGAGCCGAGCCGCTCGCGGTTCGCGAGGCCCTCGAGCACTTCACCGGGGCTAGGGCCGCGCGCGGCCTCCGCGAGCATCGCGCTCAACAGATCGAGCGCATGCTTCTTGCTGCCCGCGCTGACCTCGCAGCGCACGTTGCGCGGGTCCAGCATCGTTGCTATATCCATCGAGAGTCCCGGTCGACGGGTCGAGGCCGCGCATGTCAGCGAAGCCGGTCCTTCTCGACCTCGCGTGCGTGGTGGTCCGTGACCTTTTCCTTGTGTCTCTTTACCTGCCGATCGAGCTTATCGACCAAGCCGTCGATTGCGGCGTACATGTCCTCCTGAACGGAGTCGGCATGAATTGTACCACCGCTCAGGTGAATGATCGCTTCCGCTTTGTGCAGCAGCTTCTCGATCGTCAGGATGCAGCGAATATCGGTCATTTGCTCGAAATGGCGCTCGAGCCTGGCGAGCTTCGTCGCGACATAATCGTGCAGAGCGGGAGACACATCGATGTGATGGCCGGTTACCGTAAGCTGCATAGGCGCTCCTCCTCCTGCGTTTCAGCGACTTACCCCGTTAGCTTATTCCGTTTTCGATCGCTGGAGGAGGGTATGTTCAAAGCTTCCCGGTACTTGGCGATGGTCCGCCGCGCCACCTTGATGCCTTCCTCCGACAACAGCTTCGCGATCTGATTGTCGCTGAGCGGCTTTTCCGGGTCCTCGCCCGAGACGAGCTTGCGAATCTTCGCGCGCACGGCCGTCGAAGACTGCTCGCCGTCCTCGCTTGCGAGGTGGCTCGAGAAGAAGTAGCGGAACTCGAAGACGCCGCGCGGCGTATGCATGTATTTCCCCGTCGTCACGCGCGAGACCGTGGACTCGTGCATCTCGATGGCCTCGGCGACGTCCCGCAGCACCATGGGACGCATGTGCTCCTCCCCCTTCTCGAGGAACTCTGTTTGGCGCTGCACGATCGTGAGCGCGACCTTGAGCAGCGTCTCGTTGCGGATCTCAAGACTGCGAATGAGCCAGCGGGCCTCCTGCAGCTGGGTGCGCAACACGTCGTACTCGTCGCCGCGCCCCAGCGAGCTCGCGTAAACCTGGTTCACGCGCAGCTGCGGCGCGATCGAGCCGTTGAGCTCGACGACCCACTGGCCGTCGCTGCGGCGTACGAAGACGTCGGGAACGACGTATTCGGCCGCGGGCGCGTGGATCGAGGCGCCGGGGCGCGGGTGACAGGAGCGCACGAGCAAGAGCCCGTCGTCGAGCTCCTGCTCCGAGATTTTGAGCAGGCGTTTGATCTGGGTGAACTGGTGCTCGGCCACGAGCTCGAGATGCTCGCGCGCGATGGCGCGCGCCGTCTCGAGTCCGGGCGTGCCCGGGTCCATCGCCTCGAGCTGCAGCAGCACGCACTCGCTGACGGAGCGCGCTGCGACGCCAACGGGATCGAACTTTTGAATGCGCGCGAGCACAGCCTCGATCTCGGCCTCGGAGGCGACGACCTCGGGCGCGAGCGTCTGGCGGATGACGTCGAGGTCGTCGACGAGGTAGCCGTCGTCGTTGACGGCGTCGATGATCGCCTGACCGATGGCCGTCGAACGCGTATCGAAGGTTTCGAGCTCGAGTTGCCAGAGCAGGTGATCGCGCAGCGTCTCCTCGGAGCGGTCGGCGTACTCGAACGTCGTGCGCGGCTCGTTGCTGCGCGGCGCTTCCGAAGGGCCCGTGCGCTGCACGTCTTCCCAATCGGTCTCCGAGACGGTCGCGAGATCCTCGTAGTCGTCGCCGCTCTCGCTGGCCGGCTCCTGCTCGGGGGCCTCGGCCGCTTCGGCCTCGGCCGTCGCGCTCTCGTCGACCTCGAGCATGACGTTCTGGTCGAGCGCCTCCTGAATTTGGGTTTGCAGCTCCATGACGGGCAGCTGCAGCAGCCGGATGGCCTGCTGCAGCTGCGGGGTCATCGTGAGCTGCTGGCTGAGTCTGAGTTGCAGGGACGGTTTAAGCATCGTGCTCGCTACAGGGAGAACCCTTCTCCCAAGTAAATCTCCCGGACGCTCTGATTGGACAGAATCTCGCTCGGCGTGCCCGCGGCCATGAGCTCACCGTTATTCAGGATATATGCGTAGCCGCAGATTCCAAGGGTCTCTCTAACATTGTGATCCGTGATCAGCACGCCGATGCCGCGTTGGCTCAGATGGCGGATGATGCGCTGGATGTCGAGCACGGAGATCGGATCGACGCCCGCGAACGGCTCGTCGAGCAGCACGAATTTCGGTTCGGCCGCGAGCGCGCGTGCGATTTCGACGCGCCGTCTCTCGCCGCCCGAGAGGCTGAGCCCGAGGCTGTCGCGGACATGGCTGATGTGCAGCTCTTCCATGAGCTCTTCGAGCATCGACTGCCGCGCCGCGCGGTCGAGGTCCTTGCGCATCTGCAGGATCGCGCGGATGTTGTCCGCGACCGTGAGTTTGCGGAAGACCGAAGCCTCCTGCGGCAGATACCCGAGCCCCAGGCGCGCGCGCCGGTGCACGGGCAAGCGCGTGACATCCTGGCCGTTCAGAATGATGCGCCCCCGGTCGCAGCCGATCAGGCCGACGATCATGTAGAAGGCCGTCGTTTTGCCCGCGCCGTTCGGGCCGAGCAGACCCACGACGTCGCCGCTCTCGAGCCCGAGCGACAGGTCGCTCACGATTTGCCGCGCGCGATAGCGTTTCGCGATTTCGATGGCTTCGAGCCTGCTCATCGAACCGGCTCGGTATTCGGCGCCGGCTTCTGCCCCGAGGGTTGTGGCGATACGCGGATTCGTACGGGCTGCTTGCAGTCGCCCGCCCCCGACGAGAACGTCTCGTGCGCGAGGTCGTAAACGAGATCGCAGCCCGTGATCTCGTTGGCCCCCACGCGCAGCCAGGCGTTGCCCCTGAGGCTTACGGTGTGCTTCGTGTTGTCGAGCAGGATGAGGTCGGCTCCGCCCTTGACGGGCTGGACGTTCCCTTTGGCCGCCTGCTCGAACGTCGCGGGGCTGCCGTGCAGCTCCAGTGTCGCGAGCTCGTTGTTCCGCACCGTGAGCTTCGCGTCGGCGCTTTCGATCTTCGCCGGGCCCGCGGCGATCGTGACGCCGTTGTGCATCTTCCATTCGCTGTGCGCGAAGTCGAGCGCGTCGGCCGTGGCAGTGCCCGCGGTGATGCGCATACCGTTTTGACTGATCTTGAGCCCGCGGAAGTCTACGCGGCTCGTGCCGCCGTCGTAGGCGATGGAGTCCGCCGAGAGATCGATGCCGGCCGGCCCCGCAACCTGCTTGCCGGCCTCAGGTCCCGGGCGCTCGTCCGCCGCGCCGGCAGCGGCGGCGAGCAGCAGCGGCGCGATGAGCAGGACGTTAAGGCGTGAAGCGGCCATGCACCTTGGATTCCAGCTCTATGCGATCGCTCCCGAGAAAGGCCTTGAGACCCACCGCGTCGAGCGTGTTGCCGCCGACGGAAATTCGCACGGGGCCGCTCGTCGAGGCCATGCGCTGCTCGGGCTCGAGCCGCAGGCGGTTCGTCTCGACGCGGGCCGTGCCGCCTTCGGCGCCCGGGTTGCGCGTGATCTCGACATTGCCTTCGAGGTCCAGGTAGCTCGGCTGCGCGGCCGGCGCTTCGCCGCGCGCGGCCGTGACGTTCCACGGCACGTGCTCCGCGGGCTGATACTCGAACTTCACGTCGTGCAGCAGCAGTCCCCCGTTGTCAGGGCGCTCCTCCGCGAGCTTCGCATGCAGCCGGTAGAGAATTCGTCCCTGCTCGTCCGTGCCGAGCAGCGTGGCGTCGCGCAGATAATAGCCGAGCGGGTACGAGCCGCTCTCCTGCACGGCAGGAGCGGGATTCTTGGCCGGCCGCGCGAAGTACCACGTGGCGAGCGCGGCGGCGGCGAGCAGCACGAGCGCCGCACCGTTGCGTAGGTTTCTATACACGATGGTATGGATGCCTAGTCAAAACAAGGCGCAAATATTAATTGTACCTCCAATCCCGGAGGCCGAGCGTGGGCGAACTCACCGATTTTAAAAGCCGAAACGGTGCCGTTCGCCCACGGCGCCGGCACGTTCGGGGCGGTCCGGGTGGCGCTCCCGCGCCGCCGCCGCCCCCCGTCCCGGGCCGCTCGAGACCGTGGCGCGCCCTCGCGGGGCCTTTATTTGTCCCGACGCTCTTATAGACTACCCGCCGAAAGACGCTCTGCCGCAAACCGACCGACGGAAAAAATGGACCCCAAACAGATCGAACAGCTCATCGAGCAGAACCTGCCGGAAGCCCACGCCGAGGTCCGCACGGACGGGATGGGGCACTACGAGGCCGTCGTCGTCAGTGCCGCGTTCGAGGGCAAGCGCAGCCTGGCCCGGCACCAGCTCGTCTACGGCGCCTTGGGTGAGCGCGTCGGTCGCGAGATCCACGCACTCGCCCTGCGCACGTTTACGCCCGCCGAGTGGCAGTCCGCCGGCGGCCAGCACTGACTTGGACAAGCTCGAAATATTCGGCAACGGCCCGCTTTCGGGGCAGGTCAGGATCTCGGGCGCGAAGAACTCGGCCCTGCCGATTCTGGCTGCGACCCTGCTCGCCGAGCGGCCCGTGGGCCTCACGAACGTCCCGCACCTCAATGACGTGACGACGACGGTCAAGCTGCTGCGGCGTATGGGTGTGGAGATCACGTTTCACGACGGGGTCCGCCTGGAGGTCGACGCGACCCACATCGGCGAGCCTCTGGCGCCGTACGAGCTCGTCAAGACCATGCGCGCCTCGATTCTCGTGCTCGGCCCTCTGCTCGGGCGCTACGGCCGCGCCAACGTCTCGCTGCCGGGCGGCTGTGCGATCGGCGCACGGCCCGTGGACCTGCACGTCACGGGCCTCAAGGCGCTCGGGGCCTCGATCAGCATCGAGGACGGCTACATTCGGGCGCGGGCCGAGCGCCTGCGCGGCGGACGCATCGTGCTCGATACCGTCACCGTCACCGGGACCGAAAATCTCATGATGGCGGCCGTCTACGCCCGGGGCGAGAGCGTCATCGAGAACGCGGCCCGCGAGCCCGAGGTCGTGGACCTTGCGGATTTCCTGACGGCGCTCGGCGCCCGTATCGAGGGCGCGGGCTCGGACCGCATCCACATTCAGGGCGTCGAGACGCTCGGCGGCGCCGAGCACAACGTCATGCCGGACCGCATCGAGACCGGCACCTACCTCGTCGCCGCCGCGATCACGGGCGGGCGCATCCGGGCCACGAAGACCCGGCCCGAGCATCTCGACGCCGTCCTGCAGAAGCTCGGCGAGGCCGGGGCCATGATCGAGACCGGCAGCGACTGGATCGATCTCGACATGGGCGGCGCGCGGCCGCGCGCCGTCGACATCAAGACGGCGCCGTACCCGGCCTTTCCGACCGACATGCAGGCGCAGTTCTGTGCCTTGAACGCCGTGGCCGAAGGCACGGCGGCCATTACCGAGACGATCTTCGAAAACCGCTTCCAGCACGCGCTGGAGCTGCAGCGCATGGGCGCGAACCTCTCGATCCAGGGCAACACGGTCGTGTGCCGGGGCGTCGAGCGGCTCCGCGGGGCGCCCGTCATGGCGACGGACCTGCGCGCCTCGGCGTCGCTCGTGCTCGCCGGGCTCGCCGCGCGCGGCCGGACGCTCGTCGACCGGATCTATCACGTCGACCGCGGCTACGAGTGCATCGAAGAGAAGCTCCTCGGCCTCGGCGCCGAGATCAAGCGATTGCCGGGCTGACGCCTTCGGGACGCCGCTCCGGCGTCCTCGCGCTCCGGGCTGTCGAGACGGAAGAAGTTGCTCCGCTTGCCCGACTTCAAGTGCTCCCGGAACAGGAACACGAGGCGGCGCCGCTCGAAGACGCCCAGCCACGCGTCCCAGCCGACTTCCTTGAGCCCGTCGTCGTAGCCCGGAAAGTCGAAGCGCAGCACGCGCGGCTCGTCGGGGTCGTTGTCGGGGATCGTCGCAGGCGTCGCCTTGCGCGCCTGCGCCCAGGCCCGGCTGACATCCGGGTTGCGCGTGGCCAGCGTCTGGCCCTCGTGGTCCTCGCGCTCGTCGACGGAGTCGATCCATTTCGCCCGCTGAGCGGAGAGCGAGAGCCCCTCGTTCTTGGCGGCTCGTCTGTCCACGCCTGCCTCCTTGGCGGCCTGTCGGAGCCGAAGCCCGCGCAAACGCCGTACCGGGCGAGGCGGGCGACAGGGGCCGTGCGGGACGGGCCTGCGCGTCAGCGCGCGGGTTCGGGCGCCGGCGGCCGCTCCTCGAGCTTGGCCTCGAGCGTCGCCATGGTCCCGTCCGGACGCACGACGCGGACTCGGATAAGGTCGCCGGGCTTGGCGCTCGCAACGATTTGTAGGGCCTGCCGGCGTGTCGAGACCCGCTGGCCGTTGATATGGGTGATGACGTCGCCGGGCGCGAGGCCGGCGGCGGCCGCGGGGCCCTCGACGCCCCGCACCTCGACGGCCGGCCCGTCGATGCCGAGCCGCGCAGCGTAGGCCGCGGGCAGGTCGATCGGGTCCACGCCGAGATAGCCGCGGATCACGCGGCCGTGCTCGATGAGCTGATCCATGACGCCGCGCACGAGGTTCACGGGGATCGCGAAGCCGATGCCCTCGGGCGGCTCGAGCTCGCCGGCGGAGCTCACGACGGCCGTGTTGATGCCGACGAGCTCGCCGCGCGTATTGACGAGGGCGCCGCCGGAGTTGCCCATGTTGATGGCCGCGTCCGTCTGGATGAAATCCTCGAAATTCGTGAGGCCGAGCTGGCTGCGGCCCGTGGCGCTGACGATCCCCATCGTGACCGTCTGGCTCAGTCCCAGCGAGTTGCCGATGGCGAGCACGACGTCGCCGACTTCGAGGCCGTCGGAGCGGCCGAGCATGATCGTCGGGAGATTCGGCAGGTCGATGTGCAGCAGCGCGAGCTCGGTGTCCGGATCGGTGCCGACGATCTTGGCCGTGGCGCCCCGGCCGTCGGCCAGCTGCACGTGTATCATGTCGGCCCCGCGGATCACGTGCCAGTTCGTGACGACGTAGCCTTTTGGGCTGATCACGACACCGGAGCCGAGCGCCTGGTCCCGTAGCGTGATGCCTGCGGGGCCGCCGGTGTTGAAGGTCCTCTCGGTGTAGATGTTCACGACGGCCGGCGAGCTGGCGGCGACGGCCCGCGCGTAGCTGCCGGTGTCCGGCGGCTGCCGGCGCTCGAGGTTGGCGAGGCCGGGATTGACGAGCACGGCCACGAAGGCGATCGCGAGTCCGGCTAGCGCGGATTGCGCGACGAAGGCGAAGGGCTTACCGTGCCACACCATGCCGTAGAGTCTAGCAGCTTCGCCCGAGGCTTCGGTGGCCAACGGCTTTCGCGGCCGTGTATAATGGGCTGCTTCTTAAATCATCGATGCCCCGCGCGCCGGCGGCCGCGTGCGGTATCCCAACAGAATATTCGGAACATTGAACCAAGGGAGGCGAATCGATGCCTGGCCCCTCCCGTCGAGGAGTGCTCGATGACTGAAAGCACCAGCTTTACACGGACAGAAAGCGGCCATGCGGCCACTGACGAAGAGGGCGGCTTCACGCGACGCCACTTTCTGACGGTCGCCGCTTTCGTTGCCGGCGGCGCCGGTGTCGTTGCCACGGCCGCGCCTTTCGTGGCCTCGTTCCAGCCCAGCGCCCGCGCGCAGGCGCTCGGTGCCCCGGTCGAGCTCAACGTCAGCAAGATCGAGCCCGGTGCCATGGCCAAGGTCGAGTGGCGCGGCAAGCCCATCTACGCGGTTCACCGCACCGAGCACATGCTCAAGCAGGTGGACAATGCGACGCCGCTGCTCAAGGACCCGAAGTCCGAGGAATCGATCCAGCCGTCCTATGCCACGAACGAGTACCGCAGCATCCGCCCCTCGATGCTCGTGCTCATCGGCGTGTGCACGCACCTGGGCTGTGCCCCGGGGGCGCGGTTCGAGGCCGCCGTCCCCGACATCGGGCCGGACTGGCCGGGCGGGTTCCTGTGCCCCTGCCACGGCTCGAAGTACGATCTCGCCGGGCGCGTATTCAAGGCGCAGCCGGCGCCGCGGAATCTCGACGTTCCGCCGTATCAGTACGTCAACGACGGCAAGATCCTGATCGGTTCCGACATGGGTAACTCGTAAATGGCCACGAGAGAAACTGATTTTCTGGACCGCACGGGCAAGGGGCTCGGCGCGCTGCGCGCGTGGATCGACGCCCGGTTCCCGATGTCGAAGCTCCTTGCCGAGCACGTCACCGACTACTACGCCGCCAAGAACTTCAATGTCTGGTACGGCTTCGGCGTGCTCGCGCTCGTCGTGCTGGTCCTGCAGATCGTGACCGGCATTTTCCTCACGATGAACTACAAGCCGTCGGCGGCCGAGGCCTTCGCGTCCGTGCAGTACATCATGCGCGACGTGAATTGGGGCTGGCTGATCCGCTACATGCACTCGACGGGTGCGTCGGCCTTCTTCATCGTCGTCTATCTGCACATGTTCCGCGGCCTCATGTACGGCTCGTACAAGAAGCCCCGCGAGCTGCTGTGGCTCATCGGCATGGCCATCTACCTGTGCCTCATGGCCGAGGCCTTCTTCGGCTATGTGCTGCCCTGGGGCAATATGTCCTACTGGGGCGGCCAGGTCATCACGTCCCTGTTCGGCGCGATCCCGGTCATCGGCAACCACCTCATGGAGTGGATCCGCGGCGACTTCTACGTCTCGGACATCACGCTGAACCGGTTCTTCGCCTTCCACGTGATCGCCGTGCCGCTCATGCTCGTGCTGCTCGTCGTCGTGCACATCATGGCGCTGCACGAGGTCGGCTCGCTGAACCCGGACGGCATCGAGATCAAGGAAACCAAGGGCCCGAACGGCAAGCCCATCGACGGCGTGCCTTTCCACCCGTACCACACGTCCAAGGATCTCGTGATCATCGCCGTGTTCCTCATCATCTTCGCCGGCGTCGTGTTCTTCGCGCCGACGATGCACGGCTTCTTTCTGGAGCACGACAACTTCGAGCCGGTAAACGCGTTGCAGACGCCGCCGGAAATCTCGCCGGTCTGGTACTTCACGCCGTTCTACGCGATCCTGCGCGCGACGCCCAACAAGCTCGCCGGCGTCCTGCTCATGGGCGCGGCCGTGCTGCTGCCGGTGTTCCTGCCCTGGCTCGACCGCTGCCGCGTCAAGTCCATCCGCTACCGGGGCTGGACGTACAAGGTCGCGCTCACGCTGTTCGCGATCAGCTTCCTGTGTCTCGGCTATCTCGGCCTGCAGCGCGCCGTGCCGCCGATCCCGGTGCTGTCCCGTTTCGCCGCCATACCGTACTTCGCGTTCTTCGTGCTCATGCCGTGGTACACGAGCAATGAGAAGACCAAGCCTGTTCCGACCCGGGTGACGAAATGAGAATCAAAGCGGTAGCCTGCGTCGCGCTGCTCGCCTGCGCCGGGACCGTGTTCGCGGCCGAGACGGGCCCCAAGGTCGAGCCCGTCAACGCCGGTGAGCCGGCCAACAACAACATCGCCAACATCGCGTCGCTGCAGCGCGGGGCGAAGTACTTCGTGAACTACTGCATGGGCTGCCATTCGGCCGAGTACGTGCGCTACAACAAGCTGGCCGAGGGGCTGCACCTGACCGACAAGCAGCTCAAGCAGAACCTCATGTTCACGGGCAAGCAGCCCTACGACACCATGTCGATTGCGATGCGCGCCAAGGACGCCGAGCATTGGTTCGGCAAAGCCCCGCCGGATCTCTCGCTCATCGCCGAGAGCCGCGGGACGGATTACATCTACAACTTCCTGCGCGGCTTCTACGAGGACGACACGCGCCCGACCGGCGCCAACAACCTCGTGCTGCCGAATACGGCGATGCCCGACATCATCTGGGAGCTGCAGGGCATCCGTAAGCCCGTATTTGCAAAGCCGAAGGGGCCGAATGAGGACCCCGTGATCACGGGCTTCGAGCTCGTGAAGCCGGGGCTCATGTCCGAGCAGCAGTTCGACCAGGCGGCCCGCGACATCGTGAACTTCCTGGATTACATCGGGGAGCCGATGCGCCAGGAGCGCGAAGCGCTCGGCATTAAGGTCATCGCCTTCCTGCTCGTGTTCCTGCTTATCGTGTACCTCCTCAAGAAGGAAATCTGGAAGGAGGTCGAATAGCGCTTCCCGCTTATTCGCCGCCGGTTGTTTAGGAGATTCCTCGCATGACGGTCATCGCAAACCGTCGGTCGGTAATGACGCTCTTCTCGAAGCCTGCCGATCCGTGGAGTCACCGCACGCGGCTGGTACTTGCGGAGAAGAGCATCAACATCGATATCGTCGATGTGGAAGAGGGCAATCTGCCGGAAGATCTGCTGGATCTGAATCCGTACAACAGCGTGCCGACGCTCGTCGATCGCGACCTCGTGCTTTACGACTCGCGCGTCATCATCGAGTATCTCGACGAGCGGTTCCCGCACCCGCCGCTGATGCCGGTCGATCCGGTGACGAGGGCGCACTTTCGGCTCGCGCTGTTCCGCATCGAAAGAGATTGGTATCCGCTGGCTGAGCAGATCCACCAGAACAGCGACCGCAAGCCTGTCGGCCGCGCCGTCAAGGCGCTCGAAGAGAGCATTCTTTCGGGCGCCGAGATCTTCGCGGCCAAACGTTTCTTCTTGAGCGACGAGTTCTCACTCGTCGACTGCACGATCGCGCCGATCCTGTGGCGACTGCCGCTGTTCGGCATCACGCTGCCGCCCCAGGCGCGGCCCATTCAACGCTATATGGACGACGTGTTCATGCGGCCTTCGTTCCAGGCGAGCCTGACGGAATTCGAGCAGGAGATCCGGCAATAACGCATGCCGGGTAATGCCGAAACGAAGCCGACCATGCAGCGGCCCTATCTTCTCAGGGCCATGCATGAATGGATGGTCGACAACGCGATGACCCCGCACATCGTCGTCGACGCGAAACGCGAGGGCCTCGTCGTGCCGGCGGGCCACGTGAAGGACGGCAAGCTCGTGCTCAATGTGAGTCTCAGCGCGACGCGCAACCTCTCGCTCGGCAACGAGCTCGTCACCTTCGAGGCCCGCTTCGGCGGCGTCCCGCAGCACGTCGAGGTCCCGATCGACGCCGTGCTCGGCATTTACGCCCGCGAGTCCGGGCGCGGCATGCTGTTCCCTGACGAAGACGCCTCCCCGGAGCCGCCCGGAGGGCCGCCGGGGCCCGGCGGCGAGCCGAAGAAACCCTCGCTCAAGGTCGTCAAATAGAATTCGAAAAAGGGCTTGCTCGAACGGATGCTCACCCGCCCAGCAGTTCGGCGTCGATGAGATCGCAAAGGCAGTGGATGATGAGCAGATGCACCTCCTGGATCCGGCAGGTGCGCTGCGCGGGCACACGCAGCTCGAGATCCTCCGAATGCAGCGCTTCGGCGATCGGCCCGCCGTCGCGGCCCGTCAGGGCCACGACCTTGAGGCCGCGCTCGTGCGCCGCCTGAATGGCCCGCAGCACGTTCTGGGAATGGCCGGAGGTCGAGATGGCCAGCAGCACGTCGTCGCTATGGCCGAGCGCGCGGACCTGTTTGGCGAAGATCTCGGCGAACTCGTAGTCGTTTCCGATCGAGGTCAGCGTCGAGGAATCCGTCGTCAGCGCGACGGCGGGCAGCCCAGGGCGCTCGAGCTCGAAGCGGTTGAGAAGCTCGCTCGAGAAGTGCTGCGCATCCGCCGCGGAGCCCCCGTTACCGCAGGAGAGCACTTTGCCGTCGGCGAGCAGCGCCTGTGTCATGAGATGGGCCGCCTGCGCGATGAGCGGGGAGAGCTCGGCGGAGGCCTGCTTGACCGCGATGCTTTCGCGGAAATGATCGAGTACCCGTTCGTCCATGCGCGTCGCTGTGACCAAATCGCACACACTCTGCCCGCAAGCCGCGTGCCGTTCAACCCGCCTTGTTCGGCGCTGCGCATGGGCGCGGATACGTGAGTGCGGGGCTTCGGCATCGGCGTGGAGACGTCGTGGGGGGCTTCAGGCGCGTCGTGAGGGCGGTGTCGGGACCGCCACAATACCCATCCATGGGGGCTGCGTTACGCGCCATCCCTGGCGCGTACGCTCCCGACACCGCCCTCACGACGCGCCTGAAGCCGGAGACGTTTGCGGCTCACGCCGATGCCTGCGCCGGAGACGTTTGCGGCCCGCGCCGATGCCTGCGGGATCGCGAAGACGGTGCGCGCGGGGCCGCCCGACGCGCCCGATGCGATCGACGGGATCGACGCGACCAGCGGACCCGGTTAGCCCGCCTCGAAGGCGTTCCGGATCCACGTCAATCGCGGCCGAGTCAACTCGATGCCCTCGATCGCGACGACGTCGAAGCGCAGCGGCCGAGCGCTCCATTGCGGGTGGCGCATGAGCAGGTGCCGCGTGGCGAGCAGGATCTTGCGGCGTTTGCGGGCGTCGACGCTTGCGGCCGCGGATGCGTACCGGCTCGAGCGGCGGGCGCGAACTTCGACGACGACGAGGTGGGGGCCGTCGCTGCAGACGAGGTCGAGCTCACCGAGGCGGCAGTGGTAGCCCCGCACTAGTGTACGCAGCCCATGACGTGCGAGGTACTCGCTCGCGGCCGCCTCCCAGTACCGGCCCGACTCGCGTCCGGGGCCCTGCGGACGGCGGCTCGCGCCCTCGCTCACGGCACCGCGGCGACGGGCTCCCGGGCCGGCGCGGCCAGCGGCTGCCCGGGCTCCGCGGGCTCGGCCACGGCGACGGGGTGGCCGTCGCGGAACTGCGCGAACGGCATACGGCGGTGAATCCGCCCGGTCTGGTCGAGCACGAGCGTCCCGGAGACCCCGGCCACGGGCCACGGACCCCCGCCGTCGTAGAGCGCGCCGACGAGCCGGTACGCGTCGATTCCCAAGCCGTAGAGCCGAATTTCGTTGGTGGCGCGCTGAGGCCAGAAGCCCTCGATCGAGCGCTTGAGGGCGGCCGTCGTCGCGGCCGGCTTCAGGAGCAGGGGCGCGTCCGGGAAGTAGATGCCGTCGAGGTCGTCGTCGGACGTCGTGCGGCCGGGCTCGAAGATTTCCGACGTTGCGTACGTCGGGATGTTGCCCGCGTAATGGGAGGCCAGCGACGGCACGAGCAGCAGGCCGGTCTTGCGGTCCGAGCCGATGAAGATCATGTCGACGTTCCTGACGACGGCGCGGCTCGAACTCGAGCGTCAGCCCCAAGTTCGCGGCCAGCCGGCGGCGGCGATCGTTGCTCCGGTCGAGGTTCAGCAGCTGCTCGATGGGGGCCCCGAAATCGTTGGCGACCGGGTCGTAGCCCTCGGCGCCGAGCACTCGGCCGCCCTGCGCTTCGAACTCGTCGCGGAAGCTGTTCAGCACGCGGTTGCCCCAAGTGCTCAAAGGGTACAACGCGACGGCCGTGCGCGCGCCGTTCGCAATAGCCTGATCGGCGTCCGCCCGCGCCTCGTCCTCGGGCGCGAGCCCGAACTGATAGATGCCGCTCGGCAACGAGATGCCCGCCGCGACGTTGTTGAGCGCGAGAGTCGGCACGAGGCCGGCGGACTGGGAGCGGGCGATCTCCTCGACCTCGGACTTGAGCAGCGGGCCCACGATGAAGTCCGCGCCCTCGAGCTGGGCCCGCTCGTAAGCCTTGGCGGCGCCGAGCGCCGTCGTGTCGTAGACGCGGATGGCCGTATCGCGGCCGTTCGGGTCCTCGAGGTGAGCGGCCATGAAGCCGTCGCGCACCGCGACCGCGAGCGTGCGCTGGGAGGAATCGAGCGGCAAAAGCAGCGCGATCTGCGTCGGGAACCTTCGGCCGCTGCGCTGGCCCGCGAGCAGATCGGCCAACAGGCCGGTCGCCGCCGGATGGTTCGCATAGCGCCGACGCCACTCGAGCAGCGCGCGCCGCAGGTCCGTGCCCTGAGCACCGGAGCTTGCCGCGGGCGCCAGCGCGAGCCAGCCGTCGACGATCGGATCGCCCGTCGCGGGGGCCGAGCGCGCGCTCGGGGAGGCGGCGAGGCCGTTCCAGATCAGGCGCTGGTTCTCGAGCACTTCTGGCGCGGTATTCAGCCACGTCTCGCGCTCGACGAGCGCTCGAACGGCGTCGACGGGACGGCCGGCCGCGAACAGCGCTTCGCCGCGGACACGATCGACCTCCGTGAGCACGGGGACAGGCAGCTGCTTCGGCAGCGCCGCGAGCCGGGCCAAAGCGTCCTCGGGGTGGCCGGATTTCGAGTCGATCTCCGCGCGCAGGACCTCGACGAGGCGGCGCTGATTCGCATCGGCTGCGGGTTGTGCCTCGCCAAGGCGCGCCGTCGCGCCGGCAACGTCGTTGCGCGCGAGCTCGACGCGGGCCGCGGCCAGCAGGTAGCCGGCGCGCTCGCTGCCGGCAGCGCCGGCCGCGAGCTCGCGATAGAGCTGGTCCGCGGTCCCGAGGTCGCCGCTTTGCTCGGCGGCCTGGGCGCGCCGGACAGCCGGCCCCGCCGTCTCCGGCGGTTTGCGCACGCTTTGCAACGTCGAGCACGCGGCGACGAGACCGAAGCCGACGGCGAGCGCGACGAGCTTAAGATTCCTGATCAGCGCCCTGTACACTGGTCTCACTCCATGGACCGTATGTATTCGGAAAACGAAGACCCCGCGACGAGCGGCCCCGAAACCCGCGGCGTCCTGTACGTGGTCGGCACCCCGATCGGCAATCTCGGCGATCTGAGCCCTCGGGCCCGGGAGGTGCTGGGCCGGGTGGACTTCGTTGCCGCCGAGGATACTCGGCGTACCCGGCGATTGCTATCGAATATCGGTGTGCAAGCGGAACTAATGTCCTATCACGAGCACAACGAGAGCCGCCGCACCGCTGCTCTGCTCGAGCTGCTCGCCGCCGGGCGGCGCGTCGCGCTGGTCAGCGATGCCGGTATGCCGCTCGTCAGCGATCCGGGCTGGACGCTCGTGCGCCGGGCGCTCGAGGCAGGGATCGCAGTGCGCCCCGTGCCCGGTCCCTGCGCGGTCACGGCGGCGCTTTGCGTCTCGGGACTGCCGACCGATCGGTTCGCCTTCGAGGGCTTTCTGCCGCGACGGGCGGCTGCGCGGGCGGCGCGCCTCGAGGCGCTCGCGAACGAGCCGCGCACGCTCGTGTTCTTCGAAGCCGTGCATCGCGTGCGCGACACGCTCGCTGCCCTCGTCGAGCATTTCGGCGCCGACCGCCCGGCCTCGCTGGCGCGGGAGCTGACCAAGGTCCACGAGCAGGTCTATGCCGGCACGCTCGGGGCCGTGCACGACGCTGTGGGCGCGGACGTCCCCGAGCTCGGCGAGTTCGTGCTCGTCGTCGGCGGACGAGAGGCCGCTCCGGGGGGCGACGCGGACGAGGTCCTGCGTGTCTACGGGGTCCTCGGCAAGACGCTGGCGCCGGACCAGGCCGTGGCCTTGACCGCCGAGCTCACGGGGCACTCGCGCAACGAGGTCTACCGCCTGACCCGCGTGCGGTAGCGCATCGATCAGCGTGCGCGATGCATTTTCGCTTGCCCAGCGCGGCGAAGACGGTAAGCTTGTGCGCGGAGTCGGCCGAGCAGCCGCTGGGGTCATACCTGGAGGAAAGTCCGGGCTCCATAGGGCAGGGTGCCAGGTAACGCCTGGGGGGCGCGAGCCCACGGAAAGTGCCACAGAAAATATACCGCCGGACGAGTCCGGTAAGGGTGAAAAGGTGCGGTAAGAGCGCACCGCGCAGGCGGCAACGTTCTGCGGCAGGGTAAACCCCACCCGGAGCAAGACCGAATAGGGGAGTGCTCGAGTGCGGCCCGCACGAGCTCCCGGGTAGGTCGCTACAGGCACGCGGTGACGCGGGCCGAAGATGAATGGCTGCTCTCGACAGAACCCGGCTTACAGGCCGACTCCTCCTTTGATCCAAACAGGGGCCGGAGCCCGCGGCGCGCGGGCTTCCGGTCCCGCCGCTGGTTCCGCCCGCCGTCCTCGGCGGCCGCGATCGGCCCGGCACCGTCCGCGCACCCGGATAGGCGCGACCCGAACCCGGGGCGCCGCGCGGCCCCTTTTTGTCCCGGCCCCGAACCCATGGAAAAACGGGTCCCAATTCCCGGCTCTCGGGACGTTTGACAGTGGGAAGCGTGTGTTTCATAGTGTCGCGAAGTGGTAAAAAGTGGGCAGGAATGGGCCGGCAGGTCGAGCCATGTTTCGCGGTGCTACGAAAGTTTCCCTGGACGCGAAGGGCCGGCTCGCGATACCGAGCCGCTACCGGGAGCGAATCATCGCTCGCGCCGAAGGGCATCTCGTCGCGACCGTCGATCGTGATTACTGCCTGCTGATCTACCCGCTTCCCGACTGGGAGGAGATAGAACGAAAGCTCGTGCGCCTGCCGAGCCTGAACAAGCAGGCCCGGCGCCTGCAACGCTTGATGGTCGGTTACGCGACGGAGGTCGACATGGACGGGCACGGCCGGATTCTCCTGCCGCGCGAGCTCCGCGACTTCGCCGGCCTCGACCGCCAGGCCATGCTCATCGGGCAAGGCAACAAGTTCGAGCTTTGGGACGAGGAACGCTGGAACGTGCGTCGCGACGAGTGGCTCGCGGCCGATGAGGGCGATCACGCGGATTTACCTGAAGAACTCGAATCGCTGTCGCTGTAGAGCAGACGGCTATTGAGCGCGGAGTCCCGACATCAGCCTGTGCTGATGAGCGAAGCGCTCGACGGCCTCGGGGTCACGGCCGACGGCGCATATGTAGACGCTACCTACGGGCGCGGGGGACATAGCGCGGGGATTCTCGAGCAGCTTGGCGGACAGGGGCGATTGCTCGCATTGGACAAGGACAGGCAAGCGGTGGCGGCCGGCCGGCGGCGCTTCGGCACCGATCCGCGGTTCTCGATCGTCCACGCGGGCTTCGAGGACTTCGACGCGGTCGTGCGGCCGTGGCTCGCCGGGGGGCGTCTTGCCGGCGCGCTGTTCGACCTCGGCGTCTCGTCTCCGCAGCTCGATGAGGCGGCGCGCGGCTTCAGCTTCGCCAAGGAAGGACCGCTGGACATGCGCATGGATACGACCAAAGGGCCGACGGCGGCCGAGTGGCTCGCGCGCGTCGGCGTTGCGGAGCTCACGAACGTGCTGCGCCGCTACGGCGAGGAGCCGCAAGCGCGCCGCGTCGCGGCCGCCATCGTGCGCGCGCGCGAGGCGGCACCAATCGAGACGACAACGCAGCTCGCCGACGTCGTCGCGCGCGCCGCTCGCGGCCCGCGTCAGCGCATCCATCCCGCCACACGCGTTTTCCAGGCGGTTCGCATCGCGGTCAACGGCGAGCTTGAGGCGCTCGAGAAAGGTCTCGCCGCCTGCATCGGGCTGCTGGCTCCCGGCGGCCGCGTCGCTGTCATCAGTTTTCATTCGCTCGAGGACCGCATCGTCAAGCGGCTTTTCGCGCGCGAGTCGCGCGGCGATCCGCGCTACGCCGGGTTGCCTTCGATGCCGCCCGAGGCCCGCCCCCGGCTGCGTCTCGTCGGCCGCCTCGTCCGGCCTTCGGCCGGCGAGGTCGAACGCAATCCGCGGGCGCGGAGTGCGCGGCTGCGCATCGCCGAGCGGCTTGCGCAGGGGGCCGCGGCATGAGGCGTCCGCTCGTCGAGCTCGGCGTCGCCGTAGCGCTTGCGGTGGCCGTCGTCGCTTCGGGACTGCTCGTGATTCGCGCCGAGCACGACTCGAGGCAGCTGTTCATCGAGCTCGAGGCGCTCAACCGCGAGCAGGACCGGCTGCAGATCGATTGGGGCAAGCTGCAGCTCGAACAAAGCACGTGGGCCACCCACGCGCGCATCGAGTCGCTCGCGCACCAACGGCTGAACCTGGCGGCCCCGACGAACGCGCAGATCGTCGTCGTGCAGGAGTCGCGGGGCCGCGCGGTGCCGCGCGGTGCAGGGGGCCCGGTGGATTCGGCAGGCTCGGCGGTCGCGGGGGGAGCAGGCCGTGTCGCGGCGCAACGGTAAGCGGCGCTCCGGCCCGCTCAGCGCACGCTGGCGCAGCGTGCTGCTGCTCGTCGGCTTCGCGCTCGCGGGCTCGGCGCTCGAAGCGCGCGTGCTGTATCTGCAGCTCGTCGATCAGGACTTCCTGGTCGAGCAGGGCGACAACCGCTACCTCCGAACCGTGCAGATTTCGGCTCACCGCGGCCAGATCACCGACCGCAACGGGGAGCCGCTGGCCGTCAGCACGCCCGTGGACAGCGTTTGGGCCAACCCGCAGGAGCTCAAGCCCGCGCTGGATCGGCTCGGCGAGCTCGCGAAGGCGCTCGAACGTCGATCCCGACTGGCTGGCCCGGCGCGTGACGAGCAACATGGATCGCGAGTTCGTCTATCTGAAGCGCGACATGCCGCCGAGCAAGGCGGCCGATGCCCTGGCGCTGAATGTGCCCGGCGTCCACACGCTGCGCGAGTACCGGCGCTACTACCCGGCCGGGGAGGTCGCGGGCCATGTCATCGGCTTCACGAACGTCGACGACGACGGCCAGGAAGGGCTCGAGCTCGAGTTCGACTATTGGCTCAAGGGCGAGTCGGGCAGCAAGCAGGTGCTGCAGGATCGGCTCGGGCACGTGATCGGCAACGTCCAGCTCATCAAGGAGCCGAAGCCCGGCCGCACGCTGCGCACGAGCGTGGATCTGCGTCTGCAGTACTTGGCCTACCGCGAGCTCAAGGAGGCCGTGGCCCAGAACAAGGCCAAGTCGGGCTCGCTCGTGATCCTCGACCCGCGCACGGGCGAGGTGCTGGCCATGGTCAACCAGCCCTCGTTCAATCCGAACGATCGCTCGCAGCTCGACGTGGCGCATTACCGCAATCGCGCCGCCACCGACATTTTCGAGCCCGGCTCGAGCTTCAAACCGCTGATCCTCTCGAGCGCCATCGATGCCGGGCTAGTCGGCCCCGACTCGATCGTCGATACTTCGCCTGGCTATCTAAAGGTCAGCGGCCGGATCCTGACCCGCGACCACACCGACCTCGGCCCCATCACGTTGACGACGGCGCTGGCGAAGTCGAGCGACGTGGCGGCGGGCCTCGTCGCGATGCGCATGATGCCCGACTACCTGTGGCACGTGCTCTCCGGTTTCGGCATCGGCCGGCTGACCGAGAGCGGTTTCCCGGGCGAGTCGGCCGGCGTGCTGCACGACGCGCGGTTCTGGAGGCCGATCGAGCAGGCCACGATGGCTTACGGCTACGGCGTCTCGGTCACGACGCTGCAGCTCGCGCGCGCCTATGCCGCCATCGCCGCCGGCGGCGTGCTCCGGCCGGTCTCGTTCCTGCCCGTCGACAAGCCCCCCAGGGGCAGGCGCGTCATTTCGGAACAAACCGCCCGGGCCATGATCCACATGATGGAAGCGGTCGTCTCGCCGGACGGGACGGCCGAGCAGGCCGAGGTGGCGAACTACCGCATCGCCGGCAAGACCGGCACGGCGTGGCGGGCCACAGCGGGCGGCTACTCGAAGGACAGCTACACGTCGGTGTTCGCCGGCATGGCGCCCGCCAGCGACCCGCGGCTCGTCGCGGTCGTCGTCATCGAGCAACCGCAGGGCAAGCACTACTACGGCGGCGAAGTCTCGGCCCCGGTGTTCGCGCGCGTCATGGCCGGCGCGCTGCGGCTCCTGGCCGTGCCGCCGGACGCGCTGCCGTCGCCGCCGCTGACCGTCGTCGCGCAGTCGGACGTGGGCAAATGATGGCTGCAAGGCGCACAACCCAATCGACGACGCTGGGCGATCTGCTCGGCGCGGACGCGGGCGGCCTCACGGGCCTCGCGGTTACCGATCTCGTGCTCGACAGCCGCGACGCCCGCGCGGGCGCCGCCTTCGTGGCCGTGCAGGGCGAGCGCGGCCACGGCCTCGCCTATGCGCAGCAGGCCGCCGCTCGGGGCGCGGCCGTCGTGCTCTACGAGCCGTCGGCCGATCCGCGAGTCGCCGCCGACTTTGCCGCGCGCCGGCTCCCGATGCCGAGTCTCGCCGTGCCGGGGCTCAAGGCCCGGCTGGGTGAGCTGGCCCGCAAGCTGTACGGGCCCGCGATTGCGGTCCGGCGCCTCGCAGGGGTCACGGGCACGAACGGCAAAACCACCGTGGCTTATCTGGCCGCTCAGGCGGCGACGCGCGTCGCCGCGGCCCGCAGCGGCCGTGCCTGCGGCTATGTCGGCACGCTCGGCTACGGCGTGCCGCCGGCGCTCACGGCACACGCGCTGACGACGCCGGACTGCTTTACCTTGCACCGCGAGCTCGCCGCGCTCGATGCCGACAGTGCCGTGCTCGAGGTCTCGTCGCACGCGCTCGCGCAGGACCGCACGGCGGGCCTCGCCATCGAGACGGCCGCGTTCACCAATTTGACGCGCGACCATCTCGATGCGCACGGCGACTTCGAGCGTTACGGGCGCGCGAAGGCGCGCCTGTTCGCGCGCCCCGAGCTGCGCCGCGCCGTGCTCAACGTCGCCGACCCGTTTGCGGCGCGGCTGCTCGAGCGGCTCGCGCCGCACGTCGAAGCGCTGCGCGTCCGGGCCGTCCCGGGCGGCGGGGCGCAGGGCGGTGCCGACCTCGAAGTCCGCGTCGAGGACCTCGGCCTCGAGGGGCTCGTGCTCCACGTCGCGGGGCGTTTCGGAACGGCCCGCCTCGCCTCGCGCCTCGTCGGCGACTTCAACGCCGAGAACCTCGCCGTCGCCCTCGGCCTGCTGGTGGCCTGGGACGTGCCGCTCGCGGAGGCCTGCGCAGCGCTCGGCGCGGCGCTGGCGCCGCCCGGGCGGCTCGAGGTCGTCGGCGGCGGCGCGGGCCGCCCGACCGTCGTCGTCGACTACGCACATACGCCGGACGGACTCGAGCGCGTGCTCGGCACGCTCGCGGCCGTGACGCCGGGTGCGCTGTGGTGCGTATTCGGCTGCGGCGGCGACCGCGACCGCGGCAAGCGCGCGCTCATGGGGGCCGTGGCCGGCCGCCTCGCCGACCGCATCGTGCTCACGGACGACAACCCGCGCGGCGAGGACCCGGCCGCCATCGTGGCGGACATCGTCGCGGGACTCGAAGACCGCGGCCAGCGTGCGCCCGGCCGCCTCGCCGTCGAGCACGATCGGCGCCTGGCGATCGAGGCGGCCGTCCGTGGGGCCGCCGCCGGCGACGTCGTGCTCGTCGCCGGCAAGGGCCACGAGCACGAACAGGTCGTCGGGGCCGTGCGCCGACCGTTCAGCGACCGGGACGTTGCGCGCGCGGCGCTCGCCGGTGCGGCGGCCGGCGGCGACGCGGACGACGGCCCCCTGGGCGAGGGGGGGGCGTGCTGACGCGCACGCTTCGCGAAGCGGCGGAGGCGATCGGCGGCCGCCTCGTCGGCGCCGACGCGTCTTTCGGCGCCGTCTGCACGGACACGCGCCGCCTCGAGCCCGGCGCGCTGTTCGTCGCCCTGCGCGGCGAGCGCTTCGACGGCCACGAATTCGTTGCCGCGGCCGCCGAGCACGGCGCGGCGGGCGCCCTCGTCGCGGCGCCCAGCGAGGCCCCGCTGCCGCAGATCGTCGTCGACGATACGCGCGCGGCGCTCGGCCGACTCGGCCAGGCCTGGCGGCGCGGCTTCGCCGTACCGGCCGTGGCCGTGACCGGCAGCAGCGGGAAGACGACGGTCAAGGAGCTCGTCGCCGCGGTACTGGGCGTCCGCCATCGCGTCTGCGCGACGGCCGGCAATCTCAACAACGACATCGGCGTGCCCCTCACGCTGCTCCGGCTCGCGCCGGGCGACGAGGCCCTCGTCGTCGAGCTCGGCGCGAACCACGCGGGCGAGATCGCGTATCTGGCCTCGCTCGCCGAGCCCACGGTCGGGGTCCTGACGAACGCCGGGCCTGCGCACCTCGAGGGCTTCGGCTCGATCGAGGGCGTCGCGGCCGCCAAGGGCGAGCTGCTCGACGCGCTGCCGCGGGCCGGCACGGCCGTGCTCAACGCCGACGACCGGTTCCTCGGCGAATGGCGCGCGCGCTCGCGCGCCGGCCATGTCGTGACTTTCGGTCTCCGCGAGAACGCGGATTTCCATCCGGACGGCAAGCCCGTCTTCGAGGCCGCGGGCGCGCGCTTCGGCCTGCGGCTGCCGGCCGGCGAGCGGATCGAGATCGCCCTGCCGTTGCTGGGTTTGCACAGCGTCGCGAATGCGCTCGCCGCGGCCGCCGCCGCGCATGCGGCCGGGGCTTCGGCGGAGGACATTGCGGTGGGCCTCGCGCGCGGCCAGCCCGTGCGCGGCCGTCTGAATCGGGTTGCGGGAAGGCGCGGCGCGGCCGTCGTCGACGATGCCTACAATGCGAACCCGGCCTCCGTGCACGCGGCGCTCGATTGGCTCGCGGGGCTGCCCGGCCGGCGCGTGCTCGTGCTCGGCGACATGGCCGAGCTCGGGCCGCGGGCCGGCGAGCTGCATGCGGAGACCGGTGCCTATGCGGTCGGCCGCTGCGACGAGCTCGTGACCGTCGGAGCGCTCGCCGAGCGCGCGGCCGCGGCCTTCGGGCCCGGCGCGCGGGCCTGCGCCAACGTCGCGGCCGCGGCCGCGGCGCTCGAGCCGCTGCTCGGCCCCGGCGTCACGGTTCTGATCAAGGCATCGCGCGTCATGGGGCTCGACCGCCTCGTGGCCGCGCTGGCCGCGCCCGAGGGCGGCCGGGAGGCGGCGCGATGCTGATGCGGCTGACTGACTACCTGACGCACTACTACTCGGGCTTCAACGTCTTCAATTACCTGACGATGCGCGCGATCCTGAGTGCGCTTACGGCGCTCGTGCTATCGTTCGCTTTCGGGCCGCGGCTCATCCAGCGGCTCTCGAAGCAGCACATCGGTCAGCAGATCCGCCAGCTCGGCCCCGAGAGTCATCTGCCGAAGGCCGGCACGCCGACCATGGGCGGCGCGCTGATCCTGCTCGCCATCGCGATCAGCACCCTGCTGTGGGCCGACCTCAGCAACCGCTTCGTCTGGATCGTGCTGCTCGTGACGCTGGCCTTCGGTGTCGTCGGCTTCGTGGACGATTATAAGAAGCTCGTGCTCGGCAACTCGGATGGCCTGCGGCCGCGCGCGAAGTACTTCTGGCAGTCGGTCGCCGCGCTCGCGGGTGCCGCGGCGCTGTACGCGACGGCCGACAACCCGGGCGTCGAGCATGCGCTGCTGATCCCGTATTTCAAGAATCTCACGGTGCCGCTCAGCGCGGCGGCCTATTTTGTTCTCTCGTATTTCGTCATCGTAGGCAGCTCGAACGCGGTCAACCTGACCGACGGCCTCGACGGCCTCGCGATCATGCCGGCCGTCATGGTCGGCGGCGCGCTCGGCATCATCGCCTGGGCCGCCGGCAACGTCGTTTTCTCGTCCTATCTCGGCATTCCCTACGTCAAAGGCGCGGGCGAGATGTTGGTTTTCTGTGCGGCACTGGCTGGCGCCGGCCTGGGCTTCTTGTGGTTCAACACGTATCCGGCACAGGTCTTCATGGGGGACATCGGCGCGCTTGCGCTCGGCGCCGCCTTGGGACTCGTGGCCATCGTTGTGAGGCAGGAACTGGTCCTCTTCATCATGGGGGGGGTCTTCGTCGTCGAGACCGTCTCGGTCATCATCCAGGTTGCCTCCTACAAGATGACGGGCCGGCGCATCTTTCGAATGGCGCCGCTGCACCACCATTTCGAGCTCAAGGGCTGGGCCGAGCCCAAGGTCATCGTTCGGTTCTGGATCATCACGGTCATTCTCGTTCTCGTCGGGCTCGCGAGCCTGAAAATCCGGTAATGGCAGCGGCAATGGACAAGACGCGAGCGACGTCGAACAACGCAGGCCGCGGCCGAAGCACGTCAGGCCGCACACTCGTCGTCGGGCTCGGCGCGACGGGGCTTTCCGTGGCTCGTTACCTCGCGCGGCTCGGGGAGCCCGTGCTCGTCATCGACAGCCGCGAGGCTCCGCCGGGCCTCGAGGCACTGCGCAAGGCGCAGCCCGACGTGCGCGTCGTGCTCAAGAGCCTCGACGTTCGCTGGCTCGAGGGCGTCTCGCGCGTCGTGGTTTCGCCCGGCCTCGGGCTCGACAAGCCGCTCGTGGTCGAGGCACGCCGCCGGGGCATCAACGTCCTCGGCGATATCGAGCTTTTCGCCCGCGTCGCCGACGCGCCCGTCATCGCCGTGACGGGCTCGAACGGCAAGAGCACGGCCACGACGCTGACGGCGCGCATGCTCGAGGCCGCGGGTCTCGCTGCGCCTGCGGGCGGGAATCTAGGTCCGCCGGCGCTCGACCTGCTTGCGGGCGCTGGGCGCGTCAACGTCTACGTGCTCGAGATTTCGAGCTTCCAAATGGAGACCACCGAGTCGCTGCGGCCGCGTGCCGCGGCCGTGCTCAACGTCTCGGCGGACCACCTCGACCGTCACGGCGACCTCGTGCAGTACGCGGCGCTCAAGGCCAAGCTCCTGACCGCCGCCGAGACCGCCGTCTACAATCGCGACAATCCGCTCGTTCGGGAAATGGCGCGCAGCTGCGCCGATGCCGTCCCGTTCTCAGTACGCGAGCCGCTGGCGCGGGGCTACTCGATCGTCGAGCACGGCGGCCGGCGTCATTTCGCGCGCGACGGGCGGCCGCTGCTCGCGACCGACGCGCTCGAGCTGCGCGGCGCGCATAACGAGGCGAACGCGTTGGCCGCGCTCGCGCTGGCCGCGACGGTGCTGCCCGATCTCGACGCTGCGGTCGGCGCGCTCGCGGCCTTCGAGGGGCTGCCGCACCGCTGCCGCTTCGTTGCCGAGCGCAGCGGCGTGACCTATATCGACGATTCCAAAGGCACGAACGTCGGCGCCTCGATCGCGGCCATCGGGGGGCTCGCCGCTCCCTTGATCCTGATCGCCGGCGGGGTCTCCAAGGGCGCGGACTTCGCGCCGCTTGCCGCGGCCGCGCGCGGCAAGGTTGCGGCGGCCGTGCTGATCGGCGCCGCGGCCCCCGAGCTCGAACAAGCCTTCGCCGGCGTGTGTCCGACGCGGCGCGCGCAGACCATGCCCGCGGCCGTCGCGGCCGCGGCCGAGCTTGCTTCCCCGGGCGCGACCGTCCTGCTTTCGCCCGCGTGCGCGAGTCAGGACATGTTCACCGACTACCGGCAGCGCGGCGAGATCTTCGCCGCGGCCGTCGAGGGGCTGCCCGCATGAGCCAGTGGTCGCGCCGAGAGTTCGAGTTCGACCCGCTGCTCGTCGGGGGCTGCCTCGCGCTGGCCGTGCTCGGTACCATCATGGTCGGCTCGGCCTCCATCTCGCTGGCCGACAACGCGACGGGCAATCCCTTCTTCTATCTCTACCGCCACCTCGGCGCCCTCGGTATCGGCTGCGCGGGCCTCGTGCTGGCCGCGATGCTGCCGCTGGAGTTCTGGTACCGGCTCAACGTGTTGCTGCTGCTCGCGGCGCTCGCGATGCTCGCGGCCGTGCTCGTGCCGGGCCTCGGCAACACCGTGAACGGCAGCGCGCGCTGGCTCGCGCTTGGGCCCCTGAAGCTGCAGCCGTCCGAGCCCGCCCGTCTGTGCCTGACGCTCTACATCGCGAGCTACTGCGTGCGTCACCACGCCGAGCTCACGACGAAGCTCTCGGCCTTCGTGAAGCCGCTCGTCGTGATCGGCGTGGCCGGTATGCTGCTGCTCGCCGAGCCCGACTTCGGTGCGCTCGTCGTGCTGTCGGCCGCGACGCTCGGGCTGCTGTTCGTGGCCGGCGCGCGGCTGCGTGACGTCGTGCTCGCGGTCGGCCTCGCCGGCGCGGCGTTTGCGGCGTTGAGCCTTTCGGCCGACTACCGGGTCGCCCGCCTGACGGCTTTCCTCGACCCTTGGGCCGATCCGTACGCGAGCGGCTTTCAGCTCACCCAGTCGCTGATCGCGATCGGCCGCGGCGGTTGGCTCGGCGTCGGCCTCGGCCAGAGCGTGCAGAAGCTGTTCTACCTGCCCGAGGCGCACACGGACTTCGTGTTCGCCGTCGTGGCCGAGGAACTCGGCCTGCTCGGGTCGACGGCCGTCATCGCGCTGTTCGGCCTCGTGGTCTATCGCATGGTCGCGATCGGCCGCCGCGCGCTCGCCGCCGGGCTGCCGTTTCACGGGCTCGTCGCGACGGGCGTCGGCCTCACGCTCGGCCTCGAGGCGTTCATCAACGTCGGCGTCAACACGGGCCTGCTGCCGACGAAGGGGCTCACGCTGCCGCTGCTCTCTTACGGCCGCTCGAGCACGATAGTCACGCTCGTGGCGTTGGGGCTCGTCTTCCGGGTCTATCACGAGCTGCGCCCGGCCGAGCGCCGCCGGGCCGCCGCGGAGAGTGCCGCGTGAGCGCGGCGCCCGTCATGATCATGGCCGGCGGCACGGGCGGTCACGTCTTCCCGGGCCTCGCCGTGGCCGCCGCGCTGCGCAAGCGCGGTGTCGACGTCGTCTGGCTCGGCACGCGCCGCGGGCTCGAGGCGGAGCTCGTGCCGCCGCACGGCATCGAGATCGAGTGGATCACGATCGAGGGGCTGCGCGGGCGGGGCGCCCGCGCCTGGGTGGCCGCGCCCGTGCGGCTCGCCGGGGCCGTGGCACAGGCGCAGCGCGCGCTGCGCCGCCGCCGACCTGCCGCCGTGCTCGGTATGGGCGGGTTCGTCTCCGGGCCGGGCGGCATCGCGGCGAGGCTCGCGGGACTGCCGCTGCTGATCCATGAGCAGAACACCGTGCCCGGGACGACGAACCGTTGGCTCGCGCGCGTCGCGCGCCGCGTGTTCGAGGCGTTTCCGGGCAGCTTCCCGGAAAATGTAGGTGCCGAATGCATCGGCAATCCGATCCGCGCCGAGATCGCGGCGCTGCCGCCGCCGGCCGAGCGCTTCGCGGGCCGCGAGCCGTTGCGCACGCGGCTGCTCGTGCTCGGCGGCAGCCGCGGCGCGCGTGCGCTGAACCGCACGGTGCCCGCGGCGCTCGCGCTGCTCGCGCCCGAGGCGCGGCCCGCCGTCCGGCACCAGGCCGGCGCCGAGCACGCCGACGCGCGCGACGCCTACCGGCGCGCGGGTATTCATGCCGACGTGCAGCGCTTCGTCGCCGACATGGCCGCGGCCTATGCCTGGGCGGACTTCGTCGTCGCGCGCGCCGGGGCGCTGACGATCAGCGAGCTCGCGGCCGCCGGCCTCGGGGCCGTGCTCGTGCCGTATCCCTACGCGACCGACGATCATCAGAGCACGAACGCCGCGCAGCTCGTCGACCGCGGCGCGGCGGTCGCGATCGCCGAGAGCGCGCTCGGGCCCGAACGGCTCGCGGCTGAGATCCGGGCCCTGGCGGGCGACCGCGAGCGGCTCGCGGCCATGGCCGCGGCCGCGCGCAGCCTCGCGCATGCGGACGCGGCCGAGCGGCTTGCGGCGGCCTGCATCGAGGCCGGGAGGCGGGCGGCGTGAACGAGCGCATGGGCAGGATTCACCGCATCCACTTCGTCGGTATCGGCGGGGCCGGCATGGCGGGCATCGCGGAGGTGCTGCTGAGCCTCGGCTACGAGGTGCAGGGCTCCGATCTGAAGCTCGGCCGCGTGACCCGGCGGCTCGAAGGCCTGGGCGCGCATGTGTTCCAGGGCCATGCGGCCCGGCACGTCGAAGGCGCCAACGTCGTGGTCGTCTCGAGCGCCGTCGCGGCCGAGAATCCCGAAATCGCGGCCGCGCACGAGCGGCGCATTCCGGTCGTGCGGCGCGCCCAGATGCTGGCCGAGCTCATGCGGTTCCGCTACGGCATCGCGGTCGCGGGCACGCACGGCAAGACGACGACGACGAGTCTCGTTGCGAGCGTGCTGGCCGAAGGGGGTCTCGATCCGACTTTCGTGATCGGCGGCCGCCTCGCGAGTGCCGACGCGAACGCGCGCCTCGGCGAGGGTCGCTACCTGGTGGCCGAGGCCGACGAGAGCGATGCCTCGTTCCTGCACCTGCAGCCGATGATCGCCGTCGTGACGAACATCGACGCCGATCATCTCGGCAGCTACGACAACGATTTCGACCGGCTCAAGCAGGGCTTCCTCGAGTTTCTGCGCAACCTGCCTTTCTACGGTCTCGCCGTGCTGTGCAGCGACGACGAGCCGACCCGCTCGCTGATCCCGCAAGTCGGCCGCCGCGTCGTGAGCTATGGGTTCGGTGAGCGCGCCGACGTGCGCGCCGTCAATGTCGAGCGCCGCGGGCTGGCGACGCGCTTCGAAGTCGTGGGCAAGGCCGCCGCGGCGCCCGCGCCCTACACGCTGAACCTGCCGGGCCGTCACAACGTGCTGAACGCGCTGGCCGCCATCGCCGTGGCCGCGGAGCTCGAAATCGACGCGGCCGCCGTGCAGCGTGCGCTCGCAGCGTTCTCCGGCATCGACCGGCGGCTTCAGGTCCAGGGCACGGTCCGGACGCGATCGGGCACCGTCACGTTCGTCGACGATTACGGCCATCATCCGACCGAGATCGCCGCGACGCTGGCGGCCGCTCGCGACGCCTGGCCGAATCGCCGTCTCGTCGTCGTTTTCCAGCCGCACCGCTACTCACGCACGCACGCGCTTCTCGACGACTTCGCGCAGGTTCTCGCACACACGGCCGCGTTGATCCTCACGAACGTCTATTCGGCCGGCGAGCCGCTCATCGCGGGCGCCGACAGCAAGGCGCTCGCACGCGCGATCCGGGCGCGCGGCGCCGTCGAACCGATCCTCGTGGAGGAGCCCGAAGACGTTCCGGACGTGCTCGCCAACCTGCTCGAGGACGGCGACGTCGTGCTTACGCTCGGCGCCGGCAGCATCGGCGCGCTCGCCCCCACGCTGCCGGGCCGCCTCGCCGTGAGCGGGCCCGTGGGAGTCGGCCGATGAACGCCGCCAAGCTCGACGGTCCGAGCCTAGTCAAACGCGGCGAGCCCATGGCGCGGCACACATCGTGGCGCGTGGGCGGGCCGGCCGAGATCTACTTCAAGCCGGCCGAGGAAGAGGAGCTCGCGGAGTTTCTGGCCGCGCTGCCGGTCGAGACGCCCGTGCATTTCGTCGGTCTCGGCTCGAACCTGCTCGTGCGCGACGGAGGCGTGCGCGGCGTCGTCGTCGCGACGGGCGGCCTGCGCAAGCGTCTCGAGCGCGTCGGCGAGCTCGGCATCCGCGCCGCCGCGGGCGTGCCTTGCATGCGGCTCGCCCGCCGCGCGGCGGCCTGGCAGCTCGGGCCCGCGGCCTTCTTCGCCGGGATTCCGGGCACGATCGGCGGCGCGTTGGCCATGAATGCGGGCGCATTCGGCGGCGAGACCTGGAATGCCGTCGAACGCGTCGAGACGATCGACCGGGCCGGCGTGCGCCGGCAACGCACCCGCGAGCAGTTCGAGATCGGCTATCGCAGCGTGCGCGGTGTGCCGGGCGAGTGGTTCCTCGGCGCGACGTTCGGCTTCGTGCACGACGACAGCGCGGATGCTGCGTCGATCAAGGACATGCTGGCGCGGCGCTCGGCCTCGCAGCCGCTCGGCGTCGCGAGCTGTGGGTCCGTATTCCGCAATCCGGCCGGCGCGTACGCGGGGCGGGTCATCGAGTCCTGCGGGCTCAAGGGGCTGCGCGTCGGGGGCGCGGTGGTCTCGGACAAGCACGCGAACTTCATCATCAACGAAGGCAAGGCGTCGGCGGCCGACATCGAGGCGCTCATCGAGACGGTGCGGCAGCGCGTGCGCGAACAAACGGGGATCGAGCTCGAGCTCGAGGCTCGGATCATCGGAGATCATCGGCGAGGGGAGCCTTGATGGCACGATCGAATCGTCGCAGGAAGCGCGCGCGCCGGCTGCAGATCCCGGCTCTGCCGCGCTTCCCGCGTATCAGGATCAACTTCAAGGCGCTGCTGCTGCCGCCGCTCGTGCTAGGCGCGGCCGGCGTTTCGGCAGCCGGCCTCGAACGGCTCGTGGATCGGCCCGTACGCCGGCTCGTCGTGCAGGGCACCTTTCAGCGTGTGACTCCGATCCAGATCGAGGCGGCGCTTGCGCCCGATCTCGGCCGCGGCTTCCTGTCGGTCGATCTCGACGCGCTGCGCGCGCGTATCGAGCGGCTCGACTGGGTCGACACGGCGCGGCTGCGCCGCGAGTGGCCGGACAAGCTCGTCGTGCGCATCACGGAGCATCGGGCCGCCGCGCGCTGGGGCGAGAAGGGGCTGCTCGATACGCGCGGGCAGCTGTTCGGCGAGCACGCGCCGCATGCGTTTCCGGAGCTGCCGAAGCTCGAGGGGCCCGCGGGCAGCGAGCGCGAGGTCGCGAAGCTCTACCTGACGCTGCGCCACCGGCTCGCGGCCTCGCAGCTCGCCGTCGACACGCTGCGCATGGACGACCGCGGGGCCTGGCACCTCGTGCTCAAGACGGGGCAGGAGATCCGCTTCGGCCGCCGCGATCTGCCCGAGCGCGTGGACCGGCTCTTCGACGTCGTCGCGCCGGCGCTCGTCGAGCAGTTCAATCGTGTCGCCTATGTGGACCTGCGCTATACGAACGGCTTCGCCGTCGGCTGGCGCGGGGATGCGCCCCCGGGCGGCGGCGATGCGAGCCGCGTCGCTGCGCGGCAGGGAGGTGCGAGCCGTGGCTAAGCGCGACGAGCGCAAGCTGCTGGTCGGCCTCGACATCGGCACGTCCAAGGTCGTGGCCATCGTCGGCGAGCTCTCCCCCGAGGACAGGCTCGAGGTCATCGGCATCGGCTCCTGCGCCTCGCGCGGGCTGAAGCGCGGCGTCGTCGTGAACATCGAGTCCACGGTGCAGTCGATCCAGCGCGCCGTCGAGGAGGCGGAGCTCATGGCGGGCTGCGAAATCAACTCGGTGTTCACCGGCATCGCCGGCAGCCACGTGCGCAGTCTCAATTCGCACGGCATCGTCGCGATCCGGGACAAGGAGGTCAGCCAAAGCGACGTCGAGCGCGTCATCGACGCGGCGCGCGCGGTCGCGATCCCGGCCGATCAGCGCATCCTCCACGTGCTGCCGCAGGAATTCATCATCGACGCCCAGGAGGGCATCCGCGAACCCGTCGGCATGTCGGGCGTGCGGCTCGAGGCCAAGGTGCATCTCGTCACGGGCGCCGTCAGCGCGGCGCAGAACATCGTCAAGTGCGTGCAGCGCTGCGGGCTCACCGTCGAAGACGTCGTGCTCGAGCAGCTCGCTTCGAGTTACGCCGTGCTGACCGAGGACGAGCGCGAGCTCGGTGTGTGCATCGTCGACATGGGCGGCGGCACCACGGACATCGCCGTGTTTTTCGGCGGCGCGATCCAGCATACGGCCGTGATTCCGATCGCGGGCGACCAGGTCACGAACGACATCGCCGTATCGCTGCGTACGCCGACGCAGTACGCCGAGGAAATCAAGATCAAGTACGCGTGCGCGCTGTCGCAGCTCGCGAATCCGGACGAGACGATCGAGGTGCCGAGCGTCGGCGACCGGCCGCCGCGGCGGCTCGCGCGGCAGACGTTGGCCGAGGTTGTCGAGCCGCGCTACGAGGAGCTCTATCAGCTCGTGCGCGACGAGCTGCGCCGCTCGGGTTTCGAGGAGCTCATCGCCGCGGGCATCGTTTTGACCGGCGGCAGCTCGAAGATGGAAGGCGCCGTCGAGCTCGCGGAGGAAGTGTTTCATACGCCCGTGCGGCTCGGCGTGCCGCAGCACGTCGAGGGTCTTTCGGAACGTCGTGCGCAACCCGATCCATGCGACGGGCGTCGGCCTGCTGCTCTACGGCAAAGAGGCGCAGCAGACCAAAGGAGAGCTCACGGAGGCGAGGGGCGGCCTCTCGGGAGTCATGAATCGAATGAAAGCCTGGTTTCACGGGAATTTCTGAACGTCGGGAAACTCGTTTCAAGCGTTGGCGGGAGTCAAGGAGTAATAAAATGTTCGAACTAATGGACGGCTACAGCGAAACGGCTGTGATCAAGGTGATCGGCGTCGGCGGCGGCGGCGGCAATGCCGTCGGCCACATGGTGCGCGCGGGGATCGACGGGGTCGATTTCATCTGTGCCAACACGGATGCCCAGGCGCTCAAGAGCGCCAAGGTCAAGACGAACCTGCAGATCGGCTGCAACATCACGAAGGGGCTCGGCGCGGGAGCGAACCCGGAAATCGGCCGGCAGGCGGCCATGGAGGACCGCGACCGGATCCAGGAGGTCATCGAGGGCGCCGACATGCTGTTCATCACGGCGGGGCTCGGCGGCGGCACCGGTACGGGCGCCGCGCCGGTCGTCGCGCAGCTCGCCAAGGAGCTCGGCATTCTCACGGTCGCCGTCGTGACGAAGCCGTTCACGATGGAAGGCGGCAAGCGTCTGCGCGTCGCCGAGCAGGGGATTGCCGAGCTCGGCCGCTTCGTCGATTCGCTGATCACCATCCCGAACGAGAAGCTGCTCTCCGTGCTCGGGCCGACGACGACGCTGCTCGACGCGTTCAAAGCGGCCAACGAGGTGCTGCAGGGCGCGGTACAGGGCATCGCCGAGCTCATCACGCGGCCCGGCCTCATAAACGTCGACTTCGCCGACGTGCGCACCGTGATGTCGGAGATGGGGATGGCCATGATGGGCTCGGGCGTCGCGACCGGCGACGATCGGGCGCGCACGGCCGCCGAGGCAGCCATCTCCAGCCCGCTGCTCGAAGACATCAATCTCGCGGGCGCGAACGGCATCCTCGTCAACGTCACGGCCGGTATGGATCTCGGCATCGGGGAATTTCAGGCCGTGGGCGACACGATCAAGCAGTTCGCCTCCGACGACGCGACGGTCGTGATCGGTACGGTCATCGATCCCGAAATGTCGAGCGAGATCCGTGTCACCGTCGTCGCGACGGGCCTCGGCCAGGGCAATGCCCAGCAGGAGACGCCGATGCGCGTCGTGCGTCGGAACCGGACCCGGGAGCCGAATTTCGCGGATCTCGAGAAGCCGGCCATTCAGCGCAAGCGCGCGGTCGGCGACGGTATGCTCGGCGGTGGGGACGAGTTCGAGGATCTGCTGGACGTGCCGGCGTTCCTGCGCCGCCAGGCGGACTGAGGCGTCCCGCCTCCGGCCGGGTACGGCAGATATAGGGGAAAACGGGATGGTCGGGCATGGCTTGGAGCCGGGTGCCGCCGGGCGGCGGACGGCGCCCTGCGGGGGCATACTGGTTCCTTGCCGCCTGTTACGGCTCTATGATAGGTTGCTGCCGCGTTCGGCCCGCGGCCAGGCGGCCCCGGAGCGAATGTCGCGATCGGCGTCGGTGGGAGACGCCGAGCGCGCGCCTTCAGGAGTTTCGGCGGTTTGAAACAGCGTACTCTCAGGGATTCGGTCCGAGCGACCGGCATCGGCCTGCACAGCGGGGCGAAGGTTTATATGAACCTGCGGCCCGCCCCGCCCAATACCGGCATCGTGTTTCGTCGGCTCGATTTGCCCGAGCCCGTAGACATCCCGGCCTCGGCCCTGAATGTGTCCGAGACCACGCTCGGCACCACGCTCGAACACGACGGCGGCAAGGTCGCGACCGTGGAGCATCTGCTTGCGGCCATGGCCGGCCTCGGCGTCGATAACGCGTTCATCGATCTCACGGCCGCCGAAGTGCCGATCATGGACGGCAGCGCGGCGCCGTTCATATTCCTGCTGCAGTCGGCCGGCTTCGAGGAGCAGAATGCCCCGAAGCGGTTCATTCGCGTCGTCCGGCCCGTCGAAATCGAGGAAGGCGACAAATGGGCGCGGCTCGCGCCTTACGACGGCTATCGCCTGAATTTCGAGATCGATTTCGACCATCCCGTGCTGCGCAAGCACCGCCAGCGCGTCACGCTCGAGTTTTCGGCCACCTCGTTCCTGCGCGAGATCAGCCGCGCGCGAACTTTCGGCTTCCTCAAAGATCTCGAGACCTTGCGGGCTCGGGACCTGACGCTCGGCGGCAGCCTCGACAACGCGATCGTCATGGACGAATACCGCGTGCTCAACGAGGACGGCCTGCGTTTCCGCGACGAGTTCGTGCGCCACAAGATCCTCGACGCCGTCGGCGACCTCTACCTGCTCGGTGCCTCGCTGATCGGGGAATTCTCGGGCCACAAGTCGGGGCACCGGCTCAACAACCTGCTGCTGCGCGAGCTGCTCGCGCATCCGGAGTGCTACGAAGAGGTCAGCTTCGAGGGCCAGCGGCCCTCGCCGGTCTCCTATCAGCTCGCGCCGGGTTAGAAAGAAAAAAGGGGTCAGAGCCCTTTTTCGCCCGTGACGCGCCCACAGATCGAGGCATCGGTAGGGAGCGAAAAAGGGCTCTGACCCCTTTTTTCTTTCTAACCCGGCAGCACCTTGACCCGGAGCTGAGCCGCGCCGAGATCGGCCGCGCGATAGCGCACGCGCGCCGCCCAGGCTGGCGAATCCATGACGAGCACGAGTGCGCCGTCCTCGGCCAGCGAGGCGGCCACGAGGTGCTCGGCCTCGTCGGCCGGCAGCCGGGTCCTGATCTCCGCTGCGAAATCCCGGCGCTCGCCCGCCTTCCGGGCCAGGTCGGCCAGCCGGCCGCGGCCGAGCAGTTCGCCCAGCGAAATCGGGGACTTGGGGTTCATATTGAGACCGACGTCAATGTTTCGTTGCGGCACTGTTGAGCGGAAATGAGTATCTGGGGCATTCTATCCGAACGATCCACGGCCGGCCGCACCCCGCGAGGGGCGGATTCCGAGCCGCCGATCTGGCGGATTTCACTCCTGTAGACAGCGGGGTCGCCGGGTGTTCTCGAACAAGAATAAAGCCATTGCCTCGTCGACTGCGGGCGGCTGGCGGGCCGCTGCGCGCGGCGGCCGCTGCCGCATCGACAACGACCTGCAATGCAGAGGAGACGGGGCGTGCACCTGATCCTGCTCTGCAAGAACCGCGGCCAGATCGCCCAGCTTCGCGTCAGCTCGCGGCGGCTCTGGTTCGCAGTCGGAAGTCTGGCATTCGCCCTGGCGGCCGCGGCCTTCTACGGCGGACTGCGCCTCGCCGACGGCGCTGGCCTCAAGGACCCCTCCGCACAGATCGCGACCTGGCGCCACGAGCTCGATACGGAAAAGGCGCAGGTTCAAAGGACGCGCCAATCCCTGCAGCAGAATATCGACGCCCTGGCCCTCCGGCTCGGGCAAATGAATGCCCACGTCGTACGCCTCGATGCCCTCGGCAGCCGGCTGACCCAGATGGCCGGCCTCGGCGACGGCGAATTCGACTTCAGCGAGCCGCCATCGCTCGGCGGCCCCGAGGACCCGATCCCGCAGTCCGACTCGAGCGAGCTCGGCAACGTCATGGCCTCGCTGGACTCCCTGGGCAGCGAGCTCCAGGACCGCGAGCGCCAACTCGGCGTGCTCGAGGACCTGCTGCTGCACCGCAAGCTCAACGCGGAGGTGCATCCCGAGGGCCGGCCGGTCAAGGCGGGTTATATCTCCTCGCACTTCGGCAAACGCACCGACCCGTTCACGGGCCGGCAGGCGATCCATAAGGGCCTCGACTTTGCAGGGCGTCTCGGCAGCAACGTCATCGCCGTCGCCTCCGGGATCGTCGTGTGGTCCGGCAAGCGCTACGGCTTCGGTCAGCTCGTCGAGATCGACCACGGCAACGGCTACGTCACCCGCTACGCGCACAATTCCGCAAACCTCGTCTCGGTCGGTCAGAAGGTCAAGCGCGGCCAGGTCATTGCCCGGATGGGCGAATCGGGGCGCGCCACGGGCCCGAACCTGCACTTCGAAGTGCTCCACGACGGCCGCGCCGTCGATCCCTTGACGTACATCCACTGACGGTGACGGGCCGCCTCGAATTGGCCGTCCGCTTTCCTTGCGGACTCGTAACCCCGCGCTGGTGACCCCAACCCGGCGATGCCCTTAGAATGGCAGCTTTTGGCAGCGGCCGTGGGCTTACCCGTGTGCGCGACGGCGCCATGGTTCGGCTGCGAACCAACGGCTTCCGGCCGCGTCTAAGGATTGATTTTGGCGAACATTGCTACCAATCTGTTTACCGGTATCTTCGGCAGCCGTAACCAGCGGCTGCTGAAGCGTTATGGCGCGCTCGTCGCCACCGCCAACTCGCTCGAGGCCGATCTCAAAAAGCTCGACGACGAGGCCCTGCAGGCCAAGACGGCCGAGTTCAAGGCCCGCTACGCCGAGACCGGCGACCTCGACGAGCTGCTGCCCGAGGCCTTCGCCGTCGTGCGCGAGGCGGCCCGGCGCACGCTCAGGATGCGGCACTTCAACGTCCAGCTCATCGGCGGCATCACGATGCACCAGGGCAAGATCGCCGAGATGCGCACCGGCGAGGGCAAGACGCTCGTCGCGACGCTGGCCGTCTACCTCAATGCGCTGGCGGGCAAGGGCGTGCATGTCGTGACCGTCAACGACTACCTGGCCCAGCGCGACGCCGACTGGATGGCGCCCGTCTACCGGTTCCTGGGGCTCGAGGTCGGGGTCATCAAGGCCAACCAGTCGCTCGAGGAGAAGCGTCTCGCCTACGCCGCCGACATCACGTACGGCACGAACAACGAGTTCGGCTTCGACTACCTGCGCGACAACCTCGCTTTCCGCGTCGAGGACCGCGTGCAGCGCGAGCTCAGCTTCGCGATCGTGGACGAAGTCGATTCGATCCTCATCGACGAGGCGCGCACGCCGCTCATTATCTCGGGGCCGTCCGAGGAGAGCACCGAGCTCTACGTCAAGATCAACCAGCTGATCCCGAGGCTGCGCCTGCACGACGTCCGCGAGGGCCAGAAGACCAACGAGGACATCGAGGCGGGGCAGGTCGAGCTCGTAGGTTTGGACGGTAAGAGTCTCGGCACGATGTCGCTCGGCAAGGCGCTCGCGACGGCCGAGGAGGGCGGCCATCACGTCGTCGAGGACGACAAGTCGGCTAAGCCCATGCGCGTGCGGCTCATCGTTCCGGGTGACTACACGGTCGACGAAAAGCAAAAGCAGGCCCACCTGACCGAGGAGGGCCACGAGCACGTCGAGCGCCTCATGACCGAGGCCGGACTGCTGCGCGAGGGCGAGAGCCTCTACGACGCCTCCAACATCCGCCTCATGCACCACCTGAACGCGGCGCTGCGCGCGCACGCACTCTTCAAGCGCGAGGTCGACTACATCGTCACGAACGGCGAGGTCATCATCGTGGACGAGTTCACGGGGCGCACGATGCCGGGCCGGCGCTGGTCGGACGGTCTGCATCAGGCCGTCGAGGCCAAGGAAGGCGTGCGCGTTCGCGAAGAGAACCAGACCGTCGCCTCGATCACGTTCCAGAACTACTTCCGGATCTACGACAAGCTTGCGGGCATGACGGGCACGGCCGACACGGAGGCCTACGAGTTCCAGCAGATCTACGGGCTCGAGGTCGTCGTGATCCCGACGCATAAGCCCATGATCCGCGACGACGCCCCGGATCTCGTCTATCTCTCGCAGCAGGACAAGTTCGAGGCCATCATCGAGGACATCGTCGACTGCCAGCAGCGCGGTCAGCCCGTGCTCGTCGGCACGACTTCGGTCGAGACCTCCGAGTTCCTGTCGGGGCTGCTCAAGAAGCGCAAGATCGGTCATCAGGTCTTGAACGCCAAGTACCACGAGCGCGAGGCCGAGATCGTCGTGCAGGCCGGCCGCCCCGGCACCGTGACGATCGCGACGAACATGGCCGGCCGCGGCACGGATATCGTGCTCGGCGGCAACCTCGAGGGCGAGAAGGCGCAGCTCGAGAACCCGACCGAAGAGCAGCTCGAGGCCCTCGAGGCCGACTGGAAGGCACGGCACGAGAAAGTGCTGACCGAAGGCGGTCTGCACATCGTCGGCACCGAGCGGCACGAGTCGCGGCGCATCGACAACCAGCTGCGCGGCCGTTCGGGCCGCCAGGGCGACCCGGGCTCGAGCCGCTTCTATCTCTCGATGGAAGACAACCTCATGCGGATCTTCGGCGATCCCGAGCGCACGAAGCGGCTGCTCTCGCGCGCCGGCATGAAGTCCGGCGAGGCCATCGAGAGCAAGATGCTGTCGCGTCAGATCGAGCGCGCGCAGCGCAAGGTCGAGGCGCACAACTTCGACATTCGCAAGCAGCTGCTCGAGTACGACAACGTCGCGAACGAGCAGCGCAAGGTCGTCTACCAGCAGCGCGCCGAGCTCATGGAGGCCGACGATGTGGCCGACGCCATCAAGGCCATCCGCGCCGAGGTCGTCGATCTCCTGGTCGGCGAGCACATCCCGCCCGACACCGTCGAGGAGATGTGGGACAAGGAGGGTCTGTCGAAGGCCGTCGAGCGCGAGTTCGGCGCGCGCGTCAACGTCGAGAAGCTCGTCGACGAGGACCACTCGCTCGACGAGAAGGGCATCGCGAAGATCGTGCTCGAGCGCATCACGGCCGACTACGATGCCAAGGCCGCCGAGATCGGGGCCGAGATCATGCGCGAGCTCGAGAAGGGCATCATGCTTCGGCAGCTCGACCAGCAGTGGAAAGAGCACCTTGCGGGCCTCGACTATCTGCGCCAGGGCATCCATCTGCGCGGCTACGCGCAGGTCGATCCGAAGCAGGAGTACAAACGCGAGGCCTTCGAGATGTTCTCGGAGATGCTCGACCGCGTGAAGCACGACACCATCTCGATTCTCTCGAAGGTCCAGATCCGCCGTCCGGAGGACGTCGAGGCCGTGGAGGCCCCGCCGAGCAATCTCGGTGCGCTCAGGGCCCAGCATGCCGAGGCCCCGTCGCTCGTCCAGGCACCGCCCATGCCGCCGCCCGACGGGCCGCAGGTGCTCGGTGGCGGGCCGCCGCCCGCCGGTCTTCCCTTCGGTGGCCAGGGGCCGAGCCCCGAGCCCGTCATGCCCTATGTCCGGGAGCAGCGGAAGGTCGGGCGCAACGAGCCGTGTCCTTGCGGGTCCGGGAAGAAGTACAAGCAGTGCCACGGCAAGCTGGCGTAAGCGCGAAGGTGTCCGGCGCGACGAGTTCCGAAGATTTCGCAGTCGTGCCGCCGCGCCCAGCCGTCGACGTGCTCGTCGGCATCGTCATGGACGAGCGCGGGCGCGTGCTCGTGAATCGGCGGCCGGCCGGGACGCATATGGCAGGGTACTGGGAGTTTCCGGGCGGCAAGCGCACGGCGGGCGAGGGGCGGTTCGACGCCTTGCGGCGGGAGCTGCACGAGGAGCTCGGTATCGAGGTCCAGGAGGCGATCCCGATGATCGAGCTCGTGCACGATTATCCCGAGAAGCGCGTGGCGCTCGATGTCTGGCGAGTGCTCGAGTACGCGGGCGAGCCGCATTCGCGCGAAGGTCAGGAACTTCGTTGGGTCGCGCCGGCGGAGCTGGGGGGCATTGGACTGCTGCCCGCCGATACGCCGATCCTCGCTGCGCTGGAAACCGGCGCCGCCGGCAACGCCTGAGAGCCCGGCTCTCAGCCGCCGAGAGAGGCCGAGCTCAAGCCAGCGCGAGCAGAAACTGCACGTCTTGCGCGGCCTGCGCCGCCCGCGAGTCGACACCCTGCCAGCGCACGAAGCGCACGATGAAGCGGTGCTGACCGGCGCTGATCTCGGGATAGACGCCGCGATGCGCGGGCAGAATGACGCGGACGAGATTAAACTGTTCCGTACGCGGCAGATTGTGCTGATACAGTCCGCCCGTGGCCACGGTTTCGGTGGGCTGGCTCGTTTCGCGCGTGAGCCAAAGCAGTTCGCCGATGGCGTCGCAGATCGGCCGTAACTTGCCGATCCATTCGTCGAGCGTCTGCTCGCGATCCTTGGGCGGCAGATGCAGCCAGTAGCCGTAGTCCGGCACATCGAAGATGCAGGTGCCGCCGGGGATGGCGCTGCGATGCTTGATCGTGCTCAGGAACTCGCATTCCTTGAGCGCGTTCATGAATTGCGGACCGGCCTCGGCGAGCTGGCTGCGCATGGTGCCGAGCGTCTCGATGAGACCGTCGAGCCGGTGCGTGTCCACACCCGGCGTACGCCGGTAGCGGCCGAGCATGTCCGCGTGCCGCTCGAGCTCCTTGAGCACGTCCGTGCGCACGTCGCCGCGGCCGAGGATAGTGAGGATCTCGAGGAGGCTCGCGACGGCCGCCCGCGCTGCATATTCCGTCGGCTCCTTGGCGTGGAACAAGGCCTGCTCGAACAAGAACTCGATACGCAGGAACGTGCGCATACGCTCCGTCAACGGCTGTTCGAAGCGCAGATAGCCGTCGTCGCGGGGTCGGCTCGAGGCCTGGGCAAGGCTTTCGGCGGGGTCGGACATAACGTCTATTCTGCGCGTCCTGAATTCGGTGGGCAAACGTCTGTCGAGAGCGACAGATAGAGTGCGTGCAGCCGCTCGACCTGCCCGCGCGTCGCCGCTTTTTCGCCACTGTTGTCGACAACGTCGTCCGCGGCCGCGAGCCGCGTCGCGCGATCGGTCTGCGCGTCGATCATCGCGTCGGCCTCCCGTTCGTCGAGCCCGTCTCTGGCCATGAGGCGGCGGCGCTGCGTCTCTCGCGGGCAGTCGACGACGAGCACGCGGTCGACGAGCGCCGCGAAGTCCGTCTCGACGAGCAGCGGCACGGCGACGACCGCGTAGGCGGCTCCCTCGCGCTCGATCGCTTCGAGACGCGCGAGCAGCCGCTCCCGGATGCGCGGATGCAGGATGGCCTCGAGGCGCCGGCGCGCGGCGGGATCGGCAAAGACGAGGCTGCGCAGCGCGCGGCGGTCGAGGCGGCCGTCGGCCGCCATGACCTCCGGCCCGAACTCGCGGCCGATCTCGGCGAGCGCGGGCTCGCCCGGCTCGACGACCTCGCGCGAGACCACATCGGCGTCGACAACCGGCGCGCCGAGCCGCTCGAACAGGCCGGTTACGAGCGTCTTGCCGCTCGCGATGCCGCCCGTGAGACCGACGCGGAGCATCTTCGCCGCCCCGCCGATTACGGGGCCGCGAGCGGAGGCGCGGCGTGCTCGAAGGCGAGCGAGGACGCGTTGCGGCCGACATTCATTGGCGAGATCCCGGCCGCTCGACGGCGGCTCTCTCGGCATTCAATTGAGCGGGCCGCCGGCCGTCCTCGACGGCAGCGACTACCGTACCAGGCGCAATATACCGCAGGAGTAGATTAAGGTTGAAAAGGGCCCGACAGACCTACGCAGGGCGCCGGCCCTACCTGAGAAACTGGCCATACCAGCCCCACAGCTGGTCGCCCCACAGAAGGGCGATCCAGCCCGCCGCGGCCAAATACGGCCCGAAGGGGATCGGCGTCTGGCGCGACTTGCCGGCCGCGAGCAGCGTGATCGAGCCGATGACGGCGCCGACCGCGGCGGAGAGCAGGATTACGAGGGGCAGCAGCTGCCAGCCGAGCCAGGCGCCGAGCGCCGCGAGCAGCTTGAAGTCCCCGAAGCCCATGCCTTCCTTGCCGGTCGCCAGCTTGAACAGGTGATAAACGAGCCAGAGGCTCAGGTAGCCCGCGGCCGCCCCGATCACGGCCGAGCGCAGCGTCACGAAGAGCGGTGCCCCGTCGAGGGCGACGAGACCGAGCAGCAAGCCGGCCCAGAGCAGCGGCAGCGTCATCGAGTCCGGCAGCAGGTGGTGATCAATGTCGATGAGGGCGAGCGCGAGCAGCGTCCACGTGAACGGCAGCGCCGCGGCGAGCTGCCAGGTCGGGCCGAAATGGTAGGCGACCGCCACGCTCAGGAGTCCCGCCGCGGCCTCGACGATCGGATAGCGCCGAGAAATAAGGACCCCGCAGCCAGCGCAGCGGCCGCGCAGCAGCACGTAGCTCAGGACCGGAATGTTCTGCCACGGCGCGATGCGCTGGCCGCAGCTCGGGCAGGCCGAGGGCGGCCACAAGAGATTGAACGGCCCCTCGCCGTGCGGCGGCGCCTCAAGCGTCTGCGCGCCGGCTTCGGCGCATTGCTCGCGCCAGGCCATTTCCATCATGATCGGCACGCGGTACGCGACGACGTTGAGGAAGCTCCCGACGATGAGGCCCAGGAGCCCCGCCGCGATGAGCAGGGCCGGGGGCCAGATGACGAAGATTTCCACGTTGCTTCCGGCGTCGATGCGGGTCGGCGAACGAGACTCGGTCGGACCTTCGGTCGCCGAGAGCGATTACCTTAGACGACCGAACCGAGCTTGAAGATCGGCAAGTACATGGCGATGACGAGACCACCGACCAGGACGCCGAGCACGGCCATGATCAACGGCTCGAGCAGACTCGACATGCTGTCGACGGCGTTGTCGACCTCCTCTTCGTAGAAGTCTGCCACCTTGCTCGCCATGTCGTCGAGCGAGCCCGATTCCTCGCCGACGGCGATCATCTGGTTGACCATGTTCGGGAACAGGCTCGTGTTCTCCATGGCCCGCTGCAGGCGCTGGCCGGTCGCGACCTCGTCGCGCATCCTGAGCACGGCCTTCTCGTAGACGATGTTGCCCGTGGCGCCGGCGACCGAATCGAGCGCCTCGACTAGGGGCACGCCGGCCGCGAACGTCGTTGCGAGCGTCCGCGCATAGCGGGCCACGGCCGACTTGTTGAGGATCGGGCCGAGGATGGGCAGACGCAGAACGGCGCGGTCGAGAAAATGGCGCAGGCTAGGGCTGCGCTTCTTTGCCTCGAGAAATCCGATCACGGCCCCCACCGCGAGTATGAGCAGTATCCAACCCTTGGTCTGCACGAACTTCGAAAGGTTAATGACCATGCGCGTGAAGGCGGGCAGGTCCGCGCCGAAGCTCTGGAACAGCGATTGGAACTGAGGGATGACGTAGATCAGCAGGATGATCGTGACCACGATGGCGACGACGACGACGGCGGCCGGATAGAAGAGGGCCTTCTTGACTTTCTTCTTGATGGCTTCCGTCTTCTCCTTGTACATCGCGATCTTGTCCAGCAGCGTCTCGAGCGCGCCGGCCTGTTCGCCGGCCTCGACGAGGTTCACGTAGAGATCGTCGAAGTACAGAGGGTGCTTCCCGAGCGCCTGGGCGAGCGACGAGCCGCCCTCGACGTCCGCTTTGATGGCGAAAATGAGTCGTTGGACGGCAGCGTTATCGTGACCCGCGCCGATGATGTCGAACGACTGCACAAGCGGGATACCGGCCGTCATCATCGTCGCGAGCTGGCGAGAGAAAATGGCGATGTCTGCCGGAGTGACCTTGCCGTGGCTCTTGAAGAGCTGGCTCTCCTTTCGGATTCGAGTCGGCGCGACGCCCTGGCGTCGAAGCTCCGTACGAAGCTGTGCTTCGCTTTGAGCGACGGTCTTCCCCTTGACCTTCTTGCCGGCGCGGTCCTTGCCTTCCCAATTGAACGGGATTTCTTTGATCGCGGCGCTTTGAGCCATGACTGCCTAACTCCTTGAAGGCACAAGTGCGCGTGGAGGAACCGAACCGACTGAACGGCGCTAGTCGATTGTAACGCGGTTGATCTCTTCCAAACTTGTAATTCCGTCCTTGACTTTTTTGAGTCCGGACATTCGGAGATCGGGTATCTTTTCCCGGCGTGCCTGCTCGGCGATCTGCAGCGCGTTGCCGTCTTCCATGATGATCCGGCCGATCGTCTCCGACACCGGCATGACCTGGTAGACCCCGACACGGCCCTTATACCCCGAATTGCACTGGTTGCAGCCTTTGGCGTGATAGATGGTCATGCCTTCGTCTATCTGCGCCTGCGTGAACCCCTCCTTGAGCAGCGCCTCTGCCGGTACCTCGACGGGCTCCTTGCAGTGGTCGCAGAGGCGCCTCGCCAAACGCTGCGCGATGATCAGACTCACGGTGCTCGCGATGGCATAAGGTTTTACGCCCATGTCGACGAGACGCGTCAGCGTCTTCGGCGCGTCGTTCGTATGCAGGGTGGAGAGAACGAGATGGCCCGTCTGCGCCGCCTTGATCGCAATCTCGGCCGTTTCGAGGTCGCGTATCTCGCCGACCATGATCACGTCCGGGTCCTGGCGAAGAAACGCGCGCAGCGCCGAGGCAAACGTCAGGCCGACCTTTGGATTGACGTTGACCTGATTTACGCCGGGCAAATTGATTTCGGCCGGATCCTCGGCTGTCGAAATATTGCGGTCGGCCGTATTCAGGATGTTGAGCCCCGTATAGAGCGAAACGGTTTTACCGCTTCCCGTCGGTCCCGTGACCAGGATCATCCCGTAGGGCTTCATGAGCGTTCTCATGTATAGCCCCTTTTGGAAATCCTCGTAACCCAGCGCATCGATGCCGAGCTGAGCGCTGGACGGATCGAGCAAACGGCAGACGACCTTCTCGCCGAAGAGAGTCGGGCAGGTGTTGACGCGAAAGTCGATGGCCCGGTTTTTCGAGAGCCGCATCTTGATGCGGCCGTCCTGTGGAATGCGGCGCTCCGCGATGTCGAGGCGGGCCATCACCTTGAGGCGGGCCGCGACCTTCATCGAGAGCGCGACCGGAGGCTTCGCAATCTCGGTCAATACGCCATCTTGCCGGAAGCGAATCCGGTAATGCTTTTCGTAAGGCTCGAAGTGAATGTCCGAGGCGCCGCGCTTGATGGCGTCGAGCATGACTTTGTTGACGAAGCGGACAACGGGCGCGTCGTCGACGTCGGCACGCGTAATTTCACCGCCGACTTCTTCGTCGCCGCCAGAAACCTCGAGATTCTCGATATCGAAGTCGTCTTGATCGAACTGCGACATCGTCGTGTCGACGGCCTCGATGGCCCTCGCTACGCGCGCTTCGAGTTTGTCCTGCTCGACCACGATGGGCTCGACGCGCATCGTCGTCTGAAACTTGATCTCGTCAAGCGCATGGAGATTCGTCGGATCTGCGACGGCTACGTACAGCCGCTTCCCGCGCTGAAGTAGCGGCAGAACGCGGTGTTTTGCGAGAAGCTTGTCGTCGACGAGCTTGATTATCTCGAGGTCCGAATCGACCGCATCCAGGTCCAACAGCGGGACGCCGAACTCATGGGCGGCAGCCACCGCAATCCGTCGCGGATCGCCGAGCTGATTGGCCACGAGGTGGGCGACGAGGGAGGCGCTGTTGCCTCCGATCGCTTCGAGCGCCTCGGCGAGCTCGGGTTCGGCTACGATCCCGTCCTGGACGAGACGCCTCGGTAGTCCCGTCAGCGGGCCTTGAGTTGCGGTAACCGCCATGGCGCTCTCGGAATGGTGTTGAACAATCGAAAAACCTCGAATTGGAGCGGTACTTTCACCGTAGATCGCAGGATCTGTCAACAGCCGAATTCCCCTTTTGTGACGGGGGTTCCCGGTACTGCGACCCGTTCCCCGCGGGCTTCGGAGCGAACCGCCCCGCCTGGCCGTTTGGCATCGGTCGTGGCCCGCAGTGGGCTCGATGTCCTCTTCCGGCCGCAAAAGCTTCGACGATCTGCCAAATTCGCAGCAACCGCGTTTACCGGAAGGAAAAAGCCGACGTCCTCCCTTGCGCATCGCGGAGTCACCGTATTAACTGGCGACCCAGCGGCTGGGGCGGGCGGCCTCGGGTGAAGGCGCATGGCAATGCGAGGCACGGATCGCAGCCGTTTCGTACGTTTTCTTTTGAATCACCGGTCATGAGCGAATCGCAGGCCACGCTTGTTTCCCCGTTTGGGTTACCTCCGAGGGGCGTCAGCATGTATGCCGACGAGCTCTATTCCGCCCTGACGAGCGTCTCGTGCGACGCCGTATCCCGCATAGATTATCGGGCCATCTATCCAGCGCGACTGGCTCCAAGCGGCCACGATGCGAGCCGCCTGGACGAGCTGGCGCTCTTGCACTGGGCAAGGCCCGCGACCTGGCGGCAGGCGGCTCGAATTGCCGGCGGCGTCGTGCATCTCCAGCACTGGAATCCGTTCATGAGCCCGATGCTGCTCGGCGTGATGCGTCATGCGCACCGCCTCGGGAAGCGTGTCGTCGTGACCGTGCATAACCCGACGCCCCACGAGCGATTGCGTGCATGGGAGCCGTGGGAGCGCCGGTTGCTTCGGGACGCGGACCTGCTCATCGTCCATACCGAGGTGGGACGCGAGCACTTAGGGCGGCGAATTCGCTCCAGGGATGGGCCGAGAATCGCGGTGGTGCCGCACGGCGTTCGAATTCGGGGCGCAACGGTCGCCTCGGCCGCCGACTTCGGCGTCACCTGTTTGGATCCGTCCCGTCGTTACGTGCTCAGTTTCGGCAACCTCCGCGACTACAAGGGAATTCCAACGCTGCTGGAGGCCTGGAAGGAAGTGTGCCGCCGCAACACGGACACGGATCTCGTGCTCGCGGGACGCTCTTGGGCGGGGTCTCACTCCCTGCTCGGTAGATTCTCCGCCCGCGTTCTGGGCTCCGACCAAGCGTCTAATCGGATCTCGGCGCTGCTGCAGGACCGAGATCTTGCATTGAGAGTAGTGGTGCGGCTCGGATTCGTCCCGGAAGAAGCGTTGGACGCTCTGTGCCGAATCGCCTCATTCGCGGCATTCACGTATGACCGGATGAGCGGTCAGTCCGGAGCGGCTGCCCGGGCGGCTGGGTGCGGTATACCGCTGGTCGTGACCGGAGTCGGCGGGCTCAAGGAGCTGGCCATCGACGAGACCTACGTCGTGCGTCCCGGCGATGCGGCCGCGCTCGCGGCGGTCTTGACGCGTCTGTTGAACGGGACCGAGGGTATCGACACGCTTCGCGCCCGCCAAGTGGACCGCGCGCGGGCTTTCGACTGGCACACGATCGCCCGCGAGCATGTGCGGCTCTATGGCGAGGTCGCCGCTGCGCGAGCCCCCAGCCTCGATCGACAGGAGTGAGACCGAGATGCTGAGACGATGGGCGCCATTCGTCGGCCGACTCGTGCTGGGTCTCGCGATCCTGATGGCCGCCGTCGCTTACGGCGGAATCGAGCGGATTCCCAAGGCGGTCGCTGTTCTGCCGCCGGAGTTATTCGTCGCTGCGCTCCTTCTTACGTGGTTCGGATCTATCGTGCTGCCCGCCCTCGTCACGCGGTTCGACATGAAGCTGGTCGGGTTGGATGTTTCTTTTGTTCGACTCATGGCCATAAACCTGGCCATGCGTTTCTACGTGCTGATGCTGCCGCATGCGCTCAGCGTGGGAATCCGGTGGCAGCGCTACCGCGATGGGCGCGAAGGCGTGGGCGTGTACGTGGCCGCGTTAATTGCCTTCGAACGCACGGTGCAGCTCGCAATCGTAGTTACTACCGCGGCCCTGTTCCTGGCTGTGAGACGGTCGGCTCTGCCTTCTCCGCTTCACGTGCTCCTGCCGATTGCCGTCGCGGCATCGGTTGTTTCCATTTCTGTGCTCCTGGTCTTTGTTTCCCGTCGCGCGTTCGCCGCGCTTGCGCCCCTGCGTCTTGCGGCGACCCGCCGCTTGCCGGAAGCGTTCGGCGGGCGGGTGGAGCGAGTCGCGATGGCCATCCACGCTTATCGGGAACTGCGTGGGCGTGGGGTGCTGCGCGTCGTGTTATCCCTGCTGTGCGGGCACATGCTTTTCATCGCGAGCGGCTATGTCGTGGCCCGGGGTCTGGGCCTTCCTTTCGGCTTCCTCGACATCGGCTGGATGCGTTCCGTCGTCTACCTCGTGACGTTGTTGCCGCTAACGATCGCCGGGATCGGCGTTAGAGAGGCCGGTTTCGCCAGCTTGTTCGTAATGCAAGGCGTCGACAAGTCTAGTGCTATCGCGTTTCCCCTGGTGCTGCTGGGTCTGCAGCTCGTATTCGCAATGATCGGCGCATTGCTCGAGTCCGTTCGGGTGCTTGCCGGTGCGGCCGCGAAATCTCGGGCGCGAGAGTCCACCGAGGCGGCGTCGCGCGGTTGAAGAGCTCGGCCGACGGCTGGGCGGGGATCAGGGAGCGCGCGAACCCGGAGCCTCGGCGCGGCGTTGGGCGCCTTCGGGAATCTCGTTGAGCAGGCCGCAGAAGGAGGCGTAGGTCGCGAGCAGGCTCGGAGCCTGCTTGATGATTCGGTCGGTCAGCAGGTATTTCTGGAACATTTGTTCGGCAATATGTGGCTCGAGAAGGCTTTCGACGTAGCTTGCGTCTGCCGTAAATGGCAGGTCTGCGATCTTTCGCCGCATGAACGCTCGCATCGGCCCCGCGTACCATTGGTCCACCGGTGCGTCGACCGCGGCGACTTTTCTCTGGTAGATGACCTCGTTCGGGAGCAGCCCCTTTTCCTCGGCCATCTTCATGAGCGCGTATTTTCCGGTGATCCGTGAAGCCGTGCGCGTGTTCGGACGGCACAGCTCTTCCGGTAACGACTGCGCGAGCTGTTTGAAAGCCGGATGCATGTACGGAGATACAATCGGCAGACCGGATACGTCCGAGCTGCCGTTCATCTTGTTCTTGTTTGGCGAGATGAGCGCCTTGCCCTGGTAGGCGAGGCGCAGCGACGGAAGGTTCGCGAACGGCGCGGCGAGTTGCGCGGCCGCATACCGAACATCGCATGCCTGCTCGGGGGCGGGTCCGCTTCTGATCTGGGCCAGGGACAACTCATCGAGCAGCCTGAACGACAAAAAGCCGCGCACATGTCTCGGCCAGGACGACGTTCTGACAAGATTGAGTATCAAGCGGTACGGGTGGCCGAGACGCCGCTCGATGGACGGGCGGGCGAGCAGGCGAGTCAGAAGCCGCGCGGCACCGTCCGGTATGGAGGGCACTCTTTCAAGCACCCGTGCTCGTTTCCACGTTCCCGGATAGCCCAAGAAAGCGGTGTCGCATCCGTCGCCGCTGTATATAGCGGCAACACCGGAGAGCGCCATTTTCTCGGCAAGAATCGCGGTTTGAATGACGTAGTTGGGCCAGTTCGTGGGCTGATTGAAGACATACGGAAAACGGTCGAGCCCGCGTTCGAGGTCGTCTCTCGTCAGCTTCACCCAATGGTGCTCGATACCCAGAAACGCCGCCAGGTCCTCGACATGCGGCTGGTTGTACTCCTCCTGCTCGTAGGAGAATGACCAGGTGGTTACGGTCTTGCCGAGCCGCCGAAGGCCGGCGGCTACGAGCGCCGAGTCGAATCCGCCGAGTAGGACGCCTACGTCCGAATCAGCATTGCACTGCTGCTCGAGCGCGCTCATGAACGATTCGTGTAAAACGTCAACGGCGCGCGCGAGGGGCGCACCGGGCTCGAGTTCCGGCGGCTCGGCGGCTCGATAGGGCGCGATCGGGCGCTCGCTTCGGCTAGTTGCAGTCCAGCTCAGGACTTGGCCAGCCGGTACGGCCGTAAGACCGGAAAACGGGGTGCGACCGTGGGGATAGAAGCCGTAAATCAGGAAGAAATCTTCCCAGGAGCGGTCAAGGGTCGGTTTGTCCAGCAGATTGACGGCGGCCGCTACGCTCGAAGAGAAGACGACGCCTCGCTCCTGGGATTGGTAAACGGGTGCCCGCTGGCCGTACGGATCGGCCGCGAGATGAAGTGTTCCGGAGCGCGAGTCGGCGATCGCGAGGGAATAATAGCCAAGCAAACCGTCCAGGAAGGCGCAGCCTGCCTCGAGGTAGCGCCGCAGCAGCACGGCGGCCGTCGTGTCGGGATCGCCGGGGGCGCGTTCGTCCGAAGTGCCTGGAAAGGGCCCGAAGAAGCTGCCGTTGAACAGGAGCACGCATCCGTCGCGTTCCGCCCTGCCGAGTGTCCGGCTGCCCGGCGTTCTCACGGCGCCGAGCAGCGGCACGGCAGCCGTGCTCTCGAACGTTGGCCGCGATCCATAATGGCGCGCACAGAACGCCGCCACGCCATCGCGCGCCACCTCGTTGCTTGCGCTTGGAGTGGTTGCGCCGAAGAACAGATTCATGCGGCGTCCGAACTCCGGGCTCGACCCGGAAGCTGGAGAATCAGCGCCGCGATATCGATATTATTCGCGGCCGAGCGGCGCACTTGAGCCAGACGCGATTCGATGTGGCTGCGCACCTCTCGGCGCTGCTCCCAAGTGGCCGTCAGGGTTTCGAGGAGGCGTTCGGCCTCCAGCCTGCTCCCGTCGAGCGCGCGTTCGCGCTGGCCGAGCATCGCCATAATGCCGGGAGTCTTGTGACTATACGACAGCGCAACGACCGGTATCCCCTGAGACAAGGCGGCGATGTTCGCATGCATGCGGGCGCCGAGCACCATGTCTGCCAGGCCAATCACGGCCTTGAGCTCGTCGGGCCGGTAGTCGCCTAGGATAACATCCGCCCGCGCGCGCATTTCGCCTGCGACCCGGGACGCCACACGGCGATCGTCGCCCGCGGCCTTCGGCCCCGTGACGTGCGGGACTAATAACACCCGGGCTTCGTGGGCGCGTAGGAACGCGTCGAGGACGCTCGCCATCATTGCGACGAAACGATCGCGGCTCTCCGCCTCGTACCTCTTCTCGAGTATGGGGCTGACCGAGACACAAAGTACCGGTCTCTTGTCCCATTCGATTCCTTCGGCGGCGAGTATTTCGATTGCGCGCCCTGCACTCGCCGGACGCAGTAGAAAGGCCATGTCCGCCGTCGCGGTCGCCGGCCGGCTCCGGAGCCCTAGGCTCTCGACGTGGGCGAAGGATATCGGGTCGCGAAGCGTGACGGCTTGTGCGCGTCCGAAGATCCAACGGGCAAGCAGCCTCGTGGGACCGAAGGGACCGACGGACTGTGCACATATGAACAACGGCTTTCCGAGCAGCAATGCATTGAGTAAGGGCATGTAATGGGAGAGTGCCACGTGCGGGCCATAGTCGTCGGTCAACATGTCGCCGCTGAGATCGACGACGAGGCTCGCATCCCGATACGCCTGCAACTCGGGCTCCGGGATCAACCAGCGCGCGTCGACGCCCATAGCCCTCTTGAGCAGACGCCAGAGCGCCGCGCGGACCACTTGGAAGGCCGCGACGACGAGCCTCCTACGCTGGCACTGAACGACCGTCGCGAGGCCGGCATAGAGCGGGGCGTCCGCGCGCGCGAACGGCGCGCTAATGACGACCTTCGCCTCGGGCCATCGCTCGCGCAGAGCTTGCGCGAAGCTAAGCTGCATTCCCGCGTCGCCCTTATTAGCTGCCGAATAGGTGCCTGTGAGAACGATGCTGAAAGGCATGTGTGGCTTACGCCCGTTATCGAAATCGTGGTCGACGCGCCCAAGTGGGCGTGAAACGGCGGCTGCCTGTCACCTTCGATACGCTCCGGTGTCGGCCCTCAGGTCCCGACCTTGCGGACGGCGGAACTCGAGCCTTCCGCCCGTACGGGCTCCACTGAGCTCTCGGGCCGCTGAGCCTCCGCCGCGCGGACGGTCGAGGCGTCCAAGCGGTAGATGAGCTGAGTGATCTGCTCGGACACCAGACCGATGAGAAAGATCAGGACGCAGGTGGTGAACATGAGCGCCGACATGTTCGTAAACCGCCCTGCCGTTATGTACGTGTAGAGGTAATAGCACAAACCGATCAGGAAGAATCCCGCGCTGAGCGGAGTGAAGAGCTTCAGGGGGGAGTACAGCGTCCCGATCTTGAAGATGATCAGCAGAAAGCGAACCCCATCCTGAAGGGGCCGAATGTGGCTCTTGCCGATTCGCTTCGCAGCCCGTATCCGCACGTAAGCGACCGAATATCCCGCCCTGAAGAACGACATCGTGATCGTCGTCGGATAGGAAAACCCATTCGGCAAAAGGTAGATGAACTCGCGAAATTTCGCCGCCCGGACAGCGCGAAAGCCCGAAGTGAGATCGCTTATTGGGTTGTTCGTCATCCAGCTCGCAAGACCATTGTAAAACCGATTCGCATAGGACCGGCCGAGGTTCGCCTGGGAACCAGCGTCCCGTGCGCCCACTGCCATGTCGTAGCCTTCGGATATCTTCGCCAAGAGGCGCTGGACGTTGTTCGGGTCGTGTTGCCCGTCCGCATCCATGAAGATCAACACCTCTCCGGTTGCGGCCCTGGCCCCCGATTTCACGGCGGCTCCGTTACCGATGTTGTACTGATGCCTGACCTCGATGACGCCGCACTCCCTGCAGACAGCACTTGTGTCATCCGTGGAGCCGTCGTTGACGACGATGATCTCCGCGCGTGCGTATTGGCGCCTCAGAACGGGCAGCAGCCGTCTCAGCGAATCTGCCTCGTTGAACGCGGGAATGATAAGAGAAGTGAATCGCGCTTCGATCATCTACAGTACCCCCCGTTTCCCGATCGATCGTGGCATTGCCTTATCACGCTCCAACGTTCGCTTTGGCTCGCTCGAGCTCTTTTGTTAGGTGCTGAGTCTGAAGCTTGAAGCGCCCCAATGAGTCATTTTGCGTGACGGCATGCAATTCCGTGGCCGCAAGTGGGAGGTTGCCGAGCTGTAAGGCAAGACGCGCCAGACTCAGATGATGAACGGGTTCGCTCGGGGCCGTCTCAGTCGCAGCGATGGCAAGACTGACGGCTTCTCCAAGGTCGTGTGCGACGTTGCCGTAATAACTGCTGAGAAGGGCCAACAACGAGGCCTTGGTAATCCGGTTGATGGTCCGATTGCCGAGCGCCGCCTCAAACAGTTTCAATACATCGTTCTTGGGTAGAGCGATGGTTCCTTTCGTGGACCAGTCGACGAGCGCTTCGAAGGCCCCCACGATCGTGATGCGCAGCGGGCTCGTGGACAGCCTGGAGGAAAGTTCTTCGACGACGTGATCATCCATCGCCCTGCCATTCGTTGCGTCGAGCAGTACGCGATCGAACAGGCCGTTGACGGATCTCGGTGCGAGCTCCGTGGACCGATCGAGATATGCCTTGATTTTCGGGTAAAGGGCCGGTGCGAGATCCGGGTGTCGCAACGCTACGGAACCCAGCGTCGTTCCCGCTTGGTAATTCGACAAGGCGGAATCCGGGTGATGTTGAACCAGTGCCGCGGAGAGGCTCGTGATGTTCTTCCAGTCGTGAGCGCGCTCGGCCGTGACGCCTGCGAACACCAGGACAAACACCGCGGGTACGGCAAAGCCGAATCCCTTTCCCGTCGCTCCGAGGGCTCGATACAAGAGGTAGACTCCGGCGAGCAATGGCCCATACATCGGAAGATAGTTCCGGTGCTCGAAAACGAGCCCAAGGCCGATAAACGACGACTCCATAAAGTGACCCGCGAGGTACCAGAGCGTCGCGAACGCGAATAGCGGATACCGCTTGCGCAAGCATATTGCGGCGAAGCCGGCCGAAATGACGGCGGCGGCGGCGACGAGAGTGCTGAAGGGATGCAACAGTCCGGTGGAAACGGCGATGTCATCGTGGAAGAGACCGAGGGCCGACGGCGTCGGAACGAATATCCAGCGCAGATACAAGCACAGTACGCGCGCTTCCGTCATCAATCGCTCGGCCAGCGTGAAGTCGCGGGTCGCATATTGAGCGGCCAGCCAGTGCGGGTGGGTCGCGATGAACGCGATCGCGAATAGGGCCGGTGCGACGACAGTTACCGCGAAGAACGCATTGAGTTTCCTCCGCGTCGCCGGCTGCAGAGCCGAGGAACCGAAGAGCGTGAAATCTACTACGGCCATGTAAAGCGGCAATAGGGCTCCGTTCTCTTTGCTGAGAACCGCCAAACCCCCGAAGCCGACCAAGCCACCGCAAATCAGTGAAAACCCCCTCTGGCCGCGCGCAAGCCGGTTGCGTCCGATGATGTAGCAGATAACGCCGAGGAGAACGAAGGTTCCGGCCAGACTCGTCATGCGCTGCACGACGTACAGCACGGCGGTGAGATTCAAGGGGTGAACCAGCCAAAGCACGGCAGTGGCGGTCGCGAGCGAATTGCGCAGTTGCGGAGAGAGGTCCGCCGAGTCCAATTCCCGGCTGCGTAGGACCAGGGTCGTGAGCCAGAATATTCCGAGGCCGTTGAGCAGATGAATGATTAGGTTCGTCAGCTTGTAGCCGAAAGGATTTAGGCCCGAGATGTAGTAGTTCATCCAGAACGTGAGCATGCTGAGTGGCCGCTTCAACGTTCCGGCATCGGAGGAGAATGCGGCTTGGCGCAGGCCCTCCAGCGAAATGGTGTCGACGTGCAGGCGGTCGTTTTGGACGATATTCGGCGAGTCGTCGAATACGAACGGTCCGTGCAGTCCAGGGTAGTATACGAGCACGCAAAGGACGAGACCGAGGAACAGACAGCCTATGAGCAGTGGTGATCTTCGAAGTGGTCCCGTCATCACGTGAAGTCGTCGCTCGATAAAGGAAACGAGGGGCGCGGCAGACTGCGGCGCCCCCCGTTTGTGATGCCGTCAGTACAGTACTAGCGGCAGTTCGCCGGAAGATACTTCTTCGCGAGTTTGCTGCCCGTGCAGACCCAGTCGACCGTTCCTTGCGCAGTTCCAGTACCGGCCATCACGATGTCGTCGGCGCCCTGGCTGACTCCGTTGCCGACCGCCGGGCTGACCTTGATCTCGATCGAGGCATGCGTGCTGTCGGTGTGGACGTAGGTGACGGCAGCAATGTACTGCGACGTTGCCGCCGAGATGCCGGCCTGCGAGCCCGTCGTCGGCATAGCGCCCTGCGACTGATAGTACTCCGACACCGACACCTTCGCCGAATCGGCAAACGTCATCGGCTCCGAAATCTTCGCCCGAATGGTGTAGTCCTGATAAGCCGGGATCGCGATCGCGGCCAGAATACCGATAATGGCCACGACGATCATCAACTCGATGAGCGTGAAGCCCTGCTGCGTTTTCCTCATTTCGAGAAGCTCCTCTAAGCGGTTTTGGTTCAGTCTTGTCCGGACGCGGTGCGCGTCGCTGCGCAGTAGACTGCAATCGATATGCCAAGGGCTGTGAACTATGTCAAAACCCGAGCAGTGGCGCGGGTTGCGGCGGCAATGCCGCTTCGAAGTTCGACATATTGCCGATTCCGGAGCGTCACCGACAATCGAATAACGGTCACAATGTGACCAAAATTGTCACCCCGCGTCGCCGGTCGCGGACAGGCCTTCTGTCGAAACGCCGGGCAGCGCGCCGAAGGCCGCCGTTCACTCGATCCCGAGCTTCTTGATTCGATACCGCAGCGCCCGAAAGCTGATGCCGAGCAGATGCGCTGCGGCGGTCTTGTTGTACCGCGTCTGCTCGAGCGCCTTGACGATCGCGTCGCGCTCGATTTCCTCGAGCTGCGTACCGAGCGGCGCGCCGTCCTGTGCGACGCCCGCGGCGTCGCCCGCGGCCTCGCCGGCCGCCGTCGGCCGCAGCTGAATGTCGTCGACGTCGATCTCTTCGCCGACGCACAGCGTCAGGGCGCGCTCGAGGATGTTCTCGAGCTCGCGCACGTTGCCCGGGAAGCGATAGCCGAGCAGCGCGGCCTGCGCCTTCTTCGTGAGCCGCGGCGCGGGCACGCCCTGGTTCGAGGCGAGGCGGGCGAGAATGCGCTGGGCCAGCATGAGCACGTCGTCGCCGCGCTCGCGCAGCGGCGGCACGTGCAGCTCGATGACGTTGATGCGGTAGTACAGGTCCTCGCGGAACGCGCCCTCGGCGACGAGCTCCCCGAGATCGCGGTGCGTTGCGCTCAGGATGCGGACGTCCACGGGCAGCTCGCTGACCTGGCCGACGGGGCGGATGGCCTTTTCCTGGATCACGCGCAGCAGCTTGACCTGCATGTGCAGCGGCAGGTCGGCCACCTCGTCGAGAAACAGCGTGCCGCCCTCGGCCGTCTGCACGAGGCCGATCTTGTCGCCGACGGCGCCCGTGAAGGCGCCCTTGCGGTGGCCGAAGAACTCGCTCTCCATGAGCTCGGTCGGGATGGCGCCGCAGTTGATGGGCACGAACGGGCCGTCGCGGCGCGGACCCGCCTCGTAAATCATGCGCGCGACGAGCTCTTTGCCCGTGCCGGATTCGCCGGAGATGTGCACCGGGGCCTGGCTGCGCGCGACTTTGGCGATCATGGCGCGCACGCGCTCGATCGCGGGCGAGGCGCCGACGAGCTCCTGGCCGGTGCCGGCCTTGCCGCGGCCGCCGACGCCCTTGAGCTTGAGCGCCGCGGTCACGAGCTTGCGCAGATCGCCGAGGTCGAGCGGCTTGGAGACGAAGTCGAAGGCGCCGACCTTGAGCGCCTTGACGGCGGTCTCGACGCTGCCGTGCGCCGTGATGACGGCGACGGGCGTGCCGGGCGCCTCGCGCTGGATCCACTCGACGAGCTCGAGTCCGTCGCCGTCGGGCAGGCGCATGTCGGTCAGGCACACGTCGAAGTGCTCGCGGCCGAGCGCGCGCTTGGCGCCGCCGATGTCGGTACAGCTGCGCGCGGAAATGTCCATGCGCTCGAGCGTGATCGAGAGCAGCTCGCAGATGTCGGGCTCGTCGTCGACGACGAGTGCTGTCGGCTTCATGTTCGTCGTGCCCCCCCCGTTGAGTCAGTTCACGCGTCGTCGGACTGCCATCGCTGCGGGTCCGCGAAAACGATGCGGAACTGGCTGCCGCCCCCCGGGCGCGGCAGGTAGCGTAACGTAGCGCCGTTGCGCTCGCACAGCTCTCGGGAAATATAAAGACCGAGGCCCGTCCCGCTGGCCTGGCCCGTATAGAACGGCTCGAAAATCTGCTCGACCTTGTCGGCCTCGATGCCGGGCCCGCGGTCGCCGACCTGCAGATAGGGCCGCCCCGAAGTTTCGACGCGGCCGCTGCTGAGCTCGACGGCGATGGCGCCGGCCGCCTCGCTCGCATATTTGACGGCGTTCTCGCAGAGGTTCCAGACGATCTGGTGCAGGTGTGTCGGGTCCATCTGGACCTCGAGCTCGACGGAATCCGCGGTCACGGCCACGGCCTCCTCGTAAAGCTCGAGGGTCTTGGTGAACTCTTTGGCGAAGTCGGTCATCCAGTCGAGCAGCTGAAAGCGCTCCGGGCGCGTCTGGTCGCGGCGCGAGAGGGAGAGCACGCTCTCGACGATCTGGCTCACGCGGTTGGCGTTGACGCGGATAATGTCCGTCAGGCGCTTGTCTGCGGGCGCGAGGCTCGGGGATTCGGCGAGCAGCTGCCCGGCATGGCTCATGGCGCCGATGGGGTTCCTGATCTCGTGCGCGATGCTCGCACTGAGCCGGCCGAGCGCCGCGAGCTTGGTCTGCTGGACGCGCTCGGCGATCAGTGAAGTGTCCTCGAGGAAGATCACGACGCCGCCTTCGCGGCCGGCGCCCAACGGCGCGAAGTGCGGCTGGATCGTCGTGGAGCCGTCGGCCGAGGAGAAGGGCGGGGGCTTTTCGTCCGAGGCCGGTTGCGGGGACGACGAATCGGTGCGGTGGGCGGCGTCGGGGGCCGGCCGTGGGAGGGCGCCGCCGGGCCCAGTCCCCTCGGCCCGCGCTGCGCCGGGAGCGCCCGCGGCGCCGGTGCCCGCGGCGGCCGGGTCCGCCGCTGCGGCGCCCGAGCCGCCCGCTCGCCACGCGGCCAGCCGGGCGGCGAGCTCGGGAGAGAGCGCGCGCAGCGAGCGCGCCCGGCCGCGCAGCGTGCCGCCGAAATGCTTCATGGCGGACTCGTTCATGAGCCGCACCTCGTTGTCGCCGTCGACGACCGCGATGCTCTCGCGCAGGTGCTGGATGATGTATTCGTTGAGCTCGACGAGGTTGCGAAGGTCGACGCCGCGCTGCTCGGCCAGCGCCTCGGTCTCGACGAGGCGCCGCCGCACGAGCTGGACGACGGCCACGATGAGGAAGACGACGGCGCCGAGCACACCCGCGGCCACGTACTGCTCGAGCGAGGCCTGGCCTTGGAGCTGCGCCACGGTCTGCTCGAGCAGCAGTGCGAGCGTCGCGATCGCGGCGAAGGCGAAGGCGCGGCGCGCCGGCGCGAGCAGGGACAGCGCGCCGACGGAGACGACGAGCAGGCCGCCGAGCCCGCTCGAGACGCCGCCGCTCGCATGCACGAGCGCGAGCACGATGGCGAGGTCCGCGCCGAACAGCACGTAGGTCTGGGCCTCGACGGGCGGACGCCGCCAGTGCAGAAAGAGCATCTCGATGCAGCCGACGGCGAGCATGGCGAGCAACGCGTGCCAGGCCAGGCTCGCGTCGCGGCCCGCGACGATGCTCGACTCGAGCGCGAAGGCGACGAGCAGCGCGACGCCGAGCGCGAGCCGAAACAGGTTGAGCAAGGCCAGCACGCGCCAGCCGAACTCGGCGGGCTCGACGGCCGGCGCATCCCTGCGGGCCGGTCCGCCCGAGACGGGTTTACGTAAATCGACGGCCGACATGTGGGCGAATCTTACCCCTTTCTCCTTTGCTAGGGCCCGGCTTTCGTGGAAAATAGCAGGCCCTCACGCCATGTATCGGGAATTGCGTTGAATCTTCACGAATACCAAGCAAAAGCGCTGTTCGCCGAGTACGGCGTTCCGGTGCCGCAAGGCCGCGTCGCGGCCGACGAGAAGGAGGCCGCGGAAGCGGCCAAGGCGCTCGGCGGCAAGGTCTGGGTCGTCAAGGCGCAGGTGCATGCCGGCGGCCGCGGCAAGGCCGGCGGCGTCAAGCTCGCCCGCTCGGTCGAGGAAGTCGCCGCGCATGCGAAGGAGATGCTGGGGCGGCGGCTCGTCACGCACCAAACCGGGGCGGAGGGCCTGCCGATCGAGCGCGTCTACGTCGAATCGGGGTCGGAGATCGAGCGCGAGCTGTACCTGAGCCTGCTCGTCGACCGTTCCTCGGAGCGCATTGCGATCATGGCATCGGCCGCCGGCGGCATGGATATAGAGCAGGTCGCGGCCGAGACGCCCGAGAAGATTCTCACGGTCCAGCTGCACCCTGCGGCCGGACTGCAGCCGTTCCATGCGCGGCGCCTGGCCTACGGCCTCGGCCTCGAGAAGGCGCAGCAGAAAGAGCTGCACGGTATCCTCGAGAAGCTCGTGAAGCTGTTCGACGACTGCGACGCGAGCCTCGTCGAGATCAACCCGCTCATCGTCACGAAAGACGGCCACGTCGTGGCCCTCGACGCGAAGATCAACGTCGAGGACAACGCGCTGTTCAGGCAGAAGCGCATTGCGGAGATGCGCGACCCGGACCAGGAGGACGAGCGCGAGCGCCGTGCTCACGAGCACGACCTGAACTACGTCTCGCTCGACGGCGACATTGCCTGCATGGTCAATGGCGCGGGCCTCGCGATGGCGACGATGGACCTCATCAAGCTCCACGGCGGCGAGCCGGCGAATTTCCTCAACGTCGGCGGCGGCGCCACGGCCGCGCGCGTCAAGGAGGCGTTCAACATCATCCTCACGAACAGGAAGGTAAAGGCGATTCTCGTGAACATCTTCGGCGGCATCGTGCGCTGCGACCTCATCGCCGAAGGCGTCATCGCGGCCATCAAGGAGGCGGATGTCGGCGTGCCCGTCATTGTCCGGCTCGAGGGCACGAACGTGGACAAGGGCCGCAAGCTCATCGCGGAGAGCGGCTTCAACGTCGTCGCGGCCGAGAACCTCAAGGACGCGGCCTCGAAGGCGGTCGCCGCGGCGGGGGCATCGGCATGAGCATCCTAGTCGGCAAGAATACGAAGGTCATCTGCCAGGGCCTGACGGGCAAGCAGGGCTCGTTCCACACGGAGCAATGCCTCGCCTACGGCACGAAGGTCGTGGCCGGCGTTACGCCGGGCCGCGGGGGCAGCGAGCATCTCGGGCTGCCGGTCTACGACACCGTGCGCCAGGCGCGCGAGGAGACGGGGGCGACGGTCAGCATGATCTATGTGCCGGCCCCGTTCGCGGCCGACGCGATTCTCGAGGCGGCCGATGCCGGGATCGAGCTCATCGTCTGCATCACGGAAGGTGTGCCCGTGCTCGACATGGTTCGGACCAAGGCCGTGCTCCGAAGCACCGGCTGCCGGCTCGTCGGCCCGAACTGCCCGGGCGTCATCACGCCGGGCGAGTGCAAGATCGGCATCATGCCGGGGCAGATCCACGAGCCGGGCTCGATAGGCATCGTCTCGCGTTCCGGGACGCTGACCTACGAGGCCGTCGCGCAGACGACGGCCCGCGGCCTCGGCCAGACGACCTGCGTCGGCATCGGCGGCGATCCCGTGCGCGGCATGAACTTCATCGATTGCCTCGAGCTGTTCGAGGCGGACCCGGCGACGCGCGGCATCGTCATGATCGGCGAGATCGGGGGCACGGACGAGGAGGCCGCGGCCGAGTACATCGCCGAGCACGTCAGCAAGCCCGTGGTCGCCTACATCGCCGGCGTCACGGCGCCGCCCGGCAAGCGCATGGGCCATGCCGGCGCGATCATCTCGGGCGGCAAGGGCACGGCGCTCGACAAGTACAAAGCGCTCGAGCTCGCCGGCGTCGCTACGGTGCGCTCGCTCGCCGATCTCGGCGAGGCCATGGCCAAGGCGCTGGGCTAAAAAGGGGTCAGAGCCCTTTTTGGACTCCACCCGGCAAGGCACGCGCTTGAAGATTGCGCTCGCGCAGCTCAACACCCGTGTCGGCGGCATCGACGCCAATACGAGCAAGGTCCTCGAGCACGCCAGCCGAGCCCGCGACGAGCTCGGCTGCGAGCTCGTCCTGTTTCCGGAGCTCACGCTGAGCGGATACCCCCCCGAGGATCTGCTGCTGCACCGCGGCTTGCGTAGGCGCGTCGAAGCCGCGTTCGAGAAGATTCGCACCTCGGTCGAGGGGCTCGCGCTCTACGTCGGCTACCCCGAGTACCAGGGCGAGTTCATCTACAACGCCGGCGCCCTGCTCGAGGACGGCGAGGTGCTCGCGCGGCACCGCAAGACCATCCTGCCGAACTACGGCGTCTTCGACGAGAAGCGCTATTTCGAGCCCGGCATGAACGCGACCGTGGCGTCGGTCGCCGGGCGCAAGTTCGGCCTCATCATCTGCGAGGACGCCTGGAGCCCCGAGCCGAGCCGCGCGGCCGTCAAAGCCGGCGCCGAGGTGCTGCTCGTGATCAACGGCTCGCCTTATAACATGCGCCAGCCGCAGACCCGCGAGGAGGTGCTGGCGCGCCGTGCCCGCGAAAACGGCGTGCCGCTCCTGTACGTGAATATGGTCGGGGGGCAGGACGAGCTCGTGTTCGACGGCGGCTCCTTCGCGCTCGACGCGGCCGGCGAGACCGTGTTCCGCGCGCCGATGTTCGAGGAAGGCCTGCACGTCGTCGAGCTCGAAACGGCGGCCGGTGCGCCGCGCTTAATACCCGGCCCGCTCGCCGTCCAGCCCGAGCGCGACGAGAGCGTCTATCGCGCGCTCGTGCTCGGGACCCGCGACTACGTCGAGAAGAACGGCTTCAACGGTGTCGTGCTCGGGCTCTCGGGCGGTGTCGATTCGGCGCTGACGCTTTGCATCGCCGTGGACGCGCTCGGCGCCGACCGCGTTCATGCCGTCATGATGCCATCGCGGTTCACCTCGGCGATGAGCCTCGAGGATGCCGCCGCGCAGGCGCGCGGGCTCGGCGTGCGCTGCGACACGATGTCCATTGAGCCCCTATTCGCGACGACCCTGGAGACGCTGAAGCCTCTTATCGGCAATCTGCCGGCCGATACCACCGAGGAGAACATCCAGTCGCGCTGCCGCGGCGTGCTGCTCATGGCGCTCTCGAACAAGCTCGGCGAGATGCTGCTCACGACGGGCAACAAGAGCGAGATGGCCGTCGGTTACGCGACGCTGTACGGCGACATGGCGGGCGGATTCGCGCCGCTCAAGGATTGCAGCAAGACGCTCGTCTACGCGCTTGCGCGCTACCGCAACCGCGTCTCCCTGGCTATTCCAGAACGCGTGCTGACCCGCGCCCCGAGCGCGGAGCTGCGCGAGGACCAGAAGGATACGGACGCGCTGCCGGACTACGACGTGCTCGATCCCATCCTCGAAGCGTTCATAGAGAAGGACTATTCGGTCGAGCAGATTACCGATCTCGGCTATGAGCGCGAGACGGTCGTCAAGGTGCTGCAGATGGTCAAGCGCGCCGAGTACAAGCGCCGGCAGGCGCCGCCGGGCGTGCGCGTCAGCGGCCGCGCCTTCGGGCGCGACTGGCGGTACCCGATTACGTCCGCTTACTGAGCGCGAAGCGGCCGAGCGCGAAGGCCGCGAGGTGCCGGCTCAGTCGTTCTTGGCCGTCGCTGTCCGCGGGCCGTAGTTCTCGGAGTAGACGCGCTGCGCGTCCGCGGCGAGGTCTTTCCTGCCGAGCTGCTGGTAGCCGGCGATCATGATGCGCAGCGAGGTCTTGAGCTCCGGTGCGCCGGGGTAGTGCTCGAGCGCGTACTTGGCTCGGTTCACGGCCGCAACGTAAGCGCCGCGCTCCATGTAGTAGTTCGCGACGTGATTCTCGTAAGCCGCGAGGCGATTGCGCAGGAACACCATGCGTCGCTGGGCGTCGGACACGTATTGGCTGTCGGGGAAGCGCCGAATGAGCTCCTGGAACGTCGAGAAGGCCTTGAGCGTATCCTTGGGCGGCCGGGCCGTCATGTCCACGTGGAAGAGCTTCTCGAGGATATTCGGAGCCTGATCGAAGTAGACGACGCCGCGCATGTAAAGCGCGTAGTCGACGCGCGGATGTGTCGGGTTCTCACGCTCGAATTGGTCGGCCGCGTCGACGGCGGCCTCCGGCTGGTTGCTCTTATAATAGGCGTAGATCAGATCGAGCTGCGCCTGCCGCGTTTCGGGGCTGAACGGGTAGCGGCTCTCGAGCGCGAGGTATTCCTTGATGGCGCCCTGGTAGTTGGCGCCTTTCATCATGTCGTTCGCGCGCCGGTACATCGCCTGGGGGCCGATGTCCTGGACGACGCCCTGACGGTGATTCGCGCAGCCGAGGGCGGTGACGCCGAGGGCGGCGACGACGAGCAACTGAAGGACGGGCTTGAACTTTCGGAACACGTTATCTCTTGACTCGGGTCCAATGGGCGCCGACGGCCCGCGTCTCACTGGCGGGGCCGGGGCGTTCGTGGCTCGAGGCGGGACGCCCTCGCTACGGCGGTCATTGATCGGCCAGCCTCCCTGGCAGGATCGCTTGCAGCGTTTGACGGCGCAGTATAGCGGAAAGTTTCGCCGGAGCCGGCCGGCGTGACCGCCGAGAAGGTCTTTCGCCGTGTGACCGTACCCCCCGAACTCGCCGGGCGACGGCTCGACCAGGCCGCCGCGGCGCTGATTCCGGAGTTTTCGCGCAGCCGGCTCAAGGGCTGGATCGACGGCGGGCAGATCACCGTGGCCGGGCGTACCGCCGAGGCCAAGCGCAAGCTGCGCGGCGGCGAGGAAATCGTCCTCGAGGCCGCCCTCGAGCCCGCCGTGCCCGTGCAGCCCGAGGCCATCCCGCTCGAGGTCGTCTACGAGGACGAGGCGCTGTTGATCCTCGTCAAGCCGCCGGGCCTCGTCGTGCACCCCGGCGCCGGCAATCCCGGCGGCACGCTGCAGAACGCGCTGCTGCACCTCGATGAGCGGCTCGCGGCGCTGCCGCGGGCCGGCCTCATCCATCGCCTGGACAAGGACACGAGCGGGCTGCTCGTGGTCGCCCGCACATCGGCGGCCCAGCTCGCGCTCACGGCAGCGCTCGCGCGCCGCGAGATTTCCAGGACCTACGAAGCCGTCTGCGCGACGGTGCTCACGGCCGGCGGCACGGTCGATGCGCCGATCGGCCGCCATCCGCGCGACCGCCTCCGCATGGCCGTCGTCTCCGGTGGGCGGCCCGCGCGCACGCAGTACCGCGTGCTCGAGCGCTTCCGCGCGCACACGCATGTGCGGCTCGCGCTCGAGACGGGGCGCACCCATCAGATCCGCGTCCACATGGCCCACATCGGCGCGCCGCTCGTCGGCGACCCGGCCTACGGCGGCCGCCCGCGCCTGCCCCCGAAGCCGACCGACGCGCTGCGCCGGCACCTGCAGGCGTTCGCTCGCCAGGCGCTGCATGCGACGCGCATCGAGCTGCGCCACCCCGTGACCGGCGAGACCGTTGCGGCCTCGAGCCCGCTGCCGGCGGACTTCGAGGCGCTGCTCGCCGTGCTGCGCGAGGATGCCGCGCTTAGCGGGCCCGCCTCGGCCTAGCGGGCCAAGGCGCGGGCGAGCTCCGCGGCTCCGGGCCTGCAACGAAGCGCTCGCGGCCAGGGGCGGGCCGTTATACTCGTCCCATGTCGCAATCGGCACCGCGGTCCCCCTGTCCGGAGCGTAGCCTCGAGCCCGTTCCGCCCACGACGGGCGCCGTGACCGAATATCGCGCCGCGCCGGACGGCGCGTTCTGATCGCGAGGCCTGCGTGCTCGAGACATTCGCCCCGCTGCCTTCCATGGCCCCCGGTTGGCCCGCGCCCGCGCGCGTCCGCGCTTACGTCACGTGTCGGGCCGGCGGCGTGAGCCGCGGCGGCTATGCGAGCCTCAATCTCGCCGATCACGTCGGCGACGCGCCGGACGCCGTGGCCGAGAACCGGCGCCGGCTGGGCGCCGGCCTGGCCTTGCCGGCCGCGCCCAGGTGGCTGCGCCAGGTGCACGGTGCGCGCGTGCTGGACCTCGACGCCTGCGGCGTAGAGGGGCGGCCGCAGGACGTGCCGGCCGCGGACGGCGCGGTCACGGGCCGGCCGGGCGTCGTCTGCGCCGTGCTGACGGCCGACTGCCTGCCCGTGCTGCTGGCCGATCGAGCCGGCACGCGCGTCGGCGTCGCGCACGCGGGCTGGCGCGGGCTCGCGGCCGGCGTGCTCCCGGCCGCCGTCGAGGCGCTCGGCGTCGACCCGGCCGGCGTGCTGGCTTGGCTCGGGCCCGGCATCGGCGCGGCCGCCTTCGAAGTCGGAGAGGACGTGCGCCGGGCATTCGAGACGGCGGGGTTCGAGACCGAGGCCGCGTTCGCTCCCAACGCCCGAGGCCGCTGGCAAGCCGATCTCTACGCGCTGGCCGCGCAGAGCCTCGCGCGCGCGGGGGTCGGGGCGGTCTTCGGCGGCGGCTTCTGCACGTACCGCGAGGCCGAGCGCTTCTTCTCGCATCGCCGCGAGGCCCCGTGCGGGCGCATGGCGACGCTGATCTGGCTCGTCTGACGGGGCGCGGCCGGCCGCGAACGTAGAAGAACGTATTTACGGCGCGCCCGCCAGCGGTTGATATGGCGGCCTCGAACCCCCATCTCACAAACACGGCTTCCCGGCCCCAACGCAGACTTCGAGGTACCGACGACCCATGCGGATGGACAAACTTACGAGCAAGTTTCAGCTGGCCCTGGCCGACGCGCAGTCGCTCGCCATCGGGCGCGACCACCAGTTCATCGAGCCGGTGCACCTCTTAGCGGCGCTGCTCGAGCAGGACGGCAGCGCCGTCGCCGGCGTGCTGACGAAAGCCGGCGTCAACATGAATCAGCTGCGCTCGTCGCTGGGCCAGGCGCTCGACCGCGTGCCGAGCGTCCAAGGCGGGGCGGCCGGCGAGGTCCACGTCTCGAACGATCTCTCGCGGCTGCTCAACGTCACGGACAAGCTCGCGCAGGAGCGCGGCGACGCCTATATCTCGAGCGAGCTGTTCGTGCTCGCGGCGCTGCAGGCGCGCGGGGACCTCGGCCGGCTCCTCGAGCAGGCCGGCGCCGTCAAGGGCGCCGTGGAGAAGGCTATCGACGAAGTGCGCGGAGGCAGCAAGGTGCAGGATGCGAACGCCGAGGAGACCCGGCAGGCGCTCGAAAAATACACGATCGACCTGACCGAGCGCGCCGAGCAGGGCAAGCTCGACCCGGTCATCGGCCGCGACGACGAGATTCGCCGGACCATCCAGGTGCTGCAGCGCCGCACGAAGAACAACCCCGTGCTCATCGGCGAGCCCGGTGTCGGCAAGACGGCCATCGTCGAGGGGCTCGCGCAGCGCATCGTCAACGGCGAGGTGCCCGAGGGGCTCAAGGGCAAGCGGCTGCTTTCGCTCGACCTCGGCGCGCTCATCGCGGGCGCGAAGTTCCGCGGCGAGTTCGAGGAGCGCCTCAAGGCCGTGCTCAACGATCTCGCCAAGCAGGAAGGCCAGATCATCCTGTTCATCGACGAGCTCCATACGATGGTCGGCGCCGGCAAGGCCGAAGGCGCCATGGACGCCGGCAACATGCTCAAGCCCGCCCTCGCGCGCGGGGAGCTGCACTGCATCGGCGCGACGACGCTCGACGAGTACCGCAAGTACGTCGAGAAAGACGCGGCGCTCGAGCGGCGCTTCCAGAAGGTGCTCGTGGACGAGCCCTCCGTCGAGGATACGATCGCGATCCTGCGGGGCCTCAAGGAGCGCTACGAGGTGCACCACGGCGTCGAGATCACGGACCCGGCGATCGTCGCCGCCGCCACACTCTCGCACCGCTATATCAGTGACCGGCAGCTGCCGGACAAGGCCATCGACCTCATCGACGAGGCGGCCTCGCGCATCCGTATGGAGATCGATTCCAAGCCCGAGGAAATGGATCGGCTCGAGCGCCGGCTCATTCAGCTCAAGATCGAGCGCGAGGCGCTCAAGAAGGAATCGGACGAGGCCTCGAAGCGTAGGCTCGGCGACCTCGAGATGCAGATCGGCAAGCTCGAGGCCGAGTACGCCGATCTCGAGGAGATCTGGAAGGGCGAGAAGGCCGCGATGCAGGGCGCGACCCAGATCAAGGAGCAGCTCGAGCTCGCGAAGGTCGAGCTCGAGAAGGCGCATCGCGCGTCGGACCTCGCGCGCATGTCGGAGCTGCAGTACGGGCGCATTCCGGAGCTCGAGCGGGCGCTCAAGGATGCCGTCGAGCGCGAGCAGTCGCAGTCGGCGGAGCACAAGCTGCTGCGCAACCGCGTGACCGACGAGGAGGTTGCCGAGGTTGTCTCGAAGTGGACCGGCATTCCGGTCGCGAAGATGCTCGAGGGCGAGCGCGAGAAGCTGCTGCAGATGGAGGCCTTCCTCGAGCAGCGCGTCGTCGGCCAGAAGGAGGCGCTCGAGGCCGTCTCGAACGCCATCCGCCGCGCGCGCGCGGGGCTATCGGACCCGAACCGCCCGAACGGCTCGTTCCTGTTTCTGGGCCCTACGGGCGTCGGCAAGACGGAGCTCTCGAAGGCGCTGGCCGAGTTCCTGTTCGACACCGAGGAGGCCATGGTCCGCATCGACATGTCGGAGTTCATGGAGAAGCACTCGGTCGCGCGGCTCATCGGCGCGCCGCCGGGTTACGTCGGCTACGAGGAGGGCGGCTATCTGACCGAGGCCGTGCGCCGCAAGCCGTACTCGGTGCTGCTGCTCGACGAGGTCGAGAAGGCGCATCCCGATGTCTTCAATGTGCTGCTGCAGGTGCTCGACGACGGCCGCCTCACCGACGGGCAGGGCCGCACTGTCGACTTCCGCAACACGGTCGTCATCATGACCTCGAACCTCGGCAGCCAGCGCATTCAGGAGCTCGCGGGCGAGGAGAACTACGCGCACATGAAGGACGAAGTCATGGAGATCGTGGCTCAGCACTTCAGGCCCGAGTTCCTGAACCGCATCGACGACGTGGTCGTGTTCCATCCGCTCGACGCCGAGCAGATCCGCAAGATCGTGGACATCCAGCTCACGTACCTGCACCGCCGGCTCGGGGACCGGGACATCGGCTTCGCGCTCGACGATTCGGCGCGCGACCGGCTGGCCAAGGCCGGCTACGACCCGGTCTACGGCGCGCGGCCGCTCAAGCGCGCGATCCAGCAGCAGCTTGAGAACCCGCTGGCCGAGCGCATCCTGCGCGGGGACTTCGGGCCGGGCGACACGATTCGCGTCAGCGCGGGGCCCGAGGGGCTCGTGTTCACGAAGGATCGGGCCGCGGCGGCTTGAGGGAGGAGGGGTCAGAGCCCTTTTTCGCCACCCGCGCCGGTGGCGGCCTGCGAGCGCAAGCGTTGGGCGAAAAAGGGCTCTGACCCCTTTTTCCGGCCAGCGTATCGGTCGATAATCCGGGTCCCGCCCCGTGCCCGGGGCGCCGCCGTGCGGAATTGACGGCCGGCCCCTTGAAATTTGCCCGAGCGAACCCTACTTAAGCGCCGGTTGGCCTTAGCGAGAGTCTTGACATGCCCATCTACGAGTACCGTTGTAAAGCTTGCGGCCATACACTGGACGCGCTGCAGAAGCTGGCCGATGCGCCCCTCAAGGACTGTCCGGAATGTGCCAAGCCGCAGCTCAAGCGGCTCATTTCCGCGCCTGCGTTTAGGCTGAAGGGCGGCGGTTGGTACGAGACCGACTTCAAGTCCGACAAGGAGAAGAAGCGCAACCTGGCCGACGGCGGCAACAAGGAAAGCGCCGCGAAGAACGATAGTTCGAAGAGCGAAAGTTCGAAGAGCGAGTCGTCGAAGAGCGAGTCGTCCAAGAGCTCGGAGTCGGCCAAAAGCGATGGCGGGAAAAGCAGCGCAGCGAAAGACTCGTCGGGCGGTTCGAGCACAGCGGCGGCGTAAACGCATCGTGATCCGACTGCGCCGCTATCTGGTCGCAGGCCTTCTGGTCTGGGTACCGGTCGGCGCCACGATCCTGGTCTTCCGGCTCCTGCTGGGGATCATGAATCGCTTCTTGTTCTGGCTTCCGGCCGCTTACCGGCCCGAGAACCTGGTCGGGTACCCGATTCCCGGCCTCTCCGCGATTCTCGCGGGCATCCTGGCCTTTGGGCTGCTGCTGATTACGGGAGTCTTCGCGGCCAACTTCCTCGGCAAGCGGCTCGTGAGCTCCTACGAGTCGCTGCTGGCCCGCATCCCGCTTGTGCGCTCCGTCTACGGCGCCGTCAAGAACTTCACCGAGGTGCTGCTCAGCGAGAACGACAACTCCTTCAAGCGCGTGCTGCTCGTCGAATATCCGCGCGAAGGCATCTACAGCCTGGCCTTCCAGACTTCCGAGAACGCCCGCGAGGTGCAGGCCCGCACGGGCGAGACCATCGTCACGGCGTTCGTACCGACTACGCCGAACCCCACCTCGGGATTTATTCTTTTCGTGCCGCGCAGTCAGGTCACCGAGCTCGAGATGTCGGTCGAGGACGCGCTCAAGATGATCGTCTCGCTCGGCGTCGTCGTCCCGAAATGGCACCCGGCGCACCCCGAGCCCGAGCTTGCGCGGCCGAAGGCCGCACCTTAACATCCCTCCCCTTTTTCCCGGCGCCGGTCCGGAGGTGATCTGATGCGCAGTCATTACTGCGGTCGTGTGGGCCGCGATCTGGTCGGCCGTGAGGTGTCGGTCGCCGGCTGGGTGCACCGGCGGCGCGATCACGGCGGCGTGATCTTCGTGGACCTGCGGGACCGGGAGGGACTGCTGCAGGTCGTCTTCGACCCGGACCGCCCGGAGGTCTTCGCCGAGGCGGAGCGCCTGCGCAGCGAGTTCGTGATCGCCGTCGAAGGGCGTGTTCGGCCGCGCCCCGAAGGCACGGTCAACCCGTCGCTCGCGAGCGGCGAGGTCGAGGTGCTGGCCCACAAGCTCACCGTGCTCAACAAGTCGCTGACACCGCCGTTTCATTACGATGAGCCGGCCAGCGAGGAGCTGCGCCTGCGGTATCGCTACCTCGATCTGCGCCGCCAGGAGATGCAGCACAACCTGCGCCTGCGCCATGCGATCACGCGCGCGATGCGTGCCTTCCTCGATGCCGAGGGCTTTATCGACATCGAGACGCCGATCCTCACGAAGACGACGCCCGAGGGCGCCCGCGATTACCTCGTGCCGAGCCGTACGCACCCGGGCAATTTCTACGCGCTGCCCCAGTCGCCGCAGCTCATGAAGCAGATCCTCATGATGTCGGGCTTCGACCGGTACTACCAGATCGTCAAGTGCTTCCGCGACGAGGATCTGCGTGCCGACCGGCAGCCCGAGTTCACGCAGCTCGACATCGAGACGAGCTTCATGAACGAGGAAGAGATCATGGCGGTCATGGAGCGGCTCATCCGCCACGTTTTCCAGCAGGCCGGCGGTGTCGATCTGCCCGACCCCTTCCCGCGTCTCGACTACGCCGAGGCCATGCGGCGTTACGGCTCCGACAAGCCGGACCTGCGCAATCCGCTCGAGCTCGTCGAGGTCGCCGATCTTCTCGAGGGCGTCGACTTCAAGGTCTTCGCCGAGCCCGCGCGCGACCCCGGCGGCCGCGTCGCTGCGTTGCGCCTGCCGCAAGGCGGCACGCTCACGCGTAAGGAGATCGACGACTACACGGATTTCGTGCGCCGCTATGGCGCCAAGGGGCTCGCCTACATCAAGGTCAACAGCCAGGCAAACGGAATGGCCGGCCTGCAGTCGCCCATCCTGAAGTTCCTGCCCGAGGACAAGGTCAAGGCCTTGCTCGACCGCGTCGGCGCCGAGGACGGCAACGTCGTGTTCTTCGGCGCGGACAAAAAGCGCGTCGTCGACGAGTCTCTCGGCGCGCTGCGCGAGAAGCTCGGCCGCGACCGCGGTCACACGGCCGCGGGCTGGGCGCCGCTCTGGGTCGTCGATTTTCCGATGTTCGAAGCCGACGACAAAGGCGCCTGGAGCCCGCTGCATCACCCGTTCACGGCCCCCAAGGACGCGACGCCCGCGGAGGTCGCCGGGGCGCCCGAGCGGCTGCTCTCGCGCGCCTACGACATGGTCTTGAACGGCCACGAGATCGGCGGCGGCTCGATTCGTATTCACCGGCCCGAGATGCAGTCGGCCGTCTTCGATCTGCTCGGCATCGGCGCCGAGGAGGCCGAGGCGAAGTTCGGCTTTCTGCTGACGGCGCTCGAATACGGCTGCCCGCCCCACGGCGGCATCGCTTTCGGCCTCGATCGCATCACGATGCTGCTGGCCGGCACGGACAACATCCGCGAGGTCATCGCCTTCCCGAAAACGCAGAACGCGAGCTGCCTCATGACGGGCGCGCCGAGCGCGGCCGACGCCGGGCAGCTCAAGGACGTCGGCATCCGGTTGCGCGGCTCGCCCGCGGGCGGCGCCCAAGGCTGAGGCGGGCGCGGTGGGCGCAGCGTTCCGGCGCCCGGAGTCGGTTCTCGTCGTCATTCACACGCGCGCGCTCGAGTGTCTGCTCCTCGAACGCGTGACGCCGGCGGGCTTCTGGCAGTCCGTGACGGGGAGTCTAGAGTGGGGCGAGCGCCCTGCGGACGCGGCCGCCCGTGAAGTTCGCGAGGAGACCGGGCTCGAGCCCGTCGGTCTGCGCGACTCGGGCGTCGTCCGGCGCTTCGAGATCTGGCCCGAATGGCGGCATCGGTTCGCGCCGGGAGTCACGCACAATGTCGAGCACGCGTGGTACCTCGAGCTCGCGCAGACCGTGCCCGTGCGGCTGAACCCCGCAGAGCACCGCGCCTATCGCTGGGTCGCGCTCGACGAGGCCCTCGCGTATGTGACCTCGTGGACGAACCGCGAGGCGCTCGAGCGCCTGCGGGCATGAACGCCGGTCCGCGCGAGGCGCACGCCGGCGGCGCCTGCGAACCTTCGCGGCGCCGGGGCGACGCGCGCGAGCCCTCCGTCCGCCGAATCGTCGTCCTGCACGGGCTCTGGATGCCGCCGGCGCTCTCGACCATGCTGCTTTGCCGCCGCCTCGAGGCCGCGGGCTACGACACCACGGTCTTCGGCTACGCGAGCGTCGCGTGCGACCTCGACGAGAACGCCGCCCGGCTCGCCGCGTTCGCGGCCGCGCTGCCGGAGCGGCGCCTGCACTTCGTGGGGCACAGCCTCGGCGGCGTCGTGATCGTCCGCATGCTGCAGCGGCACGGTGGCGGGCGCGCGGCCCGTGCGGTCTGTCTCGGCTCGCCGCTGACCGCGTGCCACGGCGGCGGCATGCTCCTGCGGTTCGGTTGGGGGCGGCGGATAGTCGGCCGCAGCATTGCCGACATCGCCGAGGGCCGCGGCGTCGAGCCTTGGCGGGGCGGGTGCGAGCTCGGGATCCTGGCCGGCGATCGGCCCTACGGCTTCGGCCGGCTGCTCGGCGGCCTGCCGATGCCGAACGACGGCACGGTCGCGGTCGCCGAGACGCGGCTCGACGGCGCCGTGCACCGCGTGCTGCACGTGAATCACACGGCCCTGCTTTGGGACCGGCAAGTCGCGGCCGAGACCGTGCACTTTCTCCGCCACGGCACGTTCTCGGCTCAGGGACGAACGAGCGCAGCCAGCTCGTAAAGCAGATCCAAGGCCTGGCGCGGCGACAGCGCGTCAACGTCGAGGGCTCGCAGGCGCCCCGCCGCTTCGCGTTCGGGGCCGGCGGCCGCCTCGACGCCGGCCGCCTCGGCAACGCTGCCGGCGCTTCGGCCCGCCCGGTCCGCCGCCGGTGCCTCTCGCCGCCCTGCCTCGAGCGGCAGCGCGCGCTGCGGGCCTTCGGGCTCGAGCGTGCGCTGGTGGCGCTCGAGCCGCGCGAGATAGGCGCGCGCCGCCGTCACGACTTCGCGCGGCACGCCCGCGAGCTCGGCCACGTGCAGGCCGTAGCTCTGGTTCGCGGGGCCTTCCTTGACGGCGTGCAGGAAGATGAGCTCGCGGCCGTGCTCCGTCGCGTCGAGGTGCACGTTGGCGCAGTTGCCGAGCTCGGCCGGCAGGCTCGTGAGCTCGAAGTAGTGCGTCGCGAACAGGGTGAAGGCGTGCAGCTTCTCGGCGATGTGCCGCGCCGCGGCCCAAGCCAGCGAGAGCCCGTCGAAGGTGCTCGTGCCGCGGCCGACTTCGTCCATGAGCACGAGGCTCGCGGGCGTCGCATTGTTCAGGATGTTGGCCGTCTCCGTCATCTCGACCATGAACGTCGAGCGGCCGCCCGTGAGGTCGTCGCCGGCGCCGATGCGCGTGAAGATGCGGTCGATGGGCCCGATGCGCGCCTCGTCGGCCGGCACGAAGCTGCCGGCGTGCGCGAGGATCGCGATGAGCGCGGTCTGGCGCATGTAAGTCGACTTGCCGCCCATGTTCGGTCCGGTGACGATGAGCATGCGGCGCGCACCGTCGAGCTCGAGATCGTTCGGCACGAAGGGCGTCTCGCTCGACTGCTCGACGCCGAGGTGACGGCCCGTGCGGTAGGCCAGGCAGGGTTCGGCGACGAGTGCGGGGCGCGCGAGGTTCAGCGCCGCGGCGCGCTCGGCGAGGTTCGCAAGCGCATCGGCCTCGGCGAGGGCGGCCGCCGTCGCCTGCAGCGGGCCGAGCTGCGCCGCGAGCGTCTCGAGCAGCGCGTCGTAGAGCTGCTTCTCGCGGGCGAGCGCGCGCTCGCGGGCGCCGAGCACCTTGTCCTCGAAAGCCTTGAGCGCGGGCGTGATGAAGCGCTCGGCGCCCTTGAGCGTCTGGCGGCGCTGGTAATCGGCCGGGGCGCGGTCGGAATGCGCCTTGCTTATTTCTATGTAGAAGCCATGTACCTTGTTGTAGCCCACCTTGAGCCCAGCGATTCCCAAGCGCTCGCGCTGCTCGGCCTCGTGCTCGTCGAGAAAGCGGCTCGCGTTCGTGCTGATCTCGCGCAGCTCGTCGAGGTCGGCGTCGAAGCCGGCCGCGACGACGCCGCCGTCGCGGATCAGCGCGGGCGGAGACTCGACGACGGCCCGCGCGAGCAGGGACTGCTCCTCGGCGTGCCCGCCGCAGCCGGCCGCGAGCGCCGCGAGACGCGGCGCGTCGACGCCGGCGATGCAGCGTTTGAGCTCCGGCAGCTGCGCGAGCGCGTCGCGCAGCGTCGCGAGATCGCGCGGGCGCGCCGACCGCAGCGCGACGCGGGCCAGGATGCGTTCGAACGTCGCCGATCTCGGCCAGGGCGCGCCGGATCGGCTCGGCGCCGGGCGCCGCTTTGAGCGCCGCAACGGCCTCCTGCCGCGCCGCGAGCTCGGCCCGGTCGCGGATCGGCCGATTGAGCCAGCGCCGCAGCAGACGGCTGCCCATCGGCGTCGCGCAGCGGTCCATAAGCCCCGCGAGGGTGTATTCGGGCCGGTCGCCGAGGCTCGTCTCGATCTCGAGGTTGCGGCGCGTCGCCGCATCCATGATCAGCGCCTCGTCGCGCCGCTCGCGCCGCAGGGCCCGCAGATGCGGGACCTGCGCCCGCTGCGTGTCCTTGACGTACTGCAGCAGGCAGCCGGCCGCGCCGACGGCGAGCGGGACGTCCTCGGCGTCGAAGCCCGCGAGGTCGCGCACGCCGAGCTGCTGCGTGAGCAGCCGCCGGCCCGTGTCGGGCTCGAAGTGCCAGGGCGGACGCCGGCGCAGGCCCGTGGCCGCGAGCAGCCAGCCCGGCTGCTCGAGCGTCTCGGCGACGAGGAGCTCGGCGGGCTTGAGCCGCTCGAGCTCGGCCGCGAGCGCCTCGAAGCTCTCGAGCTCGTCGAGCGCGAAATGCCCGCCCGCGAGGTCGAGCCAGGCCAGGCCGATCTGCCGGCCGCGGCCGTCGACGGCCGCGGCCGCGAGGTAGCGCGTTTCCTTGTCGCCGAGCAGCGCCGCGTCGGTCAGCGTCCCCGGCGTTACGACGCGAACGACCTCGCGGGCGACGGGGCCCTTGCTCGCGGCCGGGTCCCCGACCTGCTCGCAGATCGCGACGGACTCGCCGAGCTTGACGAGGCGCGCGAGGTAGGTCTCGACGGCATGCACGGGCACGCCCGCCATCGGAATGGGCGCGCCGGCGGACTGGCCGCGCTTCGTCAGCGTGATGTCGATGAGCTTCGCGGCGCGGCGCGCGTCGTCGTAGAACAACTCGTAGAAGTCGCCCATGCGGTAAAAGAGCAGGATGTCCGGGTACTCGGCCTTGATGGCCAGGTACTGCTGCATGACGGGCGTGTGGGACGTGCTCAAGGTCGTATACGCGGCTCGTGATCCCGGGCGGGCGACGCGGTCTTTGCGTTCGCAGGAGGGGCGATTGTAGCGAAAAGGCGCTGGAGCGCCGCGCGGTGCATCGACCCCGACCGCATCGACATCGAGGGGCCCACGACGACCGGGCCCGCCCGCGAGGTCGCGCTTGAACCCGGGCGCGGACCGTGTCACTATGCTGGATAGTCATACAGGTTCGAAGCGGGGCGCGGAAGAGGCGGTCCAAGCCGATTGGACCGAGCCCAATGTTTCCGCGGACACTCTCCCGGCGCCCCGGGGCGACATCGTGAAGATAGTGCACGTCGAAGCCGGCAGGCACGCCTACGGCGGCGCGCAGCAGGTTCGGTACCTGATTCGCGAGCTCGCGGCGCGCGGCGTGCGCAACGTACTCGTCTGCCCGCCCGGCGCGGAGGTCGCCCAGGGGCTCGACGGCACCTGCGAGCTCGTCGAGCTGCGGATGCGGGGCGACCTCGATCTCGGCGTCGCCTTCCGGCTCCGGCGGCTGCTGGCCAGAACGGAGCCGGACCTCGTGCACGTGCATTCGCGCCGCGGCGCGGATCTCTACGCTGCGCTCGCGGCCCGGGGCCGCTGGCCGGCCGTATTGACGCGGCGCGTGGACAATCGCGAGATCGCCGCCTGGGCTCGCCGCAAGTATGCAAGTTATGCCGCGCTCGTCGCGATCTCGAGCGCCGTCGAGCGCCGCCTCGTCGAGGCGGGTGTCGCGGCCGAGCGCATTCACCGCGTGCCGAGCGGCGTCGACGCGCAGCGGTTTCGGCCCGAAGCCGCCGCGCGGGCCCGCTTGCGCGCGGTCTTCGACCTGCCCGCCGATGCGTTCGCGGTCGGCGTGGTCGCCCAGCTGATTCCGCGCAAGGGTCACGCGGAGCTGTTCGACTGGCTGCCCGGGCTCCTGGCTCGCCGCCCGCAGCTCGTGGTGCTGTGTTTCGGCCGCGGGCCGCTCGCGGGTCCTCTCGAGCGGCGCATTGCGGCCGCGGGGCTCGCGGGGCGCGTGAGGCTGGTAGGCTTTCGCCATGATCTGGCCGAGCTGCTGCCCGGACTCGACGTCCTCGTTCACCCCGCGCGGGCGGAAGGTCTCGGCGTCGCGGTGCTCGAGGCGCTCGCGGCCGGCGTGCCCGTCGTCGCGGCCGCGGCCGGCGGCATCGTGGACGTGATCGAGCACGACGTCTCGGGGCTGCTCGCGCCGCCCGGCGCCGGCTCGGCATGGATCGAGGCGATCGACGCGCTCATCGCGGATCCGGTTCGGCGCCGCGGGCTCGCGGCCGCGGGCCGCCGCCGCGTCGAGCAGCGTTTTTCCGTCGGCCGCATGGCCGCAGGCAATCTCGCCGTCTACGAGACCGTGCTCGCGGGCGCGAAGGCCGCGGTGAACGGGCGGCCGCGGGTCGGGCAACGATGAGCCGTCCCGACGACGCCGCGCTCGATACGCTGGCCCGCAGAGTGGGCGCGGTCCTCGCGGCCCGCGGCTGGCAGGCCGCGACGGCGGAATCGTGCACGGGCGGCTGGATCGCGAAGGCGCTGACGGATATCGCCGGCAGCTCGAACTGGTTCGGCAGCGGCTTCGTGACGTACTCGAACGCGGCCAAGTCCCGGATGCTCGGCGTGCCGGCCGCGCTGCTCGAGGCCCATGGCGCCGTCAGCGAGCCCGTCGTGCGCGCGATGGCCGAAGCGGCGCGCGCGCGCGCCGGCGCGCAGACGGCCGTGGCCGTGAGCGGCGTCGCGGGCCCGGGCGGCGGCACGGCCGAGAAGCCCGTGGGGCTCGTCTGGTTTGCCTGGGCCGGGCCGGGCGGCACGCGGAGCGAGTGCCGGCGTTTCCCGGGCGGGCGCGAGGTCGTGCGGCGCGCGACCGTCGCGCATGCCCTCGAGGGACTCGCGGGGCTCGCCGAGGGCGCGGAGCCGTCGGCGTGAACGCGGGCGATGAGCCGGGCGAGCGCCGCCGGCGCGTGTTCTTCGCGCTCTGGCCCGACGACGGCACGCGGGGCGCCATCGTGCGCGGCACGCGCCGCCCCGTGCGCCTGTGCGGCGGCCGGCCGACGGCCAAGCGCAATCTACACATCACGGTGGCGTTCCTCGGCATGGCCACGGAGAACGATCTCGCCGATGCCGCCTCGGTGCCGCCGCTCGGCACGGGGCCCTTCGATCTCGCGCTCGATCTGCTCGGCCACTTCAAGGGCCCGCGCGTGCTCTGGCTCGCGCCGAGCATCGTGCCGCCCGCGCTGACGGCGCTCGAACGCGAGCTCTGGAAGGGCCTCGAGGCGCTCGGCTTCGAGCGCGAGCCGCGCGCCTTTCGGCCGCATCTGACGCTTGCGCGGCGGGCGCGGCCCGTCGAGGAGCGGCTCGAGCCGATCCATTGGCGCGCCGAGACACTGGCGCTCGTCGAGTCGGCGCCCGTGCCGGGCGGCGTGCACTACGAGCCGTTGCACGAGTGGCCGCTGTGAGGCGGCGGCCGAAGCGGGAATCGGGCGCAACGGCCCGGAAACGGCGGCTGCGGCCGCGCCCATTTCTATGGAATAATTCACACCATCGAGCCGGCCGCCGTTCGCGGCCGAGATCCCCGAACTCCCAGCACCCACGGGTGAAACATGGCAATGGACGACAACCGTAAGAAAGCACTCGCAGCGGCCCTCGGGCAGATCGAAAAGCAGTTCGGCAAGGGCTCCGTCATGCGCCTCGGCGATTCGATTGCCTCGCGCAACGTCGACGTGGTCTCGACGGGTTCGCTGGGGCTCGACATCGCGCTCGGCGTGGGCGGCTTGCCGCGCGGCCGCGTCGTCGAGATCTACGGTCCGGAGTCCTCGGGCAAGACGACGCTGACGCTGCAGGTCGTCGCGCAGATCCAGAAGCTCGGCGGCACGGCCGCGTTCGTGGACGCCGAGCACGCGCTCGATCCGGTCTACGCCGAGAAGGTCGGCGTCAACGTTGACGACCTGCTGATCTCCCAGCCCGACACGGGCGAGCAGGCACTCGAGATCACGGACATGCTCGTGCGCTCCGGCGCCGTGGATCTCATCGTCGTCGACTCCGTCGCCGCGCTGACGCCGAAGGCCGAGATCGAGGGCGAGATGGGCGATTCGCACGTGGGTCTACACGCGCGGCTCATGTCGCAGGCGCTGCGCAAGCTCACGGCCAACATCAAGCGCTCGAACTGCCTCGTGATCTTCATCAACCAGATCCGCATGAAGATCGGCGTCATGTTCGGCAGCCCCGAGACGACGACGGGCGGCAACGCGCTGAAGTTCTACGCGTCGGTCCGGCTGGACATTCGCCGCATCGGCTCGATCAAGAAGGGCGACGAGGTGCTCGGCAACGAGACGCGCGTCAAGGTCGTCAAGAACAAGGTCGCGCCGCCGTTCAGGATCACGGAGTTCGAGATTCTCTACGGGCACGGCGTCTCGCGCGAGGGCGAGATCATCGATCTCGGCGTCAAGGAGAACATCGTCGAGAAGTCGGGCTCCTGGTACAGCTACAACGGTGAGCGCATCGGCCAAGGCAAGGAGAACGCGCGCGAGTTCCTGATCCAGAATCCCGACATCGCCAACGACATCGACGCCAAGCTTCGGGCCAAGCTGCTGCCGAAGAAGGGCGCCGCCGAGGCGCCCGTCGCAGAGGCCGAGGGTGCCGCGCTCGAGCAAGCCTGATCCCGAGGACCCGATCGCCTGCGAGCGCGTCGCGGTGGGCCTGCTCGCGCGGCGCGAGCACAGCCGGCTCGAGCTCGAGCGTAAGCTGCGGGCCCGCGCGTTCGACGCCGGCGTCGTAACGGCCGCGCTCGACCGGCTCGAAGGTCAGGGCCTGCTCGACGCGCGGCGCTTCATCTCGAGCTTCATCGAGTCGCGCGCGGCGCGCGGTTTCGGGCCGGTCCGCATCCGGGCCGAGCTCGGCGAGCGCGGTGCGGCGCCCGAAGAAGCGGCTGCGGTGCTCGCGGCGACGGAGCGGGATTGGGCGGCGCTCGCGGCGCGCGTGCGGCGCAAGCGCTTCGGCGCGGCGCCGCCGAAGACGTTCGAGGAACGCGCGCGCCAGGCCCGGTTTCTGCAATACCGCGGTTTCGATCCGGGCGACGTGGAGGCGGCACTGGATCTCGATAACGAGTCCGAGTAGAAAATAGTTATGAACCTCACAAGCAGCGAGCTGCGGCGCGCTTTTCTCGATTACTTCGCAAAGAACGGCCACGAGGTCGTGGCGGGATCTTCATTGGTCCCGGCCAACGATCCGACGCTGCTGTTCACGAACGCGGGCATGGTCCAGTTCAAGGACGTCTTTCTCGGCCGCGAGCGGCGCGCGATCCCGCGCGCGACGACGGCCCAGCGCTGCGTGCGCGCGGGCGGGAAGCACAACGATCTCGAGAACGTCGGCTACACGGCCCGTCACCACACGTTCTTCGAGATGCTCGGCAATTTCAGCTTCGGCGACTACTTCAAACGCGAAGCGATCCATTTCGCCTGGGAGTTCGTTACGCAGGTCCTGGGCCTGCCGCCCGAGCGGCTCTGGTGCACCGTGCACGAGGAGGACGACGAGGCAGCGTCGATCTGGCTCGACGAGGTTGGAATCGATTCGAAGCGTTTCTCGCGCCTCGGCGCCGACAATTTCTGGTCCATGGGCGACACGGGTCCCTGCGGTCCGAGCACCGAGATCTTCTACGACCACGGTCCCGAGATTCCGGGCGGCCCGCCGGGCTCGCCCGAGCAGGAAGGCGACCGTTACGTCGAGTTCTGGAATCTCGTCTTCATGCAGTTCGACCGCGACGAGCACGGCAACGTCACGCCGCTGCCGAAACCCTCGGTCGATACCGGCATGGGGCTCGAGCGCACGGCCGCGATCCTGCAGGGCGTGCACTCGAACTACGAGATCGATCTTTTCGTGCGGCTCATCGAGGCGGCCGCAGCCGCGACGGGTACGCGGGACCTCGAGAGCAAGTCGCTGCGCGTCATCGCCGATCACACCCGCGCCTGTGCTTTTCTGATCGCCGACGGCGTGCTGCCGAGCAATGAAGGCCGCGGCTACGTGTTGCGGCGCATCATTCGCCGCGCCGTGCGCCACGGCTACATGCTGGGGCAGGAACGGCCGTTCTTCCATGCGCTCGTCGAGCCCCTCGAGCGCGAGATGGGCGCGGCGTATCCCGAGCTCGTCGCGCGCCGCGAGCACGTCGAGCGCGTGCTGCACCAGGAGGAGCTGCGTTTCGCCGAGACGCTGACGCAGGGTATGCGGCTGCTCGAGGAAGCGATCGCGGACCTGGCCGCGGGCGGCGTCGTTCCGGGCGAGACGGTCTTCAAGCTCTACGACACGTACGGGTTCCCGGAAGACCTCACGGCCGACATCGTGCGCGAGCGCCAGCTCACGATCGATCAGGCCGGGTTCGATCGGCTCATGGCGCAGCAGCGCGCGCGGGCGCGCAAGGCCAGCCATTTCACGGCCGCGCGCGGCGGCGGCCCGCGGCTCGATATGCCGACCGAGTTTCTGGGCTACGAGACTCTCGAGGCCGACGGCCGGGTTCTCGCGCTGTTCGACGCGGACGGCAGCGCCGTCGGGTCCCTCGCGGGCGGCGACCGCGGCACGGTCGTGCTCGACCGCACGCCGTTCTATGCCGAAAGCGGCGGGCAGGTCGGCGACACGGGCGAGCTCACGGGGCCAGCGGGCCCCGACGCCCCCGGCAACGCGCCGGGGATCGCCGCGGCCGGCTTCGACGTTACCGACACGCAGCGGCTCGGCGCGGCGTTCGGCCACATCGGCGTGCTCACGCGCGGCACGCTCTCGGTCGGCGATGCCGTGCACGGCGCCGTCGATGCCGATCGCCGCGCGGCCATCGTGCTGAATCACTCGGCTACGCACCTGCTGCATGCCGCGCTGCGCCGCGTGCTCGGCGAGCACGTGCAGCAGAAGGGCTCGCTTGTCGCGCCGGAGCGGCTGCGCTTCGACTTCTCGCACTATGAGCCCGTGCGCGCGGAGCAGATCGAGGAGATCGAGCGGCTCGTCAACGCCGAGATCCGGCGCAACGCCGCCGCCGACGTGCGCGTCATGGGCTACGACGAGGCGATCGGCGCCGGCGCGCTGGCTTTCTTCGGCGACAAGTACGGCGAGAAGGTCCGCGTGCTGCGCCTCGGGGATTTCTCGACCGAGCTCTGCGGCGGGACGCATGTGAGCCGGGCCGGGGACATCGGTCTTTTCAAGATCGTCGGGGAGAGCGGCGTCGCGGCCGGGGTCCGGCGCATCGAGGCCGTGACGGGACCCGGCGCTTACGAATGGGTTCGCTCGGCGGACGGCTTGATCCGCAACGTCGCGGGGCTCGTGCGCGGCGGCCGCGACGAGGTTGTCGACAAGGTGGCGCAGATCATCGAGCGCAGCCGCAGCCTCGAACGCGAGAACGAGGCGCTCAAGGCCAGGCTCGCGTCGGGCGGCGCGCGGGACCTTCTGCAGGAGGTCGTCGACGTCGACGGTACGCCGGTGCTCGCCGCGCGTCTCGACGGCGCGGATAACAAGGCGCTGCGCGAGGCCGTGGACCGGCTCAAGGACAAGCTCGGCTCGGGCGTCGTCGTGCTCGGTGCCGTCGACGGCGACAAGGTGCGGCTCGTGGCCGGCGTCACGCGCGACCTGGCCGAGCGCTTGCCCGCGGGCCGGCTCATCGGCCCCGTGGCCGAGCACGTGGGCGGTCGCGGCGGCGGGCGGCCCGACTTCGCGCAGGCCGGCGGTAACGATCCCGAGCGACTCGACGAGGCGCTGGCGCTCGTCAGGAATTTGGTTTCGTCCGCGGCGAAATCCTTGCGCTGAGCAGAAATTTCGACCGAAAAAGGCCCAAAAGGGGTGACGGCGCCAAGAAATGGATTACCATGGAGGCGTCGGGGCGCCTTTTTTCGATCCGGCGTCGCGAACAGGGGGGACCGGCCAACAGCAATGAATATTATAAGGCCGGCCGAGCCACGGACGTTCGAGGGGACGCTGGGAGTGATCGTGCGCAATCCGAGACTCCTCGAACTGAAGGGCGGCCGCCGGTGGCCTCGAACCGCGTTACAGAGGAGACTGTAACCGAGGGATCGGCGGCGGAGACCAAGAAGGAGTTTGGGTATGCTGATCTTGACCCGACGAGTAGGCGAGACGGTTGTCATCGGGAACGACGTGACCGTCACGGTGCTGGGTGTGAAGGGCAATCAAGTCCGTCTCGGCGTGAACGCTCCAAGGGAGGTCGCGGTTCACCGCGAGGAAATCTTCGAGCGAATCAAGCGCGAGCAGGCGGAGGAGGAAACCCGGCAGCAGCCGCAGGCGGTCGGCGCCGGGCACCGGTAAACTTCACGGACCTTTGCGGCGTCGAGTGCGGTTGCCGCCTCCGCGCGGCGGCACCGCGCTCCCGTGCACTTCGCGTTTCCTCGGCTCAACAGCTAGAATCACGTCTCGCCGCAGCGAATGGGCGACGGTGAAGGGCCGCAACGGAGAGGTGGCTGAGTGGTCGAAAGCGCTCCCCTGCTAAGGGAGTAAGGGGTCAAAAGCCCCTTCGAGGGTTCGAATCCCTCCCTCTCCGCCAGTCCCTCAATCGAGCGACGCCAACCACTCGTCGTCCGAGCCCTCCGAGATGTCGTCGAACAGATAGGTGCCGAGATAGCGCTCGCCCGTATCGGGCAGCATGACGAGCACGACGGAGCCGGAATCGGCACGCTCGGCGACCTTGAGGCCCGCCGCGAGCGTGGCGCCCGAAGACAGTCCCACGAAGATGCCTTCCTCACGCGCGAGACGCCGGGCCGTGTCCTTGCCTTCCTCGTCCGTGACCGTGACGAGTTGATCGAAGACGCGCGGGTTCAGCACGTCCGGGATGAAGTCGGGCGTCCAGCCCTGGATCTTATGCGGCTGCCATTCCTTGCCGCCGAGCAGCGAGGCGCCCGCCGGCTCGCAGGCCACGATCTGCACTTCGGGCCGCGCGGCCTTGAGGATCTCGCCGGCGCCCGTCAGCGTGCCGCCCGTGCCCCAGCCCGTGACCCAAAAGTCGAGGCGCTTGCCCGCGAAGTCTTTGAGGATCTCGGGCCCCGTCGTCTGGCGATGGTAGGCGGGGTTGGCCGGGTTCTGGAACTGTCGGGCCAGGAACCAGCCGTGCTTCTCGGCGAGCTGCTCGGCGAGGCGCACCATGCCGGTGCCGCGCTCGGCCGCGGGCGTCAGCAGGACCTTGGCGCCGAGACCGCGCATGATCTTCCGGCGCTCGATCGAGAAGGACTCGGCCATGGTCGCGACGAACGGATAGCCGCGAGCGGCGCACACCATGGCGAGCGCGATGCCCGTGTTGCCCGACGTCGCTTCGACGACCGTCTGGCCGGGCTTCAGCACCCCGCGCTTCTCGGCGTCGAGAATGACGGCCAGGGCCAGGCGGTCCTTGACCGATGCCATGGGGTTGAACGACTCCACTTTGACGTAGACCGTCGTATGCGCCGGCGCGAGCCGATGCAGCCTGACGACGGGGGTATCGCCGATCGTGTCCAGAATGCTGTCGTAGATCATCGCGTCTCCTCCCGGGCAACCAAAAAAGGGGTCAGAGCCCATTTTTTTGTTGCGATTCTAGCTCACGTGGGCGACGGCGCCCGGACGCCGGCAATCGAGCACCTCGAGGCGGCCCGGTGCGAACCACGCGAAACGCTCGGCCAAAGCCGCCGTCGGCCCGACGAGCAGCAGCGCCGGCGCGGTCACGTGGAAGCGGTCCCGCGCCTCGGGCAGCAGATCCAAAATCGTGCGCACGACGCGCTGCGCGTCAGTCGTGCCTCGCTCGACGAGCGCCGCCGGCGTCGCCGGGTCGTGGCCCGCGGCGAGTAGCGCTTCGCGGATGGCTTCGTAGTGGCGCACTCCCATGTAAAGCGCGAGCGTCTGGCCCGGGCGGAACGAGGCGAGGTCCGCCGAGGCGTGGTCCTTCGTATGACCGGTCGCGATGACGACGGCCTGCGAGACACCGCGCAGTGTCAGCGGGATGCCGGCGTAAGCCGCGCAGCCTTCGACGGCCGAGACGCCGGGCACGATCTGGAACGGCAGCCCGGCCTCGACGAGGGCTTCGATCTCCTCGCCGCCGCGGCCGAAGACGAGCGGATCGCCGCCTTTGAGACGGCAGACGCGCTTGCCCGAGCCGACGAGCTGCACGAGCAGCCGGTTGATCTGAGTCTGGGTGATCGAGGGCCGATCCGGCGACTTACCGACGGAGACGAGCTCGGCATCGCGGCGCGCGAATGCGAGCAGTTCCGGCGCCGCGAGCCGGTCGTAGAGGACGACGTCGGCCGCCGCCAACAGCTGCCGGCCGCGCAGCGTGATGAGGTCCGGGTGGCCCGGCCCGGCGCCGACGAGGTAGGCCTCGCCGCGCGCGACACCGGCCGCGGCGCCGGCGGCGGTGCGCTCGAGGGCACTCTCGAGCTCGGCAGCGGCCGCCTCGTCCCGCCCGGCGTAGACGTGCGCGGCGATCGGTCCCTCGACGACGGCCTGCCAAAAGTCGCGGCGGCGGTCGGCGTCGGGCACCGCCGCGCGCACGCGCGCGCGCCCCTCGCCGGCCAGCCGGGCCAGCGCGCCGAGCCGCGCGGGCAGCATCGTCTCGATGAGGCCTTTGATCCAGCGGCTCAGCACGGGCGCCGCCCCCGAGCTCGAGATCGCGACCGTCACGGGGTCGCGCTCCACGACGGCGGGCATGATGAAGGAGCAGAGCTCGGGGTCGTCGACGACATTGCAGAAGCGTTTGGCGCGCCCGGCCGCGGCGGCCACGGCCGCGTTCGCGTTGCGGTCGTCGGTCGCGGCGACGACGAGCCAATAGGGCTCGACGGCCGCATCGTCGAACGCGGCGAGGACGGGCGCACGCTCGAGCGCGAGCCCGTCCGCGCGTTCCGCCGCCAGCGCCTCGAGCGCCGGGCTCGGGTGCGGTGCCCGGACCGTCACGCGCGCGCCGGCCGAAAGGAGCAGCCGGGCCCGGCGCTCGGCCACCGCGCCGCCGCCCACGACGAGGCAGTCGCGGCCGCGCAGTGCGGCGAACAGGGGCAAGTGGCGCATGGGCGAGCTCGAGGCGGATCGGCGATCAGGTTTCGCAAGATACGCCGCGGCTCGCTCGGGACCAACTAAGAAGTGCTTCTGCGCTTATTCCGGGCGTCGATAACGACTCGCCTGAAGCGGCCGAAAGGGCGCTTCGGACCCGGGACGGCCCCGGTCCCGCCGCGCCGGCGCGGCCGTTGTCGGTGCGGTTGACACCTTGTTGTAACCGGTGGTTATATACTGCGCGATGCCGCCGACTCTGCCGAGGAAGCGGCATTTCTTTTCAGAGGACCCTGCGTGACCCTTAAGCAGCTGAAATACCTCATCGGCATCGTCGACAGCGGGCTCAACATCACGTCCGCCGCGGAGCGCCTCTATACGAGCCAGCCGGGCATCAGCAAGCAGCTCAAGCAGCTCGAGGCGGAGCTTGGCGTGCAGCTCTTCACGCGAAAGGGAAAGAGCCTGGCCGCGATCACGCCCGCCGGCCGCGAGGTCATCGCGCGAGCCCGCAAGATCCTCCGCGAGGTGGACAATATCACGAGCCTCGCGAGCGATCTTACGGCCGAGCAGGAGGGCACGCTCTCGATCGCGACGACGCACACCCAGGCGCGCTACGTGCTGCCCGAGGTCATCCGCAACTTTCGGGAGCGGTACCCGAAGGTCGACCTCGAGCTGCATCAGGGGACCTCGGAGCAGATCGCCGAGCTCATCGGCACGAACAAGGTCGACTTCGCGATCGCCACGGGCTCGCGGCACCTGTTCCCGAACCTCACGCTGCTGCCGATCTATCACTGGAACCGGATCGCGCTCGTGCCGAAGCAGCATCCGCTCGCGCAGCAGGACAAGCCGCTCGATCTCGAGACGCTCGCGGATTATCCGCTCGTGACCTACGTCTTCTCGCTGACGGGCGAATCGTCATTCAAGCGCGCGTTCCGGGAGAAGGGGCTCGAGCCGCGCGTCGTGTTCACGGCGCGCGACGCGGACATCATCAAGACCTATGTGCGCATGGGCATGGGCGTCGGTGTCATAGCGTCCATGGCCTTCGAGCGCCAGGATCTCGAGGACCTCAAGGCCATCGACGCGCGCGGCTTGTTTCCGCAGGTTACGACGTGGGTCGGCTTTCCGCGGGGCATGGTGCTGCGCGGCTTCATGGTGGACTTCATCCACTTCCTCGCGCCGAACTACTCGACCCGGCTCATCCGCGAAGCGGCCGATCAGCCGACGCAGGAGCAGGTGGAGCTGCTCCTGCGCGACATTTCGCTGCCCATGCATACGGGCTGCGAGTTCGTGGCGAAGTCCGCCTAAAAAAGGGGTCAGAGCCCTTTCTTGTATTGCCGATGAGCGGGTCTTGCGGCCCGGGCGTCGGCGGCCGGCCGAAAAAAGGGCTCTGACCCCTTTTTCGGGTTACAGATCCGCGAGGTCGATCTCGTGGATCCCGCACTCGCGCTTGAGACCGAAGAAGCGGGTCTGGTCCGGGGTGCTGACCTCGTGGATCGGGAGTGTGCTGTGGTGATCGCCGATCGATAGATAGCCCTTTTCCCAGAGAGGGTGATAGGGCAGGCCGTGCTTCTTGAGGTAGTAGTGCACGTCGCGGTCCGTCCAATCGGCGATGGGATGGACCTTCCAGCGGCCGCCGGCCCATTCGAGGAAGGGGATGTTCGCGCGCGACTCGCTCTGGTGGCGCCTGAGGCCTGCGAACCAGGTGCTGACTCCGAGCTCGCGCAGCGCGCGCCGCATGGGCTCGACCTTGTTCTCCTGGTTGTAAGCGTCGATGCCGTCGACTCCCTGCTGCCAGCGCTGGCCGTAGCGCGCCTCCTGCCAGGCCGGCGAGAGCGGCGCGCGGTAGACCTTGAGGTTGAGCCTGAGCCGCTCGGCGAGCTCGTCCACGAAACGATAGGTTTCGGGAAACAGATAACCCGTGTCGACGAGCACGACGGGGACGTGGGGACTTACGCGCGTGACGAGATGCAGCGAAAGCGCGGCCTGCGCGCCGAAGCTCGAAGTCAGGACGTGATGGCCGGGGAGATGCTCGAACGCCCATTCGACACGGCGCAGCGGATCGAGCGTCTCGAATAGCCGATTGCAGTGGGCCAAAGCGTGGGCGCGCGTGCTTTCCTCGTCGTAGGCGGCCGAAGCCGCCGAGGCGTGGGTCTCGAGGTCCCGTTCGACCTGGCCGGGGATTGCGCTCATGCTCGTCACCCGGGGTATCGGTCGTGCCGCGGCCGGGTCCTGCTGCTTTCGGGAACGCTTAAGTTACGGAGGTCGTCCGTCCGCGTGAACGGTTAACTTCTCATTCCCCTATAGCGAAAGCGCATAAGTGGCGCGCAAGTCATGCCGTTTCGGCGCTACGCGAGAATCTCGTCCGCGGCCTGCTCGCCCGATTCCATGGCGCCTTCCATGCCGCGCGCCGAGTGCGCGAGGTGCTCGCCGCAGAAGTGGACGCGCCCCCGCGGCCGGCCCATGACGGCCGCGTAGCGCGTGATCTCGCCCGGCCGGAAGTACGCCCAGGCGCCCGCCGCGTAAGGGTCCGCGCCCCAGGATTTCGCGCCGATGAATTCGAGCCGGCCCTTGGCCGCGGGTCGCAGACGCTCGATGGCCGCGATGACCTCGCGCCCGCTCGCCGCCTCGCCGAGCGCGTCGAGCCGCGCGGCCGCAGGCCCCATGATCCAGGCCGTCAGCGTCGTGATCTCGTTCGCATCGCTGCCGCCGCGCACGGCCGCGAGCATGCCGGCCGTCGTGTCCGTGAACAGGCTCGGCGAGAAGCCGTCCTCTTCCCAGAAGGCGGCCTTCGGCCGCAGGTAGACCTGCGTGATCGGCTGCGCGGGCAGCGCGCGCACGGCCTCGGCCTGCGGGCCCTCGAGCGGCGGATCGATCGCGATGCCGCGCAGCACGCCGAAAGGCAGCGCGCATACGACCCGGCTCGCCGCGAAGCGTGCGCCGTCCGCGGTACGCACGACGGCCGCCTCGGCACCGTTCTCGATCGCCGTCACGGCCTTGCCGAGCGCGACCTCCCGGGCGAGCCCGGCGGCCATGGCCTCCGGGATGCGCTGCACGCCGCGCTCGGCCGTGAAGCCGACGCTGCCCTCGCGCGCATGCGCGCGCTGCTCGCGCGAGAACGCGGCCCGGAAGAACAGCAGCAGCGCCGACACGTCGCGCGCGTCGGCGCCGAAGCTCGCGTTCATGCCGTAAGCGATCTCGATGGCCCGCTCCTCGAGCCCGAGCCCGCGCAGCCAGTCGTGCGCCGAAACGTCGGCCGCGGCGAACTGCGCGTCGCGCCACTGCCCGGGCGTGGGCAGCGGGTTGTGCCGCATCGCGAGCACGCGGTGATAGGTCCATGGTAAATGGCCCTTGTCGCCCGCCGGGAACGGGTTTGCCGGATGCTCGGGCCAGTCGCGCTGGCGGATGATCTCGCCGCGCAGCGCGAGGTCCTGCTCGCGGAAGAATTCGAGCAGTGGCGTTACGTCGATGAGCTTCACGCCGCAGCGCTCCGCCGTGCCGATCACGCGCTCGTAGCCCGCGCCGATGTAGGTGCCGCCGGCCTCGGCGTTGCTGCCTAGATGTTGCATCGAATGAATGCGGCCGCCGACGCGCCGCTGGGCCTCGAGCACGAGCACGTCGAGCCCGGCGGCCTCGAGCCGGTGCGCGGCCGCGAGCCCGGCCAAGCCCGCGCCGACGACGATGACGTCGTGGCCGCCCGCGGGTTTCATGGCGAGTCGACCCCGCACAGCGAGGGCTTCACCGGGCCCGGCCGGCCGCTGAGACAGCAGTCGGCGGGACAGTAGTCGTGGCTCGGGCCGAGCGCGCCGAGCGCGCGCCGCACGGGCGCTGCCGCCATGCGTTCGACGATGAGGTCGCGGACCATGCCGACATAGGCCGGATGCGTGCCGACCGTGGCCGCGCGAATCATATTGATGCCGAGCCGCTCGGCCGCGGCCGCCGCGACCGTGTCGAGATCGATGACGACCTCCATGTGATCGCAGACGAAGCCGATCGGCACGACGACGACGTCCTCGATGCCTTCGGCCTGCTGCTCGGCCAGCGCGTCGGAGATGTCGGGGCGGAGCCAGGGTTCGCCGCCGTAGCGCGCGTTGTTGCTCTGGAAGACGAGCCGCCAGCGCTGGTGCTCGAGGGCGTCGCCGACGAGGCGGCAGGCTTCCTGCAGCTGGGTCTCGTAGCGCGAGTGGCGCGCCATGGATTCCGGCAGGCTGTGCGCCGTGAACAGTATCGCCGCCCCGCCGCGCCGCTCGGGCTCGAGCCGCGCGAGCGCCGCGCGCGTGCAGTCGGCCACGGCCTCGACGAAGCCCGGGTGATTGAAGCCGAGGCGCAGCTTGTCGATCGCGATGGGCGGCTCGATGCCGCGCATCGCCTCGTAGAGATCCTCTCGATAGCGCCTGCAGCCGCTGTAGGAGCCGAAAGTGCTCGTCACGTAGGCACAGGCGCTGCGCACACCGTCGCGGTGCATGCGCTCGAGCGTGTCGCCGAGCAGCGGATGCCAGTTGCGGTTGCCCCAGTAGATGGGCAGGGCGGGGCCTTTTTCGTCGAGCGCCTGGCGCAGGGCCGCGATGAACGCGCGCACGTGGGCATTGATCGGGCTCACGCCGCCGTAGGCGTCGTAGCGCTTCGCAATCTCGCGCTTGGTCTCCTCGCCGACGCGCAGGCCTCTAAAGACATTTTCGAGGAACGGCGCGACGTCGGCGGGCCCTTCGGGGCCGCCGAAAGAGACGACGAGCACGGCGTCGTATTCATGCGCGCGCTCGTCGAAAAGCTCGGGCCGGCGCTCGCCCGATGCGGCCGAGCTCACAACGGGCTCTGCCAGGCCGCCTTGCCGACGAAGAAGGGGCCGAGACTGTCGAGGTACTGCGACGTCTGCTCGGTCTTGCGCATGTCCTGCACGACGGCCGAGAGCGGATGCAGCTTGGCGCCGAGCAGGCCCACGATGAAGTCGTTGTCGTTGCGGTCGAGGCCGTGACAGGCGAGCCGCACGTCCGCGGCAACGCCGGCCTGGCCGTAACGCTTCGCGAGCGTGCCGTGCTCGGCCAGAATCTGCCGCTGGTGGTCGGCCGGCAGGGTCTGGAAACGCTTCGCACGCTGCAGCGGATACCAGATGGACCAGTGGTTCTTCGGATTCAGCAGCTTCTGCAACGGCTTCGTGAACAGCGTGTCCTCGAGATCGGGCTCGTAACCGATCGAGTAGGTGCGCCCCAGCATGTCGTACTCGGGGCGGTGCTCGAAGTCGTCGAACGGCGCCGCGTTGAACGTCTCGCGCAGCGGGCCGACGAAGACGTCCGGGTCCTCGCTCGCCACGATGACGGCGATGCCCTGCGGGTCGTTAGCATCGAGATAGAGCGCGCCGACGAGACCGGAGAGCGCGAGCCGCTCGGCCGCCGCCTCTGGGCTCGCGCAGCCCGTGAACGCCGTGAATTTCATGAACAGGCGCCGGTCGAGCGAGATGACATCGCCGTTGCGCCGGCCTTTCTCACTGAGGTCCAGGCGTTCGCGCTGCGCCGGCGCGGCGCCGACCTGCGCGTTCGCGCCGGCCTGCTCGGGCGCCTGGCTTTGCTGGGTCGCCGAATTGGGATCGCTCGCGTTCATGGGTTTCTCCTTGGCTCTCGAGCGCGGCGCTCGCCGTGCACGGCTTCGACGAGCGCCGCGACGCTCTCGAGCGGGGTCGTCGGCAGAATGCCGTGCCCCAAATTGACGATGTGGCCGGCCGGCTCGACTTCGGCGAGCAGCCGCTCGGCCGCCGCACGCGTGGGCGCGGCGCCCGCCGTCAGGACGGCCGGATCAATATTACCCTGGAGCGCTCGCCCCGGGTGGCGCCGCTGCAGGTCGGCGAGATCCACGCGCCAGTCGACGGCCAATACCTCGGCCGGCAGGCTCGCATAGGCTTCGACGAGATGCGGCGCGTTCTGCAGGAACAGGATTCTCGGCACGCCGGCTGCGCCGACGGCCTCGAGCAGTGCGGTGAGGTGCGGCCGGATCAGCGCCTCCCAGTCGCGCAGCGAGAGCACGCCGGCCCAGGAATCGAAGATCTGCACGGCGTCGGCACCGGCCGCGGCCTGGCGCTTGAGATAGTCGGCCATGTAGTGCGAGAGCAGACCGAGCAGCCGGTCGAGCAGATCCGGCCGCGCCGCGGCGAAGGCGCGCAGGGTGGGAAAATCCTTGGCGCCCCGGCCTTCGACGAGATAGGCCGCGAGCGTCCATGGCGCGCCGCAGAAGCCGAGCAGCGCCGTCGTCGGCGGCAGCTCCGCGCGCGTCAGCGCGAGCGCGCGCATGACCTCGGGGGCGATGGCTTCCGGGTCGGGCGTCGCCAGGCGCGCGAGCGCGGCCTCGTCGCGGATCGGGTTCGCGACGATGGGGCCCGGATCGAAGTCGAGCTCGATGCCGAGCGCGGGCAGCGGGCTCATGATGTCGGCGAAAACGATGGCCGCGTCGAGCGGGAAGCGCTTCAGCGGCATGAGCGTGACTTCGGCCGCGAGCTCGGGCGAGGCCGCGAGCTCCTTGAAGGCGTGCTTCGCGCGCAGCGCGCGGTACTCGGGCAGATAGCGGCCGGCCTGGCGCATGATCCAGAGCGGGCGGCGGGCCGTGGGCTCGCCGTTGAGGGTCTGTAAGAGCAGCTTCGTCATCGGTCTCTCGAACCAGAAAAGGGGTCAGAGCCCTTTTTCGGCAAATGCTCGGCGCAGCCCGCCGCGGGCCGGGCGCGAAAAAGGGCTCTGACCCCTTTTCTGATCATTCGGGCTCGGGCTCCGCCGAAAAGCGATAGCCTACGCCGCGGACGGTGTGGAAATGCGCGGGCGCTTCCGGGTTGCGCTCGAAGCGCTTACGCAGCCGCGCGATGAAGTTGTCGATCGTGCGCGTGGAGGGGAACACTTCGTAGCCCCAGACGCGGTCGAGGATCTCCTCGCGCGTCACGATCGCGCCCGCGTGCTCCGCCAGCACCTTGAGGATCATGGCTTCCTTGTGCGTGAGGGCATGCTCGTCGCCTTCCCAGGAGGTGGCCTGATACGTGTGGAAGTCCACGCGGTTGCCGTCGAACGCGAGCGTCGACTCCGTCTCGTCGTACCAGCGGCTGCGCTTCAAGATTGCGGCGACGCGCAGCAGCAGCTCCTTGAGATGAAACGGCTTCGCGAGGTAGTCGTCGCCGCCGGCCTCGAAACCGCGGATGCGATCGGCCGCGTCGCCCTTGACGGTCAGGAACAGCACGGGCGTCTGGCGCCCCTCGGCGCGGATCGCCTCGCAGACCTCGAGACCGTTCATCTTCGGCATCATGACGTCGAGCAGGATTAGATCGAAACGGCGCCCGCGGGCCTTCTCGAGACCGTCCGCGCCGTCGTGCGCGACCTCGGTCTCGTAGCCTTCGGCCTCGAGGTTCTCGCGGATGCCCTCCGCCAGATGCGCCTCGTCGTCCACGACGAGGATGCGCGCGGGGCGCCCGGGCCGGACGGCGCTCATGACGGGCTCGCTCATCGCTCCGCCCGCTCCGGCCAGCTGATCGTCAGCGTCGCGCCTTGTCCCGGCCCGCGGCTGCTCGCCCCGATCGTCCCGCCGGAAAGATCGACGAGCCGCTTGACGATGTAAAGGCCAAGCCCCGTGCCGGCCATCGAGCGCCTGAGCTCGTCGCCGAGACGATGAAATTTCTCGAAGATCATGGCTGCGTCCTCGGGCGGAAAGCCGAGCCCGTCATCGGCGACCGTGAGCTCGACGCGCCCCGCGGCCGCGCGCCCCGTGACCGCGATTCTGTGGCCTTCGCCCGCGACGCAGGCCTTGACCGCGTTGTCGAGCAGGTTGCGCAGGATCGTCTCGAGCGCGGAAGGGTCGATCTCGAGCCGCAAGCCTTGCGCCACCTCGACGGCCACCTCGATGCCGCTCGCAGCCGCCCGCTCGGCGATCTCCGCGACGCCGGCCGCGGCCGTGCTCGCGAGGTCCACGGTCTCGGGCGAGAGCACCTGCCGGCCTTCCTCGAGCCGCGTCGTATCGAGCAGGTTGTCGACCATGCGCAGCAGCCGCTCGGCGTCGTCGAGAATACGGCGTCCAAGCCGCCGGCTGTCGGGCGCCTCGGCCCGCATGAGCAGGGTCTCGGCCGCGAGCCGCACGCTCGCTATCGGGCTTTTGAACTCGTGCGAGACGGCGGCGAGAAAGTTCTGCTGCCGGCGCCGGAGCTCGGCGTCGTGGCGGATCGTGAGCGTGAGCACGGCCATGCCTGCGACGAGCACGGCGATGAAGAAGCTGCCTTCCCAGAGGTAGCGAATGCGCGTGCGTGCGGCGGCGAGGTCGAGCGCCTTGAGCGCGGCCGGATGCACGCGCACGGTGCCGTTCGCGAAGTCCATGTCGAGATGCGGCATGAGCCGCGTCACGTCGTCGGGCGCCCGCCCCGCGAGAAACGCGCCGACCACCTCGGCGTCGGCCTCGTAGAGCGCCGTGATGCGCTGCTGCACGGCCCGGGCATTGACGATGTTTTCGGCCATCCAATAGCCGACCTGCACGATCGAAATCACGAGCAGCGTCAGGAAGCCGATGAGCAGGGCCTTGCTCGGGTCGCGGCGCAGCACGTTCCTAAGTCCCCACTGCCGGAGGCGTGCGCTCGAGCACTTCGGCGAGCGTGGCCGCGAGCCGATCGATGTCGGCGCGCGTGTGCGCGAGCGAGAGGAAGGCGATCTCGTAGGCCGAGGGCGCGAGCGCGACGCCGCGCTCGAGCAGGCCGTGGAACACGCGGCCGTAGTATTCGGCGGCGCGCGCGTCGAGCGCCTCGGCCGCGCGCGGCGGCTCATCGGCATACCAGGCGATCCAGAACATCGAGCCCATGCGCGCGAGCGTCGCCGGCACGGGGCCCGCGGCCAGCACCGGCGTCAGCACCTTCTCGAGGTACTCGCCGAGCTCCTCGAGCCGGTGCCAACCGTCCTCGTCCTGCAGCGTGCGCAGCGTCGCGAGGCCCGCCGTCATGGCGATCGGATTCCCCGAGAGCGTGCCGGCCTGATAGACGTCGCCCTCGGGCGCGAGCTTGCGCATGATCTCGCGCCGGCCGCCGAAAGCGCCGACGGGCATGCCGCCGCCGATGACTTTGCCGAAAGTCGCCAGATCGGGCGTGATCTTGAACCGCTCGGCCGCGCCGCCGGAGCCGACGCGGAAGCCGCTGATGACTTCGTCGAAAATCAGCAGCGCGCCGTGCCGGTCGCAGAGAAAACGCAGCGTCTCGAGGAACGCGGGCCGCTGCAGCAGCAGCCCGTTGTTGGCCGGCACGGGCTCGATGATCGCGGCCGCGATCGATTCGCCCTCGCGCTCGAACAGCGTCTCGAGCACCGCCGCGTCGTCGAGCGGCACGACGCGCGTGAGCTCGGCGAACGCCGCCGGCACGCCGTTCGAGGACGGTTGGCCGAACGTCGCCAAACCCGAGCCCGCGGCGACGAGCAGCGCGTCCGCGTGGCCGTGATAGCAGCCCGAGAACTTGACGATGAGATCGCGCCCTGTCATGCCGCGCGCGAGCCGAATGGCCGTCATGACGGCCTCGGTGCCCGAGGAGACGAAGCGCACCTGTTCGAGTCCCGGGTAAGCCCGCACGACGGCCTCGGCCAGCTCGATCTCTTCGCGGCACGGTGCGCCGAAAGACGTGCCGCGCCGGCAAGCGGCCTCGACGGGCTCGATGACGCGCGGATGCGCGTGGCCGAGGATCAACGGCCCCCAGGAGCCGACGAAGTCGAGATACTCCCGCCCGTCGACGTCGACGACCGTCGCGCCGCGGCCCTCGCGCAGCACGAGCGGCGTGCCGCCGACGGCGCCGAAGGCCCGCACGGGCGAGTCGACGCCGCCGGGCAGCACCTTCTCGGCGCGCGCGAACCAAGCCGCGGACTCCGGTCCGGCCGTGCCGCTCGAGCCGCCGGCACCCGGGCCGCTGGCGCTCCCGGCGCCGCTCGCGCCGGCCGCACGCGCCGCGCTTTGGCCCCGGCCGCCGCCGTTCGTCCTGTTCGCCTCGTCGTCCCCTTCGCTCACAGCCAGCCTCCGCGCAGTGCGTCGCGCGCGTGATAGGTGATGATCTGGTCGGCCCCGGCGCGGCGGATCGCGAGCAGGTTCTCGCGCACCACGGCGGGCTCGTCGAGCCAGCCGTTCGCGGCTGCGGCCTTCATGGCGGAGTATTCGCCGGACACATTGTAGGCGGCGAGCGGCAGATCCGATATTTCGCGCACGGCCCGAATCACGTCCAGGTACGGCAGCGCGGGCTTGACCATGAGCATGTCGGCGCCTTCCTCGGTGTCGAGGTCGGCCTCGCGCAGCGCCTCGCGCACGTTGCGGCAGTCCATCTGGTAGCTCTTGCGGTCGCCGGCCTCGGGCGTCGAATCGGCCGCGTCGCGGAACGGGCCGTAGTAGGCCGAGGCGTACTTCACGGCGTAGGACATGAGGATCACGCGCTCGAAGCCGTTCCGATCGAGGGTATCGCGGAGGGCCGCGACGCGGCCGTCCATCATGTCCGAGGGCGCGACGACGTCCGCGCCCGCGCGGGCATGGCTCAGCGCCGCCTCGACGAGCGGCGCGAGCGAGCGGTCGTTGTCGACGTAGCCCCCATCGAGTACGCCGCAGTGACCGTGGCTCGTATACGCGCACAGGCATACGTCGGTCATGACGACGAGCTCGTCGCCGAAAGCGCTCTTGAGCCGCTCGACGGCGCGCTGCACGGCTCCGTTCGGGTCGGCCGCCGCGGCGCCATGGGGCGTTTTCGTGCCGTGCTCGGGATGCCCGAACAGCAGCACGGCGCGGATGCCGAGCTCGAGATCGGCTTCGACCTGCGCGAGCAGGTTTTCGACGCCGTGCAGCGAGATGCCCGGCATCGACGGTACCGGCTCGTCGGCCTTGGCCGCCGGCAGTACGAAGTGGGGCATGACGAGTTGCGACGCCGTGACGCTCGTCTCGGCGACGAGATTGCGCAGCGCCGGCGTGCGCCGCAGACGGCGGGGCCGCCGGCGGTCGGGCAGGGTGATTGCGGCTTCGGGCATTTTCGTCTCCGTCAGTATTTGGGATTCGGCGCGCTGCGGCGCCGCGGGCGGCCCCCTCACGGGTCGTGGACCGCGCTCATGCGCTCGCCGCGGTCTCGAGCGCGGCCAGCAGGCCCTCGAGGCTCGGCACGGTGGCCTCGGCCGCGACCTCGAGACCGAGCGCGCGCACGGCGGCCGTGGTCGAGGGGCCGATCGAGACGAGGCGCGCGGCCGCATCGAGGGCCACCTGGTTGCCCAGGCCCTGTACGGCCGAGGGGCTCGCGAGCAGCACGGCGTCGACGCCGAGCGCGGCGTAGGGCCGCTTCGGCCGCGCGGGCGCGGCGGGCACCGTGCGATAGACGTCGAAACGCGCGCAGCCGATGCCGGCCGCGCTCAGCGTCCGTTCGAACGTCTCGCGGGCGTTGGCCGCGAGCGCGGCGACCACTTGCGGGCGCGGTGCGTCCGGCGGCGCCGCGCTGCGTTCGTGCGCGATGCGCTGCGCCAGACTTCCGGCCAGCGCGTCCGCGGTGCCCGGGCCGACGAGGTCCACGCGGCCGAGCGCGCGGCGCGCGGCCTCGGCCGTCGCGGCCCCGACGACGGCGATTTGCGCCGCCGCGAAGGGCCGACCCTCGGCAGCCGACTGCGCGTCGCCGGGTACCGCGTCCTTGCCAAGCTCCGCGAAGGCCTCGACGCCGCGGCGCGACGTAAAGACGATCCAGTCCGCACGCGCGGCCGCGGCCACGAGCGCTTTCCTGAGCGCGGGCGTATCGAGGCGCTCGGCCGCGATGCAGGGCAGCGAGACGGCGACGTGGCCCCGGCGCTCGAGCTCCGCGGCCCAGGCCGCGCAGTCGTCCTCCGCGCGCGTAAGCAGCACGCGCGCCGGAAACGCGGCGGGCGCGGGCGCCGTCACCGCGCGGCTCCCTGCCGCCCCGTCACTCGGACGCTCCGAGCAGGTCCCAGAGGTTCTCCACGACGCGTGCGGGCGTGTCGCCGCGCACGCCGGCCGACAGGATGCGGCTGCCGCGCTCGAGCATCGCGATGAGCTCGAAGGCGTCATCGCCCGCAGTGCAATACGCGCCGAAGGCGGTGTTGCAGCCGCCCTCGGCGCGCTCGAGCGCCGCACGCTCGATGCTGACCGCGACGCGGCTCGCCGGGTCGTCGAGGCGCTCGAGCGCAGCGCGCACGCGCGCATCGTCGCTGCGGCACTGCACGGCCAGCGCGCCTTGTGCGGGAGCGGATACGAAGCGGCGCGGATCCAGCCGGATCGTCGCGAGGCCGTCGAGCGTGCCGTCGAGCGCGTCGCCGCCCTCGCGCAGGCGCGCGATCCCGGCCGCGGCCAGCACGATGGCGTCGTAGCCGCCGTCGCGTAGCTTGCGCAGGCGCGTCGGCACATTGCCGCGCAGCGGCTCGACGGCGAGATCGGTGCGAAAGTGCCTGAGCCAGACGCCGCGGCGGACCGACGAAGTGCCGACGCGCGCGCCGGGGCCGAGCGGCAGGAAGCCATGCTCGGCGTCGAGGCATTCCTCGCGCACGACGAGCACGTCCGCGGGATCGACGCGTGCCGGCACGGCGCCGATCGTGAGCCCGGGCGGCGAGGCCGTGGGCAGGTCTTTGAACGAATGCACGGCGAGGTCGATGTCGCCGGCCAGCAGCGCGCTCTCGATCTCGCGCACGAAGACGCCCTGCGCGCCGATCGTGCCGAACGAGGGCGCCTGCGAGCGGTCGCCGGCCGTGCGAATGATCTCGATGCGCGTCGGGTCTCCCGCGGCTTCGAGCTGCGCGGCGACCGTGCCCGCCTGCGTCAGCGCGAGGTCCGAGCCGCGCGTGCCGAGTTTGAGCTCGGCCACGCTCAGGTCTCCCGCTCGGCTTCGCGCCGGCCGCGCCCGCTCGGGCCCGCCGCGCCGGCGCCTGCGGCGCCGCCGTTGCCCGCGCGGCGGCCGCCGATGCTGCCGCGCTCGAGCGCCGCACGCAGCTCGTCGGCGAACTCGGGGTCGAGCCCGCTCAGGAACGCCTCGACCGAGCCCTCTGGTCCGGAGTACATGAGCCCGCGGAGCCCCACGCAGGGAATGTGCGCGAAACGCCGCGCGAGCGCCGCCGTCCAGGTTTCGATGGCGGCGCGCTCCTCGGCGCCGAGGCCCTTGAGCTCTTTCTTGAGCAGGCGCTTGACGCCTTCCTCGGCCGTGCGGCGATAGCGCTGCTGCAGCGTGCCGAACAAGGGGCCGTAGAAGCGCTCCGCGAAGCGGTCGCGCAGGCCCTGCAGCGCGCGGTCCACGTGCTCGCGCGCGTCGGCCGCGTGCATGAGGCGCGCGGCACGGTTCGTCTCGGCGCGGCGCACGATCTCGTCCATGCCGAGGCGCGGCACGCCGAGCCGGGCGCAGGCCTCGGGGTCCGCGTCGGCCGGTATCGCCATGTCGACGACGAGCGGCGGTCGGCCCGATTTCGGGGCGGCCGCGAGGCGCGCGAGCGCGGGGGCCGTCAACACGGCTTCGGGCGCGCCCGTCGCGCAGAGCACGGCCTCGACGGGCGACGGCTCGGCCAGGAAGGCCTCGAGGGACGCGTGCTCGACCGAGAAGCGAGCCGCGAGCGCCTCGGCTCGGGCCGCCGTGCGGTTCACGACGACGAGCGGGATGCCGGACGGGGCCAGCGCGAGGGCCGCGCGCTCCGTCATCGGCGAGACGCCGACGAGCGCGACGGGACCGGGCGTCGCCGCGACGCGCTCGCGGATCAGCTCCACGGCGATCTCGGCCAGCGAGACGCGGCCTTCGTTGAGGCCCGTCTCCCCGCGGATGCGCGCCGCGATCTTGAGGGCTTCCTCGAAGACGAGCTCGAGCGCGGGCCCCGCGAGGCCGAGCTCGCGCGCGCGCTCGAACGCCGTGCGGACCTGACCGACGATTTCGGTCTCGCCGACGCAGGCCGAATCGAGCCCAGCCGCGATCAGGAACAGATGCTCGGCCGCGCCTTCGCCCTGCCAGGCTTTGAGCCGGCGCTCGGCCTCGCCGGGGCCCGGCGGCCGGCCCGTGAGCAGCGCGAAGACCTGCCGCCTGAGGTCCCGTCCGGGTGTGCGGTCCGTGCGCGCGAAGATGAGCTCGACGCGGTTGCAGGTGCCGATGTAGGCGAGCTCCCCTAGATGGAGCTCGCGCGCGAAGGCGGCCAGCCGCGCGGCGGCTTCATCCTCGCGCAGCGTGAACTCGGCGAGCGATTCCGTGCCGCCCTGGCGCCAGGAGACGCCGACCATTCCCAGGTGATCCAGCAAGCTGAGGTCCCGAAAGCAAGAAAAAAGGGGTCAGAGCCCATTTTCGAGGCTGATGAGCGGGCCTGAGGAGCGCACTCGAAAAAGGGCTCTGACCCCTTTTCTACCAGAGCCGCGGCGCGGCTATGTCACAGAAGTGTCACGACCGGCGAGCCGTTCCGGGGCGAACGCGCCCTCGACGACGGCCCGCATGACGGGCAGCTCGCCGCGGATCGCGCGCGCGAGCGCGAGCTGGCAGCGCGTGCGCGCCTGGTTGTGCGCGCTCGCCGACGCGTAGCGCCGGCGGTCCCAGCCGAAGTAGCGTTCGGCCAGCGCGTCGGCGCAAAAGCGCGCCGCGAGCTCCACGGTGATCGTCAGCGTCGCCTCCGGAATCGCCGACCATTCGGGCTCGGCCAGCAGCCCCTCGGCGGCGCGCGCATAGCCGCGCACGGCGGCCTCGAACAGCGGCACCGAGAAGCCGGCATCCGAGGCATCCTCGGCCGCCGGATGACACCAGGAGCGCATGGCGTCGCCGAGCTCGAGCGCGACGGGCATGCGGCCCAGCGTATCGAGATCGATGAGGCAGACGGCGCGGTCCGTGCCGCGCTCGAACACGATATTAGAGACCTTGGGGTCGCCGTGCACGATGCGATCGGGCGCCTGCGGCAAAGGCGGCAGGTCCGCCGCCGCCGCAAAGACGTCCGCCGCGAGCGCCGCGACGGCCGCGTGCTGCGGATGCGAGCCGTATTGCCCGAGCGCGGACCGCAGCCGCGCGACGTGCGCGGCCGTGTCGTGCACGCCGAGCCGCGGGTTCGCGAAGCGATGCTCGAGATCCGCGACGGCGCGATGGAACGCGGCTAGCGCCGCACCCGCCTGCTCCGCCTGGGCGGGCGACTCGAGCGCTTCGCGCGTGACGCCGTCGACCTCGGTCAGCGCGCGCCACGTCGCGTCCGCGTGGCGAAACCACAGCGCCCCGCGCGTCGTCGGGACGACGCGCGTCGTCGGGCGCCCGAGCGCTGCGAGGTGGCGCGTCACGGCGTCGATGTCCGCGTTGATCTCGGGCGGGAACACGGCATTTACCCGCTGCAGCACGATGCGCGCACCCGCCTGGCTGCGCGCATGCCACGTGCGATTGATGAGGCCGGAGGCCGCAGGCTGCAGCGAGGCGGGGTCGACGTCGTAGGCCTCGAGCACGGCGCCGGCGGGCCGCTCCGTATCGGAGTGCGTACTCACCTTGCGATCATAGCGCGGCGCCACCAGCGCGGGGCCGCTCCGGCGCGCAGGGAATCAAACGGCGCGCCCTTTGTCATATTTTTCTACTTACCCTGCGGCCGCCGTCGGACGGCCCGAGAGTGCGTACCGCACAAGGAGTGGAGTCGACGATGTCTCGTTGCACCCGCCGTTCCCCGCTCGGGGTCGTATTGGTCGCGGCTGCCGTGCACCCCGCGTTCGGCCAGCCGCCGGCCAAGGACGAGCACGCCGGCAGCGACAAGACCTCGCCGCCCGAGCCGGCCCCAACGCGCTGCATTTCGCTGCTCGACCTGCAGCGCACCGAAGTCCTCGACGACCGCACGATCCTCTTTCACATGCGCAGCGGCACGGTCTATCTGAACCACCTCGAGCGCGAGTGCCCCGGGCTCGAGCGCGAGAAACGGTTCATGTACAGCCCGACGAGCACCGAGCTCTGCGCCATCGACGGCGTCACCGTCATCGAGAAATGGACCTTCGGATTCACGCGCGGTTTCACATGCTCGCTCGGCCGTTTCAACCCGGTGACCCCCGCCGAATACCAGGCCGCCGTCCACGACGCTTCGAAGCCGCATGAAGATGCGGCCGCGCCGCCCGTCGAGGCGGACTCGCCGGACCGCGCCGGGCGCGAGGCCGCGGCCCCGGCCAAGTCCAAGTAGCTCGGCCTTCAGCCGCCCGGCAGCGTGACGCGCTTGCCGTTCACCGTAAGCCGGCCGTTCTCGAGGCGCAGCGTCGCTTTGTAGCGGTTCCCGACGTTCTCGAGATAGCCGCGCAGCGCGAGCACGGAGACGAGCACGTCCGCCTGGGCCTTGGCGATCGGCGCAATCTGCGCTTCGCGCGGCGAGCCGCTGGCGCGCAAGCGGCGCTCGAGCACCGTGGCGGTCGCGCGCCGCACGAGCGCCTTGGCCGCCGTCACGTCGGCGCGGGCCGCGAGGACCCGGCTCCAGAAGTCCGCGGCCAGCAGATCGATCGCGCCCTGCCGCGGCAGCGCCGCCGGGTCGATGGACGCTTGCGCGTGCGCTTCGAGCGGCTCGCCGTCGAGGTCGAAGCTCAGCCGCTCGATGGTGATGCTCGGACCCGCCGCCAGCAAGGCATGGAGCGAGGGTTCCAGCGCGTCGACGGCCGCATCGGGCGCCACGGCGCCCGCCGCCACGCGCTGCGCCGCTTCGGAATAGGCGTGTAGCGCGTCGAGATCGAGACCGCGTATCCGGCCGTGCAACAGGGCATCAGCGATGCGCGCGTCCTTGCCTGTGCGCATGCCGTCCGCGGTGACTTCGAGTGTGCCGTCGAGCCGGCGCTTTGCGTCGACATTGCCCGCGCCGTTCACGACGAGTCCGGTCGCGTCGAGGATGCGCGCGCCGTCCGCGGCCGCGAACGCGGCCTTCTCGGCCTCGAGCTCCGCCTTGTCGATCGTGGTGCCGTCGTGCGTCATGGTGCCGTTCGCCGTGAGCTCGACGTTCCGGAGCGCGACCCGGCCTTCGGCCTGCTCGATCTCGAGCGTCGCCGCATGCCCGTGTGCCGCGAGGTTTCCCCGGTCGAGCGAGCCGACGACCCGGCTGCCCGAGAACGAGAGCCGGGTCGTGGGCGTGCGCCGGTCGAGCGCCGGCAGGTCCGCCGCGAAGCGCAGCGCACCGCCGAGCCCCGTGCGCGCCTCGAAGTGAAACGGATACGCGGGCGGCGCACCCGCTTCCGCTGCGGGCCGCGCCTCGATCTGCACGAAGCCGAAGAAGAACCCGTGCTCGAGCGAGACGGGGCCGTGCTCGAGATCCACGACGACGTGCACCGGCTTCGGCGCGAGCGGTGTCGCCGAATCGCGCCCGGCGCGCGCGCCGTCGGGTCCGATCGTGACGCGGGCGCGGCTCCTGAACCAACCGCGCTCGTAAGCGTCGAGCTTGGCGTCGAGCGCATCGTTCGCATCGAGCGAGGCCACACGCGCTTCGACGGCTTGCTGCGCGAGCCGCCCGAACACGGGCGGCAGCAGCAGCAGCGCGAGCAGCCCGAGCGCGGCGAGCGCCAAGGCGATGCGCCTCGCCGTCATGCCGCCGCCGCGCGCGCGAACGCGCCGAGCAGCCGCTCGTAGAGCGTGTGCTCGAAGCCGAGGAAGGCGTTCGCGCGGGCGTCGTTGAGCTCACCGGCCATCTCCAGGCGGCGCGCCATATCGTCCAGGTGATTGCGCTCCTCGCCGAGCACGCGCTTCAGCGACATGCCGGCCCCTGCGCGCTTCAGCGTCTGCTCGTAGAGCTTGTAGAACCACAGCGCGCGGAATTCGACGATGAGCGACATGTACAGATACGTGGCCGCGCGGCTGCGCTGCCTGGCGAGCGCGGCGGCCATACGGGCCTCGAGCCGCTGGAAGTACATGCGCGCCGCGGCCGGCGCGAGCAGGTCCGCGTCGGCGTACTCGAGCGGGCGTGCCGCGGCCTTCTCGGCCTGACGCTTCATGAAATAGGCGTGATGCGCTTCCTCGGCCACGTGCCGGAGCGTCGCCTGATCGATGGCAGGCGAGTGCTGCGTCGCCATGATCTTGTGGCTGCCGAGATGCTCGAGCAGCGACAGCGAGTTGATGAAGCGTCCATGCAGCGCCGCTTGCGAGACGATGCGCGCGAGCAGCGAGCGCGTCTGCAGCACGAGGGCCGCGTTGCTCGTCTCGAAATTCGCAAGCGCGTGGTCGAGCCAGGATTCCATGCCGTTCCTCTGCGTCGGCGCGCCGGCGCGGCCGCGCATGTCCGTGAGGCTGGAAATGATATGCGCTGCCTAGAAGGGGAAGCAAAAGGCGCTGCGGACGGGCCCGAGCGGGAATCGGATGTCTCTGATTGGACTAAAGATTGCGGGTTGCGGCACGCGCGGGCTTTGGAAACCTTCGCTTTGCCGCCCAGGTCCCAAGCGGTAAGATCGAAACGACGAAGGAGGAGCGATGATCCGTAACCGACTCATGCCGCTGGCCTTGACCGCGGCCTCGGCCCTCGTAGTTTGCGGTGCCGCCTCGGCGCAGCAGGCGGCGGCCGGCAAGCCGGCGCCCACGCAGGCATCGGCGCAGCATTCGCCGCAGGGCGGCACGTGGGCCTCGATCGCGCGGCTGCCGGATTGGAGCGGGCTCTGGGAGCCGGCTTTCGGTGGCGGCCGCGACAATCCCAAGCCCATGCTCACGCCCGAGTACGAGGCCAAATACAAGGCCTACCAGGCGGCCCGCAAGAGCGGCAAGATCCAGGACACGCCGTCTGCGAACTGCGTCCCGCCCGGCATGCCCGGGATCATGACGCAGCCGTACCCCTACGAGTTTCTGTTTACGCCGGGCAAGGTCACGATCCTCATCGAGGCCTACAGCCAGTGGAGGCAGATCTTCACGGACGGCCGTCCGCTGCCCAAGGATCCGGACCCGGCCTACAACGGCCATTCGATCGGCCATTGGGAAGGCGACACGCTCGTCGTCGAGAGCGTAGGTTTCGTGCCCGTCACGCCGCTGGGCGGCGTCTACGGCATGCAGCACAGCGACAAGATGCGCATCGTCGAGCGCATGCACGAGCTCAACCCCGAGCAGCTCGAGATTCAGACGACGATCTACGATCCGAAAGCGCTGCAGAAACCTTGGACGACGAAACGGGTCTACGGACGTCATAAGGATTGGACGCTCGACGAATACGTGTGCCAACAGAACAACCGCAACTACACCACCGCCACGGGGAAGGCCGGTGTCGATCTGAAGTTCGACGACGAGGCTGACAAGCAATGAAGATGACGGTACGACCCATGCGCCTCTCTCTCGGCGGCGCGATTCTCTCGGTAGCGGCCGCGCTGGCATTCGCCGGCACGGCCAGCGCGCATCATTCTTTCGCCCCATTCCAGATGGAGCAGACGAAGACGATCAAGGGCGAGGTCGTCGAGTTCCAGTGGACGAACCCGCATACGTGGACCTGGATCAACGTCAAAGGCGACGACGGCACGGTCACGCGCTGGGGGCTCGAGGGCATGAGCCCGAACTTCCTCGGCCGGCGCGGCTGGACGCGCCACACGCTGAAGCCCGGCGACCCGGTCACCTGCGTGATCCATCCCATGAAGGACGGCAAACCCGGCGGCGAGCTCGTCAAGGTCATCCTGGCCGACGGCACGCAAAAGGTTATGTTCGGCAAGTGACGGACGCCGGGACGGAGGCCGAAGCCTGTGTCCTGAATCGATTCGCGCGCGCCGTCGCCGCGTTCGATCGCGGTGCCTGCGTCGAAGAGGCGACGGCGGAGCTCACGCCGGACCTCTATGCCGCGCTGCCGGACGGCGCCGTCAAGGAAGCCGTCCGCGAGGCGTTCCGGCAGCTTGCGGCCGATCCGCCGGCCGCGGGACGCGAGGCCGCCGTGCGGGCTGCGTTGGAGTCCCTCACACTCGCATGAACGTGCTGCTGGATCTCGACGGCACCTTGACCGATCCCCGCGAGGGCATCGTCGCCTGCTTTCGGCATACCCTCCGCGTGCTCGGCCGGCCTGTGCCGCCCGACACCGATCTCGAGCGCTACATCGGGCCGCCGCTTCGCGATGCGCTGCGCGAGCTGCTGCCCGCGGACGCCGCCGCGGCGGATGTCGAGGCCGCCGTCGACGTGTACCGCGAGCGCTTCGGCAGCGTGGGGCTTTTCGAGAACGTGCCGTTCGACGGCATCCCGCAAAGCCTGGCCGTGCTCGCAGGCGGCGGTGCGCGCCTCTTCGTCGCGACCTCGAAGCCGCGCGTCTTCGCCGAACGGATTCTCGAGCGCTTCGGCATGGCCGAGCATTTCGAGGGCGTCTACGGCAGCGAGCTCGACGGGCGCCTGTCCTACAAGGGCGCGCTCATCGCGCACGCGCTCGCCGACGCCGGGCTCGATGCGGCGGAGACGCTCATGGTCGGCGACCGCGAGCACGATGCCCTCGGCGCCGCCGCGAACGGCGTCTATCCAGTCGGCGTGCTCTGGGGCTTCGGCTCGCGCGAGGAGCTGCTCGCGGCCGGCGTCGAGCGCCTCGTCGAGGCGCCGCAGCGGCTCGCGGAGCTCGCCGAGTGGACGCCGGGCGAGCGGGTGCGGCCAACGCCGGCCTGAGCGCCGCGCGGCCGGTGCATTCGCGGCGAGATCCGCTATTTGTTGGCGCGCGGCGCCATGACTTCGCCTTCGGCCACGCTGGGCCGTTTCTCCAACAGACTGATAAATAAAAGTATTCCGGCTTGGCACGCTATTGGCATTGGCAAAGGCGCAAAACCATAAACCCTGACCACTGTCGGGAGCGACCCATGAGAATCCTCTGCGTGCTGATCGTCATCGCCGCCGTCTGGCTCGGCTTCGTCGTGCTCGTGCCGCTGCTTGGCGCCGCGCTGGCGATCGCCATCCCGCTCGGCGGCTTCGTCGTCTGGCTGCTGCCGATCCTGATCATCGCGGCTTCGGACCGAACTTCCGGCCCGGAGAAGCTGCTCTGGATTCTGGCGATCGTTTTCCTGTCGTGGTTCGCGTGGATCTTCTACTTCCTGTTCGCGCCGATTGCGGGCCGCCGCCGCGAGCGCGCGTATCCCGAGGACCGCGAATACCGGTCCTATCGTTCTTATCGGTCCTACTGAGCGAGGCATTCGATGAAGGAAGGCAGATCCGCCCAGCGCGGTCTCGGGAAGCTCGCCGCGTTGGTCGTCATTCTCGTGTGCCTCGTGCTCGGCGTCCTCGGGCTCGTGCTGCCGATCGCGCCCGGCCTGATCTTTCTGCTCGCCGCCGCGGTCTTGGCCGCGCGGACGTTTCCGTGCGCCGACGGCTGGTTGCGCAGAAGCCGGACGATAGGCAGTTACCTCGACAAGACCGACCCCTTCCTCGAGTTGCCGCTGGCCGACAAGCTCAAGGTGGCCGCGTTGATCTGTCTCAAGGGGCTCGCCGACAGCCTCGCGATGGCCGCGGCCTGCGCGGCGAAACTCTACGCCCGCGTGACGGCCAGGCGCGGGCGCGCGTAACGCGGGGCACGCGCCGGCCGGCCGGGGCGCAGCGGCCGGCTTGCGATCGCGCGCCGCGCGCGTACAGTCGGAGCCGATGGAAGGCCGCATCTTCTCTATCGGTTATCAGGAACGAAGCCTCGCCGAATTCCTCGGGATACTGACGGCCCATTCCGTGGACCTGCTCGTCGACGTCCGCGAGACGCCATGGAGCCGCCGGCGAGAGTATGCCAAGACCGCGTTGGCCCTGGCGTTGCGCGAGACCGGCGTGGACTACGTCCATGCCCGCTTTGCAGGCAACCCGCAGGCGATTCGGCGCCGGGCGCAAAGTCACGAGGCGTGCCTGAAAGCCTACGCGGAGCACCTGGCCCGAAACCCGGCGATTCTCGACGCGCTCGACCGCGAGATCGGCGCCCGCCTGCGGGCGGGCCGGAATGTCTGTCTGCTCTGCTACGAGCGTCATCCCGACGACTGCCACCGCAAGGTTCTCATCGAGGCGTGGGCCGCCGCTCGCGCCTCGGCGCCGGAACGTCGTTCACTTGGCGCCCGACGGCGCGCGGCGTCTGAGCGAACCGATGCCAGGCGGCGAAAACGGCCAGCAGAAGACATGAGTGCATCGGCAGAACAGGCGCCGGAAGCGGCGGACCCGAGCCGCGGCGCCTTGCATCCGATGCTCGGCCGCCGCATCCATATCGTCGGTCACAGCGGCTGCGGCAAGAGCACTCTGGCCGCGCGTCTCGCGCACGCCCTCGGCCTCCCTTTGGTCGAGCTCGATGCGCTGAACTGGGAACCGGACTGGGTCGGGCTCAACGACGTGAACCCCGAAGAGTTCGAGCGCCGGATCGGCCACGCCACGCGGGGCGATGCGTGGATCGTCGCGGGCTCCTATGCGAGATTCGCGCAACGCGTCTTCTGGCCGAGATTGGAGACGGTCGTCTGGCTCGACCTGCCGCTGCCGTTGCTGCTCGGGCGAGTGCTTCGGCGCTCGTGGCGGCGCTGGCGGACTCGGGAGCTGCTCTGGGGCACCAACTACGAGCGGTTCTGGCCGCAGTGGAAAGTCTGGCGGAAAGAAGACTCTCTGGTCTGGTGGGTCGTCGTGCAGGGGCGGCCGAAACGCCGCCGGATACTGAGCTATATGCTGGAGCCGAAGTGGGCACACATCCGTTTCGTCCGGCTCACGAGTCGGGCGGAGATCGAGCGGTTCGCCGCGGCGGTCGAGGCCGAGGCGGGCCGCGACGATGCGCTCTGCGTCGACGCGTAGACTCGACCGCAGTCCAGGGGAAGAACGCGGATGCCGAATGAGGTCGAACCCAAGATCATTCACAACAGGACGCCGGAATCGGCGGCCATGCTGGCAAACGTCAAACGAGCGATGGCCATCACCGCCAAACTCAATCGTTTGACGTTCAACGATGCGGAACAAGTTCGCGTCCTGTTCAGCGAGCTCATCGGCAGGAAGGTGGACGACAGCTTCCTGCTGATCCCGCCGTTCTACACCGCAGGCGGCGACGAGATCCGCGTCGGGCGCAACGTCTTCGTGAACCAGAACTGCACTTTCTACGACCTTGGCGGCCTCGACATCGCGGACGACGTGATGGTGGGGCCCAACGTGAACATCATTACGGCGGGCCATCCCCTCGAACCTTCGCAGCGCCGCAGCACGACCATCGGTAAGCCCATCGCGATCGAGAGAAACGTGTGGATCGCGGCCGGCGCCACGATCATCGGCGGCGTCACCGTCGGCGAAAACTCGGTCGTCGCTGCGGGTGCCGTCGTTACGAAGGACGTTCCCCCTGATGTGCTGGTCGGCGGCAATCCGGCTCGCGTCATTCGTTCGATCGGCGACGGCTAGCGACGCTCACGGCGCCGCCTCTATCCGCAGCACACCGCCGTCTTTGGGATCGTCGGTCAACAAGTAGAGCAATCCGTCGGGACCCTGGCGCACGTCGCGAATGCGCTGATGCAGATCGACGAGCAACGGTTCGCGGCGCAGCTCCTGCATGTTCTCGTTGAATAGGATCCGCTGCAGCTGGCCCGTGCCCGGGATTTCGCCGTAACGCATCCCGCCCACGAACACGTCGCCCTTCCATTTCGGCAGCCGGTCGCCCGTATAGAACGCGAGACCCAACGTCGAGATCGACGGCGTCCAGTACACCACGGGATCGACGAAGCCCTCTTTCTGGAAGTACTTCGCTTGCCATGGACCGGGATAGCTGCGTCCGAGGCTCACGATCGGCCAGCCGTAGTTCGCACCCGGCCTCAGGACGTTGAGCTCGTCGCCGCCGTTCGGGCCCATTTCCAATTCCCAGATTCGGCCGGTCGACGGATTGACCGCCAATCCCAAGGGGCTGCGGTGCCCAAGCGTGTAGATTTCCGGTCTGTAGCCGGGCTTGCCGACGAAGGGGTTGTCGTTGGGTACCGTGCCGTCGTCCCGCAGACGCAGAATCTTGCCGGCCAGGCTGTTCGGGTCCTGTGCTTTCTCCGCAATCCGGTCGCCGGCGGGGGTGCTGACGTAAAGCATCCCGTCGGCCCCGAAGCACAGCCTGGCATTGCCGCTGGTGCCGTCGTCGGCAACAAAAATGTCGTGCACGTCGGTCAGCGCTTTGCCGTTCCACGTGCCGCGGGCGACGGCGAGCTGAGCGCCGTCCGCGCCCTGCGGCTTGTCGTAGCTGAGGTAGACGTAGTGGTTCTCGGCAAACTGGGGGTGCAGAGCCACCTCGAACAGCCCTGAAAGAAAGCCGACATGAACCGCCGGCACGCCGGCCACGGGCGCAGGTTCGAGCTTGCCGTCCCGGATGATACGCAGACGGCCCGGCCGCTCGGTGACGAGCATCGAGCCGCCGGGCAAGAAAGCCAAGCTCCAGGGATTCGCAAAGCCTCTCGCCACGACGACGACCCGGATGTCCTGGCCCTCGGCGGTGTGATAGGTGACGGGGTGAGCGGGCAACGGCGGTATCTTGAGCCCGGTCGGGGCGACAGGCGTGCCGTTCCTGAAGGGGACGCTTTGCTGGGCCGAGAGCGGCAGTGCGTAAGCGAGTGCGCACAGGGCGGTGAACCGAAGAGTCAAATGCATAGCTTATTCCTCCCATGTGGGCGTGAGCCGGCACGCCGGCGTGCCGCCCGAGGCCTGCTCCAAAAGAACCGGCGCGGCATCGAAGGCCACCGCACGACTGTGCTGGACAGCGGTGCGACAGCGTTGTCGAGAATCGCGCCTAGTTGCTCACGGACGGAGTGGGCCAAGACCCGCCCCTCAGTCCGCCGCCCAGAGGTCTACGATATTCGAACCACTGAATTCTATATGCCAGCCAAAGTCTGGCCAATCGTCGCGCTCGACGATCAGAGTCCATGCCCTTGGATCACTGGCTCCTTCGCAAATCCAAATTCGTGGATTGATGATGTGGGCAGTATGGTCGCGGCGCGCGCCTCGCTCATATTCGGCCAGGGCCAGTTCGGCCCTACGGACTATTGCCGGGAAATCCGACAGTATTTCGTCGAGCAACGCTTTTGCAGATGCGCTCGGTTCCGTCGTGCCGATGTCTTCGAAGTCGATGTCAGCGCGGAGCTGCCTGCCGAGAAATGTACCTCTGGCGACAGGCACGTCGCGCGTCCACACTGCAGCGCTCATTTTGCCATTCTCCGGTTAGAATCACTCGGCCGCTTGGGTAGACTTCTCCCGATAGGATTGCGTCTATCTACACCAGTCCGTCTGGATCATCGGGATTGACAGCCGAGAACCTCAGGCCTCTGAGACCGCGGTTTTCGATCGCTTCCTTGAGCCCGACACCGCAGAAGACATTGAGGTGCACGGGACCGACTCGGAATGCGTCGCGGTCACTGGTATCCCAAATCTCAGTCCGCTGGATGCGCCGAACGACGTTATATATTTGGATTCCGTGACCATCGCATTGGCCTCTAAGTACCTCAGCCGCGTCGCCCAAGAGAGGCCCCAAAACCTTGGCGCCTCTCTCGTTTGTGGCAGAGATTAGGCCCGTCATTGTCGCAAAGTCGCCAAGGCCGCCCGGGTGCCTTTCGAGATCTGCGTCCATCCGGGTGAAATTCCAGCTGTTGTTCCAATGTTCGTCGCGAAGACGGGTGCCCCGAGTGGCTTCGCCAAACGCTAAGAATTTCCGCTTCCACTCCTCGTAGTTCTCATCCGCTATTCGGAGGTGCTCGTATAAGTTATCCTGACGGACGCGGTAGATGAATACATTCCTTAGCACTTGAAGTGACCTGTTTGTTGATTCGCGCCGAACATTGATCCTCGTTTTGCAGTCGTCTCCGGCCCGCGGAATGTCCTTTAGGTTGTAATGGAAAGGCCGGCTTCCCGCAGCGGCGGGTCACGGTTCTATGCAAATGTACCCAAAAAAATGGTGCAAATTTCAGCGCAAATCAACAGCCAGTGCGGCCAGATCGCGAGCATCACGAACGCCGCAGGCCACGTCTGGACGTTCGATACGTACAACGCGAACGGTCAAGTCACGCACATTACGCTGCCGAACACGAGCACAATCACGTTCGCATACGATCCCCGAGAGCGGCTGATCAGTAAGCAGGAGTCAGGGGGTGGAACGACTCGGACGACCACTTATGACTATTACGCCAATGGGCTGCTGAAGCGAATCACGAAGCCGAACGGAGCGTACCTGAACTACACGTACAACGACGCGCGCCTGTTGACATAGGTTGCGGACAATGACGGCAACACGATCACCTACGGCTACGACCTCGCCGGAAACCGGACCAGTGAAGACATCAAAGACGCTTCTCTGAATCTCAAGAAGACGGCGAGCTACGCGTACGACGCCTCTAATCACCTCTCGTCGATCACCGAACCTGGTTCGCTCACGAGCCTGACGTTCGATCCTCTTGGCAACCTGACCCACGAGACCGATCCCAACTCGCACGACATCGACTACACATACGACTCGCTCGACCGGCTAACGCAGGTGCTCGACGCGCTGAACCATACGACGAACGAGGGCCACGACGTCCGAGATAACGTCACGTCCGTCGCGGCTCCTAACGGCGCCACCACGGACTACGTCTACGACGACCTCGGTAACCTTCTCTCTGAGACGAGCCCGGATCGCGGGGTGACGACCTACACCTACGACCAGGCGGGCAACATACTGACCCGGACCGACGCAAACGGTATCACCGCGACGTTTACGTACGACGCCCTGAACCGCGTCACGTCGATCTCGTATCCCGACGCGAGTCTTAACGTCACATTCGCCTATGACGAGGGCACGAGCCAGAAGGGTTACCTGACGACGATGACAGATGCACACCGCCGGCACGACGACCTACGGTTACGATGCTTTCGGCAATCTGACACAAGAGACGCAGAACATCGACGGACACGCCTATGTGACGGGATATAGCTACGATAACGCAGACCTGCTGCAGTCGATGACCTATCCGTCGGGCCGCACGGTGACGTACACGCGCAACGCACTCGGACAGAGCTCTGCAGTCGATTCGACGTATAGCGGCACAACGGCCCCAGTGGTTCAAAGTGTGACGTACGAACCCTTTGGTCCGCTGGCGGGGCTCACCTTCGGTAATGGCCTGGTGATGAGTCGCACGTTTGACCAGCAGTACCGGATGATGGGTCAGACGACGGGCGCCGTCCAAAGCCTATCGTTCACGCTCGATGCGGCGGGCAATATCGATGCCATTACCGATAACGTAAACGCGTCCCTGAATCAGAGCTTCACCCAGGATGCGCTCGACCGCATCGACCATGAAAGCGGTGCCTACGGAACGGATAATTACACGTACGATGAAGTCGGCAACCGTCTGACGCGATCGGGGGCGTCGCCGCAGACGCTCACCTATGCACCGAACTCGAACCGGCTTGCCACGCACGATGGCGACAATGTCACGATTGATCCGGCCGGGAACCTTACGGCTGATCCGGCGGAGAATGTTTCCTTCACCTATGGTGACAACAATCGCATGCTGGGGGCCTATGTAGGCGGAGTGCTTCAGGCAACGTACGTCTACAACGGCCAGGGGCAACGCGTAAAGAAGGTCGAGACCACCGGCGCACAGCGGACGTTCATGTTTCACTACGGACCAAATGACGAGCTCGTAGGCGAAACCGTCTATGACAGCACGGGCGCGAAGATACAGGAGCGAGACTACGTCTGGCTGGACAGCTTGCCGGTTGCGCAATCGGAGAGAGAGTTCTCTGGATCGACAATTACAGGCAGCAGCTTCGTCTATATCCACGCGGATCAGCTGAACACGCCGCGACTGGCAACCGATAGCACCGGAACTGTCGTATGGCGCTGGGACAGCGATGCGTTTGGCGTGGGGGATGCTAATACTGATCCGGACGGCGATGGAAATGTGACCGATGTCAGGCTCAGATTCCCGGGCCAGTACCTGGACGAGGAGACGGGGCTCGCTTACAACTACTTCAGGGACTACGACGCGGTTACCGGGAGATACGTGGAGACCGATCCACTCGGGCTAGCAGGCGGGATAAATCCGTACGCCTATGCCGAAGGCAATCCGCTCGCGTACGGCGATCCTTACGGTCTGTGGGCGATCGGCGATCCGCTGCCAGACTGGATCGCGGATCCACTCGTCGGACTGGGCGACGGCGCGAGTTTCGGTTTGACCGCGCGTTACCGAGCATGGCGCGACTACGGAACCGTTGATACGTGCTCACCACTCTACCGCGCCGCGGACTTCCTGGGAGCCAACCTACTTCCGATAGGCCGCCTGGGATATTTTGCCCGAGTGAAGTCCTTACCTCGGTTCGCGGGGACTCTAGAGAGCGCTCTGGCTCGCAGCTCAGTGCGCAATGCAATAAAGCTCGAATATAGGGGCGGCCAGCTGTTTGGTGGACGAGTTGCCCGCGCGATGGGCTACCTGCTTGGTAACCCGATGAGCGAAGCTCAAGTCGTTGCGAGGTACGGAGAGAACGCGGCCCTGATTGCGCAGAAGGCGGCAAAGACAAATGGCTTGTTCAACTCCGCGGCCGCCTTGGCGACAGCTTATCAAGTAAACAGACAGGTCGAGGCATCCAATGATTGCGCCTGCCAGCGATAATCAACCCGACTCAGCAAATGCGGTGCCCGCCGAGTGGCCGCTCTTTGTTGCCGATTACTATGATTCCGACAAAGTATATGTGTTGAGTCGGCCAGGGGCCGCCCCGCAACCAGTACCAGCCAAATCCTCCCCAGAAGGTGAGGAGCGCGTGATTGGCGGATTGGCGTGCTATGTAAGGGCGAAGGGAAGGCAAGAACGGCAGTTCGCAGCAGTCTACTCGAACATGCAGTGGCAGAAAGGTAGCCACGCAGGGCCTAGTTTTCGATCGGATTGTCGGTTTCAGTTTGGTTCGGAGTTGTTCGACTTGTCCGATCCAAACATTAAGGTGACATGGACTAACGGGTTCTTTCGTCGGCGATTTGTGCTTGCTCGGCAAGGGGAGAGAGTCCTGGATATTTACTATCGTCGGCCATGGAAGCACGAGTTAATGCGCGGCAATCGGGATTCGGATTTGCATGGGGCCGATGACTTCTTCGCGTATGCGGCCTGGGTCGTCGGAGATGCAAAGCGGAAGCTCTAGAAGGCGTTGGTCTACAACTACTTCAGGGGCTATGGCCCCGCGCTCGGTCGCTACGTGCAGCCGGATCCCATCGGACTAGGGGGTCGTTTGAATCTCCACCTGTACGCGAACGGGAATTCGATGCCACGTCTCAGAGAGTTGCCGATTCTTCTCCCCAAGGAGCTCTTAGGACATGGGCGCATCGTAATACTGCCGGGCCAGTATCTGGACGAAGAGACCGGGCTCGCATACAACTACTACCGTGATTACGATCCAGCTGTAGGGCGGTACGTCCAGAGCGATCCGATTGGGCTCAACGGTGGGTTAAATCCCTACCTGTACGCGAACGGAAACCCTCTGGCCTACGCCGATCCTTACGGCTTATGGGCGATCGGCGATCCCTTGCCACAAGGTGTTGTTGATGCAGTGACAGGATTCGGTGACGGTGTGTCGCGAGCTCTTACGCTCGGATTCTATTCGACCAGTGATTATCGCGAGTGGCGCGGAATAGACGGAGGGGTCGATTCGTGTTCAGCATGGTACAAAGGAGGAAGCTACACCGGATACGCGTGGGGCGCTGGAACATTCTGGACGGCGGGTTTGTACGGCGGTGCGAATTCCGTGTTTTGGTCTGGCGCCGGCAACCTGCAACGAGCGGCTAACCTCGGACGATCCCTTGAATCGACGCCCATCGGCTGGGTAATGAATCGATTCGGAGAGAGAGTTCCATATTGGATGTGGAAAGCCGCATCGGCGACCTACGCAGGTAATGTGCGGGGAACGGCAATTAAGGTGGGGGCTCAGGCCGGAAATCTTTGGCGGGCGATCGAGGCTCCGATTTTGAATTGGCGAAATATACCGATCGTTGTTGTGCCGTGACCTGATATGAGTTCCAAGAAAGTTCACATGTTCGAAGACGGAAGCTCGATAGAGTGGATCGATCGGGAAACTTTGCGATATAGGAAGGGCGACTTCAGCGTTTCGATTTGGGTCGACTTTGCTCCGGGGTTCTTTGTGAGGGGGCGGATTCTAGCGCGATCATCGATCACCACTTGGGCGACGAAGCCGGATAGTGCACCGAGTCTGATTGACAGCGAGCAACGGAACAAAATCATCGAGAAGATTCAAGAGTACTACCGCGCTCATCGAGTCAAGCTGACACTCATGGATTGAGCTTTCGCAGCCGGAATCAGGGCGCTCAGTACGGGGGTGGCTCATCCTAATACTGCCGGGCCAGTACTACGACGCCGAGACCGGCCTAGCCTACAACTACATGCGGGACTATGACTCGGTTACGGGCCGATACGCTGAAGGAGATCCGACAGGGCTTGTGGGAGGGCTGAATCCCTATCTATACGCTGCTGGAAATTCGGTTCGGGCCATGGACCCGCTCGGCCTTCAAGAGGAGGACGAAGGCAGGCTAGAGGAACCGTCCCTTCAGGAATCGATGGCCGAAGCACAGGTGAACGCGCTGGTTCGGCTGATTAAGGAATTCAAACCCGATTACCAATATCGTACCTATGGTTCGCCTGGGTCTCGCTACGGTACGCAGGATGTCCGAAATTTGCAGCGCGCTCTCCAGGATGCCGAACTGTAGAGCGACGATCTGGATGAGAAGCGCGCGACGATCTGGATGAGAAGTCCGGTGTCGCGGCAGACGGATGATGACGGGCGGTTTGCGAGACCGCAAGCATGCCGACGCGCTATTTGTCGCTCAGCGACACCTCTTCGGTGGTTTTGATTGTCGCGCGAGTCGCAGGCCTGCCCGGGCCACGCCTCTTCTCGATAGCGGTTCGTCGTCGATAGCTGTCGACGTTCAGTTCGAGGATGGTGGCGTGATGCACGAGCCGATCGACAGCGGCCAGCGTCATCGCTGGGTCCGGGAAGATTTTGCCCCACTCGCCGAACGGCTGATTCGCCGTGATCATGATCGAGCGCTGCTCGTAACGCGCGGCGATCAACTCGAACAGGACGCTGGTTTCCGCTTGGTCCTTGGTGACGTACGACAGATCATCGAGGATCAGCAGATGGTACTTGTCGAGCTTGGAGATGGCCGCTTCCAAGGTGAGCTCCCGCCGCGCAACCTGGAGCCGTTGGACAAGGTCGGTGGTGCGGGTGTAGAGCACGCGATAGCCGTTTTCGACGAGGGCAAGCCCGATGGCCGCGGCGAGGTGGCTCTTGCCGCCGCCTGGCGGGCCGAACAGGATCAGATTCGCACCCTCCTCGAGCCAGCGGTCACCGGCGGCGAGCGCCATCACCTGCGCTTTTGAGATCATCGGGACCGCCTTGTAGCGAGACACCCGACCATCGAGCTAAGGCGACATCCAGTGTTGCGCACTGGGGTCGCTGACATTCCACCTTCTGCCTGACACGCTTGCCTCTCCCTGGGGGGAGGTTGCGGGATGGCGAACAAGCTCGATGCGGAGGCTCGCATGACGATAAGAACGCTTGCCGAGCGCGGACACAGCAACCGCGCCATTGCCCGACTCCTCGGCGTCCATGAGAACGCCGTCCGTTATCACCGCCGCCGTTTGGCGGACGAGGCCGTCGACGGGCGCAGCCGTCAGAAGCACCTGGCCGAGGCTTTCGAGCCAGCGATTTCGTACTGGCTCGAGCAACTGGACGGTGACGGCCGCGTGAACCTAGCCGCCCTGCACGACTGGCTCGGTAACGAGCACGGCTACACTGGCACACGGCGCTCGCTGCAGCGCTACTTCAGGGCTCACTACCCGAAGCCGGCGATCCGGGCACGCCGCCGCGTGGAGACCCCGCCCGGCGCCCAGGCGCAGGCGGACTGGGCTGAGTTTCCGCGAGTGCTGATCGGTGGTCGTGTGCAACGGCTGTCGCTGTTCGCCCTCAAGCTGTCGTATTCGCGGTACTCGGCGTTTATCTGGTCCGAGCGCGAGGACCAGCTCGCCTGGCACCATGTCCACAACGAAGCGTTCCGGCGCTTCGAGGGTCTGCCGGCCGTTGTCCGGATCGACAACCTCAAGACCGGCGTCGCCCGCGGCGCCGGTCCCTGGGGCGTCATCAACCAGCACTACCGCGCCTACGCGCGCGGCGTCGGCTTTCACATCGATCCGTGCTTACCGCGTGCCCCCGAGGCGAAGGGCAAGGTTGAGCGGATCGTGCGCGACTTTCGCGGCAGCTTCTCCCCGTATGCCCAGCACTGGGAGTGTTTGGCGGAGTTGCAGCAGGCGACCGATGCGCATGCGGCTCGGCTTTTTACGCGTCGTTTGTCGCCGGCGACCGGGCTCACGGTCGCTGAGAGCCTGAAGCTCGAGCGGCCGAAGCTGAGCACCTTGCCCGTGCTGCCCGAGCCCTTCGACATCGCCGTGACCCGTCCCGTCGCGGACGATTCCACCGTCGGCTTCGAGCAGCGCCGTTACTCGGTGCCGTTCCAATGGATCGGAAGACGCGTCGAGATCCGCGGCGCCGCCGGCCGCGTGCAGGTGCTCGTCGATCAGCGGGTCATCGCCGTGCATCCGCGTCACACTCCGGAACGCATCCTGATCGATCCGAGCCATTACGAGGGACCCTCCACCGACCAGGTCCAAGCGCCGATGCCGCTCGGGCGCATGGGCCGCAAACTCGCCGAGATCTACGCGATGCCGCCGGAGCGCCGCCCGCTCAACCTCTACGCTGCGCTCGCGGAGGTGGCCCGATGAACCGCAAAGCCGCTCCCGCCCCGACCGTCGATCTGGATACCACTCGCCAACGGCTCGAGCGCCTCGGGCTCGTGCACGCTGCCGAGCAGCTCGAGTCCTTGATCAGCGATGCCGTCAAGCACGACATCGCCGCCCACCAGGTCGTTGACCGTCTTCTCGACGCCGAGCTCGATCGGCGTGAGGAACGGCGGCTGCAGACTTCGTTGCGGCTCTCGGGTCTGCCGACCGGACAGACGCTCGGCAACTTCGACTTCGCGTTCCAGCCCTCGATCGAACGCTCGAGGATCGAGACGCTCGCGACCTGCCAATGGATCCGCGAGAACCGCACGCTGCTGATCCAAGGGCCGCCCGATCACGCGACATGATGCACACCTTCCTACGTCATTGAAGTTTAAGGGGTAGTTGATCACGGTCTTTTGTGCGCGGACTGCTCACAGCATTCGCTCCGCCCAACAGTCGTTCAACTGCGCTCTGCTCGATGATCCAGGGCGCGCCTTTGCAGGCCTGGCGTGCAGCAAGCACCTTGCTCGCGATTAAGCGGCGCACCGTCTCCCGGCTGACGTTGAGCCTGCTCGCTGTTTCCTCCAACGTCAATTCGCCGCGCGCGAGTCGCTCTCCTTCCACATAGACGGCGATATCGTGAGACGTGCGAAAAGTTCGTAGCCGCCCTTCGGTCCAAGCATGCCCGCGTCCAGTCCGTATACCTAGCCGGTTGAGGATCGAGACGATCCCCTGATCCGGTTGCACGCGAGCAAGTTCTCGGACCAGCTGCACAACGTTGTCTGGCGTCGCATAGCGATGTTGACCGGTCTTGTTCTTCAAAAAGTCGAGCTCCGTATGATCTCCACCCTGCCAATGCAGCCGCAGGGCAATCTTCTCACCTTCCTTGCGAACGACGATTTCGTGCAGCAGCGTCCGCACGATACGCTTCTTTAGCTGTTGAGAGCTCGCCGGATCATGCCAAAGAGCGGGTAAGTCTTCGCCAAGCTGCAGAAGCGCATCACGCGTGTGCTGGCTCAACGGCTCGGGGCGGCTGGCCTGTAGTGCCTGCAGCTCCTGCTCAATTTCGTGGTGACGTTTGAGGGTCTCATTCCATCGGCTCTCGAGCTCTGCAGCGACCAGCCGATTGTCCGGGTCGACGGCGTCGTACTGACGTCGAGCGCGAGCCACCTCATAGCGCGCCTGCTCGAGAGCCAACTCCTTGTGCGTGATCTGCTCGTCGTTGCTCTGCAGCTGACGATCGATGGCCTCCAGGGCCGCCCGAACGCCCAGTGGTTCGATACGGCGTAGTAGCTCCTGCTCGACCAGCCGTTCGGCCTTCAATCCACCGAACGAGATGCATCGCCCGGTCCCATGATTGATCATGCCTCCGTGGCACGCATACCGCAGGCATTGGCCTTTAACACCGCTGTACGTCACGTGGAACTTCCTGCCGCAGTGACCACAGCGCAAAAGACCCGCCAGCAGCGCACCGCCGCCACGCGCCGGCCCGCGCACCAGTCGCCCCTTCATGGCAGCGTTGTGCGTGATCTGCCGTTGGTTGGCTTGGTACTCATCCCAGTCGATGTAAGCTCCATGATGATCCTGAATCAGGACTTGCCATTGCTCTTGCGGCACGCGCAAACCGGCGAGACTACGCTTTCGCCCCTGCTCGATGCGCGTGACCGTTTTCGTTCGACCGAACACATAGGCGCCGGCATAGATCGGATTGGTCAAGATATGGTGCACGACATTGTAGACCGGCAACTTCCAGATCACAGCCCGGCCTGCTGCGCCGTAGACCACCGCGGGCAGCTCGACACGTTCCTGACGGAACCAGATGAGCACCTGACGGATGCTGCCCAGCTCGCGGAACTTCGCAAAAACCCGCTCAAGCGCTTTGCGAATACGCCGATCCGGATCGATCTCGAGGCGGTCGTCGGACGTTCGCACGTAACCGATTGCCACACTCGTGTGCAACTCCCCCCGCCGCGCCTTCTGCATCAGCGCTTCGTATGATCGCTGCCGCAGGGTCGACAGCTCCATCTCCGACAACGTGCCCTTCATGCCGAGAATAAGTCGATCGTTCGTTTGTCGGGCATCATAGATGCCATCCTCGTCGATAATCAGCGCGTCCACGAGGCGACAGAACTCGAGCAACGTGTGCCAGTCGCGTCCGTTGCGCGCCAACCGTGACGCCTCGATGCAGAACACGGCTCCGATATTGCCCTCGCAAAGCATTGCGAGCATCCGTTCGAAGCCTGGCCGATGAACGCCGCCACCGGAGCGCCCGAGATCATCGTCGATAACGGCGACTTCTTGCCAGCCGAGCGCGCGGGCACGATCGGCCAGCGCGTATTGACGGCGCTGACTTTCCAGATTGTGATGCACCTGATCAGCCGTCGATTGACGCAGGTAAACTACGGCTTGGCGCTGTAGATGACTACTGCCGATTTTGCTCATCACGCTTTCCTTCCTCGCTTGCGACTGCGGGCACCGCGCTGAGCAGCAGTTGCGCCAGCAACTCGAGCACTTTGCTTTCGACCTCCCGCGGAAGCGGTGGATTGGGGTCTTGGGGCAGCAGGCTTCTCTGCCACAACCTCGCTTCGTTCACGCTCGCCTCCGTCACGTGTCTCACCCGCTCGTGACGATACGGCAGCGTCTACTATCCGGCGAAGCGAGATTAGTGCCTCCCGCGAGATTCGCGGCTGCGATACGATCTGAAGCTCCGCAGCCTCTGGTTCCGTCATCCATGCCGGCAGCAGGGTCAAGGAGCCGTCGCGCTGCTCGACGACGTACGCCCGCTCGCCACGATAGGTCTGTGTCTTGAGAACTCCGAGATGCTCGCCGTGGCGAGGGTGAAAGCGGTAATGGACCGTTATCTCGAATTGGAGAGTATGGGCAGTATGTTGCCGGCTCGCCCGGTGTCGGCAAGAGCCATCTCGGTGTCGCGCTCGGCGTCAAAGCCATCGAGCACGGCTTCGGCGTGGTCTTCTACCGCCTCGACGAGCTGCTGCCGGTCATGCGCCGCGACGCCGACCTGCCGCCTTCGCTGCTTCGACGGAAGAAGTACATCAATACCGGACTTCTGATCCTCGATGAAGTCGGCTTCGAACCGATGACTCGTCAGGATGCATCGCTGTTCTTCCGGCTCGTCTCGCATCGCTATCAGAAGGGCGCGATCTTGATCACGACGAACAAGGGCGTTGAGGCTTGGCCGGAAATCCTCGCCGGCGACGAGGTCCTGGCGACGGCGATCCTCGATCGGCTCTTACACCACAGCCATGTCTTGAACATCAAAGGTCGCTCGTACCGCCTGCGCGATCTGGAATCGGCCCTCGCCGCCACCCATTGACGCTGTGTCCACAAGCCCCGGTGTCGCCGAACGCCGGGGCTGCCCCCGCAACCTGCTGACTAACCTAGAAAACCTCTCCTACAGGGTGCGCAACACTGGGTGTCGCCTTAGTGCGCAACACTGGGTGTCGTTTGACACGCCTCGAAGTCGAAGTTCGTCAGCGTCTTGCCCGGCGGCAACTGGGCCTGCGTGAGGTGACGTTCGATGCGACGCCGGGCCCGGTCGGCCAGTTCCTGTTCGGCGAGCGTGGCCAGCGTATGGGCCGCCGGCCACCCTTCCTGATCGGCCTGCCCGGTGAACTTCGGCCACACGGCTTTAATGGTCGGCAGGCGCAGCTCCGTGAGCATGATCGCGAGCTTGGCGGCGTCGACTTGAGGGCTCTTACGGCTCATGCTCCACCTCCCACCACCGCGCTGGCATCGTGATGTTCGAGGAGCACCTCGTAGTCAGCAAGCGAGCCGAGTGGCACGTGGATGTGCGGCAGCGCCGCCGGATCGGGACCGAAGCGTTGCCGCAGGACGGCCATATCGGGCAACTCACCGGCGTCGAGCAACGTCTCGAGCTCGGCGGCGAGCTCCGCTTCGCAGCCCCGCTCATGCGCCAACCTGAGCAGCTCGACGGTCCGCCGGCAGGCGACGCGCTCGCCGAGCTCAGCCAGCAAGGCTTCGAAGGTGCGCCGATAGGCCTCCCTGGGGAACAGCTGATCGCGGTAGACCAGGTTCAGCAGCGCCATGGGCTTGCGCCGCAGAGCGTGGATCACGTGGCGATAGTCCACGACGTGTCCCCGTTTGCCATCCGACGGGGCTTTGCCCCGCGGCAGCATCATCAACGCCGTGGCGCCGATGAACAACTCCAGCCGATCATCGTACAGGCGCACCCGCAGCTGATGACCGATGAGTCGCGAGGGCACCGAGTAAAACACCTTGCGCAGCGCGAAGCCTCCGGAGGACGTCACTCGCACCAGCGCCTCTTCGAAGTCCTGGGTCCGTTGCCGCGGCAGAGCCAGCAGCCTCTCGCGCTCGCTATCGATCGGCCCTCGGTTACGTGCGTTACGGCGGCTGATGAGCTCATCGATGAACCCTCGATAGGCACGCAGGCTCTCGAAGTCGCGCGAGCCACGCAGCAGCAGCGCGTCGCCGATAGCGCTCTTGAGATGACCATGAGCGCTCTCGATGCTGCCGTTCTCGTGCGCGACGCCGGGGTTGTTGCGGCTCGGCGTCATGCCGTAGTGCGCGCACAGGGCTTCATAGCGGCGAGTGACATCGTCCCGCGCCGCGCGGTCGAGGTTCCTGAACGCCGCCGACAGGCTGTCGGTGCGGTGTTCCGCCGGCGCGCCGCCCAGCGTCCAGAGCGCGTTCTGCAGGCCTTCGGCGAGCGCCACGAAGCTCTCACCCCCGAGGATCACGTGGGCGTGCTCGAAGCCCGAGTAGACCAACCGGAAGTGATAGAGCCGGTGATCGAGCTCCACTCCGCCGATGGTGACGGCCAGATCGTTCATGTCGGTGAAGTCCGATAGCCCCAGCCAGCCGGGCTTGTGCACTTGGCGGAAGATCACCTCCTGCTCGGGGCCGTGTACCGCTCGCCAGGTCCGCACCCGTCGCTCCAGCGTCCGGCGGATCCTCGGCGTAAGTTCCGGATGCCGTCGCATCAACTCTTCGAAGATGGTCACCGCGCGCAAACCCGGCGCACTCTCCAGCATCGGCACCACCTCCTCGTCGAAGATCCCGGCCAGCGGGTCCGGCCGGCGGCGGGTACGGGGGGCCGCCTTCTGCGAAGGCAGCCGCTTATCCTCCTCGAGGCGATAAGCCGTGGCTGTGCTGAAGCCCGCCTTGGCTGCGGCGGTGGATGGGCTATCGGTTCGTCGAGATTTCATGTAAAGCCTCACTTGGTGATCGGTTACGTGTCGCCCCGGCACGGGTATTCCTTCTTTGGTCGGAAGAAACACCTTAGCCGGAACGGCCGCGATCACCCGGCGGGGCCGCCCAAGGGCGGCCCCGCCGCCTCTGCGCTTCGCTAGACGCTCAGAGGTTTCGGCTTTCTCATCCTGATTGTCGTTGGCTTCTCATCCTGTTTGTCGCGCCACACCGAACAAGAGTCCTGTCACGCTCCAGGGAGGGCCGATGACTCATCGGCGATCAGTATGGACCAGGCTGTTGAACTCGGCGCGCGGCATGTGGAGGGTCGTGGAGAAATGGAGTTAACGGGAAAGGGAACCAACTTTCAGTTCAGAAACGCCGCTCATAATGCACTGGGCGAAACGGAGATGCGAATCGCCCGCTTCGACATTAACCCAGCTGATCAACATGTTAGAAACGACGGACCGCACCTAAATATTCAAACGCAGATTAACGGAGTGACGGTACGGAATGATCACCTCGCCATTGATCCTGCTACTATTCGGCCGGGGGACGTTCCATGAACTTGCGGCGAGAAAAGGAGAGACTTGGACTGGTGGCCAGATACGATCGTAGTGGCGGAATCGAGCTGGAAGGCGCCCCGGAGGATCTTCATCGGCTTTCCGACTTGCTAGCTTTGGATGCTGCCGACCGCGCCTTCGAGTTAAGCGTTCCCCGAGACGGCGACGCCTCGCCGTATGACGGATTTCTTACGGAATTGCTCATTCGGCAGAGTAATCGAAGAGTCCGGGTGACACGACGAGCAGACTCGATGCATATCGAAGGATCGCAGGCGGCTCGCGGCCTCCTGGCAGCGAATATTAGGTATCTGGCAAACAGCGCAAGCGCGAACCGAGCCACTGAGGCCGCCCACATGCATATCGATTATTACGATGGCCATCCATACCTGGAATCAGACAGCGAGCCCCTTATCGTCAGTCGTTAATCGTCGCGCGCGCGAGGTCGGTTGGTAGCGACCGTCGCGCCCTCATGCGCATTTGGCCGGCCCATTCAAGCGAAACGTCCCGAACTAGCGACGGAGGAGACAGGCGGCAAACGCGAGGTTGGGGGCAAGGCTAAGTCCAGGCAAACGGACTTGCCCCATAGCGAAGGTGAGTCGTGTTCGGAAAGTCTCGAAAACAACATCGCCTGAAGATCAGATTCGAACAAAAAATCATAGGGATTGGCCTGGAACCGCTCCACGGTGCTGGCCAGCCCGCTCAATAAAGACTTGACCTCTTGGTCGGCTTGCACGTGGATCTCACCTTCGTTGAGTCTAGTGGGGCAAAACGTTTTGCACAGGCATCTTCGCGTCTCGTAAGCGGTCGGGGCGACCTTGGCCATTCGCGCGAGGCTCCGACGCCCTGCGCAGGCGGTCGCTATCGAGCCCCAACTCCCCGGTACGCGCCAGTCAAGGGGCCAGAGCGTGCCAGAGAACGCTGTCGGCTCTCGAATCCTTTCGAGACGCGCCCACAAGTTCGCTGAGGCTGGCTATGCGCTCGGCGTTTCTAGTCGTCTCTCACCCAGTTTTGGCCTATTATTTCAGCTTGGCCCTGAACTTATTAGGCAGCTCCGCGTTTGTTAGGCAGTAGTAGGAGTTCTGCTTTTCTAACTTCTTGATTTCTAAGCCGCGCCCGTAGCTCAGTTGGATAGAGTACCTGGCTTCGAACCTCGAGTTCAGTCGATTGATATCAGGGGCTTACGTCCGAATCTGTCTAATAAAGCTCTCCATAAGCGATTGATTCTACGTAGCCGCAGTCGGTTTTATTAGACAGTTC